>OZ244951.1:15000-5157465 GCA_965222315.1 Alphaproteobacteria bacterium | reverse complement strand
GGGCATCCTGGACCTGAAAATCACCGAGCCGAAGTTTGCTGGCGCCCCGGGCCAACCCGATCCACATCAGGCACCGCTTGCGCACCAAGTCAGTCACTGTCGCCACCAAGTCAGGCGGCACAACCGCCGGCGCCTTTGCAGCGCGCGCGAAAAGATTGGCGGATACGGCTTTTTCCAATGCGTGCTTTTCAGCGCCGACCCACAATCCGCGGCCAGGAAGTTTTTCTTCCAGATCGGGAACGACAACGTCTTCCGGCCCGAGCACAAAACGCAACATGCCGTTGCGGTGCTGGCGCTGCCGGGTCGCTATACAACGGCGGGGAAGCCGTTCTTCAGACGTTGGCGCTGGAGTTACATGGCTCGCCTGTGCGGGCATGGCTTGAATATCGCTCGGCAAAGCACCGCCCCTACTCTGCCGCTTGCTCAGGTTCGGCGGCATCGGCGGCATCCGCCTCATCCTCGAACCAGTGCGCGCGTGCTGCCATAATGATGGCGTCTGCCACCTCTGCTTCCATTGGGCTATTGTCGATGCCTTGCCGCAGCTCGGCTTCACCTAGTGCCGCAATCTGATCGACCGTCGCTGTTTCTGTTTCCGAATTGAGAATGTAGCGAAGTTCGTCGCTAGACAGGTCGGCCAGGTCGTCGGCCTCCACGACACCAGCCTCCGCAAGCCGAACCAGCGCCGAAAGCGAGAGGCCCTCGGTTTCGTACAACGCCTCCGTCATGCCCAGCTCCTCGAGCCGTGCATTCATCCGCTCCTGCTCGGACAGGACGAAATCCTGCGCCCGTCGGCGAAGCTCTTCGGCGATTTCCTCGTCAAAGCCTTCGATAGTCATGAGTTCTTCCAGCTCGGAGAACGCAACATCTTCGACGCCAGCGAACCCTTCGGCCACCAACAGGTGAGCGATCACATCGTCAACGTCGAGACTGTCGATAAACTCCTGAGTGCGTAGCCGTATCTCTTCCTGACGGCGCTCCGATTCCTGCTCCTCAGTCATGATGTCGATGGACCAGCCCGTCAACTGACTGGCGAGGCGCACATTCTGTCCGCGGCGACCAATTGCCAAACTCAGCTGATCATCCGGAACGATCACCTCGATCCGATTGTCATCTTCATCAATCACGACCTTTGCCGCTTCTGCCGGCGCCAGCGCGTTGACGATGAAGGTTGCCGGGTCTTCCGCCCAAGGGATGATATCGATCCGCTCGCCCTGCAACTCGTTGACGACCGCATGAACACGGCTGCCACGCATGCCAACGCAGGCGCCCACCGGATCGATGGATGAGTCATTGGAGATAACAGCGATTTTTGCCCGGCTGCCGGGGTCACGCGCTGCGCTACGTATTTCAATGATGCCGTCATAGACCTCCGGCACTTCCTGCGCGAAGAGGCGGCGCACGAAATCCGGCTTGGTCCGGGATAGGAAAATCTGTGGCCCGCGGCTTTCTTCACGAACGTCATAAATCAACGCGCGAACCCGGTCGTTCCGCCGGAAATGCTCCCGAGGAATGATCTCGTCACGGCGCAAGATCGCTTCTGCCCGACCCAGATCGACAATAACATTGCCGAACTCGACCCGCTTTACGGTACCGTTGACGATTTCGCCGACACGATCCTTAAACTCATCGTACTGCCGGGAACGTTCGGCTTCGCGCACTTTCTGCACAATGACCTGTTTGGCGGTCTGCGCAGCAATACGGCCGAAGTCCACCGGAGGCAGTCGGTCCATCAGGAACTCGCCGACCACCGCGTCATCCTTGAAGCGCTTAGCAGCCGTTACGGGAATTTGCGCTGCTTCGTTCTCGATTTCCGCGTCATCCTCGACCACTTCACGGAAGCGGGTCAGGCGAATGTCACCGGTCTTGCGGTCAACCTCGGCACGAATGTCATGCTCCAGCCCATACTTGAACCGGCCGGCCCGTTGAATTGCCTGCTCCATGGCATCCAACACCTCTTCCCGGTCTATTCCTTTCTCACGGGCCGCCGCATCTGCAACCTGCAGCAGTTCCGCACCCAGGATCTGTACCATCCCTCGCCTCGCTCCTACTGTACCAGCGCAGCCGCGTCTGAGGCGGCTTCTTCGTGCGCTGCGATCAACTCATCGGTAAGGACCAGCTTCGCGCCGCTAATCAGGTCCATCGGCCATTGTAATTGCGTGCCATCGACATCCAGCCGCACCTGGCCATCCTCTGAAAGCCCCAGCAACACGCCACGGAACCGTTTCCGGCCATCAACAGACTCGTACAACTCAACCTTCGTCAAAAATCCCGCATACCGCTCAAAGTCGGCAGGCCGCGTCAGCGGGCGGTCAATTCCGGGCGAAGAAACTTCCAGCTGGTAGGCATCGGAAAGTGGATCGTACACGTCGAGCAATGGCGAAACCACCCTACTTGCCGACGCACACTCCTCGACATTCACGTCGCTGCCGTCCGCCCGCTCGATCATAATTTGCAACACTTGCCGGCGCCCGCCAAACAGCTTGATGCGCACCACGGCTAGTCCCAGAGATTCAATCTGCGGTGTAACAATTTCCCCGATGCGATCAACGAGTGTAGGCACCTATCCTCCAGGCGATCCGGTTGGCGGCCACTGAGACAACAACGATTTCAGCGGCTTCTAAACAAAAAGGGGCGGGCTCGCTAAAGCCCACCCTCTGACAATTTCTACAGAGAGCGCTGACCAACCAAGGCCAACTGCCCCTTACATAGCTCGGATGAGTGAAAACATCAACCGGAAACGCCAATCTCAAACACGCCGCAGCGAAAGATAGGTCGATGCCCGGCCAGCAGCCCAGCCTTTTTCCTCAAACCGTGTTTCCGGCCAATCTTCCGGACGCTTCCGCCAATCATCAGCTCCCGCCGGCTGCCAACAAAATTGTGGATGGGAGCGAAGGATCCGCAGCATCCAGACAAGATATTCCGGATGATCCGTGCCGACGCGCAATTCGGCGCCCGAAGGCATCACAGCCGCCAATTGATCCAACACGGCCGGGCAGATGATCCGTCGTCGCCAATGACGCCGCTTCGGCCAGGGGTCCGGGAACAAGATGAACGCCCTGTTGATGGAAGCGCGCTCTAACCGATCAAGCAACAATCGCGCGTCATCAGCGAGAACCCGGACATTCTTCAACCCCTGCTCTTGCGTTTCTGCAACGAGGCTACCGACGCCATTCATATATGGCTCTACCGCGACCAACCCGACACACGGATTTCGCGCCGCCTGCCAAACAGCGTGCTCGCCATTCCCGGCGCCAATTTCCAGCCACACCTCCGAGATGCTGTCGCCAAATAACGCCCGTGGCTCCAGCATCCCGGTTGGCGGCAAGTCAATTGAGATTTCCGGCAGGAAGGTCTCAAGTGCTTTTCTGCGGGTATCGCGCATTGGCCGCCCAAAGCGGCGGCCAAAAAGAACCCTCTCCGCGCCAGATGTGCCGCCTTCGGCTACACCGCCTTCTTCAAGGCGTCGACCAGATCGGTCTTTTCCCATGTGAAGTGACCTTGGTCTGTCGGCTTCCGGCCAAAATGGCCATAGGAGGACGTCGGCACATAGATCGGCCGGTTCAATTGCAGGTGTTGCCGGATACCCCGGGGCGACAGGTCCATCAAGGTCGGCAGGACCTCTTCCAAACGCGCCTCGGTTACGCCACCTTTCATCGTGCCATAAGCATCGACATGAACCGAAAGCGGCTTCGATACGCCAATCGCATAAGCGACCTGGATGGTGCACTTATCAGCCAGCCCCGCGGCGATGACATTCTTCGCCAGGTAACGTGTTGCATAGGCCGCCGACCGGTCCACCTTGGAAGGATCTTTGCCGCTGAAGGCACCACCGCCATGCGGGGATGCGCCACCATAGGTATCGACGATGATCTTACGCCCCGTTAACCCGGCGTCGCTGTCCGGCCCACCGATGACGAACCGGCCAGTCGGGTTAACGTAGAACTCGTCCTCCGGGCACATCCAGCTTTCGTCAGGCAACACGCTCATGACGTAAGGCCTGACAATCTCACGCACTTCCTCCGTGCTTATGCCCTCATCGTGTTGCGTAGAGACAACAATAGACGTCGCACCCACGGGCTTGCCGTTACGATACTGAAGCGTGAATTGGCTTTTGCTGTCCGGGCCCAGGCCCTTGACCACCCCAGACTTCCGGTCTTCCGCCATCCGGCGGAGCACCTGATGGCTGAAGTGGATCGGCGCAGGCATCAATTCTTCGGTTTCATTGCATGCATAACCGAACATCAAACCCTGGTCGCCAGCGCCTTCATCCTTGTTACCGCCTGAATCGACGCCTTGTGCGATGTCGGCCGATTGGCTGTGCACCTTCACCAGAACTTCCGCATTCTTCCAATGAAAGTTCTCCTGTTCGTAACCGATATCGCGAATTGCTTCGCGAGCCAGCTTCTCCATCAATGCGTGATCGACACTTTCGGGTCCGCGTGTTTCGCCTGCAATGCAAACGAAGTTTGTGGTCACAAGTGTTTCTACACCGCAACGAACGATGTCTGCCTGGTCAGTCGAAAGGTACGCATCGACGATGGCATCCGACACCCGATCACAAATTTTATCCGGGTGACCTTCCGACACAGATTCACTGGTGAAAATATAATCTGAGAGACTCACTGGCTTTCCCTTCATCTGAACCGTCAGAGACGCTAGCACTACCGCCACCGCCCCGTGTTCATTAATCGATAGTCAATGATGCATACCCCAGAGCGAGCCGGCATCGTCAAGGGACGAGCCGACGCATCAGCCTGGCGTCAAGCATTGATCAGGGGTGACGAAGCCGCCTAAATGGCGTCGGAAGTCTCCGGGACTTCCGACTCGCACACGCCCATAGAGCGCATCAATTCGAGCATGCGGCGCCTGACTGATGGGTCAGGGATCGAATAATACGCCCGCACCAACAGCAATGTCTCCCGCTGGTTCATCGGGTCGGGCTGATATGTTGCCGCCGGCGACTGCGCCGTGGACGATCCGTTGCCAGTTTCCTCGTCAAGATCGTCGAAGAAGTAAGTTACCGGCACTTCCAATGCCCGCGCCAACTGGAAGAGACGCCCGGCCCCAATGCGGTTCGCGCCTCTTTCGTACTTCTGCACTTGCTGAAAGGTCAGATCCAAAGACCCCGCAAGCTTTTCCTGGCTGAGCCCCAACAACGTCCGTCGCTGACGAACCCGATTACCGACATGGATATCGATATTGTTCGGTTTGCCGCGCGTTTTCCGTTGTTTTTTCCGCTCTGGAGCCACCGTTAACACCATTTCTGTCGTCCTTGACCAGCTACGAGTTCATGCTTCCCGGAAGCACAAGCTCAACATCCAGAAGCTGGTTACAGAATACAATTGTATGGGTCAACCCTAAATGGCATACGAACCTTGTGTTTCCCTCCGCTTCGCGGCTCCCATCACCCAGTCCGCCCGACGCATACGGCAGAAACGAACAGCTTTTCCTAGAAAATTGATTAGGCTGGAAAAGTAGATGATAGAAAGCTAGCGATTTACCAGGACAAGCGTGCGGTAGCAAAAGACGGAACCGCAGCAATGCGTATCGCTAAATCGCGAATCGCTTGCGGATCATTCATCCGGCTGCCTAATTCGTCAACATGTATGCCTTGGGTGAGAAACAAACTCGAAACTCTTTGATTTGCGGCTCCTAACACATCAGTTCTCAAGCCATCACCAATGGCTAAAATCCTGTTCTTCGGAATATCAACCAAGAATTCATAGCAACGCTCATATACAGATGGGTATGGCTTTCCGTGATATGCAATCTTACCGCCTAATTCTTCATACCGCTGGGCTATCAAGCCTGCACAGATAACGAGATCATCGCCAATGTGGACTACGAGATCCGGATTTGCACAGACCATCGGCAGGTCATTCTCCAATGCCTCCCGCAATACTTCCTCGTAATCGCCTATCTTGTGACTGAAGTCCGTCGGTCCGGTGTTGAGCACAAAATCAGCTGCCGACAGGTCCAGTACGTGCTCCAGGCCATTCCCGGCAAAAACACTGGCGTCCCGGCTTGGCCCAAGGTGGTAACAGCGCCTGCCCAACTGCCGGTGGAATTCATCGGAACGGGCGGAAAAGGCCTGCCAGGCGGCTTCTCCCGAAGACATCACATGGTGATAGGCCTCCCGCGGCACGCCCATTTCATCCAAGCGCGCAATCAGATCAACACCTCGCCTTGGCCCATTCGACAACAAGTTGATCTTTTTCCCCATGCGGGACAGATGCAGCAGGGCATCTACTGCTTCCGGGTATGGCTCTATGCCATTGTGGACACACCCCCAAAGATCAACCAGGTACCCATCGTACCGGTCCGCAATGGAAGATATTCCGTCAATCATCACTGGCAATATGGAATCGGACATGATGAATTGTTGCTCCAAACGCGTTTAACGATGATTGATGCCGACCGCTGCCTCAACCGACGTAAGTCCATCTCTCGTAAGACATTCCGACAACTCATGGGCGATTCGAACGAGGTGCATGGGACCGCCGAAAATCAGTGACGTGTATACTTGGATCAACGATGCGCCGGCACGGATTTTTTCGTAGGCCGCCATACCACTGTCAACACCGCCGACACCTACTATAGGAGCACCGCCGCTGGCCTTGTAGACACGGCCCACCAGTTCCGTTGATCGCTCCCGAACCGGCTTGCCGCTAAGCCCGCCTGCCTGTGTTGCGGCGGTGCTCCTTAAGGTCGCCGGCCGTGCGATCGTGGTGTTTGAGACAATCCAGCCATCGATCTTTCCACCGGCAGTAAGGTCCGAGACCAAGGCATCGACCGCATCGTTGCTCAAATCGGGTGAGAGCTTGACGAGCAATGGAGGCGGGCAATGAAATTCGTCCAATGCCGAGCGCGCAGCACCTACGATCTCCGACAATAGTGACTCCTGCTGCAGATCCCGCAGGCCCGGCGTGTTGGGCGAAGACACGTTAATGGTCAGAAAGTCAGCCGTCCGCGCGAACCGCACAACCCCCAGCCGGTAGGCTTCCGGAGGATCGGTCTCGTCCTTGTTCATGCCCAAATTCACACCGACAATACCACCCGACCAGCGGCTGTAGCGGCGGAACCCTGTCATTCGCTCGTGCGCAAGTTCATGGCCACCGCTGTTAAAACCATAGCGGTTGATGACCGCCTCATCTTCCGGCAAGCGAAACACCCGTGGCTTTGGGTTTCCTGGCTGTGGCCGCGGCGTTACGGCACCGATCTCTACAAAGCCTGCGCCCGCCTGGAACAGAGCCGCCATCGCTTCCGCATCCTTGTCGAAGCCGGCCGCAATGCCCAATGGATTCACGAACTCCCTGCCCCAAACTTCCGTCTTCAAGTTTGGGGGCATCGGGTCCGCCGCCGGGAGCAACCCGGTGTTTAGCGTGCGGATCGCCAGCCGGTGCGCTGTCTCCGGATCGAAACAGCGCAAGGCACGGGTTGCCATTCGGTAGAACAAATCGGCGGTCAAGAGACGACGCTTCTATTTTCGGGATCAGAGCACCTCTCCTACCAGCAATAGAGGGGGTGATGAACCCATGTTCATCACAATCGGTAAAACAGGAAGTCGCCGATCTGCGCGACCGGCTTGCTTTCACGCGCCCAGTCCGGGAAATCGCCGACACGATGGAACCTGCTGGCGTCGCGGGACGCATCTGCCAATGTTCCAGCCAATGCCCGCCGTGCGATCCGCTCACCCGCGGCCACCAACCGATCCATTGAGCTATTCCCAAACTCAACCGGCCTGGGTGAGGAAGCTGCAGCGCAAATAAGCCCCCAGTCCGAACGCATAATCACGATGGCCAACGCTTCCATCGCCCGCACATTGCCGTCTGGCACCAAACCGGCAAGGGCTATGCCAATCCGATGCGCCTCGTCAGGCATCGAAGCAGCGCGCTTCTCGCCGGACAAAAATTCAGAGGAATTGTCATGCGGCATCGCTGCCGCGGCCGGGGCCACAGTCATAAACATTTCGGTTTTCCTTTTTAATGGTAGGAGAAACTCAGACGGAAAAGTCGGCGTCCGCCTTCACTGCAACCGCCCCACGCCAATCCGGCCCCCTGCTGCGGGAGGTGAGCGGCAATCGGACCGGAGTAGCGGAAATCGCGCCGGCGACAGCATCGAGGCCATCGTCATGCCCGCGGCTTTCCGGGTGCCATTCGCGAAACTCTCCGATGAGTGGCGTTCGCCAAACACTGCCGTGTAACCGGACCATCCCAGCCGCAATCGGCGCTTCCAATGCGGAGAGTATCCGTTTGCTCTTGGACTCCCGGGAGGAGACGCTGACAACGCTCGCGGCAACGCCCTGGCGCGAAAGTTCCCGCCGGAGAATGCCAGGCAGGAACGCGCCGATGCCATTGCTCTCCAGCGTCACCGAAGGCAGGTGCAATTCCGATAGTAACCGCGCAACCTGGCGGCATTGTTGGGTCGCGGGGTCAACCGAACTCGCCGGGTCAATCTTGATATAGAGCACCCGGTGCAGCCAATAATTGCCGTCACCATCGATAAAGACGGCGGCAACCGTGCTGCCGTCTCCCTTCTTCGGGTTGCCGAATGCAGGGTCCCACCAGGTACTGGCGGCGACCATTCGAACGCCGCCAATGCTCAGGTCGGGCCGCCGATTGCGTTCGACCAGATCGACCTCGTGGTCGTACCGTTCCAGGGCAGCAGGGTCGAGGCGGGCAGCTTCCGGGCACTTCGGTTGAAGCAACATCTGGCTGGCAAAGACGCTTGGCCCTATGCGCCGGCGCATCGCTTCGATCTCGCCTGGAGGAAACCGCTCCGGCCAAACACTGGCACCATCGGCATTCACGACCGGTACAATGCAGCGTCTATAGCCGTCCAGAAAGGCCGTCTCCTCGCCAGCTTCTTCCCGCGGACGATCGGCATAAATCGAGTAGTAGGTGTGCGGTGTACCGGCATAGACCTGCAACCCGCCGGGGCTCAGAATGTGTTCAACCTCGGTCAGCCGCTCACGCAGCCAATCCCGGCGGCTTGCGTTGCCGCAAGTGTTCGGAACCTCCACGTCATCGCAGATAACGGTATCGGCGTGCGCTCCTGTGATGTTGCCGCCAATGCCCCGTGCCAAAAGCGAGGGGTCCCGCCAGGTACCGTTGCGGCGTACCGTAAAGGAGTCGTCCGCCCAGCTCGTCGCGCCATCCTTGCCCCGAAGCCCGACACATAGCGGGTGACGTTCTACCACCCGCCGGGCAAAGCGGCTTAGTTTGGTCGCCAGCGCATGCTCGGCAGCCAGTACCAAGATGCGGTGATCGGGATCCCTGGCCAGCAACCACGCCGCCAACAGTCCCAGCAGGGTCGATTTTCCGGAGTTGCGAAAAGCCAGCAGCAGCAAGCGGTTTTCATCGGCTTTCAACCGGGCGGCGATCCACTGCACCATGCGCCGGTGCAGGTCCGGCGTCTTCTGGCCATGCCAACGCTGCCAGACCATAACGAACTCTGGGAAGCTGACGGTGAGCAGGTGGCCGCTCATGCATCGAAATCCTCTTCTCCATCGTCGGTTGCCGCCAGTTCCTGGCGGATATCGGCAAGGACGCTGGCGAGGGCTGGATCCCACCCACCCGCCTGGCCTTCTTCTTGGGTGATGTGCCCGCTAACCAGGTCATAGACCCGGATGAGCGCCTGCAAATGGCTCAACGCCGCTTTCCGGGCGTTCTCCCACGCAACCAACTCCCGCGGCCCGTCTTCCGGTAAGATTTCGGTATGCGCTAATCGCCGGTAGGCAGCGAATTGGGACTCAACCAAATATGGCAAGTGTTCAGCGAGCCCCAGCCATGGTGATGGTTCGCTCATTGACATCTAAGCCGGGTCGGCGGGCGGAGAATCCGGCAGCGCCGGGACCAGGCTCAAGTGGGTGCCCGTCGCAACGATACAGCTCACCCCGTCAGGCCGCGTCGCGATCAAGGTCCATTCCTGGGCGGCATTAGCGAAAATCTCCATCACCTGCCCACCAGCTGCCAGGCCCATGGCGACCTGCTGTTCGGCGTATTTCCCGGCGAGGTCCTGCACAAGGGACGCGCGGGGAGCACAAGCCGACTGTGCCCTGGCAGACGCCGCGGGCAGGAGAGCCGCCAAGCATCCAGCCATTATCAGATACTTAAACATTATTTGATCCCTTTTTGTTCTTTTTACAAGTCAAACAGCAGCGCAGAATGCACCAACCTGATGGCGAACCATGGCGAGTTCCGCCGCCACCGGAGGCAGGTGCAGCAGGCTCATCCAAGCGGGCTCTCCAGCTTGTCCGCCTGCCAAGATCATCGGGGCAAGCGTGGAGATCATCGCGTCCTGAAAGGCCCCTACCGCCGGTCCAACCGGCTCCCCACCTTTGACAGCTTCGCTCATTTGCGACAGGGCCTCGCGTACGCTCTCGAGGGCCAAGTCTGGATAGGCTCGCTCAATCCCATCAGTCAGGGCACGGGCCCGGAAAACCCGGCTTTCCGGGCCGCAATCCGCACCCAGCACCTTGTCTGCAATGGCGTCGCCGGAAACCAGCGATGCACAACCAACCAGGAATAGACTCAACGCCAATGCGGCCGCCAAGGCTGGTGCCGGCAAGTGAGCGACCAGCGGCTCCGCCGACGTAGGCGCACCTTGTTTGCCAGCTTCCGCGGTTGAACGATTTGGCACGAGATAGACCAGCACTGATGTCAGGACGATGCCAATGGCCTGCTCCAAATCCGGCGGAAACTGCACAAAGGCGGCAACAAGCTGGACCAGCGCCTGAGAGACGGCGGCTGCCGTCGCCTTGTTGTATTTTCCGGAATGATTCCAGGTGACTAAGTTCATTTTAAACTCCCATCATTGTGCGGGTTATGATGTTGCTCATGAGTCCGAGGATCGTGACAATCAGCAGGACGAGCACGCTCATGATCCAACGCCAGATAGCGCTGAGCCTCGCGTGTATTCGTTCCGTATCCCGTTCGATCTGAGCCATGAAATCGCGCAGATTGTTGTGCCGTTCCTCGCAATGACGTTCGTGAGCCGACAGGCGGCCGGCCAACTCCGCGATGCGCTCGCGCGCTTCGGAGTCGACCAGGCTTGCAGGTGCGTTCGCCGCCATTATCGGAGCCTCTCAACCGTCAGAGACCGCCCCGGCACAGCACTTTCCAGTACGTGCCCCCCACTTTCCGCCATCCATTGCAGACGGAACTCGTTCGTGCCCGCCACAAGGTCGACCGGCACGCGTGACATCGAGACAACGACACCGCGATTGTCTGTCGGTGGCAGGTATTGTGTCGTTTCTACGACCTGGGCGCCGTTCAACGTCACACGCGCCAGGTTCGCGTTAGTGACAGGTGACTGATTGCGGACATGTAGGTTGAAGCTGACATAGGCCTGCTCGCCACCAACGGCGCCGATGCTGACCGTTTCGCCCGTATCGGCAAAGGACGTTGACGTGGTTGAGATTGCACTGGTCGCTTTGGCCGATACCGTCCCACGGTCGCCCTTCTGCTGACGCAATCCTGCGATGAACGTACCGATCGCCGGTCCGTAGATCAGATAGTGACCGGCCGTGCTCGGGTGGTTGATGGCGTTGCCGCCTTCGCTGTCGGGATTCGTCCCCCAATCACCCATTCCGATCAGATCATCTTCGTGCAGCAACGGACGGGCATACTGGGCGGGATAACCGGCTTTGAGCGTGCATCCGATCTCCGCAGGCGCGGCGCTACCCAAATAGGCCCTGTAGGCGCACGAACCTTCAGCGAGCGACTCATAGTCATAGCCGTCGAGCTTCAGGAGCCCGTTGATCCAGACCCGGTGCCGCGCGCCATCACAGCGGATGCGGACGAAGTTGTCCGCATCCACGCTCGCCGCCGCATCTATGGCGGCCAGTTTGACGGTCGACTTCCAGTAGATCTTCAGATTCGGACCCGACCACTGGAACTCATACCGGTCCGCACTGTTGTCCGGATCGACGCGATAGTTGAAGGCAAGCACATCACCGCCGTTCGCCGGACGCCAGACGATATCGGCTTGAAAATCAGCGGCCCGCAGTTTCCGCCGCGGCCGGGCAACGCCCGAAAACTGCAAACGCCCGGATGTCTCCAGCACCTGACTGGAGCCGCCCTCCAGGAAGTCCCACCATGCCGTATTCCAGCCGCGGAATGCGTCCTCCCGGAACCAATGCCGGCGGCCTTCATCGAGACCGTCCCGCAGAAAATGGTAGACACGGTTTGCATCGATTAGACCCAGGCGCCTGTTGGCCGCCACGTCCCGCAAAATGCGGTAGTGGCCATCGTGCGCCGCCTGCCGTGCGCGGTACGTTGGGTCGAGCCTTGTCGGCAGAAACGTCGTCGCCAAGGCAACAGCGGGAACTTTTGGCCAGGTCGCGGCATAGTCGAGGAAGTCCGTCACCGCGGTGTAGTATTCCTGGCCCGACAGGTGGAAATTGTTCATGCCGTGTGCCCAGATGACCAGATCCGGCACTTCGTCCCTCACATGATCACGCCAGGACTTGCCAGTCACAGAGCCCGCCTGCCAGCTTTCGCGCGGGAAACCCGAAATCGAACTGCGATGAAAGCCCAGTTCCTTGTCGATCGGCTCACTCGACAACCCGGCATAGGCGGGATCGGCAAGGTGCCCTGCATGGCGGGAGGCGAGGGAGAGGTTGGCAAAACCCCAGGCCACCGCTGGAAAGGTGCGCTCCAAGCTCTGGCGGAGCAACGCGCCCCAGCTGTTTTCCTCCTCGACATCCGCAACCTCGGTTATGCTGTCGCCGACAAACACAACCTTGGCAGCGCCAGCCGAGATCGCTTCGGCCAACGCCGCCATGTCAATTTGGGGACCGCCCAAATCAGGCAGCAGGCTGGCCATCATACCCAAAGACCGCGCCATGCCCCGGTCATTGAGTAGGCGTTGACGCGTGCGCAATGACGTCTCTGTTGCATCGGGATCGAGAAGTTCCCCACCGCCCGAGACATTGTAAGGCCGCACGGCCGGCAGATCGTCCGCACTGACCGCATAAGTCCCTGTTGGCAGGAAGTGCGGCGTAGAAAGCGCCGCCAGCACGGGACCGTCGTCCGTGCCCCCGTCTCCCTTGGCACCCTGGTCGAGGACGGTCGGTATTGCAGAGAAGCGGTCTGCAAGGGTCCGCGGCGAAATCTGTCCAGCTCCCGTAACGAAGGCAGTGCTGGCATCGCCCGGCAGATCGGTCGTCGGCGGTAGGGCAACCGGCTGCCCCTCTGCATCGAAGGCAAGAATTTTGCCTGCCCGAGCACTCTTCACCGGCAGGGTCGTCGCGGCCTCGGTGTCGGTGGGCGCCAGGCGCAGTCCGCGCTCCATGTCCGATTGAACTTGCTGAAGCGCCGCAGCCTGGTAGTCCAGTTCATCGTTCAGCGTGGCCGCCCGAAAGTCACCCCCTTCCTGAAAATCCGTAACGCGCTGGACCGGAAGCAAGCGGCGAATGGTTATACGCGAGCCCGATAG
Source organism: Alphaproteobacteria bacterium (assembly GCA_965222315.1). Lineage (GTDB taxonomy): Bacteria > Pseudomonadota > Alphaproteobacteria > Bin95 > Bin95 > JACKII01. The sequence goes on along the minus strand of OZ244951.1, from coordinate 5,144,025 downwards.
TGGCGGCGCGGCGAAGGAAACCGCCCCCCCGTGGCTCGACCCGATACCGGATGCCGTGTACGTGCCGACCTGAAGAACCTCATTGACATAGACCTGCAAATTCTCCGGCTCGAAGGCCGGAAAGGTGTAGGTAAACAGCGTTTGCACACCATCGGCGATGTACTGAACGCGCGGGGCCTGAGCCTGAATCTTGATGTGTTCCAGTTGTGCCATTGGTTATTCTCCGTCGGCGCTAAAGACTGCTGGCAGTGCGGGCGCCGGTGCGCAGCACATTCAATTGGGCCCGCCGCTGGGCGTCGCTGGCGGCGAGCAGGTTGCGCTTGTGCGTTGTGTCAACACCGAGTTCGATGCTCTGCCGGCGCAAATCGGCATCGTTCTGCTCGAATGCGTTTTCGCGGGCGGCCTCAACCGCGAGGCCTTGCAAAATGGCGCCACCCGAGCCGCCAATCCCCTGACTTGCAAGGAGGGCGCGTGTCCGTGCCTGGGCGCGGCGCAACGTCGACTGCCGCTTGGCCTGACTCTCGACCTGATCCGATTGCAGTTGCGCCAGTTGCAGGTCCGCATTCGCCCGTGCGGCAGCCGACGATTGGGCGGCCCGCTTTTCAGATGCGCGGGCCGCATTGGCGTTCTCAAGCAAGCTCAAGCCAAAGAGTGAGCCTGCCGCGATAACAGGAGCTACAGCACCCATCAGTTGGTCACCTTGATTTCAGTTGTTACGGAAAGAACCGTGCATGGCAGCGGCACGTCCTGATCGATCCGCCACGGCGCATCGATCCCTGAACGGCGCCAGCCAAGAGCGCGGATGTGTTTGTCGCCTGAGAAGCTTGGCGTCGGCGCGCCGAACTCGGTCGCACCGCCAACCTGGCGGAACGGCACCGGGGTCAGTCCAGCCCCGAGGTCACAGATCAGGGCTCCCGTCTGATGCAGGCGGAACGTCGCTTCAACGACGCGGTAGGATTGCCCCTGCCCAAATCCACCGCCCCCGGAACCTGCCACGGGCAACGCTTCAATAACGTGTTGATACGGCAGGCCGACAATCGCCTCGTAGGCGGCAAAACCAACGGCGGCCTTCCCCTCTTCGACGATTTGGGGCTGGCGCAATGTACCGTCGGCAACGATTGCCACCGTCTGCCCTTCAATATGTTCGAGACCGGTTGCAAACTCCTCCGGCACGAAGGCATTTGTATGCACGCCACCATCGACGCCGAACGCATCGTCAAATACCTCGACGAACAGGCCCTGCGCCCGTTCCACGAGCACAAACGTCGCGCCGCCAACTACCGCGAGGTCGCGAAAGGCTCCTTCAGTGCTCTGCCTTGTCCAGGCGGTTACCTGCTCGTTGCGGTAGATCGTGAGCGTCGCCAGCGAGCCGTCAGCGAGCACGAGGTGCAGTAGCCGGCGGGCCGGATCAAAGTCCTGGGAAACAGGATCCCGGAAAAAGTGCTTAGCCAATAGCGCCAGATCGCCGGCCTGATAGGCTTGCTCGATATCGGAGAACAAGAACTCGCGTAGCTCGTGCCCCGTCCGCCCGACGAACATGGTGGCGCCGTCAACATCTTTTGGTGGAATGTTCCGTTCAACCATCGAGCCGATACGGGTTTGGCGGCGCAACTGGACCGTTGTCGGCGTAAGCGGATCGCCGGTTACCATCCATTCCGCGCCCGACGTGAACACTTGCAGATGCCGCCCGGAGAACAGAGCCCGTATCGCGTTAACCTGGTCGGACAGGATGGGAAATTCGATCGACTCATCATCCAACCCCTCACCCTGGTCGAAGTTGAACAGGTCGCCGGACTTCGAAAACCACAGCCGGTTCGGCAAGTCCCGTGAGCCGCCAATCACGAGACGGTCCTGATGAAAAGCCACGGTCACCGGCCATCCACGCCGCGCCGAGAACGCGGGCTCCTCCCAATCATCCGTGGGGTCCAGGTCATCCAGATCCTGCAGCACGTCCGCGCTGATCTCAGTGGCAGAGGTGAAACCGGTTACGGCGATCTGCTTGCCTGCAATGCGCATTCTGGTGCCGACATGGCCAGCGTCGAACACGGCAGCCGACGCGGTGACCGAAATGGCGCCTGTGGTGGCGCTGGCAGTCATTGTCGTGCCAGCCGTGTCGAAGCGGAAGAACGGCGCACAGAGAATGCCGCCCTTTTCCCTGAACACCCACTCCGATACGGTCCACGTGCCAGGACCCGTGCGGGTGATGCGCTGCGGAGGCACATCAGGGTGGGTCACCAACAGCGTATCGGCGCTTTGGGTCCAGGCTATCTGAGGGAGTTGTGCTGCCGTCCAAGGCGTTGCGACGGACGCAATCAGCAGCCCATCCCGATAGACGTCCAGCATCAGATCGCTGAAGGCAAGCAGATAGACCTGTTCGGTATTGAACTCGAACGCGACGAACCGGCCCGGACCTCGGGCCTCACCCACGTAACGAAGTCCCGGCCGCCGGTAGACACCGCCGGTCGGATGAATAAAGACATTCTGGAGAGCCGCTGCGCCATTATCGTAGGCACGCAGATCGCCCCGCCCAAACAATAACGGCGAGATTTCCCCTGCCGTAAAGTTGGTCTTCAGGAGGTTGACGCGTGTCATCAGCCGCGCACCTCAACCAACGGAAAATCTTCGATGGCGAGGGGTGAATCCTGCTGGGCGTCGATCAACCGTGCGCGCCGGAATTCGCTTTCGGCGATGCGGTAGAGCATTTCTGCCCGGCTCGTACTCTCGGTCAGTGGAATGCAGAACTCTGCCGCCAGACGTGCGATCAGCAATTGATCGAAAAAGGGTGGAAAGTCGGTTTCAGCGGGCCGGAAAATGTACGTCAGATAGGCGTCGCCGGAGGAGGTATGCAGGCGGCTATCGATAATCCGGTAAACCAGACCGCGCCCACGTGAACCGGAACCGGCTGACAACGCCCGCAGAAAATCAGCCGGCAGTTGGTATGCCCGGTCAAAATCAGCCACAGGCGGCTCTTCCAGTTGGGGCAGACGCACCTGCGCTGTCGCAAATGACCAGCGATGGGCAGACAGCAAGGCGTCACGGATCGACGGGAAGAGATTGACCGCAACTTCTGCTTCCGCCGTGCCATCATCGAACCCGGCAATTGGCCGCGCGCCAAGCTTCAACAAAGCACGCGAACAGAGCGCGATAGCGCTTAGAGCCATCGTGGAAACTCCTTCGAAAAGCAACGGCCCCGCTTTTTGAGAAAAGCGGGGCCGCAGCTGATGTGAATGGGTTGCTGAACTGCTTGGCAGCTAAAGCAGATGCGCTATCGTCACCAGTGTTGGTGTCAGCTTGTTGATTCGGCGCCTGCCGGTCCGCCCTTGCGATTCAGTAAAGAAGATAATGTCCTCTTTACTGAGAGACTTGTAGAAGGGCGTGAAGTAGCCGCTGGATACTATATCCGTGAAATTGTCATTCTCCGAACGATAGTACCAAACAGTGAAGCCGTTACAGTAGCTCAGCACGCCCATGTTTTCCTGTTGGAATGCCATGTGGCGTCCCTTCCTCAGCGTGGTGGATTAGGCCTCGAAGCAACGCATCGTCACAACGCCCGCGCCTTCAATCAGAACCGCACCCTGGCTCATCATGTTCGCAACAAAGTACGCTGCACGGTCACCATGCCAGGTGATATCGGTCTGCACTTCCTCGCCAGCGGCGTGGCCAATTGCGGTGCGGTGATACCAGTGACAAAGACGGGCGGAGCCGGACAGGGAAAGGCCGGAATGCGGGATCCAGGTCGTACCGAGCCAGCGTTTCGCCTGGGTGTCGCGCCAGGGCAGCGCGTCCTGCCCGACATACTCGGCATTGGCGAACTCCGGAATATCGAGAAGTTCCGCCCACTGCTTCCAGCCAACAACCGCAAAGCGCTGGCCGTCATCCGGAATGTCCGCGCCGCCCATCATCTCGAAAGCGGTCAGCACCTTGGCCTTGGTCAGGCCATCGGTATCGAGCCCCGCATAGTTGGTGGAAGCGTCCAGGCCGTTGATGATCAGCTCGTCGGTTTTGCGGCCCAGTGCGTATGCGCCGGCATTGGCGATCACATGGCGCTCGTCGATGTTGACTTTCATCTCGTCAAGCTTGTCGACCCAATCACCGGCATAGTAGTCGGTGAGCACGCACTCGATCGCGGTGTGATCGATGGTCATGACCGGAACGAGGCCGTGCCGCGACTTGGTGGAGGCTGCACCCTGGCCGACTTTCTGGAAGGTGGTGGAAGAACCCCGCACATTGCCCTTGGAGCGGACAGTCTGGCGGAGCTTGGATCCCATCCGCTGGTAGGCCTCGTGAACTTCGGCCTCGAACTGGCGGACGAAAGACTGGTCGATGGTTACCGACATTGACAGTCAATCCTTTCGTTGTGGGTTAGGTGGTGAAGCAGAAGTCCCCGGTTCCCGCTGCGGCACTTGTTCGTCCGCAACGGCCGTTGTCCTGCCTATTGGCCCGCCGGGCAGGCGCACCTCTTCGCCCCGGAGTCATCGGGCTAAGGTGAGCCGGTTCTCCGGCGGGCCAGCCACCGCGGAGGAGGGCCCGCTGGCCCGTCCTCTGCGATTTCTGAGATGGGCTTGAGCTACGCGTCGCTGTCTGCGTAAACGCGGCTGAAGCCATCGGTGACTTGGCGAATGAAAGCCGGGTCCCGGTCCCGCCAGTAGCGCGGATCCCGCATCATGGCTTTCAACTCGTCGGTGCCGTCCCGCTCCGCGGGAGCGCTGGCCCTTGCCAGTCCTGGCTCCTGGCTCTGCATCATTTTGTGCAGGGCCAGACAGCCCTCGTAAGTCGTGGCAAGCGCGGTAAGGGCGTCGGGCGGCAGGTTCGCATTGCCCCATTCCCGGATCTGCCGCGATACGCCGGCCCATGCCTCCTTGCCGCCAAAATGCTGTTCCAGGCGTTCTGTATGGCGCTCCGCTTCATAGTCAGCCGCGGTCTGCGTCACCATTGGTCCGACATATTCCCGTGCCAAGTCGTACACGAGTTGCGCCTGACTTTGCGAAAAGCCAGCCGCGTGCAGCCGGCGGTTGATGTCGGGGTCGGCATCGAAGCCATCGTCGCCCAATTGCAATTCGTAACCGTCTTCCGATTCCGGCACGCCGAGTGCCTGGCGGAAGCGGGCGATGTCTTCAGGACTTGCCGAGTCGTTGGGAACGCGGATCGATGCACCCAGGTGCCGCTCCAACTCCCGATAGGATTTCGCAAGCTCGTCGACCCGGACGGCATTGGCCTCTGCATCCCAGAACTTCTCCGGAATGTCGCCCGGACGCTCCGACTGGGCCGGTAAATGTTCGCCTTCAGCGCCACCGCCCGGCATTTCGGCAGGTTCATTCGACATTGGCAGACTCCTCCATTTCGGCATTCGCCATCCGCTCGATCAATTGAACGAGAAAGCGCTGCCCTTCGAGATGACGCAAAACACTCTCGGGCGTTTCCGGCGGCGTGCGGCGCTCGATCGTCGCCGACCGCAGATGCGCCAGCACTTGCCGGCCGGCGTGCGTATTGAATGTTCGGACAAAGCTGCCCCGGAGCTCGGAATTGCTAGCCGAAACCGGGACACCGTCGAACCACGCCCAACCCGTTTCCGTATTACTCTGCATGAACATCGCCTCCCCCCAACGCCGGTATCAACGCGGCAGCAATTTGCTCAACGGCGGCTTCTTCCGTGTCGCCGCTCGCAGGGAACGCCACCGGAGCGCGCAGCAATTCGCTGGGCACCGCCATTTTTCCGGCCAGCCATCGGGCAAAGGCCGGAAGGTCCACAACCGATAAACCTTCCGGACCCATTTCCATGATCGTCTTGACCCAGCTCAGTGCCGACTGCGCCTCCGCCCGGTTCTGGGCCTCCGCCAGGGGTGAGCGGTAGCGCAAGTCCACCGTGCGGCCATCGACCTGGATATCCGGTATCTCGCCCCGCCGCTTCAGGATGCTGAGGCCGCGATCCAGCAACGGCGACAACAGCTCGGCCTGGAGCCGTCCATGCGTTGCGCCCAAGATCCGGGCCATCTCCGCGGAGCGTTCCAGCACCTCCGTTGCGGTCATCCGAGGCCCTTGCACTGCCCCCAGCCGGTCGACGAGGAGCGCATGACGGATGCGGCTCCGTAAATCGCCTAGGACCAGTTCGGAGACATCGAAACGGCCCGGTGCCTGCAGGGGTGCCAGGCCCGCCGAGCCGACCGCCTTCGGGATGATGGTGCCGGGTACCAGTTTGACGGTACCGGGATTCAGGACACCGTCGTCGTCCGCTTGCCATATCCCGGTTACCGCAATGGAAGCGTTCTTGAGGATCAGTTCGACCACTTTGTTGGCTGTCTTGATATCGGGCAGCGCCGTCATAACGGGCGAACGTCCGTACGCTTCGCCCGGCGCCTTCAGCCAGCGGAAACCGATGAAAGGGTTCGAGGCGAATTCTCCCTCGGCCAGCACACTGTCGTCGCTCTCCGGCTGTTCACGGATAGCGACATACTGATAGCCGGATGCCGTGGGACGCACCGATTCCAACACGCTGACATGTTTCGGCGGGTCACCACCCTGCTGTGATGAGGGCGGCTGGCCGAAGCGCGCTACGAATTGCTCCGCGCTCAACCGCAGGCGCCGCCAGGCCCGGTCCAGCCGCCCGGCTGCCCCCTCCTGCAATACAACGTCGTGGATTGGCACCGCGGTAAAGCGGAACGCGCTGGCCTCCCCAATCGGGGCTTCCTCAAAGAGCAGGCAGGCCGTGCCTGCCGTTACCAGGTCGAGGTAGCATTGGTGAATTTCCACCGCAAAGTTCGAGCGGTCGAAATGGGACTGCAGGGTCGCGCTGACCCTCTCCAAGGCAGGCATGATGGCTGCCGCGTCATCGACGCTCGCTTCCGGACCGGGGCTAAGCTCCACCCAGCGGACCCAAGGAGGGGTCAATTCCGACAGGAGGCTGGCCGCCAGCTGCTCAACCGCGTCGGCCGCCGTGCCATCGAAGAGACGGTCCGATTGACGTCCGCCATCGCCGGCGCCGCCCGGTGACGAATCCCGCTGGGGCAGACCAAAGGCGTAACAGTCCCGCCAATGGTTCTCCCATGCCATTCGGCCGCGGAAGGCCTGAGAAAATTCCTGACGGAGAAGCTCTGCTGTCTTCATTTTATTCTCCTAGAAGCGAACGGCGCGCAACCGCCAATTGACCGGGGGTCAGCACGCCCCTCGCACTGGTGGCAATCGTTCCGAGCCGTCCTTTCTTCTGGCGGGCAAGGAACGCACGCCGCGCCGCCGCCGTCGCTTCGCGCTCGGCTTCAGCTGGGTCGACCGCTGGCTCAATCGGGGTCGGGGCCGGCAATGGAGCTGAAATGCTGCCGGTCAACGGACTTATGATGGCGCCCATCCATCCTCCTTCCACTGCGTACCAGGCTGTTGAGCCCGGCAGAGCGGTGTTCCAGAAAATCAAAAGGCCCCAAGCGCTGGGCGCACTGGGGCCGTCTTGACCTTGTATATATTCCTATTATCGAGTCAGGTCAAGGTATTTTTTCCTATTATTGATTTTTTTATAGAGCTGCCAAGGCGTTTGAACCCAAAACGAGCGGATACCCAGGACGCGCTTTACCGCTTCAACGCAGGTGAAAGGCTGGGGAAACAGCCCCGAACCGCCATCCGATATTATGGTCGTCTCTATTGCCAGGAGGTCGCGGCGGCGCAGCATCCGGATCAGCGATGGGGGGCTGGCGGCCGGAAGAACTCTGATTTCCAGACAGACCGCAAGCGGCTCCAGAACGACCCATTGCCCACCGACTTCCACCAGCACGCCACAATGCCGGAAGCCCGGCCTCAACAGCCGCTGCCACCAAAAATCGGTCTGGCCGCTGAACACGGCGATCGCCCTAACCGTCATCGCTGAACGGACCATGATCTTTAAAGATGATCCCTTTTTGTTCCATAATCGGCGCTAGCTTGTCGATGCCACTTTGCCAATGCACAATGGATTTATCGTGCGCCGGCCCGAGAACCATTGGCGTAACACCATACCGGGCATACAACAGCAGCACTTGCTGCTCCGCGTTCCTTAGGTTCCCGGAATGCGCGAGCATTGCGGCAATACCGAGAATATCAGAAGCCTCGCAAGGCCTTACTGTCGTTGCCATTCCGGGCTTTACATTGGCCCCCGCGAGCCGGTTGTGCATCCCCTGCACCGCCCAAATCCACGCTTCATCCGGGGTCGAAAACGGCACGCCATCCACCGTATAGGCAGATGCTGCATCAATCGCTGCTCCAGGCATCCCACACTCCCTGCAAAAACTGCGAACGATGTGATATATGAACTTTTTCCTAGTGAATATCAAGCGAAAATATGAGACTGTGTTCCCAAATTGAAGATTGAGGCAAGAATGTTGAAGCACGCTGATATTTGGGAAGCGATCGACCGCCTGGCGCGAAAACACAACCTGTCCCCATCAGGGTTGGCGAAACGCGCGGGCCTGGACGCGACCACATTTAACAAGAGCAAACGGGCGACCCGTGACGGAAAGCTGCGCTGGCCGAGCACCGAAAGCATCGCAAAAATCCTGGCGGCGACCGGTGCGAGCCTGTCTGACTTGCTGAACGAAATGCCCAATACGGCCGCTGCTGTGACACAGCGAATTCCGGTGATCGGCTTCGCGCAAGCCGGCGATAGCGGCTATTTCGACGACGCAGGCTACCCAACCGGTTCCGGCTGGGACGATATTGTCTTTCCGGATATCGGCGACCCAAATGCATATGCATTGATGGTCAGCGGCGATTCAATGGAGCCGCTATACCGGAATGGCGACCGGATCATCGTCTCGCCGGTTGCAAACATTCGCAGCGGCGACAGGGTCGTCGTCAAAACCAGCGAGGGGGAGGTTATGGCGAAGGAATTGGTCCGCCGCACTGCCCAACGGATCGAGCTACGCAGCCTCAATCCGGATTTCGAAAACCCGACCCTTCCAACCGGGAGCGTCGAATGGATCGCCCGCATCCTTTGGGCAAGCCAGTAAACGGCGGCGCGGTTCGCTAGCGTCAAGCCGCGTCGTGGAAGATGATCCCCAAGGTGTAACGCTCCCCGGACAGAACCTTGCTGACGCCATGGCGGACGCTCGCTTTCATATAGCCGCGCGCGCCCAGAACGGGCCGTTCATTTGTCGCAAATAGAATAAATGCGCCCTGCGGAATGTTCACGGCAGCGCCGATAGCCTGCTGGCGCGGCCGGTTTTCCACCAGCATGAACTCTCCGCCAGAGAAGTCTTTGCCCGGCTCGCTTAGCATTGCTGTCGCCTGGAAAGGAAAAGCCAGCTCGCCATAGAGATCGCGATGCAGGCGGTTGTAGCCGCCTGCTTCGTATCGGAGCAGCAGCGGCGTCGGCTTCGTTTGTCCGGCGGCCGCGCATTGGGCGCGATATTCCTGATGCGTTTCCGGGTATCGAACCGCCGAGCGCATTTTCTCCATTGCGTCGTTCGCAATCGGGGAAAGGCCCCGGTAAAAAGTGTCTCTCAAAGAGGCTATCAGCGGCGGCAAGGGATCGGCGAAGTAGGCATAAGTGCCCGCCCCAAAAGCATGCCGCTCCATCACAATGCGGCGCCGAAAAAGGCCGTCGTCACTATATCCAGCGATCAGATCCGCACATTCCACCTCCGACAGCAGAGGCGGCGTCACGGCATAGCCATCCCTATCAATGGCTTCGGCAATTGCGATCCAGTCCAGACCGTCGGCTTTTTTGTCCATCCCTGGTCCTTAAGTTTTACCCCCGCCCGATTCCTCATCCGGATCGAACAGGCGATGGACATGCACAATGAAGTAGCGAACGTCCGCATCGTCGATCGTGCTTTGCGCCTTCCCCCGCCATGCGCGGTAGGCTTCAGCGTAGCTCGGGAAGATACCGACGATGTCTAAATCCTCCGTATTCTGGAAGATCCGTTTATGCGGGTCTTCCAACCGGCCGCCAAAGACGAGATGAAGCAATTGTTCAGACATAGGATCTCTCGCGAATCGATGAGGGGATGTGAACCCAGGAGATAGCGCGATTGCACAACCCAGGCAGCGATACGATGGTCGAACCTAGGTTTCCGCGTATTTCTCGATCACGTCTTTCCAATTTGCCAAATCCTCCGGGCCGCGAATGCGTCCTGCCAGGCCCGCAGCTCCGGTAACCGGCACCAACAGCCGCTTGACCCCCATCTCAGCCAACGCCGGGATGTCGTCTAAATCATCCGGCAAGCTGGTGGTGAACTCTATCTCGTCGGGGTCGCGGCCATGTTCTTTCGCCGTGTCGCGAGCCAATTGGAACAGTTCTTGCGGGTTGCCGCGCGCCGGGAAAAAGCCATCACCGAGCCGGCCTGCACGGCGGGCCGCGGCCTTCGAGTGGCCGCCGACGATCAGCGGGACGGTGCCATTGGCAGGCTTCGGCCGGCAATAGGCTCCGTCGAATTTCACGAACTGACCATCGTAGCTCGGCCGGTCCATCTGCCAAAGCGCGCGCATGGCCTTCATATAGTCATCGCAGCGAGGCCCGCGCTCGTCGAAATTCGCGCCGATAATGTCAAACTCCTCCCGGAGCCACCCAACGCCGATACCAAGCAGTACACGTCCGCCGCTGAACGCATCGAGCGAAGCCACCTGCTTTGCACACACCACGGGGGAGTGTTGGGAGAGAATGAGAATGCCGGTCGCCAGTTTGATCTTCGACGTTACCGCCGCAACGTAGGTCATCCAGATGATAGGGTCCGGCAGGTTTGTCTGCCCGTCGATGCCGGGCATCTTTCCGGAGTCGGAATAGGGGTAACTAGACTCATACCCTTCCGGGATGATCGTGTGCTCAACCGTCCACGCGCTTTCGAAGCCAGCAGCTTCTCCTGCCTGGACCAACTCGACCGCGTTTGAGATCTCTGTGTACTTGCCGGTATTACAATACCGCAATCCAAATTTCATCAGGACATTCCTTCAAACTGATTTGGAATGAACGGTACCCTCAACCAGCCATCATGCCTATACTGAAAGGCAAATTCAGCCCTAACCAGATGAGAGACTCGCTATGGCAGACGGCAGCGCCGGGCTTGCTACCAAGCTATCCAACGTTTCCCTGGACGACAAATATACCGCCGAACGCGGCCATGTCTTTATGACAGGTACGCAAGCGCTGGTGCGCTTACCGCTCGACCAACGGCGCCGGGATGTACAAGCCGGCCTCAATACTGCGGGCTTTATTACGGGCTACCGGGGCTCTCCGCTTGGGGGTTACGACCAGCAACTGTCCCGCGCGCAACGCCACCTGAAGGAACATCACGTCCTTTTCCGTCCGGGCGTCAACGAAGACCTGGCCGCTACAGCCGTTTGGGGCTCACAGCAATCCGGGCTGTGGGGCGATGGCAAGTATGACGGCGTCTTTGGCATTTGGTACGGCAAAGGCCCCGGCGTTGACCGCTCCGGCGACGCTTTCAAGCACGCCAACGCCGCCGGGACGCTCCAGCATGGCGGTGTACTGGCGCTTGCCGGTGATGACCATATGGCGAAGTCGTCAACCAGCGCACATCAGAGCGAGTTTGCCTTCGTCGACGCGTCCATCCCAATCCTGGCGCCTTCAGGCGTGCAGGAGTTTCTGGATATGGGGCTGCACGGCTTTGCCATGAGCCGCTTTTCCGGCCTCTGGGCAGGCTTCAAATGCATCGGCGAGACAGTCGATAGCGCCGCCACCGTCAACATCGACCCGGACCGGGTGCAGCCGATTATCCCGACCGACTTCGAAATGCCGGAAGGCGGCCTGAACTCCAAGCTGATCGTGGCGGAGTTCCTGGCGCTCGAAGAGTTGCTGCACAAGTACAAGCTGCCGGCGGCGCTTGCCTATGCGCGCGCAAACCGGCTGGATCGGGTTACGTGGAGCGGCCCAAGGCGGCGGATCGGCATCGTCACCACTGGAAAATCCTACCTGGATGTACGGCAGGCGCTGGACGAACTCGGCATCGACGAGGCGATGGCTGCGGAGATCGGCCTTAGCATTTACAAAGTCGCGATGACCTGGCCGCTCGAAACGGAGGGGGCCAAGGCTTTTGCCTCCGGTCTTGAGACGCTGCTTGTCGTTGAAGAAAAGCGCTCCCTGATGGAATGGCAGCTAAAGGATGCGCTCTACAGTGTGCAGGCGGACCGGCGGACCGAAATCATTGGCAAAAAGGACGCGAAAGGCGCACCGTTGCTGCCGACCAACGGCGAACTGACGCCTGCCATGATCGCCCGTGTGGTGGCCCAATTGCTGGATACAGATGCCGTCCCGAGCGGAATCCGCGCCCGCATCGGTGAGCGGATTGCCAAACTGGACGCTATCGCCAGTGCCACCGGCGGCAACCAGCCGCCCAGCATGGTCCGAACACCCTATTTCTGTTCCGGTTGCCCGCACAACACGTCGACCAAGGTACCGGAAGGCTCCCGTGCGGGGGCAGGGATCGGCTGCCACTACATGGCCATGTGGATGGACCGAGACACGCTGGGCTTCACGCATATGGGAGCTGAGGGCGCGAACTGGACCGGGCAGGCCCCGTTTGTCGAGACCAAACACCTGTTCCAGAACCTGGGTGACGGCACCTATTACCACTCGGGCTTGCTGGCGATCCGGGCCGCCGTGGCCGCCGGCACCAACATCACCTACAAAATTCTCTACAATGACGCTGTCGCGATGACTGGCGGCCAGACCCATGACGGACCGCTGGACCCGGTCTCCCTTGCCCATCAGGTTTGGGCCGAAGGGGTCAAGCGGGTCACTGTCGTCGCGGATGAAAAAGAAGACCTGCCGGAGAACGCTTCCTGGCCACCAGGCACCAAAGTCCACGAGCGCGCCGAACTCGATAAGGTTCAACGGGAACTGCGCGATATCGAGGGCGTGACCGCGATTGTCTACGTGCAAACTTGCGCCGCTGAGAAGCGGCGGCGGCGGAAACGCGGCACGTTCCCGGACCCGGAAAAGCGCGTCTACATCAATGAAGCCGTTTGCGAGGGCTGCGGCGATTGCGGGGTAAAGTCCAACTGTGTTTCCGTCACGCCACTGGACACGGAGTTCGGCCGCAAGCGGAAGATTGACCAATCGTCCTGTAACAAGGATTTCTCCTGCCTGAAGGGGTTCTGTCCGTCGTTCGTCACCGTGAAAGGCGGCCAACCGCGGAAGTCGAAAGGTGTTGCGGACACCGAGCCTCCGCATCTTCTCCCGGTCCCGGATATCCCCGCGCTGGATGAGCCCTACGGCATCATCATCACCGGCATTGGCGGCACGGGCGTTATCACCATCGGCGCGCTAATTTCCATGGCAGCGCATCTGGACGGCAAAGCCTCTACTGCGATGGATATGACCGGCCTTGCCCAGAAAGGCGGCGCGGTCTGGAGCCATTTGCGCATCGGCAATACGCCGGAAGATCTGCACGCGGTGCGGATCGCGAGCGGCGGGGCCAATGCGCTGATCGGTTGTGACCTTGTCGTATCCGGTCAGGCGGAGACGGTTTCGAAGCTGACCCGCGGCAGCAAGGCAGTGGTGAATAGTCACCGCACCTTTACCGGCGATTTTACCCGCAACCCCGACTTCCAGTTTCCGACTGAGGAGATTAAGGGCCGGATCACCAGCGCTGTCGGTGAGGATGATGTCGACTTCCTGGAAGCCACCGACATCGCGACCCGTCTGATGGGCGACAGCATTGCGACGAACATGTTCATCATGGGCTTCGCTTTCCAGAAAGGGATGATTCCGCTGTCCATCGACTCGATCATGCGGGCAATTGAGCTGAATGAAGTCGCGATTGAGGCGAACAAAAAATCTTTCAACTGGGGCCGTGCCGCGGCGGCCAATTTGGGCATGGTCATGGACCTGCTGGGCGATCGTCAGGAGTCAGGTGAGCCCGAAATTGCGACGACCCTGGACGAAATTGTGGCAAAAAGAGTCGCGTTCCTCACCGACTACCAGAACGCGGGATATGCCAAGCGTTACACAAAGCTGGTCGACAAAGTGCGGGCGGCCGAGCAGGCAGCAGGGCTGGATGATGACCTCACCAAGGCTGCCGCCAAGTACTACTTCAAGCTCATGGCATATAAGGACGAGTACGAAGTCGCGCGCCTTTACTCCCGTCCAGAGTTCCTGGAGGGGGTCGCGGCACAGTTTGAAGGCGACTATGCGTTGGAGTTCAATCTGGCGCCGCCGCTATTGTCGAAGATTGACCCGGTTACCGGCGAGCCACAGAAGAAAACCTACGGGCCGAAAATGCTGAAGGCCTTTGGCTGGCTGGCTCGGATGCGGTTCCTGCGTGGTACGCCGCTCGACATTTTCGGACGGACGGAAGAACGCAGACTGGAGCGTCAGTTGATCGCGGACTATGAAAGTTCGATAGAAAAGCTGCTGGCTGGTCTCTCCCGCGAGAACCATCGCTATGCCGTTGAGATCGCCAGCATGCCGGAGCATATCCGAGGCTACGGTCATGTGAAGCTGCGCCATATCGAGGACGCAAAGGCCAACGAAGAAGCGTTGTGGTTGAACTTCAACAACCCACAGGCCGCGACTGCACTCGCCGCGGAGTAAAAAGAAAGCCCCTGCAACCGACTGGCTGCAGGGGCTTTCGCTATCTGGTGGTTAAGCCAGCGGGCGTTAACGCGGCGCCATCACCATAATCATCTGGCGGCCTTCCATTTTAGGAGCGAGTTCGATTTTGACCTCTTCACCGAGGTCATCGCGCACCCGCTCCAGAACTTTCATGCCAAGATCCTGGTGCGCCATTTCCCGGCCGCGGAAGCGCAAAGTGATTTTCACTTTGTCCCCTTCGCCGAGGAATTTGCGCACAGCTTTCATCTTAACATCGTAGTCGTGCTGCTCGATGGCCGGACGAAATTTGATCTCTTTGACCTCGATCACCTTCTGCTTTTTCCGGGCCTCGTTCTTTTTCTTCTGAGCCTCGTACTTAAAGCGGCCGTAGTCGAGAATTTTGCACACAGGCGGCTCTGCGTTCGGCGATACCTCGACCAAGTCGAGCCCAGCCCGCTCCGCTTCGCGAAGTGCGTCGTCCAGTTTGTAAACGCCGAGCATTTCTCCATCGGCACCGACCAGGCGGACCAAGCGCGCCATGATGTCGTTGTTTGTTTTCGGCCCGTCCTTAACCGGCGGCGCCATATTCGATCCTCGTGCTATGAGGCATCTCCATTCATTGGGCCCTGCAGCTTCACGATGAAACCGCCTCCGGGCACTGTTGCAATTTATCGTTACCGGTTCGTTAAGCGGAAGTGCAAAACACCTCGCGCGCTACGACACCGCGAAACTAGTGCAGAGTAAAAACTTCTCAAGCGGCGTTTGCAAGCTCAAAGCACCACGCTAGGCACCCAGCAATAACCATCCGGATCGATAAGGTAGGCTTCACGCATGCCATGAGCCTTATCTAACGAACCGGCCAACACAGTATAGCCACCCGACTGCGTCCGCGCCTCTGCGGCATCAGGGTTGCACCCCATTAGCCGCATCTCGGCACCGATGCCGCGCACCGTCGTCTCCGCCAAAGAACCGGAGAGTGGATGGTCGTTGTATGTGTGATCCGCATGGAGGCACCAGCGGCTGCCATAGCCCTCCACCGCTGCGAAGTCCGGATCCTCGTAGACGACGGTCGCACCGAGCACTTCCCGGGCGAATAACGCTGCCCGGGAGACGTCGCGAACCAACAAGTTCACAGTCAGACCGCTGAGGTCCTTGGAATACGCCGGAGCGGGCTTCCAAGGGTCGCTAGTGCGCTTCTTCATCCTTTTGCCTCCGACGTACCGGGCATCCGGCCCTCTGCAACCAGTGCCGCGATAGCCTGATCCAATGGCAGCACTTCCTGATCCTTGCCGCCCAGCCTGCGGAGAGCAACCGTGCCGTCTTCAGCCTCCCGACGGCCAACTACAAGCATGGTCGGCACCTTGGTCACGGAGTGCTCTCTGACCTTGTAATTGATCTTCTCGTTGCGCAGGTCCGTTTCGACCCGCAGGCCAGCCTTGCGGCAAGCGGCAGCGACCTGTTCTGCATAGTCGTCAGCGTCGCTCGTAATCGTCGCGACCACGGTCTGCACCGGCGCAAGCCAAAGCGGGAAGCGACCGGCATAGTTCTCGATCAGGATGCCGAGGAAACGCTCGAACGAACCCAGGATGGCGCGGTGCAGCATGACAGGGCGGTGCTTCTCGCCATCCTCGCCGATATAATTGGCGTCCAGACGCTCCGGCAGGACGAAGTCCACCTGGAAGGTGCCGCATTGCCAATCGCGGCCGATAGCGTCCTTCAGCACGAACTCCAGCTTCGGCCCATAGAACGCGCCCTCGCCCGGGTTCATGGTGTAGGGCAGGCCGACATGCTCGATCGCGTCACGCAGAGCGTTCTCGGCCTTATCCCAGACATGATCTTCTCCCGCACGAATTTCCGGCCGGTCGGAGAATTTCACCACCACATCCTCGAAGCCAAAGTCCTTGTAGATCGACAGGAGCAGTTCGCAGAAGGTGCGGGTTTCGTCGGTGATCTGGTCTTCAGTGGAGAAGATGTGCGCGTCGTCTTGTGTAAAGGCGCGAACCCGCATGATGCCATGCATGGAGCCCGAAGACTCATTGCGGTGGCATGAACCGAACTCCGCCATGCGTAGCGGCAGGTCGCGGTAGCTCTTCAGGCCCTGGTTGAAAATCTGTACATGGCCCGGACAGTTCATCGGCTTGACCGCCAGCACGCGGGCTTCGTCGGTCTCCGCCACGAACATGTTCTCGCGGAACTTCTCCCAGTGGCCGGAGCGCTCCCACAGCACGCGGTCGATCAGCTGCGGGGTTTTCACCTCCACATAGCCGCCATCTTCCAGGCGGTTGCGCATGTATTCCTCGCAGAGGCGATACACGGTCCAGCCATTCGGATGCCAGAAGACACTGCCAACGGCTTCTTCCTGCAGGTGGAACAGGTCCATTTCCCGGCCCAAACGCCGGTGGTCGCGTTTCGCAACCTCCTCCAGCATGGTCAGATGGGCTTTGAGTTCCTTCTCGTTACGCCAGGCGGTGCCATAGATGCGCTGGAGCTGCTCCCGATCCGAATCGCCGCGCCAGTAGGCGCCCGCCAACCGCTGCAACTTGAAAGCCGTGCCGACATGGCCGGTGGAAGGCAGGTGTGGCCCGCGGCACAAATCGTGCCATTCGCCCTGACGATAGATGGAGATGGTTTCGCTCTCGGGCAGATCGCGGATGAGCTCTGCCTTGAACGCTTCCCCCATATCCTCGAAATGCTTGATGGCGTCATCACGGTCCCATTCCTCGCGGATGAACGGTTCGTCCCGCTTGATGATCTCACGCATCTTTGCCTCGATCTTTTCGAGGTCTTCCGGCGTGAAATGCTCGTCCCGCGCGAAGTCATAATAGAAGCCATGCTCAATCGCAGGGCCGATCGTAACCTGGGTGCCGGGGAACAGTTCCTGCACGGCTTCCGCCATCACATGGGCGGCATCGTGACGGATTAGTTCCAGCGCCTCGTCGCTGTCGCGGGTGAGGATGCCAACCGCCGCGTCCTGATCGAGCGGAGTCGCCAGGTCGCGGACCTGTCCGTCGATCGTTGCGCCGATGGCTTTCTTGGACAGGCTCTTGGAGATCGAAGCGGCGACTTCAGCCACGGTAGTGCCGGCCGCATAGGCGCGAGTCGCGCCGTCCGGCAGCGTAATCGTGACCTGATGCAATGCGGAATCCGGCATTGGTGAGGCTCCATGCGGAAGGGTTGAAAGCGCGTAAATTGGTGCAGCGCCCCTTGCAGGGCAAGGAAAGAGTTAGCGCAGGATGTCGCTGACTTCGCTCCAGACCGTTTCGACCGGCAATTCCGCAAGGTTTTGTGCCTGCAAAACCCGAGGCGCTTGGGTGCCCGGATGACTGCGCGGGCGGGACTGGCGGGGGGTCGATGCGCTGCCAAACATGACGGTGACTGGCGCGCCCACCAAGGCAGCCACATGCATCGGGCCCGTATCGTTGCCGACGACAACGCAGGCCCCGCGCATGATGGGCGCCAGATCCATCAATCCCGTTTGGCCAACGAGGCTGATAGCCGATTGGCTTGCAGCTTGAATGATCGCTGCTTCCCGTGCTTCCGGCGGTCCGCCCACGATCACCGGCGTGATACCCTTTTCCGCAAGGCGCACGGCAACTGCCGCGAAATGCGCTGCCGGCCAGCGCTTTTCGGGCCGGTGCGCAGCGCCGCCTGGCAACAGGACAGCATACCGCCCAGGCAAATTCAGATGGCTGATATCGGCATCCCACCAGGAAAGGTCCGAAAGCGGCGTTACCGGAATTCCGGCGTCGGCCAGTTGACCCGATTGCATCTCCACCACATGCATGGCCGGACGCGCCGGATCGCGGTGCGGATGCGAACAACCCTTGACCGTGCCCGACCATTCGGGCCGAGGCCCAGGCCAGAACAGGCGGAAATACCAGGCCGTGCGGTTGGAGGTTTGCAGGTCGTACACGCGGTCGAAACGCCCGGCTCGCAGCCGCTGCCGGAGCGCCAAAACAGACCAGAATTCAAACAGCTTGGGCCTGTCATCACACCAAATTTCGTCGAACAGGCCGGATGCCTTTGTTAACTCCTCAAATGCCTTGATCGTCAGCAAGGTTATGTGGGAACCGGGATGAGCCGCCCGGATAGCCTGCATCGGGCCAAATGCCAGCGCCATGTCACCAAGCGCGGAGTGCTTGATGATGAGAATGCGGCTTATGTCCGCCATTTCAGCCCGCCAGCAGTTCCCGGTAGACGGCCAATGTCTTTTGGCTCATCGATGCAACGGAAAAGGATTTGCTGATCCGTTCTTTTGCCTGCCGGGCGAGCTGCCCACGTTCCTCTGGCGTCAAGGAAAGCGCCGTCTGTAGCGCATCCGCCAAAGCCTCCGGGTTTCCCGGCGGCACCAGCCAGCCTGTCTCACCCTCCCGGATTATCTCCGGCGCAGCACCGATTCGGGATGCGATCACCGGTTTGCCCATGGCACCGCCTTCTGCCATTACCCGGCCGAACGCTTCGGGCTCGATGGAGGCGGAGACCACCACGTCGGCTAGCATTGTGGCGGCCGGCATGTCGTTGCATTGCCCTGCAAATATGACCTCCCGGCCCGATAAGCCCAGCTTCCGGCACTGCCGGTCCAATTCCTCAAGATATCCGGTCCTGCCTTCCGCATCCCCTGCGAGCACCACGGCAATATCCGAGACATCTTGGCGGGCTTTCAACACAGCAAATGCTGCAATCAGAGTGCTCTGCCCTTTCCACCGGGTCAAACGGCCAGGCAGCAGAATGACCCGCGTGTGATCCAGAATTCCCCAGGCTTTCTGCAGCTTTTGCAGGCGGCCTGCACCGATGACGGACGGGTTAAACGCGTTCAAATCGGCACCGCGGTGAATGATGCGGATCAGTGCGTCCGGGGTGCTGTAGCGCTGTTTAACCAGGTTTGCGATGAACTCGGAGATGGCAATAACGCGGTCCGATGAAACCATTATCCGGTTATAGCGCTTTTTCAGCCAGGAGCGCTCATTATAGGTGCCATGGTAGGTGGTGACGAACGGCACGCCGGTTTTCCTGGCGGCCGGTTCTGCGGCCCAGGCGGGCGCACGGCTGCGGGCGTGGACAAGGGAAACATTCTCAGCCTTGATCAACCGGATCAGACTCTTGCGGTTGTGGAGGATTGTCCAAGGCTTCTTGGACGCCATCGGCAGACGGAAGTGCTGCGCGCCAACACGCTCCAGCCGAGCCGTGTTCGGCCCGCCGGACGATGCGACCAGGGCACGGCCGCCAGCACTGACAATGGCAGCCGCGATCTCTATCGTGCCGCGCTCAACCCCACCGTTCGCCATGGCCGGCAGCACTTGCAGGATTGTCGTGCCCGGCGGCAATATTTCCGGGGCAACGGCAGTAGTGGCAGGAGAGGATGGAGCGGTGCTAGATTGCATTACGTTCCCATTCCCTACTGCCCAGTTTCATTGTGGAATAGACTATGCCACGCCAGCCTGACTTCCTGGACCGCGACGGCATTGCCATCGCATACCATCACACCCGCCCACGCGGAAGCGGCGCCCGCCTGCCCGGAGTCGTGTTTCTGGGCGGGTTCATGTCGGATATGGAAGGCGGTAAGGCGCTTCATCTGGAGGCCACGTGTAGGGAGCGTGGCCAGCAATACACCAGACTGGACTATCGCGGCCATGGCCAATCGGGCGGCGTTTTCGCCGAAGCGGGAATTTCTGATTGGGCCGGCGATGCCGTCGCGGTGGTCGAAGCAGTCACGAGCGGGCCGCAAGTTCTGGTCGGTTCCTCCATGGGCGGCTGGATCATGCTGCTGGTAGCGCAGCGTTTTGCTGACAGGATCAAGGGCCTGGTCGGCATTGCGCCGGCACCCGACTTCGTGCTGCGTATGGAGGAGTCGTTGTCCGACGAGCAAAAGGCCGACCTCGACCGGCAAGGCTATACCAACCGGCCGACACCCTATTCCGATGATCCCTATATTATCTCCAAGAAACTGCTGAATGATGGCAAGCAGAACTTGGTTCTGGCTGGAGGAGACCATCCCTTCACGGGTCCGGTCCGTATCCTGCATGGCATGGAAGACGATGCTGTGCCATGGCAGAATTCGCTGGAACTCATGGAAAAGCTGGCTAGTGCTGATGTTCGCATCACCTATGTT
Source organism: Alphaproteobacteria bacterium (assembly GCA_965222315.1). Classification (GTDB taxonomy): domain Bacteria; phylum Pseudomonadota; class Alphaproteobacteria; order Bin95; family Bin95; genus JACKII01. Next base: position 5,123,407 of record OZ244951.1, on the reverse strand, counting down.
AAGGGTGGCGATCATCGCCTGTCGGAACCCGATCAACTGGAAATGCTGGATGCAGCCGTGTGCGAAGTCTCGCGGTTAGTCGCATAGTGCAGAAAGACAACGACCAATGCCGATGAATGACCTTCTGATTGACTCTTCGCCCAACGCTATTCCCTTGCACCTGTTTACGGCCGACGAGTGGGAGGGGTGGGTCGCGAGCCGTCCAGAAGCTGAGCAGACCTGGGTAAAGGCCAACGGGTTCAGTGCGAAAGCGGGCTCCGTCTGTGTACTGCCGGGGACCAATGGCGCCATCGCGGCCGTCCTGGCCGGGATGGAAACGCCGCTTTGGAGCGCGGGCGCCCTGCCCGGCAAACTGCCGGACGGCGATTATATGCTTGCCGGAGCCTGGGAGGCGGAGGCGGCAACGGATGTGGCAACCGGCTTCCTGCTCGGCGGGTACACCTTCAGCCGCTACAAAGAGGTGACAGCACCTAAAGCGAGGCTGATGTGGCCCGGCACGGCCGATCGAGTTGTAGCCGAGGCCATCGCAAAGGGAGTTTGCCTCGCGCGCGACCTGATCAATACGCCCGCCAACGATTTGGGACCGGAAGAGCTTTGCGCTGCAGTCAGGGCAGTCGGCGAGGAATTCGGAGCAGACATCACCGAATTGGCGGGCGACGAATTGCTGACAAACAATTACCCGACCATCCACATGGTGGGACAGGCAGCAACCCGCGTGCCGCGGCTGATCGATCTGCGCTGGGGCGATCCGGATGCACCCAAGGTCACGCTGGTCGGCAAGGGCGTTTGCTTCGACTCGGGCGGGCTCGACCTAAAGCCTGCGGGCGGCATGCTGCGGATGAAAAAGGATATGGGCGGGGCGGCCAATGTGCTGGGTCTGGCGCACATGATCATGGCGACGGGCTTGCCGGTACGCCTGCGCGTGCTGGTGCCTGCAGTGGAGAATGCCGTCGCCGGGAACGCCATGCGTCCCCTAGACGTTGTGAAGACCCGCAAGGGCCTGACGGTGGAGATCGGCAACACCGATGCAGAAGGGCGATTGATCCTATGCGATGCCTTGGCGGAAGCGGATACCGAGAGCCCGGAGGTGCTTCTAGACTGCGCCACCTTGACCGGTGCAGCGCGCGTTGCCCTTGGCACGGACCTGCCAGCGCTGTTCTCCAACAATGACCAACTGGCGGCTGACCTACTCAATGGCGGACAGGCGTCCAATGATCCGGTTTGGCGCCTGCCGCTTCATGCACCGTACAAGGACATGCTGAAGAGCGATGTCGCCGACCTGAACAATGTGTCTGAAGGCGGTTTCGGCGGCGCGATCACGGCGGCGCTTTATATGGAGCACTTCGTCAGCGCCTCAACGCCCTGGGCCCATTTCGACATGATGGCCTGGAACAACAGCGCCAAACCAGGCCGCCCGAAAGGCGGCGAAGCGCAAGCTATACGAGGTGTGTTTCAGATGCTGCGGCGGCGTTATGGATAAGAGTGCGCTGGAACATAAAGGCAAGAAATTGCCGGTGTATTTATAAGAGAAGGGCCGCTGCGCAACTCACGCAGCGGCCCTTCCCATTCGGGGACTTGGATCCCGGCTTACTTCTTAACCGGTGTCGACTGCGGGCCGGAAACAGACGCAACCTTGGAATCGTCCGGCGCTTGGGTCGACTGACTGGCGGTTTTGTCCCACCCGCAAGCAGACGCACTGCCAACAGAAAGGACAAAGGCCGCCGCTGCAAGTGCTGCTAACGTTTTCATACTATAGTCCTCCAAAAGTTTTCGCGACTTCCAGATTACCTAAGCTGCCGCCAATCCAGCATTCACGTTTTCGTGTGCACCGGTAAATCACTTTGCCCTGCCAAGCCAATAAGCACGCTGTCCCGGTCTAGCCGTGCGCGCCATGGCAATGCTTGAATTTTTTGCCAGACCCGCACGGGCACGGCGCATTCCGGGGAACCTTGCCCCAAGTGGACTGATCCGCCGGGTCGATCGTTGCGGCAGCCGCGGCTGAGCGCACCGGCTGTGGCGCAGCCGCGCCGGCTCCCGGATCCGCATCAGCCTCTGCTAGTTCGAGTTCACCCCCGGCCATGGCCGGCATTTCCTCATGCTGCTCCCGCCACAGGCTTTCATCCGGCGACTGAGGCATCCCGACCGGCGCTTCCATCCGAAGCTCCAGGTGGGAAAGCGCGCCGATCACGGCCTCACGCAAACGCGCAAGCATTCCTTCGAACAACTCGAATGCTTCGGACTTGTACTCGTTCAAGGGGTCTTTCTGGGCATAGGCACGCAGACCGATGCCCTGGCGAAGATGGTCCAACTGCAGCAGGTGGTCTTTCCAGTACTGGTCCAGAAGCTGCAACAGGACGCTCTTCTCAGCCATCCGCATCAGTTCAGGGCCCCAGTTCGCCGCCTTTTCGGCCATTTTCTGGTCGATGGCCTTGGCGATGCGGGCCCGCATTTCCTCGTCGGCGATGCCCTCTTCCTTGGCCCATTCATGCACCGGCAGGTCGAGGCCGAAGACACGCAGTGTTTCCTCATGCAGCGCGCCAGTCTCCCATTGGTCTGGCAGCGCCTTTTCCGGCATGTGCGTGGAGACCATAGTGTCCAATACCTGGTCGCGCATGTCGGAAACGGTTTCCTGTACCTCTTCCGCACGCATGATTTCGAGGCGCTGTTCATAGATGACCCGCCGCTGGTCATTCATCACGTCGTCGAATTTCAGCAGGTTCTTGCGGATTTCGAAGTTGCGCGCTTCGACTTTCTGTTGCGCCTTCTCCAGCGCCTTGTTGATCCATGAATGAACGATAGCTTCGCCTTCCTTGAGGCCAAGGCGGCGTAACACACCGTCCATCCGTTCCGACCCGAAAATCCGCATCAGATCGTCTTCAAGAGAGACAAAGAACTTCGAGCCGCCGGGATCGCCCTGGCGGCCGGCACGGCCGCGAAGCTGATTGTCGATGCGGCGGCTTTCGTGCCGCTCAGTACCAACGACGTAGAGGCCACCGGCCTGCTTGACGATTTCCTTGTCGCGATCAACCTCCGCCTGGACTTCGGCAAAGATGCGTGTGCGTTCCGCTTCGTCCGTAATATCGCCGCAGCGCTCGTGCGCCATCAATTCAGCGTTCCCGCCAAGTTGAATATCGGTGCCGCGGCCGGCCATGTTGGTGGCAATCGTGACACCGCCCGGCTGGCCCGCCTGGGCGATAATCATCGCTTCCTGCTCGTGATACCGCGCGTTTAATACCTTGTGCGGCACGCCATTCGCCGTGAGCAGTCTGGCCAACTCTTCCGACTTTTCAATCGACACCGTGCCGACCAGCACCGGCTGCTTGCGGGCATGACAGTCGGCGATTTCAGTCAGGATCGCTTGGTTCTTCTCCTGAAGCGTCCGGTAGACCTCATCGTCCTTGTCTTTGCGGGTGATATCCACATTGGTTGGGATATCAACGACTTCCAGACTGTAAATTTCCTCGAACTCGCCCGCCTCGGTCATGGCCGTACCGGTCATGCCGGCAAGTTTGTCATACGCGCGGAAATAGTTCTGGAAGGTAATCGAGGCGAGCGTCTGGTTCTCCAACTGAACCTCAACACCTTCTTTGGCTTCCAACGCCTGATGCAGCCCTTCGGAATACCGCCGCCCTTCCATAGCGCGGCCCGTAAATTCGTCGATGATTATGACCTTGCCGTCGCGCACCATATAGTCCTTGTCACGCTCAAACAGCGTATGGGCGCGCAATGCCTGGTTGATGTGATGCAGAACCGAAATGTTAGCGATGTCGTAGAGCGTGCCTTCGGTGATCATGCCGGCGTCCCGGACCACCTGCTCCATGTGTTCGACGCCGGCGTCAGTCAGCGTGACGGCCTTCGCCTTCTCGTCTTTCTCAAAATGCTCTGGCTTGAGGCTGGGCAGGAAGGCGTCAATGCGCACGTACAGATCGGACGATGTTTCAGCAGGCCCCGAAATGATTAACGGCGTCCGCGCTTCGTCGATCAGGATTGAATCGACCTCGTCAACAATTGCGAAATGGAAATCCCGTTGGACCATATCTTCCAGCCGGAACTTCATATTGTCGCGCAGATAGTCGAAGCCAAACTCGTTGTTGGTGCCATAGGTAACATCGCAGGCGTATTGCTGCCGCCGCGCATCATCGTCGAGCCCATGGACGATGCAGCCGACCGACAAGCCAAGGAATTGGTAGATCTGTCCCATCCAGGCGGCGTCACGGCGGGCGAGGTAATCGTTGACGGTGACGACGTGTACACCCTTACTGCTGAGTGCGTTCAGGTAAACGGCTAGCGTCGCAACCAGCGTCTTACCCTCACCTGTCTTCATCTCCGCGATCTTGCCCTGATGCAGCACCATGCCGCCGCGCAACTGCACGTCGAAGTGCCGCTGGCCGAGCGTGCGTTTGGCGGCCTCGCGGACCGTCGCGAATGCCTCGATCAGCAGGCTATCGACCGTTTCGCCATCGGCCAGGCGTTTGCGGAAGGCAGCAGTGCGGGATTGCAGAGCCGCATCATCCAGCGCTTCCAGTTCCGGCTCCAACGCATTGATGGCGGCAACATCGCTATCCAACCGCTTCAGCGTGCGGTCGTTAGCGGTCCCGAAAAGTCGCTTGGCAAGCGCGCCGATCATGGCGGTCCTCGTAGGCTTAAAGTATGGCTATAGGCTGAGAATGACCCGTCATTTCTGAATGGGCCTCAGCTCAAATCCGGTCCGAAAGCGTGCGAACGCACGTGGCTCGGCTTGCAGGTGAAATAGGCAGCGCACACTGTCAAGTCAATCTCAACGGCTCTTGCCGTCCGCCGCAAGCATCTCCGCCGCAGCCGCGAAGACCGTATCGGTGCGAATTTCACCCATCAGGCGGGCTGCCAACGCTGTATCGAGGCCATTCGGCGTCAAATAGTCTTCATAGGCTGCCGGAGTGCGGATAACGCGGTTGCCGTCCCCCCAGGGCGCGTAGTGTTCGTCGCGGGAGGGGCCAAATAAGCCAAGTGTTCGGGTACCCACCGCGGCGGCCAGATGCATCAGCCCGGAATCATTACCGACATAAAGCGATGCCTTGCTAAACGCGGCCGCCAGCACGGGGAGAGACCATCCGAAGGCAGCTATCGTCCGATCAGCCGGCAGCCGGTCGATAACGGGTTGAGCTGCCGCGGCCTCGTCAGGGGCACCTGCCACGAGGATCTTCGCCCCGGCTAGTGGAGCGCCGGTGCTGGTAAGCCGAACCGCAAGCTCCCCGAAATTCGCGGCCGGCCATTGTTTTCCGACCCAATTCGCAGACGGGCCAACCGCCAGAAGCGGCCCGTCGCTCCCCAGAAGCCTGTCGGCCTCGGCCGCATGTTCGGGTTGCCAAGCGATGTGCGGCGAAACAGGAGCACTTGCACCCAGCCCCTGGGTAAGATGCAAGACCCGATGGCGGAGCGCACGGTCCGTGTGCACCACAGTACGCCGCCGCGTCACTACCGAATAGGCGAAGGCCGAACCGCGCAGATCGACCACGTGGTCCCAACGCTGGCGAATGGCTTTCCGCCATAGTTCGAACCAGTGTCCGCCGTATGGCTGCTTCACCATGGGCCAGACCGCCGCCACTTCCGGCATCGCCTGGAATAACGGGGCGGGCAGCGCACCGCAGGCAACAATGATATCCGCGCCTGGATAGCGTGCAGCCAAATATGGGACAGCGCCTGTCGTCAGGACTGCATCGCCTAGGCGGTTGGAGGTTATAAGCAGGACGGACATGGACAGGCCGGTGAGCCTCTGGTCAGGCGCAGAATTCCCCGGTATAGCAGCTTCGCCGTATTCTCCAAGCGAGCTGAACGGACCATCTTCCAGACCTGCTATGCTTGTCTCGCTCCTGCTGCCGGAACGACCGATGTCTCAAGAACACTCCGACCCCGCATTGCTAGCCTCACTGCGCAAACTTGCACCGATGGACGCTAACGAATGCGTGCCGCTCCCTCCCCGCCGGATGGCAATGGACGGAGGCTACGAATGCCTGATCGAATGGCGTCCCCTGCGCCATCCAGAGGAGTGGCGGCTTGACCTCACCAGGCGGCCCATTTCGGTGGACGACAAGGAAAGCCCGGTCCAAAAGTTCGGAGCCACTGTCGCCCTCGGTAACCGTGCGCCAACAATTTCCTGGGACGGCTATGAGGAAGCATTCAAAAACTGGGTGAAAACGGCATTGCCTGGAATTGTGGCTGAAACCCAGAACATGCAAGCGGCAGAACGCGGAAAGATAGACGCGCGGGCCCAGATCAGCCGGTCAAAGGCCTCGTTCCGGGATTTTATCCCGCACATTGTCATCCTGATCGCGCTGGCGGCCTTCGCCTATATGTTTGCTGTCGTTCACATTAAACCTTAGGCCGCCGGGCAGGCCCTGCCCGGACAGCTATACAGCATCCAAAGCCTCATTCAGCAGCGACAGCGCCTCGATCCCAAAGGCAAACATGTTTGCTTCCCGGTCACCACTCGCTGTTTCGAGCGTCCGGGTAGTGGAGACGGCCCCTGAAATCCCGACGCAGGTGTGCCCCGCAGCATCGCCATAGCGGTTGCCCTTAGGGCCGGCCGCGCCGGTCTCCGATAGGCCCCAATCCGTCTGGACACGCTCCCGCACCGTTTTAGCCAGAATTGCTGCGTATGGCTCCGAAGAGGAGCGGATGCCTTCCAACTCGTTCAACGGGATATCCAGCAGTCCATCCCGGCCCCAACGGGAATAGGTGACAGCACCGCCCCTGTAGTAGGCAGATGCGCCGCTTACAGCCAGCAAGGCCGCCGAGATCAAGCCGCCGCCGGATGTTTCGCAAACAGCGAGGGTTTCACCGCGGTCTTTGAGTTTTGCCCCGACCGTATCGGCCAGTGCGCGCAGATCGTTCCAGTCAGCCATCATCCGGCTCCTTATTGATACGGCGTCATGCGGCTAAGCCGCTTCAGCATCCCGAAGCTTCAACTTCAACCCAACTACCTGGTACATGTCCAGTTGCGTGATTGCGGCAATCTCCTGCAATGGCAGGCCAGTCTCTTTCAGCAGCACTTGGGCAAACACCACGGGATTGCGGCGGCGGTTGCTCCGGGGGCGGGTAAAATTGGGCGGTGGACCCTTGGGCTTCTCTTTTGGCTCTTCGTCCAGGCCTCGCGCCTTGGCGTCCTGCCAGGCTTTCTCCCAACGCTCTTTATCAGCCGCACGCCGGGCTTCGGCCTCACGGAACCGGCGGGCGGCGTCCTGCTCCGCATGGGTCTTCGCCCGCGCCTGCTCCCTGGCCTCTGTCTCGTTGTCCTCAACGGCCCGCTGAGCGGCCTCGTCCAGCGTCATGCCGTGCTTGGAGACCAAGCGCTCCGCCGCAGCCAGCGCCGCATCGCGCTCGCCCTCAAACGGACTATTTGCGGCGAGCTTCAGCAGATTATGAAAGCGTTCCCGCTCTTTAGGGGACAGGCGACTAGAAATGAGGCTGGGCTCCGTACCCGGTTGCGATCAACAAAGCCCGGTAGCATACGCGAACGGCGCGCAAAAATCGATCTTCCCCGGAAACTTTCTTCATTACTGCTCGCTGCCAGGCACGATTCCGGCAGGCAGGCTGGCGATATGCGCGGCGATTTCACCGGGACGGGTCAGCCAGATTTGGTCGCGGTGGTGGTCGATGTGCTCGAACACCCGTTTCAGCGCGCGGAGGCGATAGGGCCGCCCCACAACGAATGGGTGCAGGCTGATCGGACAGACCAGCGGGTATTTTACCGACTGCTCCAGCATCTCGTCGAACTGGTCGATCAGCATCTGGGCGAATTCTTCGGAAGTGTACCGGAACCAGACGATGCCACGGTTGTCGTTGCATTCGATCGGATAGGGCATGGAGAGGATCTTGCCGCCACGGGTCGCCATCCAGATCGGTTGGTCATCCATGGTCCAGTCCATATGGTAGGCGTAGCCTTCCTCCTGCAGCAGATCGAGCGTGCGGACCGAGTTCGAGAGCCAGGGGCTCATCCAGCCGGTCGGGCGCTTGACTTCATGCTGCTCCAGGACGTCGGAGCAGGAACGGATGAAGGCACGTTCCTCTTCCTCCTCCATGCCGCCCTGTTCGTCCGAATTGGTGTGTCCGTGGCCCAGGAACTCGTCGCCGCGGGCGCGGTGACGCTCGGCGATGCCGGGGCATTCGTCATAGATCGCGGTGTTGAGTTGAGCCTCGGCCGGCAGGTCGTATTTGTCGAGCGCATCCATCAGGGTCCAGAAGCCGACCCGGTTGCCGTAGTCGCGCCATGAATAGACGCTATCACTCACCGCCTGGTCCGGCGGCGCGATGGCCGCGCCCTTGCCGACGCCATAGCGGAAGACCTCCACATTGTTGGCGATGTAGACGGCAAGGCGCTTGCCGTTCGGCCACTCATAGGTCTTGCGGTCGTCGATGGCGGAATAGGCGTAGCGGCGTTGGCGTTCGAAGTCGGTCATGAAGTTTTCTTTCGCTTATTTGGTTTCACCCTGAGCCTGTAGAGGGGTCATTTTCAACGTCGCGGGCTCACCCTTCGACAGGCTCAGGGTGAAATATACTTCACGTCAGCACGGCATTCACCGCCGCCGCCCCGGCGATCAACCGCGGGTCCTGACCATAGTGACCCACAAGTTGCAGACCGATGGGCAAGCCGTTCGGGCCCAAGAACAGGGGCAGCGTGATGCAGGGCAGGTAGAGCGAGGTCCAAAGGCCGTTGAAGGTCGCCGGGCCGGTCGAGCCTAGCCCCTCCGGCGCTTCACCCGGCGCGCTTGGGCAAAGGAGCAGGTCGAAGTCCCGCATGGCGAGGCCGACATGGGCGCGGTAGACGCCGAGGCCTGCCAGGCTCATGCGGTATTGCTGAAGGCTGACGTTCAGGCCGTCGTTTACCCGTCCGTTCAACAGGGCTTCCGACAGTTGATCGCTCCGGTTCAGACGCTCCCAGGCCATGGCGCCGGCGAATTCATAGCCGGCAATGGCGCGGACAGCGTGTTCAAAACCCAGGAAACCATCGGCCGGCAGCTCCAATTCGGAGACATTCGCCCCCGCCTTCGCCAACGCCTGGGCCGCACCTTCGATATGTTTTTGTGTCGCCGGGCACGCCTGGCTCCAGTAGGGCGTGCGGCAGAGCCCGATCTTCAGTGTATTCACATCCGGCGGCGCGACTTCTTCCAACGGCTCGGTCGTACAGGTGGTGCGGATCAGGGCCAAGTCCTCGACCGCGCGCGCCATGACTCCGATTGTATCGAAGCTGCGGACATTGCCGCGAACGCCCTCTGTGTTGATCTCGCCATAGCTGGGCTTGTAGCCGACCACGCCGCAATAGGCGGCGGGCCGGATCACGCTGCCGGCGGTCTGTGTGCCGAAGGCCCAGGGCACCATGCCAGCGCCCACCGCCGCCGCCGAGCCGCTGGAGGATCCGCCTGGCGTGTGCGCCGGATTGTGCGGGTTCCGCGTCTGGTTCGGGTGGACGTGCGCGAACTCCGTCGTCACGGTCTTGCCCAGCAAGACGCCACCATTGTGCCTCGTGTAGGCAACGCAAGCGGCGTCCGCTGTCGGTTGCCGGCCTTTGTGGATGGGGGAGCCATGCTCGGTCGGCAGGTCGTGGCTGTCGATAATGTCCTTCACGCCGAAGGGCACACCGTGCAGCGGGCCTTGTTTCGGGCCTTGGTCTCGTGTGCGCGCCTCCGCTAGTGCCTGTTCCGGCTTCAGATGTGCCCAGGCGTCTACAGCAGGGCCGTGCGCTTTGATGCGGTCCAGATGGGCTGCGGTCACGGCCTCGCTGGTCAGATCGCCTGCTTCAATGGCGGCGGCGAGCGCACGGGCGCTTAAGGAGCATGGATCTTGCATGGCGGATAAGCTCTTCAACGGCGGGTGTTCGGGTTAGTATCCTGAACCCACCGCCAGAACTCAATCCAGGAGACTTTTCGCCATGCCCCGCCCCATCACCCTCGCCGGCGCGCAACTCGGACCGATCCACAAGGCCGATAGCCGAGAAAGCGTCGTCAAACGCCTCTGCGATCTGATGCGCCGCGCGCACGGCAAGGGGGCCAATCTGGTTGTGTTCCCGGAACTGGCGCTCACCACCTTCTTCCCGCGCTGGTACATGGAGGATCAGGCGGAGGTCGACACCTGGTTCGAGACCGAAATGCCGAATGCAGCGACCAAACCGCTGTTCGAACTGGCCGCCAGCCTGAAGATCGGCTTCTACCTGGGCTATGCGGAGAAGTGCGTCGAGGACGGCGAGGTCCACCGCTACAACACCGCGATTCTGGTTGATCAGGACGGCAAGATTGTCGGCAAGTACCGCAAGGTGCATCTGCCCGGCCATAGCGAGTTCGTCCCCACCTATCCCTGGCAGCACCTGGAAAAGCGCTATTTCGAGGTTGGCAATCTGGGCTTCCCGGTCTGGCGGACCATGGGCGGGGTCATGGGCATGTGCCTCTGCAATGACCGGCGCTGGCCGGAGACCTACCGCGTCATGGGTCTGAAAGGCGCGGAGGTCATCATGCTCGGCTACAACACGCCGACCGCCAACCGCGAGAGCAACACGATCGAGCCGCCGCATCTGCGCATGATGCACAACCAGATGAGCATGCAGATGGGCGCCTACCAAAATGGCACCTGGGTCGTGGGCGTCGCCAAAGCGGGTGCCGAGGACGGTTTCGACATGATGGGCGGCAGCGTTATCTGCGCGCCCAGCGGCGAGATCGTTTCGATGGCCCGCACACTCGGCGATGAATTGATTGTGGCGGATGCCGATTTGGACGAATGTACCTTTAACAAAACAACGATTTTCAATTTTGCGGCGCACCGCCGGCCCGAAGCCTACACGATCATCACGGCCCAAGCCGGGGCGACGCCGCCGCCCGAAGAGTGAGGAAATGCCAAGCCTGCTCCCATCCTTTCCGCCGCTATTGCGCGGCGGACCGGCCCAAGGCCGGGCCAACGAAGCAATCCAGACCGTTTTCCCGAGCACACCCCCGATTGCCTGGATTGCTTCGTCACACGCTCCGCGCAATGACGGATCGGGGGGCAGGCAATGACCAGCGCTACCGAAACCGCCGAAAGCCCCAGCCTGGGTCAAATCATGCTGATGGTGCTGGTGCCGTTCGGCAGTGGCTACTTCCTCAGCTACCTGTTCCGGGCGGTTAATGCGGTCGTTGCGCCCGACCTGGTGGCTGATATCGGCCTGTCGGCAAGCGGGCTCGGCCTGCTGACGGCGGCTTATCTGTTTGCGTTTGCTGCTTTCCAATTGCCGCTCGGCATTTTGCTGGACCGGTTCGGGCCGCGACGTGTGCAGACCGTATTGCTGCTGACAGCCGCAGCAGGTGCGGTGCTGTTCGGCTTTGCAGAGAACGAGGACCTGCTGATCGCCGCGCGCGCCATGATCGGGCTCGGTTTTGCGGGTGGCCTTATGGCGAGCTTCAAGGCGGTTGCAATCTGGGCGCCGCCGGGGCGAATGCCCTTGCTGAACTCCTGGGTGATGGCGTTTGGCGGCATCGGCGTGATCGCCGCCAGCACGCCGGCCGATCTGGCGGTGCAGGCATTCGGCTGGCGAGCGGTTTTCATTGCGCTGGCCTGCGTGACAGCCCTGGTTGCCGTCGCGATCTGGACCATCGTGCCGCGACGGGGCGAAAGCCGGACCGGCGTTGAGCCTGAACCGTTCGGGCAGCAACTCAAGGCGCTGGGCACGATCTACACCGACCGGGAGTTCTGGCGGGTCGCGCCTATTATCATGATGACCTGCGCCTCCCACATCGCGGTGCAGACGCTCTGGGCCGGTCCCTGGCTCGCCGATGTCGGCGGCCTGGAGCGTGACGCCGTGGCGCTGGTGCTGACCAGCATGGCGGCGGCGTTTACCGTCGGTATCCTGGGCGGCGGCGCACTGGCGGACTGGGTGCGGAAATTCGGGCGCGGGCCGCTGTTTGTGATGATGATTGCGTCAACGCTGGCGATACTCAGCTTCGCCGGGCTGATCTGGGGGCCGGTAGCCTGGATGGTGCCGCTCTGGATCGTGTTTGCGGCAACCGGGCAATTGGGCGTGCTGGGCTATCCCTATTTGTCCGAGTATTTCGGTGTGGGCCTCGCCGGACGGGCCGGAACAGCGATCAACCTGCTGGTGTTCGGCGGCGCGTTCGGCATTCAGTACGGCATCGGCATGGTGCTCGATCGATTCCCAGCGACCGATAGCGGCGGGCATCCGGTGGAGGCGTACACGACGGCCTTCACCATCGTGTTCGTAATGATGGTGGCGAGTTTCGGCTGGTATTTCGTGAAGCGGCCGGGGCGGTAGTCACCCGGCATCCCCGTCCGAGCCGGTGGCAAAAGCGCGGGATGCAGGGTGGGTCTCGCTCGAAACCCAAATAGCCCCGGAAGCGCCTGCACGCTTTCAGGGATCCGGCTTGCGGGGATGCGACGGAAAGTTAAACCTCCGCCGGTTTCAATTCACCGCAGTCGTCAGCGAACGTCAGCGGCGCGCCGCTCTTCGCTTGGAGTTCCTCGCGGCTGAGGCCGTCCAACACCTCGCGCACAACGAAGCCTTCGTCGGTCACATCCACGACGGCGAGGTCCGTGTAGACGCGCTTGACGCAGTGCGGAGCAGTCAGTTTGTAGCGGCATTTCTCCAGCAGGCGTGGTTTGCCATCGCGGGTTTCGTGCTGCATCATGATGCGCACTTCCTTGGCGCCGACGGCGAGATCCATGGCGCCGCCGATCAGCGGCCCCTTGCCCGGCATCTCCGCATCCCAGTTGGCAAGGTCGCCGTTGGAAGCCACCTCGAACCCACCCAGCAGGGTCACGTCGATATGGCCGCCGCGGATCATCGCGAAGCTGTCCGCCGACGAGAAGATCGAGGCACCTGGGTTCAGGGTGATAAACTGGCTGCCGGCATCGGTCTGGTCCAGATCGACCGCGTCGCCTTCCGCCACGGGGCCGACGCCGAGAACGCCATTCTCGCTTTGCAGAAGGATTTCGCGGCCTTCCGGGCTGTAGTTGGCGCAAAGCACCGGCATGCCAAGGCCGAGGTTCACGACCATGCCGTCCTCCAGATCCTGCGCCGCGCGCCAGGCGATCTGGTTGCGGGAAAGCGGTTTGTAGCTCATCAGTTCAGCTTCCCTATTGCTTTAAGCGAGACGGGCGTCAGGCAGTTGGATGACGCGCTTGACGAAAACGCCCGGCACGTGGATATCGACACGGGGCAGCAGATCGTCGACGATCTCCCGCACCTCCACGACGGTGCATTTCGAGGCCGCGGCCATGTCCCGGCCAAAATTCCCCTGGGTGCCGCGGAAATAAAGGTTACCGTAGCGGTCGGCCTTGTCGGCGCGCATCAAGGTGAAGTCGCTCTTCAGCGCGTATTCCAGCACGTGCATGACGCCGTTGAACTCCCGATGCTCTTTACCCTCGACCACAGGCGTGCCGACGCCCGTGGGCGTGTAGAAGGCCGGGATGCCCGCCCCGCCCGCGCGAATGCGCTCTGCAAACGAGCCCTGGGGAGAAACGTCGAGAGAGAGGGTGCCGTCTTCCAGTTGCAGTTCTGAAATGCCGGAGGCGGAGCCGCGGCTGCGCGCTGCAGAAGCAACGGCGTGCCGGATCTGCTTCCGCTCGAACAGGGCCGGGGCATAGTCCTCCAGGAACCGGACGCTGTTGGAGACGATGGTCAGGTCTTTCGCCTGGCAGCTTTCCAGCGCCCGCATCAGATTAATGGGCACGCCGGCGCCACCGAAGCCCCCAAACATCAGGGTCATGCCGTCGCCGATGCCCGCCAGGGCTTCCTCGACGGTCGAAACGCGTTTGTCGATCACTCAGGAATTTCCTCTTAGTTTTCAAGGAACTTGGCGGCGCAGTCGCCCCTGCGCCGTCAGATCCACGGGATTTCTGTGCGCAATAATAGGCGCGCCGCCAATCAATCGACAAGCACACAGGCGTTCCCGAAATGCCTGCGCCGGACAAGACAGGTAGCGCCTGTCTGCCAATTCAGGCCTTAACGCCGATCACGACGTCATAGAAAATATCGGCACCGTTCGAGCTTTTGCGGTGAAAGTGCGAGCCGCGGTGCTTCTGTAGAAGCTCACCCCGCGCGACCTTGTCCTCCACCCACGCACAGAGTTCCATGCATTCGGGATCGGGATCATTGGGCTTCACGTGAAAGATAAACCAGCCGCCGGGGACCAGCAGTTCAAAGCTCGTCTCAAAACCATCCAGCGGAATATGATTGCCCCACCCGGTGGCGGACGCAATCGCCACCACATTGAATGCCGACTTGCGGAACGCGGCTTCGGTCTCAGGCCGGAGGTTGGTTAGATCGTCCACATGGTAGGAGTCGTAAAGTCCGGGCCGGTCTCTGCCGGCGGCCTCAGCGGCTTCGGGGCAGATATCAACCGCTTCCAGATGCCCGACGCCCAGCTTGTGCCGAAGTTCGTGCCCGAAAGCGCCGCTGCCTGCGCCGAGTTCCAGCGCGCGCAAACCCGCGCGGTCCACCCCTTCAGTCTTCCACACCTTGTCTATGACGGCAGACATCTCCGTCGGCGTTCGGCAGGCAAGATTATGATAGAGGGCTATGTCGTAGAGCCATGGCACACGGTAAAGCGTGGCATAGTCATGGATGTTGTAGCGCTGGCGCGATCCATCAACATCCGCCCAGAAAAACTCGTCCGATTGCCGGTTCGTTTCTGGCGGCTCATATTCAACATTATAGAGCTTGGGGATGTAATCGTAGTCACCCATTCAGGCACGCCTTCTGTTCCGGATGGTAAACAAACAGCAAAGGACCTGACCACGGCAAGGCGCCACAGGGTCAGATCCTCTCGATCAAATGGGATACGTCGATCGGGTGCCGTTAGTCGAGCGGCATTTTCTCCCTATCCCAGGCGGCGGCGCATCATGGTCAGGCTGCCGATAGCGCCGACGCCAAGCAGGGCGATCGTGGACGGCTCCGGGATCGCGTTCGGCGTAACCTGTTGCAGCGAACCGACGGTCATGTCGTCGAAGGCAAATACATCGCCCTGGCCGGTGCTGGTCTGGAAAGAGACGGCGGTGAACTGCTCGCTCCGGGTTTGTGCAATGACGCCGAAGAACAGGACCGAACCATCGCTGCTGCCGTAGGAACCAACCGTATTGTCAATGGTCAGCACCGTGTTGGCAGCATCATCCAACTGAAGGACCAGTTGTCCGCCGAAATCGCCGATATCGATACCGTAGAAGCCAAAGGCAGCAACCGGTGTTTCAAACTCTACCTTGAAGTTGCCGCGACCACCGGCTTGCACCTCCCAATACTGGCGGCCGGAAACGCCATACCGTCCATAGCCGTTGGTCCTGCCCGATTTGACCTTGGCGATTTGGCCATTGCCGCCACTCAGCATCGCCTCGCCCGCACCCGGAAAGTCCAGGGTAAGGGGACCGGATTGCTTGTTCCGGAATCCTTCGAAGTTCTCGGTACCAACACCGGTCAGGTTAGCAAGGAAGTCCGCTTCGGCGGCTGAGGCGTTGGAGAACGTGCTGAGCGGGGTGCGGGCGCTTCTGTTCAGATCCTCGCCGAAATGGGTCAGAAAGGCATTGGCCGGGGCGGCAGTCGCGCCGATGAAAGCGGCGGTGGCGAGGGCAGCGGCGGTGCGGAGCAGAGAGCGGGTCATGAAGCTTTGTCCTTTGGTGGTTGAAACGTCGGTCACCTGCGATTTCCCCCAAAAAAGCAACGACCGTGCCAAACGCTCCGAGACTCCATGCCAAACCGGCACCCTGCCCCGGTCACCATGTCCGTAGAGAATGACTCTGCGAAGTGTTACCTTGCGTATTCATTAGTCGAATCCCTCGGAAACATTGGGGTTTTTGCCCGCAATCCTCTCTTTGGTTTCCAGTGTCCGACCGCCCCGGAGAATATTGAATGGCCATCAAAGAAAAGGCGTTTTCAACCATCGACACGCCCGCAGTCTGTCTCGATCTGGATGTCGTCGATGCCAACTTGCAGCGGTTCCAATCATATTGCGTTGCAAATTGCATGAACGCCCGCCCGCATATCAAAACGCACAAGCTGCCGGACTTCGCCCATCGCCAGGTCGAGCTAGGCGCCATCGGCATCACCTGCCAGAAGATCGGCGAGGCGGAAGTGATGGCGGCAAGCGGCATCGAGGACATCCTGCTGACCTACAACATTCTGGGCGCGCCGAAGCTGGCGCGGCTGAAGGAACTGGCGAAGCATTGCCGCCTGACCGTGGTGGCGGACAACCAGTTGGTGGTGGATGGCCTTGCCGAAGCCTTTGCAGGCGGACCGCCACTCCGTGTACTGGTGGAGTGCGACTCCGGTGGCGGGCGCTGCGGGGTGCAGACGCCGGACGAGGCCGTGAAGCTCGCCCAGGCCATTGATCGGGCGGACGGCGTGCATTTCGCTGGGCTCATGACCTACCCGCCCAAGGGCCAGATCGAGGTGGTGCGTGATTGGCTGGGCGGGGCTATGCATGTGTTCCAACGGGCAGGGATGGCGTGCGAAGTGGTCTCCAGCGGCGGCACGCCGGACATTTGGCGCGCGCACGAGGTGACGGCGGCGACCGAGCATCGGGCCGGCACCTACATCTACAACGACCGGATGATGGTTCGGGCCGGGGCGGCGACGTTCGACGATTGTGCGCTCGACGTGCTGACGACGGTCATCAGCCGCCCGACGGAAACGCGGGCGGTATTGGATGCAGGCTCCAAGGCGCTGTCGAGCGACATGGGCGGCCTGGAGGGCCATGGCTATATCCGGGAATACCCGGATGCGGTGATTCACATGCTGAGTGAGGAGCATGCGGTCGTCGACCTCTCGGCCTGCGCCGGCGCGAAACCCGGCATCGGGGAGCGGGTGCGCGTCGTGCCGAACCATGCCTGCGTCGTCACCAACCTGTTCAACAGCGTTCACGGCCTGCGGGACGAGCGGGTCGAGCGTCTCTTTACCGTCGAAGCCAGAGGGTTGATGCAATGAATACCAGTGGCGGCAAGCGCCGCGTTCTCTATGCCGCCGCCGCGCAGATGGGCCCGATCCGCCGCGACGAGCCGCGCGAGGAAGTGGTCGCTCGCCTCACGGCGCTGTTGGAAGAGGCCCGCGCCAGGAAGGTCGATCTGGTCGTCTTTCCGGAACTGACGCTGACAACCTTTTTCCCGCGCTACTTCTTCGACGACGAGCGCGACCTGGACCCGTTCTACGAGACCGAGATGCCGAACGCGGCGGTCCAGCCCTTATTCGATCTGGCGAAGGCGGCGGGCATCGGCTTTTACCTGGGCTACGCCGAACTGACGCCGGAAGGGGTGCGGTACAACACGTCCATCCTGGTGGACAAGATGGGCGACATTGTCGGCAAGTACCGCAAGGTGCACCTGCCAGGCCACGCGGAGCATGAGCCCTGGCGGCCCTTCCAGCATCTGGAGAAACGCTATTTCGAGCCCGGCGACTATGGCTTTCCCGTTTGGGAGACCATGGGCGGCACGATGGGCATGGCGATCTGCAACGACCGGCGCTGGCCGGAGACCTACCGCGTCATGGGCCTGCAGGGGGCGGAGGTGATCATGCTCGGCTATAACACGCCGACCACCTACGCGCCCGTGCCGGAGCATGACCATCTGCAGGGTTTTCACAATCACCTGTCGATGCAGGCGGGGGCCTACCAGAATGGCGCCTATGTGATCGGCACAGCAAAGGCGGGCATCGAGGAAGGCTGCATGCTGCTCGGCCAGTCCTGCATCGTCGCACCGACTGGCGAGATTATCGCCCAAGCATCTACGCTGGAGGACGAACTGGTGGTAGCGAAGCTGGACCTCGACAAGTGCGCGGAGATCAAGAAAAATGTCTTCGACTTTGACCTGCACCGCCAGCCGCAGCACTACGGCATCATTGCCGCGCCGAAAAAGGGCGGCTGACCGGCCTGATCGCCAGCGGCACTACCAAGGCAGCGAGGCCGAGGCTGGCTGCCAATAAGAGCCACGCACTGCCATAGCTGGCTGTTGCGCCCAATATCAGACCGACCGCCAGGGGCCCGCAGGCCGAACCGATACGGATCGCCATGTAGATTGGCCCATACACCCGGCCGAAGGACTCTCGTCCAAAGATATAAGCCGTCGCCAGCGGCTGAAGCGTCACCGCTACGCCCATCGTCAATCCGAATAAGGCTGAACCGATGGCAAGGCCGACAGGCGTATCGCTGATCGACAGCAGCAGGAAAGACAAGCACTGCGTCGCAAAGACAGCGACCGTCCAGCCGCGCGGCGAGAGGCGGTCGCCACCCCCAATGAAGATCAACCGGCCGACAATACCGAAAATCGTCGTCACGCTGACGATGGAGGCAGCCCCGACCATGCCGAGCGTTGCCTGCAGATACGTGACCTGATGGAAGAGGTAAGCGCTCTGCGCAACCATTCCCAATGCGAAGCACAGCGACAACCCCCAGAACGGAACCGTCCGTATAGCGTCTTTCAAAGACCAGATGCGCGTGTCGACAGCATCTGCTTCCATGGCAGCCGTTGAAGCATTCGCGGCTGCTTGCCGGGGGTCGCCATCCGGCGCCAGCCCCAGCACCTCCGGCCCGTCCTTAATCACCCATACGACCAAGGGCAGGATTGCCAAAACAGTGATGGCAGCCAACGCCACCCCGCCAGCGAACAACCCGTAGCGCTCGATGATCAGGACGTTGAGGGGCACCAGCAACGCGCCGCCCAGTCCGGCGCCAAAGGTTGCGGCGGCCATGGCCCTGCTGCGTTGGCGGACAAACCAGCGGGCAACGATCTTGCCGAGCGTAACCGTGTGAATGCAGGCAAATCCAGTGCCGGCGAGTAGAAAAACGGGGTAGACCTGCCACAGCTCCCGCACGGAAGCGAACCCTATAGTGGCGATGGCGAGGCTCGCCGCCCCAGCCAGCAGCACCGGTCTTGGCCCGCGCCGGTCAACAATCCGGCCAACGATCACACCTGCAAAACCTGCCCAGAGATGAAACACGACCGGCCCGACGGCCAGCGCTGCCGGAGACCAGCCATAGGCCGTGACGTAATAGGCAATAAAGACGCCTTGGTTGAAAATTCCTACGCCCCAGGTGATGCAGGCGACCAGGTTGCAGGCGAGCACGATGATCCAGCCATAGAACAAGCGCGGCGGGCGGATGGACGGAGGCGCCAGCGATGGGGAAGCGGCGTCAGGCATCGGCGGGGTCGGGCGGTTCGCCCATTGTGGTTTCGCTTAGGTTGCCCGCGAAGCCTCTCAGAAACGCGCTCCATTGCTGCTGGAATTCGTCGCCATTCGGGTCGAGCCCGGAAACCAGCCCGCTGATTTGCGGGAACAGGGCCGGAAATGTCACGATCGACAGCAATGCAAGCAACAGAAACTTAGGATCAAGGCCATCTGGCAGTGTTCCGCGGGCCTGGGAGGCCGAAACCTGGTCGACCTGACGGCGGTAGTAGGCCTGCCTTTCCTTTTCCCGGCGGGGAACTTCGCCAGGATACTCCAACGCCTCCCGCATCATGAGTTTGCCGAACAGCGGGTTGGCGAAGGTGGCTGCGCTCCAGGCTGCCATCGCATCGCCAGTGGTACTGGGAGCGCTCGCCAGAACCCGCATGCGCTGGCCCAATTGGGCGTCCAGTACCGCGCAGAACAGCTGCTCCCGGTTACCAAAGTGCTTGTAGACCAGCGCCTTGTTGAAGCCTGCACGGCGGGCGACGTGCTCCATGCGCACGCCGTCAAGGCCGCGGGCGGCGAACTCCTCAGTCGCGGCGTCAAGAATGGCTTGCCGGCTTTCGGAGCGGTCTTCAGGGGACGGATTGGTTTGAGGCATGGAGTTCAGTGTGCATCAAATATAACGGTAACGATACCGTTATATTCTATTCCATGCTTAGCACGCAAGTGCCGTACCTCAAGGTTTCGGCGCTGCGTGAAACCCTATTCTGCTGCTACCTGCCGCTGGGGTGCCGTGACCATGCCGTTGGCGATATCCTCGTCCCGTGCCTCCGGCTGGCGCTTGGCGGGCAGGCCGTAGCCGCCGCCGCCGCCCGGTTGGATTTCGATCACGTCGCCCTTCTGGAAGGCCAGGTTCGCCTTGGGTGGTACCACGATCACCTCGTCGCCGCGGTAGAGCAATGTCCGGCCGCTCGCCGCTGCCTCGCCGCCGAACGCGCCCGGCGGCGCCAGGCGGTGGCGGTCAGCATAGGTCTGGAGCTTCACCCCGTCCTTCAAGATTTGGTAGCGCCGGGTGAACCCCGCACCGCCCCGGTGTTCGCCGTCGCCGAAACTGTCGGGCGCGAGCGCATAGCCGGTCACGCGGAAGAAGTCGTAATCTGCATCGAGCGACTCGACCGGCGTGTTGGAGCAGTTCGACAAGGGAGAGTCCACCGCATCGACGCCGTCATTGCCCGCGCCAGCACCATAACCGCCGCCGAAAATCTCCAGGTAGACGCTGTAGCCCTTCTCCCCCAGATGGGCGAGGCAGAAGCTGGTCGTAGTGTCAAAGCCGGGCGCGATCACCTGCTCCGGCACCGCCTTGGCGAGCGCGTCCATCACCGCGTTATAGGCGCGGTAAGCGGGCAGCAAGCGGGCGCGCACCGGCGCCGGCGGACGCGGGTTCAGGATCGATCCGAAGGGGGCCTTCACCGTGATCGGCCGCTTCACGCCCTCGTTAAACGGAATGTCGGGGGCGGAGATCACCGACTTTACGCAGGAGAGCGCCGTCGCCAGGGTCGAGGCGAACGGGCAGTTGATGTTGGTTGCGACCTGGGGGTCGGTGCCCTCGAAATCGACCTCCAGTTCCTCCCCCTTGATGGTGACGGTGCAGCGGATGTGCACCGGCTCTTCGCCGACGCCATCGTCATCGATGGCGGCGTGGCCGTGATAGACACCATCCGGGGCCGCCGCGATGCCGGCCCGCACGCGCCGCTCACAATAGTCGAGCAGTTCGCTCATGGCGGCCTTGATCTTGTCTGCGCCGTATTTGGCCGCCAGTTGCTGGAGCCGGTTTTCGGCAATGGCGTTGGCCGCGAACTGGGCGTTCAGGTCGCCCATGGTCAGGTCGGGCACGCGCACGTTGAGCCTCAGCAATGCCTCCAGCCGGCCGCCGTTCCAATCCTCATGCCAGTTCCACTTGGAGGGCGGGATGCGGATGCCCTCGGCATAGACGTCCGGCGCCTTCATGTTAAGGCCCGGTTCGCCGCCGCCAAGGTCCAGGTGATGGGCGACGCTGGCGGAGAAGGCGATGACCTCGCCATCCACGAACACGGGGGTGAAGATGAACACGTCCTGCAGGTGCTGGCCGCCCTGAAACGGGTCGTTCTGGATGAGAAAGTCACCGGGCTTCAGCGTCTCCGGCGGGTGCTTTTCCAGGCAGGGCTTGCAGGTAGCGGAGATGCCGCCGAGTTGCATCGGGATCAGGTCGGCCTGGGCGATGACGTTGCCGTCCCGGTCCAGGATCGCCGCCGAGCCGTCCTGCGCTTCCCGCAGGATGGGCGTGTAGGCCGACTTGACCAGCTTGGTCCCGGCCTCATCCGCCGCGGCCTGGATCGCCTGAGATATGACGGCGTAGTCGATGGGGTCGAGGCGGGGGCTGTCGAGGGTCATTCTTAGTTCTCCGTCATATTCTTGGCGTCATTGCGAGTCCGCGGAACGCGGGCGAAGCAATCCAGGGGAAATCGCTTGAGGTCCCTGGATTGCTTCGTCGCCTGCGGCTCCTCGCAATGACGGTGCAGGGTGATGTGAGGTGCCATCCCTCACCCCTCCCGCGTCACAATGAGGTTGTCCTGGGCGTCAAGCTTGCCGCTCCAGCCGCCCGGTAGGTAGGTGGTTGAGGTCGGCCCGGCGAGGATTAGCGGGCCTTGCAGCGCCTCGCCCTGCGCGACCGAGGCGATGTCTTGCAGCGAGCCCTCCCGCCAGTCGCCATCGTCGAACAGGCTAGCGATCATGCCCGGCCGGGCATGATCGCGGGCGATGGCGAGCGTCGGCAGTTCGCCCGCGGGCAGGGTCGCGGCGACGCGGAGGGCAACGACCTCAATCGCGCGCGCCGGGTCGGCGGGCTGGAAGTAGACCTGCCGGTGCACCTGATCGAATCCCTCTTTCAGCGCCTCTTCGCTCAGCGCTTCGGCAGCGCCGCCGGACAGCGGCACAGAAAGCTCGAATGCCTGGCCGACAAAGCGCATGTCGGCGGAGAAGGCGAAGGACGGCTCGCCGTCCAGGCCCAGCGACGCAAATTCGTCCGCCAGGCCCTTGGCGAGCCCCGCGAGCACGCCTGGTAGCTCAACTGCCGCTTCCGCTGTACCCAGCTTGCGGGTCAGCGAATCATGTTTGGTGAAGTCGCTCGCCAGCAGGCCATAAGCGCTCAACACGCCTGGATTGGGCGGCACGACCAGCGTCTTGATGCCCAGTTCCTCGGCAATCCGGGCCGCATGCAGGGGGCCGCCGCCGCCGAACGGCACCAGGGCATAGTCTCGTGGGTCGCGGCCGCGCTCAGTCGAGACAAGCTGGATTGCCCGCACCACCGCGTTGTTGGCAAGGCGGATGGCGGCGTCGGCGGCCTGCTCGATGCTCATGCCGAAATGCTCGGCAACGGGAGCAAAGGCCTTGCGCGCGGCCTCCACGTCGATAGCCATCTTCCCACCGAGGAAGCCTTCGGGCCGGACCGCGCCGACGATCACCTGCGCGTCCGTGATGGTCGGACGCTTGCCGCCCTTGCCGTAGCAGGCAGGGCCGGGGTCCGCACCGGCGCTTTCGGGCCCGACGCGCAGCATGCCGCCATCGTCCACCCAGACGATGGAGCCGCCGCCGCTGCCGACAGACACAATATCCAACACCGGCGTGCGGATCGGCAGGCCATCGATTTCCGTGTCCGGCGTGGTGGCCGGCTGGCCGTCATCGACCAGGCAAACATCCGTCGAGGTGCCGCCCATGTCGAACGTGATCAGGTTCCTGTAGCCGCTCCGCTCCGCCTGGCGCACCGCGCCGACGACGCCCGCCGCCGGGCCGCTGAACAGGGCGGTGATGGCGTTCCGGCGCATGCCCTCGGCCGGGAGCCTGCCGCCGTTCGACTGCATCACGGTAAAGCGGCCCTTGAACTGACCTTCCGCCAGGTTAGCCTCGATCCGAGAGAGATAGCGGTCGATTACCGGCTGCACGAAGGCCGCCAGCGTGGTGGTGGAGGCGCGCTCGAACTCCCGGAATTCCCGGATCACGTCGGCCGAGCCGGTGATGAAGACGCCGGGCAGACTGCCGTGAATCAACTCGATCACGCGCCGCTCGTGCGCATCGTTGGCGTAGGCGTTGAGCAGACAGACCGCGACGGCGTCGTAGCGGCCCTGCTGCAAGGCTGGGATCAGACCGGAGGTAATCGCCGCCTCGTCCAGCGCCGTCTCAACCGAGCCGTCGGAGAGCACCCGCTCGCCCACCTCGAAGCAATCGGCGCGGCGCACCACCGGCGCGGGCTTCTTGTAGTGCAGGTCGTAGATGTTGCGGCGGGTGTGCCGTTGCAGAAATAGAATGTCCCGGAAGCCCGCCGTGGTGACGAAGGCGACGCGAGCACCCTTGCGCTCCAGCACCGCGTTGGTGGCGACGGTCGAGCCGTGGCCGAGGTCGGCCATGTCCGCCGGTTTCAGCTCTGCGGCGTTGATCGCGTTGAACGCGCCCACATCCGGGCTAGCGGGAGTAGAAGGAACCTTGGCGACCTGCACGCGGCCATCTTCGAACGCGACGAGATCGGTAAATGTCCCGCCTATTTCCACACCGACGCGAAGGGCCACGTAATTTCTCTCCTCATTGAACGAAGCCGGGAGATTAGGCCGGGCAACGGCAGGGCTCAAGGGTGGGAAAGAAACACCGGCGTTTTCATCCTGAGTAGCGCCGCAGGCGCGTATCGAAGGGCGCCACGGGCTTTGGCAAAGGCCCTTCGATACGCTGCGTTGCGGCTACTCAGGGTGAGATAGTTGTGTGTAGGTGCGCCTCACCCCATCCAGCGGCCGCCGTTCACGTCCAGGCAGGCGCCGGTGATGTAGCTGGCGTCATCCGACGCAAGGAACAGGATACCCGCCGCGATCTCCTCGGGCCTCGCGGCACGCTTCATAGGGATTTCGTCCAGGCGCACACGCTGCTCTTCCGCCGGCAGCGCCTCATAGCGGGTGCGCACCCGGTCGGTGAACACTGTGCCCGGCGCGACGGAGTTCACGCTGATCCCGTGGGGCGCTTCCTCGAAGGCCAGCTTGCGGGTGAAGCCCAGGATGGCGGCCTTGGCGGTCGAATAGTGCAGGTTGGAGATCTCGCTGATGCTGCGCCCGGCGATGGAGGCCAGGTTGACGATCCGGCCATAGCCGCGGTTGCGCATGCCCGGCAGCACGGCGCGGCTCATCAGGAATGCCGTGGTCAGGTTAATGGACTGGAAATTGTTCCACTCCTCCAGCGACAATTCCTCGATAGGCTTGGGGTTCGCGCCGAAGCCGACATTGTTCACCAGAATGTCCGCGGGGCCGAGCGCGCCCTCCGCTTCCTTCACCACGCGGGCAACATCGTTCTCGTCCGTGATGTCTGCCTGAAAATAGGCAAGCCGCTGGGCGTCCGCCCCCGCTTCCGCGCGCAGTGCTTCGGCGAAGCTGCTATCCGGCGCTTCCTGGTCGATCACGGCGAGGCGGCCGCCCTCGCTCAGATAACGCAGCGCCGTGGCCTTGCCGATGCCTTTCGCGCCGCCGGTCAGGATGGCGGTCTTTTCTTCGAAGCGGCGGGTGGTCATCGGCGATTTCCTCGTTTGGTGGTATCGTTAAAGCGTTGGCTACCCTCGCACCGACCGTGCGTTGCCACGGCGTTTGGTGACGCCGATCTGATCGAGATATTCCAGCACCTCGATGGTGACGTTACGGCCGATGCCGCTCGCGTCCTTGTATTGCTGGGCGGTGAATTCGCCTTCGGGATCGGCGGCAGCGAGCTTGCGGGCCAGCGCGCTCAGTTCCTCGATCGCATCCGGCGGAAAGAAGCGGTTCTTGGCGACCGGTGCGACCAGGGCCAGGTTGGCGGCGCGGCGGAGCATGGCCTCGACCCGCTCCGGCTCCTCGGCAACGGTGGCGGCGATTTCGCGGACGCGGGGCGGGCGAATGCCACCTTCCAGCAGCAGTGGCTCGATCTCCTCCCACAGCAGGCGGTCGGCCTGGGCCATGGTGGCCTCGTGGCTGACCAGCGCCACCATCGGGCCGACCTGTTTGGTCACGCCATCCGCCAGCGCCATGGCGAGCGCGGCGGCCCAGGTCGGCCGGGGCGCAGAGGCCTTCAACGTGCGGCGCAGGCTTTCCGGCGGCGCACCCGCGCGGTCATTGAATTCTTCGTGCCAACGGGTAAGCGCTTCCTCCACTGTCGAGATCCAGACGGCGGCATGGTCCGCGCTGAAGGAGAGGCCCGCCGCCTGCCGAGCATTCAGTGTCCCGGCCAGGCCCCCTGCTTCGGCGGCGGTCATGTTATGGGCTAGCGCGAACTTCTTCAGGTCCAGGCCATTCGGCGAAGCTTCCAGCGCAGCCATGACGGCTGCCGCACGGTTGGTTCGGTCAATGGCTTCCAGGAATGCTAGCCGTTCCGGCCAACGGCGGCCGCGCGCAGGCGGGAAAGGATCGACCACTCGGCCGCCCGCCAACGTCTCGCGTGCGGACTGATCCCGCAGCACAAAGCGGTCGCCTGCCAGCCCCCCCACCTGCTGGTCGAGGACGAGTTGGCCCCAGCCGTCCTCCCCCGGTTCGATCCGGCGGCCTTCCAGCAGGGCGAGGCGGCCGGTAACGTCGGCAGCACCCAGATGCACATGCACCGGCTGGCGGTCGCGGAGCCCTTCATCTGCCCCCTTGGGCACGCGCACCCGCACGTCGATCCGGTCGGTCGGTGCGTGCGCTTCCGGCGCGAGCAGCCAGTCGCCGCGGCGCACCAGATCCTTGTCCACACCCGCGATGTTGAGCGCGAGCCGCTGGCGCTCATGGCCTTCCGGAGCTTCGGCATTCTGAGCGTGGATGCTGCGCACCCGCGCCTCCCGCCCCAGCGGCGAGAGGATCAGCCGGTCGCCCACATTCACCTGCCCGCTGACGGCGGTGCCGGTGACAACCAATCCCGCCCCACGCAGCGTAAACGCCCGGTCCACCGCCAGGCGGAAATGGCCGGAGAGCGGGGGGCGGGTAAGGCTGCGGGCGCGCTCCAGCAGCCACGCCTTGAGCTCGTCGATGCCTTGCCCGGTATGGGCGGACGTGACATGCACCGGCGCGCCCTCCAGCACCGTGCCGGCGACGGCATTGGCGACAAGCGTTTCAACCTCGGCGAGACGTTCGGCTTCCACCCGGTCGGCCTTGGTGATGACGATGCCGCCTGCAGGTACGGCCATCAGGTCGAGAATCGCCAGATGCTCCAGGGTCTGTGGCATCGGGCCGTCATCAGCGGCGACCACCAGCAGTGCCAGGTCGATGCCAGAGACGCCGGCAAGCATGGTGCGAACGAACTTCTCATGCCCCGGCACGTCGATGAAACCGACGGTCAGGCTATCGTCCACCGGCCAATAGGCAAAGCCCAGGTCAATGGTCATGCCGCGCTTTTTCTCTTCCGGCAGTCGGTCGGCGTCGATGCCGGTCAGCGCATGGACGAGCGCCGTCTTGCCGTGGTCGATGTGGCCCGCGGTTGCAACAATCACAGCTTCATCTCCCCCAACTGCGTCAGGAAGGAGGCCTCGTCCGTCAGGCAACGCAAGTCGAGCCAGAGCGCATCGTCAGCGACGCGGCCCACCACCGGCAACGGCAAGGCACGGAATGAGGCGGCGAGGCGGTTGAGGGCCGCGCCTTTGCCCTTCTCGACCACCGGACGGGCGACTAGCGCATTGCTCTCCAACAGGTCCACCGGCAACGCGCCGGAACCGATCTGGCTGCGGCAAGGCTCCGACGTTACGGCGAAGGCATCGCCCAGAGCGGCAGCAAAGGCGGGCGCAAGCCGCTCTGCCGCCGCCTGAATTTCATCCGCTGGCCGGGCGAGCAGGCGCAAAGCCGGAATGCGTTCCGCCGCGCGGCCAGGATCGTCGTAGAGGATCAACGTCGCCTCCAAGGCCGCCAGCATCACCTTGTCGATGCGCATCGCCCGCTTCAGCGGGTTTTTGCGCAGGCGCTCGACCAAATCCTTGCGGCCCACGACCAGGCCGGATTGCGGCCCGCCCAAAAGCTTGTCGCCGCTGAAGGTGACGATATCCGCCCCGTCGGCGAGCGACTGCATCGGCGTGCGCTCCGCCGGCAGGCCGAGCGTCGTCATATCGATCAACGCGCCGGAGCCCAGATCGTCTATGAATGGCAGGCCGCGGCCATGCGCCAGCGCTGCGATCTCGGACTCGGGTGGGGCGGAGGTGAAGCCCTGGATGGCATAGTTGGAGGGGTGCACTTTCATGAGCGCCGCCGTCTCCGCACCCAACGCGGCTTCGTAGTCCCGCAGGTGCGTGCGGTTCGTCGTGCCGACCTCGGCCAGACGCGCGCCCGCACGGACCATCACGTCAGGGATGCGGAAGGCGCCGCCGATCTCCACCAGTTCGCCGCGGCTGACGATCACTTCGCTGCCTTCAGCCAACGAGTTCAGGGCCAGCAATACGGCAGCGGCGTTGTTGTTCACGACCAGTGCGGCCTCCGCCCCGGTCAACTCCTTAAGCCAGGCCTCCACATGCGCGTCACGCTCACCCCGGCGGCCCTTGGCAAGGTCGAACTCCACGGCGGCGGCCCCCGCGGCGGCGGTCATGGCGGCGATGGCCTCATCCGCCAGCGGCGCGCGGCCCAGATTGGTGTGCAGCACGGTGCCCGTCAGGTTGAACACCGGCTTCAGCCCGACCGCCTGACGCGCGGCGAGGTGCCTGGAAAGCCGGTCGGGCAATCCTGTCTCGTCAAATACCCCGCGCTCGCGCGCTTCCTGCAACGTAGCCCGGATGGCGGCGACCACCGGACGACGGCCATAGTGTCCGACAAGCGCAACGACCGGCGGCCGGTTCAGGACGGCATCGACCGAAGGAAGCAGAGGATGGGGCGGCGTACGATCAGGCATGGGCGCTAGTTACGGGCAAGCAACCGTCTCACGTCAAGCGCCCCGCTCATCAGACCCTTCAGGATTTTCAGCATTATCCTCGGCGCCGGCATCCGGTTCGTTCGCGCTTCCAAAATTCTCCTCAAAGCCGGCCTCTGCCGCCGGCACCCGCGGGTCCAGCGGAATGGCAGCAGCCGTGGTGCCAGCCATCGCCCGGAACGGCTCTTTCTGCTCGACCGGCGGGGCGGCCTGGGCATGTCGCCGGAACAGGGCGAACAGCATCCCAATCAACGCGCAGACCGCCACCTGGCCGAACATACCGCCGGGGCCGAACCAGGCCATGGTGAAGCCGGCGAGCACCGGCGCGATCACCGCGCCCGCACCAAACAGCAGCAGCAAGCCGGCGCTGACACTGATACGGTCGCCTCCGGTCATGACATCGTTCACGTGGCTTACGCAGAGCGCGTTGATGCAGAACGCCGCCGCGCCGAAGGCCGCGGAAAGCGCCAGCCATACCGGCATCGGCAGACCAAGCGTCAGCGCCAGCGTGCCGCTGACCAGCGTAACCGCACCGAAGACTCCGATCAGCACCAGCCGCCGGTCGAACCGGTCGGAAATCCAACCGAGCGGCCATTGCATCAGCGTCCCACCGGCGATCACGACGCTCATGAACAGGGTCGCCATCGCCAGGTCATAGCCGAGGCGCTGCGCATAGACCGCCCCCAGGGCCCAGAAGGGGGCAGTAATGAGGCCCGAGAGGAAACAGCCGACGGTGCCCATCGGCGAGAGGCGTATCAATTCACGCAGGTGCAGGCTGACGGATGGCGGGGTCGGCGGCTGCTCGCTGCGGGTGAGCGCCACGGGCAACAGGCCCAGGCACATGGCCAAGGCGGCTATCGCAAACAATTCGAGCGAGTCGGGCGCAGCAAGGCGCAGGCCCTGTTGGGCGATTGTGACGGAGCCCAGGTTCACGAACATATAGACACCCATGATCTGGCCGCGGCTTTCATTGGTGGCGCGGACATTCAGCCAGCTCTCCACCGCCATGAAGGTCGTCGCCATGGCAAAACCGGTCGCCAGCCGCACGGCCAGCCAGACCCAAGGCTCCACGAACAGGCCGAAACTCAGCGTTGCCGCCGCCACCAGGGCCGAAGCCGCACTAAACATACGGATATGACCGACCCGGCGCATGAGTGGCGGCAGGAAAATGCAACCACCGAAAAAACCAAGATAATAAGCCGTGCCAATGCCACCGATCATGCCGGCACCGAAGCCCGCGATCTCTGCCCGGACCGACAGCAGCGTCGTCAGCATGGCGTGGCCAAATAACAACAGCCCCACGCCGAACAATAGCGCCGTTAATGCCCCGATCGCCTGCCGCATGGCTTTATATTCCGCCTCCCGACGCGATTGGCGCCTAAGCGCCGTTAACTTCGTTCTCGATGCCGACCCGTGGCAGCACCTTGGTCATCAGCCGCTCCAGCGAGCGCATGTTGGTATCGTTGTCGATCAGGCCGGTAAACATCCAACAGAACAGCCAGTTGAGCGGCAGGCGGCGGGCCAGCTTTTCCAGCTGGCGGCAGACCGTATCCTCACTGCCGACCAGGGCGTAGCCTTCAGCCAGCACTTCCTCTACGCTGGGGAACACACCGGTATCCGGATCCTTCATACCCTGGCGGAAGCCGAAATCAACGAACCATTTCTCCGACGCCCAACGCGAGGAACGCTCCCAGATTGCCAGCGCCTCCGCGTCCGTGTCGCAGATGATCAGGTCGCGCAGAAAGGCAACATTCTGGCCCCGCGGTTTGCCGGACTGGTCGACGTAGACGTCGAGCAGGTGGTTCTCCAGCTTCCAGTGCACCGGTGGCACAATGGCGACGATATCCTCGTCTGCGCACCAGCGCATGGAGCGTTCAGAGGTCGCGAACGGCTGGAAGATCGGCGGGTGCGGCTTTTGCAGGGTCTTCGGCACGACACCGATGGCGGTCAGCACACCGTTTTCATCCACGCCCTTGCCCATCTCCTTGGTCGCCCGCGGCGGCCAGCCGGTGGAGGGAATCGGGATTGTCCAGAGCTTGCCCTGATAGCCCTCGATCATTTCCTCGGTCCAGGCACGCTTGACCAGGCGGTAATTCTCCTCGAACGCGTCGCGGTTGGCCTGGTCGATGGCATCGTGCTGGTCCGGCAGCGCGCCATGGACACCATGGGCATGCTGGCCCAACACGTCCACCCAGCGGCGCTGATAGCCGCGGGCGAAGCCGGCGTTGGCGCGGCCTCCGGTCATGTGATCGAGCATGGCAATGTCTTCGGCGACGCGCAGCGGGTTCGCCGCCGGCAACACGATACCCAACTGTCCGACGCGGATCTGCTTGGTCTGCATTCCGATATAGAGGTCCAGCAACACGGGGTTGTTGGACATCTCGAAGCCTTCGATATGGAAGTGATGCTCGGTAAAGCTGATCGAGTTGTAGCCCAGATCGTCCGCGAGCCGCGCCTGCGCCGACAGGTCGGAAAGCATGCGCTGGTAAAGCTCCGGCCGCATCCCGGCCATGCCCTGCTCGCGCTCGTCGGCATTGCCCGTGTCGGGCAGGTAGAAGAGGGAGGTTTTCATGACATTGTCGTCCCTGAAGGATGCTCGAATGACAGTTGGCACCGTGACCGTGCAGTGGAATCCTAGCGGCAGCCGCGGCTAAAAACGACGGCCGCTATACCAGCCACTGTCATGGCAATCGCAAACGACAGCACGCCCAGCCCAGCGAGCGCCGCGACAACGGCAGAGAACAAAGCGGCGGTGCCAAGCTGCAACACGCCCATGAGCGCGCTGGCGGTGCCGGCCCGCTCCTTGAAGTGCCGCAGCGCGCCGGCATGACCGACGGAAAAGACAAAACCCATGCCGATGACGAACACCATCATCGAGACCAGTACGCCCCACACGCCAGCCAGCCCCAGCATGGCCGCCGCCAGCATCATGACCCCGCCCAGACAAGCGAACAGCGCGCCGCGCTTCATGAGAGGGGCGTCGCCGGCAGTCTTTACCGTCTTCCGCACGATCATGCCGGAGACGATGAAGCCCGGAATGCTGAGAGCCGGGTAGATACCGAACTCGATGGGCGAGATCTGGCCCGGCCCGTCACCGACCAGCACGCTCGGCGCGCCGGTCAGAAAGGCGAACAGGCCGCCCATGACGGCGGAGGTGGTGAAGGCATAAGCGCGGAATTGGGGGTGCGCTGCCACCTCCCGATAGCCCCCCCAAACCGCGGCGAAATGCAGGCGCTCCAGTTTGCTCTCGTTGGTCTCGCGCAGATAGAGCACCACCGGGATAAACACCGCTATACCGAACAGGGCGGCGGCGGCGAAATTGCCATGCCAGCCCGCAAGCATCTGCAAGCCTCCGCCAATCAGTGGCGCAATCGCCGGAACGAGCGAGAATGCCATGGCGATAGCGGCGGAGACACGGGTAAGTTCCGGCCCATCAAACAGGTCACGGGTGACGGCGCGGCTGGCGACGACTCCAGCGCACGCGCCTACGCCCTGAACCGCACGGCCTAGGATAACCGTCTCAATCGACACCGCTGTCATGCACATCAG
Organism: Alphaproteobacteria bacterium; assembly: GCA_965222315.1. GTDB lineage: Bacteria > Pseudomonadota > Alphaproteobacteria > Bin95 > Bin95 > JACKII01. The sequence goes on along the minus strand of OZ244951.1, from coordinate 5,091,861 downwards.
GCTGCCCAGAATGAACAGCACCCCGCCCGTCAGCATAATCGGCCGCCGGCCAAAACGGTCGGCCAGCGGTCCAAAGAACAGTTGCACGGAGGCGAAGGCGGCCAGATAGACCGTCATGGTCAACTGCACCGCGCTGGCGCTCGCGCCGAGCCCGGCCTCCATCGCCGGCATGGACGGCAGGTAGGCGCTGCTTGCGAACTGCCCGAGGGCTGCGAGCGCCGTCAGCAGGGCAATCAGCCAACCGCCCTTGATCGGAAGGTTAACTTTGGTGGAGGTCACTTAAGGACGCCTGCTTCCTTGAAGGCTGCAACCTCGGCATCCGAATAGCCGAGTTCCCGGCAGATCGCCTCGTTATGTTCGCCGATTCCGGGGGCCGCAAGGGGCGCCAGCTTGGCTTCGTCCTGAACGAAGACCGGCGTACCGACGCCCCAATCGGCACCGAAATCCTCGCCGCCCGGCACGACCGCGCCCGCGTGGCGGAGTTGGGGGTCACCGGCCAGATCTTCCATCTTGGCGACCTGGCCATAGGTAATGCCCAATTCGTCGAAGCGCGCTTTCCAGTAGGCCCAGTCCTGCTCAGCAAAAAGCTGGTCCATGACCTTGGTCAGCACCAGCGAGTTCGCCCTCCGCGCCGCCTGGTCAGCGAAGCGCGGGTCGTCGGCCAGGTCGGGCCGGCCCATCGCCTGGAACAGCAGCGGCGCCTGCTTCGCTTCATTCAGCACCGCCAGGATGAACCAGCGGCCGTCCTTGGCGCAGTAGTGGTTCGCCATGGCGTTCGGCGCGTCGTCCCGATGCGGGCGCAGTTCAACATGCGCGCCCAGCAGCGCGGCCTGGGCGTAATAGCCATTCATCCACATGCCATTGGACACCAAGCTGGTGGAGACGTGGCAGCCCTTGCCAGTCTTCTCCCGCTTGTAGAGCCCGGTCATGATTGCGCCGTAGAGCGCCGTGCCGGTTGGATGGTCGCCCATCCCCGGCAGGGAGCGCACGGGGGCAGTGCCCGGTGCGCGCATCATGTCCATCATGCCGGTGCGGGCATAAAGCGCCGTGGAGTCAAAGCCGGTTCGTTCCGACTCCGGCCCTTCCTCGCCATAGGCGGTGAGGCTGGCATAGATCAGGCGGTCGTTCAGGTGCTTGACGTCGTCATACATCAGCTTGAGCTTGCGGCGCACCGGCATTGGGAAGTTGGTGACCAGCACGTCAGCTTTCGCGATCAGCTTGTGCAGGACCTCCTGGCCGCCTTCCGAGGCCAGATCCAGGCAGATGCCCTTCTTCGACCGGTTGTCGCACATCCAGGCGAAGTTCTTGCCGTCCGCATCCGGCATGCCAGGGCCGAACGCCAGATTGCGGTAGCCGTCGCCGCCCGGCGCTTCGACCTTGATCACCTCGGCCCCGAAGTCGGCCAGGATGGTGGTCGCCACCGGCGCGGCGATGAAGCTCGCGATATCCAGCACCACCAGCCCATCGAAAAGACGTTCTGTCATCTGCAAAACTCCTGCGCAGCTAGGCCGTATCGCGCTCGCCAGCGCCCTGCTAATACTCGTGGGAGCACAAAGCCACGGAGCGCGGCCAGGCGGCAAGCCTTTAGCGTACTCCTGGGCGCTTTTGGGTCATCATTTTTCAGGAGATCATCTCATGCAACTGATTGGCGGTTTGGGTTCCCCCTATGTGCGGAAGGTCCGCGTCGCGCTGGCCGAACTGGGCATGACGGATCAGGTTGAACTGGTGCCGTCGGGCGGCACGCCCGGCACCCTGAACCAGGAAACCAGCGGTAAGAACCCGGTCGGCAAGATCCCGGCGCTGATCATGGAAGACGGCGAGCCCCTGTTCGATTCCCGCATGATCCTGCGCTATTTGAACGATCACGCGGGCGGCTCCCTTTTCCCTGCAGGCGACTGGGCGATGGTCCGGCGCGAGAGCACGGCCGAAGGCATGTTGGATGCGGGTCTGCTGCTGCGTTTCGAGACCTTCGCCCGGCCGGAGGAATTCCGCTGGAGCGGCTGGATTGAGGGTCAGTGGCAAAAGGTCAACCAATGCCTTGCAGCGCTGAACAAAGACGTGGCGGAACTTGGCCGCGTCGATGCCGCCAGCATCACCGCCGGCTGCGCCCTCGGCTATCTCGACTTCCGCTTCCCCGACCATTCCTGGCGCGAGGGCCATGACGGCCTCGCCAAGTGGTACGAGGAATTCCGCAAGCGCCCCTCTATGGAAAGCACCAAGCCGGGCTGATCCACCGCCCGCACCGTAACAACATACACAGACACAAGGAAACCCAAGATCATGAAACTCTATGGCGGAGCCTCCTCCCCCTATGTCCGCAAGTGCCGCGTTGCAGCGCGCGAACTGGGCATCATCGGACAGATCGACGAAACGCCGATGCCCACCTATGGCGCAGACCCGAACACGCCGCTGGCCGGCATGAACCCGGCCGTCCGCGTGCCGACGCTGGAGCTGGATAATGGCGAGTACCTCTACGACAGCCGCATCATCCTCCGCTATCTGAACGAGTCCGCTGGCGGCACGCTCTTTCCCGCTGGCGACTGGGCCATGCAGCGGCGCGAGTCTCAGGCGGAAGGCCTGATCGACGCAGCATTGCTGATCCGGGGCGAGGTCACCCGGCCGGAGGAGTTCAAATACCAGGGCTTCATCGACCTGCAGTCAAAGAAGATCAACAACGCCCTTGATGCGCTGGAGCAGGTTGTCGGCGAGCTTGGCGGGCTTGACGCCGCCGCCATCGGCACCGGCTGCGCCCTTGGCTACCTGGACTTCCGCTTTGCCGATTGGGGCTGGCGCGACGGGCACCCTGGCCTTGCCAAATGGTTCGAGACGTTCAACGCCCGTCCATCCATGCAGGCGACGATCCCGGCTTAATCACAAGAGCAACAACTATTGCCCACTTGTCGCCTAAAACGGATGAAAGGAGCACACCCATGAAGCTATTTGGCGGGATTGGCTCCCCTTTTGTCCGGAAGGTTGTGGTGACGGCGATGGAACTGGGTGTGATGGATGAGATCGAATCCTTGCCGTCCAACGGCTCGGGCACTTCGATCAACTCCATCGCCTCCAGCGAAAATCCGGTCAGCAAGATGCCCGCGCTGGTCTTGGACAATGGTGAACGGCTCTTCGACTCGCGGATGATCATGCGCTACCTGAACGAGCGGGCTGGCGGCTCGCTCTACCCGCCGGGCAAATGGGCCATGGTTCGGCGCGAGAGCATCGCTGAAGGCATGATCGATGCGGCCTTGTCGATCCGCTACGAAATTTCGGTCCGGCCTGAGCCGTTACGCTGGCAAGGCTGGATCGATGGGCAGACTCAGAAGGTGGACCGAACTCTTGACGCCATGGAACAACACGCCGGAGCATTAAACCAAATTGACGCCGCCGCTATCGGAACCGGCTGCGCCCTTGGCTATCTTGATCACCGTTTGCCCGACTGGGGCTGGCGCACCGGTCGCCCCGCGTTAGAGGCTTGGTTCGAAGTGTTCAGCGAGCGCCCGTCTATGCAGGCAACCAAGTCAGTCTAGCCCCGCCTGGGCTATAGGTACACGGCAGAAACACATGAAAGACTATTCCATGAAGCTCTACGGCCCCACCAGTTCCCCCTATGTCCGCAAGGTGCGGGTCGCCGCCGCCGAACTGGGCCTCGGCGACCGGATCAGCCTGGAAATCACGGGCGTCTCCCCCATCGCGCCCAACAAAGACCTGGCCGCCATGAACCCAGGCATCAAAGTCCCGGCACTGGAACTAGATGGTGGCCGGTTCCTCTACGATTCTCGCATCATCCTGCGCTACCTAAACGAGCAGGCGGGCGGGGCGCTCTATCCGGCGGGCGACTGGGAAGTGCAGCGCAGGGAGAGCCTCGCCGAAGGCTTGATCGACGCCGCGCTGCTGGTGCGCTTTGAAACGGCACTACGTCCGGCGGAGAAGCAATGGCAGGAATGGATCAACGGCCAGTCCGCCAAGATCAATTCCATCCTGGATGCGCTGGAAGCCGAAGTTGACCAGTTGGCCCGCCTGGACGCAGCCGCCATCGGCACGGGCTGCGCGCTCGGCTATCTGGACTTCCGCTTTCCCGATTGGGGCTGGCGGGATGGCCGCCCGGCGCTCACCGCTTGGTTCACTGAGTTCAGCGCCCGACCCTCCATGCAAGCAACGCCGCAGGGATAAGGCCGGCTATGGACGACCTAACCCCGCAGCAATTGGCCGAGCGTACCGCAGAGATCATGGGCGGCCGCGACCGGGCTTCCAGGTTCCTCGGAATTGAAATGGTGGAGATCGGCCCGGCCCGGTGCATGATGGCGCTGGACGTCCGGGAAGACCACGTGCAGGGGCTGAACGTCTGCCATGGCGGCTATATCTTCTCGCTGGCGGACACCGCCATGGCCTTCGCAAGCAACTCCGCCGACACGCCGAACCTGGCCCAGTCGGCGCAGGTCACCTTCCTGGCGCCCGGCCATCTGGGCGACCGCCTGACCGCCACCGCCACCCGCGTCGCGGAAGCGGGCCGCAACAATATCTGGGACGTGGAAGTGGTGAACCAGGACGGCAAGCAGATTGCCGTATTCCGCGGTCAGACACGCGCCGTCCGCGGCAAAGTAACGGAGATGTAACTGATGCCAGGCCTCTTCAAACTAGCCCTGGCATGGGCGGCAATGATCGTCCTGCCCCTCGCCGCTCTGGCAGAGCAGGTTCATCTACGCGGCAGCTTCATCAAGATGGAGCGGGCCGAGGGTTTCGTGGAAAGCCCCACCCTGCCCGGCCTGATCTGGGAGGACGCGAAAGCCGCCGTCATCACGACCGAACTGCCAGCATCCTCATTCGCCGGACTGAGCGAAGAACTGCTAAAGGGCAATGGCGGGGTCACCGGTCAGGACATCGAACTGGGGAAAGCAGAACGGACCGATATCAGCGGCTATCCCGCGATCGTCGGGACCGGCCGCCAGCGGATCGGCGTCGGCACGTTCGAAAAGTGGGTCATTCTGATCGGCACGCCCAAAGCGGCGCTGCTGATCTCGGCCCAGATGCCGACCGTGTTCGTCACCCCCGGCCGCCAGGCCAAGATGGAGGCCGTCCTCGCCAGCATCACCGTTGCGCCGGAGCGCAGCGACCCGCTCGCCTCACTCGCCTTCGCCTTCGAGGAAACACCGCGCTTCAAGCTGACCCAGGTCCTGTCGGCCTACGCCATCATCCTGACCGACAGCCACCAGGTGGCCGACCCGAAGCAGCGCGGGCTGTTTGTTATCGGTACCGGCAGCGAACCCGACTGCACTCTCTGGCAGGCCCATGGCAAACAGGCCTTCGCCGAAAGCCTCGTACAGCGGCTGCAAAGCGTTCGGGCGCTGGAAGCGCTGGAGACAGCGCCTGCACAATTTGGCGCTGACGATGGCTTCCGCACCGAAACCCACGGCCAGGTCAACGGCCAGCGTGCGCTCGTGGTCCAGACCGTCCGCTTCGACGGCTGCCGCTTCGCCCGTACAATCGGCATCGGTCCGGCCTCGTCCGAAGAGCAATACCGGCAGGAATTCAAGACGCTGGCGGACGGTGTCACCTGGAAAACCCCATAACATGAAAACCCCATAACTTTCTGAATGACTTGAGGAGACTTCCCATGCAGTTCGGCATTTCCGCCCCCTTCCGCGGGCCGCTTTCGACCCCGGAGGACATCCGCGCCATCGCCGAAGCGGCGGAGCGTCTGGGCTTCGGCTACATGACCGTCTCGGACCACATCCTCTGCCCCCGCTCGATCGACGCCAAATACCCCTATGCCGACGATGGCGAGTTCCCCTGGACCCAGGGCGGCGGCGGCGATTGCATGGAGCAGTTCACGCTGATGGCCTGGCTCTGCGCCGCCACGACCAAGCTGCGCCTGCTGACCTCCGTCGTCGTTATCCCGCACCGCAACCCGCTGTTCATGGCCAAATCGATCGCCACCATGGATGTACTCTCCGGCGGCCGCATTTCCATCGGCTGCGGCACCGGCTGGATGCGGGAGGAGTTCGAGGCGCTGGGTGTGAACTTCGAGAAGCGCGGACAGGTCACCAACGAATATCTGGCCGCCATGAAGTTGCTCTGGACTGAGGAGAACCCCTCGTACGAGGGCGAGTTCGTAAACTTCAAGGAGGTGATCTTCGAGCCGAAGCCGGTGCAGAAGCCCCACCCGCCCCTCTGGATCGGCGGCGAGAGCGGCCCCGCCATGCGGCGCGTCGCGGCGGTCGGTGACATGTGGTACCCGTTCGCCAGCAACCCAAAAGCCCGCATGGCCTCCCCGGAAGCGTACCGCGAGCGGGCCCAGCGGGTGAAACAGGCCGTGGCGGAGGCTGGGCGCGACCCGGCTGCCGTCGGCCTCGCCTACAACAGCCCCTACCATTCGGAGACGGCGGCGGAACTGGACGGCCAGCGCATCGCCATGACCGGCACTGGCGAGCAACGCGCCGCCGACGCCCGCGCCTTCGCCGAGGCCGGCTGCCAGGTGATGATGGTCAACCTGACCTCCAACGACCGCCAGCAGATGCTGGACCGCATGGAGGCCTTCGCCGCGGAGGTCATGCCGCACGTCTGACAGGAAACATTGGGGTTACGCTAAATAGCTTAATGCTATTAGTGTAACCCCAAGATGCCGTTTTGTTTCTGCGATTTCATCTACATTCATCTACAAAAATCTACATTCAGCCGCAAAAATGTAGATGTTTGGTTTATCTCATGTCGATGAAATGTCGATCGAATGTAGATGCTTTGCGAACCGGCAATCGAACCTGTAGCGAACAGTAACTGATTGGCCATCTCCATATGGGCCCATTAACGATTTCCACCAAGCCGGAACATCCTTTCCATGCGCAAACTCCTCATTGGCCTGATCGGCGACAATATTGCGGCATCCCGCGCACACGAATTGCACGGCAATGCCGGGAGGCTTTCCGGCATCGAGGTGCGCTACGACAAGCTGGTGCCGCGCGAACTCGGACGGGACTTCGACGGCGTTTACCAGTACGCCATCGACCAGGGTTACAACGCGATTAACGTGACATACCCGTACAAGGAAATGGCCACAGCCAAGGTGGAGATCGGCAACCCGCTGGTCCGCGCCATGGGCGCGGTCAACACCGTGGTATTCGGCGCGGGCGCGCCACAGGGCTACAACACCGACTATTCCGGCTTCGTCGGCGCGTACAAGAGCATCCGCGGCGGCGCCACGCCCGGCCCCGTCTGCATGATCGGCGCGGGCGGCGTCGGCAAGGCCATTGCTTTCGGCCTCGTCGATGTGGGCCTGGCGGAAATCCGCCTGGTCGAACACGACCTGTCCCGTGCCGAAGCCTTGGCTGCTTCCCTGAAAAGCGTGCGCCCAGACCTCTCCGTTTCCGTCACGGACGATCCTGCCGCGGCAGCCAAAGGCGCGCAGGGACTGGTGAACTGCTCGCCGGTCGGCATGGTCGGCTACGAGGGCACACCGCTCCCGCCCGAGCACATGGCAGACGCGCTCTGGGCCTTCGACGCGGTCTACACCCCGCCCGACACCCAATTCCTCGGCGACGCGGCGGCGGCCGGCCTGACCGCCATATCCGGCTACGAACTGTTCTTCCACCAGGGCGTCGACGCCTGGCGCATCATCAGCGGCACGCCGGTCGATCCAGTAAAACTGCGGGCGGCGTTGGAGCTAGGCTGAATCGGCCGTAATCTTATCACAGTCCGTGTGTTCGACTTCACATCAAATAGCTTATTAACAACCTAATATTGGTGGGAATATTCCACGATACCAAAGCAATGCGGTATCGAATTATTTTAGGAGGACTCTCCCGATGACCAGGCTTCCTCTGCTCGCATTATTGTGTCTCGTCTCCGGCTGCGGATTCCATATCAACCCGCACGGCAAAACCTCCAACCCATTCAATGACGAATGGACCGCGCCCACCGCAGGCGGCTTTCCATCGTCCGGCCCGGTCGAGTCGGCCGGATGCTTCGACAATCCGGACGCCATCTACCAATTCCCCTCCACCGTCGCGACCGACAATATCGGTCCCTATTGGTACGTGAGTAACGACCATGGCGGCGATGCCCGCGACCTCAACATGAAGCGGTGGGATGGGCTGGAATGGACCCAACTACGGGCGGGCGCTCCCGAAGACTCGGTCGCCAATGAAGATTACGAGGTATACGGCAGGCCCGTGCACGCCATGGCGAGCGGTGAGGTCATCGCTTGTTGGCGCAATGCCCCGGACAATCCCGAGGCCGGCGTGTCCGCACCCGGCCGGGACGGCTGCGACGGAACCTGCGACCAGCACTTACTCTGTTCCTGCACCATTCCCCGCTCCGGCAATTTCGTGGCGATCCTAACCCCCAACGGCAACATCCTGCATCACGCCCACATGGCGCCCGGCACGGTCCGGGAGGACCTGTGCCCGCACGACGCCTCGTTCGTCGCAGACGCCAACGCCGATCCGGTGTTCGAAAACGCTTACTACGAGGAAATCTATGTGCCGCCTGGCGAACGGGCCACGGTAACCGCAGGCGAGATCATCGGCCTGGTCGGCAATTCCGGCGCATCGACAGGCCCGCATCTGCACATTCACCGGCAGTCGAGCCTGCAGTGCAACCTGGTACCGTTGCGGGTCAACGGCGTCCGCCAACAGGACTCCCCTGACAGTCCGCCCCAAACGCTGGAATGGAGCACAGTCGACGGCCAGACACTTGCGCCGGAAGGAACGGACATCGTCTACGATCCGATTTGAGGCGGCATGCGCGCCGACTACCCGCCAGCCATCAACCCCAAGGCGAGCAATGGCGGCACCATTTGGACCAGAAAGAGCCAACACCGCACGGTCAGCAATCCAACCAGCCCTGCTGCCGCCAACGACGCCAGACAAAATACGGTCACTGCTTCGGCCTGTCCTTCAGGTAATTCAATAAGCAATGCTGCCAGCAACCCGACGGCAAAGAACGCATTGTATGCCCCTTGATTGATGCCAAGCACCGCGGTGTTTCGCGCCATCACATCGTCATAATTGAGCAACAGTTTGGTGACTTGAGGCCAACGCCAAATTTCAGCGCAAGCAAAGAGAACATGCAATATCGCGACTAACCAGATAACGACTGTCAACATGATCCCACTCCATCCGGCTCTATCTCAATATCAATCTATCGAGCCGCCAAACCGGGCGCATCACCCTTATGGGTTATCTGGGCAGGCAGGTGGGAGCGAACTGGCCTCTCTTCCCTCCGTCGCCAAACCCGCTAGGATGCGCGCCGACCCTTACGCACCATCAGCATCGCCGCCCGATACGGGCGCTTGGGAGACCTTTCATGACCATTCAATTCGGCATCATGAACCGCGGCCAGTACAACTGGGGCGACGACATGCAGGCCCGCTTCGCCGAACTGATGGAACAGGCAAGGCTGGCCGACAAGCTGGGCTATGACAGCTTCATGAAGGGCTCGCACTTCTCCAGCTACCCGCTGCACGACTTCAACCAGATCGCCTATATGGGCCGCCTCACCGCCGAATGCCCGAACCTGCGCCTGATCGCCGGCATCGTGCTGATGCCGCTGCACAAGCCGCTGGAAATCGCCGAGCAGTTCGCGAACATCGACCTGATGAGCGGCGGCAAGCTGATCTTCGGCGCGGGCCTCGGCTACCGCGACGTGGAGTTCAAGGCGTTCGGGATCGAGCGCAAGAACATCACCAAGCATCTGGAAGAAAACATTATTGCGATCCGCCGCCTGTGGTCCGAAACCAATGTCAGCATGAAGGGCATCGGCTGGGAGCTGGACGACGCCACCTGCTCAATCCGCCCGATCCAGAACCCGCCGCCCTTCTGGATCGGCGCGAACGCGGACAAGGCGATTGAGCGCGCCGCCCGCCTGGTCGACGCCTGGTTCGTCAGCCCGCACAACCGCATCGACACGACCCAACGCCAGCTGGAGGTCTACAAGCGCGCACTTGACGCCGCCGGCAAGCCCTTCCCGGCCGAGTTCCCGATGATGCGCGAATGCTGCATCGCGCCGACCCATGACGAGGCGATGAAAATCGCGAAGGACTATCTGGTTCACAAATACGCCGCCTACCACAAATGGGGCCAGGACAAGGCCATGCCAAAGGGCGACAACGACCTGGGCCAGGACATGGACGAGTTGATGAAGGACCGCTTTCTGGTCGGCACCCCCGATGAAGTGACCGAGCAGGTGCTGAAGACCGTGCGCGAATGCGGCACCAACCACGTCGTCCTCGGCGTTCAGTTCCCCGACATGCCGCACAAGCTGGTCTGCGATCAGATGCAGCTAATCGCGGAGGAGGTTATCCCGAAGGTTAACGCCGCGGTGTAACTCTTCTCCAAACGCGCTCCCCTCCCGCTCCACCCGCTCAGCGCGCATGGGATTGAATTGCTCAGCCCCCATACGCAGCTTTCCCAGCCTTTCCAGCGGCAAGGCCGCACCGTCAGGCGGGTAGCTGGCGATGGGGGTTCGTCTGAGTTGGTCGTGGGCTGTTCGCCTATCTATGTAGATTGATGGTTTTCAGGTTGGTTCCGTGTCGCTGGGTACAAGTGTCCACGTTCGCTGCAAGGGTAATTCTGCTCGGATTTCTTCCGGCAATTTGTCATATACAGAAAATAGGGCGTTTAGGATTTCTTCACGGTCCCAAAGCCTGATGCGGAAAAACAGTTCATTCGTTCGCTTCCGCACCGCTTGAGTAAAACCGGACCAACAGACCAGTAGCCCCTGGTCCGCTTGAGCATCCTGCACACTCCCGATCAACGCCTGAAGGGTCGGTTGGTCGCCCGTAACCCGGCCCGATTTTACCTGTACGACAAGTTTTGGCGGATCGAAGCCCAGTTCGCCTCGTCCAGCCACAATGTCGATGCCATTGTCCGGTCCCGGTGGCGAGACACGAGCCACATATCCTTGGGCTCGAAGGATTGCTGCTATCAATTCGGTAAATTCATGCCCATGAAATCGGATTGATATCCTTTGCTCTATCTGCTCTCGGGCGACTGCCACCAAGTCCAACAAGTCTTCCTCTGGATTTCCTCCTTCGCCATTAGACAATGCCGGCGCTGAAGATTGAGTGCTGCCGCCAGGGTCTCTGCACGCTTCAATCACTTCTTTTACTCGGAGCAAGGCGCTGTCGTCCCGTACGCGAACCACTGTTCTGACCAAGCTGAATTTGTAGCGCAGGTCTTCGGCAAATGCATCGCGCGGGAGGGCGGTGTGGAGCCACTCGACTGACCGGCTGTATCTTCCGGCCTTATTCTCAAGTGATCCGCGGACCCTGGCCACTGCGACCCCTTCCGCGGTTTTCATCGGGCAGAGGACCAAATCGCCCACCGCTATATCGACTGCAAAAGCTGCAATGATGCCAAACGCATTGGCGCGAGCCGCCACAGATCGGTCGGCAAGGTCACGGGCAACCGCGTCCCGTACATCATCTCTCGTAGATCCAGGGGAAAGATTGACGCTTGACCCCAGGATCAAATGACCTGTCTCCAAAGCCTCTGCTTCATAGGCACCTCGCTTGCCTAGATGCATGATCCAGACACTGTTTCCTCCAGTTTTCATTATGCAGATTGCACCCCCTCCATCAGATTCTGATACGCAAACAGACCCGGCCCGCCGCCTGTGTGCCAGAAAACCACCCGCTCGCCGTCAGGAATGATGTGCCGCCGCCGCAGCGCCAGCAGGCCCGCGAACACCTTGCCGGTATAGACCGGGTCGAGCACCACACCTTCCCGCCTGGCCATCATCTGGATGGCCTCTATCAGCGGCTTGCTCATCTGGCCATAGCCTGGCGCCAGGCTGTCGTCGAACAGCGCAATGTCATCCTCGTGGACGGGGTTCTCCATTCCCAGCAACTCGCCGATCTCGCGGCAGCGGTCGAACATTCGCGGGATCTGCTCGCCTGCCGACCGGCGTACGCAAAGACCCAGCACCGGATCCTGGCAGCCCAGCGCGCGCAAGCCGAACAGCAGGCCGCCATGAGTGGCTCCGCTGCCGGACGCGACCACATGCACCGTGTGCGCCTGGCACTGTGCCAGATACTCCGCCGCCGCCATGCAATAGCCGAGCGCGCCCAGGGGCCGATGCCCGGGCCCAAGAGGGATGATGTAGGGCGTCTTGCCCTTCGCCCTGAGTTCGTCTGCCCACGCCTGGAGCGCCTGGTCCGCCCCCGCCTCATCCTCGCCGACAGGATAGGAGCGCCGCTCCGCCCCCAACAGATCGTCCAGGAAGACATTGCCGCCGGTTTTATAGAGCGGATCGTTGGAGGGCACGCGCTCTTCCAGTTGCAAATGCACGCTGAGCCCCAGCTTCGCCCCCGCCGCTGCGGCGGTGCGCATGAAGTTCGACTGCACGGCGCCGGTGATGAGCAGCGCATCCGCACCCTCCGCCATCGCCTCCCCGACATAGAACGCCAGTTGACGGACCTTGTTACCGCCCATGCCGAGCCCGGTGACATCGTCCCGCTTCAGCCAGAGATCGACGCCCAGATCGGCCGAGAGGTTATCCGCCCGCTCCAGCGGCGTCGGCTGCACGTGGCCAAGCGGCGCCTGCGGGAAACGGGCGAGGCGGTCCGAAAGACTAACCATGGCGGACGCGCTCCTTCAGGTCTCGCATGGCCAGGGCCCTTTCCGTCACGGTTTGAAGATAAGCATGATATAAGCGAGGAACAGCACCAGGTGAACAGCGCCATGCAGGATGTTGGTCCGGCCATCGCCGAACGTGATCATGCTGACAAGGAACGTCGTCATCAGGATGACCATCGACGCATCGTCCAGCCCCAGGACAATCGGCTGGCCGATGATCAGGCTGATGGCGAGTGCAGCCGGCACGGTCAGGCCGATGGTGGCAAGTGCGGAACCAAGCAGGATATTGACCGAGCGCTGCAATGCGTTGGCCCTGGCCGCGTTCATGGCGGCGATGCCTTCCGGTGTCAGCACCAGCAGGGCAATGAGAATGCCGCCGAGCGCCGCCGGAGCCTCGGCCCTGACAATGCCGAAATCCACCAGTTGGGCCAGGTCCTTCGACAACAATACGATCGGCAACATGGTGAGCGGCAGCATGACGCCGTGGAAAGCCGAGGACCGAATCGGACCGCGAGTGTGCGGCATTGCCTGTTGCTTCGTGGTGCTTTCCCGCCAGGGCTGAACAAAATAGCTGCAGTGTCGGGCGGTTTGGATCGCCAGGAAAACCCCGTAGAGTAGCACGGTGACAAGTGCGATGAAGCCGGCCTGGGACTGGGAGAAGGTCGGCTCGGATGTCGTTACCGTGAAATTCGGCATCACCAGGGCAAAGACGGCGAGCGGTATCAACACGACGAGAAACGCTCGCGCGCCGGCGAGGTTGAAGTCCTGTTCGCGATGCCGCCAGCCGCCCAGCAACAGGGCGGAGCCGACTAACAGATTGAGCACGATCATCAGGACCGCCTTCATCGTGTCGCGCGCGAGGGTCGGCGACGCCTCGCCCGTCAGCATGACGGAGGCGATCAGCGAGACCTCAATCCCGGTTACGGCCATAGTCAATATCAGCGTGCCATACGGCTCACCGAGCAACCGGGCGAGCGCTTCCGCATGGCGGACGACGCCGAACGCCGTCCACAACATCGCGACGAAAAGCCAGGCAAACAGCAGCCCTGCGATCAACGGATCATTCAAGCCGTCGAGCATCTGGTCAGCGCCGAACCGGAAGGCAGCCAGGGTGGCAACTCCGACGAGAATGGGCAGTTCCTCGCGGGTTAGCCGCGCTAACCCGCGCGCCGCCGTAATGAGTCCCAACGCCTTCCGCTCCCTGCCAACCATAGACCGCTCGCGACGATGAGTGCCGCACCTGCCCATGTCCATACCGCAGGCACCTCACCGAAAGCTAGCCAGGCGAAGACGGCAGCATAGACCAAGGTGGAGTAGAATAGTGGTGCCAGCAGGCTGGCCTCGCCCACGCTGATCGCCTTGATCATCAGTGTCTGGCCACTGACCGTGGCCGCGCCGATGGCGAAGATTAGAGCTGACTGCTCCCAGGTCGGCGTGGACCAGAGGAACAGCATGAGTACAGACGTGATAATCAGCCCCACACCGTTGGTCCAAACCATCGTTGTGCCTACCGAGTCCCGCTGGGCGATGAAACGGGCGCAGGTAACCTCTATGGCGATAGTCACTGCAGCGGCCAACGGTACCAGCGCCATCACCTGGAACGTGTCCGGCGTCGGGCGGGTAATCAGCAGCGCACCGGTAAAGCCCAACGTCACCGCCCCCCAGCGCGCGCCGCGCACCTTCTCTCCCAGGAACAGCGCCGCCAGCATCAGCGCAAAGAAGGGGCTGGCGAAGGATATCGCCGTCACATCGGCCACTGGCAGGTAGGCGACCCCGATGAACATGAAAGTGGAGGACGCAACCCCGCCGCCGCTCCTCAGCAGATAGAGCGCCGGCACTTTGGAGCGCGTGCTGGCAAAGCCCGTGAACAGTGCCGGTGCCACCAGTAAAAAACCTGAAAGATAGCGCCCGAAGGTGATCACCAGCGGGTGTATTGTGTTCTCAGCCTGAGTCTCGGCGACAAGCTTGGCGATCAGATTGGTGCTGGCAAAAAACGCACAGGCGGTAAGGACGAACAGTATAGGGCGCAAGAGGCACAGACTTTCATGCGGAGGCGCGCTGCTGGCACGCCCATCCTTCCGATGGTAGCGTTCCTGGGGCCAAAACTCGACAGTGGATCGCCGACCCGTAGCGCGATCTGCATCGCAAGGGCAAAGTGCATGACCATTCTCGTCTGTGGCGAGGCTTTGTATGACGTGTTTCAGGCGGCAGAACCCGCACCGGGCCAGCTATCGCTCGATGGCCGCTACGGCGGCTCCGCCCTGAACACCGCCATCGGCATCGTCCGCCAAGGGGCACAGGCGGCCCTCTTCACCGGTCTGTCACGGGATATGCTGGGAGAGCGCCTGCTCGCACGCATTGCCGCGGAAGGCGTCGGCCAGAACTATCTGGTTTTCAGCGACCGCCCGACCACCATCAGCCTCGTGGGTCAGGATGCGGCGGGCAATCCCAGCTATACCTTCTACGGCCTAGGTTCTGCCGATACCGGACTGACCGAAGCAGACATTCCTCCGTTGTCAGGGGATATCCGGGCGCTTCACATCGGCTCCTATGCTTCTGTCATGGACCCGGTAGGGAATGCCATGCTGGCATTGGCCCGGCGCTATGCCGACCGGTTCATCTGCTACGATCCCAACACGCGCCCGGCGGTCGAACCGGACATGAGCCGATGGCGGGCGCGTGTGGAGGCGTTCCGGCGGGTCGCTAGCATGATCAAGGTAAGCACGGAAGACCTTACCCTCCTCTACCCGGAGAGTGCGCCGCTGGACGTCGCCCGCCGTTGGGCGGCAGCAAAGCCACTGCGCCTTGTCGTGTTGACGGACAGACCAGGCGTCTTGCGCGCATGGTTCAAGGGTGAGGAACTATACGCCCAACCGCCTGCCGTTGCCGTCGCCGATACGGTCGGGGCGGGCGACACCGTTTCCGCCACGCTATTGGCACGTTTTGCACAAGCGGGCGCATTTGATGACCGGCTCGCATCCCTGCCCATCGCAACCATGCAGCACTATCTGGAACTTGCCGTCAAAGCCGCCGCCGTCACCTGCACCCGCCGCGGCGCAGACATGCCAACGGCGGCGGAACTCAGCGGCTGTGCCGCGTAGCCGGCGGCATTAGGATACAGCACGATGTTTCCTGAGCACTGCACGGCCTATTCACGCCAGGAATTGCCATCCCCCTCAGCAAAGGTTCGGGTCGGCGATGCATGAAACGGCAGGAGCGCCTTGCAGCGTGCGGCCGTCGCTAGTGCGGACAACCCAATCATTGCGGCGATCGACACCAGACAAAAAGCGCGCGATCTGGTCTGTAACGACCAGCCGCCAGCCGCTTTCGGCTTTAACGAATAGCGCCTCGACATCCGCTTTTTGACTGCCGCTCGCGGCAACATTGGCGATTTGCGCGACCTTGGTGTGGCGCGAGCCGGTTGCCCGGTTATAGGCGCTGAAACTCGTCTCTACCTTCAGCCGACATTGCCGGACCTCAGCATTCTCCGTTCCCTCGCAATCCGGCTTCTCCGTCAACCGAACAACGTAGGTGGCATCGGTCCCCGACAAACCCAAGTTGGCGCCGACGTCTTCGATGACGATACCGCTCTGGCTTGGCCGCACATAGCCGTACAGATCCAATGCTTCACGCTGGCCTTCGGGATACTGGCGCTGAACCTCCCGCACCAACGCCCGCCACGCAAGCGCACGCGGGATCGCGTCGCTCTCGCCGGAAACAAATGCCGCAACGTCCGGCATGTCCTTGCCGAGCATTAGCGCAACCGGCCCAGAGTCCTCATAGAATTCCGACCGATTGCGCCGCTCGATCTTGAAGCGTGTGAACAGCCCGTTTTCCATGTTGATGACCGTGTTCGGCCGGTACAGAAAATAGCACCACTGCTCCTCATGATTGCAGCCATCGAGATTGACGTTGCCGTTCGTGTGAAAACCGCTTGTCAGATAGGTCGCGAAGTCGGCACTGCCGTCTGCTGACCGGACACGGAAAAAAGTGAACAGGCGCAGCTCAAAACGCTGGTTGTAGTCGCTCCAGATCTCCTTTTGCACACGGGCAACGTGGGAGACGTAGTAGCCGTGCTGTTCCATCTCGCATGCCAGATTGAATACCTGGCCTGCGCTTCGGCTGAATGTGTACAAGAGCCGGTATTCGTAGGTCTGCTCTCTGATATCCTTGCGATAGGCGACCTGTTCGCACGAACCAACATCACGCCAATGCGGCTCTAACTCAGCGACGATGTTCTCCAGGGGCATTATCTCACGGCCGGTTCGCTCGAAGTTGGCAGGCGCCGTATATGCCGGGGCTTCTTTCGAAGGGCGCGGTAAGTTGATGCTTTCCTCAGCGATATCTTTCGCCGTGGTTTCGTCGTCGCACGCAGCGAGCGTCAGAAACGCAACCAGTATTAGTCGAAACATCAATGTCCGCCTGCTGTTTGGTCTGTAAATCCAGCTGATCCCGGATGCGGCCGCTCACGTTTGCGCTGGTGGTTCGATGGAAAAAGTGGGCTAAATCACGAAGCGCTTACGGATGCATGCGCTTCGATCGGATTACTAGCGTGCCGAATACCCGCCATCCACCGGCATGGCGACGCCGGTAACGAAACTCGCCGCGTCGCTGGCGAGAAATGCCGCCACCTGCGCCACCTCTTCCGGCTGGCCGAGGCGGCCCATCGGGTGCAGGGTCTTCAGGAAGCCTTCACCGCCCTCACGCTCCAGAATGCCGGAGATGATCGGCGTCTTAATATAGCCGGGGCATACCGCGTTGACCCGGACGCCCTTGGTGCCGAAGGCGACGGCAAACTGCTTGGTCAGGCCGACAACGCCGTGCTTGCTGGCGACATAAGCGCTGACGGCTTTCACCCGCGCCGGGTCGTCGTGATACTCGACGGGCCGCATCAATGCGTTCAGTCCCGCGACCGAGGCGGTGTTGACGATAGCGCCGCCGCCCTGCTCCGCCATCATCGGGCAGGCATGAATCAGGCCAAAATAAACACCGTCCAGATTGATCGCGGTGGTCGTCTCCCAATTCTTGCTGCCGACGCCCGCATTGTTCATCAGCACGTCCAGGCGCCCCAGATCGCGCTTCGCCTTGGCGAGCGCTTCCTTCACCGCTTCCTCGCTGGACGTGTCGAGCGCGTTGACCACCGCCTTCGCGCCCAATTCCTCGACCCGCGCGGCGGTCGCCTGGGCCCCCTGCTCGTTGATGTCGGAGCAGACAACGGTGGAGCCCTCCGCCGCCAGTTTCAGCGCCATGGCCTGGCCAATGCCGGACCCAGCGCCGGTGACAAACGAAATGCGGTTCTCAAAAGCAGGCATGGGAGGAATTCCTCTTTGGTATCGGTTGATCGTTGGATGCGGCTGCGGTCAGTCACGCAGTTTGTAGCGCTGGATCTTGCCGGTGGCGGTCTTCGGCAGTTCCGCCACCACCTCCACCCAGCGGGGATATTTCCATTGACCGACGCTTTTCTGAACATGCGCTTTCAGCGCCTTGAACAGATCGTCGGAGGCGGCGATGCTCCCCTTCAGCACCACGAACGCCTTGGGCTTCAGGAGACCGTCGCCCTCGTCATGGGGCACCACGGCGGCTTCCAGCACGGCCTCATGGCTGATCAGCGCGCTCTCCACCTCGAACGGCGAGACCCAGATGCCGGAGACCTTGAACATATCGTCGGTGCGGCCCTGGTAGGTGTAGTAGCCGTCGGCAGACCGCATGTACTTGTCGCCGGTATGGGTCCACTCGCCCCGGAAGGTTAGACGGGTCTTGGCGCGCTGGTTCCAATAACCTTCGGCCGCCGTCGGGCCGCGCACCACCAATTCGCCGATCTCTCCATCGCCGAGCAACGTGCCGTCATCGTCCACCAGCCGCAGGTCATAGCCGGGAATCGGCTGGCCGCTGGTGCCGTAGCGCACTGCGCCTGGATGGTTGGAGAGGAAAATGTGCAGCATTTCGGTCGAGCCGATGCCGTCCAGGATCGGCACGCCGAAGCGCGCCTCCCACGCCTTGCCAATCTCCTCCGGCAGTGCCTCGCCCGCCGAGACGCAGTAGCGGAGATTGCCCCCCGTATCCGCCTCGCCGCCGTTCTGTTGCAAATAGGCGAGCATGGCGGCGTACAGCGTCGGCACGCCGAAATAGAGCGTCGGCTGGTATTCCCGCATCAACCGGAACATGGCTTCTGGCGTGGGCCGGTCCGGCCAGAGGATCGCCGTCGCGCCGACGGAAAGCGGGAACGACATGCCGTTGCCGAGGCCGTAGGCAAAGAACAGCTTGGCGGCGGAGAGGAAAACATCGCTCTCCCCGATGCCCAGCACGGGCTTTGCATAGAGGCGGCAGGTCTCCATCATGGAGCTGTGCAGGTGTTTCGTGCCCTTCGGCATGCCGGTCGAGCCGCTGGAATAGAGCCAGAACGCCACCTCGTCCGCCACGGTGTCGGCGAGCGTGAATTCCTCCGGCTGGGCTGCCCGCTGGCCGGCGAACCCCCCGTCGGCCCCCACAACGATCACATGCTCCAGAAACGGAAGATCATCGAGGATCGGCTGCACCACGGCGTACAATTGCGGCGAGATGAAAAGCGCCCTCGCCCGGCTGTCCTCCAGGATGTAGCGGTATTGCTCCGCCGTCAGCAGCGTGTTGAGCGCGACCGGCACGACGCCCGCCTTGATCGCGCCCCAGAAAATCACAGGGTAGTCGCAGGTGTCGAACAGGATGCAGGCGACCCGCTCCTCCCGCCGGAGACCCAACGCGCCCATCAGGTTTGCCGCCTGGTTCGATTCCAGCGCCAATTCCTCGTAGGTCAGGGCGCGCGCCGGATCGATGAAGGCGGGCTTCGGCCCGCGCCACTCGGCCAGATGGCGGTCGACCATGTCGGCGGCGGCGTTATAGTGGCGGGGATAGTCAGACATCGGGCGGGGCGTTCCTGGCGGTGCGCTTGGCGCATTGATTGTATTCAGCACGGCCCAAGGATCATAACGCCAAGCCCCGCAAACGCCAGACGCCGCGCCGAACTTCGCGGAAGGAGCCCGCCGCCATGCTAACCGTCGATCAATCAACCCAGCCCATCGAGGAATGGCGCACCGGCGTCCGCACCGTCATGCTGGTTTCCGCTGTAACCGGCTCCTCTCAGCTTTGCATTTTCGAGCAGTTCTGCGACCCCGGCCTCGGCGCGCCGAACCACCTGCACGCGGTGGAGGAAGTGCTGACCATCGTCGCCGGCGAGGCCGACGTCTGGGTGGGGGACGAAACCCACGCCGCCACGGCCGGGCACTCCGTCATCATCCCGGCAGGCAAGTTCCACGGCTTCCGCAACACCGGAACGGGCGAGCTGCACGTCCGCGCCACCCTGGCCGCCCCGATCTTCGAAGCCAGCTACGACGACCGGACCGAGTTAAATCGGCGGTGGGTGCCATAAAGAAAAACAACTGGACTAAAAACGAAGCGACGCACCTAATTCGAGCAGCAATCTAAGGAAGAGCTTCATCGGACTTCACCAGATACACAATGTTTGCCGCCGTTAGATGAAGAACATACGCCGCCAAGTGCGATGGGATAGACGTTGGCTTAGCCCCCTGCCCGTGCCCGCTGAGCTTGTTTCGGGCTGTAGGGACGCCTGCTTCCAGGGTTGTGCGCAAAGCGGAGAAATGACTTTCCCAGAAACTTGGCACCAGTCCGTTATCGAAGGCCACTTTAATTAATTTGGATGCGGGGTCTGTTTTATTATAGTTCCATTGTCTTTTTTCATATATCGATTTCATCGTACTTTCGAATGCTTTCAATGCATCGTTTAGTGCCTCTTTGTAATTCCCTTTCCTATAATGCGCATATGCGCTCAAAAACTCTTGCTCGGCACCAAAAAAATTTGCATTACGCAGGAGACCTAACGCGGGTTTTACCGCTTCTGAATGCACAAGCTCAGTATCGATACGGATGATCTCACCATCATATTCATAACCCAAGCCATGCTCTTTGAATCTTCCGTTTATTTCGTCTATAAATTCCTGCGCTAGGTCCGCGGAATTTCGGTTACCTCTATAACCAAATTGACTCACAATATCTTCAATTACATGGCATATAATTTCGATGGCGCTCAAAATATGTTCGACACTTTGTTCCCGTAAGATATACTCGCCAAGTTCAATAGCAAGGCAATCTTCATAATGATTAGAAAGGTGCGGGAGTCTAAAAACGCCTAATTCTTTTTGAAGAATTACCACAATTTTTTTGTATGCATGTTGAATATTATCGCTATACCGGCTTGTGTAGTAGCTGTTTTTATCGCCAATCGCCTCCATTGTTATTTGAACTATTTGCACGCGCAGAGCATCTGGAATTTCGTCATAAGTGTAGACGTCCGGCAACTCCCCGCGTAGTTTTTTTTGCCGCTTCCAGTACGTCTCAAATATTACCATTGCCAATCCTAACGCATGTTCACTAACCAGGTGGAGCGCTCGGACGACAAAATATTACCGAGAAACACCCACCGCTTTTGATATGAAAACGCGTATCTTGGAGTCGCGTAATGAGCAAGCCCCTCATATTCGGTCCGATGACCGAAAAGCTGAGCGAATGTTCTGCGCTCGCGCTAACAGCGGGCTCGGGCAACTAGGATAGACTGGCGCGCGCCGGTCACCTAGAAGGGTGCCAAGCACCAGTCACACGGAAATGCCGGAGGTTCCCCATCCCATGGCCACCTATCTGAAACGCGGCGACAACGCCGAAGCCTTCGACCGCACCAAGGTCGAAGCGACCGTCAACGCCATGCTGGAGGATATCCGGGTCAACCGCGACGATGCGGTCCTCAAATACGCCCGCGACCTGGACAAGTGGACCGACCCCACCATTCGCGTCTCCGACGAGCGCATCCGCCAGGTCGAGAACATGCTGCCAGAGACCTGGAAAGAGGACGTCGCCTACGCCATCACCCAGGTGAAGGACTTCGCCAAGGCGCAGAAAGAGACCATGCAGGAGTTGGAGATCGAGCTCCGCCCCGGCGTCACTCTCGGCCACAAGCATATCCCGGTGAACGCCGTCGGCTGCTACACGCCCGGCGGCAAGTATCCGCTGGTGGCGGGCGCCTTCATGACGGTCGGTACCGCCTCGGTTGCGGGTGTGGAGAAGATCATCGGCTGTGCGCCGCCGCGGGACGCCGACGGCATGTACCCGCAGACGCTCTACACCATGAAGGCCGCGGGCGGGCACGCGTTCTACTCGCTCGGCGGGGCGCAGGCGCTGGCGGCGATGGCCTATGGCTGCTTCGACATGCCGGAATGCGACATCATCTGCGGGCCGGGCAACCCGTTCGTGGCGGCGGCCAAGAGGCAATTGTTCGGCGTCTGCGGCATCGACCTGCCCGCCGGGCCGACGGAAGTGTTGATCATCGCCGATGGCACCATCGACGCGGCCCTGGTCGCGACCGACCTGCTGGGCCAGGCGGAGCACGGACCCGACACGCCGGTCTGGCTGATCGTGCTGGATGAGGCATTCGGGCGGGAAGTCATGGCCGAGGTGGAGAAGCAGCTTCTCACCCTGCCAACCGCGGAGATCGCGGCCCAAGCCTGGAAAAACAATGGCGAGGTGGTCGTGGCGAAGGACCGGGAGGAAGCCTGCGAACTCTCCGACGCCTACGCCGCAGAGCACCTGGAACTGCTGACGGGTGAGGACGACTGGTACTTCGCCCGCCTGAAAAACTACGGCTCGCTGTTCATCGGCGAGGAAAGCACGGTGGCCTATGGCGACAAGGGGGTCGGCACCAACCACACCCTGCCGACGGGCCGGGCGGCGCGGTTTACCGGCGGGCTCTGGGTCGGCAAGTTCCTCAAGACCTGCACCTACCAGCGGCTGACGCCGGAAGCCTCCCGCCACATCGCCCCGATCATGAGCCGCATCGCGGAGGGCGAAGGCATGCTGGCCCACGCCCTGACGGCGGACGTCCGCTACACGCGGTTCGCGCCGAAAAACGAGGACGCCTAGGGCCCGGGGACCGTCACGGGACCTGCCCGCTTTGCTGGCGGATCGCGGAGGAGGAGAGGTCCATCCGGAAGTGATGTTCGGGGATCTCGGCGAAGAGATCCACGAAGCGGCGGGGCACGGAAATGTCCCGCAAGGTCAGGAGGCGGCCGCCGGGATCGACGCGCACCGCCACCAGGAAATTGCCGCCCGCCTGGCCGATTTCCTCCAGGGCTGCATGCATCTGGTCTTCGTCGTGGCCATAATATTTCGCGGCCACCAGGCGCTCCGCCGTGTCGGCGCCGATGACGAAGGTCGCGCCGGCGAACAGGCGGGACTTCTCCAGGAAAGTGGGCGCGCGGGTCAATTCCACCGGCGACTTCCAGGCGAACTGGCGCAGGCGGTCGCGGATTGCCTCGCCGGTCAGGGGCGGCTTGTCCACGTTGGTCACGGATAGTTCGAAGGTGGTGGGATGCTGGCGGATGTCGCTCGCCGTTTGCGCCAGCCGGACGTGCCCGTCATGCACCGGATTGAAGGAGCCCGGCATCACCGTTGCGGGCGGCGCGGCTGAGAGGTGCAGTTGCCCATCCGGCAGGGCCGTCACCCGGTCGACGGTGCCCGCGAGCAGCGCGTCAATCGTACCGGCGGCGGTGACGTCCACTTCGATGCATTGCTCGTCCGGGCCGAGCAGGCTCTGCACCGGCGGCGCGGTGACGCCGCAGGACTTGGCGAGCCAGAGGATGATGGCGCGGGCGACCAGCGCCTCCTCCGCCGAGCGGTCGCGCCGGCCCTTCGCCAGCACCACGGTACAGTGGGAGACGCCCTCGGCCCCGGCGCAGGCGATGTGGAAGCGGTGCTCGCCCCGGCGCGGCCGGTCGCTGACCAGTGCTGCGGTCGCCCCGACCCCGACGAGATCGGCCTCCTCCGGCACCATGCCCGCGGCCCGCACCCGCGCCCGGTGCGCCATGGCGATGGCGGTGTCGGCGCTGCAGGCCTGGGCGGGGGCAAAGCCCAGAAAGCTCTCCAGCGCCTGCTCGCTATAGGGAACCTGCACCTCGATCAGCAATTGGGAGCCGCCCGGAATGCGCAACAACTCCCCCACCGCGCCGGTGCCGCCGCCCGTAATGGCCAGCGCCGCCTTGCGGCCGGACGTGTGCGTGGCGGAAATCAGGTTCGCCCATGCGGTGTCGGAGAGGCTCATGGGAGGCGCGCTTTTTGGAGGGTTAGGGGGTGGTGAAAAGCGTATGAGGCGGGGGGTGGGGTGTCAATTGGCGGCATATTAAGAAGCGGTAAGCAGGTGCGAGCGCTACATACCAACTCAGGCTTTATCCGAACATTCAAGTATGCGGACGAACGATAACGCACAGAACTTAGGTCCGGTCGCTCGCTTTGAGATCAAAAAAAGCAGATTTTGTGGGCATGAAACCCTTGCACACCAGATATAGGATGCCTAATTATCCGCAATGAATAATCTAGCCGATGTATTTTTATCGAACAGCCAGTCCATCTCCAAGTGGGCCCACGTCACGCGCCGCTTCACGACAATGCAGCGGAATTTAGTGCTCCGGCAGGGTGAGTTGGACGATGGAAGGACTAAGCTGCGTGGCGTGATCACCTGCCTCAATCGTTGGTTTTTTGAGGAAAGTGTGCTCGATAATTGCTTACTCGCGGGGTCTTGGCGCAAAAACACGGCCATCCGCCCCCCCACCGACATTGACATTTTCTTCCAGTTGCCCGTCGAGTTATTTGACCAGTTCAATGCACGGATTGGCAATAAGCAGTCCCAGCTTCTCCAGCATGTGCGAGAGGCCCTGGCCATTACCTATAAGCAAACAAGGATTCGCGGCGACGGGCAGGTGGTAGTGGTAGGTTTCAACACGGTCAACATAGAGGTCATCCCAGCGTTTCTTACACAGACCGGCCGATACCTGATCTGCGATACCAATTCCGGCGGCAGGTGGAAGCATGTCGATCCGGGAGCCGAATTTGCAGAGCTTGATCGAACTGACGCCTCCTTTAACGGCAATGTGCGGAAATTGACCCGCATCCTCAAGCAATGGAAACGCCATTGCAATGTCCCGATAAAGTCCTTCCATCTCGAACAGCTAGTGCGCGAAACACTGGCTAAGTATGAGTATGGTGGGAGCGATGAGTTCTGGTTTGATTGGCTTGTCCGGGACACCTTTGCGCATATGATTGAACGTGCAGGCGAAGGATTTTTTATGCCCGGGACCACGGTTGAATGGATTGAAATGGGCGATGGGTGGCAGAGCAAAGCCTGGACTGCCTATCATTGTGCGCTCCGGGCGTGCGACTATGAACGCCAGAACATGGACATTAGCGCAGGTATGGAATGGCACAAGATATTCGGCGCGGCGATCCCAGTAGTGGTGACTTAAAGGCTGCCCACGCCGCGCTACGGTTAGAGTGCGCACAGCAATCGCGCAACACCGTCTACACTTCGACCAACTTCTATATTTGGTTGCGATGGCTGAAGCTGATACGCGGCGCCATCTGGATAGCCGCAGTAATCTCCAGTGCGGTTGCGGCAAGTACGGCGATCTCAAAGCAACCAGGCGTTGAGGCCGTTATTGCGGGGCTGGCTTTACTAAGCGTAATCCTACCCGGTTTGATCAAGGCGTTGAAACTCGACGAGACGATAACAGCCTATGAAAAGGCGGCGGCCGCATTCAAGACGGTCGAAGGCAGTCTGCGCCGCGCCGCCGAGGTTTGGTCCCACAAGCCGTTTGCTGAGTTCGAGGTCGAAGCCCGCAAGGCACTTGCTGATCTCACAGCAGCGCAGCAGACATCACTGACGCCGCCTGAATGGTGTTTCCGGGCGGCTCAGCGGAAGGTGCAGTCCGGCGACTACGACCCCGATCCGCTATCTATCTTATAAGTAGGTAGTCGCGATGAATCCGGTGGCGGTTTGTGTTTAGTTTAGCGAAGGCGACGACATTGTGCGCTCTAATCCCTGCGGCTTGGGAAGCGGAGGTTCCAGTTGCTTCTCCTCCACCCTAACAATGACTATCACACAAAATCCCGCTATCCTTCTACCATGAATCCGCGCCCTACCGCGCCCCTCGCCCGAAGGAAAAGCCTCCCATGGAAATGCATTTGTTTGAGAACAGTCTCTCGGACGGTCAGCAGGTGGTGTTTGGGGAGACCGCCGCCAGGGCCATCTATGTGACCGCGGGGGCGGTCAGCGTGGACGGGCGGGTCTATGGGCTGGATGAGGGGTTTGTGGCCGATGGGCCGGTGACGCTCACGGCGGGGGCGGAGGGGGCTTCGCTCTGGCGCTGGGACCTGTCGGCGGCGGAGCCTGTTGCGCCGCCCAGGCAATCCGCCCGGAAGCTCGCAGGGGCGATCCCGGACAGCTTTGCGGCGGCCGGCCACTTCCTGCGGCTGGACAGCGTGTCCTTCCCGCCGGGGGGCTGCGCGATGCTGCATACCCATCAGGGGCCAGGCATCCGCTGCCTGCGCGAAGGCGTGATCCGCATCGACACGGAGGGGCACTCAACCGCGTTCGGGCCGGGCGGCGCCTGGTTCGAGGCCGGGCCGGAGCCCGTGTTCGCCCAGGCCCATGCGGAGGGGCAGAGCCGCTTCATCCGCGCCATGGTGCTGCCGGACGCGCTGCGCGGCAAATCCTCCATCCACTATGTGAACGAGGAAGACCGCGCCAAGCCGAAGTCCCAAACCTACCGCAGTTTCGGCGAGACGAGCCTCTCATAAGGCGCGCGGGCAGGCTCCCTCACCGGCGAAGTCGCATGGGTGGTGCTTGAAGAAGAAACCACACCCTACCCAGCCACCGCCCGCTCCACCCAGTCGAGCCGGTCCTGGCCCCAGTACAGTTCGCCGTCCACCACATAGGTGGGGATGCCGAAAATGTCCTTCTTCAGGGCAAGCTCGGTGTTCTCCAGGAACTCTTCTTCCGTGCCCGCGTCCTGGGCCGCCTGCACCAGGATGTCGCCGGGCAGGCCCGCCTCGTTGGCGAGGGCTTCCAGTTCGCGCCAGTCGTTGATGTTGCGGTCCTGGGCCCACACCGCCTGGGGCAGCGCGAAGACCAGCTTGCCGGTGTCCATCCCCATGCGGTCGCACGCCACGGTCAGCAGGGCCGCGCGGCGCTGGCTGACGGGGTAGTATTGCGGCTTCTCGCTCAAGGGCAGGCCGTAGAACCCGGCCCAGCGCTGCATCTCCCGCTTGCCGTACTTGCGGTGGCTTTCGGAGCGCTCCGGCGCTTCGTCGTCGCCCAGCAGGCGGATCATCATCTCCCGCAGGTCAACCGGGAAATAGCGGATCTTGGCCTCCGCCTTCACCGCAATCTCCTCCAGCCGATGCTGGGCGAGGTACACCCAGGGGGAGTTCAGGCAGAAATAATAGTCGATCTTCTTGGCGGGCTTCTCGTCACTCATGGCTGGCGCGTCCTCGGTTGGTCCTATTTGGACTGTAGCAGAACAATAATGCCGAGCGCGATCAAGAGCACGCCGATCACCTCAATCCGGTTGGGCCGCTCCTTGAAGATGAAATAGCTGGCGGCGAACGTGAAAATCAGCTCGATCTGGCCGAGGGAGCGGACATAGGCGACGCTCTGGATGGTCATGGCCGTGAACCAGCAGATGGAGCCGAGCACACCCGCCAAACCCACCATGCTGGCGGGCTTCCAGGCGCGGATGACCGCCACGATCTGGGCCGGCTCCTTCCACTGCATGTAGGCCAGCATCAAGACCGTCTGGAAGGTGATCCCGCACATCAGGGTGAAGCCCGCCTGCATCAGGAACACGTCCTCACTGCCCCCCAGCGCCAACGAGCCGCCGCGGAAACCCACCGCCGATATGCCGAACAAGGCGCCGCTCGCCAGGCCGATCAATGCGGTACGGGAGAAGGTGGCCTTGATCATGGTGGACGCGGTCAGCGCCGTATTGGCAACGGAGATCAGGGCCACCCCGACAAACCCGATGAGGATGGCCACGCCCGCCCCCAGCGACAGCGGGTCCGCCAGCAGCACGAAGCCAAAAACCGCCGCCTGAATGGCCTCCGTCTTGGAGTAGGCCGTCCCCACCGCGAAGTTGCGCAGCCCGAACAGGTAGACCAGCAGGAACGTCGCCAGGATCTGGGTGACGCCGCCCAGCATCGTGTAAATCACGAACTCCCCGTTCATCTGGGGAATCGGCAGCCCGACGCCGAAATGCAGGAACAGGACATAGGCGACAGCCACCGGCACGCCGTAGCCGAACCGCACAAAGGTCGCGCCGGTCGTAGACAGGCGGCCCTTCAGGTATTTCTGTACCGCAGAACGCAGATTCTGCAGGAAGGCCGCCGCAATGGTGACCGGAATCCAAAGTTCGATCATGGGGGAAACTAACGGTAACGGAATTAGGCGGACGGTACCTTAGGGCGAGTTCGCGCCCGGCGCCAGCAGGGCGATCAATCCGCTGATCGTGATGACGCTGAGAGCCGTGGTGATCAAAACCGCGCTGCCGCAGCGCTGGACATAAACGCCATAGCGCGTCGCGATCAGGAAGGGATTCACGCCCACTGGCGTCGAGGCCAAAATGACCGCCAGCGCCAGCGTGTCACCCCGGATGCCCGCAATATAGTACCCGATCGCGCCTACAAGGGCCGGGCTGACCAGCAGCTTGATGATGGTGATCCAGGCCGCTTCCACCAGGTCGCCCGCCAACTTGAACTGCACGAGCGAGGCGCCAAGGGCAAACAGCGCGACGGGCGGGGCGGCTGCCGCGAGCAGATCGACCATCTTGGCCGCAGGACCCGGAACCGGCACACCGAGAAATCCCCAGCCCAGACCGATCGCCATGCCAAGCAGGATCGGGTTCTTCACCAAGGCCGCCAGTCCGCCCAGCACATTGCGCACCGGGCTGCCGCCACGGCCCTGGCCGAGTTCGATGAGGGTTGTGGTCAGCGTGTAGTAGACGAGGCCGTTCACGGAGATCACGGAGGATGTCAGCAACAAGCCCCGGTCACCGAACAAGGCATAGGACAATGGCAGCCCCAGCATCACCGTATTGGTGAAGGCGGCGCAGAGGCCCGCCATGGTGGCCTCCGCCAGCGCCCTGCCTCGGCCGAACCAAAGCCAGAGCAGCACGGATAGCTGGATGCCCAGCCCGCCACCGAAAAAGGCGACCAGCAGGCCGGGCTCTACCGGCTCCGCGCCTTCGCTGAAGAGCCTGGTGCCGGCGCGGAACAGCAGGGCCGGGATCGCGCAATAGAACACGAACTGCGACAGGCCCTTGGTCCCCTCCGCCGAAAGCAGAGGGGTGCGGGCCATGAGGTAGCCGAGCCCGATAAAGCCAAATACCGGAATGATAATTTCGAGGACGAGCGCCATGGGACTCTGGGATACCGGCCACGGCTAGCCCGCGCCATGCGGCGGGATGGTTGACGGTCCTAGTCAAGAATGCGTGCCACAGAGCGCATCACCCTTAGCGCATGCTTCGACGGGCTCAGCATGAGGGACTCTGAGGGGCGTCCTGCGAAAACGCTCAGCGCCCTCAAACAGCCATTCACCCAGAGCCTGTCGAATGGTGTCTCGCCGGAAAACGCTCCCTTAACTCGTCACCAAGCCGCCATCGACGTTGTAAGACTGGCCCGTAATGTTGCGCGCGCCCGGCCCGGCGAGGAACACGGCCATGGCCGCAATATCTTCCGGCGTGTTGGCGCGGCCGATGGGGATCGGACGCTGGAATTTCTCCATCATCTCGTCCTTGGTGATGCCCTGCTCGGCGGAGCGCACATCCATCATCGTGTCGACCAACGGGGTCAGCGTCGCGCCGGGGCAAATGGAATTGACGTTGATATTGTGCCGCCCCAACTGTTGCGATGCGGTCTTGGTCAAGGAGATCACCGCCCCCTTGCTCGCGGCATAAATGGCATTGGACGTGTCTTTGTAACCCCGCCCCGCGATGCTCGCGATATTGATGATGCGGCCTTCCTTCTGCTCGATCATCTGACGGGCGGCCCGTTGCAGGCAGAAGAACACGCCCTTGGCGTTCACCCGGTGGATGCGGTCCCAGTCTTCTTCCGTCAGATCCATGATGTAGGCGCTGCGGGTGACGCCCGCATTGTTGACGATAATGTCGAGCCGCCCGTGACGGGCCACCACGTCGTCGATCATGGCGTTGATGCTGGCGACCTCTCCGCAATCGGCCTGCACTGCTGACGCGGGCACCTGGAACTGCGACGCTTCCTTGGCGGTCGCTTCCGCCGATTCAATGTTGATATCAGCGGCCACCATAGTCGCCCCAGCCTCCGCCAGAGCGAGCGTGATAGCATGGCCGATGCCGCTGCCGGCCCCGGTGACGAGGGCGATTTTTCCTTGAAGGGTCATTGCTTGGGCGTCCTCATTTTTTATTGCTATAATCCGATCAGCAGCGGCCTAGATAGCATAGGGATTTGTGGATGAGCGACCACCATCGTCACGATCATGACCACGAGCACTCGGACCTCTCCGACACCGAATTGCGTGTCCGGGCACTGGAATCGTTGCTGGTCGAGAAAGGCTATGTGGACCCGGCAGCCCTGGACGAACTGATCCAGACCTACGAGACCAAGGTAGGCCCCCGCAACGGCGCGCAGGTGGTCGCCAAGGCCTGGACCGACCCGGCCTTCAAGAAATGGCTGCTGGAGGACGCGACCAGCGCCATTGCCTCGCTGGGCTTCACGGGCCGCCAGGGCGAGCACATGGTGGTGGTCGAAAACACACCGCAAGTGCACAACATGGTCGTTTGCACCCTCTGCTCCTGCTACCCTTGGCCGGTGCTGGGCCTGCCGCCGACCTGGTACAAGGCGGCCCCCTACCGCGCCCGCGCCGTAATGCAGCCGCGCGCCGTATTGGCGGAGTTCGGCGTCTCCCTGCCGGAGGGCAAGGAGGTGAAGGTCTGGGATTCCACCGCGGAAATCCGTTACCTGGTGCTGCCGGAGCAGCCGGAGGAAGCCAGAGGCCTCAGCGAGGCGGAACTCACGGATTGGGTGACGCGGGATTCGATGATTGGTGTCGGCCTGCCCCAGCGCCCCGAAGGAGCCTGAGCCCATGAACGGCGCCCACGACCTCGGCGGAATGCATGGCTTCGGCCCCATCGGCGCGGACCCGGACGAGCCTCTGTTCCATGCGGAATGGGAGCGGAAATGTTTCGCCCTGACCCTGGCGGCGGGTTTTACCGGTGAGTGGAACATCGATGCCAGCCGCTTCGCCCGGGAGCAAATGCCGCCTGCCGAGTATCTGGCGACCGGCTATTACGAGCATTGGCTCTTTGGCCTGGAATACCTGCTGGCCGACCGCGGCATGGTCAGTACCGACGAGATGGCCGCGGGCAAAGTACAGGTCGAGCCAAAACCCGTCGCCCGGACATTGAAAGCCGCCGATGTCGCCAAGACCCTGGCAAAAGGCGGCCCCAGCGAGCGGGAAACCAATACCGCACCGCGCTTCAAAGTTGGCGACCGGGTGCGGACCGTCAACATCAACCCGGCAACGCATACCCGCCTGCCCCGCTATGCCCGCGGCAAGGTCGGGACGGTTGAACTGATGCACGGTGCGCACGTGTTCCCTGATACCAACGCCCAATTCACAGGCGAAGCGCCACAGCACCTCTACACCGTCCGGTTCGAAGGCGGGGACCTGTGGGGACCCGATGCCGAACCGGGCACCGCAGTGACGGTCGATTGCTGGGAAAGTTATCTGGATGCCGCCTGATCTGCTGCCCGGCCAGCCCACCGACGGCTGCGGCGAGCCGGTTTTCGCCGAGCCCTGGATGGCCCAGGCCTTCGCCATGACCGTGAAGCTGCATGAGCAGGGCCTGTTCACCTGGAGCGAATGGGCGGCCACGCTCTCCGGGGAAATCAAAAAAGCCCAGGCCGCGGGCGACCCCGACCTGGGCGATACCTATTACCAGCACTGGCTCGCCGCGCTGGAGCGTTTAGTGGCGGAAAAAGGCGCATCCTCCCAAACCGAAATGGCCGAACGGAAAGACGCCTGGGACCGCGCAGCGAGAGCTACGCCGCACGGCCAGCCGATAGAGTTGGGAAATGACGGCTAAAGATCCGCGTTAAGCCGCTTCCGCCTCCGGCATATCCGGCGCGGCGCTCCCGGCGGAGCGGACGGCGAGGTCGCCGTCCTCCACCGTTACGCGCACCGTCTCGCCATCGTGGATCGCGCCCTTCAGCACTGCTTCCGCCAGCCGGTTCTGCAGCTCGCGCTGGATCACCCGCTTCAGCGGCCGCGCGCCATAGGCCGGGTCGTACCCCGCCGCGGCGAGCCATTGCAGCGCCTCCTCGTTTACGTCCAGCGTGATCTGCCGGTCGCCCAGCAGCTTCTCCAGGCGGCCAAGCTGGATCTTGACGATCCCGGCCATCTGGTCGCGATGCAGGCGGTGGAACACCAGCATCTCGTCCAGCCGGTTCAGGAATTCCGGCCGGAAGTGTGTGCGCACCGCATCCATCACCCGGCTTTCCAGAATGTCCGGATCAGTGCCTTCCGGCGCGCTCGCCAGATGCTCCGAGCCCAGGTTCGAGGTGAGCACGATCAGCGTATTGCGGAAGTCCACGGTGCGGCCCTGGCCATCGGTCAGGCGGCCGTCGTCCAGCACTTGCAGTAGCACGTTGAACACGTCCGGGTGCGCCTTCTCGATCTCGTCGAACAGCACGACCTGATACGGACGCCGCCGCACGGCCTCGGTCAGTGCTCCACCCTCGTCATAGCCGACATAGCCGGGCGGCGCGCCGATCAGCCGGGCGACCGAATGCTTTTCCATGTACTCCGACATGTCCATGCGGACCATGGCGCTTTCGTCGTCGAACAGGAAGTCGGCGAGCGATTTGGTCAGCTCGGTCTTGCCGACGCCCGTGGGGCCCAGGAACAGGAACGAGCCGATAGGCCGGTTTGGATCTTGCAGCCCCGCCCGGGCGCGGCGCACGGCCTGACTGACCGAGACGACGGCCTGGTCCTGGCCGACCACGCGGTTGTGCAGGAAGTCTTCCATGCGCAACAGCTTGTCCCGCTCGCCTTCCAGCAGCTTGTCTACCGGCACTCCCGTCCAGCGGGCGACCACCTGAGCAACGTGGCTTTCAGTAACGGCCTCTTCCACCATGCGGTTTTCGGCGAGTTCGTCGGCTTCTTCCAGTTGCTTTTCCAGGCCCGGAATGACGCCGTACTGGATCTCGCCCGCCTTGGCGAAGTCGCCACGGCGCTGGGCTGTTTCCAGTTCCTGGCGGGCATGGTCGAGCTGTTCCTTCACCTTGTTGGCGCTGGTCAGCGTATCCTTTTCCGCCTGCCAGACGCTGGTCAGATCGGCGGATTTCCGCTCAAGATCGGAAAGTTCCTCCTCCAGTTTGGCCAAGCGATCCTTGGAGGCGGAATCGGTCTCCTTCTCCAAGGCTGACTGCTCGATCTTCAGCTGGATGATGCGGCGGTCGAGTTCGTCGATTTCCTCCGGCTTCGAGTCGATCTGCATCCGCAAGCGGCTACCCGCCTCGTCCACTAGGTCGATGGCCTTGTCCGGCAGGAACCGGTCGGTGATGTAGCGGTTGGAAAGCGTCGCCGCGGCCACGATGGCATTATCGGAAATACGGACGCCATGATGCAACTCGTACTTCTCCTTCAGGCCGCGCAGGATGGAGATCGTGTCTTCGACCGTCGGCTCGCTGATGAACACCGGCTGGAAACGCCGTGCCAGCGCCGCGTCCTTCTCCACATGCTTGCGGTACTCGTCCAGAGTCGTCGCACCGATACAGTGCAGTTCGCCGCGCGCCAGCGCCGGCTTCAGCATGTTGGAGGCATCCATGGCCCCGTCCGCCTTGCCCGCACCAACCAGCGTGTGCATCTCGTCGATGAACAGGATAATTTCGCCGGCCGCGGCCTCGATCTCGGACAACACGGCCTTCAGCCGCTCCTCGAACTCGCCGCGGTACTTGGCACCCGCCACCATTGCGCCCAGGTCGAGCGCCATCAGGCGCTTGTTCTTCAGGCCCTCCGGCACGTCGCCATTGACGATGCGCATGGCAAGCCCCTCGGCAATCGCCGTCTTACCGACACCCGGCTCGCCGATCAGGACGGGGTTGTTCTTGGTCCGGCGTGCCAAGACCTGGATGGCGCGGCGGATTTCCTCGTCGCGGCCGATCACGGGGTCAATCTTGCCCTCACGCGCCGCTTCGGTCAGGTCGCGGGCGTACTTGTTCAGGGCGTCGAAGGAATCCTCCGCGCCAGCAGAGTCCGCCGTCCGGCCCTTGCGCAAGTCGTTGATGGCGGTGTTCAGGGCCTGCGCGGTCGCGCCACCATCCTTCAGAATTTTCGAGGCTGGCGTGCCCTCGGCCAGAGCCAACGCCTGGAGCAACCGCTCCACGGTCACAAAATCATCGCCCGCTTTCTTGGCGATCTGCTCGGCCTGGTCGAACAGGCGCGCTGATTCGGGAGCAAGATAGACCTGCCCCGCGCCCTGGCCTTCAACCACCGGCAATTTCGCGAGCGCCTGCTCGGCAGCCTGCATAATCTGCTGCCCATTGCCGCCAGCGGCCTGAATCAGCCGGACGGCGAGGCCCTGGTCATCTTCAAGCAGCGCGTAGAGCACATGCTCCGGCGTGAACCGTTGGTGACCGCGGCGGAGCGCAAGTGTTTGCGCCTCTTGCAGCATGCCTTTGGCGCGATCGGTATATTTCTCAACATTCATCAGACGGATTTCCCCTGTCGGTAGGCGGAATTTGACACGCAGGCCCTTCTTCAGAAGCAACCTGCTTAGCCCAGATATGGTGTTGCAATTCTGCCACACAAGAACTGAAGCGCAACATCCTCACGAAAAAATTGGCATTGCTCGGTCCGCAATCAAGGCCATTGGGTTGCCTGCCAGAATCAGTACACTTCCCGGCACCATGCGGACCTTGAGCGAGATCAAATTGGCCGATGAATCGGCAACCCGGGAGCTGGGCGCGCGGCTGGCGGTTGTGCTGCGCTCCGGCGACGTGCTGGCGCTGGAAGGCGACCTGGGCGCGGGCAAGACCACTTTGGCGCGAGGGCTGATCCAGGCGCTGCTGGGAGCGGAGGAACCGGTGCCAAGCCCGACCTTCACCCTGGTGCAAGCTTACCATGTCCCGGAGACCGGGCTGACCCTCTGGCATTTCGACCTTTACCGCCTGTCGCACCCCGACGAACTGGTCGAACTGGGCTGGGAAGATGTGTTGGCGGATGGCGTCGCGCTGGTCGAATGGCCGGAGCGTGCGGGAGAAGCCTTGCCCGAATCGGCGCTATGGGTCGAACTGTCGGAACAGGGTGACGGACGGACGGTCCGGCTGATCGGGAACAGTGAATGGCAGAAGCGGCTTCAAGACTGGATAGCGTAATGGACCGGGACGCAGCCATGCCAGTATTCCTGGCCGAGAACGGCTTTGCCAAGGCGGCGCACGATCCTCTGCCAGTCGATTGCTCGTTCCGCAGCTATACCCGCCTGCATGGCGGCCCACGCCCCGCCCTGTTGATGAACGCGCCGCCTGGGTTGGAGCCGCTGGAGCCGTTCGTTGCCATTGCCAGACATCTGCGCGGCCTCGGCCTGGCAGCGCCGGAAGTCTTCGCGCTCGACCTGGTGCATGGCTACGCACTGATCGAGGATTTCGGCGACGCGACGTTTACCCGGCGGCTGGATTCCGGGGCTGACCCTAAAACCCTCTACACCCTGGCGGTGGATGCGCTGACCGCCTTGCAGGCTTCACCGCAAGCGGTTGAGATTGACGTGCCAATCTACGACCTGGAAAGGCTCATGGCCGAAGCCACGCTATTCCTCGATTGGTATTGGCCGGCGGTTCAGGGCGGTTTGCCGGCGGACGAGGCACGGGCCACCTATGAGTCCATGCTGCGCGGCTTGCTGCAGCCGATCGCAGACGGGCCCAAAACCCTCGTCCTGCGGGACTTCCATGTCGACAATCTGATGACGCTGGTTGGCCGCGAGGGCATTGCCGCCTGCGGCTTGCTCGATTTTCAGGACGCCGTACTGGGCCATCCGGCCTACGACCTGGCCTCGCTGCTGCAGGATGCAAGACGGGACGTCGATCCGGGATTGGCCGTGGCCATGCGAGCCCGCTACGCCGCGGCCCTGCCACAGTTCGCCGACGACAGGGCCTATTTCGTGCTGGCGGTTCAGCGGCATCTGAAGGTGCTGGGCATCTTCACCCGTCTGTCTCGGCGGCACGGCAAGAGCCATCAACTGCACCATAGCACCCGCCTCTGGCGCTTGATTGACGAATGCATTGCTGCCGAGCCGGTGCTGAAGCCCCTTGGCGAATGGCTCGCTCACTACTGGCCAATCGAAACCCGCATTGTGCCACCGCTGCCGAGGGCTGCATGATGCCCTCCCAATACACTCCCGACCGGGCGATGATCCTTGCCGCCGGGCGTGGCACGCGCCTGGCGACGCTGACGGCGGCGACTCCGAAGCCACTGATCCGCGTCGGCGGGCAAACGTTGATCGACATGGCGCGCGACCAGTTGACGGCGGCAGGCGTGCGGGAGGCAGTGGTGAATACCCACCACCTGGGCGAGATGGTGCAGGACCATGTCGGCCGCTGGACTGCGCCGCGCGCCATCGTGTCCTACGAGGAGGAACTGCTGGATACTGGAGGCGGCGCGCGCCGGGCGCTGCGCTGGCTTGGGCTCAACCCGTTTTATGTGCTGAACAGTGACCTGGTATGGCTGGGCAGACCCGGGCGCGGCCTGGAACGGCTGGCCGATCGCTGGTGCAACGCGGATATGGATGTCCTGCTGCTGCTGGTCGCGACGGTGGATGTGAAGGGCTATACCGGTCCCGGCGACTTTACGATGGTGGCCGACGGGCGATTGCAGCGGCGACAGCAGGGAACCATGGCGCCGTTCTTGTTCACTGGCGCGCAGATCATCCACCCGCGCGCTTTCACCGGCGCCCCGGACGGTCCGTTTTCACTGAATTGCATCTATGACCGCGCAGCGGAGAAAGGCCGCCTCTATGGCGTGCGCTACGACAGCCCCTGGATCGATGCCGGCACACCGGAGCGCCTGCTGCTTGCCGGAGAAGCGCTGCACGATGTCCGGCAAGGCAGGCTGTGGTGAGGTAAGGTAATGCGGGGGCTTTTTACGATCCCGGCGGGCACGCCGTTCCTCGACGCGCTGGCGTCGGCCTTGCTGGCAGCGCATGGCGGCGATCCGGCTACGATGTCGTCCGTCCGGCTTTTCCTGCCGACCCGCCGGGCCTGCCAGGCGATGGCCGATGCCTTCCTCCGGGTATCCGATGGCCGGGCGCTGCTGCTGCCCCGTTTGGAGCCGTTGGGTGATATCGACCCAGAGGACTGGCACGAACCGTCCAGCGCCGCCGCCGCAGCGGCGGACCTGCCGCCCGCGATCAGCCAGACAAGGCGGCAATTGGTGCTGGCGCAGCTTGTATTGAAACGCGGCGACACAACGCCTGACCAAGCCCTGAAACTGGCAGAGGCTCTAGGGCAGTGGCTGGATCAGGTGCAGATTCATGGGCTCGACCCTGGCGATCTGGCCCATCTGGTGCCGGATGAATATGCCCAACACTGGGAAAAGACGCTCGATTTCCTGAAGATCGTCACGCGCTTCTGGCCCCAAATTCTCCAGCAGCAAGGGGTCATGGACCCGGTTGAACGACGGCGGGCGATCATCGACAGTCAGATTCAGGCGTGGCAGGCCGCACCGCCGGATACGCCTGTTATCGCCGCGGGTTCCACCGGCAGCTTGCCGTCCACCGCGGCCCTGATGCGCGCGATCCTGGACCTGCCCCAGGGCTCCGTCGTCCTGCCCGGTCTCGACACCGGACTGGCCGCTGCGGCCTGGGACGCCCTGCCGGACGGCCATCCGCAGAAGGGGCTTGGAGAACTGCTGCAATCGCTGGACCGACTGCCGGACAACGTCGCGCCCCTCTCTCATGGGCCCCTCTCACATGGGATGAAGAGCGACCGTCATGCCGAACGGCGCAAAGAAGGCCGGGCCGCCTTGTTGCGCGATGCGCTGATGCCGGCTGATTTGAGCACGCCGCTGGAACAAGGCGCACCGGCAGGTGACGGATTGACCGGGCTGACCGAAGTGGTGACGCCGGGACCGGAGGCCGAGGCGCGGGTCATCGCTCTCCGCCTGCGCATGTTCCTGGACGAGACGGCGGGCGGAACGGAAACTGCGGCGCTCATTACGCCGGACAGGGGCCTTGCCAAGCGCGTGGCGGCGGAGTTGAAGCGCTGGCGGATCAGCATCGACGACTCCGCCGGCGAACCGCTGAGCGAAAGCGCACCCGGTACCTTTCTGCGTCTGGTTGCCGGCGCAGCGCTGTCGCATTTCGAGCCGGTTCCGCTGCTAGCCCTGCTGAAGCACCCATTGTGCGCCGTCGATGGAATGGCGGTCTCAGCGCTCGAAACCCTGGCCTTGCGCGGCATCCGGCCCGACCAGGGGATTGGAGGGCTGCGCGCCGCTTTGGACCCTGCCATGCACCCCAAGGCAGACCCGGAGATGCTGGCCGCGGCCGGCGCTTTGGTGGACCGTCTGGAAGAAGCCATGGCGCCGCTGACGGCGCTCGCCAGCCAGGACGAACCCATTGCCGGCTTGAACATCTGGCTGACTGCCCATGTGGAAGCGGCGGAGGCTTTGGCGGCAACAGCGGATACCGAGGGCGCAGCCCGCCTCTGGGCGGAGGAGAGCGGCGAGGCGGCAGCCGCCGCCATTGATGGCCTGCTCGCCGCGGCTAACGACTTCGAAGACCTGCGCGCCCGAGACTATCCTGCTGTCTTTGAGGAACTGACGGCCAGCGTGACGGTCCGGCCGCGCTATGGCAAACATCCGCGGCTGGCGATCCTGGGGCCACTTGAGGCACGCCTGCAATGCCCTGACCTGGCGATCCTGGCCGGCCTGGTGGAAGGCACCTGGCCGCCGGAGCCCGCCCGAGACCCCTGGATGGGCCGTCCGATGCGCAAGGACTTCGGCCTGCCACTGCCGGAATGGCGGATCGGCCTTGCCGCGCACGACTTCTGTCAGGCAATGGCTGCACCGACCGTCATGATGACACGGGCGGAAAAGGTAGCCGGCGCGCCTACCGTGGCGAGCCGCTGGCTGGGACGGCTGGAACTGGCGGCGCGGCAGGTCCGCGGACTGACCGGCAAAAACGATCACAATCCACTGCGGGAAGGCGCTGCCGATTGGCTGGCCTGGGCTGAAGCGCTGGATCATAACGGCAAAGTGGACGTCATTTTGCCGCCACAGGCCCGGCCGCCGGTCGAGGCGCGATTTACGGACCTGTCCGTTACCGGGGTGGAGCGTTGGGTCAGCGATCCCTATGGCCACTACGCAGCCGCCATCCTGAAGCTCCGCGCGCTCGACCCCGTCGATCAGCCGCCAGACGCGAGCGAGCGCGGATCGTTGCTGCATGAAGTGCTGCACCGGTTCATCGGATCGATTGGCGGCGAGTTGCCGGACGATGCCCGGCAACAGTTGGAAGGCATCGGACGGGCGGTATTTGGCTCCTGGCTGGACCGCCCGAACGTCCAGGCTTTCTGGTGGCCGCGCTTCCTGCGGATGGTGGAATGGTTCGTGCAGCACGAGGCCGAGCGCCGGGCAGTGATCCGGGAGAGCAAGACCGAAACGCGGCTGGTGCAGGATATTGGCAGAGTCAGCCTGTCTGCCCGGGTCGACCGGCTCGACACGATGACGGACGGCGCGCTTACCATCATCGATTACAAAAGCGGCACCTTGCCGACCGCCGGCAAGATTGAACAGGGCTGGCCGCCGCAATTGCCGCTGGAGGCCGCCATGGCGCGGCGTTCGCAGGATGCGGAAGTGGCCAGCATCGAGGCGTGGGGGATCGGCGGCTCCGGCGACGGCGGCAAGGTCCAGAAACTCTACAAGGAGACCAAGAAAGATCCTGTATCGCCTGTGGATGCGGGCGAAGCCGCCTGGGAAGGCTTGCAGCGATTGCTGGTCCAGTTCGCCGATCCGGATATGCCCTATCTGGCAGAGCCGCGCACGAACCTGGCGCCCCGCTACAGCGACTACCGCCACCTGGCCCGCATCAATCAGGAGGGCGGTGGCGATGAATGAGCCAGTGATGAGGGATGCTGCACCAGACTCTGCCTTGCCCGATCCCAGCGCCCAGCAACGGCGGGCGGCGGACCCCGCGGTCTCCGCCTGGGTGGATGCGTCGGCAGGCTCCGGCAAGACCAAGGTGCTGACCGACCGGGTGCTGGCGCTGCTGCTGGCAGGTGCGCAGCCGCACAAAATTCTCTGCCTGACCTTCACCAAGGCGGCGGCCGGCGAAATGGCGAACCGAATCTTCAGCCATCTGTCATCCTGGGCGCGCCTCCCGGCTGCGGACCTTGCCGACGACCTCGCTTCCCTGACCGGCCATATGCCGGAGACGGATCAGTTGGACCGTGCCCGCCGCCTGTTCGCGCGGGTGCAGGAATCGCCCGGCGGCGTCCGCATCGACACCATGCATGCCTTCTGCCAGGGAGTGCTCCAGCGGTTTCCGGTCGAAGCCGGTGTCTCCCCCCATTTCGATGTGCTGGACGAGCGCGATCAGCGGGAGCTGCTGCACCAGTCCCGCGACGGGCTGGTGCGGGAGGTTGCCGCCAACCCGGACTCGGCGCTGGCGATTGACTGGGCGCAAGTGCAGGCGCGCCTGACCGAGAGTACGTTCGACAAGCTGATGCTGGAATTGATGAAGCATCGCGGATGGATCCAGGAGGCCACACCGGCGAAAGTGGCAGCAGCCCTTAATGCCGATCCGAACCTGACGCCAAAGTTCGTTCGGGAAGTGGCACTGGAAGACGGCAGTTTCGATCGCGAAACGCTGCAATTGTTGCTCGAACCGCTCAGCGGGGCGAATGCCAAAGCAATGCAAAGCCTAGCCGCTGGGGTTCAGCAATTGCTTGCAAAGGAAATAGGCGGGGAGGCGTTCGCCGAGTACGCTAACCTGTTCTTTACGCAGAAGAATGAGCCCAGGAAACTAAGCACAAACCAACCGCTGAAGTCCGACGACCGCTTACGCAGCATTGCAGAAGCAGAGCAGGAGCGCATTGCGAAAGTGCTCCAAGACATCGCCACAGCAGAGGCGCTGGCCGATACCACCGCACTACTCACCGTCGCCCAGGATCTGATCGACCGGTACACGCAGGCGAAAGCCAGCCGCTCCCAACTGGATTATGACGATCTGATCGACGGCACCGGGCGGCTGCTGGTCGATCCGGGTGCAGCCTGGGTCCACTTCAAGCTGGACGGCGGCATCGACCATGTGCTGGTGGACGAGGCGCAAGATACGAGCCCGCCGCAATGGGAAGTCATCGCGAGCCTGATCAAGGAATTCTTCGCCGGCGAAAGCGCGCGGGAAGAGCAGCGGACGTTTTTCGCCGTCGGCGACCCGAAGCAGTCCATCTACGGCTTCCAGGGCGCTGACCCGGCGGAGTTCACCCGGCGGCGGACCGGTATCAAGGGCGACGCAGACGCAAGCGGCCAGGAATGGCGGGACGTGCCACTGAACGTCTCGTTCCGCTCCGCCCCGCCGGTATTGCAGTTCGTGGATGGCGTGTTCAGGGATGCGAGCATACTGGGGCTTGGTAGCGATGCCGTCCGGCACCATGCCCACCGGAACGATGCAACCGGCCGGATTGAGGTCTGGCCACTGATGGAGGAGGAGGACCAGGGGGAAGGCGGCGACATCTGGGAAGTGCCGCGAACCTACGATTCCGCCACCTCCGCCGAAGAAACACTTGCCCGCACCGTGGCAAACAAAATCAAAACACTGGTGGAAAGCGGCGAGCGATTGGCTGCTACCGGCAAAGCCATCAAGCCCGGTGATATCCTGGTGCTAGTCCGCCGCCGGCGACGTTTCGGCACGGCGCTGGTCAACGCGCTGAAACGGCTGGAGGTGCCGGTCGCCGGGCTCGACCGGATGGCGCTCGCCCGGCAATTGGTAGTCAAGGATGTAACGGCGTTCGGCCAATTCCTGTTGCTGCCGATGGACGATCTGAATCTGGCTGCCGTTCTGAAAGGGCCGTTCTTTGCATGGACCGAGGAGCGTTTGTTCGGGCTGTCCTATGGCCGAGAAGGCACGCTCTGGGCAGCGCTCCAAGCCTCCACATCGCAGCAGGACCAGGAGGATTGCAACCGCCTGCGCGCCTGGCTAGGCAGAGCGCCGGGAATGACGCCCTTTGCGATCTATAGCAGCCTGCTGATCGATGAAAAGGGCCGGGAGGCGATCCTGCGCCATATCGGCCCTGAAGCCGATGATCCACTGAATGAGTTTTTGGCGCTGGCGCTTTCCTATCCGCAGCATGGCCCGCCTACCTTGCAGCATTTCCTGCAATGGCTCGCCGCCGACGATATCGAGGTCAAGCGGGAGTTGGATCAGGGCGAGCAGAACGAGGTCCGGCTGATGACGGTGCACGCTGCCAAAGGCTTGCAGGCGCCAATCGTGTTTCTGCCGGACACGAACTATGCCCCTGGCGCGAACCGCGATTCCCTAACCTGGCCGGACCGCGTACCAGTCTGGACGGCGGGCGGCGGCAAGCTCAAAGACCCGGTCAGCGTAGAAGAGCGAGAACGACAGCGGGCGTTGAGCGAACAGGAGGAATCCCGCCTGCTGTACGTCGCGCTGACCCGCGCGGAGGACCGGCTCTACATTGGCGGCTGGAAGACGAAGAAGAACAGCAGCGCGACGACTTGGTACAACCGGATAGAGAATGCCTGCGCAACGCTGACCGCTGAGGGGCCGATGCAAGCCAAAGCGTTCGCGTTGGACAATCTGGCCGGTGACGGCTTTGTCATGGGCGATCCGCCGGAAGTTGACTCGGCGGCCGGCGGCGCAGGCACCGCACCGCAAAAAGACCTGCCCCCCTGGTTTCGCGAGCCGGCACCCGAGGAAGCGCAACCGGCAAGGCCGCTCGCGCCATCACGGCCCAACCCGCCGCCACCCGCCGCGCGCAGCCCGCTCCGCGACCGCGGTGCGGATACGAAGCGATTCCGGCGGGGCACGCTGTTGCACCGCCTGTTCCAGTTCCTGCCAGGCATTGCGCCCGAACGGCGGCTGGAGACCGCTGCCAATGTCCTGGCAGACGCAGCACTGCCGGATGACGAACTTGCCAGCTATGTCGAAAGCGCGGCCCAGGTGCTGGATGATCCTGCGTTTGCGGCCATTTTCTCGGACCGGGCGCTGGCAGAAGCCCCGCTGACCGGCGAGGTCGATGGGACCAACGTCAGCGGCGTTGTAGACCGATTGCTGGTAACGCCAGCAAAAGTCCTGGTCGTGGACTATAAGACCAACCGGAATCCCGCCGCCAGCGCAGCATCGGTGCCGGAAGCCTACCGGCGGCAAATGCAAAGCTACGCGCGGCTTCTGGCGCAAATTTACCCGGATCGGGAGATACAGACTGCACTGTTATGGACCGAAGCGCCAAGACTGGACATTGTGCCTGTTCCACAAGCCGTGAATTGACGTTTGGGGGTTGGCTCCCTAGCTTCACATCAAAGTTTCTGTTTCCGGCCGCCTCAAGGAGAGCATCATGGCTACCAGCCCGACCACCGACGCCAATTTCGAAGCCGACGTTCTGAAATCCGAT
Organism: Alphaproteobacteria bacterium; assembly: GCA_965222315.1. Classification (GTDB taxonomy): domain Bacteria; phylum Pseudomonadota; class Alphaproteobacteria; order Bin95; family Bin95; genus JACKII01. The sequence goes on along the minus strand of OZ244951.1, from coordinate 5,048,776 downwards.
ACCCCGGTTGTGGTGGATTTCTGGGCGGAATGGTGTGGCCCGTGCAAGATGATCGGCCCCTCCCTGGAGGAAATCTCCGAGAGCATGGGCGAGAAGGTGAAGATCATCAAAATCAACATCGACGAGAATCCCGGCACCCCCGGAAAATACGGCGTGCGCGGCATCCCGACCCTGATGCTGTTCAAGAACGGCGAACTCGCCGCGACCAAGGTCGGCGCGGCCCCGAAGGGCGCGCTGCAGCAGTGGGTCGAAGAGCACATCTAAGCTCTGTTGCCTGACTGACGGCAAAACGAAAGCCCCGCGCCGGTTGGTGCGGGGCTTTTCTGTGTATTGGGAGGCGCCTCGGCGCACAGCCGGTTGTCTCTTCCCGACGGCCGGGGTGTCTGGCTGCATTCTGGGACCAGGCGATGGTTGTTTCGCCAGGTCCCCGCTTAGCCTCAAAGGGTGACGGCTACCCCGCCGCGCCCTTGGCGTCCACGAACTTGGTGCCGCTTTCGGCCAGTTTGCGCAGGTACTCGGACGGGGCCCAGCGGTCGCCGTAGCGTTGGTGCCAGGAGGCGATCTGGTTGTAGGCCTCCTGCGGCCCGCCCATCAGGTCGGCCCAGAACATCAGGCCGCCGCGGTAGCGCGGGAAGCCGAAGCCATAGAGCCACATGATGTCCACGTCGCTGGCGCGGTAGGCGATGCCCTCGTCCAAAATCTTGCAGGCCTCGTTCAGGCTGGAGAACAGCAGCCGCTTCAGGATCTCGTCATCGCTGATCTCACGCGGCGTGATGTTGTTCGCCTCCATGTGCTCCTTGATGAGCTTTTCCACCACGTCGTGCGGGTGCGGGGTGCGGTCGCCCTTCTCGTACTTGAACCAGCCGGCCCCGGTCTTCTGGCCGTAATGGCCCATCTCGTAGAGCTTGTCGGCGATCGGCAGCTTGCGGTAGTTCGGGTCCGCCGCCGCCCGCCGCGCCCGGCCCGCATAGCCGATGTCGAGGCCCGCCAGGTCGCCCACCGCGAACGGTCCCATCGGATAGCCGAAGTCGACCATGACCTTGTCGACCTGCTGCGGCAGGCAGCCTTCCTCCAGCAGGATCACCATCTCTGAGTTGAAGGGCGCGCGGGAGCGGTTCGCGAGGAAGCCGTCGCAGTTGCCGCAAGCCGCCGGGGCTTTGGCAATCACCTTGCCCAACGCCATGGTGGAGGCGATGGTGGTGCCGGAGGATTCCTTGCCCTTCACCACTTCCAGCAGCTTCATCACGTTGGCCGGGCTGAAGAAGTGCGCACCGGCGATGTCCTGCGGCCGCTTGGTGACGCTGGCGATCTCGTCAATGTCGAGCGCCGAGGTGTTGGAGAGGATCAGCGCGCCGTCCTTCATGGTGGCGTCGAGCTTCTTGAACACCTCCTGCTTCACGTCCATCTGCTCGAAAACGGCTTCAATCACCACGTCCTGGCCGCCGATGTCGGCATAGTCGAGCACCGGCTCGATACGGGCGAAGCGGCGCTCCATCTCGTCGGCGGCCAGCGAGCCGCGCTTGACGCTGACTTCGTAGTTTGAGCGAATCTTGGCCATGCCACGGTCGAGGGCCTCTTGGTTGCCTTCCAGCACCTTCACCGGGATGCCGGCGTCGGCGAAGCACATGGCGATGCCGCCGCCCATGGTGCCGCATCCGATGACAGCGGCGGTCTTGATGTCTTTGATCGGGGTGCCGGCGGGCACGTCCGGCAGCTTCTGCGCCGCGCGTTCCGCGAAGAACGCATAGCGGAGCGCTCGGCTTTCATCCGTGTTCTCCAGGTGGCGCAGCTTCGCGCCTTCCCAGGCTAGGCCCTCGTCGATCTGGGTCTTGCAGGCCGTCTCCACCGCTTCGATGTTGGCGTAGGGCGCTTCCTGGTTGCGGGCGCGGCGGGCGATTTCCTTGCGCTTGGCTTCAAACAACTCCGGCGTGCCTTCGGCCAGCTTGTCCGACATGTCGCGGATCCGCGGGATCGGCCGCACATCAGCGACCTTTTCCGCGTACTTGACCGCTTCGGCGAGCAGGTCTGCATCGGCCGGGATGACCTCGTTGATCATGCCTAGCTCTTTGGCTTCCGGCGCGGGCACGTGGCGGCCGGCAACGATCAGGTCCAGCGCCTTGGCCGGGCCGATCAGGCGCGGCAGCCGCTGGGTGCCGCCACCGCCGGGCAGCAGGCCGAGCGTGATCTCCGGCAGGCCGACACGGGCGCTCGCCAGGGCCACGCGGTAGTGGCAGCCGAGCGCCATCTCGTAGCCGCCGCCGAGCGCGAAGCCGCTGATCGCAGCCACCACCGGCTTCTCGCTCTGCTCCAGCGCATCTTGCGGGCGCATGGGCAGCTTGGCGCGCTCCTTGCCGAAGAAGCGGATATCCGCGCCCGCAATAAACTTGCCCTTCGCGCCGATCAGTACGATGGCCTTGACGCTGTCGTCGGCGTTGAAGGTCTGGACGCCATTCAGGATGCCTTCGGGCACGCCGGGGGAGAGGGCGTTGACGGGCGGGTTGTCGACCGTGATGACGCCAACCGCGCCTTCCTTAGACAGGCGGACGAGTTCTTCAGACATGCGGGGCTTCCTCTAAGCGCTTCGATAAGATTGGCGCGCAGTCTAGAGAGCCGGGCACCACGGCGCTAGAGCATCGCCGGTTCGAATTGAAACGCTAATGCGATCAATTTGCCGGACAAGATGCTCGGATTCTAAATTTTAGGCAGATTCATTCGATCCGATTGGATCAGGATCTGCCCAAGGGGGCCTTACCATTACCAAAATAGCGCCTAAATTTTGACATAGCGATCCATCGGCATTCCTTCACAAAAACAAACATCCAACCACGAAAATGGTAAGCCCCTGTCGATTACTGGCCTACCCAATGTTCCGGGGTCCGCCTCTAACCAATCCCCAGCTAGTGGGGCGCTCGGCGCGCCTTTCGACAACAGCATTTGGCTGTCTTCTCATTCCGCATCAAACATCCGGGATGGCAGGCCGCTGCATACCGACGCTGGAAAGCGGCCGGCCGACCTGATTGGCCAGCACCCAATCGATCAGTTGCTCGACCTGACGCTTGTCGTTGGACAACACTTCGAAGGTAGCCGTCTCCGCCCGGATTAGTTCCAGTTGCTCGCGGATTGCATCTTCGCCCGGCAACTGCTCCCCCAGGCCCAGCCGCCCCAAGGCCAACACAAGCCGCCGGATCATCAGCATGTTGTCGCGTGCCGCCCAGCGGAAGGGTCCGAATGTCCCCGTGATCAACTCACCGGCTGAAAGCATGGGGGCAACCAGCCGTGCGGCGCCATTCTCGTCCTCAAAGACACCAGTTCCTAGTGTCCCCAACCGCAACTGCCGCAAGGAGGAGGAGAGCCGGTCGACGCACACTACCGCCGTGTAGGTATCGTTGACGCCAGGCGACAATGCCCGCAACCCGATCTCCACCAGCAGCCTCACTGAAAAACGCAAATCGTCGGTGGGCGTGCGCGAGCGGTCGATGATCAGCCACTGCAGGGCTTCATCTTCCAATCCGCTGCTGCCTGGACCGACAATCTGGCCCAGAGGCTGGTCCTGAATCACATAGTCGCCCGCCACGACGAACAGATCAATGAACACGCCTTTCTCCGCGGCATATGCGGTTAGTTCCTCAAAAAACACCTGAACAACATAGCCTGAACGGCGGGCGGTGATCGCCGTTTCGTCCCCATCCGGGCGCACGACTTCGTCCGGTGATAACCCATTCCCCTGCGCCGTCGCATGGGCGAGGCAGTCGTCAAGCTGGTGGCTGATCGCGGCGACCTCCTCGTCAATGGTCACCCGCTTCGCAGCCTTGTTCACAAAAACCAGCAGCATCAAGACGCTCATCACCGCCAGCAGCATCGCCATGGTCAACGAGACCTCGGGAATGCGGTTGCCTTCCAGCGCATGCATGATGATCAGGCAGAATAGGAATGTCGCGCCAAGCAGCCCTACCGCCACCTGGCTTGTCCGGTCCTCGCTGAACCGTTGCAGCAAACGCGGCGCGATGGTACCCGCCGCCAGTGTGAAGACGACCAGAACGGTCGAATAGACCAGGCTGAGCGCAGCCATGGCCGAAGAAGCGACGGTCGAAAGGATCTGCCGCGCCGCCTCATTGGTCAGCATCAACCAGGAAAACTGTTGGTCGGTATAGGTCAATTGGAGTTGGTGGTCCGCCGCCAGCGTGAGAACCGCCAACAACAGCCCGCCAAGACTGATCAACCCCGGCACGGTGATGAAACCGCGAAGCACGCCAAACGTCGCTGTGAAGGCTCTAAGCCGGAGTATCATCTTGCGGCAGGCCTTCTAGCCGCCGAACACCCAAGCCTCCGGAATCAGGCGGTAGCCGTCGCCCTCGCGGCTCATATAGGAGAAGCCCGGAAAGTGCAGGTGCATCCCCGCCACCAGCAGCCGGTCAGCCGCCGCCATATCGAACGCGCGCTTGCGGGTGGCGATCGCAGCCTCCGGGTCCGTATCGAAGGCCATGTGGACTTCCGGACGGCGCACCTGGATATCCGGCACATGGCAAATGTCGCCCCAGATGAGCAGCGCCTCGTTACCGGACTCGATCAGGTAGCCGGTATGGCCGGGCGTGTGGCCGGACAGGTTGATGGCGTTCACATGCGGAAACACGCCATCGCCAGGGTTCTTGCGCTGATTCTGGTAGGGCGCGATCTGCTCGCGCGCCGTGTCGAAGTAGCGGGTCTGCTGACTTTCCGGCGCGCGGGAGCGGGCACCATCGTCGTGCCAGTGCTTAACGTCCACCTCGGCCACCACGACCTCCGCGTTCGGGAAGTACTTCTTGCCGTCCGCCGTGGTCAGGCCGTTGGAGTGGTCGGGGTGCATGTGGGTCAGCAGGATCGTATCGACGTCGGCTTCGGCCACGCCGCACGCATTCAGATTGGCGAACAGCTTGCCGAGCGTCGGCCCCATCGTGTCGCCGGAGCCGGTGTCTACCACCGCCGTGCGGCCGCCGGCCTGGATCAGGTAGCAGTTCACGTTGATCCGGGGCGGCGAGGGCCGGAAGTTGTCGCGCAGGATTTTGTCCGCGTCGGCCTCCTCAATGCCCTGAACCACCGCGAACGGCGCATCGATATAGCCGTCGGAGATTGCCGTGACGGTCACGTCGCCGATCTGACGGCGGTACAGACCGGAGACTTGGGAAGCTGGGTTTTCGCTCATAAGTATTATGTCCTCGATAGAGTGTCGCAGGGCGGATTGCGCCAGTACCTAGCCCGTCTGCGCCTGGGATTCGTCCAAAATGTCCGTCGCCGTCGCAGCCGGATCGCGAGGCCGAAACCGCTCCCGAACCACCGCGGCGGCTTCCTCCGGCGCTTCGTATTGCACGAAGTGGCCGGCATTCTCGCAGATCGCGACGGTGGCGTTAGGGAAAAATTCGGGGATGCGATCAGACCATTCGGCCTTCAGCACCGGATCGTGACGGCCCCAGAGTACGCTTGTTGGCGCAGGAATCGGCGGTGGCGGAGGCAGATCCCCCCGTGCAATCGCCATGCGGGTCTCATGCACCGACAGGTACCAGTTGAAGCCGCCCTGCAGGTTGCCGGGCCGCATGAAATTATCGACCCAGCCTTCGAAATCCTCGTCAAAGGCGTTCGACTTTGCGCTCCAATGGGTCAGGAAGTGCCGGACATAGAGGGCGCAGGCTTCGCGGCTACTGCCGACCAGCTTGGCTGCCCAGGGCAATTGATGGAACGACTGGTACCAGACCTCGCTCACGTGGTCGGCACCGTACCAGCGCTGGCCGATGCCAGGGTACGGGCAGTTGAAAAACACCAGTCCGGCGACCCGCGCAGGCGCAGCGTGGGCAATGGACTGCATCACCATCGCGCCGACATCATGCCCCACTAGGCCGAACCGCTTCAGGCCCAGCGCATCGGCAAAAGCAACGATATCGGCGGCCATCACATCGGCGGTCTGGCGGCGGGAGGGGCCGAAGCTCGGTTTATCGCTCTGGCCAAAGCCTCGCAGGTCGGGAGCGATGACGTCAAATTCGTCTGCCAGCAGTGGCATCATTTTGCGCCAAGTTTGCCAGAACTCCGGCCAGCCATGCAGCAGTATCAGCGGCACACGGCCATCGGCACAGGCACCCGCACGGGCATAGTGCAGCCGCACACCGTTCGCATGGGTGAACCCTGACATAAAGCCGAAGTCTTCCGGCTGACTCAATGACTTACTCCAAATAGTCTCATGGCCTGAATTCCACAGGCCGTACCAGAACCATCATGTGCGCGGCCACTATATTGCTTTCCCGCGCAAACGTTCCCGCAATATGGAAATATTCTCCTTAACGCCTGGGAGATAGGGGTGCACGTCCAGCGCCTGCTCGAACCACCGCATGGCCTCTCTGTCATTACCCAGGGCCACATGGATCATGCCAAGGCCAGACAGGGCGCCGAAGTGCCGAGGCTCCAGTTCCAGCACGCGAGCGCAGTCTTCGATGGAGCCCGTGTGGTTACCCTGGAAGTACCGCACAGTGGCACGCTTGTTCCAGCCCTCGGCAAAGTCCGGCGCCTGCCCCACCACGTCGTCGAATACATCCTCCGCCAAGCGAAAGTAGCCCGCATTCATGGCGATAATGCCGGTTTCCAGGCGTTCATCCAATTGGGGGTCGCCTGTCGTCAGCCAGCGTTCCCAGATCTCCCGGGTCACCGCGGCAGCGCGCGTCGCGGCATCGGGCGCCTGCAGTTTCGCGAACAGGCCGTCGAGCGCCGGATCGTTCTGATCGGCCCGCGCGCCAGAGGCCAGCAGCGCGAAACAAGCAAGGATAAGCGCAAGTTGGCGCATGGGAGTCCTCCAACTTGGATGCTAGTACATGTTTAAGCGGATGGGCAGCCCCGTTTTTCGACACGGCGCAACCATGCCGCGATCCGCAGAAGGAAGGTTCGCTGTATGCGGATCGCGATCCCGCCGACCAGTCTCAGTATCATTATTCTGCTGACCTGCCTCACCGGCATCACGCCTCTGTCCATCGACATGCCGTTGGCGGGCCTGCCTGCGCTTGCCGAGGCGTTCGGTGAGCCGGAAAGCAATGCGCAGTTGGTAATCGGCGTGTTCCTGGCCGGATTTGCCCTGTCGCAGCTGGTTCTTGGTCCGATTTCCGACCGTTATGGCAGGCGTCCCGTCTTGCTGGCGGGACTGGCAACCTACGCCATGATGGGCGTTGCCTGCCTGATGGCGGAAAACCTCACCGTGCTGCTGGCCGCCCGCTTTGTGCAAGGCGTCGCCGCCTGCGCTGCGCCAGTGGCGGCCAGGGCCGTGGTGGCGGATGTCTATGAGGGCTCCGACGCCCAGCGGGCCATGTCCATCGTCACGGCGGGAATGGGTGTCGCCCCGATTGCCGCGCCGATGATTGGCGGCCTGCTGCTTCTTTGGTTCCAGTGGCCGGCGATCTTCGTCACACTGGCGGCGAGTGGCCTCGCCATGATGCTGGCCGTGGCTCTGATGCTCCAGGAGACTTGCCAACGTCATAACCGGACCGAACTGCGCCCGCTGCGCGTGCTGTACAACTATGGAGAGATGTTGCGGAACCGCATCTTCCTCTCCTTCTCCATGCCGTCGCTGCTGGCGGGCGGGGCGTTGTTCTCGTTCATCGCCGCCGCGCCCTTCGTCATTATCGGCCAACTGGGCTATGCGCCTCAGACCTTCGGCGTGTTTTTCGCCATGGTGATGATCGGCTTCATCACCGGGGCATCTCTATCCGCCCGTTTGTCCCGGACCCGGCCTCCAGCCGTCATGGTGCAGATCGGCACCGCAGTCATGCTGGCGGGCGGCCTGTTAATGCTGGCAGGCGCTATTGCGGGCATTCACCACGTCGCCGCGCTGATCGCGCCCATGGCTGTGGTGATGCATGGCACCGGCCTGATGCGTCCCAATAGTATTGCGGGTGCAATGGCCCCGTTCCGTGACCGGGCGGGGGCAGCATCGGCGCTGATCGGGTTTCTCCAGCTTGGCGGCGGTGTGCTGGCGGGCCTGATCGCTTCCACCCTGCCGGAGGGGGGCATCACGCTATTTACCACCTGCATCATCATTGCCGGCTTCGCCATGCTACCGCTGGGTGCCTTCGTCCTGCTCAAACCCCGGCAGGTTTAGCCGCTTTCGCCGCATCTGCTGCGGCGCGCTCTCGCGCCACCTGCGCCTCCCGCCGGGCGATATAGAAAGTGGAAGCAAAGATCACCGCACCGCCGATCCATGTCCAAATGGTCGGCACCTCCGCAAACAGAAGGAAGGCGAGCAGCGCGCTGATCGGCAGGCGGGTGAAGTCGAACGGCATCACCACGGTCAGGTCGGCATAACCAGTGGCCTTAGTGATGCACCAGTGACCGACCGTCCCGCAACCGGCCAGCAGGACCATCCAACCCAGCATTTCCCAACTGGGAGTCTGCCAGACGAAGAGCGCGGGGATGAACGTGAGCGGCGTCAGCAGCAGCACCATATAGGTGATAATCGCCTCCGGCCGTTCGGTGCGCGTCAGCGACTTTAGCACCAGCTTGTTCGCGGCCATGGCGACACAGTTGATGAGCGCCAAGATCGAGCCGAACTGAATGATTTCCGCGCCTGGCCGCAGCACCAGCATCGCGCCGGCAAAGCCGATGAACACGGCGCTCCACCGGCGCAGGCGGACGTCCTCTCCCAGAAACAGCGCTGCACCCACGGTCGCGAAGATCGGCGCGAGAAAGCTCAACGCTGTCGCCTCCGCTATCGGGATCAGCGTAATCGCCCAAAAGCCGCTGGTCATGCCAACGACGCTGATGACCGCACGGAAGCCGTACATGCCGATGCGCTTGGTCCGCATGCTGCCAAGCCCGGCCTTCATCAGCCATGGCATCATCCAGGCGAGCGCCAGCAGGTTGCGGAAGAACACAATCTCCAGCGGGTGCAACTCGCTGGAGACATGGCGGATCAGCACGGACATGCAACTGAAGAAAACCGTCGCGATGGTGGCGAAGATAGCCGCGCGGAAGATGCTGTTCATAGGCGGCCCTGCCTCGCCAGCTTGGCTTCCCGGTGGCTGATGTAAGTGCCTGCCGCAAACACGATCAGCGCGCCGATCCAGACGGCGGGCGATGGCACCTCGCCGAAGATCGCCCAGGCGGCCACCGCAATGATCGGCAGGCGCGCGAAATCCAGCGGCTGGAGCGCCGCCACTTCCTGCATCGAGTAGGCACGCACGTGGAATGAGTGCGCTGCCGCAGCGAGAATGCCGAGGGCTATCAACCAAACCCAAACGTCACCCGTGGGCGTTGTCCAGACGAAGATGGCCGGCACGCCCGCAATCGCCGCCATCATCAATGCCTGATACAGCAAAATGCTTTCCGGCCGCTCAATGAAGGTCAGCTTGCGCACGATGATGATGGTAAGCGCCCACATCGCGCTGGAGAACAGCACCAGGCTGGTAGCCCAGTGCACCTCCGAAAAGCCCGGTTGCAGGATCACTACGACACCCAAAAAGCCGATGAAGGTCGCCGCCCAGCGCCGCCACCGCACCACCTCCCCCAGCAAGAGCACCGCCAACACGGTCGCCCAGAGCGGCGCGGTGAAGCCCAGCGCCGTCAGATCGGCTAGCGGGATCAGCGGGACGGCGTAGAACCAGGCCAGCATGCTGGCGCCATTGATGCTGCCCCGGGCGGTCAGCAGGCCCAGGTTCCGCGGAATCAGCACGCTCCAACCGGACTTGCCCACCGTCAGCGGCAACAGGATCGCGAACGAAAACAGGTTGCGGAAGAACGCCACGACAAACGGGTGAGTGCCCTGCTCCGCCGCCAGGCGCACAAAGACGCTGTTGAAGGCAAAGCAGCTACAAGCGGCAAGCATGAATAGGGCTGCAGCGACAGGCCTGATCTGGCGGCCGCTGGCGGGAGAGGGTGACGTCATGGCGTTCAGCATACGACATTGCCACCGCCGCGCGAGCCCAATACTGCAAGGGCATGGCTGGCCTGCGGTTTTCGCGGGGAGCCTCGATTGCACTACGCTACGCTGGTGTTTTGATCTGGCTCAATGCCGATGGCCGGGCGGCGTGCACTTCATCACGGTTGGCGGTAGCCCTGTCCGGTGCGAACCGCCATGACAACCGACAACGATGCCGGGAGATTGCGCCATGACCCTGAAGAACGAGCTGGAAGACGTCGTTGGCAACGGCGACGAGGCTGCAGACGCAGCGGAGAGAGTTGCGCAATTGGAAACAGAAGCCGGAACGGTATTTGAAGAGCAGGAGAGCCAGCCGCGCAAGCCGCGGTCAGCCGAGTTGCGGCATGACCCGGCGGCTATCCGGCAGTCTTTCGAAACAGGCGAGTACCCCTACCGCTACAAAATGCGCCGGTCTGCTTACGAGAAGCGCAAGGCAGCGCTCCAGGCTGAACTGCTCAAGGCGCAACGCTGGATCAAGGAGACTGACCAAAAGGTCGTGATTCTGTTCGAGGGGCGGGACGCCGCGGGCAAGGGCGGCACGATCAAGCGCTTCATGGAACATCTGAATCCACGCGGTGCCAACGTCGTGGCGCTGGAAAAGCCGTCAGAAAACGAGCGGGGCCAGTGGTTCTTTCAGCGCTATATCGAGCATCTGCCGACCGCAGGCGAAATGGTGCTGTTCGACCGCTCCTGGTACAACCGCGCAGGGGTCGAACGGGTGATGGGTTTCTGCTCGCCCAACGAATACCTGGAATTCATGCGGCAGACCCCGCAACTGGAACAGATGTTTGTGCGCTCGGGCATCCGCCTGTTTAAATACTGGTTCTCTGTCACCCGCACCGAGCAGCAACGCCGGTTCGAGGCGCGGAAGACAGATCCACTGAAGCAGTGGAAGCTTAGCCCGATCGATATCGCCAGCCTGGAAAAATGGGACGATTACACAGAGGCGAAAGAAGCGATGTTCTTTTACACGGACACTGCCGACGCCCCCTGGACCATTATCAAGTCAGACGACAAGAAGCGTGCGCGCCTGAATTGCATGCAGCACTTCCTGTCGTCGCTGGACTATGACGGCAAGGACCACCATGTGGTCGGGCATCCGAACCCCCTGATCGTCGGCCATGGCGCCCACGTAATCCACCGGGACAGCCACATCCTGGGCAAGGCGCTGCATCCGGAACTGCGGCGCTCTGCTTGAGATTGGGAGCCTCAGTCCGGTTTAACTGTCAGGCCAAGAACCGCCCCAGCACATTCTCCATCAGCTTGCTGATATTGTTGTCGCCGCCGTTCCAGGGCAGCGAGCCGCAGAACGTGATGGAGCCCGTGCTGAACACTGCGCCGCCACCCGGCACGTCGAAATAGATCATGTCGGCGCGGATCAGTTGGTCGATGGGTTTCATCGCCCAGGTGGTGAGGTGGGTCAGCAGTTCTTCCGGTACGAGTACGAAATGGTCCGGGTGGTCCTCCGACTGCGCCAGCACCCGCACGTTCGGGGGCGAGCCGAGGCGCACGTCGGCGCGGTCCAGTTCAAATCCCGCAGCACCACCGCCGGAAAAGCCGAAGTCGCCCAGCACCTCGTCGTCGATCCCCTCGAAGATCCAGGCAAGGTCGGGCGCATGGCTTTCTTCGGTCCGCCGGTAGTGAGTGCCTTCGAAATCGCCCTGGCTGGTGAAGCCGACGCCCGCCAGGTGTTGCGGCGGGCGGCCATTCCGCCGCCAGAGGCCCCCATATTGGCCATCAAAGGCATTATAATACTCGCCCGGCTCCGCGGCCCAGGCACGGATGCCGCCTTCCGCGCGGCGGATCTCGAGAATGCCCTTCTGCTCCGGATGGATCGCAACGCGCCAATAGAAACCGTTGCCACCCAGATACATAAAATTGCCGCCGCTGTTGCGGTATTCCAACAGGGCGTCGAGGGTCTCCGCCGTATGGTATTCCGGATGGCTACCGGTCGTGACGGCCTTGTAGCCCTTGATAGCGTCGGAGCCTTCCTCGTGCAGTTCCCGGTCGGTGATGATGTCGTAGGGAATGCCTTTCTCGTGCAGCCACCAGATCAGGTGACTGTCCGCCTGGAAATGCCGCAGGCCGGAGGCCGCGTCATAGCCCATGGTGTAATAGCCGGGCCGCGTGTTCAGCAGCGGCCGCAGGTGCGAGCAGTGACAAACGCCGGAGCGGTCGCGGTGGAAATTGTACGTGGAGCCGCCAAGCTCCGCATACTCTGCCGGGTTCCAGGGATAGCCGCCGCGGGAGCGGAACCGCTCCATCCATTCCGGCTTGAAGTCGGGCCGGGCATGGTTGCCATAGATCACATAGGTAAAGGTGGAGGCGAGGACCGCCAGGTCCGCCGTCCGCTTGCCCTTGGGCGGGCAGACGTAGAAGGGGATGGCGTCCTCATGCTCGCCCTGGGTAATACGCAGGACATAGACACCGGAGGCGAACCCGTCCGGCACCGTCCATTCCAGGTCCGTCTCCCAGCCGAAATCGTAGATGTCGTCCCGGTGGAAGTGGATCGCGCCGTAGTGCGCGGGCTTGTTCTGCCAGTTCATCTCGGAGCCGTCCCACGCAGCGCCTGTCATGGCGCGCGCCGGATGGTTGATCATGCGTCCGTGATGGCCGCCGGGGCCGATATCCTCAATGGTGAGGGAATTGGTCAGGCGGGCGAAGTCCCATTGGGCGGCTATGCCGGCCGCCGCACGGATGGCCGGCGCTTCGATCTTGCCGTCGAAATGCCGGTCGGCATGGCCGTTGCGCAAGGCGGCGGCGATCAGCACGGGCTGGCTGGCGTCAAAGGCAAGGTTCGGCGCGCTGGCGCTGGCCTCTGCGCTCTCGCCCCAGATGCTTTGGGGGTCCTGGGCGACGGTCACGGTTCCGGAAACCGCGTCGTAGGAGAGCCGCACCGCATACCATTGCCGCGTTAGCAGAGGCTCACCGGTCGAGACAGTGACGCCGCCTGCGCTCGCCGCCAAGGCACCGCTCGAATCCAGGTAGAGTTCAAGGCCGCCCGCGCTGAGGATAGCCTGCTCACCATCGCCGGGCAGGGTCGGCCAGATGGTGGCGGCGAGCGTGACGTCACCCTCAACCGCCGGTCCTTGCTGGACCAAGGCGTAGGAGCCTGGATTGAATGCCTGTTGGCGCGCGCGATAGTCGCCGGTGAGAGAGGCCTCCACCGCTTCCTCTACAATACCTGGGCCGTCAGGATTGGCGTCCGCGCAGATGGAGCGCAGCAGCCGGGCCGAAAACGCCCCTTCCGTCGCACAAGATACCTTGAAACCAATCGTCTGCCCGGGCCGGACAGAGAGCGGATCGCAATAGCCAATGATAGGTATACGCGGAAACTGGCGGGACATGGCGGGGCCTCAAACACAAAATGGACTGTTCGCCGGTATCTTACCGTCTGAAGACGCTCTTAGTCTCTGGCAATGCATGCTGCTTTGCGTCAAATCAACCCTGCCGCATTGGCGAAGATCAGAATGATCGCGGCGGGCGCGGGAATGCGCAGCAGTACGATCCAGATAAGCCCCAGCACGCTGCCGCCCAGGTCGGCCGCCAGAGCTGTCCGCATCCGGTCCAGCCGCCAGCCAACAAACAATGCGACCACCAACCCGCAGAACGGCAAGCCAACATTCGATGCAGCTTTGTCCACCGCATCAAGGAGGGGCAATCCGGCGATGCGCACCTCTGACAGCAGGCCATAGCTCATGGCGCACGGGACGCCTAGGCCGAAGATGCCCAATGTGACCAGACCCGACGCTTTCGCCCGGCTCAGTCCCAATCGATTGCGTATAACGGCGCTGGACGCTTCCAGTATCGAAATCATCGACGTCAGCGCCGCCGCCGACAGCAGGAAGAAAAACAGCGGCCCGACGATGCGGCCACCCGGCATCTCCAGCAGGATCTGCGGAAAGGTGATGAAGGCAAGGCGCGGCCCCGCTGCCGGGTCGCCGCCGAGCGCGAACACGGCCGGAAAGATCGCCAGGCCCGCAACCATGGCAAATATCGAATCGCCGAGCGCCACGGCACCTGCTGCCGCCGGAATATTGGTTCGGGCGGAGAGGTAGCTGCCGAAAACCAGGAAAATAGCCATCCCGAGACCGAGGGAGAAGAACGCCTGGCCGAGCGCGGCGATATAGAGGCGCCGCTCGCCCAGCGCCGACCAGTCGGGCACGAACAGAAACGCCACTCCCTGCGATGACCCGGGCAGTGAAAGCGAGAACACAGCGAGCCCGATCACGATCAGAGCCAACAGCGGCATCAGCCAGGAACTCAGCCGTTCAATGCCCTGGTTGACGCCGATGGCCACGACGATGCCTGACAGCAGAAGCATCAGCCCCTGCCAGAGAATTGGCTCCCCTGTCGCTCCGATGAACTGATCGAAATAGGCACCGTAGCCAGCGCCGCTTGCCTCCCACAGTGCGCCGGTGACGGCGCCAAAAAAGTATTTCAGCGCCCATCCAGCGACAACGGCATAGAAGCTCAGAACCATGACGGCGGCCGCGAAGCCGACCCAGCCGGCATGCGCCCAGATCCCGCCCGGCGCCGCGGTCGCGAACGCCTGGACCGGGTCTCTTCTGGTACTGCGGCCCAGTGAGAGTTCCGCCACGACAAGCGGCAATCCGATCAACAGGACGAAGACCAAGTAAACGACCAGGAAAGCACCGCCGCCATTGTCGCCCGCGACATAGGCGAACCGCCAGATATTCCCAAGCCCGACCGCCGCCCCAATTGTGGCTATGATGAAACCCGCGGTCGAGCCCCACTCCTCCTGCTTTGCCGTCTCCGGTTGCATTTCCATTGCTCTCGTTTGATGAGGACACGCGATTGTATGGAATTAGGCAGCAACACTAGCGCTTACAGGCGCACATAACTATGCGGCCGGCGGCGGCAAATGGCTGGGGATCCGGCCAAAACCTAGCGGGTATTGAGGATGGGCGGCAGACCGGGAATTTGCTGGCTTCAAAAAAGAAAGCAAGCCCGTTTGACCGGTCTTGCCTTCGCGCCGCGCTTTGGTGCGGCTTATTTGGCGCTTTGTTCCTCCCTGGACTTGAGCCGCCTAACCATTCATCAGAAAGGCCACTAACGACGCATCCAGTGGCGTCACCCTAGGCATGTCCTAAACGGGAGTCTGCCATGTTTCCGCGATGCGGAATGACAAATTATCGATTCCGCATGATCTCAAACGCCGGCACGGCCGCATCAAGGTAGACATCAAGTTTTGCCAAGCGCACACGGACGGATTCGATTGTTGCGTCATCAAAAACGAAGTCTACCAAATCGTGCGCCAGGGTTTCCAAAAGATCGGTGTGCGGGCGGGCGGGCCAATCGTTGGACAGGTATCGGTGTAAGCGGCTGTAATCCATGCAATCTTCTATCGCAGCGGGCGGCGCCTGGAGCTTGCGGTAGCACTCCACATCCACCTGCACCCGTTGGCGGCGGTCTGGTGCACGTTCCCAATCTCGGATGCCGATATGCAAATGCAGCACCAGCCCGTTCAGGGAAACGCACTCATAATTGCCTGTAACAAGCGGCGACGATCCGGGCATCATGCAGGGTCTTTCGGTTGGCTCGGCAGGTACTTACCGCCTTGCATCAGGCGTTTGCCGGCATCGACAAAGAGCACTTCACCGGTGACCTCTGTCTGCTCCAGCAGGTAGCGTAGCGCCCGCACAATCGCATCTGCTCCCGGCCCGCGGCCCAGCAACGTATTCTTGTGGGCGGCACGAAAGGCTTCTTCCGACGGGTGACCGCTATTAAGGATCAGGCCGGGCGCAATGCCGTTCACCCGCACCCGCGGCGCGAGCGCCTGGGCCAGCATCTCCGTCATGGTGGCCAAGCCTGCCTTGCTGACGGTATAGCTGAAAAAGGTGGGGCCAGGACGCATGACCGCCTCGTCCAACATGTTGACGATCAGGCCTTCCTCGCCTTGCGGCAGCGTGTTGGCGAACTCCTGCGCTAGCAGGGCGGGCGCCAGCACGTGCACGTTTTGGTGCCGCTGCCAGATCTCCACCGTAAAATCATCCGCCGAGTCGTTCATAAACACGGACGCGCTATTCAACAAAACCACCGGCGCTCCGATCGCCGCCGCAACATGGCCTACCAATCCCCTTGCCGCTTCAGGGTCGGACAGGTCCGCCTGGAAGGCTTCGGCCTGATGCCCCGCCCCCCGCAATTCAGCGACAAAGGATTCTGCCGGGCCGGCCGAGCGGTTATAGTGAACCGCTATGTCATAGCCGGCCTCTGCCAGTTCCAGCGCCATGGCCCGGCCCAGGCGCTGCGACGCGCCGGTGACAAGTGCTACCTTCTGTGTCATGCCCGTTCCCATAAGCCAGCCGCCGCTGAAGGCCAAGGGCGCAATCAGCGCGACGGCAGCCATAATTGACAGACAACGCCCGCCGCCTGTAGCGGATAGCCACCAGTTTAGCCTGAGAAAGCGACCGCCATGCGTCTAACGCGCTATTTCCTGCCCACGCTTAAAGAAAATCCCTCGGAAGCGCAGATCGTGTCGCACAGACTGATGCTGCGCGCCGGCATGATCAAGCAGCAGGCCGCTGGCATCTATTCCTGGCTGCCGCTCGGCCATCGGGTTCTGAAGAATATCGAGCGGATCGTGCGGGAGGAGCAGAACCGCGCCGGCGCCCATGAGATCCTGATGCCGACGATCCAGTCGGCCGACCTCTGGCGCGAAAGCGGCCGCTACGATGCTTATGGCAAGGAAATGCTGCGCATCACCGACCGGCACGAACGCGACATGCTCTATGGTCCGACCAACGAAGAGGTCGTCACCGACATCTTCCGCAATCACTGCAAGAGCTATCGGGACGTGCCGTTGAACCTCTACCACATCCAGTGGAAGTTCCGGGACGAGGTACGGCCGCGGTTCGGCATCATGCGCGGGCGCGAATTCCTGATGAAGGACGCCTATTCCTTCGACTTGGACGCTGCGGGGGCGAAGGCGTCCTACAACAAAATGTTCCTCGCCTATCTGCGTACATTCGAGCAGTTGGGTTTGAAGGCGATCCCGATGAAGGCCGACACTGGCCCGATCGGCGGCGATCTCAGCCACGAGTTCATCATCCTGGCCGACACCGGCGAGTCGGAGGTGTTTTGTGACAGACGCTGGCTCGACATAGACCTGTCGCGTCAGGCAATCACCTACGACGACGACCTGGAACCCTTGTTCCAGGAACTGACCGGCATCTATGCCGCCACCGACGAAATGCACGACCCCGCCAACTGCCCGGTTCCGGCCGACCAGTTAGAGACCCGCCGCGGCATCGAGGTGGGCCATATCTTCTATTTCGGCGATACCTACTCCAAGCCGTTGGGCGCGGAAGTCTCTCTGCCGGATGGGAGCCAAGCGCCGGTGCACATGGGTTCCTATGGGATCGGTGTCTCACGCCTCGTCGGCGGCATTATCGAGGCGAGCCATGACGAAAACGGCATAATCTGGCCGGAAAGCGTCGCACCGTTCCAAGTCGGCCTGATCAATCTCCGCACGGGCGACGACGCCTGTGACGCGGCGTGCGAGGACCTGGAAGCCAAGCTCACCGCCATGGGCAAGGAGCCGCTTTACGACGACCGGGAGGAACGGGCGGGCGGCAAGTTCGCCGACATGGACCTGATCGGCTTGCCCTGGCAGGTGATCGTCGGTCCCCGTGGTTTGAAAAACGGCGTCGTCGAATTGAAGAACCGAAAGAGCGGCGAGCGCGAAGAGCTCTCCGTCGAAGCCGCCCTGGCAAAGCTGGCGGGGTGATATTGGCCTCTCTCCCCCGAACCCGCCGTCATTGCGTGGCGGCCCGGCCGCAGGCTGGGACAACGAAGCAACCCACTCGTGCTTCCGCTTGCAGTGACCGGGGATGGATTGCTTCGCCGCTCCGGACTTGGTCCGGGACTCCACGCAATGACGCCGTATGGGGGGCGATAGACCCATGATCTTCTCCGCCTTCGAACGGCTTGTTGCGCTTCGCTATCTGCGCGCCCGCCGGAAGGAACGGTTTGTCAGCGTCATTGCGGGCTTTTCTTTCACCGGGATTATGCTGGGGGTCGCCACCCTCATCATCGTCATGAGCGTCATGAACGGTTTCCGGGCGGAATTGCTCGACCGGATCATGGGGGTAAATGCCCATATTGCCGTCACCGGCTTCGGCACGCCCTTGCGGCCGGACTATCCCGATCTGGTAGCCAAACTGGCCAACGCACAGGGCATTACCTATGCCGAGCCTATGGTGGAAGGCCAGGCCATGGCTTCGACCGAAGCAGGCCAGGCCAGCGGTGTGCTGGTGCGCGGCCTCTCCGGCGAAGCGCTGGCCAAGCGCCCGATCCTCGCAGGCAATATCCAATTCGGCGATATCGGCGCGTTCGGCCAGAATGGCGACGAGGCCGTGATCGGCACCCGGCTCGCCAATACGCTCGGCCTGAGTGTCGGCAGCAAGTTCAAGCTGCTGTCGCCCAAGGGTAGCGTCAGCCCGTTCGGCTCCGTGCCCAGAGCCAAGACGTTCACGGTCGCCGCGCTCTTCAATGTCGGCATGTATGAGTACGATTCCAGCTTCGTCTATATCCCTATCCAGACGGCCCAGCGCCTGTTCGGGACCGGCGAAGGCGTCTCCTCCATCGAACTGCTGCTGCGAGACCCCAATGCCCTAGACGAAGCAAAGGAGGGGGTGCGGGCCGCCTTGCCCGGCAACCAAGCCTACCGCGTTTACGACTGGCGCACGTCCAATGCCTCGTTCGTGCAGGCGCTGCAGGTCGAACGGAACGTCATGTTCCTGATCCTGTCGCTCATTATCATGGTAGCGGCATTCAACATCATCTCGTCGATGATCATGCTGGTACAGGACAAGGGCCGGGACATCGCCGTTCTGCGCGCCATGGGCGCCACGCGCGGCATGATCATGCGCATCTTCTTCCTGAACGGTGCCTCTATCGGCGTGTCCGGCACCGTCGCGGGCTTCGTGCTGGGACTCCTGTTCGCCAAAAACATCAACACGGTAAAGGGCTGGCTGGAAAGCCTGACCGGCGGCGAACTATTCGCGGCGGAGATCTATTTCCTCTCCAAGCTGCCCGCCAAGGTCGACTCGTTCGAGGTGATGCTGGTGGTTTGCATGGGCGTCGGGCTCAGCATTCTGGCGACGCTCTACCCATCATGGCGGGCCGGGCGGCTACAACCAGCGGAGGCCCTGCGCTATGAATAACGCAGCGCTTCTCATGGAAGGCATCGTCCGCGAATACCGCCAGGGCGACCGCCGCCTGCGGGTGCTGGATAACCTGGACCTGACCCTTCAGCCGGGCGAGATCGTGGCGTTGGTCGCCCCCTCGGGTGCGGGTAAGACCACATTGTTGCAGATCGCGGGGCTGCTCGACCAGCCGGATGAGGGCTCCCTGATGCTCGGCGGCCAGGACTGCGCTCGCATGGGCGACGCCGAGCGCTCCGCAAAGCGGCGGGCGGATATCGGCTTTGTCTTCCAGTTCCACCACCTGCTGCCGGAGTTCACGGCTCTGGAGAACGTGGTGCTGCCGCAACTGATCGGTGGAGTGTCGAAGCGCGCGGCTCGGGAACGGGCGGCAGCCCTGTTGGACTCTGTCGGCTTGGCGGAGCGGGTCACCCACCGCCCGGCGGAGCTTTCTGGCGGCGAGCAGCAACGGGTCGCCATCGCCCGTGCGCTCGCCAATTCCCCCCGCCTGCTCCTGGCAGACGAGCCCACAGGAAATCTGGACCAGCACACGGGCGAACGGGTCGCCGACCTGCTGATCCGTCTGGCGCACGAGAACGGCGTCGCTGGCCTGGTCGCCACCCACAACCGGGAGCTTGCCGCCAGCATGGATCGTGTTGTGAGGATGGCGGACGGGAAACTGCTTGACGGCTAGCGCCGGTCCGTCCGCCGCCCCAGGAACCACACCACAGCGCCGCCCGACATGACGGAAAAGCCCAGGCTGGCATAAGCCCAGCCCCAGCCAGTAATGCTCTGCGGGCCGCCGGTCGCGTCCAGCACGACACCGAAGAGCACGGGGCCGACCAATCCGCCCGCGGCATTTGCCAGCGCGATAAACATGATGAGCGTGCCGCGGCTGCCTGCCTCCGCGACCGCCACGGCGCCAGCGTTCACCACACCGGAGTCGGCGAGAACCAGCAGATTGTGGCCCAGGATGAGCAACAAAAGCAGCCACAAGGGCCATGCCGCCGCAAAACCGACGAACAGCGAGAACAAGCCGGACGCAACCATCAGAAGCGCCGTCACGCGGGCATAGCCCCATTTCTCGCCCGCACTACCGCCTGCGAAGGACGTGGGCGAGCCCATCAGGATGAGCAGCGTGGTGGCCGCCGGGATCAGCCACAGGACGTCGAAACCCTCATACTGCGCGGCTGCGAACACGTAGAACGCGACACTCCACGAGCGCATGCCCAGCAATTCCACCGCATGCATGAATGCGCCGAAGCCGAAGCCCAGCACCGGCTTGTTGCGGATCACCGGCCCGAGGTCGAACAGCGAACGCCGGGGACCGGGCTCCGGCGCAGCGGCCGGCAGCAGGAACAATACCAGCAGAAACGCCAAAAACGCGGTGGCCGCAGGGAGAACATAGGCTGCCTGCCAGCCGAAGGCATCCGCCAGCGTTGCGGAGATGACCACGGAAGAACTGGCGCAGATCGGAAAGCTTGAAATATAGCGCGAGGTGGCCCGGGGCCGGTCCTTGTCGGCGATCCGGTCGCTGATGGCCTTGACGCCAACCATGTAGGTCCCGGCAAACCCCAGACCCTGGATCCCGCGGAACACCAAGGCGCTGGTAAAGTCGTTGGCGAAAAGGGCGAAGCCGCCAAAGCCAATCACATTGGCCCAGGCGCCCAGCAGCAGGACACGGCGGGAATCGATACGGTCGGTGATCGTAAGGAGCGGAATGGCCAGGGTCGATGTCAGCCCCATTACGCCGTTCAACCAGCCCGCCTCCGTGCCGGACAGGTCCCAACGCTCGATGAACTGCGGCAGCAAGGTAGCTGTCGCATGCATCCCCAGCAGGTTCAGGCCGAGGAATGTGCACATGATCCAGATGAGGGCGGTGGGATTCATAACGCCAACTCACCACCAGGACTCACACAATGCTCTCCCCGAACGAACCGCAGGCGAGGTCCAGCCCCCAGCGTTCCTGCTCTCTTAAGAGTGCGGAAAAACACCAGGTCCCGGACAGACGCAGCCGCGCTTTCCGGAAAGTCGCGTGAGAGGAGCGGCACTAAACGTATCTACCCAAAAATAAACGGCACGCCGCTTTCTTCGGCCACGCGCTTCACCTCGCCATAGAGCGTGTCGGTCATGGGAACACCATCCCGCATGCGTTCGGCGCGGGCCGCTTCTTCGGGCTCGCCCGGCACCAGAACTGGCTGCGCGGGGTCCATGGGCGTAATACCGTGCATCTGGTCGATGAGCGCGTCCATGTCAGCCTCGAACGCGCCAGGTTCGCCGCGGAAGAACACCGGATCGATGGCCAGGAAAAAGCTGCCGACATTGATAAAATCGCCGGTCTCACCCGTCTTCAGGTCGCGTCCGCCGAAGAACGAGCCGGTAAGCACGCTGCACAGAATATCCACCATCATGGCGAGGCCGTAGCCCTTATGCGCGCCGCCGTCCTGGGTACCGCCCAGCGGCGTCATGCGTTTTGGCGTGGCATAGAACGCGGCCTCGGCATCGGTCTGGGGCGAGCCGTCCTCTTTCAACGCCCAGCCAACCGGCATCGGCTTGCCCGCCCGGCGGTAGATGTTGAGCTTGCCGACGGCAACGGTGCTGGTCGCCATGTCCAGGTTGAAGGCCGGGTTGCGCGCTGCGGGCGCCGCCATGGCAATCGGGTTCGTGGAATACATCGGTTCCCGTGCTCGCGGAGGCACGATGGAACGCTGGCTGGTACCGGTCATGCAGATGCCAATCATGCCCTGCTCCAGCGCCATGGTAGAGTAGACTCCCGCCGCGCCGAAATGGTTGGATTCGCGCACCACGCCGATGGCGACGCCCATGTCCTTTGCTTTATCGATGGCGCTCTGCATTGCCATCTTGGCCGGGACGTGCCCGAGCGCATGGCCGGCATCGATGAAGGTCATGGCGGGCAGGTCTTTTACTACCTTTATGTCCCCCGGCACGATGATTTTGCCTTCGTTCCGGCGGTCGTGATATTGGGGCAGCATGCCGATGCCGTGGCTGTCGATGCCGCGGGCGTCGGCTTCCACCATCAGTTCGGCGGTCGTTGCGACCTGATCGGCCGGCATACCCCAGGCGGCAAGAACGCTCGCGATCTGGGCCTGGATGGTGTCGATGGAAACGTGAGGCACGGGAGTAGCTCCGAAGCGGAATTTGCGAGCAGTGTAGCCAGGGCGCTGCGGTTTGTCTTGCGCAACGATCCGGTCCTGTCAGCATAGGTTTGGACAGGAATGAGGGTCCCGGAAATGGATGGACCATGGCAAGATTGGCGAAACGGTCTGCGTTGACTTTCCGGCCTCGCGGCGAAGGCTCGGCGCGGCAAGCGGGATGGCTGACGTACCGGCTGGCGGCGGGCTCGCTGCTGGCAGCGGGTCTGTTCTGCGCGGGGTTGTGGCTTGCTACCGGATGGGAAGTCGGCGAGGCGCTGGCGCTGTTTGCGTGCCTTACCGTCGCCGGGGCCATGGTGTTTCATATTGCCGACCATGTGGCTGACTTCCTCGGCCGGTGAGCGCCGTGCGTCGTCCACTAATTCCCCGTTACCCTTCGGCCTCTTCGCGCTGACCGTTATTCCGTATGTAGTCTTCCGGTTGCGGGAAGAGCGTTGGCGCGGGCGATGTCGCGCGGCGTCATAGAACTGCCGCCGAACATCTGTTAGCCCTAGGGGAACACGAGTGCAGAGGTGGCTTGATGGCTCAGTATGACTACGATCTTTTCGTGATCGGCTCCGGCCCCGGCGGCGAGCGGGCAGCGATTGCGGCGGCGAAGGCGGGAAAGAAAGTCGGCGTCGCCGAGCGGCGCTCGGTCGTCGGCGGCGCTTGCGTCAATACCGGCACGATCCCGTCAAAGACGTTCCGGGAGGCGGCACTGTATCTCTCCGGTTACCGCGAACGCGGAGTCTATGGCTCTTCTTACTCCCTGAAGACCAAGATCACGATGGACGATCTGCTCTACCGGACAGATTGGGTAGTGCAAAAAGAGATCGACGTGATCAAACACCATTTTCTGCGCAACGGCGTCGATATGTACGCAGCGGAGGCAGGGTTTATCGATCAGCATACGCTACGTCTGACCTCGGTGGATGGCTCCGGCGTGCGGGAGGTGAGCACGGATAAAGTCGTGCTGGCGGTCGGTACAATCACGGCGCGCGACCCGCATATTCCCTTTGATGGACAGCGCATTTTCACCAGCGACGACATCATGACCCTGAAGCAAGTACCGAAATCGCTGGCGGTGATCGGTGCGGGCGTCATCGGGTGCGAGTACGCGACCATGTTCGCGGCCCTGGGCGTGCGGGTCACGCTGATCGACAAGCGCCCACAATTGCTGGATTTCGTCGACCGGGAGATCGTCGATCACCTCGTCTATCACATGCGCCAAAACCGCGTCACGTTGCGCCTGGGAGAAGAGGTTGAGGGTCTGGAGCAGTATGACGACGACCGCGGCGAGCACGTGCGCATTCGTCTGGCAAGCGGCAAGCAGATCGTGACGCAGAAAGCGCTCTATTCCATCGGCCGCGAGGGGGCCGTGCGCACGCTGGGACTGGATGAAATTGGCCTGGAATCCGATGGACGCGGACGGGTGCAGGTGGACGAAAACTTCCGCACATCGGTGGAGAACGTGTATGCGGTCGGTGATCTGATCGGCTTTCCCAGCCTTGCCTCCACCAGCATGGAGCAGGGCCGCATCGCCGCCTGCCACGCGCTCAATATCGGCTGCGAGGGCATGTCAGACCATTTCCCTTATGGCATCTACACGATCCCGGAGATCTCCACCGTCGGGAAGACGGAGGAGGAACTGACCGACGCGGGCATCCCCTACGAAGTCGGCAAGTCCAGCTACAAGGAGGTCAGCCGCGGCACGATCCTCGGCGATTCCACGGGCTTCCTGAAGATGCTGTTTCACCTGGAAACGCGTGAAATCCTGGGCGTGGCAATCATCGGCGAAGGCGCCAGCGAACTGGTTCACATCGGGCAGGCGGTCATAGGGCACAAGGGGACGGTCGACTATTTCGTCGACAACGTATTCAACTATCCGACCCTAGCCGAGTGCTACAAGAACGCCGCGTTCGATGGGATCAACCGGCTGGGGTAGGCCGTAGCCCTCCCCCTATGATCCGGGCTGATCGGGTCCGCGCAGTTCCTTAACCCCTTCCGGTGTGACCTCGTAGATCGAGATCGGATGCCGCATCAGGTTGTCTGAGCCGAAACGCACCGTGCCGGCGCTGCCGGTGAAGCCTTCAGGACGGCGCACGAATTCACCCGTCACCGGCCGGCTGCCGGCGGTCATCGCCTCCATCGCGATGCGCGCGCCATGATAGCCGAGCGCGGCAATGCTCTCTGGCGTTTCCTGGAAACTGTTCTGGTAGGACAGCACAAACGGGCTGATCGCGCTCTCGCTGGTCTGGGAGAACCAGCCGCCCAGCAGGGAGGGCTCTGCCGACAGGTTCACATTCTGCCAGACATTCGTACCCGCCAGGGTGGCAAAGCCCCGGCCCGCGTTGAACAGGTCGAGCATAGAGCCGATGGCGACCAGATTGTCATCCCCGATCGGCAGGAGGACCGCGTCGTAGTCCGACACCGGCATGGCATCGACGCCGTCGATACGCTGCATCACCTCGGCCAATGCCCGGTTCCGGCCGCTGGATTTCCAGTTGTTATAGACGGTGGCCATGCCGCGCAGCATTTCGCCCCGCATATCATCCGGCGGGAAGCGCGTAGCTTCCTGGCGGAGTGTTGCGGCCGGATCGGCTGCACTGCGCACCTTTGGCTTCAAATTGTTGGAGTAACTTTGCCACTCGCCCCGCCGGGCCTGGTAGTCGGTCGTCGCCTGCACCTGATTGGAGATGTCATTGAAGTCGGCTTCTTCCGGATAGGCAGCGGTGCGCACCACACTGCCGCCGGTGGCAAAGGTTGCATTGCGGGCCGCGTCGATGGCGCGTTGCGTGTACTCGTTGTCCGGGCCGATGACGATCAAGCGGGTCTTGCCTCCCGATGCCAGATGAGAGACCAGCGGCTCCACCTGCGCGCCGACACTCAGCCCCATGACGAAATTCGGGCCGCCAGCCTGCGTCGCGTCATTGGTAAAGGCCAACAAGGTGATATTGCTGCCCGCCAGTCCCTGCCGGACCATGGGAACGTTGCTGCCAAACAATGGGCCGAGCACCAGTTCCACATTGGCAGTGCGCGCCTGAGAGGCCGCCTGCGCCGCCCCTTCCGGCGTGCCGCGCGTGTCGAAGGGCAGCAGTTCGACATTCAGGTCCGGGCGCTCGAACAGGGCAACGGCGGCGGCGTTCACCAATTGCTGCCCAACTGGCCCGACGTCCCCGGTGAGTGGCGCCAGAAGAGCAACCTTCATCGTGCCGGTGCGTGCGGGCGTGCCGACTGAGGATTGTTGCTGGCCCTGATTCTGGTTTTTTACCGCCACGTTTCCGCACGCGGCCAGCGCCAGCCCGAGCGCGAGCGCCACAGCAGCATCGATAAATTTCAGTGGACGCATCGCCTTGCCTCTGTCGAGTTTGTTTGCCGCCGGACCATAACCGATGGCAAGCTGCGGTACTACCCGCCTAGAGCAACTAACGCCGACAAATTGAATCGCTGTGACGACCAATTAATCGGAGTAAGATGTGCTGATTGATCGATTTTGAGCGGATAGATCCGGTCCAATTGGACCGGAATCCGTTGTAGGAGAATTTGCCATGCGCGTCGCCGTTTTGGATGACTATCAGTCCGTCGCGATGACTTCCGCTGATTGGACGCAATTGCCGTCGGACGTTACGGTTACCTGTTTCCATGACCACGAGCCGGACCCGGACAAACTGGGCGAACGGCTGAAAGGCTATGAAATCCTCTGCATCATGCGGGAACGCACGCCGATCACCCGCGCGGTGTTCGAGCGCCTGCCCGACCTCAAGCTGCTGCTCACCACCGGCATGCGAAACGCCAGCGTCGATATGGAAGCGGCGAAGGACCATGGAGTCACTGTCTGCGGCACCCAGGGCAGCGGCCACCCGACTCCGGAGCTCGCCTTCGGTCTGATGCTTTCGCTGGCCCGCAACATCCATAACGAGAATGCGGCCATGCGGCATGGCCATTGGCAGACCCAGGTCGGCCTTGGCCTGAAGGGGCGTACCTGCGGTCTCCTCGGCCTTGGCAATTTGGGCAGCCGTGTTGCGAAATACGCGCAGGCATTTGAGATGGAGACCATCGCCTGGTCACAGAACCTGACCGCTGAAGCCGCTGCCGAGAAAGGCGTGCGCCGGGTGAAGAAGGACGAACTGTTCCAGCAGTCGGACTTTATCTCCGTGCATCTAGTGTTGAGCGACCGGTCCCGCGGGATTGTCGGCAAACGCGAGTTGGAACTGATGAAGCCCTCGGCCTACATCATCAACACCTCCCGCGGTCCGATCATTGACGAGGATGCACTGGCCGATGCGTTGCAGGCCGGCACGATTGCAGGCGCAGGCCTCGATACCTACGGCCTGGAGCCTGTGCCGAAAACCAACCGCTTCCTGGACCTGCCCAATACAGTACTGACGCCGCATCTGGGTTATGTGACCCACGACACATATGAAATCTTCTATGGTCAGACCGTTGAGAATATTCTGGGCTGGCTGAAAGGTGAGCCGGTTCGCGTGATTAGCTAACGGAGGAAACCGCCATGGCAGAATACGCCCCCTTTGATGACGCTACCCAGCCCCATTTGCGGACGGAGAAATACTTCCGCACTACGCTGACTGCGCCCAGGGAGGATCTGATCCCCCTGCCACGCACCGCAACCGAGACCAGTGGCCCGGCCTTCGATGCGCGGGACGTGGGCGAAGTGGGCGTCGACCTGACGCTCGGCAACACGATTGTCGGCTCCCGCATGATCGTCGAAGGCCGCATCCTGGACGAGGATGGACGGCCTGTGCCGAATGCCTTGGTCGAGATGTGGCAGGCGAACGCCGCCGGCAAATACCCGCACGAAATCGACAGCCGTCCGGCGCCGCTGGAGAAGGAGTTTGTCGGCGCCGGCCGTATGATGACCGATGCCGACGGCAAGTACCGTTTCGCGACGATCCGGCCTGGCGCCTACCCGGTTCCGAACACGGGCAACTGGTGGCGCCCGCCGCACATCCACTTCTCGCTCTATGGTCCCGCCTTCGCCAGCCGCTTGGTCACCCAGATGTTCTTTCCGGGCGACCCACTGAACGATATTGACGGCATTCTGCAGGCCGTGCCGGATGCGGCGGCGCGCAACCGGCTGGTCGCCAAACCCGACGATGGCATCGGCGAGCACGAGCATTCATTGGGCTTCCAGTTCGACATCGTCCTGCGCGGGCGTTCCGAAACGCCGATGGTGGATTAGGAGGACGCCTAGCAATGACCAAACTGGTACCGAGCGCGGCCCAGACCCTGGGGCCGTTCTACAACTACGCCTTCAAGCGCGAGAACGAGCACGACCTGACCAATGGCGGTCAGCATGGTCCCGCGATCACCGTGACGGGCAAGCTTTATGACGGCGAGGGCAATGCCCGCCGCGACTTCCTGGTGGAATGGTGGCAGGCAGATGCCGACGGCAACTATGCCAAAGACCGTGACGCGCCTTTCCGCGGCTTCGGGCGCTGCGTGACCGCGCCCGACGGCTCATTCACCTTTCAGACGATCAAGCCCGGCCCGGTGCCGTTCGACGCCACCGGCGGGCGCAATGCCTGGCAGGCGCCGCACGCCGCGCTAGGCATTTTCGGACCCGGCCTGATGCGGCGGATCGTGACCCGCATCTATTTCGGCGACGAGGACAACAGCGAATGTCCGGTGCTGGGCGCGGTTCCGGAAGCCCGCCGCGGCCTGCTGGTGGCCCAGCCGGAAAGCGGCGGCGTTTACCGGCTGGACATTCGCATGAACGGCTCCGACGGCTCGGCGGAAACGCCGTTCTTTGCGGATTAGGGTGATCCCCTAAGCCCAAGGGTTCTCCACCTTCGGCCAATAGGGCTTGTCGAACACCTTGAACGGGATCAGGCCGTAGTGGGGGGCAATGGCACCGGGCGTTGCGCAATAGAGCACCGCCTCCGCGATCGGGTTGAAGCCGGCATAGAAGTGCTGGCTGCTCTTCACGAACACCATGCGCTTTTTGCTGAGGTCGATACCGAGATTGGTGAAGGCGTTGGGATTAAACACCTGGGTGCGCTGGGTGTTTAGGACGATGTCGATGTCGCCTTCCATCTGGAGCCAGACCGCCGTTCCCAACGGATTGGTGGAGGTGCCGAAGGTCTGCTCCGCGTTGTGCAGGATTTTCTTGACCGTCACGGTCAGGTCCAGCGCCACGCCCGACGCTTTGCCCACCTTGCCGCCGATGCGCAGGTCCAGCGTCGCGCCTTCGCCCGCTTCCTCGCAGAAGCGCACCGCGGTCGGGTCCCAGTAGAGACCGGTCGCGATGTTGGTCAGGCCCTTGTCCAGAGCAGCCCCCAATAGGAAAGTCGCGTCGGAAGGGGCGCCGCCGCCGGCATTGTCGCTGGTGTCGGCGATGACCACAGGGCCGCTGTTATGGCCCGCGGCGATCTCCAGGATTTCGTTCATGTCCTGGGGCACCATCGCGGTTGCCTCCCGCATGTCCCAGACTTCCTTGCCCAGCGTTTCCGCCAGAGAGGCGGCCTTACTCTCATCGCCGTCGGCCACAACGACGATCTTGGCAGATGCTTCCGGCACGTCGCCCCAGGGGAAGCCGTGGGCAAAGGAAATGGAGAGGATGCCGTCCTTGCCCTCCAGGGATTGCAGCTTATCGACGAAGCTGCGCGTCGGCTCGAAGGGCGTCCGCCAGGTGTTGATCATGCGCAGGTCGTAGCGGGCCATGACCGGCTTGACCTCACCCGCTGCGGTGCGGGCGCAGATGTCGAACAGTTCCTTCGCCCGGTCCGGCGCATCGACGTGCGGGTATTCCTTGAAAGTGATCAGGCAGTCCGCCGCGCCCACCATCTCGGGCGTGACAGAGCAATGCAGGTCAAGCTCCCCACCGACGACCTTGTCCGGCCCCACGATGGCGCGGACCTTCGACAGCATGTCGCCCTCGCAGTCCAGGTAACCGTCGGCCACCATCGCGCCATGCATGTTGATCAGCGCGATATCGACCGGCATGGCGGCTTCCAGATCGCGCAGCATTTCGTCCCGCAAGCCTTCGTAGACAGCCTTGACGCAGACGCCGGCGGGCTGGGCGAAGGCGGCGATGCTTTCAACCACGTCCCAGCCGCGCTTCTCCGCTTCCCGCCGCCAGACATGCAGGGGTTCCGAAAACAGCATGGGCTCGTGGTCCGTCGCCTTGTTCCCGTCCCGGAACAGCATGGTATCGGCGAAGGTCTCCCACCCGGTCGGCAGCGGGGAGAAGGTGTTGGTTTCCGTGCCGAGGCAGGCGATGAAGACGCGCATGAAAAAAGCTCCAGTTGGGAGGGGCGAGAATGAAGGGCCGAAGGCTAACGCCATTCGTCCCCCTCACGCTAGCCAGTTGCTGATCCCCGCTCAGCTTTATCCGTGCATTAGCTTTTGTTCTTTCGGGCGTCATGCAGCAACGCGCCAACGACAGCATGATGCAATAGTAGGCAATTTCCGATTCGGGCTGGTCCTTTGCCTGTTTAACGCGCTAGGCTTCCATCACCCGATGCGCTCCGACTTGGGAGTAATAGCCGGGCGCGAGGATTGCGGCCTTGGTTGGCACAGCACTTGCTTACGTCAGAACGATGCGCCCGCACAGGTGCACAAAAACACTTAACGGAGGTTCTCAGATGCGTCTGCTTCCAACCTTGGCCAAGGGCATCGGCATTGCCGCCGTCGCTGCGGCGATGCTCAGCGCTGCCAGTGCCGAGAAAGTTTTGCGGGTTGTTCCGCACGCCGACTTGAAGAATGTCGATCCGATCTGGACGACGGCCTACATCACACGCAACCACGGTTATATGGTCTACGATACGCTGTTTGCAGTGGATGCAGACGGCGAAGTCCACCCGCAGATGATTGGCGAATACTCGCTGAGCGATGACGGACTTACCTGGACCTTTACCCTACGTGACGGCCTGAAATGGCATGATGGCGACCCGGTCACGACCGCGGATATCATCCCGTCGATCCAGCGCTGGGGTAAGCGGGACGGCATGGGCCAGAAGCTCATGGACTTCACCGAAGCCATGACCGCCGTGGATGACAAGACCTTCACCCTGAAGCTGAAAGAGCCGTATGGCCTTGTGCTGGACTCGTTGGGCAAGATCAGTTCCAACACCCCCTTCATGATGAAGGAAGAGCACGCCAAGACCGACGCCTTTACCCAGGTGACGGATATCGTCGGCTCCGGCCCGTTCAAGTTCGTGCAGGACGAATGGGTGCCGGGCTCCAAGGTCGTGTACGTCAAGAACGAAGACTACGTGCCGCGTGATGAGCCGGCATCTGCTGCGGCCGGCGGCAAGGTGGTGAATGTTGACCGCGTCGAATGGATCTACATCCCCGACCCCGCGACCACCATGAATGCCCTTCAGAACGGCGAAGTCGACCTTTGGGAAACGCCTGCCGTTGACATGGTTCCGATCATGAAGACGCAAGAGAACATCGTCATTGATGTGATCGACCCGCTAGGCACCCAGGGCTGGCTTCGGCTGAACCACCTGCATGCGCCATTTGACAATCCGCGGGTGCGTCAGGCCGTTGCAATGGCCGTACCACAGGAAACCTACCTGCAAGCGCTGGTTGGCGATCCGGCCCTTTACAAGACTTGTAAGGCGTTCCTGATCTGCGACACGCCATTTGGTACGGAAGCCGGCGGCGAACCCTACCTCAATGGCGATCTGGAAGGCGCCAAGGAGGTGCTCGAAGAGGAAGGCGTTGTGGGCCACAAAGTTGTGCTCATGCAGCCGACCGATATTCCGGTGCTGAATAGCGCGTCGCTGGTGACGGCACAGTTGCTTCGCGACATGGGCTTCGATGTGGAAGTCCAAGCCATGGACTGGTCGACTCTGACCAGCCGCCGGGCCGAGAAGAAACCGGTTGAGGACGGTGGTTGGAACGTGTTCCACACCTATTCGACCGGTGCTGACGTGCAGTCGCCGATCGCAAACATCGGCATCTCCGGCGGTGGTGTTGAGCGTGCCTGGTTCGGTTGGCCCACCAGCGCGAAGATGGAAGAATTGCGCGACTCCTTTGCGCGGGAAACCGACGCAGCCAAGAAAAAGGAGCTGGCCGAAGCAATCCAGCTCGAAGCGTTCGCGAATACGCCATACGTGAACTATGGCCAGTGGTTCCAGCCGGTGGCATGGCGCAAAGGCGTGACTGGCGTGCTGGTCTCGCCGGTTCCGTTCTTCTGGAATATCGACATTCCGGAGTAAGGCTCTGCCGATGGGCGCCGTTGCGAAGAGCGGCGCCCATCGCGGCTTTCGCACCTTCCCGGATTAAGTCCGGGAAGGTGGAATTTTTCGCCCGCTTCCCCAAGGCTAACGAATGTACGCCTACATCATCCGCCGTATTCTCTCGACCATTCCTGTGATGGCAGTGGTCGCGATTTTTGTGTTTTTGCTGCTCTATCTGACCCCTGGCGACCCGGCGGTCGTCATCGCCGGCGACTATGCCAGGCCGGAAGATATCGAGCGTATCCGGGAGCAGCTCGGCCTGAACAAGCCGCTCTACATTCAGTTTTTCACATGGGTCGGCAACGTTCTTTCCGGTGATTTGGGGATTTCTATTTTCTCAAATCTGCCGGTCTCCAAGCTGATCGGGCAGCGGCTTGAGCCCACCTTGGCGCTCGCCATCTGCACCACGATCTTTGCCATTATCGTCGCCGTGCCCATGGGTGTGCTGGCGGCTTGGAAGGCGCACACGTGGATTGACCGTCTGGTGATGTTGTTCGCCGTGATGGGTTTCAGCGTGCCGGTCTTCGTCATCGGCTATGTGTTCATGTGGGTATTCTCCCTGAACCTTGGCTGGTTCCCGGTGCAGGGTTACAAACCGATTGGCGAAGGTATCGGACCTTTCCTCGCCTCCATCGCCCTGCCAACATTGGCGCTGGGCTTGGTATACGTGGCGCTGATCGCCCGCATGACGCGCGCAAGCGTGATGGAAGTGCTGCAGGAGGACTATATCCGCACCGCCCGCGCCAAGGGCGCCAGTAACCGGACGCTGCTGATGAAGCATGCGCTCAAAAACGCCTCGGTTCCCATCGTTACCATCATCGGCGTCGGCGTGGCGCTGCTGATTGGCGGCGTGGTCGTGACCGAGAGCGTGTTCAATATTCCGGGGCTCGGCCGCCTTACGATCGACGCAGTACTGCGCCGCGACTACCCGATCATCCAGGGCGTGATCCTAATTTTCAGCGGAATCTATGTGTTGGTTAACCTAATTATCGACCTGTCCTATACGATCCTGGATCCAAGGATTCGCTACTGATGACGGCCATCACCGAAAGCCAGGCGGGCGCCGGTCTGCCACCGCGTCCGACGCTGGCCAAACGCTCCAGCCGCCTGATCCGCAAACACCCGACTGCAGTCGTTGGCTTCGTCATTCTGTTAGTGATGAGCCTGCTGGCGATTTTTGCCTACTGGATCACGCCGGACCCGCTGCGCATCAATCCCATCGTGCGCCTGAAGCCGCCGGGCTTCGACAGTCCCTTGGGGCCGGTCGGTCCGTTCGGTACGGATTTCCTGGGCCGTGACTTGTTCGCGCGCGTCATCCATGGCGGGCAGATATCCCTGGTCGTCGGCCTGAGCGTGGCCGCGGTGGCCACCATCGTCGGCCTGACCATCGGTCTGATCGCCGGGTATGTGCGCTGGCTCGACGCTATCGTCATGCGCATCATGGATGGCCTGATGGCCATTCCGGGCATCCTGGTCGCCATCGCGCTGGTGGCGCTGGCGGGCGCCAGTATCACCAACGTCATCATTGCCATCACCATCCCGGAGGTGCCGCGGGTGGTGCGGCTGGTGCGCTCGGTCGTCCTGACACTCCGGGAGATGCCCTATATTGAAGCCGCCGTCGTCTCCGGCGTCAGCCTGCCCCGGATCATGGCGAAACATCTGCTGCCCAACGCGGTTGCGCCGCTAATCGTGCAGGCGACTTATGTCTTCGCATCGGCGGTGGTGTTCGAAGCCATTCTGTCCTTCCTGGGCGCCGGCACACCGCCGGAAATCCCAAGCTGGGGCAATATCATGGCGGAAGGCCGGACCTACTTCCAGATTGCGCCCTGGATCATCTTCTTCCCCGGCGCCTTCCTGGCCGTGACCGTGCTGGCGGTGAACGTGCTGGGCGATGGCCTGCGCGACAGCCTTGACCCGCGTATCGCAAAGCGGATGCGCTAGTCAGGCGGGCAAGGAGCAAACACCGTGCCTGTTCCACCACTCTCCCTAGCCGGCGAGGGGTTCAGCCTCGTCCGCAACCATTACGCGGACGGACAGCCCATCGCTGCGCCAGCCCGCATGCAGCCCGCGGACTTCGACGCTGCCGCCCAAGCTATCCGAGACTGGCAGGGCTACACGCCGACGCCCCTCCATTCGCTCAAATGGGCAGCAAAAGCGGCAGGCGTAGCAGCGGTGCTTTACAAGGACGAGAACCCGCGCTTCGGCCTGGAGAGCTTCAAGGCGTTGGGTGGCGCGTACGCGGTCGGCAGGCAGGTCGAGACATGGAAGGCCGCCGGGCATAAGCCCGAAGACCTGACGGTTTGCTGCGCGTCCGACGGCAATCATGGCCGCTCCGTCGCGTGGGGTGCCCAGCGCTATGGCTGCCAGGCCGTGGTGTTCGTGCCCCAGGTGATGGCGCCTGCCCGCCGCGCGGCGATTGAGGGCTTCGGCGCGAGCACCGTCACCGTCTCCGGCTATGACGAAGGCCTGAAAGAAGCCGCCCGGCAGGCGGATGAGCATGGTTGGGTTGTCGTTTCGGACACCTCCTATCCTGGTTATGAGAGCATTCCGCAAGATGTGATGGCGGGCTATGGCCTGATCGCGGAGGAAGCCGTGGCGCAGTGGACCGCCATCAGAGCCCAAGCGCCGACGCATCTGTTCCTGCAAGCCGGTGTCGGCGGTATGGCAGCCGCGCTAGCGCTGCGCTTTCAACAACTGGCACATCCGATGAAACTGGTCGTATGTGAGGCCGAAGGGGCTGCCTGCTGGTTCCGCAGCATCGCCGCGGATGCATGGACCGCGGTCGACAGCCGAGGCACAATTCAGGCTGGCCTGGACTGCGGGGAGCCGTCATCCCTGGCGTGGCAGATGTTGCGCCATCACGCAACGGCCTCCTGCTGGATCAGCGACGCCCGCGCCGCGGACGCCATGCGCTGGCTGGCCGACGGTGCGCCGTCCATCGCCGCCGGAGAGTCCGCCGTGGCGGGCCTTGCTGGGTTGCTGGCTGGCTCGATGACAGACGCCGGGCGGGAAATGCTTGCGCTTGGGCCTGAGAGCCGGGTTTTTATCCTTGGCAGTGAAGGCCCAACCG
This sequence comes from Alphaproteobacteria bacterium, assembly GCA_965222315.1. GTDB lineage: Bacteria > Pseudomonadota > Alphaproteobacteria > Bin95 > Bin95 > JACKII01. The sequence goes on along the minus strand of OZ244951.1, from coordinate 5,014,256 downwards.
ATCCCGAAGGATACAAGACCGTTATTGGCTCAACCTAGGTAGCTCGCTCTTCCTGATTGCGAACTTCAGTAAAAATGGATACAATAATAACCGGTGCAACTCTGATATTATCCAGATTGGGGTGAACGATGCCTAGATATGTGATTGAACGCGCTATTCCAGACGTCGGTACTTTTGAGCGGGACCAATTGCGGGAAGCTGCAACTGCGTCAAATGGTGTGCTCGCAGCGATGAAGGCAGAAGGAAAGAACATCCAGTGGGAGCATTCCTACGTTGCGGGTGACAAGACCTTCTGCATCTATCTCGCCGACAATGAGCAAATGATCCAGGAACATGCCGAACGCAGCGGCTTTCCGGCGACCGTCGTAACGCCGATCAGGAAAATGATCGATCCGATCACAGCGGAAGGCTGACTCGCCGCCGACGGGACGGTTGATCGTCGGGCGGTAGAAGTTCCCGCTCATATCCGACGGCTGCGTGCAAATGGTTGGGGCAAGAACCCAACCGACTCTAATAGGTGCGTACGGGTTCTGGCTTTATAGGTCCGTCACCCGCAGCACGGGACCATCCGGCCCAAAAAAATTCTCCCAGCGCACCGCCATCGCCGCTGCATGAGCGGCAATGGCGGCTTTGGACGGTTTGGCGTACGGATCTGCGGACGCCGCCGGCCTCGGCTCGAGCAGCCATGCACCCGTAGTGTCCGCACCGCGCGCAAGCGTTGCCGTTTCCGTGGTCTCTGGCGGCAGGCTGTCCGGCGTCACATAGATGATTTCGTAGTCAATGCGCCGGTCATCCGACCGGTTTGGGCCGGACGCGTTGACCAATTGATGATCCAGAACGGCAACCTCCCCGGCCTGCATCAACAGGTTCGTCGCCTCGCTGTCATCTATCTGCTCTCGGATCTGCTCCCGCCGGAACCGCAGGTCTTTCGGGTCGTCCGCCCCAGCTTCGTGATTACGGGCCGCTCCATGCGACCCAGGGATCACGCGGACACAACCGCTTGCTTTGCTGCTGTCTGAAAAGGCAACCAGAACCCGGACCTGCGTCCCCCCGGCAAATGACGTGAAAGCCGCGGGCTGGTGCCATGGGGTATAGGCGCCATCGCCGACGTTTTTGATCACTACGCCGGAGGCATAGATCAGGATATCCGGCCCGATAATGCTCTCAGCCATGTCGAGGATGGCGGGGTGATGGCAAATGGAATCCAGCCAGGGGAACAGCAGATGTGGCTTGAAACAGGAAAGCCGCAGCAAGACCTGCCGCCGGGGAATGCTGCCATTCATGGCCTCATAATGCTCAAGCGCCCGCCGAAAGGGCTTGATCTCGCGGTAGGCGAACAAGCGTAATGCCGTCAGATATCCATTTTTCCTGAACTGCCCCAATTGGGTCTTGGTCAGGCGTTTTGCCATCGCCTGCTCCCGGCCAGTACTCCATTATCAACTTATGGTAGTTGCTCGATTCATGGGGGTAAATAGTGTATGCATTTGCTTTGGTTTGCCCGTCCAGCTGCAGGAGCGTCACCCCCGTGTCCCGTATCGTCGTCATTAATCCCAACGCGACCGCGACTTGCTCCGCCGCCATCTACCGGGCATGCGCGCCGTTCCGGGTGGCGGGCGGCCCGGCGATCGACTGCGTTACCAACACGGACGGCCCGCCCGGCATCCAGTCTCAGGCCGACTCGGACAGCGTCATTCCGCATCTGCATGCCATCGTGCAGCGTGAGGCGGCGGACGCCTATGTGATCGCGTGCTTTTCCGACCCTGGCGTGCATTCGCTGCGAGAGCGGATAGGCCGGCCGGTGATTGGTATTGCCGAAGCCGGGATGGCGTCGGCCCTCAGCCTGGGCGAGCGGTTTGGCGTGGTGGCGATCCTGCCGTCGTCGGTCGCGCGGCAGCGGCGCACCGTCCGCAACTATGGCCTGTCGGAGCGCTATGCGGCCAGCCGTTCCATCGGCCTCGGCGTGCCGGAACTGGCGGATGCCGCCCGCACCCGCGACGCGATGATCCGCGCAGGGGAACGCTTGCGGGACGAAGATGGCGCAGACGTTTTGATTCTCGGCTGTGCGGGCATGGCCGACCAGCGCCAGCCGCTTGCAGAGGCGACCGGCCTTCCCGTTGTCGAGCCAAGCCAGGCTGCGCTCGCCCGGGCCATCGGTGCAGTTCTGCAAGGCTGGTAGCGTCCAGCCTATGCGCGGCCTGTGAGCCATTGGCATAAGCCTATTTGCCATCTAGCCAGGAACGCGGCGGCTGTTATTTGCTGTATCCAGCCGGTCTGGTCCTGAGCAACCAACGGCATTCTCCACGCGTGAGGGCGGTCGTATGAGTATATGGGGAAAAATCCTCGGCGGGGCAGCGGGGCTCGCCCTGGCCGGGCCGTTGGGCGCGCTGCTCGGCGCGGCGGCGGGGCATTTTGCGCTGGACAGCGGCCGGGAAGAAGCAGCGGCCAAGCCGGACGACGAAGAGATCACCCGGCAGATCGGCTTCACCATCGGCGTGATCGCGCTGGCGGCGAAAATGGCGAAGGCCGACGGTGTCGTCACACGGGACGAGATTGCCACATTCCGCCGCCTGTTCGCCTTCGCCCCGGAAGAAGAGAAGAACGTTGCCCGCCTGTTCAATCAGGCCAAGTCCGACATTGCCGGTTACGAATCGTACGCCGAACAGTTGAACCGCCTACTGCGCGACAGCCCGGCTGTGCGGGAGCAAGTGCTCGACTGCCTGTTCGAGATCGCCAAGGCCGACGGTAACGTCCACCCCGTCGAACTGGATTTCCTGCGGCGTGTTGGGGAGATTTTCGGCTTTGCGGGTGGCGAGTTCGACCGTATCCGCGAGACCCACCTGGGCGTGGACGAAAGCGACCCCTACCGTATTCTTGGCGTGGAGCGCGATGCGCCGATGCCCGACATCCGCCGGCATCATCTGGCGCTGGTGCGGGAGTTTCATCCCGACCGCCTGATGGCAGACGGCCTGCCGGAGGAGGCCATCAAGGTCGCCACCGAAAAGCTCGCCCGAATCAATGCAGCCTGGGACAAGATCCAGAAAGAGCGGGGCGCCTAGTGGCGCTGACCGAAACACTTGCATCCGCAAGCGCTTCGTCAATCAGTCTATTTTTTCAATATGTTAGCGGTTTGATCCGGCAAACGGATGGGTATCATCCTTTTCCATCGAACCACCAGCCCCGGCCCATGACGCCAGGGTCAAGTTGGGAGAAGGCGCGCGGCTCTATTCCTCGGGCTCATCCGGAAACTCCAGGCGCGATGGTGTCGTCATTTGTGCCCAGGCCAATGTGCCCATAAAAACCACAAAGCAAACCGCAACAAGGGCAAGGAAAAGGTTTTCGGTCATAGGTATCTCCATGGGGTCAGCTAGTGATTCGTGAAGATGACCGTTCAATACCATCCGCTACCTTGATTCAGATCAAAATTGCGCCAACAGTTGCCCTTTTTTGCTTACGCGACAAGCAGAGGGCGGGCATTCGTCCGCCGCTTTGTGGTGGACTTCCGGCGCTGCCTTCGGTACCGATTGCCCGCGCTGAATGCGCCGGGAAACCGGACTATTTGGCTGGCGCGGGCGTGGTGAAATGGTAGACACAGCAGACTTAAAATCTGTTTCGCGTATGCGAGTGCCGGTTCGAGTCCGGCCGCCCGCACCATAATTGTACCACAATATATTGATTTTTCTTCATTATATGAGGTGCTTTGGTAAAGATAACCACCTTATCATCCACCATTGATTGTTTCATTAATTTACGGCGTTCAGCGATTTTTTATCGAAGATTTTCTTATAAATTACGCTCGCGTATTGAACGGCCATCTTTGCAAGACAGAGCACCAACGTCATGATTCGTCTTTCCTGATCCACTCCTTGCTATTGGTCGTCTCCCTGCCAGTCACGGCTGGCTTCGATAAGGGCGATCAGGCAGGCGAGTACGCATCGGCATTGGAAGGATGCAGTCCATTCGCAGAGCAGGACGACGACGAAGTGCAATTCGTCCAGAGCGCTGTGGATTTCGAGCCCCGATGATCACGGATAAACGCTCGCTTCTCGGCTGTTGTCCCTGCCGCCGAGCCCCCCCTTTTAGAAATTCAAGCTCAAGTGCCTGCTTGCCCACCAGACGCTCAAGCGCGGCGATCCATGCCTCATCCTCTTGGAGCAAGTCTGCGGCCTCAGCATCTTCGTCAAAGGAGCCAGCCTCGTACTGCTGGACCTAGGTCCGGATCGGATTGCGCGAGACGTCGGGTACGCGCGCCAAACCATGCAGGGTCTCACCAAAAAAGGTATTCTTGTACGACTCGTCGTTTGAACGCGACGCTGTGGGATCGATGTTTTGCCATGGCTTCCACCTTCGAAAGCCCAGCAACAGGTAAATCTATTTCGGCCTGACTGTCCGGCCCGTCGGGCTCACTCCACAAACGGCCCCTTTTTGCTCCGGGATTGGCAGATACCGAGGTTCGGTGATACCTCAATGCCGCCTGTTGCCATGTCAATCCGGCTAAAGCGACTCGCCGTTTCCCCGGCGTAATTTTGGCCGTACACTCAAAGATGGTAGTCTCAGCGTTCAGCTTGCCGATCACTCGCGGCCCCAGGGTGTTCTCCACAGTGCGAACTTACATCAGACCCAACTTGTTATCTAAGGATGAACCGTCGGAACATGATGCAGATCATGGTTTTGCGGTTAGATGTTGCGCCCGAACAAAGAACACATTGATCTACGAACGATTTTTCCCTTGTTTGGGGCTGTTTTTTGACAATACCCTTCATTGATATTGATTTTCATGACCAATAAAACGCTGGATATTTTATATATTTTTGGCGCAATAATATTGTGTTGCATAGTTTATTTTATCAACAGATCGCCTTTGTTTTATGTAGATACTGCCGCTTATATCGCTCAGGGTGATGCGGTGTTGCAGAGCGTCGTTGGCCTAGTCGAGCGGCTACTGCCTGCCGCAGAAAACATTCACGCCGGCCAGGCCGAACTAGGTGATGCCGTCGTTGTCGGCAGCCGGTCGGCAACCTATGCGGTGTTTCTCAGCCTTGCCAATTCGGTATTGGGAGTCGGTGCGGCTGCTGTCGGACAGGCTGCTCTTTTGGTCTTTTCGGTCTGGCTGACGTTATCGGTGATCGATCGAGGGACAAGCGACTATCAGAGATGCCAGAGCCAAGTATCAGGCGGGCGGTTTCCAGCCTGCCGTGTTACAGCACTCGCCGTAATGGCAGGTTGCCTCGGTTCGCTGCCGTTCTACACGACTTATCTCATGCCGGACATTTTCACGCCCATTCTAATTTTGATTGTGGCGACGCTTGCCATGTTCGGCTCGATCATGCGTGGCTGGGAAATGGCCCTTGCTGTTCTCATCGGCGCGGTTGCCGTGACCGCCCATCCTTCCAATCTGCTGATCGGCGGCCTGCTGCTCGGCGGTGCGGCGATTGTTGCACTGGCGGCGCGCACCCGCCGCCAGTGGATCGGCCTCGTCCTGATAACCGCCATACTGGCGCTGGGCCTGGCCGAGCGAACCCTATTTACGGCAACCGCCAAAACCGTGCGGCAGGCAGAAGTAATCTATCTTCCATTTCTGACGGTTCGTGTGATTGTTGATGGGCCTGGCTTTTCGTATCTGGCTGAAAAATGTCCGACGCCGGAGCTATCTACCTGCACCCTGTACGAGAAGTTGAAGGATGCTCCGGAGCGCGTTCATGCTAGCAAAATGCTGTTTTCCCGCTCACCGGAGGAAGGCTCGTTTGCCTTGCTTGACACCGAAACCCAAAAACGCATTGCGCAGGAGCAGGGGGCATTCTTCGCCAATGTCGTCAAGTCCTACCCGGTGTCCATGGCGCTGGCTGTACTGAACAATGCGATCACGCAAGTGGGCTATGTCAGCGTCATCATGAGCTTCCCGACCGACAACACGCTTGCGAACATGGGGAAAATTACGAGCAACCTGCCGACGGTATTTTCACAAGCGCGTTTTAGCGAAATACCCGATTGGCTTCCGGTCCTGGATCGGTTTCATCGTTGGGTTTATTGGGCGTCGGGGCTGATTACGGCAGCCCTCCTGCTTTGGCCGTGGGGTGGTCCACCAATGCGGGTGCGATGCTTCGTCGTGATTGTCTTTGGCGGCATTGCCGCCAACGCCCTGGTTTGCGGCGGGATTTCCCAGCCGGCAGAGCGCTACGGAGCCCGGGTCATTTTTCTGGTGCCGATGATGGCCGTGTTTCTTTTTGCTTTCCGGACAAATCTGACAGGCTCATCCGCACGGCAGCAGGGGCAACCCGTACCGCAGGCGAAAGATATTGGTGCGGGCAAATCTGGCATAACCGGAACGGTCTGAACCTGGGCGCGAGCAGCGCGTGCCCGGTCGGCCTTATCCAACTGGCGGCGGTGCCAACTGCTCAATACCATATGGCCGAGCCAGGGCGCCGTCTCAGGGTCGGCCTCCTGAAACAGGCGGCCGAGTTCCGGGTCTTTGCCGAGCTGCGGATAAAGGATTTGCCGGATTTGCCAATGGGCGATCAGCGCCAGCACCAGCACGGTATGAAAGGGCTGCTCCGCCAACAGCCGGACCAATACCTGCAGCGCTGCGCCCGGCCGTTTATCCCGCAACAGGTGAAGGGTGTAGCCGACAGTGCGCGCCCGGCCCAGGCGGAACACCCATTTTGGCACGCCGGTTTCCGCTGCCTCGATCAGTTCGATGGCCTTTAGGTTCGACCGGGCAGCGCGGGCATTATCCAGGGACATGTTCCCGCGGTGCATCCGATAACCGACCAGCGCCTCGTCGCAACACGCGGCCTGCCCCACGGTGGAAAGCCGCAACTGAAGCAGAAAGTCCTCCGCGCCTTCGATCCCCCACTCCCGCAGATGCGGATCGTGACCGCCGAACCGCCGCGCCAGGAGCGTTGGCACCATGATACTGCTGACATTGCTGAAGAAATTGGTCGCGATCTGCCGGCACAGGGTGTCGCCGGAGATATCGGAGAGAGTCCGGAAATTGGGGATGATCCGGTCATCCTCGTCGATCAGACGGTACCCCGTATAGACAAAGCTCAGCGGAACCGATGAGCGTTCGAACACCTGAAGTTGTTTGGCGATCTTGGTCGGGTGCCAGATGTCGTCGGCGTCAAGCCAGGTGACATAGGGGCCGGATGCCCTGGCCAGTCCCGCGTTGCGCGCCATCGCAACCCCGGAATTTTTCTGGCGGATCAGGGTGAACCGCCTGTCCCACCGGGCAAAATCTTCCGCAATGGCCGGGGTTTCGTCGGTCGATCCGTCATCGACAACGAAAACCTCGAAGTCATTAACGGACTGAGCCCGCACGCTTTCCAGTGTACGGGATAGCGTTGCGGCGGCGTTGTAGGCCGGGACGATTATCGAAACGCGTGGCACGGAATCGACCCGTCAGGCAGAGAAAGACCCAAGTACACGGATCGGTGCGGACGTTGCCGGAGGCGCTTGGCCCGGCATACGGCACCCATCTCAGCGCCGCTCGTCTCTCCGGAAATTCCTGTCATGGTTCCTCCACGCCTCTCCAAGTCGCTTTTTCTGTCCATCGGAAACCGGCCTTGTTCGGCTCAACGGCGTCTCCGATTCGTCTTTTCTTACTTGTATGTATGCATACAGATCTCGATGCGGAAATGAATATTATAGTAGCTATTTCGCTGTGCCGCTTCCAGTTTGATCCAAATCAATAATTGTGGGTTCATTGATAGAATATACGCAAAAGTCACCACCTCTTCATTCTGACTACGCAAATGTCGCAAAGGTTAATTTTTGCTATTACTCCCGATTGTGCGGCATATATTTACGGTAACAACGGTGCATATCGGAATTAGGTACCGTATCTTCAGTACGGTAAATCTGCGCTTTGTATCTTATCGTACGTTTGTGCATGGTCTTCTCCTGCCTTGCTTCGGGGCTATACCGCGCCTGACGGCCGGGACGCCGGGCGGCCCCAAGCAGCATCCGGCAATCGGACCGTGGCACTCTTACCAAGCAGCGTATCCAACAGCCGCTCGAAGGCTTTGCCGGAGATGTTCGGCACCTGCACCCGGGGCAACTCAAGCATGGACGAACGGCCGGTTGCGATGCCGAACTTGCTGCAGGTCGCGTTTCTGAAACCGGCTGCATCAATCAGGCTTACCGTCTCCCGGCGGTAACGCCCGAAGGGAAAGGCAAAGCTCGTGACGTCCTGGCCCGTCGCCTCCTGAAGCACACGGCGGCATCCGAGAATTTCATCCGCCGCCCGCTCGTTATCGACCTGGCTGAGATCGGGGTGGGTCATGGTGTGGCCGCCGATCTCGATCAACGGCGACGCAGCCAACCGCTTTAACTCCGCGGGATCGACCGGCCGCCCGCCGCTTTCCTCGGATGGCACCGGAGAAACACCGGACCAATCCGCAAGCGCGGCGATCACCTGATCCCGGTCAGCGGGCATGCACGCCGCAATGAACGCCCAAACGTCGAGAAACACTTGCTGGCGCAGCTCGCGCGCCGGCTCCAGATCCGCCTGCCAACCGGCCAACCGCGCAAGAGCGGACGGGCCCACCCGCGCCGCCCCGCCAAGGTGCCATTGCCTGGTTGCGCCGCCATGCGACAGGGTCAGAGTCTCCGGCAGGGACGCCGTCTCCAGAAACACCTTGCCGACGAAGTCCCACCAAAAGGCGTCTGGCTTGCCGACCGCGCCGCCGACGACATAGATGGTTGCCGGAACCCGTTCGTTCTCAAGGATTGGCAGTGCGGTACGTAAATTGTCGAGATAGCCGTCGTCGAAGGTTACGGCCACCCCGCTGTCGGGGCTGCCTGGTTCCGGCAGCCGGCCGGCCAGTTCACCCAACGGCCGGGCAAGCCGCCGCCGGCGGAGTGCCGCCATGTGCGCGGCGAAATTCTCGGGGCTCACCGCCATACGCCAGGGGTCTGCGCCACCCTCTGCGACACGGTGATAGAGCAGGATAACCCCGCGCCGAACACCATTGCTGCGCAGCCGCTCCTTGCGGCTGGCAATGGCGAAGCGAAGCTGGTGAAGCGTTTGATTTATCATCAGGTCAACCCCGGCACCGGTCGCCATCAGGCCGCTTTTTTCGCGGAAACGCCGATTAGCATTTGATAGTCGGGGTCTTCGAACTCCAGCTCGGTGCGGGTCAGCTCTTCCGCTGCCAGACCCTGCAAGAACGATATGGTCGTCAGGACGTTGCCGTAGGTCTGAACCTCGACCTCACCGCCCTTGAAAATATCGTTGAAGATCCGCGTCGCCGAAGCGTAGGTAAATCCCCAGAACCAGTTGTTGCGCCAGTCCTCATCGGCAATTTGCGTAAGGCCGGCCATCGTCACCAATACGGTTCCGCCGGGCTTCAGGATCCGATGAATTGTCTCAACGACGGCGTTGTAGTCGTAGATGACCATCATTGTCTGGGTGATGATTACGCAATCGAAGCTGTTCGACTCGATCTGCGGCGCATCGCTCAGGTCGGCGATGATGGTGACCGGGGGAGCCGGATCATTGTAGTGAAGGATGTCGATTTTGGTGACACGGTCGTCACCGAACTTCTTGGTGTAGGTATCTTCGGAAATTTCGAGGACATGCCCGCGGATCGAGCCGCGATGCTTGTCCAAGAACTTCTCGATATAATAGCGGTCCACCGGCGTGCCGCGATCCCAGCCATAGAGATTGCTGATCGGCTTCAGGCGCCGGAATGTGCCGAAATCGACGCCGTGGACGGGCGGGCTCGCAAACCGCTCCAGCTTCGCGGTCAAACGCCATTGAGCAGGCAATACGGAAGCTGCCGCATCGGCTATGCGCCGCGTACCGGACACCAGGATGGACTCACGAGCCGGCCCCTGCAGCACCCCATCTGTTGACGATTGCACTACCATCACCCCACACCTCTCCAAAGTATTAATCCCCACTTCCTCAACAATGCCAAGATGAAGCTTGCGTTGTCGCGGCAGGAATCTCAAAAGATACTGATTATCATCATAAGCATTTTGAAAGGATTTTGTAGGCAATTCGACAGGCCAGCCAGAATATGCGATACAATGTCACGCAATTTTGGATTGCACGGCATACATGCACATACAAATGGCCACCAGGCATACGGTTCAATGCCAAAATAGCAGCGATCATCCGTCGGCTTTTTTTTCAGAAGGATTTATTGTACCAACGCTTTGAAATCTGACACGGGCCAGTTCAGTCTTGAGCATAGAAGACCCATCACGGAGCGTACGCAATGCAAGGAGAGCGCGATGACTTACCACTCGTTTCCTGCGTTATTATCTTTCTCAATGGCGAGAAGTATATCGGGGACGCGATCGAGAGCGTCATCGCCCAGTCGTATCCGAACTGGGAACTGATCCTCGTCGATGACGGAACAACGGACGGCGCGACGGCGATCGCGAAAAGCTATGCGGCCGCCCATCCGGACCGGATCACCTATACCGAACACCCCAACCATGAGAACCGGGGGATGAGCGCCTCCCGGAACGCTGGCATCCGGTGCGCCAAGGGCAAGTACGTGGCACTGCTGGATGCCGACGATATCTGGCTGCCCGACCGCCTGAAGCGCCATGTAGAAGTGATGGAGCGCAATCCGGAGGCGGGCTTGTGCATGTCCCCGACCTTGCTCTGGTCCAGTTGGGACAAGGCGAACCTGCCTGCCACGCGGCCCTGGCTTTCGTCCGATTTCATTACACCGTTAGGGGTGCCTTCGAACCAGTTGCTGCGTCAGCCATCCGTGGCGATGCACTATCTTGCCAGTCATGGGGCCGGCATGCCGGGGATCTGCAGCCTGCTGATCCGGCGCGACCGGCTGGAGGCGGTTGGTTGTTTCAACGAGGAATTCCGCGGCCTCTATGAAGATCAGGTGATGCTGTTCAAAATGTTCCTGAACTGGCCGGTGATCGCCATCGAGGAGGTGCTGGACTACTACCGGCAACATGCAGAATCGGCGTGCAACCAGGTCGGCCGGGTAAAAGGCGACCTGGAGATCCGCCCGCGTTTCCTGGAATGGCTGCAAACTTACATGATCGAAATCGGCATTACCGACCCACAATTGTGGCAGGCTTTCCGTGGTGAAATGCTGCGGTTCGACAATCCCCGGATCTGGCAGATGGCCAACATTCCGCACGCCATTCTGGGCAGATGGGGCATGGAAAGCCGCCGCGCCTTGGTGTGGCTGCTGACGCCCAAGGTCTATCATGAACTGCGGCGCCGTCTGGGGATGAAATCGATCGAGGTGGAACAAGCTTAACCTGCCCGCCTGCCCTTCCCTGCTTCCGGATTGGAACCGGGTGTTACCTGACCATCGTCAATGGCAATGATGCTGTCCGCACCTATCGCCGCATCGGTACGATGGCTGACGACCAGCACGGTCTTTCCGGCCATCAACCCGGCAATACGCTCGCGGATGCGGGCTTCGCGCTGCGGCTCCAGCGCGCTCATCGCTTCGTCTAGAATTAAAATCTCGGGTTCCCGCAAAAGCGCCCGTGCCAAGCCGAGCCTTTGACGCTGACCGCCTGAGAGACTGAGGCCCGCCGCCCCGATCCTCGTATTGAATCCCTGCGGCAAAGCGCGGATATCGTCCACAATCTCCACCATCGCACAGGCCCGCTCCACAGCCTCCATCGGCGCGTCATGGTCGCCGAGGCGGATGTTCTGCAACACCGTCCCCTCGATCAGTTCCACATCCTGGCCCGCAATCGCCAGCCGTTGCAGCCAACTGGCGCGGCTATATTCGTTTAGCTGCGTACCATCGACCAGAATTCGCCCGGAATGGGGTTCGTACAGCCGCAGCAACAGATTCAGGATCGTTGTCTTGCCGGACCCGCTCGGCCCGGCAAGCAGGGTCGTTTCTCCACAGCGCAAGGTGAACGACACCGTGTCCAGTGTCGCCGGGCGATCCGGATCATGGAAAAACGTGACGCACTCGAAGCAGATGTTATCGGAAAAGCCGGCGAATTCCCGTTCGCCGTTCGTCGGCCAAGGCTTGTCTTTCGGGTCAAGCAGATCGGCCACATTCCGCATCGATGCGGCCATGCCGGCCAGTGCGATCCGTTGCGTTTCCAACTCCCGCAAATAGGGTTGCAGGCGGAACAGCAGCAGCACGCAGGCGATGATGGTCGGCGTATTGACGCCCGTATAGCTGCCAACCACAGCGATAATCACCAGCGTGCCAAGGCTCGCGACCTCGCCAATCGGACCGGTCAATGCCTTGACCCGCTCCATGCGGATAGCAAGCCGCCGCACGCTGGATGAGGCCCGGCCAAACACGCGAAGCAGATAGGGCTCTTGGGCAAAGACACGCAGAGTCCGCATGCCGTTCAGGCTGATCAGCATCCGTTCTGCCAGCAATTGATTGGCTTGCAGCGTTTCCTGCCCCAGCCGCCGGACCACGCCGGACAGTAACAGCAGCAGCAGAAAGAAAGACGACGCGCACACGAACGTCGTCACGCCAATCTCCCAGGACAGGGCGAACACACCCGCGCCGAACACTCCCAGTGTGCACAGGCTCACACCGATCCGGGCAAAGCTGTAAAACGCATCCGCGATCTCCCAAGATTCATTGCCCAGGGCGTGGATCAGTTCGCCGTGTTCCTTTTTCTGCAGATAGCTGTAGCCGACACTGACATATTGCCGGTGGATGAGGTTGCGCACCCGTTCGGCAACCCGGTTCATCGTCTCCGCCGTCACAACTTGGTACGCATAGACAAGGGCAGCATTCAGGATGATCAGCAGAAAGAAAACGCCCGCTATCAGCGATGTGTCGCCGCCGAACAGCGCATCGATGCGGGTGTAGAACTCCGCCAGAAGTCCGCCGCCCGCCTCGATCTGTTCCGTTTGGCCCAGCACCGCGAACAGGAACATGACCGCCAGACTGATGCCCAGGGTCTCGGATAATGCGGCCGCTATGCCCAAAGAAATGAGCAGAAGCGGAGTCAACCGGAAGTCCTTGAAGTATCCGACCAACCGACCAGCTTCAGACCACATTGATCGGTGTCGACTAGTGCTCACTATCTCTCTCCGGCGCTTATTCAGCACGATTTTTTGAATGCCCTACAGGAGATTTCAGCAATCGCAAAGGGTCGTGCGCCGCAATGACGAAGGGACGGCACGGAGTTTTACCCCATATAGTGCCAAATGAGGCAGGCAAAGCCTGCGATTACTACCCAAGCCCGCGAGGGCACGACAAAAACCGCAAGTTGGAAGAGAACAAGCCCGATTGGCAACCTGGATGCCGGTTCAATGGCGCCATACTTCGGCGAACGGGTGCCGCAGGATCGCAACCGGTATGGATCGCCTTCGCCTAGGCTATTGGCACTGGCGGCAGTTATGGAGAGATAACATTGCTCAAAAATGCACTTCGCTACATTCCTATTGCCTTGTTTCTTCTTTCATTGGCTGCAGCTATTTGGTTCTGGGGTGCGGTTTCGGCAAAATTCTGGATATTTCCGTTTCCCCAACTCAATGCCATTTATGAGGGGACGAAAGACTACATCAAGCCCAACAAATTTCATCAGGCGGTTTATGAGCGGGTTGGGGCTCGCACTCTGCAATCCGAGGCCATCGCACCGGGCGTTACCTTGTTGACGTCATTTTTCCCGGAGCATGACTGGGCACCCGGAGTCAGGGTCATCAGTACCCAAGGCGAAACACTGCACGAATGGAAAATCAACGGCGCCGACATATTTCCGAACCGAGCCAGTGTCTTTGGCGCCAACCAATTGCTTGAATACGTACACGGCTCGTACCTGTTTCCGAACGGGGATATTCTGATCAATATTGAGTATGTAGGCATTGCGCGTCTGGACCGATGCGGCAACGTCATTTGGGCGCGCCCGGACACGTATGCGCACCATTCAATTGCGCCCACCCATGATGGCAACTTCTGGATTACCGGCGCCCGCTTCCACAACGCCGATCCGGCCGGTATCGCCTATCTCAGCAAGTACAAAATCCTTCACCCGCCAGTGTACGAGGATATTTTCGTGAAAATTTCCCCTGATGGCGAGATACTGCAAACGGTCAGTTCGCTGGAGGTAATTTTTGACAACGGTTTGCAGCACCTGCTGCCCCGTCTCGTACGGCCGTCGCAATCACCGCAAACTGGCTTTAGCGGCGACATCTTTCATGTCAACGATGTGGAAGAACTGTCACCCGACCTGGCAGACAGCTATCCCCTGTTTGAAGCAGGCGATATCGCGGTTTCATTCCGGCAACTGCACAGTGTTTTCGTCATCGATCCGGACACGGGCAAGGTGAGGTGGCGTGGCGGCGATCCGCTTATTCTGCAACACGATCCGGATTTTATCGGCGATGGAAAGATCGGCGTTTACAACAACAACCGTGACCTCACCTTCCGTGGCGATTTCAACGGCGGAAGCCAGATTATCGCGTTTGAGCCGCATACCGGTAAGACCGAGGCATTGTATCCGATCAACAATTCGGAGCATTTTTATTCCGCTTTTGCCGGTAAGTGGCAAACGCTCAGCAATGGAAACTATCTTATTGTCGAGCCCCGGGCCGGCCGGGCGTTCGAGGCAACGCCGGAAGGCAACACCGTTTGGGAATGGATCAATGAGCGTCTCCGATCCAACTGGGTGCCGGAAGTCCTCGAAGCGTCGCGATACCCCTATGACGAAGCCGATGTGAAGGCTTGGAACTGCGCACAATAACCGCCCGCTTTCATCGAGCGCTGTCGCAGGCCAGCAGTTGGTATCCTGCTTAATGCTTCAATTGCGTACCGGTCCACAGTTTTGAGACATTGAACTTTGCTTAAGCAGCCAGCGCGCCTCAAATCAGGAGGGCGCGGGTCATGGGTTCTCTTTTCCAAGCCGCTCCTAGAGCGAGTTCAGGAAGGCGATCAGGTCTCTGCGTTCCGCCCTCGTCATCTCGACGACACGGCTACGCGTGACCTCTGCCTCGCCGCCATGCCAGAGGATCGCCTCCAGCAGGTTTCGGGCCCGGCCGTCATGCAGGAAGAGCGTATGGCCGTTCACCGCCTTGGTGAGGCCAATTCCCCAAAGCGGCGGCGTGCGCCATTCGCGGCCATCGGCGGCCCCCTCCGGCCGGTGGTCGGCGAGGCCTGGCCCCATGTCGTGTAACAGCAGGTCGGTGTAGGGCCAGATGAGCTGGACACCCGCATTAACTATGATTTCAGGCGTTGATGGCGATGGTTACAGGGAGCCGAAGTCCATAGGCCGATCTGGCGGATCGGTTTTGGGTTTTGGAGGGGATGTTGCTTCGACTTTCCCCATTTCTGGACAGACTCACGCCGACGCAGTCCGGCGTTCATGGAACATGAGCCGGTCGAAGTTATAGGCGATGTTGGCCAGGGTTAATTTCGCCTCGGCCCGCGCCAGACCAATGGTGCGAATGAACAGGCCGAAGCGCATCTCTTGATGGCCAAAGACATGCTCGACGCGTGCCCGGACGGATGACTTCCTGCCATTGGCGCGTGCCGTCGCCTTGGACATCGGCTTGCCGTTCGGTTTGCGGCGATGGATGCGGCTGGTCAGCATCCTGTCAGCCAGCCACTCCTCGTTCTGCTTCGAGCGGTAGGCGGTATCGGCCCAGACCTCCGAGGATGTGTTGGCCGTGGTCACCAACCGCCGAAGCTCGCCGCCATCGGCTTCGGCCGCCGAGGTGACGCTGCTCTTCTGGATGAAGCCATAGCGCCGGTCGATGGCGATGTGGGACTTGTCGCCGAATACCGGCTGGGCGATCTGCGGCAGCGGTGAGCCGTCCGGCCGGCAACGGATCTTGCCGCCAATTTTTAGAGTCCAACGCGCGTTTGTGTCCTTCTGGGCCGCCTTGTTTGGCTGGTCCGGCCAAATCTCCTTGGCCGATTCCCCAGCCTTGATCGCTGCCTTCTCATCCTCGGTGTTCCGCTGCTTCGGCGCGGGTACCAGGCTCGCATCGACGATACCCGATCGGGGTCGGACACAGGTCTGGCCGCCTATCGGGATGTAGCCCTTCTTGTGCAATTGCCAGTCGAATGCCTTCATCACCCGCCGCAAGGTGCCGGTCTCCGTCAGTTTGTTGCGGAACAGCCGGATCGTGTTCTCGTCCGGCGTCGGACCGCCCAGATCGAAGCCCAGGAACCGCATCCATGAGAGCCGATCCCTGATCATGAATTCCATCTTCGCGTCCGACAGATTGTGCTGGGCCTGCAGGATCAGGGCCTTGAACATCGACACCGGATCGAACGGCGGTCTCCCGCCCTTGCGGCCATCGCCATAACCGAGCCCCTCGACCAGCCAGCCGCGGAAATACTCGAAATCCACCGCCTTATCGAGAACCTCCAGCGGGTCGCCATGCTCGCTGAGCTTCTCCAGATGTTCCGAAAGGCTGAAAAAACCGCGCTGTTCCATCGGACTGCTCCATCAATGCGATGGCCCAAGTGAATCACATCAAACGGAAAACCGCGAGGTTAATGCGGGTGTCCAGCTGCGCCAACCGGCGGCGGGAGGCGATAGAGGCGCTCGCCAAAGAGGGCCTAGTCGAGGCGGAAAATCCTGCCGGCGTTGGTGCGCAGGCCGACATCTTCATGACCATCGTTGTCGACCAGGCGCAGACGGAGCAGGTGTTGCACGGCTCGACTGGCGCGCTCTCGGCACTTCGTCCGGGCAGCGTGATCATCATCATGAGCACGATCGACCCTGATTATTGCAAATCGCTGGCTGAGGAATTGGCGCCGCGTGAGATAGAAGTGATCGACTGCCCGGTGAGGGGCGGGCCGGACGGCGCGGCCGCCGCAACACTGGCGCTGATGACAGGCGGCGCGGCGGACGTCATTGAGCGTTGCCGTGCACCGCTTGAGGCAATGGGCACGATATTTCCTTGCGGCGATGTTGGCATGGGGATGGTCGCCAAACTGGCGAACAACGGGCTGTTGGTCGGGACCATAGCGCTGGTTATGGAAGTCCGCGCGATGGCCAGCGCTCACGGCATGGATACAACGCACCTTATGGAAATCATCAAAAACTCGACCGGCAACAGCAACGTCGTTCAAAAATGGGATTTCATCCAAGCCAACTTTCAGCACCTCATGTCACTTTCCGCGAAAGATGCCGGCCTTTTCATCCAAGCCGCGGCTGACAAGGGCACACCCTCGGAATTGCTCACTGCGTGGCAAAATTACGATTGGGGTTCGATTGACGCCAAGGATGTTTGAGGGCATCGGCGGCGACCGCACCGGACTCGACCGCCGCCGCATTTTCCCGTAATTTCGAGTGCAAATGCGCGTTTTCGCGCCCCCCGTTGTTGCGAGCCACGCCCATGTCCGCCATCCCGAGCTTTGCCAATGTCCACCTGGAGCCCGACAACGCGCCGCCGCCCGCCGTGGACTTCGCGGCCTGGGAAGCGCAGGCGGAGGCGGAGCTTGGCCGCAAGCCGGAGCCCTGGCTGACGCCGGAGGGTATTGCGGTCAAGCCGGTGTACACGGAAAAGGACCTGGAAGGGCTCGACTTCCTCGACACCATGCCGGGCATCGCGCCCTATCTGCGCGGCCCCTACCCGACCATGTATGTGAACAAGCCCTGGACGCTCCGCCAGTATGCGGGCTTCTCCACGGCGGAGGACTCCAACGCCTTCTACCGGCGCAACCTGGCGGCAGGGCAGAAGGGCCTTTCCATCGCCTTCGACCTGGCGACGCACCGGGGCTACGACTCCGACGATCCGCGCGTGGCGGCGGACGTGGGCATGGCGGGCGTGGCCATCGACAGCATTTATGACATGCGCACTCTGTTTGACGGCATCCCGCTCGGCGAGATGAGCGTGTCGATGACCATGAACGGCGCGGTGCTGCCGGTGCTGGCATTGTACATCGCCGCGGCGGAAGAGCAGGGCGTCGCCCACGACCAGCTGACCGGAACCATCCAGAATGACATTCTGAAGGAGTTCATGGTCCGCAACACCTATATCTACCCGCCACAGCCAAGCATGCGGATCATCTCTGATATTTTCGAGTACACGTCAAAGGAGATGCCGCGCTTCAACTCGATCTCCATCAGCGGCTACCACATGCAGGAAGCGGGCGCGACCGCCGACCTGGAACTGGCCTATACGCTGGCGGACGGGTTGGAATATGCTCGGGCGGGCAAGGAAGCGGGGCTGGATATCGACGCTTTCGCGCCGCGGCTGTCGTTCTTCTGGGCCATCGGCATGAACTTCTTCATGGAAGTGGCGAAGATGCGCGCGGCCCGCCTGCTCTGGGCGAAGATGATGGCCGCGGAGGGTGCGAAGAACCCGAAATCGCTGGCGTTGCGCACCCACTGCCAGACGTCCGGCTGGTCGCTCGCCGCGCAGGACGTATTCAACAATGTGGTGCGCACCTGTGTGGAGGCAATGGCCGCCACCCAGGGCCACACCCAGTCCCTGCACACCAACGCGCTGGACGAGGCGCTGGCGCTGCCCACCGACTTCTCCGCCCGGATCGCGCGCAACACACAGCTGGTGCTACAGCAGGAAAGCGGTACGACCAAGGTGATCGACCCCTGGGGCGGCTCCTATTATGTGGAGCGGCTGACCCAGGAAGTGGCGGCCAAGGCCTGGGCGCACATCCAGGAGATCGAGGAAATGGGCGGCATGGCCAAGGCCATCGAGGCCGGCGTGCCCAAAATGCGGATCGAGGAAGCCGCCGCCCGCACCCAGGCGCGCATCGATAGCGGCCGCCAGACCGTGGTCGGCGTCAACAAGTACCGGGCCACGGATGAGCGTGAGATCGAAATCCTGAAGGTCGACAACAAGGCCGTCCGCGCCTCCCAGATCGAGAAGCTGGAGCGCCTGCGCGCCGAGCGGGATCAAGGCAAGGTCGATGAGGCTCTGGCTGCGCTGACCAAGGCGGCTGAGACCGGTGAGGGCAACGTGCTGGAACTATCCGTGGCTGCGGCCCGCGCCATGGCGACCGTGGGCGAGATCACGAGCGCGATGGAGAAGGTCTGGGGCCGGCACGTCGCCTCCATCAAGACGGTGTCCGGCGTTTACAGGCAAGAGGTCGGCCAGGGGAATAGCGCCGTGCAGGAAGTTCAGAAGATGGTGGAGGCGTTCGAGGAAAACGAGGGCCGTCGTCCGCGCATCCTGATCGCCAAGATGGGCCAGGACGGCCACGACCGCGGCCAGAAGGTGATCGCCACGGCCTTCGCCGACCTGGGCTTCGACGTGGACATCGGCCCCTTGTTCCAGACCCCGGACGAGGCGGCGCGGCAGGCGGTGGAGAACGACGTGCACATTGTCGGCGCATCGTCCCTGGCAGCGGGGCATTTGACTCTGGTGCCGGAACTGAAGCGCGCGCTGGCCGAACAGGGCCGCGAAGACATCATGATCGTCGTCGGCGGCGTGGTGCCGAAACAGGACTATGACGAACTGTACGAGGCCGGCGCGAGCGCCATTTTCCCGCCTGGCACCGTGATTGCCGAGGCCGCGAAGGGGCTGCTGGAGAAGCTGAACAAGCAGTTGGGGTACTAGAGCGCACCAGTCCCAGGCGGAAACAACCACCGCCAGTCCATAGACAAGAGCCAGACTCCCCGGTCGAGCCGTAGGCGAGGGCCGGGGTCCAGGATCGGCAGCCGGATGTTGAAATTCTGGACCCCGGACCGCCTCCATATGCATCTAACGGGAATGCAGTCGATCTGGGATCCAGGCCCTGCCGCCGATATGACCGGGGCGGACTTCATGGACGTCATTAACAAGGCAGGCCCTTACCAGCTCGCGGGAGGAGCCCTTGGCGGCGGTATGAAGGATGACGTGACCTTCCGGGAACTGAGGTTCGTTTGGCGCTATTGGGACAGAGCTTTGCTAATGCCGGACAATACAGGAACCCCGCAGGCCTACACGTTCAACGGCAGCGTCACATTCTACTTCGACGGCAGGAAGGTCAAACCGCCGTGGCAATGGAATGCGGCGGATACCGGCGCATCGCCTGCTTCCAGGGCCTAAGGCAGATCCCACCTCACAGCCCTTAAGTGATCACCTGCCGTCAACTGCGGTTTCTACTCCGCCGCCACCGGCTCGAACGCGTCGGCGCGGTCGTCGGGCGCGGTGGGCACCAGGTCGCTTGCCGGGTCGCCTGCCACACGCACATGGCGCATCACACGCGGCTCGGAATAGTCATACGGGCAGGCGCGGTGCAGGACGCAGCGATTGTCCCAGATCATCACGTCGCCCGGCTGCCATTGGTGGGCATAGGTGCGGGGCGGCTGCACGGCAAACGCCAGAAGATCGTCCAGCAGCTTTTGCGCGTCAGCATCCTCCATGCCGTCGATCCGGTAACCGTGGCGGCCGATGAAGAGTGACTTGCGGCCGGTCACCGGGTGCACCTTCACCAGCGGCCGGATCGGCGCACCATGGTTATGGAAGCCATAGCTCTCGCCCGTCTTGAAGACGAAACCGGCCTTGGCCTGGCTCTGGTAGAGGGAGTGGTGGGCGGCGAGGTTTGCGATCTTTTCTTTCATCGCATCGTCCAGAGCGTCATAGGCGCTGCGCATATCGGCAAGCTCGGTCTGGCCGTCCTTGCTCGGCACGGTGATGGCGGTCAGGCAGGAGGCCTTTGCCGCCAGCGGCATGTAGCTGGAGTCGGTATGCCAGCCCTCATTGCCGCGCAGGCTTTGGTAGCGCTTCTCCTCCGGCGACAAAATGTGGCCGTCGGCGGCTTTGTTGGAGATCATGGCGTATTCGTTGCCATCGTTCCGCAGGATCTCGATTTCACCGAAGCGCCTGCCGAAGGCCACGTGCTCCTCGTTGGTCAGGTGCTGGGCCGGGAAAACCAAGGCGGCGTATTCGTGGAAGGCGTCCTCGACCACTTGCCATTCGGCATCGGTCATGGAGCCGAGCTTCACGTCCGTGATGACGGCGCCGAAGCTGGCGCCGGTGGTTTTGGAAAGGGGGGTGACGGTGACCATGGTGGCATTCCTCCTTTGGAGCAGCGGGCACCGGGCGCCCGCCGGGGTCATTCATTGCGGCTATGCTCGCGCCAAACGTCCCCCGAATGCAACGCCAAATCCGCATGGCCGTTGCTTGAGACTAGGCTGCACCAGCCGGCTTGACCGTGTCCGCGGTCTGCGGCAGACGCAGGTACAGGCATGGCGGGATCGCCAGCAGCGCAATGCCGGCCATGACCAGCATCGCCGTTTCAATGCCGTAAGAGTCGCCCAGCAGGCCGAAACCGATGGGCCCCACAACCGACAGGCTGGAGGAGCCATAGATCAGCGCAAAGCCGCGGGCAGTCCGGCTCTCATGCACGAAATCATTGACCATACTGTAGGTGATCGAGGTCGAACCTTGCAGCACGATGCCGAGGAACGGCAGCAGCAAATAGGCATAATAGCCGGGCGTGAACACCGTGGCGGCGATGCCCAGGCCGGTCAGGACCTGCACCAGAGAAAACGCTGTGCGCGGGCCGATCCGGTCGGCGAGAAAGCCGCAAACCGCCTTCCCGAACATGCCGCCGATCAGGATGGCGGTGGCGGCGAATGTGGCCGCGGCCAGCGGGATATCCTTTGCCAGCATCAGGAATGCGGCAAAGGTCAGGGCGCCGGCCTGTACCAGGCTGTCGAGAAACACGACCACCAGCAGGAAGGCAAAGCCCTGCCGGTCGAGGATGCCCCAGCCCTTGGCCATCGTATCGGTCGTGTCGGTTCCGCCAGCCAGACTGGATTCCCGGCGGCGCGCGCCAATCTGGGAGCGCAGCGCCACAAACACGATGACCGCCGCGGACAAGGTGACGACGCCGAATGCGACCGTCGCAAAGGACCAGGCGAGCCCTGCGCCGATGGCGAGGCTGAAGCTGGTGGTGAAGATCAGCTTCCCGGCGTCACCCGAAGAATTGTAGAGCCCCAATGCGCCCCGTCTTCCACTATCGGCATAAGCCCGGCTCACCAGGGCGGAGGAAGGGGCGTGCTGGAACGCGGTGCCGATGCCGACCAGAACCAGACAGGCGAGCACCCCGCCCGCACCATCGGCAAAGGCGAACAGCAGGTAGCCGGCTCCTGCAACAAGCAACCCGAATACCAGAAGGACCGCGTCACCGGTCCGCTCCGCCACGACGCCGGAGACGATTTCCAGCAGCCCTTGGGCAAGGCTTTTCAGCCCTTTGAACAGGCCGACCTCGCTCAGATTGAGACCTAGCGATTGGGCCAGGACCGGCAGCAACACATAGACACCCGCGCTCAACCCGTCCTGCACCGCATGGGCGAGACAGGCAGTCCACAGCGCTGCGGAACGTTTGAGGGGCCCTGCGGTGGGCATGAGGGCTACGGCTTTCCTCGGTACAGCATTGCAGGCTGCGTGCGGATGCGCGCCTACCGCAAAGACTGTAACATATCTGTCATAAATTTAGCAGCCGCCTCAACACTTTCCCGGAAGCGCGCCAGGGCAGTGTCGTAACCATTAAACCCAGCCAAAACACCTCCCCTGCCCCCAACGCAGGTGGGGGCCTTGCCAGAGCATTCCTATAGAGCCCCGCCTTTGAGGCATGGCATCCCGCTTGCGCGGAGAAGGGATAGCGTTGAATGAGTCAGGTTGAGCAGAATTCTCGCTACCCCTCCAGCGCCCGGATTCGCTCGATGGTCGGCTGGCGCACCTTGCTTTTGGTCAGCGCAAATGCTGCCGGATCGAGCGCCGCCAGCCGTTCTGCTGCGGCCTTGATCCGGGCGTCGAAATCACCGGCGTCTGCGGCCTCATCCAAGTAGCCGATGCCGGTGGCTTGGTCGGGGGAGTAGAGCGTGGCGTTGATTGTCGCCTCGCCCAACACTTGCGGCGCCAGCCGGTCGCGGGCCAGTTCCAGGCCGGTGGTCGGCAGCGACAGGCCGATGCCGGTCTCGTTCAGGCCGATCTTAAAATCGCCGCGCAGGCCCACCCGCCAGTCGCCGGCGAATAGCAGCAACGCCCCCATGGCGACCGCATGGCCGGGCACGGCGAACACGATGGGCAGCGGGGAGAGATAGAGGCGTTCCAACAGTTTCATGCCGGCGTCGCGCATCTGGGTCTTCAGCGCCTCGTCCTCGCCGCGGATGATCTTGAGGTCGAAGCCGCCGCACAGCAGCCCCTCCCTTCCACGAATGACAACAGCTTTCGCACCATCGCTTTCCGCGCGATCCAGGCCTTGGTTGATAGCGGCGGACATGGCGGGCGCCATGGCGTTGGCCTTGCCATCGTCCATGGTCAGCGTGGCGATGCCGTCGGCGAGCGCATATGTCAGAATATCGGGCATAGGGCGGGCTTTCCTCAGAATAGGGTTGGCGGGACTATTCCCGCTGGCCGCCACGCCCGTCAACCACCCTTGGCTTCATCGACCGCCAGCCCGACCTCCTGGCCATGACTGAGTTCCAGCATGTGCCCGTCCGGGTCGCGGATCATGGCGAGATAGCCGACCGGATAGCCATAGTCCGAAGGCTCCTGGGCCAGCACGCCCTCGACGCGCGCCTTGTCGGCATAGCGGTCGATCTCTGTCCGGCTGGCGCAGCCGACGCCCAGGTGACTGAATGGAGCCAATACGGTCGTCACCTCCTCCGACTCCAGCAGCACGATGACGAACGGCCGGGTCCTGTCGGAAAGCCAGGCGACGCGGACGCCGGTATCCTCCTCACGCAGGTGCACGACTTCCATGTTCGCATAGTCCGCATAGAAGCGGATGCTGGCGTCTAGGTCGCTTGACTTCAGGGCGACATGGGTCAGGCCAATGTCGATACTCATGGCGGTGCCTCCTGCAATGTGACGGGACAGGGCGCGCCGTGCGTTCATTGCATCTGTGGCCGGATCACCACTTTGCAAGCCTCCCGGCGGCGGTTCATCTCAAAGCCCTCGATGCCATCGGCGAGGGGAATCTGGTGGGTCACGATGTGCTCCAGATCCTCCGCCGCGTCGGGCAGCATCGCCAGCACCCGGTCCCAGTTAGCCCGCGTGCTGCTGTGAGCACCACGCAGTTGCAGCTTGCGCCGGACGAAGGGCGTGATGTCGATGGGCGCGGGTTCGTGATGGATGCCGATGGCCGTCATGATGCCGAAATCGCGCAGCAAGCCCAGACCCTGGGTGATGCTCTCGCCGAAGCCGGTGGCTTCGAACACCCGGTCGATACTCCGTTCCTCGATATGGTCCGCGAGCGTGCCGTTATCGCCCAGGTCAATGACGGTCTCGATGCCGATCTTCTTCGCAACACCCAGCCGCAGGGGGTCATTCTTCCCCACCACCGTGACCGAGGCCGCACCCCGCTGTTTGGCGATATAGGCCGCCGAAAGGCCGATTATGCCAGGCCCGAGCACGACGACGTTCTGCCCGGACTCCACGTCGCCGATATCGACGGCACGGTCCCCGACGCAGAAAGGTTCCGTCAATGCCGCGATGTGCGGGGGCAGGCGGTTGCCGATGGGCAGGCAGCACTGCGCCGGCACGGGTACGCGCGGCGCAAACCCGCCATCGACGCTGAGGCCGATGCCCTTCCGTTTCTGGCAGAAATCCGCCTTGCCACTCTTGCAGGCATCGCAGGTGCCGCACGTATAGCTCGGCATGACCACGACCGCCTGGCCCTCGCTGACGCCGGAAACGCCGGGCCCGACCTGGATGACCCGCCCGGCGAACTCGTGCCCCATGGTGACGGGCAGGGCCCGGATCAGCCATTCGTAGCCGCTGGTCCATTCGTACATGTGGATGTCGGAGCCGCAGATGCCGGCGGCGTCCACCTCCACCATCACCATGCCTTCGGCAAGGTCAGGCTCTGGCACGTCTTCCAGGACAGCGCCGAATTCCGGGCCGGTTTTGCGGAGCGCGAGCATGTGGACGGTTCCCTCTGATGCGGTTGGTTTTCCACATCATCGCGAAAATGGACTCGTTACGCTAGCTGGGAAAGGCACGTGGAATTTACCACTCCCTTCCCGGACCGCCGCTCCGCGACGTCTGGGAAGTGTATTTAGTCCTGCCGGATAGCCTCGGTTTCGATGATGATATCGACCGTATCCCCGACCATGCCGGCTGCAATTCCGTAGGTCATGCCGTATTCGCTCCGGTCCAGCGACCCGCGCGCCGATATGCCGAGCGTGTGGCGGCTGTGGCCGAAGGGGTAGACGCCGCTCTTGTTGAGCGTCACGTCGAGGGTCAGGGGGCGTGTCACGCCCAAGAGCGTCAACTGCCCGGTGACCGTGCCATGGCTGGGGCCTTCCGGCGTCCCGCCATCGGCGGTGAACACCATTTGGGGATGGCGCTTGGTGTCCAGAAAGTCCTTGCCCCGCACATGTTCGTCCCGGCCCTTGTGGGCGCTATAGACGTTGTCTGTATACACGGTAACGCGCAGATCGCTCAGGGTCTGGGTGGCCTCGTCATAGGTGAAGCCGCCTTCCATTTTGAAGAAACGGCCCAGGATCCGGGAAAACCCCAAGTGATCGACCAGGAAGGCAATAGTCGTGTGGTCAGGGTCAAGCTTGTAGCTTCTGGGTTCGGCGGCTGCGCTGGCCGTGGATAGCGCCAGGACGAGAACAGCGGCGAGAGCTTTCAGCATGGCCCGGTCTCCAATCGCGGTAGTCAATCGACAGGTTACTATGCGGCCTGAACGGCGGCCGTTTCCTCAAGCAGCGCTGGACGCTGGGCCGCCCGGTCCTCCGGAATGTCGAACAGGCCCAGATGCCGGGTCTTCCGGCCAAGCGCCGGCAAGGTGGAGCCGGTCGCAAGCGGGATCGCCAGGCAGAGCGGTGCCACAATCAAGCAACCGAACAACAGCGCCCAGGGCGCGAGTATCCCGAGCACCACCAGCAGGGTGAGGCCGAAGAGCGTCTGCGGCCACAGCGTCCTCGCCGCTTCCCGCAGGCTCAGGTAATCGCGGCTGCGTTGCTGGGCGTCCCACTTGACGCGCTTGCCGACAGCCAGGCCGGTGCAGCAGATGCTAATCGCGAAGGCGACGCACGGCGCGATCAATGTGGAAAACAGGAACTCGCCGACCAAGCCGGCCGCAATCCGCGTGCGGCCGCCATAGGTTTCCGCCACCGGCCGCTGCCAGTAGGACTGCGCCATGCCCATCAGCTTCGGCATCAGGTTGAAAAACATGATGACGGCGAACAGGCCCAGGCCGTAGGCCAGCGGAATGCTGCCGAATTGGTCGGTGAAGGCCGCCATCGACGCGCCCGCGGTGATGAACAGGAACCAGGCAGGTCCGTTCACATACATCAGAATCGCCAGCAGCAATTGCAGCCGGCTGGTTGGCTTCAGGCCCGGCAGACGGCTGCCCAGCAGCTTCAGGTACTGCATGTTCCCCTGACACCAGCGCGTCTCCCGCTTGATGAAGTCCGGCAGGGAGGGCGGGTTTTCCTCGAAGCTCTCGTCCTCTTCCGCCAGCACGCGCACCTCGTAGCCGGCGCGCCGCATCAGCACCGCCTCGACCTGGTCGTGGCTCATGATGTGACCGGAAAGCGGCCCCTTCCCGGGCAGCACCGGCAGACGGCAGTGCTCATGGAACGGCTTGATGCGGATGACCGCATTGTGGCCCCAGAACGGACCGCAATCCCCCTGCCACCAGGCGGAGCCGAGCGTGTAGGAGCGCATGCCATGGCGCATCCCGAACTGAAAGGCGCGGGTGAAGAAAGTCTTGGAGGGCGAGCCGACCACCAGCCCTTGCAAAATGCCGATCTCCGGCGATGCCTGCATGATGCGCACCAGCCGCAGGATGGCTTTGGCACTCATCCGGCTGTCAGCGTCCAGCGGCAGGAAGAAGTCATAGTCGGCATGATGGGCCGCGCAGAATTCCCCGATGTTGCCGGCCTTGAAACCTTCGTTCGAGGTACGGCGGCGGTAGCGGATCGGGGTGATGGCCGGGGCGCGGGCCTGCCACTTGGCAATCGCCTGCTCCTCCGCCGCGGCGATGACCGGATCGGTGCTGTCGCTCAACACGTGGAAGGCGAACTGGCGGCCCCAGCCAGAGCGCACCAGGTCGCGGTGCATCGCCTCCAGCCGATCGATGACCGCATCGACATCCTCATTCCGGATCGCCATGGCGATAGCGGTTCGGGCGGTGATGGGGGCGCGTGTGTCGGCACGGGCCGCAGCAGGGTTCACAAAAACCGCCGGGTTCTTGGCCCGGATTGCAATCGCAAAGCCGATCACGCCATTCCAGAAACCGATGGAGAGCCATGGCAGCGTCAGCAGGTAGGCGAACAGCATGACGCCCTCCGCCGGGGACAGGCCTCCCATGGCCATCATCGCCGCCATCGCGGCGAACAACCCGGCGACCGTCACGGCGTTCAGGGCAAAGAACAGCGCGCGGCGAAGCCCCATTGCGCGGGCACTCGCACCGGGCGAGGCGGCACCGGGTGCTGCATTCGGCACTGCCGCCGGAAACTCTAACACCGCACCATTCACGGCAACTTCATCCACTTCCTGCTTGCCAACGCTTGTTTGTTCGTCGATGCCTGGGCCTCGTTGGCTACCAACCCGGCTATTCGGAGTCTCTACGGATCGTTAAGAACACCAGATGACGACATCTACCGCTTTATGGACCGTTTCAAAGGGCCAGATGGCCCTTCGCACGGAGAATTTACAGGCTCAACACAATAGCGTGAGCCTCGGCGTGATGCGCCTGCGGGCTCTGTTTTCCGGCATCAGCCGGGGCACGGAGCGGCTTGTCCTGAACGGTTCGGTGCCCGAAAGCGAGCACACCCGGATGCGCTGCCCGTTCCAGGAGGGCGACTTCCCTTTCCCGGTCAAATACGGCTACTGCTTCGTCGGAGAGGTGGTGGAAGGGCCGCAGGAACGGGTCGGCGAGACCTGCTTCGCCCTCCATCCGCACCAAAATATGGCGGAAATTCCTGTAGATGCAGCCGTTCCCTTACCGGACGATCTCCCGGCGCGGCGGGCCGTGCTGGCAGCGAACATGGAGACCGCGCTGACCGCCGTCTGGGATTCCGGTGCCGCACCGGGCGACAGAGTGCTGGTTGTCGGCGCCGGCGTTCTCGGTCTGTTGATCGCCGCCCTGGCCGCCGCGGTACCGGGTACAGAAGTCACCATTTCGGATTTGAACCCGGCCCGCGCGGCGATCGCCAACCGCCTGGGAATACATTTCGCCACACGCACAGAAATTGCCGATAATTTTGATATCGCCATCAATGCGAGTGCGTCGGCAGGCGGCCTGCGCCTCGCCATGGAGAAAGCAGGGCACGAGGCCCGCGTGGTGGAGGCAAGCTGGCATGGCGCCAACGACGTCACCCTGCCGCTCGGCGGGGCATTCCACTCCCGCCGCCTTCAACTGATCTCCTCCCATGTGGGCCATATCCCCACTGCCAAAGCCGGCCGCTGGAGCCACCGCCGCCGCATGGAAACCGCCCTGCGGCTTCTGGCGGCAATGCCGGAACTCGACGCGCTGATTACCCATGAGCTTGCGTTCGAGGATGCGCCGGACCGATTGCCCGCCCTGATCAATGACAGCGCCGATGCGCTTTGCATTGTCCTGCGTTACGCCCAATAAAGGACCAATTCCCATGTATGCCGTCGAAGTCCGCGACCACGTCATGATCGCCCACTCCCTGCCGGGCGAGGCGTTCGGCCCAGCACAGAAGATGCACGGCGCGACCTTCGTCATCGATGTCGCCTTCTTCCGGCCGGAACTGACGGAGAACGATATCGTCGTCGATATCGGCCTCGCCCATGAGGCGTTAAAGCGGGTGCTGACCCCGCTCAACTACGCCAACCTGGACGAGTTGGATATATTCGGCGGCAAGCGCTCGACGACGGAAGTGCTGGCAAAGCATGTGTTCGACGCCATCGCCAGCGACATCCGCGAGGGCCGCATGGGCGCGGACGCAGCCGGCATCGAGCGCATCAAGGTGACGCTCAACGAAAGCCACGTCGCCCGCGGCTGGTACGAGGCGGCGCTCTAAGCAGCGCCTCCCCCGCCCGGTTCGGCTCAGTAGCTCTTCGGCATGCCCAACTGCCGCTCGGCGATGTAGCTGAGCGCCAGTTGCTGGCCCACAGGGGCAAGGCGCGCGATCATCACTTCGCGCAGCATCCGCTCCACATGATATTCCTTGGCATAGCCCATGCCGCCATGGGTGAGCATGGCACGCTCCGCCGCTTCGAAGCCGAACTCCGCGGCGAGATATTTCGCGCCATTCGCTTCCGCGCCGCAGGGCTCGCCGTTGTCGTATAGCCAGGCCGCCTTGTAGACCAGCAGCCGCACCGCCGCGAGCTTGGCCCAGGTCTCCGCCAGCGGGTGCTGGATGCCTTGGTTCTGGCCGATAGGCCGGTTGAACACCACGCGGTCTCGGGCATATTCAGCCGCGCGGTCCAGGGAGAACTGGCCGATGCCGACCGCCTCCGACGCCACCAGGCAGCGCTCCGGATTGATGCCGTCCAGGAGGTAGTAGAAGCCGCGGCCTTCCTCGCCGATCAGGTCTTCCTTGGGCACCGGCAGGCCGTCATAGAAGACGAAGTTGGTATCCACCGCCATGCGGCCCATCTTCGGGATCTCGCGGATTTCCACGTATTTCCGGTCCAGGTCCGTATAGAACAGGCTGATGCCGTCGAACGGCTTGGAGACCTTCTCCCTGGGCGTGGTGCGGCAGAGCAGCAGCACCTTGTCCGCCTGCTGCGCGGTGGAGGTCCACATTTTCGTGCCGTAGATCTTGTAGTTGTCGCCGTCTCGCTCGGCCCGCGTCTTGATGGCGGCAGTGTTCAAGCCCGCATCCGGCTCCGTCACGCCGAAGCAGCACTTTTCCTTGCCCTCGATCATCGGCACGAGCCAGCGCTTCTTTTGCTCGTCGGTGCCGTGCACGACGATCGGGTGCGGGCCGAAGACGTTGATGTGCACGGCAGAAGCGCCCGACATGCCCGCGCCCGACGCCGCAATCGTCTCCATCATCACGCAGGCATCGGAGATACCAAGGCCCGCACCGCCATATTCTTCCGGCATGGCAATGCCCAGCCAGCCGTCCCCCGCCAGCGCCTGGACGAAATCCTCTGGGAATTCGTGGCTGTCATCATGCTTCAGCCAATAGTCGAGCGGGAAGTCATTGCAGATCTTCTGAACCGCATCGCGGATGCTCTGCTGCTGCTCGGTGAATTGGAAATCCATGGTTCGTGCTCACTTCGGCGTTCGGTTCGGGCAGGCGGCTTTGCGGCCCGGCTGGTTCATCTTTAGTATAACTACGGCATCGCGCGCCAGTTCGTTTGGCGCATACGCGAAAGATCGCTCCAGGGAAACCCGCCATGACCAAGCCGACACCTCATCCCGATATGGACTGCCTCGCCGCCGCCCGCGCACCGGCCGGTATGTTCGGCACAAGCATCGAAGAGCAGCGCAAGGCCTGGGCCTACTATTCCAACAACCTGAATCAGCCCCCACCCCCCAGCATGAAGGTGTGGGAGGAAACGGTACCAGCTGCGGACTACAACGTGCCTGTCCGCATCTACCGTCCCGCCGGTGCCGCCGGTGCCGGCGCGCCAGCCGTGGTCTATATCCATGGCGGCGGCTTCATGAAGGGCGACCTGGACAGTTCGGACTCCGTCGCCTGGGGCTTTGCGGAGCAGGCGGGCGCACTGGTGGTTTCTGTCGACTACCGGCTGACTCCGGAACATCCCTACCCCGCCGCGTTCAACGATTGCTGGGCGAGCCTGCTCTGGCTGCATGAGAACGCAGCCCGCCTTGGCGTCGATGCCGCGCGGATCGGTCTGGCGGGCGATAGCGCCGGTGGCAACCTTTCGGCTGCTGTGGCCTTGAAAGCACGCGATACGGGCGGTCCGGCGGTGGCCTGCGCCGCCATCATCTACCCCGGCACCGGTCTGGACCAGGACTACCCCAGCTATCTGGAGTTCTCGGACGGCACCGGCCTGACCCTTGCCGGCACGAAGGCCTACCGCGACATGTATCTGCCGGGGATGCAGGACACGGACGATCCCTACGCCCGGCCCATCATGGCGAAGGACCTGAGTGGCCTGCCGCCGTTCTGGGTACACTCCGCCCAGATCGATCCGATCCGCGACGACGGCCGGGAGTTTGCAGCCAGGCTCGCCCAGGCAGGCGTCAACGTCACCTACCGCGAGGCCCAAGGCATGATCCACGGCTTCATGCGCGCCCGCTTCTACGGCGACGCGGCCAAGGCCGAATACGACGAGATCTGTGGGTTTTTGCAGGCGCATTTGTAGGATTCCCAGTCGCCTGCCCCGCATCGCCTTCTCTCTGAACTTGATTCAGGGCTCATTCCAGAGGCTTGCAACTGGAACGCCCGGCGCCTGGAAATCCGGTTTCCGGAATGGCGCCAGAACCAGGTTCAGGTCCGTGGTGTCACGGCAACCGGGATTCCCCCCTATGGCCGTGGCGTCCCGCTCAGCGTCTCCAGGAAGGCTACCAGGTCGGCAACCTCGCGCTCCGTCAGCCGCAGCGGCTGAAGCAGCGATTCCCCGTCCGTGTGCAGGCGCTCCATATCCAGTTCCGAATAGTGCCGCACCACCTCTTCCAGCGTCGCGAGCGAGCCGTCATGCATGTAGGGCGCGGTATGCGCCACGTTGCGCAGCGACGGCACGCGCCACTCCCCCCAATTGCGGTGGTTCAGCACCAGGAAGCGGCTGGGGGCGTTTGCATCAGGCTGGTCGGCGAACCGGCCTGCCCGCGTAAACGGACTGGCCGTGACATCCTTCACGCCCTGATAGCGCCCCGGATCGACCTTGCCGCCACCCACAAAGAAGGGCCGCCCTACATCATTGAACTCGCCATTGGTGAAGGCCGGGCCGAAATGGCAGAAGCTGCACTTGCCTCGGCCAGCGAACAGTTTGAGCCCCCGCTTGGCCTCAGGAGGATAGGCTGCCATCGCCACTGCATCGCCCGCCGCCAAGGCATCCCGGAACCGGTCGAACTTGGTGCGCGGCGAGACCAGGGTCTCCTGATAGGCCGCCAGCGCCTTCGCTACCAGCACCAGCACTGCCGTATCCTATGCCGCGCGCGGTTCCACACCCGTCACGGCCCGGAAGCGCGCCCGCAGACCGTCATTCTCCCGCACCCGCCGGGCGATCTGGGCAGGGGTCGCGTCCATCTCCAGCGGGTTCAGGATCGGCAGGATCGACTGGCCCCACAGCGTATCCGACCCGCCGGTCCAGCCGTACCAGCGCTTTCCCGGCAAATTGGCCAGCGCCAGAGTGTTCCGGTGCAGGCCCTTGGGCGCGGGCTTGCCGTCGGTGAACGCCCCGAACGGCTCGTGGCAGGACACACAGCTCTCATCGCGCCCCCGCGAAAGCCGTGTGTCCGCCAGCAACTCCCTGCCCCAGGCAATTGCGGCCGGATCCCCTGACAGCCGGTTGCTCGGGTCGGGCCTAAAGGCGGGCGGCCATGGCCCGTGCGAGCGCACAAAGGCCCGCTCCTCCGCCGTGAATCGGACCGCTTGCGCCTGAACCTGAGCGCCTGTGGCGAGCAATGCCGCCACCGCCAATGCCATCGTCCGCCGCATCAGCCTCAAGGCATCACCAGCACATCGGCGGTGTAGACAACGCGCTTGCCCGCCTGCTCCGCCTCGACGGAGAAGCGCCAGCGGCCAGGCATGTGCAGCAGCAGGCCCTCAGCGCGGTACCTGCCTTCGTCCGCCTCCACTGATACGTGGGCGCGGTAGTTCATGCCGTGCCCATGTTGGGGCATCCGCGCATCAACCTCCCGGACGGTCCAGCCGCTGGCATCGCCGCAGAGCGCGAGGCTCAGCGCAAACTGCCGTCCAACCTCAAGTGGTGCGGGTTCCGGCACAGCCAGCACCTCGCCCCCGCCGTCCTCCGCCACGAGCCGCATTGCGCCGTCCGGCATGGCGGCGCAGGGGTCCGCAGCGGCAGGTCCGGGCAGGATGGCCGCCAACACCAACGCTACGACCGGCCAGCGCATGGCCTAGCGCCTTCTCGCGGCCAGCAGCCGCTCGGCATTCCGCCAGGCGATGTTTTCCGCCAGGTCCGGCGGCAGGTCGGCGAGCCACGCCCGGGACCAATCGGCATGGGCTGGGACATAGGGCCAGCGTTCCGGCGTAAACGTGTCGGTGCCCAGCATGAAGCGCGCCGGGAACTCCTCGAACACCGCCCGCCAGGCCGCCGGCACCTTGCCGTTCTGCCCCTGCTCGGAGCGGAAGGCCAGGTCCGCCCACAGGTTCTGATGCTTGCGCAGCATCTCGGCGACCTTGCCCGGACGCACGAAGCCGCTATGCGCCCAGAGCACGATGGCCTCCGGGTCCTCCTCGAAGATCAGATCGATGGCCGCCGCGTCCGAATGGGCGTGCAGGAACACGTCGTGCTCGTTCGCAAGCCGGATCACGCCGCGCAAAACATCGGTCCTGATGTCATCGCCAAAGGCATGGAACTCACCGATGCCCGCATAGTGGTTCTTGGCGAGTAGCCCGGTCAGCATCGCAACCCGGCTATCGTCATGCATCCAGGTCGCGATCTCACCCCGCCGCCGGTATGGCCGCAGCACCGGCACCACCAGGTCCGGCGCGGCCTTGTACAGCCGCTGGGTGCCCTCATCGCTGGACGACGACACAAACGCCCGCTTCAGCCCCGCCTCCTTGAGCAGCGCGATGGCGGCATCCGTGGGGAACACCTCCCAGGCATCATGGCTGTAGTGCAGGTGCGTGTCGGTAACAGACAGGCGCTCGGCGGCATAGGCAGCTTGAGCGGAGAGCGCGATGGCCGCCACGGCCAACACAGCGCCGACAACGGCCCCGACAGCGGCCTCTGCACCAATATTCCGTTTCATCGCGCCACCTCTCCAGACCTTCCTTCACCTCGAATGCGGCCCGCGTAGCGCGGCGTATATCGAGAGTCCGATATCTTCGCTATAGCTACCTAAATACCGTTCGCCGAAAATCCCTGAAAACATCTACATTCATCTACAAAACTCTACATTTCAGCCGGATAATGTAGATGCCGGGTTTATCTCCTGTAGATCGAATGTAGATGCGATGTAGACCCTTTGTAGACCCAATGACGATGCACTCCTCTCATCACTGCCTCGGATTTCCACAGTGCTTGAGAAGTGAACCTTAAGAAGTGGGCCGATTAACCATCTTCCGCAAGGCTTGCGTCCCCCTCCCATTTTCCTGACGAAAGTCAGGATCCATTCTGGAGTCCGCGAACCCGAAGCGCCCGGCGCTCCGATTCACCCGCCTCGGGCATAGACCCTGGATCAAGTCCAGGGAGAGGGGAGCTATAGTTCCAAGCTCCCCTCCCACGCCCATATTCCTGACGAAAGTCAGGATCCATTCCGGAGCCCGAGCACCCAAACCGCCCGGCGCTCCGATTCACCCGCCTCGGGCATGGCCCCTGGATCAGGTCCAGGAAGCCGCCATATAGCGGGCAGCCTCTACAACCCCAACGCCTCGCTCACATCAGCCAGTGCGGCAGGCTCATCCGATAGCAGCATCGCCTCCGCCGCCTTATCAAAGCGCACGTCGCTGATCGCCAGCGGATCCTGTGCCGCGAGCCGGTGGTCCAGCACCATCCTGGAGAGCAGCAGCCGCCTGGCATCCCCGCCCGTCTCGGAGCCTGCCCGCGCGCCCTCCACGGCCAGCAGGGCCGCGGTCATGGCATGGTACAGAGCCCCCGCCACCAGCCGTGCGTGCCGCTCGGTCGCCTCCGGCTTGGCAGCCACTTCGCCGGCGAAGGCCACCGTCCGCCGCACCGTCTCCTCCAGCCGCGCCCGGAACGCCGCCGGAATTGCTGTCGCTTCAGCCAGCTTCTCCAGCAAAATCCCGCCCAGCGCCTCGTGCGCCTGCTCCTTGGGAATGGCGCGCGTCACCACGTCCAGCGCGTTAATATTAGAAGTTCCTTCCCACAGCAGGCCCACATGCGCATCGCGGATCAGGCGCGGGTTAACCCAGTCCTCAATGTAGCCGTTGCCGCCGCGCACCTCCATCGCACCCGTCGCGACCGGCACGTTGTCCCGGCAGGCACGGAACTTGAAGATCGGGGTGATAATGCGCTGCGCCCGCTTGGCCCGCTCGTCGCCCTGCCCCGCCAGTTCCATCACCCAGCCGGTGAACAGGAACGCCGAAAGCGCCTGCTCCGTCGGCACCAGAATTTTCATGAGTTGGCGACGCATCAGCGGGAAGTCGGCGATCGTCGTGCCGAACACGACCCGGCTCCTGGCCGCCGCCTTGGCCTCGTTCCAGCAGCGCCGCATCATCGCCGCCGCCCGCACACCGTGGGAGAGCCGCGAGAAGTTCACGGTCCGCATGATCTGCTTGATGCCGTTGCCTTCCT
Source organism: Alphaproteobacteria bacterium (assembly GCA_965222315.1). Classification (GTDB taxonomy): domain Bacteria; phylum Pseudomonadota; class Alphaproteobacteria; order Bin95; family Bin95; genus JACKII01. The sequence continues at coordinate 4,979,077 of OZ244951.1, read as the reverse complement.
CGCCGATCAGGAAGGCCTTGGCGCCGTTAAAGATAATCTCGCCGCTGGGCATCCCCTTGGTGCCGAGCTTTTCCTTCAAACGCTTGATCTGGTAGCCGTTGCGGGTGCCGTCCTCCCGGTATTTCGGCACGTAGAACATGCTGAGCCCGCGCGTCCCCGCCTTCGCGCCCTCCGGCCTCGCCAGCAGCAGGATAACCTCCGCATCGGTGTTGGAGCAGAACCACTTGTCGCCATGAATGCGCCAGGTGCCATCGGCCTGCGGCACGGCCCGCGTCTCCAGATTGCCGACATCGGAGCCCGCGCCCTTTTCCGTCATCAGGTGGGCGCAGCGCCAGAGGTCGTCCACATTGTCGGCCAACACATGCGGGCGCAGCTTTTCCCGGATCTCGTCGGAGGCAAAGGCGTCGATCAGCGCCCAGCCGCTGTCGGTCATGCTGATCGGGCACATCAGCCCGAATTCACCCTGCACGAACAGGTATTGCAGCGCGTATTTGGCGAGCGGCGTCCAGGGCCGGTCGCGCCCGAACTGGCCCGGCGCATGGCTCGCCCGGTGAATGCCGAAGCGCTGGTAGGCGATGCGCTCCATCTCGCGATAGGCCGGATGCTGCTCGATCCACTGCTCGTCGCGGCCATAGCGGTCGCGGTGGTGCAGGATAGGCGGGTGCTTTTCCGCCTGGTCGGCGAGCGCATCCAGTTCGTTGCCCGCGATCTCGCCCAGTTCCTCCAGATGCGGCCAGAGCACCAGCAGCGACTGGCCGTCCATGTACTGCTTCAGGCCATCCTGAAGCCCACGGTCGACGGTGAAGAAATTCTGGCCGCGAGCGTCATCGGCGATCCAGTCTTCAAGAGGCTTCTTGGTCGTGTTGTCAGGCAGGGGCGCATTCATGGGGCGGCTTCCTCAGCGATGGTAATTGAAACACCATTTACCACGCTCTCCCATGCCGCGCCCACCCTCCCTTCTGCTCCCGTCCAAGCGAATGTCAGCGCCCATGCCGAAGGCCGCGCGCGCCATTCCCCGCTTCATTTCGCATTTCCCCAACGGAAGTTGGGGTCCATTCCAGTGCCGCCACGGCAAGCGCCTGGCGCTCCGAACGGACCGTCTCCGGAATGGAGCCTGAATGCCGCGATGCGGCCTCAGGGGCTTGGGATGAGATGCGCGGAAACATTCGTGTGGGGCGATCGTTGGCAATACGCTTGCCGTCACCGCCCTCGCCCGTCAGACTGCGGCCAAACGGCAGGGCGCACCGAACGCCCGCCCCATCCGGAAGGAACGCCCATATGTCCCAATCAGCCTCCCAACCCGACCTCGTCATCCGCAACGGCACCATTTACGACGGCTCCGGCGGCGCGCCCTATCAGGCCGATATCGCCATGAGCGGCGGCAAGATCAGCGCCATCGGCGGCGGCATCCCGGCGGGCAGGGAGGAGATCGACGCGCAAGGCAAGATCGTGACGCCGGGCTTCGTCGATGTGCATACCCACTACGACGCGCAGGTTACCTGGTCCAGCCGCATCAACCCTTCCTCCTGGAATGGCGTCACCACGGTGATGATCGGCAATTGCGGCGTCGGCTTCGCCCCCTGCAAGCCGCATCAGCGCGACAAGCTGGTCGAACTGATGGAAGGGGTGGAGGACATTCCGGAGCCGGTCCTGACCGAGGGCCTCTCCTGGAACTGGGAGACCTTCGACGACTACATGAACTCCCTGGACGGCAAACAGTACGACCTGGATGTCGTCACCCAGGTGCCCCATGCCGCCTTGCGCGTCTATGTGATGGGCGACCGCGGTGTGGCGCGCGAGGATGCTACGCCCGAAGACCGCGCGGCTATGGCCAAACTCGCAGCGGACGGCATCAAGTCAGGGGCGCTCGGCTTCTCTACCAGCCGCACCATCAACCACCGTACCGTCGCGGGCGACTACACCCCGACCCTCGGCGCGGCAGAGCAGGAACTGGTGGAAATCGCGGCGGCGGTAGGCGAGACAGGCCGGGGCTGGCTCCAGGTCATCTCCGACTTTGACGATCCGGCGGAAGAGATGGCGACGCTGCAGCGGATGGCCAAAGCCTCCAACCGCCCCATGACCATCACGGTTCTACAGCGGGACAACCGCCCGGAACTCTGGCGGGACACCATGTCCGACATTGCGAAAGCCAACGATAATGGCGCGCAGATCGTCGGCCAGGTCCTGACCCGGCCGACCGGCGTTATGCTGGGCTTCGAGATCAGCCTGAACCCGTTCATGGCCTGCGAAACCTGGCGCAAGCTCGCCGACCTTCCCCACGCGGAGAAGGTTGCCGAACTGCGCAAGCCGGAAGTGCGGGCCACCCTGCTGTCTGAAAAGCAGGAAGACCATCTGATGCTCTCCCGCGTCACCAATTGGGAGCGCATTTTCCCGCTGGGCGATCCGCCGGACTACGAGCCCGGCCCGGAAAAATCCGTCGCCGCAGAGGCAAAGCGCCAGGGCCGCCCACCCAAAGAAGTCGTCTACGACATGCTGCTGGAGAATGACGGCAAGGCGATCCTCTACCGCCCGCTGTCGAACTATGCCTATGGCGATCTCAACACCGTCAAAGACATGATGCAGCACCCGAACACCCTGGTCGGCCTCGGCGACGGCGGTGCGCACGTGGGCGTGCTGACCGACGCCAGCGCCATCACTTTCATGCTGACCCACTGGACCCGCGACCGCTCCCGCGGCGAGCGCGTGCCGCTGGAATGGGCCATCAAGCGCCTGACCCGGGACAATGCGGAAGCCATCGGCCTGATGGACCGCGGCTTGCTGCAAGTGGGCAAGAAGGCGGACATCAACGTCATCGACTACGCCAACCTCGCCATCTGTCCGCCGGAGGTGCTCTACGACCTGCCAGCCGGTGGCAAGCGCATGGTGCAACGGACCAGGGGCTACGAGGCCACCATCGTTGCGGGCCAGATCGTCCAGCGGAATGGCGTTGAGACCGGCGCCCTCCCGGGCCGCCTGGTACGTGGCGCCCAGAGCGGGCCTGAAGAGGCATTGGCCGTCGCTGCCGAATAGGCGGCGCGCCCGACGAAACCGATATTGGAGAAGCAGCAATGACCGCAGATCTCGTTATCCGCAACGGCACCATCTACGACGGCTCCGGCGGCGCGCCCTACAAGGCCGATCTGGCCGTGACCGATGGGAAAATCAGCGCCATCGGCGGTGGCATCCCGGCGGGCAAGGAAGAGCTCTGCGCCAAAGGCAAGATCGTCACGCCCGGCTTCATCGACGTTCACACCCATTATGACGGGCAGGTCACCTGGTCCAACCGCATCGACCCCTCCTCCTGGAACGGCGTCACCACGGTGATGGTCGGCAATTGCGGCGTCGGCTTCGCCCCCTGCAAGCCGCACCAGCGCCACAAGCTCGTCGAGCTGATGGAAGGCGTGGAGGATATCCCGGAGCCTGTCCTGGCCAAGGGCCTGCCCTGGAATTGGGAGTCGTTCGGCGACTATCTGGATTCCATCGACGGCAAGCCCTTCGACATCGACGTCGTCACCCAGGTGCCGCACGCCGCGCTGCGCGTCTACGTGATGGACGACCGGGCCGTGGCCCAGGCGGACGCCACGCCGGAAGAGCAAGCCGAAATGGCGGCGCTCGCGGCGGAGGCGATTGAGGCCGGCGCCCTCGGCTTCTCCACCAGCCGCACCATCAACCACAAGACCAAAGCGGGCGCGCACACGCCGACCTTGGGTGCGCCTGCCGACGAGCTGATAGAGATCGCCCGCGCCGTCGGCAAGACTGGCAAGGGCTGGCTCCAGATGATCAGCGATTTCGACGAGCCGGAAGCGGAAATGACCATGCTCCGCCGCATGGGCCAGGAAAGCGGCCGGCCCATGACCATGAGCCTGATCCAGTTCGACGACCGGCCGGATGTCTGGCGCACCACCCTGAACGGCATCGAGGCCGCCAACGCCGCGGGCGAGAAGATCACCGGCCAGGTGCTGCCCCGTCCCATCGGCCTGATGCTGGGCTTCGAGATCAGCATGAATCCCTTCATGCTCTGCGAGAGTTGGAAAGAAATTGCCGACCTGGAGTTCGAGGACAAAATCGCAAAGCTAAAGACGCCCGAATTCCGGGCAAAACTGATCGACGAATTTCCCGAGAACCATCCTATGGCGTATCGGGCTGCCAATTTCGATCAGCTGTTCCCACTCGGCGATCCGCCGAACTATGAGCCCGGCCCGGAAGACTCCGTCACAGCACGGGCGGCGCGCGCCGGCGTCAAGCCCCAGGAAATGGCCTACGACCTGCTGATGCAGAATGACAGCAAGGCGATGCTGTTCACTGCCCGCGCCAACTACTCCTACGGCGATTGTGAGGTGACGGCGGAGATGATGCGCAGTCCGCACACGCTGATCGGCCTCGGCGACGGCGGCGCGCATGTGGGCTTCCTTAGCGACGCCAGCGCCTTCACCTACATGCTGACCCACTGGACCCGCGACCGCACCCGCGGCGGACAGATGCCGCTGGAGTGGGCGGTGAAGCGCTTGACCCGCGACAACGCGGAAGCCATCGGTCTGATGGACCGCGGCCTGCTGGAAGTGGGCAAGAAGGCGGATATCAACGTCATCGATTACGACAAACTCGGCATCAACCCGCCGGAAGTGCTCTACGACCTGCCCGCCAATGGCAAACGCATGGTGCAACGGACCAGGGGTTATGACGCCACCATAGTCGCGGGCCAGGTTGTCTACCGCAACGGCCAGGAGACCGGCGCATTGCCGGGACGGCTGGTGCGCGGCGCGCAGGCTTAACGGCCGCGCGCCAATACTCTGCTAAGGCTCTTGGCCCCGATCGCCCCACTTGAACCGGGGATCGGGGCTGAGAGCCTACCGCCAATTCGGGACGCTAGTGGGCGCTATCCGCCACTAGAGTTACGCCGGTTTCCGGCATTGCGATTCGGCACATAGCCCTGCTGCGGCCAAACGGGCGTCAACCCGCCTACGATAAGAATCCCTTTATCCACGCCGATAGCATCGAATAGTACGGCAAATTGATTCGGCTTGTAGCTCCGAATCGAAAAAAGACATCTCCCGCGATTCAATGATAAATATCACTATTAATTGGATATTTAGACGGTTGACGTAACGTTCTCTCAAGACAGCCTTTCTATCAAATAACCGCGAATCTCACCGGGACCGGTCGGAAATGCGGTAAACAGGTTAGGCGAGAGCTTTAGTGTTAGTTGGCACCAGCATCTACACCACGCATCGGTCGGCAACAGCCGCAGCGGGCCAAATCGACCGTAACGGTGCCGTCGATATTGCGCGCTTTGCTGGCGCGCTCGGCATCGTCTGGTTTCATGAGCATGCGCCGTTCGCCTGGCTCGGCTATGCCGCGTTGCCCATGTTCGTCGCGTTCCTGCTCTATTTCGCCCTGACCACAAGCGGCCGCGCGGGGTCGGAGCGCCGCCGTGGCACCCGGCTCCTGCTCCCCTGGGCCGCATGGAGCGTGATTTACGGCGCGGCCAAGGTCGCGGATGCGCTGGTCAGCGGCGCGCCGCTTTCGTCGGAGTTCGATTACTGGATGCTCCTGGCCGGCACCAAAATCCATCTCTGGTTCCTGCCGTTCGCCTTTTTTGCAGGCTGGGGTCTCATCGCCTTGCTGCCTCTGATCCGGCGGCATTGCAGTTTCACCCAGCTGTGGCTTCTGTTCGCTACGTTACAGGTGGGCCTGTTCTTCCTCCTCACCGAATTCTCCTTCGGCCGGCCATTCTACCAGTGGCTGTTCGCGGTACCGTCGGTCTTTCTGGGCCTGATGCTTTATCTGGCCGATGGCGACCGCGTCCGCCTGCTCTCGGTTGCGGGAGCCGCGGCGGCGGCATGCTGGATAGCAACCAGTTTCGGCTGGCCGCATGGCGCGGTGCAGAACCTGATCGCCGCCGCCGTCTGTGCTGCGCTCCTGATGCTGCCCCTGGCGGCCTCGCCATTTACCGACCTGCTGGCGCGCATCTCCCTCGGCATCTATCTGGTTCACCCGCTGATCAGCGCCCTGCTGCAACGCGTGCCGGGCGCCGAGCCGGAAACTCTGGGCTTTGCCGTTTCGGTCGTCGTTCTGTCCGTGGCCGCCGCCATCGCCATGAAACAGCTGCCGGGCTTCCGCCGCATCGTCTGACCTTGAGGCAGGGCTTGCAATTTGGCGGAGAATCCAGGCCGATAGAGGGGCCTTTTCCGCCACCGACCGAGCCTGATGCTGGAAGACGATCTGTTCTTCGCCCCGCACGACGACCCGCCTGCTGCCCCCAGCGTGACTGCCAATCCGGCGGCCACCCTGCAAAAGGTATTCGGCTACAGCGAGTTCCGTCCCGGCCAATGGCCCGTCATCGAAACGGCGCTGGAAGGGCAGCCGGTGCTGGCCATCATGCCGACGGGCGGCGGCAAATCCCTCTGCTATCAGCTTCCGGCTCTGGTGAAAAACGACCTGACCGTCGTCGTCTCGCCCCTCATCGCCCTGATGCGCGACCAGGTGGCGAACCTCGCGGCCTATGGCGTCTCCGCAGGCACGCTCAATTCCGGCAACACGCCGGAGGAAAACCGCCGGGTGATGGCAGCATTGCACGACGGCTCCCTCCGCGTGCTCTATGTCTCGCCGGAGCGGCTGCTGACGGACGACATGCTGGGCCGCCTCCGCAACCTCCGCCCCGGCCGCATCGCCATTGACGAGGCCCATTGCGTCAGCCAGTGGGGCCACGACTTCCGCCCGGACTATCTGCGCCTCTCCCAGTTGATTGAAGCGCTGCCGGACGTCCCTCGCATGGCGCTCACCGCCACGGCGGACGACGCCACCCGCCGGGACATTCTGGACAAGCTGTTTGGGGGGGAGGCGAAGGTCTTCATCTCCGGCTTCGACCGCCCCAATATCCGCCTCTCCATCGCACCCAAGGCCAGCGTGAAATCCCAGGTGAAGGCGTTCGTGCAGAAGCACAAGGGCAGTGCGGGCATCGTCTATTGCCGCTCCCGCAAGCGGGTGGACGATATCGCCGCCGCCCTTCAGGCCGACGGCATCCCGGCGCTCGCCTACCATGCCGGCATGGAGGCGCGGGCCCGCGACGCCATCCAGGACCGCTTCATCGCCGAAGACGGCCTGGTCATGTGCGCCACTATCGCCTTCGGCATGGGCGTCGACAAGCCCGACATCCGCTTCGTCTGCCACCACGATCTGCCCGGCTCAATTGAGAACTACTACCAGGAGATCGGCCGCGCCGGGCGGGACGGCGACCCGGCGGAAGCGTTGCTGCTGTACGGCACCGACGACATCAAGCTCCGCCGCGAACTGATCGAGGGCTCCGGCAAGGCGCCGGAGCAGAAACGCATCGAACATGCCCGCCTGAACCAGTTGCTGGCGCTCGTGGAAACCGCAGATTGCCGCCGCCAGCCGTTGCTCGCCTATTTCGGCGAGACGATGCCGGAGCCTTGCGGCAATTGCGACCGCTGCCTCTCGCCTGTCGAGCGCCATGACGGCACGGTCGCGGCGCAAAAGTTCCTCTCCGCCATGGTCCGCACCGGCCAGCGCTTCGGGGCGGAGCACCTGATTGCCATCCTGCGGGGCGAAACGTCGGAACGGGTGGTGAAACTCCGCCACGACCAGTTGCCCACCTTCGGCGTCGGTACGGAGCATACCAAGGCCGAATGGCGCTCCATCGTCCGCCAGTTGATGGCCGCCGACATCGTCCGCTCCGACCTGGACGGCCACGGCAGCCTCGCCGCCGGCCCCCTGGCGCGCGCCGTGCTCAAGGGCGAGCACTCGGTCAGCCTGCACCGGGACGCGAAGGCCCTGGCCACCGCCCGCCTGAAGGGAGAGACCGGCAGAGACGAACCGGAACTCACCGGAGACGACGCGGTGCTCTACGAACGGCTGCGCCAGCTTCGCGCCCGGCTGGCCTCGGAACGCAAGGTGCCGCCTTACGTCATTTTCTCGAACCGCACGCTCCGGGAAATGGCGACGGCCCGGCCCACCAGCCTCGCTGCCCTCGGCACGCTCTATGGCGTGGGCGCACGCAAGAGTGAGGAGTTCGGGCCGACATTCCTGGAAGCGCTGCAACAATCTACGCTATAAGCCCCCGAGCCTAGCCGGACCCGTCTTAGCCAGGGAACCATGCCTGTGTTTTCTTCTTGCGCCCACCGATGGTCACTAACCGGAGAAGTGTCCGGAAACTGGTGGCACAAGTGGCTGTTGCATGGCGGTTTCCGGTGTCTGCTGGCAGCGGCGATGGTTTTTGTCACCATCGCTTCCGTCAACGCGCAATCCATGTTTGGAGCTTCTGAAGGGACCGGCGGGACCGATGGGCCTACCTCGTCAAGCACCCCTCGGGGGGATGCGGCGAACCCGCAGGCGGTCGATACCCAGGCATTGGCCGCCTTGATTCTCATCCTCGAAAACCCGACTTTGCGGAAACAGCTGATTCAGTTCGTGAAGCAGCAGACGCCGCCGCAGGCCCAGCCCGGATCATCCGACGGTACGCCGGTCGGCACGGCCACTGCAGACCCGCCCGAGACGCCGGAGTCTGCGGGACAGCCTCCTGAAGACTCCGTCGTCCAGATTGCGATGGATGCGGTGGGGGACGCTTTTGAGCGAGTATTGCAATTCCTGGATGACGCCGTCGCATTAGGGCGCCTGAATAAATGGCTGCATGTACAGCAAACTTCTGACGAGCTGAGCAGTTACTGGCTGAGTTTCCTTTTCGGTACGGGCGTGATTCTGGCCGGCGCGATCACGGTTTACTGGTTGGTCGTGGTCGTACTGCGGCGCTTGCCAGCGCTTGAACCGCGGCCCGACGGCACGAGCCGCTGGCTCCGCGGCAAATTTCTGGCCAGGCAGCTCGCCATGCTGCTTGCCGCTGTCGTCGGTTACTGGGTCACGGCGTACCTCTTGTTCATCGTGATGGCGGTCCCCGTCCGGACGGAAAGCGTCCTGTTCGAAATCCTGGCGACAATCAGTATCGGCTTGGCTCTGTGCACGCTGGTCCGGGTGTTTTTATGCCCCTACCACCCGACCATGCGGTTAATACAGATGCGGGACGACGTGGCGCTCGACCTGTTCATTTGGCTGCGCCGCATCATTCTCTGGATTGCGTTGGGCCGCGCGGTCTTCGAGAATATCGGCGACTTGCAGGTCCCGGCGAGCCTGTTCTCCGGAATTGAGCGGCTGTGGGGCCTGGCAGCGCTTATCATCTCCATCACACTGATTTTGCGGTACCGGAGTGATATCACTAGATGGATTGTCGCCGAAGAAGGCCGGTTCGTGCTGGTGCGGCGGTTCCTGTCCCGTATGTGGCTGCCCGCATACTTCGCGTATGCGATTGGTTCCTACATGATCTGGGCATTGGATATTAAGGGAGCGTCCATCCTGGTCGCCCAGGGAACGCTGGCCGCGATTGTGATCATGTTCCTGGTCCAGCCAGTCACCCTGGTGCTCGAACGCTGGCTGGAAAAGGCAGAGAGTTCGAACTTCGGCATCGCGCTGCCCGTCGTTCAACAACGCCTGCGCCGCTACGCCGATTTAGCCGGCCGCTTAGCGAAATTCGCAGTGTATACGGTCGCGGCCTTGGCGATAGCCGCCGCCTGGCAATTGGAACCCATCGAGTTGCTGGTGACCTATCTTCCAGGCTCAGTCCTTGGCACCGTCGGCGAATTGCTCCTGATCCTGTTCATCTGTGTCGCCATTTGGGAGGCCTTCGACGTCACGCTCGCCGTCTACATGGATGCAACAGACGACGAGACAGGAACCCGGATCGAGCGCAGCGCCCGCACCCGCACTTTGGTGCCGCTGGTGCGGACGATAGTGATTGGTTTCCTTCTGATTGCCTTCGCCGCCGCGGCATTGAGTTCGCTGGGGCTCGATATCGCGCCGCTGCTGGCTACCGCCGGTATTGTCGGCATCGCCATTGGCTTTGGCGCGCAAAAACTGGTGCAGGACGTCATTACCGGCCTGTTCATGCTGTTTCAGGACACGATCAGCGTTGGCGATATCGTCGAACTCGGCGGGATCGCCGGTACAGTCCAGCGCCTGACCATCCGCACCATCGAATTGCGCGACATCGAGGGCAACCTGCACACCATTCCCTTCAGTTCGGTCGATACCGTCAAAAACATGACACGGGACTTCGCGTTTGCCATGATCGATTTGGGCATCTCCTACCGGGAGAACGCGGACCATGTGATGGAGTTGCTGAAGCATCTTGGCGCGGAGTTGGAAAACGACCCGGCGCACGGCCCCAACATCCTGGCGGCCATAGAGGTGATGGGCGTGCAGGATCTGGCGGACAGTGCGGTCATTATCCGCTGCCGCTTCAGGGTCAAGCCGCTTACCCAGTTCGGCGTGCGGCGCGCTTTCCTGGGGTTGGTCAAGCGGCGGTTCGACGAGCTGGGGATCGAGATTCCGTTCCCGCAACGCACCCTCACCTGGGCGCCGCCGCATGAGCAGCCGTCATTCGAAACCGGACCGCTGGCCGCCGCCGCAACGGGAGGCAAGGATACCTGATGGCACGCACTGTACGCCCATTCGCCCGCCCTACCCGCCAGACCCTGCAACGGCGCCTCGGCATGCTGGCCATGGAGCGGATGTCCAACGTCAGCAACGCATCGGTGCGCCGGGTGCTCGACGTGTTGAGCGAAGAGAGCCTTACCGGTCTCGCCGCCGGTGTTTCCGCCGGCGACCGGATCACGATCGAATGCGGCGTGATCGACCAGGTCTGGGACGATCCGCGGATCAGCAACCGCATCAACCAGCTCGCCCGCCAGGGTGTAGAAGTGGAGCGGGAGACAATCCAAACCCGCTACGGCGAGACCGGACTGGTCCGTGACCGTCTGGTGGTGAAGTTCTAGTCGTGACCTACCGGCGCGGGGAAATTCCAAACGCGAGGCTTCAGTCGGCAGAACCAATCTGTATATTGCCCGGCGGTATCACCCGTCGCCCAATGTCTGAGCAGGTTGAATAATGGCACGAGGTTTTCGCGAATCACGACGGCGCGATCGGGCCCGCTGGCAATTCGCGATCTTTAAATGGCTTTTTCTTATCTTCGGCCTGCTCGCGCTAGGCTGGATCGCCTATGCCGCCGGCACGGAACTGGCCCGTGGCGAGGTCCGCACGCTGAAGGAACAGGTGCGCAGCCTGGAGAGCGACCTCTCGTCCATCACCTCCCGCGCCGAAAGCCTTCAGGTGGAACGTGACGAAGCATTGGCGAAACAAAACGAACTGCAGGAGCAGGTGCCGACCGGGGAGGCCCGCGAAATCTTTGCGCTCCTGAGCGAGCAGTTGAAGCTGGGCGTGAAAAAAGACCGCCTGATGTTCCTGGTCCGCTCGGCCGGTAATCCCGTGCGCTGCCGCAACGCGCCAGAACAAAAACGCTTCATCGTCCAAACCGGCATTACCCGCGGCACGAATGACTGGGTCGCCTTTGCCCGCAGCGCCATCGTCGTCCGCGCCACCGGCGAGCCTGCCCGGGACAGCAGCGGCAATGCCCACGCCTGGTTCGACGAAGAACAGCCGGTCAAGGTGACCTTCTCCAAGATCAACGGCGCCACAACGGAGGTGTCCGGCATCCTGCCCTTGCAGCACGCGGTCGAACTCGGCGGCGACGAATACCGTTTCGTCATCACCCCTGCGCCCGCCCGTGGCTTCCTGCAGGTGACCGGAGACAAATGCCAGTTGCCGACGGGCGGCTAGCACGGTTACGGCTCAGTCTGGCTTTTCCAGCGCTATGCCGTGCTTGAGCCCTTCACTCTGAGCCTGTCGAATGGCAAAGGGCTCCGGTCCCGGCAAAGTCGTTGGGCGGCGTGCGAGCGTAAATTTGAGGTTCATCGGCGGCGGTCCGCGGTCTACGGTCTCGTCCGCGCTTAAACCCAGCATCCTCGCAATGACGGCAGAATAGGGCTTCCTTCGCCATGACGAATACCGCGGGGAAAACCGCCCCTTTCGCCTGGGTCATTACCGCGGCGTGCTTCTGGATGGCGGTGCTGGCCTGGGGCACGGTCTTTTACGGCAACACATTCTTCGTCCCAGCCCTCCAGAAGGAGCACGGCTGGTCCGCCGCCACGGTAAGCAGCGCCATCGCCCTGTTCTTTTGGCTGGCCATCCCGGTCACGCTGGTGTTCGGCTGGATCGCCGACACGTTCGGCACCCGCCTCGCTGTCGCCTATAGCGGCCTCGCCGTCGGCGGCGGGGTGGCGGCGATGGGGCACCTGACCGAGCCCTGGCAGCTTTACCTCGCCTATGCCTTGATCGCAACCGGTTACCCCCTGATGGCGACGCCCGCCATCAGCGCCAGCCTGGTTCCCTGGTTCGGGCCAAGGATGGGCCTGCCGCTCAGCCTGGCCCTGTCTGGCGCGAGCCTGGGTGGTGCGATCAGCGTGCCCCTCATGGTCTGGGCCAGCGCTGCATATGGCTTTCCCAGTGCCGCCAGCGCCGTCGGCCTGCTGGTTGCAGGTACCATCGTGCCGTTAGCGCTACTCGTACTGCGCCGCCCTTCCAACGCACAGAGGCCCTCCAGCGCCGCCACCGAAACCAGCTTCACCCCCCGTCAGGCGCTAAAAACAAGCCGCTTCTGGCGCATCGCCATCGCAGGCGGACTGGGGCTGGGCGCGCAAGTCGGCTACCTATCGCACCAACTCGCCATAGGCAGCGATGTGGCCAGCGTCGATCATGCCGCCTACGCCGTCAGCCTGGGGGTTGCCTGCGGCGCGGCCGGACGCTTGATCACCGGCTTTCTATCGACCCGCGTGCCAGTGAAATGGCTGACCGCCGCCACTTACGCCCTGCAAGGCAGCGGCATCGCCATCCTGAGTTTCGCCAACGTGGCCTTCGACCTTTATCTGGGCGCGGTGGTTGCAGGCTTCGTCATCGGCAATATCGTCATGCTGCCCCCATTGCTGCTGCGGGAGGCGTTCGGTCCGGCGGCTTACGGCCGGCTCTACGGCTTCGCCAACATCGCCTTCTACACCATGGCGGGCGTCGGCAGCGCGTTGGCAGGCACGCTCCGCGACCTGACCGGGGCATATACGCTCGCCCTGTTCATCTTTGTTTTGTTCGATGCCGCCGCCGCGCTTATCGTGGCGTTCATGCCAAAAACCAAAATGGGAACCGCCCAGTAATGAGTGACCAAAAGCAACCCCGCCCCACCACCGTCCGACTGCAACGCATGGTGCGCGCCTACCGCGAGAGCGCCGCCCTGATGGCGGGCGTCGAACTCGGCCTGTTTACGAAAGTGGCCGAAGGCGGCCATACCGAAGCCTCGCTCGCCGACGCGCTTGGGCTCACCCGCCTGCATGGGGAGCGGATTATCGTCGCCTGTGTCGGCCTCGGCCTGTTGGAGCGGGATGGCGACAAGCTTAAAAATGCACCGGACGTGGAGCGCTTCCTGGTTGAAGGCCAGCCCGGCTATGCCGGCGAATGGATGCTGTTCACCAAGCCCGACTGGAACGAATGGGGCCGCCTGACCGACCACCTGCGCAACCAGACCCCGGCGCGGGCCGATAATGTGAAGGTCTCCAACTTCACCGTCGAGGACGCACGCCGCTATCACCGCGCAACCTACTCCATTGGCCGCGGCGCGGGACGGCTGTTCCTGCGCCAAGTCGATCTGACCGGCAAGAAGCACATGATCGATATCGGCGGCGGCTCGGGCGCGTACTGCATCGAGGCCTGCAAACTTTATCCCGACCTGAAAGCCACCGTCCTCGACCTCGCCAGCGTCGCCGAGGTGGCGAAGGAGTTCATCGAAGAGAACGGCATGACCGGCCGGGTCGAGGCTCAGGCCTGCGACTTCAATACCGATCCCTTCCCGAAGGGCGCAGACGTGGCCGTCATGGCCTCCAACCTGCCCATGTACGGCCGGGAGGAATTTACCGCGGTGGTGAAAAAGGCATATGACGCCCTGACGCCCGGTGGCGAGTTCCACCTCGTCGGCGAGGCCCTGAACCGGGAGCGCACGGCGCCCGCCGATGCCGGCCTCTGGGGCCTGTCCGAAGCCATCGTGAACGGCACGGGCCTCTCGCACTCGGTCGGCGACGTGGAGGCCTACTTCGCAGCGGCAGGCTTTCAGGACATCACAACCGTGCCCTTCGTCGAGGGCGTCCTCACCCGCACCAGCGGCCGCAAGCCGGGGTAGTCCGGCACCATCTCTTTCACCCCAACCGCCGTCATTGCGAGTCCGCGAAGCGGGCGAAGCAACCTATCAAATCAGGTATTTGGACCAGCCGTTGATAGGTTGCTTCGTTGCCCTTCAGGCGCCTCGCAATGACGGCAATTGGAATGAGGTACCTTTAAACCCTAAAACCGCTCCAGCAGCCGCCGCAGATATTCCTGTTCCACCGGCGGGCGGTCAGGATCGGCGCTGCGGCGGTAGAGTTCGTCGCGGATGCGGCGGGCGCGCTGGATATCGAACTCCTCCGGCACCTTCGGCCCTACCGTGGCGGCCTGGCCGCCCACACCCTCCCGGCCCAGCGGGTCGCGGTTGGCGCGGCCCTGGCCGTCGTCATTGTCGCCCTGGCCGGGATTCTGGCCCTGACCGGGGCCCTGGCCCATCTGCCGGGCGAATTCATTCGCCATCTGTTGCGCTGCGCCTTCCAGATGCTGCAGCGCCTCGCCTTCATCGCCAAGTGCGCCCTGCCCGTCACCCTGCTGCAATTGCTGGCTCGCTCCCCGCATGGCCTGCTCGGCATCCTGCAGCGGTTGGGGAATTTGGCCGTTCCGGCCCTCGCCCATCTGGCGCATCAATTCGCCCAGGCCCCGGCGGATCTGCTCCTGCAATTCCGCCAGATCGCCCATTTCCGGGCCCTCCTGGCCTTGTTGTCCCTGTTGCCCCTGCTGTCCTTGCTGGCCCTGCTGCCGTTGACCCTGGTTGGGCCGCGGCGGGCGGTTGCGTCCTTGCTGGCCCTGCTGATTGCGCTGGAAGGTCTGATCCATCAGCTTCTGCTGTTGCTGGCGCAGTTTCTCCAACTCGTTCATCTGCTGCATCATCTCGGATGCCTGCTGGCGCTGCTGCTGGCTCATCTGCGCATTGCGCAGGTTCTCCAGCATCCGCTGCATCTCGGCCAGCAACTGCTGTGCCGCGTCCCGTGCACCGGTCTGGGCGAGTTCCTCAATGCGGTTCAGCATCTCCTCCAGATCCTGGCCGCTGACCATGTTTTGCTGCTGCTCTTCCGGGCTATTCTGCATGGGCGGCGGGGCCTGCTGCGCCATCTGCCGGGCAAACTCCCGCAAGGCGCGGCGCAATTCCTCAACCAGCCGGGCAATTTCCTCGTCGGAGGCATCGCGCGCCAGCGCTTCCTGCAAGGCCCGCTGCGCCGCCCGGAGCGCCTTCTCCGCAGCCGACAGGCCACCATCCTCGAGCCGCAATGCCAGATCCCACATCAGGTCGCGCGACGTTTCCCGCGCCTCCTCCCGTGTTTCATCCCTGTCCATCAGATGCAGGCGCGCATGCAGCGCCGACAGGCCCAGAAAAACCACCGCATCGCCGTTGAAGGCCATCGGCCGTTCCAGGATGCGCACCAGGGATCGGGCAACGGGCACCAGCGCCTCGCCGGCATCTAGCAGCTTGCGGTGGGCGATGATCTGGCGGGCGACCGGGTGCTCGAAGATGCGCTCCGGCAGGGTCATGGTTGCGCCATCGCTCACCGCTTCCTGATCCAGCGCGTCCTTCGCGAGCATCCGCACCTCGACGTCACGGCCCGCCCAGCGGTGTGGCGTCAGATCGTGAAAGATCGAGCCTTCTGTTGACCGCGTGGACTGGTTGCCGAGCAGTGCTGCCAGCCGCATCGCTTCGCCTTCCGGCTCGCCCTCCGGATCCAGCAGGCGCAATTCGGCCCATGCTTCGGTGATGCCGTAATCGTCTTCCGCAATATAGTCGATGCGGGTGGAGAAGCGCTCCGTCCCCGCGGGCGGGCTCGGCATGAAGACCAGCGGCGGCTCATCCGGCACAATATCCAGATCCCACGCCGCCAATTGCTGCGGTCCATCGCGCAGGTCCAGGCGCTCTCCCGCCTGCAATTCCAGGCGCAGGCCGTGGCTGCCCGGCTTTTCCTCGGTCAGCGTGTGCGTTTCGGCATCGACCGTCAGCACCGGCTCTATTGCATTGCTTACCCTGGCAACCAGTGTGCTGCCAGCCGGCACGGCCAATTCCGCCATATCCGGGCGGGCAAAGATCGGCGGCGCGCGGGTGTAGGCTGGCGGCTCGATCCACACATCCACCACTGGCGCCGCGGCGGGGGCGGCGGCAAAGCTTGGCTGGAAGCTCTGGCCAAAGCGGTAGAGGGCATCGTTCCCCGCCAGGAACAGGGCCACCGTCAGGGCCAGCAGCGCGCCGGCCCGCACCGCGAACCGGTCGAGCCGCGGCAGGGCGCTTTGCGGTGCCTTCGGTTGCAGGGCATGGAGTTTTGCCGCCAACTGCCGCCGATGCGCCTGCCAGAGCGCCTGCGCCTGGGGATCGTCGTCTAAGGGTCGGTCGTCCAGGCCCTGCAAGGGCCGGTGATCGACGCCGCTATCCTGCTCCAGCCGCCGGGTGGCTTCCTGCCAGGACGGCATTGTCCATGCGCGCCGCCGGGACCAGAGCATCCAGCCAATCGCGCCCAGGCTTGCAGCCAGAATGGCGCTGTGCAGCCAGGGGCCAAGCGCAGGCAGCAGCCCAGAAAACGCCAGTGCCAGAAAGGCCGCCACAATGGCCTGGAATGGCCAGAGCCCGTTCCAGACTCTTTCCGTCCACAGGCTCGCCCAGGCAAGTGCTATGCGTGATCTGATCCGGAACGATCCTCGACTTTGTGCCAGCCTTCGATCCTCCTGATTGGGCTCCCGAACCTGGTCAGCTAGTCGGAGAGCCAGTCCGGCACCCGCTGCGCCGCCAGCATGTCCTCATACGTCGGGCGGCGGCGAACGGTTGCCCAGTCCTTTCCGCGCACCATCACTTCGGGCGCGCGCGGCCGTCCATTATACTCAGAACTCATCACCGCACTATAGGCCCCGGCGGCCCCGATCACCAACTTGTCACCGGCCTCTAATGGCGGCAGGGCGCGGGCGCTGGCGAACTGATCGGTGCTCTCGCAGACCGGTCCGACAATGTCCGCCGGCGTCCAACCGCTTTCCGGCCCGCTTTCCTTCAGCGGATGGAATGGATGATAGGCCTGATAGAGCGCCGGGCGGATCAGGTCGTTCATGGCGGCGTCGATGATGACGAAGCGCTTGGTCTCCGTATCCTTCTCGGCAATCACGCTGGTCAGCATGACCCCCGCCAGTCCCGCAATCCGGCGGCCGGGCTCGAACACGAACGCCACGTCCAGGCCCTGGAACACGTCGGCAATCATCGCGGCATAGTCCGCTACCGCCGGAGGCTGTTCGGTGTCGTAGGTGATACCGAGGCCGCCACCCAGGTCCGCTCGGGCGATGGCAATGCCTTCCGCCCGCAAATCCTCGATCATCCGGCGGACCCGCAGGAAGGCGTCGCGGTAGGGCTCCAGCCTGGTGATCTGGGAGCCGATATGGACCGCCACGCTCACCGGCTCCACGCCCGGTAACGCCTGCGCCCGCCGGAACAGGCCGGGCGCGGCGTCGTAGGCGATGCCGAACTTGTTCTCTTTCTTACCGGTGGAGATCTGGGCGATGGTGCCCGCGTCCACGTCCGGGTTGATGCGGATCGCAACCGGCGCACTCACCCCCTTGGCTGTCGCGATCTCGCTGATGGCATCCAGTTCGCTCGCGACCTCGACGTTGATCTGCATGACGCCCTGGTCGATGGCAAAAGCCAGTTCTTCCTGCGTTTTGCCGACGCCGGAGAAAACGATCCGGCCAGCCGGAATGCCGGCCGCCATCACAGCCCGCAATTCCCCGCCGGAGACCACATCCGCCCCCGCGCCGAGCATCCCCAGGGTGCGCAAAACGGCCAGCGAGTCGTTCGCCTTCACCGCATAGCACACCGTCGCGTCCATCCCGTCGAAGGCATCGGCATATTCCCGGTAGGCAGCCTCCAGCGCCGCCGTGCTGTAGATATAAACGGGCGTGCCGACCGCCGCAGCGATGGACGAAAGCGGCACGTCTTCGGCGTAATATTCGCCGTTCTGGTAGTGGAATGCGCTCATTTGCTGGGGTAGGTCCGCGGGTATGTGGGCTTCACGTCTTCAGGCTGCTGCAGGGAGCCTGCTTTGCCGCACGCCGTCACCAGAAAGGCCAGCGCGGTGACAACCAGCAGCATCATGGTCATGCGTATCATGGCGCATCTCCGTTCGCCTCAAGCCGGAACCGCATCCGGGCCTCATCAACCGCCTCCCGCACGCGGGTGGGGGAGGTGCCGCCCTCGCTGGTCCGGCTCATCACGGAGGCCTCGATTGTCAATACGTCGTACACGCCCTCGTGGATGCCGGGGTGCTGCGCCCGCATTGCGTCCAGCGGCAGTTCCGCCAGCGAACAGGTCTGCCGGTCGGCTTCGGCAACCAGGCTGCCGGTGATGTGGTGGGCATCACGGAACGGCAGACCCAATTCCCGCACCAGCCAATCGGCCAGGTCGGTGGCCGTAATGTGCCCACGGGCAGCGGCGGCGCGCATGTTTTCCGGTTGTGGGGTCAGGTCACGCACCATCCCGCTCATGGCGGCCAGCGTCAGCATCAGCGCATCCGCGGCTTCAAAGGTCGGCAGCTTATCTTCCTGCATGTCCTTGGAGTAGGCGAGCGGCAGACCCTTCATCATCACCAGCAGACTGTTCAGCGAACCGATCATGCGCCCGCTCTTCGCCCGCGCCAGTTCCGCCGCGTCCGGGTTGCGCTTCTGCGGCATGATGGAGGAGCCGGTGGTGAACGCATCGGTCAGTTTCACGAACCGGAAGCCTTCCGAGCACCAAAGCACGATCTCCTCCGCCAGCCTGGACAGGTGCGTCGCACAGATGGCGGCGGCCGACAGGTACTCCAGCGCAAAATCGCGGGCCGACACGCTGTCGATGGAATTGGCCGTCGGCCGGTCGAAGCCCAGCGCACGGGCGGTCAGCCGCCGGTCGATGGGGAAGGGCGTCCCGGCGAGCGCGGCTGCGCCCAGCGGCGACTCATTCATGCGCGCGCGGGCATCGGCAAATCGGCCCCGGTCCCGTCCGAACATCTCCATATAGGCCAGCAGGTGATGGCCGAACGTAATGGGCTGGGCATTCTGCAAATGCGTGTAGCCCGGCATGACCACGTCGGTTGCTGCCTCGGCCTGGTCCGCCAGCGCGGCCTGCAAGTCCGCCAGCGCTGCATCCGCCGCCTCGCACGCGTCCCGCACCCAGAGCCGGAAATCCGTCGCCACCTGGTCGTTGCGGGAGCGCGCCGTGTGCAGCCGCCCGGCCGGCTCCCCGATCAGTTCACGAAGCCGCACCTCCACATTCATGTGGATGTCTTCGTATTCGTCCCTAAATGGGAAGCTGCCATCGGCGATTTCCGCCTCGACCTGATTCAGTCCCTGTTGAATGGCGGCTTCGTCATCGGCGCTGATGATATCTTGCGCGGCGAGCATGGCGGCATGCGCCCGGCTGCCGGCAAGGTCTTGTGTGGCAAGGCGCTTGTCAAAGCCGATGGAAACGTTGATCTCCGCCATAATGGCGGACGGACCGGCAGCGAAGCGCCCGCCCCAAAGCTGGTTGGCGCCGGGCGTGCCGGATGCGGACTTGGAAGACGGATCGGAAGAAGAAGCGGACATGCGGACTCTGGCTTTTGTGTTACTGGCAGCGGTGATCGGTGCGGCAGCCGTCTTCTATGGCATGACCATGACCGGAGGGGAAGGCAACGCCGAGCGCACGGTCAAAATCGTGCCGGTTCCCGAAAAGCCTGCCAGCCTTGGAAGTGCCGCCGATTGGCTCGCCAACCTGGAACGGCACGACCCGCCGCTTGAGGCCACTGACGCGGGTTTCACGGACGCAGACGGCAACCCGCTGACCCTTGCCGACTTTCAGGGAACGGGCGTTGTCGTGAACCTCTGGGCGACCTGGTGCGGCCCCTGCGTCCGGGAAATGCCCTCCCTAAACCGCCTGCAAAAACAGGTGGAGGCTGACGGGATCAAGGTGGTCGCCGTCTCCTCCGACCGCGGCGGCCGGGACATCGTCGAAGCGTTCATGACAGAATACCAACTGGACGCCCTGACCCCCTACCTCGATCCCAAGGCGGCCTTCACAACCTCTCTGGAGGGACGCGGCCTGCCCCGCACTTACATCATCAATGCGGCTGGCGAGGTGACGGCCAGCTATATTGGCCCCGCGGAGTGGGACGAGCCTGAAATGGTCGCCGCCGTCCGCGAACTGGCGCGCTGATGCTCCGGGTCCCCTCCGCCGAGCGCCCGAATTGGCGTGGCCAGGCTACCTCCCTCGGCTTCCATTTCCACACCATCGACGGGGAACCCTATTGGGACGAGCGGGCGCACTACCGTTTCACGGTCCGCCAGATCGAAGACGACATCGAAAAGCCGACCGCCGAGTTGGAGGCCATGTGCCTGGAGGTGGTAGACCGCGCCTGCCGGGACGAAGTATTGCTGCGCGAACTGGCCATTCCGGAGCGTTTCTGGCACTTCGTCGCCGAAAGCTGGCGGGCCGGGGAGCCGGCCCTCTATGGCCGCATGGACTTCGCCTATGACGGCCACGGCCCGGCCAAGCTCTACGAGTACAACGCGGACACCCCCACCTCGCTTTATGAGGCTGCTTTCTTCCAATGGGTATGGCTGGAGCAGGCGCGCATCTATGGCCTCGTGCCAAAGGACGCCGACCAGTACAACATCATCCAGGAAGAATTGGTCGAGACGCTTGCCCGCATCGGCATCGTCAGCACGCTGCACTTTGCCAGCGCCGAGGGGCATGCAGAAGACCGCGGCACCGTACACTATCTGGAAGACTGTGCCCGTCAGGCAGGGCTCGACACGGCCTATGTGCCGCTGGAGAAGATCGGCATGGATCTCCAAGGTCAGTTCGCCGATGCCGAGGATTTCGTGATCCACGCGCTGTTCAAGCTCTACCCTTGGGAGCAGATGTTTACCGACACCTACAGCGGCCAGGTTCCCAGCGCCGACGTGCTTTGGCTAGAGCCACCGTGGAAAGCCATCCTCTCCAACAAGGGCCTGTTGCCGCTGCTCTGGCGCTACTTCCCCGGCCACCCCAACCTGCTGCCCGCCTTCTTCGAGAACGACCCGGCCGCTTCGGACCTTAGCGGCGGCTATGTCCGCAAGCCGCTGTTCAGCCGGGAGGGCGCCAATGTCGAGTGGCACGGCGCGGCAGGCGAGCGCTTCTCGGTCGATGGCCCTTATGGCGAGGAGGGCGCCGTCGTCCAGGCTCTGCATCCATTGCCGCGCATCAATGGCAGCTACACCGTGCTGGGCTCCTGGGTGGTTGGCGGCAAGCCCGCTGGTCTCGGTGTCCGCGAAGACTCCACACCGATCACCCGCGATTCCTCCCGCTTCCTGCCGCACGCGATTGTGGGCTAGGGATAAGGCTTCCGCCGCTTTCCGCAGAGGCCAGTCATGGCAGATCCGGCACCGGGCGTCGCCGCCCGCTATTTCGACCAGTTCGTCCCCGGTGAGACCTTCCGCTCCCAAGGCTTCACCTTCACCGACGCCGCCATTATCGACTTTGCCTGGCAGTTCGACCCGCAGCCCTTCCATACCGATGTGGACTATGCCCGCGAGCATTCGATCTATGGCGGCCTGATCGCCAGCGGCTACCACACACTTTCCGTCTCCTTCCGCCTCGCCCATTCCATCGGCCTGTTCAATGGCACTAACGTCACCGGCCGCAGGCTCGATGACGTGGTGTTCCACCGGCCCGTTTACGCGCGCGATACCTTGCATGTGGTATTGGAAATCCTGTCAGCCATGCCGTCGGAACGTCAAAGCAACCGCGGCTACGTTCAGGTCGCCTGGGACGTGAAGAACCAGAAGGGAGAGACCGTGCTCACCGCCAAACCGGAACATGTGGTAATGCGCCAAACCGGTGGGGATGGCACTGGGCCGCAGTGATTATTGACGTTTCTCCGGGGCTGACAGTTGGGTTTTGCCGCGAAATCGGCAACCATGCTAGAAAATGCCCGGAACAATTCAGCGCCGGGCAAATATTGGCGCTGGAGAGAAGCAGCCGGCAGTTTTTTACGCGCCGCACAGGAGAATTGGGTTGAAGTTTGGGGACGATTCCGCGTTCTTGATGATCGTCGGCGCGCCGAAATCGGCCACGACGACCCTGGCGCATTGGCTGTCCACCCATCCCGGCATGGCCGTCTCCGATACCAAGGAGCCTCGCTATTTTACCGATTTTGGCCAGTATGAATGGACCGGCCCCGGCGGGCAGTACTTCAGCGATACGCTGGCCCGGGACGAGGCAGCCTATCTCCAATCGTTCCATACCAATTCAAGCGCGACTTGGGCCGTGGACGCCTCGACCGACTATCTCTGGTGCGATGCCTCGCCGGACCTGATCAAGGCATGGGCCAGACGTTTCCGGACCAAGCTGATCTGCGTTCTCCGCGATCCGGTTGACCGGGCGTTCTCGGAATATCAGCACAGCATCCGCGATAATCTGGAGACGGAGACGTTCGCCCGCTCGCTTGACCTGGAAGACGAACGCTTCGCCCAGCACTGGCACCCGCTTTTCTATCACGTCCGCCGCAGCCGCTACGTCGAAGGCGTCACGCGCTACCATGCATTGTTCGGCGATGATCTGATGATCATGGATTTCCGGGAGTTCTTTGACCCTGTCACTTGCGCGGCCAAGGTTACCGCCTTTTTGGGCCTGGACCAGCCAGTGGAGCCGTCGAACGAGCGCGAAAACGCCTCCTTCGTCTACAACCGTCCGGGCATCGCCCGTCTCATCAAGGGACGCACGGCGACAAAGATTGGCCGGGCGCTGGTGCCGAAACGCTTCCGCAAGGGTATCCGCGCCGGCATCGACAACAAGCTCTCGGCCCGATACGAGCGGCAGGAGGCTGATATCAAACGTTTGCGCGCCGTGCTCGCCGACGAAATCACCGCCTGCGAGGCCAGCCCGCTGATCCCAACCGGCGGCTGGAAAACCGCCCTCCCGGCACAAACCGCAGGCGTCAGCGCCTGAACGGCAGCTAGGCTCAGGACCCATAAATGGGATTCCCGAATCGGTTGGAGGATGATTCAAACTCCCAAAATTGGGAGTTGTCCATGGCAGAGCATCATTTCTGGCTTTCGGAAGAACAATTCGCCCGGCTCCGGCCGCTATTGCCGAACAAACCTCGGGGCGTGCCCAGGGTGGATGACCGGCGTGTCATCAGCGGGATTATTCATGTTATCCGGAACGGCCTGATGTGGCGGGATGCGCCAGAGGCTTATGGCCCGCACAAGACGCTCTACAACCGGTTCAAACGCTGGAGCGAGGCGGGCGTCTTCGACCGGATTTTCGCGGAACTGGCAGCCGAGAGCCAGGCAACTGGCACCATCATGATCGATGCGACGCACCTGAAGGCGCACCGCACGGCGGCCAGCCTGCTGAAAAAGGGGCTTTATCCCGCTGCATCGGACGCTCGAAAGGCGGCCTGAACTCCAAGCTGCACGCGGTTTGCGATGGGGATGGCAAGCCATTGATCTTGTTGCTGACCGAGGGCCAGGCCAGTGACTACAAGGGCGCCGCCATCATGTTGCCGGCCTTGCCTCCCGCCGGGTTTTTGATCGGCGACAGAGGGTATGACAGCGATCCCTTCCGCGATGGACTGCGGGCCATGGGCATCGAGCCCTGTATTCCAGGAAGAAACAACCGCCTGCGGCCAGTACCCTACGACGAGGGGCTCTATCGTCAGCGAAACCGCATCGAACGCATGTTCGGACGCCTCAAAGACTGGCGCCGCATCGCCATGCGCTATGACCGCTGCGCCAACACCTTCTTCAGCGCCATATGCATTGCTGCTACCGTGACGTTCTGGTTATGAGTCCTGAGCCTAGACACGCGCAGTTTGAACTAAATTATCATATAACTGAATTGTTTAATGACATCGAATGAGCGGCTCAGTACTTGCCGAATCCTGAAAGCCTGACCTAAATTTATAGTCTTATCGGCTCGCGTTTGTGCGCAATTCAATTTGGAGCGAATCAATGAAAAAATATATCGCAGAGGCATTTGGTACATTCACGTTGGTCTTTTTTGGCGTTGGTACGGCAGTTTTGGCCGGCGGAGGCATTGGCATCGGCGCGGCAGACGCCATCTCGATAACGGGCATAAGCTTGGCGTTTGGCATCTCCGTCATCGCGATGGCATATTCCATCGGTCAGATTTCCGGCGCCCATCTGAACCCCGCTGTTTCTATGGGAGCACTAGTCGCAGGACGCTTGTCGCTGACGGATTTCATTGGCTATTGCATAGGGCAAGTGTTTGGTGCGGTGGTCGCTGCGGCGTTGATTTACTTCCTCGCAACAAACACGATTGGCGGATACGACATTGCCGCGAATGGCCTTGGCCAAAATGGGTGGGGCGCGGGCTATGGCGGCGAATTCTTGATGCTGTCAGCGCTGATCTTCGAAGTTGTCGCGACCGCTGTCTTTCTGGTCGTCATTTTGGGCGTGACGTCAAAAAACGGGACGCCATCAATGGCCGGCCTTGTCATCGGACTTACCCTCACCATGATCCACCTGATCGGCATCACGGTGACGGGTACCTCCGTTAATCCTGCCCGTTCCATTGGTCCGGCACTATTCGCCGGCCCCTTAGCGCTGGAGCAACTTTGGGTATTTATCGTCGGGCCACTAGTTGGTGGGGCGCTCGGCGCACTGATTTACAGGGGCTTGTTGGCGAACGGTCCGGAGTCGGAATAGAGGTGTATTCAGAACCAGCGTGGCCCTCGGCCGCCGTTCGACCGTAGCACGTAGCTGGCCGCGAAAAGTTACTCGCCAGCCGTCCCCATGGCTGGCACAATTTCGACCAGTAGCTGCAAGCGCCAATAACGTGCGCAAGACTGGAGGAACACGCCCATGAAATTCGGATACTTCACCATGCCGTCCCATCCGCCGGAGCGTGGATTGAAGGAGGGGCACGACTACGACCTGATGACCTTCCGCTGGCTCGACGAACTGGGCTTTGAGGAAATCTGGATCGGCGAGCATCACACCGCCCCCTGGGAACCGCATCCGAGCCCCGACCTGTTGATCGCCCAGGCCCTTCTGCAGACCAAGAACATCCGCATCGGCCCCGGCGGCTTCCTGCTGCCATACCACCACCCGGCCGAACTGGCGAACCGCGTCGCCATGCTCGACCACCTGTCCGAAGGCCGGTTGAATTTCGGCATCGCGGCCAGCGGCCTGCCCAGCGACTGGAACCTGTTTCAGGTCGATGGCATGAGCGGCCAGAACCGCGACATGACCCGCGAGGCGCTCGACATCATCATGAAGATGTGGACGGAGGAAACCTTCGACCACAAAGGCCAATACTGGAATGTGAACAAGGGCGAGGAGATGTTCGGCTTCCTCAAGCCCCACATCCTGCCGCTCCAGCAGCCGCATCCGCCCATCGGCGTCGCCGGCCTCTCCGCCAACTCCGACACGCTGAAAATGGCGGGCGAGCATGGCTACATGCCCATGAGCCTGAACCTCAATCCCGCCTATGTGGGCAGCCACTGGGATGCGGTGGAGGAAGGCGCGAAGAAGTCGGGCCGCACCCCGGACAGGGGCGAGTGGCGCATGGTGCGCGAGATGTTCGTCGCCGAAACGGACGAGGAAGCCTGGGAGCTTTCGGTGAACGGTCCCATGGGCCGGATGATGACCGAATACTTCCTGCCGCTGCTCGCCAATTTCGGCTTCCTGGAATATTTGAAGCACGATCCCTCCGTGCCCGACAGCGACGTGACCGCCGCCTACTGCGCCGAGCACAACTGGCTGGTGGGCTCCCCCGCCACGGTCGCGGCGAAGATCGAGAAGGTCTACGAGGAAGTCGGCGGTTTCGGCCAGACCCTGGTGTTCGGCTTCGACTATGCCGACCAGCCGGAAGCCTGGCGGCGCTCGCTCGAACTGATCCAAAGCGAGGTCGCGCCGAAGGTCGCGCACCTCGATCCATCCAGCAAGGCCGTGGCGGCGGAGTAACCCCTTCCGCCCCCGGCGGCGCACAAGAGGCGGGTTCCGGCCCGCCTCTTTTCTTGCTAGCCTGATTCCCAAGCAACCCAGCAATCGGGAGCAGGAAACGCCATGGTCAATCTGCCTTTACCGCAAGTCGCCACCGTCGATTACGGCACCGAAGAAGAAGCGATGGTTGTCTACCGGGAAGAGGGTACCCGGCGCGCCCTTGCCATGGACAATCGCGGGCCGTTCCGCTTCACCGCTGACGGCAAGCTCGATCCCGCCATTGTGGAGAGCTATGACCGCCACGGCTTCTACGTCTTCACCAATGTGCTGGGCGCGGAGGAACGGGCGGACCTGGAGCGCGACCTGTCCGATCTGCTCGACCGCCAGCCGGTGACGAAGGACGCGGACGTGGACCGCCACGGCAACCCGCCCTTCAACGCGGGCCAGCAGTCCCGCTCCATCTCCTGGGTGAAGCCGCTTTCCGACCCCCTCGGCGGCACCGACTATTCCTATGGCCGCCATCCGAGCAAAATGTACGAGCCCAAGGCGGCGGCGGATGCGCCGGAATGGGTGCTGCAACTGATCCACGGCTCGCTGATGCATTCGGATGCGGCGCTGCGCCTCTACGGCCACCCCTATCTGCTGAAATTCGCAGAGGCGGTGAACGGCCCGGACTTCACCCCCTTCAACGAGGCGATCTGGATCAAGCAGCCGCGCCTCGGCGGCTCCGTCGCCTGGCACCAGGACGGCTGGACCCATTGGCAGAGCCCGGACCTCGGGCCGCACACCCACGGCTTCAACATGATGATCCAGCTTTACGGCTGCGACGCGGCGAACGGGCTCTGGGTCGTGCCGGGCTCGCATATCGGGGGAAAGAAGGACATCAAGGCGATGGTGGCCGAGGCCGGCTCCGACCGCTTGGCCGCTGCGGTGCCGCTAATCTGCGGCCCGGGCGACGTGGCCGTGACCAGCCGCCAGGCGATCCACGGCTCGTTCGCCAACACCAGCGACAACATCCGCGTAACCTTCAACATGGGCTTCCACCGACGCGCGAGCGTGCTGGGCGTAAAGAGCGGCGGCGTCCACAACCCGGTGAGCGAGTACACGGAGGACTACGTGCGCAACCGCTCCCGGATGATCATGTACGGAATCGACGCGAGAAGGCAGCGCTTCCCGGACGAGACGCCGTATGAGTACGCGCCATTAGCGGCGGAGACTGATGTGTGGCGGTGGAGCCCAGAGCGGAAGGCCGAGGTGCGGGACTATAACTTGCAGGATATTGGAATTTAGAAAAAATCATTAATCATTCTACCCATCTTCCAAAACAGTAATAACTTGTGCAATATAATCATATAAAAATATTGTATTCAAACTATTTTTTAGAGAATTATATTCTATTATGCCGTGAACAACCGCATGTCTATTAGGTATGCTACTTGACTCAAAAAATACTTTGTTTTCCGCTCCGACGTGCTCGTAGATATGGCGGTCGATCAATTTATACAGATTGAGAGCAAGTAACCCGCCGGGGTTAACTTGGGACGGCGCTAAATCTCCGACTCGTTTGCGCAGCTGCTTCTGGCTGGTGTCAGGTTTTCGAATATTGAGTTTCAATCTATCACGAATCATCGATTCGATTTGCGGGAACAATGTTCGAACAACGCTAGCATAGTATTTATTCTCGTGGCACCATAGAACTTGAACAAGTATCTCCTTAGAAAAATTGGATATCTTATATGAATTAAAATTACTCAATACCTCATCTTGAATATCACTCCAGCATTGAATGTAATATTCCTCTAAATTAGCAGAAATCTGTTCATTTGAGATCGTTTTTGATTCAATTATATTTGGTGGTATTGTATAATGCGGGACCCAGTCAGATGCCTCGAGAGTAAGAGCGTGGGCGGCAGATTTGTTCAGTTTTTCAAGTATAGGATTAATATTTTGACGGAATTCAGATGATATTCGCTCAAAAGACAAAGCAATTCTTTGAAAATTTTCAGGCAGTTGATTCGAGATTTTAATTTGTGTGTCTAGAATATTTTTGCCAAAGTTTTTGGTAACGTCTTTCATATTACCCTCAAATACCATATATTTGCTCTTTATCATAAACCGTTTACTGATTAATGCAAAGAAAATATTGGGTGCAGGCGAAGGAAATTTCTGCATACCCCACCATCTCCCCGCTGCCCCCGGCCTCTTCCGGTATGTCCTTGAACTTCGGCAGGCCGTCGTCCATCTCCACCACCCGCACGCCGTACCAGACATGCGCCTGGGGCTGGAATGAAAATCCCTTAAGCAGGTGAGGATACACGTCCGTCATCCCCGCCGCCGGGATCGCAGTCATCAGCGCGCCCTTCCATCTTTAACAAACCTTGCCAATATGGGATGCTAAACCGCATGGAGGAGTTCCCCATGGCTACCATGAACGTTTCCCTCCCCGATCCCATGAAGGAATGGGCGGAGGAGCAGTCCCGCTCCGGGCGGTACAGCAACACTAGCGACTATGTGCGAGACTTGATCCGCCGCGACCAAGAACGCCACCAGGCCATCGCCGCCCTGCAACAAGCGGTGGAGGAAGGCCTCGCCAGCGGCCCGCCCGAACCGTTCGGCGTTGAAGCCTTCCTCGCGGACAAAACCGCGGCCCATGCCAATGCCAGGGGGGCAAAACCCCACATCATCTCATCCTGAGTAGCAGAGCGAAGCGAGGCGTATCGAAGGGCGTCCTTCGATACGGTCTGGCCGTCGGCCAGCCCTACTCAGGATGAAAAAGGAGATTGGAGGGCGAGAGACTGGCGCAAAATCATACCTACCCCACCATCTCCCCACTCCCCCCGGCCTCTTGCGGCATGTCCTTGAACTTCGGCAGGCCGTCGTTCATCTCCACCACCCGCACGCCGTACCAGACATGCGCCTGGGGCTCGAACGAGAAGCCTTGCAGCAGGTGCGGGTAGACGTCCGTCATGCCCGCCGCCGGGATCGCCGTCATCACCGCGCCGCCGCACACGGAACAATGCTGGCGCTCGGCCTGGCCGCTCTTGCTGTAGGAGACGACCTTGTCCGCCCCGCCGGTCACGGCCACGTCGCCGCTCTGCCAGAGGGCGTAGGAGGTCACCGGGCCGCCGGACCATTGGCGGCAATCCTCGCAATGGCAAAAGCCCTGGAGCATCGGCCCGCCCGTCACCGCAAACGTCACCGCGCCGCAGAAGCAAGAGCCTTCATACTTGTCCGCCATGATGCTTTTCCCTCTGTTTCGCCAAGCCAGAGCAGGTTAAAGCCCTTCTGTTCCAATGCCAACGTCCGCGCTGTACTCCCCGGAACGCAAAGCGTGTCAGGGCTCAGCATTCTCGAACGGAGCAAACCCTGGGCCCCGGCGCGAGGCCGGGGAGTGCGAGGGCCGGGTGGAAAAACTACCCCTCAGAACCGCGAGCGCCGCTCCTCGACATTCGCCGCCACGTCGATGAGCACGGTCTTGCCTTCCGCGTTCAACTTCTGCGCCTGCTGCAAGGCCGGACCAAGCTCCGCCACCTTGTTCACACGCAGGCCAACCGCGCCCATGCCCTCGGCGATCTTGGCGTAGTCGCCCTGCATGGTGGAGACGCCGTAAGTGTTCCGCGCTTCCTCCCCAATCGTGCCACGGGTCGGGCCGGAATAGGTCGCCATGGCGCTGTTGTTCAGCAGCACCGTGGTGATGGCCGCGCCGGAGCGGGCCGCGGTCTCCACATCCGTGCCGGACATGCCGAACGCGCCGTCGCCCATCAGATTCAGGCAGAACTTGGACGGCTCCGCCATCTTCGCCCCGATCATCAGGGGAATGCCGAAGCCCAGATGGGTGGTCTTGCCCCAGCCGACATAGGAATGCGGCACGGTCGCATTATAGAACGGCACGATCGAGTCCCGCGGCGCACCGGCGTCATGGGTGACGATACTGTTCTCCAGGT
Organism: Alphaproteobacteria bacterium; assembly: GCA_965222315.1. Lineage (GTDB taxonomy): Bacteria > Pseudomonadota > Alphaproteobacteria > Bin95 > Bin95 > JACKII01. The sequence continues at coordinate 4,949,126 of OZ244951.1, read as the reverse complement.
CCAGCGTCTCGTTCAGCGCCTGGATCACGCGGTAGTAGTTGATGGGTTCCTCGTTGCCGTTCAGGACCGGCTCCCACTCTTCCATCCACTTCGCCTTGGCCGCCGCGACGTCCCCTTCCGTCTTAGAGCGTTCGCCGAAGCCTTCGCCGCCAGTCTGCTCCTGGATGGACTCGATCAGCGCCTCGATGGTGAGCCTGGTGTCGCCGACCAGGCCGATGTCGGCGGCCTCGTCCTTGTTCAATTCATCCGGGTTGTGGGTGTTGTGGATGATGGTCTTGCCGGCCTTGATCTTCTGGCCGTAAGGCGTGCGGGTCAGGCTGGTGCCGAGCGCCAGCATCACGTCGCTTTCGCTCAGCCATTCATGCGCCGGGCCGGTGGTGGTGCCGCTGCCCGCGCCCAGCGCCAGCGGGTGCCGCTCGTCGAACGCCGACTTGCCCGGCATGGTGCAGAACACCGGCGTCGCGGTCAGTTCCGCCAGGGTGCGAAGCGCGTCCGAGCCGCCGGAGAACATCACGCCCTGGCCCGCCCAGATCACCGGGCGCTTGGCAGCCATCAGGGCCGCGGCGGCCTCCTCAATGGCGCTGGGTTCCGGCAACTGCCGGTGCGTCTTCGGCGATTTGTAGGTCTGGCCGGCCTCCGGCACCTCCTGGCTGCAAACATCGGCGGTCAGTTCGACCACCACCGGGCCGGGCGTACCGTTCCGCAGGGCATGAAAGGCCCGGCGCATCACGTCGCCCACCTGCGCGGGGGAGTAGATCGTCTCCACCCTTTTGACCCAGCCATGGTATTGCTGGGAGGCGGTGAAGTTCGGCCGGACCGATAGCTGGCTCAGCGCGTTACCGCCGACAAATACCAGGATCGGGATATTGTCGGCGTTGGCCTGGGCAAGGCCGCCCATGGCATTCTCCGCGCCAGCCTGGCTCTGCACCGCGGCCACGCCGAAGCGCTGGCGGTCGCTGACGCGGCTGAAGCCGTCCGCCGCCATGATCGCGCCCCGCTCGTGCCGGAAGGCAATGGGCCGGATGCCGACCCGCGCGGCGGCGGAAATCAGCGGGTTGCTGGGAAAGCAGGACATCCATTCGACGCCTTCCTGCTTCAGTATTTGGGCGATGTAATCGATGCCGTTCATGGCGGGTCTCCCTGGGCGGTATGCACCCAATTTAAGCGTTCGGCGGGCCTGTCGGCGCCCGCAATGTTGCTGCAAACGGTAGAGGCGGCAGCGGGATGGCGCAATCGGCATATTCTTCCTGAACCCAAATGCCGTTACACTCTCCTCCAATCACTCAAACACGCCATCCCAGGAACGCCTCATGACCCCCGAAAGCGCCATCAACCTCGAAGACCTGCGCAAACAGGCCAAGCGCCGTGTGCCGAAGATCGTCTATGACTTCATCGAAGGCGGCGTCGACAGCGAAGACGGCCTCGTCACCAACGAAGACGCCTTCCGCCGCCGCGCATTGGTGCCGCGCTACATGGTGGACGTGACGGAAGTCGATCAATCGACAACCCTGTTCGGGCGCACCTATGCCGCCCCCTATGGCATCGCGCCCACGGGCGGCGTCGGCAATTACCGCATGGGTGGTGACAGAATGCTTTGGCGCGCAGCGAAGGCAGCCGACATCCCGTTCATCATGTCGACCCAGGCCTCGCACTCACTGGAGGAGATGGCGAAGGAAGCGCCGGAACATGGCTGGTACCAGCTTTATTCCGCGAAAGACCGGGAGATCAGCTACGACATGATCCGCCGCTGCGAGGCCGCCGGCATTCCGGCGCTGGTCGTCACCGTCGATGTGCCGGTTGGCTCCAACCGCGAGCGAAACAAGCGCAACGGCTTCGGGCGGCCGCTGAAGCTTTCCCTCGGCACCAAGCTGAACGCGCTGACCAAGCCGCTCTGGCTGAAAGACTATCTGAGCCACGGCCTGGCCATGCAGGAAAACTGGCGGCCCTATGCGCCCGCCGGCTCGAACGCGGAGCAGGTCGGCGAGTTCGTGGCGACACAACTGCCGGTCAGTCTGACCTGGAGCGATATCGAGAAATACCGCGAATTGTGGCCGGGCAAGCTGGTGCTGAAAGGCGTCATGCGGGTGGACGACGCCAAACGCGCCGCCAGCCTGGGCGTTGATGGGCTGATGGTCTCCAACCATGGCGCCCGCCAGTTGGACCGGGCGCCGTCGCCGCTGGACGTGTTACCCGCCATCGACCGGGCGGTCGGCGATCGGATTACCCTGATGCTGGATGGCGGCATCCGCCGCGGCGCGGACATCCTGATCGCACTGGCAATGGGCGCGAAGTTCGTCTTTGTCGGACGGCCGACGCTCTATGGCTGTGTCGCCGGCGGCGAGGCGGGCGTTAGCAGGGCGGTCGGCATCATGCGGGGCGAAGTCGAGATGGTGATGAAGCAGATGGGCTGCCCGTCGCTGGATCAACTGGGCCCCGACTTTCTGCACTGGGATCGCGACGACGACCGCCGCAACTGGTAGGGCTGCCGCCGCGCCGATGCCGAAATGCGCATCATCCATCCGACCGGCCAGCAGGATGAGTCGTGGTTGCGGCGGCAAACAGCTTCTTCACGGATTTTATCCTTGTGGAAACCCGACGCCTGATATATGGAAAATTTCCAAGTTCCTGGCGATACAGCGCCATTATTGTGGCCGTTTGCCGTTATTACCCCCTTAAATAGGGAAAGTTTCTCGAATTTCTGCCATGGCAAAGCAAACCACCGACCTAAGCGAACTCGACCGGAAAATCCTTCGCGTCCTCCAGCAGGAGGCGAACATGCCGCTCGACAAGGTAGCGGAAATCACCGGCTCTTCCCGTACCGCGGTCTGGAACCGGATCAAGAAGTTCGAGGCGTCCGGCCTGATCCAGCGCTACAGTGTCATTCTCGACGCCGAACTGGCCGGGCTGGGCGAAACCTTCTACGTCACGATCCGCACCAACAAGCACGACACGGACTGGCTGCAAAAATTCTCCGACGCCATCGCCCAATTGCCGGAAATTATCGAGGCGCACCGCCTGGCCGGCGAGAACGACTACATGCTGAAGGTGCAGGTGCCGACCACCCGCGACTATGACGGCTTCTACCGCCGGCTGATCGACCGGGTGGAGATCTACAACGTGACCTCCCACCTCTCCATGGAAACGCTGAAATCCAACGCCCCTCTACCGGTCTGACCGATTCAGACGGTCTGCGCAGGTGACACACGACATCACCTTCGTCCGCCTGCCCGAAATCGCTCCCGGCGCGATCCTCGCGCATATGAGTGATCCGCGTATCGCCGCGCACCTGCCGCTGATGACGTTCGAATGGGACGAAGCCGCAGTTCGCTCCTTTGTCGCCGCCAAGGAAGAATGCTGGCGGCGGGACGGCCTCGGCCATTGGGCGATATTGGACAAGGGCCGGTATGTCGGATGGGGAGGATTTCAGAGGGAAGGCGATGAGTGGGATTTCGGCCTTGTCTTGAAACCCGGCGCGTTTGGCCTGGGCAACCGCATCGCCCGCAAGTGCATCGGGTTTGCCATTGCCGACCCGCGCGTCCCGTTCGTCACTTTTCTCCTGCCGCCTTCTCGCACCAAAAGGCGCGCCTTGGTCCGTCTGGGGGCAAGATTTACCGGGCTTGTGGACTGTCAGGGCGCCCAATTCCTGAAATACCGGCTGGAGACAAGCTGATCTTTGCGCCGCATCGCCGGCGCGGCATCCCGGCATCCGGCATTGGCAGCCCGCCCAATTGGCGCTAAACCCGGCCATCTTTTCGATTGCCGGAGCCTACGCCCGATGACCGCCTACGCCATCCAGCCGCCCGCCCAAGTCACCCTGCCTGTCGAGGGCACGGACGAGGTCTTTCCTGTCGGCCGTATCTTCTGCATCGGCCGCAACTATGCCGAGCACGCCCGCGAAATGGGCCACGACCCCGACCGTGAACCGCCGTTTTTCTTCATGAAGCCCGCGAACGCCGTCACCACGTCGGGTGAGTTTCCCTACCCGCCCGGCACGAGCGACGTGCATCATGAGATGGAAATGATCGTGGCGCTGGCCAAGGGCGGCAAGGACGTTGCGGAATCGGACGCGCTGGACCTGGTCTACGGCTACGGCGTCGGCCTCGACATGACCCGCCGCGACTTGCAGGGCGAGGCGAAGAAGCTCGGTCGCCCCTGGGAAATCGGCAAGGCGTTCGACTACGCTGCCCCGTGCTCCGGCCTGAAGCGCGCCGCCGACATGGGCCACCCTGCCGCCAAGGCCCGCCTGACCCTGAGCGTCAACGGCCAATCCCGCCAGGACAGCACCATCGACAAGATGATCTGGAACGTGCCGGAGACCATCGCCTACATCTCCCGCTATTTCGAGCTGCTGCCCGGCGACATCATCATGACCGGCACCCCCGAAGGCGTCGCCGCCATCGTCAAAGGCGACACCCTGGTCGGTGAGGTCGAGGGCGTCGGCAAGCTGGAAGTGCGGGTGGTTTGACCCGGCTGCTTTTCACGCTTCGTTTACCATCTCTCGATACACTGGCCCCGCCAGCACTCGAGATCATTGGACATTGGCTTTCGTGATACCCCGCCCCCTTCACCTCGAGTGCGGCGGATGAAATCCGCCGCGTATCGAGAGGCGATTTGAAGAGGGAACCATCAGCGTTGGGCGAGGAAAACGCCGCCGTCTACATGCTGCGATGCGATGATGGCACCTACTACATTGGCAGCACAAAAGGCCAAAACATCAGCCATCGCCTCGCGCAACACCAGACAGGCTTCGGCGGAAGCTATACGCGGGCGCGCCGCCCTGTCGAACTGGTTTGGTCGCAAACCTTCGAGCGCTTCACCGACGCTTTCGAAGCAGAGCGCCGGATCAAGAAGTGGAGCAAGGCAAAGAAAGAGGCTTTGATCCGCGGCGATTGGGAAAGCCTTAGCGCCTTAGGGAAAAAGCGCTTTAGATCAAAAGGCTGATCTCTCGATACACCGGCTTCGCCGGCACTCGAGATGAAGGGCGGAGGGTACGAGCCCCCCCTTCACCCCGAGTGCCGGCGAAGCGGGTGTATCGAGGGGGGGCTGCCAACGCTTGGCTCAAAAGCCCTAAAGACGTGCGCAAGCCAATGCCGTTATAGTTCGATCCAACGGTAAAAACACGGCACGGAGCCATTGACCCAATGTCCGACCAACAATTCGACCTGATCGTCATCGGCGGCGGCCCCGGCGGCTATGTGGCGGCGATCAGGGCCGCGCAGCTTGGTATGAAGACCGCTTGCGTCGAGCGCGAACACCTGGGCGGCATCTGCCTGAACTGGGGCTGCATTCCGACCAAGGCGCTGCTGCGCTCGGCGGAAGTCTATCACACGCTCCAGCATCTGGATGAGTACGGGCTCTCGGCCGACAATATTTCCTTCGACGCCGCCAAGGTGGTGAAGCGCTCACGCGATGTCTCGAAACAACTGACGGGCGGCGTCGCGCACCTGCTGAAGAAGAACAAGGTCACGGTCATCGACGGCGAGGGCAAGCTCGCGGGCGGCGGCACCGTCGCGGTCACGCTCGCCAAGGGCGGCGAGGAGACCCTTGAGGCCCCGCACATCATCCTGGCCACCGGCGCCCGCGCCCGCGAATTGCCGGGGCTGGAGGCCGACGGCGACAAGGTCTGGTCCTACAAGGAAGCCATGGTACCGGAGGATATTCCGGCCTCCATCCTGGTTATTGGCTCCGGCGCGATCGGCATAGAATTCGCCAGCTTCTACGCCGACATGGGCGCGGAAGTGACCGTGGTCGAAGTGGTCGACCGCATCCTGCCGGTCGAAGACGCGGAGATCAGCGCCTTCGTTCACAAGAGCTTCGAAAAACGCGGCGTCAAAATCATGACCGGCGCGAAAGTCACCAACCTGGATAAGTCCGGCGATGGCGTTTCGGCGACCGTCGAGACCGAAGACGGCGAGACGACCATCGACATCGAAAGAGTCATCTCCGCCGTCGGCATCACCGGCAATGTGGAGGATATCGGCCTGGAGGACACGAAGGTCGAGGTGGACCGCGGCCACATCACCATCGACGAGTGGTGCCGGACCGGCGAGGACGGCGTCTATGCCATCGGCGACGTGGCCGGCCCGCCCTGGCTCGCGCACAAGGCCATGCATGAAGGCGTCATGTGCGTGGAGAAAATCGCAGGCAAGGGCCACCCGCACCCCATGGACACCACCCGCATTCCCGGCTGCACCTATTGTCGTCCGCAGGTCGCCAGCGTCGGCCTGACCGAAGCGGCGGCGAAGGAGCAGGGCTTCGACATAAAAGTCGGCAAATTCCCCTTCATGGGCAATGGCAAGGCCATCGCCCAGGGCGAGCCGGAGGGCCTGGTCAAGACCGTGTTCGACGCCAAGACTGGCGAGTTGCTGGGCGCACACATGGTCGGCGCGGAAGTGACGGAGTTGATCCAGGGCTACACCATCGCCAAAACCCTGGAAGGGACTGAGGCCGAATTGATGGGCACGGTCTTCCCGCACCCGACCCTCTCCGAAATGATGCACGAGGCTGTCCTTGACGCCTACGGCCAGACGCTCCACTTCTAGGCTCATGCTGTACACATCGCGAAAGCGCGTCCGCTAATGGCCGACATCGCCGCCACCGACATGCGCGACTCCCGCCACGGCCCGGCCGACCGGGCGCTCCGGCATCCGGAGAAAGCGCACAAGCCCGATCAGATCTCCGGCCGCAAACCCTCCTGGATCAGGGTCAAGGCCCCGATGGGCAAGGTCTATAACGAGACCAAACGCATCGTGGCGGAGAAGAAGCTCGCCACCGTGTGCGAGGAAGCGGGTTGCCCGAACATCGGCGAATGCTGGCAGCAGCGTCACGCCACGATGATGATCCTGGGTTCCGTCTGCACCCGCGCCTGCACCTTCTGCAATATCGCGACCGGCAAGCCACCGGCCCTTGATCCGCACGAGCCGGAGCGGGTGGGTGAAGCGGTAGCGGAGCTTGGCCTGCGCCACGTGGTCATCACCAGTGTCGACCGGGACGACCTGCCGGACGGCGGCGCGACTCACTTCGCCCGCACGATCAGGCACATCCGCGCCCGCTGCCCGGAGACGACGGTGGAAATCCTTACCCCGGACTTTCAGGGGAAGAAAGGCGCGCTCGACATCGTCATGCGCCAACCGCCGGACGTCTTCAATCACAACCTGGAGACCGTGCCGGGCCTTTACCCGGAAGTGCGGCCCGGCGCGAAATATTATGGTTCGCTGAAGCTACTGGACCAGGTGAAGGACAAGAACCCCAGCGTTTTCACCAAGTCCGGCATCATGGTCGGCCTCGGAGAAACCCGCAGCCAGGTGGCGCAGGTCATGGACGATCTGCGCGCCGCCAACGTGGATTTCCTCACCATCGGCCAGTACCTCCAGCCGACGCCGAAGCATCACCGCATCGATGCCTTCATTACGCCGGACGAGTTTGAAGCCTACGCCCAGATGGCGCGGGGCAAGGGCTTTTTGCTGGTTTCGTCCAGCCCGCTTACCCGCTCCAGCTATCACGCCGACAGCGACTTCGAGGCCCTGCGCGCCGCCCGTGAGGCGCGGCTGGCCCAAGAGCAAGCGAAGGTCTGAGAGGCTCCATTGCCCACCCACGCCGAACGCCGTTTCCTGCCTTTCCGGCCCGATCAGTTATATGATCTGGTCGCCGACGTGCAGCGCTATCCGGAGTTCCTGCCCTGGTGTACCGGCTGCCGCATCACCAGCCGCAAGGACAATGTGATAACCGCGGACCTCATCATCGGCTTCAAGATGATCCGCGAGCGTTTCGGCTCCCGCGTGACCTTCCATCCGGCCGAGTCGCGTATCGACGTGGAGTACACCAGCGGGCCTCTGCGCTACCTGAATAACCATTGGGCTTTCGAACCTGCCGAGGGCGGCACGGTTATCGATTTCTACGTGGACTTCGAGTTCAAAAGCCGGATTTTTCAGCGTGTCGCCGGCCTCGTGTTTAACGAGGCGGTAGGACGGATGGTGGGCGCTTTCGAAACCCGCGCCCGCAAGCTCTACACCCCCCTGCCACCCGACGCTAACACGGCCACCGCCATGCCAGACCCGGCGAGTGGGAACTAGAAAAGTGGCTCAGAGCGCCGCTGCTTTCCGGGCCAGCGCTTCGATCCCGTCCCAGTCGCCCGCCTCCACCAGTTTGCCCGGCGCCGGCCAGGAGCCGCCGACGGCGAACACATTCTTACAGGACAGATAGGCCGCGGCGTTCGACTGATCCAACCCGCCGGTCGGGCAGAAGTGGATCAGGGGCAAGGGTGCCGCCAGCTGCTTCAGCATCTCAACGCCGCCACTCGCCTCCGCCGGAAAGAATTTCAGGTGCGTGTAGCCATGCTCGGCGAGCGTCATTGCCTCCCCCGCCGTCGCAGCGGCTGGCAGCCACGCGAGCGGGCTGTCTCTCGCGGCATCCAGCAAGCGGGGTGCCGTGCCTGGGCTGACCGCGAACTTGGCTCCATCGGCAGTCGCCTCTGTCAAATGGTGGGGGGCAGTGACCGTCCCCGCCCCGACAATCGCCTCCGGAACCTCCGCTGCGATCCTGCGGATGGATTCCCGCGCCGCGTCGGTGCGGAAGGTAACCTCCAGCGTGGTCAGGCCGCCCCGTACCAAGGCCCTGGCCAGCGGCACCGCCTGGGTCGCATTGTGGATCGTCAGAACCGGAATGACGTGGGCGAGGCTCAGGACCTCGGCGATATCACGGGACAAAGCTCACCTCCAAGGCTTGCAGGCATTGACGGACAGCCGCCTTCTGCTCGTCCGTGGGCGCCGGCATCGGCGCGCGCGGCAGGCCTGCGGGCACGCCCTGTAATTCCTGCGCATACTTGGTGCAGGCGGGCAGATTGTCGGCGAACATGGCATTCCAGAGCCGCAGCATCTTGGCGTGCAGGTAGCGTGCCTTTAGCCGGTCGTCCTGCACATTCACTGCATTCCAGAGATCGACGGAGGCATGCGGTACCGCGGACAGGATGGCTGCAATCGCCCCATGCGCCCCCAGCGCGAACGAGGAATACATCAGCGCATCGACCGCGCTGAAAATCTTCCGGTCCGCTGGCGCGTCCAGCAGCAGGTCGGCCAGCAGCTTCAGGTCGCCCGCCGACTGCTTCACGCCGATCACGCCGGGCACTTCCTCGAAGATCCGGCAGAGCAGGGCTGGCGAGAGATAGGTCCAGGGCACCACATTATAGATGATGATCGGCACGCCGGTTCCCTCGGCCATGACCCGGAAATGCTCGACCATCGCGTCGTCGGTGGGGCGGAACAGGTAGTGGACAGGCGTCACCTGCAACGCTGCCACGCCCATGTCGCGCACCGCCTTGCCGCGTTTGATGGCGTCGCGGGTCGAGTCCACGATCACGCCGGCGATCACCGGCACGCGCCCAGCCGTCGCCTCGCACGTAGCCGCAATCAGGTCGCGGTATTCCTCATGGTCGAGCGTGTGCCCTTCCCCGGTGGAGCCGCCCGCCGCCAGCCCGTGGGCGCCGGCCCGCACCATCCAGTCGACCTGTGCCGCGACCTTGTCCGGCTCGAACTCGCCGGCGGCATCGAAAGGGGTGGTCATGGGCGGTATGATGCCAAACAATTCGCTCATCTGCATATCTCCAAGAGTAGCGCTTACAGGCATGATTGAAATTACCCTTAAAACACACGCAGTCTGGCGGCTTGTTGTCAAGCAAGGCTGGCAGCTTCGGCAGCCCTGCGCGCCAAACCGGCCCGATGGAGACGCGAGAGCCGCACGCCCATGGAATTGAGCATCCTGCTGGTAACCTTTGGCCTGCTGCTGCTGGCGGGACTGGGCCTGGATGCGCTCGGCCGGTTGACGCAGTTGCCACGCATTACGCTCCTGGTGTTGTTCGGCGTGGCGGCAGGGCCATCGGGCGTGGACCTGCTGCCCATCGATTTGACCGCCTGGTACGATATCGTGGCGAAGCTGGCGCTGACCATGATCGCATTCCTGCTGGGCGGGGAATTGTCGAAGGCAGCGCTGGCCGCGCGCGGGCGTGCGATCCTGGCGATTTCCCTGGCGGTGACGATTGTCTCCGCTCTGACCATCGGATTGGGGCTTGCGGCCATCGGCTTGCCGGTGGCGCTCGCCTTTCTGCTGGCGGGCATCGGCCTCGCGACCGACCCTGCCGCCACCCGCGACGTGATTGCTCAGGAGGGAAAGGTTGGCAATTTTTCCAAAGTGCTGCTGGGGGTTGTCGCTATCGACGATGCCTGGGGCGTCATCGTGTTCAGCATCATTCTGGGGGCCGTTGCCGTGTCCGGCGGCGGCATTGGCCATGGCCTGCTGGGCGGTCTATGGGAGGTGGCGGGCGCCATCGCCGTGGGTCTGGTCGTAGGTTTGCCAGCCGCCTATGCCTCCGGCCGTATCGCGCCGGGCGAGCCGACCCTGGTGGAGGCGCTTGGCATCGTGCTGCTCTGCGCCGGGCTTTCCCTGCACTTCGAGGTTTCGTTCCTGCTGGCAGGCATGACGGCGGGCGCGGTGGTGGTCAATCTGGCCCAGCATCACGAGAGTTCGTTTCATGAGATCGAGCATATTTCCTGGCCGTTCCTGGTGCTGTTCTTTGTGCTGGCCGGCGCGACGGTAGATCTGGATGCGCTGGGCAATGCCGGTGGCCTGGCCGCCGCATTCATTGTGCTGCGGGTGGTTGGCAGGGTGGCCGGCGGTTGGCTGGGCGGACGTTTGGGCGGCCTTTCCGCAAAGGAATCCCGCTGGATGGGCTTAGCCCTGACGCCGCAGGCCGGCGTCGCGCTCGGCATGGCGCTGGTCGCGGCGGAAGCCGCCCCAGCCCTGGCCGAGACCATACTGGTGACTACCGTCGCCACCACGATCTTTTTCGAACTCTTCGGCCCGTTGCTTACGCGCATTGTGTTGCGGCGTGTGGATAAAGAAAAGAATCTAGGAGGCGACCGCGTGGTTTGACGGCTTTGCGGCCGGTGGAAGCGCTGGTTGCGCCAGTGTGCGGGCGTGCTACCAAGGCTTTCCGATGCTCGACAATCACCGCTTTGGGACATTGCGCCATGCCTGATGGCTTTACCCCCGCCAGCGCCCTGCAAACCGGCAACCGCGTCGGCGACTCGCGGCTGGCAGCGCGCTTGCGGCGTGAGGTGGAAGGGGACGTGCTGTTCGACGCTTTCGACCGTGGGCGCTATGCGACCGACGCCAGCATCTACCAGATTGATCCCATCGGCGTGGTCCGCGCGAAGAGCGTTACGGATATTCAGGCCGTCCTGACCCTGGCGCGGGAGGAAGGCGTCACGGTTTTGCCCCGCGGCGGCGGCACGTCTCAATGCGGCCAGACGGTGGGCGAGAGCATCGTCGTGGACTGCGCCCGATGGTTCAACGACCAGATGAGCCTGGACGTGGAGAACCGCCGGGTGCGTGTCCGGCCCGGCATGGTGTTGGGGCAACTGAACAAGGCGCTCGCCAAGCACAGACTGTTCTTCCCCATCGACCCCTCCACCGCCAGCCGCGCCACCATCGGCGGCATGGCGGCGAACAATTCCAGCGGTGCGCGCTCGATCCGTTACGGCCTGACGGTCGATAATGTGCGCAGCATCGACGCGATCCTGGCGGACGGCTCCGCGCATCATTTCGGCTGGGTGCCCGGTAATCTGGCGGGCGGTGACGGCTCCCCCGGCTATGTCGAACTCGTCCAGAAGATGCGCGAGCTTGCGATTGCCAACAGCGAGGAATTGAAGGCCCGCATCCCGAAGGTGCTGCGCCACGTGGCCGGCTACAATCTGCACCGGGTCGACCCCGCCGGGCACAACATGGCGAACCTGCTGGTGGGCTCTGAGGGGACGCTGGCCTTCTTCACCGCGCTGGAATTGGACCTCCAGCCGGTGCCGAGCAAGAAGGTGCTGGGCGTCTGTCACTTCCCCACCTTCCGCAAGGCGATGGAGGCGACCAAGGAGTTGGTGACGCTCGGGCCGGATGCGGTCGAACTGGTGGACAACACCATCCTGACCCTTAGCCGGGAGATGCCTCAGTTCGCCGCCACCATGGCGGAGGTGGTGCAGGGCGACCCCGACTGCCTGCTGCTGGTCGAATTCTCGGGCGATGGTACGGGCGATCTGGCGGCCAAGCTGGACGCGCTGGAAGCGATGATGGCCGACCTCGGCCACGACCGCGCCGTGGTGAAGGTGACCGACCCCGCCTGGCAGGGCCGCGTCTGGAGCGTGCGGGAGGCAGGGCTCAATATCGTCATGTCGATGAAGTCCGCCGGCAAGCCGATCAGCTTCATCGAGGATTGCGCCATCCCGCTGGAGCATTTGGCCGACTTCACCACCCGCCTCACCGAACTGTTCGAGCAGCACGGCACCAGCGGCACCTGGTATGCCCACGCGAGCGTCGGCCTGCTGCATGTCCGCCCCATCGTGAACCTGAAGGAGGAGGCCGGGGCGAAGCAGATGCGCGCCATTGCGGAAGGCGCATTCGCAATGGTAGCCGAGTATGGCGGCTCGCACTCCGGCGAGCATGGTGACGGCTTCGTCCGTTCCGAATTCACGGAGAAAATGGTCGGCCCGCAACTGGCCCGCGCCTATGAGCAGGTGAAGGACGCCTTCGACCCGGACGGTCTGTTCAACCCCGGCACGGTCGTGCGTCCGCCCGCCATGGACGACCGCGACCTGTTCCGTTTCAAGCCGGGCTATGCCGAGGTGCCTTTGCAAACCGCGCTCGACTGGAGCGAGTGGGGCGGTTTCCTGGGCGCGGCGGAGATGTGCAACAACAACGGCACCTGCCGCAAGATGGCGCCGGACGTGATGTGCCCCAGCTTCCGCGTCACCCAGGACGAGCAGCACGTAACCCGCGGCAGGGCGAACACGCTGCGCCTTGCGCTCTCCGGCCAACTTGGCCCGGACGCCATCTCATCGGAGGAAATGCGGGAGACGCTGGACCTCTGCGTCGGCTGCAAGGGCTGCCGGCGGGAATGCCCGACCGGCGTCGATATGGCCAAGATGAAGATCGAGGTCCTGCACCACTACCACGCCAAGCATGGCCGCAGCCTGAAAGACCGCCTGATTGCGCACCTGCCCCGCTATGCGAAGTGGGGCGCGCTGTTATCGCCGCTGCTGAACCTGCACGGCCTGCTGCCCGGCACTGCCTGGCTGGGCGAGCAGGTGGCGGGCTTCCACCGCCAGCGCTCCCTGCCGCGCTGGGCGGGCAGTCCGTTCCGAACGGTGGAGGCGGGGTCGTGGCCGATCCAAGGTGACGGCATGGACGTGGTCCTGTTCAACGACACCTTCAATTCCGCCTTCGAGCCGGAGATCCTGCGCGCCACGCTAAAAGTGCTGCGGGCAGCAGGCTACCGCGTCCATGCCATCGAGGCGGAGGGACGGCCCCTTTGCTGCGGGCGCACCTACCTCTCCGTCGGCATGGTGGAGGAAGCGCGCGCCGAGGCAAGGCGCACGGTTGAGGCGCTGAAGCCGTATGTGGACGCTGGCGTGCCGGTGGTGGGCCTGGAGCCCGCTTGCCTGCTGACCTTGCGCGACGAGTTCCACGCTGTCCTGCCGGGGACGGATACGCAGAAACTGTCCGATAACGCTTTCATGCTGGAAGAATTTCTGGCGAACGAGGCAAAGACCGGGCGGCTCTCCCTAAACCTGAAACCTCTCCCGCAATCCAAAGCATTACTGCACGGCCACTGCCACCAGAAAAGCTTCGGCGCAGTCGGCGCGGTGCAGCAGGTGCTGGCGCTGGTACCGGGTTTGGAAACATCACTGATTGAATCAAGTTGCTGCGGCATGGCCGGCAGCTTCGGCTACGACGCGAAACATTGGGAGGTAAGCCAGGCGATGGCGGAAGCGTCGCTCCTGCCCACCGTTCGCGAGGCTGGGCCGGATACCCTGATCGTGGCCGACGGCACGTCCTGCCGCCACCAGATCAAGGACGGCGCCAGCCGCAATGCCCTTCACGTGGCGGAGGTGCTGGCTGCCGCCCTGACCTGACGCCATTGGCGCCAGAAGGGCCGTCACTTTACGCGGCCCGTTTCTCGGTTATTGGGAAACGCCTTGCAGTGCGGTTTGCGCGGCCTCATTCGCGCCCGCATTGACCAAATCGCCTAGCGAGACGACCCCCACCAACTGCTTGTCCCGGTTGACGACCGGCATTCTGCGAACCTGCATTTCGGCCATGTTCGCAGCGACTTGCTCGCATTCCTGATCGTCAAAGCAGTAGTAAACCTGGTCGGTCATCAGATCGCTGACCGATGTGCTGTTCAGGTCGGCTCCGCTGGCCACGCCCCGAACCGCGAGATCGCGGTCTGTCACGATACCGACGAGCTTCTCCTGCTCGGCAACCGGTACGACGCCCAAATCATGGTTCCGCATAATTTGCGCCGCCTGAAATGCTTTATCTGAGGAGGACAGGAATTGGCATCCCCTATTCATGACATCGCTGACATGCATATCGTCTTTCCTCTCTACGTTACGTTCGCTTTCTGCGTAAATGCCTAGTAAGCATCTACGGATACAGGCTGTATGATCCTTTTAGATTGAAGGGACCATTATGGCCTGATACGCCGGAGGTGGTTTTTATCTCGACCGACATCAAGAGCAAATTCCTTCACGCGCCTGCGCGATCCGGGGATGCAGTTTGGGCCGAATGGGGATAAGACAGAGGCAATCGACCTTTCACGGAATGACCCGCATATGAGCGACGAAAAGAACAAGTCCGTCACCCCGCGCCCCGCCGCCACTGTGCTAATGCTGCGCGACGGACCGACGGGCATGGAAGTCTTCATGGTGAAGCGTCACCACAAGATCGACTTCGCCACCGGCGCACTGGTGTTTCCAGGCGGGAGCGCCGATCCGGGCGATGCGAGCGAAGTGGTGCGCAAACGCTCGGACGGCGGCGAAAACCTCAGCGAGGAAGCTCTGCGCTTCCGCATCGCCTCCATCCGCGAGGCGTTCGAGGAAACCGGCCTGCTGCTCTGCCGCAAGTCTGACGCCGCGGAGGTGCTGGAAGCTGACGAATGCGCCGCGCTCCAGCATTACCGCGCCAAGCTGGAGGCGAACGAGCTCGATTTCGGCGAGTTCCTGGAAACGGAAGACCTGATCGCCTGCCTCGACCGGCTGGCCCACTTTGCCCACTGGATCACCCCCGCCGGCATGCCGAAACGCTTCGACACCCATTTCTATGTTGCGCGAACCCCAGCCCGGCAACTGGCGAAGCATGACGGCTCAGAGAATGTGGAGAGCGTCTGGATCACGCCATCTGACGCCTGCAAGGCTGCCGACGAAGGCATTTACACCGTCATCTTCCCCACCCGCGTGAACATCGAAAAGCTGGACCGCATGGGCAAGGACGTGGCGACCGCCATGGCCAATATCGACAAGGACAAGGTCGTCACGGTGCTGCCGAAGGTAACGCCCATCGAAGGCGGCCGGATCATGAAGATCCCGGAAGAGGCAGGCTATGGCTTCAGCGAAGTCGCCATCAAGGGCGTGCCCGGGACCCAGGGCAACGTCCAGGTGATCGAGCGCAACGGCCAGCAATTCGGCCTCGCCGCGCAGTTGAAAGACTAGCGCGCCGCTGCACAAGAATACCTTCGGAGATACGCTCATGACGGCCGCCACCGCGCCTGCCTTGCCCGAAAGCCAACACTTCCTTTTGGAGCGCGACAATGACTGGCTCACCATTTGGTTCAACCGGCCCGACGCCCGCAATGCCCTCAGCCATGACGTTTCGGCGGAGTTGAACGCCATTGTGGCCGCCGTGCGCGAAGACCGCTCCATCCGCGGCGTCACCCTGCGCGGCAAGGGCAAGGTTTTCTGCGCCGGCGGCGACATCAAGGGCTTCCAGAGCGTCTTTCAGGGCGAGCAGTCGACCCTGGATGACGTGGCCGCCAGCAATGCCGACACCGGTGAATTGTTCAGCGCCATCAACACCCTGCCGCAAGTGGTCGTGGTGCTGGTGCAGGGCGCGGCGATTGCGGGCGGCATGGGCCTGACCTGCTGCGGCGATATCGTTGTGGTCACCGAAGACGCCCTGTTCTCCATGACGGAGACCCAAATCGGCATCGTGCCGGCCCAGATCGCGCCGTTCGTCATCGCGCGCATCGGCCTGCCCGCCGCCCGCCGCCTGATGCTGACCGGCGGCCGCTTCCGCGGGCGGGAGGCGGAGAAGCTGGGCCTCGCCGACTATGTGGTCTCGACCGAGGCCGCATTGGGCGCCATGGAGCTGGAAATCCGCACCGGCGTCCGCTCCTGCAGCCCACAGGCGAACGCCGAGACCAAGAAGCTGATCATGGGCCTGCCCGGCATGAGCGCCGCGGAAGCGCGCACCGCTGGCGGCTATGCTTTCGCCCGCTGCATGACCAGCGCGGAGGGCCGTGAGGGCGTCGCCAGCTTCATCGAAAAGCGCAAGCCGAACTGGTCCGAATAGACTCCTGTTCTCTCTCAAGCGGAACTGCGGTAGTATTCGTCCAAAGTCCTATCATGAGGAATCGGATGCCATGGCTCTCAAAATCCGTCAGTTGCACAACCATCCCGAATTTACCGGCCACTTTGTCGGCGAGGTTTCGGGGGTTGATCTGACAAAGCCGCTCTCGCCCGAAGACGCTGCCGCCATTGACGCGGGCATGGACAAGTATGGCGTTCTCGTCTTCCACGGCCAGAACATCACGGACGAGCAGCAGATCGATTTCTCCAAAAATTTCGGCGACCTGGAATTGCCGGACAACAAGTCGAACATCATCAAGGACGACCAGCGCCGGGTGCGCCGCGAGATCGCGGATGTCTCGAACCTGGGCAAGGACAACCAGCCGCTGGACCGGGAGGACCGCCGCCGGTTCTTCAATTTCGGCAACCAGCTTTGGCACTCCGACAGTTCCTTCCGGGTGATCCCGTCCAAGTACTCTTTGCTTTCCGCCCGCACTGTCGTCAGCCGCGGTGGCAATACGGAGTTCGCCGACATGCGCGCCGCCTATGACGCGCTCGACGAGCACGGCAAGGCAGAGGTCGAGGGCCTGATCTGCGAGCACTCGCTGATGTATTCCCGCGGCATCCTGGGCTTTTCCGACCTGACGGAAGAGGAAAAGGCCAACTTCAAGCCCGTACGCCAATCGCTGGTACGGGAGCATCCGGTGACAGGCCGAAAGTCACTCTATCTCTCGGCCCATGCCGGCGGCATCGTCGGTTGGCCTATGCCGGAGGCGCGCTCGCTGCTGCGCGATCTGAACGATCACGCCACCCAGCCACGCTTCGTCTATGTCCACCAATGGCAGCAGTACGATTTGGTCATGTGGGACAACCGCCAGACCATGCATCGTGTGCGCCGCTTTGCCGATACGTCGGAAGTGCGCGACATGCGCCGAACCACGCTGACCAGCGGCGTGCAGACCGCGCTCCAGGAAGACCAGGCAGCGGAAAGCGTCGCCGCCGAATAAGCGACTTTCATAAGGAAACAGCCCCATGCCGTTAGACAGCACCGCTACCTACCAGCACATCACCGTAAAGCCCTTCGCCGGCACTATGGGGGCGGAGATTGAGGGCGTCGACCTCGCCAACCTGACGGACGAGGTCTTCGCCGAACTGAAGGCCGCCTGGCTGGAGCAGCAGGTCGTCGTTCTGCGTGACCAGAAGATCACGCCTGAACAGCAGATCGCCTTTGCCCACCGTTTTGGCGACATTCACCACCACCCCTTCATGCAGGGCATGGAAGACTACCCGGATATTCTGGAGATCGTGAAGGAGCCGACCGACACCTTCACCTTCGGCTCGGCCTGGCACACGGACCAGATGTTCAACCCGCAACCGGCCATGGCGACCATGCTATACGCCCATGAATCACCGAGCGCGGGCGGCGACACCATGTTCGCCAACATGTATGCCGCCTATGACGCGCTTTCGGATGGCATGAAGGAAGCGCTGAAGGACGTGAAGACCTGGTGCGTCGGCGGCAAGAGCGGCGACCGCGGCTCGCGCTATGCAACCAATGCCGCGATGGCGTCAAAGGTGCGCGATCCTGGTAACCTCCAGACCGAGAGCGCCCATCCGCTGTTCCGCACCCACCCGGAGACAGGGCGAAAGGCTCTCTATATCGGCAGCCACGTGAAGTGGCTCGACGGCTTCACTGAGGCAGAGTCCACCCCGCTGGTGCAATACCTGAAGGACTTCGCCATCCGCCCGGAATTCACCTGCCGGGTGCGCTGGCGGCCGGGCACATTGACACTCTGGGATAATCGCTGCGTCCAGCACTACGCCGTGCCCGACTATAACGAGCGCCGCCGCATGCACCGCATAACGATCAAGGGCGACACGCCGTTCTAAGGCACACAGCCGGGCTTACTCGTCCGGCAGGTGCGCCACGATCCGCAGCGGCCCGCCGGAGCCGCCCTCGATCTTCATCGGCAGCGCAATGATCGTCGCGCCGGTCGCGGGCAACGCGCTCATGTCGGCCACATTCTCGAACGCCGGGATGTTGTGGGTCATGAGTTCGACATGGGCGGCGAAATCCTTGGACTGGCCATAGTCAATGGAGGCCGTATCGATGCCGACCGCGCCGATCTTGCGGGCGACCAGCGCCTGCGCCCCCTCGACGCTCAGGCCCGGAAAGCGCAGCTTGGCGACGGCGGCCTGCCCACGCTCCGCCGTGCCCATATAGGCTGTCACGTCGCCATATTTCTGGCCCCAGCCGGTGCGCAGCAGGACGATGGCGCCCTCGGGCAGACGGCCATGCTCGGCCTCGAACGCCTCGATATCGGCGGGCGTCACCAGGTAGTCGCGGTTTTCGGCCGCCTTGGCTGTAACGTCGATCACGAACCCCTTGCCGGTAAGCCGGTCGAGCGGCACCTGCTCCGTCGTGTTGGCATCCATGGCGAAGTGGATCGGCGAGTCCATATGGGTACCGCCGTGCTCCGCCGTTGAATAATTGTAGGCCGCGTAAAACCAACCGCCCGGTGTGCGGCCGTAGTAGACCACTTCTTTCTTGAAGGTCTGCGCGGTCGGCCAGTAGATCGTGTCTTCGTTAAAGGCATGGGTCAGGTCGATCCATTGGCCCTTGCTCAGGTCCTGGGCAGCGGCCGGCAGCGCCACCAGCGCCGCGCCGGCAATCACAAGTGTCCGAATCATCCGCATGGCCAATTCCTCCTCGGCTGATAGAATCCTGCAGCCAGTTTATCGTCTGTGTGTTGCCGCGGCTATCGGCAAGCAACCGGGCGGTGGGATCATGCACGGAAGCGAGAGAGCCCGCGATGACGGACGATGCCGACTACACCACCCTGACTATCGAGCGTCGCAACTTCGGCATAGCGCTGGTCACGCTGAACCGGCCGGACCGGCTGAATGCGTTCGATGGCGTCATGCGACACGAAATCAGGGACATGGTGCAGCGTCTTTCCGCCGACGCGGAGGTGCGAGCCGTGGTGCTGACCGGCGCGGGCAGAGGCTTTTGTGCGGGTGCGGACCTCGCCGCCGAGGACAAGCGAACCTGGCCGACCGGCCCGGCGGAGCCCGCCTTCGCATGGTGCGTGGAGCTGCTGGAGATGCCGAAGCCGACCATTGCCGCCGTCAATGGTGCGGCGGCAGGTGGCGGGCTCGGCATGGCGCTTCTCTGCGATATCCGCATTTGCTCGGAGAAGGCGCGACTGATCCCTGTCTGGCTGAAGCGCGCGATTCAGCCGGACGACCTGATAACCTGGACCCTGCCCAAGATGGTCGGTTATGGACGCGCCATGGAGTGGCTCTACATGGCCGACGACATCCCGCTGGAGGATGCATGCGCCGCCGGTCTGATCAACCGCATCGTGCCGCCGGACGATCTGCTGCCGGAGGCATTGGCCTTGGCCGAGCGGCTGGCCAAGGGACCGACCAAGCACATGGCCATGACCAAGCAGGCCGTCCTCAAGAACTGGAACCGCGAGCCCTACGACGCCGCCCTCTGGGAATCGTGGAGCCAGGACCGCGCCCGCGAAAGCGAGGACCGGGTCGAGGGCGTAAATGCCTTCCTGGAGAAGCGCGCGCCGCGGTTTAAAGGGCGTTAACCTATAAGCGCCAGATTGAATGCTCCCGTGGATAGGAGTATGTAATGGCTATGGCAGCAGTACCGTTCGATACATTGCGGTTTGCCCGCAGACTGGAGAAATCCGGCTTTACCCGCGACCAGGCAGACGGCGCGGCAGAAGCGCTTGCCGAAACGATGGGCGAGACGGTCGCGACTAAAGCTGATCTTCGTGATTTGGAAATGCGCATGACGGCGAATCTTACTGCTCGGTTTGGCGTGATGCTTGGCGCTGCGGTCGGTATCCTCGTAGCCGTCGATAAGCTGATTTAGCCCCTGCATGACTGCTCCCGCCCCCGCAATCGGCTCCCTCCGTGACGACGCCCGCGTCATCGGGCTTGTGACGTCCGCGCATTTTTGCAGCCATTTCTACCAGCTAGTGCTGCCGTCGCTGTTCGTCTTCATGGTGGACCATTACGGCTACAGCTACACCCAACTGGGCCTGCTGGTTGGCGTGTTCAGTATTATGAGCGCGGTGGCGCAGACGCCTCTGGGCATGCTGGTGGATAAGATCGGGGCACGCTGGCCGCTGATCCTGGCGACGGGTGCCCTTGGCGCCAGCTTCGTCGGCTACGGGATGGTTCAATCATATGAGGCCATGATGGTGCTGGCCGTTATCGGCGGCACGGCGAACGCCGTGTTCCACCCCGCGGACTTTTCCATCCTCGCCTCGCGGGTGCATGAAAAGCGGGTTGGCCGCGCCTTCAGCTTCCACGCCATTTCGGGCAATATCGGCTGGGCGCTCGCGCCGATCATCATGATTCCGCTCGCCAAGTTCTTTGGGCTGGAGATGGCCTTCATCATCGGCGGCTGCATCGGCCTGGCGGTCGCCGCTGTCCTGCTGACCCAGGCAGGCCACCTGGAGACCGACGCCGACAAGCCCAAGACGGAGCGTAAGGCTACCGATGACTTGCCGCCGGAGAAGAAGGGCTGGCGCTTGCTGCTCAGCCGTGCCGCGCTGCTGTTGCTGGGCTTCCAGATTGTCAATTCCATGGCGTTCGGGGGCATCCGCAATTTCAGCATCCCGGCGTTGGATGCGCTGACCTCCATCGACCCGGCGCTGATCGCCATGGGGCTCACCGGCTATCTGTTCGGGTCCTCGTTCGGCAATCTGGCGGGCGGCATGGCGGCTGACCGTTATGGCAAGCCGCAGCTGATCTTTACCGTCAACATCCTGATCATCGCCGCGCTGACCGCGCTGCTTGGCCTGCTGGAGATGCCCGCCGTCGTCACCATCGCCGTGTTCGCCATAGCCGGCACGTTGAACGGGATGTTGCTGCCGGTGCGCGACCTGCTGGTGCGGGCAGTGGCGCCAAAGGGCCAGATGGGCACGCTCTACGGCTTCACCTCGTCGGGCTTGAGCCTCGGCAATGCGGTGACGCCGGTGGCATTCGGCTGGGTGATGGACAATGGCAATCCGGCCTGGATTTTCTACGCCAGCGCCGTGCTCATGCTGCTGGCGCTCGCCACCTATACCGAAGCCCGGGGCGAGGCGCACAAGTAACCGCGGGCAAGCGCCGGTCGCCGCGCATTCTTGCGTAAAGGCCCCACACAGCCCGGCGGGAAATACCGGATCATCCCTGACGCAGCGACACCCTGCCGTCGTCCGGCCGGGAAATGACTGCGTATCGTTACTGTTACCCCCTTGGATCAAAAGGACCACACGATGCGAGTTGCATCTTTTTTCCGCAGCGCGGCCGTGCTTGCCGCTCTTGCTATTGGCTCTGTCTCCATGCCGGCGCTCGCCGATGAGAGCGTCGATATGTTGAACAAACACCCGGAATCCAAAGAGCGGAACGTGTTCTACCCGCCCATCGTTAAAATCCAGCCCGGTGAAACCGTTACCTGGGTGGCTAAAGACAAGGGCCACAATGTGGAGTTCGTGAAAGGCGCGGTGCCGGAAGGCGTGCCCGCCTTCCGCTCAAAACTGAACAAGGACGCGGCCTTCACCTTCGAAACACCGGGCATCTACGTCTACAAGTGCAGCCCGCACTATGGCCTGGGCATGGTCGGCATCGTGGTCGTGGGCGATGACATGAGCGGCCTGGAAGCCGCCGCCGACAAGAGATACCCCGGCAAGGCGGGCAAGCGCTTGAAGGCAATGTTCGCGGAACTTGGCCAATAGGGCACCCGCTGGCCCGGTGCAGCCTTTGCCGCACCGGGCCAGCCCTCCTAGTCGCCGGGCCTGCCCCATTGCCGGGTCCGCCCCATTGCAAGGAGTGCCATACCCATGTCCGCGCCACAGCCATCGGTAACCGTATTCTACGACGGCGCTTGTCCATTATGTGCCTGGGAAATCAAGCAATACGCAGCCCAGGACAAGGCCCAGAGCCTCTGCTTTGTTGATGTTTCCGGTGAGACAGACGCCCTTCCCCCGTCCCTGGACCGCAGCCTCGCGCTCCGCCGACTGCATGTGATGACCGGCAATGGTCTTGCATCCGGCGCGGCGGCATTCACTGCAATTTGGAGCGTGCTGCCCGGCTGGCGTTACGCTGCATCCGCCGCGCGCGCGCCGTTCGTTATGCCGGTTCTGGAGGCAGGTTACCGGGCCTTCTTGCTCGTCCGCCCGCTGATCAGCCGTGCGGCGCGCAGATTTTCTAGTGGTGAGAGGGCCCAGCCATGACCTGGATGCCGGATGGCAGCCTCGCCGTCATTATCGGCGCTCATGGCGGGATTGGCTCGGCCTTGAGCGGCATCCTTTCCAGCCAGTATGCCCAGGTGCAGACCTTGCCGCTTGGCCGCCGCACGGACCCGCCCCTCGACCTGGTGGATGACACCAGCATAGCGGCGGCGGCTGCCCATTGCGCGTCGTTGGGCGAGGTGCGGCTGGTGTTCGATGCGACCGGCTACCTGCACGACGATGTGCACCAGCCCGAAAAATCCTGGCGTTCGCTATCGGCGGAGGGCCTCGCCAAGGCATTCGCCCTCAACGCCATTGGCCCAGCGCTGCTGATGAAGCATTTTCTGCCGCTCTTGCCACGAGACGGTAAATCTGTGTTCGCCACGCTGTCGGCCCGTGTCGGCAGCATCGGGGACAACCAGCTTGGCGGATGGTACGGCTACCGGGCGTCGAAGGCTGCGCTGAACCAACTGGTCCGCTCCGCCGCCATCGAACTGCGCCGCCGCCATCCTCAGGCCATCTGCGTGGCGCTCCACCCAGGCACGGTAGAGACGAGCCTTTCCGCCCCGTTCACCAAGTCCGGACTGGATGTGCAAACACCGGTGGAGGCGGCGGGACGGCTTTTACAGGTAGTCGATGGTCTGGAGGCCAGCCAATCCGGCGGCTTTTTCGATCACCACGGTGTGCCAGTTCCCTGGTAGCACCGAAACAGCGGGCACTCGCCGGACCTAACGGGTCATCCGCTTGCGGAAGTCCCAGCTTGTCAGCCTTAGCGGATCAATGCGGATTGCGCACTCGTCTTCACTCCGCGCGAGTAACCACGCGCGGAAGCCGCGCTTTTCTTCATCAACGTAGCGGTCCAGGAGGGGCCGCAGCACCACAAGACCGTCCGGCAGTACCTCTGCCTTGCCCCGGCCACGAACGCCGTAATAGGGCGCTGTTTCGACTGAAATATCGAACGCGCAACGCCCATCCTCCCGCAGCAGCCTAGTGATGGCCGCATCGGGTTTAGCGGCTGCCCACAATGCCTGCTCCCGCCAGAGAAACCATAGCGGCGTCACCGTCGGGAAGCCGGAGGCCGTATTGGCTGCCAGCCGCATAGGCACTGCGGCGGAGCCCAGGAACCCGTCGATCTCCGCCTCGCCCCAGGGACCGGCGATTTGCATTGCCATAGTGTCTGTGTTCGTCATGCGCCGATCATAGCGGGCAGCGGCGGTCCGGTCATCCTGTTCCCGCAGACGGCGACCGCCGCCGAGATGCTGGACGTGATCCGAGGTTTTGCGGCACGCTTCCTGCCAATCAACAAGCCATACGAGGAAAATCCCATGGATGTCGGCATCATCATGTTCATCACCGACTATTGCTTGCCGGTGACGCGACTCGCCAAAGAATTGGAAGACCGCGGCTTTGAAAGCCTCTGGATTCCGGAGCACAGCCACATTCCCGTAAGCCGCAAGTCTCAATATCCCGCGGGCGGCGACCTGCCGAAACGCTACTACGACTGCATGGACCCGTTTTCGGTGATCGGTGCGGCGGCGGCGGCCACGTCGACCCTGAAGGTCGCGACCGGAATCTGCATCGTTACCCAGCGCGACCCGATCCAGACGGCGAAAAGCGTCGCGACTGTGGACCAACTCTCCCACGGGCGCTTTATCTTCGGCACCGGCGTCGGCTGGAACCGGGACGAGATGGAGAACCACGGCACCAATTTCAGAACGCGCATCAGCCAGAGCAAAGAGCGCATAGAGGCCATGCGCGCGATCTGGACGCAGTCCAAGGCCGAATATCATGGCAGGTTCGTTGATTTCGATCCAATGATGACCTGGCCCAAGCCAGTGCAGGCGGGCGGGCCGCCGGTCCTGATGGGCGGGGGTTGGCCCCATGCCGCCAAGCGGGCGCTGGAGTATGGCGATGGCTGGATGCCCAATTCGGTCCGGCCCGACTACCACATCCTGGACAAGGTGCCAGAGTGGGAGGCGATGAAGAAAGAGGCCGGCCGCGACATCCCGCTCACCTGCTGCCTGGCGGAACCCGACGTGGAAAAGTGGGGCCGCTACCGCGACGCCGGCGCCGCCCGCATCATCGTGGAAGTCCAGCCCGATACCGCCGACAAGGTTTTGCCGGAACTCGACCGCCTCGCCAAAGGCATCGCCCTGGTCGCATGAGGGCGGCACACGGCGCTCGTCCTCCGGTTCAAAACAAAATCCTCCAGGGCCTTCAATGCCCTGGAGGATTTCTTGGTGGAGCCAGGCGGGATCGAACCGCCGACCTCTTGAATGCCATTCAAGCGCTCTCCCAGCTGAGCTATGGCCCCTATCTCGACTATATCTGGCGCGCCGGTGCTGGGGCACCGGTAGCGGGGAGAGGTGCGTTTAGCTTTCTTCCTCGTCGTCGTCAACAGGGACATCGACCGCAACATCGGCGATATCATCGTCGTCGTCGTCGTCCGGCAAAAGATCATCATCGTCGTCGTCTAGCTCGACGCCTTCGATCTCCAGATCTTCGTCGTCGTCGCTCTTCTCCGGCGCGGCTTTCGGCTTTTCTTCGGGCACCGGCAAAACCGGTAGGATGCGCACGAACGCAGACGGATCATGGGCGAAATTGCATTCGGGGCAGACGATCGGTGTACGGTCCAGATCGTAGAAGCGCTCCCCGCAACTGGTGCAGGTGCGTTTGGTCCCTCGCGCGGCGCGGGCTGTCTGCATGTCTATCCTTGGTCGGTTCCTGGAAGTCCGGTTAGGAAGTCCGGTCAGAATGATGGCGTGCGGCATTGCCAGAATTGATGGAAGCTGTCAAAGACAAAACACCATCGCTGATGGATAATCACCATTCCGTTAAACTGAGACGCGCATGTCAATGATGACCTCGCCGCTGCTCGCACCACCTGCCGCCGGTCCGCTTTCCGGTCGCGTTAGGGTCGCGGGCGACAAGTCGATTTCGCACCGCTCGCTGATGCTCGGCGGACTCGCCATCGGCACGACGCGCATCACCGGCTTGCTGGAAGGCGAGGATATCCTTGCCACAGCGGCGGCTATGCGGGCTTTGGGCGCCATGGTTGAGCGCGAAGGGCCTGGGACCTGGCGGGTGGATGGCACCGGCGTCGGTGGTCTGGCGGAGCCAGATGGCGTCCTCGATATGGGCAATGCAGGCACAGGCGCGCGCCTGCTGGTGGGGCTGCTGGCCAGCCACGACCTCACCGCATTCCTGACTGGCGACGCGTCACTGCGCCGCCGCCCGATGCAGCGCGTCATTGGCCCGCTGGAGCAGTTTGGCGCCCGCTTCGTCAGCCGCCGGGGTGGCCGCCTGCCCCTCGCAATCACCGGTGCGCGGGAAGCGACCGCAATCGACTACCGGCTGCCGGTCGCCTCCGCCCAGGTGAAATCGGCGGTCCTGCTGGCGGGCCTGAACGCCACCGGCACAACCCGCGTGATCGAGCCGGAAGCCACCCGCGACCATACGGAGCGGATGCTGCAGCACTTCGGCGCCTCCATTGCCCGCGGCGAACAGAACGGCGAAGGCGTCATTGAGCTGCGCGGGGAGGCCGTGTTGCGCGGGGCGGACGTGCGGGTCCCGGCCGATCCTTCCTCGGCAGCCTTCCCCATGGCGGCCGCGCTTCTGGTGCCTGGCTCCGACGTGACGTTGACCGACCTCTGCCTCAACCCCGGCCGCATCGGCCTGATTGAGACCCTGCGGGAGATGGGCGCGGACCTGACGGTTGAAAACCAGCGGGAAATGAATGGCGAGCTAATCGGCGACATCCGTGTGCGCCACTCGTCCCTGAAGGGCGTGACCGTACCGCCGGAACGCGCGCCCAGCATGATCGACGAATATCCTGTCCTTGCCGCCATTGCCGCCTTCGCCGAGGGCAGAACGACGATGTTGGGCGTCGGCGAGCTTCGGGTGAAGGAAAGCGACCGCCTGGCCGCCACCGCCACGGGTCTGGCTGCCTGCGGGGTTAAGGCAGATGCGGACGAGGACACGCTTACCGTCACGGGTGGCGGTCTGGTGACCGGCAATGCGGAGGCTGGCAATGCCATCGCCACGCACCTGGACCACCGCATCGCCATGGCGTTCGCCGTGCTGGGTTTGGGCTCTCAGGATGGCGTACGGGTGGATGACGCCGGCCCCATCGCCACCAGCTTCCCGGATTTCGTGCCCCTGATGAATGGCCTTGGCGCGGCCTTCCGCGTCGAGGCATCCGCCACGGCATGATTATTGCCATCGACGGACCAGCCGGCGCGGGCAAGGGCACGCTCGGCCGCCGTCTGGCGGCGCACCTGGGCTATGCCTATCTCGACACCGGCCTGCTTTACCGGGCTGTCGGTGCGGCTTTGGTGGAGAGCGGTGCTGCCCCGGACGACGTTGCAAGGGCGACGGCCATTGCCGAAACCCTGCAAGCCGACGCGGTGGTCAGCCATCCGCGCCTGCGGACCGAGCGAGTGGGAAACGCTGCTTCCGCCGTTGCCGCAATGCCCGGCGTCAGGGCGGCTTTACTGGCGTTTCAGCGCCGCTTTGCCGCCCATCCGCCGGGCGGCGCAGACGGGGCTGTGCTGGATGGCCGCGACATCGGAACGGTCATTTGTCCGGATGCGGACTTGAAACTCTATATTACCGCCAGTAGTGAAGCCCGCGCACGGCGCCGATTCGAAGAGTTGCGGGCGGCGGGCGAGCCGAGTATATACGCCGAGATCCTCAAAGACGTGGAGGAACGGGATAAACGGGATAGCGGACGTGCGGAAGCACCTCTTAAGCCCGCAGATGACGCTTTGGTCATCGACACAACGCATCTGAATGCGGATGATGTTTTCTCTCAAGTGATTGAGAAAATTCGCAATCTGCCGCCGATGCAACAATAGCTAGAGAGTATCGAAACCGTCGCCGGTTTGGGCCCAGAGAATTGGCCGGGCCCGGTGGCTAATGCAACCCTAACCTTACTTCGGAGTTTAAACTCCTTTCATGGCTGAAACACAGGAAATGGATTTCGCTGGCGAAAACTTCGCCGCGATGCTGGAGGAAAGCCTCCAGGAACAAGCAAGTTTCGAAGGCACCGTCGTTAAAGGCCGCGTCATCTCCGTCGAAAACGACATGGCGCTTATCGATGTGGGTCTGAAGTCCGAAGGCCGCGTTCCGCTCAAGGAATTCGCCGGGCCCGGACAGGATCCGGAAATCCGCGTCGGCGACCGCGTCGATGTCTACGTGGACCGCATCGAAGACAAGAATGGCGAGGCCGTCCTCAGCCGTGACAAGGCCCGCCGCGAAGAAGCCTGGCTGGCTCTCGCAAGCGCCTTCGAAGGCAACGAGAAGGTCAAGGGCGTCATCTTCGGCCGGGTCAAGGGCGGCTTTACGGTTGACCTCGACGGCGCCGTGGCCTTCCTGCCCGGCAGTCAGGTCGATATCCGCCCCGTGCGCGACATCTCCCCGCTGATGGGCACGCCTCAGCCGTTCCAGATCCTGAAAATGGACCGGAACCGCGGCAACATCGTCGTCTCCCGCCGGGCCGTGCTGGAAGAGACCCGCGCCGAAGCCCGTAACGAGCTGGTGGCCAACCTCAAGGAAGGCCAGGTTCTCAACGGCGTGGTCAAGAACATCACCGACTACGGTGCGTTCATCGACCTGGGCGGTGTGGACGGCCTGCTGCACGTCACCGACATCGCATGGCGCCGCATCAATCATCCGAGCGAAGCCCTCACCATCGGCCAGGCGGTCGAGGTGCAAGTCATTCGCTTCAACGCGGAAACCCAGCGCATCAGCCTCGGCATGAAGCAGCTGATGGCCGATCCGTGGGAAGGCGTCGAGGCCAAGTACCCGGTGCAGTCCCAGTTCATGGGCCGTGTCACCAACATTACCGACTACGGCGCGTTCGTGGAGCTGGAGCCGGGCGTCGAAGGCCTGGTGCACGTCTCCGAAATGTCCTGGACCAAGAAAAACGTCCACCCCGGCAAGATCGTCGCCACCAGCCAGGAAGTCGAAGTCCGCATCCTGGACGTTGACCCGGTCAAGCGCCGCATTTCGCTCGGCATCAAGCAGACTCAGGAAAATCCCTGGACCGTGTTCCAGCGCGAATTCCCGATCGGCACCGAGGTCGAAGGCGAGATCAAGAACATCACCGAGTTCGGTCTGTTCGTCGGCCTGTCCGGCGACATCGACGGCATGGTCCACCTCTCCGACATCTCCTGGGAGAAGTCCGGCGAGGAGGCGATGGAAGAGTACAAGCGCGGCGACATCGTCAAAGCAAAGGTTCTCGACGTCGATCTGGAAAAGGAACGCATCTCGCTCGGCATGAAGCAGCTGGTCGACGACCCGTTCACCGACGCGCTGAAGAGCGCCGACAACCTGCGCAAAGGCTCAGTGGTCACCGGTACGGTCACCCAGGTCAACGACGGCGGTGTCGAACTCAGCCTGGGCAACGATCTGGTCGGCTTCGTGCGCCGCTCCGATCTGGCCCGCGAACGTGGCGAGCAGCGGCCCGACCGCTTCGCCGTCGGCGAGAAGGTCGATGTGAAGGTTACCCAGATTGAAAAGGGTTCCCGCCGCATCAGCCTGTCGATCAAGGCACTGGAGATCGAGGAAGAGAAAGAGGCCATGGCCCAATTCGGTTCCTCCGACAGCGGTGCCTCGCTGGGCGACATCCTGGGCGCGGCTCTCCGCAACCGCTCCGGCGGCCAGGACGAAGAGTAAGCGGTGTTGCGGCAGCGGGGTGGCTGGTACTAACCCATGACTGACCCCGTTGCCGACCGTTTGGCCGACGCCACCCTGGACCGCCGCCGCTTGAAGCGCCGGCTGGTCTGGTGGCGGGCGGCCGCCATTATTGCAATCGCGGCCCTGGTGGCTGCGATTGTTTGGCTTCAGCAGGGTGGCAGCCCCCTGAATCCCCGTGCCTCCTACATTGCCCGCGTTACAATCGCCGGGGTGATAGAGGACAACCCGAAGACCGAGGCTTACCTGCACGCACTCGCCGAGAGCGGCCGCGTGTCGGGTGTCATCCTCTCCATCAACAGTCCCGGCGGCACCTTCAGCGGCAGCGAAGCCCTGTATGTTTCGCTCCGACGCCTGGCAGAATCGAAGCCGACCGTTGCGGTCGTCGGCGGCATGGCCGCATCAGGCGGGTACATGGCGGCCATCGCGGCGGATCATATCGTGGCGCGCGCCGGCAGCGTGGTCGGGTCCGTCGGTGTCATCTTCCAGATGCCCCAGGTCTACCGCCTGCTAGACGATCTGGGCATCGACATCGAAACCATCCGCAGTGGCGAGTTGAAAGCCACGCCCGGCCCGATGCAGGAAACAACACGGCCCGCCCGCCTGGCCGCAGAAGGGCTGGTGGATGACTTGTTCAGCCAGTTCCTCGGCATGGTGACCGACCGCCGTCCCCTCAGCGATGGCGTAGTCGCGGAGGTGCGCCGCGGCGGCGTCTATACCGGCCGCGCCGGATTGGAAATCGGCCTGGTCGATACCATCGGCGGCGAAGACCAGGCCATGCAATGGCTGGAAAGCGAGGGCGGCTTGCCTCCCGGCCTCCCGGTCTATGACCGCTCGGCAGACGATGAAATCCCGTGGTGGGCGGAGTTCATGGAGGAGTTGGAGAACCGCGCACGCTTGGGCCCTGCGCCGATTCTTGACGGGCCATGGGCGATTTGGCATCAATAAGCCCACCAACTAGGCACTTGCTGGCCTCACTGGTGTTTTGAAGATTGGTATTGATTTGGGGAGCGATACGAAATCGTCTGAGTGTATCATTTTTTAGACGAAGCCAGTATGCGCGAATGGAGAGTGTCCAATGACGAAATCCGAACTTATCCAGCGGATCGCGGAGCAGAACCCGCACCTCTATCTGCGGGATGTAGAGCGCATCGTGGCAACGATCTTTGATGAGATTTCCAGTGCGCTTGCGACCGGCGACCGGGTCGAACTTCGCGGCTTTGGCGCATTCTCCGTCCGCCACCGTGAGGCCCGTACCGGCCGCAATCCCCGGACCGGTGAGTCCGTGAGTGTCGAAGCCAAGCAGGTGCCGTTCTTCAAATGCGGTAAGGAACTGCGCGAACGGCTGAACACGGATTCCTGAGCGCTGCGTCGATATTTTGATGCCAAGCTGCCGATGGTTGGCGTAGGAATAGGGTGAGCCCTTAGAGGACCTGCGCAGCAGGAAAGGATTTGCCCCGCATGCGGTTTCTGACACGCCTTGTTGGTTTGGTATTGGCGGTACTGCTGCTGATTGGCGCGGTGTTGTTGATGGTCGGCTCCCGCGATCCCGTCACACTGCGCCTAGCGCTGTTTCCCCAGGAAATCCAACCGCCCTTGTTTGCTGCCGTGCTGGCAGCGGCGGTCGTCGGCTTCGTTGTCGGCGGGATCGTCATGTGGTTCAGTCAGGGCCGCTGGCGGCGGCTGGCGCGGGAATGCCTGATGGACCTGGAAGACGCCCAGGCGGAAACCGCTTCGCTGAGAGCCGACCTCGCCAAGGCGCGGGAGGAAGCAGACAGGGCCGATGCGGCCAAGGCTGCCCTTCAGGCTCCCGGCAATGATAATTCCGGCGCGGTCATCCTCCCCGGTCAGGCCCGCTGAGGCAACGCTACCCATGACAGCCCCGGTATTCGTCGCCCTCGACACCACCGACCTCCCGCACGCGAGGTCTTTGGCCCGGGCCGTGGCGCCCCATGTCTTGGGCGTGAAGTTGGGCTTGGAGTTCTTCTACGCCCATGGCGTTGCAGGCGCGCGGGAAGTCGCGGGGGAGACGCCGCTGTTCCTCGACCTGAAACTGCACGACATTCCGAACACGGTGGCAGGCGGCCTCCGGGCGGTGCTGAGCCATCTCCGGCCCCGCTATATCAATGTCCATGCGGGCGGCGGCCCGGAAATGCTGATGCGCGCCGCCGAAGCCGTCGCGGAAGCCTCCAACGGCGAAACCCGCATTCTGGCGGTGACCGTACTCACCAGCCTGGACGATGGCGACCTGGCCGAGGTTGGCCAGCAAGCCCCTGCGGCAGAGCAGGTGCTGCGGCTCGCCAAATTGGCCCAGGCCCAATGCTGCCATGGCGTCGTCTGCTCCCCGGCCGAAGTGGCCATGCTGCGGCGGGAGATGGGACCGGACTTCGACCTGGTCGTCCCCGGCATCCGGCCGGGTGGCTCGGCGGCACAGGACCAAAAGCGCATTATGACGCCGCCGGATGCGATGGCGGCGGGGGCAACGGCCCTTGTCATCGGCCGACCGATCACAGCCGCAGCCGATCCTGGCGAAGCCGCGCGGGCGATTGCAGCATCGCTGGCGTAGCTATCCGGCGTCTCCCACGTCTCATACTTTCCCCAAGTCCCAAACTTGATTTGGGACCCATGCCAGAGGCATTTCTGCTATAGCGTCGGGCGCTTCGGGTTCGCAGCCTCTGGAATGGATCCTAACCTTCGTGAGGACAAGATGTTCTCCGATACCTATATCAGTGAAAAAGACCTGACCCTCCGGTGTAATCTATGACCATCCAAGCCAAAATCTGCGGCATCAATACGGCCGAGGCGATGACCGCGGCACTCGACGGAGGCGCGGCGTGGGTCGGGCTGATGTTCTTTCAGCCGTCTCCACGTTTCGCCTCCTTGGACCTCGCCGCTGCCCTTAGCGTCCAGGCGGCGGGCAAAGCGGAGCGTGTCGGCGTCTTCGTTGCCCCGGAAGATGCCCTCCTTGCTGAAACGCTGGCAACGGTCCACCTTGACGTTATCCAATTACACGGCAAGGAAACGCCGGAACGCATCGACGAGGTGAAGGCACGGTTCGGCCTGCCGGTCTGGAAGGCCGTCTCCATCGCCGAGCCGGCTGACGTGGAGAACGCCCGCCAGTATTTCGGCACGGCCGACCGCCTGCTGTTCGATGCCAAACCACCGAAAGGCTCGCCGCTGCCCGGCGGCAATGCCGTCAGCTTCGACTGGACCCTGCTGACCGGCACCAAATGGCCCGTACCCTGGCTGCTATCCGGTGGTCTGCACGACGGAAACGTGGCCGAAGCCGTCCGCCTCACCGGCGCGACGGCGGTGGACGTCTCCTCCGGCGTGGAGAGGGCGCCCGGCGAGAAAGACCCCGCGCGCATCCGCGCCTTTCTTGACGCCGTGGCGGCAATCTAGTTTACCCGCCTTTCCTGAACCCCTGGACCGGAAACGCGGGACCATGCCCGATACCTTGAATTCCTTCCGCGGCGGCCCGGACGACGAAGGCCGCTTCGGCATCTTCGGCGGCCGCTATGTGGCCGAAACGCTAATGCCGCTGATTTTGGAGGTCGAGAAGGCCTTCCGCGCGGCGCAAAACGACCCGGAATTCTGGCGGCTGTGGGACTATTACGCGAAGCACTATGTCGGCCGCCCGTCGCCGCTCTATTTCGCATCGCGCATGACCGAGCATCTCGGCGGCGCGAAGATCTACTTCAAGCGGGACGAGTTGAACCACACGGGCAGCCATAAGGCCAACAACGTGCTGGGCCAGGTGCTGCTGGCGAAGCGCATGGGCAAGACCCGCATCATTGCGGAGACCGGTGCGGGCCAGCATGGTGTCGCCACAGCCACGTTCTGCGCGCTGTTCGACCTGCCCTGCGTCGTCTACATGGGCGCGACGGATGTGGAGCGGCAGAAACCGAACGTCTTCCGCATGAAGCTGCTCGGCGCCGAGGTCGTGCCGGTCACCAGCGGCTCCGCCACCCTGAAAGACGCGATGAACGACGCGCTCCGCGACTGGGTCGCAAACGTCGATGACACCTACTACGTCATCGGCACGGCGGCAGGCCCGCACCCCTACCCGGAAATGGTGCGCGAGTTCCAGTCGATCATCGGCAAGGAAACCCGCGAGCAGATCATGGAGGCGGAAGGCCGCCTGCCGGATACGCTGGTTGCCTGCATCGGCGGCGGCTCTAACGCCATCGGCCTGTTCCATCCCTTCCTGGACGACCCCGACGTAAAGATCATCGGTACGGAAGCGGCGGGCCGTGGCATCGAGACGGGTGAGCACGCCGCCGCCATCACCGGCGGCAGCCCTGGCGTGCTGCACGGCAACCGCACCTACCTGCTCCAGAACGAGGACGGCCAGATTACGGAGGCGCACTCGATCTCCGCCGGGCTCGACTATCCCGGCATCGGGCCGGAGCATTCCTGGCTGGCCGACCAAGGCCGGGTACAATACGTGCCAGTAACCGACCGGGAGGCGCTCGACGCCTTCCAGCTCTGTTCCAAGATCGAGGGCATCATTCCGGCGCTGGAACCGGCGCACGCGCTTGCGCACGTCATCAAGATCGCGCCGGACCTACCCAAGGATCACCTCCTGATCATGAACATGTGCGGCCGCGGCGACAAGGACGTGTTCAGCGTCGCCGAAGCGCTGGGAGTGGATCTATGAGCCGCATCGCCAAACGCTTTGCCGACCTGAAGGCGACGGGCAAGAAGGGCTTCGTCGCCTATATCAGCGCGGGCGACCCAGACCTGGAGACCTCGTTCGATATCCTGAAGGGCCTGCCGGGCGCGGGCGCGGACGTTATCGAACTGGGCGTGCCATTCACCGATCCGGCGGCGGACGGCCCGGCGGTGCAGGCCGCCGGCCAGCGCGCGCTGAAAGCCGGTGCCAGCATGCGCAAGGTGCTGGACATGGTCCGCCGCTTCCGGGAAGGCGACAACGAAACGCCCATCGTGCTGATGGGCTATTTCAACCCGATCTACATCTATGGCTGCGAGCAATTCTCCAAGGATGCCGCCGCGGCTGGCGTGGACGGCCTGATCACGGTCGACCTGCCGCCGGAGGAAGACGCGGAACTGCGCATCCCGGCGGAGGCTGCAGGGCTGGACATCATCCGCCTGACCGCGCCGACCACCCTGGACGAGCGCCTGCCGAAAGTGGTCGGGACCGCCAGCGGCTTCATCTATCACGTCAGCATCACCGGCATCACCGGCACCAAGTCGCCCACCGTCGAGGCGCTGGCGCCGGTGGTGGAACGCCTGCGCCGCCACACCGACCTCCCCATCGCCATCGGCTTCGGCGTGAAGACGCCGCAGCAGGCGCGGGAGATCGGCGCGGTCGGCGACGCGGCCGTGGTGGGTTCTGCCATCGTCAATGCGGTCGCGGACAATCTGGACACCGACGGCAAGGCCGAGCCGGAATTGGTGCAAAATGTGCTGGCGCTGGTGAAGACTCTGGCGGACGGCGCACACGGGGCTTAGCGTTGAGCCTCTAAGAAGGGCGCTGTCCCGCCGGATCGCCGGACTCGATCCGGCGGGAGAGCCGGGATCTTGCACCGGAACTCGCTCTCAGGGAGATCCCGGCGCTACGCCCGGCCCGCTGGCCGGGCATTCGGCAGGGAAAGGTGCTCTTTTTCAGCGGAGAGAAGCACTCCGCCCCGCAATGACGATTTAGCTATAGATTGTTCGGTCCTTGACCCAAATCACCCGCCCCACCACCTCCCTCGCGGCCCTTGACCCAGTGGAGCCGTTCGACCCGATCGTGCAGCGCCTCGGGCGCCTGCATCCGAAGGTCATCGACCTGACGCTGGACCGGCTGCTGCGTCTGCTGGACCGGCTCGGGAACCCCCAAGATGGCCTGCCGCCGGTCTTCCACGTGGCCGGCACCAACGGCAAGGGCTCCACCGTCGCCTTCCTGCGCGCGGTACTGGAGGCCGCCGGCTACCAAGTCCACACCCTGACCTCCCCGCATTTGGTGTCATTCACGGAGCGCATCCGGCTGGCGGGCAAGCTGATCGAGGAGCCCTATCTCGTCTCATTGCTGGAAGAATGCGAGGCCGCGAACGGCGACGCACCCATCACCTTCTTCGAGATGGCCATGGCGGCGGCAACGCTGGCTTTCTCCCGTGTTCCTGCGGATTTCCTGCTGCTGGAGGTCGGCCTCGGCGGGCGCTATGACGCCACCAACATCGTCGCCCGGCCGCTCGCCAGCGTGATCACGCCCATCGGCCTCGACCACCGGGAGTTCCTCGGCGACACCATCACCAAGATCGCGGGGGAGAAGGCCGGCATCGTCAAGCAAGGCCGGCCGGTCATATCCTCCCCGCAACCGGCCGATGCCCTCGCCGTGATCGAGGCCGAGACCGCCGCCCTGGCAGCGCCGCTCTCGCTGGGTGGGCGGGATTGGCGGGTGGAGCCCCTGTCTGACGGCCCGGCGCATGGGCCGGGCTTCCGCTATCGCAGCACTGCCGCGGACTGGCGCCTGCCGATGCCGTCCCTGGCGGGCGCGCACCAGCTTTGGAACGCGGGCGCGGCGCTGGCGGCCCTGGAAGCGGCGGGCGTTCCCCGGATTGGCGAGGCGGAAGCCGCCGCCGCCATGCGGTCTGTGGAGTGGCCCGCCCGCCTGCAGCGTCTGGCTCCTGACGGCCCGATTGCGCGCCTCGCGGCCCCAGCCGGGCCGGTCTGGCTGGACGGCGCCCACAACCCCGCCGCCGCCGATGCATTGGCGCAGGAGCTGGCGCGCTGGCCGGAAAAGCCGGTTCTGGTCTCAGGCATGCTGCGGAACAAGGACTACAGCGCCATGCTGGCCATCCTGGCGCCGCACGTTCAGGCGTTGGCGGCGGTGCCGGTCCCCCGCAGCACAGCGGGCCTGCCGCCCGGAGACCTCGCCGCCGCCGCCGAGGCCGCGGGACTGAAGGCCGCCGCCCACGCCTCCCTGGCCGAAGCGCTGGCGTCTTCCGCGGCCAGCCGCCGCCCCATCCTCATCGCCGGCTCGCTCTACCTCGCGGGCGAAGCCCTCCGGATCGAGCAACACGGCTAGCGCAAGGTCATCGCCAGCGGCAACGAGCCCAATGCGCTACTTTGGTACCACCGTGATTTTTCCATCTACATTCCTCTACATTCATCGACAAAAATCGACATTCTGGGCCGAAAATGTAGACACTGGGTTTATGCGATGTAGATGCAATGTCGATCGATTGTAGATGCCATGTAGATCCTCCTCAACAAGCCTCCCGCGCCCGCCGAGCCACGGGCGCACCCCTGAAATAGGATTAATTTCCACCCCCACAACCCCTCAATTCCCTGTCCCAACCCACTCCCCTTGTCCCAAACTGGGAAACCTCCGAAAACCTCGATTTCGTCGTTGCGAGGAGTGAAACGACGAAGCAATCCAGTGGCTTTTCAATGTCTCGATAGCCTGGATTGCTTCCCCCGGATCAAGTCCGGGGTCGCAATGACGGTTTGCGGAGGTGTCCACTTGATCCGGGACCCGTCCTTTTTATCCTTCCCGGAGCCCACCCCTTTGTTCCTTCCCGAAGCCCGCCCCCATTTTCTTCCCGGAGCCCGCAGGGCATCCGGGACCCAGTATTTGCTTCCGGCGGCACCCTAGCGTGGCCGGGCCAAACCCTGGGCCCCGGCTCAAGGCCGGGGAGTCAGAACGGAGCGGGGCCCCTACCACCCCTCCACCAAACCGCTGCCACTCGTCTTCCGGAATGGCCTGGAGGCCGGGGCATTCCTCCCCGCTCTCCCGCTTGGCGATGAGCGCGGCGCGGACGGTGTCCTTCATCGAGCCATCAGACATAGTACCGCGGTAACTCTCGCCCCACCGCTGAAAGCTGCTGCGCGCGGTATATTCATACTCAGAGGCAAAACCGTCGGCCCAGTCTAATTTTTCAGGCCCAGCGGCCTGTCCACTGGCGTATCCTATCCTCCGACTCTCACTTCGACCGGCTAGGCTCATTGAGAAGCAAGTGATTCTTAGGTTAAAAAGGGTTAATTAGATATTATGGCATCATAAATCATTTAATATTCTCTGGATTTCTTCCAATCCTATGTCATGTAGGCCTGGGCAGGACTTAGTATATGTCTTGATATTTAGGATGGATTCTTGAATTTTTTGTTTAATTGTACTATCCGGAAAAGAGCCGTAGTATCTCGCTTGCGGCCGGTCTCCTTGTCTCCATCGTCTTAGAGTACTGAGTGCTGTATGCACGTTTTCACATGCGTATCGCATAGTCCAGTTGGTTAGAGCAATCTGATATTCTCGATGGGAAGTATGTTGTGCCTTTGGCCATTCTAAGGGAGGAGCTTGAGGTGATGAAACTCCCGTAGTTGCAGAATAGTAAATGAAATCATTTTCATTGGGAATTTTTTTAGAAAATAGTCCATTTTCTAACCCCTTTTTCATCATTTCTTCTAAATAATAGTGAATTGGCTTTTTATTCATCCACCACAATTTGTGATTGGCAAATTCCTCCCAGTACACATAATTTCTTCTTAGATGCCCTATTATTTTAGACTTACCTGTTTCAGGTCGAAACATAAAATTAGCGCCAGGTAAACGCATCAGATACCAATTTTTGGGTTTGCCATAGCTAGCTTCAAGTGATGTTCTAGACAAATCGGCACCAGCAAGATTCGCATTCTCAAAGTTTGCGCCAATTAATATAGACCCTGTTAGATCCGCACCCCTTAGTGTCGCATTTCGCAGTGTAACTCCATGTAAAAAGCCTTCTCTAATATAGGATCCGGATAATCTTGCGCCATCGAGAGTAGATGCCTGCAAATGTATTCCAGATAGAGTGGCGCCCTCCAGCAATGCGCTTCTCAAAAAAGCTCCTCGAAAGCGCGCTCCTCGAAGGTTTGCGCCTGGCATTTCAACTAAACCAGCGTATACACCGTCAGCAATGGCCTCCCGCAAATCTGCGTTTGTAAGGTCTGCCCTTGCTAACCGAGCACCACTCAAGTCGGCCCGGATCAGGCTGACCTGTGGCATGAAAACACCGTCAAGACGAGCAAACCGGAGATTTCGCCCGCTCAGATCAAGTGGCCTTGAATAGACCCTGCGCATTTTTTTAAAATCTGAATCATGCTCCTTTTTTGGCAATACAGGAAAACGCTCCTCGGCTAGTTGGGACACTAGATCGGTTCGCCGTACGTCGAGGTAGCGACAGCCATAGCCCCACCACTCGCAAGGGCCTGCGTCAAGTAAATTTTTCCCGTGTATCGCATCTACCCATAGATTTACTGCTTTTTGGGTGAAATGACTCCAGATATCTATTTGAGATTCATTTGAGGGTAAATTTGGTGCTCTATCGCTACTGCGCCAAATTTCCCATGCTTGTGGCGATTCCTGTTCTTCATCATCATAATCTGGGGGCACCGAGTACCATAATATAACGATGGCTACCGTGAAACCCGTGCCCTTCCACAGGCTGCGCCAGAGAAACCCCGGCCAGTCGCGTAACAGCCGCAAGCGCGGCCAACGCCGCGGGTGCGCGCGCCAGTTGAACAGCGCCACCAACGTCAGGTCGATGGCGAACAGCGCCTTGTGGAACAGGGTGATCTCGTCGCTCTGGTAGCGCACGAACGATACCACCACCAGCGCCAGCAGCCCCAGCGGCACGACGTTGGTGCCAAGCCAGGACAGCATCCGCGGCGGGTGCAGGATGGAACGCTCTGTCCGGTACAACTGCACGAAGGCAAAGCCGGAAAGCCAGTCCCAGTACTCCTCGCGCCGCGCGTCCGGCACGCCTTCCTCATCCAGCACTGCCCGGTAACGTCCGACCTTCCGCGCCAGCACGGTCAGCAGCAGCAGGGCCTGTGCGTGCAGGAACACGAAGATCGGCGGCGCGAACAGGTAGCTCTGGACCACGGAAATACCGACGCCCACCTGCGGCAGCACCACCTGGCCATTGCGCAGCAGGTTCTCGTCGGTGGAGGAGATCAGCGTCACGCCCAGATAGAGCGCGACCAGCAGCACGAGGGTCAGCGTCGTGCGCGCCATGCGGGCGGTATCGTTGATCGAGTCTGCCAGCGCCCGCAGCCGCGCATTCCGCGACTCGTTGCGATGGATCGCCATCGCCTCGCTCAGCACTTGCTGCTCAGGACTCAGTTCTGACTCTTCGGCCACCACGCCTCCCCCGGCCGCACCAGCCGCGGCCGCTCACTGCACATCAGCCTAACACAACCATCCCCGTTGGCAATTTCGCCGCGGCTCCTGTACGATAGTCTCAATCACTTGCATCCTGCGTCCGCACTTGCCGAAAAAGGATCCGTGCCATGACCGCCGCCGCCTTGCGTGAAGTCCCCTCCCTGAAAGATCAGGTCAGTGCCGAGGAGTGGGCGCTCCGCCTCGACCTCGCCGCGCTCTACCGGCTCGCCGCCAAGCACGGCATGACCGACCTGACCTACACCCATTTCTCCGCCCGCGTACCGGGGGAGGGCGTGGACGCCTTCCTGCTCAACCCCTACGGTCTGCGCTTCGATCAGGTGACGGCCTCCAGCCTCGTGAAGATCGACGTGGACGGCAACATCCTGCTGGACAATGGCCACGGCGTGAACGCGGCGGGCTTCACCATCCACTCCGCCGTGCACATGGCGCGCCACGACCTCGCCGTCGCCGCCCACACGCACACGCCGGCGGGCATGGCCATCTCCGCCCTGCCGGACGGCCTGCTGCCGCTCACCCAGAACTCCATGCGCTTCTATGGCAAGACGGCCTATCATGGCTTCGAGGGCCCGGCGCTGGACCTGGACGAGCGCGACCGCATCATCGCCGACTTCGGCACCGACAAACACACCATGATCCTGCAGAACCACGGCATCATGGTCTGCGCGCCGAGCGTGCGCCTCGCCTGGAACCGGCTCTACGGGCTGGAGAAGAGCATGCAGGCCCAATTGCTCGCCATGGCCTCCGGCGCGCCGCTGCGGGAGCCCTCGGCCGAGACCTGCGACCACGTGGCGGAACAGTGGGAGAAGGGCGAGACCGGCGACTTCCTGGACGGTTGGGAATCGCAACTCCGCCTGCTCGACCGCATCGATCCGACCTGGAAGCACTGAGGACCGCCTGATGTCAGTCACCGCCATGAGCGTGCCCACCCAACCGGACGTGCGTGAGAATGTTTCCGCCGAGGAGTGGCAAACGCGTGTCGATCTCGCCGCCTTCTACCGCCTGGTGGCGATGGAAGGCATGACCGACCTCGCCGGCACCCACATCTCCGCCCGGGTGCCGGGCACGGAAGATCACTTCCTGCTCAACCCGTTCGGCCTGATGTTCGAGGAGGTGACGGCCTCCAACCTCGTGAAGGTCGACGTGAATGGCGAGAAGGTGATGGAGAGCCCGTTCCCGGTGAACCCGGCGGGCTTCACGATCCATTCCGCCGTACACATGGCGCGGCCGGACGTGCAGTGCATCGCGCACACGCACACCGCCGCCGGCATGGCCTTCGCCAGCGTCGAGACCGAGATCCTGCCGATCAGCCAGACCTCGTGCTACTTCTACAACCGCACCGGCTATCACAGCTGGGAGGGGATCAGCACGAACCTGGACGAGCGGGAGCGGATCGTGCGCGACCTGGGCGACAATCGCGGCCTGATCCTGCACAATCACGGGCTGCTGGTGGCCGGGCCGACCATCCCCGCCGCCTGGGTGATGATCTACCAGTTGGAGCGCATCTGCCAGACCCAACTCGACGCCATGGCCGCCGCGAAAGCCATGGGCCGCGAGGTGGTGCTGATGCCCGAAGCATCGGCAGAAAAGACCGTCGCCAGCTTCGATCAGCACTTCAAGAACGCCGCCGAGGGCAAGACCAACTTCGACTGGGAAGCCTACCTCCGCGTCCTGGACGAAACCGACGACAGCTACCGGCATTGAGATTGCGTGCCGTCCGTGCCTTCGCTCTCCAGCGTCATTGCGAGGAACCCCGGCCTTGAGCCGGGGCGCGGCAATCCAGCACCGCCAACCCTGGATTGCTTCGCCGCCGCGCGCCTCGCAATGACGTTGGTGCATAAGGCGAGCGCTAAGAGACCAGCACCATGAGCCCCCAGCACCCATGAGCCTCCTCTTCGTCTCTCCCGTCATCAATGGCGTGCTCGGCACGATTGCCTTCGCCATCGCGCTGTCGGGCCGGTTCCTCTTTTCGCCGGATATCGTACCGGCGCAGTATATCCTCAGCGCCAACGGCCTGATTTCCGTCCTGCTGCTCTACACGATCCTGCCCACCATCTTCTACCGCCGCTTCGGCCACTATTATGAGGCCGCGGGCGAGGAAAAACGGGCGCTGATCGACAAATCCTTCATCCTCTGGGTGATTTTCAGTGCCGGCGTGGTCGGCCTTTTCCTGACCGCCAGCGAGTACGCCAAATTTGCCTCGCTCGGTTACTTCGGTTTGAGTATCCTCAGTTTCATCAGACTAGCCGCCATCGCGCGCCGGAAGGAGACCGCCTAATGCCAGCCACTGCCGTTGACACCGTCCCAAGCCTGAAAGGCAAGGTTCCCGATGATGAGTGGGAGACCCGCGTCGAACTCGCGGCCTTCTACCGCCTCGTCGCCAAACATGATTGGGACGATCTGGTCGGGACCCACATCTCGGCCCGCATTCCCGGCCACCCGGACCAGTTCCTGATCAACCCCTATGGCCTGCTGTTCGACGAGATCACCGCCTCGTCGCTGGTCAAGGTCGATATGTACGGCAACGTCCTGCAGGACAGCGCCTACCCGGTGAACGCCGCGGGCTTCACCATCCATTCCAGCGTGCTGAAGGGCCGGGACGACGCGATGAGCGTCGCTCACACCCATACGGTGGCCGGCATGGCGCTCTCCGCCGTGGAGGGCACGCTCCGCCCGGTGCATCAGAAGGCGCTGCGCTTCTACAACGCGCTCTCCTATCACGCCTATGAGGGCATCGCCGACGACCCGGACGAGTGCGCCCGCCTGCAGCGCGACCTGGGCGAGAACGACGCCATGGTGCTGGAAAACCACGGCCTGCTGACCTGTGGCCGAACCATCCGCTCGACCTGGGCGCTGCTCTACAATCTGGAGAAGTGCTGCGCCGTGCAGATCGCGCTGGAGGCGTCCGGCGGCGAGATCATCGAACTTTCCGACGACATCAAGGACAGCACCTACCACCTGTTCCAGCGCTCGCTGAAGTCGAACAACGGCAGCAAGCTGGACGGCTGGGAAAGCTCCCTCCGCCTCCTCGCCAAGGAAGACCCCAGCTTCCTGCACTGACCCTATCGCGCCCCGTCTTCACCCCGAGTGCCGCGCAGCGGAGTATCGAGGGGCGAAGGCGAGTCCAGCAAAAAATCTCTCGATACGAGCCTGCGGCTCTACTCGAGATGAAGGAGTGAAAAATGCCCCTCGATTACCTCGACCTAGCCCCGACCCCCTCCGTCAAAGACCAGGTTTCCCCGGAAGAGTGGGAGATCCGCGTTGAACTCGCCGCCCTCTACCGGCTTGCCGCACGGCACGGCTATGTGGACCTCGGCGGGACCCACTTCTCCGCCCGAGTGCCCGGGCCGGACGACCACTTCCTGCTGAACCCGTTCGGCATGATGTTCGCGGAGATCACCGCCTCGTCGCTGGTCAAGGTGGACGTGGACGGCAACGTGCTGCTGGATGCGGGCGGCCACGGCGTCAACGCCGCGGGCTTCACCATCCACTCCAGCGTGCACATGGCCCGGCACGACCTGATCTGCGCTGCCCATACCCATACGGTACACGGCATGGCGGCAAGCTGCCTGGCCGACGGCATCCTGCCGCTGACCCAGCACGAACTGCGTTTCCACAATCGCCTCAGCTATCACGACTACGAAGGGCCGGCGACCAATCTGGACGAGCGCGAGCGGATCGTCGCCGACCTGGGCGAGAACAACAACATCGTCCTGCGCAATCATGGCCTGATGTGCTGCGGCCGGTCGATCCCGGAAGCGTGGCGCAACCTCTACGCCCTGGAGAAAAGCTGCGAGGCCCAGCTCCAGGCCATGGCCATGAGTAAGGCCAGCGGCCGCCCGCTGAAGTTCGTCTCCGACGAAGTGGCAACGGCGACCAGCGACAAGATCGAGGAACGCCACGGCAAGGATGCCGTCAGCCGCGACTGGCCCACCCAAATGCGCCGCCTCTACACCGAAGAGCCCGACTTCGCAACCTGATCATGACAGCAGGGTAACACTACCCGGTCACCGCCTTCCCCAAAATATCCCGGGCGGAGGGCCTCTTGCGGGCACGGAACGGCAGGGGCCGGGTCGCTTCCAGCGCGGCGACCCCCAGCCGCGCGGTTAGAAAGCCGTTGATCGCGCCTTGGCCCAATCGCCCGGCGATCCGCTGGGCCAATCCGGCGGCGGCGGCACTTGGCGCCAGATCATGCATGGCCTCCATCGCCCCGGCGGCGACGATGGCGGTGGCGGTCTGGCGGACCAGCGCACCGCTCGCCAGCAGGCCGGGCCGCATTCCCTGCACCCGCGCGACGGCCCGGATGGTGCCGAGGCTCAGCCATAGCACTACCGTGGCTTCCAGAACCGGGTTGGGGATCACGGCCGTCAGCACGGCGCAGCGGCGGACCAGGCGCCTTGTCTCCGCCACGGCGGCTTCGTCCAGCGGCCCCAGCACCTGCCGCTCGTAAACCGCCAGCCGGTCGATGGCGTCCGGCACATCGGCGGCCATCTCCCGGTAGCGCTCCAGCGGCCAGGCCAGTTCTGGCCGCTTGCCATGTAACGCCATCATGGCGGCCAGCGTCCGGTCGATGGCGGCGGCGTCGCCGCTTTCGATGGCGCTGTCCGCCGCGGCGCGCAGGTTTTCGCGGCTGCGCAGACGGGACAGTGTCCAGAATTCGCCCGCGATGGCGCCGATAACGCCGATAGCGACCAGCCCGGCGGCGCTGGCGGTCAACAGGCCAAGCGCCGATCCGTCGCCAATGGAGGCGATAGCGGTATCCACCAGCCATGCCGTCAGCGCCACCAGCCCCAGCCCCAGACCCGCCACCATGCAGCGCAGCAGCCAGCTTTTGCGTTTGCTGCCGCGCATCGACCGGGCGAGCAACAGCGCAGCCTGGTCATCGGCATCA
Source organism: Alphaproteobacteria bacterium (assembly GCA_965222315.1). Classification (GTDB taxonomy): domain Bacteria; phylum Pseudomonadota; class Alphaproteobacteria; order Bin95; family Bin95; genus JACKII01. The sequence goes on along the minus strand of OZ244951.1, from coordinate 4,904,750 downwards.
ACCGCCGTTTCGCTCTCCGGCGTCTCCGGTTCCGGGGTAACCGATGGGTCGGTCAGCGGCTTGCGCTCAACCGGGCGCTCTGCCGCTGCCGGCGGCGCCGTTTCCGGCTTCAGGCGCTGACGCACCGGGCCGGGGGCCTGGCTTTCATCCGTCATGAGAGCGCGTCTCCCAGGAGAAACTCGATAGCCCGGTCCATGCGCAGCGAGCGCATGCCGCGGTCTGGCTGCACATCGCCCGGCCGGGGGCGGAAGGCGATAGCGGCAAGGCGGCCGTCCCGCTGCACGTCCTCGATAGAGCCGGGCAAACGGCCGGGCAGGACCGCCTCCTGGTGTTCCGAATCGACCGGCAACCCGCTGACACCCGGCCACGCGCCTGTCGCCGTCTGAACCTTGGCCTCGTCCGTCACGCGCAGGGCCGCCAGGGCTTCCGTGCTGATCGCCGTGCCGTTGAACGCCAGCTTGCGGCTGGTGTCGCCGACCAGCGAGGTCAGCAACGCCACCATCCGGTCATGGTCCCGCATGGGCAGGTGGTCCGCCTTGGTCGCGGCGAACAACACTTTGTCGATGCGCTTGCCGAGCAGGAATGACAGCCAGGAATTCTCACCGTGGCGGAACGCGCCGAGTGTGCCGTCGATGGCCTGCCGCAGGTCCGCAACACTCTCCGGCCCCGCGGCCAGATGGTCCAGCAGGTCGACCAGCACCACCTGCCGGTCGATGCGTTGCAGGTGATCGCGGAAAAACGGCTCGACCACTGTCCGTTTATAGGCCTCGAAGCGGTCATGCATCAGCCGCGCCAGGCTGCCTCGCTCGCCGCGGCCGGTCACCTCCGGAACGGGAAAGAACGTCAGCGCCGGTGCCCCCTCCATCTCGCCCGGCAGCAGAAAGCGGCCGGGTTGAAGCAGGCAATACCGTTCCGGCGCATCCCGGGCCGCAGCCAGATAGTCACGGAAGGCAGCGGCAGTGGCGATCAGCGCGGGCTCCTCCAGGCTGCCGGAGTCCGCAGCCTGCCTCGCCATTGCCCGCCAGCGCTCGGACAGGGGCGCCCGTCCGCCGGTGGCCGCCAGGGTCCAGGCCTGCCGCGACCAGGTCGCATAATCCATATCCAGCAGCGGCAGGTCGAGCAGCCACTCCCCCGGATAGTCCACAATATCCAGATGCAGGGTCACCGGCCGTTCGAAACCGAGCGCCAGCGGGGTGCGCAGCCGCAACGATAGGCGCAACTCGCTGACCGCCCTGGTCCCGTCCGGCCAGGCAGGCGGCGTGTCGCTTGAGCCGATCAGGCGCTGCAGCACCTCCTCATACGGAAAACGCGGCACGGCGCCATCGGCCCGCGGCAGCAATTGCGCCGCATCGTACCGGCCCTCCGCCATCGCTTTGACCAGGGGCAGGCGGCCCGGATGCAGCAGGTGGTGGACGAGGGACGCGATGAAAATGGTCTTCCCGGCGCGCGAAAGGCCCGTCACGCCGAGCCGCACCCGCCGGTCGAACAGGTTGTTGGCATCGTCGATCAGATCCTCGGCGGTGGAGGTCAGTCGGTCAAACAGGCTGGGCGGTGTCACGAGGCAGACGGGGCTAACCGGAAGGGCGGAACAACTCACATAAGCAGACCGCTGCCGGATTGCACGCCCGAAGGTGCCGCGCACCCGGAAATCCTGCGGACGCCACCCTTCCCGGCTACTGCCTTCACGGCTACCGTTCGTTCCTGATAATCCTGTCCCAGATCTTTTCGCCCGCCAAGCAATTATACCCGGGCGCCTGCGCAGGCACGATCCGCGGCGGCAATGCCGGCAGCACTGGCATGGCCAGTTCCAGCACCAGCTTGCGCCGCACTGCCTGAGGGAAGAAATCCCATTCGTAGACGGGCACCACGAAAGCACCCGGCCCGCCGACCACGCAGTGCAGATAGTACTGGTCGAGGTCCTTCAAATCCCAGTAGCTGCCCTTGCCCTCCCGCGTCATCAGGGGCAGGCCGTTGATGACGATGCCCTGGTCGATCACCGCCTGCCTGGCGGGCAGCACCGGCGGCCCGTCATTGTTCGGCCCATCACCCGAAATATCAATGATCCGGCGCAGGCCGCGATAGCCGTTGTCCTCAAACAGCGCCGCCGAGAACGTCAGCGCGCGAGAGATGGAGGTCATACGCATCCCACTTTCGAACTTGGCAGTCAGCGTCGCAGCCAGCGCCTGCGCATCCTCCAGGTTCCCGATCAGAACCCAATCCACGATCACCCGCTGGGTATGCCGCCCGGCCCACTCGATGTAGGCGATGGCGATCTGGCCATTAATGCCCCGCGTGATCGCATCGACCACGTCCGGGCTCGACAGCGCCTCGGCATAGCCGCGCCGCTGGATTTCCAACTCGTTCACGCTCATGGAGCGGGAGATATCGACGGCCAGCACGAGTTCCAGATCAACGTCGACTTCCGGCGCTGCAGTGTCTTGCGCATTGACCGGATGTGTCAGCGCGAGTGCATAGGTCAGAGCAAAAAGAACGCCGAGCCACTTCATGGCCAATATCTTGAGAAGAACGGCAGCACTTTGTCGAGGCTCAAGTGCGTCACTTATGCTTGATCGGCAGCACCACTACAGCCCTAGCCCCTGCTTGGCGATCACTGTCCGCTGCACCTCGTTCGTGCCGCCCATGATGGAGTTGGCGCGATGGTCGAAATAGCGGTCCGACGCGTTCAGCGCGCCATCCGGCCTGAGCGGCTCGACGTTCCCGCCCAGGCTCTCCAGCGCCGCCGCGCTGAAATGGGCGTCGTAGCCGACAGCCAGCATGGCAAGCTCGGTCGCGTCCTTGCTCATCTCCGCACCCATGATCTTGAGGTAGGAGGCATTGGTGCCCGGCCGATCACCGCGCGCGACCCGGTCGAGAACGCGCAACTCCGTCCACGCCACCGATTGCGCCCGTGCTTCCAGGTCGGCGTAGCGCTGGCGGAAAACCGGCTCGTCCCACATCCGCCTGCCATCGCCGAGCGCCCATTCCGCCGCCCGCCTAGCCCGGTCCAACTGCGCCCGGATGCGGCCGGAGAGGAAATTACCGCCGCGCTCATATTCCAACAGGTATTTGGCGATCTCCCAGCCCTGGCCTTCCTTGCCGACCAGGCACTCAACCGGCGTTCGCACATTGTCGAAGAACACCTGGTTGAACTCGTGCACCCCGGTCATGTAGGGCAGCGGGCGGATCGTGATTCCCGGCGTCTTCATGTCGATCAGCAGGAAGGTAATGCCCTCCTGCTTGCGGCCCGAGTTTTCCGTGCGGGCAAGGGCGAACATCCAGTCGGCCTCGTGCGCGACGGTGGTCCAGATCTTGGAGCCGTTGATGACATACTCGTCGCCCACCCGCTCCGCCTTCAGCCCCAACGCGGCAAGGTCGGAGCCGGAGGAAGGCTCGGAATAGCCCTGGCACCAATAGTCGTCGCAGGCCGCGATGCGCGGCAGGAAGTGGTTCTTCTGCCAGTCGCTGCCGTATTGCATCAGCACCGGCCCGATCATGCGCGGCCCTGCGTTCGGCGGTGGCGGCGCGCCCGCGATGGAGGCCTCGATCTCGAACACATAGCGGCGGATGGCATCCCAGCCGGGGCCGTGCCATTTTTCCGGCCACGTGGGCACCGCCCAGCGGCGTTCATAGAGGATCTTCATCCAGCGCTGGGTGTCGGCGCGGTTCGCGAACAGGACATTCGGCGTTTCCAGCCAGCGCCGGCGGATATCGTCCGGCAGCCGTTTGCGCACGAACTGGCGCACATCCTGGCGGAATTCCTCAATCTCGGGCGAGAATTGGTTAGCCATTGGAATAAGCTCTGCGTTTCCGGTTTTCCGCGATGCTGAGTGCTCCGCCCGCGCTTGTAAATGCTCCACCTTCCGGCTTCCCCGGTTCCGGCTTTGCGCTCTGCGAAAGCCGGGAGTGCGTCTGAGCGGAAATTGGTCTCGTCTGACCACTAAAACGCTCTACACTGAGCGCAACCGAGATTCACCAAAGCCGCCCCGCCAAGGGCTACAAGAGAGAACCGCATGAGCCAGCCTGTTGCCGAAGTCCTCGCCCAAACGCTGGAGAACCACGGCGTCGATTGCATCTATTGTGTACCGGGGGAGAGCTTCCTGCCGCTTACCAACGCGCTCCGCGACCGTCCGGACATCAAGCTGGTCGTCTGCCGGCACGAGGGCGGGGCGGGCTTCATGGCAGTTTCCCATGCCCGCGTCAGGGGCGAGCCCGGCGTCTGCCTCGTCTCCCGCGGACCGGGCGCGATGAACGCCGCCATTGCCTTCCACGTCGCCTATCACGATGCGGAGCCGGTCGTGTTCCTGATCGGGCAGGCGGAGCGGGACGAACTGAACCGCCTCGCGCTCCAGGAAATGAACTATTCCAAGACCTTCTCCGACACGGCCAAGGCGGTGATCGAGGTCATCCACAACGACAATATCGCGGAGGACACGGCCCGCGCCTTCCACATCGCCCAGAGCGGCACGCCCGGCCCGGTGGCCTTGATCCTGCCGGAAGACCTGCTTTACGGCGACTGCAACGCGGCAGCGGCCCAGCCTCGCCGCAAGCCGCGCCCCACGGGTTCGCCGGAGGAGTTGGACCAGGCGCTGGAAATGATCCGCAAGGCCGAGCGCCCCATCGTCATTCCGGGCGGCCGCCTGCATGGCGAGGGGCTCACCTGCCTGCAAAGCTTCGCGGAAGCCTTCAACCTGCCGGTAGCGGTGCCGCAGCGGCGCTTCCACGCCTTCGACAGCCGCCACCCGAACGCGGGCGGCCGCCTGCCGAACCGGGCGAACAAGGCGCTGCTCGACCAGTTGAAGGGCTCCGACCTGGTGCTTGTGATCGGCGAGCGGATGCTGCCGTCCATGACCCAGAATTTCACCTTTCCGAAAGCGCCCGTCGCCGACCAGCCCTTCATTCACGTCTGGCCGGACGCAGCGGAGGTCGGACGCGCCTATTCGCCGACCCTCGGCATAGCATCCGACCCGAAGCTGTTCCTGGAATACATGCTGGCCATGGGACCGGGCGACATTCCCGCCGCGCGCAAGGGCTGGGTGGAAAAGCTGAACGGCCTGCACACCGAAAACATGGCCTGGCGCGGCAAGTCCTCCAATGACGGCTTGGTGTTCGGTAACGTAATAGCCGCTATCGACAAGCATATGAGCGAGACGGCGGTCGTCACCTGCGACGCGGGCAACTTCTCAAGCTGGATGGCGCAGTACCTGAACATGGGGCCGGGCAACATGTTTGTCGGCGCGACGGTCGGTGCGATGGGGCCGGGCGTGCCGTCGGCCGTGGCCGCTGGCATCTGCTCCCCCGGCCGTCAGGTCGTGGCCTTTGTCGGCGACGGCGGCGTGCTCATGACCGGCAACGAGTTAGCAACCGCCGTGCAGTACGGCGTGCCGATCAAGCTGTTCATCGCCGACAACGCCGCCTACGGTACCATCCGTATGCACCAGGCCCGCAGCTTCCCCGGCCGCGGCTACGCCATCGAGCTGCAGAACCCCGATTTCGTCAAATGGGGCGAGAGCTTCGGTGCGAAGGGCGTGCTGATCGAGACCGAAGCCGAGTGCGAGGCCAAAGTTGCCGAAGCCATGGCCCATGATGGCCCGGTCGTGATCCACTGCAAAGTCAGCCTGGATCACATATCCCCGGCCGCCACCATCAGCGGCATCGAAGAAAGCGCGAAACAGTAATCCCGGATCACCCGATCAAAGCCGGATCAAAGGAGACTCCGCCATGTCCCAAAACATCCTCGTCGTCCTGACCAACCCGCTGCCGGGCAAGGAGGACGCCTACAACGACTGGTACTCCAATACCCATATCAAGGAGATCGTGCAGATACCGGGTTTCGTCTCGGCTCAGCGCTTCAAATTGGGCGAGGCACAAATGGGGCCGACAGGCGCGCACCAGTACCTGGCCATCTATGAGATGGAAGGCGACGCCGCCGCTGCCGTTGAAGCGCTGGTCAAGGCCCGGCCGGATCTGACCCAGACGGACGCCATGGACCGCTCCAACGTGCTCGGCCAGGTATTCTCCGCCATCACGGACAAGGTCACCGCCGGCTAGTGACCACCGATCAGGCTATCCTTTTCGCCATCCTGGCTGCCACCGTCGCAGCTTTTGCCTGGGGCCGGTGGCGGCATGACATTGTTGCGTTGGGCGCCTTGCTCGCGACAGTCCTGGCTGGGCTGCTGCCCGGCGGCAGCGCGTTTTCCGGCTTTGGCCACCCGGCGGTGATCACGGTCGCCGGCGTGCTGGTGCTTTCCAAGAGCCTCCAAACCTCCGGCGCGGTGGATGCGCTGGCGCGCCGTGTGCTGCCAACGGACGCCGGGCCATTCATGATGATTGCGGGCCTCACCGCCACCGCCGCCATTCTCTCGGGCTTCATGAACAATGTGGGGGCGCTGGCTCTGCTGATGCCGGTGGCGCTGAAGGCGGCAGGCACTCTAAAAATACCGCCCGGCCGCCTGCTGATGCCGCTTGCCTTCGGCTCGATCCTCGGCGGCATGACCACCATGATCGGCACGCCGCCGAACCTGATTGTCTCCGGCTACCGGCGGGAGGCTTTCGGCGAGGCGTTTGGCATGTTCGACTACACGCCGGTAGGCGCCGCCGTCGCGCTGACGGGCGTCCTGTTCATTACGCTCATCGGCTGGCGGTTGGTGCCAAAGCGGCAACCTGCCGGCATCGCCGACTTCCAGTCCGGTTCCTACGTCACTGAAGCGCGCGTGCCGGAAAAGGCAAAAGCCGTTGGCCTCTCCGTTGATGAAGCGGAAGGTTCTGCCTCCGAAGGTGACTTTCAGATCATCGGCTTGATACGGAGCGATCTCCGGCTTCGCGCCGTCAGGGCACAGACCCGGATAGAACCCGGTGATATCCTCATGTTGGAGGCCGAGCCGGATGCCCTGCCAGACGTCCTCAGCTCCCTCGGCCTCGCGCTGGAGGAAAAGGTCGAGGCCGAACGGGAAACCAAGGAAGAGCGGGAGGCAGAAAAAGCAGACAAGCTTGCCGAGGAAGCGGCGAAAGCAAGCGAGACTGCGCCGGAAGAGGCGACCGGTGCTTTGGAAAAACTTACGGAACCGGACGACGAATCAGACGAAGAACCAGACGAAGAAGTCACCGAGCCCTCCGGAGATCAGGACATTCTATTGGCGGAATTGGTCGCCCCGCCCAACGCCGCGATCCTCGGCCGCTCGCCCATGACGCTTAATGTCCGCGCCCGCTACCACATCAATATATTGGCGATCTCGCGGAACGACAGCCGCACGGTCGGGCGCATCCGCTCCACTCAAATTCAGGCGGGCGACGTTCTGCTGGTCGAAGGCCCGGCGGAGTCTGTCGGCCTTTTCGCCGCCGACTATGGCTGCCTGCCACTGGCGGAGCGCGCCTTGCACCTGCCGCGGAAAAATGAGAGCTACTGGGCAGGCGGCATCATGCTGGCCTCGGTAGCGCTTGCGGCAAGCGGCCTGGTCTCCGCGCCCGTCGCCTTTGCTCTGGGCGTGCTGGTAACGATGGTAACCGGCATCCTGCCGCTGCGTTCCGTCTACAGCGCCGTGGACTGGCCGGTGATCGTTCTGCTCGCCTGCCTGCTGCCGGTCGCCGGGGCCATGCTCACAACCGGAGCCGCCGAGCTGATCGCCGACCTGCTGGTCACCCAGGTCGCCCAGGGTCTGCCCATCGTCTCGCTGGTCCTGATTCTGGTGGTGACGATGACGCTTTCCGACATCATGAACAACGCGGCCACCGTCGCAGTGATGGCCCCTATCGCCCATGGCGCCGCTACGACGCTGGGCGCAAACCCGGATGCCTTCCTGATGGCGGTCGCCATCGGCGGCTCGTGCGCATTCCTCACGCCGATAGGTCATCAGAACAACACACTAATCCTGGGGCCGGGCGGCTTCCGCTTCAGCGACTACTGGCCACTCGGCCTGCCGCTGGAGATCATCGTCGTCGCGGTGAGCATTCCCATGCTGCTGCTGGTGTGGGGGATTTAGTACCCCCGGCACCGACACGGGTCGCCCCCCCACCGGCCCCTCGTCCCAAACTTGATTTGGGACCCATTCCAGAGGCGTATCCGCCTAAGCTCCAGGCGCTCCGGGTTCGAAGGCTCTGGAACGGATCCTGACTTTCGTCAGATAAATGGTAGGGGCGGCAAGGCAGGAAAAAGTACCGCTACCGCCCATAAACCCCACGCATCCGGCCCTTGAGTTTCGTCAAAGCCAGCAACGCATTGACCGTTGGCGTTTCTATTCCCGCCGCCTCGCTCATGGCCGCCACCGAGTCGGCCAGCACGTCGATTTCAATCGGCCGGCCGCGCTCCAGATCCTGCAGCATCGACATTTTGTGATCCACCGCCCGCACCGTCATGTCGATCCGCTTTTCCATCGGCACGGGAATGCGCGCGCCCAGCGCCGCCGCGACGGCTTCCATCTCCACCATCATCCGGCGTACGACCTCCACCACGTCCGGCGCGCCGCCGAACTCGCCGTTAATGGCTTCCGTTAAAAAGGCCGCTTGGTTCCAGCAGAGGCTGTTGATCATCTTGGTCCAGATCTGGCCCCGGATATCCTTCTGCAAGGGCGCGTGCAGGCCACCCACCGTCATCGCCTCCACCAGCCGCACGAGGCGGGGCGACTCGCTGCCGTCCGGCTCGCCAATGGGGTAGGAGGAGCGCAGGCCGTCCTGATGGATCACGCCGGGTTCCGGCACCTCAGCCGCCGTCCAAAAGGCGCAACCCAGTGCCCGTTCCGGCCCGATCAGGTCCCACTGCCGCCCGCCGGGATCGAGCAGTTCCGGGCGCCGGTTCGCATTCGGCCCCTCCAGGCCATAGAAATACCACCAGGGAATACCGGTCGTCGGCGGGATCACCGCCGTCTCCGGCCCCAGCAGCGGCTGCATTTTTTCCAGCACCCCATCGACCTGATGGGATTTCAGGGTGATGAAGACATAGTCCTGCGGCCCCAGTTCCGCTGGGCTCTCCGTGGCCTGCACCTTGACCGTAAAGTCCAGGTCTTTGCCGGTAATCCGCAGTCCGTTCCGCCGGATCGCTTCAAGATGCGGCCCGCGCGCGATCAGGCTGACATCCGCACCGCTCCGGGCCAGATGCCCGCCGATATGGCCACCGATGGCGCCCGCGCCATAGATACAGACTTTCATCTCACAAGTTCCTCAATTGGCCGGGCAGCCGCAATCGGCGCCCAGGCTGTAGCGCAGGCTCATGACCGCACGTTCCGGCTTGTTGTATTGATAGCCGACCAGCATCTGCATCTCGCCCTTGATCCGGCCATTGTCGGTGCCGTCATGGTCCAGGATGGTCAGGTACTGCCAGCCATGGTTCCGGCGCTTGTTTGCGTGGAGCGGCGGCAGGTTGATGCTCTCCAGCCGGGCCGCCTCGCGCCAGTTCAGGGCGTCGCAGGAATCGTAGACCACGATGGCGGAAGGCTTGCCGCTCTCACGGAAATTGTTGATGACCGTGTTGGCTAGGTAAAATCGCCCGTCCGAACTCTGCGCCGCATCGCTGTGGACGATGGTGTGCTCACCCGCGAGCGGGCTCGACTTGCCGCCGAGACCCTTCGTCCACTGCCCGTTGTGATACTTTTGCCAGGGCGTCGTCCGGCCTTTCCGGGCCGCCGCCAGGACATCGGCAACCTTCGCCCTGGCGGTGGAAAGATGCCCTTGCTGGCCGGTCACCGGCACATCGAAATAGTAGATATAGAACCAGTCTTCGCCGCCTTCCCGCCGCACCACGTAGGGGGTGCCGTGCACATTCCATGCCTCGAAATCCAACTCGCGGTAAGGGGCGATAATATGGCCAAGATACTGGAACTTCGGCGCGGCCCCTGCCGGATCGGGGTCCGGGTACCAGGCCAGCCCAATCCGCGAATGTCCCGGCCCCCGTAGCGTTTTCTTTTTGCCGTCGGGACCGGTGATCTTCTTGCCGAAATACTCGCCCGGCAGGGCGTATTCCGTGTGAACGAAGGCCAGAATGCCATCTACCGCCTGGTAGGTGTTGGTGATCCATTTCAGGCCCGGCGCATCCCCGAAGAGTTCTTCTTCGGACCAAGTGCCCACGTGCCGGGCGTCCAGATCGTCCGGCGGCCCCTCGGTGAAGGCATGGTTCACGAAGACCTTGCCCTTGGCGAGCCGGACGGTTGGCACGATCCAGTACTGTTTCCCAACGGTTCGGAACGTGCTGATGGAGGCGTCCACGGCGCTTTGCGGCGCGAGCCGGGCAATGTCCTTGTTCGACAGGGCCACGGCCTTGCTTGTCTGCGTCAGGGTACAGGTCTGCGCGTCATAGGCGGGCACGCTGCCAGCCAGCAGCACTGCCACGGCAACGGCCCAATGCCGGGCCTTCTTCACGAACTTTCGGTCCATCAAATCGCCTTCCATGGCCTGATGGTCTGATCGAAACGCTTGCATCCGCGAGCGCTTCGTGAATCAGCCCATTCCTTCAACTAGCGCATCGCATCCATGAAGGACCGCATGGCAGCGATCTGCTGGTCCAGTCCGCCTGCGCCTTGGCCGGAGGTGTAGAAGGTGGCGTGGCTCGCGCCTGCCGCCGCCCAGGTATCCACCGCCTTCCGCCATTCTTCCGGACCGCCCAGACTATAGCGGATCCAGGCCTCCACGCCGAAGCTCGCCGGGTCGCGGCCCTCGTCGCGCAGATAGCCATGCAGTTTCTCCAGCATCTGCATGGAGGTGCGCCCCGGATTGCCGAGCGGAATCCAGCCATCGCCATGCTTCGCCGCCCGCTTCAGCACCGCATCGACACCACCGCCGAACCAGACCGGAATGGGACGCTGGATCGGCAGCGGATTGACGCCCGCATGCGCCACCCGGTCGAACTCACCGTCAAAGGTGACGGTGCGCTCTGTCCAGTAGCGCTTCATCAACTGGACCTGCTCTTCCTGGCGGCGGCCACGCTTGGACCAGTCCTCACCCAGCGCCGCGTACTCCACCGGGTTCCAGCCGACACCCACGCCCAGTCGCAGCCTGCCGCCGCACAGAATGTCCACCTGTGCCGCCTGCTTCGCCACCAGCGCCGTCTGGCGCTGCGGCAGGATCAGCACGCCGCTCGCAAAGCCGACCTTCTCCGTCACTGCCGCCATGTAGGCAATGGTGGTGAAGGTCTCATGGAAGCTGTCGTCCGCGTCATAGGGGCCTTCAAAGCCCGCGATCTTCTCACGGTCGGCACCGAGGACATGGTCTGATATCTCAATATAGTCGAAGCCAATTTCCTCCGCCGCCTGCGCCCAGTCCCGGATTTGGACACGGTCGGCGGGCATGTCGCGCGTGGGGAAAAACGCACCGTATTGCATGGTCATGTAGTGGTTTCCTTGGTCTGCTGGTTTGGCTCATTCTATCCACACTCCCCTGAACGGCGAAGCCGTGTCCGGGGCCCAGGGTTGCCGGTCGATCCGCAAACTCTGGGCCCCGGCCTGTCTCTGCCGAGCCAGCCGGGGAGCGAGAAGCATCACTCCGCGGCGCGGCGCGCGCTTTCATTAAACCCCATCGCCGCCAAAATTTCCGGATAGTCGTCGAAGTCGCCGGTCTCATCGATCACCGTGGAGTGGGAGCGCACCTTGAACAGATCGCCGCCCGCCGCCGCCCGCGGCTCGTTACCCGCCATCAAATCCTTCGCCGCTCCCAACAACAAGCGCCGCATCCGGATCACCGCGGTGTCGGACGTGCCCAGGTGTTCCTGCGTCCGGTCCACGATACGCCCGGCGCTTTCCACCATGGCAGCATCCTGGGCACGGACGCCCTCAATACCGCTGAAGGTCTCGGTCCGCTGCTTCTCCCGGTCGATCAGGTATTCGTTCCCGGCGTTTCGAACCGGCGTCAGTGTGCCCGGAATGCGCTCCGCGTGCTGGCTGACGCCGCGCTTCCAGCCATCCACTTCCTTCTCGCCAACCGGCCGGTCCTGGCGGTAGGAAATACAGATGATGCTGGTCTGGTCATCGTCCGAAGGCACCCACATCCGGAATGACCGGGCCTCACCCGGCACCGGCGCGATCATGGTGTAGAACGGAAAATACCATTGATTCATACGCCAGTAATACTGGCCCTCATCCGTACCCCGCCGCGCGCCTAGGGTCATGCCCCAGTCGGTGTCCACCACCTTCCATTTGGGCGCCCGGTCGCCGGAGAAATAAGAACCCGCCAGCGCGGTTTTCTGCGCCACGTTCTTGTCCACCAGCGAATGCAAGAAGCTCACATGCGCCGAGTCGATCTCGCCCTCCACACACTGGGCGTAGTTGCAGTCCTGCACCCACCGGCTGGCGTAGCGGTGGTCCTCCGGCACATCCATCCAGTCGAAGGCCGGCGGCTCGCCCATTTTCTCCGCCGGTCCCATATAGGCCCAGACCACGCCGCCTGCCTCCCGCGCGGGGTAGGCCTTCAGCTTCACCTTTTCGCGGTAGTTGCTGTCGGCCGGTTCCGACGGCATGTCCACGCAATTGCCATCCACGTCGAACTTCCAGCCATGATAGACACAGCGGATGCCGCATTCCTCATTCCGGCCGAAATACAGGCTGGAGCGCCGGTGCGGGCAGTGCTCATCCACCACGCCGACTCGGCCATCCGTGTCGCGGAAAGCGATCAGCGGCTCCCCCAGCAGGCGCACGCGGACGGGCGTGCAGTCTGGCTCGGCGATCTCTGCCGACAGCAGCACCGGCATCCAAAAGCGCCGCATCAACTCGCCCATGCCGGAGCCAGGGCCGACCTGGGTGAGCAATTCATTGTCTTCTCGGCTTAGCATGGCGTTTCCTCTTCAGGCGTTGGAAGAAGCGTGCCTCAGCGCGCCCGAACCGTCTAGTCTGACCGTGGCAATCATATTCTCATTCTCTCTCATTCTCCGGCGAATGATCACCCATGACGGCTATCGAAACATCACGCCTCCTTCTGCGCCCCTTCGAGGCGGCCGACATCCCCGCCTACGCCACCATCCGGGCCAAACCGCAGGTCGTGCGCTATCTTATGGGCGGTACAGAGACGGCAAAACGGGCCAATGAAATCGCGAAAGCGCGGGTGCCCTGGTTTGCCGGCATGTGGCAGGAGCCGGGCGGCTTCGGTCCATGGGCCGTTATTGAAATGGCAAGTGGCCAACTAATCGGCCATGGCGGCCTCCGCCGGTGGGAGGCGCTCGGCAATGCGCCGGAACTGCTCTACATGCTGGACGACACCGCCTGGGGCAAAGGCTATGCGAGTGAGATCGCGCAGGCCGCCCTCCGCTTCGGCTTCGAGACGCTGGACCTGCCGGAGATTGTGGCAGCCGCAGCGCCGGAAAACACCGCCTCCATTCGCGTGATGGAAAAGGCCGGGATGCGCCGCGACTGCGGCCTGATCACCATAGAAGGCGTGCGGGCCGTCAGATGTGTTTTGCGCGCAGAGGACTGGCGGGCCTTGCAGGAAGAGTAGTAAAAGAGCGCAACTTTCTCATATACCTGCTTTCCAGAGGCCCTCTTCCATGCCCGAACTCGACGATCACGGCTTGCCCACCAGCGACACGATCCGCGCCCTCCAAAACCGCGTTAGCGTCCGCAAGTACACCGACGAGCCGGTCACGGACGAGCAGGTGGAGGCGATCCTCCGCGCCGCCTTCCGCGCGCCGACTTCCTCCAACATCCAATCTTACAGCGTTGTCATCGTGCGCGATAAGGACATCCTGGCGAAGCTCGCACCGGTCACCGGCAACCAGAAGCACGTGGCCGAAGCCCCGGTCTTCCTGGCGTTCTGTGCCGACATGACCCGGATCGAGCACGCCATGGGCAACAATGGCGAGAACATCGACGACAACAATTTCGAAATGGGCCTGGTCACCAGCGTCGATGCGGCTCTGGTCGGCATGTCGGCCTCCCTCGCCGCCGAGTCTCTGGGCATCAAGGGGGTGATGATCGGCGCAATCCGCAACAACGCCGTCGCGACCGCCGAAATCCTGGGCCTGCCGCACCGGGTCTACGCCGTCTTCGGTATGGTCCTCGGCTGGCCGGCCGAGCAACCGCCCCAGAAGCCGCGCATGCCCTACGCGGCGATGGTCCACTACGAGCAGTTCGGCAAGCACAAAGACGGCATGACCCTGGAGCAAGGGCTCCAGCAGTACGATAAGCAACTGGCGGCGCACTATCGCGGCCAGGGCCGGGTCACCAACGATGACTCGTGGAGCGCCGAGTTGGTGAAGAAGTTCTCGCCCCAACCCCGCGAGAAGTTGCGTGAAGAGGTTAAACACCAGGGCTTCGACTTCCGCTAACCTCCTTCGCCGCGACGCCTTCCCGGCCGGATGCCGAGCCTGACGCCGGGCGGAGAGCCTGGCCCTCCTCCCGCGTTTGTCTCCCGCAAAGATGCAGGCTCGCCCGCCGGGAACGCAGAATGCGCGTTTGCCGCTTGACGGTGGCCCGGCTTTCGCCTAGCAAGGCCGCCTTCCCGCGTGGATGGTGCCCTTAGCTCAGTTGGTTAGAGCGCCTGGTTGTGGTCCAGGAGGTCGCCGGTTCAAATCCGGTAGGGCACCCCAGCGCATGCGGCCGGTCTATCTTGTCAGGACGGGCGGCAGAGGGCAGTTTGAGCGTAACCGACACACGCCATCTGCCAGGAAGTCCCATGAACGACGCAGCGCCCAAAGCGCCCGCCAAGCCGCCGCGCATCCGCGACGCGGCCACCATGATTATTGTGCGCCAGAGCAAGTCCGGCCCCACCGTCCTGATGGGCGAGCGCTCTTCCGGCCATGTGTTTTTCCCGCACCACTACGTCTTCCCCGGCGGCCGGGTCGATCGGGCCGACGGCTATGTAAAGCCTGCCACCGGCTTACGCGCCGATGTTTTATCCAGGCTCACCCAGGCGGCGACCGAGCGCCGGGCCAACGCACTGGCCATGGCCGCCATTCGGGAAACGTTTGAGGAGGCGGGCTTGGTCATCGGCGCGAAGCCAAGCCAAGCCCAAAAACCGCCGAAAGGCTGGGAGGACTTCTTCGCCACCGGCAACGCGCCCTGCCTCGAAAACCTCTCCTTCGTCTACCGCGCCGTCACGCCACCCGGCCGCCCGCGCCGCTTCAACGCCCGCTTCTTCGTGACGGACGCCGACAACGTGCAGGGCGACATGGACCGGGACGACCAGGGCGACGGAGAGTTGCTGCGCCTGAAATGGTTTAAGTTCGAAGATGCCTACGAACTCAAAATCCGGCCTGTCACCGCCATGGCGCTGAAAGAAATCGAAAACAGGATCGCCAACGGGAATCTGCACGATCCGGATTGGCCCGTGCCCTGGTCCAAGACAGTCGGCAACGAAAGGGTCTACGGCCATCACTGAGGCTGCCTACACCGGCCAATTACTGACGCCTGCCGAAATGAGTCGGGCCGACGCACTCGCCATTGCGGGTGGCGAGCCGGGGCCGGTGCTGATGGAGCGGGCAGGGCTCGCCATCGCTGATGCCATCAGCCTGCGCTGGAGCCCCAGGCCGGTGGCTGTGCTCTGCGGGCCTGGCAACAATGGCGGCGACGGCTTTGTAGTTGCCCGTCTGCTGGCGGCGCGCGGCTGGCCGGTCAGGCTGGGCCTGCTCGGAAAACGCGAGGCGCTGCGCGGCGACGCCGCCCATCATGCAGCGCTCTGGAATGGCCCGGTAGAGCCGCTTTCGGCGAACCTACTGGATAGCGCGGAACTGGCGGTCGACGCGATCTTCGGCGCGGGGCTCAGCCGCCCGGTCGATGGCCTCCCCGCCGCGGTGCTGCGGGCGGTAAAATGCCCGCTGGTGGCGGTCGATACGCCAAGCGGCGTGGATGGCGCGACGGGCGAGGTGTTGGGCTTCGCTCCGCAAGCCGCAATGACCGTCACCTTCTTCCGGCTGAAGCCGGGACACCAGCTCTATCCCGGCCGCGGCCTCTGCGGCGAGACAAGGCTTGCTGGCATCGGCATTCCCGCCAGCGTCCTGGAAGAAATTCAGCCGCAAACCTTCGAAAACCGGCCAGGGCTTTGGCACCTGCCAGGGCTCGGCACCGAAACCCACAAGTACCGCCGCGGGCACTGCATCGTCTCCGCCGGCGAAATGGCGGGGACGGCCAGGCTTTCGGCCTATGCGGCCCTCCGCACGGGGGCGGGACTGGTCAGCGTTACCGTACCGCCGCAAGACATGCCGCTGCTCGCCGCAGCGCCCGCCGCCATCATCCTGCGGCCCACCAACGGCCTGCCTGCCTTCCGGCAAGCGGTCAGCGAGCCCCGCACCGCCAGCATCGTTATCGGCCCCGGCGCAGGCGCAACGCCGCAAACACGGATGCGGGTGACGGCTGCACTGGCCGCCGGCAAGCCTTGCCTGCTCGACGCCGACGCCCTGACGGCCTTTGCCGGAGACCCGGACCGGCTGTTGACGGTGACGCAAGCAAACAGCCATGCCGTCCTGACCCCGCACGAGGGCGAGTTCGCCCACCTCTTCCCGGCGATCCACGGCGGCAAGCTCGCCCGTGCCCGCGCCGCCGCCACCGCTGCCGGTGCCGTCGTGCTGCTGAAGGGGCCGGACACCGTCATCGCAGCACCGGACGGCCGCGCTGCGATCAACGCCAACGCGCCGCCCTGGCTCGGCACCGCTGGCAGCGGCGACGTGCTTGCCGGGATCATCGGCGGCCTGCTCGCCCAGGGCCTGCCGCCATTCGAGGCCGCCGCCGCAGGTGCGTGGCTGCACGGCCAGGCGGCGCAGCGCTTCGGCCCCGGCATGATCGCCGACGACCTGCCGGACGCACTGCCCGATGCCCACGCCATGGCCTTGGCCGCGTCGGCAGACTAGCGAGAAAAGTCCGCCTGCGGTTGTGAGGTAGATGCACTGCAACATCGAAACCGGTAGGGTAGAGCAAGTTCCGCCGCTTCCGGAGTAGCCATGGACCCGCTGTTAATCGGTCTGGCCTTTGTTTTTGGGCTTGGTGCGCGCCTGGTCAACCTGCCGCCGCTGGTCGGTTTTCTCGTGGCCGGCTTTGCCGCGCATGCGCTCGGGCTGGAAGGCGGGGCGCTGCTGCAGACCATCGCGGATCTGGGCGTCACGCTGCTGCTGTTTCTGATCGGCCTGGAACTGGACATCCGGCGGCTGTTCCGGCCGGAGGTATGGAGCACGGCGACAGTGCATGCCTCCATTACGACTGTTGTGGGGGCGGGGGCGTTTCTTGCCCTGGGAGCTACCGGTGTCGGGGCGCTGGCGGGGCTGGACCTGACAGCGGCGCTCTGCCTGGGCTTCGCCTTGTCTTTCTCCTCCACCGTGTTCGCCATCAAGAACCTGGAGGATCGCGGCGAGGCAAGCACCCTGCATGGCCGGACTGCGGTCGGCATTCTGATCATCCAGGATATTTTTGCCGTCATCTTCCTGACCTTTGCCGGCGGCAAGGTGCCCGAGCCGTGGGCGATTGCTCTGATCCTGCTATTGGCCTTGCGTCCGGTCCTGCTGGTGGTGCTCAACCGGGTAGGCCATGGCGAGTTGTTATTGCTGTTCGGCCTGTTTGCTGCATTGGGGCTCGGCGCTGGCGTGTTCGACCTGGCTGGAATGAAACCCGACATTGGCGCCTTGATCCTGGGCCTTGTCATGGCCGGCCACCCTAAGGCACGGGAACTGGCGCACAGTCTTTTTCCACTGAAAGACCTGCTGCTGGTTGGATTCTTCGTGTTGATTGGCCTTTCCGGTTTTCCGAATTGGGAACAGATCATTCTGGGCGTCGCGCTGGTGGCCTTAACCTTCCTGAAAGGTTTTCTGTTCTTTTTGCTGTTCGCGAAATTCCGGTTCCGGGTCCGCTCTTCCGTACTCGGCGCGCTTGCGCTGACCAGCTATAGCGAGTTTGGCCTGATCGTCAGCGCGCTCGCCGTGGAAGCCGGATGGCTTGGGCCGCAATGGCCCGCGACGATTGCCATCGCGGTGGCGCTGAGCTTTATCGTGGCCGCGCCGCTACAGCAGCGCGCCCATGGCATCGACGTGCGCTCCGCCCGCTGGCTCGGCCGGTTCGAAACGCGCCGCCGCCATCCGGAGGAGCGAGCGATCCTGTTCGGCGACGCCAAAATCGCGGTTTTGGGCATGGGCCGTGTGGGAACGGGCGCTTATGACGACCTCGTCCGTCAGTTCGGCAAGGTGGTTATCGGGGTAGAGACCGACGCCAAACGGATCTCCGCCCACCGGGATGCTGGCCGCAACGTGATACAGGCCGATGTTACCGACCCGGCGTTCTGGCACCGCCTGGAGAAAGTGCAGGTCGATCTGGTTCTGCTCTGCATGCCCGCACACGACAGCAACATGTACGCGGTCGAGATGTTGCGGGAGAGCGAGTATACCGGGAAGGTCGCCGCTATCGCCCGTTTCGCGGACGAAGTCGACGCCTTACAGAATGCCGGCGTACACATCGCCTTCAATATGTATGCAGAGGCGGGCGCCGGCTTTGCCTCCCATGTCAGGGGCAATATCGGAGAGGAAACCCTGCTGCCATTTGAACGGCCCGTGCAATCGGAAAGCTAGCCTTAATCTCAAATTTATGTCAAAAGCCGCCTGATAGTGCGATCGGCGTCAGATGATGTCCGTTTCAGCGCTGTGTATGCCGAAAAGTTTCAACTGGGAGGTTTGTATGAACCGCTTTATGTCCATGGCCCTTGGCGCGGCAGTCGCGCTTGGTGCCAGCACTTCCGCGATGGCGGCCGATCCGGTCACCATCCGCATCGCCTCGGACCACGGCTACGCGCCGCACCCGGCGCACGTGACCGAGCTGTACTTCGCCGAGCGTCTGGCCGAAGAAATTCCGGGTTCGGTGGTCCGCACCTTCCCGCAGAAGTCGCTCTACGACATCCCAGGGGCGGTGGAAGCGGCCGCCAACGGTGAGATCGAAATGGTCTGGGGCCAGTTCGGCAAGACCGCCCAGGTTGATCCCTACATGAGCGTTGTCGTCGGTCCGATGCTGCTCACCACACCTGGCGGCATCAACGAGTTGGAGAACCTCTCCACCTACAAGATGCTCGAAGAGCGTTTTGCGAAGATGCACGGCATCAAGCTGTTCGGCGCGTCGCACCTCAGCTTCTACATGGGCGCCGGCTCCGACAGCCGTCTGCTGGAGCCGGAGGACTTCGCCGGCAAAAAGATCCGCTCCATGGGCCCGGCCGAGAACGCCGCGCTGAACGCCTGGGGCGCCAACCCGACCACCATGGCCTTCGGTGATGTACCGCCGGCCCTGCAGACCAAGGTCATCGACGGCCTGCTGACCTCGCTTGGCGGGTTCAATGTTGTTAAGGACCAGGCGCCATACTTCACGGTTGCCGGCGTCAACGGCATCGTCGGCGACTACTACTGGATCGGCGCCTCGCAAATCTGGTGGGAAACTCTCTCGGAAGAACAGCAGAACATTATCGAGCGTCTGTGGGTCGAGGAAGTCATTCCGTTCTCGAAAGAAGCCAACTTCTGCAACGACAAGCGCATGATTGACCGCTTCGGCACCGAGGATCCCTCCAAGCCGGGCATCTACATCATGACGGAAGACGAAGCTGCCAAACTCGCCGACAAGCTGGGCGATGCCACGCAACAGTGGATCAAAGCCAACACGCCGTCCGGCGCGCATCAGTGGGTCGACACCTTCGTGAAAGAAGCCCGCGCTGCATCGAAAGCGAACCCGAAAGGCAGCAGCTGGCTGGAAAAGGCCGATTGCTCCAAGTACGGCGCGATCTTCGACAAGTACGCTCAGCAGGTGAAGAAATAAACCCTCTGGCGTAAGCGAAGACTCTGTCTAAGCAACCTGATCCCCGGACTGCTCAATGGGCGTCCGGGGATCGTTACATTCGTTTGTTCATCTTGGTAGTGAGCCAGTTAAATGGAACACGTTCTTGATCGTGCCTACCGCGGCTATCGTTTTCTGTTGGACAATGTTATCGGCTACGCTGCTGCCCTCATTATGCTCGGCGCTGTGACCCTTGCGGTTGTGGAGATCGTCCGGCGCTACATTTTTGGCCTGACTTACGAGTGGGGCCAGGACGCCATCGTCTACTGCACGGTGGGCTCGATCTACCTCTATTTCGCGGTGACCCAGGGCCGCCGCTCGCATCTGGCCGTGACCGCCTTGCTGGATGTCTTCAAATCCAAGGGCATGCAAAAGCTCGTGTTGATCCTGCGGGCGATCGTCACCGCTTTTGGCATGACGCTCTATGCCGGGATCGTCTATTGGGGCTGGTCGTCGATGGAACGCTCTCACATGCGCGGGGTCACGACGCAAAGCATGCTGTTGGAGGTCTGGCCGTTCCAATTGTTGCTGCTGTTCGGCTTTGCGCTGATGGCGCTCACCTGCCTCTTCCAGCTTTATCAGGACATCCAGGCCTTGCGTGGACGCGATGTGTTTACCTGGGCGCCGGCAGAGGAAGGCTTGGAAGTTTAAGGCCTCAATAGGCCCAATACCAAACGACGAGGGCGCTTCGGTGCTCCGATAAGAGAATCAATAGGGACTAGGTGAGATGGGTTTTCTCGGCATATCGATGGTGACGTTGCTCGCTATCGGCGCACCGGTCGGTCTGGCGCTGATGGGCGCTGCGATCTTGATCATGCTATATGATCCGCTGGTGAATCCCACCGCGGTGATGCGGGCCTTTTTCAACTTCACCAACGGCTACACGCTGCTGGCCATCCCGTTCTTCATCTATGCCGGCTTCCTCATGGAGAAGACCGGCCTGGTTGGCAAGCTTTTCGACTTCGCCGACTCGATTGTGGGTTGGCTGCCGGGCGGTTTCGCCTATGCGACGCTGATGGCGGCCGTGCTGTTCGGCGCGATCAGCGGCTCTTCCACCGCCATGGCGGCTGCGATGGGCGTGATCGCCTATCCCGAAATGATCAAGCGCGGCTATCCGAAGTGGATGG
Organism: Alphaproteobacteria bacterium; assembly: GCA_965222315.1. Classification (GTDB taxonomy): domain Bacteria; phylum Pseudomonadota; class Alphaproteobacteria; order Bin95; family Bin95; genus JACKII01. The sequence continues at coordinate 4,883,929 of OZ244951.1, read as the reverse complement.
CCGCCGGCGTCATCGCCGGCGGCGGCGGCATCGCGCTGCTGATCCCGCCATCGCTCACGCTGATCCTGTTCGGCGTGCTGACCGAAAGCGACATTATCAAGCTGTTCTTTGCCGGTGTCGTGCCCGGGCTGATGCTGGCCATCAGCGATGCGATCATTATCGTCGGCGTTGCCTGGTATCTGAAGATGCCGTCCGGCACGTTCGAGCTGAAGCGGGTCTTCACCAGTGCCTGGGGCGCGATACCCGCGCTGATGATGCCGGTGCTGATCCTGGGCGGCCTATATGGCGGCCTGTTTACGCCGACGGAGGCGGGCGCGGCGTCCTGCGCCTATGCCTTCATCTATGGCCTGATCGCCAAGCGCACCCAGTTCATCAAGGATTTGCTGCCGGTTACTCAGCGCGCCGTCAACCTGACCGCTATCGTGTTCTTCCTGGTCGGTTGTGTGGGCGTGTTCCAGTTCCTGCTCGCGAACAAGGGTTGGCCGCAGGACATGGCCGCCTGGGTCGGCGGCTTCGGTCTGTCGGCCATTGAGTTCATGGCGTTGCTGATGGTGGTGCTGCTGTTCCTGTCGATGTTCCTGAACGGCGTCGCCATGTTGGTGCTGACTGTCCCGGTCATCTACCCGATCGCTCTCACGCTCGGCATCGACCCGATTCACCTGGGCATCCTGTTTGCGCTGGCGGTGGAAATGGGCGGCGTGATTCCGCCGGTCGGCCTAAACCTGTTTGCGGTCTCGGGAACCACCGGGGTGCCGTTAGTCCAAGTCATGAAGGGCGCGGTACCGTTCCTGTTAACCGACGGTGTCGTGCTGATCCTCTGCCTGTTCTTCCCGATCTTCGCGCTGTGGCTGCCGGAATTGGCGGTGCAATCGCACTTTAATTGATGGATGGCGTGTCCCGGGCTTGCCCCGGGACCTCTCGCCGAGGAAGCGCTGAGAACGCCTACGGCAAATCCCACCCCAGCCATTTGCACAGCGACTCGCCCATCACTTCCGGCGGGATGCCGGGAATGTGCTTGGTGAACAGCTCCACATGCTGCTTGTAGCTGATGGGAGAGCGGGTAATGTCCGTGCCCCAGAACGTGCGCTCCGGCCCGAACGCCTCCAGCAGGCGCAGCACCGAGTCCTGCAACTGCCCTTCATAGGGGTAGGCCGCGGTCGTGTAGCAGGGAAACGCGGAGACCTTCGTCGCCAGGTTCGGATAGCGCGCCATCTCGCAAAGCTGCGGAACATGGCCAAAGGCGGCGTCATCCTTGCTCTGGGATGGGATGGCCGAATGGTCGAGCGTGATCTTCAGGTCCGGGTGCCGCTCGCAGATGCCAGCGACCTTGTCCAGTTGCCCCGGCGGCAGCATCATAATGTGCAGGCCGTGCTTCTCCGCAGCGGCCCAGAGCCAGTCCACCGTACCCTCCGCCAGCCAGCGCCGCTGCTCCGGCGTGTGGAAGGTGTAGCGCAGGCCCAGCATGCCCGGCTGGTCCTTCCAGGTGTCGAACAGAGGCTCCGACTCGGCCCGGTTCACACTGGCCCGGCCCATGATGGCAAAACGGCCCGGATAGTCGAGCACCGCCTGGATGGCTAGGTCGTTGTAGTCGCCTTCCCAGCTTGGCGGCACCAACACGGCCCGGTCGATACCACCCTCATCCATCAGCCCGATCAGCTCCGGGGCCAGGTAGGGCACGTCCCTTTGAGGCTTGCCGCCCCGGTCTGTCGGCCAGGGACGGTCCGGACGGTCTTCGTCCCAAATGTGAATTTGTGCGTCAGCGATGAGCATGGTTGGTCCTCTGTCGATCTCACCCTGAGTAGCGCTCCGCAGAGCGCGTATCGAAGGGCAGTTTCAGTTTGTGGCGATCCTTCGATACGCCCCGGACACGTCCGGGGCTACTCAGGATGAGACAGGAACGGGGCGACCCTATCCGAACTGCCGCAGCGTCCGGCGCGCGATCACCATGCGGTGCACCTCGCTCGGGCCTTCATAGATCTTCATCAGGCGCGCCCGCTGGGCCATCATCTGCAGCGGTATTTCCTTGGTCATGCCCATGGCGCCCATGCTTTGCATGGCATGGTCGATCACCTCGCCCACCATCTCCGTCGCGTAGAGCTTGATCATGCTTGCTTCGGTGCGCAGGTCGGCGACGCCCGCGTCCTGCTTCTCCGCCGCGTCCAGCACCATCAGCTTGGTCGCATGGATCTTGGTGGCCGCATCGGCAATCCACCACTGCACGGCCTGCTTGTCCGCCAGGCGCGAGCCGAAGGTGACGCGCTGCTGGGCGTGTTCGCACATCATCTGCAGCGCCCGGTTCGCCATGCCAACACACCACGCACCCATTTGCAGGCGGCGCACGGTCAGGCGGTGCTGCATCGGCGCAAAGCCCTCGCCGACCTTGCCCAGCACCTGCCGCTCGTGCAGGCGCATGTCCTCGAACACCAGCTCATAGGTTCGTGCGCCCGCCAGCATTTTGATCTCGCGCTCGATGGTGAAGCCGGGCGTGTCCTTGTCCACGATGAAGGCGGTAATGCCGCCGCGCGCTTTCTTCTCCGGATCGGTCAACGCCATCAGGATCAAAAAGTCAGCCTTAGGCACGCGGCTGACCCAGATCTTGCGGCCGTTGATGACCCAGTGGTCGCCGTCCTTAACCGCGCGGCAACGCATCTCCGCCGGGTCGCCACCTGCGCCCGGCTCCGAAATGCCGATGGCCGAGCCGAAATCGCCCTTCACATAGGGGTCCAGGTATTTGCGCTTCTGCTCATCCGTCGCGACCTTGACCATCATGTGCATGTTCGGCGCATCTGGCGGAAAGACAAAGGGCACGGCGGTCCGGCCCAGCTCGAAGTTCACGCCGACCAGCGCCATGGCAGGCAGGTTCGCGCCGCCCACTTCCTCCGGCGCATCCAGCGCCCAGAGGCCCAATTCCTTGCAGCGCTCGAACAGTGGCGCTTCTTCCTCTGCCGACAAACCGCCAACCCCGCCGGAAGCCTCCCGTTCCAGCACGTTCTTTTCCAAGGGCATCAGTTCCTCGTCCACGAATTTCGCGACGAGTTCCTGGAGCATGCGGTGTTCTTCAGCAATTTCAGGCATTTTGTTGGTCCATTGGTTAGAGAACGAAACTTGGCCACGTCATCAGATGCGGCTCGGCCATAAGGAGAGGTATGCTCCGGCTGAGGGCGACCGCAAGAAACGTTACGACAAAAACACAGAGCCCGGCGCCTGTTAGATACATCGCCCAGCGCAGTTTCCGCTCCCGTTCGATAGTCAGGCGGAAAAAGCGCTCCTTGTATGGCTCAAAATCAGCCTTGCCCGCGATACGGTCAAAACGCAAATAGAAGACGGTAAGGCCCAGAAAGACCGCCGCGGCCAGCAGAAGAAAGACCAGCGCGGCCATGAGCAGGAAGATGCCGGGCCACCCGACAAGCGGCTGGCAGTTTGCCGCCGGTGCGATGCCCGGCAGTAGGGGCGGAACGGTCGCCGTCGTATGACAGCCTTCCAGCGACCGCAGGATCTGAAACACCAATACCGACATGAAACCGATACCCAGGCCATTCAGCCGGAGAATGGCGCCAATTTTGCTGTCGATGATATTCAGCCGGTCATAAAGGTATTTGATACACCATTGCTCGTCCTTGGCCCCTGCATCAGCCTGTAGAAAGGCATAGTGCGCCTTGTCGCGCGCAAGCTCGGAATCTTTGACCCAAAAACCCATGACGGTCTCAGTCAAAATGAAAAGGCATAAGGGAGCAATTCGCGGGCCGGAACGGTGATCCAGCCCTGTTTTCCAGCATGGAAGGTGACAGCCATGTCCGGATTGAACTCGACGAGGCGCTGCCGGCAAGCGCCGCATGGCGGGCAAGGCTGCTGGTCGCCGCCGCTTTCCGCATAGATCAGTGCCGCAATGACCTTGAGGGTTCCACCTTCGGCCGTCCTGGCCGCAGCCAGTGCCGCTGTTTCTGCACAGGACCCGACGGGGTAAGAGACATTCTCGACGTTCGCTCCAGGATAAAGCCCGCCACTCTCGGTCAGCAGGGCGGCACCGACATGGAAGCCCGAATAGGGCGCATAGGCATTGCGCGCCGCCTGGACCGCCGACCTGAACAGACGGTCATGCGCAACCAGGGGCGCTTCAAAGTTACTAACCGCTATCCCGGCTTTTTCTGTCATCGCATGGTGTCCTCAAGCCGTCGTACAGCCGGTACTACCTATTCCTACTTTAGGTGATAGCAGAGAATGGAGACGGTCCCAAACCGTCTATACTCTCGCGGATGCATCCTCCTCCACCAGCGCTTTCAGCGCATCCGCTTCCAGCGTCTCCCGCTCCAGCAGAGCCTGGGCGCATCTGTCCAAGGCGGCACGGCGTTCTTCCAGGATGCCCAGCGTCCGCTCGAACACCTTGGCGATGATGTCCTTGACGGCCTTGTCCAACTGGGCCGCAGTCGCCTCGCTATAGCGACGCTCGAAATAGGTGGCAGGGCCGTTCTGGCCGAGGAAGGTGGTGCGGTCCGCATCGTAGCTGACGGAGCCCAGTTCCTTGTCCATGCCATAGCGGGCCACCATGCTGCGGGCGATGTCCGTTGCCTTCGCCAGATCGTCCGCCGCGCCGGTGGAAAAATGGTCGAAGATCAGCCGCTCTGCCGCGCGCCCACCGAGCAGGACGGCAATTTTGTGCTCCAACTCCTCTTGGGTCATCAGGAACCGGTCTTCGGTCGGCCGTTGGATGGTGTAACCCAGCGCGCCGACGCCGCGGGGAATGATGGAGACTTTGTGCACCTCGTCCACCCCCGGCAGCGCCATGCTGACCAGCGCATGGCCCATTTCGTGGTAGGCGACGATCTCCCGCTCTTTGGGGTTCAGCAGGCGGTTGCGCTTTTCCAGCCCGGCCACGATCCGCTCGATTGCCTGGTTGAAGTCCTGCATATCGACGCTGGCACTGCGCCGCCGGGTTGCCATCAGCGCCGCCTCGTTCACCAGATTGGCGAGGTCCGCGCCGCTGAACCCGGTCGTGAGCGCGGCGATGGCCTCGGGGTCGGCGTCCTTGCCAGCCTTGATCTTGCGCATATGCACTTTCAGGATCTGCACCCGTCCGGCCCGATCCGGCCTGTCCACCAGCACCTGCCGGTCGAACCGCCCTGCGCGCAGCAGGGCAGGGTCAAGGATTTCTGGCCGGTTGGTGGCGGACAGCAGCACCAGGCCCTCGCTGGGATCGAAGCCGTCCAGTTCGTTCAGCAATTGGTTCAGGGTCTGCTCACGCTCGTCATTTCCGGTAATGTTGCCCATCGCCCCACGCGCCCGGCCCAGCGCATCCAGTTCGTCGATGAAAATAATGGCAGGCGCTTTCTGGCGCGCCTGTTCGAACAGGTCGCGCACCCGGGCTGCGCCAACGCCGACGAACATCTCCACGAATTCGGAACCGGAAATGGAAAAGAAGGGCACGCCAGCCTCGCCCGCCACGGCTCTCGCCAGCAAAGTCTTGCCGGTACCGGGCGGGCCGACCAGCAGCACGCCCTTGGGGATATGTGCGCCGAGCTGGCTATATTCGTCAGGATTGCGCAGGAACTCGATCAGCTCCACCAGTTCGGCTTTAGCCTCATCGACGCCTGCCACATCGTCGAAGGTGACGCTGGTATCGTTCTCGACATAAATCTTCGCCTTGCTCTTGCCGATCGACATCAGCCCGCCGCCCATGCCGCCAAATCCTCCGCCCGACATCCGGCGGATAATCAGCAGCCACAGTCCGATGAACAACAGGGCAGGCGCCATCCAGGCGATCAGGGTGGTGAACCAGGTATTTTCGACCGCGCCGGTATAGGTGACGCCATTTTCGCGCAGGTCTTTTGCAATGTCAGTATCAACCAGGCGGGTCACGAACTCGGTCTTGCCGTTGTGGGGCTCGGTGAACGAGCCGCGGGCCGTTTCGCTGCCCACGACCACATCCTTGATCATCCCCTCATCAAGCAACTGCTCGAATTCACTGTAGGCGATCGTCTCCACGCTCTGCGTTTCGACCCAAAGGTCGCGCAGCAGCACGATGCCCAGCAAGGCCAGGATGAAATACCAGAAATTGATCTGCGTGCCGCGTTCCATCTTTCGATCCGTTTGTTAAATCAACTGCATACGTCCGCGTTCCAGGCTGGCTTAGACCCTGTCACTGTGGTTCGTTCCGTGCCGACTTGGGAAGTGCAAGCCGCCGTTCAACGGTCGCCCAAAGATCGCTCCCCGCCGCATCGGCATAGCGGTAGCGGGCGCGGACGACCTTCACCCCGCGCAATTGCACCGCCTCCAGCCGTTTGGCGAGGTCGATCGGCGTACCCGCCACCACAACGTCCGCGCCGCTGGCCCGGATCGTATCCGCCAGCGCCTGCTGCTGCGCCGTGCTGTAGCCAACCGCGGGCAGGACGGGTCCGATATGCGGGTACTGCGCGTAAACCGCTGCCATCTCCGGCACGGCAAAGCCGCGCGGGTCCAGTATTTCCGCCGCGCCGTCCGCAACGGCTGCCGCATGGCCCGCGCCTGTCGCCATGCCGCCATGGGTGATGGTCGGTCCGTCCTCGACGACGAGAACCCGCTTGCCTTTCACAGCATCTGGCTCATCCAGCAGTACGGGCGACTCGCCCAGCACGACTTCCGCCTGCGGATTGATCGCGCGGACAGTATCCGTGACGGCCTGGATCGCTTCCCGGTCCGCGGCGGCGGTCTTGGCGACCACCACGATATCCGCCATGCGCAAGTTGACCTCACCCGGCCAGTAGCGGGTCTCGTGGCCGGGGCGCAGCGCATCCACCAGCACGATAGAGAGGGTAGGGCGGATGAACGGAAAGTCGTTGTTGCCGCCGTCCCACAGGATCACATCAGCCTCCGCCTCAGCGGCTTCCAGGATCCGGGCGTAGTCCGCCCCGGCAAAGATCGCGAGCCCGGCCTCGATATACGGCTCGTACTCCTCCCGTTCCTCGATGGTGCAGGCGTGCGTGTCGAAATCCCCATAAGCACCGAAGCGCTGCACCGCCTGGCGGCTCAAATCGCCATAAGGCATCGGGTGGCGGATCGCGGCGGCCCGCACACCTGCCGCCGCCAGCTTCTCCGCCAGAAAGCGGCTGACCTGGCTTTTGCCGCAGCCGGTGCGTACCGCCGTCACGGAAATGACCGGCTCGGCCGGGGGCAGCATGGTGCGGTCCGGCCCCCAGAGTTCGAAGTCGCACCCGGCCGCCGCGGCCCGCGCGGCCAGGTGCATGACATGCTCATGGGCGACGTCGCTATAGGCGAAGACGACGGCATCGACGCGCTGCTCCCGGCAGATGCGCTCCAGGTCCGCCTCCGGCAGGATGGGGATGCCGTCGGGGTAGAGAGGACCGGCAAGCGCCGCCGGATAGCGCCGCCCGTCAATGCCGGGGATCTGGGCCGCGGTGAAGGCTATCACCTCCAAAGCCGCATTATCGCGGCAACATACATTGAAGTTATGAAAGTCGCGGCCGGCGGCTCCAGAAATGACGATGCGGCGGCGCGGGTTGGTCATCGGTTTGGTGTCCTCGCCTAGCTTGCCTGTAGACGGCGGCGGGTGCCATGAAACGGACCCTCCAGACAAGCATTCCAATCAAGCAACAGACAGGGCCTGCCGGCCCCTGGCATTGATTTAGAACAAGTCCCCCGATTTAAAACAGGTCGCCCACCGCATCGTGATAGCGGATCATGGCTTGCAGATGCGCCGCCACGCTCCGCCCCTCGATCCTGGTGAAGCCGGAGCGGCTGAACGCGTTGTGCAGCGTAAAGTGCGTGACGCCATTCGCCTGCCAGAAGGTGATGGTCCGCCGCCAGTCCTCCGGCGTGCCTGCTCCGGCTGAGAGACGAACGCAGAGCCCCGGCTCGCCCGTCCGGCCTTCCTTCGCCCAGGCCGCGCGCAGTGTCTCGAAGTCCCGCAAAGCCTCATCGCCCGGCCCATGGTTCAGATACATCCAGCCGTCGCCATATGCCGCGAGCCGCCGGATAGTGGCCGGCGCATGGCCGCCGAACCAGAGCGGTATCTTGCCGGATGGTGGCCGTGGGTTGATGCCCGCATCGTCGATCTCGTGCCACGCGCCCTTGAAACTCACGTGGTCATGCGCCCAGAGCGCCTGCATCACCTGCACCTGCTCCTCCGACCGCTTGCCCCGATTGGAGAAATCCATGCCCAGGCCCTGAAACTCCACCGGATTCCAGCCGATGCCCACACCGAAGCGGAAGCGTTCCCCGCAGAGCGTCGCGAGGGAGGCCGCCTGCTTCGCCACCAGCACCGCCTGGCGCTGGGCCAAGATCATGACCTCAGTGGAAAAACCCATATTGGGACAAAGGCCGGCCAGGAAGCCGAACAGAACGAACGCATCCACGTAAGTATCCTCGGATGTGTTCCAATTGCCCCAGTCCGGCCGGTTGGCAGCGTTTACGCCCAGCACATGGTCCGGACAGGCGAGGTAGGAGAAGCCCAGCCCCTCCGCTGTCTGCGCCATCGTCTTCACGTCAACAGGGTTGCCGCCCGTATCGGCGATCGGCAGGGCAAAGCCGAGTTGTGGTTTGGCGGTCATAGGCGGCTCCCGTTCGATGATCGCGCAGCCACGCCGCGCCTGCGGCATCTGTCGTCAGCAAAATGTAGCATGACGGGCAAGATGGGGCTTGCCAAGCGACGTTGGATGATTATGTTGCGGGCTTCCTGAAGTGCTGATGCGCACAGGGCCGCGGGAGTAGCTCAGTGGTAGAGCATCACGTTGCCAACGTGAGGGTCGAGGGTTCGAACCCCTTCTCCCGCTCCAATATCGATCCCGCCATCTTCTGAATCTGCTATTCTCGTTGTAGCACATGCGCGTGTTTGGCCCGTTTTGCCGCTATAGGACGGGTCCGATTCGATTGGTAGACTGCGCGCCATCCTGCACAGATGGATTACCCGATGCGCCTGCTCTACGCCTGCCTGGCCTGTTTGCCGACTGTCTTTAGCCTGCCGGCGTCGGCCCAGGAACGTTTCTCGATCCCTCTTCCAACTGACGCGTTTCCGAACTTTGTCTCCCTCGGCATCGGTGCGGCACCGGATTATCTGGGCTCAAATGACTACTTTGTCGGCGCTGCCCCAGCCATCAACCTCGATCTGGGGCCAGCACGGTTCAAGATGCTGGGAAACTGGGCGATGCTGGACGTATTGAACGATGCAAACTGGACCTTGGGTCCGGCGGCAATCCTGCGGTTCGGCCGGACCGATGTCGACGACGCCGTCGTCTCCCAACTGGGTAACATCGACAATACAATCGAGTTGGGTGTCAGTTTCGGCTACGAGTTCATCGCGGAGGATAATCCCTTCAAGCGGCTCGCCGTAGGCGTGGATCTCGTTCACGACGTTGGCGGCGTGCATGACGACTTCGTCATCAATGCGTTTGCGCGGGGCATCTACCCGCTGCCTTGGCGGGGCGGCGCAGCCGCCTTCGCGCTCGGCATGACCATGGTTGGCGACGACTATGCCGATACCTATTTCAGCGTCTCACCAGGACAGGCGGCACTGACCGGTCTTTCGTCCTTTTCCGCGACGGGTGGCGCCCGCGACCTGCGCGGTGGCGTTGGCTTGTTCCAAAGCCTGTCAAAAAACTGGCATGTCGGCGCAGGAGTCCTCTATGGCCGGATGCTGGGCGATGCCGGCAGCAGCCCCATCGTCAGCGACCGCGGCTCGCGCAACCAGTTTATATTCGGGCTGGGAGTGGCCTATACTTGGGGCGGGCTTCTCGACTCCATGTGATGGGTCCAGGTAATGGGTGCCGCCGGGAATGGCGCGCACCGAGGAATAAAGGTTATGACGACACTATCTTTCAGCTCCCTCCACCCGCTGTTCGCCGCCGAAGTCAGCCCGGTCGCGCTGCGCGAAGCGTTTGACGAGCCGACTCTCCAGCAAATCCGCGGCGGCATGGACAAGTACGGCGTGCTGGTATTCCGCGGCCAGCAGTTCACAGACGAAGAGGAAATGGCGTTCGCGCAACGGCTCGACGGCGAATTGCACGCCAAGACCGGCGCGTCCGCCCTCGGCAAGAGCCGCCTGGGTACCGAAGCCATCGCCGATATCTCCAACGTCACCGGCGATGGCGCGCTGCAAAAGCCGGACGACCGCAGCCGCCTCTACAGCCTCGGCAACCGCCTCTGGCACACGGACGCCTCGTTTCAGGACCCCGCGGGCCGCTATTCCATGCTGCACGCCCGCGTGCTGCCGCCAGTAAATGCCGACACCATGTTTGCCGACATGCGCGCTGCCTACGACGCGCTTGATGACTCGATGAAGGCCCGGCTCGATGGTCTGACCTGCCATCATTCCATCGCCCATTCGCGCAAGACTCTGGGCTTCGAATTTTCAGCCGAAGAGATGGAGAAGCTGAAGGGCGCCTACCACCCATTGGTGCGCACGCTGGCCCGGTCCGGCCGCAAGTCGCTCTATCTCGCCTCACACGCGGCGCAGGTAATGGAAATGTCAGTGCCGGAGGGGAAATTGCTGCTTTGGGAACTTATGCAGCATGCGACCCAGCCCCAGTTCGTCTACAGTCACGAGTGGCAGGACGGTGATCTGGTTATCTGGGACAACCGCGCGACGATGCACCGGGCAACCCCGTTCGATGATGCCAAATACCGGCGTGAATTGCGCCGGGTGACGACTCTAGACCTAGACGAATTTCCCGCGGCGGAGGTGGCTTGAAGATGACTGGTGGCGAAATACTCAAGATTATTCTGGCGATTCTGCTGCCGCCGGTTGGCGTCTTTCTTCAGGTCGGCATCGGCGGCCACTTCTGGCTCAATATCCTGCTGACGATCCTGGGATACATTCCAGGCATCGTGCATGCGGTCTGGGTGATTGCCAAAAACAAGCAGTAGCGACCGTCCGAACCGCGAAGCAGCGGTCGAGGCACTCCGGCAGTTGGAGGTTCTGGCGTTCTGGATGGACGACCGCTTCCGCATTCCCGGCACACCCATCCGCTTCGGTTTTGATCCGATTATGGGGCTGGTGCCCGGCGGTGGCGATACCGTCTGCGCCGCCATCAGCGCTTATTCTCTTTGGCGGCTGCGCGGCCTGGGCCTGCCGGGTTCCTTGCTGGCCAGGATGACCGGCAATCTGCTGGTTGATTGGTGGCTGGGCGCTATCCCGCTACTGGGCGATCTGTTCGACGCGGGCTTCAAGGCGCACCGCCGGAACGCGCGCCTGTTGCGGCGGCATCTGGACCGCCCGGAAGCGCAATAATCCGGCTCAGTCCTCGCCCGCCATGGCAGCGGGGGCCGGTTGCAATAGTCCCGGCTCCAGCGCTGCCAATTCCGCCACGATCCGCGTGATCGCTTCGGTGACCTTCGCCGCATCCGGCTTCAGGGTGCGGGCGCGCTCGTCCATATAGAGGGGGCGGGAGAACTCCAACTGCAAGGCATGATACCCCCGCGACGGCACTCCATAGTTCTGCGTGACAAAGCCGCCGGCATAGGGGTAATTCCGCGCTGCGCTCAGCCCCAGGGCCTGTGCTGCACGGCTCGCGGTCTGGGGGATGCTCGTGGCGCATGTCCGGCCAAAACCATCGCCCAGCACCAGATCGGGCAGCCGTTCGCCGGGCAATTGCGGCATGGAATGCAGATCCAGCAGGATGGCATAGCCAAAGCGGGCACGGCAGGCCTGCACCAGGTGTTTCAGGGTCCGGTGATAGGGGCGGTAGCCAGTCAGCCACCGTTGCATTCCCTGGTCGATCTTCAACCGCCGCCGGTTCACCGGAACGCGGGGCGGCAGATAGCGCGGAAATGTGCCAAGACCGGCCCGCACACGGCCAGATTCACTCGCCAGCCGCTTCGGCAGGCGCTCGCCGAACATGCCCTGATCCCACTCCGTCGATGCGCGGTTGATGTCGACATAGGCCCGGCCATAGCGGGCCACGATCACCGGCAGCCCCAGCACGTCCGCGCTGGGCGCAAGCAGGTCCAGAAAGGGGTCTTCCAATCCCGCCATGTCGGCGCTGGCGTTGGCCTGACTACGGAAGTCAGCCGGGTATTCCCGGCCGCTATGGGGGACCGAAAGGACCGCAGGCACACGCCACTCCACCGGCCAAAAGACCGAGAGCGGCGGGGGATCGGGTAGGGGGGAAGACGCGGCCATGCTGGAAGTATGCCTCATGGCCGCGGAAAGGTCGCGCTTTTAACGCTTCAGGCCGAACGCCTCGAACTTCTTGTTGAAGCGCGCGATCTGGCCGCCGGTGTCCAACAGACGCTGATTGCCGCCGGTCCAGGCGGGATGCACCAGCGGATCGATGTCCAGCCGCAGCGTGTCGCCTTCCTTGCCGTAGGTCGAGCGCGTCTTGAACTCGGTACCATCGGTCATGATGACGGTGATTTCGTGGTAGTCGGGGTGAATGTCGGCTTTCATGTCGGCCCTCTCAATCTCGGCCCAAAATTCGAAGCGCGCGGTATACGCGACTGCGGGGCTTTGGGCAAGTCCTACCGCCGGAGCGCGGCCAATTGCTCGTCGTAGTTCGCGCCGATGACATGGCGGCGGATTTTCATCGATGGCGTCAGCATCTTGTTCTCGATGGTGAAAGCATCCGCCGTCAGTGCAAACCGGCGAACCCGCTCCGCCGCGCTCAGGGTCTTGTTCACCCGTTCTACCGCGTCATCCATGTACCGCTTGAAGTCCGGGTCTTTCACCAGGACCGGCAAGTCACCCGGCTTGCCATGGGCCTTGGCCCATGCCTCGGCGGTGTCGGCATTGGGCACGATCAGCCCAATCAGATAGGGCTGCTTGTCACCCAAAACCATGGCTTGCTCGATCTCCGGCTCCAGTTGCAGGAAGCCTTCCACCCGTTGCGGCGACAGCGTATCGCCCCCCGACAGCACGATAATGTCCTTCTTCCGGTCGGTGATCTTGATATAGCGATCCTCGTCCAGCTCCCCGATGTCGCCGGTATGCACCCAGCCGTCCTGCAAGGCAGCCGCCGTCGATTCCGGCTGGTTCCAGTAGCCCAGCATGGCAAGCTCGCCCCGGATCAGGATTTCCCCGTCATCCGCAATCTTGACATCGACCCCGACAAAGGCAGGCCCCACCGTATCCAGTTTGATCCTGTGCGCGCGGTTGCAGGAGACGAAGGGCGCGGTCTCCGTCTGGCCATACCCTTGCAGCAGCCGCAGGCCCAGCGCTGTGAAGAACAGACCGATTTCATAATTCAGCGGCGCACCGCCCGAAACCAGCGCCTTGATCCGTCCGCCGAAACGCTCCCGCACCTTTTTCCGCACCAGCTTCTGCAGCACGGCGTCCTGCACCCGTTCGGCCAGGCTGAGTTTCCCGGTCAGAAACTTTTTCTTGCCGAGCTCCACCGCCTTCCAGAACAGCTTTTGCCGTGCCGCCGGCTGGCTGCGCAGGCCGGACAGCACCCGGCCATGCAATGTCTCATAAAGGCGGGGCACTGCCGTCATGATGGTAGGTCGCGCTTCCGTCATGTTGCGCGCCAGCGTCTCGATGCTTTCGGCATAATAGATCTGCGCGCCGATCGAGAGCGGAAAGCAACTGCCTGCCGAATGCTCATAGGCGTGGGAGAGCGGCAGGAACGACAGGAACACCTCACCGTCGGGCACGCGGTCGTCCAACTCGTAAAGCAGGTCCATCGCGCCCATGCAGTTGCAGAGGATCGCCCCGTGGCTCAGCATCACGCCCTTCGGCGCGCCGCCGGTGCCGGAGGTATAGATTAGGCAGGCTAGGTCCCCACGCTTTGCCTCATGCAAGGGCTCTGCGGGCTGGTCGCCCCGACTTTCTTCCCCTTGTCGCAACAGGTCGGCCCAGCGCAGCACCGGCTTGGCCGGATCGGCAGGCGGCTCGCCATCCATCAGGATCAGGCCCTCGACGCTGCCGACCTGCTCTGCAGCCGGCAATGCGCGCGCCAGCAGGTCGGGCGTGGAGACGATCACCCAGCGCAGGCCGCTGTCATGGAAGATGTGCACATTGTCGGCGACGGTATTGGTGATATAGCCGGGGACAGAGACGCCACCGATGCTCATGATGCCGAAATCCGCCATGAGCCATTCAGGTCGGTTCTCCGCGATAAGCCCGACCCGGTCGCCCGGCTGAATGCCCAGTCCCGCCAGACTATGCGCCAGATTGGCGATAGCGTCCGCGGTTTCGCCGAAGGAAACGCTTTGATAGGCGCCGTTCCGCTTGGCCCATACAAAGGGCTTCGACGCGTGATCGGCCAGCCTTTCGAAAGCCATGGCTGGCAAGGACGGCCATGTCAGGTACGGAGCGAGGGCCGCGCGAAGGGCAGGGTTCTTGACGCCGGCAAGCACGTCATCCACGGGGTAGCCTCCTGTGACTTTCACGCGGGTTGGTCCCGCCAATTCTGATACCTATATCGGCCAAGCATAACGGAGAAATCAAATGCCCGACGCTACCGCAGCCGACATTAGCCCCGAAAACCTCCCGGCCTGGGACCTGAATGACCTCTATCCTGGGATGCAATCGGCAGACTTGGACGATGCATTTAAAACGGCGGAGCGTGAAGCCAAGGCTTTTGCCAAGGAATATGAGGGCAAGCTGGCCGGGCTTTCCGCAAAGGGGTTGGCCGACGCCATCGCTTCTTACGAGGCGCAGGACGAACGCATGACCCGGATCATGAGCTATGCGGGCCTGCTACATGCCGGCGACCAGCTCAACCCGGAGACCGGCGCCTTCTATCAGAACGCGCAGGAGCGGGTGACCACGATCTCCAGCCATAGCCTGTTCTTCACCCTGGAACTCAATCGGGTGGACGACGCGGTCGTGAATGGCTGGATGAAAGACCCGGCGCTCGGCAAATATGCGATCTGGCTCCAGAACCTGTTGGTCTACAAGCCGCATCAGCTTTCCGACGAACTCGAACGGTTCCTGCACGAGCAGCACGTGGTCGGCTCAGCGGCCTGGAACCGGCTGTTCGACGAAACCATGGCCGGGCTCCGCTTCCCCATGAATGGGAAGGAGCTGACCAGCGCCGAAGCCCTGCATCTGCTGTCCGATCCGTCCACCGATGTGCGAAAGGCGGCGGCCCACTCGCTCGGCAAGGTGTTCACGAAAAACCTGCCGCTCTTCGCCCGCATCACCAATACGCTGGCGAAGGATAAGGAAATCGAAGACCGCTGGCGGCAGTTTCCGCGGCCGGTCTCGTCCCGCAACATGGCAAACCAGGTCGAAGACGAGGTCGTGGACGCGCTGGTCAAGGCCGTACGCGACAGCTACCCCAACCTCTCGCACCGCTACTATGCGCTGAAGGCGAAGTGGATGGGCTCGGACAAGCTCGACTACTGGGACCGGAACGCGCCCCTTCCCGACGCCGACGACCGCACCATCGGCTGGGACGAGGCCCGCGACACGGTGCTGAACGCCTACCAGTCCTTCTCGCCGCGGCTGGCGGATGTCGGCCGGCAGTTTTTCGACAATGCCTGGATCGACGTACCGCCACGGCCCGGCAAGAACCCCGGCGCCTTCGCCCACCCGACCGTGCCGAGCGCCCATCCCTACCTGCTGCTGAACTATCAGGGCAAGGTCCGGGACGTGATGACACTTGCCCACGAACTGGGTCACGGTTGCCACCAGGTGCTCGCGGGCAGCCAGGGCCATTTCCTCAGCCGCACGCCCCTGACTCTGGCCGAAACCGCCTCCGTCTTTGGCGAGATGCTGACCTTCCGCAGCGTGCTGGACGCGGAGCAGGACCCGGCCAAGCGCCGCATCCTGCTGGCGGGCAAGGTGGAAGACATGCTCAACACTGTCATCCGCCAGATCGCGTTCTACTGCTTCGAGGAAAAGGTGCACACCGCCCGTCGCAGCCAGGGCGAACTGTCGGCAGAGCAGCTCTGCGATTTCTGGATGGAGATCCAGACCGAAAGCCTGGGACCCGCGGTGCGCTATGACGAGCATTACCGCAGCTTCTGGACCTATATCGGCCACTTCATCCACGCGCCGTTTTATGTCTACGCCTATGCCTTCGGCGATTGCCTGGTGAACGCCCTCTACGCCGAGTATCAGCGGGAACCCGCAGGCTTTGAGGACAAATACCTTGATCTGCTCTCCAATGGCGGCCGTATGCGTCACAAGGAGTTGCTGGCCCCCTTCGGCCTCGACGCCAGCGACCCCGCATTCTGGAGCCAGGGCCTCGGCGTTATCGGCGGCATGATTGACGAGCTGGAGGAGTTGAGTGGGTAACCTCGCTCTGCCCTTTTCCTTCACCTCGAGTGCGCCGCAGGCGTGTATCGAGAGGCCCAGCGGATCCTCCACGGCAAATCTCCCGATATGCCGCTTCGCGGTTACTCGAGACGAAGGTATTTTTTAGGTATGACGACCGCGCCTCCTCCGGACAACGAATCCTCCCGCTTCTCCCGGCGCGCCCGGCGCTATGTCGGCACGTCCCGCACGGTCGGCTCGCTCGCGGCGAAGGTGGCGGGAGAGCACTACATGGGCATTAAGATGGACCGGACGCGGCATGCCCAGACCCTGCGCAAGGCCCTTGGCGGGCTGAAAGGGCCGCTGATGAAGGTGGCGCAGATTCTCGCCTCCGTCCCCGACGCCATCCCCAAGGAATATGCCGAGGAACTGCGCCAGCTACAGGCCAACGCCCCACCCATGGACTGGCTGTTCGTCCGCCGGCGAATGACGGGACAACTCGGTCACGGCTGGCAGGAGCAATTCGCCGATTTCGGGCGGGAGGCCGCGCACGCTGCCTCGCTCGGCCAGGTGCACAAGGCAACGTTGCATGACGGGCGCAGTGTCGCCTGCAAACTACAATACCCGGATATGGCCTCCGTTGTGGAAGCTGACCTGAAGCAGTTGAAGCTGATCTTCTCCCTCTACGGTCGCTTCGACAAGGCCATCCAGACAGACAATATCTACGACGAAGTCGCCGCCCGCCTGCGCGAAGAACTGGACTATGAGCGGGAGGCGAAGCAGATGGGCCTCTACCGCGCCATGCTGGCGGACGAGCCCGGCGTGCATGTGCCGGAGCCTATCCCGGACCTCTCCACCGGCCGCCTGCTTACCATGACATGGCTGGACGGCATCCCCCTCCTGGATTCCTGCGAACGGCCGCTCGAAGAGCGCAACCAGATCGCCTACAACATGTTCCGCGCCTGGTACGTGCCCTTCTACGACTACGGCATCATCCACGGCGATCCGCACCTCGGCAATTACACGGTGCGCCCGGACAACAGCGTCAATCTGCTCGACTATGGCTGCATCCGGGTGTTTTCGCCCAGCTTCGTGCAAGGCGTCATCGACCTCTACAAGGCCATCCGCGACGGCGACGAGGCATTGGCCGTCCATGCCTACGAGACCTGGGGCTTCGACCAGCCCTCAAAGGAACTGATCGCCGTCCTCAATCTCTGGGCGGAGTTCATCTACTCGCCGCTACTTCAGGACAAGGTCCAGAAAATCCAGGAGCAGGATAGCGGCAATTATGGCGCCCAGGTGGCGGAGAAGGTACACGCCGAACTGCGCAACCTCGGCGGCGTCCGCCCGCCCCGCGAATTCGTGCTGATGGACCGCGCCGCCGTCGGCCTCGGCAGCGTCTTCATGCATCTGAAGGCGGAGGTGAACTGGTATCGCCTGTTCCACGAACTGGTCGGGGACTTTGACGCTTCGTCGTTGGAGAAACGGCAGGGACAAGCGCTAGCGGATGTGGGTCTTGAACCACCCCAGCAATAGCAATAGCGGGCAGGCGAGGCTCGCCGCTATCAAAGGCGATTGAACGCCAGAACGTCCGCCTCTAGCTTGGCTCCATCGTGGAAATCCAACGCCTTGCCAGGGAGACCCGCCATGGCCTGTTACGTCATTGCCCATATCACCGTGAACGACCCGGAAGCCTATGGTGGCTATACCGCCGAAACGCCAGGAACCATCGCTCAGTTTGGCGGCAAGTTCGTCGTCCGCGGCGGCGCAAGCACGGCCATGGAAGGCGAGATGCCGGGCGAACGCACCGTCGTCATCGAATTCCCGGACCGCGCCACTGCCGAGAACTGGTACAATTCCCCCGAGTACCAGAAGATCCTGCCGATCCGCCTCGCCAATTCCACCGGCGCCATGGTGATTGTGGATGGCTTCGACGGCTAAAGTATCAACGGTTCAAATTCGATCGCTATTGCGATCAATTCGCCGGACAAGATTCTCCGATTCTTAAATTTTGGGCAGATTTACCGTATCCAATTGGATCGGAATCCGCCGTAGCTGAGTGCCGCAACTTTTGCATCAGATCATTCGACGGCGGCTCCGAAACGGTCTAATCTCTGTTCCAAGAATAATGATGCAGTTTGCTTTTTGGAGGAGCGGTTCATGAGAGTCCTACCCGTTTTCGCGGCCATTGCCGCCGTTTTCGCTGCGGTAAGCGCCCACGCCTATCAGGTGCAGCCATCGCCCTTTGGCCCGAACGCCACCGACCAGTCCATCTTCTACTGGAGCGGCGACACCGGCTCAGTCGAGGGCATAGCCGTGAGTGGTTCTGATTTTTCCGGCTCCCCCGCACCCGGCCTCGGCGACACCCAATGGGAAATTATCGCACCGGGAGGCGGCATCGTTCTTGATTTCCTGCAAGTCTATTCGGCGATCGAGCAATCGAACTACACGTTGCGGGATAACGGCGCGGTAGTGCCTTGGACATTTGTTGACAATGGCAGCGGACAGTACAGTTACAATAATCTGATAAGCTATACCCTCACGGCCGGATTGCATGTCTTCACGGTTGAAGTGCTGAATTCCTCTGGCCCGTACACAGGCGGTCTGGGGCCGTTGGGTCCGGATCATTACAGTTGGGCAGTCATGACCTTCAACACCGATCCGGGTATAGCCCCGGCGGTGCCGCTTCCGGCCTCCGGCTTGGTCCTGGCAGGTGGCATGTTGGCCCTGGCCGGACTGCGCCGCCGCCGCACGCGGCGCCACTAGCCCTCTCCCAGTCACGAACATTTCACGCTGGCCCAACACCGCCGTACTACCGGCTGTGAGTAAGGTCACTGCGCCCCGCGCTTCTTTGGAGCAATGTGGATTAGTACGGATGCACTGCTGAACAGGGCATTCGGCCTGACCCAATGCGAACCCGAAGGGGCCTTATGATGAAGCATCATGGTGTTCACCAGCCGCGCGGCATGCACGACCGGGCGGCAAGCGAGGGCGGCCGCTTCGGCCGCATGTTCCCACAGCTTGCGCCGCTATACAGCCATCCCGCCGACCTGAACGCGCTCGGCAAGACCGGCGGGCCGATGGACGATGGCGGCGCAGACCAGCCGAGCCTGACGCTGCCGCTCGGCTATGGCTTCCTCGGCCAGTTCATCGACCACGATGTGACTCTGGACACCACCTCCAGCTTCGATGCGGTCGCCGATCCCCAGGCCATCGCCAACTTCCGCACTCCGGCGCTCGACCTGGATTGTGTCTATGGCCGCGGACCGGAAGCTTCGCCCTTCCTCTACGACGATGGGGTCAAGCTGACCCTCGGCAATCCCAACGACCACGGCGCCGCCGGGTTCAATTTGGGCGATGACCTGCCGCGCGCGCCGGGCAACAAGCGGGCGCTGATCGGCGATCCGCGCAACGACGAAAACCGCATCGTCTCCCAGCTGCAACTGGCATTCCTGAAGTTTCACAATGCCGTCGTCGATCACGAAGCCGCCGCCAATCCCGGCCTGAGCGGTCACGCCCTGTTCGAACACGCCCAGCAACTGGTTCGCTGGCACTATCAGTGGATGGTAGTGCATGACTTCCTACCGCGCGTGGCGGGGCGTCAGCGGACGGCGCGCATTCTGGCAGGGCTGCGGCGCACCGGATTCCGGCCGCATCACCTGTACATGCCGGTGGAATTCTCCGTCGCTGCCTACCGCTTCGGCCACAGCCTGATCCCGAGTGAGCTTGCCACCAACAACGCAGCCGTGAAATTCAAGCTGTTCGATGGCCAATTGGGGCCGGGCTTCTCCCCCGTCACCGATCCGGGCGACCTGGTCAACTGGCCGCTGTACTTTGACTTTCCTGGCCAGCCCCAATCCCAACGGGCCATGAAGCTGGACGGCAAGCTGGCCCATGGGCTGATGGCCCTGCCGGTCGCAGTATTCGGCACGGACAACTCGCTGGCCCTGCGCAACCTGAAACGCGGTCTGGCTTTCCGCCTGCCGAGTGGCGAAGCGTGTGCGCGGTCGATGGACATCACGCCCTTACCAGCGAACCAGCTTTTCCCCGCCGCCATTCCGGCGCTGGGCGCGTTGCGCAACCGCTTCCGGCACGGCACGCCGCTCTGGTTCTACTTGCTGCGCGAGGCGGAGCTGGTGCATTTCGGCGAGCGGCTGGGCCCGGTCGGCGGCCGCATTGTGGCGGAGACCCTCATCGCCCTGCTGGAAGGCGACAAGGAATCCTATCTCGGCAGCAGTCCGCAATGGCAGCCGACCCTGCCGCGCCTGCCGGGCAAAGACCCGGGCGGCTTCGACATGGCCGACCTGCTGGCATTCGCCGGCGCCTAAGCCCCGCCGCGGGTCTAGGGGCCGATGGTGCGCAATCGGCCCCTTGCGGTTCCGCCTTCTGGCTAGGCGTATTGCACCAGCGTGCGGTGCATCAGGCGCAACTCGTCCGGCGGATAGTCATGGTCGACCATGTGCAGGGCCTGGGGATTGTCCCAGATCAGCACGTCGCCCTGCCGCCATTGGTGGGAATAGCGGTATTGCGGTTGGGTGGAGTGCTCCAGCATCTCCCCCAGCAATTCCTGGGCGGCTTCCTCCTCCATCCCCTCAATACTGACGGTGCGGATGGGGTTCAGGAATATCGCCAGCCGCCCGTCCACCGGATGCGGCCTGGCCAGCGGGTGCCAGGCTTCGGGCGCGGCGTGCTTCTGCTCCTCCGGGCTGAGCGCCTGCATTTTGCGGGGCGCATAGGGACTGTTGTAGATGTGATGCACCTTTAGCCGTTTCGCCAGCTCCTGCTTGTCCGCTGGCAAGCCCTTGTAGGCCGCGTGCTGGTTAGTAAAGCTGGTATTGCCGCCGCTGCTTGGCAGCTGCAGGGCGTGCAGCATGGTGCCCCTGGGCGCGTCCTGCTGGTGCGAATGATCCGAATGCCACGAGCCGCCCACCTTCATCGGCTTGCCATCGCCCAAGGTGTCCCGGTGCCGGTTGGACAGAACGCGAAGCTCCGGGAAGCCGTCCACCATGTATTCCGGCCGCTGCAACGGCTGCGGCCGCGGCTTGCCGAAAAGACTAGCCAGCTTGACGAAGCCTTCCGGCTCCAGTTCCTGATCCCGGAAACAGAGCACCACATGCTCCAGCCACGCGGCCTTCAATTCTTCGGCGGCTTCCGGGCTGGCGTCCCGCATCACATCAAAGCCGATAACCTCCGCGCCTAGCGCTGCATCCAGCGGTCTGATCGAGAATGGCATGGGCTGTCTCCCGTATAGCGTTTCCGGGATGCTAGCTTGCGGACAAAGTGCCGAACAGAGGCCAAACCAAAAAACGCATTCCCCGCAATTCAAAATAATCCGGGAAACCGCCGGTTCAGCGCCCCTGCGTATAGTCCTCCTTGTGACAGACGGCAGTGGTCGATTTGCATTGCCGACCCCTCCACCCGCCCTGGCCGTTGGTGTCTGTCACGCTCTTTCTCGGGGGATTGGGGGCAGCGCCGGTGGCAAATCGGGTGGACCGGCGCCCTCCCTCAAAAAAAATGGCCACCCTCCAGCGCCGCTGGCATCTCACTGCCACCCGCCAGCGTCTATCCGGCGCAACACCTCGCGATCGCATGATCCTATCTAAGACGTCTTACCTTTAGACACTGTGAAGGATCATCCATGCGGTTTTGCTGGGCCCTGCTGGCCATTATCATTCCCGCCTTTCCCGTTCACGCTGACGAAATTGGCCGTGTCGACACCGCCTTCAACTGGATTGGCGCAAACAAACATATCGCCATTGAAGCCTTCGACGATCCAAAGGTCGAGGGCGTTACCTGCTACCTCTCCATGGCGCGCCAGGGCGGCATTTCCGGTGCGGTTGGCACGGCGGAAGAAACCTCGGACGCCTCCATCGCCTGTCGCCAGGTCGGGCCCATCAAGTTCAAGGAGCCGATCGAGAACGACGAGAACGGCGAGCGCGTCTTCCGCGAAAGCCGATCCTTCTGGTTCAAGACGCTACAGGTCGTGCGCCTCTGGGACGAGAATCGGAAGGTGCTGGTCTACCTGACCTATTCCGACAAGCTGGTAGACGGCTCCCCCAAGAACGCCGTCACCGCCGTTGCCCTGATGCCCTGGGGCACAATCAAACCAGAAATGCCTACGCTGGAGTAGCCGGCCTCCAAACAATGCTGCTGTCCCCCCGGATCGCCGGACTTGATCCGGCGGGCCAGAGGCCCTCTCTCCTAGCCTGCTAAATCGCCAGATCGAAAAGGTTGTAGTTGCGGATCACCCGATCGAACGTGGCGTCATTGTAGCGGAACTCGTCCTCCCGCCCGGCAAAGGGCCGGTAGCGGAAGGGCTCCTCCGCCGGCCAGCGCTGGTGCCGGGCGTCGATGGCGACCTGGACCACCTGGGACCGGCGTTCGACCCTCGCCTCGTCCATCGGTTCGTCCTGCCCCTTCATGCCCAGCGCCGGGATCTGCCCCAAAACGGCACGGCGGCGGTGGAAGCCGAAGGTGATCGACATCCGCATGTCCGGCGAGGAGTTGGCGAAGGAGCCATGCAGCATCTGCCGGTTCACCGCCGTCACATCGCCTTCCTTGCAGACCAGCGGTATCGCACCCGGAATCCGGTCGTCACCGCCATTATCCGCCACAATCCGCTTGATATCCGCGCGGCCCTTCTTGTGCGAGCCCGGCACGATCCAGAGCGCATTGGCTGGCGTGGTCGGGAAAAGCTGAACCTGGAAATTGAAACCGTGGCTGCCTTCGTCCCAATCAGGGCTATCCCAATGGGTGACGCCGTCCTGATGCCAGGAAATGGAGGGGCCGAGGCCAGGCTGCTTCACGAAGATCACATCATTGTAGGGGACAAAATCCTCCCCATTGATCGCCGCCGCAACCGCCAACAGGTGCGGGTGCCCGTAGACGCGCAGCGCTGCCGGGATCCCCTGGCACATGCCATACATGCGCAGAACCACCTCTTCCGGCGCGTTCTTGTCGGGCGTGGGCTGGGCCATCTGGGTAGGGTGGCGGCCGCCCAGGTCCTCCGTGCCGCCATGCGGGTCCGACAGCGGCTTGGCGAGGTAGTAGGCCGCGCGCCCAAAGTCCTGGCCGAAGGCGGGGCGGCCCTTGGCGTCCACCGCCGCGCCCTTGCGCACCGGCGCGCGCTCCATCATGTCCAGGCAACCGGCGCGCAGTTCTTCCAGTTCCTCCGGCTTCACCACCCCTTCAAAGATGTAGAAGCCGTGCCGCCAGTACGCCGCCACAATGTCCGGATGCAGCTTGCCATCCGGGCCAAGCCGCACCGGCCCGCGGTTGCCGATCTCGGCGGCGAGGCGCACGCCTGCCTCCTCATAGGCCCGCATCGCAGCGGCATGATCCGAACGGCTGAGGGAGGCTGTGCTTGTTACGTCGTTCATGGCTCTACTCCATTCCTCTGGCAGCCTAAATCGCCAGGTCTTTCATGAAATAGTCCTTGATGACCGTTTCTGCCGTCCGCTCGTTAAAGCGGAATTCGTCCTCCCGCCCGGCGAAGGGCTGGTAGGAAAACGGCGTCTCTTCCGGGAATTGCTGGTGGCGGGCGTCGATCGCGACCTGGATGACGGCGGAGCGCTCCTCGATCCGCTGCTCGTCATAGACTTGGCTCAGGCCCTCCATGCTAAGCGCCGCTTTCTGACCCAGCACCGAGGACCGCCGGTGAAAACCGAAGGTTACTGAAATGCGCATGTCCTTCGATGTGTTGGCGAACGAGCCATGTAGGGTCTGGCGGTTGACGATGGTCACATCGCCCGCCTGGCAGACCAGCGGGATTGCGCCCGGAATCTTCTCGTCGCCGCCATTCGCCGCCACGGCGCCCTTGATGTCCGCCTTGCCCTCCTTGTGGGTGCCGGGCACGATCCAGAGTGCGTTGCCCGGCGTCGTCGGGTAAAGCTGCACCTGAAAGTTAAAGCCGTGAATCCCCTCGTCCCACTCCGGGTTGTCCCAGTGGGTGACGCCGTCCTGGTGCCAGGAGACCGAACCGCCAAGGCCCGGCTGCTTGACAAAAATGGCGTCGTTAAAGGGTACGAAGTCGTCGCCATTGATGCTCGCGGCGGTCGCCAGCAGCTTCGGGTTACCGTAAAGGCGCAGGCCCGCCGGCATCGACTGGCACATGGAATACATCAGGAAGACCACGTATTCCGGCACGTCGCCTTCCGGCTTCGGCTGGGCCATCTGGGTCGGATGCCGCCCGCCCAGCACGTCCGTGCCCCCCCAAGGATCGGCCAGCGGCTTGGCGAGGCGATAGGCCGGACGCGGGAAGTCGATCCCCAACGCCGGGCGGCCGTGCTTGTCCACCTTGGCATCCGGGGCAACCGGGGCGCGCTCCACCATTTCCATGGCGTCCCGCCGGAGCGCTTCGACCTCCTCCGGCGCGATCACGCCCTCGAAGATATAGTAGCCATGCTCCCAATAGGCCGCGAGAATATCGGGAGCGAGCTTGCCGTCCGGGCCGAAGCGCATCGGCCCGCGGTTGCCGATCTCGCGCTCCCGCGCAACGCCGGCTTCCTGGTAGGCGCGCATCCCGGCAGCGTGTTCGGCGCGGGTCAGATTTTTGGCTAAAGCGACATCGTTCATGACAGTTCCTCTCTTTCGGCCATGCGGCGAACCGTTTGGACTTTGGTCGTATTCTGCGCCCTTCATGCCCGCCACGCAATCGCCGCGGCAGCGCTATCTCCGCGTACCGCTTGTCAGCGCAGGGATCGTGCCGCACGGTGCACAAACAGCCATAAACGGAGGAACCCGCCATGAGTGACGATCTGCTTGTCGAGGTAAAGGATGGTATAGGCACACTGACCCTGAACCGCCCGGACAAGCTGAACGCCTTCACGCGCGATATGCTGTTCGGCCTGGTGGATGCCCTCGACGATTTCGAGACGCGCGAGGACGTGAAGGTCGCCATCCTGACCGGTGCCGGCCGCGGCTTTTGCTCCGGCGGCGATATCGGCGGCATGGGGAAGGGTCATGAGGCCCGCCCGCACATGACCAAGGAGCGCATCTGGCGGGAAATTCAGGCGTTTCCCAAGCGCGTCGCCCGCTTTGAGAAGCCGATCCTTTGCGCGGTCAACGGCGCGGCGGTCGGTGGCGGCATGGACCTGGCGCTCGCCTGCGATATCCGCGTGGCCGGCCAGAGCGCCAGGTTCGCGGAGACCTACGCCAAGATCGGGCTCGCACCCGGCGGCGGCGGCGCCTACTTCCTGCCGAAACTCATCGGCAAGGCCCAGGCGCTGGAGATGCTTTGGACCGCGGAATTCATCGGCGCAGAGACGGCTTTGGAACTGGGCCTCGTCAATCACGTCTATGCGGACGACGCGCTGATGGACGAGACCATGAAGCTCGCGCAGAAAATCGCGAGCCAGCCGCCTTTGTCGGTTAAACTCATCAAACGGCTGGTGGAACAGGGTCTGCGGGCCGACATGGACACAGCTTTCGACCTGGTCAGCAGCCACATCGCCATCCTCCGCGCGGGCGAGGACCACAAGGAAGCCATCGCCGCCTTCAAGGAGAAGCGGCCGGGCAAGTACCGGGGGTACTAAGCCGCCAGCCGCAATATCTCCATCACCTCCGCCGGTGTCGGAATGGGCCTGGGGTTCCGCGGGATCCACGGCGTGCCCATAGCCTGCTTGGAAATACGGTCGAAATGCTCTTCCTTCACGCCGACCGCGCCAAGGGTCCGCGGCATCCCCAAACCGCCGATGAAGCGGTCCAGGGCATCGCCCGCATCCTCGCCCTCACAGCCCATGGCGCGCGCCACTTCCACCTGCTGGGCGGCGTTCACGCTTTTGTTCCAGCGCATCACATAGGGCAGCATGATGCAGGACGTGTGCCCGTGCGGCACGTCATGGACCGCACCCAGCACATAGCCGATACCGTGGCTCGCCCCCATGGGCACGCCGGCCGCCAGCGCCGCCATCGACATCCAGGTGCCCATCAGGCAGTTCAGCCGGGCCTCGATGTCATCCGGCGCTTCCTTCACCCGCGCCAACCCTTTGGTCAGCAGCGACAGGCCGCCGAGCGCCTGCGCATTGGTCCAGGGGTTGGCCTCCTTGGCGCAGGAGCCCTCGACGCAATGGTCGACCGCGCGGATGCCGGTCGAAAGGAACAGCCATTCCGGCGTGTGCACCGTTGGCGCGGGGTCCAGGATCACGGCAATGGGCATTACGTCGGGGTGACGGAACAGCTCTTTCACACTGGTCCGCTCGTCGGTAACGCCGCTGATCCCGCTGAACTCCCCACCCGACAGCGTAGTGGGGATGCTGATCTGGCGGACCGTAGGCGCGTTCAGCGTGTCCGGCGCGTCGCGCAGCCGGTCCATGCCTTCCGGCGTGTCGATGTCATTGGCAAGGCAGAGCGAGACCGCCTTCGCCCCATCGGTCAGCGATCCTCCGCCGAAGGTCACGATCAGATCTGCCTTGGCCTCCCGCGCGCCTACCGCCGCCTTGATCACGTCACCCCGCGGTGTGTGGGGCGCCATCTGGTCGAACTCACCCACGACCTTATTGCCCAGCGCCCGGCGCAGCTTCTCAATCTCGCCCGTCTCCCGGTTGAGCGTGCCACTCACCATCAGGAACACGCGCTCCGCACCGATCCGCTCGACCTCGCGCGCGATGGCTTCCTCCATCGGCGTGCCAAAGGTGACGGCATCCATCTTCCCGAATGCGACGCGGCCTGTCTGCATGGCGGTTTACTCCCGGCTGGTGACTTGTCCGGCAAAGTATGGGCAGACCCGGGGAAGTCAGCAAGAGACTGATGCGGTACGCCCTCCCCGGAACGCGAAGCATATCCGGGGCCCAGGTTCTGGGTTTGAGGCTATAACCCTAGGTTCCGGCTCAAGGCCGGGAAGTTCCGTCGCCTAATGCCGGAAGTGGCGCATGCCGGTGAAGACCATGGCGAGTCCAGCCTCGTCTGCCGCGGCGATCACTTCCTTGTCGCGGATGGAGCCGCCCGGCTGGATCACTGCCGTTGCGCCTGCCTCCGCCGCGCTCAGCAGGCCATCGGCGAACGGGAAGAAGGCATCCGACGCCACCACGGAACCCACCGCCAGCGGCTCGCTCGCCCCAGCGGCTTCGGCGGCATCCGCCGACTTGCGCGCCGCAATGCGGGAGGAGTCCACCCGGCTCATCTGGCCCGCGCCGACGCCGACGGTCGCCCCGTCCTTAACGTAGACGATGGCGTTGGACTTCACGTGCTTGCCAACGCGGAAGGCGAACAGCAGGTCGGCCATTTCCTGGTCAGACGGCGCACGCTTGGTCACGACCTTCAAGGTTTCACGTGAAACCCGGCCATTATCGGAGGTCTGCACCAACAGGCCGCCCGAGAGCGTCTTGGCGGTCATCCGCGCCGTCGCCGGATCGGGCATGCCGCCGGTCAGCAGCACGCGCACGTTCTTCTTTTTCGCCAGCACTTCGAGCGCCGCCGCATCGGCTTCAGGCGCGATCACCACTTCCAGGAACAGCTTGTTCAGTTCCTCGGCCAGTTCCGCAGTGACAGAGCGGTTCGTGGCGACGATGCCGCCGAACGCGCTGACTGGATCGCAGCGGAGCGCCTTCACCCAGGCATCCATCAGGCCGGAGCCGATGGCGACGCCGCAGGGATTGGCGTGCTTGATGATGGCGACCGCAGGTTCATCGAACTCCGCAACGCACTCGAAAGCGGCGTCGGTGTCGTTCAGGTTGTTATAGGAAAGCGCCTTGCCCTGGACGATCTGCGCTGAGGCCACGCCGGGGCGCGGCTCGCCATTGGCATAGAAGGCGGCGGCCTGGTGCGGGTTCTCGCCATAGCGCAGCAACTCGCCACGCTTGCCGCCAAAGGCAAGGTGCCGCGGCATGCGCTCGTCTATCTGCTGGCCGAACCAGCCCGCAATGGCGGCGTCATAGGCGGCCGTCCGGGCATAGGCCGCGGCGGCCAGGCGGCGGCGGGTCTCAGCGGAGGTCGCGCCGCTGTTAGCTTCCATCTCCGCCCGGATCGCGGCGAGGTCTTCCGGCTCCGTCGCGACGGTGACGAAGGCATGGTTTTTAGCGGCGCCGCGGATCAGGGCAGGGCCGCCAATGTCGATGTTCTCGATGCAGTCGTCGAAGCCCGCACCGCCTGCAACCGTGCTCTCGAACGGGTAGAGGTTCACCACCAGCAGGTCGATGGGCTGGATACTATGCTCCGCCATTTGCGCTTCGTGTGCGCCGCCATCGCGGAGGCCCAGCAGGCCGCCGTGAATGACTGGGTGCAGGGTCTTGACCCGTCCATCCAGCATCTCCGGAAAACCGGTGGCTTCGGAGACGTCCTTCACATCGACGCCGGCTTCGCGCAGCGTGCGCGCCGTGCCACCGGTGGAGAGCACCTCTACGCCTTGGGAGGCCAGAAACTGGCCGAATTCCGCAAGGCCTGTCTTGTCAGAGACGGAGATCAAGGCGCGGGTGATTTTGACGAGGTCGGTCATGGGGGTCTTTCTACGTGCTGGTCGCGACTGCCATTTTTTCAGCCCTCATCCCGAGTGCGCCGGACCGAGGTCCGGCGTGTATCGAGGGAGACCGGTAGGAATAGCAGGCAATATCTCTCGATACGCCAGCGATGCCGGCTACTCGAGATGAAGGAAAGGGTTTGGCGAAGCTAGTGACGGCAAGCATCTCGCAATGCCCGGATGTTTTCGGCGTATTTCATCGGACCACCAGCAAACACGGCGGAGCCCGCCACCAACGTATCGGCCCCGGCGCGCCATATGTCGCCAGCGTTGGCAGGCTTGACCCCACCGTCCACTTCCAGGCGCACGGATCTGCCGCCTGCGTCGATGGCTTCGCGAAGGCGGGCGATCTTGTCCAGCTGGCTGTCGATGAAGGACTGACCGCCAAAGCCGGGATTGACGCTCATCACCAGCACCAGGTCACAAAGGTCGAGCACGCCCAGTACCGCTTCCACCGGCGTGCCCGGGTTCAGGGTGACACCGGTCTTACACATGAATTCCTGCCGGTCGGTGGTCTTGTGCTTATCGGTCAACGCCTTATTGGCAGCGCCCACTGCCTGCAGCGAGCGGTGCAGATGTGGTCCCGACTCCGCGTGGATGGTCAGATAGTCGGCACCCGCCTCGACAAACGCTTCGATGTAGTGATCAACCGGTGAAATCATCAAATGCACGTCGAACGGCAAGTCCGAATGCGGCTTCAACGCCTTCAACACGTCCGGGCCGATGGTGATGTTGGGGACGAAATGGCCGTCCATCACGTCCACATGCACCATGTCCGCGCCCGCCGCCGTGATGGCGCGCACTTCCTCCCCCAACTTGGCGAAGTCGGCGGAAAGGATCGAAGGCGCGATGGCGAGAGGGTGTTTCTGGCTCATGAAAAAGCTCCTGCACTGCTTCGGGTAGCAGGCGACTCGTCGTGCTTCAACAGGGTAGCCCTTTAGCTATCCATCTTTGTTATCCACCGGCGCTTTCGCCCGGCGCATCCTTGACCAGCCTGGCGATATAGAAGCCGTCGATACCGCCTGAAGACAGCCAATTGCAGGGCAGGGTGCGCATGTCGCCGTCGGCCGTGATGAACTCGGCGCCGCCGGGCACTTCGCCCGCCCGCACTGGCTCGCGCCGCCAATCCTTATGACGGCGCAGAAAGGCCTCGATCCGCTTGATCCCTTCCTCCGGCTGGAGCGAGCAGCAGGCATAGACGAGCGTGCCGCCGGGCTTCACCATCGTAGAGGCATTCTTCAGCAAGGCATCCTGAACTTGCGTGAGGCTGGCAATCGCTTCCGGCGTCTTGTTCCAGATCACGTCCGGGTGCCGCCGCGCCGTGCCGGTTGCGCTGCACGGGGTGTCCAGCAGCACCGCATCTGCCTGGCTTTTTGGCCTGTAGTAGCGGGCGTCCGCCACATCCGTATCGGCGGAAAGCTTCATCCGCTCCAGGTTCTCAAACAGGCGCTCCAGCCGCTCGCGTGATTGATCCAGCGCGGTGACCTGTGCGCCTGCGGCCGCCAATTGCAGTGTCTTGCCGCCGGGTGCGGCCGCCAAGTCGATGACGGTCTTTCCTTCCACATCGCCCAACAGGCGCGCGGGGAAGGTCGCAGCCGCGTCCTGCACCCACCAGACGCCATGGGCAAACCCGGTCAGCATCGGCACCGGCTTCGGCTTGCCGATACGGACGGAGTGATTTGGCAAAGCCCGCCCCGCCAGCCGCTCCGCCCAGACAGAGGCGGTTGCGGGGTCGCGCAGCGTGATGTCGAGCGGCGGCTCGAACGTGTGGGCGCGGCTGATGGCGCGGGTATTTTCCTCGCCATAAGCCTCGCACCAGCGCCGCCAGAGCCAGTCCGGCAGGTTCAGCCGCTCGGAATCCTGCGCGCGCAGCAAGGCATGCTTCTGGGTTGCAATCTTGCGCAGCACCGCATTGACCATCGCCTTCAGGCCGGCGCCGCGCGTCATCTTCACCGCCTCATCGATGGCGGCGTGTGGCGGCGTTTCCAGAAACAGAAGCTGGGTCGCGGCGATCCGCAGGATCTGGCGGACATAAGCGTCCCGCCCGTCAGGCATCTTGTTGACGAGTTGTCCCAGGATATCGTCGATCTGGCCGAGGCGGCGCAGCGCCGTCGCCACCATAAGGCGGGTGAAGGCCCGGTCGCGCGGCGCGAGCTTCATCCAGTCTTCAGCGCCGGTCAGCGTGCTTTCCAGGGGCATCTGCCGGTCGAGGATCAGGTACATCGCCCGCTGCGCGAGGCCGCGCGCCCTCGGCTTCTGCTGGTCCTTGCCGCCGGGCCGGCCAGGCTTCGCCCCCGGCCTTGACGGCGGGCGATCGCGCTGGTTCGGGCCGGATGGGCCATCGCGGTGGAACCGCTGCGGAGCGCCATCGCGGCGGTCCGGGTTCGGTGGGCCGCCGCGCGGTGGCTCCTGAGGCGGCCGTTGGGTATTCATCGGTAAAGCAAGTCCTGCAAAAACTCTGTTACCCCCAAGGGCCTTTGCTGGCCGGCTTGCGGGAGAAGCTGCCGCTCAGGCTGCTACCCTTGCCGCCAGAACTGCGTCCCGAATTACCGCCGAAGGGGCGGTCTTCACTGCTGCTCATCGCATGCAGGCGGCGGATACGCTCTTCCATTGGAGGGTGAGTCGAGAACAAACCATCGATTGACCTAGCATGCAACGGGTTGACGATAAACATATGCGCCGTTGCGGGGTTCTTTTCGGCCATTTCGTTGTCAATCTGGGCGGCGCTGCGGGAGAGCCCGCCCAGCGCACTGGCCAGCCACAGCGGCTCTCCACAGATTTTCGCGCCCAGTTCGTCGGCCTCATACTCGCGGGCGCGGCTGATCGCCATCTGCACCAGCATGGCCGCCATGGGGGCCAAAACCATTGTCAGAATCACGCCGATAATGCCGAGGGGACTGTTGCGGTTGCCCCCAAACAGCATCTGGAAAGACGCGATGTTCGCCAGCATGCCAACTGCGCCCGCAATCGTGGCCGTGATCGTCATCACCAGCGTGTCGCGGTTCTTCACATGCGCCAGCTCGTGCGCCATGACACCCGCCACTTCCTCCTGGCTCAGCCGGTTGAGCAGGCCGGTGGTCGCCGCCACCGCCGCGTTCTCCGGATTGCGGCCGGTGGCAAAGGCGTTCGGTTGCGGCTCGTCGATGATATAGACCTTAGGCATGGGCAGGTCCGCCTTGCGCGCCAGCCCCTCCACCATGTCGTAGAAGCCAGGCGCATAGTCGCGGTTTACCTCCTGCGCCTTGTACATGCGCAGGACGACCTTGTCGCTGTTCCAATAGGCAAAGGCGTTCATGCCGAGCGCAATAACAAATGCGATCACCATGCCGCCCTCGCCCCCCATCAGCCACCCGGCCGCCAGGAAAATCGCGGTCATGCCCGCTAGTAGAATGAAGGTTTTCGCCATTGGTCCGCCTGAAGTTCCCGCGTGTACGCGCCTTGCGCAATTGGGATGCGCGGGTGTTGGTGTCAAGCAGGGTGGCAGGCGGCGGCCAAGAGACTATATGAAGTCTCTAGCCGCACGACAGGACTGTTCCCCAATGAAGTACCCAGCACCCAAAGGTCCGATCATCGAACCCGAGCCCGACACGGAAGTTACCGGCGTCACCAATCCGGAAGCCGAACAGGCCCCCGCGGGTGAGGACCAGAAAAACAAAAGCCCCGTCCGCTACGGTGATTGGGAAATCAATGGCCGCTGTATCGATTTCTAAGCCGGCTCAGCACGTTGGCGCCGATCCTGCCGGCCTACATCGGTAACTGCGCCAAACGTATTAACACACCCCGCTAGTCCATGTGATTTGCCTTACACCGGTTGGGCGCCTTCGTCTCCCATATGCGCATTCACGCGGCGGCGGTTTCCGGTCTTCCGCCCGGCGCCGCGTTGGTTCCAAAAACCCTTAGCAAAGGGGAACACCGATGACTGGGATCGTCGCGCACCGGATCCATCTACAGCGGATCCAGAACCATTCCGTGTTGGCAGATTGGTTGGAGGTTCTCCTCCGCCGGATCGGAAACTATTGCGCGCTGAGGCTTTGGGTGTCCGCAACCGTCAGCCTTTTCATCGCATGGTTGCCTGCTCTATGGGGAATGCCGATCTAGGACAGATGAATGCGGGGAGACGGACAAGGTCTGGACGCCAGGTTGCACAGAGGCTTGAATGCTCCCCTCCCTTTGCAAGCGAGGATTCCCATGACCATCAAAGTAGGCGACACCATCCCGAACGTAAAACTCTACCGCATCGGCGAAAGCGGCGGGCCGGAGTCCTTTACTGCCCGCGAGTTCTTCGCGGGCAAGAAGGTGGCACTTTTCGCCGTCCCCGGCGCCTTCACCCGCACCTGCTCCGCCAAGCACCTGCCGGGCTTCGTCCAACATGCCGATGCCATCAAGGCGAAGGGAATTGATGAAGTTGTCTGCATCAGCGCCAACGATGCCGCCGTCATGAATGCCTGGGGTACGGCGCACGGCGCAGACGGAAAGGTCACGATGTTGTCTGACGGCATCGCCGATTTCGCTAAGGCGATCGGCCTGTCAGTCGATATGAGCCAGCGCGGCTACGGCATCCGCTCCAAGCGCTACGCCATGATCGTTGACGACACCAAGGTCATGGACATCGCGGTGGAGCCTTCCGGCGAATACGGCGTCTCCAGCGCCGAAGCCGTGCTGGAGCGCCTTTAGGCCGGAAGGCGGGTTCGCTGGGGCTCAGGCCAGCTTTTTCGCCAATTCCTGCAAAGCTTCCAATTGCTGGCGGATCAGGTCACGTGCGGTCTCGTCCGTCAGCTTCCCGTCGGTGAATGCGCCTGCCGCGCCGCCGACCATGACTTCCGGCTTGTTGACGACGAAAGCGTTCAGGAACACCAGCACCTGCCGCAGATGATACTG
Organism: Alphaproteobacteria bacterium; assembly: GCA_965222315.1. Taxonomy (GTDB): domain Bacteria; phylum Pseudomonadota; class Alphaproteobacteria; order Bin95; family Bin95; genus JACKII01. The sequence goes on along the minus strand of OZ244951.1, from coordinate 4,850,474 downwards.
CGCCCGCGCCGTGCCGAGCCTTCCACCCGAAGCGCCCATTATCGCCACCGCCTTGCCGTTGAAAGCCTGCGGCATGGGCGGACGGGAAACCCAATCAATGGCGTTCTTCATCGGTCCCGAGATTGAGTAATTGTACTCAGGCGTCGCCAGGATCACCGCATCCGCCGCGGCCACTTGCTGGCGCAGTTTCTCGACTGCTGCCGGGAACCCGGCCTGATACACGTCTTCATTGTATAGCGGAACGCCGGCGATATCGGCGATATCGACCGTCACGCCGTCCGGCGCAACTTCCTGCGCCGCCCGAAGCAAGCCGCTGTTGAAAGATGCCGCCCGCAGGCTGCCGGAGATTCCCAGTATTGAAAAAGCCATCTAACCCGTTCCTTTAGCATGGTTGGTAATCGCGTCTGGATATGGCACAGATTGCGCTCATTGAAACAACTGTATGACCGGGAATCTTTGCGGCATGACCATCTCTGCTTTGCGCGCGCGCCTCGACGCGGGTGAGTTCATCGTGGCCCCTGGCGTCTATGACATGATTTCGGCTCTGTCGGCGGACCGCATGGGCTTTCCGGCGCTCTACATGACCGGCTATGGCGTCTCCGCCTCGCACCTCGGCCTGCCGGACGCGGGGCTCGCTAGTTACACCGACATGGTCAGCCGCGTGCAGGTCATTGCCCAAGGCACCAAGACGCCGTTGATCGCCGACGCCGACACCGGCTTCGGCGGCCTGCTCAACGTCGATCATGCGGTGAAGGGCTATGAACGCGGGGGCGCCGCGGCCATGCAGATCGAGGATCAAGAATACCCGAAGCGCTGTGGCCACACGCCGGGCCGCCGGGTCGTGCCGGTCGAGGATATGGTCCGCAAGATCAAGGTGGCGGTCGAAGCACGCGACTCCCGCGATTTCCTCATCGTCGCCCGCACCGACGCCCGGACCACGTTCGGCCTGGACGAAGCGATCCGCCGGGGCGAGGCCTTCGCGGAGGCAGGCGCGGATATCCTCTTCATCGAATCCCCGGAGAGTGAGGAGGAGATGGCCACCATCTGCTCCCGCCTAAAGGGCAAGCCGCTGCTCGCCAACATCGTGGAGGGGGGACGCACACCCGTTCTGCCGCGTGAAACGCTTGAGGAACTGGGCTACCAAATCTCCATTCACCCAGGCTCGGCATTCATGGCGGCGGCAGCGGCGTACAAGGGTATATATGAATCCTTGAAGTCGACTGGCGCAACACTCCAGTGCCCCGTACCGATGGTACCGTTTTCAGAAATGAACTCAACTGTAGGTTTTGACGCCGTTTGGGCGTTTGAGCAGCGTCACCCGGAGCTTGACTAACGCGCTATACCTCCAGGCGGATAGCATCGTATTGTATACGAATTGCAGATCACTGCGCCCGCAGGCGAAAGTTTTGCACACGAAGCCTTGGCAAGCGGAAAATGAGGCTCTTTCCCAGGCCCTAAACAGTTTCGTCATCAAAGTTTAAGGAAAAAATATATCAGTATCAGTAAGTTATAGGAAATGATTAAAATTTGGGCAAACCGTCGGAAGCCTAGGGATTCCGGGCGATTTCCAGTTGGAATTTGGCTTTATCTACAAGATTATCCACAGGGTCCGGGGATTACTGGATTCCTAAGGAAAACCGCGGGTTTCGCTATATCGCCGAGCACCATTTGCCTCAAACGGTCGGGCCGAGTCGCTCAGCCGTCACCGGCCTCCGCGCTCTCATCAAGCGCATAACCGGCAGAACGCACAGTACGGATCAGGTCCTGTTGTCCGCCGTCATTCAAAGCCTTGCGCAACCGCCTGATATGAACATCGACGGTACGGGATTCGACATAGACATTGTGCCCCCAAACAGCATCGAGTAGCTGCTCGCGCGAATAAACCCGGCCGGGATGCTCCATCAGATGCCGCAGTAGGCGAAACTCCGTCGGCCCCAGGTGCAGGTTCCGGCTTGCCCGCTGGACCCGGTGCGAAGTCAGATCCATGGTGATGTCGGCGAACGTCAACTGCTCGGCATCCGTTGCCGGCCGGGTACGCCGCAGCACGGCACGCACCCGCGCAACCAGTTCGGACGGCGAAAACGGCTTCGTGACGTAATCGTCGGCGCCACTCTCAAGCCCGCGCACGCGGTCTGCCTCCTCGCCCCGCGCCGTCAGCATGATGACCGGCAGGTTCCGCGTATCCGGTTTCCGGCGAAGCTGGCGGCAGACTTCAATGCCGGAGGTTCCCGGCAGCATCCAGTCCAACAGCACCAGGTCAGGCGTCCGCTCGGCAATGCTGATCAGCGCTTCGTCCCCATCCATGGCGACACTGGCCTCCAGGCCCGCCGCTTCCAGGTTGTAACGCAACATCTCGACAATGCCGGGTTCGTCTTCGACGATCAGCACATAAGGGTTCATGTTAACGTAGTTCCTCTAAGGTCTCAGCTTGCCGGCGGTTCATCTGGTGCGTCGTCCTCAAGATGCCGCTCCTCCAGGCGCTCACCGCTGACCTGGAACACCACACTTTCGGCAACATTGGTCGCGTGGTCGCCGATACGTTCCAGGTTCTTCACAATAAAAGCCAAGTGAGTGCTGGCTGTGATGGTGCGCGGATCTTCCATCATATAGGTGATCAATTCCCGGAAGATGCCCGTATGCGCATCATCGACTTCATCGTCCCGCTGCCGCACCTGCTCTGCCGCTTGAGCGTCACCAGCAGCGTAGGCGTCCAACACCTCGTGCAGCATCACCTGCACCATCCGGCTGAGGCTGTAGATGCTGCTGATCGGCCCTGTGGGCGGCATCTGGTTCAGCAAGAGGGTACGCTTGGCGATGTTCTTGGCGTAGTCGCCGACACGCTCCAGGTCGCTCGCGATCTTGAGGCTGGCAACCACGGTACGCAGATCGACAGCCATCGGCTGGCGCAGCGCCAGCATGCGGATCACCAGCGAGGAAACCTGCGCCTCCATGGCATCCAGCCGCTTGTCCCCTTCGACCACGGCGGCGGCCAGGTCCCCGTCGCGCCGCCGCAGGGCGTCGATGGAATCCGACACAGCCGCCTGCGCATAGCCGCCCATTTCGGCGACCAGCCCTGTCAGCTGTGCGATCTCTTCCGTGTAGGCCTTAACGATATGCGCTTCACTCGGCATTGCCGTTTCCAATCATCGGGTTTCGGGGGCTGTCGTTAACCAAACCGCCCGGTAATGTAGCCTTGCGTCCGTTCGTCCGTCGGATTGGTGAAGATTTTTTCGGTCTGATCGACCTCCACCAACGTTCCCAGGTGAAAGAACGCGGTTTGCTGTGAAACACGAGCCGCCTGCGTCATCGAGTGGGTGACGATCACAATGGTGAACTTTTCCCGCAACTCGTCGATCAGTTCCTCGATGCGCGCGGTCGCAATCGGATCGAGCGCCGAGCATGGCTCGTCCATCAGCACCACTTCCGGGCTGACCGCGATGGCCCGCGCGATGCACAGGCGCTGCTGCTGACCGCCGGAAAGGCCGGTGCCCGGCTGATCGAGCCGGTCCTTCGCCTCTTCCCAAAGGCCCGCGCGTTGCAAACTGACCTCCACAATCTCGTCCAAATCTTCCTTACTGTTGGACAAGCCATGAATGCGGGGGCCGTAGGCGATGTTTTCATAGATCGACTTCGGAAACGGGTTCGGCTTCTGGAACACCATGCCGACCTTCTGGCGCAACTGAACCACGTCCTCGCCAGGCGCCAGAATATTCCGGCCTTCCAGCTGGATATTGCCTTCGGTCCGGCAGCCGTCGATGACGTCGTTCATGCGGTTCAGGCACCGCAGAAAGGTGGACTTGCCGCAACCGGACGGTCCGATCAGGGCCGTTACCTGATTTTCCGGGATGTCCAAGTCCACATCGAACAAGGCTTGCTTGCCGCTGTAAAACACTTTGACTTCGCGGGCCGTAACCTTCGGCTCGCCCAAGGGCTCTGCCGGCGGCGTATCGACGGCGGAGCTCGAACTCACGAGTACAGACATTTTGCTATTCCTTGTCTCGGCCTACCAGCGCCGCTCAAATCGTTTGCGCAACAGCACGGCCAGGGCATTCATCAGGATCAGAAAGGCCAGCAGCACCATAATGGCAGCGCTGGTTTTGGCGACAAAGGCGCGTTCCGGGCTATCCGCCCACAGATAAATCTGCACCGGCATCACCGTTGCCGGGTCGGTAAAGCCGCCCGGCACGTCGACGATGAAAGCCACCATGCCGATCATCAAAAGCGGCGCGGTCTCGCCCAGCGCTTGCGCCATGCCGATAATCGTGCCGGTCAGGATACCGGGCATCGCCAGCGGCAGCACATGATGGGTGACCGTTTGCAATCGCGACGCACCCATGCCCAGCGCCGCCTGCCGGATCGAGGGCGGCACCGATTTCAGCGCAGCCCGGGAGGCGATGATGATCGTTGGCAGTGTCATCAGCGCCAACACCATACCGCCAACCACCGGCGCGGAGCGTGGCATCCCGAACACGTTCAGAAATACCGCCAAACCCAACAGGCCGAACACGATGGACGGTACAGCGGCCAGGTTGTTGATGTTCACCTCAATCAGATCGGTCCACCGGTTCTTCGGTGCGAACTCTTCCAGGTAGGCCGCAGCCAGCACGCCGATGGGGAAGCTGATGAGCAATGTCACAATCAGCGTGAACAAGGAGCCGACGACCGCACCCAAAATGCCCGCCTGCTCCGGCTCCCGACTATCGCCGGTCTGGAAAAACGACCAGTTGAAGCGGTTTTCGATCCGCCCCTGTTCTTCCAGCACCGAAATCCACGCGATCTCCTGGTCCTTCACCCGCCGGTTCGATTCCGGCGTCACATAGCTGACAATCTGCCAGTCGCCGGAAGCGGCGTCCGCCTCGCTCTTCAACGGCAGCAATGCTTCACCGGATATTTCGCTGCCCGACACCTGGTCGATCTTGACCAGACCACCATTGATGCGGACGAGATAACTCGGCAGGCGGTTGTGCAGGGTCTCGCTGCCGCCGGTCCTGGCTGCCCGCGCGCGCAACTCTTCGGCCTCGGCAGTTAGCTTCTTCAGGTCCTCTTCGCCAATCGCGATGGAACGCTCGGTGCGGTCGGCCAATTGGCCGGAGCCGCCCTCCGCCCGCATGACGGCCAACTCTTCTCTCTGACGCTCGATAATTGCGCGCAGTTCCTCGACCTCGTCCCGGCGCGTATCCGCCAGACTCTGCAGCCGCCCTTTGACGTCCGCGACAATGTCGGCAAAGGCATTGGCAGCCACCGAAACCCGAACCTCGCCAGAGGTCCCGATTGGTGTCGCAACACCAGCCGGCGTCCAACGCTCAATAGCCGTCATCTGGCCTTTCATAAAGGTATCGATGTCGTCCGACGACTTAACCCAGATGGTCTGAGTGGTGCCGATAATCGACGGGTCGGACATAACCGCGTCACGAACCGAGAAGTCCGCACCCGACGACACCAGCCCATAAAGCGTCCGGCGATCCCTCCGGCCGCTGACCTCGGGGAACTCCGCTTTCAGCGCTTCACGGACGACCCGCAGGTACGGCGCACTGCTGAGCGTCTCCGGATCCCGCGCTGAACCGATATCCAACCGTTCGGGATCGATGTCGACGTTGAGCGCGATTTCGTGCTGGAAGAATGCGGAGAATCCCTGGCCGACGATCGTGACCATCAGGACCGCCAGCATCGCGACCGCGGAACATACGGCCAGGATGCCATAGAGTTTGAAACGGCGCTCTTTGGCGTAGCGGCGGCGGACATTGGCGTCCGACGTCGTCCGCTTTTTCAGCTCGCGCCGTGCGGGCGGCGGAGAGACGATATCAGTCATATTTCTCTCTGTATTTGCGGACCACCTGCAAAGCGATCACATTCAATGCCAGCGTGACGAAGAACAGGATCAGGCCCAGTGCGAAGGCGGCCAAAGTCTTGGCGCTATCAAATTCCTGGTCGCCAACCAGCAATGTTACAATCTGCACGGTCACCGTCGTGACGGCCTCAAACGGATTGGCCGTCAGGTTCGCCGCCAGCCCGGCCGCCATCACGACGATCATGGTCTCGCCGATGGCCCGGCTCACGGCCAGCAGCACCGCCCCGACAATGCCTGGCAGGGCCGCGGGCAACACGACCCTGGTGATCGTCTCGGATTTCGTCGCGCCCAATCCATAGGAACCGTCGCGCAAGGCGCGCGGCACAGCGGTAATGACGTCATCGGATAGGGAGGAGACGAACGGAATGATCATCACGCCCATCACCACGCCGGCCGCCAGCGCCGATTCCGAACTGACGTCCAGGCCCACGCTCTCACCCAGTCCACGGAAGAACGGGGCAACCGTCAGGGCAGCGAAGAAGCCGTAAACAACGGTCGGGATACCCGCCAGAATCTCCAGCAGCGGCTTCGCAACCCCCCGGACTCTGGGCGAGGCGTATTCCGACATATAAATCGCGGAAAGCAGGCCGATCGGCACCGACACGCACATGGCGATCAGCGTGATCAGCAATGTTCCGGCAAACACCGGTATCGCGCCGAAAGCACCGGACGAACCGACCTGATCGGCGCGGATCGCCGTCTGCGGCGACCATTCCAGCCCGAACAGAAAATCGAAAAACGGCACCTTCAGAAAGAAGCGGTAGGCCTCGAAGAACAGCGATACCACAATGCCAATGGTTGTCAGGATGGCGATGGTGGACGCGACGATCATGGCGATCATCACCACCCGCTCGACCAGTTCACGCGATTTCAGGTGCGGGACGATCCGCTGCCGCGCTAGCCAGAGCCCGGCGATCGCGATTGCCAACCCGATCACGGTCAGCGCCCAGGTGCTGATGCTTTGCAGGGAACGGTAGTGCTCGGCCGCTGCCAGTACTTCGGGGCTGCTGCTGGAGACGATATTGCCGCTAACCGTGTTGCGGACATCGGTCATGAACAGCGATAACTGGTCGTCTGACAGATCCGCCAGGCCCGCCGGCAAACTGCTCTTCACCAGCGCTTCGACCACACTGCCGGAAAACAGCGACCAGACCACCACAATAATCAGGGCGGGCAGGGCGCACCAGATGGCGGAATACAGTCCGTAATAGCCGGGCAGGGAATGCAGGTTCCGGATATTCCCGGCGACCGCGGCTAGCGATTGGCTGCGCCCCAAAAAGAAGGCACCGGTAGCCAGCAGAACGATGATGACCGCTAGCGTCAACGCGCTCATAGAAACCAATCCAGGCTAAAAGGGATGAACAGGAAATGGAGAAAGGCGAAATGGAGGAGGGCGGACCGTCTGGCCCGCCCTCAAGCCGCATTACATGCTGAGCGGGCTCAGCTCTTTGCCATCCTTACGGAACTTGGCGAGGTCTTCCGCCGGCAGCGGGATCAGGCCCTTGTAGACCAGGTAGCCTTCTTCACCGGCAGCGTCTTCGCTGGTGAACTCTGCCACGTATTCGGCAATGCCCGGCACCACGCCGACATGCTCTTTCTTGACATAGAAGAACAGCGAGCGGGAAACCGGATAGGCCCCAGAAGCGATGTTTTCAAAGGTCGGCAGCGTGCCATCGACGATTGCGCCTTTGATCTTGTCCGCGTTCTGATCCATGAACGAGAAGCCAAAGATGCCGACCGCCTTCGGGTTGGCTTCCAGCTTCTGCACGATCAGATTGTCGTTCTCGCCGGCTTCGATGAAGTGGCCGTCTTCACGAACCGCATCGGAAACCGCACGGAACTCTTTCTTCGGCAGCGCTTTGATCTGCGGGAAGTGCTCGGCACCTTCACGCATCACAAGCTCGACGAACGCATCGCGGGTACCAGACGTCGGCGGCGGGCCGAGCACCTCGATCTTCTCGTTCGGCAGCTTGGGATCGATGTCCGACCAGTTCTTGTAGGGGTTGGCAATCAACTTGCCATCCGGGCCTGGCACCTGCGCGGCAAGCGCCTGGAACACCTGCTGGCGGGTCACGGCGAAGTTTGGGCCGCCCTTGGCATTGCCGAGTACGATACCGTCATAACCGACTTTGATTTCAACGACGGTGATACCCGCGGTGTTGCACTTCTCAAGTTCGGAAGATTTGATCCGACGGGATGCGTTGGTGATGTCCGGGTGCTCGGTGCCGACACCGGAGCAGAACAGCTTCAAACCGCCGCCGGAGCCGGTGCTCTCAACGACCGGAGTCTTGAAGCCGCTGGTCTTGCCGAACTGCTCGGCAACGGCGGTGGAGAAGGGGAAGACGGTGGACGAACCGACGATGCGGATCTGGTCGCGCGCCTGGGCAGCACCTGCGACGGTCAGGCCGGCGACGGCGGCAATCGCCGTAGCGGAGATGAATTGTTTCAGCACTGGGGGTGCTCCGGAGAATGAGTGGACGATCTTGCGTATTCATCGGTAGGTACCGATGGCGACCGGATAGTCCTCTCCCCCAACAAAATTGTGTCAGTTTTATGAAGCTTTTGTGACGGCGCTGGATTCGGCGGGTTTGCTGGCGTGAACAGGCAGATGAATGGTGAAAGTGCTACCCTCGCCAAGGTCACTTTCGACCTGCAACCGGCCCCGGTGCCTGTTTACAATGTGTTTAACGATTGCCAGCCCAAGCCCCGTGCCGCCGATTTTGCGGGAGCGCGCCTTCTCCACCCGGTAGAAGCGCTCTGTCAGGCGGTATTGCAATTCGCGCGGGATGCCTTCGCCGTCATCCTGGAAGGCGACCGCCACCTGCCGGGCGCCGCTGCGCCCTTGAATGGTCACTTTACCGCCGGGCCGGCCATACTTGATGGCGTTTTCCAGCAGGTTGCGGACGACCTGCGCCAGTTGATCTGCGTCACCAGTCACAGCAGGAAGGTCATCCGGCATTTCCAATGAAACCGTGGTCTTATGTTCCTCGGCTATCGGTTGGAGCAGGCTCATCACGGATTCGATAATCGGCCGCAACGCCACCGGGCCTTCCGGCGGCTTGTGCTCTTCCAGTTCGATCCGGGACAGCGAAAGCAGGTCTTCGACCAGACGGTTCATCCGCTGGGTTTCCGTGGCCATGATCGCCAGGAACCGCTCCCGCGCGACCGGATCGTCCTTTGCAACGGTCTGCATGGTCTCGACAAAGCCACCGAGGCTCGTCAATGGCGTCCGCAATTCGTGACTGACATTCGCCACGAAATCGACCCGCATCTGCTCCGCCCGCCGGATCGCCGTCAGATCCTGCAAGGTCAGCAGCAGCGCATCGCCGCCGGCGCCATGGTGAGGCAACCGGCCAATGTGAGCCTCCAGCGTGCGGGCGACCGGCGACATGATCTCCACCTCGACCGCCACGTTCTGGCCGTCTGCCAGGCATGCATCCACAGACCGCAACAGCCGTGGATGGCGCAACACCTGCGCGAGGTTCCGGCCGGCCAGATCCGGCCCGAATAGCCTTTCGGCAGAGCGGTTTGCATGCATGATACGCCGGCGGGCATCCAGCACGAACAGCGCCTCTGGCAGGGCGTCGATCACCCGTTCCGCGTCATCCGCCCGGGCTTCGATGGCCCGCTGCACCGCGATGACCCGGCGGCGGGAATCCTGAAGCTGCCGGGCCAGCCCGCCGCCCAGCGGCGTCCAGTACACGGTCGGATCGGCGGATTTGGCCTCGACCCCGATGTTGGAGGCCCGCTCGTGGAGCGTCGCAATATCCCGCGACAAGGGTATGGCGGCAAAAGCTGCCGACGCCAGGATCAGCACAATCGCGCCAATGGCGTAGCCCACCGACAATCCTCCGGTCAGGGCCACAACCGTCACGGCAGCGATACCGGAAACGGCAGCGCCCACCCAGGCAAACAGGTAGTCGCCTTTCCGGATACGATTGCGGGCCACCCAGCCAGTCCTCCATGGTCGGCCGAAAACCGGTAGTGCCTCCCCTCAAGGCACAACCGGCAGAAGAGTCCCGCCTTTACGTCAAGGAGTCGTGGGCTGCAAGCGCCGCCATGTTAACAATTTCAGACACAACCGCGCCCATGGGCACAATCTGCACGGGCTTTTCCAGCCCGACGAGCCGCGGTCCGACCACGGAGCCCGCCGCCATCTTGCCCAGCAGTTTGGCGCTGATATTGGCGGAATGAAGGGTCGGCATCACCAGCACATTCGCATCGCCCGAAAGACGCGCGAACGGATAGAGACGCTTCATCAGCGTATGGTCCAGCGCGACATCCGCAGACATATCGCCCTCGTACTCGAAGTCCACGCCGCGGGCATCCAGAATGCGCACCGCCTCCGCCACACGCTCCGCCGTCGGGCGGGCCGGATTGCCGAAGTTGGAAAAGCTCACCAATGCAACGCGCGGCTCGTGGCCCAACCGGCGCGCCGCCGCAGCCGCCTGGATGGCGATATCGGCCAATTGCTCGGAATTCGGCACTTCATTCAGCAGTGTATCGGCAATAATGACCGACCGGTCACGGGCGTTGATTGCCGTGATACCCATGACGTTCGCACCATTGGCCGCTTCAATGGCCCGGCTGACTTCATCAAAACACACCCGGAACGAGCGGGTCAGGCCAGTCACCATCGCGTCCGCATCGCCGCACGCCACCATGCAAGCGGAGAAGACATTCCGATCCTGGTTCACCATGCGCTGGCAGTCACGCTCGATAAAGCCCTGCCGTTGCAGGCGGTTGTAAAGGAAGTCTTTGTATTTGGTATTGTTCTGGCTGAGGCGGGCATTGTGGATTTCGAGACCCAGCGTCGATTCGTGCCCCAACTCCCGCATTGCTGCGGCGACGACGTCCTCGCGCCCGATCAGGATCGGCTCGCCCAGGCCCTCATTGCGGAAGGCCAGTGCCGCGCGGATCGTGCGCTCTTCCTCGCCCTCCGCGAAGACCACACGTTGCTGTTTGGCGCGGACATCGGTGAACACCCGCTCCAGGCTGCCGCCGGTCGGGTCGAGCCTGCGGGCCAGATGGCGCTCATAGCCCGCCCAATCCGCCATTTCCTTCCTCGCGACACCTGAAGCAATCGCCGCCTTGGCGACGGCAATCGGCACGCGTGTGATCAGACGAGGGTCGAATGGTGTCGGAATGATATATTCCGGGCCAAAGCGCAATTGCTGTCCGGAATAGGCCGCCGCGACCTCGTCCGGCACGTCTTCGCGGGCCAGTTCGGCCAGCGATTCCGCGGCCGCAATCTTCATTTCCTCGTTGATCGACGTCGCCCGCACATCCAAGGCGCCGCGGAAGATGAATGGGAAGCCCAGCACGTTGTTGACCTGGTTCGGGTAGTCGCTGCGCCCCGTCGCCATGATGGCGTCACCACGGATTTCCTTAACCTCTTCCGGCGTGATCTCCGGGTCCGGATTGGCCATCGCAAAGATGATCGGGTTGGACGCCATGGACCGGATCATGTCATGGGTGAACGCGCCCCTGACCGACAGGCCGAACAGCACGTCAGCACCGCGCACCGCCTCTTCGAGTGAGCGCATGGGCGTCGGCACCGCGTGGGCTGACTTCCACTGGTTCATGCCAGCTTCGCGGCCCTGGTAAATCACGCCGCGGCTGTCGCACATGATGATGTTGTTGTGCGGCACGCCGAAGCCCTTGATCAGCTCGACGCAGGCGATAGCTGAAGCGCCCGCGCCGTTCACCACCATCTTGATGTTGCCGCGGTCCCGCCCCGTCAGTTCCAGGGCGTTGATCAGGCCGGCGGCGGCAATGATAGCGGTGCCGTGCTGGTCGTCATGGAATACCGGGATGTCCATCAGTTCGCGCAGACGCTGCTCGATGATGAAGCATTCCGGCGCCTTGATGTCTTCCAGATTGATGCCGCCCCAGGTCTTGCCCAGCAGCTTCACACAATCGACGAATTCATCGGCGTCGCGGGTGTCCACTTCCAGGTCGATACTGTCCACGTCCGCGAACCGCTTGAACAAAACGGCCTTGCCTTCCATCACCGGCTTGGAGGCCAACGCGCCGATATCGCCCAGGCCGAGCACGGCGGACCCATCGGTGATAACCGCCACCAAATTGCCTTTGGATGTATAGTCATAGGCCGTGTCGGGGTCTTTTTCGATCTCCAGGCACGGCGCGGCCACACCCGGCGAATAGGCCATCGACAGATGGTATTGCGTGGTCAGCGGCTTTGTCGGGACAACCTCAATCTTGCCAGGCGGGTACGCCTTGTGCATCAGCAGGGCTTCTTGGTCGAGCGCCGAATATTTGGTTTCGTCGGTCATGCGGTCGGTCTCCGGGCGAGGGCTGCATACGTATGCAGCCCTCCGAACTAAAATGAAGGCCTAGTAGTGACCTTCCATTTCCGCATCGCCTAGCCCGTTTCCACAAGCCGGAACAAGAAAGGTACTTACACCGCCACTCAGGCAGCGGCTGTGGAAAGCTGTTCTTCTACCAACGTCGCAAAGTAGCTCGCGCCAATGGGCAGCGCGTCGTCGTTGAAATTGTACTTCGGATGATGCAGGGAGCCTTCACCAGCCGCCTCGCCCCGCTGGCCGAGCCAGATATAACAGCCGGGCTTCTCATTCAGCATGTAGGAGAAGTCTTCGGCACCCATCACCGGTGCGATGTTGCGGTCGACCTGCTCCCCGCCGACGACCCGGCCGGCGATAGATGCCGCAACGTCCGCCTTCTCCTCGTTGTTGGCTGTGACCGGGTAGCCGCGGCGGTAGACCAGTTCCGCCTTGCCACCGAGCGCCGAGGCAATGCCCGTCACGATTTCGCCCATGCGCGCTTCGATCAGATCCTGCAGTTTCGGATCGAAGGTCCGGACCGTGCCGCCCAGCAATGCGGTATCCGGGATCACGTTGAACGCCTCCCCCGCCAGGAAGCGGGTCACACTGATAACGCCGCTTTTCTGCGGGTCGGCATTGCGGGAGACGATGCTTTGCAGCGCCGTCACAATCTGCGAACCGATCAGCACGGGATCGACACAGCCATGCGGGTAGGCGCCGTGGCCGCCACGGCCGTTGATATTGATGTCGAACGTGTCGGCCGCCGCCATCATCGGCCCCGTTACCACGCCAATCGTACCCAGCGGCAGTTCCGGGTAATTGTGCAGGCCATATACCTCGTCACACGGGAACTTGTCGAACAGGCCGTCGCGGATCATCGCCTTTGCGCCGGCAAAGCCTTCTTCCGCCGGCTGAAAGATGAAGTGCACAGTGCCCTTGAAGTTCCGCGTCTCCGCCAGATACTTGGCCGCACCCAGCAGGATCGTCGTATGCCCGTCATGCCCGCAGGCATGCATCTTGCCGGGGTTTTGGGACTTATAGGGCAGGTCGTTTTCTTCCAGGATCGGCAGGGCATCCATGTCAGCCCGCAGGCCAATGCTGCGCGAGCCGGGCTCCCGCCCCTTCAGCGTGCCGACCAGCCCGGTCTTGCCCAGGCCGCGCGTGACCTCAATGCCCCAGGACTCTAGCAAGTCCGCCACTTTCTGGGAGGTCCGGACTTCCTCAAAAGCCAATTCGGGATTGGCATGGATATCCCGCCGCCACTCGGCCATTTCGTCCTTCATGGCAGCGATGGAGTTGATGATCGGCATGAGGCTGGACTCCCAGAGGTGAGATTGCGAACGGTTTGCAGCAAACTAAGCGTGCAGGTCGTAGTTGGGAAGGTGGTACTTTCTCAGGTTTTCACCATACACACCGCCGTCACCTCGTAGGGCCGCACCAGATATTGCAGCTTGCCGACCGAACGTTTCCATTTCGACCAGCCCAGGAACGGCACCGGCAAGCGGAACAGGTGGCGGAAGAAAAGAGTGAATGGCCGCCTTCCGAACTCTTCCCGGTAGGTGCCGGGCTGCAGGATTGCCGATTGTTCAACCGTGAAGCCGGGAAACAGCGCTGCCGCCGCCGCAACGTCAGGCCGGAACATGGTGTCGATCGGGTCATTGTGGTGCGGGTAGCGATGGGGCACGGTCAACACAATCCGCCCGCCCGGCCCGACCAACTGGCCCAGCCGTTCAGCGAAGCGCAGGGCATCGGTCACATGCTCCAGCACATTGCAGCAGATAACCGTCTTCAGACCCAGTCCCTGCAGCCGGGCGAGCCCTTCGTCCGTCAATAAGTCGGCGACGATATCCACGCCCGGCGAATCTTTCAGGTCGCAAAATTGGACCTCAACGCCCCGGGCGCGCAGAGGCTCGAAAATCCGGGCCTCGACCCAGGGCTGATCGACGGTTCGGAACTTCAAATCCGACGAGCCGATATCCAGCAGCGGCGTTAGGGATTCTGCCGGCAGCCTGGCCAGGACAGCTTCGATCCATGCCGCTTCCTGTGGAAACATTGGTGTCTTGGGCCGTCGCGTTCCGGGAGCAAAGCGCTATGCTAGAGATGCTCCTCTCCTCCCGCAACGGCGAACCTCCAAAAGCCTCCATGATAGACGCTGAACCGCCCGTTACGCCCATGATGGCCCAATACCTCGCGATCAAGGAGGCGAACGAGGGCTTTCTGCTGTTCTACCGCATGGGCGACTTCTACGAGATGTTCTTCGACGATGCCGTCGAGGCAGCGCCCGTCCTGAACATTGCCCTGACCAAGCGCGGGCGCCATGGCGGCGACGACATCCCCATGGCGGGCGTGCCGGTCAAGAGCCATGAGGCCTACCTGCACAAGCTGATCGAGAAGGGCTTCAAGGTCGCCATCTGCGAGCAGACCGAGGACCCGGCGGAGGCAAAGAAGCGCGGCTCCAAGTCGGTCGTCGCGCGGGACGTGGTGCGGCGCGTCACCCGCGGCACGCTGACGGAAGATTCCCTGCTGGATGCCAAGCAGCACAACTACCTGGCAGCGTTAAGCGAGACGGCGGGCGAGTTCGGCCTCGCCTGGGTCGATATCTCCACCGGCGCATTGTTTGTCGAGACGCTGGAGGAAAGCGGCCTGCCCGCCGCTCTGGCACGGCTCGGGCCCAACGAACTGCTGCTGCCGGAACGCCTAACCACCCGCGAAAGCCTGTTCGAGCTTTGGGCCGACTTCCGGGAGGCGCTGACACCATTGCCCGCCGTCAAGTTCGATACCGCAAACGGCGAACGCCGCCTCGCGAAGGCTTTCCGCGTCGACAGCACGGACGCCTTCGGCAGCTTCACCCGGCCGGAGATCGCGGCGGCAGGCGCGCTGGTGGACTATCTGGAACTCACCCAGGTCGAGCGACTGCCCCGCCTGGACCCGCCCCGGCGCTTCACCGGCGGCGAGGCAATGGAGATCGACGCCGCCACCCGCCGCAACCTGGAATTGACGGAAACGCTGACCGGCGAACGGCAGGGCAGTCTGCTCGCTACCGTCGACCATACAGTGACCGGCGCGGGCGCGAGGTTGCTTGGCTCCTGGCTCTCCGCGCCGTTGACCGCGGCGGGCGCCATCGCAGCGCGACAGGATACCGTTGGCTTTTTGCTGACCGAATCCTCGGTGCGCACAGACGTGCGGGAGCGCCTGCAACGCTGCCCGGACCTGGCCCGGGCCTTGCAACGCCTGGCATTGGAACGTGGTGGCCCCCGCGACCTGGCGGCGATCCGAGAGGCGGTTCGGGCAGGCGGAGTCCTCAAAGTCTTGTTGGGTGAGGCGTCCGGTGATCTCGCGGCCCGCAAGCCGGAACTCCTAACCGCCGCCATCGCGGGATTAGGCGATTTCGGACCGCTGATCGAACGCTTCGACCGTGCCCTCCAGCCGGAACTGCCCCCATCCGCCCGTGACGGCGGCTATATCGCGCCGGGTTATTCGCCGGAGCTGGACGAACTCCGGGCCCTCCGCGACGACAGCCGTCGCCATATCGCAGCATTGCAGAAGCGCTATGCCGACGAGACAGGCGTTGCCAACCTGAAGGTCAAGCACAACAACGTGCTGGGCTATTTCGTGGAAGTCGGCCAAAATCAGGCCGCCCGCGTCCAGGAAAACGGCCAGTTCGTCCACCGCCAGACCATGGCCAACGCCATGCGCTTCACCACGGTGGAGCTTTCCGACCTCGAAGCCCGCATTCTTCAGGCCGCCGACCGTTCCCTCGCACTCGAAATGAGCCTGTTCAACGATCTGGCGGGCGAAGTGATGGCTCGCGCCGAAGACCTGGCCCGCGCCGCCGAAGCGCTTGCGTTCATTGACGTGACGGCTGCGCTTGCGGAATTGGCGACGCAGCAGGATTACACCCGCCCGGCGGTAGACCATTCGCTGGCGTTCGAGATAGAGGCCGGGCGGCATCCGGTCGTCGAGGCCGTGCTGCAACGGGAAAATAAGAGCTTCGTCGCCAACGACTGCAACCTGACCGCCGACCGTGAGCCTGCCGAACGGCTCTGGCTGATCACCGGCCCGAACATGGCGGGCAAGAGCACCTTCCTCCGCCAGAACGCGCTCATCGCCATTCTGGCCCAGATTGGCAGCTACGTGCCGGCGCGCCGGGCGCGGATTGGCGTGGTCGACCGCCTGTTCAGCCGCGTCGGTGCCGCCGACGACCTCGCACGCGGGCGTTCTACCTTTATGGTGGAGATGGTGGAGACTGCCGCCATCCTGAACCAGGCCGGGCCGAAATCGCTAGTGATCCTGGACGAGATAGGGCGCGGCACCGCCACCTTCGACGGCCTCTCCATCGCCTGGTCGGTGATGGAGCATCTGCACGACCAGAACCGCTGCCGGGCGCTGTTCGCGACGCACTACCACGAACTCACCATGCTGGCGGGCAGGCTCGACGGCCTGCACCTCGCCACCATGCGCATCCGCGAATGGCAGGACAGCGTTGTCTTCCTGCACGAGGTCGCGAGCGGCACCGCCGACCGCTCCTACGGCATCCACGTCGGGCGACTGGCGGGCTTGCCGCACGCTGTCGTCACCCGCGCCGACGAGGTGCTGAAGCTGCTGGAGGAAGGCGACCAGGGCAGCGCCGTCCGCCGCTTGGTCGAGGACCTGCCCCTGTTCGCCGCCGCCGCTCCAAAAAAGCCACCGGTCCGAGAGCGGTCCCCAGAAGCACCCGCGTCACCGGCGCTGCCCGAAACACCAGCAGAGTTACAAAACGCATTGGATAGCGTGGACCCAGACAGCCTTACCCCCCGCGAGGCCCTGGACGTTGTGTACCGGTTGAAACGCCTCGCCAGCGAGGGTAGCACGGACTAATCTCCCCGCATGGCTTTCCATCCGGAAAGCATAGCCGCTAGCAATTGGCGATTGATCCCGTGCCCTCGCCCAGACGCAACGACCCAACTCCCCTGCTGCAACGCGCGGCCCAGGCGCTGCAATCCGGCGACCTCCGCACGGCAGAACGCGCGTGCCGCAGCGCGCTGAAGGCTGCGCCGAACCATCCGGGGGGGCTCCATCTGCTCGGCCTGACCGCGCGCAGGGCTGGCCACCTGGACTCCGCGCTTGATCTGTTCCGCAAGGCGGTCAGCGCCGCACCACGCTATCCGGAAGCATTGGTAAATCTTGGCCGGCTGTTGCTCGACTTGGGCAAGCCGGAGGAAGCCAAAGACTCCTTTGAGCAGGCGCTAACCGCCCGGAATAGGTTTCTGCCCGCCGAACTTGGTCTGGCTGCCGCAATGAAGGCTTCCGGTGATATCGACTCGGCCCGTTCAGCCCTGGAGGTTTCGGCAACAACCCATCCGGACGCAGCGCTACCCTGCACAGATCTGGGCAATCTGTTCCAGGAACAAGGCGAATACGTCGCGGCGGTCCTCGCCTACACGGACAGCCTGCAACGCCAGCCCGGGCAGCCTGCGGTCCTGAGCAACCGCGCCGCCGCCTTGCTCAAACTTGGTGAGGCCGAGCGCGCCCTAGCCGATGCTGACGCCTACCTCGCCACCGGCCAGCGCAGCGCCAATATCGTTGCCTACCGTATTCTGGCCCTGCAATTGCTAGGCCGCGATGCGGAAGCCAAAGCCTGGTGCGACCCGGAGACCATGGTCCATCCACACCGCCCCGACGCGCCACAAGGCTTTGCCGCAGCGCTGGAGGCTGATATCCGCGCTCATCCTACCCTGACGGAGCAATGGGACCCGCAGCGGCGCGCGGCGCGCGGCGGCGCGGTGACGGCGGAACTGATGAGCCATCCCACCCCAGCCATCGAGTCCTTCGTCCGGCTGATCCGCGCCGGTGTGGATGCCCTCATCGCCCGCTTGCCGGACGAAGCGGGGCATCCCTTCTTTGGGGCGAAGCCTGAGAATTACAATCTGACCATCTGGGGCAATATTCTGGCGCCAGGGGGACACCAAGCCTCCCACATCCACAATCTCGGCTGGCTCTCGGGTGTTTACTATCCATCACTGCCCGACGAGATCACCGACGCCAGCGACCAGGGGTGGATCGCGTTCGGCGTGCCAGGCTATGGCCTGCCTTCCCCGCCCGGCTTGCAGCCTGTCCTGCGCAAGCCCGAGGCCGGTATGATGTTTCTCTTCCCCTCCTATATATGGCATCACACGGTTCCGTTAGAGACGGGCGCAGAGCGGATCAGTATCGCGTTCGATGTAATGCCCGCCTAGCAGCCGCGCGCTGCAAGGAGCAACGAAGCCATGAACACCCTAGCCAAGATCGAATTGCCGCCGGACTGGCGCGCGCTGCTGACGCCGGACAAGCTGGCGAAGAAGGCAGCCAGGACAGAGACCCTCAACCGCCTGAAAGACGCGCTTGCCGCCGCCGAAGCCCAATTGCAGCAAGACTTCGAAAACGGCGGCCGGGCAATAACCCTCATGCCAGCCCGGGCGGCTCTGTATGACAGCCTGATCCGGGGCCTCCTGGACTATGCCCGCAGCGATGTATTCCCGGCGGCCAATCCCACCACGGGCGAACGAATCGCCGCGGCGGCGGTTGGCGGCTATGGCCGGGGCGGGCTGGCGCCGTTCTCCGATATCGACCTGTTGTTCCTGCATCCGCACAAGCTGACCGCCAACGGCGAACAAATTATCGAGTATGTGCTCTATTTCCTCTGGGATCTGGGGCTGAAAGTCGGCCAGGCGGTCCGTACGCCCGCCGACTGCGTGCGGATGGCAAAGGACGACCAAACGATCGCGACCTCCCTGCTGGAGTCGCGCTACCTCTGGGGCGACGAGCAGCTTTTCGAGCAAATGCGCGCCGACTTCTGGCAGAAAAGCCTGGGCTCCAATCCCATTGACTTCATCGAGGCAAAGCTGGCGGAGCGGGACGAACGTCACCAGCGCATGGGCGACACCCGCTATGTGCTGGAGCCGAACATCAAGGAAGGCAAGGGCGGTCAGCGCGACCTGCACACCCTGCAATGGATCGCCAAGGCGCTCTATCACAATGATGATATGGCGGAACTGGTCCGCCAGAGGGTGTTGTCCCCGAGCGAGGGCCGCCGCTTCCGCAAGGCCGAACGCTTCCTCAACGATGTCCGCTGCCAACTCCATTATCTGGTCGGCCGGGCGGAAGAGCGCCTGACATTCGATCACCAATACGCGCTGGCGCAGCGGATGGGCTATCACGACCGGCCGGGTGCGCGCAGCGTCGAGCGCTTCATGAAGCACTATTTCATCGTGGCGAAGGACGTGGGCGACCTTACGCGCATCCTCTGCGCTGCGTTTGAAGAGCAGCACCAGCGTCAGAAAATATTCTCGCTCAGCCGCTTGTTGTCGTTCGAGAGGTCGGTCGGGCCTTGCGTCCTCAGCAATGGCCGCCTGAATCTCAAAAGCCCGGACGTCTTCAAGGAAGACCCGGTCAACCTGCTCCGCCTGTTCCATACGGCGCAAGAACACGAGGTCGATATCCACCCCGAAGCGTTGCGCCAGGTCCGCCGCGACCTGAAACTGATCGATCAGTTTCGCGAGGATCCGGAGGCGAACCGCCTGTTCCTGGAGATGCTGACATCGCCAAAGGAGCCCATCACCACATTGCGCCGGCTGAACGAAGCCGGGCTGTTCGGGCGGTTCCTGCAGCCGTTCGGCTTTGTCGTCGCCATGATGCAGTACAATATGTACCACAGCTACACGGTCGACGAGCACACGATCCGCGCCATTGGCGAGTTGCACAAGCTGGTCAAGGGCAAGCTTAAGGAAGTCGCGCCGGTGGCCTCGTCCGTTACGCGGCAGGTGCCGCATCTGCGCGCGCTTTTCGTGGCCGTTTTGTTCCATGACATCGGCAAGGGCCGGGAGATCGACCACTCAATCCTGGGTGCGGAACTGGTGGAGGAATTCGGTCCCCGCCTCGGGCTATCCGCGGCAGAGACCGAGACCGCATCCTGGCTGGTACGCTACCATCTGGTACTGTCTGATACTGCCCAGCGGCGCGATCCGAACGACCCTCAGACCATCCAGGATTTTTGCGGAATCGTGCAATCGCCCGACCGGTTGCGCCAATTGCTGATCCTCACCGTATGCGATATCCGCGCCGTCGGCCCGGACACTTGGACCAGCTGGAAGGCCTCCCTGCTCCGTGAACTCTACTACCGGGCAGACGAAAAACTGTCCGGCGCCAGCGATGTTGGTTCCCTGCCGCATCGCGCAGCCCATGTGAAGGAAGAGTTGGAGACCCTCCTCCAAGATCTGCCGGAAGAGGGCCGCCGCCTGTTCATCGATAGCGCACCGGATACCTACCTGGTCGCCTACAATGCCAGCGAATTGACGGGCCACGCCCGGCTCCTGAGCAAGACGGCAGCATCTGACGAAAAGCTCGCGGTCGATTTCCACACCGATCCCATCCGCGGCACGACCGTCGTCACTATTTGCACGCTGGATCACGCTGGCCTGTTCGCCCGGTTGGCAGGCATAATGCCCATGGCCGGCGCTAACATTGTCGGTGCGCGCGCCTTCACCTTCACCAATGGCTATGTCATCGACAGCTTCTGGGTCGAGTCGCCTGACGGCTCTCTCTACAAAGAACAGAAACGGCTTAAAGACCGGCTGGCGCAGGTCATGGATGGCAAGGTCAACCTGGGTGAGACGCTGCAACAGTCCCCTGCCCTGAAAAGCCGGACGGCGGTCTTCACCGTGGAACCGCGGGTGATCATCGACAATGAGGCCAGCCGTTATTTCACGGTGATCGAGGTAAACGGGCGGGACCGGCCTGGTTTCCTGAACAAGGTTGCCTACACCATGACCCGGCTGGGGCTGCAAATCGCCTCTTCCCACATCGCGACCTACGGCGAGCGGGCAGTGGATGTATTCTACGTCAAGGACATCTTCGGCCTGAAGGTCGAGCACGCGGGCAAGATGGCCCGGATTGAGGCGGAACTCATGGAGGCGATCCGCGAGAGCAATGCTCTAATGGCCGCCGGAGCGGAATAAAGCGATGCTGCGCGCCGTGGCGACGGTAGGCGGCTTCACCATGGTGAGCCGGGTGCTGGGCTTCGTCCGCGATCTGCTGATTGCGGCGGTTCTGGGCGCCGGGCCGGTGGCCGATGCGTTCTTCGTCGCCCTGCGCCTGCCCAACTTGTTCCGGCGGCTGTTTGCGGAAGGGGCGTTCAACGCTGCCTTCATTCCCGTATTCTCCGGCGAACTTGCAGGAGGCGGACAGGCGCGGGCGGCAGAGTTTGCCGAGCGCGTCTTCTCCCTCATGCTGATCGTGCTCACGCTGATCACCGTCGCCGCCGAGCTGGCAATGCCCTGGTTCGTGACAGTCTTGGCCCCCGGCTTCACGGAAAAGCCGGACAGCTTCACGCTTGCCGTGGAGATGGCGCGGCTGACCTTTCCCTACCTCTGGTTCATCACACTGGCATCATTAATGGGCGCCATTCTGAATGCGCTCGACAAGTTTGCCGCCGCCGCCGCCGCGCCGTGCCTGTTGAACATCATCATGATCGGCGCGCTGCTGCTGTTTGCCGACAGTCTGGATACACCGGGTCACGTGCTCGCGACCGCGGTCGCCCTGGCGGGATTGGCGCAGTTGGCGATGATGGGTTGGGCATTGCAACGCGCCGGCTACGAGATGCGATTGGTCCTGCCGCGGCTCGACCCGGCGGTGATCCGCGTGCTGAAGCTGCTGGGGCCCGGCGCTGTCGGCGCGGGCGTCATGCAGATCAACCTGCTGATCGGCACGCTGATCGCTTCCCTGCTACCGACCGGCGCTATTGCCTACCTCTACTATGCGGACCGCATCTATCAGCTTCCGCTGGGCGTGATCGGCGTCGCCATGGGCACCGCGTTGCTGCCTAGGCTAGCGCGTTCCTTGAAATCCGGCGACGAGGCAGACGCCGCCAATGCCCTGAACCGCGGCATGGAACTGGCCCTTTTCCTGACCCTGCCGGCTGCGGTCGCCTTGGCGGTCATCCCTGAGGCCATCGTAACCGTTCTGTTCGAGCGCGGCGCGTTCACGGCGGACGACGCCCGCGCCACCGGCCTGGTTCTCGCAGCCTACGCGCTGGGACTCCCGGCCTTCGTCCTGGTCAAAGTACTGAGTCCCGGCTTCTTCGCGCGCGAAGACACCAAAACGCCGGTGCAGATCGCGATGGTCTCGGTCGCGGCCAACATCGCGCTCGGGTTTGCACTTTACCGGCCCATGGGTGCGGTGGGCCTGGCGTTGGCAACCAGCCTGGCGTCCTGGATCAATACCCTGTTGCTTGGCTGGGTGCTGTACCGGCGCGGTCACTTCCTGCCCGATGGCTTGCTGCTGGGCCGCCTGCCACGCGCATTTGCGGCCAGCCTCGCCATGGGCGTGCTGGTGCTAGCCGGCGCGGCCTTCATGGCGGAGATGCTGTCCGGGAACGAACTCGCCCGTGTGGCGGCCCTCGCCGTGATTTGCGGGGCGGGCGCCGCGCTTTACTTCGTGATGGCCTGGTTCTTGGGCGCAGCCGACCGGGACGCCATTGCCGCGCTGGCAAAGAGGCCGCTTGACCGGCTGCGCCGCCGCCGCGATAAGGCGTGACTTCCAGCCCCACCCACACCGACCACCGGAGTCCAACCCGTGAGCGCGCCCCAAAACCGCATCTTCAGCGGCATTCAACCGACCGGCAACCTGCACCTCGGCAACTATCTGGGCGCGATCCGCAACTGGGTGGGCATGCAGAAGGACTACGAGTGCATTTTCTGCATCGTCGATCTGCACGCTATCACCCTGCCGCAAGACCCGGCAGCGCTGCGCCAATCCACGCGGGAGGTCACCGCGGCCTACATCGCCGCTGGTATCAACCCGGATGGGTGCATCATCTTCAACCAGTCCACCGTTTCCGGCCATGCCGAACTAGCCTGGATTCTAGGGTGTCATACGCCCATGGGCTGGCTGAACCGCATGACCCAGTTCAAGGAAAAGGCGGGCAAGCGGCGCGACATGGCCATGTCCGGCCTCTACACCTATCCGGTGCTGATGGCCGCCGACATCCTGCTCTACAAGGCGACGGACGTGCCGGTCGGCGAGGATCAGAAGCAGCATCTGGAGCTTGCCCGCGACGTCGCGGGCGCGTTCAACCGCTATTACGATACGGAGTTCTTCCCGCTGCCGGAGCCGCGCATCTTCGGCTCCGCGACACGGGTGATGAGCCTGCGCGACGGCAACGCGAAGATGAGCAAGTCGGACCCCTCCGACCAGTCGCGCATCACCTTCACCGACAACGCGGATGCTATCGCCAACAAGATCAAACGGGCCAAAACCGACCCGGACGTGCTGCCAAGCGATGCAAAAGGCCTGGAAGGCCGCCCGGAGGCGGAAAACCTGGTCGGCATCTACAGCGCGCTTGCCGACAAGACCATCGACCAGGTGCTGGCGGAATTCGGCGGCAAAGGCTTTGGCCAGTTCAAGCCGGCGCTTGCCGAACTGGCCGTCTCTGTTCTCAGCCCGATCACCAGTGAAATGAACCGGATGCTTGCCGACCCCGCCTATGTGGACGGCGTGCTGCGCCATGGCTACGAGCGGGCCAACGCCATCGCCGCCGAGAACCTGAAAGAGGTGAAGCGCCTGGTGGGTTTCGTGCAGCCCTAGAAATACCAACCACCGTACTGACGAATGTCAGGACCCATTCCAGAGATACCGAATCCACTACTTGGTTAGCGTTTAAAAGGATTCCCGCTAAAACATCTACATTCATCTACAAAAATCTACATTCCAGGCAGAAAATGTAGATATCGGGTTTATGTCATGTAGATAAAATGTAGATGCGATGTAGATGCGATGTAGGCAACCTCAAGACACAGCCATTGCCACTCTGCTGCCCTGATATAGCCTCATTCTGCACGCCCACAACTGGCTTAATCCTCCGCAAGAACGAGAGATAGGCGCGCTAGCAGGTTGCTGAAAAACTTTGTCACCCGCATCCTGAGTAGCCATCACCAATGGTCAGGGTGTATCGAAGGGGCCTTTTCGGGCCGTGCGGGACCCCTTCGATACGCTCACTGCTGCTCGGTAATCAGGATACCGGCCTTTTGTGAGCATCTTTCAGCAGCCTGCTAGACCAGAACAATCTCAGACGGACACGGGCATCTTCTGGCACTCATCGTCCCAAACTTGATTTGGGATCCATTCCGTTGATGTGTCAGTGGGAGCGCCAGGCGCTTCGGTTCACGGTCTCCGGAATGGGCCCCAGCTTCCGCTGGGGCGACGGAAACGTCAGGAGAATCGATCGGTTGCCGGCGTAGTTGTGGCTCCGCTCAAGGTGAGCTCGCGCTAGCTGTTCGCCTTCGTCCAGGCTACCGCATCGGCCAGGATCTCCGGTATGCCCCGGAACTTGACGCCCAGGCTGTCGCGGCGGGTGAAGTCGAATTGGGTCGGCGGCGCCTGCTCGCCTTCATAGAGGGGCGGGACGGTCATCGATGGCTCAATCTCGCGCAGGCAGCGGTATATGTCGTTCCAGTGCCAGCTCTCGCGCAGGGCGAAATAGCGGCCCTCCGCTTCCGGGTTTTCATAGGCCGCCAGGAACAGGGCGGCCACGTCCTCGATATGGGCCATGGAGGTCGAGTCGTTCGGCGCTACGTCGTGCCGGCCCTTCTCGCCTTGCAGCATGCGCTTTATCGCACCCATAAAGCCCTCATCGCCATGTTTCGGCAGCACCATTGGCCCGTGCATTCCGGTCGGGAGCAATATGCAGAGCCGCACGCCATGTTCTCCGGCCAGCGCCATGGCCTGGCGCTCCATCACGGCTTTGGTGGCGGAGGTAAACTTTTTCTCCCGGCACTGCTGCAAGGGGTCGGACCAATGGTCCACCTCGTTCTTCACCGGAACCGGCGGCACCGGGTTGGTGCTGGAGGTGGAGGAGCAGATGACGATGTTGCGCACGCCCGCGCGGATCGCGGAATGCATGATGTTCAGGCAGCCATTGACCGTCGGCTGAATGATGTCCGCCCAGCCGCGGGTATCATCCAGTTCCCGCGCAGGTGTTCCGTCCGGTGCGGCATAAACCGGTATCAGGCTGGCGATGAAAACGCCGTCAACGCCATCCATGGTTTCATCGAAGGCGCCTGGAACCGCCATGTCGGCAGAAGCCAGCGTCAGACGCTCTGCGGCACCCGGCAGGGCGATCAAATGGCCGGCGGTCTCCTTGACGTTCCGCATGGCTCCGCTGACGGTGTAGCCGCGGGCGAGCGCAGCCTTGACGATGTTCGCGCCCACGAGCCCGCTTGCGCCCGCTACGGCAATCCCTCCAGTCACATCAGGTCTCCTCTGCCCGCCCCCTGGCGGGGCTTGTCTCCAGCCTCCGGCAACCAGCCGCCAGCGCCCATCCTATGAAAAAAGCCCCGGATCGCTCCAGGGCTTTCATCTCAGCAAGCGCGCCGGATCAGAACGCCCGGCGTATCCAATTACTTCTTCAGATCAGCCTGCACTTTCATGGTGATGATCTTGTCCGGATTCTGCACCACGCCGTTCATGGAGCTGATGCCCTTCTTGATGCGGTCCACATGCTCCATGCCCTCGGTCACCTGACCCCAGACGGTGTATTGGTTGTCCAGGTGAGGGGAGCGGGCAAACATGATGTAGAACTGGCTGTCGCCGCTATTCGGATTCTGCGAGCGCGCCATGCCCACCGTGCCGCGCTCGAACGGCGTGTTGGTGAACTCAGCGTCGATATTCTGGCCGGAGCCGCCGGTGCCATCGCCCCGCGGATCGCCGGTCTGCGCCATGAACCCCTCAATAACACGATGGAACACCACCCCGTCATAGAAGCCCTGACGGGTCAATTCCTTGATGCGGGCCACATGGTTCGGGGCGAGGTCAGGGCGCATTTCGATGATAACGTTGCCTGTGCGCAACTCCATCACCAGCGTATTTTCCGGCCCGGCTGCCTGTGCGCCGCTACCCGCCATCATCCCTGCGACGGCTGCTGCCGCGACTGTCTTGTTCATGAGGTATTCCTTGCTCCGACTGGATTATCAATGACCGGACCGGACCCTACCCATCGCCGCGCGCCTCGGCAAGTAAAGCCTCCGCTGCCGCCGCCGCGCCATCCAACCGGACCTGAGCGCCCGACAGCATGGACTCCTTCAACGCGATCGTTGCAAGCGACGACCGGAACAACCCGTCTGCCGCCATCGGCGCAGGGCCGCCATCGCGCACCGCATCAGTGAAGGCCTGCAACGCCGCCATATGGCCCTTATCCTGCGCCGCGCGCTGCCGTCTGGCGCGCCCGCCACGCACCGTCACCAATTCCCGGAAATCCTCCAGGCGGAACACCTCGCCCGCACAGAATACTTCGATGCTTTCCTTGCTATAGCCTCGGTCGCCGGTGGTCGTGTAGGCGAGCGTCGCCAGACTGCCGTCCGCAAAGGTCAACTGCGCGCCAAAATCCTCAGCCGTACCGCCGCCGCCAACACCGCCCGCAACCGCCTGGACCGACACCAAGGGCGATCCGGCCAGCCATTGTGCCAGGTCAACGAAGTGGCACGCTTCCCCCAGAACACGCCCGCCGCCCTGACCGGCCTCGGCTTCCCAGGAGCTTTTGTCCGCCGGGCCCGCATTCACCCGGATGACGATCTGCCGGCGGCCAGGCAGCATCTTCAGGCGGCTCACAAGTTCGACGGTCAACGGCGCAAAACGGCGGTTGAATCCGGCTTGCAAAATCCCCGGCGCGTCTTGAGCGGCCTGCATCACCGCGACCAGTTCGGACCGGTTCAGCGCAAGCGGCTTTTCCACATAGACAGACTTCCCCATGGCCAGCGCCCTGGCGGCCAGTTCGGCATGGGTGCCGTGCGGGCTCAGCACGAAAACCGCACTAATCGCCGGATCGTTCAGCACCGCGTCGGCATCGCCCGCCGCCTCGGCAAAGCCGAAACGGGAACGGGCCAGTTCCGCGCTTAGCCCTCTTGCCGACGCGACGGTCTTCAACTGCAACTCCGGCAGCTTGGCGAGCCGCGGCAGGATAATCGTCCGGGCGAACTGTCCGGCCCCGATAACGCCGACGGTACAGGGTTGCGGCCCGCGTCGCCGGACAGGCAAGGGCTGCAATGCTTTCGGCTGCGGCAAGTCCCGCTTTTCATATTCAAGTACGATGCCCAGGTGCGGTTCGCGCCGTTCCGCCATCAGGCGATACGCTTCCTCCGCCGCTGCAAAGGGGAAGCGGTGTGTGGTCAGGCTCTCCACATCCAGCCTGCCATCAGCGAGCAGATCCACCACCGTCCGCAGGTTCTCTGTCTCCGTCCAGCGCACATAGCCTTCGGGATAAGCCAAGCCCTGCCGCTCATAGGCCGGATCGTACCGCCCCGGCCCATAGGAGCGCGCCACGACAATGTTCAGTTCCTTGTGCATGAAGGCGCGGTAGGGAAAGGCGGTGCCGCTGATCCCCACCATACAGACCGTCGCCCGGTCCCGCGCGATGGCGGCAGCGCTCTCAAACGGTTCGGCGCTATCGGTGGCCGCCGCCAGAACCACGGCATCGCAGCCAAAGCCGCCCGATGCTTCCCGCAGCGCCGCCGCCGGATCGCCGTCCGACAGGTTCCAGGTGAACGCCGAGCCCAGTGACTGCGCCAGCGCGAGCCGCTCCCTGTCATAATCGAGCACCGCCACCTTGGCGCCGGAGAGCCGCGCAAACTGCACCGCCAGCAGGCCCACAAGCCCCGCACCCACAATACCGGTCCACTCACCCAGTTGCGGCCGCGCCAGCCTGACGCTGTGCAGCGCGATGGCCCCTAGCGTCGCAAAACACCCAGCTTCGAAGGGCACGCTGTCCGGCATCTTCACGGCCAGATTGCCGGGCACCAGGTCCACATCCGCATGGTTCGCCGCACCGGCTCCGCCTATGGCGACCCGGTCGCCAGCGCGGAACATTCCTTCCAGCCCCGCGCCAACGGCCAGTACTTCGCCGGCGGCGGCATAGCCCAACGGCAAGGGATCATCCAGCCGCGCGTTGATCGACTGCCAAGTCGCGCGGATGCCGTCCCGCTGCGCCTTCTCCCGGACCTGCCGCACCAGGTCCGGCCTGGCCCTGGCCTTGCCCAGCAGCGACTTCTCGGCAAAGGCCGTCACCATCCGTTCGGTCCCCGCCGAAATCAGCGAGGCCCGCACATCGACCAACAGGTGCCCAGGCACAACTTGCGGTGCAGGAACGTCCATCAGGCGAACCCCGCCGCCTCTGGGATTTTGTACGACCTGTCTCAACGGTTCATTAACCATCATTCGCCATTATTCCGAAACTGAAGGTTGTGGTGCGTGCCATAGCCCTAGTTGTGGGGACGGAATGATGACCAAATGGTTAACGCGGTCTGGAAACGCCAACCGGGCCAAAGCAACTCCGGCAGCAAGCGCCTGCGATTTTGGCGGCGAACCGCCACTCGTGCTGCCGCCGCCAATGCGGGTATCCCCCGCCCCGCGGAAACTGCGCCTAGCGGTGGTAACGAGCCGGGTGCCACTGCCCATGACCCGCGCCGACCAGATGACGGTGGCGCACTGGATCGCCTACCTCTCCGCCCGCGGGCATGAGGTCGAGCTTTTCGCGCTGACCGGCCGGACCCCACCCCCTGCCGCCGCAATGCAATGGCTGGAGCGTCACTGCGCCAAGATACACCTGTTCCGGCGTCCCCGGCGGCGCGCGGGTCTGGGGGCGCTGGCAGGCTGGCTGCGCGGCTTGCCGCTCCAGGTCGGTTATTTCCACGACCGCCATCAGGCACGCGCCGTCCGTGACCAGGCGCACCGCTTCGATGCGGTCTACGTCTACTACATCCGCAGCGCAGAGGTTGCGCGGGGCGGCTTGCCCGTGCCGACGATCCTGGCGATGCAGGTTTCCCAGACCCTCAACATCCGGCGGATGCTGGCGAACTTCCGGGCCGGACCGGAGAAAATCCTCTACCGCCTGGAGGAACCCTCGGTCCAACGGTATGAATCCACCATCTGGCGGCACTTCAACCGCACCGTCTTTTGCGGCCCTGCCGATTTGGCCGCCGTCCGCGATGCCTGCGCGCGTGCCGGCCGCCCCATGATCGACAACGCTCTATTGCTACCGCATGGCAGCGACCTCAGCACGCCACCCCCGGAACCCGCGGACGACGGCGAGACCATCGTGTTTTTGGGTGTGTTGGCGACCAACACGAACGTGGAGGGCGTTCTGTGGTTCGTCTCTGCAATCTGGCCATTGGTCAGAGTTGCCCGCCCCAATGCCCGTTTCCGCATCGCCGGCCGCCGCCCGCGCAAAGCCATCCGCGCCCTGCACGGCAGCGATGGCATAGAGGTACTGGGCGAGATCGGCGATCCGCTGCCCTTCCTCGCAGAGGCCTCGGTCTGCATCAGCCCGGTCCGGGCTGCTGCCGGCATGCAGAACAAACTCCTGGACTATTTCCGGGCTGCGAAGGCCGTAGTCGCCACCACGGCAGCGAACGAAGGCATCGGCGCGCCGCCCAACCGCGTTATCCGGCTCGCCGACCGGCCGGAGGACTTCGCTGCCCGCATCCTGCACCTGCTCGATCATCCCGCCGAACGCGAGGTTCTCGGCCGCACCGCCCGCGCCTTCGTCGAGGATGGCTGGAGCTGGGAGGCCTGGTTTGCCAAGCTGGAGCAGGCGGTAGAGACAACCGTCCGGTACCCGCGCCCGGTCCCTGCGGAGGTCCAGCCCGGCCGCACCGGCGGTTACGGACTGCCGGAGCCGGCAACGGATTTCGCCTCAGACTTCGGCGTGGCCGAGCCTGAACTCGCGTGGAATGCGCAATCCCGCCACTCCAACCCTGCCCACGAGCCATGACGGCAATAGCCAACTATCGCCTCGGTGCACCCGTCGCGGCGGCTCCCGGTTGGCCCGCAGGCCTGCTGCTGATCCTGTTCGCGGCAGGCTACTATGTCTATGCGGACCTGCCGCTCTCGCCGGCCCTCCGTCTGCCCGCGGCAGGCGCCATTCTCGGTGGATGGGGCTTGCTTGCCTGGCATCTGGGCCGCTTGCGCCGTGGCGACTTGGCCTTTGCCGCCGCCGTCATCGCCGTGGCGCTCGCCAGCCTGATCGCCAATCCGGCATTTCATGAGGATACCGCCCTCCGCGCGTTTGCGGGCGACTACGCCACGTCCTTCGCGGTCTTTCTGGTCAGCCTGCCCATGGCGCTCGGCGTGATCACGGCGCTCCGCCAGGTAATGCCCGCCACCATCGCCAAGGCAGCCTTCGCCGTCTCTCTGTTGATCCTCACCGGCGTTGCGGCGGAGCGATTTGCAGGGTTTGCGGCCGTCTCGGAACCGATTAGAGCGCTGCTGTTCCCGGCAGAAATCGTCTACGCCGAGGACCTGCGCGACCAGCTTATCTATGGCGCCGTCCGCGCCAAACTCTTCACCAGCGAGCCATCCCACGTCGCCAAGGCCTTCGTTCTAGCAATTCTGGTCTGGTACGCCGCTGCCCGCGGAAGCTGGCGCGTGCCATTATTCTATGCGCTGGTGGCCGCCGGGGTTGTGCTGATCAAGAGCCCTGGCCTGCTGGCCGTGTTGCCCGCTGCATGGGCCTGCGACCTCTGCCGTCTGCGCCGCAGCGGCTGGCTTGTGCCGGTCTTGATCGCTGGGGTGCTGGCCCTGATCGGCGGCGTGCTGGCCGCACAGACGCTCTTCCCTGACCGCCTGGCGCATATCGCATCGGGACGGGATGGCTCGTTCATCATCCGGGTGCTGCTGCCGTGGGAAATTCTGGCCCGAACCTGGGCTGACCATCCCCTGTTCGGCTTGGGCTTCGGGGCCAAGGAAAGCGGCATCCCCTACGCCATCGCCGCCGCTCAGGCCATGCAACTGGACGTCAACGCCCTGCTCGGCACCAACGCGCCATTGGGCAATAACGGAGTTCTGATCGGCATGATCCAGCTTGGGCCGCTCGGCAGCGCCTTGTTCGCCGCGGTGCTGGTCTGGTTCTGGCGGTTTGCCTGCGGCCCATATTGGCTGTTCGCGGCAACGGCACTTGCCGCCTACCTGACCCTGATCGGCGGCATCAACGATCCGCGCTTCTGGGGAGGGTTTGCCCTGCTCACCGCCGCTGCTGCCGCCGCGTCCCGCACCGAGGCGTTTCATTGAGCGCCCTCAACAGCACCGCCGCGGTCTGGGCCGCGATTTCTGCGGTCTCCGGCACCGGCCCGCCCCAACGGAGCGCAAACGCCAACGTCCGCCCATCCGGCGCAAGCGAGACCCGCTCCACCGGCTCCGGTGCGCCAAAGCGCGGCCAGTAGCGGTCCGCTTTCCGCGCCACTTCGCGCCCGGTCACCACCTCGATTTCCACCGGCTGCGCCAAGAGCAGTTCAGTCCGGGCGCGGATATCCGGCTTGCTCCAGCAATCGACGACGAGAAACTGCCGCCCCGGCCACAGCCCGAGCCACCTGCCCGCCATCACCCCCGCCTCCGCCTGATAGCCATCGGCGATGCCCGCCAGCCATAGCGGCGCGAGACCATCAAGCGCCGGTTCATTCAGCAACCAAGCCAACCCGCGCGCACCGACCCTGAAGCTCGCCCAGGCCTCTATCGGCTCCAGCCCGTTAAGCCGCGGCCCGTTATGCGCCTTGGCGGACCGGCAGGCATCGCGCAGCAGGCCAGCGCTATAGGTCGGCGTGCCCGTATCCACGACAGCCCGCGCCCCGCCGACCGACAGTTCAAACGACAGAAAATCGGCATGGGCGTGGCCCGGATTATCATCCGGCCCGACCGGCCCCGCATCGAAAAGCACGCAATCGCCGCCGCCCGCCAAGCGTCCATACCCGGTCTCCGGCAGCACCTGTTTCGCATCCAGCACCGGCGCCGCTGCCAGTTGGCGCGGCGGCGGCGCCTCCCCTATCCAGGCATCGTTGAACAGCGCAACCTCGCCATCGGGATGCAGCATGGCAGAGAGCGCCTGCCGCGCCCGTCCCGTCACGCTGCGCAGCATACCGGCGGCCGGCGCCCAAGTCTCCGCAGCGATCCCAAGATCCTGCAAGGCCAGTCCCTGGTACATGGGGGAGCGCTCGACATGGCCACCGTCGGCCAAAAACTGCGCCTCGGCGCATGCGGGCAGAGCCTCTGCCAACCAGCCCCGCCATGGCGTCTCGGGCGTCTCGCCCTGGGTGCAGCCCTCAAACACGGCCAGCGCCACCAGGTTCTTGAGCATGTGGTTGTAGCCAAGCTCCGCCTCGCGCAGATGGTAGGTGTAGGCCGCGCACCGCCGCACGTGCCGGGCCAGAACCGCCTCAGCATCTGGATCAGGCGGCCCTCCCGCCTGCCGGTACAGGGTCCAGCCTGCCAGGAGGTGGATCACCCGGAAGCTGGTGGCGAAGGCGGTCCAGGCGTCGCGTAAAGCGCCCGGCGCGCCGGGGCCGCAATTCGCCTCAAAATCGCGAACAAGAGCCGCCGCGTCGCGCAGGGCTTCGGGTTTGCCGCTGGCCAGCATTGGCACCAGATAGCCGAGATAGGACAAGTTCATCCGCCAGAGCGGATTGTTCTTCTCTCCCAGATCGACGCGCCAGTCGAGCCGCGGCCACGCACCGAGGTCTGCCGAACGGTTCAGAAAGGTAAAGCGGCCCCGCCGCATCTCCTCCAGGTAGGGGACATGCAGATAAGCTTGATGCGCCAGCACCCGCGCCGCACCGCCCATTCGCGGCTCCGGCAGCGGCAGCTTGTCCGCCTGCCGCTCCAGCCAGGTCTCAAAACGCCGGGGTTGGGACGCAATGACAGCCCGCGCACCCCGGTTCCGCACGCGATAGGCCCATTGCTCCGGCGTCAGATGCCGGACCGTCCGCCACGCCCGCCCTGCCGTTTGTAGCCGCACCACTACAGCCATCCGCCCTGCCACTCCCTTTCCCGAAAATTCACGAGGCAGGGAGAAATTGCAGCGCGGATGGTTAATTCATGGTTAACCATGCAGCAGAGAAGGCGTGCGCCTGCTTACTGGACCGCACAGTCTTTCATGATCTCCGGCTTGAACTTCAAGCCATGGCCGGGCGTTTCAGGCGCGGTGATCACTCCGTTAACAGGAGCAGGCGCGTCGGTGAACATGCCGTCCATCAGGCCCATGTCCTCCAGAATCTCCGCGTTCGGGATGGAGGCGCAAAGGTGGATCATCAGTTCCGGATAAAGGTGCGGCGCGATCTTCAGGCCCCAGGTATCGGCGATCACCGCGATCTTGCGCAGTTCCGTCAGGCCGCCGCGAACCACGTCAGGTTGCAGGATCGGGCAGCACGGGTCTTCGAAGAAAGGTTGCAGGTCGTAGCGGGTGAAGTGGCTCTCGCCGCCGACGACGCGGGTCCGGGTCAGCGCTTTGGCGATGCGCCGGTAGCCGGCAAAGTCCATCGGGATCACCGGCTCCTCCAGCCAGTAGATGCCGTGTTCTTCCAGCTTGTGGCCCATGATGATGGCCTTGTCCGCCGTCCAGGCCATGTTGACGTCCACCATGATGTCCACGTCCGGGCCAACCGTGTCGCGCATCAAGGCGACGTTGGCCACGTCTTCTTCATCAGTCCAGATATGGCCCACCTGCATCTTGATCGCCTTGAAGCCCTGGCTGACGAAGCGTGCGCCCTTTTCCGCCATGCCCTCGCCGCCCATGCCGCGCCAGCAGCCGGAGCCATAAGCCGGCACCTCGGTCCGCACATTGCCCCAGAGCCGGTGCAATGGCAGGCCCGCTGCCTGACCGACCAGGTCCCAGAGCGCCACGTCAATCGCGCTGATGGCATAGAGGTTCGCGCCCATGCGCCCGTCGGCGATCGAGCCCATGTACATTTCGCGCCACAGCCCTTCGACCTCCGTTGCGTCGCGGCCGATGATCTGCGGCAGGTATTGCTCCTCCAGCGCCGCCTTCACCGTGCGGAAACCATCGCGGAGGAACAATTGGTAGCCGACGCCGACAAGGCCGGCCTTGGTCTCTACCTCCAGCACCAGCACCTCCCGGTCACGGGTGAAATTGGCGGAGAGCTTCGGCTGTTCCGCGAACGGCATGCGGATCAGGGTGACGGTCGCATTGGCGATGGTGGTGTCGGGACGGCTCATGGGCGATGTTTCCGGTCTTCGTTTGCGTTGCGAGGGACTGTAGCCGAGCCCGCTCACCCCGCGCAAAAAAACAACGCTGAAAGGCTACTTAAAAACCAAAAAATCAGCATCCTGAGTAGCCAGGCCGTAGGGCCGGGCGTATCGAAAGGGCGTTATGCTATTGAAACCTACCCGAAAACAGCCCCTTCGATACACTCCCTTGCGCTCGCTACTCAGGATGCTGAGAGTTTTTCAGCATCCTGCTAGGCCTTCTTCCGCCGCAGCCAGAATACCGCCGTCAGCACCGGTACCACCCAGACGAGGCGGGTCTGATAGCGGTCGGCCGGTTCCGACAGGCCGCCATAAATCACGGCATTGGCCAGCAGCGTCGCCAGGATCACCAGGTAGACGGAGAACGCCTTGTCCTCCGGCCGGAACTGCCGCCGGTAGAACATCACGCCGATAATCAGGAGCGTCAGCACCAGCACCGACACATGGATCATGTTGAAGGCGACAAATACGGTCCGGTCCAGGTCGCGCGTGAATTCAAACTGCACGCGGCCATTGTCCAGCCGCTCCAGGCGGACCTGGCCGAAATCCTCCAACCCGAACGAGACAAACTGGTCGAAAGAGTTGTAGAGCATCGAGCCGACCTGCTCGACCGGATACTCCTGCAGCGCCCGCAGCAGGATGACCGGCTCTTCCTGACGGACTTTGTCCATCTGCTCCGCCGTTGCCTTGCGCAGGCCGCTATCCTCGAACAGCAGGCCGGAGACCGTTTCCGGGATCTCCCCCAGGATTTCACAAATGGCGTAGTTGTAAGTCTTGCAGTGTTCCTGCAAGTGCCAGCGCGCCGGGCCATCCTCCATCGAGCGGGCCAGCAGGATCGGCAGCCGCTTCGGCGCGACGCTGGTCGATTGAAACGCCACCATGCTGAACAATGCATTCGCGGCGATGGCGAGCACCAACGGTGCAATGCCGAAGGCCAACACACCCAACCGCAGCCGCCATTGCAACAGGCGCAGGCCGAGCGCGGAGCCAAATGCGCCGACCGCCAGCAGAATATGACCATAGTGGCACATGATCGCTGCAGCGGCGATCAGCGCGAGCACGATGCGTTGGGTCCAGGTCAATTCATCGAACCGGCTCACCAGCACAACGGCATAAAGAATGATCGCCGCCGCAAACATGTCCGGCATGATGAAGGAGGCGAACCACGGCAACGACGTCAGGAACACGCTCGCGAGAAACAGTGGCACCGCACCCTGCGGCAGCAGCAACGGCAACCGCCCGATCGCTCCGCCCAGCATCAACAACACCAAAACGGTCTGGGTCACCGCCGTGCCGAAATAGCCGAGCGGCGTCGATTGCGTGGCGTAGACAAAGACGGAGTACGGGACCGAACGCAGGGACCGCGCGCCGCCTTCCGGAAGCGCCGCGGCACCGCCTGCCGCGCCGTTCGATGCCGCTTCGCCCGCAAAAGGCAGCATCTCGCCGACAAACGCGAAAATCTGAAAGCCGCGATTGTGGTAGGCATCCGTGTCGAAGAACGCGATGGGCGGCTCGACAATCAGCATCGGCCAGCAGAGCAGCACCGCCACCCCCAGCAGAACGAAGAACCCGCGGACCGACAGCAGGTCGATCCAGAGCAGCGGGTTGATGCGGTCTTGTGCCTTGTCCGCCATGCCGATCTCTATTGCGCCAGTTCCTCACGGAAGTAGGCGATGGTCTGCTCCAGCCCCTTCCGCAACACCGTGGACGGCTTCCATCCCGTCAACTCTCCGATCAACTCAATGTTGGGCTGCCGCTGACGCGGATCGTCGGTGGCGGCAGGCATATGCGTGATCTCGGCATTCGAACCGGTCAGCGCCAGAATTTGCTGCGCCAGTTCCAGCACGGACATCTCCGCCGGATTGCCCAGGTTTACCGGGCCCGTCACGGCGTCGTCCGTGTTTTCCATGACTCTGATAATGCCATCGACCAGATCGTCCACATAGCAGAACGAGCGCGACTGCGCGCCGTCGCCGTAAATCGTGATCGGTTCGCCCCGCAGCGCCTGCAGCACAAAGTTGGAGACGACGCGCCCATCGTCCTGGTGCATCCGCGGGCCATAGGTATTGAAGATGCGGATTACCTTGATCCGCAGATTGTGCTGCCGCCAATAGTCGAAGAACAGCGTCTCGGCGCAGCGCTTGCCCTCATCATAGCAGGAGCGCGGGCCAACCGGATTCACATGGCCCCAGTATGACTCAGTCTGCGGATGCTCCAGCGGGTCGCCATAGACTTCCGACGTGGAGGCTTGCAGGATCTTCGCCCTGCAGCGCTTCGCCAGGCCCAGCATATTGATTGCGCCATGCACGCAGGTCTTGGTCGTCTGCACCGGATCATGCTGGTAGTGCACGGGCGAGGCAGGGCAGGCAAGGTTGTAGATCTCGTCCACTTCCACATAGAGCGGGAACGTCACGTCGTGGCGCATGACCTCGAAGTTTTCCCGGTCCAACAGGTGGTAAACGTTCTTGCGGCGTCCGGTGTAGTAATTGTCCACACATAGAACGTCGTGACCCGCATCCACCAGCCGGGTGCAAAGGTGGCTGCCGAGGAACCCTGCGCCACCGGTAACCAGAACTCGCTTCATGGTTTCTTTATCCTTTGCTCTCTCCCAGGCGCCCTCTTCGGCATGGAGCCAGTGGTCTTCCCGCCCGGACCGCCTGTATTAACCCGAACTCCCGGCGTTTTGCGATGGCCTATTTGGCAGCACGTCCCGATGCCAGCGAACCGCGGTCTCCGCGATCTGCTCCACCCGTGACAGCCGCGGCTGCCAGCCCAGCATCTCGTTCGCGCGCAAAGGCTCTGCGATCAGGCTGGGCGGGTCGCCTGCGCGGCGCGGTCCTTCCTTCACGACCGGCGCCTTGCCCGCCGCTGCGGTCACCGCATCAATGATCTGGCGGATGGAAAGGCCATGGCCAGTGCCCAGATTCAAGGCGAAGCTCTCCCGCCCTTCCTCCAACAGCTCCATTGCCGCAACATGCGCCGTCGCCAGGTCGCAAACATGCACATAGTCGCGGATCGCCGTGCCGTCCGGCGTGTCGTAGTCGGTGCCGTTGATTTGGATGAATGGTCTCTGGCCCAGCGCCGCCTGCACCACGATTGGCACCAGATGCGTTTCCGGCTCGTGCGCTTCCCCGATCTCTCCGTCCGGATCGGCGCCTGAGGCATTGAAATAGCGCAGCGCCGCCGTGCGGATGCCGTGCGCTTCCCCATACCAGCGGGCCAGGTCTTCCATCATTGCCTTGGAGGAGCCATAGGGATTGATCGGCGCAACCGGTGTGTCCTCCGTCAACGGCAGCTTTTCCGGCAGGCCGTAAATCGCGCAGGTGGAGGAAATCACCAGGTTCTTCACCTCCGCCGCCACCATGGCGTCCAGCAGGTTCAGGGTCAGCGCCACATTGTTGCGGAAATAGATCGACGGCTTGGTCATGGACTCGCCGACGTTCGAGAACGCGGCGAAGTGCATGACGGTCGAGACCTCATACTGCCGGATCACCGCCTCCAGCGCCTGCCGGTCCTCCAGCGGAGCTTCCACGAACGGTCCCCAGCGCACCGCCCAGCGGTTGCCGAGGCGCAGGTCGTCATAGGCGACAGGCACATACCCGGCATTCGCGAGCGCCTTGCAGGCATGGCTGCCGACATACCCGGCCCCGCCGGTGACCAGAACATGTTTTGTCATGCCTGCGTTCTCCTCATCCGCTCAATGCTGCGCCGGCAGGACTAAATTGGCCACCACCGCCCGATGGTCCGAGCCCTTAATGGTAACGATATCGGAACTGGCGATAGCCGCATCACGCGCCAGGATATGGTCGATCTTCAGGCCCAACAGCGGCAGCCAGGAGGGGTAGGTACCGACCGCAACTTTCCACCACTGGCCGGATTGCAGATCGGTCGAAAAGCCCTGGCTTTGCAGCAACCCATCCAATTGCGGCATGTAGACCGTGGCATTGAAATCACCGCCGATCACCAGCGGCCCGGAAACCGAGGCCGCCCATCCGCCAAGAGCATTGAGTTGCAGCCGTTGCAGCGCCTGACCGCCCGGTGTGCTGGGTTTAACCAGGTGCGTACTGGCAAGCCACACCGGATGGCCATCGACGGAGAGGCGCGCAGCCGTCAGCCTGCCCTCAATCCCGCCGAGGGCCGGGCGGGCATATTCCGTGATTGGGTAGCGGCTGAACAAGACAGTCCCGTGGTCATCCAGCAACGGTTTGGCCTCCATCAAGGTCAGCCGGTGCGGATACAGATCGTTCAGGACTGTCAGGTCACGATTCCACCGCCGGTTGACCTCCTGCATCAGAACCACGTCAGGCCTCTGGGCGACGATGTGGTCGCGCAGTGCGGCGGCGTTCCGGTTGTCAAACAGCAGGTTGACCGTCATGACCCGCAACGTCGCCGGCCCAGGCACCGCCGCCGCGGCCGCCGGAGGCAATTGACTGGCAACCAGGCCGATGTTGGCGAGGATAATCGCAGCGCCGATCCCCGCTTGCAGCCAACGCCGCCAGACAAGGCCGAACGCCATCAGCGCAGCACCAACCACCGCGAGGTGCAGGTGGAAGTTCGCAAGCAGGTTCATCGCCCACCACTCGTTCCATTGCATGGTGAGCAATGACAGCGCGAGCACTGCCAAACCTCCCCAAAGAAAGAACGTGCGGTCCAACGGTATCACAGTGATTAGGTCCAGCGGTTCCCGGTCGGCATCCTTTGGCGGTTTGACGGCATTTTTGCGTCATTCCATCCTGTCGCCTGATGCTCATTACATAGTATCAATGGACGACGCCCCACAACGTGACGATTGTCACCGTTTCGCTACCTCGTCAGCGCACTATGGCCGCAAGGTATGAACATTTGGCGTATGAAGCCGCCACGGCCTCCGGTCAAGGCCCGATTGGAAGAGAGAGTATGACGGAGCCCGCCCTGCGCATCGCGATGGTGACAACCTTCTATCCGCCCCACAATTTCGGTGGCGACGGGGTCTATGTGCAGCGCCTGGCGCGGGCGCTGGTGCGGCGCGGGCACCATGTCGAGGTAATTCACGATACCGATGGATACCGTATGCTCTCCGGCAAGGATCCGCTGGGCGATTGTCCGGGTGAACCGGAAACCGATCCCGAAGGCGTCGTCATTCACCGGTTGCGCAGCCGGATCGCTGCGCCTCCGGCGCTGGCCGTACAGCAATTGGGCCGCCCGGTCGCACACTCGGCAGAACTGCACCGCCTGCTGACCGACCGCTTCGACGTGATCCACTTTCACAACATCTCGCTCGTCGGCGGGCCGGGCATCTGGCGCTACGGCACCGGCGTGAAGCTGCATACCGCGCACGAGCATTGGCTCGTCTGCGAAAGCCACATCCTCTGGCGAAACAACAAGGAACTGTGCGACGCCAAACACTGCATCCGCTGCGCACTGGCTTACAAACGGCCGCCACAGGCATGGCGGCGCACCAACCTTATTGAGAAGGAAGCGCCGAATGTTGACGCCTTCCTGATGCTGAGCCAGTCCGCCGCCGACAATCACCGGCGCTTCGGCTTTACCGCACCGATGACGGTGGTACCGTCCTTCCTGCCGGCGGAGGAGGCTGCCGCATTGCCGCCCGCGGATCCTTCGGCCGACATCCCGCCCTACTATCTGTTCGTCGGCCGGCTGGAGATCATCAAGGGGTTGCAGGACGTAATCCCCCATTTCGGGTCGGACGCGCCCGCGGAACTCTGGATCGCCGGCACCGGCGAGTACGAGGGCGAGTTGCGCCGCCTCGCCGAGGGCAAGGACAAGGTCCGGTTCCTGGGCCGCCAGCCCATGGACCGTCTGCGCCAACTGTACCGGGATGCGCTCGCCGTGGTGACGCCTTCGGTTTGCTATGAGGTGTTCCCGATGGTGGTGCTGGAGGCCTTCCGCGAAAGCGCGCCGATCATCGCCCGCGCCCTTGGTCCCTACCCGGAAATCGTGAACGAGACGGGCGGCGGTCTGCTGTTCGATGACGCCACCTCGCTGAAAGAGGCCCTGGAACGGCTTGCCGCCAACCCCACCGAGGCGAAAGCAATGGGCGCCAAAGGTTTGCAGGCGTTCGAAGATACCTGGAGCGAAGACGTCGCCCTCCGCCGCTACTTCGAGATCATTCGGGAGGCCGCCGCGCGCAAGGGCATGACGGCACTGGCGGCGAAGCTGGCCGCCTGAGGCAGTTATACCAACGGCAGAGAGTAATGATCTTCTCTCTCCTTCATCCCGAGTGCCGGCGCAGCCGGCGTATCGAGGGATACAGTCGCCGGCCTCTCGATACGCCCCGGACTGCGATCCGGGGCTACTCGAGGTGAAGGTCACTTTCCCTTGCCGTTGGTATTACCTACCGCTGCCAAGGCTTGGAGATGGCCTCGCGCACGGCCCGCAGGCTCTGCCGGGCGGCCATATACGGCCAGCCATAGCCGGCCAGATGCGCCCGCCACCACTTTGGGTCCGTGTAGTAGAACATCTCCAGCCGCGGCAGGTCGTGCACGTCGCTGGTCCGTGTTGTCCGCGCAAATCGGGTGCCGCAGGACGTGCGCCAGTGCTTGCGCACTGCCGCCAGCGTGCCCGCGTCCGCCCGGCCATAGGGCGGTGCGAAATGGGCGGGCGCTTTGCCTGTATGCTCGGCAATGGCGTCGGCGCAGCGGGCAACCTGGTCCTCCAACGCCTGCCCTTCAAGCGACATCAGGTCGGCGTGGGTCAGGCTGTGGCCCCCGAACTCGATCCCTTCCGCCGCCAGATCGCGCACGGTTTCCCACGACATCAACGGCCGCGGCGGGTCATTCACCCCGCGCCAATTCTCCGGACCGCCCATACAATCCGTCGGCAGGTACACAATCGCGCTGAAGCCATGGCCCTGCAAAATTGGAAAAGCCACATCGGCGAAATCGCAGAAGCCGTCGTCGAAGGTGATCACCACCGGCTTCGGTGGCAAGGTGGCGCGGTCTTCCTGCCAATCCGCCACCTGGTCCAATGAGACAACCGAAGCGCCCGCGTCCGCCAATGCCTCCATTTGCGCGGCAAAGATGGCGGGCGCGATGCAGGTCGGGCCACCTCCCTCCGAAATGGAGTGATACATCAGGATATCGACATGATCGGCCATAGGCCAAGCCTCCGCCACGCGCCGCGGTCAGTCCTCCACCACGTGGCTTTCGAATTCCTTGCGCTTCTTTACCCATTCGCTGCGATCGAGAACGCCTGTTGGCAGCAGGCAGTCCGCCGCACCATAGGCCATGGTGAAGGCATGATGCGTGTTGTCATGCGCAAACAGGCCCTGGCGGCCGAAGGTCAGCAGCCCGTCCATGCCGGCCAGCCAGGAGTCCATTTTGTGGAATTTCTCCTCATAGCCGAGGTCATAGACCGGATAGGCATGACCCAGCCGCCGGGTCAGCGTCTTCCGCACCTTGGCCTTGACCGGCAGGCCGACGCCGCCCAGCCACTCGCAGAACAGCGCGCCGAGTTCATCGTCGCTCTTGCCCCAATATTCCTCGCCCGGATCGCAGGGAAGTTCCGCGCAGAGCACGGTCAGGCCGCGTGGCTCCGTCGTGTTGCTGTAGTTTTTCGGCTCCGACATGCGCGAGACCGGAATGGAGAGTTCCGGAAAATAGTGCGCGTCGAACTCCGTAAACTGGTCCTGCTCCAGAAACAGGTAAATCAGGATCATGCCGCGGCTGCGGACGCCATTGGCAGCCTCCAGCACCTCCGGCGGGGCAGGCGGGTCCATGGATTTGATCAGGTTGGTGATCGGGATGGTGGACCAGATATGGTCGGCCTCGATCTTCTGCTCGTTGCCGTCTTTCTCCGCATAGACGGCGACCGCATTGTTGCCGTCCCGCTCGATCCGGGTCAGGCTCGTGCCGAACTCGAAAACCGCGCCCTGCGCCTCCGCCGCATCCGCCATGTTCTGGACGATCTGGCCGAAGCCGTTCTTGGGATAATAGAAACGCCCGGCGGTCGGCGACCGGAAACCCGGCAATTGCCGCATCATCTTGCCCAGGATCTTGCCGACAGAGCTGCCGGAAACCCGCCGCTCCGCCAATTCCACCGCCAATTCTTCCGGTTTCAGGCCCCAGAGCTTGGTCACATAGGGAAAGTAGAACTGTTCGGAAATGGTCGGCCCCAGGCCGGAGCGCAAGGTAGAGGCAAAAGTCGGCTCGCCCTTCGGCTTGCCGCGCAGGGGCCCCAGCACCATGTCCATCATCAGTGAGGCCGCAAACGGCTTCGGCAAGCGCAGCAGCGCATCCTGCGGTTTCAGCGGAAAGTGTATCCACTTGCCGCCCAGGCGGATGCGGCCATGGCGCGGCCGCAGCAGCAGGTCGTCGCCCAGCAGCTTCTTCACGTCCGCGATGATTTCCGGGTCGGCCACCGGGTGAAAGCGGTGACTGCCATAGTCGCACCAGATCCCTTCCAGCAGGAAGCT
The DNA here is from genome assembly GCA_965222315.1 of Alphaproteobacteria bacterium. Taxonomy (GTDB): domain Bacteria; phylum Pseudomonadota; class Alphaproteobacteria; order Bin95; family Bin95; genus JACKII01. The sequence goes on along the minus strand of OZ244951.1, from coordinate 4,807,876 downwards.
GGAGGAGTTGCCGCCCACCTGCGGCCCGCGCTCCAGGACCTGCACGGAAACATCGTCCCGCTGGGTCAGGCGGTAGGCGGCGGCCACACCGGCCGGGCCTGCGCCTAGGACAGTGACTTTGGTCTTTTCGGTCATCGCTTGCGCTCTCTCTGTTCCGGTTGGTCCGGTTATGACTGCGGCTGCGCGCCGGCAGCACGCGCACTGTTCCGGGATGTCACTATCCACATGCCGGCGCCAAGCGCCCCAGCCGCGAACAGGACGCCCTGCCAGATCAGGCTGGCGGCAACGACGCCGGCGGCATCCGCCCCAAACGGCGCCATCAATGCAGCAAGGCTCGCTTCTCTCACGCCAATACCACCCAAGCTGATCGGAGCTATGGCCAGGATTTTGGCAAGCGGCCAGGCGAAAAACCAGATCTCCAGCGGTGCTTCCACGCCCACGCCTGCTGCCAGGATCACGGCCAGCATCACCAGCCCGGCCTGAATACTGAACGACACCACCAGCGCCAGCAACAGGGCGCCGCGCCGAACCGCCAATTCGCTGACGGCGACCGATACGCTTTGGACGACGCCTGAAATCTGCTTCCGCCCAACCCATTTCGCCAACATGCGGGCCAGCCAGGGCAACAACAGAAACCCGGCGCCAAGGCCGAGAATGACCGGCAGGCCGACAATCAGCAAAAGCTCCATCCGGGACACGCTGAACAGGCCAATCGTCTCCAGAATGTCCTCACCGATCAGCAACAGGCCGAGGCCGGCCAGCAGCCCCAGCGCCACCGTGTCAATGATCCGGTCCGCCAGTGAAACGGTGACCAGGTGGCTGGTATTGCCCACCTCCCGCATGACCAGCGCGCCGCGCACTACGTCGCCGCCCGCCACGCCCGGCAGGCAAAGATTGGCCGCCAGCCCAACAAAGTGCGCCCGCACCGCTGAAAGCAGCCGGATGCCCCTGCCCAGCAGAAACCACCACTTCGCCGCCGCCACGACATGGCTCGCCAGGAACAATACCAGGATCAGAAGGAACAGCGGCCAGCGCAATTGCGCGATGCTGTCGGCAACCTTCTCAGTCGGCAGCATCAGCAGAGTGATGGTCAACAGGGCGGCCGACGCCAGCACACGGATCAACCAGCCCCGGGTGAATCGGAACTGGCCGATCAAGGATGGTTCGGGCGTTCCAGCCATGCCTTGCCCTGCTCTAGGGCTTCAGGTGAAGCCGCGAAATCATGTCGGCAATCAAACCGAGCGACCAGATCATGATCGAGGCCAGGAACATGAAAACCGCCGTTTCAGACAGGTTGAGCTGAGTGATGTCGTAGGCCAGCTTGGCTGCCCCCACCGTGAAGAACGCCAGACCCGCAGGCAGAAAAATCCGCAGCGGGTTGAACAGCATGATCACCCGAAGCATCAAAACGATAAAATTGATGAAATCCACTGGCCGGATTTTGGATTTGCCGACGCGGGCCCGGTACTCAATGGGGGTGTAGACCAGCGGCTTGTCGGAGCACGCCATGCATAGCGTGATAGTCGTCGTGAACGAAAAGCCGGACGGCAGCAGCGGCAGGAACGGGATCAGTTGCTCCCGCTTGAATACCCGCATGCCGGAATTGATGTCGTTCAGCTTGCGCTTGGCCAGAAAACTGGCGAGCCGGTTCAGCATTTTCTTGGCGGGGCGGCGCATCAGCGGGACGTTGTTCATCTCCGCGCCGCGGTCGCCAACCACCATGTCATAGTCACGCGCCAGCGCCAGCATCTCCGGCAGAAACCTCGCCGGGTAGGTGCGGTCGGCGTCCAGAATGGCGACATACTCATGCTTGGCAGCCCGGATACCGCGCTTCAGCGCCGCGCCGTAACCGATATTGAATGGATTGGCCTCAACTCGCACGCCGGCCTTCGCCGCCTCGCCGCGGGTGTTGTCCTCCGAACCGTCGTCCACCACGATGATCTCGGTCGGCCCTGGAATCTCCGCCAGCGCCGCCTGCACCTCTTCGATGGTTTCCCTGATGCCGCCTTCTTCGTTAAAGGCCGGTATCACGACGCTTAGGGAAAGTCCGCTCAACTCTTCTGCTTTATTGTTTTCCATGATCCCTAGCTCTGTGCGATTGCCCGCCAAGTACAATTTTCGCCCTGGCTGCAATCAGCGCGTGCGCACCAGCAGCCTCTCTCCCTCTTTGACACGGCGGCCAAATTGCCTGATCGTTCATGGCAACGCCAGCAAAACAGAGGCGAACAATCGCCCCAGCACATTCGGTCGCGGGTTAGGACAATTTTTTAATAGCATCAAACCTTGAACCGTTCGTGAGCAAGAGAACTCAGCCATGGCTTTGCTTCGCCTTAACTTCCCGCAACCCGGACAGACAGATCCATTTTGGCGAACGCAGTCAAACGCCCGCAACCAAACGGTGAATGCATTTTTAAGTAGTAACCTTTTCTAAACATATGGAAAATTACGAGAGTCAGCCGCCTTGGCCCACCACTATTGCCTGCGGCTTTCTAATGCAGTTCCCCAAATTAAGTATGAATCCATTTTCTCATGCAATATAAGCCTGAGCAACCTGTGAGAGGGTGTGAGCGACCATAACGGAGGCAATCCGGGCATGACCCAAAATCATCAGTTCAACCGCGAAGCGGGGGCAGTCGCGGTTATTGGTGGTGGGCCGGCGGGACTAACTGCAGCCTACGAACTGCATCGGCTGGGATCGGAAATGATCCCAATCGTGTTTGAGGCGGACAAAATCGTCGGCGGCATCGCCCGGACGGAAAGCCACAAAGGCTTCCGGTTCGACATCGGCGGCCACCGCTTCTTCACCAAGGTGCCGGAAGTGGAGCGCATGTGGCACGAGGTGCTGACAGACGACTTCATCGTCAGGCCCCGCTTGAGCCGCATCTTTTACCGCGGAAAATTTTATGATTATCCGCTAAAGTTCTTCAACGCGCTCACCAATATCGGCTTGATTGAATCCATCCGGATCGTCATGAGCTACTTCAAGTGGCGCATTTGGCCGAGCAAGACGGAAGACAATTTCGAAGAGTGGGTGATCAACCGCTTCGGCCGCCGTCTCTATATTCACTTCTTCAAAAGCTACACCGAGAAGGTCTGGGGCATTCCGCCAACGCAGATCCGTGCGGACTGGGCGGCCCAGCGCATCAAAAACCTGTCGCTTTTCAAGGCTGTTTGGAACTCCATCACCGGTGCGAACAACACCACCAGCCTGATCGAGGAATTCCACTACCCGCGGCTCGGCCCCGGCATGATGTGGGAAACCGTGCAGAAGTTCCTGGAGGACCGTGGCGGCGAAGTTCATATGCAAACGTCGGTGGAGCGCGTGCTCCGCGACGGCAACCGCGTCACCGCGGTAGAGGTGCGCGGTCCGGATGGCGAGCTTCGCCAGGTGGAAGCGGATCACTTCGTCAATTCCATGGCGCTGCGCGATCTGGTGGAGCGGTTCGACCCGCCGCCGCCGCCGGAAGTGATTGAGGCTGCAGCCAAGCTGAAATACCGCGACTTCCTGATCGTCACGCTGATCTTGGACAATCCGGACCCGTTCCCTGACAACTGGGTCTATGTCCATAGCCCGGATATCAATGTCGGTCGGATCCAGAATTTCCGCGCCTGGTCGCCGGAAATGGTCCCCGAAGACGATAAATCGTGCATCGGCATGGAATATTTCTGCAACATTGGCGACCCACTCTGGGAGATGAACCGGGACGAACTGGTGGCGCTTGGCAGCAAGGAACTGGGTAAGCTGGGTCTGGCGCCGGAAGAAAGCGTCGTCGACGGCGCAATCATCCGCCAGCCCAAGGCCTATCCGGTCTATGACGAGCATTATCAGGATTGCGTGGACGTCATCTCCAACTGGCTTAAAACGCTGGAAAACTTCCACACCTGCGGCCGGAACGGCTTGCACCGCTACAATAACCAGGATCACTCCATGCTGACGGCGATGCTGGTGGCGGAGAACATTCTGGGCGGAAACCATGATGTGTGGAACGTCAATGTGGAGCGGGCCTACCACGAGGAATTCCAGGTCTCCGACGACAAGGGCAAGGCGACGGCAACAGCCGCGGCCGGTGCGGCGGCTGCCGTGATAACCGCCGCTGTCGTTCCCGACTGAGCGGTCGCCCTCACGATTTGGCGGGGCTTCCGCTATTGACAGCCTGCTGCTGCAAAGCGCGATGACGGAGAGATCAGGACCGATGGAGGCCGACGACACACCGGCAAAGAGCACGATTACCGTCGTGATGCCGGCCTATAACGCCGCGCACTATATGCCGCTGGTTCTCCCGCCGCTCCTTAACATGCTGAATGCCGGCGAAATCGCCGAACTGCTGGTTGTTGACGATCAAAGCACCGACGACACCGTCAAGGTCGCAGAGGAGATGGGCGCGACCGTGCTCATCAATCCCGTCAATGGCGGACCCGGCGCGGCGCGCAACCTGGCGGCACAGCACGCCAAAGGCGATATCCTCTGGTTCGTCGATTCCGATGTAATCGCATGGCCGGGCGGCGCGGCTCATATCCTGCCGGCTTTTGAAGACCCTGAGGTTGTTGCCGTCTTCGGCTCGTATGACGAAACACCGAGCGGGCAAAGCTGGATCAGCAAGTACAAGAACCTAACCCACCGCTACTACCACCAGCGCGGCAACGAGGAATCGTCGACCTTTTGGGCCGGTTGCGGTGCGGTACGCAAGGACGCGTTCCTGGCCGTGGACGGTTTCGATGTCGAGACCTACACCCGTCCCTCCATCGAAGATATCGATTTGGGCTACCGGTTGCGCGCTGCCGGTGGCCGTATCCTGCTGCTTCCCGAACTCCTCGGCAAGCACTTGAAGGTCTGGACGATCCGCAACGTCATCCACACCGACATCTTTATGCGCGCCATCCCCTGGTCGCGCCTGATGATCCAGCGCGAAGGGTTGACGGACGACCTTAACGTCAGCCAGGGCGAGCGTATCCGGGCGATTTTGGCTGGAATGTTTGTTTTGAGCCTGCTTGTGCTAATCGTGCTGCCAGGCTTCTGGCCCGCACCGGTCGTTCTGTTTGTCGCGATGCTGGCGGCGAATTCTTACCTGCTCCGGTTCATGACACAGAATGGCGGCACTTTTTTTGGCCTGTTTGGCTTCATATACCATCAGTTCTACTATCTTTACAGTTCTGCCGCCTTCGCCTGGTGCATGATTGAGGTCAAGCTCTTGCGCCGCACGAAAATGATCGTGCGATAGGCAAGCCATTGGCGTTAGCGCCAGAACCGAGACATCACCGGCTCGCCGGAAAAAAGGAACCAAAATGGCTTGGAAACGAATAGTCCTGGAGATCGGTATGGGTACCGATATCCGCGGCGGCGACAGCACGAAAGCAGCCGTGCGCGCGCTCCGCGACGCGCTGTGGCACAACTCGCTATCGATCGCCAAGGCGCTGGACCTCGACACGGACTCCATGCGGGTCGCCGTTACCATCGGCGCGCCGAACCCCGAAACGGTGGACAAAGCCCAGGTGCTGGCCGTGCTGCCCCATGGCACCGGTACGGTGGATGTGGTCGAAGGCGGCCTCGCCATCCCGAACTACAATGGCGACGTGACCCTGGTCGCGCACGCCGCGGCGGTCGTCTATCTGGACCTGCCTGAAGCCCAAGGAGCCCCGGCATGAGCAAGCGCGCCATCCTGGAAATGGGCGCCGGCAACGACCTGCACGGCGGCGACTACACCAAAGCCGCGTTGAGGGCGGTGCAGGACGCCCTGCATCACAGCTCCCTCAGCTTCATCCGCACCCTTGGCATCGACAAGGACGAGCTGGAAGTTAACGTCACCATCGGAGTTCAGGATCCATCCAAAGTGGATACAGACAAGGTCACGGCCAGCCTGCCGGTAGGCAAGGTCACGGTCACCGTGGTCAAAGGCGGGCTCGACGTGCCGGACGAGGCTGTCGGCGACGTCGCCGTCATCGCGACTGCCGCCATCGACGTGCGCATCCCGTAGGGATAAAGCGCCGGTTCCGCGGCGAATTGGGGCTGGTGGTCATGCCGCATCCTGGTTGCAGGGCGTGATCGGATAGAAATACTGCAACGAAATAGCCGTTTAGGAGCGAGCGATGAGTGGGGTTGATCTCTCCGTTATTATCCCGTCGGTTAACAGTTACAGCGATTTGACCGGCTGTCTGCAGGCATTGCAGGCGATGGACGGCGTCACGACCGAAATCATCGTGGTCGACCGCCTCGGCTATCACATCCGCGAATTCCTTTGGCGCGAGTTTCCGGACATCACCGTCATTTCCATGCCGGGCGACGCCACCATCCCCCACATGCGCATGGTCGGAATCGAGCGCGCCTCCGCCCCCTTTGTCGGCGTGATCGAAGACCATGTGCTGGTGCCGCCGGACTGGGGCCGCCGGATGCTAGACGAGTTGGACAAGGGCCAGGACGTGGTCGCAGGCAGCATCGCGAACGCCGCCACCGACAGCTTCATGGATTGGGCGGCATTCCTTTGCGAATACTCCGGCGCCCTGCCGCCGCTGCCGGAAGGGCCGGCGGACGGCGTGCCCGGCAACAATGTCGTTTACCGGAAGGAAGTGCTCGACCGGTACAAAGACGTGCTGGCCGAATGCAAGTGGGAGAACAACCTGCACGATGCCATGCGCCGGGACGGCATTACCCTGATGATGAAGCCGGATATCGTGGTCGGCCACAAGATGCACTACACCTTCCGGCTCTATATGGAGCAACGCTTCTTCTATTCCCGTTCCTACGCGGGGGCGCGGGTTGCCGGGCAGCCGATGTCGAAGAAACTGTTCTTCGCGGCCGCCGCGTGCGCGCTGCCGCCGGTTCTGCTCTACCGGACCGTGAAGCGCATCGTCGCCAAGAAGTACCACGTCGATCTGCTGATCAAGTCGATGCCGTTGCAGGTGGCTTTCGTCTGCTCCTGGGCGCTGGGGGAGGCGGTGGGTGCACTGCTCGGTCCCGGCAATGCGCTCAGCAAGGTGCGCTAACCGATGGTGGGGCTGGGCAGCGTGATCGGGCAGAAGCTCTACCGGCTGGGCGAGGCGCTGAACCTCGTCTGCTCCCATGCGGCGGACATGCAGACACGCAAGACGCTAATCCACATTTACGCGAGCCTTGGTCAGCCGGAACGGTATAACGACGAGGTCAGCCTGAACCTGAAGATCGCCGGGCGGACGGTGCCGTTCGTCATGCGGCTCAGCGATATCTTTATCATCGCCGAAATCCTGCACGAACAGCAGTATAAGATGGAAAGCCGCCTGCCCGCCAACGCGACGATCATCGACGCGGGCGGCAATGTCGGCATCTCCGCGGTGTGGTTCCTGGCCCACTATCCGGACGCGACCATGCACGTGTTCGAACCGGCGGAGGAGAATATCGGGTTCCTCGCGCGCAACATCGCCAACTTCCCCAAGGCCAAATTGTTCCAGCAGGGCATCGGTGCGGAAACCGGCACCATGAACCTGCTGCATGGCGAATTCGCCGGTATGCACTCTCTTCTGCCGGGACTGGCCGAAGAAGGCGCGCCGGTGGAGCAGATCGAGGTGGTGACCCTCGCCGATCACATGGCCGCGCACGGCATCGGCAAGATCGACCTGCTGAAGCTCGATATCGAGGGCAGCGAGATGGACGCAATCCGCGGCCTGGGCGAGCGTATCCGGGACGTGGACGTGATCGTAGGGGAGGTGCATGAGGCCCTGATCGACGTGGATGCCTTCTACAAGGCGCTGACCGAGGCTGGCTTCTCCATTCTTTGGCGCAAGAATTTCCGCGAAAGCGAAGAGCAGCAGGTGCACGGCTTCGAAGCCGCCCGCAAAAACTAAACGGAAAAGCGGAACGGCAACATGAGTGAAGCGGCGGCTCCCGACCTCAGCATCGTGCTGACCATCGTCGACAGTGGGCCGACCCTGGAACGCTGCCTGGCGGCGCTGGCCAACCAGGAGGGCGAGCCCAGCATTGAGGTGTTGGTGCCCTACGACCACATCACGCCGGAAGTCGCCGGGATCGCAAAGAAGTTCCCGCAGTTCACCTTCATCGACATGGGCACAATCCTGGACGGCCTTCAGCCGAAAGACCCGCTGGAAACCCACCTGTTCTTCGACGCCCGCCGGACCGTCGCGCTGAAGGCGGCGCGCGGCCGGTTGCTCGGCATTATCGAGGACCGCGGCATCCCGGAACCGGACTGGTGCCGCAACATGATCGCCCTGCACGACGATTACCCTCATGCAGCGATCGGCGGCGCGGTGCGGAACGGCGTCGATCATATCAAGAACTGGGCGATTTATTTCTGCGACTTCAGCCGCTATCAGCCGCCGCTGCACCGGGATAACCCCGAATACGTCACCGACACCAACATGGCCTACAAGCGCGAGCCGCTGGAGGAAGTGCGCCATGTCTGGGACGAGAGCTATCTGGAAGCGCCGGTGAACTGGGAATTGCGGCGGCGCGGCTACCAACTGCTGCTCTCCGACAAGGCCATCACGGTTCAGTACCGGCAGCCCGGCAGCCTTTGCGCCATGCTGGGGGAGCGTTACCACTGGGCACGCATGTTCGGGCAGATCCGCGGCAAGGAGATCGGTACCGCGGAGCGCATCAAGCTGGCGCTCGCCATGCCGTTGCTGCCGTTTGTGTTGCTGTTCCGGCAATACCGCCAGCAGAAAGCCAAGGGCCATCATATGGCGGAGCTTTTGCGTGCCGCCCCGCTGACCTTCCTGCTGCTGCTCGCCTGGTCGCTGGGCGAACAGGTCGGCTATCTCCAGGCTGACAAAGGGTAACGTGGCCATGGCGGAACCGCAAATCCACGTGGGCATAGACGCCACCACTTGGTCGAACGACCGGGGGTTCGGGCGCTTCACGCGGGAGTTCGTCTCCGCCCTTGCCGACCGCGCCCGGCAGCCGGGCAGCCGGTTCCGCTACACGCTGGTATTCGACCAACCGCCTGCCTTCCCGGTGCCGGACGGCGTCGAGACCATCGTAGCCGCCACCGAAGGCAATCTTAACGAGGCCTCTCAGGGCGATAACGCCCGCTCCATCGGCTACCTCTGGCAGATGGGGCAGATCGTGCGGCGGGCAGGCTTCGACCTTTTCTACTACCCCGCGGTCTATTCCTATTTCCCGCTGCTCTCGCGCGTGCCGAAGGTGATTTGCTACCACGACACGACGGCGGAGCGACTGCCCCAATACCTGTTCCCGACCAAGCTGAACCACCGGCTCTGGCAGGTGAAAACCTGGCTGGCGCTGCGTCAGACCACGCGGGCCATGACCGTGTCCGACTCATCGGCGAACGATATGGTCAAGTACCTGAAAATTCCCCGCCACAAGATCGACGTAGTGACCGAAGGCGCCGGGCCCGAGTTCCAGCCCCGCTCGACCCGGGAGCCTGGCCTTGCCATCCGCCGCCAGCACAGCATCCCGGATGACGCGCATGTCCTGACCTATGTGGGCGGCATGAATGCGCACAAGAACATTCTGACGCTGCTGAAAGCCATGCCCGCCATCGTGGCGGCGCGGCCGGACGCGCATCTGGCCATCGTCGGCAGCACATCGGGCAAGGGGTTTTGGGACAATGTGCCGGAGCTGATGGCCTTCGTCGCCGATAATCCACCGCTGGAGAAAAATGTCCACTTCACCGGCTACCTGCCGGACGAAGCGCTGGTAGACCTGTTTTCTGCCACTGACGCGCTGGTCTTCCCCTCCCTTTGGGAGGGCTTTGGCCTGCCAGCGGTGGAGGCTTTGTCCTGCGGCGTTCCGGTGCTGGCGAGCAACCTCAGCAGTCTGCCGGAAGTGGTGGGGGATGCGGGGCTGTTCTATGACCCGCTTGATCTGGACGATATCACCCGCACCATCCTGCGGTTTTTCAATGAGGACGGGTTGCAAGCCGAATTGACCGCCAAGGCCTTGCCCCAGGCCGCAAAATTCAGTTGGCAAAAGGCGGCAGTGCTAGGCGAAGAGAGCTTCCTGCGCTGCTACGAGGGTAAACGAGGGTCGAAACGCGCCTAGCTCGTCGCCATATCCAGGTGGCTGCCAGCACACAGTCCTGTGGAGACGACGATGCTTTCTAACCTGCAAAAGCCGCTTCTGGCCTTGGCCATGCTGCTTGTGTTCCCCTTCTCCGCCCTTGCCCAGCCGGTCGAGGTAACCGTCGATCAGACGAAGCGCTACCAGACCATGAGCGGCTGGGAAGTAACCGTCTACGTCACCCAGTTCGGCAAGGCAGAGAACAGGTTCGACCCCACCTGGCACCAGTTCCAAGACCAAATTCTGGATACGCTGGTGGACGACATCGGCGTTAATCGCGTCCGCCTGGAATTGCGCAGCAATACGGAGAACTCAACCCCCTACTGGGCGCAATTCGAAAGCGGCGAGATTTCGCAGAAGGACATGCAGCGCCGCTTCTATCACAAGGTCAATGACAACAGCGATCCGTTCAAAGCCGATCCCGCCGGTTTTCAATTTGACGAAGTGGACTACCAGGTAGAGCGCGTCCTGCTGCCCATGGCCAAGCGTCTGCAAGCGAAGGGGGAGAAACTCTATGTCAATCTTTGCTTCGTCGATTTCGACAAAGGAAAGAACCAGACCCGGTTTAATCACGCCCAGAACCCGGAAGAGTATGCCGAACTGGTCACCCAAGCCTTCATCCACCTGAAAAGCAAATACGGCATCGTGCCGGACGGCCTGGAGGTCATTCTGGAGCCGGACCACACGGCGCGCTGGAAAAACGGCGGCCGGCAACTTGGAGAAGCTGCGGCGGCCGCCATGAAGCGCCTGACCCCATTGGGCTTCAAACCGGAACTGATCCTGCCGTCCACCAAACGAGCGGACCTGACCGTCAAACTGTTCGAGGAAGCGATGCAGGTGCCCGGCGTCCGTCAATATGCCGGCGCGATTTCCTACCACCGCTATGCCCGCGCCACGCCGGAAGTCCTGCGGGATATCGCCGCCACCGCCGACCGCTACGGCATCAGAACCGAGATGCTGGAACTGGTGAAGGGCAATTCCTACCACCTGCATATGGATGTGGAGAAAGCCAACGCCTCCGCCTGGCAATCCTTCGGCATCGCCACATGGGCGCCGGACGACGGCAAGCCGCGCCGCGGCGCGCTGGTCTATGTCGACAAGCAAACCGGCGAAACCGTACCGTCTCATCAGGGCCGGCGCCTGATGCAGTACATGCGCTATATACGGGGCGGGGCAGTCAGGATCGGTGCAACCGTTCAGGAGCCGAAGTTCTTTGCCGTTGCCTTCGAGAACAAAGATGGCGGCCAGGTGACCGTGATACGGGCTGAGAATAAGGGGCCAATCATCATTCGCGGCCTCGACGAGAACCGTTACGCCGCAACGTTTGCCAATTGGCAGGGTGGTGGCAACCCCACCAGGGTCACGCAAGACGCGGCGGACGGATCGGTAACCGTACAGATGCCAGCAAAAGGCATTGTAACGGTGTTTCCCGCCGCCATGGCGCGCTGACTGGCTTTAAGCTGACTGGCCTTAAAGCGACCGCTTCCATAGCTGCAGGACCGTCTCCACCGCCCGTGACGGCGTCAGCAGGCCTTTGGCAACCTCTGCCTCGATGCCGGGCAGTGCCGCCCGCACGGTCGGTTCACCGCGCAGCCCCGCCATCAGCCGGTCCTCCAGCATCGCCCACATCCAGCGGACCTGCTGTCCCTGACGCTTCTCCGCCCGCTCGCCGGATTCGGTGAAGATGCGGCGGTGCTCCTCGATCTTGCTCCAGAGTTCATCCAGGCCGAGGCCGGTCAGCCCCGCGCACTTCACTACCGGCGGCGACCAGTTGGGCGAGGCTGGGGTGAGGATATGCAGCGCCGCCTCATATTCCCTGGCGGCGGCCTGCGCACGCTTGGCATTGTCGCCGTCGGCCTTGTTCACGGCCACCATGTCGGCGATTTCCAGAATGCCCTTCTTGATGCCCTGCAACTCGTCGCCCGCGCCGGGCAGCATCAGCACCAGGAAAAAATCCACCATCTCTGCGACCGTGATCTCCGACTGGCCGACGCCCACGGTCTCCACCAGCACCACGTCATAGCCTGCCGCTTCCAGCACAACCATGGTCTCCCGCGTGGCCCGCGCGACGCCGCCCAGCGAGCCTGCCGACGGGCTCGGCCGGATGAAGGCATTCTGATCCGCCGCCAGCGCCGCCATACGGGTCTTGTCGCCCAGGATGGACCCGCCCGTGCGGCTGGAGGTGGGATCGACCGCCAGCACGGCAACTTTGGAGCCTTGGGCAGTCAGTCTCGTGCCCAGACTCTCGATGAAGGTGGACTTGCCAACGCCGGGTACGCCCGTGATGCCGACCCGGTGTGCGTTGCCAGCGTGGGGCAGCAGGCGGTGCAGCAGTTCCTGCGCCTGTTCCTGCCGATCCGGATGGCGGCTCTCAACCAGGGTAATCGCCCTGCCCAGAATCGCCCGGTTCCCGGCTAGAACGCCGTCGGTCAGGGCATCGATAGAAGGGGGGGAGGCGGAGGGCAATGGGCTGACAATCGGTTCGGCTGGGAAACGTCACTCTACCGGGATTCGCCGGCTATTCGAACCGGCGCTAATGCGACAAGTCCTTCACGACCAGCCAACGGTAGTACACACAAAACACGGCCACGAAGACGCCGTAAAGCCCCAGGCCGATGGGAATGTACAACACCGACAGCAGAATATTGCCCCAGACCGACGCCATGAGGGGGCTCGAGGCAACAGATGCCAGTACCGTCACGATCATCAGCCCGACAACAACCAGCGGCACCATGGCGGCAAGCGATGTCGGCGCAAAGAGAACGACGGACCAGAACATGTGCCAGCGGCCAGCACGCCCGGCCTGCGCAGCCAGGCCAAGATCGCTCGGCGCGCCGACCGCGGCAGCCACCGGGCTGAGGCAGTAGCGAATCCAGACGGCCAGCACCGCCGCTATCATCGCCAAGAAAGGCAGCACGGCAGCGGCTCCAAAATCAGCCACCGCAAACGGATATATTGAGCCTTCATCGGGTTGGGGCAACGTGCTTGGCAGCAGCAGGTTCAGCGCAAAAAACATCGCCGCGGCGGCCGCCAAACCGGCGAGCAATCCCAACAGATAGACTTGCACCAAGCGGCCGAGGGTAACCCATTCGCTCCGCTGCCATTGGAATCGGGCAGGCTGGTTCGGGTCGACCACCCACCGCGCCCACGCCGTCATGCCCGCCAGAACGACAATCCCGGACGCCATTTGCACCAGGAGGCTCATGGCCTGACCAAGCGGGGGAAGCTTTATGCCACCGTCCGGGCCCGGTTCCCCGGCCGTTATCACCATAACCTGGCAGACCATCCCGGCCAGCAGCGCCAGAAACGGCCACTTCATCAGCCGGACGAATACCGGCCTGCCGACGCCCAGGACCAGCTTGTAGGCCAGCAGCAAAGTACCCCAACTCGATCTTGGCAGCATGTCTGTTTGGTCCTGAGATTCGGTGTTCTTGACCGCGTTTGGCCCGTTTCCCCCGTTCGAATATAGGTTTGAGCGCGCCCCGCCAAGCCTGCGCCGGTGTCCCGCCACCGGGCAGTTGGTACCAGCTTTCGTCCACCCCTATACTCTTAGGCAACCAATCAAATCGGAGGAACCCACGGTGTCTACGGAAAAACGCGTCGCACTCATCACCGGCTGCGGCAAGGAAAACGGCATCGGCGCCGCCACCGCGCTGCGCCTCGCCAGGGACGGCTTCATCATTGCGGCTTCCGACGTCGCGTCGGCGGGTGTCGCCAATGACCTGACCGCCGCGGGCCAGCAATCGTCCTGGCAGGGTCTCGATACCCTGGTCGCGCGCATTGAGGAGGCCGGCGGCGAAGCGATAAGCCTGACAGGCGATGTTTCAGCGGAAGACGGCGCGGCGCATCTGGTTGGCGAGACGATTAAGAAGTATGGCCGCCTCGACGTGCTCGTAAACAACGCGGGCGCGCCGCACGGCCAGGACCGGGGCCAGATCGAGGACGTGCCGCTGGACGCCTGGGAAAAGACCATGGGCATCAACGCCCGCGGCGTGTTCCTGATGATCCGGGCGGCGGTGCCCCACATGAAGAAAGCGGGCTATGGCCGCATCATTTCCATGTCTTCGGTCGCGGGCCTCGTCGCGTTGCCGGAGCGGGCGACCTACTGCGCATCAAAGGCCGCGGTCATCGGCTTGACCCGCTCGGTCGCCTACGACCTCGCCCCCCATGGCATTACGGTGAACTGCGTCTGCCCCGGTTCGATCCGCACCGACCGCGCGATCAGTTCCACCCTGCGCGCGGGTTGGACGGATGTGGACGCGGGCCTGGCCGAACGGGCAAAGGCCATCCCGGTACAGCGCCACGGCCGGCCGGGGGAAATTGCCGCCCTCATCGCCTATCTCGCCTGCGAGGATTCCGGGTTCACCACCGGTCAGGCTTTCCCGGTGGATGGCGGTGGCCTGCCGCCTAGCGCGTTTTAGGTGCCGATCACCCGCTGCCCGATTACTTTCGCCGGTTGCCCGACGGCAATGCTCATGGGTGGAATCTCGCCGCGCACGATGGCGCCCGCTCCGATGATCGCGCCATCGCCGATGCGTGCGCCCGGCACGACAATGGCGCGGGTACCGAACCAGACATCCTTGCCGATGACAATGTCGTCCTCGTCCATCCTCTGCTTGGTGACGGGATGGCCATCGTTGAATCGGTAGGTCGCTGCCGTCACCATCACTTCGGGGCCAAACAGCACGTCATCGCCAATGACAATCCGGCCTTTTACGTGTCCTGCCCACAGATGGCAGCGGGAGCCGATGGTGACCCCATTGCCTATCTCAATACGTTCCGGGTTGGAAAAGACGGCGTCCGGGCTGATGCTGACGCCCGCGCCACGCTTCACCTTCCGTAGCGGCTGCACATGGGAATAATTGTAATAGTTGATCATCTTGAAAAGGTGCGCCAGCGCCCGCGGATCGAGCATCGAGGCGAGCAGGCGGACCAGCCGGGCCGGTTTGCTGAGCTTTTTCTTGGAGACGGCTTCGGGCGGGGTGTCCATGGCGGGCGCTCTCTTTTGCGTTGCCGGTTCGTTGACCGTGCCCCGTTCTAACCTAAAGCCGGCCGCACTAAAATGCGTCCGCCGCCCGCGCCGGGACTAGCGGCAGGGGCGGCGGGTTCGCTAACACGGTCGGGCGTACTACTCAGCCGCGATGGCGAAGTGATCGGCAACGACCGTGCCGCGGCGGTGCATGTTGGCCGCGAACTCCTGGTCGAAGGTCTCGTGCACGGAGCCCGTGACCATCTCGGTCGCGAGCAGCGCCTCCGACCATGCCTTCACGAGCGGGAATTCGTCGAGCAGGCCGGTCCTGACCTTCTCTTCCACCTTCATGAAGCGTTGGAAGAACGGCGCGTAGGCCGCATCGACCAGGCACAGGTCCGGCCCGTTGAAGTACGGGCCATCATTGCCGCGCTCAGCCGCAATCGCGCCTTCCAGCTTCGCCAGCACTTCGCGCGCCTTCCCGAAGCCCTCGTCCCGTGCTTCCTTGGTCGTCGCGTAGTAGGTGGCGGAGAGCCCGCTGGAGAAGGTTGGCACGAAGTCCGTCCAGGCTCGATTCCGCGCCCGCTTTATCGGATCGGCCGGATGCAGCGGCTCGCCGACGGTCTCGTCGATAAATTCCGCGATGGCGTTGGATTCGAACAGCGGCGTGTCGCCGATGTTCAGCACCGGCACCTTGCCGTGCGGTGAGATTTTCAGGAACCAGTCGGGCTTTTCCCGCAGGTTGATATAGGTCACGTCGAACTCGACCCCTTTGGCACGCATCACGATCACGGCGCGCTGAACCCAGGGTCAAGTGACGGAGCTGATCAGATGATAGCGCTCTGTCATGGTTGGATCCTTGATGGTTAGTGGCCGGTCGGACAACGGCCAAAACCAGTTTAGCCGCTATCCCTCTCCCCGGATAGAGCGGAGCGGAAATCCGGGGTTCAGGGTTTTTTCTGCAACCCCGTATTGGGGAGTGCGCAAACGCTGGGCCCCGGACAGCGCGGGTGCGCTTCCGGGAAGTTGATGCTTAGACATCAGGATCCAGGAAACTCTTAACCAGCCCAACCATCACCCCGGTCTTGGTCTCCGGCAGCATGTGGCCGCCGCCATGGATTTCCTCATAGCGGGCGTTTGGCATGCTGGAGGCAATGTCCCGCCCGAACCAATAGGGCATGAGCTGATCGTCGTCGGACGAGACCACCAGCGTCGGTGTGTCGATGGTCGCTGTCAGCTGGCGCGTATCGAAGGCAAGGATGGCGTTCAATCGGCCCGCGATCTGGTCCGCGTCCTGCGGTGCCACGCCGGCCGCTTGTGCGGCAAAGCCCGCCGCGTGCTCGCGCCGGTACGCGGGCGGGAACAGCAGGCTGGCGTTGTAGGTGGCATAGTCCTGAGGACTTAGCGCGCGGGCGGCGGCAATCCGCAAATTCTGCATGGTAGTGATGAACGGGTCGCCATATTCCCACGGCGCGGCGAGAACCAGCCGTTCCACCTTGTCGGAATAGGCCGCGGCCAAGGCTATGCCGATGCCGCAGCCTGTCGAGTGGCAGAACAGATGCGCCCTCGGGATGCCGAGCGCCTCGAGCAACTCCGCCACCTCCCCCGCCCGGTCGGCCATGGTGACTGCGGACGGGTCAGCGGGCGGCACAGAGCCGCCGGTCCCGCGCTGGTCATAGCGAATGACGGTAAAGCCCTCCGCCAGCGCGTCCACGAATGGCCCGACACCGACGGGCCCGGCGCTTTGCGGCAGGCACAGCACCAGCGGCGCGCCGGTGCCGGAACGGGTATAGGAGATGCCGCCTCCCGCGGCGTCGGCCATCGGCATGGATACGTCCTTTCCGCCACCCGCTTCGGGACGGCGGTGCCGACTGTGCGTGCTCCCCTCCCAGGGATCAAGCCGCTATACCAAAAACTTGCGGAGCCGCGCCGACACAATATCGATCAGCGTCACCGCCAAGACGACCACAACGATGATCGCAGCGGCCCGGTCGTACTGGAATGACCGGAAACTCTCGTAGAAGGTAAAGCCGATGCCGCCCGCGCCGACAATGCCCAACACGGTGGCCGAGCGGACATTCGTCTCGAACCGGTACAGCGTCAGGCTGGACCAGAGTGGCAGCACTTGCGGAATGACGCCGTAGATCACCTCCTGCAAGCGGCTGGCGCCAGTTGCCCGCACGCCTTCGACCGGTCGGGGGTCGATGGCTTCAACCGCCTCGGAGAACAGCTTCGAGATGATACCCAGATTGTGAATGAAGATTGCCATGACGCCGGCAAACGGCCCCAGGCCGACGGCGGCGACAAACAGAATGGCAAAAACGATCTCGTTGATGGCGCGGGCCGCGTCCATCACGCGGCGAACAGGCTGAACAATCCACCAGGGTGCGATGTTGGAGGACGAGAGCAACGCGAACGGTATGCCGAAAACTGTCGAGAGGAATGTACCCCAGAGCGCGATGTAGATCGTCTCCAGCATCTTATCCAGGAACACACGCCAATCCGTAAAGTTTGGCTCCAGGAAGTCAGCAACAAACGTCGCCATGTTGGCGGCATCAGTGAACAGAAAGGTCCAGTTGAACACCTCTGCCGGGTAGTAGGCGATGCCCAACAGCAGCGCGATCACCAAAGCGGTTGCGCCATAGACGAGGAACGAGCCCCAGCGCGGCTTCAGTTGCGCCTCGATTTCGGGCGACAAAGCCAAACGGTCGGAGTCAGATAACGCCATCGGTAGTATGCCCTGCCATAACAAGAGCTGCCGGCGGCCATTTCTGACCGCCGGCAGCCGGAAACAAGCTCTCTTCTAACCGCGCCTCAGTAGCCGGATTTTCCGACGACCTCGGCGATCTCTGCCAGCCGGGCGAGTTCCGCCTCGGCTTCGGCGATGGCTTCTTTATCCCCTGCGCGCTCCGCCTTCAGCTTAGCCTTGAACGCCTCGATCTGGCGCACGTCGAGCAGCTGGGCGTTGGAGGAAGCCAGGAACGGACCCCAGCCGTCGGAGACACTGGCCAGCGTCTCCCGCTCGCGCTTCACCTTTTCCATGTCGCCGAAGCGGCCGTACTGCATGAAGAAGTAGTAGATCTTCTGCTTGGCTTCGTCCGACAGATCCTTGCGCCAGACCATCGGGTCGGACGGGATCAGCGGCGAGCGCCAGATTTCCTTGATCTTCGCCGCCGCTTCCGGGTTGTTCTTGCCGAGGCGGGCATAGATGGACTCGGTGTTGTTGGTCGCCACGTCTACCTTGGCGTTTGCGACCGCCATGGCATTGCCCTCATGATTGGAGGAGGTCACGCGCTTGAAGCAGTCCTCTGGCGTCTTGTTGTTTAGTGCCCAGACATAGTAGCCGGGGATAGCGAAGCCCGAAGTCGAGTTAGGATCGCCGTTGCCAAAGGTCTTGGTCTTATCGCACTTGAGGACATCTTCCAGCGAGTTCAGGTCACTGTCTTTCTGGGTGATCAGCAGCGAGTGATACCCTTTGGAGCCATCGTCCTTGATCGTCTGAGCGAACACTTCGCCGCCAGCACGATCCACCGCTTGGATCGCGGACTTGTTGCCAAACCAGGCGACATCCACCTTGCCGAAGCGCATGCCTTCAATGACGCCGGCATAGTCGGAGGCGAAAAACGGTTTCACCTTAACGCCGAGCGCTTCGCTCATATCCTCAAGGAACGGTCCGAACGAGGCCTCGAGGGCAGAGGCGGATTCCGTCGAGATGATACCGAAATTGAACTGCTCCGGCATTTCCGCCTTCGCACCGGCCGTGCTGGCAGCGAGGATCGCTGCAGCCGCAACTACATTCTTGAACATATGCCTGTCTTCCTGTTGCTTGCTGGTTAAACGACGGCTGAAAGCCGTGCCTCTCGGTATTGGTCGAAACTTGGCTCGACCATCTCGCCCACGGCATGGCCATTTGGCCGGATGCCGGGCATTTCCTCCTCGCTCGCGGCGTCAGTCAGGTCGACGCCATAGAGCGAACTTAGGTCTTCAGGAGTGATATCCGCGGTCGGGCCGTCGAAAACGACCTCGCCGTCCTTCAGGGCCACAATCCGCTTGCAGTGCTTGAAGGCGTGATCGATCTGGTGCAGCGAGACGATAACCGTCACGCCGTCGGTGCGGTTTATGTCGGCCAGGATTTCCATCACCCGCTCGGCGGAAGCCGGATCGAGCGAGGCGATGGGCTCATCCGCCAGGATCACCTGGGCTTCCTGGGTCAGCGCGCGGGCGATGGCGCCCCGCTGCTGCTGCCCACCCGAAAGTTGGGAGGCGCGCTGGTGGGCGAACTCCACCATGCCGACGCGCTCCAGGGATTTGAGCGCGCGGACCTTGTCGTCGCGGGAGAACAGGCCGAACGTCCCGCGCCAACCCGGCGCTCGGCCCAGGCGGCCTACCAGCACGTTGGAAAGCAGAGACAGGCGGCCAACCAGGTTGAACTGCTGAAACACCACGCCGACCTCGCGGCGCAGGCGCCGTTGGGAGGGCAGGCGGCGGCCGCCGGTCTGTGTAGGCTCACCCAGGATCGTGATCGATCCG
Organism: Alphaproteobacteria bacterium; assembly: GCA_965222315.1. Taxonomy (GTDB): domain Bacteria; phylum Pseudomonadota; class Alphaproteobacteria; order Bin95; family Bin95; genus JACKII01. The sequence goes on along the minus strand of OZ244951.1, from coordinate 4,788,371 downwards.
GCCCCACCATCGACTTGCTCCATCCCCGCCACCAGGCGGATGAGCGTCGACTTGCCGGAGCCGGACGCCCCAATCAGCGCGACAAGCTCGCCCTGATTGAACTCCAGGCTAATGTCTTTCAGAATACGCGCGTTGCGCCGGAATGACTTCGACACGCCAGCAATACTAAGAACCGGGACCATGAATAACCGTCCTCCCTTGACCGGGAAGATGGCGGCGGCGTGTTACAAGCGAATGTCGGTTTTAAGACAGTTCAGTTTTAAGAAAGTTCAATGGAGATGGGGTTGGGCCAATCCAAGCAACCAAGTTCGCCCGACCCCTCCGGCACATGCCGCTGCCGAACGGCAGCCGCCATCGTTAATCACCGACAACGCGAAAAGACGCCGTGTCTGATTGGCGTCCCGGCTCGCGAGAGCCAACCGCTTCTGATCATCCGATGTGTCGTCCTGGCAAAGCGAAAGCACTCTCCCCATTCCGGTCTCCTTGCCGGTGCCGGCATTGATTTAGAAATCGAGTGATTTGGGAATCCCTCACAAGAGTCAGGCTCACCTCGGGTTGGTATAAGCGGCTGTTCACCTTGCCCAAAAGCTACGCTCCGTGGCCCGTAGCTCTCAATACGGTGCCGGCCCTGGCCGGAATGACCCGATAACGTCCCCGGAAAGCGAGATATTGTCCGGATTGAGCATCCGCACCGGCTGTCCCGCTTCAAGGTTCATAACCGACAAATCCACCCAAATTACGTTCGGACTCGTGGTCAGCTCGAAGTAATAGCGCCGGTCCTTGAGGTTTGCCGCGGTGCGGTACTCGGTATTGTAGATGCCGAACCCCTTATAGGGCGCGCCAAACGGTACCGAAACGTTGCGCGCAATCGCCAGAATGCCGGCAGCAGCCTGACGTTCGTCCTTCGGCGCCGGCAGCAGGGCCCGGTAGTAGGAGGCACGCTGAAAACGGTCCACCGGATTGACGTTGCCTGGCAACGGCATGTCGCTCGCAGGCTTCGAAAGGTCCTGTGCGGCAAGCAGCGCCAACTGCTCGTCATAAGCGGGATCGTTGGTCATGACGGTGTATTGCCGACCATGATGGATCACCGGCTTGCCTTCGATGAACTCGATGATCGCGGAATCGCCGCTCGCGTCTTCAATGGCGACATGCACCGTCGCCTTATGGCCACGAGCCTCCGCCATCACAATCTGGACGTCGCCGAAAAGGTCAAGCGCTTCCTCGACCGTGGCGGCGTTATCCAGCAGGTACTGCACCCAAAGTCCCGCATGCAGGCCCGGCTTGGCGGGATCGCGCGGGCCAAAATCGGTGGCGTTCAGATAGAGCAAATGACCGGCCAGCCCTGCCTCGTTGATGCCGTCCGCAGCACCCATGCCGTAAACGGTAGTGACCAGGCTGCCGTACTTGGACGTCCAGCGCGCAGGGTTCTCGGCAACCACCACCTCGCCGCCCAGCTTGCCGCCGTCCCGCTGCATGCCGCGGGGGAATACCGTCAGCACCGGCTCGGTCGACTCCGGCCAGTCCATGGTCCGGCCGACCATTGGGGCATAGCCATTGTCATTCCAGAGAATGCGCGTACAGGCGTCACCGACGGTGGCTGACACAGCGATAGCCGCCGAAACGACCGTGCCAGCCAATATTCTACCCACTCTTGCCATGATTCCCGTCCCTCACAGAAATATAATACTGAGCTACAAATTCACCGGCCGACTGTACCGCCAAAAAATTGCGTTCCGAGATTTTCGGAGGGACTCGGTCCTAATGTCACTGGCCTCTCGCGTCCAGCCTGCGGCCGCCCCCTACTTCGCCAACGCGTCTCCGACCTCGCGCATTTGCGTCCTTGCCCGCAGCAGATAGAACCCCTGCGCCGACAGGTGAGACGGCACGACCAACCCATCCTGGGCGCCGTTCGCCACCACGAGCGGAAACATTTCCGCCGCCACCTTCAGGCTGCCCATCATCTGTGCCCAGATCGGCGTGGCCTGCTTGTCCGCAATCACCGCGTCGAAGTCCACGCCCACATCGCGCAGCAGCATGTAGTAGCCGTACACCCGGCCCTTAATGTTCATGAACAGATCATCGGCCTGGGAATCGAAATAGCCCGCGTCGCTCTCCAGCGTGCGTTTGTCCAGGGCGGCGGAGGACGCACCCAGGTCCGCTGCAATCCGCTCCAGCAAAGCAATCAAATTGTCGGCGCGCTGGTCATAGACCGCGTTGCCGTCCGCCAGGCGCTCGTTATAGCGGCGGAGCGACTGCGCGCCCTCCAGGTAGAGGTGATCGGAGGGACGGTTCATCAGGATGCTGCCGCCCGACAGAAACCAGCGTGTCGGCTCGGTTTTGAGCAAGCCCGCCGCCTTGTCTAAATCCGGGTCGATCGCGCTGGACCCACGGGTCCGACCCAACTGGTCGCCCATCTCCACCGCGAACCGGGCGATCGCGTACATCATGCCCGTCTGGAAATTCGGCATGTAGGAAAGCGCGGAGGCCGGATGCCAAAACGGTTTGTTCGGCGCCCAGCGGTCCGACTCCCGCTCGATCAGGGTGATGGCGGTGGCGACGGCCTTGCTGCTGCCGCTGGGGAAGACTTCGGCGGCGGGTTCGACGGCGACGTCGTCATCCACCACATAGAACAGCGCCATGCCGATGGGGTAATACAGCACGAGGAAGCCCAGGAATCCCAATGCCGGCCAGCGTATCCAGGGATTCCTGCCGATCCAGGTCCGGCCCAGCCGTTTGGTCGCTTCTACCGGTAACCGTGAAACCTTTGCCAGCATTTGGCGCATTCGACACCCTCTCCCTGTGGCAAAGGCCACTCTTTCCTTGTGCTCGTGCTACACTGGGTTAAATGGGGATCAACGCTGCAAGTGAAAGAGGCCCATGCGTACCGACCAGCCAGTCACCATCCGCCTTTCCGACTATATGCCGCCGGCGTTCCTGATAGACCGCGTAGAACTCGCGTTCGACCTGGAGGACGCTGCAACCCTGGTGGATGCCAGCCTCAAACTGCGCCGTAATCCGGCCTTCATCAAGGCCGGCGGCGACCCCAAGGCCCCGCTGGCGCTGGATGGCGAGGCGCTGGACCTGCAAAGCATCACCATCGACGGCTGGCATGTCGCGGACGAGGCGCTCAGCGTCAATGATGAGGGCCTGACCATTCGGGACGTGCCGGATGCCTTCACGCTGGAAACCCGGGTGCAGATCGACCCGGCGGGCAACACGCGGCTGGAGGGGCTCTACCGCTCCGGCAGCGCCTTCTGCACCCAGTGCGAGGCCGAAGGCTTCCGCCGCATCACCTACTTTCAGGACCGGCCCGACGTGATGACCACGTTCAAGGTCACGATCCGGGCAGACAAGCAGGCCTGCCCGGTCCTGCTTTCCAACGGCAACCTGATGGAGGAAGGCGACCTGCCGGACGGCCGGCATTACGCTGTCTGGGAAGACCCTCACCCGAAGCCTTCCTACCTGTTCGCGCTGGTTGCCGGGCAACTAGAAGCGATCCGGGACAGCTTCACCACAGCGTCCGGCAAGGCCGTCGATCTTTACATCTACACGGAGCCGGGTGAGAGCGGGCGCGCCGCCTACGCCATGGATGCCCTGATCCGCTCGATGAAGTGGGACGAGGAGGTCTACGGCCTCGAATACGACCTGGAGCGCTTCAACATCGTCGCCGTCAGCGATTTCAACATGGGCGCGATGGAGAATAAGAGCCTCAACGTCTTCAACTCGAAGTACATTCTGGCCGATCCCGACACCGCCACAGACGCTGATTATTCGGGCATTGAGCGTGTCGTAGCGCACGAGTACTTCCACAACTGGACCGGCAACCGCGTTACCTGCCGCGACTGGTTCCAGCTGTCGCTGAAAGAGGGCCTGACCGTCTTTCGCGACCAGGAGTTCTCCGCCGATATGCGCGACGCCGCCGTCCAGCGTATCGACGACGTGCGCGCACTCCGCGCCCGCCAGTTCCCCGAGGATTCCGGCCCGACAGCGCACCCGATCCGTCCGGATTCTTATATCGAGATCAACAATTTCTACACCCCGACCATTTACGACAAAGGGGCCGAGGTGGTCCGCCTGCTCCACAGCGAGCTGGGGCCGGAAGGCTTCCGCAAGGGCATGGACCTCTATATCCAGCGGCACGACAACCAGGCCGTCACCTGCGATGATTTCCGCAACGCCATGGCGGATGCGAACGGCGTAGACTTGTCTGCTTACGCCGGGTGGTATTCCCAGGCCGGCACGCCGGTGGTCGAAGCGCACGGCGTCCATGACCGCATGTCCGACAGCTACGCGCTGACCTTGCGCCAGAAGACGCCGCCAACGCCAGGCCAGCCTCACAAGCAGCCGGTGCCCATCCCGCTCAGCCTCGGACTGGTCGGCCCGGACGGCGAGGACATCCCCCTCATCGGCCGGGACGGCAAGCCTCTCGACCGGCCTGTTATCAGGCTGGAAAAGGACGAGCAAACCTTCATCTTCGAGAGCGTACCGGTCGAACCCACGCCCTCCATCAACCGGGGTTTCTCCGCGCCGATCAAGCTCGACCTACAGATCGGCGATGAGGAGCGTGGCTTCCTTGCGGCCAACGATACGGACCCATTCAACCGGTGGGAGGCGATGCAGCAATTGGCGACCAAGAGCCTGCTTGCCCGCATCGAAGACCCGGATGAGCCCTGGCCGGCCGCGCTGATGGATGCGCTTGCCCGCAACGTCATGGCGGACGAGCTGTCCCCCGCCTTCCGTGCGGCGATGCTCACCCTGCCGAGCGAGGAATATCTGGCTGAGCAGCAGGCGATCATCGACCCCGACGGAATCCGGGCCGCGCGGGAGGCCTTGCGTGCCGAAATTGCCGGCCAGTTCGCCACCAAGTTCCGCGCGATCTATGACGCTCAGCGGACGAATGAACCCTATAACCCCGATGCCGAAAGCGCCGGCAGGCGTTCGCTCCAGAACGTGGCGCTGGCCTACCTGACCGCCGGACCGGAAGGAACCACGCCCGCCGAAGCCCAGTTCCGGTCCGCAGACAATATGACGGACCGGCTGGCCGCCCTCAGCCTGCTGAACCAGAACGAAGGCCCCGCCCGGGAGGAAGCGCTCGCCGCGTTCGCCGCCCGCTACGACACTAATCCGTTGGTCATGGACAAGTGGTTCTCGCTCCAGGCAACCGCTCCGCTGCCCGGCGCGGCAGACCGCGTTCGAAAGCTGATGGAGCATCCGCGCTTCTCCATCACCAACCCGAACAAGGTGCGCGCCCTGATCGGCGCCTTTGCCATGGGTAACCAGACTGGGTTTCATGCGGCCGACGGTTCCGGCTATGCCTTCCTCGCGGAGCAGATTATCCGCCTGAACGGTCTTAATCCCCAGATTGCGGCGCGGCTGATCGGCCCCCTTGGCCGGTGGCGCAAGTTCGATGCCGCCCGTCAGAGCCAAATTCGCGCGGCGCTGACGGACATTGCGGCGACACCCGATCTGGCGCCCGACCTGTTCGAGGTGGTATCCAAGTCGCTCGCCGACTGACGGCCTGTCCCACGACCCCGGAACCGACGACCAGAACGGAACCGATGATGCCTGCCCCTTATGCTTTCTCCGAGATTGCCGAAACCCTCGGTGCCGACGTTCAGGGCGATGGCTCCCTCACGATCGCCCGTCTGATGCATCCGCTGGAGGCGGACCGCGCCGACGATCTGATCTTCATCATGGATCCGGCGCTTGCCGCCCGCCTGGACGAAAGCCCAGTACGTTGCGCGGTGCTCGCAGAAGGCATTGAACCGCCGAAGGGCTCGCTGGACGCATGGTTCCACGTGAAACGTGCCCGGTTTGCGCTCGCCATCCTCATGGACCTGTTCGAGCGGCAGCCTCACGCCCCCCCAGGCATCCACCCCACCGCGGTGGTGGAGCAGGGAGCAGAGCTCGGCGAGGGTGTCTCTATCGGCGCGCTGGCCTATGTGGGGCCGGGCGCGAAGATTGGCGCGGGCTGCATCCTGATGCCCCAGACCTATGTCGCGGCCAATGCCGTGCTCGGCGACCATTGCCTGCTGTATTCCGGCGTTCGAATCGGCGAGGAAGTGATCCTCGGCAACCGGGTGATCATCCACTATAACGCGGCCATCGGCTCCGATGGATTCTCCTTCGTCACCCCCCAGATGGCCAGCCACGAAGCCGCCAAGACCGGCGGCGACACGGTTTCCACGATAATGGAAGGCATCTACCGCATCGCCTCCATCGGTACGGTGCGCCTGGGTGACGATGTCGAGGTCGGGGCCTGCGCCGCCATCGACCGTTCCAACATCGGTACGACGATCATCGGCCGGGGAACCAAAATCGACAACCACTGCCAGATCGGCCACAACGTCCGCGTCGGCGAGGATTGCCTGCTCTCCGGCCAGGTCGGGCTGGCTGGCAGCGTCAAGGTCGGGAACCGCGTAGTGCTGGCCGGACAGGTGGGCGTGGCGGACCATTTAACGGTCGGCGATGACGCGGTTGTCGGTGGCGGCAGCGGCGTCTGGAAAAATGTTGAGCCGAAACAGGTGGTTGCCGGCTATCCGGCCCTGCCCAAGACCGAAGCGCTGCGCCGTGAAGGTGATATTGCGCGCCTGCCCAGGCTGTTGCGGGATATGGCAACACTGAAAAAGCAGATTGCGGAAATGCGACAACGCTTCGAGGAATAGGTATCGCCGCACCCCGAAAATCTTGCTATAGGCAATCTGAATTGGCCCCAACTGGTCTTGTGGGGTCACGAGCGAGGCGGAATTAATGGCGGAAGTACGCGAAAAGATCGTCCAGATTATTGCGAGCGAGTGCGAGGTCGATCCGGAGAAGATCGTTCCGGAAGCAACCCTCGACGAACTGGGCATTTCTTCGGTCGATCTGGTACAGGTCATGTTCCAGGTCGAAGAAGAATTCGACGTTTATCTGGCCGACGAGGAAGTTGGGGTCGACACGCAGAATGTCGGACAGCTTTTGGACGCCGTCGAGAAACTGATCAAGGCGAAAGCCGCCTAAGGCAAAATCAACATGCATCGCGTTGTGATTACGGGGATCGGCTGTCTTTCCTCGCTGGGACTGACGGCACCCGCGCATATCAGCGCGAGCCGCGAAGGCAAGACCGGGGTGGCGGTAACCACCCAGGTCGATCCCGCCAAACTTCTATCCAGCATGGTTGCGGAGCTGAAAGGCTTCGTGCCGGAAGACTATCTGGACAAGAAAGTCCTGAGCATGTCAGACCGCGTCTCCGTGCTGGCGCTCGTCGCCGCCGGAGAAGCCATCGCGGATGCCGGTATCTCCTTCGAGGACGGGCTGGGCGCGGAAACCGCCGTTATCCTCGGTACTGGCGTCGGCGGTATGAAGACGGTCGACGAGAATTTCCATCGCCTCTATGCCGAGGATGCCAAACGGCTGCATCCGTTTGTCATTCCGAAGCTGATGGCAAATGCGCCTCCCAGCCAGATCACCATGATGCACGGAATTACCGGTCCGGCCTGGTCGGTTGTGTCTGCCTGCTCCTCCGCCAATCACGCGATGGGCAACGCCTTTCACATGGTGCGCAATGGCCAAGTCCGGATGGCAATCACCGGCGGTACTGAAAGTTCGATCACCTATGGCACGATGAAGGGCTGGGAAGCGCTTCGGGTGATGGCGCCCGATTCATGCCGGCCTTTCACCAAGGACCGCAAGGGCATGATCATCGGGGAGGGCTCCGGTATCATCGTGCTGGAGCGCCTGGAAGACGCCCAGGCCCGCGGTGCGAAGATTTACGGAGAAGTCGCCGGATTCGGCATGTCATCGGACGCCGGCGACCTGGTAGCCCCCTCAATGCTGGGCGCAGCCGCCGCCATCCGGGGGGCGCTGACCGATGCCGGCCTGAATGCCGAGGACATCGATTATATCAATGCCCATGGTACGGCGACCCCGGCCAACGATCCGACCGAAACCGCCGCCATCAAGCACGTCTTGGGCGATCACGCTGCCAAAATCGGCGTATCCTCGACCAAGGCGATGCACGGCCATGCCCTGGGCGCCGCCGGTGCATTGGAACTGATCGCGAGCCTCGGCGCGTTTGAGGGTATCATACCCCCAACCATCAATTTCACCGAGGCCGACCCCGAATGTGACCTGGATTATGTCCCGAATGTCGCGCGGGAAGTACCGGTTAACGCACTGCTTTCCAACAGTTTTGCCTTCGGCGGCCTAAATGCGGTTCTAGCGCTGCGCCGTTTCGGTTAGAGTAACAGACCGTCCGCCTTGCAGCGGAATCGACCTATAGGGCCTGTAGTTCAGCGGTCAGAACGCGCGGCTCATAACCGCGTTGTCGCAGGTTCGAATCCTGCCGGGCCCACCAACGTCTTTTCCTTCGGAAAGGACGAGAACGCCATGAATGCGCTTGAATTGTCTCGCCTCAAACGGCGACGGCATGGACCTTTGACGGCCCCATCAGCAATGCCAACGGCTTTTCCCGGAACAGCCCGCGGACGTTTCGGTCCCCGGCGCTGAGGCCACCGGTCAGCGCGCCGAATGCAGGCATAACCAGTTGATTGCCGTCCGTGACAAAGCACCGGCCACCAACCGAACGCCCGCGAGTACTGACACGGATTTTCGGATGCAGATGCCCGGCCACCTCCCCGGAACAGCCGCGGGTCGGCACATGCCGGAAGGTCAGGGGCCCCTCGCGCCACTCAGCCGTGACCGTGCCTGCGAAGCGTGCGCCTGGTGCGGGATCGTGGTTACCCTCCAGCCAGACCCATTCGCAGCATCGGGTCAGCGCCTGCAACGACGAAATGGTGCCAGAATCGAGCCGTTCCTCCGCCTCGCCGTCGTGGAAGCTGTCTCCCATCGCGATTACCCGCGCGGGTGCTTTTGCTTCCACCAGAGCTTGCAGGCGCGCGACGGTTGCCTGGCTGTCATAGGGCGGCAGGAATACACCAGCACGAGCGTACGAGGAGCCCTTTTCCAGATGTAGGTCGGAGACGGCCAGAAGCCCCCTCTCAGCCCACCAGAGGGCGCCCTCACGTAATGCTTCCACCTCCGCCCCGTTGAGGCGGAAGCAATAGCTAGGCATCCTTGCGGGTGAGCACGGCGCCGAAAAAGCCGTCCGTGTTATGCCGGGCCGGAGAAAGCTTCAGGAATTCTTCGCAGCCTTCCAGCGGCTGTTCCAGTATCTCACTCACCGGCGTTACCGAGAATTCCGGGTGTGCCTCCACAAAGGCGGAAACGCGGTCCTCGTTCTCCAGGTTCAGGAGGGAGCAGGTACCGTAGATCAACCGGCCGCCAGGCTTCACGATGCTGGCGGCGCGATGCAACAGACGGTCCTGAATCTCTATCAGTTCCGGCAGATCAATCCCGCCCCGGCCCCAACGGGCATCGGGATTGCGCCGCCAGGTCCCGGTGCCGGAGCATGGCGCATCGACCAGTACCCGGTCGAACTCGTCCGTGTGCCGTTTGTACCAGCGGTCGCGCGTTCCCTCGACCACGCGGCAGCGCGTATTCTGAACACCTGCCCGGCGCAGCCGCTCGCGGGCGCGTTCCACCTTGGTCTCGTAAATGTCGAGGGCGGTTAACCGGCCCTTGTTTTCCATCTTTGCCGCAATCGCGAGCGCCTTGCCGCCCGCGCCCGCGCACATGTCAACCACGTGCATGCCGGCCTCCGGATCGACAAGCGCCGCCAGGATTTGCGAGCCCTCGTCCTGCACCTCCACCATGCCTGCACGGAAGGCGTTGATCTGGCCGAGCGGTTTGCGTTGGAACATCCGCAATCCCAGTGGCGAGAGCGGTGTCGGTTTGGTCGTCAGGCCCTCTTCGGCAAGGGCAGCCGCAGCCGCCTCCCGGTCCGTTACCAGCGTGTTGACCCGGAGATCCATTGGCGCCGAACGCAACATGGCTTCCAGCTCTTCCCCGATCCGGTCACCCAGTGACGCTTGCAGGGGACCCGCGGCCCAGTCCGGCACTTCCAGAAGAACCGTCTGAGGCATTTCCTTCGGCTCGAGCCCATGCAGCTCGATAGCCTCTACCAGCCGCTGTTCGTGCGGGTTCAGGGGATTGGGACCGAAACGGACGCCGGAGAACACGCCGCGGATCATGTCGGGCGCATAGGCCGCCATATCAGCCACTATCCACCCGCGGCAGTTCAGGGGCATCCGCGCCGTCTTCAGCCACCAGTCAAAGCGCGAGCGGTGACGCAAGGCCCGGTAGATCTGGTCGCCAACTGCATGTCTGTCTTTGGAACCCATGAAGCGCCGGCGGCGCATTTCATCGCTGACCACACGGTCAGCAGGACGGTTGCTGTTCACAACCGCTTCGAGAATTTCAATGGCACATGCCACTCTTGCTGCAGGCGTCATGAGAGCGCCAGATGCTCCCTTTCACTATCGGCCCCCAGTCCATCAGGCCGTCGGCCGGCGACTCTGGCGGAGCATCACGTAAAGCGCCCCTGAGCCACCATGCCTTAGATGTGCGTCCCTAACGGCAGAGACATGTTCCGTAAAGGGCGGAGATTCAAGCCAGCGGGGCACACTGCGCCGCAGCACGCCGACGGCTTCCTCCGGCCTGCTCGCGTCGGGGTTCCACCCTTTGCCTGTTACAACCAAAACCAAACGACGATTATACGCACGACTGGCAGAAACAAAGCGGAGCAGGGCCGCATATGCCTGTTTTTGCGTCATTCCATGCAGATCGAGACGACCGTCGATCGCCAACTTGCCACGTTGCAGCCGTTGCGAAGTGCGGCGATCTATCGCTGGCTGCAATGCTTTGTTGCGCACCCTTTCCAGCGGCCGTTCGCGCGTGTCGGGCGGAGGTACGGGCGAAATTTCCTTAAACGCGCTGTGGTTGGCCCGTCCGTTTTCAGTCTCCACCGCGGGCTTTGCCTGACCGGGTTGCTCCACCATGGGCAAAGGCCGGTCCTTCAGCGGCTCCACACGAGCCACCACCCGCTGCCACAGCTCTGCCTCGCCCTGGCTCAGATTGCGGTTCCGGCTTCTATTCCTCATATCGCGATGCCATTGGCAGAGTGCGGGCAAAGGGTCGCCAATCCTGCGCCGGACCGGTCGTTTCCAATTCCTGCCCGGCACGGCGGAGCGAGATGCCGCCATAACGCCACGCCTCCTCCCAGCCGGCAGCGCTGCTCAATGCCAGATCTATCGTGCGTTTGCGCAGGCGCTGCATCAGCCAGATATTCATGGTGGTAATAGAAAAAATGACCCCGCTGCTAAACACGGCAAGGCCCCAAATCCAGCCGCCCAGCATCCAGGCTGTCGCAGTACAACAAACGGTCGCGACGATGGGCAGGGCATTGTCCCTGCGGTCAAAGGTTGGCGAACCGGCCTTGTTGAAGTGGCGAAGATCGACACCGATGTCGATCCTCCCATCCTGGTTCGCGTACCAAAGCCGCTTGAACAGCTCAATATCGTCAGCGTCGTCCACGGCGCATCCTGTGTCGGTCTATCAATGGGAACTGACCATAAGCAGCGGTGCTTAGGTGATCGGAATGTCCGAGACGTGGGTCCGGAAGCCCGGCCTTTCCAGCAGGCGATCATACCAGGCTCGCAAGTTCGGCATATCGTCAGGGCGGCCCGGAATGTCGATACCGAACCAGCGGTGAATCATGCCGCAAAGCGGGATATCGCCCATGGTCAGGTGATCCCCCGCCACAAACTTTCGGTCAGCCAGCCGCGCATCGAGCATCCGGAAAGCGTCCGTAGAAGCCTTGATGCCCGCCGCCAGCAACGCCGGGTCTTTCTTGTCATCGGGCGTGCGGATCAACTGCCAAAACACGTCCCGCATGGCCGGGCCGAGCACCGTCTGCTGCCAGTCCATCCAGCGGTCGGCATCGGCGCGAACCGCCAGGTCTTCCGGCCAGAGCCCGCCCGCATCATGCTTCGCTGCCAGGTAGCGGACGATCGCATTGGATTCCCATAGCACCAAGTCGCCGTCGATGATGGTCGGCACGCGGCCATTCGGGTTCATGGCCAGATAGTCTGGCGTATCGTTGCCGCCGAACTCGCCGCCAACATCGCTGCGGTCGGTCGGCAGGTTCATCTCGGCACATGCCCAGGTGACCTTCATCACGTTGCTGGAATTGACCCGGCCCAGAACCTTTAACATCGCATAGTCTCCACTATCTCGCTGCGCGCCCGCGCGGAAGCAGCATGTATAACCGCCCGCGCGCATTCATGCGACCGGCCTTCTCGCCCGCGGCATCGCCGGTGCCCCAAAAATAGTCCGCCCTCGCCGGACCTTTGATCGCATAACCGGTGTCCTGCGCGACCATCAACCGGCGTAAAGGGTGCTGGTCCGACGCCGAATTGCTGCCGGCAAGGTCTAGCCATACCGGCAGCCCGTAGGGGATATGATCCGGATCGACCGCAAGGCTCCGCCCCGCCGTCAGCACCGCCCCCGCAGCGCCCGTGGGTCCAGCAGCGAGGGTAGGTTCGAAGAAAATAAACCGCGGATTGCGGTTCATCACTGCCCCCGCCGCTGTGGGGTTATGCCGGAGCCATGCCCGGATGCTCTGCATGGAAACATCCGCGCGTGTCAGGGCCCCTTCCGCAACCAAATGCCGCCCAATCGCAAAGTAAGGATGGCCGTTATTGCCCGCATAGGCGAGACGCAGGGAAGAGCCGCCCGGCAATCGGAGCACGCCCGACCCCTGAATATGCAGGAAAAACACGTCAATCGGGTCGGCCCACGCGATTTCCAGGACGTTGCCTTCCAAAGCTCCCGCCGAAATTTCGGCTCTGGACCAAACCCGGCCGTCCTTCTGCAAACGGCGGTTCAGGTCAGGCGGTGCCCGATACAGGGGGCTGGTAAAGGCGCCCTCCGGCTGCAACCGCCCTTCGATCTCCGGCTCATAGTAACCGGTTACTAAAGCCGGGGTCTGAACGGGTCTTAGTTCGAAATGCTGCTCAATCCAACGGCGCAGGCCCTGTTCGTCCGACGGCAGCGAGACGGCACAAACCCGCCGCCAAGCATCGGCGCGCGTTGGCTCGATCTGCGGGTGAGCAGATTCCCAGGGCATGCGGGCGCAGGAGCGGAGCCATGCCAGCCGCCATTCGACCAGTGTTTCAGACTGCCATCCGGGCACATTTCGGACGCTGGCATCGGATGCTGCCGGAATTGCGGTCGCTATGCCAACCGTGAGAGTAAGCGCCGCTATCGTGGCCTTCGTGATGGATTTCCACACATTCGCCTGCGCTCAGCTGTCGGCGCTGGCTTCTTCCGGTTCCTGTATCTCGATCAGGGTCCAGTTCGGGTCGCCGGACTGGGTGTCTCGCGAGAATGTCCAGATGTCGGTTATCGTGTCGATTGTGCCATGACGGCCGGAAATTGCGTGGCCTTCGGAATCGCGGGTCACGTTAATCTGTTCCGAGACGATTTTCAGGGTCACCATCGCAACTGATCCGCGCATTTCGGCGCCGACAATGTCGGCTGAGCGGATGCGAACGAGCGTGGATTCCAGGGTTTCTTCGCGGCTCTCCCGATCCGACATGGCACCATCGAGCAACTCAAACACGCTGTCACCGGTCAAGCCGCGCAGGGTATCGCGATCGCCGGAAGCATATGCGCTCAGAATCAGTTCGAACGCTGTCCTGGCGCCGACGCAGAATCCATCGCCGTCGAAGTTGCGGTCGGCCCGCTGAATTTCCGCGATCCCGCGCGTGATCGGATCGTTACCCCTTGTAATGCCTGGCAGGGGCACAACTTTGTCATCCTGACGAGAGGTGTTATTTCCGGCTTCAGCCGAACGGCTGTCCGGTTGCTGATCACGCTCGTGTCCCATTCGGCGGCCGAGTACGCTCCGCAGCCGTAAGATCAGGAAGGCCGCTACCATCCCGAATACCAGAATTTCGATGAAGGCCGATCCGCCATCCATTATTTGGGCTCCGCGGCCAGTTCCGGCGATGCTGGCTTGCACTCGCCATGAACAGCCAACCGTGTCATGGTCCAGGCAAACGTCGGTGTTTTTGCCAGCCAACGCTTGAACGCTACACATAGGCCGTCACTACAAGAAGGGCAAGCATGCTCGGTCTCGTTTTCTTGGTGGGATTACCCATCGTCGAACTCCTGCTGCTAATACAGGCAGGCTCCGCATTCGGGTTTTGGCCGACGGTTGCCGCTGTGTTGGGCACTGCCTTTCTGGGTGTCTATCTGATCCGGGAACAGGGGATCGCCGCCATCCGCTCCGCCCAGGAAGACCGGGCAGCGGGAGAGGTACCTGTCGCGGCGATCCTGAACGGCATCCGTCTGGCATTTGCCGGCATACTGATGATCATCCCAGGCTTCATCACCGATGCGATGGGCCTGTTGCTGCTGATACCGGGTGTTTCGGGATCGCTGATTTCCGCCGCTGAACGGTCCGGCAGTTTCCGGTTTGCCGAGGGCCGGGCCTATCAGTCCCGGCATTATGGACATGGTCGTGGCGGTGACGGCGATATCGTCGATGCGGACTATGAAGTGGTGCGGGACCCAAACCAGCCAAAATCCGGTCAAAACGAAACCCATGACCCCTCGAAACCCATCATTCTGCCACCAAACGATGACGGAGAGGGGCGGCGCAAAGGCTAATTGCAGAGCCATGCGCGCCGTGCTACGCGGCGGCGCTTTATAGAATTTTCGCGCATCGCAAGCGCTAAACACTCAGGGGATGACCCATGAACACACCCACTCCCGATGCGCAGGCACAAGCGCAGGCAGCGCAACAGATCCAGCAGCCGCTCAACATTCAGGCGCAATACGTTAAGGATCTGTCTTTCGAAAATCCGGGCGCCCCGCAAGCGCTCGCCGGTCAGAACCAGGCACCGCAGATCGCTATCAACCTTGACCTCGACGGCAAACAGATGGGTGAGCGTCAGTTCGAGGTTCTGCTGAAAATCAATGCCAAGGCGACCATCGATGAGAAGCCGGTGTTTGAGGTCGAGCTGGCTTATGGCGGCATCTGCCAGATTGCGGAACAGGTCCCGGCAGAGCAGGTAACCGCGGTCGCGATGATTGAGGGCGCCAGACAGCTGTTCCCGTTTGCCCGCTCGGTTCTGGCCAACGCGACCCGCGACGGCGGCTATCCGCCGCTGCTGATGAACCCGGTAAACTTTATCGCTTTCTACCAGCAAATGGTGGCGAAACAACAGGCTGCGAAGCAGGGCGCAGCTAATGGCGGAGCGGAAGCCGTTGAAGCGCCAGAGGCTCCTGCCGCTCCCGACGACGAGACCAAACTTAACTAGCAGCCTCGTACTTCAGCCAAATTGCGTCCTTCAGAGCGCTGCCGGTGAATGCCCGGTGGCGCTCTTGTTCTTCAGCGCTCGGGCCATGAGGGCGGGGTGGTCTGATCTGAACGTCCGGCACGGGCGCAGACCGGCCTGAGCGCACCGCTTGCGAACGGCCGCCCGAGCGGGTCCGCTTGCTTCGCTGGCTATCATCCGCCAGCACAAGCCCCGGCTGCCGCCCGCCGACCATTTCGAGATAGACAGCCGCCAGCAACTCGCAGTCCACCAATGCTCCATGCAGAGTCCGCACCGACAGGTCGACGCCAAACCGGCGGCATAGCGCGTCCAGACTGGCCGGCGCGCCCGGATAACGTTTGCGGGCGATGGTCAGCGTATCAATCAGGCGGGCCATCTGAAGGCTGGGACGTTTCACCCTGGCCAGTTCGGCATTCAGAAACTTCATATCGAACGCGCCGTTATGGATGACCAACGGCGAGTCCGCGATAAAATCCAGGAATCCCTCTGCCTCCGTCACGAACAGGGGCTTGTCCGACAGAAACTCTTGCGACAGGCCATGCACGGCGAAGGCTTCCGCAGGCATATCCCGTTCCGGGTTCAGATAAACGTGATAGTGCTCACCGGACGGCAGGTGGTTGATCAGTTCCAGCGCTGCGATTTCCACCACACGGTCGCCCATAAGTGGGTCCAGGCCCGTTGTTTCGGTATCGAGGACGATCTCTCGCATCCGCTTGTTCCTCTAGCCTTTCAAGTCGCGCAAAACTGCGCCTAACGCTTCCCAGGTAACGCGCTTGCCGAGCCCCGTCGGCACAACATAGTCCGCACGCAACCGCTTCTGGGCATCCGGCATCTGCTTCGCGCGGATTTGCGCCAGCCGTTCCATGGTCATGCCGGGCCGGGCCAGCACCCGTGCGGCCTGGATGTGGGCCGGTGCACTGACAACAATCGTGGCGTCGCAGCGCTTTTCGCCGCCGGTTTCGAAGAGCAGCGGCACGTCCCGCACGGCCATGGGCAAACGGCGCCGGGCCACCCCGGCCAGGAACGCGCGCTCCGCCTGGCCAACCCGGGGATGGAGAATACGCTCCAACTGTTTCAGCTTCGCCGAGTCGCCGAATACCCGTTTGCCGAGCTCCGGCCGGTCCACCGCTCCGTCCTTCACCACGCCCGGAAAGGCTTCTTCAACCGCCGCAACGGCGGCGCCGCCGACACCCATCAACTGATGCACTGTTGCGTCTGCGTCGAAGATCGGCAGGCCCCGGCGGTGCAACATTGCCGCCGCCGTGCTCTTCCCCATGCCGATGGAGCCCGTCAGGCCGATGACAAAAACCGAGCGTTTCATGCGCGCAGAGTCCTAACAACGGATTGATGCAGATCGACGGTGACCTGTGCATCGACGCCAAACCAGCGGTGAAAGCCGGGCCGGGCCTGATGCAGCAACATGCCCAGACCGTCGACACAAGCCAAGTTCCGCGCCCTAGCGCGCGCCAGCAAATCGGTTTCCAGCGGCACATAGACGATGTCGTAGACCACACCGTCGCCCGGCATGTCGTCCAATGCGATTTCCAGGGCCGGCTGCTTGGTCATGCCAAGAGAAGTGGTATTGGTCAGCAAGCCTGCACCCTCCAGCGCTTCCGACCGCTCCTCCCAGTCAATTACCTCTACCTGCGGGCCGAAACCCGCCGCCAGCGCTTCCGCCCGTGTCTTTGTCCGGTTCATCAAGCGAAGCGAGGGCACCCCCGCCTGGAGAAGCCCGCTGCACACGGCACGCGCCGCGCCGCCGGCACCCAGGACGACGGCCGGACGATCCTTCGGCCAGCCCGGCGCAGTCTGGTCGAGATGCGCCATAAACCCGAACGCATCGGAGTTGTCGCCATGCAACGAACCATCCGGCTGTACGGTCACGGTGTTAACGGCACCGATATCCTCTGCCGTCTGGGTGTGTTCATGCACCAGGCGGAAGGCGTCTTCCTTGTGCGGCAGGGTCACGTTCCAGCCGCGGAAGCCGAGCTTTGGCAAAGCGTCGAACATCTGGCCGATGTTCTTCGGGTCAATGCCAAGCGGTATATAGGCACCGTCAATGCCGTACTGCTCCAGCCAAAAGCCGTGGATGGCCGGAGAACGGGAATGGGTGATCGGCCAGCCGATAACGCCTGCCAGCTTTGCCGCGCCGCTAATAATCATGCGGGCAAGACCCCTTCGTTGCGGAGCACGTCGAACAAGGGCAGCAGCGGCAGGCCGAGGATGGTGAAGAAGTCACCCTCAACCGACTGGAACAGGTGCGAGCCCAGCCCTTCCAGCTGATATCCGCCGACCGAGCGGCAAACTTCCTCGCCAACCGAATCCAAATAGGAAGCGACAAAGGCATCTGTCAGGGGACGCACAAGCAACTCCGCATACCCGGTATAGTCCAGCAATGTGTCGCCATCCCGGCGGAGCACGACAGCCGTAATCAGGCGATGGCTCTTGCCGGAGAATTCCCGCAGGCGCTCGCCCGCTTCTTCCACCGTGTTGGGCTTGTCGAGCCAACGGCCTTCGAATTCCAGCATCTGGTCTGCCGCGATCACATAGCCGCCAGGATGCTTTTCCACGACGGCCGCAGCCTTGGCGGCCGCCAGCTTCTGCGCGACCGCCGTCACGGTATCGCCTGCAGCCAGGCCAGCATTCTTGATGATGCTCTCATCCACGTCCGGCGGGTCGGCGGTGAAAGCGATCCCCGCCTGACGCAACAAGGTGCCACGTACCGCGCTGCCCGACGCCAGGATGATAGGGGCTGAGGGATTAAGAGACATCCTGCGCATCCTCGCTGCCCATGTGCCGCTCGTAGACCTGGATGATCGCTGCCGCCGTTTCCTCGATTGATCGCCGTGTCACGTCAATAATCGGCCAGTTTTTCGACAGGAAATAGCGCCGTGCCTCCCGCACTTCGCGCTCAACCCGTTCAATGTCGACATAGGCGGTTTCGTTATCCTCTTTCAACATAAGGAGCCGGTTGCGCCGGATCTGGATCAGACGCGATGGATGCACAGTCAGCCCAATGATCAACGGCCCAGACAATTGGGTCAGCGGCTTGGGTAATGGTAATTCCGGTACGAAGGGGACATTCGCAGCCTTCAGCCCGCGATTGGCGAGATAGATACAGGTCGGCGTTTTGGAGGTGCGCGAAACACCAACCAGCACCAAGTCAGCCTCGTGCAAAGTGCCAAGCCCCTGCCCGTCATCATGGGCCATGGTATAATGCATCGCCTCAATCCGGTCGAAATAGGCCGCATCCAGGCTATGTTGCCGGCCGGGCAGACCGCGCGAACGGCCACCCACATGGCTGGCGATGGCGGAGATCACGGGGTCCAGCAACGGCACATATTGCACCTTCATCTGCCGGCAGGCGCTCTCAAGAGCGGCCCGTAACGCCTCGTCCACCACCGTGCAAAGCACAATGCCGGTATTCTTGGCGATACCCTCGATCACCCGCTCCATCTGTGCAGAGCTTCGCACCAGCACCCAATAATGCTCGACCATCTCCACACCTTCGAACTGCACCAGGCAGGCGCGCGCAACGCTGCGGACGGTATCGCCGGTCGCGTCAGAGACTAGATGGAGGTGTAGCGGACTGCTGGGATTCATAAGGGAGGTCGCAAACTGGAAAGGGCCAAGCGGGAAAAGAATGGGGAAAGCATGTGCATAGCTTGAAGTCATTAACAGGGGTTCGCCGCCGGGGCGAGATTCATCATCCTATTGAGGCAGTCATGCAGCAACAATCCACCTCTGGAAAACCATGGGACAACCACACCTGCGTCCTCTCCCAACGGCGACTTACCCCCATCATCCAAACCTATCAGTGTACGATACCCGTTACGGTTAGCAGTGATTTCAAGTGATAATTTCGAGCGGTTATCAACATATTCCACCGGGTTATACACACTTAGTATAACACCGGATCCGGCTCGTGTGGATGACGGGTATCCCCATGACTCCCAGGACAACAACCTCAACAACCAACTTTAAAAGGTTTTTCTTGTGGTTGGATAACCGCCCGGCTTATGCCCTAATGCACCTTATCCGCTCCCAGCAAAGTACGGCTGATGAAACCACTTTTGTCCTGTCTGAACGGCACAAAACCGGCCAAAACGCCGATCTGGCTGATGCGTCAGGCAGGGCGTTATCTGCCGGAATACCGCGAGTTGCGGAAGCAGGCGCCGAGCTTCGTCGATTTTTGCTTCAACCCCGAAATGGCCGCGGAGGCTACGCTTCAACCGATCCGCCGCTATCAGATGGATGGGGCAATCCTGTTTGCGGATATCCTGTTGGTGCCCCATGCGTTGGGCCGGCCGGTAAAATTCGTCGAGGGTGTCGGGCCGGTCTTCGAGCCGATCACATCCGCTGACGTGTTGAGTCAAACCGACGAATGGAAGGACATCGTCGCGCCGGTCGGGGAAACCGTGCGCCGGGTAAAGGCCGCTCTGCCCGCGGATACGACACTGCTTGGGTTTGCCGGCGCGCCCTGGACGGTTGCGACCTATCTGGTCGAAGGCGGCACCAGCCGGGACCATGCCAAGACCCGCGCCTGGGCCTTCAGCGACCCGGAAGGCTTCGGGCGGCTGATCCAGCGCCTGGTCGATACCACAGTCGACTACCTGTCGATGCAGGTGCAGGCGGGGGCGGATGCCGTGCAATTGTTCGACAGTTGGGCAGGCGCCTTGCCGGCCGATGGGATCGAGCGGTGGAGCCTTGGCCCCTGCATCGAGATCGCAACGAGGCTGCGGGAGCGGCATCCTGAAGTACCGGTAATTGTCTTTCCTCGGGCCGTCGGTCCTGCCGCCGCCTGGTTTGCCGCCAGCGGAGCCTTTGCCAGCGTTGGTATTGACAGCAGCATTCCCCCGCAATGGGCAGCGGAGACCCTGCAGCCTCACGTGGCTGTGCAAGGCAACCTCGACCCGTTGGTGCTCCGGGCCGGCGGTGAGGCATTGCGGTCCAGCGCCTTGTCCATCCAGCGGGCATTGCAGGGCGGACGGCATATCTTCAACCTTGGTCACGGCGTCGTCCCGGATGTGCCGCCGGAGCATGTCGGCGAACTGGTTTGTCTGATCCGTGGGGAATCCTAAGCTGTGTTCGACTGGCTCTGGGATTTTTACCCCTGGACCAAGGCCCTGCACATCATTGCGGTGATGGCATGGATGGCGGGCATGCTCTACCTGCCCCGCCTGTTCGTCTACCATTGCGAGGCGGAGCCAGGTTCGGCGGAGAGCGAGCGCTTCAAGGTGATGGAGCGCAAGTTGCTTCGGGCAATCATCAATCCGTCGATGATTGCTGCTTTTATCTTCGGTATCGCCCTGTTGCTGACGCCGGGGTTGATCGATTGGACGGCGATTTGGATTTACGTAAAACTCGCAGCGGTGGCGGGAATGAGTATTTTCCATCACATCTACGCCCAATGGCGCAAATCCTTCGATAGCGACGGTCCCCGCAGGCCGCAACGCATATACCGGATTGCCAATGAGGGACCTGCCGTTCTGATGATTGTCATCGTTATTATGGTCGTCGTTCGCCCATTTTAACCAATTGTTCGCTATTCCTGCGCAAGAATGCAATTGACCGGTAGAAAGGCTGGCCCTATATCTTCGTTAACCGGATGAGTGGGCTGACCCTCTCCGACAGCGCCGGGTCCGCGCAAATCTCCCTGGATCCAAAAATCCTCCTTTTACAGACAGCGTGATCGATTCCGGATCGCCGTCTCAACCATCCAATGAAAAGACTGAGCCGTGCTTCAAGAAGTAACGCAGTCGATGAATCTCAAAGAGCTGAAGCGGAAACCCGCGACTCAGCTCTTGGAATTGGCTGAAGAATTAGAGATTGAGAATGCCAGTACCCTGCGCAAGCAGGATATGATGTTCGCAATCCTCAAAGAAATGGCTGACCAGGATGTTACCATAACCGGCGAGGGCGTCATTGAAGTGATGCCGGATGGTTTTGGTTTTCTGCGCTCTGCCGACTCCAACTATCTATCCGGGCCGGACGACATCTATGTTTCGCCGAACCAGGTCCGCCGTTTCGGTCTTCGTACCGGCGATACGGTCGAAGGCGAGATCCGGGGCCCGAAGAATGGCGAGCGTTATTTCGCCTTGGTCAAATGCTCGACCATCAACTTCGAAGAGCCGGAAAAAGTCCGTCAGCGCATTAATTTCGATAACCTGACGCCGCTTTATCCTGACGATAAGCTGAAGATCGAGTTCGACAATCCCAAGGAAAATGACCGCACGACGCGCGTCATCGATCTGATTTCGCCGCTCGGCAAAGGCCAGCGCGCCCTGATCGTGGCGCCGCCCCGCAGCGGTAAGACCGTCATGCTCCAGAATATCGCTCATGCGATTGCGGAGAATAACCCGGAAGTCTACCTGATCGTTCTGCTGATCGACGAGCGGCCGGAAGAGGTCACCGACATGCAGCGCTCGGTCAATGGCGAGGTGGTTTCTTCGACGTTTGACGAACCGGCCTCCCGCCACGTTCAGGTCACCGAAATGGTGTTGGAGAAGGCGAAACGCCTGGTGGAATACAAGCGTGACGTGGTCATTCTGCTGGACTCGATCACAAGGCTGGCGCGTGCCTACAACACCGTCGTTCCCTCCTCCGGCAAAGTGCTGACCGGTGGTGTGGATGCCAACGCATTGCAGCGGCCGAAGCGGTTTTTCGGTGCGGCCCGGAACATCGAGGAAGGCGGCTCGCTCTCCATTATTTCGACAGCGCTTATCGATACTGGCTCGCGCATGGACGAGGTGATTTTCGAGGAGTTCAAGGGCACCGGTAACAGCGAAATCGTTCTGGAGCGCAAACTGGCTGACAAGCGTATCTGGCCGGCGATCGATATCGGCAAGTCCGGTACGCGCAAGGAAGAGCTGCTGGTGAGCCGCGCCGACCTGCAAAAGATGTGGGTGCTGCGCCGCGTACTGATGCCCATGGGCTCCCAGGACGCGATGGAATTCCTGATCGCCAAGCTCAAAGAGAGCAAGAACAACAGCGACTTCTTCCAGTCGATGAATCAGTAGGGAAGCAGCCTCCGAAGCGGGCCCAGCGCCCGCTGCCGGATTGCTTCGCGCTGCTACTTTCCGCCGGTCATCGCACACAGGATTTCGAACAGGACATTTGCCGCCAGATGGGCCGTGTTGCCGGTCTGGTCGAAGGGTGGCGCCACTTCGACAAGGTCGGCGCCGGCAATGTCCAAGCCGACCATCCCCCGGACCAGCATCAGTGCTTCGAGCGAGGTAAGGCCGCCAACTTCCGGTGTGCCGGTGCCAGGTGCGAAGGCCGGGTCGATGCTGTCAATGTCGAAAGTCAGATAGCACGGTCCGCCGCCCACAACCTGCCGCATTTCGGCAATGGTGGCCTTTATTCCCAGCTCATACACTTCCTCGATCAGCATGACCCGCATGCCGTGGTCATAGCTGAACTGCCAGTAGTCATGACTGGCGGCGGTGCCGCGAATGCCAACCTGAACGCAGCGTTTCGGGTCGATCAGCCCCTCCTCCACTGCCCGGCTGAAGGGCGCGCCGTGGTGAAAGCGCGAGCCCAAATTGCTGTCGCCCGTGTCGCAATGGGCGTCGATATGGACCATGGCGAGCGGTTGGCCCTTGTCCGCGAGGGCACGCAAAATTGGGAGAGAGATGGAATGGTCGCCGCCAACGCCCAAAACGCGGACGCCTGACTCTTTCCAGCCACGGAAGGCGGTTTCGATATCCGCGTGGGCATCCTCCAGATTGTAGATCCGCTCGAACGGCACATCGCCGCCGTCGACAATACTGGCGGCGGCAAACGGTGCGGCGCCGGTTGCCTGGTTTACCTTGCGGATCAGCGAGGATTGGTTGCGCACCTCCCGTGGGCCGTGCCGGGCACCTGGGCGGTTGGTGACGCCCCCGTCATAGGGGACGCCGACAATGGCAATCTCTGCGCCCGCTGCGGGATCGAAAAGTGGCAATCGCATGAAAGTTGGAATGCCCATGTAGCGGGGCGGATTGTTGGTCTGCTGAGCGGCCATGGTCTGGCTCCCGTCTGAGTGTCAGCAGGATCGTGCGGCAGCCAGATGCTTGTTTGCAAGCCAGTGGCTGACCTTTTCCAGGAGTTGGCTGCGATTGACCGGCTTGCTGATGTAGTCGTTCATGCCTGCGTTCAGGCACTGGTCCCGGTCCTCGGCGAAGGCATGGGCGGTCATGCCGATGATCGGCAGGTCCGATGCGGCCGAGGCGAGGCCACGGATGTGGCGGGTGGCTTCCAGCCCGTCCATTTCCGGCATTTGCACGTCCATCAGGATCAGGTCGTAGGTACGATCCCGCAACCGGTCGAGTGCAGCGTAGCCGTCTTTCGCTACGTCGATCTTGTAGCACTGCGCGACGCCAAGCATGGCGATGGCGACGGTCTGGTTGACCTGATTGTCCTCCACCAGCAGCAGTCGGGCCGGGCTGGCGATTGTTCGGCCCTTTCTCCCGATCGGCAAATCGTTGGCCGAGGACGGGCCGGATTCCGGCTGCCGGAGCGCGATCACCTTGCGGTGCCCTGACGGCTCTGCGCCGGTCAGGAATTTCTGCAGGTCCAGATTGGTGGCAGGCACTGGCAGCAGACTCCGCCCTGCCAGAACAAGTTTGGCTTCAGGCTCTGCAATGCGGTTGGGCGGCGCCAGGATACCGACCGTCACGTTGCCGGTGGCTGCCAGCGCATCACAAAGCAGACCGAGACTTTGCCAGGGCGCCGCGTCGTAGCTGACGATCACGGATGTGGGTTTGGTGGGGTTTTGTCGTTGCATCAGGGCCAGCTCCCGCTGTGCGGCGTCCGGCGAAATGGCCGTTCGGACGCTGCTGCAAGCGGCAGGCAGGGTGGACTTGATCCAAGCGGTCAAGAATGGATTGGCAGAGACGACCAGAGTTTGGGAGGCGGCGGCCGGATGGTGGGCGCTGACCACCGGTGCGTTGGAAACTGGCTGTAACGGTATCTCAAAGCTGAAGCGGCTGCCGCGGCCGAAAATGCTCTCTACGGAGATGGAGCCGCCCATCAATTCCACCAACTCCCGGCAGATGGCGAGGCCGAGGCCTGTTCCGCCGAACTCCCGGGTGGTTGAGGGGTCGGCCTGGGCGAAGCGGTCGAACAGTTTTGCCTGCGCCTCAGCCGAAATGCCGATACCGGTGTCTTCCACGGAAAAGGCAAGCCCGGTGGTCAGGCCGGTGTTTGCGCGGACGGATAGGTGGACGCCGCCTTCCTTTGTGAATTTGATGCCGTTGCCGATCAGATTGTAGAGCACTTGGCGCAGGCGGTTGACGTCGCCAATCCAGCGGGCCGGAATATCGGCTGGTATCGTTACGGCGACGGCCAGACCTTCGTCAGTCGCCTGGGGCCCCAGCAGGTCCAGGACGCTGTCCAGCAAATCGCGCAACTCGAAAGGGTTTTCCTCGATATTCAGCCGGCCGGCCTCGATCTTGGAATAATCGAGAATGTCGTTGATGATACCGAGCAAGGACTCGCCGGAGCGCTGCAGCACTTGCAGATAGTGTTGCTGGTGTTCGTCCAATGGCGTGTCGGCTAGCAGATGAGTCATACCCAACACACCATTGAGTGGCGTCCGGATTTCATGGCTCATGGTTGCGAGGAAATCCGACTTGGCGCGGTTGGCTTGCTCGGCTTGCTGCTGCGCTTGGCGCAGTTCCGTGACGTCCGTGGCGATCGTTACCGTTGCGCCGTCGGACGTACGGCGTTCGTGGATCAGCAATGTTGTGTCGCCGTCCACTACGATCTCTGCCTGGCCATCCGCCCGGCGATGGGTTGCGAGCCGGTTGGCGATCCATGTCTCCGGCTCAGTGTTGGCGGGTATCGCGTGCTTCGATGCCTTGAACCGGATGAAGTCTTCGAAAGCGAGGCCGGCTTCGACGATTTCTGCCGATGCCAAGTTTAATGCCTTGAACTTGTCGTTGAAGATGGACAGCCGGTCGTCCGCATCCCAAATAGAAACGGCGGAATCCATGGTCTGGATCGCGTCCAAAAAGCGCGTCTGGCTTTTCTCCAGGGCGGCCTCTGCCGCTTCGCGCTGATACTGCTGGTGTTTTTCCGGGTCGACGTTGAAGGCGACGCCGCGGTAGCCGAGGAACTGACCATCACTGTCGAAATATGGCTTGCCGGAAGTGCGCATCCAGGCATTGCCTGCGGGAGCGTATTGATACTCGAAGCCGTCGATTGGCAGGCGGGCGATGACCAGTCCTTCGATGTCCGCAATGATGTCCGCCGAATAGCCTCCACCCATGAGGTCGCGCCGGGTCTTGCCATAATTTTGCCCCGGCGGAACACCGGTGAATCTCTCGATGCTGTCGGACATATAAATAAATCGGTCGTCTGCATCGGTTTCCCAGAGCCACCCGTTCACCGCGACGGTCATGTCCTGAAGGCGGCTTTCCGCGAGGCGGCGGGTCTTCTCCAATTCTTGGAAGCGGGCGCGTTCAAGAGCCAAAGCCCGACGGGTTGCGCGAACCCAGAACACGCCCAAACCCAGCGCCGTTAAAGCCAGCAAGACCACCGCGGTGTCCAACAAGGCGGTGTGTGAACTCAAAAGATTGGCCCGACTGGCCAGGCACAATGTCAAGGCCGCCGTTAGGGCAGTGATAGCCGAGTAGGCCCAAACAGGTCGCATCATCGATCCAGATCCCAGACTAGGATCCCATCCCATGTTGTTGCCGCTTGTTCTGGCCGTTGGACCTGCGGCTTTCTGGATGGTGGTATAACCCGATGACCCTTAAGCGCGCCCTAATCGGCAAAATTCCGATTCACGTTTCCGCGGTTTACCCTTGGAGACGGCCGGTCCGGCTTTGCTTCACCCTTGTTGGGGCGTCACCAATGTTCGGCAGGGTCGTCGGATGACCCCAGCGAAGAATCTGGATTCTCGTTGCGGCTTTCAACTACGGAGATAGCGGTAGCGTAGGCGAACCCGGCTCGGCAAAGAGCGGCCAAATCCTTCTGGCGCTGCTCCGGAGAAGGTGAGGATTTGCGATAGGGGCCAAGCCGCCGCCGCTGGGCATAGCGGATAGCGGCCTGGTGCTCGCTGTCGTCGGTGGAGGATGAGTCTAGAAGGTTTGCAATCAGCTCCGCGGGCACACCTTTGGCCTGCAGTTTGGCGCGGATGGCTCTGGCAGATGTACCGCGGGCGCGTAATATACGAAGCTGGGACTGGGCATAAGTGTAGTCGTCGACCGCGCCAAGGTTCTCCAACCGATTGATTATCTTTGTAATTTGAACTTCAGCCTCGGCCGCCGGCGGCTCGGGTTCGTCATTGCGGTAGGCAGCGCGTTGAAGCTTCCGCCAAAGAACCCGGCGCAGGTTTTCTTTGCTGGTCGCATAGCGAGCCGTATAGGCCAAGGCGGCTTGATATAGGTCCATAATTCTAAACTTTAGTGACAATTGCAGGAATTGTTGACACCAGCCATTCGAGCCTAGATATTCGCCGGCTTCTTCAACCTGAAGCAATAACGGAGCAATCCCGTGACCCAGGCATTGATGCCCACTTATGGCGAACGCACGCATTCCTTTGTGCGGGGCGAGGGGGCTTACCTCTTCGACGCCAATGGGCGACGATTCCTGGACTTTGGCGCCGGGATCGCCGTCACGTCTATTGGCCATTCCCATCCGCATATGGTCAAGGCGCTTCAGGATCAGGTGGGGCAGGTGCTGCACACCTCGAATCTGTATCTGATTCCGAGCCAGGTGAAAGCCGCCGACCGGCTCTGCGCCAATTCCTTTGCCGACGTCGTGTTCTTCGGCAATTCCGGCGCTGAGGCGAACGAGGGCGTCATCAAGCTGGTGCGCAAGTATCACGCTCATAACGGCCATCCGGAAAAATACCGGATGATCAGCATTGAAGGGGCGTTCCATGGCCGGACGCTCGCGACAATCGCCGCCGGCGGAAACAAGAAGCATCTGGAGGGATTTGGCCCGGAAGTCGAGGGCTTCGATCAAGTGCCGTTCGGCAATATGAACGCATTGCGTAATGCGATTACGCCGGAGACCGCCGGTGTTCTATTGGAGCCGGTGCAGGGTGAGGGCGGTATCCGCCCCATGGACCTCGACTACCTGCGGGAAGTCCGCAAGGCGTGCGATGAGTTTGGCATCCTGATGGCTATCGACGAAGTGCAGTGCGGCATGGGCCGGACCGGCAAGCTGTTCGCGTATGAATGGGCGGGCATCGAGCCGGACGTAATGGCGTTGGCCAAAGGCCTTGGCGGCGGCGTGCCGGTGGGCGCGGTGCTGGCGACCAAGGAAGCAGCGGCCGGCATGGTGGCTGGTACCCATGGCTCCACCTATGGCGGGAATCCGCTGTCGACGGCGGCGGTCAATGCGGTGCTGGACGTGGTGCTGGAAGACGGTTTCCTGGATCACGTCAAGGAAACCGGCGACTACCTGCGCGGCGAAGTTGAGAAGCTGATTGCCAAGTATCCGGACGTTTACAAGTCGGTGCGCGGTGCCGGGCTGATGCTCGGAATCGTCGCCGGGCCGCCCAATGGCGAGATCGTTGGCAAGGCGGTCGCTCATGGCATGTTGACGGTTCCGGCCGGCGACAATGTAGTGCGCCTTATCCCGCCGCTGACCATCGGCAAAGCGGAAGCGGATGAGGCTGTCGCCATCCTGGACAAAGTGGCGTCGGAAATGGCGTCCGCTTAGCCCGTGCATGAGTAATACGAAGCACTTTCTGGACCTCTCCGACTTCTCCGGAGAGGTCCTGCGCTCCATTTTGGCCCAGAGTGTTGAAATGAAGCGGCAGAACGGTGTGGCGGTCAAGCCGCTAGCCGGTAAGACTCTTGCCATGATTTTCGAAAAGCCCTCGACCCGCACCCGCGTGTCGTTCGAGGTTGGGATGCGTCAGCTCGGCGGCGAGGCAATTGTCATGGAGCAGGGCTCCATGCAGTTGGGCCGTGGTGAGACCGTGGCTGATACGGCGCGTGTCCTGTCGCGCTATGTGGATGCAATCATGATCCGCACCAACGACCATCAGAAGCTGCTGGAAATGGCGGAAAGCGCGACGGTTCCGGTGATCAATGGCCTGACGGACCGCTCGCACCCCTGCCAGGTCATGGCGGATGTGATGACGTTCGAGGAACACCGCGGGCCGATCAAGGGCCGCAAGATTGCCTGGACCGGCGACGGCAACAACGTCTTGAGTTCCTGGGTGCATGCTGCCGCCAGGATGGAATTCGTGCTTTCCGTTGCAACACCGGAGCCTCTGCAGCCCACCGGCGCGATCCGAGCCTGGGCAGCGGAAAACAACACGTGTTGGACCGCCGGCTACGATTCGGAAAAAGCGGTCGAGGGCGCGGACGCGGTCGTGACGGACGTCTGGGTCTCAATGCATGACAAAGATGCGAAGCAACGGCACAACCTGCTCAAGCCCTATCAGGTGAACAGCCGCCTGATGGCGAAAGCGGCGGATGACGCGATTTTCATGCACTGCCTGCCAGCCCATCGCGGCGACGAGGTTACTGCAGACGTGATCGACGGGCCGCAATCGGTGGTGTTTGACGAAGCGGAAAACCGTCTGCATGTGCAGAAGGGCATTCTGGCCTGGTGTTTGGCCTAACGCTGCGCAGGGCCGGTTGCATGAACGCCGGCCCGAGTTTCACAACCTGACGGTGCTAGGGGTTTGATGACGGCGGCCGGTATGCACCCGGTTGCTGGCGTCGAACCATTGGCATAGCGAATGAGTAGGCTGGTTCGCGAAGTACTTGCGGGTGCAAGGGTTTCAATCAGACCACTGGGAGCGTTTTGATGACGATACTCAGCGACGATTTTGTGCTGCCGTTCGAGATCGAGCGCACAGGACTGAGAGGCCGTCTGGTCCGCCTGGGCCCGACGATTGATTTGATCCTGAAGCGCCATGACTACCCGACTGTCATTGCCGGGCTGCTGGGGGAGGCGCTGGTGCTGGCTTGCTGCCTCGCGTCGACGCTGAAGTTCGATGACGGTGTTTTCACCCTTCAGGCGCGTGGTGCAGGCGGCCCGGTGCGGACGCTGGTGGCCGATATCACTAGTGATGGAGAGTGCCGTGGCTATGTCGGCTATGATCCCGAAAAGCTCGATCTGCAGGCAGACCAAATTTCTGCCGCCAAGCTGTTCGGCGGCGGACATGTGGCGTTTACCGTGGACCAGGGCGGGGATTACGAGCGGTATCAGGGCATTGTCGAGCTTCAGGGCGAGACGCTTTCCGATTCGGTCCACCATTATTTCCGCCAGTCCGAGCAGATCGCGACGGCGTTGAAAACCGTCTGCCTGCCTGACGCCCATGGCCGTTGGCGGGGAACGGCGGTCATGGTGCAGAAGCTGCCGGACGAGGTGATACAGCGGGCGCCGCCGGAAGAAATCGCGGAAATGGTCGAAACCGACGAGGGTTACCGGACCGCCGCAATATTGCTCGGCTCTGCGACCCAAGCGGAAATGGCGGACCCCAATCTGTTGGCGGAGGAACTGCTGTTACGGCTGTTCCATGAAGAGGGAGTGCGGGTCTACGACAAGCGGCTTGTGTATTCCGGTTGCCGGTGCAAGCTGGATGGCGTCGAAAATGTACTGCGCCAATTCGGGCGCGAGCGGGTGGATGAATTCAAGGTAGATGGCGTTGTTACCGTCACCTGCGAATTCTGTACGAAGGAACGGGTGTTCGATGATGAAGCGCTGGACACGATCTATGCCGAATAGCTGGAGCCGCCGGCAGGTTCTGGCTGGCGGGGCGGCCCTTGGCGGATTGGCGATTGTTTCCGGTTGTGCCTCGCCGCCGCCGGCGCGTCCGGCAATTCCGGCGATCCGGTTTAACGATGCGCCGCCGATCCGGTTGAATGTGGCCATCATCGATATTGCCGATGAAGCGCCGCCGGCGGCTGCCACCCCGGATTGGGGCAATGTCTTTGCCACGCTTCCCCGCACTGCGATGCGGAACTGGGGCGAGGACCGCCTGGCAGCGGAGCCCGCCGCGACCGGCGAGGCGCACTTCCGGATTGTCGAGGCGCTGGTAAGTCACCGGATGGGTGAGCCGGTTAAGGGTGTTTTCAAGGCGCCGCGGCGGGAGACGTTTACGGTACGGGTTGCCGGCAAGCTGGACGTGCCGCGCGAAGAGGGGAAGCCGGCGGGAACCGCATCGGCGAATGCCTGGGGTGAGGAGAGCTTGGAGGTCGATACCGAGCCCTATGCCCGGAAGCAGGCGCTGGATGGGCTGGTCCGGCGGGTAATGGCGGAGTTCGACCGGGAGATGGAGCAGGCAATCCGCGCCAATATGGCCGAATTGCTACGATAACCAGCGACGCCCCTTTCACCCGGCGCAGCAATCGCTATATTGGAAGGTGACTGGCGGCGGGCGAGCCCCTCGCCAACCCGGTCAGGTCCGGAAGGAAGCAGCCGCAACGAGTTTCGGTTCGGGTCGTTCGCCAGTCACCTTATCCCCTCTCCCCACCGATGGTGCCGGATGAGCGATCCCGCATACCGCGTTCTTGCCCGCAAATACCGCCCTGTCGATTTCGACGGACTGATCGGGCAGGAAGTGCTTGTTCGGACGCTCTCGAATGCCATCGCTGCCGGCCGATTGGCCCAGGCCTATGTGCTGACGGGTGTACGCGGCGTCGGCAAGACTACCACCGCCCGCATTCTGGCCCGCGCGTTCAACTGCATTGGCGAGGATGGCCAGGGCGGCCCCACGGTCAGGCCCTGCGGCGTCTGCGAGCACTGCAAGGCCATTGCCGAGGACCGGCATGTGGACGTGGTGGAGATGGATGCCGCTTCCAACAATAGCGTCGACAATATCCGGGAGATCGTGGAGGCATCGCGCTACCGCCCCGCATCTGCGCGCTATAAAATCTACATCCTCGACGAAGTGCACATGCTCTCCAATGCGGCCTTCAATGCGCTGTTGAAGACCCTGGAAGAGCCGCCGCCGCACCTGAAGTTTATTTTCGCCACCACCGAAATCCGCAAGGTGCCGGTGACGGTGCTCTCCCGCTGCCAGCGGTTTGACCTGCGGCGGGTGGATGCCGCGGAATTGGCAGAACACTTTGCCGGAATTGCGGAGAAGGAAAGCGTGACGGTCGAACCGACCGCGCTCACTCTCATAGCGAGGGCAGCTGACGGGTCTGTTCGGGACGGCCTGTCGCTGATGGACCAGGCCATCGCGCTCAGCGATGGCAACGTGCGGGAGGAGCAGGTCCGGGATATGCTGGGCCTCGCCGACCGGGGTGTGGTGTTCGATTTGGCCGAGGCCCTGCTGCAGGGCGACGTGACCGGTGCGCTGGCCGTGACCGAGCGGATGCACGCGGCGGGAGCCGATCCGGCGGTGATCCTGAATGACCTGCTGGAACTGACCCACTGGCTTACCCGCCTGAAGATTGAGCCGGGAGCCGCCACCGATGCGTTGATGCCGGAAGCAGAGCGCGCCCGCGGGGCGGAGATGGCAGAGCCGTTGAGCCTGCCGGTGCTGGCGCGGCTCTGGCAATTGCTGTTGAAGGGGGTGGGCGAGTTGGGCCAAGCCCCCTCGCCCCGGCTGGCCCTGGAAATGGTGCTGATCCGCACGGCCTACGCCGCAAACCTGCCCAGCCCGGCCGAACTGGTGACGAAACTGCAGGATGGCAGTGCTGGCGCGATGCCTGCTGCTGCCGCCGCGTCCGGCTCCGCCCCGCCCCGGCAGCCGCAAGCTGTCGGCGCGATGCCCGTGCCGGCTGCGGAATTCCGGCCGCCGCCGCCATCTCCGCCACCACAGGCACCGGCCTCTGTGCCGCTTTCCACCCAGAAACCCGTGCAACGGCCAGAGCTGGCGAAGGCGCCGGCGATTGCAGAAGCCGCAACCGGCCAGGAAAGGACAGAGACAGCGGAGCAGGCGCCGGTCATAGCGGATCGTGGAGAGTCTGGGCCGGATGATGTTCCGGAAGGCTTCGATGATGAAGCACCGCCGATGGAATTCGACGAGCCGCCGCCGTTTGAAGCCGCGATGGAGCGCCTGCCGGTGCCATCCGGTTTCCGTGAGTTCGTAACCATGCTGGAACAGCGCAAGATCGAACCGCTGCTGACAGCCCGCTTGCGGACACAGGTGCGGCCGGTGTCGTTTGAGACAGGCGCGGTCGCACTGGCGTTGGAGCCCGGGGCCGATCCTGAAATTCTGAACGGCTTGCGCAACCTGCTAAACCGCCTGTTCGGCAGTGATTGGTCGGTGACCCGTGCCGCATTGGCTGATAGCCAGACGGTTGCGGAAGCCACCGCGGCGGAAGAAACGGCGGAGCGCGATGCCCTGATGGCCCATCCGCTGGTGCAGGCCGCGCTGGACACGTTTCCCGGCGCGACTGTTGGGCATATCCGCCATCGCCCGATAGCCGATCCCGACGACTGGACTGCAACCATTCCACCACCGCCGGACGAAATGCTCACCGGCGACGAGCTTGAAGACGAGGAAGACGAACAATGAAGAACCTGGGCAACATCCTGAAGCAGGCACAGGACATCCAAAGCCGCATGGGCGAGGTGCAGGAAGAATTGCGCGGCCTGGAAATTGAGGGACAGGCCGGCGCGGGGATGGTGAAGGCCGTTCTCAACGGCAAGGGCGAAATGCGTTCGCTAAAGCTCGACCCGGCCATCGTCGACAAGGACGATGTGGGCGTGCTGGAGGACCTGATCGTTGCCGCCGTCAATGACGCCCGCACCAAGGCGGACACGGTCAGCCAGGAAAAGATGGCGGAACTTACTGCCGGCCTGCCCTTGCCGCCCGGCATGAAGCTGCCGTTCTAGGCGTTGCCATGGCGGAATCGCCGGTCGAGCAACTAATCCGCCAGATTGCGCGGTTGCCGGGGCTTGGGCCAAGGTCGGCCCGGCGGATTGTGTTGTACCTGCTGCAACGGCGGGAATCGGTGTTTCAGCCGCTGCTGCGGGCACTACAGACCGTTGAAAGCTCCGTCCAGCAATGTCACATTTGCCGGAACTGGGATGTGACGGACCCTTGCACGATTTGCGCCGACACTCGCCGGGAGCGCTCCGCAATCTGTGTTGTGGAGGGGGTCGCCGATCTCTGGGCGCTGGAGCGGAGCGGGGGCTATAAGGGGCAGTATCATGTGTTGGGCGGAGCGTTGTCCGCGCTGAACGGCACGAGGCCGGAAGACCTGGGGCTTAGCGAGCTGATAGAACGCGCCGGTGGACCGGAAGTGACGGAGATCGTTCTGGCGCTGGGGGCGACCGTGGATGGCCAGACGACGGCGCACTATCTGGCCGATTCCCTGGCGCATTGCGGGGTGAGTATTACGCGGCTAGCCCATGGTGTGCCGGTTGGCGGCCAACTGGACTACCTGGATGATGGCACGCTGATGGCAGCGCTACGGTCGCG
Source organism: Alphaproteobacteria bacterium (assembly GCA_965222315.1). Lineage (GTDB taxonomy): Bacteria > Pseudomonadota > Alphaproteobacteria > Bin95 > Bin95 > JACKII01. Next base: position 4,754,813 of record OZ244951.1, on the reverse strand, counting down.
GCGACCGCTCTAACAGGCTGGTGAAATAGTATATTGCCGGACTGAAAAGCCATCCTTCGATGGGCTCAGGATGAAGGAGGGAGAAGATTATTGCTCTCTGCCGTTAGTATCAGAGCGGCTTCCGCTGAAACCGGCTTTTCCAAAACCTTCCCCGTTCCCGCGCAGGCGGGAACCCATGCCTGAGAGTCCATGCACAAAGTTCGGGCTCGGTCAGAAACGCTCATGCATGAAGCCCTGCTTCCGCGGAGCGAGGGAGTCTTTTTGGTGGGTCATTCGGAAACGAAAGAACCCTGACCGTATGAAAAAAAGAGGCGCTAGTGATAGCGCCTCCGTAGGTGATCCGGCAATTGGGCGGGCCTGCGCCTGGTAGACGGGATTGAGACTGCCGGATACGGGTAAAATGGACAGGCCGGAGACGTGTGTCTGGAGCCTGCAAAGCTTGCCTTAGTGCATCATCAGGACAGGCCGTCCAGCGACTTGCAGGATATGACGGGTGACACCGCCGAGGATCATCTCGCGCAGGCGGGAATGGCTGAAGGCGCCCATGACGATCAGGTCTGCATCGAAATCCCATGCGGCGTCGAGCAGGGCCTCACCGGCGGATTTGTTGTCGGGCTTGACCAGAACAGGCTCCGCGTTGATGCCATGCCACGCGAGCGAGGCGGCATAGTCGGCGACGGTCGCCGTGTCGAAGCTGTCGTCATCCACGGCCATGACCTGCACCGCATCGGCTTCGCGCAGGAACGGCATGGCGGCTTGTGCGGCGCGACTGGCCTCAACCGTGTCGTTCCAGAAGACGGAGACGCGCTTGCCGAGGGTCTTCAGTTCCTGGCGCGGCGAGAACAGAACGGGACGGCCGGTATCGTAAATGGCGGCTTCCGCTGCGGGAGAGAGGTCGCCTTCATCGAGAGACGGGGCACTCAAAACCACCAAGTCCGCCATTTTGCCAAGCCGGGCAACCTCTTCGCCGGATCGGCCGACAACGTCCACGAGGCGGGCGCTAGCGGTGACGTCAGCGGATGGCGCGGACACTGCCGGAATATTGTTTTGTTTCAGCCAGCTATCGAAAACCCCGCGGCATTTTCCGGCCAAGTCCGCCTCTTCCTTTTCCACCTGAGCCTGGACCATTTCGATCAGGTCGGCAGAGAGGCCCTCGCCCACCATGGGCATGGCGGACAAGCCGTCCCGCCGGACATGGAGCAGATCGACATGGCAACCGAACTCGGCAGCCAGATGCCGCGCCGCCTCCAAGTCAACCGTGTCGTGATCGGAACCTTCAAGCATGGTTAAAATTGTGCGCAGCGTCATGGATCGAACCCCTTCGCGTTCCCGGAAAATCTCACTCTTTTCCAAACATGGGCACGCGGCGCAAAAATGAAACTGATTTAGATCAAGAATGTGAAGATTCTGTTGGCGCCGACTGGCGCGATGCTAAGGGGAGCCATTAGGGGATATAGTCGGGATGGGCCTTGAGGCCTTCCCAATGGAAAGCAACGTCTTCGCGGAACAGGCTGCGGGTGACGCCGGCAACCAGCATCGGCACGGTCAGGCGCAGTGTGCTGATCGAGCAGCCGCTGGGGCCGAACGACATGGTTGGGCCGAAGGTAAAATCGTGAATGCGGGAAAGCCAGGGGGCCGCGCCGGGTTGCTTTTCCTGGAAGGAGAAGTCCGGGCCCAGATATGGGTAGCGGGCGAGGCGGTCGTTGCACTCCTCCTCCGGCGGTTGGTAGGCATCAGACCAGAGCCGGACCTGATCGGCGAACGGGGCCAGTTCGGGCCGGGCGCTCAGGTTCTGGTCGTGGCCGGTGGCGCTGATGATGAAATCGGCGCGGAAGGGCCCTTTCTCCGTGTCGATCGCTACCCGGTCGCCCGCCATAACCGCGTCGCGCCAGTTCGCGCTGGTGTGAAGCTGGAAGCCCGGCAGCCGTTCCAGGCGGTTCCAGGTTTCGGTCGGCATGGCCATGCGGGTTTCGAGGATGTAGCTGACAAAGCGCCAGCGCCATTCGTCATCAAGGTTCACGCAATGGCGGAGAAAGCCAGCCGACATGACCCAGCGGTAGACCTGCTGCCGCCGGTGCGTGTCGCGGCGGCAAAACATGTGCACGGCCTCTGCGCCGGCTGCCAAGGCGGCAATGGCGTTGTCGCCGGCGGAGGCGCCGATGCCGAGTACAGCGACAGTCTTGCCCTTTAATGCAGTAAAATCAATGGGATCAGCAGCCTGCGCCCGGACATGGGAGGGCAAGGCTTCCAGATAGTCCGGCATCCACCACGCGCCGGTGCCGTCATGGCCGGTCGCAAGCACCAGGCGGCGGGCGAGCAGTTTCTTGGTGCCCGACGGCGTCTCTATGGTTAGCGACAGGCCGTTTGCGTGCGGTTCGATGCCGGTGAGGCGGGTTTCGTTCTGCACCGGCAGGCGAGTGACGTCGCGCACCCACGCCAGATAGTCGGTCCAGAGCGGTACGGGCACCAATTCGAAACTGTCCCAGGAGGCATCGCCGAAGCGGGCGCGGTGCCAGGATTCATAAGTAAGGCTGGGGATGCCTTGATCCGGGCCGGGATAGAGTTTTGGCGACCGGATCAGCGGCATGCGGGCGAAGTCGAACCAAACGCCTTCCCTGCCCTTTGGGGCCTGGTCGACCAGCAGGATGTTATCGACGCATTCGCGCAGCAGCATGCCGCCGATGGCGATACCCGCCTGGCCAGCGCCCGCGACGACCACGTCATAAACATGTTCGCCCGCCGGGCCTTTCTGCGGCGGAACCCAGGGCTTGTCCGGATGGCGGAGCGTGTGGAAATCCGCCTGGACCCTGGCGGAGAGCTGTTCAAGCCTGCTGGCGGCATCCGGCAGGGGGGTAAAATGCTCGACGGTCAGGAAGGGGGCGGGTTTGGCGCACATGGAGGCGTTCTTTGATTAAGAATGAGGGACAACCTCAAGGGTGGCAGTGTGGGAAGTCAATACCGGGGAATAGGCATGCCGCTTGGGATTGGTTAATCCGCAGCGTCGATAGTACTCGCCAGGATCTTGCTGATGTGGCTGAGGCCACGGCCGCTCTCCGCCATCCAGGCGTTCAGCGCCTCCTGCACCTTGGCGAGGTTGCGGGCGGATTTCGGCTGTTTTTCAACGACGCCCGCGCGAATTAAAGCGGCGACACCATCCCGGCTGAAGACGAAGCCGTCGAGCCCCTGAAAGCGCAGGGCAAAGGCGGCCGTATTGCCACCCAGGCGATTACCCTTTGTTTTCAACAGATTAAGCAGACCGATATAGTCGGTCTTGGGCCAATCCGCGAAGAGGGCGCTGGCGCTGCCATGTTCCTTTGCGAAGGCCAGCAGCATGGCGGCGTTTGCGGGCACGCTGCGGATCTTGGGCATGTGGCGGACGATGCGGGTGTCTTTTACCAGCGCGTCCAGGTCATCGTCCGAGAGCATGGCGTTGCGCCCCAGATCGAAGCCGTGGAAGGCTTCCTCAAAGCCCGGCCATTTGGCGTCGATCACCTTCCAGGACATGCCGGTCTGAAACACCATGCGCGAAAAGCTGGCGAGCCAGCGATGGTCCGGGATGGCACGAATGTCCGCGGGTGACAGGGGCTGGGGCAGCTCTGCTTCCAGGCTGTCGGCGCCGCCGTGACGTTCGCACGCGATGGCGTAGATTTCGGCAAAGGTTTGCACGAAGGCGCACTCCTTAAGGCTTGCTCTGGCGGTCTGGGGAGAGGCTACTCGCCGGCGAACAGAGGCAACCCCTCTAATTGTTGGGTACTGTGCCGTCTTTCGAGGTCAAGGAGCATTGCTTTCGTCGCGACGCCGTCGCCGCCGGAGAAGCCTGTCAGCTTGCCGCTTTGCCCCATGACCCGGTGGCAGGGAACGACAACGGGGACGGGATTGGCGCCACAGGCTCTGCCGACCGCGCGGGGGCTGGAAGAGATGGCGGCGGCAAGATCTCCATAAGTCTTTGTTTCACCATAAGGAATCAGACGCATTTGATGCCAGACGGCCTGTTCGTGCGAGGAGCCGTGGGCCTTTACCGGCAGGTCGAATGCTTGCAGGTCTCCATTGGCATAGGCTGCCAGTTGGCGGGCGGCCTCCCGCAAGAGGGGCGTTGGCGCTTCATTGGGCAAATCGCCTTTGCCAGGCGAAACCCAGGTGATGCGCGTGAGAGCGTCGCCGTTGCTGACGATCAGCAATGCGCCGATGGCGGTTTCCGCCCGTATGGCGTGACGGTTGCAAGAATTGCCGGACATGGTGAACTCCGCCTTGGCAGGGGAACTTTGGGTGGCAGCCCACAGGAAGCCATGCTATCGCGGCGGGCGCCGGGCGGCGAGACCCTATTTGCGCGGGCGCAGCGCCGCGAAGCGCCGGAAATGAGGTTTGAATGCAGGACAGTGCCGGACAGGAGGCCTTTCAGCGGGACAGTATTGTGGCGCTCGCCAGTGGCGCCTTGCCCGCCGGTGTCGCGGTCCTGCGGATCTCCGGGCCTGCCGCCGGACCTGTTTTGCGTGGACTCATGGCCAAGGACCTGCCGCCTCCCCGCAAGTTGACACTGTGCACATTGCGCGACGTGGAAGGCGGTGAGGTATTAGACAGGGGGCTGGCGCGCGAGGCTGCAAACGGCGCTCTCTTATATCGAGGCCAGCATCGACTTTGCCGACGAAGACCTGCCGGAAGCGCTGGAGCAAGCGGCGGCGGAGGCCGTGACAGGCGTATTGACCGAAGTAGAGGCCGAACTCGGCAAGGCCGACGCCGGCATGCGGCTGCGCCAGGGCTATCTGATCGCCATTGTCGGCCCGCCGAATGCCGGGAAATCCAGTCTGTTGAATGCATTGGCGGGCCGGGAGGCGGCGATCGTCTCCAGCATACCGGGCACGACGCGCGATATCGTCGAAGTGTCGATGGATCTGGGCGGCTATCCCGTCACCCTGGCGGACACTGCAGGGCTGCGAGAAGCCGCCGATGCCGTGGAGGCCGAGGGCGTGCGCAGGGCCCGCGGCCTGGCCGAGCGGGCGGACCTGACCATGCTGGTGTTGGATTCCGCCCAATGGGCAAACCTGCCGGCGGATCTAGGCATCGTAGGCGCCGAGTGGGATATACTGGTCTGGAACAAAACCGACTTATGTACGCTTGGCGGCACGGAAGAGCATCCTGGCGCGTGGGCTGTCTCGGCCAAAACCGGAGACGGGATCGACTCGCTGCTCGCTGCTCTGCTAGATCATGCCCGTCAGGATTTGGCGGCTGGCGAGGCAACCTTCGTGACGCGGCAGCGCCACCGGGAGAGTTTGGCGGCTGTGCAGGAAGTGCTATCGGAATGGTCGCTTGCGCTGGAGCCTGAAGTCCAGGCGCACCTGATCCATCAGGCCAACCGCGACCTCTCGAAAATCCTGGGCCGAAGCGATATAGAAGATGTGCTCGATCTGATTTTCCGCGAGTTCTGTATCGGGAAATGAGGAATGTTTCACGTGAAACATCGGGCAGGCGAGAGGCGGACGGAATGAACAGCTTTGACGTTATTGTTGTTGGCGGTGGCCATGCCGGGTGCGAAGCGGCCGCGGCCGCCGCCCGTGCGGGCGCGCGGACGGCGCTGGTCACCCATAAGATCGAAACCATCGGTGAAATGTCGTGCAATCCGGCAATTGGTGGGGTTGGCAAGGGCCATCTTGTCCGGGAGATTGACGCCCTTGACGGGCTGATGGCCAGGGTGATCGACGAGGCAGGCATTCAGTACCGCTTGCTGAACCGCAGCAAAGGCCCCGCAGTACAGGGCCCGCGGGCGCAGGCGGACCGGAAGCTGTACAAGGCCGCCATGCAGGATGCTCTGCGGCAAACGCCCGGCCTGACGCTGGTTGCGGATCCGGTAGAGGATCTGCTGGTCGAGAATGGCGCGGTGGCGGGCGTGCTCGGTGCAAGCGGCGCCCGGTACAGGGCCTCGGCCGTCGTCATTACCACAGGCACCTTTCTGCGCGGCGTCATTCACCTTGGCGAGGAACAGACCCCGGCGGGCCGGGTTGGCGAGCAGCCTGCCGTGCCGCTGGCCGAGCGCATAGAGGCGGCCGGGTTCCGCATGGGCCGCCTGAAGACAGGGACACCCGCCCGCCTGTATCGGGGCAGCATCGACTATGCGCGGTGTGAGGAGCAGCCGGGCGACGATCCGCCGGAGCCCCTCTCCTGGCTCACGGACCGGATCAGGGTGCCGCAGATTTCCTGCCATATCACGCACACCCAGGCGGAAACCCACGAGATCATCCGGGCGAACGTGCATCGGACGGCGATGTACGCCGGAAAGCTGTCGGGACCGGGACCGCGCTATTGCCCGTCGGTCGAAGACAAGGTGATGCGCTTTCCGGATAAGGCGAATCACCAGATATTCCTGGAGCCGGAGGGTTTGGACAGCGATCTGGTCTATCCCAATGGCATCTCGACTTCCCTGCCGGCGGACGTTCAGGAGCGGTTTCTGCGCACCATTCCGGGGCTGGAACGGGTGGAAGTGGCCCGGCCCGGCTATGCCATTGAGTATGACTATGTCGACCCGCGGGAATTGACGCCCGCGCTGGAAACCAAGCGCATACCCGGGCTCTTTCTTGCCGGGCAGATCAATGGCACCACGGGTTATGAGGAGGCCGCGGCGCAGGGGCTGGTCGCGGGGCTGAACGCGGCGCGGCGGGCAGGCGGCAGTGATGCGGTTCATTTCGATCGCGCGGAAGCCTATCTCGGCGTGATGATCGACGATCTGGTGACCCGCGGCGTCGATGAGCCTTACCGCATGTTCACCTCCCGGGCGGAATACCGCCTGGCGCTGCGGGCCGACAATGCCGACCAGCGTCTGACGGCCAAAGGCATTGCGCTCGGGCTGGTGGGCGCCGAGCGGCGGCAGGCTTTTGCGGCGAAGGATGAGGCCTTGCGGGCGGGTGCGGCAGCGTTGAAGGCCGCAACGGCGACTCCGCCGGTGCTGGCGCGTGCAGGCCTTGCCGTGAACAAGGATGGCCGCATCCGCTCCGCCTGGGAGTGTCTGGGCCAGCCGAAAGCCGACCTGGCCCAACTCGGTGAGATTTGGCCGGAGCTTAAGGCCATTTCTCCCGCCATCGGGGCGCAGTTGGCGACGGACGCGCGCTATCACGGCTACCTCGAGCGGGAGCGGGCCGATGTGGAAGCCTATCGCCGGGACCAGGGTCTGGCGCTGCCGGTTGCGCTGGACTATGGTCAGGTGGCGGGCCTTTCCACGGAGGAACGGCAAAAGCTGGAGCACACGCGGCCCGCAACATTGGGCAGCGCCAGCCGTATTCCCGGCATGACGCCGGCCGGCATTGTCGCCTTGCTCCGGTACGTCCGGCGCGGCAACCGGAAGGCGGCGGCGTGACCTCTCTGGCCGCCGAACGGCAGCGATTGCAGCAGATTGCGCCGGTTTCGGAGGCCGTATGGCAGAAGCTCCAGGCCTATGCCGGGCATTTGGAGCACTGGCAAAAGACGCTCAATCTGGTTGCGCCTAGCACCCTGCCGTCTCTTTGGGAGCGGCACATTCTGGATTCCTGGCAATTGCTGCCGTTGGTTTCTGCTGATGCCGGGCGCGAGGCCAAGGTCAATGACGCGGGCAGCCTGGTGGACCTGGGATCGGGCGCGGGGCTGCCGGGTCTGGTTTTGGCGATAGCCGGCGTGCCGCACGTCCATCTGATCGAATCGAATCATCGCAAGGCGGCCTTCCTGCGGTTCGTCGCGGAGCAGACCGGCCTGGATTGCCGGGTGCATGCGGCGCGGGCGGAGGCTGTTGGCCGCGAGACGACGGGTCCGGTGGCGGTGATGACGGCGCGCGCCCTGACCGCTCTTCCGGGCCTGTTGGGCCTTTGTTTGCCGTTCTGCGACGCTGATACCCGGCTGCTGCTGCCGAAAGGGGCGCGGTGGCAGGAAGAGGTCCGGGCGGCGGAAATCGGATTTTCCTTTGCCCTGACCGTCCATGAAAGCGTGACAGACCGGCAAGCCGTGATATTAGAATTGCGGTCTTTGGCGGAACGGTAATAGCAGTCATAGCGATGGAAACCAGTAGAGCCGCCCGCGTTATCGCGGTGGCAAATCAGAAGGGCGGTGTCGGCAAGACATCGACCGCGGTCAACCTGGCGGCGGCCCTGGCCGAACGCGGCTACCAGGTGTTGCTGCTGGACCTTGACCCGCAAGGCAATGCCTCGACGGCGGTTGGTGTCAGCAGCACCGACCGTGAACGCGGCATGTACCAGGTGCTGACGGGGGAGTGCGCGTTGCGGGACGCAGTTGTGGCGACTGCCGTGCCACGGCTGATGCTGGTCCCTGCAACACAGGATCTAGCCGCCGCCGAGGTAGAGTTCTCTGCCTTGGCGGACCGTGAATTTCACCTGAAATCGATCCTGAACGCCGCGGATGCCGTGGCTTTCGACCCGGCGTTCGATCTGGTGCTGATCGATTGCCCGCCTGCCCTGGGATTGCTCACGATCAATGCGCTGGCGGCTGCCGACAGCCTGCTGGTGCCGCTTCAGGCGGAATTCCTGGCTTTGGAAGGACTTAGCTATCTGTTGCGGACGATTGAGCAAGTGACGCGCGCGCTGAACCCCGGCCTCGCCGTCGAAGGGGTTCTGCTCACCATGGTGGACCGCCGGAACAATTTGAGCAGCGCCGTTGGGGACGATGTGCGGCGCTATCTGGGGGATTTGGTGTTTTCCACCGAAATTCCGCGCAACGTAAAGATTTCGGAAGCACCGTCGCATGGATTGCCGGTGTTGCTGTATGACCGGCGGTGCGCGGGCTCTCTGGCCTATGTTGCGCTGGCGGAAGAATTAGAGCAGCGCCTCGCGCGGCTCGCAGGCTGAGGAGCGGGCCGATGGCAGACGAAACTCCGGAAAAAAAGAGCAAACCGAAGGCTTTGGGACGCGGCCTGGCGGCGCTGTTGGGTGACCTGCCGGAGAATGGGGGCCGGCGGGAGCAAGTGCAGTCCTTGCCGATTTCCCGCCTTAAGCCGTCGCCTTTGCAGCCGCGGCGCTACTTCGAGCCGGAGGCGCTTGCTGACCTCGTCGCCAGTATCAAGACGCAGGGTATCATCCAACCTCTGGTGGTGCGGCCGTCGGCGCAAAAGGAGGGGCTTTTTGAAATTATCGCCGGCGAACGCCGATGGCGGGCGGCGCAAGAGGCGGCCTTGGAGCAGGTCCCCGTGGTGGTCCGTGCCATCTCCGACCGCGATGCGCTGGCCATTGCGCTTGTAGAAAACCTGCAGCGCGAAGATCTGTCGCCGGTCGAGGAGGCAGAGGCCTACCGCCGGCTGATCGAGGAATACACGCTGACCCAGGAAGCGGTGGCGGATGTGATCGGCAAGAGCCGGGCGCAAGTCACGAATACTTTGCGGTTGTTGCGGCTGCCGCCGGAAGTCCGGGAAATGCTGGCCTCCGGGCAATTGTCGGCGGGGCATGGGCGCGCTCTGGTCGGCGCGGTCGATCCAGAGGGATTGGCGCACCGGATTGTCCGCCTGGGCCTTACTGTCCGCCAGACGGAGCAATTGGCAAAGCTGCCGCCGCCGGGGCCGCGCTCCAAGCCGGTGAAAGACCCCAACGTCCGGGCTGTCGAGCGGGAACTGGCGGAGAGCCTGGGTTTGCGTGCGACGCTCAAGCCAAAGGGCGAGGACTCGCAGGCGGGCTCGCTGACCCTGCACTACCGCACACTGGACCAACTGGACGGTGTGATTGCCTTGCTGCGCGGCCGGACGAACTAAGGCAAAATCATTCTGAACAGAAACATGGTTGCCACGGCTGGCCGGTGGTCTTGTTTCCCGGATAACTTGGCATGAATGGTCTGGGGGTGTGAATGTTCACCGGCCGCCGCAATTTGTGGGCCCCGGCCCTCGCCTTTGGCTTGGCCGGGGATTCCTGCCTTATTCCGGCGCTCAATGATCGGTGTTTGATGGTTCGTTCCGCCTAAGTTCGCAGTGTATTACCCGGCATTACAGGGCGAAGATGTTTCCCCAGCCTTCGATCCCGGAAGGGTCCTGGTTCGCAGTCCGAAGCGCGGCCCAAAGGGCTGCCGCGGTGCTGTCGATCACGGGAACGCCGGTTTGCTGCTCTATCCGCGCTGCGATCCGCGCACCCGCCATATTGGTGCAATAAATGAGGATGGCATCGGGACCGGACGAAGCAACTTCCAGGCAGAGGTGCTCGATTTCCTTCTCCGGCACCGTTGCGAAGGCAAAATTCTCGATGATCTGCAATCGGCGGTCCGCAGTGCATTCCCAGCCGTTTGCGGCGTAGTTGGTGATGATGCGGTCTTGGATTTCGTCGGTATAGGGGGAGACCAGGCCGAATGTCTTGGTGCCCAGGCGCTGCAGCAACCCATTCATGCCCAGGACTGCGGAACAGGCCGCGACACTGGTTCGCTCGGTAATCGCGGCACAAAGAGCGGTGTCCTGCGCGAAACCGAGCCAACCGGCAGACGTGCCGTTCCAGCAGATAACGTCAACTTTGGCATCAGCCAGCAGTTCTGCCGCGGCGAGCATGGGCTCAAGGGTGAATTGGGCTTGGGCGCCCTCTTCCATGCTGATCTGGGTCACCCGGAACCGGCTGAAATGGGCGGAGACATCCGCCAGGCCCCCCAGCATGGCAGCGGTGTGGGGCTCCAGGACGGTATTGGAGGATGGAGTGAGCATGCCTAGCCGAATGCGGGACAATTTGAAATGCTCCAGTATTTCAATAAGTTAAGAAAAAATTATCTCGTCCCGAACATCCGGTCACCCGCATCGCCGAGGCCGGGCACGATATAGCCGTTTTCGTCCAAGTGACTGTCGATGGCGGCGGTGTATAGCGGGATGTCGGGATGGGCTTCCGTGAACCGGACGACGCCCTCTGGTGCCGCCAGCAGGCAGAGAAAGCGGATTTCGGCTGCGCCGGCGGCTTTCAAACGGTTGGCGGCGGCAATGGCAGAGTTGCCGGTTGCCAGCATTGGGTCGACCAGCGCCACCAGGCGCTCTTCGATACGGTCGGGCGCCTTGAAATAGTATTCTACCGCTTCCAGCGTATCGTGATCGCGGTAGAGACCAATATGCGCAACGCGCGCCGCAGGGATCAGATCCAGCATCCCCTCCGCAAGGCCCAATCCTGCGCGCAGGATTGGGGCCAGCACAAGCTTTCTGCCGGCAACCATCGGCGCCTGCATCGTGGTAATCGGGGTGGTGATGGTCCGGTTGGCCAGTTGCAGGTCCCGGAACACTTCATAAGCCATCAGCATCCCGATTTCGCGGGCGAGCGAGCGGAAGGTCGGCGTATCGGTATCGATGGAGCGCATGACCGATAGCTTGTGCTGCACCAGCGGATGCTCGATCACCGTCACCGCTGCTTGCTGGGCCATTCTGGACTGTCCTTATCCTGGCGGCGTTTAAAGCACTTATGTCAACACGCAGGCGTCGTCGAAGGCCAGGCGCGGGCTGCGGTCGAACACGGCGGAGGGGTCGCCTTCACCCAAATTGATCAGGAAGTTCGAGGCCCAGTTGGTGCCGGCGAAGAAGGCCTCGTCCACCTTGGCCTTGTCAAAGCCGGACATGGGCCCCGTGCCGATGCCGAGCGCGCGGGCGGCCATGATCAGGTAGGCGCCCTGGAGCGTTCCGTTGCGGAAGGCGGTTTCATGGGCTAGTTCCGGGCTGGAGGTAAACCAGTACTGGGCGTCCGGGCTGTGCGGGAACAACTCCGGCAGTTTGGTGTGGAATTCCTTGTCGTAGGCGACGATGGCGACGACCGGGGCGGACAGGGTCTTCTCCAGATTGCCGCTGGAAAGGGCGGGGCGGAGCTTCTCCTTGCCTTCCGGGGAGCGCACGAAAACGAAGCGGGCCGGCGAGCAATTGGCCGAGGTCGGCCCCATTTTGGTCAGGTCGTAGAGAGCGCGCAGCTGATCGTCAGAGATCCCTTTGCCCGTCCAGGCATTCTGGGTGCGGGCGGTGCGGAACAGGGCGTCAAGCGCGGTATCGTCGATCATAGAGCGGGCCTTGTGTTGAAGCGGTGGCTCTGATCCTAACGCGCATGAAGGATGCGGCAACAAACACGTAGCCGCGGCGGCGCTGCGCTGCGCGGCTGGCGCTGGTTCCGCGCTAAAACAGGCCCCCATCCATGATAATCGAAGGGCGGACCATGATCAGCAGGTTGCGCTCTTCAGGATTGAAGTAGGCGCTGGCGACAACAGGGCCGCCAACCTCCGGCGTGCCGGATGCGGCCGGGGTCGGTTTCTCGTTCAGAATGAATGCATTGTCTTGATTGAAGATGACGACACCGTCCGGCAGCGGGGTCTCGCCGGGCAGGGTGATGAATAGCGTATCGTTCTGGGCGAGGACGTCTGCGACCCGGTATTTGCCGGCGAAAGCGGGGCGCTCGTAGGGCGGATCGGTCAACGGCCCCAGGAGCGGAACACGGGCAAGGGAGAGGACATTCTGGTTTTTGACGGTCAACCCCTTCCCGGTCGAGGCTGAGTAGGTTTTGCCGTTTTGGTGGAGGACGACGGTGCGCACGGCCATTGCCACGGTCTCGCCGCGCAGGGGCACGTATTCCAGGCCATAGGCGCGTTCGATGGGCGGGAGCGGTCCGTCACCACGGTTGCCGTCCTTTGCCTTTGCGGTACCGATGGCAGCAATACAGAGGATGAGCGCGACCGTTATGACCGGTATCGCCAAGACTTTCCGAACCCAAGGTTCCATGACCGCTCTCCTGTTAATGACGCATTTCCAAGTGAGGCCGCACCGGCCGCATCGCAAGCTTGAACTGCGCAGAAAACGATCATGCAGTGATCATGGTCACTGGTCTGTGACGCACTTCACGCAGGGGTAGAGCGACGACATCCCCGCGCGGGATAGCCGGTCAAACCAAGGCGATCAAACCAAGGCGGGCAAAGCGTGCAGGTCGCTCTCGTGCCATGCCGGGTTGGCCGTTCCGGTGGCGGGCAGGCCAATACGGTTATGCCAATAGACCGTCATCCCGACGCCCATCGCGCCCGGCACGTCCGCGGCAGAACCCGCCACGAACAGGGTTCGCTCCGGTAGCGTGCCGAGGGCGGTCAGGCAATGGGAATAGGGCTCCGGCCGCGGCTTGTAGTAGCCCGCATCTTCCGCCGTCACGACGGCATCGAAGCCGGGAAACACCTGGTTCGCCGCCATATTGCCAAGTACTCGGGAGCAATTGGTCACGACGCCCAGCCGCACCGTTGGCGCCAGCGCCGACAACACCGCCCCGACCTCCGGCCAAGCCTGCAACTCACGCCACCGGGTCGCCAGTTCGTCCGGCTTGGTAGGCAGAAGACCGGCTTCCGCGGCGGCTTCGGCGACCAGATCTTCGTAAGGGCGGTACTCGCCGCAGCCATAGGTGATGCGCAGATAGGCTTGCCGCCAAGCCTGACCGGCGGCCTCGCCGCCTGCGACGTCATTCCAGAGCGTCCAGGAATCGATCAGAGCCGTCAGAAGGTCAAAGACGACGGCGTCGTAGCGCGCTGTCGTGCCCTGCCCGGGCATTTCAGGAGTGGACATCGATCACCAGCCTGCCAGCGGCTTTGCGGTCCATAATCAGGCGCATGGCCGCCGCACCGTCGGCAAGCGGATAGCGTTGAGAGATTTCCGGCCTGAGTTTGCCCTCTTCGAACCAGCGCATGAGGTCTGCCGCTGACCTTGCGAGGAGATCGGGGCGGCGTTTGCGGTAGTAAAACAGCGCGAAGCCGAGGGCGCTGCGGTTCTTGACCAGCAATTGGTTGGCCGGAATTTTGGGGATGCTGCCGCCCGCATAGCCAATCGTGAGATAGCGGCCGCCCCAGTCCAGGGAGCGGAAGGCAGGCTCGTACAGGTCGCCGGCAACGGGATCGTAGACGACGTTGACGCCATCCCCGCCGGTCAGGTCCAGGACCGCCTTGCGCAGGTCGGTCTCTGCATAATTGACGCCGTGATCCGCCCCGTGAGCGACGGCGATGGCCAGTTTTTCGGCGGACGAGGCCGCCGCGATCACCTCTGCCCCCAGGGCTTTGGCGACTTCCACGGCGGCGAGCCCGACGCCGCCGGCTGCGCCCAGCACGAGCACTTTTTCCTCCGGTTTCGTCCGCGCCTGCCAGACCAGCGCGCCGTGGCTGGTGAGATAGGCGGCGCAGAGGGCGGCGGCGGTGGCAGCCTCCATCGAGTCCGGAATGCGGAAGGTTTCGGGTGCGGGTGCGACGGCGCGTTCCGCGTGGCCGCCGTCATAGACCAGCGCCATGACCCGGTCGCCGACCGCAAGACCCGAAACACCCTCGCCGAGCTTGGCAATGGTTCCTGCGGCCTCCATCCCGGCGGCGAACGGCAGGGTATGCTTGTTCTGGTGCAAGTCGCGGATCATCAGCGTGTCGGCGAAGGAGACGCCTGCCGCCTCGACGTTGATCAGCACCTCCCCGGCCTTGGGCTCGGGTTCGGGAAGGTCGCCAAGCGTCAATTGCTCGGGCGGGCCAAACTCCTGGCAAACAAGGGCGCGCATGGCGGTTTCTCCGGCGGGGGATAGTAGGTTAGACCTTTGGCGGGTGGTATGCTAAAGCCCTCCCGTTCGCCGTACAATGGATGCGTTATGAGCCGGGCTAAAACCAACCGGGCAGGCGCATAGTTTGGTGGAAATTTATGCAATACCTGAAAGGAAGAAGTCGTGGAGCCGATAACAGAAGCAGAAGAAATATCCAATATTGCATTTGGATTTATGGCTTCTAAAGCGCTGTTTGTTGCTTTGCACTGCAACATTTTCACGAATCTTTCCGGTACGCCAAAAAATGCCAAGACATTGGCTGAAGAAGCCGGTGTCCCCGAGAACCGCATTACCACCATCCTCACCGCGCTGAATGCCATCGGCCTGCTGACCCGCGAGGGCGATCTCTACAGCAACTCGCCGGGCGCGGAGGCGTTTCTGGTCACGGGCGCGCGCTACGATTTCGGCGATTATCTGCGCCTGCAGATCGACCGGCAGATGTACGGCTTCATGCAGCAGTTGGAAGGCGTCGTCACCGACAGCATGTCGCCGGACGATGTCGACAGCTATGCCAAATGGATGGAGAACGAGGAAGAGGCCCGCCTCTACAGTGAATCCCAGCATGCCGGTTCGCTTGGGCCGGGGCGGTCGCTGGCGCGCATGATCGACTTTTCCAGTGTTGATCACCTGCTCGATGTGGCGGGCGGCACTGGCGGCATGGCGATTCGCCTGTGCGAGGCCAATCCGAACCTGCGCGTGACCGTTTTGGACTTTCCGCACGTTGTCGGCCTTGGCAGGGAAAAAGTGGCGGAAGCCGGCCTTTCCGACCGGATCGAGTTCATCGGCGGCAACGCGCTGGAAGCTGAGTGGCCGACCGATGTCGGCGCGGTCCTGATGAGCTATCTTTACAATGGCGTGCCGGGCGACTCGATCCCCGAACTGGCCCGTCATGCGTTCGAGGTGACCAAGCCCGGCGGCCTCTATGTCGTGCATGACTTTATGGTGGAGGACGACCGTTCCGGCCCGCCGCTGGCGGCGCTCTGGCAGTTGCAGCATCTGGCCTTCACCCCTGCCGCGAAGTCGCTTACGCCGAGCTGGGTGGAGGGCGTGCTGCAAGGCGCGGGCTTCACCGACACCAATGTGGACGTGCTGATCCCCGGCATGACCAAGGTGGTCTGGGGCCGCAAGCCGGATTAGGCTGCGATTCAGAAAAGGCTCTTCCGAAGGAGTTCCGCCATGCCTGCCGCCCGTGATCCCGACTTTCAGGACCTGCTAGACGCCCTGATCGGCGGTCTTGCCGCCAAGGTGGAGCCCGGCTCTGGCGCTGCCGGTGTGCTGGAGAGGGTGAAAGCCGCGGCCGGGACGCCCGGGAAGGCTGCTGCGGGTGGAACTGCGGCTGCCGGTGAACTGCCGCCGGCTTGTGCGTATTTGCCGGAGGCCTTGGCGAACGCGAAGGCGGCTGGCGGTTCGGCGGCCAGGACTGCGGTGGCGCTGGAGAGGCTTGGGCCACGGATCGCCTGGTACCGGCGGCAGGGGCTGGAGGCGGAGGCGGAGCCGGACTTCCCGGAACGTCATGCGCTGGCGAGCCTGATCGGCCCGGCGGACCGCGTTGGCAGCCTGGAGGTGCGGGACGACCTGCGGGTTGGCATCAGCCTGGTTGCGCCTGGCGCGTCCTACCCCGATCACCGGCATCCGCCGGAGGAATTGTATCTGGCGCTGACCGCCGGTGAGTGGCGGCAGGACCGGGGCGCGTGGTTCGCGCCGGGTCCCGGCGGCATCGTCTACAACACGTCCAATATCTTTCACGGCATGCGGGCCTCGGACAAGCCGCAATTGGCGCTTTGGTGCCTGCCGGTTCCCTAAGCGGATATCCGCCGCTTCCGTCACCCGCCAACAGGCTACCCTGACAACAAAAGAGACCCCCGACCCATGGCCCGCAGCGATTTCCGGTTTTTCTGGCCCACCCGTGTGCGTTATTCGGAGGTGGACAATCAGGCCATCGTCTTCAACGCACACTACCTGACGTACTTCGATACGGCGATTACGGAGTATATCGTGGCCATCGGCCTGGATTATGAGGGCGAGGTGAAGGCCTCCAATCATGACTACCATGCGGTGCGTGCGGTGGTGGAATGGAAGGCGCCGATCGGTAAGCGTGAGGACATCGAGGTTGGTGTCCGGCCCGGCCGGATCGGCCGCACCAGCCTGACCTTTGCCTTCGAAATCCATGGGGCCGGCAAGGAAGACCTGCGCACCACGGGTGAGGTGGTCTGGGTCTATACCAACCAGGAAACCCATGAGGCCGCGCCCCTGCCGGAATCCCTGCTGGGCCTGATCGAAGCCTATGAGGGCGGGAAATAGCAGCCGGCGCCTACCGTCAGAATAGGCGGATCACCTTTCCGCCCCTCTCAGGCAGCTTATCCATGACCATTGATCTCTCCCCCTACATCAAGCCAGGCGATCTGGTCTTTGTGGCGCAATTGGGCTCCGCACCGCAGGGGCTGGTGAAGGCGCTGCTGCAGCAGGCGGAGAGCCTAGGCGGTATCCGGCTGCTGAACAGCTTTCCGCTGGACCCTGGCGCGGAGCGGCTGACCGTGCCGGGCGTGCGCTATGTGGCGATGGATGGCTTCGGCGTGAATGCGAAGCTGTTCCAGGCGGGCAAGCTGGATATCGTTCCCGCGCACTTCAGCGACTATGGCACCCTGTTCGAGGAAGGCCATCTGCGCCCCGACGTGGTGCTCTGCACCGTCACGCCCGCCGACGAGGCCCGCCGCCGGTCGCTTGGCATCACACTGGATCATCTACGGGACGCCATGGAGAACGCCCGCGTGGTGCTGGCGGAAGAAAGCGCCGCCATGCCCTGGACCCACGGCGATGCGGAGATTTCCTCCGACCTCCTGACCGCCGTGTTTCCGTCTGTCGCGGAGCCCTACCCCTGGGTGGCGCGTGCGCCAGGACCGGCGGATGAGGCGATTGCAGCGCAAGTGGCGCGTCTGGTGCCGGACCGGGCGACGATCCAATACGGGGTCGGCGCGACGCCGGACGCCATTGCGGCGGCGCTGGCAGGGCACAAGGAGTTGGGCGTCCACAGCGGCTCTGTCGCCGATAGCTTTGTGGACCTGGTGAAAGCGGGGGCGATCACCAACCAGCACAAGGAGACAGACCAGGGCTTTTCGGTGGTGACGGCGCTTTATGGCAGCCGCAAGCTGTATGATTTTGCCGACCGCAACCCGCGCCTGCTCATGCGCCGGGGCCGCTATACCCATAACGCGGCGGTATTGGGCAATTTCCGGCGGTTGTTTGCGATCAACTCCGCGCTTGAGGTGGACCTGACCGGCCAGATCGGCTCGGAGGCCGTGGGCGGCAACTATATCGGTGCGGTCGGCGGTCAGGTGAACTTCCAGCGGGCGGGCCTGGCAAGTCCGGAGGGGCGGGCGATCATCACACTGGGCTCGACAGCGGGCCGGAAGCGGGCCAGCCGGATCGTGGCGCGGCTGTCAGGGCCGGTGACGACGGTAAGAGCGGACGCAGACGTGATCATCACCGAACACGGCATGGCGGAGCTAAGGGGGCGAAGCCTGGCCGAGCGGGTGGAGGCGATGATCGCCATTGCCGACCCGGAGCATCGGGCGGCCCTGCGCGCGGCGGTGGAGCGGGATGGGCTGGTATAGGGTATTCACGTACCAAATTGCTGGATTCCATTCGGAAGAGATCTCGTCCGTCCGTCTAGCAGGCTGGCGAAAAATGCTGACACATGGCCCGCATCCTGAGTAGCGAGCGGCAGTGAGCGTATCGAAGGGGCCCGGCACGACCCCAAAAGGCCCCTTCGATACGCCCTGACCAATGGTCAGGGCTACTCAGGATGCGGGTGACCAAGTTCTTCGGCAGCCTGCTAGGCTCAGGACTCATAACCAGAACGTCACGGTAGCAGCAATGCATATGGCGCTGAAGAAGGTGTTGGCGCAGCGGTCATAGCGCATGGCGATGCGGCGCCAGTCTTTGAGGCGTCCGAACATGCGTTCGATGCGGTTTCGCTGACGATAGAGCCCCTCGTCGTAGGGTACTGGCCGCAGGCGGTTGTTTCTTCCTGGAATACAGGGCTCGATGCCCATGGCCCGCAGTCCATCGCGGAAGGGATCGCTGTCATACCCTCTGTCGCCGATCAAAAACCCGGCGGGAGGCAAGGCCGGCAACATGATGGCGGCGCCCTTGTAGTCACTGGCCTGGCCCTCGGTCAGCAACAAGATCAATGGCTTGCCATCCCCATCGCAAACCGCGTGCAGCTTGGAGTTCAGGCCGCCTTTCGAGCGTCCGATGCAGCGGGATAAAGCCCCTTTTTCAGCAGGCTGGCCGCCGTGCGGTGCGCCTTCAGGTGCGTCGCATCGATCATGATGGTGCCAGTTGCCTGGCTCTCGGCTGCCAGTTCCGCGAAAATCCGGTCGAAGACGCCCGCCTCGCTCCAGCGTTTGAACCGGTTGTAGAGCGTCTTGTGCGGGCCATAAGCCTCTGGCGCATCCCGCCACATCAGGCCGTTCCGGATAACATGAATAATCCCGCTGATGACACGCCGGTCATCCACCCTGGGCACGCCCCGAGGTTTGTTCGGCAATAGCGGCCGGAGCCGGGCGAATTGTTCTTCCGAAAGCCAGAAATGATGCTCTGCCATGGACAACTCCCAATTTTGGGAGTTTGAATCATCCTCCAACCGATTCGGGAATCCCATTTATGGGTCCTGAGCCTAGGGCAAAAATATCTCAAGCAGAAATACGGCCGTTGCGGCCGGCAGCCGGTGTATCTCCCCGGATGGCTCGTCAGGGGCGGTCCGGGGTCCAGAGTTTCGGGGGGAGGCGGTCAGTCCTAGGCCCCGGCCCTCGCCTTTGGCTCGGCTGGGGAGCAGGTTTTCATTCTGAGGTTTGTTGAAGATTGTGTCCGACTGAGACGGTCATGATTTAAGAGGGTGTGGGCGGCGGTGAGGCAGGGTTGCGAAATAAGGAATAAATTCCCATATCTGTCTGGCGCGCTTTCGTCAAATTCCCCTTCAGCATATCCAGATACCCAATTCGGGCACCAAATTCCATCTACACAGTATCTACATTGTGTCTACATCACATAAACCCGGCATCTACATTTTCGGCTCCAAATGTAGACTTTTGTCGATAAATGTAGAGGAATGTAGATGCCTTTTTTATTGCCGCAACAACGGTACTCACATAACGGCGTTCTGCACCGTCAGCACGATGCCGGATACCAGCAGCAGGCCCAGCACGACCCTGCGGAACAGGGCCTCGTCGGCGGCAGAATAGGCTCGTGCGCCGATCCATGCACCTAACAGGGTCACGGGCACGGTGACCAGCGCGACGGTGGCGGCGCCTTCGGTGACCTGGCCGCCGGCTGCCATGGTGATGCTCGCCAGGAGCAGAACCGTCAGATTGAAGGGCTGGTAGACGGCGCGCTGCCGGGCGCTGGGGCCGCCCTTTAGCTGCATCCAGATCAGGGGGAGCGGGCCGGAAAGGCCGGCAAAGCCGCCGAGGATGCCGCCGCCGATTCCGACGCCGGTGTCGTAGATGCGGTGCTTCCCCTTGACCGACAGGCGGTTGACCAGCCCGGCCAGTTGCACGGCGGCGTAGACCACCAGGAACAGACCGACCGTGATGCGCAACACGCCGGGCGCGGCGAGGCTGAGGAGCCAGACGCCGACCGGCACGCCCAAAACGCCGCCAGCGATCATCGGCAGCGCGGCCCGCCAGTCGAGGGCCGAGCGCACCGCCCACAGGCCGACGATCTGGGCAGCGACGGAGGCGAAAGCGACCAGCGGCGGTACCGCATGGGCGGGCAGGGCATAAAACCAGAAGCCGGAGGCCACCAGGCCCGTGCCGAACCCGGCAAAGCCCGTGGTGAAGCCCGCGACCAGCGCGCCTGCCATGACCAGCAGCCAAGTGGTCAGATCGGGGAGAAGCTCAAACATGGGCGGTCCGATGCTGGCGGCCAGCGTTCGTTGTGGAAGGATTTGGATAGGAAGAGAGCCCCAGGCAGGCTCGCAGGCGCATCACGCTAGCAGTCCCGCTTCGTGCTCGCTCATGATGGTTTGGATTTCGCCGAGGCAGCGGACGGGGTTCACCACGCTGCGGATTTTAATCAGAGCGCCCTCGCCGGCCTTTTTGACAAGCCGTCCGTGGTGGATGGCGGCGAGTTTGCGGTTTCCGGCCATGGCCGTTGTTCTTTGGCCCGCTTCCAGCGTCCCGGTGCGTCTCACGACACGCTGGCGACAAGATCCCAGAAGCCGCTCCGGTCGTTGGTGCGGGGGAATTCACTTGCGGGCACGGGCACGCCCAGAAACGCACAAAGCGGCGCCCAGCCTTCCTTGACCTCGTAGACCAATAACTGGTCTGCCGGGATGGCTTCCTTGACTGCTGCGGTGTGGGCCGTGAAGGCGGCTTCCAGCGCGGCCTGATCCGCGCCCATGGGGATGCCGGTCTGACGAATTACCTCACCCGCCATGGCGAGCCATTCCTGGAGGTGCGGCGGTGCCTTATCTGCATCCGAAATCAACTGGTAGATCGTGCTGCCGAAGCTCTCCGCCCAGCTTTTCGGGCTGCGGTGGGTCAGGATGAACCTGGCGTCCGGGTAAGTGGCGTGAAGCTCCCGGAAAAAGCGGGCCGTCGGCCAGTCCACGGCGCTGTTGAACCCGTCGAAGGTCGCGGTCCAATCCGGCTGACCCGCCAGCGCGGCCTGCCAGAGCGGCACTTGGACTGGCATAGCCTTGCCGACTTCTTCCATGTGATGGCATGGCCCAAAGCCCAATTCGGTTAACGCCAATTTGAGGGACATCGTTCCGGTACGGCCGATGCCCGCGCCAATGACTTGCATTGTCATGCTGAGTTCCTTGTGTCGTCTGGCCAACGCCAGCCGTTACGACTGGCACGCGGCGGCCTCCTTCGCAATATATCTTTGAGAGCGCCCCCCGCCCCCTTTTGAGGCGATGCGAAAAGTCTTTCGCGGGTCCCGGCGATGGGCCCGTGCCGGATGTTCACTCCCGCGCCAAAGTGCTAGTCTCGCCAGTAGTCTCATCAATTGCATGTCAAATCAGCCGTCCGCAGTCCCGAGGGAGCCGTCAGTCCTATGCCCATAATCAACAGTATCGGCCAGTTCCACGATGTAATGACCGAGTGGCGGCGGACGCTGCATCAGCACCCGGAGACAGCGTTCGAGGAACATTGGACCTCCGACTATGTGGCGGAGCGGCTGGAGGAATTCGGCATGGACGAAATCCACCGGGGCATCGCCAAGACGGGCATCGTTGCGGTGCTGCGGAACGGTACCTCGAAGCGCTCCATCGGTCTGCGGGCCGACATGGACGCGCTGGATATCGAGGAAGCCAATGACGTGGCCTACAAGAGCCAGAACCCCGGCAAGATGCACGCCTGCGGCCATGACGGGCACACCACCATGCTGCTGGGCGCGGCCAAGTATCTGGCGGAGACGCGCAACTTCGACGGCACCGTCTACTTCATCTTCCAACCGGCAGAGGAGAACGAGGGCGGCGGGCGTGTGATGGTGGAGGAAGGGCTGTTCGAGCGCTTCCCCGCAGATGCGGTCTATGGCATGCACAATTCGCCGGGCCTGCCCGTTGGCGAGGTAATGATGCGCGCCGGCCCCTCCATGGCGGGCTACGATATCTTCGAGATCGAGATCGAGGGCTATGGCAGCCACGCCGCCCGTCCGAACCAGGGCGTCGACCCGGTCGTCGTGCAGGCGCAGATCGTCCTCGGCCTTCAGACCATCGCCAGCCGCAACGTCAACCCGATCGACAGCGTGGTCGTCAGCATCACCCAGGTGCATGGCGGCGATACCTGGAACGTCATCCCGCAGAAGGTCGTGCTGCGCGGCACGGTGCGCTGCTTCAAGCCGGAGATCCAGGACCAGACCGAGGCGCGGATGCGCTCGCTCAGCGAGAGCATTGCCGCCGCCCATGAAGCCACGGCAACCGTGCGCTACGAGCGGCGTTATCCGCCGACGGTCAATGACGAGCAGCACATGGAAATCTGCGCCGGGGTCGCCCGGACGCTTTGTGGCGAGGACAAGGTCGATACCGACGCGCCCCAGGGAATGGGGTCGGAGGACTTCTCCTTCATGCTGAACGAGAAACCTGGCTGCTACATCCGCATGGGCAACGGTGAGGTTGGCGAGCATGGCGGCGTGGTGGTCCACAACCCGCGCTACGACTTTAATGATGAGGCCCTTCCCTACGGCGCGAGCTATTGGGCCATGCTGGTGGAGAAGGAGCTGGCGCGCACTTGAGGCTGGGCGCAATCGCGGAGTCCGGACCCCGGCTTGGCTGGGTGACCCGCAGTGCCCGGCGGGTGCGGGACATTGTGCGCCGGTGGCGCGTGGGGCAGCGGCTTTCCGCGGCGCTTGTCCTGACTGCGCTGGCGTCGACGGCCCTGACCTATGCGGCCTTTACGGGGTCGTTGCCCTTCCTGCCGGCAACCCCGCCGACGCTGCTGGTTCTGCTGAATCTCGACCTGGTGCTGTTGCTGGCATTGGCGGCGCTGGTCGCCTACCGCGCTGTCGGCCTGTGGATGGAGAGGCGGCGGCGGGCGGCAGGCTCCGGCCTGCACGTGCGGCTGGTGGCCTCCTTCAGCCTGGTGGCCGCAGCACCCGCCATTGTGGTCACGACCTTTAGCGTCGTCTTCACCCACAATGGCTTGCAGGGCTGGTTCAGCAGCCAGGTTGATACGGCGCTTACCAACTCCCTGACGGTCGCCGAAGCCTATTTGCAGGAACAAAGCCGGGCCGCGGCGCGCGACGCGCTTTCGATCGTCATCGATTTGCGCCAACTCGATGACCGAAATGACCGTGACCAGGCGCTTTTGGTCAAACAACTCGAAGAGCATATGCGCTGGCGCGACTTGGTCGCCGTGGCTCTGTTCGACGCGAATGGTCAGGTGTCCGCTCGGGTCGGCGAGACAGGAGGCATGGCCAACGAGCGGGTGCCGGACTGGGCGGTTGCCCGTGCGCGGGCGGGCGAGGTGGCCGTGGTGGTCAGCCGGGAAAGCGACCGGATGCGCGCCCTCGTGCGGGTGTGGGAAGACCCGGACGAGTTTCTGTATCTCGGCCGGGCGGTGGACAGGCTAGTGCTGACCCGGGTCGGCGAGGTCAGGGCGGCAGTCGGGCGTTTCCAGGCCTTGCAGGCCGAACGCGCCGACATCGAAATGACCTTTGCCGTGATGTTTGGCGTTCTGGCCCTGCTGATGGTGTTGATCGCCATTTGGTTCGGCCTGACCATCGCAGGGCAGTTGGCGCGGCCTTTGTCGTCGCTGATGGAGGCGGCGGAACGGGTGCGGGCAGGCGATCTGGAAGTGCGGCTTAATCCGCTCGGCCAGGCGAGTGAATTCCAGTCGCTGGGCCGGGTATTTAACCGCATGACCGCGCAATTGCGCACCCAACGCCAGGAACTGATGGAGGCGAACCGGCAGCTTGACCAGCGCCGCCGCTTCACCGAAGCCGTGTTGGCGGGCGTTGCGGCCGGCGTTATCGGCTTGGACTCGGCGGGGCGGATCCGCTACCCGAACCGGACGGCCAGCCAATTGCTAGGTCTGGAGCTTGACCGGTACCGTGACCACCCACTGGCCGAACTGGTGCCGGAAATTGCCAGCCTGTTGGAGCGTGGCCGCCGTATGCCGGCAATGACGGCGGAGGAGCAGCTCGAATACGAGACCGAGGAAGGCACCCGGACCTTGTTGGTGCGCGTGACGGAGGAGTTGGGCAGCGATGCTGGCATGGTGGTGACCTTCACGGATATCAGCGATCTGCTGGATGCGCAGCGGAAGGCGGCGTGGTCAGATGTTGCCCGCCGGATTGCCCATGAGATCAAGAACCCCCTCACCCCCATTCAATTGTCGGCGGAGCGGTTGAAGCGGAAATACCTGCCGGCAATTGAGAATGACCCGGAAACGTTCGAGCAGTGTACGGACACTATCGTGCGCCAGGTCGACAGCTTGCGCCGTCTGGTGGATGAGTTCTCGGACTTCGCCAGGATGCCCGCGCCGATCAAGGATTGGTGCAATTTTTCGGCGCTGGTGCGAGAATCCGTTGCGCTTCAACAAAACGCAGAACCCCTCATCACCTTTGCTGTGCTAGATATCGGCGAGGATGTTAGCGCCTATTGCGACCAAGATCAGATTTCGCAGGTAATGACCAACGTGCTGCAAAATGCGTCCCAAGCCATTGCTCAACGCCCGCAGGGCGCGGAAGGTGGCGAGGTGTCCGTGACGCTGGCGCGGGATGGCAAAGTCATTACGGTAGAGGTGGCCGACAACGGGGTCGGCCTGCCGCCTCACGTCCGCGAGAAGTTGGCAGACCCCTATGTCACGACCAAACCCAAGGGAACAGGGCTGGGGCTGGCGATTGTGCAGAAAATCGTGACCGATCACTATGGTTGGATCCGCTTTAACGACCGCGAAGGCGGTGGCGCGCGGGTTCAATTGGCGATTCAGGCGACCCCGACAGATGAGGAGGCTCACGGTGGCGCGTGATATTCTGATCGTCGATGATGAGGCCGACATCCGCATGCTGATCGGCGGATTGCTGTCGGACGAAGGCTACGAAGTGCGGGAAGCGGCCGATTCCGACTCGGCACTGGCTGCCATCGCTGAGCGTCAGCCCAATCTCGCCATCCTGGATATTTGGCTGGAGGGCAGCCGCCTGGATGGCCTGGAACTGCTGGAAGCCGTCCAAAAAGCGGCGCCGAGCACGCCCTGCGTGATGATCAGCGGCCACGGCAATATCGAGACTGCCGTCGCAGCGATCCGTGCCGGCGCCTTTGACTTTATTGAAAAGCCGTTCAAGTCCGACCGCTTGCTGCTCGTGGTGCAGCGGGCCATCGAAACGACCCAGTTACGGCGCGAGAACGAGGAATTAAGGGCAAGAGCCGGCGGGCAGACGGTGGTCACCGAATCGGCGGCTTCGCGCAGTCTGGCCCAGGCGATTGCAAAGGTGGGTCCCACCAACAGCCGCGTGCTGATCTCCGGTCCGGCGGGGGTTGGCAAGGAATCCGTCGCCCGGCAAATCCACGAGGCATCGGTCCAGGCCGACGGTCCGTTCATCGTGGTCAATTGCGCGACGATTGAGCCGGAAACCATGGAAATCAGCCTGTTTGGTGCGGAAGCGCCGACACCGGAAAGCAACCGCCTGATCGGCACGTTCGAGCAAGCGCATGGCGGCACGCTGCTGCTGGACGAAGTGTCGGACATGCCGCTGGAAACCCAGGCGAAGATCTTGCGGGTGCTGCAGGAGCAATCGTTCGTGAGGGTGGGCGGCGCCTCCCGCGTGCAGGTGCAGGTGCGGGTGATGGCAACCACCAGCCAGGACCTGCGGAGTGCCGTCGCCGCAGGATCGTTCCGGGAAGAACTCTACTATCGCCTTGCCGTGGTGCCGATCGAGGTACCGCCCCTCCGGTTGCGCCGGGAAGACATTCCGGGGCTTTCGCAGTACTTCCTGTCGCGAGTTGCGGAGTCTGCCGGGCGAACCGTGCCGACGCTGACCGCAGATGCGCTAACGCATCTGCAAACCTATGACTGGCCCGGCAATATCAGGCAGTTGCGGAACACGATAGAGCGGACGATGATCCTGGCAGGCGATACACAGGAAATCGGACCCGATGCCCTGCCGCCGGAGATTACCGGGCGGCTGCATGAGGCGGCCTCCTCTAATCGGCCGGTGGAGGCTTTGTCCTTGCCGCTCCGCCAGGCGCGGGAACAGTTCGAACGGGACTATCTGCTGGCGCAAGTGGAGCGCTTTGGCGGCAATGTCTCCCGCACGGCGGAGTATGTTGGCATGGAGCGGTCGGCCTTGCACCGCAAATTGAAATCGCTGGGCGTCCAACTAAACGCCGACAGGCCGTGAGCGACAGCCGATGAAGATCATTATATGTGGCGCGGGCCAGGTCGGAACCACGCTCGCCCGGCAATTGTCAAGCGAAGACAATGATGTGGTGGTCATCGACCAGTCTGCGGAACTCATCCGGCGCATGGATGACAGCCTCGATGTGCGGGGGATCGTCGGCTATGCCTCGCGTCCCAGCGTATTGCAGGATGCGGGCGCGCATGAAGCGGACATGCTGATCGCCGCGACGCTGTCGGACGAGGTCAACATGATGGCCTGCGCCGTTGCGCAATACCTGTTCAATGTGCCGATGAAAATTGCCCGGGTGCGCGACCAGGAATACTCGAGCGAGCGCTGGAAAGGGCTGTTTGCCGAGGGTGCGCTGCCCATCGACGTGATTATCTCGCCGGAGCAAGAGGTGGCGCTGGCCATCGTGCGGCGGTTGCACGCGCCGGGAGCGACGGAAATGATCTCGCTCGCGGACGGCAAAATCCGGTTGATCGGCGTGCGTCTCAAAGAAGACTGCCCGGTCATCAACACGCCGTTGCGCCAGCTAACGGCCCTGTTTCCAGACCTCAATGTGAATGTGGTGGGCGTGACCCGCAACGGGCGGTCTTTTGTGCCAAGCGACCAGGACCAGCTCTACGCCAAAGACGAGGTGTATTTTGTGGCAGAGACTAGCCACACGCGCCGCGCCATGGCGGCGTTTGGCCAGGATGTCCCGGAAAGCCACCGGGTGCTGATTGTCGGGGGCGGCAATATCGGCCGGCGGCTGGCCCGGATTATTGAAGATGATAACCGCGATATTTCCGCGAAGGTCATCGAACTGGATTCTTCCCGTGCCGAAGATATCGCCCAGCGCTTGCCGCGGACAACCATCCTGCAGGGCGATGCGATGGACCCCGAACTGCTGGAGGAAGCCAACGCCGCCCGTGCCGATACGATAATCGCCGTCACGGATCACGATGAGACAAACATTCTGGCCTCGCTGCTGGCAAAACGGCATGGCACGAGCCAGGCGATCGTGCTGGTCACCCGCCCGGCCTATACGGAGTTGCTGACGCCATTGGACCTGGACGTGATCATCAATCCGCGCGCGATCACGGCATCGATCATCTTGCAGCGCGTGCGGCGGGGGCGCGTGCGGGCGGTGCATTCTATCGGCGACAATTTTGGCGAGATCATCGACATCGAAGCCATGGAATCGTCGGCCATCGTCGGCAAGACTCTCGCCCAGTCGAAGCTGCCCCATGGCGCGATTGTGGGTGCAATTGTCCGTGACGGCCAAACGATTGTTCCGCGGGCCGATACGGTGATCCGCCCGCACGACAGAGTGGTGTTGTTCGCCACGGGCTCGGTCGTGAAGCGGGTCGAGCGAATCTTTGCCGTTACCCTGGAACATTTCTGAGGACCCATGAGCCGTATCGCTTACGTCAACGGGCGCTATGTGCCCCACAAGGAAGCTGCCGTGTCCGTCGAAGACCGGGGCTTTCAGTTCGCCGATGGCATTTATGAGGTCATCAGCATTCACCGCAGCCGCTATGTGGACGAGATCCCGCACCTGGACCGCTGGGACCGGTCGCTGGCGGCGTTGACGCTGCAGCCGCCCATGCCACGCACGGCGATGCGACAGGCAATGGCCCAGATGGTCCGCCGGAACCGGATTCGGGACGGCATTCTCTACATGCAGCTGACGCGGGGTGCGGCCCGCCGGGATGCGCCCTTCCCGGCGCAGTCCTCGCCCACCTTCGTTATGACCGCCCGGAGCCAGAGCCTGCCGGGCCCTGCGCAGGTGGAGAATGGCGGCAAGCTGATGAGCGTGCCGGAAATCCGCTGGCGGCGGTGCGATGTGAAGTCCGTCGCCCTGCTGCCCAACGTGTTGGCAAAACAGAAAGCGCGGGAGCACGGTGCGATCGAAGCGCTGTTCGTGCGGGACGAGGACGGCATGGTGACGGAGGGTGGCTCCACCAATGCCTTCATGGTGGATGGCGACGGAACCCTGGTAACCCATCCAGCAACCAATGCGATTCTGGGCGGTATCACGCGGGACCGAGTGCTGCAGATCGCCAGGGATGCGGGTGTTCCGGTGGAGGAACGGCCGTTCACGCTGGAGGAAGCCAAGGGCGCGCGGGAGTTTTTCATGACCTCAACCACGCTTGCGGTGATGCCGATTGTGCAGATTGACGATGCGGTGATCGCCAACGGTCAGCCGGGCAGCGCGACCCTGGACCTCAACCAGCGGTACCGCAGCTTCTGCCTGAGCGGAGAAGGTTGACCATGACAGCTTCCCTTCCGGCTCCCCAGG
The DNA here is from genome assembly GCA_965222315.1 of Alphaproteobacteria bacterium. GTDB lineage: Bacteria > Pseudomonadota > Alphaproteobacteria > Bin95 > Bin95 > JACKII01. The sequence continues at coordinate 4,726,190 of OZ244951.1, read as the reverse complement.
CGATCCTGTTCGACTGGGACGGCACGCTGATCGACAATTGGGACGCTATCCTGGCGGCCATCAATGAGGCGCTCACGGCGTTCGATAGGCCCGTCTGGTCGCGGGACGAGGCCATGGATCGGATCAGTGCGTCCCAGCGCGACAGCTTCCCGCTCCTGTTCGGTGAGGAATGGGAGCGGGCACGGGACATCTTTTATGCGGGTTTCGAGAAGCATCATTTGGCGGTGATACAGGTGCTGGAGGGGGCGGAGGGGCTGCTCCAGGCGGGTGCCGGGCTGCCGATGGGCCTGGTCTCCAACAAGAATGGCGCCTATTTGCGTAAGGAAGTTGCGCATCTTGGCTGGCAGGCCCGGTTCAGGTCGGCGATCGGCGCGACCGACGCCGTGGCGGACAAACCCGATCCCGCCCCGGTGCGGATGGCGATGGAGCCCATCGGGCTGGCTGCCGGACCGCATGTCTGGTTCGTCGGCGACTCCGCCACGGACATGGCGACGGCGCGGGCGACGGGATGCACTGCGGTACTTGTGCGTCACGCGGCGGCGAATCCTTCGCCTATTCCTGCAAACCTTGCACCGGACCTCACCGTTGAATCCCTTAATGATTTGACTGCAGCCCTTGCCGATTATCTCTGAAATACCTAAGTTCCGGTGGCGTTAGAGTGCATGGGGCGCTTTGGCTGATAAACTGCATGACCTCCCGAAGACTCTTCATTTGAGAGTCTGACGGCAACAAAAGAAAGGGGCCGGTTCAATGGCTGCCCAAAAACAACAAAACCTCCAGGACGTCTTCCTTAATGGCGTTCGCAAGAGCAAAATCCCAGTTACTGTGTTCTTGATGAACGGTGTCAAATTGCAAGGCGTTATCAGTTGGTTCGACAACTTTTCCATCCTGCTTCGCCGGGATGGCCATTCGCAGCTTGTCTACAAACATGCGATTTCGACTGTGATGCCGTCTCAACCGCTCTCGCTCTGGGAAGGGCCGGAAGCTGAGGCTCAGGCTGAAGCTGAGACGGAGGCCGAGGCGACCGCTTGACCCACACCAAAGACGGGCACCGTTTCCAGGTAACCGAGCTTCCGCCGGAAACGGCGATAGTTGTCCACCCTGATGTCGCAGGTCAACCTGCCTCCCGCACCGCCGAAGGCGCGCTGGAGGAAGCGGTCGGACTGACCTCTGCCATTAATCTGGCGGTGGAGCATGCCTGGGTTGCGCCTGTCCGCAAGGTGCGGCCTGCCACCCTCTTGGGTGCTGGCGCGGTCGAAGAACTGAAGACCTGCTGCGACGCAGACGAAATCGACGTTGTCATCATCGACACGCAGCTTTCGCCTGCCCAGCAGCGCAATCTGGAGCGCGAGATCGGCGCGAAGGTCATCGACCGGACGGGCCTGATCCTGGAGATCTTCGGCGCGCGGGCCCGCACGTCGGAAGGCCGCTTGCAGGTTGAACTGGCGCAGCTTTCCTACCAACGGACCCGGCTGGTGCGCTCCTGGACTCACTTGGAGCGGCAGCGGGGCGGCGCCGGCTTTATGGGCGGCCCGGGCGAGCGTCAGATTGAAATCGACAGGCGGCTGATCGACGAGCGTATCGTGCGCCTGAAGAAAGAACTGGTGGAGGTGCAGCGTACCCGCGGCCTGCACCGGTCGTCCCGCAAGAAGGTGCCGTACCCGGTCGTGGCCCTGGTGGGCTACACCAACGCCGGGAAGTCCACCCTGTTCAACCGCCTGACGCGCGCAGATGTGATGGCGGAGGACATGCTGTTTGCTACGCTCGACCCGACCATGCGCTCCGTCAAACTGCCGGGCGGACGGACGGTTATCCTGAGCGATACGGTGGGTTTTATCTCTGACCTGCCGACCCAGCTTGTCGCCGCATTCCGCGCTACCTTGGAAGAGGTGCTGGAAGCGGACCTGCTGCTACACGTGCGCGACGCTGCCGACCCCGACACCGGCGCGCAGAAGCGCGACGTGGAGCAGGTGCTGGAGGATCTGGGCCTGAGCGGCGACGACTCCAAGGCCATGATCGAAGTTCTGAACAAGGCCGATCTGTTGCCGCCGGAAGACCGGGCGCAGTTGGCAAAGCTGGTCGATGGTCAGCGGTTCGTCATGGCCTCCGCCTTGACCGGCGAGGGGTGTGGCGAACTGATGGACGCCATTGATGCCCGGCTTGCCGCGCAGCGCACTGTTGTTGAGTTGGACGTGGACTATGCCGATGGAAAGACGCTTGCCTGGCTCTACCGCCGTGGGCAGGTGCTGGACCGGGAAGACCGGGAAACCAGCGCCCACCTGACGGTGGCGCTGGACCCTGCCGATCTGGCGCGGCTAGAAAGAACAACCGAAGCGCCCTAAGGCTCTAAGCATGATTCCTGACATAGAACGCGTTGCCGACGTGATCCGCGAAGTGGCGGAGCGTGAGCTGGTGCCGCATTTTGTGACGCTCTCGGCGGACGATATCGGCGAGAAGACGCCTGGCGACTTCGTGACCGCCGTCGATCTGGCGATGGAGCGGGAACTGGCGAAAGCCTTGATGCCGCTGCTGCCGGGCTCGCTGGTGGTGGGGGAGGAAGCGGTTCACGATGACCGGGGCATTTTGGCCCTCCTCGAAGGTGACGCACCGGTTTGGGTGCTCGACCCGCTAGACGGTACCGGCAATTACGCCCAAGGCCTGCCGATCGTGGCGGTTATCGTTGCGTTGGTCATTAAGGGCGAGACGGTAGCGGGTTGGATCTATGACCCCCTGTCCAGGCGCATGGCGATGGCGGCGAAGGGCGAAGGCGCCTTCATGGGTTCCCACCGGCTGAAGGTTGGGCGCCCGGCGGAGGACCGCTCGCTGAACGGTTCAATTTATGGCCGGTTCGTGCGCTTGTCGGAGCCGTACCAGCGCATTTGGGGCCGGGGCCGCGGAAAGCTCGGCAACGTGTTCAACGCCCGCTGCGTCGGCCAGGAATATCTGGCGCGCCTGAAAGGCCGGATGCATTTCGGCGTCTATACCCGCATGAACCCCTGGGACCATGCCGCCGGCATCCTGCTGCACCAGGAGGCGGGCGGTGTTGCGCGCATGGGGGATGGCTCGGCTTACCGCCCAGCGGAAAGAGGCCATGTCTGTCTGCTGACTCCGGACGAAGATTTGTGGCAAACCATGCATCAGGAATTGATCAAGCCCGCGATGGCCGAAGACGCCGCCCGGGCGAAGCGATAAGGAAACGGACTAATGGCAAACGTTGCATTTTTGGGCCTTGGCGTGATGGGCTACCCGATGGCCGGGCATCTGGCCGCAGGCGGGCACACCGTCACCGTCTACAACCGCACCAAGGCGAAGGCGGACCAGTGGGTCGCCCAGCATGGCGGGAAGGCGGCGGCCACGCCGAAGGAAGCTGCGGCTGGCCAGGACATCGTCTTTGCCTGTGTCGGTGCCGACGACGATGTGCGCGCGATGTGTACCGGCCCTGATGGCGCGTTTCAGGCCATGGGCAAGGGCACGATCTTCGTCGATCACACCACGGCCTCTGCCGAGGTGGCGCGCGAGATGTATGCCGCAGCGACGGCCATAGGCCTCCACTTCATCGATGCCCCCGTCTCCGGCGGGCAGGCTGGCGCGGAAAACGGTGCGCTGACGGTCATGTGCGGCGGCGATCAGGCGGCCTTCGACAAGGCCAAGCCGGCCATGGATTGCTTTGGCCGGGCCGTGACCCTGCTGGGCGACGCTGGCAGCGGGCAACTTACCAAGATGGTGAACCAAATTTGCATTGCCGGCTTGGTGCAGGCGCTGAGTGAGGGCCTGAATTTCGGCATGAAGGCGGGTCTGGACGTCAACCAGGTATTGGAGGTGATCTCCAAGGGCGCCGCCCAGTCCTGGCAGATGGAAAACCGCGGCAATACCATGATCAAGGGCGAGTTCGAGTTCGGCTTCGCGGTCGACTGGATGCGCAAGGATCTGAACATCTGCCTCGCCGAAGCCAACCGCAATGGCGCCCGCCTGCCGGTGACGGCGCTGGTCGATCAGTTCTATTCGACGGTGCAGGCCCGTGGCGGCGGACGCTACGACACCTCCGCCCTGATCCACCTGTTGATGAATGACTGACGGAGCATCATGACCCACCCGGTTCATATCGTTGGCGGCGGGCTCGCCGGGTCGGAGGCTGCATGGCAGTTGGTAAGCGCGGGCGTGCCCGTGATTATCCACGAAATGCGGCCCGTGCGCTCGACCGAAGCGCATCAGACGGATTCCCTGGCGGAATTGGTGTGTTCGAACTCCTTCCGGTCGGACGATGCGGAGGGGAATGCCGTAGGCCTGTTGCACGAGGAGTTGCGCAAGTGCGGCTCCCTCATCATGCAGGCGGCAGACAAGCACCAGGTTCCGGCAGGCGCGGCATTAGCGGTGGACCGGGAGGGTTTTGCGGCCTCGGTCTCGGAGAGGTTGGAGAACCATCCGCTCGTCACCATCGACCGGGATGAGGTCGTGGGACTGCCGCCGGCCGAATGGGGACCGACGATTGTTGCGACCGGGCCCCTGACCTCTCCACCCCTGGCCGAGGCTATCCGCCAGGCTTGTGGCGAGGATTCCTTGGCTTTCTTCGATGCCATCGCGCCCATCGTGCATCGGGACTCGGTGGATATGAGCAAGGCCTGGTTCCAGTCGCGCTACGACAAGCCGGGGCCGGGCGGCGAGGTTGCTGCCTACCTGAATTGCCCGATGGATGAGGCCCAGTATCTGGCCTTCATCGACGCATTGAATGAAGCGGACGTTACCGAATTCAAGGATTGGGAGAAGGACACGCCCTATTTCGAGGGCTGCCTGCCGATTGAAGTGATGGCGGCGCGTGGGCCGGAAACCCTGCGCTTCGGTCCGTTCAAGCCGGTGGGCCTGACCAATCCCCATAATCCGACCGTCAAAGCTCACGCCATTCTGCAACTGCGGCAGGACAATGCGCTCGGCACGCTGTTCAATCTGGTCGGTTGCCAGACTAAGATGCGCTATGGCGCGCAGGCCGAGGTCTTCCGCATGGTGCCAGGCCTGGAAAATGCGGAGTTCGCGCGCTTTGGCGGCATCCACCGGAATTCTTTCTTGAACTCACCCGTCGTGCTGGATGGCGAACTCCGCCTGAAAGCCGTGCCGCACCTGCGCTTTGCCGGGCAGGTAACCGGCGTTGAGGGCTATGTGGAAAGCACCGCTGTCGGCCTGCTGGCCGCGCGTTTCGTGCTGGGCGAACGTGCCGGCGAAGCGATGACGCCGCCTCCGCCGGACACGGCGTTCGGGGCCTTGCTGGCTCATGTGACGGGCGGTGCGCTGGGCGCGGAAACGCCGGGCGTGTTCCAGCCGATGAACGTGAATTTCGGGCTGTTTCCGCCGGTCAAGGCCGAGCCTGCCAAGGGCCGCCGAAAGCCCGGTAAGAAGGAGCGCCGCGCGGCCATGGTGGCACGGGCGCGGCAGTCCTTGGCCAATTGGCTGGAGGCAGACAGGCAGAAATCAGCCGCTTAGCCTCAACGGTAGTGAAGAACGTTCTCCCCCAGCTTATTGCGTAGGCAGCGCGTCCAAGGCTTCCTGTACCTGCTCCCGCAGCGGGAACATATGGGCGCCGCCAGCATCCAGCGCAGCCTGCAGGTGGTGGCGGGCATTCTCGGACTGGTTCAGCTTCGAATAGACCATGCCGGTGTGATACTGAACCCACGGATCGTCCGGTAGTTGCTCCGCTGCGGGGCGCAGACTGCGGAGCGCCAGCGTGTATTCGCCCCGCAGGTAGAGGATCCAGCCATAAGTATCCTGGTGAGCCGGGTTTCTGGAGCCGGCCAGCCGCTGGGCAATAGCGTAGGCCCGGTCAACAAGGTCCGGGCTACTGGCGTGGAAATCCGCCAGCATGCTCGCCAGATTGTTCGCCGCAATCAGTGAGTCCGGCTGCAGGTCATAGACGGTTTCGAATTCCTTAATCGCCTGATCGAACTCGCCGCGCTCCAGCAACAGGTCAGCGAGGTGAATGTGCAATGCGACATTGCCGGGCACATTGGCGACCCCGGCTCGGATAATTTCCTCAGCCTCTTCCGGCCGGTCGTTGTCCCGCAGGAAGCGGCCCAGAACCACGAAGCCCATGGGGTCTTCCGGATCGGCAAGGATGGAATCGCGGAAGGATTGTTCAGCGCCTTCAGCATTATCGGCAAGCGCATGCAACGCGCCGCTGATGCGGAGCGCGGCGGCATTGTTGGGATTTTCCGCAAGGACCTGGTTGACGTAGGCGCGGGCCTGGCTGGTTTGGCCGGCTTTAATGTAGACCTGGGTCAACGCCGCCATAATCGAGGCGTTCTCTGCGTTTGATTCCGCCAGCCGCTGCAACAGCTCGATGCTCTCGCCGTACCGCTGCTGGCCCGTCAGAACCACTGCCCGAATCCGGTCTGCCGAGCCGCCATCTTTTTCGATTGCCCGAAGCACACGGGCGGCCTGCTCTGCACCTGCCCAATCCTCCAGACGCAGCCGTGCCGCAGCAAGGGCGGCCAGCAGTTCGCGGTTTTTCGGATGGCGGCGAACGGTCTCGGTCAGGACTGCTTCAATGGCCCGGATTTCACCCGTGCGGCGCAGCGCGGCGGCATATTCCTGCGCATAGGTGGGGTCATAGCCCGACAGCACGACGGTGGTCGCGAGACTTTCCATTGCCAGTTCGGTATTGCCGTTGCGCTCGTAAATCCGCGCGGCCAGGCGGCGGAGCTTCGCGTTCCGCGGACTTTCGTTCATCGCTGCACGCACATCGATGACCGCTTGTTCGTGCCGGCCTTGCTCGGAGTGGATGGCGGCCTGCAGTCCGAGCGCGATAGCGTTCTTGCGGTCTGCCGCCAGAACACTGTTTGCGGCCTGCAGCGCTTCGTCGAACTTCTTCTCGCGCGCTTTGAACTGGCCAAGCAGCAGCCGGGCTTCGACGATAGGGCCGGTTTCGTCCTCGCTGGCGAGCATCGCGTTGACCGCGGCGTACGCTTCTTCGGTGTTGCCGGCGGTATAGTCCATTTCCGCCAGCATCACCTTCAGGGGAACTCGTTGCTCATCGCTGTCCGCTTTCGCGATCTGAATTTGCATTTCTTCGCGGGCAGCCTGTTCACCGCGGGTGTCTGAGATGAACTGGATCAGATTTCGCAACGACTCGTCGGAATCTGGCTGGATGTCGCGCAATTTCCGCAACTGCGCTTCCGCGTTGGCCATGTCTTCCTGGGATATATACCAGCGCGCCAGCACCCGCCTTACTTCCAGGCTGTTTGGGTAGAGGCGGGTCATATTCCGCAAATGCGCAGACAACTTTTCCGATTCGCCGAGTTGCTCAAGCACCCGAATGCGGAGGATATTGAGCGAAACGTCCCGGGGATTAACTTCAAGGAAGCGGTCAATGACCGATTCGGCTTCCTTGTATTCGCCACGCCGGAAATGATCGGATGCCAGTACAAGACCGACCTTGGGCTCTGCCGGGGCGAGCGTCAGTGCTTCCTCGGCAAATTTGACGGCCTCCTCATAGTTGCCCAGCCGCAGATAGCCGAGGCTGCGGGTCAACAGGACATTCAGGTCGTCAGGCGCCAACCGGTAGGCATGTTCCATACTGTCCATCGCCCGTTCGACATGGCCGGCTACGATCAAGATGTTGGCTGAACGGACAAGAGCGCCGATGTGATTGGGATCGATCTCGATGATCTTTGAATAGTTTTGTAACGCCGCGGAAAAGCGGCGCTCGCCTTCCTGGAGTTTGGCGAGCTCCAAGCGCGCTTTGTTGAACTCCTGGTTCAGTTCGACGGCATTGCGGAATTCCAGCGCGGCTTTCTCCGGCTCCCCGGCCGCCAGTAATTCGATTGCCCGATCGTAGTGGCGCTGAGCCCGCTCTTCGACGCTGTCGCACGCCGTCAAGAAAATGGCAAAACCCAATAGGGCCCATCGCAGAGAACGAAAAAGCTTTTTCTGCATGGCGATTGCCTTCTCAATTGGCGAAGCCGATTTTTTCAACCAGCGTTGAGGTTTTGTCACAATGTGATGGGTGTCAGGATAGACTCAAGCTCAAATGGCTGCGAGAGCCTGCGTCATGGGGCTTCACTGGCAACCGGTCCTATCCTGGTCTGGCCTGTCCATGCCGATGCCTGTTCCTGTCTGCTGTCCAACGCCAAAGAGCACTGACACATATGTGCCAATGCTCTTCAGTGATCTCGCATCAGGTTGCAGTTGATAGCGCGCTATAACCGCAGTGAACTATCCAGCTACAAGACGCCGGTATTACGACCGGGTGCGTTTCCGGGCCGCGAAGCCAAGTCCGCCAAGCGCACCAGCCAGCAGCAGGGCAGTGGCCGGGAGCGGAATGTCGCCCGGATTGTTGTCGGATTCCGCCGAGAGGAGGAAATCGACTTCGATCTCGGTGAAAAGGCCAGAGATACCGGTCCAGCTCGACACAACGGTGATCATGTCACCAGCATTCGCGCTCAGTGGTGTCGCGTGGGTCTGGCTGCCAGCGCCGACCGCGGCAAACGCGCCGAAGGAGTAAGCGGCGATATTCGCTGCCGGGCCGCTGCTCACTACCAAGTCAAGCGACAGGTTGTCGAGGCCGGCACCGGAAAAGGGGTTCTGGGTAGACTGGATGCTGATGGTCGCATCCTGAAGCACCTGGAACTCGTAAGTGGCCGTGCCGTCGGTGTTGGCGGAACCCGGAGGTGCGGTATTGATCACCCGCATGTTCCAGTCCAGCGCCTGATCCGGGCCTAAAAAGAGGCCGGAGAAACCGCCGGTCGTATCCGAAGTCGAGGCCCCGGAGCCTGCCAAAGAATTCAGTTGAACACCGTCTACACCTTCGGTGTTAACGGTGATGGTGGCCATTGCCGTTGCCGGCAGGAACGCGATCACGCTCGCAGCAGCTAAAGTTTTAAGGTTCATTTCGCTTCTCCGTGTCTAACCGCTGGTTGATCCAGCAGCACCTGATACGAGGTTATTTGTATCTGTCTGTCCATCATTTCGCAACCGTTCCCGCTAGGGGAAATTGCCAAATTTCAGGCGGCTTCCGTCGAACGGTGCGTTTCGAGCCAGATGCCGTCGGAGAAAAGAACCATGCTTATGCTTTGACCGTCAACATTTGATTCATGACATTTTTGAATAGCAGACGGTTTACACTTGCAGCAGCCTTCTTTCCCCGGGGGGAACAAAGCCAAAAACCGCAGATATCCGCGGGTTTGGCGGCGCTGGAAATTTCATGAATATGCAAGTATTAATCCCAAATTATTTTTGCCGCTGTCTGGAATTTCGCCGGATTTCTGGCCCTGATCGGTAACATCGCGTTTAGGTTGAGTTAGGCGCGCACCGCGGCTGCATCGAGGGCGCGGACATTCAGCCGCTTGCGGTGCCAAGGTGCCGCAACCTGGGGATCACCTCGCCGGCAAACCGCTCAATTTGCTCCATTCTCCTTTCGTAGGGGCCGACGAGGTCGACCGACACGTGGCGCACGCCTGCGTTGTAGAACTCAGTGATCCGTTCGGCGACTTGGTCCGGCGAACCCAGAGCGACGTAGCGTTCTGCTGCCCGGCGGAAGTCCATCGCATAGCGCTTGGAAAGGCTTTCCGTTGCAGTATCCAGGGCGGATTCATAGTCATCGCCGACGCGGGCAAATAATAAATGTCCAGTACCGAAGCTTTTTACCTTGCGGCCCGCTTGATCTGCGGCCGAGGATATCTTGCCTAGAGCCTCGGCGTACATGGTTGGCGTGACGACATACGAGAGATAGCCGTCTGCCAGTCTCCCGATGCGCCGCAGGGCAGGGTCGCTGCGTCCACCGCCCCATATCGGCGGGCCGCCAGGCTGGCGCGGCGGCGGGGTCATCAGGACTTCCTCAAACTGGTAATGCTTTCCACGGAATGTAGCGGGTTGCCCGCTCCAGAGCGCACGCATGGCCTGGATGCCTTCGGACAGGCGGGCGCCGCGCTCCCCGATCGGGACGCCGGCCACTTCGTACTCCTTTGGAAACTCCCCGCCGATGCCGACGCCAAAGATGAACCGGCCTTCGGTCAGGTGATCGAGCGTCGCCGCCTGTTTTGCCGCCGGTCCCGGACTGCGCAAGGGCAGCAGGTAGACGCCGGTGCCAAAGGTCAGGCGGCGGCTCACCACTGCCGCCTGGGCGATCAACAGGAAGGGATCGAAGAAGGGCAGTGGCATCGAGAGATGGTCGCCAACCCAGACAGAGTCGAAGCCCGCCGTGTCGATGGCTTCAATAAACCGGGCCATTTCGTCGATTCGGGGCAACCAGGGGCCAACCTGGGTGTCTGGCTGACGGTGAATCGTCTGAATCCCGATCTTGAGGCCGGTGTCGAGGGGCAGGGCCATGCGAGAGCGCCTTCTGGTTGCGGGGCCGTCATTTGCCAAGATACAGGGTAACGTGCTGCCGATTTCTAAGAAACCCGGCTGACCGGACGGTATTCTCGTGCCCGCCCCATCCCCGTATCGGGAAACGGACTATCGCCGCCGGGCAATTGCCGCAAGAATGTCAAATAAAGAACAAACGATATTCAAGAGGAAGCCCGCAATGCCCGCTCAAATTGGCTATCTGATCCCTACTCGCGAAGCCATCATGGAGGGCCGCCCGGAAGCAGCGCCTCTCCTGAAACTGGCGGAGCAGGCAGAGGATCTTGGTTACGACTCGGTCTGGATCGGCGATTCCCTGACCGCCAGGCCGCGCCACGAGCCGCTGACCCTGATGGCCGGCATCGCTGGCCGCACGAAGCGGGTGAAGATGGGCACCGCGGTATTGCTGCCCGCGCTGCGCAATCCGGTGGTGTTGGCCCACGTGGTCTCGACGCTCGACCAGGTGAGCGACGGCCGGGTGATCCTCGGCTACGGCATCGCGGGCGATGTGCCGAATATCCGGGCGGAGTTCGAGAGTGCCGGGGTGCCGTTCGAAAAGCGCATCGGCCGGATGATCGAGGGGCTGCAACTGTGCCGGGCGCTCTGGACCGGCGACAAGGTAGACTGGGACGGCCGGTGGAAGCTGAACGGCCAGCAGATCGGTCCAACGCCGGTGCAAAAAGGCGGCCCGCCGGTCTGGGTCGGCGGCAGCCATCCCAATGCCCTGAAGCGTGCGGCCAAGCACTTTGACGGCTGGTTCCCGACGGGTCCCGGCGCGGATGAGTGCGGCGCGCAGTGGCAGGAAGTGCAAACCCATGCCAAGGCGGAGGGCCGCAACCCTGCCGACATGACGTTTGCCGTCTACCTGACGCTGGCGCTCGACGACAGCCACGAGAACGGCATCGCCCGTATCGACAAGTTCCTGGAGGCCTATTACGGCGTGCCCGGCCACATTCTGCGCCGCCGCATGGCGAGCTTCGGCGGGCCGGCGGAGGAAGCGGCGGCCTTCGTCAAAGGCTATATCGACCAGGGCGCAAGTCACATTTGCATCCGTTTTGCCGGCGACCATGAAAACTCGCTGGCCGCTATGGCGAAACTCCGTTCAGAGATGGGAGGCTGAAAACATGCGGTTTGAGGGAAAAGTTGCGATCGTCACCGCCGCCGGCGCAGGTATCGGCCGGGCGACGACCGAGATCATCGTGCGCGAGGGCGGCACCGTGGTTGCCGTGGAGAATCAGCAGGCACGGCTAGACGCCATGGTCCAGGCGCTGGCCAACCAGCCGGGCAAAGTCGTGCCGAAATGCATCGACGCCATGGACGAGGCGCAAGCCGTGGCCGTTGTTGGGGAAACGGCCAAAGAGTTCGGGCATATCGACATTCTGGTTAATGCCGTGGGCGGCTCCACCATCATCGAGAAGCCGGATGTGAACATCGACGAGATGCCGTTCGATGACTGGCAGAAGATCCTGAACTTCAACCTGTCGGCGACGTTCCACTTCATCCATGCCGCGGTGCCGCACATGAAGGCGAACAAGTCCGGCAAGATCGTCAATCTGGCCTCCATCGCCGGGCGGGGGACCAGCTTCAAAAGCTCGTCACCCTATGCGGTCGCCAAGGGCGGCATCATCGCCATGACCCGGAAGCTGGCGTTTGAACTGGGCCCGCACGGCATTTGCATCAACGCCATCGCCCCCAGCCTTACCCTCACCGAGCGGCTGATGCCGCACTGGGAAGTGCGGGCCGAAGACGACCAGGCGAATGAGGTTGCCAAGGTGCCGCTCGGCCGGATCGCGGTCGCGGAGGATCAGGCGAAGGTAATCGCCTTCCTGGCGTCGTCGGACGCGGATTTCGTTAACGGACAAACCATCGATGTGAATGGAGGCCAGCTATGAGCCAGGGAATGCCAGACCGGAAAGACACGCTCGGCATCGTCGGTGTTGGCGTCATGGGCGGCGGCATTGCCGCCAATCTGCTGAAAGGCGGGGCCAATCTAGTCGTGTATGACAAGAACCCTGCCCGCGTGCAGCATTTCACCAGCCTGGGGGCCTATGCCGCCTCTAGCCCGGCGGATGTCGCGAAGCAGGCCTCGACCCTCATCAGCATGGTGGAGACCACGGACCAGTCTGAGGAGGTCATCATGGGACCGGAGGGCTTCCAGTCCCAGGCCCAGCCGGGCGACGTGATTCTCTCCATGGCGACCATCGACCCGCTGGCGGTGAAACGCTGGTACGCCGAGCTAAAGCCGCGCGGCATTGATTTCGTCGATGCGCCGGTTTCGGGCGGGCAGGAGCGGGCGGAAAGCGGCGACCTCTCTATTATATGTGGCGGCGATGCGGATGTGGTGGAGCGCATCAAGCCGCTGCTCGATTCCTGCGCCCGCCAGGTGTTCCACATGGGTGAGGTCGGCCAGGGGCTGGCCATGAAGCTTTGCAACAACATGCTGATCCAAGTCGGAACCATCGCGGTGGCGGAGGCCATGGTGCTGGGCGCGAAGGCGGGGCTCGACCCAAAACAGATGGTAGACGTAATCCGCCAGTCCACTGGCCATTCGGTGGCGTTCGAGATGCGCGCGCCGCGTTATCTGGAGGGCGATTTCGAGCCCGGCGGCACAGTGGACATCACCTGGAAAGACCAGACGCTCCAGACCGATTTCGCCAATGCGCTGGGCGTGCCGCTGTTCCTGGCCAATACCACCCGCCAGATTTTCCAGTGGGCGCGGGGCCTCGGCTATAACAAAAAAGACAGTTCCATCACGGTGCGCATGTACGAGGAAGCGGCGGGCGTGCAACTGGGGCCGCGCAAGGACGACTGACGCCCGCCGACGACTGCAATCGGCGATTCATGCGCTTTTTACCGTAACGGTTTGCTTCCCCGTTACGGTTGGTCGGCTAGTGTCCGGGTGCGGGCGGAGTGGACGAGCGAGTGAGGCAATCCGTGCATCGATTGTTGAGTATCTGGTTTGCGGTGGCGTTCATGGCGATGGGGCTGGCTGCGCCGCAAACGGTTTATGCGCTGACTGCGGAAGATGTGGTCTACCAGCCGGTGGAGGCATCTTCCGACGCAGTCGAAACCCACTTCCGGGACAAGTTCGTCTACTATGGACGGGACGGCTTTTTCGTGCCGACGCGGCTGCTGGTCGAGTCGGATATCAAGGCCTGCGTCGACCTCCGCAAGACTGTCTGCATGACCCGGTATTCCAGCCGGGCGGAGGTGTTGAAGGCCGCCTCTCTCTATTTTGCCTTCCCGATCCAGACCGCAGGCGACGTTGCCCAAACGACCATGCGGGCCGATGTCGGCAACAACACAATGACAGTCACGACCACCCGGACCATGAATGCCGGCGGGTTGATGCTGCATATGGAAGTCGAGCGCCGGTCGGCGGAGGATGGCCGGACCGAGCGTTTTACCCGCTGGGCGCAGTTTACGCCGAGCCGGCGCTATGCCGGGTTGCGCATGAATTTCGGAGAGGAGATCACCCCCAATCCCTGGATGGAAAGCATATCGCGCCTGCGCCGCGGGCAGTTGCGCGGGTATGCCAATGCCGCCATCCGGATCAACAATCACTTCTACTCGGCGGAAGCCGGGCGGAAGCGAATCCGCCATGGCTCCGGCTTCTTCTATCGATCGCGGCACCGCATCATGACGGCCTGGCATAACCTGTCGCCGAACCCGGAATGCCGCGAAAAGCTGCGCTGCGAACTACGGTTCCTGCATACGGACGAACGGGGAATCAAACGCCGCTTCAAACAGACGGTGCAGATCATAGCCCATGACAGCAGGACAGACTTCGCTGTCCTGCGGGTGCGCCTGCCCCGCAATGTGCCGGCACAGATATTGCCGGTCGCCCGCGACCGGATCGGGCCGGAGGTCAGTATTGTCGGCTATCCGTCCCCGCGTTTCGACCTGCTCTACAGCCACGGCTATCTGAATAGCCTGACAACGGGGACGTCGCGCTTGGTTGCCTCGGCCTATGTGGTTGGCGGGTTCAGCGGCGCGCCGGTGGTTGACCTTGCGTCCGGCAAGTTGGTTGGCTTTGCGAAGGCCTGGCAGCGGCCCCGTGGTCATGACGGCGATGGCGGTCCTGTTTCCTTCAATATCGTAAAGGTCTTGGAACAGGCCTACGGCATTTGACGCTGGGCGGAACGCGCCGGGTAACCGACGCTTCCGCTTTTACCGGCGCTTCTGCTCTTAAAGAAACGCCGCCGCGAGCAAGCCGAAGCCGATGGCCCCGGCAAAGGCGCTGCCGATGTAGATAGCGAACACCGGCGGCCGCGCCAGCGCCCAGACCGCGATACCCGCAGGGATACAGGTGATGCCGCCCGCCACTAGGAAGGCCATGCCTGCCCCGGCGCTCATGCCGGAGTCGATCAGGCCGCTGACCAGCGGCAGCGCCGCGTAGCCATTCAGGTAGGCGGGAATACCGACCACGGCGGCCAGCGGAATGGCGAACCAGCTATCGGAGCCCAACACGCCCGCCACGGATTCCTGCGGCAGGTAGGCGATCATCACCGCCTCCAGCGCGAACGCCAGCGCCAGCCACTGGCCGAGGAACAGCAGGTTTGACCAGGCGTTCTTGACGAAGGTCTCGCGCCGGGGGCCTTCTTCCCAGAATTTCCAATGGACCTCCGGGTTCGGGTTGCGGACGCTGGATGCGCCGCAGCCACCATTGCCCACACCTTCGCGCAAGGGATTTGCCAGCACGCCGGTCCCGCCCAGTGCCATGGTCAGGTAACCACCGCCCATGCCGATGCCGGCCGCCGCGATGGTCTTGGCGACCGCAAACTCCCAACCCAGGATGCCGGTGGTCATGGCAAACATGGTCGGGTCCATCAGGGGGGATGCCAGCCAGAACGCCATCACGGCAGAGAGCGGCACGCCCATGGCCAGCAAAGCCGCGATGATCGGGATGACCCCGCACGAGCAGAAGGGCGAGAGTGCGCCGAACAGGGCCGCGACCAGCACCATCTGCGTTTCGCGCCCGGTGAACGCCCGCGCGATAAGGGCATCCGCGCCGGTCGCCTTGCTGTAGGCGGCAAACGCAATCGCCAGAAGCAGGAATGGCAGGGTGGAGCCGAACGACTCGCCCACCGCTACGATTCGATCCGGTACCGCGCCTAGGTCATAGGCCGCTTGCACCGCAAACACGACCGCAAGCAACAGCCAGCCATGGCCGATGTCTTTACCAAACCCTCTCAGGCGGCTGCCCATTTCATTGAGTGTGGGGGTTAAGCTGGTCATTTCGTCATCCTCTGGCCGCTATCGTTTGGCCGCTTTCCTTCCGGAAGGCTCGGCACCGTGCTCTATTTCGGTTCGAGCGCCAACGCAGGCGCCCCGTGTTCATGATCCGCCATGCTGCAACACTCGGCGGTCAAAAAGGCGACCACGCCATGCATGGCATCAAAATTGGCTGTGCTGATGTTGGAACGGCCCCGCTTCTCCTGGTTTACCAGACCCGCCCGCGCCAGCGTCGCCAGGTGATGCGACAGGGTCGAGGCCGGGACGCCGGTTAGGGTCTGGATCTCACCGAACGGCAGGCCGGGCTCGCCCGCTTTCACCAGCAGGCGGAACACATCCAGCCGGGTCGGCTGACCCAGCGCTTCGAGGCAGAGAGAGGCTGTTTCCGTATTCATGCCCAGCTAATTGCGCTTGGTGGAACGTCTTGTCAACGATATTTCTAGGTATATCGAAATAAATTTCAGGCGGTGATCACCAACGGCTCCAGAGCGGCCCGGATCGGCGCCGGAATCGGTGTCGGCCGGTTGTCGGCGCGGGTGACGTAGACATGCACGAAATGGCCGTGGGCGGCGATCGCGTCCTCGCCCTGCACGAAGATGCCCACCTCATACCGTACGCTGGAGCTGCCGAGCTTGCCGACGCGCAGGCCCGCATCGATGATGCTCGGAAAGTTGATGGGCCGCTGATACCGGCACAGGCTCTCGATCACCAGCCCGACAATCGGGGAGGAAGCCGTGTCGAGGCCGCCACGGGTCGTAATATACTCGGTCACGACGGTATCCATGTAGCCATAGTAGACCATGTTGTTGACATGCCCGTAGCGGTCCATGTCGTTCCAGCGGGTCTGGATCGGCAGGAAATGGCCGTAGTCGGCACGGGTCGGCAGGGCATCGGCCATGGCGAAGATCGTTTCCGGCAGGTCGGATGATGCAGGGGCGGACGCCAAAAAAAGTTGGGCCGCGCGATGCGGCCCAAGTTAACAGGGAGGCGTCAAAGAAGCACCAGATGAATTCCTCATCTGATGAAACCATCATGACCGGAGTTGGTTAACGCGGGCCTAACGATCTGAAAAAATCCAGTCTCCCGAAATTCTCCTGAGCTGTTTGCCACGGGCGGGCGGCTCTGGTACTCAGCCGGGGTAGGAACCGGCCCGGAAGCCGGGACCGGTCCCGCATCACTAGGCACTTTATGCTTTACGCTTTGCCGTTTCCCGCCATCGATCCCGTTGCGATCGACCTGGGCTTTTTCGCGGTCCGCTGGTACGCGCTGGCCTATATCGTCGGCCTGCTGCTCGGTTGGCGCTATCTCATGTGGCTGGCCAAGCAGCCGCCGGAAACCATGCCCCGCAAGGACGCTGACGACCTGCTGGTCTGGATCGCCCTCGGCGTGATTCTGGGCGGGCGGCTCGGCTATGTCATTTTCTACAAGCCGGGTTACTATCTGGCTAATCCGCTGGAGATTTTGCAGCTTTGGTCCGGCGGCATGGCGTTTCACGGTGGCCTGCTGGGCGTTGTCGTCGCCACATACCTGTTCTCGCGCCAGCGCAAGCTGAATCCTTTCAGGGTGGGTGACCTGCTCTGCTGCGCCGCACCCATCGGCCTATTCCTCGGCCGCCTGGCCAATTTCATCAATGGCGAGCTGTTCGGCCGCGTGACGGAGAGCCCGCTCGGCATGGTCTTTCCCTATGGCGGACCCTTGCCCCGCCACCCCAGCCAGCTCTACGAGGCCGTGCTGGAAGGCCTGGTGCTGTTCATCGTCCTGGCCCTGCTTTTCCGCCGGGAGGGCGTCCGCCGCCGGCCCGGCATGCTGCTCGGCGTCTTCCTGATCGGTTATGGCCTTGCGCGCTTCGTGGTCGAGTTCTTCCGCGAACCCGACGCCCATCTCGGCTTCATCATGAGCGGGGCCACCATGGGGCAGCTTCTCTCCCTGCCGATGATCGCGCTTGGCATCATCACGGTCGTCTGGGCGCGCAGCCGGTCGCCGGTTGCCGCCAAATGAACGCGATGGATACCTCTGTCGAAGCCCTGGCCCGCCGCATTATCGAGGCCCAGGGGCCGATCTCCATCGCCGCTCTGATGCGCCTCGGCAATACGGCTTTGCCGGAGAGCTACTACCAGGCGCAGGAGCCGTTCGGCGGCAAGGGCGACTTCATCACGGCCCCGGAAATCAGCCAGATGTTCGGCGAGATGCTGGCGCTGGCGCTGGCCGACCAATGGCAGCGCATGGGCGCGCCCGACGCCGTCGATGTGGTCGAGCTTGGCCCCGGCCGTGGCGTGCTGATGGCCGACATGCTGCGCACCTGGCGCCAGGCCGCGCCCGGTCTGCTGGACGCCGCCGCCGTGACCATGGTCGAGGCCAGCCAGCGCCTTCAGGAGGTGCAACGCCGGTCGCTCCGAACCCATGCCGAGCGCGTGACATGGCAGGAGACGCTGCCGGAGAGCGGCAATCCGATGCTGCTGGTGGCGAACGAGTTCTTCGACGCCCTGCCCGTCCGCCAGTTCGTCCGGGCCATGGACGGCTGGCGGGAACGGCTGGTGAACTGGACGGCGGAGCGCGGCTTTCACGATGCCCTCGGCCCGGTCATCACGGCGGAGGATGAGCCGGAAGGTGCTCTCTGGGAGCATTCCGAGGAGGCGCAGGAATGGATGGCCCGGATCGCCGGGCGGCTGGCAGCAGGGGGTGGCATGGCGCTGATCATCGACTATGCCGCCCAACCTGGGGAAACCAGCCTCCGCGGCGTCCGCCGCCACCGCAAGGCCTCGCCCCTACAGGGTATCGGCGCAGTCGACCTGAGCGCCGGCGTTGACTTCGCCCTGTTGGCGCGGGAGACCGGCAGCCAGGGCGCGCTGGCCCATGGGCCGGAAAGCCAGGGCCCCTACCTCCGCCGTCTGGGCATTGAGGCACGCCACAAGCAACTGGTCGGCCGGGCGGACAAGCACCAGCGGCGGGAGTTGGACGCTGCGCTCAGCCGGCTGATCGACGAGGATGGCATGGGCCAGGATTTCCGCGTGTTTGCGGCCACCGGACCCGGCGGCCCGCAGCCGGCGGCCTTCCCGCCGCCAGCCAGGCAGCAAGCCCCGCAGGAGGACTAGCCGGATGGGAGCGAACCTCTATCTCACCGGACCGACGCTCACCGGCTTGCCCGGCGTTCGCCATGCCTTCTTCACCCGTGGGGAGGCGGGTCCTGACGAGGGTGGGGCCAGCATCTACCAGGGACTGAACTGCGGTATTGGCTCGGCGGATGATGCGGAGACGGTGCGGGCCAACCGCGCCCGCGCCATGGGGGCGCTGGAGCTGCCGCCTGCGGCGCTCGCGACGCTCTACCAGGTGCACAGCGCCCGGGCCATTATCCTGGAAACGCCGGAGGATGCGGCGGGCCAGCGGGCGGACGCCATGGTAACCGCTCGGCCCGGCATCGCGCTCGGTATCCTGACGGCGGACTGCGCGCCGCTGCTGTTCTGCGACCCGCAGGCGGGCGTGATCGGCGCGGCCCATGCGGGCTGGAAGGGCGCGCGCTTCGGCGTGGCCGCCGCCACCTTGCAAGCCATGGAGCGGCTGGGCGCGAAGCGGCACCGCATCCGCGCCGCCATCGGCCCCACCATCGGGGCGCAGTCCTACGAGGTGGGCCCGGAGTTCCCGGCGCACTTCCTCAGCCAGGACGCCGGCAACGCCCGTTTCTTCCGACGTCCGGCATGCGCTGGCCGGGCCTATTTCGATCTGCCGGGCTACCTGGAAACGCAACTTCGCCGCTTGGGCCTGGTCCACACGGTCACCCTGGGCAAGGACACGGTGGCGGACCCGGAACGCTTCTTCAGCTACCGGCGCAGCGTGCTGAACAAGGAGCCGGACTATGGCCGCCTGCTGAGCGCAATCGCGCTAACTTAGTAGTAATTACGGTACCAGGTTCCTTGCCAGAAAAAACACCGCATTTCATCTACATTTATCGACATTCCTCTACATTTTGGCCGGAAAATGTAGAGGTTGGGTTTATCTGATGTAGATCGAATGTAGACCCTTTGTAGATGCAATGTAGATGCCTCTGCCGCTATAGCTCCGATCCCCTCGGCGCGTTGATGGCCTACTTTAGGCAGGGGAAGGTTAAAGTCTCGTTAACCGCAACCCGAATGTGGCAGTTTCCCCGGCGTTCTTGTATGATCCCGGCTCCGTTACCCGGACAAAACCATGCCATCACGTGTCTTTCTGCCGACCTTTCTCGCAGCCCTCCTGCTGGCACTACCGGCCCGCGCCGGGATGGATGTGCCCCTTGCCGAGGTGGGCCGCGATCTGGCGGCCGCGCATTGCGGTACGTGCCATGCGATATTGCCCGGCACCTTAAGCCCCAACGACGCTGCACCGCCCTTTACCGAGGTGGCCAGGCTCTATCCGCCGGAGATGCTGGAAGAAGCGCTGGCGGAGGGCATCATGGTAGGGCATGAGGCCATGCCGGCCTTTGAATTTTCCGCCGACCAGGTGGACCAGCTCATCGCCTACCTCCAGTCGCTGCAGTAGGCGGGACTTCCGCTACCGCAGCCATCCATCCTCGAAGCGCACCGCCGCGACGCCCGCGAACGCCGCGACCTCGGCCAGCGCCTTTTCCAGCTTGGCCATCCGTCCCGGCGTCAGTTTCAGGCGCGGCTCCAGCCAAAGAGCGGAAACCCGCAGCGCATCGGCGTCCCGGTCGCGCTTCATGTCCAGCCGCCCAATGAACCGGTCCCCTTCCAGCAGCGGAAAGACGTAATAGCCATATTTCCGCTGGGCCGCCGGCACGAAAATCTCGATTCGGTAGTCGAAGCCGAACAGCGCCGCCGCCCGCTTGCGGTCGCGGATGGCGGGGTCAAAGGGGCTGAGTGCCCGCACCGCGCCCGGCGGCGGCGTCAGATCGCCTAGCCCGTCCAGCGTCTCCGGCCTGGCGTAGGCGTGCTTGTCCTTCGCATCCGCCGAAGCGCAGGCGCAGGCCACCTCCACCAATGCCCCGGTCGGTTGCGCCGCGCACCAGGCCGCTGCTTCGGCGGGCGAGATCACGTCCCAGAATGCGGCCAACTCGCCGGGCGTCGCAAAGCCCAGCCGCTCCAGTGCGCTCGCGCAGGCCCAGTCGACGAGATCCCCGTCGCTTACCGCCCGCATCCCGGCGAAGCCCGGCACCACCCGCTCCGGCAGGTCATAGACCTTCTGGAAGCCCTCGCGCCGGGCCACCATCAGCCCGCCGGTCCGCCAGAGATATTCCAGCGCGGCTTTGGACGGGTGCCAATTCCAGCCCCATTTTTCGGAGTCCGGGTCTGGCTTGTCCTCGAACTCCCTGGCCATCTTTGGCCCTTCGGCGGCGATCCGCGAGAGCACTTCCTGCTGTTTCGCAGCGAAGGCGGGACCGTGATAGCGATGGAAGCGGCCATGCAGTTTCTCCCGCCGCCGCTCGAACACCCGCATCCAGTAGGGGTAGTAGGCGGTCGGCAGGTAGGCGGCGTCGTGCGTCCAGTTCTCGAACACCGAGCCGTCGCGCTCATGCAGGCCCGCGAGCCGGTGCGGACGGTAGCCATGGTTGCGCGCGTGCAGGATCATATGATGGGCGCGCTCCACCGTGCTGATGCTGTCCACCTGCACAAAGCCCAGGCCGTGAATGCTCTCCAGCAACGTGGCCTGGGTCAGCCGCGGCTTCAGCGGTCCGGCCAAGCCATGCCGATGCAGGAACAGTCGGCGGGCTTCCTGATTGGTGAGAGTGACGGTCGTCATGCGGCAGCCGGCTCATCTTTGCGCAATTCAGAATAATATCGGATTTTTGGCGGCCTTTTCTGCACTCAAAGCGATGTCATATCATGACCGATACTGTCCAACCGGAGCAACTGTCATGGCCCGCGCCTTTGCCGAAATCGCCTTCACCCCCTCCGTCCGCGCTGCCCAGGCGCGCTATGGCTCAGCCAAGGCGGGGGAGCGCTTCCTGTCGGACGGGATCGACCGCCGCGATACGCTCACGGAGAATGAGGCATCGTTCATCCAGGCCCGCGACGGCTTTTACCTCGGCACGGTCAGCGAGGATGGCTGGCCCTACATACAGTTCCGCGGCGGTCCGCCTGGATTCCTCAGCGTGCTGGACGAGAGGACCATCGCCTGGGTCGATTTCCGCGGCAACGGGCAGTATCTGAGCGCGGGCAACCTGGGCGCAAACGACCGGGTCTCGCTGTTCCTGATGGACTACCCCAACCGCCGCCGCCTGAAGCTCTGGGGCCGGGCGCAGATCGTGGACGCCGCCGAAAACCCCGGCCTGGTCGAGGCCCTGTTTCCGGCAGGCTACAAGGCCGTCCCGGAGCGCGTCGTCTCGGTCACCATCGCCGCCTACGATTGGAACTGCCCCCAGCACATTCCCCAACGCCTGACCGCGGAGGAGAAAATTGAACAGGCCAGACGGTGAAATTTCAGGGACGGCATCTAAAGCTCATGGCGCGTTCGATCCGCTTGCGGGCAAGCGCCTGAGCTGCTGCTCGAGGTGTAACGCCATTTGTCTCTGCTTGGGCGAGAGTTGCTTCGGTGTTCGCCAAGATCCTTTCGCGGATAATGGCGAAAGCCTGACCTTGACTGCCGCCGTGGTACTCGACGTAGGCGCAGATTACGCCACCCGCGTTCGCGATGAAAACCGGCACGCTGAGCACACCGCGCTCACACATGGCGGCCTCGGCCGCTGGCGTCGCCGGGATGTTGGCGCCCTGAAGGATAAGCTTGGCCTTGAGTTCGCCGACATTCTGCGCCGTCAGTACGTTCGGCCGGGCCGCGGGGATCCAGATATCGCAGTCAACCCCTATGATGGCGTCGCGCCCGCCGGCCTTTCCGCCTCTAAAGGCGGAAAGGCCGGTTCCGGCACGCGCGTGAATTGCCAGCGCTTCTATATCAAGCCCGTCGGGATTCGCCGTCATGCCCCGCGAGTCGGCGGCGGCAACTAGCACACAGCCTTTCTCTGCCAGGAAGCGCGCGGCGTGGTAGCCGACGGCGCCAAAGCCCTGCACCGCTATGCGAGCGCCCGCGAGACTGACGCCGCTATAACGCTCCGCCACCTCCGCCGCACAGGCAAGGCCATAGCCGGTCGCGCCGATGACATCGAGCGGAATGCCGCCAATCTCCGGTGGCAGGCCAACAGCGCGGCCCATCTCGTCCCGGATCCATGCCATTGCCTCCTCGTTGGTGCCCATGTCGGGGCCGGGGATATAAGAGGTAATCTCCCGCAACGCACGCGCGAAGGCGCGGATCAGGCGCTCCTTCTCAGGCTTTGGCATGTTCGGGTCGGCGGCGATGACACTCTTCGCGCCACCATGGGGCAGACCCGCGGCGGAGGCGGAGAACGCCAGCCGCGTCACCGGCGTGACCGTCTGGCTCGGCGCGCTCTCCCACATGTCGCCGGCGCATTTCCGGGAGCATTTCGATCAGGCTGCCGCCGGCACGTTGGCGGAGGGAGCAATGCTCCACTGCGAAACGTCCGGCGACATCGCCGATCCGAATGCGGACGGAATCCTGCTCCGCAGTATTGAGACGGAGGGCTGAGTGGTTCCCGTATATCCCCGGGCTGTTAGCGATCCGGTGCGCATCCGATTTACCGTGCAGGGCATGGTCCAGGGCGTCGGCTTCCGGCCGTTTGTCTACCGCCTGGCGGCGGCGCACGGTCTCGCCGGGCATGTGCTGAATGCACGGGATGGCGTGCGGATCGAAGTGGAAGGCCCCGCGATCGCCATTGATGCTTTTGCCTCGGCGCTCCACGCCACGCCGCCGCCAAACGCTAAGATCACCTGCATCGAACAGCACTCCCAGCGCCCCTGTCATGAGCGTGGGTTCATGGTGCTGTCCAGCGAGAGCGGCTCCGCGCCGCCGTTGCTGGTCCCAAAGGACTTGGCGGCCTGCCCGGGCTGCCTCGCGGAAATGAATGACGCGCGCGACCGCCGCCATGCGTATGCCTTCACCAACTGCACGGCCTGCGGCCCGCGCTATACCATTATCGAGAGCCTGCCCTATGACCGCACCCGCACCACCATGCGAGGCTTCCACCTCTGCCCGGATTGCGTGGCGGAATATGACGAACCGGCGGACCGGCGCTTCCATGCGGAGCCGATCGCCTGCCCCGCCTGCGGGCCGTAACTCTCGCTTTGGACTGCCGCGGGCCAGCCGCTGGCTGAGAAAGATGCCGCGCTGGAAGGCGCAGCACAGGCGATCCGCGCCGGCCAGATCGCTGCGATAAAGGGGCTCGGCACCTATCACCTGATCGCCGCCGCCACCAACGCCGCCACCATCGCACGCCTGCGGGAGCGAAAGAGCCGCCCGGCTAAACCCTTCGCCCTGATGGCCGGATCGCTGGAGATGGCGGCAAGGCTTGTCGACCTGAATTCCGAAACGTCGAACCTCCTGCAATCGCCCGCCGCGTACTGGCGGAGGATTGAACGACCGATGTGCCTTGCAGTACCCGGGAAGTTGATCTCCTCCACCGGCGATGGCCTGGAGCGCACCGGAAGCGCCGACTTCGGCGGCGTATTGCGTGAGGTCAGCCTGGCCTTCGTGCCGGAGGCTGCCCTGGGCGACTATGTCATCGTGCATGCAGGGGTCGCTATCGCCGTACTGGATGAAGACGCTGCGGCAGAGACTTTGGAAGCGCTCGCCGCTGCGGGGGTGGCCGAATGAGGTATGTGGACGATTACCGCCAGCCCGAGCAGGTTAAGGCACTAGCCGCCACCATTGCGCGGGAGACAACCCGGCCCTGGTCCATCATGGAGGTGTGCGGCGGACAGACCCACGCAATCGTGCGCTATGGCTTGGATCAGCTTTTGCCGGATGGCGTACGCTTGCTGCATGGCCCCGGCTGCCCGGTCTGCGTGACACCCGCAGCGGCGATAGAGAAGGCACTGGAGATCGCCGCATCGCCCAAAGTCATTTTTTGCACGTTCGGCGATATGCTACGGGTGCAAGGCGAAGAGGGCGATTTGGCGGAAGCGAAGGCGCGCGGCGCTGATGTCCGTGTGGTGCAGTCGCCACTCGATGCGGTCGCCATCGCGCAAGCGAATCCGGACGACGACGTTGTGTTTTTCGGCGTTGGCTTCGAGACGACTGCCCCGGCTACTGCTCTGGCAGTGCGGCGGGCGTCTGATCTTGCGCTTTCCAATTTCTCTGTGCTGGTAGCAATGGTGCTCGTGCCGCCGGCGCTGGAGGCGCTGCTTGCCGGTCCGGACAGCCGGATCGACGCGTTTCTGGCAGCGGGTCACGTCTGTACAGTGATGGGCACCGCCGCCTATGAGCCAATCGTGGCTCAGCACCATGTTCCGATCGTGGCAACAGGCTTTGAGCCCTCCGATATCTTGCTCGGCCTGCTGGCGGCGATCCGGCAGTTGGAAGCTGGAGAAGCACGGGTTGAGAATGTCTATGAACGGGCGGTACGCGCCCAAGGAAACCCAGCAGCGCAAGAGTTGCTAACCGAGGTTTTCCGTCCGGTTGACCGTGAATGGCGTGGCATTGGCGTGCTACCGCAAAGCGGCCTTGGTCTGGCGCCAGGCTATGCAAGCTATGATGCGGAGCACCGGTTTGGACAGATAAGCCGCGGGCTAATCGAGGAGAGCCGCTGCATCGCCGGGCTCGTGCTGCAAGGCCGCGCCACCCCCGATCAATGCCCGGCCTTCGGCAAGGCGTGCACACCGGAGCGTCCCCTCGGCGTGCCCATGGTCTCAACCGAGGGGGCGTGCGCTGCCTATTACCTCTATCGGGATCAACGGATATAACAGAATGACCGATGACCTGTCTGACCCGCAACCGCCAAAGCGGGGGGAAATAATCCAACTAGCCCATGGCGGTGGCGGCCGAATGATGAGCGATCTCATCCAGAATATGATCGAACCGGCATTCCGCAACCCGCTGTCGGATCAGCGCCATGACGGTGCGGTGTTCACCGTCAACCGCGGCAGGCTAGCCTTCACAGCCGATTCTTTCGTGGTGAACCCGCTGTTCTTTCCCGGCGGCGATATCGGTTCTCTGGCGATTAACGGCGTGGTCAATGACCTCGCCATGTGCGGGGCAAGACCGGACCAGATATCGGTCTCTCTGATTCTGGAAGAAGGCTTGCCGATGGCCGATTTGAAAACGGCACTAGCCTCTATAGCGAACGCTACAGCAGCGGTCGGCGCGCAGATTGTTACCGGCGATACCAAGGTCGTCGAGCGCGGCAAAGGCGATGGCATATTCGTCAGCGCCAGCGCGGTCGGTGTGGTCATGGCGCGGCAGAGTCCAATGCCAGCGAACCTGCGGCCGGGTGATGCGGTGATCCTGAGTGGTGATCTTGGCCGGCACGGCATTGCTGTCATGTCTGCGCGCGCAGGGATTACCTTTGATGAACCTTTCTTGAGTGACTGCGCCCCCCTTTGGCCGGATGTTGAAGCCCTGATTGATGGGGCTGTTGAGTTGCATTGCCTGCGCGACCTGACTCGAGGCGGTCTGGCCGCCGCCTTGGTGGAAATCGCAGAAACAGCAAATGTCTCGATCGAAGTGGACGATGCCCGGATACCGATTTATCCCGCAGTCCAAGGCGCGTGCGAACTTTTGGGGCTGGACCCCCTGCATGTCGCCAATGAAGGCAGATACGTCGCTTTCGTACCAGAAACACACATGGACCAAGCCCTGGCCATTATGCGAAATCGCGGAGCCGCAGCAATCATTGGCCGCGTTGGTCGCTTACAAAGCGGCGCAGTTCTGCTGAAAAGCCCATATGGCCCGACACGCCGCCTCTACCTGCCAAGCGGCGAGCAGTTGCCGCGAATTTGCTAACCAATGCGAATTCGCCCGTCGGATTGATCCAACTCAAAGCAATCTGGCAGCGCCACACATAAAATCCGAGCGTTAAGTTCGGAGGATGACCAGTGGGCGATAAGATTCAACCGCTAGACGTTACTTCCCTTCGCTGGCGGTGCGAGCCGGAGACCCTCGGTTTTGCGTCGACACGCGATCTGGAACCGCTAGCGAACCTTGATGGCAGCCGCCGTTGGATTGAGGCGTTGCGATTCGGCATCGCGATGCGGCGCCCAGAATACAACATCTTCGCGATTGGCCCGGAAGGGATCGGCAAAAAGTATCTGACCCAGCATCTCGTCCAGCAACAGGCTGCTCGTGAGGCTGTGCCGGACGAGTGGTGTTACGTTTACAACTTTGACCAACCCCACATCCCTAATGTCCTGCGGCTACCCCACGGGCGGGGCTCCGCTTTCAAATCGGAAATCGAACAATTAGTCAACGATTTGAAGCAAGTGCTGGTTGCGGCGTTTGAGAGCGAAGAATACCGTACTCGTCATCAGTTAATCGACCAAGAACTAAAGGAAAAACAAGAACAGGCGTTCAGTAATATTGAGAAGGAAGCGCAACAGCACTCCATCGGATTGTTGCGGACCCCCATGGGCTTTACGTTTGCGCCTATGCGGGACGGGTCAGTTATGCAGCCGCCTGTATTTCAGGCTTTGTCTGACACGGAACGCCGCGAGATCGAGGAAACGATCAACCGGCTGCAGGAAAAGTTGCAGGAAGTTCTGCAGCAGGTGCCTGTTTGGACGAAGCAAACCCAGGACAAAGTCCGCGAATTGAACCAGGAAACCGCGACATACGCCGTCAGCGGTCTCATACAGCAATTGCAGAAAACTTATGGCGATGTGCCTGAAATCCCAGAGCATCTTGACGCGCTGAAAGCCGACATGGTTGCCAATGCCGACGGTATTCTGGCAATGGCTGCACAAATGGCCCAGGCAGGCGGCGGAGAGCAGGCAGCCAACAATCCCCTCCTTCGGCGTTACGGCGTTAACTTGCTTGTCGATAACTCGGCGCTTGGCCACGCGCCCGTCATCACTGAGGATAATCCGACCTATGACCGCCTGATTGGACGGATCGAACACCGTTCCGAAATGGGCAATTTGGTAACGGACTTTCATTTGATCCGCTCCGGTGCCCTGCACAAGGCAAACGGCGGCTATCTGATGCTCGACGCCCGGCGGCTTCTATCGCGTCCCATGGCCTATGATGCCCTCAAGCAAGCGTTGCGCAGCGCCAAGATCGAGATTGAGCCGCTCGCACAATTATATGGCTTACCGAGCACGATCACCCTGCAGCCGGAGAGCATTCCGCTCAACGTGAAGATCGTGTTGTTGGGCGACCGAACACTCTACTACCTTCTCAACCAGGCGGACCCTGAGTTCGGCGAGCTGTTCAAGGTCGTCGCCGATTTTGACGAGGAGATCGAGCGCACAGATGGCGTTCTGGCCGACTATGTCCGCGTTATCGCCGGATTAGCGGCGTCTGCGGAGGTCCGCCCGGTCAATGCGGCGGCGATCGCAAGGCTTTGCGAGCACGCGGCGAGGCTGGCATCGGCTTCCGAAAAACTATCGCTCCGCACCGAAACCTTGCGGGAAGTGCTGATCGAAGCTGACTTTTGGGCCGGTCAGAGCGGGAGGGGCCAAATCGAACTGGATGACCTACAGAAAGCACTGGAAAAGCGCGAATTCCGGTCTGACCGAATCCGGGAGCGGGTGCAGGAAGAAATCCGCAAGGGTACCATCCGCATCGAAACCGAGGGCGCTGCCGCCGGGCAGATTAATGGGCTTTCTGTCTTGCAGATCGGTGATTTTGCGTTTGGCCAGCCCAGCCGGATAACCGCCCAGGTACGGTTGGGCAATGGCAGCGTGATTGATATCGAGCGGGAGGCTAAGTTAGGCGGACCGCTCCATTCCAAAGGCGTGATGATCCTTTCCGGCTATCTGGGCGCCAAGTTTGGCGTGGACTTGCCGCTTTCCGTTTCAGCGACACTTGTTTTCGAGCAGTCCTATGGCGGCGTCGATGGCGATAGCGCATCCGCGGCCGAACTCATCGCGTTGTTGTCGGCAATCGGGCAGGTGCCGCTCGCTCAGTCCTTCGCCATGACAGGATCGGTCGATCAAAACGGGCGGGTCCAGGCTATCGGCGGCGTCAATCATAAGATCGAAGGCTTCTTCGACGTATGCGCGGCGCGCGGATTGACGGGCCAGCAGGGCGTTCTGGTGCCGAAAACCAACGTCCGGCACTTGATGCTGGCTGATCGTGTCATTGAGGCCGTCAAGGCCGGTCAGTTCCAAATCTATGCTGTGGAAACCGTCGATGACGCCATCCATATCTTATCCGATTGCGAAGCCGGGGAGGTCGGCACGGATGGCACATTCCCGCCGGGCAGTTTCTACGGCAAGGTCGCAGCGCGTCTGAAGGTTTTTGCCGAAGCCCGGAAGAAGTTCGGTGCAACAACCGAAGGCCAACAGGCAGCGAAGCAAAAGGAGGGCGAATAGATGCAGCCGCCGTCTTCCCGTCAGTTCGTTCGGGTGGTCACGCCGCTTCAGGCAGAGGAAGCGACCTGGCAGGCGCTGGAACTGGGCGCTGCTATGGCAAAGGAGTTGCGGGCCGAGTTGCGGGCGCTGTTCCTGACAGACGCAAACGCACTTGCAGCGGCGGCCTTGCCGATGACGCGGACAATTTCCTACCAGACAGGGGCGGTTGGATCGTTCGACGTGGAACTGCTCGAAACCGCCTACCGGGTAAGGGCAGCCCGGGCCCGTGAACGGGTCGCCGAGCTATGCCGGAGGGAAGCGCTCCAATGGTCATTCGATATCGCCGAACATCTGGACGCCAATAGCTCGGCAGGACTAGGCGCGGCGGCATCGGTGGCGGAAAGATACGATCTTCTGTTGCTCGACGCACGTAGCCTCTCCGTCCCAAGCCAGTCTTTGCCGCTCCTGGAACTGCTGACCCACCACACGCTGATCGGATTGTGGGACCGTCAGGCGCAGAAACCTCACCGTATCGTGCTGATTTCGCACGGCAACCGGGGTGCCTTGCTGGTCTCCGCCGCAATTGCGCGAACTTTCGACGTGTCCCTGGAGGTCTATGTCTGCGGGGGAAGTACCGATGAACGCGCAGCCATATCGTCAATGATTAAGGGTTTTCTGGACGATCAGAATGTGGTCGCCGAGATCCGCGATCTGAACCTGGACAGCGAAAACCGCCGCCGCGAACTGTTGCAAGAAAATCGCAATGCCTTGCTAGTGCTAGACGGCCCGGAAATTGCCCAGGCCGTTCTAATATAACTCAGCGCATCAACGAAGTTAGGGCTTTTCTAATATAAATAAATCTCCAAATGACAGCCAAATAAACAAGGGGAATGCTACGTTTGAGAAAAATGCCTAAATGAAATTACGTACCGCACTTATAATACTTGCCTTGGCCGCTGTCATTGCTGGGGCGTGGGTCTATTGGTCGGTTCAGCCAAAAATTGTCGCGATCGCCGAAGTGACCCGTGGCACCGCGGCAGAGATCGTCTATGCCACCGGCATTGTCGAGCCCGAGCGATGGGCCAAGGTCACGCCTGTAATTCGCGGGCGCATCGTCGAGAGTTGCCAATGCGAGGGGCAACAGGTCGACGAGGGCCATTTGTTGTTCCGGCTCGACGATACCGAAGTCCGCGCCCACGCCGACGAGTTGCAGGCGCTGCTCGATCTGGCCGAGCGTGAATTGAAGCGTACTTCCAACCTATACTCACGCGGCATCGTTCCGCGCGAACATTACGACCGTGACCTGGCGGACGTCGCAAAACTGCGGGCGGCCCTGGCAGGGACCCGCAGCCAGATCGAAGATCTGTTCATCCGCGCGCCCCTCACGGGCACGGTGTTGCGCATCGATGGCGAGGTCGGTGAGGTGGCTGCATTGGGTGAAGCACTGGCCTGGGTCGGTCAGCCTCGTCCTTTGCTCGTCATCGCAGAGGTAAACGAGGAAGACATTCCCCGCGTCGCGGTCGGCCAGAACGCATTGATCAAGGCCGATGCTTTTCCGGAGCAAGCATTGACGGCGGTTGTCGCCTCGATCACGCCTATGGGCAATCCGGAGTTGAAGACCTACCGCGTCCGCCTGGCGCTGCCGCCCGATACGCCGCTGCATATCAACATGTCGGTCGACGTAAACATCATTATCCGCACGGTGAAGGACGCCGTGCTTGCGCCCGCCCCGGCCCTCATCGGTAACCGTGTGCAGGTGGTGAGCGGCGATGGGCGTGTCGCACTCCGCCTCGTAACGACCGGGATACGGGGCGCGCGCATGATCGAAGTCACCAGCGGCCTCGAACCTGGCGCGCGCGTGATTTCGCCCGCGCTGGACGGTCTCGCAGAGGGCGACCGGGTGCGCGACGCCGCCGTCGGTGAGGCGGCGAATCCGTGAGGCTCCTGCTTGAAATCGCCTTTACCCACATCCTCGGGCGCGGCCGGCAGACGATCGTCTCCATCGCCGGCGTAACGCTCGGCGTCGGCTTCGCCATCGCCATGGCTGCGCTGATGCAGGGCAGCCAGGAGGACTTCGTCTACAAGCTGATCGACGCGATGCCCCATGTCCAGATCAGTGACGAGCGGCGGGAAGCGCCCCGCCAGCCGGCGGACGCCCGCTTTGCCGCCGTTGAATGGCGCGGTCTCCGCCCCAAAGACGACGTGCGCGGTATCCTCAATCCGACCGCCGCCCTGGCAGCGCTGGAGGGATGGGTCCCCGGCACCATTTCCGCCGGGCTCAACATCCAGGGTGTCGCGCGTTTCGGCGGGACCGAACGCGGCGTGACCGTCAACGGTATCGATGCGGCGGACGAGGTCAGGGTCTCCACCCTGGCCGACGACATGACCTGGGGCCGGTTGCAGGACCTCGAAGCCACTGCCTTCTCCGCCGTTATCGGCGAACGACTGGCAAAGCGCCTCTCCATCGAACCTGGCGACAGCATGCAGGTCAGCGTCGGAAGCGGCGTCGTCCGGCAGTTGAAGATCGTCGGGCTGTTCCGCACCGGTATCGTCGCTACCGACGAGCGGATGATCTATGTGCGCCTGCGTACCGCCCAGGTACTGGCCGGGCGCTTCAACGCTATCAACGATATTCGCATCCGCCTTAGCGATCCGGATGCCGCACCGCAGGTGGCCGCGCGGGCGGAGGGCATGCTTGGCTACAAATCCGTCTCCTGGCAGGAGGCGAATGAGAGCCTGCTGGAGGCGTTCAAGGTCAGGAACGTCATCATGTACACGGTGGTGGCTGCAATACTCGTCGTCGCGGGCTTTGGCGTGTTCAACATTGTCTCCATTATCACGCTCGAAAAGGGGCGCGATATCGCCATCCTGAAGTCACTCGGTTTCCGCAGCCGCGACATTCGGGTGATATTCGTCAGCGAGGGAGCATTGATGGGCGGAGTCGGCGGATTATTCGGCTCGGTGTTGGGCTATGGGCTGACGGTATTGCTGGGCTCGATAAAATTTGAACTGGAGCAGGCGACCGAGATTACGCAGCTGCCCGTGACCTATGATCCTTTGCACTATTGCATCGCGGCCGGGCTGGCGCTCGGCGCGGCCAGCATGGCTGGCTACCTGCCGGCGCGTAAAGCGGCCCAAGGCAACCCGATCGATATTATCCGGGGCGCCGCATGACCGGAGCCTCAAGCCGGATTGCGCCGCCTTTGGTGGAGGCGCGCAGCGTTACCCGCGTTCTGCCGGGCACCGTGCCGGTAACCCTTGTCGAGGATATCGACCTTGCCATCGAGCCGGGCGAATTGGTGGCGATTACAGGCCCATCCGGGTCCGGCAAGTCGTCTTTGCTCTATGTGCTGGGATTGCTGGATAAGCCGACACAGGGTGAGGTTCTGATCAATGGCGCGCCGACCGTAGACCTCAGCGACGACGAATTGGCCGCCATGCGGCTCGCTGACATTGGCTTCATCTTCCAGTTCCACTTCCTGCTGCCGGAATTCTCCATCTGGGAGAACGTCATGATCCCCATGCGCCGCCTGGGACGGTGGTCCCGCGGTGAAATCCGGGACCGCGCCGCGCATTTGCTGGAGCAACTGGGTCTAGGCGATCACATTCAGAAGCGCTCCGACCAACTTTCCGGCGGACAACGCCAGCGGGTGGCCGTCGCACGTTCGCTCGCGAACGATCCGCCTCTTATTCTGGCGGACGAACCGACCGGTTCGCTCGACAGCGCCTCGTCGGAGCAAGTGTTCGAGATTCTGGCAGCCATACCGGCTTCTGGCGGCAAGAGCGTCGTTGCCGTCACCCATGACCTGGACATGGCCATCCGCATGCCTCGCGGTATCCGGCTGGTAGATGGCCGCGTCGTAGCCGACGGTCCGCCAACCCTACACCTTCCACGCTGAGCCGGTCTGTTGGAGGAACCTCACAAGTCGAAAGAGCTTTTGAGTCTATGTTGGGCCTAAGATGTTACCAATTTCAACTAAGCCCTGGGAAAAACGTGGCGCGCCCTGGAGGATTCGAACCCCCGACCCACGGAGTAGAAATCCGTTGCTCTATCCAACTGAGCTAAGGGCGCTTACCAAGTATATTGTATACGCAAACTGCCCGAATCAGGCAGTGCGGTCCCATCTGAAATTGTCGGCGTAACTCTTCGGCTTCACCACGCGCTTGTGCTCAGCCGCAACGTCGTAGGCGATGCCATGCTTTTTGCAGTAGGCGACCGCGTCGGCCTGACTGTCGAAGTGCAGGCGGACCTGACGGTTCGTGTCGCCGCCGCCGGCCCAGCCCATCAGGTTGTCGGGACGAAGGGCCCTGGCGGGTTCGAACTCCAGTACCCAGGTCTTTGTCTTGGCCCGGCCCTGCTGCATCGCGGAGCGGGCGGGGCGGAAAATGCGTGCGCGAGCCATGGCCGCGAAACCCTCCATCGGGCAAGTCTCAGATTGCTCGCTAGTCTATAGGTAGCTGCGGCCCGCGCATCAAGCCTCTCGCCGCACCAGCACCCGGAACCGGAGGCTCAAAAAGACCACCACCAGGATGCTCGCAACCAAACCGCCCTGCAGGAGGCCGGCATTGCCCTGGCCCAGCGGGATCGCAAAAAGCCAGGCGAGCGTGGTCATCACGCCGACATAGCAGAACAGGTTGAGGGCCGTGGCTGTCCAGGCATCACTCATGCCGCGGAGCGCATTGTGAATGCAGACCTGCACGCCGTCGGCCAGCAGGAACAGCGCCAGCCAGCCCACCACCGCCGCCGCTGCTGCCGCAGTGGCGGGGTCGCTGGTAAAGGCTCCGGCAACCTGGTCCGCGAACAACCAGGCCGCGCCCCCGAACGCGCCCATCAGCACCAGGCCGCAGGCCATGCCGGCGCGGGCGGCATTGACCATACCTCTCTTGTCGCCGAGGGCACGGGCGGCGGCGACCTCCACACTGGTGGCCACGCCGACCGCCAGCGCCGTGGTGAAGATGGCGGAGAGGACATTGTAAATGATGGTGTGGACCGCCAGCGCCCGCTCGCCGATCCAGCCGGCAAAGACGGTCAGGGAGGAGAAAGCCGCGGATTCTCCCAGCAGGGCGACGCCGCCGGCGAGCCCCAGGCGGATGAGGCCGCGGGCCTCGGCCAGGGGTGGCAGGCCCCAATGGTCGAGCCCGAAGACGTAGCGGTCTCTCCCCCGGAACAACAGATAGACCAGCGCGCCGAGGATCCCGGCACGGACCAGAGATGTGCCGAGCAATGCGCCGGTGGCGCCCAGCCCGGCGCTGGCGTCGAACACCACCGCCGCGTTCAGGGCCACGTTGGCGGCGACAGCGGGGATCAGCACCTTGGCGCCGGCATCGGCGCGGCCAATGCCCTCCAGCACATAGAGCGTGGCGAACCCGGCAAAGTGGAACGGCAGGCCGAGCGCGATCCAGAGGAGCAGATGGCCGCCCTCCGCGGAGACTTCGGCGGTTTGACCGAGTAGCGAGAGCAGCCAGGGGCCGGCAAGGGAGATCAGCATACAGACAAGGCCCGCGGCCGCGCCGTAGAGCAGGCCGAGCCGCCAGATGGGCCCGATATGGCGCCATTCGCCCCGCGCCCTGGCACCCGACGCGCTGACGAGGCAGCCGATCAGCAAACCCGGCGCCAAGACCAGCAGGATGCCGCCGATGGCATAGGCTGCGCCGGTCCAGGCAAGCTGGTCCGCCGAGTGGCGGCCGATCATGATTGCATCGGCCAGCAGCAGCAGCCGCAAACCGACCCGGCTTGCGAAGGTCGAGAGCGTCATCCGCGCAATGGACTGCAAATGGGACAATGCTCTCTTTCAAACCCCTTGCACCAAAACGACCTTCTGATTAACGCATGTTTTCAACCAAAAGGAGAGGCGCCTATGAATCATGAGAATGCTTTCGTCAGCGCAGCAGCGATTTTTACAGCAGCTTCTTCTTCTGCCATTGCCGCGCCGATTGTTTCCAGCACTTTCGATGTTGATGACGAGGGATGGACCGCCATCGGCGATGTTTGGAGTTTTACCCATCAGGTTGCGGGCGGCAATCCCGGCGGGCATATGCCGGTGAATGACGCCGTCTCGACCCCCTGAGCTTCGACCCGAACATTTCTTCATCCAGCGGCTATTTTGGCAATGACAACGTGCTCCTTACCGGCAGCGGGCGCACGCCGCTTCCCTGCATAGCCACCCCGGTCACATAGAGTTACAAAGCCCTGCGGCGCGAAGGATTGAACGCCACGGGATTTTTTTGGGACAGGGCTACTAGGGTGCCGGATCTGGTTTTAGAGCATGCGCTGGCAGCCCGCCATGGCGGATTGATCGCCGGGGTGGACGAGGTCGGACGGGGGCCATGGGCGGGGCCGGTCTTGGCCGCGGCGGCTATCCTGAGGCCGGATGCACCGGACGCTCTGCTCGACGCGTTGAACGACTCCAAGAAGCTCTCCGCCAGGAAACGCGAGGCGCTGGCCGGAGCAATACCTGATTGTGCATGGATTGGTGTCGGCGCCGCTTCGGTGGCGGAGATCGACCGGATCAACATCCTGGCGGCCTCCCATCTGGCGATGCAGCGCGCCGTGGCCCGGTTGCCGGAGGCGCCGGGCGCCTGTCTTGTGGACGGCAACCGCCTGCCTGACCTGCCTTGCCCGGCGGAGGCGGTGGTAAAGGGGGACTCGCGGAGCCTGTCCATTGCTGCGGCCTCCATCGTCGCCAAGGTGCTGCGCGACCGGCTGATGGCGCGTCTCGCGGTGCGCTATCCGGCTTATTTTTGGCAGAAGAATGCGGGTTACGGCACGAAAGCGCATCAGGAAGGGCTGGCCGAAGCGGGCGTGACGGCCCATCACCGGCGCAGCTTTGCACCGATCAGGCTTCGTCTCGGAAACACAGACTGAAAACAAGGCTATTGACGCGGAATCCCGGACGAATCATGGTGCGCCGCCATGAGTCGCCACTAAGGATTCGGCCAGACCATGGTTCTCCCAAAAGACCGGTTATTGATCGGCGATTGCATCGACACGATGGCCGGTTTGCCCGCCAATTCCGTCGATATGATCTTTGCGGACCCGCCCTATAACCTGCAATTGCGGGGTGAGTTGCTACGGCCCAACCATACCGTCGTGGATGGCGTCGACGATGATTGGGACAAGTTCGACTCGTTCGGCGACTATGACGGTTTCACCCGCGCCTGGCTGAAGGAGGCGAAGCGGGTATTGAAGCCGGCAGGCTCGCTCTGGGTGATTGGCACCTACCACAATATTTACCGCCTGGGCGTGGCGCTCCAGGACCTGGGCTATTGGGTGCTGAACGAGGTGGTGTGGCGCAAGACCAACCCTATGCCGAACTTCCGCGGCCGGCGCTTCACCAATGCGCATGAGACGCTGATCTGGTGCTCGACGGGCGAGAAGGCAAAATACACCTTCAACTACGACGCCATGAAGGCGCTGAACGACGAGTTGCAGATGCGGAGCGACTGGCTGCTGCCAATCTGCTCTGGCGGCGAGCGGCTGAAGGATGAGGACGGCGCAAAGGCGCATCCGACGCAAAAACCGGAATCGCTGCTGCACCGGGTGATTTTGGCGAGCACTAATCCAGGCGACGTGATCCTTGACCCGTTCTTCGGCAGCGGCACATCTGGTGTGGTGGCCAAAAGGCTGGCGCGGCACTGGATCGGGATCGAGCGCGACCACACCTATGCCAAGCTGGCGATGCAGCGCGTGGCGGCGACGCCGGTGCTGGCCGATCCCAGCCTGGCGGAAACGCCCTCCAAGCGCAGCGAGCCGCGGGTACCTTTCGGGGCCGTGGTGGAGCGCGGGTTGCTAAGGCCGGGGGATGTGCTGCGCGGACCGATCAGTTCTCGCCGAAGCTTCCAGGCGAAAGTGCGGGCGGACGGCACGCTCATCGCCGCGGATCACCGGGGATCTATCCATAAAGTTGGAGCTGCGGTGCAGGGGGCGCCTGCGTGCAACGGCTGGACATTCTGGCACTTCCAGCAGAAGCGGGAGTGGGTGCCGATCGACCTGCTGCGCCAGAAGGTGCGGGCGGAGCTAGCGAATTAGCGCGGCCACCTTTTTCATCAATGTCGGCAAAGCATAGTCCCTGAACTCGGAAGGAAGCGCCCAGATTGTCCCGTCCGGTGCCGGTGCTTCGTTGGAAACGCCGCGTTGCACAGTCAGTTCAAGCTCATAGTGCGTAAAGCCGTGGCGGACGGGCTCGTTCAGCGCGCTCCAGCCATCGGCGAGCGCGGCAATGGCAGGGTCGGCGGGGGCTGCGGTCTTGGTGTCCCATCCGGCCGACGGAAACTCCCACAAGCCGCCCAGCGTCCCCTTGGGCGGGCGCTGGCGGAGGAGGACGGCGCCGTCGCCGCGCTCCAGCCAATAGACCACGCCATGGCGTAGCGGGCGGGCTTTCTTCGGCGCCTTGCGGGGTAGGGTTTGTGCGATGCCTTGAGCGTGTCCCTGGCAATGTCCGCGGGCGGGGCAGAGCAGGCATTGCGGCGTGCGCGGCAGGCAAATGGCGGAGCCCAGATCCATCAGCGCCTGGGCCCAGTCGCCCGGCCGCGCGGGCGGCTCCAGATGGGCAGCAGCCTCCCGGACCAAAGGCTTCGCCCCAGGCAGCGGCTCAGCGATGGCGGCGAGGCGGGCCGTCACGCGCTCGACATTGGCGTCCACCGGCGCGGCGGGCAGGTTGAAGGCGATGGATGCGATGGCGGCGGCGGTGTATTCGCCCACGCCGGGCAGCGCGCGTAGAGCTTCAAGCGAGGGCGGGAACGCGCCGTTATGCTCGGACGTCACCGCCTGGGCGCATTTGTGCAGGTTGCGGGCGCGGGCATAGTAGCCGAGGCCCTGCCACTCATGCAGGACATCGTCGAGGGGCGCGGCGGCAAGTTCATGGACAGTCGGCCAGCGCTCCAGAAAGCGGGCGTAGCGGCCGCGAACCGTGGCGACGGTAGTCTGTTGCAGCATGACTTCGGAGAGCCACACGCGGTAAGGGTCCGCGCGTTCGCCCGGCAGCGCACGCCAGGGCAGGTCGCGCCGGTTTGCGTCGTACCACGCGAGGACCGCGGCTTGCAGGGCGGCAATGTCCGGCAGGCTGGCGGAAATGGTGGGCTGATCGCGAGTCATTCTTGCGCTAAGCTAGCGGCCATTCATTTGGGAACAAGAGCCCTTTAGGAAGCAATCGTCCGTGGCGAAGAAACCGCTGCCTCCCACTGCCCGCCACCGCACGAAGATGGGCAGGCCCATCGCCGCCATGACCGCGCCCTGGCTCGCCAAACCGGCGGCAAAGCGCGGCCTGCGCGATGCGCGGCTGATGGCGGAATGGGGCTCCATTGTCGGGGCGGAGCTTGCCGGGAGGACACGGCCCGAAAAGCTGGACCGGCGCGGTCAGAACGGCACCTTGCGGCTGGTAGTTGCCCCCGGCTGGGCGGTGGAAGTGCAGCACCTGGAGCCGCTGATTATCCAGCGGATCAACCAATTCTTCGGCGCGGCGGTTGTGACCCGGCTGGCCCTGAAACAGGGGCCGGTCATCGCGCCGTCAGCGAAGCCCGCACCGGCACCACGCGCCGCGCCTTCGCCGGAGCAGGAACAAGCCCTGGCAGAGGCCTGCGCCAAGGTCGAGGACAAGGAACTCGCCGCCGTGCTGGAACGGCTGGGGCGGCGGGTGCTGGGGTAGGAACACGCCGTCAATGCGAGCAGCCGCAGGCGACGAAGCAATCCACACTGCCGCCTTAACCGGCTGCTGACAAACTTGATCACCCGCATCCTGAGTAGCCATGACCAATGGCCAGGGCGTATCGAAGGGGCTTTTTCGGGCCGGGCCAGGCCCCGTCGATACGCTCACTGCCGCTCGCTACTCGGGATGCGGGCCATCTGTCAGCATTTTTCAGCAGCCTGCTAAAGTCTAAGGCTTCGGTGGATTGCTTCGTTGCCCGGCATGGGCCGGGCGCCTCGCAATGACGCTGGGGAGGATAGCGGGCGCTACCGCTTGATCGAGCGCAGGAAGCCGGAGCGGGCCTTGGCGGCTTGCATCATCCAGCCGAGGTCCTGGCCCGACAGGATCATCTGGGCGCCGGCCTTGATGTATTTGGCGGCCAGTTCCTCGTCATAGACGCCGCCCATGCCCAGGAACTTGCCGTTGTTGCGGCAGGCCGCGGCGGCGGTGTCGTAGGCCTTGGCCACCTTCTCGTCGCCATATTGGCCATGAATGCCCATCTCGGCGCAGAGGTCGTTGGTGCCGATCAGCAGGCAGTCGATGCCGGGAATGGCTGCGATGGCGTCGGCGTTGGCGATGGCGGTCGGCGTCTCCAGCATGACGGTGACCAGCAGGTTGTCGTTGATGACCTCCGCCATCTGCTTGATCGGCAGACTCTCATAGCCCAGCACCGGCTGGGTACCGCTGATCGAGCGATGGCCGAGCGGCGGGAACAGTGCCTGATCGGCGACGCGCTTGGCTTCTTCGACCGTATCGACATGGGGCACGACGATGCCTTGTGCGCCGCCGTCTAGCGGGCGGGAGGTCTGAAAGCGCTCATGCGCGCTCGCCCGCGGGATTGGTGTGATGCCGGCGTCGAGGGCCGCCACCGAAATCTGCACGGCCATGTCGATGGACATGGTATTGTGCTCCAGGTCGATGAACAGCCAGTCATAGCCGCAAACTGCCGCGATCTTGGCGATATCGACACTGCGGGCGTTGCGGACGCCGAAGCCGAGGGCGAGTTCGCCGGCCTTCAGCTTGTCTTTGGCGATGTTGGGGATGATGGGCATGGGCGGGTTTCCTCTGGGATGTGATGTAGCTGGCGCGACTGTAGAACTCTCGCGCGCCTGAGCCAATCGGCTATGCTACGACGAAAGTTCATATCCTCCCGGAGAATTCCAGACCATGTCCACCCCCATGCTGTTTCAGCCGTTGACGATCCGCGGTGTCACCATGAAAAACCGCGTCTGCGTTGCGCCGATGCATCAGTATGCCAGCGACCATGGCTTCGCCACCGACTGGCACCTGATGAATGTCGGCCGGTTCGCGGCGGGCGGTGCTGGCCTGACCTTTGTGGAAAGCACCAAGTGCGACCGCCGGGGTTGCGGCACGGTCGGCGACCTGGCGCTCTGGGACGACAAGTTCATTCCGGGCGTTAAGAAACTCGCCGATTTCATCAAAGCGCATGACAGCGTCGCCGCCATTCAGATCGGCCATTCCGGCCGCAAGGCGAAGCGCTACCGCCCGTGGGAAGGCGGCGCGCCGCTGCTGGAGAATCCTGGCGTCGATCAGGCGTTCTGGGATAGCTGGGAACTGGTCGGCCCCTCCGCCGAACCCGCTGCCGAGAAAGACCCGACGCCGCGCGCGCTGACAAACCAGGAGGTCAAGGATCTGGTGGAGATGTGGGGCCAGTCCGCCCGCCGGGCCAACGAATGCGGCTTCGACATTTTCGAGATTCACGGCGCGCACGGCTATCTGATCCACCAGTTCCTCAGCCCCATGGCGAACCTGCGCAACGACGAATATGGCGGCTCTGAAGAGAACCGGATGCGCTTTTGCTGCGAGGTCGTGGAAAGCGTGCGGGCGCACTGGCCGGACGATAAGCCCTTGTTCATCCGCTTTTCGTGCGAGGACCGGGCAGGCTGGGACCTGGATGCCACCGTGCGCCTTTCGAAAAAGGTCAAGGCGCTGGGCGTTGACGTGGTCGACTGCTCCGGCGGCGGGATGCAGGGCAGCCCGACCGAATTCGCGCCCAGCTACGGCTACCAGGTGCCCTATTCCGAGCGCATCCGGAAAGAGGCCGACATGCTGACCATGGCCGTCGGCCTGATCGTCCATGCGGAGCAATCCGAGGAAATCCTGCAAAAGGGCCAGGCGGACATCATCGCGCTGGCCCGCGAGATTCTCTACAACCCGAACTGGCCTATGGATGCGGCGCGCAAGCTGGGCGTCGACCATCTGGCGACCGTGCCGGACCAGCAGGCCTATTGGCTCGGCCGGCGGGAAGCGACGGCGAAAGAGGTGGTGCCCAGCACCTATGGCAAGGGGTGGTGAGTCCGCTTTCCGGGACACCACGCGCCTTCATCTCGAGTAGCGACGCGGCGCGGCACTCGAGATGAAGGGCGGGGGAAGCCGCAGACCATGAACCCCCTAATCGTCGTTGCAGGCGCAATGCTGGTGCAGCAGACTCTGATTACGTTTGCGAGCAACGCCGTGCCGGTGCTGTTGCCGCCGATCTCCGATGCCTTCCAGATCAATCCGGGCCTGCTGGGCGTGTTCACCAGCCTGCTGTTCGGTGTGGGCATCGCGGCGGCGGTGGCTAGCGGCGGCTTTATCCTGCGCTTCGGCGCGTTCCGGGTCAGCCAGTTCTGCCTGAGCGTCGCCGGGTTCGGGATGCTGCTCTGCGGGCTCGGCTGGCTATGGCTGTTTCCGGTGGCAGCCCTGTTCCTGGGCCTCGCCATGGGGCCGAGCACGCCCGCGTCCAGCCATATCCTGGCCCGGTTCGCGACGGCCAAGGCCGCACCGCTGGTGTTTTCCATCAAGCAGACAGGCGTACCCTTCGGCGGCATGTTCGCCGGACTTTTCCTGCCCTGGGCCGTGGCGGTCAGCGGCTGGCAGGGCGGGCTGATCGCCGGCGCGTTTTTCTGTTGGGCTTTCGCCCTGGCGCTCTGGCCCGCGCACCGGAAATATGACGACGACCGGCAGCCGGAGCGGAGGCTGTCGGTTGCCGATATCGGCCTGGCGCTCAAGACCGCCGTCAGCAGCCGCAACATGGCGGAACTGGCCTTTGCCGGCTTTGCGTTCAGTGGCCTGCAGGTGGCCTTCACTTCCTATTTCGTGACCTATCTGGTGGAGGATGCGGCCCGGCCCTATGCCGAGGCGGGCGAGATGCTGGCCTGGGCGAGCGGCATCGCCATAGCCGGGCGCATATTCTGGGGCTCGCTTGCCGGGAGGGTGCTGCCGTCCCGGCCGCTGCTGGCGTTCCTGTCATGGGCGATGGTGGGCGCGACGGTCTGCGTGGCGATGCTGGGTCCGGATAGCTCCCGCCTTTGGGTGATCGGCGCAGGCCTGCTGATGGGTGCGACCACGGTAAGCTGGAACGGCGTGCACCTGGCGGAGGTGGCACGGCTTGCCCCCGAAGGCAATGCGAGCGTCGCGACGGCCGGCGTGCTGTTCTGTTGCTTCAGCGGGCTGCTGGTGCTGCCGGGCGCGTTCGGCGCAATCGTGGCGCTGACCGGCGATTACGACCTTGGCTTCTATGTCGCGGCGGCTCCGACCCTGATAACGGGCATCATATTGCTGCGCCGCACAAAAACCCCGAGGTAGCAACGGCCCGATGAACGCCGCCCTATTCATTGTCATTACCGCCATGCTGATTCAGCAGGCCTTCGCGTATTTCTCGGCTGTGGTGTTGCCGAACATGGCGCCGGCGGTGGCGGCCGGGCTCGATCTGGATGCGAATCTGGTCGGCTATTACACGGGGCTGCTCTATCTCTGCTCCAGCTTCGGGCAGGTGGCGTGCGGGGCGTTCATCCTGCGCTTTGGTGCGGTGCGGATGAGCCAGATCTCGCTTTTCATGATGGGGGTGGCGCTGATGCTCGGCTATGCCGGGCAGTTGTGGGCGTTCGTGCTGGGCGCAATGGCGATCGGTATCGGCTCCTCGGTCTCGACGCCTGCCAGTTCTCACCTGTTGGCGCGCTACAGCCCGCCGAAGTACGCGCCGCTGATCTTCTCGGTAAAGCAGACGGGCGTGCCGGTTGGCGGCCTGATGGCCGGCATTCTGGTGCCGATTCTGCTGGGATGGCTGGACTGGCGGGGCGCGTTCTTCTTTTGCGGCGTCATGAGCATCACGTTTGGGCTGATGCTGCAGCCGATCCGCAAGCAGTTCGACACCGACCGCAACCCGCGCCAAAGCCTGAAACCCGGCTATATCGTCGGCAATATGCGGCTGGTGCTGAGCACGCCGATGTTGCGCGATCTGGCGCTTGGGATGCTGTGTTTCGTTGGCTTACAGGGCCTGTTCGGCTCCTATTTCGTGACCTATGTGACCGAGGTGCTGGGCCGGCCGCTGGAGACAGCCAATTATTTCTTCTCCATCGCCATGAGCACCGCCATCGGTGCGCGCATCCTGTGGGGCTGGGTCGGCAGCGCCTTGCTGCCGGCGCGGCGCGTGATTGCCTACCTGGCGCTGGTCATGTTCATCGCGGCCATGGGCATGGGCTGGCTCGGCACGCATGAGCCTGCCGACTGGCTGATTATCGTGGTGGCGATCCTGTTCTGCATCTCCGCCATCAGCTGGCACGGCCTGCTGCTCTCCGAGATCGCGCGGCTGGCACCGCCGGGGCAGGTCGGGCCGGT
Source organism: Alphaproteobacteria bacterium (assembly GCA_965222315.1). GTDB lineage: Bacteria > Pseudomonadota > Alphaproteobacteria > Bin95 > Bin95 > JACKII01. The sequence goes on along the minus strand of OZ244951.1, from coordinate 4,683,040 downwards.
GACAGGCGCTAGCCTGGCCTTCGCCACGATCGGCATGATGAGCTACCCGGTGCTCTATGCGTTGCTGGTGAAGTTCACGGGCGACCGTTCGCTGGGCTTCTATATCGCGGCGGTTCCTGCTTTCATCATGTTCATCAAGCTATACTTGCCGCCCAAACAGGCGAAAGGAGCCGCTCCATGAACCATGACGCCCTGCTTGCGAAATTCATCGCTGCCGTGGAAGCGGGTGACGGCAAGGCGCTGGCCGCGCTGTTCACCGAAGACGGCATTTATCACGACACGTTCTACGGCGAGTTTCAGGGCCGCGAGGCGATTGCGGACATGCTCGAAAACCATTTCTGGCGCGATGCCAAGGCTTTTCGCTGGGACATGAAGGAGCCGCTGTTTCAGGGCGACCTTGGCTACGCGCATTGGCTGTTCAGCTATGAGAGCCGGCTTGCCGGTGCGGAGGGTAAGCGTGTCGCCTTCCGCGGCTTTAGCTGCTTTCACCTGAAAGACGGGCTGATCGCCCATTATGGTGAACTGTTCGACCAGGGCATAGCGCTCACCCAGACCAATTTCCCGGCCGAACGCATGGCCCGCCGCCTGAGTAAAGAGGCCGGCGCCCAGCGGGAAGCCGCGGCCGGCACCCGGCACTTGGCTGATTAGGAGGACCGCATGGGCCAGATGACGCTTTGGGGAGCCATGTCAATCCGCGCGCTGCGGGTGCATTGGGCGCTGATCGAGCTTGGCCTGGACTATAAGAGTGTGCCGATCCAGAGCCGCTCCGGCGAGACGGAGACGCCGGAATATGGCCGCCTTAACCCCCGGCGCAAGATCCCGACCTTTCAAGACGGCGACTTGGTGCTGACCGAGAGTCCGGCCATCGTGACCTACCTGGCCGAGACCTACAGCACGCCGGCCCGGCAACTGATCCCGCTGCAACAGCCGGCGCGCGCCAAGTATTTTGAGTGGATGTCGTTCGTTTCGATGGAACTGGACGCGACCTCTCTCTACGTCCTGCGCCGGCACGAGGGGCTGCCGCACATCTATGGCGAGGCTCCGCAGGCGAACAAGGCGGCGCGGGAATATTTCGACCGGCTGATCAAGGCGAGTGCGGAGGATCTCTCCGACGGGCGGCAGTTTCTGACGGGCGACCTGTTCACTGGCGCCGATATTTGCATGACCTCCTGCCTGGATTTGGCCGAGCGGTACGAGTGCTCGCTGCCGGATGCCTGGCTGGATTACCTCGAACGGATGCGCCAGCGGCCGAGCTATGCAGCTGCCATTACCGCAAATGCGCTCCCGGGCTAGTGTGATGGGCGGGTCTTTTTCTGGCGGTTCCCTCGAAACTTCTTGAAAAAGTGAGCAAAATCCGAATCTTGAATTCTTGGCTAATCTGCAACATCTAAAAAGAACACGGCTCGACGGCCAGGAAATGAGATGCCCCTTCCCGTTTTCGATCAAATTCTGGACGCTAAAGAACGCGACGAGATGCTGGAAAATGCCCGCACCGCGGCCAGATTCCTGAAGGCACTCTCGCAGGAAAGCAGGCTGCTCATCCTATGCCACTTGGCGTCCGGCGAAAAATCCGTCACGGAGTTGGAGGAATTCCTGTCGGCGCGGCAGGCGGCGGTTTCCCAGCAGCTGGCGCGGTTACGGCTCGAAGGTCTGGTGACTTTCCGGCGGGAAGGCAAAACCATCTACTACCGCTTGGGCAATGAAGAGGTTCGCCAGATGCTGGAAACGATCTACGACCTGTTCTGCAAGCCGAAGCAGGCCTGACAATCCGGTATTATCTCCCCGGCCCCCGCCTTTGGCCCGGCGGAGAGGCCGCTCTCATTCTGACATCTGGTGATGGTTGTCTCCGCCAGGGACGAATGCGTTCCAATGGGGTATTGGCTTAATGGGGTATCGGGACGTGGCCGAGCTTGCTGATGAAGCCGATAATATCCGCGACGCCATCACCGCTCTTTAGATTGGTGAAAAGGAAGGGCCTCTCCCCGCGCATCCGCTTCGCATCACGCTCCATCACGCCCAGGTCGGCGCCGACCATGGGCGCGAGGTCGGTCTTGTTGATGATCAGAAGGTCGGAGCGCGTGATGCCCGGTCCACCCTTGCGCGGGATTTTCTCCCCGGCGGCAACGTCGATCACGTAGATGGTCAGGTCCGCCAGTTCCGGCGAGAAGGTCGCCGCCAGATTGTCCCCACCCGACTCGATCAGACAGAGTTGCGCATCCGGAAATTTCAGGCGCAGCCGGTCGATGGCTGCGAGGTTGATGCTCGCGTCCTCGCGGATGGCGGTGTGCGGACAGCCGCCGGTCTCCACCCCCTCCAACCGGTCGGCAGGCAGGGCGTCGGCCCGTAGCAGAATTTCCCGGTCTTCCTGGGTGTAAATGTCGTTGGTGATGACGACGAGGTCGATCTTATTGCGCAATTCCTTGCACAGCGCTTCTACGAGCGAGGTCTTGCCGCTGCCGACAGGGCCGCCGATACCGACGCGCAGGGGACCGTTGAGAGACATGCTTTCGTTCTCCGTACTCAAGAGCGGAACAACCGCGAATATTGGGTTTCGTGGGTAGCGCTGAGCCAGTCCAGCATCGGCGAGGCGCTGCCGATATCGTCGAGCGAGGCGGCCAACGCCTGCTCTGCGGCGAGCGCAATGGCGGGCTCCAGCGCGCCCTGCACGGAGAGACCCGTGCTCTGGCCGATCGGCATGGACCGCAGCGCGGCGGATACCACATTGGCAACGAAGGCGTGCAGATAGGCGGTGAGCGCCGGCTGGAGCGGGATAGCAGCTGCGGCGCAGCACGCCCCGGCGGCAATAGGAAGGGCGATGGGGCCTTGCAACACTGGCAACTCCCCGGTCGAACCGGAGGTGGGCGCCGGGCCCCAGGGTTGGTGTTGTGCCCTCACGCTTTGGGCATCGGACAAGGCTTCGCCTTTCCGGGGAGTGATGGTGCCGTCTAAGGAAGGGAAGGCGTTCCCGATCATTATTCCCGGCCACCCCTGAGCCACGGCTTTGAGGAAGGCCTCGCCCTGGTTCAGCGTCTCGGCTCTTAATTCCATGCTGGGGCTGAGCGCGGCGGCCAGTTCGGTTATGTCGGTGAGGTCTGGAAAACGGCGATGGGCCTCCGCGAAGAGGATGGCGTCGTTGCGCGCGGAGCCGAACAACAGCAGGCTCTCGATCCACTCGGCGAGGCTCGCGCGGTCCGTTACCAGCCCTGCCTCGAAGGCGGATTCCAGACCGTGGGAATAGCTGAACGCGCCAATGGGAAAGCTGGCTCCGAACCAGGTCTGGAGCCGTTGAAGCTGCGCGGGCGCTAGAGTGTCAGTGGTCATGGTCGTGGCTATGGCCGGGGCCGTGCGGATGATCATGGGGGTGGCCATGCGCATGGGAATGCCCGCCATCGGCATACGCGCCGCCTTCCGGCTGGAACGGCTCGAAGCGCTCTGCAACATTGCCGCCAAGACCGCGCAGCATGTCGGCCAGAACCGGGTCCGGCCGGATCAGCAGGCGGTCCGGCTGTACCTCCACCGGGGTATGGCGGTTGCCCAAGTGCCAGGCTAAACGCAGCAGCAGGAAGGGGGAGCCCGCGGTGATTTCGTAGAGCGGCTCCGGCGCGGCCTGCACGGCAATCCAGGTGCCGTCCTCGCATTGGAGGCCATCGCCACCAGCCATGGCCACGGCGCGCGGCAGGTCCAGCAGCACGCTGAGGCCCCCCGAAGTTGTGAGCACGATGCGGCGGCGGTGCCGGTCGTCGAAGGCGAGGTGCAGGCTGTCGGTGGCCTGGTCCGATGGCCAGGAGCCCTTGGCCTGGTGCGTGGTGGCGCGGAGCATGGATTGTTTTCCCTTCACCTCGAATAGCGCCGTCGGCGCGTATCGAGAGGTGCATTTCCTAGTCCCATCTCTCGATACAGCCGCTTCGCGGCCACTTGAAATGAAGGGAGAGGGACGAAATTGGCCACCCTCAAAACAGGAAATACCGCTGGGCCATGCTGAGCACTTCGGCGGGTTCGCAGGTCAGGATCGCCCCGTCGGCGGTGACTTCGTAGGTCTCCGGGTCGACGCTTATGGAGGGCGTCAGGCTGTTGTGGACCATGGAGCCCTTGCCGATGCCGCCGCGCGTGTTCTTCACCGCGGCCAGACCGCGGGACAGGCCCAGGGTGCCGCCCAGGTCACGGCTGAGCGCGGCCTGGCTGACGAAGGTCAGCGCGCTCGGCGCGATGGCTTTGCCGTAATAGCCGAACATGGGGCGGTAGTGCTCCGGCTGGGGCGTCGGGATGGAAGCGTTGGGGTCGCCCATCACAGCGGCCGCAATCATGCCGCCCTTGATGACCAGGTCCGGCTTCACGCCGAAGAAGGCAGGCGACCAGATCACCAGATCCGCCAGCTTCCCAACCTCGACCGAGCCGATCTCATGCGCCATGCCGTGGGCGATGGCCGGATTGATCGTGTACTTGGCGATGTAGCGCTTGGCCCGCAGGTTGTCGTTATTGCCCGTCTCGCCCGGCAGCGCGCCGAACTGGCGTTTCATCTTGTCCGCCGTCTGCCAGGTGCGGATCGCGACCTCTCCCACGCGGCCCATAGCCTGGCTGTCGCTCGCGATGATCGAGAACGCCCCCATGTCGTGCAGGATGTCCTCCGCAGCGATGGTTTCCTTGCGGATGCGGCTGTCGGCAAACGCCACGTCCTCCGGGATCGAGGGGTCCAGATGATGGCAGACCATCAGCATGTCGAGGTGCTCGTCCACCGTATTGACCGTGTAGGGACGGGTCGGGTTGGTGGACGACGGGATGACGTTTGCCTCGCCGCAGACCTTGATAATGTCGGGCGCATGGCCGCCGCCTGCGCCCTCCGTATGGAAGGCGTGGATGGTGCGGCCCTTGAAGGCGGCAACCGTGTTCTCGACGAAGCCCGACTCGTTCAGCGTGTCGGTGTGGATCATCGCCTGTACGTCCATGTCATCGCAGACGCTAAGGCAGGTATCGATGGCGGCGGGTGTGGTGCCCCAGTCCTCATGCAGCTTTAGCGAGCACGCACCGGCCTCGATCTGCGCCTGCAATTCCGCGGGGTGCGAGGCATTGCCCTTGCCCGCAAAGCCTAAGTTCATGGGGAAGGCTTCGGCGGCTTGCATCATGCGCCCCAAATGCCAGGCGCCAGGGGTGCAGGTGGTGGCGTTGGTGCCGGTCGCGGGGCCGGTGCCGCCGCCCAGCATGGTGGTGACGCCGGAATAAAGCGCCTCGTCGATCTGCTGCGGGCAAATGAAGTGGATGTGGCAGTCAAAGGTGCCCGCGGTAATGATCTTGCCCTCGCCCGCGATTACCTCGGTGCCGGGTCCGACGACGATAGTGACGCCCGGCTGCGTGTCCGGATTGCCCGCCTTGCCAAGGGCGCAGATGCGCCCGTCGCGGATGCCGATGTCGGCCTTCACGATGCCCCAATGATCCAGGATCAGCGCGTTGGTGATGACGGTATCGACTGCCCCCTGCGCCCGCGTTACCTGGGACTGGCCCATGCCGTCGCGGATGACCTTACCACCGCCGAACTTCACTTCCTCGCCGTAGATGGTGTGGTCGGCCTCCACCTCGATGAACAGTTCGGTATCGGCGAGCCGCACCTTGTCGCCCACGGTCGGACCGTACATGGCGGCGTAGGCGCTGCGGGAGATTAGGGCCATCTGTTCAGTCCTTCAGGAAGCGAACGAATTCTAACCCTTCTCATCCTGAGTAGCAGGCGTGAGCCTGCGTATCGAAGGGGCGGCCAAGACCTGAGACGGCCCCCTCGATACGCCCCGAACGCTGTCCGGGACTACTCGGGATGAGAGGGGTGGGGTTGCTTGCGTCATGCTCTCGTCATCAATCCAGCGGCCCCATAACCGCCTGGTTGAAGCCCACCACACTGCGCGCGCCCACATAAGGGATCAGCGAGACCTCGCGGGAGGAGCCTGGCTCGAACCGCACCGCCGTACCGGCAGCGATATCCAGGCGCATGCCGCGGGCGGCGGCCCGGTCGAAGTCCAGGGCCGGGTTGGTCTCAGCGAAATGGTAATGGCTGCCGACCTGCACCGGGCGGTCGCCGGTGTTGGCGACCGTCAGCGTGAGGACTTCGCGTCCTGCGTTCAGGGTCAGGGAGCCTTCGGCCGTGATGACCTCGCCCGGAATCATTTCCGGTGTTTCCGGTTCTTCGCCAGCGCGCGGCTGCCGAACCAGGCGATGCCGCCGGCGGCCAGAACAGCGAGCAGCGCGAGGCCGGTGTCCCAGGCATGAAGGTGGCCCAGCGCGCCGCTATGGCCGGGATGGGCAAGGGCGACGCTGGGCAGGGCGGCGGCGAGGGTGGTCAGGGTGGCGAGGCGTCTCATGGGAGTGACTCCTGGTCTAGCGGATGGGTTCGTGGACGGTGACGAGCTTGGTGCCGTCGGGGAAAGTGGCTTCTACCTGCACTTCCGGGATCATTTCGGCAATGCCTTCCATCACCTGTTCGCGGGTGATGACGGATGCGCCTGCCTGCATCAGGTCGGCGACGGAGCGGCCGTCCCGCGCGCCCTCCACCACATAGTCGGTAATCAGGGCGACGGCTTCCGGGAAGTTCAGCTTGACGCCGCGGGAGAGGCGCTTGCGCGCCACCTCTGCCGCCATGGCGACCAGCAGCTTGTCTTTTTCACGCGGTGTCAGGCGCATGGGATGGCGGCTCCTTCTCTCAAAGAGACCAGAATCGGGGCATGACCGGCGCAAAGCCCAGTCGCGCGCGGAAACCGGTGATAAAATGGGCGGCGGCGCGGCGGAGGGTCAAGGCATCGGGGGCCAGCATACGCACAACCAGCAGATTATCCCAGGCGGTGGCGGCGGTCTTGGCTTTGGTTTCGCCCTCCAGGATATCGCGGGCGGTGGCGAGATATTCCGGGGCATTGGGTGCCGCGTAGAGTACTGTGGCGATAGCGGGGTGGCCGCCGAAGCCTGCAGGTGAAGCGAGGGCTTTTGCTATCTTGCTCTCTTCCAGGAGGCCTCGCAGAGGCGATCCGGGCCCTAGGATTTCGGTCGGTGCGGAAAGCTCTGGGCCCCGGACATCGCTTTGCTCTTCCGGGGAGTTGAACTTTGCAACTCCCACTCTAACCGCATCGACCCATTCCAGCTTGCCCTCGCGCCGGACTTCGATGCGGTCGGAGAGGAAGCCGTAGGTGAAGGTCTCGCCATGCGCGGCGCGGCCCAGCACCCGCAGCTCGCAGGCCAGGACCCGGGCATCTGCCGCCAGGTCAAAGTATGTGCGGCGCTCCAGGCGCGAGCCGTCGAACAGGATGGTCTCCTGGGGCAGCCATTCGGCGTAGGCGCCTTCGCCCACTATGACTTGGCTTTGCATTTGCGCCGGGGCGCCGCCGGGCACCGCGCGGTAGATCTTCTCGGCGGCCTGGGTCGTGGCGATGGCTTTGGTGCCGGGATCCAGCGTCAGGTTGAAGGTCACCGAGTCGCCGCTCGTCAGCCCGCCACAAGTTGAAATGAAGGCCGCCGTCGGCAGGTCGTCGCCACGCGGCACCATGGCCCTGCAGGGCGCGGACTGTTCCAGGTCGGCCAGCGTGGTGCGCCCGTCCGCCGCCAGCTTGAACCGCACCGCCGCACGCCCGCGCGAGCGCTGGAGCCCAGGGGCCGTGCTAACGAATGGCTGCGGGGCCTCCCCGCTAGACGGTAAGTGTTCGGCGTACACTGGCCTCGTCCATTTCTCCACGCACGCCGGAGACGACAACCTCGCCGCGGTCCATCACGGCGAAACGGTCGGCCAGATCGCGGGCGAATTCGAAATATTGCTCGACCAGGATGATGGCCATCTCGCCCGCCGCTGCCAAGTCGGCGATGACGCGGCCAATGTCCTTGATGATGGAAGGCTGGATGCCTTCGGTGGGCTCGTCCAGCACCAGCAGCTTGGGCCGCATCACCAAGGCGCGGGCAATGGCGAGCTGCTGTTGCTGCCCGCCGGAAAGGTCCCCGCCGCGGCGAGCCAGCATTTCCTTCAGTACCGGGAACAGTTCGAAGACACTGTCCGGCACGAATTTCTGGCCGGCGGGGGCCGCGCCGAAACCGGTGCGCAGGTTCTCCGCCACCGTCAGGCGCGGAAAGATGTCCCGGCCCTGGGGAACGTTGGCAAAACCGGCCTTGGCCCGCCGGTGCGCCGCCATGCCGGTCACCTCCTTGCCGTCCCAGACGATTCGGCCATCGCTGGCGGGATGCAGCCCCAGAATGGCGCGCAAAAGCGAGGTCTTGCCGACGCCGTTCCGGCCCATGATGCAGGTGACTTCGCCGGGTTTCGCTTCGAGGGAGACACCACGCAGGATGTGCGATGCGCCATAGTGGAGGTGCAGGTTTTCGACGGTCAGCATGGGGCACCTGCCAGTTTCAATTTCATCCTGAGCAGCCAGCGAAGCTGGGGTATCGAAGGGTCTTTTGCGATCTGCCCCTTCGATACGCGCCCGTTCCGAGCGCTACTCAGGATGAGATGGGTTTGATTGCTTCCAGTCACCCCTACCTCCCCAGATACACTTCGACGACGCGCTCGTCGGCCTGGACGTGGTCGATGGAGCCTTCGGCGAGTACGCTGCCCTCGTGCAGCACGGTCACCTTGGCGCCCAGCGCCCGGACGAAAGCCATGTCGTGCTCCACCACCACCAGCGTGTGGTCGCCCTTGAGCGTGTGGATCAGTTCGGCAGTCTGCTCCGTTTCCGCGTCGGTCATGCCGGCAACGGGCTCATCCAGCAGCAGCAGTTCTGCGTCCTGGATCAGCAACATGCCGATTTCCAGCCATTGCTTCTGGCCATGGCTGAGGTCCCCGCCCAGGTCATGCCGCCGGTCACCCAGGCGGATGGTGGCTAGCGTCTCTTCTATCCTGGTTTTCTGCTCGCCGGACAGGCGGGCGAACAGGCAGATCAGGGCATTCCGGCTCGCTTTGGCCGCCAGTTCCAGGTTCTCGAACACGGTCAGGTTTTCGAATACGGTCGGCTTCTGGAATTTTCGGCCAATACCCAACAGGGCAATGGCGGGCTCGTCCAGCTTGGTCAGGTCGCGCCGCCCTTCGAAACGCACGGTGCCGGTGTCGGGCCGGGTCTTGCCCGTAATGACGTCCATCATGGTGGTTTTGCCCGCGCCGTTCGGCCCGATGATAGAGCGCAATTCGCCATGCTCTACGGTCAGGGAAAGGGCGTTCAGCGCCTTGAAGCCATCGAAGCTGACCGTGACATTGTCGAGGTAAAGGTGCTCTTGGTTAGCCATTGCGCTGGCCCTCCGCCTCTGCCGCGGCTGCTGCTTCGGCCTGTCTTCGCTTGGGGTCGAGCCAGTCGCCGATCTTGCGGGTTTCCTTTGCCAGGCCGACGAACCCGGCAGGCAGGAACAGGGTCACGAAGATGAACAGCGCGCCGAGGAAGAACAGCCAGGTCTCCGCCGCGACGCCGGTGAGGTAGGACTTGGCGAGGTTAACCAGCACTGCCCCGAAGATCGCGCCATAGAGCGAACCGCGGCCGCCGATTGCCACCCAGATGGCGATTTCGATGGAGACGGCGGGCGAAAACTCGCTGGGATTGATGATGCCGACCTGCGGCACGTAGAGCGCGCCGGCAATACCGGCCAGCATGGCGGAGGCGGTAAAGGCCACAACCTTGGCATTGGCCGGGCGGTAGCCTAAGAAGCGCACCCGCGGCTCTGCATCCTTCAACGCGAGCATCACTCGGCCCAGCTTGGACGTGACGATAAAGCGGCAGAGCAGGTAGCCGCCCGCCAGCGCCAGCACACTAAGCATATAGAGCGCCATGCGGGTGCGGGTGTCGGACAGTTCAAAGCCGAGAATGTCCTTGAAGTCGGTCAGGCCGTTATTGCCGCCAAAACCGAAATCGTTGCGGAAGAAGGCCAGCATCAGCGCGAACACCATCGCCTGGCTGATGATCGAGAAATAGACGCCGGTGATGCGCGAGCGGAAGGCCAGCCAGCCGAAGACAAAGGCCAGCAGGCCCGGCACGAGGAAGGCCATCAGGACGGCAAAGCCGAACTGGTCGAAGCCCCACCAGTACCAGGGCAGCTCCTGCCAGTTCAGGAATACCATGAAGTCCGGCAGGTCCGGGTTGCCGTAGACACCCCGGTCGCCGATGGCGCGCATCATGTGCATCCCCATGGCATAGCCGCCCAGCCCGAAAAAGGCACCGTGACCAAGGGAGAGAATGCCCGCATAGCCCCATACCAGATCAAGGGAAACGGCCAGCAGGGCAAAACACAGATACTTGCCGAGCAGCGGGATCAGATAGTCGGGGATGTGGGCGTTGGAGGACGGATCGACGGCCAGATTGAGCGCGGGCACGCAGATCGCGGCAACGAACAGGCACACCATGAAACGGGCCCAGCCTGCCTGGCTGAGCAGCGGTTGGCGGGAGGTTTCCATCGGTCAGGCCTCCTCCGACCGGCCCTTGAGGGCGAAGAGGCCGCGCGGGCGGCGTTGGATGAACAGGATCACCAGCACGAGGACGACCACCTTGCCCAGCACCGCACCGGCGACGGGCTCCATGAATTTGTTGAGGACGCCGAGGCTCATGGCGGCGACGAACGTGCCGGCCAGATTGCCGACCCCGCCGAAGACCACGACCATGAAACTGTCGACGATATAAAGCTGGCCCAGGTTCGGGCTGACATTGCCGACCTGGCTGAGCGCCACGCCCGCAATACCGGCAACGCCGGAACCGAGGCCGAAGGTCAGGGCATCGACTCGGCTGGAGTCGATCCCCATGGTCCGCGCCATACTGCGGTTCTGGGTGACGGCCCGCATCTCCAGGCCAAAATGGGTCTTGCGCAGGACCAGCAGCACAAGGGACAGCACGATCAGGCAGAAGACGATGATGCAGAGCCGGTTATAGGTCAGGACCACGCCGCCGATGATCTCAAAGCCGCCGCTCATCCAGTTGGGATTGGCGACCTCCCGGTTGGTGGCGCCGAACACGCTGCGCACTGCCTGCTGCAAAATCAGGCTGATGCCCCAGGTGGCCAGGAGGGTCTCCAGCGGGCGGTGGTAGAGGTAGCGGATCACGCTCCGCTCCATCGCCATGCCGACGACCGCGGCCACCATGAAGGCCACCGGAATGGCGGCGATCAGGTAGAGATCGAAGACGGAGGGCGGCAGGAAGGTGCGGAACGCCTCCTGTACCACGAAGGTGGCGTAGGCGCCGAGCATGATCATCTCGCCGTGGGCCATGTTGATGACGCCCATGACGCCGAACGTAATGGCGAGGCCGATGGCGGCCAGCAGCAGGATGGAGCCGAGCGAGACGCCCTGGAACACGGCGAGGCCGGCGTCCAGCCAGGCGCGCTGGCTCTCGATCTTTTCAATGGCTTTTTCCGCGGCGGCGCGAACCTCTTGGTCGGCCTCGTCGTCGAAGGCGACTTCGCCCAGCAGGGCGCGGACCGCGGGGTCCAGGCTCCCGGAAAGCCGTTCGATCGCAGCAATGCGCTCTTCCGGCGTACCGGCCGCTAACTCCGCCGCGATCAGGGCCGACTGAATAGCCGCCTTGACGTCCGGCACCTGCTCCGCCTCCAGGGCGGTGCGCAGGCGGGCCAGCATGCCGGCAGAACCGTAATCTTTTGCCTCCTCGGCAGCGGCCCTGCGAACGGCCGGGTCCGCGCTCAGCAGACGGATTTGCGTAAGGGCCTCGGCAATGACGCCGCGGACACGATTGTTGACCCTGATCTTGTCCGAGTCGCGCCGGCCGATTTCGCCCAACGCCTCGCCGGAAATCGGATCGAAGGCAAGGTAAGTCCTGCCCTCGCGGGTGCGGACGACGAGGCGGCCGTCAGTCTCCCGGACGTGCAGATCGCCACCGCCGAGGGCTTCGAGGAGGGGGATCGCTTTCGGGTCGCCAAGGGCGGCGATCTCCTCGATGACCGCGATGCGGTCGCTGTAACTGCCGTCCGGCAGCTTTGCCGCGGTGTCTTCCAGCGGGCCGGCGAAGGCCGATCCCGCTGCAAACACCAGCAGCATGGCAAGGAATCCTAGTAACTGGCGCATTGATTGCTTCGCTTGGTTTTTGACGTTCTTTGGGCGGAGAGCGTTTCGAAAAGGGACAAATGAAAGATATTGCCAAGAGGAGAGGCGTGGCCCCCGGCAGCGCGCTAGGCGATCCGGGGACCGGCACCCGCTCTCTCTTAGATGGTTAGTTGGTCACCGGGCCGAATTTCGGCTTTTCGCAGTTGCCGCAGACCCAGGGATAGGTCCAGTCGGCGGTCAGCTTCGCGCTTTCCGGCAGGTAGTCGGTCCAGGCGTCGCCGACGATCGCGGTGTCAGTCGCAGACACGATTTCGAACTGGCCGTCTTCCTGAATCTCACCGATCAGAACCGGCTTGGACAGGTGGTGGTTGGTGTTCATGACCACGTCAAAGCCGGAGGGGCTGCGCACCGTCTGGCCGTACATGGCCTGGCGGACGGCATCCACGTCGGTGGTGCCGGCCTGCTGGACCGCCTGCACCCACATCTGGAAGCCGATCGCATGCGCTTCCATCGGGTCGTTGGTGACCCGGGTTTCGTCGCCGATAAAGTCATGCCACTTCGCGATGAATTCCTCGTTCTCGAAGGTATCGACGCTCATGAAGTAGTTCCAGGCGGCGAGGTGGCCGACCAGGTTGGTGGTGTCGATACCGGCAAGCTCTTCCTCACCGACGCTGAACGCCACCACGGGCACGTCGGTCGCATCGATGCCCTGGTTCGCCAGTTCCTTGTAGAACGGCACGTTGGCGTCGCCGTTGATGGTGGAGACCACGGCGGTCTTCTTGCCTTCGGACGCGAAGGCTTTGATGTCGGCCACGATCGTCTGCCAGTCGGCGTGACCGAACGGCGTGTAGTTGATCATGATGTCTTCAGCCGCGACGCCCTTCTGCTTCAGGAAGGACTCGAGGATTTTGTTGGTCGTGCGCGGGTAAACATAATCCGTGCCGGCCAGCACCCAGCGCTCGACGCTGCCGCCGTCTTCGCTCATCAGGTATTCCACCGCCGGAATGGCCTGCTGGTTTGGCGCGGCTCCGGTGTAGAACACGTTGCGGGAGCTTTCTTCGCCCTCGTACTGCACCGGATAGAACAGCATGCTGTTCAGCTCTTCAAATACCGGCAGAACGGATTTGCGGGAGACGGAGGTCCAGCAACCGAACACCACATCGACCTCGTTCTGGGTGATGAGTTCGCGGGCCTTCTCGGCGAACAAGGGCCAGTTCGAGGCGGGGTCGACGACAACCGGCTCAAGCTGCTTGCCCAGCAGGCCGCCCTTGGCATTCTGGTCGGCGATCAGCATCAGCATGGCGTCTTTCAGCGTGGTTTCGCTGATGGCCATGGTACCGGAGAGCGAATGCAAGACGCCAACTTTGATCGTTTCGGCGGCAGTCGCCGCTTGGCTTACGAGCATCGCGGCGGCGGATGCCCCAACGATGGTCATTTTGCGGAGTGTTCGTGAAAGTGGCATGAGCGGAATGCTCCTTCTCTGGTGATGATGCCAAAAAGAAGCAAGGTGCGTGCCAAAATGCATCTTCTCCAATTAATGTCTTAGGGACAATAGGTTATGCGACGGCGATTGAGCGATGGAAACTTCAATGCCTAATTTTTGCACACTGAGAAATTGAAATGAGCGTTTGATTAAAAATTAATCATGATGATTGGCCGCTAATCAGTCCCCTACCGTAGCCTCGTACCAAGCCACAACCTGCTGCCCTGTTAAAGAGCGACGTCCTCATGGCTACGGATTAGCCGGAGGGGCTTTTCCAGATAGCCGATCCGGTGCGGCGCGCCCGTTATGTAGGTGGTGAACGGGTGGATGGCCTCAATGGACTTGGCGATGGCGGCGGCACCAGGCTGTCTGGCCGCGGTGCCGGTCATCAAAGCTTCATGTTTCGCGGCTGGACAGCGCCCGAATCCCGACGCTTGATAGTCTTATCATACGGATAAAAAGGGACGGTGTTTGCCCGCTTGTGACCCGATGATAGCTGACTTTCAGCTTGCGTGCCCGCCTCTGGCTGGACCTACACGCCGGCAAGGGCTCGCTACCCGCAAAAATCCGTTTGATCCCGCTGCCGCCCGGCTCCCTGCCCGGCGGCATTTTTGTTGCCTCAACATCGACAACCCCCAGCAGGAGAGTCAATAAATGGGCCGGAAAGCCGCCAAACAGGCCGTTACCCATCTGGATGAAGTCCGCCAGCATCAGGAGTTTCTGGAAACCCGTTTCCTGGCCCAAAACGGCAACAATCCGAGGCATGGCAAAGGCCGTGACGGTTCGGAATGGGACCCGCTCGATCAACTCGACAAGCAGCGCGACCGCCGTTATGTGCGCCATGTCCGGCCCATGAGCGAGAACCAGCGCGTGCTGATGGAAGCGCTGGAACAACACGCCCTGACCTTCGCCATCGGCCCGGCCGGCACCGGCAAGACCTACCTGGCCATAGCCGCTGCGGTGGAGGCGCTGGAGAAAGGTGCCATCAACCGCATCTTGCTGACCCGGCCGGCTGTGGAAGCGGGCGAAAAGCTTGGCTTTCTGCCGGGCGCGTTGGAGGACAAGCTCGACCCCTACCTGCGCCCGCTGTTCGACGCGCTGGGCGAGCGGCTCGGCAGCAAGCGGCTGAAAACGCTAATGAACGACGGGACGATAGAGATAGCGCCGGTCGCTTACATGCGGGGGCGGACGCTGAACAATGCGTTCGTGGTGGTGGACGAAGCGCAAAACTGCACCTATGCGCAGATTAAGATGCTGCTGACGCGGCTCGGCTGGAATTCCACCATGGTGGTGACCGGCGACCCGCAGCAAAGCGACCTGCTGCCGGGCCTCTCGGGCCTGGCCGATATTGCAGAGCGTCTGGACGTTCTGGAGGGTGCTGCGGTGGTGCAAATGACCAATGACGATGTGGTCCGCCACCCGCTCGTCGCGGAAATGCTGGAGCTTTTGTAGGGCGAATTGCGGCAGAGGGCGGGCCCTTAGCCCGCCCTTAACCGCGCCGCTGTAGGGTTCTCCGATACCTCCCCCGCGGAGGAAACTTCGGCGATAAAACGCGCAACGCTAAAGCATCTACATTGGGTCTACATCGCATCTACATGACCTAAACCCGACATCGACATTTTTGGCCCAGAATGTCGATTTTTGTCGATAAATGTAGAGGAATGTAGATGGTTTTTAGAAAGTTATTCAGTTACCGCTCCGCTGCCGCCACAGCCACAGGGCTACCAGCACCGGCGGCACGGCAACATATAGAAATAGCGTATTGAAGCCACTGAGGAAGGTGGCATTGGTGGCGGCGGTGCCGCCGGAGAAGTAGGCGAAGGTCAGGCTGAGCAGGCTTGCAGCCGTCATGACCCCCACGGTGCGGGTGGCCTGCGCCAGACTGCCGGCCACGCCGCGCTCGGCAACCGGCATGGAGCCGGTGACCACATCCATGCTGGCCACCTGGAACAGGCCCATGCCGGCGCCCGCCAGGAACAGCGGTGCAACCATGGCGAGGACCGGCGGGTTTTCGGGCCAGAGGCCGATACCCGCGAGGCCGGCGGCCGTCATCAGGGCAGCGGCAATCGCAGCACCGCGCGCGGTCCAAAGGCCGATCAGCCGTCCGGCAACGCCGCTGGCGATCATGGTGCCGAACGGGCTCGCCGCCAGCACCAGCCCAGCCACGGACCAGGGCAGATCGGTCAGGCGGGAGAGGAAATAGGGCACGATCAGCATGATCGAAAAGCCGGTGAACGCGACCAGCGCCGTCGCCAGGATCAGGCCGCTGAAGGCCCGGCGGCGGAACAGGTGCAGCGGCAGGATCGGCGCTGGCGTGCGCCGCTCATTCGCCAGAAACATCCGCAGGCTGAACACCAGCGCCGCCCCTGCCGTCATTGGCACCAGCAACTGGTCCGCGGCGACCTGCAGGCGGTTGATGGTGAGCAGCAGCGCCGCCATGACGCCGACCAGCAGGAACGCGCCCTTGGCATTCATCGCCCGCCCGGCCTGCCATTCGGGCTGGCGGTCCCTGCCCGGCAGGCTCCAGACCAGCAACAGCGCCAGCAGGCAGAGCGGCGCGCGCATGGCATAGATGGCCGGCCAGCCAAACGCCTCTACCAGCGTGCCGCCAACCAGCGGGCCGAGCGCCGCGCCGGCGCCGAACATGAACATGTAAAGCCCCAGCATCCGCGCCCGGCGGCCTTCATCGGCCAGGCTGGTGATGAGGGCGGGGCCGCAACTGCCGATCAGGGCCGCGCCGATGCCCTGGGCGACCCGTGCGGCCAGCAGCCACTCAAAGGTCGGAGCAAGGGACAGGCCGACAAAGGCCAGCGTGCTCCAGCAAAGACCGACGGTAAACACGAGCCGGCGCCCGAAACGGTCGCCCAGCCGGCCGCAAAACAGCATCAGGCTGGTGTGGGTCAGCACATAGGCGATGATGACCCACTGAATCTGCTGGATCTCGATCCCGAAGAACCGGGTGATTTCCGGAAAGGCGATATTGACTGCCGAATCCAGCGGAATGACTGCGGTCCCCAGCCCGATGGCAAAGACCGCCAGCCAGTCGCGGGGCGTCATGCGGCGAAAAGGTCCTGCACCGCTTGCCGGATATAGGCCTCATCTTCCGCATTGTCGCTGGGATTGCCGGCGCGGTGGCCCCAGATCGACGGGATGACCCGTAGCTCCGCGTTGGGCATGTGGTGGATCTCGCGGCTATTGTCCTCCACCCGGAAATAGAGGTCGGTCTCGCTCGGCATCAGGATGGTCTTGGCGGTGATGGAGCCCAGCGCCTTGGACAGGTCGCGGCCATAGCGCGGATGCAGGCTCACATCGGCATTGATCCAGGTCCAGAGCATGGCCAGCAGATTGTCAGCGTCCCGGCGCAGGAAGTTCCATTCCCAGCTGCGGATCAGGTAGTCCTCCAGCGAGGAGAAGCCGATCTTGCGCCAGGCCTCGTCACGATAGAATTCCTGGCTCATGCCCCACCCAGCATAGACCCGGCCCATGGCGCGGAGGCCGGCCTCCGGCTTGGCGGTGAAGTGCGTGCCGTTCCAGGCAGGATCGGTGGTGAGCGTTGCCCTTACGCCTTCCAGAAAGACCTTGTTATGGGGCGCCGTGCGGGCGGAACCGCAGATCGCCAGGATGCGCTCGACCTTTTCCGGGAACAGCGCGCCCCAGTGCATGGCCTGCTGTGCGCCCATGGACCAGCCATAGACCATGGCGAGATGGTCGATCTCGAACACTTCCAACAGCAAGCGCCGCTGGGCCTGGACATTGTCATAGGCGGTGAAGTTCGGGTAGCGGGCCTTGTTGTGGGGCGGCTCGATATTGCTGGGCGAGGTGGAGAGGCCGTTGCCGAACATGTTCGGGATGACGATGAAATGCTTTTCCGGGTCCAGGATGCCGCCCGGCTTGATCAGCCACTCTATATCGGTGTGCTGGGCGCCATAGCTGGTCGGATAGAGGACCGCGTTGCTCTTGTCGGCGTTCAGTTCGCCGTAGGTTTTATAGGCCAGTACCGGATTGGGCACGGTCAAACCGGATTGCAGGGTCGTCCGCCCCAGGTTGAAGGTCTTATAGTCAGTCATGATCAAGCGCCGGCTCAAAGAGGAATTGCGGCGCCATCATGGACCGCAGCGCCCATGGTCGGCAAGCATGGTTGCGTTCGGCAAAAGACGCAGGGACAATCGCTACCTTGTCACCCCATCGCTACATCAAACCAGCAGAGAGTCCCCATGACGGAGTCGTCCTATACTGTTGCCGGCGCATCCGCCCCGGTCTCGATCCGCATCGACCAATGGGGCATTGCCCATATCAAGGCGGAAAGTCAGGCCGATGCCTTCTTCGCCCAGGGCTGGAACGCTGCGCGGGACCGGCTCTGGCAGATAGACCTTTGGCGGAAACGGGGGCTGGGGCTGCTCTCCGGCGACTTCGGCCCCGCCTATGCTGCGAAGGATGAGGCGGCGCGGCTGTTCCTCTACCGCGGCCCGATGAAACCGGAATGGCAAAGCTACGGCCCGAACGCGCAAGCCTGGACCGAGGCGTTCGTGGCCGGGATCAACGCCTATATCGATGGGACCGAGGCGGGCGAGCACCGCCTGCCGCCGGAGTTCGAGCTGATGGGCACCAGGCCCGCCCGCTGGCAGGCGGAGGATGTGGTTCGCATCCGCAGCCATGCCCGGGTGAACAACGTGGACCAGGAAATCCGCCGGTCTGCCGTGCTGGCGAAGTATGGGGCGGAGGCCGATTCGCTTCGCAAGATGCGCCAGCCCGACCGGCCGCTGCGGGTGCCGGAGGGCTTCGAGCCGGCGGAACTGCCGCCGGAGATCCTCAAGACCTACCTGTTGGCGACCGAAGCGCCGGTCTTTGGCAAAGGCGATGTGCAGGCCGCGGAGATGTCCAGCGAGTTGATGGGCTCCAATGCCTGGGCCCTGACGCCGGACCGGACGACGACCGGGCGGGCCATCATGGCGAGCGATCCGCACCGGGCGCACCAGATGCCCTCGCTCCGCTACATGGTTCACCTGCAGGCCCCCGGCCTGAACGTGATCGGTGCGGGGGAGCCGGGCGTGCCGGGGGTTTCCTTCGGCCATAACGACGATATCGCCTTCGGCCTGACCATCTGGTTCGTCGATCAGGAAGACCTCTATATCTATGACCTGCACCCGGAAGACCCGGACCGCTACCGGTATAATGGGGACTGGGAGACCATGCGGACGGTCACGGAATGGCTGCCGGTGAAGGGGGACGAGGCCGAGCAGCGTCTCGACCTGCGGTTTACCCGGCATGGGCCGGTGCTGCATGTGGACAGGGCGGCGGGCAAAGCCTATGCCGTCCGCACCATCTGGACGGAGCCGGGCACGGCGGCCTACCTCGCCAGCCTCAATTTCCTCCAGGCGAAGACCATCGGCGACTACGAGCAGGCGCTGCGGGGCTGGGGCGCGCCTGCCTCCAACCACATCGTGGCGGAGGCGTCGGGCAAGGTCGCGCGGTTTACGGCAGGCTTCCTGCCGGTCCGGCCCAATTGGGACGGCTTGCTGCCGGTGCCAGGCGATGGACGCTACGAGTGGGCCGGCCTGCGCGACCCCATGACAACGCCCAGGGTGAAGGACCCTGCCGAAGGCTGGGTTGCCACCGCCAACCAATACAACCTGAACGAGGAATGGCTGGCGGACGGCAAGACCCCCGGCTTCGAATGGACCGACCGGGTACGTTTCGAGACCATTGCGGATGTGCTGGGTGGCGAGGAGGCGTTCTCGCTGGCAGACATGCAGGCGCTTCAGACGAGCTTTTACTCTACGCCGGCCTCGCGGATCGTGCCCTTGCTGGTGGCGCTGCCTGATAGCCCGGCGCGCGCCATGCTCCAGGGCTGGAACCTGCGGCTGGAGAAGGACAGTGGGGCGGCGGCCCTGTTCGAGACTTGGCTGATGCGCCACCTGATCCCAGGCGCTCTGGACGCCGCCTCGCCAGAGGGCCTGCAGGCCTATGCGGCGCTGCCCGACACCGCGCTGGCGGTCGACTTGATAGCGTCCGGCGACCCGCGGCTGGGCGACCGGGAAGCCTTGCTGGAGCGCACCTTGCAGGCAGCTTGGGACGATACGCACCGCCTGTTCGGGCCGGACCCGGCGGCGTGGCGGTGGGGTGATTTCCATCATGCCTTCCACCCGCATGACCTCTCGGCCTTTCTGGACGAGTCCACACGGGTGCAGTGGAGCGCAGGCCCCTTGCCCAAGGGTGGCAGCGGCCTGACGGTCAACAACAACAATTACCGGCTTGATGATGGCAGGCTGACGCTGGGTGTGACCTGGCGGATGGTGTGCGATGTAGGCAATTGGGATGCCTGTGTGACGATCAATTCACCGGGTCAATCCGGTAACCCGGAGAGCCCGCACTACAAGGATCTCTTCCCGCTTTGGGCGGCTGAGCAATATGTGCCGATGCGCTTCAGCGATGCGGCGGTCGCTGCGGACACGCGGGAAAGCATTGCGTTGCAGCCAGCCCGATAACACCGAGGGCCGGAACGGCGGACAAAAGACAAAGGCGGCCCCGTTTGTGCTGGGACCGCCTTTAGTCGGTCTTGGTGCTATGCACTCGCTCTCTCTAGACTCCGCCTTTGTCATGCGGTCAGCCTTACCTTGCAAGCCATATGCCAAACGGGAGACAACCCAAAAGTTGTTGAAATCTCCCATTCTGGCCACTGTATTTGCGGCTCTTTTATGCCAATTCAGCAACATGCGATGCAAAATGCAACTGTTTATTGCAATGTGCACGCCGTTTAGTTGCGATACCACTCAGTCTCCGGGTCCAGTGGGTAGACGGGACGGGGCAGACGCTTGAACGGAAAGCGGCTCAAGACGGGGTTGGTAAGGCCCAGGGCGTCGACCTCGATGATCTGTTCTGGCGCGAAGAATTCGTCGAATCCGGCCCGGAAATGGCCTCGGCTCTTGAGAACAACGGTGCGGAATGCGGCAATTTCCAGGCCGAAGCTCTCAAAATAGGCTGGATCGGCTGCTTGGATGCGGCGGGAGGCGACCACCATGGTAATACCGCCCAGTCGGATGCAGGCACTGGGGCCGAGCTTGGACGTGCGTCCTGCCGCTATTCCCCGGCGTCCCACGATGAAGCCGTCGGACAGGCCGAGCACCTCGATTTCCGCCTCCACCGCGCGGCCATGGGCGTCGGCATTCTGCCGGTTGAAAACCACGTTTAGCGCCGCGCCGGGGCCGGCGTCGTGGCACTGAGCGGCAACCGCCGGGTCAACGAACAGGCCGAGCAGAACATTCTCAGCCTGCGCTTCAATCAGCGCCTCAAGCATGTCCGTGGTGTTGCCGCGTCCGCCGCCGCCGGGATTGTCCGCCACATCGGCGATACAGAGGGCGGGGAGGTCCGTATCGTCCTCGCGGGCCTTGGCGGCGGAGATGGCGTCGGCGACGCTGGTGAGGAAGACATTGAAACGCTCCCGCTCGGCCCATGACCGCTCGGCGAGGCGGTTTGCCAGTTCCCGTCCGGCATTCGCGCTGGCCGCATAGGTCAGGATGGCGAGCCCATTCTCCGGTGTATCGCCCCAGGCGAAGCCGCCAACGACCGAGACCACATCGACGCCCATGGCTGCCTTTTCCGCCTGGCCCTGTTCGATCAGGTCGGCATAGGGACCGCTGGCCGTCAGCAGGCGCACGCTGGGGGCGACGATGGGCATGCGGATGAAGGTCTTGGTCAGCTTCTCCCCCGCCAGTAGCCGGCGGATCAGTTGCGCCGCATCCGCCGCGCGCTCCCGCTGGTCAACGTGCGGGTTCGTGCGGTAGCTGATGATAGCATCCGTACTTGCCACCATGCGGTCGGAGATGTTGGCGTGCAGGTCCACGGTTGCGACCACCGGCACGTCGGGCCCGACAACGTCGCGGGCCATGGCATAGAACGCGCCGTCGGGGTCCGTGCTGTCGGTGGCTGTCATCGCGCCGTGATTAGCCAGGTAGACCGCATCCACGGGCAGGGCTGCCTCCAGCATGGCCCGCATCTTGGCTAGGGTTTCTGCGACGAAACTCGCCTCAGCCGGACCGCCTGGTTCGGTGCCGGTGACGATGATGGGCACGGGCTCCCACGCGCCCGCCGCGGTCATGTCAGCCATGAAGCCCGGTATCTCCGCCGGCATGGCGGGGGCGGGCTTGGCTGCTTCTTCCAGGATCGCTTGCCCCTCCAGGTAGCAAGAGGCGTGAAAGTCGGCAGCGGTGCTGACGGGTGCAAATTCATTGGCTTCCAGGAACAAGCCGAGGAGCGCAATCCGGGGTTGTGACATAGCAACACCATTGTTGGGGCCGGGAATTGGTGGCGACCACCATAGGGGCCAGATACACTGGCGACAAAACCTCAAAAGATGCAGACGAGAATGACATGTACGATTTGCTCGCCGGAATGCGCATCGTGGAAGGCTCTGCCTTCGTTGCCGCCCCAATGGGTGGCATGACGCTGGCCCAGCTGGGAGCAGATGTGATCCGGTTCGATGATATCGGCGGTGCGTTGGACGGCGAGCGCTGGCCGGTTACGCCCGATGGGAAGAGCCTCTATTGGAACAGCCTGAACAAGGGCAAGCGGTCCCTGGCCATCGACGTCCGTAATCCGGAAGGCCGAGAGATCCTGCAAGCGTTGATCACGGCGCCTGGCCCGGATGCCGGCATGTTCATTACCAACCTGCCGGCGCGGGGCTGGAACGGCTATGAGACACTGAAGGCCCTGCGGGAAGACCTGATCATGGTCACGCTCACCGGCACGCGGGACGGCAAGGCGCAGGTGGATTACACCGTCAATGCCGCCATGGGCTTTCCCATGGTGACGGGGCCGGAGGGATATGAGGGCCCGGTCAACAATGTGCTGCCCGCCTGGGACATCGCCGCGGCGCTGAGTTTTTCCACCGGCCTGCTTGCGGCAGAACGGCGGCGGCTTCGTACCGGTCAGGGCAGTTGGCTGAAGCTATCGCTTTATGATGTCGCGCTCGCGGCAACCGCGGCGCTGGGCTATGTGGCCGAAGCGGCAGTGACCGGCGATGAGCGCCAGCGCCTCGGTAATCACATCTTCGGCACGTTCGGCCAGAGTTTCCGGTGCGCGGATGGCAAGTACGTCATGGTTTGCATGTTCACGGGACGCCATGTGCAGGCGCTGCGTGCGCTGGTCGGCGATGAGGCCGTGGACGCCATCGAGAAATCCGAGAACGTCAATCTGCTGGACGAAGCCGACCGCTACCGCGCCCGCAAAGCAATCGAAGCCGTGCTGGCGCCATGGATCGCAGCGCGCCCATTGCCGGAAGTGACCGCCGCGCTGGAGAGCAGCGGGGCTTTGTGGGGGCCATACCAGAGCTTCGCCGAAATGGCGGAACAGGCCGCCAGCCACCCCATGTTCTCCACCGTCGAGCAGCCGGGCGTCGGTGCCTATCCGGTACCGGGCTCGCCCTTCGATGTGGAGGCGTTGCAACGGCTGGAGCCGAAACCGGCACCGTTGCTTGGCCAGCACACGGACGAGATTCTGGCGGACGTGCTGGGCATAGATTCGGGTGCTATCGGGCGGCTGCACGACGGCAAAATCGTTGCCGGACCGGCCAGGTAAACCGAGGATCAAAGCGGGGGCAGCACGCCTATCTTGGCGAGCGCCTCCAGCACATTGTCCACGGCAACCGCGGCCAGGATCATGCCCATCACCCGGCTGATGATCGCTGCGCCTGCCATGCCAAGCAGCCGGTTCAGCGGTGACGCCAGCAGCATCACCGCCAGAGCCGCCGCCACCACCAGCAGCATCATCGCTGCCGTTACGGCCTGTTCCTCCAGCGAATGGCGGTTATTGTCCGTCAAAACGACGACGGCCAGCATGGCGCCGGGTGAGGCGAGCGACGGCATTGCGAGCGGAAATACGGCAATATCGGTTTGCGCGGACGCGCCCTCGACCTCAACCTTTGGCTTTGATTCGCCGAAGATCATGGTGAGCGCGAACAGGAACAGGATCAGGCCGCCCGCAATCTGAAACGCGATCAGCGAGATGCCGAGCCCCTCCAGCACAAACTGTCCGGCGGCGACAAAGGCCAGCAGGATACCGCCGGAGACCAGCGCCGCCTTCAGCGCGGTCTTGCGCTGCTGACCTGCCGAAAGCCCTGCCGTGACGGCGATGAACACCGGCAATGTGCCGATGGGGTCAATGACCGCCCATAGCGTGACGAATTGCTCAAGCGCGGTGTCAAACATGCCTTTACCTGTCAAACTCGGAATGGCGGCATTCGAAACATGAGGCGCGCCGGGTAGGACCACCTTGCAGTACCTGCAGGGGGAGGCGCAATCGGCTTCGCTGTGCTACCAATCGGAAGTGAAGCGTTCGCTCGTGAAAAAAGGCACTGGCCATGGCCCAATTCGGTATCTCGCAACCGCTGCTCCGGCTGGAGGATCAGGATCTGTTGCTCGGGAAAGGCACCTTCCTGGACAACTTGTCTTTCCCAGGCATGGCGCATGGTGTCGCCGTCCGCAGCCCCTACGCCCATGCGGCGGTCAAAGGGGTGGATACGGAAGCGGCCAAGGCAATGCCGGGCGTGCTGGCGGTCTATGCGCCGGCGGACGTGGCGCACCTGGGCGATATTCCGACCCTGGCCTTCCCGAAAATGGTCGAAGGCACCGAGCACCGTCACCACGGCCAGCCGGTCCTGGCGCGGGACCGCGTGCGCTATGCCGGGCAATGCGTTGCCTTTGTCGTGGCGGAGACGCTGGCGCAGGCGCATGACGCTGCCGAGGCGGTGGTGGTGGATTACGAGCCGCTGTCCGCCGTTACCGACCCGAAAATGGCCGCTGAGCCTGATGCGCCGCAACTGTGGGACGACGTGCCCGCAAACCGCTCGTTCGAGTTCGAACTGGGCGATCAGGCTGCCACAGATGCCGGCTTCGATGCCGCCGCGCATGTGGTGAAACTGGATGTGATCAACAACCGCGTGATTCTGAGCGCCATGGAAACCCGCGGCGCGCTGGGCCGGTACGAAGACGGCCGCATGATCCTGCACGCCACCACCCAGATGCCGCACCGCCTGAAAGAACAATTGGCCGACAAGGTGTTCGGTGTGCCGCGCGAGAGCGTGCGAGTGTTGGTTGGCGATGTGGGTGGCGGTTTCGGCGGCAAGAACGGCCTCTACGCCGAAAATTGCCTGGTGCTGCATGCCGCCCGCGATCTGGGCCGGCCGGTCAAGTGGGTGAGCGATCGCGGCGAGGCGTTCCTGTCGGACACTGGCGGCCGGGACAATGTCACCACCGGCGAGCTGGCCCTGAATCAGGCGGGCGAGCCGCTGGCGTTTCGCGTGCGGACCTATGCGGGGCTCGGCGGCTACAGCGCGAACGGCGCCGCGGTCTCCCCCACCAACATGCACATGGCCCCGAACGCCTACCGCATCCCGAACGTCTACATCCGGGTGACAGGCACCTACACCAACACGGCGCCGGTCGATGCCTATCGCGGCGCGGGCCGGCCGGAGATCACCTACCTGATAGAGCGGTTGGTTGACCGCGCCGCCCGCGACATGGGCGAGGATCCGGCGGCCTACCGTGCGCGCATTGCGCTGATGCCGGACCAGTTTCCCTACACCACCCCCACCGGCCTGACCTACGAGAGTGCGGACTTCGGCGACCTGCTGGAGCAGGCCAAGGAACGCGTGGACTGGAACGGCTTTGCCGAGCGCCGCGGCGCTAGCGAGGCGCAAGGGCTCGCGCGGGGCATCGGAATGTGCCTCTACATCGAACGCTGCGGCGGCGGTCCGGCCCTGTCGGAGGCGGCCAAGGTGGACGTGCGCGCCGATGGTACGGTCGAGGTGCGTATCGGCAGCCAGGCGAACGGTCAGGCCCACCGGACCAGCTACGCCCAGGTGATAAATGAATGGCTCGGCACCGACCCGGAGGACGTGATCGTCATTCAGGGCGACACGGATGAGGTGGAGACCGGCACCGGCACCGGCGGCTCCTGGTCGATCCCCATGGGCGGCGGTGCGATTGCGCGGGCGTCGGACAAGGTCATCGAGAAAGCCAGGCGCATCGCCGCGCAGAAGTTCGAGGCGGGCGAGAGCGACATCGACTTTTCCGATGGCGTCTTCTCTGTCGTCGGCACGGACCTGCGAATGAGCCTGCCGGAAGTCGCGGCGCTGGCCGAAGACCCGGCCAACCTGCCCGAGGGCGAGGAGCCGGGGCTCGGTGGTTTCGACCGCTTTGTGCCGGAGAACCACACCTTCCCCTATGGCGTGCACATCGCGGAGGTCGAGGTCGATCCCGACACCGGCGCATTCAAGCTGGAGGACTACACGGTCGTCCACGATTTCGGCCGGGCGTTGAACCCACTGCTGCTGGCGGGCCAGGTGCATGGCGGCATCGCCCAGGGCATCGGCCAGGCGCTCTATGAGCATTGCGCTTATGGTGAGGACGGGCAGCTTTTGAGCGGCAGCTACATGGACTACCACCTGCCGCGGGCAAGCGACTTCCCGGACTTCGACTTCGTGCCGGTGGAGACGCCAACCGTCGCGAACCCGCTGGGCGTAAAGGGCTGCGGCGAAGCAGGCGCGACTGGCGCGCCGCCCGCTGTCATCAACGCCATGCTGGACGCGCTGGAGCCGCTGGGTGTCGAACACATCGACATGCCAACGACTCCTGAAGCTGTCTGGCGGGCTATTCAGACAGCCAAGCCTGCCTGAGGTCCAAGGCAGCGAGTGGTTCGATGGAAACGGATACTACATATCCGTTTGCTGAACCGTACCACCAACATGTTGAATGCGCGGGCTGATTCACGAAGCGCTTGCCGACGCAAGCGCTTCGATCAGACCATCAGCGCAACGCGGTCTCAAACATCTCCGCCGTGCGGCCGTTGGCGAGATCGGCGTTTTCCTTGTTGTAGGGCTTTCCGCCGATGCGGGCAAAGGCGTGGTCCATGCCGGGATAGCTATGCACGGTGACGTTGCTATTGCTGGCGAGGCCGTCTTTGACCTGGGCCTGCGCCTCCTTGGAGACGAAGCCGTCTTCTTCCGCAATGTGCAGCATCAGCGGCTTGGCGATCTTGCCCGCCTCGCTCAGCATCTCCTCGACGCCGACACCGTAATAGCCGACATTGGCGTCTGCATCGGTGCGGGTTGCCATCAGGTAGGCCAGCTTGCCGCCCAGGCAGAACCCGACCGAGCCGACCTTGCCGTTAGCGCCGTCCATGGCGCGGGCATAGGCGATGGTGGCCTTCAGGTCATCGACGCCTTTGTCCACGTCGAAGCCCTGGTAAAGCTGGAAGGCCTTCTGCCATTCCTCGTCGGAACCGTCGGTGATGTCCACACGCTCTTCCTGACGCCAGAACAAGTCGGGCGAGACGGCGATATAGCCCCGGTCAGCCCAGAGCTTGGCGATGTCGCGCATGGCATGGTTCACGCCAAAGATTTCCTGAATGCAGATGATGACACCGGCGGCCCCGCCGCTCGCGGGCCGCTCCACATAGAGCCCGAATTCGCCGCCATCGTTCGCTTTGACCGTGGTCCAGTCGCCCATGATGCTGTCCTCCAAAAGGGTTGATCGTTGGCCGCCAATCTATCGGCGAACGCAGGATCGGGAAACCCCAGAGGAGCGCGGTGGAAGCACGTTGCCTGTCGATGGCGGATACACAACTTCGTTGGTGCCGCCGCCGCCAATGGCGATGCCTTTGACGGAGATCAGCCATGGGAGCCAAGAATAGAGCGTACGGGTGTGCATGGCCAAACGCGGCGGTCTGTTCAGCGCTTAGCTCTAAACGCTAAGTCAGGGCGCGGATCGCCTCTGCCGCGGCGCGCTCACCGCTTTCCCAGGCGCCGTGTGCGGTGGAGAAAAAGTATGGGTGGATTGCCTCCCCCGCAAAGAACAGGCGGTCCGCCACCGGCTCCGCCAGAACGGCCCTCGGGTCGCCGCCGCCGGGTGTCATGGCGGCGTAGCCGCCCCAGATCCAGGGCGCGATGCCCCAGGAAGAGGCGCGAGCGGCCTTCACGCGCCTGACGCTGCTGCTGCCATACATGCTGGCGAATTGTCCCAGAACGAAGTCAATCTGCGCGGCTTCGCCAAGGGGCTCCAGCGCGCGGGCCGTGGTGGCGTCGATAAACACTTCGGCAATCGGACGACTATAACGTCCGATCCGGGCCGATAGAACCGCGCTCCGCGCATTTGGCCAATCAGGATCCAACGCATCGAAGCGCAAGGCCACTTTGTTCACATGACCGAGGGGCAGGCGGGCCAGGGCCTCCCGCTTTGCCACTGGCAAGTCTGGCACGAACCGGATGCGGCCGAGGGCGTTGGTGGAGCCAGTCAGAATGACGGCCTGCGCCCGTACGATGCCGGCGGGCGTTTGCAGGCGCACTCCCTGGCCGGAAAAATCGACGGCCAGCACCGGGCATTCCCGGCGGACGATCAGGCCGGCGGACCGCTTGACGATCCAATGGCCGTAGCCTGTCGGTACGGTCCAGTTGGTTTCCGTATCCCGGTAGCGGTACCA
Organism: Alphaproteobacteria bacterium; assembly: GCA_965222315.1. GTDB lineage: Bacteria > Pseudomonadota > Alphaproteobacteria > Bin95 > Bin95 > JACKII01. The sequence continues at coordinate 4,655,102 of OZ244951.1, read as the reverse complement.
GTCAAGAGCCCCCACTTCCGCCGCCGGCACGCTGGTATAGGCGCCGCACCACCACTCGAAATGCCGGCGGTAGGGGGAGGCCTGATCGTAGACAATGCTGGCTGGCGGGTCCTCGCCACGCTCACCAGCCGCCAGCAATCGCGTCTCGCAGGCATCGAGGTAGGCCCGGCAATCGGCGTCTTCCGCCGCCGTGGCCCAGCGTTGCTGGTCGTCCAGGTAAATGGCGGAGCGGACCGTATCCCTGCCAAAATGCTCCGGCGGCGCATCGGCGAGCAAGTTCAGGTCCGCCGAGTGCAGCCAGGTGCAGCCAAGATCGACCGGATAGCCGAGCGAGTAGTCAGTCAACGCCCGCCCGCCAAGCCGGCCGGACGCCTCCAGCATCACGTAGTTGATGCCTGCCGCCGCCAGTGACCGGCCTGCGGCAATACCGGCGGCGCCCGCGCCGATGACGGCGACATCCACATCACTGGTCATAACGACGGAACCGTTCGCCGGTCGCCTAGTCGCGGCCCGCCATCATGCGGGTTGCGTCGTAGGTGCCGACGACGACGCCGTCCTGATTGACAATATCGTTTTTGGTTTTGACGATACCCCGGTTGCCCTTGGACGTCGGGCGAACGCTCGTCACCTCTACCTCCACATGGATCGTGTCGCCGACATTGGTCGGGCCCAGCACCTTGAACGTCGTCTCCAGCATGGCGAGGCCGGTGTGCTGCATGGTGGATTGCACCAACAGGCCTTCGGAAAAGCAGTAGCAGAGCGCACCCGGCACCGGCCGCGCGCCCTGGATTGCGCCTTGCCCAGCATAGGTCTTGTCGGTGAAGATCATTTCCACCATGCCGGTGGCGTTGATGAAGTTCACTAGGTCCGCTTCGGTGATAGTGCGGTTGATCGTGCGGAATTTCTGACCGGCTGTTAGATCATTCCAATGCAGGCCCAGACCGACATATTCCATGGTCTTCATTCTTTCTCTTGGCGGGTGATGTTGACGGACCGATAATCTGTCCGTGGGGCTCTGTCCATGCTGCCGCATGCCAGGACTGTTGACGTAGGCGTTAAGCCTTCTCATATCCCGATTTAAAGTTACCCAGCAAAGCAATCCCGCCACTTACGTTTCCAGTGACGGGCTTGCCATCGTTGTATTTGGTTACGAACGGACGATTCGAGGACTATCATGACCAACCAGCCCCGCAGCATCCGCAACCTGCAAAAAGCCTTGTCCATGGAGCTGACTGCCGTCCACCAGTACCTGTTGCACGCCCATTTGTTAGAAGATTGGGGCCTGGAAACGCTTGCCGGCAAAATGCGTGAAGAGATGCAGGAAGAACTGGGCCATGCCGGCAACTTTACTGACCGCATCCTGTTCCTCGACGGTGACCCTGCCATGGCCACGCAAAAGCCCACCGCCAAAGCCGAGACCCTGAAGGACTTGTTCGAGGCCGATCTGGCCGACGAGTTGGAGGCGATTTCGTTCTACACCCAATCCTCCAACGAGGCGCGGGAGGACAACGACATTGGCACCTTATCCATGTTCCAGAACATCGTCCTAGACGAGGAAGGCCACATGGACTGGCTGAAGCAGCAGCTCGACCTGATCAAGCGCATCGGCGAGCCTGCCTACATCGCCCAGCACATGAGCCTGACACCCTCCAGCGGGTAGGAAGCCCGATACGCCTCCAACAGCGGTAACGCATGGTAACGATGCCGTCATTGTGCGGCACGCCCCCATGGACGCTTGATCGCCGTGCCCTTATTTACGGGCGCTGTGCAGTGATTTTGACGTCCGCCTGGAGAGCCCCATGCGCAGCCTCTTACTGTCCCTTGTAGCCGGTCTGGCAATCTTGGCCGGCACCTTGCCCCCAGTGTCCGCAGCGGCCAAGGAGCCAGTCTACCAATCCTTCCTCGGCACCGCGATTGATGGCACCGACCCGGTCGCTTACTTCACTGAAGGCCGTCCCGTGGAAGGGTCGTCAGACTTCACGTACGACTGGAACGGCGCGACCTGGCGCTTTGCCTCTGCCGAGAACCGCGACAGATTTGCGGCCGAGCCGGCGCGCTACGCCCCTCAGTATGGCGGATACTGCGCCTGGGCGGTCTCCCAGGGCTACACAGCCTCCACCGACCCAGAGGCCTGGCGGATCGTCGATGGCAAGCTCTACCTGAACTACGACAGGGGCGTTCAGAAGCGATGGGAGGCGGATATCCCACGGCACATTTCATCCGCCAACAGAAACTGGCCAAAGGTTTTGGACTAGCCGTAGCCGGGCACGCCCTGGTCGCGATTGGCCACCTGAAATCCCGCCTTGGTTGTTGTAAGCAATCGCCGCAGTCGACATAGGGTAAATTTATGTTATGGAGCATCTAGAAAGCGCCATGCATAGGTGTGGTCGCATTGAATACACTGTTGAGACAGTATGGATGCAGTTCGTTGCCGTCGGTATACTTGCTCGAAGCAAATCCATATTATTGTAGCAGACAAAGGTGATTTCTGATGCCATTTCGCCCATTCTTGCCGCCGGTTGCGGTCGATGACAGCGCGACTACCACCCAGGGAATGCCGGTTGTTATCGACCTTTTGGCAAATGATTATGATCTAAATGGCGATACTATAACTATAAATTATATCGATGAAATTCGGCTTAGAAAATTTGAGCCCGACATTATTTTCCTTCAAAATGGTTATATTGAAGAAGAGAGCAATGGTCTGATTAAATTTACGCCCAATCCGGGGTTTGTTGGGACTTTAGAATTTACCTATACGATCAATGATCGCAATTTTTGGATCAATGGCCGTACGGCTGAGGCAACCGTTACGATTGAGGTGACAGGCGATACTAACATAGTCCCTGTTGCCGCGGATGATACAGCATTCACCCGCGAAGATACCGCGGTAACCATCGACGTCCTTGCGAACGATACGGACAGCGATGGCGACCTCTTGAGCGTCCTAAGCGTCGATGCTGCCGGCAACGGCACTGTCTCCCAAAACCCGGACGGCACGCTCACCTACACGCCGGACACCGGCTATGCCGGCGCCGATAGTTTCGCCTATACCGTATCCGACGGACAAGGCGGGACAGATACCGCGACCGTCACCATCAACGTGGGTGGGGGGAATGCTCCGCCGGTTGCGACTGATGATGCTGCTGCGATCGCGAAAGACACTGCCGTGACCGTCGATGTTCTCGCGAACGACACGGATGCCGATAGCGACGCGCTGACCGTCATAGCGGTTAGTCCCGCCAGCAACGGCACTGTCGCCGAAAATCCGGACGGCACTCTCACTTACACGCCGGACTTAGGCTTCGTCGGGACCGACTCCTTCGCCTATATTGTCGCCGACGGAAACGGCGGGACAGATGTCGCGGGCGTTTCGATCAACGTGTCTGGCGGGAATGCTCCGCCGGTCGCTGCAGACGACGCCGCCACGACAGACACAGACACGCCGGTGAAGATCGATGTGCTGGCCAATGATACGGACAGTGACAGCGACTCGCTGGACATCTTGACCGTTGGTGCCGCCAGTAATGGCATAGTTTCCCAAAACCCGGACGGCACCCTTACCTACACCCCGGACAGCGGGTTTGCCGGCATCGACACCTTCCTCTACACCGCGGTTGATGAAAGCGGCGGTACCGATACCGCGACCGTCACCATTGATGTGAACGCAGCAGGATCGCCCCACGACCCGTCCACGCCAGCGCATGATGACCACATTGCTGTGCTTAACCTGGTTAAGCACTCAGACGTTACACACACAGCCATCAATAATGGCTCCTGGTTTGATCCGGCAACGTGGGCGGGCAATAGTGTGCCCGGCGATGACGCCAGAGTCCTCATATCCGACGGTGTTGTTGTCGATTATGATGGTATTTCAAATGACCGCCTGATGACAGTCCGGGTCGATGGCGAACTGCGGTTTTCCCCTTCGGTCGACTCGAAGATTGTTGTTGATACCCTATTCGTCGATCAAAACGGCACGCTGACGGCCGGAACGGAAAGCAGTCCCGTCGCTGGCAACGTGAATGTCGATATCGTTATTGCTGACAATGGTGATATCGACGTCGCCTGGGACCCCCGACTGATTTCAAGGGGTTTTATCTCGCGTGGAACCGTTGAAATCCATGGCCAGGAAAAAGACACCCACTTGAAAGTTGCCGCGGATCCCTTGGCAGGAGATACCTCTCTCACCTTGGCGGAAGTTCCGGTCAATTGGCAGATTGGCGACACGATTGTACTGACCGGCACGCAGTATGATGGCTATGTGTGGGCAAACAATCCGAATAGTTACCGGGGCCCGCAAGATGAAGTATTAACGATCTCAGATATCAATGGCGACACGGTTTTCTTTGATTCACCCCTGCAGTTCGACCACAAGACACCGCGGGTGGACCTGAAGGCATCCGTCGCCAATTATACCCGTAACGTATCCATCGAGTCGGAGAACGGCAGCGCGGCGGAGACCCACCATCGCGGGCACGTCATGTTCATGAACAGCGAAAATGTCGATGTACGTTTTGCTGAGTTCAGCGAGCTGGGACGGACTGACAAGTCGACCCTCGCCCTGAACCCGCATGAATTCTCCAACATCGCCTCGGACAGTAATGTTAAGGGGCGCTATTCTTTCCACCTGCACAAAACTGGTATCGACGACCCGACAGCCCCGGCTATTGCGGAAGGCAATGCTGTTTTCGGGTCCCCCGGTTGGGGCTTTGTGCACCATGACTCCAATGCGATTTTAAACAGCAATGCCACGTACAATACCTTTGGCGCCGGGTATGTTGCCGAATCCGGTAATGAAACTGGTTCCTGGACAAATAATATTGCGATTTTCGCCAAGGGGATAGACTGGAGCGTAGCGAAGAATCAAAACGACGGCGCGAACTTCGACACCGGAAAAGGCGGTGATGGGTTCTTTTTCCAGGGTCGCATGATCAAGGCCGCCGATAATATTGCTGCGAGCGTCAACCATGGTTTCACGTATTTTCATCGTGGACGCTATGAAGATATTGATGCCAAGCTGGACGGGCAGATCAGGTTCGACCCGACGGCTTTCGAGCTTCCTGAAGCCCTAGGCCACGGCCCGATAGATCCGAATACGACGCCCATTCTGCATTTTGCCGGGAACGAGGTATTTGCCGCAAATGAAGGCGTCCATATAATCAAAAACAATCCACACCAGGGCCATGATATACATTCAAAGCTTGTCGATTTTACCGCTTGGGAAGTGAATGTCGGTGCCTTTTTCGGTTACACCGGCCATTATGTACTGGAAGATTTTGATTTAATCGCCAAGTCAGCACCGGCAAGAGCGGGCGTCATTGGGGATGGCATTGTTTTCGGTCAAAACGCGGTCGATATGATTGCCATAAACCCGAAAATCGATTCATTCGCCAACGGAATCAACTTGAACAAGAATTTTAGCTTTAACGAAGACATCAGTGTCACTCAATATAAAATAATTAACCCCACCTTCTTGAATATTGCCAATCAAGATATGTCGCATTTCGATCCGAATATCGACGAATTGCTAACGAGCAGTCAACTGGATCCGAATAATTTTTCGATCGACCTGGATTTTCCCTTATTTTACGATCCGACCCAGCCAAGGGTGGTGATTTACGGGACAAAGACAGACAGTGTTGGCGAAATTGAGATCCCAGCTGGAACCGATGGATTTAATCATAATTCGGATCCATATGGATACAGTGTTCCCAAGAATTACATACTGGATATTATGGAAGAGGACGGATATTATAGTGCCGGCGGCAAAAATTATGTTATTTTGGAAAGCTATTATACTGACCGGGGGACTGGAGAAATCCACAAGACTGGCAATCTTGTTGAGTTGAGTAGTAATATCAATAAATTTCTCGGGTCTGTGCAGCCGTATGAAAACGCAATTTATGCTGGAGCGATAAACCTGAACAATTCAGCGCCTGTCACCCAAGATGACAGCGCGTCAACACTGATAGAAACTGACGTGATTATAGACCTGTTGCAGAATGACTGGGACGCCGACGGGGATACACTGGAGGTGGATGGCATTGGACAGCCAACTTACGGGAATGTCTTCGACAATGGCGACGGTACAATTACCTATCGGCCAGACTTGAACTTCTCCGGCACCGAGACATTCAAATACTGGGCCAGCGACAGCCAGGGTGGCTTTACGGAAGGCCTCGTTACCGTAGACGTTTGGGGCGTGTAACCGCCCGTCCGCTCTTCGTTTTCATGGATAGCTTGGCATTGATCGTCTGGTCCGGCCGGGTAGTCAGGAATCCAACAACGCCGCCGCTTCCATGGCGGCATAGGTCAGCACGGCATCCGCCCCGGCGCGTTTGAAGCTTAAGAGCGTCTCCATCATTACCCGGTCGTATTCCAGCCAGCCTTGCATCGCGGCGGCCTTTAGCATGGAGTACTCGCCGCTGACGTTGTAGGCGACGGTCGGCGCGCCGAACTCATCCTTTACGCGGCGGATGATATCCAGATACGGCAGGCCCGGCTTGACCATGACCATGTCGGCCCCCTCGGCCAGGTCCAGGGCCACCTCGCGCAGCGCCTCGTCAGCGTTGGCAGGGTCCATCTGGTAGGTTTTTTTGTCCGCGGTGCCTAAGTTCGCCGCGGAGCCTACCGCATCCCGGAACGGGGCGAAGAAGCCGCTCGCGTACTTGGCCGCGTACGACAGAATCTGCACATGGCCAAAGCCTTCGGCATCCAACGCCTGACGGATCGCGCCGACACGACCATCCATCATGTCGCTCGGCGCTATGACGTCACAGCCCGCGCGTGCCTGGATCACCGATTGCCGGCAAAGGATTTCCACCGTCGGATCGTTCTGCACATAGCCGTCCTCGATCACACCGTCATGGCCGTGGCTGGTGAATGGGTCGAGTGCGGCGTCGCAGATCACGCCGATGTCGGGCACGGCGTCCTTGATCCGGCGGACGGCATCACAGAGGGCATTCTCCGGGTTCACCGCTTCGGAGCCCACCGGGTCCTTCAGGCCGGGCTCCACAAGCGGGAAAATGGCGACGGCGGGGATGCCGCGCTCGTAAGCTTGGCGCACCGGCTCGACGATCCGGTCGGGGGAATGGCGGAACTGGCCGGGCATGCTTTCCACCGGCTCTACCAGATCATGGCCCGCGCGCACGAAGATCGGCCAGATCAGATCGTCCACCGACAGCGTGTTTTCCGCGACCAGACGGCGGGTCCAGGCATCGCGGCGGTTGCGGCGCATACGGGTGTTGGGATAACCAGCGGTAGGAAATTGCAGAGCCATCGGGCCGGCCTCATGCTGATGAAATTTGCGTCATGTTGCCTTTGCCCGCCAAAATGGCAATGAGCCCATCGGCGCAGCCCAGCCGATCGCCAAGGAGCCGGAACCAATGCCGTTCAACCTGACCGAAGACCAATTGCTCTTCCAGGACACCGCACGCAGCTTTGCCGAAGAAGTGTTCGCGCCGAACGCCACCCGCTGGGACGCCGAAAAAATCTTCCCTGTCGAGGAGTTGCGCCAGGCAGCTGCACTTGGCTTCGGCGGTATCTATGTGCGAGACGATGTCAGCGGCTCGGCACTCTCGCGGCACGATGCGGCGGTGATTTTCGAGGAACTGTCGGCGGGCTGCACCTCGACCGCGGCCTATATCTCGATCCACAACATGGCCGCCTGGATGATCGACCGCTTCGGCAACGAGGAGCAGCGCCAGCGCTTCCTGCCGACTCTTTGCACCATGGAGACGCTAGCGAGCTACTGCCTGACGGAGCCCAATGCCGGCTCCGATGCGGCGGCGCTGAAGACCAAGGCGGTGCGGGACGGCGACCATTATGTGCTGAACGGCGGCAAGTCCTTCATCTCCGGCGCTGGCGGCACGGACCTCTATCTCTGTATGGTGCGCACCGGCGATGACAGCCCGCGCGGCATCTCCTGCCTGGCGATTCCGAAAGACGCGCCTGGCCTCAGCTTTGGTGAGCAGGAGCGCAAGATGGGCTGGAACTCCCAACCGACGGCCATGGTGCTGTTCGACGATTGCCGGGTGCCGGCGGAGAATCTGATCGGCGCAGAGGGCGAGGGCTTCAAGATCGCCATGGCGGGCCTCGACGGCGGGCGCATCAATATCGGCGCGTGCTCGATCGGCGCGGCGCGAGCTTCCCTCGAAGCGTCTAAAACGTATATGGGCGAGCGCAAGGCGTTCGGCCAGCGGCTGGCGGACTTCCAGGCTTTGCAATTCAAGCTGGCTGACATGGCGACCGATCTGGAGGCCGCCCGCCTGATGATCCACCGGGCGGCGCAGGCGGTGGACCAGGACCACCCGGAAAAGACGCTGTATTGCGCCATGGCGAAACGGTTCGCGACCGATGCGGGCTTCAACATCTGCAATGACGCCCTGCAAATCCATGGCGGCTATGGCTACCTGCAGGACTTCCCCCTGGAACGCTATGTGCGCGACACCCGCGTGCATCAGATCCTGGAGGGTACCAACGAGATCATGCGGGTCATCATCGCCCGCCGGCTGTTGCAGGATTTGAGCGCTTGATTCGAGTGTTTGCTCCTCCAGCTACCTCCGCCGTTATTGCCAGGAACCCGGATGCAATACGGGCGACGCGGCAATCGACAGCGACCTCAGGTAACACGACGGGGCGATGGATTGCTTCGTCGCCCATGGCTCCCCGCAACGACGCTGACAGGCTAGGCTTTTCCAATGACTGCTGACGATATCATCTTCGAGCAGACCGGTTCGGTCGCCGAAATCATACTGAACCGGCCGAAAGCGCTGAATGCGCTGACGCTGGATATGGTCAACCGCATGGACGCCCAATTGCAGAATTGGGCGGAGGACTACCGAGCCGGTTGCATCATCATCCGGCCGGCGCCGGGCGGGCGGGCCTTCGCCGCAGGCGGGGATATCGAGCGGCTCTATCACGAGCGCGGCAAGCCCTACACCGCCACGTTTTTCTGGAACGAGTACATCCTGAACTGGCGCATCCATCACTACGCAAAGCCCTATATTGCCTTCATGGACGGTATTGTCATGGGCGGTGGGGTCGGCGTGTCGGTGCTGGGCAGCGTGCGGGTCGCGACCGAGAATACCAGCTTCGCCATGCCGGAAACCGGGATCGGCTTCTTCCCGGACGTGGGCGGCGGCTGGTTCCTGCCGCGGCTGCCGGGTCGGATGGGCCAGTATCTGGCCATGACCGGAAGCCGCCTGAACGGCGCGGATTGCGTGGCTGTAGGGCTGGCCGACGTTTATATTCCCAGCGACCGGCTGGACGATGTTGCGGAAATTCTGGCCACCCAGGAACCGAACATGACGCGCGAGATGGTCATGGGCGTCCTCGGCGTGTTCGCTGAGAAGCCGCCGGCTGCCAAGATCATGCCGATGCAGCGCGAGATAGACCGCCTGTTCGCGGCGGAGACGGTGGAAGAAATCCTGCATGCGCTGTTCCAAGACGAAAGTGCGGAGGCCCAGAAATGGGCCAAGAGCATGTCCGGCAAGTCGCCGACCTCGCTGAAAGTGGCGCTTGAGCAATTGCGGCGCGGCAAGGATATGGACCTGGCCGAGGTGCTGTCCATGGAGTACCGGCTCTGCCAGGCATTCTGCGCCGACCATGACTTTTTCGAAGGTATCCGGGCCCTGATCGTGGACAAGGACAACCGGCCGGACTGGCAACCCTCCACGCCAGCAGGCGTGACGCCCGAACGGGTGGAGAGCTACTTTCTGCCGGCCGCTGGAGGCGACCTGACTTTCGATCCGCCGGAACCGCGGGATTAGTCCGAAGCCTCCAAGACCGCGCAGCCAGAGGCAGTGTTTGATTCACATCAATGATGGAACTGGCAAGGAGATATTTGATAGAATTGGGTGCATTTCAGAAAGGAATGACCATGGCGAAAACTCCCAACATCGACCCCGATCTATTTGCCAATCCATTCGGCGTTATGTTCAGCCGTATGATGCGGGAGACCGCCACCGTGCAGGCCGAGATGATGCAATTCATCAGCAAACGTGTGAGCGCGGACTTGGCGGCATCTCAGGAAATCATTGGGGCGAAGACCCCTGCTGAGGCTGCGGAAGCGGTGCAGCGCTACTACGAGCAGGCTTTCGAAGACTATATGGCCCAAACCAACGAGATGATCGAAGCCGCCAGCGCCATTGCCAAGGATGTGCAGGTGCCGCACCAATGGCGGAGCAAGGTGCCGGAAACCGGCGAAGACGAAAAATCGCTCAATACGTGATGTAGTGTCTGCCACTGACCGAGCCTGATGCGTTGCAGAGGCGCGGGCGACGGCATATGTTCCGCGTCGGTTTGTTTAACGCTGCATCATCGCAACAGGATCTCGACATGGCACGCATCGGCTTTATCGGCGTCGGCAATATGGGCGGACCGATGTCCGCGAATCTGGTCAAAGCTGGCCATACGGTTACCGTATTCGACCTAACCCCTGCCTCGGTCGAGGCCGCGGTGGCCAATGGCTGCACCGCGGCGGAGAGCGCGGCTGCCTGTGCCGAGGGCCAGGACGTGGTTATGACCATGCTGCCTGCCGGACCGCACGTGCGTAGCGTCTATGGCGAGAAAGGCCAGCAGGGCAGCGTGATCGACAGTGCCGACGACGGCACCCTGCTGATCGACTGCTCGACCATCGACGTGGCTTCCGCTCGCGACGTGGCGGCGAAGGCGGCGGAACGCGGCCTGAACATGATCGAAGCGCCGGTCACCGGCGGCACGGGCGGTGCGATTGCCGGCACCCTCACCATGATTATCGGCGGTCCCGAAGCGGTTTATGAGGAGGCAAAGCCCTATCTCGAAATCGTCGGCGGCAAAGTCGTCTATTGCGGCGAGGCGGGCGCAGGCCAGGCGGTCAAGATCTGCAACAACATGATGCTGGCCATCAACCTGGCCGGCGTTGCCGAGGGCATGTCCCTCATCAAGGGGCTAGGCATTGACCCGGCCATCCTGAAAGAGGTCTCCAGCGCGGGGTCCGGCAATAGCTGGGCGCTGACTACCTATAACCCAGAGCCGGGCCTTTCCGAGGGCGCGCCAGCCAACAACGGCTACAAGCCCGGCTTTACCGGCGCGATGCTGTCGAAGGACCTGGGGCTCGCCATGAACGCCGGCACAGCCACCGGCGTACCGCTCACTATGGGCGCAACGGCGGCGCAACTGTTCCAGCTTTATTGTCTGGCCGGGATGGCAGAGGATGACATGTCCGGTATTATCCGCATGTTCCAGAAAAATCCGCAGAATTAACCGCGAAAATTCAGGAGCCTTTTAGGCGGATGCCGTACGGTCGGTCTCAAGTGCAGAGGGGTTCTGCAATGAGGGACCAATACCGTGCAGCATTATCTGGAGTGCGTCTCGAATATCGAGCGCTTGCACCGCCTGTTTCTGGAGGTGCTCAAAACTGAATTGGACGCAATGCGCATCCGGGATATCAGCAACGTCCAGTGCCTGATCCTGTACAGCATCGCCGGCGACGAAATCAGCGTTGGCGAGCTGACGGAGCGCAGCTACCTGTTGGGGTCCAATGTCTCCTACAACCTGAAAAAAATGGTTGAGGCAGGCTACATGACCCAGCAGCGGGCAGAACACGACCGGCGCTCGATTCACGTCAAACTGACGGAGAAGGGGGAGGAGTTCTGGCGTGTGCTCGACAATATGTTCGAACGCCACGCCGGGCTTCTGGAGGAGGCGGAGATTGAGCAGAAACAGCTGGCGGAAGTCAGTGTTCATCTGAAATCGATCGAACGCTTCTGGAACCTTGTCCGGGCCAGGGTGCCCCGCGCACCGGAGCCTCTCGTGGGCCGTCCGGTAACGTCGGAAGAGGCTTCCAGCTACTTCCACACCCAGAAGCGGGCGGCGATGGCCTATTAGAGGCGTCAGCGCGGGGGCGGCAAATGCCCCCGCTTGACCCAGAATGTGCAGCCCTGCTTCGGCCCGGCAGCCAGGTTCAGTCGTGCGCCGGGCGGATTTCGGACCCAGCATCCGGCCCCATGGGCCGCGCCGTCCTGCATCAGCACGCCGTCCAGCACCAGTATCTCTTCCCCGCCGGGCAGGAACCGCACGCCGGCGTCTACCCCCGCCGCAAGCCGTTCGAGCGCCACCACCTCCCGCGCATCTTTCGGCGCATAGAGTACCTGGCGCTCGTAGCCGGGGCTGCCCGCCTCCCGCCATTCACCCGCCGCGGTTTCGATATGCAGCAAGGGCTCGGCGCCGTCGTCCCGCATCTGCCGGAGCTTCACGAAGATCGTACAGCCGGGCGCACTTGCCGGGGTGTGCCTGCTGCCGGGCGGGTTGCGGACGTAGGATCCAGGGCCGAAGTCGCCATGCTCATCCTGAAACACGCCTTCGAGCACCAAAAACTCCTCGCCCAATGCATGCTCATGCGGCGAGAACGCACTGCCCGGCGCGTACCGTACGATGGAGGTCGCCCGCGCCACCTCATCGCCGATCCGGTCCAGCATCCGCCGTTCCACCCCCGCCATGGGGGAGACAACCCAGGGCATCGCCGCGGTATCGACGACGACGCGCTGGTTAAAGTCGGCGTTAATGCGTGTATCGCTCATGGAAGACCTCCCTGATGTTGTCACTGAATGGTAACCGGCAGTTCCAGGAACCCCCGGAAGCGTGTCCGGCCGCCGCGTACGGGCTTGCCGTTAGACCGAAGGCGAGGAAAGCGTTCTACCAGCTTGCCGATGGCGACCTGTCCTTCCATCCGGGCAAGTGAGGCGCCCGCGCAGATGTGAATGCCGGAGCCAAAGGCCAGATGCCGGTTGGGCTTCCGGCCAAGGTCCAGCCGGTGCGGGTCGGAAAATGCGTCCGGGTCACGGTTCGCGGCGCCGATGGCGATGTGCAGGTAGGCGCCTGCCGGGATGGCGGTGCCGCCCACCTCGCAATCCACCGCCGCCTGACGGTTGCCCAACTGGTTGGAGCTTTCGAAGCGCAGAAACTCCTCGACGGCGGGCTCGATCAGGCCGGGTTCGGCCCGCAACCGGGCGAATTCGCCGGGAAAGCGGAACAGCGCCTCCACGCCGTTGCCGATCAGGTTGGTCGTCGTCTCATGCCCCGCGTTCAGCAGAAAAATGCAATTGTGGAGCAATTCCAACTCGTTCAGGCGTTCGCCGTCCCGGGTCTCCGCCATCAGCTTGGAGAGAATTTCGCTGTCGTCGCTGGGCAGATCGCCCGCCTGCCGGCGCTGGATCAAATTCCGCAGGAACGCCTTGAAGTTATCCACCGCCTGATTGCCGGCGGCCAGACGCCCGGGTGAGGGCTGTGGCTCCAGCGCGCCCAGTATGGCGAGCGACCAGTCGCGCAGTGGGCCGCGCTCGTCTGCTGGCACTCCTAACATGTCGCCGATTAACTGGATCGGCAGTGCGGAAGCCAAGTCCGCGATCAGGTCAAATTCGCCCTTTTCCGCGGCCTCGTCCAGCAATTGGTCGACAAACGCCTCCACCCGCACCCGCAACGCTGCCAGCGCCCTGGGTGTGAAAGCCGGCGCCAACAGGCGGCGCACGCGGGTGTGCAGCGGCGGATCATTGAACACGAGGCTGGTGGTGTGATGCTCGAACAGCGGCGATTTGCCGAACACGGGCCAGAACGCCTGGCGCTTGTCGGACAGGAACCGGGCGGGGTCTTTGTAAACCGCCAGGCAATCGGCATAGCGAGTCAGGAAGAACGAGCGGTCCGGCAGCTGCTTCACTGGGCTTTCCTGCTGCAGTGCGGCATAATGCGGGTATGGGTCATCAAGGAAGCCTGAAGGTGGCGACCGCAGATCAAAGTTTGCTAAAGGATCGTCGTGGCGCAATTTTTTTATTGATTTCTCGCTTTTTTGAGTCATTTTATTACCTCTATAGCGATTCCTTGAGAGCGCATTGGAACCCGAAAACTTCCGACCTGTTGCGCTGCACACAAGTCCGTCAACCAGAAGTACGATCCCATGAGCAAAGCATCCTCCGGCAATTACTTCGAAGACTTCAGCATGGGTCAAGCGATTGCCCACTCGACCCCACGCACTGTCACCGATGGCGACGTTGCCCTCTATACCGGCCTCTACGGCAGCCGCTTCGTTCTCCAGTCCGCCACGACGGCCGCGGAGGCTATGGGCTATGGGCGTGCACCGGTCGACGACATGCTGGTTTTCCACCTGGTCTTCGGCAAGTCGGTACCGGACATCTCCCTGAACGCCGTCGCCAATCTAGGCTATGCGGACTGCCGCTTCCTGAAACCGGTCTATACCGAGGACACCCTGAGCGCGGCCTCGCAGGTGATCGGCATGCGCGAGAACAGCAACGGCAAGACCGGCGTCGTCTATGTCCGCACGGAGGGCCGCAACCAGCACGGGGAAGCGGTGCTCCGCTTCGTGCGCTGGGTCATGGTGAACAAACGCGATCCGTCCAGCGCCGTGCACACGGAAATGGGCGTGCCGGACCTGCCGGATGCTGTCGCCGCCTGCGACTTGCAGGCCGCCACCCCCTTCGCCGCCTCACCCTGCCGGTATGACACCGCCGCCAGCGGCTCCGATGCGCTATGGGAGGATTATTTTCCAGGCGAGCAAATCGACCATATCGACGGCATGACACTGGAAGACGCGGAGCACATGCTGGCGACGCGCCTCTACCAGAACACGGCGCGGGTCCACTTCGACGCGGCCGCGCAGCAGAGCAGCCGCTTCGGCAAGCGTCTGATCTACGGCGGTCACATCATCAGCATGGCGCGCGCTCTCAGCTTTAACGGTCTGGCGAACGCCTGCCGGATCGCGGCGATCAATGGCGGCAGCCATACTGCCCCTGCCTTTGCCGGCGACACTGTCTATGCGTGGAGCGAAGTGCTCGACAAGGCGGAGACCGCCACGCCCGGCATGGGTGCCCTCCGCCTGCGCCTGGTGGCGCTGAAGGACCGGCCGGCCGGGGAGGATTTCGCGGTCCGTCAGGCCTGCGGCCGCTACAATCCGGATGTGCTGCTGGACCTCGATTATTGGGCGCTGGTTCCCCGCCGCCAGCACTGACTGAGCCAGTTAACTACCACCAACGAATAGGAAAAAGAGAGCCACCTTATGCAGAAACCCGCCCGCGCCTTCTACAAGCCGCTCGCCATCGGCGCGCCGCAGCCACTTGCCGAGATCCCGCCGCGCCTCGAACGCATGATCCACTTCTTTCCGCCCCATGTGCAGAAGATGCGCGACCGGGTGCCGGGCATGATCGCCGCGGTGGACGTGCTGCTGGGCAACCTGGAGGACGCCATCCCGGCAGATGCGAAGGAAGCCGCCCGCGCCGGTTTCATCGAGACGGCGCAGGCCCACGACTTCGGCACGACCGGTCTCTGGACCCGCATCAACGCGCTCGACAGCCCCTGGATGCTGGACGATGTGACGGAGATCGTGGCCGCCGCGGGCAACAAGGTCGACGTGATCATGCTGCCGAAGGTGGAGGGGCCGTGGGACATCCACTATCTCGACCAGCTTCTGGCACAATTGGAGGCCAAGCACGGCGTTAAGCGGCCGATCTTGATCCACGCCATCCTGGAGACCGCGCTCGGCGTCAACAATGTGGAAGCCATCGCCGCCGCCAGTCCCCGCATGCAGGGCATGAGCCTGGGGCCTGCCGACCTGGCCGCCTCCCGTGGAATGAAAACCACCCGCGTAGGCGGCGGACATCCGGCCTATGGAGTGCTGGCCGACTCTGCCAGCGCCACCGGCGCCGCCAACGACGAGCGCCGCGGCTTCTTCCAGCAGGATTTGTGGCACTACACGCTGGCAAAAATGGTCGATGCCTGCATGGCGCACGGGCTGAAGGCGTTCTACGGGCCGTTCGGTGATTTCAGTGACGAGGACGCTTGCGAGGCGCAGTTCCGCAATGCCTTCCTGATGGGATGCGCTGGCGCGTGGAGCCTGCACCCCTCCCAGATCGCGATCGCGAAGCAGGTGTTCAGCCCCGAGCGCGGCGAAGTGCAGATGGCATTACGCATTCTGGAGGCGATGCCGGACGGCTCCGGCGCGGTGATGATCGACGGTAAGATGCAGGACGACGCCACCTGGAAGCAGGCCAAGGTCATCGTGGACCTGGCCCGCCAGGTCGCCGCCCGCGACCCCTCCTTGGCGGCGGATTACGGGCTGGCGGCTTAGGGCGCAATCATTTTAGGCGGAGCCATCGCCAGTGCTGCGAACCGCCGGCTCCATCTCCCCGGATCGCCTCTCGCGAGCCGTCCGGGGAGAAAAAGGTTGTCCGCAGTCAGGTTGCGGTTGTTTCCGCTTAAAACGACTGTGCACTAGTTTTTCAGTCAGTCGGCAGGTTTACGCCTGCGCCCTCGGGTTGCCTGGCTCGAATACCACGTAGCTGCGGATCTCGATGCTCTCCCGCGGCGGCGCGTTCGGGTCCTGGTCCGGGTATTGGAACGCGCCATGCGCCGGGTAGCTGGCGTCGGCGGCATAGGCGCTGTCCCAGCTTTTGATCAGGATGACCTCGTCCCGCTCCATCTCCTCAGCATAGTACCAGCGATGCTGCGGGTTGTGGGCAAGCTGGTAGATCTCCCCCGTGCGGTCGGGAAAGCGCTGGTCGGTCGCGAACAGATCCCCGAAGGCAACACTCGTCGCATCCGCCAGGGCCAGCGGCGCGCGCTTTACCGGGCCTTTGATCGGACGCCAGATGTTGATCTGCATCAGCCGTCCGCCATTGGCCAGGATGCGCTCGACCTCCGCTTCTCCCAGGCTGTCCTTGGCGCGTTGGGGGCCGGATTTCGGTGTGTAATCCACGTGCACGCGGGTTGCAGGGCCGCGGAAGCCGTCGGGATTGGCCGCACCATGGCCGCCATCGGAGCGGCGGGTAGCGTCGAAGATCACCGCATGGTCAGCGCCCAGGTGCTTCTTCAGCAACGCGACCGTCTCGGCGTAGTAGGCGCCGGTGACCGCTTCGTCGTCGTAGAGATCGTCCACTGCGGTAGGGTGCTTCAGCAGTTCGAAGCCTTCCGCATCCACTGAAAAGCCCGCCGCAACCGGGCGCATGTCGCGGATCGGTACGGCCTTTTCCTCGGTCTTGAAAAAGACCTTCGGTTCGCCGCCGGTGAGCGCTGAACTCTCGAAGTACGGCTTCTCGTCCTGGGGGATGATGAAGGTCAGCGGCGCCTGCACCACCCTGGCGGCCGCGGCGGCGGCTTCGGTCCTGTTCGGCGTGCTTTCGACGGTATCGGGCATTGTCATGCTCCAGCATTTTGCGTTTGAGTGGAGAATGGGCACGATGCGGCGCAAGTCAACGCGTCGGGCGCATAAACACGCGCGGCATGCAGGAAAGCATCTTTGCGGCGCGCGCGCACTTGCTATGGTTCTGTCCAACCTGCTCCAAAAGAGGAAATGCCCGATGCCCGGCCGCTACGATACCCACCCCGAAATGCAGCCCCTGATCGACGCCCGCGCCAAGCAGCCGCCGGCCACGACTATCGAGGAGATGCGCGCCGTCTTCGACGCTACCGGCCTCGCGGTGCAGCCGCCCCGGCCGGATGGGCTGGAGGTGCAGGACACCACCATGCCGCGTGAGGACGGCCAGGCTGTGCCGGTGCGCATCTACCGCCCCAAGGGCCTGCCCGAACGGGCCCCCTGTGTGATCTACATTCACGGCGGCGGCTTTATGAAAGGCTCGCCCGCGACCAGCGACAGCACGGGCTGGGGTTTGGCCGTCGGCGCGAGGGCCGTGTGTATCAGCGTCGATTACCGCCTCGCGCCAGAGAACAAGCACCCGGAATTGCTGCATGATTGCTATGGCGTGGTCGCGCATGTGGCCGCCAATGCCGCGGCGCTTGGCATTGATGCAAGCCGCATCGCGGTTGGCGGCGACAGCGCGGGCGGCTGCTTGACCGCCGCGACCTGCCTGATGGCGCGCGACCGGGGCACGCCGCATATTGCGGCCCAGGTGCTGGTCTACCCTTGCCTGAATGACGACCTGTCCGCGCCTAGCTTCTCCTACAATGCGGAGCCACCGGGCCTGACCACTGCCAGCATGAAGCAATACTGGGACTGGTACCTCACCGAGTTGCCGTCGAGAGACCCCTACGCCACACCCATGGTCGCCACCGACCTCGGCCGCCTGCCGCCGACCTATGTGGTTACGGCGGAATATGACCCGCTCTACAATGACGGTTTCGACTATGCGGCCAAGCTGCGGGCGGCGGGTGTCCCGGTCACCTACCGCTGTGCGGCGCGCTTTATCCACGGCTTCCTTCGGGTCGCCCAGGACGGGCCGAAGGCGAAGGCGGAGTTCGCAGCTTTGACCGGCTTCCTCAGGCAGGTGTTCAACTCATGAGCGACCACGACGATCTGATCCGCCTTTCTGCCCGCGATGCCGTCCAACTGCTGGAAATCGGCGAAGTGTCGCCGCTGGAACTGATCGACGCCGCACTCGCCCGGCACAAACAGGTGGATGGGGCGGTGAACGCATTGCCCACCCTCTGCCCCGAACGCGCGCGGGAGGCGGCCCGCAACCTGCCGCCGGTGCCGCAAGACCGGCGCGGCTGGCTCGGCGGGTTGCCGGTCGCGATAAAAGACATGATGGAGGTCGCAGGCGTCCGAACCACCTACGCCAGCCCCATCTACAAGGACTTCGTGCCGGACTTTTCCCACCCCATGGTGGAGCGGCTGGAGGCGAATGGCGGTGTGGTCCTCGCCAAGTCGAACACGCCGGAATTCGCGGCAGGCGCCAGCACCTTCAACGAAGTCTTCGGCAAGACGCGCAACCCCTGGAACACCTCGCTGACGGCAGGCGGCTCGACCGGCGGCGGGGCGGTGGCGCTGGCGACGGGGCAGATTTGGCTCGCCCATGGCAGCGACCATGGCGGCAGCCTGCGCGGGCCCGGCAGCCATAACTCGGTTGTCGGCATGCGGCCCTCGCCGGGGCGGGTGACGCGGGGGACCATCGACAACCTGTTCTCCGCTTCCTCCGTCGAGGGGCCGATGGCGCGGGACGTGCCGGACTTAGCATTGTTCCTGGACGCCATCGCCGGGCGCGACCCGCGCGACCCGTTGACCATCGAACCGCCCGCGCGCTCCTATTTCGAGACCACGATGGAAGCGCTCGCAAAAGGCAGGGACGCGGCGCCCCGGCGGATTGGTTTCACGACGAGCTTCGGCGGCAAGGTGCCGGTCGCCAGCGCCGTCAAAAACATGGTGGCCGCTGCCGCCCGGCGCTTCGAAGACCTTGGCACCGTGGTAGAAGAAGCTCACCCCGACCTGGGGGAAATCGACGAGGCGTTCCAGATCATCCGCGCCCAGGTCTTCGCCGTAGAGCACGAAAAGCACGTGGCGGAGCACCGTGACCTCGTCAAAGCGGACGTCATCTGGAACACCGAAAAGGGCCTGGCGCAGACCCCGCAGCAGATAGCCTGGGCCGACCGGGAGCGCGCGGCCTACTACCGCCGGGTGCTGGCCTATTTCGAGACCTATGACCTGCTGCTCTGCCCCGTCATGGCGGTGCCGGCCTTCGACGTGAACTGGCGCTATCAGGACACGATCGACGGCGTGAAGCTTGAGAACTACATCGCCGGATCGCTCACCACCTCCGCCATCTCCATGACCGCCTGCCCGGCCATGAGCGTGCCCGCGGGCTTCGACGAATATGGCCGGCCCATCGGCCTCCAGATTGTCGGCCGGCCCCAGGATGAGGCCAGCGTGCTGGCCGCCGGCGCCCTGTTCGAGCAGATGACCGGCCTCGCCGGCCTCCTGCCCATCGACCCCAGACCAGGAGAGGTTCCCCCGATTTGAGCGCGTTTACCGAACTGCCGGAGGCCGAGGCCACCGGTGAAATCGCCGAGATCTATGCCGAAATCCGACATTTCTACGGCGTGCCCTATGTCTCCTCCCTGCAACGGCATCTGGCCACCATTCCCGGCGTGCTGGAGTGGGGCTGGGCGGCGGTCCGCCCCGCGTTTGCCAGTGGCGCGTTGCCGAAGACCGCCTGGGAAGCGGCGGAGGCCGTGGATCTCCAACCCCTGCCCAAGCTTTCGCCTGCGGCGCTGCGGCTGTTGGGCGTGGATGCGGACGGGCTGGAGACAATCCGCACCGTTTGCCGCTCGTTCGAGACAGTTGCCCCCCTCAACATGGCCATGGGCGCCACGATCCGTGCACTGCTGACGGGCGAGCAGGCCCACGGCAAGCAAGGCCCGCGGGCCGTCTGGCAACCGCCGGACCCTCTTCCCCCCGCGCCCAAGACCCTCCATCCGGATGAGGTCGATGCCGACACGCGCGCAGTCCTGATGCAGTTGGCCGCCGACATGGACAACGAGAAGTTCGTGCCCGGCCTCTACCGCCAACTCGCGCACTGGCCGGCCTACCTGGCCTATGCAGCGACCGAGGTCGGGCCGCTGTTGGCCGCCGATGATATCGTGGCCGCAGGCGGTGGCCTCCGCCAATGCATCGGCGTTCGCGCCTCGCGCCTGCTGGAGGATCTGCCGCCACCGGCTCCCGCCCCGGCGGATGCGCCGGTAGCGCACATCCTGGCCGCCATTGAGGCCTACCAGATCACCAGCCCGCAAATGATCTGCTTCGGCAAGCTCCTGCGGGAGGCGCTGCCGGACTAGCCGCCTATGCCCTTCATCCCGAGTGCCGCGAAGCGGTGTATCGAGTGACCAATGTTCATTACTGCCGCCGTCTCTCCATACGCCCGCTCGACGGCAGGCTACTCGAAACGATGGCATTCCCAAGGAGACTACACCCATGACCAAACTTCTTGACGGCCACATCGCGCTTATCACCGGCGGCGGCAGCGGCATTGGCCGCGGCATCGCCCAGGCCTATGCCGAGCACGGCGCGACTGTCATCGCCGCCGACATCAACCTCGCCGGTGCGGAAGAGACCGTCGCTCAGATCGGCGGCAACTCGGCCCTCGCGGAGAAGCTGGACGTGACCGACCGCGCCTCCTGCAACGCGCTGGCGGCCAAGGTGAAGGCGGACGTGGGCGATATCTCCATCCTGGTGAACAATGCGGGCATCGTCCGCCGCGCGACATTGGAGAAGGCGGAAGACCCGCTGAAAGACTGGGACGATACGATCAGCATCAACGTTAACGGCGTCTTCAACACGACCTATGCCTTCCTTGAGCAACTGAAGGCTTCCAAGGGCCGGGTGATCTCCATCGGCTCGATCCAGAGCTTCCTGCACACACCGAACTGCGTTGCCTACACGACCAGCAAGCACGCGGTGAAGGGCTTCACGGTGGCGCTGGCAAATGAACTGGCCCCACACGGCATCCGCGTCAACGCCATCGGCCCGGGCGTCATCCGCACCCCGATCAACGAGCAGGGCATCATGCAGGACCCGGATCGGCTGAAGCAGGTGATCAACCACATCCCCATGGGCCGCTACGGCACGCCGGAGGATATAGCGGGGCCCGCCGTCTTCCTGGCGAGCGACCTCTCCCAGTACGTTACCGGCCACACCCTGGTGTCGGATGGTGGCTATCTGACCATTTGATCATTACCTGGTTAGTGCCAGCCTGGAAAAACCGGAAAACATCTACATTCATCTACAAAAATCGACATTTTGGGCCGAAAATGTAGATGTTGGGTTTATCCGATGTCGATGCCATGTAGACAAAATGTAGAGCCAACGTAGATGCCGGTCATACCGGCTGTTGGCGTACAAAAAGCGCGACCAGCCCTCTTGAAATGGGAGCGCGCTGCACCCCGGTCAATGGCAGCCCCCGGTTGGCGAGTACCGCGTCTCCCTCACGGCCCGATTTCGAGCCAGGGAAGGCACCCCGTCTCCGCCAGCACCGGCGCCACCGCCGCGCGCGCCTCGTCCCCCAGGCCTGCATACCGCCGGATCAGCATGTCATGGCACTTGGCCTGGTACCGGAACACCGGCTGTCGGTAGTTACGGCCGGAGAGCTTCACATGAAACGCGGGCTCTCCCGCCTCGATCGCCGCCCGGTTCGCGGCCAGATAGGGCAGGTAGTAGCGCGCCGCTAGCCCCAGCAACTCCCGTACCGCCGGGCGCAAGGGCGCTTCCGCCGCCTGCCAGGCCCCCTCGACGCCGGAGGCATCATGCAGCCGCGTCACCCAATGCACCGTCCGCGGCGCACGCGCCTCGGCCAGGGCGCGGGGCGTCGGATCGGTGGTCAGGGTGTGCAACTGGCCATAAAGCCCGAAGTCCGCGAGCGAAGGGCGGGTGCCGAACAGGAACCGGTCCGCCGCCGCAAACCCCTCTAGCGCATCCAGCACCTCCGCATAGCACGCTTCGAACAGCGGCGCGTTCTCTGGCGTGCAGCCGACCAGTTCCCGGCGCGAGACCTGCCGCGCAATGAAGTCGGCCACCTGCGCCTCATAGGCCGCGCTGTCCAGCCCCGGAAAGGCATCGTCAATCACCCAGGACGCACCCGCGCGTTGGTCCTCCGGCGCGGAAAACCGGAAATGGAACAGGCACTTGGTCAGCCACTCGTCGGTAAAATCCTCGATCAGCAATGCCAGGAAGGCCAGCCCCGGATCATCCGGCAGTACCGACCGCCCGCCGGAATGCCGTTCCTCCAGGTCCAGGATGATTGGCGTGCTGTCGGTGCGGTATTCGCCGTCCGGATACTGCACCACCGGCATGATCAGCGGCTTGACCTCCGCCGTTTCCTCGAAGAATTGCGGCATCCGCGCGACCCAGATATGCGGCAGTCGCCGGTAGCGGAACACCGCCCGCACCTTCACCGCATAGGGCGAGGAATCGATGCCGATGATGCGGTAAAGCGCTGTTTTTGAAGCCATATGAGTAAGTATCAATCTAGATTAGACAATGCTTTTAGAATACGATCTCGCAACTCTTCAAAGAGCCTTTTTTGACTATGTAATATGACCCCATAGAGGTTTCCATTAGAAAATTCTGGATATTCTTCATTTTTTACAGCTTCCAAGGAGTTGTAAATTAATGTGATATCTTCGATTTGTTCTGGTTTCAATAAACCCAAATCCCCTATGAAATGACGATATACTTGCGTATCGATCCCTTTAATTTTGCCAGTAATACTCATTCCCTGCTCCCTATGTATTAAGTTAAAATCATAATTATCTATAATTCTTTCGAGATTGATTTTTAGACCTCGTAGTTCACCCGATATTGCGTTTATTAGTATAGTGCGTTTGGAATCAAGCACGCTTTTTTCCTGAGCGCGTGCCATAGTCTCCCTGTGTGTTCGCTCGCTTTTAGCGTTCCGGAGAAAAACCAATTGAGCAATCAAAACACCCAATAAGGCGATAAGGCCACCAATTATTGATTGAAATATTGGGAAATATTCATGCATTGATTTTCCTTAAGTTCTTATTCTAAAAAGTTAAGCATTTCCGTTGGCTGCGATTTTGTCAGGTTATCGAACTAGACGGAGTCGCCAATGATCTGGGCCGAAGGTGCTTGCTTGCAGTATCGGTGGGAGAGCCCTCGATTTGCAACTGACTTATGGCCGAAAATTTAAGACTGCCGCAGCAAATCGAAGGAAAGGCTGGACCCATGACCGCAACACGCACCCTCAATGTCTGGGCGCAGGGCGATGCCCATGTGGGCCGGGACAAGAAATACGGCCGCGATAGCCTCGCCGAGGCCCTCATCCAGTCGGAATCCGGGGATGAACAGGGTGCGCCACCCTTCCACTGGGACTTCGCCATCAATGTCGGCGACTATTGCGGCGATGTCGGCGTGCCGACGGATGAGGAAGGCGAGGAAGTCGTCCGCCAGTTCGGCATCTTGAAGAAGCATCGGCGGGAGCAGGTCTACAGCGTCTCTGGCAATCACGACCGCAGCGGCCTCGATCGGCCGGAGGGCGAATGGTTCCGCCGCTATGTCGATCCCATGGGCGAAAACCCGGCGGTCTCCGGTGTCGATGCCGCCCGCTACCCCTACCCGATAGAGGGCACATGGGAGCGCTACGCCTTCGAGACCGGCAACATCCGCTTCCTGATGATGAGCGACGTGAACGAGCGGTCCCACACCAAGGGCCGGGGCGATCTCGGCGGCAATCCCGGCGGGGTTGTCACCGCTGAAACATTCAAATGGTGGCAGGACCAGGTTGACCGAAACCGGGACAAGATCATCGTCAGCGTCCACCATTACATGCTGAAGGACACCACCCTCGCCTCCGGCCTATGGGAGGGCATGAAGAAGGACGCCGACGGCAACTGGGAGCAGGACTATCACGGCTATTTCCCGGAAGGCTCGCCCGCGGGCGCCTCCTTCCTCTGTTGGGTCGGCGGTGAATTCAATTCAGGCAGGTTCGAGTCCTACCTCTCGCAGAACCCCGGCGCGGTAGACCTCTGGCTCGGCGGCCACAGCCACGACAATCCGGATGGGCAGAAGGGCGGCAAGACCAGCGTCGAGCAGGCCCACGGCGGCACCACCTTCATGAACATCTGTCCGCTAACCCGCCACGTCGTGCCGAACCACGCGATTCCGCATAGCTGGCTGCTGACCTTCACCGATGGCTCCGACGAGATGCTCGCCCGCTGCTACATGCACACGGACGAATACCGTCCTTGCGGCTGGTATGACGCGGCCGAGCGGCGGATCAAGCTCTCAGGGCCGGTAAGGTTGTAACTGCCGCCCTATCCCGGAATCCCGAAGTGCTATTCGTCCGGGTCGGGCTCCTTCGTCCGCATGGTGACGAACTCTTCCGCCGCGGTCGGGTGGATGCCGATGGTCGCGTCGAACTGGGCCTTGGTCGCCCCGCATTTCAGCGCAATGGCGAGGCCCTGCGCGATCTCCGCCGAATCGTCGCCGATCATGTGCGCGCCCAAAACCACATCGGTTTTCTGGTCCACAATCAGCTTCATGAAGCTGAAATGATCCCGCTTGGTCAGGGTGTGCTTCAGGGGGCGGAAGCGGCTCTTGTAGACATCGACCTTGCCGAAACGCGCCCGCGCCTCCTCCTCGGTCAGGCCGACGGTGCCGATGGGCGGCGTGGAGAACACGGCGGTGGCGATGTTGTCGTAGCCGGGCCTGGTCGGCGTATCCTTGTAGAGCGTTGCCACCAGGCACATGGCTTCGTGTAAGGCTACCGGGGTTAGCTGCATCCGGTCCGTCACGTCGCCGATAGCGTAGATGTTGTCGACGCTGGTCTTGGAATATTCGTCCACCAGAATCTCGCCGTCCTTGCCGAGTTCTACGCCGACGTCTTCCAGCCCGATGCCCCTTGTGTTCGGGTTGCGGCCCGTGGCGTACATGATTGTGTCGGTCTCGATCGTGTTGCCATCATCCAGATAGGCGCAGAGGCCGCGCGCGGTCTTCTCGATGCGCATGATATTGACGCCATAGATGCACTCGACATCGTCGCGTTCCAGCGCCTGGCCCAGTTCGATGCCCAGATCGTCATCGAAGCCGCGCAGCAGCTTGGAGCGCACCACCATCTTGGTCTCGCTGCCGAGGCCGGCGAACACGCCCGCGAACTCCACCGCGATATAGCCGCCGCCGACGATCAGCACCCGCGGCGGCCGCCATTCCAGGTCCAGCGCTTCGTTGGAGGTGATGGCGTATTCCTTGCCAGGAATATCCGGCACATAGGGCCAGCCGCCGGTCGCGATCAGGATTTTGTCTGCCGTGATCTTCTTGTCGCCTACCATCAGCGTGTGCGCATCAAGCAAGCGCCCGCGGGCCTCGTGCATATCGACGTTCGCACCGGTCAGCAGGTTCTTGTAAATGCCATTCAGCCGGTCGGTTTCGGCGTTCTTGTTGTCGATCAGCTTCTTCCAGTCATGCCCCGGCGAGACCGGGTCCCAGCCATAGGCGACCGCGTCCTGAAAGTCGTGATGGTAGTGGGCTGCGTAGACCAGCAGCTTCTTCGGAATACAGCCGCGCAGCACGCAGGTGCCGCCGATGCGGTTGTCTTCGCAGATGCCCACCTTCGCCCCGGCCATGGAAGCCATGCGGCTGGCGCGGACGCCGCCGGAGCCGGCGCCGATCACGTACAGGTCATAATCGTACTGGGACGCCATTGGCGCACCTCCTTTAATCCGTCGCAGCAAGCGCCGCGTTGCTGCCCCTACTTATAGCGTTGCTAGCGCTTCGTCCAAGGCCCAGCCATCGCGAAGGATCTTTTCCGCCGCCGGGGTGAATGCCCCGGAAGTCTCATGCAGAACCAGGCCGGGCCAAAGCGCGAAGGGGCTGGCGTCCCCCTTCCGGCAGCGCACCAACACCCGATGAGCAGGTTCGCCCGCTTTCGGCCAGAGGGGTATGACGGTGCATCCACCCGGTTGCAGACTACGCAACCCGGCGATGATCTCGTCCAGCCGGTCGGCCCGGTGGATGAGCGTGACGGTGCCGCCTGGTTTGGTCAGGCGCCAGCCTGCAAGCAGCCAGTCGCGCAGCTTTGCGCTGCCCTCCAACGCGGCAACCCGGCGCAGACGGCCGGCCGGGGCCGTCGCCTTACCCGCGGACAGATAGGGCGGGTTCATCGCCACATGGCCGAAGCTGCCGGGTGCAAATGGCGGTGCCGCAACATCGCCCCGGCTCACCGTCACGCGCGCGCCGAAGCCGTTTTCCTGCACGTTGCTGCGGGTGAGTTCCACCAGATCGGCTTCAAGCTCCAGCGCCGCGATCCGGCAATCCGCCGTCCGCGCGGCGAGGCAAAGCGCCACTGCTCCCGTACCCGTGCCGAGGTCCGCCAGACGCTCCCCAGGGGCGGCAGGCACGGCGGCGGCCAGCAAAACCGGATCGACCGCAACGCGGTAGCCGCCTTTCGGCTGGGCTATTTTGACCCGTCCGCCCAGCAGCGTGTCATGGCTGAAGCCGTCCGGAAACAAGGCGTCAAGGGTCATCCGCATCGCCGTCCAGCGCGGCGCGGGCCGTGCGCAAGGCCCATTCGGCGCGGCTTTCATCAATGTCGTCAACCATCAAACGCCTTGGAATCGCGCCAATGCTGCCCTCCGCCATACTATTGTGAGCATCGAACACCACGGCCTCGATCCCGGCCTCGGCCAGCACCACCTGGGCCCAGGAAAGCTCGACCAGGTTGTTGGTCCGTAACACTGGTTTCACGACAGATTGTCCTTCGTCCTTGCGGAAGGGGCGATGTTCAGCCATCTGGCCTAGTTGACGCTGGTCGCGCCAGACCTATGGTAGCGTCCTTTCTGTTCTCGCAAGGGGGCATTGTGGCTCCACCCGACATCGCTCAGGCTACTCCATCAACCGACGCGCTGACCACGCTCCATGGTCTGGTCGCGGCCGACATGGCTGAAGTCAACCGCCTGATCATCGAGTATATGCAGAGCCCGGTTCCGCTGATTCCGGAATTGGCGAGCTATATCGTTGCGTCCGGCGGCAAGCGGCTGCGTCCGCTGTTGACGCTCGCAGCGGCGCGCATGTGCGGGTATGAGGGCGCGCATCACTGGAGCCTCGCGGCATCCGTCGAATTTATTCACACGGCCACGCTGCTGCATGACGATGTGGTGGACGAAAGCGACCTGCGCCGTGGCCGGGATACCGCCAACGCTGTCTGGGGCAACCAGGCGAGCGTTCTAGTGGGCGATTTCCTGTTCAGCCGCTCCTTCCAGTTGATGGTAAACACGGGCTCCATCGATGTGCTCCGCATCCTCTCCGACGCCTCCGCGACCATCGCCGCGGGCGAGGTGCTGCAACTCACCACGGCGGGCGAGCCCTCCACCAGCGTCGATGACTATATGCGGGTGATCGAAGGCAAGACCGCAGCCCTGTTCGCCGCCGCTGCCGAAGTGGGCGGGGTCATCGCCGGACGCCCTGTGGACGAAGCCGCCGCCCTCCGCCGCTTCGGTAAGGAACTGGGCGTGGCCTTCCAGCTGATCGACGACCGCTTGGACTATGACGCCGACCAAGCCGCACTTGGCAAGACGATTGGCGATGATTTCCGCGAGGGCAAGGTGACCCTGCCGATCATCATCGCCTTCCAGAAGGGGACGGAAGCAGAGCGCGCGTTCTGGCAACGCACCATCGGCGATGGCAATGCCTCCGACGCCGATCTGGCGGAAGCGCAATGCCTGCTGACCAAGTACGACTCCCTGGCCGAAACGGGCCGGGTGGCGGTCGCGCACGCGAACGCCGCGGCGGAGGCTTTGTCGATCTTTCCCGCCAACGCCTACCGATATGCACTGGAAGATATTGCGGCGTTTTGCGTTGAACGCGCTTTCTGACCGGAATCGGCGCAGAGACGCTTGCCTTCCCCGGACACGGCTAGTATACGAGCGGCCTTGCTTGGCAGCGGAGTGTAGCTCAGCCTGGTAGAGCACTGTCTTCGGGAGGCAGGGGCCGGAGGTTCGAATCCTCTCACTCCGACCATTTTGACCAAGGGGTTAGCCGGACACGGTTAGCCCCTTGTTTCATTTTTGCCGGGGGATAGCTCGCGGTTTCCTCAAGAAATGGTAAACGGCGACCAGACTTACCCGGGCCGGAATCCCGCCATGTTGCCTGCCACCACAACCAAACAAGCCCCGATGCCGTATCGGTCCGTCTGCCGAAAGCCCGGCTGACCCGAAACCCTTGTCTATGCTAGGCTAGCCCATCTGGCAGTGCTGAAGCGTTGCCTCAAGCAAGGGATACTACCGTGGCAAACAAAATCAGGGTTGGAATCGTCGGCGCAACCGTAACACCGGGCGGCAGCGGCTGGGGCGCAAATGCCCATGTCCCCGCGCTACAGGCATTGCCGGGCTTTGAGCTGAAGGCGGTATGCACCGCGCACGAGGAAACGGCCAAAGCCTCCGCGGAAAAGTTTGGGGCAGCGCTCGCCTTTCACGATATGAACGCGATGGTCGCTCATCCCGAAGTTGACCTGATCGCCGTTGTTGTCCGCGTGCCCTGGCACAAGCAATTGGTCATGCCCGCCCTTCAAGCCAAAAAGCCCGTTTGCTGCGAATGGCCATTGGGCGCCAATCTGGCGGACGCGACGGAAATGGCCGATGCCGCCAAGGCCGCCGGCGTACAGACCCTGGTCGGCCTGCAGGCGCAAAGCGATCCGGCAATCATGTATGCCCGCGACCTGATTGCGAATGGCGAGATCGGCGACATTGTCACCGTCAACCTGAGCGTCATCGTCGGGGCTATCCCGGAACGGGGCGACGGCCGCATCTGGCAAGGAATCCGGGCAAACGGCGCCAATCCCATGACCATTCCGGGCGGCCATTCCATCGATGCGCTTTGCTACCTGCTGGGCGAGTTCGCTGAGGTCAGCGCGCGGGTCACAACACGCATCGACATGTGGAAACACGCGGTAACTGGCGAGGATTTCCCCGTTGATGCGCCGGACACGGTTACCGCCGCCGGCGTGTTGAAGAACGGTGCGGAAGTTTCCTACCAAGTGGCCAGCGTCCCTCACAACGCCAGCGGAACCCGCATGGAAATCTATGGCCGCAAAGGCACGCTGGTAATCACATCGAAATCCCTCAACATTGGCCCCAGCGTGCTGCACCTCGCTATCGGTGATGCCAAGCTTGAGGAGGTCACACCGCCTGCCAGTTACACCCTGGTCCCGGCGGATATGGCTGCTGGCCCCGGTCGGAATGTCGGCCAGGCATACGCGCGGTTCGCCGCCGCCATGCAGTCAGGAACCGATCCGTCCCCTGACTTCAACCACGCCATCCGCCGTCACGCGCTGATCGACGCGATGGAGCGCTCTCACACGGAGGGCAGAGTGATAAAGCTGCCATAGAACGGGCTGCATCCGGGATCAGGCAGGCGCCGCCATCGCGTTGCCGCGCCTGGTCTCGTAAATCAGGGTCGCGATGATCGCCAGATTGGCCAGATTGAAGGCGGAGCCGATCAGGAAGGCCGCATTGTAGGACCCGGTCAGGTCGAACATCACGCCGCCGAGCCATGAGCCCAGCGCCATGCCGCTGCCCGCGAACAGGATGACGACACCGGTTCGCCGCCCGACCTCCGGCGCGGGCAGATACTCGCGCACGATGACCGGATAGCAGGGCAGGATGCCGCCATAGCCCAGCCCGAACAGGGCGGCCACCAGATAGACCGAGGTGAGGCTGTCGACAAAGGCAAACGCGGCCAGGAATACTGCCTGGGCGGTGGAAAAGATGAAAATCGCCTTGAGGCCGCCGAGCCGTCCACCCAGAAAGCCGACACCGAAGAAACTCGCCATCGAGGCGCAGATCAGCATCACCGACAGCACTGTCGCGGCGTTGGCGGCATCGAAGCCCAGGTCCGTCACATGGCTGACGATATGCGCGAGCGGCAGCGACATGGCCACGCAACAACCGACAGAGGCGACCGAGAGCATCATCTGCATCTTGAGGGGAGAGAGGCCGACAAGGAAGCGCTGCCGGTCGCGGATTCTTGCGCCGGCCTTCGGCGCCGGCATTGCTGCCCCCACTGCCGGCGCCTTCCAGCGCAGGATAAGGACCAGGGGCAGCATGGTGGATAGGACGAAGATGCCATACCAAACGGCGGTTTCCCGCCAGCCCATCTGGTCGAACATGAACTGAAACACCGGCGGCCAGAGCGCCCCGGAAAGGGCCTGGCCCGAGCCGACGATGCCGACGGCCATGCTTTTCTTGTCGGCGAACCAATGGGTTATATTGGCGGTCAGTGGCGAGAACAGCGCCGCCCGCCCTAGGAAGCCAAGCATCAGGCCATAGATGACGTAGAGTTCCCACGGCTGGGTGACATAGCTGGTCAGGATGGTGCCGAGCCCGATCATCACTGCAGCGATCAGGGCAGGGATGCCCATCCCCGCCTTGTCCAGGCACCAGCCCATGAAGATGCCGCCGACACCGCCGCCAATGTATTGCAGGCCGTAGGCGGTGGAGGGCACGACGCGCGGCCAGTCGAACTCCGCCGTGATGAGCTTCAGCGCCACCACCAGGAAATAAACGCTGCCAGTACCTATCACCATGAAGGCGAGCGACGACACAAGCACCGCGTACCGGCGCATGCCGGTGCTGGCTGCAGGCGGGCTGGGCATAGGCTCTATCCCGCCGCTATCGCACGGACTTCGTCCACCAGAGGCTTGGGCAAGACCGCACCCTCCGCCGGGATGCGGGCGCGGTTGGCGAGGCGGCGGTCGCCGGGCAGCCTCGCGTCGCCATCGTCCAGGATCATGCCGAACAGGGTCTCGACGCGGGCTAGGAAGTCGTTAGCCCCATACTTGGCCGGGTCCATGGCGATCACCAGGTTGCCCGCGTGGGAGGGGCCGCCGTGGCCGGAATATTCCGCGTCGGCCTCATACGAAAACTGCCCGCCGGAAAGCCCTGCCGCCAGAATCTCCACCATCATGGCGATGGCCGCGCCCTTGTAGCCGCCGAAGGCAAGCTGCACGCCCTTCAGCACTTCGGCCGGGTCGGTTGTCGGCTGCCCGTCCGGGCCGAGGCCGAAGCCTTCGGGGACGCTGTGGCCGTCGCGGGCTGCGATCATGATTTCGCCGCGGGCCGACGCGCTGGAAGCCTGGTCCCAGACCATCGGCGCTTTCCCGTCCGCTCGGGGGCAGGCGAAGGACATGGGATTGGTGCCATAAAGCCGCTTGGTGCCACCCGCCGGCGCGACGAAGGCGCGGGAGTTGACGAAGCTCATGGCGAGCAGGCCATGCTCCGCCAATGGTTCCACATCCGGCCAGAGCGCGGCGAAGTGGGCGGAGTTCTGGATCGCGAGCGAGGCGATGCCGTTCTCGCGCGCCGCCTTGATCAGTTCCGGATGACCGAGCGCCATCGGCAGCGGGGCCAGTCCTCCATCGCCATCCACATGGACCACGCCGGGCGCGCGGCGCTCGACCCTGGGTTTGGCGTCGCCCTTGACCCCATTCGCCTTGAGCGCCGAGCAGTAGCCGGGCACGCGGAAAACGCCATGGGAGGCGCAGCCATCGCGCTCCGCCCGGGTCACGACATCGGCGGTAGCGTCGGCATTTGCCTGGTCCGCCCCACTCGCCATCAGCGCGGCAGTGGTGAGAGAGCGGACTTCGTCCAGGGACAGGGTGACTGTTTCTCCGGTGGGTGTGCTCATGAGGCTTAGGCCGTCCGCTCGCGGGTCCAGGCGCCGAGTTTTGCGATGGCGTCGGCGCCTTCGGAAAGCATGGGCGCGAAGATGTGCCAGATGTGGGGCATGTCATCCCAAAGCTCGATCGTTACATCGACGCCCTGAGCGCGGGCCTTTTCCGCAAACCGGGTGGAGTCGTCCATCAGGATCTCCGCCGTGCCCACCTGGACCAGCACCGGTCCGAGGCCCGATACATCGGCATACAGTGGGGAGGCGAGCGGGTCGCGCTGGTCCGCGCCGTCCAGGTAGAGGCCGCCCCAGCGGTGCAATGCTTCCTCCGTAACCATCGGATCGACATCCGCCTTCGATTTCACGCTGTCGCCGGTGCCTTCCAAATCGGTCCAGGGCGAGATGCAGCAGGAGCAGGCAGGGAGTTGCAGACCCTGTTGCTTGAGGGCAGCCTGAGCCGCGATGGCGAGGCCGCCGCCCGCGCTATCGCCCATGATCGCCATGCGGGCCGGGTTGCCGCCCTGGGCCAGCATCCACTGCCAGGCCGCAACCGCATCATCGACGGCGGCGGGGAACGGGTCCTCCGGCGCCATGCGGTAGTCGAGCACCAGGCAGCGCCCGTCCATGGCCTTTGCAATGTTGTAGGCCAGATTGCGGTGCGAGTTTGGCGAACCGATTACATAACCGCCGCCGTGCAGGTAGAGCGCCTGGCGGTTCGGGTTACAGCCGGGGGCAGAGACCCACTCGGCCGGCCGGCCGGCGACGGTGATCTTTTCCACGATGGCCTCGGGAGGGGCCGGCATCTTGTCGCCCATTTCCTCGGTGCGGGCGCGGAATGCCTCTACGGTCGGCGGGTCCGGCTGCGGACGTTCACGCAAAAGGGTGACAAGCTTGTCGAGTTGTTCCTGGCTCATGAGGGCGTCTCCGTATCGGCATTATTCATTAGACGGCAGTGTGCCCGCGCCTCGTCCCAATACGCAAGACGCACGCAACCCGCCCCAAGAAAGGGTGCCGGTATTTCCAGCCGGCGCGCTCTTGCCCTCTAAGCCGTCCGCTCGCGGGTCCAGGCGCCAAGCTTCGCGATGGCATCGTGGCCCTCGTCCAGCATGGGGGCGAACAGGTGCCAGACGTGAGGCATCCGATCCCAGACCTCCAGCGTCACATCCACGCCCTGGCTGCGGGCCTTGGCGGCGATGCGGTTGGAATCGTCCAGCAGGATCTCCGCCGAGCCCACCTGGATCAGCATGGGCGGCAGGCCGGAAAGGTCCGCGTATAGAGGCGAGACCAGCGGGTCACGCACGTCTGCCCCGCCGCGGTAAAGCTCCGCAAACCAGCGCAGGCCGTCTTCGGCCACCATCGGGTCTTCGTCCGCCTTGGACTTGATCGTGCCGCCGGTGCCCTCCAGGTCGGTCCAGGGCGAAATCGGGACGGCGCAGGCGGGAAGCTGGATGCCCTTGTCCCGCAGCGCGACCAGCACAGCGATGGTCAGGCCGCCGCCGGCGCTGTCTCCCATGATCGCCATACGGGCCGGATTGCCGCCCTCCGCCAGCATCCACTGCCAGGCCGCAACCGAATCGTCCACCGCGGCCGGAAAGGGGGCTTCCGGTCCCATACGGTAGTCGATGACGAGGCAGCGCCCGTCCACGGCCTTGGCGATGTTGTAGGCCAGGTTGCGGTGGCTGTGCGGCGAGCCGATCACGTAGCCGCCGCCATGCAGGTAGAGCACCTGGCGATCCGGGTTGCAGCCGGGCGCAGAGACCCACTCTGCCGCGCATCCGGCCACGGTCAGGCTTTCGACAGTGGCGTCGGCGGGCGGCGGCATCTTATCGCCGATTTCATTGATGCGGTCGCGCATGGCCTCGACGGTCTTGGGGTCGGGCTGCGGGCGCTCGCGCAGCAAGGTTACGAGCTTGTCGAGTTGTTCCTGGCTCATGGAAGGGCGTCTCCGGGGGATGTGTTTCGCGTTGCCGGAGAGTTTGCCCGCGTTGCCGGCGGAAAGGCAATGGAGAGGCTACGCATGCCTTGCGGGAGCAGGTGTTCCGCATCATAAATTCTGAACCCCGCAAATGAGGTGTTTCCATGTTCCGTTATGTACTGGCGCTGCTGGCCGCCTTCGTCCTTGTCAGCCCTGTTCTGGTGCCGGCTCAGGCCCAGGATTTCAAGCGGGGACTGTCGCCTGTCATGGGCGATGTTTTTCGCTGGCAGAACAATTTTCACTACTCGCTGGTAGTGAAAACGGAGGTGGGCATGGTGATTGTCGATCCGATCAGTGAGGGCTCAGCCGCCGCGCTGAAGGAGGAGATCAGCAAGGTCTTCAACCAGCCCATCATTGCCCTGATCTACAGCCACAGCCACGGCGACCATGCCTCCGGCGGCAAGACATTGGATGCCGCCTTGGCCATTGCGCACGAGAATGCCCCAGCCGATATCGACGGCGTCGTGCCGGATATCCGCTTCTCGGAGCGGCTGGAGACGACGCTCGGCGGCAAGACATTCGAGCTAACCTGGCTGGGCGAGGGCCATGGCAAGGACCTGATTGCCGTGGTGGTGCGGCCGGAGAATGTGGCCTTCATCGTCGATGCCGCTGCACCCAAACGCCTGCCGTACCGCGACTTTCCCCGCTCCGATATCGACGGCTGGATTGACCAGGTGAAGATGGTGGAGAGCCTGGACTTCGAGATTTTCGCGCCCGGCCACGGCAATGTCGGCGTGAAGGCGGACGCGACCGACGCCCGCGTGTATATGGAGGAATTGCGCGCCCAGGTGCTGGCGGGCCTGAAAGCCGGCAAGAGCGAGGCGGAGTTGGTCGAGACTGTTACCATGGACGACTACAAGGACTGGGGCTCCTACGATAGCTGGCGCGGGTTGAACGTGCAGGGCATGGCAAGGTATCTACAGGAAACCGGCAAGGCCGACTGACCGGCCTCGACGGCGACGGCGGACACGGTTATGACCCGGTAACGCTTACCAAAAAGCCAAACCGGGGAAACCCTCCGCCATGAATACCGGACCAACCTGCCACCGCGTCCCC
This sequence comes from Alphaproteobacteria bacterium, assembly GCA_965222315.1. GTDB lineage: Bacteria > Pseudomonadota > Alphaproteobacteria > Bin95 > Bin95 > JACKII01. The sequence goes on along the minus strand of OZ244951.1, from coordinate 4,620,180 downwards.
CGGAAGCCGCGGTAGGGATTCCGCTCGATGATTGCCTTGCTGGCGCTTCTGCCCTGCGCAGCGGTAATCTTTGCGGTATTGATCCTGCGCTGGAGCGGCCTTGCGGCTGCCGGAGCGGCGCTGTTGCTGGCGGCCGCGTTGTGGCTCCCAGCCCTGTTCGCGCCGCTTGACCTGCACGCCCTGCCAAGGGCGGCGGTTGATGGCCTCTTGCTGTGCGGACTGGTCGGCTCGGTGATCGTTTCCGGGCTCCTCTATGTGGAGGTCGCCCGCCGTATCCGCTCCCTGGAAGCGTTGAGCGGCGTGATCCGCGCCATGGACCTTGACCCGCCCCGCGCCGCCATCGTGATCGTCACCGGCGTTGGGGTGATGCTGGAATCCCTGACCGGGTTCGGCGTTTCGCTGCTGGTGACGATACCCCTGCTGGCCTCTCTCTATGACCGGGGACGGACCATCGGCCTTGGGCTGATCGGTATGAGCCTGATGCCGTGGGGCGCGCTTTCGGTCTCCGCCTTGCTCGGTGCCGCACTCGCCGGCCTACCGGTCGAGACGCTGGCCGAAGCGTTCCTCTGGACAAGTGGACCCGTCGCGTTTGCCTTGCCTTTTGCCTGTCTCGTGTTCGTGCGCGGGGCGAATGCGGCCGCCTTCGGATTTGCCGTACTGGCCGGGGCGGCGCTGCTGGGCGGCATTGCACTGACGAACTGGGCAATCGGGGTGGAGGTGGCCGGTGTGGGCGGCGGCTTGGCCGTTCTCCTGCTGGCGGCATTGGCCGCGCCGGACCGGGTTGCCGTCTGGCGCGCCGCCGCCAAGCCGCCGCTTGGGCTGGTGGGGTTGCTGATCGCAGCAGTGGTCCTTCAGAAACTGCTGATCCCCGTATTGGCCGGCGCAGGTGTTGCCCCGGTCGTCGCGACGGAGCGGGTGAGTATCGCCGTGCTATCGTCGCCCGGCATCGCCTTGCTGCTGATCGGACTCGCCGGGCTGCTGCTTTGGCGTCCTGCGCTCCGGCGGGCTGGCGGGCCACCGCTGGTGCCGCTGGTCGTCCAGCGCTCCTGGCGGGCGCTGCTGACCATTGCGGTCTTTCTGATCATGGCCCGGCTCTTGGTGGAAAGCGGCGGTATCGGCGCTCTCTCGGGCTTGCTGGCAGACGCCGGATCCTACGCAGCAGCGGCCATCGTGGCCGGCCTAGCCGGTGTTGGCGCCTATGTCACGGGCAGTGCGGTGCCAGCCGCAGCCCTTTTCATGCCGAGCGCCGCAGCCATCGGCGAAAGCTTCGGCCTGTTGCCGCTTTTTGCGGCGCTCCAGCACAGCGCGGCGGGCCATACGGCCATGGCATCCCTGCCGATTATCGCAATCCTGCTTGCCGCATTGCCGGAACGGCAACGGGACGATGAGCGGACGGCTTTGCGCATCGGCCTGCAATTGGCCGCGGTCTGGATGGCAATGGTGATCGCGAGCGGCTGGATACAGGTCGCATCCAACAACTAGACGTGCTGGCCCCCATTGATGTGGACTTCCGCACCATTCACGTAAGACGCCGGGGCGGAGCATAGGAAGTAGATCGTGGCCGCAACTTCCTCCGGCGTGCCTAAACGTCGAAGCGGGATTTCGTTCTGGACGATTTCCTCGGTCCCCGGCGACAGGATGGAGGTATCGATTTCGCCAGGCGCGATGGCATTGACGCGCACGCCGCGCTGGCCGAACTCCCACGCCATCTCGCGGGTCAGACCTGCAAGGGCGGCTTTCGACGTGGCATAGGCTGCGCCGGCAAACGGATGTACGCGGCTTCCAGCGATGGAGGTCACATGAATAACGGACCCTTTGGCCGCCGATAGCTGGTCGATCAGGCCTCTGACCAGCATGATTGAAGAGAAAAAGTTCACATTGAAGACTTGAAACCAAACTGCGGGATCGGTGGCCATGATGCCCATGCGCTCGCCGTCCGGTCCTTTCGGGCTAATGGCGGCGTTGTTGACCAAGGCATCCAGATGGCCATCGGTCAGCATCGCGCGGATATTTTCGATCGCAGCGGGCAGGCCATCCAAATCTGCGAGGTCCAGTTGGATGTGGTTTTCCTCGCCGCCATCCCAGGGGCAGTACTCGCTGAACGGCTGGCGCGATACGGTCAGCACGCGCCATCCGGCAGCGCTGAACCGCTTGACCGTCGCGTGGCCAATCCCGCGGCTTGCGCCGGTCAGCAACAGGGTACGTTGTCGATTTTCGGGCATCGCCAGAGTGTCTCAACCGAAAGGAGGAGCTTCACTATAGCAGCTTTGGTGCGGCCCTGCGCGAACCAATTGCGCCGGAGGCAACAACTGGTCACGCCGCAGCAAACTCATTCTTAACCGCGGGGCGCACAACTTGTAATTGCAGCGAAAATTTTGGTTGGTGCTGAAGGGCTATCCGGCGTTCAGCCTCCTGTACGAGACCAACAGCCAGGTCGCCGGAAGGTCCGGCTAAGGAAATACCCGTGAATAGGGCCTGTTCAACGGTTCACCGGTAGTGACCCGGTGAACCGTTGGTAGCTCAGGCAAACGTCGCCTTCACCTTGCCGAGCGGGCCGAAATCCGCTTCGGCGACGCAGGGGCTGGGGCACTGGATCACGCCGGTAGCGGACCCGGTCGTCACGAACTGGTCCTTTGACAGGGTGATGCCGCGGGCGGACAGGAAGTTCGCGAACCAGGTCAGCGCCTCCAGCGGGTGGCCCATCATGGCCGCACCCTTGCCCCGGCCTTTTTCTTCGCCGGAGAAGGTCAGGACGACTTCCGTGTCTGCGCAGTCCTTGTCCTTCCAGTCGGTAAACTCGTGCCCAATGACGAAGCGACCGGTGCCGCCATGGTCGGACAGCGAGCCGAGCGCGCCCAGGTCGTGATTGTCACCCAGGCGGCGCTCCGGAATTTCGAAACCGATGATGAGCGAGCCGACGGCGGCCTCCACTTCCGAGCGGGTGTAGGGCTCAGTCTTGGGCGGCAGGTCGGCGCTCATACGGAAGGCGTACTCGCTCTCCACAATCGGGCCCAGCATGTCCTTGTACTGGTAGGTAACGCCGTTTTCGTCGATCATATCCTGGGTCAGGAAACCGACGAAGGGACCGGAAAGCCCCATGGCCTTCTGCGCCGCGTCGGCGGTCGCGCCGATTTTCCAGCCGACTATCGGGGCGGTGTTTTCGCTCAGGATCTGCGCCCAAATGGCGGCGCCTTCAGCCTCGGTGGCGGGCCGCAAGCCCTCCGGCAGGTTGTCGACGCGCTTGCGGGCGGCGGCGGCGTCCTTCAGGAATTTCGCCGCCTCGCGGATTTGGTTCGGGGTCATCTCGGGCAGTCTCCTCTACGCCGTCTCGGCGCGCATTTTGACAATGTCGTCTGCGATCCGGCCGGAGAGTTCCTGCAAGTGATCGAAGCGCCACTCAAAACTGCCAACGCCCATGGTGAGCGAGCGCAATTCAACGATCATGTCCCGGATTTCCGCCTGGGGCATGTGGGCCTCGACCTGATCCCATCCGGGCCAGCCGTCGCGCGCATCATACCCCAAAATCTGGCCGCGTCTGCCGGAGAGGAGGCGCTGAACCGCCGCAGTCGCGCTGTCGGGCGTGTACACCGTGATATGCACGATGGGCTCCAGCAACACGGGCTTGCAATTGGGCAGGGCCTCCTGCACCGCCATGCGGCCTGCAGTTTTGAAGGCCTGTTCGGAACTGTCGACCGCGTGATGCTTGCCATCGGTCAGCGTGACTGAGACATCGACCACCGGGAAGCCCAGCGGGCCGCGCTCCATGGCTTCCCGCACGCCATTCTCGACAGCCGGGATGTACTGCCGGGGCACGGCGCCGCCCACGACCTTCTCCGCGAATTGCACACCCTCGCCGCGGCCGAGCGGTTCGACCGTGATCTGCACATCACCGAACTGGCCATGCCCGCCCGATTGGCGTTTAAAGCGGGAGTGTTGGCTGGTGCCGGTCTGGATCGTTTCGCGGTAGGGATTGGCGACCGGCGCGGTGGTGACGGCAACACCGAACCGGTTCTTCAGACGGTCGAGCGCGATAGCCACATGCTGCTCCCCCTGGCCCCAGAGGGTGAGTTGGTGCAATTCCTGGTCCTGCTCCACCAACAGGGAACAATCCTCTTCCCGCAGCTTCTGCAGGGCGCCGGAGAGCTTCACCTCGTCCTGCCGGTTCTCGGCATGCAGGGCGACGCCGTAGGTGGAGGGCGGCGGCGTGGGCCAGTCGGCGGCGACGCTGCGGTTGGCCGAACCGTTCAAAACCTCCCCTGCATTCAGGCTGTCGACCCGGCCGATGGCGACCACCTGCCCCGCCTCTGCGCGGCTGCGCTTTGCCGTTGTGCCGCCCTGAACGGCCAGCAACGTACCAAGCTTTTCGCCGCCCAGCGTCTCGCCTTCCTTTAACTCGCCGGCCATCACGCGGCCATAGGTGAGCTTGCCGGTATGACCTGCATAGATGCTCTTGAAGAGTTGAACTGACGGGGCGCCGTCCGGGTCGATGCCGCGGCGCTCAGCGGCCAGACGCACACCGGGGGTGTCGTGGCGCAAGGCCTTTAGCAGGCGGCGGACACCGTGGTCCTTCTCGCCCGCGCCGATCATCACGGGCACGACCAGGTCCTGGCCGATGTCGCTTTGCAGGTGGCTGTAAATCTCCTCCTTCGGCGGGATCGAGTCTTCCAGCAACTGTTCCAGCAGGGTGTCGTCAAAATCCGCCAGCGCTTCCAGCATTTCCTGGCGGGACTCTTCCTTGCGGTCCAGGAACTCGTCCGGGATCGTAATAAGCTCGGAGGCTTGGCCTTCCTGGTAGCGGTAGGCGCGCTCGCTGATCAGATCGACATAGCCGGTGACGTTCTCTCCCTCGCGGATCGGCACCTGGCGCAGCACCAGCGGGCGGGAGGAAACCGCCTGATAGGCTTGCAACACATCGCGCACCCGCATCTCCGTCGTGTCCATCTTGTTAATGTACAGCATGTGCGGAATGGCGTGCTCATCCAGGAAATGCAGCAGCGGCGCGATGGTCAGCGCCCGCTCCGGCTGGGGTTCGCACACCACAATGGCGATATCGGCGACCATGCAGGCCGCCTTGGCGTCCTGGGACAATTCGATGGAGCCGGGGCAGTCGAGGAAGGTCCACTGATCCCCCAGATACTCGCACTCGGCGATAGAAACCTCAGTACTCATGGAGCGGGCGCGGGCTTCGGCGTTGCTGTCGCCAACCATGTTGGCGTCCTTGACGTTGCCCTTGCGGTTTATGGCGCCGGCCGCGTGCAGCAAGCTCTCCATCAGAGAGGTTTTGCCGGACAGATAAGGACCGACCAGCGCGGCGCAGCGCGGTCCTCTAGTGCCAGCGGGGATTCCTTGGGCGAGATCGTTTGGCATGAGCGCGTGCTCCCGGTTCCTGTCGTTGCCGGCGCGCTAAATTTCCGAGCCCAATTGCATCAGCCGGGCACGGATGGCACCGGTCGAAACATGGTGCGCCGGTGTGCCGCGGGGATGCAATAAAAATGTTGCCGGGCCGGGCGAACTGGCGGGGGAAGGCGCGACAGCGGTCCAGGCGCTATAGATTGGGTGATGGCCGTCCTGTATAAGCGCCCATGCGCTTGTCGGAGGTGCCAATGCCCAGCAGCCCGCTGCCCTATTCTAAAGAGGCCCAGCCGAAAGGCGTCCAGCCAAATCGGCGTGTTCCGCTGGCATCGATGGTGCTTGGCCTGATGGCCCTCGCTTTTGGCTGCGGCCTCGCCGGTTTGACGCTGGTGGGCGCCATTGCCGGCTATGCCGCCATCGGCGTGTTCGACCTGACGATTGGCGCCATGTTCCTGGCCTTCAGCTTCCAGTCCGCCAGGTTCGGCCTGGATGTGACGGCCGGGCGGCAGTCGGTAACCGGCCACGTGTTGCGTTAGACCTTTTCCCCGCCTGATGAGCCACCGACCAATCGCGAAGATTCCGTTGGGTCGGTATTGGCGGTCGCTTGGTTGCCGCGCGCTTTCACAAAGGTTTCCTGTGACCCTTCCCCTGTTCGGGTGAGCTTGGAGCCGGCAATCGCAAAGCCCAGCCCCGTCGACACGGCATCGCCGCTGCCGATTGCGCCAATCGCGCCTGCTGCAATAGCTCCAACCTCAATAAGGTGGCAGAAGTGCATGGCGACCTCGAATTTCGTGGCATATTGGGGCCACTTCTCCTTGGCGAAGGCGAGGCCGGAGCGGATGGCCTTCGCCAAACCGAAGACGAGAGTTGCGACGAATTCCTTGCTCGCGAAGCCCAGGGAGATGGCGGCGACCAACGTGGCGGCGCTCTCGATCGCCCGCATGATATTGACCAGGCGGGCCTTGTGCGCCTTCTCCTCTTCGGTCCCATCCTTGCCGAACATCATGTAGAGGCCGCGGAATATCTTGATAACGCCGGAGACGGCAATTGCGATGCCCGGCAACAGGGCGATAAACGCCCCACCAGTGGCGGCGGCAATGGCGAGGCTGCCTGCGGCGACTGCCAGCGCCCCTTCGGCGATGACCAGGACGGCGCGGAGGTTCTTCCGTGAGAAGACATCGCCCCATTCGATCATCTGCAGCAGTTCGCCGGACGATTTCAACTGGGTGACATAGGTGCGGCCGCCATGGGAAGCCGCGCCATGCATCTTCATCTTGGCCTGCGCCGTGCCCTTCCAACCGGCATAGTCGGCATCGGGCATCGAGACAGCGCGGATACCGGCGTGATCCAGCACCGGGGAGGCGACGGGCGTGCTGGCCGGTCCAACCAGCGCCGGCTGGTTCGGTACATGGTTCGGCGAGACCCGGCGTTGCAGGATCGTGCTGTTCCGGTAGTTCTGCCGCGTATCGCTGGACGGCCCGCCATTGTCGATGGCCGTCATGCTGTCAAACCGGCTTTGCGGTCCGGCGGTTTCGCCCGCCACCGGCTGTTCGCCCAATTCGTCGCCAAGGTCTTGCCGGCGCTGCAGGGCGCTCAGGTTTTGCGCGGACGGGCCCGCGTTGGCAGCGTTCTGGAGCGAGCGGAGTTGCGCGGTGGCATTGCTGGAATCGGCCGCCGCCTGCAGGGAGGCGAGCCCGCTCAGCGGTGCCAAGCCTGCCAGAGCCCCGTCCGCAATCGATGCGTCAGGCGTTGCGCCTCTTGCCTGCGAAGGGCGGCGGTCCGGGGTGGCGAACTGGGCCGGTTCCATGTTTGTGGCTTGCTGTGCGCCGCTCGGCATACCGGGTCCCCTCCGATTCAATTGTCGGAGAGGACCGTAGCACAACTATCGGGAAAAACCCCAAGCGCCAAATGAGAGGCCAGGGCTCCAGCCTCATGGGGGCTCGGCTAAGTAGTGGACCGCCAGGAACCGCGCATGACCATGCCGTGGGCGCGGAACATGCGCTTGCCGGTGCGGTCCTGGGCCTTGGCATCCGTCAGGGTGTATTCGCCATCCTCGATGGAGAGGACCGACGCATCGCCCGGCGTACCGATGGCGAGCGATCCCAGTTCGGGGCGGCTGATGGCGTTGGCCGGGCCTTCGGTGGAGGCGCGGATGATTTCCGTCTCGCTCATGCCGAGATGCAGGAATTTCGCCATGGTTACCAACTGATCGAAGGCCGGACCGACCTCGCTGATCGTGTGCACGTCGGAGGAAATGCAGTCCGGCAGGAAGCCGGCGTTCACCATGTCCTCCGCCGTTTTCCAACCGAACGAGCCGCCGCCGTGGCCAATGTCGAAGATGATGCCGCGGGCGCGGGCGTCCAGCACTTCCTCCCGCACACGGCCGTCATAGTGGGCCGGCGCGCCGGGGAACGGGCGGAAGCAGTGGGTGAGCACGTCGCCCTTGCGCAGGCGGGCCAGCGTCTCGGCCCGGCCGGGCGGCGGGTAGTCCAGGTGGCACATGACCGGCAGGCCCGCGGCGTCCGCCACTTCCAGCGCGATGTCGAGGGGTGCTGCGCCCTTGCCGCCCGATGCGGTCATGCCGATGCGCACTTTCACGCCGCAAATCATGTCGCGGTGTTTTTCGATGGCCTTCAGACAGGCTTCGGAGTGGAGCAGGCGGAAATCGTCGCATTCGCCCACCATTACCATGTTGGAGAAGGCGAAAATGCCCGCGAACGAGATGTTGATGTAGCTGACGATGTTCACGTCGGCCTTGTCGACGATGTCCGCGCGGTAGCCGTCGAAATTGGCTGGGCCTGCCGTCCCTGCATCCACCAGCGTGGTGCAGGCGGTCTTCAGGGCGTAGGGATCGGGCTCGATGCCGATGGAGGTGTGCCGGGCGTAAATGTGGGTGTGCAGGTCGATCAGGCCGGGCGTTACCATTTTGCCCGACACGTCGCGCGTGTCCCGGCCCTGTAATCCCTCACCGATCGCGGCAACCTTGCCGTCCGCAAAAGCGACATCGGTGATGCGGTCAATATTCTGGGCCGGGTCAATGACTCGGCCGCCCTTCAGTACAAGATCATGCATTCCTATCGGCTTTCTTCTTCGATGCGGCGGACCAGCAGGTGCAGGAGCTGGCTATAGGCCCAGCCCGACAACAGGACTGACCCAGCAAATAGCGCGATCCCGGCGCCAAGGCTAGCCGCGGTTATCAGCGAACCCTCCAGCGCCAGCACCAGCACGGCGATGATGAAAACGTCCAGCATCGACCATTTGGAAAGGCCGGAGAGCAGGCCTACCCAGCCTTTGAGCTTCGCCGGGTTCGGCGTGGCCAGATAGAACAGCCACAGCCCGGCCGCGATCTTGGCGAGCGGAAAGACCACCGTGAAGCAGAGCAGCAGCGCAAACAGGCTGTAATGCTGCTTTTCCCAAAATGCCAGGATCGCGGCGAGCAGGGAATATTCCTGCTGAAACAGCCCCAGGCTGACCAGGTGCAGGCTGGGCAGGAGCAGGCCGGGGATCAGCATGGCGAGCGATACCAGCAATGCCCAGCCGGTAAGGCGGCAAGGGCCAGTGGCAGCGGTTTTGAGCGATAGCGGCGGCAACGATCTTTCATTCCTTGCCAGCCGGTTTTGGACTGCCGGTTGACCTTTCGGACGGGCGGTCGTTAATCAGGACTACCCTTATCGTGTGTCAATGCTGGAAACAATTCGATGCCGGCCACCAAATTCTTGTTCGCGCTATGCCTGACAGCCTGGCTGGTGCCCGCCAGCGCGCTCGCGGACGTGTTGTCCGACATCATGGCGCGCGGCAGCGTCAAGATCGGCGTATCGGCTTTTGTCCCATGGACGGTGGTCAAACCGGATGGCGAACTGCTGGGTTTTGAGGTGGACGTCGGTGAGAAGATCGCTTCCGATATGGGCGTCAAAGCCGAATTCCGCGTCTACGAATGGGACAAGATCATCGCTGCCTTGCAAAAGGGCGAGATCGATATGATCGCCGCCGGGATGGCGATCACGCCCCAACGCGCGCTGCAGGTGGCATTCTCCAATCCCTATTTCGAGTCAGGCGTGACGCTGGCAGCGAATATCGAGGCAACCAAGGACATCGACTCTCTGGAGGCGCTGAACCAGCCCGGAATGACCATCGTCACCGTATCTGGCACATTGGCCCATGATGTTGCCTCCCGGGTGTTCGGCGAGTCCGACTTGATGGTCGTAGCCAGCGCTACCGAGGCTGAAGAGGCCGTTGTTGACGGCACGGCTGTTGCCTTTGTCGCTAGCGTGCCGGAGGCGCGGTTTCTGTCCTTGATCCACCCGGAGGCGGTGGATTTGCCCCTCGGGAAGCCGCTGATTTCGTCGTCGGCCGGTTTCGCCGTGAAAATCGGCGAGCAAAACTGGCTGAATTTTCTGAACGCCTGGGTTACCGCGCGTCAGGCCGACAAATGGCTGAGCTCTACCCACGAGTACTGGTTCGGCACGCTTTCCTGGCAGGAAGAGGCCGGAAAATGACAGCCGCGGCTCTACCGTTCGGGATGGTCGTTCCCAGATTTACGCTGGCCGCCCTGCTGGCATGGGGCTTGGCGGTCGCGGCGGCGGCCCAGGTCAGTGGCGGCGCGGGCCTGTTCGAGCCGAAGTACAACGACACGATGCAGAGCGAAGTCTACAAGGACCAGCAACAGTTCCGCCCACCGCCACCGCCGAGCGGGAACGATTTCCGGCGCAAATCCGCTGCCGACCCGCTATTCGATCCGCGCTTCAAACCCTACGATTATGACGACCCGGCAAAATGGCGGACGCGGGAGCGTGACCGCGAGCAGGGCGGTGTTAGCCCGGGCGCCGTTGACCCGGTACCGCTTTTCCGCTTCTGACAAACCGGGCTGCGGCAACTGGTTTGTTAGGTGCAGCGCAACATGGCATTGATTTGCTAGCGGTTCGCATCATATGCTGTAGCTATGCAGGCTCCCATCCTCATGGTGGTTCACCAGCGCGGCTCCTATCCGGGCCGCGTGGCGCAGAAGCTGATGGCCCAGGGCTATCCGCTCGACATCCGGTGCCCGAACATCGGACAGGCGCTGCCGGAGAACCTAGAGAATTACGCCGCCGTCTTCATGTTCGGCGGGCCTATGTGCGCGCTGGACTGCCATATACCGGCCATCCGCCGGGAATTGGATTGGATGCCCAGGATCTTTGAGGCCGACAAGCCGTTCGCGGGTATCTGCCTCGGCGCGCAGATGCTGGCCCGGTTTCTGGGCGCGCGGGTCTGGCCGCACCCGGAAGGCCGGGTTGAAATCGGTTACACACCCATCTTCCCGACGGAGGCCGGGCGCGATCTGTTCGACGGCCCGATGAAAATGTTCCAGTGGCACCGGGACGGCTTCGACCTGCCGCGCGGGGCTGAACTGCTGGCTACCAACGAGCATTTCCCGCAGCAGGCATTCCGGTTCGGCAAGGCTTACGGGGTACAATTCCACCCGGAAGTAACCCCGGAAATCATGCAGCGCTGGAGCGTCGGCGGCGGGCACATGCTGCACATGCCCGGCGCCCAACAGCGGGAAGACCAGCTGGCCGAATATCCGCTCCTCGACCCTATCATCGACGTCTGGGTCGACCGTTTCCTGGCTACGGTGATGAGCGGCGGCGAAACCGCAGCCGCGCAACCCGTCACCGGCGCACACGACCGCCCGCCCGGCGCAACTGCCACCATGGCCGCCTAGCTATATCGAACTGCTGCCGTATTTAAGTGCCGCGCTGTTCCCGTGAACGGCGCTTGCGTTGAGACGACATTGCCTGGGCAAACCGCTCCACCTCCGCCCCCGAAAATAGGATCACTCCCCCAACACCTCCTTCACCCGCTCCGCCAACTGGCTGAGGGTAAAGGGCTTGGGCAGGAAGTGGATGTTGCGGAACGACCCGAGCTTCTCCCGGAAGGACCCCTCGGCGTAACCGCTGATACAGATAATCCGCATGCCCGGCCGGTCTGCTCTCACCCGCTCGATCAAGGCGGGTCCGTCCATCTCCGGCATGACAACATCGGTAACGATCAGGTCCACCTGCTCTTCCGCATCGTCCAGCAGGGAGAGTGCGGCAAGGCCGGTGCGCGCCTCCAGCACGCGGTAGCCCTTGCTGCGGAGGGCGCGGGAAGCGAATAGGCGCACAGGATCTTCGTCCTCCACCAGAAGGATGGTGCCCGCCCCGGTTAGGTCTGTGGCGAGCGCGGTTGTGCCGTCCGCGCCCTCCGCCTTCGCATCGCCCTGGTGCACCGGCAGGTAGACGCTGAAGCGCGCGCCCTGGCCCGGCACATTGTCGGCGAAGATGTAGCCGCCGGTCTGCTTGACGATGCCATAGACGGTGGAGAGGCCCAGGCCCGTGCCTTCGCCGATAGGCTTGGTTGTGAAGAAGGGCTCAAAGATACGGTCGATCAGGTTCGCGGGGATGCCGCCACCGGTGTCCGTCACTTCGATCACCACCCAGTCGGCGGCGGGAAGCGGCGGCCGCCGCACCGGCTCGCCGGCCAGGTCCGGGCCGATCGTGCGCGTGCGGATGGTCAGTACGCCCTCGCCTATCATCGCGTCCCGGGCGTTGACCGCCAGGTTGATCAGCACCTGTTCCAATTGCCCAGGGTCCACCCGGATAAGGCCGGTCTCGCGGCTGTGCTCCACCTCCAATTCGATCCCGGCGCCCAGCAGCCGACGCAACAGGTTCGACAGGTCGGAGATGACATCGGCCAGGTTGAGCACCTGCGGTTGCAGGGTCTGCTGGCGCGAGAAGGCCAATAGCTGGCGGACCAGATTGGCGGCGCGGTTGGCATTCTGCTTGACCTGCATGATGTCCGCGAATGACGGGTCGCCCGGCTGGTGACGCTGCAGGAGCAGGTCGCAAAAGCCGTTCATCGCCGTCAGCAGATTGTTGAAATCATGGGCAATCCCACCTGCCAGCGTGCCCACCGCCAGCATCTTCTGCGATTGGGTGAACTGGATCTCCAGCTTTTTCTGCTGGGTCGTGTCGATCAGATGGATCACCCTGGTGCCGCCGGTGAGCGGTGCGGCGTAGAGGTTGCCGCTCCGCTCCTCCGCCTGTCCGTCCGGCGGCGGGATCAGCACATCGATTAGCGTCGCGTTGTCGGTTGCCAGCAACGCATCCAGACTTTCATCGCCAGCGGGTTTCAGAAGGGATTCCAGCGCCTGGCCCGGCGCAGCGCGCGTTTTCCCGACCAGCGCATGGAATGCTGCGTTGCTCTCCAGCAGCCGGTCGGCCGGGTCCAGGATGGCAATGCCGATGGGGCCGTCGTCGAAAACCCGGCGCCGCCAGTCTCCGCTATCGGGCGGCGCTTCTTCCGGTGGCATCGGTCCGGGCGGCGGCTGGGAAACGCTGGCGGCAGGCTCGCCAGGGGCGCTGCCGTCCCCGCGGTCCTTGCGCCAAAGCGACAGCATGCTGGCTGCCATGACGGTAAAGGCTTGGCTCAGGCCTGGCAGTCTGGGGCCATTCTCCGGCCACAGCGGCCGGTTCCACTTGTCAACCAGCAAACCCATAGGGCTCTCCCTCTTAACGTGCAGGGTGCACGTCTTGGTTGCTGACGCCAAGCTGATATTTCGTTAACGCCGCGGCATTCTTTTGTGCCGCTGAGGGGCTGAGCCGCCGCTAATCGTTGCGGTGGCTGCGTTCCATGCGTTCGTGCCGTTCCTGTGCTTCGAGGCTCAGGGTTGCGATTGGGCGGGCTTCGAGACGGCGCAGGCTGATAGGCTCTTCCGTATCCTCGCAATAGCCATAGGAGCCGTCCTCCACCCGGACCAGCGCTTCTTCGATCTTAACGATGAGTTTGCGCGCGCGGTCGCGTGTCCGCAACTCCAATGCGACATCGGTTTCCGCGGATGCCCGGTCGGTCCAGTCGGCTTCGACCAGGCTTTCTTCTTGCAGGTGATTCAGCGTGCCTTCCGACTCATCAATGAGCTGAGCACGCCAGTCGAGTAGCTTTTGCCGAAAATACTCCAACTGGAGCGGGTTCATGAACTCTTCTGTCTCGGACGGACGGTAGTCCGGCGGCAAGACGACTTTCATGTGGCCTCCACAAGCCGACCAGAGCGATTTGGCGTGCTGATACATTTTTTGGGACCGCTGGTCAATTCCCGTTTGCAACTTTAGACGCATGGGCCGCCCGATTTTTTCTTGGGCTACGGGCTGGTGGTATTGCCTGTTTGCGGATGCAACAGACTGGAAACAGGGCGAAAAATGCCCGGAGGATTAGGCGATCGGAAAGGTTTGTGGGCTAGGGTCGCGCCACCTATGCGTACGAAGCGCCGCAACTTGGCCATGATAGGACCGCAATGACCAATACCGTTCCAGAGAACCGCCCTGCCAAACGCGTTATCGGGCCAAGCGGTGAAGAACTGACCCTCGAAACACTGCCGCCGCCGGACACCCGGCGGTGGGTCATTCGGCGGAAGGCGGAGGTCGTGGCCGCGATCCGTGGCGGCCTGCTGAGCCTGGAGGATGCCTGTGCCCGTTACGGCCTGAGCGAGGAAGAAGTTACGTCCTGGAAGCGGCTCGTGGAAACCCATGGGATGCTGGGACTGCGCACCACCCGTGTTAACCAATACAGGAGCAACTCGGAGGCATAGCAGGCGATTTTTGCAGGAACGCGAATCACAAGAAGAAAAAAATAGTACAAAATCGGAACAAATACGATTAAAAATTTAATAGTTGTTAACTTTTGGACCATAAGGTGAGAATTGAAACCAAGCCACTACCCGACTTAGATCGAGGTTCAGACCATGAGAGTACTGATTGTTGAAGACGATAGCGCAACGGCCCGCACGGTCGAAGCGATCCTGAAAGCCGAAGGCTTTATTTGCGATACAACCGATCTGGGCGAAGACGGCTTGGAAATCGGGAAACTTTACGACTACGATTTAATCGTTCTCGACATTCTCCTGCCCGATATCGACGGCTACGAGGTCTTGCGGCGTCTGCGGGGTGCCAAGGTGGAGACGCCGACCCTGATCCTCTCCGGGCTGGCAGAACCCGATAGCAAGATCAAAGGCTTCGGCATCGGCGCGGACGACTACCTGACCAAGCCGTTCGACCGGCGCGAACTGGTGGCGCGCGTGCATGCCATTATCCGCCGGGCCCGGGGCCACGCCGAGTCGGTGATCCGTACCGGTCGCCTGGCGGTCAACCTCGACAGCCGTACGGCGGAAGTTGATGAGCAGATGCTCCATCTGACCGGTAAGGAGTACCAGATCCTGGAGCTGCTCTCGATCCGCAAGGGAACGACCCTGACCAAGGAAATGTTCCTGAACCATCTCTATGGCGGCATCGACGAGCCGGAAGTGAAGATCATCGATGTTTTCATCTGCAAGCTCCGCAAGAAGCTGAACAACGCGACCGGCGGCAGCAACTACATCGAAACCGTGTGGGGCCGGGGCTATGTGCTGCGCGATCCTGCGCCGGAACAAGCCGCCGCGCCGGACGCCCGCGAACAAGCGGCGGCGTAGGGGGCCGCCGGTGCCGGCAAGCCCAGCGCGGACAATTCAGTAAGGATTGGGGCCTTGAAGACGGGGGAAGTGGCGGCGGAGCCATTGCGGACACACCTCAAGTACCCCGCAGACCACAGGCTCGCTCGCTATCCCACTGACCCGGTACGCGGCACTCTTCGAGCCACAGCGCTTTAGGCATAATCTCGCACCCATTTTGTCTCCGGCATACGGCTTGCGGAGGGTTGCTCCTTGACACTCCGCCGTCCGTGTGGCGTGTGCGGCCAGAACAGGAGTTCCCGTTTCTTGAGGAATGCCGCCCGTGGTCAAGTTTGCCGTCCACCTGCCCGTACCCGGCAAGCTGGCAGTCCAGCGCAAGGACACTTGCATTCTCGGCTTTGGCCAGTCGCATCTCGAAACCGGAACACCCATAATCGAGGTTGCGATCAGGGCGATGCAGTAGTGAAACAGATCAATGTCGTTACGGGCGTCCGCCATAACCCGCAAATGAAGGCATTCGCAGCAGCCTTTGCTGATCTGGGAGTGGTGTGATCGGCAGCATGACACCCCCGCTGGAGAGCACCCGTTGATCGTGGTTCTCATCGGTTTCACTATCCTGTTCTTGCTGGCGACGACATTGCCGTTGCTGCCGGTAGGCTGGTGGTGGGTGCGCGTGCTCGACTATCCGCGCCTGCAAGTCGCCGGCGGGCTGCTGATAAGTCTCGTTTGTCTGCTGGCATTTGCGCAGCCGTTCGGCCCCCTTCTCTGGGGACTGACTGGCGCAACCTTCGCCGCGTTGGTCTATCAGGCGACTTGGATCTGGCCGTTTATGCCGTTCGCGTCGCGGCATGTAGCGGATGCGCGGGGGGATGTTACGCCGCTCCGTCTGCTGGTTGCGAATGTGCGCATCGGCACGCGCGATGCGGAGCCTCTCGTGCAGCTGGCGAATGCGGTCGAGCCCGATATTTTGCTGCTAGTCGAGACCGACGCATGGTGGGACGAGGCGCTTCAGTGCCTGGCTGACAAATACACGACCGAACTGCGCTATCCGCAGGAAAACGGCTACGGCCTTCATTTCTTCACGAACCTGGCCGTCGAAGAGGCGAAACTGCGCTTTCTGTTGGAGCCGGAGGTTCCATCGATCTATGCCCGTCTGCGGCTTGCCGATGGCGAACCCTTTCTGTTCCTGGGCATTCACCCGCAACCGCCCGTGCCCAATTTCAAGCATACGGCGCCACGCGATGCCGAGCTGCTCCTAGCCGGGCGCGAGGCGAGCGATAGCGGGCTGCCGGCGGTAGTGGCCGGTGACCTCAACGATGTTGCCTGGTCGCCGACGACGGGGCTGCTGATGCGCACGACCGGCCTCCTTGACCCGCGCCGGGGCCGCGGCGTCTTTGCAACGTTTCCGGTCCAGACGCCGGGCCTCCGGTGGCCGCTCGACCATATATTTCATACGGCCCACTTTACGATCCGCCGTCTCAAGGTTTGCCAGGATATCGGCTCCGATCATTTCCCTGTGCTGGTGGAGCTTTGCCGGGAAGAAACCGGGCCGGAACGCCAGGACAGTCTCGATCCCGAAAACGGCGACAGGGAAGAAGCCCGCCAGACCCGCGCCGAGGGTAAGGAAAAGGCGGTTGCCCGTGATGGCACCAGCTAGCGCTGTCCCCGCGCCTTCGCGGATAGGGCGGACGATATGTTCGCGCCAGCACTTGACTTGGCCGCCGCCCTATGGATCGTGCGCCCAACAGCCAATCGAACATTGTTAAGGAACACCGCCCGTGGCCAAGCTCGCCGCCAACCTTTCCGTCCTCGGCACCGAAACCGCCTTTGAGGTCCTCGCCCGCGCCGGACAACTGGCAGCCCAGGGCAAGGATATCATCAATCTCGGCATCGGCCAGCCGGACTTCAAAACTCCGCCGCACATTGTCGAGGCCGCGATCAAGGCCATGCGCGACGGCCACCACGGCTACACGCCCGCCAACGGCATCTCGGCCCTGCGGGAGGCGGTTGCCGCCGACATTGCCAAATACCGGAACGTGGAAATCGATCCTGGCCAGGTCATGATCATGCCGGGCGGCAAGCCCACCATGTTCTTCGCCATCATGATGTTCGGCGAACCGGGGGCGGAGATCATCTATCCGAACCCGGGCTTCCCGATCTACGAGTCCATGATCCGCTATACCGGCGCGAAACCGGTGCCCATGCGCCTGGCGGAAGAGAACGGCTTCGCCTTCTCCGCCGACGAGGTGCTGGACCAGATTACGCCGGCGACGCGCCTGATGATCCTGAACTCGCCCGCCAATCCCACCGGGGGCGTCGTCCCCAAGGCGGAGTTCGACAAGCTGGTGGCAGGCCTGGAGAAATGGCCGGACGTGGTCATCCTGGCGGACGAGATCTACGCCCGCATCCTCTACGACGGCCGCGAGCACGTGACCCTGCTCAGCTACCCGGAAATCCGCGACCGGGTGATCCTGCTGGATGGCTGGTCCAAGACCTACGCCATGACCGGCTGGCGGCTCGGCTACAGCGTCTGGCCGAAGGACCTGTTCTACTATGCCGAGCGCCTGGCGGTGAACAACCACTCCTGCGTTAACGCCCCGACCCAGTTCGCCGGCATCGCCGCGCTGCAGGGCCCGCAGGACGCGGTGGACGAGATGTGCGCCGCTTTCGACAACCGCCGCCGCGTCATCGTCCGCGCCCTGAACCAGATTCCCGGATTCCGTTGTGTCGAGCCGGGCGGCGCCTTTTACGCTTTCCCGAACATCGAGGGCACGGGCATGAGCGCGAAAGAACTTCAGAACAAGATGCTGGACGAAGCCGGTGTCGCCACCGTTGCCGGCACCAGTTTCGGCGCCATGGGCGAAGGCTTCATCCGCTTCAGCTATGCTGCCAGCGTCGAAGAAATCGAGAGCGCCTGTGAACGCGTGCAGCGGATATTAAGCTAGGCGACTATTAGGCCCGGCTTGTTGGAAGCACTCCGGGCTCTGCCTTCATCCTGCGGCGGCGTGTCTTCGAACTGCCTTGGCTTGACGTGTTGGGGGCCGCCAGGCCCCGCAGCATCAGCAAGGGCACGCGGATGTGGCGAAGCGCATCGATAGTCCCATGGGCGGAAGCCCTCTGCCAGCCAGGAATCGCTCCAGCCGTAGAAGGCATTTTCCACGCCCACGCCGTGATGCCGGGCGAGGCTGTGCTTCGGCCTTCAATTGATTCACCATAGTAGCTTCATCGCGCCGCATAATCACGGTCGGCTGGCATGGCGGCACCGGTGACAAAGGGAAATTGTTGTCCAAAGCTGGCATCGCCGGTTTCCTTCCCTCCATCGTCAGGCGCACTACCTCATTTTAGGTAGAGCCAGATCAACAGGCCTATGAATCCCAGCATCTCCAGGTTCATCAGCACTTCGCCGGGCGAGCTTTCCATCTATAGATCCTCCTGCTTCAGCGATTTCAGGAGACAGACCACCAACAGCAAGGTGATGAAGACGAATGGCAGTGCGCCGACCGCGATGATTGAGCGGACCGATGAGACGCTGCCGGAGAGGATCATCACCAGGCCGAGGGCAGCCAGCACCGCCCCCCAACTCAGCTTGACCTTGACCGCCGGCTCCAGGTTGCCGTTGGTCGAGAACATGGCCAGGACGAAGGCAGCGCTGACCACGCTGGTGACGACGAAAAGAAACGCGGCGATCACCACCAGAGCGGTCGAGAGGGTCGTCAACGGAAGCTGCTGGAGCACGAAAAACGTCACGGCATCAACGTTCGTCCCTACCAACTCCAACAGCGGGATATCGGTTCGCAGCACCGTGAAAAAGCCGATGCCGCCAAAGATGCCGAACCAAAAGATCGAAAACAGCGTTGGCACCAGAATGACGCCGATCAGGTATTCCCGGATCGTCCGGCCCCGGGAAATCCGGGCGATGAACACGCCGACGAAGGGTGCCCAGGCCAGCCACCAGACCATGTAGTTGAGGGTCCAGTCCTGGAACCAGTTGTTCACCGACTCATCCAAAAACGTGAAGGTGCGGAAGCCGTGTGGCACCACGCCGGCGAAATATTCGCCGACGGACTGGAACGTGACGCCCATCAGGTAGCTGGTTGGGCCGGTCAGCAGCACGAACAGCATCAGCACCACCGCAATTCCCATCGCGATGTTGGAGAGGAGGGCCATGCCCTTGCCGAGATCCACCAGCAGCGGCAGCGTGAAGGACACGCAGAGCGCAGCGAAGATGGCGATAGAAACTTCCATGCCGGAAGTCTCCCAGCCAGCAATCTGGTTTACGCCCTGCTGTACCTGGAACACGCCTAGCGCCACCGACCCGGCAAGCCCGATGGCGATGGCGACGATGGCGAGCAGGTTGCAGAGCCAGGCAACCGACCTTGTGAGCGTGTTGTCCCCCAGCACCGCCGGAATCGCTGCGCCGATCAGGGTAGGTAAATTTTTCCGGAAGCTGAAATAGGCGATCACGAGGCCCGTTAACGCATAGATGGCCCAGGCATGCAGGCCCCAGTGGAAATTGGTGACGAACAGAGCGTCGCCGGCTGATTGCCGGGCTGCCTTGTCTTCGAAGAACCGGTAATGGGTCAGCGGTTCGGCCGCTGCATAGAACAGCAGCCCGACCCCCATACCCGCGGCGAACAGCATCGTCAGCCAGGATATCGTGGAGAATTCCGGCTGGTCGAATTCGCCGCCCAGCTTGATTTTCCCATATTTGGAAAAGACCAGATAAAGGCTAACAAGCAGCATGAATGTGGCGTTAATCATGATGAACCAGCCACGGGCTGCAAATTGGATGGAGACAACCTCGGCCGCCTTTTCAGCCAGCCCCTGATTGTCCACGATTCCCCAGACAGCGATTGCACCGGTACAAAGCAGGGCGATGATCAGCAACCAATTGAGCTTCATCGCTCTGACCTCCGTTCGGCATGACAATCTTCGTCCGCCGATTTTATATGCGTCCGAGACGGTCCAATGTTTCGCGGGTCGTGTCAATCAAACCATTGAATATGTCTGCGGCGGGCCGGCGTCTGGTGATCATTCCGGCTCCCTGCCCGCCCGCATTCATGGTTATTTCAAAGCGTCCGGCAGCCATGGCGGCTTCCTTGAAGTCTTCCATCAGCACACGCTGGTGCGGGGTTGGCAGCGAGGGCAGGCCGCTTTCTTCCCAGGCTTTGGCGACATCGTTCTGGACCGCGCGCACCGTCTTGCCGGTCCAGTAGGGCGAAATGCGCATGTCGCTGGTCGACGCCTCGACAATCTGATCCTTCAACGCATCGGGCAAGCCGCCCTCGTCCGCGACCAGAAAGGCCGTTCCGACCCAGACCCCCTGCGCGCCCAGCGCCAGCGCCGCCGCCACGCCCCGGCCATCACTGATACCGCCCGCGCCCAGCACCGGGATATCGCCTGCTGCGTCCACCACTTGGGGTAGCAGAGCAAAGCTGGCGATCTGGCCGGTATGGCCGCCGCCCTCCGTACCCTGAGCGATGATGGCGTCGACGCCCGCCTTGACCTGCCGGACTGCGTTGCGCGGCGAGCCGCATACGCCCATCACCTTCATGCCGATCTCGCGGGCGCGCGGCACGACGATGGCAGGATCGCCCAACCCCGCCGCGAACACCGGCACGCGCTCGTTTAGGGTCACCTCGATTTGCTGGGCGATCAGTTCGGCGGAAATGACATGGTCGTGCTGGAAGGGCCTTTCGGGGAGGCCGAAACGGCGGTGCAGCTCTTCCAGGAAGGCCCAATGTTCCGGGTGGTTGTCGCGGATTTCCTGGCGCACGGCAGCACGGGAGCCGGGAGCCTGCTTCAGGGAGGCGGGGAGCAGGAGATCGACACCGAACGGCTTGTCCGTGAGCCGCCGGACCTCACGGATGCGTTCCTCCACTTCCTTGGCTGAGAGGTTAGAGCAACCGAGCACCCCCAGCCCGCCCGCATTGGAAACCGCCGCCACCAGCGCCGGCGGCGTACCCATCCCCCAGGAGCCCATGCCCGCGAGGACAATGGGATATTCGATTTCCAGCAGATCGCAGAGCGGGGTCTTGAGGGAAGTCATGAAGTGTCTCCGTAGCAGTTGGCGACCATTCTGTCCGGTATGGATGATCTTAGGAAGTATCGAAACGGCAGCCCGCTATTGGGTGCCGGGCCTACCCAGCCAGCCGCTGCGTTGCCTGACGGCGGAGCGACACCGCATTTGCCAGATCGAGCAGCATCTCCTCTGTCGTTTGCCAATCGACACAGCCGTCGGTCACGCTTTGCCCATAGCGCAGCGGCCGGGCGTCGATGCTTTGCTGACCGGCAACCAGATTGCTTTCGATCATCAAGCCGATAATGCGCTGGTCGCCAGCCGCGACTTGATCCGCGACCGCCGACGAGACGATGGGCTGGTTTTCGGGCTTTTTGCGGCTATTGCCATGGCTCGTATCGATCATGACCGCGCCGCGCTGGCCGCTGTGGGCGGCAGCAATGCACGCAGCATCCACCGACGCGGCAGCGTAGTTCGGCTCGACGCCGCCGCGCAGGATCAGGTGACAATCCGGATTGCCGGGCGTCTCGATGATGACGGCACGGCCATCGTCGCCAATCGACACTATGCGATGTCGGCTCGCCGCCGCTTCGATCCCGTGCAGGGCGACCTGCACGTCGCCGTTGGTACCGTTCTTGAACCCGATCGGACAGGCCGCGCCCGAGGCCAGTTCGCGGTGAACCTGGCTCTCTGTCGTTCGCGCGCCGATTGCCGCCCAACTGATTAGGTCATCCAGGTAGGCCGGCGCGATGGTATCCAAGTACTCGGTCCCGGCCGGGACGCCCATGCCGTGGATCTCTGCGAGCAGTTTCCGCGCCTTGCGCAGGCCCAGGTTGATGTCGCCGGCTCCGTCGAGCAGTGGATCATGGATCAGGCCTTTCCACCCGACTGTCGTGCGCGGCTTGGAGAAATAGGTCCGCATGACGATTTCAAGATGGCTGCCCAATTCGTGCCGCGCCGTTCGGATCAGTGCAGCGTATTCCAGCGCCGCTTCCGGGTCGTGGATCGAGCAGGGGCCGACGACCACCAAAAGCCGGTCATCCTGGCCGGACAGGATGGCGCGTGCGGCGGCCCGTGCGGTCTGGACGGTCGCTTGAGCGGATGGCGACGCCGGCACGGCCTCCCGAAGTTCGCCGGGTGAGCGAAGCGGTGTCAGGCTTGGAGTTTCGGTATCGTTTGCAGGCAAAGTCATTGTCTGGGTCCTTTGTAAGGCTCCCGGCGACCTGCCCGAAAAAGCAAAACCGCCAGAAAGCTGGCGGTTTGGTTCGGTTTCGATTGTGCTGCTGGTTTTAGCGCATACGACCCTCTCCGTCCGCCTGGTGGCCCGGATAGCTAAAGTACCAAAAATAGGTGGCCGAGGAGGCGGGGAAGGTGATCATGGGCCGAACGCTAGCGGCGCGGCGCGGCGGTGTCACGCGGTTTTTTTAGCTGACGGGTATTTCGCCCGGAATCAGCCAGACGGGTTACTCGACCTGTGCAATCGTCCCGGCGAAATCGGCGACGCTCGAAACCCAGCCAAAAAACGTCTCTATGTTGAATAGGGAGGCTTGGCGCACGAAGTCGGGCCCGGCATGCAGGACGGCGTCTTCGAGCACGACGGAAAAATACTCCAGAAAAAAGGCGTCGCGGATCGATGACTCGACACAGACATTGGTGGCAACCCCTGTAAACACCAGGTTCCGGATACCCTTTGTTCGCAGCAAGCTATCGAAATTGGTGTTGAAAAAGCCGCTGTAGCGCGGTTTTGGGACGACCAAGTCGCCGGGTCCCGGGACCAGATCGTCGATCACCGCATAGTCCCAACCGCCTTTCGCTAGCAGACTACCCCAGAGTTCCGGCCGCTCGCGCATGGTTTTCAGGGCATTGGACTTGTACCAATTTGGCGAACCCTCGCCGCCGGCTTCCACATAGTCGGCGTCCCAGCCATTCTGGAAGTAGATGACTGGAATTCCAGCAGCCTTTGCCGCTGCCTTGGCCAGCTTGATCTGTTCGACGACCGCTGGTGCGCCGGATACGTCGAAGCCTGCAAGATCGATATACCCGCCCTTGGAGGCATAGGCGTTCTGCATATCGACGATGACGAGCGCGGTTTCGGCGGGGCGAAGCAGCAGCCCCTCTGGCCGCGCGGGCAGGGTAGCGGCGGGCCCCAGGTTTTTCTCCGGCATATAGCCCGAGCGAGCGATTGGCTTGGCTGTCATGGCGCGGTGTCCTTCGATGATGATGCCTCATGGGCATGTCTCGAAGAAGCCAGCAAAAATGATGCCGATCAGGCTGCGCTCAAACCGGTAATTGCCCAGCGATGCCTTTTTTAGACCGACAACACCCGGTCCAACCACTTGAGCACACCCGTTGGCTTGCTCTTGTCTTCCGGCAGGGCGGCGTGGCGGCTGGAAGCCTCACGCGGCGGCAGATATTTGTTGGTGGGCTTGTAGCCAAGCTCCGGCATCAGGTCGTAGCCAAGGCGCTCGACCACCAACTTGGAGACCGCGGAGTTCGGGTCGCCCAGATCGCCATAGTGGCGCGCACCCGCCGGGCAGGTGGATACGCAGGCGGGAACCCGCTCTTCCTCTTCCAGGTTCTCGTTGTAGATGCGGTCGACGCAGAGGGTACATTTCTTCATGACACCCTCGTCCACATCGAACTCACGCGCACCGTAGGGGCAGGCCCAGGAGCAGAGCTTGCAGCCGATGCAGGTCTCCGCATTCACCAGCACGATGCCGTCTTCCTCGCGCTTGTAGCTGGCGCCGGTCGGGCAGACAGTGACGCAGGCGGCGTCCTCGCAATGCAGGCAGCTTTTGGGGAAGTGCACCGTACGCCCGTTCGCACCTTCGCCTGCTTCGTAGGAGTGGACACGGTTGAACCAGACGCCGTCCGGCGCGGCGCCGTAGGGGTCCTGGTCCGTCAATGGCGCGGAGTGGCCGCCGGTGTTCCATTCCTTGCAGTTCACCGCGCAGGCGTGGCAGCCGAC
Organism: Alphaproteobacteria bacterium; assembly: GCA_965222315.1. Taxonomy (GTDB): domain Bacteria; phylum Pseudomonadota; class Alphaproteobacteria; order Bin95; family Bin95; genus JACKII01. Next base: position 4,596,384 of record OZ244951.1, on the reverse strand, counting down.
GCAAATGTCCAGGTCGATAACCAGGCCGAGTTTCGTGCCGGTGGAGGTGGGGAGAGCGGTCATGGCTTCTTAATCTTCCAACTCAAAAATCTGTTTCATCCTGAGTAGGCCCGGAGGCACTCCGGGACGTATCGAAGGGGCTATTCACGATAGCGTGCCCTTCGATACGCCGGCGTTGCCGGCTACTCAGGATGAGATGGTGCTTGGTGGTTAGCAGCATGGCTGAAGCTGCTAAGCCCGTTTCTTGCCGTAGCGCAGGATCTCCGGCCGGGGCGTCACGCTTTTTGGCGGTTTGAGCGCGCTGTGGCGGCTGGTGGTCATGTTTTCGGCCTCCGCCGCGCTGACTTTCTCCAGCCGGACGCGCAGGTCGTACCAGGCGGCCTGGCCGGTCACCGGGTCGGCGTTGGCGGTCTTTTGGTCGGGCAGCAGATCGCTGATGAGCGGGTTCAGCAGGAAGCCCTTAGTCGCTTCCGGCGCGTCTTCTTCCAGGTTCCAGGCGCCCTTGCGCTTGCCGATGGCATTCCAGGTCCAGACCGTGTTGGCGTTAACGCCTTCCATCAGTTTGGCGGTCGCGACGATAGAGCCGTTGTGCGAGGTCAGCCTCACCCAATCGCCATCCGCAATGCCGTGCTTCTCGCCGAGCGCGCGCGGGATGAACAGCGGGTTGGAGCCATGAATCTGGCGGAGCCAGGCGTTCTGGCTGCCCCAGGAGTGATACATGGCCGCTGGACGCTGGGTGATGGCGTGCAGCGGGAACTCGTCGGTCTGGACCGCCGCTTCCTCGAACGGCGCATACCAGACCGGCAGCGGATCGAAATACTCCACAATCCGGGCCCGCTGGTCTTCGGGCGGCACGATTTCGCCATGGCCCTGGCCTGCCAGCCGGAACTTTTGCAAGGCCTCGCTATAGATTTGCAGGACGATCGGGTTGGCGTTCGGGATGAATCCCAGGCCAGCCGACCATTCCAGATAGTCCTTGTTCGCGTGCTTGAAGTAGAGCTGGTTCTCGTCCAGCTCGTGGCTCCAAAAGCAGCCATTGTCGATATAGGCCTGCAACTGATTCGGGTTCGGCGCACCGCGGCCATACTCGTTGCCGTCGAGCCCGCGGAAGCCGGCCAACGGCCCGATGTCCGGCGCGCCGCGCGTGTGGTTGGTCAGGTAGTCGGGGTAGCCGCCTGGGAACTTGGCCGTGCCATCCTCGTTCGTAAACGCCGGCAGGCCGAGCCGGTAGCCCAGGTCGATCACCACTTCCTGGAACGGCCGCACGTCGCGGTCCGGCTTGACTACCGGCTGGCGGATCGCGTCGGCCGGCCCGTGGGCACTGGAGATCGGCCGGTCGAGGATGGAGACGGCGTCCCAGCGCTCCAGGTAGGTCGTGTCCGGCAGCACCAGATCGGCATAGGCGATAGTCTCCGACCAGAAGGCGTCGGAATAGATGATGCGCGGGATCTTGTACTCGCCGGTCGCTTCATCCACGTCGGTCAGCATGTTGATGGTCTCGTCCGTATTCATCGACGAGTTCCAGCCCATGTTCGCCATGTACATGAACAGCGTGTCGATCTTGTACGGATTGCCCGCCCAGGCGTTGCGGATGACCGAGTGCATCATGCCATGCGCGGAAAGCGGTGCTTCCCAGCTATAGGCATGGTCGATGCGCATGGGCCCGCCATTCTCGTCCAGCAGCAGGTCTTCCGGTCCGGCGGTGAATCCCAGCGGCGGGCCCGGCATCGGCTGGTTCGGCCCCAGATGCTCCGGCTTGCCGGCCGGCTTCGGGCCGGGCGGCGCGGGCCGCGGGAATGGCGGCTTGTAGCGGAAGCTGCCGGGCGTATCGACGGCGCCCAGCACCATCTGCAACAGGTGCAGCGTGCGGCAGGTGTGGAAGCCATTGGTGTGGGCGCTGATGCCCCGCATGGCGTGGACGGCGACCGGGCGGCCCACCATTTTGTCATGCTGGCGGCCGGTCCAATCGGTCCAGGGTATGTCGAGCGTCACGGTCTGCTCGAACGCCACATCGGCCAGTTCGGCGGCGATGGAGCGGATCTGGTCCGCCGGGATGCCGCAACGCTCCGCCACCGCATCCGGGGAATATTCGTCGGCCAGGTAGCGCTCCGCCATCAGGTGGAAGCTGGGCACGGCCTTGCGCCCGTCCGGCAGCATGACCTCGCCCACCATGGCGGGCTGGGTGCCGGCGCTCTGTGCCTTGACGGTCGCTTCCGCGGCGCGGTCCCAGGCGAGCGGCGCGCCGTCCTCATCCCGCACGAACAGGCCGTCGTCAGCCTCGCCCGGCGCGACGCGGACCAGCCAGGTGGCGTTGGTGTAGCGGGCCAGGTATTCCAGATCGACCTTGTCGGCCTTCAGCAACTCATGCACCAGGGCCAGCACGAACAGCCCGTCCGTGCCGGGCCGGATGCCGATCCATTCGTCAGCGATGGCGGCATAGCCGGTGCGAACCGGATTGACCGCCACCACCTTCGCGCCACGGGTCTTCAGCTTGCCGAGGCCCGCCTTGATCGGGTTCGAATCGTGATCCTCCGCAACGCCGAACATCATCAGGTACTTGGTATGATCCCAGTCGGGCTCGCCGAATTCCCAGAACGAGCCGCCGACGGTGTAGATGCCGCCCGCCGCCATGTTGACCGAGCAGAAGCCGCCATGCGCCGCGAAGTTCGGCGTGCCGAACTGTTGCGCCCAGAAGCCGGTGAGCGACTGGCTCTGGTCGCGGCCGGTGAAGAAGGCGAGCTTCTTCGGGTCCTCGTTCCGAATCTTCGAGAGCCAGCCGGTGGCGGTCTTCAGCGCCTCGTCCCAGGAAATTTCCTCGAACTCGCCGGCGCCGCGCGGGCCGACCCGGCGCAACGGCTTGGTCAGGCGCGCGGGCGAGAAATGCTGCATGATGCCCGCCGAGCCCTTGGCACACAGCACGCCCTTGTTCACCGGGTGCTTCTTGTTGCCCTCGATAAAGCGGATGCCGCCGTCCTTCAGGTGGACTTTGATGCCGCAACGGCAGGCGCACATGTAGCAGGTGGTCGTCTTCACCTCGTCCGAGACGGTCGGCGACAGGTTCACCTTCTCGGGCGGGCCGGCGAGGGATTCGAGCATGAAGGATGGTCCGGTGAGCGGGCGGGCTAGGGAAGAATTTCCATCCTACCGTCTGGCGCGCAGAGGGCAAGGCGCGGAGTGGCGCTTGCCGTGGTAGACACGCACGCCTACCCATCGCGCCGCGGAAAGATCTTTAACCGGAGGGATGGAGTATGTAGTTGGATGGAGCAATATAGTGCCGGAAACGCGCGCCTCGCGCACCGAACTCACGCGAACGAGGCGATCTCTTCCTCTTTCATGTTGCCGGGCACGATGACGATGGGCACGTGCAATTGCCCGACCGCGCGGCCGGTCAGGCCCGTGACCAGCGGGCCGGGTCCGTCCCGGCCGGTGGCTGCGCCCAGGATCAGGAAGGAAATGCTGGGGTCTTCCTGGATCTGATCGATCACCTGGTCCCGGCGGTTGCCTTCACGGATATAGAAGATCGGCGGCTCGTCATTCCACTTGGCCACCTCTTCCGCACCGCGGGTCAGCACCTGTTCCGCCTTGGCGTTCGCCTCCGCCCGCATCAGGTCGCCGATAGCGGACCAGTGCTGAAAATCCGTTGAATCCTCAATGACATACAGCATGCCCACATGAGCGCCGGTCCGGTGGGCGCGGCGCGCCGCGAACTGGAGGGCGACCGACAGTTCGGGCGTGTCGTCGAGGACGCAAAGCAAGGTCCGGCCGGCCGCAATGCGCGGGCTCTCGCCGGATTGAGGTGTCTTGTCGGCATTCATCTATCGTCGTCCAAACAGCATACCAGCGCCATATCCTGACAGGGCGGCAACAAGGATGGCAACCAATCCGTACAGCGCCGGTTGGTCGTGAGCGAAGCGGAAGATCGCTTCCTCCATCCCGACCTTGCCCACTTTGAGCGGGATCGTGGTGACCGACTGCACCCATTCATTCTTAACATGATACACGTCGACGCGGTATTCCCCCGTCGGCACGGTTGCGGGGAAACTAACCCTGGCACGGAACAGGGTGCCACCGACGAATTCAATCTTGCCGGGCTCGGAGACATAGAGACCACGGGCTTCTTTGCGGCGCAGTAGGGCCTCGCTGAACTCGTTGGCCCGGTTGGGCGCCATCGCCGTCGTCGGTGACAGGTTCTGGTAACGCAGGCCGACGCCAGTCTCGCTCAGGACCTCTCCCAGCTTCTCGCCAGCAAGCCCGCCGGTCGCGGAAACGTGGTAGAAGCCAGGGACCGTGTCGAAAGCCACGCTGTCGGCATTGATCCAAAGGCCGCTGATCCGCTCCTTCTTGCGGACAATTGCCTGAGCATCCGGGCCACTGACCACCACCACGACATCGCCGGACGGATCGGCAGCACCGAACAACAGCAGGTCGGTGCCGCTGAATCCGGTGGATATCTTAATCTCGTGCTGGGAAAGGTCGGCGACCAACTCGGTGGCGTGCGCCGCCGTGGCTGCGAGCCATGCCCACAGCAGGCAGAACGTAATGGTGACCTGTCTCAATGCCCGCCTCCCCCGCCGATCTGCAGCGAAAAGAGATCGGTGGGCTGAATCAGCAGGTCGAGCAGCAGCTTTCCGCAGGTGGCCAGTACCAGCACCGCCAGCAGAACGCGGAACTGCGCGCCCGACACCCTCGCGCCGATGATCGTGCCCAACTGAACGCCGATCACCGAGCCCGCCAGCAGTATGAGGGCCAGAACCAGATCGACTGTCTGGTTGGTGTAGGCCTGAAGGAATGTCACGTTGGTGACGACGAAAAGGATCTGAAAGAGCGAGGTGCCGGCCACGACCGCGGTGGGCATGCCTAGCAGGTAGATCATCGCCGGCACCATTATGAAGCCACCGCCGACCCCCATCAACGCCGCCAGAATGCCAACGAACAAACCGATCGTGAACGGCATCAGCGCACTGATATAGAGCCGCGACCGCCGGAATCGGATTTTGAACGGCAGGCCATGCCACCAGGTGTGAGTGTGCAGCTTGCCCCGGCGCGCCATGCCGCGCCTTGTGCGCAACATGCTGCGCAAGCTCTCGATGAACATCAGCGTGCCGATGGCGCCGAGGAACACGACGTAGAGCAGGGAGATCATCAGATCGACCTGGCCCAGTTCCCGCAGCAGCTTGAAGATATAAACGCCGATCGTGGAGCCGACGACACCACCGCACAGCAATACCAGACCCATTTTGAAATCGACGCTCTTGCGCCGCCAATGGGCAATCACGCCGGTAATGGACGTGGCGACAAGCTGGTTGGCCTCGCTCGCCACGGCGACGGCAGGCGGCACGCCGATGAAAATCAGGGCGGGCGTCATCAGGAAGCCGCCACCGACACCGAACAGTCCAGACAGAAAACCGATCCCACCCCCAAGTCCCAGCAGCACGAACACGTTCACCGACAATTCAGCGATGGGGAGGTAGATCTGCATAATTGGCAGGCGCGTCCGTTGGGCGAAAATGGCAGCGGCGGGGCCGCTCGGGATGCAAACTAGTCTATGCGCTTCCCCCTATGTTCTGGCAAGGGCCGAATACTCTGGCGAATCGCCAATTAGCCAAAGCGACTTTCAGCCGCATCACAATTGTATGCGCGGCAGTTTGCCTATTACTTGTGTGTGGCGTCGGTAGAAACCCGGGGGCCGGCGAAGGAAGCATGGGGCGGATGTCAATAACGCTCCGCCCGATCCGATAAGAAACCCGCTAGTCGCACCCTGGTAGAACAAGTCGACCGAACCTATGTGGATAACTTAACAGTGTATATGCACCATTACATGGGCCGTTATACGGGCGATTTCCGGAATACTATGCGCCACACGCCTTCCGATTCTTGTCTCTTTCCGAGTATTTCTTGCCCCAATTCAGCGAGGGACCGCGGCACATTTTCCAGAGGCTCCCCGCTCCGGAGCCGGACTTCCGCCGATTCGCCGGGTGCCATTTTCTCCAGCAGCAGCTTGGTCTTTACAAACGTCATCGGACACACTTTATCCGTTATATCGAGAAAGTACTCTGGCATCACCGCAGCTCCCGTTCAGGAAAATTAAACCAAAACAGCATTATCTATATTGCCAAAGTCCGAAATCAGCACTATGCCCCCAGTCAGAAATCCACCCAAACATGGCACCCGGAGAAGACCATACATGTCTGAAAGCGACACCCAGTCCAACAAAGAACTGCTCGAGTACACCACGGAGATCGTGGCGGCTCATGTTTCCAACAACACGGTTGCTGTTCCGGACCTGTCCGACCTGATCAACCAAGTATACCGGACCTTGTCGTCCGTTGAAGCATCGACCTCCGCCGTGCAGGAGCGGCCGGAGCCGGCCGTGGCAATCAAGAAGTCGGTGACCAACGATTACATCGTTTGCCTGGAAGATGGCAAGAAGTTGAAAATGCTGAAGCGTCACCTGAAGACCGCTTACAACATGACTCCGGACGAGTACCGCGATCGCTGGGGCCTGCCGTCCGATTATCCGATGGTTGCGCCCAGCTATGCGGCGCAGCGGTCTGATCTGGCGAAGAAGATTGGCCTTGGCACACGCGCACGCCGGGGCGGCTGACGCCGCATTCCGGGGCGTCCGGCCAAGTCTAATATGTGGAACGGCCGCAGCCACTTGGTTGCGGCCGTAGCCATTTTCTAGTAACCGGGCGTCGGATAGATATTGCGGCTTGGCCGCGGCACTGCAATCAGCCACTGACTTGGCGGTTTGATCCGGCACGTACAGGTGGGAGTATTGGGCCAATGGCTTTAGCGCTCAGGCGCGCTTTGCAACGCGGACGCGCTTACCGCCGCCTTCGGGCGCAGCGGGGCGGGGCGCCCAAGGTTGCCCTTCCCTTCATCAACCGCCGTATTAGTACGGGGCGGCTGCTGGCGCCTCATGACCGCGAGATCCGTCTGACCGCGGGCCAGCTGGAGTTGCGGCTCATCCAAGGGCCGGAGGAGCTGGAGGCAGCACAGCGTCTGCGCTACGACGTCTTCTATAAGGAACGGGGCGCTAGACCCACGCCGGAGATGCAGAAGCTCGAGCGCGACATCGACCGCTTCGATCCGGGCTGCGATCATCTGGTTGTACTGGATCACGAGGCCGACCCCGAGAATCCACCCATCGTCGGCACTTACCGCCTGCTGCGCCGTGATATGGCTGCCAAACTCGGCCGGTTTTATACCCAGGACGAATTCTCGATCCGCCGCTTGCTGAAAGGTGGTCACCAGGTATTGGAATTGGGCCGGTCCTGCGTGGCGATCGAATACCGCAAGGCAATGACCATGAACCTGCTGTGGCGGGGCATCGGTCTCTATGCCCACACAAACAACGTCAACCTGATGTTCGGTTGCGCCAGCTTCCACGGGATCGATCCGGAGGCGATTGGCGTTGAACTCAGTTACCTTCGCCACTATCACATGGCGCCGCTCCGCATGCGGCCCAAGGCGCGGCGCAAACGCTATGTCAGCATGAACTGGGTGCCGCCAGGCAGCTATGATCCGAAAGCCGCGCGCGCCGCGTTGCCGCCCTTGATCAAGGGTTACCTGAGGATGGGCGGCATGATCGGCGACGGGGCTGTGATCGATGAACAGTTTAACACCATCGATGTCTGTGTCGTGGTGCGTCCGGACCGGCTGACCCGGGCCTTTGCCCGTCAGATGGACGTGTTGGCCCAGGACCGGCCGCTGCGCTCGCCCTGATGGATATACGCCCGTGAAAGACTTAATCGGCCCAGGCTGGGTGCGGAACACCCGGGCGGCCGTCCGACTGTCCGTTTATCTGGTTTTCACCCTCTGCCTGATCCCGGTGCAGGCTCTGGCCGTGACCTTTGGCTGGGGCCTGCGCGAGTCGCTGCCCGTTTTCTATCACCGCACCTGCTGCAAGCTTTGGGGCATGACGATAGAGGTCCGGGGCGAATTGGCGAGCGAAAGGCCAACCCTGCTGGTCTCCAACCACGTCTCCTACTTGGACATCCCGGTGCTCTCCAACCTGGGTGCCCTTAGCTTTGTCGCGAAGAGCGAGGTCGCCTCCTGGCCATTCTTCGGCCTGCTGGCAAAATTGCAGCGCACCGTTTTTGTCGATCGCCGCCGAGCCAGCGCTGCCAAGCAGCGGGACGCTATCGGGGAGCGGCTGGCCGCGGGCGACCGGCTGGTGCTGTTTGCAGAAGGCACCAGCAATGACGGCAACCGGGTTCTACCGTTCAAGAGCGCGCTGTTCAGTGTGGCGGAGCGGGCGGAAGAGGGGCGCCCGCTTGCCCTGCAATCGGTCTCTATCGCCTACACCGCGCTAAACGGTATGCCCATCGGGCGGGGCCTGCGGCCCTTTTATGCCTGGTATGGTGACATGGGTTTGGGCGGGCATCTATGGACGTTTGCCGGGCTTGGCCGCACCCATATCGTCATTACCCTGCATGAGCCGACCCACGCGCATGAGTGGCCGAGCCGGCGCGCGCTGGCGCAGCACATGTATGCGGAGGTGTCGGCGGGGGTGGCGGCAGCGCTTACGGGCCGTCCGTTAAGCTTGACAGCGCAAGGCGTCCCGCTAGGGTCCGAAAAAGCAGCCTGATAGAGTGAAGAATGGCCGCTGCATTTCCGCTAATTTTCGGCAACTGGAGTATCAAACGCGCGCATGACTGTTGAGGCAACGTCCCGGGGCGACGCCCGCAAATTGTTCATCCGCACATATGGTTGCCAAATGAACGTCTATGACTCGCGCCGCATGGCCGATGCTCTGGCACAGGCCGGTTATCAGGCGACAGACAATCCGGAAGACGCCGACTGTATTATCCTGAATACCTGCCATATCCGCGAGAAAGCGGCGGAGAAGGTGTATTCGGAACTCGGCCGCGTGCGCGCGCTGCAGGCCACCCGCCGGGAGCAAGGCAAAGATACCCTGGTCGCTGTTGCGGGCTGCGTCGCTCAGGCCGAGGGCGAGGAAATGGTCCGCCGCGCGCCGGTCGTCGATCTGGTAATCGGCCCACAAGCCTACCACCACCTGCCGAAACTGGTGGCCCAGGCCGAAGCGGCGCGGGCGACGCCGCGGGGGCGGGCGGGCATTGTCGCCACCGACTTTCCGGCGGAGTCCAAGTTCGACCACCTGCCCGAAGAAACGTCTAAGACAGGCGCCAGCGCCTTCCTGACCGTGCAGGAAGGCTGCGACAAGTTCTGCACCTTCTGTGTGGTGCCCTATACCCGCGGCGCGGAGTATTCCCGGCCCGCGGCCGACGTGCTGGCGGAGGCCAGGCGGCTGGTTGCCGGCGGCGCAAAGGAGATCATGCTGCTCGGCCAGAACGTCAATGCTTACCATGGCGAAGGCTCGGATGGCCGCGAGTGGGGCCTTGCCCGTCTGATTGAGGGCCTGGCGGAAATCGACGGCCTGGCGCGGCTGCGCTACACCACCTCTCATCCGCGCGACATGGACGATGACCTGATTCGTGTGCATGGCTCCGTCGAAAAGCTGATGCCGTACTTGCATCTGCCAGTACAGGCGGGCTCCGACCGCACCCTGAAGGCGATGAACCGCAAGCACACGGGCGATGACTACCGCCGGATTATTGACAAGCTGCGCGCGGCGCGCCCTGACTTGGCGTTGGCGAGTGACTTCATCGTCGGCTTCCCGGGCGAAACCGATGCCGATTTCGAGGCCACGATGCAACTGGTCCGGGATGTCAACTACGCTCAGGCCTATTCGTTCAAATACAGCCCGCGGCCAGGTACGCCTGCCGCCACGTCGGAGGACCAGGTGCCGGAGGACGTGAAGGCGGCCCGGCTAGCGGAACTGCAGGCGCTGATCGGCGCGCAGCAGGCAGCCTTCAATCAGCAATTCCTCGGCCGCACCATGCCGGTACTGTTCGACCGCCCTGGCCGCAGCGAGGGCCAGCTTGCCGGGCGTTCTCCATGGCTGCACGCGGTGCATGCCGAAGGGCCGATGTCCTGGCACAACCAGATTGTTGACGTCGCCATTGCAGCGGCCGGGCCTCACGGCCTGACCGGCGGCGCGCGGGAGGCGGCTTGAACGACACCCTCGTCCGGCGCGGACTGACGTTCGCGGACAACCGCCTCGCCCAGCTATTGTATGGTGACTACGACCAGAACCTCGCCCTGATCGAGAAAGAACTCGGCCTGCGCATCGGCTCCCGCGGCAACCGGGTTGAATTGGCCGGTGGAGAAGGCGCGGTGGCAAGAGCGGCTGACGTGCTCGAAGTGCTCTACCAGAAGCTGGAAGAAGGCGAAGCTCTCGACAAGGGCTCGGTGCGTGGCGCACTCCGGCTGGCTGAGCAGAACGACGCGCGCGTTCAGGGCGACACCAGCGACCTTTCCATCCGCACCCGCCGCCGCACAGTGCAGCCACGTACGCCGGCCCAGGCGGCTTACCTGCGGGCCATCCGCGACAACAAGTTGACCTTTGCCCTCGGCCCGGCGGGCACCGGCAAGACCTATCTGGCGGTCGCCGCGGCCGTCGCCGCCATGTCGGCGGGCGAGGTGGAACGGCTGGTGCTCTCCCGCCCCGCCGTGGAGGCAGGCGAGCGCATCGGGTTTCTGCCGGGCGACATGAAGGAAAAGGTCGATCCCTATCTCCGTCCGCTCTACGACGCGCTGCACGACATGCTGCCGGGCGACCTGGTGGCCAAGCAGATCGAGTCGGGCGTGATCGAGATCGCGCCGCTGGCCTTCATGCGCGGCCGCACGCTGGCTCATGCCTTCGTCATTCTGGACGAAGCGCAGAATACCTCGCCACAGCAGATGATGATGTTTCTCACCCGTTTCGGGGAGGGCGCGCGCATGGTGGTGTGCGGCGACCCCGACCAGGTGGACCTGCCGCCCCATACGACCTCCGGTCTGGCGGATGCGGCGGTCCGGCTGGATGGTGTAGCGGAAGTCGGCTTTACCTATTTCTCCGCCGACGATGTGGTGCGGGACCCGCTGGTCGGCCGCATTGTAAAAGCCTACGCGAACCGCTCGGCTACTGCACCGCCGATCGTCCGCCAGGCTGCGATCCGCGCGGTGGGTATCGACGTTACGGTTGACGCTCCCGATTGGGAGGGCAGTCTCGCCGACCCGGAAAACATTGTCCGCATCGCGGCGGAAGCAGCGCTTGCCTCTAATGCGGCATCTGGCGTTGAGGCTGGGACCATTGCCATTATGTTGAGCGATGACGAGACCCTGGCCGGTCTGAATGCCCAGTTCCGCGGCATCGAAAAACCAACAAACGTCTTGGCTTTCGAAGGCGGTGACCTAGATATACCTGCGGAAACACCGGGCCGTCATCTGGGTGACATCGCCGTCGCATATGAAACTGTGGCGCGTGAGGCGCGGGAACAGGACAAGACCCTCAAGGAGCATCTATCGCACATGATTGTTCATGGCGTCCTGCACCTTTTGGGGTATGATCATCAACACGATGCCGACAGGCAACAAATGGAGAGCATAGAGCGCACCATTTTGGCCCAGTTGGGTGTGCCCGATCCCTACGATCCGGCCGACCCGTCGCCAGCCAATCCGGGATGAGCGCCAGCACGGCAATGAACGACGACCCTTCACCTAGGACCACTCCGCCGGGCGACACCGCACCGGCGGAGTCCGCTGCGGCGGAAAACACCACCCCCTCAACCGTTAACCACAACGGTAACGGCACTCACAGCAATGGCGCGAACGGTGCAAATGGCACTAGCGGCAAAGGCGGCCACCGGCGCTCCATGCTGCGCGATATGTGGCGGCTACTGCGGCGGCCGCGCAACGGCGCGGCCTCTGTCCGCGACACGCTGGAAGAACTGGCCGAGCAGCACGACACCGACGATGAACCGATTGATCCGACCGAGCGTCTGATCCTTGAGAACACCTTGCGCCTGCGCAGCCAGACAGTCGAAGACGTTATGGTGCCGCGCATCGATGTGGCGGCGGTCGACGTTCATACGGCGCTGCCGGATGTGATCGCCCGCATCGGCGAAACACACCATTCCCGGCTGCCGGTCTTTGAAGGCGACCTGGACCATATTCTGGGCTTGATCCACGTCAAAGATGTGCTGCCGCTAGCCGCCGTTTCAGACCCGCCGCCGTTGCGGACCTTGCTCCGGTCGGTGATCGTGGTTGCCCCGTCCATGCGCGTGCTCGACCTGCTGCTGCAAATGCAGTTGGAACGGAACCACATGGCGTTGGTGGTCGATGAGTTTGGCGGCATCGACGGACTGGTCACGATTGAGGATCTGGTCGAGCAGATCGTCGGCGATATCGACGACGAGCACGAGCGGGAAGAAGATCTGACCATGGACCACCGGCCGGATGGCAGCCTGATCGCCGATGCACGCGTGCTCCTGGAAGACTTCGAGGCCGAGGTGGGCGATGTTTTCTCCGACGAGGAACGGGACAATATCGACACGCTTGGCGGCATGGTCTTCAACCTGGTTGGCCGCGTGCCGGGCCGTGGCGAGATCGTATCCCATCCGTCAGGCATCGAGTTCGAAATCCTGGAGGGCGACCCTCGCCGTCTGAAGCGTTTGCGCATCCGGAATATGCGTCAGCAATTGCCGGTTCAAGCCGTAGCCTAGCCCGAGCCCGATGCTAAGCCTGGCCCGACTAGAGCAACGCAGGCCAGAGGCTGCCGTTGTTGTCCGTTTCGCCCTCGCGCTCTGGGCGGGCTGGATCGCCTCGCTGGCGCTGCCGCCATTCGGCCTGTTTTTCGCCCAACTGCCGGCTTACACAATCCTGATCATTGCTCTCGGCCGTGCCCGGACCAGATGGGGCGGGTTCGGAGTCTGCTGGGCCTTCGCTTTCGGCTATCACCTGTTCGGCCTCTCCTGGATCGGGGAGGCTTTTCTGGTAGATGTGGACCGGTTCGGTTGGATGCAGCCTTTCGCCATTATCGGGTTGCCGGCGGGGCTGGCGATCCTGACCGGGTTGACGGGCGTGGCATTTGTCTGGCTGCGCCGCTGGTGTCCAGGTTCTCCTATCCGTGACGCGCTGTTGTTTGCGGCGCTGTTCATGGCCACCGAGTGGCTGCGCGGGAACATCCTGACCGGATTTCCCTGGAACCTGCCGGTCCATGGATGGGACCGCGTTCTGCCCGTGCTCCAAGCTGCTGCCTGGCTCGGCCCCTATGGAGTCTCTTTGCTGGTAGTGCTGGCTGGCGGTGCGCTGCTGCCCGTGCTGGCGCCGGGCAGACCCCTGCGCAAGATTGCTGGTGCGGTAGCCCTGATCCTGCCGCTGGCGGTGGCGGCGGCGGCAGGCGGTTTACGCCTCGCCGCAGCACCTACAGAGATGCCGGTAGTAGAGGGGGTCAAGCTGCGTTTGGTGCAGCCAAGCATTCCGCAGCGTGAAAAATGGCAGCCGGATCTGCAGACCGCGCACTTCCAGAAGCACCTGAAATTGAGCCGGGACGCCGCCGCGGCTGGCGTCACCCATATTATCTGGCCGGAAGCCGCCACCGCATTTCTTGCCGCAGAGTCCCCCGGTGCGCTGGAGCAGATCGCGGGCGTTGTGCCGCCGGGCGGCGCGGTCATTCTGGGCACTCCGCGGCGGCATCTTGGTCAAAACGGCGGCGCCAACAACTATCAATATACTAACTCAGTGGTTGTCGTTTCTGGTGCCGGGCAGGTCGTTTCAGCCTACGACAAGCATCATTTGGTGCCGTTTGGCGAGTATGTCCCCCTCCGGGACTGGCTGCCGCTCGAGCGGCTTGCGCCTGGTCATGGGAGCTTCAGCGAAGGAGCTGGGCCCCGGACAATCCCCGTTCCCGGTGCCCCGCCGTTTAGCCCAATGATTTGTTATGAAGCGATTTTTTCGGGCGAAATCGTTGATTCGAACCTGCGGCCGGACTGGTTGCTCAACCTGACGAATGATGCATGGTTTGGAACAAGCGCCGGTCCGCACCAGCATCTGGCCGCGGCGAGGCTAAGGAGTATCGAGGAGGGGCTGCCGCTTGTCCGTGTGGCCAGCACCGGCATTACCGTCGTCATCGATGCATACGGACGAATACAGGAACGGCTTGGTATTGGCGTGCATGGGTTCCTGGACGTGGATTTGCCGGTTGCTCTGCCGGCGAATAAGACTACGATAACATTCAGCATGATATTCGGCTTGATGGTCGCCTTCGCTTTGATAATGGGCTTGCGGCGGTTTTCGAAGGGATTGCATCCCTAAGTTGGAAACGATGACTTTCCTTGTTCGCGTTAATGCGACATAAAGGATTGAGGTAGCAACTTAACGTTAAGTTGTGTATGAAAAAGGTTAGTGAGGCATTCAACATCCTGGCATCGACACTATTCAACCTAGGGTTGGAGAATGCGGTACCAAAAAAACCTCGCTTAAAGAAAAGCTTTGAAGGGTAGACGGGTATGAATGTAGCTTTGCGGAAAACAGGCGGTCAGTCTGAACTGGTGGATGGTCTCGACCTTGCCAGCCATCTGGCGATGCGCAGCGTTACGATTAACGGCAGGCGTACCACCATGCGGCTCGAGCCGAGCATGTGGAATGCATTGCAGCGTATCGCGGCGGATAATAGCGTAACCGTCAACCAGTTGTGCTCGCAGATCGATACATCACGAGGCGATCTGTCGATGACAGCCGCCGTTCGGTCCTACATCGTCTCCTACCTTCAGCGCGCGCCGTCGTTTAGCGACCCCCGCGGCAAGGTCAACCTTGACGATGATGTTCTGAGCAAGCTCGACCCCGCCTACGCCAAAGCAGAAATGCTGCGCATTCGTATCGAGCGTGGCGAAGATCTGGTTACGAAGGTGGCGATCAGCCTGTCGGTTCTTGAGCAAGACAGCAACGCCCTGCTCTCAGAACTGTACCGCGAATGGCGCCGCCGCCGTGAGCAGCTGGAGCGCTTGCCCCGCATCACGGAACTGAGCGCGCGCCTGCTGCGCCGGGCCGGCAAAGAATCCCTGATGAACGTCGTCGATCTCGCGGCCGGTGGCAGCATTGCCCAACCGCATCAGGATCCCGTTATGGTATGGAGCGGCTCCGGTGCCGGGCATCGCCCGCACCCGCTGATCCGCGCGACCTTCCAGCAAGACATGCTGGCGGTGGAAACCCACGCCGAACCGATCTACCAGGTTGTGGATGTACAGATCGGCGGTGAGCGCAATGGCTACAAGCGTCTGATGCTGCCAGTATCCGACGATGGCGCCGAGGTGACGCGCGTGCTGATCAGTGCGCTGCATCTGGAAAAGAACGCGCGGCCGCTCGCCGGCTAACACCGGGCGCGGGAAATTGGCGTGTGGCGCGCCCTGTCAGTTGACGGCGCGCGCCAGCCTGTCTACAAACCGCGCTTCCGAATTCGTCCAACAGCAAGAGGAACAGGCCAGCTATGGCGCGGCGCTGTGAAATTACAGGTAAAGGCGTGATGACCGGCAACAATGTCAGTCACGCTATGAACAAGACCCGCCGTCGGTTCTTGCCGAACATCCAGACCACGAATGTGATGAGCGATGTCCTGGGCGAAAACGTCCGGATGAAGGTCTCCATGCATGGCCTGCGTACGATCGAGCACAATGGCGGCTTGGACGCTTTTCTGCTGAGCACCCCGAACCGTAAGCTTCCGGTGGAAGCCCGCCGCGTTAAGCGCCGGATCGAGCGTGCGACGGCCAAGAAAGCCGACGGCGGCGAAAGCGCTTCCGCCTAACCCTGCGGTTAGCGCATTGCCGGTCTGCCTATCTGAAGAGGCCAGACCAAAGAAAAAGAAAGGCCGCCAGGGCATCCCGGCGGCCTTTCGTCGTGGAGCTCATGCGGTTCTTGGTCGGCTATTGCAGCAGTTTCATCGCCGCTTTGGATTGGGCCATGGTTTCAGCGTAGAGCTTCTGCGCTTCGGGGTAGCCGACAAAGGTGATTTCCTCACCCAGCTTCCCGATCAGGCGCTTCACCGATTTGGTCTCCAGCATCTGGCCGATCTTTGCGCCCATGATCTGCACCTGCTCGTCGGTGGTATCCGGATGCATGGCGATGAACCGCGGCGGGTTGAAACCCTTGTAGCCCAGTTCATCGGCACGGGGCGGATTGCTGAGCGCGTCCGCCGACTTCTCGTCATAGGGGCTGGACGAGGTGTTTACGACGATTGAACCACGGTCCACCAGGGTAACCGCGGTGGAAGTCGTGACCATCACCAGGTTGATGTGCCCGCCAAGGAAGTCATTCACCGCCTTGCCCGTGCCGGAATAGGGCACATAGATCGCCTCGATGCCCGCCTGGTCGAACAGGTTGGCGGCCCCCAGAAGCTGGGTATTAGTGCCGCCGACGGTGAGTTTCTTGCCGCCGTCCTTGGCATATTTTACCAAGCCGTCCCAGGTCGACCACTCTTTGCCTTTCGCGGCAACCATGGTCGGCTTCATGACGGAATAGTAGGCAGCGATCTTGACTTCATCCGGATTGAAGGGCGGTTTGCTCTCCATCAGAGCGGCAATCACCGGGGTCGGGCTCGCCATCAGGATGGCATAGCCGTCACCGCCCTGGTCCAGCATGTATTTCCAGCCGACCGTGCCGCCCGCGCCGCCGCGGTTCTGGATATGCCAGCCCACGTCCATCACGTCGAAGGCGACCGACGACATGACGCGAGCCCAGCGGTCGGTGCCGCCGCCCGCACCGAATGGAACAATGGCCTTGACTGTCTTGGACGGGTAGTCGGCTGCCGCCGCTGCGAATGCGCCAAAGGCGATGGCGCCAGCGGTTGCCGCGGTTGCCAGAAATTTCGAAAGTTTCATAGGGTCTCCTCCCGGGTCTGATTGACGACCGTCTGTCCGGACAGGCCAATACTAGCCCAGGGGCCAGCGCTTGTCGAAGTCCCCAGGCAGCCACGCCTGGGTCAGTCTTCGGATTTCGGCACGGTGGTCTGCGCGTAGAACGCCAGGCCGATCACCTGACAGGCCGCCAACGTGACGAAAGTAAGGCGGTAGCCGTCGGCCGCACTGACGCCAAAACCATGGGTATAGAGGTCGTAGGCAAAGCCGGAGGCAGTCTGGAACAGGAAGATCCCGCCGATCATGAAAATGTTGGTCGTCGTGATGACCCTGCCGGCCAGTTCCGGCCCGAACAGGCTCTGCGCATGGGCGACGACGAGGGCATGCAGTTGAGAGACGGCGGCGAAGCCGACCAGCAGGCCCATTGTGAGCCAGAACCCAACGTCACCTAAGGCTGCCAGCAGGATCAGCAAGGAAATTTGGGTGCTAATGCCGCCCGCCACCACCAGCTTGCGCCGCCCGGTCCACCGGTCGAGCGGCCCGTAGATAACACCGCCCAGGTTTAGGGCGATCAGCAGCACCAGCACGGTGGTGCCGAGCGCCTTTGGCTCCAGCCCGAACCGCTCCCGCAGGTAGACGCCGGATAGCAGGCCAATGACGGAGATGGCTGGGCCGATTGCCGTCACGCTGAAAGCGGCGAGCCAGAGGAAGCGCCGCTGGCTGACGATCATTAAGATGCCGCGGAAACTTTGGGTGACGGTCTCAGGCTCCCGCGTCTTGCGGGTTGAGCGCGGCCCCTCCTTTACCGCCAGCGTCACGAGGCCGACGGTAACGGCAGTCAACACTGCCAATCCGACAAACACCGGTCCGCGGCCCACATCGTCCAGCAGAATGGCGAGCGGCGTGGTCGCGATCAGCACGGCGAAGGTGCCCGGAATGGCCTGGATGGTGGCGGCCGCCGTCGTGAAATTCTTGCGGTCGACCCAGCCTAGCAGGAACACGTAGATGCCGCTGACGACACAGGCGAAGCCGGAGCCAATCATCATCCGCGCCAGGGTCAGCAGCCAGACATCGTCAGCCCAGGCGAAAATGAGCATTCCTGCGATGCCGACGGGCGCCAGATAGGCCACGGCCCGGACCGGACCAGCGCGGTCCAGCAAGATGCCGGAAACCGGTTGGGTGCACGCCGACGCCAGGAACATCACCCCGATGATCAGCCCGAGGTTAGAGGCGCTGAGCCCCAGTTCGAGCGACAGCGCCGGCGCGATGACGGCGCCGCCCATCCGGTGCATCTGCGCCATGACGAAAAGCAGGGAGTAGACCGCCGCCATCGCGATGACGAGGCGCAGATGGCCGGACGGTCCGGATTGGCCGGTGGCAGATTGGGACATTCAAGCAGGGCTTCAGTTTCGGGCAGACTCTCGGCCAGGAGACGCTAAGCTACCTCCCCATTGAAAAACCGCAATGCCGGAGCGCGTGGCGCATGAGCGAAGACCTGCACTATCTGACCATTGAAACCCTCTCCGGCATGATCGAGCGGCGCGAACTCTCGCCTGTCGAAGTGACCGAGCACATGCTCCGCCGGATCGAACGCCTGGACGGCAGACTTAAGTCCTATGCGACCGTCACCGGCGACCTGGCGATGGACCAGGCGAAGGCGGCGGAGGCGGAAATCGGCGCAGGCAATTACCGGGGCAAGCTGCATGGCGTTCCCATTGCGGTGAAAGACCTTTGCTACACCACCGGCATCCGAACCATGGGTGGCTGCAAGGTGCTCGCGGACTTCGTGCCAGACTTCGATGCGACGGTCGTCCAGCGGTTCCAGGCGGCAGGCGCGGTGCTGCTCGGCAAGCTGAATCTGACCGAGGGAGCAATGGCCGGTTACAATCCGGCCTTCGACATACCGGAAAACCCGTGGGCAAAGGGACATTGGTCCGGCGCATCGTCCAGCGGCTCCGGCGCGGCGACGGCGGCGGGGTTGGCTTATGCGACGCTTGGCAGTGACACCGGCGGATCGATCCGTCATCCGGCGGCGGTCTGCGGCACAGTCGGGCTAAAGCCGACCTATGGCCGGGTCAGCCGCCACGGCGTGCTGGACCTGGGCCAGACGCTGGATCATGTGGGGCCGCTCACCCGCTCCGCCTTCGATGCCGGACTGGTGACACAGGCGATTGCAGGCCTGGACCCGGATGACCCAACCACGCTGCCGAACCCGGTGCCGGACATGCTGGGCGGCGTGGGCCGGAATCTGAAGGGGTTGAAGGTTGGTTGGGACGCAGACTATGCCTCCGCCGGGATGGCACCCGACTATGCCAAGGCCGTCGTGATGGCTGTAGAGGTATTGGAGAGCCTCGGCGCGGAAATCGTGCCCGTTGCCATGCCGGCCCGGCTACGTGAATACTTGGCAGCATGGCAGGTGCTGTGCTCGGCAGAGGCCGCCGACGCGCACCGCGCGTTCTTCCCCGCCCGCGCGAACGAGTACGGGCCCTGGTTCCGGGGCTGGTTGGAGCATGGCAACCGCTACTCCGCGATGGATTATGCGAATGCAACGATCCTTCGTGGCCAGTGCAATGGCGAAATGCGGGGCATGATGCGGGGCATTGATTTCCTTGTCTGCCCTTCGACTCCGCGCGCTGCCTACCCCGTGCCAAAGGAGATTTCTTACGGCCCGATACCGCCCGACCGCGATCCTTGGACCAGCCGTTTCACTGTGCCCATGGATTTCTCGGGCCAGCCCACCATCTCTCTGCCATGTGGCCTTTCCGACGGTTCCCATGACAAAGGGGGCCTGCCTCTGTCGGTCCAACTCGCTGGCCACCATTTGAGCGAGCCGCTACTGGTCCAGGCCGGTGCGGCTTACGAACAAGCCACGGAGTGGCATAAACTGCACCCGCCGGGGTGGGACTGACCTTTTGCTATGGAGTGCAAGGTTGGCCCGCTTGCTGCCGGCACGCAAAGGAAACCAGCATGAGCATTAAGAATATCAAAATCCGGGGCCTGCACCACAACGCCTACCGGTGCAGCGATTCGGAAAAGACCCGGCAATTCTACGAGGACTTCCTGGGCCTGCCGCTGGCCAATGCCTTCAAGATCGAGACAACCAGCACCGGCCGCGGTACTGGCGCGGGCGTGTTGCACTCCTTCTATGAAATGGGTGACGGCTCGTTCCTGGCGTTTTTCGAAGC
The DNA here is from genome assembly GCA_965222315.1 of Alphaproteobacteria bacterium. Classification (GTDB taxonomy): domain Bacteria; phylum Pseudomonadota; class Alphaproteobacteria; order Bin95; family Bin95; genus JACKII01. The sequence goes on along the minus strand of OZ244951.1, from coordinate 4,576,502 downwards.
GCCGGACATGCCGTTCGAGTTCAAGGATCAGCACGATTTCGACCTGCATATCGCGCTGGAGGTCAGCCACGAGCACATGATGGAAATGTTCGAGAAGGGCAAAGCAGCGGGCATCCACACCCGCGGCGTGTCGGACCATGGCTTCATCGACTCGATCTATTTCCGCGACCCTGACGGCTATGTCATCGAACTGACCGCCAAGAAGGATGGGGAACGCGCGATAGACTATACAGAAGCGCGCCAACACCTGGACAACTGGCAGACAGAAAAGCCAGCGTGAGTGCACAATGCGTCAACCATCCCGCAGCGTCATCTTCCTGACGAAAGTCAGGACCCATTCCAGAGACCCGTCAAGAAGCGCCGGGCGCTCCATTTTCAACGGCTCTGGATTGGGCCCGGAATGCCGTTTTTCCGCTTCCGGGAAATGGCGGCTGGTGGCGTAGTTGGTGTCTCAGCCGCTCTTCCCCATTGAGGATGGGCCGTGGCGGATGGCCATGGCGCTGCGTCCGCTCGACCCGGCGGAGTGGATAAAGCCTGATGACCTGCTGGAAGAGCAACTGGCGGAGAAAGAGTGCCTGATCGCCGAGCGCAGGGATGAGGTCACGGCGGAATTGCCGGGCTCGGAGGCCGCGCAGGCAGAACTGCTGGCAAAGCTCCTTACCTACCTGCCGGAGGGCTTCCCGGACATCTACGCCCGCGATGACGGCGTCATGCGCATCGGCAGTCAGCGCTTGGTACCCCTCGACGCCTTGCCCGCCATCGAAACCGCCGGGCGCCTGACGCAGGAGGATTTCTGCCTGATGCAGTCGCCGGGGGAGGGGGAGCCCTACCGGCTGACCGCAGCGAGCCTGTGTTTTCCGACCCGCTGGCGCTTGGCGGACAAGATCGGCAAGCCGATGCAGGCGATCCACGGTCCCGTTCCGCTCTACGCGGAAAAGATGGGCCGGCAGGTGGACCGCTTCTTCCAGCACCTGAAGGCAGACAAGCCTGTCTGGCGTATCAACTGGTCCCTGATCGACGACCCGTCCCTGTTCCAGCCCACCGGCCACGGACTGGTCGAGGAAGACCCGCGCTTCCAGCCGGAGACCATCGGCGAGAACGTCTGGTTCCGCTCCGAACGGCAAACGCTGGTGCGCCTGCCGGAGACCGGCGCCATCGTCTTCGGCATCCGCATCTATCAGAACACTTTGGGGGAGGTCGCGGGCGATCCGGTCCGCGCCCGGCGCTTGCTGGAGTCCATCTGTACGATGGCGCCTGAGATGTACACGTACAAATCTTTCGCCGTGTTCCGCAGGCCGCTAGAACAGTACCTTGAAAAGCAAATTGCAGCCTGACTGCCTTCAAAGGAAATCCGCCCATGACCGCCCTCACCGTTACCGCCAGCCCGGAATCCGTCGGCCTCTGCCCGGAGCGCCTCGCCCGCGTCGATGCCTGGCGGGAGAAGTGGGTTTCTTCAGGTAAGCTGCCCTTCGGCATTACGGCAGTGCTGCGCCGGGGACAAGTGGTTCACGCCGGCGTTTCCGGCATGGCGGATGTGGAGCGGGGCGTGGCGGCGACGCTCGACACCATCGTGCGCATCTATTCCATGACCAAGCCGCTGACCTCCGTCGCTATCATGATGCTGTACGAGGAAGGCCGCTTCCAACTGGATGATCCGATCAGCCGCTACGCACCGGAATTTGCCGGGCTGCATGTCATGACCGGCTCGGCCCGCGGCACCGTCTCAACCGTGCCGGCAGAGCGCGACGTGAGCTTCCGCGACCTGCTCTCGCACACCTCTGGCTTCACCTATGGCTTCATGGAGTCGAACAATGTCGACCGCATGTACCGGCGCACAGGCGTCGAGTTCAACGGCGGCAATGCAGCATCGCTGAAGGACGTGGTGACCAAGCTGGTGCAATGCCCGCTGATTGCCCAGCCGGGCGCGGAGTGGAATTACTCCGTCTCCACCGATGTGCTCGGCTACATGGTGCAGGTCCTCAGCGGTCAGCCGTTCGAGGATTATCTGCGCGACAAGGTGATCGGGCCGCTCGGCATGGTGGACACGGACTTCTTCGTCCCGTCTGACAAAACCGGCCGGTTCGCAGGCAACTACGCGGTATCACCGGAAGGCGGCCTGCAACTGATTGACGACCCGCAGGCAAGTGCAAACTATAATTCTATGCCGCCCGTGGCGAGCGGTGGCGGAGGGCTGGTCGGCACTGCCGGTGACTATATCCGCTTCTGCCGGTTCATGCTGAATAAGGGCGAGCTGGATGGGGTGCGCCTGCTCGGCCGTAAGACGGTGGAGCTGATGACCAGCAACCACCTGGACGGCGACATGGCCGCCATGGGTCAGCCCACCTGGAGCGAAAGCCCGGCGACCGGCATCGGCTTTGGTCTGGGCTTTGCGGTGATGCTCGACCCGGCCCGCGCCCAAATCGCCGGCACCGTGGGCGAGTACAACTGGGGTGGCGCTGCCTCCACTGCGTTCTGGTGCGACCCGGCCGAGGACATGGCGGTAGTGTTCCTGACCCAGCTAATGCCCTCCAACCGCTACCCGCTGCGGCGCGAGTTGAAGGTGCTGACCTATCAGGCAGTGGTTGACTGAGTGACAAAAGAAAAGGGAGGGGCCGCCGGGCCCCTCCCTCCCAAAACGGATTAGTGACTGCGGAGCTTATTTCACCTCGATGCCGATGAGGCTGAGGAGCTTCTTGTTGCCCTCGTACTCGTCCTCATAAAACTGGGTGAAGGTTTCGCGGTCCCGGTAGCGGATGACGAAGTTCAGCCGTCCCATTTTTTCGATGAGGTTTGGGTCTTTCGCCGCGACGGCGCAGGCTTCCGACAGCGTCTCGATGATCTCAGCTGAGGTGCCCTTGGGCGCGAACAGGCCGAACCAGATCTTCAGCGGCAGATCGATGCCCAGTTCCTTGGTTGTCGGCACGTCCTCAAAACCCTCGATCCGCTCGTTGCCGATGACGGCAAGCGTTTTCAGGCCGAAGATCGAGGCTGTCGACGTCATGTCGGTCGAGATGGTCGCCTGACCGCCCATGACCGCCTTCGACTGGTTCGAGGCATTGCCGACCGGCACATACTTGAACTTGACGTCATAGGCGTTTGCGAGCGATGCCTGGGCGATGTGGGGGATCGAGCCGGGCGCCGGGCCCACCGCGACGATGGACTCGCCGGCCTTGGCCGCGTCGATCAAGTCTTGCATGGAGTTGTACGGGCTGTCCGGCGCGACCATGACGGCGAGCTGATTCTGGGTCAGCCCGCAGATTGGCACGACGTCGTCTTTCTTATAGGTCAGCTTGCGGAGATGCGGCTGCACCGTGACCGGCGCAATCGGCGTGTAGAGCAGGGTGTAGCCGTCCGGGTCCGCCATTGCGAACTGAGCCGTGCCGACGGTGCCGCCGGCGCCGACGATATTGACCGGCACCAGTTCGGCATCCATGGCCTTTTTCATCGCCTCGATAAAGATACGGCCGGAAGTATCGGAGTTGCCGCCGGCCCCGTAGTTGATGACGACCCTGATCGGTCCGTCCGGGTATTCATCCGCCGCGGCTTGCGACATGGTTGCGGCAAGGCCGACCGCCATGCCTATCAACATTTTTCTGATTGGCGATTTCATGTTTTCCTCCCGGGAAAATCGTTGAACACCCAGCATGATTGCTGGTTTCCAGAAAACGCAAGAACCCGGTTATGCGCCGGATGCCTTGCGCCGTCGCCGCAGCCAGGCGATCAATCGCCCCGCGCCGAACAGGTTGAGCAGGATCAGGCCCGTCGCCGCGAAAAGGATGCTCGCTATCGGGCTGTTGAAGAACTGCAGGAAATCCGTGTCGGTGAGGATCAGGCCCTGGCGCAGCATCCGCTCCAGGGGCGTACCTAAGATAAAGCCGATGATAATCGGCGCGGGCGGGAACTGGTTCAGGCGCAGCAGGAAGCCGACGATCCCGCACACCATCACCACGATCAGGTCGACCGGGTTGGACCGGATGGCGTAGGCGCCGACCAGGCACATCATCAGCACCAGCGGCATCAGCAGCGTGACCGGCAGGCGCAGCATCCGCGAATAGATGTTCGCGCCGGCCGCCCCGAAAATCACCATGAACACGTTCGCGAACAGCAGCAGGACGAAAATCAGCGTGACGATATCGAGCTGATTCTGGAACAGGCGGACGCCTGGAATGACGTTGTGGATGGTCAGCGCGCCCATCATGACGACCGTGCCGCCGTCGCCTGGGATGCCGAGCGCCAGCATCGGCACCATCGCGCCGCCGCTGACGGCATTGTTGGAGGCTTCGGACGCGATCAGGCCGCTTGGCTCGCCCTTGCCGAAATTCTCGGGCGTCGGCGAGCGGCGTTTGGCGTCAGCGTAGCTGACAAACACCGCCGCTGTCGCCCCAGTACCCGGCAGCACGCCGATAAAACTGCCGATGCCGCAACTGCGCAGCAACACGACCCAACGGGCGCGCCATTCGGACCAGGGCGGCACCTTGAACCCGCCCTTGCTGACCGACGGCACCCGCACATCCGTGACCGTCCCTGCCTGATACAAAATCTCGGAAATCGCGAAGAAGCCGATCAGCAGCGGAATCACCGTCAGGCCGGCCGACAGGAATAGGTTGTCGAAATGAAAGCGGATCTGGCCCGTCATCTCGTCCGCCCCGATCATCGCGAGGAACAGGCCGATGGATGCCGACAGCAAGCCCTTCAGCATCTGGCCGCTGGAGACCCAGGCGACCGTGGTCAGCGCGAACAGGACCAGCGCGAATGTCTCGATCGGCCCGAACTCCAGTGCGATCTTGGCGAGCTGCGGGGCCGCGATGACCAGCACCACCAGCGAAAACACGCCGCCGGCGAACGAGGCGATGGTGGCGTAGCCGAGAGCCAGCGCGCCGTCGCCCCGCCGCGCCATCGGATAGCCGTCGAACACGGTCGCCGCCGACTGCGGCGTGCCCGGCACGTTGATCAGGATGGCGGAAATCGAGCCGCCATAGATCGAACTGACATAGAGCGAGAGCAGCAGCGCGATCGCCGCCGAAGGGTCCAGCGAATAGGTGAAGGGCAACGCCATCACCAGGCCGAGCACCGTGCCAAGGCCGGGCAACGCACCGATTATGATGCCCAGCACCGTCCCGATGGCGAGCGCGATCAGGACCGGAATCGTGAACGAGAGGGCAAGCGCGCCCGGAACGTATTCCAACATGGGGCGGCCTCAGAACAGGTGGAATTCGGGCAGGGAAACGCGGGCGACATAGCCGAGCATCAGCCAGACGACGCCGGTCGAGGCAATGCTGGCCGCGGCCAGGATCAGCCGGTTCGGGTAGCCGATGGCGAGACCGGTCAGGAAGACGCCGAACGGCATGGCGATCAAGAAGCCCAAATACCAGAGGCCCGCCGTGGTCAGGCAGGCGGCGGCGAAGGTGAGGAACAGCCGCCGCCAGTTGATCGGCGCTAGCCGTTCACCGCTCCGGTCAAGCAGGCCCTTCACCATCAGCGCGACCGACAGGGCGGCGATCAAGCCCAGCAATATCCGTGGCACGAAGACGGTCGAGACGTCGCCGAACAGCGGACCGGTATCGTAGAGATCGGAATAGGTGTGCGCGAACAATGCCGCGGCGGCCACAAAGAAAACCAGCCCGTAAATCGAGTCGGCCCTGCCGGCATGGATACCGGTATTCGACATGCGTTTCCTCCAGCGGTTCCATAGCCGCACATTGGCTCCTCCCCTGGTCCGCGCCAGGCTTTTGGGAGCGGACGAATGATGGGCGGGAACCGGCGGAAAGGGAAGCGGTCATTCCGCATGGCGCTGTCGATAGCAAAAATCGGCGTTTGCCCTGACTTCTCCCCTACCATCCACATTTTGTTAACAAATTGATTCGGGAGCCAGAGGCGGAAACCGGCCTACTGGCGGCACCATCCACACTCTTCACACCGTGTGCATAGCCGCAGCAACTTTCCTGTGAATCCCCGGAAATCCGCTGTAGCCCCGAGCCGGGTCCGCGATGCACGTTCGGCCCGTCACGAATTAGATGTTGAACCGGCACCCGTCTGTCCAGCAAACTACCACATCTGGGCTGAGAGCCTGAAACCAACACAACAATTAGCGTCGCCTGGTGGTCTGGGCACCGCGAACCACAAGATAAGGGGTTAACCGTCTTATGCATATCGAGCGCCGCTTCACCCGTTCCGGTCAGAACCCGTACGACCGGATCGAGTTCCGCTCCGCCACAAGCGAGATCGTCAACCCGAACGGTTCGGTGGTGTTCAGGCTCGACGATATTCGCGTGCCGAAGCATTGGAGCCAGGTGGCTGTCGATATTATTGCGCAGAAATATTTCAGAAAAGCGGGTGTGCCGAAAGCGCTGAAGCGCGTTGAGGAAGAGGGCATGCCCTGCTTCATCCAGCGCTGCGTTCCGGACGAAGCCGCCTTGGAAGGCGTCGCGGCGGACGAGCAGTTCGGTAGCGAGACTGACTCGCGCCAGGTGTTCGACCGGCTGGCAGGCGCCTGGACCTATTGGGGCTGGAAGGGTGGCTATTTCGATACGGAGGAGGACGCGCAGGCTTTCTTCGACGAGCACCGCTACATGCTGGCCATGCAGATGGCGGCGCCGAACAGCCCGCAATGGTTCAACACCGGCCTGCATTGGGCCTATGGCATCGACGGACCGAGCCAGGGTCACTTTTATGTGGATCCGGAGACGGGCGAGCTGAAACGCTCCGACTCTTCCTATGAGCGGCCGCAGCCGCACGCCTGCTTCATCCAGGGCGTCAGCGACGACCTGGTGAACGACGGCGGCATCATGGACCTTTGGGTGCGGGAAGCCCGCCTGTTCAAGTATGGCAGCGGCACCGGAACCAACTTCTCTAACGTGCGCGCCGAGGGCGAGAAGCTGTCGGGCGGCGGCCAGTCCTCCGGCCTGATGTCCTTCCTGCGGGTCGGCGACCGGGCGGCGGGCTCCATCAAGTCGGGCGGCACCACAAGGCGGGCGGCCAAGATGGTGTGTCTGGACGTGGACCATCCCGACATCGAAGCTTTCGTCAACTGGAAGGTGGTGGAAGAGCAAAAAGTTCTATCATTGGTTGCGGGCTCCAAACTGGCCGAGCGCCACCTGAAGGCCGTCATGCATGCCTGCCACGATCAGGCGGAGGTCATTGAGGGCAACCCCGAAGGCCGCTTCGATCCCAAGCAGAACAAGACGCTGGCCAACGCCATCCGCGAGGCCCGCAAGTCGGAGATCAGCGAAAATTACGTGCAGCGCACGATCCAATTAGCGCGTCAGGGCTATGTGGATCTCGAATTCGAGACCTATGACACTGATTGGGACTCCGATGCCTACCTGACCGTTGCAGGCCAGAACTCCAACAACTCCGTCCGCCTAACCAACGACTTCCTGGAAGCGGCGTCGCAGGACAAGGACTGGAATCTGACCAACCGCCGCGACGGCAAGACGGCCAAGACCCTCCGCGCCCGCGATCTGATGGACCAGATCAGCTTTGCCGCGTGGGCGAGCGCCGACCCCGGCGTGCAGTTCGACAGCACCATCAACGAGTGGCACACCTGCAAGGCGTCCGGCCGCATCAATGCCTCGAACCCGTGCTCCGAGTACATGTTCCTGGACGATACGGCCTGCAACCTGGCCTCCATGAACCTGGCCTCCAGCGCGTTCTTCCGTGAAGGCCAGTTCGACGTGGATGCCTATGTGCACGCAACGCGACTCTGGACGGTCGTACTGGAAATCAGCGTGCTGATGGCCCAGTTCCCGAGCAAGGAGATCGCCCAGCGCTCCTACGATTTCCGCACGCTGGGTCTGGGTTATGCGAACCTTGGCGGCCTGCTGATGGCCTCCGGCATTGCCTATGACAGCGTCGAGGGCCGCGCCGCCGCGGCGGGCCTGACAGCGCTGATGACCGGCGTGAGCTACGCCACCTCCGCCGAAATGGCGAAGGAACTCGGCCCCTTCCCGCGCTGGGAAGAGAACGCGGACCACATGCTGCGGGTCATCCGGAACCATCGCCGGGCTGCCCATGGCGAGACGCGCGGCTACGAGGAACTGGCGGTCCTGCCGGTGCCGATGGAAGCGGGGCAGGTGCCCTATGCCGGACTGGCGGAGCGTGCCGCCCAAGCCTGGGACCAGGCGCTGGCGCTGGGTGAGCAGCACGGCTACCGCAATGCGCAGGCGACCGTGATCGCGCCGACCGGCACCATTGGCCTGGTGATGGATTGCGACACCACCGGCATCGAGCCCGACTTCGCCCTGGTGAAGTTCAAAAAGCTGGCGGGCGGCGGCTACTTCAAGATCATCAACCGCATGGTGCCGGAAGCGTTGAAGGCGCTCGGCTACACCCGCGACCAGATGGATGCGATCCAGGCCTACGCCACCGGCAACGGCACACTGAAGGGCGGCCCCGGCATCAACCATGAAACGCTGTTCGCCAAGGGCTTCAGCCGCGAGGCGCTGGAAGCGGTCGAGGCAGCGCTGCCGAACGCCTTCGACATCAAGTTCGTGTTCAACAAGTTCACACTCGGCGAGGATTTCTGCCGGGAGGTTCTGGGCTTCACGGACGAGCAGTTGAACGATTTCGGCTTCGACATGCTGGCGGCCCTGGGCTTTACCCCGGCGGAAATCCGGGCGGCGAACATCTATTGCTGCGGCGCGATGACGGTCGAGGGTGCGCCGGAACTGAAAGACGAGCACCTGCCCGTCTTTGACACGGCCAACCAGTGCGGCCGGGAAGGCACCCGCTACCTGTCGGCGGAAGCGCATATCCGCATGCTGGCGGCGGCGCAGCCCTTCATCTCCGGTGCGATCTCCAAGACCATCAACATGCACAATTCCGCGACCGTGCAGGATTGCGCCGATGCCTACCTGCTCTCGTGGAAGCTGGGGCTGAAGGCGAACGCGCTCTACCGCGACGGCTCCAAGCTCAGCCAACCGCTCTCCTCCTCCCTGCTGGACGATGTGGAGGAAGAGGCCGAGATCACGCAGACGGAGACCGTCAACCGCGTGGTGGAGCGCATTGTCGAGAAAGCCATCGTCAAGCGCGAGAAGCTGCCCGACCGCCGCAAGGGCTACACCCAGAAAGCGGTCGTCGGCGGGCACAAAGTCTACCTGCGCACCGGCGAGTGGGAAGACGGCAAGCTGGGCGAGATCTTCATCGACATGCACAAGGAGGGCGCCGCCTTCCGCGCGATGATGAACAATTTCGCCATCGCTGTTTCCATCGGCCTGCAATATGGCGTGCCGCTGGAGGAGTTCGTGGAGGCGTTCACCTTCACCCGCTTCGAGCCGTCCGGCATGGTCGAGGGCAACGACGCGATCAAGATGGCAACCAGCGTGGTGGACTACGTCTTCCGCGAACTGGCGATCAGCTATCTGGGCCGCGCCGACCTGGCCCATGTGGAGCCGGAGGACATCCGTCCGGACAGCGTCGGCGAGGGCGAGGATGAGAGCGCCCTCCAGGGCGAGGAGTGGAAGCATCGCCGCGAGGGCGACCAGGATGCGGCCCGCCGGCTGGCGAGCGCCGGCTACCTGCGCGACAACCTCTACGTGCTCTCCGCGCCGAAGGTGCGGGCCAACGCGGAGATGGCCACCGCTGCCGTCGAAGCGTTCGAGACGGCGGGCGCCATCGGCGTCATCGCCAGCCAGTCGAGCGTGGCCGTGGCCTATGAGACCGGCGGCGGCTCCGGCATGTCCGAACGGGCGGCCAAGGTGCAGGAGGCCCGCATGAAGGGCTACGAAGGCGACAACTGCCCGGAATGCGGAAACTTCACGCTGGTGCGGAACGGGACGTGCCTCAAGTGCGATACTTGTGGGAGCACGACTGGGTGTAGTTGAGGAACTAGTAGACCCTTGATAGCGAATTGCCATCAGGGGTCGACTTTTTCACTGGAGACTGAACGCACGATGACAGCAGCAGCTATTATTGCTACGGTTCTAGGCTCAATAACTGTCAGCATTAGTTATGCAGCCTACATGTTAACAAGGGAGAGATTTAGATTAGATCTATTCGAGAAACGGTGGGCGGTATATGAGAGCGCCGACGCTTTTTGTTCGGTGATTTTCAAGTACGGGGGAGTTCCCAGGGGGACCCATTCGTCGGTAGACGAGGATCAAAACAAACTACGGGATCACATCCGAGGCAGCTTGGCTGGGATAGGGCTTCAATCAGCTAAGGCACTCTTTGGTTCGGAAATCGAGAAATTTTTCGGCGAACTTCGGTCCCACTACGCTTGGTTTTCAGCATATTCTAACCAGCAAGGCCCAGAAACGGCTGATGAATGGCACCGACGAATAACAAGAGTCCTTGAAATGCATGATGAAATGCCAGATTTATTTGGGCCCTATATAAACTTTAGTGACTACAAATGGAAACGAAAAGGCCGGGCGCTTTCTATCATAAATTGCATTCTTTCTCGTTAAGGCTTTTTGCTGTCGGGAGGCGTCCTTGCGAGGAGCGGAGCGACGCGGCAATCCATGAGATGTCCTCTTAAGCTTCTTGACTGACGAACAGGTTGACGGTTTCGATGGGGCGTCGGCCCTGGTTGCGGTATCCGAGATGGGGCCGTTCGGTGTTGTAGTGCACGAGCCAGGCGTCCAGGTCGGTTTGTAGGGCTTTGACGCTCTCGTAGAACGTCTCGCGCATTTTCAGGCGGAAGAACTCGTCCAGCACGGTGCCGTTGAAGCGCTCGACAAAGCCGTTCGTCTTCGGCGAGCGCACCTTGGTGCGGCGATGCTCGATCCCATTCAGCGCCAGGTAGAGCTCATAGGGATGCGTTTCGGTTCCGCAGAACTCGCGGCCATTGTCGGTCAGCACCGCGCCGACCGGCAGGTCGAGCCTGCGGTAGAAGGGCAGCACGTCGTTGTGCAGCACCGCCACCGCGGCCTCCGGCTGCTTGGAGACGTGCAGGAAGCCGAAGGCATAGGAACCGTAGGTATCCACGACCGCATGCAGGTAGACCTTGCCCACGCCCTTCAGGCTGCCGACGAAGAAAGTGTCGGCGGACAGCAGTTCGCCTGGCGCGCCGCTTTCCACATGCCGCTCGCGGAAGGCGGGATTGAGCTTTTCGATGAAGGCCGCCTGCTCGGCGGTGATCTCGATAGCCTTGCCGGCCAACTGTTCTTCCAGCTTCAGCCAGCGGTCATACCGGCTGCCGAGGCCGGCTTCGTTCAGGATCTTCTGGATGGTGATCGCCGAGACGCGCACGCCTTCGAGCGCCAGCATCGCCTCCAGCCGGTTGCAGCCATACGCCGGATGCTCCAGCGCCAGGGCGTGGATGCGGGCAACCGTCTCCGGCGGAGTGGTCATCGGATGCGATTGATGGACCGGTGGCAGGTCTTTCAGGCCATCGAAGCCATGGGTCTGAAAGCGCCTTTTCCATTCGTAGAAGCTGGTGCGGTCCATCCCCCGGCGGCGGCAGGCCTCCGCCGCATTGCCGAGCTCTTTGGCAAGCTCGAGTACGCTCAACCGCTGCTCGGCAAGCTTGCTGGCAGCATCACGCCTGGACGGTGTTGACGGCTTCGCTGAGACTGACATGGCTTCCTCCATTCTGTGCCATATAGCACGGGAAGAAGCTTAAGAAGACACATGAGACGTCACGCAAAGCTGCTAAGCTTGATTGCTTCGCCCGGCTCGCGCCGGACTCGCAATGACGATGGCTAATGGGGCATAGCGCAGGCTTGTACGCACAAATGGGCCGGTGATCTCACCCGCTCCCTTCATCTCGAGTGGCCGCGGAGCGGCTGTATCGAGAGATGGGCGGAGAGGGCAATAAGTGACCTCTCGATACGCACCTGGCGGCGCTACTCGAGGTGAAGGAATAGGGTGCGCACCCCCTCCCGCGTGCGCCGGGCGAACCTCGCGCGCTTAACCCTCGACCGGTTGATCCGCATACTCTAGGCGTTGGACCCAACCTGCTCGGTCCGGGTCCGGATCGCCCAGAACAGGCGGGAGGAAAGCCAATAGGCTCAGTTGATTTCCTCACAATACCAGGTGCCGTCGCCGGTCTGTACGCGCTCCGGTGGTTGGCAGGCGCCGACCGAGACCATGCCGTCCGTCTCCGCCTCTACCTGCGCCCGCACGGACTCGTCCGGCGAGAGCATCGGCTGCTCAACCGCCGGGCAGACCGGGTCCAGCCCGCGGCTGACACAGTAGGCGACATTAAGGACCACCGGACAGGTATTGGTAACGCGCCAGGCTTCATAGCCGTCCAGCACCGGTGTCTCCGCATCCAGGGTCACACTGATGCACGCCGTCGCTTGCTCGAACATGTACAGCGGGTCCGCCGGCTTCAGCGGTTCGCACCCGGCCAGAACCAGAATGCCTGCAGGCAGCAAGCATTGCCCCCATCCCCATCGCCGCCACGATTGCACCCTTCCCTAACCTCCTCCCGCAGGAGAGGCCGGCGCCCGCGTCTGCGGATCGGACGCCGGCAGCCTCTTGCCTAGTTGATCTCTTCGCAATACCAGGAGTCTTCGTCCGTCTGCACCCGTTCGGGCGGCTGGCAGGCGCCATAGGAGACTATTCCGCCCGAGTTCTGGGTAACGAAGGCCCGCGTCCACTCGTTCGGGGATAGGGCGGGCTGCTCAACGGTAGGGCACACCGGCTGCTGACCATCGGAGACGCAATAGGCGACGTTCAACTCTACATCGCAGGTGTTGGTCAGGCGCTTGACGTCGAAGCCGCCCATCACCGGACTATCAGGGTCTGTCGCCTCGTTGATGCAGGCAGTTGCCTCCTCATAGCTCAGTAGGGAGGAGCCGCCACCCCCGCCCTTTCCGCCTTGCGCGTTCGTGCACGCGGCCAGCGCCGTCGCGCCAAGCAGTGCGATCAATGTTTTCCGGTCCATTTCAATCCTCCTTTCGCTGAAAAGTGGTTAGTGCGAGTGTTCGCTACCCTTTCGACTGGAGAGAACGAACCACACGCGAGCGAGTATTGTCTGAAGGCATGTTAGCTGCGATGAAGTGCTTCACACACCGAGGCGGAATTACAGCAGGCTCCGCTGAGATGCGTTGCCCGTGGTCTTCCTCCGCCTCAGGTCAGCGTCAGCACCAGCAGCAGCGCCACCGTTGCAAGCCGGGCCAGGTCCGCGTTGCGCGGCTGCTCGCCCTCGTAGCGCCCCGCGGAGCGCCACACGCCCACCAGGACGAGCACATTGTAAGGCACAGACAGCACATACCCGGCGAGTAACGCTGCCCAGGGCATGTCGGCACTGATCAGGAGGAGGAAAGCCAGGCTGGTTGTAAGGTTCAGCGGAACGCCGATGGTGACCACCCACGTCCAGAACGCCTCGCCCAAGGGCAAGTCTCCCGACCACAAGGCACGCAACTTCTTCATGCCGGCAGCGTAGCACGATCCGCTGCCCCGGACGAGACCGGGGCAGCGGTTCAGGCTCGTCGGTCCAGGCTCCCCGGTTCGGGCCCCGGCGCGCCAGAACACACGGGCTTGCCATTTGGTGACCGGGCACCCACCATCGGGGTTCCGGCAATCCCTCGGAAATCGAAGGAATTATCCCATGAAAGTGCACGGCGGTTGCCATTGCGGCGCGATCAAGTTCGAGGCCGAAGTCGATCCGGAGAAGACCATGTTGTGCCATTGCGCCGACTGTCAGGCGCTTTCGGCCACGGCCTTCCGGGTGAACGTGCCGAGCGCGGCGGCGGATTTCCGGCTGCGGCAAGGCACGCCCAAGGAATATGTGAAAATCGGCTCCAGCGGCGGCCGGCGGGCCCAGGGCTTTTGTGGCGACTGCGGCTCCCAGATCTACGCCACCAACGCGGATGGGGAGCGCGAGGTCATAATGCTGCGCACCGGCGTGATCGAGGAACGCCAGCAGCTTGTCCCCAAGGGCCAGATCTGGCGGCGCTCGGCGATGGGCTGGCTCGGCGACTGGCCTCAAATCCCGGCGAAAGAGCAGGGTTAACCGCCCGCAAACCATTCTGCGCTACGCTATCGCCTTGGTGACAGGCGAGGGAGTATAGTCGCGGCAACCCTATCTGATACCGCTGGAGGATTGCGCCATGCATGTCGGCGTCGCCATGTTTGCCACAGACTACTCGATTGCGCCCACGGAATTGGCCCAGGCGCTGGAAGAGCGTGGCTTCGAGAGCCTCTGGCTGCCGGAGCACAGCCATATTCCCCTGACGCGGAAGTCGCCGTTTCCCCAGGGCGGCGACCTGCCCAAGAAATACTATGACGTGATGGACCCGTTCCCGGTGGCGGCTGCCGCAGCAGCGGCGACTTCCACGCTCAAGGTTGCGACCGGCATCTGTCTGGTGCCGCAGCGAGACGCCATTCAGATGGCGAAATCGGTGGCGACGGTGGATCAACTGTCGGGCGGGCGCTTCCTGTTCGGTATCGGCATCGGCTGGAACCAGGACGAGATGGAGAATCACGGCGCCTCCTTCAAAATGCGCATCACCATCTGCCGGGAAAAGATCGAGGCGATGCAGCAGATCTGGACCCAGACGAAGGCCGAATATCACGGCAAATATGTCGACTTCGACCCCATGATGACCTGGCCGAAACCGGTGCAGAAGCCCTACCCGCCGATCTGGGTGGGCGGCAATATTCCGGCGGGGGCGGGCCGGGCGCTGCAATATGGCGACGGCTGGCTGCCCCATGCCGTCCGCCCGGAATACCGGCTGATCGACCGGCTCGACCTGTGGGAAGACATGAAGCAGGAGGCGGGGCGCGACATCCCCGTCACACCGTTCGGCGCGGAGCACGACCCGGACATCTGGCCGGAATACCGGGAAGCGGGGATGGAGCGCATCGTGATATCCATGGCCTCCGAAAGCCGGGACGAAGTTCTGCCCAAGCTGGATGCCATGGCGGCCGGTGTGGCGCGGGTAAAGAAATAGTAGCAACGGCCGGGTGTATTGTGGCCCTGTCAACAGATCGCGTCCACAGGACTTGCACTTTCCATCAAGGGGCTCTAGTTGATGCCGCCGCGAAAGAATGTGTCCGCACCGACGGGCGAATCGTGTTTTATCAAGGCCGGTTGGCGTCTAGCTAGTCCGGTTCAACAGAACGAGCCAGTTGCATGAAGTTGGATGAAATCTTTCTACCGTGCGAGCCAGCGGGCGGCGTCGAAGCTGCCACAAAGCGTCAACTGCTTGGCGCGGTTGCCGAGGCCTTTGCATCCGCGCATGGACTCGACGAGAGGCAGGTATTCGACATTCTGAACGAGCGGGAACGGCTCGGCTCCACCGCCATCGGCGGCGGGGTTGCCATCCCGCACGGCAAGCTGCCGGGCCTCACACGGCTGGCCGGCTGTGTCCTGCGGCTGGAGACACCCGCCAACTTCGAAGCATTTGACGATGAGCCGGTTGATATCGTCGTGGCGCTCCTGGCCCCGGATACCGGCAGCGCGGAGCACTTGCGGGTGCTGGCGCGCCTGTCGCGGATGCTGCGTGACCCGCGGCAGCGCGCAGCCCTGCGCGCTACGCCGGATGCGGAGACCCTGCGCCAGACGCTCACCTTCGAAGCGGAAGAGCGGAACGCCGCCTGAGCCTGGTCTGCGAATTCAGGTTCGCGTTACTGAACGGAGACCAGTTCCATATCATGCTGCATAACTGCAGCCATCGCCTTAACCCGGTTGGGGGCGAATCCGATAACGCTGCCGTCGGCGGCGCAGATGGCGAAACCTTGTATTCCATCCATCTTGGCTTCCCGGAGGTAGGCCATCTGGTGCATCCCGAGGCCCGCCAGGTCCTGTTCGGTCAAATTAATGCTGTTGATGCTGGTCATGGTGATTAGCTCTCCCCTGCGTTGATAGCGAATTGGTCAGTATTGGAGTCTTCTCCGGTGCGGATCTCGATGGTGCGGCTGCGCACGGCGGGCTCCGGGCGGACAAGATCGATGAGCAGCAGGCCATGTTTCAGGCTTGCGCTTCGCACTTCAATTCCTTCGGCGACCAGAAAGCGCCTCTTAAACTGCCGGGCGGCAATACCGCGGTGCAGAAAGACCCGCTCCTGCTCGTCTTCGGCCTGGCGGCCGCGAATGACCAATTCGTTGCCTTCAACGGCAACATCCAGGTCATTCTCGGTAAAACCGGCGACGGCAAGTGTGATTCGCAGCGAATTGGCGCTCAACTGCTCGATGTTGTAGGGGGGATAGCCTTCGGCCGAAGCTTTCGACACGCTGTCGAGCATCCGCTCGATTCGGTCGAAGCCCAGCAGCAGGGGGCTGTCAAATAACGAAACCCGTGACACTTGCGCACCTCCATAATGCGTCTAGCCAAGCGAACGCTGGCACGGGAAAACACGTGACCCGTCTAGCGGCGTCACAACTGCTTCGGCAGCCTACATTGTACGGCCTGCCGAGGTAATCAGATGGGATTTGACGGTGATTTTTTCAAGTTCAGGCCCCGGTGCCACAGCGTGTTTTTAGATTATCGGTCCTGTCCGGCTCGCCGCGCCGGCAGCTTGGCGCTACCGTTTTCGCGCCAATAGCCTAAACTGCTAACAAATCCGGAATGGAGGAACCGCCCCTTGGATCCCAAAGACCTGCATCGCAAAGTGGCGATTGTCGGCGTCGCGGAGAGCGACATCGGCCGCGTGCCGCACAAAAGCAAATTCCAACTCTCCGCCGAAGCAAGCAAAAAGGCGCTGGATGAGGCCGGCCTGACCAAAGACGACGTGGACGGCGTCTTCACCACCATCATTACGGACGGCGGTCAGTTTTCCTCCATGATGATGGCGGAATATATGGGGATCACGCCCCGCTATACCGACTCGACCTCCATCGGCGGCTCGTCGTTCGTGGCTTACGTCGAGCACGCGGCGATGGCGATTGCGACGGGCCTGTGCGAGGTCGCCCTGATCTGCCACGGCTCCACCAACATCTCCGACCGGGGCGGGCGCGCCGGGCCGGTGTCTGGCGCGAGCCACATCTTCGGGCCGACTCAGTTCGAGGAGCCCTATGGCGTCTCCACCGTCGGCAGCTATGCGCTCGCCGCCGCGCGCCACATGCACGAATACGGCACGACCAGCGAGCAATTAGCGGAGATCGCGGTTGCAACCCGGCATTGGGCCAGCATGAACCCGCTGGCGCGGATGCGAGACCGGATCACCATCGACGATGTAATGAATTCCCGCATGATCGCCTCGCCGCTGCACCTGCTGGACTGCTGCCTGGTGACGGATGCGGGCGGCGCGGTCGTCCTCACTTCCATGGAACGCGCCAAGGACCTGAAAAAGCGTCCGGTCAGCGTGCTCGGCACCGGCGAGGCCCACACCCACCGCATGATCAGCCAGATGCCCGACCTGACAGAGACGGCGGCCAAGATCAGCGGCAAGCTGGCGTTCGAGCGGGCCGGCGTCACCCATGCCGATATCGACGTGGCGGAGATCTACGACAGCTTCACCATCACCGTACTACTGACGCTGGAGAGCCTCGGCTTTTGCAAGAAGGGGGAAGGCGGGGCCTTCGTCTCCGGCCAGCGCACCGCACCCGGCGGCGATTTTCCGATGAACACCCAAGGCGGCGCGCTCAGCTACACTCATCCCGGCATGTTCGGCATTTTCACCGTCATTGAGGCCGTGCGCCAATTGCGCGGCGAGTCCGGGCCGCGGCAGGTGGACGATGCGCAAGTCGCCATCGCCAACGGTACCGGCGGCGTGCTGTCGTCCACCGGCACCATTATCCTCGGGCGGGAGTAAGTCCATGAGCGAAACCCCAAACCAGATACCATTACCGACCCCCTACCAGGATACGGAAGAGTACTGGAAAGCGGCGAAGGAACATCGCTTCATCATCCAAAAATGCAAGGAATGTGGCCAAACCCAGTTCTACCCGCGTGGCGTGTGCAGTCATTGCCTTTCCAGCGATCTTGAATGGATTGAGGCCAGCGGCGAGGCAACCGTGTATTCCTGTTCCGTCAATTACCGCGCCGGCCATCCCGGCTTCGCGGCGAAAACGCCGTTCGTGCTGGCCATTGTGGATTTGGCCGAAGGGCCGCGCATGATGACCAATATCGTCAATTGCGACCCCGAGAGCGTCAAAATCGGGATGAAGGTCAAGGTTTGCTATGACGACGTTACCGATGAGGTCACGCTGCCCATGTTCGAACCGGCCTAGACTGCACAGATGAGCATTTCAGCTTTTGCCGCCGGCCGGCCCGCCCGCGCGTCCTCTCTGGGTGTCTGGCTCCTCGGGATTGGGGAGACGACGATTTGGGCCTGTATATTCTACGTGTTCGCCGCACTGCTCCTGACCTGGGAGCAGGACCTAGGTTGGGACAAGACAGACCTGACCCTGGGCCTGACCCTGGCGATCCTGGCAGCGGCGGCGTGTTCGCCGTTGGCCGGCAGGCTGATCGATGCGGGCCATGGGCGCAGGGTGCTGGGCTTCGGTGCGCTCGTGGGGGCGGGCGGCCTTGCCTGGCTGTCGCAAGTGGAGAGCGTCGAGGCTTACATTGCGGCCTGGGTCGTGATGGGCGCGGCGCAGGCGTTCTGCCTCTACGAGCCCTGCTTTTCGGTCGTCACGCGGGCGAAAGGTGCGGATGCCCGCCCGGCCATTACCAGGATCACCTTGATGGCAGGCTTTGCCTCCACCGTGAGTTTTCTGTCAGCCGCAGCTCTCATCGACGCCACCGACTGGCGCACCACGGCCCTGGTCTTCGCTGCCGCCGCGGCTTTCGTGGCGGCGCCGGCGCTCTTTATCGGCGCGGCGCTGTTGGAGGAGGCTGCGGGCGAATCGGCCAAGCCCGTGCCCAAATCCGAGAACAAGGCAGCGTTGCTGGCGGCACTCAAGAAGCCGCAATTCTGGATTATCGCTCTTGCCTTCCCAATCATGGCGCTCAATCACGGCATCCTGCTAAACCACATTATGCCGCTACTGACGGAAAAGGGCATCGCGCTCACGACGGCGGTGCTGGTTGCCTCCACCATCGGGCCGATGCAGGTGACCGGCCGCATCATTCTGACCCTGGTCGGTAATCGGGTGGCCACGATGAATGTGGCGGTGTTCGCCTTCGGCGGCGTGGTGATTGCCGCGCTCTTGCTGATGTTTGCTGGCGTCTCTCCCATATTCGCGTTTGGCTTCGCCGTGTTTCAGGGCGGTTCTTATGGTCTGACCAGCATCATCAAGCCCGCGATTACGGCGGACTTTCTGGGGCGGACCGGCTTTGGCGCAATCGCGGGTTGGCTGGCTTTGCCCTACCTGGTCGGCTTCGCTTTCGCCCCGCATATCGGGTCCCTGATCTGGGAGGTGGGTGGTTATGACCTTGTGGTGCCGGTGACGGCCGGGTTCGCCGCACTGGGGGTGCTCGGCATGCTGGTGCTCGCCGCGAGTGGCAAACCGCGCAGGGCACGCGTAGCGGAATAGCGGGCAACCGCCCGTGGTTTATAGCGGTCCGAAACCAGTACTTTCGGCCTAAAACACGAGGAATCCTGGGCAGTTGATGCAGATCAAAGAAGCACGTAATAATTCGTGCGAGACATAATCTTGTAACTCCAGCTTTCAGTCATTACCGGTCCGGAGAGACGCCGTGCTTATTGCCGTGAAACTGACCCTCGCTGGCATCGTCATCCTGCTGGGCGCCATAGGCGCAGACCAGGGGCATGATCTTGCCTTCCGCATCAACTCGCTGGTCCTGATCGCGGCTGCTTCCATATTCTTCATCTGGACCATGCGGCAGGAGCCGGACGCCCCGGCGGACGACCGCTTTCCGGATACCGGCTACAATGATGGTGTGGTCAGAGCCGGTGTGATCGCGACAACGCTTTGGGGCGTGGTCGGGTTCCTGGCCGGAACTTACATCGCGTTCCAACTGGCGTTTCCGGTCCTGAACCTGGACTTGCCGTTCACCTCGTTCGGACGGTTGCGTCCGCTGCATACATCGGCGGTGATCTTTGCGTTCGGCGGTAACGCGCTGATCGCGACGTCGTTCTACATCGTGCAGCGCACCTGCGCCGCGCGGCTCTGGGGCGGTGAGACGGCCTGGTGGGTGTTCTGGGGCTATCAGCTGGTAATCGTGCTGGCGGCGACGGCCTATGTCTTCGGTGGGTCCGAGAGCAAGGAATATGCCGAACTGCCCTGGCATGTGGACCTGTTGTTAACGGTCGTCTGGGTCGCCTACCTGCTGGTGTTCCTCGGCACGCTGATCAAGCGCAAGGAACCGCACATCTACGTGGCGAACTGGTTCTTTCTGGCCTTTATCGTCACCGTCGCGATGCTGCATGTCGTCCGCAACCTGAGCATACCGGCGTCTTTCCTTGGTTCGACAAGCTACAGCGTGTTTTCCGGGGTGCAGGATGCGCTGACCCAGTGGTGGTACGGACATAACGCGGTTGGGTTTTTCCTGACGGCCGGCTTCCTCGGCATGATGTACTACTTCATTCCGAAGCAGGCTGAGCGGCCGATCTATTCCTACAAGCTGTCGATCATCCACTTCTGGGCGCTGATCTTCCTCTACATCTGGGCCGGGCCGCACCACCTGCACTATACGGCGCTGCCCGACTGGGCGCAGACGCTGGGTATGGTGTTCTCGGTCATTCTGTGGATGCCGTCCTGGGGTGGTATGATCAACGGCCTGATGACCCTGCAAGGCGCATGGGACAAGCTGCGGACCGACCCGGTCCTGCGGATGCTGGTGGTCAGCGTCGGTTTCTACGGCATGGCGACGTTCGAAGGCCCGATGATGTCGATCAAGGCGGTGAACTCGCTTTCGCACTACACCGACTGGACGATCGGGCACGTGCATTCCGGCGCACTTGGCTGGAACGGCATGATCACCTTTGGCGCATTGTACTTCCTCGTGCCGCGGTTGTGGGGCGCCAAGCAGCTCTACTCCCTCAGCATGGTGAGTTGGCACTTCTGGCTCGCGACCATCGGCATTGTGCTCTACGCCTCGTCCATGTGGGTGACAGGCATCATGGAAGGTCTGATGTGGCGCGAGACCGATGCCTACGGCTTCCTGGTGAACTCCTTCGCCGACACCGTCGCCGCCAAGATGCCCATGTACGTCGTGCGCGGTTTGGGCGGGGTCATGTACCTGGTTGGTGCGCTGATCATGGTTTGGAACCTTTACCAGACCGGCCGGCGGCGGGTACGGGGCGAGAGCCCCGACACCAGCCCTGCAGCGGTGCCAGCGGAGTAAGCGGCATGGCGGGTATCAAGAAAAACGGTGCATGCGGAGCGAAGGCATGCGCGACCATTTCTAGGGATTTCTTTGGCGAAGAGGCCGGAAAATGACCGATCAAAATCAATCAACCTCGACGCCGACAACCACGACGCAAAAAATCCTCCGCCATCATGGCAAGATCGAGCGTCATGCGACGCTGCTGCTGGTGCTATCACTGATCGTCGTCGCCATCGGTGGGATCGTCGAAATTGTGCCGCTGTTCTATCTGCAGAACACGATCGAGAAGGTCACCGGGATGCGGCCTTACTCGCCGTTGGAACTGTTGGGGCGGCAGATCTATATCCGCGAAGGCTGCTACACCTGCCACAGCCAGATGATTCGGCCGATGCGGGACGAGGTCGAGCGTTATGGCCACTACTCGCTGGCGGCGGAGAGCATGTACGACCGTCCGTTCCAGTGGGGCTCCAAGCGGACGGGGCCGGATCTGGCGCGGGTCGGCGGCCGATATTCGGATGAATGGCACGTGGATCACATGACGGACCCGCGGGCACTGGTGCCGGAGAGCATCATGCCGTCTTACCCTTGGCTGGCGGAGACGCGGCTGGACTTCAAGCATGTGGCTGGTCATCTGGAGGCGAACCGCAGCTTGGGCGTGCCTTATACTGCCGAGATGATCGAGGCCGCGGTCACGGACATCCATGCGCAGGTCAATCCGGACCATGACGGCGCCGATGACCTTCTCGCCCGTTATCCGAAAGCACAGGTCCGGAACTTCGACGGCCAGGCCAGGATTTCCGAGCTGGATGCGCTAATTGCTTATATGCAGATGCTTGGCACCCTCGTGGACTTCTCGGCCTACGAGGCCGAGGCCAACTACCGGTAAGGGAGGCAGGGATGGACACTTATTCAACTCTCCGCGAATTCGCCGATAGCTGGGCGCTGCTCGCGATGTTCCTGTTTTTCTTGGGCTTGGTGGTTTGGACCTGGCGGCCGGGTTCGCGCCGCAAGCATGACGATATTGCCCAAATCCCCCTGCGCAACGACCGGTTGGAGGACTGAGCCATGGCGAATGACCAGGTGCCAGAGCGCGACGAAATCACCGGGACTCAAACGACCCGTCACGAGTGGGATGGAATCACGGAGCTTGATACGCCGCTGCCCCGTTGGTGGCTTTGGACCTTCTATATCACCATCGTCTGGGGCATCGGCTACACCATCGCCTACCCCGCATGGCCACTGATTTCGTCGGCGACGACCGGTGTGCTGGGGTATTCCTCCCGCGGGGAACTGGCGGAGACCTTAGACGTCCATGCCGCGAAAAATGCGGACATTGCCGACCGCGTTGCTGCCGCCGATTTCACGGAAATTGCGGCGGACGCAGACCTGAATGCGTTTGCGCAGTCCGGCGGCGCGGCGATCTACCGGACCTATTGCTCTCAATGTCATGGTGCGGGCGCGGCCGGCGCGAAAGGCTACCCGAACCTCCAGGACGATAACTGGCTTTGGGGCGGCTCGCATGACGCGATCTACCAGACGCTGAAACACGGCATCCGCTGGGAAGGCGACGACGACACCCGTTATAGCGAGATGCCCGCATTTGGCGACTTGCAAATTCTGACCCACAAACAGATCGCCGTGGTTGCGGACTACGTTCTGTCACTGTCTGGCATGGCCGAGGCAACGCCGGAGGGCGCCACCCTTTTCGCCGAGAACTGCGCTGCCTGCCATGGCGATGCCGGCCTCGGTGACCGGGAGCAGGGTGCACCGAACTTGGCCGATGCGATCTGGCTTTATGGCAGCGACCGGGAGGACGTGGTGCACACGATCACCCATTCCCGCTTCGGTGTCATGCCGGCCTGGTCGAACCGGCTGTCGGAGACTGAGATCAAGCAGGTCACCCATTATGTCCATAGCCTTGGTGGTGGAGAGTAAACCGGGAAACGCGTCCGCCTGCGGCGAAACAAGTCTTAAGACCGAAGGTCTCATGGCCCCCGGTTTTGATGCAGGTCAAGGCGCGCAAGCTCAATGCGAATGATTATCATGGCATCAATCCGATAGGGCCAGCCGTGTCGACTCAAAACGAACTTCCCGAACAACTCTACGTCGCTCGCAAGGCCGTCTTTCCGAAGGCGGTCCACGGCACCTTCCGGCGGCTGAAGTGGTGGATCATGGGCGTCACGCTCGCGATCTACTACATCACGCCGTGGATCCGCTGGGACCGCGGACCGCATGTGTCGGACCAGGCAGTGCTGATCGATCTCGAGAACCGCCGGTTCTTCTTCTTCTGGATCGAGATCTGGCCGCAGGAATTCTACTACATAGCCGGGCTGCTGATCATGGCAGGTATCGGCCTGTTCCTGTTTACTTCCGTCTTGGGCCGGGTCTGGTGCGGTTATTCCTGCCCGCAGACGGTCTGGGTGGACCTGTTCCAGGCAGTCGAGCGCTGGATTGACGGCGACCGGAACGCCCAGTTCCGTCTGCTGGACCGCACATGGAATGCGGACAAGGTCATCCGCCGCAGCACGAAGTGGACCATTTGGCTGCTGATCTCAGTGGCAACCGGCGGCGCCTGGGTGTTCTACTTCGCCGACGCGCCGACCCTGTTCGTCGACATATTTACCGGGAATGCAAGCAGCATTGCCTACATCACCATCGGGGTGCTGACGGCGACGACATTTATCCTGGGTGGATTCATGCGGGAGCAGGTTTGCCTTTATATGTGCCCCTGGCCGCGTATCCAGTCGGCCATGCTGGATGAGAACTCGCTAACCGTGACGTACAAGCACTGGCGCGGCGAACCCAGAGGCAGGCACCGCAAGGCTGAAGGGGCGGAGGCGCTCGGCGATTGCATTGATTGCAACGCCTGTGTCGCCGCCTGCCCGACCGGCATTGACATCCGGGACGGCCAGCAGCTGGGTTGCATCACCTGTGCGCTATGCATCGACGCGTGCGACGACATCATGGAAAAGGTCGGCAAGCCGCGGGGATTGATCGACTATTGCAGCCTGGCGGACGAGAACCTGGAGATAGCAGGCCAGCCACCGCTTCCGGTTATGAAGCGCGTGATCCGGCCCCGCACTATCATCTACACTGCGCTTTGGTGTGCAGTAGGCATTGGCTTGGTGGTGGCGCTGTTCCTGCGCGATACCATCGATCTGACTGTCCGACATGACCGCAACCCATTGTTTGTGACCCTGTCCGACGGTTCGGTCCGCAATACCTATGAAGTACGCATCCAGAACCGGAACCCGGAACCGAACATGTTCCGCCTGTCGGCCAGCGCGGAAAATGCCTACCTGCGGTTGAACGTGCAGGGAGAGGACGCCTCGGCTATACTGGTCCCAGCGGACGACACGAAGAAGATGCGCGTCTTCCTAACGGCCCCGGCCGGTTCCGATCTGCCGGAGCGCGTGCCGGTTAGGCTGTGGGTGGAGAATCTGATGACATTGGAGCGCAGCCCCTACGACACGCATTTCCAGGGACCATCAGAATGACCAGGGAACTGAACGGACGCCATGTTCTGGCCATTGCTGTCGGCGCGTTTGCCGTGATTGTCGGCGCGAACGTCGCCATGCTGGTGGCCGCGGTGGGCAGCTTTCCGGGATTGGTGGTCAAGAACTCCTATGTGGCCAGCCAGGGTTGGAACAAGCGGAGCGAAGCCCAGGCTGCGCTGGGCTGGAAAACGGCCGTGTCCTACAATGGGCAACAACTGTTCGTTCGTATCCGCGGCAAGGACGGGTTGCCGGTACAGGGGCTCGCGCTGTCGGCCCGCCTGGGACGGCCGTCGAGCGCCGCCGAGGACCGGGTAATCACGCTGGCCGGCACGCCCGATGGTTATCGCGCCGAGGCTGCCCTCTCGCCCGGCGTCTGGCGGATCGACCTGAGCGCGCCCGACTATCCGGCTTATTCTCAACAGGCGGAACTGTTTGTCCAAGGGGCGCAATAGCAATGCCGTTCGACCACGCACCCGTCTCCGCTGAGGTCAGCCTGCTGATCCCCGGCATGAAGTGTGCGGGTTGCATGAACAAGATTGAGCGGGAATTGGCGGCCCAGCCGGGCGTGCTGTCAGCGCGGGCCAACCTTACCGCGCACACAGCACGGGCGGAGTTCGACCCGCTGGAGACCGACGCGGACGCTTTGATCGCCGCGCTGACCGGGATCGGCTATCCCGCGCGGCCCTTCGACCCCGCCTTGCACGGGAACAGCGGTAACCAGAAAGAAGGCCGTGACCTGCTGTTACGGTTGGGCGTCGCCGGGTTTGCGGCCATGAATGTCATGCTGCTGTCGATCTCTGTTTGGTCCGGCGCGGACGCCGCCACACGGGATCTGTTGCACTGGGTTTCCGCCCTGATTGCACTGCCCGCAATAGCCTTTGCCGGGATCCCCTTCTTCCGCAGCGCCTGGAGCGCGCTGAAGGTCCGGCGCATGAACATGGACGTGCCTATCAGCCTGGCGGTAACGCTGGCGGCGGGTTTTTCCGTCTGGGAAACGGCGCAGGGCGGCGAGCATGCCTATTTCGATGCCGGGATTACCCTGCTGTTCTTCCTGTTGATTGGCCGTTACCTGGAGCACCGTACGAGGGCGACCGCCCGCTCCGCCGCCGCCGAATTGATGGCCATGACCGGGCGGAGCGCCATGCGGGTTCTGCCGGATGGGCGGCGCGAGCCCATGCCTCTCTCCGGCTTGACCGTCGGGATGGTGATCGAAATTGCGCCTGGCGAACGCATTCCCGCCGACGGTGTTGTCCGTGAAGGCGCAACGGAATTGGACCGCGCGCTGATCACGGGCGAAAGCCTGCCGGAGCCCGCCGCCGAAGGCGCGCCGGTCCATGCCGGCATGCTGAACCTGACCGGTGCGGTGCAGGTAACGGTGACGGCAGCCGGTGACGGCACCCTGCTGGCGGAAATCGCCCGCATGGTCGATGCCGCCGAGCGTGGCCGCAGCCGGTACGACCGGATCGCCGACCGGGCCGCTAGGATCTATGCGCCTGCCGTCCATATCATCGCGGCGGCAGCGTTTGCCGGATGGCTGTTTGTTGCGGGTGACGCTCATCTGGCCGTGCAGGTCGCGGTCGCGGTGCTGATTGTTACATGCCCGTGCGCCCTGGCGCTGGCCGTGCCGACGGTTCACACGGTGGCGAGTTCCCGCCTGTTCAAGCGCGGTATTTTCCTGAAAGACGGGGCCGAGTTGGAGCGCCTGGCCGAGGTGGATATGGTGGTCTTCGACAAGACCGGCACGCTCACCACGGGAGAACCGCGGGTGGCGGCGGCGCCGGCAAACGACGACCCCGCTTGGCCGGTGGCGGCCGAGTTGGCGGCACGCTCGCATCATCCGCTTTCCCGCGCGCTGGCGGCAGAGGCGGCGCGGCGCGGCATCGCTCCAGCGGCGATCACTGACGTCCAGGAGCATTCAGGGCTGGGCGTTGAAGGGGTTTGGCAAGGCCAGTCTGTACGCCTGGGCAGACCATCCTGGACAGGCGGGGACGCAGCCGGGCTCTCGCTGGCGCTGCCGGGGCGGACTGTGGGCTTTTCCTTCACCGAGGAATTGCGCGCAGGAGCCGAAGAAGCCTGCGCCTCCTTGCGTGCCCGCGGGATTGAACTGGCGCTGCTGTCTGGCGACCAGGCAGAGCCCGTGAGCCGGGTTGCGGCGGCGCTGGGCATCGAGCGGGCAGAGGCCGCGCTATTTCCGGGAGAGAAACTGGCTTGGTTGCAGGCGCGCGCCGACGAAGGCCGCAAGGTGCTGATGGTAGGCGATGGGCTGAATGACGGCCCAGCTCTGGCGGCGGCTCATGCCTCGATATCGCCGTCAAGCGCGGTCGATGCCGCCAAGACCGCGGCGGGGCTGGTCTTTACCGGCAGCCGGTTGACCGCGGTGACGGAGGCCTACACCACCGCGCGGATAGCTCGCCGCCGGGCCTTCCAGAGCTTCGCCATTGCGCTTTGCTATAACGCCGTTGCGGTCCCGTTGGCGACGCTGGGCCTGATCACGCCGCTACTGGCAGCGCTGGCCATGTCGTCATCGTCCATCCTTGTCGTGCTCAACGCGCTTCGGAAAGGAGAAACGGCATGACGGTCATTGGCATGTTGATCCCGGTATCGCTGTTCCTGGGCGGGCTGGGCCTTGCGGCGTTCATCTGGTGCCTGCGCTCTGGCCAGTTCGACGACCTGGAGGGCGACCAGGCCCGCGCCCTGTTCAATGACGAGACGGAAAAGGCCCCGACGGATCACGACGACTAGCGTTGAGGCGTGCCTTGCTGGTGACCCCGGCAGGATTCGAACCTGCGACCTACAGATTAGGAATCTGCCGCTCTATCCTACTGAGCTACGGGGCCGTGGGTAGTGTTATACATGCTTGCGGTTGGGGTTTCCAGCACCGGTCGACAGTCCGCCAGTGCCGTTTAGACCTGGGGGAGGACCTGCTGCATCAGCCTCGTCAATTGGGTCTTGTGGAAAGTGGGATCGGTGCTGGCGATGGAGACGACGACTTCCTCTACGCCGGCTGCGGCATAGGTTTGAAGGGTCTCGGCGATGTCTGCCTCCGTGCCGCGGAGGGAGCGGCGGTCTCCGGCGGGGCGCGCGTTGGGCGTTTCGTCGAATTGGAGGGCGGAACTGATGGAAATCTTGAGCGCCGCGGGATCGCGTCCACCCTGTTTCAGCATGGAGGCCAAGGTAGCATGGCCCGCTGCGACTTCATCCGGTGACTGGCGGAGCGTGTGCCAGCGATCGCCATACTGCACGATCCGGCGCATGGCGGCCAGGCTTGAGCCGCCGATTAGGATGGGCGGGTAGGGCTTTTGCAGGGGCTTCGGTGAGAATTTCAGGCCGCGATACTGGTAGAACTCCCCCTCGAACGTTGGCACGCTTTGAGTCCAAAGGGCCTGGAGTGCGCCCAGCACCTCGTTTGCGCGCTTGCCACGGGTCTTGAAATCGACGCCAAGGTTTTCAAACTCATCCTTGGTGGTCGCGACCCCAACCCCCAGGTCAACGCGCCCGCCGGACAGATGATCCAGTGTCGCGACCGTCTTGCCGAGCCGCGGCGGGTCGTGCCAGGGCAGCACGAGGACGGAGGTACCCAGCCGTACCTTGGACGTGACCGCGGCAATGGCGGTTAGGATCGTCAGCGGTTCCCAATAGGGCAGGTCGCCCAGTCGGTCGGCGATGTAGGAGGAGTGGAACAGGTGTTCGCTTGTCCAGACGCTGTTGCAGCCGAGTTCTTCCGCGAGAGCGCCGAGTTGCACCAGGGCCGCGGTGTCTTCAACCCCTTGGTTGCTGGGGATGCTATAGCCGATTTTCATCGCGTTCTTCCTTTACCGCAGGGGCTGCCATTGCGGAACGCAACGGTCCGGTGGCACCTTCAGGCTTCACCACTGCCGCCTTATCAGCCTTCGGGTATCAGATCGAGTATATCTGATAGAGCGGATTGATGGCGATACGAGAGTTAGCTTTGCCAAGAGCGGGAGTTTCGTTGCTCCGATTTTTTAAATTACTGCATTATTAGAGAAATACGCTAAGCGGCCGATGCCGAAAAGCAGTGTCATAAAGCTTCGTTATCGGATGCCATATTGGGGAGGGGTATTAGATGGGTTGGGTGCTGACTGCTCTCCAGAATGCGGTTTTTGAACTTCAGACCGGCGAACCATTGGAGGAGTGTCTGATCCACACGGTGGCGGCCGGCGGGGCTGGGGCAGACCTATCGCCCGCCAGCGGCGGCTTCCAGTCTTAAGGCGTATTTGGCTTCAACACCCTGTTTGCGGGGGATGCTGTCACCGCTCTTCATTGGCTGTTTCGTCAATATTTCTGGCGGAAACGCGGGCTTTCCGGTGTCTTTCCGCTGTGCCATAGTCTTGGAACAAGAATACGAAACCAACCAAGGAAGCTGTCCCATGAAAGCCGCTGTCATGTTCGAGGCGCACAAGCCTCTGGAAATCTGCGACGTCGAGATGCGCAAGCCGAAGGCGCGGGAAGTGCTGATCCGCACCGGGGCTGCCGGGCTCTGCCACTCTGACCTGCATTTTATTGAAGGGCTCTACCCGCACCCGCTGCCGGTCGTCCTTGGCCACGAGTCGGCCGGTGTCGTTGAAGCGGTCGGCGACGAGGTCACCTACGTCCAGAAGGGCGACCATGTCATTACCTGCCTCAGCGTGTTCTGCGGCACCTGCGAGAACTGCGTCCAGGGCCGCACGCAAATCTGCCTGAACACCAGCGTGAAGGAGCCGCCGGGCCAGGCCGACAAATACATCTGGGACCGCAAGGAAAAGCTGAACACCTTCACCAACCTATCGTCCTATGCCGAGCAGATGCTGGTGCATGAGAACGCCGTCGTGAAGATGCGCAAGGACATGCCGATGCCGCAGGCGGCGCTGATCGGCTGCGGTGTTATCACCGGCTTCGGCGCGGCGGTGAACTCGGCCAAGGTTCGTTTTAACGACACGGTCGCGGTTATCGGCTGCGGCGGCGTCGGCATGGCGGCAATGAACGGTGCGGTGATTGCGGGTGCCAGCCGCATCATTGCGGTGGACACAAACCCGGTAAAGCTACAACTGGCGGCGAAGCTCGGCGCGACCGATTTGGTCAATCCCAATGACGGCGACCCGGTCGAGCAGATCAAGAACCTGACCGACGGCGGCGTGCATCACGCCATCGAATGCTTGGGTACCAAGCGCACGGCGGAGCAGGCGTTCGAGATGTTGGCCATCGGCGGCACCGCGACCATCGTCGGCATGGTGCCCTTCGGCCAGAAGCTGGAACTGCACGGCGCAGACTTCCTGCGCGAGCGGAAGATCCAGGGTTCGTCCATGGGCTCCAACCAGTTCCGCGTGGACATGCCGAACCTGGTCGAACTCTATATGAGCGGCAAGCTGCAGCTGGATGACTGGGTCTCCGACTTGATCAAGATCGAAGACATCAATGAAGGCTTCAAGAAGATGAAAGAGGGCAAGGTTGTGCGCTCCATCATCGACTTCGGCGTGGTGTAGAGAGTCTCTCTGACCAGGCGGAAGTTTTCACCTTTTGCCCGTCGATACGCCCCGGCTTTGAGCCGGGGCTATTCAGTATGAGAGAAGGGTGGGGCTGTGGGCTCATTGGCTCATGCCCCAAGATAGAACTGTTTTACCATCTCGTTGTTCTTCAGCGCATCAGCGCGCTTGCCTTCAAACGCAATCCCGCTATGGACGATAGCAATTGAATGGCACCGGTCTGGCCGAGGGCGGGCGACGGTTTAGTGATCGCTCTTGTGCAGGATCTGGTCGGCGAGGCCGGTGTCGTAGGCCAGCGCCTCGTCTGACAGGGCGATGGAGTCGGGGTACATGGAGCGCGCCAGGCCCTTACGTTGGAGGGCGTTCCAGACCGCCTGGTTTTGCAAACCGCTCGCGTCCTTCGCCATCACCACCGCCGCCCCGCAATGAAAGTGATTGCCGTGCGGGCGGGGCAGGTAGCGGATGATGGTTTCACCCGTGCCTTCGTCCCTGGCTGCGTGCATGGGGTCGCGCGCCAGTTCCTGGAAGATGGTCAGGGTTTTCAGTTGGAGGGCGTTGAGTTTCAGGGGGTTGATCTTGGGCACCATGGTGTCTGCATCAGTTTGGGAATGGAGCGTCCACAATGCCGCTACTGAATGCATGGGCGCAAGCGGCTTAGGGCCAAAGCAAAAAGTGCTCCCCGCTGAATGGGAAGCACTTTTCGTTGGTCCGGGTGGTTAAGCCGCCAATCCGTGCCTCAATAGGGAACGGGATGCACGGCCTGCACTTCGGGGATGTAGTGGCGAAGCATGTTTTCAATACCCATTTTCAGGGTCGCGGTCGAACTCGGGCAGCCGGCGCACGCGCCCTGCATGGCCAGATAGACGACGCCCTCCTCGAACCGGCGGAAGACGATATCGCCGCCGTCCTGGGCGACCGCGGGACGGACTCGCGCGTCCAGCAGCTCCTTGATCTGGGCGACGACTTCGGGATTGCCGCCATCATCCTCGGTATGCTCGCTGTCGGTCTCCCCCACCATAACCGGCAGGCCCATGGTGAAATGATCCATGATCTGGGCCAGCACCTGGGGCTTCATGGTCTGCCAGTCGCGGCCTTCATCTTTCGTCACGCTGACGAAGTCCGAGCCCAGGAAAACCTGGGTCACGCCGCCCATGGCAAACAGCGCTTCGACCAAGGGAGATTTGCCCTTGGCTTCCTCGGCACTGGGGAAGTTGGCGGAGCCGTGGCCCAGCACATCAATGCCCGGCAGGAATTTCAGGGTCGACGGGTTCGGGGTCGACTCGGTCTGGATGAACATGAGGCAGGCCTCCAAGCCGGCGAGTGGTTAAGTCAGTTGTAGTAGAGCGAAACAGTGTGTTCGGCTTCCGCGAAGAACAGCCAGCGCTCGAACAGAACGCCCGCTCCGGCAAACATCAGCGTGATGAACGACAACAGCATGCCTAGGGCGTTGCTATCATATGCGATCATCAGGACCGCGGCTACCGCAGGGATCGCAAAGGTCAGTACCTGCACCAGCCGGCGCAGGCGGACAGCGTGGTCGCGCGCAACCCGGAACACCATTTCCTTTTGTAAATAGTTGGGGCTGGTGTTCGGCGGTTCCAAGGGTTTTACCTTGCCAAATTTGCCAAGGCCCGTTGCGCTTTCACGCGTAATCGCGCCTTCACCGATGTCAATCGACCGCCAATACAGGATTTTTGCGGCCCAGGCGGCGATGGCCGCGACCAGCATGATCCAGGCGAAAAGGCCATGCTCACTCTTGAAGATGTAGGCGACGGTGTTCAGGAACACCGCGCCGGTCAACAAAGCCAGCAGCAGGTAGTTCGGCGCGGTCAATGGCGAGTGCCACTGGCGGATTGGCTTCAGCGAGGCGTAGATCATAGCCGTGCAATAAATCGTGATCACGGCGCAAACCGCGGCGACCAGGCCTGCAATGGCGAACACGTGGCCGGTGTCTTCCAGGAAGACCCAGCCGATGAACAGCAGCCCTGCCGGAATGAAAGTCAGAATCGCCATGACGCCTTCCCGGCTGAGCCAGGAGGTCTTCCATTGGCTGAGCGCGCGCCAGGCACGCTCCGGATGGCCAAGGTGGAAGGTTGAGGAGAGCAGGCCCGCGGTTATCAGGCCAAGCGCCACCACGAGGCCCAGAAAACCGACCCATCGGTCTTCCGGCAGCAAGCCAAAGGCACCGAACAGCCCCAAAAGGGCCAGCAGGCCATAGCCTGCGCCGGATGCGGTGGTAAAGAAGATGATCGAAACGGCTGGATGCATTGCGCGGCCTCTGGAGCGCTGGCGATATTGCTTGGTGTGCACATTAGCGTGTGAATCCGCGCGCGTCTCCCCGCGTTTGCACGGAAACGAAAAGCCGCGCTGCTAAACCGCGAACCGCATATGCCTTCAGTTAACGAATCCAACCACCAGGACGCGGCCCAGGACCCCAGGACCGTGTCATAGAAATCCATCGCGGTCTTGCTGATTGACGCGAAGCCGCCAAATCTTTCAAGACCATATGGCCATTGTCAATGCGCTCCTGGCAAGGGAGGCGCGAGTATCATGATTTTCGGGTCAGTAAACAGCGGTGTCGCCTTATAGGTATGCGGAAGCGCTAGGGGCGGCCAGGCTGTGACTGACTGGGGTGGCGGCGCGGTGGATGGTGCCTGCATCCCCCAGCCGCCGGTCCTCGTAGAGTGCTGCGGCATTCAGCGATGCGCCGGCCGCAAAGGCCGCTGCGAGCGCCAGCAGCAGGCAATGTACGGGGCCGCTCTGCGCTTGGATCGCTATACCGTCATAGCCCATTTCGGCGGCGCGCTCCGCCAGGCCTCCATTCGGGCCGATCTCGATCAGCAAGCCAGGCGCTGCCTGCGTTGCGGCTTCGGCGAAACGGGTGCTTGCGCCGCCGAGCCCTGCCAGTATGGCCTTCGCGTCATAGCCATCGCCGACGGGCAGGCCGGACGAGGCGGAGTAGACAGGCATTGCCGGATCGTCGAATGCGAACTGGCTCAGCAAGTCGCCGAGCGGCTCGCCCATGGCGGCAGCGGCGGCGAGCGGCAGCAGGTCCTCCTCATCGACTATGCTGGCCGCGGCACATGCCAACAATTCTCCATTTCCGGCACCGATCACGGCATCCGGCAGGACATTGCAGCGCTGCATGACCTGCCATCCGGCATAGCCTGCGGTGAAGTTTTGCAGCGCTTGAACTGCGGTCCGCGAGCGGCCGGTGTGCAGGAACCCTGCCGCCTGTTCGGCAGCGGCGCGGTACTCCCAAAACCGGTCCATCCAGCTATTGCTCTGGGCGAGCGCAGCAGGGCCACCGTGGGGAAAGGCAAACACGATCCGTTGGGGCTTGTCCGCCCTGCCGAAGAAGGCGGACCGCCGCGCCAGGCTGGTCTGCCCCAGCGGATCGGCAGCAATCATGGATAGGGCGGCAGAGAGGTTGACCGGGTTCTTGGCCACGACCGCGGCGCGGAAGTTGCCCGCCTTCTTTGCTTTGCATGTCGCCTCCCGGGCGTGCAGGGCGAACTGCGTTCCCGTCCAGGTGCCAGCGGCATTGGCCATCGCTGCGGCCTTGCTTGCGAGGCTCTCAGGCGAACGGGCCGACAGCAAAAACAGTTCCGCGTCCTGTTTCTTGCCGGCAACCCCCGGCAGCTTGCTCTCTCTGCTCTTGCGCAGCATGGTCCAGGCTCCACTCTGTTTCACGAAGTATGGCGGGCGCCTTCTCCGTTGTATCTTATTGTAAGATAGCATACTCAAGCGGGCAGGTCTGCGACGTATGTCACACATTGTTGTGGATAAATGCCCGTTTTGGGTGAATTAGCGAATTACGGGACAACTCCGTAGACGGTAATTCCTTGCAGCGGTTACTCCGGCGCGCCTGGCGCCACCCGACCGTCTTTCCGGCGCTTGAACCAGCTGAAAATATAAGGCTGGGTGATCCCCAACACCGCCAACACGAGGAACACTGCAGCCAGCGGCTGCACCAGGATCTGGGTCCAGTCGCCGTCGAACATTTTCAGGCTGTTCTGGAGGTTGGTCTCCACCATCTCGCCCAAGATCAGGCCGATGGCGACCGGCGCCAACGCAAAGCCGAAACGCCGGAACAAATACCCGATTACGCCGAAAACCAGGCAGATATAGACGTCCAGCATCGACTGAGCGAGCGAATAGCTGCCCACAATCGAGAAAGCGAACACCACCGGCCAAAGTATGTTGCGCGGGATCAGGGTCACGCGCGCAAACAGCTTGGCACCCCAAAGGCCGAGGAAGAAGAACAGCACGTTCGCGACCAGCATGGTGCCGAAAATCGCGTAGACCTTGTCGATCTGCTCGGTGAAGAGGTGCGGGCCGGGGCGCAGACCGTGCACCATCAGGCCGACCAGGATCACCGCCGTCGTGCCGCTGCCGGGAATGCCCAGCACCATGGTTGGTACCATGGCGCCGCCGGTCGCTGAATTGTTGGCAGCCTCAGCGCCCGCGATACCTTCGACTGCACCCTTGCCAAATTCCTCCGGCGTGCGGCTCCATCGTTTGGCCTCCGAATAGCCGATCATGCTGGCGACCGTTGCGCCTTCCGCTGGCAAGACGCCGATGAACGTGCCGATGCCGCAGGAGCGCAGCACCGCGCGCCAGATCTTTTTGTAGTCGGCCATGGTGGGCAGCTTCACCGCCTTCATGGAGATGGTCTCGACAACCTCATTCAGGCGGCGCGACTGCACCAGCAATTCACTGAGGGCGAACATGCCGACCAGGACGGGTATGAAGTTGAGGCCTTCGTAAAGCTCGTAATTGCCGAACATGAACCGCTCGACACCAGTGATCGCATCCGCGCCGATAGTGGCGAGCCAGACGCCAAACAGGCCGCCCATTAAATTGCGGATTGCGCCCCCGGAGCTGATCGAGGCCAACATGGAAAGGCCAAAAACTGTCAGCGCAAAATACTCCGGCGGCCGAAACTCATAGGCGACGCGCGCCAGCATGGGGGCGGCGATTGCCAGCACGATGACAGAAAAAACGCCACCAATCGTGCTCGCCACCACCGCGATGCCGAGCGCACGCCCGGCCTCGCCCCGTTGGGCGAGAGGGAAGCCGTCCAGGCAAGTCGCAGCGGCCGCCGGTGTGCCCGGGGTGTTGATCAGAATGGCCGTGATGGCGCCCGCAAACGTTGCGCTTACATAGATGGTCGTCAACACCGCGATGGCGGCGACCGGCTCCATGGTCAGCGTAAACGGCAGCAACAGGGCGGCGCCGGTGGTCGCGCCCAAACCCGGCAGCGCGCCCAGGATCACACCGCCAACGGTGGTGATCAAAATTAGCCCGAGCAGGTAAGGGTCCGCGAGGACCGAGAACATGGCGCCTACAGCGTCGGCGATCATCGGCTGCTATCCGTAATAGGGGTCGGTCAGGATGCCGCGCGGGAAGCGCACCTCCAAAACCAGGTCGAAGGTGAAAAAGACGATGGCGGTGGTTGCAATAGCGGTCACGGCGGCCACCCACCAGCGCCGCTCCCCCCACACCATGCAGAGCGCGAACATGACCACGGCCATCGCCAGGATCATGTCTAGATGTGTGGCAATGAGATAGAAAACGCCCAGGAGAACGGCGCTTGCCCAGGTCTGGTACGGCTCCCAATCGCGGCGGCTGGCAGGTTGGCTCAGGATTTGAGCGATGAGGATCAGGTTGAGCGCGCCGATGATGGCCATCAGAAAGATAGGCCAAACCCGCGGCTGCATGGAATGGCCAACGATAATCGGCAGCGCCTCCTCCAACTGGTAGGAGAAGTAAGTGACGACGCCGCAGAAAATAAAGACGACCACCGGAACACAATAGTCGCCCCAGCCGAGGCCTTTGGGTTCGTCCGGCGTGGTGTCAGTCATAGGCTTTGCGCTGCTCGCGGGAAAACCCGCGGTCATGGGCCGGCACGCCTTCGAGCAGGCGCACCCAGGGATTGCGGGAGCCGCACCAGACCTGAAAGGCAGGCGAGAGCTCTGCCCTCTGGTTCACGGTACCGACGCGCAGGCTGAAAAAGCTGCCTTCGCCGCCCGCCGGCCTGCCGTAGAGCTGGGTGCCGCATTCCGGGCAGAAGGCCAGTTCGCGCCGGTTGCCGCTCTCGGCCGTCTTGGTGAACGTTTTCGGTTCTCCCGAAAGCAAGCGGAAGGAGCCGCCGTCAACCCCGGCAATGACCCAGTAGTCGGACGCGGAGCTTCGCTGGCAATCCGTGCAGTAGCAAATCCCCACGCGGGCCGGATCGATCTCGGCTTCGTAGGAGATGTGACCGCAAAGGCATTGGCCGGTGATTTTCATAAGGTTGGTTCCTGCTAGAACCGTCATTGCGAGAGGCGCGAAGCAATCCAGAGCATCGTCGAACCGCGTGTTGACTTTGCTGGATTGCTTCGTCGCTTACAGTGCCTCGCAATGGCGAGGGGAACGAAAAGGGCCAGGCCCTTACTTCACCAGGCCCATTTCCTTGGCAGCCGGGACCAGGGCATCGACCAGTTCCTTGATCTGTTTGCCCCAGGCCTCGGCACCCAGCACGGACGAGCTGTCGAGGCCGGAGGTCACCAGATACGCTTGGTAGATGGAGTGATCCATCGCGCTCAGCATCTTTTCTTCCAGCAGGTTGGCCCGGTCGTCCGGCACGCCGGCATGGGTGACGAAGCCGCGGACAGTGGCGAACTTCACGTCGACGCCCATCTCAACCGCGGTCTTTACTTCCGGGATCGGCGCCATGCGCTTGTCGTCCAGGACGACCATTGGGCAGATGTCGCCGGCTTCGATCTGGGCTGACGCTTCCGACAGGTTCAACACGCCAACATCGATGGAGCCTGCCACCAATTGCGTCGCCAGTTCACCGCCGCCCTTGAACGGCACGATGTCGGGCTGCGGGGCCCCCGCCTTTTTGGCGAACATATAGGCGGTGATGTGGTCCAAGCCGCCGATATTCGTTGTGCCGAACTTCAGCTTGGTCTCGCGCGCGCCAGCCAGAAACTCGTCGGAGTTTTTGTAAGGGGACGTATTGCAGTTCACCATCAGCACCTGCGGATCGTTGGTGCCGCGGGCGATCGGGCGCATGTCCTCCACCTTCAGGTCGGACTTGCCCAGTGCCATGGTCAGCGCGTGACCGTTGGTGAAGGTCATGATGGTGTAGCCGTCGGCCGGCCTTGTCTGGAAGTACTGCATGGCGAGCGCACCGCTTGGTCCGCCGCGCTTGTTAACGACGACCATGTCGGCACCCAACTCGCGGCGGGTGCGCAGCATCATCATGCGGCTGTTCACGTCGGTGCCGCCGCCCGCGCCCGCATGGGTTACGACTTCGATGGTCTTGGATGGGTAGTCGTCTGCAATCGCGCCGGTTGCGGCCAGCGCAACGCCGGCCGCGGCCAGCATCAGGTGCTTGGCGAGTTTCATGGCGTATCTCCCATAAAGCGAGTGATTGGTTAAAGCATGGGCAGTCTTGCGGGTGAAATCGGCAGCCGTCAACGGTTTTCCGGTATATCGGGCCGCTGCCGGCTAGCCGGCTATGCCTGCCTGGCGGGCCGTTTCGACGAGGTATTCGCGGCCTTCCAGCATGTCCTCCAGCGTGCCCCAACCGCACATGTAATGGCCCTGAAAGTTCGATTTTCCCAGCCGACCGAACATGTCTGCGAAATCGACGGTGCCGGTACCCGGATGCATGTGGAGTTCGTACTCGCCGTTATTGTCGGCGACGCGGACTTCCTCGCAGCGGCTCATATCCATGCCGTCGATCCAGGCAGCGATGCCATCCTTGTCATAGTGGGCGTGGTTGATCGTGAAGGCCCATTTCAGATAATCGGACGGGATGGCCTCGAACCATTCGACCGTGTCGGCCATGGTGTCGGGCATGTAGTGGACCTCGGCCAGGTTCGGCTCGCCGTTCAGGTTTTCGAGCAGCAGCAGAACGCCCTGTTCCTCCGCATAGGCAACGGCGCGTTTCAGCCGGTCGATGCTCGCTTGTTTCCGCAGGCCTTTATCGTCAGTGAAGTGATACCCGCCGTGCACCACTACCCACTCCGCAGCCATCTGCTTCGCTAGATCGATATAGGCGCAGAGGTATTGATCCGCCGCGTCCCGCAGGAACGGCGCGATTTCCGCCACGTTCACGGCGCTGAGCGTGTGCAGGCCGAGATGCAGGCCGTCCTGTGCGCAGGTCTCACGGATGGCGGCACAGGTTTTCCCGTCAAAACGCGCCATGGCGTTCGGTGCGATATCGCACTGGATGTCGAAGTAGTGGACATCGTTGGCCTTTGCCCAGGCCAGGGCCTCTTCCGCCGGGAGTTTCCGGCCGATGTCGATGCCGATGCGGTAACGGAACGTCATAGGGGATCTCCAACAAGGGTGTCTAAGCGTACCTTCCGTTGCGCCGGGCAACTGAGGGTTTTCCGCCCGTGCTGTGGGTTTGTTCGGCGCAAGAGATAGGGTTATGCGGCGTTGGCGAAGCCCTGGAAGCGGCTCGGTATCGCCTTGATCTTTGCCACTAGGTCGGCGTGCTGGTCGGGCGCGATGTCGCCGCCAAGGTCGAAGCGCATGACGTCGACCACGCCGCCGAAACGTTCCTCGATGGCTTTGGGGAGTTCATCATGGGTGCCGACCGCCGCGAACAGACGTACCACGTCATCGGGTACCTGCGCCGCCAACTGGTCCCATTTGCCGTCGACCGAGAGCTTGTGCAGCTTAAGCCCCAGTTCCTCCAGCCCGTGTACCGCGAACACCGGCAGGTAGGTGCGGGTGGAGCCATAGAAGCCAACCCGGTAGCGGATGGTCTCGATCTTCTCCGCCACTTCCGCCTCGTCCTTGCCGGTGGCGACGAAGCCGCCGCCGGAAATTTCCAGGTTTTCGCGCCTGCGCCCGCTCTGTTCGAGCCCCAGGGCGATCCGCTCCATGCAGACATCCTCGGCGTATTTCTTAGTGCAGAAGCCGTGCAGCCGCGCGCCATCGGCAATGCGGCCCGCCATGCGCAGCATATCCGGTCCGACCGCCGCGACGGAGACCGGCGGAATCGGATGGCCATTTTTCTTCGGCGAGAATTCCGGCGTCATCAGGCTGAAATTGTAATGCTCGCCCTGGAAATCGAGTTTCTCGCCCTGTTCCCAGCAACGCCAAATCGCGCGCATGGACTCGATGTATTCCCGCATCCGCCCGACCGGATCGCGCCAGGGCGTAGAGAAACGGCGCTCGTTATGGCCCTTCACCTGGGAGCCCAGCCCCAGCTCGAACCGGCCGCCGGAGTTGGTTTGCAGGTCGTGGCCGATATTGGCCGTTATCATCGGCGAGCGCGGGAAGGCGACGGCGATGGAGGTGTTGAGCGCCACCCGCTCTGTCACGCTGGCCGCAATGGCGAGCGGCATGAACAGGTCGTGCGCCAGTTCGGAGGTGGAGACGCCGTCATAACCGGCAGCCTCGGCCCGCTTGGCGGCCTCGGCGGTTTTCTTCCAGTCATCGACCGGCAATTGGGCGAACACGCGCATCTTTTCAGTTTCCTCAGGCTTCCGTGTTTCGAATGTTGCCCCTAGCATGCCAACAACCGAGGAGAACGCCAACATGCCTGATACCGTTTCGCCCGCCATCGATATCGACGACCTGCGCAGCCACATCGGCAACACGGTCGAAGACCGGGACACCATCACCGCCTGGCCGATGGCCGCCATGAACGCCACGCTCGACCGCCAGGAAGCCGACCCGCAGCTGGGCACGCCGATTCCCCAGGGCTGGCACCAGTTCTGGTTTCTGCCGACGACGCGGCCCGGCGAACTGGGGCCAGACGGTGCGCCGACGTCTTCGGGGGTGATCCCGGCGATGCCGCTGCCGCGCCGTATGTTCGCAGGCACGACCTGGACCTTCCACCAGCCGCTCCGCATTGGCGACGAATGTCGGCGCGAGACGGAGCTGACCGACATCCAGATGAAGAGCGGCTCTACCGGCGCGCTGGTGTTCGCGACCGTGGTCAGCCGCATCTATGGCCCGAACGGCTTGGCCATTGAGGAAGAGCGCGGCACCGCCTTCCGCGAGGCCGTGGCCGAGGGCTCGTCAAGCGCCGCGCCGAAGCGGGAGACGCCGCCTGCCGATACGGTGTGGAAGCGCGAGCATTCCTTGGACGAGGCAGCGTTGTTCCGCTTTTCGGCCCTGACGTTCAACACCCACCGCATCCACTACGACACGCCCTGGGCGAAGGACGTGGAGGGCTATCCGGCGCTGGTGGTGCATGGGCCGTTCAGTTCGACCCTGCTGATCAACTTCGTCCGCGACATGAACCCCGGCAAGACGATCAAAACCTACCGCATGCGCGCCCGCGCGCCGCTGTTCGCCAATACGCCGATTACACTCGTCGGTAAGCCGACCGATGCTGGCTGCGACTGCTGGAGCCTTACGCCGGAGGGCACCATCGCCATGCAGGTGAACGTGACGTTTGGTTAACGCTGGGTTGACTAGCCTGGCTGCGAGTGGCCACCGGCCATTGTGGCCGGTCGGTGACCCATCGCCGGAGTGCCTGCGCCTGTAAAGGCCGTGCGGACGCGGTTCTGGTTCGGCCTACCCGCCCCACACTTTCTCCAGGAACGCCAGCCAGTTCTCGCCCAGAACCTTGCGAATGCGCTTTTCGCTCCACTCGCGTTTCATCATGGCTTCGGTGAGGTTCACGTATTCGCTCGGGCCGTCCAGGCCCTTCGGGTTCGC
The DNA here is from genome assembly GCA_965222315.1 of Alphaproteobacteria bacterium. GTDB lineage: Bacteria > Pseudomonadota > Alphaproteobacteria > Bin95 > Bin95 > JACKII01. Next base: position 4,535,778 of record OZ244951.1, on the reverse strand, counting down.
CGGGCGTTGCGCCATGCTTTGGCCCAAAGAGCGTCCGGTGCCCTTGTCGCTGCGCAGGTATTCGAAGAAGTCGACGCCATAGCCTTGCGTAAAATCGGTGCCGATGCCGACCTGGTCTTCGCCGACCACGCCCATCACGTGCTCGATGCCGTCCAGCACGTCTTCCACGCTGGAGTCGTCGCCCTTTGGCATGAAGGGGGTATAGGCCACGACGCCGACGAAGCCGCCCTTCGACGCAATCAGCTTCAGCATCTCATCCGACTTGTTGCGCGGATGTTCCATGATCGCGCCGGGGAAACAGTGGGTGTAGGCGACCGGCTTCTTCGAATGCTCAATGGCGTCGCGGCTGGTCTGGTCGCCCACGTGGGAGAGGTCCACGAGAATCCCCAGTTCGTTCATCAGGTCGATCACGTCCCGCCCATAGTCTGACAAGCCGCTGTCCCGCGACTCCCAGCAGCCGGAGCCGACAAGGTTCTGAGTGTTGTAGGTCAATTGCATCACCCGCACGCCCAGATCGCGGAAGAGGCGTAGATGGTCGATGTTCTGTTCCAGCGCGTAAGTGTTCTGCCAGCCGAGGATGATGCCGACCTTCTTCGCATCCTTTGCAGCGCGGATATCGGCAGCGGAGTGCACCTGCATGAGAATGTCCGCGTTCTCCGCCAGCATTTTCTTCCACTGGGCGATGTTGGCCATGGTGTCGTTGAAGCCATGCCAGACGGAGCACGTGCAGTTCGCCGCCGTAAGCCCGCCCCGGTGCATTTGCTCAAAAACGTCCCTGGACCAGTCCGAGATAATCAGCCCGTCAATGACGATGGAGCTTTGATGCATAGCGTCGGCGAGAATGTTGGCCATGGGTGACGGGTCCTTTTCGAATGGCTATGGTTTCAGGGAAGCCTAACCATGCCAGCGTCCAGAAGGAAGCCAAGCCGTGCCCGACACCATGCTTTCAAATTCCAGCATCATTTCCGCCTATGTCGCAAAGACGCCGAAGTCCGCCGAATGGGCGGAGCGGGCGCGCGAAAGCTTCCCTTCCGGCATCACCCATGACAGCCGCCACCTGGCGCCCTATAGCCTCTATATCGAGCGCGGCGAAGGTGGGCATAAATGGGACGCCGACGGCAACGAATATGTCGACTATTTCGGTGGCCACGGCGCGCTGCTGCTGGGTCATAACCATCCAAAGGTGCTGGCTGCCATGCAGACGGCGCTGGCCGACGGAACCCATTTCGGCGCCAGCCATCCGCGCGAGGTGATGTGGGCGGAGCAGATTAAGCGCATGGTGCCTTGTGCGGAGCGGGTGCGCTTCACCTCCTCCGGTACCGAGGCCACCATGATGGCCGTACGCCTTGCCCGCGCATTTACCGGGCGGGACACGATGCTGCGCTTCCGTACTCACTTCCATGGCTGGAACGATCACATGCCCAGCGGTCAGGCGGGCCATATGGACGGAACGCCAACGCCGGGCGTTATCGCCGGCATCACGGCGGCAACCGTGCTGGTCGATCCCAATGACCGTGCGGCAGTGGAGCAGGCCTTCGCCGAGCATTCCATTGCCGGCATGATCCTGGAGCCGACTGGCTCCTCCACCGGCATGGTGCCAATTGCGCCCGGCTTCCTCCAGTTCCTGCGCGAGCAGTGTGACAAGCACGGCGCGGTGCTGATCTTCGACGAGGTGGTGACCGGCTTCCGCGTCTCCCCTGGCGGCGCGCAGCAGGCGTCAGGCGTCACGCCGGACCTCGCCACTTTCGCAAAGATCATTGCGGGCGGTCTGCCCGGCGGTGCGGTTTGCGGGCGGGAGGCGATCCTGGAACTGCTGGATTTCGAGAAGGCCGCGAGCAAGGGCTTCGAGAAAATCGGCCATCAGGGCACCTACAACGCCAACCCGGTGAGTGCTGCGGCCGGCCTCGCCGCGCTGGAGATCATCGCGAATGACGGCATGTGCGAAAAAGCGAATGCGTATGGCGAGGCATTGCGCGCCGAATTGAATGACGTCATCCGGGCAGAAGGCGTGCCCTGGGCGGTTTATGGCGAGTATTCGACCTTCCATGTCTTCACGAACCCGAAGGGCAGGGCGGATGTCTCGCCGGACAATTTCGATCCGCTGGCCCTCGGCTATGAGGAGTTGAAGGCCAATGCGCCGGGTTCGGTGCAGAAGCTGCGGCTCGCCATGATCCTGAACGGGGTGGATATCATGGGCTGGCCCGGCGGCAACATCGCTGCAGTCCACACCGACGACGACCGCGTCGCGACGGTCGAAGCCTTCCGCGAGAGCCTACGCATGATGAAGGCCGAGGGGGACCTCTAAGCGCCTCTTACGAAAGGACTCTTTCTGGGCCGATCGCCGGGCTTGACCTGGCAGAAGGCCCGGGATCGCGCTGCTTAATCTCTCTCCCGCTTCCAAAAGATCCCGGCGCTTGGTCCGGCCCAGGGCTGGGCGTCCGGCCGGGGCAGCGGCCGCTTTTTTGGCCGTTGACGCCTCTTGACACACCGCGAGCTGCTTCCCATCTCCTCTTCGCCACCAAGGCGCGCTGCATTAGCGGGCGTCCACCCGGTGGCAGGACCGGCCCAAATGGGCGGTTCTTTGACCTAACCGCTTGTTGCTCAGAAGAGAGGACTTGAAGCGATGACTACGTTTGATTTCTCCCCCCTATTCCGTTCCTCGGTCGGCTTTGACCGGATGCAGCGCATGCTCGAATCCGCCATGCGTGCTGACGAGGCCAACGGTTATCCGCCCTACAATATCGAGCGGATGGATGAGAACGCTTACCGCATCACCATGGCGGTCGCGGGCTTCGCGGAAGCCGACCTTGATATCGAAGTGAAGGATGGAGTCCTGTTCGTGTCCGGCAAGCAGCCGGAAACGCCAGAGCCTCAGACCTTCCTGCACCGGGGCATTGCTGGCCGTACCTTCCGCCGCAGCTTCCAGCTCGCGGACCACGTGAAGGTGCAGGGCGCGGAACTGGTGAACGGCCTGCTCCACATCGACCTTGCACGCGAAATTCCGGAGGCGTTGAAGCCCCGTAAGATCGCCATTAACGGCGTAGTGCAGGCACCGCAGATCGAAGGTGAGGTAGAGGCGAAAGCCGCCTAACCAGCTGCTCATCATCCAGCCAATGGCGCCGGAGGAGTGTGAACTCCTCCGGCGTCACGCGTTAATCGCACGCTTTCGCAGCCTGTTAGGCCTTCGATTGCTTCCAAAGCGAAAAAATCAGATGCATCATGATTTTGCGCTGTTCCAGCGCGATTTCTTCGGTTGAAAGATAGCGGTATTTGGCGTGGTCGAGCGGTTTGAACAATGCTTCCCGGTTGGGGAAGTATTTCTCCCTGATACGCTCGTTTTGTGCCTCGAAGAACTTTACAGTATTCTCCCGTTGCTTCGCTGTCATCAGGGAGATTTTTTTCCGCTCAATATAAGTGTCGCCCGTTAGCGCTTGAATCATTTGATAGAATTCATTGTCGTCGGTGTTCTTGAATATCGATTTGTTGCCGGCCACGAGGCCCGTCATGGCATCGCTGAATGACGGATTGATGTCGCCACTGGGAAATTCAAGTGGAACATCCTGGTATGGAATTCCGAGGCATTCCAGGAAGTCCAGCATGATATTGCCTTCGGGAAAGCTCTCCCGCTCAAAAATACGGACCGATACATTTCCCGTACCGACAATATTCTCCCAGCCGGAAATTGTCCGCTCCCAATGGCCTATGCTCTGAAGGGCGGTTATCAGCCAAGCATTGAAATCATCCGATACCTTCGAATGCCATTGCTGCCAGGACGAGGCAATCAAATCATCCTGCCGCCGTATATAAAGCACCACCTTGACCGAATACTTTTGGCCGATTTCGGTGAATGTTTGGTGCCGGCCGGGATTGGACAGGTTTTCTGCGGAACAAAGAACGGTGTTCTGTCCAGCTTCAGCCTTCAGCCGGTCGAATGTGGCGGTCAGCGCGGCCACATCGTTCGGCACGATATACTTCTGAAAGGCAAAAACCTGCTCGCCGGTGATTCGTCCCGACGTATCCAGGTTGGAGTCGGGCACCAGATATCCAGCGTCTTGAAAGACGCTCAGGTTGGAGCGGATAAACGCCTGCACGGCAGAACTGCCGGTTTTGTTGGCACCGATATGAAGAACGAAATCATGCTGCATTGTATTGCCAAGCTGTTAACGGTTTCATGAGTAACGAACGTTTGCGTCGGTTATCTTATACGGGCGTAAGTTAAAGCCAGATAAAATATCCTGTTGGACCATGCCATAGGGCCTGGCGCTGCCGCAATCGCCGGAGGTGTGACCGGTACGCCGGAGAATGGCTCTCAGCGCTAGAAGCCAAAATCGCTTGCGTCCGATTTCTGGCCATACCGCAGGGCATCGGCTGCGTCCACCGTCGGATCGATGATCTCCAGGTGGGCAACGGACTTGTGCGGACGGATCGGACGTTCCGCTGATCGCTTCATCTGACGAAAAGTGACAGCGAACATGATCGGTTTCTGGTTTGATACCACTATGCTCCGGCTGATTCTGCAAGAACGGCCATTTGACCGTCATGCAGGTCATGCAAACAGATTGTATGCATGTGTAAGAAGCATTTGGTGCTTATTGTGGCAGAGTGCAATCAGGTTTTGCCCGATTGCTAGCCACGCAGGGTAGGCGGGACGAACAAGACCCATCCGGCTGCGTGGCCAAAATTGCTAGCGGACCACTTCCAGCTTTTCGTCGAATACCGACAGGACATCCAGGAGCGAAGCCGACCGCTTCAACCGTTTCGAGCCGCTTATCACCATCCATTCGGTCTGTTCGGAGGCGCTGCGCCCGGCAATTTTCGCGACCCGGTACAAAGGCAATTCATAGGCGCTTCGGAAAATCGAAAAAACGGCCATGCCTGCTTCATGGTCGATGGCGTAGTCGCGCCACTCTCCACTGGCGACACGGCGGCTATACACCCCCATGAGTTCGCGAAGTTCGCGCTTGTCAAAGAAGACCCGCCGCTTCGCACGCCGGAAATTTTCCAGCTCCACCACCTTGCTCACTGTCAGGGTACTCCCGTCTCTCTCAATCCTGTCCTGCTTGGCCCTGTCCTGCTTGGCCATTCGGCCATTCGCGTCCGGCCCGGCCTGACGGCCGTTTGTGTTCCCCCGGCGGTCACGCCGGTAGGGCTCCTAATGTCATCATTTCGTCAAAAACCGGCTGCGTCCAGTCATACTGACCAATGGGCAGTATGGAATCAGGGGGCAGGATATGCTACCGCCCTTGCAGTTCTGCAGTCCTTTGGCAGATACACGTTATTCAAACCGCGGCGCTACCAGCGCTGGACCGGCAGGAACCGACCGACTTGGCTGACATTTTTCAGGAAATTGACGAAGAGCTTCGCCGAGACCGTTGGGAAAACGTCTGGAAGAAGTACGGGAAATACATTCTCGGGATCGCGGCGGTGATCGTGCTGTGCACCGCCGCGTGGGTCGGCTGGCAGGAATACCAGCTGCGGCAGAACCTCTCGGTTACAAATACCATGCATGCGGGCCTGTTAGCGGCCCAGGCGGGAAATGACGAACAAGCGATCGAAAGGTTTGCTGCCGTAACGACGCAAGGCAATGACCGTCAGAACGCGCTGGCATTGCTCCAGGAGGCGGCGATCCGGGCCAAGGGCGGCGATGTGGAAACCGCACGGGGGCTTTATCAAAGCATCCGGGAGAACGATGGTCTGGGCGAGCCCTACCGCGCGCTGGCGACGATCCGTGCGGTGGAGCTTGACCTGGATACCGGCGATGCCGGAGCCATGCTGGCTTGGCTCGCGCCGCTGACGGCGGACAGTAGCGAATGGCGGTTCGCCGCGTGGGAACTCAGTGCGTACCTGGAAAACCGTTCGGGCAACCCGGATCGGGCAAAGGAGCTCTGGGGACGTCTGCGTGATGACCCGGATTCGCCGGTATCGGCCCGAGCACGGGCAGAGGCTTACCTTGCGCAGCTATAAACTCGGACTGGTCGCGCTGGCGCTGACGCTCTCCGCCTGTGGCGGGACATTCTTCGGAGAAAGCGAAGCCCCGCCGCTGCCTGGCACGCGCATAGCGATCCTGGAGGAGAACCGCAGCATCTCTGCCCAGGACGAGATCGCCACCGTGCCGGTCGACCTGCCGCCACCGGTGCGGGAGCCCGAATGGCCGCAGGCGCAGGGTAGTGCTTCTCATTTTGGCGGCCACCTCGCGCTCAGTAGCGCGCCGACGGAGGTTTGGCGCAATAACGACGCGGTCGGCGCCGATGATTCCGCCCGGCGTCCCTTGACGCCGCCGGTTATCGCCGACGGCCGTATCTTTCTGATGGACTCAGTTCTGAATGTCCGGGCCTACGATGCCAGCACCGGCGAGGAGCTTTGGGCCGTCGGTAGCGCGGTATCCGGGGAGCATAATGGCTTTGGCGGCGGCATCGCCGTTGATGGGGGCCGCGTCTACGTAACCGGCGGAAATGCCCGTGCGATGGCCCTGGAAGCGGAAACAGGCCGCTCGTTCTGGCAGGTCCCCGTGCCTGCACCGGTCCGCAGCGCACCGACCGTCAAGTCTGGTCAGGTTCTGTTCGTGACGACTGACGATCGGCTCGTTTCTCTGAGCGCCGAAAACGGAGAGCGGCTGTGGGATGTGCCAGGCACCTCCACCGGCGCAGCTTTGCTGAGAGGCGCATCTCCGGCGGCCAATGATGATGCAGTCGTTGCCGCCCTGGGTACGGGAGAAGTCCTGGCAGTGCGCACGGCGAATGGCCGGGAACTCTGGCGCAACTCGCTGGCGGCGCTCCGCCGCTTCGACTTTGGCGCCAAGTTGTCGGCGATTGCCGGAAATCCGGCGATGGACGGAAATGCAGTCTTTGCATCCAGCGCGGCAGGCCGCACTGCTGGCTTTTCGCTGCGCACCGGCAATCGCTTGTGGGAGCAACGCGTCGGCAGTACCCAATCCCCCTGGGCTGCCGGAGACTGGATCTTCATTGTTTCGACAGAGGCTGAACTGATCGCTTTGGAACGGAACAGAGGCTATGTCCGATGGGTTGCGCCGCTGCAGCGGTTTGAGGACCCGGAAGATCAGGAGGGCCGATATTTCTATGCCGGTCCAGTGCTCGCCGGTGGACAACTGATTCTGGTCCGTTCTGATGGGGAAGTGTCGTTTCACTCGCCAGAAGACGGCACGCTCATCAGCACTCTCGCTACCGGCAATGACACCATATTGTCGCCGGTTGTAGCAAACGAAACACTCTATATATATGCGAACGACGGCACGCTGACGGCGTTCCGGTAAGGCAGAAAAACTTATGGCCTCGCGTATTGCGATTGTTGGGCGGCCGAATGTCGGTAAGTCCACATTGTTCAACCGGCTGATCGGCTTGCGCCAGGCGCTGGTGCATGACCGGCCGGGCGTGACCCGCGACCGGCGCTATGGCGACGCCCATATCGCCGACTTCAACTTCCAGGCTATCGACACGGCGGGCTATGAAGATGCGCCGGACTCCGACCTCGACCGGGCCATGCAATTGCAGACCCAGCGCGCCATCGAGGAGGCGGATGCGGTACTCCTGCTGATTGATGCGCGTGCAGGCATTACGCCGGTCGATGAGCAATTCGCCCTGCAGGTGCGCAAGGCGGAAAAGCCGGTCGTTCTGGTTGCGAACAAGTGCGAGGGCCGTGCCGGGCAGCCTGGCCTGATCGAGGCATTCAGCCTGGGGCTGGGCGATCCCGTGCCAATCTCCGCCGAACATGGCGAAGGCATGGCTGATCTTTATCAGGCCCTGGTGGACGCGGTGGCGGGAGAGGAAGAGCCAGACCCAGAGCCTGAACAGGAAGACGCTTCCGGCGACGATGACGCTGCCGGGGAGGCCGTCGGCAGCGCAAGCCTGGAGCCGGACATTGACGATGAGGCCGAGCCCAAGGCGTTGCAACTCGCCATTGTCGGCCGCCCGAATGTCGGGAAGTCAACGCTGCTCAATCGCCTGCTAAAGCAGGAACGGGTGATTACCGGCGCCATGCCGGGCCTGACCCGCGATTCGATTGCGGTGGACTGGGAATACCAAGGGCGGCCGATCCGTCTGATCGATACGGCCGGCCTGCGCCGGCGCGCCCGTATTCATGACTCTTTGGAGCGCCTGTCCACCAGCGACACCATCCGGGCCATCCGCTTCGCCCATGTGGTGGTCCTGATGTTCGATGCGACGGAGGGCCTGGACCGCCAGGACCTCGCCATCGCTCGGCATGTGGAGAACGAGGGCCGGGCGCTGATCCTGGCAGTGAACAAATGGGACGCCGTCGATAAGCGGCAGGAAACGCTAAAGAAGATCACGGATCGGCTGGAAACTTCGCTCACACAATTGCGGGGCATTCCGGTGGTGACGTTTTCGGCGCTGACTGGCAACCGGGTCGAGCGGCTGATGCAGGCAGTGACCCAGATCTACGACACCTGGAACGTGCGCGTGCCGACCGGCAAGCTGAACCGCTGGTTCGCCGCCTTGCAGGAGGCGCATCCGCCGCCGCTGGTGGCTGGCCGCCGCCTGCGTCTGCGCTATATCACCCAAATCAAGCGCCGCCCTCCGACCTTCGCAGTGTTTGCCGCCCGCGCCGGCAAGCTGCCGACGGCCTATGTGCGTTACCTGATCAACGGCCTTCGCAATGATTTCGGGCTGGTGGGCGTGCCGATCCGCGTGCTGCTGCGGGCGCCCGAGAACCCTTATGCGGACGAGGATTAGTCCATGACCGACGCCCTTTCTCTCCACCGCGATGCGCTGGTAATCGATAGCCTCGTGTATCACGCCGACGGCTGGCCAGATCATCTGCGCGCGGGCGCTATCGACGCGATTAACGTTACCGCCTGCAACTTTGAGTGCGATTTCGAGCAGGCCTGCCAGGAAGTGGCGCGCTGGCGGGAGCGTCTGGCCCAGCCGGATAGCGCCTGGATGGGGATCGAGACGGTTGCCGACTTTGACAAGGCGAAGGCCACGGGCAAGATCGGTGCGATCCTCGGCTGGCAGAACACCCGGCCCATCGCCGACAGGATCGACCGGCTGTATCTGTTCCACAAGCTGGGTTTGCGCATCATGCAGCTGACCTACAACTACCGGAACATGATCGGCGACGGCTGTCTGGAGCCGGAAGGCGCGGGCCTCACCACCTATGGCCGCGAAGTGGTGCAGGTCATGAACGAACTCGGCATCGCCATCGACCTGTCCCATGTCGGTTACCGCACCGCCATGGACACGATCGAGGCGAGCGAGAAGCCCTGCCTGGTTACACACGCCAATGCCCACGCCCTGAACCCGCTTGCGCGCAACAAGCCGGATGACCTGATCCGCGCGCTGGTGGCAAAGGGCGGCTATATCGGCGCCAGCATCTATGGCCCGATGAACTGGGACGGCGACGAGAAGCGTAAGCCGGACATTAGCGACTATATCCGCCAGCTGGACTATCTCTGCGATGTCGCCGGGCCGGAGAATGTTGGCTTCGGCACGGACCTAGCGAGCGGCGCGGACCTGCCGAAGATCGCATTCGAGCGCACGCCGCCGCGCCGCTGGGACGGCATCAACAAGTTCAACAAGATCTTCGGAGAGGCCATCCCGGAGCGCTACCTCGCCGATGTGCGCAGCCACGCCGACCTGCCGAAAGTGACCGAGGCGCTGGTTGCGCACGGTTGGAGCGAGGACCAGATCCGCGGCTATTTGGGCGGCAATTTCAAGCGGGTGCTGGGCACGATCTGGCGCTGACCGTCAGACCTCCGGCAGTCCCTCTTCGTGGCGCACGGTGTTGATGATCTCGCGCACACGCTGCTCGAACGGCGGGTACTGCAACTCGAACTCCTGTACCAGGCGGGAATTGTCGATCAGGTAGTTGCCGCTTGCATCCTTGCCGCCGGTCTCGTTCTCGAACGTAATCTGTGCATCGGGCAGGTAGCCGCGCACGATCTTGGCCAGATCGCCCATGCTGATGGTGTGGCCGCCGCTGTTGTAGATCGGGTGGTCCGGCTTGTCCTTCATGGCAACACGGGCAAAGACCGTGGCGATGTCGTCCACGTGGATTGGGCACCGGGTGGCGTCGGCGTGCGGGAAGCTGACGGGTTCGCCGCGGGCCGGCAGCACCATGCAGCGTACATGGTCGATGGAGCCGTCCACCTTGTCCGGACCGGTTACGTTCGCCGGGCGGACGCAGGTGATCGTCATGCCGTATTTCTCGCGGTAATCCTGTGCCTGGAACTCGTTGAAGATCTTGTTCACGGCGTATTGCAGGGTGCCGTATTTCGGGTCGTCCTCGTTCACCATTCGCTCGCCGAAATTCTTCTGCTGGCCGCTGACCGCCAGCGAGGAGGCGAACACCGTGTGCGGCACGCCGCCAAGCCGAGCCGCCTCAAAGCAATTGTCCATGCCGACCACGTTCAGCTTGGTCGCCACGTGCGGCGGCATGTCGGAGCCGATGAAATAGGAAAGATTGATGAGGGTCTTCGGCTTCACCTCATGCACCAGCCGGACCATGTCATCGAACTGGGTGACGTCGGCGCGGACCATGCGGACTTTCGGGGCGAGCGGCTCCAGGATGTTAGCAGCGAGGCCGAAATTGATGTCGGCGCAGACCACGTCGTGGCCTTCGTTCACCAGCATCGGGATCATGCGGCGGCCGATAAAGCCTGCGCCGCCGACGACGAGAATGGTCATGGAAGTTTCCTCTGAGATTCTAGGGTGCTCGTTTGACGCTAGACTATCCGCGGAGGCATCCGGCTGGAAAGGGGCTAAGATGGACCCCGATCGGAAAGGCGCCGGTCAAAGCTCTTTCTTCATGCGGTAGTTGGTAAGGCGGACGCCCCGCCGTTCCACGACTTGCTCATCGACGACCGACCAGCCGTGGCGTTCAAAGAAGGGTCTCGCGGCTTTGCTGGCATTGGCGGTTAAAACGTTTGCGCCCAGGTTCCGCGCCTTTTCTTCAACTGCCTGGTACAGCAGCTTGCCGACACCGGCCCCGGCAGCCGACGGCAATACGAAGGCGAAGTCGATATAGCCGGTGGCGTCGATGGTCATGAAGCCGACCGGCTCGCCGTGCTGCTCGGCGACAAAGCCTATTTGTCCGTCGAGGCGCGCGTGCCAGGCCTCGCGGTCGACGGTTTCGCCCGCCCAGGCGAGGCGCTGCTCCCGCGAATAGTGTTCCTTGGTGCCTTCGTGGACCGCTTCGAAGAATATCCGCGCGGCGTGCGGGGCGTCGCTCGTCTTGATTGCCCGGATGATGGTGGCCGTCATCGTCAAATGTCCCCTCACGGCAGCAGCCGCTGCACCCACCGAACAACCTTGCGGGTGCGGGGCGAGAACAGGCTGGCGGTGTAGAAACTGCCCGCCGCCCGTTTGGATGCTTCAGACAGGGTCGGGTAAGGCGCGACCACCTGGGCCATCGCGCTGATTTTGAGCTTGTTCTGAATGGAGAGGCACCAGGGCAGGATCAGCTCACCGGCATTGGCGCCCAGGATAGAACAGCCCAGAATGCGGCCTTTGGGCGTCGTGATAACCTTGACCAGCCCATCGGTCTTGCCGCTCGCGATGGCCCGGTCGTTCTCCGCGAATGGCCAGCGCAGGATCCGGATATCGCCGCCATGCTTCTCCCGCGCCATGGCTTCGTTCAGGCCGATATGGGCAAGCTCCGGGTCGGTATAGGTGACCCAGGGCATCAGGCCGTGGTCTGCCTTGGTCCAGAACAGGCCGAAGAGCGCGCGTTTAAGTACCACGCCCGCCTGGTACCCCGCGGCGTGCGTAAACTGCGGTCCGCCCGCCACGTCGCCGATAGCGTAGACCTTGCGGTTGGTGGTCAGAGTCTGCGCATCCACCTTCACCGCACCGTGCGCCGTCTGGATGCCTGCGGCCTCCAGGTTCAGGCTTTCAATGTTCGCGCGCCGTCCGGCCGCCACGAGCAGGTGAGAGCCGGTGACGGCTTCGCCTTCGGACAGCGTGAGGGTGATGGCTCCGTCGCTGCCGGAAGCGCCCTCGACCGCAACGCCTTCGCGGAGCGTTACGCCTTCGGCGACCAACTGCTGACGTAACAGATCGACCAGTTCCGGGTCGTCCTTGGGCAGGATGCTGGCCATTTCGATGACCGTCACCCGCGAGCCAAGCTGCGCATGGGCCAGCGCCATCTCGCAACCGATCGGGCCGCCGCCCATGATGAGCAGGTGCTCCGGCTTCTCCCGCAGTTGCCAGAGGGTTTCGTTGGTCAGATAGGGTACCCCGTCGAGGCCCGGCACTGGCGGCACGGATGCGCGCGCGCCGGTGGCAATGACAAAGCGCCGGGCCTTAATCCGGGTTCCGTCCCCGGTCTCTACGGTGCGCGGGTCAACAAAATGGCCGGCCTGGCGGATGACCTGGACGCCCAGCCCTTCAAACCGTTCCTGGCTGTCGTTTGGCTCGATGGCGGCGATGGCGCGCTGGACGGTGGCCATGGCGTCCGCATAGCTCGGCCGGGGCGTGCGGGCGGCGGCGGAAAGCAGGGCCTTCGACGGCACGCAGCCGAAGTTCAGGCAGTCGCCACCCATCTCCCCCGGCTCCAGCAGCACGACGCGCGCGCCCATCTGAGAAGCACCGGCAGCGACGACCAGGCCAGCGGAACCTGCGCCCAGAACGCATAGGTCGGGCTTTAGCTCGCTCATGGCGTAAAATCCTTTGGGTTAGATGGTCGGCGCGGCCTGTGCATCGCTGCGGCGCTGGCTGTTTCTCCAGCGGCGGTAGATCATCGGCAGCGCGGCCAGCACCGCAAGGCCGGCCAGTGGCAGGATCACCGCCGGATCGCTGAAGATCGCGAGTGTCGGCACCTCTCCCCGTGCGAAGACGGCATCCAGGCCGGCACCGATGCTGGAATAAACGATACTGCCAGGGATAATGCCGAGGAAGGTCGCGGCCACATAGCTGCGGAGCGGCACGCCGGCAAAGGCGGGCAGGATGTTCAAGATGAAAAACGGCACGACCGGCATCAGGCGCAGGATCAGCAGGTATTGAAAGGCATTCTCCTGAAAGCCCTTGTCGAACCGATGCAGCCAGCCCCGGACCTTTTCCCGCCAGCGCTCGCCGAAACCGCTGCGGGCAAGAAGGAACAGGGCCGTCGCGCCGACCGTCGCGCCAATGACGACCACGCCAGCGCCCATTGCTGTGCCCAGCAGAAAGCCGATGGCCGGGGTCAGGAACGCGGCGACAGGCAGGGAGAACAGCACAACGACCGCATAGAGCGCCATCAGGGCTGCAGGCGCGGCGATGGGGTTTGCATCCACCCAGGCGGCGAGGTTGTTGCGCTCCGCCGCCAAAACCTTAAACGAGGCATACTGATGCAAATCCAACGCAAAGAACGCAGCAAGGCCGGCGATCAAGAAAGCCGCTATCGCAAAGGGTTTGGCTTTGCGCCAAGTTTCGGTGGCTGCCGATTGATTCACAGAACTCTCCAATTGCACTGCTTATCGTGCTGTCTGTAAGCAGATAGAGCGCACCTTACACACAAACGAGTAAGCTTTCTGTGAGCGGGACGAAAGAGCCGTCCAATTCAGTAAATTCCCCGATAGGCAAAGATAACCGGCTTGCCCTCGACCGCGCCCTTAGCAGCGTCCCATGTTACCCTGTCGATCCGGGCGCCGCTGGCGTCGCGGAGCAGCAGGAAGCCGCCCCTGTTTGCCAGTTGCAGGGGTGAGACCGGCTGGACGACAGCCGCCAATCCCGGCCCGACGGAACCGCTGAGGGTGTGAAGGCGGCCTCTCGCGTCTTCAAGGGTCCACCCATCAAGATGTACGGTTTCGGCTTTGAGGTTAAGTAGGGATATCCATTCCGCATCGCGTTCCGGACCGGCGGGATTCACCATGGCGGCGGCTATGAAGACGTCGACATCGTCATCAGCGACGGGAGGGCGGACCATGCCGTGGTGGATCATGTCGCCCGGCCCATGCACCTCTATGCGTTCCGGCGTGCTGCTCACGTTCAACGGATTGGTAGAGCCCTCGCCGACCTCGAAGATGATGGGGTTGGCTTCGCTGATGGACGGGTGAAAGCGCAGGCCCGTCCACTCCTCGATCTCAGTCACGGATACCTGGTACAGCTCAAGATCGAATACTTTGCTGCTTTCGCCTTCAATGATCGCTTCGGCGTGCTGGACGAACATGAACGCCCGAACCTCCAGCTTGTCTTCCTGGTTGACGAAGCAAACGATCTTGAAGAACGCCGCCGGCACGATGGCCGGGTCGCTTCCTTCCGGCATGACCGACCAGTTGAATTTGCCCCAGATCGGGCCCGAAAACGTCGTGAGATTGTCATCCCGGTCCCGCTGCAGCCCGCTGACCCATCCCTCCAGCGATTGCCACTCGTCCCGGTTGAGGTTTTTATGCTGCAAGGCGGCGTTGGAGTACCAGTAGGTATCTTTCGACGCCTTGATTGCGGCCAGTTCATCCGCGCCCCAGGCCGCGTTGTAGCGCATGGCCATATGGCCTTTGTCATAATGGTTTTTCGCGCTGCCCGCATCTTTGTAGTACTCGTTCCCCAATTGGAACTCGGCACCGAAGTTGCTGGCCTTTGCCCAGGCTTTCCTGCCTTTGGTGAGGCTGGTCTTGCCCAATTCGGTCTGCTTGATGTTCAGGCAGGCGACGACCGGCGCGCGCAGCTTCTTGTTGAGGGCGACCGAATAGTGAATGTAGTCACCCCATACGCCGTTGCGCAGGGTGTCATCCCGGACCAGGTTTCCAGCCAGACCGGCATCGAAGTCCGGCAAGGGGATTTCGAATGATGCGCCGAGGAATTTGGGGTCATAGCCGGCCATGTCTCTCTCCAGCCACAGGTTGCTGCAAGCCATGTTCAGAGGGCATTCTAGCCGAAACAGTCTCTGCCAGCCATTCTGCCAGCGAAACTGGGATCTGCGGGACTTGGCAAGCGGCGGCGGTGGCGTCAGGTTAGGCTTTTTCCTTGCAAGACAGAGCGTCAACCCCATGTCCGCAACATCCTCCTATGAGCATATACTCGTCTCCCGCAACGGCCCCATTGGCACCATCGCCTTCGACCGGCCGCGGGTGCTGAATGCCTTTCACAATGAGCTGATGCACGAGACTTTGCGCGCCGTCGCCGAACTGAACGCGGACGATTCGGTCGAAGCGATCGTGGTACGCGGCGAGGGGCGTGCGTTCTCCGCGGGCTTTGACCTGAAGGCAGCCAGCGAGCGCAAGATGGAGGATGTGCAGGATTGGGAGGCGCAGATGGGCCTCCAGTTCGAGTTCATCATGCAGTTCTGGCACTCGGCCAAGCCGACTATCGCCGCCGTGCATGGCTTCTGCCTGGCGGGGGCGTTCGAGTTGGCGCTGGCCTGCGACGTGACCGTGGCGGCGGAGGGTACGCGCTTTGGCGAGCCGGAGGTGCGCTTCGGCACGGGCATTATTGCAATGCTGCTGCCGTGGGTGTCGGGGCCGAAGGCGGCGAAGGAATTGCTGCTGACCGGCAACGACCAAGTAAGCGCCGAAGACGCCTTGCGCCTCGGCATCGTCAACCATGTAGTGCCTGCGGGCGAAGAGGTGGCCAAGGCGGAGGCACTGGCGGGCGCCATGGCAAAGGCGTCGACCCGCTCCGTGCGAATGACCAAGCAGGCGATCAACCGTTCCTATGAGGCGATGGGCCTGTCCTCGGCGCTCAAGACCGCGCTCGACATCGACGTCCTGCTCAACAGCGGCAGCAGCCCGGAGAAGAAAGAATTTGCCCGCATCCGCAACGAGCAGGGCTTGAAGGCCGCCATCGCTTGGCGCGACGCGCGTTTCAAGGACGGCTAGAGGCGGCTTTCCAGCCCGCTACCGCCCCCGGATGACGGTGCGGAAGCCGATATGGCTCGCGCCCAGGCCGACTTCCTGTGGCTGGCGGGCGGAGGGGCGGTAGCGCAGGCAGTATTGCGGCGTGCACAGGAACGATCCGCCCTTGACGACGATGTTCGGGCCGCCGGGCCCGGCACGGCGCAACGCCACCCGCAAGTTCGGTCCGGTCGGGTCGACGGCTGGCTCGGCAGGGTGGCCCGGCAGGTAGAGGTCCTTCGCGAACTCCCAGACATTGCCGGCCATGTCGTAAAGGCCGTAGCCGTTGGGCGGGTAGCAGCCGACCGGCGAGGTGCGCACAAAGCCATCGGCGCCGGTGTTCGCGTCCGGGAAATTCCCCTGCCAGATGTTCGCCTTCCAGCCATCGATCGGGTCATAGGTATTGCCCCAGGTGTAGCGCGCGTTCTCAAGCCCGCCGCGGGCGGCGAACTCCCATTCCGCCTCGGTCGGCAGATCGCGTCCGAGCCAGCGGGCGTATTCGCGCGCGTCGATCCAGGTGACATGCACGACCGGGTGGTTGTCCAGGCCGTCGATATTGCTGCCGGGGCCGAGCGGTTCGTGCCAGCTCGCGCCTTTGACGTAGCGCCACCACTGCATGGTGTCCGTCAACGCTACCGGATCGGCCGGCGGCGAGAACACCATGGAGCCGGGTTCCAGCAGGTCCGGCGGCAGTTCGGGGTACATCTTAGGGTCAAGCCCGGTTTCCGCCTGGGTGCGGTAGCCGGTGGCTGCCACGAACTGGGCGAACTGCGCGTTGGTCACCTCGTGCCGGTCGATCCAGAAAGGGGAGACCGTGACTTCGTGAGCCGCGCGTTCCTCGGGCCGCTCGTCGTCATCGCCCATGGTGAAGGTGCCGCCTGCGATCCGCACCATGCCTGGGTTGGGAACGGGCGCGAAACCCGGGACCCCGCTATAGGAGTCGCAGAGCCCCGATGCTTGAGCGCCCGGTCCACCGGCGGCAAGCGCTGCCAGCAGCAGCGCGCCAAACCATGCAAGTCTCACCCGCGCATTCCCATCTTTCCGTCGAGCCTCACGTAGGCAGACTAACATGTACGGTGCGCTATGGCAACGCCGGGAAGATCACGCGCCAATCACTTTTCATGTCGACCAGCAGCCAATCGCGCTCTTCGGCCTCGTCCAGCCCGCGTGCCAGCTTGCCGATATGGCTGTCGCGGTCGTAGGCCCATTCCCGCTCCGCGTCCGTGTGGTGTACGAGCAGGCCAAAGCGGGGACCATCGCCGGCGGTGGTCCACTCCAGCATCTGGAAATCGCCGTCGGAGTTGCCGGCGGCGAAGATCGGGCGGCGGCCGATGCGGCTCGCGATGGCGACGGGCTTGCCTTCCTTGTCATCGATGAAGGCGATGCCGGGGTCCTTCATGATGGCGGGCTTACCATTGGCGCCGACGCGGTAGCTGGCCTTACCCATGGAGCCGATTACCTGCTCCGGCGGGATGTTGTAGGCGCGCTCCGCGAAGGCGCGCATGAAGTCGATGCCGCCGCCGGAGACGATGTAGGTCTTGAAGCCCATGTCGCGCAGGTAGCGCAGCAGTTCCAGCATCGGCTGATAGACCAGCGTGTCGTAGCCGCGGTCCTTGGTCGGGTGCTTGGCGGTCTTCAGCCATTCGCGGACGTCGCCGTCGAAAGCATCGACCGTGATGCCGGAATGGGCGGCGGTCACGACTTCCAGCAGTCCCTCTTTGCCGGTGGCGGCCAGTGCTTTGAAATCGCCTGCCGCGGCGGCCTTCATGGCGTCGCTCTTCAGGATGCCGGGGTTGTTTTTGGCCATCGCCGCAACCTGGTCGACCGCATAGACGAGCTGGAAATAGACCGGCTGTTCCGCCCAGAGCGTGCCGTCATTGTCAAAGGTGGCGATGCGGTCAGCGACCGGTACGAAATTCCCGCTGGCTGGGTCGGTGACGCTTTCGGCGAAATCAACGATCCGTTGTTTGGCCCCGCCGGCGTTCCAGGAGGGGAGCGGATCAGCGACCGCACTGGCAGCGAAAAAGGAAACGATCGCAGCAGCAGCCACAAATGTTCTCATGGATGACAGCATCTCTAGGTCTCTCTCTAGGACTCTCAGTCAAAAAAAGCCCGCCCCATATCATGTGGGGCGGGCGGTGTACTGGAACGGTTAGTTACCGGAAGGCAGTCCGATGGAGACGCCGATCAGCGACCGCACTGGCAGCGAAAAAGGAAACGATCGCAGCAGCAGCCACAAATGTTCTCATGGATGACAGCATCTCTAGGTCTCTCTCTAGGACTCTCAGTCAAAAAAAGCCCGCCCCATATCATGTGGGGCGGGCGGTGTACTGGAACGGTATCCTTTTTCAAAGCATCGCGAACGTGCTTGAACCGCTGATACTGCATGAGCGTAATCGGTCCGGTATAGATTTCGCTCTGCAACTTGCGCGGCGGATACTTGACGTAAGTCTTCATCAGCTCCTTCACTTCCTCGTTGATGGTCACCAACGTCCAGGTGCGTTCCGTGAAGTTGTTCATGAAGATGTCATACCGCTCCTGCGGATCCTGCCAAAGGTCGAAGACCTGCGGCACCGCGGCGACGTATTTGTCTGGTCCCTTCCAGCCTAGGTTGCTGTCGACCGCTAGGCCGCCAGTCCGAGCGCCGTTGTCGCCGCGCATGTTGAACACGGCCTTGTAATTGCCGACCCGCGCCGCGCCGGGCGTCAGTTCGATCTCGGTAAAGTAGAACCAAGCGTCACGCTCCGAGTCGCCTTTGCCCGTCCAGACAGGCAGCATGTCGTAGCTGTCGAAAATGATCGGCTCGCCTTCACGGTCCTCGGTAGGCAACTCGACGCCTGCGACAGAGGCGAAGGTGGCCATCAGGTCCAGCCCACCGACGATAGCCGCGCTTTTGGAGCCCGGCTCGATCTGGCCGGGCCATCGCACCATAGCCGGAACGCGGTTCCCGCCTTCGCGGACCGTGCCCTTGGTGCCGCGGAACGGTGTGTAGCCAGCATCCGGATACACGTCCTGCCAGGCCCCGTTGTCGGTCGTGTAGAACACGATGGTGTTATCGGCCAGACCCAACTCGTCCAGTTTGTCCAAGATACGGCCGATACGCGCATCCAGTTCGACCATGGAATCCGCATAACCGCTCTTGGAGAGCGATTTGTGCTTGTAGTCGGGATGCGGCATGTTCGGCTGGTGCAGCTTCATAAAGTTCGTGTTGATGAAAAACGGCGCGTCGGACTCGGCTGCCTTCTCCAGGAACTCCATGGTGGCTTTTTCGACATAGCCGTCGAAGAACGGAATACCGACCACACCTTTCTCCGGCGTATCGACATACTGGCCGTTGATCTTAAAGTCTTCCTTGGCCTGTTCACCGGCCTTGCCCGACATCGCCCCCTTGGTCACCTTCTTGAACATTTCCCGCAGCTTTGGGTCCATGTCCGGGAACCAGGTATCGTCGGCATAGGTGTAGGCGTTCAGGTGATAAAGCCCCGCATACTTCATCTCGTCGTAGCCCTGGGCATTCGGCAAGGCATAGTCATCCTCGCCCAGGTGCCACTTGCCGGTGAAGTAGGTTTCGTAGCCACCTTCCTTGAGGACCGAAGCAAGCGTCCACTCTGCGGCCGGCAGACCGCCGCCCTGGCCCTGGAAAGCAACGGTGGTCATGCCGCTGCGGTTCGGAATGCGCCCGGTCTGCATCGCGGCACGGCCGGGTGTGCAACTCGGCTGGGCATAGAATGAGGTGAAAAGCATCCCCTCTTTAGCGAGCCGGTCGAGGTTTGGCGTCGGCATGCCCCGGTTCTCGCCGCCCAAGTAGGCCCCGATATCGCCATAACCGGTATCATCGGACACGATGAAAAGAATGTTCGGCTTGCTGCCGGCAGCCTCGGAGCCGCTTTGGGCATTCGCAGCAGGAGAAAACATCATCCCTGCGGCGAGAGCCCCGACGGCTAACTGTCTAAAATTCATTGAAATTGCTCCTTTCTACGCCAGACGACCGTCCGGACATTGAATCGGCGCCATTCAGCACCAGCACAAAGCGAACGCTCATCGTTCGCCCTATGGTTGTTACGCGATTGCGCCGCCCGGAGAATGCGGCGCAATCGCGGTATCCTACTGCGCGCCATGTGGCGTAGAGAGCTTCTCCATCACCTGGTCCAGGCTGAAGCTTGCCGCCTTCTGACGGGGCGGGAACTCCTGGAAGGTCGAGAGGAATTTCCCGACATAGGCCTGTGCCGGCACCAGCAGGTAGGCGCGGTCCAACAGCCAGTCGTAGTAGGTGTTGGAGGTCAATTGCGAGCGCTCATAGGGGTCGCGGCGGAGGTTGAACATCAGCGGAATACGCAGCGGCGTGAACGGGTTCGCCCATGTCTCCAGCGTCGTATAGATGCGCTGCTCCAGGAAGATCAGCTTCCAGTCGTCATAGCGCAGTGCCGACAAGTCGCCATCGTCGGTGAAGTAAAATATCTCGTTGCGCGGGCTCTTGTCGGTTTCGCCGGTCAGCAGCGGTAGGACGTTGTAGCCGTCCAAGTGCACGCGGTAGTCGCGGCCGATCGCGGTGACGCCGTCGGTCTTGAGTGCCTCTTTGACGTCTGGCTCGCCGGCGATGGCGAGGAAGGTCGGCAGCCAATCCATGTGGTGCACGATTTCGTTCGTGACCGAGCCGGCTTCGATCTTGCCGGGCCAGCGGATCATCGCCGGAACGCGCCAGCCGCCTTCCCAATTGGTGTTCTTTTCACCCCGGAACGGCGTCATGGCGGCATCTGGCCAAGTGTTCATATGCGGGCCGTTGTCGGTCGAATAGAACACGACCGTGTTGTCGGCGATGCCCAATTCATCAACCAAGTCCAGGAACTTGCCGACATGCATGTCGTGCTCGACCATGCCGTCAGCATACTCGTCCTGACCGGAAATGCCCCGCAAATCGTCCTTCACATGGGTGCGGAAGTGCATACGCGTGCCGTTCCACCACATGAACCAGGTGTTGCCGGCCGCATGTTGCTCCCGAATCCAGGCGATGGCCGCGTCCGATGTCTCGTCGTCAACCGTCTCCATGCGCTTCTTGGTCAGCGGTCCGGTGTCTTCGATCGTTTGTGTGCCATCGGAGTTGGCTGTGGAGCGCAGCACGCCTCGCGGGCCATACTGTTCCAGGAAGGTCTTGCCGTTCGGCAATACCATGTCGCGCGGGTAATCGAGGTTTTCCGGCTCTTCCTCAGCATTCAGATGGTAGAGGTTGCCGAAAAACACGTCGAAGCCGTGGTTGGTCGGCAGCATTTCGTCCTTGTCGCCAAGGTGATTCTTGCCAAACTGGGCCGTTGTGTATCCCTGCTCTTTGAGAAGGCCGGCAATCGTCGGGTCTTCCTCACGCATGCCAAGGTCCGCGCCCGGCAGGCCGACTTTGGAGAGGCCGGTGCGGAATACGCTCTGGCCCATGATAAAGCTGGAGCGGCCGGCAGTGCAGGACTGCTCGCCGTAATAGTCGGTGAAGATCATGCCTTCTTCGGCGATGCGGTCGATGTTGGGCGTGCGGTAGCCCATCAGACCCATCGTGTAGGCGCTGATATTGGACTGGCCGATATCGTCGCCCCAAAGGACCAAAATATTCGGTTTTTGCTCCTGCGCCTGCGCGGCGACCGAAAAACCGGCCGCAGCGACAGCCGCCACCGCAATAATAAGACGCCGCCCAAGATGCATGGTAGTTCCTCCAGTTAGCACATTCGTTAAGCCGATTTTATCGCCCACGGAAATTTTTCCATAGGAGTTGGCCGTATGCTAGATCAGATTGCCACGGTTGTCTGACCCTTATGTGGCAGTTCCAGAGAGATCAGAGACTGGTGACGGAAAATCTGACGAGACTACTTGCGGCATCCGGATGGCTGCGGGAACAGCCGCAAGCTTTCCGGGAGTGGATTGCTGGCGCTGGCTCATGGCGGTATTTTAAGCGCAATCAAGAGCTTTTCTCTGCCGGTGACCCTGCGCAATCGTTGATGGGGGTCGTGGAGGGTGCGGTCGATATCATCTACCCGGCCATTGATGGCCAGAGCGTCATCGTGAGCCGCGAGGGGCAGGGGTTTTGGATCGGCGACCTGGCAGTACTGGCGAGGAAGCCGCGGCTGGTGTCCTGCTATGCGGCAGCCCATACCGCAGCTTTTTTGGTGCCGCGGACCGCGATCAAGGATCTGCTGCGCCGCGAGCCGGCATATTGGCACGCATTCTATCAGCTTGCCTACGAGAACCAGGAGATTTCGTTGGTGCTGCTGTCGGAGGCGTTGACCTTGCCTGTGTCCGTGCGTCTGGCCCGGCGCTTGCGGCATTTGGCTGGCGCGGACAGGACCGTCCGCATCTCCCAACAGGCTCTGGCGGACCTGCTGGGGACGACGCGGACGCATCTGCAGCGCTCATTAGGCGCCCTGGCGGCGCAAGGTCTGATCCAAACGGGCTACAACCAGATCTGCATTACCGATCTGGATGGTCTCAACGCGGTGGCTTCCGCCCATTCGGACTAGTCCGCTTGGTTGACCGGCTAGACAGGGACCGTGCCGACCACCACTGTCCGGTGCAGCACGCGGGGGTGAGCGCCCATGTCGTAGTTTCGGTCGGCGCGGTGCAGCAGCACCCGGTTGTCCCAAAGGGTCAGGTCGCCCGGCTTCCACTGATGGCGGTAGACAAACTGCTCTGCCGTGGCACGCTCCAGCAGGTCGGCAAGCAACGCGCGGCCGGCGTCGTAGTCCATGTCCTCAATGCAATCGATATGCATGCCGAGATAGAGCGATTTCCGGCCGTTCGGATGGGTGCGCACCAGCGGATGGCTGACCGGCGGGCGCTCGCGTTTCTGCTCTTCCGTCGCCGGCTTGTTGCCGGTATTGCGGCGGCTGGCTTCCCAGGAGTGAGTGCAGCGCAGGCCTTCCAGTGACTGCTTTTCGGACTCGGACAGCGCGTCATAGGCAAGGGCCATATTGGCGAACAGCGTGTCGCCGCCCGCAGGCGGCACCTGGATGGCATGCAGCATCGTCAGCAGCGACGGGACCGCATGATAGCTCTTGTCGGTGTGCCAGGAATAGTTGCCGTCAGTGTGCGGGGCGACGGTCGGCAGCCCGGTCTTGTGATCCAGGTTGGTGACCGTGTGCACGATGGGATAGGGCGTGCCGTCCGCCATCCGTCCGACATGGCCCTCAACCTCCCCGAAATTCAGGGTGAAGTCGTACTGCTGGTCTTTCGTCAGGTTCTGATCGCGGAAGGCGAGGACGTGAAACTCGTCCATAGCCTGCATGATGGCGTCCGCCACTTCCCGCGAAATCGGCTGCGAGAGGTCAATGCCCGTAATTTCCGCGCCGGCAACGTCGTCGATACGGCGGATATTGAACGGGTAGGGCGCGGAACTGGCGCTGGCTTCGCTGGTTTGCAGGGCCATGGTGCAGGCCTCCATCTGGTGTGGTTTCCATGGCGGTCAGTCTAGCTCAAAGCGTGCGCGATGTGAAAAGTCCCTTTCGCAGCGCTGCCTGCTGCCCTACATCTGCACCATTGGTTAACCAGACACTCTTAGGAGATGGAACATGGCTGCAGTGAATGTTGGCGACAAAGTGCCGAGCGTAACGATCCGGAGCATGGGTGCGGACGGCAAGCCGGCGGCGACCACCACTGACGAGTATTTCGCAGGCAAGAAGACCGTGCTTTTCGCGGTGCCGGGCGCGTTCACCCCGACCTGCTCCGCCAAGCACCTGCCGGGTTTTGTCGAGAAAGCGGGCGATATTAAGGGAAAAGGCGTCGATCAGATCGCCTGCATTGCCGTGAATGACGCCTTCGTCATGGGCGCCTGGGGTGATTCCGCCAATGCTGGCGGCAAGGTGGACATGCTGTCCGACGGCAATGGCGAGTTCGCCAGCGCCATGGGTCTGGAACTCGACGCATCCGGTGGCGGCCTCGGCAAGCGTTGCCAGCGCTTCGCCATGGTGGTCGAAGACGGCAAGATTACCCATCTGAACGTCGAAGAGCCGGGCGCGTTCGAAGTGTCCAGCGCCGACTACGTGCTGGGTCAGCTCTAAGGCTGTACCCGTTTCGGGTTAACAGGAACCCCCGGAGGCTGAATGGCTTCCGGGGGTTTTTCTTTTAGAGGCGTCCGGCGCTTTTTTGTCTGTCTCCGGAATGGGTCCTAAAACAAGCTCAGGACAAGGGTGGCTCTGCTACATCGCCGCGATGCCGCCATCGACGAGCAGCTCGGAGCCGGTGGTGTAGCTGCTCTCGTCACAAGCGAGGAACAGGATGGAATAGGCTACCTCCCGCGGTTGGCCGACTCTGCCGATGGGCACCTGCCGCCCCAGCTTTGCCAAACCTTCCTCCCGGCCCAGCTTGCCGGTGAGGGTGTCCAAAATCGGCGTGTCGACAAAGGTCGGGTGGAGGGAGTTGCAGCGGATCGCTAGGCCCTGGCGGGCGCAGTGCAGGGCGACGGACTTGGACAGGTGCCGAACGCCCGCCTTGGCCGAGTTGTAGGCGGCCATATTGTGACCGGCGATGACGCCGGATATCGATGAGATGTTGACGATGGAGCCGCTGGCGGACCCGTTTTCAGGATTGCCGATAGTCTCCGCGATCAGCGGCACGCCGTGCTTGCATCCGAGAAAGACACCGTCCAGGTCGATGGCGTGCACGCGCCGCCAGTCTTCCAGGCTGGTCTGGGTCACGTCCGCGGTGATGGCGATGCCCGCGCTCTGTACCAGCACGTGCAGGCCGCCGAATTGCTCTTTCGTGGCGGCGAGGGCGGCGGTCCAGTTCTCCTCGCTGGTTACGTCCAACCTGACGAAAGCGCCTGCCTCACCCAGCGAGGCTGCAACGGCTTGCCCGCCAGCCTCATTGACGTCGGCGATCATGACCCGGCCGCCTTCCTCGGCGAACAATTCCGCGCTGGCCTTGCCGAGCCCGGATGCGCCGCCGGTGATGAGCGCGATCTTGCCTTCCATGCGGCCGGGGCGGTCCACCATGGTGTGTCTCCCGAAATCTTGATAATGGGCCGTTATCGGGCCGTGTAACCGCCATCCACGACAAGTTCCGTGCCGGTGATGAAGCTTGCGTCGTCGCTGGCGAGGAACAGGATGGGTTTGGCTATCTCGACCGGCTGGCCGATGCGGCGCATGGGAATGGCCTTCGCCCGCGCCTGAATGTGCCGCTCCTCCATGGGGCCGGGATGGACTTGCTGGAGGATCGGCGTTTCGACGGAGCCGGGGTGGATGGAGTTGCAGCGGATGTTGTACCCGCGCCTGGTGCAATGCATGGCCATGGATTTGGTCAGGTTGCGCACGCCCGCCTTGGCGGACGAGTAGGACGAGAGATGCGGCACGCCCAGCAGGCCGGCAACGCTGGAGATGTTGACGATGGCGCCGCCGCCGGACCGGTCGATCAGCGGAATGCCGTGCTTGCAGCCGAGGAAGACGCCGTCGAGGCAGATGGCGTGGACTTTGTGCCAGTGCTCCAGGCTTGCGTCCTCAATCGTGTCACCGGGGGAGATGCCTGCCGCGTTGACGAGGACATGCAGGCCGCCAAAGCGGGCCTCGACGGCGGCGAGAGCGTCCTGCCAGCTTTGTTCGCTGGTGACGTCCAGGTGCACGTAGAAGCCTGACGGGCCGAGCGCCTTGGCTGAAGCCTGGCCGGCTTCGTTGTTGATGTCGGCAATCGCGACCCAGGCCCCCTCCGCCGCGAACTGACGGGCCGTTTCCTTGCCGATCCCCGATGCCGCGCCGGTGACCAGCGCAATTTTTCCGTCAAACCGTGCCACTTAGCTTGTTCCTCACTGATTTGGTTGTTTCCCTGAGTGAACCAGCCAGCCGGGCCGATAGCAAGCCGTGCCGCCAATAAAAAAGGCGCCACCCCCAGAGGGCAGCGCCTTTTTATGCCGGATGGCCGGAAGCGGTTTAATTCAGGCGCTTCGGCAATTCGTCGATAGCGGAGTCGATGGCGGCCTGACCGGCGTCGCCGGCCATATCTTCCGCCAGCACCGCGCGGGTGGCGGCGATAGCGACGTCCACCGCTTTCGCGCGGACTTCGCGCAGGGCCTCTGCTTCCGCCTGGGCGATCTTCTCCAGCGCCTGCTCTCGGCGGCGGGCGATGGTCTGCTCCAGCGCAACGCCGGCTTCCCGCTCGATCCGCTGGGCCTGTGCCTCTGCTTCCTTCACCATGTCAGCGGCAGTCTGCGATGCTTCCTGCTGCTTCTTGGCGATGTCGGCGTAGAGGGCTTCAGCCTCCTCACGCAGGCGGCGGGCTTCGTCCAACTGGCGGCGGATATCTTCCGACCGCTTGTCGAGCATCCCTATGATCGCGTGCCGACCCTTCCACCAGACCAGGCCGAGAAAGATCAGTAGCGATATGGCTACAACGCCGGTGGGACCCATTATTGCGCTCCCATGTTGGCATCAACCGCGGCTTCGACCCGCGCGGTATCAACCGTTCCGCTGCTCAGGCGGCCAGATGCGGCGGTTGCCACCTCAACGGCGACATTGCGCAGGTCGGCCATCGCTGCGGCTTTTTCCGACGCGATCCGCTGCTCGGCAGTGTTTGCCTGGGCAGCGATCTCCTCGGATACCTTGTCGAGAGCCGCGGCTTGCTGCTCTGCCATACGGGCCTGTGCGGCACGTAATTGGTCCTGCGCCTCGGCGCGGGCCTTGGCCAGATCGGCTTCATAAGCCGTCTGCATCGCCTCCAGCTCGTCCCGGCGCTTCTGGGCCAGATCCAGGTCGCCCTGGATACGGCTTTCACGCTCGGCGAGGATCGCGGCAACCTTCGGGATCACCCGACCGTTCAGTAGCCGGTAGAGGACGAAAAACACGATCACCAACCAGAAAATCTGGCTGGCAAACCATGTAGGTTCAAATTGAGGCATTATGCTGCTCCGACCGCAACGCTGTCAGTTGCATGACAGGCCGGAACCGCCGTTGTTGGACGGGGCGCCGGTCTGCTTTCAACAGGCTTTACTGACGGGCAGGCAACCGGAAGGCAGCCTGCACCGGCGAGTAAAGCCAAGCCGCCGCTAGGCGAACAGCGCGATCAGCGCGACGATCAGGGCGAACAGCGCGATAGCTTCCGTCACGGCGAAGCCGATCCAGATGTTCGCACCGATCTCTTCCTTGGAGGCCGGGTTCCGCGCAATGGCGGAGATGTAGGACGACCAAACATTGCCCACACCGATACCGGCGCCGATCATACCGATGGCCGCCAGGCCAGCACCAATCAGTTTCGCTGCATCCGCTTCCATGTCGATAACTCCTTGGGAAACTCGTTCAAGTGTTTACTAGGGGAATCCAATGCACCGGGGATCAGTGCAGGTGAATGGCGTCGTGCAGGTAAATGCAAGTCAGGATCGTGAAGACATAGGCCTGCAAGGCTGCAACCAGGAACTCGAGCGCGGTAATACCGACCAGCAGGGCTACAGGCAACACGCCAGCAGCACCCATCAGGATGGCAAATCCGCCCAGCACCTTCAGCAAGGTGTGACCCACCATCATGTTCGCAAACAGACGAACCGACAGGCTGATGGGGCGCGAGAGATAAGAGACCAGTTCAATCGGTACCAGGATCACCGCGGTCCAGGCCGGGGCGCCTTCGGGGAAGAACAGCCGCAGGAAGTGCGTGCCGTGCCGGACGACGCCGATGATCGTGACCACCACGAAGATGACCGCGGCCATCGTAAAGGTGACGATCAGGTGACTGGTGAACGTGAATGACCCTGGGATCATGCCGAGTACGTTGCCGAACAGCACGAACATGAACAGGGTAAAGATGATCGGGAAGTATTTCTTCCCTTCGTCGCCGACATTGTCGCGGATCATGCCCGCCACGATGCCATAGAGCATCTCGCCGACATTCTGCAGGCGGCCGGGAACAAGTTCCGCCTTCCGCATGGCAAAGGTCAGCAACAGATAGCCAACCGCCGCGGAGATCACCATCCATAGCGCCGAGTTGGTGAAAGAGAGATCGAGGCCAGCGACGTGGATGTCGAGGATCGAGTGAATCTCGAACTGGTGAAGCGGGTCGATGACCTTCGCCTCATGCTCGATATGCTCCGCCACCTGGTCAGAGGAGTGGTGCAGCTTATCGCTCATAGTTTCTGTCGATGCCACGGCTGGATACCCGCTCGTCACTCGTTAATCGGTCAAATTCGACTTTGACGCCGCCTGTTTTGCTTCCCGGCTTTTGCGATCCAATTCGCGCGCCGTTCGCATCACATTTGCCATCGCGCCACCGAACCCAAGCATGCAGAACAGAATCAACATCCAGGGTTTGGTGCCCAGCCATAGGTCTAGCGCAAGTCCGACTCCCACTCCGACAGCGATTGCTGCCAAAATTTCGATCGCGATGCGAAAGCCAACGGCCGCGCCCGACATCGAAGCAACGCTCTGTTTCGGCCGATTATTCGATACCTGCTTGTCGCGGGCAGCCGCGAGGCGGGCATCGAAGTCGTCCGTTCGTTTAGGGTCGGTCATCGGCGCATTAAATCCGGTCGCTGTTCGTTCCAGCGGCGGCCTTCAGACGCCAAGTTCCCACCCCGAGAGCGGCCGCCCCGGTGCAAGGCGAGCGGACATTAATCGCCGGGTACTCCAAGGGTCAATGCGTCGGAGGCAACCTTGCGCCCACTTGCCACAGCAATTCGCCGATGTTTCCCGGTTGCCCCGGCTCCGGGCATTCATTCTGTCCGGTCGGCCCTGCCTCGGCATTACTCCGCTGCTCTGAGCGCCGGGTTATGTTTCCGGAACAGATCGGCCTGACGCAGGTCGACCGATACCAGGTGCGAGACGCCGCGCTCTTCCATCGTCACGCCATAGAGCCGGTCCATGCGGGCCATGGTCAAGCGGTGATGGGTAATGACCAGGAAGCGGGTGCCAGCCTCATCAGCGATTTCCTCGATCAACTGGCAGAGCCGGTCCACATTGGCGTCGTCCAGCGGCGCATCGACCTCGTCCAGCACACAGATCGGGGCGGGGTTGGTCAGGAAGGCCGCGAACAGCAGCGCGACGGCCGTCAGCGCCCGCTCTCCGCCGGAAAGCGCGGTCAGGGCCTGGGGTTTCTTGCCGGGCGGGCAGGCATAGACCTCCAGCCCGGCCTCCAGCGGATCATCGTCGCCGACCAGCCGCAATTGCGCCTCGCCGCCGCCGAACAGGCGGGTGAACATGCGCTCGAAGTGCCCGTTTACGGTCTCGAACGCCTCCAGCAGCTTTTGCCGGGCGTTCTTGTTCAGGTCGCCGATACCGCGGCGGAGTTTGCCGATGGCGGCGGTCAGGTCGTCCCGCTCAGCGGTGAGCGTGTTGAGGCGCTCCTCCAGTTCCTGAATTTCGGTGTCGGCGCGCAGGTTGACGTCGCCCAGCGCCATCTGTTCGCGCTCCAGCCGGGCTAGGCGCTGCTCCAGGTCATCGGCGTCCACTTCGCCGATGACTTCCGGCAGTTGCGCCGGGGCGAGCGAAAGGCGCTCCGCCAGGCGTTCGGTCAGGTTTTGGGACGCCTGGCGGGCCTGCTCATAAGCTGCCTCCGCCCTGATTCGGGAGGCGTTGGCTTCCGCTGCGGCGGCTTCGGCAGCGCGGAGTTCGCGGTCCCGGTCGGCCTGGGCGGTTTCGGCTTCCACCAGCTTGTCGGCGGCGACGCGGCGGTTGGCTTCGGCGTCGATTAGCGCGTCGTGCAGGGAGGCCAGCGCCAATTCCAGCAGAGCCGGCTTCTCCGCCAGTTCCGCAGCCCGGGCGTGCTCCTGGGTGTGGCGATCCTCCAGGGATTGCCGCTGCTCGGCGCTGGCGCGGCGTTCCCATCCGGCGATGTCCCGAGCGATGACCGCCAGCCGGTCGGCCCTGGCCTTCGCGGCGCGGACATGCTGGTCGTGCGAATCACGGGCGGCGAGCCATTCCACCCGCGCGTCGGCGGCGGCAGCGCGGGCGGCGATGACGGCGGCCTCCAGCGCGTCGGGCCGGTCGGCCTGGTCGAGCGTTTGCGCGGCTTCCGCCAATAGCGCCTCCACGGCGGTCTTGTCCGCCTGGATCCGCTCCAGCGTATCCCGCTGGGCTTGCAGCTTGCTCTCGCCGAGCGCTTTGGCTTGAGACAGGCGGTTGAGGGTCTGTTCGGCCCGGGCCAGTTCGCTGTCAGCGTCTTTCAGGGTTTCCCGCACTTGCTGGCGTTGCTGCTGGGCGGTGCTATGAGCCGCGCCGGCCTGGGCGCTCTTCTCTGCCAGCGCGGCGAGGCTGTCGTCGGCTTTGGCGAGCTCGTCGGCAAGCGCGGCCACCTGGTTTCGTTGGGCAAGGCGTTGGGCGCCGGCAGTCGGCGCACCGGCGCGGGCGGTGTAGCCATCCCAGCGCCAAAGCCCGCCCTCCTGGGTTACCAGGCGCTGGCCGGGTTTCAGACTGTCGGCGAGCGCTTCGGCAACCGCATCGCCGGGCGCGACGAACGCCTGCGCCAGCCGGGCGGCCAGGGCACTAGGGGCCTGCACATGTGCGGCGAGCGGTTCGCAGTCCGCCGGCGCCGGAGCGGGAGCCGGGGCAACGCCGTCGCGCCAATGCAGGGGCTTCGTGCAATCGAGGCCGGCGGCAACATCATCCCCCAAGGCGGCGGCCAGCGCTGCTTCGTAGCCAGGCTCGGCGCTCAGGTGTTCCAGCAATGGCGCTTCGTTGCCGGGACTGGCCAGCAGCTTGCGCAAGGTCTCCACCTCGGTCGCGAGCTTCAGGCGGGCGCGGTCGGCGTCCCGGCGCTTGTCTTCGGCGGCTTTGGCAGCGGTCTCCAATGTGGCCTCAGCCTCGCGCAGTGTAGTCAGGGCTTCCTGCTGGCGGTCACGGGCGCGCCGCGCATCGGTAGCTGCCTGCTTGGCTTCCGCTATGGTTTCGTCGGAAGGCAGGGTGGAGGAGGCTTCGGCCAGGTCCTGCCCGGCCTTTTCCAACTGGCGGTTCAGTGTGGCGAGCCGGGTCTCAGCATCGGACTTGGCCCGCTCTGCGGCTTTGCGCTCCGCCTGGGCGGTTGCGAGGCTACGGGCAGTTTGATCAGACGCTGTCTCTGCATTCTTCAGGGCCTGTTCGCGGACCGCCAAGGATGCCGCCAATTCTTCGCCGGTTCGGCTCGAATCCTGATTCTGTTGCTCCAGATCGGCGGCTTCGGCTTGCAGCGTGGCGATGGCATCCGCAGCTTCCGCGGCGAGCGCTTTTTCGCGGGCGATGTCGCTTTCGAGGGAGGCGATGCGCGCAGAAACCTGCTTTTGTTCCTCGGCGACGCGGCCCGCTTCGCTCTTTTTGGCGTCGCGTTCCACCGCAAGGCGCTGCCAGGCGGCGGCGGCGGCGGCTTCTTCCTTGCGCTTTTCGGGCAGTGCGGCAGCGGCGTCTGTTTGGAGTTTTGCGGCGTGGGCGGAAGCGCGGACGGCGGCTTCCTGGGCGGCTTCGGCCTCCCGCACCGTCATTTTGGCCTTTTGCTCCTGAGCGGCGACGGCCTGCCAGCGGACAGCGAAAAGCTGAGCCTCGACTTCCTTGGCCTGTTCGTGAAGCTTGCGGTAGCGCCGGGCCTGCCGCGCCTGCTTGTCCAGGCTCTGGCGCTGCGTTGCCAGGGTGGCGAGAACGTCTTCGAGGCGCTCCAAATTGGTTTCGGCGGCGCGGAGCCGGGTTTCGGCTTCCTTCCGGCGGGAATAGAGGCCGGCGACGCCCGCCGCTTCCTCCAGCAGGCCCCTGCGCTCTGTCGGCTTGGCGGCGACGAACTCGCCGATCTGGCCCTGGGCGACGATGGCGGTGGAACGCGCGCCGGTGGAAGCGTCCGCCAGCATCTGCTGCACGTCGCGCGCCCGCGCCGCGCGGCCATTAATACGGTAATTGCTGCTGCCGCCGCGCGGCAGACGGCGCACCACCTCCACCACCGGCTGGTCGTGGTAGGGCGGTGCGGCTTTGCCTGCCTGATTGTCCAGCGCCAGCGCGACTTCGGCGAAATTGCGGGAGGGCCGGGCGGCGGTGCCGGCGAAGATCACGTCGTCCAGTTCGGCGGCGCGCATCCGCCTGGCTGCGCTTTCGCCCATGGCCCAGCGCAATGCCTCCACCAGATTGGACTTGCCACAGCCATTGGGCCCGACAACGCCGGTCAGGCCCGGCTCGATCCGCAATTCGGTCGGTTCAACAAAGGACTTGAAGCCGGCAAGGCGCAGGCGGGTGATCTGCAACGGATCTCCTTGCGGCTTCCTTTAGCGCCGCTGTTAGGGTTGCAGGCTCTCCACCACCTGCTCGAACTGTTCGATGGTCATGCCGCCGCTATACAGCGTGCCGTCGATCACGAAGCTGGGGGTGGAGTTCACCTGGTAGGTTTGCTCACCTTCAAGGCGCTGCTGAATAACGCCGTCGACGATTTTTTGGTTATTGAAGCAGGCTTCGATGTCCTGGTCGGTCATGCCTGCAGCACGGCCAATATTCAGCAGGGAGCCCACTGGATCGGATGAATTGCCCCAGGACCCCTGGGTGTTGAACAGCACGTCCAGCATGGCGCGGCTGCGCGGGCCGGTGTTGCAGCGGACCATGACCGCGGCGCGTAAGGCCAATTGGTCAAGCGGGAAGTCCTTGAACACCAGCTTGGCCTTGCCGGTATCCAGCAGACGCTCCTTTAACAATGGCAGCATCTCGGTGTGGAAATTCGCGCAGTGCGGGCAGGTGAGTGAGGCGTATTCCACAATCGTCACTGGCGCATCGGGGTCGCCGTAGACGATTTCATTGAACGCCGCGGGCGTTTCCGCTTTGGTTTCGTCGGCAGCGTAGGCGCGCGACAAGGCGGCGTCCGCGCCGATCCCGGCAACGAACACACCGGCCGCAACGACGGCTGCGACGGCTAAACGATTTAATAGAGCGCAAAACCTGGACACTAGCGCGTGCCTCCTTACTAGATATAGCGTGAGCTGAGATTCGCCCGGCGGCAAGGGTTACCGCAAAGATACGAACCCGCGTTTCTATAGATAGGGAGGCTTGCGTAAAGAGAAGGGCTTAAGGAGCGCCTTCACACATTGGTTAGAACGAAGAAAGCCAGGGTCAGTTGAAGCGCAGACGGGCGAGTTTCCGCAGGCCATCCCGCAATTCACGCTCCAGCGTGTCGCTGACCAGGCCTTCGGGTTGGGTGGAGACGTCGGCAAGCGCCGTCCGCATGGCGGAAACATGAGCGCGGCACAATTCGGCCTGACGGACGGCAGCCTCAGAATCGGGTTCAGCAAAATGGTGGAGTGAGGCGGCGAAGTCCTGCAGCAAGTCCAGGCCAAACGTACCGGCTTGGCCCTTCATGTCGTGGGTGACGCGCAGGATGATGGCGCGGCTCTCGGCAGCGGTTTCCGCATCGCCGGTTTCGGCCGCATGGCAAAGGTTGCGGGATGCGGCCTCCAATTCCTCCATCGCGGTAGGAGCCCAATCGCGAATATAGGTCCAGCGCAGTTGCTCGATCACGTCTTCCGCCCGGCGTAGAGCATCGGGGTCGATGGCCGCGTCGTGTGCTGGGCTGTTTGGGTCGGGTCGGGTCATACTCGGTCCATTGCCTGAAGCCGGAAACTGTACCGCTTATCAATACCCTGGGCGTTTTAAGGATTGCCAAAACGGGAAGAAGAGCCTTCTTTCTAAATTCCCTGCGGGCCTTGGAAATGGTTTGTTTACGGGATTGGCGACGCAGGTGCCGGGGAGATTCTCATGACCGGAAATGGCAAGAGCTTTGCAGAAATTCCGCTGGTGGACTTTGCCCGCTGGCGCGAGGGCGACGCGGCGGCGCGGGCGGCGTTTGCCGATGAGGTGCGGGATATCTTCCACCAGGTCGGCTTTATGATTCTGACCCGTTCCGGTGTGGACCGGGGACTGGTGGATGGCGTCTTCGGTCTGGCCGAGCGGTTCTTCGCCTTGCCGGCGGACCGGAAGGCGCTGATCGACAAGCGCGCCTCCCGCCATTTCCGGGGATGGGAAGCGGTCGGTGTGGAATTGACCAACGGCCGGCCCGACATGCGGGAGCAGATCGACCTGTGGAGCGAGCACGAGCCCCGCAGGCCGGATGCTGAGCCTGAATACATGCGCCTGCTGGGGCCGAACCAATGGATGCCGGAAGCGGAACTGCCGGGCTACCGGGAGACGATGAACCGCTGGTTCCGCGATATGGGCGCGCTTGGCGATGAGTTGATGCAGGTGCTGGCAGTGGGGCTGGGACTGGAGCCGGACCATTTCGACAGGCGTTTCGGGACGGAGCGCATGTCGCTGACCAAGATCATCCACTACCCGCCGACGCCGCCATCGCAGTTCGGCGTCAATGCGCATCACGATGCAGGCTTCCTGACGATCCTTGCGGCCGGCAGCACGCCCGGACTGGAGGTGGAGAATGCCGACGGCGACTGGATACCGGTGCCGGTCGTGCCGGATGCTTTCGTCATTAACATCGGTGAGATGCTGCAGGGGATGAGCGGCAACTATTTCATTGCGACGCCGCACCGGGTGGTGACGCAGGATGAGCGGTACTCAGTTGGATATTTTCACGGACCGTCGCTGGAAACGACTTTGGAGCCTGTGCCGCTGAAGCCGGAATTGGCCGCGGCGGTGGCAGCGAGTCCGCGGCATCAGGGTGCGGGCTATATGGCGCTGAGGGAGGAGACGGCAGCCGGCGTTGGCGACATGCGTAGCGCCCATAAGCCTGCCGTCTATGGCGAACAGCTATGGAACTATTTCAGCCGCAGCTATCCGGAGAATATGAAGCGGCACTACGGCGGCTGATACCGGGAAAAGCGGCCTGCATAAAACACCGCCGCCGGACGCTTTCGCATGCCGACGGCGGGTGCCCCACTGACTTTGTCACGGCAGCCGGGGGGTCGGATCCCAGCGCTATGGATTCAGTAGGGTTTATAGTAGTGCCGGCAAGGGTGCTCTGAATGTGCGAAAAATCACATTCAGAGCGATACAACCGGAAAACCGGCATATTCTGATGCATGATTGAGATCATGGTTTGCCCTGCCGGGCCGGGTCAGCCAGCCGCGCGGGCTCGCGTGGGAATAGATCAGGCGTTCCGGCTCCTCCCGCCAGGTCAGGTTGAAGGCGGCGAGTTTCGGGAAGAACATCATGTGGTGATAGGGCAGGTGATCATGCACCCACCAAGCCAGTGGCCGCCAATCGCCAGTGCGTTCGTATTGCGCAAGGAACCAGGGCACCACCACCGTCACGCAGGCGCCCATGCGGCCCGCGGCGTCCCGCCGGTCCCAGATGTGGCCGGCATAGTCTTTTTCGTTGCGGGCACAGTTCAGGTCATGCGCGTTGCCGAAGGCGTTGACCTGCGCCGAACGGAAGCCTGAGCGCAGGTGGATACCGCCAAACGTATGCCAGAGCGGCTCCAGCAAGTCCTCGCAAAGCCTGGTCCCGGCGGCGATGGCCAGGTCCGGGTCGTCCGGGATGTTCTGGATGCCATAAATCGCTGCGATCTCGCTGTAGAGGAAATCGCGCAGGAAGAAGTGCTCCGACAGGCGGATACGGGCCAGATCCTCCAGTCCGCGCATGGTTTTGGGGCGGCGCATGGCAGACAGCCTCTATCCGGCTGACCGCCGTTTCTGCATTCGGAGCGGCGTGTATTCGATCACCACCTCGCTCCGTTGGTTGACGATCCTGTTGTGAGTGCGCACGAGACCGCGTTTGCCGTCGCTGGTGGGCTTCAGTTCGGTGACTTCTATCTCCACATAGATCGTGTCGCCCACGCAGACCGGGCCTTTGATATCCATGGTCATGTTCAGAAAGGCGATGCCGGTTTTCTGGAGCATGGGCCCGAGAATCTGGCCCTCTGCAATGCCGAGCGCCATCAGGCCCGGCACGATGCGCTTCTTTTGGAGGGACTCGTTCTCGATATAGTCGAGGTTGTTGAAGATCACCTCCTGCATGCCCGTCACGTTCAGGAAGGCCGCCAGATCGGCCTCGATGATGGAACGGCCTACGCTGCGGAAGCGCTGGCCGACATGCATGTCGTCGAAATATAGACCGTGGCCAAGTTCGGTAACGGGTTCCATGGGGCGGATTCCTGTCTTCGCGGGATGCTTGGTTTCAGGCGCGGGAGTATGCTACAGGAGAGGCCATGCACAAACCGATCTACTCCCCCTGCATCCGCATTTGCAGCGTCAACCCGAAGACGGGGTATTGCGACGGCTGCTACCGCGCGCTGCCCGAAATCGCCAAATGGACCCGCTTCACCCATGAGGAGCGTGACGCCATCCTGGCCGACCTGCCCGCGCGTGGCGAGAAGGTAGAGGCGATGCGGGCCGAGGGGCAGGCCTAGTACTAATGGTCTGATCGAACCACTAGGGTCTACTCGTCCGCCACCTGCACCACCAGCTTGCCGTGGTTCTGGCTGGTGAAGAGCATTTGCAGGCCCTCCGGCGCTTTGTTCAGCCCTTCAAGCACGTGCAGGCGCTGCTTTAGTTTTCCGGCCTTTAATTGGTCAGCGATCCAGGCGCGGGCTTCCGGGTAGCGGGCGTTGAAGTCGAATACGATGAAGCCTTGGATCTTGGCGCGCTTGCCGATGAGCAGGCCCAGGTTCTTCACTCCGTAAAGCTCGCCCGCTGCGGTCTGGGAAATGCGTCCGCAGATGGCGACGCGGCCCTTCTCACGCAGATTGGCCAAGGCGAGGTCGAGTTGCTCTCCGCCGACATTGTCGAAGAACACGTCGCAACCGTCGGGAAGGGCCTGGCGGTAGGCTTCTTCCAAGCCGCCGGCCTTGTAATCGATGGTGGCGTCGAGGCCGAGTTCGTCCCGCAGGTAGGCGCATTTCTCCGGCCCGCCGGCGATGCCGACGACGCGGCAGCCGTGAATTTTTGCCATTTGCGCCACCATCTGGCCGACACCGCCAGCCGCCGCGGAGACGAGCACGGTCTCGCCCGGCTTCGCACTGCCTACATCGAAAAGGCCGAAATAGGCGGTCAGCGCCGTGGTGCCGAGGGGGCCGATCCAGTCCTTCGGGCTGCCGACGGAGAGGTCCAGCTTCTGACTGTCGGCGGCCTTTACGGTCGGGTGCGTCTGCCAGCCGAGGCGCGCGTTGATATAGTCGCCGGGCTGGAAGGCCGGGTCTTCCGATACCAGCACCCGGCCGACGCCGCCCGCGCGCATGACCTCGCCGATTTCGACTGGCGGCACGTAGCCCGGATTCTCGCTGACCCATACGCGCATTGCGGGATCAATGGAGATATAGACGCTTTCGACCAGCAACTCACCAGGGCCGGGCATGCGTATAGGCTGGGTGTCTTCCTCGAAATGTTCCGGTCCGGCGATGCCATCGGGCCGTGACTTCAGCAGCAGGCGCTGATTGGAGTTTTGCATGGCGTTAGCCGTTTCCTTCGTGTTTCTGCGTCGCCTGGGCGGCGAGTTGTTGCTTGAACTGTTGGGCCGCCAGCGCAAAACCGCCGTCGTCCCCGTCGATGAAGTGAATATGCTGGCTTTGTTCGAGGCTGAAAACCAGGCAGGTCATTAGTGCGGCATCTGCGCGGTGCGTGCCATAGACCAGACGGCCGGCCGTGTGTTCCGCTGCCAGGTAGCCTTCGATGGCGTCTGCCTGGTCCGGCGAGACGTCGAGCACCAGGCGCAGCAGACCGTCATATTTGCGGAAGTCGGTGTTGGCGCGGAGCTCTGCCCGGTAGGCCGGCGCGTTGTAGGGGCCGAGTTTCAGGTCGAAGCGCTCGGCGATGGCCTGGAAGATGGACTCTTTGAAGATGCGCAGAAAGCGCCGGACGATGGAGCCCCTTTCGGTGGTCGCTCTGGCCTCCATCCACAAATTGCGGGGCGGCCAGCGGAAGCGCATGGTCTCCGCCCGGGCTGGTGCGGCATTGGCGGCGGGATTGTCCCGGAGGATGCCGCGGATCGCGGTGAGCGTGGACCGCAGAGCCGCTTCCTGGGCCGCGTTGCCTGCCTGCATCGCCCGCAACATCAAGGTGAGGGAGACACCGCGGGCTGCGCGCAGCGGCTCCCACCGGCAGGATAGCCCCTCCAGGTCGGGGGCAGGCGGGCTAGCAGGAATGGGAATGGCGAACGGGTTGTCCGGCGCTGAGTCTTTGACCAGCGTATCGGCGAGTTCCAGGCCGTCACCGGAAAACAAGGCTAGGTCGTTGCCGGGAGAAAGCTGCAGCTTGCGCACGCCGAGGCTCGCGCTGCGGGCATGCAGTTCGGTGACCGGCACAACTCCGACCCGCAGGCCGAGGCCGAATTGCTGCTGCGCCAGACCGGCCAGGCCCAGCATCGCCTGCTTCCCCGTCTCGATACCGGCGGGCGGTACCAGGATCGTCGCACCGTCGCCGCCGAAGACGAAGGGCAGGCTGTAGCCGGGAAGCGCGTTCAGCGCCGCCGTGATGCAGGCAGCGCCCACCATGTTGACGTCTTTGTAGCGGCCCGCCTGGATCGCCTTGGTCGAGCCGATGACGTCGGTGAGCAGTACGCTCCAGTCCGCTGGAGCCGGGGCATAGCCGGAGAGATCCGCAACGGCTGCGAAGTCGGGTGTGGATGGCAGGTCGGCGTAGAAAGACTCAGTCGTTTGGGTCATGCTGAATTTCACGATAGCGTCTGTGCGGCGTCAAACGCCAGGAAAGCAATCCCGATCGGGTCGTCCGGGCAATACTATAATGCATATACGCTGTAGTTCCCGGCTGGATGCGCTGGCGGTATCGTTGGCCCGCGCAAACATGGCTGCGCTACTCACCGACGGCATCGAGGGATGGGCCGTTCAGTAAAACCACACCTGCGAGCCGACGATGGCGGCATAGATGACGAGAATGGCGCTGCCTTCGAAGCCGATGCCCCGGCGCTCCCGCATGATAAGCCCCATCAGCAACACGCCGGTCATCAGGATAGCACCCACCGCCAGCAGCATGTCTGCCTTGCCGATGGCGTGATATAGGGAGCCGCCGCGATAGGCGACATCCGAGGCGCTGAGAAAGAGGATATCGAACGTATTGCCGCCGATGATGCCGCCGACCGCCAGTTGCAGGGCGCCGCGGCGGACGGCGGCGAGGGTGGTCACCAGTTCCGGGATCGATGTCGCCACCGCCATCAGCAGCGCGCCAACCAGGGTTTGGGAGATGCCGAAACGGCTGGAAAGCGCCGCGCCACTCGCCGCGACGGTATAGCCGCAGACGGCAAGGATGGCGACCAGCACCGCTGACTGGAGGAGCAATGGCGCCAACGCCGCGCGCTGGCTCGCGCGGTCGGGTTCGTCGTACCGCGTGTCCGATGTTTCCTCCGGCCGCCACATGGGGCGGTCTTTCATCGAAAAGGCTGCGCGAGTGGCAAAGATGTAGATGGCGACCAGCAATACCGAAACCGGATGGACGCCCAGCACCGTGCCGGACGGCAGCAGGAATGCGGCCAGGGGCAGGCTCAGCAGCACGACCAGCACGGCAGCTTGCAGCATATTGTTGGCGTCAGCAGCCGCGTGTTCCAGGTTCACCCGACGGTAGGCGAAGTCTGCGATCACGAGGAAGGCCGTCTGCGCCGGGATGCCACCGATAGAGGTGGCGAAGGCGAGAGACGGCTGACCCTCCGCGGCGGCGGTGACGGCGCTGACCACGCCGGAGAGCGACGTGCTCATGCCGAGCAGGATGCCGCCGGCGATGGTTTCGCCAATGCCGGTGCGGTCGGCGATCCGGTCGGCGATGGCGACCATGCGCGTGCCGGTGATGCCGATTGCGGCAGCCGCCAAAAGAAACAGGCCGACGACGGTCAGGTCGGTCATTGGGGGTCAGAACAGCCCTGACGGACGCTATCGAGATCCAAAGTGAGATAGCGCACGGTCTTGTCGCGGGAGAGCGGCCGCAGATCGCCTACGCTCGCGAACCCCATTCGCCGATGAAAAGCGTCCGATTGCGGATTCGATGGTGCGGCATTCACTTCGCAGGTGATGCGCGGAAAGCCGGCGGCTGTCGCAGCAGCGATCAAGTCGTCATAAAGCAGCCTCGCCAGGCCCTGACGGCGGTGGTTGGCCGCGACCACGACCCGGTCGATATAGAGGAACTGCGCGAAGCGATCCTTCATCCAGGCGAAGTTCGCGTTGTCGTAAGGCGCAGTCTGGTCGAAGGCGAACAGAAACGCCGCCTCCCCGCCTGCCGCCTTGGCGTACCAGGCCATGGCGAGCAGGTGGGCAAGCCGCTCAGGCGACAAAGACGAGGTCTCCAGCGCGTGCACCTCGTTTAGGGTGTGCACCCAGGCGTGGTCGCGGGCTTCGATGGGGCGTAGCGTGGCCGCATTCATCGCTTGAACGGCTCCAGGCTCTCCCTGACGAACGCGACGCCGTGACCGGGGCGGTCGGGGGCGGTCGCGCGGCCTTCCTCGTCGAGGGTGAGGGCTGGGGTTTCGAAATACTGCTCCAGGCCGAAGCCATGCCATTCCATGTAGCTCTTGTTCGGGATGGCGGCGAGCAGGTGAACGTGGATATCGTGCACGCCGTGGCTGGTGACGCGCAGGTTGTTCGCCTCGGCAAGCGTGGCAATCTTCATCCAGGGCGTGATGCCGCCGCAATTGGAGACGTCCGGCTCTGGAAAGGTGACGCCGCCAACCCGGATCATGCGCTCGAACTCATAGATGGTGTGGAAGTTTTCGCCCGTGGCGATGGGGGTGGAGGAGAGCTGGGCGAGGCGGGCATGGCCGACCTCGTCATCCGGGATCATCGGCTCTTCCAGCCAGGTGAGGCCAAAGGGCTCCAGCGCGCGGATGGCAGCCTGGGCCTGGTCGCGGCTCCAGCGCATGTTGGCGTCGGCCATCAGGGGGAAGCCGTCGCCGAGATATTCCCGGTGGGCGGCGACGCGGTCCACGTCCTCATGCAGGCGGTCGCGCCCGACCTTCATCTTCACGGCCTTGAAGCCGCGGGCAAGGTTGGCGTCGGTCTGGGCCATCAGTTCCGGCAGGGAAAGCTCCAGGTCGATGCCGCCGACATAGGCCATGACCTTGGGGTCGTGCCCGCCCAAGAGCTTCCAGAGCGGCATGTTGCGCGCCTTGCCCATGCGGTCCCAGAGGGCAATGTCGATGGCGGCGAAGGCGAAGCAGGCGAGGCCGCCCCGGCCCGGATAATGCACCGCCCACCACATCTTGTCCCAGAGGTGGGCGATGCGGTCCGGGTCCTGGCCGATCAGCAGGTCCGCCAGATCGTCGGCGATGAGGGCGCGGATGGCGCTGCCGCCATGATTGACGGCGTAGGTATAGCCGAGACCCTGGACGCCATCCGAGTCGGTGAGGCGTACCGTCACCAGTTCGAAATGGGTCATGAGGCCGTGGGTCGAGTCCGAGAGCGGCGGGTTGAGCGGCAGGCGGTAGTGGGCGGTTTCTAGGGCGGTGATGGTGGTCATAATAGTTCCTACTCCGCCGCTTGCACGGCCAAGTCTTCTTGCTTGTT
Organism: Alphaproteobacteria bacterium; assembly: GCA_965222315.1. Taxonomy (GTDB): domain Bacteria; phylum Pseudomonadota; class Alphaproteobacteria; order Bin95; family Bin95; genus JACKII01. The sequence continues at coordinate 4,494,671 of OZ244951.1, read as the reverse complement.
GGCGTTGTAGTTGGCGTCGTACCACCACAGAAGATAGTCGCTGTAGGTCATCGGCTCGAATTGGGGCGGGTCGCCGGGGCCCTGGCAGGTGGGCAGGCATTCGATCAGCGTGTCCATGTGCGGCCCGAGGAAATAGGGGATGGCGTAGCGCGGCTGGCCGATGGGCGGCAAGGCGCGGTGCGGCGTGGACTTGTAGTGGCCGTTGGTCGAGCGGTGCAGCATGTCGCCGCTGTTCACCACGAACGAGCCGGGGACGTAGGGCACGTCCAGCCACTGGTCCTCGCCCACGCGGGCTTGCAGGCCGGCGACGCCGGATTGGGCGAGGAAGGTCAGGAAGTTTGCGTCCGTGTGGGGGGCGATGCCGTACTGCCCGGCCTCCCGCTCGGTCACTGCCGGGTAGTGGGAGAGGCGGAAGGAGAATTGGCTCTCGGCGAAGGCAGCGTCGAACGTGTCTTCGGGCATATCCAGTGAAATCGCCAGGGCGGGCAGCAGGCGACGGGCCATGGCATCAACGGTGTCCGTGTATTCCAGCAGGGTTTCCTTGAAGCCCGGCAGGTTCTGCGGCCACTCGTTCGGGCCGGCGAAGCGACGGCCCTGTTGCACCAGCGGGTCATCGGGGGAGCGCTCTCGCTTGATGAAGAAGGCCTCGTTCAGGTCAGGCTTGGCCTCCGCATCGCTGGCGCGGGAGGTGCTGACATTGTAGCGCCCGGCCGCCATGTAGCCGTTATTGTGCGCGTTCATCAGGACGGCGCGCTTTGCTTCCATCGGCTGGGCGTGGAAGCGCCTGGCTTCGGTGAAGGTGCGGTCGATCAGGGACTGCGGCACGCCATGATTGACGATGATGAAGAAGCCGACACGCTCCAGCGTCTGTCGAAGGGCTTTTGCCACCTGTTCCTTGCCGGCCCGGCTGCCATCGGCCAGCGGGGCGAGGTCTATGGTGGCGATACGGTCGAGCGGGGCGGCGGTGGCGGGCATGGCGGTGGCTCCTTTCCGTCGAAGCCTACATCCACTCCGCCGTCATTGCGAGCCGGAGGCGAAGCAATCCAGGGATGGCCGGTTGTAGTCCCGCGGCCGCCTGGATTGCCGCGGCGGCAAGGCCGCCTTGCAATGACGGTGACTTTACAGCGTCAGGTACTGGTCCAGGATTCCTTGGTTGGCGCGCAGATCGGCTGGCGTGCCGGAGTATTTGATCTCGCCCTTTTCCATGATGTGGCAATAGTCGGAGAGATAGAGCACGAAGCCCAGGTTCTGCTCCGCCATCAGGATGGAAATGCCGGTTTCCTTCAGCATTTTCACCTGCTCCCGCAAATCCTCGACCACGCGGGGGGCAAGGCCTTCCGACGGTTCGTCCAGCAGGATCAGGCGGGGATTGCCCATCAGGCAGCGGGCGATGGTCAGCATTTGCTGCTGGCCGCCGGAAAGCACGCCGCCCGCGCGCTGCTGGATCTCGCGGAGGTCGGGGAAGAGCTGGAATACCCGGTCCTCGTTCCATTCCTCCGCGCCGGTGGGGGCCGGACGGCGGGCGATGTCCAGGTTTTCCCAAACCGTGAGTTCCGGGAAGATGCGGCGCTCCTCCGGAACGAAGCCGATGCCGAGATTGGAGACCTTGTGCGCGGGCCAGCCGGTAACGTCCTGCCCTTCGAAGGTGATGGTGCCCTGCTTCGGCGGGGTCAGGCCGATGATGGAGCGCATGGTGGTGGTCTTGCCGACGCCGTTCCGGCCGATCATGGAGACGATCTGGCCGGGCTCCACGTTTATCGAAACGCCGAACAACACCTGGCTGAGCCCATAAGACGTGTGGATATTGTTGACCTCTAGCTGCGCCATGGTCAGTGACCCTCCCCATCCAGTGACTCGCCAAGGTAGACGCGGCGTACTTCCGGATCGTTGCGCACGTCTTCCGGCAGGCCGGAGGCGATGATCTCGCCATGGTGCAGCACGCTGATGCGGTCTGCGATGCCAAAGACGACACCCATATCGTGCTCCGTGAACAGCAGGGTCAGGCCCCGTTCCTTTGTGATGCGGCCGACCAGTTCAATGGCCTCGTCGGTTTCCTGCGGGCTCATGCCGGCGGTCGGCTCATCCAGCAGGAGAACGCGCGGGTTTTCCGCCAGCGCGATGGCCAGTTCAAGCTGCTTCTGCTTGCCGTAGGAAAGCTCGCCTGCAACCTCCAGCGCCTCGTCCTCCAGGCCGACCAGTTCGAGCAGGTCCGCCGTATCCTTGCGGTTGTGCGGCTCGCCTAAAGAGAACAGCTTGAAATGATTATGGTCACGGGCGATCAGCGCCACCTGCACGTTCTCGAACACCGTCATGCGCGGATAGATATTGATCCGCTGGAACGAGCGGGCGAGGCCCAGGCGCACCACCTTGTGCGGGGGCATGCCGGTGATGTCCTTGCCGTCGAACATCACCTTGCCTTTGGATGGTTGCAGGTGACCGGTGATCAGGTTGAAGAACGTGGTCTTGCCTGCGCCGTTTGGACCGATGATGGCGTGGCGCTCGCCTTCCCGGAGTTCGAGGGAGACGTTGTTGGTGGCGATGAAGCCGTCAAAGTCCTTCATCAGGCCCTGGGTTTCGAGAATGACCGCCATCACCCGGCTCCTCCACCGCTACTGGGACTGAGCTTGTTTTTGACTTTCTGCGCCAGGCCGACCAGGCCATCCGGCAGGAACAGCAGGATCACCAGCAGGATGCCGCCCATCACTGTCGGCCAGTATTCGGTATAGCGGTTGGTCAATATCTCCAGCAGGTGCAGCACGGCCGCGCCGATTGCCGGCCCGAAGAAGGAGTACATGCCCCCGAGCAGCGTCATGATCAGCACCTGGGCCGACTGGGTCCAGAAGGCATTCTCCACGTACATGCCCGACTTGAACATCGCGAAGAGGCTGCCGGCGATGCCCGCGAAGGTTCCCGCAACGACGAACGCGGTCCAGCGCATCATCCTTGTGTTGACGCCCACGAACCCTGCCCTGGTTCTGTTCTCCCGGACGGCGACCAGCACCTTGCCGAATGCCGAATGGCAGATCAGCCAGAGCAGGCCTATGGAAAGCGTCACCACCACCAGCGTGAAGTAGAAGAAGGGCACGCGACCGTCGAGGAATGCCGGCATCACAATGCCGACGAAACCGTCGTCGCCATGGGTGACGGAGCGCCACTTGAACACCACGGCCCATACCAGCATCGAGAACGCCAGGGTCAGCATGGCAAAGTAAATGTCGGTCAGGCGTGTACAGAACCAGGCGACGAACATTGCCGCCACCATGGAGAACAGGATCGCGACTGGCATGCTGATGACCACGGGCCAGCCGTAGGTCGTCAGCAGGATAGCGTTCGTGTAACCGCCGATGGCGAAGTAGGCGGCGTGCCCGAACGATACGTTGCCGCTATAGCCGATCAATACGTTCAGGCTGAGGGCGAACAGCGCCAGGATCATGATTTCGACGGCAACATCCATCGCATGATCGTCTTCCAGGAAGGGGATGCCGGCGAGGAGAACCAAAATGATTCCGCATGCGAACACGCCAAGCTTGCTCATAGGGCTAGTCATCTGCGTATTCCCCTAGACCTGTTCCGGTTTTCCGAAGAGGCCCCAAGGCCGGATCAGCAACACGACCAGCAACAGCAGGAAGGCGAACACATCCTGCCAGTTCGGCACGATGACTGAGCCGAAATTGAAAACGAATCCGAAAATGAGCGCGCCGAGGAAGGTGCCCCAGAGGCTGCCGAGACCGCCGATAATGACGATGACGAAGCACTCCACGATGATGAACACGTCCATGCCCGGCACCGGCGAATTCGTGGGCGCCGCCAGCGCGCCGCCGATGCCCGCGAGCGCCGACCCTATAATAAAGACGCTGGTGTAGATCATGGGCACGTTGATGCCCAGGGCGGCCAGCATCTCCCTGTCCTGGGTCGCGGCCTTGGTCAGGCGGCCCCAGCGCGTGCGCTCCATGAAGTACCAGAGGACAAGCAAAATCACCGGACCGATCACGCAGAGGACCAGGCGGTAGCTGGGATAGAAGATGAAACCCAGGTTCCAGGCGCCACTCAGGCCATCCGGATAGCTGACGCTGTATTGATCCGTGCCCCAAATGACCTTCGCCAGATCGCCCATGATCAGGACGATGGCGAACGTCAGGAGCAACTGCATCAGATGCTCCTTGTCATAAATGAAGCGGAAAAGCGCCTTTTCGAGAACGAGCGAAATGGCGGCGAGAAAAAGCGCGGCACCGACCACGCCCGGCCAAAAGCCGAGTCCCCAGTCCTGGCCAACCGTAAATACGGTGTAGGCGCCGAACATGAAGAATGCGCCATGAGCGAAATTGATCACGCGCAAGACGCCGAATATCAGGGACAGGCCCGCGGCGATGATGAAGTAATTCATTCCCATGGAGAGGGAATTGAATATCTGGTAGTACAAAAACGTCGAGTTGCTGGTGAGCATGTTAAGCCCTTGATTTTCCAGCACCCAGTCGAAGATACCCATGTTGTGCGTTCCCGATCCCTCGACAGTCATTCCGGCTAGACGGCAAAGCGCCCGCTCGCCGGAGGGGAGCGGGAGCCTTGGGCGTCTGTCCGGTCCGCCGGGAACGCAGGCCGAAGCCAGCGCGCCCGGCAAGTTATCAAAGCGCTACTCTTTGATTTCGGCCGGGATGTAGGTGACAGGGTCCATGACCTTGTAGGCGAACCCTTCTTTCTTGACCAGCGGTCCCCAGTACTGGCCGGTGTTGGCCTGGTGGGTCTCCGGGTCGATGGTGCGCGGGCCGACCGGGGTGTCGATGGTCATGCCTTCCAGCGCTTCCGCCAGCGCGTCCGCATCGACCGAACCGGCTTTCTCCACGCCGGCTGCGATGAAGTTCACGCCCGTATAGGCGAGCACCGGCCACATGGCCGTTTCCTTGGTGCCGGACCGCTCCGACAGCGCCGCGTGGAATGCCGCATGGCCCGGAGCGGAGTCGTCGTACCAAAGCTCGTAGGCATTCGACCAGACGTTCTCTGGATAGTCATCGCCCATCTTGCCGGTGATCTCGTGGCTCGCGATCTCGCCACCGGTGATGTACTTGACCTGTTGGAAGAGGCCGAAGGGCTTTGCCTGCTGGGCGAAATTCACGAAGTGCGCACCCCACAGACCGCTGGTGACGATATCGCAGCCCGCGCCCAGGATCTGGGTGATTTGCGCGTTGTAGTCGGTTGCGCCGAGCTTGGCGCGCAGGTCCATGACCTTGGTCACGTCGGGCGCATGCCGGGCGAGACCGCGATCGATGCCGGCCGCGAGGTCGTGGCCGTAGGCGTAGTCAAGCTGGATGTCACAGACACTCTTGCCGCCCAACTGCTGCACCAGTTGCGCAATGGCGTCACCTTCGAAGTCGGTGTGAGACGCCGTACGGAAGACGTACTTGTGCAGCTTTGTCGTGGTCATCTGAATGGTTTTGGGAATGGTCGCGATGTAGATGACCTTTTCCTGCTTGGCGACTTCGCTGATAGCAAGACCAACCGCCGAGGACAGGCCGCCAATGAGGACATTGACGCCTTCCGTGGTGACCAATTCCTTGGCAGCCGCTGATGCGGCCGACGGGTTCAGCTTGGTGTCGCGGGCGAAGGAGGTGATCTTCACCTTGCCGGTGGCATTCCACTCCTCTACGGCCATGTCGTGGCCTTCCATCGCCGGAACGCCATAAATCGCGCCGCCGCCGGACGTCGGATAGAGCACGCCGATCTTGATTTCCTGCGCCGCCTGGGCATTCACCGCCGCCAGCAGCGCGCCGGCGGCAACCACCGTCACCGCTTTGTCAAAGTATCGCATCCTGTCCGTTTCCTTATGTTTGGTGCTGTTTGTGTTGTTGCTGTTCTTTTCGACAGTACCATCCGGATAGCACAGTTCTGGCCGATTGGAAATTGCCGTAGGGCGGGCTGGCCATAGAGGATCGGGCGGCCAGCTACTCCTGATAGAGGTGCGTACACATGCATTATGACACGGTAATGAAGTGTTTTGCTCGAGTAATACAATCGCAGATTGTGGCGGCGTACGCGCTAGTATGGCAAAAAGACGCGAAGGGAGTTTCGTTCACGCAAGAATCTGCTTTCGATCTTTTTATCAGGTGAAAATCATGCAGGGCCGCGTCTTATTGTATGGAATTTCATGTCCCAGTTGAGTATTGATGCATACATTCATAATCGCTGTGTGCGCACTCAAATCAAGTGTTTTCCCAGTGGTTTAACCCCTTTAGTGCAACGTCATTGCGCATTCTTGCAACTATATGTTAATCGCCTTGCTCTAAACAAATAAACGGGTCCAATGCCAAAGGTTGATACGCACGCAAAAGTTGTGATCAATCTGAGGGTTCAGGAGGGATTGATGAACGAAGTGCAGCCTATTTGGCCGACTGTTGTTGAACCGGTTCTTGACGAACCAGCATATATTCCTGACGACCCTTTGTTCACAGATGGTTCGCAGTGGTATCTGTACGATACCAGTAGCGCTGTCGCATCGTTGAATATCTCCTCAATATGGGACGATTACAACGGTTCGGGCGTTACTATTGGAATAGTTGATGACGGTGTTGAATACGATCATCCCGACCTTGTGGCAAACGCAGATCCTTCGCAGGGCCGGAACTTTGTTGGACACCAGACGACCACGCCAAATGATGGGCGGCCCTATGACGGGAGCGACCGTCACGGCACAACGGTCGCCGGTGTCGCTGCTGGCAGTGATAATAGTGTCGGTGTCGTCGGCATCGCCTATGGCGCTACGGTTGCAGGCTTGCGCATCGGCTTCAATGCCGACCACAGCACTTCCCAGGTCCATGCCGCCTTCATTGAGGCGAAAAACTTCGATATCGTTAATAATAGCTGGGGTTATGGCGGCTATTTTTATGACAATTTTAATGACGAGGACTCTTTCGGCGGGTCAGCCAATCCCTTTGTCGCGATTAATGAAGCCCTGATCGACGCCGTAGCCAATGGCCGGCCGCACGGGACCGATGCCGGTGTCAATCTGGGTACGATCTTCGTGGTCGCCTCCGGCAACGACAAGCTGACCAACTACACCAACCTGCCGGACCAGAACGTCAACTATCACGGCCTTACCAGCTCTCCGTACACGATTGCCGTCGGCGGCTATATCCAGAACGGCACGGACGCGAATTTCTCGACACCGGGTGCTGCCGTCTTGCTGGCGGGTCCGGCTTCGGGGGTAAAATCCACCGATCTCGTTGGCAGCGCCGGTTACAATTCAGGCGGGGACTATGTCACCAAGAGCGGCACGTCCTATGCCGCGCCGGCCGTTGCAGGCGTTGCCGCCCTGATGTTGGAGGCAAACCCCGATCTGGGCTTCCGCGACGTCCAGGAAATTTTCTCGCTCAGCAGCCAGTTCGGCGACCCGAACGATGTAAACTGGATGATCAATGGCGCGGACGACTGGAACGGCGGCGGTCGCCATGTGAGCGACGAACTGGGTTTCGGCACGCTGGACGCCTACAATGCGGTCCGCCTGGCGGAAACCTGGGATGTCGTCAGCACCTATGACAACATGGTTTCGGCCACGGTTAGCAGCGGCACCGTGGGCCAGATCCTGGACCGGAATACGGTATCACACACCATTACGGTCGCCGATCAGGGCGTCGAAGTGGAACATGTGGTTCTGACGCTCAATCTGAGCCACCTGCGCGTGGGCGAGCTGACCGTAACCCTGACCTCGCCGGACGGCACCACCTCCCTGCTGATCAACAAGCCGGGCGGCGGTGCGGCCTATGCCTCGACCTTCATCGACGAGTTCGAGCTGACCAGCGTCCAATACTGGGGAGAGGATACCGCCGGAGATTGGACGGTGACAGTCACCGACTCCGACTATAACGGTAGCGACTCCTCCCAGCACACGGGCCTTTGGTCCAGCTACGACCTGACATTCCTCGGCAGTGCCGGGACGGAAGACGACCTCTACGTCTACACCAGCGAGTATGAAGGTTTCGGCACGGTAGCGGCCCGTCAGACCCTGAACGATACGGCAGGGTATGACACGCTGAACCTTGCGACGATTGCGGACGGCGTCACCATCGACCTGACGCCCGGCGCCGCGAACACGCTTAGGAGCAACCCGTTCCTGATCGGGACCGGCACGGTTATCGAGAAAGCCTATGGCGGTGACGGCGCAGACACTTTCACCGGCAACGCGGCGGATAATGCGCTCTTTGGCATGCGCGGCGACGACGAACTGGTGGGCGGCGGTGGCAACGACCTGCTGGACGGTGGCGATGGGTATGATACGGCCCGCTATGCCGGCAATATCGCGGACTATACCATTACGTTGAACCAGGACGACTCGGTCACCGTCGAGGCTTTGATTGGCCTGGACGGGTTGGACACGCTCGTCAATATCGAACTGGTTCAATTTGCTGACGACACCTACATGGCAGGCGACCCGCTCTTGCCGGGCACGGGCGGCAAGCCACCAGTCGTTCTGCCCACGATCACTCATAGCGGCACGTCAGCCAGCAGTGAGTATATTGTGGGTGACGGGGGCGACAATGTTCTGTCAACCGGCGGCGGTGTCTGGGACTCGCTGGATGGAGGCCCGGGCAACGATACCTACATTATCTACAATCCCAGCGTCAGCATCCGGGATACGTCGTTCCAGGGCGTTGATACGGTCTATTCCGGCGCGTTCAGCTACAATCTGCCGAACTTCATCGAAAACGGCATCATGCTCGACAGTGCCGTCACCTTAAACGGCAGCTTCCTGGACAATTATCTCGAAGGCAACGACCTCGATAACACTTTTTACGCCAAAGACGGCAACGATGTTGTCAAGGCCTGGGGTGGCGACGATATCATCGCCGGCGGCCCCTTGAATGACGTCATCGATGGCGGTGCCGGGCAGGACACGGTGGTGTTCAACAGCGTTCTGGCCGACTTCCTGATCACCGAACACGCGGACGGTACTTTGTCGGTGCTGGATCTGGTTGGCGACCTCGGCATGGACCGGCTGTCTCATGTGGAGTTCCTGGAATTTACCGATCAGACCATCGCTGCGCCGAATGCCATTGCCGACCCGGTGACCGGTGTGGACCTCAATCCACTGCCGCACCCGACCGGCTATATCGCGCCCGCACCGACCATTGCGGGAACGCCGGACAATTACGAGACGGCAACCGGCACCAGCGGAGCGGACGTTCTCTGGGGTGGCGGCGGCCATTCGGATACGCTGCGCGGCAACCAGGGTGACGATACATATATCATCACCAACCCCAACGTTTCGGTGCGTGAGTATATCAACGATGGTGACGACACGGTTGTAACCTACGCCAGCTCGTTTTCGACCCAGGAATCGATCGAAACCGTCTACATGATGTGGGGTGCCATCTCGTTCACGGACGGTGATGGGGGCGGCACGATCTACGGCAATGACCATGTGAATATTATTGCGGCCCGCGGCGGCGATGACGTGGTCTTTGGCTATGCCGGTGACGACAATCTGGATGGCGGCGACGGCGACGACGTATTGTCCGGCGGCGCGGGCAACGACCAGATCGATGGCGGCGACGGCGACGACAAGGCAAGCTATGCCGGGGCGAAGGCCGACTATACCATTGTCGAGAATGCCGATCTGTCCGTGACCGTAACGGACAATGTCGGCGTCGAGGGCGTCGATACGCTGTTCAGTATCGAAACGCTGATCTTTGCCGACGGTATTCACCCGATTGGTGGCGGCGAACCTCCGTCGAGCGTGGAGCCTGGGACGCCGAAGCCGCAGTTGGTCCTGCCGGCGGAGACCCATTCCGGCACCGGTGCCGGCGGCGAGACCATCTCCGGCGACGGCGGCGACAACGTTCTGAACGGTCACGGTGGCAACTGGGACACGCTGGAAGGCTTCGGCGGCAATGATTCCTACATCATCCAGTCAGAAGACAGTCTGTCCCTGAAAGAAGGCACGCTGGACGGTACGGACACGATCTATACCGATATCGCGGCAACCTTCATGCCGCTGCATTTTGAGGTCGCCTACCTCCTCGACAATGCCGACAATATTTCCGGCACCGACTTCAGCAACTACATCGAAGGCAACGACAAGGCGAATGCCATCTATGGCCTCGACGATGTGGATGAGCTTTTGGGCTGGGGCGGCGACGACAGGCTGATTGGCGGCATAGACAACGACTTCATCAATGGCGGCGACGGTTCGGACACGGCCGTTTTCACGTCGAACCTGGCCAATTACCTGATTGAAGACCAGGGCGATGGCTCGTTCACGGTTCTCGACCTGGTTGGCAAAGACGGCACCGACCGCCTGGTTGAGGTGGAGTATCTGGAGTTCGCGGACCAGACCATCGCTGCCCCGGTCACCGGCACCGGTTCGTCTGCGCCGGGGCCCTTGTCCGCTTTGCCGGGGCCGAACAACATCCTGCCGCCGGGGGTATCGCTTTCCGGCACGCTGGAGAGTTACGAAAAGATCCAGGGCACCGGCGGCATTGATGTATTGGCAGCGGGCGGCGGCTACCTCGATACGCTGATCGGCAACAGTGGCGACGATTCCTATATCATCGAGAGCGAAAGCACGCGGATCAAGGAATACTATAACGGCGGCAACGATACCGTGTACTCTTATGCCTCCACCCTCACGATGTCGGCGAATATCGAGACCTTCTACATGATGTATGGCGCGTTGAGCCTGACCGGCAGCGGCCACGACAATACAATTTTCGGCAACAAGCACGACAACACCATCAACGGCCGGAACGGTAACGATATCCTGACTGGTTATGAGGGCGACGACATTCTGATCGGCGGCGGCGGCAACGATACCGCAGTGTTCCAGGGTGACCTCGCCGATTTCGACATTGTCTGGCTAGGCGGGAACGATCTGGAAGTCTCCGATGTTGCGGGCGGCGGCCAGGGTACGGATAGTCTGACGCAGATCGAATACCTGCAGTTCGACGACGGGACGGTGGATGCGGCCAGCTTCTTTGTCTAACCGGTGAAGGTCTAAGGGGTCAGGGGCTCATCTTGCGGGTCCCGGCCTGCGCGAAACCGGCCGTGCTCCCTCCAGGACGCCGCCCAGTTGTGGCGCTCAAACCAGGACAAACTGTTGAAGCTCCACAACTAGAGCATCGCCGGTTCAAAATTGAACCGCTATTGCGGTCAATTTGCCGGCCAAGATGCTCTAATTCTTATATTTCGGGCAGATTCACCCGATCCAATTGGATGGGGATCTGCCCTGAGCCATAGCCACGCTTTGCTGTTGCCACGCATTGCCGCTGCCGCCTTCCCGAAGGCAGCGGCAATGCTCATTTAAGGGGTAGGCAAAGATCTGCGGGCACCGCCGCTGATCTACATTGCATCTACAACCCATCGACATAGGGTCTACATTGGATCTACACCCAGTGCACATTCCTCTACATTTAATGCCTGGAATGTCGATAAATGTAGAGGAATGTAGATAAATGTAGATGGTTTTTGCGATGGTGCTACCAGGGTATTGTCGCAGTATAATGCCAACATGTTGGAAGTTCCTATGCCTGACACGCTCGTACCGCCCGCCACTGCCCTTGACCCGGTGCAATTGGAGATCATCCGCAACGCCCTGATCGCCGCGGCGGAGGAGATGAGTGTCACCATCTGGCGGACCAGCCGCTCCACGGTGGTGCGGGAGATGCTGGACTATTCCACCCAGGTGTTCGACGGGCAGGGCCGGGCGGTGGCGCAGGCGGCGCGCATCCCCGTGCACCTGAACAGCATGAGCGTCTGTCTGGACCGGATCGTAGCCGACTTCATCCCGCTGGAAGAGTGGCACGAGGGCGACGTGATCCTGACCAACGACCCCTATTGCGGCGGCCAGCACCTGCCGGACTTCGTCGCCTTCAAGCCGGTGTTCCATGAGGGGGAGCGCATCGGCATCGCCGCGACCATCGTCCATCACATCGATGTGGGCGGCGGTGCGGCCGGCAGCTACTACGCCCAGGCGCGGGAAGTGTATCAGGAAGGCCTGCGCATCCCGCCGTGCAAGGTGGTCGAAGGCGGCAAGCCCAACCAGGCCGTGATCGCCATCATCCGCCAGAACTCCCGCGAGCCGGAGCAGATCGGCGGCGATTTCTCCAGCCAACTCGCCGCCATGGAGATCGGCGCCCAGTCGCTGCGCAAGCTCGCCCGGCGTTATGGCTCGGACGTGCTCCAGGATGCCATGGCAGCGTTGCAGGACCAGTCGGACCGGGCCATGCGAGCCATGCTGCGGAACCTGCCGGATGGGACCTACCGCTTCACCGACTATGTGGATGATGACGGGATCACGGATGAGCCGCTGAAGCTCGAATGCGCAGTCAGCATTGTGGGCGAGCGCTGCACGGTGGACTTCACCGGCTCCAGTCCGCAGGCGGCGGGGCCGGTCAACTGCACGCTCAATATGACCGCGAGCGGCATCTACTGCGCGCTCGCCATGTTGGCGGACGGCAAGGTGATGGCGAATTCGGGCGCCTACCGCGCCATCGACATCACGGCGGAGGACGGCACGGTGGTCTCAGCGCGCCCGCCCGCGCCGGTCGCGAACCGCATGGCGACGGGCCATCGGGTGGTGACGACGGTGCTGGGGGCGCTGGCCCAGGCGGCGCCCGACCGGGTGCCTGCGGCCTATTACGGTGTCAGCTACGTGCAGACGCTGTCGACGCCGGACCCCAATACCGGTGCGCCGAAGGTCTATTTCGAGATCGAGATCGGTGGCTGGGGCGCACATCCGGAGCAGGACGGGGCGGACGCCTTTTCCGCCGGGTTCCATAACTCCTCCTCTACGCCGGTGGAGCTAAATGAGGCCTACTTCCCGCTGACCTTCACCGAGTACAGCCTGATCCCGGATTCCGGTGGCGCGGGCACGCGGCGCGGCGGCACGGGCCTGCGCCGCGCTTACCGGGTGGATGCCGCGGAAGGCCGGCTGTCCGGCAATTTCGAGCGGTTCAAGGTGCCGCCCTATGGCCTTTCCGGGGGCGCGCCGGGACGGCCAGGACGGTTCTACGTGATGCGCGACGGGCAGGAGCACGTATTGCCGTCAAAGCTGGCCAACCATCCGGTCCGCCAGGGTGACGTGGTCGTGCTGGAGACCGCGGGCGGTGGCGGCTTCGGCGACCCGGCGGCGCGCGACCCGCAGGCCGCCGAACGTGACCGCCGGGGCGGGTATGTGAGCCAGTAGCGGACCGTTACCGCTCGTACACCGCCAGGATGCGGGTTTCGCAGGAGCGGCGGGGCGGTGCGCCCTGGTCAGCGGTCTTGTTGTCGAACGAGGTGTGCGGGCAGTAGATCGAGCGGTCGCCGCCGCGGCCGTCCATCTGTTTGAAGACGATGATTTCGTCGGTCTGCATATTGGGCACGTACTGCCACTTGTGTTCCGGATTGAACACCGGGGCTGCGACCAGGGAATCGTTGTTGCGGCCGGTGTAGAAGTAGTCGATCACGTCGTCCATCGGCAGCGAGGCCCAGTCCAGGAAGGCCATGGGGTTCTGAACCGCCGGGTTGTCGAACGGCTGCCAGGTGTTAAACCAGACATAATCCCAATTGTCCTGGGGCTCGACGCCGTGCTGTTTCAGCACGTCTTCCGACATCTCCTGCAGGCGCTTGATGTTGTAGTCGCAATGGACGAAGCGGGCATAGCCGTCGTTGAAATCGATCGGGACTTCGGTGCGGATCAGGTGGCTGCGGATGAAGACATGGTCTGCGCCGGTCGTCTGCCGCACGACGCGTTCCACCTCCGGGTAGTAGACTTTCTGCACCGTCGCCTCGTCCCGGAAATCCGGGCAGGCTGTGGGGTTCGTGGCAAGCGTAAAGCCGTTTTGTTCCAGGGTGATCGCACCGCTGGCGATGCCGGGACGGGCGTCGTGGACCCGGATGTCGTGGAAGCTCGTGTTGGCGCGGCGGGTCTCGCGGCTGCCGATGCGCGGGATCTCGTCCGTGTGTTTCCACTCCGTGTTCACGTAGCGCATTTGGGCAGGCACGGTGTTCGCAGCAAAGCTGGCGTCGTTCATCTAGTCTCTCCGGCTGGGGGAGTTGTGTCCATTTGAGGCGCAGACTAAGCCGCCGGGCGTGGCCTGTCCATCCGTGGCGGTAGGTTTCCGGGGCGGCAGGTTTGACGCTGGCCGTAGTGTTTGGGGCACTGCCCTAGAAGACCGTGGCGCCCGAGGAGTTGAAGAACGCGGCGACCCCCAGCAAGTGTGTGACCTGGGGCTTGCCTTCCTCGTTGCGTGTTTCGCCATAAGGCAACAACAGCCGTTGATAACGGTAGACATTGCCCCGTTCCGGCCAGGTGGTTTCGCCGGAGTTGATGACCGGCGTGCCGGTGTCGGTGCAGCGGCGGAAGTCGGCCAGAACCTGCGGCGCCAGATCTTCGGAAATGATCTCGCTGACACGCGTGCCCGTCACCTCCCGCCCGTAAACGGAGCCGTAGGCGGAACCGGCAAAGCGCACCTGCCAGTCATTTTCGCCGTCGCCGCAGCGCTCCAGCAGGAAGGTTACCGGCCATAGGCGGTGGAACTCCGTAGGGTCCAGATCGGCCCGGTCCGGCAGGTTCCGGCCTTTCTGCTTGGCGCGCCATATCGAAAACATATAGTCCAGCCGCGCTTCCAACTGTTCCTGCACTTCATCGCGCGCGTCCAGACCCGCCGACGCTGCCGCCCCCTGCTCGACGCAAGCCTGATCACCTTTGTATTCTTTTGTCATACTCTTTCACACCCCATCCCATTTGCCAGACTAGCCGCCGCTACGAGAATCGCTTCGTACGTGGCTGCACCCAGTCAGCAAGTGCTCTTTTACACTAGCCGCATACAATACCGTATGCAACTGAACGGTTGGTTAGTTTTCAAGGAGATTCAACTATTGGGATTTTGGGGCGATGTTGTAGCTTTGCTGGCAATAGAGGCTTGAGGCAATGCTGAAAGGCTTGCCGCGCTTCGATTTGTCCCCGCGCGAACCGGTTGGCTTTGTGGTTCATCCCTCCCAAAGGTTACCGCTGTTATGATACCAATGGCAGGTAACAAGGTGCAGGTCTGGTGCTTGGGCGTCGCATCCAGGCATGCAACCGTATTAATATAGGAGAGATAGCATGCGCGTTGGGGTCATTGGAGCGGGGAAGGTCGGCAAGCTGCGCATCGAGTCGGTCAAGCTGGATGCCGGGGTGCAACTGGCGGCCGTATTGGACCTGAACCAAGCCGCGGGGGAAGCAGCTGTAGCCGGCACCGCGGCCAGGGTTTTCACCGATCTGCACGACTTCCTGGAAGCTGACCTGGACATCGTCATCGTCTCTACACCGCCGCACCTGCATGAGGAAGCCTGTGTGGCGGCTTTTGCCAAGGGCTGCCACGTGCTTTGCGAGAAGCCGTTGTCGAACACGGCGGAGGCCGGGCAGCGCATCGTCGTTGCCGCCAAGGCGGCGGACCGTATTCTGGCGGTGGGCTTCAACCTGCGCTACTACCCGTTCGTCAAGTTCGTGCGGGATGCCGTCGACAAAGGCCAGATCGGCGAGATCGACCATGTCCGTATCTTCGGCGGCCATAACGGCCTGCACAATTTCAGTGCCGAGTGGCAGTACAAAATGCCGGAGTCGGGCGGCGGCGCGATGATGGATATCGGTATCCACATGTCGGACGTCGCGCGCTATTTCCTCGGCGACATCACCAGCGTCTATGGCGTGATGAGCGAGCGCTTCTGGAATGTGAAGGGCTCCGAAGACAATGCCATGGCGATGTTCAAGAACCCGGAAGGCATCGCCGCCACCTACCACGTGACGTGGGCCGAGTGGAAAGGCTACCGCTCGCATGTGGAGGTTTATGGAACCAGAGGCATGGCCCGCGGCTCCTACGCGCCCATGCAGAACCTGTTGATCACGGTGGAGCCGCCGGACGGGCCGACGAAGAAGGTGCGCAAGTTCTATCCGGAGATCATGGTGCGGGAGAAGCTGAAGACGTGGCAGTCCACCGCCCTGCTGTCGTTCCAGGAGGAATTGCGCGACCTGCAAAAGATGATCGGCGGTGATTACAAGGTGCCGCTGGCTGATGGGCATGCGGGCCTGCGCGCGCTGGAAGTGGCCCAGGCGGTGCGGCAGAGCACGGCCAGCGGCGAGTCGGTGTCGCTGCCCTTTATCGGCGATATGCGGGGGTAAGCGGGGCGGGCGCCCGGCGCTTTTGAAAAAACCCCTGGAACCGCGGGATTCCCTTCGATTTAATCCAAGGTCAATCAGATAGCCTCGGAAAGTCAGGGCGGAACGCTAGCAAAATGAGTTTTACCGTTAGAGCCATCGGCGGTTTCCATATCGGCGGCCGTATGGCCGAATTGAGCGGGTTACCGCTGCGGACAGCGCGCATTACCAAGGGCGGTCCGGCCCAGGAGATCGACCCGAACGGCCGCTTCGCCATCGAGCAGATGTATGTGCAGTACACGCTGCTCGCCGAACCTTCCTTTCCCTACCCTATCCTGATGTGGCATGGCGGCGGTCAGACCGGCGTCACTTGGGAAGACACGCCGGATGGGCGTCCAGGGTGGCAACAGCGTTTCTTGGAAGCTGGCTTCGACGTCTACTGCTCCGATGCGGTTGAGCGGGGGCGGGCAAGCTGGGCGAAGTACCCCGAATTCTTCGAAAGCGAACCGATCTTCCGCTCGCAGCAGGACGCCTGGAGCATGTTCCGCTTTGGCCCGCTGGACGGCTTCCATGTGGAGCATGAAAAGCGCACCTATTTCGCCAATGGCCAGTGGCCGGAGGAGGCAACCGACCAGTACCAGAAGCAGGTGGTCGCCCGTTGGGCTGGGCATGATGAGATCACGCAAAAAGCCTATGACGCGTTGGTGGCGAAGGTGGGGCCGTGCGTGATCGTCTCGCACAGCCAGTCCGGCGCGTTCTCGACCCAGGCAGCGGTGAACAATCCGGCCATGGTCAAGGCGGTCGTGACGCTGGAGCCCTCCGGCGGTGCGGAGGCGAGTGAGGCGCAATTGAAGGCGCTGGCGGCGGCGGGCACGAAGCATCTGGTTATCTGGGGCGACAACTTTGAGGGCCACGAGCGCTGGGCGATCTACCGCGGCAATGTTAAGGCCTATGGCCGCCGCTTGAACGACGCGGGCGGCCACTGGCAGGACTGGGACCTGCCAGCCTTGGGCATACCCGGCAATTCCCACTTCCCGATGATGGACCACAACAGCGACGAGATCGCCCGCATGGTCCAGGACTGGCTGAAAGAGAACATCACATGAGCTTGGCAGACCAATTCAATGCCGCCCGCAAGTCGGGCAAGGCCGTAGCAATCGCGGAAGCCGACTTCCCCAAGACAGAGGCGGAGGTGATCGCGGTTCAGGAGGAGACCTTGCGCAAGACCGGGCTCACCCCCGGCGGCTGGAAGGCCGGGCCGCCGCCCGCCGGCATGAGCGACACCGGCGCGGCCCCGCTCGCCGCCGAATGGACGGTCGCCAGCGGCGCGACGGTGAAGGCCCAGGGCACGCCGCTTCTGCTCGAGTCGGAGTTTGTCCTCCGCTTCGGCAAGGACGTGCCGCCGTCTGCCGCCCCTTTCACGAAGGACAGCATTGCGGCTTATATCGATGCTGTCGCGCCGGGGATCGAACTGGTGTGGCGGCGGGTTACCAATCCAGGCGGGGATGCAACCGCGCTCCTCTACCAGGCGGACTGGAACGGCCACGCAGGCATGGTGATCGGCGATTGGCAGAGCGACTGGCAGCGTTTCGACCTGTCCGGACATCCGGTGGTGCAGCAAGTAAATGGCAAGGTCCATGCGGAAGGTACTTCTGCCAAGACCATGGGCGGCCACCCGCTGAACGTGGCGGCGGCGCTGGCGAACCGGGAGGCGAGGCTGGGGCGGACGATCAAGGCGGGCTGCTGGGTCACCACCGGCTCCTGCACCGGCGCGCTGGAGATCCAGCGGGGCGACAAGGTACGCTCCGAATATGGCGATCTGGGCGTTGTAGAAGTCACGACCGCATGAACAATGGCTTGAGAGGCACACTCGGCGCACGCTTGTGGCACGCCCGGCGGGAAGGGCGGGTGATCGAAATCGCTGACGCCGAAACACCGGCTGATGAGGCGAGTTCCTACAAGGTGCAGGCCGAGGCGGTCGCCGCCAGCGGGCAGGAGCGCGTGGGCTGGAAGGTCGGCTCCACCAGCCTGGAGGCGCAGAAGCTGCTCGGTACCAGCGGGCCGGGCGCCTCACCGTTGCTGGCCGGGTTCAGCTATCCGAATGGTTCGGCCATTCCGGTCTATGCCGCCCACCAACCGGGGCTGGAGGGGGAATTCGCGCTCCGCTTCGGCAAGGCGCTGCCGGTGCGGGACGAGCCGTACGAGGAGGCCGAGGTGCTGGATGCCATCGATGCCGTCGCACCAGGGCTGGAAGTGGTTGGCTCGCGCAGGGTTGGCGGCCTGTTCGGACAGAGGCGGATGCTGGTCAATGCCGATTTCGGCGCGAACATCGCCTTTGCCCATGGCGAATGGGTCAAGGACTGGCGCGGCCATGATCTGGCTGCTGCAGGCGTCGCGCTCCGCATCAATGACGAGACCATGGCGGAGGGCACGGGCGCGCTGGCGCTCGGCTCGCCGCTGAACGTGGCGGTCTGGCTCGCCAACAATCTCAGCCAGCGCGGCATCGGCATCCGGGCAGGGGAGTTCGTCACCACCGGCACCTGCACCGGCGTGAAGCCGGTCAAGGCCGGCGACCGGGTTACCGTCGATTTTGGCCCCTTGGGCAAACTGAAAGTGAGCTTTGTGGAACCATGAGCGGCGTCATTCACATTGACCATCGCGGCGATATCGCCGTCCTGACCTTCAACCGGCCGGAGGCCCTGAACGCCATCACCCAGGAAATGGCGGAAGGCGTGGCGCACAGCCTGGTCGCGTTGGACAGCGACCCGGACGTGAAGGGCATCGTGCTGACCGGAGCGGGCGACCGGGCCTTTTGTGCCGGGCTCGATCTTGAGGAGGCGCGCTCGACCAGGGTCGAGGACGTGGAGGAGAGTTTCGGCACGGTCTGCAATATCTACAAGCAGATCCTGCTGACGGAAAAACCGGTGATTGCCGCCATCAACGGCGTCGCGACCGGCGGCGGCTTTCAGGTTTCCCTGGTGAGCGACATGCGTGTCGCCCATGACGGCGTCCGGCTCGGCCAGCCGGAGATCAACGCGGGCATTCCGAGTGTCATGGGCTCTTACTGGATCAGCCTCCACCTGCCCTGGTCGATCAACCAGGAGCTTTCCATGACGGGCCGCCTGATGGATGCGGCGGAGGCGAAGCATTACGGCGTGCTCAACCGCGTCGTCGCCAAGGACCAGGTGGTCCCCACGGCCTGTGAATTGGCGGAGCACTTGGCGGGCAAGCTGCCGACCGCCTGGGCCCGCACGAAGAAGCGCTTCCGCGAGGTGGCATTGGCCGGCTTCGAGGAAGCCTTCCGCGCCGGCGTCCTGGGCCAGCAGGAGGCATTCGCCAGGGGCGAGCCGCAAGCCGTTATGGAAGCATTCCTGGCAAAGAAGCGGGGCTGAGGCCGGCGCCGGGATGGCCGCGCCCGACTCCCTGCTTCATGAACAGGTGGAAAGAGCGTAAGCTGTCGCCTTGGCGCGGTCGGCAAGCTTGCATCATACGGGCCGTCGAGACATGGATAGGGGAGGCGCATAATGGCGAAATTCACTCAGGCCGTAGCCGCGGGGGCCGCCATGCTGGCTGTTGCCGCCGCCGGAACGCCGCAGCAGGCGCTGGCCGAAAGCGATCCCCGTCCGCCCCTCTCGGAACTTCTCAGCTTCAGCGCGGTTAACGAACTGTTCGCCCGCGTCAGCCTGATGTTCGTCCGTTCGGCGGTAGATTTCACCTATGAAGGTGTCGTCAACGACCCTTACGCCAACACGACCAGTGTGATCAACATAACAATCCGGCCAGACCTGCCCTGGGACCGGAGGCGGAACTGTGTGATCTATGCCGAACGCCTGAGGATATCAGGGGCGGAGCTTGGCCAGTGGGACCGTATCACCAGCCGCGTGGAGCTGACCGGTATTACCGCGCCGCTGGCTTGCATGCCGCCGGAAGTTGCCGGAACCGCAGCGTTGGCCGAAGTGGGCGAGTTGGCAGCCGACCGGCTGTTCGTTACCCTGGATTACCGTATGAACACGTCGTCATTGTCTGCTGACGTGCATCTCACCATGCCGGGCCTGGCTGCGGTCTCGGCCAATATGGACTTCGCCTATGTTGCCATCCGGGGCGAGAGAGGACCGGAGCCGGTGGTGGCGGATTTGGCGCGTGCTGCCATTGCGATTGACGACCTCGGCCTGTGGGCGAAGGCCACGAAAATCATGCCGCCGGAGATGACCGAGCCGGAAGCGCTGGCGCAGATGGTGCAGGGTGGTTTGACCGGGATGTTTGCGGAAATGAATGGACAAGGCGCGCAGGGCGCACCGCCCACGCTTGCGCCGGCCCAGGAAGCCTTCATCCGGTCCGCGGCAGCCCAAGCGCAGGCATTTGCGGAGGAGCCCGGCACCGTCGTCATTGAGACCGGCAACCCGCATCCCATCCGCGTGGATGAGCGGATCATGCAAGATCCCCCCCTGCTCTTTGCCGTCCTGCAACCGGCGGTCAGCAGCCGTCCATCCACCCAGGATGAGATACTGCCGGTGGCCCTGCTGAGCGCTGGCCTGAACGATGCAAGCTCCCTGTCGGATGAAGACAAGCTGCGTGTCGGGCAGGCCCTGGTGTCGGGCAATGGCGCCCCTCACGCGCCGTCGGAAGGCATGGCGATACTGCGCCCGTTGGCCGATGCCGGGAACGGGGAAGCCGCGGTGGCCGTCGCGCGGGCGATGGGGGCGAGCGATACTGCCGCCGCTTATGCCTATGCCTTGCGTGCCGGTGCGGGCGGGGCGGATGCGGCCGCGAGCCTGATGGACCGGTTGGAGCAGAACCTGACAACGGCCCAGGTGCTGGAGGCCCAGGCGGCGGCTTTGCGCGGCGGTGCGCCCATGCCCAGCCCGCACGAGTTCGTGCCGCTGGCAATGGCCCGCGCCAATGCGCTGGCGCATCTGCGGGGGCAGGGGGCCGTGCGCAGCTATGCCAGGGCCTACTATTGGGCGCTGTTGGGAGAGGCTGCCAAGGACAGCGCGGCAGCCAGCCTGGTCGATGAGATTGAAGGCCGCATGCGGCACCGGGGTGAGGCCGCTGCGGAAGCATGGCAAGCTGCGGCCGACCAGGCCCGTGCCGAAGCCATGGCGCATTGGCTGACGGCGGACTACCCGGCCAAACTGAAAGGCCGGTAGCGCCCTAGGCGACCCACTCCGGCGGATGGGTGCCGGGGCGGACCGTCGGGGTCGCCCAGCAACCAGGCGTTTTGGACAGCACTGCCGCCGGCTTGATGCCACGCATATGGCCGAACGGCACGTCGCCGTAGTCCTCTATCATGTCCTGCACGTCGTCGAGGCTGGGGTCGGGCGCGTCCATCGCGTCTTGCTTGCCGAGGGATTGAAGCCACCTGCCGGTGCGCGCAAGCGATACGCGCACCAGCCAGCTGCCGCCCTCCTGGGCCTGCTTCCTGCGGGCCATCATGCCGCCGAACGCCATCAGGTAGCCGCTGGCATGGTCGAGCGCCTGACAGGGCAGATGGTGCATGCCGTCCATGCCCGCCGCGACACCCCCCGCATGGCCGATGCCGGAGCAGGTCTGGACGATCGAGTCGAAGCCGCGCCGGTGCGCCCATGGCCCCTCGTGACTGAAGGCGGAGAGCGAAACATAGACGATGCCCGGCCGGAGTTCCGCCATTGCTTCAGGCGAGAGGCCGCGGCTGGCCAGCGTACCGGGCCGGTAGCCCTGCACGAAGATGTCCGAGTCCTGGGCCAAGGCTTTCAGCCGTTCGACATTGGGTGCTTTGCGCAGGTCGAGGTAGGCGCTGCGCTTGCCGCGGTTCGAGTCGATCACCAGTGCCATTGCGTGCGCCATGTGGCCAGCGGTTATTTGCAGGACGTCTGCTCCGTGCTCCGTCATGGTGCGGCCGCAGACGGGGCCGGCAATGACTTTGGTCAGGTCCAGCACCTTCAGCCCTTCGAGCGGGCGCTGGGCCATGGGCGGCAGGGGCCGCGGGTCCGCCTCGCCGATTTTTTCCAGAACCACGATGGGCTGGGCGTCGAGTGCCGCGCTTTGCGGGTGGGCATTCCATTCCTCCTCACTCCGCATCCGGGCGCAAGGCAGCATGTTGGCGGCGAACAGTTCTTCAACCTCTGCCGCGCCCATACCGTCGAGCACGCGCTGAACACCGGGACGCGAATAGCTGCAGCGTAGCAGTTCGGCGGCAGCCATGCGGTGCTGCGGGAAATTGCCGTGGATCTGCACCCAGCCGCCATCGCCGCACTTGTAGAAGCCGTGGATCGGGTCGAAGCCGTTGCGGACCTGCGCGCCATCAACGCGAAGATATCTCTCCGAGCGGAACGAGATCGCGGCGTTCCGCATGGGTACGCTCACCTCCTGCGCCGGGCCGCCCCTTGCGCGGTGAATTTCGGCGGCGGCAAGCGCGCTGGCGGCTATGGCGGACTGGGCCTGGACGCCGACATGGTAAATCCCGGGCAGCGCGGGCTCCTCGCCTGGCAGGTTTACATGCTGGAGGCTGGCGGCCTCCCCGCCCATCAGAGACCAGAGGAGGGCGAGTTGTTCCTGCGAAGCGGTGCTCATTGGCCGAACAACTCCTTGGCCCGCCGTTGGATCTCCTCCGGCGTCAGGTCTTCCTTGTGGGTGGCGAACGACCAGCGGTGGCCGTAGGGGTCGGTTATCATGCCGGAGCGGTCGCCATAGAACTGGTCCTGCGCAGGCCGGTCGAGGATGGCGCCCTCCGCACAGGCTTTCTCGATCACCGCATCCACGTCATCCACATAGAGGTGCAGGAAGACCGGCGTCGCACCGATGTCCTTCGGGCTGTAGGCACCGTGATCCGGGGACGCTTCGGAGACCATGACCTTGCCGCCAAAGACGGTCAATTCGGCGTGAGCAACCATGCCGCCCGCGCCGATGCGCATGTCTTCGGTCGCGCCGAAGGCCCGCTTGTAGAATGCGATGGCCTCGTCGGCATCAGTGATGGCGAGATAGGGCGTGACCCCCTTGAAGCCGGGCGGGGTGTTGGCGGCCATGGTCAATGCCTTCTGCAATGGTCGTTGTCGGTATCGAGTAGCCGAAGTATAGGCGGACCGAGGGTTGGCCGCTATCCTGGATCACCGCGAAACGAGGAAGCCTGTCCATGATCTACCAACATCGCATCGTCATTGCCCGCAGCGGCAAGCTGGAAAAGCGTCATCGCGCCTTTCAGGACAGCGCGCTCGCCAAGCTAGACGACTATGGCTCCCGGCTGATCGGAGCGTGGGAAGTTTATATCGGGGACGAAGCCGGCAGCGCCGTCTGGCAGCTTCGCCAGTTCGACAGTCTCGCTGCGTGGGAGCAGCACCAAGACAAGGTGCGGGCGGATGCAGCGTTTTCGGACAGCCGGGGTAAGGCGCTCTATCCTCATCTGGACGAGGTCAATACCAGCATCCTGCGTCTGTCGGATGCGTCCCCGAAACTACCCATTGAGTGGCCGGATTTTGATTCCGTGCGGGGACGGGAGCGCGGCTGGATCGAGCAGCGGTTCCTGTCGTTCAAACCCGGCAACCTGGAAGCGCACCAAGCCTTCTATGCAGAGACGATGGCGGATTCTTTGGCGTATGAGGGTGCGGAATTGCTCGGTCTGTTCGATACGGTGATCGGGCAGGGCACCACTAACGGAAAGTCGCACCGGGCAGTCGAACTGCGCCGCTTCCCGGATCTTGCGTCCTGGCAGCGCTGGCGTGAAAGGCAGGACTCGGACCCGGCGCTGGCGGATCTCGTGAAGAGCCAGTGGCTAGGCCAAGTGGAGCGAGTCGATAGCCAGTTGCTGCGGCCGCTGGACTACAGCCGGATACGGTAAGCGAGCGCTGCTTCCCGCGGCGGGGCGTCAAGCGATGAAGCGGCCTGCCCGAGCCAAACCCTCAGCGGTCTGTTGCATCAGCGTGTCGATCACCTCGGCGACCGGGCGCATTTTACGCGTCCAGGTCACGCCCTGACCGGCAGGCGAGTGGAGCAGCGGCTCGATCTCGTGCTCTTCGACCGCGGTCAGCAGTTCGCCCACCAGTGCATGCTGATAGGGCATTTTCAGGGGCCTGGGTGCATCCGGGGCGCTCCATGCTTCCGTCCAACCAGAGCGGATCTGCCGTTGCGGCTTACCGCTGGAGCCGCGGGTAATGGCGGTGTCGCCGCTACCGGCATCGAACAGTTTCTGGCGGACTCGGTCGCCGGTGGCGTGGTCGCCGGCCGAGTGTTCCTCGGTGGCGAGCCAGGCCGTGCCAAGCCAGACTCCCTGCGCACCCATGGCCAGCGCCGCGGCGATTTGGGAGCCATGGCCGATGCCGCCCGCGGCTAGCACAGGGAGGTCGCCCGCCATCTCCACAATTTCCGGTACCAGCACCATCGTTCCGATAGCGCCGGTATGCGCGCCGGCCTCCGAACCCTGGGCGACGACGAAATCCAGGTCCATGTTCCGGTAACTTTCGAAATGATGCGGGCTGCCGATCAGCGCACCGACCGTCTTGCCCTGCGCGTTCAGCCGCTGCACCGCATCGGCTGTCAGGCCGATGCCAAAGGCGACCATATCGACATCTGACGCCAGCAGTGCCTGCAACTGGCCCTCGAAGTAGGCAGGAGTCCGAAAGACAGAATTGTAGAACGTGGTCCGGGTCGATGGCGGCACCTGGTATTTGCGGACCAGGTTTTGAACGAACGCCCGATGGGCTTCCGGCAATTCCGCTTGCACGCTTTCGACCGTGCCGCTCTCGGGCATGCCCTTCGGCATCATGATATCGATACCGATGGGCCGATCGGGGCAAAGAGCCCGGATCGCCGCTATCTTTTCCGTCACCTGCGGCGGGGGATCATGGGCGATGCCGTAGACGCCGATGCCGCCCGCCTTGGAAATTGCGGCGGTGACATCGGCGCTGTGCGAAAAGCCGAAAATCGGCACGTCCAGCCCAAGGTTTTCGGTGAGTGGCGTGCGAATCTTCGGCATGGCGTTCTGCTCTCCCTATGCGTTCCCGACCGCGGCCTTGCCAGCGCTCTCGCCGGCGATCTTGCCGAAGACTGCGCCCGCCATCAGGCCGGTGCCGCCGGGATAGTTGAACCAGAACAGGCCGCCGACATTCTCGCCTGCCGCATAAAGGCCGGGGATCGGCAGTTCTTCCGTGTCCATCGCCTGGCCTTCGGTGTTGATGCGGATGCCGCCGAAGGTGAAGGTCACGCCGCAGGTGGTCTGGTATGCCTCGAACGGTGCTTCTTCGATCGTGTTGGCCCAGTTGGTCTTGTCGATTGCAAGGCCCTCTGTGCAGCGACCGTCCTTTACGTTGGGGTTGTACGGAATGTCCTGACGAACGGCAGCGTTGTATTCCTTGATTTCCTTGAGGAATTGCTTGGCGTCCACGCCTTCCAGCTTCTCGGCCAGTTCCTCCAGGGTGTTTGCCCGCACCTTGGTCACCTGGCGGATGCGGTATTCGTCGCGCAGGTTCGGAATGATCTTGTTGTCGAAGACCTGCCAGGCCATCTGGTTCGGCTGCTCCAGAATGATGCGGCCGTACTTGGCATAGGTGTAGTTGCGGAAGTCGTAGCCTTCGTCAACGAACCGCTTGCCGTCGGCATTGATCATCACACCCCAGGGGTAGGAGTGCTTCTGGAAGTTGTCGCCCACGTCCAGGTCGCCGAATTCCGGCGCGTTGTAGTCCCAGCCGACCGCGTGGCAGCCGCTCCAGTTGCCGTAGGCGCGGGCGCCGGCGGCCAGGGCCATGTTGATGCCGTCGCCGGTGTTGAAACGGGTGCCGCGCACTTTCGCCAGATCCCAGCCGGGACCGAGGTAGCGGGTGCGCATTTCCGGATTGGCCTGGAAACCGCCTGCCGCCATGACGACGGAGCGGGCTGCGATCTCGATTGTCTTGCCTCTGACTTCGCCCTCTTCGCGCACGCGGACTTTCGCACCATGCACGCCGTCATCGTCGTGGAGGAGGGAGGTGGCGCGGGCGCCGTACATTACCTTGATGTCGTTCTTGGCGCACGCTTCGGTCAGTGATTCGACCAGACCGGGGCCGCCACCCCAGGCGGAGACGACCAGGCCGCCCCAGAACTTGAACTTGCCGTCGATCTTGAACGCCTGCTTGCCGTAAATCGGCAGGAAGCGGACGCCCTTGGTCCGCATCCACTTCATGGTGTCGAGCGAGCGGGTGACCAGCAGTTCGCACATGTCCGGGTCGGTCTTGTATTCGGTCAGGCGGCCCATATCGTCGTAGAACTCGTCCTCGGTGTAGGTGCCGAAGTCGGTCATGGCGACCTCATCATCCGAGAGGTCAGGGCAAAGGGCGCGGATATCGTCCACGCCGTTGAAGACCGTGCGGATATTGCCGGCGGTGAAGGCGGAGTTGCCGCCGGCCTCTTCCTTCGGGGCGCGCTCAAGCACGATGACGCTTGCGCCCTGCTCCCGCGCCGAAAGGGCCGCGCACATGGCGGCATTGCCGCCGCCGATTACCAATACGTCGGTGCTGATTTCAGCCATTGCTTCGCAAGTTCCTCAAGGTGACCAGATTTCTCAAGTATATATAGCGGCGCGCCATTGGTGCCGTCGAGCCTCAGCTTACCGCGCCGGTCGCTGATTTCTTTTGGTATCGGAAAGTTTTGCGACAAGTTGTCAAATAGTTGGATCGCACCCGGCACGAACGGAGCTTAAGTTGATACGGACCTAGAACTTGAAAGGATCAAGCCATGTCGAACAACGTTTACTCTGTTGTGGAGATCGTGGGCACGTCCGAAGTTTCGATCTCCGAGGCCATTCAGAATGCCATCGCCAAGGCAACGGAAACCCTGCGCAACCTGGAGTGGTTTGAGATCGGCTCCATTCGCGGCTGGGTCAAAGAAGGCAAGGTCGGCCACTATCAGGTGACGATGAAGCTCGGCCTGCGCTACGACAAGTAGCGATGGCAGCCACCCCTAGCTTCTTTTGCGGCAGTTCCCGGGCCGGTGGCGCAGCGCCTGCCATCTGCCCGGGAAGAACCGGATGCGAGGATGCCGGGCTGTCCTATTCTGCGGCCTTTTTCTGATCCTGAGCGCGCTCCAACGCTTCCCAATCGAAGAGTGCCGGTTCCTTGTCCTTGAAACGGCGGACGGCTTCCTTGTGGAAACCGCTCATCCGGGCGATGGATTGACCGGAAGCCTCCAGTTCCAACAGTGTCCGGTGATCCAGATTGTAGGACTGGTTCAGGATGTTCTTGGCGATGCCGATGGCGCTGGTGGAGGCCTCGCGGAACCGCCCGGCGAAGTCGCGTGCCTCGTCCATCGCGGTCGCCTGGCCGACGATATCGTAAACCATGCCGAGCTCCTTGGCCTCCTCCGCATAGACCCGGCGGGCGGTGAAGACCAGTTCCTTGGCCTTTTGCAGGCCGACCATGCGGGGCAGCACATAGAAGCCGCCCCAGTCCGGCACCAGACCGATACGGCCGAAGGCTTGCATAAAGAATGCCCGCGGGGTCGCGAGGACAAAGTCGGCGCAAAGGGCGATATTGGCGCCTGCGCCCGCTGCCGGGCCGTCGACAAGCGAGATGACCGGCATTTCCAAGTGAGCGAGCCTGTACATGGTGTCGTGACTACCGCGCATGCGACTGCGGTTGGCGATCGGGTCTTTGGAGCGGTCGCCCATGCCTTTCACATCGCCGCCGGCACAGAATGCGCCGCCCGCGCCAGTAAGGATGACGACCTTGATGTCGTCTCCGGCGCGCTCCGTGCATTCGTCGAGCGCCCGGTCGAGTTCGATCCGCATCTCGTTGGAAAGCGCGTTTTTCGCTTCCGGGCGGTTCAAGGTGATTGTTGCGATCTCGTCGGTAACGTCGAACAGAATATGGTTGGCGTCTGACATCGGGGTTTTCCTTTGGAAGATTGTCTCAACGGCGCTTTCCAACACCATCGCTTCAGCCGGCGGTAAAGGCAAGATGGCGCTGGCCGCGCAATAGGCCCTGCGCGGCGGTTAAAGGGATTGCTCGATATCGCCAGACCTTCTCCTGCACAGGCGCATTTGTATCTATCAATGCTTAAATATCATGAAATCAATAACAGTATTAGATGGAATATTGCAATATATAAGTATAAATGAAAATTTTTGATATATCTAATTTCCCATTTTTATATATATGTAAGATAAAAATTGCAAAAAAGGTCCATTTTTAAGTAATATAAAACGCTAAATAGGCTTGTGATTTTGATATAATATTCAAGAAAAACTTTTAGAAAGAAAGCAATATTTGCAAAATATGCTAAAATCTAGATTTTGGATTGTCTTGCGCATTCGATTTAAACGAAACCTCATTCCTGTTGCGGAATGCGTATGCATACGACTATAGTCGCAATATGGCGCAAGGCTCGACAGTGAGCCCGACGGCCAATTCAGCCTTCAGGAGAACCGCAAATGCGGAGATTACTATTAGGGGTCGCAGTAGCGGCCCTATCGGTTACGAGCGTGTATGCTTCGGAGACAGTTGATGGCCCGCGGATTCACTGGAATTACTCCGAGTGGGGCAAATCGCGTGCAACTACGACCATGGCGGAGAACATGGGGCCGTGGCTGAGTGAGCGGACTGGCGGCAAGTTCACGGTCCAAGTGCATTGGGGCACCCTGTCCAAGCCGCGCGCAGTTCTGGACGGCCTGAGCCTCGGCGCATACGAGGCAGGCTCTTTCTGTGCCAGCTACTATCCGGCAAAGCTGTCTGCGCATACTGGGCTTGATCTGCCCTTCCTGCCGATTTCGACGCTGGAGCAACTGCGCCACGTTACTGAAGAGTATTACGCTAACCCAGTGCTTCAAGCTGAAGCCAAGAAGTGGAACAGCCGTTTCTACAACGCTGCCTTGCTGCCGCTCTACGAAGTGGTCGGCAGAGGCAATCCGCCCCAGTCTCTGGAAGACTGGAAGGGCCTTCGGATCCGGGCGCTCGGCGCGCAGGGCAGGGCCATGGAGCGCCTCGGCGCGGTACCGACCAGCATGCCTGCGCCGGATGTCTATGTCTCCATGGATCGCGGTTTGGTCGATGCCGCGGCTTTCGCTTACTATGCGCATCAAAGTTACCGCACCTGGGAGATCGGCAAATGGTTCACGCGCCATTTGGCGCTCGGGTCCATCGCCTGCGGTGGCATGATTAACATCGATGCCTACAACCGCTTGCCCGACCAGTATAAAGTGCTTCTCGACGAATTCCTGGTGAGCGAGAAAGGCTACGCGGCGCAATACGCTGCCCTCTATGCAGCGGAGAACAAAGCGCCGGGCGATTTCAAGGAGCACGGCCTGACCGAAGTGATAATCGAACCTGGCCAGCGGGCGTCGTTTGAGGAAATCGGCGGCAAGCCAGTTTGGGCTGACTGGGCAAAACAGATGACCGAGGTCAAAGGTTACGACGGCGCAGCCCTGCTGCAATCAATTCTGGACCTCGCGGAAAAGCACAAGGACGCTGCCAACTAAGTCATAGCGTCCGGATTAGCGAGCCAATAGTCGAGGCGCGAAGCGGGTTCAGCCGGAGCTAACTGCAGTAAGACCTTTATACTACGAAGGTTTAACTGCCAAATAGGTTCCCGCCGTTCTTGCTCCTCGACCAATATTTCCTCTATGGTTCCACGGTAAAGTCCATTTCAAGGGCTTGCATATAAAAAGAACTTGGAGGTTCGCTATGTGGAGACTGATGGCAGGAGCAGCCGCGGCTGCTTTCGTTGTTGCAAATGCTCACGCTGCAGATGTGGTGGAAGGCCCGCGCGTTCATTGGAATTACTCCGGCTGGGGCAAATCCCGCGCATCCAGCACGATGTACGAGAACATGGGAAAATATCTTTCCGATCGCACCGATGGCCAATTCACGGTGACGGTGCATTGGGGCACCCTTTCGAAACCGCGGGCGGTACTTGATGGCCTGAGCCTTGGCGCTTTCGAGTCCGGCTCCTTCTGCGCCAGCTACTACCCGGCGAAGCTCCCGGCGCATACGGGCCTCGATCTGCCGTTTTTGCCGATCAACTCGCTGGAACAGCTTCGCGACGTGACAGAAGAGTATTACGGCAACGAGACGCTCAAGGACGAAGTGTCCAAATGGAACAGCATGTACTTCTCCAGTTCGCTATTGCCGCTCTACGAGGTTGTAGGCAAGGGCGAGCCGCCGAAGTCGCTTGAAGACTGGAAGGGCATGCGTATCCGCGCGCTTGGCCAGCAAGGCAAGGCGATGGAGAAGCTGGGTGCGGTGCCGATAAGTGTTCCTGCGCCGGATGTTTACACATCGCTGGATCGTGGCCTGCTCGATGCGGTTGGTTTTGCGTACTATGCCCACGAAAGCTACCGCACGTTCGAGCTCGGAAACTGGTTTACCGCGGGCCTGGATATCAGCTCCATCGCTTGCGGCCAGCTAATCAATGTGGACGCGTTCAAGAGGCTGCCCGAGCAGTACAAAGATCTGCTGTGGGATTTCAAATCCTCCGACATGGGTTATCCGGCGCAGATAGCAGCCTATGAGCGTACCGAGATTTCGGTGCCGAAGATGTTCGTTGAGAACGGCCTGGTCAGGGTTAATATCGGCGGGGCAGAGCGGGCGGCATTCAAAGAAGCCGCTGGCGAGCCGATCTGGAATGCCTGGGCTGATCAAATGACGAACGAGCATGGCTACGATGGCGAGGCTTTGCTCGGCGCGTTGATAAGCGCTGCAGAGAAGCACAGCGAATAGCTGCGCGGCCATGCAGTGCGCCGCCAAGTGTCACCGGGTTTCGGTCGGATGCTTGGCGGTTTTTTCAATTGCCATCCCACCCAGCGTAACATCGGCTGCGGTGATCGACAGCTAACAGCGCCTCTTGCGGCGCGGCGCTTCATACGACTATAGTCCAGCCAAAGCGCCCCGTTCCAGGGCGCTTCGGTTTTTTAATGAACAAGGAGGACCGCCATGCGGAGACTTATGATCAGCGCGGCTGCTGCCGCTTTTGCGTTTACGGGCGTGGCGAGCGTTGCCAATTCGGCCGACGTTGTCGAGGGCCCGCGCGTTCACTGGAACTATTCCGGTTGGGGCAAACCCCGCGCGTCTAGCGTGATTTATGAAAATTGGGCCAAGTTCATGAAGGAGCGCACTGGCGGCCAGTTTACCGTCACGGTGCATTGGGGCACGCTGTCTAAGCCGCGCGCCGTGCTCGACGGTCTGAGCCTGGGCGCGTTCCAGTCCGGCACGTTCTGTGCCAGCTATTACCCGGCAAAGCTGCCGGCCCACACCGGTCTCGACCTGCCGTTCCTGCCGATCAACGGCCTCGAAGGCCTGCGTGACGTGACCGAAGAGTACTATGGCCACCCGACTCTCCAAAAAGAGACCGCCAAGTGGAACAGCATGTACTACGCCAGTTCGATCCTGCCGCTCTACGAGGTGGTTGGGAAGGGCGATGCGCCGAAGAGCCTGGAAGACTGGAAGGGGATGCGTATCCGCGCGCTCGGCCAGCAAGGCAAGGCGATGGAGAAGCTCGGTGCGGTTCCAACCAGCGTGCCGGCGCCGGACGTATACACCTCTATGGACCGTGGACTGCTCGACGCGGCAGCGTTTGCTTACTATAGCCACGACAGCTACCGCACCTATGAACTGGGTAATTGGTACACCACGAACCTTGCCATGGGTTCCATCGCCTGCGGCATACTGTTCAACACCGATGCCTACGCCGGCCTTCCGGAACAGTACAAAGAGCTGATGGCCGAATATAAGGCTTCCGACATGGGGTATCCGGCGCAGATCGCCGCCTATGAAGTCAGCAATGTTGAAGTGCCGAAGAAGTTCAAGGCGAACGGCCTGACGCCGGTCACCCTCGATAAGGCAGAGCGCGCCGAGTTTGCCAAAGTTGGCGGCAAGCCGATCTGGGACGGCTGGGCGCAGCAGATGACCGACGAGTATGGCTATGATGGTCAGGCCCTGCTCGACATCCTCGTCACGGCGGCTGAAAAAACCAACAACTAGCCTCCGATTTTTCGGCCGGCGAGGTATGATTCGTCGTATCTTGCCGGCCGAAGTTTGTCTCGTTCAATCTCAACTGGCCCTGCGGAGTGGTTTTCGATGAGTACCGCTAGCGCGCCGCCCAATTCACCGCTTCATAAAATCGACCAAGCGTATCATGGCTTGGAGAAGGCGCTGAATTATGTTGCGGCGGCATTCCTGTTTTCGCTGATGCTTCTGGCTTGCGCAGAAGTGGTTATGCGCAAGCTTTTCAATTCGCCCATCCACGGACAGGCGGACTTGGTAGAGATTTTCATTCCCACCATGGGCTTTTTCGGCTTGGCGTACTGCCAACGGATGGCCGGTCATGTGCGGATGGAAATCGTCATCAACACGTTGAAGGGCCGCGCCTATTGGCTGTTCGAGTTCATCAGCAACTTCGCAACCATCATTATCTGCGCCCTGATGATGTACGGCACCTACAATCATTTCCTGCGTGCCTTCGAATTGGGCGACAGCACCATGGATGTGGAGCTGCCGGTCTGGCCGCCAAAACTGGTGATTTTCCTTGGCTTTTGCATCCTGTTCGGCCGGCTGTGGATCTCGTTTTTCGGCTACCTGCGGATGCTGAAAAACCCGGATGCTGAATCTTATGCGGTGCCGCAACGCTATGACATCGAAGAACTCGCTGAAATGGAAGCGGAAGCGGCTCGTGACGCTATATCCGATGAAGATGTGGAAGAAGAGCTCGAACGCGAAGCGCGTATCGAGTCCGACCGCCGCGATGGGGAGCGCCGTTAGATGCTAGTCGAACCCCTTACGCTCGGCATTGTCGGCATCATCGTCCTGGGGGTGCTGGTCGTTATCGGCATGCACGTCGCCTATGCCGGTGCCCTGATCGGCCTGTTGGGCTTGGTGATGTCCATCGGTATTACCCGCATTCCGCCGGGCGAAGGCAATCTTTGGGATGCCTTCCTGGCTGGCTTCGAGCCTGGAATCGGTATTGCCGGCATCGTGCCGTTTGCGGAGTTGGCACACTACTCGCTCTCCGTGTTGCCGATGTTTATTCTCATTGGCTACATGGCTTTCCACGCTCGCCTGACCCAGGGTGCATTCTATTGCATGCGCATGTGGTTCGGTGGCTTCCAAGGTGGCTTGGCGATCGCGACCGTTTTCGCCACGGCGGCCTTTGCCGCTGTCTCCGGCGCGTCTACCGCGACCGCCGCCGTGTTCAGCCGCATCGCCATTCCGGAGATGCTGAAATACGGCTACAAGCCCGGCTTTGCCGCCGGCGTTGTGGCGGCGGGTGGCACGCTGGCCTCGCTGATTCCTCCCTCCGGCATCCTGGTCATCTATGCCATCATCGTGGAAGAAAGCGTCGGGCGTTTGCTGCTCGCGGGCTTCATTCCGGGCATTTTGTCAGCCATCATCTACGCCTTTTCGATCTGGCTGCGGGTGAAACTCAAGCCCGAGCTTGCCGGACCGACGGTCAGCGCGGATTGGGGCACCAAGCTCAGATCGCTCGGCCAGATGTGGGGCATCATCGCGGTGGTCTGCATCATCATGGGCGGTGTCTATACCGGCTGGATGACGCCGACGGAATCCGGTGCGGTCGGTGCTTTCGTGATCTTCTGTCTGGCACTGTCGCACGGTATGAACTTCAAGCAGTTCCTGCACGGACTGACGGAAAGTGCGCGGACGGCCGTGATGATCATCACGATCATCTGGGGAATCTTGATACTGGTTCGCTTCCTCGGCTTCTCCCAGTTGCCGTCGGAGATTGAAGGGCTGGTTCTCGGCCTCGAGATGAACCGCTATTGGATCCTGTTGATCATCCTGCTGATGTACGCGGTTCTTGGCATGTTCATGGACGCCATCGGCATGCTGTTGCTGACGCTGCCACTGGTGCAGCCGATTGTGCTGGCTCTCGGATTCGATCCGATCTGGTTCGGCATCATCGTGGTGAAAATGGTGGAAATCTGCTTGATTACCCCGCCGATCGGCCTCAATTGCTTTGTCGTGGCCGGCGTCCGCCCAGACATACCGCTGCTTGATATCTTCAAGGGTATTTGGTGGTTCTTCATCTGCGACGTGCTGACGGTCGCCCTGTTCATTGCCTTCCCTGGCATTGTACTGTGGCTGCCAAGCCAGATGTTTGGTGGGTAAATCCGACCCGAAAGGAGTAATAACCATGGCAATGAAAAAAGGCATCAAGCAGCTTCTCGAAGAAGCGAATGCCCGCATCAAAACCGTCTCGGTTGATGAGGCGGTCAAGATGCACGGCCAGGAGAATGTCGTGTTCGTCGACATCCGCGATGTTCGCGAACTGGAGCGCGACGGGCTGATTGCCGGCGCGACCCACGCCCCGCGCGGGATGCTGGAGTTCTGGGTCGATCCGGAAAGCCCGTATTACCGCGAGAGCCTGAATGACGAGAGCAAGCAGTACCTGCTCTATTGCGCGAGTGCCTGGCGCTCGGCCTTGGCCACGGACCGCCTCACTGAAATGGGTATGGAAAACGTCGCCCATATCGAGGGCGGCCTGACCGGTTGGAAAAAGGCCGGCGGCCCGGTGCAGGAGCGCGCGAAGAAAGGCTGATTCCAAAGCCCCTCTTCATTTAGTTAACAATGGCGGTCTGGCTCTCAGCTAGGCCGCCATTCCTTTTGCGGCCTCCACCCTGATCTGCTCTGGCGAGCCCAAAAGCTGCCGGTCGAGCCCGATGCGCTTGAACCAATAGTGCAGGCCCAGATCGTCGGTGAAGCCCATGCCGCCATGCACTTCGGTTGCGAAGCGGGCGACGAAGCGGCCAACCTCCGCCATGTGAGCCTTGGCGTGCAGGGTCATGCGGTGCGCCTCCGCGCGGGGCAGGGCGGTCTGGGCATGGAGGGCGTACCAAGTCAAAGCCTTGGCCGGTTCCAGCGCGGTGATCATGTCGGCGAGCGTGTGCTTTACGCCCTGGAAAGAGCCGATCACCCGCTCGAACTGCACCCGCACCTTGGCGTAGTCGGTGGCTTGGCTGAACATGGCCTCGCAGGCGCCAACCGAGTCCGCGGCCAGCCCGACGCGCGCGAGGTCGAGCGCGCGAGCCACTAGTGCCTCGCCGCCGGCGACCGGCTCCGCTTCCACGTTCTCAAAGCGCAGATCGGCGAGCGCGCGGGTGCGGTCGATGCTGGTCATGGGCGTTTGCGTCAGGCCCGGCGCGTCCCGGCGCACCAGCCAAAGCTGGTCGCGGCCGGTGGCGGTCAGGAAGGCGTCGGCGCTGCCCGCGTCCTGCACTGCGAGCGAGCGGCCGTTCAGGCGGCCGTTCTCGACCGCGATGCCCGCGCCGGGCTTCGCCGCAACCGCCTCGCTGAGGGCCAGGCCGATCTTGGCCTCGCCGGCGGCGATCAGGGGCAGCCATTCGGCGGCGACGTTATTGGATGTGCTCTCCGCCACCACCAGCGGCGTGACGAACGCGGTGCCGAGATAAGGCGCAGGAGCAGCGAACCGGCCAAGCATCTCCAGGATCATGCCGGCATCGAACGCGCCCATGCCGAGTCCCCCATGTTCCTCCGGTACAAGAATGCCCATGGCGCCCAGTGCGGCGAGGCCGGACCACAATCGCTCATCATAGCCAGTGCCATCGGCTGCGACTACCCGGACCCGGTCCAGGGGCGAACGCTCGTTCAATAGCCGGCGGATTTGGTCCTGGAAGGCTTCCTGCTCCGACGATAGGCCGAACCGCATCAGTTGCGTCCTCCCTGGCCGGCGGCAGGGATCACCGCCTTTGGTTCACGCGGCAGGCCGAGGCCGCGCTCCGCTATGATATTGCGTTGAATGTTGGTGGAGCCGCCGCCGATGATCAGACCCAGGTCGTGCATGTACCAGGTCTGCCAGACGCCCTCGTCGCGCAGATGCTCGCCGTCCTCATACAGCACGCCCATCTCTCCCATGGCGTCGATGGCGAGCGCGTCGATTTCGTGGTTCAGCACGGTGCCGTAATATTTCTGTACCAGCCGGGCGAGGCCGGGGTCCGCCCCGTCCAGATCGGCCGACAGCACGCGCATATTACTGAATTTGAGCGCCAGCACCTTGGCTTCCAGCTGCATCAGCCGGTCGGCCAGCAGCGGGTCATCGATGGCGCGGCGGCCGTCCAGGGTCTCGCGCCGCATGATTTTCACCAGCCCTTCAAAGCGGGCGATGGACTTGTTCGGGTCGCCCAGGCCGCCGCGCTCGTGCTTCAGCGTGACATTCGCGACCTTCCAGCCCTCGCCGCGTTCGCCGACGATATTGCCTGCCGGGATGCGGACATTGTCGAAGAACACTTGGTTGAACTCGCTGCGGCCGGTCATGGTCTTGAGCGGCGAGACGGTCAGGCCATCCGAGGCCACCGGGATCAGCAGGTAGCTGATGCCCCGGTGCTTGGGCGCGTCGGGTTCGGTGCGGACCAGGCAGAACATCATGTCGGAATAGTGCGCGCCGCTGGTCCAGATCTTCTGGCCGTTGATGACCCACTTGTCGCCGTCCAATTCGCCCTTGGTGCGCAGGCTGGCGAGGTCGGAGCCGCTGCCGGGCTCGCTATAGCCCTGACACCACCATTCCTCCCCGGTGATGGCCAGGGGAATGTAGCGCGCCTTCTGTTCCGGCGTGCCCGCCTCCAGCAATGTCGGCACCAGCATCATGATGCCGATGCCGGTCAGGCCCGCGGAGACATTGGCGGCGTTGAATTCCTCGCCGATGATCATGTTCTCCAGGATGTCGGGCTCTGCATCGTAGCCGCCATATTCTTTTGGCACGTTGCGGGCGGCGTATCCGTGGGCGATCAATGTCTTCTGCCAGTCGAGCACTTCGCGCGTGGGCTTGCCCCGATCGCGTATGGAGATGGCAGGCGGCGCACCATCCTTGTGCTGATCGACAAAGGCGCGGACTTCGGCACGGAAATCCAGGTAGCGCTGGTCGAGGGTCAGGTCCATGGGGCGGCTCCTCGTTTTCTGGTTTGCGCCAGTCTAGGGGAGCCCGTCGCGCCCGCAAAGCCTACTTCCAGATCGGCTTGCCGCTGCCGGGCAGGCCAAGTTCGGCCCAACGATCGCTGACCTTGTCGATCACCGCGTCGTCCATGCGGATCGGAACGCCCCATTCGCGGGTTGTCTCGCCCGGCCATTTGTCGGTAGCGTCCAGGCCGATTTTCGACCCCAAACCGCTGACCGGCGAAGCGAAGTCCAGGTAGTCGATGGGCGTGTTCTCGATCATGGTCACGTCGCGGGCCGGGTCCATGCGGGTGGAGATCGCCCAGATTACATCGTTCCAGTCGCGGGCGTTGATATCCGCGTCCACCACGATCACCCACTTGGTGTAGAGGAACTGGCGCAGATAGCTCCAAACGCCCATCATCACGCGCTTGGCGTGGCCGGCATAGGCTTTCTTCATCGACACCACCGCCACCCGGTAGGAACACCCCTCTGGCGGCAGCCAGAAATCCACGATTTCCGGGAATTGCTGCTGGAGGAGCGGGATGAACAGCTCGTTCAGTGCCTCGCCCAAAACGCTCGGTTCGTCGGGCGGGCGGCCGGTGAAGGTGGAAAGGTAGATCGGCTTCCGGCGCATGGTAATGGCGCTGATGGTGAAGACCGGAAACCGCTCCACTTGGTTGTAGTAGCCGGTGTGGTCGCCATAAGGCCCCTCGTCGCCGTAGTCGGTGAGGGAGACATGGCCCTCCAGCACGATTTCCGCCTCTGCCGGAACCTTCAGCGGCACTGTCTTGCAATCGACCAGATCGACCTTGGCGTTCCGCAACAGCCCGGCAAACGCATATTCGCTTAGCGTGTCGGGCACCGGCGTCACGGCGGCCAGGATCGTACCGGGATCCGCGCCGATCACGACGGCGGCGGGTAGCGGCTCCGGCTTCTCCCCTTTCCACCGGGCATGGTGCTGCGCGCCGCCCCGGTGCTTCAGCCAGCGCATGAGCGTAGTGTTCTTGCCCGTCACCTGCATCCGGTAGATGCCGAGATTGTAGTCGTCCTCCTTCCGCTTGCCCGGCCCCTTGGTGACCACCAAAGGCCAGGTGATCAGCGGCGCGGGCTCGCCCGGCCAGCAGGTCTGGATCGGCAGTTGGGAGAGGTCGATGTCATCACCCTTCAGCACCACTTCCTGCACCGGCGCGCGGGATACGGTGCGCGGCTTCATGGTCATGACGGTTTTGAGCAGGGGCAGCATGCCCATGGCCTCGCGCCAGCCGCCTGGCGGCTCCGGCTGGCGGAGGAAGGCGAGCGTCTCGCCGACTTCGCGCAGTTGGGCAGGCTCCCGCTCCATGCCCCAGGCGACACGCTCCACCGTGCCGAACAGGTTGACCAGCACCGGCATGTCATAGCGGGAGCCATCGTCGCGGTGCACATTCTCGAACAGCACGGCGGGGCCGCCCTCGGCCAGCAGCCGGGTCTGAATCTCGGTCATCTCCAGGTTGGGTGAGACGGGTGCAGAGACGCGCTTCAAGCGGTCCTGCTTTTCAAGCCGGTCGATGAATTCCCTGAGCGACGTGTAGGCCATGGATGCTGCCAAACCTGTTGGGCGAGAAGGACGACAGCCCCACACCTAAACAAAATATCCCCTCCTGAGTAGCGCGTAGCGCGTATCGAAGGGTGACGATTGGAGAGCGGCCCTTCGATACGCCGCGTTGCGGCTACTCAGAGTACGGCGGAGATGGTAGGAGGAAGCCATGCTAGACCCCATCGAACGCGCCTTGAACTATCCTTATACCGCCCCCGACGGCTCCTACCTTTACGACAGTGGCCGGGCGGAAGCCTACCGCCAGCATCCGGCTATCGCGCAGCAGCGCTTTCCCGTCATCGGGTACGGGTCCAACCGCTCGCCGGAGCGCCTCCTGCAAAAGTACCCGGAGCCGGGCCAGCAAGTTCCGGTAGAGGCCGCATGGCTCGACGGGTTCGATGTGGTGCATGCCGCCTGCATCGGCAGCTACGCTGCCATCCCGGCCACCATCGCCCCCAGTCCGGGTTGCCGCCTGCCGGTCAAGATCACCTGGCTGAGCCTTTTCCAGTTGCCCGCCATGCATCGCAGCGAAGGCATCGGCAAAGCCTATGACTTCGGCGTACTAAACATTCCTATCGATGCGGAGCATAGCGGCAGGCTGAGCCGCGCCTTTGTCTATGTCCACCGGAATGGTGCTTTTGCGCCGGAGGGGCTGCCCGTGCCCTTCGCCGAGATTGGTAGCAAAGGCCGCCCGTGGCCGGCGATGGGGCAGCGTTTGATCCAGCAGTCGGTTGCCGACTGGCTGCAACCCGGCGCCTCCGCAGAGGACTTCGTCAGCACCAATCTGGGCGACAGGGACCTCCGCCTTGCGCGCACCCGGCAAATGGCGGCCCGTGGCCAGCCATGGCATCATCCGTCCTTCCGCAAGCTCTCGCCCTAGGAGCAACGTATCGATGCGCGCCTCCCTGCTTTCGCCGAACGATCCCCCTGCCTTTGCAGTCGTCAATGGTGGCGCCAACACGCCGATTCTCTTTCTGTGTGAGCATTCTGGCAAGGCGGTGCCTGCAGCGCTGGATGGCCTGGGCATCGCTGAGGAGGATCTGAACGATCATATTGGCTGGGACATTGGATCGGCAGGTGTGACGCGTCATCTGGCTGAAATGTTCGGTGCGACGGCGGTGCTGGCGGCCTATTCCCGGCTGGTAATCGATGCGAACCGGCCGCTGGACCATCCGGGCTCCATGCCGGAGGAAAGCGACGCGAGGCGGATTCCCGGCAATATCGGGCTTTCTCCGGAGGACCGGCGGGCCCGGCAGGAAGCCTGCTTCTGGCCCTATCACCGCACGGCCGCGCGGCACCGGGTACGGCTCTCTGCCATCCAAGAACCGGTGCTGGTGTTCGTCCACAGCTTCACGCCGCAGATGGCCGATGGTTCGCCTCGGCCATGGGAAGTCGGCATCCTCTGGGATGAGGACGAGCGCCTCGCCAAGCCGATGCTCGATCACCTCGCGGGCCTTCTGGGAGAGAAGGTCGGCGATAACCAGCCCTATACGGGTAAGGGCGGCACGGGCTACAGCGCCCAGGTCCATGCCAAGGAAACCGGCCTGCCGCACATCATGCTGGAAGTCCGGAACGACCTGATCCGCGATGAGGCCGGCCAGCGCCATTGGGCGGCGGTGCTCGCAGAGGCCTTGCGTGCCTGCCCGGACGTGCAGCGGGTGATCGGCTAACCTTAGTCAGTAGATACTATCGCCATTCTGAGCCGCAATCCCTAGGATGCGCTCAACATCACAAGACGAAATCGGAGTAACGCAATCATGGGCAAATTGGATGGCCGCGTCGCCGTTGTCACTGGCGCCAGCCGGGGCATCGGCAAGCAGATCGCTGAACTGTTTGCAAGCGAGGGGGCGAAGGTTGTCTGCTCCGCACGCACCCTGAACGAGGGCGACCACAAGATGCTGGAAGGCTCGCTGAACAGCACGGTCGAAGGCATCCGCAAGGCGGGCGGCGAGGCGACGGCGATCACCAGCGACGTCAGCATCGAGGAGAGCTGTGAAGAGCTGATTGCCAAGTCGCGGGAGGCTTACGGCCCTGTCTCGATACTGGTGAACAACGCGGCGCTGAACTACTACATCCCGACCGAGGAATATCCGACGAGCCGTTGGGAACGCTGCTTCCAGATCAACGTCCACGCGCCCTTCATCCTGTCGAAGCTGGTGCTGCCGGATATGAAGGCGGCGGGCACCGGCGCGATCGTCAATATCTCCAGCGGGTCGGCAATCGGGCCGGGGCGGGGGCCGTACGCCAATCAGAAGGCACTGGGTGGCGTCATGTATGGGGCGACCAAAGCGGCGCTGGAACGCTTTACCCAGGGGCTGGCGCAGGAGGTGGCGCAATATGGCGGCATCTCCGTCACGGCGCTTTCGCCCAGTCAGGTGGTGCCGACGCCGGGCACGGTCTATTTTAAGCTGGTCGACAGCATGGACGATCCGAAAGGGGAGCCCGTGGACCTGATGGCCCGGGCAACGCTGTTGCTGGCGAGCGAACCCGCCGCTTCCATCAATGGCCGGGTGTGCTATAGCCAGGAAATCTTGGGCGAATATGGCTGGATCGAAGGCCCGAAGGGCCGCGGCGTGACCAACCCCGGCAGCGGCTATTCGCAAATCTAAAAGAGGACCCGATGGAAACATTCTTGTTGGTGGTGCTGAACGTTTCCACCGCGATCCTGTTTGGCGGCATGTTCGCATTCACCGGTTTCTTTGCGCCGCTGGCCTTCTCGCGCTTGCCGGAGGAGCAATCCGGGCAGTTCGTGCAGGGTATTTTCCCGATCTATTACGTCGCGGGTACGGTCTTGGCGGGCATCGGTGCATTTTCGGCGCTGGGAGCCATGCGCCAGCCGGAGGCGATTATCCTGTGGCTGGTGGCGCTGGGCTTCCTGTTCAGCCGGTACTATCTGATGCCCCGTACCATCACCGCCCGCGAGCAGCGGGAGCGAGGAGAAATGGGCGCGGCGGAACGATTCGCCGACCTGCACAAGAGAGCTGCCTTCATGAACATGGTGCAGTTGATCTGCTGCCTGGTAGTGCTGGTGCGGATCGTTATGTAGGGCGATGGGTTCCGTCAAGGCGAGGGACGATGGGCGTCAAGAGGACCCATCTGGCATAGGCGGGCGTTCTGGTTGGGTGTCGCTTTGGCCTGATGCCAACAAGAATGTGTCCGGGTGTGGCGATCGTTGGCCTTGTCCCGGCCTCTTGTTAGCCGCACATCAGGGTCATTATTCCGAAGCGGCTTGGATGGCGAATGTCTGGCAAACCTCTCCCCTGGAACAAAATCGTGCTGGTGCTGGGGATCGCACTCACCCTGCTGATTGCCGGCATTGTTGG
Source organism: Alphaproteobacteria bacterium (assembly GCA_965222315.1). GTDB lineage: Bacteria > Pseudomonadota > Alphaproteobacteria > Bin95 > Bin95 > JACKII01. The sequence continues at coordinate 4,452,833 of OZ244951.1, read as the reverse complement.
CTATGCCATGAACCGTTCGTTCAACGAGGGCGGCGTGGTCGCTACGGGGGAGGCATTGGTTGGCGGGCCGTTCCAATTAACGGACCATACCGGCAAGGCCGTGACCGAGCAGGACTACCTGGGCGAGAATCTGCTGATCTATTTCGGTTTTACCTACTGCCCCGACGTTTGCCCGACCGAACTGTCAAAGGTCGCGGCGGCGGTTGATATGCTGCCGGCAGACTCCAACGTGACCCCGGTTTTCATCACCATCGACCCGGAGCGGGATGGTGTGGAGGAGGTGAAGGCCTATGCCGAGGCATTCCATCCGAAGATGGTGGGATTGACCGGCACGCCGGAGCAGATACGGACGGTTGCCAAGGCCTACCGCGTCTACTACGCGAAGGCTGCGAGCAGCGGCGCTACCGACTACCTGATGGACCATTCCTCCATCATCTATTTCATGGGCGAGGACGGAAAATACATCGCCCACTTCACCATTGAAGCGACGGCCGAGGAGATGGCAGAGCAGATGCGGGAAGCGCTGTAGCGCCGACCTATTTTGCCTTGACTAGCTTGCCCTCGACATAATCGTGCAGGATCTCGGCGAGGAGTTCCTCTCTCGTGGTGCCACGTTCCCGCGCTTGATCGCCGAGTTTGTAGAAGTCGGGGCCGGCGACATCCACCGTCACGTCGTGGCGTATGCCTTCCAGCGTATTACGCGCCGTCTGTTCCACCTCGGCTTTGCGCTCGGGGGTAAGGTGATCCACGAGTGTACCTTCGTCGATGGCCCGGTCGATGGCCTCGCTAATCTCGCGTTCCTCGTCGTCGAGGAAAATTTCATCGTCTGAAAACCGTTGCTTGGCCATTACCTAACTCTCCAGGTGCCGCCGTTTCAATCGCCGGTTTCGGAAGGCCGTCTTGAGAAATATCGTCTCTGTTCCCACAAAATAGGGAACTGCGACGGCGTATCCATCAATTTCGATGACATACACTCGCTGGTTGGGGTAGTTCAGGCTCGGATTTTCGATATCGGCCAGCAGCTTATCATTGCGAATTAGCTGGGCGATTTCCTCGAAGCCAAAGCCGCGAACCCGCTGGAGTTCTGCGTTCTTTTCACTGCTCCATACTAGCCGCTTTCTCATAGTGTGTAAGGTAGGTACGGTAAGGTTAGCACTCGATTAACGCCGGAAACTGAGCCCGCCCCATGCCTTCCTCCATGATCACCGACCGCTCACCGATCCAATTCTCCGACCCGCTGCCGCCGGAAGCCGACGTAGTGGTCATAGGCGCAGGCGTGGCAGGCACCGCGACGGCTTACTTCCTGGCAAAGCATGGCGCGCGAGTGGTGCTTTGCGAAAAGGGGCGCGTGGCAGGGGAGCAATCCAGCCGCAACTGGGGCTGGATCAGGCAGCAGGGGCGCGACTGGGCGGAATTGCCAATTATGATGGAGAGCAACCGCATCTGGCGCGGCCTTGCGCAGGAGACAGACGAGGCAGACCTGGCGTTCACGGAGACCGGCTGCCTCTATTTGGCTGACAGCGAAGCGGCGATGGCGAAGTACCGGGACTGGTATGAGGTGGCGACCCAGCACCAGCTTGGCACGAAACTGCTCTCGGCGGAGGAAATCGCCCGCGACTATCCCAACATTCAGCCTGCGCCCGGTAAAAAATGGCTCGGTGGGATGGTCACGCCGACGGACGGCAAGGGCGAACCTTTCGCTGCCGTTCCTGCCTTGGCACGGGCGGCTCAGCGGGAAGGCGCAATCATTGCCGAAGCCTGCGCCGTGCGCACGCTGGACGTGGAGGGGGGCAAGGTTGCCGGCGTCGTCACGGAGAAAGGCAGGATCAAGGCCTCGCAAGTTGTGCTGTGCGGTGGGGCGTGGAGCACCTTTTTTGCTGCCAATGCGGGCCTGTCATTGCCGCAACTGGCCGTGCGTTCCACCGTGGCGCGGACCGAGGAAGCGCCGCACGCCTATGGTCCGAACATCTCGACGCCGGGCCTGACGATGCGGCGGCGGGCGGACGGAGGTTACACGGTGACTAGCGGCGACCTTGCGGAGCACTTCATCTCGCCGAACTCATTCCGCTGGCTCGGTAAATACCGGAAACTGATGCAGGTCTCAGCGAAAGACATAAAGCTGATCCCGATGGCACCCAAGGGTTATCCGGGTGCTTGGGGCAATTCCAGCCGCTGGAAGGCAGATCAGGAAAGCCCGTTCGAGCGCCAGAGGGTGCTGAACCCGGACCCCGCGCCGGTCGTGGTGCAACGGATCAAGGAGCGGCTGCCTCAGCGTTTCCCGGACCTGGCCGGAACCGGCATTGCCGAGGCCTGGGCCGGCATGATCGACGTGACGCCCGATGCTGTGCCCTATCTGGGCGAGGATCACCGGATGCCGGGCCTTTACTATGCGACGGGGCTTAGCGGCCACGGCTTCGGCATCGGCCCCGCCGTCGGACGGGTGACGGCCGACGTGGTGCTCGGCCGGCCCAGCGGTCACGACCTGAGCCGTTTCCGAACCAGCCGGTTCTTCGATGGCTCGGAGATCGTGCCCGGCCCGTATTGAGCCGGGCTGTTTTGGGCGACCGGGTGGTTACTCGGCTGCCGCCCGCAGCTTCATTTCTTCCCCGACGGAGAGGATCGGCGCGCCCTGCAGACTGGTCGATTCCTTGCCGTCCACCCCGACCGGCACATCGCCTACCAACGTGATCCGGTAAAGCTGCCGGTCGAAGTCGCTCTGGAAGATGTCCTGCGGGGCCAGGTGAGACGTCGAACGGTTGTCCCACATCGCGATATCGCCCGGCTCCCATTTGAAGCGCACGGTGAATTCGGGCCGGACAGTGTGCTCCCACAGGAATTCCAGCATGGTCTGGCTTTCGGCGGGGCTCATGCCGGCGATGGACTTCAGGAAGGACGGGCTGACGAACAGCAGCCGCTCGCCGGTTTCGGGGTGGACGCGGACCAGCGGGTGCTCGCTTTCCATCGTTCGGCGGCGGACGCTCTCGTTGTAGGCGTCGTCCTTGTCGGCATTCGCGGGTGGTTCGAACCGGTGGATGCCTTTCAGACCATCGACAATGCCGCGATAGGTCTCCGACAGGTTATCGTAGGCCGCGGCAAGGTTGGTCCAAAACGTGTCGCCGCCATAGGGCGGGATCGTCACGCCGCGCAGGATCGAGGCTTTGGGCGGGTTGATCGCCGCCGTAATGTCCGTGTGCCAGCCGGTCCATGGCCGCTGCATCTTCGCGTTCCGATGGGTCTGTGCCGTGCGGAACTTGGCGACGGAGTAGATTTCCGGATAGTCGGGGTCATGGCCGAAAACGGCATGGCCGATAGTTGGCTCACCCATCTGGCGGGCGAATTCCACATGGCCCGCGTGGTCCAGATTCTGGCCGCGGAAGAAGACGACCTTCCACTTCAAGAAGGCTTCATAAATAGCTTTCTTAACTGCGGGTGCTAGCGGTTTGGAAAGGTCTACGCCCCGGATTTCAGCCCCGATATGCAGGGTATGGGGGACGACTTCGATATTGGCTGCATCTGACATGGCAATTCTCCAACTGGATGCGGCGATGCATGATCGCCGGATAGGTACCAAGCGTGCTCTGTTTTCCTGCTTCTGTCGATACCGAAGGGCGCAATTGGCCTCTGTCTAAGCCCGCCGCTGCGCCCGCGGGCTTTCGTCCATCGTGTCGGCGAGCAGGTGGTTCAGGCGCAGCGAGAGCTCGGCCTTGATGTCCTTGTACGCTGGGTCGTCCCAACGGTTGTGCGTCTCGCGCGGGTCGGCTTTCAGGTCATAGAGCTCGCCCCACGGTTCGTCCTTATAGATCGTGAAGCGGTAGTCGTCCGTCACCACGCTCTTCACACGGCTGGGCGTCTCGAAGCCCAGCCGCGGCCCGCCGTCATTGTATTCGATGAAAATATCATCCCGATGCCGGTCGCCTTTACCGGTTATCAACGGCAGGAAACTTTCCGCCTGCATCCCATAATAGGGTTTCACGCCCGCCCGCTCCAGGATAGTTGCGGGCACATCAATGGTTGCCGCCAAGGCATCGCTCACGCGGGGAGAGCGGTCAGCCGGATCGCTCCAGATCATTGGCACTTGGGTGATGGAGCGGAAGGGCAAAGCGCCCTTGAGCAGCATGTTGAAATCACCCAGATAATCGCCGTGGTCGGAGTTGTAACAGATCACCGTGTTTTCATAGAGCCCTGTCTCTTTCAGTGCCGCTACGATCTCGCCCACGCTGTCGTCGATCATTGCCAGCATGCCGGCGGTCAGCGCCATCGCCTCTTTCAATTGTTGCTCCGTCACCATGCGGGCTGTCTGGGCCGACATTTGTGGCGCGCCGCTCTCCCAATCCTGGTGCACGAATTGCATGGCGGGTGTCGGGTTTTGGTGCGCCTCGTAGGGCAGGTCGACCGAGAACTGGTCCGGCTGATACATATCCCAATATTTGCCCGGCGGGTTGAAGGGGTGGTGCGGGTCGGGGAAGGAGACAAAGGCGAAGAACGGTTGGTCGTCACCCTGCCGACCTTTCAAGTACTCTACCGCCCGCTCCGTCACGAACGCGGTTGGGTAGAGGTCTTCCGGGATCGGCGTGCGGAACGCCTGTGGGCAGGTGTAGTTGTGCGGCAGCTGGTTCGCCTTGTCATGCAGTTCCTGCCAGTTGGACGCGCGCTGCTTGAACCATTGCCGGTAGTGGCCGCCGCACTTGTCGCCGTGCTCCGTCACCATGTCCACATGCTGCCAGCCATAGTAGGGCGTCTCGAACTGGTACCAGTCGTCCGAGGCGTAGTTGCTAGGCTCCTCCTGGGTGTAGGTACCCTTGTCTTGCTTCCACGCCTCCGCAATCGGCCCGACATCGGGATTGTCCGTCATCAACGGGGTGTGGTCGGTCATGGGGGCCAAGTGGCTCTTGCCGATGGCCGCGGTGTGGTAGCCGCTCGCCGCCAGCACATCGACGAACGTGTTCGCCCGCGTCGATAGCAGGCAGCCATTGTAGCGGAGGCCGTGGGTGGTCGGATAACGCCCGGTCATGAAGGTCGCGCGGTTTGGCATGCAGACCGGGCTGGTGGCATAGAAGTTGGTGAAGCGCGTGCCCTCAGCGGCGATGGCGTCGATGTTCGGTGTCTTCAACACCGGATGCCCGGCGCAACCCAGCCAGTCCGCCCGCTGTTGGTCGGTCATGATGTAGACGAAATTCGGGCGTTTGGTCATGGTGCGGTCATCCCTGGAAGCGTTCTTGGCGTTGGTTGACAGGGACTATGGCACTCCCTTCCCCTATTCCGCCAGAGCATGGATGCTATAACTGCCTTTAACGAACCTTGACCGGATTAGAAGAGGAACTGCCCGCATGATCGACGCCTATTATTGGCCCACGCCGAATGGCTGGAAGCTCTCCATCGCGCTGGAGGAGATGGGCCTGGATTACAACGTTATCCCGATTAACATCGGCAAGGGCGAGCAGTTCGGTGAGGATTTTCTGAAAGTCTCCCCAAACAACCGCATTCCGGCCATCGTCGACCATGACCCGCCGGGTGGCGGCGAGCCGGTCAGCGTGTTCGAAACAGGCGCGATCCTGCTCTATCTCGCGAACAAGACCGGGATGTTCTATCCGGAAGACCTGCGTGTCCGTACCCAGATCAACGAGTGGCTGATGTGGCAGATCGGCGGCCTCGGCCCGATGATCGGGCAGAGCGGCCACTTCAAGCTCTATCACTCCGAGAAAATTCCCTACGCCATTGACCGCTACCACTCGGAAATGCTGCGGCTCTACGGCGTGCTCGACAAGCGGCTGGAGGGGCGGGAATACATCGTCGATGAGTTCTCCATCGCTGATATCGCCTGCTGGCCCTGGATCATCACTTACAAGCGGCAGGAAGTGGATTTGCAGGGCGAGTTCCCCAATGTCTACCGCTGGTACAAGCTCTGCCAGGGCCGGCCGGGCCTGCGCCGCGGCTACGAGGTGGGCAAGGAATTCGGCAAGCCCAACAAGACCTGGGACGACGAAACCCGCAAAAACATGATGCCTCAGAACCAAGCGAAGCCCTAGTTATCACACCGGCGTCATTGCTGTTTCCCGCCGCCGCCTCGCAATGACGCCATCTCCACTGTTGGCAACAAGCGAGCCCCTTACATGTCCATCGAAGTCAACGGCATGGCCCACGTCATCCTAACGGTGAGCCAATTCGAAAAAGCCCGTGAATTCTACTGCGAACTGATGCCGTTCCTCGGCTTGCAGAAGGTCTATGACGGTAACAATTTCGTCTATCACGTCGGTGGCCGCACTGCGATCGGCATCCAGCGCTGTGCTGAGGGCATGGAGGAGGAGCGGTTCGTGATGAACCGGGTGGGAATGCACCACCTGTGCCTGCGCGCGCGCTCTGCCGAGGACGTCGACAAGGCAGCGGAGAAGCTCAAGGAAATGGGCGCCTATATTGACCGGGGACCGATGGAGGGCGATTTCGCGCCAGGTTACTATTACATCGTCTTCGAAGACCCAGATGGTATTCGTCTGGAAATCAACTATGTGCCCGGCAAAGGCCTGCTGGCGGGCGAGAAGGGGCCGCTCAGCCCCAGCGACGATCCGAACTGGGACCAGAACCCTCCGGATCGGGCGGGTTGTTGCTAAAACCTGAGTAGTCCTCACTCCATCAATCCCACCCCGAGTAGTCGCAACGCCACATACCAAAGCGGTTGCTTCTCCCGGAACGCTCTTCGATACGCACTTGGGGGAGCGCTACTCAGGATGACATAGTTATTGTATGGTTGGGAAAAGCGATTGGTTTCGCCCGGAGGAAAATACCCATGAACGCGCCCGCACCCACCGCTGATCTCTCCGCCCGAAATGACCTTGCTCATGTCATTGGTGACCAGGGGCCTAACCTCTGGGTGGAGCCGATTCCGGTCGCGTTCAAGCGCACCGTGATGGCGCACGGCTCCCGCGAAGCTGCGGTGTTTGTGGAGCAGAGGGTGCGTTACACCTGGGCTGAGCTCGACCGGGAGGTCGATGCACTGGCCGCGGGCTTGCTGAAAATCGGCCTACAGAAGGGTGATCGCGTCGGCATTTGGTCTCCGAACCGCTACGAGTGGCTGCTGACCCAGTACGCCACCGCTCGTGTTGGCATCGTGCTCACCACCATCAACCCTGCCTACCGCCTGGCCGAGGTCGAATATGTGCTGAACAAGGTGCAGGCGAAGGGCCTGGTGACGGCAGTCAGCTTCAAGACTAGCGATTATGTCGGCATGGTGCAGACGCTTGCCCCGGAACTGGAAACCTGCGCGCCCGGCAACCTCCAAGCGGCAAAACTGCCCCATCTGCGCGCGGTTATCCGGGTCGGCGATGACAAGACGCCGGGCATGCTGAATTTCGGTGATGTGGTCGATAGCGGCCGTGCCACGCCCGTCAGTGAGTTGGACGCCATCACCGCGACCCTCGATCCGGACGATGCCATCAACATTCAGTTCACCTCCGGCACCACCGGTGCGCCGAAGGGAGCAACGCTCTCCCACGTCAATATTCTGAACAATGGCCGCTTCGTTGTGGCAGCCCAGATGTTCACGGAGAACGACCGCCTTTGTATTCCCGTGCCGCTCTATCACTGCTTCGGGATGGTGATGGGCTCGCTTGGCTGTGTGGCGACCGGGGCAACGATGGTTTACGCCTCAGAAGGCTTTGACCCCGACCTGACTCTGCGCGCGCTGGCGGACGAGAAATGCACGGCGGTCTATGGAGTGCCAACCATGTTTGTCGGCATGCTGGGGCATCCGGACCTGAAGAGTTTCGATCTGTCTGCCATGCGCACCGGCGTTATGGCAGGAGCGCCGTGTCCCGTTGAAGTGATGAAGCGCTGCGTCGCCGAGATGAACCTGTCGGAAGTCACTATCGCCTACGGCATGACGGAGACGAGCCCGGTTTCCTTCCAGACCTCCACCGACGATCCGTTGGAGCGGGCCGTCTCCACCGTTGGGCGCGTGCATCCGCACGTCGAATGCAAGATTGTCGACGAGGACGGCAATACGGTCGCGCCGGGTGTGCAGGGCGAGCTTTGCACCCGCGGCTACAGTGTGATGAAAGGCTATTGGGACGAACCGGAAAAGACCGCCGACAGCATCGATGCCGACGGTTGGATGCATTCGGGCGACCTGGCGGTGATCGACGCCGAGGGTTACGGCAACATCACCGGCCGCGTGAAGGACATGGTCATTCGTGGGGGCGAGAACGTCTATCCGCGCGAGATTGAGGAATACCTGTTCCGTCACCCCGCCATTCAGGATGTGCAGGTTTTCGGCCTGCCGGACCCGCGCATGGGCGAGGAAGTGGCTGCCTGGATCGTGCTCAAAAAGGGCGAGAGCATGACCGAGGAAGACCTAAAAGGTTTCTGCCGTGGCCAGATCGCCCACTATAAGATCCCGCGGTACGTGAAGTTCGTGTCCGAACTGCCGATGACGGTTACCGGCAAGCCGCAGAAATTTATCATGCGCGACGCGATGATCGAAGAATTGGGGCTGGAGGTGCCGAAGACGGCCTGACGGCGCTGCCGCGTACGAGACCTGATCCGACCGGGCAAGGGGGCACTAGTTCGACAGAACGCATTTCTGGTCGCGGCGTTGATAGGGGCTATTGCAGTCCCATCTGTTGCCGGAGTGATCCAAGTGTGCGTTTAGCGGCAGTGTCACTGGGATGCAGGCATCACCGCTGGCCATAAAGCCACGCTCGCACTTCCAGCCGGGCCCAAAGGAACCCTCGGAGAAGTAGCCATTCTCCGGAACGGCGATGGCCTCGCACGCGCTGGCCGTCTGTCTGTACCCGCGCTCACATTTCCAGCCCGGGCCGCTTCTGCTTTCGGTCAGGTAGCCATTGGCCGGCACCTCGATTTGTTCGCAGATGTCACCGGCTTCATGGTAGCCACGGTCACATTCCCATCCGGTTCCGTAGGAGCGTTCGCTCAGGAACGCATGCGGCGGCACTTCGATTTTTTCGCAGGTGTCCCGCTTCCGCCGGTAGCCCCGCTCGCAAAGCCAGGTCGAACCCGATGCGCTGAGATGCGCGTTTTCGGGTATTGCGATTATCATACAGGATTCGCGGTTCACTTCTGCGTAGCCGCGCTGGCATTTCCAGCCCTTCCCGTAGGATTTGTTGGTTGGGTAGGCATCCGCGGGCACAATGATCCGTAGGCATGATTCGTCCTTCGCCCGAAACCCCGTATTGCATTCCCAGCGATCGCCATAGGATGCCTTGCGGGCATTTTCGGGAATTTCGCCAGAGTTTGTTTGCGCAAACGCATCAGGCACACCGGAGATGGTCAACACGATGAATGACAGCACCAAAGCCAGTCTGACGAACGGTGATCGTTGTGGCGGGGAGTGCTGGCTCGGTTGCTTCGTCAAGCGTTTGTTCCTTCAGAAAGTTGCCGTTCTTGTGTGGCGGACCGTCTGTTCGTGCGGGCAGTGGGCTCGTCGCCCGGCCCTGTCTCTGCCGTTGGCAGAATGATGGGGTCCGGGCGGACGCTGCTCTATGAACTGGCTGTCAGTTTAACGGCACACTCGACGGCTAGCTGCCGGTCCGGACGGTCGGCACCAGGCGTTGTGGCCCAGCCTGCGTCCATCACAATGTCGTCGCGCTCGAAGGAGCGAGCCGCTTTCAATTCGTCTATGATAGCGGACGCCGCCGGATCAGCCATTGAGGCCGCCACGCAGTAGGGTACTAGTGCTGAGACGGTTTCGGTGCTGGCGCGTGACGCCGCGAGGCGCTCGGCCTTCGAATTGGTCATCCATCCGCCTGCCGTAAAACCGACGATCGCCAAGGCGATGGCACCAACTGCGGCGCCGACAAGGGCGGGTTTCAGCCATTTGGGTTGTTCCATATTCGTTTTCCTATCAATGGTTCGCTCTGCAGCGGAGCCGCACCACGAATGGCGCTATTGCTGTGCAAAGCATTGTTCGTCTTGCCGCCACGAAACGACAGGTTTGCGGCTGGGTCGGCGTATTGGGCGTTTCGCTTAGGCGCTATTTTTTTGCTGCATCAGGAGCAGGTTTGGTCTGCTGATCAAGGGGCTTGTCCTTGTTCCGATCGGCATCTGCTACTTTTTTCTCGGAGGTTTTTGCTTTAGATAAATCATTAAATGACATCGTAAGTTTTCTTTCATTCTTAGGATAAAAATGGCAACCCAAAAATCATACCATATTCGAATAATTGCTCCTAATATTATTAAATATAATTTTGAAAAGTCAGCAGTTATACGTGAGTGTTGCCTGTTTGGGGCAAATATTGTGTTTAGGACACAGGGTTTTTATATGGGTAGAGCCGACGAATTTGGCCACGTAGGGTCAGCGGGAGGGAGGCAGCCCCGAGAGTCCACCGTTGGTTGATTAGGTCAGCGACCCCTGTGGGGCGAACGCAGATTGTAGACCCGCTCTGCCGCCAAAAAGACCAGGGCCGTCGTCCAACCGATAATGATTGTGCCGTTGGCTGCAGCAAACGCGCCAAGCAGCCGTAGTTCCTTGCCCAGCACAACATCCCCATATCCCAGCGTTGTGTAGGTCACGGTCGAAAAATAGAGTGCGGTTTCCATGTCCTCGAATGCATCAAGGCAATAGAACAGCGCTGCCCAAGCCCAACTCTCGGCGGCAATGGCGAGAAAATACCAAACAACAACCGCGGCTATAGCGACCGTTCTGCGGAAGCTGGAGTGCAAACGGGGTGGTTTGGCGCGGAACCGTTCGATCAACACGGCCATGAACAGGGCGTGGATGGAAACAGTGGCAGCGATCATGCCGGCGCCAATCACCAGTTCGGCGAGAAATAGCGGCACCAGTCCCTCTCCCTTCGCGCTATTTGGTGTGTTGGTAACTGCCAGAAATGTCGCGGAACGAGAACACATCCATCTCAATAGCAGCGAACAGCGCACCCCAAATTAACAGCGTGATGCCGGTCGTTACCAGCGCCCTCAGCAGGATGCGATGGCGAACGGGGGCACCGCGGTCTTCGCCTGCTGCCGGGGCTTCATTGCGCCGGACACCCCATGGCAGCACCGTGAACAGCACTAGCCACCAGATGATGATGAAAGCGACGATGCCCGTGCCGATACCCATCTAGGCTTGCTCCAACTCCACCAGTGTGCCGCAGAAGTCCTTCGGGTGCAGGAAAAGCACTGGCTTTCCGTGGGCGCCGATCTTGGGCTCGCCGTCGCCCAATACGCGCGCGCCTTCGCCCTTCAGATGGTCGCGGGCGGCGATGATGTCGTCCACCTCATAGCAGACATGGTGCATGCCGCCCGACGGCGATTTCTCGAGGAACGCCGCCACGGGCGAGCCCTCGCCATAGGGCTCCAGCAGTTCGATCTTCGTGTTGGGCAGTTCGACGAACACCACGGTCACGCCATGTTCCGGCAGGGTCTCCGGCGCGGTGACGGTCGCGCCCAGGGACTGGCGGTAGGTTTCAGTGGCGGCGGTCAGGTCGGGTACGACGATGGCGACATGGTTCAGGCGTCCCAGCATGGGCTCTATCCTTTCCTTAAAGGGTCAATCCACCAATGTGGTATCGACCCGCAGCAGATGAACGGTAACGACCGGGCGCTTATTGAAGCGGGCGCGGAGCAGGCGGCGGACGGCCGTCCGGACCTTCTCCACATGCCCGTCATGGTCCCGGCCGGGAGCCGAAGCCAATGTGTCTTCGACCACTTCTGCGATATCGTCGAGCAGGTCTTCGTCTTCCGCATCGGTCAGGCCGTTGACGGTGATCTCCAGATCGGCCGCCAGATCGCCCATGCGGTCCACCGCTGCGCTGATCATGACGGCGCCATTATAGAGCACCTGCTGCCGGTCGCGCAGCGCGTTGCCGCCGATAGAGACAATGCGCTTGCCATCGACGGCGCGGCGGCCGGTGCGCACCTTGCCCGATGCAAACGCCTCGTTGGAACGGATGTGCAGGACGGTGCCGTTCGGCGCCTGTGCGACCGCCGGCACGCCCGCGTCTTTGGCCAATGCCTCGTTGGCGGCGAGATGGGCCGTCTCCCCATGGCAGGGAACCACCAGGCTGGGCCGGACCAGGCCATACAGGCGGCGCAATTCCTCCCGCGCGGGATGGCCGGACACGTGGATGTGCTCGTCCTCATCCCGGACGATATGGATGCCGCTCGCGATCAAACGGTTGCGGATACGTCCGATGGCGCGGTCATTGCCCGGAATATCACGGGAGGAGTAGGCCACGGTGTCACCTGACATCAGGGTTACATGCGGGTGAGAGCCGGTGGCCATCCGCGCTAACGCTGCTTGTGCTTCGCCCTGGCTGCCGGTGCAGATAATGACCGTCTGCTCCGGCGGCAGGTAGCCGATATGGTCTTCTTCCACCAAAGCAGGCAGGTCGTCGGGCCAGTAGCCTGCACTGCTGGCAATCTCCTGCATCCGCCGCAGCGAACGGCCAACCAGCGCTGCATGTTTCCCTTGCTCTGCCGCGGCGCGGATAATGGTGATCATGCGCGCAACGTTGCTGGAAAAGCAGGTAAAGCAGACGCGCCCCGGCGCATCCGCGATAACTTTGCCTATGCCCGCGGCCAGGGAAGCCTCGCTATCGGTGGTGCCTTCCACCATAGCGTTGGTGGAGTCGCAGAACATGGCCAGCACGCCCGCCTCGCCCAGCTTGCGGAAGCGTTCTTCGCGGAAGCCTTTGCCCACGACCGGCTCCGGATCGGTCTTCCAGTCTCCGGTGTGCAGCACCGTGCCCGAGCCGGTGGTGATGGCGAGCGATTGCGCCTCCGGCACCGAATGCGGCACGGGAAGGTAGCGCAGGTTGAAGGGCCCCAGGCGGAACGAGCCGCCGGCTTCTACCGTGTGGACCTCCACGTCCCCAAAACCATCGTCCTGGAGCTTGCGCTTGAGAAAGGCAGAGGTGAATGGGGTTGCGTAAACCGGTGCGCCCAGATCGGGGCCAACATAGGGTACGCCGCCGACATGGTCCTCGTGTGCATGGGTGATGACGACGCCCAGCAGGTTCTCCCCCAGGGCCTTGGCGACGGTCAGGTCCGGCACGATCACATCGACGCCGGGGTGTTCATCGTCGGCGAAGGTAATTCCGCAATCGACCATGATCCACTTGCCGTCATGGCCATAGAGCGCGGCGTTCATGCCGATCTCGCCGATGCCGCCGAGGGCACAGAACACCACCTCGTTCCTACTAGGCACCGGCAGGTTGGCGAGAAAGTCCTCTTTGGGCTGGGCGTTCTTGCGGCGTTTCACGAATTGTTCAGCCGGTGAATGTCCAGCAGCCCCCGCAGGGTCAGGTCTTTATCGGTCAAATCAATCGCATCCGATGCGTTAAAGAAAAGCGAAGAAAGGCCGCCAGTGGCGACCACTTTCATGTTTGGGCTTCCGTGTTCCGCCTTGATGCGGGCGACGAGCCCTTCGATCAAGCCGACATATCCCCAGAATATCCCTGACTGCATTGCGCCGACCGTGTTGGTGCCGATCACGTTCTGCGGTCGACGCACGGCTACCAAGGGCAGCTTGGCGGCCGCCATGTGTAGGGCTTCCATCGACAGGTTAACGCCAGGCGCAATGACGCCGCCATCGTATGCGCCGTCCGCACTGACGACGTCGAAGGTTGTGGCCGTGCCGAAGTCGATAATGATCAGCGGTCCGCCATGGGCCCGGTGCGCACCGACGGCATTGACCAGCCGGTCCGCGCCGACTTCCGCCGGGTTTGGCACATTGATCGCGATACCTAGATCGACACCAACCTCGCCTACGACAAGGGCAGTAGTCTTGAAATAGTTCTGGCAAAGATTGGTCAGATTGAACATGGCTGCAGGCACCACGGTCGAGATGATCGCCGAATCGATGTCCCGGGGCGTTACGTTCTGAAGGGACATGAGTTGGATCAACCAGACGGCGTACTCGTCAGCCGTGCGATGGGTGTCGGTAGCGGCGCGCCAGAGGCCCCGCTGTTCTTCACCCTCGTAAATCGCGAAAACCGTATTGGTGTTGCCCGCGTCGATTGCCAGAAGCATAGGCACTGTCAGTCCGTGTGCGGTGGATGGTCAATGGGTTCGGCAAATAGTTCACCGGAAGCGACGTGCTTCTCTAGCCCGTCCGGTCCCATAACAACAAGGGTCCCGTCAGATGATAGGCCTTTATACCGCGCCGGAACAACTTTGCCTGCTTCGGTAAGATTCAGCTCATCGCCAGGGCGGTGCAGGCAACGGGCAGCCCATGCCGTTTGGATAACCTGGAAGCCGTAGCGCCGCCAGCGTGTCCACCATTTCGCAAACGCTGCCAGGTATGCGGTCAATACTTGCTCTACCGTGACGTCCAGACCAGCGTCGAGCAGGTTGGTGGCAGGGTGTCTGGTATTTGCTGGATGGTGCCGGACGTTGACACCGGTGCCGACGACCAGCCAGTCGACGGAGGAGCCATCGGCTTCCCCTTCCAGCAGGATACCGCTGATCTTTCGGCCATCGACCAAGACGTCGTTTGGCCATTTCAGCCGCACGCGCCTCTCGGCAAGGCCGAGCGCGATCAAGGCTTCGCCCAGAGCAACGGCAGTTACCAGGGCGGCCTGAGAGGCAAACCTCATCGGCATCGCCGGGCGCTTCAGAACGGAGACGGCAAGATTGCCGGGCAGGGTGGCCCAGTCTCGGCCGTGAGTGCCACGGCCGGCGGTTTGGTGAGGGGTCCAAAAGACGGTGCCGTCGCCTGCCGCAGCTGCGGCGGCATCTTTTGCCAAATCATTGGTGCTGCCGGCTGTTTCCAGCCGGGTCACGGTATAGCCGTCAGGCCCGGAAGTGGTCATCCGCCGAAGAGGGCCGCCGCCGCTGCTGTCGCCGGACCGGTGATCGGTCCCGGAACGATGATAAACGCCAGCACGACGACCGCACTTACCAGAAGCACCGCCGCCATTTCCTTGCCGATCTGCGGATCGAGCGGTTCGCTTGCCTCGTCGAAATACATCAGTTTGACGATGCGCAGGTAGTAGAAGCAGCTAACGACGCTGGCGAGCACGCCGATGACGGCCAGGACGTACAGCTCCGCCCCGACCGCGGCCTGGAACACATAGAGCTTGCCCCAGAACCCGGCGAGCGGCGGCACGCCCGCCATGGAGAACATGAAAGCTGCGAGCGCCGCCGCCATAAGCGGATGCGTTCTGGAAAGGCCCGACAGATCGCTCAGGCTCTCCACCATCCGGCCGCCGCGGCGCATCGAGAGGATGCAGGCGAACGTGCCGAGGTTCATGAACAGGTAGAGGGTGAAGTAGATCAGCACGCCGCTGACACCGGCCTGGCTACCCGCGGCGACACCGACCAGGGCATAACCAACGTGGCCGATGGAACTATAGGCCATCAGGCGTTTGATATTGGTCTGCGCCACGGCCGCGAACGCGCCAAGGATCATGGAGGCGAGCGCAATGAACACGATCACCTGCTGCCAGACGTCCACGAGGTTGCCAAACGGTCCTTGCAGGACACGCACGAACAGGGCCATGGCCGCGATCTTTGGCGCGACGGCGAAGAATGCGGTGATGGGCGTCGGGGCGCCCTCGTACACGTCCGGCGTCCACATATGGAAGGGGGCGGCGGAGATCTTGAAGGCAAGGCCCGCAGCCACAAACACGATGCCGGCGGCAACGCCCAGCGGGACGGTGCCGCTGCCTGTCAGTACCTCGGCAACGCCGGTGAAGCCAGTGTGGCCGCTGAAGCCGTAGATCAACGAGCAGCCATAGAGCAGCATGCCCGACGACAACGCGCCTAGAACAAAATACTTCAGCCCGGCCTCGGTGGAGCGCAGGGAGTCCCGGCGAAACGCGGCCAGCACGTAGAGCGAAAGCGACTGCAGTTCGATGCCGACATAGAGGGCGATAAAGTCGTTTGCCGACACCATCATCATCATGCCGAGCGTGGCGACGGCCATCAGAATTGGGTACTCGAAGCGCTCCATATCCTCCCGGCTGCAATAGCCGGCGGCCATGATGATGGCGACCGCGCTTGCGACCAGCACCAGCACTTTCACAAAGCCTGTGAAGCCGTTTTCAATGAAGAGGCCATCGAAAGCCGGTCCGCTCTCGCCCGTGATGCTTAGCACCAGGACGGCAACCAACAGCGCGGCGGCCAAACCGCCAACCAAGCTAGTGCTTTGGTTGCCGCGGAAAACGCCAACCATCAGTAAGACCATTACGCCGACGGCTAGTACGACTTCGGGCAGGGCAATTGTCCAAGCCATGGGTTTCGCACTGCCTCCTTAATGGCTGCCGGCCGCGGGTGCGGCGGCCTGCGCTTGGGCGGCCGCGGCCTCCAGCGCTGCGGACGTTTGATCGACGATTGCAGCAACCGACGGATGGATGAGGTCGAGGAACGAACTGGGATAGATACCCATCCAGAACACCAGGATAACCAGCGGGGCCATGATGCTGACCTCCCGCCAGTTAAGATCGAGCATGGCCTTCAGGTCTTCTTTCTCCAGCTTGCCGAAAATCACCCGGCGGTAGAGATAGAGCATGTAGGCCGCGCCCAGGATCAGGCCAGTCGCGGCGAAGGCTGCGACCCAGGTATTGTCCTTGAAGGCGCCGGCCAGCACCAGGAACTCGCCAACGAAACCGCTGGTCGCCGGCAGGCCGACGCTGCCCATGACGAAGACCATGAAGACGAACGCGTATTTCGGCATGTTGTGGACCAGGCCGCCGTACCGGGAAATCTCCCGGGTGTGCAGCCGGTCGTAGACGACGCCTACGCACAGGAACAGCGCGCCGGAGACGATGCCATGGCTCAACATCTGGAACATCGCGCCTTCGATGCCCTGGATATTCATGGTGAACAAACCGATGGTGACAAAGCCCATGTGCGCGACGGAGGAATAGGCGATCAGTTTCTTCATGTCCTCTTGCGCCAGCGCGACGAGGGAGGTGTAGATCACCGCGACACAGGACAGGCCATAAACCAGCGGCGCGAAATCGGCGCTCGCTTCCGGGAACATGGGGATGGAGAAGCGCAGGAAGCCGTAGCCGCCCATCTTCAACAGCACACCGGCCAGGATGACAGAGCCCGCTGTCGGTGCCTCCACGTGGGCATCCGGCAGCCAAGTGTGGACCGGCCACATCGGCATCTTCACCGCGAAGGAGGCGAAAAAGGCCAGCCAGAGCCAGGTCTGCATCTCTGGATCGAACGCATGGGCCAAGGCATCCGGAATGCTCGCCGAGCCGACATCCCAATATATCGCCAGAATGGCGATCAGCATCAGGACGGAGCCGAGGAACGTGTATAGGAAGAACTTGAACGCCGCGTAGATGCGCCGTGCGCCGCCCCATATGCCGATGATCAGGAACATCGGGATCAGCACGCCCTCGAAGAAGACGTAGAAGGCGAAGAAATCGAGCGCGCAGAACATGCCGACCATGAAGGTCTCAAGCACGAGAAACGCGATCATGTATTCCTTAACTCGCGTCTGCACGGCTTCCCAGGATGCCAGCACGCAGATTGGCGTCAGGAAGGTCGAGAGCAGCACAAAGAACAAGCTGATGCCGTCAATGCCGACCCGGTAGGAAATGTTGAATTCCGGGAACCAGGGTACTTCTTCGACGAATTGGAAGTCCGCCGTACCTGGCTGGAAGCCAAGCCAGAGGAAGAGAGACACCACGAACGTAATACCGCTGGTCCACAGCGCCACCATGCGCGAACTGCGGGCCACGGACTCCTGATCGCCCCGCGCCAACAGCAGGATCAGCAACGCGCCGACCAGTGGCAGGAAGATCGTGAGCGATAACAAGGGCAGACCGGTCACCGTCACGCTCCCGCTTGGCTAAAGTACCAGGTCAACAGCAGCACCACGCCGATCAGCATCGCAAAGGCGTAGTGGTACACGAAACCGCTCTGCAAGCGGCTGGCGTTGCGCGCGATATCGATCACGCGCGCCGCAATACCATCGGGTCCGACACCGTCGATGACATTGCCATCGCCGCGCTTCCAGAGGAAACGGCCGAACAGATGGGCCGGGCGGACGAACAGCCAATCGTACAATTCATCGAAGTACCACTTGTTCAACAGGAACTTGTAGAGGCCCTTCGCGTTATTCGCCAATTCCGCGGCCGCGCCTGGGTTCCGGATATAGAACTGCCAGGCAAGCGCGATACCGGCGGCGGAAACGACCAGCGGCAGCAAAACAATATAGATCGGCACATAATGCGCATCATGCAGGGCTGTGTTCGTCTCCAGGATGAGGATTGAGTCGCCCCAGAAATCCTCCGGATTACCGCCGACCATCATGCCGGCAAACAACAGACCGCTGAACACCGCGCCGATCGCCAGCACGTAAAGCGGGATCAGCATAACGTTCGGCGATTCGTGCACATGCGCCATCACCTTCTCGTCGGCCCGCGGCTCCCCATGGAAGGTCATGAAAAGCAGCCGCCAGGAATAGAACGCCGTCATGAAGGCCGCCAGGATACCCAACACAAACGCTAGTATGCCGATCGGCGTGCCGGAGGCATAGGCGCTCTCAAGGATCATATCCTTGGAATAGAAGCCCGCGAAAAACGGAATGCCCGCCAGCGCCAGCGAGCCGATCCACATCAGCACATAGGTTCTGGGGATCAGCTTGCGGATGCCGCCCATCCGCCGCATGTCCTGTTCGTCCGACATGGCGTGGATCACACTGCCGGCGCCGAGGAACAGCAGCGCCTTGAAGAATGCGTGGGTCAGCAGGTGAAAAATCGCCGCCGGGTAGGCGCTGACGCCGCAGGCAAAAAACATGTAGCCCAACTGCGAACAAGTCGAATAGGCGATCACCCGCTTGATATCCGTCTGGGTCAGTGCGGCCGTCGCAGCGAAAAAGGCCGTGGCGGCGCCGATAAAGGCGATGAAGGCCAGCGTATCCGGCGCATACTCAAACACTGGCGACATGCGCGCGACCAGGAAGACGCCGGCGGTGACCATGGTCGCCGCGTGGATCAGCGCGCTGACCGGGGTCGGGCCTTCCATCGCATCCGGCAACCAGGTGTGCAGGCCCAGCTGGGCCGACTTGCCCATTGCGCCGATGAACAGCAGGAAGCAGAGGATTTCCAGCGCCGGCAGGTCCATCCAGAGGAAGCCGAGAGTTTCTTCCACCATCTGCGGGGCGGCTTCGAAGATCACATCGAACTGGATCGAGTCGAACAGCAGGTAGCAGCCGACAATGCCGAGGGCGAAGCCGAAATCGCCGACACGGTTGACCACGAACGCCTTGATCGCCGCCGCATTCGCGCTTGGCCGGTCATACCAGAAGCCGATCAGCAGGTAGGAACAGACGCCGACGCCCTCCCAGCCGAAGAACAGCTGGAGCAGGTTGTCCGCCGTCACCAGCATCAGCATGGCGAAGGTAAAAAGCGAGAGATAAGCCATGAACCGCGGAATGTGCGGATCGTGGCTCATATAGCCGATGGAATAGACATGCACACAGGCGCTGACGACAGTCACCACCACCAGCATGACGGCGGTGAGCGCGTCGAAGCGGAGCGCCCAGCGGGCCTCGAACGTGCCGGAGGAAATCCAGGTGCCGAGGTCGGCATGGTGTGAATTGCCCATCAGCGCGATATCGATAAACGCGATGACCGAAATAATCGCGGCCAGGATAACCAGGCCGCAGGTGATCCATTGGGCCCAGCGGTCGCCGATAGCGCGGCCGAAGAAGCCCGCAATCAGCGCCCCGATCAGCGGCAGAAAGATGGCGAGGGAATACATCTCAGCCCTTCATCAGGTTGATGTCGTCCACCGCGATCGAGCCGCGGTTGCGGAAATAGACCACCAGAATGGCAAGTCCGATTGCGGCTTCCGCGGCCGCAACGGTTAGGACGAACATCGCGAACACTTGGCCCGCCAGGTCGCCCAGGTGTGCCGAGAAAGCGACGAAATTGATGTTTACCGCCAACAGGATCAGTTCAACCGACATCAGGATGATGATGACATTCCGGCGATTCAGGAAAATCCCGAAAATGCCGAGCGTGAACAGGATCGCCGCGACGGTCAGGTAATGGGCGAGGCCGATTTCCAACATAGTGCTTTCCTTATGCCCCTTGCCCGGTCTGGACCTTGACCACTTCCAGCGTGTCCGCTGCACGGCGGTTCATCTGGTCAGAGATGTTCTGCTTGCGCACGCCGGGACGCTGCCGCAGCGTCAGCACGATGGCGCCGATCATCGCGACCAGCAGCACCATGCCGGCGGCCTGGAACAGGTAGAAATAGTCGGTGTAGAGCACGTGGCCGAGCGCGTGGGTGTTGGTCATCACGTCGATCGGTGGGGCGGGTTGCGCGCCCGTAAGGCCCTCCGGCAGGGCGAAATTGCCGAGGATCAGCATAACCAGCTCAATCAGCAGGACCACACCGATAATGCCGCCGATCATGGCGTAGTTCTGGGCACCTTGGCGCAGGTTCTGGAAGTTGATATCCAGCATCATGACCACGAATAGGAACAGCACAGCGACCGCGCCGACATAGACGACGACCAGCACCATCGCCAGAAACTCCGCCCCCATCAGCACAAACAGGCCGGCAGAGTTGAAGAAGGCCAGGATGAGCCACAGCACGGAGTGCACCGGGTTGCGCGACGTCACGACCATCAGACCGGAGACGATGGTCACGGCTGCGAACAGATAAAAGGCGATGGCGGGGATTATCATCGGATCAAATTCTCTCGAACTTCACTCGCCGGGCGTCAGCGGTACGGCGCGTCGGCTTCCAACGCTTTTGCAATGGCGCTCTCCCAACGATCCCCGTTTTCGAGAAGCTTGTCTTTGTTGTACATCAGCTCCTCTCGGGTTTCGGTGGCGAACTCGAAATTCGGGCCTTCGACAATCGCATCCACCGGGCAGGCTTCCTGGCAGAGGCCGCAATAAATGCACTTGGTCATGTCGATGTCGTAGCGGGTGGTCCGCCGGGAGCCATCGTCGCGAGGCTCTGCCTCAATGGTGATGGCCTGGGCTGGGCACACTGCCTCGCATAGCTTACAGGCAATGCAGCGTTCTTCCCCGTTTGGATAGCGGCGAAGTGCGTGCTCGCCGCGGAAACGCGGGGAGAGCTGGCCCTTCTCGTAGGGGTAGTTCAACGTGTATTTCGGCTTGAACATGGTCTTGAAGGTCAAGGCCATGCCGGAGACGATTTCGCTCAACAGGAACCCGCGGGCGGTGCGGTCGAAGAACGCCATGGACTTAATTCTCCTTAACCGGCCGGGTTGGTCAGAACGGGGTCAGGCACCCAGCCGAAGGCGACCAGTACGCCCGCGGTGAGCACAACCCAGAACAGGGTGAATGGGAGGAAGACCTTCCAGCCGAGCCGCATCAACTGATCATAGCGGTAGCGCGGTAAGGTTGCGCGCACCCACAGGAATCCGAACAGCAGGGCAAAGGTTTTCAACAGGAACCAGAAGATGCCGGGCAGCCAGTTGAATGGCGCTACATCCACAATCGGCAGCCAGCCACCAAGGAACAGAATGGTGCCCATGCCGCTCATCAGGATCATGTTGGCGTATTCGCCAAGGAAGAACAGGCCGAACGTCATCGCGGAATATTCGACGTTGTAGCCCGAAACCAGCTCCGCTTCCGCTTCCGGCAAGTCGAAGGGCGCGCGGTTGGTTTCCGCCAGGGCCGAGACATAGAAGATCACGAACATTGGCAGCAGCGGCACGCAAAACCAAAGGCCCCGCTGCGCCTCGACAATCGCGCTGAGGTTCAGTGAGCCGACGCAGAGCAGCACCGTGATAATGACAAACCCAATGGAAACCTCATAGCTGACCATCTGCGCGGCCGAGCGCAGCGCACCCAGGAACGGATAGCGTGAGTTGGAGGCCCAACCCGCCACGATGATGCCGTAAACGCCCAACGACGAAATCGCGAACAGGTACAGCACGCCGACATTGATATCCGCCAGCACCCAGCCGTCATCGAACGGAATCACGGCCCAGGCGACCAGCGCCAGAACGAACGTCACCATCGGCGCCAGGATGAACAGGAACCGATTGGCGCCCGTCGGGATGATGGTTTCCTTGGTCAGCAGCTTCAAACCGTCCGCCAGCGGCTGCAACAGGCCGAATGGGCCGACCACGTTCGGGCCGCGCCGGTATTGCATCGCGGCAATGACTTTGCGTTCCGCCAGGGTCAGATAGGCAACTGCGCCCATCATCGGCAAAACGATCGCCAGGACCTGCAGGACGATGATGACCGCGGGCCAAACATACCCGCTCCAGAAGCCGATATCGGTCGCACTATCCATTGGTGCCCGTCACCCTCTCGTCCGCATTCTGGGCCTGCAACAGCTCTTCGATGCATTGGGCCATCGTCGCTGACGCGCGGGCAATGGCGTTCGTGTGGTAATAGTTGGCGTGGGCTGAGGCAAATGCCGCATCGTCCATATCGCCTGCTGTGCCGAACGGGCCCCATTCGGCCTCCGCGCGCACATCCAGGTCTGCTAGGTGCGGCACTGCCGCTTCCATCGCATCGCGCAGGCTATCCAGGTTATTAAAGGGCAGGGGGGTGCCCAGTGCCCCCGAAAGCGCCCGCAGGATTGCCCAATCCTCCTTCGCCTCTCCGGGCGGGAAGATCGCCAGGAAGGTTTGTTGTGGTCGCCCCTCGGTGTTTACGTAGGTAGCGTCTTTTTCCGTGTAAGCGGCACCCGGCAGGATGACGTCCGCCGCATGAGCACCCTTGTCACCGTGATGGCCCTGGTAGACCACGAAGGCGCTTTCTAGCTTCGACGTGTCGATTTCGTCTGCGCCGAGCAGGTAGACCACCTCAATTTCGCCGGAGGCAGCACCATCAAGGATGCCTGCCGTGTCGCGGCCTTTGGTGCCGTCTTCGCCTTCGGCCGGCACGAAGCCCAGATCCAGCGCGCCGACCCGGCCTGCCGCGGTATGCAGCATGGCAAAGCCATCGCGGCCGCCCCCGTATTTCTCGGAAATAGCGCGGGCCGCTGCCAGTACCGCCGCGCCGTCGGCGCGGCTGAGGGCTCCTTGGCCGATGACGATCAGCGGTTTTTCGGCTTTCTCCAGCACTTTGCTGAAATCATGGCTGCCGTCGGCAACGTCGCTCAAAGTCTGCGCGCCAGCACCCAGATACGTGCTGCGGTAGGACAGGTCTGCATTCTCGCCGATGACGCCAACCGCGAAGCCGCCTTCCAGCCACCGCTTGCGCAAGCGGGCATTCCAGACAGGCGCTTCGATGCGCGGGTTGGTGCCGATCAGCAGCAGTGCGTCCGCCTCTTCCACCCCGGCCAAGCCAGTGTTCATGATGTAGCCCGCACGGCAGGCGGGATCGATGGCAGCGCCGTCTTGGCGGCAGTCCCGATTGATCACGCCGAGGTGGTCCAGCACGCCCTTCAGCGCAAAGACGCTCTCGCAATCAACCAAATCGCCCGCGATTGCGCCGATCTTGTCTGATTCGGTTGCCTTCAGCTTGTCGGCAACGGTCTGCAATGCTTGTTGCCAGCTTGCAGCCTTCAACTTGCCATCGGCATCCCGCACATAGGGGCGGTCCAGGCGTTGGCGTTTCAGGCCATCAACCGCGAAGCGGGACTTGTCGCCGATCCACTCCTCGTTCACGTCCTCATTCAGGCGGGGCAGCACGCGGAGGACTTCGCCGGATCGGGAGTCGACGCGGATGTTCGCGCCCATCGCATCGTGCACGTCGATGCTCTGGGTCTTGGTGAGCTCCCAGGGCCGCGCCTCGAAGGCATAGGGTTTGGATGTCAGCGCGCCGACGGGACACAAGTCAATGACATTGCCCGACATTTCCGACGTAATCGCCTGTTCCAACGTGGTGATTTCCATGTCGCCCGAACGGCCGAGCGCCCCGATCATTGGCACGCCCGCAACTTCGTCCGCGAAGCGCACGCAGCGGGTGCAGTGGATGCAGCGGGTCATGATCGTTTTGATCAGCGGCCCCATGTCCTTGTCGGGCACCGCTCGCTTTGCTTCTTCGAAACGCGAGGTGTCGGCACCGTACAGCAGAGCCTGGTCCTGCAAATCGCACTCGCCGCCCTGATCGCAGATCGGGCAATCGAGCGGATGGTTGATCAGCAGCATCTCCATGACACCCTTACGGGCCTTCACGGTCATCTCGCTGTTGGTAAAGATTTCCTGATTGTCCGCTGCCGGCAGCGCGCAGGAAGCCTGCGGCTTTGGCGGGCCGGGCTTCACTTCGACCAGACACATACGGCAGTTACCAGCAATCGAAAGGCGCTGGTGATAACAGAAGCGCGGAATTTCAACGCCGGCGGCTTCACAAGCTTGCAGCACAGTGCTGCCCGCCGGGACCTCGACCTCTACTCCGTCAACCTTGAGCGTCGGCATACTCTAGCGTCTCCTCAAGCCGCGGCTTTGGCGTGGTATTCGGCAATGCGGCGTTCCATTTCCGGCCGGAAGTGCCGGATCAGGCCCTGAACCGGCCAGGAGCCGCCGTCGCCATGGGCGCAGATGGTGTGGCCTTCGATTTCCTTGGTCACTTCCCACAGCATGTCGATTTCCTCGACCCGGGCATTGCCGGTCGCCATGCGGCGCATGACGCGCTCTACCCAGCCGAAACCTTCGCGGCAAGGGGTGCACTGGCCGCAGCTTTCGTGACGGTAGAACTGCGCGAGGCGGGCAAAAGCTTTGATGATATCGGTGGACTTGTCCATGACGATCAAGGCGGCCGTGCCGAGACCGCTCTGCGCATTGCGCAGTGAGTCGAAATCCATCAGCACGTCATCGCAAATATGCTTCGGCAGCACCGGCGTCGACGATCCGCCGGGGATCACCGCCAACAGATTGTCCCAGCCGCCACGGACGCCACCCGCATGTTTCTCGATGAGCTCCCGCATCGGGATGCCCATCTCTTCTTCCACGTTGCACGGATTGTTCACGTGCCCGGAGATGCAAAAAATCTTGGTGCCGGTGTTGTTCTCGCGGCCCAGCCCCGCGAACCATTCCGCCCCGCGCCGCAGGATGGTTGGCACGACGGCGATGCTTTCGACATTGTTAACGGTCGAGGGGCAACCATAAAGGCCGGCGCCTGCCGGGAAAGGTGGCTTCAGCCGCGGCTGGCCTTTCTTGCCTTCCAGGCTTTCGATCAACGCGGTTTCCTCACCGCAGAGGTACGAGCCCGCGCCTCGATGAACATAAAGATCGAAGTCGTAGCCGCTGCCGCAGGCATTCTTGCCCAGATAGCCAGCCTCGTAGGCCTCGTCGATGGCGGCATTCAGGTTCTCCGCCTCGCGGTAGAACTCGCCTCTAATGTAGATGTAGCCAGCACTCGCGCCAATGGCGAAGCCGGCGATCAGACAGCCCTCAATCAGCTTGTGCGGGTCGTGACGCATGATGTCCCGGTCTTTGCAGGTGCCGGGTTCGCCCTCATCGGCGTTCACCACCAAATAGGACGGCCGGCCGCCGGTATCCTTCGGCATGAAGGACCATTTCAGGCCGGTCGGGAAACCTGCGCCGCCGCGGCCGCGCAGGCCGGAGGCTTTCACCTGGTTGACCAGTTCGTCCCGGCCAAGCTCCAGCAGGGCCTTTGTATTGTCCCAACTTCCGCGCTTGCGCGCGCCCTCGATACCCCAGTCGTCCTGGCCGTAGAGGTTCGTGAAGATGCGGTCTTCGTCGCGCAGCATGCTCTAATCGTCTCCACCAACATTCGTCAGCGAGGTCAGGCCGCCAGCCGGGGCTGAGGTCATCCGCTCAATCTGAGGGCCGGGGGCCGGTTGGTCGCCGCGGGCGAGCGCGTCAAGGATCGCTTCCATCCGCGGGCCGTCCAGGTCCTCGTAATAGTCGTCGCCGATGGCGATCATGGGTGCGTTCACACATGCACCAAGGCATTCCACCTCGTGCAGGGAGAACATACCGTCTGCGCTCGTTTCGCCAAAACCGATGCCGAGCTTGTTCTTGCAGGCCGAGACCACCTCGTCGGAGCCGCGCAACCAACACGGTGTCGTGGTGCAAACCTCGATATGATAGCGCCCGCTGGGGGCGGTGCGGTACATGGTGTAAAAACTTACCACTTCCCACACCCGGATTTCCGGCATATCCAGCATCCCGGCAATGTGAACCACGGCGGCGCGCGTCACCCAGCCATGCTGGCGCTGGGCCAGGTCGAGCAGGGGCATGACGGCGCTTTGCTGGCGGCCTTCCGGGTATTTGGCGATATGTTTGTCGGCCTTCGCCTGATATTCCGGCGTGAAGGCGAAAGAAGTGGGTTGGTGAGCATCGTCCGCGATGCTGAAGCGGCTCAACGGTCGATCTCCCCGAACACGATATCCATTGCCCCCAATACGGCGACACTGTCGGCCAGCATGTGGCCCTTGCAGAGGTAGTCCATCGCCTGCAGGTGGGCGAACCCCGGCGCGCGGATCTTGCAGCGGTAGGGCTTGTTTGTGCCATCAGACACAAGGTAGACGCCGAATTCACCCTTGGGCGCCTCGACGGCGGCATAGGTTTCGCCCGCCGGCACGTGATAGCCCTCGGTGTAGAGTTTGAAGTGGTGAATCAGCGCTTCCATCGACTTCTTCATTTCACCCCGGCGCGGCGGCGCGATCTTGCCATCGGTCGTCATCACCGGCCCTTCCGGCATTTTGTCGAGGCACTGGTGAATGATGCGGAGCGATTGCCGCATTTCTTCGACACGGACCAGATAACGGTCGTAACAGTCGCCGTTCTTGCCGATCGGAATGTCGAAATCCATGCGGTCGTACACGTCATAGGGTTGCGATTTCCGCAGGTCCCAAGCCACGCCCGAGGCGCGCATCATCGGACCGGAAAAGCCCCAGTCCATCGCCTCTTCACGGGACGCGATGCCGATATCGACGGTACGCTGCTTGAAGATGCGGTTTTCGTTCAGCAGGGCTTCCATGTCCCGGATGAAGTTCGGGAAGTTGTTAGCCCACTCCCGGATTTCCTCGGCCATGCCCGCCGGAATGTCCTGATGCACGCCGCCCGGCCGGAAATAGGCTGCGTGCAGGCGGGCGCCGGAGGCGCCCTCGTAGAACTCCATCAGCTTTTCGCGCTCTTCGAAGCCCCAGAGCAGCGGCGTCATCGCGCCGACATCCAAGGCGAATGCGGTCAGGTTGAGGAGATGGTTCAGGATGCGGCCGATCTCGGAGAACAGCACGCGAATATACTGGCCGCGCTCTGGCACTTCGATACCTAGCAGCCGCTCGGTCGCGAGCGCGAAGGCGTGTTCCTGGTTCATGGGCGAGACATAGTCCAGCCGGTCGAAATAGGGCACTGCCTGGGTGTAAGTCTTGTACTCGATCAGCTTTTCGGTGCCGCGGTGCAGCAGACCGATATGGCTGTCGATACGGTCGACAATCTCGCCGTCCAACTCCATCACCATTCGCAGCACACCGTGTGCGGCGGGGTGCTGGGGGCCGAAGTTGAGCGTGTAGTTTTGGATTACCTGTTCGGCCATGGCTTAGCTCTCTGCCTCCTCGGCCGCAGCCTTCTCATCACCCGGCAGCATGCGCTCCGGCCCTTCCCAAGGCGATTCGAAGTCGAAGGTGCGGAAATCCTGGGTCAACCGCACCGGCTCGTAAACAACCCGCTTTTCTTCCTCGTCATAGCGGACTTCCACATGGCCGGTCAGCGGGAAGTCCTTGCGCAGTGGGTGTCCCTCGAAACCGTAGTCGGTGAGAATGCGGCGCAGGTCCGGATGGTCGCTGAACAGCACGCCATAGAGGTCGTAGGCTTCCCGCTCGAACCAATTGGCGGTGTTGAAGACGCTTGCGATAGAGGGCACCGGAGTGTCTTCGTCGGCGGCAACCTTCATGCGGATACGTTGGTTCTGGCGGTGGGAGAGCAGGTGGTAGACGACCTCGAACCGCTCCTCGCGGTCCGGATAATCGACGCCGCAGATATCAATCAACATCTTGAAATCGCAGCCCGGATCGTCCCGCAGATAGGTTGCGGCGGCGAGAACCGAGTCGCGCTTGACCCAGACGATCAATTCGCCCCGCACGATTTCCGTGCGGAGCACAGCGTCGGGCAAGCCAGCTTCGATATGGTCGGCTAGGTCTTGCAAACGTGGATTTCCTTCGGCGCGGACAACGGGTGCGGACTAACGGGCGATCGAGCCAGTACGCTCAATCTTCTTCTGCAACAGCAGGACGCCATAGAGCAAGGCTTCCGCGGTTGGCGGGCAGCCCGGCACGTAGACATCGACCGGCACGATGCGGTCGCAGCCACGCACGACGGAGTAGCTGTAGTGGTAGTAACCGCCGCCATTCGCGCACGAACCCATGGAAATTACCCAGCGCGGCTCAGCCATCTGGTCGTAGACCTTGCGGAGCGCCGGAGCCATTTTGTTGGTAAGGGTCCCTGCGACGATCATTACGTCGGACTGGCGCGGGGAGGGCCGGAAAACGACACCGAACCGGTCCAGGTCGTAGCGGCTGGCGGCGGTGTGCATCATTTCCACCGCGCAGCAGGCCAAGCCGAACGTCATGGGCCATAGCGAGCCCGAGCGCGCCCAGTTCACCAGCTTGTCCATTTGGGCCACGACGTAGCCCTTGTCCTGCAATTCGTCGTTGACGCCGCGCAGGATCGCGTCCTGATCCGCACCCGGGCCGACGAGACCGGCCGGTGCTGAGGGGGTAATTACTCCCATTCCAGCGCTCCCTTTTTCCATTCGTAAATGAAGCCGATCGTCAGGATGCCGAGGAAGATCACCATCGCCCAGAAGCCGACCAGACCAATGCCGCCGAGCGACACGGCCCACGGGAAGAGGAAGGCGACTTCCAGATCGAAAATGATGAACAGGATCGCCACGAGGTAGAAACGCACATCGAACTTGCCGCGCGCGTCGTCGAACGGTTCGAAGCCGCATTCATAGGCGGAGTTCTTCTCTGGGTCCGGCTTTTGACGGCCGACCAGTTGCGAAGCGATCACGGCCATAGCGGCCATGGCGGTCGCGATTCCCAGAAACATCAGGATCGGCAGGTATTCCACTAGCAAAGGCTCTAGGCCTGGCATGCTTCCTCGCCCTCACGCGCGTTCGGAAAATTGCGTAATCGTCATCACAGGTTTAGCCCTTGGCGGCTGCGCTTGCTGACTACGCGTTTGGTCGCGGAATGTGTAGGGGATGGTGGCAGTAAAGGCAACGCGCTTCGCGGGGAAATCGCTATTGACAGCCAATTTTTCGGAAAGGGTGGCGGGAGTGACGGGGCTCGAACCCGCGACCTCTGGCGTGACAGGCCAGCGCTCTAACCAACTGAGCTACACCCCCGCAAAGGGTGTCCGGGTGGCGCGCACCCGGCGAACAAGGAGGCCGTATCTAGCCGCTGGCGGAAACCGCGTCAACGCCCAATCGTAGGCCAACCCCAGAAATTTATGCGTAGAGGACGCCACCGTTAACTTGCACTACCTGACCGGTCATGTATTCGGCTTCCGGCAGGCAGAGATGCCGCACCATGGCAGCCACTTCTTCCGGGCGGCCTTTCCGCTTCATCGGGATGTTGTCGTTGCCTAGGGTACCAGGCAGGCTGCCCGCCGCCGCGCCGCGCTGGGTGTCGATTGCGCCGGGCGAAACGCTGTTCACCGTAATGCCGTATTCGGCCAGGTCTGAGGCAAGGCCGTGGGTGAAGCCCTCCAGCCCGCCCTTCGCCGCGCAGACATGGGCCCGGTTCTTCGTGCCGAGCCGGGTGGAGACACCTGACATCGTGACTATACGTCCACCCTTACCACCGGCAATCATGTGCGGCACGGCACTGCTGATCACATGAAAGGCGCCGTTCAGGGCGACGTTTAGCACTTGGCTCCATTCCTCGAAGGTGATGTCGGGGAAGGGGGTTTGGCGGCGCATGGCCGGGTTGCTGATGGCGATATCCAAGCGACCGAAGTCGGCGGCAATCTGGTCCACCATCGCCTTGGTGGCCGGACCGTCGGTTACGTCCGCCATATAGCCGCGGGCTGAGCCCTGGCCGTTGATGGCTTCGATCTCTGCAACGACCGAATCGACAGCTGCCTTGTCGCTCAGGCCGTTGACCGCAATTTGCGCGCCGACCTCTGCCAGGTACAGGGCGATCACGCGCCCGATATTCTTGCCGCCACCGGTGACCAGCGCCACCTTACCGGAGAGCGCTTTGCGGCTGATGCCGCTGTCCGTTGTTTCAATCATGCAAAACCGTCGCCGCTGGCGCGAGGCCAGCGGTGGAAATGGTGGGCGGTGACAGGCTCGAACTGCCGACCTACTGGGTGTAAACCAGCCGCTCTACCAACTGAGCTAACCGCCCGATCCAGGTTGTAACGGAAAAACATTGACGATTTGTCAATGCCTGAAGCTTAGTCGTTCAGAGCGTCCTTCAGGCCCTTACCGGCCTTGAACTTCGGCTGAACCGACGCAGCGATATTGATGGTTTCACCCGTGCGCGGGTTCCGTCCCGTGGTGGCGGCGCGCTGGCTGGTGGCAAATGTACCGAACCCAACCAAGCGGATATCCTCACCCTTCTTCAACGCGCCAGTGATGGTATCGAAAACGGCATCTACCGCCTTGGCTGCATCGGCACGGGTTATGTCTGCGCTCTCGGCCACGGCCGAAACTAGATCATTTTTATTCAACGAGGGTCTCCCTGTTTCTAATGCCCAAAGCTCAAACACACTAACGAAAAAGCCAATGCCAAGAGCGTTACCCGGGGCAGGATACCCCTGCGACGCGCCCGGTCAATCACAGATCGTCTATGTGTGACTGTTTTTCGATAGGTGGTGCCGGTGCGCCGCAAAGATATCCACCATTGAGCGCCAGGCCTTTCCTGGATGGCTCGGCAATGAGGAAAGGCACCTGCCCTTTCCAGGACTGGTGCCTTTCCATTTGGCGTATTTTGCGGCGTCCGCCTTGTCCGAGCCGGTGACTGCTCGGTCAGACCGGGCGGCACCTTAGTGTTTAACGACGCCGCTAGCGACCTTACCGTCGGAATCAACCATGTCCGGCGTCCACTCGACAGCAACCGGTAATTCGGTCAGGGCCAATGCCAGGACCTCGTCCACCGTTTCGACCGGGATGATTTCCAGCCCCTGTTTCACGTTGTCCGGAACATCCGCTAGGTCTTTCTCATTTTCCTTTGGAATCAATACCTTAGTGATGCCGCCACGTAGCGCTGCGAGGAGTTTTTCCTTTAGGCCGCCGATGGGCAGAACCCGGCCGCGCAGGGTGATTTCACCCGTCATGGCGACATTGCGGCGAACCGGAATGTCGGACAGGGCGGAGATGATCGCGGTGCACATGGCGACACCGGCGGACGGACCATCCTTCGGCGTGGCACCTTCCGGGACGTGGACGTGGATGTCCTTTTTGTCGAACTCCGGCGGAATGACACCGTAATTCAGCAGCCGTGAACGGACATAGCTGCGCGCAGCCTGCACCGATTCCTGCATCACATCGCCGAGTTTGCCAGTATGCGAGACATTACCCTTGCCCGGCATGGTTGCGGCTTCAACTTGAAGCAGCTCGCCCCCGACTTCCGTCCAGGCGAGACCGGTTACGACGCCAACCAGGTCTTCCGATTCGGCTTCGCCGTAGCGGAACTTCCGGACGCCAGCCATGTCGCCGAGGTTTTCAGGCGTGATGGTGATCTCCGTTTTGTCGGACGTCGAAATTTCCTTCAGGCTCTTTCGGGCCAGATTGGCGATTTCCCGCTCCAGGTTCCGGACGCCGGCTTCACGCGTGTAGTAGCGAATCAGGTCGCGTACGGCGTCGTCTTCCACCGTCCACTCACCCTTCCGCAGGCCGGTGTCTTTCTGAACCTTCGGGATCAGGTGGCGCTTGGCGATCTGGATCTTTTCGTCCTCGGTGTAACCGGGGATCCGGATGATCTCCATGCGGTCCAACAACGGTTGCGGCATCCGCAGCGTGTTGGCCGTGGTCACGAACATCACATCGGAAAGGTCGTATTCGACCTCCAGATAATGGTCCATGAACGTGTTGTTCTGGGCCGGATCCAGCACCTCCAGCAGGGCGGAGGCCGGGTCGCCGCGCCAATCGGCGCCGAGCTTGTCGATCTCGTCCAACAGGAAGAACGGGTTCGACTTCTTGGCCTTTTTCATGCCCTGGATGATCTTGCCGGGCATCGAGCCGATATAGGTACGGCGGTGGCCGCGGATCTCCGCCTCATCACGAACGCCGCCAAGCGACATGCGGATGAATTCGCGGCCCGTGGCCCGCGCAATCGACTGGCCAAGCGACGTTTTGCCGACGCCGGGCGGGCCGACCAGGCAAAGGATCGGGCCTTTCACCACCCTTGTGCGTTGCTGTACGGCCAGATACTCGACGATGCGTTCCTTGACCTTCTCCAGACCATAATGGTCTGCATCCAGGATTTCCTGGGCCTTGTTCAGATCCTTGCTGACCTTGCTGCGCTTTTTCCACGGGATGGAGACCATCCAGTCCAGGTAGTTGCGCACCACGGTCGCCTCGGCAGACATGGGGCTCATATTGCGGAGCTTTTTCATCTCCGCCTGGGCCTTTTCCTTGGCTTCCTTGCTCAGCTTGGTCTTTTCGATTTTCTCTTCGAGTTCGGCAATTTCATCCTTGCCGTCCTCTCCATCACCCAATTCCTTCTGAATGGCTTTCATCTGCTCATTCAGATAGTACTCGCGCTGGGTCTTCTCCATTTGGCGTTTGACGCGGCTGCGGATGCGCTTTTCCACCTCCAGCACATCGATTTCGCCTTCCATGTGGGCGAACACCCGCTCCAGCCGTTCCCGCACGGAACCCAGTTCCAGGAGTTCCTGCTTTTCCGGGATCTTCAGCGATAGATGCGCCGCAACCGTATCGGCCAATTTGGCCGGGTCTTCGACCTGGTTGATCGAGACCAGCACTTCCGGCGGGATCTTCTTGTTCAGCTTCACATAGGATTCGAACTGGCTGACAACGGTGCGGGCAAGGGCGGATTCTTCCGCGCCGGCTTCGCCTGATTCCTCCAGGAATGACGCCTCCGCTTCCAGAAAGTCATCATTGTCGGTGTAGCTGACGATAGCCGCGCGCTTCGTGCCTTCAACCAGCACTTTCACCGTGCCGTCGGGCAATTTCAGCAGTTGCAGCACGGTGCCGACCGTGCCGATGGTATAGATGTCGTCGGTATGGGGATCGTCCTCGGCAGCGTCTTTCTGTGCCACCAGGAAAATCTGTTTGTCGTTCTTCATCACCTCTTCGAGCGCACGCACGGATTTCTCGCGGCCAACGAACAGCGGTACGATCATATGCGGGAACACCACGATGTCACGCAAGGGAAGAACGGGGAATGTTTCAGTCATCTGACACCTCTAACGGTCACCGGCGCCGGTGGGCGCTGGCTTCACTATCATAGCAGTCGAAATGGGTGCGGCGTCGAGCAAAAACAAGCTCACGGGGCGCAAGTGCCTCCGCCAGATAGTGCTCCGGTCCGCACTTCCGCCCCCGAGTGACTGGTCAACCCTGCCATGGCCCGCCGCCAAACGCGGGCCGCCGGCTACGACGCCAGGTCGCCGCCGGCGCCAGCCTTTTTCTCGGTGTAAATATAAAGCGGGGCCGCGCGGCCTTCCACAACCTCGCGGTTGACGACCACATCCTCCACGCCGTCGAGCGTGGGCAGGTCGAACATCGGCTCCAGCAGGATTGCCTCCAGGATGGAGCGCAGGCCACGAGCGCCGGTTTTGCGCTCAATCGCGCGCTTGGCAACGCTGGTCAGCGCATCATCCGTGAATTTCAGGCTGACGTTTTCCATCTCGAACAGCCGCTGATACTGCTTCAGCAGCGCGTTCTTCGGCGCAGTCAGGATCTCCACCAGCGCGGCTTCGTCCAGATCTTCCAATGTCGCCAGGACCGGCATACGGCCGACGAACTCCGGGATCAGGCCGAACCGCAGCAGGTCTTCCGGCTCCACCTGTTTCAGCAACTCGCCGGTCTGACGGTCGTCCGGCGCACGTACATCCGCGCCGAAGCCGATAGCCATGCCTTTGCCCCGGTCGGCAATCAGTTTGTCGAGTCCTGCAAAAGCACCGCCGACGATGAACAGGATATTGGTCGTATCCACTTGCAGGAATTCCTGCTGGGGATGCTTGCGCCCGCCCTGGGGCGGCACGCTGGCGACCGTGCCTTCCATGATTTTCAGCAGGGCCTGCTGCACGCCTTCACCCGACACATCCCGCGTGATCGAGGGGTTGTCGGATTTACGGCTGATCTTATCGACCTCATCGATATAGACGATGCCGCGCTGGGCCCGCTCGACATTATAGTCGGCAGCCTGCAGCAGGCGCAGGATGATGTTTTCCACATCCTCGCCCACATACCCGGCTTCGGTCAGCGTGGTGGCGTCCGCCATAGTGAAGGGCACATCGAGGATGCGGGCCAGCGTCTGCGCCAGCAGTGTTTTGCCGCAACCGGTAGGCCCGATCAGCATGATGTTGGACTTGGCGATCTCGATCTCGTTCGCCTTGCCCGCATGTGCGAGGCGCTTGTAGTGGTTATGCACTGCCACCGAGAGCACCCGCTTCGCGCCGCTCTGCCCGATGACGTAGTCGTCCAGCACATCACAAATTTCACGGGGCGTCGGTACGCCATCGCGCGATTTGACCATGGTGCTCTTATGCTCTTCACGGATGATATCCATGCAGAGTTCGACGCATTCGTCACAAATAAATACGGTCGGGCCAGCGATCAGCTTTCTGACTTCGTGCTGGCTTTTCCCGCAAAACGAGCAGTACAGGGTGTTCTTTGCATCACCGCCGTTACTGGACTTGCTCATAGGCTTCCCAATTCGTCCGCGTACTTCAGCCCTATATGTTGGCAGGCTTATCGCCGCCCGACAATGGGGCAAGCACTCTTAGTTTATCGCTAATGCGATAGTGAAACAGCAACTTGATCGAAAAATCTGAGGAAATCCCAAACGCATGCGACGATCTTAGGGGGCAACATCAATATCCGGCATCGGGCGTTTGGCTACCACCTCATCGACGATACCGAAGGCCTTTGCCTCCTCGGCTGTCATGAAGTGATCGCGTTCCAGAGCGTCCTCGATCTTCTTGATGTCCTGGCCGGTATGGTGGACATAAATCTCATTCAGGCGCTGGCGCAGCGCCAGAATTTCGCG
This sequence comes from Alphaproteobacteria bacterium, assembly GCA_965222315.1. Classification (GTDB taxonomy): domain Bacteria; phylum Pseudomonadota; class Alphaproteobacteria; order Bin95; family Bin95; genus JACKII01. Next base: position 4,417,826 of record OZ244951.1, on the reverse strand, counting down.
CGCATGAATTTCGATGTCGCTGGCCTGACCGGAGAAGCCGCCGGACGGTTGATGCACCATTATCCGCGCGTTTGGCAGGCTGTAGCGCTTGCCGGGAGCCCCTGCAGCCATCAGCAGCGAGCCCATGCTCGCCGCCTGGCCGACGCAGACGGTCGACACTTCGCAGCGGATATATTGCATGGTGTCGTAGATGGCGAGGCCCGATGAAACCACCCCGCCCGGCGAGTTGATGTAGAAATAGATATCCTTGCCGGGATTCTCCGCTTCCAGGAACAGCAACTGCGCACAGATCAGGCTGGCAACGCCGTCGTGCACCGGGCCGGTCAGAAAGATGATCCGCTCCTTCAGAAGGCGCGAATAAATGTCATAGGCACGCTCGCCGCGATTGGTGGTTTCCACCACCATCGGAACCAAGGTGTTCATCATCGGGTCGAACGATTGGCCGGCCAGCGGGTGGTTGGACTCAAAGTGGTTGGACACGGGTGCGTGATCCTTCGTCGTTCTTGGATGGTCTGGCCGGCATACCGCCGGGCCGGGCTCTGCGTCAGGCGCTTTCAGCCGCGGGGTCTTTGGCACCGCTTTCGGTGTCCGCCGTCTCCCCGGCTTCATCGTCGGCCATGATCTCCGCCGGAGGAACTTTCCGCACGTCGACCTTGGCCAGCTCTAAGATGTAGTCGACGACCTTATCTTCCAAGAGAGGCGCTTGCAGTTGCCCTAACATCTGCGGATTTTCCATGTAGAACTTCTGCACCATCTCTTCCTGGCCGGGATATTGCGACGCCTGCTGGGAGACGGCCCGGACCAGGTCTTCCTGGCTGACCTCGATATTGTTCTGGCGGCCGACTTCCGAGAGCAGCAGGCCGAGGCGCACGCGGCGGGCCGCAACCTTGCGGTACTCTTCCTTCAGCTCTTCGTCGGTCTTGCCTTCGCGCACTTCGTCGGCGTTTTCGCCCTCAAGCTGGCGCTGCATCTCGCTCCAGATGCCATTGAATTCCTGCTCTACCAGCACCTCCGGCAGCGGGAAGTCATGCAGTTCTTCCAGTTTGTCGAACAGGACGCGCTTTACCTTGTTGCGGGCGGCGTCCTTGTACTGGTTCTCCATGGTCTCGCGGATCTTGTTACGCAGGTCTTCCACGTTTTCCGCGCCCATCTTTTCGGCGAGGGCGTCGTTGATCTCGGCCGGACCCAGGGCCTTCATGCCCTTGACGTTTACCTTGAAGCTGGCTTCCTTGCCGGCCAGATGCTCTGCGCCGTAATCGTCGGGGAAATTGACGGTCACGGTCTTCTCGTCACCGACATTCGCGCCGACCAGTTGCTCCTCGAAGCCCGGAATGAATGAGCCGCTGCCGAGGCGCAGTTCGTAGTCTTCCGCCGCGCCGCCTGGGAACAGTTCGCCGTCGATCGAGCCTTCGAAGTCGATCACGAGCACGTCGTCATCGGCCGCCGGACGGGCTTCCTCCACCTCGACCGGCTCGCGGCTGTTTTCCGCCATGTTTTTCAACATGTCGTCGATTTCGCTGTCGGGGACGTCCGGCTCCAGCCGCTCCAGCTCGAGCGTGGCGAAGTCGACAGGCGTAAATTCCGGCAGCAGTTCGGCTTTTAGCGTGAACTTAAAGTCCTGGCCTTCCTCGAACTCGACATCCTCGATTTCCGGCTGTATGGCGGGGCGCAGGCCGCGGTCGTCCATGACGGACTGAACGCCTTCGCGCACGGCCTCGTCGATGACCTCGCCAGTGACGGACTTGCCGAAGCGCTGGCGCAGAATTTTCATCGGCGCCTTGCCCGGACGGAAGCCGGGCAAATTGACGGTCGGTGCGGCTTCAAGCAGCTTTTCATCGACTTTGGCGTTGATATCGTCGGCCGCGAGAACACAGTTGAACTCGCGTTTCAGACCTTCGTTCAGCTTTTCGGTGACTTGCATCGAATGCTCTATTCGTTCCTACAGAGAGCCGGTTTCCGGCTGTTATGGTGCGGGCGAAGGGACTCGAACCCCCACGGCCAAGGGCCACTGGAACCTAAATCCAGCGCGTCTACCAGTTCCGCCACGCCCGCGTCGCGAAAGCGTGGTCCTATCGCAGCCGGAAGGGGGAAGCAAGGCGAACCTTGCAATTCTCTCGCGCGCTAGACCCGATTGCGGTCAAAAACCGGCTTTTGACCACTGCCATAGCGCTTCAGCGCGCCTTCCTCGCCCACCGCATTCGGGCGTTGGAATACCCAATTTTGCCAGGCGGTGAGGCGGGCGAATATCTTGGTCTCCATGGTCTCGGGCCCCGGGAAGCGCAGATTTGCCTCCATGCCGACCATGGCGTCCGGGGAGAAACTGGCCCGTTCTTCCAGGAAAACGCGCAACTCGTCCTCCCAGTCAATATCGTCATAGGCGAAGGTGACGAGGCCCAGCCTCTCTGCCTGATCCGCCTCCAACTCCCGGCCGATCTTCTTCTCCGCCGCTGCCAGCGCGGCAGAGTCGCCCAGGAAGCGCGTGGCGAGGCGTGAGAGGCCGTTCGCCATCGCCATTGCGCCGAAATTGCTCTCGCTCAGCACCATGACGGCTGGCGGGCGGTTATCGCCCTCGAAGGTGTCGATCAGTATGTAGGAGCGGTCAGCAGCGAAGGCCAGTTCCGCCAAAAGACCGGCGAAGCAGGAGCCAGGCTCAATGGCTGCTACCAACGAGCGGGATGAAACGTCCAGGCGTTTCAGCACCCGGCGCCAGTAATGCCGAATTTCTGCTGCGAGCCAGTTGTCCGCCGCCTGTCCGGCGAGGAATTGATCATGGGCCAGTGCCTGGGCCGGATCGCCGGCGGTCTTTAAAATCCAGACGCCGATTTCGGGCTCGTTCAGGCGCATCTCCAGGATGGCATCGTCCAGTTCGCGGGCGGCGGCGAGGCCCCAATAATCCGCGCCTGCGTCCTGGAGAGCCGCTGCATCCGTCGGCGGCGCTTCTGTAGGGCCGGCCAACATGAAGGTCGCAATACCCGCATCGCGCTCGATCTGAACCGAGACATGCGGATAGGCGATGCGGTCGCCCCCGATGGATTTCTCCAGGGCCGGCAATGATATACCGCTTGCCGCATCGGCCCTGTCGGATTTTGCCTTCAGGCCCTCTATCCGGTCATGCAACGCCTGGACAAAGCCGGAGCGCGAGGCGACCTGGTCCACCAGTTTCCAGTCAACGGCCTTCTGCCCGCGCACGCCTTCCTCAACCGTGCAGAACACATCGGCGCGGTCGCGGCGGACCTTTCGCTTGTCCACGACCCGCGTGAGTCCGCCGGTACCGGGCAGGACACCCAGCAACGGTACTTCCGGCAGTGAAACGGATGTTGTGCCGTCGTCCACCAGCAAGATCTCGTCACAGGCAAGCGCCAGTTCATAGCCGCCGCCCGCACAAGCGCCTTCGACGGCAGCCAGAAACTTGAGACCGCTGGCCTCGCTGGCGTCTTCCATACTGTTGCGGGTTTCATTGGTGAACTTGCAGAAATTGACCTTATGGACGTGGCTCGAGCCCGCGAGCATCCTGATGTTCGCGCCCGCGCAGAAAACGCGGGGTTTGGCGCTGCGCATCACCACGACCTTGACCGCAGGATGCTCGAACCGGAGGCGCTGAAGCGCATCGGCCAGTTCGATATCCACGCCCAGATCATAGGAATTGAGCTTTAATTCATAGCCAGGCATCAGGCCGCCGGTCTCGTCCACATCCATCCAGAGCGTGGCAGTCGGCCCATCCACCTCCAGCGTCCAATGACGGTAGCGGGCAGGATCGGTCTGACAGTCGATGCGCATCGGGGAGCTTTCGGTTCTACGGTACTAAAATAAGGGAAATCGACCTTAACATTTATCGCCGATACTGAATATTCTTAAACATTCTTCGTCCAAGCATGGGCAGGTCCGGTTTTGGGCAGGTCCGGTTTATGGTGGGCGTAGATGCTTCACTGGCTGCTAGCGCAGTGAGTTAATTACGTCCGCGGCCGTCAATAGATAACATCCAGGCCAAAGCGGCTCTTGGCGGGCGATTATAATAGGGGTGGCTGAACCGACGCAGTTTACCACCATAGACCTTGTGCATACCGTTATATTTTCGTTAGTATCCGAGTAAGTGGAGGGAGATTAGAAAAATGGTATTCGGGTGTTTCAATGCTTTGGGGCAGTAAAGTTACCACAAGATCAAATAGTTAAACCTGCGCCAATGACGAATTTGGAGCGACCGATTGCTGAAAACCCATCAATTTGGAGGAAGTCCCATGGGGTCCTATGATCGAGTGAAAGTTTCAAAAGGTGATGATTTTGTCATTGGCACGGAGGCCGATGAGATTTTCGTCATCTCCAACTCCAAAAACAATGCCGATACGATCCGTTTCGACGATTTTGGCTTCGGATCTGACCTGCTGCATTTCGGTAGCCGAAATTCGGAAGAAACCTTGTTTGAGTGGGTTGACGATGGCGGCGACGGCGAAAGCAATGATCTGCTAATCACCATCGGCGACCAGGAGTTTATCCTGATCGACTTGGCAGATCAGATAACTGCCCCAACCACTTACCGGTTCGAACAGGGCTTTGAAGTCAATGCCGACGGCTTCTTCGATCAGGACGATGCTTGGTACGGCGACGTTGCCATGGTGGCGTCCGGCACCAACGGCATTGTTTCAGCCGATGGTGATTTCCATGCGATTTTCCAAGGCGACTCATCGAGTGCCCCTTTCACCCGCTTTGGCGGTTATGAAGACACCGCATGGCTGGGCGAATGGACCGTTTCCACGGACATCTATCTCGACACCAGCGCAGACGGCAGCGGCTGGGCGCTCGGTGAGGGCTTTGACTGGTCGGTCGCGTCGAGCGGGACCGACGGCCTTCACCAGCGCGATTTCATCTTCCACGTGACCCAGGATAGCAGCACCGGCGATCTTTATGTCGGCGGGTCCAACAACACCAACTTTGCGCCCCGCGAAGACCTCGACACGCTGGTGAACAGCTATGTTGTTGCCGAGGACGGCTGGTACACCTTCGAGCATCATTTCTATGACAACGGGGGCTCGCTGGCGGTAGATCTGAACCTATACGACGACAGCGGCGCGTTGCTGTTCACGGAAACCCGCAACAATGCAGGCGACGTGATCCCTGACGAAGTCGGCGGGAATCGCTATGGCTGGTTCACCACCATCGACGTGGCAGGCGGCATTGCCGTCGACAACGTCACGCTCGAATACGAAGCCGACCAATCGGTGCCAGTACCGACAGCCGACGACATATTCTTCGTTTGAGGCTTTGATACCAACGGCACGGATGAAAGTCACAAAACGGGTCAGTTTTTCCTGCCGTTGGTATTGAATCTGTGAAAGCAGGAGGGCGGTCCAGCATCCATCCATTGCGATGGTTCTCTGAATATGATGGGCCGCCCTTTTTTCTGGTGCCGCCAGAATCGTCTTGTTCGCCACCGTCATGATTTTCGCGCGTTGAGAGTTTCCCGGAAACGTTCGCCCATGCCGAGGCGATCCGCCTCCGCCAGCAGCTTTTCCAGCCACGCCGCGTGTTCGGCTTCCAGCGTCTCGCGCCGGTCCTCCAACCGCTGCCATTCCTTGCGGATTTCGGCGAGTCGGGCTTCTGTCTCTTGATCCAAATCCGACATGGGCTTAGAGCTATTCCCAATCCCCGAAAATCACAGATCGCTTCTTCAAGGATTCCAGTCGTTATGACGATTCCGGCTTCGATGAACGCTATTGAAATTCCCACACCGGGCGGCCCGGAGCAACTGGTGCTTGGCACACGCCCAGTGCCGCAGCCCGCGCATGGCGAGGTTTTGATCCGAGTTGCCGGAGCGGGCATCAACCGGGCGGACACGCTGCAACGCGAGGGCAAATATCCCATGCCGCCCGGCGCGACGGACATTCCGGGCCTGGAATGCTCTGGCGTCGTCGTAGCGCTGGGTGACGGTTGCAACCGCTGGCAGGTGGGCGACCGGGTCTGTGCGCTGCTCTCCGGTGGCGGCTATGCAGAATATATCAACGTGCCGGAGCCGCAGTGCATGCCGATCCCGGCAGGGGTGGACCTGGTCGAGGCTGGCGGCATTCCGGAGACCTTCTGCACGGTCTGGACCAACGTGTTCGAGCGCTCCCGCCTGCAACCGGGCGAGGTGTTTATGGTGCAGGGCGGCACCAGCGGCATCGGTTTTACCGCCATTCAGTTGGCAAAGGCGTTCGGCTCCCCTGTGCTGGCGACGGCCGGATCGGACGAAAAGTGCGAAGCCTGCGTCTCCTTCGGCGCGGACCGCGCAATCAACTACAAGACCGAGGATTTCGTTGAGGTCGGCAAGGAATTCACCGATGGCCGCGGTGTCGATGTCATCCTGGACATGGTCGGCGGCTCCTACATCCAGCGTGAGTTGGAGGTCATGGCCCGGGAAGGCCGTCTCTGCTTCGTCGCGCTGATGGAGGGTACGCGGCCCGGCCAGGTTGACTTCGGCCTGGTGCACCGCAAGCACCTGACCGTGACCGGCTCGACCCTTCGTTCCCGTTCGGTTGCGGAGAAGGGCGCCATCTGCCGGGCGCTGGAAGAAAAGGCCTGGCCGCTGTTTAAAACCGGCGCCTGTTGGCCCGTTACCTACAAGACCTTCTCCCTTGCGGAGGCAGCCAAGGCGCACGAATTGATGGAATCGAGCCAGCACATCGGCAAGATTCTGCTCACCACCGGCTATTCCGGCTAAGCGCCGGTCCGGCCCTTCAAGATCATTCGAGGATTCCAATGTCCCAACCGTTAATGCCGAAAGCCACTTGTGTCTGGCTGATCGACAACACCGCCCTGACGTTTGAGCAGATCGGCGATTTCTGCGGGATGCACGCGCTGGAAGTGCAGGCCGTTGCCGATGGCGAGGTCGCCCAGGGCATCATCGGGCGCGACCCGATAGTCGCTGCAGAACTGACCCGCGAAGAAATCACCCGTTGCGAGGCGGAGCCGTCCGCCCGGCTGAAAATTCTGAAGCCGAAGCTGCCGCGCGCGGCGGAGCGGACACAGGGGCCGCGCTACACCGCCATGGCTAAGCGCCAGGACAAGCCGGACGGCATTGCCTGGCTCGTGCGAAACCACCCGGAAATACCAGACTCGCAGGTCGGCAAGCTGCTGGGGACGACCAAGAATACCATCGCCGCCGTCCGTGACCGCTCCCATTGGAACAGCGCCAATATCAAGGCGCGCCATCCTGTGGATCTGGGCCTCTGCACCTATCTGGAACTGAACGCAGCGGTGGAAAAAGCCCGCGCCAAGCTGACTCCGGAAGAGCGCGCCGCCATCGAAGCGCGCGAGGCTGAGAAAGTGCCGGTGGAGGAAGAAAAGACCGATGCGGTGCCAACCATTGCCGAACTGTTCGGCCGTCCGGCCGGCGCGGACGAGTAGGCGGGCAGGGGGCGCAAGCCCTATCCTGCCCCAGTCCCCTTGACTTGAGGCACGGGGCAGGTCTGCATATGCGGCTCCAGAATCCGGTGTAGGAGTTTCCGGGATGCCGGGGTTCGCGCAATTGTTGCCGGGCGATCCGGCGCCATATTTTTTCCAGGCGACGTCCGCCAATCCTCGTTTTGCCTTCCATACGGCCGCTGGCCGCTACTTGGTGCTGTGCTTCTATGAGAGCGGGGCGAAGCCGGAAACGCAGGCTGCAATCGCCGCTGTCCGCGCCCGGCCCGACCTGTTCAACGACTATATGGTGAGTTTCTTTGGGATCAGTTGCGACCCGGAAGACCAGGCTACAGGCCGGATTCAGGATGCCTATCCGGGCTACCGGCACTTCTGGGACTTCGACCGGCATGTGAGCAAGTTGTATGGCGCGGCGGCGTCTGCGCCTGAGGCAGATGGGGAAGATACGCCTTACCGGCGTTTGTGGTTGGTGCTCGATCCGACCTTGCGGGTGATGCTGGTGGCGCCGTTTGGGGCAGACGCCAGCGGCGCGGCGGCGGTGTTGGCGTTTCTCGACCGGCTGCCGCCGCCCGCGCGGTTTGCGGGCTTCGAACTGCAAGCGCCGATTGCATTTCTGCCGCAAGTCTTCGAGCCGGAATTCTGCCGGCGCCTGATCGACCACTATCTGACGCAGGGCGGCGAAGAATCCGGCTTCATGCGCGAGGTTGACGGCAAAACCGTGAAGATTGCCGACCCCGGCCACAAGCGCCGCCGGGACTGCACGATCACCGATCCGGCGCTGCGGCAGGCCGCGGTAGCGCGCATCCAGCGGCGGATCGTGCCGGAACTGGTCAAGACCCATCAATTCCAGGCAACCCGGATCGAGCGCTATATCGTCGGCTGCTATTCCGCCGAAGACCGCGGCCATTTCATGCCGCATCGGGACAATACGACAAAGGGGACGGCGCACCGGCGGTTCGCCGTCACGATCAACCTGAATAGCGATTTTGACGGGGGCAACCTGAGTTTCCCGGAATATGGTCCAAAGCAGTTCAAGCCGCCGCCGGGCGGGGCCATCGTCTTCTCCTGTTCGCTGCTGCACACGGTGTCGCCGGTGACACGCGGCGAGCGTTATGTCTTCGTGCCGTTCCTCTATGACGATGCGGCGGCGGCGCTGCGGGAAGCAAACAACCAGTACCTGAGTGAGGAAGTCGGTGCCTACGAAGCACCAAATCAGAGAGGCTGATCTTTACCGGCTCATCACCAGTTGCTCGTCCGGGTAGGCGTGTTCGATCACACGGCCGGTTTCCTGGTCGCCGAGGCGCATCCGGAAATCCCGCCGCTTGAGGGATTGCCGACCAGTCGGCCGACCAGCCATTCTCCGCTCCGCTTTCCATGATCGACCTTTCCATGGCCGATCATTCTATGGCCGATGAAATCCGCAGCATCGTTGCTTGCAGACCGTTCTCTTAAATGCCTGTTGTCGTAGATGTCTGTTTCAGATCGACGTTTTTTAGGCCCGTCCGCTGGGCACACACGCCCTTGTCTGTATTGAAGAAACGACCGAATGACGAATGTCAGAATAACAACCCTTCTTTCGCTAGGGTTGTTGCTTTGCCTGGCGCCTCAAATGGCGTTCCCGGCTGCGTTGCCGCAGATTTCAGACGCCCTCGGCCTGACCCCGGGAGAGGCGGGATGGGTGGGCAGCATCTTTTTCGGCGGTTACGCTGCCGCCATCCCGCTCTTCTCCGGCGCGACCGACCGGATGGACGGGCGCTGGATCTATATCGGCAATGCCGCAGTCGGCGCAGCCGCCTGTATCGGATTTGCCGTTCTGGCCGACAGCTTCTATAGCGCCATGCTGTTCCGCTTTCTCGGCGGGGTCGCGTTTGCCGGCATGAACATGCCGGGGCTCAAGCTTTTGGCAGATTACGTCACCGGCTCCGCCCAAAAACGGGCGACCGCCATTTATGCCTCGACCTATGCCGCTGGCAGCGGCACGTCACTATTGTTGGCCGGCGCACTCGTAGAGACGCTGGGATGGGAAGGCGTTTTTGTCGTCTCGGGCCTTGGTCCTGCGATTGCGGGTTTGCTCGTCTTGCTGTTCTTGCCCCGGCCTCCCGCTCGTGAGCCTTGCGAAGCGACGGCCAGGACGGGCGGACTCCTGCGCAACCGGGAACTGATGTTGCACGTCACGGCGTTTGCCGGGAACACGTGGGAGGTATTCGCAATCCGGGTCTGGTTTGTCGGCTATTTGGCGTGGCTATCCGTGCACTCCGACTCCTCAATCGAACCATCCATGCTTGCCATGATCGGCGGGATAGCTGTGATAGCGGGCGTGCCGGTCAGTCTCGGCGTTTCCGAATTGGCGAGCCGTTTCGGCCGCCGTCGCGTGATCGTGTTGGTCGACCTGTTATCGGTGCTGGTTTGCCTCTCGCTTGCCTGGCTGGCAGACGGACCTCTAGTTGCCTGCCTGCTACTGGCGGCATTGCTTCAGATCACCAGCTTTGCCGATGTCGGCGTGCTCAGCAATGGAGCGGTTGCAGCCGCCGATCCGGCGCAGCGCGGCGCGGCGTTGGGACTTTATGGTTTCGTCGGGTTCATTTCGGGCACGCTGGGCGGCGTGGTTGTCGGCATGGTTGTGGAGTGGGTGGCGGCAGGCCATGGCATGGCCGCAGCGTGGAGCGCCGGATTCCTGGTCATGGCACTGGGCTCGACCGTTGCCATTCTGGCGATTTCGCGAACGCGGCAGTGCTAACCAGCCGGCCCCGACCCCTACCGGCTCATCGGCAGTTGCTCGACCGTATAGGCGTGATCGATCGCCCGGCCCGTCGACGGATCGCCGAGCCTCATCTTGAAGACCTTGCCGCCGCGGATGCCGCCATGAACGGGCAAGGTGCCGAGCGGCATGGCCCAGCCCGCAGGCAGTTCGTCCGCCCCGCAGGCGCCGCGCACGATCTCCAAGGGCGGCAGCATCGCGGTGCAGTCGCCATCCTGGTAGACGTCGCCATCCTGCCAGCTTTGCAGGGTAAGCGAGTCCCAGCGCTCTGCCACATCCCGGAACCACCAGGCGGCGCGCGCCACCGGTTTTTGGCACATCTGCTTCGAAATCTGGATGGAGTAGGCCTCCGCTACCCGGTCGGTATGGTCGCTTGCCAGCGTGACCAGCATGCCCTTTGGTGTGCCGACCAGCATGGCTTCCACCTCTCCCGACGAGCCGTCGCCCAGCATCTGTACCGTGTCCGCCTGTGTCACGAGATTGGCGCTGAGGGGGTAGAAGACCGGCGTTGAGCTTGGCGGCGCGACGCCCAATTCCTTCAACTCGTCGATATGTTCCTGCACCTTCGCCTGGTCCCGGCCGGTCCAGCCGGCAATGACCAGCTTATCCACCGTAACCGGCAGGCGGCTGACGGTACCGTCGGCGGAAGTGACGGCAAAACTCAACATGGGCTCGCTCCTGGGACAGGTGTCGGTCTATAGTGTTACCCAACCACTACCTAGACCAAACAGGAACGCCCTGCCATGCCGCAATACATCGAATCGCCGGAGCCGAAGGTCCGCACCATCACCACCGGCCTGCGCTTTCCGGAAGGCCCGATCGCCATGCCCGACGGCTCGGTCATTCTGGTGGAGATTGAGCGGGGAACGCTGACGCGCTGCAACCCGGATGGTTCGACGGAGGTGATTGCGGAGACCGGGGGCGGGCCGAACGGTGCGGCCTTGGGGCCGGACGGGCGCGTATACATCTGCAACAATGGTGGCTTCAAATGGTTCTATGGCGACGATGGCGGTATGCGCTCCATTGCCCAGGCCGATGACTATGCAGGCGGCTCCATCCAGGCGGTGGACGTCAAGACCGGCGCGGTGGAGACACTCTACACCCATTGCGGCGAAAACCAGTTACGTGGGCCGAACGACATGGTGTTCGACAGCCAGGGCGGCATGTATTTCACGGACCTTGGCAAGACGCGGGAGCGGGATTGGGACCGCACCGGCATCTACTACGCCAAGGCAGACGGCAGCCACATTACCGAAATTGCCTACCCGATGATCACGCCGAACGGCACCAGCCTCTCCCCGGACGAGAAGACACTCTATGTGGCAGAGACTTGGACCGGCCGCCTCTGGGCCTTCGAACTGGAGAGCCCAGGTGTGGTGAAAAAGCAGCCCTGGCCAATCCCCCATGGCGGCCGGCTGGTGGCCAATTCCTCCGGCTTCCGCAATTTCGACAGCCTGGCGGTGGAAGCGGGTGGCAATATCTGCATCGCTACCCTGTTCGATCCTGGTATCACGGTGATGACGCCGGACGGCTCCAGCGTTGAGCATGTGCCGCTTCCCGGCGACCCCTATTGCACCAACATCTGCTTTGGTGGCGCCGACCTGAAAACGGCTTTCATTACGCAAAGTTACTACGGCAAGCTGGTGGCGGTTGACTGGCCGCGGCCCGGCCTTGCGCTGAACTTCCTCAACAAATAGCGGATCGGAAATCGCGTGCGCGCTCTTATCATTCTGGCCCTTGCGGGCATCCTGGCTTCGCCCGCCGCCGCCCAATGGCGGAACATGGCGATAGACGGTCTCGAACCTGCCGATGTTAAGGCGATGGGTGCGGCGGGTGCTGCCCTTGAAGGAAAAGACGTCGGATTCGAGGAAGCTTGGAGCAGCGCGGACACCGGCAACAACGGCACGGTGCGCCTGCTCAAGGAAGATGAGTATCAAGGGATGCCCTGCCAGTATCGTGGCCACACGGTCAATATCGCGCGGACGCAGCAAGCAACCAAACTGGTCTTCCGGGTCTGCAAAACCCCGGAAGGCGTTTGGAAAGACGCGCCGCCGGAGCAATAAGGACACGCTCATGTGGCCGACGAATGCCCTGACCGAGCGCCTCGGTCTCGCCTATCCGATCATCCAGGCACCGATGGCAGGGGCGGCGACGCCGGCGCTCGCGGCCACGGTGAGTGAGGCCGGCGGGCTCGGCTCGCTCGGCCTTGGCACTTCGTCACCGGAGGAAGCCAAGGCGGAGATCCGGCGGTTCCGCCAGATGTCGGCAAAGGCGCTGAACACCAACTTCTTCTGTCACGAAGAGCCCGGCGACGTGACCGGCACGGGCGAAGGGATGCGCAAGCGCCTTCAGCCCTATTTCGACGAAGCGGGGAAGGGCGGGGTGCCGGCGCCAACTGTTGGCTACACCACGTTCACCCAGGGCCACGCCGACGTGCTTTCCGCAGAAAAGCCGGAAGTCGTGAGCTTCCATTTCGGCCTGCCGCCCCGCGACCTGTTCGAGCAGGTCAGGGCCACAGGCGCCTTCATCCTCTGCTCGGCCACCACCGTGGCGGAGGCGCGCTATCTGGAGCAGGCCGGTGTCGATGCGATCATCGCCCAAGGCAACGAGGCTGGCGGCCATCGTGGCACCTTCCTCGGCGGCGCTAGCGAAACGCAGCCTGGCTTGTTCGCCCTGCTGCCGCAGGTCTGTGCCGCAGTGCGTGTGCCGGTGATTGCGGCGGGCGGTATTGTCGACGCCAATACGGCGGCGGCGGCCATGATGCTGGGCGCGCATGCGGTGCAGGTGGGCACTGCCTTCTTGCGCAACAACGACGCCAAGGTCAGCGATCCGCACCGCAAGGCGCTGGCGGCCGCCGGCGACGAGAGCACCCGCGTTACCCGCCTGCATTCCGGCAAGCCTGCCCGTGCCATCCGAAACCGGCTGCTCGACGACTTGGCCGATGCCGAGGAACAGATTTCACCCTATCCCGCGCAGCGCTCGCTGGTGGCACCGTTGGCTGGCGTTGGCGAAGGCGCATTCCAGGCGCTATGGGCCGGACAGAATGTCGGTCTGACGCGAGAGATCGACGCCGCCGATCTGGTGCGGAAACTGGGTGAGGAGACAAGTGCGCGGTTGAGGGCGTTTGCTTGAAGTTGGCTCACCAGCGAAGGAGGCTCACCCAATGATCGTGCGGATTTTTCAGGTCACCGTGCATGACGGCAAGCGGGCGGAGTTCGAGGACTTTTTCCGTAACACCGCGATTCCCCTGATGAAAAGCCAGCCGGGCATTGTCTCGCTGACGGCATCAACGCCGCGCCCGGAAACGCCGGACGATTTCTGCATGGTGATGGTATGGAAGGACCTGGAGGCGATGAAGACTTTTGTCGGCGAGGACTGGCAGAGCGCCCACATCCATCCAGACGAAGCCGAACTGGTGAAGGCGCGGTCTATCAGCCACTACGAACTGGCCGAAAATTATATGGCCGCGTAGCGCCCGGCTTTACCGCCGGAGGCTAAGCAGCCTCGCGCCGGGAGGCCTCCCAGCCGATCATGGCCATCTTGCGCGGCAGACCCCATTCGTAGTTGCGCAGGTAGCCGCTCGTCAGAATCGCCCGGTGGCAGGGGATCAGGTAGCTGATCGGGTTCCGCCCGATCGCCGCGCCGACTGCCCGCGCAGCCTTGGGCTGGCCGATGGCCTGGGCCACCCACTGGTAAGGCACGAGGCTGCCGTCCGGGATGCGCAGCAGCGCCTCCCACACCCTGATCTGGAAATTGGTGCCAGAGAGGTGCAACGGGATGCGCTCTCCGGTCTGGCCGAAAATGGCAGCCGCCATCGCGCCTGTCGCTTCCCGGTCTTCGATCAGGCGCGCGGCAGGCCAACGGGCGGTCATGTTGGCGAATACCTCTGCCTGGTTGTCCGTGGCGAAGGCGAGACCGCAGAGCCCGCGCTCCGTCTGCATCACCAGCGCCTGGCCGAACGGCGAGGAATGCCAGCCCCAGCGGATTGCCAGGCCCTCGCCGCGCTTCTTGTAGTCGCCAGGCGTGATCGCCTCATGGGCGACGAACAGGTCGTGCAGGCGTCCTGGGCCGGACAGGCCGGAGTCGAGGGCCGCATCCAGCACGCTGCCGCTCTCGGCCAGTCGCTCCTTCGCGTAGTCGAGAGTCAGGTAGCTGAGAAAGCGTTTCGGGCTGATACCAACCCACTGGGTGAACACTCGCTGCAGGTGGGCGGGCGCGTAACCAATATGGTCGGCCAGGTCTTCAAGACTCGGCTGTTCTGCGCGCATGTCCGCGAGCCAAGTCATGGCGGCTTCGATCAATTCATACTGCGGCGAGGCGGTTTCGTTTGTGGTGGCGAGATGGGCGTTCATAGCAGGCGCTCCATGGCTGCTGTTCCGATGACCCTACCATGGCGGGAGGGCAGGGCAGCAGCCACCCGGATCATGCGGCGCCATTTTCATGGGCCGCCCCGCCCGGGAGTGAAACCAGGGCGAGGGCCCAGCTAAGCCGGGTTCCGCTGGATCAATTGCTTGGCGATGATGATGCGCTGCAACTCGTTTGTGCCCTCGCCGATGCAGAGCAAGGGCGCGTCGCGGTACAGCCGCTCCACGTCGAATTCCTTGGAATAGCCATAGGCGCCGTGAATGCGCATGCTCTCGGTCGCGTTATAGAGCGCGGTTTCCGTCGCGTAGAGCTTGGCCATGCCCGCTTCCATGTCGCATCGCTCGCCCCGGTCGTAGGCCGCCGCTGCGGCGTTCATGAGGTGCTTCGATGCCTCCAGGCGGGTCGCCATGTCAGCCAGCTTGATTGCAATCGCCTGGTGCTGGTGGATCGGCTGACCGAAGGTTTCGCGCTGCTGACTGTATTTCACTGCCAAGTCCAGCGCGGCCCGGGCCACCCCGACGCCGCGCGCCGCGATGTTGATCCGCCCCAGCTCCAGCCCGCCGAGGGCGTGCGGCAGGCCCTTGCCCTCCTCCAGGCCGATAAGCTGGTCGGCGGGTACGCGGTAGTCCTCGAACACCAGCTCCGCCGAATCGATGCCCTTGTAGCCGAGCTTCTCCAGCTTCCTTGAAACCGTGAAGCCCTCGCGCTTGTCGGCGATGAACAGGCTGGTGCCCTTGTGCCGCGGCTGGGCATGCGGGTCGGTCTTCACCAGCAGGGCGAAGCACGAGCCGTAGATTCCGTTGGAAATCCAGGTCTTGGTACCATTGATGATATAGTCGTCACCGTCTCGCTTCGCCACCGTGCGGATGGCCTGCAGGTCCGTGCCGCAATTCGGCTCCGTCAGGGCCAGGCCGCCGCGGATTTCGCCGCTGGCGAACTTCGGCAGCCATTTCCGCTTTTGCTCTTCCGTGCCGAAGCGCACCACCGCGGCCGACATGATCAGGTGCGAGTTGAAGATGCCCGACAAGGACATCCAGACTGCCGAGACCCGCTCCACAATCTTGGCGTAGGTGGAGGAGGGCAGGCCGAGGCCGCCATATTCTTCCGGGATGATCGCGCCGAACAGGCCCAGCGCCTTCATGCCCTCCACGATTTCATGGGGGTACTCGTCGGCGTGCTCCAGGCGGAGGACGTGCGGGCGCACATCGCGTTCCAGGAACTTATCGACGGCGTCGAGGATGGTTTCTTCGACTTCTTGGGAGATGGCCGGCAAGGTCGCGTTCATAGGACTTGGCCTCCAGGGGCGAGCGGGGAGTTGGCGCGCAACATCGGGCGGAGTGCCGCGCCAGTCAAGCGTGGCGCAGACGCCGGTTGCAATCCATGTCAGACCCGGTTAGAAGGCCCGCTCGCACGACGCGATGTGGTCCCATCGTCTAGTGGTTAGGACATCAGCCTTTCACGCTGAAGACACGGGTTCGAGTCCCGTTGGGATCACCAATATACGAAACCGCCGCTAGCCCTCCTGGCCAGCGGCGGTTTTGCCTTTTGGGGCCGGGTCGGGTTGGCTTAGGTGACGTGATTCATCCAGCCGAGGCCCTCGACCGTGCCTGCCCTGGGACGATATTCGCAGCCGACCCAGCCGGTGTAGCCTAGCTCGTCCAGATAGCGCAGAACGTGAACGTCGTTGAGTTCGCCCGTGGTGGGTTCGTTCCGGTCGGGCACGCTCGCAATCTGCACATGTTCGATCAGCGGCAGATGCGCGGCCATGCCCATCATCACGTCACCGGACATGATCTGCCGGTGATAGATGTCGAATTGCAGCCGCAGGTTAGCTGCGCCCACGCCGGCAATCAGCGCCACCGCATCCTCCACATAGTTCAGGTAAAAGCCCGGAATGTCGCGGCTGTTGATCGGCTCGATCAGGATGTTGAGGCCTTTGCCGGCCGCCCGCTCCGCTGCGAGGGCAAGGTTGTTGGCGTAGGTGTCCGCGACCACGGCAGCGTTTGCGTTGTCGCCCGGAATGCCCGCCATGGCGTGCAGGTTGGGGCAGCCTAGCACCCCGGCATAGTCCAGCGCCTTCGCCAGCGCCTCCCGGAACTCGGTCTTGCGCCAGGGGAGGGCTGCAAAGCCCCGCTCCTTGTCCGTGAAGGGCAGGTTGAAAAGCGCGATCTCGACCCCGGCCTTGTCTTTCGCCTGCGCCACCGCCTCGGCGGGATGTTCATAGGGCGACAGAAACTCAACGCCCTTGAAGCCGTTGTCGGCGGCTGCCTGGAAGCGGTCGAGGAAGTCCCATTCGGTAAACATCATGGAGAGGTTGGCAGCGAGTTTTGGCATGGGCGTCGTCTCTGTTAGCTGGGGAAATGTGCGCGCAAGTCGTCGATCTGCTCGGGCGTCAGCGGGCGGGTGCGATGGTTCTGGAGCAGCAGGAACAGCTTGGCGGTTTCTTCCAACTCCTCGGTCGCGTATAGGGCGTCGTCTAGGGACTTGCCGGCCACCACCGGCCCGTGATTGGCCAGCAGCACGGCGGGTGTCTTGGTGATATACTCGCGGATGGCATCGCCAAGCGCCGGGTCGCCCGGCCGGAAATAGGGCACCAGCGGCAGCGTGCCGATCTTCATGACGTAGTAGGCGGTGAGCGGCGGCATCACGTTCGCCGGGTCGATATTGGCGAGGCAGGAGACGGCGACCGAGTGGGTCGAGTGCAGATGCACCACCGCCTGCGCGCCCGCCCGTTCCTCATAGACCGCCCGGTGCATGAAGGCTTCCTTTGACGGCGGGTCGCCCGACAGTAGCTTGCCCTGGTCATCCAGCTTCGCAATCCGCGCCGGGTCGAGCCGGCCCAGGCAGGAATTGGTCGGCGTCAACAGCCAGCCATCGTCCAGCCGGACGCTGATATTGCCGGCACTGCCGAAGGTCAGGCCGCGGTCGAACAGGGCCTTGCCGTGCTCCGCCATGCGCTCCCGGAGTTTTGTTTCGCTCTCACTGCTCATGGGATCAGTCCAGCACCTCGAAAGCCTTCGTGAAGAAATCCTCCGCCCCAAAATTGCCCGATTTCAAGGCGAGGCACAGGCCCTCTGCCTCTCCCTGCGCTACCTGGGTCCAGGGGACGCCTGGATCGATCTCCGGTCCGATGGCGAGCGCGTTGACGCCGAGCCCGCCGACCACCGCGCCGGAAGTCTCTCCGCCTGCGACCACCAGCCGGGTAACCCCCTTCGCCACCAAGGCGGGGGCCAGATGGGCGAAGGCGTTCTCGACCACTTGCCCGGCCCGCTCAACGCCCAGCACCGATTGCGCCTCCTTTACCTTCTCCGGCGTTTCGGAGGCGATGATAGCGACGGGCCTATCGCCCAGGCTCGCGACCGCCCAGGCCTCCGCCTCGTGCAAGGCCTCATCGCCTTTTGCCAGCGCCAGCGGATCGAGCCGCAGCGTCAGGCCGCCAGCCGCCTCGAAGGCGCCAATCTGGCTGAGCGTCGCATTCGAACAGGAACCCGACAGGATCGCTGTGTAGCCGTCGCGCGGGTCCAGCGCCGCCGGATCGTCGTGCTCCTCCACCCGGCGCTCCTTGACCCAGGCGCGCCCCAGGCCAACCGCCAAGCCACTGCCGCCGGTCACCAGGATCAGGTCCTTGAACGCCTCGCCCAGCACATCCAGGTCGGCATCATCGACACAATCAACGACGGCGAAATGGGTGTTCTCGCGGCGGTGCGCAACGATCGTCCGCCGCACGGCATCCGCCCCGGCACGCACGGCCTTCGCCGGAACCAGGCCCACTTTGGCCGCGCTTTGCGCTGCCAGCACCCGACGCAAATCGGCATCCGCCATCGGGTTCAGCGGGTGGTTTTCCATGCCGCTTTCGTTCAGCAGCTTGTCGCCGACGAACAGGTGCCCGTTGAAAATCGTGCGCCCGTTCACCGGCAGCGCCGGGCAGAAGGGCACCCAGTCAGCCCGCAATTCCTCTTCCAGCGCCTCCGCCACCGGGCCGATATTGCCTGCGGGTGTCGAATCGAAGGTGGAGCAATATTTAAAGAAGAACCGCCGCGCCGTTGTCTTGCGCAGTTCCGCCAGCACTTCGAGCGATTGCGCCACGGCCTCATCCGCCGGGATCGAGCGCGACTTCAGCGCCACGACCACCGCATCTGCGGCCAGATTCTCGAACCCCTCTGGCGGGATGCCGATAGTCTGGACGGTGCGCAGGCCACCCTTGACCAGCATGGAGGCCATGTCGGTGGCCCCGGTGAAATCGTCGGCGATGCAGCCAAGCCAAAGTGTCATTGAAAGCGCTCCAAAGCGCAAAAGGGAAGCCGGTCTCCCAGCTTCCCTTAAGCGCAACGATTATGCCAGAGGCGTTTACACCATCTGGAATATTGCCTTTACGTCAGGCCAGCGCTTGCTCCAGGTCGGCCATGATGTCGTCGATATGCTCGAAGCCGATCGACAGCCGGACATAACCGGGCGAAACACCAGTCGCTTCCTGCTCCTCCGGCGTTAGCTGACTGTGCGTAGTGGTCGCCGGATGGATCGCCAGCGAGCGCGCATCGCCGATGTTGGCAACGTGGTAGAACATCTGCAGCTTGTCGATGAACTTCGCACCGGCTTCCGCGCCGCCCTTCAGGATGATGCCCATCAGGGAGCCATAGCCGCCTTTGAGGTAGGTATCGGCACGCCGCTTGGCCTCGCCGCTCATCAGGCTCGGATGGATAACCTTTTCGATGGCCGGGTGGCCGTTCAGGCGCTCCGCTACCTTGATGGCATTCTCGCAATGCCGCTCCATGCGCAGGCTAACCGTTTCCAGGCCGTGGATTGCCATGAAGGCGTTGAAGGGCGCCATCGGCGCGCCCAGGTCGCGCAGCAGCGTCACCCGCGCTTTCAGGATGTAGGCAATAGGGCCTAGCGGCTTAACGGCCTCGGTCCAGACCGCACCATGATAGGATGGGTCGGGCTCGTTCAGGTAGGGCTGGCGCTCCTTGTGTGCTTCCCAATCGAAGTTACCGCCATCAACGATCATGCCGCCGACGCTGGTGCCGTTACCGGTGATGAATTTGGTGGTCGAGTACATGACCACGGCAGCGCCATGGTCCAGCGGCTTGCAGAGGACCGGCGCTGCGGTGTTGTCCATGATCAGCGGAATGCCGAGCGGGCGGCCGATATCAGCCACTTCCTTGATCGGAAAGACTTCCAGCTTCGGATTCGGCAAAGTCTCTGCGTAGAACGCGCGGGTCTTGTCGTCCACCGCCCGGGCAAAGTTCTGCGGGTCGCTCGGATCCACAAAGCGGCACTCGATGCCGAAGTCCTTCAGGGTGTTCGCGAACAGGTTCCAGGTGCCGCCATAGAGGTCGGTGGACGCCACAATGTTGTCGCCGGCATGAGCGATGTTTTGGACCGCGAACGCGCTAGCCGCCTGGCCGGAGCCCAGGGCCAGCGCAGCAACGCCCCCCTCGATCGCGGCAACGCGTTGCTCGAACACGTCGTTGGTGGGGTTCATGATGCGGCTGTAAATATTGCCCAACTCTTTCAGCCCGAACAGGTTCGCCGCATGCTCCGCGCTGTTGAATTGGTACGAGGTCGTTTGGTAGAGCGGTACCGCCACCGCGCCCGTCGCCGGATCGGACCGGTAGCCGGCATGTAAGGCAAGGGTTTCGACGTTTTTGGAATCGGTCATAAGGGGGCCTCCCGGATCGTTGAATGGCTTAATGTCTTCTCAAAATAAGCACATATCGATATGCAATGCCCATGAAAAATCTCACAGCGGCCTGAGTGTATAAGGATAACGTTATGAAGATTCTCACCATGGATGGCGACGGTATCGGGCCGGAAATTATGGCCGCCACCAGGCGCTCTCTGGAGGCCTTGGACGCCCGGTTCGGCCTCGGCCTGACGTTCGAGGATGTGCCCATCGGCCTGGTCTCTCTCCGGCAAATCGGCAACACCCTGCCGCCGGATGTGCTGGAGCAGTGCCAGGCGGCGGATGGCGTTATCATGGGGCCGACCGATACTGCCGTCTATCCGCCAGAGAGCGAAGGCGGCATGGGGCCGTCGAAGTTCCTGCGCTCCGGCCTGCAACTCTATGCCAACATCCGGCCGTCCAAGGGCATTCCCGGCTCGTTCGCGCCGGGCATGGATCTGGTGGTTGCCCGCGAGAATACCGAAGGCTTCTACGCCGACCGCAACATGTTCCAGGGCTCCGGCGAATTCATGCCGACCGCCGACGTGGCACTTTCCCTGCGCAAGATCACGCGCGAGGGCTCCATGCGCATCGCCCGCGCCGCCTTCGAACTGGCAAGCCAGCGGCGCAAATACGTGACCGCCGTCCACAAGGGCAATGTGTTGAAAATGACCGACGGCCTGTTCCTGGAATGCGTCGAGGCAGTGGCCAAGGACTTCCCCGACGTGAAGTGGGACGAGGAGCACATCGACGCCATGACCAGCCACCTGGTGCGCACGCCGGACCGGTTCGATGTGGTGGTCTCCACCAATATGTACGGCGACATCCTCTCCAACCTAGCGGCGGAGTTCTCCGGCGGGCTGGGGCTGGCGGGCTCGCTCAATCGCGGTGACGGTATTGCCGTTGCGCAGGCAAGCCATGGCTCCGCGCCCGATATCGAGGGCAAAGGCATCGCCAATCCCATCGCCCTGATGCGCTCAGCCGCGATGCTGCTGGCCTGGCGGGCGGAGCAGGACTCGAACAACGCCATGGCCGCGGCGGCGAAGGCGCTGGATGACGGGCTGGACAGCCTGCTGACAACGCCGGATGCCTGCACCACCGACCTGGGCGGCCCGCTGGGGACCGAGGCGTTCGGCGACGCGGTGGCGGCGAAGGTCAGCGGGTGACGGGCAAGCCGAAGCAGCCGGCCAGGGCGGAAGATGTCTGCTCCTGACCTGGCCGCAACGGCTTGCACAGGAAACGGTCTATGCGGGGCTGCTCCCGCGCCGCAGCCGCAGCAACCCTACAGCGGCGAACGCCGAGGCCATCAGGGGCAGTGCTGCCGGGACCGGCGCGACCGTTGTCCTGCCAAATCCGGCGAACTCACCGGGACCATCGGTGTTGATGACCAAATTTTGGGTGATAGAGAAGGGGCTGCCTTCGACTACGCTTACGTGAGCGCCACCGTTTGCGAACGCTGCAAATACGTTGCCCACATCGGCGAAATCACCTGCCGTTACGGCCAGACTGTCCACCAATTGTTCCGTTGCGAAGGGTGTGTCTGACAGGTTCACCCAGGCATCCCATGTGACCGACGCTGGCACATTGCCGGTGTCAGGACTGGATGCGTTGCCATCCAGGTTTGCCTTTGTCACAAAGCCGCTGCCAGAGGGGACCGCGCCGGAAGCAAACAGGCCGTCGGCGGTCGCAAATGCTGCCAAGCCGGTGGCGGCGGAACTTGCCGTCGCCCCTTCGATCCTCAGGCTGAGCGTGGCCGCACCCGGACCGCCGCCGGAAATGCTCGACCAAATGCGGTTGACTGAGTAGTTGCCGATGGCCAACGGGCCGGGGCACCCGACACAGCCGCTGTTGAACGCAATGGTTCCCAGGTTGGTGTTCTGGTCGTTTGGATCATTGTCGGTCAGATGGAAATTAGTCGCCGGCTCACCGGCTTCGCCGATTATAAGGCTGAAGAATGCCGACGCGGAACTGGTCGACGCCAACAGAAGCCCTGCCGCGAATGCGAACGCGCTCACCGGTTTAATTGCTTTGGGCATGTTTCGTTCCTCCTTGCTGATGCTAGGAAGAAAATGGCTGCCGGCCAAAGGACTGTCTTGTCCAAAAACGCATCGGATTTTGCACATCCAGGTGGTGCCGTCGGCGGTCTAGGTGGTCGCTGGTGGTTCGATAAAGACGGGTGGCCCATCCATTTGCTGGATCGTACTTACGACATCCGACCCCTACTCCGGCATGAAGGCCACGTCGGTGTCGCCATAGTCCTGGCCTGCTGCCGTCAGCATGGCGTGGACCTGGCCGCGATGGTGGGTCTGATGGTTGAAGAAGTGCATGACGAACAGCGCCAGTGGCTTGCTCAACTCCCGCTCCACCGCCTGGGAATAGTAGGTCAGGTCAGCCTCTAGCGCCGCATCGCTCAGGCCGGCCGTCCAATCCGCGATCTCCTGGTCCTTCGCCACCCGCCGCGTGCAGTAGGTGTCCCAGTCTGGGGTCTCGCCGACCGATACGGGTATGCCCGGTGACTCCGGCATGCCTGTCCCGGCAAAACGGTGCAGCCAGATCGTATCGCCCCACAGCAAGTGGTTTAGCGTGCCGAAGATCGAGCCGAAGAACGCGCCTCTGTCCGCCCGCCGTTCCGCGTCGCTCAACGCCCCGGCCGCGGCCAGCAATTTGGTATTCTGCCAGTGGTTATAGGCGGCCATCCGCTGGGCATAGGCAGGGGTGATCATAACAAGGTTTCTCCGGCACTGGTTGCCTGACGGCGGGTGGGCTAGGCTTATCCTCAAACCCTATCCGCAGCAGCCAAGGCAATCCATGACCGGCTATGAAATCGAGAAGCGCGAGACTGTGGCCGATGTGCCTGGCCTGCGCGTCCGCATCCTGACCCTGGCTGAAGGCCAGTGCGTTCCCTGGCACTATCATTCTGAAATCACGGATACATTCTTCTGTATGGAGGGGCCTCTCCACGTTCGGACCAGAGCACCCCGCGCAGACTATGTGCTCGACGCGGGTCAGTCCTGCGCGGTGCCTGCAAAGGTCGCGCACTATGTTTCCGGTGTAGACCACCAGCCCGCCAAGTTTATGATCGTCCAAGGTGAAGGCACCTATGACTACGTAGCCGTCGGCGGAGAACGCTAAAAGATGAATGCCCCTGTACCGCCAGTCGGACAACCGCACCGCAAGGGAACGCTGATCCCGCGCGACGCCGCTACCCTGATCGTCGTGGACCGCTCCAGCGACGCCGCCGCCGAGAAAGAGCCCCGCATCCTGATGGGCCACCGCTCCGGCAAGCACGTGTTCATGCCGAACACCTTCGTCTTTCCCGGTGGGCGGCTGGACCCGGAAGACGTCGGCATCCCCGCCCATGGCGACCTGCGCGGCCCGGTTATGGAGCGGCTGCAGAAGAAAGCATCGGCCCGAAAGGCAAGGGCGCTAGCCTGCGCCGCCATCCGGGAGACGTTCGAGGAAACCGGCCTGATCGTCGGCGCGCCGCACCACGGGCGTTACAAGGCAGAGAAGGTTACTGCCGACTGGGAGCCGTTCTTCGAAACCGGCCTGGCCCCGCGTCTCGACTGTCTGGACTATGTCGCCCGCGCCGTGACGCCTCCCAACAATGTGCGCCGCTTCAATGCCCGGTTCTTTATCGTGGACCGGCAGAATACATATGGCGAGTTGGGCGGGTCGGGCGAGTTGGTGGACCTGCAATGGATACCCATCGCCGACGCCCTTGCCATGGCGAACACGCCGGAGCCGACCAGCATCGCCCTCCGGGAAACCCGCCGCCTGCTGACCCATAGCGACCCCTGGAACCTGCACGGCGGTCACCCCGTGCCAGTATATCTGGCGCGCTATGGCAAAGATGTACTAGAGTATGACTGAGGTGGCTTTTCCTTAACGCGCCAGCGGACGATTAAGCCCGTGTTAACCGCTATCCGGAAAAAAAATCCGAAAACATCTACATTCATCTACATTTATCGACATTCTGGCCCAAAAATGTAGATGAATGTAGAATCGATGTAGATCCCATGTAGATCTAATGTCGATGCAATGTAGATAGAACGTAGACCCCCTACCTTTGCTTTGTCCGGTGGCCGCCGGTCGGTACTTAGATGCTCTGTCGTCCAGCAAATGGGCCGCCCTGCCGCCGGTTCAACCCCATAAAAGGACCGCCCGCCATGAAGTTCAGCATCTGCATGATGGCCAATATCGACGAGATCGGCTTCTTTCCCCATGTCGAGCGGCTGGGCTATCATGCGGTCTGGATCGCCGACAGCCAGATGCTGTTTTCCGACTGCTACGCCGTCATGGCGCTGGCGGCGCAGCAGACCCGCACCCTGCATCTGGGCACCGGCACCTCGATCACCGGCCCGCGCATCCCGCCGGTCCATGTCGCAGCCGCCGCCTCCATCAACCGCATCGCGCCGGGGCGCATCCATCTGGGCATCGCCACCGGCAACACCGCCATGCGCACCATGGGCCAGCGGCCGATGAAGATCGCCGAGTACCGGGAATACCTCCGCGTGCTCTCGGCGCTGCTGCGGGGTGAGACGGTGGACTACACCTATAACGGCGTCACCAAGCCGATCAAAATGCTGATGCATGACGAGACCGGCTACATGAACCTGGAGCCGAAAATCCCGCTCTATGTATCTGGCTTCGGGCCGCGGGCCATGGGCTTGGCGGGCGAGTTTGGCGACGGCTTGGTCTTCGCGATCCCGCCCCGCGGCGTGGCCGTACCGGAGGCCATGGCCCATGTCCGCCAGGGT
Organism: Alphaproteobacteria bacterium; assembly: GCA_965222315.1. GTDB lineage: Bacteria > Pseudomonadota > Alphaproteobacteria > Bin95 > Bin95 > JACKII01. The sequence goes on along the minus strand of OZ244951.1, from coordinate 4,392,889 downwards.
GCGGCAAGCGCCGGGCGCACCATCGGCAGCGACTTCCTGAATAGTTCGCTGACCAACATCGCGCTGCTGGAGCCGGGGGAGGCGGTGGACAGCGACCGGATCAAGCGCCTGATCGGGCCAAACGTCATGGCCAGCGTCTACTATTTCTATGACGAGGTGCACGAACGCGGCGTCGAGGTGCCGGACTTCCTGAAGCCCATGTGGCCCGGCTACTGCAAGCTGGTGGAGGATACCGCCCCGGAACTTCGTCACCTGCGCACGCATGAATTCCACTACACCTACCTGCATCCGGGCGAGGCCGACCTGATCGACGAACCCCTGATCCGCGCCACCTGCATCGTCGGCCAGCCTGACGCGGTGATCGAGCAGATCCGCGAACTGGAGGCGCAGGGCCTGCAGGAGATCATGTGGGCCACCGGCAATGCCGGCAAATGGCGCTTCGCGGAGGAGTTCGCCCGCCAGGTGATGGAACGCTACTGACCTCGATTTTCCGCCCGCAAGCGGTTTCCCGGTATTTGGTGGGATATCGAAAAAAATCGGCATTTTGTACAAAACATTTCCCCGCGGCCCGCCCAAATAAAAAGTGAAGGGTGAAATCCGGAGAGAGCGGGACAGCCCTCGCATCGAGAATGCAAAAATGAGAGAGGCTAAAAATGTCTTTGCGCAAATTATTCGCCGTCATTGGTATTGCTGCAGCCGTTGCAGTTCAGAGCCTGCCGGCGTCCGCAATGTGGCTGGCCCCGTCTAAGGAGGATGGCGGCACGGTCTATGCGAACCTCGACAACGGTAACACGCTGGGCTTGTTCGACATTATCGGCGCGAACGCGGGCGGTGGCCTGGATCTCGCAGCCGTTCAGGCTTTGCAGCACAAGGGCAACAGCATATTCAACATCTATGCCGGTCGGTCCAAAGCGTTGAAGGACAGCCCGAAGGAATACACCCTGTTAAACGACGGCTTCATCATCGAAGCGTTGACTGGACCGGCTGGCAAAATCGAGGATGCGGTTTGGCTGGAGTTCGCCCCGTCCGGCAACGGCAAGGGCGCGCAGTTGACCTTGATTTTGGAGCGCGGCAAGGTGCCATTCGTAATTAACGGCAAGTCCACGCAGATCGAAACGCCTGATCTGGCGGGCCCTGATGAAGCGAGCGCCGTCCCGGTTCCCCCCGCTGCAATCCCAATGCTGTCTGCACTGGCCGGATTGCTCTTCCTGCGCAGCCGCCGGCAGCGCCGCCAGGCGGATACGGCCGCCGCCTAATACCAAGGGCAGGGGATAGTGACCTTCACCTCGAATAGCCCCGGATCGCAGTCCGGGGCGTATCGAGAGGCCGGCGACTGTATCCCTCGATACGCCGGCTGCGCCGGCACTCGGGATGAAGGAGAGAAGATCATTTCTCTCTGCCGTTGGTATAACAGGTCCGGGTCGCTCATTCTAATGACCGAGCCATTACATTTGGCGGGTCAGGCAGCCTGCACGCGGTAGCGGTTCGGCGTTTGGCCCGTCCACCTTTTGAAGGCGGTGTCGAAGGCGCTTACATTGGTGTAGCCGACAGCGAAGGCGACCTCCGTGATGCTGAGCGACGTCTCTGTCAGGTACTTCTCGGCCAATTCCTTGCGTAATTCATCCACGATCCGGTTGAAGCTGGTGTCCGCGTCCGCCAGCCGCCGTGTCAGCGTGCGGGGGCTCAGGCCCAGCGCTTGCGCAATGCTCTCCAGCCGCGCTTCACCCTGGGTCAGGCGTTCGGCAGCATAGTGGCGGACCTGGTCGGCAAGGCTTGGCCGTGGTTCCGGCAATTGCGCCAGCACCTGCTCGCAACATTGTTTCAGCACGTCCAGCAGCTTCCCGTCGGCGTTCGGAACGGGCGCCTTAAGGTCGTCCTCGCGCATATGCACCACGTTTCGCGGGGCCCCGAATTGTACGTCGATACCGAAATAGCGGTCGAACGCAGCCTTGTTCGTGCCGCGGACATGCTGGATCTGGATTGCCGTGGGGAATAGCGGTCTGCCAGTCATCTTCCGCAGATACTCCCAGAAATTCACCACGGTGAACTCCCGCAGCTGCGTTCCCTCTTGCGGGGAAAGTCCGCCGAAGCTCCACTCGAAGCCCGCGTCGCTCGACAGGCGCGATATGTCCAGTTCGATCGAGTCGGTCGCCACGCGCCGGTACCGGTGCAGGTTGACGATGATCTGCTCCACGGTCGGCGAGTTGAGGCCGACATAAGTCAGCAAGCCGCCATCCCGTTGGTCTTGCTGTTGACCGAAATGCAACCCCAACAGAGGGTCGCCCTTGGCCATTGCGGCGTGCTCAAAAAACGCTGCCACCCTATTGACCGGTGCCTTGCTGTCGCTGCCGGCAATGTCCGGCTCGCGCAGACCGGCGCGGAGCAGCAATTGCCGGGCCGGCAGGTCACTTTGCTGCAACTCCCCGAACAATTGGCGGGCCCAGACGACCGTATGTTGCGGTATTGACCGTGGCATCGCGTGTCCCCAATCAATCTGTTTGGTGGGCTCTTATACCAACGGCAGGGGTGGGAGGAACCTAAAACGCCGCCCCTTCGTCCCGGTGCAGGCGGACCAGGGCCTGGTTGTAGGCCAGCATCACGTCCTTCTCGTGGACAAAGCCCACCAGTTTGCGTGCGCAGCGGCTGTTGACCACCGGGATATGTTCCTCGTGCACGGTCTCCATCAGCGTGATGGCGTCCTGCAGGTCGTCGCCGGCTTCCAGCATGGGCGGGTTGCGCCGGGCGACGTCGGCCGCGATGACCAGCCCGTCCAGCGCGTGATCGAAGGCCGCCTCGTCCAGATCGCCCAGGGTGATAGTGCCAAACAGGCTCTGGTCCTCATTCAGCACGAAAAGCTCGTTGTAGGGGGCGGTCTGCAGGTAGAGGCGCAGGTCCGCCAGCGGCGTATTCAGCGGGATGGCGGAAAAAGCGGTGCTCATCAGCGCATCGACCCGCTCGGTCTTCAGCAGGTCGTGCTCGACCCGCGCTTCCATGTCGACACCGCGCCGGGCAAGCGAGCCACGAAAATAGCTGGTGCCGTGCCAATTGTTGGTGATGACGCTCGCCACCACGGTGCTCAGCATCACACCCATGGTGAGTTGGTAGTCGCCGGTCAGTTCGAAGATGATCAGGATAGTGGAAATCGGCGCGCCGAGAACCGCACCGGCGAATGCGCCCATCCCAACCATTGAGTAGGCGCCTTCGCCGGCGAACAAGGATAAATCCTGTGGGTCCAGCACTTGTGGAATCGCATTGCCGGCAATGACACCAAATGCGCCCCCCAGCATCGCGCCTAAAAACAGGGATGGCGAGAAGACGCCGCCGCCGAAACCGCTGCCAAGCGTTAGCGCGGTCGCTAGTGTCTTGGCAGCCAGCAGGCCGAGCAGGAACAGCAGACCTAACTCGCCCTTCAGGGCGTCGTCGGTAGTGCCGTAGCCGACACCCAGCACCTCGGGAAACGCGATGGCGATGATACCGACACCGAGACCGCCGACCGCCGGGCGGGTCCAAGGCGGGATCGGCAACTTTGCCATCTGCGTTTCAACAAACGGCACAAGACGCAGAAAGGCTACGGCGACCAGCGCTGACGCCACCCCCAGCATCGCGAACGCGGGGAACTCGAAGTATGAGGTGGTATAGTCGGGAATGACGAACGCCGGGAACTCTCCATAAATCGCGCGGGACATGATGGTCGCCACCAGAGAGGCCATCACGATCGGCGCGAATGCGGCTAGCGCATAGCGGCCGATTACCACTTCCAGCGCAAAAAAAACGCCGGCGAGCGGCGCATTGAAGGAAGCGGCCACGGCTCCGGCGACGCCGCAGCCAAGCAGGGTGCGAGTTTGGTCTCTAGAGAGGCTTAGCCGCTGGGCTATCCACGAACCGATGGTGGCCCCCAAATGCACGACCGGTCCCTCCCGGCCGGCGGACCCGCCGAAGCCCAGTGTTGCGGCGTTGGCGACCGCGCCCAGCATGCCCTGTTTGAGCGACATCCGTCCGCCCTTGGTCGCACTGGCCTCCATTACCTCCGGCACTGTGACCGGCTTTTGTCCCGGTACAAAGCGATAGATGAAATAGCCAACGAGCAAACCGCCCAGCACCGGCATTGACAGGCGCTGCCACCAGGGCAACTGCATTGCGGTATCGATCAGAGAGTCGTCGAACGTGCCAAATGCAACCCATTGGAACAGGGCAAGCAATTCGCGGAAAGCGGTCGCACCCAGGCTGGCCGCTAGGCCGGTCGCAACCGCCAGGCTTAGAAGGAGAACCTGTTCGTGATGCACGACGGCACGTGTGTTGCGGGCCGTTTCCTTCCGGATCGCTCCCCACCCTAGCGGCATTGGCCGAGCGAGCCCTCCGCGCAACGGCGCTCACCATCGATCCACAGTGCACCGGAGAGGTCGGCCTCCAGCAGATCCGCACCGCGCATCCGAGCGCCCGTCAGATCCGCACCATGCAATTTCGCCCGGAACAGGCGGGCACGGCTCAGGTCGGCGCCCTCAAAGGACGCGTTGGTCAGGTCGGCGCTGGTGAAATCCGCCTCCCGCAAGGTCGCACCGGCGAAGTCAGTGTCCTGGAGATTGGCGGAGATGAACTTGGCCCTGGATCCCTTGGCGCCGGAGAGGTCAGCGCCGGAAAGATCGCCGCGGCTGAATGTGGCGTCCTTCATCTTGGCCCCGCTCAGGTCGACGTTCTGAAAGCCACGGCCATCGAAATAGCAGCGGGTCCAATCCACTCCCGGCCCCGGCGGGTCGACGCAGTCCGCCCAGGCCATGACCGGGGCGAACATCAGGACGAGAAGCGTGGGGATCCAGCGCATTCTACAATTTACCTCGGTTTGCGGCGTATGCCGATAGTTCTACCAGCTTTTTCCGGCCTCGGCACCGTGCGATGCACTGCCATGATTTCTTCAAGCCGGGTCAGCAATTCCGGCGCAAAGGGCGCAGAGCGCCGGACACTCATGTCGATATGGATCGTCATCAACTCGTTGGTAGAGGCCAAATAGCCTTCCGTACCATGGTACATCTCGTGGAAGTAGTGCATCCGCTTCTGGTCATAGTCGAGTAGATAGGTCTTGAAGGTCAGCGGGTCGCCTTCCATCACCTCCCGGTCGTAGGTGATGTGGCCTTCCAGGGTAAAGGTCGAGAAATTGTACTTTTCCTTATAGGCTTGCCCGATGCCCAGGTTGTTGAAGAACGTGTCCGTCGCCTCGTCGAACGCCATCATGTAAAAGGCCACGTTCATATGGCCGTTATAGTCGATCCATTCGGGGCGCACCGTGCCGGTGTGGATTTGAAGCGGCGCTTCGATCGTCATGCCTCAGTCTTTCAGTCTCGCGGGGGAACCTGGTGAAGCGCAGTCCCTACGGGCCCGCGAAACTCTGGGAAGGAGTTTCCGGCGTTCAGGCTGCCAAAGAAACTTGCATACCATGAAATGGGCGGCGTGCCATGTGGTTGGGGCATTTCGCCCGTCCTCCCCTCTGCACGCCGGTCCCTGGCGAACCGGCCCGATTCGGGCTAGGGTCGCGCCCCATAACTTTCCCCCATCGTGTGAGCCATCAATGCCGCTTTCCGCCCGTCCGCCGATATCCGACCATTTCACGCTGACGCGCCCCGCTGTTACGGGTCAAAACGGCATCGTCGCTTGCCAGCACTATATGGCGGCAGAGGCCGGCGCGGCGGTGCTGGAGGCTGGTGGTAACGCTATGGACGCCGCTGTCACCACCGCGCTTGCCATGGGCGTGGTCGAACCCTGGATGAGCGGCATCGGCGGCGGCGGCTTTATGGTGTATGGCGAGGCGTCAACCGGTCAGGCGCATATGGTCGACTTCGGCATGAAGTCCCCCTTGGCGCTCGACACATCCCGCTACGAGCTGGAACATGGCGTTTCCGGCAATGACGCCCTGTTCACCTGGCCCAAAGTCGCCGGCGACCGCAATCAGGTTGGTGCAGAATCCATCGCCGTGCCGGGTGCCGTCGCCGGATTTTCCGCGGCGCTGGAGCGTTTTGGCTCCGGCACGATTTCCTGGGCCGATGCCCTGCAGCCCGCCATTGCGCTGGCGGAAAGGGGCCTGCCGGTGCAATGGCCCCAGACCCTGGAAATCGCCTACAGCGCCGAGACCCTGGCAAAGTTCGAGGTCTCGGCGGCAATCTACCTGCCGGGCGGCCTGCCGGCGATCACGCCTGACGCGCACGAGGTTGCGTACCAGCCGATGGGCAGTCTGCCTCTGACCCTCCGGCGGCTGGCGGAGGCCGGTGCCCGCGATTTCTACGAGGGGGAATTGGCGGCTTCTCTGGTCGCCGACCTGCAAGCGGCTGGAAGTGCGATCTCTCTGGAAGACCTGGCCGCCTATCAACCCACCATCCAGCCCGCCATGGCCGTCCCCTACCGCGGCGCGACCGTCTATCTGACCCACGGCTACAGCGGCGGCCCGACCTTCGCCCGCGCCCTCCGGCAGATCGAGGAAACCCTGGACCCGCGGGAAGGCGTCACCACCGCTGCCTATCTGGCCTGGGCCGATGCCCTGCATGACGCGTTTTCCTACCGTCTGGCTAATCATGGCCACGCAGGCGACATGGGCAGTCCGGATGCCAGCACCACGCACCTTTCGGTCGTGGACCGGCATGGCAACATGGTGTCGTTGACCAACACGCTGCTGGAGCGCTTCGGCTCGCGCCTGACCCTGCCGGAGAGCGGCATTTTGATGAATAACGGCCTGTTCTGGTTCGATCCGCGGCCAGGTCAACCCAACAGCATTGCGCCGGGTGCCAGGCCGCTGTCGAACATGTGCCCGGTGCTCGCCATGAAGGATGGCAAGCCCTGGTTTGCGCTCGGCGCGAGCGGCGGGCGGCGCATCGTGCCCGCCACGTTCCAACTAACCTCACTGCTGATCGATTTCGGCCTGTCGCTTGAAGATGTCTACCGCGTGCCCCGCATCGACGTATCCGGCAGCCCATCGATTCTGGCCGACTGCCGCCTCAATCCCGCGATCTTGGATGCGCTTGCGGCGCAATATGATGTCACGCAGAGCTACGACGCTGCAGGAATGAAGGAATTCGCCAAGCCCCAGTCGGTGATGCAGGAAGGCACGATGCAGTTCGGTATGGTCGCCCCCGGTTTGGCGCCGGCGGTGGCGATTGCCGCTGGCGCTTCCGGTTGACTGCTTCGGTCTATTTCAGGCCGAGCAGGCGGCGCCACCAGCAATGGAACTCCCCGGCTGCCTCCAGGTTGACTTCAACATGGCCCAGCGAGGCTCGGCCAATGAGTAGATGTTTGAGCATGAGACACTCCTCCCTATAGAGTGATAGTGACTGACAATGCTAATATACGCACTCAGTGCGGTTTGGACAAGAAAATTCCGCACTGAGTGCGCAATGCTAAAAGTTGAGTACCGATGTCAGGTGAAATGTCTGCGCGCCAGTTCCGCCACTGGCGGAAGAAATTGGGTCTTTCTCAGAAGGAAGCGGCCAAGGCGCTCGGTCTGAAGGCCCGTATGGTTCAATATTATGAAAAAGGGGAGCGCGAAGGCAAAAAGGTGGAGGTGCCATTGCCGGTTCGGCTGGCCTGCTGGTCCTTGCAGAATGGCGTTGTGGACTTCGACGGCAGCGATACCACGTGGTCCAAGGCAGCCAAGAAAGCCTCCGCTCCGCCCGACTCTCCGGAAAAGTCAGACAGCGTGGCGACGGCGGAATGAGCTGCCAAATTTCCCGCCTGCATCCGTAACCTGAAAGATTTCCCATGCGCACGATCATCTGCCCCGACTACGGCCCGCCCGAAATTCTGCGGGTTGAAGAGCAGCCGGAGCCTACGCCCGGCCCTGGCCAGGTGCTGGTGCAGCATAAGGCCTGGGGCATCAACTATGTGGACGTTCTCATGTGCGCGGGCGGCTATCAGCTGAAGCCGCCGGTGCCATTCGTGCCAGGGCTGGAGGCGTGCGGCGACGTGGTGGCGCTGGGCGCGGGTGTCGACAGTTTCAAGGTCGGCGATCGGGTCATGACGAGCGGTCGGCCCGGCGTCTTCTGCGAACTCTATGCCGCCGACCTGGAGCAGGCGCACAAGCTGCCCTCCACCTTCGACTACGCGGAGGGAGCCGCCTTCCGCTCCGCCTACATGACGGCCTGGAACGCACTCACCCATGGCGGCCGGCTGGAGGCTGGGGAGGTTCTGCTGGTGCATGGTGCGGCGGGCGGTGTCGGCCTCGCCGCCGTCCATGTGGGCAGGCTGCTCGGTGCCTACGTCATCGCTACCGCCGGCACCGACGAAAAGCTGGCCGTGGTGAAGGCTCAAGGCGCGGATGAGGTCATCAACTACACCACCACGCCGCTCCGCGATGCGGTCAAAGGCATGACCGACGGGCGCGGCGCAGACGTGATCTACGACCCCGTTGGCGGCGACATCGCGGAGCAGAGCCTCCGCTGCATGAATTATGGCGCGCGGATCGTTTATATCGGCTTTACGGGTGGGCCGCCGGTCTCCGTGCGCTCCAACCTGCTGCTCATCAAGGGTGCTACGGCGGTCGGGTTCCGCGCCGGAGAGATAGGGCGGCGCATCCCCGGCCTGAACGAAAAGACCATCGCAACCCTAGGCCAACTGGCAGAGCAGGGCCGCCTCCGCCCCCACGTCTCCCACCGCATCCAATGGCCGGACATCCAGGCCGCCATGCAGCCGATCCAGGACCGCGCTGTGGTCGGCAAGGCGGTGATGGTGGCCTAGTGGCCTGATCGAAACGCTAGCCGCCACCCTTGCGGCTACTGGTTACGAGCGTTTCGCGAATGCCAGCAGGCGCTTGGCGATATAGGCGGGGTCGTACATCGCCGAGAGCGGCAGCAATTCGGTATTTTCGTAGGTCTCCAGCCGCTCCGCCTGCGCGCCTAGCCGGAAGGCCATGACCGGCAGTTTGGCGGCCATCGGCACGGTCAGGGCATAGGAATAGGTCTCGGGCCACAGTGCCGGGAACAGCGCCACATGGCAGTCAGCCTCTGCCAGCAACTGGTCTGCGTGCTGCTCGCGGTAGGGACCGGTGATCTTCACGTTGTTGAGACGATGCACCCGGCTGTCCGTGGAATAGCCGATGATGATGAACTCCAGCGGCAGGTGATTGACCCGTGCCGCTTCCGCAATCTTGGTCAGCAGTTTTGCGCCTTTGGACCGGTTGATCCCGCCGACGATGGCGACCCGGAATACGCGCTCCTTCGGTGGCCGCGGCAATGGCGTGGTCGCGCGCTTGTCGCGGTGTTGGACAATATCGATGTTCAGGCCGGGGAAGTAATTGCTGAAGCGCTCGCCCGTATCGTGGCAGGGCGCAACGATGTGGTTGGTGCGCGCCAGCAGGCTGCCCCACCAGCGCCGCCACTCCTCAATCGTCCACGCGTAGTCTCCATTGCCTTCGAACGCCGCCGGTTCCCGTCCGTTCGAAATGCAGGCATTGCACGTCCGGGTGTCCGGTTCGTGGCAATAGATGCCTTTCGATCCTACCAGGTTCACCCGCGGACAAATCGCCGAATAGTCATGAATGACCGTCGTCAGGGGAATGCCGCGCCGGGCAGCCTCGGTCGTCAGCTCGTCCAGCCAGGGCAGGCTCCAGCCGACTGCGCTGTGGAACTCGATGGCGACTGGCCGCAACTCGCTCAGCAATTCGTCCGGCGTGTGATCGGGCCGGAAAGCCGCGAGCGGCCGGCCGCGGCTGTTCGTCAGTTTCGGGCCCCTCTCGCTTGGCACCAGCAAGGCAACGCTCGGATCGATGTCTGACCGGTCCTTCAGGTACCGTGCGATGCCGCCGCCCTTCACATTGGTGATGCACAGGGTCAGCCTTGTCGGGCTCTCATACCCTATACCGGCCGGTAGCTCCGGTTTGGGCAGGGCGGCCGGTCCGTGCTGTTTCAGCATCGCAATGACGGGATTGATATGGGATGCCGCTTCCGCTTGCGCCGCTTTCAGGCATGCGGCCGCATCGACCAGCGGGTGCGGATCGCGTCCCTCGAACCCGCCCAGCAGCAGAAAGTGCGCTAGCGGGTCAGCCTTCGACCGGGAAACATCTTGATTGGCCGCCAGATAGAAGTCGCGGTCAAACCGCTTTGCGTCGAGGATCAGCCGTTTCCATTCCGCGAGGTAGGGAAACCGGCGGCGCACGAAGTGCCGCCGTATCAACTGCCTGGCTGTCCTCGCGCTTTGGTACGCAGTGATGCGGTAGGTGAGATCCAAGACGCGCCTGTTACCTTCGTTTCAGCAGCGTCAGAAGATACGCGCCATAGCCGCTTTTTGCCAACACTTCTGCCTGTTTTTTAAGCTGCCCATCGTCGATCCAGCCCTGACGCCAGGCGATTTCCTCCGGGCAGGCGATCCGAAGGCCTTGGCGCTGCTCGATAGCCCGGATGAAAAGCGCTGATTCCAACAGCGATTCGTGCGTCCCGGCATCAAGCCAGGCAAAGCCCCGGCCCATTACCTCCACATGCAGGTCGCCGCGTTCCAGGTAGGCCCGGTTGATGTCGGTGATCTCCAACTCGCCGCGGGGGGAGGGCTCGACGTTGGCCGCGATATCCAGCACGTCATTGTCGTAAAAGTAGAGACCCGTAACCGCATAGTTCGACTTCGGCTCGTCCGGCTTCTCTTCCAGGCTGTTCGCCCGGCCGTCCTTGTCGAAGCCGACGACGCCATAGCGTTCCGGGTCGTTCACGTAATAGCCGAATACCGTGGCGCCGCTGGTCCGGTCGCGGGCGCGGTCCAGCATTTCGGCAAGCCCGTGCCCGTAGAAGATATTGTCCCCCAGCACCAGGCAGACGCTGTCAGAACCGACGAAATCGCGGCCGATGATGAATGCTTCGGCCAGGCCGTTCGGCTGCGGCTGCTCGGCGTAGTTCAGCTCGATGCCCCACTTCGAGCCGTCGCCGAGCATGTGCTTGAACAGCGGGGCATCATGCGGCGTGGTAATAATCAGGATCTCACGGATACCCGCGAGCATCAGCACGCTCAGCGGGTAGTAGATCATCGGTTTGTCATACACCGGCAGCAACTGCTTCGAGACGGCCAGTGTCAGCGGATGCAGGCGCGTCCCGCTGCCCCCGGCCAGAATGATGCCTTTCATGAATTCCCCTCCTCAGGGCGTGCTACTGGTCTTTTAACTCTGCCAGGACGCTGTCTAGCGCATCAGGCCATGCCCGTGGCGTATGCCCAAACGCCGCTTCCCACTTATCCAGGCTCATCAGCGAGTTTTCCGGGCGGCGCGCCGGCGTCGGATACTCGCTGGTCGGGATTGCCGCCACCTCCGGCCCCTTACCGTACCAGGGCGCCGCTTTCTCGAAGATCGCGCGGGCAAAGCCGCACCACGTCACCTTCTCGCCGCTGTTGGAGAACTGGTAGGTGCCCCAGTCGGCATCCTTGCGCAAAGCATGGTGCGCCGCGTGGATGATGCCGTTTCCCAGGTCAGTAGCTTCCGTCGGACGGCCCCACTGGTCGTCAACCACCGTAAGGCGGTCCCGCTCCTTGCCAACCCGCAGCATGGTCTTGACGAAATTGTTCCCGTGCGCGGCATAGACCCAGGAGGTGCGCAGGATCAGGCAGCGATCCAAGAGGGCGTTCAGCGCCATCTCGCTCGCCACCTTGGCCGAGCCATACCCGCCGAGCGGGCCGACCGGATCGGTCTCGACCCAGGCACCGTCCTTCGTGCCGCTATAAACATAGTCCGTGGATACGTGGACCATGGCCGCGCCGATCTTGGCCGCTTCTTCCGCGATGGCCGCGGGTGCCACGGCGTTGATGCTCCAGTTCAGAACTGTCTCTTCTTCGGCTTTGTCGACTGCGGTATAAGCCGCCGCGTTGATAATCAGCGCGGGCTTCTGCGCCCGGATCACATCGCGCAGGCCGTCCGGCTTCGTGAAGTCGATGTCCGGCATGTCCAGAGCGGTCACGTCCCAGCCGGCCGGCCATTGGGCCTTGCCCAGCGCATTGCCGAGTTGCCCCTCAACGCCAAAAACCAGAACCTTCGTCATGACAGCCCTACCCCTTCTTGCCCAGGCCGATTCGCTGGCCGGCTGAGCCGCGGGCCACGATCTCGCGCCACCAGGGCTCGTTCTTCAAGTACCATTCCACCGTCGTTGCCAGTCCGGTTTCAAACGTCCAGGCGGGCTCCCAGCCCAGGTCGCGTTTGATCTTGGCGGCATTGATGGCATAGCGGGCGTCGTGGCCCGGCCGGTCGGTCACAAACTCGATCAGCTTGTCGTGCGGCGCGTTTGCCGGGAAATGCTTGTCCATTTCGGCACAAATCGCGCGCACCACCTCGATATTCTGCCGCTCGGCATTGCCGCCGACATTGTAGCTCTCGCCGAGCCTGCCGCGCTCCAAAATGGTGCAGAGGGCGCTTGCGTGATCCTCCACATGCAGCCAGTCGCGCACATTATCGCCCTTGCCGTAGATCGGCAGCGGCTTGCCGTCCCGCGCATTCATCATGATGACGGGGATCAGTTTTTCCGGGAACTGCCAGGGGCCGTAATTGTTGGAGCAGTTGGACATGACCGTCGGCAGGCCATAGGTCTCGCCCCAGGCCTCCACCAGATGGTCCGACGAGGCTTTCGACGCGGAATAGGGCGAGCGGGGGGCGTAGGGCGTGGTTTCCTCGAACGCCGGGTCGGTCGGCGAGAGCGAGCCGAACACCTCGTCCGTCGAGACATGGTGGAAGCGGAAGCCGTCGCGCTGCACTCCCTTCAGGCCCTCATAGTAGCCGCGAGCTGCCTGAAGCAGGGTAAACGTGCCGATCACATTGGTCTGGATGAACGCGCCGGGGCCGTCGATGGAGCGGTCCACGTGGCTCTCCGCTGCCAGGTGCATGATGCAGTCCGGCTGGAAGTCTTCGAACGCCTGCTGCACGGCTTCCGAATCGCATATGTCGATCTGAAACAGCCGGTAGTTGGGCGACTCCAGGCACTCTTCGATGGCTTCGGGCGTGGCGGCGTAGGTGAGCTTGTCGATATTGCCGACTTTGTGGCCGGCCCGCACCAGACGGCGTACCACTGCGGAGCCAATGAACCCTGCGCCGCCGGTGACAAGTATTTTGCGATTTGCGGGGATAGTCATCGCTCTCCAGCCTACTTAACGGCGTGCTTAAAAATTTGCCCGGATTATCGTCAGGGGACAGTATTCAAACAAGCCGGGCGTCTGCGGTTCTTGCGCGCATAGATGCCGCTTGCGGTCGGGCGGGGGATCGGCTTTGCTGCGCACGATCTGAACACCTATTCCGCGTGGAGGCATTCTGTGCCGCATACTGTCGACTATTACATGACCATCACCTCGCCCTGGACCTTCCTTGGCCATGACGAGTTCGCTGCGATCGCCAAGCAGGCCGGTGCTACGGTCAATGTGAAGCCCGTTGATTTCGGCGCGGTGTTCGCGGTCTCCGGCGGCCTGCCACTGCCGCAGCGTCCGGTCCAGCGCCGCCGTTACCGCATGTTCGAGTTGCAACGCTGGCGCCGCCGCCGGAATATTCCGCTGAACCTGAACCCCAAATTCTTCCCGGCCGACCCATCGCTCGGCAACAACAGCGTGCTTGCTGCGCGGGAAATGGGCCTCGATGCCATGGCGCTCGCCGGTGAACTGATGCGTGGCGTCTGGTGCGCGGAAATGAACGCCGCCGACCCCGCCTATATCAAAGAAACCGCCGCGGCCCTTGGCATGGATGGCGATGCCATCGTCACCCGGGCCGGCAGCGCGGAGACCGCCGCCCTGATGGAGGCGCTGACCGAGGAAGCCAAGGCGGCGCAGGTCTTCGGCGCGCCGAGCTACATCATCAATGGCGAGCTATGGTGGGGCCAGGACCGCCTGGATTTCGTGCGTGAGGTTCTTTTGGACGGTGCAGAGACCCTCCCTGACGTCAGCTAGCCTCCCGCACACTGGCGGTCAAAACCGAAAGGCCCGGAGGCAGCAATGCCTCCGGGCCCATCTTTGCGGCAGCCTTACAAGCAGGCTTTACCCGACATGCTTGGCAAAAAACGCCAGCGAGCGTTCCCGCGCCAGCTTGGCGCAGTCGGCGGCATAATCGCCGCGCTCGTCGCAGTTGAAACCGTGGCCCGCGTCATAGATGTGGAACTCACACTCAGGGTGCGCGCCCTTGATCGCGTCCACGTCTTCCATGGGAATGCCGTGGTCATGCTCACCAAAGTGCAACATTACCGGGTTCTTCGGCGTCTCGTCGTTAAAAGCGGAAATCTGGCCGCCATAGTAACAGACGCTTGCCGCCACCCCGATCCGGGTCGCCACCAGCCATGAGCACGATCCGCCATAGCAATAACCGACGGAGCCGGTCTTGCCATATTGCTTCAGCGCCTCGACGGTCGCCGCCATGTCTTTGACGGAATCGTTCCAGTCGATCTTGGCGCGGGTATCCCGACCGCTCGCTATGTCTTCCGGCGTGTAGCCCACTTCGAAGTTCCGCTCGGCCCGGTCGAACAGGGCGGGCGCCAGTACGGCGTAACCTTCCTTGGCATAGCCGTCGGCAACGTTGCGCATATGCTGGTTCACGCCGAAAATTTCCTGAATGACCAGCATTCCGCCTTTCGGCGTGCCTGACGGCATCGCCTGATAGACGTCGAACGTGTGGCCGTCGGATGCGGTCAGTTTAATAAAGTCGCCCATGGTGTTTCTCCCGTCGGAATTGGGGATGGCCACTTTAGAAGGGCAATGCCGGAGCGCAAGCCGCTTTGCGTAGCGGTTCTAGTGGTGGCGGCAGCGTCAGCTATTGGTCAGCAACACGACCATGCAATCGGTCTTGCGCGCTTTAAGCCAGTCGCACGCTGCGCTGGCATCATCCCGCTCCTCGTAACCGTTCAGCCGCGCGCGGTAGAGCACCCGCTGCGAGCGTCCGCGGATCGAGACGATTGCCGGTTCTGCCTCTGCATGAGAATTCGGCAGGCGGGCCACGACCTGGGAGAGTTGCCGCTTCGCTTGATTCTTGGAGCGGAAGGCGCCCACCTGGATGGCAAAGGCGCCATCCGCCGCTATCGCGGCTGGGGGCTGTGGCGGCCTTGCCGCTACTGCCATGACACCAGAGAGTTGCCGGGGGTCCGGCCTGGGCAGCGGCGCGTATTTCGGCTCGGTGTTGGGCGCTGGCGCCACGATCCGCGGCGCCTTGTAGCCCGGACGCGGGCGCGGCACTGGCACCGGTTGCAAGCGGATCGGCAATGGGCGGGCGATGCGCCGTCGGTTGGGCTTCTTCAGTTCGTTGAAGCCGGTATCCAGCAGCCGCGTCATCAGTGCCGCCCGATGGCTGGACGACTTCGCGCCCAGAACGACAGCCACTACACGCTTGTTGTCGCGAACGGCCGACGCCGCAAGGTTGAAGCCTGATTTGGCGATATAGCCGGTTTTGATGCCGTCTGCGCCGCGATAACTCTTCAGAATACGGTTATGGGAGCCGTAGCGCCGTTTGCCGTAGGTGAAGGATTTTTTGCTGAAGTGGCCGTAATATTGCGGGAAATCCCGCATCATCGCCACGCTCAGGATCGCCATGTCCCGTGCGGTCGTGACCTGCTTGCTGTGATGCAGGCCGGAGGAATTACGGAAATTTGTGCGGGACATGCCAAGGTACCGCGCGGTTTTATTCATGCGCTTGGCAAAGTTCACCTCGCTGCCCGACAGTTTCTCGGCCACGGCCACGGCCACGTCATTGGCGGATTTGACTGCCAGCGCGTCGATCGCATCCCTGACGCGGATATAACCGCCCGGCCGGATGCCCAGTTTTGACGGGGGTTGCCGCGCGGCACGGCGGGAGAACTTGATCTTGGTGTTGAGCGAAACCTTGCCGCGCTCCAGCGCTGAAAACAGCTGGTAAAGCGTCATCATTTTGGTGAGCGATGCCGGATGCCATCGAACCTGGCTCCGTCTCGCATAAAGAACTTCGCCCGTCTGGGCGTCGACGGCGATCCGCGCCAGCCCACGCGCCTTTGCCTCGGCAACCGGGGTGGAAGCGAGGACCAGGAACATCGCCACCACGCCCAGAAAGCCTGCCAAAACAGGCTGTTTGAGGGTGTTTGCGATTCTATGGCGGGCAATATTCACCATCATTTGATTCTAATCCCGATTCGCCGGGAATTGTCCAGCACTTCGCCAAAGGGTATTGGGTGCGGCGTGTTGGCATCGCCGCGATTTTTTTGCGGCGCAGTATTGAAAATCCGCCTGGCGTGCAAATTTATGTTGCAATGCAGCATCGCATGTGCGAGGTGATCTCCACAAGCTGATTGCAACGGCCTCCCAGTGGGGGCCGGCGGGGCGCTCACCATGGCGCCATCATTCCTCACGAAAGGGTAACAAGTGATGAACGACACGATTGCCAAAACGATGAACAGCGCCGCCAACGAAGCCAAGGCCCAGTTCGACGCCTACTCCAAAGTGTTTGAGTCCTTCATGGGCCAGGATGGTTCCAAGAAGGTTGCCGAGACCGGTGCCGAGAACCTGCGCGCCGCGTCCGAGAGCGTTCAGGCCGTCGCGAGTGAGATGGAGCAGATCAACACCGGTCTGGCCCAGCACTTCGCCAACTCCATGACCAAGGCTTTCGAAGCCCAGGCCAAGATGCTGACCGCCGGTGGCTGGCAGCAGGCCATGGAAGTCCAGACCGCGTACATGAATGATGTGGTTGACTCCAGCTTCTCCGAGATGTCCCGTCTGGCCGATCGCAGCACCGCGATGCTCACCAAAGCTGGCGCGCCGCTGCAGTCTCGCGTCGATGCGATGACCAAAGCCGGCTAAGGCTTTACGCCGAAAAAAGCGACCGCAACCAGTTTGCGTGGTGCCGCCGCTCTTATACGGCGGCATCTTCGGATCAGGTTTTGCGTTTGATGAAAAGGGCTCCTGCGGACAAGGCAGGGGCCCTTTTTGTGTCTATTCTCTTTCGACGGGGACTCCCGTTTCCTATCTATCTTATGCTACGCTTTCAGTACGAGAGACAGGAACAGGTGGCGGTGCCCGCCCATCGTCTTCAGGAGACTAGCTACCGCTATGAGCGATGACGGCCAGGACAACGGAAACGGCACTTCGACTGGCGTGGTCGTAAAGACCAAGCCGAAGGTTAAAAAGCCGTCCATGTATAAAGTGTTGATGCTGAACGACGACTACACGCCGATGGAGTTCGTGGTTCACGTACTGGAAAACTTTTTCCACAAAAACCGGGAGGAGGCGACGCAGATCATGCTGCATGTGCATCGACGCGGTATCGGTATTTGTGGGGTCTTTACCTATGAGGTCGCAGAAACCAAAGTTGCCCAGGTGGTGGATTTCGCCCGCCGACACGAACACCCGCTCCAGCTTACGTTAGAGAAGGACTAGTCCGTTGCTGTCTCAAAATTTGAAGCAGACACTGCATCGTGCGTTGACCCTTGCGAAGGAGCGGCAGCACGAATACGCCACCCTGGAGCATTTGCTGCTGGCGCTCATGGAAGACCAGGACGCCATGGATGTGCTCAGCGCCTGTGGCGTGAATCTCACGGACCTGCGGGGCACTATCGCTGATTATGTGGACAAGGATCTGGGCGCCCTTGTGACCCCGGTGCCGGACGAGCCTAAGCCGACGGCCGGCTTCCAGCGGGTACTGCAGCGGGCGGATATCCATGTGCAATCTTCCGGCCGTGACGAGGTGACGGGTGCCAACGTGCTGGTCGCCCTGTTCAGCGAGCGGGAAAGCCACGCGGTTTACTTCCTGCAAAGCCACGAGATGTCCCGCCTTGATGCGGTAAACTTCATCTCGCACGGCATTGCAAAATCAGGCAGCCGCCGGGAAACCCGGGCAATTCGCGGCACCCCTGACGCCAAGCCTTCAGGGCGGAATGAAGAAGAGGCCAAGCCACGCAAGGGCAAACGCGCCGAACAGGAAGACTCCGGGAAAGACGATGCCGGCGCGCTGGAGACCTATTGTGTCAACCTCAACGAGAAGGCGAAGTCCGGCAAGATCGACCCGTTGATCGGCCGGGAGCCGGAGGTGGAGCGCACCATCCAGATTCTCTGCCGCCGCACCAAGAACAACCCGCTCTATGTGGGTGATCCCGGCGTCGGCAAGACCGCCATCGCCGAAGGGTTGGCCCGCAAGATTGTGCAGGGCGAAGTGCCGGAAGTGCTCCGGGAATCGATCATCTGGTCGCTCGACATGGGAGCGCTGCTGGCAGGTACCCGCTATCGCGGCGATTTCGAGGAACGGCTGAAGGCGGTCTTGAACGAGCTGGAGTCCCAGCAGGGCGCCGTGCTGTTCATTGACGAAATCCACACGGTGATCGGTGCGGGTGCGACCTCCGGCGGCTCCATGGATGCGTCCAACCTGTTGAAGCCGGCGCTCGCCAGCGGCACGCTGAAATGCATCGGCTCGACCACTTATAAAGAGTACCGGACCTATTTCGAGAAGGACCGGGCGCTGGTCCGCCGTTTCCAAAAGATCGACGTGCATGAGCCGTCGATCCAGGACACGATCAAGATCATGATGGGCCTGAAGCCCTATTACGAGGAGCACCACAAGGTCCGCTATACCGGCGACGCGATCAAGACGGCGGTGGAACTCTCTGCCCGCTACATCAACGACCGCAAGCTGCCGGACAAGGCGATCGACGTGATCGACGAGGTTGGCGCGTCTCAGATGCTGCTCGCGCCGTCCAAGCGCAAGAAAACCATCAACGTCCGCGATGTGGAGAATGTGGTCGCAAAGATCGCGCGCATCCCACCGAAGCAGGTGAGCCGCGACGACCGCGAATCGCTGCGCAATCTGGAAGAAGAGCTGAAGTCGGTGGTCTTCGGCCAGGACGATGCGATTGAGGCGCTGGCTTCGGCGGTGAAACTTTCCCGCGCTGGCCTGCGTGCGCCGGAGAAGCCGATCGGCTGTTACCTCTTCAGCGGCCCGACTGGCGTCGGCAAGACCGAAGCGGCCCGGCAGCTTTCCATTTGCTTGGGCGTTGAACTGGTCCGCTTCGACATGTCGGAATACATGGAGCGCCATTCGGTCAGCCGTCTGATCGGCGCACCGCCCGGCTATGTCGGTTTCGACCAGGGCGGTATGCTGACCGACGCCGTGGACAAGAACCCGCATTTGGTTCTGCTGTTGGACGAGATTGAGAAGGCGCATCCGGATGTCTTCAACATCCTGCTCCAGATCATGGATCATGGCAGCCTGACCGATCACAACGGCAAGGTCGTCGATTTCCGCAATGTCGTGCTCATCATGACCACAAACGCGGGCGCTGCTGATATAGCGAAGGCCGCCATCGGCTTTGGCCCAGTCAGCAGGGAAGGCGAGGATACGGAGGCGATCAACCGGACCTTCAGTCCCGAGTTCCGCAACCGCCTCGATGCCGTCGTACCCTTCGGCAAGCTGCCGCCACAGGTGGTGGGCCGCGTGGTCGACAAGTTCGTGCTGGAACTGGAGGCGCAACTGGCCGACCGCAAGGTCACCATCGAGCTTTCCGACGAAGCGCGCACCTGGCTCGGGCAAAAGGGCTACAGCCAGGACTATGGTGCCCGTCCGCTTGCCCGGGTGATCCAGGAGCAGGTGAAAAAGCCGCTGGCCGAAGAACTGCTGTTCGGCAAGCTCGCCAAGGGTGGTGTCGTCCATGTCGGGGTCGATGCAGACACCGACACGCTGGTCTTCACCTATCCCGAAGCGGGGCCGGACGAGGACACTTCAAGCGAGGACCGCGCCGAACAGCCTGCCGCCTAAGACTGGCCTTCCCGGTCCTTAGGGACCGGGAATTCAGGCACGTCCCGGCCTAGTAATTGTTGCTGCGGCGATTTTTGTATCGCTGTGCGGTCATTCGCGCTTGCTATTTCTGCTGCAATGCACAAATTATCTTTGTTGCAACGCAGCAAAAAGGGCTGAGGAGATGCAGATGTTCCGTGCTACGACGAAATTCGACCCCGAAACGATCGCCCAGGTGGGCAACGGTTTTTGGCATAAATGGCAGGAAACGGTCACCGACATGGCCGATACAGCCCGTCAGTCCGTTGGCGCAAAGAGCATGGCCGATGTTCTTACCGTTCAGATCGGCTTTGGCGTGCGCAATGCCGAACGCTGGACGCAGTGGTCTTCGCCTGAGGCCGATATCGCCGCTGCGATGGAGCCCGAGCCTGAAGAGGAGCCCGGCGTTGTTGCGGAACCCGAAGCGGCACCCGCCAAAGAGGAAGAAACCGCAACCGCCACCAGCGCTCCGGCCGGTGATGGCGAAGAAGTGACTGTTGATGCGGCAGAAACGGCAACCGTTGAGCCCACGCCCGCTCCGGCATCGGTTGAGACACCATCCACCGACATTACTCCAGCCCCGGCGGCGGACGACCTGACTCGCATCCGTGGCATTGGCCCGGCAATTGAGCGCAAGCTCCATGCCCGCGGCGTAACTTCGTTCCAGCAGATCGCCGATTTGTCAGGCGACGATCTGACCGCCCTCGACGACGCCCTGGACTTCCGGGGACGGATCGAGCGCGACGAGTGGGTGGCGCAGGCACAGAAACTCGCCCGGCGGTAGGTCATTCCCCTCTGCTGCCGTGGGGCCGGCGCTACTTCGCGTTGTGGCGGTCCAGTTCGGTGCGCAGGGGTTCTGCCAGCGGGTTGGACACCTTCCGCTCCAGCACGATCGCCTTTGGTGCGGAAACGCCATTGTAGAACTCCCCGTTCCAGTCTTCGCGGCGGGCGATGATCGCGCCCTCGAAGCTTGCGCCGATGAACAGGCCTTTATTGCTGGAATAGGTATAGATGTCTTCGCCCAGAGACGTGGTGGCGGAGGCTTCGACGCCCGTGCCGACCGGGCCAGCAGCGGCACTCAAATCACCGCCAATCTTAACCTGGTCATCCATCAGCGCGGTCAAGGCCTTGTCGTTCATTACGATCAGGACTGCGTCCGAAGACTGGCCGCCGACCTGCAAGCCAAAGCTGACGGAACCGAGCGTGTAGAATGCCGGATAGGACCAGGTGCCGTCCGCTCCCCGCGCCAGCAGGACGCCGCTGCCGCCCTCGCCTCCGAGTAAGAAAGCGCCCTTCAACAGGCCCGGGAAAACCATGACGGCGCGCGCACGCTTTAACAGGTCCAGCGCAGGTTTGAGGTTTTCAACATTGTCCAGGCGCTGCAGCGCGATTGTAGAGTCTGCAATCAGCTTCCGTTGATCCAGCAAATCCGCGGCTTTGGCCGGGAGAGCCAAAATACCCGCCAGAAGAACAATCACTCCCGCCAGCTTGAACCTAGCCATTTACCGTACTCCGCTTTCCTGTTTGTGACGCCGTTTGGACGGGACCGCTCGAACGGAGCGGCTGCGGTCGAATCGCTACCGCTCTTCTATACGCTGTAGCGTCCCTGCCAATTGGTCCGGACCATACTCGCTGATTCGTTCCGGCACGCTATCTCCCGGTAGGCGGCGCTCGCCAGGATTGCCGCAGGTCTTGCCGCATCCCTGCTGCGTTCCGCGGCCGCGCGTGCAGGTTTCTGGGCAGGGAGGCCGATCTTGCCTTGCCGAATCGACGCAATCTCTCAATAAAGGGTCAACCAGTCGGTTTCAGGCAATCGTTAGCCGTTGGAAAACCGCAAGATTAACCCAGACGGTATTCTTCTCGTGCAACACCGCTCTTCCACCACCCGGGTCCGCTCCCACACCTTGGTGGGTATCCGGTGGGTGGGCGTTACCGGGCAGGGCATCACCCTACTGGTTGTCTATTTTGGCTTTGAGTTCACCTTTCCGATTGTCTGGGCGATTGCCGCAGTCGTTGCCTCCGCGACGCTCAACCTCTTTGTGCTGGTTCGACATTGGGCGGAGCCCCATATCGGGGAACGGGATGCGGCCCTCTATCTGGCCTTCGACATTCTGCAACTGGGGGCATTGCTGTATTTGACCGGCGGCCTGCTCAATCCGTTTCAGATTTTGATACTGGCGCCGATCGTTGTATCGGCGACCGTGCTTTCGGCGATCAGCACCATCATCCTGTCGTTGTTGGCGATGGGCACTATTACGGCGCTGGCCTTCGTCTTTCTGCCGTTGCCAGACCCAAATCCGATCCCGTACCCGGACCCGGTCTTCATCTTCGCCATCTGGATCGCAACGATCCTCGCGATTGGCTTCACCGCGGGCTATGTCTACCGCGTCTCGCGCGAGCAACGCCGGATGCAGGACGCGCTGGCCGAGGCCCAG
The DNA here is from genome assembly GCA_965222315.1 of Alphaproteobacteria bacterium. Taxonomy (GTDB): domain Bacteria; phylum Pseudomonadota; class Alphaproteobacteria; order Bin95; family Bin95; genus JACKII01. Next base: position 4,370,764 of record OZ244951.1, on the reverse strand, counting down.
GCGGCCCTGGCCCGCGAACACCAGGTTTCTGCCGTCGGTGCGATTGCCGCCGCAGCGGCGCATGAGTTGGGAACCCCGCTTGCAACCATCAATTTGGTGGCCAAGGAACTGGTTCGCGATCTGCCGGAGGACAGCGATTTGGGGGAGGATGCCGCCCTCTTGCTGAGCCAGACGGAACGCTGCCGGGATATTCTGGCGGAACTCTCCGCCCGGCCCAAAGGGGATACGGGTGAAAGCTTTTACAAGGGCGCGCTCAGCAGCCTGATTGAGCGGGTATCGGAGGGCCGGGGCATCGGCGGTGCGCCCGTGGTCGTGATCAAATCAACAAAAGCGACTTTGGAAAACCCAGAGCCGAGGGTCGTCACCAAGCCCGAAATTGTACATGGGTTGGGAAATTTTATCTCCAATGCTAAACAATTCGCTAATACTGAAGTGCGAGTAGTGCTCGAATGGACACCGGAATGGTGTCAAGTTAAAGTGCAAGACGACGGCCCCGGTTTTCCGCCGCATATTTTGAGCCGGTTAGGCGAACCGTACGTATCCTCCAGGCGGGAGTCGGAGGAGCATATGGGTCTCGGAGTGTTCATCGCCCAGACGCTGTTAGAGCGGACGGGCGCGCGCGTAAAGTTTGACAATGGTGCCGATGCCGGGGCAGAGATCGACGTGACTTGGCCGCGGAACCGGCTTGAAGAGGAGATTACCTGATGAACGACATGTCACCGGCGGTAGCCGAGCTGACCGAACGCAGCCTGTTGATTGTCGATGATGACCCGCCGTTTCTGCGGCGGCTGGCGCGGGCGATGGAACGGCGCGGTTTCGAGGTGCACATGGCCGAAAACGCGGCTGCCGGCATGGCGGCTGCGCGGGCTAAGCCCGCTTATGCCGTGGTCGATCTGCGGCTGGGTGATGGCAGCGGCCTGGACGTTGTCAGCGCGCTCCGCGATCACCGCCCCGACATCCGAGCAGTTGTCCTGACCGGTTACGGTAACATCGCGACGGCTGTTGCTGCGGTAAAGGCCGGTGCGGTCGACTACCTGCCGAAGCCAGCGGATGCCGATGCAATCGAGAATGCGCTGCTGCAGTCCGGGGACGGCCCGCCGCCGCCGCCGGAAAACCCGATGTCCGCCGACCGTGTACGCTGGGAACATATCCAACGGGTCTATGAGCAATGCGAGCGCAATGTGTCGGAAACGGCCCGCAGGCTCCGCATGCACCGCCGTACCCTGCAGCGGATTTTGGCCAAGCACGCGCCGCGCGAATAACGCTGCGGGTCTGCGCTCGGCGGCACGCCATGGTCTTCGGCCTGTTCGGCAAGGGTAAGAAAACACCGCACGCTTCGCCGCCCGAGGGCACGCTCGTGTACGCGGTTGGCGATGTGCATGGGCATTTGGACCTGCTCCAACGCCTGCAAGTACAGATCAAAGACGACATGACCTCGCGCCGGGCTGACCGGTGCGTGGTTGTCTATCTGGGCGACTATGTCGACCGGGGGCCGGCCTCCCGCGCTGTGATCGACCACTTGCTGGCATCACCTCTGCCTGGTTGTGAGTCCATCCATTTGCTGGGCAACCACGAGCAGTGGCTGCTGCGCTTTCTGGACGACCCGGCCGCAGGCCCGGCTTGGCTTCGCAATGGCGGGCGCGAGACCCTCGTAAGCTATGGCGTTTCCGTGCCAATGCAGGTGGAAAATGCCGATATGGATGACGTGCAGGCTGCCTTCGCCAAGGCTCTGCCGCCCGCGCATCGCCGCTTTTTTGAACAGATGCCGCTTTCCCATCGCGAGGGCGGGTATTTTTTCGCCCATGCCGGTGTGCGGCCGGGCGTGCCGCTTGACGAGCAATCCCCGGACGATTTGGTCTGGATACGGGAGGAATTCCTCTACTCCAATGCGGATTTCGGCGCCGTTGTCGTCCACGGCCACACGCCTACCCACACGCCGGAAGAGCACTCAAACCGGATCGGCATTGATACCGGCGCGTTCATGTCAGGCCGCCTCACGGCCGTTATTCTGGACCGTGGGAAAGTATCATTCCTGCACTCATAAAAACCACCTCGCCGTAGAATTGGCGATCTTTCGATTAACCTAATGCAGAGCCAGAAAAATTCCGAAATGCTGGGGCAGCGCAAAAATATGCTGGGAGTTAGCTATGAGCCGAATTCTAACCTTTAGTGTTGCAGCAGTTGCAACCATGGTCATTGCGGCTAGTGCTCAGGCCCAGACGATTATCAAATTGCAGACCGCCATGGCGGCTGGCAGCTTTACGCTGAACTACCTCAATGAGGTATGGGTGCCGAAGCTGGAGGCAATGACCTACGGCAATATCAAGATGGAAATTCTGCCGTCCAAGTCGGTCGTGCCCCATCGTGACACGCAGGGTGTTGTCGCTGCCGGTATTCTCCAGGGCGATCTTAACGCCGTTGCCTATTTCGCGGGAAAGGATCAGGGCTATGCGCTGCTGGGTGATCTGATTGCCGGATACGACACGGCGGAGCAGATGCAGATGTTCTGCCGCTTCGGTGGCGGGAAGGAAGTGCTGCAAAAACTGCACGACAAGTACAGTGACGGCAAAATCCACGTCGTCGGCTGCGGCCCATTCTCGAAAGAAGCGCTGGTCTCCACCAAGCCGATCCGCGGCGTTGCGGACTTCGCGGGAGTCAAGATCCGCTCGCCGGAAGGCCTTGCCGCCGAAGTGTTCCGCCGGGTTGAAGCCTCGCCGACCGAGATTCCATTCCCCGAAGTTTATACTGCGCTCGACAAAGGCATCATCGATGCGGCTGACGCTTCCAGCTACACCAACAACCAGAGCCTTGGCTTCCACAAGCTGGCCAAGTACCCGATCTTCCCAGGCATTCACTCAATGGCCGTGATCCAATTCGTGATCAACAAGAGCGTTTGGGACAAGCTGGGCCCGCAGGGGCAGGCCGCACTTGAGACTTGGTACCATGCTGCGTGGACCGACATGACCCGCGCATCGGACGTCCAGGACCGCAAGATCGCTGCCCAGGACCGCAACAGCGGCGATGGCATCGAGATCATCGATTGGTCGGCGGAAGAGCGGACGAAACTCCGCAAAATCGCCACTGAGGCATGGGCTGATGCGGCAAACCAGAGCGAACTGGCCAAAGAAGCCTATGAGGCTCATATCGCGTTCATGAAGGACTACGGGTTGCTCGACTAGGGCGTGCCGTTTGGGATGAAATTGGCCTGATCAGGCAAGTCAGCTTCCTGTCGCCGCCTTTCGGTCCCGCTTCAGAACTTTTTTGCCGGTGTCTTGCCGGTTGTCGTCCTCCCGATCATCGGCCTGACTCTGGTGATGGTGTTCCCGGAAACCGTGCCGTTCCTGCCCTGAATTCTGGGCGGCTAGCGCTGGTCCAGGCGCTTTTGCCAATCCCGGTCGGCGCCGGACGGCAGGGGCGCGGACGGGTCTTCGATCCATTGGGCAATGTCGCGGATAACGGCATCGCCCAATGTGCTCCGCATGAGCAGGTGATAGCCATCGTCATAGATGGCCGCAGTCAGCACGCTTTCCGAAAAGCCTGCAAGTGCGGCCTTGGTTGGCCTTAGCGGGATCACATCGTCCCGCAGGCCATACAGGTACAGCGTCTTCGTCCCGATGGCCGGCGGAGCGCCGGCGGCAAGATCCATCAGGTTGGTCAGTCCCCAGACTTGATCCACCCGGAAGGCCCGCAGCACCTTCGGGTCGCGTGACAGGGCTCGGAGCGCGGCCAGATCGTCTGTCGGCACGATGCGGATACCCTGTCCGGTCAGCGGGTACCACGGCACGCTATATGCACTCAGGCGCAGGAGGTCTTTCTGAAATGACGGCATGTTGTCCCGGCCCCAGACCGCGGGCGCGATCAGGATCAAACCCGCGACCGGCATCTTGGGAGACTGCGCAACCGCCGCCATGGCGACCCCGCCACCCATGCTGTGCCCCATCAGATAGAGGGGGAGGCCGGGATGCCTCCGCTGCAGCGCACCGACCGCTTCGGCCGCATCTTCAACCAGCCGTTCCGCGCCGTGCCACCGGCCCCGCCCAGGGCTGACCCCAAACCCGCGTTGGTCATAGGCGTAGGTCGCAAAGCCGCGTTCCGCCAGGGCCGTCGCCACTTTGTCGAAAGCATTGCTGTAGTCGCCAAAGCCATGCAGCGCCAGCACCACCGCCTTCGGCTCCGCCGGTCTCCACTCGAAGAACGGCAGCCGCAAGCCATCGCTGGTCTTGTATCCTTCCTGCGTAAACGCAGGCTCCGCCGCCGCAGGGCCCTCCGGCACCACAAAGGGCGCACAGGCATTCAGCAAAAAACACAGCGCAAGCCATAGCGCTAACGGCGTTGCTGAAGTAAACCTAGGCACCTGCTGGTTTCGGCTTTGATCTGTATGCCCCACGAAGGATTGGCTTTCTATGGAACCCGTTGAGACGCTTGAAGTAACAGAAACGACGGTCGCTTGCGACGGCGGCAATGGCGCGCTCGGCCATCCGCGTGTGTTTTTGCAGCTGGTCGATGGCGAAGTCGATTGCCCCTATTGCGGCCGCCGCTATGTGCTGAAAGAAGGCGCGGCGGCGGACCACCACTAGAGGGTAGCGTTATGGCGGAGGATCGAGCGATGCAGCACGTATTTCTGGTAGACGGCTCCGGCTTCATCTTCCGCGCCTTCCACGCGCTGCCGCCCATGACCCGGCCCGACGGCACGCCCGTCAACGCGGTCTATGGGTTCTGCACCATGCTCATGCGGCTGCTGGAGGATACGGACGCCGACCGGATCGCCGTCATCTTCGATACAAGCCGCAAAACCTTCCGGTCGGAAATCTACCCGGAATACAAGGCGCACCGGCCGCCGCCGCCGGAAGAACTGGTGCCTCAGTTCGACCTGATCCGGGAGGCAACCCGCGCCTTCAACTTGCCCAGCATCGAGTTGGAAGGCTACGAGGCCGACGACCTGATCGCCACCTATTCCCGCCAGGCGGTGGAGGCCGGGGCCAAGGTCACGGTGGTCTCGTCCGACAAGGACCTGATGCAGTTGATATCCGACAAGATATCCATGCTCGATCCGGTTAAGCTTCAGCTTCAAAGTTTTGAGGCGGTCGAGGCCAAGTTTGGCGTGACGCCGGACAAGGTGGTGGACGTCCAGTCGCTGGCCGGTGACTCGACCGACAACGTGCCGGGTGTGCCGGGCATCGGCGTCAAGACCGCAGCACTGCTCATCAACGAGTATGGCGACCTTGAATCACTCCTGTCCCGTGCAGAAGAGATCAAGCAGAAGAAGCGCCGCGAAAACCTGATCGAATTTGCCGAACAGGCCCGTATTTCCCAGCAATTGGTGCGCCTCGCCCAGGACGCGCCGGTACCGGAACCGCTCGACAGCTTCACGGTCAGACAGCCCGATGCGGACACCCTGCTGGACTTCCTGGAGGCGCAGGCATTTAAGTCGCTGACCGCCAAGGTGGAAGCCAACCTGGCGGCGGACGGCAATATCCGCACCACACCTGCCGAAGCGGCATCGGTCGAGACCGCGTATGAACTGGTGACGACCCGCGAGACGCTCGACCAGTGGGTAGCCGAAGCCTACGAAACCGGCCTGCTCGCCATCGACACGGAGACCACCTCCCTCAACGCGCACATGGCGGAACTGGTCGGTATTTCGCTTTCGCCGGCCGAGGGCCGCGCCTGCTACATCCCCATCGCTCATCGGGGCGAGGCGGCGGGCGAGCTTTCTCTCGATGGCGGCGGTGAGGTTCCGAACCTGCCGCTGGCTGAGGCTGTCGACGCGCTGAAGGACATTCTGCTCGACGATTCGGTGCTGAAGATCGGCCAAAACATCAAATACGATATGGAGGTACTGGCCCGGCACGGCCTGCGTCTTGCTCCTATCGACGACACGATGGTGCTTTCCTACGTGCTCGACGGCGGCCAGCACGGCCACGGCATGGATGAACTGGCGGAGCTTTTCCTGGGCCACCAGACCATCAAATATTCCGAGGTAGCCGGCAAGGGCAAGGACGCCATCACCTTCGACCGCGTGCCGCTGGACAAGGCGCTGAACTACGCGGCAGAGGACGCGGACGTCACCCTGCGCCTCTGGAAAACGCTGAAACCCCGCCTGGCGCAGGAGCATATGGTCAGCGTCTATGAAGAGTTTGACCGCCCGCTGGTTTCCGTCCTCGCCGATATGGAGCGGACCGGTGTGCTGGTGGATGCCGCCGGATTGCGCGGCCTCTCCCGCGATTTCGCCCAGCGCTTGGAAGGGCTGGAGGCCGAAATCCACGAACTGGCGGGGCGCAAGTTCACCATCGGCTCGCCCAAGCAACTGGGTGAAATCTTATTTGACGAAATGAGCTTGCCCGGTGGCAAGAAGACCGGCAAGTCCGGCGCATGGGCCACCGGCGCGGAGGTTCTGGAGGATCTGGCCGCCCAAGGGCACGACCTGCCCGCGCGTGTGCTCGACTGGCGGCAATTGTCGAAGCTGAAGAGCACCTATACCGACGCGCTGGTGGAGGATATCAACCCGGAAACCGGGCGCATTCACACATCCTTGGCCCAGACGGTGGTGAATACGGGGCGCCTAAGCTCCAGCGATCCGAACCTGCAAAACATCCCGGTGCGGACGGAGGAAGGCCGCAAAATCCGCGAGGCCTTCATCGCCGCCCCCGGACATGTGCTGATGAGCGCGGACTACAGCCAGATCGAATTGCGCCTGCTGGCCCATGTCGGCAAGATCGACTCCCTGCGCCAGGCCTTCTTCGACGGGCTGGACATTCATGCGGTGACCGCGTCCGAAGTGTTCGGCATACCGCTTGAAGGCATGGACCCGATGGAGCGCCGCAAGGCCAAGGCAATTAATTTCGGCATCATCTATGGCATTTCGGCCTTCGGACTCGCCCGCAACATCCGCGTACCCCAGGGCGAGGCCAAAGCATTTATAGAGGCCTATTTTGAGCGCTATCCCGGTATAAAAGACTATATGAACACGGCGAAAGCATTTGCCGGCGAGCACGGCTATGTCACCACCATATTCGGCCGCAAATGCCACACGCCCGGCATCAAGGACAAGAACGGCGCCCGCCGCGCATTTCAGGAGCGCGTCGCCATCAATGCGCCACTCCAGGGCTCCGCCGCCGACATTATCAAACGGGCCATGATCCGCTTGCCCGGTGTTTTGGAGCGGGCAGGGCTGGGCGCGCGCATGTTGCTTCAGGTGCACGACGAGCTATTGTTCGAAGTGCCGGAGGCAGAGGCTGATGCAACCAAACAGGTGGTCGCCGACACGATGCAGGACGCCGCCAGCCTCTCTGTGCCTCTCGTGGTTGATACCGGCACCGCATTGAACTGGTCGGCAGCTCACTGATTCCTCGTCCGATGCCTGAAAATCGCTCGTGAAATTAGCGGTGCCCGTGCAGAAGGAAGCCGAATTCGATGGCAAAGGAACGCGTTGCAGTGGGAAAGGAGCCACCGCATTTCTCCAGCTTGAACGCCGTGTTGCGCGCCGCGTTGGCGATGCTTGCCGAAGGCGCGGCTGGCGATGATAGCCCCGCCAGTTTGCCGGTGCTGGCGACAATTGGTGCTGGTGCTGTACCGCATGTGCGAACCGTCGTCCTTCGCCACTTTGCGGAAGAGAGCCGCGTGTTGACGGTGCATACCGACACCCGTTCGGGCAAAATTACAGACTTCAAAACCAGCCCCAACGCCGCTCTTCACATTTTTGACGCACGAAAGAGCATCCAGCTCCGTATTGCCTGCCGTGTGCGGATTCATTGCCGGGGGCCGGTGCACGATAAAGCCTGGGAAGAAAAGAGTGAGACGAGCCGCCACTACTATAAAGTGGTGCAAACGCCGGGCGAGCCGCTCGACGACCCTGAGGACGCGGAATTCGACTCTGAAATGGCAGACAGCGGGAAGGCTAATTTTGCCGTTCTGGAACTGGATATCAGCGGTTTTGAATGGCTTTACATTTCTGACAATGGCCATCGCCGCGCGCGGTTCGATTGGACCGGTAAAGAGTGGCAGGGAACCTGGCTGGTTCCGTAGTGGTCTGATCGAACCAATAGTTCATGATTTGGAGTGACACAGTCCTGAGAAAACGCGGCCTCTACCAAGATGTTCGAGTCTGAGGAGATGGCCAGGACAAGTCCGCCCGACCCGGCCTTTATGCGCACGGAACTTTACTACGGCTGGGTGATTGTCTGGCTTTCTTTCGTTGTGGTGATGGCTTCCTACGGCCTGTTGTTCTGCTACGCCGTGTTTGCGACCTCCTTCGCAGACGCGCTATCCCTCGACGCTGCGGCAGTCTCCGCGCCGTTTTCGGTCTGTGTGGCGACCTATGCCATCCTTGGCCTTGTCGCCGGACGGATGACGGACCGGTGGGGGCCGCGGCCCGTGCTGCTCTGCGGCGCGGCCCTGCTTGCAGCGGGCTATATCGTCCTCAGCCAGGCAACGGCGCTTTGGCACCTGTTCCTCGGTATGAGCGTGCTGGTCGGCATGGGCATGAGCACGCCCTACATTCCCACCAGCGCTACAGTCATCCGCTGGTTTGTCGCCAAGCGCGGCAAGGCGCTGGCCATCGTCTCCATGGGCTCCGGCCTCTCCATTGTTTTCATGCCGCCCATCGCGCTGGAATTGATCGGCTGGCTTGGCTGGCGGGGCGCGCTTGTCACGATGGGGTTGGTATGCGGCGGCGCCATGGCTCTCTGCGCGCTTGGCATCCGTCGTGATCCTGGCAATGCAGGCACCGTGGCTGCGGCGGCAGCCCTGCCGGATGACGAACCCTTCTGGACCCTGCCTGAAGCGCGGCGCACGACCGCCTTCTGGACCATGTGTGCGATTTACGCCCTTTCCTGGGGGGTGATGTTCTTTCCCTATGCCCATTTGGTGGCGGTTGGCGTCGATATGGGGTTCGCCCGCGCTGATGGCGTTGGCCTGCTGAGTGCCGTCGGCATTGCGGGTCTCGCGGGCCGCCCGGCAATCGGCTTTATATTGGACAAGGCAGGGGCCAAAGCCGGCCTGCTCGCCATGCTATCGGTGCAGGCGCTGGCCTTCCTGGTGTTCTCCCAGTGGCAATCCCTGCCAATGCTCTATGCCGCCGCAATTCTGTTCGGCATGGGCGCAAGCGCTGGTGTTACGCTCTACCCGGCTGTTGTCGGCGGCACGTTCGGACGGGCGCATGTTGGCAGCATCGCGGGCTTCGCCTTTGCTTTCACCTGCAGCGTCGGTAGCCTCGGCGTGTTCGGTGCAGGCTGGCTGCGCGATCATACGGGCAGCTACGACGCTGCCTTTTGGTGTGGTGCGGCAGCGAACCTGATAGCCATCGGCCTTGCGTTAATTCTGAAGCCGCCAACCAAACCGGCTGAGACCCTGTGAAACCTTGCGTTCCACCCCGGGTTTCGTTCCTATGCCCGGCTTCCGCCCGCGTCTAACCGAGGAATTCAGATGCCCGCTCCGCTGAAAGTGGTTCCGCACGCTTCCCATTGGGGTTCATTTCACGCCGTCGTCCGCGATGGCCGCCTGATCGAGGCGCGGGCGCCGGCCAACGATCCGAACCCCTCGCCGATGCTGGCTTCGATTCCGGACATGGTGCATGGCAAGGCCCGCATTCAGCAGCCCATGGTCCGCAAAGGCTGGCTGGAAGGGCGCGACCGCAACCGCGGCAGCGATCCCTTCGTCCCGGTCTCCTGGGACCAGGCGTTGGATCTCGCCGCTGGGGAAATGGCGCGGGTCAAGAGCGCGTTCGGCAACGAGGCAATCTTTGCCGGCTCCTATGGCTGGTCGAGCGCGGGGCAGTTCCATCACGCCAAGACCCAGTTGCAGCGTTTCACCAACCTTTACGGTGGCTGTACCTGGCAGATGCACAATTACAGCTACGCTGCCGCACTGGCCCTGCTGCCACACATTCTGGGCGACGCATCGGCCAGTGAGGGGCCGGTTACCGACTATCAAAGCATCGCGGAAAATACCAACCTGATGGTCTGCTTCGGCGGCTTGTCCATGAAAAACTCCCAGTTGGATAGCGGCGGCGCGGCCATCCACCTGACCCCGCAATGGCTGCGGCAGTGCGGCGAGAATGGGGTCAAGTTCGTGGTCATCAGTCCCGTACGGGATGACGTGCCGCCCTTCCTGGAAGCGGCAGGCCTGGCTGAGTGGATTCCGATCCGTCCCAACACCGACACCGCCATGATGATGGCGCTCGCCTATGTGGTGCTGGAGGATGGCCTCCAGGACGAGGCGTTCCTCGCCCAATATTGCACGGGCTGGGAGAAGTTCCGGCCCTACCTGACCGGCGAAACCGACGGCATCGCCAAGACTCCGGCTTGGGCCGAGGCGATCACTGGCGTTCCGGCGGCACGCATCGCCGGCCTTGCGCGGGAAATCTGTGGGACCCGCACGATGCTCTCCGCCGCCTGGGCGTTGCAACGGGCGGACCATGGGGAACAGCCGTTTTGGTCCCTGATCGCGCTTGCTTCCATGGTCGGCCAGATCGGGCTGCCGGGCGGCGGTTTCGGCTTCGGCTATGCCAGCCTCGGCGCCCATGCCGTGCCGCGCCAGCAGGTGATGTGGCCGGTCTTCCCGAAAGCCCCCAGTCCGCTTGCCAGTTTCATCCCGGTCGCCCGCATTTCCGACCTGTTGCTGAAACCGGGTGAAGAGTACGACTTCGACGGACAGCGCCGCGTCTACCCCGACACCCGGCTGGTCTATTGGTGCGGCGGCAATCCCTTTCACCATCACCAGGATCTGAATCGCCTCGCCCAGGCCTTTCGGAAACCGGAATGCGTGATCGTACACGAACCGTTCTGGACTGCCACCGCGCGCCATGCCGACATCGTTCTGCCCGCGACCACGACATTGGAGCGGAACGACATCGGCGCGGGCAAGCGCGACAATCTCTGGACCGCCATGCATCAGGCGATCCCGCCCGTATACCAAAGCTGGAACGATCACGACATCTTCGCGGCTCTGGCGGACCGGCTGGGTTTCGGGGAAGAGTTCACCGAAGGCAAGACCGAGATGGACTGGCTCCGCCAGATGTACGAAACGGCCGTGAAGGGCGCTGCGGATCGCGGCGTCGACCTGCCGGACTTCGACACATTCTGGGCCGATGGCGGCGTGCACCTGACCCACCCGGCAGAGCCGCATATTTTGCTGGGCAAGTTCCGCCAGGACCCGGCAGGCGCCAAACTGCGCACGCCCTCCGGCAAGATCGAGATTTTCTCGGAGGAGATTGCGGGCTTCGGCTATGACGACTGCCCCGGCCATCCCGTGTGGCTGGAGCCGCGCGAATGGCTCGGCAAGGTTGGCGAGGCGGAGAAGCACCCGCTCCACATGATTTCCAACCAGCCACGCACGCGCCTGCACGGCCAGAACGACCCGGCAGGCTTGAGCCTGGCCAGCAAGATCAAGGGCCGGGAGCCGATCTGGCTGCACCCGGACGACGCGGCGGCGCGGCAGGTCGGCAATGGGGACATTGTCCGCGTCTTCAACGATCGCGGTGAAACGCTCGCCGGCGTTGTCGTGACGGACCGGGTAATGCCCGGTGTAGTGCAGTTCGCGACCGGCGCCTGGTACGATCCGACTGAGCCGGGCGGCATGGATAAACACGGCAATCCGAACGTACTGACCCGCGACGAGGGCACATCCAAGCTGGGGCAGGGGCCGTCGAGCCATTCGGCCTTGGTGCAGGTGGAGCAGTATAGGGGCAACCTGCCGCCGATCACTGCTTGGGGGCCGCCGGAGGCTTAAGGAAAAGGGCGTCGTTCACTAAGAAAGTAAGCAGAAATAGCAATTTCCCATCATCAAACACTTGGCGCGCAGCAAATTCCGCGGCAGACTTATATCTGAATGTTGTCTTGATCCGCGGCAGAGGGGAGATTCCAGCCGGCGGCGAGAGTAAGTTTGGGAGACGCGCAATGCTATTTGGCATCTTGCTGCGCAAGGTGATTGTGCAAGGCCATTTGACCGTCTACGACGCGAATGGGCACAAGCATACCTTCGGAAAACCGTCATCGGCCGATCAGATCGTGGTCCGGCTGCACTCCCCGGCGCTCCATTGGAAGCTGGCGTTGAACCCGCGGCTCGCCATTGGCGAGGCCTTTATGGATGGTACCCTGACTGTCGATGACGGCCATTCCATCTATGATTTCCTCGCACTCGTCGTCCGCAACACCGCCCATCAAGGGGTCAGTTTGTTGGACAAGTGGACTATCAAGTTGCGCTATCTGTTGCGCCGTTTTGCACAGGCCAACCCGATCACGCGGTCCCGGGCTAATGTCGCCCACCACTACGACCTCTCAACCGAACTCTACGAATTTTTTCTGGACCCAAGGCGTCAGTATTCCTGTGCGTATTTCGCCGATCCGGGCATGAGCCTGGAAGAAGCGCAACTGGCCAAACTCGATCATATCGCCGCCAAGCTGCTGCTGCGGCCGGAGCATAAGGTGCTGGAGATCGGCTGCGGCTGGGGCGGACTCGCTATACATATTGCGGAGACCACCGGCGCGCATGTCACCGGCATTACCCTCTCGGAAGAACAGCATGCCTATGCCGTGGCAAAGGCAGCGGAGCGGGGGCTTTCGGACCGCGTTGAATTTCATCTCCGCGACTACCGGGACGAGACCGGCACTTATGACCGGATCGTTTCCGTCGGGATGTTCGAGCATGTGGGCGTGCCGAACTACGACACCTTCTTTGACACCGTGCGCGACCGGTTGAGTGAGGACGGTGTTGCCATGATACACACGATTGTGCAGTCCGGCACTCCTTGGCCCACAAATCCCTGGCTGATGAAGTACATTTTTCCGGGGGGCTATTGCCCGGCAGTGTCGGAGGTCATGTCGTCGGTCGAGCGGTCCAGGCTCTGGACCTGCGATATGGAATGCCTTCGCCTCCACTACGCGGAAACCCTGAAGCATTGGCGTGCTGCATTCAAGGCCCGCTGGGATGCCGCTGCGGCCCTCTATGACGAGCGCTTCTGCCGGATGTGGGAATTCTACTTGGCGGGGTGTGAAGCCGGTTTCCGGCATGACCACCTGATGGTCGCGCAGTTCCAACTGACCCGGGAGCGTGATGCCGTGCCCCTGACCCGGAACTACCTCTACCCGTCCGGGAACAATGCAGCCATGCACGAACCCGGCTATCCGCCGCGGCGGGTGGCGTGATAGCGTTGGGGCAACAATAAACGCTTGCCCCTGGAAACGCCCGCCAATGGCCCTCGCCTATACTGACGCACCCGCTTTGCCGGATATCCGTTCGCGCTTTGCCGACAATGGCAATGGTCTTACCATGCACTATCTGGAGGCCGGGTTCGAGGAACCGGGGCGGCCTCTGGTCGTGCTGCTGCATGGCTTCCCGGAGCTGGCCTATAGCTGGCGCAAGGTCATGCCGGCGCTGGCCGAGGCAGGCTATTGGGTCGTCGCGCCGGACCAGCGCGGCTATGGCCGGACGCTCGGCTGGAACCCCAGCTATGACGGCGACTTGGCTGAGAGCCGGGTGATGAACCTGGTGCGCGACGTGATGGGCCTGATGGCGGCGCTGGGCCGGACAGAGGCGCACGCAGTCGTCGGCCATGACTTCGGCGCGATGGTGGCAGCCTGGGCGGCCCTGCTGCGCCCGGACGTGTTCCGCCGCTGCTGCATCATGAGCGCGCCGTTCGCGGGGCCGCCCGCCCTGAATGCAGCGAAGCGCGCAAGCGATTTGCACGCCGACCTGGCGGCGCTGGAGCGGCCGCGCAAGCACTATCAGTGGTACTATTCCACGCGCCCGGCGAATGAGGATATGTGGCGCGCGCCCCAGGGCGTGCATGCCTTCCTGCGGGCCTATTTCCACCACAAAAGCGCCGACTGGCCGGGCAACAAGCCCTTCCGGCTCGCGGCCTGGAATGCGGACGAACTGGCGAAGATGCCGACCTATTACGTCATGGACTTGGGCGAAAGTATGGCGGAAACGGTGGCGCACGAAATGCCGTCAGCCGCGCACATCGCGGCGTGCCAGTGGATGCCGGAGGACGAAATGGCGGTGTTCGCCGCGGAATACGGCCGCAACGGTTTCCAGGGCGGCCTGCAATGGTACCGGGCGCGCACCAGCGGCCTGTTCAACACCGAGCAGCAGGTGTTCGCCGGTCGCACAATCGACGTGCCCTTTGCCTTCATCTCCGGCGCGAGCGATTGGGGCATCCAGCAATCCTCCGGTGCGCTGGAAAAAATGGAACGTGAAGCCTGCACCGATGTGCGGGGCATTCATCTGGTCGAAGGCGCTGGCCATTGGGTTCAGCAGGAACAGCCGGACGCGGTGCTTAGCCACCTGCTGCCCTTCCTCGCCGCGGCCTGAACACAGCGCGCTCATACCGTGAGTCTCAACAGGTCCCTGGCGCAGAATGCGTCCGTCGCCGCGCCCCCGGCAGCCGGCGGCGACCGGCCGAGCCTGGCTATTCTGCTGGTTCTCTGCACGACGCTGCTATTTGTCAGTCTGGATGCCACCGCCAAACTGCTGACGCAGACCGGCATGGTGCCGGAGGCGATCATCACCATCCGCTTCGCCATGGTGGCCTCCGTCGTCCTGGGCATCGTGATCTACCGTTGGAAGGAGCGGCCGCTCGCCACTGCCAAACCCGGCCTGCACATCGTGCGTGGCGTATTCCAAATCGGTGCAGCCACATCTTTTGTCTATGGTGTCCGCGCACTCCCGCTGGAGACAGCGACCGCCATTTCCTTCCTATCGCCATTGCTGATAACGGCGCTGTCGGTACCCTTCCTGGGGGAGAAGGTGGGCTGGCGGCGCTGGGCGGCGGTGTTGCTTGGCTTTGGCGGCGTGCTGATGATCTTGCGGCCTGGTACCCCGACGTTTGAATGGGCAATGCTGTTCCCGGTGCTGGCTTCGACCTGCTGGGCCAGCACCATCGTCATAACGCGCTCCATGCGCTCCACTGAGAATGGACTGACCGTCCTTGCCTGGTCGACGTTTGCCGGGTTCGTGGCCGTGCTGCCGTTCGGCATTTCCAGCTTCGTCTGGCCAACGGGCGAGCAGTGGCTGATGCTGGTGGCGCTGGCGGTGTTCCATCTGGCAGCCCAGTCGATCGTCATTCGTGCCTACATGCTGGCGTCTGCGTCGGTGCTGGCACCGTTCAGCTACAGTTCGCTGGTCTGGGCGACGATACTGGGTTTCCTGATATGGGGCTCCACACCGGACCTGATGACCGTCGCCGGTGCGCTGGTGCTGGCGGGGGCAGGGCTCTACGTCTGGTGGCGCGAGCGCAGGCTGGCAGGGAACGGGTGAGCGCGCGCGGCGCGCCCGCGGGTCGCGGCGATGGCGAAGACCGCCTTGGCTTTGCCATTGCTACGATCTGCTTTGCCTCCCTGACGTTTTCGATGATGGTCGCTTGTGTGAAATTGCTGGGCGCTGGCTACTCGCCCCTGCAAGTGCTGCTGATGCGTTATGTCTTTGGCCTGGGGCTGGCCCTGCCATTGCTCTGGCGGGAGGGGAGTAATCTCTGGCGGACCGACCGGCCGCTCAGCCATGTGATCCGCGCGGCTTACGGCCTGCTCTCGACCATCGCCATCTTCTATGCCGTGACGCGGATGCCGCTTGCGACCGTGACCGCCATCAGTTTCGCCATGCCCTTGTTTCTGACCGTGCTTTCCGTGCCCCTGCTGGGCGAGAGCGTCGGCTGGCGGCGCGCCACCGCGGCGGCGGTGGGCTTCGGCGGTGTCCTGATCATCGTGCAGCCGGGCGCGGACCTGAACTGGATTGCGCTGGTCGCGCTTGGCGGCGCGTTTTTCTACGCCATGGCGGTCGTGGCGATCCGCCAGCTTTCACGCCGGGAGCCCGCCAGCCGCATCTTTTTCCTCTATGCGCTGGCCAATATCGTGGTGGCCGGCGTTGCCATGCCTTTTGTCTGGGTGACGCCCAGCCTGGGGGACTGGCTGATTTTCGCCGCCGTGGGCGGGCTGGGCGCTATCGCGCAATACGCGTTTCTGACCGGCTACCGCCATGCGCCGGCAACAGTGCTGGCCCCGTTCGACTATACCCAGATCCTTTTTGCACTGGCGGTCGGCTACTTCGCCTGGGGCGAAGTGCCGTTGCGGGCCAGTTTCCTTGGCGGCGCGATCATCGTCGCTTCCGGGTTCTTCATCTGGTGGCGGGAGCAGCGACTGGCGCGGCGGCGTTAACCTTGTCTCTTGCCGCCGGTACTATGTCTGCGTGGCTGACTCGTAGACCGTCTCGTCCGTCAGCCGGTCCTCGCCGACCAACTGCACCTCGTATCCCCAGAGCCGCTTCAGATGCAGCAGGTTTTCGTCCCTGTCGCGTTCGGCCAGCGGAATCCCATCACGGACAATGTGTTTCAGGCGCAGAACCCGGTCACCTTTCAGATCCGCGTCCACCACCTGAATGTCGGGGTCGGCAATGCCCGGATCGTAGCCGCGGGCCAGCGACTGGCGCACATGCCGGTAGCCGCGATCGTCGTGAATATCGGCAACTTCGTAGTGCGGTTCGTCGGACTGGTCGGTCAGCACGAACAGGCGCATGTCGCGGATTATGCGCGGGCTCAGATATTGCTGGATGAAGCTCTCGTCGCGGTAGTTCGCCCAGGCATGTTTCAACGCCGCACGCCAGTCGCCGGTCCCTGCCAGGTCCGGGAACCACTCGCGGTCCTCGTCCTTGGGCTCCGTCACGATGCGCTTGATATCGCTCATCATGTTGAAGCCGAGCGTGTAGGGGTTGAGGCCCGAATAGCGGGGATCGTCAAAGTCGGGCTGAAAAACGACGCTGGAGTGCGAATGCAGGATTTCCAGCATGGCGCCGTCGGACAGCAGGCCCTTGTCATAAAGCGCATTGACGATGTGATGATGGACGAACGTCGCGCAGCCCTCGTTCATGACCTTGGTCTGGCGCTGGGGATAGAAGTACTGCGCCAATTGCCGGACGATGGAGAGCAGCTCCCGCTGCCAGTCCTTCAGCGACGGGCTGTTCATTTCCAGGAAGTAGAGCAGGTTCTCCTCTGGCAGATGCAGCGCCTTCTGACGCTCCTTCGCCTCCTGCTCCGCCAGGGTCGGTTCGGGCCGGGAGGGATCGTTTGGCACCGTGCGCCAGAGGTCGTTGTAGGAGCGGTCCTGCTCCTCCGCGATGCGGCGGCGGCGGTCCTGCAATTCCTTTACTGTCGGCTCCGGACGGCGATGATACCGGAAGACACCGTGATCCATCAGGGCGTGGGCGGCGTCGAGGGTCGCCTCTACGTCTGCAAAGCCATGCTTTTCTTCGCAGGCGGCAACAAAGCGGCGGGCATAATCCAGAAAATCCAGGATGGAACCTGCGTCCGTCCACTCCCGGAACAGGTAGTTGTTCTTGAAGAAATGGTTATGCCCAAAGGCTGCGTGGGCCATCACCAGCGTGTGCAATGCCGCCGAATTGTCCTCCATATTGTAAGAAATGCACGGGTTGGAGTTGATGACGATCTCATAGGCAAGGCCGGACCGGCCCTGCTGATAGAGCTTCTGGTCGCGGGCGAAGCGCTTGCCGAAGGACCAGTGCCGGTAGAGGATCGGCATGCCGAGCGAGGCATAGGCGTCCAGCATCTGCTCCGATGAAATCACCTCCACCTGGTTCGGATAGACATCCAGGCCCAGGTCTTCATGAGCGACGATCTCGATCTCGTCATAGAGCCGCTTCAGCAGGTCGAAGGTCCATTCATGGCCGTCGAACATTGGCGCGGCGCGCTTGATGGCGGGGCTTTCTACGGTCATCGCCTAGGTCCCCTTCTTTGCAAACAATTCCCGGAAGACGGGGTAGATGTCCCCTGGGCGGCCGACGCGTTTCATGGCGAAATTCTCGCACTCCTCCGCCACACCGCGGTAGGAGCGCCAAAGGGCGGCGCCGACGTCCGGATTTGCGAACAGTTCGATCTCCCGCTCGTCCAGGATCTCGACATAGGCATAGTACTGGGTGAGCGGCATGATCTTTTCGCGGAGCAGCGAGGCGCAGTGCTCGCTGTCTCCTGCGAAATTCTCCCCGTCGGAGGCTTGGGCGGCATAGATATTCCATTCCGCAGGCGAGTAGCGCTCCTTGATCTCGTTCAGCATTTCATTCAGCGCGGTGGAGACCACCGTGCCGCCGGTCTCGCGGCTATAGAAGAACGTGTCTTCATCGACCACGCTCGCATGGTGCGTGTGGCGGATGAATACCACCTCAATGCGGTCATATTGGCGGCGCAGGAACAAGTGCAGCAGGATGAAGAACCGCTTGGCCAAGTCTTTCTCCCGCTCACCCATGGAGCCGGAGACGTCCATCAGGCAGAACATCACCGCCTTGGAATTCGGCGCAGGCTGAGGCTGGTAACGGCGGTAGCGGATATCCAGCGGGTCGATGAAAGCGACCAGGCGCCGGCGCCGTGACAGCGCCTCCGCCCTGGCGTAGAGCGCCTCCAGGCCGGGGTGGTCGTCCTCGCCGCTTTCTTCGATCTCGCGGATCAGTTCCTCCACCTCCTGAAGTTCCTCCTCCGCCGGGCGGTGCAGCACCAGGCGACGGCCAAGCGAGTTGCGCATGGTCCGCCGTATGGCGAGCCGCGTCGGCGTGCCGGCCGTGGTGAAACCTGCGCGCCTCGGCTTGTCGGTGTCGAGCTCCAGCAGCACCTTTTTTACCAGATCGGGCAGTTCCAGGTCTTCGAAGAACAGGTCCAGGAACTCGTCTCGGCTAAGGGCGAACTGAAAATCGTCGTCGCCCTCCCCATCGTCCGAGCCTTCCTTGCCGCGGCCTTCGCCAGCCCCGCCCTGGGGCTTGCGAATACGGTCGCCCGGCGAAAACTCCTTGTTCCCGCCGAGCACGCCTTCCCGGAAGCCGCCCTTGCCGCTATGGCGGAAGCGTGGCTCATGGATGGGCCGGGATGGGATGGTCACCGTCTCGCCCGAATCCACGTCCGCGATCTTCCGGTCCTTGATCGAGTCGTTGATAACCCGCCGGATCTGATCGCGCGCCCGCCGGATGAACCGCTGGCGGTTGCCGAGGTTCTTGTCCTTCGGGTTCAGGCGGCGGTCAATAAAGTGGCGCATTGGCCCTACTTTCTGCCGGGCGCTTTACCCCGCTTTGTTGACGCGCATGTACCATTCGACGAGACGGCGGACCTGACGCGGGGTGTATCCGCGGTCAGCCATCCGGTCGACGAACTCCTGGTGTTTCTTGTCGGATTCCGAATCCTTCTTGGAGCCGAACGAGATGACAGGCAGCAGGTCTTCCACCTGGCCGAACATGCGCTTCTCGATCACGTCGCGCAGCTTTTCGTAAGACGTCCAGGACGGGTTCTTGCCGTCATTGTTGGCCCGTGCGCGCAGTGCAAACTTGACCACCTCGTTCCGGAAGTCTTTGGGGTTGGCAACGCCGGCCGGTTTCTCGATTTTGGCGAGTTCGGAATCCAGAATGCTGCGGTCCAGAAGCTGGCCGGTATCCGGATCTTTGTAGTCCTGGTCTTCGATCCAGGCGTCGGCGTAGGCGATGTAGCGGTCGAACAGGTTCTGGCCATACTCGCTGTAGCTTTCCAGATAAGCCTTCTGGATTTCGTTGCCGATGAATTCGGCATAGCGCGGCGCCAGCTCCGTCTTGATGGTCTCCAGCAGCCGGCTTTCGGTCTCCGCCGGGAACTGCTCGCGCTTCACGGACTGTTCCAGCACATACATCAGATGCACAGGGTCGGCTGCGACCTCGTCCGAATCGAAGTTGAAGGTTTCCGACAGCACCTTGAAGGCGAAGCGCGTGGAAATACCCGTCATGCCCTCGTCAATGCCGCCGGCATCTCGGTATTCCATAATGGACTTGGCCTTGGGATCCTTGTCCCGCAGCGACTCGCCGTCATAGACGCGCATTTTCGAGTACTGGTTGGAGTTTTCGTGCTGTTTCAGGCGGGAAAGCACGGAGAACCGGGCCAGAATTGTCAGCGTCTCCGGGGAACATTGGGCCTGCGCCAGTTCGCTCTCGCGCAGCAGCTTTTCGTAGATCTTCGCCTCTTCCGAAACCCGCAGGCAGTAGGGCACCTTGACCACGCAGATGCGGTCCAGGAACGCTTCATTGTTCTTGTTATTGCGGAATTGCTGCCATTCCGCCTCGTTCGAGTGCGCCAGGATGATGCCCTGGAACGGCATGGCGCCGAAGCTTTCCGTGCCGGTGTAGTTGCCTTCCTGGGTTGCCGTCAGCAGGGGATGCAGCACCTTGATCGGTGCCTTGAACATCTCCACAAACTCCAGCAGCCCCTGGGTCGAGCAGTTGAGGCCGCCGGAATAGCTATACGCGTCAGGGTCGGCTTGGCTGAAGTGCTCCAGTTGGCGGATATCCAGCTTGCCAACCAGGGCGGAAATATCCTGGTTGTTCTCGTCGCCGGGCTCGGTCTTGGCGATACAGACCTGCCGTAGCTTCGATGGCATCATGCGCACCACCTTGAACTGGCTGATATCGCCGCCGAATTCGTCCAGGCGTTTCACCGCCCAGGGGCTCATCAGGCCAGTGATTCGGCGCTTCGGTATGCCGTATTTCTCTTCGAGCAGGTCGCCATGCCGATCAGGTTCGAACAAGCCCAGGGGTGATTCAAAGATGGGGCTTACCTGATCGCCGGCCTTCAGCACGTAGACCGGCTTTTCTTCCATCAGCCGCTTCAGCTTCTCGGCAAGGGTGGACTTGCCGCCACCGACCGGGCCGAGCAGGTAGAGGATTTGTTTCCGCTCTTCCAGCCCCTGCGCCGCATACTGGAAATAGCCGACGATCCGCTCGATCGTGTCTTCCATGCCGTAGAATTCGGCAAAGGCGGGGTATCGCTTGATCGTGCGGTTCTGAAAGATACGGCCAAGCCTTGGATCATGAGAGGTGTCGATGATCTCCGGCTCGCCGATTGCGTTAACCATACGCTCGGCCGCAGACGCATACATCGAAGGGTCGGAGCGGCAGGCGATCAGATAGTCCTGCAGCGACATCTCCTCCTCAGCGCGCGTAGCATAACCCTCAGCGTAGGACTCAAAGATATCCATCATTTAACCTCCGGATCGCGGAATTCCGCGCTCTCCCGTTGCGATGTTCCCTAAGCGTTCTCCATTTTAACCATACGCCCAGATTCCTTGTTGCTTCGTTAACAGGTGGCTATTCCAGAGCGCATTTTCTATCCACAATTACGTGTTTGCGTGTGCCGCAGATCAAACGTTAACCATTAAATCGATGCTGGTCGAGCAGCGGATTTCTGTGTAACCCGCCAAATCCAAAGAAAATTTCCACAAATTTGTGGAAACTGTGTAGCAAAGTAGGCATATGGTATGAAATCAGGCCGAACGGTATTTCGATAGGAATCCGTGCGGCGAAAAATACCGGCCCGCCGCCCTGGGCCGGTATTGGCGTATTTCTTGTTGGTTAGTTGTAGCAGTCGGACGGATCGCTGTTGGAGTTGGCGCAGTTCGGCGGCATCGGATTCGGTATGGCGGTGAAGCCGACGGTCGGCCGTTCGTGGCAGCCGATGCATTGGCTGGCCGACGGATTCGTCCATCCCGGCTGATTCGAGATCATGGTGTAACGAGGGATGCCCGCATCCAGGTTCGTCGTGAAATTGGCGCCCACATTCGCCTGGTTCACCGGCCGCAGGATCTTTTCCCAGGTGGGATCGTCGGGCGACATCAGGAAGGCGTTGTTGCCCCGGTGACAGCTGGTGCAGTTGGAGGCCAGCATGTCGCCGTCCTGCATCTGATTCACGTTCAGGGTGACGTTCTTCCAGCCCAGCACCGCGCCCGTCGTGCGGTCGAGGTTGTCCCAAATACAGGCCTTCCCCGTGCTTGCACTCTGGCAGAGCGTACCCGCCAAACCGTTGCCGCTGGTCCCGCGCGGCAGGAATACGCAACCGCCGCGGTCATGCGGGTCCGACCAGGTCCACACATGGGCATCGTCGCCCGGCTGCAACAGGTTCTGCACCAGCAGGCCATGATATTCCCAGCCGTTCGGGTTGGCCTCCGACCATTGCGGCGGGATCGGCACGTCATCGGCCCGGCAGCGTTGCACATAGTCAGTGCTGGGCTGGATGACGACCCATGGTCCGGCGAACCGCAGAATTCCGCGCAGGCGGACGGGATAGATCTCCAGCCAGCGGCGGTCGATGGTCAAATGGGTATAGCGGCGCATCAGCAGCCGGTGCCGCCACTCGAACTGCGCCAGCAGGCGCTTATCCGCAAACTCCATCAGCCGGGAGGTTACGGCTCCCTGCAGCAGGGCCGCGTAGGCGGGCTTCAACTCACCCGATTGGGCGTATGCCTGCGCCTCCTTGATCAGCTCCACCTCTTTGTCGTCCAGCTTGCCGGCCGCCTGTTCCATCAACTGGTCGCTCATGGAGCGTTCCATGGTCTGGACGAGCAGGTCGTCCACTTTGATCTGCCGGGCAAGGTGATCGAAATACATGCCGTGCCCGGAATAGGCGATCATGGTCGCAGGGGTCACGTCCCGCGGCATGGTCAGCTTCATCGGGTCGTCTTTGGAGACCGGCGGGTGATCCTGCGGCGTCGTTCGGTCAGGCTTCTTGGCCGTGTCCTGGCTTTGCGGACTGCCATCGCAAGCGGCAGTGAGTGCCAAACCGGCCGCAACCAGCAAGTGGAGGATATAGCGCTTCATTGTGGGCATTCCTTTCCGTTGAAAGGACCGCCCGCGGAGCCATGCCGTGCGCTGCGGCCCTAATACTAAGCAAGAATATGCTGGTGCCGCAGAAGGGGCTGTGAATTGGTTCACGCCCCTCTTTAAAGCGCCTATCGTGGCTGGTTCAGTCTTGCCGCCTCCGCCATCACGTGGATCGCTTCTTCCTGGGCGGAACGGACGGTCAGCGATGTGGCGCCACAATCCTCCCACGCTTTGTAGCGCTCCTTGATGCGGGCGGGTGGGCCCATGAGCGATTTCAGGTCGATATACTCTTCCGGCACGGCGGCCTCTGCCTCCGCCTTCCGGCCGGCCAGGTAGAGTTCCTGGATGCGGTCAGCAGCCTCGCCGAAGCCGCGGCGGTGCATCATGTCGTTGTGGAAGTTCTTGTCCCGGTGGCCCATGCCGCCGACATAGAGCGCCTCCCGCGGGCGCAGGCGGTCGATGGCGGCTTTCACATCGGAGTCCACATCGACAAAGACGCCGGAGTGGATTTCAAAATTGTGCCAACCCTTGTCCACGCCCTTCTTGCGGGCACGCTCGAAGCCCTGTTCCAGCCAGGGCTTGTATTCGTCCAGCGAGCCGGGGACGAATCCCAACGGCAGCCAGCCGTCGGCAACCTCGCCCGTCAGGCGTACAGAGGCTTCCTTGCCGGACCCGATGAAGATCGGAATGTTGGGGTTCATGTGAAGGATGGATTTCAGCGGCTTGCCGATGCCCAAGGCGCCCTCGCCCTGGTAGGGCAGGCTGATTTCCTTGCCCTCATGAGTCAGGCCTTCCTCCCGCGCCCAGATCTTGCGGCAGATTTCGACATAGTCCTTGATCCGCCAGTAGGGGCGGCCCCAGGGCTGGCCGTACCAGCCCTCCACGATCTGCGGGCCGCTGACGCCGAGGCCCATGATGAAGCGCCCGCCGCCAGCCATAGCGTCCACCGTGCCGGCGCTCATCGCGGCATTGGCGGGCGTGCGCGCTGCCAACTGCATGATACCGGTGCCGAGGCGGATGCGCTCCGTCTTGGCGGCGAGGTAGGCGAGGGGCGTGACGGCGTCGGAGCCATAGGCCTCCGCCGTCCAGACCGAGTCGTAGCCGAGCCGTTCCGCCATCTGCACGCGCTCGACCGGCAGGTCCATTTGCGCGCCGGAATAACCGATGGAAAGACCGAGTTTCATTGGGGGCGTTCCTGATTTCTATTGGGTAGAGCTATTCGAAAAAAACCAGCATGGCGCGGGCGCATTCGCCGGGCAACTCTTCCGCCACGAAGTGGCCGCAGTCGAGGCCCGTTTCGCCGACATCGTCCGCCCATTGCTGCCAGACCGGCAAGGGCGAGCCTGCCCGGTTGGAGAGGTAACCCCGGCCCCAGATCACATGCACCGGGCAAGCGATTTTCTCGTCCGCATCGCGGCTTGCCTGGTCGTGGACGCGGTCGATGCTGGCGCCGGCGCGGTAGTCGTTGCAGGTGGCGTGGATGACCGCCGGCTTGCGGAACGCCTCCCGGTAGTCGTCGAGCGAACCCTGGGTCAGCGCATCGAAGTTCCCGGCCCAGCGGCGCAGCAGATGCTCCAGGTACATGTCCGGATCGCTGCCGATCATCTTCTCCGGCACCGGTGCGGGCACCGCCAGGAACTGCCAGTGATAGCCGCTCAAAGCCCGGTCGGCGTTCATCTTCGCCCATTGGTCGAGCGTCGGAACGATGTCGAGCGCCGCGAACTTCTCCACCCGCGCCGCATGGTCCAGCGCGAGCCGGAACGCCACCCGCGCGCCGCGGTCGTGTCCGGCCAGGCGGAACGTGTCGTGGCCCAAATGGCTCATCAGGTCGGCCATGGTTTGGGCGGTCGTGCGTTTGGAATAGGCCTCGAACGCTGAATCGCAGGGTGGGCCTTTGCTCTGGCCGTAACCGGGCAGGTCCGGAATAACTAGCGCGTAGTGCTCGGCCAGCTTAGGCGCCACCTGGTGCCACATGGCGCCGGTCTGCGGATAGCCGTGCAGCAGCAGCAATGGCGGGCCGGAGCCGCCGGTGCGGACATACAACTCGTTCTCGCCGATCGCGATGCGCTGGGCGGAGAAGCCATTCAACATCTATGTGCTTCCTCGTGCGTCCTCTAACGCCCGCCCGTAACGGCCAGCGTATGGCCGGTAGTGTATGTCGACTCGTCGCTGGCAAGGAACAGAATAGCGTTCGCCACCTCTTCCGGCAGGCCGAGCCGCCCCATGGGCGTCATCTTGTTGGGGCTGAGTTCCACCGTCTCATTCAACCGGCGAAGGTTCACGCCCACCCGTTCCGTATCGATCGGGCCGGGCGCGACCGCATTGATGCGCACGCCGCGCTCCGCCAACTCCATCGCAACATCACGGATAAAGCCATGCACGCCTGCCTTGGCGACGGAGTAGGGGGCGCTGCCGCCATAATAGGCCGCCCAGGGCGTGCCCTCCCTCGCGCCGGATGACAGGCAGATGATACTGCCGGAGCCCTGCTGGATCATCCGGGCGGAGGCATGTTTGGTACATAAGAACATGCTCCGCAGGTTGAGCCGCAGGACCGCGTCCCACGTCTCCACCGGCATTTCCCAGACATAGCCGCCGCGCGCGCCGCCGACGCAGTTCACCAGCACATCGACGCTGCCGAAAGCCTCGACCGCCTTGTCGACCAGGTCTTTGGCCGGCGCTTCCTCGGTCACGTCGCCGAGAACCGTGACTATCTCGCCACCGTCCGCGCGAAGCCGTGCCGCCAAAGCCTCCATCGTTTCGGCCTCGATATCGCCCAGCACGAGGCGTGCGCCTTCGGCGGCAAAGCGCTCGGCGGTGGCCTTGCCGATACCGTTGGCGGCCCCGGTAATGACCGCCGTTTTCCCGGCTAGGCGCTGTCCCATGCGCGCTGCTCCCTTCTGGTTCTACAACACCTCTTCCGCGATGACGCGCATGGCCTCGACGGAGGTGGTGCCGCGGAGCAGCATGCTGTCGACCTTGCGCTCCTTCGCGGCGGCCTTCCAATCCTGGAGGCGCTCCTTGATCCGCTCCTTAGGGCCGACCAGTGCCACTTCGTCCACCAGCGCATCCGGCACGGCGGCATAGGCGCCTTCCCTGTCACGGCCGAGGAACTTGTCCTGGATCTCCACCGCCGCGGCCTCATAGCCGAGGTTCTTGGCATAGTCATTGTAGAAGTTCTTATCGCGGGCACCCATGCCGCCGATATAGAAGCCCATATGCTCCTTGATCGGCTTGCGGCAGGCATCCAGATCGTCGCCCATTTCGCACTCGACGAACGGCATCATGTCGAAATTCTGGAGCGACTTGCCCGGCACCTTGGCAAAACCCTTGGAGAGTGGCTCGCCGAACAGGTCGTATTTCTCCGGGCTCATGAAGATTGGGAAGATGCCGTCGGCGACCTCGCCCGCATTCTCCACGCCCTTGGGCGAGAAGCTGGCGGAATAGATCTTCATGGACGGATCGCCGTGCAGGATGGAACGCAGCGGCTTGCCGAGGCCGGTGGAGCCGGGGCCGGTGTAGGGGATCTGGTAATGCTCGCCCTCGTACTCCAGCGGCCCCTTGCGCTCCAGGATCTTGCGGATGATTTCGATATACTCGCGGGTGCGCAGCAGCGGCTTGCCAAAGGGGACGCCGTGCCAGCCCTCGATCACCTGCGGGCCGGACGGGCCGATGCCGAGGATGAAGCGGCCGCCGCTCATCAGGTTCAGCGTCATGGCGGTCATCGCCGCGAGCGCCGGGGTGCGCGACTGCATCTGACAGATGGCGGTGCCGACCTTGACCCTCTTGGTCTGCGCCAGCACCCAGGAGGCTGGCGTCATGGCGTCGGTGCCCCAGGCTTCCGATGTCCAGACCGAGTCGAAGCCGAGGTTTTCTGCCTCGTGCACCTTTTCCATGGCAACATTCATGTCAGAGCCGGAATAGCCCAGCAGCAGCCCTAATTTCATCGTGCGTCTCCAAGAGGTTTGCGTTTGTTGGCCGCCAAGTTCCCATGGCACGCGGCGGAGGGCAAGGGCTTCGGCTTGGCCTGGGGCAGGGGAGGGGCTAGCCTGCCGCCGCACCCAAAGAAGCAGCCCGAGGAAACGCCATGTTCGACTATCTCCGCGCCCGCGCCCAGGCCAACGCCAACATCCGTCAGCATGCGGGCTTTGAGAATTTATCGTTCGCTATCAAGGCCGGGGAGACGGTGACGTTTGCCTCGCTCGCCGGTGGCCTGTTGACGCTATCGGACAGAGAACCGGCGGGCGGCGTGGCCTTCACCATGAGCGCGAGCCCGGAGGCTTGGGCGGAATTGCGGAAGCCGGAGCCGAGGCCAGGCTTCCAGACGCTCACCACCATGCGGCGCACGCAGAACCTGTCGGTGCATGGCGACATGAACGCATTCTTCCGGCACACGCTGCTGCTGGAAATGCTATTCGCGAACCTCTCGGACGAGGACATTGGTCCCGGCGATGTCGGCGAGCCGCCCAGGATTGAGGAGGTCGTGGGCCGCTACCTGCACCTGGATATCGAGGGCAGGCGGCACCGGCTTTACTTCGAGGAGGCAGGCATCGGCCCGGCCTTGCTCTGCCTGCACACAGCGGGGAGCGACGGGCGCCAGTTCCGGCACCTGCTGAATGATCCAGCGGTGACGGAGAATTTCCGGGTCATCGCCTTCGACCTGCCCTGGCACGGTAAGTCCTCCCCGCCCGCGGGCTTTGAGGCGGAGGTCTATGAACTCACGACCCAGCGCTATGTGGGCACGGTGATGGCGGTGGTGGAAGCGCTCAAGCTGGACCGGCCGGTGGTCATGGGCTGCTCCATCGGCGGGCGGGTGGTGCTGCACCTGGCCTTGCAGCATGGCGCGAAATTCCGGGCGGCCATCGGCTTGCAGTCGGCGCTCTATGCGGAGGACTGTAGCCTCGGCGATCCCGCGCCGGAGATGGCTTTGCACCGCCCGGACATCCACGGCGGCAAGCTCGCGGGCGCCAGCATGGCCGGGATGATCGCCCCGCAATCTCCCTCGCCCGAGCGCTGGGAGACCATGTGGCACTACATGCAGGGCGGGCCGGGCATCTTCTGGGGCGACGTTCAGTACTACTTCACCGATGGCGACCTGCGGAACGGCCTGGCCGACGGGCTGAAGGACTCGCCCTGTCCGTTGTATTTGCTAAGCGGCGAGTACGACCCGAGCGCGACGCCGGAGATGGGCCGCGAAGTGGCGGAACTGGCCGGAGCCGCCCATTTCGAAGTCATGCGCGGCATGGGCCACTTCCCCATGAGCGAAAACCCGGCGCTGTTCCGGGAGTACTTGCTGCCGGTGTTGGAGAGGATTTTGGCTCGATATGAACCGACAGATGTTGGGTACGGGCGATTCCTTAAAGTCTAGGTTGTGTTGACAAACTGGATTCCCAAATCGGCTTTGATCTGATTCAAGGTAGCTTTTGCGGGGGCTGCCGTGGCGCGTTTGTTGATGGAAGACGCCGAGTGGGCGTTCTTTGAGCCATTTCTGATAGCCGTTCGAGGCCGCGGAGGCCGCCCGGCCTCGGATCATCGCCTTGTATTGGATGCGGTGTTCTGGATCGCGCGGACCGGGTCACCCTGGCGCGATCTGCCGGAGGAATTCGGCAAATGGTCGAGCGTTTATCGGCAGTTCCGACGTTGGACGCTGGCGGGTCTTTGGGAACTGGTTCTTGACGCCCTCAACGAGGGCGGCGCCAGCCCCGGTCAGGTTCACATGATCGACAGCACCATTATCAGGGCCCATCACTTGGCAGCCGGCGCAAAAGGGGGACTCAGAAAGAAGGTTTTGGCCGTTCAAAAGGTGGCTTCACGACCAAGATCCACCTCATTGCCAACGCTCACGGACTGCCTGTCCGGGCGGAGATAAGCGGCGGCGAAGTTTCCGACTTCAAAGGCTTCGACGCACTGGTCAATGAGGACCTGCCTGAAGCCAGGGTGTTCATTGCCGACCGTGGCTATGACAGCGATCACATCCGCTCGGTGATCACACGGCGTGGTGGCACTGCCGTCATCCCCGGCAAGGTCAACCGGAAAGAGGCTATCTCTGTCGATGCCATCACCTACGCGCTCAGAAACAGAGTGGAGCGCTGCTTCAACAAGCTGAAATGCTCCCGCCGCCTGGCAACCCGCTACGACAAGACCGCTGACAGCTATCTCGGCTTCGTTCAAATCGCAGCCGTCCGAGTTTGGATCAGAAGTTTGTCAACATGACCTAGATCCTATTGTTCTTTTGAGGTTGGCTCAAAGAGACCAAGAAACTATTTGGACACTTGCTTAGGAGTGCATCAATTCCATTGTATTATGACTCACTTGTATAAAACCGATGATCAATGGTAGCATCAACGTTCATAACGCAAACGACCGTAGAATGGAGAACGCTGATGTGTTGGAAAGAAACAGTCGTTAGCGTCGTAATATTGGTGGTTTCGGCTAGCGCGACCGCCGCAGGTAATTCTCTTAATGCCAAAGATCTTGATACGATATACGAAACTGCAGACCGTATATGCGGTGAATTTCTCCAAGAGGGATCTCGTAGCCAAACTTCGATCAGTGGAGCTGTCGAGGCGCATCTGAGTGGTTTGTCCCGACTTTTAGGGAAGGCTGGAGCAGATGGCTCTTATGAAGCTCAAACAATAAAATGGCAAAATGTAGCACAAGAATATGCTCACAAAGAATTTAAGGATAATCGACAATGTCGCATGTATGTTTGGAATGATCTTAAGGAAATTCTGAACATTTCGCCACCAATCGGTAATAATAATCAGAATAATATTGATATAAATGGCAATTGCAACTATATTATAACAAATAACTCTGGCTCAGTAAGTTCAAACTGTTCTAATTAGATACGCAATTAATATTCACAGACCCGTAGTTCCGGGTTATTGTTGGATTGCAATTTCCATCAATTCTTGCTGAATTGGTGAAGTACCTTACGCAAGTGTTAGAGATGTCGTCAGTAAACTTACTGCAATATCCCTTTTCCGAAACCTGAAGGCATCGACCATCACAGTATGCATTCAAATATTCAGATTTTTTCCCTTGTATTTCAGACCTTGTGTAAGAGCCTCCGATTGTGCTCGTGGCGCATGCAGTAGGTAGAATAAAAAAGAAGATACACGCTATGATCCTTGAGATTAGGCCTATTTTCTGAGGTATTTTAGGCATTCGTTTCCCCGAGGTGTTAACCATTGTCCACAATTACCATCTGGATTAGTCTGATTGCAGACTACTTTGCATTGTAGATTGCGGTTACTGCTATTTTCAAGGTGAATTTGTTCACTTGATATTGCCTGAC
Source organism: Alphaproteobacteria bacterium (assembly GCA_965222315.1). GTDB lineage: Bacteria > Pseudomonadota > Alphaproteobacteria > Bin95 > Bin95 > JACKII01. Next base: position 4,340,868 of record OZ244951.1, on the reverse strand, counting down.
CTCTGTGAGTGAAGGTTCCACCACAACTCGCCAGGAAAAGACATGCAAGAATGAATGCATTTCCTTTTATAGATTTATCTAATTTTGCTTCGGTCATTTTGGTGAATACTTAATATAGCTTGAGATTCGGTTCAAAAAACTAACTGCCTTTTCAAAAGCCAAATCTCGACGAGCCGCAGTTATACCTTTGCTGGTCGTAGGTTCGAATGTGCCCGCTGATTTAACGCCTCTGTAGTGAAAATATTCGGTGTGTATAAGATAAATAAACTGGACAGTTGATTGTTTTTCCTTCGGGGTAATGATCGCAAAAAATTCTTTCCGAACAGGCGTATAAGGATAAGGGCTATCAGGGTAAGGGCCATTGAATATGTTGGTTTTGAAGTTTTCATAGAATGCGTGAATGTAAGTAATGTTTCCCCGTTCGAATTTTTTTATTGGGCGATGTTCTTCCACGGATGGAATTTCCTCGCGAGAAATCGCGTTAGAAATCACTTTCATTAAAGATCGAATTCTCTCGCGAGAAATCGCGTCAGAAACCGCGGTAACAAGAATATTTTTCTCAACGGGGAAAGTTTTTTCAATGGTATCAAAATAGATGAAATCCTTTGATGATGATGCAAACTTGCGTATAGCCTTATCTCTGTTGGATTTTTCAAAGCGAGTATTTGGGCAACGAAGAGAAACTTTCAATGCAGGGGTCGAAATGCCTGGCATTCCTAACGTTGCCTCAGAGCCGTAATAGTATTTTGACCATTCGATATAATATTTTCGACCACATATTTCTCGGGATACCTGGGGCACCAACTTGAATAGAGCATTTTCAGAGTGTCTATTTCTGCGATTTGGCAGTATCCATTTTTCGTGAGTTCCTTTATCGCCTTTGTTTGTTGTCTTGAAGTCATATGTAACAGAGTTTGAAGATTCAATCTTCGAATGGTAAAGAGGTTTTCCGTCTTTTCCGGGGAGGATTTTCAACTCGCTTTTGGAAGTTAAATTGAATGGAGTCCACATTTTAACATCTTTTTCAGTAGTAAGATTCTGTGGATAGCTGGTCCAATCTGGATTGACGGATGGGCCAATTAAAGAAGAGCACGCAGTAATGCTGACATTTAGGACTAAAAATAGGGAAGCGCGAGCCGCTTGTTGGATTATAAAACTCATGTGACAAAACCTTCATTTCTAAATTTAGCAAACAGCCTCGCATTCTCTATAAAAATGTCAAGAGTTGCGCTGTCAGAATAAAGATGCCTTCCATTGAAAATTAATAGCGTTTGATAAATTTCGTCAGACTTGAGCCATTAGGTGTCATCTTAAGCTTTTCCCGTGCTATACAGCACGCTATGGAGGAAGCCCTGTCAGTATCAGCAAAGCCTTCGAAACCGTCCAGGCGGGATGCCGCCAGCAAGCTTGCCGAGCAGCGTTTGAGCGTACTCGAGCTCGCCAGGGAACTTGGTAATGCGGCGGAGGCCTCATCCATGCCGTCGGCGAAATCCATGGTGCCAAGGCAGAGGGCCGAGACGCGCAGGCCGCTATTGCCCAGATAACGGTATTCCATAGATCCCCCTAATCCAACAGGCTCGGCAGGTAGAGCACGATCTCCGGGAAGACCATCAGCAGCACGATCACGATCAGGTCCGAGACCAGGAACCACAGGATTCCCTTGAAGATCAGCGAAGTGGTAGCCAGATCGCCGACCACGCCCTTAATCACGAACACGTTCAGGCCGATGGGCGGCGTGATCATGCCGATCTCCAGGAATTTGGTCAGCAGCACGCCGAACCAGATCAGGCTAAAGCCTGTCGAATCGATGATCGGCAGCAGGATCGGCAGGGTCAGCAACATGGCGCCAATGGGCTCCAGAAACATGCCCAGTACCAGATAGACCAGAGAGATGCCGACCAGCAGCAGGAACTCGTTCGCACCGATACCGACCACCAGGTCGGAGAGGTAGTCGCCCGCACCGCTGAACGCCAGGAAGCGGGTCAGCATGCTGGCGCCGATGGCGATGATGAACAGCGCGGCGGAGGTCAGCAGCGTCTCCAGCAGCGCATTCCTGAAGTTCTCCCAGTTGAGCGAACGCTTCAGCGCAGCGATGACGACGGAAAGGAAGGCGCCGACGGCCCCGGCTTCCGTGGGCGTGAACAGGCCGGCGAACAGGCCGCCGAAGACGCCGAACATGAGCAGCAGCACCGGCCAGGTTTCCCGCAATGCCCAAAGCTTGTCGGAAAGCGGCACACGCTCCTCGATACGCGGGGCGAGTTCCGGGTTCAGCGACGCGCGCACGGTGATGACGACTACATAGCCCAACGCGGTCAGCAGGCCCGCGCCAACACCGCCGAGGAATAGCTGGCTGATCGGCACTTCCGCGATAATGCCATAGAGGATCATCAGAATGGACGGCGGGATCAGCGCGCCGATGGTACCCGCGGCCGCAACCGTGCCGGTGGCGAGCGAGACGTCGTAGCGGTGGCGCATCATTTCCGGCACGGCGATCCGGCCCATGGCGGCGGCACACGCGACCGAGGAGCCGGTGACCGCTGCGAAGCCGGCGGCGCCAAAGACCGTGGCGACGGCCAGCCCGCCCGGCAGCCCGGAAAGCCACATGCGCGCCGCATCGAACAGGCCCTTGGTCAATCCTGCATGAAAGCAGAAGAAGCCCATCAGCAGGAACATCGGCACGCTTGATAGCTGCCAGGTAGCGGCGAAGGAGTAGGGGACCACGCCCAGAATGCCCCAGGCCGCACGCTCGCCCACAATGGCCCAGATGCCGAAAAAGGATACGCCGATCAGGCTCACGCCGATGGGCACGCGAAGCGCAATCAGCGTGACCAGGATGCCGATGCCGATAAATCCGATTTGGACGTCGGTTAAGCCTTCCATTGTTTTGCCCCCTCTACGCCAGTCCGGATTCGTTCGACGCCGCAATATCGGCGTCTTTCTGCAAGGTTGGCACTTCGCCTAGGCCGCTTTGCGCGCCGGTCAGGTACAGCAGAAACCGGTAAAGCACGACCAGGACCATTAGCCCGCAACCGATCGGCAGTAGGTAGTAGGAAGGCCAGGTAATGAGTTTGGTGCCTTGCTCCATCATGAAGGTGCCTGTCTCGTGGGCCCGGATGGCTTCTTCCCAGGTGCGCACGGTCAACAGGCCATAGACCAGCGCGGAAATCAGATAGCTCCAGGAATAGAGATGCCGTTGGGTCCGCATCGGGAACAGTTCGGTTAGCACCTCCACCGAAATATGGCCGTTGCGTGTCTCTGCAAACCCGATAGCCAGAAAGGCGACGACGACCATGTAATAGTTGGAGACCATGGCGATAGTCGCGGGGATCGGTTCGTTCAGCAGAAACTTGCCGGCGACGTCGATGGAGATGTGCAGCATCATCAGCGCTACTGCGATCAAACCGATAATGGTCGACAGTTTGACGCCCATAGCCAGCACACGGCCGATTGCGGTCATTGAAACATCCTAACGGTTCGCGTTCACGAGGCACCGGTATTGGGCCTGACCGCGCTGGAAGGCTGGAGCGTGTTTGCACCCGTTTCCCAGCGCCGGGATCGGCTATCTGGCAGATGCGGCAGAGGGGTTGCTCCGGCCAATCCATGCGGTCGGCTTGCTGCCGACGATGAAGCCTAGTTCATGCCGTAGGTTTCGGGGTCGAGTTTTGAGAAGATTTCTTTCCAATAGACCTGGAACAGCGCCTCCGGATCATCTTCGATACCTTCGGTCAGCGTCTTCCACTTGTCCGTAAGCTCGACCAGTTTTTGGATTTTTGCGTCCGTATTATCGACGCCGTAGTCGGACCTGAACTGTTCGGCGATGACTTCAAGGTCACCTTTGACGAATTCATCGGATTGCTTGAGGATTTCCGGATCGGGTTCGTAGACCTCGATTCCTCTGCCCGGCGATGCCTCCAGGTTCTTCTTGGCATCTGAGTAGTATTTCCAGGTCAGATCGGCCTGAACGCGGGCCGAGCCCTTCAGGAACGCGGTGCGCTGTTCGAGGGACAGGCTCCGCCAAGTGTCCAGGTTTATATTGTTCGTTGCGACGCCTGAATAGACACCGCCCGGGATCCGCCGGGTAATGAACTTGGTCAGGTCGAAAAGAGAGAGATTGGTCAGTTCGGTGGCCGACAGCATGGCGCAATCGATCACGCCCTGGCCCATCGCTTCGTAGATGTCATTGCCGGGGATGGAGACCTTGATGCCGCCGAAGTGCTCGGCCCACCGGCCGAAATTTGCGGCGCCGGAGCGGAACTTTTTGCCCTTGAGGTCGTCCAATGTCCGCACGGGGATCGTACACAACATGATATAGGTCGGGCTGGCGGCGGTGCCGAGATAGACTTGGTTTTCGCGCTCGAACTGCGCCAGACACTCGGGGCAGTTGAAGAACGTGTACTCGCTGGTCGCGCCGGCCATGGCAGCGCCGGGGCTTTCCACCTGACGGCCCGTGGTCGATAGCATGGACAGGTTGGCGGCCAGGTTGAACTCCGAATATTCCGCCGGATAATAGGGCGGCAGCACGAAGCCCATGTCGGCGATCCCGTCACGGATACCGGGCGGCGTTTCCTTCAGGTTCAACAGCGACATGGAGAAAATCTTCAGCTTTATGTCGCTGTTTTCTTCCATGTACTCTGCGAGGCGGGCATGGGCGTAGTGTTGGGCGCTGCCCGGCGCGAAACCCACCGCGTCTTTCAGCGTACGGGCCGACGTTTCGCCAGGCGAAAATCCGGTAATGCCGAGGGCAAGCGCGGCAGCGCCGATCAGAGCGCCGAATAGGGGCCGTCTCTTCATTTGTTTCCTCCGTTGATGCGGCATGCGTTGGCGCGCTTGGCCGCACTTTGGTTAGACCCTTTTTCACAGGCCGTATCGTCAACGTTAACGGGGGCTTAGGGGGGCGACAAATGGTTTTTTTGAGGGCGGCGGCGGTCAGGCGACGGCGGAACAGTCTATGCTATCCATCCGGTTGCGGTTGCGGTTGCCCTCGCCCAAAGCGGCCACCCCCTTTGCTTAGCCAATTGCGCCATCGCCGTGGTAGAGGAGTGTGTACGGCTGCACCGCCATCCAGTCGAAATGATGCGGCTGGGGATCCCGGAAATCGCGCCGGTCCCAGCGCCCGAGGCCGCCGTTCCAAAACTCCAGAAGCCGGCCGTCCTGGTCGCCGCTAATTGGTATGAAGCCGCGTTCCATCTGCATGTCCGCAGTCCTTGCAGCTTCCAGCGGGCCGCAGACGTTATCACCGAGGTTGACGACGTCCACGATGTCTTAGCGATTGATGTCCGCCAGCACGGCAGCCATCGCATCAAGGTTGCCAAATAAATCGGCGATAGCGGCAAACCTCATGCCGGCGGTCTTTCCGAGGTTGCGTTCAGCCCTTGAGGCCGACAGCCTCCGCGTATTGACGGCAGGCTTCGATATGCTGGTCGATGGTCTCGTAGGGGGCGTCGATTGTGCGGAAGGTGCAGTGGCTCACACCCATTTCGCGCCAGCCTTCGGTATCGGCGACCCACTGGTTGATGGAGCCGCGTTTCGCTAATGCGACGGCATTAACGGAGAACTGCGACTTGTCCCGCCCGTACTCATCCAGCCATGTGCCAACCTGATCGAGCACCCGCTTGCTGTCGTCGTCGTCCGGCGTCATCCAGGGTTTCGTGAACCAGCCGTCGGCAATGCGGCAGGCGCGCTGCACCGCCACGTCCTCGAAAGCGCCGATCCAAAGCGGGATGGGCTGTTGCACCGGCAGAGGGTTGATGCCGGCATCGTTGATCTCGTGATACTGGCCTTTGTAGGTCACAAGCTCTTCCGTCCAGAGCTTGCGCAGCACCTCGAACTGTTCCTCATACCGGCGGGCGCGGTTCTTGAAGCCTTCGTTCAGCGCAATGTACTCGACCTCATTCCAGCCGATGCCAACGCCCAGGGTCAGGCGGCCCTGGCTCAGCACGTCCACCTCCGCCGCCTGTTTCGCCACCAGGGCGGTCTGACGTTGGGGCAGGATCAGGATGGCGGTGGCCATGCGCACCTTTTGCGTCACCGCGGCCAGGAAGCCGAACAGCACCAGCGGTTCGTGAAACTGGCGGTCGCGGGTGTAGCTGGCCGACCAAGGTACCTCGTTTGGCTCCCGCGCGCCGAGCACGTGGTCGATGCAGGAAATGTGCTGGAAGCCCATCCCCTCCACCGCTTGGGCAAAGTCGCGGATGACAACGGGGTCGGTCCCGATCTCGACCTGGGGGAAGGCAACACCGATTTCCATGGGGCAGATTCCTGGTACAGACGGATTTTAGGCGGCGATAGGATCATAAATGCCCGGTCGCATCAACCAGCAGACCGGCTGTCAGATGCACTTTGCCGATGCTGGGTCTGTTGAAAAATCGCCTTCGCCGGCCCGCCAATAGAGCGCATTGTCGAAGCGGCGGAAGGGCGACTCGACTCGGTAAACCACGCAGCCGCGCTTGTCCCTGGCGACCGGCACCATGTAGAGAAATTGGCCGAGCCGCTCGATCTTGGGCTCAGGGGGGGCGCCGGGCGGCTCTGTTGCCGGGGCAGCGCAAGCGGCTAGAGCCAGCATCAATACCGCGGTTGTGACCGGCCGAAGATCCATAGTGACACTCCCGCAAAGACCGCCATCGCGGCCACCATGTCATAGGCTAGCGCATAACCGCCCGCCGATACCAATACGCTGAAAATCGTCGGCAGGATCATAACACCAAAGAACTGCGCCGATGCGCCGAGCGCGGTCGAGGCCGCCGCGTTCTCCGTCCCGCCGATCCGCGCATATTCGGCGAATGCCAAGCCAGTATAGCCGCTGGCGGTTGCACCGGCGACGATCGATACTGCCAGGATGCCAAGCCACGGCCAGCCCTCGGAGTAAGTGCCAGCCAGCACCGCCATTGCCGCCATCGTAAAGCCCATGGCGACCAGCATCAGGCGTGCGGAAAGCCAGCGATCCGCGATCACTCCCCAGATGGGGCGCGAGACCACGCCCGATATCTGGTAGGCCGCCAGCATGGCCCCCGCAGCAACCAGGTCGAAGCCCGCTTGATTGAACAGGTGGACACTGGTGAACGACACAAAGCAAAGCTGCACGCCCGCGTAGAAAAAGCCCATCAACGCCATTGCCCGCATCTCCGGGACGGCTTTGAGCAGCGATAGCGGTCCCACCAGACCGCGGGCGCTGATGGCGAGCGCCGGGTTGCGGTCGTCGTCGTAGGCGGGCCGGATTGACTGCAGCCACAACAGCATGAGGACAGCGGGGATGATCTGGACGGCCATGGCGGTCTGCCAATCGAAGGCAAGCACCAGGGGCGGCACGATGAACCCGGCCATCACCCCGCCAAGCGGCACGCCGATCTGGCGGATGGAGAAGACCAGGTTGCGGATTTTGGGCGGCGTCCGCTTCATCAGCAGATGGCTGCTGGTAGGCGCGGTTGCGCCATAGCCGAAACCCAACAGGATCGCGCCAAGCCCCAGCGCGGCGACCGTGCCGCCCAGCGCCGCGGCAAGGCACAGACCGATTCCCGCCAGCAGAATGAATTGGCTGACCCTGACAGCGCCGAAGCGGTGGATGAAGCTGACGGAGAACACTGCTGACACCATGCCCATGCCATAGACCATGGAAATGAAGACGCCCACCCGCTCGCCCGGTACGCCAAGGTCCGCGGCAATGGCCGGGGCGGCTGCCGGGATAGAGTACGCGCCCATCGTCACCATGGTCTGCACGAAAAGCCCTGCGAGGAGCGCGACGTAGGGAATGCCGGTCATGAGCGGAGCATGGCGGTGGATGGGTGCCTCAAGTCGGACGGGAACGCGTGGGCCTGCCGGGCGCAGCGCTTAGAGGGTGCGCGTCATGAATACGCTATTCGGATCGTCTTGATAGTCCCCGAAAGGGCCGCGGACCGCAAATCCGTGTTTGGCGTAGAGCCTCCGCGCCGCTTCGAAGCCTGGCTGGGAGCCGGTTTCGAGGCTAAGACGGGAAAGCCGCTGGGCGTTTGCTTCGCCGAGAATGTGGATCAGCATCGCCTCTGCAATCCCTCTGCCGCGGTGGGCTGCTGCCGTGTGCATGGACTTGATCTCCCCTTCCGTTGCAGAAAGCCGTTTCAACGCGCCGCAACCGACGAGGTGTTGCCCTTCCCAGACCGTCCAGAACGTGATCTCCGGCCGCCGCAGCCCCTCCAGGTCGAGGGCATGGATGGACTCCGGCGGTGAGAGCGCGCGCATCATCGCCAGGTGCGCCTCCAGCAGCGCGCGGATCTCCGGGCCGGTCAGGTCGTCTTTGCGAATATGAAGGTTTAGGGTGGCGTTCACGGTCTCAGTCCGCAAGTTTTGCAGTCATATCAATTTAACCATCTATGCAGGAACCTTCGAATGAAGCAGCTCACAGTTGCGTTTGTCCTTAGCCTGGCGCTTGCGCTATGGGCTATTGCCCCTTCCGGCAGTACAGCGCATTCGGGCGCCACGGGCATCGTTAAAATGCGCATGGATGCTATGAAAGACATGCAGGCCGCGATGAAGGCGCTTTACCCCATGCTGAACGGTGACCAGGTCATGGACCGCCCATCGGCTTTGGCTTACGCGGAGGCGATCCATGACAGGTCCGGCCCACACATGGCGAAAACGTTTCCGGATGGCAGCTTAGAGCGCCCGAGTGAGGCGTTGCCCGTCATCTGGACAAATTGGCCGGACTTTCGCGGTGCGGCTGACGATTTGGAGCGAAAGGCGGCGGCTCTAGCCGATGCCCTGCGCGCGCCAGCGGGCATAGCGGATGCGAGAGGCCTCTTCAAAGAGGTCGTCCAAAGCTGCAAATCCTGCCACGAGGATTACCGGAAGCAGAAATAGCCCCTATTTTGCGACCAGTTCCAGCCGTTCCGGCCATTCGGGGATGTAGACATAGCCCTCCATGATCGGACGGGCCGTGGGGGCGACGTTGCGCGGGCGGCGCGCCAGATATTGCCGTCTAGGTCCACCTTTGCTTCCGTCTCGATCACGCCCGCCGGGTGGCCGAAACAGGTGGCGAGCCGGTCATGGCACTCGGGCCTTGCCGCTTCGTGGACGATGGTGCCGGGCAGCATCTAGGTTGGTGTTGTAGATCTTCTTGTGCGTCACCGGATCGGTCGGGCGCACTATCCTTTCTCAGATGGCAAACACCGCCACGCCGCCGGTCAGGTTGCCGCAAAGTGAGTGGTAGTCCACATGCGCCTCGTCCAACTCCACTTGCCCGAAGGTATAGGAGAGGTCGCAGCCAGCGGCGTGCGGCTTGTCTTTGGGAGACGGGCCGATGATGCAGCACTTGCTGGTCAGCGGGTCCGCGCCGCCCAGCCCGTCGATCTGGCGTTTATCCGGCGAGCCGAAAATGCCGAGGATCGTGCGGTCGCGATCCTGGGGCGAGCGCGGCAGGTCCGATTCCTTTAGATAGACGCCTTTCGATGTGCCGTCGCGGATGATCCAGGCGCGAATGGGTTGGGGCATCTGAATGGTCTCGCGAGTGTGCCAGAGGTACCTATGCGCTACTCCCGCTTTGCAGCTTTGCCAAGATCTCCGGTGCCGCCGCCCGGGCGAGGGCGATCAATTCCTTCGCCGTGCGGGGCTGGATGGGGTGGGCGGTCCAAACGATGGCCGGCTCGAAGCCCAGCGCGCCGGCCTGGGCCGCGGCGGCCTGTTTGAACTCGACGGTGGCGGTGGCAACGCCCGGAATGCCGCGTGTATCGAGGCTGTGGATGTCATGCAAACTGCACGACGTGCACGAACCTCAATCAGCCAGCGCTTCGACGACCACGTCCGCCTGCTCGACGATATCCTGCAGGATGCCTTCGGGTGCAGGCTTGGTGTGGGTTGGTTTTTTGAAGCGGATGGTCTCTACGCCCGCCGCTTGAATCAGCGGCTCAAGGGCATCCATGAACTCGTCGGAGCGCTCCTTGGAAATGGAGAGCAGAGCCACTTTTTTCCCTGCCAGGCTGGCAGGCGGGGCCAGGCGTTCACGCAGGGCCGCGGCAGTCTCCGCCGTCGGATCGCGCATGGTGTAGGGGGGCCTGTTTGACGCCGTGCTAGAAGCCATGATGTCGTTACTCCTCGGTTAGGGCTCGGGTGACGGGGCGGACTTCGGCATTGTTGCGGCCGCCTGTCCAGCCGCCGATGATGGCGCTCATCAGGCCGCCGGGACCGCCCGCCCGCACCACCAGCAGGCCGCCGGGGTGAAACTTGTCCACCATGCCGTTCTCGTCGGCGTATTGCTCGGCCTGTTCCGGTGTGATGCCGAGCGGGTGGCCCTCATAGCCGCGCAGCTTGGTTTCGACCGGCCGTTTCAACGCCTGAATCAGCCCCGTTTCGACCTCTGCCCGGCCCCAGCCTGCGGCCTTGAACACGTCATAATGATTGGGCGAGAGCACCAGCACCGCATTGCCCCAACGGGCGAGGCGCGGGTGGTTGACGCTCCAGAGTTGCTCCGCCAGCGACTGGCAGAGATGTTCCGGCGTGCGGCTCTGCTGATCGACGAAGCCGGTAACGCCGTCGGCATGGAACATCGTCACGGCGGACTTGCCCGGAGCGACGCCGCGGGATTGGGCGAGGGGCTGCCAGTCCGGGTCGCTCTCGTCTTCGGCAAAGCAGAAGGTGTACTTGCCGGGCTGGCCCAGGATGGCGCGGTCGATCTCCTGTGGCCGCCCGCCCCCGACATTGCGGATGATGAGCTGGAAGGCGCGTCCAATGGTGGCGTTCGCTCTGTTGCCCTGTCCCAGCGCATTGCCGCCGGAATTCATGCCGATGCGGCGGGTGACAGGGCCGTTCGCAATGATCAGAGGGCCGGAGAATGCCAGTGTGCAGAGCAGGCCGTGCATGGCGAATTCTGGCTCCAGCGCGGTCTCGATGGCGCCGAGCAGCAGCGGCATGTACTCGGGCCTGCACCCGGCCATGACGGCGTTGATCGCGGCCTTCTCCACGGTGAGCGGCGAGAGGTTCGGCGGGATCAGGCCCACGACTTCATCCGGCTTGCGGGTGGTGCCCGCCAGCATCCGGGCGATGCGCAGGTCGGTCGGGGGGATCACCGGCAGGCCGTCGGTCCAGCCACGGTCGTAGGCGGCCTCGTGCGGGTCCGCTTCCTCGGCAACCTCGATCTCGCGGGTGGCAAGACGCAGGTCGCCTGCCGCCAATGCCAGCTTCTCCACCATGCCCGGCATGACGTTCAGCGCGCCGCAGCCGGGCATGTTGGGCGGCAAGCCCTCCGCTAGCCCCGGCAGTCCGGTGAGCGCACGCCACTCTGTGGTGTTCCAGCCGAAGACGCGCTCCGTTTCCGCGCCGCTACTGTCATAGGCAATCACCGTCGGCACGATCTCAATGCCGAGGCGGTGGCTTTCCAGCAGGTCCGCATCATGCCGGGGGCCAAAATTTTCAGGAAAGGCGGGATTGTCCTGGGTAACGACCTCCAGCGGCAGGCCCGCCGCCCGCATTTCCACCAATGCCGGTACGGCGAGGCGGCAGGTGGGGCAATCTTCCTTCACGACGGCGACGAAACGCATGGGCAATCCTCCAGCGGGAGACGGTAAAGGCAGTTTCAGCGCACGCCAAGACAGGGCGCAGGTTGCCTCGCCACTTGGCCTGGCTGGGAGCGGGCGGCTGACGCTTATGCCACGCTGATGCCGCCGCGCGGCGCACCTGCGGTCACGTTCCGCCAGAGCACCGCATGGTCTGCCGGCAGTGCCCGGCTGTTCGGCATGGTGAGCCAGAGCCGGTGCAGCAGGCGGGCCCGGCCGGACGCGGGATCGTCCTGAAACGCCGTGCGAGCGTGGTAGGTGATGTGGCTGTTGATGAGCTGAATATCACCCGGCACCAGCACCATGCTGAAGGCCTGCTCCTCGGCAACCGCCGCGAGCATATCCAGCGCCTCCCACTGAGCGTCGCTCATCTGGGGCGTGTCCGGCATGAGTTGTGCCGCCTCAACATAGGTGCGGGAATAGTGGCTGGTGAGCTTGCCGTCCTTCACCCCGAACACCGGCAGCGGATAGACTTCGTCCCCGCCGCCGGCCTCTTCACCGAGGCGGGAGCGGTAGATCGGCTGGTAGAGCAGTTCCAGCAGGTCAGGCCTGCGTGCCAGGATGGTATTGTGAAGGGCCGCAGTGCTGGCGATCCGGCTCTCGCCGCCGCTGGCCGATTTCCGCGCCATCAAAAGGCCCACGACGTCGGTGCGGTCGGTATGGTAGCGCAGCAGGCCGTTGCTGTAGGTGCGGGCCTTCGAGGAAAGAAACTCGCCGCCGTCCTGGGCTTTGACGCTCTCGTGCTTTGCGCCGAGGTCGCCCGGCTCCGCCTGAATATCGCGCATCATCTGGCCGGTGTTGTCCTGCGGCACCGGCATCCCCAGCCAGTGGCCGAGGCCCATCCAGACCAGCCGCCGGTCTTCGTCGCTAAAGCGCTCGACCGGCAGGCCCTGGAGCAGCACGAAGCCGCGGCCGTTTTCTAACTCCTCCGCCACGGCGGCCAGCTTGTCCGCTGCTGCGTTAAGGGGGAAGGTCTCGCGCGTCACGCTCAGCCAGTGCGCGCCGGCGGCCTTGGCATGGGCAAGGGCCGCGTCGATCTCCGAAAGCTCGGCCGCTTCCCAGGGCCAGCGCCAGCTTTGGTCCGCGGCAAGGTCTGTGCCGGTCCAGACGGAAGGGCCTTCGAATGGCTTGATCATCTGTCCTATCCTTTGATGGTGCAGCGCCAGTGGATGCGGTTTTCGTCGGTGGGGTAGTCCGCCGTCGCCGAATGCAGCGTGCAGCGGTTGTCCCAGATCACCACGTCGCCCGGAAGCCACTGATGCCGGTATTCCGCGCAGGGCGCGATCTGGTGCGCGGTGAGTTCCTCGACCAGCACCTGACCCTCGGCCTCGGTTAGACCAGCGATGCGTAGCAGATGGTGAGCGTTGAAATAGAGCGACGGGCGTCCGGTTTCCGGGTGGGTGCGCACGATCGGGTGGCGCACCGGCGGCGCGTCGCGATCCTCAGGCTCCAGCAGGGCCTGACTATGGCTGGCGACGCCGCCATAAACATAGTCAGCCTCCACCTCATCGATCCGCTGTTTCAGGTCTGCGGGCAGGGCCTCCAGCGCCGTGTACATGTTGGCGAACAGCGTGTCGCCGCCGCGGGACGGCAGTTCGACGGCATAGAGCATGGTCGCCTTGCAGCCATCGGGGTCCCATGGCCCATCCGTGTGCCAGCCATGGCCGCGGCTGTAGACGCTCTGGTTGACGGTGCCGTCATCATTGCGCACACCCGCGCCCATGACGGTAAGTTCGGGATAGTCCGGGTGACGGGACTGTTTGACGAAATGCGGCTTTACCGTGCCAAAGCGGCGGCCATAGGCGAGGAATTGCGGGATGGTGAAATCCTGCCCGCGCACGACCAGGACGCCATGGTCGAGCCATGCCTGATAGAGCCCGTTCCAGTCGGCGTCGCTCATCCGGTTGACATCGACGCCGCTGGCGATGACGCCCAGCCCGGCGCCCGTCGGTTCGATTTGCATCTGGCGCTTCCTCGATTTTTGTTGCGGCGCGCTGGCCGCTGATTTCCGCTAGTTTAGCGCCGGGCAGGGGGGCCTTGTCCATGCGGATGCGCAATCCGGGCGGATCATCGCGTTGCGGCTCGGGGGAGGCCCGCCTAAACTCCGCGCCAATCAACGAAACGTCCAGCCGGTAGCGCAAACCTCATGTCCCAACCCCTTTCGGATATCCTCGTCGTCAGCCTGGAACAGGCTGTCGCCGCACCGCATTTGACCTGCCGCATGGCCGATGCCGGTGCGCGCGTCATAAAGCTGGAACGCGCCGATGGCGCGGGCGACTTCGCCCGCGGCTACGACCAGCATGCCCATGGCATGTCCAGTTACTTCGTCTGGCTGAACCGGGGGAAGGAATCGCTGGCCATCGACATCAAACAGCCAGAGGATTTGGCGCTGCTGCACCGGCTGCTGGCGAAAGCCGACGTCTGGGTGCAGAATCTCGCGCCCGGCGCGATGGAGCGGGCGGGGCTCGGCTCCGACGCTTTGCGAGAGAAGTATCCGCAACTGATTACGGTGGACATTTCCGGCTATGGCGAAGCGGGTGCGCCCTACGACACGATGAAGGCCTATGACCTGCTTGTGCAGGCGGAAAGCGGCCTGACCTCCATCACCGGCTCACCGGAGGAGCCAGGGCGGGTCGGCGTTTCCATCTGCGACCTGACCACCGGCCTGAACGCCTACACTGCCGTGTTGGAAGCGCTGATTGAGCGGGGCAAGACCGGCAAGGGGACGGGCGTGAAGGCTTCGCTCTTCGCCAGCATGGCGGACTGGCTGTCCTCGCCGCTAATGGCCTATGAGCAGTCGGACGTGATCTGGCCCCGCAACGCGCTCCGTCATCCGTTGATGTGTCCCTACGGCGCGTTCTCGGCCAATGACGGCTCCAAGACCTTGGTCGCCTGTCAGGCGGAAAGGGAATGGCATCGTTTCTGTGAGCATGTGTTGCAGGACAAGGATTTCGCCGGCCATCCCCAGGCGGAGACCAATGTCATCCGCGTTGCCAACCGGGCTTTTGTCGAAGAGAAGATCGAGTCGGTCACCTCCGCCATCAGCCGTGACGAGTTCCATGCCCGCCTGCGCAAGGCTGATATCGCATTCGGCGCGGTCAATACCATGCCGGAGCTATCGGTGCATGGTGCGCTGCGGAGGATCACGGTCGGCACGCCGAATGGGGATATTTCTTTCCCGGCACCGCCGACAACCCGCGGCAAGGCGCGGGACGATTATGGTCCCGCGCCCGCCTACGACGCTCACGGAGCGAAAATCAGGACAGAGTTCGGGGGATAGGCTTATTGCCCTTCGCCCTTCGATACGCCCCGGACTTCGATCCGGGGCTACTCGGGGTGAGACTCTGAGCGCTAACTATGCCGCCTCACCCTTGGCTTGGTTACCGCCGCGTGCACCCTGGCGGCGGAGGCTGGGGTCGATGGCTTGGATGGCCTTGTCCGCATCCAGCCTGCCGCCTAGGAAGGCCCGCACTTCCGCGGCGACGCTCTCCGGTTCGGCTAACGCGCGGCGGTAGTCGATCGGCAGCACAGAGAGCCGGTCCCGGTGGTTTGCCAGAACGCGCTTAACCTGCTCGATCTGGCTGACATAGGTGCGGGCCAGATTGGAGCGCTTGCCGGCGCGGGGCCGGTCCAATCGCTCCAGCATGGCGTCCTGGCTGGCGATGATCTCGCCCAAAGGCCGCTCCATGAAGATCATGCGGTATTTGCGGTCGGGCGGCAGGTTGGGCAGCAACTGCGCCACCATTTTCACGACCTTGCCGCCGGCTTCGTCCAGCCATTCGCGATGATTGCCGCGGCCCTTGGCTTTCTCGAACTCGTAATAACCCCTGGGATTGTCGCTGTCGGCCTCCCGCTTACCGTCGGTCAGCACCGTCAGGCCGCCAGCCTTCAGCATCTGCATCATCATGCTCGTGCCGGAGCGGGGGAGGCCGGAGACGATAACCACCTCGTCTTCCGCCAGCGGCGCGTTTCCAAGAACCTGACCGATCTTGCCGAGGGTGGCGGGCCGCTGCAGCAGCACATCCAGTTCCACGTCGCGGTCGGTCGGGCGCTCCGCACCGGCGCGGAAATCGCGGATACGCTTGCGGCTTGCGCGGGCCAGGCTGCGGGCTTCCTTGGCTGCTGCCGGGTCGCCGGCTTGCTGGTGCAGGCGTGCCCGGAGCAGATGCGCATCGGGGAACACCGGGTTTTGGCTGAGCGCGCGGTCAAGCGCCTGATGCGCCTCCTCCCGGTTGCCGAGCCGGTGGGCGATGCGTGCCAGCAGATAGTGCGCGAGCGGGTTCTGGTAGACCAGCCCCACGGCGGCGAGTCCGGCCTGCCGCGCTTCCTCATACCTGCCACGGCCGAAGAACGACCGGGCAAGGCCGAACTGTGCGCCCGCATTGATCGGGTCGATTTCCAGGATCGCGCGGAAACGTTCCTCGGCCTTCGCCCAGCGCCGCAGGCGCAGCAGCGTATCCCCCTGGGCCTGGTAGAGGCTGGGGCGGTTGGCGAATTGCACTTCCGCCGCTTTCTCGTAAGCGCCGAGCGCCGCTTCATGATCGCCTTCGGCAGCGGCCACCCGGCCTTCCAGGTAGGCGAAGGCATGGGGATTGACGCCTGCCTTCAGGACAAGGTTCCGGCGCTTGCGCCGCTCGCCTTCCTCCAGGTCTTCCGGCTTTCGTTCCTTTTGTTCATCCTCTTCCCGCAGGGCTTGTAGCTGCTCACGCGCTTCCATGGCGTAGCGCTGTTTCTCCGTGCGGACCTTATCCAGCATTTCCCGGGCTTTGTCCGCTTCACCAAGCGCGATCCGGCTCTCGACGATCTTGACGCCAAAGCGGCTCTCGTCCGGGAATTTCTCCCAGAGTTCTTCCAGAATGGCGATGGCCTCCCGGAACATTCGGCAACCGATATAGTCCCGGGCCAGATTGTAGCGCAGTTCGCGGACCGTATTGGCGACGGCGATGGCCTGGTCTTCGTCCGGGCGGTCGATATAGCCAAGCTCCACCAGCTGGGCGATGGCCTCTTCCTGGTCCGCCGGGTCGATTTGCAGGTCTGCGTCCTGTTGGTGGCGGCCATCCTCGCCGGGGACGTTTTCCCAGCTCTCGATGTATTCGACCTCTGGCGGCTCTTCCCATGCGCCGACGAGGGGACGGCCGTCCATGTCCAGGCCGGTGGGCAGGCCAAAGAGTTGCAGCACTGTCGGCGCCACATCCACCAGGCTCGCGCCAAAGACCATGTCGTCTTTTTTGATGCCTGGACCGTTGAGCACGAACACGCCGAACTGCCGGTGTTCGTCCGCCGGGCCGGCTGGTTCGTTCGAGATATGCTCCGGCCGCAGATGGTCCGGGTGGAAGCCGTGGTCGGAGATCAGCATGATCGCCGTATCCTCCGGCACCAGCTCCATATAGACGCCCAACATCAGGTCATGGAATTGGTAGGCAGCCTTGATCACGTTGGAATAGAGCCGGAAATCTTCGTCAGAGACGGACTTCAACTGCGGCGGGTGATAACGCATGAAGCCGTGGCAGAAATGGTCGATCCCATCGAAATAGACGCCCATGAAGTCCCAGGGCTCCAACTGCATCGTCGCGGTCGCGGCGGCATGGATTGAGGCGTTTTCGGCCAGGACCTTGGCCAGTGATTGCAGGCGCTTGTCTTTCTCCTGGTCGATCTCCGCCGCGTGCGGCACGAAGGGCAGCAGCATCTCGCCCTCGATCTCGTCCGGGCGGACGCGGAATTCCTTCATCGGCTCGATCAGGCGGGGCGGATGCACCGTCCCCGGCCGCATCGGCCAGGAGCCGTCCTTGCGGATATTCGCCGCCTGAAACAGGTTGGAGACCATGACGCCGTTGATCGGCTCCGCCGGGTTGGAGGGCCACCAACCGATGATGTTGGACTTGAGGCCGTTCTGGTTGAGGATGTTCCAGACCGCCTTGGCCTTGCGCGAGAGATTGGTGATCGGCCGCACGCCGCCGCTTTGCGGGTCCGGCTCCGAAAAACCATGGATGCCGTGCTTGTGGGCGCGCTTGCCGGTTGCGATGGAGGTCCAGAGCATCGGCGAGAGCACCGGGAACAGTGTCGACATGTTGCCCATGACCCCGCCGGAGACCAGCTTCGCCAGGTTGGGCATTTCGCCCGCATCCATCATGGGCGCGGCGACTTTCCAGTCGGCGGCATCCCAGCCGATGAGTAATACTTTCTTAGGGCGGTCGGCACACATGGCGCTACTCTACTATATTGGAAGCTTCATAGATTTTAGCAGATTGAATGGTGATCGGTAGGTGACGGATAACACAAAAAGGGCGGGAGCCTCTCAGCACCCGCCCGGTTTCAACGCCTGCAATCCAATGCGACTGGGCGGCCGGTTTAAGCAGTCTTCCGCCGCCGCTGCGCGCGGAGGCCGGCGGCGCCTAAACCCAGCAGTGTCAAGGCGGCGATTCCGCTGGATGGAACCGGCACCGCGTCGACATGGATGGCCGTATCCGGCTCGCTTTCATAGGTCCATTCAGTAACGGTCAGCCGGTAATCCGGACCGTCCTCCAACCTTAACACTGCCCAACCAATGTGCTGGGCGCCGCCAATGTCCAGGCCGAATCCGATAGCGCTGGTGCCAAAACCCAGATCGACCGACCTGCCGTAGCTGGAGCTTTGGATGCTGCCATTAGATGTTCGGTTGTAGCGTCGATGCGTGTCGATACCGTTGCCGGTCAGAAAACCGCGATAGGGCGCGTTCACGGCATAGGGCGTGACGTAGTCGCTTCGGCTAAACACGACCAAGCCGCCCCGTGCGTACTCGCGGGCAAACTCCGCGCCGCTGGCACCGAAGTCGTAGGCCAGGCCGAGAAAGCCATAGCGCCTGGAGAAACGGCCGCCGTTTGCCGTGCTGTCGCTGTAGGTGTTGCGCGCGATAACCAGATTGGTGTCGCTTGCGCCGTCCCCATCAATGTCCCACGGCACCTGTGCGCCTCCGGAACCGCCCGGCAGGTCGTCGAAACTGATGCTGATCGGCCGGTCATCGACCGTAACCGGTGCGGCAGTGCCGCCAGATGGCGTCAACGCATACAGACCTGCGCTGGCGGAAGCTGCAAGCTTTGCAGAGAATGATTTGGCAGACATGAGTATACCTCAACATTGAAACTCATCATGTTAATCTACGTTGAGCTTCCGCGTTAGTGTCAATAACATACTATAATATACAAAAAAGGATAGTATTGCCGCCAATGCGCCTAGTTTTAGTACATACGTAGTAAGCTGTTCGCTACTGCTTAGCCTTCCGCCGCCGCTGCGCCCGGAGGCCGGCGGCTCCCAGTCCCAGCAGGGTCAGGGCGGCGATTCCGCTGGCAGGCACGGGCGTGATGTGGATTTCGGCGTCTGCTTCGTCCTCATACCACCAGTTGGCGACCTCCAGTTCGAAGTTCGGACCACCGTGCAGGATGATTTCTGCCCAGCCGTAGTGGGTGTCGCCGTTCACATCGAAGGCAAAGCCGATTTTGTTCATGCCCGGCAATAGGTCGCCCAGCGGGACCGCATAACTCGACCCATAGCTGGCGGTGCCGTATTGCACATTGTACCTCGCGGTCGCGACCGCGTCGGCACTGGAAATCAGATAGCGCCCGGCGGCAAGGGTCGGTCCTACCCGTGAACTGACCGCCATGCGGGCGAAGCCGGTGGTGGTTGGGTTGGCGACAATACCGAGACCATTGCCCGGCAAACTGCTGTAAGTGCTGATGGCTATGCCGTTGTAGCCGTAGCGAAGTTCCAGATTCGCGCCATAACCTAACGTGTACGTGTAGACGGATCGTGCAGCGTATAGGTAAAAGTCTGCGCCATTCGCGCCGTCAACGTCCCATGGCACGTCGACCGTCTGAAAGCCCGAGCCGCCCGGCAGGTCGGCGAAGCTGACGCTGACCGGACCGCCGGTTCCCTGAACGACGGCGGCTTGGCCAGTCACTGGCATTGCGGCGAACGAAATGGCGCCTGCCGCCAGCGCGGCCTTGTCGGAAAATTTCATCTTTCACGCCCTTATTTGTCGATCTTGCTATGCAAACTATCGATGTGCGGCAAAAAAAGAAAGGTCCTGAAAATTGCAGAGCCTTCCTTTTCATTGGGCCATCACAATAACTTAAGGTGCGAGGCTACTCAGTAGTCCGGGAACGGTTTGTCGCCTGCCGCTTGCGCCATCTGCGGACACCTGCCGCGCCGAAGGCGAGGAGAGTCAATGCAGGGATCGCAGCCGGAGGGGCGGGAATGTTGTTGACGTGAATTTCGGTGTTCGGCTCGCTTTCATAAGCCCAGCGCTCGATGACTACTTTCGGATCGGGTGCATCGTCAAAACGGACACGGGCCCATCCCAAGTGCAGTTCACCGCCAAAATCGAAGCCAAAGGGCATTAAACGCTGCCCGAATTGGGAACTGCTGACGGTTAGCGCGCCCTGGACATGCTGGAATAGTGTCTCCGGTATCCCACCAGGTGGCGTTATCAAGCGCCCAAAGGTAGAGATGCCGTTAACCGGCGGCGGCGCGTGCGTGTATAAATCCGTAACAAGCTGGCGGCTGACGGTATTGCTTTCCTGTACCGAAGCCAGCCACCCCCGCATCGGCTCCCGGGCAAACAGAACCGGGCCAATACCATAAACCCCTGGGAAACCCAGCCCGCCCCGCATGATTTGTACGACATCGCCCCCGGTATCAGTATATGTGCTATAGGCAGCGCGCCAAACGCCAAACTGTGTATCGTCGCCGTTAACGCCGTCGATATCCCAGCCGACGCTTGCGTTACCGAAACCGCCGGTCAAAGCATCAAAGCTGACGGTAACAGGCCGGTCAGTCACGTAGACCGGTGCGGCATCGGCGGCTGCGGGCGATAGAGCAAGGGCGGCGGCAGATGCTGCGGTTAGTTTTGCGGAGATCGGATTTCGTGTCATCGGGCACCTCCTACCAATCACTCGGACTCATCCTGAGCATTGAAGGCTACTCACTTCTCGCCGATGCGGAAGGTGTAATAGCGAACAGCATTTCGGACCTGCTCGCTGGATCAGAAAAACCCCGCCGGAGCGGGGCTTTCTGCAAGGACTATGGGGCCGCGCGGCGCGCTACGTCACCTGGTTGCGCGGTACCTCGCGGAAGGGGCGGTCGGTGTCGGTGCGTGGCTCCTTCGGCATCTTCAGGATGCGTTCGGAGATGATGTTGCGCTGAATCTCGTCCGTGCCGCCCGCAATCGAAATAGCGGGCGTTGAGACCAGGATTTCCGCAATCGTGCCGTCCATCCAGCTATCGTCGCCGGTCAGCATGGCGTCGGGCCCGGCGATCTGTGTGTGGGCCTGGTTGGCGGCGCGGGCGACATGGCTGGCAGCCAGCTTGCCGATGGAGCCTTCCGGTCCCTGCGGCTTGCCCTGTTCCTGGGCGGCGCGGGCGCGGCGGGCGGTCCATTCGGCCGCCTTCGCCATGGTCAGGACCTTGGCGATGTTCTGCCGGACGGCGGGGTCGTCGTACTTGCCCATGGCTTGCGCATGCTCAACCAGCAGATCGGTGCGGCCCGTGCGCTGGGGATACCAGACATAGGGCGCCAGCATGTGGTCGATTTCTTCGTTGTAGTCCTCGTAGATCTTTCCGGGCTTGTGGATTTTGGCGTCATAGCGGCGGGCGCCGTCCGCACCCCGGCGTTCGTGCATCAGGGTGGTGGTCGCAACCTTCCAGCCTTCGCCCAGTTCGGAGACGCGCATTTCGTCCTCAATCACCGCGTCAGTGATGAATACCTGATTGAACGAGGCATGACCGTTCATTTGCTTTAACTGGTTCACGTCCACGCCGGGCTGGTTCATGTCGATGATGAAGTAGGTCAGGCCCTTGTGCTTGACCTCATCCCAGTCTGTCCGCGCCAGCAGCAGGCCGAAATGGGCGTGGTGGGCACTGGTGGTCCAGACCTTTTGGCCGTTGACGACCCACTTGCCGTCTTTCCAGTCGGCTCGGGTTGCCGCGCCCGCCAGGTCAGACCCGCTGCCGGGCTCGCTGAACAATTGGCACCAGGTTTCCTCGCCGGTGAGGATGCCGCGCAGGAACTTCTTTTTGTGCAGGTCGGAGCCATGGGTCAGGATCGTTGCGCCGGCCAGCGTGCGGATGCCCATCTTGGCGGCGCCGACCGCATCGAATTCGCGGAAGACCTCGTCCACCACCAGCGACATGGCCGCGGGCAGGCCCTTGCCCCACCACTCTTCCGGGTAGTGCGGGGCGCCCCAGCCGCTATCGACCAGAATGTTGCGCCACTCCACCAGGGAACGGTCGACGCTCCAGTTCTTTTCCAGGAATTCACGGACTTCGGCGCGGACCTGTGCTTCGGTCATTTCGGTCATGGTTAAGCGCTCCAGTTCTGCATCATGCGTTCGCGGTGCCAGGCGGCGTCGCCCAGGAAGACCTCGCTCGCCTTCGCCCGCTTGAACCACATTTGGGTATCGTTGTCGTAGGTGAAGCCGATGCCGCCATGCATCTGTACGGCATGAACGGCGGTCTGGATGTAGACGTCGGAAGCGTTGGCCTTGGCCATGGAGGCATAGGCGGACGCCTCGGCTTCGTCATCATCCAAGGCGGAGGCGGCCGAGTAAGCGGCGGACTTTGCCAGTTCCACGTCCAGCAGCATGTCGGCAGCCTTGTGCTTGGTGACCTGGAATGAGCCGATGGTCCGGCCGAACTGCACCCGCATGTTCACATATTCCAGCGCATCCTCGCGCAGCCGTTCCGCGCCGCCGGCCATTTCATTGGCCAAGCAAACCAGGCAGGTGTCGTAGGTTTTGGCGTAGGCCGCCTCGCCCCCCTCCGCCGAGCCGAGCAGCATGCCGAACGCCTCGTTAAACTCCACCTTTGCGAGCTTGCGGGTCGGGTCCATGCTCTTCAGCGGCGTGCGTTTGACGCCATCCTCCAGGTCCAGCACGGCAAACAAGCCCAGATGGCCGTTGTGCAGGCGTGCCGCGACGACCATTAGGTCCGCGCTCATGCCGTCCAGCACATAGCTCTTGGTGCCGGTTAGGCGGTAGACGGAACCCGCCTCCGCCGCGTTCATTGAGACGCTGTCCGCATCCCAGCCTTTGCCGGGCTCGGCGACGGCCAGGGTGGCGATCTTTTCGCCGCTGGCGATGCTGGGCAGCAGGTCGGCCTTCTGCTCTTCCGTGCCCGCATGGGTGATTGCGGTGGCCGCCATGACGGCGGAGGCAAAGAAGGGCGCGCAGGTCAGCGCCCGGCCCATTTCCTCGCACGCAATGGCGAGTTCGGTGACGCCGAAGCCCGCGCCGCCATATTCCTCCGGAATATGCAGGGCGGTCAGACCCAGGTCTTCGCTGAGGGCCTTCCAGACTGCTGGGTCGTAGCCCCGGTCGGTGTCCATCTGCTTGCGTACTTCCGTGGTCGGCGATTTCGCCTCCAGGAAGCGGCGGATGACGCTGCGGAACTCGGTCTGTTCCTCGGTGAAAGAGAATTGCATGGGTGTTTCAGTCTCCAGCCCCGTGCCGAGGCTCTTCATGTCCGTTTATGGCAGACAGCATATGACGCCGCCAGTGTTCGTCAACGCTTGGCCACGGCCGCCCGGCGAACATCGCAACCGGCCGGCCCAGTCGCAAACCATTGCGTCGCCTTTTGGCACATGATTTGCTTCATATCCCAGTGAAGAGCGCTGTTTCTGCCGCCCCGGCGGCGTCACCTCGGAGAAAGGAATTCTTTATGCGAAAAATCCGTGCATTTGTCGGCAAAACCCTTGGCGCTGCTGCGATTTTAGCCGTTTCCCTGACGGCAGCCCCGGCAAGCGCCAAACCGGATCAGCTCACAATCTACGGCGGCCCCCTGAATACGAGCTGGTACATCATAGCAGGGTGGCTGGCGACCGAACTCCAGAAGGAAGGCGTCAAGGCGAACAGCGAACTGGGCGGCGCGCTCAGCAACCTGATCCAGATTAGCCGCGCGCCGGAGAACATGGGCTTCACGTTCGCGGCAGCCGCACAGATGGCCTATGATGGCATGAAGCCGTTTCCGGCGCCGCTGGATGGTTTCTGTGCGATCCAGTTGATGCAGCGCAGTTACTTCACCGCTCTTGTGACCGAAGATAGTGGCGTCAGTACTGCTGCGGACCTGGTTGGCAAAACCTACAGCGGTCAGGCGGTCGGCAACCTGAGCCAGGTGGCGCTGGCGGACTTCCTGAAAGCGAGTGAAGTCAACGAGTCCGACATCGATATTGCGATCGGCGGACAACAGTTCGGTGCTGATGGCGTTAAAGATCGGCGTTTCGCCGGATTTGCGGCGATGACTGGAATCCCGTCTCCGCCGGTGATGGACGCTGCCACGTCGGTTAAATCCAAGTTTCTGCCCGTTGATGATGCCTTATTCGAAAAGATTCAGGCACTGAATGGCGGTTATGTGCGGACCGAAATCCCTGCGGGCTCTTACCCCGGCCAGGATGAGCTCGTGCCCACCTTCGGCACCTTCATGATGATGCTGATGAGCCCGGATACCAGCGATGACGACCAATATTTTGTCACCAAGCTGGTGCATGAAAACTGGGCCGGACTGAATGCGGCTCACGCCTCAACCAAGTGGCTGACCCTGGAAAACGCGGCGAAGGTGCCGGGGGTGCCGCTCTGCCCGGGTGCGGAGAAGTACTGGAACGAAGCAGGCGCAGCCCTCAACTAAGCATCGGTAAAAGACAGCGACGATGGCGATCTCTCCTACGCCCGCGGCAGGCCGCGAACCCTATTTCGACCTGCCGTCATGGCGGGGAGAGATCGTGCCATTTTTTCGGCATTTCAACCTGAAGCGACTGGCCTCGCTGGTCGCTGTCGCCCTATCCATCTACCACCTCTACACTGGCTATACCGGCGAGCCCGTGCCGGAATTCCACCGGCCGACCCACCTGATGTTCGCGCTCGCCGTCCTGTTTCTGGACCGCACCAGGGCCGCAGAGACCCGGCTTGGCCGCATCTGGCAGTATGTCTGGGACTGGCTGATGATCGCGCTGCTGGTCGCCTCCTGCGTCTATCTGATCACCGGCGTTTCCTACATCCAGACCCGGATGCAGTTCATCACGCCGCTCACCGACCTGGAGATGGTCCTGAGCGTCGCCCTGTTTGGCGTCGTCCTGGAGGCTGCCCGGCGCACCACCGGCTGGATCCTGGTGATTGTCGTCCTCGCCTTCCTCGCCTTTGCACTCTGGGGCAACTATCTGCCCTCGCCTTTCTGGCACCGCGGCAAGACCCTGGAGGAGGTCATGGACCTGATGTACCTGACCAACCTCGGCATGTTGGGCTCGCCACTGGGGGTGACGGCCAGCTACATCTTCCATTTCGTCTTTTTTGGCGCATTGCTCATCGCCTCCGGCGCAGGCCGGTTCTTTACGGACGCCGCCGACGCCCTGACGGGCCGATATGTCGGCGGTGCGGCCAAAACGGCCGTCGTTTCCAGCGCCTTTATGGCCTCGGTGTCCGGCACCGCGGCAGGCAACGTGGCGACCACCGGCTCATTCACCATCCCGACCATGAAGAGGGCGGGCTACAAGCCGGAGTTCGCCGGCGCGGTGGAGGCGGTGGCGTCTTCCGGCGGATTGATGACGCCGCCGATCCTGGGCGCCACGGCCTTCGTCATGTCGGAAATGACGGGCATTCCCTATTACGAGATCGCCATCGCCGCGATCCTGCCCGCCATTCTTTATTATATCGGCACCTTCATCACCGTGGACCTGGAAGCGCGCAAGCTGCAACTGCCCCGGATGGTGGAAGCGGACATTCCCCGATTTTGGGATGTGATGCGGCGGCAAGGCTATCTGCTGATCCCGCTCGCCACCCTGCTCTGGTTTATCATTAAGGGCTACACGCTGGTTCACGCCGCGATCTGGTCCATCGGCACGCTGTTCGTCCTGCTGTTCATCTTCGACCGCGACAACCGCCGCCGCTTCCTCCGCGTCGCATGGGAGGCGCTGACCGGCGCGCCGCGCATGATCGGACAGATCACCGTGGCGGTAACCATCGGCGGTATCCTGGTCGGCATCATCGTACAGACCGGCATCGGCGTCCGTCTCTCCGCCATTATCATGGAACTGGCGGGCGGCAACCTGTTCAACATCCTGCTGCTGACCATGGTGTTTTCGATCCTGCTCGGCATGGGGATGCCGGCGACCGGGTCCTATATCATCCTGGCGCTGCTGCTTGCGCCGGGCATGGTGCAATTAGGCGTGCCGGTGCTGGCGGCGCACATGTTCATCTTCTATGGCGGCTGCAAGTCGAACATCACGCCACCCGTTGCGATTGCCGCCTTCGCCGCGGCGGCGATAGCGGGAACAGGGCCGATGCGAACCGCCTGCCGCGCGTTCGTGATCGGGCTGCCGATCTACATCCTGCCCTTCATGTTCGTCTACTCGCCGAGTCTTTTGGGTGTGGATGGCTACACCTTCGACAGCGCCTGGCGATTCATCACAGCGGCGCTCGGCATCGCGGCAACATCGGCGGCCTGCGTTGGCTGGCTGTTCCGGCCGCTGACTTGGCCGGAGCGGTTGTTCGCCTTCGCCGTCGCAGCCGTTTTTATTTTCCCCGGCGCCGTGTTCGACGTTCTGGGGTTCGTAGGGCTGGCAGCG
Organism: Alphaproteobacteria bacterium; assembly: GCA_965222315.1. Lineage (GTDB taxonomy): Bacteria > Pseudomonadota > Alphaproteobacteria > Bin95 > Bin95 > JACKII01. Next base: position 4,314,768 of record OZ244951.1, on the reverse strand, counting down.
TTGCTAGCCTGGACCTATTATACTCGGCGCTGGCTGAACGTCGGCAGCCTCTTCGCGCGATCCTGACCTTACCAAAGAAGCGAATCATGCCTGGAAATGCCCGTCTGGCTGTCGATATCGGCGGCACGTTCACCGACCTTGTGCTGGAAAAGGGCGACGGCGGTTTCCACAGCGCCAAGGTGCTGACCACGCCGCACGCGCCGGAACAGGCGGTTCTCGAAGGGACCAAGCGCATTCTGGCCGAAACCGGAGTGGCGGCGGCGGATGTGAACCTGGTGATCCATGGCACCACCCTCGCGACCAACGCCCTGATCGAGCGCAAGGGCGCCAAGACGGCGCTGATCGCGACCGAAGGTTTCCGCGACTCGGTGGAGATTGCCTACGAGCATCGGTTCGAGCAGTACGATCTGTATATGGAGCGGCCGGCTCCGCTGGTGCCGCGCGACCTGCGCCTGACCGTGCCGGAGCGGCTGGCGGCGGATGGTTCCATGCTGCTGCCGCTGGATGAGGCGGCGGTCGAGGCGCTGATCCCTGTTTTGCGCGAGGAGCAGGTTGAGGCGGTGGCCATCGGTTTCCTGCATTCTTACGCCAACAATGAGCATGAGAAGCGGGCCGGGGAGATCATTGCCGCTGCGCTGCCGGACGTGGCGATTACGCTGTCCTCCGATGTCTGCCCGGAAATCCGCGAGTACGAGCGCATGTCGACGGCCTGCGCCAACGCCTACGTCCAGCCACTGATGGCGGGGTACATCCGGCGGCTGGAAAGCGGTTTGCAGGAACTCGGCCTCGACTGCCCATTGCTGCTGATGATGTCGTCGGGTGGTGTGACCACAGTGGAGACGGCGGTGCGCCAGCCGATCCGTTTGGTGGAAAGCGGCCCGGCGGGCGGCGTGATCCTGGCGCTGGATGTGGCGGCGGAAAATGGCGTCGCTGACGCGCTGTCTTTTGATATGGGCGGTACTACGGCCAAGCTGACGCTGATCGATGGATTGCAGCCTCAGTTCGGGCGCACGTTCGAGGTGGCGCGTGCCTACCGCTTCCTGAAAGGCTCCGGCCTGCCATTGCGCATTCCTGTCATCGACATGGTGGAGATTGGCGCGGGCGGCGGCTCCATTGCGCGGGTGGACGCGCTAAAGCGCATTAATGTCGGGCCGGACAGCGCCGGCTCCGATCCCGGCCCGGCCTGCTACGCACAGGGCGGCACGGAGCCGGCCGTTACCGATGGCGACCTGGTGCTGGGCCGCATCGATCCCGCCAACTTTGCGGGCGGCAAGATCGTGCTGGATGCCGCGGCGGCAGAGAAAGCGGTGGCCGACAATATCGCCGCCGCTTTGGGCATGGAAACGGCGACGGCGGCGGCCGGCATCGCCGAAATCGTGGACGAAAATATGGCCAGCGCCGCGCGGGTTCACGCGGTGGAAAACGGCAAGGATACCGCCGGGCGCACCCTCATTGCCTTTGGCGGCGCGGCCCCCCTGCATGCGGCCCGCCTGGCGGAGAAGCTCGGCATCGACCGGGTAATTGTTCCCAAGGGCGCAGGTGTCGGCTCTGCCTATGGCTTCCTGCGCGCGCCCATAGGATATGAGGTGGTGCGGACCAGGCTGGTGCGACTCCAGACCTTCGAGCCGCATGTGCTCAACGACCTGTTCGCGGAAATGCGTTCCGAGGCCGAGGCTGTGGTCCGGCTGGGTGCACCCCATGAGGACTTGGTGGAGGTCCGCACTGCCTTTATGCGCTACCGCGGGCAGGGGCATGAGATCACAGTGACCCTGCCGAACCGGGATTATGCGCAGGCGGATGCTGATGCGTTCAAGAAGCTGTTTGCGGAGGCCTATACCGCTCTCTTCGGCCGGATCATTCCTGGACTCGAGATTGAAGCGCTGAGTTGGACGCTGTCGCTTGCAACCAGGCGCGACCTGCCAAAAATGGTCGGCACTTCTGGAGCGGTTGCCCCGCCCGACCCGTCCGGCAGCCGGCAATTGTTCGATACGGTCGAGGGTGCGTTCGCGGACGCCGCCGTCTATGCCCGCACGGGCCTGGCGGAAGGCACGCACCTCCAAGGCCCCGCCGTCATCGTTGAGGACGAGACCTGCACGGTCGTCCCCGCAGCCTTTTCCGCCCGTATAAACGCGCTCGGCCAGATCGTGCTGGAACGTCACGCCGCGCAAGGAGCTTAACGTCATGACCCAAGCCACCGGCATGGACGCCATTCGCAACCAGGTGATGTGGAACCGCCTTCTCTCTGTGGTGGAGGAGCAGGCGCAGACCTTGGTCCGCACGGCCTTCAGCACCTCGACGCGGGAGGCGGGTGACGTGTCCGCCGGCGTCTTTGACCTGGAAGGGCGGATGCTGGCTCAGGCGGTGACCGGCACACCCGGCCACATCAATTCCATGGCGCGCTCGGTCGTGCATTTTGTGACCGAAATCCCGGTCGAGACCATGAAGCCCGGCGATGTATTCGTTACCAACGATCCGTGGAAAGGCACCGGACACCTGCACGACCTGGTCGTCACCACGCCGATCTACCGCGATGGCCGGATGGTGGCGCTGTTCTCCTGCACCAGCCATCTGGTCGATATCGGCGGGGTCGGCCTGTCGCCGGACGGGCGGCAGATCTATCACGAGGGGCTCTATATCCCGATCATGCCGCTGGTCAGCGAAGGCGTGATGAACGAATGGCTGCTAAAGATATTCCGCGCCAACGTGCGTGAACCGGTGCAGGTGGAAGGCGATATCTACGCTCTCGTCGCCTGCAACGAGATCGGCGGCGAGCGCCTGCTGGCCATGATGGACGAGTACGGGCTGGAAAAACTCGACGCCCTCGGCGATCACATTATCGGCGAGAGCCGCCGGGCCATGGCCGACGCCATCAACAAGCTGCCGAAAGGCTCCTGGAAAGGGGCCATGACCATCGACGGTTACGAGCGGCCCATCGACCTGGCCGCCACCGTTACCATCGGCGATGGCGAGATACTGGTGGACTTCGACGGCTCCTCCGGCGTCTCAGACCGGGGCATCAATTGCCCGATGTGCTACACGGAGGCCTATACGAGCTTTGGCGTGAAATGCGTGGTTGCGCCAAGCGTGCCCAACAACACCGGCACGCTGGATGCGATCAAGGTGGTCGCGCCGGAAAACACCATCGTCAACGCGCCCCATCCCTGCGCTGTGGTCGGACGCTCCACCATCGGCCACATGCTGCCGGACGTGGTGTTCGGCGCGCTGCACCAGGCCTTGCCGGATACCGTTCCGGCGGAGGGTACGTCGAACCTCTGGAATGTGCCGCTGGGTGCGGGGCACGGGCTGACGGCGCGGGCGGGCGACCAGGCCACAGCTTTCACCACAATGAGCTTCCATTCCGGCGGAGCAGGCGCCCGGCCGCAGCAGGACGGGCTGTCGGCGACGCCTTATCCTTCCGGCGTGCGCAATGTGCCGGTGGAGGTAACGGAGGCCATCACGCCACTGGTGATCTGGCGTAAGGACTTCCGCACGGATTCCGGCGGGCCAGGCAAGCAGCGGGGCGGCCTCGGGCAGGTGATGGAAATCTCTAGCCGCGAACCAGCGCCCTTCGGTCTGTTCGCCCGCTACGAGCGGGTGAAGTATCCGCCGCGTGGGCGGGACGGTGGCGGCAATGGTGCGAACGGCCGCCTGACACTGCGCGAGGCCGGAACGGTCATGCAGAGCAAGGGGTTCCAGGTCGTGCCGAAGGGCGACCGGCTGCTAATCGAAATGCCGGGCGGCGGCGGTTTCGGCGAGGCGTTCGAACGCGATCCGAAAGCGGTGGCGGCAGATGTGAAGGCAGGATTGGTGAGTCACGAAGCGGCGGAGCGGGACTATGGCGTTTCGGTGCTGGCGGACTTCAGCGTGGATACGGCGGAGACGGCGCGGCTGCGGGGCAATTAGCAAGCATTCCACCCTGTGTCATTGCGAGTGGCCGCAGGCAACGCGGCAACCCATGAGCGGCAGACCTCGGCCGCACCGCCGATAGGTTGCCTTGCCCGCTTCGCGGACTCGCAATGACGGCGCGGATGGGTCAGGAGCGGCCAAACCGCTTCTTCGCATCGTCGCGCAACTCCACCTTGCGTATCTTGCCGGAGGCGGTCATGGGGAATTCGTCCACGAACACCACGTGGCGGGGTATTTTGAAGCTGGCGACCCTGCCGCGGCAAAAGCCGATCACCTCTTCCTCGCTGAGCGGCGTATCGGGCTCTCTCTGGACATAGGCCACCGCGATCTCTGCCAGTTTTTCATCCGGGCAGCCGACAACGGCGGCTTCGTGTATGGCGCCGTGTTCGCGCAGCAGACCCTCGACTTCCATCGGATCGACGTTTTCGCCGCCGACCTTCAGCATGTCCTTATAGCGGCCCAGGAAATGCAGACTGCCATCCGGCTTTTGGATGGCGGCGTCGCCGGTCTTGAACCAGCCGTCCGGCGTATAGCTGGCGCGGGTCTCGTCCGGCTTTTTGTAATAGCCCATCATCAAGTAGCGTCCGCGCACCTGGAGTTCGCCTTCCGCACCAGAGGGCATCGGAACGGCGGTTTCCGGGTCGGCAATGCGGAATTCGTAGCCGAGGCCGACGGCGCCGTTGGCTTCCAGGCGCTCTTCCGGAGGATCGTCCAGGCCGTTCATGGCGACGCCGATCCAGGTCTCCGTCATTCCGAAGCCGGAGACCGAGCGCACCGGCGCGAGCGATTTCGCCCCCCGGTACATGATAGGCTTCGTGCTGAGCGGGCCCGCACCAAAAATGCCGGTACGCAGGGTGGAGAGGTTGCGGGGGCGGGCTTCCTGCACCTCGCAAAGGCCTTTCACATGCGCGTCGAAGCCGTGAACGATGGAAACGCCTTCCTGTTCGACCAGGTCCAGGCTTTCGTCGGGCTGGAAGGTTTCGGTCACGATGTGCTTAGCGCCCGTAACCAATGACATCAGCATGGCTTCCGAAAAGCCAAAGGCATGGAACAGGGGCAGATAACCCAAAATCACGTCGCGTGGTGTGATGTTGAAGCGAAAGCCGCGCTCCGCCACGTTGCGGATCAGGTTATGGCAGTGCATGGCGCCCTTGGGGAAGCCGGTCGTGCCGGAGGTATACATGATCAACGCCGGGTCTTCGGGCTTAACCATGGCTGTCCGCGCCGCCAGATCGGCGGGCTGCACTTCCGCGGCCCTGGCGATCGCCGCCCGCCAATCGACCGTGCCTGTATAGGGCTCCCCGCCCAGGATCATAACCTTGCGCAGCATGGGGAAGGACGGGTCGTCCACGACGCAGCCGGTCTCCGGCAGCGCCACGACCTCGCGCACCATGGAGAGGTAGTCGATCGGGCCGCAGGTATCGTGGGTGATGAGGTAGGCGCTGTCGGACTGTCGCAGCACATAATCCAGATCGTGGGTGCGGAAGCGGGTATTCACCGGCACCAGTACTGCGCCGATCTTCGCCACGGCAATGGCCAGGAACACCCAATCATCCCGGTTGTTCAGCCAAAGGGCGACGTGGTTGCCTGCCTGCACGCCCTCCGCCATCAGCGCGCAGGCTGCCTGGTCCACCTGTTCCGCCATTTCGGTGAAGGTGTAGCGCCGGTCCTCAAACACGAGGGCTTCGCGCGCGCCCCATTTTTCGGCGGCGTAGGTGCTTAGATCGCCGAACCGTTCTGGTTCCCAATAGCCTTTCATGGTGCCTATCCCCCTAATTGCCAGCCTCAGGCGCGACGTCTTCCATGAACGCGCGCACCGCGTCGAGCCGTCCCGGCACGCCGCCGCGGGCGACGGGATCGAGCAGCAGGTGGGAGATGCCCATCTCCCGCAGGTTGCCGATAGTTTCCAGCATCTGGTCTTTGCCACCGGCGATGGACTTGGAAGCAGGCATGGCGCATGCGGGGTCCAGGTAGATGCGGAGCGAGAAGGACAGTTCGGCCGGATCCCGGCCGATGGTTTCACACTCGCGCTGGATTTGCGACCAGGCGCTGGCGAGTTCCTCCCGCGGCTGGAAGGCAGCGTGGAAGGCCTGGCCGAACCGGGCGACCCGGCGGAAAGCGGCCGGAGTCGAACCGCCGACCCAAATGGGGAAGGGCGACTGCAGCGGCTTGGGTTCGAAACCGACCTTCGGGATGGAATAGTACTCGCCATCGAACGAAGGCTCCCGCTCCGTGAACAGGCGGTGGAAAATTTCCAACTGCTCGTCGGAGCGCTTGCCGCGCCGGTCCCAGGGCATGCCCAGGACCGCGGCTTCCTCCGCCATCCAACCGACGCCGACGCCCAGAATGGCACGGCCGTCCGACATCACGTCCAGGCTGGCGATCTGCTTTGCCGTCTGTACCGGCATCCGGTAGGGCAGGATCAGGACGGTGGTGCCAAGGCGCAGCGTCTCCGTGCAGCCGGCGACGAAGGTCAGAGTGCTGATCGGGTCAAGCCAGCCCATGTCGGGCGACGGCTGGAACGAGCCGTCATCGGTATAAGGGTATTTGGACTCGATTTCCGCCGGCCAGCAGACATGGTCGCTGACCCAGCCGGAATGGCAGCCCAGCCGCTCGATTTCCTGCGCAAAATTGACAAGCGTCTTTCGATCTACCTGCCGCCCCAAGTGTGGCAGGTGTACTCCCCAGTCCATGGCGGTTTCCTCGTTTCCCTATCATTGAAACGAGGGTTCGGGGATCAGTGCTGCTTGTCAAGACAGGCTTGCGTCTGAGCGATAATCTGGGGTCAGGACTGGCCGTCGCGGCGTTCTTCCGCGAAGGTCTCGTCGCCCACTACCCGGCCGGTCGATCCCGCCACATGGATCAGCGGTTTTTCCTGCTCAGCCTTAGGGCGGGGGTCAACGGGCGTAACCAAGCCGCCGGAGACCACCATCTTAATACCCTCTTCCACGGTCATATTGAGAACGGTCACGTCTTTCCTGGGCAGGAACAGCAAGAAGCCACTGGTCGGGTTGGGGGTCGTGGGCAGAAAGACGTTCAGCAGTTTCTCGTCCGTGAGGTTCTGAACTTCGCCCTCGGTGGTGCCCGAAAGAAAGCCCAGGCACCAGATGCCGCGCCGGGGGTATTCGATCAGAACGACTTTCCGGAAGGCGCTGGACTGCTTCTGCAGCACCGTCTCGAAAATCTGTTTCAGCGCATTGTAGACGGTGCGGACAATCGGCATGCGGTTCAGTATCCGCTCCGCAGCCCGCATGACTGACCTGCCGATCAGACCCGCGGTCAGCGCCCCGATGACCGTCAGGCCGATGACAAACATGACCAGGCCAAGGCCCGGAATGCCGAACGGCAGATATTGCTCCGGATTGTAGGCGGCCGGGATGATATTGCGCACGGTCGAGTCGAAGAACTCGATGATCTGCAGCGCCAGCCATACAGTGATGGTAATGGGCGCAGTAATAAGGACGCCAGCCAGGAAATAGTTGCGCAAACGCGCCATGAAGGACCGGCCGATAACCTTTGCGTGCCGTTCGAGGCGTGTTGGTTGGGGAGAATGAGGGCCCTTAGCCATGGATACTCCAGGTTGGCGTTTGCAGCAGCATGCCGGATGCCGGACCGATTGTCAGCCGTGCGGAATGTCCGCTGCCGCAAGTGCCCAGATGGTGTGGCCCATTGCTGGTACAAGCGGCTGCCATACCGTCCACTTACGGCAATTTGACCGCAGAACGAAATCCGCCCTATTGGAAGCCATGGCAATCCGGCACAATCCTGGCTGGCCGCCGTTTTAGAGGAAGACACGGGATGAGCTCTGCCGATTTCGCCGACCGCAGCATTTCTGAATTGGGCGCAGACCTGCGTGCAGGCAAGGTTAAGGCCAGGGATTTGGCCGAGCAGACGATCGCGGTGCAGGACCGGCTGGAGACCACTCTGCATGCCTACCGTGACCGCGATGCGGCTTATACGCGGGCGCAGGCGGACGCCGCCGATGCCGCCTTTGCAGCGAAGTATGAACTTGGCGTGCTGCAAGGCTTGCCGGTGTCGGCGAAGGACCTCTATGCCGTTGCAGGGTATGATACCTATTCCGGCACCGCCCACCCCCTGCCGATGTTCAAGGAGGAGGGGCCGATTGTCCGCGCAGTCCGCAGCCAGATGGCCTTTATTCCGGGCAAGACCCATACGGTGGAGTGGGCGTTTGGCGGCATCGGCATGAACCCGCACTGGGACACGCCGCGCAATCCCTGGGACGCAAAGGACCATCGCGCGCCAGGCGGTTCCTCCAGTGGCGCGGGTGTATCCCTCTGGCAGGGGTCGGCGGTGGCTGCGCTTGGCAGCGATACGGCAGGCAGCGTGCGCATTCCGGCAAGCTGGACCGGCACGGTCGGCGTGAAGACCACGTTCGGGCGCTGGTCGCTGGAGGGGATTGCGCCCCTGTCGCCGTCGCTGGATACGGCAGGCGTGCTGACCCGGACGGCGGAAGACGCGGCGCTGGCCTTTGCCTCGCTCGACCCGCATGTGGCGGACCCTATGGCCTTCCTCCATAAATGCCGGTTGGCCGATGCGGGCCGTTACACGCTGGGCGTCTGCGAATGGATGTTCGAAGAAAACGATCCCGGCGTCGCCGAGGCAGTCCATGCCGCCTTGCGGGAGTTGGAGGCGGCGGGTGCGCGGATCGTGAAGGTCGATTTACCGAACCTGGCCGAATTGCACGACCTGTTCCGGCGTGGCGGCATTGCGGGACTGGAGTTCGCGGCCTTCATCAACCAGCCGGGCATGGAGAAGTGGAAAAGCAGCGTCGATCCCATTGTCCGCTCGCGCTTTGCCGCGATTGAGGCGGTGCCGGCCAAGGAATATATCGCCCGTGTCCAGCGCATCGGGGAAATGGCGGCGGAGGCCAAGCCGGTATTCAACAAGATCGACGCCATTGTCGGCCCGACCATTCCGATCACGCCGCCTAAAATTGCTGATTTGCAGTCGGTCGATGCCTATCAGGCCAAGAACCTGATGTCGTTGCGCAACACCAGCGTCGGCAATATCCTGGCCCTTTCCGGCGTCACCATACCCGCCGGGCTCGACGCGGCCGGTATGCCGACCGGACTGCAGGTACTGACGCCGAATGGCGCGGACGAGCTGGCTTTGGCGATGGGTGTTGCATTCGAGCGCGTGCTGGGCTCTGCCCGCCAGCGCCTTGGTGTGCCGGCATGCGTTAGCTGACGTATCGCTTCTGGAACAATTGGGACTAACGAGAAGATGCCCGACATCTCAACCGCCGAACTGCCCAAGAAACACGCGACCGTTCTTGGCAAACGCATGGCCTATGCCGAGATGGGCGAGGGTGATCCGATTGTCTTCCTGCATGGCAATCCGACGTCCTCCTACCTCTGGCGCAATATCATGCCGCATTTGGAAAATCTGGGCCGTTGCATCGCGCCGGACCTGATCGGCATGGGCGATAGCGACAAGCTGGACGACGTAGGGCCGACCTCCTACCGCTTCGTCGAGCACCGGCGCTATCTTGATGCGTTGCTCGATCAGTTGGGGGTCCGGGAGAATGTAACCATGGTCATTCATGACTGGGGCTCTGCCTTGGGCTTTGACTGGGCCAACCGGCACAGGGATGCGATGAAGGGCATCTGCTACATGGAGGGGATCGTCCGCCCGGTAACCTGGGAAGAGTGGCCGAAAGAGGCGACGCCGGTGTTCCAGGGTTTCCGCTCCGAGAACGGGGAGGCGATGGTGCTGGAGAAGAACGTGTTCGTGGAGCGCGTGCTGCCCGGCTCCGTCATCCGGCCGATGAGCGAGGAAGAAATGGCTGTCTACCGGCGCCCGTTTGCGGCGCCTGGCGAAGGCCGCCGCCCGACCCTCACCTGGCCCCGCCAGATCCCGATCAGCGGGGAGCCTGCGGATGTGGTCGCCATCGCACAGGACTACGCGGACTGGCTGAGTGGCAGCGAGGTGCCGAAACTGTTCGTCAATGCGGACCCGGGCGCGATCCTGACCGGCCCGCAGCGGGAGTTCTGCCGTGCATGGCCGAACCAGACCGAGGTGACGGTCAAGGGCAGTCATTTCATCCAGGAGGACTCGCCGCACGAAATCGGCGAGGCGCTGCGCTCCTGGCTGGGAAGCCTCTAGCGGCTATGCGGAAAATCCTCCTGATCCAGGGTGCGAACCTGCGCTGGCTCGGCAAGCGCCAGCCGGAATATTATGGCACGACCACCGCGGCTGAACTGGACGAGCGCCTGCGCAATCACGCGGCGGCGCAGGGCTATGACCTGATCATCGAGTATTATGATGTGGAAGGCGAGGCGATCCGGCGGATCTATGATGCCGTCGAGGAAGGCATGGATGGAGTCGTGATTAACCCTGCCGGCTTTACCTATGCAGGCTATGCGCTGCGGGATTGTATGCTGGGCGTGGTGGACGACTTGCCGGTGATCGAAATTCACATCACCAACGTCGCCGCGCGGGAGATACAGGACATTCCGTCATCCGCTGCGGCAGGCGTCGTCTATGGCCTGGGCTTGCTCGGCTACGAGGTCGCGCTCGAAGCCATGCTGAAACTGCTGGACCAGCGGTAGCGGCGCGCGTGGCAGGCATGAATCTGGGGCTTTACGGGACATTGCTGGACCCGCAGGTGCGGGCGCTGGTCTTTGGGGAGGCTTGGCGCGATGCGGGGCGGCCGGCAAAGCTGAAAGGCTGGGGGCGTTACTATGTCGAGGGCGAGAAATATCCCGGCATCCGCCGCGAAGCCGGTTCCGTGATTGAGGTGCGTGTGTTGGATGGGGTGCCGCCGGAAGCGCTCGTCGCCGCCGATGCGTTCGAGGGTGATGAGTACAGGCGGGAGGCGCTGGCGGTCGTCTTTACGGATGCGGCAGGGGGCAGGGGCACAGCCATGTTCTATGTACCGACGCCATCGGTTGCGCTCAGCGCCGCTGCATGGCGGTACGATGAGGCCTGGCAGGAATGTTACCGAGACGGCTTCCTGATGGAAGCGCGTGACGCCATTGCCGCCTGCCGCACGGTAGTGAGAGAGCCGGGGTCTGCATGAGTCCGATAGGCAGAGCATCCGCCCATGCCAACAGTTCCGGCTCGGTCGCCGCAGGACACTTTATGGGCCTGTTCACGGCGTTGTCGTTCGGCAGCGCTTACCCGGTCGGCAAAGAGATCGTGGCGGTCGTCGACCCTTACGTTTTCTCGTCGGCGCGCTACCTGGTGGCCGGCGCGGTATTGCTGATCGGGCTTTCCCTTTTCACCCGCCGTGGTGCGGCAGTACCCTTGGGGGATTTGCCGAAGCTGGCCTTTACCGGGTTCCTGGGCTTTACCGTGTTCCAGGGGCTTTGGGGCGTGGCACTGGACCTGACCACCGCCTCCAAAGCCTCCGTTCTGGTATCGACGACGCCGATATTCGGCGCGCTTATCTTTGCGTTTCAGGGGCACCGGCTGCCGGTGCGTGCCTGGATCGGCGTGGCGGTGGCGTTTCTGGGGGTGTTTTGCATCATTAACAATTCGTTCGACGGGATCACGCTTTCCGGCGGCTCCCTGTTCGGCGATGCGATGTTCGTGGCGATTGCGGCGGTCTGGGCACTCTATGGCGCGCTTTCCCGCCCGTTAATTGCGCGGCTGGGCGCGGCACGCTGCGCCGCCTGGGCAGCGTTCCTGGGCGCGGCGATGCTGTTGCCGCTCGCGGTGCCGGGCGCGCTGGCGCAGGATTGGAGTGCGGTGCCGCCGGGGCTGACGATCAACTTCCTGCACACCGCGCTGATTATCGGGTGCCTCGGCATGCTGACATGGAATGGCGGTCTGCGGCGGCTGGGATTGCCCAAGATGAGCGCCTGGCTCTATCTCTCGCCAGTGTCGGCGCTGGTGCTGGCGAACCTGATGCTGGGCGAGTGGCTGACCGTGCCGCAGATAGCGGGCGCCGTGCTGGTGCTGTGCGGGGTGGCATTGACCCAGCGGTGATGAACCGGCCGCGATTCTCTCCCGGCTGCCGGGCAAGTGTTTCTGCCTTCCAACACTGTATACAATCGGACCGGATGGGACGGTTATTCGGTCGAATGAAATGGCCTGTTGTAGTCCTGGCGGAATGGTTTGCAGGAGGTCCACGCAGGGACCTAAGCGCAGTACGGTTGATTTCGCCTGTAGATACACATTTAGGCAGAAATTTTTTCGCAGGTACCCAAGAGTCAGTTCCGGCGGTGCTGTAGCCGGCTGGAAGATGCGCCTGCGGAACGCACTGTGAACCTTCACAATGCGGGTTCAAAAATTTTCCACAACATTTTCTGTATGTTGCGGAGCAAGTTTGAGGAATGCTATGAGAGGGCAGTCGATACATTCGATGAGCAGATTGCGTAACAAGGTACATCATTTGTCTGTGTGCATGCATCAAATTCGAATGTTTGGGGATAATTCTGCAACATAAGGGTTGAACACGGGCAATAAAATGCCAGTATGTATACGTGTGCTGTTGAAGAGGCGGGTGTGTATGCATCCAACTCGACGACATCGCACGCTAACCGTTTCGTAACGCCCCTTTGGGTATGTTGCAGACGGTTCACGCTCTCTCCTGACTTCGCCCCGGAAATGCTTCGGCACTTCCGGGGTATTTTTATGGCGGGTACAGGGAGCGTGAGATGGAGAGTGTCAGGCGCGGACTTCCGCTTGGGTGATGTCCAGCGCGGCAAGGACCGTGGCGACGATACCATCGGCATCCAGACCGGCGGCGCGTACCTGCTCCTCCGGCTTGTCCTGTTCGAAGAACGCGTCCGGCATGGTGAGCGGGCGGATTTTTAGACCGTTGTCCAGCAGGCCTTCGCGTGCGAGATGCTCTAACACAATAGCACCGAAGCTTTGGGGGGAGGCTTCTTCCACCGTCACAAGCATGGGATGCTCCTGCGCCAGGCGGCGGACCAGGTCGTGGTCCAGCGGTTTGGCGAATCGCGCATCGGCAACGGTTGCCGAGAGTCCATGCGCCGCCAGGCGGTCGGCGGCCTGGAGGCACGCGGTCAGGCGGGAGCCATAGGAGAGCAATGCAACGGCGGTGCCCTCCCGCACGATCCGGCCCTTGCCGATGGGCAGTACCTCGCCCCGTTCAGGCAGCGTGACGCCGGTGCCCTCGCCGCGGGGGAAGCGGATGGCGGACGGACCGTCGTCGATGGCGACGGAGGTTGCGATCATATGGCGGAGTTCCGCCTCGTCCGACGGCGCCATCAGCACAAAGCCGGGCAGGCAGCCCAAGTAGGCCGTGTCGAACGCACCGCAATGGGTGGAGCCGTCCGCGCCCACATACCCAGCCCGGTCGATGGCGAAGCGCACGGGCAGGCCCTGGATGGCCACGTCGTGCACGACCTGGTCGTAGCCGCGTTGCAGGAACGTTGAGTAGATCGCACAAAACGGCTTCAGTCCCTCCGTCGCCATGCCGGCGGCGAAGGTGACGGCGTGTTGCTCCGCGATGCCCACGTCGAAGGTGCGCTCCGGGAAAGCCTTGGCGAATTTGTCCATGCCGGTGCCGGACGGCATCGCCGCGGTGATGCCGACGATGGAGAGGTCGCGTTCAGCCTCCTGGATGAGCGTGTCCGCGAACACGTTCGTGTAGGAGGGAGCCTTGGGCGCGCTCTTCGATTGCTCGCCGGTGATGACGTTGAATTTGGAGACCGCGTGATACTTGTCGTCCGCGTCTTCCGCCGGGGTGTAACCCTTGCCCTTCTGCGTCACCACGTGGATCAAAACCGGGCCGTGATCGCCGCTGTCGCGCACATTGCGCAGGACGGGCAGCAGGTGGTCCAGGTTATGGCCGTCGATGGGGCCGACGTAGTAGAAGCCCATCTCCTCGAACAAGGTACCGCCGGTTGCGATGCCGCGGGCCATGCTTTCGGCCCGCCGCGCGGCTTTCTCGAACGCGCCAGGGAAGATGCGGGCGATATCGCGCGCCAAATGGCGGAGCGAGGCATAGGGACGGGAGGATATCAGGCGCGAGAGGTAGGCGCTCATCGCGCCGACTGGCGGGGCGATAGACATGTCGTTGTCGTTCAGGATGACGACCAGCGGCAGGTCCATGCTGCCGGCATTGTTCATGGCTTCGTAGGCCATGCCCGCCGACATGGCGCCGTCGCCAATGACCGCGACCACGCGTTTCGGATCCTGATTCCACATGCTGCCGAAGGCTATGCCAAGGCCGGCGGAGATCGATGTCGAGGAATGCGCCGCGCCGAAGGGGTCGTATTCGCTCTCGCTGCGTTTGGTGAAGCCCGAAAGGCCGCCGCCCTGGCGCAGCGTATGCATGCGCGCGCGCCGCCCGGTGATGATCTTGTGCGGGTAGCCTTGGTGCCCGACGTCCCAGATCAGCTTGTCGTGGGGCGTGTCGAAAACATAGTGAATGGCAGCAGTCAGTTCGACGACGCCAAGGCTCGCGCCAAAGTGGCCGCCGGTGACGGAGACGGTGTCGATGGTTTCCGCCCGCAATTCGTCTGCAAATTGGCGGAGCTTGTCTTCAGGCAACTTGCGCAAGTCGGCTGGTATGTTGACCTGATCGAGCAAGGGTGACTTGCTGTTGGTAATGCTCACCTGACTCTCCCTAAAAACTGCACTGGTGCGAGTGGAGCGCGTTTAGGCTTTCAGTTTGGTTAATCACGCTTCACGTTCGACCGCAAATATGGCCGCCTGGCGCAGAGGATCGGCCTCTGCCCCGAAACCGGCCAGGTGTCCGAGGGCTTGATCCAGCAGCGCGCGCGCCTTCGCCCGCGCCTCCTCCGCACCCAGGACCGTGATTGCGGTAATCTTTCCGGCGTCGGCGTCCTTGCCGACACGTTTGCCGAGGGTCGCCTCATCCCCCTCCAAGTCTAACAGATCGTCCGCGATTTGAAACGCCAGACCCATATCCATGGCGTAGGCCTGCATCGCCGCCCGCGCAGCAACGGGTGCTTCGCCCAGAATCGCGCCGGCCTCGCAGGAAAAAGCGAAGAGGGCGCCTGTCTTCATTCGCTCCATTCGGGCAACGTCGCCATAGGTGGCATCTGCCGGCGGCTCCAGGTCCAGCACCTGGCCGCCGACCATGCCGCCTGCGCCGACGGCCTTGGCGAGCTGGCTGACCAACCGGCAGCGGACGGCGGCGCTGCTGTGAGTGGCTTCGGCGGCGAGGACCTCAAAGGCGAGCGGCAGGAGGGCGTCACCGGCCAGAATGGCGGTGGCTTCGTCGAACTGCCTGTGCACGGTTGGCCGGCCGCGGCGCAGATCGTCGTCGTCCATGGCGGGCAGGTCGTCATGGATCAGGGAATAGCTGTGGAGAAACTCGGTCGCCGCCGCAACACGGAGGGACTGGGAATCCGGGACGCCGAACATGCGGGCGCTGGAGACGACAAAGAAGGGCCGCAACCTCTTGCCCGGTCCAAGCGTGGCATAGCGCATGGCCTCGAAAAGCTTGGCCTCCGGCGCATCTCCCGAAGGCAGCAATTCGCCCATTTGGGAGTCGGTGCGGGCGGCGATATCCGCCAGATCTTGTTTGAATCCGGGCATCACTGGCGCTATTGCCCGGCGTCCATCGGGCGGGCGCCCGTGGCTTGCCCGGCGGCATCCAGGGTGATGCGTTCCACCTTCTCGCGCGCTTCGCGGAGTTTTGCTTCGCAATGCTGTTTCAGCGCCGCGCCGCGCTCGTAGGAGGAGATTGCGGAATCCAGACTGGCCTTGCCCTGCTCCAGGCTGGCGACGATTGCCTCCAGTTCCGCCAGCGCCTCCTCGAACGAAAGCTCGGTGACATTACGGGGACTGGACGGGGTGGGGTTTTCATTCATCCGTTGGGCTCATTAACTCGCGCTCAAGAGTTCGCGGACATGGGCGGCAGCGCAGGTGGCAAGAGCCTCAAGGTCATAACCGCCTTCCAGCGCTGATACTACCCGTCCCGCGCAGCATTCGTGCGCGACAGACAATAATTCGCGGGTAATCCAGACAAAATCGTCTGTCTGGAGCGCAATATTGGCCAGCGGATCGCGCTCGTGCGCGTCGAAACCGGCGGACAGAATTAGTAAATCCGGTTGGAACCGGCGGAGAGCGGGCAGGACACTCGTCTGCATCGCCTCACGGAAAACCCTGCCATCCGAGCCTGGGCGCAATGGCGCGTTAACGATATTTTCGCCATTCGCACCCCGCTCGTCGGCAGCGCCGGTTCCGGGGAAGAGCGGCATCTGGTGGGTGGAGCCATAGAACAGCGACGGCTCGTCCCAGAATGCGGCCTGGGTCCCGTTGCCGTGGTGCACGTCGAAATCGACGACGGCAACCCGTTCGGCACCATAGCGCACCTGGGCATAGCGGGCGGCGATGGCCACAGAATTGAACATGCAGAAGCCCATGGGCCGGTTCGGCTCCGCATGGTGACCCGGCGGGCGCACGGCACAAAAGGCGTTGGCGCTGGCGCCGGTCATTACAGCGTCGGTTGCGTCGACCAAGGCGCCCGCCGCAAAGCGGGCGGCGTCGAGCGAGCCGGGCGACATCGCGGTGTCGCCATCCAGCATAACCAGCCCCTCCGCCGGAGCGGCCGCAATAACGGCTTCCACGTACCGCTCAGGATGAGCAAGCGCCAATTCCTCGCCGGATGCAGCGCGTGGTACCCTGCGGTCCAATGGTGTGAATTCCTCTGCCGCAAGAGCCTCCCGTACCGCGGCCATGCGTTCCGGCCGTTCGGGGTGGCCATCCGGCGGGCGATGCCCTTCGCAGAGAGGATGGGAAAATAGGGCCGTTTTCATTCGAATCCTTCGTGTTTTCCCGCAACAGTCTATATATGGTGCGGGTGCGAAGCTAGCGCTCGTCAATAAGGTTCACTTCTGAATGCTGCAACTGACCAAGGTCTTCTGCCCAAAGTCTGAGTTTTTACACAAGTGCCAATTTGGTATCCGCCTTTTGGCGGTGGCGCTCGTGCTGTATGGTCTGGCGGGTGCGCCCTTGCAGGTTATGGCACAGGAGCGGGCAACTCCGGTGGAAGTGGACGAGGTGATCAAGGAGCCCCTGCGCCAGACCCAGCCGGTTCAGGGCCGTTTCGTCGCCCGGCAATCGGGGCCGGTAGCGTCGCAGACGCGCGGGGCCGTCATGATCATGCATGTGTTCGTGGGCGACGCTGTTTCCGTTGGGGAGCCGCTGGCCACGCTCGACACTGCGCGGCTTCAGGCGGAGATGGCGCGAAAGCGGGCCGAAGTGCAGTATCGCGCGGCGCAAGTGGATGGCGCAGTCGCCCGGCACGAGCAGTCGATGCAGGAATTGGACCGCATGGAGAAACTCCGGCGGTCCGCGGCGTTCAGCCGGGCCCGTTTTGATGATCAGACCAGCGAAGTTGTCAGCGCCAAATCGCAGATTGCCGAGGCCAAGGCTCAATTGGAAACCGCCAAGGCGGAACTGGCCTTGGCGGAAATCGATCTGAAAAACGCGGTCGTCCTAGCACCCTATTCCGGCGTGGTGACGCGAAGCTACACCCAGGCGGGGGCGTATTTGCGCGATGGTGATCCGGTGGTCGATATGGTCGATCACCAAAGCCTGGAGATCGAAGCCGATATTCCGGCATCGCGCGTGGCGAGCCTGGAAAGCGGGATGACGGTAACCGCGCTGATGGATGGCCAGGAGGCCCTTTCGGCAAAGGTCCGTGCTATTGTTCCGCAGGAGAACACGTTGTCCCGAACCCGCGCTGTGCGGTTCTCGCCATCATTCGACCCGGTGATCGTAGGCGCGGCGGCGGAGGCTGCGGTGACCGTCCGTGTGCCGGTGGGCATTCCGCGGGACGTGGTGACGGTGCACAAAGATGCGATCATTCAGCAAGGCGGCGCTGTCGTCTATGTCGTGGAAGACGGGAAGGTGTCGCGGCAGCGGGTTGAACTGGGCGAGCAGGCCGGCAACCGTTTTGTCGTGGAAAGCGGCCTGACCGCCGGAATGCTGGCCGTGGTGCGTGGCAACGAGCGGCTGCAATCCGGCCAGGCCGTCATCTACCCGGAAATCAAGACGCCAGCCGCCACCAAGAGTGACCCAAAGCCTGAAACTGCTGGCGGCAAACCCGCCGACGCTAAAAAGGACGCCGACTCGTGAACCTGATCAAGCATGCGATCGAGCGGCCCATCGCCGTCATCGCCGGGGTCATCCTGATCGTCATGTTTGGCGCGGTCGCGCTTCAGACCATCCCCATCCAGCTGATCCCGGATGTGCAGAAGCCGCAGATCACCGTCGAAACGGTGTGGGGCGGCGCTGCCCCGGCCGAGGTGGAGCGGGAGATCGTTAACCGGCAGGAAGACGCCTTCCGCGGGTTGGAGGGGCTGGAGGAAATCGAGAGCAGCGCCGAGACCGGGCGGGCCAGGATCTACCTGAACTTCCGCGTCGGTCAGAACATGGACAAGGCGTTGCTGCTGGTCTCCAACCGGCTGGACCGGGTGAATGGCTACCCGGCGGAAGTGGACGAGCCCACGCTGGCGACCGCCTCGTCGGAAGACAACGCCATCGGTTGGTTCATCATTACCCGGACGGAAGGCAATGACGAGCCGATCCATACCTTCCGTGACTTCGTCGAAGATACGGTGATCGACAAGCTCGAGCGCGTGGCGGGGGTGGGCGCGTCCCGTCTTTATGGAGGGGCCGAGCGTGAATTGCAGGTTACGGTCAAACCGGACCGGATGGCCCATTACGGCCTGACTATTGGTGAAATAGTGCAGGCGTTGCGCGCTGCCAATACCTCGATGTCGGCAGGCGATGTGGACGAGGGCAAGCGGACGTATGTGGTGCGCACCGAAGGCGAACTGACCTCGCCGGCGAAGGTGGCGGCCGTGGTCTTGCGCTCGCTCCGTGATCCGGCGACAGGGCGGGTGGCGCGTGTGACGATTGCCGATGTGGCCGAGATCGGCTTCGGTTACAACAAACCTCGCGCCAGTATCCGCCGCCTGGGTGAGCAGGCTATCGGCGTTCCGGTGTACCGGGAGACCGGCGCCAATGTCATCGAGACGATGGAAGGCATCCGACAGGCGGTTGACGAACTGAACCAGTACACCCTGCCGCGTGCAAAGCTGCGCATCGTCCAGACCTATGACGAGACAGTCTACATCAACTCCGCCATCAACCTGGTGCAGCAGAACATTCTGATCGGCGGTGGGCTGGCGGCGATCGTCCTGTCGATCTTTCTGCGCTCCTGGCGGCCGACATTGATCGTCTCGATCGCCATCCCGGTGTCGGTCATTGGCTCTTTCGTTGCCATGGCGGCGCTGGGCAGGTCGATCAACGTGATTTCGCTGGCCGGCATTGCGTTTGCCGTTGGCATGGTGGTCGATGCGGCTATCGTCGTGCTGGAGAATATTTACCGCCTGCGCGAATCCGGGCGGTCGCCAAAGATGGCAGCCTATGAAGGCGCCAATCAGGTTTGGGGTGCGATTCTGGTCTCTGCACTGACCACGGTGATGGTGTTTATCCCGCTGTTGGTGATGGACCTGGAGGTCGGGCAGTTGTTCCGGGACATCGCGGTCGCCATCTCGGTTTCCGTCTGCCTGTCGTTGTTGGTTGCCGTCACCATGATTCCGGCGCTGGCGCAGAACCTGCTGACCCGTCCACCAAAGACCGGCGCCATCCGGCTGCCGGGAATTGACCATTTCGCCCGTGCCTTTGTGCGGCTGGTGCTCGGTTATGTGGCGCTGGTGCTGCGTAACCGGGTGGTGGCACTAGGTTCGGTCTTTCTGCTCATTTCCGCGGCTGTCGTTGCCACGGCGGTACTGCTGCCGAAGCTCGACTACCTGCCGACCGGCAGCCGCAACCTGATCGTTGGTTATGTGCTGCCGCCGCCGGGCTATAACCTGGCCACCAATACGGAGATTGCGAGCCGTCTGGAAAGTGCAACCAAGCCGCTTTGGGCGTCGGAGAACAATGACGCGACCGAGACAGCGGATGGCACGCCGACCTTGAAGGACTTTTACTTCGTCGCGTTGCCGAGCCTGACCCTGGTGCTGGGCCGGGCTGCGGATGAAAGCCGGGTCAAGGAAGTGATCCCGCTGTTGCAGCGGCCCGTGTTTGCTGAACCGGGTATGTTTGGGTTTTTCCGAAATGCCTCCATTTTCGGGCGGGGCATCGGAGGCTCGCGCTCCATTGACTTCGACATATCCGGGCCGGACCTGGAAGAAGTCTCGCAGGTGGCGATCATGGCTGCAGGACTGGTCGGGCAGGCGCTGCCGCGGGATGAGGGCAACCAGCTTCGCCCCCGGCCGGACCTGACGCTGGGTGCGCCGGAGGTGCGGCTTCTGCCGAACCGTTCCCGCCTGGCGGACGCCAAAGTCAGCGCCACGGAACTGGCGCAGACCATCGATGCCTACAATGACGGCCTGCGTGTGGCGGAAGTCACGGTGGGCGGACGGCGCACCGATCTGGTGCTGCGCGGGCCGACTGAAGAAATTCTTCAGACGCAGGGCATCAACTTCCTGCCGGTCGTGACAGGAAGTGGCATGATTCTGCCCGCGAACGAGCTTGCGCAGATTGATGTGACCAGCGGACCCACGGAAATCCGGCACACGGAGCGTACCCGTACCATCTCGCTTCAGGTCAGTCCGCGCGAGGACATGCCGCTGGAAGAAGCAATGGAACTGTTGCGAAGCGACGTGATCACCAAATTGCAAGCGGGCGGCCTGCCGCCGGGGATCAAGTTCAACCTGCGGGGGTCGGCCAGCGAACTGGCCAAGACATGGGACCATATGTCGGTCGATCTCATCCTGGCGGTGTTCATCGTGTTCCTGGTGATGGCAGTGCTGTTCGAGAGCTTCGTCTATCCACTGGTGATCCTGCTGTCAGTGCCGTTGGCGGCGGCGGGCGGGGTCGCGGGGCTCGCTATCCTGAACACGTTCACGTTGCAGAACCTGGATATGCTCACGCTGCTCGGGTTCATCATCCTGATCGGCATTGTGGTGAACAACGCGATCCTGCTGGTGCACCAGTCACTCTACCACGTCCGCGGCGAGGGCATGGAGGTGACGGATGCAATTATGGAAGCGACCCGCAACCGCATCCGGCCAATCTTCATGTCTACGCTGACCAGTGTGTTCGGCATGTTGCCGCTGGTCATGTTTCCCGGTGCAGGCTCGGAGCTATACCGGGGACTGGGCAGTGTGGTGCTGGGCGGCCTTGCCTTGTCGGCGGTGTTGACCCTGTTAATCGTGCCGCCGCTGATGGCGGTTCTGGTTGGGCCGCTGGAACGGCGGCGGTTGGAACGCAACCAGGGATTGATGGCGCAGCCGGCGGAGTAAGGCACTTTGGAGTAGAGGTATGGCGGAAACGGCGGACTTTGCGGTCATTGGCGGCGGCATAGCCGGTGCGTCGGCGGCCTTCCGGCTGGCGGCGCATGGGCGCGTCGTGCTGCTGGAGGCGGAAGAGCAGCCTGGCTACCACACCACAGGCCGATCGGCGGCGCTCTACTCCGAGCGGTATAAGAACCCGGTGATCCGCGGTCTGGCGGCGGCGAGCGGCAGCCTGCTGTTCGAGCCACCGGAGGGCTTTGCGGAAGCGCCCTTACTGACGCCGCGCGGACTGGTCATCGCCGGGCGGGACGACCAGAAGGCAGCCCTGGACGCGCAGTTTACGCCGGAACAACTGGCGGATGGAGTTGCCCACGCCATCAGTATCGAGGAAGCCTGCCGCCTGAGCCCATCGCTGCGTCCGGACTATTATACAGGCGCCTACCTAGTGCCGGCTGCGCAGGACATTGACGTCAATGGTTTGCACCGGGGTTTTTTGAATGGCTTTGCGCGGGCAGGCGGCAAGCTGGTCTGCAATGCGCGGGTGACGGCGCTGGCCCGGGAAGGAGCTGCCTGGCGGATTGAGACGCCGGCGGGGGTGTTTTCCGCGGGTGTGGTCGTGAACGCGGGCGGCGCTTGGGCGGATGAGGTGGCGAAGCTGGCGGGGCTGAAGCCGTTGGGGCTGATGCCGAAGCGCCGGACCTGCATCACCTTCGACCCGCCAGCGGAGATGGCCGAGGGCTTGCCGCGCTGGCCAATGGTGATCGACGCGACCGAGGAATTCTATTTCAAGCCGGAGGCGGGGCGGGTGCTGGCCTCTCCGGCAGACGAGACTGACACGCCGCCAGTGGACGCTCAGCCGGAAGAACTGGACGTCGCCATCGCCGCCGACCGCGTGCAGCAGGCGACCGTGCTGGCGGTGCGCCACATCACGCACCGCTGGGCAGGTCTGCGCAGCTTCCTGCCGGACAAGATGCCGGTTGCGGGCAGCGACGCGGCCGAGCCGTCCTTTGTCTGGCTCGCGGGCCTGGGCGGCTTTGGCATTATGACGTCGGAAGCATT
Organism: Alphaproteobacteria bacterium; assembly: GCA_965222315.1. Lineage (GTDB taxonomy): Bacteria > Pseudomonadota > Alphaproteobacteria > Bin95 > Bin95 > JACKII01. The sequence goes on along the minus strand of OZ244951.1, from coordinate 4,292,584 downwards.
GGGCCGGGCGGCTTGCGCCGCGGCGGTGCGGGCGGCATTACCGGACGATATGACGGCCAAGGGCCTGAGCCACGAGGATCTATCACCAGCGCGGCTGGGTTAGAGCAGGCTCGGCGAGGGCAGATCCGGGGCGCTGACGCCGAGCCAGCCGAGGATGGTTGGCGCGATGTGGGTCAGGGTGGTCGGGCCGCCGGTGTCGCGGGCCTTGCCGCTGGCGTCGTCGACGATCAGGAAGGGCGCCGTCTCGCGCGGGCCGATGCCGCCATGCTGGGCGAATCCGCCGCCGCCGTCGCCTTCCTCCCCGTCGATGGCTTCGTAGCGCTGGCCGGCGACGCCATGGCCATTGTCCTTGTCCAGATAGGCCATATCGACCGCAAAGGTCAGGCCATATTCCGCCCATGCGCCGAGGCCGGTGAGACCATCGCCTTCTATCACCTGCGCCGTCCACTCGGCGGCGGTCAGGTATTCCCGCAGGGCCGGGATTCGATCCTCGAAGCCGGGGGCGACATAGACCAGGGCGCCGGTGCCCTGGCAGGCGACGGCGACTTCCCCGCTGTCGAGGGCGTCTTTCAGGCCGGCATCCACCAGCCGTTGGGCGACATGAATCCGCGGGCCGATGCTCTCCATGCCGTGGTCGGAGCAGACCAGGAACAGCACCTCGTCGCCCTTGGCCCGCAGGCTGGCGACGGTCTCCGCCACCATGCCGACATGGCGGTCGGCGGCGGCCATGGCGGCCAGATGCTCCGGGCCGAGCAGAGGCGCGCCGTGTCCGGTCTTGTCCGGTGAGCATTGCCAGCAGATGGCGAGTTTGGGAGCGCGGTCCACCAGCACCTCGGTGCGGAATCGCTCAACCATTTCCCGGTCGCCTGCCGGGTCGGAGGGAACGGTCAGCGCATCATCGCCGGTGATCGGTTCGCCGCCGGGGCCGAAACAGCCGGCGCGGTGGTAGACCCAGCCGTGATGGTCCGGGTCCAGGAAATAGGCGGCGCCGGGCGAGACGTTGGAGAAGGCGATGGCATCGCCGTCCAGCCGCTCGGCCATGGTGGGCACGCGCAGGGTCCGGCCTGTGGCGCGGCGCATGTGGTCACGGAAATCGGGCAGGCCGGCGTCGCGGACTTCCAGCCTACCGTCCACCAGGAAGCACATGCGGTTGCCTTGCAGGCCGTGATTGCCCGGCGTGTGGCCGGTCGCGACGGCGGCGGCGGAGGCGCGGGTGACGCTGGGGAAGACGGCCCGATGGCCGGACGCCCAGAGGCCGCGCTCCTTCAGCGCCCAGATGTTGGGGCTGCGTTCCGGCGACAGCCACTCGCGGGAGAGACCGTCGCAAACCATCAATACGGCGCGGCGCATGGGTTTTGCTCCTATCGGCTAAGATCGCATTGAGCACCGACGGTTGTACCGCGGCTGTTGCGCAATCTCCATCATCTTCCTGATGAGAGTTAGGAACCATTCCGGAGGCCACGGGTCCGATGCGCGTGGCATTTCGGGTTCGCGGTCTCTGGAATGGGCCCCAAATCGAGTTTGGGGCAGTGGGCTTTGGTGCGGGCTGTGGATCCTCAGCACCCCTAGCCCATCCGGTTTAACAGCACGTCGAAAGCGTCGAAGTTGCGGAGCTTGTCCGGCCATTTCGTGACAGGCCCGGAGGCCGCAAACGGCACTGCCTGCTCGTGCAGGCCGCCGTGGCTGCGCAGCGGCGCGCGCAGTTCGGAGAGGTCGTGTTCTTCCTCCCGCGTGCCGAGCACCGCGTCCCGCTTTGCCAGCACGCAGAGGTCGCCGATGCGGTCACGGGGCAGGTCCATGACGCTGACGGCTTCGTCCGCCGTAATGACCAGTTCGACGGTGGGCACGTCGCGCAGCATGGCGGCGACTGTTTCCGGATCGTCGCCAGGCGGAGTGTAGACCGTAGCAAAGCTGCCGAGCGCGCCGTGATGGACCACGTATGGGTCGGTGATCGGCAGGATCACGTAGGAGCCCGGCGCGAACCGGTCGAGGAAATCCTGGAGGTAGGTAACGTTGGGTTTGCCGTCCGCCTTTGCCTTGCCGTTCATGCCGTGGTCGGCGGTCAGCACCACGCCGGCCCCAGCCTCCATCAGCAGGGCCAGATATTGATCGACCATTTCGGTGAAGTCGAGGGCGACCGGGTCGTCCGGGCCGTGCAGGTGCTGGATGTAGTCGGTGGTGGAAAGATAGAGCAGGTCGGGCTTTTCGCTCTTCAGCAGTTCGAGGCCCGCAGCGAAAACGGCCTGGCTGACTTCGGCGGAATAGACGCTTGGGATCTCGAAGGGGATCGGGGCGTTGGCAATGCCGTGTTCGGCGACCGTCACCTTGTCCGCAAACTCGGTTGAGAAGCAGATGGCGTTCTGCATATCGAGGCCGTGGCCGAGCAGGCGGCGGAGCTTGTCCTTGGCGGTGACGACGACGACTTTCGCTCCCGCCTCGCTGAACGCCGCCAGGATGGAGGGCGCACGCAGGAAGCTGGGGTCATTCATCATAACCGGCTTGCCGCTTGCCGGATCGAGGAAGTAGTTGCCGGCGATGCCGTGGACGGACGGCGGACGGCCGGTCACGATGGAGAGGTTGTTGGGATTGGTGAAGCTCGGCATTGCGCCATTGGAGAGCTGAAGCTGGCCCGCCTCCCGAAAGGCCGCCAGTTGCGGCGCGCGTCCCGCCTCAATCGCGGCATCGATGTAGGCCATGTCGAACCCATCGACGCAGAGCACCGCGCAGGGACGGCTCGGCCAGGCATAGTCGCGGCCGTTGACGGTTAGTGGCTCTCTCGCCATTGCTTCTCTCCCTCGGCACGTGGTGCCTTACACGTCTTCCATGGCGATGACGCGGGCGGGTGCGCCGTCGCTGGTCGGCAACTTGATCGGCAGGCCGATAATCTCCGGCCGCGGTGTCTGTAGTGCATGCATGTTACAGAGATATTCGAACATGATCACGCCCTGGCGCAGCAATTCCCAGTGGGTAACATGATCTTCCGCCGGTGCGCGGCCGGCGCCGGTCAGGAAATTGCGGATACAATAGTCCTGCGGGAAGTCGTAGCCGATGGCCTTGATCCCCCGCTCGCGCAGCCAGATTGCGGCTTCCCGCGTCATGTAGGGAGCGTTTGCCCAGAATTCCGGTGTATTGATGCCGGCTTTCAGGTCCCAGGCGTTCTGCAGGAGAACGAAGTCGCCCACTTCTATGTGCGTGCCTGCCTTGGCGATGATTTCCTCGGTGACCGGCTCGTTCGGGCCAACGTTGGAAATGTCCACCACCGCGCCAGGGCCGCAGGTCATGTCGAGCGTGATGTGATCGGTGGTGAACCCGTCGGCGGTGAAGTGCTTTGGCGAGTCCATGTGGGTGAAGCCATGGACGATCCAGCCCGCCCAGGTTGCCTGCACATTGTCGCCGCCCTCATGGCTTTTCAGCAGTTTGCGCTCGACCGGCCAGCGGAAATGGCCCTCGATCACAGGGGTAGACAGGTCGATGAGGCGGCGCATAGTTTTTCTCAGGCACAATGTGATTTTTCGCACCTTGCAGCGCCTTGTGTCTTGCTACAAGGGCAGACTGCGCACAAAAAAATACAGCGGGAACGATTAGTGAAAGCGTGGCAAGTTAGTGAGTGGTGCCGTGCGTCGGACATGCCGATGGCCGATGCGCCGATACCCGAGCCTGGCCCGGCCCAGGCGCTGGTGAAGGTTCATTTCGCGGCGTTGAATTTCTTCGATAATCTGATGATTGGCGGCAAGTACCAGGTAAAGCCGCCCTTTCCCTTCACGCCAGGATGCGAAATATCCGGCGAGGTGGTGGCTGCTGGACCGGACAGCGACTACAAGCCGGGCGACCGGGTCGCGTCGCAGCCGGATTGGGGAGCGTTCGCTGAATTTTGCCTGGTTGAAAACCACCTGACCAATTCGGTGCCGGACGAAGTGCCCTTGGAGCAGGCTGCGGCGATCCCTGTCGTCTACCCGACCGCGCATATCGCCCTGCTAAAGCGGGGGCAGTTGCGGGACGGCGAGTTCGTGCTGGTCTCGGCAGCGGCAGGCGGGGTTGGCCTGGCCGCCGTGCAACTGGCGGCAGCCTGGGGCGGTCGGCCGATTGCCCTGGCCGGCTCTGCGGAAAAGCGGCAGGTCTGCCTGGACAATGGCGCGGAGATTGCGCTCGACTATAACGATGATAGCTGGATTGACGCCGTTCGCGAGCATACTGGCGGGCAAGGCTTCGACCTGTTTTTTGATCCAGTCGGCGGCGAGACTTTCGACCGGGCATTGAAGGTCATCGCCTTCGAGGGGCGGGCCGTCATCATCGGGTTTGCGGGCGGGGCGATCCAGAAGATCGCCTCCAACCGGCTGCTGCTGAAAAATGCTAGTGCGGTAGGAGCGATCTGGGGCCGGTATCTGACAGAAGACCCGGCGTTCGCCCATTCGGTTGTCGCCGATTGCTTCGACATGCTGGTGACCGGCCAGATCGAGCCAGTGGTCTGGAACACTTACGATTTCGATCAGGTGCCGGCAGCGCTTGAGGCGCTCGACACCCGCCGGACCTATGGCAAGGTGATGGTGCGCGTGGGGTAGGCTGGCCGGCACGCTGCCCGTATTACTGGCTTTCCCACCATCGTGCTGTTTTGGCGAGCCCTTCGGCGAGCGAGGTTACCGGCTGCCAGCCGAGCACCCTTGCGGCGCGGGAATTGTCCAGCACGCTGATGGGGACATCGGCGGCCCGGCCGCGGGTGTATTTGACGTTCAGCTTCCGTCCGCTTGCGGCTTCTACCGCTTCGCAAATCTGGCGTAGGGACGAGCCCTTGCCGAAGCTGACATTGACAAGATCGAACGGGTTTTCGCTCTTGCAGGCGGCGGCGAAGGCATCCGCCACGTCGCCGACATAAATGAAGTCGCGCACTACCGAACCGTCACCCCAGATTTCCAGTTTTTCGCCCTTATAGGCAGCGTTCATCGCTGCAGCGATGAAGCCCTGGCCGCGCCGGGCAAGTTGGCCGGGGCCGTACGGGTTGCTGACGCGAAGGACCGAGGTGGCGATCCCTGAAGAAGCGCTCAGCAGGCGGAGAAAATGTTCTGCCGCCAGCTTGGTCACGCCATAGGCGTTTAGGGGGGTGTTGGTTTCGGTCTCGGGAGTCGGATGGGTTTCCACCGGCCCGTAAACCGTGCCGCCCGACGACGTAAAGATGAAGCGTTTCACGCCGACGTCGCCGCAAGCCTCCGCCACCTGGGCCGGATGCATGAGTTCTTCGGGCACGGCTTCTACAATGGACCGGACCCGGTCGCCTGGCCGGCTGTAGCCGCCTAGGAAGATGGCAGCCTCGCAACTTTCCGCGGCCTGTTTCAGGTAATTGAGATCGTGGCTGTCGGTCTCGTGCCATTCCTCAATATGGCGGACATCGTCAGGCTTGTACTTGTCGAGGCCGATGACCGCGTAGCCGCCCGCGGCCAGCGTGCGCGTTACATGCCGGCCCATAAATCCGCCGGCGCCGATCACCAGTATTTTTTTCAGCGTAACAATCTCCGGCCGGTTCAGGATCTGCTCAGGGTCCGTCGTTGGCTACTCCGACTGTGCTTCTACCAGACGGCGGTGGCGCTCCGCCGCAGTACTATAGATGTCTTCGTAAATCTCGACCATGGCTTCCAAATCGAATTCGCGGCTCAGGATTGCTGCATTCTCGGCCCAGGCGGCCCTGGCCGATGGATCAGCCATCCGCACCATCGCGTCGAACAAATCGCCGAAATACTCGTCTGACGCGCGCTTGTTTTCCAGGAGAATGCCGGCATCGATGTTGCCATCGCTGATCATCGTTTTGATCTCGCCGATGTCGGTCGCAATAACCGGCGTTGATTCCTGCAATGCCTGGATAATGCAGAGGGGAAAGGACTCGCCGGAGAAGCGGGTCGGGACGATCGCGCAGTCGGAAAGCGCGTAAATGCCATTGATCCGGCTCTGAAAACCCAGGTTAGAGATGTTCTCGTCGTCCTGGATATCGGCGGTGACCTGGTCCGCCCGCTCCCCCGTGCCGATTAGTACGAGGTGGGCGTTGATGTCCGGGCGCTCAGCTTGCAGGCGGCGGAAAGCGGAGATCGCCGCGCGCCAGCCTTTCTGCTGAATACCGCGGGCGACCAGCGTGTAGACCACGGCGTCCTCGTCGATCCCCAGTTCCTTGCGGGTCTGGGGGAAGGGGGCGGTGTCGCGCGGCATGGCATTCCGCACCTTGCTGACCGCCGCCGGATCGAGGGGGATGCCGCCGAATACCTTGAGGTTCTTGTCGGCTGTATAGACCCAGTGGGTGACGCCCTTCAGGATCTCGAAGAGCATTCCGTGGCCTTCAGGTCCAACGGAATCGTAGGAACCATGCAAGGTGACGATATAGGGAACTGGCGGCAGTTCTTCCTGGTCGCGGAAGAACACGGCGTCGCAATGTACCACATGGGAGTGAATCATGTTCGCGCCCGCCGCCTCCAGGAAAGCCCGTCGGCCGCGCAGATGCAACTCGCCGAAGTGATAGACCGGGATGCGCGGGTCCAGGGACGTCACCATCGCCTCGTTAACTTCCGACATGTTGAACGCCAGGAGAGAGACGAAATGGCCCCGCTTGATCAATGCGTTGGCCAGATTGATCGGGAAGACTTCGCCACCGCCGGAGTGGAAGCCCAGGAAGGCCAGGATGATGTGCTGTTGCTTGCGCCCCTGGGCCATAACGGCATCGATCCCGAAATAATCCTCGAACGGGCCGTGTTCGTCTTCCAATTTAAAATGGCGGTATTGCGCGAACATATTCTCGATGAACCTCTGGCGCGTCTCCGCCGGAATTTCCCAGGTCGCGATATGATGCTTCAGGAGCCGCCACAACTCCTCGTAGTAGTACATTTTATTGAAATTGGTCGCAGACGTGTTGCGGTCGTGCTGCCGGAAATAGGTCCGGGCACCAGGCACGTAACACATCTGGCCGCCGCCGATGATCTGCGAATAGAGGAACCAGTCTCCAGCGATTTTGAAGGTCTTGGCCTTGTCCCAGACGTCCTGGCTGATGGGACCTTTCCGGAATACACAGCCGCCGACATTGGCGACGACATTGTTGACGCCGAATGCGCCCGCGAACCATTCGCAGGCCGGGCGCTTTACCCTGCTGCCCCAGATCCCGGCCTCCGACTGTTCCCGGAAGCCATCCATTCCCGGCTGGTGTTCACCGGTGCTGTCACAGAACTGGATGTTGCCGAATGCCAGCATGACGGACCGGTCGACGAAGGTGGGTACCATGTTTTCCAGGAAATCCGGCTCGCAGGTATCGTCGCTTTCGCAGATCCAGACGAAGTCGCCGGACGCCATTTCAACGCCGCGCTGCCACTGGGCGAACACGCTGCCGGAGTTCTTTTTGTTGAAGCTGGTGCGGACCGGAAACGGCAGGTCTTCGATCAGGCCGTTGATGACGTCGATGCTATCGTCGCTGGAACAATCGTCGAGCACGATGAGTTCGATATTCTGATAGGTCTGCTCCACAATAGAGCGAAAGCGTTCCGGTAGATACTGCGCGTGGTTGTAGTTGGGAATAATAACACTGACCAGAGGTTCGAAGTCTTGGGCAAGCGCCAAAAAGTACGGTGCCCCTTCCCGTTGTTCCAACCGGCCATATAGGCAGTAGTGAACGAACGGATTGACGCCTGCTGCTTTGATATCGTGGTTGGTTCCCAAGTAATAATTGGTCGAGAACGTCGTGCTGGGGTCCCGGCCTTCGCGCCAGCCATATTGCATATAGTGGGTGAGGGGGTCGATACCCGCTTCCGCGACATCGCCATTCTGCTGAAGATAATAGCGCTCGTCGAAAAAGGGCCGGACAGCTTCCAACTCTTGAGGATTAGCCTCAGCCACCATTGGGATATTCACCTCTTGTTTCGCGCTCATCTCAAGAGTGGAACCGGATCTGATTCGATCGGGTGATTCCGCTCACAATCTATAAATTAGAGCGTCTTACCCCGCCAAATTGTTCGCGGGTGCGATGCAATTTGACCGAGCGATGCTCTTTTGTACTGCCTCTGGCAAGGGCCTCTCCTTGCCACTGCAGCCTAGCTTACCAATGCCGCAGTTTGGTTAAGGCTTTGTAAATCAAAACAACGGAATATTGCATTGGACAAAATGAACTGCCTCACACCCAAGTGAGCGTTAGCGGGTCAGGGGTGTTGTGCGGTGCCCGAAGTGGTTCGATGGAAACGGATGGCACCCATCCGACTGCTGAATCAATCCACCAACATATTGAATGAGTGGGCTGATTCACGAAACGATTGCGGATGCATGCGTTTCGATCAGACCACTAGTGCAATCCTGCTATTGCGCCGGTCATGGCCGTGTGCGGGCGGTGCATGACCAGCAGGCGGGCAGCCTCGTCTGTTTTGCCGGTGCGGAGCAGGGCGCCGGCGAGGGCGTGTTCCACCAGGTCGCGCTGGGCCCGGCTGCCGCCCAGGCGTTCGTGCTCTGCCATGATGGCAGTGAGGGAAGCGATGGCGCCCGTCCAGTCCTGCGCCGCGAGTGCCTTGAAGCCCTTCGCGACAGAGCGGACGGTGTCTGCCGCCCCGCCCCGCGCATCGGCGATGATTTTCGCGAGGGCCTCTCCATTGCCAGCCATGGCATGGGCGAGCGCCGCGTGCATGTCGGCAAAGGCGATGCCGGGGTTGGGGAAGCTCTGGAGGGCGTATTCGCTCACCTCGCACCAGCGCGCCGGCGCGACGTCAATGCCCGCCAGTTGTGCCCGGTACAGCAATGCTGCAGAGTCCGTAAGGACGTTGAGGGCCGGCTTCGCCCCAGTCGCGGGCATGATGTCGGCGTCGGCGATGGCCCACATGGTTTCCGCGTCGCCGCCGGCCATCGCCCAGAGTGCACAATGCCAGGCAATGTGGCAGTGCAACAGGCCGCGGCGGTCGTAGTCCTTGCGCCAGTCGCTCAGGTAGGCGTATCCGGTCTCCCGCTCGCCCACTTCGTAATAGTGGTGGGCCCGGTAGTGCGCGCCGTTGGCGTTGCGCGGGTGCAGTTCCATGGAGCGCTCGATATTCGGCTCCGCTGCGCCTCGCTGGCCCGCCTCCATCTGGGCGAAGGCGAAGACGCAGAGAAACCACCAGTCGTCGCCATAGTGCGGGGCGAGGTAGTCGGCGAGGGCCAGATTTTCGGCCTCTCGCCCTTCGCGCCCGCTGAAGCCGATCAGGCCGAACACGCCGAGGCAGGTCTGCGCCACCAAAGCGTCGCGCGGATATTCCAAGAGATGCGTGCGGGCGGCGGCGTAGGCTTCCGCGCCCTTGCCGTCGATCAGCAGGCCGAGCTGGTTCAGATGGCCTTGCTCGCGAGACGTAAGTTTGGTGGCGGCAGCGCGCGCATTAGCGAGAGCTTCACGTGCGCCTGCGGCGTCGCCATTGGCCTGGCGGTTGCGGGCGATGCCGAGATGGGCAAGGGCGAAACCGGGGTCGGCTTGCAGGGCTTGTTGGTAGGCTTCCTCCACCTCCGGCGCGGAGGAGAGGAACCGGTCCATGCCTTCGACATAGGCATCGCGCGCCGCGGTGGAGGCGGTGGAAAGCGGGTTGCCGTAACGGTCTTCCAGCATGGGGCGTTCCTCTTGTCTGGATTGCTGAGACTAGGCTGCAGCAATGCTGAACAATACTAAAATTGCTCCCCGGAGATGCAAAATATCGTCCGGGGCCTAGGGATATGGCGTTGATGGTTGCTTTGGTCGGGGCCGCAAAATGCTGGGCCCCGGCCTTTCGCTACGCTTCAGCCGGGGAGTTAGGGGTCTTAGCCGAGTTTCGCCCACGCACCTTTCAGCGTCGCGAGCAGGTCGCCGCCCATGCGGACGAAATCGTCTATGCCGGCGGCGGTGTAGGCGTCGGCATTGTCGCCGGGGGCGCCGGCCAGGGCGAGCCAGGTGCAGCCGGCGGCTTTCAGGGCGCGGGCGGCGGCTTCGGCGTCAGCCTCGTACCGTTTGTCGGAGGAACAGAGCACGGCGAGCTTGGCGTCGCTGGCCTTGAAGGCGTTGGCGAGGGCATCGGCGCTCTCAAAGCCGCCCTGGTCGATGGGCTGCAGGCCGCCTGCTTCGAACGCATTGCGGGCGAAGGTGGCGCGCGGTGTGTAGGTCGCGAGCGGGCCGAGGTTGGCGAGGAAGACCGCCGGGCGGCTGCCGTGCTGCTTCAGGTGTTTGTCGCTTTCGCGCCGCAGTTCCTCGAACGCCTCGCCGAAGCGGCGTCGCGGCAGTGGCTCGACCGTTGTGGCGCTGCCGCCGGTGGCCTGCATCAGGTCGCCGGCGCTCGCGCCATCCTTGGCGGCGGCGATGGCGGCGGCGGTGCGCTCGCCCTTGCCCGCGGGCGGGAGGGTGACTGCCTTGCCGAGGAGGCAACCTGCGACCGAAGCGCGGACGGCCGCCATGTCGGGTTCCGGAATGTCCGGCAGGTCTTCGGCCAGGTTGGGGAACTCGCTGACGCCGGTGAGCGGGTCGCGGCGGCTCGCCAGGTTCTTTTCACGGGCGGTCCAGGTGTCGCCGATCTTTGACGCCACCGTGCCGTCCGCCAGCGCGTCGGCCATGCCGCCCGCGGCTTCGATCTCCTGGAATTGCGCCCAGGCGGCCTGGGCCAGCTTGGCCGTCAGGTCTTCCAGGAACCAGGAGCCGCCGCCGGGGTCCATCACCCGGTGCAGGTTGGATTCCTCGGAGAGGAGGAGCTGCGTGTTGCGCGCGACCCGCTGTGCGAACGGGTCGGAGATGCCGCCGAGCGCTGCGTCATAGGGGGCGACCGTGATGCTGTCGGCAGCGCCCACGGCGGCGGCGAAGCAGGAAAGGGTCGTGCGCAGCAGGTTGGTGTAAGGATCGCGCTCCGCCAGGTTGCGGTTGGCGGTGACGGCGTCGATGCGGGCGGCGCGGGCTGGCTGGCTCGCGCCCGCCACTTCCGCGATACGCGACCAGAGCTTGCGGGCGGCGCGCAGCTTGGCGATGGCGAAGAACTGGTCCGGGCCGAGCGGCAGGGCGAAGACGATCTGGCGGCAGGCGGCGTCCACGCTCATGCCCGCATCCACCATGGCGCGCAGATAGGCAACGCCCGTCGCCATGGCGGCGGCGAGCGTCTGGCTTTCCGAAGCACCGGCGGTATCGTAGGCGCTGGCGTCCACCGTCACGGCGGCAGTGTGCGGGCAGTTGGCGTCTGTCCAGGCGGCCAGGTCGGCCATGTCAGCCAATGCCTGCTCCAAGCCTTGGGGCAAAGCGCCTTGCGCCGTGAGCGTTCCCAGCGGGTCCGTGCCCAGGCGGGAGCCGGGGGCCGGGCCGCCCGCGGCGGCCAGCAATGCTGCGGCGGGGAGGAAGCCTGCGCCTGCCTGCAAAGAGACCGGCGTCTGCCCAGCGGTCACGCCCTCAAGCAGCTTCTGCCACGCAGCGAGGCCGTGCAGCGGCAGGCCATCCGTACCGATGTTCGGGCTGTTCGCATCCGCCGCCGCGCCGGAGCGGATCGCCTCGTCCAGGCGCAGGCTGATGGAGTGCGCGCCGTTCTCCAGGTCTTCCCGGATTTCGGCGTTGCTTTGGGCGAGGTCCGGATGGGTGAGGGTCTGGCGGATGTCCCAGCCGCCAGTCGTGCGCCCGGCGGCGTCCGCACCGCGTGTGAACGGGGCGAGGCCTGGCAGGCCGGCGGGGTCCGGGGCGCCGGCATCCCGCTCCCGCGTGTAGAGGGGCTTCAGCGCGAAGCCCTCATAGGTGCGGGTCGCCAGCGCCTTCTCCACGTCCTCGCGCTTCAGCGCCTTTTCGGCGGCGGCGAGCCAGTCGGCATAGCCGGTTTCCGGGAAATCGGCGGCGAGCCTTAACTCTTCATCACTCATGGTTTTGGCCGAGGTCCTTGCGGGTCGGAAGGTTAGCTGAGGGAAGCATTACCGCCTTGGGATGGAAAGTGCCAGCGGTTGGGCGGGCATTGCGGCGGCATCTCTCGATACACCGCTTCGCGGCACTCGAGATAAGGGGAAGGAGGAAGCCTTTCCACGCTGCCTTTACTTCGAGTAGCCGCCAAGCGGCGGAACGAGAAGCGATGCGCTATGGACCGCAACTCATTCCCGCAGCATGGCGCGGGCGATTTGCTGCTGCTGGATCTGGCTGGTGCCCTCGAACAGACGGAACAGGCGGACATCGCGGTACATGCGGCTGACGGCGTTCTCCTCGACGAAGCCCGCGCCGCCCAGGATCTGCACTGCCTTGTCCGCCACCCGACAGACCATTTCGGAGCCGAAATATTTGGAGGCCGCAATGTCGGGAAAGGGCAGTTGCGTGCCATCCGCAATCGCCTTGTCGAAGGCGCGGGAGACTTCCAGGCACAATGCCTTCGCCGCCAACATGTCGGCCTGCATGTCTGCCAGCATCCCCTGTACCAATTGGAAATTGCCGATGGGCTCGCCGAACTGCTCGCGGGTGCGGGCGTGGGCGGTGGCCTCCGCGATCAGCCGGATGGCCTGGCCGACGCAGGTTGCGCCCACATGGGTGCGGGCGGAGTTGATGCCGCGGAGCGCCGCATTCAGGCCGCGGCCTTCGACGCCGCCGACCAGATTGTCCGCCGGGACGCGGCAGTCCTTAATGGTGATCTCGCCGACGCGGGAGCCGTGCTGGCCCAAAAGCGGCGTTGGCGGCGAGGGCTCCAGACCAGGGGTGCCGCGTTCCACCAGAAAAGCAGAGATACCGCGGGAGCCGGTCTGGGTCTCGTCGGTGCGTGCCATGATCAGGAACAGATCGGCGTCGGGCGCGTTGGTGATGTAGCGCTTGTGCCCGTTCAGGATGAACCCATTGCCATCCTTCCGCGCGGTGGTCTTCAGGCCGCCAGCGTCAGAGCCCGCGTCGGGCTCCGTCAACGCGAAGGCGCCGGTGACTTCGCCCGTCGCCATGCGGGGCAGCCAGGCGCGCTTCTGCTCTTCCGTCGCGAAGTCCAGGATCGCCTGGCTGGTCAGGCCGATGGTGGTCGAGAAGCGCGAGCGGTAGACCGCCGAGCCGCGGGTGAAGGCGAAGGTCAGGCGTACCTGCTCTTCCTGGGAGCAATCCAGGCCGCCATATTCCTCCGGGATCGAAATGCCGAACAGGCCCAGGTCGCGCATCTGCTGGGTAATTTCCTCCGGGATGCACATCTCCTCGGCAAGGCGCGGCTCGTTCGGGATCAGCACATCGTCGGTGAATTGTTCGACGGCGGCGAGGTAGGTCTCGAAATCGCTGTAGGCGGGCGTGGGGCGCATGACGGTCCTGTGGGCGAAGAAGTGGACGATGACCCCAGTTTAGCGGAATTTGCGGCGGCCGGCAGGGGCAATGGCGTCGGGAGGCGGCTTGCGCTGGGAAAAGCGCCGGTGCAACAGCCGGTAGGCCGCGGATTCGGAGCGCGGCACGTCTGGCAGGGGCGGCGGTTCCGGGTCGGGCTTTGCCGCCGCGGGACTGTCTGCCGGCGGCGGTGCGGGAACATTGACGCGGGCCGCGGCCGATGCATTCGGCCGGCGCAGGAAATAGGCGGGGATCAGGGCGCTCAGTGTAATCAATGCGAGGACCAGGAACACGTCCTGGAAGCCGAACATGGAGGCGTTGGCATAGACGATCCGGCCCAGATGGTCGGCTGCCAGGGCCTGGCGGACGGATTCCGGAATGCCGGTGGTGGCCAGCAATTCCGTCAGTCTGTTGACGGTTTGGGCGCTGACCGGGTTCGACGGCGTCTGGGTCGCGGTCAGACCGTCGGCGTGGAAGGTAATGCGCGTGTCCAGTATGGCCACCAGAATGGCGATGCCCATGCCGCCGCCCAATTGCCGGAAAAAGTTCGCGTTGCTGGAGGCGCTGGCCAGCTTTTCCGGCGGCACATAGCGGAGCGAGGTCGCGTTCAATGGGGTGATGACGCATGAAAGGCCGATCCGGGTGAATGCGGAAAGGCCGGCCATGACGGCAAAGCCCGTGTTAACGTCCACCTTGTGGATGAAGAGAAATCCGGTCCCGAAAATGAAAAGGCCTGCGGAAATCAGCATGTTCGGCGGCAGGGTGTCGGCCATGCGGCCGCTTAGCGGGAACATCACGATCATGATGCCGCCTGCCGCTGCGAGCAGCCACCCCGCCCGCATGGCGGTATAGCCCTGCACGATCTGGGCGAACACCGGCACGACGTAGGCAGAGCCGAACAGGCAGATGCCGAAGATGAACGAGACCAGCATGGCGCAGGCGAAGCGCGGGTTCCGGAACAAGGTAAAGTCAAGAAGCGGCCGCTTCGCTTTGCCCTCCCACCAGACGAAGGCGGCAACGAGACAGAAACCCAGCGCGCCGCGGCCAACGATCTCGTCCGAGAGCCAGCCAAGCCGCTGGCCGCTGGTCAAAGTGCTGAGCACCAGCGCCAGCGCAGATGCCAACAAGGCAAGACCGGTCCAGTCGAATGGCGGCAGGGGACCCTTGCTCGTCCGCTCCGGCAGGAAGATGGGGCCGAGAATGGCGGCAACCGCAATAAGCGGTATCGGCATCGCGAAGATATAGCGCCAGCCCAGCGTGTCGATCGCCGTGCCGCCCAGCAATGGCCCGAATACGGGGGCAAGCACGACGCCCATGCCGAAAATGCCCATAGCCGTGCCGCGCCGCTCCGGCGGGAAAATCTGGAAGTTTACCATCATGGAAAGCGGCTGCATCACACCGGCCGGGATGCCTTGCATGATCCGGGAGAGGATCAGCATTTCTATGCTGGTCGCAAAAGCGCCAATGGCGGAGGCCACAAGGAATACTGACACGACGATGATGAAGGTCATTCGCAAGCCTAGCGCCGCCACCAGCCAGCTGTTCAGCAACATGCCGATGACCATGGTCGCCAGGTAGCCGGTCGCCACCCATTGCGCCTGATCCTGGCCGACGCCGAACGCGCCCATAACGCTGGGGATCGCGACGTTCATGCTGACGGAGGACAGCACCATGCCAAGCATCGCGGTCAGGCACGTGAAGACCACCAGCCACCGGTACGCCGGGCCGTAGCGCGCGCCCAGCGATTCGAAGGTGTCTGGTGTGTTGGCGGTCATAGGATTCCCGCGCTCTGTGCCACTATTTCCGGATGTCGATTTCGATCTCGACCATCATGCCCGGAGACAGCTTAACATCGGGCGTATCCGATAGGTCCAGGTCAATCTTGACCGGAACGCGCTGGGTGATCTTGGTGAAGTTGCCGGAGGGGTTGGGCGTCGGCAGCAGCGCAAATTTGGCGGTTGTGGCCGTACCAACGCGGGCAACCGAGCCCTTCAGCGGATGGTCCGGGAAAGCATCGACCGACACGCTGACCGGCTGGCCGAGCTTCAGGCTGCGGATCTCGGTTTCCTTGATGTTCGCTTCAACCCAGACATCGACGGGGTCGTGCATCATCAGCAGGCGCTGGCCCTCGCGCACATACTCGCCCGCCTCGATAAACAGGCGGTCGATCACGCCGTCGGAAGGGGCGACGAGGGTGTGTTCCTTGATCTCGACGCGCTTCTGCTCCAGTTCGGCTTCCAGCGCGGTCGCTTGGTGTCCGAGCATGGTGATTTCCTGGGCGATCATTTCGATCTCGCCGCGTTCGGCCTCGGTTTCGGCGATGGCGCCCCGGGCGCGTTGCATTTGCGCTTCCGCCTCGGCGACATCGCTCTTCAGGCGGCCGACGGCGGCGCGGGCCTGGTCCAGCCGCGCGCGGCTGATGACTTTGGTCTTGTACAACCTTTCTACGCGCGCCAAGTCCTGTTCCGCCAAATCAAGCTCCGCTTTCAGCGACGCGCGTTTTGCCTGGGTCGCGACCAGGTCCGAATTGCGTGCTGCGATGCGGCTGCCGGTCGTGAGGTCCTCCATGGCCTGTTGTCCGGCCAGGCGGACGCGGTCGGCTTCCAGAGAACGCAGGCGCGCTTCGATCGCCTTTGCCTCCAGTTCCTGGATGCGGGAATCGAGTTGCGCCAGGACCGTGCCGGCTTCCACAAAGTCGCCTTCCTGAACCGGGAGTTCGACCAGTTGGCCTTCCCGCTTGCTGGAAACGGTGACGAGGTCGGCTGTGATCCTTGCGTCATATTCATAGACATGGGTTAGGCGCGCCGAAATCTCGGTATAGCCCCAACCGGCAGCGACCAGAGCGATGGCGGCCATTACCAGGTAGCGGAGTGGGCGGAGGTTAAGGCGGCGCTTCGGCGCTGACAGCGAGGGCGGTGACGTGGAAGACTGGGCCGATGTGGCCGGAGCGGAGCCTGAACCGGTAGCAGGCGTATTATCACTCATTGTTTCCTGCCCCACTGCGCATTGCGTCGAGGGATTCTTTCAGATCTTGGAGCATTTGTTGTGATTGTTCGACTATTGCGGGAGGGAAAGGCGCCACCAGTTCTTCGCGCAGCGCCATGGCGATCTCCTGTGCGTTGCGGCAGCGGAGGCGGCCGGTTTCGGTAAGGCAAACGTGCTTGACACGGCGGTCGCTGGGGGCGTCCACGCGCTCGATAAGGCCATGGTTCTGGAGATGATCCAGATGCCGGACCAGGGTAGGGCCGGAAATACCAGCCCGGTCGGCCAGATCGTTCTGAGCGATGGGCCCGGATGCCTCCGTCAGCAATACCAGCAGTACGTACCGCGCCTGGCTGAGGCCGAGCGGCTGGAGGCGGTTGTCCAACTCCCACCGCCATAGCCGCGCCAACACCGCAATCTGCCGTCCGAGGTTCAATTTATTCATAACCGCTTTAGTTAGGCAGCTAACGAATTGGTGTCAATCAATGAGCGTGCTCTTTATGGGGTTCCTGTCATGCGCCTGTAACATAGCTCCGACCGAACGGTACCAAGGGACGCTGCCAATGCCCCGGAAAATCGGTCAGATATTGCAGGAGAAGCCGCCGTCGATGTTCAAGGTCTCGCCCGTGATGAAGCTGGCTGCGGGCGATGCCAGGAAGAGGGCGGCGCCGGCGATATCCTCCGGCGTGCCCCAGCGGCCAAGTGGCGTGCGTTGCAGAATGCCGTCATTGACCGCGCCGGACTGAGAGACCTCCGTCATCTTGGTCGCGATGAAGCCGGGGGCGATGGCGTTGACCCTAATGCCATCCCGCGCCCAGGCGACGGCGAGTGTCTTGGTCAGCTGGATGATGGCGGCCTTGGATGCGCCGTAGGCGGGGTTGCCGCGGCTGCCGAAATAGGCGGTGAGCGAGGTCAGGTTGATGATGCTGGCGCCGGGATTGGCCGCCAGCTTGGGCCGGAGAGCGCCGGACAGCGTCATCATGGCGGTCAGGTTAACATCCAGCACTTTGCGAAAGTTCGCGGTTTCGTACTCCTGGC
Source organism: Alphaproteobacteria bacterium (assembly GCA_965222315.1). Classification (GTDB taxonomy): domain Bacteria; phylum Pseudomonadota; class Alphaproteobacteria; order Bin95; family Bin95; genus JACKII01. The sequence goes on along the minus strand of OZ244951.1, from coordinate 4,275,336 downwards.
GGCGGTAGAGAACCATGCCGGCATTGTTTACCAGCACATCCAATGCCGGGATGGCGTCTGCCAGCGCCAGCAAGGCATCGTCGGACGCCGCGTCCGCCTGGTGGTAGGTGATACCGGCGAGGTCGCTGTCATAGGCCTCCCGCGGGCGGGTGCCTGTGCCGTGGACCGTCGCGCCCGCGTCGCGGAAAGCGCAGGCAACGGCGTTGCCGATGCCGCTGGAAGCGCCGGTTATCATTACTGTTTTACCGGTGAAATCGAAGCGGACCATTTTCTGTCGTCCAGAACGGAGTTGGTGGAGGGTTGTCAGGGGCGCAAGGAAAGCTTCAGATGCGGCCGCGTCAAGCGGCCAAGATGGCCAACACAACCTCTGATAAAAGGATATGACCGATGGATACCGGCAAGTTCAACAACACCGAGCGCTTTGAAGCTGGTCTGAAAGTGCGCCGGGAAGTGCTGGGCGACGGCTATGTCGGCCCGTCGATCGAGCGCGCCAACGAAGACGAATTCACCCGCAAGCTGCAGCAGTTCGTGACGGAGTTCGCATGGGGAACGGTCTGGTGCAGTGATGGGCTGGACCGCAAGACCCGCTCCACCATCAATCTTGCGCTATTGGCGGCGGCTGGCCGTTCTGCGGAACTGAAACTGCACACCCGTGGTGCGATCACCAATGGCCTGACCAAAGACGAAATAGCGGAGATATTCCTGCAGGTCGCGGTCTATGCCGGTGCACCGGCGGCGGTCGAAGCGTTCCGGGAGGCCAAGACCGTTTTCGATGAAATGGGCGTGTAGAAATGCGACGGCTTCGCCCTTTGCCGCTGTAGAACACTCCTATAGAGTTCCTGATCATAGGTGGTGAAGGGCATAGCCGTTTTGGCGAAAAAATAGATACATGGCGCAACGGCTAGAGAGAGCGTTGGGGAAACGATCGAGCCTACTGTCAGATTGGCGGTGGGCTGTAGCTGTCGTTGCGGTCTGCGCCGTTCTGAGCGCGGTGATGCGGGTTAGTATTGATGGCTTCGCCGTGTTTTTGCTGCCGCTGTCAGAGGAATTCGGCTGGGCCCGGTCAGAGGCGGTCAGCATTTATGGTCTAACGATGCTGAGTTTCGGCACGGGCTGCCTGATGGCGGGCCGCACCATGGACCGGATGGGGCCCCGCGTAACCTATACGGCCGGACTGATTCTGCTGGCAGGGGTGTTCCTTCTGGCGCACCGGTTCACCGCGCTCTGGCAATTTGCGCTTGGGATGGGTGTGATCGTGGGCGCGGGCGCGGCCCTGGTGGGGATGGTGAGCCATGCGGTGCTGCTCAGCCGATGGTTTAACCGGAACCTGACCTTTGCGTTGTCGCTGACCTTCGCGGCGTCAGGCTTTGGCATGCTGGCGGGCGCGCCGTTGCTTCAGGCCATGATTGAGATGGATGGGTGGCGCGCGGCCTATTCCAAACTCGGTCTGGTAATCGCTGTGCTGGCCGTTGTGGTGCCGCTGCTGCCTTGGGGCAAGCTGGTCGCGAGAGACAACGAGCAGTTGGGCCTTGGTCGTGCCTGGGCGGGGGGCAGCATTCGGGTGAGCATCGGCGAGGTAATCGCCGACAAGGCATTGGTTGCTCTTTTCGCCATACAGTTCCTGACCGCAATCAGCCTGTTTGCGCTAAACCCGCAGATAGTCGCGCTGCTGGTCGAAAGCGGTTTCGAACCGGTCTGGTCTGCATTGATGTTTGGCGCTGCCGGTATCGCAGGGGCGACAGGCGTGGTGCTGTTCGGCTGGCTTGCCGACCGGCGGGGCCGGAAGCTGGCCATGACGCTGAGCTATATCATGACGGTTGGCGGCTTTTCGATCCTGCTTCAGGTGATCGCCAGTCCCAGTGCCATACTGGTTGTTCTGTTCGTGCTGGTCTATGGCCCGACCTTTGGATCGCGCGGTCCCATCGTCAATGCCATGGTGCCAGCCATTGCTGGGCGCGGCCCGGGACTGGGGCTTAAAGTTGGGTTTGTGCAACTCGGCATGGGATTGGGGGCGGCGGTCGGCTCCACCGCCGGCGGATGGCTGCGGGATACTGCCGGGTATGAGGGGGTGATCTGGCTGGCGATCGTGTCCGGATTGCTGGCGATGGCGCTCTACTGGTCCGTGGGCTCGATCCGGCGGCTATAGCATCCGCGCGCTGTCTGGCCGTGGCCGGGTAATCTGCCGGCCCCTGTGGCTGGAATAGTGACGAGGCGCGCAGCGTGCGGTAAGACATACTTTATGAGCAGCGATACACTTTCTCTTCTAAATGATCTGGTGGCGAAAGCCCGTTCCGCAGGCGCTGACGCCGCGGATGCGGTTGCCGTTGGCGGCGAAAGCCTCTCGATCGACTGGCGTGGCGGCAAGCTCGAGCAAGTGGAGCGGAGCGAAGGCTCCGACATCGGCTTGCGGGTGCTGATCGGCCAGCGGCAGGCGGCGGCATCAACCTCTGATCCCTCCCCCAAAGCGCTGGAGGCGCTGATCGAGCGGGTGGTGGCGATGGCCAAGGTCGCGCCGGAAGACCCGACGGCGGGTCTGGCTGACCCAACCCAATTGGCGACGGACTGGCCGGCGCTCGATCTGGAAGATTCGGCGGAGCCGCCGGTCGAAGAAGTCCAGGCCCGCGCCGCAGCAGCAGAGGCCGCGATGCTGGCGGTGCAAGGTGTCTCCGAGAATAGCGAGGGAGCGGGGGCGACCTGGGGGCGTAGATCGCTCTCAGTCGTGGCCAGCAATGGCGTCTCTGCCAGCTACCGGCGCACGGGCTCCAGCATTGCGGCGGTCGCGCTGGCGGGCGAAGGCACGGCGATGGAGCGTGACTATTATGCTCATCGTGCCGTGCATGCAGCCGACCTGGAAGATGCGGCGGAGATCGGCCGGAAGGCAGGCGAGCGGGCGGTCCAGGCGCTGGGCGCGCGCAAGATTAAAAGCTGTCAGGTACCGATCCTGTTCGACCGTCGGATTTCGGGCGGGTTGCTGGGGCATCTGGCGGGCGCGATCAATGGACAGTCCATTGCGCGCGGCACCAGCTTCCTGCGGGAGAGCCTCGGCGAGAAGGTGTTCGGCGATGGGATCGAAGTCTTGGACGACCCGCGGCTGCAGCGGGGGCTTGCCTCCGCACCGTTCGATGGGGAGGGCCTGCCGGCTGAGCCGCTAACGCTGATTGCCGATGGCGTGTTGCAGCAATGGCTGCTGAACTTGGCGACGGCCCGGCAGTTGGGCTTGGAGAGCAATGGCCGGGCTACGCGCAGTATCGGCAGCGCGCCGGGCGTTGGCGCTACCAACCTCTACATGAAGCCGGGCGGCGTCAGCCGGGACGATATGATCGCCGGGGTTGAGCGAGGCCTGCTGGTGACGAGCCTGATCGGACAGGGCGTCAACCTGATCACCGGGACATACAGCCGGGGCTGCACCGGGTTCTGGATCGAGAAGGGCGAGATCGCCTACCCGGTCAGCGAGATCACCATCGCGGGTAACCTGAAAGACATGTTCCGGGAGGCGCAACCGGCCGATGACCTGGAATTCCGGGCGGGCACGAATGCGCCGACGATCCGGATTGACGGGATGACGGTCGCGGGCGCGTAGGCAGTGAAGCGGTTTTTGCGCAGCAACTTCGCCCGGAACGCCCTGCCGCCCCTGGCCGCAGGCTACCTGAACCTGGCGCGGGCCGGTCTGCGGATGGTGCGGGACGACTCGCCGAAGGCCCATGCGATCATCGCGGCGGGCGATCCGGTGCTGGCCTGTTTCTGGCACAACCGGTTGCTGGTGAACGTCCTTTGCTGGCGCGGTCCCGGCATCGACATGCTGATTTCCCAATCCCGCGACGGCCAGATGATTGCCGAGACGGCACGGCGCTTCGGCCATGGCTATATCGTCGGCTCCACCGCGAAGGGTGACCGGGACCGGCGCAGTGCGGGGGCGGCGCGCGACGTGGTGAGCCGCCTGGGCAATGGCAGGTTCGTCGGGGTTACGCCGGATGGCCCCAGAGGTCCGCGCCAGCGGGCGAGCGGCGGGGCAATCCGGCTGGCACAGATGGCCGGGGTGGATATCGTGCCGGTAGCGGCGAGCGTCGCGCCATCCTGGCGGGCCAATTCATGGGACCGGATGATGGTGCCCTATCCGCGGCCGTTCGCGAAAGGCGCGTTGCTGTTCGGCGATCCAATCCTGGTGCCGCGGGATATAGGCCGCATTGGGCGCGAGGCGGTACGCCTGAGCCTGGAGCAGGCTTTGAATGCCCTGACCAGCGAGGCTGACGCGCTGGTTGGGGTACCGGCGATAGAGCCGGCGGAACCCGCCGGCACCGCACGTCAGACGCGTGCGGCAAGCGCGTGAGGGCGGGCTGATGCTGCTCTCGGCCTACAAGGCGGCAAGCTGGCTGGCGTCGCCGCTGATCGGGTTCTATCTGCGCCGCCGCCGGGCAAGGGGGCGGGAGCACCCGGAACGCTTCGGCGAGCGTTTTGGCTATGCCGGGACCCCACGGCCGCCCGGCGAATTGCTTTGGTGCCATGCTGCCAGTGTGGGAGAGGCGGTTTCGGTTCTGCCCTTGCTCGAGCGGTTCCGGTCGGCTCATCCGGACTGGTGCGTGCTGCTGACCACGGGCACGGTGTCGTCGGCGGCGTTGGTCGCCAGCCGGGCCGTCGAAGGGGTGATCCACCAGTTCGTGCCGGTCGACAAGCCGGATGCGGTCGCGCGTTTCCTTGACCATTGGCAGCCGTCGGCGGCGCTGTGGGTGGAATCGGAGCTTTGGCCGAACCTAGTGCGGGAGACCCGCCGCCGCGGCGTGCCGATGGGGCTGATCAATGCCCGGATGTCGGAGCGCTCGTTCCGGAATTGGCGGCGCTTTCCGGGTCCGATCCGGCACCTGCTGGCGAGTTTTGACCTGACCCTGGCGCAATCGTCGGAGGACGCACGGCGGCTGATGGCTTTGGGCGCGCCTTCCGTCAAGCTTTTGGGCAATCTGAAGTCCGCCGCGCCGCCACTGCCAGCGGACGGCAAGGCGCTGCGCTCGCTGCGTGCGATTATCGGTGGCCGCCCGGTGTGGCTGGCGGCCAGCGTGCACCCCGAAGAGATTGAGGAGATCACGGTCGTTCAGCGCTACCTCAATCTGCAATGGCCGGATTGTCTGACCATCGTGGTGCCGCGCCACCCGGAGCGGGGCAGGGAATGGGCCGAGACCTACTTCGCATCCGCCGACGTGCGGCTGCGGAGCAATGGCGATTGGCCGGACGGCAAAGTTTATATCGCGGACACGCTGGGCGAACTGGGGCTGTTCTACCGTCTGGCGCCGGTGTCTTTCGTCGGCGGCTCTTTCGCGCCGATTGGCGGGCACAATCCGCTGGAGCCGGCGCGGCTCGGCAGCGCCATCCTGCATGGGCCGCACCAGTTCAATTTTCAGGAAGTGAGCGACGCGCTTGCCTCTGCCGGCGGGGCGGAGGAAGTGGAGGATGCGGCGGCGCTGGCGAGTGCCATCATGGCGTTGCGCAAGGAGCCCGACTTGCGGAAACGCATGGTGGAGGCCGCGGCGCGCGTTGCGGCGGCAGAGACGGCAGTGCTGGATCATGTTCTGACGGCCGTAGAGAAGCTGGCTGCGGTCTCCGATGCGCGCGCCTGATTTCTGGCGGCAGCGTGGTTTGCCAGCCCTGGCGCTTGCGCCCGCGGGGCTGATCTATGCGGCAGGCGGCTGGTTGCGGGAACGGCTGGCGTCGCCATCACGGGCGGCGGCCCCGGTGATCTGCATCGGCAATGCGGTGGCAGGCGGGGCAGGCAAGACGCCGACCCTGCTGGCGCTGGCGGAAATGCTGGCGGACCGCGCTCCGCATGCGCTGAGCCGCGGCTATGGCGGCAGCGAGTCCGGGCCGCTGCGGGTGGAGCCGGCGAAACATGCAGCGGGCGCCGTGGGGGACGAGCCGTTGCTGCTGGCCCGTTCCCTGCCGAGTTGGGTGGCGCGGGACCGGGTGGCGGGCGCTGCCGCCATCGCCAAGGCGGGGGCGGGTGTGATCCTGATGGATGACGGCTTCCAGGACCCGGCGCTGGAAAAGACGTTGTCCCTCCTCGTGGTGGATGCCGAACAGGGCTTCGGCAATGGCTTCTGCTTGCCGGCCGGGCCGCTGCGGGAACCGGCCAGCCGGGCGCTGGCCAGGGCGGATGCGGTGGTTCTGGTGGGGGAAGGGGCGTTCCAGCCGGAGACGGACAAGCCGGTGTTCCGGGCCGCAATCATACCAAAGGCCGGGGCTGCCGATTGGTGCGGGCGGCGGGTTGCCGCCTTTGCCGGGATCGGGCGGCCAGCGAAGTTCTTTGCGACGTTGCGGGATGCCGGGGCGGAACTGGTTGTGGAGATGGCATTCGCAGACCATCACATCTTTATTGAGGCGGAACTCGCCGGGATCGCGGCGGCGGCTCCAGCCGGGGTAAGCATAGTGACGACGGAAAAGGATTGGGTGCGGTTGCCGGAGGCCTGGCAGGAACGGGTCGAGACGCTGCCGGTTGAACTGCGGTTCGCCGATACGCCCGCGGTGGAGCGCTTTTTGCGGGCGCGGCTGGAGGCGGCATGACACCCCGGACCGCGTTGCAACGCTGGCTGGCCGATCCGCTGGAGGCAATGGTGCTGCGGTTGGTGCTGGGACTCTTCCGGCTGCTGGGGCCGGAAAATGCCTCGAACCTGGGCGGTTGGCTCGGCCGGACCATCGGGCCGCTGCTGCCCCTGTCGGAGCGGGCGCGGCGGAACCTGCGCCTTGCGATGCCGGAACTTTCCAAGGCGGAGATCGACCGGATCGTGCGTGGCACCTGGGAGAACAGTGGCCGGGTGTTCGGCGAGATGGTGCATCTGGAGCGCATGGCCGCCGCCGGCAGGATCGAGACTGTACCGGAAGAGATCGAGGCGTTGCAGCAGATCAAGGCGGATGGCCTGCCGTTGCTATTGCTGGGCGGGCATCTGGCGAACTTCGAACTGTTCACCGTGCTGGCCCCCATCCATGGCTTCCCGCTGACCGCTGTCTACCGCGCGCCGAACAATCCGCGGGCGGACCGGATCTGGCGGCAATTGCGGGGAAAGACCAATTTGCTGCCGAAAGGGCCGGAAACCCTGCGCGCAATCACCAAGACCATGGCGGATGGTGACAATCTGGCCCTGATGATCGACCAGAAGCTGAATGAGGGCATCGAGGTGCCGTTTTTCGGGCATCCGGCGATGACGAATCCGTTGCCGGCCCACTTCGCTTCCCGGTTCAAGGCGCCGATCATCTTTGGCTGGGCCGAGCGGCTGGGCCCTGCCCGTTACCGCGTGCGGACGGAACGGATCGAGCCGGTTGAGCCTGCCGAAAGGTCCGGCAGCGCCAAGCGGGCGGCGTTTTACGAGACGACGCTGCGGATCAACGAGGCGCTGGAAAAACGCATTCGCGAGCAACCGGAGAACTGGTTCTGGCTGCACCGGCGCTGGGGGAAAGTATAGCGGCGGGCGTGCCAGGGCCTGATAGAGGCGGATATCCGCCCATCCTGCCACCCATCTGGCCGCGCGCCGTCGTTCCGCCGGCCGTCAGGAAGCCGCTTTGCGGTGCGGGAAGTTGGTCTTGTCCTTGATGGCGTTCAGTTGTGCGGAACTCATGGGTTCGTACTTGGGCGGGTTGTCATCGCTCACGCAGGTAGGGGCGCAATGGACGACCTGCTGCCGGTTGGGGCCGAAGAAGAAAGGCATGGCATGGCGGATCATGCCGCTGCGGTTCACGACCCGGTGCGGCGTGGGCACGAACCGGTCGTTGGAATAGCGGGCCAGCATCTCCCCCGTATTGACGACGAACGCGCCAGGCACATCAGGCGGCCTGATCCAGGCGCCGTCTTTGGTTTTAACCTCCAGGCCGGGGAATTTCGAGCGCGGCAGGAAAGTGATGAAGCTGCCGTCGGTGTGAGGTGCGAAGCCGAAGATATCGTCGTCCGCGGGCGGCTGTGGCGCATATTGAATCAATCGCACCGTGCAATTCGCGCCCTGGAAGTCTCCGGCGAAATAGTCCTGCGGCAGATCCAGCGCCAGGGCAAAGGCCGGCAGGAAACGCTGTGCGAGCGCGCGCATGGTCTGAAAATATTCGACGTGGGTCTGCCTGAAGTCCGGCAGGCCGGGCGGCCATTGGTTCAGGTCGGTGGCGACGTCCTGCACGGCGGGGTCCGGGTCCGGCACGGTGATGTAAAAGGACTCGCTGTAGTTCGGCTTGTTCACCTTTGCGACCGTCGAGGTCTTCATGGTCTGGCCGCCATAGGGCAGGTAGCCGATATTCTGCTCCCTGATCTTCAGGGCCAGCTTCTGCTCGTCGGACAGGGCGAAGAAGTCGGCGGCGGCGGCGAATGCCCGGTCTATCAGGTCTTGCGGGATGCCGTGGTTGGCGATCACCAGGAAGCCGGTATCCTCGCAGGTCCGCCTGATTTGGGTGGCGAGCCGGGCGGCGGCGCCGGGCTCTCCGGCCAGGTAGGGGCCGACGTCAAGGACGGGAATGCGGGCGCTTTCGGTGGCTTGGCCAGTTGCTTGGGACGGGTGGTTCATGGCGAGGCTCCTTTCCAAAGCATGCGGGAGTCTAGCACACCTCACTGGTGCGACGGCTAGAGCGATTTCCAGGCGGCGGCGTTGCAGACGCGCGGATGCCACGGTACCTTCCGGTACTCCTCGTCCGTTGCACGCGGACCAAACAATGGGGTGAGACGGGCACAAAGGGATGGGACAGGCGCGGCATGAACCGCGCCGGATAAGCCCTGATTTTGCGTTGATTGCCGGTATTTGCGGCTTGCGGCATCGCCGCGCTTGCCGGCGCGAATGGAGAGAAGCGGATGTGGCGGATAGTGACGTTGTTGGTTGCCGTTGTGCTGGTGACCGTTTCGTCCAACAGCCATGCGATTATTCCGTTTGGCTTTGGCTTTGGTCGCGTTCCGGAAATGCGCGGCATCGTCTCCGACCGGCCTTTTTTCAATCCGGCCGAGGGTTTGCGGCTCGACGCTGAGGCCGATCGGATCGTTGCGGCCAGAGCGTCTGGAAGGAGGATATGGGTCACAGGGGAAACAGTGGCTGCGTTCCGCGACCCCAAGAAGCCGCCGACCGTGGCGGCCTTTGTGCTGGTCCGCTCGCAGGGCCGCTATGTCGCCACCCCATTCCCGGATGGGGAAAGCGGCAGAGACACGCGGATATTCTTTAAAAGCACAAAGTCATCGATTTTTGGGGGGCGGCCATTTTCGATTCACCGTTCCAAGCATCGATATGTTTACATCGCTCAAGTAGAGTTCAAGAGCAAGAATAAGACAGAGTATGACTATCATTATATCCGGCTGGTAAATGGAATGCTGGCTCACGCCACAAGCAGTAGCCGGTTCAAGCCCGAAAAAATCGAACCGGCGAAATGGAATGGCACCATTGAATCAAAACCCCGCCGGGTTCGTGTGACGGACGAGCGTTCGCTGCACTTCATGTTGGATGAAAAGGATAAGAGCCGACGGTCGTTGGGGATCGTCCCGAAAAGATCCAGCAATTCCACGACGGGTTGGAAAACGTTCCGGCTGACCGGGGATATTGCCGCCGCGCGCGTTGACGTGATGTCCACGCTATGCCTGTTCCTGGCTGAAAGCCCGCTGGATCCGGGCCGGCGGCGGGGGCTCCTCGATCATGCCGTACCCATTAAATACATCAACACCGATCAGGCCTGGATGGTGTGCAACACCGCCTTGGAGGCTGGCGCGGAATCGCCCTCGGTCCGCTTTTCCGCCACGCGGGTGCTAAACGCACTGGCGCGGACGAACCAGGACAAAGCGCTCGCCGAGCGGTCGAAAACCATGCTAACCGCGCTGCGGGACGAAGGTTTCCTCCTGGCCGAGCCCGCCCTCGCCCTGCGCTATTTCGGCATGCCGGGCCAGAAACCGGATATACCGAGAGCGGCCGAAATGCTCCGGCAATCGGCGGGGAAGGGCAACGACGCCTCGGCCTATCTACTGGGCCGGGGCTACCGGCTGAAATGGTTCAAGGATGTTAGTGCCAGCGAGGCGGAACGTTTTCTGCGTCAAGCCATGGACGGCGGCATCGTCGAAGCCTACAGCGAATTGGGCCGGATCATTCGCGCCTCCAGCGCTGAAAACAGCGAGAGCGACGCGCTGGCGCTGTTCGCTGCGGGGGCCGAGGAGGGCGACCCGGAGTCGGCGATGCTGCTCGGCTTGGCCCAGTACAAGTCAAAGGCCTACGAGAGCGCATTCAAGAATATCAAAGAGGCTGCACGTAAGGGCGTGCCGCATGCCCTGTATATGCAAGGGTTCATGCGTTTCTACGGCAAGGGCACCCGTCAGTCGGATAGTTTTGCCAAACTCTCGTATCAGCGGGCGATAAAGTTGGGCCATCGCTCGTCCAAAGCGGAGCTTGGCATGATGATGTGTACCGACCGTGCCGGCTCGCCAAGCGCCAAGAAACGCGCCGAGGGCGTTGCGATGCTGAAGGAGGCGGAAGCCGCCGGCACAAGGAATGCGGAAAGATACCTGAAAAAATGCCGGTAACGCGCCGGTCGTGGCCGACCGCGACCGGATGCCAGCTCCTGCGCGCGCGCAGGCGGAACCACATGCGATGGATCATTCATCGGCCGCATGGCCGGAACGAAAGGGAAGCAGCATGACCGAGAAGCACGAATTCTACATCAATGGCCAGTGGGTCGCCCCGAAGCAGGGCACCAAGCTGGAGGTTATCGACCCCTCTACCGAGGAAGCGTTCGGCTCCATCATGCTGGGCGGCGAGGCTGACACCAATGCCGCCGTCGCCGCCGCCAAGGCGGCTTTCCCCGCGTGGGCGGCGACGCCGCCTGCCGAGCGGCTGGCGCTCGTCAAGCGCATCCGCGAGATCTACAAGCGCCGCATGGAAGAGATGGCGGCGACGATCAGCCAGGAAATGGGCGCGCCCATCGACATGGCAAACCAGCAGCAGGCGCCGGCGGGCCTTGGCCACATCACCAACTTCATCAAGGCCGCCGAGAATTTCGAGTTCATCCGTCCCCTGGGCGACCACGCACCAAATGATCGGATTGTCATGGACCCGGTCGGCGTCGTCGGCATGATCACGCCCTGGAACTGGCCGATGAACCAGGTCACGCTGAAGGTGATCCCCGCCCTGCTTACGGGCTGCACCATGGTGCTGAAGCCGTCGGAAATCGCGCCGATGAACGCGCTGCTGTTCGCGGAAATCATGGACGAGGCCGGCGTGCCGGCGGGCGTGTTCAATCTGGTGAATGGCGACGGCGCGGGCGTCGGCACCCAGCTTTCCAGCCACCCGGACGTGGACATGATCTCGTTCACCGGCTCGGCCCGTGCGGGCAAGCTGATCTCCAAGAACGCGGCCGAGACGCTGAAAAAGGTGCATCTGGAGTTGGGCGGCAAGGGCGCCAACATCGTCTTCGCCGATGCGGACGACAAGGCCGTGCGCCGAGGCGCGATGCACTGCTTCAACAATACCGGGCAGTCCTGCAACGCGCCGACCCGGATGCTGGTCGAGCGCTCGATCTATGACCAGGCGGTGGAGACCGCCGTTGCGACCGCGAACGCGCTGGAGGTCGGCGCCGCCTCGGCGAGCGGCCGTCATATGGGCCCCTCGGTCAGCGCGACCCAGTACGAAAAGGTGCAGAACCTGATCCAGGTCGGCATTGACGAGGGCGCACGGCTGGCCGCGGGCGGTCCGGGCCGGCCGGACGGCATGAACCGCGGCTATTTCTGCCGCCCGACCGTGTTTGCCGACGTCAACAACGACATGACCATCGCGCGCGAGGAAATCTTCGGGCCGGTGCTCTCCATCATCCCGTTCGAGACGGAAGAGGAGGCGCTCCAGATCGCCAACGACACGCCCTATGGCCTGACCAACTACGTGCAGAGCGGCGACGGCGACCGCCGCAACCGGATGGCGCTGGCGCTCCGCTCCGGCATGGTGGAGATGAACGGCCAGCCGCGCGGGGCGGGTGCGCCCTTCGGCGGCGTCAAAGCATCCGGCAACGGCCGTGAAGGCGGCGTCTGGGGCCTTGAAGACTTCTGCGAGGTCAAGGCGGTCAGCGGCTGGGGGTCGTAGGCACCGGGCCATTGATTGACGTTTGACCCCGGTCTGCCAACCCTTTCACGGGCTGGCGGGCCGGGGCCGTTGCCGATGATCCCGAAAGCAGCCGGTCTCAGTCCAAGAGCATAGCGGCGGGTACGCATTGGCCGCCATGCTTGGCCCGCCGCAACAATGCTCGTCGGCTACAACAGATTTTTGATGTCAGACGAAAATGTCGGAAACGCAAACAAATCGTCTTTCAGTCTGCTGGCGCTGATCCCGTGCCGCATTGCCATGGCAAAATAGTGGATCAGTTCTTCGCTGTGATGGCCCACCATATGGGCACCGACGATGCGGTCCGTGTCCCGGTTAACGACGACTTTGGCAAAGGCCACTGTTTCTGCGTATGTCTTGCCTGAAAACCATCCGGTCATGTCGCTGACGGTCGCCTTCACATTCATCCCCGCCATGCGCGCCGCTTTCTCCGTCAAGCCGACGGCGCTGAGTGCCGGAACGGTATAAACGCAGCTTGGTATGACGCTATAGTCGGGCTTGGTGGTCGGGCCCTGGACAATGTTCTGGCCAACAATTTGGCCTTCGTAGGTAGCAACCGGCGAAAGCTGCGGCGTCCCTGATAAGGCATCGCCACAAATCCAAACTGCAGGGTTCGTCGCCGACCGGAGATATGCGTCGGTATCGATCCGGAATCGATCGTGCCTGACCTGGGCCGCTTCAAGATCCAAGTGGGCGACATTGGGCACCCGGCCGGCCCCATTGACGACACGGTCGGCTTCGACTGTCCGTTCGCCGTCTCCGTCCGCATATACCACCCGAAGCCTACCGCCGGTTTGCCGGATTTCCTTGACCTCAACGCCGGTTTTGATTGTGATGCTCAGGCGTTCGCTTTCGGTGCGCAGGGCGGCGACGGCCTCCGTATCAAACTGCGGTAACAGCTCTGGCATTGCCTCCAGTATCGTCACCTTGGTGCCGGCGCGGGCATAGACGTGGCTGAACTCCATCGCAATGACGCCGCCACCGATAAAGACGATCTCTTCCGGCTGGTACTCGTCGGAGAGAATGTTGTCCGAGGTGATCATCAATTCTGCGCCGGGAATGGGAAGCGACCGCGGTGAGGACCCGGTTGCAATCACGATGTTGTCGCCTTCGAGGGAACGTCCTTCGACTTCGACAGTCTTCGGCCCGGTGAACCTGGCCGTCCCGGAAAAGACGTCCCCTCGTTTTTCGGCGACACCGGCCATTGCACTGGGAATGTGTTCGATCAGCGCCTTTTCGCGCCGGATGAGCTTCGGCCAATCGAGTTTTGGCTTGCCGACGTCGATTCCATGCGTCCCTGCCAGTTCGATCTCGTGGAGTGCGTGGGCGGCGGCAACGAGGACCTTCTTCGGCGTGCATCCGCGGTTTGGACAGGTGCCGCCGAAGTCGCGGTTCTCGACAAAGGCGATTTTCTTTCCAGCGGCGTGGGCGATCGACGAGACGCCGAATCCCGCATTTCCACCGCCAATGATGATGACATCATACGTGTTGGACATGGTCTTCTCCTGGTCTGGGTTTTGCGTTCAAGATGACGTTCAGGCCCTTGCGGTTCCGTGGCTCAGCCTCTGCCGAACCGGCCTTCCGTGTCACAGTCCGAGGCTCGAGAGATCCGGGTGATCGCCGGGCCTTGGGCCCTGTGGCCAATGAAATTTTCGCTCAGCTTCGCTGATACGGAGATCATTGATACTGGCGATGCGGCGCCGCATTAGGCCGTCCGCATTGAATTCCCAGTTCTCGTTGCCGTAAGAGCGGAACCAGACACCGTCGCTGTCATGCCATTCGTAGGCGAAGCGGACGGCAATGCGGTTGCCCTGGTAAGCCCAGAGTTCCTTGATCAGTCTGTATTGTTGTTCCTGCGCCCACTTGCGCGCCAGAAAGCGTTCTATTTCGGTGCGTCCGCGAAGGAACTCCGACCGGTTGCGCCATTCGCTGTCCGGCGTATAGGCAAGGGCAACCGTAGCGGGATTGCGTGAGTTCCAACTGTCCTCCGCGGCGCGCACCTTTTGAACCGCAGCGCATTCGGAGAAGGGGGGTAGAGGCGGCCGGGACATGGCTTCGCTCCTGACTGGTCTGAAGGGAAACGGGCCCCGGCCATTCGGCCGGAGCCCGCGCGAGGGTTAGCGGGTGCCAGCGGATTCGATCGACGCAACGACCGCGCTTGTGTCAGCGACATGGCTGGCGATCATGCGGAAGTTGGTCACGGCGGCGGCGAAGCCGTCATAGCCAGGCACCTGGGCTGCGGCGGTCGCGTCGGGGACGACCATGACCTCGAAGCCGGCTTCGATCAGTGCCCGCATGTGGGATTCGGTGCAGAGGTTCGCCGACATGCCGGCAAGGATGACCTTGTCGATGCCGCGCTTGCGCAGTTGCAGTGCCAGGTCGTTGCTGTCCGGGCCGTAGACCTTGTGCGGACTGGTGACAATCGTTTCGCCGTCTTCGATGTATTGTTTGTACTGTGGCAGCCAATCGGCACCGGATCCCTCGAAACCCTCCGTCGAGAGCGGCCCCTTGCGATCGAACATGCCGATCTTGTGCATCACGGCCTCCAGCGTGCCTTCGAAATGCCAGCCGTGGTCGTGCGGATAATAGTAGTGCGGCGAGATGAAGACAGGCATCCCGGTCTTCTTGGCGGCGGCGAACAGCCGGTCCAGGTTCTGTACCGTGCCGTTGGCCTCGACGTTCTTGCCGACGACGCCCCAGGTGACGCCGTCCGGGCTCAAAAAATCATTCTGCGGGTCCGTAACCACCAGGGCGGTCCGGCCTTGGACGATCTCAAAGCCGGGGTCCGGCAGACCGCTGTCGGCGCTGGCGAAGCTGGCAACAAGGCTGGCTAGTGCCAGGACGAGTGCTACGAGGATGGCCTTGAAACGGAAACTGACATTGTATGAGCTGTACATCTTCGTTGTCCTTGGAAACGGGGGTAGTTTGGTTGGCTGGCGGTGGTTCGGTTCACCGCCAGCATTTTCCGGGCGGTTCCGGGCAATCAGACGCCGCTATTGACGTCCTCGACGGCGACGTGATGCATCGCGGGCCAGTTCTTTTCCGCCAGCGCGAGAGTTCCGGCCTTGTCGTCCTGGTACTTCCCGAAAGCCACTTCGTTCAGGAAGACGTAGAGCTTGCCGTCGACGATGTCGGCATAGCGCGGCGCGGCATCCAGCTTCATGCCGATGGCGACGCCGAACGCACAGAATCCGCCATATTGCGGCATGTAGCGGTCCGGATTGGCCTGGAACTGTTTCATTGTCTCCTGGGACGCGAAGTAATAGGCCACGCCGTCATGCTCGGCCGTGTACTTCGCATGGCCAGCTTGCACCTTGAGGCCCTTGGCGAGGGCCACCGGATCACTGCCGCGCAGCGCGACCCCGGCACCCGTCAGCGTGGTACCCGTGGAGACGTTGTACTCGTCGACCGCGAATGCCGGTGTGCCGGTAGCGATGGCGCCTGCGAGTGCTGCCGAAGCGATGAGGGTACGGATCATTGTCATGTTGCTTTCCTTTCCTGTCGCGCCGCCGTGGCGCGGGATGGTGCCGCCTAAGGCGGCGTTGATCTGCAAAATGTACCGATCGGTAAACTTTGCAGGGCTTTGATGTACCGATCAGTTAACTTTGTCAAACATATTTCGCGCAAAGATTCTAAAAATCTCAGCAGATTCGGTTTAATTCATTGATTTATAGGTGAAAAATTTTTCGCCATTGACGCATTTTGACAGCCTTCCCATATACCGATCTGTCTTTTAAGGAGATAAAATGCGTCAGACGAAACGCGACGAACTTGTCCGCAAAGCGCTAAGCGCCTTCTACCGCAACGGTTTCCACGCGACCGGCATGGACATGCTGGTTGCGGAAACCGGCGTCTCGAAGACGTCGATGTACAAGCATTTCCGGACCAAGGAGGACCTGATCCTCGCGGTGCTGCGCCTGCGCGACGAGCAGTTCCGGAACTGGCTTTACCGCCGGATGGAGGAGTTGGGAGACACGCCGCGGCAGCAATTGATCGCCATGTTCGACGCCCTGGGTGAATGGTTTCAGGAACCGGGCTACCGCGGATGCATGTTTATCAAGGCGTCGTCAGAATATCAGGACGCCACGCACCTCATTCACCGGCAATCGGCCGAGCACAAGCGCATGCTTGAGGTCCACATCACCGACCTGGCCCGGAAAGCCGGGCTGCCGGCGCCCGAGGTGACCGCCCGGCAGTTGCTGCTGTTGAAAGAAGGCGCGATTGTCACGGCCCACCTGGGCCACACCGCCAATCCGGCGCTGGATGCGAAGGAGGCCGCCATCCGCCTCCTGGAACCGGCTTCGTGAGGGCTCGGGCGACCGCGTGTATGTTGTGCTGACGCCTAGCGGATCACGTGGACCGAGCATTTGGCGTGCCGCACCACTCTGGACGCGGTCGAGCCAAGGAAGAAGTCCTCGATCCCCGGCTTGTGCGATGCAATAACGATGCAGTCGACATGGTGGTCGTTCGCATAATTGGTGATCGCCGTTCCGGCATGGCCGCGGGTCAGGTGCGTGGCCGCCCCCGGCAGGGCCGCAGCCGACTGGGCCAATGCCGTCTTGGCGGCATCGGCCACCTTGTCGATCACTTCATCCGGGATTTCGACCGAAATGAACCCGGGGATTTCCTCAACCACATGCATCACGGTAAATTTCGCGCCGTCGGCCGCCAACGCCCGCGCGACCGCATAGGAAGCCTGCGTTTGGTGTCCATCACCGTCGAGTAGTACCGGAATCAGAATATTCTTATACATGGCTCTGTCTCCCATACGATACGCCACTCACTGCGAGTGTAAGTATCGGCCCGGCGCATGGTAGGGGCTTTGAGGTAGATCAATTTTCCGGGTTGTTGATTGGAAAAAGCGCTTTTGGGTTCCCCGATACTGAGATTGCCTTGGCCGGATGGTGAGCGGGCAGGTTCATCGTATCCGGCCCGATTAGGCCGCGAAGGCGGTATGTGGGGCCTCGAAGACTTCTGCGAGGTCAAGGCCGGGAGCGGTTGGGGGGTCGTAGGTTTCTCATTGACCGATGGGCATCTGGCCCCGGTTTGCTGGTTCATGAATGGACTGGCAGGCCGGCGCTTCTTGCCAGTGAGAACTGCCGTTTCAAAAACGGTTCAAAACTAACGATGGTTTTGAAAAGGGGTTATGAGCACGAAGTTTTCTGACATTCACGCGGGAAAACTCAGCGACTCAAAAACCACCGTTTTTACAATGTAGGTCTTGGTAGAGGGTTATTGTCCGGTGAGCGGACGAAGCGGTCATTCGCGACCATCAGATCAATGACCGCTCGCATAGGCTAGACCGAGTTCAATTGACTTCGCATATTCGCTTCCGGAGTTTTGCTTGTGGCCACTTATTGCAGGTTGCCCAAGAAAAGTTCCGTTCACTGGATCGAGGAGGGTTCGGTGAACGGGCGATAATGCCATCAGGTTACCTATCGATTGGGCCCAGGAAAAGCTGATTGCAGGGCGTCAACGGAAATACCGAGCTGATCCGCAACCGCGTTCAGGTCGGCGTCCCGTCCGCCTGCATCTTCTATGGTCTGTCTCAGCAGGTCGGCATCCACACCCAAGGTTCTGGCAACCGCGTCAAAGTCCGGCGCACCGGCACCGGGCCCGCCTCTGCCGCCCGCGGCACCGATACCGCCGGACGCATTGGTCGAGAAGTTCTCCTGTGCAACTACACCAACAAGACAAGTCGGCAAGTTGGGGAAGGTTGCGCTTGAATGGTAATGATAGACGGGCTCTCCGCCGTCTTCGGTCAAGCCGAAATGGCCGCCGCATTCATCCAGATCGTCGGGAACTGAACCATCGTGGTTCAGCGTGCCGAACATCGCAAACCCGTCGAAGGCATAGCCGAATTGCGCTATCTGGTCCTGCTCGACGTTGATGCATTCTGCGTCGACATCTTCGTTTTGGAACACCGCGTTCACGTCCGTGGCCGTCGCATGCCAGTGGTACCATCCGCCGGGGTCGACATGGCCACCACAGGTGTCTAGCGCAGGCATATGCCCGGTATCCAGTACCGAAGGCGCGTCGGCAAAGATTGGAACGCCGTCCAGACCAATCCCGACTTTCGCGACCGTTCCAAGGTCGGTCGGTTCATCGGCCATGACGGGGTTGGCGGGAATGAGGACCGTCATCTCGACCTCGGGATCGACTGATCCCTGGATGCACTCGTTCATCTCGGTCGGCCCCTCGGTACGAATGTCGAAGGAATAGACCTCACCGTCTTCGTTGAAGAATGTGTACCCTTGCGCGTCCAGCATCCGCAGGAAATCACCGCCGATCCGGTAGAGCCCGGCCTCGTCACCGTCCCAGTGCCAGATGCCGCCCGCATCCTCCAGGGTCGCAGGACAAAACGGGCCGATCTCAAGGTCGTCGGGCAGGTATTTTACGACGTAGCTTGCACATTGCGCGGCATCGCCGTTCTCGAGCGTACAATCAATGATCTCGCTGGGGCTTACCAGAGCGGTGTCCTGTACGGGATGTTCATCTGCATGTGCATAGGCACAGGTTGCAAACATCAAACCGCCGAGCGCGCTCAGCGTGAAGATGGTGTGTCTGGGATTCGCCTGCCTGTGCGGTCGCGGGGTGGTTGGCATTCTCAAGCCTCTTTTTCTAGCCACATATTTCGATTGCGTCGGTGCCGAGCCGCGCTCGATCCGGACATTGGGTGATCTGCAAACGGCCAAAGCTCAGCCGTTTATGGCCGGGCCAGAAACCACCGTTTTTGCCACCCTCACTCCAGCACAAACTCCTGGAATCCTCCAGCCGCCACCCCCTCCGTAATCCGGCGGTATTTTTTGGCGCTGCCGTTGTAGCCTAGTACCCTTAACACGTCGCGGCCCGGCACGTTGCGGTTCACGCCCGTCTGCCAGCTTTTAATCTGGCTGGCGAGCAGGGGCTTGGCGGCTTCCTCGACGTGCTCGCCCCATTCGGCGACCTTTTCCGGGCGGGGCTCGATGCGGGTATAGCCGTGGTCGCGCATGTGCTTCACGACGGAGACGACGAAGTCGATGATCTGCTCGCTGTTGCGGGGGATGTTGCCGCGGGCGGTGTGGGGGCCGAGCACCATCAGCATATTGGGGTAGCCCTCGGTCTGCACGCCCAGGTAGGTGCGGGGCAGGCCTTCGGCCCAGTCGTCGCGCAGCACCCGGCCCGCAGACGTGCGGATGTCGATCCGATCGTAGGGTCCGGTCACGCCGTCGAAGCCGGTCGCGTAGATCAGCACGTCGAATTCATACTCTTGGTCCGAGCATTGCACGCCCTTTGGCGTAATCCGCTCGATGGGCGTGTCGTTCAGGTCGACCAGCCGCACGTTTTCCTGGTTGTAGACTTCGAAATAGCCGCTTTCGAGCGGCACACGGCGTGTGCCAAAGCCGTGGTTTTTCGGGATCAGTTTGTCCGCGATCCGCTGGTCCTTCACGCGCTGGCGGATCTTCTTTTCCATGAAGTCGGACAGCAGCTTGTTGGCTTCCTTGTCGATCAGCACGTCAGAAAAATTGCCGACCCAGATGCCGAAGCCTGGCTCCGAATAGAGTTTTTCCCAGAAAGCCTCCCGCTCTTCCGGCGGGGTCTCCAGCGCCTTGCGCGGATCGGCGTGGTGGATGAAGCAGGTCGCCGTGTTGCGGCAGCGCTCGTATATCTCGGGGTAGCGCGCCTTGATGTCGGCCTGCTCCTCCGGCGTGATCGTGCGGTTGTGCAGGGGGGCGGCCCAGTTCGGGTTGCGCTGGAACACGGTCAGGTGTTTGGCGGTCTTGGCAATCTCCGTGATCGCCTGGATCGCGGTCGCGCCGGTGCCGATGATACCGACCCGCTTGTTGGAGAAGTCGATGGGCTCCTTCGGCCAGCGGGCGGTGTGGAAGGCCGGACCCTTGAACGAGCCGACTCCCTCGATCACTGGCATGACGTGGGCCGAGAGCGGCCCCAGCGCCGGGATGAACAGGTTGCAGGTATGGGTTTCGGTTTTGCCGTTCGCGTCGAAGGTCAGCCGCCAGAGCCGGGCGTCCTCATCCCAATAGGCGGCCTTCAACTCGCTGTTGAACTGGATGTCACGGCGCATGTCGAACTTGTCGGCGACGAATTGCATGTAGGCGAGCGTGTCCGGCTGGGCGGAAAAGTGCTCGCGCCAGTTCCATTCCTCCAGCACTTCCTTGGAGAAGGCGAAGCCATAGGACCAGCTTTCCGAGTCGAAGCGCGCGCCGGGGTAGCGGTTCCAGTACCAGGTGCCGCCCAGGTCGCTGCCATTGTCGAACACGCGGAAGTTCAGGCCGAGTTCGCGCAGGCGGTGGATCAGGTAGAGCCCGGACATACCCGCGCCGATGACGATGGCGTCATAGTCGCCCTGATGGGTCCGGGGCGCGGGGGCTTCCAGCGTTTGTGCTTCACTCATGCGGCGTATTCCTCGCATTTATACGGGTGCCGTGATGACGGTCTTGCCGGAATGCTACTATAGGCGAAGTCTGCTTGCCGAGTGAATGCGATGCGGCGCAAACGCGCCGGAGGTTGTTGCGACTGGTGCTGCTGTAATGCTCTCCCCCTTCACCTCGAGTAGCGGAGCGTATCGAGAGGGGCACTGCGGCCGGGCGGCGTGTGGCGTCTCTCGATACGCCCCGGACTGCGATCCGGGGCTACTCGAGATGAGGGTCTGTTGTGTGCTGGGCATGTTCGTTAGTCCGGCACCAGAATGGGCTTCAGTGCCTCGCCGGCGAGGATGAGGTCGAAGCCCTTGGCGCTCTCGGAGAGCGGCAGCACGTGGCTGACCAGGGGGGAGAGGTCGACCTTGCCTGCCGCCAGCAGGTCTTGCCCCAGCACCCAGTCGCCCCAGAGCCGGCGGCCGTGGACGGCATGGACGGTGATGGCCTTGTAGATCCAGTTGGCGAAGGTGACGGGATGCTCGCCCGGCGGGCCGCCGACGAGGCGGAACTCGCCGCCCTTGCGCAAGCTCGCGGTGCAGGTCTCGAAGCCCTCTGGCGTGCCGGAATATTCGATGGCGACGTCGATGCCGTAATTCTGGGTCATGTCGAGGCACGCCTTGGCCACGTCTTCTTCGAACGGGTCGAAGGTGCGGTCCGCGCCCATTTGGGCAGCCATGGCCCGGCGCTTCGGGTTCGGATCGACGGCCAGCACCTGGGCGGCTCCGAGCGCGCGGGCCGTTGCCACGTTCATCATGCCGATAGGGCCGCAGCCGTTCACCAGAACGCTCTGCCCCGCGACGCCCGTGCCGACGGCGCTGGCGTAGACGCTGATGCCGTAGGGCTCCAGCATGGCGGCGAGATAGGGGTCCATGTCCGGCGGGTTCACCCAGCAGATCTGCTCCGGCACGACGGCATATTCCGCAAAGCCGCCGTCGATGGAGATGCCGGGATAGCCCAGGTTCTGGCAGACATGGGCCTGGCCGGAGCGGCACTGGCGGCAGTGCCCGCAATAGATGTGGCTTTCGAGGGAGACGAAATCGCCGGTTTTGAGCCGGGAGACACCCTCGCCGCATTCGACGATGTGGCCGGCCATCTCGTGTCCGAGGATGCGGGGGACGGCGACGCGGGCGCGCATGCGGGGCGCCCACTTGTAGATCTGCATGTCGGTGCCGCAGATGCCGGCGGCCTGCATCTTGATGAGCACCTCGCCGGGGCCGGGGGTTGGTACCGGGTACTCGCCGACGGCGACAGAGGCTTCGGCTTGAGCGATCTTGGCGAGGGCTAGCATGCGCGTTTGGTTCCTATCCTTGTCTCAAAACTGATCCGTAGCTTGGCTTGCCGGACCACGTCTGATGCAGTGGTAAAGAGCGGTATACGCGCATCAAGCCTCGAGAACCCGCTTCCGTTTTTGGAACTCTTCCTCGTTTATTTCCCCATTGGCAAAGCGTTCCCGCAACACATGGAGCGCGCGGTCGGTTCCCGCGCCTTTTGACGAACCGAAACCTCCACCGAGCAAACGGACGATCAACACCACCGCACCGACTAAGAAGGCAAAGAAAATCAGCATCATGATTGGCCCCATGAACCAACCGCCGCCCATCATGCCCATATGGCCATAGTAGCCCTCTTGTGCGCCATCAGCGAGGGCCCTAGTCGTAAACCCCGAAACCAACGGTAACGTCATTAGGGTAAGGCATGAATACTTCATGGAATATTCCTCCAGCGGGATACGGCTTTGAACTGACATAGCATGATGAGGGTTCCGCCGGGTAGAAGGTCAAGGGAGTTTTCGAAGGATCGTTTCCGCTCACCGCGAACCTGTTTGGAAGAAGCATTGGGGCGGCTATCCGTTCCGCAATTTCGGAAACACGTCCTGGGCGATGCGTTCCATTGTGGGTTCCTGCGCCGGCAGGGCGGGGTAGTAGGGGACCAGCTCGCTGAAGCCCGCCTCCATGATTTGGCCAGCCTGGTCTTCAAACGCACCGACGGAGTCATAATAGGAGAACGCGCCGCCGGCCCGCCGGGCGGCCGGGTCGTACATCAGGTAGGACCGGCGCAGCGTGGCCGGGTCGCGGCCATGCTTGGCGCAGGCTTCATCGACGATGGCGACCTTCTCCCGCGCCTCGGCCAGTTGCTTGTCGAAGCTGTCGGCGAAGCTCATCGTGTTCCAGGTGTTGGCGACCCGCGCCGTGAAGCGGCACATGACCGGCCCCAGCGCGCCAATGGTGATCGGCGGGCGCGGCGACTGCACCGGCAGGGGGCGCATGGCGGCGTCCTTGGTGCTGTAAAACTTGCCTTCGAAACTGGAGGTGTCGTTGGAGAGCAGGCGGTCGACCACCTGCACGTATTCCTTGAAGCGCGCCACGCGCTCCTTCCCATCCCAGTTCGGGATGCCCATCATCTCGTAGCTTGGGTCGATGTGGATGCCGGTGCCGAGGCCGACTTCCAGCCGCCCGTTGGAGACGTGGTCCAGGGTCTGCGCCTGCCGGGCCAGCATGGCGGGGTTGCGGAGCGGGATCTGGCTGACATAGGTGGCGATGCGGAGTTTCGTGGTGGCCAGTGCTACGGCGGTCAGCGATATCCAGCCTTCGAACCAGGGGCGGGAAACATCCGACCAGTCGCAGAAATGATCCGCGCCCGCGAAGATGTCGAAGCCGCACGCCTCCATGTTCTTCGCCTTGCGCAGCAGGGTTGGCATGTCTTCGTTGGGCAGGACCAAAGCGCCGAAGCGGGGGGCGTGGGTCATGGGGCGGTTCCTTTTTTTAGGTGCTTTTTCATCCTGAATAGCGGGCAGTGCCTGCGTTTCGTAGTGTCTGACCGATTACGCCACGACGCCCCTTTGATACGCCGACTTCGTCGGCTACTCAGGGTGAGAGCGACTCAAACGTTATAGATATCGAGCGGCACGTCGACCTTGTCGTTCAGGAACACGATCTTTTTCGCGACGATCTTCAGCGCGCCGTCGCGGCGCTCCAGCTTGTATTCATAGCGCCCGCCATGCACCCGCCCGCCCTTGTGCATGTGGTAGAGGTGGACGGTCCAGCTTGCCGCCACTGTCATCGCGTCCTCCGTCCCATCCAGGATCAGGACGTTGCCGACCACGTGGCAGGAGCGGGGCATCGGCGTCGAGGCGTAGCTGTCGCGGCTTTGGATGCGGTAGACGCGGTCGTCCAGCCCGGTTTTGTCGGCCATGTACATGAGCGCCATTTCGACTTCCGGGTCTTGGGTGAGTTCTGTTTCCGTCGCCCAGGCGGGCATCCAGAACGTGGCGTCGTCCCAGTAGCAGCCGAGAAAACCCTGCCAGTCGCGGGTGTCGAGGCAGTAGGCTTCGCGGTAGAGCAGGCGCTCGGCTTCCAACTGGTCGGCGGGGGTGGGGAAGGTGGTCATTTCAACTTCCCCATTCTCTCACCCTGAGGAGCGCCGGGCCCAAGGCCGGCGCGGATCGAAGGGTGTCGCGCGCAAAGTCAGGGCACCCTTCGATACGCCGGCTTTGCCGGGTACTCAGGATGAAAACTAAAGGGATGGTGCGAATACTGTTAACCATCGGCCATCAACTCCCGCCAGCGGCGGTATTGGCCGACAAAGTGGGTTTCGGGATCCCAGCGGCTGTTGCTGGAGACCGGGCGGATTCCCAGGGCCTTGGCGTCCTCGTCCGGGCCTTCGGTGTGGGTTTCCCAGCCGCGCTGGAACACGTTCCAGGGTTCGGCGGAGGCGTGTGCGCCGTACTGGGTGTCTTCCAGCGCGGCCGAGTCGTCGGTGGTGGCGAGACCGGCGCCCAGGAAGAAATCGCGGAACTTGTTCATGCGGGCGGTGCGCGCCGCCCGGCTCTCGCCTCGGCGGGCGATGGCATAGACCTTGACCTCCGTCCGGCTGGGACTGAGCGGGATCAGCACACGAATTTGCGTCGAGGACTGGTCCATCAGGAAGACATTCGGAAACAGGAACAGGTTGCGGCCGCGGGCGCACATCCAGTCCCACTTGACCGGCCCGACGCGCGGCTCGACCTCGTCCCGCCCTTCCCAGAGCGGCGCGGCGGAGGGGTCGCCCCGCTGGGTCCAGATCAGGTTGTGGCCGTTGCCCAGGTCATAGGTGCCGTTCCGAAGCGTGCCGTCAAAGCGGCTGACATCGGTGGACTTCATGCCGGACGCGTTGCCCTTGATCTGGTCGCGCCGTTTGACGGTGTTGGCGAAGTTCCGGTGCACGGTCGTCACGTGATAGGCATCGACGCCATTTTCCGCCTGAAGCTTCCAGTTGCCATCCACGACATAGGACGAGACGCCGGGCAGCACCTCCATGCCTTCCGCCGATTGCTCGGCCAGCATATCGACGATGGCCGACGCCGCGCCCAGATGCTCGGCCAGCGGCGGGGCGGCTTCGTTCAGGGTGGCGAAGACGAAGCCCTTGTAGCTTTCCACCTGCGGCACCTTGCGGAGCGCATAGCAGGCTGGGTCTTCGCCATGGGGCTCCTTAATGCGCACACAGCGGCCATCGTCGGCGGCGAAGCTCCAGCCATGGTAGCGGCAGACCAGAATGCGGGCATTGCCCCGCTGGGTCGGGTTCAGCAGCGCGCCGCGATGGGCGCAGGCATTGAGCAGGCCGCCGACCGAGCCGTCGTCCCGCCGGTTAATCAGAACCGGCTCCCGCCCCAGCTTGACCGCGTAATAGTCGCCGGGCTTGGGGATCTGGGACTCATGGCAGACATAGGTCCAGGACTGTTCGAAAATCCGCTCCATTTCGGCATCGAATACGTCCTGGTCGGTATAAATGCGCCGGTGGACACGGAAGAGGTTATCCTCCGGCCGGTCGTCGATCAGGGCGGAAAAGTTGCTTTGCAGCATGGGCGTTGGCTCCGGTTTGGCGCTATCCTAACGGCGTTCACTCCCAGACCCAAGGACTTGAGGAAAGCAATGGCTGCTATCAACGAATTGATCGCCACCATGGCGAAACTGCGCGACCCGGATGGAGGGTGTCCGTGGGACCTGGTGCAGGATTTCGCCTCGATCAAGCCTTACACGATCGAGGAAGCCTACGAGGTCGGCGACGCTATCGACCGCGGCGACCTGGACGACCTGCGCGGCGAGTTGGGCGACCTGCTGTTCCAGGTGGTTTACCACGCGCAAATGGCGAGTGAGGAGGGCGCTTTCGCGTTTGAGGACGTGGCCCGCGCCATCAACGACAAGATGATTGCGCGCCACCCGCATGTCTTCGGCGATGCGGCGGTGCGGACGGCGGCGGGTCAGACCGACGCCTGGGAAAAGCAGAAGGCATCCGAGCGGGCCGCCAAGGCGGCGAAGGACGGGCGTGAGCCAAGCGTGCTGGATGATGTGCCAGCCGGGTTGCCCGCTCTGATGCGGGCGGAGAAGCTGGGCAAGCGGGCGGCGCGGGTGGGCTTCGACTGGCCGGACGCGGGCGGCGTTGTTGCCAAGCTGCGCGAGGAGTTGGACGAGATCGACGAGGCGCTGGCCGATGGCTCGCTGGAGGCAGTGCAGGAGGAGGTGGGCGACCTGCTGTTCGCGATGGCGCAACTGGCGCGCAAGGCCGGGGTGGACGCGGAGGAGTCCCTGCGGCAGGCAAACCTGAAATTTGCTGGGCGCTTCCAGGCGATGGAGGTGGCGGCGCGGGCGGAGGGCTCCTCGCTGCCGGCGGAGGACATGGACCGGCTGGAAGAGCGCTGGGTGGTGGCGAAGACCAGTAATACGCCCAAAACCATCTCATCCTGAGTAGCGCGCGCCAGAGCGCGTATCGAAGGGCCAACATTCCGTGCAAGCGCCCCTTCGATACGCCCGGCTTAGCGGCGGGCTACTCAGGATGAAATAGTTCTGATGAAGGAAATTGATTTATGAGCAAGGGTCACATCCTCGCCATCGACCAAGGAACGACCTCCACCAGGGCGATCGTCTTTGATGGGCAGATGCGCATTGCAGGCGTCGGCCAACAGGAGTTTACCCAGCATTTTCCGCAGGATGGCTGGGTCGAGCACGCGCCGGAGGATATCTGGCAGAGCGTGCTTGCAACCTGCCGGCAGGCGATGGCGAAGGCGGGCGTGGCGGCGGGGGAGGTCGCTGCTATCGGGATTACCAATCAGCGGGAGACGGTGCTGGTCTGGGAGAAGGCGACGGGCCAGACGCTCGGGCGGGCCATCGTCTGGCAGGACCGGCGGACGGCAGACCGCTGCGCAGCCTTGCGGGAGGCGGGGCATGAGCCGCTGTTCAGTGAGCGGACAGGGCTGCTGCTCGACCCCTATTTCAGCGGGACGAAGCTCGCCTGGCTGCTTGACCGGCATGCGGGCGCGCGGGCGAAGGCCGAGGCTGGTGATTTGCTGTTCGGGACGGTTGATACCTACCTGATATGGCGGCTGACCGGGGGCAGGGTGCATGCGACCGACGCGACCAATGCCAGCCGGACCTTGCTCTATAATATCAGGGAAGGGTGCTGGGACGCCGAGCTTTGCAGTCTCCTTGGCGTGCCGGTGGCCATTTTGCCGGCAGTCAAGGATTGTGCGGACGACTTTGGCGAAACCGACCCGGCGCTGTTCGGCGCGGCCATCCCGATCCGCGGCGTGGCGGGCGATCAGCAGGCGGCGACGGTGGGGCAGGCATGCTTCCGGCCGGGCATGATGAAGTCGACCTATGGCACCGGCTGCTTTGCCCTGCTGAACACCGGGGCGGAGCCGGTCGCATCCGGCAACCGGTTGTTAACGACAATCGCGTATCAATTGGGGGGAAAGACCACCTACGCCCTGGAGGGCTCGATCTTCATCGCGGGCGCGGCGGTGCAGTGGTTGCGCGACGGGCTGGGATTGATCGCGGCGGCGGGCGAGACCCAGGCCCTGGCGGATCAGGCCGATCCGGGGCAGCGGGTCTATCTGGTGCCGGCGTTCACGGGGCTTGGCGCGCCCTATTGGGATGCGGAGGCGCGGGGGACCATCACGGGGATCACGCGCGCGACCGGGCGGGCCGAGTTCGCGCGGGCCGCGCTGGAGTGCGTCGGCTACCAGACCCGCGATCTGCTGGAGGCGATGCGGCGCGACTGGCCGGAAGCCACCGGTGGAGAAACCGTGCTGCGGGTCGATGGCGGCATGACGGCGAGCGACTGGACCATGCAGTTCCTGGCGGACCTGCTGGGCGCACCGGTGGACCGGCCAGCGGTGCTGGAGACGACGGCGCTGGGCGCGGCATGGCTCGCGGGGATGCGGGCGGGCGTCTATCCGGATGCGGACGGGTTTGCGGCGACCTGGGCGCTGGAGCGGCAGTTCGTGCCGGTAATGCCAGCGGCGGTGCGGGAGGCGAAATATGCGGGATGGCTGACCGCGGTTGGCCGGACTTTGACGCGGTAGACCGGCAGGTAGATCAATGGATTGCGCCGGGGCGGATTGACCCCACATAGGGTGTGTCGTTGGCGGCGGCGGGATCGGTGGCGGCAAGGTATCTACATCAAATCTACATTGCATCGACATCACGTCGACATCGGATCTACACCGGATAAACCCGGCATCTACATTTCCGGCCCGGAATGTAGATTTTTGTAGATGAATGTAGATGTTTTCCGGCTTTTTTCTACTGGCGGCACTTGGGTATAGATTAATCATCTCGAGCGGAAACAACCATCGTCTGGTTTCAGAATGAAGCCAGCCTCCCCGGCCGAGTCTAAGGCGAGTGCCCCGGTCTGGAGCGGATGCATTTTTGGAGGGACATGAACGTCCTAT
Source organism: Alphaproteobacteria bacterium (assembly GCA_965222315.1). GTDB lineage: Bacteria > Pseudomonadota > Alphaproteobacteria > Bin95 > Bin95 > JACKII01. Next base: position 4,247,140 of record OZ244951.1, on the reverse strand, counting down.
AGCGCCCATCGTCCCAAACTTGCTTTGGGACCCATTCCATTGACCGGTGACTCGCTGTGCCTGGCACCAGGTTCGAGGGTCTCCGGAATGGACCCCAGCTTTCGCTGGGGCAATGGAATGGGGGCGATGGAAGAAGGGTATTGGCAGGGAAGTGCATTGGAAGGGGTGGCAGACCTGCCGATTGCCGCCGCTAGTCTCGTTCCGCCCAAGGCGATCCCGATATAGAACCGGCAGCCTCGCCTTGAGATTGTGGACCTCGGACCGCCTTTAACGAGCCGTCCGGGGGGGCGGAAAACGTCCGCCAGCCGCAGTGGCTCCCGTTTCTGCTAAAGGTGAACCTGCTCTGGGATTTCGGCGCCTGGCAACAGGTTCTTCGCCAGTCTAAGGGCGGCCAGTGGTGCCGGATGAATGTTGGGCCGCTATACCGGCGTGACCCGCGGCGCGCCGTCTGCGTTCCAGTTGAACAGGACCAGATGCCAGAGGACGGGAGCCTTGCGGGAGGGGTCGATCAGGCCGTTGGCTCCGAGGTCTCTGAGGCGGTTGGCGACGCGCCAGGAGGGTGGCTCGCCGCCTTGGGTCGCGGCCTCCTGCCAGGGGGCCTGGGCGTCTGTGGGCTCGATGCTGGCGGCGGCGCATTGGCGGTGATTGCGCAGGTCGAATATGCGGTCGGCCTCCACCTCAAAGGCCAGCACCGCCCGTGCCGGGCTGCCTGTGGTCCGGTGGGCGGCCATAGCGGCCTCCACTCCCTCTGGAGAGGCGCTCAGGTAAAGCGCCGGTTGGCCGGGGGAGGAGTAGCGCCCCGCCGCCCGCGAGCCCTTGAGGGCCAGGTCGCGGTACCGCGGATCGACCGCCCGGTAAAACACGCCCGCGAGGCGGACGAAGCCGGTCGTGGTGCTGGGGTCAATGAAATCGCGCATGGGGCCAAGCTGCCTTCCTTGGGGGAGCGTATCCAGACCAGGAGTCCGCTTTTCGACGCTCGGTACCGTAGCAATACGTGGAGGCACGGGGGAGCGCCCGGTGCATCTATTCCCGGTCGGCCTGCCACACCGGCGGGCGCTTTTCGGCGAATGCATCGAGCCCTTCGAGCGCGTCCGGCTGCTCCATGATCAGGCAGATGGTCTCCACCACGTTCTCGATATTGCGGCGGTATTCATAGTCGTTGGCGCGCATGAAGCTGTCGCGGGCGATGCGCATGATCTGGGGCGACTTGGCGGCGAAGTCCTTGGCCAACGCCAGGGCGTCACCGGCCAAATCGTCGTGCGGCACCACCCGGTTGATCAGGTTCCAGCGCTCCGCCGTCAACGCATCGATGGGCTTGCCGTTGAAGCAAAGCTCAAACGCCTTGTGCCGGCCGATCTGGCGGGGCAGATGGACGAAATGCATGGCCGGGATCACGCCCACATCGATCTCCGGATAGCCGAAGCTTGCGCGGTCGCTCGCAATTAGGCAGTCACAGGAGACGGCCACGGTCACGCCCGCCGCCCGCGCCGCGCCGTTGATGACGGCAACGGTCGGCTTGCCCATGCGGTATTGGGCCAGGTGCATGTCCATATACAGCTTGTCGAGGTAGTCGCGGATGCGCTGGCTGTCGCCGCCACGCATCATGTCCAGGTCCATGCCGGCGCAGAACACCGTCGGCAGGGCGCTTTCCAGCATGACGCAACGAACCGCCGGGTCTTCTTTGGCCAGGCGGTAGGCTTCCAGAATATCGCGGACCAGTTCGAGGCTCAGCGCGTTCACCGGCGGGCGGTTCATGACCACGTGGGCGATATGATCCTCGACGCGGTAATCGACAAACTCCATGGGGATCCTCCCTTTCTAAACAGCAAAACCCCGGCGCCGGGCCGGGGTTTCACCTTAGCATTCGATGCGGTGCTTGCCGAACGGGCCCGGCACGGGGCCAGGCCTGTCCGGGAAAAGCATCCGTTTAGTGCGCCAGCATCGCGAGCAGCAGCAGGGCCACGATGTTGGTGATCTTGATCATCGGGTTCACGGCGGGGCCGGCGGTGTCCTTGTAGGGATCGCCGACGGTGTCGCCAGTCACCGCGGCTTCGTGAGCCGGGGTGCCTTTGCCGCCATGGTTGCCGTCCTCGATGTACTTCTTGGCGTTGTCCCAGGCACCGCCACCGGCGGTCATGGAGAGCGCCACGAACAGGCCCGTGACGATCACGCCCAGCAGCAACGCGCCGAGGGAGGAGAACGCTGCAGACTTGCCGCCAATCGCCAGGATCACGAAGAACACCACGATGGGGGCCAGCACCGGCAGCAGTGAGGGCACGATCATTTCCTTGATCGCCGCCTTGGTCAGCATGTCAACACAGGTGCCGTATTCCGGCTTCCCCGTGCCTTCCATGATGCCCGGAATGCTGCGGAACTGACGGCGGACTTCTTCAACAACACTGCCCGCCGCGCGGCCGACCGCTGTCATGCTCATGGCGCCGAACAGGTAGGGCAGCAGGCCGCCAATGAACAGGCCAACCACCACGTACGGGTTGGACAGGCTGAAGTTCAGGGTCACGTCCGCGAAGTACGGGTACGCTACCGGATCGGCCAGGAAGTAGTCCAGGTCGTAGAAGTAGGCCGCGAACAGGATCAGCGCACCCAGGCCGGCGGAACCGATGGCATAGCCCTTGGTCACCGCCTTGGTGGTGTTGCCGACCGCGTCGAGTGCATCCGTGGTGTTGCGCACGCTCTCGTCCAGCTCCGCCATCTCGGCGATGCCGCCCGCGTTGTCCGTCACCGGGCCGTAGGCGTCGAGGGCGACGACCATACCGGCCAGCGCCAGCATGGCAGTTGTGGCGATGGCGATGCCGAACAGGCCGGCCAAGCCATAGGAGATCAAGATCGCCGCGCAGATGATGATCGCCGGACCGGCGGTCGCCTCCATGGAGATCGCCAGGCCCTGGATCACGTTGGTGCCGTGACCGGTGGTCGAGGCCTGCGCAATGCTGCGTACCGGGCGGTACTGGGTGCCGGTGTAGTACTCTGTCACCCAGATGATCAGGCCCGTCACCGCCACGCCGACGAGCGAGCAGAGGAACAGGCTGAAGCCGGAGAACTCGCCATCCTTGGCCACATAGGTTTCGCTGAAGCCCATGAGGAACCAGGTGACGAAGAAGATGCCGATGAGGGAGAAGACCGCGCTGGCGATAAAGCCCTTATAAAGCGCGCCCATGATGTTGTTAGAGGCGCCGAGTTTTACGAAGAAGGTGCCGACAATGGAGCCCAGGATACTGACCGCGCCGATGGCGAGCGGGTACATCATGGAGGCCGACGCCTGCGCCGCGTCACCGGAGAAGAAGATGAAGCCGAGAACCATGGTGGCGACCATGGTCACCGCATAGGTCTCGAACAGGTCCGCCGCCATGCCCGCGCAGTCGCCGACATTGTCGCCAACATTGTCGGCGATAACGGCAGGGTTGCGGGGATCGTCTTCCGGGATGCCTGCTTCGACCTTGCCGACCAGGTCCGCGCCGACGTCCGCACCCTTGGTGAAGATGCCGCCGCCGAGACGGGCAAAGATCGAGATCAGCGAGGCGCCGAAGCCAAGGGCGACCAGCGGGAAGATCAGGTCGCGGCCTTCAAAGCCGAACGCCTGCAGCAGCAGGTAGTAGACCGCAACGCCCAGCAGGGCTAGGCCCGCCACCAGCATGCCGGTGACGGCGCCGGAGCGGAAGGATACGTCCAGGCCGGCTGCGAGGCTGGTGCGTGCCGCTTCAGTGGTGCGCACGTTGGCGCGGACCGAAATCAGCATGCCGATATAGCCCGCCAGGCCCGAGAGGACCGCGCCGATCAGGAAGCCGATCGCCGCCGCGAAGCTCAGGAAGATGACGATAATGACGAACATCACCGCACCGACGACGCCGATGGTGGTGTACTGCCGCTTCAGGTAGGCGCTGGCGCCCTCCTGAATGGCGGAGGCAATTTCCTGCATGCGTGCGGTGCCGGCGCTGGACGCCAGAACCTTTTTGGAGGCCACAGCGCCGTAGGCGACGGCGGCCAATCCGCATGCCAAAACAAAGAGGTACGCAAACCACATCGGCGGTAATCCCTCGTTCGGTAATAAGAGTGGGATGGATGGGACAGGAGCCCGGATTCACAACGACGCACAACGACCGCCCCTTAGGGGAGCCGCTGTCCGTTCAATTGGGCGCGGACCATAGTCCCGCATCTGCCGGACGCCAAGCGCGCCTATTGGCGATCGCGCCTTTAGGCCGCAGCCACCTTCCTGGCTTCGGAGCGGACCAGCCAGATGACCATGAGGAGCACCAGGCAGAGGAAGGGCAAGACGCCGTAGTTGACCATGGTCCAGCCGAAATAGTGCAACAGATTGCCGGAACTGACCGCGGCAACGGTGATCGTGCCGAAGATCAGGAAATCGTTGAAGCCCTGAATTTTGGCCCGCTCGCTGGGCTCGTGCGTCTCGGTCAGGAGCGTGGTCGCGCCGATGAACATGAAGTTCCAGCCGACCCCCAGCAGGAACAGGCCCACCGCAAAATTGAGAAAGTGCAGCCCGGCCAGATCGACGGCGACGCAGATTACGTTGATCAGAACGCCGACCAGCATGATGCGGAGCGTCCCGAAGCGGCTGATCAGGTTGCCGGTAAAGAAGCTGGGCGCGAACATGCCGATTATGTGAGCCGAGATGACGAGCGACGAATCGGAGAAGGCAAAGCCGCAGCCGGCCATCGCCAGCGGGGTGGAGGTCATTAGCAGGCTCATCACGCCGTAGGCGACGAAGGCGGTGATGACCGCCACCATGCATTTCGGCTGGGCCAGGATTTGCAGCAATGGCCGCCCGGAGGTCGCCCGTTCTGCCGCGGTTAACGGCGGAATGCGGACGAAACTGACCAGGATCAGGTTCAGGATATAGACGCCGATAAGGGCGAAGTAGCTGCCGGCAAACAGGACCGGCTCTATCCATTCCTTGGTGAGATTGGCCAATTGCGGCCCCAATACCGCCGCAAACAAGCCCCCCGTCAGCACCCAGCTAATGGCTTTCGGCCGGAACTCCGGCGGGGAGATGTCTGCTGCAGCGAACCGGTAGAACACGGCAAAGCCATTGAACCACCCCACCACGAACACGCCGAGGCAGAAAACCCAGAACCAGGCCTCCAGAATCGCCAGTCCGGCAATGGACGCGCCTGCCATCCCGAACAGGGTCGCCATCATGAAGCCCGGCCGCCGCCCGATCACCCGCATGATCTGCGACGCCGGAATGGTAGCCGCCATCACGCCGCAATGGTGCGCTGCCAGCGGCAGGGTCGCCCATTGCGGGTCCGGCGCGAGGTTCTGGCCGATCAGCGGGCTGGTGGTGATCATGAGGGACGTGCCGCTCATATAGAGCGTCTGGCACGCGGCCAGGATGAGCACATTCCGCTTGGTGGCGTCCATCGGGCAGGAAATCCTCGGAACCAGTGATTTTTTGGGAAACTTTCCCGATCAGTACCAAAGTTTCCTGCCGCAGCAAACGCTGGCGATGCATAGCTGGTCTGCGGACACGGTAAAGTCTAGCTCTCCGCCCCGCGCCGCCGGTAGCTCAACGCCTCGGCGATATGGGGGCGGCGGACTTGCTCCGCGCCTTCCAGGTCGGCGATGGTGCGGGCGACGCGCATGGTCCTGTGGTAGGCGCGGGCCGAAAGCTGCAAGCGCTCGGCGGCGCGTTGCAGCAGGGCATGGCCCTCGGTATCCGGTGAGGCGATCTGGTCGAGCATGCCGCCGGCGGCCTCCGCATTGATGCGCATCTTGCCGTCGGGATCGACGCGGCGGAAGCGGGTGCGTTGCAGGGCACGGCACGCGGCGACACGGGCCTGAACCTCCGCGCTGCCCTCCTCTGACGGCGGCAGCGCCAGGTCGGCGCTGGAGACGCGCGGCACCTCCACCACCATGTCGATCCGGTCGAACACCGGCCCGCTGATCTTGGCCTGATAGTCGATGGCGCAGCGCGGCGCGCGGGAGCATGCGCGGTTGGCGTCGTCCAGGTGGCCGCAGCGGCAGGGATTCATGGCGGCCACCAACTGCACGCGCGCCGGGTAGGTCACATGCCGGTTGGCGCGGCTGACGGTGACCGTGCCGCCTTCCAGCGGTTGGCGCAGCGCCTCCAGCGCGGGGCGGGCGAATTCCGGCAGCTCGTCCAAGAACAGCACGCCATAGTGCGCAAGGGATACCTCCCCCGGCTTGGCCCCCGTGCCGCCGCCTACCAGGGCGGGCACGCTGGCGGAGTGATGCGGGTCGCGGAAGGGCGGGTGGCGCAGGATGCGGCCACCTTGCAACATGCCGGCGATGCTGTGGACCATGCTGACCGATAGCGCCTCGGCAGGCTCCAAGGGGGGCAGGATGCCGGGGACACGGGCCGCCAGCATGCTCTTGCCGCTACCGGGCGGCCCGATCATCAGGATGTTGTGCCCGCCCGCCGCAGCCACTTCCAGCGCCCGCTTGATGGTCTCCTGGCCCTTTACATCGCGCAGGTCCGGCACGTCCGGGCCGGCTTCCAGCGGCGCGGGCTTCGGACGGGGCAGAGGGCCGTCGTCGTTCAGGTGATTGATCAATTCCAGCAGGTTGGCGGGCGCGGCAACATCCACTGGCCCGGCCCAGGCGGCTTCCCCGCCATTGGCAGCCGGGCAGATCACGCCCAGCCCGCGGGAGAGCGCGTCAATGGCAACCGGCAGCACGCCCGCGACCGGGGCGATCGTGCCGTCCAGGCCAAGCTCGCCCACCACCATCCACTGCGCGGCAGCGGTGGCATCGACCTTGCCCAGCGCCACCAGCAAGGCAAGAGCGATGGGCAGGTCGTAGTGCGAACCCTCCTTCAGCACATCGGCAGGCGCGAGGTTGCAGGTTACGCGCAGGGGCGGAATCGCCATGCCGATGGCTGCAAGCGCCGAGCGCACCCGCTCCCGGCTTTCGGAGACGGCCTTGTTGGCCATGCCAACCACGTTGAAGCCGGGCACCACGCCCCGCGCCAAATGCACCTGGGCATCGACCCCCAAGACTTCTACGCCACTGAAGGCCGCTGTTTGTATCCGCGCTACCACACCCGCACCCGCACTGTTGCTGGGCGGATATAGAGCCGTGACTCTGGTTAATGCTCGGTTAATGGGGCGGAGACAGGCCTTGTCGGTTGCACCTATTCCGCCGCGATAGTGACGCTGCCTGTATTCTGGGGACGGACGCGATGGGTCACCATTCGTGCATGCAGCCGGCGGATCGTATTGCTGCCTGTTGTCAGGCACAGGAAGGGCAATAGCCCGTGTACGGCGCAGGCGAGCGAACCGATAAACATGCTGCCAGCAAAGGAAAATGCCTGGCCCATATGCTCGAAGTAGCTCTCGCCGACTGTTGCAGGATGCTGAGTGAAGGGGTTTGTCATCAGAGGGGCTCCTTGTGCTTTCTCTGACGGCATATTTTATGCATTTCCGGCAGAAAGTGTCTCTGTATATTCTGAAAAATTGGCTAACATGGAGAATATTATTCTATGAAAACCGGATTATAGAGAATGGATCGTATTGATCTCCGCATTCTGGATGCGCTTCAGACCGATGCAACTTTGTCGGTCGCGGCAATTGCCGAACGGGTTGGATTGAGCCAGACCCCTTGCTGGAACCGCATCCGGCGATTGGAAGAAGCGGGAGTCATTAAAGGCCGCGTTGCGCTGCTGGATGCGGATGCCTTGGGCGTGCCGGTAACGGTGTTCGTTTCCGTGCGAACGAACCAACATGCGCCCGAATGGCTGGAAAAGTTCGCCAGAGAGGTGACGCGGTTGCCCGAAGTGACCGAAGTCTACCGGATGAGCGGAGACATAGACTATCTGCTGAAAATCGTTTGCCCGGATATTGCGGGCTATGACCGGGTCTATAAGAAACTCATCGGTATTATCGACATGCACGACGTGTCGTCGGCTTTTGCCATGGAGGAATTAAAGGCAACGACGGCCTTGCCATTAAGTTACGTGTCCACAAACGCTTAGTCAGCGAAATGCCCCCGGAGGACATATGATGCAATCCGGGGGCGACACGGGTCCGTCTTAGAGGGGGTGCCTAGAGGAAGAGCTGGTAGCTGGCAGCTTCCCAGCGGAATCCGCTGCCGTTGACCTCGACAAAGCCGACGGCCGGGAACGGCATGTGGTAGCCGGCGGCCATGATCTTGTCGGCGGCAATCATGCCCAGCAGTTTCTTGCGGGTGGCGGCGGCGCCTTCCTTGTCCATGTCGAAGCGGACATGCCAGTCCGGCTTTTCCATGGAGACGACATAGTGATTGCAGGCATCGGCGAACAGCAGCAGGCGCTTGCCGTCGCTTTCAATGTGGTAGGCCATATGGCCCGGGGTGTGCCCAAACGCGCCGACGCCGGTAATGCCGGAAGCCACGCTGCCGCCATCGCCGAGGAACGACATCTTGTCCGCAATCGGCACCACGTTGGACTGCACCAGCTTGCCCACGCGGTTGTCTTTCATCTTGTCTGCCGACCAGAAATCATACTCGGTCTGGCCGGTAGCGTAGCGGGCATTCGGGAAGGCCGGCTTACCGTCTTCCATCAGGCCGCCGATATGGTCGGGATGCATGTGGGTCAAGACCACGACGTCGATCTGGTCTGCGCTATAACCAGCGGCCTGCAGGGCGGTGAGCAGGTTGCCGCGTGCCGGGCGGCGTGCGGCGCCGTTGCCGGTATCGAACAGCACCAACTCGCTGCCGGTGTTCACGACGACCGGGGTAAAACCGATCTCCATGCGGGAGCCAGAGAGGTTGTTGGCTTCGGCAAAGGCAGCGACATCCTCTGCCTTCTGGTCTTGGCCGAAGATCGGGTGCGGCCCGTCCAATTGGACCGCGCCGTCGAAAATCGTGGTTACCTCGAACTTGCCGAGTGGAAAGCGGACATGGCTTGGGCGGGATGCGCCCATCATCGGGGCGGTGGCATTTGCAGTGTTGAATGCCGCACTGCCGAGCAACGGTATGGCAGCAGCCGCACCGGCAACAGCGGCAAGTGCGCCGCGGCGGGTAAGATCGGTCGAGTTCATAGGGGTTCCTCCGGTAGCACGAACAAACGGATGTAATACGAACGGATTACCGCCTTGGATCAACCGACATTTGCGTGAGGATGTGTCAGCAGGCTGCTGAAAAATGCTGACAAATGGCCCGCATCCTGAGTAGCGCGCGGCAGTGAGCGTACCGAAGGGACCCCGCACGGTCCGAAAAAGGCCCCTTCGATACGCCTGACCATTGATCATGGCGACTCAGGATGCGGGTGGCCAAGTTTTTCAGCAGCCTGTCAGGTCAGCCCCAGCGCCTTCAGCACGAACGCATACTGCATCGCGTCTTCCTTCAGGCTGTCGAACCGGCCCGATGCGCCGCCATGTCCGGCGCTCATTTCGGTTTTGAGCAGCAGCATGTTGCTGTCGGTCTTGGTGGCGCGCAGCTTCGCCACCCACTTTGCCGGCTCCCAATAGGTGACTCGCGGGTCGGAGATGCCGCCGATCGCCAGGATATGCGGGTAGGCCTTGGCCTCCACGTTGTCGTAAGGGCTGTAGGACTTGATCCGCTCGAATGCTGCCGGGTCGGTCAGCGGGTCGCCCCATTCCGGCCATTCCGGCGGGGTGAGCGGCAGGGTTGCGTCGCAGATCGTGTTCAGCACATCGACGAAGGGCACGTTGGCAATGATGCCTGCGAACTTCTCCGGTGCCCGGTTCGCGACCGCGCCCACCAGCATGCCGCCCGCACTACCGCCTTCCGCTACGATGGTATCCGGTTTGGCGATGCCCTCCGCCACTAAATGGTCCCGCGCGGCAACGAAATCATCGAACGTGTTGGTCTTGTGCTCGCGCTTGCCCTGGGCATACCAGCGGTAGCCCTTCTCCATACCGCCGCGAATGTGAGCCTGTGCCCAGACAAAGCCGCGGTCCACGAGCGACAGCCGCACGGTGCCGAAACTAGACGGCAGGCTGATGCCATAGGAGCCGTAGCCATAGAGCAGCGTCGGCGCGGGCAGCACTGTGTCCTTTCGGTAGACCATCGTCACCGGCACCAACTCGCCATCTGCCGCTGGAGCCATGACGCGGCGGGTGATGTAATCGTCCGGGTTGTGGCCTGAAGGCACCTCCTGTCGCTTCAAAAGGGTCCGCTCGCGGGTGACCAGGTCGTAGTCGTAGGTCTCCGACGGTGTGGTCATGGAGGAATAGGCGAAGCGCAGTGTGGTCGTCTCATACTCCAGAGAGCCGCCCAGACCCAGCGAGTAGGCCTCTTCCTCCATGGCGATAGCATGCTCCGCGCCTGTCTCCCACTCGCGGATGATGATCCGGGGCAGGCCCTCCGCCCGCTCCAGCCGGATCAGGTGGTCCGCGTTGACCTGCACGCCCACCACAAGCCGCCCGGCTTCATGCGGTATCAGATCCTTCCAGTTCTCCCGCGCTGGCGAGGCGACGGGCGCGGTGGCGAGTTTGTAGTCCTCCGCCCCGTCCGCGTTGGTGCGGAACAGGAAGCTGTCGCCGTGATGCTCCAGATCGTACTCGACGCCAGGATCGCGCGCGGCGATCAGGCGAGGCTCAGCAATAGGATCACTGGCGGGGATCACATGCCATTCGCTGGTTTCATGATCGTGGGCATTGATGGCGATGAAGGCGCGGCTGGCGGTCCGGCCGACGCCGACGAAGAAGCCAGGGTCTTTCTCCTCGTAAACGCAGACATCATCGGCCTGTGGCGTACCCAGGCGGTGCCGCCATACGCTGTAGGGCCGCCAGTTGGCGTCGCGCTTTGTGTAGAACAGGTGCTTGCCGTCATTGGCCCAGACCATGCTGGGGGTCGCCTCCGCCAATTGGTCCGGCAATTCCTTTCCGGTGGCCAGATCGCGCACGCGGATCGTGTAATCCTCCGAGCCGCTGGTATCCGCCGCCCAGGCGAGGAGCGCGTGGTCGTCGGTGTGCTGCATGGCGGCGATGCGGAAATAGGGTTTGCCCTCGGCCTCCACATTGCCATCCAGCATGATTTCGGCTTTCCCGGGGCCATCCGCGGGCTGGCGGCAGAATTGCGGCTGCTGCTGGCCGGCCTCGAACCGCTGGAAGTAGGCCCACGGACCATCCTTCATCGGCACGGACGTGTCGTCCTCCTTCAGCCGCCCCTTCATCTCTGCGAACAAGGTTTCCTGAAGCGCTTCCGTGTCGGCGAGCATGGCGTCCGTATAGGCGTTCTCCGCTTCCAGATAAGCGCGGATCTCCGGGTCCAGGGTGGAGGGATCGCGCATCACCTCCTGCCAATTCTCCGCCCGCAGCCAGGCATAGGGGTCGTCCACCCGTTGGCCGTGATGCTCGATATAGGAGTCGCAGGTACGGGCGATGGGGGGCTGAGTCATGATTGGTCAGGATTCCGGCTGCTAGGTAGGTCAGGCGTTCTCGTCCGGCTCAGATAGGAAGTCCGCTGGCGGTTCGAAAGCGGCCCATCCGCCCACCGACGCATCAGGTCACCTTCTGGCGCATTGTCATAGCCGCCGCGATGGTAGGGCGGTCATTTCCGGGTGCGCTCGGCGAAGGCGGCAGACCCGGCGGTGAAGTTACCGGCGGCATCCAGCAACTGGTTCAGGTGTTTGCCGATCACCATCGCCTGGTCGAGCGGCATGGTGCGGGCGGCGCGGAACGCTTCTTTGGTTTGTTTCACCGCGCCGGGATTCAGCCTCAGCAGCCGTCCGACATAGTCATCGGCGAGGGCAGGCAGCGCATCGTCGTCATCGGCGAGCGCGTTAATCAAGCCCATTTCATAAAGGCGTTCCGCCTCCACCGGCTCGCCGAACAACGCCAGTTCCAGGCCAAGCCGTGGCCCCAGCAGGTGCGCCAGCAGCGGCGTGCAGACGGCGGCCGGAAAGCCGTTTGCCATCTCCATCGCGCCGAACTTCGCCGAACGGCTGGCCAGCACAAAATCGCACCCCATGGCGAGCGTGAAACCGCCCGCAACCGCAAAACCCTGCACCACCGCCACCGTCGGAATCGTGAGCCGCTGCAGCCGCTGGTAGACGGTCGCCCAGTCGTCATGCTGTTGCAGTGAGGTTTCGAGGGGCAAGGTCGGCGCTTCTTTCAGGTCGCGGCCGGCGGAGAAGGCTTTGCCCGCCGCCTGGATCACCAGTACCTGCGCATCGCTGTTGTTCTCGGCCTCGCGCAGTGCCGAATTCAGCCCCGCCATGCCCGCTGAACTCAGTGCATTGCGCGCTTCGGGCCGGTTGAGGGTGAGGCGCAGAACGCCGTTTTCCAGGTCAGTGTCGATCATGGGCCGTCTTTCTGCTTATTCATCGGTGCGGCTCCCTGAGTAAACCCGGAAACCGCCCGGGTCTACTCAGCAAGCCGGAACGGAAAAGCCGGTGCGATCCTGGGTCAGTCGTCGGTTTTCGGCAGCCGGCTGCTGTATCCAATGCGGTACAGGCCGGAGATTGCCAGCGCGAACCAGCCCGCCATCAGCATCACCCCGCCAATTGGCGTGATGACAGAGCCATCCAGCCACCAGCCAAGGCCGCGGCCATAGAGCGAGCCGGCGAAAAAGACCGTTCCGCCCAGAAACAGCCAGAAGCTGGCATAGAGCCATATATTGGGGCGGCGGCACATCCCGAGCGCCAGCATGGCAACGGTTTGCACCGCATGGATCTGCCATGCCGTTTGAAACAGGGTAGGATCGGCCAGGCCGGCCGCGCCGCTGCCATGCGCGCCGAAGGCAGCAAGTGCGACCAGGCCCAGACCACTCAACCCCGCGAGAAAGACATACAGACCAATCATTCCCGCGCACACTCCTTCCCGACGATGGGTCAGAAACTGCTAATGCTGACCTCTTTCGAAGTGATGAACTCCAGCAGCACTGGCACACCCTGCTTGGTCTGTTCAATGCCTCGTTTGATTGCCGGCACAATCTCCGCCGGATCGGTCACGCGCTCGCCATAGCCGCCGAAGGCGCGGGCCATGGCCGCGTAGTCGCCGGAAATGTCGGTGGAGCGGTACTTCTCCGTCGACTCCTGCATGATGTGCAGTTCGATCGCCATCGAGAAGTTGTTCAGCAGGATCGACATGATCGGAATCCGCTCGCGCACCGCGGTTTCGAAGTCCATGCCGGTGAAGCCGATGGCGGCATCGCCCCAGACATTGATGCAGAGCGCGTCCGGCTTGTAGAGCTTCGCACCCATGGCGAGACCGAGGCCATAGCCCAACTGGGTGGTCTTGCCCCAGCCGATATAGGAGAGCGGCTTGGTGCTCTTCCAAAACGGCGAAAGCTGGTCGCGCGGGCTGCCCGCGTCGTGGGTGATAATCGTGTTGTCTTTGTCCACCGTCTGCTGGAGGTCCCAGAGCACGCGGTAGGGGTTCAGCGGCGTCTCATCCGAGGTCAGCTTCGGCATCCACTCGGCGAGCCAGCCTTCCTCAATGCCCTTGATCTCCGCCGCGACGTTCTTGGAATCGCGCGCCTTGGGCTCCTTGGCCTTCACGGCGGCCAGCATGGCTTGCAGCGTCAGTTGCGCGTCGCCGACCAGGCCGATCTCGCACTCGATGTCCTTGTTCAGGTCCATGTGGTCGTTGGTGGAGTGGATGTAGCGCTTGCCCCTCGGCATCTTCACGCCAAAGCTGGTCTCGGTGAACGAGCAGCCGACGCCGAAGATCACGTCCGCGGCCTGCAGGAAGTCATGCACCGCCTTCGGAATGGCCCGCCCGCCGGAGCCGAGTGCCAGCGGATGGTCTTCCGGGATCGCGCTCTTGCCTTCCAGGCTGGTGACGACGGGCAGGGCCAGATGCTCGGCCAGTTCGCGCACTTCGTCCCAGGCTTCGGCGTAATGCACGCCCTGGCCGACATAAAAGACCGGACGCTTGGCGCTCATCAGCAGATCGACCGCGCGCGCCACGTCTGCCGGATCGGGGCCGGAGCGGGTGGAGAGCACCGGCGTGTAGTTCAACTCGCCATCTATTTCCTCGAACATGGTATCGCCCGGCACCTCGACGATCACCGGCGCGCCGCGGCCGTTTTTCAGGCGGGTGAAGGCACGGCGCATGATGTTGCAAAGCTCGTTCGCAGCCATGACCGGCTCGACCGACTTGGAAATGTCGGCCATTGACTTGGTGGCGTTGTAGTTCGGATGGATGTGGGCGATGCGGCGGGCATAGCCGGCCGGCAGCACCAGGATCGGCACGCTCTCGCCATAAGCCTGGGCGATGCCGCCATAGGCGTTCTCGGTGCCGGGGCCGTGCTGCATGGCGAAGGCGCCTATGCTCTTGCCGCTGGAAAGCCGGCTGATGGCGTCCGCCATGTGCAGGCCGACGCGCTCCTGGCGCACGATGATCGGGCGGATGTCGGTGCGGGCGGCGTATTCGATGATGTGGTTCACGGGATAGGCGAGCAGGGTCTCGATGCCCTCCCGCTTCATGATCTCGCAAATGGCTTCGACGACTTTCATGGGGCGTTTCCTCAGGGTGCGTTGGTTTAGGGTTTTCGCTTAGGCGTAGGATAGGACGGTATCCATCATCACGCCAACCAGCCGGTCGCGGTCGGGCTTCACTGCGACGCGGGCGTTGGGGTCCGGCACCTGCACGCCGCGCAGGTCGCAAACGGTCATGCCGCGGGTGAACTTGCCCTGTAACTCGACCTCTATCCGCGTTTCAGCATACTCCATGCTGGCCGGATCGATCAGCGGAATGAGGGCGCAGGCGTCGTGCATGGGGGCGTGAGTCGCGCCGGTGCGCTCGGTCTGGCGGCCCATATAGAAGGTGAGCAGGTCGGCAATGGCGCCCGCGGTGCGCTTGCCGCTTTGGCGGAGCGTTCCAATCTCCGCGGCGTTGATGCCGACGGTACGGGTGATATTGACCCCAACCATGCGCACCGGCCATTTGGCGGCATAGAGCGCGGCCTGTGCCTCCGGATCGCAATAGGCGTTGAACTCTGCGGCGGGTGTCATGTTCCCCCAGCCGCCGGAGCCACCCATGACCGTAACTTCTTTTACCCAGGAGGCGAGCCGCGGTTCTTTCAACAGGGCGAGGGCGATATTGGTCGCCGGGCCAATCACGGAGAGAACCAACTCCCCCTGATGCTGGCGCGCAGTCTCGATGATCATATCGATGGCATGGTCCGGGACCGGCTTTTGTTTCGGCTCCGGCAGGTCGTGCCCGTCTAGCCCGGTCTTGCCGTGGACATGCGCTGCGTTCGGGGCCTTTCCAACCAGCGGAGAGGCGGCACCGGCAGCGACCGGAATGCCCTCGATCCCCGCCAGTTCCAGCACGGCCAGGGCATTGCGGGTGGTGTTCGAGAGCGGCGAGTTGCCGTGGACCGTCGTGATGGCTTTCAGATCGAAATGCCGGTAGCCGACCAGAATCGCGACGGCGTCGTCGTGGCCGGGGTCGCAGTCGATGAGGAGTGGCGGGCGGTCTGGCATCATACAAGGCTTTCGCTGTGGGCAGGCGCATTAGAGAGAGGGCCAGGAGACCATTGGCGGCTCATCAGCAAGATATTTGCAATCCTGAAGCCGCACTCTCCAAGGCTTTCGTAAACCATAAAACACCAGCATCGAGACTATCCCGACTTTTCCCCTGTGTCAGCGATGGCATCCGCGAATCCAGGGATTCTGTCGATTCCTCACCCAGGCTGACGGGATATGCGGCGCAATATTCAAGGGGGTGTGAGACGAATTGTGGCGATATAATCCGTCGCGCGGCATTTTGTGATTGAAACAATTCAGAAAATCCCTACGCTTGCTCGCAATCATAAAGGCGGAAACACGCCTTATAGCGTCTGGAGGAAAACGCCAAAAATGGCTGAAGCGAGCAGGCTCGACTCAACGTTGAGCGTGCGCGCGGTGTCGAAGTATTTCGGCGGCGTACGCGCGAACAATGAAGTGAGTATCGAAGTGCAGAAGGGCAAGATCCACGCGATCATTGGCCCGAACGGCGCGGGTAAAACCTCGCTTCTTAATATGATCAGCGGTTTTTATACCCCCGATGCCGGCGATATTATGTTCGAAGGGCAGCGGATAAACGGGTTAAAGCCCAATCAGATCGCCGAACGCGGCATCGGCCGGACGTTTCAGAATATTGCATTATTCCGCGGTATGACCGTGCTGCAGAATATGATGCTTGGCCGTCATGTTCTGATGAAAACCGGCGTGCTGTCCTCTTTCGTCTATTGGGGAAGGGCGCAGCGGGAGGAGGTCGCCCACCGGGAGAAGGTGGAGGAGTTGATCGACTTCCTGCGGCTCAACGATCTCCGCAAAGCGCCAACGGGCGAGCTGGCCTATGGCCTGCAAAAGCGGGTCGAACTGGGACGGGCTCTGGCAGCGGAGCCCGAATTGCTCCTGCTCGACGAGCCCATGGCCGGCATGAACCAGGAAGAGAAGGAGGACATGGTGCGCTATGTCCTCGACATTGCCGAACAGCGCGGCACCACCATCGTGCTGATCGAGCACGATATGGGCGTTGTCATGGATATTTCCGACCATATCGCGGTGCTGGATCAGGGGGAGAAGATTGCGGATGGTTCGCCGGACGAAGTCCGCGCCAACCCGCGGGTCATCGAAGCCTATCTCGGCGCAAGTCATTAGGAGGCAATGAATATAATGGCTGCTCGCGAGGATACGCTTCCGGGGCTGGTGCTCCGCAATGCGCAGACAAGGCCGGAGAAACCGGCGATCCGGGAAAAAGACCTGGGTATCTGGCGAACCTATACCTGGGCTGACTATGCGGACGAGGTTACCGCCTTTGGCGATGGCCTGGCGGCGATGGGCTTCGGCGCTGGCGACAAGCTGGTTGTGATCGGCGACAACCGCCCCCGGCTCTATTGGGCGCAACTGGCGGCTCAGGGGCTCGGTGGGGCGGCGGTGCCAATCTACCAGGACTCGATAGCCCAGGAGATGGCCTTCGTTCTGGCCGATGCCGACACCAGGGTGATCGTTGCCGAAGACCAGGAGCAGGTCGACAAGATCCTGTCCATCAAGGACCAGATCCCGACGCTGGAATATCTGATCTACGACGATGACCGGGGCATGGCCCACTATGACGACCCCATCCTGCGGTCTTTCCCGGTGGTGCAGGATCAGGGCCGCAGCAAAGCCGGCGCTTGGGTGAAAAGCGTCGATGCGCTCGATGCGGAAGCCATCGCGCTGATGAGCTACACCTCCGGCACGACCGGAAACCCGAAAGGGGTGATGCTCAGCCACGCCAATCTGGTCGAAACCGCGAAAATCTTCGTGGCGAACGAGGATGTGCGGGAGAGCGACGATTTCCTCTCCTACCTGCCCATGGCCTGGGTTGGCGAGAGTATGTACGGCCTGACGATTTCGATCATGACCGGTTGCTCCACCAATTGCCCGGAAGCGCCGGAAACACTGGAGCGCGACCTGCGGGAGCTGGGGCCGACCGGTTTCATCGCGTCGCCCCGCGGCTGGGAGACGATCCTCAGCCAGTTGCAGGTGAAGGCGAACGACACGACCGGCGTTAAACGTTGGTTCTACGACACTTTCCGCAACGCCGCCGTCAATGCGGAACTGGCCAAGGCCGAAGGCAAGTCCGAAGGGCTTGGCGGCCTGATGCGGTTGCTCGGCAATTTCTTTGTCTACGGCCCTGTCCGTGATCAGATCGGCCTGCGCCGGGCGCGCTGGTGCTACACCGGCGGTGCACCGCTCGGGCATGATACCTTCCGGTTCTTCCGGGCGTTCGGCATCAACCTGAAGCAGCTTTATGGTTCGACCGAGGTCTCCGGCCTTGTCTCCATGCAAACGGACCAGAACGTAAACCCGGACACGTCCGGGCCTGTCTGCGCCGGAATCGACGTGAAGATCGGCGAAAACAGCGAGATTCTCGTCAAGTCTAAGGGGGTCTTCAAAGGCTACTACAAGCGTGACGACGCGACGAAAGAGGTGTTCACCGACGACGGATACTTCCGCACCGGCGATGCCGGTGTCCTGGACGAGAAGTCCGGCGAACTTCTGATTATCGACCGGGCCAAGGATGTCGGCAAGATGGCCGACGGCACCGCCTTCGCGCCGCAATTCATCGAGAGCAAGCTGAAATATTCGGCCTTCATCTCCGAAGCCGTGTCGTTTGGCTCCGACCGGGACTTTGTCTCGGTCATGGTTGCCATCGACCAGAACACCGTGGGCAACTGGGCGGAAAAAAACGGCATTCCGTTCACCAACTACACTGATCTCAGCCAAAAATCCGAGGTGCGCGGGCTGATCGCCGGCGAGATAGCGCGGGTAAACACCAGCCTGCCGGAACCGGTGCGGGTGAAGCGCTTCCTGTTGCTGGCGAAGGATCTGGACGCAGACGATGCGGAGGTCACCCGGACCCGCAAGCTGCGCCGCGCACACATAGCGGAGCGCTACGCGCCGGTGATCGACGCATTCTACAGCGACAGGACAGAGGTGGATTTGCGCACTGAAGTCACTTTTGAAGACGGCCGGCGAAGCCATGTTGAAGCCCGCTTGCTGATCCAAGACGCGGCCTAGAGGAATACCGAAAATGGAAATGCTCTCACGGTTCAAATATTGGATAGCCTTCATTGTTGCGCTGGTTGTCCTATGGGCAATCGGCGGGATCGATGTGCTGATCAGGGACTGGCGTTTCGCCCTCGAGTTGAGCATCGACGGCCTACTGACAGGTCTGATGTATTCGCTGATCGCTGTCGGTTTCGTCCTGATTTACAAGTCCACCGATGCGATCAACTTCGCCCAGGGCGAGTTCGTGATGATTGCGGCCATGGTCGTGGCCGGAATGCTGGACTGGGTGGGGCTGCCGCTGTGGCTAGCCTGCATTATCGGCTTTGGTTTTATGGTCGTATTCGGCATGAGCCTGGAACGGTTCGTGCTGCGGCCCATGATTGGTATGAATATCATCGCGATCATCATGGCGACCATTGGCCTGGCCTTCTTCCTGCGGGGCTTCGGTCCGCTGGTATTCGGCGCGCAGCCGACGACGATCAATCTGCCGATCCAAGATTCACCGATTATATGGGGCGTGCTCTACCTGACCCCGATCAAGCTGCTGGGCGCTATCGTTAGCGTCCTGTTCCTCTGTGCGTTCGGCTACTTCTTCCTGAAGACCCGCAAGGGGGTGGCCATGCGCGCTGTCGCCGACAGCCATCAGGTGTCGATGGCCATGGGCATCAACGTCGAGCGCTATTTCGCCGTGGCCTGGGTGACGGCCGGCATCGTAGCGCTGCTGGGCGGGCTCGCCTGGGGCAACATGATCGGTGTCGATACACAGTTGGCACTGATCGGTTTGAAAGTGTTCCCGGTGGTCATCCTGGGCGGCCTGGACTCAATCATCGGTGTTGTGGTCGGCGGTATCATCGTTGGCATGACGGAGGCGCTGACCTCTGGCTTTATCGACCCGTATGTTGGCGGCGGCATGAAAGATTTTGCCCCGTACGTTCTCATGGTTCTCATGCTGATGATCCGTCCCTACGGCATCTTCGGCCGCCGCCTGATCGAGAGGATCTAAGCGCATGTTCCACCGTGAATGCGGCTACTACAAAACCACTTACGAGGGCGACCAGGCGATCCTGCCGTTTCCGATCGCCAAACAGGCGATCATCGGCTTCCTCCTGTTCTTCGCCGTCATCCTGCCGTTGTTCGGCAGCGAGTATTACCTGGCGCAATTGAGCTTGGTGGGGATCGCCTGTGTTGGGGCGCTGGGGCTCAATATCCTGTTGGGTTATACGGGGCAGATCTCCATCGGTCATGCCGCCTTTATGAGCGTCGGCGCCTACACAGCGGCGAACCTGGTCACTCGGATCGAGATATTCGGCGGCCCGCTGCCGTTCTGGCTGGCTGTGCCGGCCGGCGGCTGCATGGCGGCGCTGATCGGCCTGGTGGTCGGCATTCCATCATTGCGGGTGAAGGGCCTTTATCTGGCCATCGCGACCATTGCCGCTCAGTTCATCATCGAGTGGATCATCAACCACACGCCGGCTATCTCCGGCGGTATCGCAGCGGCGATCGAAGTCGACCGGCCAAGCCTGTTTGGCTGGAAGATGGACCGGCAGTGGGAACTTTACCTCTTCGTTCTGTTCTTCGCGATCCTGGCGATCATGGCCGCTACCAATCTGGTGCGTAGCCGGATTGGGCGGGCGCTGGTCGCGATCCGCGACCAGGACATCGCGGCGGAGATCATCGGTATCAACGTCTTCCGGTACAAGCTCTTCGCCTTTGCGATTTCCAGCTTCTTCGCTGGCGTGACTGGCGTCCTGTATATGTACTACTTCAGTATTGCGACCTACGAGCAGTTCCAGATCATCGTCTCCATCGACTTCCTGGCCATGTGCATTATCGGCGGTCTGGGCTCTATCGTTGGCTCCATCTTCGGGGCCTTCTTCATTACCATGCTGCCGGTGGTTATCCGGTTGGTGATGGAGGCCATCGGGCCATGGTTCATGGATCCGAGTTATCTGCCCCAGGTAATCGGCCAGTTGCGACTCGTATTTTTCGGCGGTCTGATCATGGTATTTCTGATCGCCGAGCCAGATGGTCTTAACCGACTCTGGCAAAATATCCGGAACTACTTCCGGGTGTGGCCGTTCTCTTATTAGCGCCGCCAAGCGTGTGTAAGGGACATAACAGAGAGGAGAAACGTCTATGACTTTTCTGAGAACAATAGGCGTGGCCGCCGCGGTCACAGCCGGCTTGGCGTCAGCCAGCACGGCACAAGCCAAAGATATCCTGATCGGACTAATGTGCGACCGGACCGGCCCGACCGCCGTGACCGGCACCGCGCTCTGCCCGGGCTATCATGATTACGTCGCGCTCGTGAACTCGAAGGGCGGTGTCGAAGGCAACAAGATCATCGTTGACGAGATCGACATTGAGTACAAGGTCCCGCCGGCGGTGGAAGCCTACCAGCGCTACAAACAGAATGGCGCGGTTCTGGTTTCCCCTTACGGCACACCGATCGTCGCCGCCCTGGCGCAGACCATGGCGGAAGACAAGATTCCCGGCACCTCGCCGGGTTTCGGCACAGCAGCGGCCGCTAACGGTGAAAAATACCCGTACATGTTCCCGATCGCTGCCAGCTACTTCTCCCAGACGGCGGGACTGATCAAGTTCGTGAAAGACCAGCTCGGCGGTGATCTGAACGGCAAGAAGATCGCCTACCTATACTACGACAATCCAGCGGGACGCGAAGGCATTCCGGTCATGGAGCGTATGGCCAAGGACGAGGGCTATGAATGGCGCCAGTTCGCCGTGCCGCCGCCCGGTCTGGAGATGGGTGCGCAGGTGCTGGACATCACCCGCCGCTTCCGCGCCGACTATGTGATCGCTCATACTTTCGGCCGCGCTCCGGCGGTGATGCTGAAAGAGTTCAAGCGTTCCGGTTATCCGCTGAACAAGATGGTCGGTCTGGTCTGGGCCGGTTCTGAAGGTGACATTGCGGCTGCTGGCGGCTGGGATGCAGCCCAGGGTTACAACGTCATCAGCTACGCCGGTGTCGGCAGCGACTATGATGTCCTGCGGGAAATCACGGCCATGTACAAAGCCGAAGGCAAGGATGCGCCCAAGGAAATGGCCTTTACCACCTACTACAACCGTGGGGTTTTCCAGGCGGCCGTTCACCTGAGAGCCATCGAACTTGCGATCCAGAAGAAGGGCTCAGGCGACATCACCGGCACCGATGTGCGTGACGGTTTGCGTGCCATCAGGGACTTCGACTTGGATGGCATGGCGCCACCGCTGAAGATGTCGGCCAAAGACCATGAGGGCGGCGGTTACATCCGTGTGTTCCAGGTCAAGGGCGAAGGTTATGAGCCGGTTACCGAATGGTTCAATGCCTACCGTGAGGTGATCTTCGAACTGATTGAGGAAACCCACTAAGGCTTCGGCCGGAATGGATTGGGGAGCGCTGCGCTGCGGCGGGGCGCTCCTCCATTCACCCTTTTCATACTCGTCAGACAGTCAGGCACCGTCATGCTGCAGCTCAACAATATCGAGGTGATGTACAACAATGTGATCCTGGTGCTGAAAGGCATCTCGATCAGCATTGAGGAAGGTAAGATCACCACCATCTTGGGGGCAAACGGCGCCGGAAAGACGACGACGCTGAAAGCCATTTCCGGTGTGCTCCGTTCCGAACGGGGCGAGGTTACGCATGGTTCGATCGAGCTGGACGGCGAACGCATCGACCGCATGATGGGCCACGATATCGTCCGCAAGGGCGTGGTGCAGGTGTTCGAGGGGCGTCGGGTTTTCGCCAACCTGACCTGCGCGGAAAACCTGATCGCGGGCGCCCATGTCGAGCCGTCCTCCGCCGTGATGAAAGAGCGGATGGAGATGGTGTTCGAATATTTTCCCCGCATCGCCGAACGCCGGCATGGCCGGGCTGGGTACCTGTCAGGTGGCGAACAGCAAATGCTGGTTATCGGGCGCGCGCTGATGTCGAACCCGAAAGTGATTTTGCTGGACGAGCCGTCGCTTGGTCTCGCACCGCTGATCATCGAGGAAATTTTCGGGATTATCAGCCGGCTGAACAAGGAGCAGGGGGTTACCATTGGGCTCGTCGAGCAGAACGCCAATCTGGCGCTGAATATTGCGGACTATGCCTACGTCATGGAAAACGGCTCTATCGTGATGGAAGGTGCCGCCGCGCAATTGCGGGACAATGCTGACATCAAGGAATTCTACCTGGGCATTTCGGAAGGCGGCGAGCGCAAGAACTACCGCGATGTGAAACACTACCGCCGCCGCAAGCGCTGGCTATCGTAAGCCGTCCAGCCGGACGCGAGTTTCCCGATTTTTAGCCGATGGGCCGCCAAGTCGCGGCCCATTTGCATTTCCGGCAGGGGACACCCTCAGCCGCGCTATTGCAGAGTGGCTGGGCGTCACTTTTTTCCCGTTCTATGTGAGTTAACGCACAGAAAAACAATCAAAAGTAATGGATCGTCATCGTGTTGGTTAGATCCACGTCCCGAAAGGACCCTGAAAATGCGCAAGTTATTCCAGTCTGTCGCCGCTGCCTCGATGCTCGCGGCGGGTATTGCCGTTTCCGCCGCCCCGGCCCACGCCGGTCCCGATCCGTTTGTCGGGGAGGTGATGCTGGTCGGCTTCAATTTCTGTCCGCGCGGCTGGGCGCCCGCTGACGGCCAGTTATTGCCGATCAGTTCCAATTCCGCGCTATTCTCGCTCTATGGCACCAATTTTGGCGGTGATGGCCGTACGACTTTTGCATTGCCGGATCTGCGTGGCCGTGCGCCGCTGAACCAGGGCAGCGGGCCTGGCCTGACGCCGGTTAAGATTGGCGAGAAAGGTGGGGCGGAAACCGTCACCCTCTCTGTGAACCAGATGCCGTCGCATAACCATTCCGCGTCTGCCACGTCAACGCTGCATGGCACCTCGCAAACCGCCAACCAGACCAGCGCTGCCGGCGGCGTTCTTGCCTCGGCGGCCGCGCTCGGCGGCACGCCCGTCTACCACGCACCGCCGGCCGATACGACACTTGACGCAGGCTCGGTGACGACGGCCGTGACGGTTGACAACAACGGCGGCAGCCAACCCGTCCATGTCCGCAACCCCTTCTTGGGCATGCAATATTGTGTGGCGCTCCAGGGCGTCTATCCGTCCCGGAACTAGGTCTTTGCCCTGGTGGTGACACCGCGCACCGTTGACCTGATCGCCGCTCCATCGCATATGGAGCGGCGTTTTTGGAAAACAGAATGGCAGAGGTGAGCCCGTGGCAGGTCACTCCCAATTTAAGAACATTATGCATCGTAAGGGCGCGCAGGATGCGAAGCGCGCCAGGGTGTTCACCCGTATTGGCCGCGAAATCGCAGTGGCGGTAAAGCTCGGCTCGCCGGACCCGGACGCGAACCCCCGCCTGCGCGCGGCGATCTCGGCGGCCAAGGCGGCCAACATGCCGAACGAGCGTATCGACCGGGCCATCAAGAGCGCATCCGGCCCCGACAATACCGATGACTATACGGAGTTGCGGTACGAGGGTTACGGCCCCGGCGGTATCGCCGTGATCGTCGAGGCGATGACCGACAATCGTAACCGCACCGCCTCCGAAGTGCGCTCCTATTTCAACAAGAGCGGCGGTTCTTTGGGCGAGACGAACTCTGTCTCGTTCCTCTTCCAACGGGTCGGCGAAATACAGGTCGAGGCGGAAGGCACGGAATTCGAAGAATTGTTCGAGATCGCCGCGACCGTGGGGGCTGAGGACGTCGAGGACGACGAAGAAGTCTTCACCGTGGTGACGGAGGTTGAGACCTTCAACGACGTCTACCAGGAAGTGGACAAGGCCGGGACGGTCAGGGAAGCCAAGCTGGTCTGGCGGCCGATGGCACCGGTTGCCGTGGATGCGGATTCGCAAGCAGGCCTGATGAAGCTGCTTGAGGCGCTGGACGACAATGACGACGTGCAGAACGTCTTCACCAACGCCGACCTGGCGTCACTGGCGGAGGCCGCTGACGCAGCATAGAGACCGCCCTTTGGCCGCCGCATCCGGCCGTTCAGCCCATTTGCCTATTGATTGGAGAGAAAAAGCGACAACATCTAAATAGAGGAGAGCAGCGTCTATTCGGTGAATCACTGAAATCAGGAGGTTTCATGATGTCGATAGCGAAAATCCTCACGATGTTGGACGGTGACAGCAATGACGCCATCGACCTGGAAGCCGCCGGGTATTTGGCAAGAACATTCAACTGTCACGTTGATTTTCTTCACGTTCGGCGCGACCCCGAATACCGGCGCACTCAATTTGGTGAAGGCGTTCCGGACGAAATCTACAACAACCTGCAGAACCAGTTTAAGGAACGCGAGGCGGAAGTTGCTGACGATTGCCGAACGGTTTTCGATGAGTGGCGGCTGGCAAACGGCATCGCTGCGGCGGACAAGCCAGCAGGCAATTCAGGCCCTACCGCCAGGTTCTTGGACCAATCAGGCAATCTTCACCACATCGTCTCGCGGTTTGGACGGCTTGCCGACTTAGTCGTTCTGAAGTCGCCTTCCTTGGAGGGCGGATGGCTGTCGCCTGCCGGAGAGGCGGCGGTCTACGCTACGGGGCGGCCGGTTCTGTTCTCGGCCAGCAACCATTTGCACAGTTTGGGGGAGCGGATATCCCTGTTCTGGAACGACGCAGTTGAGGCAACGCGCGCCTCAACTGCCGCCCTTCCCTTCTTATCCCGGGCAGAAGCGGTTGAGATCTCGACGATCCACCATGAGGATCTCGAGCAAGAAAATGTGGTGGCATTCGCTGATTATCTGCGGTGGCATGGCGTCGATGCTTCAATCAACATTATTGAGCCCCGGCATCAAACAACGGGCGAGGCATTGATCGATGCAGCCTGGAAATTCAATGCCGATTTGATCGTGATGGGTGCGTTCGGCCATTCCCGGATAAGGGAATTGGTGCTTGGCGGCGTGACCAAGCATGTTCTCAAGGTTGCCGGCCGGCCGGTCATGATGATGCATTGATAATGGCCGAGTCGTGCCCGCTCCGGCTTGGTTCCTCGCTTGAACCTGGTCAGGGCGTAACCCGGTGCTTTCCGACAAAATCCTGGTCGATGGTGACGCCCAGGCCGGGCCGGTCGGGAATTTCCAGGTAGCCGTCGGTCACGGTAAAATTCTCCTCCACCAGTTCGTGCAGCATCGGGTTCGCACCCAGCGAATATTCCACGATGAAGCCGCTGGTGGCTGCCGCCAGCACGTGCAGGCCGCTCGCGAAGCAGAGCGCGCCGCCCCAGAGATGCGGAGCGAAGCGGATCTGGTGGGCGGCGGCGATCGCCTCGATCCGGATAGCCTCCGTAATGCCGCCCGCAATCGAGAGGTCCGGCTGAAATATGTCCGCCGCCCGCAGCATGGCCAAATCGCGGAAGGCGAAGCGGGTGAACTCGCTCTCGCCGCAGGAAATCGGAATGTCGGTGGATGCGCGGACCTCCGCCTGGCCCTGTTTGTCGTCGGCAGTGACGGGCTCCTCCAGCCAGCCGATGTTGCAGTCGGCTACGGCCCGGCAAAACCGCTTCGCCTCGGAGACCGTGAAGGTGCCGTGGGCATCGCACATGATGTCAATGTCCGGCCCCAGATAGTCCCGCGCCGCATGCACCCGTTCGATGGAGTGCGCCAGCGTGCCGTCGCCGGAGCCAACGCGCATCTTCACCGCCTGGAAGTTGCCTCGGTCGATATAGCTTTTCAGTTCCGCGCCCACTTCCGCCGTGGGTTTCCAGCCACCGGACGCATAGGCAGGCATCTTCTCATGCCGCTTGCCGCCGATGAGTTGGTGGACGGGGGCGTCCAGCGACTTGCCGAGAATGTCCCAGAGCGCCATGTCGATGCCGCTCATGGCGCTGACGGTGTGGCCCCGCCGGCCAAGCACCGGAAACACATGCCCGCGCGCGATGGCATAGTGCGCACGGGAACCATTATACATCACGTCCCATAGGCGGGAAATGCGGCGCGGGTCCTCGCCGACCAGCAGCGGCGCGAGTTCTTTCTCAATGGTGGTGACCAGCCCGGCATTCGTGCCCGCCGAGCCGACGGCGGCCTTCGCTTCGCCGTAGCCAGTGATCCCGGCGTCGGTCTCCACCTCCACCAAGGTCGCATCGAACGAGCGGGTGCGGCCGAAGTCGGAGGTGTGCTGTTGCGCTTCCGGAATGGGCACGGACAGCCAATGGGCGCGGATGGCGGTGATTTTCATGGGGCGGGTCTCCTGTTGGTTGCCAGGAGTGTTCCCGCCCCGCTTGCCCCGGTCAAGCGGCCAGCCGGTTGAGCCCGACCTGTCCGCCTGGTCTTAGGCCTTGCCAATGGGAATCCGGCTCGCCTTCTGCGCCGCTTCAGGCGGTTTCGGAACGGCAATTTTCAACACGCCGTTTTCGAAACTGGCTTTGACACTATCCGGATCAGCTTTGAAGGAGAGTGGAATGGAACGCTGGAAGCTGCCATAGGAGCGCTCTACCAGACGGTACTTTTTCTCCTCATCCTCCTTCTTTTCTTCCGCCCGTTTCTCGCCCTTGATGGTCAGGACATTGTCCTCCAGCGACAGGTCCACGTCCTCTTCCGCGACGCCTGGCAATTCGGCGGTCACCGTCAACTCGCCATCGGTTTCGGATACGTCGATGGTCGGCGCCATCAACCCGCCATCCGTCCAGGTCGCCGGCAGGCTGCTGCCGAACCGTTCGAAAAGGCGGTTCATTTCATCATGCAGGGAATGGAACGGATCCCGGCCTGCATTCGCCGGCATTGAAGATTTCCATAGAGAAGGCAGTAAACTCACGGCTTCGTCCTCCATTGTCTGGTTGGCGAAACTATGCTTCGCCAAGGTGAGTGTTTATGCTGGGAATCTGTGTTTGATCAGCCGGAGTGCAATTGATTTAGGTCAAGGTTAAGCATGGATCTCAAAAAAAATTTTACGAGAACCCAAAGTATCGATGTTGATGCTGGGCATACGTTGGTGCTGATTTGAACTTACCCGCAGACGCTCAGTTACTATTTTATGCCAACTCGCGGCAACACCTGCCCGCTGATGGCGGAAAGAGCGATCAGGATAAGAGCCAGTCCAGCCGTGTGGCTGACCAGCAATGCCTCGCCCAACAGGGTCGAGCAGATCAACTGGCCGGCTGCGATTTGCAAGGGTTGAAGGCCCATGCGGGCGAAGCGATAGCCGAACATGCCGGCGACGGAATAGCTAAGCGCCGCGCCGGCGCATGCCGTTACGGGCCAGAAGGAGCCGCTTTCCATGCGGTTTCTAATCGAAGTGCCGGTGACTCCTTCGGGTAAGACCCTGCGCCGGCTGCTGGCGGATTTTGATGGCGGTAGCCGCTCGTTGGCGTGCCAGTGGCGTTTGGGAAGCGATCTTTGTGCCTTGGTATGTTGAACGGCTAGCGTCGCACAGCCGGCCCGGCTAGGCTCTCCGCACACAAGGAGAAAACACCCATGCCATTCTACGAACACGGCCAGACCAAGGTTTATTACGAGGAAGCCGGTTCCGGCTTTCCGCTGTTGATCGTTCCGGGCGGCGGCCTGAACGGCACGGTGGCCGGGCTCAGCGCCAGCCATCCGTTCAATCCGCTGAAGGAATTCTCGGACGAGTTCCGGGTGATTGCGCTGGACCACCGCAATGCGAATGACGGCCAATCCACCGGCCCATTGGAGATCGACCGGCCCTGGGATGCCTATACCGATGACCAGATCGGGCTGATGGATCACCTCGGCATCGACAAGTTTCTGCTGTTGGGCTTTTGTGTCGGCGGGCCGATGAACTGGAATATGCTGCAACGGCATGGCGACCGGGTCGTTGCCGCGGTCATGACCCAGCCGAGCGGCCACCGCGAGTCCATCCCGGACCAGTTCTTCCAGCGGAACATTACGGGCTGGGCGCCCGGACTGCTTGACCAGCGGCCGGACCTCTCCAAGGCCGACGTGGAGGCCTTCCTCTCCACCATGTACCGCAAAAACCCGGACTTCGTTTACACGGTGACCCGCGATTTCGTCCGCCAGTGCCAAACGCCGATCCTGGTGCTGCCAGACGATGTTGACCCGCACCCCTACGAGGTGGCGATGGAAGTAGCGATGCTGGCGCCGCAGGCTCAGGTCAGCATGTATCCCTGGAAAGACCCGCCCGAACGCATCCCTATGGCCGTGCGCCACATCCGCAGCTTCCTCCAGGCGAACGCGCCGCGCTAGTGGCTCGATGCAAACGGATGATGCCCATCTGTTTGCTGAGTGGAACCACAAACTTATTGACCACTAGCCAGTGCTGCGGACCGCCCGTGCGATGTGGTCTGCGACCAGCGTCGGGTTTTCCATCGGGATGAAGTGGGAGTGTTCCGGCAGGTAGATGTCGTCCGCCTGCCGGAATTTCTCTGACAGCCGCTCCCAGGTGGGGGAGCCGGCATAGTCGGTCTGGCCCTTGGGCGGCAGCGCGCGGCGGGAGGCGCGGAGGAGCGTCACCGGGGCTTCGATGCCGATCAGGCGCTCGTGCAGATA
The DNA here is from genome assembly GCA_965222315.1 of Alphaproteobacteria bacterium. Classification (GTDB taxonomy): domain Bacteria; phylum Pseudomonadota; class Alphaproteobacteria; order Bin95; family Bin95; genus JACKII01. The sequence goes on along the minus strand of OZ244951.1, from coordinate 4,218,243 downwards.
GGCCCGCCAGGAATTGAAATAGACGTTGGCCTCCACGATAGGCGGGCAGGCGAGGACCATGCCCTCGCCACCCGGCGCAGGCAGGACGCCATGGCGGCAATAATCCTCCAGCACCGGAGGAAACCAGAGCGCGTAGGGCTCCCGGTCTTTCAGGCGGTTGTAGAGCGCCTGCCAGTCCGGCCAATCATTCCGGCGGCGGGAGGCGGGGTGATCCTCCGGCCCTTTCATGTCCGGAAAGCGGTTGGCGCCATAGAATTCGGGAGTGTTCATGGTGGGGTCGATCAGCACCAGATGGCGGAAGGCGTTGACCCTTTCCATTGCCGCATAACAGACGGCCCAGCCGCCCATGGAGTGGCCGGCGGCCACGATGCCCTCCAGTTCCAGGTGATCGGCGAGTTCCACCAGATCCTGAGCAAAGTAGTCCCACCGGTCAAACGGCCCGCCTTTGGAGGACCGGCCATGCCCGCGCAACTCCACAGCCAGCACCCGCCATTCCGGCGGCAAGGCGTGAACCACCTGGTCCCATACCCGGCCGTGAAACCCGGTGGCATGGACCAGCATGACCACGGGCGCGCCCGTCTCTCCAGCCCAATCGAAATAGGTGATTTCCGCAGCCGTGCCGCAGAAGCGGCATTCCATCGGTTCAAATCTCATACAGGCGGGCATTCTTTCAGGCGTCTGTTGCAACGGCAGGATGGTGCAGCGCCGGGCAGAAGATCAACCTTTTGCATGAAATGCAGCTTCGCCGGGGGACGGCCTGCCCTGTTTGGGTTCCCATTACAGGCATTCTAACGGCAAAGGCCTTCCCCGCGTTGGCGGAGAAGGCCTGAAGTAATTGCCGGCGAGCCGGACAGGGCTGGGTCATTTTTTTAGGTGGGTTTAGGCGGCCGGGCGGTTGCGGCGGCGGGCGATCAGGCCGGCAACGCCAAAGCCGGCAGCGGCGAGGAGGCCGGTCGCGGGAACCGGAACGGCTGCCTGCTCAATCGAGCCGACGGTCATGTCGTCGAATGCGAAGATGTCGCCCTCGCCGGTTGATGTCAGAAACTGGACCTGCGTGAACTGCTCGTTCACGTTACCGGCGATCAGGCCATAGAACAGGACAGAACCATCGGTGCTTCCGCCTGCGCCGATGGTGTTGTTCACGGTCAGCAACGAACTGGCGGTGTCGTTCAACTGCAACTGCACCTGGCCGCCGAAGTCGCCAATATCCACGCCGAAGAAGCCGAATGCAGCGACCGGTGCGGAGAAATCAATCGTGAAATTGCCACCGCTCCCGGCGTCCACTTCCCAAAAATTGGTTGGCGATGTGCCGTAACGCCCGGCGCCATTGGTTGAACCGGCAGCGACGCTGCTAACGACGCCACTGCCACCCGATAGGGTCGCGGTACCGGCGCCAGGGAAGACGAGTGCGAGTGGGTCGACCGTGCCGTTCGCGAAACCCTCGAAATCTTCGGTCCCGACGCCAAACAGGTTCGAAAGGAAAGCTGATTCCGCCGCACTGGCATTCGGGGTCGATGCCAACGGTGTGGATACGGAATTGTTCAGGTCTTCGCCGAAGAAGACGTTGTACGCGGATGCGGTGGAAGGCACGGCCAGCGCGGCGGAAGCCACGACAACCATAGCGGTAAATTTAGAACGGGCAGATAAGTTCATTTGCTCACACTCCTGAGATCAGTGCTGAAGAATCTGTTTGGACCCAGCCAGCAGAAACATACGGGGTGATGCGATCACGGTCAATATACCTTTATAAGAAAAATAACCCATAAATATCTGAAAAAATGAAAGAAAATATGATATAAAAAAAGTAATTACATCTGATATTAAGGAGTTTGCGACTCATTATCATTATTAGTCGGATAATAGTACCGCTTTTAATGGAAGAAGTGGGAGGTAACAATGTATACCAAAATCAATAATGAGACTCATTATCATTATCAGAAACAATTTTTGGGTTAAACAGCCTGTATGAGCTTACTTGAGGGCTTGAACTGGATTGCGACGATGGCTTGCCGATCCGTCTGTCTGAACGCTAGCCCTTCTAGAAACCACGCAAGAACAAGAGATCCTGCCATGCAGGGGTTCTGCCATGTCCGCCTGCCTCCTTACTTCCGGCGAGTTCCGGCCTGCCAGCGGCAACGGCACCAATCTGGACGATCCGGCCGCCCGCATTCTGCAAAGCCCGGCAATGTTCGACGAAACCGTCGAGGCCATAGGCAATGGCGGCTGCGCCTCCATGTTGCCGCCGGAGGCCTCTGGATTCCGCCATCTTCAGGATGGCTATTGCCACCAAACGCAAAAAATCCCTCCCCCGCGGACGGAGGAGGGATTGGCGTGTGCCGTAAATCGGCGCTGGGCCTCAGCCCGAAGGCTTAGGCCTTTTTGCGGCGGCCCATGACGGCCAGCAGACCGAAGCCGGCAGCGGCCAGAACGCCGGCGGCGGGAACCGGAACGGCTGCTTGCTGCAGGGAGCCGACGGTCATGTCGTCGAAGGCAAAGACGTCGCCTTGGCCGGTCGAGGTCTGAAACTGGACGTTCGTGAACTGCTCGTTCGCGTTGCTGACGATGAGGCCATAAAAGAACACCGAGCCGCCGGTGCGGCCGCTCGAGCCAATGGTGTTGTTCACGGTCAGCAATGTGTTGCCGGGGTCATTCAGCTGGAGCTGCAGCTGGCCACCGAAGTCGCCGATATCAACGCCATAGAAACCGAAGGCGGCGACTGGTGCGGAAAAACCGACGGTGAAGTCACCGGACGTGCCGGCATCGACTTCCCAAAAGTTCGTGCCCGAGGTGGCGTAGCGGCCGAAGCCGTTGGTGGTCCCGGCAGTGACCGAGGCAACGGCGCCGCCGCCGCCGGAAAGCGTGGCGGTGCCGGCGCCGGGGAATACCAATGCCAGCGGGTTGCCCGTGCCGCTTGAGAAGCTCTCGAAGTTTTCCGTACCGACGCCGAACAGATTGGACTGGAACGCCGCCTCTGCGGCATTGGCGTTCGGGAACGCCGCCAGTGGCGTGGCTTCCGAATTGTTCACGTCTTCGCCAAAGTAGATGGAATAGGCCGATGCTGTGGATGGCATGACCAGAGCGGCTGACGCCGCCACAACCATTGCTGCAACCGCCGAACGAGTAGACGTACCCATTTGCTCACACTCCTATGTTTCGTGGCTTGATGCCGTTTTTGTATGAGGCGTCATACAATGAGAGGCATGGATACGGAAAGTTGTGCTGTGCGTCAACATACTAAAAGATACATTTAATAGATAAAACAAATGTATATCAATTAATTAATCATTAATGAACTGCAAACGCCTATAATTGTATGCACATGTATTCCTTTCTGGAATGTGGCCGGCAGCGCTGAGCGTGGCTGACGCAAATCGGATGCTGAGGACATGAAACCGTCCACCAATAATTGTGTCCGGCAATGGTCCGGGCCACCAACTTTTGCGATTAAAACTTCCTGGCGCTTGTGTCGTGGTACTTGCCCGTGCCGCCGCAATGGCTCCTTGTCTACTGGGCTGCTGCGGGGGTAGCATTTCCACCAGAAACGTAACCGATGCAGTTTGGGAAAGCGCCCGTGCCCGACCGGCCCCCCGCTAACGTGCCGATTTCGTTCGGCTGGTTCCTGCCGACCAGCGGCGACAGCACCAATCTGGCCGATCCGGCCGCCCGCATTCCGCAAAGCCCGGCAATGTTCGATGAGATCGTCGAGGCCGTGGACAATGGCGGCTACACCTACATGTTGCTGCCGGTGAATGCGTTTTGCTGGGAGGCGACGGTGGTCTCCTCCTACTACGTTGCCAAGACCCGGAACCTCGCCCCGCTGATCGCGCTGCGGTCCGGCTACATGAACCCGACGTTGGCGGCGAAGATGTTCGCGACACTCGACCAGATGAGCCAGGGGCGGCTCTGCATCAACCTGATCGCCGGCATCAATGACGACGACACGCGTGGTGATGGCGTGCCCGACTCAAAGGAAGTCCGTTACGAGAAGATGGACGAGGAAGTTGAGATTATGAAGCGGCTGTGGGCCGCTGACGAGCCCATCGGCTACAAGGGCAAGCATTACCAGGTCGATACTGTCATGCAGCCCACCACGTTCCAGAAGCCGCACCCGCCGTTTTTCCTGGGCGGCGGTTCGGAACAGGCGTTGGAGATTTCGGCCAAGCATTCGACCGTGCACCTGTTCTGGGGTGACCGGCCATCCTCCATCGCCGAGAAGATCAAGGACATCCGCGCGCGGGCGGCGAAATACGGGCGGGCCGATCACATCCAGTTCGGGATGCGCCTGCAGATCGTCTGCGAGGAAACGGAGGAAGAGGCCTGGGAGGCCGCCTACCGACTGATCGACGGCGCAACCAAGTTCCAACTGGCCAATATGCGGGCGGGGCAGGACTCGGCGGAGGGCATCAAGCGGACGTCCGAGGCGAACCGGCAGGTCTGGCAATTGCTGGAGGACAGCGGCAACGACCTGAAAATCCATCCGCACCTCTGGACCGGTATTTCCATGGTGCGGAGTGGCGCCGGCATTGCCGTCGTCGGCAATCCGGCGCAGGTAGCTGCGACCTTGCAAGAGTTCGTGGACGCCGGCTGCACCAGCTTCTGCCTCTCCGGCTACACCCACGCCCGGATGGCGCGGATCTTCAGCGAGAAGGTCATGCCCTATTTCGAAGGCCGGATGGCGGGGCAGATACCGCAGGCAGCGTAAGGTGACGAGACCCCGCTGCTAAAGCTTCTTTATCAGTCCCAGCAAAGGCAGAAATCCGGTTCCCGCTTTCAACTTTGGTTCGGGGTCGCAATGTGGCGGCACACGACCTACGTGAAGGGGGAAAGGAGAATTCGCTATGGGAGTAGTCTCTTCAAAAACGGCACGCCACACGGCGCGTAAATGGGTATTCTGGGCGTGGGTAATCGCAAGTGCTGCCGTCGCTATTTATATTGGTGTTGCCGGTCCATTTGCTCTTTACTTTGCTGAAGCGCGGCCCTTTGTTGCGTATTCGGTCCCCGCACTGATGTTTTTCATGCTGGCAACCGGGGTCGGCTGGCTGGCGTTGATGGCGCTCAGCAAGCCACCCGGTAACAGCCATGAAGGCCAGGGCAAGACTGGCGTCGGAACACACTGACGACAGGTTCCGGGACTTCCGGCAGATAGGGCGCGGACTCCGGCGGAAATGATGATAGCCTCGCGGGCTATATCACTAACGAGCGCCGTGGCGCCGGCCGTATGGTTTTGAGGAGTCCGCCCCATGAAATTCGCCCTGCACTTTGCCAACCTCGCCTTCCCCGACGGCCCCGGCGCCACACGCTTCGCCCAGGCGGCGGAGAAGGCGGGGTTTGAGTGCATCGTCGCCATCGAGCACGTGGTGGTGCCGACCGACTACGACTCGAAATATCCCTACAGCGCCGACGGCAAGATGATGGGATCGCCCGCCATGGACATGCCGGACCCACTCACCTGGATGACCTGGGCCGCCGCGGTCACCGAGAAGATCAAGTTCATGACTGGCGTCCTGATCCTGCCGCAGCGCAACGCCGTGGTGCTGGCGAAACAGGCGGCGACCATGGACCATATGAGCAATGGCCGCATGATCCTCGGCGTGGGCGTCGGCTGGCTGGAGGAGGAGTTCGAGGCGCTCGGCATCCCCTTCAAGACCCGAGGCAGGTATACGGACGAGGCGATGCAGGCGATGCGCGCGCTCTGGGCGGGGGACGACGCCAGCTATGAGGGCGAACTGATCAACTTCCGCAACATCAACTGTTCGCCGAAGCCGCCGAACGGGGCGGTGCCGTTCGTGATTGGCGGGCACTCGAAGTTCGCGGCACGCCGGGCCGGGCGCTACGGCGATGGCTATTTCCCGGCGACGGGCATGCAGACCGACTTCATGCCGGTGGTCGAACTGGCCAGGGAAGAGGCCGACAAGGCCGGCCGTGACCCGAACGCGCTGGAGATCAGCGCGGGTTGCCCGGATGCGTTGCCCGGCTCCGGCAAGGACCCGCTGGAGGCGGTGGCCATTCGAAAGCAGATGGGCGTCGACCGTGTCGTGCTGCCGACCACACCGTTCCTGAAGGGCAATCTGGAGGAAAACCTCGCCAGGTTCGGGGAAGAGGTGATTGGGACGAGCCAGTAGCGCGGCGCCTTCATCCTTGGCGTCATTGCGAGGAGCCGCAGGCGACGCGGCAACCCATCAATGCTGGATGCCGGACAGGCCGCCAATGGATTGCTTCGTCCGCTGCGCGGACTCGCAATGACGTCCGGAAAAATGGTGGTAAGGTGCGTCTAACACCAAAATTCGCCAATCATAAGGAAACGCCACCATGACCCGCCCCATTCTCGGTGAAGGCCAATACCGCTACGAGGTCCACAACGACTGGGCAAAGTTGCCCGATGGCTGGCTGTTCGACGATGTCGCCGCCGTCGCCGTCGATCACAACGACCATGTCTACGCCTTCAACCGCGGCGAGCACCCGATGATCGTATTCGACCGGGACGGCAATTTCCTGCGCTCCTGGGGCGAGGGCGTCTTTACCCGCGCCCACGGCATCCATATCGGCCGCGACGGGACGCTCTGGTGTACGGACGATGGCGACCACACGGTCCGGCAGGTGACGCCGGAAGGCAAAGTACTGCTGACCATCGGGATCGCCGGCAAGCCCGCCCCCTATATGAGCGGCGACCCATTCCACCGCTGCACCCACACGGCGCAATCGCCGGAGGGCGATATTTATGTGTCGGACGGCTACGGCAACGCCCGCGTCCACAAGTACTCGCCGGATGGCAAGCTGCTGTTCTCCTGGGGCGAGCCGGGCACCGACCCCGGCCAGTTTAACATCGCGCACAATATCTGTTGCGACGCGGATGGCTGGGTCTATGTGGCCGACCGGGAAAATCACCGGGTGCAGGTGTTCGACGGCAATGGCAAGTACGAAACCCAATGGGGCAACATGCACCGGCCCTGCGGTATCTGCATGTGTGGGGCGGGCACCTCGAACTTCTACATCGGCGAGCTGGGGCCGGGAATGAACGTCAACATGAAGATGCCGAACATCGGCCCGCGGGTTTCGGTCGTGAGCAACCAGGGCGAGACCATCGCCCGCATCGGCCATCTGGGGCCGGGCACGCAGCCGAACCAGTTCCTGGCGCCGCATGGCCTGACGGTGGACCGGCATGGCGATATCTATGTGGGCGAGGTGAGCTTCACCAACCAGCGCAACATGGGCGCGCCGGTCGGGCCGGAGACAGTGACGCTGCGCAAGCTCGTGAAGGTCTAGCGCTGCTGGCGGCGGTGCCCGACGTTAAGCCTTAAGGAAGGAGCAATCGCGCGATGGGTGACTTGTCCCCGCACTTCAGCCGGTCGGAGTTCCGGTGCAAGGGATGCACGAATGTCAATCCATGCCCGTTTTATCCAGTGGATACGGTGGACGCTGCGCTGATTACCGTGTTGGAAGAAGTGCGCGGGCATTTTGGCAAACCGGTGCGGGTCACTTCCGGCAGCCGTTGCTTGCCGCACAACACGAGCGTTGGCGGCTCCCGCCGGAGCCAGCACCTGCTGCATAAGGCGGCCGATATCGTGGTGGCGGGCGTGGAGCCGCGGGCCGTCTATGACTTCCTGGGCCCGTCGCATGGCGGGGGGCTGGGTCTGTACAAGACATTCGTTCACGTTGACGTACGGGACGGCAAAGCGCGTTGGCAATGGCCCCCGCCGAGCCCCATCATCTCCGACTAGCCGGAGGCAGCAGGGGGTGGCATTGTAGCAGTCAGACTGAGGCCACGAAGAACCGGCGGGCAGGAACGCTACAGGGCCTGCTTCGCCAAGAAGATCAGAAGGAGGAACCATTCAATGGAACCCGTCCGTTATATTGACCGGACGACGGCGGACTATCTGCGGCAGGGGTACGATACCCCGTATAAGTGGGCGCATCATACGACCGCCCCCTTCACGCCGCTGAAAAAGCCGCTGTCGGAATGCAAGGTCGGCCTGATCGGCACCAGCGAGGTCGCGGTCAGCTTCGACCCCGAGACGGAAGAAAACCCGATTGTCGAAGAGGACTTCCGCGGCGTCTACACCATCCCGGCGGACACGCCGAGCGACAAGCTGTACAGCCGCACGCAGTCGTTCGACATGAACGCGACGCATCTAGACGATGTGAACTCGTACTATCCGATCGACCGCCTGCGCGAGGCGGTGGCGGACGGGCGGATCGCCTCCATGCCGGATCACGTGCTCGGCTGCTACAACAATTACAGCCAGCGCAAGGTGCTGGAGCAGGAGGCGCCCAAGGCGCTGGCCCAGTGCCAAAAGGACGGCATCGACGCCCTGATCATGGTCCCTGTTTGACCCGTCTGCCATCAGACCGTGAGTCTGATCAGCCGGTATATCGAGGAACATGGCATCCCGACCGTCGTCATCGGCGCGGCCAAGGATATTATTGAATATTGCGGCGTCGCCCGCTTCCTGTTCGTGGATTTCCCGCTGGGCAATCCTTGCGGCGAGCCGGGCAAGGTCGAGCAGCAACGCGACATCTTCCAGATGGCGCTGGATCTGCTTGAGAATGCGCCGGGGCCGATGACCACCCGCCAGGCCCCCTATCAGTGGCCCAAGGGCGACCAGTGGAAAGAGCTGGTCTTTACCGAAGAGCAGCCCTGGCAGAACGAGGAAGTGAGGGCCAAGTGGCTGGCGCGGAAGGAAGAATACCGCCGCCTGCGGGCAGAAGGGAAAGTGTGATGGCTGAAACGGAGCGGGACATCGTCGTTTACACCTCTCCCATGTGCGCGCCGTGCGAGGCATTGAAGAAATTCCTTGCCTCAAACGGGGTGGAGTTCCGAGTCCGTGACCTGCTCATGGACGAGGACGCGCAGGACCGACTGGATGAAGCCCGCATCCGCTCCACCCCCGCGCTGGAGGTGGACGGCAAGCTCTATGCCGGTGATGCGCTCAATCCCGGTGCGGTGAAAGCGTTGCTGGGGTTGTAGGGAGGATTTCCCTGTCTCAGGCTTCGAAAGGCACTGACAATCCGGCGCACGGCGGTTTTCCGGAAATTGCGCCAGATCAATTTGCTCTTGTCGAGCAGCAGCTATAGACTTTGGCGTAAAGCCAACTATTCCCATAGCGGCCCGCTGAAGGGCATGCTGGCTCTAACCAGAATGGAGGATTACCCTCATGTCCTATTCCCTAGACCAACTTGCCACGGATTGCCGTGCGGCGCTGAAAGCCGACTCCGGCGAAGCCGGCATGGCGAAATGCGCCGAATATGTCGGCAAAGCCTGCAACGATGCGGAATTTATCGCGAAGTTTCTGCCGGACAATCCGGCCAAGGAACGCACGGTCATCTATCAGGACCCGGAACTGGAATTCTGCATCTGTGCCCACGTCTACAGCGGGGCGAAGCAAGGCTCGCCGCATGACCATGGCCCGACCTGGGCGATTTATGGCCAGGCGGTCGGTGAAACCGAGATGACTGACTGGGAAATCGTCGAGCCTGCCGCCGGCGACAAGCCAGCCAAGGTAAAGCTCTCCCGCAAATACAAGCTGACGCCCGGTGATGCACACTACTACCCGGTTGGTGCCGTGCATGCGCCGTACCGCGCCGGCTCGACCCGCCTGATCCGGATAGAGGGCAAGGACACGATGAACCTGTCCCGCACCAAGATCGAAGCGATTGATACCGTCGACGCGTAGACCGCAGACACCGTATTCGCGGTGCTAAAAACGCCGGGCAGAGCAGATGCTCCGCCCGGCGTTTCGTATTTCGGGAACGCGCAGGCCCTTGGATCCAACCAAGGGTTGCCGGGACTTGGGAATGACGATTCTTCTAGGCGCACCCTGTTAACGCTGGACCGCGGACCATCTCTCTTGCGCCGTCCGGAGAGAAAAGACCGGCTGCTGACAGCTATAGCTGCTCGGATTTGGTGAACTGGAGCCTATTGTTAGCGCCGCCGGGGGGAGCGTCCGCGGGTCTTGACGCCCATCGGGTTGGCCATCTGGTCTTCGATGCTGGTCCAGACGGGCTCTTCGGGTTTGGCGGGTTCGCTTTTCTCCACCGGGGGATAGGCCTCCTTAGCGGACTCGATGATGGTATCGACCGGCATGCCGTAGACTTCCGACCGGGACCGCTCCATGGCGCGGGCCTTCTCGCGGCGCTCGTCCGCCAATTGTTCCTCAATCATCCGGTCAACCGGGAATGAGACGCCCACCTGGCGGGAGCGTTCCACCGGCTTTTTCGATTTTCCCGAAGACTTTTCCGCCATCGTCTGTCCTGTCGCTCTCGCATCGCTTGCGTGTTACGCTCTCCGTTAATGTAGGGATCAACTGCCGGACAGGGAACCACCCCATGCTGCTGTACGATTTTGCCCTTGCCCCGAACCCCGGCCGCGTGCGCGCCTTCCTGAAGGAAAAGGGTATCGCGATGGACTTCCACGAGGTCAACGTGCGGGAAGGGCAGCAGCATCAGGAGCCCTACGTCACCAAGAACCCGTTCCGCTTGACGCCGTTCCTGGAATTGGACGACGGCACCATCATCGCCGAGAGCATGGCTATCTGCCGGTATCTGGAAGAGTTGAACCCGGAGCCGAACCTGATGGGCCGTGATGCGAAAGAGCGGGCGGTGATTGAGATGTGGAACCGGCGGGTGGAGTTGGACGGCTTTGCCAATCTGAGTTCCGCTGCCCGCAACACCGCGCCGATGTTCGCCGGCCGGGTGCTGCCCGGTCTGAAGAGTGACCATCCGCAAGTGCCGGAAGTAGCCGAGCGCGGCCGAGAACTGGTGCGCCTGTTCCTGCCCAAGCTTGACGCGCAACTTGCGGAGAACAAGTTCGTGGCCGGCGACCGGTTCACGGTGGCGGACATCACCGCTGTGTTCCTGATCCGCGGCGTGCAGATGCAGAAGCTTGACCTTTCCAGCTGCCCCAATATCGAGCGCTGGTTTGCGGAAGTCTCGGCCCGGCCGTGTTTCAACTAGGCGTTACCTAGCCCGCCGCCGCCACCGATTGTTCCAAACTTGATTTGGGAGCCATGCCAGAGGTTGTAATTTCGAAGCGCCGGGCGCTTGAGAATTCGTGCCACTGGCATGGACCCTGACTTTCGTCAGGGAAGTGCAGGGGTAAGGGTAGTGGCGGGGAAGGCCCTATCCGTGGCTGGCCTGCTTCTCCCTCATTTTGGCCAACTGTTCCGGCGTGGCCTCTTTCTGATACTTCGCTTTGTATTCGGCATAGGGCATGCCGTAGATCAGTTCGCGCGCGGCCTCGTAGTCGAGGTCCAGGCCGCGTTCGTCGGCGGCGGCCTTGTACCATTTGGACAGGCAGTTGCGGCAGAAGTCCGCCAGGTTCATCAGGTCGATGTTCTGGACGTCGGGCTTGTCGCGCAGATGCTGCACCAATGTGCGGAAGGCGGCAGCTTCGAGTTCGGTCTGGGTTTGTTTGTCCATGATGGCGGCTCCATTTTCGCGGTCAGCGTCAAAAGGGGAATTCCTATATGCCCTTATTTGGGGCAGAAGGCAGCGTTGACCAACCCCCGCTTCCGTGGAAGCCTTACAAAATGATCGAACCGCGTCCTTTATTGGAAGCCTGTTTCCGCGCAGCGATAGAAAGCGCCGCGCCGAAGCGCGTGCTTGCGGGTTACCTGCCGGAACCGCCGGCGGCCGGCAAGGTGATCGTCGTGGGCGCGGGCAAGGCTGCAGCCGCGATGGCGGCGGCTGTCGAGGCCGCCTGGCCGGATGTGCCGCTCAGCGGGCTGGTAATCACGCGCTATGGTCATGGCGCACCCACAAGCGCCATCGAAGTGGTGGAGGCCGGGCACCCGATGCCGGACAGCGCCGGGGCCGTGGCCGCGGACCGGGTGGCCGCCTTGGTGAGCAAGGCCGGGCCGGACGATCTGTTGATTTTTCTCGCATCCGGTGGCGGCTCCGCCTTGCTGGCGCTGCCGGCCGTTGGCATTTCGCTGGAGGACAAGCGGGCGGTGAATGCGGCGTTGCTGCATTCGGGCGCCGATATCGGGGAGATGAATGCGGTCCGCAAGCATCTGTCGTCCCTGAAGGGCGGCAGGCTGGCGGCGCTCGCAGCGCCCGCGCGGCTGCTGACCCTGGCGATATCCGATGTGCCGGGCGACCGGCCGGATGTCATCGGCTCCGGCCCCACGGTGCCGGATGAAAGCACGCTCGCCGATGCGCTGGAGGTGCTGCGCCGCTATGAAATTCCCGTGCCGCCGGCGGTAAAAAAGCGCCTGGTGGATCCGGCGGCAGAGACGCCGAAGCCCGATGATCCTGCCTTCGCCAAGACGCAGTTCCGCCTGATCGCCTCGCCGCAACAGGCGCTGGAAGCCGCAGCGGAAACCGCAAGGGCCGCCGGGGTGACGCCCATCATCCTCTCTGACCGGATGGAAGGGGAGGCGCGGGAGGTTGGCGTAGCCCTGGCCGGGATCGCCCTGCAGGTCGCCGCGCACGGCCAGCCTGCTGCCGCGCCGGTCATGCTGCTGTCCGGTGGGGAGACGACGGTGACCGTGCGCAATCGGGCCGGGCGGGGCGGCCGCAATGCGGAGTACTTGCTGGGCCATGCCCTGGGGCTGAAGGGGCATGGGCAGGTCTATGCGATTGCGGGCGATACAGACGGCATTGACGGCAGCGAGGACAATGCCGGGGCCTTTGCGGGGCCGGACAGTCTTGCCCGGCTAAAGGCGCAAGGTCACGATCCTGAAACAATGCTAAAAGAAAATGACGCTTACGGTGCGTTTTCGGCGCTTGGTGACTTGATCGTAACCGGCCCAACCCTGACAAATGTGAATGACTTCCGGGCAACGCTGATCGTGCCCGGCACCAACAGCGCTTAATAGAGCGAAGGATTGCATGCTCATGCATCGCGGCCGCCACGCCAAGATTGTCGCCACCCTGGGCCCGGCGAGCAGTTCGCGGGAGATGATTCGCAAGCTGTTTGAAGCCGGCGTCGATGTATTCCGCCTGAATTTCAGCCATGGCGAGCACGCAGACCATGCCGAGCGGGTTCGGGACATCCGGGCGGTCGAGCAGGAACTGGGGCGGCCCATCGGGATCATGGCCGACATGCAGGGGCCGAAGCTGCGGGTGGGCACGTTTGCCGAAGGCAGCGTTCAATTGACCGCCGGGGAAACGTTCCGGCTGGACCTGGACGACACGCCCGGCGACGGGCAGCGGGCGAACCTGCCGCACAAGGAAATCTTTGCGGCCCTGGAGCCGGAAGCGGACCTGCTGCTGGATGACGGCAAGATCCGCCTGCGGGTGCGGGACAACGGCCCGGACTTTGCGGAGTGCGAGGTGATCGCGGGCGGCCCGCTGTCGAACCGCAAGGGCGTGAACGTACCGGGCGTGGTGCTGCCGCTTTCGCCGCTGACCGACAAGGACCGGCGCGACATGCAGTTCGCGCTGGACCAGAGTGTCGACTGGATCGCGTTGTCGTTCGTGCAGCGCCCGGAGGATCTGGCGGAAGCGCGGCGCCTTATTGCGGGGCGGGCCGCCATCCTGACCAAGTTCGAGAAGCCCGCCGCCATCCAGCGCCTCGATGAACTGGTCGAGATGTCCGATGCCTGTATGGTGGCGCGCGGCGACCTGGGTGTCGAGATGCCGCCGGAAGAAGTGCCGGTGCAGCAGAAGAACCTGATCCGGGCCGCCCGCCATCAGGGCAAGCCGGTGATCGTGGCGACCCAGATGCTGGAGAGCATGATCAAGGCCCCGGCGCCGACGCGGGCCGAGGCACAGGATGTGGCCTCTGCCGTTTATGACGGGGCCGACGCTGTGATGCTGTCGGCGGAGACCGCGGCGGGCGATTACCCGCTGGAAGCCGTGCAGATCATGGACCGCATCATCCGCCGGGTTGAATCGGACCCGGCCTTCCGCCAGATCCTCGATGCCCAGCACGAGCGGCCGGACCCGACCGCGGCGGACGCGATTACGGCGGCGGCCCGGCAGGTGGCGGAGACGGTCAATGCGGCGGCGATCGTCACCTACACCACCAGCGGTTCCACCACCTACCGCGCCAGTCGGGAGCGGCCCTTTGCGCCGATCCTGGGCCTGACCGCCAACCGGCGCACGGCCCGGCGGCTGGTGCTCGCATGGGGTGTTCATGCGGTGGTGACGGACGATGTGCAGACCTTTGCGGAGATGGTGGAGAAAGCCTCCTCCATGGCGGCAAGCGAGGGCCTGGCGGAACCCGGCCAGTCGTTGGTGATCACCGCGGGCGTGCCGTTTGGAACGCCGGGGGCGACCAATATCCTGCGCCTGGCCTGGGTGCCGCGCGGCAGGCTGGCGTAGCCTGGGGTGTTTCGTTCTTTAGACCTGCCTGCCTGATCCAGTGACCGCCGCTACAGAGCCCTCCCTGCAGCGCCGTCTGAACAAGATGGCGGTGCCGATCATCGTTTCGAACGCGACGGTGCCGTTGCTGGGGGCGGTCGATACGGCGGTGATGGGGCATTTGCCGGACCCGGCCTTTATCGGCGGCGTCGCACTGGGCACGGTGATCTACAACTACGTTCACGCCTCCCTTAACTTCCTGCGGATGGGCACGACCGGCCCGACGGCGCAGGCGGCGGGCGCGGGACGGGGCGAGCTTGACGGTCCCGGCTGGGGTGAGGTGCGCAACATGCTCTGGCGCGCCATGCTGCTTGCTGCGGTGTTGGGGCTGGCGGTGGTGCTTTGCCGGACGCTGATTATCGACGGCGGCTTGTGGGCGCTTGGCGGCAGTGCGGCGGTGGAGACGCAGACGGCGCTCTATCTCTCCATCAGGCTTTGGAGCGCCCCCGCGGCGCTTGCCATGTTCGTCGCCATCGGCTGGTTCTATGGGCTGGAAGACTCGCGGGTGCCGCTTTACCTGCAACTGTTCTCCAACGGCCTCAATATCGTGCTCGACCTGGTGTTCGTCTTCGGTTTCGGCTGGGGGGTGGAGGGTGTTGCGGCCGCCACTGTGATTGCCGAATACAGCGCCATCGTGCTGGCCTTCTGGTTTGTGCGGCGGCGCTTGAGGACTTTGCCGGCGGGGCAGGGACGGACGCAGGTACTGGACCTGACGCGGCTCAGCCGAATGATGGCGGTCAACCGGGACATCTTTATCCGCACCCTGACGCTGATCACCGGCATCGCCATCTTCATAAACCTGAGCGCGATGCAGGGCGACGTGGCGCTGGCGGCCAATCAGGTGCTCTACCAGATGGTGATGATCGGCACTTACGCGCTGGACGGCTTCGCCCATGCGGCGGAGGCGTTGGTGGGGGAGGCCTACGGCGCGCGCAACCGGCAGCGAGTGAAGCAGGCTGCCTATGGCGCGCTGCGTTACTCGCTCTGGATTGCGCTGGGGTTCTGTGCGGTTTGGGCGGGGCTCGGCTGGTTCGGCATTCAATTGCTGACCGGCATTCCGGAAGTGCAGGAGCGGGCGCTCGCCTATCTGCCCTATGCGGTGGCGTTCCCGCTGGTCTCTGTCGTGGCGTTCGTGATGGACGGGGTGTTCCTGGGCGCGACCCAGAACCGGCTGATGCGCCATGCCATGCTGATGAGCATTGCCGCCTACCTGGCGGCGCTCTGGCTGGTGAAGGACTGGGCCGGCAATGACGGGCTCTGGCTTTGCCTGCTGTTCTTCTTCGGCCTGCGTGGCGTGACGCTCTGGCTGTATTGGCCACGCCTGCTGCGGGCGGTGGAGCGGCATTAGGGTCGCGTTGATGGCCCCTTCGATACGCCCGGCGGGTGGCCGGGCTACTCAGGATGAAAGTGAATTTAAACCGTTCTCATCTGAGTAGCGCTCGCCAGAGCGCGTATCGAAGGGGCGGCGCAGAATGATGCAGAGGCATGGCTCCATCGCACCAAGACATTGCCCCCCGCACCGAACCGCGGCACCATGCGCCCATCCAAAAGCAGCGCCATTCCCGGAGGAACCCCCATGGCCGACTACCAGTACCTTAAAGTCGAGCGCGACGGTCCGCTGACCATCGTCACCATCAACCGGCCCGAGGTGTATAACGCCCTGCACCCGCCGGCGCATTGGGAGTTCGATGAGGTCTTCAACCAGTTCCGGGACGACCCAGAGCAGTGGATCGCCGTTGTCACCGGCGCGGGCGACAAGGCGTTTTCCGCGGGCAACGACCTCAAATACCAGGCGGCTGGCACCGGTTCGCGCCATCGGCCGGATTCGGGCTTTGCGGGCATCTCCAACCGCTATGACCTGACCAAGCCTGTGATCGCGGCGGTGAATGGCTGGGCGATGGGTGGCGGTTTCGAGACGGCGCTTTCCTGTGACCTGATCATCGCGGCGGAGAACGCCACCTTCGCCCTGCCGGAGCCGCGCGTGGGCCTGGCTGCCGGTGCGGGCGGCATCCACCGCCTGCCGCGGCATATCCCGTTCAAGCAGGCCATGGGCATGATCCTGACCGGCCGCCGGGTCGGCGCCGCGGAAGGCAAGGAACTGGGCTTCGTCAACGAAGTGGTGCCGCAGGGCGAGGCGCTCGCCGGTGCCAAGCGCTGGGCAGCGAGCATCCTGGAATGCTCGCCCATGTCGATCCGGGCCTCGAAGCAGGGCGTTTATATGGGCCTGGATGAGACCAGCGTCGCCAATGCCATCCGCAACCAGGCGGTCTATCCGGCCTACAAGGCCATGGGTGTGTCGGAAGACTATATCGAAGGCCCGAAAGCCTTCGCCGAGAAGCGCCCGCCGAACTGGAAGGGGCGGTAAGCGCCGTTCTCGGGTGGCGGGCACGGCCAATCGGGCCAGCCCGCCGCCCATTTCATTCATGAGCAGGGCTCCGCTCTGCCCGTGGAGATGAACTTTAAACGCTTGAAGCGCGAGCGTGTAAGGGGAAGGACCCGTCATGCAACCGTTCGAAAGCCTGATGGATCAGGCCGACAGAGCCTCTGCCGATGTCCGCCAGGTCTATGACGATTGGGCGGCGGACTATGACAAGGACCTGATCGCATGGGGCTATGAAGCGCCGGAAACTGCGGCAAGTCTTCTACGCCCGCTGGTGGCCGCCGATGCGCCTATCCTGGATGCGGGTTGCGGTACTGGAATGACGGGTGTCGCGCTGAAAGAGGCCGGTTTTCAAAATATTACCGGCATTGATTATTCGGCGGATTCGATTGTGCTCGCGCGCCGCCGC
Organism: Alphaproteobacteria bacterium; assembly: GCA_965222315.1. Classification (GTDB taxonomy): domain Bacteria; phylum Pseudomonadota; class Alphaproteobacteria; order Bin95; family Bin95; genus JACKII01. The sequence goes on along the minus strand of OZ244951.1, from coordinate 4,201,150 downwards.
AACATTTATGCCGATCTCTCGACCGTCGATCTGACCGCCCTTCCCGCCCCATTCGAGGATGCTGCATTCGGGGGGCTTATCTGCGTCGGCGTCATGAGCTACCTGTCGGAAATCGAGGCCACCTGCCGGGAGTTCTGCCGAGTCGTCCGGTCGGGCGGCGCGATTGTGCTGACCCAGCGCGACGACATTTTCACGGCGCGGGACACCCAGGGCGCCTTCGATGCAGTGGCACGAGCCGGTCTTTGGGAGCAGGTTGAGGTGACCGAGGCCCGGCCCTACCTGCCGAACAACCCGGAGTTCGACGGTGTTGGCGTGCGCTATTGTGTGTTCAGGCGGACTTAGCGGGTCACGCTGACACTGACGGAACCGAGCGCGCCGAAATCCGCCGCCACCCGGTCGCCTGGTTCGATCTCCAGCGGCGGGACGGAGGCCCCGGTGGTGACCAACTCGCCTGCGTTTACGGCGAGGCCGAGCCCGGAAAGCTCGTTCACCAGCCAGGCGACCGCGACGCGCGGGTCGCCCAGGACGTTGGCGCCCGAGCCTTCGCGCTCGTAGCGGCCCTCAACCCGGCCCAACACCCGGTGTTGAGAGAGGTCCAGGGCGCGCCAGTCGGTTTCTACCGCTGGTCCGACGACCAGGTCGCGGGCGCAAGCAGCCTCCGCAATGAGGGACGGCCCGCCTGCCTGGGCGAAATCTTCATAGCGGGAGTCAGGCAGTTCGATGGCCAGATGCAGGCCGGCGACGGCCGCCATGACTTCGGCGACCGAATAGGGCACGGCGCGGGGCGGGAGGGTGCGGGCGAAGCGGAAGGCGAATTCCGGCTCCGCCACACGCATCCGGTTGGACGCGATGGAGACGGCCGCGCCGTCCTCATGCAGGAATTCCGCCAGAAGCCGTCCGGCGATCGGACCATCGACGCCGATATGCTGCTGGCCCGCCGTGCTGGTCGCCGCGATCTTCCACCCGGCGAGAGGCTTCGGTGAACGATGCACAATGTGGGCCTGGATGGCGTAGCCTTCGGCGCGGGTTTGCGGTTTCAGGCCGGAGGGCAGTCCAGCCATGACAGATCCGTCCTGCCAGTGCTGCCAGATAAGGGCGGCGGCTTCCTTAGTGTTTGATAGCGGTGCCATCAGTCGCCGATAAGCCCTTTTGTAATCTTGGTGCCTTCAATGCCACCGCCGGCAAACGCGCCTTGTTGGTTGACGAAGAATACAATTACGCCGTCTTGTTCTGACGTCGTAGTATACTTACTTGCGTACTTCTCGTCGCCGATGACATAGCTCGGGCCGACGCCGACCTCCCAACCGTCTGTGCGTTTGAGGTAACTGACCGCGTCCTTGGTCATCAAGAACATAATGTAGCCGAAGGTGGTGCCGCCGGCTTGAAGGCCGAACGAGGCGGACGCGGAGGTGTAGTAGCTGTCCACCCTGCCACCGACCCGCAAGACACCCTCGCCACCGGCACCGCCGATGATGAGACCGGCCTTGACGATTTTCGGAAAGACCAAAACACCCGCGGCTTTATTCCCGATCTTCTTGGTGTCGGGAATGGATTTGTAAAGAGAGGCCAGCGCCTTATCGGCATTGGCGTTGATTTCCTCCTTGCTCGCGGCACCCGCAGTCGACGGCACTGCCGTCGCTGCGGCTAGCATCAGAACAAGTAAAGCCGCTGTCTGGAGCCGCAGCAGCGAATGGCGGGCGGCTATATTGGCAAGGAGGAGGTATTGGGCGCGCATGGCAGTCTCCAACAAGGGGTGCGTCGGACAAGAGTCTTCCGGCACGATACTATCGGGCCATTCGCCCCTGCGCGCAACGGCTCACCTTCCGGCTGCCATTTGATCCGGCGCAGGCGTTCAGGAAGCGGAGGCAGCATTGTCCGCCACGGCGGTATCGCGCAACAGGACGGCGGCGATCAGGTCTCCGGTGACGTTGACGACGGTCCGGCACATGTCGAGCAGGCGGTCGACGCCCAGGATGATGACCATGCCCTCCACCGGGATTTTCATGCTGGTTGCGACGCTGACCAGGATGGCGATGCTGACGCCGGGCGTTCCCGGTGCGCCGATGCTGGAGGCGACGAGGGTGCCGGTGACGACCATGGTTTGCGTGACCGTAAGCTGGATACCCGCCAGCTGCGCGAGGAAAAGAATGGCAACCGCCTGATAGAGCGCCGTGCCCGCCATGTTCATGGTCGCGCCCAAGGGGATCACCAGATTGGCCGTCCTTTCCGGCACGCCGAGTTGGCGGGCGGTCTGGATCGATACCGGCATGACCGCCGACGAGCTGGAAGTGGAGAAGGCCAGCAACAGGTTTCCGCCGGCGGTGCGCAGGAATGCGGCCGGATTGATGGCGGCGAAGGCCCAGGCGATGGCCAGATAGATCACCAGCAGCAGCGCCAGTCCCAGCAGGACGGTGCCGACATAGCCGGAAATACCCAGGAGCGTTTCGAGGCCGATCCGCATGACCAGTTGCGCCATCAGGCCGAACACCGCGATGGGGGCCAGGAACATCGCCCACTTCACCACGTTCATGGAGATTGACAGGATGGCAGCGGTCAATGCCAGGAAGGGTGCGACGCGGGAACGGTCCACCTGGGTCACCGACAGGCCCACCAGCAGGGCCAGCACGACGACGGCCAGCATGTCCCTCTCTACGATGGAGGCGGTGGGATTGGCGGGCAGGATGTCGGCGATCAGGTCGGGCAGCCGCTGGAATGGCAGCGTGCCGCCGGCATCCGGCTCCGCCCCGTTCAAGGGGGCGTCAGCCGGCGCGGTGGCGGCGGGGCCGATGCGTTCGGGGGCGGTCAGGGTGTCAGGCCCGGCTTCCGTTGGTTTCGTGGGGCTGGTGCCCGCGATACCGCGAAGCGCCGTGCCAGGCTGAAGGTATTTGGCCAGCGCCACACCGATGCTGGCGGCGATGCTGGTGGTAAGTAGGATAAACCCGGCAAAGCGCAGGCCGACGGTGCGCAACTCGCCGCCCGACTCTGCCCCGTTCAGGCCGCCGATGATGGAGCAAAAGATCAGCGGCACCAGCACCATGGCGATCAGCGCCAGGAATATCTGGCCAGGCAGCGCCAGCCAAAGGCCGAGCAGATCGGCGGTGGCTTTGTCGATCAGGCCGGTTGCGTCGTTCAGCAGTAAACCCAGGCCGAAACCCAGCACCATGCCGGCGATCACCTGCGCCCAGAGGCGCGTGCGGATCCAGGCGCGCAGCTTGAAGCGCTGTCGGGCGACCTGGATGTTCATTTCGGGGGCGGGCTGGGTCATGGCTGGTGGTTTTGACTGTCCGGTTGGCGGCGCTAGGGCACCGTCATTGCCGATATGCCGCTACCGGGCACTGATACAGGTCAATCCGGTGCCAGGTTTGGTGTGCCGGGTGTCAGGATGCTGCCTCCTCCCTGACCGCCACCAGCATCAGGTTGTTAGCGGGCATCTGCACCCATTCCTTGGCATGCAGGCCGCTCGCGGCGGCGCGTTCTGCGACCCAGGTCTTGTCCTTGTAACCGATGGCGGGGTCCATGCCCTGCAACGTGGTGTGGAAGGAGCGATCGCCTTCTGAGACGAACTGCCCGTCCCGCATGAACGGCCCGTAGACGATGCAGAGGCCGCCGGGTTTGAGCGTGGCTGCGGCGCCGGCGAACAGGCTTTCGACAGTAGGTCCGCTCACCAGGTGCAGCAGGTTTACGGTCAGCGTCACGTCCATGCTGGCGGGCGGGAAGGGCCATTCCGCATCGCCGACATTGAGAGGTTGGGGCGGGCTGAGATTGTTAAGGCCGCTTGCCGTGCGCCAGGCGTCAATGCTGGCAAGACGCTCCGGCTCCACGTCGGTAGGAGTCCAGTGGATTCCGGGGAAGGCTTCGGCGAAGGCTGCGATGTGCTGGCCGGTGCCGCTCGCGAACTCCACGGCGGTTCCGCGTTCGGGCAGGTGGCGGCGTAGCACCTCCAGGATGGGCTGGAGGTTGCGGGCTGCCGACGGTGCGTTGAGCTTGCCGTCCGGCGCGGCTTGGGTGGGTTGGATGTTGCGGGTGTGGGTCTTGGGCTGAGGGGTCATTCGCCCGTAGCCTCCTCGGCCTGGCTGGAGGCGCGGGCATCCATCAGGCCCTGGATTTCCTCCTCCGTCAGACCGGCCTCGCGCAGCAACTCTTGACTGTGCTCGCCCAGGCGGGGGGCATGGCGGGTCAGGCCGCCGGGGGTCTTGGAGAAGGTCACGGGCACCTTGATATGGCGCACTTTGCCCTCGCTCGGATGCTCGCTGAAGGGAAACATGCCGACGGCCTTCAGGTGCGGGTCGTCGAACAGGTCTTCCGGCGTGTTCATGGGGGCGGCGGGCACATCCGCCTCCGCCAGAACTTCCAGCCAGTCGGCGGTGGTGCGGGTCGGCATGATTTCCGAGAGGTGCTGATAGAGCTCCCCGATATTCTGGGTGCGGCCCGGCATGGTGTGGAAGCGCTCATCCGCTGCCAGATCGGGCCGCCCGGCGAGTTCGAAGAACGCCAGCCAATGCTTGGTTGAGTACGGCATCATGCAGATATAGCCGTCCGCCGTCTTGTGCGGCCGGCGGTAGGGCGAGAGCAGGCGCACATAGCCGGCGGGCGACTGCGGCGGATCGAAGAAGCGGCCCTGCATGTGCTCGTTGATGACGAAGCTGGCAAAGCTCTCGTACATGGGCACGTCGATGCGCTGGCCCTCGCCCGTCCGCTCCCGATGGAACAGGCCCATGCTGATGGCGTAGAGCGCGAACAGGCCGCTGGTCTTGTCCGCCATGACGCTAGGCGCAAACCGTGGCTCGCCTGAAACCATGCCGTTCAGGGCGGCGAGGCCCGACAGGCCCTGGATCAGATCGTCGTAGGCGGGCTTGTCAGCATAGGGGCCATCGGGGCCGAAGCCGATGGCGTTGCAGTAGACAATGTCGGGCCGGCGCTTTTCGATGTCCTCATAGGCGATGCCGAGGCGCGCGGCTGCCTTGGGTCGCATGTTGTGGATGAAGACGTCCGCACCCTCGCAGAGCTTGTAGAGCGCCTCCCGCGCCGCGGGTTGTTTCAGGTCGAGCACGACGGAGCGCTTGTTCCGGCCTTTGATCATGAAAGCGGCGGACATGCCGGGGTGGCGGGAGGGGCCGACCTGGCGGGAGATATCGCCCTCCGGCCCTTCGACCTTGACGATGTCCGCGCCCATCTCTCCCATGATCTGGGTGCAGTAGGGGCCGAACATGACGGTGGTCAGGTCGATGACGCGGACACCGCTCAAGGGGCCGCGCGGCGCTGTGTTGGTGGTCATGGCAAGGAGTTCCTGGCGTTTTTCTAATGGCACAAGGCTTAGCGCAGGCGGCGTGCCGGGCAAAGACCCTTGCGTTTCGTCGCTAAACGTCAGGGGCTTGCTTGTGTTGATGAAAAATTTGTAAAAAATTCACGTATCAGACAGAAAAAGGTCGTTTCCGTCGCGGTGGATCGTCCTGTCTTTAATCTAACCGGTTTTCGACAAACCAGCGCAGGGAACCTATAAAGGCAAAAATCATTGCAAACTTCGGACCGTGCCGCAGCTACCCGTGACCCCGATGGCATCCGCGATTCCATCGTGGAAGAAGCGATGGAACTGTTCGCGCACTATGGCTACACCAAGACGAATATCGGCGATATTGCGCGGGCCTGCGAGATGTCGGCAGGGAACCTGTACCGCTATTTCCGCAACAAGCAGGCCATCGGCCATGCAGTCGTCGCGCGGTTTTTTGCGGCGGAAGACCGCCTGATTGCCGAAGTGCTGGAAGCCGGCGGAACGGCGGAGCACCGCATCCGGGCAACCGTCACCGCCGCCGTGATGCACACGGTCGAAAACCTGCGCCGCGCGCCGAAGATCGTCGAACTGGCGGAGATGATCTGCGAGACAGAGGAAGGCGTGGCCATGGTCGGCGAGCACGTTGCCACCGTTCACGCCCGCATGACGGCGCTGATCGAAGAGGGCGTCGCCGATGGTGCGTTCGCCGTCCCGGACCCCGCCCGCGCGGCCCGCGCCGTGCAGATGGGGACCAAGTTTTTCGTCGTGCCATTCTCCATTGCCCGGCATGGGCTGGACAATGTCGAAGAGGATCTGGCGCTGACGCTCGACCTGTTGTGCGCCGGGCTGCGCAACGGCGGCGGTTAGCGGGCTGCCGGCAGGAACGAAACTGCCAGCATCCTGAGTATTGGAATAGGCACGTGTCGGAGAGGCGCCCGCCGCCGTTAACGGCCCCTTCGATACGCACCGGATAAAAATCCGGTGCTACTCAGGATGCGGTCAATTTTGAGTGTCTTTCGCAGTCCTGTTGTTCGTCGGAGACGCTATTTCCCCCAGCGGAGTGCGACCGGGTCCAGCGCCCGTGCGAGCTCCAGCAGGCCGGTGCGGGTGGATTCCGGCAGCGGGTCAAGCGGGTGGCGCACGCGGTCGGATTTGATCACGCCGCCCTCCATCATCACCGTCTTGCAGGCGCGCAGGCCGCACTGGCGGTTCTCAAAATTGATCAGCGGCAGGATGCGGTTGTACTGGGCCAGCGCTGCCGTCCGGTCGCCCGCCGCGAAGGCGGTCAGTACCGGCTTGATCAGGTCGGGCAGGGTCGCGCTTGGCATGGTGCCGGTCGCGCCGGCGTCCAGGTCGGCCATCAGGGTGATGCTTTCCTCCCCGTCGAACGGACCGTCGATGGCGTCGCCCGCCGCCGCGATGACCGCGCGCAGCTTGTCGGCGGTCTGGGGCGTTTCGATCTTCAGGTAGGAAACGTTGGGGATTTCCTTCGCCATTCGCGCGAGGAAGGCCACGGAGAGCGCGACGCCGGACAAGGGCGCATCCTGCACCATCAGCGGCAGTCCAACCTCGCCCACGCGCTGGAACTGGTCGAAGGTCTGCTGCTCCGAGCCCTTCAGCAGCGCGCCGTGGTAGGGCGGCATTAGCATGATCATGGCGGCGCCGAGGTCTTTGGCCCGCTGCACCCGCTGCACCACGATGCCCGTGGAGAAATGCGAGCAGGTGGCGATGACCGGAACGCGGCCCGCCACGTGCTCCAGCGACAGCTTGAGGAGGACGTCGCGTTCTTCATCCGAAATCAGGAATTGCTCGGAATAGTTGGCGAGGATGCAGATGCCGTCGACGCCCTGGTCGATCATGCAGTCGAGCACGCGCTTCATGCCGTCAAGGTCGAGCGACTCATCGTCGTTGAAGGGGACGGGGGCGATCGGGTACACGCCGGTATAAGGAGAAGACATGCATATGCACCTTTTCCGCAACTGGTTGGCGATAGGGGCTGAAGCCCGGCTGTTGACCGGGGCAGGGGGTAGTCCATATTGGAGGGGAAGGCAAAACTTTTGCCGCCAGCAGGCCGGGCCGCCCCGGCCCGACAGTAGCGGAAAGGACCGCATGTGAAACTGCCCCGGCCCATGTCGCTCTCCCGCTGGACGGCCGTCATTCTGGCGGCGCTGGTGGTCGGCTGGTACCTGATGGGCGACCGGGACATGCCCGCGGGCGGGCTCGGGCCGGAAGGCGTGCTGCTGGATGCCGACGACGAAGGGCTGGTGGCCCAGGGCTGGCATGTCTATGCGGAGAACTGCGCCGCCTGCCACGGCGCGAACCTGGAAGGCCAGCCGGGTTGGCGGACCCGCAATGCGGATGGCCGCCTGCCCGCGCCGCCCCACGATGAGACCGGCCACACCTGGCATCATCCGGACAAGGTGCTGTTTGCGCTGACGAAATATGGTGCGGCGGCCGTGACCGGCCAGCCGGTGGAGAGCGATATGCCAGTCTATAACGGCGTGCTGAGCGACCAGGAAATCGCCGCGGCCCTCGCCTACATTAAGAGCACCTGGCCGGAGGAAATCCAGGCGCGGCAGGAATCGCTGAACAAACGGGAAGGCGGCTGAGGGGGTAGGCTTTTGTGGAGCGTCAATTCGGCGGCAAAGGGATGAATTGTGCGGGTTGCGGCACCAAGTCCGCGCCCCAAAGCGCGACGGTTTCCAGCACGCCGACCAAACCTTTATCGGAGCCGAACAGGGTAGTGACGATATGGGTTGCGCCGTTTAGGAGCAGGAAAAAGACGTAGACCACCAAGCACCAAAGCAGAAACACCACCAGCCATTTGCTGCTGAGGTAGAGCTTGACCAGTACGCTATCCTTGCCGGCTTCGATTGTAGCGGCGGCCCAACGGTCCAGCGGAAAGGCGTCAAAGAGCCGGAACAGCAGTGCGCCGAGGGTGATGAGCAGGTGTGCGCCCGTCCAAACCAGGGTGGTGAGCATCATGATGCCGAACCAGAGCCCCGTGCCCCATGGATCGGTGGCGGCTTCGGTCACGAAGGCGCGGACGCCAAGATCAACGGCAGCCGCCCATTGTAGCATGGCGAGCACCATCGGGACGGTGGCGGCGGCCACAAACATGAAGGCGAGTGCCAGAGCGAGGTCGGCGAGGCCGTAAGCAGTGGCACGCAGGAAGCTATGGCTAGGATCACTTGCAATCCTCTGCCCGAACCAATGGCTGAAGCCGAGAGATAGGTAGGCTCAGGACCCATAAATGGGATTCCCGAATCGGTTGGAGGATGATTCAAACTCCCAAAATTGGGAGTTGTCCATGGCAGAGCATCATTTCTGGCTTTCGGAAGAACAATTCGCCCGGCTCCGGCCGCTATTGCCGAACAAACCTCGGGGCGTGCCCAGGGTGGATGACCGGCGTGTCATCAGCGGGATTATTCATGTTATCCGGAACGGCCTGATGTGGCGGGATGCGCCAGAGGCTTATGGCCCGCACAAGACGCTCTACAACCGGTTCAAACGCTGGAGCGAGGCGGGCGTCTTCGACCGGATTTTCGCGGAACTGGCAGCCGAGAGCCAGGCAACTGGCACCATCATGATCGATGCGACGCACCTGAAGGCGCACCGCACGGCGGCCAGCCTGCTGAAAAAGGGGCTTTATCCCGCTGCATCGGACGCTCGAAAGGCGGCCTGAACTCCAAGCTGCACGCGGTTTGCGATGGGGATGGCAAGCCATTGATCTTGTTGCTGACCGAGGGCCAGGCCAGTGACTACAAGGGCGCCGCCATCATGTTGCCGGCCTTGCCTCCCGCCGGGTTTTTGATCGGCGACAGAGGGTATGACAGCGATCCCTTCCGCGATGGACTGCGGGCCATGGGCATCGAGCCCTGTATTCCAGGAAGAAACAACCGCCTGCGGCCAGTACCCTACGACGAGGGGCTCTATCGTCAGCGAAACCGCATCGAACGCATGTTCGGACGCCTCAAAGACTGGCGCCGCATCGCCATGCGCTATGACCGCTGCGCCAACACCTTCTTCAGCGCCATATGCATTGCTGCTACCGTGACGTTCTGGTTATGAGTCCTGAGCCTAGTCAGATGCAGTGTTGATGAGCGGAAGTGCGAGTAAAAAAACCACTGCTACAGCAGTGATGTTATCAAAATTTAAAAATAGCCCGAATGCAGATATTAACATTATTGCTAATATACAAACACTAATAATCTTTTGTTTATTAATCAGGTATCGTTCAAAATAAATGTTTGTATTAGACAATTTTTCGGATAATTCTATAATATCATGAGAGATATTATTTTCTGACAATAATTTGAAAGAGTTCAATTTGGATTGTAGTGTTTCTGTTTTAACATGGCTTACACCGCTCCTAATAAATAAATACCCGAAAGAGGCTCCAAAAAAAATCGCAAAGCCGAAAATAAAGCCTACGAAGTATTGATCTGAAATTATTAGGAAAGGCGCGCTAAATAAAGTGTATAAAATTGGCGTAAATACTATCAAAAACACAAAGTTAGAAAGTATCACATTAGTGATTCTATTTTTGCAGTAATGAAATATCGGGATTTTATCTTCTAATTTTTCATAACACTCTAAAAGAATGAACAAACTTATGAACGCTATGATCAATGTAATAATTACAATTACTGTAACGATATCTCTCCGAATCTGCAAAGGAAGCCAATCTGGCTCAGAAAAAACCTGTAGTGTTCCCAATTTACCGTTTCCGCCGCCGCCCCAGCCGAGAAGCGCGGAAATGGCTACATAGAGAAATGTTAGAATGGCACAAGACAAGATACTTCGAACACTGAATGGCAATCCGGTTACCGATCTTAATCCGGCTAGTGCCGCCGCTAATATTTTCGAATATTTAATAGAAAGATTGTGGCCTTGTAGGACCATGACAACATCCGCCCGGCCTTCCTGCGTTTTCAGTTTGTCATGGAAATGGGCAAAGACAAAGCCGGTAAACACCAAAGCAGCGGCAGCGGCGATGCCGCCGAGTGCAATCCAGTCGCTCGTTTCCACCCGCTCGCCTCCCAGGCCGCAATGCGTTCCGTCCAACTTACGGGAGGGGGCAGGACGTGACCAGAGGCTTGCTCCTGCACATCGGGTATTGACGGCAGCCGCGCTTCGGCTGCCTGGCGTTAGGCCGATGGTAACCTTTTTACGCTATCTTGGTGGCGCGTCACCGCGAAGCCAGATGCGCGGAGGGCCGATGCAGGATTGGGATCGCGCGCGGTATCAGGGAGTATCTACATGACATCTACATCGGATCTACATTTCATCTAAATCGCTTAAACCCGGTATCTACATTTTCGGGCCAGAATGTAGATAAATGTCGAGGAATGTAGATAAATGTAGATGATTTCGAGGAAGCGGCGCTTATACGGTGCTGAGTTACCGAAAACGCTCGAGTTTGGCAGCGTCAGTCCAGCCGGTAGTCGATGTCGAAGCGGAAGCAGGCGCGGTTCTCGACGGGGGTGGAGAGCACTTCGCCGGTCGCGCCTTGACACTTCCCAGTACCGCCGGTGATGACCACGCGGGAGGTGCCGGGCTCCACCACCTGCACGCCGCTGAAGGTCATCTGGCCGTGCCCTTCATGGTCGATGATGAAGTCGCACATGAAGTTGCCGGAGGCGTCCAGGCGGATGCAAAAGCACGCATTGGTTCCGACCGCAGTGCCATCCTCCACCTCCAGGGCGGAGTTCCAGACGATCAGGTCACCCATGCCGCCAGGCTTGCCCAGCCCGACAAAGCCGTCCTCCTCCGCATTGCTGTAGAGGGTCAGCTTTTCGGCCAGGGCGGGGGTGGCGGCCAGGACCGCGGTCAGGGCCAGGAGGGTGTGCAGGCGCATGGCGGGGCTCCCGGTGGGAGATCCCGGACAGGTGCTGGTGCGCCCGTCCGGGATACGCTGGGGAGGCTTGCCTAGGCCGCCTTCTCGATGGCCATGGCGGTGGCCTCGCCGCCGCCGATGCAGATGCCGGCAACGCCCTTCTGCACGTCATACTTGTGCATGGCGTTGACCAGCGTCGCGATGATGCGCGCGCCCGATGCGCCGACCGGATGGCCGAGGGCGCAGGCGCCGCCGTGCACGTTCACCTTGTCCGCCGGCAGGTCGAACTCGCGCATGGCGGCCATGGGCACCACGGCGAAGGCCTCGTTGATCTCATAGAGGCCGACCTCGTTCTTGTCCCAGCCGGTCTTGTCGAACAGCTTCTGCATCGCGCCGACGGGTGCGGTGGTGAACCATTCCGGCTCCTGCGCGTGGCTGGTGTGGCCGACAATGGTGGCCAGGATGTTGAGGCCGCGCTTCTCCGCCTCGCTCCGGCGCATCAGCACGAGCGCCGCCGCGCCGTCGCTGATCGAGGAGCTGTTCGCCGGGGTCACGCTGCCGTCCTTGGCGAAGGCCGGGCGCAGGCCGGGGATCTTGGAGATGTCGGCGGTAAAGGGCTGCTCGTCCTGGGTGACCTCGGTCTCGCCGCGGCGGGTCTTGACGGTGTGGGAGACCATCTCGCCGGCAAAGGTGCCGTCCTCGTTCGCCTTCTTCGCGCGCTCCAGGGAGCGGATGGCGTAGTCGTCCTGGGCCTCGCGGGTGAACTGGAAGTGCTGGGCGGTGGCCTCCGCGAAATGGCCCATCAGCTTGCCCGGCTGGTAGGCATCCTCCAGGCCGTCCCAGAACATGGCGTCCTGCATCTGGCCGTGGCCCATGCGCATGCCTTCGCGCGCCTTCGGCACCATGTACGGAATGTTGGTCATGCTCTCGAAGCCGCCCGCGACCATCACGTCCTGGCTGCCGCCGGCGATCAGGTCATGGGCCAGCATGGTGGCCTTCATGCCGGAGCCGCACAGCTTGTTGATGGTGGTGGCGCCCGCGTCGCGCGGAATGCCGGCCAGGTGCGCGGCGATGCGGGCCGGGCCCTGGCGCTGGCCGTGGGGGAGGACGCAGCCCATGATCACTTCCTGCACGTCCTCTGCCTTCACGCCAGCCTTGGAGAGGGCGGCGGTCATGGCGGTCGCGCCGAGTTCCGGACCGGTTGCGTCCTTCAGGTGCCCCTGGAACGAGCCCATGGGGGTGCGGGCCATGCCGACGATGACGATGGGGTCTTCAAGCATTGGGGAGGTCTCCTGTTGGGGGCGGGCCTGTTGGAGGCGGCCGCCCGGATAGTGTTGGCGCGCACTATAGAGATGCGGGCCGCGGGCTTAAAGGCGCTTCTCCCAGGCGGCCACGCAAAAATGGAGGCGGCCATGGGGACCGCCTCCATCAAGTCACGGGGAGGAACAAGGGAATGAGCGGCCCGGGGCCGGGTGGATCAGGTGGCGTGATGGCCCTTGTGACCGGCGGTCTTGGCCGCGTCACGCTGGCTGAGCACCTCCAGCAGGCGGGCCGGCAGGTGATAGAGGGCGGCGAACGCCTCGCGGATGGCCTGTGTCTGAAGGCTGCGGCCACGGGCGAGGGCGGCCTGGCGTTGTTCGAAGGAAAGGTATGTCATGATTGGGTCTCCACTGGGTCTTTGCGGCGATGTCTGTCGCGATGACCTGGAGATAAGCCGTATGAGGTGGTGATATAATGGGGGTGAAATGGGTGTGTACGTTGCGTTAAATGCAAAGATGGGGTCAGTCCGTGAGTGGCTTGATGAAGCGGTATTCGGTAGAGTTGGAGAGATCGTGCAGGTCGCGGGTCTCGCCGGTCTGGGTGTAGCCGAGGGCCTGGTAGAAGGCGTGGGCCTCCCGGAAGCGGGTGTCGGACCAGAGGTCGATGGCGGTGGCTCTCCATTCGCGGGCCGCGGCTTCGGGGAGCGCGGCGAGGCGGCGGGCGAGCCCCTGGCGGCGGAGGCGGGGGTGGACGTACATCTTGAGCAATTCGGCCTGGGCTTCCGGGTTGTGCGGCGTGGGCACGACGCCGGCGCAGCCGGTAATCCACTCGGTTTGCGGAGAGGCGGTCTGCGGAAAGGCCAGCGAGGCAACCCAGAACCGCCCTCCCTTGACAGCATGGTGCGAGGCGACGGCACGGAGACCGGGCTCCTCCCCCTGTATGTCGAGCACATTGCCCGGATACCGCACCCAGCACGCTGCGATGAGAGAAACGACTTGGCCGGAGTCGGCGTCGGTAGCGGGGCGGATAGTGGGGGTCATTTGTTTCCGTCGTCGATGGCGCGGAGGTGGGCAAGTTCTTCGTCGGTCAGCCCCTTTGCGCCGGAGCAGTCGGGGGCGAGCAGGGCCTTGGCGAGGAGTGGGTGATGTAGCCGCCCATCTCTAAAAGTGCGATCCAATCTCATTCGCAGCAGCAACCCGCGCGCGACGTGTGGGGCATTGTCAACACGGCAACCGAGTTCGGCCAGGAACGCGCTGAGACCCGCTTCGCTTTCGCCATTCCATTGCCCAGGCGGGGTCAGGTTTTCCGCGTCGGCCCAAGGCCGCCACCCTCCGGGACCCCTAAAGGGGTCCCGGAGGGTGGCGAACCGTTCGCGCGCGGCCTCGCGGGCCTCCCCCTCGGGAATGACGTCGAGCCAGCGGTCCACCGCCGTTGCCGCCTTCTCGGCGCGCTGCGCCGGATCGGCATCGGTGAAGGGGTCCTCATTGTTTGCCGCTCGGGTATCCACCCATTCAAGATTCGTACCCTCAGCGACAGCCATCCAAAGTCCGGCCTCGCGTAGGTCCGCCCCCTGCATGCTGGCCTCGCTGAGGTTCGCCCCCTGCATCCTGGCGAAGCGTAGGTTCGCCCCCTGCATACTGGCCCCGCGTAGGTTCGCCCCCTGCATCCCGGCCTCGCGTAGGTCCGCCCCCTGCATCCTGGCCCTGCCGAGGTCCGCCCCCTGCATCCTTGCGCCGCGTAGGTTCGCCCCCTGCATCCTGGCGAAGCGTAGGTTCGCCCCCTGCATGCTGGCGAAGAGTAGGTTCGCCCCCTGCATGCTGGCCAAGGGTAGGTTCGCCCCCTGCATGCTGGCCAAGGGTAGGTTCGCCCCCTGCATGCTGGCCAAGCGTAGGTTCGCCCCCTGCATGCTGGCCCCGCTGAGGTTCGCCCCCTGCATGCTGGCCTCGATGAGGTTCGCCCCCTGCATCCTGGCCCCGCTGAGGTTCGCCCCCTGCATCTCAGCCTTGCTGAGGTTCGCCCCCTGCATCTCGGCCAAACTGAGGTTCGCGTTATCAAGACGGGTGCCCTGCATCACCGCCCCCGTCAGCTTTGCCTTGAGCAGGTCCGCCTTGCGCAGGTCGGAGCGGTCAAAACGGGCGTAGCGGAGGTCGCGGCCGCGCAGGACGAGTGTACCGTCGGCCTTTTTCAACGCCTCGTCGTCGAGCTTCACCAGATCGAAATCGTCGATCAGCACCAGGTTGCGGGAGAACAGGCTACTCGTCTTGCTGCTGACGTCGTCCGCCTCCCCCTCAAACAACAGGTAGGTCGGCCACCAGACCGGCTCGCCTCCTCCAGGAACAGATCGGTCACGCGGGCGCTTGCTGAACCAGGGCTCAACCGCCAGATAGCTGCCGCCGATCCCGGTCAGCAAGTAGGTGCAGCCCGAGGCTTGCTCCTCGTCCTGCCGGATCAGCCCGGGCAACCACCAATTGTCCTGCCAGCCCGTCCCGGCATCGAAATCGAGGCAGCGGCGCATCGCTTCGTCATCGAGCGCGCGCTGGCGCAGCGGCTCCCAGGATGCCAGCAGCCAGCGCTCAATGGGCTCCGCCGGAATGGTCGCGACCAGGACGGAAAAGCCGATGACGGCAACGCTCGCGACAATGGTCAGGATCGCCCAGAACAGATTGTACAGGAACTGGTTCCATGTCCGGCGGAACGGTGCGTAGCCGGCAAAACCGACTTTCAGGTAGGTCCGGAAATCGCCGGATCGATAGGATGCGGCAGCGTTCTTGGCCGTACGATCGAGGGTGCGGTACAGGCCGACCCAGGGCTTCCAGAACAATGCCACGACCGCGCCGCCCAGCCCGCCCTCCCGGCTGGTGACGGCCGGCCAGAGCAACCAGACCAGCAGAATGTCTGTGATCAGGAAAGCCCGTTGAATCCAGGTGGTGAGTACGTCGTGATAGGGCAGGAACCGGATCTGGAAGGCAAGCAGCAGCACGACGGGCGCCACCACCATGGTCAGCCACGCCGCGAGCCAGATGAACATACGGACCAGCAATACAAGTTGCCGTCCGACGAGAAGCTGGGTGATCAGGAAATTGTCGGTGCGGGTGCGCAGGTCTTCCTCTGCGCCTCGTGTCACCGGCGGATAGACCAGCGTCCGGTCAAACTTCCGCAGCTTGTCGGCCAGCAGGTACAACTGCACCAGCATGTAAAAGTGGAACACCAGAAACAGGCCGGGGGCGATTCGGTAGAAGTCTACCAGCGGCAGCTCCGCGCCCAGGATCGGCAGGACGATGGGCGACTCCAATAGCATCTGGCGGTGGGTGGTGCCGCCGATGGCGATGGCCAAGTACGTGCCGAACAGCAGGAAGGTGATCCAGAGGTTGCGCACGCGGGCGCTCGCCTCGTTCCCGGCCTGGAGTAATTGTTCGACGCGCTCGCTCATCGCCAACCCTTAACGGTGTGGGGTCAGTTTTGCCTGTGAGGTAGCGCATAGCAAGGGGGATGCCTCTGCGCTTTGGCCCCTTTGGCCACTCGCCTTTTTGGTCTCTCGTCTCCTCGCCCCTCTCGCCCCTCGATACGCCGCTGCGCGGCACTCGGGATGAGAGGGGGGAAGGGCGCGGCACTCGGGGTGAGGGGAGCGGCGCTCAGGATTAAGGCGAGCGCGCTCGGGATGAGAGAGGGGGGGGGGATGGGGTGCCGCCTGGCGCTAAGGGTGCCAGGGTGAGGAGCGGGACTAGGGCTGGCAGGCGCTGTTAGAGTCCGCGCTTGCTCTTCCGGCTGAAGGCGAGCTTGTAGTTGCCAAGCTCCTCCGGCGGGCCTGCCCAGGCATAGGCGAGGAGGGCGGGCTCCCGGTCGGACACCGTAATGCGGTGGGTATGGCCTGGCGGGTTGAAGATCAGGGAGCCAGGGCCGTAGACGCCCTGGTGGTTCTCCGACACTGCGCCGGAAAGGCAGATATAACTCTCGGTAATGTCCCGGTGCGCGTGCGCGGGGTAGGTGCAGCCGGGCGCGAACAGCACGATTCCCAGGATCACCCGGTCGGTGATGACCGGGCCGCTTGGCCCTGCGAACTCGGCGAAGGCGAACTTGCGCTCCAGCCCGCGGGGCGGCTTCTCGTAACCGATCTGCCAGCTCAGGCTGTCCTGGACCGCGGCGATGGCGCGGACCACGGAGGCGTGCCGCTCCTCCCGCCCATTGTCGAGCGCCCGGCGCAGGTGGGCCGTCGCAGGAAGTTGCGCCGGGGCCAGGCATTCGACCGCGGGGTCGGACTTGATCACGCCGCGGATGGCGGTACGCACGGCGCGCTGGTGCGCGCGGATCATGTCGCTGCCGCCAGCCGACATGCTCCGGTAAAACTCATGATATTCCCGCAGCAGATAGCGCCAGTCGGGCAGGTTGCTCAGTCGGGAGCCGCAATCGGAGGGGGCCGCGCGGGAGGCGAGGGGTTCAAGCATATCGGCCTCGCCGCGATGGATGGTGACGTAAAAGCCCGACGGACGGGCGAAGGTTTCAGCGAAGCTCATTAGCGCGACTCCAGTGCGGTGACCATGCGGAAATGGGCACTGCACTGGGCCGCGTCATGTGCACAATGTCACACGATGGTGTGAGAAAATCGTCAAGCCTTCCCCTCGATCATCGCCTGGATCAGTACGGGGCCATCAGCACTATGGGCGCGCTTGAGGGCGGCGATGAGCGCGTCGGGCTCCGTCACCTGCTCGGCGGCCACGCCCATGCCTTTTGCCAGGTCGAGGAAACCCAGGTCCGGTCCTTCCAGGTCCATGTGCGTATAGCCGCGGTTGAGGGAGACATCGAACTTGCCGCGGTAGACGTCGATATTGTGCTTGAGCACCCGGTATTCCTGATTGCAGAGGATGACGAAGGTGATGGGCAAGTTGTGGTGCGCGGCGGTCCAGAGCGCCTGGATCGAGTACATGGCGGAGCCGTCACCCGAGACGCAAACCGTGCGCTTGCCGGGATTGCCGACCGCAACGCCGATCGCGCCTGCCAGACCCTGGCCGATGCCGCCGCCCCGGCCGGAGAAATAGTGGCCTGTGCCGGCGATGTTGACCGACTTGGCGAAGTCCAGGTTCGCGGTGATGGCCTCCTCCATGAAGATCGCATCGTCGGGCAGCCCCTGGGCCAGCGCGTCCATCATGACCGACATGGCCATGGGGCGGCGGGATGCGGCGCGGGCGACGCGGCTTTGCTGGGCCTCCCGCTCCTGCTCCTGTTGGGAGGCCAGGGCTTTGGCGCGGGCTTCCGCTGCGCCGGCGTCGGGCTGCACGGCGGCCGCGAGTTCCTCCAGCGCCGGTTTCATGCCGGCGACGATGCCAAGGGAGAGCGTATTGTTCTTGGCGAGCTGGCTGGCGGATTCCTCGACCTGGATGACTTTGGCGCCTACTGGGAAGGGCGAGCCGGGCGTGAACCAGACTTCCTCGAAGAACGGGCCGCCGAGCATCAGCACACAGTCATTCGCACTGAGTGCCGAAGCAATGGCGGCGTTCTCCAGCGGCAGACCGCCCCGCATCAGCGGGTGGCGGTTCGGGGCGACGGCCTGGGCGCGCAGGCCCTCGGCCCAGATCGGCGCGCCGAGCCTGGTGGCCAGCGCCAGCAGCGCGTCGCCGGCTCCGGCGCGGGCGATGTCGTCACCGGCGACAATCACCGGCGACTTGGCGGCGCTCAGCATGGCGGCGGCTTCAGCGAGGGCGCCGGCGTCAGGCCGCCCGGCGCGATGCAGTGGCCCGGAATGGGCGGCGAAGTTCTGGGTTTCCTGCTCCATCACGTTGATTGGCAGCGCCACGAACACGGGGCCATAGGGCGGGTCGTTCGCGATCTTGAAGGCGCGGCGCATGATGTCCGCCATGTCTTCGGCGCGTTCGACCTGGGTGCTCCACTTGGTGACGGGCGCGGCCATGGCGGCGAGGTCATGGCTCAGGATCGGCGCGCGGAGCAGGCTCCGCGTGTCTTGTTGGCCCGCGGTGACGACCAGGGGCGAGCCGGTCTTGAGCGCGTTGAAGATCATGCCGATGCCGTTGCCGAGGCCGGGGGCCACGTGCAGGCTGACAACGCCGGTCTTGCCGGTCGCCTGGGCGTACATGGTGGCTGCGCCGACGGCGATGCCCTCATGCAATGCCACGATATAGTCGATGTCCGGATAGTCCGGCAGGTGGTCGATCAGCGGGCTTTCGGTGGTGCCGGGGTTGCCGAACATCCGGTCGACCCCGTGCGCCCGCAGGCTTTCCATGAATACTTCGCGTCCGCGCATCCGGCGTTTCCTTATATAGGCTCAGACTTTGTTGGATCTGAGCCTATAACAGAGAAGCGCTGCGCGGTAGGTCCGAAGATCGACCGTCCGCCGCCTATTCCATGAACCAGCCGTGACTGACAATGATGCTCTGGCCGGTGAGTGCGTTGGTGGGGAATGCTGCCAGGAACAGGGCTGTTTGCGCCACGTCGTCTGTGGTCGTGAACTCCCCATCGACGGTTTCACCCAGCATGACGCGGCTCACCACCTCTTCTTCGGAAATGCCGAGGTCGCGGGCCTGTTCCGGAATCTGCTTTTCGACGAGCGGCGTCTTGACGAAGCCGGGGCAGATCACGTTGGCGCGCACGCCCTTCTTGCCGCCTTCCTTGGCCAGCACCCGGCAGAGGCCCAGCAGGCCGTGCTTCGCCGTTACATAGGCGGACTTGAGCGGTGAGGCGGCCTTGGAATGGACCGAGCCCATGAAAATGATCGAGCCGGAGCCCTGGCTGTACATGGCCGGCAGCACGGCCTTGGAGGTCAGGAAGGCGCCGTCCAGATGGATCGCCAGCATCTTTTTCCAGGCCGCAAACGGGAAGTCCTCGACCGGATGCACGATCTGGATGCCGGCGTTGGAAACCAGCACGTCAATGCGGCCATGGCGGTCCAGCACGGCCTGCACGCCCGCATTCACCGCGTCTTCGCTGGTGACGTCCATGGCGACGGCCATATGGTCCGGCCCCAGCGATTTCGCCGCCGCCTCCGCCGCTTCCAGATCGATATCGGCGATGGCGATCTTGGCCCCGGCGTCGGCATAGGTCTTTGCGATCTGCAAGCCGATCCCGCTTGCAGCACCTGTCACGATCGCAACTTTTCCCGTCAGCATCACAGCGCCATCTCCTGCATGTTTTTGCACATGCGAAGGACTTTAGAATAGGCGGGATGCCAGGGCGAGTCGGAGTTTTGCAGCAAACACCGGCTTAACGTGCTCATGCGGCTATTGCAGCGCAAAACCCGGCCGGAGGTTTGGCCGGCCTATCCTCTGTCCACCGCCAGGCGATGGATGCTGTCGGTGGCGTAGTGGGCGCTGTCGAGTGCGCCGACCTGCCAGCCCGGCCAGTAGCTGAACCAGTCGCCCGCAAGGAAAACCTGGCTGCCGACGGGGTCCGCGTTCTTCATCTGCTCGAACACGGCAGGCTGGGTGAAGGCGGTGTCGTTTGCCCAGCCGCCGGCCTGATATGGCATCTTGGCCCAGGCGATGGAGACGCCGTTCTCCGCAAACACCTTCTCGCGGTATCCGGGATGCAGCTTCTCGCCGCCGCGCAGCGCTGCCTCCAGCCGCTCGGCGCGGGTGTAGTCCTGGAAGACGTTGGCCTGCTCCAGCCGGTTGTAGGCGGCGGTCAGCACGCCGGTCGGCGTGTTGAAGCTGTAGGACGGATACCAGATTTGGCTCATGATCTCCTTGGTCCAGCTGATGCCGCCATAGATGCGGTTCTCCTCTTCCCAGAAGCGGGAGCGGCCCTGGAGCCCCACCTTGCACGCTGGCGCGATGTAGACATCCGCCAGGGTTTGACGGGTCGTCGCGTTCAGGAAGTTGCCGCCTAGCTTCGCCACCAATGGGGCGGAGAGGGTGGCGATGACGTAGTCGCATTCCAGGTCCGGGGCATCGCCCTGACGGGTGACATAGCTCTTGCCATCCCGCACGTTTATGGCGGAGACCGGGCTGCCTTGCTCAATCAGGTCGTTGACCGTGCGGCCATCGGGCAAGGCGGCACGCTGGAAGCCCCGGACGATCATGTCCATGCCGTCGACCGGCTCCATCAGGGTCGTCTGCCAGAAATATTCGAGATTGTTGAACATCTCATCATTCCAGAAGTCCGACTGCAACACGTCGTCCATCGAAAGCGTCGGCCATGGCGTGCCCGGCTGGGTCACGTCGCCCGGATTGAGCTGGCGGTAGTTCAGTGAGTCAATGACATAGCCCGCACGCGGGTAGTCGTCGGCGAGCGACGCGCCCAGGTAGACCATCTCCGCGCCCTCCGCCGACAATTGGCCGAAATGCTGGAGCATGCCGAGGAAGGCGTCGGCCTCCGACGGATCGACCAACTGGTCGAGCGCGCCCTGGTTCTGCACCTTGGCGATCATCTCCGCCAAATGGCCGCGCATGTCGTTGTTCAGGCGGCGCAACTGCACGGGAACCCCGCCGTTCCAACCATCGTTCTGCATCAGGTTGGCAGCGCTGTGGAAGATGTAGGGCTGGAGGGCGACGCCCAACTCCTTGCAATAGTCGATGACGCGGGTGTGGTGCTGGGGAATGCGGCCCGGACCGGCGTTCAGGTAGTTGTCGGGATGGTTGGCCGGCATATCGCCGACAGCCTCGAACTTCATAATGGACGGCGTGTCCCAGTCCCACTCGCTGAACTGGTCGCCGTTGCGCAGGGTCAGACTGCGGCCGCCCACATGGTTGGTGGCCTCCAGTATCACCACGTTTGCGCCAGCCCGCGCGGCGCGGAGCGCGGAGCAGAGCCCGGCGATACCCGCGCCGATAATGACGATGTTCTTGCCATCCAGGCTGCCGTTCGGCAGGGGAGCAGTTGTGTCGAAAACGCCTTTGCCCTTGGCCAATGCTTGGCCAGAACCAAACAGGCCCATGGCGTGCATCGCGGAATAGGCCGCGCCGGTGCCGCCTATCGCGGCGATGCCCCGGATAAGAGCGCGCCTGGTGATCGTCGGGCGGGTGGGCTTATTTGGTTTGGTCATCTTGGTTCCTCCATGTCGGCTGGTCTTCCAGACATTGTGACATGGATGTTAACACACCGTTTCTCTGGTCTTATGTGCCTTTCGGCACCAAACGCCTAGCGCTCACCGGCTCAAGCAGAGACAATGCCCGCCAATAATCATGCCTGAAAGGAATCGTCCGATGCCGCCATTCGATCTCGCCGAGACCGACCGCCTGCTCTCCACCACCCGCGCCGTGCGCAAGCGGCTGGATTTGGACAAGCCCGTGCCTGACTCGGTCATCCGCGAATGTCTGGAACTGACCCTGCAAGCACCCACCGGCAGCAACAAGCAGGGCTGGCGTTGGCTGGTGGTGAAGGACGCGGGCAAGCGCGCGGCGTTGGCTGACCTCTACCGGCAGGGTGTCGGCACCTATCTGAAAGAGGCGGAGAAGCAGGCGGAGGCCAGCGGGGAAACCCAGAACAAGCGGATATTCTCGTCCGCCGATTACCTGGCGGAGAACCTGCAGCACGTGCCGGTACACGTGATTCCCTGCATCCGCGTTGACCATTTGCCCGATGATCCGCCACGGCGGGTTTGGGCGGGGCTGATGGGCTCGATCATGCCAGCGGTGTGGAGCTTCCAACTAGCTTTGCGCTCGCGGGGGCTGGGGTCCTGCCTGACAACGCTGCATCTGTCCAAAGATGCCGAGGCGGCAGAATTGCTGGGCATCCCCGACGGCATGATGCAGTGCGGCCTGCTGCCTGTCGCCTACACGATCGGCACTGACTTCAAGCCAGCCAAACGCCCGCCCATTGACGAGATCGTACACTGGGACGGCTGGGACTCGGCGCGGGGCTAGCAGGCGCCTCAAAACGGCCAGCATCCTGAGTAGCGAGCGCGAGTAAGCGTATCGAAGGGGTTTGGGATTTTGTTGCGCCGCGGCCCTGCCCTCAAGCAACCACGCCTGCCGC
Organism: Alphaproteobacteria bacterium; assembly: GCA_965222315.1. Lineage (GTDB taxonomy): Bacteria > Pseudomonadota > Alphaproteobacteria > Bin95 > Bin95 > JACKII01. The sequence continues at coordinate 4,178,861 of OZ244951.1, read as the reverse complement.
CTGCAATCGGACAATCTCGCCGGCATCCATGCCCAGAACCTCCGCCAGCACGGCGCCTGTGTGTTCGCCGAGGCCGGGGGCCGCGCCCGTCTGGCGGCCGAAGTTCGCTTGCCAGGGCAGGCCAGGCAGGTGGCCCTGACCGTAGGCATCCCAGAAGCCGCGTGCTTTCAGGTGCGCGTTCGCCACCAAATCGGCCGAGCCTGCCAGCGCCGATGCCGCCACACCGGCCTCCATCAACGTTGCTGCTGCCTCGGAACCGTGCTGCTGCGCTGCCCAGGAGGCAAGGGCCGCCTCTATACCGGCGGATTCTGACTGCCGTCCTGGCAGGTCCAAGTCTGGGTATTGCGCCAGCGCAGGCACGCCACCGCAAAGCGCCTGCCATTCCCGGTCGGAGGTGACAGCGAGAGCCAGCCAATCGTCCTCGCCTGCACATCGAAACACGCCATGGGGCGCGTGTTCCGATGAAGCATTGCCCTGTGGTTCCGGTTTCCGGCCCAGTTGCGCTTCGATCAAGGGGCCGGGCATCGACCAGAGCATCGCCTCGATCATGGAGAAGTCGGCCCGCACGCCATTGCCGCCTTGCCTGCGCTGCCGCCAGACTGCTGCCGCCGCGACATAGGGCAGGACGAGGCCGCACATGGGGTCGAGCCAGGCCATGCCGACGCGGGGCGGGCGGTCCGGGTGCCGGTTCAGACCGGCAAAGCCGGCGTAGCATTGCACCAGGGTGCCGTAGGCAACGGCATTTGCTTCCGGTCCCGTGCGGCCCATGCCGGAGGCGGAAATGTAGATCAGGTTGGGGTTCAGATCCTGCAATGCCGCCGCACCCAGGCCGAGCCGGTCCATGACACCAGTGGCGAAATTCTCGATCAGGATGTCGGATTGGAGCGCCAAATCTTTGGCGATGCGCACCGCCTCCGGCTTCTTGAGATCCAGGACGATAGCCTTTTTCGCCTGGCCAAGAACCGCATGCAATTCGGAGCCGCGGCCGGGATCGCCCTTACCCGGCGCTTCGACCTTGATCACTTCCGCACCCATCGCCGCCAGATGGCGGGTGGCGGTTGGCCCGGCGATCACCCAACTGAAATCCAGCACCCGCACGCCTTCCAGTGGCAGCTTGCCGGGCGGTGGCGCCGTTACGTCGGCATCACTTTCGGTGAAGTTCAGGCGGAAGGGCTTGCCGGGGGCTTTGACGGTCTGGCCGTCAGCCATCGCCTCCCGGAAGAAACGGCGGTGGGCGAGTTGGGGTGACTCCAAATGCTCGTCCAGTTCCATCAGCGGAAAGCTGGGGACGTGCGCTGCCTGGGCCGTATCGGCGATCCATTGCTTGGAGTGCTGGCGGCTCCATTCGCTCATCAGGGCGTGCAGCGCGTCCCAATTGGCGACGCGGTCGGCCTTCCGGGCGAAGCGAGGTTCGGCACCCCAAGCGGGGGAGCCCATTGCCGCCAGCCAGGCCGTCCATTGCTTTTCTTCCCGGGGAGAGATGGCAGCGTAGCCGTCGGACGCCGGCAGGATGCAAACGGTCGCGCCATTGCCATCCGTCAGGCGTTTGCGCTGCCAACTGCTGCCGGTCTGCCCGGCCCGGGTCAACTCCGTCATGGCGAGGGTGGCCAAGGCTTCCTGGATCGAAACGTCGACCGCCGCCGGGGTGGTGCTTAGCACGGCGTGCATCCCGGCGCAGGCCGCCGCGGCACCGCCGATGACCGCCGATTGCTCCGCCACGGCGTGGATGGGCGGCTCGCTCAGGTCGTCCACCTGGCCGGTCAGCAGGCGGGCGATGCCGCTTGCATAGAACAGGGTCAGATCGGTTGCCGGGGCGTCCGCCCATGGGCCGGTCTGTCCAAAGGGGGAAATCAGCACCAGCGCGGCATTGGGCGCTGCGGCCCGAAGTTCTGCTTCACGCCAGCCATGGGCCGCGAGGGCCGCGGGGCCGCCTTCCGTCACTATCAGGTCGGCCGATGCCAGCACACCGGGCAGGTCCGCCTCAGAGACAGCGGTCTTGCCGCTGTTGAAATGGACATCCGCGACATTGTCCGACCGCACGCCGAACGTCGCCACGCTCGCCCCGCTGTCGGCGAACAGGCGGCCGCAGACGGCAGCAGCGCGGCCCTGTCCCAACTGGACAAGGCGAAAACCGGATAGGAGGCTCATGGCAGGCGGTTCCTCGGCGCAACGGCGCGGATCATTGGCGTGCAGCTTGCCACGCCCGGCGGCCCGCTGCCAAGAACGCCTGCCCGCCTTCCCGCGGCGCGTACACCCAAATGTGAAGCAGGGTTCGGTTGCAATTGACCGATACAAGTGCCGATTTGACCGCTATCAGGCTCCCGTCACTCCGCAATGTTCTGACACCGCCACGATGCATCGAATTCACAAAGATGTCCCGCCAAGCAAGGTTCCGGAGGACCGGCAGCGGTGAACGACGCGAATTGGCCGGAAAGTCCAGCCAAAGGGCGCGGTGTGTCCATGCCGGGACAAGAGGCCGGCACGTTGAGCCGCGCCTTGGCGCCGTTGCGGGAGGCCAAGGCCACCAGCGCGCCGTTGGTTGTCGCGCAGTTGGGGCAGTCGCTCGACGGCCGTATCGCGACGCCGACGGGCAGCTCGCGCGGCATTAACGGCCCCGCTGCAATGACCCATCTGCACCAGTTGCGGGCCCTGGTGGATGCCGTGGTAGTCGGGGCAGGGACTGCCCGCACCGACAACCCCCAACTCACCGTCCGGCATTGCCAGGGAGAGAGCCCGGCCCGCGTAGTCATTGATCCGGGTGGCACCGTCTGCCCGTCCGCTCATGTCTGGTGTCCGAATGATGGGGCGCGGCGGATTGTGTTTGGCGGCAGCAGTGCGCTGGATGCTTCGGTTGAGCGGCTGGCCACGCCCGGCGGTCGGCTCGAACCTGCCTGGATTTTGGAGAACCTTAGGGCCGTGGGGCTTTCCCGCATCCTGATTGAGGGTGGCGGGACGACCGTGAGCCATTTCCTCGCTGCCGGAGTGCTTGATCTGCTACACGTGCTGGTGGCGCCGGTGGTTCTGGGGTCGGGGCTGACCGGGCTTGCCCTGCCGGGTGTCAGCGAGGTGGCGGAGGCCACGCGCCCGGCCGCCGCCATTCATGTGTTTGGTGGCGGCGATGTGCTGTTTGCCTGCGACCTCCGGACGACTTAAGCGGCGGCGTATTCTTGAGGCTCACCCGGGGATCGCGAACAGGTCCCAATGGCCGACGGTAAGCGAATCGGCCCGTTCCAAGTGCGCTTGCCGCCAGTCGCGCGCGGTCCCGGCGGGCACGAAACCGGCATCCGCAACCGCTTCCGCCCAGCCTTCCAGCAAGGCTGCGATCATCGCCGCGTCCCGTCTGCCATCCAGCTGCCAGGGGCTTGCCGCGCGGGTTAGGCGGTAGCCGTTTGCCTCAAGCGCGCCTGCCAAGGCTGTCGTGCCGTCCGGCCCGGAAGCGGGACCGCCAAGGCCCTTGTCTAGCCGTTGATGCCGGTTGAATGCTGCGAGCATCTCCGCATCGGCCGGATGGTTGGCCGAAAACGCCTGTGCGCCGTCATAGGTGAGTGTCGCCAGTAAGGGCAGCCTGTCTGCCGCCAGCCGCCCGGCCAGGCCGGCGATCCAGGCGGGGCTCGCGAGATCGAAGAGCGCCGTCGCCGTCACCAACTGGCAGCCTGTCCCCCAGGGCGCCGGATTTTCCGACAGGTCGGCCAAGACCGGCTTCACCGTGACAGTATCGCTTTCCTGCAAGCGCTTTGCAGCGGCGAGGTTAGCGGCATCATCATCGGCGAGTTGCCAGTGCTGCCTGACCGGTAGATAGGCGCCGAACGCGTCCACCGCCGCGCCTGTGCCGGCGCCCAGGTCGCAGACGGTCATGGCGTCGTGGCCCGCGAAATGGGTGCGGACGGCGTCCAACACTGCGGGCGAGCGGGCGGCTTTGTCGGCGGGCTCCCTAAGTGTCAGCCATTCTGCGGAGAAGCCGCTCATGCTGCCGGGCCGGTCAATGTCTTTTGCAATGCCTGCGATGCCAGTTTCACCGCCTGCTCCCAGGTCGGGAGCCCTGCCGCGGCTTTCTGGGCGCCTTCAGCAAGACGGTCCGCCAGTGCCGCATCGGTCAGCAGCGAGCGGAGCGCTCCCGCGAAGGCCGCCGGATCGTCCGGCGGCACGAGGATCGAGGATTCCGGCGGAGCAGTCTCCGGCACCGCGCCCGTAGCACAACTGACGATAGGCAGGCCGTAGGCGGTCGCCTCCGCGAATACCATGCCATAGCCTTCGTAGCGGGTAGCGAGCGCGAAGATGCTTGCCCCGGCATAGCAGGCGTTGAGGCCTGGGCGGTCCATTTCCCCGGTGAAGCGGATCCGATCGGTCAGGCCAAGCGTCTCCGCCAGTCGGGGCAGGGATTTTGCGACGTTCGTGTCGTGTGCGCCACCGACGATTTCCGCCGTCCAGTCTAGGTCTTTCAGCAATGCCAGTGATTGCAGGAGTACGTCGTGCCCCTTGCGCCGGGTCAGGCTGCCGACGGCCAGGATTTTTGGCGCGGCTGGCGCGGTGCGGGATGCTGGCGGACGTTCGGTGCCCGGCAGCGCCACGGTGATCTTGTCCGCCGGAACGGCGAAATCACGCACCAGAGTCTCCGCCGTGTGCGGGCTCGTGACCAGCACGTGACGGGCCAGTTTCAGGTTGGCGGTCTCCAGCTTCCGCAATGCGGCGGCCCGCCCGGCCTCGACACCGCTTTCCAGCGCGAGCGGATGGTGAACCAGCGCGCAAATAGGGGCTTTGACCGCTGCAAGACCGGCAGTTTCCAGGGCGCCAAAAGCCAGGCCGTCGATCAGCAATGCCGTGCCTGAATCCACCGCGGCGAGGCGGTCGAGCGCCGCCGCCATATCCTCCGCATTTGGGTGAGGGAAGCTGGAACCCAGATTCAGGACGTTTACGTCCCAACCGGCTGTCTGCAACCCGGCGGCTAGCGTCGTGTCATAGATGTAGCCGCCGGTACGCGCCTCCAGATCGCCGGGGATGGCGAACACCACGCGGGCCGGGCCTGTAGATAAAGTCATGTAGCCATGGCTCCGGCCCGCGGTTGCAACACTATTTGCCGAACAGCTTTTTCAGACTCTCCGCGCCGCTCTTGGCCGGATCGCCAGAATCTCCGCCTGTCGCGCCGCCGTCGCTGGAGCCGCCTGATCCCGGCACTAGCGATTTCAGGCTTTTGGTGGGATCGCCGCCTTGCAGCAGCTTCGAGGGGTCTTTGGCAATCTGCCCGGCTGCACCCGCCAAATCGGGTTTGATTTGCGGATTGTCCCAGGAGCCGGTGATCAGAACAGGCACCAAAATGCCGGAATGATCCGAGTCGCCGCCCTGCCCCTTGATCGATGCGACCGCTTTCGGTTCGATCTTATAGTCGAGCGTCCGAGGCGGCATATTTACGGTTCCCGAACCGGCAATGCGCAGCAGCGGCGATTGCAAATTCAGGTCATTGTTGGTGAGCAGGCCGTTCTTGATGTCATAGGTGCCGGAAAGCTCTGCGAAGTCGGTCTTCTGTGCCTCCGCTTCCTTGTTCAGCACGAACGAGGCCGGATCGCGGATCATGGCGGCGATATTGATGCCGTAGACAGCGCCGTCCTCGAACTTGAAGCCGCCCTTGCCGTTCAGGGCGCTGACCATCGCCTTCTGGCTCTGGCCGCTGGCGGTGATGTCCAAATCCATCTGCGCTGTGCCGGCCAGGGCATCACTGCCGGCCGCGTCGGTCAGGAACGGCCGGGCTTGCAGGCCCGAGAGCTTGAAGCTGCTGGCTATTGCCGGCACCTTGCCGCTGGCATCCACGTTGACCTTGCCGGCGCCGCTGCCGCCATAGAGCGCCAGCTTGGACAGATCGACGGCCAGTTTGCCGCCGTTCAGCTTCACGGCCAGCGCGCTCTCGTCCACCTTGATCTCCTGCACCTGGAGCAGCTTCGTGCTGAGGGAGAGATCGGCATTCACCATCCGCAGTGCCGAGACATCGATGGGCTCGTCGCTCCAGCCCTTGCTCTGCGCCGGTTGCCCGGCTGGTGCAGCGGGGCTGTCGCCGCCCTCGCCACCAAAGGCTTCGAGATAAGGGTTAAGGTTCAGGTCTTCGAGCGCCAGATCGGCTTTGATGCTGGGCACCGCCCCGCCGAGCGCGGCGCTGAGGCCGCCAGTGCCTCTGATCGCATCAATGGCGAGAGTCATGCCCTTGAACGCCACGTTGGTGGGGGAGGCCGACAGGTCGCCCGCAATATTCAGCGGGCCGAGAACCTCGCCCTTGACCTCCAACGGACTGCCGGCCCAGGCGGCGAGGTCTTTGACGGAAGGCACGTCCAACGTCAGTTTGCCACCCGCGCCAGGCGCGCCGGCATCCAGGGTGCCGTTGAAGTCCAGGGACAGCGGATCGCCAGACACGGCGAGTGCGACCGGGCTGGCGTCGGCTTCGGTTAGGGCGCGCGGGTTTTGCGCGTCCAGCTTTATGGTCAGCGCCTCGCCGTTCCAGGTAAGGCCGCCCTCGACACCCAGGGGGCTGTCCAGGTCCGGCAGGGAGATGGAAACGTTGAGGCCTTCGATCACCTCTGTCGTGCCACTTTGCGCGTCGCGGTATTCGAGCCGGCCGTTTTCCAGCCGGACGTCCCCCAGTTTCAAGCTTTCCAGGCCGCCGGCACCGCTTCCGCCGGAACCGGAGCCGCCAGCCGTGCCCGCGCCGCTTACCTCCGGCTTGCCCGCGCTGACGTCCCAATTGACACTGCCGTCATTTTTGACTTCCAGCAGAATGTCGGGCTCGACCAGGACGAATTCCCTGACCTCGACCTCCGACGATAGCAATGGCAGCACGGCCACATGAACCCGCAGTTCTTTCAGCGTCACCATATCGGCGCGGCTGCCGCCTTCAAAGTTGGCGAACCGGACATCGCTGAGGTTCACCACCGCGCTCGGCAGAAATTGGAGGCTCAGGTCGCCGTCGATCACCAGATCCCGCCCGGTTGCCTGCTTGGCTTGGGCCGTGATCTGCTCCCGCAGCCAGTCTTTGGGGATCAGCATTGGCGCAACGAACGCCGCGACCACCACCAGGATGACCAGAACCCCCAGGACCAGTAACAGTTTCCGCAGCATGGTGCGTTCCTCGCTAGTTCCATCGCAAGTATGGGTTACACTACCAGAGATAGGGAGCCGATAATACGCGGCAATGGCTCACTCTGGTCACCACCGCGACAGGACTTTACGATGGTCTGTCCGTGTATTCTGGGAGGGTGAATGTCCCGCCGCTATTCTATTTTCGCGCTGGCGCGTAACGCGCTCAGTCATCACGAGAACTGGCCGAAAGCTTGGCGCAGCCCGGAGCCGAAGCCGGCCTATGACGCCATCATCATTGGCGGGGGCGGGCATGGCCTCGCGGCGGCCTATTACCTGGCTAAGCTGCATGGCGTCACCAATGTTGCGGTGCTGGAGCGCGGCTGGATCGGCGGCGGCAATACAGGGCGCAACACGACGATTGTGCGCTCCAACTACCTGCTGGACGGCAACGCGCCTTTCTATGAGCACTCGCTGAAGCTGTGGGAGGGCTTGTCGGAGGATCTGAACTACAACGTCATGTTCTCCCAAAGGAAGGTCATCAACACCTGCCACACAGTCGGCGAGCGCGAGACAACGCTGCGCCGCTACAATTCCATGCGCCTGCGCGGCATCGATGCGGAGTTCCTGACGCGCGAAGACCTGGCGCAGATAGAGCCCTCGATCAATCTCTCCCCTGACAGCCGCTTTCCCATCGTCTGCGCGCTGGCCCAGCCGCGCGGCGGTACTGCACGGCATGATGCGGTGGCATGGGGTTTCGCCCGGGCGGCGGACTCGCTGGGTGTGGACATCATCCAAAACTGCGAAGTAACCGGCATCGACCGCGACCAGGCGACGGGCGCGGTAACCGGCGTCCAGACGACCCGTGGCGCGATCGGCGCGAAGAAGATCGGCATCGCGGTCGCCGGCCATTCGACCAAGGTGGCGGAGATGGCGGGCGTGCGCCTGCCCATCGAAAGCCATCTGTTGCAGGCATTTGTCAGCGAACCGGTGAAGCCGTTCCTGAACACGGTGGTCTCCACCGGCGCGGCGCATTTTTACATCTCCCAGACCGACAAGGGGGAGGTGCTGCTGGGCGGCGAGCTGGACGGCTACAACTCCTTCAGCCAGCGCGGCACCCTGCCGAAGGTCGAGGAGGTCGTCGCCAACGCGACCGAGATGTTCCCCTCCATCGGCCGCCTGCACTTCATGCGGCAGTGGGCCGGTGTGATGGATATGACCATGGATGGTTCGCCCATCATTGGGAAGCTGCCGGTGCCGGGGCTTTATATGACCGGCGGCTGGTGCTATGGCGGCTTCAAGGCGACGCCGGGCTCCGGCTGGTGTTTGGCGCACACCATGGCCAAGGACGAGCCACATGCGGTCAATGCTGCGCTGACGCTGGAGCGTTTCCGCAGCGGCCACGCCATCGACGAGAAGGGCGCCGGCCCATATCCCAAGGCACATTAGGCAGGGAACAGAACAATGATGCTCATACCCTGCCCCTGGTGCGGACCGCGCCCCGAAACTGAGTTCACGTTCGGCGAGGATGCAACGCACACAAGGCCCGCCGACCCGGCTGCCGTCAGCGACCAGGAATGGACGGATTATCTGTATTTCCGCGACAATCCGAAGGGCGCGCACAAGGAATTCTGGTTCCACCGGGCCGCCTGCCATCATTGGTTCGTGGTGGAGCGGAATACGGTCACCCACGAGATTGCCGCTTCCTATCCGCCCGGTGGCGCAGGGACAGACAAATGATACAGGCCGGACGCGCCGAGCAAGGCGGCAATGGCATCGACCGCAGCCAGCCGCTTTCCTTCACCTTCAACCAGTTCCGGCTGACAGGCTTTCACGGCGATACGGTCGCTTCGGCCCTGCTGGCAAACGGCGTGCGGCTGGTCGGTCGCTCGTTTAAGTACCACAGGCCGCGTGGCGTCTTTGGGATGGGGTCTGAAGAACCCAACGCGCTGCTGCATATCGGCGAGGGCGCCAGACGCACGCCGAACGTGCGGGCAACCGTCCAGGAACTCTACCAGGACCTGACGGCCGGCAGCCAGAACCACTGGCCGACCCTGCAGTTCGACATTGGCTCCGCGGTCGGTGTGCTGGGCGGTCTGTTTCCGGCTGGCTTCTATTACAAGACCTTCATCGCCAACCCGAAGCGTTGGCTTTGGTACGAAAAGCATATCCGGCGCATGGCCGGTCTGGGCAAGCCGCCGGTAGAGGCGGACCCGGACCACTACGCCCACCGCCACACTCATTGCGATGTGTTGATTGCGGGCGGCGGTCCGGCGGGCCTGGCGGCGGCGTTGACGGCGGGCAAAGCCGGCGCACGGGTGATCCTGGTGGACGAGAACCCGCGGCTCGGCGGTCAATTGCTCCATGCCCCGCAACAAATCGGCGGCGAGCCTGGGGAGGACTGGGCCGCAGCCGTGGAGGCCGAACTGGCCGCTTTGCCGAATGTGCGGGTAATGACGCGGACGACGCTCGCGGGCGTCTACGAGCATGACTTTTTCACCCTGGTGGAGCGGGTCACGGACCACCTGGCAGAGCCGGAGGCGCACCTGCCGCGCCAGCGCTTCTGGACCGTACGGACCAGGGACGCGATTTTTGCCACCGGCGCCATCGAACGCCCCATCGCCTTCACCAACAATGACCGGCCGGGCGTCATGTTGTTGTCGGCGGTGCGGGGCTACCTCTCCCGTTTTGGCGTGTTGGCCGGCAAGACCGCCGTGCTGTTCGCCAATAATGACAGCGTTTATAGCGCCGCGCGCGAGTTGGCGGCTGCGGGCATGCGGATCGAGGCGATAGCCGACCCGCGCCAGAACATGAGCGAGGCAGCAGCCCGTGCAAAGGCCGACGGCTTCAATGTGCTGCCGGGCCATGCCGTCATCAGCTCCCGGGGCATGCTGAGCGTTCGCGGGGCGGATGTTGCGCCGGTAGACTCGAGGGGGCGAAGCCGTGGCGCGGACCGCCCACTGCACTGCGACCTGATTGCGGTTTCCGGCGGCTGGAACCCGGCGGTGCACCTGCACGCTCAGGCGAAGGGAGCGCTCGCTTTCCGTGAGGACCTGGCGGCGTTCGTGCCGCAATCCGCCGGCGCGCCCTACCGCAACGCCGGCGCTGCGGCAGGGGTTTACGATTTGAGCGGGTGCCTGCAACAGGGCTTTGCCGCGGGCGCGGTGGCGGCCCGGGCGCTGGGGTTCGCGGCGGAAGAGCCGAGCGCCCCGCCGGTTGAAGCCGATTCGGTGGGCCATGGACCGCCGCTTTGGGCCATCCAGGCGCCCAAAGGCGCGCGCCTGTTTGTCGATCTGCAGAACGATGTGACGACCAAGGATATCGGCCTTGCCCGGCGGGAAAACTATCAAAGCGTCGAGCATCTGAAACGCTACACCACGCTTGGCATGGGCACGGACCAGGGCAAGACCTCGAACGTGCTGGGTCTGGCCGTGATGGCCGACAAGCGCGGGGAGCCGATCCCGCAAGTGGGCACCACCACCTTCCGCCCGCCCTATACGCCCTTTTCATTCAACACCATGGCGGCAGGCCATCATGGCGAGATCGGCCACCCGGTCCGCCGCACCGCCGCCCACGACTGGCACGCGGCCAACGGGGCCGTCTGGACCGATGCTTCGGGCTGGGCGCGGCCCATGTATTATGAAACGGAGGGCATGACCCCTCAGGAACGCATCAACCAGGAAGTGCTGGCGGTGCGCGAGGCGGTTGGCGTCGTGGACGTCTCGACGCTCGGCAAGCTGGACATTCAGGGGCCGGACGCCGCCGAACTGCTGAACCGCGTTTATACCAATAGCTGGACCAACCTGAAGGTCGGGCGCGGCCGCTATGGCGTCATGCTGCGGGAGGACGGGCGCATCTATGATGACGGCGTCACCATGCGGCTTGGCGAAAACCATTTCCACATGACGACCACGACGAACCATTCGGGCTCGGTGCTCCAGCATTTGGAATATCTGCTGCAGGTGGTTTGGCCGGACCTGAAAGTGTTTGTGACGCCGGTGACGGAGCAATGGTTTGCCGCCGCCATCAGCGGGCCGAACGCGCGCGCCTTGCTGGCGGACCTGACGCCGGGTCTGGACGTCTCCAACGAGGCCTTCCCGATGATGACGGTCCAGTATGCCGATATCGGCGGCGTCCCGGCCCGCATCTACCGGCTCTCCTTTTCGGGAGAGATCGCCTACGAGATCAACGTGGATGCCGACTATGGCCTCCGCGTCTGGAACGCGATCCTGCGGGCGGGCGCCGCGCACGACCTGCGGGTCTATGGCACGGAAGCCATGGGCATGTTGCGGATCGAGAAGGGCCATTTCACCCATTCGGAGGCGGACGGGCGCATCGGGCCGGACGATCTGGGGCTTGGCGGGATGGTCAGCAAGAAGAAAGACTTTATCGGCAAGCGCTCGCTCACCCTGCCGGCGCTGACCGAACCGGACCGCCTGCAATTGGTCGGCGTGATGGCGGCGGAAGGGCAGTCCATCCCCGTGGGCTCGCAGATTGCCGCCAGCGATGATCTGGAGACGCCCCAGCCGAGCCTCGGCCATGTAACCTCCCACGGCTATAGCGCCACGTTCGGACGGCATTTGGGGCTGGCCTTGCTGAAAAGCGGGCGGGAGATGCACGGCCAGCAACTCTATGCTGTGTCGCCGGTACAGGGCCTGAGCGCCGCTATCGAAGTGGTGCCGCCCTGCTTCTATGACCCGGAAGGAGGCCGCCAGCGTGGTTGATTCCGTCGATGAAATGATCCCGCGGCCCCGCAGCCCCTTTGCCGAGCTGTTCCTGGCAGCCCAGACTGCCGCGCCTGACGATACCGCCACTGTTACCGTGCGCTCCCTGCCGTTCGTCGGCATCGTTGCGGTGCGGGGCAAGCCGGATGATGCGGCCTTCCTGGAGGCTGCCAGAGGTGTGCTGGGGTTGGCCCTGCCTTTAACGGCGGGCGGCGTGGCGGAGGTGGAGCACTACCGCGTGCTTTGGCTGGGGCCGGACCATTGGCTGGCGGTTTGCAATGAGGGCGAGGCTCCGGCGCTGACCGAACGCCTGCAAGATGCGTTCGCGGGCCTGTTCGCCGCCGCCATCAACGTGAGCGGCGCCCGCTCGCGGCTGCGGATTTCCGGCGAGGCCGCGGCAGACCTGCTGGCCACCGGCTGCCGCCTGGACCTGGACCCGGCGGTATTCGGCCCCGGCCAGTGCCTGCAGACGCCTTTGGGCAACGTGACGGCCATCATCCATTGCGCCGACCTGGAGCCGCCCACCTATGACGTATACGTGCCACGCAGCACCGCCATGTCCTTCTGGAAGTGGCTGGAGCACGCGGGGCGGGAGTTTGGCCTGCGGAGCGTGGCGGCGGGGTGAGGGTTGGGAGAGGCAATGGTAGTTAACGGTATAGGTATTCGTAAAAATCAGCGAATCTTTTTAGAATATTTACACCCGTATCCCCGGTGATATTGTCAAGAACACTTCAAGTCACCACCAATTAATACTTGCCTATGCTACCCAATACTCCCCCACGGAGCTTTCTAAATATACCCGAGCACCGGCAAGAAACCGGGACGAATTTTTTTTCAGAACATCATCAAAAGACGATCCGCTTTCATAGACCAAGAAAGGAAAATCGATGATTTCGACAAATTTTCTCGTTTCAGGGTCATCCTCTCGTCGAATATCTTCAAATCGTTGACGCAGTAAGTCGATGGATTGATCATGACCAAGAGCAGCTTTAACAATCAAAGCTAATGCCTCATAACGACGATAACGCTTCGCCAACATGTCAAGTTTTCCGACATCTTCGTTTGAGATAGCTCTTTCAAACTGAACTGCAAGCCCACTTAATTGGTCGGAACGCATGTAACCTTTTTTCGCGGTCAGGCCATACCTATATGACAAAATTTCTGCATATTCTTGAGCACCTGAATGCCAAGCTGCACCCGATAGTTCAGAAAACGCCATTTTGGCCAATGACTCAACGCCAGCTTCAGCTCGCAGCCTAATTCGGCGGAGTGCTCCCATCTCCAGAATTTCTAAAGGCAGCTGTAGCAAAGAGCTTTTTTTCTCATCGTCAATTGCCACTACATACTCGTAACTCACCGCCGCAAATTCAAGTTCGATGATATTGCTGCCTGTGACATCAGTTTGATCCCCTACCTGCCTAAACAACCGCTCCAGATCGATATCCAAATCCGCGGCTGCAAAATCATTTGTCTCTTCTTGCAAACCTTCCGAAACATCGCCCTGCTCAACTCCGTCAAAAGGTTTATCTGCTATTATGTCAATCAATTTCGCGAGCGCCGCCCAATGTGTTCGGAATGACGGTTGAATTAAATCTGAATATTCTTTTGATTCATATTCCAAATATTCTTCCAGAGATCGCAACCAACTTTGAGATTTTTTGTTTCTAGAGTATTCATCAATAAGATCGATTGACGATCCGAATCGGCCGGGATTGGATGATACGATTTCATCAACGGCCTCCACGCTTGAGTTGGACCACAATTCACCCACGAACAGTGAGTGAATGAATTTCTTCAGCAGAGCGCTACTTTTTGTGGATATTTGGCGCAACATCTCACATTGGTACCTTGGGTCCCCCATATGCTCTCCAGAGATAGATTCTGGAAAATCTTCCTCGAAGAATTCTCGGTTAATCTGAAATATGTTTACTATGACAGCACAGTCATAAACGAGCTGTTTTTCATAATCATATCCCTTGATATCACCCAAATATACAGTCATACCCTCCAGCAAAACATCAACGGCAGATCTTCGATCTTCGGATTTTCCACTTCGGGCGAGATACCGCGCTAAGCGGTTTCGATTCGAGAAGTCATCCGGGGAAATGAAGAGATATTCCCTCTCAAGTTCAATTGCCTCTTGTATTCTATCGGGAAAATGGGTGAAAATTGTGTCCGCTAGCTGCCCAACGGTGTAGGGGCTTTCGGGGAAACGTCGATACCTCTCCCAAAGTACGATTTCTTCAAGATCGTGACGGCCTAATGAGCCCAGCGCTCGATGCAGGCTGGCCCACGCAGTCTGGTCATCTGGATTATAAGACAGCCCCTCCACCGAGAGATCTATAAGAAAAAATGCAGAATCTCCATAAGTTATTTTCGACAATTCAATAAGTTTATTGCTTATAATAGTGTTAAATTGAAGTAGCGGAACATAATTTCCAGAATAGTCTGCATATTTTTTTCTGCCTTCCCTCTCTTTTTCTAATTCTTTCATTGCAAAATTTAAATTTTGTGATTGAAATATTGCATCAAAGTCGTTTTTGTCGCGGAAAGGAGCGCGGTCACTGCTCTGAGTTGATGCGGCATCCAGGGGACCGTTCAGGCCAACAAGGAAATAGCTACGAGTCTCGCTTTCATCGATTTTTTTTATCTTTTCCGTGAGAGACTTTAGCGCTGACGGAGCCAAGAGAGATGATATTTCGGCCCCTAACGAGTAAATCTCATCGTCATCAACCCAGCTTTCAGAGTCCCAGTCAATTAAATATTGTTTCACATCATGTAGGAGCAGATCGAACTCAACGCTGTCCGGCCTAAGCGCCGAGAGGCGTTCGATGTCGCCATAGGAAATATTTGGGAACGAAAAGCTTGCCATAATATTTTCTAATTTTTTCCTTGAATGAAGCGGGGCCTCAATTCAATGCCATATTCGTAAAACTCACCCGACACGTTTTCAAGCTGATCCATAGTACGACTCCGATAAAGACCATACCGTCCGGATTTGTTGTTGATTTCCCACCATAAGAAATTACCACCGTCGCCGATGACTGGCTTAATTTCTCCTGCAATCCTGCTAGATTCACCTGATACAAGGGCTGGGTGCCCTAGCTTTGGCATTCTCCGTGTCAAAGAGAAGTTCTGGTGCTTTGGTATGTTTGTGGGCAGGTTATGCTGAACCAACTCCTCAATCGCGTAACGTATTACCCCCTCTTTATCTACAGTCCATATTAAGATCGCGTCAAAGAATAGAACATTACCCAGCCGCCAACCGTCAACAATCTCCCCCATAACTTCCTTTAAATATCGAGCATTCCAGGCATCTAACTTCATCATGGAAAACGGCGTGAAGTTTTTTTCCCAACGCCAGTAAGGCTTGGCACCAGGCGCGGCAAAGGGCAACCGCAACTCGCCGAACGCTGTATCGAGCGTCGAGGCGACGACATCACCTACCAATGATTGATCTCCTTTCACAACGTACGATCTGATCACGACCGACAACTGCCCGAGTTACCCATGATTCGGTTGAGCTTTGCGTGGCATCATGGGTCGCATAACCTGCCCCACACACAGCGATTTAAGCATGTTGTTGGTTGACAATCGCTATTAGGAACACCTTCAATAAGGATATCGGTAAAAAATCAAGTGCTCAAGCCTGTTTCCACAATGATTCGACTATTTCGGGTAGAGTCTGCGCGTGTAGGGCTGTTGATTGGGCACTAAAACCTCAAAATTTGCGCGTATTGCGCTTATCGGCGGTTAGCCTCAGCCTCCCCCACACGCACATCACCTAACACCACCTCCGCCCGCCCCTCCCCAACACCCTCACACCCTATTTCCGGTTCTTTTTCTGCGCCTGGCGGATCGCTTTGCGGAGGGATTTGTTGCTGGATGATTGAGCGGCCAGGGACTCGGTGTTGAAGCGTTCTTCGGCGACCAGTTTCTCCCAGCGGGCGAGGCGGGTTTCGTCCAATTCACCGGCGGCAAGGGCGGCGCGGATGGCGCAGCCGGGCTCGGTTTCGTGTTTGCAATCGCGGAAGTGGCACTGCTCGACCAGGGCGGACAGGTCCGGGAACAGGTCCGCTACCCCGCCCTCCGCATCCATCAGTTGCAGCTCCCGCATGCCGGGCGTGTCGATGACCGCGCAGCCGCCAGGCAGAAAGTGCAGTTGGCGGCGGGTGGTGGTGTGGCGGCCTTTGGCGTCGTCTTCGCGGATCGGCGCGGTGCTCTCCGTCTCCTCACCGAACAGGGCGTTGACCAGGGAGGACTTTCCCACCCCCGACGATCCCAGAAACACCACCGTCTGCCCTGGCTGGCACCATTCGCGCAGCTTGTCCCGCGGCTCCCCGCTCAGCGCGTTCAGCAGCACCACGGGCACGCGCGGCGAGACCGCGGCGGCGGCGCTCACATAGGGCGCGGGATCGCCGCAAAGGTCCGCCTTGGTCAGCACGATTACCGGCGTCACATCGGCCTCAAAGGCCAGAGCGATGTAGCGTTCCAGCCGGGCCACGTTGAAATCCGGGTTGCAGGACGAGACGATGAAGGCCGTGTCCACGTTGGCGGCGATCAGTTGGAACTTCCATTCGGTGCCGGGCGCGCGCCGCTGGAACAGGCTTTTGCGGGCCAGAACCTTGCTCAACGCCGGTTCGGGCCGGTCCAGCAGCAGCCAGTCGCCCACCGTCGCCTCCGGCCCGGCGGGGACCAGCATGTCGAAGCCGTCGCCAACAGCGTGCAATCCCTTGCGGTTGACCTCAATGACACGCAGAGGCGGCGACAGGACCATATCTTCCGCACTGAGCTGTTCGGCGAAGAAGGGCTGCCAGCCGAAATGCGCCAACGGGGAATGGTCCTGCGTCATATGCCTAAAATTTCATGACGCGGCTGGACTTGCCCCTGGCTCACATCTTCCGCCGCTTCGACGAAATCACGCCGGAGTTGAAGCCGCCCCACGATAGTTCCCCGCATAGCCGGGCATATTCGATCTTCGGGCAGCGGTTCATCACCACGTTCAGGCCCGCAGCCTCCGCCCGTCGGGCGGCCTCGTCGTTGCGGACGGTCAACTGCATCCAGACGGTCTTGGCTCCGTGCCTGATGGCTTCGTCAGCAATCGGTCCTGCGGCTTCCGAGCTGCGGAATACGTCCACCATGTCGACGGTCTCCGGCAGATCGTCCAGGCTGGCATAGACTTGCTCACCCAGGATTTCCTCATCCACGGCGCGGGGGTTCACGGGGTAGACCTTGAATCCCTTCGTCTGAAGATACTTCATGACGAAGTAGCTCGGCCGGTTCCAATTGGGCGAGGCGCCAACCATGGCAACGGTCTTGGTGTTGTCCAACACACCCTTCAGGTAGGCATTGGTATAAGTATCGTGGTTCATGTTGTGACTTTACCGGTACAGTATGACCCGGGCATCCCTACCAGAGATTGGGATGTCCCGGAAATGGACAAGTTGCCGGTAGAACGGCAGACATGGCGGATAGCGGCGTCCAGAACCGCTCATTGGGTGGGTATCGATCAGACCACTATTCAATAAGTTAGTGGTTCGATTCAGCAAACGAATGGGTACCATCCGTTTCCATCGAGCCACTAGGTACTGGCACCTGTCATCGCTGACAGGTTACGCCGATAAGGATCTCCTGCATGTATTACGGCTGGCGCGTTGTCGGCGTTTGCTTTGCGGCGGCGGTATTCACCTGGGGCCTGGGTGTCTTCGGCGGCAGCGTCTACTTGAGTGAAATCCGCGGCGCGCATGGCTGGCCGACCGAACTGGTCTCGTCGGCGCTGACCGTGTTTTACCTGACCAATGCGCTCAGCCTGCCCGCGGTAGGGGCTGCGATCGACCGCTGGGGGCCGCGGCCTGTCATTGCCGCTGGCGTGCTGTTCCTGGCGGCCGGTGTTGCCGCGGTCGGACGCTTAGAGGCGGTTTGGCACCTGTATGCGGCCTTTCTCTGCATGGGGCTCGGCTATGCCACCATGTCGGTCACGGGTTTGAGCGCCACGGTCGCGCCGTGGTTTGAGCGTCACCAGGGCCGGAGTGTCGCGCTGGCCCTGACGGGCGCCAGTTTCGGCGCAATGCTGGTTGTGCCGCTGCTGGTGTTTGCGATCAGCGGGTGGGGCTTCGGGCAGGCGACGTTGGCCGCTGCAATGTTGCTGGTGGTGGTGATGATCCCGCTCGTCCTGTTGGTGCTGCGGGCGCGGCGGCCATCGGAGCTGGGTCTTGGCCGCGACGGCGACCCGATGGCGGCTAGAGAGGAAGCCAGCGTGACCCCATCGGCTGCTGGTGAGGCGCGGCGGGCGGCGGTGCGCTCCTGGAAGCTCTGGAGCGTTGCAGGCGGCTTCGCGCTGGGCCTGTTGGTGCAGGTCGGTTTTCTGACCCATCATTTCGCCCTGGCAGTGCCGATGATCGGGGCGGAGAGAGCGGGCATCTTGGTGGGGGCGACCGGCGCTGCCGGACTGCTCGGCCGGTTGGTGCTGGCCCGGGTGATCGACCGCGTTGATCCACGGCGCTACAGCATGGGCGTATTTGCCATGCAAACAGTGGTGCTGGCGGCCTTTGCCATAGAGCCAAGCGTGCCGGTGCTGATACCCGTCAGCCTGGTTTATGGGTTCTGTCTGGGCCAGATCACCACGCTTTCGCCGATCGTTATCCGCCGGGAGTTCGGTGCGGACGCTTTCGGCACGATTTATGGCGTTGCCGGAACCGCGATCCAATTCTGCTCCGCCTTGGGGCCTTTGTTCTATGGCGTGCTGGTGGGATGGTTCGGCGGTTACGCCCTTGTGCTCGGGGTGGCGGCCCTGTTCAAGGTGGCGGCGATTGCAACCTTGGCGTCAGCCATGCGCCGCAAACCGGCAGTGAGTTAGATAGTGGTCATTCGGCTGGACGGCGATAGGGACAGGCCAAGCGCACCGCACCAGACGTCGGCTGAAGTCTGCAGGTCTCCTGATCCCTGGCAGCCGATGACGATAGCGCCCAGGCGGGATTGATGTTGGAGAATATCCCTGAAAATCAGAACACAACTGGACCCGGCGAATGCCTCGCTAACGCTCGTGATCGGGTCTTTTCGTGAAAAAGGGAGCTATGATCAGAAAAACTAATCAATATAATCCGAAAAAACGAATTCTCTTTACCCTGGCAGACCCTATTTGTTGTGAGAGAGCGCGGGATGGCGTCGGCTGGTTCATACCTTTCCCGACCGCCATGCGCAGCGCCCAGACATAACGAACCTAGCAACGGGAGCCCCATTATGAATGACAGCACCAATACCGGCAGCAAGTGCCCGGTCATCCACGGAGCCCACACCTCGACCGGTGCCTCCGTTATGGATTGGTGGCCGAACGCCCTGAACCTGGACATCCTGCATCAGCATGATGACAAATCGAACCCGATGGACCCGGACTTCGACTACCGGGAAGCCGTCAAAACACTCGACCATGCGACGCTCAAGAAAGACCTGACCGCGCTGATGACCGAAAGTCAGGACTGGTGGCCGGCCGACTGGGGCCACTATGGCGGTCTGATGATCCGAATGGCCTGGCATGCCGCGGGCACCTACCGGATCGCAGACGGCCGCGGTGGCGCCAATACCGGCAACCAGCGCTTTGCGCCGCTGAACTCCTGGCCGGACAACGGCAACCTGGACAAGGCGCGCCGCCTGCTCTGGCCGATTAAGAAGAAGTACGGCAACAAGCTCAGCTGGGCGGACCTTTTCATCCTGGCGGGTAATGTCGCCTACGAGTCCATGGGCCTCAAAACCTTCGGCTTTGCGTATGGTCGCGAGGACATCTGGCACCCGGAAAAGGACATCTATTGGGGCGCGGAGAAGGAATGGCTCGCCAATTCCGATCAGCGCTATGGCGACGTGGAAGACGCCTCCACCATGGAAAATCCGCTTGCCGCGGTGCAGATGGGCCTGATCTACGTGAACCCGGAAGGGGTGAACGGCAAGCCCGACCCAATGAAATCCGCCGCCCATGTGCGCGAAACATTCGCCCGCATGGCTATGAATGATGAAGAAACTGCGGCGCTGACTGCGGGCGGCCACACGGTCGGCAAGACTCATGGTAATGGCAGCGAGGCCAATCTCGGCCCCGCTCCGGAAGGCGCGCCGGTAGAGGAGCAGGGCTTCGGCTGGATGAACCACACGACCCGCGGCGTCGGCCGCGACTCGGTCACCAGCGGCCTGGAAGGTGCCTGGACCAAAAACCCGACCAAGTGGGACATGGGCTATTTCGACATGCTGCTCAACCATGAGTGGGAACTGACGAAAAGCCCTGCGGGCAAGAACCAGTGGAAGCCTGTGGACATCAAGGAAGAAGACATGCCCGTGGACGTGGAAGATCCCTCCATCCGCTGCATGCCGATGATGACCGACGCCGACATGGCCATGAAGGTCGATCCGGAATACCGCAAATGTTTGGAACGTTTTGCTGAGAATCAGGCGTATTTCGAAGATGTCTTCGCCCGCGCTTGGTTCAAGCTGACCCATCGCGACATGGGTCCGAAGGTCCGCTATATCGGCCCGGAAGTGCCGGAAGAAGACCTGATCTGGCAGGACCCTGTGCCCGAAGGCCCGACCGGCTATGACGTGGATGCCGTCAAGACGAAGATCGCGGCGAGCGGTCTCTCGGTCAGCGACATGGTCGCCACCGCCTGGGACAGCGCCCGCACCTTCCGTCATTCCGATCTGCGCGGCGGCGCGAACGGTGCCCGTATCCGTCTGGCGCCCATGAAGGATTGGGAAGCCAACGAACCGGCCCGTCTCGCCAGCGTGCTGGCCAAGCTGGAGCCGATCGCCGCCGAGACCGGGGCGAGCATCGCCGACGTGATCGTGCTGGCCGGCAATGTCGGTGTGGAGCAGGCTGCGAAGGCCGCAGGCTTCGATGTGACCGTGCCCTTCGCGCCCGGCCGCGGCGACGCCACTGACGAGCAGACCGACATCGATAGCTTTGCCCCGCTGGAGCCTCTGCACGACGGCTTCCGCAACTGGCAGAAGCAGGCCTACGCCGTCAGCCCGGAGGAGATGCTGCTCGACCGCACGCAGCTCATGGGCCTGACCGCGCCGGAAATGGTGGTGCTCATCGGCGGTATGCGGGTACTCGGCACCAACCATGGTGGGACGAAGCACGGCGTGTTCACCGCCCGCGAGGGTGCGCTGACCACCGACTTCTTCGCCAACCTGACCGATATGGCCTACCAGTGGCAGCCGGCAGGTGAGAACCTCTACAACGTCGTCGACCGGAAGTCCGGAAACACCCAATGGACGGCCACCCGCGTCGACGTGGTGTTCGGTTCGAACTCCATCCTCCGCGGCTACGCTGAGGTCTATGCCCAGGACGATAATGCCGGGAAGTTCGTGCAGGACTTTGTGGCCGCCTGGACCAAGGTCATGAATGCTGACCGATTCGATCTGGAATAGGGTCACAGCCTTACCGGTGCAATGTGAGGGCGGGAGCGTAAGTTCCCGCCCTTTCCTTTTTGCGCAAACCCCATTGCTTTGTGCAAACCCCATTGCCTCGCCGCACCGCCTCCCGCACCATTGCCGCCAACAAGACAAATCACCCCGGAGGAACACCCCATGGCGGAACTCGAAGGCAAGGTCGCGGTCATCACCGGCGGCGCGAGCGGCATCGGCGAGGCGACCGTGCGCCTGTTCGTGAGCGAAGGCGCGAAGGTCGTCATCGCCGACATGCAGGCCGAACGCGGCGAGGCTTTGGCGAAGGAACTGGGGGACGCGGCGGCGTTCGCCTTCTGTGAGGTTCGACAGGAGGACCAGGTGAAGGCCGCGGTCGATATGGCCGTAGCGAAATGGGGCCGGCTCGACTGCATCTTTAACAATGCGGGCTTCGGCGGCGCGCTGGGGCTCTATGAGGACATTCCCGCCGAAGAGTTCGACATGACCTTCGACGTGCTGGTGAAGGGCGTCTTCCTCGGCATGAAGCACGCCATCCCGGTGATGCGGGCGCAGGGCAGCGGCTCCATCATCAACACGGGCTCGATTGCGGGCGTCGCGGCGGGCCGCGGGCCGCTGGTCTACTCGGCTGCTAAGGCCGCTGTGATCCACATGTCCAAGACCGCCGCCATGCCTTATGGCGAGGCCAACATCCGCGTGAACTGCATCTGCCCCGGCTACATCCCGACGCCTTTATCGACCAACGCCGTCGGCAAGCCGGACGAGGTGGTCGCCGAGCGCTCCACCCACTACGCCGAGCGCCAGCCGATCCCGCGGGCCGGCAAGCCGGACGACATCGCCCAGATGGCCCTGTTCCTGGCGAGCGACCGCTCCAGCTTCGTGAACGGCCAGGCGATTGTGGTGGATGGAGCCGCCGCCAGCGGCGTGATGTGGAAAGACCAGACGCCGGCGTACAAGACCTACCGCCCCATCAAGGTGTATAATCCGGACGCGGGATGAGGGAATAGGATGTCGCTTCTCTTGCCTTACTCAGCTTATCCTGATACAGTCATCTTGAAGTGGAATACGCTGAGAATTTTTTTATCTAAGTTGAGGCATGTACAAAATGTTCGAAATTTAGGAACCCAAAGTCTTTTTTGAGCTTATATACCGAGAATGAAGATATACTTACCACCCCGAGTTTCAGAAATATCTGGTGTCGGCATAACGGCCCCACAGAAACCGCGTATAAAAACTCGCAGGCAATTTGCCAACGCAAGTTTAGTAGGAAATTCAAACCTATTTTTAAATACGAGGATGGCGAGGATCGGATCGCTGACAAAGAAAGACAAGATTGAATTTAATTGTAAGCCTCGCACTGCCCAACGGTAACATTCTCGATCATCATTACGCCTTTTTCCCGTGGCGAATCAACTATGGATTTTGTTTCTATGTGAAATAGGCCGTCATTACCAATACAGCTAAACCATGACGCTTTATGAACAAAGAAACCTTGTTTTTTCATGTCCTGTAATTTTTGGGAGTAAACACTATTAGCCGACACATTCTCTAAAATATTGTCGATAAAGCCTGTCTGGATTAGGCATGGTAAATCATGCTGATAGCCTATCGGTGTGTCAATCATTGATTTACTGTAGCCCCTCAATGGACGGAACTCGCCATCACCGTTCTTCACCAATACGATTCCTTTACTATCAAAAAATAATGTTTTAAATAAACCTGTCGGCATGAATTCCGCCCGCACACGATTCGTGCTGTGAAAGAGGAGCCTACCATTTTTGATAAATCTTATTTGTCCAATTGGATTTGCATCAAGGTGACACTGGAATATGCGACCGGTGTAACGGCTTTCGCTTCGATCGGGGGCAAATTTTTCAAGAAGCAAAGGTAAAATTCGTTCTGCGCAATCGCGTGTAGGCTGTCGCTCTCTCGCGATATCTTTGATACCGCTCCATTCATGCGCATTTAATGCAATATTACCCTTAACACCAGCTATCCTTAGTTGTGCAGAACCATCTCCGGAAGCTCGAACTTCTGCATACTTCCCCACTCTATCCGGAGCAACACATAACTCCTTTACTGCCTCAGTGATTGAACGCAAGACGTCAAGACCATCCGCGTGTACTGAATTTGCCGATAACATAAAAGAGGAGGAGAGTATCAACACAGCAAAGATATCATAAAGACATCTTGACCATGAAATTTTGCGCTTTTGATGCATATTTCGCGACCTCTTTTTCGGATAACCAATAATTCCTTGGGTAAAATAAATTGTTACTTTAAGGCAGGGATTAGCAGTTCAAGAACTTTCACGGTGCATTCGCGTGGATCGGTTTTATAGTTGTCAATTCGCTGATTTATTCCATTCCATGTTTCGTGTGTAATTGTACCTCCAATATTTGCGCCCACAACGCGTAAAACAACCCCTCCAGATGCATTTCCTTCTACTTTCAAATAATCTCCCCGTCGATCTGGATGAAGACATAATTCCTTCACATTAGCTGTTAATGATTTTAGTTGATCATTATCCATCCCAGCATAGAGGGGGCCTGGATTTGTAAGCGCAGTCAATAAACAAATTGCGATATAGAGATATTTCATGGTTTTCCTTCGACTTCCCGCAAATTTGGAGAGTTAGAGTTCAGAATATTTCTGCAAAAAGCTATATTAAAATCGAAACAGAGGCAAAAGAAAATTAGCTTGTGTAGATTCCGTTTTCAAACCATCCTATAATAGTAAGGTAACCACTAAATAACTGTCCGGTACCATACGGCAGCGGGAATTTTTATCTAGTAACGAACAAAAAATAAACCCTCTATGGATCTGATAAATAGGTGACAGAACTAGTCTAGGCACGATGTAATGTGCCGGAAAGAACAATCTAGACTTAGGCGGAAGCGCACTATCGTAAGATTAACAATCTCTAGAGGAAGTTGCCAATTCACCACATTTGTGTCCAAAAAGCGGCCTCAGGCACTCTAACCTACTGTGAGCCCCCATGTCCCCCAAGCAATGGCAGTTCTGGATCGACCGCGGCGGCACGTTTACGGACATTGTCGGCCGCCGCCCGGACGGCTCGCTCGTCACGCACAAGCTGCTTTCGGAGAACCCGGAACGCTATCGCGATGCCGCGACCCAGGGTATCCGCGATCTGCTCGGCATTGAGACGGGGGAGCCGATCCCGGCGGAGCAGGTGGCCGCGGTCAAGATGGGCACCACGGTCGGCACCAATGCTCTGTTGGAGCGCAAAGGCGAGCAAACCCTGCTGGCCATTACCAAGGGCTTCCACGACCAGCTCCGCATCGCCTACCAGAACCGGCCGAAGTTGTTCGACCTCAACATCAAGCTGCCAGAACTGCTCTATTCCGACGCCATCGAGATCACCGAGCGGCTGGCAGCCGACGGTTCCACCGTGACGCCGCTGGACGAAGAAAAAGCCCGCCAGGATCTGCAAGAAAGATACGACCAGGGCTACCGCGCCGTCGCCATCGTTTTCATCCACGCCTACCGCCATGGCCAGCACGAGGCCCGCACCGCCGAAATCGCCCGAGAAATCGGCTTCACCCAGGTCTCCGTCAGCCATGAGGTCAGCCCGTTGATCAAGATGGTCTCCCGCGGCGACACGACGGTGGTGGACGCCTACCTCTCGCCGATCCTGCGCCGCTATGTGGACCAGGTGGCGGGCGACTTGGGCGACGCGGCTCTGCAATTCATGCAGTCGAACGGCGGCCTGACCGCGGCGGAGCGTTTCCAGGGCAAGGACTGCATCGTCTCTGGCCCGGCAGGCGGCGTTGTCGGGGCTGCCAAGGCGGCGGAGATGGCGGGCTTCGAACGCATCATCCTCTTTGACATGGGCGGCACGTCCACCGACGTCAGCCATTATGCGGGCGACTACGAACGCACCTTCGAGACGCTGGTGGCGGGCGTCCGCATGCGCGCGCCGATGATGCAGATCCACACGGTCGCGGCGGGTGGCGGCTCCATCCTGCAATTCGACGGCCAGCGCTACCGGGTCGGACCGGAAAGCGCCGGGGCCAATCCGGGCCCGGCCTCCTACCGCCGGGGCGGGCCGCTGACGGTGACGGACGCGAATGTCATGCTGGGGCGCGTGCAGTCCGACTTCTTTCCGAAAGTGTTCGGGCCGAACGGCGATCAGGCGCTGGATTTCTACACCGTGAGGCGCCAGTTTGAAGACTTGGCAGCCCGCATCCACGACGAATCCGGCGACACGCGCACGCCGGAGCAGGTGGCGGAGGGCTTCCTCACCATCGCCGTCGACAATATGGCGAACGCCATCCGCGAGATCAGTGTGCGCCGCGGCTATGATGTGACGCGCTACACGCTCTGCGCCTTCGGCGGGGCAGGGGGGCAGCATGTCTGCCGGATCGCGGACGCGCTGGGGATGACCAGCGTCTTCTTGCACCCGTTTTCCGGCGTGCTCTCAGCCTACGGCATGGGCCTGGCCGACCTGCGCGTCGTGCGGGAGCAGAGCGTCGAGACCAAACTGGAGCCCGGCGCCATCGCAGGCATCGAGGAGACGCTGGCAATGCTCGCCGAAGCCGGTCAGGAGGAGATGACCGCCCAGGGCTTGCCGACATCGGCGGTGCGCACCGAGTACCGCCTGCACCTGCGCTACGACGGCACCGACGCCTCGCTGGAACTGCCGTTCGAGGCGGATGCGGGCAAGCTGCGCGAGGCGTTCGAGGCGGCGCACAAGCAGCGCTTCGGCTTCACCATGCCGGAAAAGGGCCTTGTGGCCGCCACCGCTGTCGCCGAGGTGATCGGCGAGACCGAGAGCCCGGACGAGCCGAAACACCCGCTCGCGCCCGGGGACGCCAAACCCATCGCGCGGCGGCCCGTGTGGGCGGGCGGCAAGTGGCAGAACGTGCCCTTCTACCAGCGCGATGCGCTCACCCCCGGCACCAAGGTCAAGGGTCCCGCCGTCATCCTGGAGCCGACCGGCACCATCGTCCTGGAGCCCGGCTGGGAAGCCAGCATGACCGAGCGCCTGCACCTGGTGCTCGACCGGGTCGAGGCCATGGACCGCGAGCACGCCATCGGCACCGAAGCCGACCCCGTTCGCCTGGAGCTGTTCAACAACCTGTTTATGTCCATCGCGGAGCAAATGGGCGCGGCGCTGGAGAACACGGCCTACTCCGTCAACATCAAGGAGCGGCTGGACTTCTCCTGCGCGATCTTTGATCCCGAAGGCTTCCTCTGCGCCAACGCCCCGCACATGCCGGTGCATCTGGGCAGCATGGGGGAGGCGGTGCGCTCCATCATCGCCACCCGCCGCGATACCATGAAGCCGGGCGACGTGTTTGCCCAGAACGCGCCCTATAACGGCGGCACGCACCTCCCGGACATCACCGTGATCGCGCCGGTTTTCGAAAACGACGAGATCATCTTCTACGTCGCCTCCCGCGGGCATCATGCCGACATTGGCGGCAAGACGCCGGGCTCCATGCCGCCCGACTCCACCCACATCGACGAGGAAGGCGTGCTGATCGACGATTTCCTGCTGGTCGATGGCGGCCGCTTGCTGGAGAAAGAGTTCGCCGAACTCATGCTCTCCGGCCCCTATCCGACCCGGAACGTCGACCAGAACATCGCCGACCTGCGCGCCCAGATCGCCGCCTGCGAGCGCGGCATCCAGGAGGTGCGGGGCATGGTGGAGCAGTTCGGGCTCGACGTGGTCCAGGCCTATATGCGCCACGTCCAGGACAATGCGGAGGAACAGGTCCGCCGCGTGATCGACCGCATCGGCGACGGAGCGTTCAAGTACGAACTGGACGACGGCAGCCATGTGCAGGTGAAAGTCTCGGTGGACAAGGAGAGGCGCTCGGCGAAAATCGACTTCACCGGCACCAGCGAGCAGCAACCCTCCAACTTCAACGCCCCGGCGGCGGTGGCGCGGGCGGCAGTGCTCTATGTCTTCCGCTGCCTGGTTGCGGACGACATTCCTTTGAACGACGGTGTTTTGAAACCGCTGGAGATCGTGAACCCCGAAGGCTGTATGCTGAACCCACGCTACCCGGCTGCCGTGGTGGCGGGGAACGTGGAGACGTCGCAGGTCGTCACCGACACGCTGTTCGGGGCGTTGCAGGTGATGGGAGCCGCCCAGGGCACGATGAACAACTTCACCTTCGGCAACGAGCGCTACCAGAACTACGAGACCATCTGCGGCGGCTCCGGCGCGGGGCCGGGCTTCGACGGCACCTCGGCCGTGCACACCCACATGACCAACACGCGCCTGACCGACCCGGAAATCCTGGAATGGCGCTTCCCGGTGCGACTGGAGAGCTTCTCCATCCGCGAGGGCAGCGGCGGGGCCGGCAAGTGGCACGGCGGCGACGGGATCATCCGGCAGGTGAAGTTCCTGGAGCCGATGACGGCCGCTATTTTGTCGAACCACCGGCGGGTGGCGCCGTATGGCATGGCCGGCGGCGAGCCGGGGAAGGTCGGCGAGACCTATGTTGTGCGGGCGGAAGATGGCAGCCGCGAAGACCTTGGCGGCCAGGGCCAAACCGAGATGGAGACGGGCGACATGATCGTGATCGAAACGCCGGGCGGGGGTGGGTATGGGGTGAAAAATGACTGACGATCCACCCCGGATATTGCGGCTCAAAATAGAGATACCATCAATCAAACGGGTAATGGATGTTGGTGTTTTACGAGCCAGCAGCTTTTATCGATTGGGCCTCGATCAATTAGATTCGAGAGATGGTGGCAACTTCGAGCTCAGTAGTAGTGTCGGATATCGATTTTGGCCCGATGAGATTGATAATGCCAAAAGGGAAGAGGTAAAAGAGGAGTATCGACATTGGCTAGTCGGCTCATGTCTGCGTGAGCTTGAGTCATTTTTTAGCCTTTTCCTTGATAGGATTTGGGTGGGAGTTCAATCCGGTGAAATGCATGGCAGCAAGATAGATGGAACTCTGGAATATGATCAAAAATTTGCAAGAAACACTAACACAGCCGACAAGCAAAAAAGGGTTTCAGAGAAAACTGGGTGCCCTGATTACAAATCCGAACTCAGTTCGTTGAGTTTGGCTCGTAATGCTTTAACCCATTATGCAGGAATTGTACGAAGTCCTTATGACTGCAACAATGACGAACGAACTTCATTGATAGTTCAATGGAAAGCATTCGAAATGCTTGCAAGCCGTGGCGGTGAAGAAAGAGTAGTGGAACGCGCCCCGTTTGATACATGGTTACTGCCCGGCGAAGGAGAAATAGAAATAGGATTACGCTACATTGAGCGCTCTCTATCGGTAAATGCTGGAGAAAAAATTGAGTTTTCAGGCGAAAATTTGGCCGAAATCTGCATGTTTTATAAATTAATTGCAGATGAAAATCTAAAATTTTTGACTAAATTTTTAAAGAATTGCGGTTTAGACGAGGAGTAGAATTTTCTAATTTAAATGTGGTCTTACAAGCTTCAACTGTTTTTTCGGCTCACAACGTAACAGCCAATGATATTCTTGAAAATGTAGGAGGTCCAGAAATGTCGATAAAAATCTTGCTTGGATCGGTTTCTGCACCATCGCTGCGGCCGGCGGAGTGAGCTATGTGCTTTGGGTGCTGCGCCATAGCGGTGCGGGGATATGACGAGGAGCGGGTCCGCAAGCTGGTGGCGACGGCTCCTTATCATCGGCTCGACAACGTGCTGTCTAATCGCGGCTACAGCGCGGCAATCTCTCCTCCCCAATAATGGGGCGTGGCACTTCTCATCCAATTTGAACGGACGCCCGAACCGGGATCAGGCTGCGCTGCTTCCAGATGAAGCCAAGGCAAGCGGCGTTGGCGCGGAGTTTCTTTTCCTGCACCGCCATTATCCTGCCACCCCAACCTCTCCTTCCCCCCACCCACCACGTCTGGTATCGGCGGCGAGAGTGCTTACATCGTGAGGTAGCTTTCATTGCGCCGGCCGGCGTCAGGCCAGACGCCTTGCCAGGAGAAGTACCGTGGAAACCATTCTGATCATCATCCTGGTCGGCATCGCGCTCCTGGCGCTTTTGTTCAAAGGGGTCATCAAGACCTTCAAGCGCCAGCCCGTTGTCGCCATCCTGCTCATCCTGTTCCTGTTCCCGGTCTATCTAATCTGGGCCTTCGTCGAACTGTTCACCGACCCCATCGAGCAACGGCGGGCGGACTAACGGCGCTCGACCTCCGCGCCGTTCGGCGGCCGGGCCAATCCGCTTCTGCAGTATATAGGTTTTTGGTC
The DNA here is from genome assembly GCA_965222315.1 of Alphaproteobacteria bacterium. Taxonomy (GTDB): domain Bacteria; phylum Pseudomonadota; class Alphaproteobacteria; order Bin95; family Bin95; genus JACKII01. The sequence continues at coordinate 4,149,449 of OZ244951.1, read as the reverse complement.
CTAAATAGCGGCAGTCCCATTTAGGGATATAATGGGCATCCGCCCCACCTTCGCAGCGCCGGGAATTTTCGCCCTGGATGTTTCTGCCCGGCGCGTGACCGGTGGCGTGGCTCCTACCGCTTCTCGGTCCAGCTTTCGCAGAAGGCGAGCGCCGAGGTGCTGAAGGGGCGGCCTTCGCGCTCGCGTGCCCATGCCTGGCCCTTGGCCTGGTCGCCATTCAGCACCAGCCGCGTGCCCGCAACGGGGATCAGCACGGTGTTGACGCCATAGGGCCGCTCACCGGGGCCGGAGCCGGGCTGGGTGTGGATCATCAGCGGATCGCCCAGATCGTACCAGGTGAGCGACAGGTCGTCGTGATCCGTGGTGACGTACTCGGTATAGAAGCGGTGCGGGTCGCCATCCTTGGCAAACTCGGCTTCCTCCACCGGGATCGACAGGTCGGCCAGTTCCGGGTTCAGCATTCCCTGGATGGTCTGCTGCAGCCAGCGGGTCATGGCGATGTTGTCGGACCAGATGCGCCACTGGTTGTCGGTCAGTTCGCTCTTCAGATAGAGCACATGGCCGGGGCCCGCGGGCGAGAGCACGTTGCGCCAATAGCTGGCGATCGTCGTCTCCGGGCCGCCATCGGTCTCGGAAATGCGGATGAAGGGATTCTCGCCGCAGCAGACGACGCGGTTCGGATCGGCAGACATGGTGGTTCCTCCTCGGTTGATGGGGCGAGGCTAGGCGAGGACCGACTGGCCGTCTATCGCAATCGCGATTGCGCCTAGTTTCGGGCACCAGCGGCTAGCATGATCGCAGGGTTTAGCCACCGAGCCGGTGCTTTTGCGCCCGCGGGACCAGTTGGCCGAGCCCGACCTGCCGGACCCGCGCGTCGCTGCTGGCAAGGCAGGCGGGATGCAGAGCCAGAAGCAATGACCCAGCCGCCGTCTCGCCCCAGAACCAGTCGGCCAGCGCGCCCGGCGAGCCGCTCTGCCCGGGCTGGGACGCCATTGCTTCGGCGTACCAAGCCTGAAAATCGACCGCCGCGTTCCGCAGAGTGACGGCAAAGTCGCCGGATGCCGACGGCCCTTCGCCCGTGGCGACGAACCCGGCGATCAGGCAGGCGTTATCCTCCGTGGTCAGCCCACTGGCGTTTGCACCGGAGCGGCCGCCATGGCTCGCCAAGAACAGGGCATGCCAGGGCGCCAGGCTGGCGATTTCGCCGAGCACCTGGTCGAGCAGGGCCGGTTCGCCTTTAGACGGCGGCGCAGGGAAGCTAACCGGGCAGACCAGCGCTTCGCCCGCCGGATCGGCGGCGGATTGGCCTGGGGCGTCGTCCGGAAAGTCTTCCAGAATGACGGGGCCGTCGGGACGCTCCAGCAAGGCGAGCGCGGCGCGGAGAACGCGGGTTTGAAAGGCGGGTTCGTTCGGCGCGCCAAAGGGACGGCCCAGCGGAAACGGCACCCAGAGAGCGCGCGGCGGGCGGATCAGGACAGTATTTTCCCGCACCAGGCTGATGCTGGTGGTCGGCAGGCCCCGTTCTTCGAGATAGTGTGCAATCGCGCCCACGGCGCGGGTGCAGTTCGGTCAGACGGGCACGACGAGGACGGCATCAACGCCGTCCGCCTTCATGAAGCCCGCCAGTTCTTCGCAGGTGGGCTCGATCTCGTGCGGTTCCCAGCCGGCGCCATTGAGCGCGTAGTGAAACCCGGCGACGGCGCCGATCTCGCCCGCGGCTTCGAGTTCGCGCAATCGCTCCAGCGGGAATACCGTGTTCACGTCCTGTTGCCAGCCGGTCCGGTCGTAATTGACCGAAGAATGGCTCATCACCAAGTCCGCAGTATCGCAATCGCCGGGAATGACCCGGTAGCTAGTGTCGCGCAGGTCGAACACCGGGTCGCTATTCCGATGCAGGCCGGCGGTGGTCACGATGGCCACGCGCCGTTCAGCGAGCGGCGGCCCGGCGAGGAACGGCTCGCTCTCGAAACGCGGGCAGTCTTTGGAGAGCAGATGCAGCGCATCGGCTTCCGGCAGGTCAGTCAGGCGAACCATGGTTCTCTCCGTGATCGGTCAAGCCGCGCGCATCGGCTCTGTTCGGCGGGCCTAGGCGGCTCGCTCGTCGGCCCAGCGGTAGTAACGGATAGAGGGTGCGAGGAACCAGGGCTTGCCCCAGTAATAAGGCCGGGTCGGGAAATCCAGGCCGGTGAGCGGGCTGTCGCCTTCGGAGCGGCCGAGCACCTGCAACCCGACCTTGGTACCGAAATAGCCGGAGAGCGACACGCCGGAGCCGCAATAGCCCATGGAATAGTGCACGCCGTCGCGCTCGCCCAGATGGGGCATCTCGTCGAAGGTGTAGGCGACGAAGCCCTCCCAGCAATGGCTGATCGGCGTCTCCGCCAAATCCGGGAAACGGCGGACCATCTCCGCATGCAAGGCGGGGGCGGCGGCGGTCGGATCGGTCTCGTTGATCGACACGCGGCCGCCGAACAGGATGCGTTTCCGCTCCGGGCACGTCCGGTAATAGACCACCAGCTTGCGGGTGTCGGAGATCACGCGGTCGTTCGGGATCAGGCGCTCGATCAGCGCTGGCTCCAGCGGCACGGTTGCCAGAACATAGCTGCCGATGGGAATAACCCGGCGCTGGTGCCAGGCGGTGGTCTTGGTTGTATAGCCATTGGTGGCAACCACCACGTTCTTTGCGCGGATGGTGCCTTTCGACGTGCGTACCGTCAGGTTGCCCTTCTGGCCGTCGATGCCTTGGGCGCGGCAGTGCTCGACCAGGGTGACGCCCGCCGCCTCCGCATTATCTACAAGCCCTTTGTGATAGGCGCCGGGATCGACGGCGGCGTGTTTCGGCAGGACGATGCCGCCGTGATAGAGGGCGCTGTCGATTTCCGCGGGTTGTTCGGCCTTGGTCACAACGTAGCCGTCGGTTTCCAGGCCTTTCGGCGGGTTTTCGACGGTCTTGATGAGCTTGTCGAAATTGCCGGGCGAGTGCGCAGCGTAATAGCGGCCGGCCTTGCGGAAACTGGCGTCAATGCCCTCTTCCTCAATGTACTCGCCGAGCCATTTCAGGGCGTTGTGGCCCTCCTTGGTCAGGTCGTAGGCGAGGTCCGGGCCGTATTTTTCCGCCAGCATGCCGTAGCTGGGTTTCAGCGAGGTGGAGGCCTGGCCGCCGTTTCGGGTGCTGCAGCCAATGCCGATGGCCTCTGCTTCGATGACTACCGTATGCCGGCCGCCTCGGGCGGTCTGGATCGCTGCGGTGAGCCCGGTATAGCCGGAGCCGATCACCACCACGTCCGCCTTCTCCGGCAGCGGCGTGTCGGGACGTTGGGTCAGCGGGCTCCGCTCCCACCAGAAAGGCAGGGGCTTGTAGCCGGGGGCAAACAGGTCACCATTCATGGCGGGGCCTCGGTTGAATTGACGGCGGACGTGGACAGGAATTGTCCCTCACGGACTGTGGAGGTCAAGGGGTAAGGCTTTGTGCAACCGCCTCTACCGCGCCGAACACTTCGGCGAAGGTCATGGCAAGCGCAGCGTCCAAGTCCTCCATGGTGACCGGATAGCCCAGATCCACCAGCGAAGTGACACCGTGCTCGGCAATACCGCAAGGGACGATGCCGCCAAAGTGCGAGAGGTCCGGCTCCACGTTGATGGCGATGCCGTGGTAGCTGACCCAGCGCCGGACGCGCACGCCGATGGCGGCGATCTTGTCCTCCCGCCGGCCGCCCATTCCGTCGGGCCCGCGGTCAACCCATATGCCGATGCGCCCGTCCCGCCGCTCTCCCCGCAGGCCGAAACGGGCGAGCGCCGCGATAATCCAGTCCTCCAGGCGGCAGACATAATCCCGCACCCCCAGCTTTCGCGCGCGCAGGTCCAGCATGACGTAGGCGACCCGCTGGCCGGGGCCGTGGTAGGTGTATTGGCCGCCCCTGCCTGTTTCAAACACGGGGAAACGGTCAGGGGTGAGCAAATCCGCCGGATTGGCACTGGTGCCGGCGGTATAAAGCGGCGGGTGCTCCACCAGCCAGACCCATTCCGCGGCTTCTCCGGCGCGAATGGCGGCTACCCGCGCCTCCATTTTCGCCACCGCGTCACCGTAGCCGACCGGTTCCGCCGCGACGGTCCATTCCAGCGGCCGAACGAGCGCTTGATCCATCGCCATCCCTCTGCTATCTGCCTCGTCTCTTGCCGCACAGCGAAGGCGCTTGGCGGCAAACATTGTTCCTTGCTCCTCGGAACATAAGCGGTCGTGGCGGAATTGGTAGACGCGCAGCGTTGAGGTCGCTGTGGGAGAAATCCCGTGGAAGTTCGAGTCTTCTCGACCGCACCATTACAGAAGAGCAACCGGCAGGCCAGTCTGGCAAGCCGGGCAGCAAGACAAACAATGAGGCAACGTCTGATCACACGCCCTTTCCGGTGACGCGAGGAGCGGCCAATGGCAGAGACAGAACAGCTTGAGCCAATCGCTCCCGACGATGCTGAGGCGGCGGATGCCGCCGCCGGTGTGCTGAGCCCTGAACTGATCGACCGTATCGAAGAGGCCGTCCGCGCGAACGACGAGGAAACCGTCCGTGCGTTGATCGAGCCCATGTCGGCGGCCGATGTCGCCGACATCTTCGAAGCCCTGAAAGAGGAAGACCGGCAAGGGCTGATCTTCAATCTGGGCGACGCGCTCGATCCGGAAGTCTTGCCGGAGCTGGACGACGCCGTCCTCGAAAACGTTCTCGAGTTCCTGCACCCGGAAGAGTTAGCCGCGGCGGTCGCCGACTTGGAGTCGGATGACGCGCTGGAGGTTATCGGCGACCTGGAGCCGGAACAGCTCGAAGACCTGCTGGGCCGGCTGCCGGAAGCCGACCAGGTTCTGCTGCGCCAGGGCCTGACCTACCCGGAATACACCGCCGGCCGCCTGATGCAGCGCGACCTGCTGGCCATACCGGGCTTTTGGACCGTCGGCGATACCATCGACTTCCTGCGCGGATCGCAGGACCTGCCGGACGATTTCTACGATATTTTTGTGATCGACCCCCGCCATTCGCCCATCGGCCAGATCGCGCTCAGCCGAATTCTGCGCAACCGGCGGCACGTCCTGATCAGCGACATTATGGAAAGCCCGCTGATCTCCTTCACCGTGACCATGGATCAGGAAGACCTGGCGCATGAGTTCCGGCAGCGCAACCTGACCTCCGCGCCCATTGTTGGCGAGGACGGACGCCTGTTGGGCGTGGTGACCATTGACGATATCGTCGACGTCATCGACGAGGAGCACGAGGACGACTTGCTGCGCATGGGTGGCGTCGCCGAGGGCGACTTGTACCAAGATACCCTGGTAACCACCAAGGCGCGCTTCCGCTGGCTGTTCTTGAACCTGGGAACCGCCATTCTGGCTTCCGCCGTCATCGCCACGTTCGAGGCAACCATCGATCAAATCGTCGCCCTGGCGGTACTGATGCCCATCGTCGCCAGCATGGGCGGCAATGCCGGTACGCAGACCCTGACCGTGTCCGTGCGCGCGCTCGCCATGCGACAGCTAAACCGCCGCAACGCCATGCGCATCCTCTGGAAGGAAGTCTCGGTCGGCGGCATCAATGGCTTCCTGTTCGCGGTGATTGCCGGGGTGCTGGCAGCCGCCTGGTTCGGCGACCCCATCCTGGGCGGCGTGATCGCGGCGGCGATGATCGTCAACCTGGTGATTGCTGGCTTCTTCGGTGTTGCCATCCCCCTGGCGCTGGACCGGTTAAAGATCGATCCGGCGGTAGCATCCTCGGTGCTGCTGACGACGGTGACCGACGTGGTTGGCTTCTTTGCTTTCCTGGGTCTCGCCGGCGCGTTCATGATCTGAGCGAAGGCGGACCCGTGCGTCACCCGGTGCTGTCCACGCGGCAGGAAAGCGGTTCCCGGTCTGGCAGCGTGAATACCGCCTCTTGCCGTTTCACCCAGAACTCCATGCTCTCTCCATACAGGTCGCCGGTATAGCGGGCACCGGATGCCGAGACGGCCTGGACGAGTACCACGGCGTTCTGCCGCCATTTCAGGGATGCATAGCGGGTGTCCGGTGTGTTGACGAACGCTGCGGAGAGCCCGGCTTCCAGCCCGTCACAGGCGTAGGCGAGCGGGCCAATGCTGATCCCGTCACTATCCTGGCCGCGGGCGGCGGCATAGCCTTCGCGCAGCTCATGGATGCGCAGCACATAGCTGGCGGCGACGCAGGCGTTCAGGCCCGCACCGTCTTTCCAGCAATCGTCCCGTCCCTTGATCCAACCGCGCTGGAACGCCTTGAGGTGCGCCGCGCTTTCCGCATCGGTGTGCGGACCGGTGAGCGCCAGCTTGTAGAGGCGCGCTGTCTCCCGGTCGAGCGCAGCCAGGTTCCCACTCGCGCAGACGGCTTTCTCCGCCGACGACCGGGCCTTGTCGCAATCAAAGCTGGGCTGGGCGCTGAAAGCGGACAACGGCACCAACAGAGCGGACGCGAGGGCAAGAACCCGCAGTAGCATCCGGCAATCCTCCAAGGCGCAGCAGTTAACGCCTTATTTTTACCATAGCGCCGGCGCTGTCCGGAAAAGCGCGCCGCGGCTCATCTTCCAACTCGCGATATGCTCGGCATCGATCATGATGAAGTCGGCGTCTTCTAACGGCAATCGACAAACTGGTCCGCAGCAGATAATTGAAGCTGCCTGACTGCCGATGCCTAATTCAGATACTCCACCAGCGCCTGCTCGGTCGCTTCCTTTGACTTCTGGTCGTGGGTGGCGGCCTGGATGCGCAGGTCGGTGGCGCCTGCCTCGGCATAGGCGGCGAGGCCGTCCAGCACTTCCTGCCAGGAGCCGATCAGGTGCAGGTCGGCCGGCTCCGCCAAACCCTCTTTCTCGATCACCTTCGCGTAAGAGGGGATGGATTGGTAGAAACCCGAAATCTCCCGCGCGGTGGCCTTGGCTGCTTCCCGGTCCTCCGTCACGTTCACCCGTACCAACGCCAGAATCCGCGGTTTGCCGGAGCGGCCGGTTTTGGCCGCGCCTTCCTCCAGCATCGGCCGGACATAGCTGGCGATGGTCTTGGGCCCGCATTGGCCGAGCGTCGTTCCCTGCAGCCTACCGCCCGCAAAGCGCAGCATCCGGGGGCCGAGGGCGGCCAGGAGGATTGGCGTGTCCGGCGCGTCGATGCCCAGTTTGGCGTGGGCGCTGACCTGTTCGCCGTCCACGTCCGCCGCCTTGCCTGCCAGCAGGGGCTCCATCGCGTTGATAAACTCGCTGGTGTAGGTGAAGGGCTTGGTCCAGGGGATGCCCAGCATCCCCTCCGCACTGCCCTTCGCCGCTGCGCCGACGCCCAGCGTAAAGCGCCCGCCGACCGCGTTCTGCACCGTACGCACGATCTGGGAGAGGCCGACCGGATGCCGTCCATAGAGCGGTGTCACCGACGTGCCCATCTCCGGCAGGTCCGGAAACTCCGGTCCAATGCAGGCTAGCGCCACCATGGGGTCAACCCCCATGGCGTGCGAGATCCACAGGCTGTCGAACTTGCCTGCGACGGCCAGTCTGGCGGCGGCGCGGGCTTCGTCGAGGGAGGCGAGCGTCGTGCCGCCCGCCAGCCCCCAGCCCATGCCGAAACGGTCGCCGCTCACAGCTTCAGGCCCCAGGCGCGGGTGGCGTAACCGCTGTCCACGATGTCGAAGACGACGCCGTTGGGGTCGCGGAACTTGACCTCTGTCGCGCCTTCTTCCGTGTTCGGCAGGCTCATATGGTACTTGCCGCCGTTGGCCTCGATCTTCTCCTGCATGGCGGGCAGGTCATCATCGACGAATCCGATATGGTGCAGGCCGTGAAAGTCCTTACCGCGCTCGTCGCCCGCCTGTTGGTCGGTCTGGAACTTCAGAATGGCGAGGCTCATCACCCCGTCGGTCAGCAGGATGGCAATGGGCGAGACCATGGAGCGGGTCATCCCGAAGGTCTTCTCGTAGAACTTGGCGGTCTCTTCCATGTCAGGAACGGTAATGGCGATATGGCGGAGCTTGGGCATTGGTCAGATCAATCCATCAGCAAATGAGCCCACTAGGCTAGCGGAAAACCTGATCGGGAGATAGCCGTCCGATTGGAGTGAGTGTCCGGATTATACCTCTATATAATCAACAGACCGCCCGCGCGGCTGGATCGTTCATTTGCGAATAGCATATACATGCTGCAAATCATGCGGTTTTCCGAGGTAATCAACTTTCGAGTACCGTTCGCGCAGCCGTTTGACGAAGTCATCATTGATGATGGTGTCACCAAAAATTGGCTCTTTGCCGCGATTGCCAATGTTACCGCGGAACCATATTCCATCGTTCGCCAAATCACGCTTGATTGAAGCCGCCTCGTTGGGGAACTTATGATCTGCAAACTCATCATGCCGTACTGTGATATAGGCAGTACCGCCTGAACGGAGTCCGGCATAGAGATGGTTCAGATTATTTAAAAACGCTTCGCCGGAGAGATGGGTAAAAATACTAAAGGCGAGCATCATTGAATATTGGTCTTCTGGGATTTCGCCAGAGCGCAGCATCTCCGAGACAAGCCAATATTTATTTTTGATGTTGAAATTGGGTAACAGATCCAAGGTGCGCTGCCACCCATCGACCATATCCAATTGGGTGGCGTCACCACGGGTCGTGAGCAGTGTCGCAAACCGACCGAAACCGCAGGCATAGTCCAGCCCTTTCCACCCATCGCGAAATGCTCCGTCTTTCGCCAGAATGTCCAAGAATGCCAGGGATCGGGCAACCAATTGCGGACCGTTCGAGCCGACGTACGTTTTTTGCATCTCGCCGGGTGGCCAGTGGGGTAGTCCGTCTTGCCGGTTAGGGTCAGTGATAACCTCATACAGACGGTTTGGATCGTCGATATCGAACGGGTGCTTCATCGGTTCTCCCCTCACGAAAATTTAGTTTACCCCACTGACGATTCATCAATCCGAAATCAGAGGCCAGTGTCAAAGGAAAGAGTGACGCTGCCTATAGCGGCAGCGTTACCGCACGCCGCTCGCGCAGGCTCATGGTGACGGCGTCGGTCCACTCCATGTATTTGCAGCCAGTGACGAAGTCGGTGTGGGTGATCGGCTCCACGCCGCGGATAGCATTGATGAATTCTTCTTCCACGCGCCAGCCGCCCTTATTGGCCGGGTCGATGGCGACGGGGAAGAGGTCGGCGTCGCCCTTCTTGCCAGCGCTCAGTGCCATCTCGCCGCCGACCGGCTGGTGCAGGCGGATGGTGCCTTCGGTGCCGAAGATGTGCACGTCGGCCAGCGAAGGCATGTGCCCCACCACGCTGGAAACGTTGAAGCGCATCTGGCCGCCCTGCTCCATTTCGCCGATCACGTCCACATGGTCGGGAATGCGCATGTCCATGCGGTTGCCCTGGTCGTCGACCCGATGCTTCACCACGCTCTGGCCGACGGCCATGACGGTCTTCATCTGACCGACCCAGCGCATCATGGCTTCATACCAGATGCCCATGTTCATGACATTGTTGCCGGAAAGGTCGCGGTCGTGCCGCCAGTGTACCGGCGTGCTTGCATCCGGGAAGTTGCGGGCAGAGGCGATGCGCGCGTCCACGGCGATCAGGTCGCCGATATGGCCTGCCGCAATCATGCCTTGGATGGTCTTGTCGAAGGCCAGCGTGTGCGGTGCAGGCACGATCTGCGCGACAAGCTTCGGCCGCTTACGTGACGCCGCCAGCATGTGCTTGCCGTCCGACAGGTTCATGGCCATGCGCGCCTCGCACATCACGTGCTTGCCCGCCTCCAGCGCTGCGATGGTCAGCGTGCGGTGCATGTAGGGCCAGGTGCCGATGCAGACCGCGTCCACGTTCGGGTCCGCCAGTACCTCTTCCCAGCCATCGCAGACCTTGGCGATGCCGAACTCGTCAGCGATGGCCTGCCCGGATGCCACGGTACGGTTCGCGACCGAGACGATCTCGACGTTTGACTGCTCCCGGAAGCCGGGAATGTGGCGTGAGCGGACATTGCCGCCAGCACCGATCAGGCCGATGCGGATGGTATCTTGGGTCATGAGTTTCCGTCCTTTTTCGCTTGTGCTTTTTTGTGGCCCACCAGGGCCGCCAATCGCCGGTCGCGCCAGTCCTGCCGGGCCTGATGCTGGTCCATGGGCAGGGCGGCGCGGCGTTCGTCGTTGATCCGGGCGACCAGTTCGGGAGTCCATTCCCGCGGGTCCGCCTGTTCCTTCGCCAGATCATAGTATAGCTGGCCCAGCATGTCGCAATAGCCGGGCACACCATTCGCGGAATTCAGGTCGATGGTCTCGAACGGCCCGATGAAGGACCAGCGGAGGCCCAGCCCGTCCGCAATCGCCGCATCCACGTCCGCGACCGAGCAAACACCGTCCTGCACCAGCCGGAACGCCTCGCCCAGCAGGGCACCTTGCAGGCGGTTGACGATGAACCCGTTCACCTCCCGCGTCGTGCTGATCGGGCTTTGGCCCACCGCCTCCATCAGGCGGCGGGTTTGCGTGACAAAGGCCGGATCGGTCCAGGGCGCGGGCACGATCTCTACCAGCGGGATGATGTGCGGCGGGTTGATCGGGTGGGCCACCAGACAGCGCTGGCGATTCGCCAGCCCTTCGGTGAATTTCGAAGCCGGAATGCCGCTGGTGGAACTTGCCAGCACCGTTTCGGGTGCGGCTAGCCGGTCGAGGTCTTTGTAGAGTTCGGTCTTCACCTCCACCCGCTCCGGCGCGCTTTCCTGGCAATGCACTGCGCCGTCGAGGGCGTCGGCCAGCGTGTCGGCGCGGGCGACGCGGGAGAGCACGGCGGCGGGTGTCTCGCCGCGCAGCAGGTCGGCCTCGGCCAGCGCGGGCAGGTTCTGCGCGATCAGGTCCAGCGCCTTGGCTGATGCGCCGTCCATGGGATCGAAGATCGAGACGTTATTGCCCGCCCTCGCAAAGACGATGGACCAGGCCCGGCCCACCAAGCCCGTGCCGACGATGGCGATTTTCGAGGTCATTTGTTTAAGATCTTCTCTCTAAGGCTTTCAGGAAATCGTCCACGATGCGCTCGGCAGAGTGGGTCGGCTGCCAGCCCCATTCCTCCCGGGCGTGGGTATCGTCCAGTGGCCTCGCCAATTCGTCGATTAGCCTTTGCAGGCTGGGGTCCGGCTGGAAGGTTAAATCCGCGCCAGGCACCTTCGCCCGCACCATGTCGGCCAGTTCGGCGGCGCTCGGTGTCGGTTTCACGCCATCGACCAGATAGTTCACCATTTTGATGCCCTCGACCGGCGCTTGGGCCAGCCGGATAGTCGCGGTTGCCGCCTCGGAAATGTACATGATCGGCATGCGGGTTTCGGGCGTTACCCAGATGGTGAAGGGCTCGCCAGCGGCGCTGCGCTCGATCATCCAGGATGTGTACTGCACCACGCCGGGTGTCTCTACGCCCGGCCCGACGACAGAGGGATAGCGGATGCCGCGGAAGTCGAGCCCGTGCTTCCGCTTGTAATAGAGCCCCATGTGCTCGCCGAACGCCTTGGTCGCTCCATAGAAGAACATGGGCCGCTGAATGGTCAGGTCGTCGATGGGCGCGGGGGCTTCGTCCAAGCCATAGCCATAGGTGCCGACGGATGAGGAAAAGATTACCTGCTCCACGTCAAACAGGCGGGCGGCTTCCAGCACATAGAACGTGCCCATGGCGTTGGTCTGGATGGCGCTGGCCGGGTCAGCGTCGCTGGGGGCAGAGAGCATCGCGCCCAAGTGGTAGATCACGCGCGGCTTGAACGTCTTTACCACGTCCAGCACGTGGCTGAAATTGCCAACATCGCCCGCAACCGCGGTCACCCTGTCCGCCAGATCGCCAAGCCGCCGGGCGGAGGGATTGCGGCTGAAGACGGTGATGTCCGTCTCGCCCTCGGCCAGCATTTGCCGGGCGACTTCCAGCCCGACGAACCCGGCACCGCCGGTGATCAGAACGCTCATATGGTGGTCTTTCTGCCGAGGCTTAGCGGAACGCCGGCATCACGTCCTCGGCGAACAGGCGCATGGAGTTCAGCACTTTCTCCCGCGGCACGTCGCCGAACCAGCAGGAGGCGTTGAAATGGGTGATGCCCATGGCGTCCTGCAGTTCATGCAGTTTCTCGATGCAGCGCTTGGGCGAGCCCATCACGAAATAATTGTCCAGCAGTTCCTGCTCGCTTGGCTCGTTTTCCATGGGCACGGCGATGGCGCGGCCGTCATGGTCGACCCGCTCTAGCCCGGCGCGCAGGCTGAGGGTGACGCGCATGTTCCAGCGCGCCTGCTCGACAATTGCGGAGAGTTCCGACTCGTCCTCCGTCACGTAGACCGGCCGCTGGGTGGAAATACGCACCTTGGATTTGATGGCAGGGTCCACGTCCATGGCGTCGAAGCCCTTGCGGAACTCCCGCAGGCGCTGCACCGGCACCCCGAAGCCGCCGGAGACAACGTTGAAACCACGCCGGACGGTGGCCTCGATGGATTCGATGCTCTGACCGACAACGAAGATTGGCGGGTGCGGGTCCTGAAGCGGGGTCGGGAAGACGTGTGTTTCGCCGAACTTGTAGAATTCGCCGTCATAGCTGAATGGTTTGCCGGAAAAGGCCTTCAGGAGGATGTCCACGCCTTCTTCGAACCGGGCGCGGCTCTCCGAGAGGTCGTGGCCCAGGCGCTCGAACTCATAGGGTTGGTAGCCGCGGCCGAGGCCCACATCCAGACGCCCACCGGAGAGAATATCGGCGGTCGCGATTTCCTCGGCGACGATGAGTGGGTTGTGCAGCGGCAGCACGACCACGGCGGAGCCGACGCGGATACGCTCAGTCTTGGCGGCGATATGGTTCGCCACCATCAGCGGGCGGGAGAGCAGGCCATAGCTGGAGAAATGGTGTTCCGCGCACCAGATGCTGTCGAAGCCGAGCTTGTCGGCGTGCTGGGCGATTTCCACACCACGGCCAAAAATCTCGGCCGAGGGGCGGTTGGTGGGGGATTGCAGGAGCAGGAAGGTGCCGAATTCCATGGGTGTCTTTCCACGTGATGGAGGAGGGGCGTCAACACGCCTTCACGATTGGACAGCACTATAGCCGGTTTCAATCCAGCCGCGAAACCACCCGTGCCTGCCAATTCATGCCGCCATAGGTGACGGCAACAATGAATACTTCCTGCCGCTGGTCATCGACGGTGAAGGCAATCACGGCCTTGCCGGCGGGTTTGATGCGGTATTCCTTGCCTGCAGGTGTCCACCGGCGCGAGCCAATGTGCGGCAGGGTGGAAAGGGCGTGGATGGCCGTTAGTGTCAGAACAGCTTTTTCGTCAGCGATCTGAGGGCCGGAGTATTCGGTCAGGAGGTCATCGATATACGTAAGATCGCCCGAAATCAGCGGGTGATAGACGATGTCGTAATTCACTCAGCCGCCCGTTTTTGTTGAGCGCTTTTCTGTGCCCGATGCTCCCGGATTTCCGCCAGCAGCGCCTGCCCATCCCAGGGAATCCACTGGTCCCGCGGGGTGTCTAGGCGGCGGTCGATTTCGGCAAGAAAGGCCGGGTCCGGTTCGGCCTCCAGGTCGGGCGTGCCGAACGTGACGTCCATCAGGTGCTCGACCACGATGTCTTCAAGGTAAGCTTCGACCGACTCCCAGCCCTGTTCGGCCGCCTGCTTCTCGGCAGTGGCGCGGGCCTTGTCGGTCAGGTTGATCGTGAGCGGCTTGGTCATAGCTGAGCCTCCATCGGGTCGCAGGCCGTTATCCTAACACAAACGCCACCGTATCGCGAAAGCTACCCCTTCTTCGCCGAATAGCGAAAATCACAATGGCTTGCGCCGCTCATGATGGTCTGGGTGCGCTCGAAGTTGATGGAGGGGGCGTAGCCCTCGCAAAAGGTGCCATCGCGGTTGCAGGAGAGCAGGTGGCCGATATGGCCGAGACCCATTTCCTTGTACATCTCGGCATAGCGGCAGCGGGTGACGTTGAAGTTCACGTTGGTGTCGTTTTCCTCCAGCACGTCCATCTCCAGCGCGCCGCCTGTGGTCCATTGCGGCAGCAGCGCATAGAACCCGGCGAGCGAGGGCTCCTTGCCCGCCGCCCGGTCGGCCTCGGCATAGGCGGCACCCTGGGCGACCGCGTGCTTCTTGATCGCGGTGCCGAGGATTTCCTGGGCCTTCTCCTCACCCAGGGCGGCGGCCATTTCTTCGTAAATCGGCTTCACCAGGTTCGCTTCGAGCCGACGCTGTTCGAGAATCGGCAGGTCGGATTTGGCCATGGGAAAGCTCCGTCGTATAAATTGCGGTCCCATACTTCTGCCAGAGACCTTTGCGTGGCGGAAGGGTGGTCGTGCATGATGAGACCAGCTATGTGCCAGCGTGGGAAACCATCAAAAGGAGTCATCCCTTGGCTTTAAGCGTGAGGCTAAAGGCTATCAGCGCTGGCGCTGCCGCCCGCATTCCCGCGGACAAACGCGCCATCATGGCCGAAGCTACCAAGAATCAGCGCGAAAGCGGGATTGTTGATAGCGTTATCAAGGCAGGCGCGACCCTGCCTGCGTTCTCCCTGAACAACCAAAAGGGTGAGACCGTCACCTCTGCCGGATTGTTGGCCCAGGGGCCGATGGTCCTGACTGTTTTCCGCGGGGTTTGGTGACCGTACTGCAACGCAGAGCTGTATGCCTTGCAAGCAGTGCTTGATCAGATCAAAGCCCACGGTGCCTCCCTCGTCGCGTTGACCCCGCACCTGCCGGATCACAGCAAGACGATGGCGGAGAAGAACGAACTTGGCTTCGACCTGTTGAGCGACCCGAAGAACGACTACGCCGCCGAACTCGGCCTGCGCTTCACTGTCGAAGAGCCGCTGCGCAGTGTCTATGCCGGTTTCGGCATCAACCTGCCGAAATACAACGGCGATGATAGCTGGAGCCTGCCGATGCCGGGCCGATTCGTGATCGATCAGGCTGGCGTGGTGCGCGCCGTGGATGTCGATCCGGACTATACCCAGCGGCCGGAGCCGGAAAAGACTCTCGCCGATTTGGCGGCGCTGGCTTAAGCTGGCTGTCTGTTGTGGAACGCCGCCTTGCCGGGAGACTGGCGGGGCGGCGTTGCTGCGTCTGGCGTTAAGGTTTCCGCGGTATGGCCGCTCATCCCATCGACAACAAGATTGGCGTGCTCTGGATGGTCGGAGCGGCGACGGCTTTTAGCGGCCTGTTCGTCGCCGCGCGGGAACTGGCGGAGCACCTGCCGACCTTCGAAATCCTGTTTTTCCGCAGCCTGTTCACCATCGGCCTGATAACGCCCTGGCTGATGACGGAGCGGATTGGCGCCTTCCGCAGCAGCCGGTGGCGGCTGCATCTGTTGCGGGGCCTTTCCACCTTCATCGCCATGAGCCTGATGTTCTATGGTGTCGGACGCTCGCCACTGGCGGACGCCAGCGCGCTGCAATCCACCTACCCGCTGTTCACCATCGTGCTGGCCGTCATCATGTTGGGGGAGCGGCCCGGTCTCGGCCGGATATTGGCAGCGATGGTTGGCTTTGGGGGCATTCTGGTGATCGTGCGGCCCGGCATTATAGAGATTGGCCTGCCGACCATGGCGCTGCTCGGCTGCTCGGTCTTCTATGCCGTCTCCAACACCATCGTGAAGATGATGGCGGGGACCGACCACCCGACCAAGATGGTGTTTTCGGTGAATAGCATCGTGCTGATCGGTTCGGCCATCCCAACCGCCGTCCTCTGGGTCACGCCGCCATTGGAGGCGCTGCCATGGATCGGCCTGCTGGCGCTGACCGGCTACACGGCGCACATGTGCCTGACCCGGTCCCTCTCGGTGGGGGAGGCGAGCGTGGTGATGCCGTTCGACTATCTGCGTCTGCCGTTTTCCGCGCTGCTGGGTTTCTGGATTTTTCAGGAGATTCCCGATGAATTCACGCTGCTTGGCGGCGCGATCATTTTCGCCAGTGTCAGCTATATCGCCGTGAAGGAGGCAAGCGCCAAGGGCAGGGCCATGCGTGCCAAGCCTGTGGCGAAGGCATAGGCCACCATGGCGGGCCGTCCGGTCAACAATCTGGCGGGTGTTGCGTGGATGGTCGGAACCGCCCTGTCGCTCACCACCATGTATGTTGCCGCCCGGCAATTGTCGCCGGAGCTTTCGACGTTCCAGATCGTGCTGTTCCGGGCCGTTAGCGGTCTGATAATTCTGATGCCATGGCTTGTCCGGAACGGTCCGGCTGCATTGCGGTCGGAAAAGCCTTTGCTGCATGCCGGCCGCGGACTGGCGACGTTCGGGGCGATCAGCTTCCTGTTTTACGGAGTCGCCAACGCGCCGCTTGCGGATGCAACGGCGCTCCAGGCGGTCTATCCGCTGATGACCATTGTGCTGGTCGTCGTGTTGCTGGGCGAGCCATGCAGCCTCGCCCGCTGGGTGGCGGCGCTGGTTGGTTTTGGCGGGTTGCTGGTGATCGTCCGTCCGGGATTTACCGAACTCAACAGCGCGACGCTGGCATTGCTCGCCTGTTCGCTCTGCTACGCCACGTCCAATGTGTTCGTGAAGCTGCTTGCCCGCACGCGCGATCCGGCGACGATGATGGTGTTTTCCATGAACGCCTACATTGCCCTGTTTGCCTTGGTTCCAGCCGCATTGGACTGGGGGCCCTTGTCTTGGGAGATGGCGCCATGGATCGCGTTACTGGCGGCTGCGGGCTTCGGGGCGCAGTCCTGCATGACCCGGGCCATGCTGGTGGGGGAGGCGAGCGTCGTCATGCCGTTCGACTATATGCGGCTGCCCATCGCGGCGCTGGCCGGCTTTCTCCTCTATGGGGAGGTGCCGGACTGGCTGACCGTGCTGGGGGCAGCTATCATCGTTGCAAGCGTCACTTATATCGGGGTGGCCGAAGCTAAACCAAAAGGCAGGCGCTAGCGTATCGGTTTGGGAATATGCAAAGGAGCTTCAACGATGCGCCAGTTGACGAAAGTGATTGTGATTTTGGGATTGGTGCTGCTGGTCTCGACGCCGGTACGTGCCCAGTCCGACGCGGACCGCGCAGCCATCAAGCAGGTAATCACCAGCCAGATCGCGGCTTTCCGCCAGGACGATGCGGCCATGGCCTATTCCTACGCGGCGCCATCGATCAGGATGATGTTTCCGTCGCCGGAAGTTTTCATGGAGATGGTGCGCACGGGCTATGGCGCGGTTTACCGTCCCCAATCCTTTGACTTCGGCCCGCTCGACAAATCCGATGGCCAATTGGTGCAGCCGGTCCGTCTCGTCGGGCCGCAAGGGCAGCCTATGGTGGCGCTCTATGTTATGGAGCAGCAGCCCAGTGGCGAGTGGAAAATCGCTGGCGTCTACATGCTGAAAGGCACCGGCGAAACCGCCTGACGAACAGGACGGATTCGCCGCCTTACCTTCCGCATTGAACTCCGCTATACCCCGCCGGTTTGTGATCGCGACCAGTGAAGGTTTCCCGGTATGGCGAATGTGACGGTCATCGGCTCCCAATGGGGCGACGAAGGCAAAGGCAAGATTGTGGACTGGCTCTCGGAGCGCGCGGATATCGTCGTGCGCTTTCAGGGCGGGCATAATGCGGGCCATACCCTCCAGATCGGTGAGAATACCTACAAGCTGTCGCTGCTGCCGTCGGGCCTGGCGCGGGGCAAGCTTTCGGTGATCGGCAATGGCGTGGTCATTGATCCTTGGGCGCTGCTGGACGAGATCGATCGCATCCGCGGTCAGGGCCTCAAGGTCGGGCCGGAGAACCTGCGCATCGCGGAAAACGCGACAGTCATCCTGCCGTTCTACGCGCAACTAGACCAGGCGCGGGAGAAGGCGCGGGGCAAGGGCGCCATCGGCACCACGGGCCGGGGCATCGGCATCGCGTATGAAGACAAGGTCGCCCGCCGCGCCATCCGCATGTGTGATCTTGGCGAACCGGACACGTTGGCCGCCAAGATTGAGCCGCTGCTGCTGCACCACAATGCCTTCCTGCGCGGTTTGGGCGAGCCGGAGGTAGATGCTGACGCGCTGCTGCAGAAAATGACGGAGATCGCGCCCAAGCTCGTGGACTATATCGAGCCCGCATGGCGCCGCCTTCGCGAAGCGCGGAAAGCAGGGAAACGCCTGTTGTTTGAGGGCGCGCAGGGCACGATGCTGGACATCGACCATGGAACCTATCCCTACGTCACCTCCTCAAACACGGTCGCCGCGTCGGCTGGGGCGGGTGCTGGCGTCGGGCCGGATGAAGTCGGTTATGTGCTGGGCATCACCAAGGCCTACACCACCCGCGTTGGCAGCGGCCCGTTTCCGAGCGAGCAGGTCAACGAGATCGGTAAGTTCTTGGGCGAGCGGGGCCGGGAGTTCGGCACTGTCACGGGACGCGAGCGCCGCTGTGGCTGGTTCGATGCCGTGATGGTGCGCCAGGCAGTGCAGGTCGGCGGTATCGACGGCATCGCGCTGACCAAGCTGGACGTGCTTGACGAGTTGAAAGAACTGAAGGTCTGCGTCGCCTATGAAGATGCGCAGGGCAAGCGCTACGATTATTACCCCGCCAGCTTGAAGCTCCAGGCGGAAGTCACGCCAGTCTATGAGACGTTGGAAGCCTGGAGCCAATCCACCAAGGGTGCGAAATCCTGGGCGGATCTGCCAGCGACCGCTGTCAAGTACGTCCGCCGTATCGAGGAACTCATTGGCGCGCCGGTGGCCCTGCTCTCCACTGGTCCGGAGCGGGACGAAACCATCCTGGTGACCGACCCCTTCGCGATCTAGTTGCGTTCGTAGGCCAGCCGTAGCGGTTCGCCGGTGACGTAAAAGCGAAAGGCGTCGCATGCGCCATCGTCGATGGTGAGCCTGGGCGATGCGCCTTGCGGATATTCGGCTCGTGTTTCGATAGGGGCGGCACAGAGGCCATCGCCGCCGACATCAATGGCTGCATGCAGCGGTTGGCCTGCGCCCGCCAGCAGGACCAGCACGTGAACCTTGCCGTTCTTACCTGCGGCATCCGGCGGCTTCAGGCCGGCCGCCGCGAGATCGTACCGGCCGTCCTGGTCGAAATCGGCGGAGACAATCCCCTCCGGCAGCCAGTAGACGCCGCGCAACGCCGCTTCCGGCGCGTGCTCCCGCAGCCGGGCCATCGCGCCACCGGCCCAGAGGCCTGGGTCGATCTGCTCCATGTCGTTGGAAATTTCTAGCGCACGGACGCCGGTCATCGCCTCGTGGCAGGACAAGGCTAGCAGGGGCGCCAAGCTGCCGCCGCGCGCCGCATCTGCCTGCCATGCACAATGGGCGTCGCGGTAGCGTTTCCAAGCCTGCTGCCCTGCCTGCAATTTCGCGCTTGCTTCCTTGTCCCGCGCATTGTGCAGGACTGTCTGGTAGCGCCTTTTTAAGGCCTGCGCGGCAGCGCGCAGTGTGGCGTCGGCACATTGGTTCATCTGCTGCTGCGATCCGGCGCAATCCAGCATTGTGTCCTGTGCCTGAGCCGGAGGGGGCACCATCCAGAACAGCGCAGCGCATGCGCTGGCGATGAAGAAATTCCATGGCATTGGCGCTTTTCCTGGTTGTTTGTTCGCTGGACCGTTTGCCCAATGGCAATATTGTTGCCATATTAAAGCAACTTCTTAGGAAATGGAGTTCGATGCCTATGCCCCGGCCCGTGGTCGGCATATCCGCCTGTGTGCGTGAGATGCATCCGTTGATGAACCATCACTCGGTAAACGAGCGCTACCTGCACGCCTTGCACGATGTATCGGGGGCGATGCCGGTCATCATTCCCGCGTTAGGTGACCAGATCGAGCATGCGGACCTGCTCGCAAGGCTGGATGGTCTGGTGCTGACTGGCAGTCCCTCCAACGTGGAGCCGCACCATTACGACACGCCGCGCGCCGCCCCGGATATCAAGCACGACCCGATGCGGGACGGCACCACCTTGCCGCTGATCCGGCTGGCGGTGGAGATGGGCGTGCCGGTTTTTGCCGTCTGCCGAGGCATTCAGGAGCTGAACGTAGCGCTTGGCGGTTCCCTGCACCAGTTCGTGCACAAGCTGCCGGGCAAGCGCGACCACCGTTCCGACAAGGCGGCGCCCATGGGCAAGAAAGTCGCGCTCTCCCAGTGGGTGACGCTGACGCCGGGCGGCGTGCTGCATAAGCTGACGGGCCAGGACCGAGTGATGATCAACTCCCTGCACGCCCAGGCCTGCGACCGGGTCGCGCCCGGCCTGATGGTGGAAGCGATGAGCGACGACGGTATCGTTGAGGCGGTCTCCGCACCTGATGCGCCCGGCTATGTGCTGGGCGTGCAGTGGCATCCGGAAGCGCTCTATGGCGAGGACCGGCTCTCCAACGACCTGTTTGGCTTGTTCGGGGAGGCGGTGCACGCCTTTGTCCGTGGCGAGAAACGGCAAGCAGCTTAGGCCGTGACGGCTTCTTCTATAGCAAACCGGCCGCCCTCCATCTCCGGAAGCAATGCTGAAGCCCGGTGGGTTGAAAGCCGGGATGGTCTGCGCTTGCGGCTTTACCGATTGCCCGGTTCGGGTCTGGACGGTCCGGTTCAGGAAGGCCCGGTCTTGCTTTGGGGCCATGCGAACGGGTTTGCGGCGGGCAGCTATCTGCCCTGGCTGCAACAGGCGGCGCGGCACATGACGGTCTACGCCTTCGACGCGCGGGGCCACGGCGGCTCCGATGTACCGCTGGAGCCATACAGCGCGACCTGCGGGGCAGACGCTTTGGCCCATGATGTTTCCGCTTTGGCAAAGGCGGTGCAGGCGGAGATTGGGGCGGAGCGGCCCTTGCATTTTGCGGCGCACTCCTTCACCGGCCTGGGCGCATTGCGGCTCGGGTGCGTGTTCGGGGAGGCGCCCTGGGCGAGCGCCACGCTGTTCGAGCCGCCCTTATCGCCGACACCGGACTTTCCCGCCCATGCGGTCGCTGCCGAACTGGCGGATGTGCTGGTGAATGGCGCCCTCCGCCGCCGCCCGGACTGGGACAGCCCGGAAGCGTTCGTCGAACGGCTGTCGGGCAGCAAGGCGTTTGCGGCATGGGACAGCGCAATGATGCAGGCGCACGGGCAGGCCATCCTGCACCCGAAGGCGGATGGGGAGGGCTACACGCTGGCCTGCCCGCCCGCCGTGGAGGCGGCGGGCTACCGCATGACCATGAACACCTCCACATTCCGCTTTGCCGACCGTTTCGATTGCCCCACGACCTTCATCGCGAGCCAGCCGGCGGGCGAAGGTGCGACGCCTAGCTGGGCGGCGTTGGTGCAGGGGCTGGCGGCGGCGCGGGTGCCGGGCGCGCGGCTGGTGCGGATGCCGGATTGCGGCCACATGATGCTGTTCGAGCAGCCGGATGCGTGTCTGGCGGAACTGCTCGCCAGCATGGAGCGGGGCCGCGGGGGATAAGTCGGGCAAAAGGTGTTGCCTTGCGCGATGCAGCGCCAGCGACTCTGCTATAGTGCGCCTGGGCATCCCGCCCGCGCCAAGCCCGTAAATCAGCCCGGAAGTAAGATTGAGCCGATGACTGCTAAAGCCCGCCGCATTGTGACATGGAACATCAATTCGGTGCGGCTGCGCCTGCCGATTGTGCTGAAACTGCTGGAGGAAATGCAGCCGGACGTGCTCTGCCTTCAGGAGATCAAATGCACGAACGAGCAGTTCCCGGCGGCCGCCCTGGCCGAAGCGGGCTATCCGCACCAGGCGCTGAACGGCATCAAAGCCTATCACGGCGTAGCCACAATAGCGCGGGAGCCGTTCGCGGGGGTCGAGATCAAAAGCTGGTGCGGCAAGGCGGATGGCCGCCATGTCATGACCCAATTGGCCGACGGTACGGAGCTGCACAATTTCTATGTGCCCGCCGGTGGCGACGTGCCGGACCGGGTGGCGAACGACAAGTTCGGTCACAAGCTCGATTTCCTGGACGAGATGCAGGCCTATTGGGGTGAGCGCTCGCGGGAAGCGGGTCTCAAGGCGATCAAGGTCGGCGATCTGAATATCGCGCCACTGGAAACCGACGTCTGGAGCCACAAGCAATTGCTGAAAGTGGTCAGCCACACGCCGATTGAGACAGAGGGATTGAACAGCGTGCAGGCGGCGCTTGGCTGGGTGGACGCAGTGCGCACGTTCATTCCGCCGGAGGAGAAGCTCTACACGTGGTGGTCCTACCGGGCGAAGGACTGGAGCGCCGCCGACAAGGGCCGCCGCCTCGACCATATCTGGGTGACGGAGGCGCTGGCAGGTTCGTTGAAAGCCGCCGGCGTTAACCGGGAAGCGCGCGGCTGGGAGAAGCCCAGCGATCACGCGCCTGTCTGGCTGGATGTGAAATTGGGTTGAGGCGTGTTTTGCCGGCCCCTTCGATTTGGCCAGACCTGGCGGCTCCGGCTGCTCAGGATACCACCAGGATGTGGGTTTAATCCTGAGTAGCGTGCAGCGCGTATCGAAGGGCGCAAAGCGCATCGTTCCAGAAGACCGGGAGGGTTCCGGCTGTGAAAAGGCTACTGATCTTTGGCCAGGGGTTCACCGGCACCCGCCTAGCGGACGCTTGCCGCGGCGACGGATGGCGGGTGACAGGGACGGGCCGCGAGGCGCGGGACGGCGTGCTGCCGTTCGGACGGGGACGGCCACTGCCGATCCCGGCGCTGGCGGGCGTGACCCATGTGGTCGCCTCCATACCGCCTGACGAGGAGGGCGATCCCGTGCTCGGCCTGCATGGCGACGCTCTTGCCATGCTGCCGAGTCTGGAATGGGTGGGGTACCTGTCAACGACTGGCGTTTATGGCGACCATGGCGGCGAGTGGGTCGATGAATCCAGCGCTTGCCAGCCTACCGCGGCGCGGTCCAAGCGCCGGCTGGCCGCGGAGGAAGCGTGGCTCGCGTGGGGCGGCAATGCCGGGAAGCCGGTACAGATATTCCGGCTGGCGGGGATTTACGGGCCGGGGCGCAGCCCGCTCGACCGGGTGCGCGGTGGAAAGGCGCAACGGATCATCAAGCCGGGTCACCTGTTTGGGCGCATCCATGTAGACGACATTGTGCGGGCGGTCCGCGCAGGGATAACCAAGCCGGACGCTGGGCCCGTGTTCAATGTTGCCGACGACGAACCCGCCGCACCGGCGGATGTGCTCACCTATGCAGCAGAGTTGCTGGGAGTCGAGCCGCCGCCGGCTGTTACGTTCGAGGATGCCAACCTGTCACCGATGGCGCGCAGTTTCTATGCTGACAACCGCCGGGTGCGGAACGACAGAATCAAGAGTGAATTGGGCGTGACGCTGCGCTATCCGACATACCGGGAGGGACTGAGGGCCTTGATTTAAACGCGGGGTGGGCGGCCACGTACGGCACGGGCAATCAGTGCAATCACAAACAGCACGATGAAGACGAAAAACAATATTTGCGCGATGCCAGCAGAGGCCGCTGCAATTCCACCAAAACCAAAAATACCTGCAATAACGGCAATTATGAAAAACAAGATAGCCCACGTTAACATCGGATTTCTCCAAAACTGTTGATGGTCGTAACTTTCGTTAGCGCTTAACGTAATTCCCACTTTCGCACGATCAATATCATAATTTGGGCGTTGTACTAAAGTGTTACCGGTCATTTTTCGGTGATCTGATCGAAACGTCTGCATCCGCGGGCGCTTCGTGAACCAGCCCGCTCATTGGCTATGTTAGTGGTTCGATATCTCTTCGACGGTCAACCTGTTGGAGGGAGGTTCAATAGCAGCGGCGCTCCGGCCGGATGCTCCCGGTCAGCCGGAAGCGCTGGATAGCTGTTCGGCCTTTTGGCGGGCCGCCCGGTCTTTGACTGCCCGGTTCTGAATGCGGGCGCTGTACATGGTGAGGAGGCGTTTGTCCGCCTGCCAGCCGGGTACTTGCGCGCCAAAGCCAGCGCTGTCGAACGCAGCGACCAGTGCCTGAAATTCCCGGTCTACCGCCGCCATGACCTGCGCACCGATCGCCGGAGTTCTGCAGGGGGCCGCGATTGCCAGCGCAATACTCGCCAGGCGGTCACGCAAGGGGCTGTGCGGTGTCTGGCTTAGCATGAATCCAGCGGCGGCCAGCATGACGTAGCGGCTTTCGGTGCGGCCGAACTGGCGGGCGCTTTCCTCCGGGTAGGACTGGGGGGCTTCGGTCAACGCGCCGTCGAACGCCGCGAAGCCCTGGCTCAAGTTGGCGAGGAAGCGGGGCTTTTCGCGGTGGGTCAGGCTCACGCCCGGCGCATTGCCCGCCACCAGCACACTGGCGTTGGGCCGCTCCTCGCCGCCGCGCCGGGCGGTGACGATCAGGTGAGAGAGGGTCTTCGATTGCGCCACCCAGAACTTGTGGCCGTAGAGACGCCAGCCCTCTGGTGTTTCCTCGATGTGCGTGCCGGGATAGGTCGCAGGATCTTCCGAATTTTCCGTCGCGGCGTAGGCGACCCAGCCATCCGGCGGCAGACCGTCGAAGATCGCCCGCAAGGCTGCCTGAT
This sequence comes from Alphaproteobacteria bacterium, assembly GCA_965222315.1. Taxonomy (GTDB): domain Bacteria; phylum Pseudomonadota; class Alphaproteobacteria; order Bin95; family Bin95; genus JACKII01. Next base: position 4,125,056 of record OZ244951.1, on the reverse strand, counting down.
AGCCAGCGATAAACACCCAGCTTAGCTGGTTGGCAAGCAGACCACCCAGCAGGGCGCTTTCGATGGGCGCGGCATGGCCTAGCCGGTGATTCTGCCAGACTGAACGCCAGGCCGCTTCGTCCGGCGCGGGGGCTGCGCTAATCGTGCCGGAAAGGGCCGCATCCAGCAATTCGGTGGGCGTTGCGGGCAAATTCATGGGCGTCACCGGTTTCGGCTTGTGGTGGCGGGCGATCTGACGGCATTTTCGTAGGCAAAGCAACCACGCCCCAGAAGGATAACGCCATGCCCCTCGACTACGAAAAACGCGACGGTGTCGCCTACATCACCATGAACAATCCGTCCAAGGCCAATATCCTGGACAAGCAGATGTCGGACGATATCTCCGCGGCCTGGATTGATCTTTGGGAGGACCGTGACATCCGCTGCGCCATCGTCACGGGCGCGGGCGACCGGCATTTCTGCGCCGGGCACAATCTGGCCGCTCGCCCGGACCTGTCGGCGGAAGACAAGGAGTATCTGCGCACCCAGCGCATTTTCTGGCCGCTGGCGGGCACGGTGCATGGTCAGCAGACCGGCGTCGACGGCCGCATGGGCGACCACTATCCGCGGGTCTGGAAGCCGGTGATCGCGGCGGTGAACGGCTGGGCGGCGGGCGCGGGCATGTACATGGTGCTGGCGTCTTCCGATATCCGCATCGCCAGTGCGGAAAACGCCAAGTTCAAGTTCGGCCTGACCTCCCAGGGCTGGCTGGGGCATGGGCCGGGCGCGAGCCTGCTGATCAAGCAGCTCCGCTACATCGACGCCATGAAGATGCTGCTGACCGATGAGCCGGTCATGGCGGAGGAGGCGCTGCGCATCGGCCTGATCAACGAGGTGGTGCCGCATGACAAGCTGATGGAGCGGGCGGAGGAGATGGCGTCGCACATCAAGAAGATGCCGCCCGTCGCCGTGCGCATGATGAAGGAGTTCATGGTACGCTTCGGCGACCTGCCGACCGATCAGGCGTGGCACGTGCAGAACCTGATCAACAACCTACTGATCCAGGTGACGACCGACGGGGAGGAAGGCCGCCGCGCCTTCAATGCGAAGGAAACGCCGAACTTCACGGGCGCTTTGCGGCAGAGAGGCGAGGCCTGGCCGGAGTTGAGTGAGGAAGAAGCCGCCAGGCTGGATGAAGCCTACCGCAGCGGCGAGTTTTAGGCGTTGGGACCAAAAGAGAATAGCAGATGACCCTAATCGACCTGCCCGGCGGCGTGCGCGGCTTTCAGGCATTCGTTGAAATGCGCGACGGTGCGCGGATGAATACGCTGGCTTATCTGCCCGCTGGGGAAGGCCCGTTTGCGGTGATTCTGGCCCGCACGCCCTATGGCATCACCAAGCCCCAGGGCCAGCACACCACCGACCCGGCGCATGGCTGGCTGCCGGGCCCGGCGGAGCCTTTGCGTGGCTCCATCCTGCGCGGCTGGCGGGAGATCACGGCCCGTGGCTACGCCTGTGTCTACCAGGATACGCGCGGGCGTTATGCCTCCGAAGGGGAGGACCGGGTCTATTTCGACGATGCGGAGGACGGCTACGATACCATCGACTGGATCGCGGCCCAGCCCTGGTGCAATGAGCGCGTGGGAATGGCGGGCTCGTCGGCTGGGGCGACCACCACTTTGGCGGCGGCGAGCCAGGGACATCCGGCGCTGAAGGCGTTCTGGGCGCAGGTCGGCGGCTCCAGCATTTATGACGACGTGGTCTGCGAGGGTCAGTCCATCGAGATGGAGCGGCTTTGGCTTTGGGTGGCGAAGAATATTCCCGGTCTTTCCGAGAGTCACAAGGCGTGTGCCATGAAACTTGCCGGGCTGGATGAAGCGGGCATGGAGGCAGCTCACGCCCGCGCCGCTGAGACCTACAACCGGCTGGAAGCCGCGAGCCGGGCAGCGGTACCGTTCGTGGAGAACGAAGACTGGCTGCGCCTGCCGATGACAGACTACCCTGACTTCTCCGTCTGGCAGCCCTTCCTGAACGAACTCATCACCCACCCCGCGCCGGATGCCTTCCGCGCCGCGCACAATTTCCGGCGCACCATCAATATTCCGGGCTTTCACGCGACAAGCTGGTACGACATTTTCCTGACCAGTGTCATGGCCGCCTTCCAGGATATCCAGGAGCGGACGGGGACGCAGAAGCTATGGATTGGGCCGAACGACCATTACTTCATCTATCAGACCAATTTCTGGCACCGCGATCCGTTCTTCGAGTGGTTCGGCTACTATCTGAAGGACGAAGCCGCCGCCCTAATCGACGAACCGCCGGTTTATTTCTCTTCCCGAGCCTTCGTTGAGGACCGGACTGGCTACAAGCCCGACGATTGGCTGCACAGCGAAACCTGGCCGCCAGCGGGCGCGGAGACGATGCGGCTTTACCTGACCGGCTCCGGCTCGCTGGCTGAGAAGCCGGAGGGGGAGCCCCTCAGTTTCACCTACGACCCGCGCCAGCCGAACCCGACCTATGGCGGGCGCAACATGCTCATCAGCAATGGCAGCCTAGACCAGCGTCCGGCACAGAAGCGGCCGAATTACGGGCTGATCTACACGGGCGAGCCTTTGAGCGAGCCGCTGACCATTTCCGGGCAGGTGACGGTGAGGCTGCACGCAGGCTCCGACTGCCCGGACACCGACTTCATCGCCAAGCTGAACGAGGTCACGACGGACGGCCGCTCCATGCTGCTGATGGATGGCGTCACCCGCGCGATGTACCGGGCGAGCCTGCCAGATCCGCGGCGGGCGCGGCCGCAACGGCTGGAGCCGGGCATGGTCTATGAAATTACCATCGACCTGGGCGAAATCCGGGCGACGATCCCGGCGGGCTCGCGTTTGCAGGTGGATGTTGTCTCCAGCAACTTCCCCCGCCGGGCGCGCAATACCAACAGCGGCAACGCAGTGCTGGCGCGGGATGGGGAAGCCGACATTCGGGTTGCCACCAACACCGTGCACCATGTGGAGGGGACGCCGTCTTATGTCGATTTGACGGTGATGCCCTAACCCACCTCCAGCAATATCAGCAGCGCGGAGATTGTGACCACTGAGAGCAGCGTCGTGAGCACTATCGCGGCTGAGGTTCGGCGCGTGTAGCAATCGTACTGCTGGGCCAGGACGAAGGCGACCGCTCCCACCGGCAGCGCCGACAGCAGCACAGCGGACATTCCCCAGTACGGATCGACCTCAAAGACATAGGTGACCATCACCCATGTGAGCGCGGGCTGGACGGCGAGCTTCAGCAGGGTGATCCAGGCAACCTCGGTAAAGCCGGAGAACAGGGAGCGCCCGACCAGCGACAGGCCGAGCGCAAACAGCGCGGCAGGCCCGGCGGCAGACGCCATCAGGTCCAGGAAATTGCCGATAGGCTTCGGGATCGGCAGGGCGAAAAACGACGCCAGTATGCCCAGCGCTGTCGCGATCAATAAAGGATTGCAGGCCAGAACGCTTGCGACTTCGCGCACGATCTTGAAGGCGCTGGGGCCCTTGGCGCGGGCAGCCTCCAGCGCCGCGATGGCGCCGCCGACCATCAGCGTGATGCCGAGCAGGGTTGCGACGATGGCGGGCATGGCGCCATCCGGCCCGAAGGCGGTGAGGAACAGCGGCACGCCCATATAGCTGGTGTTGGGGTAGATCGCGTTCAGCGCCTGCATGGCGAAGACATGCGGCGGATGGCGGTGCCAGAGGCGGTTGACCAGGAACGCCAGCGTCAGGGTTGCCGCGGCGCCTGCCAGGAACGCGGCAATGAAGGGGCCGTTCAGAACCTCGCCGATGGGTTGGTGGGCAGGAAAGATGAAGAGGACTGGCGGCAGCGCGAAATAATAGACGAAGCGGTTGAGGGCCGCCGCCGACTCCTCCCCCAGAATGCCGGTGCGCCCGGCCAGATAGCCGGATGCGATGATGGCAAAAACGGGAACGACGACGTTGACTAAGGCGTCCATGGCTCAAGTTCTGGCAGGATCAGAGGGTGGGGCTGCGGTCTGTTCTGGGGCGGTATCGTTCGGTAGCGGGGGCGTGTTGACCGGTGGGCTATCTCATACCGAGAGCTGGAACCGGCGGTAAACGTGCGTTTTGGCACCGACCAGGGCTCCAACCCTGCCTAGTTTGTCAGAGTGTCAAAACGGTCCGCTCGGACCCAGCCTGCAGGAGCCAACCATGACTGCCCCGACATTCAACGCCTTGATCCAGCCAACCGATACGGTGTCAGCCGCGGCTCCCACTGGGTTTTGCACCGCGACCGGCTACGTCCTCGCCCAATGCTGCAACCTCTCCTACACGCAATATTCGCAATATCCGACGGCGTTGCCGGCAACCGGCACGTTCGCGAATGGCGAGACCTACAGCATGATCGGTGCGCCCTTCAGCACGTCGGAATCAATCGGAACCGGCTCGGAACCGGGGAAACAAGGGGATTACCGGACCATACCGGTCGGGTTCGCCATGCAAGTCTCGGTTGGCGGGACGGCCAGCTATAACGTTGTGTGTCTGCGCGGCACCCGCACTTATTCGGAGTGGCTGAGCGATGCAACTGCGGTGCCGTCGCCGTTCCGGGTCGGGGACAATGGCGGCAAATACTATCATCTGATTTCCGCCGAGACTGCGATCCTCGGTTCAGTCCATGGCGGGTTTTTATCGCTATACACCGTTGGAACCGACGGCGCACAGCCAGTGAAAACCGACCATTGGGATGGCAGCGAATACTCGCGGCCCGCCGGGTCCGTCGCTCAGCAAGTTTACGACACGTTGACCGGCAGCGGCATCGATACCAGCCTGCCGCTCTATGTGACCGGCCACAGCTTGGGCGCGGCGCTTGCCGTTATATGCGCGATGGATATCGGCACGAACATGGCCGGCACCTACCAGAGCGGTGGCTTGTCGATGGTCAACTTCGCCGGGCCGTTGGTTGCCGCCGGGATTGAGTTGGACAGTATTTCGGTGCCGCCGTTCGGCTCTGTCAGCACTTTTGTCGCCGCCTACGGAAAGGCCGTCGACAATAGCTGGCGGGTGGTGAATGCCGCCGATCTGGTGCCGATCCTGCCGCCCGCCGCCATGGACCTGGAAACGATTAGCATCGACTTTGCCCATGTCACGGACCAGACGGTAACTTACTGCAACCAGACAGGCTCCATCGGTGGCAACCACTCACTGACCAACAATTACCTAGTCTATATGGCGGGGCTGGCCAGCGGTTTCTCGTGACCGGTTCCCTGAGCGCGCAGAGCCAATGCACGGCGATGACAGCCGCTTGGTAGGCTGCCTTTGCTCCACCGGTCGGCCCGCGCCGCGGTGGGGATCACGCCGCCGGTCGGCATTTTCCGGGGCCTACCGTTCCGTGGCCAGCGGGCCGCCATGCCCCCGAACCAGCGACCAGCCATGCCGCAGCCGCTGCGCCGCCCAGAACACGAAGCCGAGCGCGAACCAGATCAGCAGTAATCCTGCGGCTATCGCGACCCACTGGCCGAGGGCGATTAGCTTGTCAGCCAGTTGCAGCGCTGCACCCGCAACCTGCCGGGCGGTTGCTTCAAAGCCTTTCAGTGCAGGCTGGAGCTGCTTCAGCTTTTCGACCTCTTCCAGCGCCCGCTCCACCTGCGCAACCGGGGCTGCAAGCTTCGTCAATGCATCACCGATTGGCTTGAATGGGGCCGTCAGCGTTGCGCCGATGGCGAACGTTCCTGCCGTTACGGTTGGCACGCCGATTTCGAAGTAGAGCGGCGGTTTTTTCTCTTTCGGGTTTTTCTTTCCAGTGACCAGATTTGGCACCCGCAAATCGATAACGGTCGAACTGCTTCCGACGTTCACGGTCGGGACTGTCACGGCACTCAGGGCCTTAATCGGCTCTGCAATGGCCGTGGCCGCATCGGATGCTGCATCCGACGCCTCCTTTAGTTGAACGGCGGCAAGTGCCAACTCTTGCTCCGTCTTTTTGGCAATCTCGCCGACCTTTTCCGCGGATGCTTCCGATTGGGAGGCGAGGGAATGCAATGGCGTTTCCAGCGCGATCCATGATTGCTGAATGTTGTTCCAGTAGATGCCCAAGAAGGTCGCAACCGCCGCCACCATCAGGGGAACCAGCAGAGTATTCACAATGATAAAAACGCCCTGAATCCGGCTAGTCATGGGCAAAGTCCTTTTGGCTTTCCGGCCGTTTGCTCACGGGAATCGACCGTTGCTGCCGATCACGCCTTGCGGAAAAACGGGTGGTCGTGGTGGTAGAGCGCCACCAGCATGACAACCATCCCGACACCCAGCAGAATTGGACTAAACAACCACAAAACCAGCGGAATCGCGAAATAATAGCATCGCATGCCGAGGGCGTAATGCGTCGCCCCCCGCTCGATCAGGCGGACCGCATCGTATTCCGCCACCGAGTCGTCCGGCGGCACGCCGGTCGTACGAAGCACCGCATAGTTGTAGTAGCGAATTGCCAGGGTGAAGCTGAAAAAGCTCAGGGCAAAATTGGCGATCAGAATCAGGATCTTTACCGAGAACGCCGCGCCCGTGCGCATTCCCAGGAAGTTCAGTTCATGGATCAGATTGGAGACCTGTCCTGCGCCGGCAACAAAGCCCAAAAGCCCGGCGGCGATCAACAGCGATGCCGAAGCCAAAAAGCTGGAACTCATGATCAGGTTCCGCAAGGCTTGGATCATGCCGATATTGTCCTGGCGGGCGATCATCCGCTGGACCCATTCCCGGCGCCATTGCTTGGCTTGGCCGATGACCGTCCGGTCGCCGCCGCGCCGGACCTGGGTCACAAAGTAGATGTGATACCCGGCGAAGACGGCCGCGGAGCCCGCCACGATCGCCCATTCCGGTTTGGTGAGCATCGCCTAGATCAGTTCGTCCCGCCGGTCTGTGCTTTCGCCCATGCGGGAGAGGGCCGGCTGTTTCAGGCCCTCGTAGAGGCCCTCGATCCGCTGGTTCAGCCGGGCATTATGCTGCTCGAACAGCGAACGCCCCTCGCCGTCACTATCGACCAGGAAGGGGCCGAAATTCTCGACCTCCAGGACCCAGATGGCCTGGGCAATGCCCAGTTCTTCCAGCCAGTGTACCGCCTTCACGTTCTTGATACCCCGGCCCAGCAGTGCGCCGGTGCCGTAACCGACCGTGGTCAGGTAGCGTGCGCCGCGGGGGACGAAGACGTTGCGGTAGTCTTCCTCCGTCATGCCGCCCTTGCCAAGGATCAACAGACAGTCGCTCGCCTCGAACCAGGCGGGGATGAGCGCGCCGAAGCGGAAGCTGGCCGTCGCAGTCACCGCGCCGATGTTAAACGTGCCGTCGTCGTTCGCACTGGCGGCGGGCGAGCAGTGGAAGGAGACGTTGGTGAGTTCCGTCAGCCCTTCCGGCAGCTTGTGGCCTTCGGTGATGACGCGCTTATAGACGCCCTCGCGCGCGGTGTAGACATGGCCTTCCAGGAAGACCACGTCGCCCAGCTCAAGCTGCTCCAGATCCTCCTTGCGGACGGGGGTCTTCAGGCGGACTGTTTTGCGGATTCCGGCTGCCATGAGACATCGTTCCTGCGGTGATAGGGGGTGAACCAGTTGGGGTCGGTGCGGTATTGCACGCGGCCGTCGGGATAGAGCCTGGCGACCGAGCGGCGAGAGGAAAGGCAGAAGCTGTGCACGCTCATCGGCATTCCGCCCGTATGCGTGTAGCCGACCTCGATATGGCAATCGACCACCATGGAGGAGCCGACGAAGCCCATTGGCCCCATGCCGATATTGTTGCCCATGTCCATGAGTTCGAGTTCCAGCTCGGCGACCTTCGGGTCCGGGTTGCGGTCGCCGACGGTGCGCAGGCACGCGGCCTGCTTGCCCAGCACCATGCTGGTGTCCTTGGAGCCGCCAAGGCCGATGCCGACAATGGCCGGCTGGCAGGCGAGGCCGCGCTTGCCGAACGCAATCATGGCGTCGAGGAAGAACCGTTTGATGCCGTCGATACCGTCGCCCGGGAACAGCATGCGGTAGTCGGTGCCGAACAAGCCGCCCTTGTGTACGGTGGTGATGTCGACCCAGTCGGCGTCGGGCTCAAAAGAGTATTCGATCTCCGGCGCGTTGATGCCGACATTGTTGTTGTTGTCCCAGCGCCAGAGCGGATGCACGCGGTTCGGGCGCAGCGGGATGTCGTGGGTGGCCTTGGCGAGGCCGGAGCGCAGCGCTTCCTCCACCGCGATCATGCCGCCCTCGATCTTCGCCTCGTTGCCGGCCTTCACGTAGAAGCGCGGCACGCCGGTGTCGGCACACATGGCGCGGGCGTCTTCCTCGGCCGCCTTGTAGTTATCGAGCATGGCGCGGAGGACGAAGGACGACAGGTCCTCGCTTTCCTGTTCCGCCATCGCCTCCAGCCCGGACAGGTAGTCTGACGGAATCTCAATCGCCGCCTTGCGGGTGAGTTCGAGGGCGGTGTCGTAGAGGGTGTCTTTGCGGATCATCGGTTTGTACCGGCCCTTATGAAACTTGATCTCAAGCGGAGCATAAAGGCAGGGCTAATGCTTGTCTTCCCCGGTGACAGTCGGGCCGTGGACAAACGGCACGAACCGTACCGGGCAGAAGCGCTCTATTCGTAAGTCGCCGTTTTCGCGGGTGACCTTTACGAGGTTCTGCTCGCCGTCCGTCTCTTCCAGCGGCATGACGAGGATGCCGTCCGGCTTGAGTTGGTCCAGCAGCGCCGGGGGAATTTCCTGGGCGGCGGCAGTGGCGATGATGCGGTCGAAGGGGGCTTCCTCCGGCCAGCCGAGATTGCCGTCGCCTGCGCGGGCATGGACGGTTTCGATGCCAAGCTCCTGCAGCACCTCCGCCGCTCTCCCGGCAAGTTCCGGAACAATTTCAACGCCCCAGACCTCTGCCCCCAGATGGGCAAGTACCGCCGCCTGGTAGCCGCTGCCCGTGCCGATCTCCAGCACCCGTAGGCCGGGGCGTACCGCCAAGGCCTCCGTCATCAGGGCTACGATGAAAGGCTGGCTGATGGTCTGGCGGTAGCCGATGGGCAAAGGATGGTTGCCGTAGGCGATATCCTGCTCGGCCGGCGGAACAAAGCGGTGGCGCGGCACGTTCTCAATGGCGTCAAGGACTGCCGTATCCTGCACGCCTTCGGCAGCGATCAACTGCCGGAGCCTGGATGCGCGCGGGTCAGGCATGGTGGCCGTCAGTCCCTAGCGGCGGGCTTGTGCGAAACGAGGCCACTCTCCCGCTCCATGCAGTATTCGATGAAGCCGACGCTGGGCACGTCCACGCCCGCCTGGTTCAGCAGGGCGTAGGCCTGGCCGCGGTGGTGAACCTGGTGCTGGGCGAGATTGGTCAGATAGACCATGCGGGGCAGGCGCCATTCTTCCGGCTCATCCAGGAGCGTCGTGAAGACGATCTCCCCCGCAAGGTCCTCGTCGGAGAGGCCTTCGGCGTAGGTGAGGAAGTAGGCGTCGATCTCTGCCTGGGCGGACGCAAGGTCCGCCATGTTGTCGTGCAGGATATCGTTGAGGCCCTTGAACGGGCTGCGGCGGCCCTCGATCCGGTCGCGGTAGAGCAGGTCCACCAGATAGATGTGGTTGAGCGTGCCCAGGATGGAGCCGAAAAAGGCGCCGCGGTCTTTGGCGACTTCCTCCGGCGGCAGGGAGGCTGCGGCGGCATGCAGGCGGGTGTTGGCCCAGCGGTTGAACTTGGCGAGGAGAGGGGGCGGGGCGAGCATCGGAAAGATCCTGCGGCAGCGGCGTTAGCTTTATCCTCGCGCACCTTGGGGGCAAATTCAAACCTTGCGGGCGGAATTGCAGTGGATTGCAGTATCTCCTCTGGTATCGTCGCCGCAATGGCACCGGGTTCCGATGAATAATAGCCGGGGCGCAACAGCAGGCGGGTTTCATGATTTGGGCAACGGGTTTGGGTTCGGGCGGCGCCTTGAATAGCAAGAGTGGATCGCCGGACATGGGGCCGCTGGAAGCGGTACGCGGCCTGTTGGCGGACTCCTTCCGTTTTGGGTCGCCGGACGCACCCGGCCTGCATTTCATGGGCGGGCTGGCGGACCCGGCGCGGGCCGGCCTCTCGGGCAATCTGCCGAAGATCAGTACGGCGGGCAGTGACCTGTCGGCGGAAGGGGCGGAGATGCGTTGCCTGGGGGAGGCGGCGGAGCGCCTCTCCAGCCTGTATGACGCGAGCCGGGCCGTGGAGGCCGTGGCCAACGCGGAGGTCCCCGCCGATCTGCTGGCGCTTTTGGACAATACCGCAGAGGCGGTGGCAGTTTCCTGCCTCCAAGGTCAAAGGTTGAATGATGGGGAGGCGGTGTGGGTGCCTGCGGCGCTGGTGCTGCATGACCCATTAGGGACACTTGCCGGACCAGCGGGGAAGGCAGCCAAGGGGATCGCGGGAGGGCCCGACTGGCAGTCCGCCGTCGATCACGCGCTGGCCGAACTGGTGGAGCGGGATGCGGCGGCGCTTTGGTGGCTGGGTGGAAAACTGCCAGCGCCGGTTGGTCTGGACCTGATGGTGGAGGGGCAGGCCGGGGCGGTGTTGCAGGCCCTCCGGCGGGGGCAGGGTGGACGGCGTACCTGGTTGCTGGATATTGGCGCCGGGTTCGGCCTTACGGTGATGGCCGCGGTGTCCGTAATGGCGGATGGCGAGGGCTTTGCCTGCGGCCTGGCCGCCGCCGCAAACCCGGCGGATGCGATGCGGAGCGCCCTGGTGGAGATGGCGCAGATGGAACTCAGCCAGCACCTTATTCGCGGCAAAGCCAAGGCGTTAGGGCCGGACGGACTGACCGAAGCCGATTTCCGCCAGATCGAGCGCAGCGTGCGTATCACGCCGGAATCCTGCCCGCTGATGGTGCCTCATGGCGCACCCCGTCCGGCCGCGCCACCGCAAGCCAACCCTGCCGTCCTGTTGATGGAGGCGGGGCCGCTCTATGTGGTGGACTGCACCCTGCCGGTCCTCGACATTCCCGTCGCGGCGGTGCTGGCGCCGGCCTTGCAGCCGATGGATGTGGCTGTCCGAACCGGGCGCCTGCAGGCAGTCAGTCAATCCACCGGCGGCGGTGAACAATATCATCAGGGTGTTCAACTTATTTGAAGTGGCGGGCGTTATCGGTCATCTTGAAAATGACAATCGGTCAAACAAAGCCGAAACAGCGGGTTAAATGACGAAGGATAGATCAGCATCGGAGGCTGAAACGCTGCCAATACGCCTGTCGCTGATCGAGGGCTTTGTCCTCGATGGTCCGGCAGGGCGTTTGGACATGTCGTCAGCCAAGGCGCGGGCAATGTTCGCGCATTTGGCTTTGTCGCCGAATATGGAACAAACGCGGGAGCGCCTGGCCGGTTTGCTGTGGGGCGATACCACCGACCGGAAGGCGCGGGCGTCGCTCCGTGGCGCATTGCTGGCGGTCAGGGAAGCGCTTGGCGAACAAGCCGATGATGTGCTGGCGGCGAGCAACCAGTCGGTTGCCATCAAACGAGGGGCGCTGCTGGTGGATATCCTGGAGGTCGGCAACAACCTCCGCTCGGGCTATGTGCCGCCGGTGCTGCTGGAGCGGACAGGCATCTGCGACCAGATCCTGAGCGGTATTCCCATAGATGACGATGCGTTCGCCGAATGGTTGACCGTCTACCGCCAGACCACCCAGGAAAACTGGATGCGTTCGCTGCGCGAGATCCTGCAGGGGCAGACCGAGGCGGGTGCGCGCGCCGATGCGGCGGCGGCCATCCGCAATCTGGACCCGCTGCACGAAGAAGCGAACCGGTTCCTGATGGAGGGCGCGGCGGCCCACGGCGATACGGCGGGCGCGTTGAAAATCTACAACCAACTTTACGAGCGGTTGGGCGACGAATACGACATGGAGCCGGCGGAGGAAACGCAGGCTCTGGTCGAACGGATCAAGCTGGGCGAGATCGAGCGTATCGTACCGCCAACGCCGGCGGGAGGTGGCGGCGTTCCTGCATCTGCTGCTCCAATTTTGGTAGCGCGACCGGCCGGCCCGGTGGGTTCCGCCGACAGCGGGCAGAAACCCATCGTCACCATTATGGTGGGCGATTTCGTGGCGGACGCCGTTAAGAATACGCAGCGGTATATGGTGACGGGTTTCAAGGGTGACTTGATCACCGGCTTGGTGCGTTTCCGCGATTGGGTCATCATGAGCAGCACGCCTGCCATGGGCACGCTTGCTTACGGACCGAACGACCCGTTTTACACGCTGACGGCAAGCGCGATGGAGGAGCCCGATGGTATCCGGCTCTCCATGTTCATTCAGCATGGCGTGACCGGCCAGTTTGTCTGGACCGAGAAGTTCCTGCTGTCCCTGCAGGAATGGGCCATGCGGCAGCGGATGATTGTCCGGCGGCTCGCCATGGCGCTGAACGTCCATTTGTCGAGTGAGCGGGTGCGGTCGCTCGCGGCGGCGGATGAATTCTCCGCCGGGGTGCAGGACCAGTGGTTGCGGGCGCAGGAACTGCAATTCCGCTGGCGGCCGGACGCGCTGACCCAGGCTTCCGGTATTTTCCACGGGATTATCGACGAGGCGCCGACCTTTGCCCCGGCCTACAGCAGCCTGGTGCAGATCGCCAATTCCCGGCACCTGATCTTTCCGGGTGTTTACCGGACTGACCGGGTTTCGGAGGAGGCGCTGGCGCTGGCGAAGCAGGCGGTGAGCATTGATCCGCTCAGTTCCCGCGCGCATCTGGCGCTTGCCTGGTCGCATATGTTCCGCAGCGAGTTCGATCAGGCGGAATTCCGCTACGACCTTGCGCGGGACCTGAACGAGAACGATACCTGGACGCTGGTGTCATCCGGGCAGGGCCTGGCATTCGCCGGGCGGCAGGAGCAGGCGCACAGCCTGAGCGATGAGGCGCTGCTGCTGAGCAATCAGCTTTCGCCGGTGGAGTGGGGCTATCAGGTCGGCACGCGCTTTCTGTGCGGCGACTACGCGATGGCGGTTCAGTCGGCCGACCAGGCGGGCGATGCAATTCCGAACCTGCCGGCGTGGAAGGCAGCCTCGCTGGTCTATTTGGGACGGGAGGACGAAGCCCGCGAGGCCGGCCGGGAATTCCTGGAAAATATGCGCGCGCAGTGGACTGGCAGCAGCAATCCTGGCGACGCTGACGTGGTCAAGTGGCTTCTGGAAAGCTTCCCTATCCGCAAGACCGATGACCGGGAGCGCTTCCGCCACGGTGTGCTGGCGGCAACCGGTGTCAGCGAGGCCGGGTTGACCGGGATATAGTAGCGCTATGACGAGGGTGGTCTTCTGTCGCCCGTGGCGCCGACGCTGTTTTTGATACCATCGAGGAGGTTGAAAAAGATATCGACCGAATAACCAAATGCAAAAGCCAGTCCTAGTTCAGTCAAACCTGAACGATCTGACAACTCTTGCTGGGCGTTGAAAACGATACCGACCGTAGCTCCCGAAACAACACCCAATAGAATACGTGAGATAAGGCCAAGCCGGTCGACCTTTGAAAGAGTCATCGCCTTGAATTTTTCATCTGCGACGCGCGTAGCGTTCGTCAACGCTCCTAGTGCTGCGAATACTGTTGGTAAAATTAGAAAATTGAGTAGGTTTTCTATGGTTTCTGCGCTATCCAAAATTTTCCGTGACCAAGGTTGTACCAAGTGAACGGCTTTTATTTGTGTTCGTATTTCTGATGTTTTTGTCCAATAAATTTCGATAGCTTTAATTTGTTCATCTTGGGTCAGTCGCTCTACATAGGGCGGAGAGATAGGGGTGTTGCTATCAACCGCCTTCACTAGAACTTGACAGATACCCGGTCGGTTGGGTTGCGACTCGCCTGTCATATTAGGAAAAATTGATGCGTTTCTTGCGTTTTCGAAATCCGCCGAACTATCGCGCGTAATGTCTGATTCTGATTTATCCGTTACCTTCACCCAAAAGATGTACCAGGACAATTGCTCCGCCGCTGTTCGATACCGGTATGTGTGTTCGCACATACTAGAAAGTGACCGGGAGAGATCTTGGCCAAACTGTGTAAGTTTCGTGCCCTCCTCAAGATAAAGTTTCATTTGGGTCTGCATCACGCTGATTTGACGGCTAATTGCAGCTTGATAGCCCTGCCCTACTAAAGCAAAAATTAGGTAAACGACAAGTGACCAAAAATAATATTTTAGGGGTGAGGACCTATTTCCTCGTTGGACTTCTGCAACAACGTGGATTGTCTCCGGCCTTCGTTCGCCGATTAGGCGTGCCACTATGTTGGTTGCTTGATAGTACTCGCGCTCTTGTTCTAAGGTTGGCGTGAAGTCTGGCGCTCGAAATTGCAAACGCAAATTCAGGAGGATGGCGATTGCCTCTTTGTCTGGTGGTGTCGCCAATTCCTTGTGTCGGGTCAAATACCAAATACGTTGGTCATTTTCCCATATCATTTGCAAAAAGTAATCGCGTTGCCGTTTTTGTTCTGGCGTCAGTGTTCGCGAGGCCGCCGAATGCCCTGCCGGAGCCTTGACGCCTTTTCTCAGTACTTTTTCTTGCCATGCTTTGACAATGGGGTTCATGGCTGGGACCCTCCTGCATTCACTCAATGAATTCATACTATGATATTTGGATCGTTTTGGGTGTGAAATGGTTCACGCCCGCCGTTCATCCGGGAGTAACGACGCAAATCGCCATGGCAGCAACCGGCTTAGGCAAATTCCGCAGCAAGCTCCCTTGACACATTCCGCGTGGCGTGCCGCTTTGACAGTTAGAGAAAACCAGCGATCCGGAGCTTCCAGCCTATGGCCATCATCCCGTTCAACAAGGAATTCCCGCACGAAGCGGGAGAGGTCGTGACGATCTCCTCCCAACTTCGCCGGATTACCTGTCCCAACCCCAGTTCCTTCACCTTCCATGGCACCAACACTTACATCCTGGGCCATGGCAAGGTCGGCATCGTCGATCCGGGACCGGAGGACCAGGGCCATATCGACCGCCTGCGCGAAGTGCTGGCGGAGAAGGGGGAGACCGTCTCCCACATCATCGTCACGCACACGCACAAGGACCACTCGCCGGGCGTGCAACTGATGAAGAAGTGGACCGACGCGCCGACCTATGGCTATGGCAAACACGGTATCGGCGCGCGGCGCAACTGGCCGTTCGCGGGGCCTGAGGGCGGCGATACGTCGTTCGTGCCCGACGTTGAGGTGCCCGATGGCGGGCTGATAAAAGGCGATGGCTGGACGCTGGAGGCGATCTTCACGCCGGGCCATATCTCCAACCATCTGTGCTTTGCCCTGAAGGAAGACAATCTGATCCTGACCGGCGACCATTTGATGGGTTGGTCCACCAGCATTGTCTCGCCGCCGGATGGCGACATGGCCCACTACATGGCGAGCCTGCGCAAGATGCTGGCGCGGCCGGAGCCGATCTATTACCCCGGCCATGGCGGACCGATCGAGGATCCCAAGGCGTTCGTCGAGGCCTTCATCGAGCACCGGGGTGAGCGCGAGCAGCAAATCCTGGACTGCCTTGCCCAGCATCCCTGCCATATCCCGGAAATGGTAGCGCTCATCTACATCAACACGCCGGAGCAGTTGCACAAGGCGGCGGGTCGCAGCGTGCTGAGCCACCTGCTGCACATGGTTGAAGAAGGCCGCGTCGCCAGCCCCGACGACCCGCCGGGACCGGACAGCCTGTACCGGCTGCCGTGAGTTTCCGTTAACGGCACGCTATGTTTTTTTCCTCACCCCGAGTGCCGCGCTATGAGCGCGGTGTATCGAGGGGCGCATCTGGGTATCCCTCCTCGATACACCGGCTGCGCCGGTACTCGGGATGAAGGATTTGTAGTGGGCTTCGAAAGCCTGTTACCTAAGCCAAATCCAAACTCAAAAACTTGAAACTGAGGCGTCTCCCCCATGTCCGAAGACCTGATGCTCTATGAAAAAGACGGCCGGATCGTGACCATCACGATCAACCGTCCGGAAATCCGCAATTCCATCTCCGCCTATGACATGCTCGACGCGTTCGAGGCGGTATTCGAGAAGGCGGCGAAGGACCATGAGGTCTCCTGTATCATCCTGACCGGCGCTGGCTCGGCGTTTTCGTCCGGCGGCGACGTGAAAGGCTTTGCGGAGACCGCGGCGGAGAACCAGGCGTTCCCGAACGGCACCCGCCACTGGTACCGTGAGGGCATCCAACGCATCCCGCTCTGCCTGGACAAGGTGGAGATTCCGATCATTGCCGCCGTGAATGGCCCGGCCATCGGAGCCGGCTGCGATCTGGCCATGATGTGCGACATCCGCATCGCGTCCGACAAGGCGCTGATGGGCGAGGTCTTCGTGAACCTGGGCATTATTCCGGGTGACGGCGGTGCGTGGTACCTGCCGCGCATCGTCGGCCGGGCGAAGGCATTCGAGATGGCCTTTACCGGCGACGTGCTGAAGGCGGAAGAATGCCTGGAGATCGGCCTGGTGCACAATGTCGTGCCCCATGACGAGCTAATGGCTGCCGCCATGAAAATGGCCAAGAAGATCGCGGGCAAGCCCCCCGAGGCGCTTCGCATGACCAAGCGCCTGCTGAAGGAGAGCGAGGCGCAGACCCTGGCCTCTTCACTGGAGATGGCGGCGGGCTTCCAGGCGCTCGCCCAATCCACCAAGGACCATGAGGAAGCAGCGCTCGCCTTCGTCGAGAAGCGCAAACCGCAGTTCACCGGGCGGTAAGGAGCTTTGGGGGGGCTTCGATACGCGCTCCGCGCTACTCAGGATGAAACCATTGTTTGAAACGCATTTCATCCTGAGTAGTCACGGCGCGAAGCCGGGGCGTATCGAAGGGGCGAGCCTTACGTGGCCGCCCTTCGATACGCGCTGCGCGCTACTCAGGATAAAAAGGGGAGGCAGAGTGAGGCGGTAAGTGCCGGCGGTTAGTCAGCCACCTCAACCACGGCATCAATCTCTACGGCAAAGCCGAGTGGCAGCGAGGGCACGCCGACGGCGAAGCGGGCGTGTTTGCCGGCGTCACCGAACACCTCGACCATCAGGTCGCTGGCACCGTTGATGACCGCCGGGTGCTGATCGAACTCGGGCGTGCAAGCGACGAAGCCGCCAAGCTTCACAATGCGCGTGACCTTGTCGAGTGAGCCGACCAGCGCGTCCACCTGCGCCATGATGGCGAGCGCGCAAAGCCGGGCGGCCTGCTGGCCTTCTTCCATCGTGACGCCTGCGCCGAGGGTCCCCTTCACCGTCTCGCCACCGGCGGCGGAGACCTGGCCGGAGATGTAGACCAGATTGCCGGTGCGGACGGCGGGCACGTAGTTGGCAACCGGCGTCGGCGCGTCGGGCAGGTCGATGCCGAGTTTTTTCAGGCGGGCGGTGGCGCTCATGGGTGAGGTTCCTCTTGCATGGGGGGTGAGAATTGCGGCCTTTATAGCGAATGCCAATGTGTAAACGAGAATATTAATGCCGCCGCAAAAGAAGCAACGCCTGGACCAGTTGCTGGTGGACCGCGGCCTGGCCGAAAGCCGGACCCGGGCGCAGGCGCTGGTGCTGTCGGGCAATGTCTTTGCAGGTGACCGTCGGCTGGACAAGCCCGGTACGTCCGTTGCGGCGGATGTTGAACTGCGCGTGAAGGGCCGGGACCATCCCTGGGTCAGCCGCGGCGGCCTGAAACTGGCGCATGCGCTGGAGGATTTTGGCCTGTCGCCAGAAGGGGCGGTCTGTATCGACGTGGGAGCATCTACCGGCGGCTTTACCCATGTGCTGCTGGAGAATGGCGCCACCAGGGTCTATGCGGTGGATGTCGGGCATGGGCAGTTGGCCTGGAGCCTGCGTAATGATGAGCGGGTCGTGGTGCTGGAGCGCACGAATGCCCGGCATCTGACGGCCGAGCATATCCCGGAACCGGTGGACTGGGTCGTCTGTGACGCGAGCTTTATCGGCCTGGCGACGGTCCTGCCGGCGGCGCTGGCGCTGGCCAGGCCCGGCGGGCGGTTGGTGACGCTGATCAAGCCGCAATTCGAGGCAGGGCGCGAGAATGTGGGCAAGGGCGGCGTCGTCCGTGACCCGGAAGTGCATGCCGCCGTCTGTGCCCGCGTCAAAGAATGGGTTGAAGCGCAGGGCTGGCAGGTTCAAGGGATCGTCGAGAGCCCGATCACGGGCCCTGAAGGTAATGTGGAGTTTCTGCTGAGTGCACAACGGCCCCTCTAAGACAGCCCGTTCCGACAAGACAGCACGGCCCGACCGCGCCGCGGAAGCGGTGATTGAGCGCCTGGGCGGACGCGGCGACGGCATTGCCCAGACGGAAGCGGGGCCGCTGTTCATCCCCAATGCGCTGCCGGGCGAGCGTGTGCTGGTGCGCATTGGCAAGCCGCGCGGCGACGGCTTTACTGCGCGGGTTGTGGAGCGCCTGGAAAGTTCCGCCGACCGGGTTGACGCGCCGTGCCCGCACTTCGGCCAGTGCGGCGGCTGCGCCGTGCAACACCTGGCGGAGGACGCCTACGCCGTTTGGAAGCGCGGCTTGCTGCTGGAATCGCTGGAGCGGCGCGGCCTGCCGTCGGACATTGTTGGCGACCTTGTGCTTTGCGAGCCTGCGCGGCGACGCTTGCGCTTTGCGGCGGTCGGGCGGCGCGAGACGGCGGTGCTGGGGTTCAACCGGCGGGAAAGCAACCAGATCATCGACCTGTCAGCCTGCACCGTCGCAGACCCGGCAATTGCATCGAAACTGGAGCCGCTGCGCACCTTGCTGGCCGGCATGTTGAAGCCGAAGCAGCTTTGCGATGTGGAGATCGTGGCCGCAAAGAACGGGCTCGATCTGCTGCTGGTGGGCAAGATCAACCTGGACCGGCGGAACCGTATGGCGCTGGTGGATTTCGCCGGGGCGGAGGGCTTTACCCGCGTCAGCCTGCAAAAGGACGAGCGGTTCGAGGCGGAGGTGGTGGTGGAGTTCGATGCGCCGGAGGTCCGCTTTGGCGACGTGGCCGCCCATCCGCCGCCGGGTGCTTTCCTGCAACCGTCTGCCGACGGCGAGCAGGCGCTGCGGCAGGCCGTGCAGGCATTGCTGCCGCCGGGCACGATGAAGATTACGGAGCTTTATGCCGGCTGCGGTGCGTTCGGTCTGCCGCTTGCCGCCGCCGGGTTCCGGGTGGCGGCGTACGAGGGCGATGCCGACATGGTGAAGGCGATGACCCAGGCAGCGGGACGCAGCAGCCTCGGCGGCCGTATCTCTGGGCGCGTGCGTGATCTGGTGCGCCAGCCGCTGCGTCCGGAAGAATTGAAGGAGACAGACGTGGTCCTGCTCGATCCGCCGCGCAACGGGGCCGCTGCGCAGATGGAATTGCTGGCGGAAAGCGATGTGCCGGCCATCGTCTATGTCTCCTGTAACCCAGCGAGCTTTGCCCGCGACGGTGCCGTGCTGGCGGAGGCCGGGTTCGAACTGGCCCATGTGACGCCGATCGATCAGTTCGTATACACCCCGCATCTGGAAGTTGTGGGGCTGTTCCTGCGCCGGCAATAAGGCGGCGCTGGGGATGAGCGGCTGGACCGGCAGCGCCCGGATGCGGGCGGCGGTGATCGGCGATGCCTTCCTGATGCAGGCCGCGGGTACGCCAACGGGCAGCCGGACCCTGCGCCGGGATTTGGCGCCGCTGTTCCGCGCCTCGCTGAAGGGCCGGGGCCCTGACTACCGGACTTATGCCGTGCAGATCTGGATTGAGGGGCTGGGGCGGAACGACCGGATCGATGCGGACAATATTGCCAAGGCTTGTTTGGATGCGCTGACGGGTCTGCTGTGGCGGGACGACCGGCAGGTGGTGCGGCTTTCCATCGAAAAGCTGTTCGAGACGGAAACGCCGCGCATCACGCTGGCCGCGGAGCCCGCTGAGGCGCGTTCCGAGTGTGACGTGCTGGCGGAATGGCTCGCCCGCGCCCAGAGTGCCTGAGCGCGGGGTAGGCGTTTCAGCGTCAGTGGTGGTGATGTTCGCCGCCGGTAATCATCAGGCCAGGCGCTGGTCCATCCAGATCATGCGGGTCCTGCCCTTCCGCCGGTATCTCGTCCCAGTCGACCTTGCCGTTGGCGCATTCCTGCACGGTCGGAAAGTAGATCGGTGCGCCGGACGCGAGGTCCTTCGCCAGGTACGCGCGGAAGACGAACTCGTCATAGTGCTCGTCCAAGAGTTTGCCCGACCAGACGATGGTGTTGACGCCGCCGGTCAGCGTTCTGCCGTAGTAGTTGTAGGTTCCGGCATAATTTCCTTTGACCGTTTCCAGGGTCCAGCCGGCCTTGGGCATGGGCTTGACCGCGATGACACCTTCGGGGATCGAGATGGAGACGCGATTGGTCGCCTCCCCGTCGCAGCCGTGGCCGATGCGCACAACAGCCTTGTAGGTGGTTCCGGCCGCCGCCTCCCTGGTTTCGAGCGTGGCGTGGGCAAGGGCGTTTGAGGCGACAGCGATGGCGGCGGCACAAAAAACCGTGCCGATTGTCAGTTTTGACATCGAATGTAATCCTTCCGGATAAATACTAGGGGTCTGAGTTTTGGTGGTGGGTCAGACCCGAGCGGGCGGGGCCCGCGCCGGAGGCGGCATCGATGTGGGGCCGACTATCGGTGCATCGTGCAGGTCAGGCTGTTTGTGGAGCCATACGAGCTGTTGCCGACTTGCAGGTGCTGCTGGTTGCGCTGGCAGGAAGATTGTTTCGACCAGGCGGCAGGCATCGCAACGGTCCGGCGCTGCCTGCTGTTCTGCGTCTCCGCCCAAGCAAATGGCGGCAATCGTTCCATCCGGCAATTGGTAGGCCGTCTGGTTGAAAACCACTGCGCTGGGGTGATGGCGCGCGAAACCCAGCAGCGCGAGCGCGAGGATAACGAGTGCCAGCACCGAGTGCGCCGTGCCGGGTTTGCGGAGGAAGCCGAACATACTGAAAACGTCCGGTAAGCCCTCTCTATGGTCAATGCGGCGGAAAGGATGTTTTCGGTCGGTCCTTGCCGCTAGCCAGATGTCAGGTGGTTTGGGCTTGATCACTCCGGCGGTCATTCTCTACCAGCCACATCAGGTGGCGGTTCAGGCTGGCGAGGATGGAATCACTCCGAGCCGCAACCGCTGTCAGGCGGCGGCGGCGGTCTGCGATGGTGCGCATGATTGTTGAGGCATCGGCGGGTTTGCGCGGCGGTAGGGGCTCCACCAGGCGGTCCCTTGGGATGGGGCCGTCAAAGCTGGCTTCCAGTGCCCTTCGGCGGGCGTGGTATGTGGTAATATCGGTCATATTGCCAATATAGGAAATAATTCTCCTGCAACAAGAGGCAAGCAAGAGGCTTGGCGGCACGCTCCGGGTGAGTAGGATGCGGCCCCTGTCGATCCTCCCTTCGCACCAAAGGCCCCGGCCATGCCCTTCCGAACCATGCTGTTCACTCCCGGCAACCACCCCCGCAAGGTCGAGAAGGTCTTCGATGCCGGGGCCGACGCCGTGATCCTGGATCTGGAGGATGCCGTCGCCATTGCGAAGAAACCCGCCACCCGTGCGGCGGTGGTGGAGGCACTGAAGGCCAGGGCCACGCCACGCCGGCCGCTCGGCTATGTGCGGGAGAACGCGCTATCGACCCCCTTTGCCTATGGCGACATTCAGGCGGTGGTGGGATCGTGGCTCGACGGCATCGTGCTGCCAAAGGTAGAGAGCGCCGCGGAATTGCAGACCGCCGACTGGCTGCTGGCCCAGGTGGAGCGGGAGGCGGGCCTTCCGGAAGGCGCCATAGACCTCGTGCCGATCATCGAAACCGCCAAGGGCGAGCAGGCGCTGATGAGCATTGCGACCGCAGGGACGCGGGTAAAGCGTCTTTCCTTTGGCGCGGGCGACTATACGCTGGACATCGGCCGAACCTGGAGCCTTGGCGAGGCTGAACTGCTCCCAATGCGGCATCAGGTGGTGAGTGTCTCCCGCGCAGCCGGGCTGGAGCCGCCCATCGACTCCGTCTTCATTCATCTGAGGGAGGCCGATGCATTTGCCGCGTCCTGCGCCGCCGTGCAGGGCCTGGGATTCCAGGGCAAACTCTGCATTCACCCTGGCCAGATTGAGGCGGCTAACGCCGCCTTCACGCCCACGGCGGACGAGGTGGCCTATGCCCGCAAGATTGTTGCTGCGTTCGAAGAAGCAGAGGCGGCGGGTTCCGCCTCCATCCAGGTGGAGGGCTATTTCGTGGACTATCCGATTGTGGAAAAAGCCCGCCGGACTCTGGCGTTGATCGAAGCGATTGAGGCGGCTGCATAGGAGCCAGCGGTTCACGCAGCGTTAACCATTTCTGCGGATTATCCGGTTTGGGATAGTGCAGAAGCGAGTTATATTGTGAATATGGCATCGATTACGTTCGACAAACTGGCCTATACGCATACGCTGCGCGCTGGCGGCTTCTCGGAGCAGCAGGCGGAGGCGCAGGCCCATGCGCTGGACAATGCCCTCCGCGACGCGGTGGCGACAAAGGGGGACGTGCAGGCGTTAGGTGTGGACCTTGCGGCGGCCAAGCAAGAACTATCGAACGAATTTTCTACGCTCCGGTCAGATATGGAGCAGGAATTCGCTGCTGTCCGCTCGGATATGGCGCAGGGATTTGCCGCCGTCCGGTCCGAAATGGCGCAAGGATTGGCCGCCGTCCGATCCGAAATGGCGCAGGAGTCCTTGACCGTACGCTCCGAGATGGCGAGCATGAAGGCTGAACTGAAGCATGATATCGTTCAACAAAAGGCTGATTTGCTGAAGTGGATCGTGCCGTTGTTCCTGGGGCAGGCGGCGTTGATCGCGGCGATGATTAAGTTGCTTTGATGGCCGCGTTCGGCTCTGGATATCCGCTCTGGCGTTGATTGACCCGGCGGCGCTAAGCTTTGGGCAACCAAGAACCAAGCCAGAGGAAATCCCGCAAATGACCGACTATACCCTCGTCACCGGTGCGTCGCGCAATATTGGTCGCGCCATCGCTGCCCGCCTGAAGGCGGAGGGGCAGAACATCCTGATGCTCGACATCATGGACCCCGAAGACCCGGGCCTCGGCGAGTTTCGCAAGACCGATCTTTCCAGTTCGACGGACACGGCGCAGGCGATGGCCTGGGCGATGGGCGACGGGCGGCGCATCAACCGGGTCGTCAATTGTGCAGGCATCGTGGCGACCGGCAAGGTGGAGGATGTTACCGACGAGGACTATGAGCGCGTCATGGCGGTCAATGTCCGCTCCTACATCCAGGTGATGCGCGCCGTAACCCCGGCGATGAAGGCGCAGGGCTTCGGGCGTGTCGTCAACATCGCGAGCCGGGCGGCGCTCGGCTTCACCAATCTGACGGTCTATTCCGCGAGCAAGGCCGCCGTCGTCGGCCTGACCCGCACCTGGGCGAGCGAGTTGGCCCCGCACGGCATCACGGTCAACGCCATCGGCCCTGGTCCGATCGAAACCGACATGCTGAAAGCAGCACACACCGCTGAGACCTACGCCGCCTACGCCAGCAAAGTGCCGGTCGGCCGTTTCGGCCAGCCAGAAGACATTGCCAACGGTGTCAGCTTCTTTCTGGACGAGCGCTCCAGTTTCGTCACTGGCCAGGTTCTTTTCATCTGTGGCGGTCTCACGGTAGGCGGAGCCGGGGTCGTCTGAGCCCGTTAGAGACTGGCATTGTGATGGATACCCGCACAGCGCCCGCGGTCGAGGCGATAGCGGAGCAGGGCTTCGCTATCGTACCCGACGCCGTACCGCCTTCGCTCCGCCGCGACCTGATCAAGGCGTTGGAGCAGGTGGAGCGCACGCATCGCCATGGCTTCGGCCGGACGGCGTTCGAGGGACATAAGACCGTCCGGATCTATAACCTGTTGCGCTATGGCGCGCCGTTCGAACAGGTGCCCGTGGCCGAGCCGGTCTACTCGATAGCGGAGCAGGTTCTGGGAGAAGGGCTGCTGCTTTCCTCCCTCTCTGCGATCACGCTGGCGCCTGGGCAGGAGGCGCAGCCGCTGCATTCGGACTCTCAATTGATCAGCCTGCGCCGCCCGCATCCCTGCCTGATGCTGAATGCGTTCTGGGTGCTGACGGACTTTACGGCGGAGAATGGCGCAACCCGGATCGTTCCGGGCAGTCACAAGAACCCAAAGCCGCCCAAATATGGCGAAACCTATGACAGCGTCGCGGCAGAGGCGCCAGCGGGGAGTATCATCTTGTTCGACAGCCAGTTGTGGCATGGCGGTGGCGAGAACCGGACGGAAGAGCGGCGCTGGGCGATTTCCAGCTACTATTGTGCCGGATGGGTGCGTCAGCAGGAAAACCCCTTTCTCAGCATTCCGGCAGCGATCGCGCGCAACCTGCCGCCAAAGGTGCAGGATCTCTGCGGCTACGGTCTCTATCGTGGCCAGTACGGGCACGTGGAGGGTAAAGACCCGCGCGCGGTTCTGACAGGAGAGCCGGGCCGTCCCAATGTCTGGCAGCAAACCGATTCCGGGCGCTGAATGCACAGGTGCCATTCGCCCGAAAGGCGGCCTGCACGATTGATCGCCGGGCGGCTTGGCCGTAGATAGCCTGGATGGAGCCTGTCATGCCTCATACCAACCGGTCTTCGCAAACCCAACGGTTTCTCCGGCGGTTGCGCTCACCCGAGGTGCTGCTGCCCGCGGGGCTGCTGGCGCTCGGCCTGTTGGCCGCGCCGTTGTATGGCAACGTGATGGAGGACGTGCTGTGGATGGGCGAGACGCTGCGTGCTCTCTGTGGGTTTTAGAAATGTTGGGGCAGGCCCGGTGACGGCGCCGGCCCGAGTGCAGGGAGAGTGCGGGTAATGCAGGCGACGAACGGCCGCCCGATTTTGATGGTGGTCGGCGCGGCGGCGCTGATTGCCCTGCTCTCCATGGGCGTGCGGGGGGCGATCCCGCTGTATCAGGTGCCGATGGTGGAGGCGGTTGGCTGGGATGGCCGCTCCGCTTTCGCTATCGCCATTGCCGTGCAGAACCTGATGTGGGGCGTGTTCGGGCCGGTGTTCGGCGGGCTCGCGGACAAGTATGGCCCGGCCAGGGTGCTGGCGTTCGGCGGTGCGCTGTCGGCGGCTGGCATGGCCATGATGGCGTTCAGCACCGACCCTGTCTCCTTCACCATAACGGCAGGTCTTATCGCAGGCTCCGGACAGGCGGCGGCGGGCATGGGCATCGCGCTGGGCGCGGTAGGGCGGATGGTGCCGGAGGAACGGCGAAGTTGGGCCTTTGGCGTCGTCACCATGGGCTCGTCCGCGGGCTTTCTGGTGGTGCTGCCCATCGGGCAGGTGTTCCTGGAAGCGTTCGGCTGGTCGATGGGTTTCGTCGCGCTGGCGCTGCTGGCGTGCCTGATGGTCCCGCTGGCGTGGCCGCTGCGGGGCGCATCGGGCGGCCCCAGTGTGGGTGCGGTGGCGGATATGACCATCGGCCAGGCGCTGCGCGAAGCATTTCAGCACCGCTCCTACATCCTGCTGACCGCCGGGTTCTTTGTCTGCGGCTTCCATGTGGCCTTCATCGGCACGCATCTGCCGGCCTACGTCACGGATCTGGGCCTGCCGCCCGCGACCGGTGCGGCGGCGCTGGCGATCGTGGGTGTGGTCAATATTGTCGGGGCTTATGCCTCCGGCGTATTGGGGGGGAAGATGCGCAAGCCGTTGCTGCTCTCCTGGCTCTATTTCGGCCGGACAATCGCCATTGCCGCCATGCTGATGGCGCCCGTTTCGGAGATGACCATCTACCTGTTCGCCGCGGCGATGGGGTTGCTTTGGCTGTCGACGGTGCCGCTGACCTATGGTTTGGTCGCGACGATGTTCGGCACCCAGTACATGACGATGTTGTCGGGCTTTGTACTGTTCAGCCATCAGGTCGGGTCGTTCCTGGGGGTGTATCTGGGCGGGATGCTGTTCGACGTCACAGGCTCCTACGAAGCTGTCTGGTGGATGTCGGCTGGGTTGGGGGTGTTTGCCGGCATCATCCACCTTCCAATCAGCGATCAGCCGGTTGACCGCCCCGTCATGAGCGGGCAGGCAGTCTGATGGTGATGCGCCGGCGCGGTTCGAAGATGAGCCGGGCGCGGCAACAGGAGCAGAGCGTATGAAAAGCTTGAATGGCCGGCCGGTCCTGCTGGTGGTTGCCGCGGCGTCACTGGTGACGCTCCTATCCATGGGCCTGCGGAATACCATTCCGCTCTACCAGGTGCCGATGCTGGCCGATTTGGGCTGGGGCCGGGCCGATTTTGCGATTGCCATCGCCCTGCAGAACCTGATGTGGGGCGCGATGGCCCCGGTATTCGGCGGTCTGGCGGACAAATTCGGACCGGCGCGGGTGATCACTATCGGCGCGCTGCTCTATGTGGCCGGCCTTCTGCTCATGTCCATGAGCACGGACCCTGCCAGCTTTACACTGACAGCCGGTGTCATCGTCGGCATTGCCCAGGCAGGCGCGGGGCAGAGCATTGCCATGGGTGCGGTCGGGCGTTTTGTGCCGGAGGAGAAGCGGACCTGGGCGCTAGGCGTCGCCGCCATGGGCGGGTCAGCCGGAATGCTGGTAATGCTGCCGGTGGGGCAGGCATTCCTGGAGGCGTTCGGCTGGTCCGCGGGTTATATGGCGCTGGGCGCGGTGGCGTTGCTGATGCTGATTGCGGTCTGGCCGTTGAGCGGCAAGGTCGAGGGGCCGACGGTTGGCGCTATCGCCAACCTGACCGTCCGCCAGGCGCTTCGCTGCGCCTTCGGCCACCGCTCCTACGTGTTGCTTATGATTGGCTTTTTCGTCTGCGGCTTTCACGTGGCGTTCATCGGCACGCACCTGCCGGCCTATGTCAGCGACCTGGGCCTCGCGCCGGGGACGGGGGCCTATGCCCTGATGCTGGTTGGGTTCGTGAATATCTGCGGGGCTTACCTGGCAGGGGTGCTGGGCAGCAGGATGGATAAGCCCAAGCTGCTCTCCTACATCTATATCGGCCGGTTTCTGGCGATCACAGGCCTGATGGTGGCCCCGGTCAGCGAGATCACGATCTACGTCTTCTGCGCGGCCATGGGCCTGTTCTGGCTGTCGACGGTGCCGCTGACCGGCGCTCTCGTCGCCAGCATGTTCGGCACCCAGTATATGAGCATGCTGTTTGGCTTTGTGTTCTTCGGCCACCAGCTTGGCTCGTTCGCGGGCGTGTATCTGGGCGGCCTGCTGTTCGACCTGACCGGCTCCTATGATGTGGTCTGGTGGATGGGGGCGGGGCTCGGCATCTTCGCCGCGATCATCCACTGGCCGATCAGCGATGCGAGGGCGCCGGACCCTGTGCCTGCCGAATAAGGGCCTGCGCCGCTACCCTGCGGGCAGGCGGTAGGCGGCGCGGGGGGCTCCCTCGAACAGGGCTTTCTTTTCGGAAGCGCTGGCGCCGGCGGCGATGCGCTTGAAGGCATTCCAGGTGACAGCGTAGCTGGACCAGAGCTTCTGCACCGGGAAGTTGGACTCGAACATACAGCGCTCGGGGCCGAAGGTTTGGATGCAATAGTCCATCCAGGGCTGCCAGGCCGCCGCGACTTCTTCGGAGCCAGGCGGCAGGGAACGGTCCGCATCAGCGCCGCGCAGGATCGGCAGCGCGCCGAGCTTAAGATAGACGTTCGGGCGCTTGGCAACGTCGGTCATGCCAGCCTTCCAGTCTTCGAACACCTGGTCGCGCTTGTCCCGGTAGGGGCCGCCCAGGATTGGCACGCCGGTATGGTTCAGGATGATGGTCAGGCCGGGATGCTTGTCCGCCAGCGCGGACACGTCAGACAGCTGCGGGTGATAGAGCCAGCAGTCGAGCGACAGGTTCATCTCGGCCATTATGCCGGCTGCTTCCAGCACGTTCGGCTCGATCAACTGGTGCTGGCGGGGTGCAACATTGTTGATGCGCTCGCTCTCATCCCAGGCGGTCGAGTAGCGGACGCCGCGGAACCGGCCGGCCGAGCGGTCCAGATGCATCTCGAACAGCGGTCTTGCAGCCGAGCCCAGGGTCAGGTCGACCTCGCCGAACATGGCCTCGCAGATACGGGCCGGGCCGAACGCACCGCTGGCGCCCATGGCGGCGCAGCCGGTGACGAACTCCGTCTCGCCGAGAGAGCGCAGTTCCTCCGGCCCATCCTGCCGGTACATGGAGTGGCATTGGGCGTAGACGGTGGAGACCACATTGTGGCCGGTGGCGATATCCGCCGCCAGTTCCGGCACCAGATAGGTGGCGCCGCTCCGCACCCAAAGGTGGTGGTGCGGGTCGACGATGGGCAGGTCCGGCTCCAGCGCCTCCTCCTGCACCTTTGCCAGCCATTCCAGGTCGGGGACGCTCTGGCCCATCACCTTCTTTTCGCGTTGTTCTGCCATTGGGCGGTTCCTTCTGGGTTTGGATGTGGCCGGCCGTGGGCTATTCGTTTTCCTGGCTTCCCTGAAGCGCGGAGCGCTGTCCGGGACCTAGTAGACTTTGCTGGTAGGGGGCGGCGCAACAAAAACGCTGAGCCCCGGACGCCCTGTCGGGCTCCGGGGAGTGTGGAGTGCTCCTGTGTTAGATCACGCCGTCAGCCGCCAGGGCCTGCACGTCGCCCTCACTCATGCCGAGTAAATCGGCCAGCACGTCCTGGTTGTTCGCGCCGATCTCGGGGAAGAATTCGACCGGTGGCCGCTCATAGTCGAACAGACGGAGCGGCGAGGAGGGCAGCACCACATCGCCCATATAGGGATGCGCCATCCGGTTCAGCATGCCGCGTTCGTGCAGGTGCCGGTCGTTCATGACCTCCGCCACATCGCGCACCGGTGCGACCGGCAGGCGGGCGGCGCGCATCTTGGCGAACACCGCCTCCCGCGACTGGTCGCGCGTCCAGTCGGAGATCATGCCGTTGATCTCCTCCTCCCGGCCGTTGCGCAGCACCGGGCCGGCATAGGCGGGATCGTCCGCCAGCTCTTCCCGGCCGAGCAGGCGGCAGAGGCTCTTCCATTGCGGCTCGCTCACCACGATCAGGGCGACCCAGCCGTCGGTGCACTGGTAGCGGCCATAGGGGGCGGTCTGGCCCGCGGACTTGTCACCCCGGCGCGGCGGGATTTCGCCCGTGCGGTGGTAGTGGGAGTACTCGCTCGAGATATTGAAGTAGATCGCCTCCACCATCGCGCTCTCGACGCGGGTGCCCTCGCCCGTGCGTTCGCGGCCGAGCAGGGCGGTGACGAGCGCGCCATAGAAATGGGCGCCGCCCATGATATCGCAGACCTGGCCGCCGGCGCGGGCGGGCGGGCCGCCTTCCTCTCCGGTGACGCTCATGATGCCGCTTGCGGCCTGGACGGTGTGGTCCATGGCGAGCTGGTCCCAGTCCGGCCCGAAGCTGCCATAGCCGTTGGCCGAGCCGTAGATGAGCTTCGGGTTGCGCGCCCGCATCGCCTCCCAGCCAATGCCGAGCCGGTCCATGGTGCCGGGCGCGAAGTTCTCGGTCACCATGTCGGCATGCTCGACCATGTCGAGGAACAGGTCCTTCGCCTTCTGCCGCTTCAGGTCGAGGGTGATGCTTTTCTTGTTGGAATTCAGCATGGCGAAGGCGAGCGGCGTGTTCTCGCCGCCGCCACGCCTTGTGCGCTCGCCGCCCGGCGGCTCGATCTTGATCACCTCCGCCCCGCCCATGGCCATCATGAAGGTGGCGTAGGGGCCCTGGTAGATCTGGGTGAGGTCAAGGACGCGGATGCCCGCGAGAGGCAATGGTTTCATGGTATGGCGTTTCCTGAAGGGGCTAAGGCTTTGTCGTGGTTGGAGACAGCCTAGCGCTCAGGGGGCGAGGATACCAAGGGGGATTGGGAGGGGGGGTGGTTTAAAGGGAGGGTGGCGTATAGTGGCGTCTTTAGGTCGGGCGCTTTGGGTGGGGAGCAGAAGTTCGCGGTGGTATCTCAGTTTGAAATTTAGCCGGGGTTGACTCCCTATCGCCAGGCCATCACGTCTCGTGTATCGTGACTGAGGAAGCAATAGGAGAGTGACATGGGAAATAAGGTCTCTAAACAACCAAGGGACGTGGTCGGAAACGCTGTACGGGTTGCGCAGATCGCAACCGGCGAGGCTGTGGATGATCATGCGAACAAAAAATCATGCAAAGGAAGGGGTAGACGTCACAAAAAACAAAAGCCAGTTTATTTTTCGATTTCTGTATCAACCATCATCGGATGGTTGTTGAGCGAACATTTTTTGTATTTCTTCCATTTTGTCAGAGGCCAACTCAACTGTCACGCCGCTACGTTCCAGGGAAGAAATGGCTTCGCTCGTTAGTATGCTTAGCAGCTTCAGTGATTTAAGCGTTAAGACAACGCCAACTTGGTCCTCCCTTTCGTTTGGCCCGTTGTCAATGCCAAAAATGATTTTAGCCGTGTTGTCTGTTATTTGCAGGCCAAACGACTCAGCGGGAACAAATCGAAAATCCGAAGCTCGATTATTAGACATAACCATACTTCCTTTCGTACTTTCCTTCTGCACTCGAAAAATCACCACCTCTGATTGAGCTAAGCCTTGCTCCGCCCATCGGCAGAAAAGAAATTAAAACCTGCGAAGAAGCGCGAATTTCGGTTTTAGTAGCGGGGCGCACAGAGAGTTTTGCTTCGTCATATGAAGGTATCTTTTTGTTTGTTTGATTGGTGGTCATTGATCCAACAAAATCGGCGAAAGACACAAGCTTCGCGTCCAGCACAACATCAAACGCCGCTGCAACTTTCCGCAAAGTGCTAAGGCGAGCGCCGTCAACAGACTCCTCAAGTGCCGAAATGGTAGCCGCAGACACTCCAGAGCGCTCTGACAAATCGCGCTGCGTCCATCCTCTTTCTTTTCTAAGGTAAAAGATTTGGGCAGATAAGCGGTCATCGACGAGGCCCTCTGAAAAGCCCTCGCGATATTCTTTATCGGCTAATTTTTTCAACAGAGCTTTTTCAGTCATACCAGCACCTTTTTGTTCCGGTCCCACTTTCATATTCTTTCTTCAAGGCTTCTGCCTTAGATAAATCCGAAGAGTCTAGGCGATTGCCCTTTTCTACAGATCCAAAAAATATCAATAGCTCCCTCGGTCCTGTTCGTATGCCAAGTGGACGAAGCATCTTTTTACCAGGGCCAGTAACGCGTAACTCATAGAGCCCTTCGGAAGATTTGTACCTAGACCACCATTTAGGCGGAAGATCATCGGCAGTTTCTTCTATCGCTTGAAATTTAGTGTGCACCTTGAAGACGTCTTTTTTAGTAACGCCTTGCGATGCAAGCCACTCGTCCGAAAACGGACAGCGACCGGCCCCATCGACATAAACCATCACCTTCCATTTCTCCATATCGGTACGATAAACCGACCGATCAATATGTCCACCAAAAACCGCTACGATTCAAGTGCGTTTTTCAAAATGAATCGATAGACAATTTCAGTTCGAAATAATATATAAACTTTATGAACAAATTGTCCCTACACAAGCGCGTTATGATCCTCTCGATGTTGGTAGAGGGAATGTCCATGCGCTCGATCTCTCGGACAGTTAAGGTTTCGATCAACACGGTGACGAAACTGCTGGTCGATGCTGGTGAGGCTTGTGCCGCTTGCCATAACGAAGCTGTGCAAGACGTTCATGCTCGCCGCGTCCAGTGCGATGAAATTTGGTCATTCTGCTATGCCAAGCAGAAGAACGTGAAGACCGCGGGGGCCACTCCCGATGGTGCTGGCGATGTGTGGACCTGGACTGCCTTGGACAGCGACAGCAAGATAATCCTGGCCTATGAAGTCGGCGACCGTTCGGCAGAGACTGCAATCGAGTTCATGAACGATCTGCGGACGCGGCTGGCGCATCGAGTGCATTTAACCACGGACGGGCTCAAAGCGTATCTAGAAGCTGTTGAAGGCGCTTTTCGCGGCGACATAGATTTTGCCCAGCTTGTGAGGCTGTACGGCGAAGCAGCGAACAAAGACCTGGAGCGGAAATATAGCCCCGCAGTTTGCTCTGCCGCTATCAAGCGCCGCATTGAAGGCAATCCTGATCAGGCAGCGATCAGCACGTTTCATGTCGAGCGACATAAATTGTCCATGCGTATGGGTATGCGGCGCTCCACTTGCCTAACGAACGCATTCAGCAAGAAGCTGGAAAACCACCTTCATATGTTGAGCCTTTACTTTCTGCATTATAACTTTTGCCGTCAACATAAGTCGCTCAAGGGCTTGTCGCCTGCGATGGCCGCAGGCGTGACCGACACGTTGCGCGATGTAGAATGGATTTGCCAACTGATCGACGCGCGAGCACCCAAACCCGGCCCGCGCGGCCCCTACAAGAAAAAGAACTTAAACTGAGACACCACCCGGGATTTAATTGGGCGGATCGGAGGAGGTGATTGGCGCAGCCTAATAGTCTTACCTGACATTTCTCGAGCGCTGCCATCCCAAGCGCTTCCCGGCAAGCGGGGAGGCGGGGTTGTGCGCCTTGCTTCTCCTCTCCTGCACCTGGTCCTCCAGCACCCCGCGGGCCGTAGGTATTACGCCGGTTGAGCCGGACGGGAGCTGGCCCATTTAGAAGGGCGGGCTTGGCATAGGTTGCGGCAGCTCGGGGGCGGAGAAATTATCTGGGTACCGTCTACAGCGGATCTACACTGGCTCTACATTTCATCGACATCGCATCGACATTTCTTCGCAAAACGGCCCTCAAATGTAGAGGAATGTCGATAAATGTAGATGTTTTCGCGGTTTTTTCGATAGCGCTAACATAGTAGCGATATTGCGCCCCTCCGCCGTGCTGTGCCGCGTCAGGGTGCTTGCGGGCGGCGGGTAACAGGTTCATCGTTGGGCGTAGTACCGCCGTCCGGAGCGCCGCTGCCAGCGTCACCATCCGCGGCTCTCTAGCCCCGACCCACGACCTGACGCGCCGCCGGCGGCAGCGGGCAGCGTGGCGGGGCGTTACGATAGTGGCGTCAGATGGATCGTGCGCAAGACCGACCGCCGGAAAAGGCCCCGCTGCTGCGGCTGCGGGACTGCTATGCCTTCTTCGCGCCGCTGGTGCTGATGGTCGAGCTCAACATGATCTCCAAGTCGGCGATCCATGCCTTTCTGGCGCGGACGGCGACGCCGGATGTGACCCTGGCGGCGTTCAATGCGGGCTTCACCTTCTACTACGCCATCACCAGCGCGACGGAGGTCATCGTCGCGCTCAGCCTTTCCTACCTGAAGAGCCGGCGCGACCTGTGGCGGGTGATCGGCTTCACCGCCGTCGTGCTGTCGGTGCCGTGGACGGTGGCGCTTCTCGCCGTGTTCACGCCGCTGGGGGCGGAGGTCTTCGGCAATTGGTTTAGCCTGAGCCTCCAGGGGCAGGTGGAGGCCCGATGGACCGTCGGGATGCTGGCGCTCAGCGCGCCGGTGCTGCTGATGCGGGGCACGGCCTTCGCCCTGCTGATGCTGAACCGCAAGACCATCATCATCACGTGCAGCACCTTCATCCGACTGGCGTCCCTGGGGTTGTCGCTCCTGGTGCTGCCCCTGTGGCTGGAGGGCGCGGCGATCGGGGCGGCGGCGCTGGTGTTCTGCATGGCGGCGGAGACCGTGTTTGCCTGGTTCTTCGCCTGGCGCTACCTGGCAGCCATGCCGGATGGGCGGCAGGGCGGCGAGAGTTTCTGGGGCTATTGGCGCTTTGCCTGGCCGCTGATCATCAACGGCTCGGCGGAGATGGGGGTGATCTTCGCCATTAACCTGTACCTGGGCCGGCTGAACGAGTCCGAGCTTGCCATCGCCGCTTTCGGGGTCATTCACGGGCTGGTGTCGCTCTTGATGGGGCCGATGCGCAACCTGGCGCAGACCGCGCAGACCCTGGTGTCGCGGCGGGAGGACGTGCGGATGATGACCGTCTTTACCGGGCAATTGATCGCCGGGTTCATCGTCGTTGCCCTGCTGCTGTTCCAGACGCCGCTGCGGGACGTGATCCTGCGGGATGTGATGGGGCTGACGCCGGAACTGGCGGCCTATTGCGAACCGGCCATGGGCATGGCCTTCGCCATGGCGGCCTTCTGGGCCTGCACCGCCCTGTTCCGTGGGCTGCTGGCCAAGGCGCGGACGACGACGTCGCTGGCGGTGGCGGGCGTGCTGCGCATTGGGACCGCGGCGGCGGCGGGGACGGTCAGCCTGGCCTATCCGGACCTGAACGGGGGCGTGCTGGGCGTCGGCGCCTGGATCCTGTCCTATGTGGTGGAGACGGGACTGAGCGGCTGGCGTCTGCGGCGGCTCGGCTGGTTTGTGGAGGGGTAGGGGCGGTAGTGCGGGCCCTACCCGAACAGCATCTCGTCGATCATGCCGAGGAACAGGCCGTGCTCGACCACGCCGGGGATGAGGGACAGTTCGGCGGCCAGTGCTTCCGGGTCGTCGATCCGGCCGAAGGGGCAGTCCAGGATCAGGTTGTTCTCGTCGGAGCGGAATTCCGCGCCGTCCTTGGTCCGGCGCACGACCGGCGTACAGCCTAGCGCCGCGATGCGCGATTGCACGAAGGCGGCGGCGAAGGGGATGACCTCAACCGGCAGGGGGAAGGCGCCGAGCGTCTCCACTCGCTTCGATGCATCGGCGATATAGACCACGCGTTCGGAGCCCGCTGCCACGATCTTCTCCCGCAGCAGCGCGCCGCCGCCGCCCTTGATCGCGCGCTTGAGGCCATCGACCTCATCGACGCCATCGACGCAGAGGTCGATGCACCCGCCTTCACGGAAGCCCACATCGTCCAGACCGATGACCGCGATGCCGCTTTCGCGGGCCTGCGCGGCCGTCGCCTCGCTGGTGGGAACGCCGCGCACGCGCAGGCCCTGCTGTACCCGCTCGCCCAGCAGGGTGACGAACCATGCCGCCGTCGAGCCGGTGCCGAGACCGAGGGTCATGCCGTCCTCGACCAGCCTGACCGCCGCCATTGCCGCGGCACGTTTCTGGGCATCTTGGTCTGAGAGGGATTGCGTGGTCATGGGAGCCTGCTGTTGCCGCTGCGTCTTGTTGCGGCGGACCCTATGCGAGTTGGGAAGGTTTCGGCAACGCCTGTCCTCATGCCTAGGACGAAAGGCGGTTGGTCATGGGCCGGCCTACGGCGGGCATCGGGCCGGGGCTGCTGTGGCTCGTGGTCTGGGCTAGACTGCCGCTGCCCGGCGGAGGCGGTCGTTGATGGCGCGGCCGAGGCCCGTCTCCGGCACCGGCATCACGGCGATGCCGGCGGGGTGCGCCGCGTTCAGGGCGTGCAGGTGCCGGAACAGGTTGGCCGCCGCTTCGGTCAGGTCGGCGGTCTCGCTCAAGTTCAGTGTCAATGGCGACCCCGGAGCGGCCGGCACATCCGGCCCAAAGGCCAACAGTGCCTCGTCCGGCAGTGGCTGGATCACGTTCAGGCGCACCGGGCAGTCCGGCGCGTAGTGCTTGGCCAGCATGCCGGGGCTGCGGATCGCCGCGCTGCCGTGCG
Source organism: Alphaproteobacteria bacterium (assembly GCA_965222315.1). Taxonomy (GTDB): domain Bacteria; phylum Pseudomonadota; class Alphaproteobacteria; order Bin95; family Bin95; genus JACKII01. The sequence goes on along the minus strand of OZ244951.1, from coordinate 4,089,741 downwards.
CGCGCTGCAAATCCGGCACCAAGTCCAACAGGTCTTCGCGCGCGAGGCCGCCCTCCCGTAGCAGCAGGGGCGCTGCACCGGACAGGTCCACCACCGTGGACTCCAGGCCGACGGCGCACGGTCCGCCGTCCAGGATCAGGTCCACCCGGCCACCCAGGGAGGCGGCCACGTGTGCAGCCTCGGTCGGGCTGATGGCGTTGGAGCGGTTGGCGCTGGGGCCGGCGACAGGCACGCCTGCCGCGGCGAGCAACGCTTTGGCGACCGGATGGGCGGGCACACGAACGGCCAGGGTCTCAAGTCCGGCGCTGGCCAGCAGGGAGACCGGGCAGTCCTGGGCGCGGGGCAGTACCAGCGTTAGAGGGCCGGGCCAGAACGCCGCCGCCAGCATTTCCGCACGGTCGTCCCATTGCACCAGCGGACGGATCGCAGCCGCATCCGGTCCGTGGACGATCAGCGGGTTGAAGCTGGGCCTGCCCTTGGCTTCATAGATGCGGGCGACGGCGTGATCCTGGGTAGCGTCCGCCCCCAGGCCATAGACTGTCTCGGTCGGGAAGGCCGCGAGACCGCCGTTCCGCAGGCAGGCGGCGGCCTCCGCGATGCCCGCATCATCCGCTTTAAGCAGCCGAAGCAGCGCTCACCTCGTCTTCCGACTTTTCGGGCCCGCCCCAGGCGACGAAATAGGGGTTGCGGAACTGGGTCTTGCCGTATTTCAGATCGGGGCCGTCATTGATCTCGCAAACCCGGCCGCCGGCGGCGTTCAGGACGGCGTGTGCCGCCGCCGTATCCCATTCCATCGAGCCGCCATAGCGCGGATACACATCGGCCTCGCCGCGGGCGACCATGCAGAACTTGATGGAACTACCGGCATCCACCTGCTTTTCGACCGTGAACCGCTCCAGGAAACGGGTCAGCTCGACGCTTTGGCCATAGGTGCGCGACAGGCAGATGGTGATGGCGTCGGGGTCGATCTTGCGCACGCGCAACGGTTCCGGCGCGGCGTCGCCTTTGATCCAATAGGCGGTGTCGAGCAAGGTCGAGCCGGCGTAGAGGTGATTGCTCGCCGGCGAATAGACCACGCCCAGCACCGGCTTGCCGTTGCGGATCAGGCCGATATTGACGGTGAATTCCGGGATTTTCTTAATGAATTCCTTGGTGCCGTCCAGCGGGTCGACCAGCCAGAACTCGCCGCCGCTGATATCCGGTATGTGGCCGGTCGACATCTCTTCTTCCGCCACGATCGGCACGTGCGGGGCCAGCGCCTGGAGCGCGGGCAGGATCATCGCCTCCGCCGCGGTGTCGGCTTCCGTCACTTGGCTTTTGCGGGCGTCGTCCTTGTTGTCGAAGGCCATGCCCTCGGCATCGAAATACGGCATGATGATCGCGCCGGCGTCACGGCAAATCTGCGCGACCTGCTCCAGTACGGCGGGCGTAACCCATTCTTGCATCTCAAATCTCTCCTTGATCCGCTTTGGCGGCCTCATTCAAGGGCGGACCGCGGTCTCCACGGCCAGCCAGTCCCCCTCTATCGCCGGGCGGTGACGAAAGAATAGTTAATGTTGCGTACTGAACCACTAGGGAAATCGCCGCGCCTTGCCGGCTTTTTGGGCCATTTCGGCCCTGTCCCACGCGCGATGGAGCGGTTAAGGTCGCCCTGACGGATTCAAGGAGACACGTGCCGATGCGCATAACAGGCTGCGAAATCAAGCATTGCAACGCTGGCTGGCGGGACTTTTCGTTCCTCAAGCTGCTGACCGACGAGGGCATCACCGGCATTGCCGAGTACAATGAGTGTTACGGCAGCCCCGGCTTGTCGGTCGTGATCCAGCGCCTGGTGCAGCGGATCGAGGGCATGGACGCCATGGGCCATGAACTGGTCCACCAGATGCTCTATGCCATGACCCGCCAGGCCCCAGGCGGCGTCAACCAGCAGGCCATCGCGGCGATCGAGAATGCGCTGCTGGATATCAAGGGCCAGGCGCTGGGCGTGCCGGTCTATGACCTGCTGGGCGGGGCGATCCGCCAGACCATTCCGGTCTATTGGAGCCATTGCGGCACCTACCTGCTCAACCCGGATATGGCGGCGCAGATCGGGCAGGAACCGATCCAGAAGCTGGACGACCTGGTGCATCTGGGCCAGCGCGTGCGCGATGCCGGCTTCAAGGGCCTGAAGACCAATATCTTCCTGTTCGGCGAGGAAGGCGGGCCGCGGCTGCACATGCCAGGCTTCGGCCGCTCGCCTGGCTGGCCCAGCCTGAACGCCACGCCCGCCATGATCGACGCCATGCGCGCGGAACTGGCGGCGCTGTCGGAGGGGACAGGGCCGGATATGGGCATCCGCATCGACCTGAACTTCAATTTCAAGCCGGAGGGCTACCGTCAGGTCTGCATGGGGCTGGACGATTTGGGCCTGACCTGGATCGAGATCGACCTCTACGACCCGAAGGCGCTGGCGGGCATCCGCGAGCGGGTGGCGACGCCCATCGCGTCCTGCGAGTCGCTCTTTGGCCTGCGCGAGTTCCGGCCCTTCTTCGAACACGCCAGTATGGATGTGGCCATCATCGACCTGCCCTGGAACGGCGCGTGGCTCGGCATGAAGATCGCCGGCATGGCGGAGGCGTACGAAGTCAACTGCGCCCCGCACAATTTCTACGGCAATCTCTCGACCCTGATGGCGGCCCATTTCTGCACGGCCATCCCGAATTTCCGGGTGATGGAGATCGATATCGACGATATCCCGTGGAAAGACGACATCATCACCTGGAAGCCGGATATTCAGGACGGCGAGGTGCAGATCCCGCCGGGGCCCGGCTGGGGCGCGACCCTGAACGAGGACGTCATCGCCGAGCACCCGCCGAAATTTGTGCCGGTATGACCGGATCGCGGGCCGCCCTTCGGCCTGACTGACACAGAAAGTTTCCCGAACCTTCACGAACGTGTCACCGGCGCCAGCAACAGTGCGCCGGTTTCCGCCCAATGGAGTTCGGCATGTTTCGCAAAACCATCACCCTTTCCCTGCTGGCTATCGGCATGGCTGGCACAGCCGCCGCCGATAGCGTGCAGGTCGGTCCGCGCCCTTATTACCTGATCGACCGCATGGCCGATGGCCCGTTGAAGGAGAAGCTCGCGTCGTGTGCCGAGGGGCCCTTCAAGCGCACGCTCTTCTCGATCGGTCACCGTGGCTCGCCGCTGCAGTTTCCGGAGCACACGGTCGAGTCCAACGTCGCCGCCGCGCGCATGGGCGCCGGCATCCTGGAATGCGACGTGACCTTTACCGAGGACAAGGAACTGGTGTGCCGCCACGCCAAGAACGATCTGCACACCACCACCAACATCCTGGCGACCGACCTGGCGGCCAAGTGCACGGCTGGTTTCACGCCCGCGAGCGATGACGCAAACGCCACTGCCGAGTGCCGCACCAGCGACATCACGCTGGCGGAGTTCAGGACCCTGCGGGGCAAGATGGATGCGGCCGACAAGTCCGGCACATCGGTGGAAGGCTACATGGACGGGACGGCCAACTGGCGCACGGACCTCTATTCGGTCGAGAACGGCACGCTGATGACCCACGCCGAGTCGATTGCGTTGTTCAAAGACCTGGGCGCCAAGTTCACGCCGGAACTGAAGTCGCCGGCCGTTGAGATGCCGTTCGATGGCTTCAGCCAGCAGGACTACGCACAGAAGCTGATCGACGAGTACAAGGCTGCCGGCATCCCGGCGTCTGACGTCTGGCCCCAGTCTTTCAATCTGGACGATGTGCTCTACTGGATCGAGAACGAGCCGGATTTCGGCAAACAGGCGGTCTATCTGGACGATCGCTACAGTGTAGACGGCTTCGATTTCATGAAGCCGGAGACCTTCAAGCCGTCCATGCAGGAACTGGCCGACAAAGGCGTCCAATTCATTGCGCCGCCGATGTGGATGCTGGTGACCCTGGATGGCGACAAGATCGTCGCCTCGCCCTACACCAAGGCTGCGAAGGCCGCTGGCCTGAAACTGATTACCTGGACGCTGGAGCGCTCCGGACCGCTGACCAACGGCGGCGGCTGGTATTTCCAGTCGGTCAAAGAGACGATCGACACCGATGCCGACTACTTCACCATGCTGCACGCGCTGCATGAAGAGGTTGGCGTTGCGGGTGTCTTCAGCGACTGGCCCGCGACCGTCACCTATTACGCAAGCTGCATGGGCTTGAAATAGAGACCTGACCCCAGGGCCTTTCAACAGAGGCCCTTTCTATCCGCCCCGCACCGGCTGGCTCACCCGATCCGGCTGGTGCGGGGCAAGATGTTTCGATCTCCGGCCTGTTTTCCCGCCGTTGCCCCATGCTAGGTTGGCCGCCATCGCGACAGGAGCATGTAGACAATGGCAATCGGCATCGGCCTCGGCATGGCGGAGTTTCCGTTTTCCTCCGCCAACGCTTTTTGGAAATGGGTGCAGCTTTGCGAGGAAGGGGGCGTCGACTCGATCTGGCAGACCGACCGCCTTGTCTCCAAAGTGCCATTCCTGGAGACCATGAGCACCATGGCGGCGCTCGCGGGCGCCACCCAGAAGTTGAAGTTCGGCATGAATGTGGCGAGTGTCGGCCTCCGTGATCCGCTGCTGATGGCGAAGCAATGCGCGACGGTGGATTTTCTCTCGAACGGCCGCATCCTGCCTGCCTTCGGCGTCGGCAGCCCGGTGGCCCCCGATTGGGTGGCGACGGGCCGTTCTTCCCAGGGCTCCGGCAAGATTGCCGATGAAGCATTGGACCTGATCGCGCGCCTCTGGACCGACGAGAGCGTCACCTATGACGGCCAGTTCTTCCAGTACAAGGACGCCGTCATCAGCCCGCGGCCGGTGAACAAACACATCCCGCTCTGGATAGGCGGCTCGTCCAAGGCCGCGATCCGCCGGACCGCGCGTATCGGCACCGGCTGGCAGGCGGGCGCCGAGAGCCCTGAACAAGTCGCGCCCGTGGTCCAGGCGATAAAGGTGGCCGCCAAGGAGGCGGGACGCACGATCGACGATGACCACTATGGCACCGGCTTCTATTTCCGCTTCGGGACCTGGGACGACGGCCCTCTGCCCTTCCTGGTGAAGAATATTCAGAAGCGCACTGGCCGCGACCCCAAATACGCCTTCGCCGTCGGCAACGCGGAGGATATCTGCGCCCGCATCCAGGAATACGCGGATGCTGGCATCTCCAAGTTTGTGCTGCGGCCAACCGGCTCGTCCGACGAGGAACTGATGGAGCAGACCCAGCGGCTGATTAACGAGGTGATCCCAGCCTTTGAAGGCAAGTAGGATTGAAGAGAGATAAAGACGATGCTCAAATCGATATGCGCTATTATGGGGTCCTTGTTGCTCCTGTCGCCGGCCGCGACAGCCGCCGACCCGCCGAAGCTTCACCCGATTGAGGCGCTTTGCGTTACCTACGAAATTAGCGGCCAGATGATGGAGGGAGACAGCGTGCAGTGCCATCGCCAGTACGCGAACCAGTCCTACCAGATCCAGAATACCACCATCAAAATTCCCGGTATGACGCAGACCCAGCAGCAGACGAACGTCACCATCGGCCCGGACGTCTATGCCATCAACCGGCAGGCTGGCACGGCCACCAGGACCAAGAACCCCATGTATGACGACCTTGCCAAGGCAGAGGGCATGAGCCCCGCGGACTATGCGCAGTCCATGGGAATGTCGCCTGACGGCACCACCCAGGAATATCTTGGCCTGACCTGCGCGGTCTACCGCAACCCGTCACTCGGTGAGATCTGCATGACAGACGACGGTATCCTGCTGCGGATGAAAATGCCTCAGATGACCCAGACTGCCACCGAAGTCCGGCGGGAGGAAGGCGATCCCGCCATCTACGACCTGCCGAACCAAGTGCGGGTGACGGAGGGGCCGGACCTCTCCCACGGCATTCAGGGTCTGATGAAACAGTACCAGAAATAGCCGCCCGCTCTCATTGAGAGGCGACGGGCGAAACCGGGCAACGCAGCAATCCACCCGCGCCCATAGCTGGCGTCGGTGCCGGTTTATTGCGTCGCCCGCTTTGCGGACTCGCAATGGCGATGGTTGGCCAATTAGGATGACCGCCACCCAAAAATACAGGAAACGCCACCAATGACAGCCAACTACACCGTCACCCGCGTCGGCTCCACAAAGGACAAGCTGGGCGAAGGCCCGCTCTGGGATGTGCAGGAGCAGGCGCTCTACTGGCTCGACAGCCGCGGGCCGACCATCCACCGCCTCGACCCCGCCACGGGTGAGCGCCAGGACTGGCAGGTGCCGACCACCGTGGGTTCCATGTGCCTGCGCGAGAAGGGCGGGGCGGTGCTGGCAATGGAGGACGGCTTCCACTTCTTTGACTTCGCAACGGCCGAGACCACGCCCATCGTCGATCCGGAGCCGGACAAGCCGGGCAACCGCCTGAACGACGGTAAGGTCGACAAACAGGGCAGGTTCCTGGCTGGCTCCATGGCAACGAAGATCACCAAGGCAGCGGAAGGCACGCTCTACCGCCTGAATCCGGACCTGAGCCTGGAAACCATGATGGGCGACATCATCGTCACCAACGGCCCCTCGTTCAGCCCGGATGGCAAGACGTTCTACTTCTCTGACAGCCGCAAGGCGCGGATCGCCGCCTATGACTATGGGGATGGGGGAGTTTCCAACGAGCGCGTGCTGGTGGACACCAAGGGTGAGCATGACGCTTGGCCGGACGGTGGCACGGTCGATGCGGAGGGCTATATCTGGTCGGCATTCGTCACATCCGGCAAGGTCGCGCGTCTCTCGCCCGAAGGCAAACTGGACATGCTGATCGACATGCCTTGCGCTCGCCCGACCAGCGTCATGTTCGGTGGCCCGGACCTGGAGGACATCTATGTCACTTCGATCAGTGAGAGCCACAATATGAAGGTCGACGGCCCCGACGATGGCGGCTTGTTCGTCGTTAAGGGCCTCGGCATAAAGGGCCTGCCGGAGCCGCGCTTCAAGGGGTAGGCGACAGCAGCTTGACAGACTTCACCGCCCCGCGTTTTCTGCCGCTCATGCGCTCCGATTAGAGAAATGTTCCGCTGAACCATGTCTGATTCCATCATTGTCGATACCGTCACCCGCGTCTGCCAGGATCTTTGCGAACCCGGCGTTATCAATGACGCGGAGGAGGGCAAATGGCCCAAGGCGCTGTGGGACGCGCTGGAGGAAAGCGGTCTGACGCTGACCTGGGTGTCCGACGAGATTGGCGGTGCCGGCGCGGAGATGGGCGACGGGTTCGACGTGCTCAAGGTCGGCGGCGCGTTCGCCGTGCCGGTGCCGCTCGCCGAAACCCTGTTGGCAGGCTGGTTGCTCGGGCAGGCCGGAATCCAGGTGCCCGCGGGGCCGATGACGGTTGCGCCAGTCAGCGCCAAGGACCGCATCACCCTGAAAGGCGGTCAGTTGGAAGGCTCGGCCAGGGCGGTGCCGTTCGCCCGCAATGCCGACCATATCGTCGTGCTGGCGCATGAGGCCGGACCCGCGCCGGACAAGGAAGCCCGCGTCGTCGCCATCGTGCGCGCCGGCGCTTGCGCGATCGTGCCGGGAACGTCGCTCGCCGGGGAGCCAGCGGACGATGTGTCGTTCGACGCCGTGGTGCCGGTCACCGTGGCTGCCGCGCCGGATGGGTTGGATGAAGCGGCGTTGGAGGCTTTCGGCGCTGCCGTCCGGTGCGTCCAGATGGCGGGGGCCTTGCAGCGCATCCTCGACCAGTGCGTGCAATATGCCCTGGAACGCGAGCAATTCGGCCGCCCCATCGGCAAGTTCCAGGCGATTCAGCACATGCTGGCGGAACTGGCGGGCGAGGCGGCCGCCGCCGGCGCTGCTTCCGACGCGGTCTCCGAAGCGGTTGCGGCCGAAGGCGCGCTGGGCGCAGACGGCTGGAGCGAGGCAGCGCTGGCGGAGATCGCCACCGCCAAGGTTCGCATTGGCGAGGCCGCCACCAAAGGCTCCGCCATCGCCCACCAGGCGCACGGCGCCATGGGCTTCACCTACGAGCATTCCCTGCACCACCGGACAAGGCGGCTCTGGGTCTGGCGCGACGAGTTCGGCAACGAGGCCGAATGGTCGATCCGCCTCGGCAAGATGGTGGCTGCCCGCGGCGCGGACGACCTGTGGAGCTTCGTAACGGGGACGTAACTCGGCAATTGTGTTGGTCACTTAAAGGATGAGCCTTGGATAGATGGCAGCGCCTTAGCATCCCGTATCGCTGCCGGTAGCGACTCGTTATCGTGACCTCAAAACCGCCCACCGGAGAACTGCGCCCATGAGCATGCCGCTGTCTGCCGACGACCTCGCCTTTCAGGCCGATGTCCGCCAGTTCGTCGAGGCAAACCTGCCCGCCGATATCGCCGCCCGCGTGAAAGAATGCAGGAGCGACTACAAAGGCGACTACACCCGCTGGATGAAAATCCTGGCGGAGAGGGGCTGGAGCGCTCCGCACTGGCCCGAAGAATATGGCGGCGCCGGTCTGAACCCCTGGCAGAGGCACTTGTTCGAGGAAGTGGTGCAGAGCTATCCCGTGCCCTACGCAGCTCCCTTTGGCACCACGATGGTTGGGCCGGTGATCTACACCTTTGGCACGCCGGAGCAGAAAGCCAGGTTCCTGCCGGGCACTGCCAATTTCGACATCTGGTGGTGCCAGGGCTATTCGGAGCCGGGTTCAGGCTCCGACCTCGCGAAGCTCAACACCAAGGCGGAGCGGGACGGCGGCGACTATATTGTCAACGGCACCAAGGTCTGGACCAGCTACGCCCAGTACGCGGACTGGATCTTTTGCCTTGTCCGCACGGCCTTTGACGGGCGCAAGCCGCAACAGGGTATTTCCTTCCTGCTGTTCGACATGAAGACGCCGGGTATCGAGATACAGCCGATCATCTCCATCGACGGTCAGCATCACCTGAATATGGTGCACTTCACCGACGTACGCGTGCCGGTGGAAAACCGCATCGGCGAGGAGAACATGGGCTGGACATACGCCAAGTTCCTGCTCCAGTACGAGCGCTTCGGCATTGCGGAGGTGGCGGAAAGCCAGGCCCGTGTTCAGCACCTTCGCCAGCTTGCCCGCGAGCAGGGGCTGGAGAATGACCCAAGCTACATGCAGGCCCTCAGTCAGGCCGAGATCGAGTTGAAAGCGCTCGCAGGCACCAACCTGCGCTATCTGGCCGCCGACGCGCAGGGCAAGCCGGTCGGGGCGGAGGCCTCGGCCCTGAAAATTCGCGGCTCGGAAATCCGCCAGCGCTTGACGGAGCTTGCTATTGCGGCCGGTGGCTCGTATCTCGGACCGTTGGCTGGCTATGGCCGCGAAATGGGCTCGAATTGGGACGAGGTCCTGCCCGACCATTTGCGCGGCGCTGCCGACGACTATTTCTTCAGCCGGGCCGCCACCATTTATGGCGGCACCAATGAAATCCAACGAAATGTGATCGCCAAGGCGACCCTGGGACTTTGATGACCGAGAACGAAAACGAGAAGAAGCCGGAGGAAGGCGAGGCCGCCGCCCCGGAAACCAACGCTGACGCCAGCAATGAACCAAAAGCTGATCCCGCCAGCGAACCGGTAAGCGATGCGCCGGTAGTGGAAGAGAGCACCGGCGAAGCGCCGGCTGAGGCCGCTGCCGAACCGGCTCCCGGAATGTCATCGGAACCGGCAGAGGATGCCGCGCCGGAACCGGTGGCAGAAGCTCCTGCGGCGCCGGAAGCTCCTGCCGACCCGGAGGCGCAGCCAGTCGCTGCCATGTTCGCAGCGCCGGTAGATGGCGCGGACGAGCAAGCAGCAGAAGAAACGGAAAGCGATCCGAACCCTGCATCCTACGCCTGGGCGACCCAGCCGGTTGTCGAGCCGGACGCCGGTGCGGGCGTCGAAGCGGTGGCTGCAAGCCAAGCGGAACCGGAAGCGGAGCCCGAGCCGCAGCCTCTGCGCATCTACGAGTACCGCTTCATCCGCGTGAAGCAGAACACCTGGGCTGACGTTGAATCCGCCATCATCAGCACAGGCGCTGCCGCCGCTGCCGAAGCCGGTGGCCAGCTTTATGGCGTGTGGGCCGGTCAGGTCGGCCTTTCCGCCAACCAGGGCATTGTCGTCACCGTCTGGACGGACCTGGATGCCGCCAAGCGCAACGGCAAGGCCGCCATCAATGGCATTGGCGAGATTTCCGCTTCCGAGACGCTGTATCTGGAGCCGACAGCCCGGCCGTTGGATGCCACGGCGCCGGAAGGTCCCGGTATGTTCGCCCACCGCATCTTCGAGACCCGCCGGGAGGATACGGACCGCTTCGTGCAGCTTTCCGATGAAGCCTGGCCGCAGTTCGAAGAAGTGTTCGGTACCAAGATATTTGCCCTCTGGCGCGAGACCGGCCATGACCGCGCCTTTGACCGCCTGATCCTGCTGACCCGCTATCCGGATTATGCCGCATGGGAGAAATCCCGTTTCTGGACGCCGGAGCCGGACCCGAATGCCTCTGACGCACTGGCAAAGTTCAAGGAGCGCCGGGAAATCACGGTCGATACTGTGGTTTACACCACCCGCCTGGGTGTGGCGTCCGGGAGCTAACGCTGATTCCCAGTACCGTTTGAGCCCCCTCCAGCACGAGGATCATGCCCATGCCCCGTCTGCCGTTTCCAGCCGATACGGATGGTTTTTCGGAAGAAACCCGCGCTGCCGTTCGCAAGATCCAGGCAACGCGGGGCAGCTTGCCGCCGCCCTCCACCTACCTCGCCTATGCGGGGGAGGTTGCGGACAAGCTGGCGGCGCTTTCCGGCCATCTCCGTCATGAGACTTCTCTTACTGATGCGGAGGCTGAACTTGCCATTTGTGCGGCAGCGCGGGCGATGGACCTGGACTTTATCTGGAATGCGCATGTGAAGCTGGGCCTGGTCGCCGGCACGCGGGAGGAGGCGATTCATGCCGTGGACACGTTCGGCCCGCTCGACGCCTTGACCGATGACGAAGTCTTGATTGTCCGCTACAGCAGGGAACTGCTGGAAGAAAAGCAGGTCCAGGATGCGACATTCGAGGCGGTGCGTGCGCGCTGGGGGGAGAAAGGTGCGCTGGAACTTACCGCGGTGATGAGCGTCTACCTGATGAATGCGACCATCCTCCGCGCCATGGGGCATCAAGCGGCGCCCGGCTCGCGGCTGCTGACACCGCGCGCGTAAGGCCAACGCTTCGCTCCGCTTAGCCGGGGCGAGCAGAGCGGGGCAACGTCACGGCTGGCGGGAGCGCAGGTAGGCCGCCCGCTCCTCCACCAGTAGCGCCATTTCCGGTAACTTCGCCAGACGTAGGTTGTGTGCGGCGTTCGGCAGGAATGACAACTCCGTGCACACCCCGATGATCCTCTCCAATTCCGCCGTGCCGTCCACCTGGCCTGTCGCAATCCGCCACAACTCTCGGAAAAACGCGGTTCGCAGATACTGCCAGTCAATTTCCTGCGATTGGCGGTTGAGAACCTTCGCCACCGGCAGCAGGTCAGTCGCGACCGGCGCCGGTGAGGGCTTTGGCGGCTTCAGGCTGTAGTCGATAGCGCCATCGGTTATGTCCCGCAGCCATTCGGCGTCGGGCTGCACGATTCTGGCAAACTCTTCATAGTTGAAGCCTGGGATGGAGAAGCGCTTGTCTCCTTCCATCCTTGAGAGCTTCGCCGGTAATGTGATGGACCGCCCGCTGTTGAGCCACCCGTCAAGCATGATCGGCTCTTCCCGATTCAGGTACTCCAACACATAGAGCGCTGCCGCGGTTGGCGCCTCGTTCTCGCGGGCAGGCTGCCGCCCAAGGTCGGTGATTTCGATGGCGAGGAAACGCCAGAAGAAATCATTGACCACATCCCGGCCCCGCAGCATATCGCGCTCGTAGGGAACGATCTGAACGTTCTCCCGCCCAAACGCAGCGATATATTTCTCGATCCGGTAGCGATACGTCGGCAGTACCGAGCTACTGTCAGGATGGGAAGAATAGATCTCTTGATGGACCAGCGTATCAAGGATCAGATTCTTGAAGGTGGAGCCGCCCTTGATACGCTGGGCAGCAGCGCTATTGGCGTAGGAGAACGGCTCGCGGACATAGACAGCGACTTGTACGCGGTCGAAGTGACGGGCGAGAAACTGCTGTAGGCGCGGCACCGCCGTCTCCGGCAGCTTCGAGAAGCCCTCACCGGAAAGCAGCAACCGCTTTGGTTGCTGCCGCTCCAGGCTCTGCTCCAATTCCTCGACCGCAGCCACGGCCTGCCCGTACACATCCGCCGGCTGCTCCAACCCCAAAGTCAGGTTGCTTCTCACCTGGCTCAGATCATCGACAAAGGCAGGCGCTAGCGCGCTGTGGTTCAGGTGCCGGCGGTAGCTGGCGATACCGTATCCGTCCCGCAACTCGTCGAGATTATCAGCAATGGTCCGCTGGATAGAGGACGTGCCCGTCTTGTGCATCCCGATATGCAGGATGCACACGCGCTCGCCGCAGGCTGGCGGCGTGGCCGGATCGGTTGATACTGCGGCTGGCATGATGTCCGGAGAGTCCCTCAATACCCTCGAATGCCTTCAACGATAGGCGGCCTCCCGACAAAAGGAGACCCCCCGCTCCTAAAGGAACGAGGGGGCAGTTTCAACTTTCCGTGACGGGGCAGCGGAAATTGGAACGATCAGGCCGGTAAATCGGCCGTCCTCATGCCGGGTTTCGGTGCCTGCACCAGCACCGCCATGTTGCCTGGCTGGTGGCGATTTTCCATCATGATGGTGTGGGCCCGCGGGATGTCGTCCCAGCTATATGCTTCGCTCATGCATGGGTTCAGCTTGCCCTCGATCATCAACTGATTGGCTTGGGAGGCTTGCTTCAAGGTTGCGAAGTGGCTGCCCTGCACCCGCTTCTGCCGCATCCAAACGAAGCGGGCATCGAAGGTCAGGTTGTAGCCCGTCGTGCCTGCGCAAAAGACCACCATGCCGCCCCGCTTCGCAACGAAGCAGGAAACGGGGAAGGTCTGTTCGCCCGGATGCTCGAAGACGATGTCCACGTCCTTGCCGCCGGTGATTTCCCAGATCGCCTTGCCGAATTGGCGGCATCGCTTGGCATAGTCGGCATAGCCTTCCGGGTCGTCGATGTCCGGGCATTGGCCCCAGCAGTCGAAATCGTTGCGGTTGATGACACCTTTCGCGCCCAGCCCCATGACGAAATCGCGCTTTTCCTCGCCGCTGATCACGCCAATGGCGTTTGCGCCCATCGCCGCGCAAAGCTGTACGGCCATGGAGCCGATGCCGCCTGCTGCCCCCCAGATCAGCACGTTTTGGCCTGGCTCCAGCACGTGCGGCCGGTGGCCGAACAACATGCGGTAGCTGGTGGCGAGGGTCAACGTGTAGCAGGCGCTTTCCTCCCAGGTCAGTTGGGTTGGCCGCGGCATCAACTGGCGCGCCTGCACCCGGCAGAACTGCGCGAAGGAGCCATCCGGCGTCTCGTAACCCCAGATGCGCTGGGTCGGAGAGAGCATCGGGTCGCCGCCGTTGCATTCCTCGTCGTCGCCATCGTCCTGGTTGCAGTGAATTACGACCTCATCGCCCACTTTCCAGCGCTTTACCCGCTCGCCGACTGCCCAGACGATCCCCGACGCATCGGACCCAGCGATGTGATAGGGAGCTTTGTGAATGACGAAAGGGGTGATCGGCTTGCCCAAAGCCGCCCAGACGCCGTTATAGTTGACGCCGGCAGCCATCACCATGACCAGAACCTCGTCATCGCGGATCGCCGGTGTTTCGACGATTTCCTGCTGCATGGCCTGCTCCGGCGCGCCGTGGCGCTTCTGCCGGATCGCCCAGGCATACATTTTTGCCGGGACATGGCCGAGCGGCGGCATCTCCCCAATTTCGTAAAGGTCCTTGCCAGGCGAGGTCCCTGATATACCGGCTTCCTGTTCCAGGCGGATGCGGGCGGTGAGGTCGTTCATTGGATAAATCTCCGTTTTGTTCGCCTGGGTTCCGACGCAGGCTGGGTCTCATGCGGCATCTGGAGGGCGTTCCAGAATGCTGCACCGCTTATACGGCGGTAAATTACGAAATGCAACGCAAAAAAGAAAGAAAATTACGTTGAAAATAGCTTGATTGAAATTTTACAGCTATGCTAAGCACCCTTTCGAAAGAATGAGGCCGCAAAGCCTTATTGCTGGCACGGCTGTGCCGCGGATGAAGGAGAGAGATTTTTGCAACGCAATATCGATGGCCGGGCCAACCCGGAGCGTGACCGGCCCTGGCTGTTCCGCACCTATGCGGGCCACTCCACTGCGGCGGCGAGCAATGCGCTCTACAAGACCAACCTGGCCAAGGGGCAGACCGGCCTTTCGGTTGCCTTCGACCTGCCGACCCAGACCGGCTATGATGCCGACCACCTGATGGCGCGGGGCGAGGTGGGCAAGCTGGGCGTGCCGGTCGGTCATCTGGGCGACATGCGCACTCTGTTCGACGGCATCCCTTGTGAGCAGATGAACACCTCGATGACCATCAATGCGACGGCGGCCTGGCTGCTGGCGCTCTACGTGGTAGCGGCGGAGGAGCAGGGGGCCGACCGCAGCAAGCTGAACGGCACGACCCAGAACGACATCGTCAAGGAGTACCTGTCCCGCGGTACCTACATCTTCCCGCCCGCGGCCTCGCTCCAACTGACGACGGACACCATCGTCTGGTGCGCCAACGAAGTGCCGCGCTGGAACCCTATCAACATCTGCTCCTATCACCTGCAGGAAGCGGGCTCGACGCCCGTGCAGGAACTGGCCTTTGCACTCGCCAACGCCTGCGCCGTGCTGGACGGGGTGAAGGCGTCGGGCCAGGTGCCGGACGGGGATTTCCCTCGTATCGCGGGTCGCATCAGCTTCTTCGTTAATGCGGGTGTCCGATTCATTACCGAAATGTGCAAGATGCGCGCCTTCACGGGCCTGTGGGACGACCTGCTGCGGGAGCGCTATGGCGTCGAAGACGAGAAAATGCGCCGCTTTCGCTATGGCGTGCAGGTGAACTCGCTGGGCTTGACCGAGAGCCAGCCGGAGAACAACGTCTACCGCATCCTGCTGGAGACGCTGGCCGTTACGCTGTCGAAGGACGCCCGCGCCCGCGCCGTGCAGCTTCCCGCCTGGAACGAGGCCATGGGCCTGCCGCGCCCCTGGGATCAGCAATGGAGCCTGCGCCTGCAACAGGTATTGGCGTTCGAGACCGATTTGCTGGAATTCGGCGACATCTTCACCGGCAACCCTGCCATCGAGGCCAAGGTTCGGGAACTCACCGAAGCTGCCAACGAAGAGATGCGCAAGGTGGCGGAGCAGGGCGGCGTCGTAGCCGCGCTCGAAAGCGGCTACCTAAAGCGCGAATTGGTGGCGGCGCACGCCCAACGCCGGCGCGACATCGAAAGCGGCGATCTGACCGTAGTCGGCGTGAACAAATATACGGAAACCGCGGACTCGCCGCTTACCGCAGGAGAGGAGGGCGCGATCCTCTCTGTCGACCCAGCGGTGGAAGCCGAGGAAATCGCCAAAATGCGGGCCTGGAAGGAAGCGCGCGACCAGGGTGCCGTCAGGGCGGCATTGCAATCCGTTGAAGATGCCGCCCGCGAAGGCCGTAACATCATGGAGCCAACGGTCGCGGCGGCCCGCGCGGGCGTCACTACCGGTGAGTGGGCGGCGGCACTGCGCCAGCTGTTCGGCCAGTACCGCCCGCCCACCGGTATTGAGACCCAGTCGGATGTGGCGGCAAACAACCCGCTCGCGCCTCGCGTCGAGGCGCTGGCCCAGGCACTAGGCCACACCCCGCGCTTTCTGGTGGGCAAGCCGGGTTTGGACGGCCATTCTAACGGCGCGGAGCAGATCGCACTCCGCGCGCAGAATGCTGGCTTTGATGTGATCTACCGCGGGATCCGCCAGACGCCGGACGAGATAGCGGAATTGGCGCTGAGCGAGCAGGCGGACGTGGTCGGACTTTCCATCCTCTCCGGCAGCCACATGGTGTTGGCCGAGGCGGTAGTCGAGGCGCTGCGCGAGCGCGGGCTCGGCCATTTGCCGGTCATCGTCGGTGGCATCATCCCGCCGGAAGACGCCCGCGCCCTGCAAGCCATGGGCATCGCCGCGGTGTTTACGCCGAAGGACTTCGACCTTGGCACAATCCTGGACAGCCTGACCGGCGTCATGGAAGCCCGCTACCTTCGCCGCAATGCGCCCGTGGCGGCGGAATAGTTTTACGCTCACCATCGATACGGCTTTGCGCTCTCCATGCTTCGTCTCGCGCTGCCGCTGCCCCTTCCTTCATCTCGAGTGGGCGCGGAGCGGCTGTATCGAGAGATAATGCAACCACGAACGCGTCCCTCGATACACCCCGGCTTTACGCCGGGGCACTCGGGATGAGGGAAGTGGAGAGCGCAGGGGAAGGGACAGACTGATCCGGCTCTTTTACTTCACCCGCGCTTCCTCAACCGGGTAGCCGAGTCCGCCCTGGTGGCCATAGACGCCCTGATGGCAGGTGCTGCACGCCCCCATCACATTGACCGCCACCGGCTTTCCGTTCGGCGCGACCATCATGTAATACCAGTCGTCGGTTTCCGGCGATTTGCCCTTGGCGGTCTTTTCCATCAGGAACAGCGGACCGGCGACGGCGTCGCCCTTCTGGTTCACGGAGAAGGATTCCTTGGCAATCAGCGTGCCTGCGGGAATGTTCGGCTCTTCGGCGTACTTCATATACTCGCCGGCACCGGTCTGGTTGACGAAGGTCACCAGGAAGCGGTCGCCGTGCACACCCGGGGCGGCCGGGAAGCTGCTGGCGCGGGTCCAGTTGCGGTAGTCATTCACGTAGCTTTTGTCGATCCAGCCCTTGCCGCCCTTTTTGTAGCCTGCATGCATCTTGTCTTCGAGGCACTCATAGACCTTTTGCGCCTCCGCGCCGGACAGATCTTCGCCTGCCTTGCCTGGGTCGCAGGCGGCGTGTGCGCCGGTGGCGAACACCAGGGCCACCGCGGCAATGGCAGCAGTTTGGAATGACTTCCGCATCTTGTTTCGATCCTCTCAAAGATTGGCATTTCGTTGGGCCGCCAGGGCTGACGCTCCGGGACGCGACCGACACTATGGGCGCCTCCGCGGGCGAGAAAGTCACATCGCCTCACGTGTCCGTGTGGTCAGGGTGTAGTCAAGACAAGGGCCGGAGTCGCGTTTTCGCAAACGCCGCCTTATATGGAAGGGAGGCTCGGTTTGCGGGCGACGGGAAAGAGGCCACCATCATGACAACCGCCACTGCGTTTCAGTTCGACAACAGCTATGCCCGCTTGCCGGAGCGTTTCTTCGCCCGGCTGCAGCCGGCGCCGGTGCGTGCGCCGAGCCTCGTCAAGCTGAACGAGCGCCTCGCCGCTGAGCTGGGTCTCGACGCTGAAACCCTGCAAACGCCGGATGGCGTGGCGATCCTGGCCGGCAATGAGACGCCGGCGCAGTCTGCGCCCATCGCCATGGCCTATGCCGGGCACCAGTTCGGCGGCTGGTCGCCACAATTGGGCGATGGCCGGGCGGTGCTGCTGGGGGAGGTCATCGACCGGAACGGCCAGCGCCGCGACATCCAGTTGAAAGGATCCGGCCCGACTCCCTTCTCCCGCCAGGGCGATGGCCGTTCGCCGCTGGGTCCGGCCTTGCGGGAATACATCATCAGCGAGGCCATGCACGGCCTCGGCGTGCCGACGACCCGGTCTCTGGCCGTCACTGCGACGGGGGAACCGGTATTTCGCGAGGCCGCATTGCCGGGGGGCGTGCTGACCCGCGTTGCCTCCAGCCATATCCGCGTCGGCACCTTCCAGTACTTCCTGGCCCGCAAGGACAACGAGGGCCTGCAATTGCTGGCCGACCACGCCATCCAGCGCCACTATCCGGAGGCCGCCCGGGCCGAACATCCCTACCAGTCGCTGCTGGACAGCGTGATTGGGCGTCAGGCTGCCCTTATCGCCCAATGGATGAGCTTGGGCTTCATTCATGGCGTCATGAACACCGACAACATGACCATTTCGGGTGAGACCATCGACTACGGCCCCTGCGCCTTCATGGACAGCTACAAGGCCGGCATGGTCTACAGTTCCATCGACCGGCAGGGCCGCTACGCTTACGCCAATCAGCCGCCCATCGGCCACTGGAACTTGGTTTGCCTGGCCCAGGCGCTACTGCCTCTGCTGGACGAGGAAGAGGAGAAGGCGATTGAGATCGCCCAGGCAAGCATCAACCGCTACCCGGAGCTTTTCCGTGACGCGTGGCTAGCCCGGATGCGCCGCAAGCTGGGGCTTTCGGCGGCCGAAGACAGCGACCAGGCGCTAATCGAGGAATTGCTGGAGTTGATGGAGCAGAACCAGGCCGATTTTACGCTGACGTTCCGCCACCTGGTCAATGCCATTGGATCGGAAGGGCAGGCAGCGCCGCCCGCCCGCGACCAGTTCATCGACCCGACCGCGTTCGACGCCTGGGCGCAGCGCTGGCAGGAGCGGCTGCTGCGGGAGCCGATGGCCCCGGCGGAACGCCGGGCGATGATGCTGGCGGCCAATCCTCTGTTCATCCCCCGCAATCACCGTGTTGAAGCGGCAATCGATGCTGCCTACCAGAACGATTTCGGCCCGTTCGAGGAACTGGTGCAGGTATTGCAGCGACCTTATCAGGACCAGCCGGAATTCGCCGACTACGCCACCCCGCCGACGCCCGACCAGATCGTTGGCCAGACCTTCTGCGGCACTTGAGGGCGCCGGTGAGCCAAGCGGCCTTCGCCGCCGCCGACTGGGGAACGACCAGCTTCCGGCTTTGGGCGCTCTCCGCTTCTGGCGATGTGCTCGGCGAGGCGCGGGGTGCAACGGGCATGGCCTCGATGGCTCGAGCGGACTATCCGTCAGTGCTGGAGGCAGCGCTCGCGGAAGCTGGCGCAGGTCCGAATACTCCCGTTGTCATTTGCGGCATGGCCGGTGCGGCCCAGGGCTGGCACGAAGCAGCCTATATCACTTTGCCGGCGGGCCTGACGGCAATCCCGGAGCAGGCCGTAACTGTGCCGGGCGTCGCCCGTGACGTTCGCATCCTGCCCGGCCTTGCCCAGCGACCGCCCGGCGTGCCGGATGTGATGCGGGGCGAGGAGACCTTGCTGCTCGGCCTGGCCCTGAACGGCGCCGCCGACGGCCTGATCTGCCTGCCCGGCACGCATTCCAAATGGGTCCGGCTGGAGGACGGCAACGTCCGCCGTTTCTCCACTGCCATGACGGGTGAGGTCTACGGCTTGCTTTCCAGCCAGTCCGTCCTGAAGCATTATGTGCAGGGCGCTGACACCGACAGCCTGTCCGGCCTGCCCGAATTCCCCGGTGGGGTGCGGGAGGCGCTGGCCGCCCCCGAAGCCCTGCTGCGCGCTCTCTTCACTGTCCGCGCCGGCCCGCTATTGCTCGGCGCTGGCGAGCCCGACGCTGTCGCCGCCCGCCTCTCCGGTCTGCTCATCGGCGCGGAGATCGCCGGTATGAAACCAGCTCCCGGTTCCGATGTGACCCTGGTCGGCAGCGGCGCGCTCGCGGCCAGCTACGAGACGGCATTGCATGTGGCCGGGTTGCGGCCCGAAAAACGCGATGCCGAGACACTGGCCATCGCGGGCCTGTACCATGCCGCGCGCTTGCTATGGCCGGATCGGATTTGAACGGTTGGCGGAAAGGAGTGGGAGTCGAACCCACCAGGCAACGTTGGCGCCGCCTCGACTGGTTTTGAAGACCAGGCCGGCCACCGGACCGGATTCCCTTCCACTAACCACTTTGCGCGAGCCGCCCCGCTTCCGCAACAGGCCTTCTGCATCGCAGTGACTGATTGCGGTAGCGGGGCGGGCGCGGCAATATCGTCAGCACATCAAAGCGCTCACCGGCGGGAAACCGAACGCCCATGCAACTGATCGACGCCCAGATCCACCTTTGGGGCCAGGGCCTGCCCAGCAACATGGCTCACTGGCAGGTCACCTCTTTCACGGCAGCGGAAGCTATCGCGCTGATGGATGAGGCCGGTATCGCCGCCGCGGTGATCCATCCGCCGCCATGGGACCCGAACGCCAACGACATGGCGGTCAAAGCGGTGCAGGACTATCCCAACCGCTTCGCCATCATGCACGCTGTCCCCTGGGATGAAGCCAAGGCTCTGCCGATGCTGGAGCGCTGGCGCGAGACGCCAGGGATGCTCGGCATCCGCTATACCTTCCTCAAGGACGCGGAGCGGCAGGCGCTGGAGAGCGGCGCGCTAGACTGGCTCTGGGCCGCCTGCGAACGCCATGGCATCCCGGTCGCGGGGCTGGTGACCGACTCGCTGCCTACCATCGGCAAGATCGCGGCACGCTATCCGGGCCTGAAATTCACGATCGATCACCTCGGCGGGCGCGGCGGCAATACCACGCTCAAGGACGATGCCGCCATGACCCACATGCCGGACCTGATCGCCTTGGCGAAGCACCCGAACATCGCGGTGAAGGCCACCGGAGCGCCCGGCTATAGCAGCGGACCGTACCCATTTGCCTCCATGCATCCCTACCTGGAGCAAATCTACGACGCTTTCGGCCCGAGCCGCATGTTTTGGGGCACCGACATTTCCAAGATGCCCTGTTCTTGGACGGAATGCGTCGAGATGTTCACGGAGCACCTTCCCTGGCTCGCCAAGGAAGACCTGCCGCAGATCATGGGCAAAGCCGTCTGCGCCTGGTGGGGCTGGGACCGGCGGGCCTGACGGCAGCCCGGCCCTTTCTCCGCCACTGCTAGTTGGAGGCAATGCCGGATGCGCATTGACCCTTCGACAAGCCTTGGGTGAGCGAATAAGATCGCGCCGATAAACGATAGCCTTGAGCCTGATCAGCGGAGTTCCAGCCAGATGCATTTCGGCGCGTCCATGTTCTGTACCGACTATTCGATGACCCCTGCCGAACTCGGTCCGGCGCTGGAGGAGCGTGGTTTCGAATCGTTCTGGGCGCCGGAGCACTCGCATATTCCGCTCAGCCGCAAGTCCCCCTGGGGCGGCGGGCCGGAATTGCCGAAGCGCTACTACGACGTGATTGACCCGTTTGTCGGCTTGGCAACAGCGGCCATGACCACTTCGACGCTGAAGCTTGGCACCGGCGTTTGTCTCATCATTCAGCGCGACGTGCTGCAATTGGCGAAAGAGGTTGCGACGCTCGACCTGCTCTCCGGCGGGCGCTTTCTGTTCGGCATCGGCGCGGGCTGGAACCGGGAGGAGATGGCCGACCACGGCACCGATCCCAAGACCCGCATCGCCCTGATGGCGGAACGGGTGGACATTCTCAAGACCGTCTGGACACAGACCAAGCCGGAATATGAAGGCAAATTCCAAAGCTTCGAACCGATGATGACTTGGCCGAAGCCGGTGCAAAAACCGCATCCGCCGATCCTGGTCGGTGGGGCTTTCCCGCATGCCGCCAACCGAGCCATCGCTTATGGCGACGGCTGGATTCCGCTCGGCGGGCGCGGTGCGGATATCCTGGAACAATTGCCGCGCGTCCGGCAGATGGCAGCGGAGGCCGGGCGCGAGCCGGGCAGCCTCTCCGTTTCCGTGTTCGGTGCATCGATGGATGCAGACCAATTGAAGCAATACCGCGATGCGGGCGTCGAACGGGTGGTGTTCAGCCTGGAGTCGGAAAAGGCAGACACCGTGCTGCCGGTTCTCGACCGTATCGCCACCCTTATTGAAACCATGGGCTAGTCGGAAACCGATGACCGCAGGGCATTTCTTTATGAGCCGGAATTGGGCAGCCATCCTGATTGTTTCTGCAGGTCTGGCCGTTGCCGCCTGCTCCTCCAATGGGCCAGGCCCCGGCGAAGAGGATCCGCCGGAACCAGTCAACCCGCAGCAGGCCGTGCCGCAACAGGACGAACGCCCCGAGGTGACCGAGCCGCAGCAACAACCGGCGGAACCGCCAGTGCCTGCGCCGCAGGTGCCGAGCGTCATTCCGCCTGCCGCTACGCAGCTGCCGCCGTCGCAATCGGCGCCGGCCCAGCCGGCACCT
This sequence comes from Alphaproteobacteria bacterium, assembly GCA_965222315.1. Lineage (GTDB taxonomy): Bacteria > Pseudomonadota > Alphaproteobacteria > Bin95 > Bin95 > JACKII01. The sequence continues at coordinate 4,067,731 of OZ244951.1, read as the reverse complement.
GGCGTAGCGCCCCCAACCGGACCGACCGGCCCCGCGGGGCCAGGCCTGCCGCCGGGAAGCAGCTAGCCCTATCAACCCGGCTATCAGGAGGCCAACCATGTCAACGGCATCATCCTCCATCCTGATTGTGGTCGACGTGCAACATGATTTCTGCCCCGGCGGCGCGCTGGCTGTGCCGGAAGGCGATGTTGTCGTACCAGTGGTCAACCGCATGATTGGCGAAGAAGAGCATGTATTGCTGACCCAGGACTGGCATCCGCCGAACCATCTGTCCTTCGCCAGTCAGCATGAGGGCAAGCGGCCTTTCGGGACCGTTACGCTGCCCTATGGCGACCAGACGCTCTGGCCGGATCATTGTGTGCAAGGGACGCATGGCGCCGCCTTTCATCCCGGTCTGGAAGTGGGTAAAGCCGAAATGGTCATCCGCAAGGGCTTCCGGCGGGAAATCGACAGCTACTCCGCATTCTTCGAGAACGACCGTACGACGCCCACGGGCCTGCACGGGTACCTCCAGGAACGGGGCTTCGAGGCAGTCACCCTCGCGGGGCTCGCCTATGATTTTTGCGTGTTATATTCGGCGATGGATGCTCGCCGCCTCGGTTATGAGGTGTGTGTGGAAGCCTCGGCCTGCCGGGCCATCGACCTGGATGGCTCCAAGGAGGCGGCTACCCGCGACATGGTGGCAGCCGGGGTGGATATATCCGGCACAATTTAATATATTCTCTCACAGGAATGTTTGGAGCTGAATGCGATGAGACTTTTTCTCTGGCCTGGCGACCTGATCGCCTCCATGGCTGGCCTGCCGCACGGGTCGGACAACCGCCAGATCCTGCGGATGTGGGCCAATACCGTGTTCTGGGGCGCGCTTTCCGCCATCATTCTGGTGCTGGTGCTGGCATAGCCGTCGCGTAAGCCGCTGGCGAAATTCCTCGGCAGGCGCTAGGTTTCAGCAACCTATGCTTTCCCGCCTGCCGGAGACCCCGCCCCCATGCGCGACTTTCACCAACCGACCCGCTCAGCCGCCCGCGGCACCAACGGCATGGTCGCCACCTCCCAGCCTAGTTCGACGCTGGCCGGGATCGAGATGCTCAAGGCCGGCGGCAACGCGCTCGACGCGGCGGTTGCGGCCTGTGCAGTGCAGTGCGTGACCGAGCCTGGCTCGACGGGCATAGGCGGCGATAACTTCTGTCTCTACAAGCCCGCCAACGGGCCGCTGGTGGCGCTGAACGGCTCCGGCCGCGCGCCCGCCGCAGCGAGTGCCGAATGGTATGCCGACCAGGGCATCGCCAAGCTGGAAACTACCTCTCCCCACGCGGTCACGGTACCGGGCGCGGTCGATGCCTGGGAGGTACTGCTGCGCGACCACGGCACCAAGAGCCTAGAGGAATGCCTGCAGGCTGCCATTGGCTACGCGGAGAACGGCTTTGCCGTGCACGACCGCGCCTCGCTGGATTGGGAATTGGCCAAGGATAAGCTCTCCATCGATCCGGCGGCCAAGGCGATCATGCTGCGTGGCGGCGCACCGAAAGAGGGAACGGTCTACAAGCAGCCGGAACTTGCGGCGACGTTGAAAAAAATCGCCAAGCATGGCCGCGACGCCTTCTACACCGGTGAGGTCGCGGAAGATCTGGTCAGCCACCTGAAGTCCATGGGCGGCCTGCACACACTGGACGACTTCGCCAATAACAGACCCGAATATGTCGAACCTATCGTGACCGACTACAAGGGCTATCAGGTCTATGAGTGCCCGCCGAACGGCGTCGGGATCATCGCGCTCCTGATGCTGAACATGTGGGAGGGCTACGACCAGCCGGAGGACCCGCTCTCCATCACCCGCCTGCACCGGATGGCGGAAGTCGGCAAATTTGGTATCCGCGACCGCAATGCTTTCGTCGCCGACCCGCGAATGGCCGACGTGCCGCAAGACCTTTTGCTGTCGAAAGGCTATGCCGAGCGCCTGCGCGCCATGATCGACGACAAGCGCGCCATGATCGACCTGCCGCCGCCCGGCCTCGATAGACAAGGCGACACGGTCTACCTCTGCGTGGTGGACAAGGATGGCAATGCCTGTTCGTTCATCAACTCCACCTTCCATTCCTTCGGCAGCGGCATTGTCGGACCGAAGTCAGGCGTGGTGCTGCAAAACCGCGGCTGGGGTTTCACGCTGGAGCAGGGCCATCCGAACGCCATCCAGGGTGGTAAGCGTCCGGCGCACACCATCATCCCCGGCATGCTGATGAAAGACGGCGAAGCGGTGATGCCGTTCGGCGTCATGGGCGGCAACTACCAGCCGGTCGGGCACACTTGGCTGCTCTCTAACATGATCGACTATGGCATGGACCCGCAGCAGGCCATCGCTCATCCTCGCGTCATGAGCTACGCCGGCAAGCTGGAACTGGAGACCACAATCGGCCCGAAAATGGCCAGCGAGCTGCGGGCCATGGGCCACGACTGCGAATACCTGGTGCGCCCGCATGGCGGCGGCCAGGCGATCTGGATCGACCGCAAGGAAGGCGTGCTGACCGGCGGCAGCGAAACCCGCAAGGACGGCCTGGCGCTGGGGTATTAGCGCAAAGCCTCTAAGCCGTCCGTGCGCATTGGAGGATCGCGAGGCCGGAGATGATTCTACCGGACAAGCACCATCCGATTTCCGTCGACCCGATAAGATCGAAAGCGTTCTAGGTAGCTCATGCCGAGGAGGGAAATATGAAGATCCCCGGCATTTACGAACGCTAGCACGTTACGATCTTCAATTGGGCCTATGACGACGGAATCAAGCGTCACCGGTGCCCCACGAACGGTTCCGTTCGCCGTTTGGAACCGCTGCGTATAGGCAAGGTCACTTACGTCGAAGCCGAGTACTGCGGCGGCATTTCGGGTTAAGATCACGTTGGACGCGCCGGTGTCGATCATGAATGGTACCTCCTCGCCGTTGACCGAAAGCCGGGCATAAAAATGTCCGTCGTCGGCTCGATTGAACGAGATTGTGCGCTCATCGACCATGTAGCCTTGATCCCCCATAATGATGGCGGTCAATTGATCCTTGAAGCCGAACGCAAGGACTACTCCGACAAAAATGAGTGCCCAAATCGCTATGTGTTGCAGGGCCTCTCCGAACCGGCGCCGGTAGACCGAAAATAGAAAAGTTAGGATTAAAAGGCCTAGGCTCAGGACCCATAAATGGGATTCCCGAATCGGTTGGAGGATGATTCAAACTCCCAAAATTGGGAGTTGTCCATGGCAGAGCATCATTTCTGGCTTTCGGAAGAACAATTCGCCCGGCTCCGGCCGCTATTGCCGAACAAACCTCGGGGCGTGCCCAGGGTGGATGACCGGCGTGTCATCAGCGGGATTATTCATGTTATCCGGAACGGCCTGATGTGGCGGGATGCGCCAGAGGCTTATGGCCCGCACAAGACGCTCTACAACCGGTTCAAACGCTGGAGCGAGGCGGGCGTCTTCGACCGGATTTTCGCGGAACTGGCAGCCGAGAGCCAGGCAACTGGCACCATCATGATCGATGCGACGCACCTGAAGGCGCACCGCACGGCGGCCAGCCTGCTGAAAAAGGGGCTTTATCCCGCTGCATCGGACGCTCGAAAGGCGGCCTGAACTCCAAGCTGCACGCGGTTTGCGATGGGGATGGCAAGCCATTGATCTTGTTGCTGACCGAGGGCCAGGCCAGTGACTACAAGGGCGCCGCCATCATGTTGCCGGCCTTGCCTCCCGCCGGGTTTTTGATCGGCGACAGAGGGTATGACAGCGATCCCTTCCGCGATGGACTGCGGGCCATGGGCATCGAGCCCTGTATTCCAGGAAGAAACAACCGCCTGCGGCCAGTACCCTACGACGAGGGGCTCTATCGTCAGCGAAACCGCATCGAACGCATGTTCGGACGCCTCAAAGACTGGCGCCGCATCGCCATGCGCTATGACCGCTGCGCCAACACCTTCTTCAGCGCCATATGCATTGCTGCTACCGTGACGTTCTGGTTATGAGTCCTGAGCCTAGAACGCTCAGGTAAAAGAGCCGTGCCTGATCAAATGAATCTAAGTCGCTCATAATTCTTCAAACGCATCACCCGATCCATTGTCGGGTTCCTGGCGCTATCATCTCCCGCGATTCGGTTATTTCTTGCCAGGTGATGTCAGACAATATCGAAATGTTGCAAACACCAGAAAGCCCGCTGCAGAAATGTTCCATTATTGAAAGCTATCTCACATAAGAGCGGATATGGTGGATATTCTGCGAAGCCGTTAGAATCCAACAATATAGCTGATCATTCTTTACGGTTCACACGCTAAATCATCCGCCAGACGCTGGCCTCGGCGATGTCGTCGGCCTCGATCTCTTTGGACGTTGGCACGGAATAGGAAGCGAGATGTTCCAGGTCTTTGCGCGGCATGAACTGGCGGCCGGGGTCGCCGAACAGCACGGGCGCCGCCTCCGCCCGCACATGCTCTGCTAGTTCTTGGCTCTCGCCGCGCGTGTAACATACGTCCCCTACCAGAATCAGGTCGAAGGGCGACAGGTCATAAGTGATGGCGTCCGCCGTCTCGGTCGTGATGGCCGCCGCGACGTCATTCAGTGCCGCATTCAACTGGCAGACGGTATCTGCCAGTGGGTCCACGTCCAGCGCGGTGACATGCGCGGCCCCCGCCATGGCCGCCGCAATCGAAACAATGCCGCCGCCGCTGCCGATATCGATGATCCGCTTGCCTTCCGCGACCGACGGGCGGTCGAGGAGGTAGCGCGCCAGCGCCTGCCCGCCGACCCAGGCGAAGGCCCAGAACGGCGCGCCGATATTCTGCTGGTTGAGGTAGGACTCGGTCGCATGCCAGAGGGGCGTCAGTTCGGTTGCCAGGTAGAGTTGAATTTCCGGCACGAGCGGCGGGCGTTCAATCGCCGTGCTGGCGCGGATGAACTCGTCCAATTCCATCGCCTCAGATCAGCCCCAGCAGGAGGGCCGCTGTCACCAGGAGGCCTGTGTCGCGGTTCGACCTGAACTTGGCCAGGCAGTCGTCCGGATCGTCAAGGTCGAGCGTCGCGACCTGCCACCCGAGGTGTCCGGCAACGCCGATCAACACCACCCAAAAGCCAATGCCCATCTGACCCCAGGCGCCACCGACCGCCAGCAATGCCAGCATGGTGCCGTAGAACATCCAGAGCCACGGCTTGCTGTTGCTGCCGAACAGCAGCGCGGTGGAGCGGAGGCCGATCATGGCGTCGTCTTCCTTGTCCTGATGGCCGTAGATCGTATCGAAGCCGATGGTCCACATCACGCCCGCTGCGTAGATCACGATGGCCGCTATGGAGAGCCCGCCGGTCATCCCGGCATAGCCGACCAGCACGCCCCAGTTGAAGGCCAGGCCAAGAACCGCTTGCGGCCAGTCAGTGATTCGCTTGGCAAAGGGGTAGAACGCGACCACCGGGATCGACAGCAGACCAATCACGATGGCCGTCGTGTTCAGCGACAGCAGGACCGCGGCGCCGATCAGTAACTGCGCGGCCAGGAATAGCCTAGCCTCGAAGACGGTCACCTCGCCCGACGGTATTGGGCGTAATGCTGTACGGGCAACCCGCCCATCATAGTCACGATCCACGATGTCGTTATAGGTGCATCCAGCCCCCCGCATCGCCAACGCGCCGATGGTGAAAAGTACAAGCAGCATAACGGCTTTGAGAATATCAGGCTCACCATCACTCAGGCCGAGTGCGACGCCCCACCAGCACGGTAGCAGCAGGAGCCAGGTACCAATGGGCCGATCCAGCCGGGCAAGCCGGACATAGGGGTGCAGCCGCGGCGGCAACACCCGCTCGGCAACGCTCCGGCGGATATCCGTCGCCTCACGAGGGTCGCGCGAAAGGCCGTCGTCAATGGGGTCTCGGCTAGCCATGGCGTTGCAGCGAAAACCTGTACATAGTCTGCGGATGAATGACATAGACCATACTCCATCTTTGCGAACGCCGCGCCTTTTCGTTGATGCGGCTTTGACGCCCGGCGCTTCCGCCAGCCTCGGCCCGGAGCAAACCCATTATCTTTTGCGGGTCATGCGACTGGGGGCCGGGCAACAGGTGCTCTTGTTCAATGGACGCGACGGCCTCTTCAGCGGCACGCTCGCCGGAAACGACCGCCGCCGAATCGGTGTGGAGGTAGGCGAGCAGCTGGCCTCGCAACCGGCAGCCGCTGGGCCGTGGCTTGCCTTTGGCGTGCCGAAGCGTCACGCGCTGGAGACCCTTATTCAGAAGGGCACCGAAATGGGCGTCTCCCGGTTCTTTCCGATTGCGACCGAACGGGCCATGGCGGAGCGCCTGAACCCGCACCGGCTCGACCGCATCGTTGTCGAGGCTGCGGAGCAGTGCGAGCGGCTCGATATCCCCCTGATAGAGCCGGTTTTGCGCCTGGAAGACCTGTTCTACGGCTGGCCGCCGGAGCGGGCGTTGCTCTGGTGTGACGAGCAGGGAAGGGGCGTGCCGCTGGCCGATGCCGCCGATGCCTTGCTGGGGGACGACCCAGACGAACCGCCGCAGCCCTGGGGATTGATGATCGGACCGGAAGGCGGCTTTGCGCCAGGCGAACTTGACGGCCTGGAAGAAGTTCCGTTTGTTAGGCGCGTGACCCTGGGTCCGCGGATCATGCGGGTGGATACGGCGGCTATCGCAGCTCTGGCCATCGGCCAGGCGCTGGCGGGTGACGGCGATTTGCCCGTGCGTTCAGCGGCCTGAGCGGCACTTTTTGAAACCCGACGCGCAAGGCAGCGTGCATGGCTGGACATGAGGGCGCTGCGCCCATTACTGGCAGAGACGAACTGGTCGCCTGGTTCGAGGCCGGCAACAAATCCGCCGAGGATTGGCGGATCGGTACGGAGCATGAGAAGCTCGTGTTCCGGCTATCTGACCTCACCCGACCCGGCTGGGACGAGGCGGACGGTATCAAGCCCTTGCTGGAGGGGTTGGCGAGCGAGTTCGGCTGGCAGCCGGTGCTGGAGCACGGCAAGATCATCGCCCTGAAAGACGATGTGGGCGGCTCGATCACCCTGGAGCCCGGTGGGCAATTCGAGCTTTCGGGCGCCATGCTGGAAAATATCCACCAGACCTGCGACGAGGTCCACACGCACCTGCATCAGGTTCGCACGGTCTGCGAACGCCTGGGCCTGGGCATGGTCGGCGTTGGCTTCGATCCGAAGTGGCGGCGGGAGGATATCCCGTGGATGCCCAAGGGGCGCTACCGTATCATGCGCAATTATATGCCGAAGGTTGGCACGCTCGGCCTGGATATGATGCTGCGCACCTGCACGGTGCAGGTGAACCTGGACTATGCCAACGAAGCGGACATGGTGAAGAAGTTCCGTGTCAGCCTCGCCTTGCAGCCATTGGCGACGGCGCTGTTCGCCAACTCGCCCTTCAAGGAAGGCAAGCCGAACGGCTTTATGAGCTACCGCAGCCATGTCTGGACCGATACGGACAATGACCGCTGCGGCATGCTAGACTTCGTCTTCGAGGACGGCTTCGGTTTCGAGCGTTACACCGACTACATCCTTGATGTGCCGATGTATTTCATCCACCGGGGCGAGGAATATATCGACCTCTCCGGCCGATCCTTCAAACAATACATGGCCGGTGAACTGGAGGCTGAAGACCGAGGCTTCAAGGTCAGCAAGGGCGACCTGCCGACGATGGAGGACTGGTCCGACCACGTCACCACCGCCTTCCCGGAAGTGCGGATGAAGCGCTATCTGGAACTGCGCGGCACCGATGGTGGCCCGTGGAAGCGCCTGTGTGCATTACCGGCGCTGTGGGTTGGCTTGCTCTATGATCAGACCGCCTTGGATGCCGCCTGGGACTATGTGAAGGACTGGACCGCGGAAGAGCGCAACATGCTGCGTGATGAAGCGCCCAGGCAGGGCCTCGATTTGAAATTCCGGGGGCGGACGCTTGGCGCCATGGGGCGCGATGTCCTTAATATCTCGCGTGCCGGCCTGCAAAACCGGGCGCGTCTCGATAGCGTCGGCAACAACGAGACCGGCTTCCTGGAAACCCTGGAGCAGATTGCCGAAAGCGGCCATTCCCCGGCACATTGGCAATTGGAAGCCTACCACGGCAGGTGGGGCGGCTCAGTCGATCCCCTTTTTGAAGAGCATAAATACTGAGAACATGGCAAAACTGGACCTTAGCCCCGGCAACAGCCTCTACTACGAATACACGCCGCCCACGGCGGATGGTGCGAACACCTATGTGTTCGTCAACCCAATCACTGGCGATGTATCTCTTTGGAATGCCGTCATCGTCCCCGCCCTCCAGGCCCAGGGCTGCGGCACGCTGGTTTACAATTTCCGCGGCCAGGCGAACTCCGAATACAGCGCCGGGACCGACCTTACAGATGATTTGATCGTCAGCGATCTGCACGCAATCCTGGCGCACTGCCAGCCGCCGAATGCGGTGGCCGTCGGTCTTTCCATCGGCGGTCTTTATGCTGCGAAGGCTTACCTGCAGGGTGCCGATATCAAGGCTTTGGTGCTGGTCAACACGCTGCGGAAGATCACGGTGCGCCTGGAATGGATGAACCAGGCAACCCTGGTGGCGATGCAGGTCGGCGGGCCCGATCTGATGAAAGACCTTCTGTTCCAGCTTTTGGTGGGCGAGCCATTTCAGGAGGCGAACCGCCAGGAATTCCTGAAGCCGGACACCAAATACGAGCCGCTTGACCCGGATTCCGGCCCGTACAACCTATTGACTTGGATGGGCAAGACCGACTGGGATATCGACTGGTCGGCCCTGAAATGCCCGGTGTTGCTGCTGCAAGGCCTGCAGGACCGTGTGTTTTTCGACCCGGCTATCGTTGCCGAGCTTCAGGCTGCCATCCCGAATGCCGTGCGTATCGACTTTGCCGATGCCGGTCACATGCTGCCGGCGGAAATTCCCCAGGCGTTTCTGGATGCGCTGAACGGCTGGCCGTCCTAGCGGGCTGCCGGTCCAACTGAATAGCGGGTCGCGCTAAACGGCCACCATGCTATCGTGGAGGTAACCGGGCAGCACGTGCCCGGTCAGGGCAAAGCGGCCTGTATAGTCGCCCAACACTGAGATTGGCGCACCCCAGGCATTGGCGCGCAGGTCAAAGCCATGGGGCCACTACCTGCGGGCCGCCGCCGGCCTCGATGCAATCCAGGTTGCGCAATCCAGGTTGCTGGCGACAGCGGTGCGCGGGCAGTCCTTCCATTGCTTGCCTCTAGAAAGACTCGACCCAGGGGCGCACGTCGATTTCCGCCGCCCAGGCGCTCCTATGCTGGGCATGCAGTTGGTAATACGTCTCGGCGATGGCGTCCGGCTCCAGCAGGTGATGCTCGGGCTTGTCACCCTCGGCTGCATGGTGGGGCCCGTGAATGCCGCCATCGACGATCACGTGCGCAACGTGAATGCCCTGCGGCCCCAAATCCCGCGCCATGGCGAAGGACAGCGCGCGCAGACCGAACTTGCCGACCGCGAAGCCGGCCGACTTGCCATAGCTCTTCACGCTGGCGGTTGCGCCGGTGAACAGGATAGTGCCGCGGTTGCGCTTTACCATCCGGCGGCCAGCTTCCCGCGCGACGATGAAGCCGCCGAGGCAGCCGCGTTCCCAGGCTTCCTTGAACTGGCCGACCTCAATGTCCAGCACGGAACCGCGGACCCGCCCGGATGCGTTGTAGACGACGACCGTCGGCTCCCCAAGATCGCGCTCGACGGCAGCGTAGAGGTCCAGTACCGACTTCTCGTCCGTGGCGTCGCAGGCATAGGCGCTGGCACCGTATTCCTTGGCGATTTCCTGAACTGGCTCCAGGCGGCGGGAGGCGAGCGCCACCTTTGCGCCGGCCTTGGCGAAGCGCCGGCCGAGCGCTGCACCCAGTCCGGGGCCGACGCCAACGATCAGGACAATTTCTTGGGTCATGGTATTTCTCCTGTTGGGGGAGTGGCAGTAAATTCAGTTGCTTCGCAATTGCGAAGCGAGGGCGTCCAGCGCCATCAGGTATCCGCGCGAGCCGAAGCCGGCGATCATCCCCTGCGCCGCCGCCGAAATGTAGGAGTGGTGGCGGAACGCTTCACGCTGGTGAATGTTGGATAGGTGCACCTCGATCACGGGCACGGAATGCAGCTTGAGCGCGTCCTGCAACGCAACGGAGGTGTGGGTGTAAGCGGCCGCATTGATGATCAGGCCGTCGATTTGACCCAATACCTCTTGAATCCAGGTGACCAGTTCGCCCTCGACATTGCTCTGGCGGAAGTCGATCTCCAGGCCCAGCGCGTCGGCGTAGCTGGTGCAGCTTTCCTCGATATCCGCCAGGGTCTGGCGGCCATAGATCTCCGGCTGGCGAACGCCCAGCATGTTCAAGTTTGGGCCGTTCAGGATTAGGATAGGCTTTGGCATGGGCTGGTGCGCTTGCTTGATTGACGACGGAATTGTCCTTCCCATTAAGGGACCGCCGGGCGGCGCGCAATCCGATCGGGGCGCACAACAGCTTTCGCTCGTCCAACGCTCGTTCAACGATGGTCGCAGAGAATTATTTTTCTGTTGCGTAACCTTCCGGCTTTCTCTAGAAGCCGCCCTTCGCACTTTACGCCCACGTGCCGGCGGGTCTTAGCATTCCCGGGGGAAGGGTTTTCCCCACTGTCTCGCGAGGACAGTCTGGTGACCCGGTAACGAGGTAACATGTGCGCTCTTGGTGTCGGCGTTCGGGTCGGCCTTGCAGCGGGTGTTACGGCACGCAACGCGAGTCCCTGATTTGGGCGGCGGCACACTACTGGTCTCAAATTCGATTGGTGGAAGGGCCCCGTGGTATGACGGCACGCATTTCTCGATACTTGGCTGACCAACAGCCACAGACTCCCTGTTTGGTTGTCGATCTCGAAGCCGTGGCAGAGGCTTACGAGAGCCTTCAGCGCGCGCTCCCGATGGCATCCATCTATTATGCCATGAAGGCAAACCCTGCGAAGCCGGTAATGCAGATGTTGGCCGGGATGGGTTCGTCGTTTGACTGCGCCTCGATCTATGAAATCAGGGACGCAATCGAAGCAGGCGCGCCTGTAGAAAGGCTCTCCTTCGGCAACACGATCAAGAAGCAGAGCGATATCGCCGCCGCCTACCGCTTGGGCGTCGATATGTTCGCATTCGACTGCGAGGCGGAGCTGGAGAAGCTTGCCGCTGCCGCACCGGGCGCGCGCGTCTATTGCCGTCTGTTCATGGATGGGGCTGGCTCCGACTGGCCGCTGGGCCGCAAGTTTGGCTGCGGCGTGGACATGGCGCGTGATCTGATGATTCGCGCCAATAAACTTGGCCTGGATGCCTATGGCCTGTCATTCCATGTCGGTTCGCAGCAACGCGATGTCGGCCAGTGGGATTTAGCGGTTGGCCGCACGGCCATGCTGTTTACGGATCTGGCTGAGGCGGGTGTGAAGCTCCGCATGGTGAATATCGGCGGGGGCTTTACGGCGACCTACCGCACCGATGCGCCAGGCCAGCAGGACCATGCAACAGCGGTGTTAGAGGCATTGACCCGGCATTTCGGGAACCGCATGCCGGAAGTGATCGTGGAACCGGGCCGCTCGCTGGTGGGTGACGCAGGCATCATCCAGTCGGAAGTCGTTCTGATCTCCAAGAAAGATTATGATGACGAGCAGAGCTGGGTCTATCTGGATGTCGGCAAGTTCGGCGGTCTGATTGAGACCATGGACGAGGCCATTCAGTACCGTGTGCGCACGTCGCACGATTACGAAGGGGCGAAGACAATGCCGGTCATCCTGGCTGGCCCGACCTGTGACGAGGTCGATGTGATGTATCGCAACTGCGATTACCGTCTGCCGGAAGCGCTCAAGGTCGGCGACAAGATTGAGTTCCTTTCGACCGGTGCCTATACCTCGACCTATTGCTCGGTTGGTTTCAACGGTCTGCCGCCATTGCAGACGCACTGCATCTAAGCCTGGGAGGCCCCGCGGGCTTCAAAAGAGGCCGGTGTCCGGAAGGGTGCCGGCCTCTTTCTTTGGGCCGGAATCCACCCAAAATGCTTACCTCCTCCGCCGAATTGCGTGCGAAGGCTTGGCAGGATAAAGTAAAGACAGTGTTAATGGCTTGGTGCTACCATTAATAATTGCCGGACAAGGCAAAGTGGTGCCGGGTGAAATCAGAGGCGTCAATGCAAGAACCGGGCGAAACGAGTGCAGACGGTGGCCCCCTGTCATCTGCCGAGGCTGACCGCCGCAACGATCCTTATGGGTCTGCTGAAGCGCTGGCCGATGAGGCCTGGGCCCTTGCCCGGCGTGCCGTAGAGCAAGGCGATCACGACCGGATTTCGGACGAGGCGGTGGCAAAAATGCTGACCGCCGCGGTGAAGCTCTATGCGGCAAAGGCCGATAGGGGCGAACGGTCGCCCCGAGCCTTGCTGGGTCAGTATGACGAAGTTGTCACCCCGACAGAGGCGCTGACGGCAGCTACCGAACTGTTGCGGGCCCTGCGGCTCGGCCCGATGGAGTTCGGCCTATGGTCGCGGCGCCGGCCCGAAGACTACCATGACCAGGAACCGGACACGCCGCCCGTTGCCGTTCCTGGCGCCTCCGACTGACAGGACGCGCCGATCGAAACCGCTGGTCATCATTTGTGAACCAAAGGAGTTAAGCGGTGCGCAATGAACAAGGCGTATTACGGAGTCTTAGCCGATGACCGCAGGTGAACCCATCCGCGGCGTGCGAGTCCCAGGGGGATCAAAGAAGGTGCTAGTCAGCGTATCGCCCGAAGGAACGGTTCTGGCCCCCGGCACAGATGCGTTTTTCGAGCGGATCGGCTATGCTAACCCTGACTTCGACGCCAGTGATTATGTCGTGCGGAATCTTGGGTTTGTATCGGTATCGCGCCGCTCCCGCGACCGCATGACTATCCGTCTGCGGCCGAGCCTCGTCAGCCAAAGCGCACTGAATGCCTGCTTGAAAATCCTGATGAACCAGGATTTCTCGCAAGGCGAAATTCAGCGGTTTGACGATGATTGGGTATCGGAGATCTGGCCGAACGATCCGGCCCTGCTGCACCGGCTGGTCGATCTCTGCGAGAAAGCCCACCGCACGCATGAGCCGCGGTTTGGGGCAAAGCCACTAGATCTAAGCAAAATCGGCGGCGATAACAGCAACCCGCTCAAACCGCTGTTCCAGAAATGGCGTGTGTCGTCGGCAATCTTCGATGACACGACGTTGCCTTTCTTGATCAATTATGGCCTGGATTTCCGGCTGTCCGTCGTCACAGCCCCCAGGGTCGGGGAGGCGTTGCGTTTCCAGTTCTTCGGCGAAGGCTTTAAGTTTTACGATGACCGCCAGAAGATGAAGGTCATCGGCGCGCCGATTGAGGACCAGCCGGATGCCGAATACGGCCTTTGGCTTGCCCAGCAATACCAGGCCGTTGTCGATTCCGGCAAGCCAGCCTTGGACTACGTTACGGCCCAGATCAGCGCCGGCAGCGGTCCGGGGCGCCGCAGCCGCTACGAACGGCTGCTGCTGCCCTGGCGGACCAATGATCACAAGGTTATCGTCACATGCGCCTCCGTCCTGATTTCGACGGAAGAAGCCATGGATACGGCGTCAAGCGACGGCGGCCTGACCACGTACCGCCCTTCTCTCCGTGACGAAGCGCCGGAGGTCAGACAGCAACTCCGAGCGGTGCATTCGCACTAGCGCCAGATCCAGATCGCCCAACGGATGACCAGGAGCCCAGACCCCGAATTGAATGTCTGTGTAGCCATACGCTGCCGCAATGTTCTTCTCCACCAGATCACGTTTGACCATGCTGATCGTCCAGTCGGTCTGGAAGTTGCTGTAGGCAAAGACCCGGCTGACCCGCGGCAGGATGCGGGAAAGGCCGAGGCGCCGGTATTCCGGATGGAACCATGTGCTGCCGCTGAAACAAACCGTGCCGGTAACGCCATGGGCGGACGGGCACCGGACATGGAATGCCGGATGATCGGGCATGCCGGGGTAGAGGACGGATTCCATCTCGTCCGCCAGCGTGCTGGCCGGCCACTGGAACAACCGCCCGGCCTGCGCCACAACCGTTTCGCCCCGCTCATTCTCGCCGCTGATCCAATAGGCGTTGGTCTCGTCCACCTTGTTGCAGGCGGGATCGAAGATCGGGAACAGCGGGTACCAGTTGCCCAGGGCCGTTTCCCGGCGGTTGAGCGTGACCAACTCATCGATATCCGTGCGGACTTTCAGCCGGACACCCCGCTCGCGCGCGATGTTGTCCACCAACAGAAGAAAGGCAGCAATCTCCTGAACCGGGCCCCCGCGCACGGTCACGGCATCAGGCAATCGCAAATCGTTTTGATACGTCATCCTGCGCTCCGTACTTTTTGTTAATAAAAGTTAACGAGAAGTTAACATTGTCGAGTAAATATCGACTTGAACAGAGTAATATAAAATTGATAGAAAACAAAGCGTTTGCGAATATCTCTGTAGCAGTAGCACTTGTGCGCGACGGGAGCATTGATTTGCTTGGGAAAAAATCTGATGCAATCCCAGGGCGTAAGCGTGTAAACCGTTTGATGCAGTATCGGGAAGGTTAACGGATCAGATGGCGAAGCAGGATTTGGCAGTATATGCGGCGGTCGCGCCAGGCGGGTTTGATGCACTCGCTTCGGTGTCGAACCCCTTGCTGCTGGTCGAATTCGCCCGGCCTGGCCTCGTAACGCGCATCCTGCTGAACGGTGCCGCCAACGCGGCCTTTCTGAATGGCAGCGAAGCCGCCCGGTGGCTGGAGGCATCGCCGGACACGCTGTTCGACGCCGGTATCGATGTCCTCGGCTGGACAACATGGGATTGGGAGGAACGGGACCCCTCGGTTCCGGCGGACACCGCGGTTATCAAAGATGATGTACGGCACTGGTGGCGGTTCACCTTCTCCTATTTTTCCGGCATGTCACCCGCGTGCCTGCTGGCCAGCGCTGCGCCGGTATCCGACCTGAAAGCAGACACACAGAATCTCGACGAAAGCATGCGGCTTTACCCGATCCTGCTGAAGGAGGTGGAGGAGATGGCCGGCTTTGGTCAGTATGTTTACTGGCCGCGGGAACGGCGGGGCCTTTGGAATGACGGCATCTCCCGCATGTGGACCGTGCCTAAAGCCACCACCCACCGGGAGTTCGAGACCACGGTTGCCGCCGTACACCCGGAGGATTTGCACCCGGCGTCCAGTGATGGTCAGCGCAACGGCCTTCAGCGGGATTCGCGGGAGGTGCGTATCGTCCGCACCGATGGCGAGGTCCGCTATATCCGCAGCATTGCCCACCGCCATATTGACGAGCGCGGCAAGGTGGAGCGGGTGGTGCGTGTCGACAAGGACGTGACCGACCTGCATCGGGCGGAGGAAGAATTGCGCCTTGCGCGGGAGGCCGCTAGCGACGCCGCACGGGCCAAGGATGCATTTCTGCATCTGATGAACCATTCGTTGCGCACGCCGCTGAACGCCATTCTGGGTTTCGGCGAGGCGATGCGCGACCAGATCTACGGCCCGCTCTCCTCCGATTATGTTCAGTGCATCGATGCGGTCAACGACAGCGCCAGCCGATTGCTTGAGCTTGTGCATGACATCCTCGATCTAACCCGGCTCGAGTCGGGGCACTATTCCCTATCGAAGGCGGTCTGTGATCTGCCGGAGATCGTTTCCTACAGCGTTGATCTGATGACCCCGCGGGTCACGGAGCGGAACCTCCGTCTCGCAGCGCAATCCGATCCGAATGTGGAGGTATGGGGAGAGGAACGCGGCCTGCGTCAGATCCTCATCAACCTTATCGAGTATGCAACGGTTGCCGGACGGGAGCCTCATACGATCACGGTCGGTGCGTCCCAGGGCGAGAACGGCCAGGCGCTGATGTGGTTGCGTGACGATGGCGAAGGCCTGTTGCGCACGATTGAAAGCGCCATGGAGAATCCGCTGGCAACCGCCGCCAACCCGGTCGAGCCGGGCGGGGCATCCGGCTGGTTCGGCTTCGCGTTGGTGAAGTCTTTCCTGGAATTGCACAACGGCGAACTGCGTTCCCGCGTGCTTGACGATGGGTGCCAGCAAATCGAAGTGCTGCTGCCGCGCTAATTGCGCGAAGTGACTGGCCTGCGCCGGTCCGGTCGCCACGCCGGACTGAACAGGCAAAGCGCCAATCCGACCCCGACAATCGCCAAGCCGCAGGCGACACCGGCAAACACTGTCTTTATGTCCCAGGCAAAACTGATCGCCAAAAAGCCAATGACCGTGACGACGGCGAGCCGCAAAAAGCCGACCATCACAGGCAATGCCATGCGGCCTGTGCCTTGGCTGGCGAAATAAAGCGTCTGGCCGCCGCCAAACAGGCCGTAACACGGCCCGGCTATACCAAGGTAAAGTGCGCCAAAGGCGAAGGCCGCGGGGTCGTCCGTAAAGTTGCCGAGCCAGACCGCCGGATAGAATGTGACCGCCAGGCCCAAAGCGCCGACCGCCAGAAACGCGATGCCGCCGCCGGTCCAGGCGAAACGGCGGGCGCGGGCATACTGCTTCGCGCCAAAATTGGCGCCGACCGCCGCGGTTAAGGCGGCGCCAATGCCGAATGCAATCGGCACGAGCATCAACTCCAGCCGGCTGCCGAGGCCATAGCCGGCCAGTGCTTCGACACCGTATCGGGCGACCACCGCAGTCACGGCAACCACGGTCAACGCGATACTGATGCTGTTGATCAATCCGATGCCGCCCACCTGCATGATGGTCTTGACGGGCGCCCATTGCAGCCGTTGCGGCTTGAGGGTGACTGCCGCGCGGCCGCTCGCCAGAAAGAAAAGCAGGTAGAGGCTGGCCAGCCCCAAACAGGTCACCATCGCCACGGCGGGACCGGCAATGCCCAGTGCGGGAAACGGCCCCCAGCCGAGCGTCAAAGCGCCGGAAAGGCATACCTGGGAGAGGCTTGCGGTGATGATGGCTCTTGCGGGGGTGGCCGTGTCTCCCGTGCCGCGCAGCACCGCCGACAACACCCAGACCAGCCAAAGAGAAGGCGCGCCGCCGAAGGCGATGGTGGCGTAGAGTACGGCACCGTCAAGCACCGAACCTTGACCGCCGATCCAAGAGAAGACCGTGCGGGAAAAAACGCCAAGCCCGATAATGTAGAGGACCGCCATGGCTAGCGCGACAAGAACAGCATGCCAGGCGACACTATCCGCCCGTGCGTGGTCGCCCGCGCCGAGCGCCCGGGCCAAGGCAGAGGTGGCGCCCCCGCCAATGGCGCCGCCAGCCATCATCTGCATGAGCGTTTGGAACGGAAAGACCAGGGCTAGACTCGCCAATGCTACCGTCCCCAATTGTCCGACATACCAGGCATCGGCGAAGGTGACGGCCGTCATGGTGGCGACGGCGGCAACATTGGGTGCCGCCAGCCGCCAAAGCGCTTTGGGAACCGGGGCACGCAGCAGCAAATGCATACGGGGAGGGAGATCGCCGGCCACTATCATGCCTTTCGAATTGAGCTTCAAAGGCAAAATAGGCCGTTAACTTGTGGACATTAGCCGCAAAAACCGCAAAGGCGAATTGCCGGTTTCGGTGCCCGCTACCGTCAAGCGGCGTTCACTGTCTCCGTTAACGTGCGGTGGAAATAGTGCAGGCAAGGCTCGTTCCGGCCAAAGACAATATGATCCTGCGCGCCGGAATGGAAACCTTGCTGGATTTGCTCGCTCAGTTCGAAGTCTTCTTCTTCCACGGTCTTCAACAGGAGCGCAAAGTTCTTGTCCCAATAGGCCTTGGCTTTGTCGGTTGCGGCAATCTCAGGCGTATAGAGACTGATCCTCATCGTGCATTGGTTTACCGGGTCCGATTTGCTCGGATAGATGTGCCAGATCTCCACATGATCGAGTTGCCAGGTCCAGACCACGTTTGGGAACAGGATATAGACGCCGACCAAATGGGGCAGCACGTCCCATTCTGCTTCCGGCTGGTCCTTCAATTCCGGAATCGTGCGCCGGGCGCCCAGCATTCTGACCGTGTTGCCCAGAAGGTCGGCGGTGTTCAGGTTGCCGTGGATCAGGGGGGCGATGGAATCCCGGTGCAGTACCGGGAAATGGTACGATTCCAGGAAGGTATCGACACATACCTTCCAATTCATCTGCCGGGTCAGGTGCTTGGTTTTGTAGTGGTGATAATCTGCAAATTTGTAGGCTGCCATCTCCGAATTGAGCTGCTCGCCGAGCATCGAGCCGAGGTCGAACCGCTTGCCCGGTGTCGGGCAGACCCAGATATTGCCGTCACGCTCCTCGCACCAAAGTTCGGTCAGGCCGTATTCCGCGCGTGCTTCGCCCTCAAAACCGTATTCCTCCGGCCGGCCGATCAGTGCGCCGTCCAGACCGAATGTCCAGGCGTGATAGGGGCAGACGAAACTGCGGGTGGAGCCGCATCCATCCGCGACCTTCGCCCCCCGGTGCCGGCAGACATTAAGGAAGGCGCGCGCCACGCCATCTTTCGCCCGTGTCACCACGATCGGCACGCCGGACAGATCGTCGGTGAAATAGTCGCCGGGATTGCGGATTTGAGCGCTGGCGCCGATACAGAGCGGCGCCTCCCGGAACAGTTTCTGCTGCTCCTTCGCTGCGTGTTCTGGGCAGGTGTATTCCCGCACCGGCTGGCGGTAGGGCGCAACTTCGACGGCCGTCGTCCGGGTTTCCAGATAGTGCAACAACCGCTTGGCTTGAGCGACTTGTTCGGCGTGCTGCATTCTCGGCTCCTTGCTTGACCGGCGGTGCCCCCGCTTGTCCAGCAGGCGCGGTGTGCTGCCTGGCGTTCGCTGAGCTACGTTAGCCCAATCATGGATAAAGCGTACTTGAGCAAGAACAAGGTGAGTGTGACAAGCCACACGCCGACAATCGCCATCGGGACAATCAGGGGCAGCAAGGCAATGCGATGCTGGCCGACCCGGTTTAATAGGAAGTAGAGCCCGAACGCAGCAATCACGATGATCGGATAGACAACGGTCGTCTGCAGTGCCAGTTTTACGACAGCGGGGATTGGCTCCACGTCAGCCTTGGGTGCGGCCATCATGATCGCCGCTAGGGCCGCCGCTGGCCATGCGATCATCGATTGCCCGACAAAGCGCAGCGGCTCCTGGAAGGGATGCGCCAACGACCATTTGCCTTCAGGACGCTTTCGCCTGAAGGAGGAACTGAAAAAGTTGTAGCCGCCCAAGGGTATGCGCCCCTTATTTGTGGCGGAAAGTGATGCGGCCCTTTGTCAGGTCATAGGGGGTCATTTCGACCGCCACTTTGTCGCCTGGCATGACCCGAATACGGAACTTCCGCATTTTCCCGGCTAACCGGGCGATAATTTCATGCTCATTCTCCAGTTTCACCCGGAACATGGCATTTGGAAGTTTTTCTACAACTTCACCTTGAAACTCCAAAAGATCTTCTTTTGACATTCAACCTCTCAACATTGTGGAACTTCCGCCGCGGGCAGCGCAGCGATTGCAAGTCGTATTGGATTTCTAGCGCTATTGCGAACTTCTCGCCAGCCCTTCTTTGGCCGCGTTGGTAAGAGCGTGCCAGATGCGACCACGCGCAACATTGTTCTTAACCGTTTTCCGGTAAATAGGGTGGCTCACGCGAGAGAGCCAAACCGGCTTAGAAAGCGGCCGTTAAAGCCAGTGTGTTAGGGGACACCGAAGTTGCTTACACGCCGACCGTTCACGACAGGGGCATCCTTGCTCCAGGCCAGTAAGCAACTGATTGAACGGCAAGAACAACTTTTTTCCGGTTTCACCAATAAGTGTCAGGTACCATGAACGATTTAGACCACCTCGAAGCCGAAAGCATTTATATTTTCCGGGAGGCGTTCAACCGCCTGGACAATATCGCAATGCTTTGGTCGCTGGGCAAAGACTCCAATGTCATGCTGTGGCTGGCGCGCAAGGCCTTTTTGGGCCATGTGCCGTTCCCGGTCGTTCATGTTGATACGGAGCGGAAATTCCCGGAAATGATCCAGTTCCGGGATACAAAGGCCAAGGAATGGGGATTGAACCTCATCAAAGGCTTCTGCCCGCCGGTGGAAGAAATGGACCAGACGCTCCAGCCTGCCGCCCGCTCCGCCGCGCGCAAGACCGCCGGCCTGAAGGCTCTGCAGGACAAGTATCAGTGGACCGGTATTTTCGCCGGTATCCGCCGCGACGAGCAGGCGGTGCGCGCGAAGGAACGCTTCTTCAGCCCGCGCGGCGAAACCAGCGAGTGGGATTTCCGCGATCAACCGCCGGAATTCTGGGGGCAGTTTAACACGGACTTCCCGCCGGGCACGCATCTGCGCATCCACCCGCTGCTGTCGTGGACGGAGATCGACATCTGGCGTTACATCAAGCGTGAAGATATCCCGCTGATCTCGCTGTACTTCTCGAAAGATGGCAAGCGTTACCGCTCGCTGGGTGACCAGGACATTACCTTCCCGGTCGATAGCGAAGCCTCGACGGTTGACGAGATCATTGAAGAACTGACGGTCACCACCGTGTCGGAGCGTGCCGGGCGCGCGATGGACCATGAGGCGGAGGACTCGTTCGAGCGGCTGCGCCGCGACGGCTACATGTAAGCCGTCCGAACCGTTCGTCCCAACACACCATCCGCTCAAGCGAGATCGAAGCCATGTCTGCCGCCACCCACATCTCCCTTTCGGGTCAAAATCCTTTCAAACTCGTCATTGTCGGCCATGTCGATCATGGCAAATCCACTTTTGTCGGCCGCCTGCTCTTTGAGACCGGCGCCTTGCCAGAAAGCAAGGTCCAGCAAATCCGCGAGGTTTCGGAACGCCGCGGCCAGCGCATGGAGTGGGCTTTTCTGCTCGATGCCTTTCAGGCCGAGCGCGACCAGGGCATCACCATCGATGTCAGCCGGATTTTCTTTAAGACCGACAAGCGCCAATACATGATTATCGACGCGCCGGGTCATAAAGAGTTTCTGAAGAACATGGTCACCGGCGCCGCCGATGCCGAAGGCGCGTTCCTGATGATCGACGCTAAGGAAGGCCTTCAGGAGCAATCCCGCCGTCACGCCTACCTGCTGTCGCTGATGGGTACGCATCAGGTGTCGGTGCTGGTCACCAAAATGGACCTGATCAACTTCGATCAGCAGAAGTTCGACCAGATCGAGCGTGACATGCGCGCCTATCTGAAAGAGCTCGGCTTTACCCCGCGGGCGGTCGTGCCGATTGCTGCGCAGGGCGAAGACGCGGCGAATATCTTACGCCGCTCGCCCCAAATGCTCTGGTACACGGGTCCGACCGTGGTGGAGCTGCTCGATCAGCTGGAACCGCGGCCCGAAAACGAGAACCTGCCGCTCCGCCTGCCGATCCAGGATGTTTACCGTTTCGATGAACGCCGTATCATTGCCGGCCAGGTCGAGGCTGGACGCGTCCGCGTTGGCGATACGCTGATCTTCTCGCCTGGCGGCAAAACTGCCAAGGTCAAGTCGATCGAAGGTTGGGGCAAGGTTCAGAATCCGGACGAAGCCTCCGCGGGGCAGGCTGTTGGCCTGACGCTAGACCAGCAGATCTTCGTGGAACGCGGCGACATTGCCAGCCACGAACAGGATGCGCCGATCCTGACTAATGTGTTCCGCGGCAATATCTTCTGGTTCAACGACAGGCCGTTGCGTGTTGGCGACACGATGAAGATGAAGCTGGCGACTGCTGAGCATATGGTCACCGTGCAGTCGGTCGACGAGGTAATTGATACGGAAGACCTTGGTGGAACCGGCCGGAACGAAGTGCAGCGCAGCGAAGTTGCAAAGGTTACTCTGCGGACACGCGGAATGATTGCGCTGGACGAAGCCGTCAATTCGCCGCTGACCGGCCGTTTTGTGTTGGTCAATAATTTCCGGATTGTCGGCGGCGGCATCATCTCGATGGAGGGGTATCCCGACCAGCGCGACCTGGTAACGGTCCGTGGCACCAACCTGACGGCGACCGAAACCCAGGTGGATCAGAACGCCCGCTGGGCAAGGAACGGTCACAAGGGTGCGGTGCTCTGGATGACGGGTCTCTCCGGCGCCGGCAAGTCCACCGTGGCGCGTGAGGCGGAGAAACTGCTCTTCCTGAAGGGCTACAACGTCTATGTGTTGGACGGTGACAATGTCCGTGGCGGCCTGAACGCCAACCTGGGCTTTTCCCCGGAAGACCGGGCCGAGAATATCCGCCGGGTGGGGGAGGTTGCCGCATTGTTCGCCGATGCCGGCATCATCTGTCTGGCATCCTTCATCTCGCCCTATTCCTCCGACCGGGAGCGCGCGCGCAAGGCGGCGGGTGACGTCTATCACGAGGTGTGGGTGCGCGCTGATCTGGAAACCTGCGAAGAGCGTGACCCGAAAGGCCTCTACAAAAAGGCCCGGTCGGGCGAGATCCCGGACTTCACCGGCATCTCCGCTCCTTACGAGGCCCCGGAAAATCCAGAGTTGGAAATCAACACCACCGACCTCTCCGTTGATGAGGCCGTGGCCAAGCTTGTGGGTTACGTCGAAAGCCAAATCCGACTAAATAATGCCAAGTAAACGGGCGTAGTTAACAGCCCGTTAACCTCTTTTGCGCAACACTGACCGGGCCTGCAGCATCGCTGTGGGCCCGGTTCGCTTTTTAGCGGCGCCGGCAATGTCGAATTGGCAGTGGATCGCATGGGTACGGCGCATCTCGCAAAACACTTAAGCCGGCTTCTCGCTGGTATTCTACTGTCGCTGGTATGGGCGATCGGGCCTGGGGCCCCTGCAGGCGCTTTCGATACGTCCAGCATTGTGCGTTTGCCGGACGGCACCGCGATCAATTTGGGGCCGCATGCCGCGTTGGTGGAAAATGCGGTGGACCATGGCGGCCTTACGGCACTGGCGGAGGGGTACCTCGAACGGGGACAGTCTGCCGATGCGACTGCCGTGCTGGTGTATGCCGTCCGGCACCGGCCCGGCAGAACGCCTGAGATCGCTCGAGCAGCTGTCCGGCTGGCTGAAAAATACCAGAACTCCGCATGGACCGGGCTGGTCTTCACGGCGCTTGCCGCGGAACCCGCCATGTTGTCCGAGACCCTGGCGGAAGCGCTGGAGCAGGCAGATTTGTCAGACTCCATAGCGGAGACGGCCTATGCCTCCGCCGGTCTCCCGCCGGCGGCTGGCAGCGAACCGGCTGTGCAGGAAAGCGACGTCGCCGCTGAAACCAACATACTCAACCCGAACGCCCTGAGCGCAGGCGAGGTGCTCGGCGGCAGCCTGCTGCCGGAGACGCTCCGGATCGGCGGAGGAAACGGGGACGTCAACAGCGCCGAGCCAAGCGACGATAGCGGGGCGAGTTGACCATGCGGTTCCCGGCACGAACGTGCTGTTGTTGCAGCGCTGTTGTCCTCGCGCTGACCCTTTGCGCGGTTGATATCGCTATGGCCGCGGACCCGCCCAAATATAATGAGCCGCCAGCACCCGCGCCGGAGATCGCGCCGCCGGGGCGCGGTCCTGCTGAAACCGTGATGGCGCGGCCGCGGCCCGACTATGACCCCATCGGCTACGACATGGGCGGCTTCCGGATCTTTCCGGAAGTCATTATGAGCACCGGATACGACGACAACATCTTCCGGACCGACCAGCAGGTCGAGGGAGACCTGATCTCCGTTGTCAGGCCGCGGGTCCAAATGCGGTCCGACTTCAACCAGCATCGACTTGATCTGACCGCGGAGGCGGCGGTTGGTGTCTATGCGGACCATAGCAGCGAGAATTTCTTCGATTACCGGGCCGACGCGCGGGGACATATCGATATCCTACGCGGGCTTCGGTTGGAAAGCGCGCTTACCTTCGAACACGGCCATGAAGACCGGGGCTCAGTGGATGCGAGTGCGGGAACCGAACCGACGGAGTTCGACCGTATGGCCGCCCTTGCAGTTCTCGCCGCGCAATCCGGCAGGTTCCAATACCGTGCCGGCATCAGTGCCGCCTCCCTTGATTATCAGAACGTTCCGGCGGTCGGCGGCGGCACGATCAACAATGACGACCGCGACCATCTGCAAACGGATATCTTCGGCCGCGTCAGCATGGGAATTGGCTCCGACTTCCGCGTCTTCACCTCAGCAGCGGTGATTGGACGGAATTTCAAGGAAGCCGTCGACGATAGCGGCGTCAATCGCGACTCCTCCGGCCTATCGACAGTCGCCGGCCTGGAATATGACGGCGGCGGCCTGTGGTTTGCCCGTGGCTATGCCGGGTTCCGGCAGCAGGTCTATAGCGATGCAACGTTGACGGATGTTTCGGGTCCGATCTTCGGTGGACAGGTCACCGGCAACATCACCCCCTTGACTACGGTCACCGGCAACTTCGACCGGGACATTGTCGATACGTCGGTCACCGGCGCATCTTCGTATTGGGATACGTCTTTCCGGCTTCGCGCGGACCATGAACTGCTCCGCAACCTGATCCTGTCCGGGGACATTCGGGCGCGGCAGAACGATTTTCGCGGGATCGACCGGATCGACTGGCTTTCCGGCGGCGGATTGGGATTGCGATGGCTGCTCAATCGCTCGCTGTGGCTCACCCTCGACGCTGATCTTGACCAACGAACGTCCTCTGGCGCCGCGCGCACTCAGGACTTCACCGAAAGCCGCATCTTCCTCCGTCTCGTCTTGCAGCCATGAGGGAATCAATGCGAACAGCCCGCCATACCCTCCGGGACCTTCGAACTGCCGTTTGTGGCGTTTTGATGGCCGCCATTTTTAGTATCCTTGTTGCTGCCACGGCCAGCCAGGCTGGCGGCGTGCCAAATTACCTGTTGGGTGCCGGCGACCGGATCGTCGTTACGGTATTCGGTCATGAAGACCTGTCGGGGGAGTTCGAGCTGGATGGCCAAGGCCGCATAGCCTTGCCGCTGATTGGCGAGGTGGCCCTGTCCCGCCAAACGCTCCGCCAGGCGGAGCGCCGCATCGTTGACCTGCTGAAGCCGGACTACCTGGTCAACCCCAGGGTCTCCATCCAGGTGACCAACTACCGCCCGTTCTACATCCTGGGAGAGGTGAACCGCCCCGGCAGCTACCCCTACGTGAATGGGCTGACGGTGGTGCAGGCGGTCGCGATTGCCGGCGGATACACCTACCGGGCGCGGGAAAGCCGGGTGAGCGTGCAGCGGGCTGACGATCCGAAGGAGGGCCAGCAGGCCGGACCAGCAACCGTCATTCTGCCCGGCGACGTCATTAACGTGCCTCAGCGGTATTTCTGAGGGGAGGGCGCATGAATTACAGTCCATCATCCCTGCCAAGTTACGCGTATCAAGATGGTGCCGCCGCATCGGTCTATCGGCGCAGATCGGCTGCGGGTCCATCGCCTGCGGCTTGGGCGCAGCAAGAGTGGAACCCGGCGGAGGCGATTCGCAGTATGTTGCATTCCTGGCGGCTCATCGCCGGCTCGCTGGTGCTGGTGCTTGCGGTTACCTGGGCCGTGCTGTCTGTGTGGCCCCGATCCTACACCGCTGAAACGCTGGTCCTGCTCGATCCCCGCAACCAGCCAAACCTGCATCTGGATGAAGTGCTGGCCGGTTTTGCCCCGGACGATCAGACGCTCAGCAGTGAGGTTCTCATTCTGCAATCCCCCGGACTTGCGGCTGGCGTTATCGGTGACTTGGCGCTGGCCGAGGACCCGGACCTCAATCCCGCCGCAAGCGCCGGCCAGGGGTTTTGGGCGCTCCTGTTGCCGGAGGGTGTATATCAACGTCTATTCCGGTCTGCCGGTCTGGCGGTCAACCAAACGCCGGAAGCGGCGCTGGAGTCGGTGGAGGTGCAGGTGTTGCAGGCCTTTGCCGACCGGCTGGAGGTGGAACGGGCAGGCCGCAGTCATGCGATCAGCATCGCGTTCACATCCAGCAGGCCGGAGCGGGCGGCAGACGTCGCAAACCGGCTCGCGGAGCGCTACCTGGAGAGCCAGCTCTCCACCAAATACGAGGTGCATGGAGAGGCGCAGGACTGGCTGAGCCAGCGTGTCGGGGAGTTGCAGGAGAATGTCGAGACGGCGGAAAGGGCGGTCGAAGAATACCGGACCCGCTCGGGCCTGATCGACAGTAATGGCATGACCGTGAATACCCAGCAAATGGGTGAAATCAACAGCCGGCTGATCGCCGCCCGCGCTGAAACGGCCGCAACTCGCGCGCGTTTGGCGCAGGTTAACAATGTGATCGGCCGCAATGGAGACGCGCTTTCGGCGGCAGAGGTCCTGTCTTCCCCGCTCATTCATCGGTTGAAGGAGCAGGAGGTTGAGGTTCTGCGGCAGCGCGCTGACCTCGCACAGGAATATGGCAGCCGCCATCCGCGCATGCTCAGCGTGGAGGCCGAACTGGCCGATATCCGCGACCGCATCATGGCCGAAGTCCGTCAGATTGTGTCCGGCCTGAAAAACGAGGTTGCGGTCGCGGTTGCCCAGGAAAACGCGTTGGCCGCCGCCCTGGAGCGCGTCGAGGGGAAAACAGCCGAACAGAACCAGGCGGAAGTCAGGCTTCGGGCGTTGGAACGGGAGGCCGAAGCATCGCGAAACCTGCTCGAAACCTTTCTGGCTCGCATCAAGGAGAGCAGTAATCAGGAAGCGATCCAGCGCTCTGACGCAAGAATCCTGAGCCATGCATTGCCGCCAGCGAAGCCCAGTGCGCCGCGGGTGCTGTTGGTGATAGCGGCTGCGGCGTTCCTGGCATTCTTTAGCGCGGCTGCGTTCGTGCTGGTATCTGCGGCGCAGCGTCATTCGGCTGGAACCCCTGCGGCTTTTCGCGAGCAGACAGGCGTGCGGGTGCTGGCCTGTCTGCCGAAGGCGCGACCGTGGTTGCGCGGCGCAAGAGCAGCGGCGGAGCGGGCATTGCATCTGGAGAATGCCGCCATGCAGGCAGCCGTCGGTCTTAGCGATGCCAAAACGATTTTGGTTGCTTCCCCATTGCGCTATCCCGGTTCGGGGCCTGTCGCGGTTGCGCTCGCGAAAATTTTGGCACGGCAGCGGGAAGAGGTTCTTCTGGTCGATGGCCAGGTGGAGGGAGCCGTGCTCTCCAGGCAATTGCGACTGCGCGATGCGCCGGGATTGGCAGACCTGCTTGCTGGCGATGATGCGCGGTCGGTATCCACGGCACCCAGTGGCGTCGACGGTTTACGCTTCATGAGCGCGGGGCGGGAGACCGCCGACTTTGCACGTCCCTTGGCGCCGGCGGCCTTTGATGGTGTTTGGCGTTCGCTTCAGTCGATTTGCCCGCGATTGCTGATCCATGGCGGTCCGCTGCTGGGCTCGGTAGAGGCGCGGATGTTTGCCGCGCAATGCGATGCCGTCATTTTGGTCTTGCCGTGGGGAGAGACACCGATGACGGCCGTCGCCGAAGCCGTTGCTGTTGTGCAGGATGCCGGCGGTACGCTTGCGGGCGTCGTTCTGGTCGATACAAACCGGGATCCGGCAACGGAAATCGCTGTGCAAAATACCCGCACCCACCGGGCGGCAGCTTCGCGCGCCGCCATGTTTGGCTGAATGTGATGGGTTTCCGGCTTCTCGCACTCCGTCCGGTGCTGACCCGCTTGCCCGCCGTATTGCTCGGCAGTGCCCTTTTCGTAGCAGGAATACAGCAACTGGCCGAAGGGTGGCGGCTGGAGCCCCTGGCGGCTTATAGCCATGCGAAGTGGTGGGGTGTGCCGGATAGCGGCGCCCCGTCCGACCCCGCGGTCTGGCGGCCTGAAAGCAGTGATGGGCGGTATTGGGCTGCCTATAGCCAAGTTTTGCTGGAGGCTGCCAATGGCCGGGGTGCTGCCGCGGCGCTTGCGGAAGAGGCAATAGTCGCCGTCAAACACGCGTTGGCGCTGGGGCCTGCGCAATCGTCCGCCTGGGCCCGGCTGGCTGTACTGGAGTTGAACCGCGGCGGGCGGCAGGCTGCCGTGGCAGCCCTGATGCAGTCCTGGCGAACCGGTCCGGTCATCGGCAACCTCGCCTGGCTGCGGGGCCGGTTGGGGCTCTTCCTTTGGGACCGACTGCCGGCGCAGGCGAAAGGGTATGTCGGAAGCGATCTGGCGCGCCTGTGGGACCAGAAAGCTACCGCTGCGCTGCCCTATCCGCGGCAGGCCCTGGTACGCTTTGCGCATGGCATCGGGCGGCTGGATGCGGTACGGGAAGCTCTACCGATACGAGAACATGCGCTTCTGGCGGAGCGCATTCAGTCCGTGCTGATGGAGGCTGCTGGTGCAAGTTGAGACCTTTGCCGTTCCGGGACCGACCCTGTTACGCCCCGCGCGTCACAAAGACGACCGCGGCTACCTGTCCGAGACCTTCCACACCACTCGTTTCCTGGAAGCCGCCGGAATGCAAGGGCTTGCACAGGAAAACCATGTGATGAGCTATCAGCGCTACACCATGCGCGGCCTGCACTGTCAGGCGCCGCCGTCGCCCCAGGGCAAGCTGGTGACCTGTCTGGCCGGCCGGATTTTGGACGTCGCGGTCGATGCGCGCGTCGGTTCGGCGACTTACGGTCAGCACGTCTTGGTTGAGCTGTCGCCGGAAGACGGTGCGCTGTTCTTCGTGCCGCGCGGCTTCCTCCACGGCTACCTGACCCTGGAGCCCGATACGCAGGTTCTCTACAAGCTAGACGGCTATTATGACCCGAAGACGGAGATGGCCTGCCGCTTCGACGATCCCGATCTCGGCATCGACTGGGGTGTTTCGGTAGACCAGTGCCAAGTGCATCAGAAGGATCTGGATGCGCCCTGGTTCAAGGACTTTCAATCCCCCTTCAAATTCGAGGCTGCAAGCTGAGCGGCGGGCGGCCATCCGTCACCGCCCTGATCGTCAATTGGCGCAGCGCCGATTGGCTGCTTCCCTGTCTTGAGAGCCTGCTTGCCTGCGAAGGGCCTCTCGCCCGCGTTGTCGTTGTTGAAAACGCTTCCGGCGACGATAGTGCCCGCCGAATTCTGGCGTGGGCCGATGCGAATGGCGTAGGATGTGGGGAGGGCGGCGGCGATTGGCTCGTCCTACTGGAAGCATCCGAAAACCATGGCTATGCCGCCGGCAACAATGTCGGGCTAGCCTGGATCGAAGCGGCGGGTGGTGCAAGCCACGTCTGGCTGCTGAACCCTGACACGCGCGTTACGCCCGACGCCTTGCCCCGGATGCTCGCTCGCATGGCCTCCGATTCAGCGATAGGTAGCTGTGGGGCGTTGCTCTGTGAGATGGACGAGCCGGAGCAGGTCCAGTGCTATGGTGGGGCGGGCTTCCGGCGCTGGACCGCCAGGCCGTTCGACTTGGGCAAGGGGCAGCGGGTCGAGCAGCCAGTCGAGCAGCCAGTCGATACACCCGCGGTCGAGCGCCAGCTGGGCTATGTGATGGGTGCGTGCCTGCTGGCCAAAGCCGATTTCCTGAAAGCCGCCGGGCCGATGGACGAACGCTTCTTTCTCTATTTCGAGGAAATCGCTTGGCAGCGGGCCGCGGGGCTGCACTTCCGGCCGGGTTTCGCGCCGGACGCCATCGTCTATCACCGGCGTCATGCATCCGGCGGCCGGAACGAGCGCTATCTCTTTGCCAACCGCCTGCGCTTTGCCCGCTGGTATCAGCCGTGGAGCTTGCCCTTGGTTGCGGCGGGGCTACTCGGAACGGCGGCGGCGGCGCTTCGCCGGGGAGAATGGCGACGGGCAGGTATGTTGCTGTCGCCCGGGTTCTGGCAGTTCGCGCTGTTCCGCTAACTTCCCATCATCGGCAGCACCATGGGCGCCAACTCGTCGGTCGTGCGCCCTGCCCAGTCCCGGCCTGGCACCAGTTTCATGGAGCGCTGCTGCGCCTCCTCCAGCGCCTGGCTCGCGGCGGCAAGATCGATGGTCTGCACCTCGCCATCCCTCACCACCTGGTCTCCATTGACGAACACGTCACGCACCGCCCGGTCACCCGCCACATAGATCAGCGAGCGCAACGGCTCCCGCATCGGCATCATGGCGGGGTGCTTCAGGTCCACCAAGACCACGTCCGCCCGCGCTCCAACGGACAGGCGGCCGATATCGTCCCTGCGCACGGCACGAGCTCCGCCGATGGTGGCGGCGTCGAACACATTCCCCGTCGTCAGGTCCGCAACAGACCCAGCGACGGCGCGGGCGGTGTAGAGCGCGGTGCGCATCTCATCCAGGTAATTGTGGGGATAGGTGTCGGTGCCGATGCCAAGGTTTATGCCCCGGCGCGCATACTCGCCGAACGTGTTCAATGCGATGCCGCGGCGCAGGAACACGGTGGGGCAATGGGCGACGGTCGCCCCATTGTCGGCAAGCAGGCCCAGGTCTTTGCGGGTCGTCCAGTGCAGCCAAGGGTGATGGTCCAGGAAGATTCCGTGGCCGATGATGGAGCGGTCGGTCAGCACGCCAAGTTCGTTCATCCACTGGATCGGCGAATGGCCATGCCGGCGCTCAATTTCATGAAACTCCGTCATGCTTTGCGCGGCGTGGATCTGGAAGGGCAGGTTGCGCTCGTTCGCGGCGTCATGGGCATCCCGCAACAGGTCGGCGGTACAGGTGTCGATCTGCGCCGGACAGACCATCCCGGAAAGCCGTCCGCTGGGGTGCTGGTTCGCCAGATCAATCAGGCGCAGCGCATTGTCGAAGCCTTTTTTGCCGTTGGCAGTGTCCCATTCATATTTCAGTTCATGACCGTCTTCGGTATACCAGCGGGCGTCGCGGAACATGGGGGCGGCGACGGCGCGGATACCGCTGTCCGCCAGCACGTCCAGCCAGCCGTCGAAGGGTATCGACAGATCGACGACCGTCGTCACGCCGGACATCAGCAGTTCGGCCATGGCAACCTGCATGGCGGCCTTGCTGCCTTCCTGGTCATTGCCGAACACCGTCAGATACTCATAGAGCGAGGAGTGCCAGAAGCCGGGGCTGAGCGTTTCGTCCGTAATGCCCTTGCGCAGCGGCTCGCTGGTCGGGTGGGTGTGGATGTTGACCATGCCGGGGATGACCAGCCGGTCCCGGCCATCTACCTCCCGGTCGAATGCACCCTCATAGCCTGGCCCGGCGTGAACGATAGCGCCATCGGTGAAAGCCACGTCGATGTCACAGGCATAGGCGTGCTGCTTGCCATCCCAGACGACAGCCCAGGCGGCATTGCGGATTACGGTGGTGCCCATCGGCGCGGCGTCCTTATCGATGCACGTGACGAGCGCGATGGTTCCATGATCGGCCGGTAGGTACAACTGGCTTCACAAAAAACAGGCCTCTGGCGAATGCCAGAAGCCTGGGTAGGTGAGGGCGGCCGAGCCGGCTTCAGTGAGTGCAGGGCATGGGAGCCGGCCCGGCCTTCGGGCGGTTGGGGGGGGGAGGACCGCCCGATTCGAATAGCGCCGCCTATCAACTGCGTGTAGCTGTCTCCGTTGACTGCGGCGCATGGCAATACGAACTGGCTATGGCTGCCAGTTGATTGGCCGATGGCATTTTTCCAGTTTGATCCAGCAATTTGCCGTCCGGCGAGAAACGGGCCCATACCCACTCGCCTGTGCTTCCGGTGAACGCCCGGAAACCAATGGATATTGCGACCAGGTAATCGTCCGGCCGGGCAATGATATCATCGGCATCTGCTTCATCCGACGGACCGAACTCGCGGCTAACAATCAACTTGCCATATGTTTGGCCGATAACTGCCGGTTCCGCGCGTGATTCAACCCATGCTCCGCCGGTAATGTCGCCAGTTTCGTACAAAAATTCATCATCGACTGACGCCCTCACCTTGTCGATGCCCGCGGTCCATAGCGCATGCAGACTCTGATTGTCCTGTGCATCAATCACGGCTGCATTAGCCGGAACGACATCCGGTTTGGTTGTCACCGCCGTCATGATACTTGCAGCGATCACCCCGACGGCTAGTGCCGGGGATAGACCCTGGCTTAAAATGCGGGGCCATTGCATTGCCGATGCTCCTAACGATCTATGCGATAGGTCTGAAATGGGGATATTGATCGCCCGCGCAATAGATAACGGTTTCAACTGAACGTGAATGGAGTTTTTGAGTAAAATGGTATGTAAAATTTCACGGGATACGAGTATTGGGTTGATTTAGTTTATGGCTCCACGAGAAGGAGCACTTGTGCGTAAAATGCTCCTTGAAATTGTTGGTGGCTGTACCCTGTGCATGGTTTCCATGAGCCTTGGTCGCAGGGAAAGTATTGGGTTGCGCGTTGGTTGTTGGTATAAGCCGCCTTCCCGCAACCCCGTTCCGAACCGGCATTTATGTACGCAGCGATGTTTTCAGCAGCCGGTTTGTGTGGAGCGCGCGGCGGATTCTACCTTTTCGAAGATCTGAGCTTTGAATTAACGGGGGGCGATGCGCTGCTGGTGCGGGGGCCGAACGGCGCCGGTAAATCGACCCTGCTGCGTATCCTGGCCGGATTTATGCCGCCGGCCGGCGGGGCGGTTCACTTTGCCGGTCAGGGCGAGGAATGGCCGCCGCTGCACTATTTGGGGCATGCCAACGCCATCAAGTTTGGCCTGACGGTGGAGCAGAATATCCGGTTTTGGGCGGGTTTCGCTCCAGGCGGTGCGGAATCCGTGGATGATGCGCTGGAAGACGCATTGGACGCCTTTGATTTGGACGAATTGCGCGATCTTCCCGCGCGGTATCTGTCGGCCGGACAGAAGCGGCGGCTGGCGCTGGCCCGCCTGATGGCGAGCCCCGCGCCGCTTTGGTTGCTTGATGAGCCTGTCACAGCACTGGACGCACGGTCGGTTGGTTTGTTCGAGGCTGTGGTTGCGCGTCACCGGGAGATTGGCGGCATGGCTGTCGTTGCAACGCATCAGGACCTCACCATGCCGGGGGCGGATGATTTGAACCTGGGGCGCATGTAGTGGGTGGTTTTCTCCTCATATTCGCGCACGACATTCGGGTGGCCCGGGCGGAAGCTGGCGGCGTGCTGTTGGCCGTTCAATTTTTCGCGATGGGCGCGCTAATATTTCCGCTCGGCCTTGGTCCCAGTTCGGAATTGCTGGGCCGCATAGGCGGTGGTCTGCTGGCGGTCATGGCGCTGTTTGCAGCGATGCTGGCGCTCGACCGTTTGTTCAGCCATGACCATGAGGACGGCTCGCTGGACGTGCTGCTGACCAGCCGTTTTTCGCTGTGGAGCCTGGTTTTGGGCAAGGTCGCCGCGCATTGGTTGTTGACGGCCGCGCCGATCATCCTGGCAGCGCCGGTACTGGGCGTGCTGCTGCAAATGTCGCTGCCTGCCATTGGCGGATTGGTGCTGGCCTTGCTGCTGGGCACGCCGGTTCTCAGCCTAATCGGCGCGGTAGGCGCGGCGCTTACATTGGGCGCGCGTCGCGGCAGTGTGTTGCTGGCGTTGCTGGTGCTGCCTCTCTATATTCCGGTCTTGATATTCATGGCCGGAACCGTACAGGCAGCGGAGTCGGGATTGGCCCTGGAAGCGCATGTTTCGATTTTGGCGGCTATGTTGCTGGTGGCGTTGGTGCTCGCACCTTGGACATCGGCGGCGGGGCTACGCCTGGTAGGAGAATCCGGCTGAATGGAGCGGTCCGCGGCCGAGACAGGACAAGATGCGAACCAGTTCGAGCGGTTGAGAGGCTCCCGCTTGCACCGTTTCGCCAATCCGGCGCGGTTTACGCGGATCGCCCGGGTTGCGCAGCCATGGATACTGTCCGTTACCTTGCCTTGCCTTTTGGCTGGCCTGTACCTGGGGCTTTACGACTCGCCCATTGACTACCAGCAAAAGGATAGCGTGCGCATCATGTATGTGCATGTGCCGGCGGCGTGGATGGCAATGTTCGGCTATTCTGGCCTTGCCATCGCCAGCGCAGTGGCGCTGATCTGGAAGCATCCGCTGGCCGATATTGCGGGCAAGGCAATTGCGCCAATCGGGGCCGGGTTTACCATCATTGCACTGGCGACCGGCTCGCTCTGGGGCAAGCCGACCTGGGGAACGTGGTGGGTTTGGGACGCACGCCTGACGTCTGTTCTGGTGCTGTTGTTCCTCTATCTTGGCTACATGGCCATCTGGAATGCGTTCGACCAACCGCAGCGGGCGGCGAAGTCAGCGGCAATTCTGGCGCTGGTCGGCGTGGTCAACTTGCCGATCATCAAGTTCTCGGTCGATTGGTGGAACACGTTGCACCAGCCGGCCAGCATCTCCCGCCTCGACACACCCGCGATAGACCCGGCGATGCTCCAACCGCTGTTGTTGATGGCGGTAGCTTATCTTGGCATCTACCTGTGGCTGGCGCTGTTGCGTATCCGGGTGGAACTGGCGGAGCGGCGCGTCGCGGCCCTTCAGACTGCGCGCACCCGCGGCGAAGAACGGCTGCGGGAGGGACGGGCATGAGCAGTGCTGCGGATTTCTTCGCCATGGGCGGGTATGGCCTCTATGTCTGGTCGTCCTATGGCGTCGCCGCGCTGGTGATCCTGGGCCTGTTTCTTTGGAGCCATTTCGGGCTGCGGAACGCTGAGAAACGGGAAGCGGACATGGGCCGCAGGGACCGCCGGCGGCCGCGGCGGGAGGCGGCGTGATGAAGCCTAAGCATCGCCGCCTTTTCATCGTGGTGCTGGCGCTTGCCGTGCTCGGTGCGGCGGCGGCATTGGTCCTGAATGCGTTTGAAGAGAACCTCGTGTTCTTCTATAGCCCATCCGACTTGGCGGCGAAGCCGGTGCCGGAAGGCCGGGCGATTCGCGTCGGCGGTCTGGTGCAGGAAGGCTCCGTGCAGAAGACGGGTCTGGACGTCACCTTCGGGATTACCGATGGCGCGCGGACGGTAACTGCAAGCTATCATGGTGTGCTGCCTGATCTGTTCCGCGAAGGACAGGGCGTGGTGACCCGGGGCATCCTCCAGCCAGATGGCTCATTCAAGGCGGAGGAAGTGCTGGCCAAGCACGACGAGAACTACATGCCGCCGGAAGTGGTCGAGGCATTGAAAAAATCCGGCGAGTGGAAGCCCGATGGGCAGTAAGGCGTTGGCATGGGCATAACGGTAGAGACCGGCCACTTTGCGTTGATTGCCGCGCTCTTGCTGGCGGTGCTGCAATCCGTGGTGCCGCTCTACGGCGCGTCGCGCGGACGGGCCGACCTGATGACATTGGCGCGGCACACCGCCTGGGGCCAGTTGTTGTGTGTTGCGCTGGCGTTTGCGGCGCTGATGAATGCTTTTGCCGTGTCGGATTTCTCTGTCGCCGTGGTCGCGCAGAACTCCCATTCGGCCAAGCCTTTTCTGTATAAGCTCGCGGCGACCTGGGGGCACCATGAGGGCTCTCTGCTGTTGTGGATATTGATCCTGGTCGTCTTCGGCGCGTTTGTTGCGACCGGCAGCCGGGACATGCCGCTGGCGCTGCGGGCCAGAGTGCTGGCGGTGCAGGGCATGGTGGCGGTCGGTTTCCTGCTGTTCACGTTGCTGACGTCCAATCCATTTGTGCGCCTGGCGCAGGCGCCCATAGACGGCAACAGCCTGAACCCGCTGCTCCAAGACCCCGGCTTGGTCTTTCACCCGCCATTGCTCTATTTCGGCTATGTGGGGCTCTCGACCGCCTTTTCCTTTGCGGTGGCGGCATTGATTGAGGGCAAGGTGACGCCGGACTGGGCGCGCTGGGCCAAGCCCTGGGTGCTGCTCGCCTGGAGCGGCCTGACCATGGGCATCGCGCTCGGTTCCTGGTGGGCCTACTACGAGCTTGGCTGGGGCGGGTTCTGGTTCTGGGACCCGGTGGAGAATGCCAGCTTCATGCCGTGGCTGGTGGCCACTGCCTTGCTGCATTGCATGGTGGTCGTGGGCAAGCGTGACGCGTTCAAAGGCTGGACCTTGCTGCTGGCGATCCTCGGCTTCTCGCTCAGCCTGCTCGGCACGTTCATTGTCCGCTCCGGCCTGTTGACCAGCGTGCATGCCTTTGCGACCGATCCCGCCCGCGGCGTTTTCATCCTGGCGCTGTTGGGAGTCGCCGTCGGCGGCGCTTTCCTGCTGTTTGCGATCCGAGCGCCCGCATTGGAAGGCGGCAATGGCTTCGAGCCGGTCAGCCGCGAGGGTGCGCTGCTGATGAACAATCTGCTTCTGGGTGCGGCGGCGGCAGTGGTCCTACTCGGAACGCTCTATCCGTTGTTTCTTGAGGCGATTACCGGCGAAACCGTCTCCATCGGCCCGCCCTTCTTCAACAAGGTGTTCGTGCCACTCATGCTGCCGATGCTCGCCATTATGGCGGTCGGACCGATGCTGGCCTGGCGGAAGGCAGACGGCCTGAGCACGCTGCGCCGTCTGGCGTTAGCGGCGGCGTTGGGTCTGGCTGTTGCGGCGTGGGCAGCCTGGAACGGTGGTGCCGGCATCGCTGGCGTCCTGGGCCTCGGCGTTGCAGTCTGGCTGGCCTTTGGCACGTTGCAGGCTTGGTATGGGCGCTGGCGCGGGAGCGCGCCGATGCGCCGCCTGGTCGGCCTGCCGGCGGAAGCTCATGGCACCATGTTGGCGCATTTAGGCGTGGCCGTGGTGGTGGCCGGGATCACCGCGTCTTCGGTGTGGCAGGGCGAGGCGGTACGCTTGATGAAGATCGGGGACAGTGTCGAACTGTCTGGCTACCAATGGACTTTCGCCGACTTCACCGTCGCCCTGGGCCCGAATTACCGGACGGAAATGGCACGGATTGACGTGACCGATATGGATGGCGCGCCTGTGACATCGCTCTACCCTGAGCGACGCTTTTACCCGGTTTCCCGGCAGGACACGACGGAGGCTGGCATTCATACCCGGTGGGATGCTGACCTCTACGCGGTGATCGGCGAAGGCAACCGGCGGGACGGCTGGGCTGTTCGCCTCTATCACAACCCGCTGGTGCCATGGATGTGGGCCGGGGCGACAATCATGTCGTTCGGTGGCTTGGTGGCCGCGGCAGGCAGGGCCCGTTTCCGCCGCAGGCGGGAAGCGAACACCGCTACGGTTGAGGCTGCGGCGTGAAGTATCTCTTGTATGGCCTGCCCCTTTTTCTGTTCGCAGCGCTTGCCGGATACCTCTGGCAGGGGCTGGGCAAGGATCCTGGCGTTCTGCCGTCGGCACTAATCGACAAACCGGCCCCGGCCATCGCGCTGCCGGCTTTGGCTGGGCGCGAACCGGCCTTGCCGCTGGCGACCGCGGATATGAAGACCGGCGAACCGCTGCTGGTCAATATTTTCGCCTCCTGGTGCATTCCCTGTCAGGCGGAGCATCCGCTGGTTACCGCGATTGCACAGGAACACGGCGTCACGGTCCACGCGATCAACTACAAGGACAAGCCAACGGATGCCGCGGCCTGGCTAGAGCGCCTGGGCGATCCCTATGGCCGGGTCGGGGCGGACCGGGACGGACGGGCCGGCATCGAATTTGGCATCTATGGCGTGCCGGAAACTTTCCTGATCGATGGCGAGGGCCGGGTCCGCCTGCGCCATGCGGGCCCGATCACGCCGGATGTGTTGGAGCGGGTGATTCTGCCGTCAATCAGGGCGCTGAGCCAGTGATGCGGCTGTTGCTGGCACTGGTCTTGATGCTCGGCAGCCTGTCCATCGCGCAGGCGATCGAGCCGCACGAGATTCTGGACGACCCCGTACTCGAAGCGCGCGCCCGGGCGTTAAGCAAGGAATTGCGCTGTCCGGTCTGCCAGAACCAGTCACTTGACGATTCCGACGCCGACATCGCCAAGGACCTGCGCCGCCTGGTGCGGGAGCGGCTGGTGGCAGGCGACACGGACCAGGAGGTGAAGGCATTTCTGGTGGCGCGTTATGGCGACTACGTGCTGTTGGACCCGCCGGTCAAACA
The DNA here is from genome assembly GCA_965222315.1 of Alphaproteobacteria bacterium. Classification (GTDB taxonomy): domain Bacteria; phylum Pseudomonadota; class Alphaproteobacteria; order Bin95; family Bin95; genus JACKII01. The sequence goes on along the minus strand of OZ244951.1, from coordinate 4,029,995 downwards.
AGAGACCTGGATATTGTGGTTTGGCCCTATCGCGATCGTCGGTATCGGTGGCATCGCCGTCTGGCGGGTGTTGCGAAGGGGCCGGCGGCGCTATGCGGCGGCTGATGAGGACAAGACCCTGGTCGGGGACGATGCTTGGTCCGATGACGATCGGGGCCGCTCATGACGTCAGCCTTTATCGGTGTTGCCATCGTCGCCACGGCAATCGGTGTGTGGCTTGCCTGGTCGCTGCGGCGGTCGGGCATCGTGCTGTCGCTGGTGCTGGCGGTTGGCGTGCCAGCCCTGGCGGCTGTTGCCTACGTGAAGCTGGGTAATCCCCAGCTTGGCGACCTGCCGCTCGCCAGCCGGACGGAGCCTGCCGTGCAGCAACTCCGTGAAGAGAACCAATACCGCCAGCTAACCGGGCGGCTGGCCGAACAGATGCGCGAACAGCCGGAAAACCTCGAAGGCTGGCGTATGCTGACCCGCGCCTACCGCAATCTGAACGAGTGGAGCTTTGCCATCGAGTCCTGGCGCCGCGTGCTCATGCTGAAAGGCGACGCCGCGACCGGTCAGGACTGGGCGGAGATGGCGGTGCTGCTGGTGCAGCAGGCAGAGGGGAAAGTGACGCCTGGCGCGTTGATCATGGTTGAGCGCGCGCTTTCTATCGAACCGCAACTGCCCGACGCCATGCACCTGCGTGCACTATCGAAAGCACAGGCGGGCGACCTGGCGGGTGCGGTCAGGGACTGGGAGTCGATGCTGGCGAACGCGCCGCCGGGTGCTGATTGGCGGGTACCCATCGCGCAGTATGCGGCACAGGCGCGGGCCGAGATGGCAGCGCCTACCCGAGGGCCGTCGCAGGAGGATATGGCCGCTGCCTCTCAAATGAGTGCCGACGAACGCCAGGCCATGATCGAAGGCATGGTGGAGGGCCTTGCGGCGCGGCTGGAGGATGAACCGGACAATCCGCAAGGCTGGCTGCGCCTGGCGCGGGCCTATGGCGTGCTCGGCCGTTCTGATGATGCAGGCGGCGCATTGGGCCGGGCAGTCGAGACCGCCGAGGCCCGGATGGCGGCAAAACCGGATGAGGCACCCGCTATGCAAGCCGTGCTTGCCCAGGCGGCGGCAATGCGGTCGGCGCTACAGCGCTAGCGCGCCAGACGCTTAGCGCAAGCCCCGCGCATCCACCGGCCAGATGTCTACCAAGGTGTCGCCGCGTACCACGTGATAGACGCTGTAGAGGTTCACGGTTGGATCGCAGTGAGGTGATAGGCACTCGACCACTGCGCCGAGGCCGATGCGCTCGTCGCCTGCGAAAGTTACCCGGCCGTGCTCGTCGCCCGCAAAGCTGTAGGTGGCGCTAGCCGGGGCGCCGCGGCGGAGTTCCGGCAGGCCGCAATCGGTGGCGAAAGCCTTCAGGCCGCCATCGGTGGTGACGCAGTCTTCCTGCGCGGCGCTGACGACGCTTGCCTGCACGAACAGCCCTTCCTGAAAACGGGATGAAGCCTCGCCGGTGTGGGCGACGGCCTTGTAGTCCGTATCCAGGAAGATGTAGGAGCCTGCCTGAAGTTCTGTTAGCACGCCCTGCCGCCAGTCCATATCATGGGTGCCGGTACCGCCGCCGGTGATGATCGGCGGTTCCAACCCGGCTTCGGCGAGTTGGCGGCGGGTTTCGGCGAGGAAATCGGCGACCTCCTGGCCCTTCCGTACGCGTTCGTCCCAGTCATAGATATGCTGCAGGCCGCCCGCATAGCCCTGGATGCCGGCAAAGACCAAGCCCGGCGCAGCGTCCGCCTGCTTGGCCAAGGCCACGGCCTGCTGCGCGCTGGGCACGCCGGTACGGCGGGAGCCCACGTCGATGTCGATGAATACGGTCAGCGGCTTGCCCGACGCCTCCGCTGCCGCGTTGAGCGCTGTCAGGTTTTCCGGATGATCGGCGACGACAGACAGGTCGTCGGCAACGGCGTTAAGAGCCATCAGGCGCTCAATCCTGTGCGGGCGCACAACCGGGGACGAGATATGGACGCCAGGGATGCCTGCCCTGCCCATCACCTCGGCCTCTCCCAGGGTGGCGCAGCAGACGCCGACGGCGCCTGCGGCCACTTGGCGGCGGGCAATCTCCACGCATTTGTGAGTCTTGGTGTGCGGACGAAGGCGCTGGCCTGTCGTGGCGCAATGGGCCGCCATGGCGGCAATGTTCGCCTCCAGCGCGTCCAGGTCGATCAGGAGGGCCGGCGTGTCCAGTTCCTGGCGCGAGCCGGGGCGGCCGACGAGGTAGGCATTGGTTCCTGGGGAAATACCAGCGGCTTCGGCTAGGGTCATCGGGCGGGGCTCCGGTCAGGCGGTATGGTTGCCGCCCAACTTAATGCGGGAGTCCGCCCGCGTCATCCGTTTGTCGCAAACCGTATTACTGAGCCGTGAACAGGCAAATCAGCGCCGCACTTCCGGCAAGCGGCAGGGCGATGCCGTGCCAGCCGATGGACTGGTTGCGCCATTCGGTGCTGCCGCAGGGCAAGGCGACGATGCCCATGCCCGTCACCGTCTCCAGCATGTCTCGCGCACTCGGGCCGACTGGGCCGAGCTTGCTTTCGGACAGCAGTACCCGGCTGATTTCCTCGCCCGATTCATTGATCAGGCTGCAGCCGATCAGTTCGATTTCAAAGTCGCCGCGGGTCGCCGTCGCAACGCTGATCCTGCCTAGCCAAGGGGTCAGATCGTCAATGCTGAAATCCGTGAGCGCTGGCAGGCTGCCGTTTCGGCGGTGTTTGGCCCATGCCTTGTAGACAGCGGCGAGTTCCGAGTGGTGAACCGGTGATTCCAGCAGGGCGGGAGTCCAGGACCATTCACGGCGGGCGCCGCCCATGGGAGTACTGGTCGATGTGCCTTCGGCGGTGCGCGTTTGCATCGGACGCCTCCTTTGTTGCTTCCGCTACATGTAGAGACGCTAATGCTAAGCCGGAGTGACGTATATCACATTAACAGGGACATTCTTCCGAATTCACAGGATTTCACGGTCGGGTCACATCCGACAGATATTTACTGATTACTCATTAGTAAAGCGATGTTGAGATTATTCAGATATTCAAAGGTTTCCTGCACGATTCTTTCTGAATCCGGCGCTGAAAGGGCCGGATCAGCTTGTTGGATGTCTGCCGCTATTTCAGTAAGCGAGCGGTGACCGTCGATCCGGGCTGTCACAGCCGCGGCTCTGGGCGGTGCGGCGAAAGTGGCGTCGAACCCGTCCAGATTGACCTGAAGCCGGCCTTTTCTGAGCGCTTCTGCCAGCGGTTTGGCTTGCTGCCGATGGAGGGTTGGTACAAGCGCCATATCCAGTGGGGAAGCTACTGCCTCGGCGGCACGGGCGGCGGGCGCGGCATAGACCACGTGCTTGCGCAGATTGCCAGCGATAGCCTCCGCAATGGCAGCGCGTTCAACCATCGAAAGGCCTTTCACGGATGCCAGGAGCGCCGGGTCGTTCAGATAGGTCTCAGGCGTGTAGGCGGCTGGCGTGATGAAACTGGTGATGCCGAGTCCGGCTGCCTCAATCATCGCGGCGAACTCTGCCACGCGATAGGCGCGGTCGCGGGCATGCAGCAGCAGGTCGTAAATACCGGCATCGCCGCCGTTCTGGTGGTCCTGCACGAACGGATTGCGGCGCAGCCCGTTGGTCTTGGGAAGCTTGCCGAGCAGGCGCTTGGTCCGGGCGATCCGCTCCGCGTCCGGCAGGTAGGCTGGCGCGAAGGTGCGCAGGGCCTCCTGCATTTCATAGACACCGCGCCGACCGTACTCGCCATAGACCATCAGTCCCATGCCGCCCGTTGGCTTCAGGGTGGCAGTGAGGCTTTGCAGGCCCGCGGCAGGGTCGTCCAGGTGGTGCAGCACGCCGCAGCAGTCGATGTAGTCATAGGGGCCGGCGGCCAGTGTGGCGGCCTCCAGCAGCGAGCCCGTAATGAAGTGCAAATTGGTCAGGCCGCGGACCTTCGCCCGCTCCTCCGTGATCCGTCGGGACGCGGTGGATAGGTCGAGGTAGGTAACCTCGGCATCCAGGCCAGCGGTCGCGCAGTGCTGGGCCAGCATGATGGCCGCGTCACCGGTGCCGCCGCCGGCGATCAGGGCGCGGAAGGGCTCGCCGCCGGTGTCGGGCAGGCCGCCTGCGAACAGATAGTGCCGGATTTCGGCCAGGTCGGACGGCGAGCCCTCTATCAGGCGCTTGCGCTCGTCTGCCGGGTTGCGGGCGGGATAGGGGTAGCCCTCGTATTGTTGGGAGACCAGTTGGTCTTTCGGGCTTGCCATGCTGCGTGCCTTACCAGACCGGCTGGATATCCTGCGCGTCGATCACCGGCTGCACGCGGGCGACTTCGTGGCTGCGCAGCATGTTGGCCTTCGAGAGCAATGCCAGGACGGAGAAAGCCGTCTCCGCGACCCGCGCTTCCTCCCGGAACCAGAAAACCGGCGAGGCCATGGTCAGGCAGATCGGCCAGCCGAGCGTGCGGAAGCGGAACGCCTCCAGCGCGTTCTCGATTTGGTAGGCGACGCGGCTCGGCCCGTCCGGCAGGTTGTTGTAGAAGCCAATGCCGGGATCGACCCAGATGGCCTCGACGCCCGCGGTGGCCGCGGCGGCCAACTGCTCGCGAAAGAAGTCCATCTGCACGGCAAACAGTGCGTCGCGGTTCGGCAAATCCTGATTGTCGCGGGCATTGCCGCCCGCCATGTAGCAGAGGATCAGTCCGGCCTTATGCTTGCCGCAGAGCTTGTAGATTTCGGCAGCCTCGTCCCGTCCGGTCAGGTTGATGATGGAGGCGCCTGCCTCCAGCGCCGCCTCGGCGACTTCTGGCAGGTAGGTTTCGACCGAGACCGGCACGCCTTTTTCCGCCAGATAGCGGACGGTCGGCAGCATCAACTCGTTCTGCCGCTCCGCCCCGACGCGGGAGGCGAAGTCGCCTACCGACTCTGCACCCAGGTCCAGGATTTTCGCGCCTTCCAGGAGCAGCCGGTCGCAGCGGTAGCGGGCCTGCTCCTCGCTGAACACCACGCTTTCCCGGTAGGATGAGTCGCGGCTGAAGTTTACCACACCCATCTGGTAGGCATTGTCGGTAAAGGTGGCACCGATGACCGGCAGGTGAACATCGCGCACCGGCGCGGCGAGCGCATCGGCGTGCTGTTGCCAGCGAGCGAAAATACTGTCGGCGTTGATCATGAGGCTTCGATCCAGTCGTCGGCCACGGGATAGACATCGCCGGGCTCGACCGCCAAGCGCGCCAGCAGGTTAGCGATGGATTCGCCGAGGACCGGGTGTGTCACTTCTGCCGCAACGTCCGCCAATGGCACCAGCACAAACCGCCGTTGATGCATACGCGGATGGGGAACTTCCAGATCAGGCGTGTCGATCACCCGACCATCATAAAGCAGGATGTCGAGGTCGAGCGTGCGCGCGTCCCAGCGAATCACCCGCTCGCGTTTGAACTGCTGCTCAACCGTCATGCAGTGGGCGAGCAGGTCGAGAGGCGGGAGCGTTGTGCCGATCTTCAGTACCGTGTTGAGGAAACGTCCCTGACCGCCGGGCCCGCCCACCGGCGCGGTTTCGAACAGGCGGGAGCGGGCAAGCGGCGTGACGCGCGGATGCGCGGTGAAGGCCGCGTAGGCTCCGGCCAGCGTCGCATGGCGGTCGCCGAGATTGCTGCCGAAAGCGATGCAGGCGGTTGCGGTCGCACTCACGTCATTCTCCGATCCCAAGGCGGCGCGCCTCATCATCCAAGGCCAGGGCGACCCGGCCCCTGGACTGGCGGGCGAGCACGATCTCTAGCGCCTCCCGGAATTGGGAGAAGGGCAATACGTGGCTGAGGGTGGGTTTGATCCACCCTTCAGTGTGCCAGTCGAATATCTGGCCGAACAGGGCGCGCATCATGTCCTCGTGCTGGTGGCGCACATCGTCGGGCGACCAGCCAAAATAATAGCCGAGGTTCAGGCCGCAGACAGTCAGGTTCTTCACCAGCAGCAGGTTGGCTGGGATGCTCTGCATGTCGCCGCTGGCGAAGCCGATGGGACAGATGCGGCCCTCCGGGGCCATACAACGGAGGGACTGCAGGAAGACCTCGCCGCCGACGGGGTCGTAGACGGCATCGACGCCGCGGCCATCCGTGATCGCCAGTACCTCGTCACGGAAATTCTGCTCGCGGTAGTTGATGGCGTGATCCGCGCCATGCTGGCGAACCAGATCGAGTTTCTCCGCAGAACTGGCGGTGGCGATCACCTTGGCCCCCAGGATCTTACCGATTTCGACCGCTGCGAGGCCGACACCGCCCGCCGCACCGTGCACCAGCAGCCACTCACCTGCTTGCAGGCGCAGCAGGTTCGGCCAGGTGAGCGCGGCGGTCGTGGTGGAATAGCTGCCGGGGATGCAGGTCGCCTCCACATGGCTCATGCTGTCGGGGAAGCGGTGCAGGCTGATCTGCCGGGCGACGCTTTCCTCCGCCATGGCGCCCCAGTCGATCAGGCCGCAAACCCGGTCGCCGGGCCGGAAGCGGTCCGCGCCGGGGCCGGTCTCCATGACCACGCCAGAGGCCTCGCAGCCTGCGACAAAGGGCAGGGGAGGCTTGCGCTGATACTGGCCGGAGACCAGCAGGCTTTCGGCAAAGCTGACGCCGATAGCCTGGGTCTTCAGCTTGACCTCGCCCGGTCCTGGCGAGGGTGAAGGCCACTCGCGGATTTCGAGCTGGCTGAATGGCTTGAACTCATCTACGACGACGGCGCGCATAGTGGGCCTCCTCAGGCAAGGCCCTGGCGTTTGGCCTCTTCGTCCATCACCAACGCGATCCGGCCCTGCGACTGTCGGCCCAGCACCGCCGCCATGGCGTCCTGGAAGCGATCCATCGGGTAGACGCCGCCGGAAACCGGCCTGATCTTTCCTGCCTCGTACCAGCCGAACATCAGGTTCATTAGATCGCGCATCCGGTCTTCGTATTCATAACGCACATCGTCAGGTGACCAGCCCATATAGTAGCCCATGTTGAGCCCGCAGACCGTCAGGTTCTTTACGAGCAGGATGTTTGCCGGGATTTGCTGGATGGTACCGCTGGCGAAGCCCACGGGCATGATGCGGCCCTCCGGCGCCATGCAGCGCAGCGACTGCATGAAAATGTCGCCACCGACAGGATCGTAGACCGCATCGACGCCACGTCCATCGGTGATCTCCAGCACCTTGTCTCTGAAGTTCTCGGTCCGGTAGTTGATGGTGTGGTCCGCGCCGTGCGCCTTCACCAACGCCAGTTTCTCGTCCGATCCCGCGGTCGCGATGACAGTGGCGCCCAAGATCTTGCCAATCTCCACAGCGGCGAGACCGACGCCACCGGCGGCACCGTGCACCAGCACCCAATCTCCGGCCTTTATCTGCAACAGGTGCGGCCATGTGAAAGCGGCAGCGCTGGTGCCGTAGGAATTGGTGAGGCAGATCGCTTCCGGGAACGGCATGCTGTCGGGGATTTTGTAGGTGTTCACCTCGAACGCGGCGGCCTCATCGGCCAGGCCGCCCCAGTCCAATACGGCGCAGACCCGGTCGCCTGGCTTGAATCTGGTCACGGCGGACCCGATTTCGCTCACGATGCCGGCGACCTCCGTCCCCGGCGCAAAGGGGCGGGGCGGCTTGCGCTGATACTTGCCCTGAACGACCAGGCTGGTGGCGAAACTGACGCCGGCAGCTTGGGTTTTGACCCTGACCTGGCGTGGGCCAATCTCTGGCTCAGGCACCTCCTGGAGGGTCAGATTTTCAAAGGGAGTCCAATCTTCTACCCAAACAGCGCGCATCGGTCGTTTCCTCGAATGAATCGTCTATGCTAGGCATAATTGAAATTGGTGCGGTTCAGCGTACCAATTGAATGGTCCTCTTGGGAGGCCAAATCCGCCGGGGAGCGGCCAGGTTGTTATGGCGCAGTGCCAGAGGCAGCCCGGGCGTTCTGCAAAATCACCGTTTAGCATTAGGAGCATTGGCAGCGGCATGATCGGACGATTGGTAGCGATAGTGCTGGTAGGCCTGCTGGGGGCTGCCGGTCCCGCGATGGCGAACGAACCGAAGCAGATTGGCACGTTCAAGGATTGGCGCGCTTATACCTTTGAGGACGCCGGTGGCAAGATTTGCTACATTGTCAGCGAACCAAAAAAGGCAGAGGGCAATTACACCCGTCGTGGCGATATCTACTTTCTGGTGACCCACCGCCCGAGCGGCAAGGTATTCGGTGAGGCAAGTGTCATCACTGGCTATACCTACAAAAGCGGCTATGAGCCCACGGCGTCGGTAGGAAGCCGCACGTTCAAGTTCTATTCGGAAGGCGATGCCGCCTGGGCGTTCAGTGCTGACGAAAAGAACCTGATCGCCGCGATGAAGGCCGGCGCCTCAATGGTGGTGAAGGGACAGTCCAGCCGGGGCACGATTACCACCGACACCTATTCGCTTAGCGGTGTGACAGCCGCAATGGGCGTGATTGACAAGGAATGTAACCGATAGTGACACGTTCTGAACTTGCTGCCTCCGCAGTGACGGAGCGGCAAAATCTGGTAGGCCTCGACCGGGAGGAGTTGGCGGCGGCGCTTGAAACCGCGGGGGCGAAAGGTTTCCGGGTCAAGCAGGTCTGGCAATGGATCTATCACCGCGGCGCCACTGATTTCGAGCAGATGACCAACATCTCCAAGCCGGTCCGTCAGCAATTGGCAGACCGCTTTGTGCTGGAGCGACCGGCGGTTTCGACCCACCAGCAATCGACCGACGGCACCCAGAAATGGCTGCTGCGCTTCCCGGACGGCAAGGAGGTGGAGAGCGTCCATATTCCGGAGGCCGACCGGGGGACGTTGTGCGTTTCCAGCCAGGTAGGTTGTACGCTGAATTGCAAGTTCTGCCACACGGGCACGCAACGCTGGGTGCGGAACCTGGGCGCGCCGGAGATTGTGGGGCAGGTCATGCTGGCGCGCGATGCCTTCGGCGAGTGGCCGGCGCCGGAGCATGACCGCTCGCTTACCAACATCGTGCTGATGGGTATGGGCGAGCCGCTCTATAATTATGACAACGTGGCCAAGGCCATGCGCATCGTCATGGATGGTGAGGGGCTGGCGATCTCCAAACGCCGGATCACGCTGTCCACGGCGGGTGTCGTTCCGATGATCGGGCAGGTGGGTGAAGAGCTGGGCGTGAACCTGGCTATATCGCTGCACGCCGTTCGCGACGAACTGCGCGACGAGCTGGTGCCGATCAACAAGAAATACCCGCTGGCTGAATTGATGGACGCCTGCCGGAACTATCCGGGGCTCAGCAACGCCCGGCGCATCACGTTCGAGTATGTGATGCTGAAGGGCGTGAATGACAGCCTGGCCGATGCGCGGGCTATGGTGGAATTGCTGGGAGACATCCCGGCCAAGATCAACCTGATCCCGTTCAATCCCTGGCCGGGCACGGTCTATGAATGCTCGTCCAACAATGCGATTCGGCGCTTCGCCGATTTTCTGAGCGACGCCGGGCTTAGCGCGCCGATCCGCCATCCGCGCGGCCAGGATATCCTGGCGGCATGCGGGCAGTTGAAGAGTGAGAGCGAGCGGATACGGGCGTCGGAGCGGCGCAAATTGGCCGCGGCGGAGTAGCCGTCCGCCTTGAGAGGCATATGCGGCCTCTAGCGAAGGGGGTGGGTCAGCTTGTTGGTTTTTTCTTATCGGCCGCCGGCGCGATGGATGGTGCAGGAGTACCGGGTGGCGTTGCTTCCAGAGGCTCCAACGTAATAATGACGTCTCCATCATATTTGTTCGCGGCCCCCGTTGCAGCATCGATGCCGATACCGATGACGCCGCCCAGGAGCACGTTGCCTGCTGTTGCCCCTGCAAAATCACTCTCATTGCGGAGTGTCGCGTCTTTATAGCCTTCTTTCCGGCAGGTTATCAGGATGTTTTGTTTGTTCTTTTTGACGGTGACTGAGCCCGGCGTCGAAGGAACCATACCAATCACAACCCCGTCGCGTTTAAGGTCGCAAGACGCGCCAGGAGGTGCGGTCCCGATAGTAATTTCCTGGCTGGTGCCTTCTATAATCGTGGAGCAAGCACCGAGAGATAAGAGCATTACGCAGCTAAGCGCAGCCTGATACAGGTTCATTGTTGTACCCCCAGTTTGTCGGAAGAGTTCCTGCCTTCAATACTTCAAAACTCGTTACCAGAATGCGCGTTTAAGCTGCCCGTAGCCGTGGCATCAGCAGGCGGAACGGCACCAGCATCGCCAGTGCGACGGCGGCCTTAACTCCGAAGTCACCCACCGCCCAGGTGATCCAAGGCAGGCCGGTGAAGGCGAACGCCAGGCTGAAGAACAGCGCGGTATCTATCGCCGACCCCAGCATGGATGAAGCGAGGGGCGCCTGCCACCAGGAGGCCCGGCGCAGGCGGTCAAAGATGAACACGTCCAGCAATTGCGCGATCAGGAATGCTGTGCCGCTTGCCGCCGCAATACGCGGGTCCGCAAGCACGAGCGAGGCCCCGACGCCGACGGCGAATCCGACATAAACAACACGGCGCGCCACCTCCGGTCCGCGGGCGCGGTTCGTCAGGTCGGTAACCAGGAAGCAAATCGGATAGGTCAGCGCGCCCCAGGTCAGCCAGTCATTGATGGGAATTTCGACCAGAATGTTCGACGCCACGATGAGCACGCCCATCGCGGCGATCGAGACCCAGGGAAAGGTAGCAAACGGCACTTTGGCGAAGTCCTTAGCGGGTGGCGTTAGTGAATGTCTTTGGGTCCGGCGATGGCGGCGCGCAGTTTCTCGAAGGTGAAGTCAGGTGACTTGGCGATGTCGAGCACCACTTTTTCTTTCTCTGCAATGCGCGCGGCGGCCGCGGGCACTTCGCGGGCGACTTCCATTGGGATGACGACGGCGCCATGCTGGTCGGCGTGGATCAGGTCGCCATGATTGACGATCATGCCGGAAATCATCACCTGCTTGCCGAAGTCGACCGGGTGCACATGGGCATGGCTCGGTTTGATGGAACCGGCGAGCGCCTGGAAACCTTCCGCCCAGTCCGGAATGTCCCTGATGCAGCCGTCGGTGACGACGCCCAGGCAACCGAGGGCCTTGTGCACATTCGACTGCACCTCGCCCCAGAATGCACCATGGCCGACGCGGGGGCCGTCCAGGTCCTGGATGACGCTGATCTTGGGCTCGTCGCCTTCGTCCACATAGCCGTAATAGGCGACGCGAAGATCGGTCGCCTCTGCGGCGGTACGTTTGGCCGGGTGGACGCTGCGGCAGGTGGCCGTGCGGGCATAACCGACGATGGGTGGCAGGTTGGGGAAGGGGCAGACCAAGGGCTCGGTCGTGAAACCGCTGTTGCGGAACTTGGCATCGATTTCCTCCAGCGCATTGCAGATGGTGGGAGTGTCGAGGGCGCGGAGGGCGTCCAGTTCAGCTTCGGTCAGGCGGTCGGTCATCGGTAAAGCTCCGGAAGAAAATCAAAGTTTAAGGGAAAGGACATGGAGAAGGCGATGCTGTCAAGCGGCGGGCGATGACGCGTGGCCAGCATCACTCAGGTACTGTGATTTGGATCAACGAAGGCCGCGCCACACAATCCTATATTTAGCGTTGCGCCAAGACTGTGTTCGGGTAACCGCATGGATAGGCGAATTGGTTGGACAGGCAAAAGGAACACTTAGCATGCTTGACGAAGTGATTGACGCTCTCGCGCACCGGATGACCATCGACCATGCATTGGCGCGGCAGACTCTGGCGATGATGTTGCAGGCCCTGCACGAGAATGACGAAGGCGAATTGGCTAGCGTGCTCGAAAAGCGTGTTGCCGATCTCGGCAATGTCGAAGCGACCGGCAGCGGCGGTGGCGGTTTCGGCTTGGCAGGGGAGGCGGCCGGAATCATCAGCGGCACGCCCGATTCGGGGGTGCGCGGTTTGAAATACTTGTTGGGCGGCAAAACGGAGCAGTTTGCGGTCGCTGCATCTGAGGTTTTAGGCGAACAGACCGACCCGGCGCTAGGCCAGCAACTCAAAGGCGTTTTGGAGCGGATCATTTAAAGTGCACCCGCTACCCCCATGATTCACAGGCAGTATGGGCGAGGGCGGGCCTATAGTTCAGCGAGTGTTTCGGCTAGGTTGCGGCCATGGAAACTGTAGCCGCTCTCCCCTTCGTCGGCGGGTCCAGCTTTGCTGCGCCCAGCCGTGAACCGCCCGCCAATCTGGATGCAGAGATGGCGTTGCTTGGCGCGATCCTCGCCAGCAACAACAATTTCGACAAGGTGGCGGACTTCCTGCTGCCGGAGCATTTCGCCGACCCGGCCCACCAGAAGATTTTCGCCGCGGCCAAGCGGGTGATCGAAGGCGGCGGGACGGCTGACGCCCGGACGTTGCGCCATGTGCTGTCTCAGGAAGAAACGCTGGAGGAACTGGGCGGCGTTCAGTACCTGGGCGAACTGGCAGCGAATGCGCTGACCATCATCGACGCCCTGCACTATGGCCGCCTCGTCTATGACCTCTACCTGCGGCGCGCGCTGATCGGTATCGGCGAAGACGTGGTTAACGATGCCTATCGCCCTGACAACGAGCTTAATGCGGCGGAGCAGATCGAGGCGGCGGAGCAAGGGTTGTTCAATCTGTCGGCGTCCGGCGATGGCCGCGGCGACTTCCGTACTTTCAGCCATACGCTGAAAGAGACGCTGAAGATGGTGGAGGCCGCCTATCAGCGCGAGGGGCGGTTGACGGGCATCACCTCTGGCTTTGCCGATATGGACCGGCTGTTGGGCGGCTTGCAGAAGTCCGACCTGATCATCCTTGCCGCGCGGCCTGCCATGGGCAAAACCGCGCTTGCTACGAATATCGCGTTCAACGCTGCGGCCTCCGCGAGTTCGGAGCGGGACGAGAACGGCAATATGGTCCAACGCGATAACCACAACGTCGCGGTGTTTTCGCTGGAAATGTCTGCGGAGCAGTTGGCGCTGCGTATCCTGGGCGAGCAGTCGGAGGTGCCCTCCGACCAGATCCGGCGAGGACAGATCGATCAGCAGCAGTTCGAACGGGTGTTTGCGGTCAGCCAGAAGCTGAACAACCTGACCCTGTTCATCGACGACACGGCGGCGATTTCTGTCGCAAACCTGCGCACCCGCGCCCGACGGCTGATGCGGACGCACGGGCACCTGGACCTGATCGTCGTGGACTATTTGCAGCTCATGCAAGGCGGGCCCGGCTCCCGCTCCGACAACCGCGTGCAGGAAATCAGTGAGATCACCCGTGGACTGAAGACCATTGCCAAAGACCTGAACGTGCCGGTGATCGCGCTGTCCCAGCTGTCGCGTCAGGTGGAGCAGCGGGAGGACAAGCGGCCCCAGCTATCGGATCTGCGTGAATCGGGCTCGATCGAGCAGGACGCCGACGTGGTCATGTTCATCTACCGCGAGGAATACTATCTGGGCCGCAAGGAACCGGACCCCGGCACCGAGGCGCATGAGCAATGGCAGCGGGACATGGACCGTGTTCACAACATTGCCGAGGTTATCATCGCCAAGCAGCGGCACGGACCCACCGACCGGGTGAAGCTGTTCTTTGACGGTGCCTTTACCCGCTTCCGCGACTATATCTCCGACGGCAATGACGACGACGGCATGTACTAGCTGCCCTTCGGCACACAGACGTTAGTGGGAGAGGCGCGGCGTTGGCACTTGGCCGCCTGACAATTGATTTGGATGCGGTGGCCGCCAACTGGCGGTTGCTGGCTGCGCGTTCAACCCCGGCGGAATGTGCGGCGGTGGTGAAGGCGGACGCCTATGGCCTCGGCATTGCGCCGGTTGCCAAGCGGCTGGCCGAGGCCGGCTGCCGGCATTTTTTCGTGGCGACCGCGGATGAAGGCGTCGCGCTGCGGAGCGTGCTGCCGAATGTGCTGATCACTGTATTCTCGCCCGCCTTGCCGGCGGAAGCGGCGGAGATGGTGCGCCATCGCCTGCAGCCTGCGCTCAACCATCCGGGCGATTTGGAGGCGTGGCGGCTTCATGGCAAAAGCCAGCCGGCCTGGCTGCATGTGGATACCGGAATGCTGCGCCTTGGCTACACGCCGAAGGAATTTGACTGGCTGATCGCGAGCCGTCCTAACTGGCTGCCGATCCAGATTGTCGGCGTGATGAGTCACTATGCCTGCGCCGACGCGCCAGAAAACCCCCTCAATGCCCGCCAGCGGGATGCTGCCTGGGCCGCCGCGCGCGCTGCCAAGCTGCCGCTCAGCCTTGGCAATTCCAGCGGCATTTTCCTTGGGCGGGACTACATGGGCCATGTGGTGCGGCCCGGCATGGCGCTTTACGGCCTGAACCCGACCCCTGGCCAGTCAAACCCGATGCGCCGCGTCGTGCGGCTGGAAGCGCGGGTGTTGCAGGTGAGGCAGGTCGATACACGCGCAACCGTCGGCTATGGCGGGAGCGCGGCGGTAGAGCCTGGGCAAGTGCTCGCGACCCTCGGGCTCGGCTATGCCGACGGCTACCACCGGTCATTGTCCGGCAAGGGGCAGGCGCACTTCCGGCGGCAGGCGGCGCCGGTGGTCGGGCGGGTATCCATGGATTCCACTGTGGTGGACGTCACCGACCTGATGGACCGGCCCAGGCCCGGCGACTGGATGGAGATTATCAGTCCCAGTCAATCCGCTGACGCCATTGCAGACGCGGCGGGCACGATCGGCTATGAAATCCTCACCAGCCTTGGGCATCGCTATGCCCGCACCTATGTTCGCCCTGAAAGCGGAGCCTGAATGAACCCCCTTGCCGCCATAGGCCGGGTCGTGCTCGACCTTTGCCGCGCTATCGGCGACGTCGTGATCTTCGCGGCGCTGGGTCTGAGCCATGCAGTGCGGCCGCCGTTCTTCTGGCGGAACTACCTCCGGCATTTCATCGAGATCGGCTACCTCTCCCTGCCGGTTGTCGCGCTGACGACTCTCTTCAGCGGCATGGTGCTGGCATTGCAGAGCTATTCCGGCTTCTCCCGGTTTTCTGCGGAGGGAGCGGTCGCAATGGTGGTCGTGCTCTCCATCACGCGGGAACTGGCCCCGGTGCTGGCGGGATTGATGGTAGCCGGGCGGATCGGCGCTTCCATGGCTGCCGAGATCGGCACCATGCGCGTGACCGAACAGATCGACGCGCTGGAGGCTTTGTCCACCAACCCCTACAGCTATCTGGTGGCACCGCGCATCATTGCGGGCCTGATGATGATGCCGTTTTTGGTGCTGGTGGGCGATATAATCGGTGTGTTGGGCGGCTATATCGTCGGTGTATCCAAGCTGGGCTTCAATTCGGCGACCTATCTGCAACAGACCTGGGATGTGTTGGAGACGGAGGACGTGGTCAGCGGCCTGACCAAGGCGGCGGTCTATGGGTTCATCGTGACCCTGATGGGCTGCTACCACGGCTACAAGTCCACTGGCGGCGCGCAGGGCGTTGGCAGGGCCACGACACAGGCGGTGGTCTCTTCGGCGATCCTGATCCTGATCGCGAACTATTTCGTCACCGAACTCTTTTTCTCGCGGTAGACGGGATGCTTCGCCTCTCCGGCATTACCAAGAGCTTCGGCAGCCATGACGTGCTGCGTGGCGTCGATCTGGCGGTCGAGCCGGGAAAGTCGCTGGTGATCCTGGGGGGCTCCGGCAGCGGAAAGTCGGTGACGCTGAAATGCATTATGGGCTTCATCGTGCCTGATGCTGGCAGCATCCGGCTGGGTGAGCGGGAATTGGTCGGCCTGAACGGAGCGGAGCGGACGGAAGCGAACAGGCAACTCGGTATGTTGTTCCAGCATGCGGCGCTTCTGGACAGTTTGCCGGTCTGGGAAAATGCCATGTTTGCGCCCCTCCGCTTTGGCAAGCTCTCCCGTCGGGCGGCGAAGAAGGAAGCGGGCGACTGGCTGGCGCGGGTGGGGCTTGATCCCAAGATCGCCGGCGAATTGCCCGGCAGCCTGCCGGTGGGTGTCCAGAAGCGTATCGGCATCGCCCGCGCCATCGCCGCCGGGCCGGAAGTGCTGCTGTTCGACGAACCGACAACGGGTCTTGACGCGCTCGCCGGGCGCCAGATCGACGATCTGATCCGTTCGACCATCGAGGAGACGGGGGCAGCCGCGATCACCATCACCCACGACATCGCGAGCGCGCGCAGAATCGGCGATGATGTGTCCATGCTTTACGAAGGCGTGATTGCGTGGCGCGGTTCTGCTGCCCATCTGATGGACAGCGGCCATCCGGTGGTTGACCAGTTCGTGCATGGCCGCCTGACTGGCCCCATTCCCGTTCCGGCCTTGCCGGAGGATTGATCGTTTGGCTAAAGCCCGCACTGTATTCGTCTGTCAATCTTGCGGCACGACCCATGGCCGCTGGGCCGGGCAGTGCACGGCGTGCAATGAGTGGAACACGATTGCGGAGGAGCCTGTGCTCCAGGCGGTGCCGAAGGGCAATGCGGCGGCGCGGGCGCTGGCTGGCGGCCGGCTGGAAGTGGTGCCGCTGGCGGGGCAGGACGAACCGCTTCAGCGCCTGGTCACCGGCATTAAGGAATTCGACTATGTCTGCGGCGGCGGATTGGTGCCGGGCGGCTGCCTGCTGATCGGCGGCGATCCGGGTATTGGCAAGTCCACCTTGCTGTTGCAAGTGGCAGCCAGGGCAGCGGCGGTCAGCGGCAAGCCGACGCTCTATGTCTCAGGCGAGGAGGGCGTTGCTCAGGTTCGCTTGCGGGCAGCCCGCCTGGGGCTGTCCGATGCGGACGTCGATTTGGCCTCGGCAACCCAGGTGGGGGCAATCACGGCGGCGATGAACGGCGAGCACGGCCTCGTGGTGATCGACTCGATCCAGACCATGGCGGTGGAGGCGCTGGAATCCGCGCCTGGCACGGTCAGTCAGGTGAAGGCCGCGGCGCACGAACTGAACACGGCGGCAAAGAAGCAGCAGACGCCGTTGGTGTTGGTTGGGCATGTGACCAAGGATGGCTCCATCGCGGGGCCGCGAGTGCTGGAGCACATGGTCGATACGGTGCTCTATTTCGAGGGCGACCGCAGCCACCAGTACCGCATCCTACGTTCGGTCAAGAACCGCTTCGGGCCGACCGACGAGATCGGCGTATTCGAGATGACCGGCCTTGGCCTGGAGGAAGTGCCAAACCCCTCCGCCCTGTTCCTTGGCTCGCGGGAAGAAGATGACGCGGGCGTCAGCGGCAGCGCGGTCTTCGCCGGGATCGAGGGGACACGGCCCCTGCTGGTGGAAATCCAGGCATTGGTCGGGCAGGCGGCTTATGGGACGCCCCGGCGGACCGCGGTGGGTTGGGAAAGCTCCCGGCTTTCTATGGTGATAGCGGTGCTGGAGACGCGCTGCCTCTACGATTTCCAGGGGCGCGACGTGTACCTGAATGTGGCCGGCGGACTGCGCCTGTCGGAACCCGCTGCGGACCTGGCGGCGGCGGCGGCGCTGGTCTCCGCCCTGATTGACCGGCCGGTGCCGCGCGACGTGGTGCTGTTCGGAGAGGTGGGCCTTTCTGGTGAGTTGCGGCCGGTGGGACAGGAGGCATCGCGGTTGCGGGAGGCGGAGCGTTTGGGCTTCAAACGGGCGCTGGCTGCCTTGTCACCCAATCCCGGCAAGACGGATTCGGGTAAAAATGGCGCGGGCAAAGGGCTTGCTCCGATTGGGCTTTCGCGGTTATCCGACATGGCTGAATGGCTGCGGGAGGGTTCCTGAGACCCGATGCCGAATCTCGACGACCTCTACATTCTGGATATTGCCGCTGCCGCGGTCGTGTTGCTGTCGGCGTGGATGGCCTATTCGCGCGGGTTCGTGCGTGAGGCATTTTCGCTCGGTACCTGGATTGGTGCCGTGGCAGTGACCTTTTATTTTTATCCACAGGCAAGCCAATTCGCCCGCGAGCACATCCAGACTCAGTTCGCGGCCGATTTGGCCGCCGGTGGTGGATTGTTCATAGGCTCGTTCTTTGTCCTGCGGATGGTCGGCGGTGCGATAGCCGAAGCGGTGGCCAGTTCGGAGCACAATATGGTGGACCGTTCGGCCGGGTTCCTGTTCGGGCTTTTCCGCGGAGGACTGTTGGTAGTCGTGGCTTACACGGCGTTTACGTGGTTCGTGCCGGAAGACGAGCAGCCAGCCTGGCTGACCCAGGCCAAGGTTACGCCGATGCTTCAGGAAGGCGCCCGGAAGCTCGCGGAAGTACTGCCGAGCAGCCTGACCGCCGACAGCGAGCGGGAGGCGGCAAGGCTGCGCGCGCTGGACCGCCAGGCGGCGGAAATGGAGCGGTTGCGCAAAGGCTTTAACCAGCCTGCGCCCTCTGTTCCCGAATCCAAAGATGGCGCTGGTGACAGTGGCTATAGTAAGGAAGACCGTGACGGTTTCGAATCTCTCATCCGTGCCGCCAAGGAGGCTGACAATGGCAAAGCCGAACGCTGATAGCCCGGTAAGCGCTCTGGTGGAAGACGAAGGCCCGCACGAGGAGTGCGCGGTTTTCGGTATTTACAGCCCGCCCGGAAGTTCAGATGCTGCGACCCACACCATGCTCGGCCTGCACGCCATGCAGCACCGGGGTCAGGAAGCGACGGGTATTGTCAGCTTCGACGGCGGGCGGTTTCACTCCCAACGGGGCGTTGGCGAGGTAGGCGAAATCCTCAACAACGAGGGGGTGCTTGACCGCCTAAAGGGCCATGCCGCCATCGGCCACAACCGCTACGCCACCACCGGTGAGGGAGCGGTTCACAACATCCAGCCGCTGTTTGCGGAGTTCGCCTTCGGTGGTTTCGCGGTTGCTCACAACGGCAATCTCACCAATGCGCACAAGCTGCATGACCGGCTGGTCGGCGCGGGATCGTTGTTTCAGTCGACGACGGATACGGAAGTCATCATTCATTTGATTGCCCGCAGCGTACGGGAATCACTGATCGACCGGCTGTTCGACGCTCTGCACCAGATCGAGGGGGCGTTCAGCCTCGTGGCGCTGTCCCAGAAAAAGCTGATCGGCGTCCGGGATGCGCTTGGCATCCGCCCGCTGGTGCTCGGGAAACTCGGCAACGCGCATATCCTGGCGTCTGAATCTTGCGCCTTCGATATTATCGGGGCCGAATTCGTCCGGGACGTGGAGCCTGGCGAGGTGATCGTGATCGACCATACAGGGGTGCAGTCGCATTTCCCCTTCCCGAAATACCAAAGCCGTTTCTGTATTTTCGAATACATCTACTTCGCCCGTCCGGACAGCGTTGTGGAAGGGCGTAGCGTCTATGCAGCGCGCCAACGCATTGGTGCTGAACTTGCGCGGGAATCGCACCCTGCGGGCGGTGCGGATGTGGTGGTGCCTGTGCCGGATTCCGGTGTGCCGTCAGCCATTGGCTATGCGGCGGCGGCGGGCGTGCCGTTCGAATATGGCATCATCCGTAATCATTATGTCGGGCGCACCTTTATCGAGCCGACCTCGCACATCCGCAATCTGGGGGTAAAGCTGAAGCACAATCCCAACCGGGCCATGATCGAGGGCAAGCGGATTGTGCTGGTGGACGACAGCATCGTGCGCGGGACTACCAGCCGCAAGATCGTGGAGATGATGCGGGCCGCCGGCGCTGCGGAAATCCACATGCGCGTGTCCAGTCCGCCGACCGCCAATCCATGCTATTACGGTATTGATACGCCGGAAAAGAAAGACCTGATGGCCGCGAACATGTCGCTGGACGAAATGGCGGCCGAGATCGGGGTGGACAGTCTGGCCTTTATTTCTATCGACGGCCTCTACCGCGCCATGGGTGAGGCTGGGCGCGATCCGGGCGCGCCGGTGTTCTGCGACGCGTGCTTCACCGGTGAATACCCGACCCGCCGCTCCGACCAGGAATCGAAAGGGGCGGGGAAAAAGGAACGCCAGCCGCAGTTGCAAGAGGCCAAATGACGGACAATGATAATGGCAAGGCCGGGGGCCGCCTTGCCGGCAGGATAGCGCTGATTACCGGTGCCTCACGCGGATTGGGTGCAGCGGTGGCGGAGCGGTTCGCAGCGGAAGGGGCCCATGTGATCCTCGTCGCGCGCACTCAGGGGGGGCTTGAGGAAACCGACGACCGCGTGCGGGCCGTTGGCGGTCAGGCTACGCTGGTGCCGCTCGACCTTACCCAGTTCGACGAGATCGACCGCATGGCGGCCGCCGTAGCCAAGCGTTTCGGCAAGCTGGACATTCTGGTGGGCAATGCCGCGCAACTGCCGAACCTGACGCCGGTCGGGCACCTGAGCCCCAAGGACTGGCAGGCGACGTTCGACGTCAACGTGACGGCGAACTGGCGGTTGATCCGTGCCTTCGACCAGGGCCTGCGCCTGTCCGATGCGGGGCGGGTCATAATGGTGACCAGTGGCGCTGCGGCAGGCGCGTTTGCGTACTGGGGAGCCTATGCCGCCAGCAAGGCGGCGCTGGAGACGTTGATCGCCAGCTACGCCAACGAGACCAAGCAGACGAATATCCGGGCAAACCTGCTCGACCCAGGCGCGATACGGACGGCTATGCGCGAGCAGGCATTTCCGGGTGAAGATCCCCAGACCCTGCGGCCGCCGGAAGAGGTCGCCCCGGTGTTCGTCAACCTTGCCGAGGCCGGCTGCACCCTGCACGGTCAGGTCGCCCGCGCCTACGGCTAGGGCGCGGAGCAAAGCCGGGATCCATGGCACGCGGCATCGACGCCAACACTCCGTTTAAGCGGGCGCTCGTTCTCGGCATGGTCACCATGGCGACCACGCTTTATGGCACGACGGTGCTGGTGGTCTCCGTCATCTTGCCACAGATGCAGGGCTCGCTGTCTGCGACCCAGGATCAGATTGCCTGGGTAATGACCTTCAACATTCTGGCGACCGCCATCGCGACGCCGACGACAGGCTGGCTGACGGCCCGGTTCGGGCGGCGGAACGTCATGATCTATTGCCAGGCCGGCTTCACGCTGATGACGCTGCTCTGCGGGATGGCTCAGTCGCTGGAGACCTTGGTGATCTACCGGGTGCTTCAAGGGGCGTTGGGCGCGCCGCTGATCCCGCTGGCGCAGGCGACCATCCTGGATACCTACCCCAAGGAACACCATGGCAAGGCCACCTCCATCTTTGGGATGGGCGTGGTGATCGGCCCTGTGCTGGGGCCAGTGGTCGGCGGTTACCTGGCCGACATCTACAACTGGCGCTGGGCCTTCTACATGATCGTGCCGGTCGGCATAGCGGCGACTGCGGGCCTCTATTTCCTTCTGTCCGACAAGGGCCGGCAGCACGGAGTCAAACTCGATTGGACAGGGTTCTTGGCCCTGGCGATTGCTATCGGCTGCGTGCAATTGATGCTGGACCGCGGCCAAAGGCTCGACTGGTTCGACAGTCTGGAGATCGTGCTGGAAGCTGCGATCGGGGCGTTGGCTTTCTATATTTTCCTGGCGCACTCGCTGACGGCCAAGAAGCCGTTTCTGAACCTGGGCCTGATGCTCGACCGCAACTATGCGCTCGGCTCCATGACCGTGCTCATCTATGGGATGTTGAACTTTACGCCCATGGTGCTGTTTCCACCCATGCTGCAAGGGCTGATGGGCTATCCCAACTCCATCATCGGGGAGTTGCTGGCTGCGCGCGGCGTGGGGGCATTGGTGGGATTTTTCTCCGCCATGTTCGTCGCCAAGATCGACCCGCGGGTAGGTATGTGCATCGGTATGGGCATCCAGGCGATGAGCGGCCTGCTGATGATGACTTTCGACCATAATGTGGCCTTCGAGACGGTGGCGCTGGTCGGCGCACTCCAGGGGCTATCTGTCGGACTGTTCTGGGTGCCGCTGACGGTGGCGTCCTTCTCGACGATCAACCCAGCCCATCTGGCTGAGTCCTCGGCAATCTTTCACTTATTGCGGAATTTGGGGTCGAGCATTTTTATTTCTCTGTCCGTTGCCACGGTCATCCGCTCCCAGGGTGAGAACTATTCCCGCATGACCGAACATGCCTCGCCCTACAACGAAAACATTGACGCCGCGGGCATGAGCATCGATACATTGGGCGGTCTTGCAGGCTTTGCCGGTGAAATCATGCGGCAGGCAAGTATGATTGGGTATCTGAATGCCTTTGCCCTCTACACGATTGCGTGTTTGGCAAGTGTGCCTTTGATCCTTATGTTCAAGGTCGCGAAGCGGACGAAACCGGCCTAAGGCCGACGCAGGTTAGCGTCATCGGTCGCCATCGCACCTTGAAGCTCGCGTTGCGAGTGATCCGACAACCAACCGCACCCGTAAGCGTTTTGCTACGGCGGACATTTTGTGTGTCGCTACGCAACGCGGAGAGTTTTGATGGACAAAGTTTCGAATTCGGGTGACATCGACGCCATAGTTGAGGAACCGTCTATGTCTGACAATCGCACCAGCGCTGATCCGAAGAATCCAAGCCGCAAAGAGGCTGAAGCAGCCGTGCGCACGTTGATCTCTTTCATCGGCGAAGATGCCGACCGGGAAGGGCTGATCGACACCCCTGGCCGCGTCGTACGCGCCTGGGAAGATTTCTTCGTCGGTTACAAGGAAGACCCGGCCGATATCCTGGGCCGCACCTTCGAGGAAGTCGACGGGTATGACGAGATCGTCATGATCCGCGACATCCGCCTTGAGTCCCACTGCGAGCACCACATCGTGCCCATTATCGGCAAGGCGCATGTGGCCTACTTGCCGGACCGCCGTGTCGTCGGCATCTCCAAGCTGGCGCGCGTCGTTGACGTGTTCGCCAAGCGAATGCAGGTGCAGGAAACCCTGACGGCGCAGATCGCGGACACGATCAATAACGTCCTTCAGCCGAAAGGTGTCGCCGTGCTGGTGGAGGCCGCTCACATGTGCATGACCACCCGCGGCGTGCATAAGCCGGGCGCTGACACCGTCACCACGACCATGCGCGGCGTCTTCAAGGAAGACCCCGCCATGCGCCGGGAGTTTTTAGGCTTGATCGGGAAGTAATTTCCGGCGGAGAACGTTTACAGGAAAGCGCCGCTTCCCGGCTGGGAGCGGCGTTTTTTCATTCTGGCCCCGGAAACCCAATCAGGAGGCTAGTTCGCATGTTTCATTTTGTGTCTGTCGTAGCCGGTATCAGTTTGATGTCGATTGCAAGCTTGGCCGCTGAACCAGAAACTCCGAACCCTGCGGCCACCTTTTGTGTCGAACTGGGCAGTACTTATTCCATCATTGATAGCGCAGGCGGACAGCGTGGCACGTGCACGCTTCCTGGCGGCCGTGTGGTTGATGCCTGGGCGTATTTTCGCGAGCAGCACGCAGCGGTCCCTCAAGGGAGCGCGGCGACGGTTCTGGCGGACCGTATCTGGATGGGCGGACCGATCCTTACAATGGTCGATGGCGCGATGCGGGCGGAGGCTCTTGCCGAAAATGACGGTGTAATCCTGGCGGTCGGGGCGGCGGACGAGGTTCTGGCGCTCAAGGGTGCCGAAACCGTTGTGATTGACTTGGCAGGCCGCGCGATGATCCCCGGATTTGTCGATGCCCATGGCCATGTGTTCATGACGGGGATTCAGGCATTGTCGGCCAACCTGTTGGCGGCCCCGGATGGTTCGGTTAACGATATCCCTGCGCTGCAACAGGTGCTGCGTGACTTTGCGGAAGCGCATCCTGAGCGAGTCGCCGGCGCTGGTCTGATCCTGGGGTTCGGCTACGACGATGCCCAGTTGGCCGAGCAGCGCCACCCGACCCGCGACGAGCTCGACGCTGTCTCCACCGAGATCCCGGTCTATGTCATTCACCAGTCCGGTCATCTGGGCGTTGCGAACTCGAAGGCGCTGGAACGCGCGAGCATCACCGCAGAGACGCCGGATCCGGTGGGCGGCGTGATCCGGCGGCGCGACGGTAGCACCGAACCGAACGGCGTCCTGGAAGAGAACGCCGCCAACGCGGTGATTGGCGCGTTGCTCGGTGGGCTGGACGAACAGGCAAACCGCGCGATTTTCCGGGCGGGTACGGAATTGTACGCAAGCTTCGGCTACACGACCGCGCAAGAGGGGCGTTCCATTCCCCCCGTCGCCAAACTGATGCAGGCGGTAGCAACCGAGGAAGGTCTTGATATCGATGTGGTGACCTATCCCGATGTGCTGGTGGACCGGGACTTCATCCTGGAGAATGTGTCCCAAGACTACACAGACCGTTTCCGCGTCGGCGGGGCAAAACTGACCATCGACGGCTCACCCCAGGGCTTTACTGCCCTGCGTGACCGTCCCTACTACAATCCGCCGGAAGGATTCCGTGCGGATTATGCGGGTTACGCCTCCGCGACCGGCGATCAGGTGTTCGACGCTATCGATTGGGCCTTTGCCAATGGTGTGCAGATCCTGACCCATGCCAATGGGGAGGGTGCGTCCGACGTGCTGATCGCTGCGATCAAGACCGCGACCGAGGCTCACGGACGTGCCGATCGCAGGCCGGTTCTAATTCATGGGCAATTCCTGCGAAAGGATCAGGTGGACACCTATGACCGCCTGGACGTCTTTCCGTCGCTGTTTCCCATGCACACTTTCTATTGGGGCGACTGGCACCGCGACCGGACGGTCGGCCCTGTCAACGCCGAAAATATTTCGCCGACCGGGTGGGTCCGCGAGCGCGGCATGATGTTTTCCAGCCACCACGACGCGCCCGTCGCGTTTCCCGACTCCATGCGGATTCTCGATGCGACTGTCACCCGCCGCTCACGCTCGAACGACATCATCGGCCCGGCACAACGGGTCGATGTGCTGACGGCGCTCAAATCCATGACGATCTGGCCCGCCTACCAGCATTTTGAAGAGGACCGTAAGGGATCGCTCGAACCGGGCAAGCTGGCCGATCTCGTGATCCTGTCGGATGATCCGACCGCCATCGATCCCGAAACACTCGACAGCATCACCGTCACCGAGACGATCAAGGAAGGCAAAACGATCTATCAGGCAGCCTTGCGTGAGGGGCGTTTGAACTATCGCCCCGGCGGCGACGGCAACGATCCGTATGCGGATTTTCTCCGCATGTTCGCGATTTCGCGCGAGGCGCAGGGTTCTGCCGGTCTGCGGAGCATGATCCCGCCATCAGTCCTTGCCCGTGCGCCGCATTCGGGCGCCTGCGTGGCGCGCACGCTGGGGGACATTCTCGCTGCGTCAGTGATCGAAGATCACAGTAGAATTCAGTAGCCGGGAACTGACCAATTGGCGGTAACAAGAAGCTGGCACGATAGGCGCGTGATCACGCCTATACCGATGGTCGTTACGAAGATGTGCGCGGAGGCGCCTTTGCGCTTCTGCGTGCCGTCAGCGCCTTCCACGGCTGTGCATCGGCGATAGCCTTTGCCGCCGCCGCCAGGACCAGTGCGCAAAGCGCGGCCTTCGAAACCATCCCCATCGTGCCTTCGATCAGCATCGCATGAACCACGCCGGTGCCTACGATGATGGCGGCGAGGCTCGTGTGAAGCAGCCGCCAAACCGACAGCCGCAGGCGCAAGCGGCGGCGGAAAGCGGCCAAGAGTGCCGCGGCGAACACTGCCCACATGGCAATCACGCCCCATATGGAGAAGGGCGTGGGCGAGCGGAAGAGAAGTACGTCAATGACGTCGGGCGGGCTGGTCACCCAGAGAGCGGCGACGTGAATGACTACGGCGCCGACCAGGCCGGCTCCGACCCACTTGTGCCAACGCCGGCCGCGACGGGCGGATAGGCCGGGCAGACAGCCGCCGGCGAGCAGCGGCTGCACCAGGAGCAGCGCCATCGCAACCACTCCCGCGAAGCCGGCCGCGATATAAATGGAGTCGCGCCAAGCGAGCAGCGGGCTGCCTGCCGCAATGATGATTGGGATCGCGACGGCTGCGGCGAGCCCCGCCCAAATCAGGATTGCGCGGGCTGGCGGCACTGCGCTCAGGCCGGTTTCAGTACGAAGTGAGCGCTGAGGCTGGTGTCGCTCGAACTCGGCATGACCGGGCGCAGGAAGACGGTCTCGAAGCCTTTGCCATCATACTTCGGGTCGTACGCCAGATGGCCGTGCGGCTGGCCGAAGGCAGGGACAATCTGCGGCATCTCCAGGCGGAACGTGCCGTCAGCATCGGTCAGCGTCGCGCCGTGGCTCCGTTCATCGCGCTCGTATCCCTCGGTCGTGTGCGCCCAGATTTGGATGCGTATGCCTTCGAGCGGCGCGCCGTCGCCCGCGCGGCGCACCGTCCCCGTCATCCAGAACCCGCCGCCGCCGATCCGCTCCACGATGGGGGCGCCGGGCCGGTAGTTATTTGCGCCGCCCCGCATGGTCGGTGTTGGCGCCAGCCCCTTCGCCTGGGCTGGCACGAGCAGGCCTGACGCCCCCGTCAGGAGCGCCGCCCCAGCCGTGGCCGCAGAGCCCAGGAGGAGGGTGCGTCGTGTCTTGAAAGCTTCGGTCATATCGCTCGTTCCTTATGTGCTTGGCAGGCCATGTCTGCGTGGCAGGTTTCCGGGCCAAGGACGTTGCGGGCGGTAAAACTCTATTGTGATGCCGTTTATGTAGGGAGAGGTGGCGCACGATAAAGCGTGCGTGAGTAAGGGAGGCAATTTCTCCGGGCCCTTCCCAGCCCCTCCGCACCTCGGAAAAACGGATAGAGTCCCATCATCCTGCTTGCCTTCCCGCCCGATCCTTGGGACTGTTCCGTCAGAAGGCAGGCTGCCACCCGGTAGCGCTGCATTCACGAATTAGAAAAGAAAGGGAAGGCATGCCCAGTGTATCGATGACCGTAAACGGTCAGGCGGTATCGGCGGAGGTCGATGGCCGCACGCTGCTCGTCGAATTCATCCGGGAGCAATTGGCGCTAACCGGCACGCACGTCGGCTGCGATACCAGCCAGTGCGGCGCGTGCGTCGTCCATGTGAATGGCGAGGCCGCCAAAAGCTGCACCATGCTGGCAGTCCAGGCCGATGGCTGCGACGTGACCACCATTGAGGGCCTTTCCGAAGGTACCGACCTGCACCCGATGCAGGCGGCGTTCCGTGACAATCACGGCCTGCAATGCGGCTTCTGCACGCCCGGCATGATCATGACCGCGGTTGACCTGGCCCAGCGCAACTCCTCCCCTAGCGAGGCTGAAATCCGCGCCGGGCTGGAGGGCAATATCTGCCGCTGCACCGGCTACCACAACATCGTAAAGGCGGTCGCCCAGGGCGCCGCCGGCATGCGCAGCTAACTCGACGACGGGAGATACAGTCATGAATGACAGCGTTGCCGCCACCGGCATCGGCGCCCGCGTTCTGCGGCGAGAGGATTTCCGCTTTATCAAGGGCCGCGGCAAGTATGTGGACGACATCGTCCTGGCGCGCCAGACCTATGCCACCATCGTGCGCAGCCCCTATGCCCACGCCACGGTCAACAGCATCGATACCAGCGCCGCCGAAGCCATGGCGGGTGTGGTCAAGGTGATGACCGCCGCCGACTTCGAGGCGTTTGGCGGCCTGCCCTGCGGTTGGCAGGTGCACAACCAGGACGGCTCGCCCATGGCGGAGCCGAAACATCCGATCCTAGCCGAAGGCAAGGTGCGCCATGTGGGCGACCCCGTCGCCGTGGTGATTGCCAACAGTAAAGCCGTGGCCGATGAGGCGGCGGAAGCCGTCATGGTCGACTACAGCGAACTGCCCGCTGTCGTCACGACGCCGAAAGCCATCGATAACCCGGCCGCGCTGGTGCATGATGAGGCCGCGAACAACATCTGCTATGACTGGGCCCTGGGCGACAAGGCGGAGGTTGATGGTGCGTTCGCCAATGCCGCGCACGTGACGACGCTTCAGTTCATCAACAACCGCGTCTCGCCGAACGCCATGGAGCCGCGGTGTGCCATTGGCGACTACGACACGTCCAACGGCGACCACACGCTCTACACCACCAGCCAGAACCCGCACGTCATCCGGCTGCTGATGGGTGCGTTCGTGCTGTCGATCCCCGAGCACAAGCTGCGGGTCTATGCGCCGGATGTCGGCGGCGGCTTCGGCTCCAAGATCTACCACTACGCCGAAGAAGCTATCGTGACGGTGGCGGCGCAGGTGCTGGGCCGCCCGGTCAAATGGACCAGCGGCCGTACCGAGGCCTTCATCTCGGACGCGCACGGCCGCGACCACGTCACCACGGCAGAGCTGGCGCTGGACGCTGACGGCAAGTTCCTGGGCCTGAAGACGGATACGCTCGCGAACATGGGTGCGTATCTATCCACCTTTGCGCCCTGCGTGCCGACCTACCTGCATGCGACCCTGCTGGCAGGCCAGTACAAGACCCCGCTGATCTACGCCCATGTCCGGGCCGTGTTCACCAACACCGTCCCGGTGGACGCCTACCGCGGCGCGGGCCGGCCGGAGGCGACCTATCTGCTGGAGCGGATCATCGACAAGGCGGCGCGGGAGATGAACATCGACCCGGCGGAAATCCGCCGCCGCAACTTCATCCAGCCGGACGAGTTCCCCTACCAGACGCCGGTTGCGCTGGTTTACGACACCGGCAATTACGAGGCGACGCTCGCCGCTGCGCTCAGCGCCAGCGACTATGCCGGCATCGCCCAACGCAAGGAGGAAGCCAAGAAGCGCGGCAAGCTGCGCGGCATTGGCCTCTCCTGCTACATCGAGGCCTGCGGTATCGCGCCGTCGGCTGTCGTCGGCTCCCTCGGTGCGCGGGCCGGTCTCTATGAGGCTGCCACAATCCGGGTGAACCCGACGGGCAGCATCTCGGTGCTCACCGGCTCCCACAGCCACGGTCAGGGCCACGAGACGACCTTTGCTCAGGTGGTGGCGGACAAGCTCGGCCAGCCCTACGACAATATCGACATTGTCCACGGCGACACCGCCCGGATTCCGTTCGGCATGGGCACCTACGGCTCGCGCTCCATCGCGGTTGGTGGCGAGGCCATCGTCAAGGCGGTGGACAAGGTCATCGCCAAGGGCAAGAAGATTGCCGCCCACCTGATGGAAGCCAGCGCGGACGACGTCGTCTTCGAAGGCGGCCAGTTCAAGGTGGCGGGCACCGACAAGGAGGTCGATTTCGGCACCGTCGCGCTGACCGCTTATGTGCCCCACAACTTCCCGTTCGAGGAACTGGAGCCGGGGCTTGAGGAGACCGCCTTCTACGACCCGGCCAACTTCACCTACCCCGCGGGCTCCTACGTCTGCGAGGTTGAAGTCGACCCCGAAACGGGCGTGGTCGAGGTTTGCTCCATCCATGCCTCCGACGATTTCGGCGAGATCATCAACCCGACAATCGTCGAGGGCCAGGTGCATGGCGGGCTCGTGCAGGGTATCGGTCAGGCGCTGTTGGAGCAGGCGGTATACGACGAGAACGGCCAGCTCCTGACGGCGTCCTACAACGACTACACCATGCCCCGCGCCGACGATGTGCCGAGCTTCACGGTCGATCACCAGATCACGGCCTGCACGCACAATTCGCTGGGCGTGAAGGGCTGTGGGGAGGCGGGTGCCATCGGTTCCCCGCCGGCGGTGATTAACGCCATCGTCGATGCGCTCAGCGGCCTGGGCGTTACCCATGTGGAAATGCCCGCGACGCCCCGAAATGTGTGGCGCGCCATCCAAGCGGCAAAGAACTAAGGGAAGGCGGACAGAAAGATGCAATCCTTCAACTACGTGAAACCGGCCTCTCTGGCCGATGCCGCCGCGGCGCTCTCCGGCGCCGACGACGGCACCTTGCTGGCAGGTGGCCAGACCTTGCTGCCCACCATGAAGGCCCGCCTGGCCGCGCCGAGCGACCTGGTAGACCTATCCGGCATCGCCGAACTGAAGGGCATCAGCGTTTCGGGCGGCACCGTCACCATCGGCGCCATGACCCGGCATCAGGACGTGGCGGATTCCCCCGACGTTAAGGGGGCAATACCGGCACTAGCGAAGCTGGCAAACGGTATCGGCGACCAGGCGGTGCGCACTCGCGGCACCATCGGCGGCTCGGTCGCGAACAACGACCCGGCGGCGGACTATCCGGCGGCGGTTCTGGGCCTCGGCGCGACGGTGAAGACCAACAACCGCGAGATTGCGGCGGATGACTTCTTCAACGGCCTGTTCGAGACCGCGTTGGAGGAGGGCGAGATCATCACCTCGATCAGCTTTCCCCAGCCGGAGAAGGCGGCCTACGTCAAGTTCCCGAACCCGGCATCGCGCTATGCGATGGTCGGCGTGTTCGTCGCCAAGACCGCGGGCGGCGTGCGCGTCGCGGTGACGGGCGCGGGCGATGGCGGCGTCTTCCGCGTGCCCGAATATGAGAGCGCGCTGGCGTCGAACTTCTCGGCCGGTGCGATTGCCGAAGGGGTGGTCTCGCCGGGCGGCCTCAACAGCGACCTGCACGCGGACGCTGAATACCGCGCACACCTGATCGGGGTTATGACGCGGCGTGCCGTGGAGGCGTGCGGATAACCCTTTCACTCCCCGGATGGCGCGCCGCGCCAATCCGGGGCCCAGGGTTACAATGCCGCTGTCATGGACAACACTGGGTCCCGGACAGGCTCTGTCGAGCCTTCCGGGAAGGTATTATGGAGAAAGCTCAAAGCAGCGACCCCTGTGGCGCTTCCCAACGCTTCACCAACTCCACCGAGTCGTTCTTCACCGCATTCACTTTCGGTGAGACCTGGTGCCAGGCCCACGGCACCTTGCGGGGGTTCTCTAGCACGGCCTGCGTCATCTCCTGCCCGCCCAGTACCCAGGGCTCCCAGGCTTCCTCCGGCACCACCACCGGCATCCGCGGATGCAGCCAGGCGATCGCCTTGTCCGCTGCTGTGGTCAACACGCTGAAGGTCTCCAGTGCCTCGCCGCCATGCTCCCATCGCTCCCAGAGCCCGGCGAACACCAGGGGCGAGCGGTCCTCCGCATAGATCAGATATGGCTGTTTCGGCGGCTTTGCGCCCTCCCACTCATAGAAAGCGTGCGAGGGCACGAGGCAGCGCCTCGACCGCATCGCCTCCCGGAAGGCAGGCTTTTCCGCCGCGGTCTCGCTGCGGGCGTTGATCATCTTATAGCCGACATTCACGTCCTTTGCCCAGGCGGGCACCAAGCCCCAGCGGACCCGCGCCGCCTCCATGGCCTCACCGGAGGCAGCCGCCCGTGCAATCCAGCCATACTGGCCCGGCGCCATGTTAAAGCGCGACGGCTCACCCTTCAGTACGTCGAGGCCGAACAGACGCAGCATCGCCTCAGCGGGTGTGATGAAGACATAGCGGCCACACATGGGCTCGGCTCCCCTAATGCCGGGAAAACAGCCGCCCGATCCTAGCCGCGGCGGTTTTCAGAAGCGATAGCGCCAGAAAGCCGCCAGCTAGCCAGAACAGCAGTGAAAATACCTGGTAGGGCGTGCCGCGCAGTTGGCGGGTGAGGAAATCGCCGTGGCGCGAGAGTTCCTTGATGCCCCAAAGCCCGTCATTCCCCCACCAGTCCGTAAAAATCCAGAACCGGGTCAGGTAGAGCAGCACCAGGGCGAGCAGGATGACGGCGGCAATCCCGAGGAGGTGCGTGAGGAGTTTCACCGCCCGGCCACCTTTTTATTATGAGTAGCCGCAAACATCACAGCTTCCTGATCGTCGCCGGGTCGATCTTCATGACCAGCAGGTCGCCGCGGCGTTCCACATCGGCCTCGACCTCGATATAGAGCGCCGTCAGGTCCAGCCATTCCCGCGGCATCTGCTTGCCGTCCGGCCCTGCTACCAATAGGTACGCGCTCCCCTCGACGGGTTGGGTGGAGACGAACACCGGCGGGATATCGCCGATCAGGCAGAGATTGGCGCAGGCCTTGTGCGCCAGTCCCGTGCCGGGCCGCATCGCGCCTGCAAGGCACTTGCCGTCGCAGATCTCTCCCGCCAGCCGCCAGCGGCCGAGTTGCTCCACTGGCACCGCGGGCACATCGCCTTCTGCCGGTTGCAGGCCGCTCGTGCCGCCTCGTACCTGCATCATGTCCAGGTCGCCGCGTTTTAGGATCACGCCGGAAAGCGTCGCGAGTTGGCCATCCAGCTTCTCCGCCCTGGGCAGGACGCTGAACTTACCGCCCGCCGTGAACATAAGCGTGTGGCCTGCCGGAATGCGCTCATTGCCTTCCACGATATAGGCGTGCGGCGCGGGTTGGGTGTAGACTACGCCCGTCACCGTCTGCCGCCCCCAGTCGAAGCGCCAGGCCGAGTCGCCAGGATCGTCCTGCGCCGCGCCGATGGCCCAGCCGAGCGCGGCGAAGCCCGCTACCAGCACCACCGCGCAGACCGCCAGGAACACCCGCAGCCCAGCCGGGACGCCCAGAAAGCCGATGAAAAAGGGCGTGTCTTTTCGGGTTGGCTCGCTCATGCCTGGACCTCCGCCGCACCGGGAAGGGGGATGGGCTCCACAAAGGTGCCGGGTGGGTTCGCCCGCCGGTCAACCTGCACTGTGCCGTCGTTGGTTAGGCGCAGGCGGTAGGTCGGCACCTTCTCCGTAAAGGGCTCCAGCGAGCGACCATCCGCCAGCCGGTACTGGAAGCCATGCCATGGGCAGGTGACGCAGCCGGACACCACGCGCCCTTCGCCCAGCGGCCCGTTCTGGTGGGCGCAGGCATTGGCGATGGCCGACAGGCGGCCCTCGTGCCGGAACACCGCGACGCGCTCGCCGTTCGACAGACGGGCGATGCGGGCGCGGCCCTCGGTGATCTGGTCGGCCTCGCAGACCGTTTCCCATTCGCCTTCCGCCTGCTCAGCCAGGGGATCGCCGTTCCGGCGTTCCCTCTGCGCGGCCAGGCGGTGAAGCACGACCACCAGTGTCACTGAGACGACCACAACGATGGTAAACGTCGTGTTCCGCTGATCCTGCAACGCACCCAGCGCAACATGGCCGACTAGAGCGGCATAGGCGGGGTAGAGCAGGTAGTGCAGCGCCTTCCAAACCCTGGGCGTCAGGAAGGACAGCCAGAAATCATGGCTGGTCGCCGCCAGGATCAGCAGGCAGAGCAGGGCGAAGATGCCCAGCGCCTCGAACGGGAAACCCAGGAATTGGCCATAGGAGGTATTGGAAAACAGGACAGCCGCGAACTTGGAATTGGGCGAGAAACTGAAGTACCAGTCCAGCACGAAACCGGCATGGCTGACTGCCACCACGGCGGTGATCACCCCGAAGTGCCGACGGTTGTAGAGCAGCGGCAGAAAGCGCCGGTCCAGCCTCGCCAGCGGCCCGATGCACAGGATCACCGTCATCATCAGAAAGGCGCAGGTGCCGAACGCCCTCGCGTTCCAGATCGCGCCGTCCGTCCGTTTGGCATGGTCCAGGAAATCAGGCGCCACCCGCAGGAATATCCAGAGGTACAGCCCGACCAGCGCCACCAGCACGCCATCGTAGAGCCATTTGTTCCGGTTCCACTGCACGGGCACGTATTTGACGCTCATCGGCTGCCTCCGGCGTCGGGGGCTTCACCGATTTTTTGGGGCGTATAGCTGGCAGGCCATTCCTGCTTGAACGACAGGCCCGCAATCAGCAGCAGCGGGATCAACCATGCCATCACACTCCAGACCTTCGCGTGTGCCCGTCGAGGCGGCGAGTGCCGTTTAGCCCAATCATCCCGGCCCGTCTCCAGCACGGCCCAGCGCCAGAGCACGAGCGGCCAGATCAGGATGATCGCGGGGATCAGCAACACGCGGAAGATATAGGACCCCGCCGCATTCCCATCTACCCGGCCAATGCCAATCGCCAGGAAGGCAGCGGCCACCACCGCACCGGCGATGCCCCACCAGCGCGCGGCCTCAACCAGGAGCGCCGCCGTCTCCATCAGGCCGTCTCCATCAGGCGACTCCGCCATAGCGCACGCCGGAAAGGTCGGCCATCTCGCGCTTCCAGGTGGTGAGGTCATCGGCGTTGAAGCCGGAGACATGATCGTGGCCGCAGGCCCTGGCCATCACCTGGATCAGTTCCGTGGAGGCTTGGAAGAAGTTCGCGAGCTGCCGGGCCGAGTTCTCGACGATCAGGCGGCTCGTCAGATGCGGTTTTTGCGTGGCGATGCCGACGGGGCAGTTGTTGGTGTGACATGCGCGCATGGCGATGCAGCCCACCGCTTGAATCGCCGCGTTGGAGACGGCAACGGCATCCGCGCCCAGCGCCAGCGCTTTAACGAAGTCGGCCGGCTTGCGCAGGCCGCCGGTGATGACCAGGGTCACATCACCCCGGCCGAGGCCATCCAGATGGCGGCGGGCGCGGGCCAGCGCCGGGATGGTTGGCACGCTGATATTGTCTCGGAACAATAGCGGCGCCGCACCCGTTCCGCCGCCGCGGCCGTCCAGGATGATGTAGTCGACGCCCACCTCCAGCGCCGCGTCGATGTCCCGCTCAATATGCTGGGCGGAGAGCTTGTAGCCGATGGGAATGCCGCCGGTGCGGCTGCGTACCTCGTCGGCGAATTCCTTGATCTGGGCGGGTTCGGTCCAGTCCGGGAAGCGGGCAGGGGAGATTGCGTCCTCGCCCTCCGACAGACCGCGCACTTCGGCGATCTTATCGGTCACCTTGTTGCCGGGCAGATGGCCGCCGGTACCGGTCTTGGCCCCCTGTCCGCCCTTGAAATGGAACGCCTGCACCCGGTCGAGCTTTTCCCAGGAAAAGCCGAAGCGGGCGGAGGCAAGTTCGTAAAAATAGCGGGAGTTCTCGCCCTGCTCCTCGTCCAGCATACCCCCCTCGCCGGAGCAGATGCCGGTGCCCGCCAGTTCCGCACCGCGGGCAAGCGCCTGCTTCGCCGGCACTGACAGCGCGCCGAAGCTCATGTCACTGACGAACAGGGGGATATCGAGGCGGAGCGGTTTCTGCGCATTCGGGCCGATTACGACGTCGGTGCCAACCGCTTCGTCGTCCAGCAGTGGTGCCTTGTGCAACTGCGCCGTCAGGATCTGCAGATCGTCCCAGTCGGGCAGTTCACTCCGTGGTACGCCCATGGCGGCGACCGCGCCATGGTGGCCGGTCTTGCTCAAGCCGTCACGGGCGTATTGCTGGATCAGCGGGGTGTAAGGCTCCTCCGGCGCATGACCGGTGTCGGCGTAGAGGCCCAAATAGGCATCGCGGTCGAACGGCTGCGGGTGGTCCACGGCCCATTCGGCAATCTCGTCGGCATCGACCCAGACTAGCCCGTCTTCGATCCAGGCGCTGAACCGCTTGAGCGCCTCGTCATTGGAATACTCGGAGACGCCGGTATCCAGCCGGTAATCCCAATAGTGCACGCCGCACATCAGGTTGTTGCCGTCCACATAACCGTCCGCCATCAGCGCCCCCCGGTGCAGGCAGCGGCCATACATGACCGAAACCTGCTCATCCCAGCGCACCACCACCAGATCGACCTCGCCCACCAGGGCATAGGCGGGCTCGCGGTCGTTCAGTTCATCCCATTTGGCGACGGCGGTCTTGTTCATGATCGGTCGTACTCCTGTGTCTCGGTGTACCGGATTTAGGCGTCGCATAGGCCCGGGACAACTGCCAGCGCCGTTGTGCAGCGATAACAGTGCCGTTGGAATCGCGTGATCTCAAGCAGAGCGGTTGCCCGACGTTTTACGGGTGGTAAGGTTCTGATCATACAACAAAGGAACGCCTTATGTCCGCCGCTCCCACGCCCCGCACTGCCGCCGATGCCTTTCTGCTCAGCCTCAAGCAGGCAGGCATCGACTACTTCTTCGCCAACCCCGGCACGGACTTCGCGCCCATCATCGAGAGCTATGCCTATGGCGCAAGCCAGGGTTGGGACATGCCGCAGCCTATTGCGGCGGCGCATGAGACCGTGGCCATGGGCATGGCCTATGGCGTCACCATGGTCACCGGCAAGCCACAGGCGGTAATGCTGCACACCAATGTGGGCCTTGCGAACGGCATTATGGGGCTGCTCAACGCCATGAGCGATCAGGTGCCGATGCTCATGTTCTCCGGCCGCACGCCGCTGACGGAGACGGGCAGGGACGGCCGCCGCGACGCCGGCATCCATTGGGGCCAGGAGATGTACGACCAGGCCGGTATGATCCGGGAGGCGGTGAAGTGGGACTATGACGCCCGCTTCGGCGACCAGATCCCCGGCCTGCTCGACCGTGCCATGGCCATCGCGGAGAGCGCGCCGCAGGGGCCGGTCTACCTATCCCTCGCGCGGGAGGTGCTGGGCGAAGCCTGGCCGGAGGGCGTACCACTGCCCCGCCGCCGCCTGTCGCCCGCCGCCCCGTCAAGGCCCTCGGCCCAGGCCATAGAGCAGGCCGCCGGCATCCTGGCTGACGCCAAGCGGCCCATGATCATCGTCCAGCGCTCCGGCACCCAAGCCGATGCCTGGAACGCCCTTGTCGGTCTGGCGGAGACCTTCGGCCTGCCGGTGGGCGAGCACTGGAGCATCCGGCCGAGCTTCCCGACAGCCCATCCCATGCATGCTGGCTTCGCGCCCAGCGCCGCCATCGCGGAGGCCGATGCCCTGTTGGTGGTGGACAGCATGGTGCCCTGGATTCCGGCACATACGGAGCTTGCCGATGATTGCCAGGTGATCCAACTCGGCGCGGACCCGTTGGTCTCCAAGCTGCCGGTGCGCGGCTACCCCAGCGACCTGTCGCTCGCGGGCGACGTGGGCCTGACCCTTGCCGATCTGCACGCCGCCCTCGCCGACCGCATCGCGCCAAACAGCGCTGCCGTCGTCGCCCGTAAGGAGACGCTGGCCACAGCCCATGCCAAGGCCCGGCAGGCGCAGATGGCGATTGCGGAGGCGGGCAGCGGCTCGCCCATGCACCCGTTCTACGCCACGCTCTGCATCAACAAGGCGTTCGGGCCGGAAGCAACATATGTAAACGAGCTGGCCATGAACCCGGCCATCATGGACCTGCAACGGCCCGGCCAGTTCCTCAGCCACGCCATGTCCGGCGGCCTTGGCTGGGGCTTCCCGGCGGGCCTCGGCGTCCAATTGGCCAAACCGGGGGAGGCCGTGGTCGCCTGCGTCGGCGACGGCTCCCACATGTTCGCCAACCCCGTCGCCGCACACCAGGTGGCGGAGGCGCTGGAACTGCCGCTGCTCACCTGTGTCTTCAACAACGGCATCTGGAATGCGGTGCGCCGGGCGGCGCTGAACATGTACCCGGATGGGGACGCCGCCAAGGCCAATATTATGCCGCTGACCTCGCTTCGCCCCTCGCCGGACTTCGCCGCGGTCGCCCGCGCCAGCCGCGCCCATGGGGAGCAGGTGCTGGAAGGCCAGGATCTGCCCGCAGCGCTGGAGCGCGCCAAGGCCGCGATGAAAGCCGGCCAGCCTGCCCTGCTGGATATCGCGGTGCGATTGCCGTAATTTCGTAGTAATGCCGATTGGGGCATTTAGTGTTTTGGCAGTAGAGAAGGAAGTCAAAATTGATGGCGGGAGTGGATTGGACGCTCGTCGCGCTTGCAGCATTGCTGGGTGGCGTGATCGCGGCGATTGCAGTTTATCATTTTGCGGCTAGGCCAGTAGCCCGGCGCCTTATTGAGGCCGACAGTGCACGCGCTGCGGCGGCGGAGGCCTTAGCTGCTGCCGAAGCCCGCAGCAACGCTATGGCGCAATTCGAAACCGAGGCCCGCGGCCTTCGCGAGCGGCTGGAGAAAGCACAGCAAGAAAAGGCATCGGCCATCGGCAATTTGGAAGCCCAAGACCGGGAGTACCAAGCTCGCCTGAATGAGCTGCGGGCGTCTGAGAAGCGGCTGGCCGACCAGTTTAAATCCCTGGCCGCCGAAACCCTGAACACCAACAGTAAGAACTTTCTGCAATTGGTCAGCGAGCGCTTCGAAACCCACAACAAGGGCGCAGCTGCCGATCTCGCCAAGCGCCAGACAGCCATCGAAGCGATGGTAAAGCCGCTAGCCGAAAACCTTACCAAGTTTGAGGGCAAGATCGGCGAAATAGAGAAGGCGCGGGAAAATGCCTACGCCGCCATCAACACCCAGGTGTTGGAACTGCGGCGCACCAATGAGGGCTTGCGTGGCGAAACCGGGCGGCTGGTCCAGGCCCTGCGTGCGCCCAAGACCCGCGGCCGCTGGGGCGAGTTGCAGCTGCGCCAAGTGTTCGAAATGGCCGGCATGGTCGAGCACGTGGACTTCTACCAGGAAAAGACCGTCGGTAATGACAATGGCGGCACCCTGCGCCCTGACGCCGTGGTGCGGATGCCCGGCGGCAAGACCATAGTCATCGACGCCAAGACGCCGCTCGACGCTTATCTAGACTTGATCGAGGCGATCGAGCCTGAGGCCCAGCAGGCAGCGCTCACCCGCCACGCAGGCCAGGTACGCGCCCAGGTCAACAACCTGTCGGGCAAGGAATACTGGCGGCGGCTGGAAGGCTCGCCGGACTTTGTAGTGATGTTCATTCCAGGGGAGGCGATCTATTCCGCGGCCATGCAGACCGACCCCGGTCTGTTCGAGGATGCTTTCCAAAAGCGCGTGCTGATCGCGACGCCGACCACCACCATCGCCTTGGTCAAGGCAATCGCCTATGGCTGGCAGCAAGAGAAGCTGGCGGCAAATGCCAAGGAGGTTCGGGACTGCGCTGTCCAATTGTACGAGCGACTGTCTTCGGTTGGCGAACATTTGGGCAAGTTGGGTCGGACGCTACGGCAATCGGTAGAAAATTACAACCGGACGGTTGGTTCGCTCGAAAGCCGTGTTTATCCCGCGGCTCGCCGTTTCGAAAGCCTAGGCGTCACACCGGCGGATGCCAATCTGGAAAGTCCGCCTCAGATAGAGATCGAACCGCGAACTTTGTCAGCGCCTGAGTTTCAGGAGTTGTCCGCTGATGATGGGACTGAAGCGCCGCTGGCATAGTCACGGCTGATACCAGAACCTGCCCGCCGCCCTGGAAATGGCCAAGGCCGCGATGAAAGCCGGCCAGCCTGCCCTGCTGGATATCGCGGTGCGATTACCTTAACATAGTAACGCTATCAGAAAAACTCGGAAAACATCTACATTTATCTACAAAAATCTACATTCCGGGCGGAAAATGTAGATGCCGGGTTTAGTCTATGTCGATGCGATGTAGATCGAATGTAGATGTGTTGTAGATCCTGTTTGGCTTGTGTTTTCGCGGTGAACATAATGGGCTAGCGCTATAGATGGGTATGCCGTTTGCTGTTGTCACCTTCGAACTGCTTTGGCATTATTCTGGGTCGTTTGGAAGAAATTGCCTCATGAGGAGGATGCTATGACGTCCCCAACCGACGCGATTGTCCGCCACTATACTAGCGGCAGTTTGTTCGACCGGATTATGGAGGCGGTGAAGGCCGCAGGGAAAGACCCGGCCGCGTTAACCCGCGACGACCTGAAACCAGTGGACGAGTTCCACATCGGCGGGGTTGAGGCGACCAACGACTTGCTGGACCAACTCGATATCGGGCCGGACACGCGCGTGCTCGATATTGGCTCCGGCATCGGCGGCCCGGCCCGTCATATGGCAGCCCGGCATGGAGCGAAGATCACCGGCATCGACCTGACCCCGGAGTTTGTCGAAACGGCCCGGCGGCTGACGGAGATGACGGGCCTGGAAGCCGAATTTCAGGTCGGCAGCGCTCTCGAGATGCCGCTCCATGATGGACATTTCGATCTGGCGACATTGCTGCATGTCGGCATGAATCTGCCGGCCAAGGCGAAGCTCTTCTCGGAAGCTTACCGCGTGCTGAAGCCTGGCGGCACGTTCGCGGTCTATGACGTGATGCAGCTCGGCGCGTCCCATCCGGCGTTTCCGCTGCCCTGGGCGAACGTGCCGGAAGCTTCGTTCCTGGCGTCGCCTCAAATCTATCGCAGTGCCGCGTCAGATGCCGGTTTCACGCTGGTGACCGAGCGCGAGCGCGGCGACTTCGCCAGGGACTTCTTTGCTAAATTGTCAGCCAGTCTGGCCA
This sequence comes from Alphaproteobacteria bacterium, assembly GCA_965222315.1. Classification (GTDB taxonomy): domain Bacteria; phylum Pseudomonadota; class Alphaproteobacteria; order Bin95; family Bin95; genus JACKII01. Next base: position 3,990,215 of record OZ244951.1, on the reverse strand, counting down.
AGTCCGGCCCGCCTCCCCTGGGGCTGGGCGTGATTATGGGCCAGGACGCCCAGACCAAGGTCGGCAACATGGTAAAGGGTGTCGGCGCCGGCGAAATCGCGCCGGTAGAAATGATTTTCCGCAAGCCAGCCTAATCTTCCTACCCGGTGCGGGAACGTCCCCCTCGCTTGACAGTTATACCAACGGCAGGGAGTAAGGATCGTCTCTCTCCTTCATCCCGAGTGCCGGCGCAGCCGGCGTATCGAGGGATACAGTCGCCGGCCTCTCGATACGCCCCGGACTGCGATCCGGGGCTACTCGAGGTGAAGGTTACTATCCCTTGCCGTTGGTATTACTCCGCCCGGTCCAGCACCGCAAAGTGAAAGGGCGCGCCGGCTCCGGGATCGACCGTGATCTTGACCGCGCGCAGGTCCGGGCTGCCCATCACCCGCAGCCGGGTGACGTTTGCCAGCGTCTTGCCCTTCTTGGTCTCCAGCGGCTGGTCCACGCGGTAGGCGTGGATGTCGCCATTGATCAGCAGGACGGGGCCAGCAAACTCTTTCGCCGCCTCGGCCAGCGCCTTCAGCGTGCGGGTAAAGCCGTTGCCGCCGCCCTTGTACCAGGGGTCGCCATGGAAGGCGAAGATCAGGGCCTTGGCGCTTTCCTGCCGCGCGCGTTTGCCCACCGCGGCGATCCAGTCCTTGTTCGCCTTGTCCCGCGGTTTGAACTCCGCCAGCGCCCCTGGATACTTCTGCTGGTTGCCATTGTTGGAGCCAACCACGTGGACCGTGGCGAAGCGTACGCCCTCATGGCGCCACGTCGCGTTTTCGACCATCTGCCGGTGGTCGCCCCCATCGGCCTGGCGGTCGTAGGCCATCGTGCGGCGGCCCAGCGACCGGGGCTCGGCGAAGTACATTTCCCGGATTCTGGCCAGCCTCTCCTGCGCGCTGAAACCGCTGCGGTGGCAGTCCGTCCACTCATTGTCGCCGGGCGTGTAGAAAAGGGGGGCGTCGAACAGCTGGAACCGGTGCAGCACCTCCGCCAATGCCGCGTCGGTGCAGGGCGTGGAGCCTGCCTTGGTGTCGCCGACATGGATGCTGAAGGCCGGCTTTTCCGCATTGATGCGTTTGATCAGACGCTCGAACGGGCCGTAGTCAAAGGGCGTATTGTACGGCATATCCCCCAACGCGACGAAGCTGAAGGGGGCGGCGCTGGTTGATTGTATGCCAAGGGCCAGCACGGCCATTGTGGCGATGAGCAGGCGGCGCATAGGGGAATTCCTTTGACCCGTTGGGTATTTCATGCCGCTGATATAGACGCTTTCATGTTGCATTTTGCCGGTTGCAGGGTCAGCAATCTGCCGTGGAGTGGCTTCCGCGGTCTCTCTACTATACGCAATCCAGACAAGGCTCTTTTCCCTTGGTATACGGTTGTTAGCCTCCGTGCTTCAGAAGGAAACCCGATCATGGCCACGTTTGATAAATATTGCGCTCCCGGCGTGTTCGATCCGTCCGCCTATTCCCAGGCGGTGAAGATCACCGGCGGCTCCACCATGCTGGTGCTCTCCGGCCAGGTGGATTACGACGCTAACGGCGGCGTTGCCAATCCCGGCGATATGAAGGCCCAGGCGCTCGCCTGCTTCCGCCATGTGAAAGCGCAATTGGAGGCCGGCGGCGGCTCCATCAACGACATCGCCCGCCTGAACGTCTACGTTACTGACATGGCCCGCGTGGCTGAGTACCGCGAGGCGCGGCAGGAAGTGTTTGGCGACCTGAAGGTCGCCAGCACCCTGGTCGGCGTGACCGCTCTGGCCCAGCCCGGTTTTGTGATCGAGGTCGAGGCCATCGCCGTTCTGTAACCGAATTCACCTTCACCCTTCGAGGGCGCCACAGCCTCACCCTGAGCCTGTCGAAGGGTCTCTTTCCGCATTCGTGCGGGCACCCTTCGACAGGCTCAGGGTGAAGGGCTATACGCAACACCTATACGCAACCCATTGCACTAACTGCACCCAAGGACGAACCCGCCCATGACCGCCAAGTACAAAATCGCCGTTCTGCCGGGCGACGGCATCGGCAAGGAAGTCGTGCCCGAAGGCATCCGCGTGCTGGAGGCCGTGGGCTCGAAATTCGGGCTGGAGTACGAATTCACCCAGTTCGACTGGTCGTGCGAGGACTACGCAAAGACCGGCCGCCTGATGCCAGAGAACGGCATTGAACTGCTGCGCCCGAACGATGCGATCTTCCTGGGCGCCGTCGGCTGGCCGACCGTACCGGATCATATCTCGCTCTGGGACATGCTGATCCCGATCCGCCGCGAATTCGACCAGTACGCCAATGTCCGTCCGGTGCGCCTGCTCGACGGCGTGTCCTCGCCTCTGGCGGGCCGCGGGCCGGAAGATATCGACTTCTTCGTCGTGCGCGAAAACACCGAGGGCGAGTACTCGGAAATGGGCGGCCGCCTCTATGCCAATACCGATTGGGAGGTGGTGAGCCAGCAGACCACCTTCACCCGCCGCGGCGTCGACCGCATCCTGAAATACGCCTTCGAGCTAGCCATGACCCGCAAGCGCAAGAAGGTGACCTCGGCCACCAAGTCGAACGGCATCATCCACACCATGCCGTTTTGGGACGAGCGGTTTGCCGAAATGGCGAAGCAGTACCCGGATGTTGAGACCGACCAGTATCACATCGACATTCTGACGGCCCATTTCGTGCAGCACCCGGATTGGTTCGACGTGGTTGTCGGCTCCAACCTGTTCGGCGACATTCTCTCCGACCTGGGGCCGGCGGTTGCGGGCTCTATCGGCATCGCGCCGTCGTCCAACATCAACCCCGAAGGCATCTATCCCAGCATGTTCGAGCCGGTGCACGGCTCCGCGCCGGACATTGCAGGCCAGGGCATTGCCAATCCCATCGGCCAGATCTGGTCCGGCGCGATGATGCTCGGTCACCTGGGCCACCAGGATGCCGCCGACGCCATCGAGCGCGCGATCGAGGTTGTGCTGACCGGCGGCGGGCCCAAGACCCGCGACATGGGCGGCAACGGCACCACTGAGGAAATCGGCAAGGCCATCGCCGAAGTGGTAGCGGCCGGGTAGGCGATGCTCACTTGACCGTGTTGGGGCCGCACTCCGCGGATGGCGGACCGTGCGACCGTGCGGAACGGGCACATAAAATACCAAGGAAAAACATTATGGAGATGCGGCGCCACTGGCTCGCATGCGTCTGCGCGCTGTTGAGTGCCGCCCTGTTCCCGGTGAATATCGCCGCACGGGCAGCCGACCAAAGCGAGACGCCGAAAACGGAGCCAGGCGGCGGCCTGACACTGGCGATTGAGAACGACTTTTTCGCGGCTACTGACAAGAATTATACCAACGGCTTCGCCTTACATTATTCATTCGCGCCGTCGGATACTCCCAGATTGTCCCATTGGATCAGCGACAACTTGCTGGGCGCTGATCCTGATGCCTATGTCCGTACCGGTATCGCCGTCGGCCAAACCTTTTATACACCGCAGGATACTGATGCCAATCCGGCCCCGCCGAACCAGCACCCGTATGCTGGCTACCTTTTCCTGCGCGGCACCCTGTTGGTGGATCATGGTGACATGGTGGACTCGGTTGCGCTGGACCTGGGCATTGTCGGCCCGGCCGCCGGGGCCGAATGGGTCCAGAACACCTTCCACAAGTTGATAGATGACGATCCTGCGCGCGGCTGGAGCAGTCAGATCGAGAACGAGCCGATCATCAACCTGAACGTGTCGCGGCGGTGGCGCATTCCCCTGCTCGGTGATGGTGACGGGCTGGGCTTCGACACGGTGCCGATGGTCAGCGGCAGCCTGGGCAATTTCCGGACCGAGGCAGCCGCTGGTACGATCTTCCGCATCGGGCAGGATCTCTCAGCCGATTATGGACCGCTCCGCGTGCAACCATCGCTGTTCAGCGGCACGCTTGCCGGGAAGCCGAAGCCGTTTTCCTGGTATTTCTACGTCGGTGTTGCCGGGCACGCGGTTGCCCATGACATCACGCTGGACGGCAACACCTTCCGCGACAGCGCCAGTGTCGAACGCAAGCCGTTTGTCGGCGAATGGTCCGCGGGCCTGGTCGTGCGGGTCTATGATGTGAAGATCGCCTATTCGCTTGTATCCACCACCGCCCTTTTTGAAGGCGACGGCGCTTCGCAGCGGTTTGGGTCCATCAATGTGACGGTCGGGTTTTGATGGCGAACGGCCGGTTTCCGGCCTGACATCCAAATGCCGGTGCCGCGGCATCAGCCGGATGCGCGGCTATATTTGCCGCGCATCCGGATTGGCATGTAAGCCAACCCTACCCGTGCTTTTCCCCAAACGCCTGGAACAGTGCCTGCACCTCGGCGACGCCCAGGCGCTCCATCGGCATCTGGCGCTCATCGGCAGGCAACCCCACCTCCGACCGCAGCTCCGCCATGGAGAACCGGCGTCGCACCGATGGGTTTTTTGCCGCCAGTTTGCCCATCAGCGCCGTGCTGTCGTCCGGTCCGGCCGCGAAGTACATCTTGGCAATTCCGCAGAGATACATGGTCGCCACGCACATGGAGCAGGGCTCCGCCGTCGTGTACATCTCCGTGCCCGTCAGGTCGGTCGTGCCCAGCTTGCGGCAAGCATCCCGGATCGCCTCAACCTCCCCGTGGGAGGTCGGGTCCGAGAGCCCCACGGCCCGGTTCAGCCCCTCACCGATAATCTCCCCGTCGCGGGCTACCACCGCGCCGTAGGGCAGCGCGCCCGGCTCATCCAAGGCCTTCCGGGCGATCTCGATGGCGCGGGCCATCAGTTGTTCTGGCGTCATAAGTGGCTCCTTTCGTTGTTCCTAAGCGGTATCATTTTACCAATCGTACCCGCGCCTTCGCGAGGCTTGCCAGCCGGTCCCAATCCACCTGCGCCGCAGCATTGCCTTCAGCGGGCAGCCGGAAGCAGCCGTCTTCGAACCGTGGCGGGGCATGCAGATAGCCGCCCAGCAACTCCCGGTGAAAGTCCAACTCGGCGCTGAGGAACAGTGGCTCTTTGACGTAGCGCGCCACGAATCCCAACTGGTTCAGCACACCCAGCGATCCCTCGGCATAGGTCCCGAAGCAGACACCGCCGCCCAGGCTCTCCGCCAGCCCCGCCACTGCCGCCGCCTCGGTCGGGCCTATGCGGGAGGGCTTTGCGCTGAAATGAGTCGCGCCCCGGCCTGCAAATGCCTTCGCCATGCCGAGCGATGCCGCATTCCGGTCCACGACCACCGGGAGCGAACAGGCGCCGATCACCTCTTCCGCCTGTGCATCGGGCATCAAAGGGCAGGGGTCTTCCAGGAAGATCACGCCGCGCCCAACCATCACCCTATCCAGCGCGGGAACCTCGTCTGCGCGGTAGGCGCTGTTCGCGTCCACCGTCAGCACCGCGCCGTCGCCAATGGCCTTGGTGATGGCCGTCAGCACCGCATCGTCGATGGCCAGCCCCTGGCCGATTTTGATCTTGAGGCAGGGATAGCCCTCGTCCAGCACGGCCTTTCGTGCCGCGTCGGCCATCTTGGCCGGGTCGTCCCGGTTCAGCACCTTCGCTCCCGGCACTCGCACATCCCGCAGGTCTTCGCTCCATGGCGTCACCAGATCCCGCCAGGCATTGTCCGCCAGGCTTTTGGGCGCGAGCGAACCCGCCAGCCCATTGGTCAGCGCAGCCCCCTGCGCCGCGTTCGCTGTCTCCTGGCCTTTCAGCAGCGGCCAGGCCAGGTGCTCGAACGCCGCAAGCAGGACCGGTTGTTCCATGCCGTTCCAGGCAGGCTTGCAGACAACTTCCGCCGCGCCCGTGCGCCCGTCGCTGTCGGTCAGTTTGAGCACCACATAGTGGCTTTCGGTTTCCACGCCGCCGATGGTCCAGGTCTTCGCCTCGGCATAGGGCAGGGAGACGGCATAGAGGTCGGCGGAGGCGATGGTGGGATGGCCGGGCAACGGGTTTGCGTCCTCTTACGTGCTGGGAGAATCCGATTGTAGCAGTCTTCCGTGTCCACCTCACTCTTAACAAGCGTTCGCTCGTGCCTTAACACCTGCCCAATGAAAACGCGCCCAGAACCAACAACTGCGAGTCAGCCCCGATGAAATCCCTTCCAGACTTCGACTACGTCATCGTCGGCGGCGGCTCGGCAGGGTGCGTGCTGGCGAACCGGCTGTCAGCCGATCCCAAGACCAAGGTGCTGCTGCTGGAAGCCGGCGGCAACGACAATTACATTTGGATCAAGATCCCTGTCGGCTACCTTTACTGCATCGGCAATCCGCGCACGGACTGGTTGTTTTCCACCGCGAACGAGAAGGGCCTGAACGGCCGCTCTCTCGGCTATCCGCGGGGCAAGGTGATCGGCGGCTGTTCCTCCATCAACGGCATGATCTACATGCGCGGCCAGGCGCGGGACTACGACCACTGGCGGCAACTCGGCAATACCGGCTGGGGCTGGGACGATTGCCTGCCCTATTTTAAGAAATCCGAGAACCATTTTGACGGCTCGAACGACCTGCATGGCGCAGACGGCGAATGGCGGGTGGAGCCCGCCCGCATCTCCTGGGAAATCCTGGACGCCTTCGCCGATGCCTGCGTGCAGCAAGGTATTCCGCGCACCAGCGACTTCAACAAAGGCAATAATGAAGGCGTCGGTTATTTCCAGGTGAACCAGCGCTCCGGCTGGCGCTGGAACACCGCCAGCGCCTTCCTGAAGCCTGTCAAGAGCCGTGCCAACCTGCAGGTGATGACCGGCGCGCAGGCTGACCGGGTGCTGCTGGAAGGCGGGCGCGCCACCGGCGTTGCCTTCACCCGCGGCGGCGAGCAGCACCAGGTTAAGGCCAATGCGGAAGTGATCCTGGCCGCGGGCGCCATCGGCTCCCCGCACCTGATGCAGCTATCGGGCATCGGCCCCGGCGGTCTGCTGGCGGACCACGGCATTCAGGTAAGTCATGAGATGCCGGGTGTTGGCGAGAACCTGCAGGACCACCTGCAACTGCGCTGCGCCTACAAGGTCGCGGGCGTGAAGACCCTGAACAAAAGCTCCCAGGGCCTGTTGAACAAGGCCAGGATCGGCCTGGAATATGCGCTCACCCGGCGCGGACCCATGTCCATGGCCCCCAGTCAGCTGGGCGTGTTCACCAAGTCTGACCCCGCCCTGGAGACACCGGACCTGGAATACCACGTCCAACCGCTCTCCCTGAACAAGTTCGGCGAGCCGCTGGACCCGTTCCCGGCATTCACCGCCAGCGTCTGCAACGTCCGGCCCGAAAGCCGCGGCCGCGTGCGCCTGCTCTCGGCCGATCCGCGCCAGCAGCCGGAGATCGCGCCGAACTATCTCTCCACCGATGGCGACCGTATGGTCGCCGCCCGCTCCATCCGTATCACGCGGGAAATCGTCAGCCAGCCGCAACTCGCAAAGTACAGGCCGGAGGAATTCCGCCCCGGCCCCGCCGTCCAATCGGAAGAAGAACTGGCCAAGGCGGCAGGCGACATCGGCACCACCATCTTCCACCCGGTCGGCACGGCAAAGATGGGGCAGGCAACCGACCCCATGGCGGTGGTTGATACCGAATGCCGGGTGCATGGCCTCGGCGGCTTGCGGGTCATCGATGCCAGCGTCATGCCCACCATCACCAGCGGCAACACCAACTCCCCCACCATTATGATCGCGGAGAAAGTGGCCGACGCGATGCTGCGCACCGGCTGAGGGCCTGCGTTTTGGCAGACTGCCGTCCATCGTGGGGCGGGTTTCAGGCGTTATTTTGGCTAGAAAAATTGGTTTTTTGGCGGACTGGCAGAACGTTTCCCTTTCCGGTTTCCCTATCTCCCTGAGTGCAAAGGGGCGGCGTTTGCCAAAGGGCTGAATAGGCACCGGCAACAGCCCCTTTGCCCGGTCCAGCGCATAAGTGGCGGACCGGATCATGTCGCACAAAGGGAGTACCAACAATGACGCAAGATGAAATGCTGCGCTGGGGCAGCATGGTTGCCGACCTGAGAGCAAACCAGATCGGTCTTACCCACAAACAACGCTGCCAGTTCCTGGAACGGTTCCATGTCGAAATCGGCCTGTTGTGCGTCTGGCTCAACCGGCTGCGGGTGACCGGTGGCGAGGCGGAGGTGCTGACGAACCTGCCGGACACCTGCGCCCAGTGCGGCATCGACCTGCGGCTGGAGGGCTTGGCGGTCGATGGCGCCACCCATGACGGTAGCTGGAAGCATCTGTGCATGGGCTGCTTTGGCGAGTCGGGCACCGGTATCGGCTGGGGCGTCGGCCAGCTGTACCGGCACGAGGGCCAGTGCGAGGATGGCGTCGACCGCTGGAAATGCATCGCGGGCGGCGACCCCAGGATCAAGCGCTTCGACTGAACCTCCAGGCGCCTTCCCTGCGCAACGGCTCTCCCTGGCTTGTCATTGACCGGTTTCACAGCCAAGCTCTGGCTCCTTGGCCGCCGTTGTGCGGGGCAGCGTGGGCCGGGGCAACATTGGACCGTGCAAGGGAGTTGTTGCGATGGAATTCGTCAGTCAAAGGCCGAATGACCCGATCTCCGAACAAGCCTACCGCGAAGCGGCGGAGGATCTGGGATGCGACGTGGCTGCCGTCAAAGCCGTCGCCCAGGTAGAATCCGCAGGGGGCGGCTTCTTCAACGACGGACGCCCTAAAATCCTTTACGAGCGCCATTGGTTCCGCAAATTTACCAATGGCCAGTTCGATGCCACAAACGCTTCGGTCAGCGGCAAGCGCGGCGGCTACAAGCGCGGCGCAGCCGAATATACCCGCCTGGAGGAGGCCATCGGCCTCGACCGGGAAGCCGCCCTGAAATCCGCCTCCTGGGGCAAGTTCCAGGTCATGGGTTTCAACCATGCGGTCTGCGGCTTCGACGATGTGGAGGATTTCGTCGCCGCCATGGTGGAATCCGAGGACCGGCATCTCCAGGCCTTCATCTCTTTTGTGGAGAGCAACGGCCTCGACGCCCATCTGCGCAGCCTGAACTGGGCGAAGTTCGCGCGCGGCTATAATGGCCCGGCCTACCGCGAGAACAAGTACGACACCAAGATGGCGAATGCCTATGCCAAGTTCGCCCGCCAGGACCGGCCTACCGCGGTCGCCGACGCTACCGCCGCCTTTACCGTCGCCACGGTGGAGGACGCCCAGAAAGCGCTGACGGTCCTCAATTTTGAGCCCAAAGGTATCGACAATAAGATGGGCAAGAACACGCGGGAGGCTATCAAACGCTTCCAGCGATCCGTCTATCTGGCCGAAACCGGTGAGTTCAACAGCGAACTGCGCGCAGCCCTGCAGACTGCCTATTACATGCACCAACAATATGGTAGCGCTGAAGTAGCGGTTGGTTAGCGGCGGAAATTACGCTGAAAAGTTAACAAGCTTGGTGAAGTGTTTCACAGGCATGTTATTATGAGGTGTGCAAGATAATAGCCAAGGAGGATTATTGTCATGTTTAACGCCCAACTTTCCCGCCGTTCCGTTTTGCGCGGCGGCGTCTCGCTCTCTGCTTTAAGCCTGCTGGCGGCAACGGGCGGTTGCGAGTCCATCAAGGACGCCATCGCCAACCGGCCCGTCCGCAAGCGTTCCACCAGCGCCGCCGCGGCAACCGACATGGCGACCTATGCCGCCGCGGTCACCGCCATGAAGGCCCTGCCGGCCAGCGATCCGCGCAATTGGCTCGCCCAGGCGAACATCCACCAGAACTTTTGCCCGCACGGCAACTGGTATTTCCTGCCGTGGCACCGCGCCTACCTGTTCTATTTCGAGCAGATCTGCCGCGAGGTGACCGGCGTCAGCGACTTCGCTCTGCCTTATTGGAACTGGCAGGCCGACCGCGAAGTGCCGTCCGACTTCTGGAGCGGCGCCCTCAATCACTCGCCGCGCTCCGCCGGCCCCACGTCGCAGGCGGGGCTCTCCTATATCGGTGCAGACGTGTTGGAAGACATTCTCGACCTTACCAATTTCGAGCAGTTCGCCAGCTATGCCTCTACCGCCCTTCGCGGCGGAACGGGTGGCGGCTATGGCGAATTGGAAGCGACCCCGCACAACAATATTCACGGCTTCGTCGGCGGCACCATGAGCAGTTTCCAGTCGCCGCAGGACCCGGTGTTCTGGTGTCATCACAACATGATCGATTGCATGTGGGACACCTGGAACAACAAGCGCGGCAACCTGAACACGTCGGACACCGCCTGGACCCAGTTCAACCTCACCGGCATGTTCGTGGACGGACAAGGCAATCCGGCGGAGATGGCGTGCGGCTTGACCGTGATCCTGCCGCTGCTCAGCTACCGCTATGACAATTCACCCAAGGGGGAGGCCAACCAGTTTACGGCAGTGCTGACCCGGGAGGCGCTGGAGCGCGGTGGCAACATCCGCCACGCCGTTCGCCAGGAATTCCGCGTCAGCGGCGCGGCAACCCTATCGCCGCGGAAGCCCTTGCGCTTCAAGGCCAGCGCGGACGAAGCCATGCTGGACAAGGCCGCCGCCCGCGATGGCAGGGACGAGCGGGTGCTGCTCCGCGTCTCCGGCATCCGGCCGCCGAAGAACGACGACACCTATATCCGCGTGTTCGTCAACCTGCCGGACGCCGGCCCGGACACCAGTATCAAGAGCCCGCACTACGCAGGCAGCTTCGGCTTCTTCATGGGCAAGATGTTCGCCCGCATGGCCGCGGACGGCACCGTTCCCGACTATTATGTGGACGTGACCGACACGCTGGCAGACCTGCGCAAGGCCGGGCGCTTCTCAGCGGGCGAGGGGGTGGAGCTAACCCTGGTCGCCGTGCCGCACGAAACCGGCGAGCGCCGGGCGGAGGCGATCACCATCGGCCGCATGGACCTGGTGACGACGCCGTCTGCGACGCCGGGCAAGTAGGCCATGGCGAGGCTGGCACGTTGGGGGATTTTGGTGGCGGCGGTGCTGTATGGCGCCGCCGTCGCCAATGCCGGCGGCGGGGGCGGTATGCGCCTGACGCTGGACAACCCACAGGTGCAGGCCCAGGCGCTCGCCGCCCCCGAAAGCGCCAATGCCGTCTTGCAGGTCCGCATCGGCGCGATCGAGAACCCGTCAATGACCCCGTTCGGCATCGTGGTCCGCTTGGCCGACGGACAGGAGATCGGCCGCTTCGCCATTTTCCCGGCCGACCGCACCGGTGACTATTTTCTCAGCCTGAAACCGGCCGAGCAAGCTGCCCTCGCCGCAGGCGATGGCGCGCTTATGCTGGCCATCGACCGCATCGGCGAGCCCGCCGGACCGCTCACCGTGACGGTGGATTTCGTGCGGGCGAAATAAGTGGCGGCCCTCCGGCGGTTGGTATCAAGCCGCTAGCCGCGGCGCCTTCTTGGCATAGCCCTGGAACTTCGCCGGAATGCGCTGGATATCCTGCATGACGTCGCCGAGAGGCCCCGGCGCGGTGTCGGTCGGGATGAAGAGCGAGAGCGTGTCGGCCAGGCCCTCATACTTCGCCGCGATCTTGGCCGCCAACTCGTCATGGCGGCCGACCACGGCGAACAGGTCCACCACATCGTCCGGGATCAGCGCCGCCATCTCGTCCCAGCGGCCCGCCGCCGGATAGGGCCGCAATTTCTCGCCCAGTTCCTCCATGCCGTGCAGCCGCAGCACGTTCCAATAGGCCCTGGTCGAGCAGTAGAAGGATATCCGGAAGCGGATATATTCCCTCATCTTCGCCACGGCCTCGTCGTCCGCGCCGGTGGCGATGAACGCGCCGGAGATCACCTCGATCTCACTCCGGTCCCGGCCGGTACGCGCCAATCCTTCGCCGATGCGGGCGAGGGATTCCTCGGCCAGATACCGTCTGGTGGAGAAGGGGTGCAGCCGCACGCCGTCCGCCACCTGGCCCGCCACCCGCAGCATGGCCGGGCCGACCGCCGACATCGCCACTGGAATGCGCGGCAGGCCGGACGGCTTCGGCGAGAAATTCGGCGTCGTCAGCGTCAGGGTGTAGGCGTCGCTGTGATAGTCCAGCGGCGTCTGGTTCTCCCAGGCATCCCAGACCGCGCGCACCGCACCGATATAGTCCCGCATCCGGGGTGCGGGCGGCGTCCATTCCAGCCCGTAGCGCCGCTCGTTGTGCCCTTTCACCTGGCTGCCCAACCCCAGATAGAAGCGCCCGCCGGATGCCTTGTGCAGGTCCCAGGCGAAGTGTGCCGTGATCGTCGGGCTGCGCGGGAAGGCGATGGCGACGGCGGTGCCAATCTGAATTTTGCTGGTTGCCATGGCGGCAACGGCGAGCGGCGGTATCGGCCCATGGGCATTCTCTAGCGCGACGGCGCCATCGAACCCGGCTTGCTCGGCTTCGACAGCAGCCTGCTGCGCCGCGTGGAGGTCATCATTGGGCAGGTGGTAGACAACGCGCATGGGATACTCATTTTTTATTGAGAGCCTTCACCCTGAGCCTGTCGAAGGGTCTGTTGGCAATTGGAAAGAGACCCTTCGACAGGCTCAGGGTGAAGTTTATACGGGGGGCATCGACGGCGCGCGTCCGGGACCGTTCCTCAAAAGAACACCGCCGGCGGCTCGCCCAGGAAGATGGAGCCGATGGCCTCGAAGTGCGCCCCGCGGGCCTGGATTTGCGCGCCGAGCGTATGCATGTCACGCCAGCGCCGCTCGAACGGCGTGCCGGGGAAGATCGAACTGACGCCCGCCTCCTTGTGCACCCAGTCGGCCACATCAAGCGCCGCATGGATGCCGTGGGAGCACGCCAGCCGCAGCTGCGCCCGCTGTTCGAAATCGATCACATCCCACTCTCCAGCACCCTCGTAAATCCCGGCGATGGTGTTCTCCAGGAAGGCAAGCGCCGCGCCGTATTGGCCCTCCTGGCGCGCATAGCCTGCCTGCACCAGCCGGTCGTCGGCCATGCGCGGGCGGCCCCGCGGCGTCTTCTCCATGGCGAGGTCTCGGAAGGCATCCAGCATGGCCCTTGCCAGACCCAAGGCGACGCCCGCCACGCCGACGGCATAGAGCCCCTGCTGCGGGATCGCATATAGTGGCCCCGGCTCCCGCCGCTCCTCCGGGTATTCGCGGGTGGAGGAGAATTCCTCCGGTACGAAAACATCATGCACGTTGTAGGACTGGGAGCAGGTGCCACGCAGGCCGACCGGATTCCAATTGTCCAGCAGTTCCGCCTGCTCCACCGGAAACAGCCAGGAGCGCACCAGCGGCACGCCCCGCTCGTTCAGGCGCAGCGAGCCATCCTTCTCCCGAACGAAGCCATGCGCGCCCATCCATGTAGCCTGCCGCGAGCCGCTGGCGAAGTCCCAGCGCCCGTTCACGATATAGCCGCCATCGACGGCATCGGCCGTCTGCCCTGCCGGAAAGCCCCAGGCCATCTGGGCGCGGGGACCGTCATAGATCGTCCGGGCCGATTCCAGGGGCAGAAACGGCGCGAGCAGGCAGGCGGAATTGGCGACGAACATGTTCCACGCGACCGAGCCATCCCCCTGCGCCACCTCGATCAGCGCGCGGAGGTATGTCACCGGGTCCGCCTGCACGCCGCCACAGGAGAGCGGCAACATCAGTTGGAACAGCCGTGCGTCATGCATGTGGCTGATGAGCGGCTCCGGAAAGTCCTGGGTTTCCTCGATCCCGTCCGCCGCGGCGAGCAGTTCGGGCCGGAGCGCCCGTGCGTGGGCGACGGGGTCTGCTGCGGCGCGGTCGGCGACAAGCTGGTCCATGGGCATGAGCGTATCCTTTTCCCCGCATTGCGGCGGAGAACCTTAGGCGTGTCAAGCCAGCGAGGCCCATAGCGCGACGCCGCCACCTCTCCACCCCCACCACGCCCCACCCCCGCCGTCATTGCGAGCCCGCGGAGCGGGCGAAGCAATCCATCGGCGCCTGTGCTTTGTCCCCGCGCAAGTGGATTGCCGCGTCGCCCGGCTTGCCTGCCGGGCTCCTCGCAATGACGGTGGAGGTGTTATTGACCGGACATGCCCCCACGCCACCTCCGTTCTCTCCCATAACCCACAGCCGTTTCTCATTCCCCAAACCCTCTCCTCATTTCCCCAAACTTGATTTGGGGCCCATTCCGGAGACGCTTTCCCTTAGCGCCAGACGCTCCAAACGAGCCGCCTCCGGCGTGGACCCCAGCTTCCGCTGGGGAGGAGCGGGAGGAGGGCGAGGAGAATTCGCTGGGGAGGAGAGAGAACGGGTGGATTACTCGGGCGACTGCTTTTGCCCGCCGGCCTCGCTCCAATCATCCATCCGCGCATAGCACCGGGACGCCCGCTCCCCAACCCCGCTACGATTTGCGTATGGCGTTTCGAATCCTGTAAGAGTACACATTCCGCATTGGTCGGAAGCGCGGCCGAACTCCAGAACAGTCCGGACGCAGTATGCGCCTATAGCGGCGGTGGTTAGCCTATGATTCAAATCGTTCTCGTCATTCACCTGTTGATCGCCATCGGCCTGGTGGCGGTTGTCCTGCTCCAGCGGAGCGAGGGCGGCGGCCTCGGCATGGGCGGCGGCGGCAATAGCGGCGGCGGCTTCATGTCTGGCCGCGGCACCGCCAACCTGCTCTCCCGCACCACGGCGGTCCTGGCGGCCTGCTTTTTTGCGACCAGCCTGATCCTGGCGATCCTGGCCACCGGTTCGCGCGAGGGCGGCTCCATCATGGATACGCCGGTGCCGTCGGCTCCGGCCGGCCCGCAGGTTCCAGCCTCGCAATGACGGCCGAGCGAGACAGGGCTGGTCCTCGCTTCATTTTCATCACGGGCGGAGTCGCCTCTTCGCTTGGCAAGGGGCTGGCGTCGGCAGCGCTCGCAGCGCTGCTGCAAACCCGTGGGTACAAGGTCCGAATCCGCAAGTTCGACCCCTATCTGAACGTCGATCCCGGCACCATGAGCCCCTACCAGCACGGCGAGGTCTACGTGACCGACGACGGGGCGGAGACGGACCTCGACCTCGGCCATTACGAGCGTTACACCGGCATTTCGGCCCGGCGGAGCGACAGCGTTTCCACCGGCCAGATCTATTCCGAAGTGCTGCGGCGCGAACGGGCGGGCGAGTATCTCGGCGCGACGGTGCAGGTGATCCCGCATGTCACCGACATGATCAAGGAATACATGGCCCGCGACCTGGATGGCGAGGATTTCGTCCTGGTGGAGATCGGCGGCACGGTCGGCGATATCGAGGGTCTGCCGTTCCTGGAAGCCATCCGGCAGATGCGCCTGGACCTGGGCATCGCGCGCACCATGTTCATCCACCTGACCCTGGTGCCCTACATCCCGTCGGCGGGCGAGTTGAAGACCAAGCCCAGCCAGCACTCGGTCCGCGAACTCCAGAATCTGGGTATTCAGCCCGACATCCTGCTCGCCCGCTGCGACCGGGAAATCCCGCTGGACGCCAAGCGCAAGATGGCGCTGTTCTGCAATATCCAGGAGCCGCGGGTGATCCCGGCGCTCGACGTGGACACGATCTACCGCACGCCGATCAGCTATCACGAGGCCGGCTTCGACGACGAGGTGCTTGCCTATTTCGGGCTGGATGCGCCGCCGCCGGTGCTGGAGCGCTGGGAAGACATTGTCGAGCGCGTGACCACGCCGGAGGGCGAGGTGCGCATCGCCGTCGTCGGTAAGTACACTAACCTGCTGGACGCTTATAAGTCCCTGATTGAGGCGCTGAACCACGGGGGCATCGCCAACCGGGTTAAGGTGCGGCTCGACTGGATCGAGTCTGAATCCGTCGAGGACGGCTCTGCTGCCGAGACCCTGGCCGGCGTTGCTGGCATTCTGGTGCCGGGCGGCTTCGGCGAACGCGGCAGCGAGGGCAAGATCGCCGCCATCAATTACGCGCGCGAGCAGAAGGTGCCCTTCTTCGGCATTTGCTTCGGCATGCAGATGGCGGTCGTCGAGTCTGCCCGCAGTCTGCTCGGCCTGGAAGGCGCGGGTTCGACCGAGTTCGGCCCGTGCGAGCATCCCGTGGTCGGCCTGCTGACCGAATGGGTCTCCGGCAATGATGTGGAGCAGCGTGCCGCCGACGGCGACCTGGGCGGCACCATGCGCCTCGGCGCGTACGACGCCGAACTGGCGCGCGACAGCCTGGTCTCCGAAGTGTATGGCGGCGAGCGCCATATCGATGAACGCCACCGCCACCGCTACGAGGTGAATATCGGCTACCGCGAGCGGCTGGAAAACGCGGGTCTGAAATTTTCCGGCGTCTCTCCGGACGGCAGACTGCCGGAGATTGTCGAATTGCCGGACCATCCCTGGTTCATCGGCGTGCAGTTCCATCCTGAACTGAAAAGCCGCCCCATGAACCCCCACCCGCTGTTCACCGCCTTCGTCGCCGCCGCGGTGAAGCAGTCGCGGTTGGTTTAACCGCCAAAGGATATGGCAATGACCAATCCCTCTTCCACCGTCTCCGCTGGCGGGGTCACGTTCAGCCAGTCCGCGCCCCTAGCCCTGATCGCAGGGCCGTGCGCCATGGAAAGCCGCGCCCACGCGCTGGAGATGGCGGAGGCGCTGACGCAGATCACGGCTCGGCTCGGCATCGGCTTTGTCTACAAGTCCAGCTTCGACAAGGCGAACCGGACCAGCCTCGGCTCGGCCCGTGGCATCGGCCTCGCCGAGGCCATGCCGATCTTCGCCGAGGTGAAGGAAAAGTTCGGCTGCCCGGTGCTGACCGACGTGCATGAGCGCGAGCAATGTGCGGCGGCGGCGGAGGTGGTGGATATTCTCCAGATCCCGGCCTTCCTCTGCCGCCAGACCGACCTGCTGATCGCCGCGGCGGAGACGGGTGCTGTCGTCAATGTGAAGAAGGGCCAATTCCTCGCCCCCTGGGACATGGCCAATGTGGTCGCCAAGGTGACCGGCGCGGGCAACCCTAACGTGCTGTTAACTGAGCGCGGGGCCAGCTTCGGCTACAACACGCTGGTGTCCGACTTCCGCGGTCTGCCGATCATGGCGAAGACCGGCGCGCCGGTGGTGTTCGACGCCACCCACAGCGTGCAGCAGCCCGGCGGGCAGGGCGGTACGTCCGGCGGCCAGCGGGAGTTTGTGCCGGTCCTAGCGCGCGCCGCGGCGGCGGTCGGCGTGGCTGGCCTGTTCGTGGAAACGCACCAGGACCCGGACACTGCACCCAGCGACGGCCCCAACATGGTGCCCTTGGCCGCATTGGAAGCGATGCTGAAGCCGATCATAGAACTGGACCGTATCGCCAAGGCGAACCCCGTTTCCATCTAAAGAGGGCCGTTCCCGATGACCGCTATTGTCGACATTCACGCGCGCGAAATCCTGGATTCCCGCGGCAACCCGACCGTAGAGGTCGAAGTCGAACTGGAAGATGGCTCCCAGGGCCGCGCCGCGGTGCCCTCCGGCGCGTCCACCGGCGCTTATGAGGCGGTGGAGAAGCGCGACGGCGACGAACGCTATGGGGGCAAGGGCGTGCTGGATGCCGTCAATGCCGTCAACGGCGAACTCTTCGACGCACTCTCCGGCCTGGATGCGGAGGAGCAGGTCTATATCGACCGGGCCATGATCGAACTGGACGGCACCCCGAACAAGAGCCGCCTGGGCGCGAACGCCATTCTGGGTGTCAGCCTGGCCGTCGCGCGTGCCTCGGCGGTATCGCTGACCCTGCCGCTCTACCGCTATGTCGGTGGCGTGTTCGCCAACACCCTGCCGACGCCGATGATGAACATCATCAATGGCGGCGAGCATGCGGACAATCCCATCGACATCCAGGAATTCATGATCATGCCCGTGGGCGCTTCCAGCTTCTCGGAAGGGCTGCGCTGCGGGGCGGAGGTGTTCCAGTCGCTAAAGAAAGCGCTCAGTGCCGCCGGCCATAACACCAATGTGGGCGACGAGGGCGGTTTCGCCCCGAACCTCTCCGGCACGCGCGACGCGCTGGACTTCATCCTGAAAGCCATCGAAAGCGCCGGGTACAAGCCGGGCGAGGATGTGGTGCTGGCGCTGGATGCGGCTTCGACCGAGTTCTTCAAGGACGGCCAGTACAATCTGAAGGGCGAGGGCAAGGTGCTGGATAGCGCCGGCATGGCCGATTATCTGGCCGCGCTGGTTACGGACTACCCCATCGTCTCCATTGAAGACGGCATGGCCGAGGATGACTGGGACGGCTGGAAGATCCTAACCGACAAGATCGGCGGCAAGTGTCAGCTGGTGGGCGACGACCTGTTCGTAACCAACCCCGCCCGCCTGAAAGACGGCATCCAGAAGGGTGTCGCCAACTCCATCCTGGTGAAGGTCAACCAGATCGGCACCCTGACGGAAACGCTGGAGGCCGTGCAGATGGCGCACCGGGCTGGCTATACCGCTGTCATGTCCCACCGCTCCGGCGAGACAGAGGACACGACGATTGCCGACCTGGCGGTCGCCACGAACTGCGGCCAGATCAAGACCGGCTCGCTTGCCCGCTCCGACCGGCTCGCCAAGTACAACCAGCTTCTGCGAATCGAGGAGCAGCTGCACGACGCTGCCCGCTACGAAGGCCGCGGATTCCTGCGCTAAAGGCGGAAGAATCACCATTTTTCCAGGCGGCTTGACGCCCCATGTCCGAACATGGCAAGGGTGAGACATGGTGACGGACCTGTTCTCTTACCTCGTCTATCCGGTGCGCGTTATACGCCGCGCCGCCTTGCCGCTCGGCCTCTGCGTCATATTCGGTTATCTGGTGCTGAACGGCATCTATTCCGAACGCGGCTATCTCAATTTGCAGAAAAACCGCGAAACCCTGCGCCAGGCGAACGTCGAACTCGCCCTGCTGCAGGACGAGCGGCTGGCGCTGGAGCATCGCGTCTCCCTGTTGAAGGGGGACGCAATCGGGCGCGACCTGCTGGAGGAAGAAGCCCGCCGCGTGTTGAACCTCGCCCATCCTGATGAGGTCGTCGTGCGCATGCCGCCAACGGCCAGCGGGCTCTACAGTGCGGAAAACCCGCCGTCCGGCACTGGCGCGGAACGTGGCGTCGACTAAATCATATTTTGGCACGAGCGACAGTGATTTGCTGGACAGCCATAGCTTGCTATGCTGAAAATCCGGCCGATCTTCCTTTAGGAGAGATACATTGCCCGACACCGCCGAAGCACCCGTAGCGGGTTCGAACGAACTGCCCTCTGCTGACGCCGTTAAAGCTTTTTATCGAGACATGCTGATGATCCGCCGCTTTGAGGAGCGGGCCGGACAGATGTATGGCATGGGCCTGATCGGCGGCTTCTGCCACCTCTATATCGGCCAGGAAGCGGTCGTCGTCGGGATGCAGGCGGCCGCCAAGGATGGCGATAGCGTCATCACTGGTTACCGCGACCATGGCCACATGCTGGCGACCGGCATGGACCCCAAGGGCGTGATGGCGGAACTGACGGGGCGCGAGGGCGGCTATTCCAAGGGGAAGGGCGGCTCCATGCACATGTTCAGCAAGGATAAGGGCTTCTACGGCGGCCATGGCATTGTCGGGGCGCAGGTATCTCTCGGGAACGGGCTGGCGTTCGCGCACAAGTACCGCGGCGATGGCGGCGTCTCCTTCACCTATTTCGGCGATGGCGCGGCGAACCAGGGGCAGGTTTACGAATCGTTCAACCTGGCGGCGCTGTGGGAATTGCCCATCGTTTTCGTGATCGAGAACAACAAGTACGGTATGGGAACATCGGTAACGCGCGCGGCGGCCGGTGAAGGCCTCTACAAGCGGGGCCAGGGTTTTGGCATCCCCGGCAACGAAGTGGACGGCATGGACGTCGTCGCCGTTATGCGGGAGGCCCAGGAAGCCGCCGACTATGCGCGGGAAAAAGGGCCGGTGATCCTCGAAATGCAGACTTACCGCTACCGCGGGCATTCGATGTCCGATCCGGCGAAATACCGGTCGCGCGATGAAGTCTCCAAGATGCGGGAGGAGCGCGATCCGATCGAATCGCTGCGCGCCCGCGCACTGGAGGCGAAGCTTCTTAAAGAAGAAAGCTTCAAGGCCATCGATAAAGAAATCCGGGAGATCGTTGCGGAGGCCGCTGAGTTTGCGCAGCAGTCGCCGGAGCCAGACCCGAAAGAACTCTATACCGATATTCTGGCCGAGGCCTAAGGCCCGCGCATCAGGAGACACCGTACGATGGCAATCGATATTCTGATGCCGGCGCTTTCGCCGACGATGACGGAAGGAAAGCTGGCCAAATGGCTGGTGAAGGAAGGCGACGAGGTTAAGGCCGGTGACATTCTCGCCGAGATCGAAACCGACAAGGCCACCATGGAATTCGAGGCGGTTGACGAGGGCAAGGTCGGCCGCATTCTGGTTGACGAAGGCGCTGAAGGCATCGCCGTCAACGCACCCATCGCCGTGCTGGTGGAAGACGGCGAAAACGTCCCTGAGCGCAAGGCCGGGAATGGCAAGGCCGCCGGCGATAGCGATGATGGTGATAGCGCCAAAGGTGATAGCGCCAAAAAGGCCAACGGCAAGGCCAGCGGTTCCGGCGGCGGCAAGAAGGCCAAACCGGACGGCGGCAAGGATGGCGAGAAAAGCTACGGCGGCAAGGGTGGCGGCGAGCCTGCGCCCGCCGGCCCGAAAAAAACCATCGAGCCGGACGTGGTCGAGGGGCTGCAGGGCGCCGATATCGCGGCGGAACCCGCCTATGGCGAAACCCAGACCCAGACTGTGCGCGAAGCCTTGCGCGATGCTATGGCCGAAGAATTGCGCAGCGACGAGCGCGTCTTCGTCATGGGCGAGGAAGTCGCGGAGTACGAAGGCGCCTACAAGATCACCCAGGGCCTGTTGGCCGAATTCGGCAGCCATCGCATCAAGGATACGCCGATTACGGAG
The DNA here is from genome assembly GCA_965222315.1 of Alphaproteobacteria bacterium. GTDB lineage: Bacteria > Pseudomonadota > Alphaproteobacteria > Bin95 > Bin95 > JACKII01. The sequence continues at coordinate 3,969,447 of OZ244951.1, read as the reverse complement.
CACGGCTTCGCCGGTCTCGGCGTCGGAGCGGCCATGGGCGGCCTGCGCCCGATTGTCGAGTTCATGACCTTCAACTTCGCCATGCAGGCGATGGACCAGATCATCAACTCCGCCGCCAAGACGCTCTACATGGCTGGCGGCAAGATGGGCAGCCCCATCGTCTTCCGCGGGCCGAACGGAGCGGCGGCGCGGGTCGCCGCCCAGCACTCCCAGTGCTACGCCAGCTGGTACGGCCACATTCCGGGCCTGATCGTGATTTCGCCCTACAGCGCGGCGGACGCGAAGGGCCTGCTGAAATCCGCGATCCGCAATCCGAACCCGGTCGTGTTCCTGGAGAACGAAATCCTCTACGGCCAGTCGTTCGAAGTGCCGACGGATGCCGATTGGACCGTGCCGATCGGCAAGGCCCGCATCCTGCGCGAAGGGTCCGACGTCACCATCACCGCCTTTTCGCTCATGTGCCGGGAGGCGCTGGCCGCGGCCGACGAACTGGCGGAGCAGGGCATCGAGGCGGAGGTTATCGACCTGCGCACCATCCGGCCGTTGGACGTGGCAACCATCGTGGCGTCGGTCCGCAAGACCAACCGTCTGGTGTCGGTGGAGGAAGGCTGGCCCTATGCCGGCATCGGGTCGGAAATGGCGGCGCTGATGATGGAGCACGCCTTCGACTACCTTGATGCGCCGGTACTTCGGGTGACGGGCGAGGACGTGCCCATGCCGTATGCCGCCAATCTGGAAAAGCTGGCCCTGCCCAGCGCCGAGCGCATCGTGAAGGCGGTGCGCAAGGTCACCTACGCTGACTAACCTGCAGCAGACGAGTTCCGGTGCGCCGGAAGGGAACCCGACATGCCGACGCAAATCCTGATGCCGGCGCTTTCGCCCACCATGACCGAAGGCAATCTGGTCAAGTGGATGGTGCAGGAAGGCGATACGGTCAAGCCGGGCGATATTCTCGCCGAAATCGAAACGGACAAGGCCACGATGGAGTTCGAGTCCATCGATGAAGGCATCATCGGAAAAATTCTGGTGGAGGAGGGGGCAGAGGGCGTCGCCGTGAACGCGCCTATTGCCGTCATGCTGGCCGATGGGGAAAGCGAAGAAGACATCCGGATGTCGGCTGCCGCCTCTCCCGAATCCCGGGCGCCGGACCCGTCCGTGGCGAAAGGCAAGGGTGAATCAGCCGGGGCGGAGAAGGAGTCCGAACCCGAACCGGATAAGAAATCCGCCGCCGGCAATGGCGCTGGGGGTGATGTGAAGGCAACACCGCTCGCCCGCCGGATCGCCGGGCAGGAAGGCGTCGATCTTGGGGCCGTCAGCGCCACGGGCCCGAGCGGCAAGATCGTTAAGGCCGATGTGGAGCGCGCTGCCGCCGGTACGGCCGGCAATGACGGCAGCGGCCGCCTGTTCGCCAGCCCGCTCGCCCGCCGCATGGCGCACGAAAACGACTTGCCCCTGGAGCGCATTCCCGCGTCCGGTCCCAACGGCCGCATCATCAAGCGCGATATCGAGGACGTGCTGGCGAACGGCCTGCCCGCCCAGCCGGAGGAGGCCGCGCCCGCCGCCGCTTCGGATGCCGCCGCACAGAAACTAGACGACCCGGCCCTCGCTGGTTTGCCGGACTACGAGCTGATCCCGCACACCAGTATGCGCAAGACCATTGCCCGCCGCCTGACCGAGTCGAAGCAGACGGTGCCGCATTTCTACCTGACGGTGGATGTGGAACTGGACACGCTGCTGGAGTCCCGCAAGCAGATCAACGCGAACGCGCCCGAAGGGGTGAAGGTCTCCGTCAACGATTTCATCATCAAGGCCGCCGCCATGGCCCTAATGCGCGTGCCGGATGCCAACGCCGCCTACACGGAGCAGGGGCTGCTGAAGTTCGATTCCGCCGACATTTCGGTGGCGGTGGCGATCCCCGGCGGCCTGATCACGCCGATCATCCGGGAGGCCCACAAGAAGGGCCTGGCTGAGATCTCCGCGGAGATGGCTGACCTCGCCAAGCGCGCCCGGGAAGGCAAGCTGAAGCCGATGGAGTTCACCGGCGGCACCTTCTCCATCTCCAACCTGGGCATGTTCGGCATCAAGAATTTCGACGCCGTCATCAACCCGCCCCAGGGCGCAATCCTGGCCGTTGGTGCGGGTGAGCAGCGCCCCGTGGTGAAGGATGGCCAGTTGGCTGTCGCCACCGTCATGAGCTGCACCCTGTCGGTAGATCACCGGGTGATCGACGGCGCTCTCGGCGCGGAATTCCTGGCGGCCTTAAAGCCCTACCTGGAAAACCCGGCGCTGATGCTGCTCTAGGTTTTAACTCTCCTTCACCCCTCCCTCGCCGTCATTGCGAGCCCGCGCAGCGGGCGCGGCAATTTCTGTTTTAGGCAGGCTCACTGGCAGATTGCTTCGCCCGGCCATTGGCCGGACTCGCAATGACGGCGAAGGGGAAGGGCGGCGGTGCTCCCAATGACGGCGAGGGGAGATGAACGAGGGATGCAGCCTGCACACGGCTTGCACCAGGCTCCGCCAGCGGTGAACATGGGCGACTCCTCCGCCAAGCTCCGGACCGCCATGACAGACCCCACGCCTGACGCCCGCACCCTCGCTGCTTCCATCGCTGCCGCCAAAGATGCGGCGCAGGATGCCGCCCGTCCCGACGCCATGGCCAAGCGCACCCGCGACGGCAAACTCTCCGCCCGCGCCCGGATCGACGCCCTGCTGGACGAAGGTTCGTTCCTGGAGACCGGCGGCCTGGCCGGCCCACACCGGGACAATCCGTGGAACGCGGACCTGGAAGCGCCTGCCGATGGCGTTGTCACTGGCGGCGGCTTGGTCGCAGGGCGTCCCATCGCCGTCGCGGCGCATGATTTTACCGTACATGGCGGCTCGACCGGCGTCGCGGGCAGCGCCAAGACCAACCGCACCATTCAGCGTGCAACAGAGAGCGGGGTGCCGCTGGTCATGCTGGTCGAAGGTGGCGGCCACCGCATCCAGGATGGCCAGAACTCCCGCCACTTTGCGGCAGGCTCTCGCGTCTTTCACCTCCTCGGCATGAATTCCGGTTGGACCCCCATGGCGGTGGCGGTGCTGGGCGCGGGCTTCGCCGGCCCCTCCAACTACGCCAGCATGGCCGATTTCGTCGTGATGCTGCGCGGCGGGGCGCAGATGGGCATGGCCGGGCCGGCCCTGGTCAAGGCGGGTGTCGGCGAGAATATCGACAAGGAAGCCCTTGGCGGCGCGAAGCTTCAGGCCGACCGCTACGGTATCGCCGATCTGGCGGTGGAGACGGAGGCGGAGGTGATGGACGCCATCCGCCGCTTCCTCTCCTACCTGCCGCCAAACTCCAACGAGCCGCCACCGCGCGCCACGCCGCTGCCGCCAACCGCTGATCCTGCCTCGCTTTATGACCTGGTGCCTGCCGACCAGCGCCAGACCTACGACGTGCGCAAGGTCGTGGACGTGATCTTCGACGAGGACAGCCGGTTCGAGTTCAAACCCACCTACGCCCGCAACGTGCTGACCTGCTTTGCCCGGCTGGATGGCCGGCCGGTTGCCATTCTCGCCAACAATCCGCGCCACCTGGGCGGAATGCTCGATGCCAAGGCCTGCGAGAAGGCGGCGCGGCTGGTCGCGATGGCCGATGCCTACGGCCTGCCCCTCATCACGCTGGTCGACGTGCCGGGCTTTGCCATCGGTTCGGCGGCGGAATCGTCCGGTCTGGCCCGGCGCAGTGGCCGCTTGCTGTTCGAAATGGCGCACGCCACGGTGCCCCGCATCTCCGTGACACTGCGCAAGGGCTATGGCGCGGGCTACATTGCCATGGGCGGCGGGCGCAGCTTTGACCCGGACTATGCCTTCGCCTGGCCGACGGCGGAGATTTGCGCCATGTCGGTGGAGGGGGCCATCGACGTCGCCTTCCGCCGAGATTATGAGCGTGCCCCTGATCCAGCAGCTAGACGGCAGGAATTGATCGACGAGACCCGCAGCCGCATCGGCTCCCGGCTGGCGGCGGAGGGCTTCGGCATCGACGACATAATCGATCCGGCAAAGACGCGGGCGGTGCTGATACGCGCCCTGGCGAACGCACCGCCGCGCAGGCCGTTCGCCGGACCACCTAAGCGCCGCTCCATCTCGCCGATTTAAGGACTTTCGCTCACCTCGAGTGCGCTCAATGCGCGTATCGGGAGTCGTTTGGCGAAACCAACCTTTCGATGCAGCCGCTGCACGCCCCCGCGGTGATGCGTCTTGCAGCGGGCCTCTGCCCGGCTGTAGGCTTTCGCGAAATTCCATGAGGAACGCGACCAATGACCATGAACGCCTCTTCGCTCGCCGCCGACTATGAGCGCGATGGCTTTGTCTTCCCCTTAGACGTGCTGACGGAGGACGAAGCGAAAGAACTCCGCGCCGATCTGGAAGCCGCCGAGGCGCAATACGCCGACGACCCCAAGAAACGCGCCATGGTGCGCGGCTTTCCGGCGGCCCTGCTGCCAAGCTATGCCGCCCTCGTGCGCCACCCGAAGATGGTGGCCGCCGCGCAGGCGGTGCTGGGGCCGGACATTCTGCTTTGGGGTTCCGGCCATTTCATCAAGGAAGCCAACACGCCGAACTATGTCAGTTGGCACCAGGACCTGACCTACTGGGGCCTGGACAAGGTGGAGGAGGTGACGCTCTGGGTCGCCCTCTCCCCCGCCACGCGGGAGAGCGGCTGTATGCGCTTCATTCCCGGCACGCATAAGGAACAGATTGTCCCCCACGCCGATACCTTTGCGGAGGGAAACCTGCTCACCCGCGGCCAGGAATTGGCGGTGGAAGTCGATGATAGTCAAGGGGTCGATGCGGTGCTGCAAACCGGACAGGCGAGCGTCCACCACGGCCACCTGTTCCACGCAAGCGGCCCGAACACTACCAATGACCGCCGCATCGGCGCGGCCATCCGTTACATCGCGCCCAGCATGAAGGCGAAGTCCGGCCCGGAGACCCAGGCGCAGTTGATCGCGGGCGAAGACCGCTACGGCCATTTCACCATCGTCCCGCCACCGACGGAACGCCTGGCGGAAAAGGACTTCGAGGCCGTCACACGCGACATGGCGCGCCGGGAGGGCGTGCTCTACGAAGGCGCTGAGAAATCAGGGCATAAACGGTCATAGGCCGGCGCAGGACAAACTGGGCATGAGCATCGACTTTACCGACGAACAAATCCAGATCCGCGATGCGGTGGAGCGGCTCTGCGCGCAGTATGGCGACGAGTACTGGCTCGCTCGGGACAATGACAAGCAGTTCCCGGAGGACTTCTGCCAGGCCATCGCCGACGCGGGCTTCATGGGCATCGCCATGCCGGAGGAATATGGCGGCAGCGGGCTCGGTATTACCGAAGCCGCGATCCTGATGCAGGAAATCAGCCGTTCCGGCGCGGGCAATGGCGGCGTGTCTTCGGTCAGTCTGGGTATTTTCGGCCTGAACCCGGTTGTACGCTACGGTACGGACGAGCAGAAGGCGCGGATGCTGCCGCCGATCATCCGCCGAGAGAAGCGTGCCTGCTTCGGCGTGACGGAGCCGAACACGGGCCTCGACACCACCCGCCTGCGCACTAAGGCGGTGCTCAAAGGCGACCGCTATATCGTGCATGGCCAGAAGACCTGGACCACCACGGCACAGGTGGCTGACAAGATTCTGCTGATTGCCCGGACGAAAGACCTGGGCGAGACCGAGCGGCCGATGGACGGGCTTAGCCTGTTCTACACCGACCTGGACCGCTCCAAGGTGGAGGTCCGCCGCATTCCAAAAATGGGTCGGGAGCATGTGGACTCGAACCAGGTGTTCATCGACGGTCTGGAAATTCCGGTGGAAGACCGGATCGGTGAGGAAGGCAAGGGCTTCCGCTATCTGCTGCACGGCATCAACCCGGAGCGTATTTTGATCGCCGCAGGGCTGGTAGGGCTCGGCCGGGTAGCATTGCAGAAAGCCACAGACTATGCGCGGGAGCGTGTCGTGTTCGGCCGTCCCATCGGCATGAACCAGGGCATCCAGCACCCGCTGGCGGAATGCTGGGCGGAGTTGGAGGCGGCCAATCTGATGGCCTTCCGCGCCGCGCAACTCTACGACCGGGGCGATGATTCAGGCGCGATGGCCAACGCCGCCAAGTACCTGGCCGGCGAGGCCGCGTTCAAGGCGTGCACGACGGCGGTGACGACCCATGGCGGCATGGGCTACGCCAAGGAATATCACGTGGAGCGCTACTTCCGCGAATGCATCATCCACCGCCTCGCGCCGATCACGCCGCACCTGGCGCTATGCTATATCGCCGAGCGCGTGCTGGGCCTGCCGAAGAGTTATTAAGGAAGCAGCGTATCGCAGACCAAGTTATTAAGTTGAAGTAGGTTTCTTTACCGCAAATCCCGGTTCCGATGCTATAGTTATTAATTGCCCAATCAGCATTGGCACAAAGAAAAAGCCGATTCCAGCCTCAATAGCAGCATAAATCTTGAATTCTCCAGATGGCGTTATGTCGCCATATCCAAGCGTAGTGAATGTAACAATGGAAAAATACAAATACTCTTCTTTACTACTAGCAAAACCAGGAGATGCAGTTTGGTAATAAATTGCAAAAATTATAATAATTAGCGGAATCATAAGCAGAGTCGATATGACCATTACTTTCTGAATTTCTTGGGAAAATTTGTTCTTTGCCATTATATCAAACAAAATTAAACCGATTAGGAAGAAAAAATATGCAAGAATACAGAGTAGAAAAACATGTATTGTCTTCTTAAGCTTCTTCCCGTGCTATATGGCACAGAATGGAGGAAGCCATGTCAGTCTCAGCGAAGCCGTCAACACCGTCCAGGCGTGATGCTGCCAGCAAGCTTGCCGAGCAGCGGTTGAGCGTACTCGAGCTTGCCAAAGAGCTCGGCAATGCGGCGGAGGCCTGCCGCCGCCGGGGGATGGACCGCACCAGCTTCTACGAATGGAAAAGGCGCTTTCAGACCCATGGCTTCGATGGCCTGAAAGACCTGCCACCGGTCCATCAATCGCATCCGATGACCACTCCGCCGGAGACGGTTGCCCGCATCCACGCCCTGGCGCTGGAGCATCCGGCGTATGGCTGCAACCGGCTGGAGGCGATGCTGGCGCTCGAAGGCGTGCGCGTCTCGGCGATCACCATCCAGAAGATCCTGAACGAAGCCGGCCTCGGCAGCCGGTATGACCGCTGGCTGAAGCTGGAAGAACAGTTGGCCGGCAAGGCTATCGAGATCACCGCCGAGCAGGCGGCCTTCATCGAAAAGCTCAATCCCGCCTTCCGCGAGCGGCATGTGGAAAGCGGCGCGCCAGGCGAACTGCTGTCCGCCGACACTTTCTTCGTCGGCAGCCTGAAGGGCGTGGGCAAGGTCTACCTGCATGCGGTCGTGGATACCTACGGTTCCTATGCCTTCGGCTTCCTGCACGTCTCCAAGCAGCCGGAGGCCGCGGTGGCGGTGCTGCACAACGACGTGCTGCCCTTCTACCGCAGGCTCGACCTGCCGGTCGGCGCGGTGCTGACCGACAATGGCCGCGAGTTCTGCGGAACCGAAACGCATCCCTATGAGCTCTACCTGGCGCTGAATGGGATCGAGCATCGCCGCACCAAGGTGCGCTCGCCGAAGACGAACGGCTTTGTCGAGCGCTTCAACGGCACCGTGCTGGACGAGTTCTTCCGCCTGAAAATGCGCGAGACGTTCTACGAGAGCGTCAAAGCCCTACAAACCGACCTGGACGCCTGGCTCGTGCACTACAACACCGAACGGCCCCATCTCGGATACCGCAACCAGGGCCGACGCCCCATCGAAACCGTCAACCTGTTCGTCAGTCAAGAAGCTTAAGAGGACACATGTATATTAACATATTTTAAAATCAAAATTTCTTCATTCCCGAAATACCCTCTCCAAAAATACCCGTTGGATGCAATAAATTTTACCAATGATAAATAGAGAATAATCCGCAAAATATTACGCATGATGCGCCCATCTACATCACAAGAACCATGAAGCTATCAATGCAAACACCCCACCTATTCCCGCAACGCCACCAATTTTTGCCGCAATAGCCTCATTAGATTCTGATTTCAACAACTGCTGCATTCGAAGCGCCCGACTCCCTGAGCGATAGCGTGCTTCGTGCTGTTGCGCTTCAATGCCATTATGATCTGTAGCCAATTCAGAATCTTCTACCATTTCTCGCCCAAGATTGTTATCGGAAGAATCCGCTAAATATTTCATTAATCCTAAGTATTGTGTTTTTTCATTTTGACTCATCCGCTCAAAGCGAACATTCGCACGAAGTTGAACAGCCTTCCGAACAAATGTATCATTCTGTAATATATCGAGCTCAGTATTTTCTAGCTGGATTTTAAAATCTTCGATCCTTACATCTCCATCAGGGATTTCGCCATTGGATGATTTAAGCTCAAATATTCTTATCGTCCTTGCGACAATTTCATAAATTCTCAAAGGAGTTTCAGGATACTTATCGATATAATACTCCAGCCTATCAATATCAGATGCGATTGTACTATAAAAATTACTTTTACTGGCCGTCTCTCTAATTTCGCTTATTGCATCCCGAACGCGTTCTACAGCTATTTCAAAGAAATAAGAGTGTATTCCTAAAACAGGTTCTACTTCAAATAAACCCTCATTATTGATGAATACTCGTTCAGCATTGGCTGAATTCTCAACCGAATAGCTAGCCAAGATCTCATTGATCCTGGCTGCTACTGCGACATCATCCCCTTCCCAAATCTCAGGATTCCGCAACGCATCTTTAACAGCTTCAGGTTGATGGCTTTCCCTCAGCCATCTTTCGAGAAGTTCTGGATCACGGATACAGCTTATCTTAACCATAATATTTTGCCGATTCTTATAACGAGATCTTAAGCTAATGAGATGTCGTCTCCCAAACAAGCTTTTACAATCAGATACTTCCAAAATTTGCTTAGGATCAGCTCAACCAAACGCCTCCTCCCACGTGCCCTGGGTGGCACAGCGCGTGTACTCTGTCACGCGTTTTTCGAAGAAGTTGGCGTGCTCCACCGCGTTCAGCATCTCGTCCATCCAGGGCAGCGGGTTTTTGCCGATCTTGAAGACCGGCTCCAGTCCCAGTTGCACCAGGCGGCGGTCGGGGGTGAAGCGGATGTAGGCTTTCACCTCTTCCGGCGACAGGCCCTCGACCTCCCGCAGTTCGAAGGCAAGGTCGATGACGGCATCCTCGTGCTCAATGATGGTTTCGCAGGCCCTGCGGATCTCGGCCGCCCCATCGGCATGAACCAGAGCATCCAGCACCCGCTGGCGGAATGCTGGGCGGAGTTGGAGGCGGCCAATCTGATGGCCTTCCGCGCGGCGCAACTCTACGACCGGGGCGAGGATTAAGGCGCGATGGCCAACGCCGCCAAGTACCTGGCTGGCGAGGCTGCGTTCAAGAGGCTGCGTTCAAGACGTGCACGACGGCGATCACGACCCATGGCGGCATGGGCTACGCCAAGGAATATCACGTGGAGCGCTATTTCCCTGAATGCATCAACCACCGCCTCGCGCCCATCACGCCGCACCTGGCGCTCTGCTATATCGCCGACCGCGTGCTTGGGTGCTTGGCTGCCGAAGAGCTATTGAAGCGGCTGGTACGGCGGCACTCTGTTTGTCCTTAGCGGCATTGTTGGGTGTGGGTTCTACGAAACCAAAAATGTCGCAGGCGGCTGCGAGATGGAATGTCCGGCGTCTGCGCATTCCAGAAAATCAAATAATTTACGAAGGTTATCCTTCGTGCAGGTTCCTTGTGTGCGGAATGAAGCTTGGTTTCGCGCGCGCATAAGGCCGTAAGGATGTGCCATCATCCTTTTTTGCGATTGCGAAGCATTCTCAGAATCGCTACCGTGGCATACATAGAGAGAGCGTGTTCCAGTCAGAGCAACCCGTAAGAGGGAACAACAAACATGAGGGGCCAACGCCCGGCGACGGAGAGTTTAGGGTTGGCATGGGCTGCGGTGCTCGCCGCAGGTCCTATCGTCAATCCGACAAGCGCCGGCGTTGATCCATCCTTGTTTGGCAACCGCAATGCATCGCCGGAAACACACACGACATAACACTTAATCGGTTTGCCGGTCGTTCCGACAGCTGGCATCAATCCCGGACCCGGGATTCCAACTCAGCCCCTGGCGCATGCCGTCAGGGGCTGTTTTTTTGTCCGGTGAACCGCCCGGTGAGAGACCGTTGCAACGAGATATCCTGAAGTTTGATTCCGAATTAACCAGAAGCCTTCTTGGCGTTCTGAAGGCGCTGCAGGCTCTCTGGCGGCCAATATTCCCGCGCGTCATAATAATCCGGCACCTGCCTGTCGCTCGGTGGAATTGAGACCCAGGGCTGCTTGTAGGTGGTGAAAATATGAATGTCCGGCTTGATCGCCGCCCGGTTTTCCAGCGTCCCCACGCGCACGAATGCGGCGTGCGGTCCCATACGATTATAGTGGCTCCAAAGCGCGGTTTTGCATTTGGCGCAGCGGACCACGTCCTGGGTGCTGCCGCTTTCCGTCGGCACCGACGCTTTTTCGACCTGACCTGCGAGCAACTCGAGCGCACTGGTTTCGACAATGGAATTGAGGGCGAAGGCGGAGCCATTCTGCCGCTGGCATCGCCCGCAGTGACAGCAATGGGTAAATATGGGGGCAGCGTTTACCCGGAACAGGGTGGCGCCGCAACTGCAGCTTCCTTCGCCCATGACCGCGCCCGTTTCGCCGATCCCAGCTTCATCTTTCATTGAAATGCCTCCTCCCACGTGCCTTGCGTGGCCCCTCTTGTGTATTCGGTTGCGCGGTTTTCGAAGAAGTTGGCGTGTTCAACCGCGTTCAGCATCTCGTCCATCCAGGGCAGCGGGTTCTTGGCGATCTTGAAGACCGGCTCCAGCCCCAATTGCGCCATGCGGCGGTCCGCGATGAAGCGGATGTAGGCTTTCACCTCGTCTGGCGACAGGCCCTCCACCTCCCCCAGTTCGAAGGCAAGGTCGATGAAGGCATCTTCGTGCTCGATAATGGTTTCGCAGGCCGTGCGGATCTCGCCCGCCAGATCGTCCGCCCAGGCTTCCGGATACTCCTCCACGAAGGTGCGGAACAGGCGGATCACGCTCAGCGTGTGCAGGGTCTCGTCCCGCGCGGACCAGGCCACGATCTGGCCCATACCCTTCATCTTGTTGAAGCGCGGGAAGTTCAGCAGGATCGCGAAGCTGGCGAACAGCTGCACGCCCTCGGTGAAGGCACCGAATACGGCCATCGTCAGCGCGATGGCGCGTTTCGAGTCCGCCCGGAACTGCTGCATGTAGTCATACTTGTCGCGCATCGCCTGGTAGTGAAGAAAAGCCGAATACTCCACTTCCGGAATGCCGATGGTATCGAGCAGGTGACTGTAGGCGGCAATGTGGATCGTCTCCGTATTGGAGAACGCAGCCAGCATCATCTGCACTTCTGTCGGCTCGAAAACCTGCGCGTAATGCTTCATGTAGCAGTTGTTCACCTCCACATCCGCCTGGGTGAAAAAACGGAAAATGTGGGTGAGCAAGTGCCGCTCGCTATCGGTCAGCGCACGCTGCCAATCCTTCACATCGTCGGCCAGCGGTACCTCGTCCGGCAGCCAATGCAGGCGCTGTTGCAACTGCCAAGCCTCGTAGGCCCAGGGATAGTCGAAGGGCTTGTATGTCGGTTTGGGGTCGAGCAGGGGCATGGTCTTACTTTGATTTCATCCTGAGTAGCGCTCGATACGAGCGCGTATAGAAGGGCGCACAAATTGGCATTAGCCCCTTCGATACGCGCTTCGCGCTACTCAGGATGAGATGGATGGGGCTGGCGGGTACCATCACTGGCACGCCAGGCAATCGTCATCGTCGCGCAGGGGCACGGGTGGCGGAGCGAGACGGGTGATATCGCCGACGTCGCCGCTGACCACATCCGCCCGCTGCAGCGACTTGGAGCGCAGGTAGTAAAGGCTCTTGCAGCCCTTCTCCCACGCCCGCATGTGCAATTGGTGCAGGTCGCGTTTGTGTACGTCTGCCGACAAGAAAATGTTCAGGCTCTGCGCCTGGCAGACATAGGGCTGGCGGTCGGCGGCATGGTCAATCACCCAGCGCTGGTCCAATTCGAAAGCGGTCTTGAACACGTCCTTCTCATGCTCGCTCAAAAAGTCCAGATGCTGGACCGAGCCTTCATGTGTCGTGATGGAGGACCAGGTCTCGTCGTCATCCCGCCCATGTGCCGCCAGCACGTTCGCCAGCGCCCGGTTGCGCACCAGGAAGGAACCGGAGAGCGTCTTGTGGTTAAAGGCATTCGCCGCGATCGGCTCGATCCCCGGCGAGGAGCCGCCGCAAATGATCGAGATGGAGGCGGTCGGCGCGATGGCCATCTTGTTGGAAAAGCGTTCGTTGCCGCCATAGTCGGCAGAATCGGGGCAGGGGCCACGCTCTGCCGCCAGCACCTGGCTGGCGGTGTCCGCCTGGCTCTTGATGTGGGCGAACATGCGGGTGTTCCAGACCTTGGCCATCACGCCCTCGAACGGGATGCTCTCCGCCTGTAGGAACGAGTGGAAGCCCATGACACCCAGGCCGACGCTGCGCTCCCGCTCGGCAGCATATTTGGCGCGGGCCATGCTGTCCGGGGCGTTGTCGATATAGTCCTGCAGCACGTTGTCGAGGAACCGCATCACGTCCTCGATAAAGGTCGGATGCTCCTCCCACTCCTTGTACTTCTCCAGGTTCAGGGAGGAGAGGCAGCAGACCGCCGTGCGCTCATTGCCCAGGTGGTCCACGCCGGTCGGCAGGGTGATTTCGGAGCAGAGGTTGGAGGTTTTGACCTCCAGCCCCGCCAGCTTGTGATGCTCCGGCCGGGCACGGTTTACGGTGTCGACGAACAACAGGTAGGGCTCGCCCGTCTCGACCCGCGCGGTCAGCAGCCTGATCCAGAGCGAGCGGGCGGAGACGGTCTTCTGCACCGCCCCGTCCTTGGGGCTGATCAGCGCCCACATCTCGTCATTCTGCACGGCGCGCATGAAGGCATCCGTCACCGCAATACCATGGTGCAGGTTCAGGGCCTTGCGGTTGTAGTCGCCGCCGGTGGGCCGCCGGAGCTCGATGAATTCCTCGATCTCCGGATGGTGAATCGGCAGGTAGACCGCCGCCGAGCCGCGGCGCAGGCTGCCCTGGCTGATGGCCAGCGTCATCGAATCCATCACGCGGATGAAGGGCACCACTCCGGAGGTCTTGCCGACGCCTCCCACCTGCTCCCCAATCGAGCGAAGGTTGCCCCAGTAGCTGCCGATGCCGCCGCCGCGAGCTGCGAGCCAGACATTCTCCGTCCAAAGCCCGACAATGCCTTCGAGGCTGTCGCTGGCCTCGTTCAGATAGCAGGAAATCGGCAGTCCGCGGTTGGTGCCGCCATTGGACAGCACCGGCGTCGAGGGCATGAGCCAGAGCTTCGAGATATAGTCATAGATGCGCTGGGCATGGGCGCTGTCGTCGGCGAAGTGGCTGGCGACGCGCACAAAGCGGTCCTGGAAGGACTCGCCGGGCATCAGGTAGCGGTCGGTCAGCGTTGCTTTACCGAAAACCGTCAGAAGGTCATCGCGGGAGCGGTCGATGCGGACGTGATTGTACTGGTCCTGATACTGTTCGCCATCGAACAGGCCGGACTCGTCGCCGAAGTCGAAAGAGGCTTGAAACAAGGGGCGTTGGTCCATCGCCAGGGTCTCTTAACCGCGTTGTCTGCAACATATGAACATAGAGCGAACACGGCCTCGAAGCAAGGAGGGGAAGCAGGGTTACTGTGGGCAAGTGGGAGTATGGCCCCTTAGCATCAACGCAAATTTAACCATACCCCGCCTAACGTCGTGTCAAGGCGATTTGCGCCTTTAGGCATATTGGTTTCCAGTAGGTTTCCAGGGAGTGCCGGCCGTTGGAATTTGAATGGGACCCTGCAAAAGCAAGGACAAATCTTGCTAAGCACGGTGTCGCTTTCGAGGCTGTTTTCGAGTTCGAGTGGGGTCACCACCTTCGGTCTGTCGATAAACGCTTGGACTATGGTGAGGAGCGGATCCAGGCGCTGGGCAAGGCAATGGCCGAGTGCACGTTCATGTTTATGCAATGAACAAGGCCAACATCCGTGTTATATCTCTTCGCAAGGCCAATACCCGCGAGGTAAGAATCCATGACCGGCACCTCCAAAACAGAATTCCCTCCGGATTTCGACGAAAACCCTGAGTGGACCGAGGAAACTATGGCGAATGCCGTCGTCATCCGCGACGGCGTCGAAATGACCCCGGCGTAAGCGCGGCTGCGGTGGGCTTTGGAGAAAATCCTCGAAGCCGCCGGCCGCCGCGACCTGAAAGCCTGCCACGATCTGGCCGAGCAGGCACTGCAATAGAATTTCCGAGGAAACCCTGATGCCCACGCCCATTCATTTTTATAGCGAAGGCCACCGTCTGGTCGGCGATCTCTATCTGCCCGATGGCCTGAAGCCCGGTGAGCGGCGGGCGGGCATCGTGCTCTGCCATGGCTATACGGGCGTGAAGGACCTCTACCTGCCCGACAATGCCCGCATTCTGAACGAGCGGGGCTATGTGGTCCTGACCTTCGACTACAAAGGCTGGGGCGACAGTGAGGGAACCAAGAACCGGCTGAACCCCTATGGCCGGGTGGCGGACGTGCAGGCGGCTATGACCTTCCTGCAATTGCAGGAGTGTGTGGACGCGGAGAAGATCGGTATTTTCGGCACCAGCTATGGCGGCGCGACGGTGACGTGGGTCGGCGCGGTCGACAAGCGGGCGAAGTGCATTGTCTCCTCCGTCGGCGTCGCCCATGGCGCGCGATGGATGCGCAGCGTCCGCCGTCCGGATGAGTGGATGGATATGCTGGATTTGGCCAGGAAAGACCGGGAACAGCGGGTGCTCTCCGGCAAGTCGGAAATGGGCGAGCGGAACGACATCCTGTTCCTGGACCGCCAGTCGGCGGCATTAGCGGCGGCGGCGCGGGCGAAAAACCCGAACGCCAGCAATACCTTGCCGCTAGACTATCTGGACGAGACCCTGCAATTCCATCCCGAATGGGTGGTGGACAAGGTCGCGCCGACGCCGATCCTGTTTATCACCACCGACGATGACCGGGTGGTGCCGGAAGACGAGTCGATCTCTCTCTATGAGAAGGCGGGCGAGCCCAAAAAGCTGGTCACATTGAAGGGCGTCGGGCACTATGAGGTCTATGCCGAACCGGCGCTCACCCAGGTCATGGACGAGACGGTCGCTTGGTTCGAACAATACCTGCCGGCGCGGGGAGACTGATACCCCCGGCAGTTGCCCTTTCGAGGATCGCGACAATGCCCCTAGACAGCCAACCCGATGGCACCATCGTTACCAAGCCCAGCGTCTGCCCGCTGGATTGCCCGGATACCTGCAGCCTGGCCGTCGAAGTGGAGGGTGACAGGCTGGTCAAAGTGCGCGGCTCCAACGCGAACCCCTATACCGCCGGCGTGATCTGCAACAAGGTCGCCCGCTACTACCCGGAATTCGTACATGGCCCCGACCGGCTTACCCGGCCGCTGAAGCGCACGGGGCCTCGCGGCTCCGGCCAGTTCGAGCCCATCTCCTGGGACGAGGCGCTGGACCTGATCCATGCCGGCTTCACGAAAGCCATCGGGCAGCATGGCCCCCAATCGGTGCTTCCCTTCAACTATGCCGGGCCGCATGGGGAATTGGCGGGTGGTTCCATGGACCGGCGGTTCTTCCATAAGCTGGGCGCTTCCTTCCTGAACCGCGGCCCGCTCTGCGGATTGGTGCGGGGCTCGGCCTATGCCAGCGTCTTTGGCTCCGCGCCAGGGATGCCGCCGGCGCAGATTGCGCATTCGGACCTGGTGGTGGTCTGGGGCAACAACGTCACGGTTTCCAACCTGCACCTGATGCGCGCCATCAATGCGGCCAAGGCGGCGCGCGGCGCGAAGCTGGTCGTGATCGACCCGAAGCGAATCAAGGCTGCCGAGCAGGCCGACCTGCACGTGCCGATCCACCCCGGCACGGACGTGGTGCTGGCGCTCGGATTGGCGGCAGAACTGGAGCGGCGCGGCGCCCACGACTTGGCCTTCGTCAAGGAATGGGTCGCGAGCTACGACGAATACATAGCGGAAGCCCGCAAGGTCACGCGCGAACAGGTGTTCGAGACCTGCCGTATCCCGGCGGAAACCTTCGACACGCTGGCCGATTGGTATGCAGCGGCGGAGAATGTCGGCGTTTCGGTTGGCAACGGCATCGAGCGGGGGCACAGCGGCGGCTCCGGCATCCGGGCGGCGATGAGCCTGCAGGCGCTCACAGGCAACCATGGCCGGCTCGGTGCAGGCGTGTTCGCCAAGCCCGGCAACGCTTTCCCCAAGACGACCGCCCGCCTGCAACGGCCGGATCTGGCGCCGGAGGGCACAAGGACTATCAACATCGTCGATGTTGGTCCGTTCCTGCTGGACGACGGCATCGACCCGCCGATCCGGGCGGCCATGATCTACAACCACAACCCGGTTGCCGTGCATCCGGACCAGAACCTGATGCGGCGTGCCCTCTCCCGGGAGGATATTTTCCTCTGCGGAGCGGACGTGGTGATGACCGACAGCATGGCCTATTGCGACGTGGTCCTGCCGGCGGCGAGCCATTTTGAGTTCGCCGACATCTATGGCGCCTATGGCCAGCAGTATCTGCAGCGGGCCGAGCCGGTGATCCCCTGCGTCGGCGAAAGCCTGCCGAACACCGAGATCTTCCGGCGGCTGGCGGCGCGGTTCGGCTTCGACGACCCGATTTTCCGCGAGACGGATCACGAAATGATGGACGTGGCCTTCGAAGACGCCAACCCCAAGCTGCAAGGCCACCGCCCAAGCCATATCCCGCTCGACCAGGCGATTGAGATGAAGGCGGATGGCGGCGAAGACCTGATCCTCTGCAAGACGGTGAAGCTGGGTACTAAGTCCGGCAAAATCGAACTGTTCAGCCAGGATTTAGAAGACCGCTTCGGCTACGGACTGCCGCGTTATGAGCCGGTGCCGCAGGACTTCCCGCTGGTGGTGATTTCGCCTTCCTCCGACAAGCGCACCAACGCCACCTTCGGCAGCGCGGAAGCCTCCCGCGGGCAGGAGCAGGTGGAAATCAATCCGAAAGACGCCGCGGCCCGCAACATCGCGGACGGCCAGTCCGTGCGCGTGTTCAACAAGCGCGGCGAGGTGCATCTGACTGCGCGGGTGAGCGAAGCGGTGCGGCCGGGTGTGCTCTACACGCCGAAAGGCACGTGGCTGCGCACCAGCGGCAGCGGCCAGACAATCAACGCCCTGCTGTCCGTAGACATCCGCACCGATATCGAGGCCGGCGCCTGCTACAACGAAACCTTCTGCGAGGTGGAGGCGGTCGGCTGAGCCCGCCAATCCGCCATCTAGCAACAGCATGAGGGCATGGGTAGACTGTGGCCCAACCACAAAACGAGCCAGACCATAGGAATACGATGCCCAAATCCACCTCGCCCAAAGCCCTGCATGACACCATCCTGAAGGCGCTCGCCAATGACGGCAGCGAACTTGCTATCGTCGATGTGCGGGAGGAGCAGGCGTTTGCCGACAATCACCTGCTCTATGCGATCTCCGTGCCGCTCTCGCGGCTGGAACTGCTGATGGCCGATCTCGCGCCGCGCAAGACCGCGCCCGTGGTGCTCTGCGATGCGGGCGAGGGCCAGGACATGGCCCAGCGCGCAGCGGCGAAGCTGGAGAGCTATGGCTACAGCGATGTCAGTGTTTTGGAAGGCGGGGTCAAAGGCTGGGCCGCGGCGGGGTATGAGACCTATGCAGGCTTCAATGTGCCGTCCAAGGCCTTTGGCGAGCACGTGGAGCACCATTTCGGCACGCCGTCCGTGTCCGCCGAGCAACTCAAGGGCATGATGGATTCGGGCGAGGACATGGTGATCCTCGATAGCCGCCCGATGGATGAATACAACACCATGAACATTCCGGGCGGTATCTGCTGCCCCGGCGGCGAGCTGGTTCTGCGCGCCCAAACCATCGCGCCGGATCCCTCCACCACCGTCGTGGTGAACTGCGCGGGCCGCACCCGCTCCATCATCGGCGCGCAATCGCTTATCAATGCGGGCATCCCGAACAAGGTGGTGGCCCTGCAGAACGGCACCATGGGCTGGCACCTGTCCGGCTTCACGCTGGAGCATGGCAATACCAAGCTGCACCCGAATGTGGAGCTGCCGGCGGTACAGGCCGCCCAGCAATTGGCTTCCAGCGTGGACCAGCGCTTCAAGGTCGCCCACTGTACCATGGACCAGGTGAAGGCGTGGCAGGCGGATGCGGGCCGGAGCCTCTACCTACTCGACGTGCGCACGGCGGAGGAGTTTGCGGCGGGACATCTGCCTGGCTCCAAGCATTCGCCCGGCGGCCAGCTGGTACAGGCGACGGACCGCTACGCCGGCGTGCGCGGCGCGCGCCTGGTCACGATCTGCGACACGGGCGTGCGCGCCACCATGGCGGCGCATTGGCTGAAGCAGATGAACTGGGAGGTCTATGTGCTGGAGGGCGGCCTGCCTGCGTCCGGCCTGGAAAAGGGCAGGGGCGCGAAACCGGTGCTGGGCGCGCCGGAAAGCGCGGAAACCCTGGGAGTTGCGACCCTGCAACCGGCGCTGGATGCAGGCGAGGTGGTGCTGATCGACCTGGGCTATTCCCGCGACTACCGCAAGGGCCATATTCCCGGCGCGCACTTCCTGATCCGCTCCCGCCTGGAGCAGGACAAGGCGAACCTGCCGAAGGCAGCGCGCTATGCGGTGACCAGCGAGGATGGCCTCGCCGCTGCAGTCGCCGCGGGCGAACTGGCCGAAGCCCTGGGCGCGCCGGTGCAGGCGCTGGCGGGCGGCACCCAGGCCTGGGTGCAAGCCGGCCTGCCCCTGGAAGAAGGCGAGACCCATATGGCGAGCGAGCCGACCGATGTCTGGCTGAAACCCTATGAGCGGAAAGGCACGGTTGAGGACTTCATGAACGAATACCTGACCTGGGAAATTGCGCTGGTCGATCAGATCAAGCGCGACGACACGGTGACATTCTGGTCGCCCTGAACGGTCTAAGCGCGATGGCGGGGAGGGTTGCTGCCCCTCTCGCCCACGTGCTCGACATGGCGTTGCCGCCGCGCTGCCTCTCCTGTCAGGAGCCGATGGCGGCGCCGGGCGGCCTTTGCCCCGACTGCTGGCTTGCGGTGCATTTTCTGGCGGAACCGCTCTGCCAGTGCTGCGGCGCGCCGCTGGCGCAAGCCCAGACCGAACCCTGCGGCCACTGCCTGCCGGGTCACTCGCCATTGTCCCGCACCCGCGCCGCCATGCTCTACGATGATGGCAGCCGGGACCTTGTCCTGCACCTGAAGCATGCCGATGCGCTGGCGGGCGTCCCGGTAATGGCCCGATGGCTACAGCGGGCGGGCGCCGAGTTACTGGGCGATGCCGACTTTCTGATTCCCGTTCCACTGCATTGGCGGCGGCTGCTGAAACGCCGCTACAACCAGTCGGCCGAACTGGCGCGGGCGCTGGCGCGCCTCTCGGCGGTCAAGGCCCTGCCCGATGGCCTGCTCCGCACCCGCAGCACACCGTCCCAGGGCGGCCTGTCCCGCCATCATCGGGAGGCGAATGTGCGGGATGCGTTTGCCGTAAAGGATCGTTATCGGGAGCGCATCAATGGGGCGAATATCGTGCTGGTGGATGATGTGCTGACCACCGGTGCAACCCTGAAGGCCTGTGCCTCTGTCTTGTTGGACGCCGGAGCGGCGCGGGTCGATGCTGTTGTTCTGGCGCGGGTTCCGCCCATTGAACGGCAATCTTGACCTTTTGGCTTTCAATGCCTTGATATGAAGAAACGATTGTAAGGAGCGTTCGCACTCATGGCGAAGGTTGAAGTCTATTCCAGCATGTGGTGCCCGTTTTGCCACCGGGCGAAGAAACTGCTCAAGAACAAGGGCGTCGCGTTCGAGGAAATCGACGTGGACAGCAGCGCTGCCGTGCGCAGCGCCATGACGGAGCGTGCGGACGGCCGCTATACCGTCCCGCAAATCTTTATCGATGATGAAGGCATTGGCGGTTGCGACGAGCTTTATATGCTGGACCGCCAAGGCAAGCTCGACGAGATGCTGAACGCCTGAACACTTCGGAGCCCTGCACGATGGCCGAAACCTTTACCGCCGCCTGTATCCAGACCACGTCGGTTAGCGATATCCACGCGACCATGGCCACCGTCGGCGACCTGATCCGCCGGGCGCGGGATGCCGGCGCGGATTTCATCACGACGCCGGAAGTGGTCTCCATGCTGGGGCCGCGCAAGGACGTGCTGGCCAACGCCCAGACCATGGACAATCACGACGGCATTGCCGCCTTCGCCGCTCTGGCGAAGGAAACGGGGGCCTGGCTGCAGGCGGGCTCCATGGTGGTGCGGCTGGAGGAAGGCGGGGAGCGCCTCGCCAACCGCTGCATGCTGTTCTCACCGGCGGGGGAGATCACCGCCACCTACGATAAAATCCACATGTTCGACGTGGACCTGGAGGGGGGCGAGAGCTACCGCGAGAGCAACACCTACCGTCCGGGCGAGCAGGCATGCCTGACCGATCTGCCCTGGGGCAAGCTCGGCATGACCATCTGCTACGACATGCGGTTTCCCTACCTCTACCGCGATCTGGCCCATGCGGGCGCAGACTTCCTGACGGTTCCCAGCGCCTTCACCGTGCCGACCGGCCGGGCGCACTGGCATGTGCTGCTGCGCTCCCGCGCGATCGAGACCGGCTGCTTCGTGCTGGCGGCAGCCCAGGTCGGTGAGCACTTCCCGAAGCGCAAGACCTATGGCCACTCCATCATTATCAGCCCCTGGGGCGAGGTGATCGCGGAGCTGGAGGCGAACGAGACCGGCTTCATTACCGCCGAAATCGACCCGGCGAAGATCAAGGAGGCGCGCCAGATGGTGCCGTCCCTTCACAATGATCGTCCCTACACCCGCCCAGAATCGGCGGAGGGACGGCAAGCCGCCGAGTAAGCCCCATGCGCCGGTGGCTGATTGTTCCGGCTGGCGTTTTGCTCGCCGCCGGTCAGGCGACCGGGAACGAGCCGAAAGAGGATGTGGCCGCCTATCTGGCGGATGGCTTCGAAATTGCCGGCAAGCGGGAAGAAGAACGGACAGTGCCCGGCATGCCGCCCTACGAGCGGATGAAGCGGGTGCTGCACATCACAATGTACCGCCTGGAACGCGGTGGGGACTAGGTGACGTGCGAAGTCACCTACGACAGCCAGCAGGATACGATTGCTACCTCTTGCCGGTAGTGCCGATGGCAGGTTTGTGACATTGACGTTGGCACCTTATATGGAAGGGTGCTAATTTATCAGGGTACGCCCAGGGCAATGAGGCTCCGGAATGATTAAGTACGATCTGAGTTGTACCAGCGACCATACGTTCGAAGTCTGGTTCCGCGACAGCGCCGCCTGCGAGGAGCAGATTGCGGCGGGGGAGGTCGTATGCCCTGATTGCGGCTCCGCCGATGTGCGCAAGGCGCTGATGGCGCCGGCCATCAATAAGGCTGAACACCGGAACCCGGAGCGCAAACGGGCCATGGCGCTGGCCCACCAACTACACCTGATGCGGGAATTCCGCCGGCATGTAGAAGAGAACAGCGACGATGTCGGTTCGGCCTTTCCAGAAGAAGCGCGCAAGATCCACTATGGCGAGACCGAGCACCGCAATATTTACGGTGAGGCCGATCTCGCGGAAGCCGAGGCACTGATCGAGGAAGGCATCGACATCTTCCCGGTGCCGGGCCCGTTCCGCGACGATGCCTAGTGGCCTGATCGAAACGCTGGCATCCGCAAGCACTTCGTGAATCAACCCACTTTTTATTAAGTCGGTGGTTCGATTCACCAAACGGATGGGTATCATCCTTTTGCATCGCGCCGCTAGGTTCCCATTGCGGGGCAAAGGGGCCTAAGCTAGCGAAATTGCCCGGCTGCCGATCAGGCCCTTCATGTCACCACTCAACTATCAATCGGAATATGGTATCCACGCATGGCGTGGCGGCGTAGACGCTGCCGGTGCGCCTCCGCTGGTGTTCCTGCACGCGGGCGGCACCGGTGCGGACGCCATGCGCCGGCTGGCGGAGCCCTTTGCCGCGCACCGCCAGGTGATTGTCCCAAATTTCCCCGGTTACGGCGACGCGCCGGCTGACCCCGCTGCGCCAGCCATCCCTGAGCGGTTGGCGCTAGTCGAAACGCTGCTGCACTGCCTGCCCACGCCGGTGGATCTGGTCGGGCATTCGATGGGCGGGTTCATGTCCTTGCAAGCGTCCCGATATTGGCCGGACCGGATCGGCAGGTTGGTCGCCATAGAGCCCGTCGCGTTTGGTGCTATTGCGACCGGCGATCCGGTGGATGAGGCGGCGCTAGCGGTCGATCAGCAGGGGAACAAGGCGCTGGTCGAAGCCTACGACCATGGCGACCGGGAGGAGGGCATTGCCCATTTTATCTCGCTTTGGAATGGCACGCCCTGGACCTCTCTGCCGGAGCCCATCCGGGCTGCGCTGATGGCGCTTGCCCCGACCATCCGGCGGGAGGCGGACGCTGTCTCCAACGACCGAACGCCTGCCAGTGCCTATGCGCATCTGGGCGTGCGGCTCTGCGTAGTCGTCACCGAGCATTCACCGCCACCGGCGCAGCGTATCGCCATCCGCCTGAACGAAGTGGCCAAAGGCTCCCGGCTGGTCAGGATTGCCGGAACCGGGCACATGGGGCCGATGCAAAAGCCAGCGCTGTTCCGTCCGGCTATCGCAGAATTTTTAGGGATCGAGGGCCTTGCCAATGACTGACTGGGTTCACGACATGACCGCGGTGCGCGGGCAGATGGAGGCGCACCTTGCGCGGTTCGAGCGCCTGCCCGGCGCGGGCGCTGGCTTGAAAGCCGCAGCGGTAGCCATCGCGGTCACGACGGATGATGCGGGCCGCCCGGCATTTTTCCTGACCCGCCGCGCGCCCCGGCTGAACAGCCATTCCGGGCAGTGGGCCTTGCCCGGCGGACGGCTCGACCCTGGCGAGGACGTGGTTACGGCTGCCCTCCGCGAAATGGACGAGGAAATCGGAGTGCGGGTTGCGCCGGAGAATGTGATGGGCGTGCTCGACGACTACATCACCCGCTCCGGCTATTGCATGACGCCGGTGGTGGTCTGGGCCGGGCCGGAAACGGAGGCCGTGGCCAATCCGGACGAGGTCGCGCAGATTTTCCGTATACCGCTGGCTGACGCGCTCGAAGACCGGTTCGTTGAAATGCTGCGGGTGGAAGGCAGCGAGCATCCAATGGTCCGGATAAACGTCGTCGACCGCCACATGCACGCCCCCACCGCCGCCGTCGTCTATCAGTTCCGGGAGGTGTGCCTGGCGGGCAGGATGACGCGCGCGGCCCACCTGCTAGCCCCCGGATGGACGGCCAGATAGCCGGCAGGCAATCGCGAACCTAGCCGGCTTCCGCCTTAGCCGGGGCGTTGCTGTGCGTCAGCAGCCACAGGCCGGCGGCCATGGCGGGCACGCCGCAGGCCGCAAAGGCGGCAAGGTAGCTGCCGCTGAGCAAATACAGGCCGCTGAAGGCTGAGGGCAGCAGCATCTGTCCGGCATTGCCGAAAGCCAGCACGCCGCCTGTCATGCCCGCAACCTGGCCAGCGGGCGCAATCCGGGCGACTTCCGCCAGCAGAACGCCATGCCAGCTAACCGCGGTGGCGGAGCAGGATAGCACCACGGCGGCGATCGCCACCATCGGCCAGGCCGCCGTCATGAATCCCATGGCAGAGACCGCGACGAACATGGCGACACCGAATATCGCGAGCAGGTGCCGGGGCGCGACCCGGCCGCTCGCCACCCAGCCCCAGAGGATGCGTGCGGGAATCGCAATGGTCATTGCCAAGCCGAAGACGCTGCCCGCGGTCTGTACCGACTGGCCGACAACCTCCACCAAGTAGGTTACGGTAAAGGTGGTGAACACGGCTTGCAGGCCGATAAAGGAGAAACCCGCTGCAGCGAGGGGGCGGAGCGAGGGATCGCGCAATACGCGGCGCAGCGTCCCGAACGCATCGCCCCAATGCAGTTCCTGGTCCGGCACGCGGTCATTGTCGAAGCGGTTGCGGATCGGCTGCAGCATCAGCGCGAACAGGCAGCAGGCCACCCCGGCGAACACGGAAGCGACGCCCCAGCCATAAACCACCGCGAGGGCAGGGAGGGTCAGGCCTGTCACCATGACGCCGACAGGGACGCCGGTCTGTTTGATGGAAAAGACCACCGGCGCATATTTCGGCGGGCAGTGCCGGGCGAGTATATGGCTGGACGCGGGCGTCGCCACGGTGGCGCCGAGGCCGAGCAGGGCGGCCGCAACGATCATCAATGGCAGCAGGCCTACGCCCATCACGGCGAGCCCCGCGCCGACCACGAACAGGGAAATCTGGCTGGTGCGGAGCGCGCCATAGCGCCGGATGAAGTTTCCGCAGGCCAGGGTCGTGAACAGGCCGAAGGCGGCGGTGATGCTGACGAAAACCCCGATCATGGAGGGATCGACCGCCATATCGGCGGCGGCCAGGGGCCCTAGCACGGGCATTGCCATTTTAGAGACGGTGGCGAACGCCTGCTGCACCAGCATGGCGATCAGACCGGTGAGCAGGATCGAGCTCACGCCTTCGTCTGTCCCTTGCGGGTGATGGCCTCGAACACGGCCAGGGTTTCGTCGGAGACGTGATGCTCCATCCCTTCCGCATCGCTTTCCGCCGTGGCGGGGCTGACGCCGATCGTCTTCAGGAATTCCAGGACGATCCGGTGACGGCGGCGCGACTCATCGGCCATCGCCTCCCCATCATCGGTCAGGAAGATGCTGCGGTAGGGGCGAGAGATGACCAGGCCGTCCCGCTGCAGGCGGGTCAGCGTCTTGTTGACGGTCGCGTTGCTGACACCGAAGCGCTGGGCCAGATCGACGGCGCGCGCCTCTCCATTGACCGCGATCAGGTCGCTGATCAATTCCACATAGTCTTCCGCCATTTCGGTTTGGTGGGCCTGGCGGATGCGGTCGAAGCTGGCAGCTTGGCGTCCAGCGTCCCGCAGGCGTCGGTTATTAGCCATGGATCAGAGATATCTCAGCGAACTGTTCGCAAGGGGTTTGCCTGCAAATACGGCAAGAAGCAAGTACCGCAAAAAAGTTAGCCAAGGCTAATTTTGGCCGTTCTGCATGTTCTCCGCATCGCGGGCGGCGGCGGTTTCTTCCATGGCTTGGCGCATGTCCTTGTGCTTGCGCAGCAGCCGGCGGAAGGCGCTGGCCCGCAGCACCAGCAAGTGCGTGTAGCCGGCAGAGACCACATCCGCGCCGCGGGGGCGGTCTTGCAGCAAGGCCATTTCACCGAAGAACGCGCCAGGCTCCAGCCGTACCTTGCGGTTTGGCAGGACGACATCCACCTGGCCCGCGGCTACGAAATAGACGGCCTTGCCGCGCTCCCCGGCTTTGATGATCGCCTCCCCCGGTGCGGCGAGCCGCGGCACGAGGCGCCCGGCGATCCAGGCGACATCCGCCTCGTTGAGGGAAGCCAGCAGCGGCACGCCGCGGATCATGGCGACCATCTGGTCGCTCAGTTCCAGGTTCGGCCGGTCCTTTGCCCGTTGCTGCTGCCGGGCGATCCGGCGCTGTTGGGCGTCGAAGATTTCCTGGGTAATCAGTGACTCTTCCAAGCGGGCTTCGTACTCCGCCAGTTCCAGGCGAAGCGCCGTCCGGGTAAGCTGGTGCGTGGCCAGCGCTTCGGCATAGTCGCCGAACCGCAGCGTCAGGGCGCGCAATGCATCCTCGACCCATTCCGTCCGGCGGTTGAGAATCGCAATCGCTGCCTCCCCCACATCATTGCCGAAAAAGCGGGCCGTGTTCTCCTGGGCGAACCCCCGCAACTCATGCAGCACCCGGCGGCGCATGAGCAGAAACTCGTGGCGGTCCTCCAGCGCGCGCTCCAGCGGCGTCTGAATGCCGAACCAGCGGTAAAGCCAGAGGGTGAGGCGCAAGCGGGGCGCTAGCTCCAGTGCGCGGTTGGCGGCCGCCTCATAGGCCTCCTGCCCGCCGCTGCTGGCGGCGTCGCGCAACCGGTCTGCCGAGGTCACCAGGCGTGCAATCACCCGGAGCGACACCATCTGCTCGGCGAAATGGCGGAGGTAGAGCGTGCGCTCCCGCGTCGCCAGCGCGACCAAGGCGATCTGCAAACGGTCTTTTGCGGGCAAGGCTGGGGCGGTCTCTCCCTCATCCTTTGCGTCGAGTGAGGCTTCCGCCGCCGCCAGGGTCTCTTCGGAGATCCCCAATTGGCGTGCGGACAGGTGCAACTGGCGGGTGCGCCGGACCTCGGAGACCGCCAGCACCCGCTCTCGCATCGCTTCCTCCGCAGGGCTCAACCGGTCGAGCCGGAGGAAGCTCAGCAGGGGGCGCAGCGATGGTGCGCTGATGAACAGAGTCAGGAACACATAGCCGACGGCCACGCCCGCTACCGATTCCCGGAAATCCATCGGCAGGCCCGCATTCTCCATCACCGCCAAAGCGAGGATAAGTGTAATCGCGCCGCGCAGGCCGCCCCACAGGATAATGGCCCGGAAGCGCTGGTCGACCTTCTCCGCCAGGCCGGTGAGCGTCAGCAGGGGCAGCAGCCCATAGAGCACCAACGCGCGTGCGGCAATCGCGGCAGCGAAGACGATGATGCAGTCCAGCCAGTCCAGAAGGGACAGGTTGAGCAACAGCCTGGCCGATAGAATCGAGGACACCAGAAAGACGACAGAGACGACCGCAAACTCGATCCAATCCCAGAAGCGCAGGAGGGCCTGCCAGTTGGCGGGCGCAAAGCGGGAGGGGCCTTCGGCGGCAATGGCGAGGCCGGCAAAGGCAACCGCCACCACGCCGGATGCGTTCAGCGCGTCACCCGCAATGATGTATGCGGCGTAGGGAATGACCAGGGAAAAGGTCTGCTCCAGCACCGGATTGCGGCCGAGGACCGTCAGCATGGCCCAGGCGGCCCGGGCGAACAGGACGCCGGTAATAGCGCCGATGGCGAAGTCGGGCAGGGCTTCGACGGCGACGCCCAGTGCAGAATCTTCGCCGCCGGTCTGTGCAAACACGCTCAGGGCGGCGAACAGGGCGATGGCGGCGGCATCGTTCAGCAGGCTCTCACCCTCAACAATGACGCGCAGCCGCTTGGTTGCGCCCAGGTCTCGGAAAACGGCTACGACCGCGGCGGGGTCGGTAGTGGCGATGATCGCCCCCAGCAGCAGCGCCGCCGCCCAGGAGAAGTCCGAGAGGCCGGTGAGTGCGCCGCCGACAACGCCTGTTGTCACCACCACCGCAACGACGGCGAGCAGCAGGACCGCCCAGACCTCATCCATCAGCAGGCGGACATCGACATGCAGGCCCGCTGTAAACAGCAGCGGCGGCAGGAACAGCAGCAGGAAGTCCTGGGCGCTAAGGCCGAAGGCCTGCAGGCCCGATGCCTCGCCACCCCCCAGAAGCGGGGGCAGGGTACCGGTCCCGATACCCACCAGCCCGACCGCCAGCCCGGTCGCGGCCAGCAGCACGCTATGCGGCAGGCGCAGGCGCTGGGCCAGCGGTGCAAGCATGCACGAGGTCAGCAGCAGGGCCGCTAGGGCGATGAGGCTTTCGACAGGGGCGAACATACGGACTAGTCTTAGGATGTCGCCCGCTTTTACGCCAGTCGGCAAAGGCGGGCGGGTCCTTTGAAATCCATGGGAGCAGGCGCATGAAGCTAGACACTATTGGGGTAATGAGTCCCGGCGATATGGGGCACGGCGTTGGCCGGGCGTTGCGCGAATCGGGGCGGCGGGTGCTGACCAACCTGACAGGCCGGAGCGAGCGCACGCGCGGTCTGGCAAGCGATGCCGGGTTCGAGGACGCGGGCAGCCTGGATGCGATCATGGCGGAGGCCGACCTGGTGCTCTCCATCATGCCGCCTGCCGCGGCCGAAGAGTTTGCGGAGGAAGCGGCGCAAGCAATGGCAACGGCCGGCCGCTGTCCGGTTTATGCGGACATGAACGCCATCTCGCCTGCGACCTCCGCCGCGGTTGGCGGCATCATCACCGGCGCGGGCGCATCCTATGTCGATGGCGGCATTATCGGCCTGACACCGGGCAAGGCCGCCCCGCCCAGACTCTATGTCTCCGGCCCGGATGCGGCGGCGCTGGAACAACTCACGACCGAGACCATGATCTGGCGTTGCGTCAGCGAGGAAGCGGGGCGGGCTTCGACACTGAAGATGCTTTATGCCGGCCTCAACAAGGGAACCTGGGCCTTACAGGCGACCATGGCGATAGCGGCGGAGCGCTACGGCCTTTACGACGCGTTTATGGGAGAGGTTTCCGGCAGCAATGCCCAGCGGGCCAAGGACATGGAAGCCTGGGTGGGTTTTCTGGCGGCAGACGCCGAGCGCTGGCATCCGGAAATGGTGGAAGTGGCGGAAACCCTGGCGGCGGTCGGGGCAGCGACCGGCTTTCACCGGGGGGCGGAGGAATTGTTCCGTCTGCTGGCGGAGACGCCACTCGCCGCGGAAACCCGCCAGACCTGGGACCGCACCCGCTCCATGCAGGAATCGGTCCGGATATTCGCCGAGACTCTGGAAAAGCGCGGCGGCTAGGCGCTTTTTGGCAACTTGCGCTGCTGAAGCGATTCGGCGATAGCTACGGCAACGGACGATGTTTGTTTGGAAAGGCCATATGTATGTTGGAAATTGAAACTCCTGCCGACCTGAAAGAGTATGTCGGCAAGGAATTGGGCGTCAGCGATTGGGTGCTGATCGATCAGGAGCGCATTAACCGTTTTGCCGATGCGACCGACGACCACCAGTGGATCCACCTTGACGCTGAGCGCGCGGCGAATGAACTGCCGACCAAATCCACCATCGCCCATGGCTATCTGACCATGTCGCTGGTCGCGGGCATGCCGGTATTTAAGATCAAGAAGGTCAGCAATCTTATTAACTATGGTGCGAACCGCATGCGGTTTACCAACATGGTGCCAGTTAACAGCCGCGTGCGTCTCCGCACCAAGCTGGCGGCCGCTGACGACATGAAGGGCGGCGGCGTGCGCATGACCTGCGAGCAGACCATGGAGATCGAGGGCCAGGACCGCCCCGCCATGATCGCCGAAACCCTGATGATCGCCTATCCCTGATTGCTGCCTGGTGGTTCGATGGAAACGGACGGAACCTATCTGTTTCGATCAGACCACCAGGGGATTGCAGCCGGAAGCCTTGTTTGAGCCTGCCTCCGGCTGCAGCCCTCAGCCGTTCCCGGCAATCAGTCCGCTGATTTCCTTGCCGCCAGTTGCCTCGTTGCGGAAGGTGAAGGTGCCGTCGTCCAACACTTCCTTGGCGGCGCGCAGGAACGCACTATAGGCAGCGTTGGCAAACGCGCCGCCAATGCTGACTCGTTTCACGCCGAGCGCCGTCAGTTGCTCGACCGTGTGGAAGCCGGTCGCCCCGCCCATCAGAACGTTTACCGGCCGGTCCACCGACTGCATGACGCTGCGGATATCGTCCAGGGTTTGCAGGCCCGGCGCATAGAGGGCGTCGGCCCCGGCTTCCTGAAATGCCTGCAGGCGCTTGATCGTGTCGGCGAGGTCGGTGACGCCGCGGATGTGGTTCTCCGCCCTGGCCACCAGCACGAAGTCGTGGGGCAGGGCGCGTGCTGCCTCCACCACGGCCGCAACGCGCTCAGCGGCTTCTTCGATGGGCCGCATCCGCGCTTCCCCGCCGTTGCGGGCGGGCGGCTGCCAATCCTCGATGGAGCCGCCGACCAGCCCCGCCTCTGCGCCCAGGCGGATGGTTTCCGCCGCGGCCTCCGGCGTATTGCCGAAACAGTCCTCCAGGTCGGCGGCGACCGGAAGGTCCGTCGCCTGGTCCAGTATCCGGCAATGGTCCAGCACCGCCTCGCGGGTCACCTGCCCGTCCAGCAGGCCCATACTCCAGGCCATACCGCTGGAAGTGGATGCCAGCGCCTTGTAGCCCATGCCGGCCAGTATCTTGGCAGAGCCCACGTCCCAGGGGTTCGGAATAACGAACAGGCCGGGGGCTTGGTGCAGGGCGCGGAATGTGGTGGCTTTTTCGGCTTGAGTGGGCATGGGGCAGGGCTCCTCTTTGAGTTTGCTTGACCATAACCGGATCGCGGCCATGATGGCGCTCACAATCTGGGCATAACAGCTATGCCGATATTTCCTTGGAGGCTCCCTGATGGGCGTTGTCATTCCCGTGGACCGTCTCGACGCGGTTATCACCAAGATTTTCGAGCACACCGAGTGCGGGCCGGAGGAATCGGCGCTCATTGCCAAGTACCTGATCGACGCCAACCTGACGGGGCATGACAGCCACGGCGTGCTGCGCACCAGCCGTTACGTCAAATGGCTGGATCAGGGTCTTTTCCAGGCCGGACGGACCATCAAGCTCCTCAGCGAGAACGATAGCATGGCCGTCATCGACGGCGACTACGGCATGGGCCATTGGGTGGCGAACCAGGCGGTGAACTTCGGTATCGAGAAGGCCAAGAAGAATGGCTGCTACATCGTGGCTCTGCGCAATGCGGGCCATGTGGGGCGGGTGGGCTCCTGGGCCATCAACGCAGCGGCGGAGGGTTTGGTCTCCGTCCATTTCGTTAACGCCCGGGGCTCCGTGCTGGTCGCGCCCTATGGCGGGACGGAGCGGCGCTTCTCCACCGCGCCGTTCTGCGTGGGCGTCCCGCGCAAGGGGGAGCCGCCGGTAATCTTGGACTTTGCCACTTCCATCGTGGCGGAGGGCAAGGTGATGGTCACGGCCAAGGGCGGCAAACCGCTGCCGGAGGGCGCGCTGGTCGACGAGAACGGCAAGCTCTCGACCGATCCGAAGACCCTCTATGGCGAGGCCGGTCCCGATGCGCCCGTCGATCTGCGCGACGGCAAGGGTGCGATCCGCGCTTTTGGCGACCACAAGGGCAGCGGCCTTGCACTGATGTGCGAATTGCTGGGCGGCGCGTTGACCGGCAACGGCACGGCCGGACCGCCTGGCAAGTCTTTCGCCAATGGGATGCTGTCGATCTACATCGACGCCGCCACCATGGACGACCAGGGCGGCTTTGCGGCAGACGTGGCGGAGTATGTGGATTTCGTCATGTCAGCCAACCCGGCCGACCCGGCCAAGCCGGTGCTCGTGCCCGGCGACCCGGAGCGCGCGACGGAAGCGGAGCGCCGGGCCAACGGCGTCCCGCTGACCGATGACGCCTGGGCCTCCATCCAGGAAGCGGCCCGGTTGGTGGGTATCAACGATACGGAATTCGGCGCCATATCAGGCATTTGAGGCCGCACCGGACCCTTTAATGTGATTTCCCCAGCATTATTCCGCATAGGATGATATGATGCTGCGTGCCGGGAGAGCGTAAGCGCAATCCAAATTGGGAGGATTCCTTATGTCTGCATTTGACAATGCCAGAATGTTTTTCGAAGCCTGTGAAGCGTCGAAAGGCTGGGATGGTTGCAAGGACTATGTTGCCAGCGGTGCAAGCTTCGCCTGTCAGGCCGGTGCGCTCGCCGACGTGAAGACGGTTGAAGCCTATACTGAGTGGATGAA
The DNA here is from genome assembly GCA_965222315.1 of Alphaproteobacteria bacterium. Taxonomy (GTDB): domain Bacteria; phylum Pseudomonadota; class Alphaproteobacteria; order Bin95; family Bin95; genus JACKII01. The sequence goes on along the minus strand of OZ244951.1, from coordinate 3,937,778 downwards.
GGGACTGGTTGGCGGTCCACTGCCGGGGGCAAGCTATACGCTGCATACCAGCGCCTGGGACGAGGCTACCAGCACGGCAACCTTCGTCGCGACGTTCCATGCCACGCATAAAGGCGAGGGCGCCCCGGTTCCGCCGACGAACAAGACCACCAACACCGATTATGTCTACGCCATTAAAATGAATGGCGACGGCAAAGTGGCGTCCATGACCAAGGTCTGGAACGACGGCTACGCCCTGGCGGAACTCGGCTGGGCTTAGTTCCGCGCCGGATTGTTTATGCTAAAAATAGGAGCTGCACGTATTGCGTGGAAGGCCCTGCCGGTTAATGCCCCGAAACAGGCATGGCGAAGTGTACCGCAATGCCGTGGAAAATGTATTCGGTGCCGAGCGACATGACGATCAAGCCCAACAGTTTCTGAAGAAATTGGCGAAGGGTGGGCTTGATGAATGCGCTGACACCGCTAGCAGCCAATAGTGCCAGCATGATGACGACGCCTACTCCCACAATGCTGGCTGAGAGCACGACGGTGTGCGCGGCACCCTCATGCAGGCTTGAGGCAATGAAGACGTAGGTGATGGCACCCGGCCCGGCCAGCAATGGCATGCCGAGTGGCGTGACGCCTAAGCCGAAGGGTGATGCGGCTTGGGATTCCTCTCCATCTTCCTCTGCCGTTGAGCGTACCATCTGCAAGCCGCTCAGCAGAATCAGCAGGCCGCCCGCCGCCTGGAAGGCAGAGATTGAGATGCTAAATGAATCCAGGATTGCATTGCTGAATATGGCGAAGGCAACCAGTATCAGGATAAATACCCCTCCGGCAGCAATGCCCGCTAAATTGGCTTCCGGACGGGAATAACGACCGGTTAGCCCCAGAAATATGGGGATCGTGCCAACGATGTTGGAGATTGCGATCAGGCCAATGAAAAACTTTAGATACTCGCCTTCGTTGGTGAGTTCCGCCCACTCAAATCCCATCCCGCTGCTCCGTATTCAGATCTAAGCCATGTCGTCCTGGTGCAGCACATAATGCAGGCGGTAGAGGCCGGCATTGATGGTTGCTGCACCTTGGGTGGTCAGATTGGCGTCCGATAAAACCCCGGCGCGCATTGCCTCCAGGTATCCGGCCTCCAGGCCCTCCGCCATGATCACCCAGTCGGCCACGTCGTCTGCGCGGCCGCGCATGGCTTTCTCTTCCGTCTGCACGTTGCTCGCATCCTGGTCGCCGCGCAGCAGGTGCGCGCCCGTCACGCCTTCCGCCTGTACCCATTCCGGCATGGCGGCAAGCAGCCAGGCTTGCAATGCCGCCGCCTTGCCGGGCGCGGGGCCGCATTGGATCGTCAGCATGGCAGCGCCGACACCCTGCCCGAAGCTGCCTGCCACTTGGGCGAGCGTGCGGTTATTGTTGCGGAAATTCGGCACGACCCGCTGAGTCCATGGCGTCGGATCGTTCAACCGCTCCAGGTAGGCGGCGGAGGTCAGGCTGTCGACGCTCTCGGTCTCATAAAAATGGAAAAAGCGGGGGGAGCCCCACACGGGTGCAAAGCGGCGGCCGCGGAGAAAGCCGGGAATGCCGACGCGCTCCGGAATATGCTCGTGGCAATGCCAGTGGTGGTAGTCGGCCTCGTGGGTGGTGTCGATGTCGTGCCAGATGGCGGCGACGCCGTTTCCGAGCAATGGCATGGCTGGGCTCCTTCCCGTTTGTCCCGTGCGCGAGCGGCAGGTCAGGCGCATACTGCCATTCGAAGCATGGGACACCAAGCCAGGGATAAGGTGAATGAAGATCGCATTGCTGGAAGTTTCGCATTGGCACTTTCCGCTCTACGAGGCGGCGCTCCTGGCGAGCGATGTGGATGTGGTGGCGGTCTCGGATGCCGACCAGGCGATCCGGGCACGCGTGGCCGCCCTGTTCGGGGTGCGGGCGTATGAGACGCCCGAAGCCCTGCTCGCCGGGGAGGCAGCCATCGACTACGCCTTCGCCTTCGGCCGGCATGCGCGGATGAAGGATATCGGCCTGGCCCTGGTCGCCCGCGGCATCCCCTTCGCGATGGAGAAGCCGGCAGGTCTCTCCGGCGAAGACGTGGCGGCGTTGGGCGGGGCTGCGGCAGCGAAGGGCCTGCCGGTGACGGTCGCCTTCGTCCAGCGGGTGGGGCCGTTAGCCGACGCACTGGCGCGATTGCGGCGGGGGGAGGGAGCGGATTTTCGCTATTCCTCCTGGCGGTTCTTTGCCGGGCCGCCGGGGCGGTACCGGGCCATGGGCACGCCATGGATGCTGGACCCGGCGGAGAGCGGCGGCGGCTGCCTGATCAATCTGGCGCCGCACTGGCTCGACCTCTCGCAATTGCTGCATGGGCCGCGGCAGGGCGACGTGCCGGCCCGGACGTCGGCGGCACTGCATGGGGAGGCGGTGGAGGACTATGCCCTTGTCTCGACCCGCCACGCGCAGGGGACTGCGATGGTGGAGACCGGCTATTGCTTTCCCGACCACCCGCGCAAGCGCGAATACTCCTTCAGCCTGAGCGCCGCCGGGCACTATGTGCAGAGCCGGCCGGACGGCATCACGGTGTTTCGCAGCGGGGGTGCCGAGCCGGAGGTGCTGACTTTCGACCTGGATTCCGATCCGCTCTATGGCGTGTTCGTCCAACGGGTGCTGGCCGATCATGCGGCAGGCAGGCCGCCGCTTGCCGGGCTAGGCGACCTGGAGGCGGTCATGCGGACGGTGGATGCGGCGTATGCCGCATCGGCGCGCCCTGGCCGTTAGACGGAAGGGCTCTACTGCAACGGCCTAATCCGTATCCAACCGCCAGACCTTGCCGTCTTTCTTCAAATGACCGGCGGTCGGTGTGTGGAAGTGGGTGCCGATGACCAGCGTCAGCGTATCCGCCAGGCGGTTGTACATGTTGATGCGGGTTGCGTGTCCCTGCGCCACGTCCCAGTCCGGCGCGCTCGGCCATTCAGGGTGGGCGAACTGGCAGGGATGGTGCAGGAAGTCGCCGGTAATGAGCGCGCTCTCGCCTTCGCTCTCGATCATCACGCTATGATGGCCGGGGGTGTGGCCGGGCGTCGGGATCAAGCGCACTTCCGGACAGAGCACGTGCTCCTGGCTGATGAGCTTTTGCAAGCCCGCTTCGACGATGGGCGTAACTGAATCCATCATCACCTGGCTCTGGCCGTCGCGGTCGTGGGTCATCCAGTGATTGTATTCCACCTCGCCGAACAGGTAGTCGGCGTTCTTGAAAGTCGGCACCCACTTGGCACCGTCCCACCTGGTATTCCAGCCCACATGGTCGATGTGCAGGTGGGTGCAGAGCACTGTATCGATGCTGTCGGCCGGATAGCCTGCCGCCGCCAGATCCTCCAGGAACTTGGTCTGGAGGTTGTTCCAGGCGGGCACCGCGCGGTCCTTGTCGTTGCCGACACAAGTATCGACGATGATTTTGCGCTCGCCCGTGTCGATGATGAGGGAGTGGATTGCGCCCCGCATCCGGCCTTCTTCATCGGCGAAATTGGGGTAGAGCCAGCCAATCTCCTTGAGCCGGTCGCGCGTCGCGTCGGGGATGATGCGGGACATGCCGCCTGTCGCTTCGATTTCCACAATCCGGGTGATTTTTACCTTACCGATTTGCCAAACTTCGCCGACCATGATGTTTCCTTGTGTTGCGTGTTTGGTGGTAGCGTACACGTTCGCCAATGGCTCACGCCATGCCCTTTGCACGCTATGCTATTTGGAGGAGTGATGGCCGAGATCGTTAACCTGAACCGCGCCCGCAAGGCCAAAGCCCGGACGGACAAACAGGCCAGGGCCGCATCGAACCGGGTGAAGCACGGCCGGACGATGGCGGAGAAGGCGAAGGAGAGCGCTGAGGCGTCCCGTCTGCGCGATTTGCTGGATGGCGCGCACAAGGAGCCGGACGGGCAGGAGTGACGTTTGGGCTCTCCCGCTCTGGATACGGAATTTCCGGCGGTGGCTGGGGTGGCTGGATTCGAACCAGCGCATGGCGGCACCAAAAGCCGCTGCCTTACCGCTTGGCTACACCCCATCCCGCGTGCGCCCGGTGGGCAGCGCGTTGGAAGCAGTCATATGCCAGCACCGCTCCGCCGATTCAAGCCCCAGGACGCCGCTCCGGCGGGAAACAGCGCGGTTTCGGCCTTGGTGCAGCGGCAAATGGCGGTAGGGTGCTGACGTCTGCCGGTATAGCCTGCCGTTCAGCGGCGGGGGCGAAAGGATCGGAAATGCGCTTTGGATTGTTTGGCGGCGCGAAGGCCGCAGGGACCGGCCCGGATGCCGATAGCCTGGGGTACCGCCAGTTCATCGACTATGTGATCCGCGCTGAGCAGCTGGGCTTCGGGTCGCTTTTCATGGTGGAGCACCATTTTACCGGTGTGGGCCAGGTCTCGGCATCCCTTAACCTGCTGACCTATCTGGCGGCGCGTACGAGCAGGATACGGCTTGGAACAGCGGTCGTGGTGCTACCCTGGCACAATCCCGTCCTGCTGGCGGAGCAGGCGGCGACGCTGGACTTGCTGTCGGGCGGCCGCTTCGACTTCGGCGTCGGTAAGGGCTACCGGGCGAATGAGTTTGCCGGTTTCTGCATTCCGCAGGAGGAAGCGGACGCGCGGTTCGAGGAGTGCCTGACCTTCTTGCGCAAGGCATGGACGGCGGAAGGCAGCTTCTCCCACGAGGGGCCGTTCTGGCGGTTCAAGGACGTGGTGGTGGAGCCGCGGCCGGTGCAGCGCCCGCACCCGCCATTCTGGATGGCGGCAGGCAGTTTCGAGTCGATCCGGCGGGCGGCGCGGAATGGTTTCAACCTGCTCCTCGACCAGATTGCGCCGGTGGAATTGAGTCTTGAGCGGGTCCAGGTGTTCCGGGATGCGCTGGAAGAAGCGGGAATGGGCCGGAACGACCGCAAGGTGGCGCTCGCCCGGTCCCTGCAAATAGCAGAGACGGCGGAGGAAATGAACGAGGCGGTGGCGATCCGCCAGCGTGTACTATCCCGCATCGGCGACCTGGCGCGCGGTCCCGGCTCGGAGAAATATACGGACGAGGCCGGGATAAAGGCGGCGGGTTTGGCGGAGGACGGCTCCTCCCTGATCGGCAAGGCGGACGTGATCGCGGAGCGCTTGCGGATCATTGCCGAGGGCGGTGTTGATACGGTGCTGCTGATCGACCCCAAGGGCGAGGTCCGGTCGCTGGAACGGTTCGCCGGGGATATCGCCCCGAAAGTCGAGGGTGCTTCGATCGGCTCGGCGTGAGGGGGCAGGAAGGGCTTCTCTATTTCTGCGCAGCCCGGTTTAGCAGGTTGCTGAAAAGCCTACTCACCCGCACCCTTAGTAGCCACTACCAGTGTTCAGGGCGTATCGAAGGGGCCTTTTCGGCAGGTGCGGGACCCCTTCGATACGCTCACTGCCACTCGCTGCTCAGTATGCGGGCTATTTGTCAGCATTTTCTAGCAGCCTGCTAGAGAAGGGTTGCAATCAGGAGTAAATCACTCCATTTAATCCGTATCCCAACCATACGGATTGGACTTTGCGGCATCATGTTCCGCTTAAGCAAGATGACAGATTATGGCGTGGTGGTATTAGGCCAGTTGGTCGGCCAGCGCGGCCGCTTGCTTTCCGCGCCGGAAATCGCAGAGGCAACCGGCTTGCCGGGCGCGACTGTCAGCCAGGTGCTGAAGCCGTTGGCTGCTGCGGGTGTCGTGACATCCCATCGGGGCGCGCGCGGCGGCTATGAGCTCACGCGGGATCCGGAAGATGTCACGGTGCGGGAACTGGTCGTCGCTTTCGAGGGGCCGCTGGCGGTGACTGCCTGTGTGGACGGCGCGGAAGACAATTGCGCCGTCGAGTCGCTTTGCCTGATGGCGGGCGGCTGGGAACAGGTGAATACCGCGATCCGCTCTGCGCTGGACAGCGTAACGCTGGCTGACCTGCTGCGTCCGATCACCCATTTCGGGCGCACAGACGCCCAACCCCAAACGATCAACCAAGAGGTAAGCGCATGAGCGCCACGACAGAGACCATTGAACAGGTCGAATCCCTCGCGGGCGAAGGCTACAAGTACGGCTTCTCCACCGATATCGAGATGGACATGGCCCCGAAGGGTCTGTCCGAGGATGTGATCCGCTTCATTTCGGCCAAGAAGCATGAGCCGGAATGGATGCTGGAATGGCGGCTGAAGGCTTACCGCTATTGGCAGGGCATGGAGATGCCCTCGTGGCAGAAGCTCGACCTGCCGGAAATCGACTATCAGGACGTCTATTATTACGCCGCGCCGAAGTCGCAATCGGACGGGCCGCAAAGCCTGGATGAGGTCGACCCGGAACTGCTGCGCACCTACGAGAAGCTGGGCATTCCGCTCCGCGAGCAGGAAATGCTGGCGGGCGTGTCCAATGTGGCGGTCGATGCGGTGTTCGACAGCGTCTCTGTCGCGACCACTTTCAAGAAGAAGTTGAACGACGCGGGTGTGATCTTCTGCCCGATCTCCGAGGCGATCGAGAACCACCCGGAACTCGTGAAGAAGTACCTGGGCAGCGTTGTCCCCTACACGGACAACTTCTTCGCGACGTTGAACTGCGCGGTCTTCACGGACGGCAGCTTTGTCTACATCCCGCCGGGCGTGCGCTGCCCGATGGAATTGTCGACCTATTTCCGCATCAACGCCATGAACACGGGCCAGTTCGAGCGGACGCTGATCATCGCCGACGAAGGCTCCTATGTCAGCTATCTGGAGGGTTGCACCGCGCCGATGCGCGACGAAAACCAGTTGCACGCAGCCGTCGTCGAACTGGTGGCGCTGGGCGATGCGGAGATCAAATATTCCACCGTCCAGAACTGGTACCCTGGCGATGAGAACGGCAAGGGCGGCATCTTCAACTTCGTCACCAAGCGCGGCATCTGTAAGGGCGACCGCTCCAAGATCTCCTGGACTCAGGTGGAGACCGGCTCGGCCGCGACGTGGAAGTATCCTTCCTGCATCCTCCAGGGCGAGGATACGGTGGGCGAGTTCTATTCCATCGCCATCACCAACAATTACCAGCAGGCCGACACCGGCACCAAGATGATCCACCGGGGCAAGGGCTCGCGTTCGCGGATCATCTCCAAGGGCATATCGGCCGGCCGAGCGCACAATACTTACCGCGGCCTGGTGCGGGTGACGCCCAAGGCGGACAAGGCGCGCAATTATACCCAATGCGACTCGCTGCTGATCGGCGATCGCTGCGGGGCGCACACCTTCCCCTATATCGAGAGCCAGAACCGCACTGCGCGGGTGGAGCACGAGGCGACGACCTCCAAAATCTCCGAAGACCAACTGTTCTACTGCCAGTCCCGCGGCATTGACGACGAAGAGGCGGTCGCCCTGATCGTCAACGGCTTCTGCCGGGAAGTCCTGCAACAATTGCCGATGGAATTCGCCGTCGAGGCGCAGAAACTGGTCGGCATTTCATTGGAGGGGAGCGTCGGGTGATGAATGCGCCCCGCTTTCCCTCCGTCGCCTGCGGCTCCTCGCAATGACGGCAATGTTTTAAGTTTGAAGGCAAGATAAATGCTCACGATCAAAAATCTCCACGCCACCGTTGATGGCAAGGAAATCCTCAAAGGCATCGACCTGCACATCCCGAAGGGCGAGGTGCATGCGATCATGGGGCCGAACGGGTCCGGCAAGAGCACGCTTTCCTACGTGCTGGCCGGCCGAGACGGCTATGAGGTCACCGAAGGTTCCGTCGAATACAATGGCCAGAACCTGTTGGACCTGTCGCCGGACGAGCGTGCGGGGGCTGGCGTCTTCCTGGCGTTCCAATACCCGGTGGAGATTCCGGGCGTGACCGGCACGACTTTCATGCGCACCGCCGTCAATGCCGTGCGCCGCGCGCGCGGCGAGGACGAAATGGACGGCATGGCCTTCGTGAAGGCTGCCCGCGCCAAGCTGAAAGAACTCGGCATGTCGGACGAGGTGTTGAAGCGCGCCGTCAATGTCGGCTTTTCCGGCGGCGAGAAAAAGCGCAACGAGATGCTGCAAATGGCCATGCTGGAGCCAAGCCTCGCCGTCCTCGACGAGACTGACTCGGGGCTGGACATTGACGCGCTGAAAATCGTGGCCGAAGGCGTGAACAGCATGCGTTCGCCGGAGCGCTCCATGCTGGTGATCACCCACTACCAGCGGTTACTCGACTATATCGTGCCGGACGTGGTGCACGTACTGGCTGACGGACGTGTCATCAAGACCGGCGACAAGGACCTGGCCCACCGCCTGGAAGCCGAAGGCTACGCCGATGTGATCGGGGAGGCCGCCTGACCATGGCTGCACCCGCCCGCAAATTCGGAGTCGATACTTTCCAGGAAGCCTTCGGCGCGTCCGGCAATGCCGCGCGCCAGGCGGCTTTCGACCGGTTCGCGGAAACCGGCCTGCCGCATCACAAGATTGAGGCATGGAAGTATACGAGCCTCGTGCATCTGGCGCGCTCCGGCTTTCAGCCGGCTCCCGCCAATTTTGAGTTGAACGGCCCGCTGCCGGCCCGTATGGGCGATGCCGCCCGCGCCGTGTTCGTCAATGGTCGCTATTCGGACACGCTGTCCGATGCGCCGGTTGCCGGTTTCGCCTCGCTGGCTCATGCGCCCGCAGAGATTGCGCTGGGCGATGAGGCGGAGGACGATCCGATGCTGGCGCTGACCGCAGCCATGGCTGAAGACGGAGCCGTTCTGACGTTGGATGGCAGCGAAGGCCCGATAGAACTGCTCTACATCACGGCCCCCGGAGCCTCGCCGCAGATGACGCATGTGCGCAACCGGATCGACGTGACCGGCGGTGATGCCATGGTGATCGAACGCCACGTGGCAATGGCGGCGGGGGAGAGCACACTGAACAATGGCTCGACCGAGATCACCCTGGCCGAAGGGGCGAAGCTGACTCACATCAAGCTGCAGGCGGAGGCGGAAAACGCCAACCACGTCTGGCACCACACGGTCGGCATTTCGGCGCGCGGGCAGTACACCAACTATGTGGTCACCGTCGGTGGCGCGCTCGCCCGCAACCGGCTGACGGTCAAACTGCTGGGCGAAGGTGCGGATTGCGTGCTCGACGGCGCGTATTCCGCGCGCGGCAAGCAGCATCTGGATCATACTTCCAAGATCGTGCACGCGGTCGCCGACACCACCAGCCGCCAGGTTTACAAGGGCGTGCTGGACGATCATGGCCGCGGCGTGTTCCAAGGCCACATCGTTGTGGCGGAGGACGCGCAACGCACGGATGGTCACCAGCTCAACCGGGCGCTGATGCTCTCCGATCATGCGGAGATCGATAGCAAGCCCATGCTGGAGATTTACGCCGACGACGTGAAGTGCTCGCACGGCGCGACGGCGGGCGACCTGGACGAGACCCAGCTATTCTACCTGCAAAGCCGCGGTATCCCCGCTGACGAGGCCCGCCGCCTGCTGGTCGAAGCCTTCCTGGCGGAGACCATCGACAATATTCCGTTCGAACCCGCCCGTGAGGCGGCTCTCACCCTGGTGCAGGAGCATCTTGCCCGATGAACGCAACAGCCCAAACGCTGGCCAAGCCGAATTTCGACGTCGAAGCCATCCGCGCCGACTTCCCGATCCTGTCGCGCGAGGTTTATGGCAAGCCGCTGGTCTTTCTGGACAGCGCGGCGTCCGCCCAAACGCCGCGGCAGGTCGTGGACGTGTTCCGCGATGTCTGGGAAAACGACTACGCCAACGTTCACCGTGGCATTCACTGGCTGAGCCAGCGCTGCACCGACCGGTACGAGGGCGCGCGGGCGACGGTGGCGAAGTTCTTGGGCGTGCCGGATGCCGAGCAGGTGATCTTCACCAGCGGCTCGACTGAGAGCCTGAACCTGGTGGCCTATTCCTACGCCCGCTCCAACCTGAAACCCGGCGACGAGATCTTGATCTCTGAACTGGAGCATCACTCCAACATCATCCCCTGGCAGATGGCCGCGAAGGCGACCGGCGCGGTGGTCAAGGGCATACCGATCCTGGACGACGGCCAGATCGACCTGGAGACTTACAAGGCCCTGCTGGCGAGCGGCCGGGTGAAGGTTGTGGCCATTACCCATGTCTCCAACGCGCTGGGCACCGTCGTGCCGATCAAGGACGAGATCGTGCCCGCCGCCCATGCTGCCGGGGCCATCGTGGTGGTGGACGGGAGCCAGGCCGCGCCGCACCTGAAGCTGGATGTGCCGGACCTCGGCGCCGACTTTTATGCGTTTACGGGCCACAAGGTTTACGGCCCGAACGGCATCGGCGCGTTGTGGGGCCGTCCGGAACTGCTGGAGGCGATGCCGCCTTACCAGGGCGGTGGCGAGATGATCGACTTCGTCTCGATCACGGAAAGCACTTACAAGGACCCGCCGCACCGCTTCGAGGCCGGGACGCCGCCCATTGTCGAGGCCATCGCGCTTGCCCGCGCCATGGACTACATGAACGACATCGGCCACGAGGCGATTGAGGCGCACGAGCACGACCTGACCACATACGCCATGGAACAACTCGCCCAGATCCCGGAGGTGACGCTTTACGGCACCGCGCCGGGCAAGGCGGGCATCATCTCCTTCACCTGGGAAGGCGTGCACGCCCATGACGTAGGCACGATCATCGACCGGGCGGGTGTCGCCGTGCGTGTCGGCCATCACTGCGCCCAGCCGCTGATGGACCGCTTGGGTGTCGCCTCTACCGCGCGGGCGAGCTTTGGCCTCTACAACACACGCGCAGACGTGGACCGGCTGGTACAGTCGCTCGACGATGTGCGCACGATTTTCAGCTAACGGGCTATTCGGAGAACCAGAACGATGAACTCCCCCTTCGGCTACCCGGATGACAGCATGTTCATGGGCGAACAATTGTCCATGGAAGAACTCCAGGACCTGTGCGCCCGCCGCGGTGAACCCCTGCCGGAAGGCCAGGAAATCGCCACCGGCGAGGACGCTATCGAGGCGCTACGGACCGTCTACGACCCCGAGATTCCGGTTAACATTTTCGATCTGGGTCTTATCTATGAGTTGGACATCCACAAGGATGGTTCGGCCAAGGTGGTAATGACCCTGACCGCGCCGGGCTGCCCCGTAGCGGGCGAGATGCCCGTTATGGTGGCGGATGCTCTGGACGGCGTGCCGGGCATCGGCGAGATTGAGGTCACGCTGACCTTCGACCCACCCTGGACACCGGAAATGATGAGCGAAGACGCCCGTCTGGCCCTCGGGTTTTAATCGGGATTTTAAGGTTTGCGTTTTGACGCGGCGAGGCGCTGCGTTAAGATTAATGTAAGAGAGCTAGAGGAGACTGACTGACATGGAACGTCCCCCCGTCGTTACCCTGACCGATGCCGCCGCCGACCGTGTGAAGGCGCTGGTAGCGAAGAGCGAAGACCCGGTGCAGGGCCTGCGCATTGGCGTGAAGACCCGCGGCTGCTCAGGCATGAGCTATTCGGTGGAATATGCCGACGAGCCCAAGCGGTTCGAGGAAGTGGTGGAGCAGAAGGGCGTGAAGCTCTTCATCGACCCGACCGCCGTGATGTTTATCCTCGGCTCGGAGGTCGACTACAAGGAAGACCGCTTCACCAGCGGCTTCACCTTCGAGAACCCGAATGAAAAAGGCCGCTGCGGCTGCGGCGAGAGCTTCCACGTATAGATCGTGGCACCATCCCGCTATGGAAACCGGCCTGGCTCAACGATGAACGATTGAGCCAGGCTTTTTCATGCGGGAATTCAGATCGCCTCAGCGCTTCTTCCAGGCATTCAGGTCGATGTCCAGATCCTTGTAATCGTCCGGGTTCAGGACCGGACGGTCGATACCCGCCTTTAACTGCCGGCGGAAGTCCCGGAGCAGGCGCATGGCGGTCGGGAACAGCATCATCAGCGCCAGAAGATTGACCAGGGCGAGAATGCCCATCATCGGGTCGGAGAAAAAGAACACCGACGTGGCGCCGGGTGCGACGGCGCCCAGAAACACGATCCCAACAATCGCCAGGCGGAAGACGTGCAGCAGGATGGCCTGGTTGGAAAAGAACGTCAGCGCGTTCTCTCCCAGATAGTAATTGTAAATGATCGAGCTGAACGCAAACAGCAGGATCGCGCCAGTCAGGAAATACTGCGCCCATTCACCTAAATGGGAGACCAGCGACTGCTGCGTCAGGGCGATGCCGTTAATGTCCGCCGCGCCCGGCACGTAAACGTCGCCAAGCAGGATGATGAAGGCGGTGCAGGTGCAGATCAGCATCGTGTCGATAAAGACGGAAAACGACTGGGTGATGCCCTGGCTGACTGGATGGTGCACGTCGGCGGTTGCCGCCACGTTCGGCGCGGATCCGAGGCCGGCTTCGTTCGAGAACAGGCCGCGGCGCAGCCCCTGTGCGATGGCAGCGCCCATGCCGCCGCCGACCGCCTCCTCGAAGCCGAAGGCATTGGCGAAGATTGAGCCGATCACGCCCGGCAGTTCACCGATATTGATGATGATGATCAGCAGGCCGATGCCCAAATAGCCGATAGCCATGATCGGCACGACCACGTCCGCAACCTTGGCGATGCGATGGATGCCGCCGTAGATGATGATGCCGGCCGCAATCGCCAGCACGATGCCGGTCCACATCCGCTCGATCCCCAGGCTGTCCTGCGCCGCACCGGCGACGGTGTTGCCCTGGAATGCGTTGAAACCGATGCCGAATGCCGCAATCAGGCAGATTGCGTAGGTGACCGCCAGCCAACGGTACTGCGGGCCGAGGCCGTGAATGATGGAGCGCGCCGGGCCACCGCGGAAGGTGCTATCGCCCTCCGCCCGTTTGAACAACTGGGCGAGTGAGCACTCGACCAGACTGGTCGCCATGCCGACCAGGGCGATGGCCCACATCCAGAAAACGGCGCCCGGCCCGCCCAGCGTGATCGCGACGGCGACACCGGCGATATTGCCGCCGCCGACGCGTCCGCCGACCGATACCAGCAGCGCCTCTCGCGCCGAAATTGCGTTGGGATCGGCACCGGGGTCGCCGCCGCGCAACACCCGGAACATCCGCACAAAATATTCCAGTTGGACGAAACCGGTGGTGATCGTGATGAACAGGCCGAATACGACCAATATCGGGATCAGCGACCATCCCCAGGTCAGGTCACCGATGACGCCAAATAGGCTCTCCAAATATTCCATTTTTCATATGCCTCACTGCTAGTTGATGGCGCAGGACATGGAAACTTTGACTGATGTTCCTCCTGAAGCGTACCAGCTTGTTATCCGGGCGCACCCTTTTTATTCCGTCTAAATCGCGGTTACGACTTATTGACAACCCGGACCGCAGTTGCCGCCGCCTGATCACTCCAGGGTTGGCTCTCTCATCGATAGGGCAGGCTTCCACCGGTCCGGAAATCATTGTATGGGCGACCACTGAGGAGGAGGCCAAACCATGCCCATCATCAACGGCTCCTGCCATTGTGGCAACCTGACGGCCACGCTGACCACGGAGAAATCGCCGGAGGACATGTGGCTGCGCGCCTGCCAGTGTGATTTCTGCCGGTCGCACAACATGCGCTCGCTGAGCGATCCGGAGGGGCACATGGCGCTGCATGTGGCGAATAAGGCGGCGCTGAACCGCTACCGGTTCGGGTTGAAGACCGCCGATTTCCTGATCTGCCAAAATTGCGGCAACTATATCGGCGCGGTGCAGGAAGTGGACGGCCAACTCTACGGTATCATGAACGCGAACCTGACCGAGAACCGCGGCGCCCAGTTCGGCGAGGCGGAACACCGGCACTACGAGGAAGAGAGCGGCGGCGAACGCGCCACCCGCCGGCAAAGAGTTTGGACGCCGGTGACTCTGACCCTCGGCGGATAACCGCCGGTTGCCCGCTGGCACCTTCCCGGGGGCGGCCGCCCTTTACGGAAGAAGCACTGCCGCGCCGGTCAATCGTCCGTCGCGCAGGTCGTCCAGGGCGGTGTTGGCCTCTGCCAGCGGATAGGTGCTGACGGCCGTCTCGACGCCCGCTTGCGCGGCGATTTCCAGAAATTCCAAACCGTCCTGCCGGGTCAGGTTGGCGACCGACACCACGCGCCGCTCGCCCCACAGAATGCTGTAGGGGAAGGCGGGAATGTCGCTCATGTGAATGCCGCCGCAGACGACCGTGCCGCCCTTGCGCACCGCACGGAGTGCGGCGGGCACCAGACTGCCGACCGGCGCGAAGATGATGGCTGCGTCCAGTTCGAACGGAGCCGGCTCGTCGGAGCCGCCGGCCCAGTCCGCACCCAAGTCGCGGGCGAACTGCTGCGCGGCGCCGTCTCCCGGGCGGGTGAACGCCGCGAGCCTGCGGCCTTGCCAGACCGCAACCTGCGCCAGGATGTGCGCGGCGGCGCCGAAGCCATAAATGCCGAGCCGTTCGGCCTCGTCCTGACCCTGGCCCGCCATCTTCAGCGAGCGGTAGCCAATCAGGCCGGCGCAGAGGAGTGGAGCCAGTTCCGCATCGCTCTTGCCACCGCTGGGCAGCGGCAACACGAAATGGGCGTCGGCGACGCACATCTCCGCATAACCGCCGTCAATGGTGTAGCCGGTGAATAGCGGGTCGTCGCAGAGGTTTTCGACATCGCGACGGCAGTAAGGGCAATGGCCGCAGGCATGGCCCAGCCAGGGCACGCCAACCCGCTGCCCGACGGTCAGGCCGGTAACGCCCGCGCCCAGTGCATCCACCCGCCCGACGATTTCATGGCCCGGCACGAGGGGCAGTTTCGGCTGGACCAGGTCGCCATCGACCACGTGCAGGTCGGTGCGGCAGACTCCGCAGGCTGAAACCGCAATGCGGACTTGGCCGAGTCCAGGCTCGGGAACGTTCAGTTGCCGCATTTCGAGCGGCTGACCCTGTCGGGCAAGGACCATCGCACGCATCGCTCAATTTTCTCCGCCACGGAACAGTGCATCTTCGCACGCATTCTAGGGCCGGAATTCGGGGCTTGTGGTGTACAATATTGCTGGATTTCGGCGTGCTGCATGGCTGTCATGCCGAATTCGGCCTTGCATGCCCGATTGTGTTCGGGCGTTTTTGCCCCAATTCTGAAATTCCCCGACCATGGAGCTTGTCATGGCCCGTATCACACCGCCTGGTATCTCCGCCCGCAAGGGTGGCGAGCCAATTGCCTGCCTTACCGCTTACACCACCCAGGTGGCCAAGCTGGTGGATGCTCATTGCGACCTGATTCTGGTGGGCGACTCGCTGGGCATGGTGGTTTACGGCCTACCATCCACCATCGGCGTGACGATGGAGATGATGATTGCGCATGGCCAGGCGACCATGCGGGGGTCCTCGCGCGCCTGTGTCGTGGTGGACATGCCGTTTGGCTCCTACGAGGAAGGGCCGGATCAAGCGATGCGCAACGCCGCCCGGATCATGGTGGAAACCGGCTGCCAGGCCGTGAAGCTGGAGGGCGGTGTAACCATGGCGCCGACCATCAAGTTCCTGACCGAGCGCAGCGTGCCGGTCATGGCGCATATCGGCCTGCGCCCGCAGGCGGTGAACACGTTCGGCGGCTACAAGGTGCAGGGCCGCGACGACGCGAGCCGCACCCAGGTGCTGGCTGACGCGAAGGCGGTGGCCGAGGCAGGCGCGTTCAGCGTGGTGATCGAGAAAACGGCGGAGGACATTTCGCGCGAAATTACCGGTGCGATCCCCATCCCGACCGTCGGCATCGGCGCGTCGATGGCCTGCGACGGGCAGATCCTGGTGGTGGACGATATCCTCGGCATGTTCACCGATTTCCGCCCGAAATTCGCCAAACCCTATGCCGAACTGGGCAAGGCGGCGGGTGAGGCAATCAAGGCCTATGCCGACGACGTGCGTGCGCGCGCCTTCCCAGGGCCGGAGCATGTGTTCCAGCCGAAGAAGGGCTAAGGCTTGCCGGCGGGGCTATGAATCGCCGCTGCCGTATGGCCGGGTCAGGATTTCCAGGATGTGGCCGTCCGGGTCGTCAAAGTAGCAGCCGCGCCCGCCGTCACGGTGGTTGATCTGGCCGGGTTTGGTGTGGTGCGGATCGGCCCAGTAGGGCACGCCCTTTGCCTGAATGCGGGCGAAAATCTGATCGAACTCCTGTTCGCCCACCAGAAAGGCATAGTGCTGGGGGGTGATCGCCTGGTCCGTGCTGAAAAAATCGAGTGAGGTCTCGCCGGTTTGCACGACCGTGAACGGGCCGTAGTTTTTCGGTGCGGGAAGGCCGAGGAGTTCGGTCAGAAACCTGGCGGAAGCGTCCTGGTCACGCGCGCTGACGATGGTGTGGTTTAGCTGGATGGTCATGAATGATCTCCCGTCCTGCTAGTGGCGCCCTGCGCTTCCTAAAGACTAGCCAAATTTCGTGGTCGCGGGCAATGTGCGGTCAACGCAACGATCGAATATTTCCGGCAGGAGACTTCCCCCCATGGCTGACAAGAACAAATTCGCCCTGATTACCGGCGCCGGCTCCGGCATCGGCCGCTATTCGGCGCTGGGGCTGCTGAAGGACGGCTGGCATGTGGCGCTGGCAGGCCGCCGGGTTGATGCTCTGGACGAGACCGTAGCCTTGGCCGGCCCGGACGGCGGGCGGGCGCTGCCGATCCAGGCCGACGTCTCCACGCCGGAGGGGGTGACGAAGCTGTTTGCGGCCTACCGGGAGCAGTGGTCGCGCCTCGACATGCTGTTCAACAATGCGGGCGGGGGCACGCCGCCGGTGCCGCTGGAAGACCTGACGGTCGAGCAATGGCAGGGGGTGGTGAACCTGAACCTCTCCGCGCCGTTCTACTGCACCCAGGAGGCCTTCCGCATGATGAAGGCGCAGAACCCGAAGGGCGGGCGCATTATCAACAATGGCTCGATCTCCGCGCATACGCCCCGGCCGTTTTCCTCGCCCTACACGTCGACCAAGCACGCGATCACCGGCCTGACCAAGGCCACCTCGCTGGACGGCCGCGCCTACGACATCGTTGCCTGCCAGATCGATATCGGCAATGCCGAGACGCCGATGACCCAGCGGATGAAGAACGGTGTGTTGCAGCCGGACGGCTCGAGCAAGGCGGAACCGGTGATGGACGTGACCAATGTCGCCGACACCATCGTGCTGATGGCCAACATGAGCCTCGACGCGAACGTTCAGACCGTGACCGTGATGGCATCGAAGATGCCGTTCGTCGGCCGGGGATAGCAGCTCGCCGAACGTATTTGCGTCAAACGCCACGCCATCTCGCCCTTCGACAGGCTCAGGGTGAAATGGCTTCTTATCGGTAAACCCTGCGCCGCACCGCCGATAGGTTGTGAGCGCAAGAAAAGAGCTTTCACCCTGAACCTGTCGAAGGGCGAAAGCGGTCCTAGTTCGAAAAGGAAACGCCTATGTCCTGGTATCCCCTGCCCGAAGTGATCGAGGCTGAAGTTTTCTGCGAAGTCCCGGCAAAGTACCGCCGGAATGAGCGCTCTGTTTGGGCGGACACCAACCGCCAGGGCGCAGCGGTCGATTGCTTTGTCGAGGGGCCGAGCTTCGACCGGGCAGGCAATCTCTATTTCACCGACATCCCCTGGGGCCGGGTGTTCCGTGCCAAGCCGGACGGCAGTGTTGATCTGGTGGCCGAGTATGACGGTGAGCCGAATGGCCTGCGCATCCACCGGGACGGCCGCATCCTGATTACCGATAGCAAGCACGGTCTCATGCACCTCGACCCGGCGACCGGCACGGTTACAGAGCATTGCACGCGCTTCAGGCTGGAATCCTTTAAAGGCTGCAACGATCTTGCCTTTTCCGGCGACGGCACGCTCGCCTGGACGGACCAGGGCCAGACAGGCTTGCACGATCCGTCCGGCCGGGTTTTCCGGCAATTGCCATCGGGTGAGGTGGACCTCCTGCTCGCGGGCATTCCCAGCCCGAATGGGTTGGTATGGAGCCTGGACGGAAAAACCCTCTACGTCGCCGTCACCCGCGCCAACGCCATCTGGCGCGTGCCGATCATGCTGGATGGCCGGCCCTCAAAGGTCGGTACCTTCATCCAGATGTCAGGGGGCACCGGCCCGGACGGTATCACGATTACGGTGGATGGCGGCATGGTGGTCAGCCATGTCGGCCTGGGCGCAATCTGGGTGTTCGATGCCTTGGGACAGCCGATCTACCGGGTGAACTCCCCAACCGGTCATGCGACGACGAACATTGCGTTCGGCGGGCCAGAGAACAAAGACCTCTACATCACCGAGAGCCAAACCGGCACGATCCTGAAGGCCACCTTGCCGGTCGCAGGCGCGACGCTCTATTCGCACCAGTAGACGGGGCTCAGACCCGCCCCCGCGGGCGGCGCGCCGCGTTCGGGCGGGCGCGCTGCTTCTCCCGCAGGAACACATAGGTGCCGCTGGCAGCAATCAGGGCCGAACCGGCGAGGACCCAGGCGTCCGGCAGGTCGCCGAATACCAGCCAGCCCCAGAGGATCGCCATGGGCATGGCCACGTACTCGAACGGCGCGACGCTGGCCGCGTCGGAGGAGCGGTAGGCCTGCGCCAGGGAATAGCTGATCAGCGCCGACAACAGGCCGAGGAACAGGAGCAGCGGCCAGTCGCTGTCCGCGGGCCAGGTCCAGGCGCGCAGCAGGAAGATCATGCTCTCGCTTTCCAGGCCCTCGGCATAGCGTCCGTCGCCGGCGACCAGCCAGAACCCGGCGCATACCAGGATAAAGGTGCCTTGCGTATAGACCGCCATCGCGGAAGCGGTGGAGGCAATGCCGAGCTTACGGGTCAGCACCTGCATGCAGGCATAGCAGAACGCCGCCACCACCGGCAGCAGCAGGGTCAGGCGGTCGGCCTCGCCGGTTTCGGCGCTGCCGGGGCGCAACATGATGAGCACGCCGGCGAAGCCTGCCAACACGGCGGCAAACCGGCGGATGCCGACTTTTTCGCCCAGTACCGGGATGGAGAGCAGGGTGATGAACAGGGGTGCCACGAAGAACAGGGCGGTGACATCGGCAAGCGGCGTGGTCGCAAGCGCCAGGAAGAAGGCCATGTTGGCCGCCACCAGGCAGAGGCCGCGCAGCAGGTGCAGCAACGGCCGGCTGGTGCGGAGTGCCCGGAACCCGCCCTCGAACTGCAGCAATCCCAGGCTGAAGCCGATGCCGATGGCCGAGCGCAGAAACACCATCTGATGCAACGGGTAGCTGTCGGAGAACTGCTTGATGATGGTGTCGTTCATAGTGATGCAAAACACCCCGAAGACCATGAACAGAATGCCCTTGTTGAAATTGTCTTTTGCAGGGGCGGTCATGGCCGGAGCCTCGCGGATTTTAACGGCCCGCTCTAGGGTGCGGATTGCCAGCAAATAAGAAGGAGCATCGTGGCGATGAAGCCAGTCTGTTTGGTTATCGGCGCCGGTGCCGGCATTGGCGGCAATGTCGGCAAGCGCTTTGCCCGTGAAGGCTATCATGCCGTGCTCTGCCGGCGAAGCGATGAGGAAGGCCTGCGTAAACTGGTAGCCGACATCGAGAGCGAGGGCGGTTCGGCCAGCGGGTACCTGCTGAATGCGGTCGAGCCGGATGCGATCGAGGATCGAATCGCGGCGGTGGAGAGGGATATCGGCCCGATTGAGGCAGTGGTGTTCAACCTGGGCGCCCAAATCGGCAACCGGGCGCTGGCTGAGACCTCTTACAAGCAGTTCGAGCTTGGCTGGCGCATGGCGACATTCGCGCTGTTCCGGGTGGCGTCCTGCGTCTGTCCGTTGATGGAGGAGCGGGGCGGCGGCACGATCCTGGTGACCTCCGCGACGGCGGCCATGCGGGGCAATGGCGGGCAGCACAGCCATGCGTCGGCCATGGCGGGACGGCGGATGCTATGTCAGTCGCTGAACGCGGAATTCGCGCAAAAGGGTATCCACGTCGCGCATATCGTCATCGACGGCTCGGTCGATGCGCCGGACACGCTGGGCAAGATGCTGGGGGCGGAGCGCTTTGCCGAACTGCGGGCGACGAAGGGCGCGGAAGACGGCCTGATCGTGCCGGACCGCATCGCCGACACCTACTGGCACGTCCACCAGCAGCACCGCAGCGCCTGGACGTTCGAGCTCGACCTGCGCGCTTTCTCCGACCGGGCCTGGTGGAACCACTGAATCCACTGCTTGTTGAGAGAGAAGCGGAAATAGAAATGGTGGCCCCGGACACGGCTGCGCCGTTCCGGGGAGTCCACAATTTCCGTATTTTTCCTAACTTCCCGGAGCCCTTCAGGGCGTCTGGGACCCAGGAGTTTCTGTTTTTACCGGGTGTTAAACAATAGCAGTCAGGATAGTCTTGTTAAGCTGGATTCCTGCTTTCTGATGCCTTTTTACGTCTACATCCTCGCTAGCCAGCGTAACGGGACGTTGTACACTGGTTCAACAAGCGATCTCGCCCGCCGGATGGAGGAGCATCGAAGCGGTTTCGGCTCGCGGTTGACGGCGGCGTACAAGGTCCATCGCCTTGTCTTTGTCGACGTGCACGACGAGTGGGAGGCTGCGCACCTGCGCGAGCGGCGGATCAAGCGCTGGCGGCGGCGATGGAAGCTAAACCCAATTGAGTCTCAAAACCCTAATTGGGAAGATCTGACGGACAGGTTGTGACACTTGCTGGGCGCGAAAAGAACGCTGGGCCCCGGAGGCCCTGGCGAACTCCGGAGAGTGAAATGCGTGTTGGGCAGAGGAAGAGGCTGGCTCTCCGGATGGCGCGAAGCGGTTGGGCGGGGGCCTGGGTTTTTACGGTTTCTGGCGGCAGAGTACTTGGCCAAATAGCGCCGCCGCGGGCCTGCTCATATCAATCCGGTTTGCATTCGCCCGCCGTATTGGTCAAAAGTACTGGCCAAACGCATCAAAGGGATATCGCAAATCCATGACCGCAGCTATTCAGACCGACCCCGCCACGGGCCGCAAGATCTTCAATACCCGCGCTGCCAAGGCCTCGGACAAAATCCAGGGCAAAGGGTATTCCATCGTCACGGACAAGAACCTGACCACCCTGCCCGAACCGCCGCCGGGCGCGAAGTTCGATGCCGAGGAACAGGCCAAGTACCGGGAATACAAGGAAGAACGCCGGGGCGCGGCCGACTATATCGCCATGGAAGGCGAGTTCGCCAAATACCTGGAGGACGTCTACTCCGAACCGCCCATCCCGCGTGAGGCGCTGGATGACGAGTGCGAGGTACTGGTGATCGGCGCGGGCTTCGGCGCGATGCTGCTCTGGTACCGGCTGCGGGAGGCGGGCTTTACTGACGTGCGCTTCTGCGAAAAAGGCGGCGACGTGGGCGGCACCTGGTACTGGAACCGGTACCCCGGCATCGCCTGCGACGTGGAGAGCTACTCCTACCTGCCGCTGCTGGAGGAGATGGGCTACATCCCGTCCGTGAAGTTCGCGAGCGGCTTCGAAATCCTGGAATATTGCCAGACAATGGCGGAACGCTTCGGCCTTTACGAGCGCACGCTGTTCCACACCACGGTCGAGCAGACCACCTGGGATGAGGCCCTGGGCCGCTGGATCATCAAGACCGACCGCGGCGATGCCATGAAGGCGCGCTTTGTCGTCCTGGCGAACGGCATTCTGACCACGCCGAAGCTCGCCAATATCAAGGGCATGGAGAAATATCAGGGCGAGGCCTTCCACACGTCGCGCTGGAACTATCATGTCGATCTGACCGGCAAGCGGGTCGGCATCATCGGGACAGGCGCGACCGCGGTGCAGGTCGTGCCGGAAATCGCCAAGGTCGTGGACCAGCTTTACGTTTTCCAGCGCACGCCCTCCACCATCGACGTGCGCGACCAGCGCGAGACCACGCCGGAGGAATACGCGACCTGGCCGAACGAGCCGAATTGGGCGGTGAAACGGCGCGAGCGGCTGGCCCTGATCTCCGCTGGGCGCACGGCCTTGCAGGGGAATGACGACTTCCTGGCGGGCAAGGTGGAGAGCCTCAAAAAGCCAAAGCAGCACAAGACGGAACTGACGCCGGAAGAGCTGATCCAGCGCCAGCTCAACACGAATTTCCGTATCATGGAGCAGATCCGCGCCCGTGTGGATGCTGTGGTCGAGGACCCCAAGACCGCGGCGGCGTTGAAGCCCTATTACCCCTATGGCTGCAAGCGCCCGACCTTCCATGACGAATATCTGCCGTCCTTCAACCGCCCGAACGTGCAATTGGTCGATACCGCGCCCACGGGCGTGCAGGAGATCAACGAGACCGGCATCGTGCATGACGGCGTGCAGTACGACGTGGACGTGCTGATCTATGCCACCGGCTTCGAGTGGATGGGCACCGGCTCCTTCAACATGATCCGGGGCCGGGATGGCCAGACCCTGCGGGAGAAGTGGGAGACGGACGGCACGCGGACGTTCCTGGGCATGCACTCGGCGGGCTTCCCGAACCTGTTCATCATGAACGGCCCCCAGGGCGGCGGCGGCCAGTTCAACTTCACCCGCGTCTCCGAAATGCACGCGCACTATGTGACCTGGATGATGGAGACCATGCGGGAGAACGGCGCGCGGACCGTGGACGTCACCCGCGAGGCGGAGAACGAATACACCGAGCACTGCGCCGCGATGGACACGCTGTCGGCGCCGCTGCGGGATTGCTTCAGCTATTACAATGGCGACGGCAATGCCCGGCCGGGGGCGCTCGCCTACTATGGCGGCGGCCAGCGCTGGCATGAGCGGCGCATGGCGGCGCAGGAGACGATGGAGCCCTACGTGTTCGACTACGAGAACGAGCCCGTAACCGCCGCGGCGGAGTAGGGAACCTACGCTTCATCTTCGGCGCCATTGCGTGTGAGGTCTCCCCCTTTGCCGTCATTGCGAGTGCGCGGGCGAAGCAATCCATATGGTTTTGATCGCGGTATCTGCCTTGAATGGATTGCTTCGTCGCCCGGATTGCATCCGGTCTTCTCGCAATGACGCCGAGTTAAGGGGCTTCCCTCATTCCTCCATCGCGGCCTTGATGTAGTCGCGGCTTTTCCATTCCGGGTCGGGCGGTTCGTAGCCTGCGCGGGGCAGGTATTTGGAAGGCTCGACCAGTTCCATCTTCGGCACGCTGCGCGGGCAGTTGTAGTAGATGTAGTCCGCCGTCACGCGCACGAGGCGCAGCGCGCCGGGCAGGTGGGCGAATGCCGCCGGATCTTCGATGATCTCCGCCTTGCCGGTCAGGCGTATGCGGAGGCTCGTGCCGTCAAACTTCACGAACAGCAGGCCGACCGATGGGTTCCGCGTGATGTTGCCCAGGCTGCGGTGCATGTTGTTGCCGTCATAGTCCGGCCATTCGAGCTGACCTGGGCCTGAGACGCGGATGAAGCCCGGCTCGCCGCTTTTCATGGTGCAATCCATGGTCTCACCCCAACCGGTCGCCAGAAAGAAGAACGGCACGCTCTCGATATAGGCGCGGTCGTCGTCGGTGAATTCCACATGGGTGCGGTGTTTGGCGATGGCGTCGGCGACCTTGCGCCCGCCATACTTGTCCTGCAATTCGCGCATGCCGTCGTGAAACATGGATGTGGTCCTTTGGAGGGAAGACAATTGGGTTTTCAATTTCCTGACGAAAATCAGGACCCATTCCGGAGATCTGAATAGCAGCGCCGAGCCCGTGTTTTCGAGGCATCTGGAATGGACCCTGAATGCCGCGACGTGCCTTCAGGGAGTTGGTGAGGCAGGGTATTGGCCGCCATGGAACGAACCGATGTGGGCAATCTCTTGTGCCAGGAATATAGCACCCGGCCGTTGAGCCCGCTACAATCCGGCCAAATGCTCCCATCCAAGCCAGGGAACGCTGCCTATGGCCTATCAGCATATCGAAGTGAAGAGGATTGCCGGTGCGCTCGGCGCGGAGGTGTTCGGGATTGATCTCTCCCGGCCGCTCTCCAACGCCGAGTCGGATGAGGTGCATCAGGCCTACCTCGACAATCTGGCCGTGTTCTTTCCGGGCCAGAAGCTCTCGCCCGGGGCCCTGGTGCAGGTGGCGCACATGTTCGGCGTGCCGAACGAATATCCCTTCGCCAAGGGGATGGAGGGACACCCGAAGATCACGCCGCTGATCAAGAACGCCGAGGACAAGGCCAATTTCGGCGGCGGCGGCTTTCATGCCGACACGACCTATCTGGAGAACCCGCCTGTTGCGACCATGCTCTATGCGGTGGAGACGCCGCCCGCTGGCGGCGACACGCTGTTCGCCAATATGTACATGGCCTACGATACACTGTCCGACAGCATGAAGGCGCTGATCGATCCGTTGACGGGCATTTCCAGCGCGGGCGCGGGCCGGGTTGGCGACCGCAAGAAGCTGATGAACGCTGACAGCAAGGGCATCCAGTTGCAAAATCTGGACAAGCTGGCGATGGAGGCGGAACAACCGGTTGTACGGGTGCATGAGGAGACGGGGCGGAAGGCGCTCTATGTCAACTTCATCCACACCCTGACCTTCAAGGGCTGGACCGAGGCGGAGAGTGCGCCGGTGCTGAACTTCCTGTTCCAGCACCTGAAACGGCCCGAGTTCACCGCGCGCTACAAGTGGTCTCCTGGCACGCTAGGCGTCTGGGATAACCGGTCGAGCCAGCACTATGCTATCAATGATTACCAGGGCCACCGCCGTGAAATGTGGCGGGTGACGGTCGAAGCCGCCTGAACAGAAACCGACAGGAAACGCCAACCATGACCAACATGACCAACCCCCGCATTATGATCGTCGGCGCCGGCGCCGTCGGCGCGTATGTCGGCGGCAATCTCGCCCAGCAGGGCCTGGACGTCAGCTTTTTTGATGCCTGGCCGGCCCATGTGGAGAAGATGCGGACCGACGGCATCACGCTGGAAGGCACGACGGCGGAAGAATGCTTCACCGTGCCGGTCAAAGCCTACAACCTGACCGAACTGCAGGGCCTGAAGCGCGAGCGGCCGATCGACATCGCCTTTATTTGCGTGAAGTCCTACGACACCGCCTGGGCAACGACGCTGATCAAGGACTATCTGGCGCCGACGGGATGTGTGGTCTCCCTCCAGAACTGCATGAACGAGGAGACGATTGCGGGCATCGTCGGCTGGGGCAAGACGCTCGGCTGCATCGCGGCGAAGATCGTCGTCGAACTGGTTGGGCCGGGCCACGTGATCCGCCGAATCGCCAAGGGCGGGGCGGAGCACACGGTCTTCCGCGCGGGTGAGGCGACTTGTGTGATCACGCCCAGGCTGGAGATGATCGTCGACTGGCTCTCCAAGATCGATTCGGCCAAGGCCACCACGAACCTGTGGGGCGAGCGCTGGTCGAAGCTGGTGGCGAATGCCATGGGCAATGGCGTGGCAGCCTCCACCGGCATGAGCATCAAGGAATACATGCAGGAGGAGCCTGCGCGGCACCTGTCGATCCGCATTGCGGGCGAATCGGTGCGGGTCGGCCAGGCGCTCGGCTATGCCTTGGAGGAGATTAACGGCTTCGCGCCGGAGGTCTGGGACAAGGCCGCACAGGAACTGGAGAGCGGCGCCAACGACGCCCCGAACTTCCAGGCGGTCGAGGCCAAGCTGCTGGCCAATGCCGCGAAGGCCAAGGAGGGTGCGCGCCCGTCCATGGGTCAGGACATGCTAAAGGGCCGCCGCACCGAGATTGAGTTCATCAACGGCCTGGTTGCCGACAAGGGCAAGGAAATCGGCATCCCGACCCCTGCCAGCACCAAGCTGGTGGACGCCGTCCAGTCGGTTGAGCAGGGCCGTGAACCCGCCGGTATCGAGCGGCTGATGTAGGTCGGCCGCCGGTTCTGCGTGTTGATTTCGCGGGGGTTGCGAGGCCGCCCGGTTACTGGGCGGGCTTCGCCTCTTCGGCTGGGGCCGGGACGGACAGAACCTGGGTGGTGCCGTCGGTCGCGAAGACGGTTTCCATCAACCGAACCTCCGACGCGTTCCGCACCTCGATCTGGTAATTGCCCTGGGTGAGGTGGAAGGCGCTGCCTTCCTCGTCGTAGGCGACGGCGCGGCCGACGGTTTCGCCGTTGACGACCAGCACGTCGTCGGTGCCGGCGTTCTCAATTACCAGCTTGGCGCGTTCATCCGCCGGTGCTTCCCGGTTCATGTTGCCGTAAACATCGCAACCGCCAACGGCGAGAGCCATGGCAAGGCAGGCAAAGAGAGTCGGTTTCATTCCGTGCATTTCCGCTGTTGCGCTAACAGAGCCAATCACCAACAGATTTCCGGCGCGGTTGCAAGCATGCTGAACCGCCGTTCACGGGCGGCACAAAGGGAGCTACTACTATAAATTTTCGAAGACGTACGTCACATGTGCTAAAAGTCACATCGGGCCGGGCGCAGTTTGAATAATGTCGAGCCTGGATCAAAATACGAAAGGGCTCAGTTATGAAGCATTTTAAGACAGCGCTGCTGGCGTCTGCGATGACGCTGACCGCAGGGAGCGCAAACGCCGTTTTTGTCGGCGACCAGGTGGACTTCCTGCTGAATGCGCCGAACACCGTCGGCGCGATTCTCAGCCAAACAGGCACAGCCGTTGTTGATCCGGGGGTAGAGGCAACCGGGATTTTCGATATTGTCGGTCAAGTGAACGATCCCACATGGACAGCAGATCTTTCGGCTGCTCAGTTGACCTTGACGTATGAATGGATTGGCATCAGCAGCCAAATCGGTGATCAAATATTGTGGACCGTGAGCGACATGGACCTGCAAGGCGGGCTTGTCGGCGGTATCACGGGCATCTCGCTGAATTCAACTCAGGGGCCCACGAGTGCGGCCGAAATCGCCTCTACTGGTTTTAGCTCTAACTCCGTTTCAGTGGAGTTGACCAATTTTACCACACAGGTCAACGATGCGCAGCGGGTGTGGGTGTTCGACATTACGCACGATGGCGTCACACCGGAGCCCCCGGACATTCCAGTCCCGGCTGCGCTGCCGTTGCTGGCTGGCGGCATTGGTATGCTGGGTCTGATGGCGCGCCGCCGCAAAAAATAGGCAACGGCTTCGCCTGAAACGTACGAATACGCCGGTGGGCTCGGGCCTGCCGGCGTTTTTGCGTTTTGAGCGGCGAGGGCATGGTGTTTTGCCCGCGGCCGCCGCAATATGCGGGCTGTCGCATTTCCTAGAGATCATAAGGCTAACGGATGAGCACGAACCAGCTTCAGGCGAACGGCGAGCGTTTTTGGGACACGATTGAGGCTTCGGCGCAAATCGGGCCGGGGGTGGCGGGCGGCTTGCGCCGGTTAGCGCTGACTGACTCCGACAAGGAGGTGCGCGACCTGTTCCGCCGTTGGTGCGAGGAGGCGGGCTGTTCGGTCACCGTGGACCAAATGGGCTCCATGTTCGCCCGGCGTCCGGGGCGGGAAGACCACCTGCCGCCGGTCATGGTCGGCAGCCATCTGGACACCCAAGTCGCCGGCGGCCGCTATGACGGGATTGTCGGTGTGCTGGCGGGGCTGGAGATCGTGCGGACCCTGAACGACCTGGGCATTACCACCAAGCGCCCTATCGAAGTGGTCAACTGGACGAATGAGGAAGGCGCGCGCTTTCAGCCGCCCATGGTGGCGGCGGGTGTGTTCGCGGGCGTCTACGCCCTGGACTGGGGCCTGGCCCGGCCTACCCGCGATCCGGCAGCGCATGAGGGCCAGACGCTGGGGGAGGAACTGAAGCGCATCGGCTTTGACGGGCCGGAGCCCGTTGGCGGGCGCGAGGTCGACAGCTACTTCGAACTGCACATCGAGCAGGGGCCGGAACTAGACCGCCTCGGCACGCAAGTCGGGATCGTCAGCGGCGGTTACGCGGTGCGGGGAATGCTGCTGCGGATCAAGGGCGAGACGGCGCATACCGGCCCGACCCCAATGGAGAAGCGTAAGAATGCTTTGGTCGGCGCGGCACGCATGATCACGGCGGCCGATGATCTGGGCTGGGATTATGCCGGCAGCGACGGCAAGGTGACGGCCGCGCGGCTGACCGTGTCGCCGAATCTGGCGGGCATCCTCCCGGACGATGCGGAACTGAGCCTCGACCTGCGCCACCCGGACCCGGCGGTGGCGGATGAGATGCTGGCGGAGATGGAGAAACGCATCGCCCAGGCCGCCCGGCGCGCCCAGGTGGAATATGAGGTGGTGGAACGCTGGGTTTTCGGCGACGTGGGTTTCGATCCCGACTGTATCGGCCATCTGCGCGATGCGGCGGCGGCGCTGGGGGTCAGCCACCGGGACATGCTGAGCCAGGCGGGGCACGACGCCTACCACATGGCGGCCTCATTCCCGGCGGCAATGCTGTTCTCGCCCTGCGGTGACGGCATCACGCACAATGAGGCCGAGAATACGACGCTTGCGGACCAGTTGCCGGCGGTGAACGTGCTGCTGAATGCGGTAGTGGCGCGGGCGGAGCGGTAAGGTAAAGCGGGATGAGCCCTTTTTCTCATCCCGCGTAGCCGGTATGCGGCGTTCCGAGGGGCCGTTGGCGCGTATCACGCGCCCCCATTCTCCGATACGCCGGCGTAAAGCGGACCGGCAACAACCAGATCGGCTGCCGCTACTCGTTGTCTTTCTTGACCTGGTCGTAGAGGTAGCCGCCCGTTGCGCCGATGGCGGCGCCGGCGGCGACTCCCTTGCCCCAATTGCCGCTAAAGGAGCCGATCACGCCGCCAACGACCGCACCGGCCCCGGCGCCGGTGACCGTGCGGTTGGTGGTGGACTGGTCGGTTCCGGCGCAACCGGTGAGTAGGAGGCCAATGACGCCTGCGGCGGCAAGCGTCTTGCGGTTTGGCAGGAGCGGGCGGGTGCTGGCAACTAGCATGGGTGCTTCTCCTTCAAGGCGGTGACGAGGCCGCGAAGAGCCGGTTCCCCGGCGGCGCCGGGGTTGGCATCGGCCCAGGTGACGAACGTTGCCCGGACTTCCTCCCGGGTCAGTTCCTTCCCGGCGCAGACAACGGGTTTCACGTCAAACCGTTCGTCCAGGAGCAGTTGCTCGTAGAACTGCCCAAGCCCTTCGATCCAGCCGTAGCAGAAGCCGAGGGCGTATTTGCCGTCGCTGGTCGCTTCGTCGGCGGCGCAGAGTTGCTTGACCTCGCCGACGGTTTCGGCCTCGAAGCTTTCCGGCTTCATCTCCCCCTGGGCGGCGGTGGCGACGAGCGCAAGTCCCGCTGCAAGACTGATCAGGCGCATGGGGTTTCCTTCGTTTATAGTATTCATTTTTTAAGATGACTTGTGCACCGGAGATTTGCAATACGGCTGGCGCTGGACGGACACGCAATTCGTGCCAGGAAAACTCCAGGTTGAAGATTCTTTAAAATGGCAGCGTTCGGAGTCCACCGGGGCCGCGGCGAACATTAAGCGGGAGCCATCGGTTAGTATGCCCTGCGGTTGGTATCGGTGGCCTGAATGGGCCCGTTGGTAGTAGAATTGTTCGTCAGAATGATACTCCCCGGAACAAGGACCAGCCTTAAGATGCGTGTTGCCTATATCGGAATTGGCCAGATGGGTGCCGGAATGGCGCTTTGCCTGCAACGGGCGGGCTTTGACGTGATCGGCTACGATGTCAGCGCCGCCAGCCGGGATGCCGCCGCAGCGGAGGGCCTGACCGTGACCGCGAGCCTGGCCGAGGCGGTACAGGGGGCCGCATTCCTGCTCTCCAGCCTGCCGAACTCGCCTATTGTCCTGGATGCCTGGCTGGGCGAGGGCGGCATTCTGGCATGCGGGCCTGACAAGGGTGCGGTCTGCATCGACTTCAGCACGATTGATGCGGAGACGATGGTGATGGTGGCCGAGGCCTGCCGGGCCAAGGGGCTGGGTGTGGTCGATGCGCCGGTCAGCGGCGGCCCGAAAGAGTCGGCGGATGGCACGCTTGTGCTGCTGATCGGCGGTTCGGATGAGGACGTGGCGAAGGCCAAGCCGATTTTCGACGTACTCGGTTCCACCCAATTGAAGACGGGCGATGTGGGCACGGCCAAGACGGTGAAGCTGGTGAACAATGTCATGTCCATGGGCAACGTGCTGATCGCGGCGGAAGCATTCGCGTTTGGCGAGGCGGCGGGCGTCGACCCGGATGCGCTCTATAACACGCTGTCGCAGAGCGGCGGGCGCTCCCACCACCTGCTGAAGCGCTTCCCCAACGCGCTGAAATCGAACTGGGACCCTGGTTTCAAGATGGAACTGGGCGAGAAGGATGTCGCGATGGCGGTGGATGTGGCCCGCAGCCTGAAACAGCCGATGCCGATTGCTTCGCTCGTGCGGGAGATGATGACCATGGCCATGGCCGGCGGCTATGAGGGCCACGACGTGGTGGCGGTGTTGGACATGTACCGCAAGATGAACCGGCAAGGGCGGAATTAGGGGGCTTGCGTCTTGCCCGCTGGCGCTTCCGCGCGGTTGAAGGGATTTGGTGGCGCAAGGCGGATAGAAGCGGGCCGCCGGCAGTTTTCCGGTGATTGATGCTGCGTGTTTATCCTGACGTATCCGTCGTTTGGTACGATCGTGCTATTTGCCGGGAAGCATCACTCACTAAGTCGACAAGACGTACATCGTTATAGGATTAGGTAAGGTAATAAAATGCGCAATGTCGTTATCTGAGTAGCTGTGGCGGCCGCCATCATCGTCGCGTTTATTGTGGGTTTTCAGTTTGAAGAATCCCAGGACGGCCCCATCGAAAACCTAGGCGAGGCGATTGAAGAAAGCGCCAAATAGCGTTCGAATGACTGCCGGAGCGGCCGCGACATGCCGCATACGTGCATGCGCATGAAAGGCGTTTCAGGTCCAGCCTTGCTCAAGCATTCTTGATCGTCAGCCCCGCATCCACCGGCAGCGTCACGCCGTTGATGTAGCTGGCTGCCGGCAGAACCAGACTGAGCGTGGCGTGGGCGACCTCCTCCGGCTCGGCATAGCGGTGTAGAGGCACGCGGCGGCGGGCGAATTTCTGCTTGGCCTCTTCCGGGTATTTCGCCGTCATGCCCGTATTGATCGCGCCGGGGCAGATGCAGTTTACGGTGATGCCCTCCTTGCCCAGTTCCACCGCCAGCGAGCGGGTCAGGCCGATGACGGCGTGTTTGGTGCTGGTGTAGGGGCTGATGGTCGGCGTCGCGCCCAGGCCCTCGGTCGAGGCGATGTTGACGATGCGGCCGCCGCTGCCGCTCTTGCGCAAGAACGGCAGGGCTGCGCGGATCGTGTAGGTGTGGGCGGTGATGTTGACCGCCACCGCGCGCTCCCACTGGCTTTCATACTCGTCCGAGTCGATGGGCGCGCGTGTCGAGACGCCCGCATTGTTCACCAGAATGTCGAGCCCGCCGAACCGCTCCGCCACGGCCTGTATCACTTTGCCGACCGCCGCCTTGTCCGCCACGTCGAGCGTCCAGGCTTCCGCTGAGCCGCCGGCCTCCCGGATGGCGGCGGCGGTCTCCTCCGCCGTGTCGCCGTTCACGTCGCAGCAGGCGACATGCGCGCCCTCGTCTGCGAACAGATAGGAGGTCGCCCGGCCCATGCCGGAGCCCGCGCCGGTCACCACCGCTACCTTGCCCACAATCGAGCGGGAGAGTTTGGAGAGCCTCGCCATATTCACATCCTTCCCTTAGGCGATCCAGCCGCCATCGACGGGCAATGCCGCGCCGCTGATATATTCAGCCTCGTCCGACAGCAGGAACAGCGCGGCGTTGGCGACATCGGTTGGCGTTGCGGCCCGGCCCATCGGTGTGGAGGCGGAGACAGTGGCGAGGATCGCCTCCTTGTCCGCGCCCTGGGTCGCTTGCTGGTCAGGACGGGCAACGAACACGCGGCCCATCGGCGTGTCAGTGATGCCGGGGCAGACGGCGTTGACGCGGATCTTGTCCGCCGCATAGCGCCCCGCCATGGAGCGCACCATGCCGACCACGCCGAACTTCGCCGCGGCATAAACGGGGCTGTAGGGCGAGCCCTTCAGGCCGCTGACCGACGCCGTGAACAGGATCGAGCCGCCGCCGCGGGCGCGGAGCTCCGGCAGGGCGGCTTCCGTCGTGACCAGCACGCTGCGGACGTTCAAATCCATGGCCAGTTCGTAGTCTGCCATGTCTATGCCCTCAATGGCCGCCGGGCCGGGGTGGCCCACATGGTTCCAGACGAAGTCGAGGCCGCCGAACTTGTTGGCGGTTTCTTTGACGATGCGGCGGGCATTGCCGTCGTCGCGCAGATCGCAGACGATGCCGAGGGCCTGACCGCCCGCCGCTTCGATTTCGGCCAGAACGTCGTTCACGGCATTCTGGTCGAGGTCTACGACGCCGACGGCTGCGCCCTCCTTGGCGAAACGGATGGCGCCGGCGCGGCCCATGCCGGACCCGGCGGCGGTGACGAGGCCAATTTTGTTGGCGAGACGCATGGGAGTTTCCTCTAACGGTTTGTTTGGTTGCCGAGAGCATAGGCGGCCAGGCGCGGCCGCGCCAAGAGCAGTTGCGGGAACGGCCATTTGGCTGTTGTATCGGGCAACCGCCCGCGCTGCCGGAGAGCCGCCGACATGCCCCATCTATTCCTGGACCGTCCGCGTCTGTTGAATCTGGCCGCGAAGCCGTGGGCGCGGCAGTCGCACTTTTTCTGGGAGTCGCTCAACGCCGGCATCTACCTGGCCGGAGGCGCGATTTTTATCGCGGGCAGTTTTTTCTTTTTTCCGACGCTGGAGGAATATCAAGATACCGGTTGCCTCCTGTTTTTCCTGGGGTCGCTGCTGTACCTGGTGGTGACTGGCCACGATATGGCAGAGGTCTGGGCACGGCGGCACCAGCCGCAGGGCGGTTTCGCCCAGCGGTTGGGAGAGAACGCCTCCGCCTTCTCTTACCTGACTGGCACGGTGTTGTTTACCGTGGGCAGCGTGTTCTTCTCGTCACTGCTGAACTGGGGCTTTTGGGGGGCGTGGACTTTTATTTTGGGCAGCGCCTGTTTTGTGGCGGGGGCGATGATCAACGTCCTTCAGATCGTGCGCGCCGACAGCATGGCGAAGCTGGTATTGCTGAACCTGACCGCGGTGGCTTTTCTGGTAGGCTCCGTGCTGTTTACGGTCGCCTCCGTGCCCTACCTCTGGCACTTCGAGGCGCCGCACGACGGGGAGATCGTGTACGGTTTCCTGGCCTGGCAGTACCTGATCGGGAGCGCCCTGTTTCTGGCGGGCGGGCTGTTCAACTATGGGCGGGCGTGCCTGGTGCTGCGGGGGCAGGCAGCCGGTTAGGCCATGGCCTTGCGCCGCTCCCGGATCTGCTCCCGCATCCGGGCGTGTGATTCCGGCGTGCCGTCGTGGAATGTGCCGAACATTTTGTCGAGCGGCAGCAGACTGCCACCGTAATTGCACTCGAAATACTTGTGATGCAGGTAGTGGAAATGCGCGCCCGCGTCGATCTCCAGCTTGCTGCCGACCTTCAGTTTGTCGAAACCGCTGTGGGAGAGGGCGGGCAGGAACGCTGCCAATTGTAGTTGGTAGAGCGCATTCACCGGGTGCAGGGCCAGCAGCCAGGGCACCACGATGGTGGAGAAGTATATCAGGTGCTCGACCGGGTGCATGGCGAGACCGGACCAGGGGCCGACATCCACATTGCGATGATGCAGGGCATGGAACCTGCGGTAGAGGAACGGCACGTGCAGCAGGCGGTGGCCGAGGTAGAAGTGCACCGAGTGAATGACCGGAGCGGCCAGGATCATGACGGCAAACCATGCCCAGAAGAGCGTCTGGCTGCCGCCGAAATCAAACAGGCCGAGGAAACCGTTCGCGAACATCCAATAGGTCGCGACTTCGTAGAAGGTGATGATGGGACCGGCCACGAACAGGGTGCGAACCATGTTGTCGCGCACCTGGTCCCGGAACAGGAAGTGGCGTGCGCCCTTGATGAAAGGCTTGGTGGAGAACTGGTATTCGTCGCGTTGGCGGCGGGCGATGTAAAAATACAGGTGGAAGCCACCGAACACGGCCAGCAGCAGGGCGAGGTTGCGGGCGAAGATCAGGCCGACCCACCAGAATTCCAGTGTCTGCATCTGGGCCAGGTCCGGCGTCAGCCAGAGCCAGGTGACCAGCGCCACCCCAAGCCAGAGCGCGTTGTAGGGCCATAGGAAGCCCGGGAAGCCGAACGCCCAGCGTGCTACCTTGGCGGGGGCGGGCGGCCAATCATTGATGGGGGCGAGCCTGATCGGGTCCTGCGGACGCCATTCGCCCGCCTTGTTGCGCGCGTTGCCGGTTACGTCGGTCACTGGCGGCCCTCCCAGGTGCTATGGCTATTAACGACACAAGGTTAGCGCGGAATGGGCGCGGCGTCAGCCTCGAGATGATAGATGGGGGCGTTGGCGCGCGGGGCGGGATTCGTTAATAGGAAATTAACCGTTTTCTGGCATGGTCATCGTATCCTGGAGGGCGGGCCTTGCAGCGATAACCGGGGAGTGCAGGAGGTCTACATGGCATCGACATTCCATCTACATATTATCGACATTGGATCTACATCGACCCTACATTCATCTACATTTCGGGCCGGGAATGTAGAGAAATGTAGATGAATGTAGATGATTTTGCCGAGAAAAACGGAACGGGGTTCTTAGTTGGCGATTGCGGTAATATAATAGGTAAATAACACGGGTGCCGCCGTTGCTGGGGCCGATGCCCGTGGCGCTAGCCGGTCAGGTCCTGGAGTGTCCAGCGGCCGATCAGGTTGCGCTGGATCTGGTTGGTGCCTTCGATGATCTGGAGCACCTTGGCGTCGCGGAAGTAGCGCTCCACCGGGTTGTCCTTGCTGATGCCGGCGGAGCCCCAAAGCTGTACCGCGTCAGTCGCGACCTTCATGGCCGTGTCGGTGGCAAAGGTCTTGGCGATGGCGGCGGCCATGGCCAATTCACGGCCCACGACGCCCTGGTCTGCCAGCGTGGCGGCCTTGTAGACGAGGCCGCGGGCGGCTTCGGTCTGGATGGCCATGTCGGCGATCATCCACTGCACGCCCTGGAAATCCGACACTTTCTGGCCAAAGGCGCGGCGGTCCGCCACGAAGCGGGCTGCCAGTTCCATCGCCCCTTGCGCGAGGCCGACACCGCGGGCGCCCATGATCGGGCGGCCGTGGTTGAAGGCGTCCATGACGGCGCGGAACCCGGCGCCCTCCGCCCCCAGGCGGTTCTCCTCCGGGATGAAGGCGCCATCGAAGTAAAGCGGGCAGGAGGGGATGCCGCGCGCGCCGAGCTTGTCCTCCGGCTTGCCGATGGAGAAGCCCGGCGTATTGCGGTCCATGATGAAGGCGCTGATGCCCGCATGGCGCTTGGACGGGTCGGTCTTGGCGGCGACGATGAACACGTCCGCCACGGTGGAATTGGTGCAATAGACCTTGGACCCAAAAAGCTTGTAGCCGCCGTCCACCCTGTCCGCGCGGGTGAGGATGCCAGCGACGTCGCTGCCGGATTGCGGCTCGGTCACACTGATGGAGGCGCGGATGTCGCCGCTCGCCAGCCCAGGCAGCAGGCTCTCCTTCTGCGCCTGGGTGCCCGCAGCCTGTATGCCGCCGAAGGCGCTCCACTGCACCACCAGCAGATAGGCGGTGTTGTAGCAGACGCGGCCCAGTTCCTCGACCGCCAGGCAGGCAGACACCAGGCTGTCCGCGCCGCCAAATTCCTCCTTGATGGGCAGGCCGAAGAGTCCTAGCTCCTTCAGCAGATCGAACATGTCCTGGGGGTATTCGGCGGTGCGGTCGATGTCGGCCGCGCGGGGTGCCACCCGTTCATCCGCCACACGGCGGAGCATGGTCTGAAGCTGGCGCTGTTCGTCGGAGAGTTGGAGCAGCATAGGGCGTCGATCCGGATTCTGCCTGAAGGACCGGACTATAGGCGGTCGTAGGCAGAAACGGAACGAGCGCGGATTTGGCGACTGGTGGTGTGATCGAACCGCTAACGGCAGCCGGGGATCGGGCCTGCCTTGCGCTCTATATCGATGAGGTCTTCCAGTTGCGCCCGCCTGATTGCGCCGGAAAGGGCGGTCCGTCCGACCACCAGTGCCGGGACACCCTTGAACCCCATCAACTGAGCGAGCGTGCTGCTGCGGGTAAGGTCCCAGGCGATTTCCGGGCTCTGCATATCGGCGCGCAGCAACTCAGGATTGAGCCCTTTCCGCTTAGCCAGGTCTTTCAAGTAGACCGAGTCGGGCAGGAACCGGGTGCGCATTAGCGTGTGATGGAACCGCAGGTAGCCGCCCTGCCGCCGCGCCGCCAGGGCCGCGCGGGCCATGATGCGGGAGGATTGGCCGAGGATCGGCCACTCGTGCCAGGTGATCCGGACCCGGCCATGGCTGGCTTCCTCCAAATCAATCAGCATATTGGTCAGCACCCGGCAATACGGGCAGTTGTAGTCGGAGAACGAGGCGATCGGCACGGTTCCAGGCGGCAGCGGTTCCCGGCCGAACAGGGACGCGCAGGGGTTTGCCTCCGCGATGTCGTTGGCTTGGCGGGCTACGGCGTCGGTCGGCCGGTTGATACCCACCAGCGCGTCTGCGCCCGTTGTCACCTGACCGCCGGCGACCTGCCGGAAGCCCGGCGGCCACTTGAGATCCTCGAAGGCGAAGTCATGCGGGACCAGCCGCCGTACCGCCGGCCAGACATACCAGGTCAGCGCGGCCGCACCGGCGACCGCCCCGAGTGTCAGCAATTGACGTCGGGTGGAGGTAGCTCCGCGGCGGGCGGGTGGTTGCTGCTCAGTTCCTGTCACGGCCTGTCCGCGTTGCTTAGATTTGGGTTGGTATCACGCCAACCACCCAGATATTTAGAGCATCGGCGGCCGGTTCGCGAGCCCTTGTATCCGTTCGGTCCTGCCGGGCTGCGTCTCAAGGGAAATTAAAAGTCATCAGGGACCAGCTGGATGCTGCACCAGTCTGATCAGCATCTGACGGCCCTTTGAGTAGTTCAGGCCCGTCACAGTGGCATGTTCGTCGACGGCAGTCCCGGCCAGCGCCTGCTCAAATGCCGGCCAATCCCGCTGGTCCACGGCGGCGAGGTGGCAGGCGGGGTCCTCGGCGAGGAAGGCCGCAGCCTGCGCCGCATTGCCGGCACGGGTGCCGGTGCCCGCGAGGAAGATCAGGCTGGGCTCATTGTAGCCAACTGTGAAGAGCACGGGCTCGCCAGTGCAGGCCACGGGGCGGTGCGTGGCGAATGCATCTGCCAGGCGGCTGGAGACCCAGAGGTCTGTGAGGCCGGGAATCACCTGCTTGTAGGCCGGCCAATAGGCCAGCAGCATAGCCACCAGGACGATGCCGATTGGGAAGGGCGCGGAAAAGGCGTTCCTGGCGAAGCGAAAGAGCACATAGGCCAAGGCCGCGAAGGCCGCCGCCGCAGCAATGCTGCCGCCGTTCCCGATGCCGCCGCCGAGGAAGAGCGGGCCGATCAGTGCGACCGGCACCAGGACGGCGGCGAAGGCCATGGCGATCCAGGCGGGGGCGACGACCAGCCGGGCCACCCAACGCTTGGCAGGGGCCTGCCCTGCGCGGACCAGCATGTAGCCCGCCAGCAATGCCAGCGCCGGGTAGAGCGGCAGGACGTAGTGGGGCAGCTTGGTCGCGACCAGCTCGAACACGATCCAGTTGGGAATGATCCAGGCGAGGCAGAATTGTACCGCCGGGGCTCTACGCCCGCGCCAGGCGGCCAGCGCCGCCATGCCGAGCAGCGCTGCGGCAGGCCAGAAGGTGACGAATACCAGGCCCAGGTAGAGGCCGGGCGGTCCGCCGTGCGCCTCCTGTCCCTGGCCGATCTTGGATAGGAGGTCGCGGCCGAGCGCCTCCTTCCAGAATGCGCCATCGGTGGCGAAATGGATGGCGATGAACCAGGGGACGATGATCGCCAGTGCCAGCGGCACGCCCCATAGCGGCTTGAGCGCCAGCAACCAGCGCCCCCGCCATTGCCAGACGGAGAGGGCCAGCGCCGTCAGGCCCGTGATCATGAGGATCACTGGCCCCTTCACCAGCACGCCTGCGCCGATGGCCAGCCAGAATGCCAGGGCGGTGCCCGTGCCGGCAGGGACCGGGCCGCGCGCCGTGCCGGGATTGGCGGCCATCCAGGCCCTTGCCAGTGCCCATTGCGCGGCGAGGATGGCGGCCAGCAGCACGGCGTCGGTCTTGGCGAGGTGGGCCTCCACGCTTAGCAGCAGCACCGGGGCGAACAACAGGCCAGCCGCCGCGCCCACCGGCCCGGCGAACAGGACAGCACCAACCGCGGCGCACAAGACTACCGCCACGACTGCGCCGACCAGACTTGGCAGGCGGTAGGCCCAAAGGTCGGTGGGTTTGTCCGCCAGCAATGTGGCGCTGCCGCTTTGCAGCCAGTAAATGCCGATGGGCTTCTTAAGGCGGCTTTGGTCCTGGAAGGCGATATGAACATAGTCGCCGCTTTCCACCATCTGCTTCGATGCCTGGGCGAAGCGGGGTTCGTCGCGGTCCAGCGGCGGAACTTCCACCTGGCCCGGCGCGTAGAGCGCGGCGGCCAGCAGCGCCAGCAGGGGGTAGAGCAGATACTTGCGCGCCGACAGCCAGGCGGTCCATTCCGGCAGCCAGGTGGCGGGAGGCGTTGCCGTTGCCGGGGTTGGTGCTGGAGTGCTGACAGCAGGGGCGGGATCAGCGGCCGGAGGCGTCGGCTGCATCTTTCTTCTCCCGCCAGATGAAATAAATATTTCGGCTATAGATAAACAGGCCGAGCGACTGGCCGGCGATGAACACGGGGTCGGCCCGGTGAATGGCGTAGGCCAGGAGCATCGCGCCGCCGCTCAGGCTGAAATACCAGAACACCTCCGGCACGATGGAGCGGCGGGCGCGCTCCGAGTAGATCCACTGCATGACGAAGCGCATCATGAACATGAACTGCGCGACAAAGCCTATCACGATCCAGGCAAGCTCGTTGCCGGAGAGGGAGTCATACCAGGCGATAAAGCCGTCGATGAGCGCGGTCATCTACCCGGTTTCCGTTTCTTTGGCGACAGCTCCATCGGGGCTGTCTTCATAAGGAAATGACGCGGCGGCGCGGTCGCGCAGCCATATGACTCCCAGCATATCGCGGACGGCGACCATTGCCCTTCCCCAATTGGTATACTTCGAGGTGCCGGCCGCCCGTTCCCGGTGGTTCACATCGACGAAGCGTGTGGCGTAGCCGTAGGCGGGGGCGAGCGCGGGCAGGTAGCGGTGCAGTCCCATGAAATGCGGCAGGTCCAGCATCAGGTCGCGGCGGATGACCTTCAGCGAGCAGCCGGTATCCCGGCAATTGTCGCGGAGCACCCACTGGCGGATGGCATTGGCGGAACGGGAGACCAGACGGCGGGCGAACACGTCCCGGCGTTTCAGCCGCAGGCCCCCGACGAGCCCTAGCGGTGGCTCCGCCGGTGCGCCTTCCATGGCGGCGAACAGCTTCGGAATGTCGGCGGGGTCGTTCTGGCCGTCGCCATCCATGGTCACCAGCCAATCGTAGCGGGCAACCCGTGCGCCGTTCTTGATACCGGCGGACTGGCCGGAATTGTTGCGGTGGCGTAGCAGGCGCACGCGCTTGTCTTCACGCGTGATCTCCAGCACCCGTTCCGCCGTATCGTCTGTACTGGCATCGTCCACGAAGATGATCTCGAACGTGG
Source organism: Alphaproteobacteria bacterium (assembly GCA_965222315.1). Taxonomy (GTDB): domain Bacteria; phylum Pseudomonadota; class Alphaproteobacteria; order Bin95; family Bin95; genus JACKII01. The sequence goes on along the minus strand of OZ244951.1, from coordinate 3,898,293 downwards.
CGTCGCCGGGCAAAGCCTGGATTGTCTCGCGCGCCAGCGGGCCGACATTGTCGGCTTCGTTGAAGGCGGGAATGATGACGGAGAACGGGGGCAGCACGGCTTGCCTCTGGCGTGGAGCGTCCTTGGCCGTAGCCCACGCACGCGCCGGGGTCAACTGCGGCCGGGGCTTGGCCGTTGCGCCTTTGGTCGCGAGAGGCTAGGGACAGGTGACATAAATCTATGGGAGTGACCGTGAAGTTCTGGAAACGCGCGCCCCGCGTGCCTCTCGTCCGCCTAACCGGCATGATCTCCGCCGATAGCTCAGCATTGCGCCGGGGTCTGAACCTGGCGGCGGTAGCGCCGCTGCTGGAGCAGGCCTTCAGCATGCCGCGGGCGAAGGCTGTGGCGCTGGCCATTAACTCGCCCGGCGGGTCGCCCGTGCAGTCCTCTCTGATTGCCGCGCGGATCCGCGAACTGGCGGCGGAGAAGGAATTGCCGGTGCTGGCCTTTGTCGAGGACGTGGCGGCTTCCGGCGGGTACTGGCTGGCGAGCGCGGCGGACGAGATTTACGCTGACAAGGCGTCGGTGGTCGGCTCCATCGGCGTCATCAGCGCCGGATTCGGCTTTACGGAGGCCATTGCCAAGCTGGGGGTGGAGCGGCGTGTCTACACCGCCGGTGAAAACAAAAGCATCCTTGACCCCTTCAAGCCGGAAGACCCGGCGGACATCGAGCGGCTGGACGGCATCCTGAACGGTCTGCACGCGATATTCCGCGGGCAGATCGAGAGCCGGCGGGGCGCGAAGCTTAAAGCCGACGACCCGGAAATCTTCTCCGGCGCGTTTTGGACAGCGGAGTCGGCGCTGGAGCGCGGCCTGATCGACGGCATCGGCCATTTCCGTCCCTTGCTGCGCCAGCGCTATGGCGACAAGGTCAAGATTGTGCCGATCAAGGCGAAGCAGCCTTTGCTGCGTCGGCTCGGCGGTGGCGGTTTCGAGGCGGCGCAGGTGGCGGAAAGCCTCTTTGCCATGGCGGATGAGCGCCTGGCGCGGCAACGGTTCGGAGGCTGACCCATGTTAGGCATAAGCTTCGGCAAGCTGCTGGTTCTGGCTGTCGTGATCATCGGCGCCTGGCAGTTTTTCAAATGGCTGGAAAAGCGTGCGGACGGTGGCGCCAAGAAGCGGGTGCAGAAGCGCGAAGCCGCGAAGCCGGTCACCGAGGAGGAAAAGCCCGGCGAAGTCGAACTGGAGCAGGACCCTGAAACGGGTGTCTGGCGGCCTAAGCAGAAGGATTGAGCGGGGTGGCCCCTCAGCCTTGCCACGCTTTCACTAGGGCCTGCATGATGCGCGCAGGGTCGCCGGCGCGCATGACCTCGCCCATGACGGCGATGCCCTTGGCGCCGGCTTCACGGCAGGGCGCCACTTGTTCCGGGCCAATTCCCCCCAGCGCTACGATGGGCAATGCCGCCTCGCTTGTGATGCCGGCCAGCGCCTCCAGGCCGAGCGCCGGTCCGTAGCCGGGCTTGCTTTGGGTCAGGAAGACCGGGCTCAGGGTCGCGTAGTCCGCGCCGGCCGCAGCGCAGGCGGCAACCTCCTCGGCATTGTGGGCGGAGCGTCCGATCAGGCACCGGGGATCGGCGATGCGTTGTGCGGCTTGGATGTTGCCGCCGGTTGGCAGATGGAGGCCTCGCAGGCCGAGACTAGCAGCGAGTTTCACATCCTCGTGGATGCCGACGCGTGCCTTGTAGGGTTCGGCGCGGCGCAGGATGTCTTCGGCAAGCCGCCGCCGCTCCAGCTCCGGAATGTCCTTTTCCCGAATGCTCACCCAGCGGCAGCCGCCATCGAAAGCCGCGGCCACCACGTCCGCCAATGGACGGGAGGCCTGGGCCCGGTCGGTGATAAGGAGAATGGGGGGAACGGGGAGGGCGCGCATACTGTAATCAGCCGCCGATCAGCCCCAATTGTGGGCTCGAGGCTTCACCGCGCTGGAGCTTGGGGATACGGCCGGCAAGGTGCGCCTCCCGCCCGCCGGCAACGGCCATGCCGAAAGCCCGCGCCATGCGAACAGGGTCCAGCGCCTTGGCCACCGCCGTGTTGAGCAACACGCCGTCGCAGCCAAGCTCCATCGCTATGGCGGCGTCGCTGGCGGTGCCGAGGCCCGCGTCGCAGATAATCGGCACGGTTGCGTCGGCCACGATCCGGGCCATGGCCGCCGGATTGGCGACACCCAGGCCGGAGCCGATGAAGGAGCCCATGGGCATGACGGCGGCGCAACCCACATCCGCCAGCTTGCGGCAGGTGACGGGATCGTCATTGGCATAGGGGAGGACGATGAAGCCGTCCTTTACCAGTTCCTCTGCCGCCTTCAGCAATTCCTCCACGTCCGGGTAGAGGGTGTCGCGGTCGCCGATCACCTCCAGCTTGACCCAATTGGTCTCCAGCGCTTCCCGCGCGAGTTGGGCGGTGAGCACCGCGTCCTTTGCCGTGGCGCAGCCGGACGTGTTTGGCAGCAGGTGCTTGCCCTTGAGCACGTCGGTCATGCTTTCCTCGTACCCTTCCAGCGAGATGCGTCGGATGGAGACGGTGATGATCTCCGCGCCGCCTGCTGCAATGGCATCCAGCATAACCTGGCGGTTGGGGTAGCCCGCGGTGCCCAGCATCATGCGGGAGGCGAATTGTACGCCTGCGATCTCCATCGGGTCGTTCATTGGCTTGGTGACTGTCATTTGCATGGGAGCTTATCCTCCCGAAAAAGGTTTAACGATTTCCACCGTATCATCGGCGGACAGCGCCGTCGCGCCCCATTCGGCACGGCGGACCAGGGCGCCGTTCAACGCGACCGCAACGCCCTTGGCGTCGCGCGGAACGTTTTCTTCGTCCAGTAGCGCCGCGACGGTAGCGGCGGCACTCTCACGGCTTTCCCCATTCACGGTGAGGGTAGGCATCAGGCTATCGCCTCCAGACGTGTTTTGGCATGGAAGCGGTCCAGGCGGAACGGTTCGGCGATGGCGGGCATGGTGCCCTTCAAGATGGCCTCGCTGACCGAATCCGCCGTCAGCGGGGCCAGGAGGATGCCATTGCGGTGGTGCCCGGTGGCCATGAACAGCCCCTCGACACCGGTCGGACCGAAGATTGGCGCATCGTCGCGGCTGGTCGGGCGGAAGCCGACCCAGGTCTCCACCACCGGCAGTTCTTCGATGGTGGGCAGCGCCCGCCAGGCGGTATCCAGCAATGCCAGCAGGCCGCCAGCGGTAATCTGGGTGTCGAAGCCTTTCTCCTCCACCGTCGCACCGATCAGCAGCCGGCCATCCAGCCGCGGGATCAGGTAGGTGGTAGGAGCCCAGACGACGTGGTTCAGGATCGGCGCGGCCGGGTCCATTTGGACGGCCAGCATCTGGCCTTTGAGCGGGCGCACGGGGGGCTTGGCCTCCGGCGGCAGGCCCGGCAGGGACGCCGTCCAGGCACCGGCAGCGTGGACCACGGCGTCGGCTTTCACCAACGCGCCCGCAATGCGCACGCCCTCGACTTTGCCGCCAGCCGTTTCCAGCGCCTCGACCGGAGTGTGGGGATGGAGCGCCACGCCGAGTTTCTCGCAGGCGGCGAGCAGTGCGCGCAGTACGTCCCGGTTTTCTACCTGGTGGTCTCCCGGCGAGTAGACAGCGGCGGCCACGTTCCGGCCAAGATGCGGCTCCTTGCGCCGGGCGTCTGCCGGGGTCAGCCACTCCAGCGCAATGCCGAGCTTTACCTGATAGTCATAGTGATGGCGCAGCGCCGCCGCCTCGTCGCGGTTGGTGGCGACGACCATGGTGCCCTCGTCCCGGTAGCCGACGGCGATGCCGGTCAGCCCTTCCAGCGCATCGCGGAAGGCAGGCCAGCGCCGTTGGCTTTCCAAACAGAGTTCGGTGAGTGCTTCTTCGCCCGGCTCCGCCTCCACACCAGCCGCGAGCATTCCGCCCGCCGCCCAGGTCGCGCCGCGGGTGCCGGGGCCGATGGCATGGGAGTCGTAGACCGATACGCGGCAGCCGGCCTCCGCCAAACGCCAGGCAATGCCGAGGCCGTTTACGCCGCCACCGATAATCGCAATGTGGGAAGGTTTACTGATCACGCGCCTTTCCGCCTCCCTGCGCTGGCATTATCCAGATCAGGTTCCACTCGGGTATGCTCTCAGCCCAGCGCTGTCTAGTGCGCCGAGCACCCCGGGCAACTGTCTTTAATATCGGATGCAGGTGGCGGCGTGTCAACGTGGCCGCTGCCTATTTGGTCTGGCAGCGGCCGCCCGTCACTGCGTGCGCAGTGCCGCGCCGCGAATACTCGGAATTGCCATGCGGCTGGTCGGGCGGTGTATTTGGCGGGAAAAGGGGTGCAGGACGGCTTCTTTGCGGCGTGGGAGGCGGCTGGGCACCTCAATCCACAGAAAGACAGTGGCCGGGCCTGTTTCGTATCCAGGGCGGTTTTTGATCCGATGGCGGCGGCCAAACCTTGCCCCAACTGAATGTTCATCGCTAACCTATGATCGAATTGCCAACGTACCGGATCAGTGGTTTATGAGCGATTATAAGGCCATTGGTTTGATTGGGTTCAACGTTTCAACGGGGTCGATCAATGAAGAAAGCGATGAGGAGTTGGGCGATTGCCGTAATGGTGACGGTGCCCGCGAATATGCTGGTGCTATCGGCAAATGCCGAAGATGAGCGCCTGACGCCTCCCCTGATCATCGACGGCGAAGTTGGCAAGGGTATCTGGCTCTACGGACAGGTTAACAAGGGCATTTTGGTCGCTGACGACGGTGATGAGGTGAACGCCTACCCGCTGGTGGACAACGGCAATTCCTCGACGCGGGCAGGTATCTGGTACAAAAACGAACTGAGCGATCGGTTCACGTTCGGCGCAAATCTGGAATATGAGTGGAATCCTTATGCGACCGGCAATGTGAACCGGCTCAACAAGAGCGATGTGGACTGGGACACGCACAAGATGCGGAAAGCGGAAGGTGTGCTCCAGTCACCCTACGGAACGCTATGGCTGGGGCAGGGGTCGATGGCGTCGGATGGTGTGTCCGAAGTTGATTTGTCGGGGACGGGGCTGGTTGCTTATTCCTCGGTGGGCGACAGCGCTGGCGGACAGCTTTTCACGACCAATGCTGGTGCTGTTTCTACGGTGTCGGTCGGTTCTGCGTTCAGCAATCTGGATGGGCTGGGCCGTCTGACCCGTGTTCGCTACGACACGCCGTCGTTTGAAGGGTTAAAGCTGAAGACCTCTGCCGGGTTTGATGCCATCAGCGGCGATGAGGATATCGGCTGGGATTTGGCCGGAACCTATGAGCGGAAGATGGAGGCGGTCGATTTTACCGCCGCGCTTGGCTTTGCCCGCCCCAATAGCGATTTCAACCGCTTCAGCGGGTCGGCGTCGGTTCTGCATAAGGAAACCGGGTTAAACCTGACCTTCGCCGCCGGTTCGGATGACCGGAGCGGGCAGGACCCGGTCTTTTTCTATGGCAAGCTGGGTTGGAAGCCCAACTGGACCGAGACCGGAAAAACGGCGTTCGCGATAGATGCCTACAGCGGCGATGACGTGGCGACCGCCGGCTCCGACAGCTTCAGCGTGGGGCTTGGCGCGGTTCACTCGCTCGAGCGGTTCCAAACGGACCTTTACCTGACTGTCCGCTGGCATGACTATGACGACTCCGCCGCCAGCTACGAGCCGGTGACAGCGGTGCTCACGGGCTTCCGTTTCTGGTTCTGACATGACTTTGATCTGGCGGGGCATGGTGCGCCGTTGGTCACCGGCTGCCATTCGCGTATAGTCAACGGCTGTTCCTGGCGTTCCGGAAGATATGACCCATGGATACCTCCATCCTCGACCGTCTGGCCTTGTACGATCCGTCGAGCCGTGGCGCGTTGCCCGAGCCGTTGGACTCACCGCCGTTCAAGCTGGTCTCCGACTACCAGCCGGCGGGTGACCAGCCCCAGGCGATCAGTGAGTTGAATACCGGGGTTGTATCGGAGGAGCGCGACCAGGTGCTGCTGGGCGTGACCGGCTCCGGCAAGACCTTCACCGTCGCCCATGTCATTCAGGAACAGCAACGGCCGGCATTGATCCTGGCACCGAACAAGACTCTGGCCGCTCAGCTATACGCAGAAATGAAGGGGTTTTTCCCGGAGAACGCGGTCGAGTATTTCGTCTCCTACTACGACTACTACCAGCCGGAAGCCTACGTTCCCCGCTCCGACACCTACGTTGAGAAAGAAGCGAGCATCAACGAGGAAATCGACCGCATGCGCCACTCCGCGACGCGGGCGTTGCTGGAGCGGCGGGATGTGGTGATCGTCGCCTCTGTCTCTTGCATCTACGGCATCGGCGCGGTTGAGACCTATGCGGAGATGACCATCGACGTGCGCGCCGGTAAGCCGCTAGAGCGGGATGCCTTTCTGCGTAAGCTGGTGGATCTCCAGTACCGCCGCAACGATGCCAACTTCTATCGCGGCTCGTTCCGGGTGCGGGGCGACACCATCGAAATTCACCCGGCCCACTTGGAAGACCGGGCCTGGCGCATTTCGCTGTTCGGCGACGAGGTGGACGCCATCCATGAATTCGACCCGCTGACGGGAGAGAAGATCGCGGAGATGGACCGCATCCGCCTCTACCCGAACAGCCACTATGTGACGCCGAAGCCGACGCTGATGCAGGCGGTCGATGGCATCAAGAAGGAACTGAAGGAGCGGCTGGCTGAACTGGAGGGCCAAGGGAAGCTGCTGGAGGCCCAAAGGCTGGAGCAGCGCACCACGTTTGACATCGAAATGCTGGTGACCACCGGCTCCTGCAACGGTATCGAGAACTATTCCCGCTACCTGACGGGCCGCCCGCCCGGCGCGCCGCCGCCGACCCTGTTCGAATACATTCCCTCCGACGCCCTGCTGTTCATCGACGAGAGCCACGTTACCGTGCCGCAGATCGGCGGCATGTTCCGGGGCGACTATGCCCGCAAGTCCACACTTTCGGAGTTCGGCTTCCGCCTGCCATCCTGCATCGATAACCGGCCCTTGAAGTTCGAGGAATGGAACGACATGCGGCCGCAGACCGTCTACGTCTCGGCCACCCCTGGCCCCTGGGAACTGGAACGGGTGCAGGGCGTCGTGACCGAGCAGGTGGTTCGGCCCACCGGGCTGATCGATCCGGTTTGCATCGTGCGGCCCGTCACCAACCAGGTGGACGACCTGATCGCGGAGGCGCAGGAGGTCGTTGCCCAGGGCGGACGTGTGCTGGTAACGACCCTCACCAAGAAAATGGCGGAGGACCTGACCGACTATCTGTTCGAACTTGGCATGCGCGTGCGCTACATGCACTCCGAAGTGCATACGCTGGAGCGGATTGAAATTATCCGCGACCTGCGGCTCGGCGCGTTCGACATTCTGATCGGCATCAACCTTTTGCGCGAGGGGTTGGACATCCCGGAATGCGCCCTGGTTGCCATCCTGGATGCGGACAAAGAGGGCTATCTGCGCTCCACCACGTCGCTGATTCAGACCATCGGCCGGGCGGCGCGGAACGTGGACGGGCGGGTGGTCCTCTACGCCGACAAGATGACCAAGTCGCTGACCGCCGCGCTGGACGAAACCGCCCGCCGCCGCGAGAAGCAGCAGGAATATAATGCTGCTCACGGCATCACGCCCGAAAGCGTGAAAAAGGGCATCAGCGATATCATGCACAGCGTCTACAACCGCGACAGCCTGAACGTCGATACCGGCATTCTGGGCGAGGCGGACCGGATCGGCCACAATTTGGAGGCAACGCTGGCGGACCTGGAGAAGAAGATGCGGGCCGCCGCCGCCGACCTGGAGTTCGAGGACGCCGCCCGCCTCCGCGACGAGATCCAGCGCCTGAAAAAGCTCGACATGGGACTGGAGGATCGCGGCTTCGGCCATGTGAAGGCCGGCAAGCCCAGCGTCGGCAATACGGAGATCGAACGGATTTCCTCGATGGCTGGCTCCGGTAAAGGGCGCGGCGCGAGTGGCGGCGGCAAGGGCCGCAAGGGCCGTCCCGCCTATTCAGGTAAAGCCAAAGGCCGCGCCAAGCCCTAGGTCACCGCTTGCTTCAAAAATGCCTGGTTCACCGGGCTATGGGGCTTTAGCGCCAGCCGTTCGCGCGCCAACGCCTCTGCGACGCCGGAGAGACCGCCGCGCAGCGCTGCCTCTGTCAGCGTCCAGTCGATCACGTCCCGCTGGGCATGACTACCGCCAAAGCTATTGGCGATGTAGCGGGCAGGGTGCAGCCTAGCCACCGCCATTTCATAATCGCCGGTCCAGAACGCCCGGAAGCCCTCAATTAGCGGCAGGCCGGTCTGCCTCGCCCAGACGGCCGTCTCCGGCGCGGCCGCTGTATTGTTGCGGTAGCCCTCCAGCAGCGTGTCAACTTTATGCATCTGTCCTGCACCCAGCCAGGCCATGGCCGCGTGCCAGTCGTTGAAGGGGTAGAGCTTACCGTCGGCATGCTGGTCCCAGGCATCCGCCAACTCATCCCAGCGGTTGCCCACATCATGGCCCGCCAGGGTCAGCCGCCAGAGCAAGGCGGAGGCATCGGCCATGTCCAGCGCCACCGCACTGCACTCGCCCCGGATCGGCGCGTCGTATAGCCGGAAGACCTGGTCCAACTGCCCCGTATCCAGGTGGTACAGCGCTTTGTGCCACCAATTGTGCACCTGAAAGAAGTTGCCATCGCCCGCCCAGTGCGGCTCCCGCTCCGTCATCCACGCGATGCCTTCCTTGGTGCGGCCCTGCATCTCCAGCACATGGGCAATGGCGTGGTGCGCCCAGCAGTCGAGTGGCTGTTCTTCTGTCGCCGCCCGGCCCATTTCCTCGGCCCGCGCATAGTCTCCCGCTTCCTCCAGACCGAAAGCGTACATGCCCAGGACGATGCTATGGCCCTCCATGCCAGACGCCCAGCGAGGCAAGGTGCGGGCGATGCGGTCGCGCAAATTGCGGGCGTTGGCCCGGTAGAAATCCATCAGATGCCCGCATTGCAATGCCACCAGGTCATGCGGATATTCCGCGCTGTGCCGGTCGAGGCAGGTGGCTGCATCGCTCCAGTTGCCGGCCAACAGGTGTTTGAGCGCGCCCATGTGGGATTGCTCCCGCGCGTTCATGGGCAGCGCTCTGGCTGCGCAGGCGATGGTGCGGGCTTCGGCGGTTGCCGCTGGCTCCGTCGCCAACCCGTAGAGGTAGGCCTTCAGGATATGCGCCATGGCGAAGTCGGGCGCCTCGGCGATAGCGGCATCGACGAGCGCTACCGGGTCGCCGCGGTAGATGTTGAAGGCGTGCAGCGCTTCACCAAACAGATCGGCCGCTTTCGGTGAGGCGCCGGTCATCGTGTTGCCTTGACGGTCATAGGTCATCAATCTTCGAGCCTCCTCTGACTGCTCATTCCGATTGGTCGTTGCGTGTCATCTAGGCTGCTTTCCCGGAACAGGACGTGATTTAACACACACCGGCGGAAAACTATTTCGCTTAGGTCATTGCTCGCCGCTGCGTTATGATCGCGGCAAGCGCGGCGGGCCGGATAAGGCCTTGAATCGCAGCAGGAACGGCAGCGGAGGTGGACAAATGGCGGAGCTTTCGGCGGCGGAGCAGGCAGTCATGGCCAGTCTGGCCAGGGTATCCTTGTTTGCGTCCATGGAAGAGCGCGACCTGGTGGAGTTAACGCGGAACATCCGCCGCTCTCACTATGGTCCGGGCGAAATGGTGGTACAGCATCTGGATGATGACGATGATGTTTACATCATCCTGAAAGGGGGCCTGATCGCATCGATCATCTCGCCGGAAGGGCGGGAGGTCGCGTTCGACGTGATGGTTGTCGGCGACTATTTCGGCGAGATCGCAGCGATTGACGGCAACGGCCGGTCGGCAAGTGTTGCGGCCTTGGTCGATTCCGAAGTCGCCTCTATTTCCGGCAAGCGGTTCCGGGACCTGATCGACCGCCATAGCGTGATATCGGCAGCACTCGTTCGGGACTTGGTGGCGCGTATCCGGCGGTTGACCGAGCGCAACTACGAAAATATCGCGCTCCGTATCAAGCACCGGGTGCAACTCGAACTGTTGCGTCTGGCGAACCGCGGCGGCGTTCTGCATGATGGCGGGGTGGTGACGCCCGCGCCTACCCATGCCCAGATTGCGGCCCGTGTTGGTGCGAACCGGGAGGCGGTGACGCGGGAGATCAGCGTGCTCGCCAAGAACGGCTTCATCAAGGCCAGCCGCCAGACGATTACCATCCTGAATGCAGAAGGTTTAATTGACGAGGCCGGCGCGGAGATGGAAGTCAACATGCAGGCCGAGATTGCGTAGGGCAGTCAGACCCGTTTGCTCAATGCGCTGGCAGCCATGATGCCTGAAATGGCGGCGGCCTCTGCCGACGGGGCATTCAGATCATTCCGGGTCCAGTCGCCCGCAAGGTAGAGGTTGGTGAAGCCGCTGTCGTCAGGCGGCAAGCGGTACTCCAGAGCACCCGGTGCGGTGAGCGTCTGTCTTTGAGAGCCATGCTCGCCGGCCTGAACGAACTGCCAGCCCAGGCGGTCGGCTCCACTACGCCCTTGCGGGTCATGCAGGGTGGAGTAAAGAAACCCTCCGTCCTGTGTCCGCATGTGCGGCCACAGAAGCCCCATGCACTCCTCCAGCCATGCGGCCAGGCCTTCGCACTGACTGCCGCCATCCGGCGGCTCTGGCAAAATGCCGGTGAAGGCGGCGATGGACCAGGGGCGGTCGTCATCGCCCCAGTCCGCGCGGCCAATCAGGCCGGAGGCGTCGGTCCACGTGCCGAACGCTCCCGGCAACCCGGCGGCCAGGGTTTGCAGCGGGCGGTTGCCGGAAGGTGATGCCGGATTGTCCGCATCCACCAATTGCTTCCAGCCATATTCGGCCGATGGGACCGTCAGCCAGACCTGCGCGGTCCTTACCGCTACCGCTTGCACTTCCGCCAGCATGGCCGCCCATGCCGGGGCGACTTCTGCCAATGGCCAAGCCAGGTCCGGAAGCGCACCGATGCCGATGCCGAGGATTGCCTCATCGAAGTCGGCCCCGGCATGGAGGGTAAGGGGCTCGCCCACGAGCGGTTGCGATTCATCTTCCAAACATGGTGCCTCCCGTTGCAGGCGCTCACCGTCGCGCAATTGGTCCCACAGGGGCGCCGACGGCCAGCAGGGCAGATTGCGTACCGTCACCAGTGGGTCGTAGGGAGGCAGGAGTTCGGCCTGCCGTATCATCTGGATTTTGGCGAGGGATTTGCCGTCGTGCGATGGATGCAGACCGGTTACGGCGTGAAAGAAACGGAACCGCACGCCTCGGGCCTGCAGCACCTGATAGAGAGGTGCGAAGACCGTATCGCCCGAACCGGACTGCATCTGGAAGAACAGCGCCTCCTCAACAGCAAAGGCGGTGCGGCAGAGATTGTGCAGGAAGATGCCGGCGCTGATACTGCCGCGGCCACGGTGGCTGCCCGGATATCCGAAGGCGAAGCCCTCGGCTGCTGCCATGATGCTACTGGCAAGGGCTTCGTGGCTTGCGCCATGCCGGGCAAGCCAGTCCCGAATGTCGTTCCGGTCAAGATGGTCAAAGCGTCTGGCTGCAACATCTTCCGCAATCATGCCTTCGAGTGCTGCGGTTCCCAAGTCCAGCACGGTCAGCATCCGCCGCCGGGCGGTATCTGCTTCTGCCAGCGGCCCTTGTGTGTGGAGCCAGTTCCGGATGGCGGGCAGCTCCCCGGGCAAGTCCTTACCGAATTCGGTAGCCCCGGCCTCGTGCAGAAGGCCGGCAAGCAGATTGCTGACACATCGGACCAAGTCTGCGGCGCTGGCAGGCCGGTTTGGGGCTGCTCCCGCATCTGCCTTGATCCGCCATGGCTCTGCGGTCGTGTTGCCGTCGGGGCTATTAACCAACTCCGGCACGAACAGGTGGTGCAGCGGCTTGAAGGCTTTTTCGAACGTGCCAAGCGGCGCTTCGGGCCTGCGCAGACCGAACTCTGCCAGCGCAGCGTAGCAATCCCGCACCATCCCAAGAGCGTTCGTGAAGGAGCCGGACCAGATGTGCGTGCCGCACTCTTCTACCCTGCCATAGCAGGCCATGTTGCGGCCGCTTGCGGCCTTGCCGCCCAAGCGCCAGCCCCGTTGGTAGACGGTCACCTCGTAATGTTGCTGCCAGTCAGGGTGCGCCGTGATGGCCCAGGCCGCTGAGATGGCGCCCATGCCGCCGCCCAGGATCGCAATTTTGTGTCGATCCGCCATTGCCACCTAAAGCCCCAGCTTCACGCGTGCGACACTCCAAGCCCGGCCGAGAGTCGGCGCGTTGACACTCTCCGCGAACGGGTTCCAGCCCGCCTGCCGCAAACGCTTTGCGTAATGCAGGCTTAGCCGCCGGTACCCCCGAAACAGGGGAGGGACATTCCGTGCGGGTGGCAGGCTGGCCGTCGCATTTTCGGCAATTTCCCGGATCATGGCGCAGAAGCCGGGCTCCAGGGCTTTCGGGTCCAACTGCTCCAGCCGGGTGTCCAGTGCCGCCACACGGTCGGCGGGAAGGCCATGGCGGCCATGCTGCAGGCGGAGGGGCAGGGCGCGCAACTCGCCGATCATCGCCCACGCAGTACCAGCGTCGCCACCGTCATGGCCCAGAACCGCGGCCTCCAGCTTCGCGATACCGCCGCCGACGGCTTGCGCGCGCAGCTGCATCCCGGTCAGATCGGCAGGCGGCTCATCCTGTTCCGCCTCGCGTGCCTCCAGATAGCCTTCGACGGCATCCATGGGGAGCGGTTTGGCCTGATGCGCTGCGGCAAGTGCCTCCACCACCGGGTGCCGCCGGGGCTTGCCAGCCTCGATTTCGGTCCAGGCATCGTGCCACCATTGCCGCCGGATCGCGCCCAGCATAGCCTCGCTCACCAGGTCGGGGATGCGTCCGACCTCCCAGTCGAAGGCGGCGATGGCCCAAAGGTGAGGCCGCGCGGCAGCCGGCGCCAGTTCCGCCAGCAAGGCCCGGTCCGTGTTAACTCTTCGAACAAGGTCGCGGCAATGAATGGCGGCTTCTGTTAGCGGAACACTCGACACCGTCACCAAGCCGCCTTAAGTAAGGTGCGAACCGTTCGCGGCTCATCGAAGTTGGAACGTTCCATCTGATGCGATTCACAAAAGGGAAAACCCATGGCTCACACTCTGCCTGATCTGCCGTACGCGATCGACGCGCTTGGCCCGTATATGTCCCAGGAGACCCTGGAATTTCACCATGGCAAGCACCATAACACCTACGTTGTTAACTTGAACAACCTGGTGAAGGGTACCGAATTCGAGACCATGGCTCTCGAAGACATCGTCAAGAAGACCTACAACGTGGCCGACAAGGCCGGTATTTTCAACAATGCGTCCCAGCATTGGAACCATGGCCTGTTCTGGCAGTGGATGAAGCCGAACGGCGGCGGCGCGATGCCGGGCGAACTGGAGAAGCGCGTTGTCGACAGCTTCGGCTCTGTCGATGCCTTCAAGGAAGCATTTGTTGCCAAGGGTGCGGGTCAGTTCGGCAGCGGCTGGTGCTGGCTGGTTTCGACCGCCAGCGGCAAGCTGGAAGTGACCTCGACCCCGAACGGCGTTAACCCGCTCTGCTTCGACGGCCAGACCGCGCTGCTGGGCTGCGACGTGTGGGAACACAGCTACTACATCGACTACCGCAACCGTCGTCCGGACTACGTCAAAGCGTTCCTGGACAACATGGTTGACTGGGAAGCGGTGGCGAAGAGCCTCTAAGGCCAAGCCATTTGCGCGCCGGGCCGGCTTTGCCGCCTTCCCGGTGTTGTGAAGAAAAGAAAGGCCGGACTGCAGCAATGCGGTCCGGCCTTTTTCTATGATGCGGGCTGGCTGTCGGTGCGCCCTCAATACGCTTCCTTGTGGAACAGCACGCTGACCACCGTCAGCATCAGGATGCGGAAGTCGAACACCAGCGACCAGTTGTCAGTATAGTAGATATCGTATTCGGTCCGCGCCGTGATCTTTTCCAGCGTGTCCGTCTCCCCGCGCAGTCCGTTCACCTGCGCCCAGCCGGTGATGCCCGGTTTTACGCGGTGCCGGCCCATGTAGCCGCGGACCTTTTCCTCAAATTCCTCGTTGTGATTGAGCGCGTGGGGACGGGGGCCGACTAAAGACATCGAACCACCGATCACGTTGAACAATTGCGGCAGTTCGTCGATAGAGGTCCGCCGGATGAAACGCCCAATTCGGGTGATGCGGGGATCTCCCCTGGAAGCCTGCTTCACCCGCTTTTCCGGAATCTCCCGGTGGTACATGGAGCGGAATTTGTAGATATCAAACCGTTGGTTGTTGAAGCCTAGCCTTGCTTGGCGGAAGAAGACCGGGCCGGGGCTGTCAATCTTGATTAAGATGGCGATCAGCACCAGCAGAGGGGAAAGTGCGATCAGCGCGCCGATACCGAGCGACAGATCCTCAATCCGTTTCAGGATGGAGTTCCAGCCGGAAATGGGTTTGTGCACCACCTCGAACATCGGCAGGTTGGAGGCATTGTCGACAGTGGGACGGAAATCCAGTTTGTACCCCACAAGGTCCATGGAGACAAAGACGTTTACCGGCAGTTCTTTCAGGCGGTCTACGACATCGGTAATCTCAGCCGCAGCGTTCCACGGCATGGCGATGACGACATCATTCACCTCCCCCTGCCGGGCGGCCTCGATCAGATTATCCAGGTCTCCGACGACGCGGTGCCCCTGCACCTCCTGCATGGGAACGGCTGAGCCGGCTCCGGTTTCGAAGAGGCCGGCGAAGTGGGTGAAGTACGGTTTGATCCGGTCCATTTGCACCAGAAACCGTTCGGCTTGTTCGCCGGTGCCCAACAGGGCTATGGACCGGCCGACAAGGCCGCGCTCACCCAGTATCTCAAAGACGCTGCGCAGCATGATGCGCGATGTCCAAGTGCCCAGAAAGCTGAGCCCCGCAAAACTCACCAGCCAACGGTCTGAGTAGATTTCCATGGAACTGAAGGAAAAGGCGATGGACAGAAAAAACAGTAAGGATGTTCCGATGGAGATCAGCAGGCCATCAAACCGCCAAATGGACCCCATAATTGCGGAGACCTCATAGAGTTCCGCCCGGTCCAGCAGAATAATGGAGACAAAGACCACGAAGGAAGTGGCAAAAATATAATGCTCTAACGTGTAGGTATTAAACGGAACCCAGATGGCATAGCTGACAATAGCTGCCAGAATGATCAAACCGAAATCCGATAGCAGGACAATGCCTGGGATAATGGTTGCAGCATAGCGAAACTGCGGGCGTGCTTGTTGCTTGGGACCAAAGGTGTTTGCAACAGCTTTGGTGCCGCTCATCAATCCGGCCTTTGCGACATGTCAGCGGAGAACATCAACCATAACTTTACTGCTATAATCGACCGCTAGCTATCATGGAAGGCGGGCATATTCAAGCTATTGCGGCGAAGCGAATTGCCCCGGTCACTCTGTGGCAGAGGCAGTAATTCGTTGATATACAGTTATATTTTCCGCAGTGCGTTTGTATTGAAATGCCTCCTATGCGCTTTTGCAGAAGCATGACGGAATAGGCTGGGGCGCCGTTTAGAGCCCCAGCATTGCCTTCGCGATGATGTTCTTCTGCACCTCGTGGCTGCCGCCTGCGATCGACATGGCACGGGCCTCGAAATAGTCCGGGGCCATGCGGAACAGGTAGTCGGGACCGATCGGATCCTCGTTCCAGCCGCCACGAATCGCATCCGGCACGAACGGCGCCATGGAATAGCCACCCGCCATCATCATCAGTTCGTGGATGCGCTGGAACACATCGCCCGTCCGCATCTTCAGGACCGAGGCCTCCGGCCCGACTGGCTTGTCCGCGCTGGCGTTCGCGAGTTGGCGCAACGATGTGATGGAGAGGGTCTCCAGCGACACCTCCGCCTCGGCAATCAACTGCTTGAACGCTGGATTTTCGGCGAGCGGAGCGCCATCCATCTCCTGGTCTTCGGCGATGGCCTTCAGCTTCGCCAGATTGCGCTTGTTAATGGAGACATAGCTGGCGTTGGAGCGCTCGTGCCCCAATAGGTATTTGGCAATGCTCCACCCCTGACCTTCCTCGCCAACGCGGTCTTCGACCGGCACGCGCACATCATCGAAAAACTCCTGGTTGAAGACATGCCGGCCATCGAGCGTGATGATAGGGCGGAGGGTGACCCCCGGTGCTTTCATATCGATCAGCAGGCAGGTGATGCCTTCCTGCTTCTTGCCGGTATTGTCGGTCCGTACCAGCGCAAACATGCGGTCGGCGCAATGGGCATAGCTGGTCCAGATCTTGGTGCCGTTCACGACGTAGTGGTCACCCTCCCGCACCGCCGTCGTCTTTAAGGATGCGAGGTCGGAGCCGCTGCCCGGCTCACTATACCCCTGGCACCAGATCTCCTCGCTGGTCAGGATTTTGGGCAGGTAGCGCTTCTTCTGCTCAGGTGTGCCATAGGCCAGCAGGACGGGGCCGACCATGCGGGTGCCGAAATGCACCGTTCGCGGCGCGTTTCCGCCGAACAGTTCTTCTTCGAAAATGTACTTTTCCGCCAGGGAGAAGCCCGGTCCGCCGTCCTTGGTATCCCAGTTCGGCGCAATCCAGCCTTCGCCTGACAGGATCTTCATCCAGCGCTGGAAATCGTCGCGCTCAAGTTCGATGCCACGGTCCACCTTCGCCTGAATATCCGTTGGCAGGTTGCTGGCAGTCCAATCGCGGATGCGCTGGCGGAAGGCTTGCTCTTCGGCAGTAAAACGCAGGTCCATAACGAAAAAGCTCCGGAGAAAGGGAATTCTCCGGAGCCTAAGGCACTCAAAGCCTGTGTGCTAGAGCGCTATTGCAGCAGCGTGTTCGGCAGCCACAGGGCAATGTCCGGGAAGGCGATGACGAAGGACAGGCCGATTACCTGGAGGGTGACGAACGGGATGATGCCCGCGTAGATGTCCTGGATCTTCACCGAATTGGGCGCCACGCCCTTCATGTAGAAGAGCGCGAACCCGAATGGAGGCGTCAGGAATGACGTCTGCAGGTTCACCGCGACCAGCAGGGCAAACCAGTAGATCACATCCCGCCCTTCGACGTGGGCGCCGAAGTCCAGCAACTCGACCACCGGCGCGAACACCGGCAGCACGATCAGCGTGATTTCGATGAAGTCGAAGAAGAAGCCCAGGATGAAGATCGTCGCCATCAGCACGATCAGAATTCCCCAGGAGCCGAAGCCCAGCGCCTCAATCCCGTGGATGATCAGTTCTTCACCGCCCAGCGAGCGGAACACGTAAGAGAACGCGGTCGCACCCATGAAGATGAAGAAAATCATGCCGCAGATGATGGCCGTCCGCTCGCAGACCTCCTTGATGACTTCCCCGGACATACGGCCGTTGAAGATGGTCAGCAGGATTGCACCGAACGCGCCGACACCGGCAGCCTCGGTCGGGGTGGCCCAGCCCGCGAAGATCGAACCCAGCACCAGCGCCATCAGGAACACCGGAGGCACGAAGCCCTTCAGAACCATTTTCAGCATCGAACCGTGAGCGGTCACCAGGGAATCATCTTCAACGCGCGGTGCGATGCTCGGCTTCATGAAAGCAATAATGCCGATATAGGTAAGGTACAGACCCGAAAGCAGCAGACCCGGGAAGATAGCACCCAGGAACAGGTTGCCGACCGAAATGGCCAGCAGGTCGGCCATGATCACCAGCATGATACTGGGTGGAATCAGAATGCCGAGCGTTGCCGAGGCTGCAATTGTGCCCGTTGCCAGGCCTTTGGAGTAGCCGGCCCGCAGCATGGTCGGCAGCGCCATCAGGGTCATCATGACGACCGACGCGCCGATAATACCGGTGGTTGCCGCCATGATGGTGCCCATCAGGGTCACCGACATGGCGAGACCGCCGGGCACCCGCTTCAGCAGAACGTCGAGGATCTCCAAAAGATCCTGTGCTACGCCCGACCGCTCCAGCATGGTGCCCATGAAAATGAAGCAGGGCACCGCCACCAGCACCAGGTTTTCAACCGCGCCGCCCCAAATCCGGACAGGTATGTTGAAGAACTCCTGGAAGGAGAACATGTCGAACGACATGCCGATAAAGCCGAACAGCAAGCCAACACCGCCGACGACGAACGCGACCGGGATTCCTGAGAACAAACCGAGGGCCAGCCCCAGGAACATGATCACGGGGAGATAATCTTCCCAATACATTGTGGGTTTTCCTTCTAAGCCGCCGGCTTTTTAATACTTAACTTCTGGATGGGTATCGGTTCGGCCGTCGGCGGGGAAGAGTTTCTCCTCAGCGCCTTCAATATATTCCTCAGCCGTATGTCCGGGGCCGTAAATGTCTTCTTCGTCCAGGTGCGGCAAGTGCTCTGCTACCGCCGAGGTCAGCATGTTCATTTTGACATCGCTGCGCAGATGCTCCGGCCCAAACAGATACACCCATTGGCGGAGGAATGACGTGATGCCTGCCAAAAACACCAGTACCAAACAGGCAAGCAGGAAGGACTTGATGATCCAACGCTGACTCAGGCCGGTCATGGCGGCGGATGCTTCGTCCGAAATATAAGCTCGGGTGATGAAGTTCCAGCAGAGGTAGCCGATAACCAGGGTGTAGGGGAAAAGGAATATCACAAGCCCGAACAGCTCAATCCAGGCCTGGCGCCGGTCACTGACCTTTTCCCGCAGCACGTCAACGCGGACGTGGGCATTCATGGTGTAGGAGAACCCGATGGCCAGCATGAACAGGGCGCCATGCAAGTGCCACTCCCATTCCTGCAGCTTGGTCGGGGAGAAAAAATCGTAAAGAGCCGGCGTTGCCTGAATCCATTGCTGGATCTCGCCGCCAAACATTTTCCGGGTGAGTACATCGAACATGATGATGGTGATCAACGGGAGGATCAGCCAGGACCCTAACCGTCCGAAAAACTGCGGGATCTTCTCTATCGAGTCCGCTATGTCGAGCATTCTGCGCATTGACGCTTCCAACCTGGTTGGGGGCGACCCTTCAGGGCCCTTTACCGTAACGGTACACATTTTAGAAAATGGGGCAAAGAAAGACGCTGGAGACAACGCGTCACGCTATGTCCCTGGCGGTGAAACAACGGGCCGGTCAGCTTGAAAACCGACCGGCCCGGTAACGAACGCCCTAGTTGAGGTAGCCGTTCTCACCCCAAACTTTGTACTCT
Source organism: Alphaproteobacteria bacterium (assembly GCA_965222315.1). GTDB lineage: Bacteria > Pseudomonadota > Alphaproteobacteria > Bin95 > Bin95 > JACKII01. Next base: position 3,879,107 of record OZ244951.1, on the reverse strand, counting down.
TCGCGGAACTTGGAGTAGGATTCCCAGATCTTCTTGGCGTCCTCGTTGCCGGCGATCTCGGCCTCGATCACCTCTTTCCAGGCGCCTTCCAACTCGCTCAGAACGCTATCCGGCCAACGATGGATGGTGACGCCTTTTTCTTCGTGGAATGCCATTGCGGCGCCCTGAATCGCCTCACCCTCGGCGAAGCCGCGCAGGGTTTGCGCCATGCAAGCCTGCTCGACCATGACCTTTTGCGGATCGGACAGTTCATTGAACTTGTCCATGTTGAACAGCATTTCGCCGATGGTCGACTGCTGATGCCAGCCAGGGAAGTAGTTGTGCTTGGCGATCTGGTAGAAACCATAGTCCTTGTCGATCGCCGGCATGGAGAACTCGGTCGCGTCGATCGAGCCAAGCTCCAGCGCCGGGTAGATGTCGCCGCCCGCCAGCAACTGGGTGGAAACGCCGAACTTCTCCATCACCCTAGCGCCCAGGCCGAAGAAGCGCATCTTCAGGCCATTCAGGTCTTCGACGGTCTTGATTTCCTCACGGAACCAACCTGAGGATTCAGGCGGGATCAAGTTACAGACCAGAAACTTGATATTGTCGCTGGCGTACATCTCTTCCGCCAGTTCCTGACCGCCGCCATGACGCATCCAGGCGAGATATTCGCCACCACGTGGACCGAACGGCACGGCGGAGAAAAACGCGTAGGCAATATTGATGTTTACGTTATAGCCAGGTGTGCCCCAGGCGCCGTCGATGGAGCCGGCCGAAACCGGATCATAGTACTGCGTGCCTGGTACCAGTGCGCCTGGCTCGAACACCTGCATACGCACTTCACCGTCGGACATCGCCTCGACGGCGTTCGCGACATTGTGCGGGCCTGGGCCAATGATGACGATGTTTTTGCCGAAGGCAGAATGGATCTTCATCCGAACGCGGGCTTCCGCGTCACTGAACGAAGCCGCGGTGGTGGCGGCGGCGACCGCAACAGCGGCAACGCCTTTCATTAGGGTGTTAAGGCGCATTGTTCCTCCTGATCAATTCTGATCGTTCGTGGTGTATACAATCTAGGGTATTGCCTAAAAGCGTTGCGCTCAATGCATACCTGACCTGCCTAGAGCGCTTGATTAGAAGCATGTTTGCAGACTGGATTCAAGCCGCGATTGGCTGGTTTGCACTGCAAGCCGAACGGTTTGCCGGAGGATAATGCTGCTTTCGTGTCGTCAAGGCGCAATCCTGTCGCCCCTGGAAGTGGATGATGCTCGGGGCGACCTGTCGCGCTGCGAGGTTGTTTCGGATCGTCTTGTGCGCTGAAGATTCTGGAAGGAGGGGCCGGCGAAGCGTTGAATCCGTTCGCCGGCCCCACTCGCCACTATCAGTTCAAGTAGCCGTTTTCGCGCCAGATTTCGTATTTGTCGCGAAAGGCAGAATAGGATTCCCAGATTTTCTGGGCGTCTTCGCTCGCCTTGATCTCTTCCTGGATCACTTCGAGCCAGGCTTCCTCGAATTCGGCCAGGGTTTCGTCGTTCCAGCGGTGGATGGTGACGCCCTTGGATTCGTGAAAGGCCATCGCGTCAGCCTGGCCGGCCTCGCCCTCGGCGAAACCACGCATGACCTGCGCCTGGCAGGCCTGGTCGAGGATGACCTTCTGGCCGCCGCTCAACTCGTTGAACTTGTCCATGTTGACCAGCAACTCGCCGATGGTCGACTGCTGATGCCAGCCAGGGAAGTAGTTGTGCTTGGCGATCTGGTAGAAACCATAATCCTTGTCGATCGCCGGCATAGAGAACTCGGTCGCGTCGATCGAGCCAAGCTCCAGCGCCGGGTAGATGTCGCCGCCCGCCAGCAACTGGGTGGAAACGCCGAACTTCTCCATCACCTTCGCGCCCAGGCCGAAGAAGCGCATCTTCAGGCCATTCAGATCGTCGGTCGACTTGATCTCTTCACGGAACCAGCCGGAGGATTCTGGCGGAATGATGTTGCAAACGAACATCTTGATGTTGTCGCGGGCATACATTTCGTCGGCCAGTTCCTGACCGCCGCCGTGACGCATCCAGGCGAGATACTCGCCGGCCCGGGGGCCGAACGGCACCGAAGCGAAGAACGCGTAGGCGAAATTCTTGTGAACGTTAAAGCCCGGTGTGCCCCAGGCGCCATCGATGGAGCCGGAAGAAACCGGATCATAGTATTTGGTGCCCGGCACCAGTGCGCCCGGCTCGAACACCTTCATTCTCACTTCGCCATCCGACATTTTCTCGACGGCGTCGGCGACATTGTGGGCGCCCGGGCCGATGACGAAAATATTTCGGCCATAGGCAGAGTGGACCTTCATCCGCACCCGGGCCTCGGCTTCGCTAATGGCAGTTGCCGTCACTGCCGCCACGGCGGCAATAGCCAGGCCTTTGGAAAGGTAACTTAATCGCACTTGTTCGCTCCTCGATTACGTGCCCGGTCATTTCTGGGGACCGGCAGGGGCCGCTCCAATTTGGTTCATCAACGTGGTTTGTCTGAGTGGTGAACCGGAGCGCATAGAAAAACCGGCACAGATCGCTCTGAGCCGGTTTATCCAGAGAAGCAGGTTTTTCAGGGTGGCTCAAGCCACCCTGGGGAATTGGCGCATTTTGCCCGTCACAACCCCAGCACGCGCTTGGCGATGATGTTGTGCTGGATCTCGTTCGAGCCGGCAAAAATCGAGTGCTTGCGGTTGTTGAAGTACTGTGCGGCCAGCGCGTTAATGTAATCCGCGCCGCCGATCGGCTCTTCGTTCCAACCTTGCTCCAGCGCGCCAAGCACGAACGGATTGGCATAGTAGCCGACCGCTTCCATCTTCAGCTCGCTGAGCCGCTGGGTGATTTCGGAGCGCCGGATTTTGATCATGGACGCTTCCAGGCCCATCTCCGCGTCGGCGCTCATTTTGGAGAGCAGGCGCAGCATCTGGACCTCGAGCGTCATCAACTCGATATCGACCTCCGACATCTTGCGGGCGAAAGCCGGATCGTCGATCAGCTTGCCGTCGCCTTCGCCATCTTCCTCGCGGGCGATTTTTTTCAGCTGTTCCAACGACTTCTTCAGGCCGCCCAGCGCGCCGCCGCCCATCCGCTCGTGCCCCAGCAGGTATTTGGCGACGGACCAGCCGTCGTCCACCTCGCCGATCACATTGGAGGCCGGCACGCGCACGTCGGTGAAGAACACCTCGTTCACTTCCCGGGTGCCTTCAATGGTGATAAGCGGCTTCACCTCGACGCCCGGCGTGTTCATATCCACCAGGATAAAGGTGATGCCTTCCTGGCGCTTGCCGGTGTTGGACGTGCGCACCAGGCAGAAAATCCAGTCGGCCATGTGCGCCGAAGTGGTCCAGATCTTCTGGCCGTTCAGCACAAATTCGTCGCCGTCCCGCTTCGCCTGCATTTTCAGCGAGGCCAGGTCGGAGCCCGAGCCCGGCTCTGAATAGCCCTGGCAGAACGTCCGCTCGCCCGATGCGATCTTCGGCAGGAATTCCTTCTTCTGCGCGTCCGTGCCGTAGCGCATCAGGACCGGGCCGCACATGGTTATGCCAAAAGCGATCAGGCGGGGCGCACCGGCGAGAGTGGACTCCTCGTCATAGATGTATTTTTGCGTAACGGTCCATGCCGGGTCCGGGCCACCCCATTCCGGCGGCCAGTTTGGTGCCACCCAGCCCTGCTCATACAGCTTCGTGTGCCAGTCGCGGATTTCCTCGCGGCTGACCGCAAAGCCGTTATGGACTTTATGCGCGACAGTCGCGGGCAGCTTCTCGCGCATAAACGCGCGTACTTCCTCGCGCCAGGCTTCGTCTTCGGGGGCGAAGGCCATGTCCATGATTGGGCTCCTTAATCTCGTATCTCTGTTGCATCAAACGGTCGGTTAGGTTCACTTGTACATACGATAACGCCCAAGGGGAAGATCACATGAACCAGACCGAACTCGCTGCCGCTTTTCGCCAGATTTCCACCGCCACGCTCACCATGCAACTGCTGAAGCGCGGCATCCGCCAGGTGTGGATGGAGGGGCCGAAGCCGCTGATCGAAGGGCAGGAGCGTATTGCGGGGCCTGCCTACACGCTGCGTTTTATTCCGGGGCGGGAAGACCTGAGCGGACCGGAAATCCTGAAGCGCACCGATCTGGCCCAGCGTCGCGCCATTGAGGAATGCCCGGAGGGGCACATCCTGGTGGTGGACGCGCTCGGCCGGATCGACGGAGCCGCCATCGGCGACATCCTGGCGACGCGCCTGCATGTGCGCGGGGTCGCGGGAATGGTGAGCGACTCGAATGTGCGCGATGCCGACGGGGTCAAGGCCAGCCACCTGCCGGTCTGGTGCCCCGGCGCGGCCGCGCCTGCCAGCGTGGCCAGTCTTTCCGACGGCGACCTGCAAGTGCCCATCGGCTGCGGCGGCGTGGCGGTGATTCCCGGCGACTGGATCGTTTGCGACAATGACGGCGTGGTGGTCGTGCCCCAGGCGCTGGCCGAGGACGTAGCCATCGGCGGCCTGGAGCAGGAAATGCACGAGCAATTCATCCTGGAGCAGGTCAAGAACGGCGCGCCCATTCCCGGCCACTACCCGCCGAACGAGGAGAACCTGGCCAAGTATCAGGATTGGAAAGCGAAGCGGGGGTAGCGTGATGGCTCTATCCTGGCTGACCTGAGACCGGTCTCCTGTGGATTGCAAACTCGCCGCCGTTTTGGCTGCCGACGTGGTCGGCTACCATCGTCTGACTCCAAGGTGAAAATGCCCCTCCCCACGTCCATCTCCTCCCGTCTGCGTCTCCCCCTAATTGCAGCGCCGATGTTTTTGGTCTCCGGGCCGGACCTGGTCATCGCCGCTTGCAAGGCGGGGGTGATCGGCTCGTTCCCGACCGCCAATTGCCGGACGCTCGACGATCTGGAGCAGTGGCTTGGCCGCATGCGGGACGAACTCACCGAAGACGACGCCCCCGTCGCGCCGAACCTGATCGTCCACCGGACCAACAGCCGCCTGACCGATGACCTCGCGCTGATCTGCGAATACAAGCCGGCCATGGTAATCGCAAGCGTCGGCTCGCCCGCGCCGATCATCGAGGCGATCCATGGCTATGGCGGTCTCGTGTTCGCCGACATCGCCACCATGCGCCATGCGGAGAAGGCCATTGAGGCAGGCGCGGACGGCCTGATCCTGCTGACGGCGGGCGCAGGCGGGCAGACCGGCTGGGCCAATCCCTTCGCCTTCGTGCGCGGCGTCCGCCGCATCTTCGACGGCCCCATCGTGCTCGCGGGTGGCGTCGGCGACGGCCAGGCCTTGCGCGCGGCGGAGGTGCTGGGCTGTGACCTGGCCTACATGGGCACCCGCTTTATCGCCACCGCCGAAAGCATGGCGAAGCAGGCCTATAAGGACATGCTGGTGTCGTCCTGCCTCGATGATGTGAAGCTGACCCGCGCGATGACAGGGTTGGAGACCAACATGCTGATCCCCTCCCTGATGGCGGCGGGGCTGGACCCGGACAACCTGCCGGCGCGCGGCTCGGTCGAGATCGACAAGGACATCAACCCGAACACGCCGCGCCGCTGGAAAGACGTCTGGTCCGCCGGTCACTCGGTGCAACAGGTGGACGGCGTGCCCAGCGTTGCCGAATTGGTTGGGCAGATTGCGGGCGAATATGCCGAAGCGCGGAAGGAGCATGGCTGATGTTTGACGGACTCCCGCTGCTTCCCGCCATGGGTGTCGGCTCGCACGCTGCGCCCGGCTGGCTGTTCACCTTCCGCCAGGCGATCCGCGCGGGGCAGGCGGGCCCCGCCGACATAGACGAGGCCTATGGCGACGCCACCCGCACCGCCATCGCCGACCAGATCCAAGCGGGCCTCGACGTATTCAGCGACGGGGAGCTTACTCGCGACCGTTTCGTCTACGCCATGTACGACCGGCTGACCGGCCTGGTTCGTCAGCCCGTTGCGCGCAAGCTTGGCGTGCCCGGCTACGACCGCACGCCCGGTCATCTGGCGGAGGAGCGGGTGAGTGCGCCGGAAGGGCTCGGCCTGGTCGAGGACTATCTGTTTCTGAAGCGCGAGGTCACCCTGCAACTCGGCTCGGAAGCGGCAAAGAAGCGCCTGAAAATGGCGCTGCCGGGGCCGATCACCTTTGTCCGCAACATCCGGCCCGGAGCGGCCTACCAGGGTGAGGCAGCCCCGCATCACGCTCTGCTTGCCGATCTGGTGGAGGTGATTGCGGCAGAGGTTCGGGCGTTGGCGGCGGCGGGCTGTCCGATGGTGCAGATGGACGAGCCGGGGCTGACCCATGCCTCCGATTGGCTAAGCCAGGCCGATGCGGTGCGGGCCATCAACAAGGTCGGCAAGGCCGCGCCCGGCGGATTTGCCGTGCATGTCTGCTTTGGCAACAATGCCAGCCGCCCCTATACGCCACGAGATTTCGACCGCCTCCGACCCGCCCTGGAAACATTGAAAGCCGACTGGCTTTTCCTGGAATTCGCCAACCGGGAAATGGCTGGCCTGGAGTTGGTCGCGGGCCTTTCCAACCCGGCCAAAATCGCGGCAGGTGTGGTCGACGTGAAGAGCTTTCACCTGGAAACGCCTGACGATGTGGCGAGGCGCGTGGAGCAAATCCTGAACGCCGGCATTCCAGCCGACCGCCTCGCGCTTACGGCGGATTGCGGTCTCTCCGCCATTCCCCGCTGGCTGGGCGTGCGCAAGCTGGAGGCGCTGGCAGCCGGGGCCAGGCTGGCGCGCGGGCTAATTGCCTAGAAGTCGCGGAGACACTCCGCTAGGCTCTGCGGCAACACAAGAATATCAAGGAGCACCGCTCATGCTATCCAATAGCCTCGAAATCCGGCCGTCCGGCGGCGGAGTCGGCGCGTTCGTGGACAATATCGACCTCAACAGGCTCGATGCCGATACGGCGGATACGCTGAAGACTGCCATCGGCGACTACGGCGTCCTGTTCTTCCGGGACCAGGACCTGACCACGGACCAGCATATTGCGGTGGCCGAGCAATTCGGCGGCGTCAACGTCAACCGCTTCTTCGCCCATGTGCCGGACGAGCCCCGCATCGCCGAGGTGCGCAAGGAACCGGACCAGAAAGCCAATATCGGCGGCGGCTGGCACACTGACCACTCCTACGACCAGATCCCGGCGATGGGTTCGATCCTGCTGGCGCGGGAAACCCCGCCGTTGGGCGGCGACACTGTGTTCGCCAACATGTACGCGGCCTACGACAACCTGTCAGATGGTCTTAAGGCGACCCTGGAAACGCTGAACGGCGTCCATTCCTCCCGCCATGTGTTCGGCAAGGAAGCGCGGTACAAAGAGCGCGGCGAGGATCTGAAGGGCCGGCTCGGCAACGAGGATGCGGCGCAACAGGACGCAATCCATCCGATCGTGATCAAGCATCCGATCAGCGGCAAGAAAGCACTTTATGTGAATCCCGGTTTCACCATCGGCATTGAGGGGTGGAAGGCCGAGGAAAGCAAGCCGCTGCTGGATTATCTCTACCAGCATGCCTCCCGGCAGGAATTCCAGTACCGCTTTCAGTGGGCGAACGGCTCGATTGCGTTCTGGGACAACCGCGCGACCTGGCATTTTGCGATCAATGACTACACCGGCCACCGGCGCCTGATGCATCGGATAACGGTCGAAGGCTGTGAAATCGGCCGTTAGCGGCTGCTTTCTCAACGATAGGGCGCGCCCGGCTGTCATGCCGGGCGCGCCTTCTTGCTGGCTGGACTATGCGCTCAGCCGCATGATGGCGAGCGCGACGGTCTTGGCCCGGGGCACCATGGTGTCCAGGCGCATGAATTCCTCCGGCGTGTGTGCCTTGCCGCCGACGGGACCGGTGCCACAGACAGTCGGTGCGCCGACCTGGGACGTGAAGCCTGAATCCGCCGACCCACGGGAGAATTCACCGCCGATCATCAGGCCTGCCTCCTTGCCGCACTCGACATAAAGGTCGAAGATTTCCTTGCTTTCCGGCGTCTGCTGCACCGGCAGAAAGCCGCGGCTTTCGATGATTTCCGTACTGGTGCCGGGGACGAACGCGGTTTCCAGGATGGGCGTAATCTGTTCCCAGATCGCGTCGCGAGCCTCCATCGACTTGAAGCGCACATCGATTTCGGCCGTCGCGGACGGTGCGATCATGTTCACCGCGCTGCCGCCTTGAACAATGCCGACATTGACCGTACTGCCGACCTCATAGTCGGTGAGCGCGTGCAGGGCGCTGATCTTTGCCGCCAGTTCGCCGATGGCGCTGATGCCTTTTTCATGCGCGCCGCCGGAATGGGCCGGTACACCGGTGATCTGGATCTTGAAGAATGACGCCCCGTTACGGGCGATCACGACGTTGCCGCTTTCGCGCCCTGGTTCGGCATTGAAAACCACGCGGGCTGTTCGTGCCTCGTTCTCGATCACCGGCCGCGAGGAGGGCGAGGCGATCTCCTCGTCCGAGGTGTAGAGGCCGAGCAGCGGATATGGCGCGCCGCCGAAGCGCTTGAACGCCGCCAGCACGAAGGCGTTCATCACCAGCCCGGCCTTCATGTCGGCCACGCCCGGGCCATAGGCAGTGTCGCCATCGACGGTGAAGGGGCGGCGGCTGGCTTCGCCGTCCGGAAAGACCGTGTCGCGATGGCCCATCAGCATAATCGGCCGGTTGCCTTCGCCGCCGCTCACATGGGCGCGGATGCAGTCGCCGAATTCGCCGTGCGGAACCCGGTCGGTGGGAATGCCCTCGGCCTCGAACCACTCCTCGAACGCCCGGCCGACCGCATCCACTCCGGCTTTGTTATAGGAGCCGCTGTCGATATTAACGACCTTTTCAAGCAGCGCAGTCATGGCCGGGCGTTGCTGGTCCAGCCAGTCAAGGATGGCGGTCTGATTGTCGGAAATCGGGGCGTTCATGGAAAGGCTCCTGGTCGTTCGGCACAATCTTTTGTGCTCAGCGGTTCAACTTTACACCATGCCCGCGCGAAGGCTATTCGGCAACGCCTTCGAGGTTCAGGTTGCCGCTGCCTGCGTGACGGGATTTGGCTCCGCCGCCCTCTACGCCGCCGCGGCCGCGACGTCCCTGGCCCCGTTCATTGGGGCGTTGCTTGCCGACACCCATGGTGCTGTAGTTGACCAACCAATCCTGAATTTGTTCGGGCGTGTAAAACTGCGTGAACTTCGCCTGGTTGGCAGTAAGCCAATCTACGGTTTCAGCCTGGGTGAAGTGCCTGTCGTAATCAGGAATGTCATGATGGCTGCCGAGCCACACGAAAAAATGCTTCACTAGGTGAGGAGTGATAAAGGTTTCGCCGCCTGGGAAAGGTAACCCGCATCCGGCAATCATACAGTAGTCACCCCAGCCTCCTGTGGGCATTTGTTCCTGCGGCAGATCATTGTACGGGCGGGTCTGATTGGCCGTGTTATAGATTGAGTCGGTGTTGCCATTTTGCAGGATCTCGGTATTCGACAGGACTTGGTTGATGGCATCGTTCAGTGCCTTGCCATCCTCTTGCGGCAGGTTCTCGGCCAGAGCCCGGTTCGTGCTGCCGGCACCCGGCTGCCGGGCCAGGCCGCCGGTACGGCCAGCCCCCCCCTGCAGCTTGCGCATCAGGTTGCCGACCCGCTCGCTGCTCCACCTGCGGGGGGCGGAGGCTTCTCCATCGCGGACATTGGTGCCGAAGCCGGGGCGTTCGATGCGCTGGGCAACTGACGAACCGATAGAGACAGTCATCTCGTTGCCGAACAGAAAGCCCGCGTCAGTCCGGTCGTCCGACGGCACCTCGATCAGGCCCATGCCGCCACGGATACCGACGGTTGCGACCGGCGTATTGACGTTGATGGCCTTTTCCTTGCTGAGCGCACCTCCCGTGAACCGCAGCAGCCCGCGTCGCAGGGTCAGGCTCATGTCGCCGGATTTGCTGGACGGATCGTAGATGAACTTGTCGATGACCAGGGTGGAGTACGGGCCGATGGTCAGCGCAGTGCGGTCCAGCATCAGGATCTGCGCCTGACCGTTGGCATCGGTCTCGATCACCTCGTTATGCAGGACATCCTGACCGAGAACAATTTGCCGGACGGTGCCGCCGGGCGGCTTGCCTTTTGTCTGCGTGTTGACGGCAGCGGCGACCCCGGCCCTTTCTGCCAGCGCGCCGGCTGCACCAAAAAGCAGCGTGCCTGCGAGAACGAGGGCTGAAAGGGTGCGGTTTGTCGTCGATACAGTCATCGGCCGGGGCCTCCGTCGTTTCGCTGACCCATCCAAAGCGATGTCCGAACCATCCTAGAACCGGACATTGAAACCCCCAAGGGCGGTGATGTTGTCAAAGGTGTAGTTTGGCAGATTGGAACGCACATCCTGCCATCCGGCCCCGAAAAATGCCGATGCAGACAGCGTAACCGGGATGATTAGCTGACCGTTAAGTCTGTATTCCTTGTCATGCCGCACATTCGGACTGACCGCCGGGTTCGCTGCGTCGTAGTTGCGGTTCAAGAACTCGGCTGAGAAGGTCAGGATCCAAGGTGCCCCTGAATCAGCAAAGTCCACCGGTCCAGGCAGGTTCGCCCAGGCGAAGGCGCGGGCATTGAGTTCGTCGTAGGCCTCGAAGTCCTTGCTGGCATTGATTGTTGCCGCTTGCCCGATCAGCGCAATGCCATAGTCGCCGGTGCGGTAGGCGATCTCCGCTTCAAGACGCGTTTCCTGGCCCTCCAGGTCTTCGGCGTTTGGACGGTCCGCTGAAGCGGTAAAAGACGCATACTGCCAGAAGCCGTCCACACCCACAGACCAGTTCGTTGAAAGCGGCACGTTCAGGTCTGCGCCGCCGCCGACAACCGACTGGTAGAATAGCGCTTCGATAAACAGCACGCTTGCCTTGGCATAGGGGCGAACGGAAATTCCGCCGGTGCCCGGCAGGACGATGCGGGGGCCTGTGTCAGCATCCAGATAGGTCAGGTCGAAATCGTCCACCTCGAACTGTTGGGAGGTGTAGGCCCCAACATTGGTCTCCAAGTGGTCGCCGTCGGCAGTGCCGAAATCGTATAGGTGCCGCCCCCGCAAGTCGGCAAATACGGCAAAGTCGTCGGTTTCGGAGAACTCGATCGGCAGGGCTGTCGGCGAGCCGCCGCTCAGGATGGTATTGCCGGGCGCCAGGTTGGCGTTGGTCTGATAGCGTAGCCCGCCGCTGAAGGAAAAGGCGTAGCGATGGGACGAAACTTGGCGCTCGATCTCCGCCAGGAATGTATCCACCCGCTCCTTGACGTCCGGTGGCAGATCGTCATTTGCCGATGCCTGCTTCAGATAGGCCTCGGCGGCCTGGTAGGAACCCAGCCGGAAATACATGACGCCCAATTCGACCTGCACCTGCAACAGGTCGGGATTGAACATCAGCATGCGTTCGAGGCTGGACACCGCCGCTTCATAATCTCCCAAAGCGGCGGCGATGCGCGCGTATTCGAAGGTCGCGTTCAAATCGCTGGGATCGGCCAGGACGGCCTCGAACGCTTTTTCCAGGTCGGCCTCGGTCGGCGGGTCAGCGGCGAAAGCTTCCGGCGATGGAAGCACCCCAATAGCAATGGCCGCCAGAATAGCGGCAGCGGTCCATAGCCGTCCCGATTGGCTGCGCCCCATCGACCCTCTCTCCACATCCGTGCGCGTTTCGCCCGCGGACTAATGAAAATTCCTAAATTTCATTGCAACATAGGAGTGAAATTGGCTGCAATGCAAATGGAAGCGTGTACCCGCCTCCGGTCTGGAAAGGAAATGGCAACCATGCCCATCATCGATCTGTCCCGTGAACTCTACCACCGCACGCCCGCGCACCCATCGCATCCGCCAGTAGCGATCGGCGTCTGGAATGATCATGCGGAGAAAAAGCAGGCTGGCGAGACGGTATTTTCGTCAAAGGCCCTGCACCTGCAATTATCCGACCATGCGGGCAGTCACGTGGATGCCTTCTGCCATTTCGATTCCCGGCCGGACGCCGAAGGCGTGGATGAGATGCCGCTGGAGATGTTCTATGGCCCGGCTTTTTGCGTCGACCTGCGTGACGTGCCGTTGAAACATGCGGTTACGGTGGACGAACTTTCGGCGGCTGTCGATGCCGCGGGCGTTACGATTGCGCCGGGTGATATCGTCCTGATTCTGCTGGGCACCAATGCGCGGCTTTGGGGCTCGCCCGCCTACCTGCATGATTTTGCCGGGCTGCATGTGGACGCCGTCCACTGGCTGGCCGACCAGGGCGTCAAGAATTTCGGCGTTGAGGCCATCAGCCCCGCGCCGGAAGGCGAGCCCAACTTCAAGGCGCACCTCGCCTGTGCCGAGCGGGGCATCACGCACATGGAATGCCTGTGGAATCTGGAGGCTGTAGTGGGCCTCGGCAAGTTCACCTTTGCAGGCTTCCCGCTCAAGATCCGCGGGGGGACCGCCAGCCCGATCCGCGCCGTCGCGATTGTGGAGGGGTGAGTAGCGAAGGAGGCTCAAGCGATCTTAATGCGGCATGTCCGATAAAGAAGGGGCGCTAGCATGCAATGATGTTTCGCCGGAATCTTTTGCATAGCAGCATTGCAGTCCGGACAGATTGCTACTGCGGTGACGGTCGGTAAGGGTACTCTCTGCGTAGAGAGGGTCTCCCTGCATAGATTGGTTAGGCCCCCCACCGTATCCGTTGAGGAGAGATCCGATGAGGTTTTTTGAGACTATCGTGACAGCAGGTGCGCTGGCCGCAACCGTCACCGGTGCCAGTGCCGCTGATTTGAAAGTCGGCGCTCTCTACCCGCTAACCGGTCCCGGCGCATCCTATGGCACATCGGCCATGCAGGGGCATGATTTGGCCGTCGCTCAGATCAATGCCGCCGGCGGCGTCAATGGCGCAAAGCTGGTGAGTATTTCCCGCGATACGCAGCTTAATCCGTCACTCTCGGCGTCCGCGGCGCGTGAACTGATTACCAAGGACGGCGTGCAGGTACTTGTCGGCACCGTTTCCTCCGCGGTCGCGCTGGCCGTTTCGGAAGTGGCGAAGCGCGAGGGGGTGCCGTTTATCGCCACTATTGCCAAGACCATCCAACTGACCACGGCAAAGCGGCATGACTATGCCTTCCGGGTGGCGACGAACACCGATTTCGAGGGCGATGCGATGGCCCAGGTCGTCGCCGGTCTGGGTAAGCAGGCCTATTGCGACATCCAACTCGACTATGCCTACGGCCATGACCTTGCGGCGGGCATCGAAAAAGGCTTGGCGAAATATGCGCCGGACATCAAGCCGGTGGTCAGCCTGCGTGTGAAGCTGGGCGCGCCTGACTACAGCCAGATGATCACCCAATTGATCGGCGCGGGATGCGAGGTGGTAACCAGCGGGCTCTGGGGCTCATTCTTCGTCAACTTCGTGCAACAGGCCCAGCCGTTCGGCCTGTTCGACCAAATCACCTTGGTGAATGGCGGCGAGGCCGGCGCCCTGGAAGTCACAGGCCGGATGGGCGCGGACTATCCGCCGAATGTCTGGGCTAACGCCTACGAGCTTTGGTACTATGACCCAGTTCCGTCTCATGCGGACTTCCAGCAGGCGCTGGCGGCGGCGACCGGTGGCAAGATCACCAACGGCTACCCATTGCTCGGCTACACGACAGTGCAGTTCGCGGTGGAAGCGGCGGCAAAGAGCGGGGCCAACGAATCAGATGCCATTGCCGATGCACTGCCGGGCCTGACCATACAAACGCCCGTTGGCGAGCGTACCATCGATGCGGAGACCCACCAGGCTAACACCGGCCAGTTTTGGGGGCCGATGAAGCCGAAGGATGGGTTCAGCCACTATGTGATGGACCCGGTCACCTACATCCCGCCGATGGGCAAGGCGGAGTAGCCCGCTACAGCCCTTTCGCCTCGTCGAACGGCTCCAGGTAATCGTCCAACTGCACGGCCAGGCTGTTGAGCACGCAACTCACCATGCGGTACTGGCCCATGACGAAAATCGCGTCGAGGATCTGCGGCACACTATAGGTGGCGCTCAGCTGTGCCCACAGAACGTCGTCGATCATGCTGGTATAGTGCAGCTGGTTGACCGCTTCGACCAGCAGGCCTTCCTTGCCATCCAGCCTGCCGGCGGCGACCGACTTGATTTCCGCCGCCGAGAGGCCGCGCTCCATGGCAATCGGCCGGTGCTGGGCCCACTCGTAGCCGGAGCCGCAGAGCCGCCCGATGCGCAGCATGACGATTTCCCGCTCGCGCAGGCTGATCTCGCACTTGTGCAGGCAGTGGCTGAAGAACGGCATCCAGCGGCGCAGCAGGTCCGGGTGGTGCATCATGGTCTGGATGACGTTTATCTTGTCCAGGTGCCCGCGGGCCTTGTTCCAAAGCTCCAGGCCCTTCTCGTCATACTGGTCGATGGGGAGCGGTGCTAGGCGAGGCTCAGGCCGCCGGATCGCCATGCTGGGCAGGGATTTCGCCGGGTATTGGGTGTTGGGTGGCAGGGACGGCTCCGGCATGTCCCAGCCCTCGTCCAGTTGGACACCCATCACGTTCAGCGCATGGGCGAGGGTGGTGTAATTGCAGGCCGTGAAGATGGCATCGACGATTTGCTTCGTGCTGAAATGCGCGTTCAGCGTGGCCCAGACATCGTCTTCGATGAATTGCTGGACGTAAAGCTGTTCCGCCATTTGCAGCAGGGCTTTCTCGCCCGGTGCACTCCAATGCGGGTCGGTGGAGCCTGCGGCCAATGCCTTGAAATCCGCGTCCGAGAAGCCGCATTGGTCTCGGGCGATGACCACGTGCTGGCCCCACTCATAGGGGCTGCCCGCCATCCAGCCGGCGCGCATGATGACCAGTTCGCGCTCCCTGGGCGGCAGGGAGGATTTGAACAGCAAGTGGTTCGCCAGCGGGCTCCAGCGCTTCACCATATTGGGATTGCGGGAGAGTGTCGCGAACACGTTCAGCAACTGGCCATGCTCAAAGCCGCCGGGCCGCAGCAGCATTTCCCGGATGTCCGGCTGCAATTCGTCGGCGGTGAGCGGCGTGACGCGTGGTGTGGAGAGGCGGTAGGGGGCGTTCATGGGTGTTTCCTCATTTCTTTTGCCGTCATGTGAGGTGGCCGCCATTTATTCCCCCTTTCCCTGAAGCCGCTAAGCGGCATTCAGGGAAAGGGGAGCAGTGCTTTTTTGCAGCATATCTCACGATGACGGTAATATATTAATAGTCGGCCTGTACCATGGCTTCGATCAGCGTCGGGCCATCGGTCTTGGCGAGCGCCTTGGTGAAGGCTTCCTCGAATTCCGGGCCGGTGGTGACGCGGACGGAGTCCATGCCGTAGCCCTCTGCCAGCTTGGTGGCGTTGATGGAAGGGTTGTGGAAGTCCATGCCGATATATTCCTCGTTGCCGTGGAACAGGGTCAGGCGCTGCTTGATAATCGTATAGCCTGCATTGTTGCAGATGACGAACACCACCGGCGTCTTGGAATTGGCGGCTGTCCAGAGCGCCTGGATCGAGTATTGCGCGCTGCCGTCGCCGATCACGGCCACCACGCGCCGCTCCGGCTTGGCCATCTGCACGCCGACTGCCGCCGCGATGCCCCAACCGATGC
Organism: Alphaproteobacteria bacterium; assembly: GCA_965222315.1. Classification (GTDB taxonomy): domain Bacteria; phylum Pseudomonadota; class Alphaproteobacteria; order Bin95; family Bin95; genus JACKII01. The sequence continues at coordinate 3,863,577 of OZ244951.1, read as the reverse complement.
CGCCGGAGACATTGCCGAAATAGCTGTGCCGGTCGACATAGGGGAAGTGGGCGTTAAGCGTTGCGGCGGTGGTAACGCCTTCATCCACGACGATAACATCGCGGGGGGCCAGGTCGCTCATGCGCATCATCAGCCATTCGCCGTTAAGCGGTTCGCCAGCGCCTTTGGCCGTGGTGACGTCGCGGCGGCGGGCGCGGTTGGCGGTCCAATTGAAATCGTTGAGGGCGGCAATGCGGGCAGCCGCGATTTCTGCGTGGGCGGCCCCACCCTTGGTCTTCAGGATTGGGGTCAATGCAGCCAGCGTTTCCTTCAGATCGGCGCGCAGGGCGATCTCGGCGGCGTAGTTCTTGCCCATCTCCCAATCGTTCAGTCCGATCTGGATAACCGGCATTGCCTCCGGCAGCGGATCAACGGGCGAGTAGACCGACATGCGCAGCACGTCCGCGCCCAGGCAGATCAGCATGTCGTGCGCCTCCATGGCTTTGCGCACGTCCGGCTGGGAGCGGCCGAGGCAGCGGATGAAGGCCGGGTGCTCGCTGGGGAAATGCGCGCCGCTGGCGACGGTCTGCTGATACACGGTCGCGCCAAGCGCATCGACGAACGCCACGGCCTCGTCGAACGCATCGGAGGCAACCATCTCCGTGCCGGCGATCACCACAGGGTTCTTGGCTTGCAGCAGGCGGGCAGCGAGCGCATCCAGCGCCGCATCCGTCGGGCGGACCTTGGTATCCACGCGGGTGGCCTTGCCCAGGTCGAGCGGCGCGTCGGCGTTCAGAATATCGCCCGGCAGGGAGATGAACACGGGCCCGGTCGGCGGGGTCGTGGCGATCTTGGCGGCCCGGTGCAGCACGCGGGGAAGGTCTTCCAGCAGCGTGATCTCCGTGGACCATTTGGCGACAGGCGCGGCCATCTCCACCAGCGGGCCATAGAGCAGCGGCTCCTGCAGGCCATGCCCCTGTTCCTGTTGCCCGGCTGTCAGGATCATCGGCGTGCCGGAGTTCGCTGCCGTAAAGAACGTGCCCATGGCATTGCCCAGGCCGGGGGCTACATGGACGTTGCAGGCCACCAGCTCGCCGGAGGCGCGGGCGTAGCCGTCGGCCATGGCGACCACCACGCTTTCCTGTAGCGCCATGGTGTAGGTGATGTCGGGCTCGTCCGTCAGCGCGTGCATGATGGGCAGTTCGGTGGTGCCGGGATTGCCGAACATGCGGGTGACGCCTTCGTCCTTCATAACGGACAGAAAGGCGGCGCGGCCGGTAATGTTGTTGGATGGAGCGGACATGAGCGGGCTGTTTCCTGAGAGGGAGGATTGATTGCCCACCAGCATAGAGCCGTTTTAAGGCGGCTCAACCACACTGCCATCCGGCACCCAAATTGCTCCGCGTAAGCTATGATGCGAAAATTCAGCGTCCGAGATTGACCCAAATCAATTCAAAGAATGAATTCGAATGTTATTTTCCAAGATTAAACAATGTGCTTCCGGAATTGGTGGTGCTCCTGGGAGGGGATGGAGGTTTCTGTGACAAAGAGCGTAAACATTGGAACGATTGAGCACGGTCTGCGTGAAGCCTTCGGGTATTTGAGCGTTGAAGGTGCTGCTGATGCGATAGAATGGGCGACCGGTCACCGGAAGTCTGTATCCTTGCTGCGCAAATATGCCGATCCGGATAGCCCGCGCCATCATGTGCCGTTGCGGGATGCGATGGCCATTGACCGCGCATGCATCCAAGCGGGGCACAAGCCGCCATTGTTGATGACCTATCAAATCAATCTTGAGGAAAAGCCGGCGGACTACAGCCGAAACTGCGAAGATCCTTCGATCTGCCGCTTGGCGCTTGCGACCGGGGCCGCGGCTGGGATGGTTTCTGAAGCAGTCCTGCAATCAGAAATATGCGATGAATGTCATTGCCACAAAAACCATCACAAGGAACAAATCTATGCGAGCTTGGTGGAGCTGGAAGAAGCGGTAACTGCGTTGCGCCGCGCCGTGATGATGCTCAACGATCCGGACAATATCCACGTCTCAGGGTGAAAAGGGATTGAACGGCCAACGTTGACAAGCCAAGCGTCCCCAAAAAAGGAGGCCGTCACCTATGGTGGCGGCCTCTTAGTTTAACTGCGGTTTTGAAAGGGCGGGTAGGGATTAGACCGCAGTTTTGGGGAATGCGAAGCGGCGGTACAGACCGGCGATCACAATGCCGGAGCCAAGCAATACCGCACCAGCGGGAACCGGGACCGGCGCCGGAATATCGCCGACAGCGCCGGAGCCGCCGATCGACTCGGTCTCGGACCACTCATAGCCGGGACGCTGGTTGCTGGTCAGGAAGACCGTCGAAGAACTGACGTTTGTCGGGATTGTATCGCCGTACAGGAACGTGATGCCAGGCGTTGGCCCGAAGCCCGCGCCGGCGTTCGAGATCAGATTCCCGCTGAACACTGAAGTCGGCGCAACAATCGGCGTGGTCGTTGCGGTCAGACCCACGGTTCCTTCGTTGGCGCGGTTCGGTGTGCGGTCACCGGCAACATCCGGCACGTAGGTGAGCAAGTCGATATCATCGACATCGAAATGCGGGTTTGCATCGACGGTCTGGCCGATCTCGCCGAGGAACACGCCGCCGAAATAGCCGGCGCTGGTCACATTGGCCAACCGGTCCGCGTGCATGGTTACGCCAAAGTTAATCAGCGGGTTATCCGGCGGGTTGTTGTTGTCCAGATTGACCGGCTGGTACATATAGACGTATCCGGCGCTGCTATCGATCGAGCTTCCCCACTGACCATCGACGTCTGCGAGGCCATTCTGGCTGACGCCAGAGAAGTAAGGGTCGTCCGTCCAGTCTCCGTCAACATTCTGATAGACTGAAAAGTTAACAAGCGAGTCGCAAAGCGGGCACGGATTGCTCAATACACTATAGCCAGAAAATCCAGGCACCCCTAGATTTAGCGCTTGAGCAGACGACGCGCCGACGATCAGCGCTGCAGTACATAAAAGTCCAACCTTGGTCATTTCAATCTCCTTGTTAGTGTTCGCACGACACATAGGAGCTGATGTTTCATCGCTCTCACCAGCCACCGGAAACAACCTACGCAGCAGGCACCCTTGGCGTCTTGTGTAATCGGAAAACCAAAAACGGACATCGAAGTGTAAGCGACTAGGTGCCAAAATCGCGCCACGTTTTCAGGGGTATGTGGCATGTAAGCGGGCGGCTTCCGCCTTGTCATTGCCACCCGAACAGGACAGGGTTTGTCCGCCCGATAACGCAAAGGTTGCAGCGCCCCATGGACTTCGCTTTTTCCCCGGAACACATCCAATTGCGCGAGACAGTACGCCGCCACACAGAAGGCGAAATGCGGCCGCTGGTGCAGGCGGCTGACGACGCCGAGCGCTTCCCGCCGCATCTGTTCAGGCGCTGGGGCGAACTGGGCATGATCGGCGCCCGCTATCCCGAGGAGGATGGCGGCGTCGGCATGGACAAGGTATCCGACTGTATTATTCGGGAAGAACTTGGCCGGATCAGCCAGGCTTTCTGTGGAGCCTATTCCGCCCATTCCCACCTTGGCATCTGGCCGATATGGCGCGCTGGCACAGACATGCAGAAGCAGCGCTATCTTCGCCCGGCGATCGCTGGCGACAAGGTCGCCTGTTTCGGCCTGAGTGAGCCCGATGGCGGCTCCAACATCCGGGCGATGAAGACGCGGGCGGAGAAGGTCGAAGGCGGCTACCGCCTCAACGGCTCCAAGCTCTACATTACCAATTCGCCCATGGCGGACTTCATGATGCTGGCGGCGCGCACGGCACCCGAACTGAAGCCCAGCGCGATCAGCCTGTTCATTGTGCCGTTGCCGGACCCGGCAGTGCAGATCAGCCACTTGAAGAAGGAGGGGCTGAAGGGATCTGAAACCGGCCTGATCTATATCGAAGACCTGTTCGTGCCGGACGACCATCTGCTCGGCGGGCAGGAAGGGACCTATCCGGTCATTCTAGACTCGTTGACCGAAAACCGGGTCGGTGTGGCAGCCTCCGTATTGGGGGTAGCCAAGGGCGCTTACCAGGAAGCGCTCGAATACGCCCGAACCCGCATCGTAGCGGGCAAACCGATCCTGGAATACCAGGCCGTCGCTCATCGGTTGGCGGATATGATTACCGACATCGAAGCGGCCCATTTGATGGTCTATCACGGCGCGTGGAAGGTCGATCAGGGCACGATCGATCATGCCGCTGCCGCGAAAATCAAACTGTTCGCCAGCGAGGCGGCGCTGCGGGTGACGGAGGGGGCGATGCGTGTGCTGGGCGGGGCCAGCATCATGCGGGAATACTCGGTCGGCATGCACCACCGCGACGCGCTGGTCTACCTGTTCGGCGAGGGCACAAGCGACGTGCAGCGCAACCTGATCTCCCGTAGCATGGGCGACAATGATTTGCTGCCGTGAGACGCCGGCTCATGGCGTTGGTCGGCTGCGGCCTCAAAAAGCTGGTCGGCTGCGGCCTCAAAAATCCGTGCGCACGCGGCTCGACATGTTAAAGTGAGAGTCAGAATTCCTCTCAAAACCGGAGAAACGCCAATATGACAGACGCCTTTATCTGCGACGCCATTCGCACACCCATCGGCCGCTATGCCGGCTCGCTAGCCGCGGTCCGCACAGACGACCTTGGCGCGATCCCGATCAAGGCGCTGATGGAGCGCAATCCGGGTGTCGATTGGAGCAAGATCGACGACATGTCCTATGGTTGCGCCAACCAGGCGGGCGAGGACAATCGCAATGTCGGCCGCATGGCGGCCCTGCTGGCCGGTCTGCCGGACAGCGCGCCTTCCAACACCGTCAACCGCCTGTGCGGCTCCGGTATGGACGCCATAGGCTCGGTCGCCCGCGCGATCAAAACGGGCGAGGCTGACCTCTGCATCGGCGGCGGCGTCGAAAGCATGAGCCGTGCTCCCTTCGTCATGGGTAAGGCCGACAGCGCGTTCAGCCGGGCCGCAAAGATGGAAGACACCACCATCGGCTGGCGCTTTGTCAATCCGGTCATGAAGGCCCAGTACGGCATCGACAGCATGCCGGAGACGGGCGAGAACGTCGCCGAGGAATTCCAGGTCACCCGCGAAGACCAGGACGCCATGGCCTATCGCAGCCAGATGAACGCGGTTGCGGCGCAGAAGAATGGGCGCCTGGCCATGGAAATTGTGCCGGTCTCGATCAAGCAACGCCGCGGCGATCCGATTGTGGTCGATACCGACGAACATCCGCGCGAGGGCACCACCATGGAAGGCCTCGCCAAGCTGCCGACGCCCTTCCGCAATCCGGGCACGGTGACCGCCGGAAATGCCTCCGGCGTGAATGATGGCGCTTGCGCGGCGGTGCTGGCGTCTGCTGCCGGTGCCGAAAAATATGGCCTGACCCCCCGCGCCCGCGTGCTGGGCATGGCGACGGCCGGTGTGCCGCCGCGCATCATGGGCATTGGTCCGGCCCCGGCGTCGCAGAAGCTGTTGGACCGCCTGGGGCTTTCGATCAACGACATGGACGTGATCGAACTGAACGAGGCATTTGCCGCCCAGGGCCTTGCGGTGCTGCGTCAGCTGGGTGTGGCAGACGACGACAGCCGCGTGAACCCGAACGGCGGCGCCATCGCGCTCGGCCATCCGCTTGGCATGTCCGGCGCGCGGCTGATCACCACCGCGATGTACGAACTGGAGCAGCGCCAGGCCCGCTACGCCCTCTGCACCATGTGCATCGGCGTCGGCCAGGGCATCGCAACGGTTATCGAGCGGGTGCAGTAAACCGCTCCAACGCTCCGGCGATTTTGGCCCCTGCTCTTGGTTTTTGCCGCCAGGGCAGGGGCCTTTTGGTTTCAGGTTACAATTCCCAAAAGCCCGCGTGCGATCAAAACCGCGGGATCAGTATATTTACGTGTTTCGCACAAGACGATCATCTGTATGATTCGATAGTAGGAAAATGCGCCCGTCTGAGAAGGTGAGATGGCGGCATGCAATCTGGGGCCAACCCCGATGATCTGGCCATGGCGATCTGTGCCCGTTACGGCAACGATCCGGCGCTGTTGATTGAAATCCTTCACGACGTGCAGGAAGCGGTGGGCTTTGTGCCGGAAGCTGCCCTGCCCGCCATAGCCAACAGCCTGAATATCGCCCGGGCCGAAGTGCACGGCGTGGTGAGTTTTTACCATGATTTCCGGTCTGCGCCTGCGGAAGGCGCGGTGGTGAAGCTCTGTCAGGCAGAGGCATGCCAGGCCATGGGGGCGAATGCGCTGGCGGCTGGTCTGCGCGATGTTCCGGGCCTGACCGTGCAGCCGGTCTATTGTCTGGGCAATTGCGCCCTGGCGCCAGCGGCCATGATCGATAACCAACTGGTAGGCCGTGTAACCGCTGCAGAATTGGCGCAATTCGCCGACGCGGCAGTGGAGGCAGAGCCATGAGCATTCGCGTATTCGTACCAATGGACTCAGCCGCCCGCTCGGTCGGCGCTGAGGCGGTGGCTGAAGCCATCGCCAACCAGGCGGCCGCCCGAGGCCAAGCTATCGAGTTGGTGCGCAACGGCTCCCGCGGCCTGTTCTGGCTGGAGCCGCTAGTGGAGGTGGAGACTGTCGAAGGCCGTGTAGCCTTCGGTCCGGTTGCGCCTTCAGACGTGGCGGAACTGTTCGAGGCTGGGTTCCTTTCAGGCAGCACACACCCGCTCTCGCTCGGCTTGACCGAAGAAATCCCCTATTTGAAGAACCAGGAGCGCCTGACCTTCGCCCGCGCCGGGCTCTCCGATCCCCTGGACCTCGCCGCGTATCAGGCGAACGGGGGGCTGGCTGGCCTGCGGGCGGCACTCACCATGCAACCCGCCGCGATCTGCGAGCAAGTGCTGGAGTCCGGGCTGCGCGGCCGCGGCGGGGCGGGTTTCCCTGCCGGCATCAAGTGGCAGACCGTCCTCGATCAACCGTCCGATACCAAATACATCGCCTGCAATGCCGACGAGGGCGATAGCGGCACCTTTGCCGACCGTCTGCTGATGGAGGCCGACCCCTTCGCACTGCTGGAAGGCATGGCGATTGCCGGTCTCGCGACCGGCGCGGAGGAGGGAATCCTCTACATCCGCTCCGAGTATCCAGACGCAATCGCCACCATGCGCGACGCCGTCGCCTTATTCGAGGCAGCGGGCTGGCTTGGCGGAAATGTCGGGGGCTCCGGCAAGCCATTCCGCGTCGTCATCCGCCGCGGGGCCGGGGCCTATATTTGCGGCGAAGAAAGCGCGATGCTGAACTCGATCGAAGGCAAGCGGGGCACTGCCCGCGCCAAGCCACCAATCCCGGCAATCGCTGGCGCATTCGGCCAGCCGACCCTGGTGCACAATGTCCTGACCTTAGCCGCCGTGCCGACGATTCTCGCCAAGGGCGCGGAATATTACAAAAGCTTTGGCCAGGGCCGCTCGCTCGGCACCCAGGCGTTCCAACTGGCGGGCAATATCAAGCGCGGAGGGCTGGTGGAGAAGGCATTCGGTGTTTCCCTCCGCGAACTGGTCGAGGATTTCGGCGGCGGCACCGCCACCGGCCGGCCGCTGCGCGCTCTGCAACTGGGCGGGCCGCTTGGGGCCTATGCGGCCGGCGATCAGTTGGACCTCGCCATGGATTACGAAACGCTTTCCGCCGAGGGGTTGATGCTGGGCCACGGCGGCGTGGTCGCGTTTGACGACACCGTGGACATGGCGGAAATGGCCCGTTTCGCCTTCGAATTCTGCGCCATCGAAAGCTGCGGCAAGTGCACCCCCTGCCGCTTGGGTGCGGTGCGGGGCAAGGAAACGGTGGAAAAGATCATCCGTGGCGAGGACGTTGCCGCCAACATCGCCCTAATCGAAGATCTGGGCGAGTTGATGCGCGACGGTTCGCTCTGCGCCATGGGCGGCCTGACGCCCGCTCCGGTGCTCTCCGCCATCCGCCTGTTCCCGGAAGACTTTGACCGTGAGCCCGCAACCCAGGCCGCGGAATAGAGGAGAAGACCGATGACCATTCTCCGCGAACCCGACCACGGTACGCCCGCGCAAGAAGGCGAACCCGTCACCCTCTGCATCGACGGCGCGGAAATCACCGTGCCCGCCGGTTCTTCGGTTATGCGCGCCGCCTCGCTCGCCGACCGCAAGGTGCCGAAGCTTTGCTCCACCGACAGCCTGGAGGCTTGGGGCTCCTGCCGCATGTGCCTGGTGGAGATCGAGGGCGTGAAGGGCACGCCCGCCTCCTGCACCACGCCGGTGGCGGCCGGGATGCGGGTCACGACCCAGAATGAGCGCCTCGCCAAACTGCGGCGCGGCGTGATGGAACTCTACATCTCCGACCACCCGCTCGATTGCCTGACCTGCTCGGCAAACGGCGATTGCGAGTTGCAGGACACGGCGGGTGAAGTCGGCCTGCGCGAGGTACGCTACGGCATGGCGGGCGAGAACCATTTCGATGCCACCCACGCGGCACCGGTCGATGTCTCCAACCCCTATTTCCAGTACGACCCGTCGAAGTGCATCGTCTGCTCCCGCTGCGTGCGCGCTTGCGAGGAAGTGCAGGGCACCTTCGCCCTCACCATCGAGGGCCGCGGGTTCGAAAGTCGCGTCTCGCCCGGCATCGCTTCCGACGATTTCTTTTCCAGCGACTGCGTTTCCTGTGGCGCCTGCATCCAGGCCTGCCCGACCGCGACGCTCCAGGAGAAATCCGTGGTCGAACACGGCACGCCGCAACGCACCGTGCTGACCACCTGCGCCTATTGCGGCGTCGGCTGCTCGTTCAAGGCGGAATTGCTGGGTGAGAAGGTCGTTCGCATGGTCCCCTACAAGGACGGCGGCGCGAACGAAGGCCATTCCTGTGTCAAGGGCCGCTTCGCCTGGGGCTACGCCACGCACAAGGATCGTATCACCACGCCCATGATCCGGGAGAAGACAACCGACGCCTGGCAACCGGTCTCGTGGGACGAGGCCATCTCGTTCGCCGGCGACCGGCTCAAGGCCATTCAGGCAAAGCACGGTAAGGCAGCCATCGGCGGCATCACCTCGTCCCGCTGTACGAATGAGGAAGTCTATGTCGTCCAGAAGATGATCCGGGCGGCCTTCGGCAACAACAATGTGGATACCTGCGCCCGCGTCTGCCACTCCCCCACCGGCTATGGGCTGAAACAGACCTTCGGCACGTCCGCCGGCACGCAGAACTTCAAGTCGGTCGAGAGCGCCGACGTGATCCTGCTGATCGGCGCGAATCCGACCGATGCGCACCCGGTGTTCGCTTCCCGCATGAAGAAGCGTCTGCGCGAGGGGGCGAAGATCATCGTTTGCGACCCCCGCCGTATCGACTTGGTGCGCACGCCGCACATCGAGGCGGCTCATCACCTGCAACTCCGGCCCGGCACCAACGTCGCGCTGATGAACGCGCTCGCCCACACCATCGTCACCGAAGGGCTAGTGGACGAAGCGTTCGTCACGGAGCGCTGCCACACGGAAGAATTCGACCGCTGGCGCGGTTTCATTGCGGAGGCGCACAACAGCCCGGAAACCCTCGGCCCGGCCATCGGCGTTCCGGCGGAAGACCTGCGCGCCGCCGCCCGGCTCTATGCCACCGGCGGCAACGCCGCGATCTACTACGGCCTCGGTGTGACAGAGCATTCCCAGGGCTCCACCATGGTCATGGCCATGGCGAACCTGGCCATGGCGACCGGCAATATCGGGCGCGAGGGCGTAGGCATCAATCCGTTGCGTGGCCAGAACAACGTGCAGGGCTCCTGTGACATGGGCAGTTTCCCGCACGAGCTGCCCGGCTACCGCCATGTGAGCGAGACCGATACCCGCGCTGACTTCGAGGCCGACTGGGGCGTCGAGATCCTGCCGGAGCCAGGGCTCCGCATCCCGAACATGTTCGCCGCCGCCATCGACGGCAGCTTCCGCGGCCTGTTCGTGCAGGGCGAGGATATTGCCCAGTCCGACCCGAACACGGTGCACGTGCAGGCGGCATTGGCGGCGATGGAGTGTGTGATCGTCCAGGACCTGTTCCTGAACGAGACGGCGGCCTATGCCCATGTTTTCTTCCCCGGCACGAGCTTTCTGGAGAAAGACGGTACCTTCACCAATGCGGAGCGGCGCATCAACCGCGTGCGCCCGGTGATGCCCGAAGCGTCCGGCCTCAGCGAATGGGAGGCGGTCTGCCGGTTGGCCGACGCCATGGGCTACCCGATGCGCTACGCCAGCCCGGCCCGGATCATGGACGAGATCGCGCGGCTGACCCCGACCTTCGCCGGCGTTAGCCATGCGCGCCTCGATGCGGAAGGCTCGCTGCAATGGCCGGTAAATGCGCAGCACCCGAACGGCGCGCCGATCATGCATGTGGACGGCTTCGTGCGAGGCAAAGGGCGTTTCATGCTGACCGAATTCGTGCCAACCGAGGAGCATTCCAACGCCCGCTTCCCGCTGCTACTGACCACGGGCCGCATCCTCAGCCAGTACAATGTCGGCGCGCAGACCAGACGGACCGAGAACAGCCGTTGGCATGATCACGACGTGTTGGAAATTCACCCCCACGATGCGGAGGAGCGCGGTATTGCAGACGGCGATGTCGTGAAGATCGCAAGCCGAATCGGCGAGACGACTTTGCCGGCGGAGATAACCGACCGGGTGCCGCCCGGCGTTGTCTACACCACCTTCCACCACCCGGTGACCGGCGCGAACGTGATCACGACGGAATATTCCGACTGGGCCACCAACTGCCCGGAATACAAGGTGACGGCGGTGCAGGTACGGCCGACCAACCGGACGTCGGCCTGGCAGCGGGAATTGGCTGACGTGCATAAGGCTCGCGACCGCATTGCCGAAACAGCTGCGGAGTAACAGCCGGATGGAGGTCCGCAGCAACCTTGATCAGGCAACCGACACGTCGCCGCGGGCGGAAGGGCAAGTGCTGACCGCGTCGGGGGCTGCGCCGGCCTGCTGGCATCTGGCGGAAGAAACACCGGTCGCCATCCTGCTTAACGGCCAGAACTTTGCTGTCATGATGATGACGCCGGCCGACCTGGAAGATTTCGCAGTCGGCTTTGCGATTACCGAGGGCATTGTCGGACGTCTGGAGGAGATCGAGAGTCTGCGGATCGGGGAGGCGGCGGATGGCTTGCTGGTCAATTTGATGATCGCGCCCCAGCTTGCCTCGCGGATTGAGGACCGCCGCCGCACGTTCGCCAGTCGCTCAGGCTGTGGGGTCTGTGGGGCGCAAACCATCAAGGCCGCCCTGCCCAAGCCGCGCCAGGTCTCGGGAACGCTGCCGGACCTGCGCGCCCTGGAGGTGGCTTTTGCCGCGCTCGGGCCGGCGCAGCAAATGAACCTCGCCAACCGAACGACACATGCGGCCGCCTTTTGCGACCTCTTTGGGACCATTCAAGTGGTCCGCGAGGACATTGGCCGTCATAACGCCCTCGACAAACTGGCGGGCGCGCTGGCGCGGGCGGGACGGGACGCGTCGGCGGGGTTCGTGCTGCTGTCCAGCCGGGTGAGTGTGGAGATGGTGCAGAAGGCCGCCGCCATCGGCGCACCCTCGCTCGCGGCGGTCTCCGCCCCTAGCGCGTTGGCGCTGCGGACGGCGCGGGCAGCCGGCATGGCGCTGTTCGCCCGCTCCGGTGAGGCCGTCATGCATTTCCCGGCGGATGCAGTTCCGGCAAGGTCTCCATGAGCGACGAGGCCCTGATCCGTATGGCAAACCAGATTGCGGCGAACTTCGGCAGCCTGCCCGAAGACGAAGCTGCCGCGGAAACCGCCAGTCACATCCAGCGGTTTTGGGAGCCACGGATGCGGGACGGGCTTCTAAAACTGCTTGCCGAAGATAACGCGGAAGGCCTGTCGCCCATTGCCCGGTTGGCTGCGGAGCGTCTCGCCTAATCGGCGAGAGTCGTTTGTGGACGGCGCATCAGGGATAACCGCCCATGATGCTGTCCCAGATTTTCTCGCCGATCAGGCAATCGAAAGTGTTGTCCTGCGCCCGGTGGAACAAGGATTGCGGCGGTTTTGACCGCACCGGTGTTGGCAGGAGTGGCATGGCCAGTTCCAGTACCAGTTTGCGCCGCACTGCTTCCGGGAAATGCTGCCATTCGAGCACCGGAATGACAAAAGCGCCGGGGCCGCCGATCACACAGTCGAAATAGTACTGGTCCAGTTCTTCAATATGCCAGCGGGAGCCCATGCCTTCCCGCGTCATGAGCGGCAAGCCGTTGATGATGATGCCGCGTGCGGTGGCGTCGTCGCGGGCATAGTGAACAGGACGGCCGCTGTTGTTCGGTCCGTCGCCCGACACGTCGATCACCCGCCGTGTTCCCCGGAAGCCATTGTCCTCGAAGCTTGCAGACGCATAGTCGAGGACGCTGGAGATTGAAGTACGCCGCATGGTGTTCACAAAGTGCGTGGTGAGTCTGGACGCTATGGCCGCCGCATCTGCCGCGTCCTTGACCAAGGTCCAATCGACGACGACCCGCTGCGATCCCGCGCCCGCCCATTCGACATAGGTTATCGCGGCCAGTCCGATCCAGCCGCCCTGGATGGCCTTGATTACGTCCGGGTGGGTCAGCGCCTCCGCATAGCCGCGCCGTTGGATTTCCAACTCGCGTGGGTTCATGGAACGGGAAACGTCGACGGCCAGAAACAGTTCGATATCGACGTCGGTCTCTGCGTGCGCAAATGCGCTCCCGAGCGACGCCAGGAGAGTAAAGACGGCAATAGATCGGAGAACGGAACGCATGATGGAGTTTGCGCCGGAAGTCCGTGCTTTGTCGACCCTACGGAATTACTCTGTTTACTATTAACCTTTGCTATTTGGCGTATTTGGCTGGGCAAAGGGCTGCTTCACGGCCCAGTCAACCGCTTTGCTCGGCCCCCATTTCCCGATCAGCAGCTTGGCCAGATCCCCGCCAGTATCCACGTCCAGCGCGATGCCGGGCAGACCGTCCAAGATCACTGGCTCGACGCCTGCTGCGCGCGCTTCCGCCAGATGCGGACCGAAGCTGTCGTGGCCGAAATGAAATGGCATCAGCGTCGGCGGCGAGACTGCCAGCGCGTTCGAGCCTTTCCCGTCATGGCCTTGCACGATGGTCATGGCGCGGTTGCCGCGCGCCCGGTGCGCTTGGATCAGCCAGTTGATCTCCGCCGCGGAGACGCCGGGGATGTCGCCCGGCAGTTGCAGGGCGGCGGTGACGCCTTCCGCCTCCAGTATCTGCATAGCGCGCATCACGGCCTCTGATTGGCCTTGGTTTTCCGGCTCGCCTTCGACCCGCGCGCCGTACTGGGCCGCGAGGGCCACGGCTTCCGGCTCATTGGTCAATAACAATACGCCCTCCAGGTCGCTGGCGCACATGGCGGCGAGCACGTCTTCGACCATCAGCCGGAACAGTTGCTGTCGCTGTGCTGGCGTCAATGCTGGCGCAAGCCGGGTCTTTGCGTTCTCGAAATTCTTGACCGGCAGAACGCCCCACATTGCCGTTAATCCTCCTGAGGAGAGAGCAGCGCCTGGACCGGTACGTCCAGTGCGTTCGCGATCATCTGGAGGATTTCGACGGTGGGAACCGCATCGTTCTCTTCGAAATAGGCGATGTCCTCTTCCTCGAAGCCGATCCAGCCAGCCAAAATTTCTTGTGTTAAACCGCGGTAGGAGCGCCAGGCGGCAATGGGGTGCAACCCCTGAGCGATAGCCTGTTCCACTTCCGGCGGCACCTCCACCGGCGGCGCGTCCCGGCCGAGCGGGTCTTTCGGTTCGTCTTGCCGCTGTGCCGGCGCGTCGGGGCCTGAGTCGCCGGTCAGCGCCCAATAATCCTCAATCGGCAGCACCGCGTATTGCGGACGGCCATTGGCGTCGAGCAGGAATTGCACGGGTCCGCGCACTAGGAAGCCTTTCCCTTGGGATCATCGATCAGCCAGCGCGATAGCACGGTGACGGGCTCCTGCCCATAGCCGATGGCCTCGTAGAAGCCCAGAACCGCGTCATTGGCGGTGCGTACCATCAGCTCGATCTTGCGGACGCCGCGGGCGCGCAACCAGTCTTCCGCCGCGGTCATGAGGGCCTGGCCGAGGCCGGATTTCTGGAGGGTTGGTTGGACCGATAGGTAGTAGACCCAGCCCCGGTGGCCGTCATCGCCAACCATGGCGGAGCCCTGGACTGCCCCGTCTTTCTCGGCAACCAATATGGTGGAGGAGGGGCCTTCCAGCGCCCGGTCCAGGTCGCCCTCCGGCGGATTCCAGGGGCGTGTCAGGCCGCACGCCTCCCAAAGTGCCAGGACGGCGGCGCGATCGGCTCGTGCATAGGGGCGGATGGGCATTAGCAGCCGAGCTTGTCGGCCAGTTCGGTAAAGCTCCAGGCGGAGACATCCATGCTCGGGTGGGGCTCGATGTCAGCTTTCAGGTTCTTGGTACCGAACTCCAGCGGCCGGGCGACGAAGGCCGTTCGCAAACCCTGTTTTTGTGCGGCCAGCAGGTCGTTGGTATGGGCCGCTACCATCATCACCTGGTCCGGCTTCAGCCCCAATGCCTCACAAGCGCGGGTATAGGCTTCCGGTTGGGGTTTGTAGGCCTGCACGACCTCCGAACCCAGGATCACGTCCCAGGGCAGGCCGCCATGCTTCGCCATGTTAACCATCAGCGCAATATTGCCGTTCGACTGCGTGCCGATGATGAACTTGGTTTTCAGCCGGATCAGGCCGGGCACCGAGTCCGGCCAGGGCGGCAGGCGGTGCCAGGCGGTGTTCAGGTGGTCGATTTCCGCTTCCGACAGACCGCTGACACCGAAATCCGGCAGGATCTCTAACAGGTTCTCGCGGTGCAGGACGTCCAGCTTGGTGAAGCCCCGCTCCCCGGAGCGGATGCGTTCCATGCTGGGCTGATAGCGTCCCCGCCAGGCGTCGGCGAATGCCTCCCAGTCCAGATCATAGCCTTTGGCGCCCAGAATGGCCTTGGCGTCGCCAGCGATGCCGCGCCGCCAGTCGACCACGGTGCCGAACACGTCGTAGATGAGGGCTTTTACGTTTTCCATGGGTCTGCCTTTATCCGGAGACTACGTTAAGATATGCCGGAATGTATCCGCTTCCCTCGAATTTGTCCGCCCCAAATAGGGACCACGTTATGCCCGTTTCCATGATCGATTCCGCCATTTTCCGCGACCTGTTCGGAACAGCGGCGATGCGCGCCGTCTTTTCCGACGAAGGGATGCTCGGCTCCTACTGCCGAGTGGAGGCGGCGCTGGCCATCGTGCAGGCGCGGCTGGGATTAATTCCCCAGGACGCGGCGGACGCCATCGCGGCGGCGGCGAAGGTTGAAAATCTCGATATGGCGGCGGTAAAGGAGCAGACGGAGATTGTCGGCTATCCAATCCTGCCGTTGGTGCGAGCCATCGCCAAGGCCTGCCCGAACAAGGAAGGCGAGTTCGCCCATTGGGGGGCGACCACCCAGGACATTATGGATTCCGGTCTGGCGCTGCAATTGCAGGCGGCGCTCGGCATCGTAGAGCAGGAATTGGATGCGCTCGCCGGGCACCTGGCCAAACTCGCGGTGGAGCATCGCGACTCGGTTATGGCGGGGCGCACGCACTTGCAACACGCGCTGCCGGTGACGTTTGGCTACAAGGCCGGGGTCTGGCTCTCGGCCATCGACCGGCACCGTGAGCGGCTGGCGCAATTGCGCCCCAGGGTCGAACTCGGCCAATTCGCGGGCGCGGCGGGCACGCTGGCCTCCCTCGGTGAGAATGGGCTGGCTGTCTCGGACGCATTAATGGACGAACTGGGGCTCGGCCGCCCGTCGATGCCATGGCATGTGGCGCGAGACGGCGTGGCGGAAAGCGTCAACTTCCTGGGGCTTGTCAGCGGCACGCTCTCGAAGATCGCAACCGACATCATGCTGATGATGACGACCGAGACAGGGGAGGCGTTCGAGCCCTTCGTGCCGGGCCGAGGCGGTTCTTCCACCATGCCGCAGAAGCGCAATCCGATTTCCTGCGAGTTGATCCTGGGGGCGGGCAAGGTTATCCGCCAGCACGCCGCCGTGGTCATGGACGCCATGGCCGCCGACTTCGAGCGCGCCACCGGCCCCTGGCACGCCGAGTGGCTCGCGGTGCCGGAGGCGTTTGTGCTATCGGCAGGCGTGCTGCATCAGGCGAACTTCATGCTGGCCGGGCTTCAGGTCCAACCGGAGCGGATGCGCCGGAACCTGGACATGACGGGCGGCCTGATCGTCTCCGAGGCCGTCATGATGGGCCTCGCCCCGGCGCTGGGGCGAAACACGGCGCACGACGTGGTTTACGACGCTTGCCGCGCGGCGAACGAGCATGGGCTGAGCCTGCTGGAAGCGCTGCGCCAGTCGGAGGATATTGCGGGCAAACTGTCGGATGCAGAATTGGTCAGACTCTGCGATCCGGTGAACTATCTCGGCCAGAGCCGGGAGATGCTGGACCGTTTCCTGGCGGGGCGGCCTTAGCGGAAGCTCGCCCCTTTACTTGACGTCGTTTGTTACAGGATATCGAAGATCGCGCTGCCTTCCGAAGACAGAACGACAAAGTCCTCCACTTGATTGTAATTGCCGTGCGTTGCGGTGATTTGGACGGCGCTCATGTCGATTGCGGTATCGTCAACTAATACCTCGTCGAAATAGACATTCCGGTCACCATCAGTCCCGCCGTAAGCGTCGTTCACGTAGCGGAACTCCAGCACGTCACCGGAGTCGATCAACTCCGAAGCGCCGAAATCGAACTGGGCCGTTTGACCGGCGCTTCGGTCGGCCTGCACCGTTGCCTGACCAATGGAATTGCCGTTGAGGTAAACTTCGACGATGGGCGCGCCATTGAACAGATCGGCACAACCGTTCAGCGTAACGATGCTTGTGGCGATATCGTCGGCCCCCAGCACTGCGCCGCCATCTGAGGCGAGCACAATCGTGTCGACTGATGAGTTGTACTCGGCATGGCGTGCGGTCAGTTCTGCATTGCCCAGGAAAAGAGGATTTCCGTCAACGGATATCTCTTGGAGGAAAAGATTCCGGTCTTCTCCTTTCCATGGCTTATAGAGATCATTGTGGTACCGGACTTCGATGGTATCGGCTGCAGATAAGATTTTTCCTGCATCGACACTAAATGTCTGTGTCTCGCCCAGGTTTCGGTCGGCCGTGACAATGATCTCGCCTACGATCGCCCCATTCACCAGCACCCAAGCTTCCGCGGGACCGCCGTCTATCCTGGCACTCGCTGTTACGGAGATCGCACTGCCTGCCGTTGGAGGAGTGTCGTCGATCACGAATTGTGCGAGGAAGCCCGAGGCGAAAAAAGTGGTTTTCGTTGACTGGTCTGGATTCAGCAACGGCAGGTCGTCGGATCGTGTGACCCCGCCCAGATAGACTTCGCCCGTGTCCGAGACGTGCACGGCGCGGGCGGCATCGTCGCCATTTCCGCCATAGTAGGTGGCGTATTTCAGGGTGCTGAGGTCGTGGCTGAATAGGGCCAGGAATCCATCGTTGCCGGCGTTGTAGCCGCCGACTGTCGATGTGTCGGTTACTGGCAGATCATCGGAATCGGTCGTGCCGGTTACGAATATGCCCTCGTCTGTATAGAAGATGCCTTCGATCAGATCACGGCCCGATCCGCCAAAGAAGGTTGAGGCAAGGACGGTCGATCCGTCGGCGGAGATGATCGAGATGAAGCCGTCGGTGATGCCGCCGCCTTGATTGGGCTGGAAGCCGTCCGCCGTGTTTGGCAGCTTTTTGCCGGTCGTCTCGCCTGAAACGATAAAGTTACCGGACGGATCTATTGCGAGATTGTGAGTCTCCAGAATCTCCCGCCCTTCCGTGCCAAAGTACGTCGCGCTCTTGATGGTCCGGCCATCGGTCGAGCCGTCATATTTGACCAGATAGAGGTCGTCTTCGCCCGCCACCGTGGTTTGAAATGCGCCGGCAGTGGTAAAGGCATCGGTGTCGTCGGTGTACATGATCATGTTGATGTCGCCATTGGCATCAACGATCACGGCCGGGTTGGCGCTTTTTGTGGTCTGGTTCGTTCCGCCGACATAAGTACCGTAGAGCAGTGTCGAACCGTCATTGGACAACTGCGCGTAAATCTCGTCAGTCTGGCCCGTGAGATTGGGATTCAGGGCGTCGCCAGAGATATGCTGACCGGCGCTCTCGCCGGTGTATGTCTGGCCGATATGGATAACGCCGTCGGGACCGACATCAATGTCCCGGACAATCTCCCCGCCGGCGCCGCCGAAGTAGGTGGACCAGGCGAGTTGGCCGGTATCGGCATCCAGTTTGGAGACGAAGCCGTCTTGCGGTCCGTAGGGGCGGTTTTCCGAGGGACCGGTATTTCCGCCGAACTCCTCCTGGAGCGCATTGCCGGTGGTAAAGAAGCCATCTCCGGCACGGCCGGCGACATAGACGCCGCCATTGGCGTCCACTTCGATCGCGTAGGCGCGGTCGTAGTTTAAACCGCCGATCCGGGTCGCCCAGATCAAATTCCCGTCTTTGTCGTATTTATGAACAAAAACATCCTGCGGGCGGAACCAACCGCTGTTATCCGGCCCGTCGGGGTTGAAGTAATCGTTACCATCGGTAATCGGGATCAAGTCGAAAGCTTCGGTGCCGCCTGTGATATAGACGTTGCCGTCGGCGTCCGTCGCGATATCGCGCACCAGGTCGGTCATGCTGCCATCGACATAGGTGGCGAAGCCGAGCTTATACTTCACCGGCGAGGAAGCTAGATCGGCGGTGACCGATGTCGAGAAGTCCGCGGAGGAACCGGTGAATGCGATGTCAGCCGGTGCCGCGCTCTCAGGCAGTGGGTCTATGCTGGCCGTATCGGATTGGTGAGCCGTGGCAACTGCGGCGTCTTGCTTCCAAATGCTCCCATCATCCAGGAGGGTATAACTATCTGAATATCCATCGCCGCCGTCATCCAACGTGCCGGAGTGCAAAGCGGGCGCCGATTGAAGCTCATCAGAAAGCGCATCCAGCCAAAGGCCGAGTTCCGACGTGGCAGTGAATGGGAGGTCTGCTTCGTAACTGTCGATTGTATCGAACAAATTTTCCAGAAACTCGGCAGAGAATGAAAATTCCAGAAACGGGTCATTCAATTCTGTGTTTTCATAAAAATATTCGGAAAATTCGATGAGGTTGATTTCGCCGGCTGATGTGGCCCCTAAGTTGGTCACTGCTTCTTCTCCGATCCTGATAGGTGATTTGCATGCATTAGTTGCATGCTTTGGTTCCATTTTTAAAAATTAACAGCAGATTGAGAGACGAGATTCAATAATAAATTAGTCTGATTCTAGAGAATATCTCAGTCTATCGTATTTTACTGAGGGATCGTAGGAATTAGAATGCTATACTTAACGAATTAACTTGGATTAATACTAAAGAGTTTGTCTAAACTATGCAGATTACGGATACAATAACATGCAAAATTTGGATAAATTGGCAATTTTGGTGGATTCTTCGGAATTTATTTACAGTTATATGCAGGTGCGATATCAATTTATGATTGTGAAATTGGCGGGGCCGTCTGTCCGGTTGACCGACGTTGCGACAACGTAGCCGACCCAAAGTGCAGCCAGGCTCCAAGCCAAACCTATCTGGCGGTCGGGGCCAGTTCGTTGGTCAGCATCCTGGCCGCTTCCAGCACCTGCTCCCGGCTCACATCCAGGTGCGTCACCGCCCGTAAGGTTTCCGGACCCATGGCGCCGATCTCCAAGCCTTTTTCCGACAGTGCTGCGGAGATCGATGCCGCATCCCGGCCCGGTAGATCGAAATAGACGATGTTGGACTGCACGCTTTCCAGGTCGATGGAGACCTGGGGCAGGGTGGCCAAGGCTTTGGCAAAAGCCAGGGCGTTGGCCTGGTCATCCGCCAGCCGTTCGACATGGTGGTCCAGGGCGTAAATGCCGGCAGCGGCGAGGATACCGGCCTGCCGCATGGCTCCGCCGATCCGCTGTTTCCAGCGCCAGACCTCTTCGATGAAGGCTGCGGAGCCTGCCAGCACGGCACCGACGGGGCAGCCCAGTCCCTTGGACAGGTCGATCCAGACGGAGTCGCACAGCTGTCCGAACGCGGCTGGCTCGCAGTCTAGCGCTGTCGTCGCATTCAGCAGGCGCGCGCCATCCATATGCACGGAAAGGCCTGTTGAACGGGCTGCCTCTGCGACCGCTTCGGCCTGTGCCATGGGCCAAACAGTGCCGCCGGCCAGATTCGCCGTCTGCTCCAATGCAACGACCCGGGTGCGCGGGAAATAGCGCGATACCGGCCGCACGGCGGCGCGCACTTGCTCTGCCGTGAAGCGGCCCTTGTCGCCATCCAGCCCGGTGATCAGTGCTCCAGCCAGAGCGCTCGGGCCGCCGCCCTCGAAGTTGGTGATATGAGCTGTTTTGTCGGCCAGGATTTCATCGCCGGGCTGGCAGTGCACCCAGAGCGATATCTCGTTCGCCATGGTGCCGGAGGGCAGGAACACCGCCGCTTCCTGATCGAGCATGGCGGCCACCCGTCCGCACAAAGCGTTTACGGTCGGATCTTCGCCCCGCTGCTCGTCGCCGACCTCCGCATTTGCCATGGCCTGGCGCATGGCTTGGGTCGGCTTGGTCTGGGTATCGCTGTAGAGGTTGATTGCGGCCATCGGTAGAGGCTCCGGCATGGAAAGAGGCAGGGGAGAAGCCGTTAACCCGTCTTTGCTGCCGATACCATGTGGATATAGCCGATGCCATATTTGGTTTGGATCTCCATCCGGACGGGCAGCATGGGCAAGTCTTCGCCCAATTGCTGTAGCCAGATATCGCCAGTCAGGCCCGGATATTCCTTTGCCCGTTCCGAGTAGCCCGCAATCCGCTCGAACCGGAAGCTGCAGACCAGGGCCGGTGCCGGGCCGGATGGCCCGGTGTAGGTCTCCCGCCGCCGGTCCTCCAGCACGGTATTGTAGCGGCGGCGGCCATCAAAGACGGGCACCACTGTCTTGCATTGGTCGGTCGAGACGGCTCCGAAGCCTGCCGCCAGCAAGCCGGAGAGCGGGTCCGTTGCTCCTTTCAGCAGGGCTGCGGGGACCTGCTGCCGCTCTTCGTCCGTTTTGGGATCGGGGTTGGCATCCAGGATTTCGACGGAGCCGTTCTCGAAGCGCAGGTCGATCCAGTTGTCGCGGGCGCGGTTGTGATTGCGGTGGTGTTCAGGCTCCGGCGATGCGGTAAGCCGCCCGGCAGAGGTGGCGACCTGGTCGAAGGTGATGAACCAATCCAGAATGCCGGAACTGAGGGCGTGTACTTCGATGTCATACCGGCCACCGCCAACTGCCAGCGAGGTTTTCGCCTCGGCTACCAGGACGCCGGTGTAGTAAGCTTCGTAGCGGAATTCGTACCGTCCGTCCGCAGGCGTAGCCAATGGCGTGCCTGCCTTAACCGGCAGGCCGGCTGCCAGCGCGAGCCCGAACAGGCCGTGAGTGAGTAAAATCCGTGCCCGCATTTTTCCGTCCTGTTTGCAGTCCGTAGACCTTGACCTTTGTCGGATCATTCTGTAGCTAGCGCTCTCCGTTGAGGGCGCATAGCTCAGCGGTAGAGCACCACGTTCACACCGTGGGGGTCAGTGGTTCGATCCCACTTGCGCCCACCATCGCCTGCCGATGGTTCGGATTCTCTCTCCAAAAACGATCGGCGACACATCTGCATGACGCAGATCGCTGAAACATGGCTATCGTATCCTTATCGATACGCCGGAAGCCTGCATGCCGATCATTAATAAACCCGCGACCGGGCCGTTTACCTCGACCGAGCGGATCATCATAACCGTGCCGGTTCTGGTCGCGTCGCTATTGCATTCGATCAACATGTCCAGCGCCTATGTGGCGTTGCCGCAGATACAAGGCAACCTCTCAGCGACACCGGATCAGGTCGGGTGGATCGTTACTTCATTCGTGGTGGCGACGGCTGTCGGGACAATTCTGATCGGCTGGTTCAACCAGAAGGTAGGGCGGCGGGCCGTGTTTCTGGCCTCGATTGCGGGTTTCACCGTGACCTCGCTCATGTGCGCGTCTGCCGAGACTCTGACGCAGCTAGTGATTTTCCGAACTTTGCAAGGCTTTGCCTCTGCGCCTCTCTTGCCGGTCGCCCAATCCATCATGCTCGATACCTATCCACGGGAGCGGCACGGCTTTGCAATGTCGATTTGGTCGATGGGGATGATCTTGGGCCCGGTCGTAGCGCCCACCTTGGGCGCGTACCTGACTGACGAATATGGCTGGCGCTATCTGTTTTTTATGAACATCCCGTTGGGCCTTCTGGCCTTCGCCGGGATTTGGGCGGTTCTGCCCAAGGCGGACACAGTGGCCAACAAGAATGACTGGCTGGGTATCATGACGCTGATCATCGGCGTCTCCTGCCTGCAATTGGTGCTGGACCGGGGCGAGCGGCTCGGCTGGTTTTCGTCGCCCGAAATCGTCATCGAAGCGGCGCTGGGTACGCTCTGCATGTATCTGTTTGTCGCCCACTGCCTGACGGCGAAGAACCCGTACATTAACCTGACCATGTTCCGGGACAGGAACTTTGTCATCGGTCTGTTGCTGATCTTCGTGTTCGGCATCGCGGTGTTCGCAAGCCTCTTCATCCTGCCGCTGTTTTTGCAGAATGTGCAGGACTATCCGGTGATGACGGCGGGATGGATCGTCTCCGCCCGGGGAATTGGCACGATGGTGGCCATGCTCTCCGGCGGCTATCTGGCGGACCGGTTCAGTGGGAAATACCTGATCCTGACGGGCCTGATTGCAGTCGCATTCAGCAATTTTTGGATGACGACTTGGACGGCACACGTGCCCATGACGGAGGTCGTCTGGATCACCATGATCAACGGCTTCGGTATGGGGGTGATGTGGGTATCGCTGGCGACCGTTACCTTCTCCACACTGGACCCGAAGTTCCGGGTGGAGGGGGCGTCTCTATTTGCGTTGGTCCGCTCCATCGGCGCCAGCATGGGCACGTCGGCTATCGTCGCGACGCTGACCCGATCGTCCCAGACCAACTATGTCGAGCTGCGCGACCACATCAATCCGTTCAGCGAGGCGTTTCAGATGTTCGGCAATTTCGCCTGGAACCTGGATACCGCCGCGGGTTTGGCGTCGCTGCGGAGCCTCGTGATTGGCGAGGCCCGCATGATCGCCTTCCTGAACGACTTTAACCTGCTGTTTCTGGTCGTGTTGGTGCCGATGCCGTTGGTCTTTTTGCTACGCCGGCCCCGGCCCAAGTAACGGCTTTACTGAGCCATAATCTGCTTTTTGGCCTCTGCCAGCAGGTCGTCCATCTGCTTGCGGATCAGGTGGTCGGAGGGAGCCACGCTCTTCGCTTCCAAGTCGGCCTTGACCTTGGCAAACACGTCCTCGTCACCCGGTTTTTCAAAGTCGGACTGGACGACCTCTGCAGCGTAGTCCTTCAGGGCGCCGGCCTGAAGGCCCAGCAGGGCTCCGGCCCATTCGCCGAGCAGCCGGTTACGCCGCGCCATAACCTTGAACTGCAATTCCTGGTCATGGTGAAACTTGGCTTCGAACTGTTTCTCGCGTTCGTCGAACGTGGACATGGAAGAACCTCCGGTGTTGCGCATTGCCAATGTTATGTATGGTTGCCTTACACCATTCCCAATGACCTAGATCAAGCTGCATGTGCACTGTTGTCACTCTCCGCCGGCCAGGCCACGACTGGCCCCTGCTGCTCGCCGCCAATCGGGACGAGATGCAGGGACGTACCTGGTCGCCGCCCGCGCGCCATTGGCCGGACCGTCCCGCGACAGTGGCGGGCAAGGACCACCAGGCCGGGGGCTCCTGGCTGGGTGTGAACGACCATGGGGTGGCGGTTGCGATTCTGAACCGGCGCGGCTCTCTTGGCACGGAAGCGGGTAAGCGCAGCCGGGGAGATCTGGTGCTGGATGCGCTCGACCACCAGACGGCGGCGGCGGCGGCGGAGGCTTTGGTCCGCTATGAGGGCAGCGCGTTCCGCTCCTTCAACATGGCGATTGCCGACCGGGAAAGCGGCTTCTGGCTGCGCGGCACGGGTGCGGAAACGATAGAGCTGTTTCCGCTGCCGGAAGGAATCGGAATGCTAACCGCCTGGGACCTGAACGACACGGACATGTCGGCCCGCAGCGCCTTCTATCTGCCCAAGTTCGAGGCTGCCGCCCCGCCGGACCCCGCAGCGGACGAATGGGGGCGCTGGCGGCAATTGTTGGAATCGACCGAGACGGCGCCCGGTGTCACCGATCCCAACGGGGCAATGACGGTTGATACTGGCTGGGGCTTCAGCACGATTTCCCGCTCGCTGATCGGCCTGCCACGGGAAGGTGTGCCGCGCTGGTGGTTTGCGTCAGTCAATTCTGGAGAGGCATCCAAATACTCATTGGTGCAGGTCTGACGGACCCGCGTCCGGGCGACGCTTTAGCAGGGTCCGGAGAATGTGCATCAAAGATGCCGCATCCTTCAGAATGCCCCGACGGGCCTCCTCAGGATAATGATGAAAATACGAAAACCAGGAGCTCCACGCTGAGGAGAGGGCCGACGGCCTCCGCGCCTCGAAGCAAAAGTCGAGGGTTTGGTTTCTCCTTCAACAGCCTGTTAGCGAACTTGCTCCTCAATCTCCTTCATGAGCTCTTTCGCCTTCTCTTTGGATTTCAATGTTTCTTCGATCTTCTGCTGGTTGCAGCCGATGAACTCATCGATTTTTTCGAGGTAGGTTTCGATATCGGAAATGCATCGTCGGCGGATCGCTTCGCGTTCGAAATTGTTGCCTTCCCGCAGGCATGCCGGCTGCAACGGCTCGGTGCAGAGCATCTGTGCCTTCGCATTGCCAATTGGTCCTGCCGTATACAGTGCCGCAAAGGCTGAGAAGGCAGCAAGGCACAGCAGGGCTGCGCGCGGCGGCTCCAGCCGGGGCTGCGTTTCAATGCTGGTGTGGCCGAATCTGCCGCGACAAATCAAAAACTTTCTCCTTTTAACTTGGTATTATGGACCAAATTTCCGACCCGGTTCAACCGTAGCAGCCGGAGGGGCGGCCCACCCCGTCAGAACGGGCGCAATGCCGTACTTCTATGCCCATCTTTGTGTGCCTGTGCGCGGGATATGCTCATGCGCAGGCGGGATAATGTGGCGGCAGCGCCTTGGAAATCCCTCAACCGACTCCCGGAATGTGCGCCGCACCATCTCCGATAGCCAGCGTCCCCGCCGCGTGTTAGGGTGCGGCTTCGATAATTGCTTGTTCTAGGACACGTCCATGGCCCGGCGCAGACAGATCTATGAGGGCAAGGCAAAGGTTCTCTATGAAGGCCCTGAGCCTGGCACTCTGATCCAATATTTCAAAGATGACGCCACCGCGTTCAACAACCAGAAACACGACGTGATTACCGGCAAAGGGGTCCTGAACAACCGGATCTCCGAGTTCATCATGTTGCGTTTGGCGGACGCCGGCATCCCAACGCACTTCGTGAAGCGCCTCAATATGCGGGAGCAGTTGATCCGCGAGGTGGAGATCATCCCGATTGAAGTCGTGGTCCGCAATTGGAGCGCCGGCAGCTTCGCCAAGCGTTTCAACCGGCCGGAAGGCGAGCGGCTGCCCCGCTCCATCGTCGAGTATTATTACAAGAACGACGAGTTGGGCGACCCGCTCATCACCGAAGAGCATATCACCGCATTCGGCTGGGCGAGCCCGCCAGAGTTGGACGATATGTTCAACTTGTCTCTGCGCATCAACGACTATCTGTCGGGGCTCTTTATGGGAGCCGGCATGCGGCTGGTGGACTTCAAGGTGGAGTTCGGGCGCCTATATTCCGCCGAAGACGTCCGCGTCGTTCTGGCCGACGAGATCTCGCCCGATAGCTGCCGTCTCTGGGACAATATCACGGGCGAGGTGATGGACAAGGACCGGTTCCGCAAGGATATGGGCGGCCTGCGCGAAGCGTATCAGGAGGTGGCTCGCCGCTTGGGAATCCTGCAGGAAGGTGGCGCTGACATCACGTCCCTGGACGATGTGAAATCCGACGATAAGAAAACGGCTTAAGACTCAATGATCCGTGCTGAAGTTCGCGTCATGCTGAAGAATGGCGTGCTCGACCCCCAAGGCCAGGCGATTGGCAAGGCGCTTTCCGGCCTCGGCTTCGAGGGCGTAAACGATGTCCGGCAGGGCAAGCTCATCGTTGTCGACCTCGACACCGACGACCGCTCCGCCGCCGCGGCGCAGGTCAAGGAGATGAGCGAGAAACTGCTCGCCAACCCGGTGATCGAGAATTTTACCGTCGAACTGCTGGACGCCTGAATCCCATGCGCGCTGGAGTGATCGTCTTTCCCGGCTCCAACTGCGACCGGGACGGCCAGGTGGCATTGCAGAAGCTCACTGGCCAGGACGTGCCGATGATCTGGCACCAGGAAACCGAACTGCCGCCGCTGGACCTGATTTTCCTGCCGGGCGGCTTCTCCTATGGCGACTATCTGCGCTGCGGCGCCATTGCGGCGCAAAGTCCGGTGATGAAAGAAGTCGTGGCCGCCGCCAAGCGGGGCATCGCGGTGATGGGGGTCTGCAATGGTTTTCACCTGCTGACCGAAAGCGGCCTGCTGCCTGGTGCGTTGATCCGTAATGCGGGTCTGCGATTCGTCTGCCGCTCTGTGGACCTGTCGGTTGAGCGGACGGATACGATGTTTGCCGGCAGGTACGAAACCGGCCAGACGCTTCGCATTCCGGTGGCGCATCACGACGGCAACTACCAGTCCGATGCCGATACGCTGGCGATGCTGGAAGGCGAGGGGCGTGTGGCCTTCCGCTATATCAGTGGCGGGAATCCCAACGGCTCGGAGAACGATATTGCTGGGCTTTACGACGCGACCGGCCGCATCATGGGCATGATGCCCCATCCGGAGCGGGCGATAGAGCCGGCCCTCGGCTCCGCTGACGGCTGGCCCCTGTTCGAGTCGATCCTGGAGAACTTCTGATGACGTCAGGCAATCTCCAAGGGGCGCCGCTCGACGGTCTGCCCGATATCGAACTTTCGACTGAGCAAGATGGCATCGCGGGTGGTCTCTCGCCGGAAGAATACGCGCTCGCCTGTCAAATCTGCGGGCGCACGCCGAACCAGCTTGAACTCGGCATTTTCTCGGTCATGTGGTCGGAGCACTGCTCCTACAAATCGTCCAAGAAGTGGCTGAAGAAGTTCCCGACCGAAGCCCCCTGGGTCATCCTGGGGCCGGGCGAGAACGCGGGCGCGGTCGATATTGGCGGTGGGCTGGCTGCTTGCTTCAAGATGGAAAGCCACAACCACCCGAGCTTTATCGAGCCCTACCAGGGAGCCGCGACTGGCGTCGGCGGTATTCTGCGCGACGTGTTCACCATGGGCGCGCGCCCGGTGGCGATCCTGAACGCGCTGCGCTTCGGCGATCCGGCACATCCGAAGACCCGACACCTGGTCAACGGTGTCGTCGCGGGCATCGGTGGCTACGGCAATTGCGTTGGCGTGCCGACCGTCGGCGGCGAGTGCGAATTCGACCCGTCCTACAACGGCAATCCGCTGGTCAACGCCATGGCTGTGGGCATCGCGCCGGCCGACCGCATCTTCACGGCGAAGGCCGAAGGGGCGGGCAATCCGGTCGTCTATGTCGGGGCCAAGACCGGTCGCGACGGCATCCATGGCGCGACCATGGCCTCCACCACCTTCGATGACGAGGCGGAGCAGCAGCGCCCGACCGTGCAGGTCGGCGACCCGTTCAAGGAAAAGCTGCTGATCGAAGCCTGCATGGAACTGATGGAGACGGACGCCATCGTCGCGATCCAGGACATGGGCGCGGCGGGGCTGACCTCTTCCAGCTTTGAGATGGCGAGCAAGGGAGGCCTCGGTGTAGAGGTCGACCTGGACCGCGTACCCATGCGCGAGACCGGCATGCGCCCCTACGAGATCATGCTGTCGGAAAGCCAGGAGCGGATGCTCATGGTCCTGAAGCCCGGCGAGGAGCATGTGGCCGAGGCCATCTTCCGCAAGTGGGATCTGGATTTCGCCATTGTCGGCCGCCTGACCGATACCAAGCGCATGGTCCTGAACTGGTACGGCACCAATGTCGCCGACGTGCCGATTCCGCCGTTGGCGGACGAGTCGCCGGAATACGACCGGCCTTGGGTTGAGACCATGGCGCCGCCAGCCTTGCCCGCCGATGCGGTACCGCCGCTCGACGACTGGCACGCCCCATTGCTCACGCTGCTCGGTGGGCCGAATGGCGGCTCCAAGCGCTGGATTTGGGAGCAGTACGACCACATGGTTATGGGCGACAGCATGGTGGTCGGCGGTGTCGGCCCCGGCGGCGATGCGGCCCTCGTGCGCATCCATGGTACCAACCGCGCCATGGCGCTGACCAGTGACTGCACCCCCCGCTATTGCGAGGCCGACCCGTTTGAGGGCGGCAAGCAGGCGGTCGCCGAAGCTTATCGCAACCTGATTGCTACCGGCGCCCGGCCTCTCGCCATCACCGACAATCTGAACTTCGGCTCACCCCAGCGGCCGGAGATCATGGGACAGTTCGTCGGTTGCACCCAGGGCATGAGCGCCGCCTGCGCCGCCCTGGAATTCCCCGTCGTTTCCGGCAACGTCTCGCTCTACAACGAGACCAACGGCCAGGCGATTCTGCCCACGCCGGTGGTAGGTGGGCTCGGCGTGTTGGATGATGCCGCCAAGGCCGTCAGCATCGCCCTACCGAAGGATGGTCTTGACCTGATCCTGATCGGCGAGAGCACCGAAAATGGTGGGGGGCACCTTGGCTGCTCCGCTTTCCTGCGCGACGTGATGGGCCGCACCGGCTGGCTCGCCGGACCGCCGCCCGCGATCGACCTGGAGGTCGAGCGCGAAAACGGCGACTTCGTACGCTCAGCCATCGAGCATGGGCAGGTTGCCGCCTGCCATGATCTCTCGGACGGCGGCTTGTTGGTGGCCCTGTCGGAGATGGCGCTGGCCGGCAACACAGGGGCCGATCTGCATATAGCCGGCATTGACGCCGGCTCGCTGTTCGGGGAGGATCAGGCGCGCTATCTGTTGGCCGTCGACAACGCCGACCGCCTGTTGCAGGACGCCGCCGCCGCAGGGGTTCCGGCCCGGCGGGTGGGCCGCACCGGCGGCGACGCGTTGACAGTGAACGGCCAAAGCCCAATATCTTTGTCCGACCTGCGCGCGGCGCATGAAGGCTGGCTCCCGGCTTTCGCCGATGCGGTCTGACCCAAGCAACGCTGACCAGCCGAAGGACGTACCGCCATGCCCATGCAAGCCACCGAAATAGAGGCTCTGATCAAAGAGACCTTTCCCGATGCGGAAGTCGCCATCCAGGATCTGGCCGGCGATGGCGACCACTATGCGGCGCAAATCACCTCTGCGGCGTTCAAGGGTAAAAACCGCGTTCAGCAGCACCAAATGGTCTATAAAGCGCTTCAAGGCCGTATGGGCAACGAACTGCATGCTCTTGCATTGCAGACGTCGGTGCCCGATAACGCGTGAAACGATACCTGTAACGTAAACTCATTCCAGACAGGAGGCCCGACGCAATGTCGAACCCGGTCCACGAGCAAATCCAGTCCACCGTCGACGCCAACGATGTTGTCCTGTTCATGAAGGGCACCCCGATGTTCCCGCAGTGCGGCTTCTCCGCGGCGGTGGTTCAGGTGCTGAGCCACATGGCCGTGCCGTTCCAGGGCGTGAACGTGCTGGAAGACGGCGATGTCCGTCAGGGCATCAAGGAATTCTCTTCCTGGCCGACCATCCCCCAGCTCTACGTCAAGGGCGAGTTCGTCGGCGGCTGCGACATCATCCGCGAGATGTATGAGAGCGGCGAGTTGGAAGACCTGATGAAAGAAAAGGGCATCGCCGCAGCGGCGGCCTAGGCCCGGCTGAAGGGTAGGGCGCGATGGCCCTGCAACTCCGCCCCAACTGCGAATACTGCGACAAGGATCTGGCGCCCGACGCACCGGACGCCATGATCTGCAGCTACGAATGCACCTTCTGCGCTGACTGCGTGAAGGTGCATTTGCATAATGTCTGCCCGAATTGCGGCGGCGGCTTCTCCTTCCGTCCGATCCGACCGAAGGTGGCGCGGCGGCCCGGTGTCGGCCTGCCGCACCAGCCTGCCAGCGGCAGGCGCGTCCACCTCAAATACGGCAAGGACGATGTGGCCGCCTTCTCCGCCACCGTGAAGGACATTCCGCCGGCGGAGCGCTGACCAGCGGCTACTTCTTCACCTTGTAGCCGGTCTTGAAGATCCACCACGTTGCCGCGATGCACGCCCCCAGGAAACCACAGATCGCCGCCAAGCTGATCCAGACATTCACGTCGGCGATGCCATAGAAGCTCCAGCGGAAGCCGCTGATCAGGTAGAGCACCGGGTTGAACAGGCTGACCGTCTGCCAGAATTCCGGCAGCATATCGATGGAATAGAAGCTGCCGCCGAGGAACACCATCGGCGTCACGACCAGCAGGGGGATCACCTGCAGCTTCTCGAAATTGTCTGCCCAGATGCCGATCAGGAACCCGAACAGGCTGAACGTGATCGCCGTCAGCACCAGGAACAGCAGCATCACCAGCGGGTACTCGATCCTGAGCGGCACGAACCCCCAGGCCGTTACCAGGATGATCGCGCCCAGAATCAGCGACTTGGTCGCGGCCGCCCCCACATAGCCGAGGACGATCTCGTAGAAAGAGACCGGCGCGGACAGCATCTCAAAGATGGTGCCGATGAATTTGGGGAAGTAGATGGCGAAGCTGGCGTTCGACAGGCTTTGCGTCATCAGCGTCAGCATCAGCAGGCCGGGCACGATGAATGCGCCGTACTGGACGCCGTCGATCTCCTGGAGCCGGCTGCCGATGGCGCTGCCGAACACCACGAAGTAGAGCGAGGTGGAGATCACGGGCGAGGCAACGCTCTGCAATGCCGTGCGCTTGGTGCGGGCCATCTCGTAGCGGTAGATGGCATAGACGCCTTGCCAGTTCATGGCCTCAAACCCCTTCCTTCACCAGGCTGACGAAGATGTCCTCCAGCGAGCTTTGTCGGGTGGAGAGGTCGTTGAAGCGCACGCCGGCCGCGCTCAGCCCGGTCAGCAGGCGGGTAATGCCGGTCCGTTCGCTCCTGGCGTCGTAGGTGTAGATCAGCTTGGAGCCATCCGCCGTGAGCTCCATCTGGCTCATGTCCAGGCCGGTGTCAGCCAGGCCGGGCGGCAGCCCGTGGCACGGTTCCGCCAGTTCCAGCACCAATTGTTTTTGCCCCATCTTCTGCATCAGGCCGGCGGTCTCCTCCACCAGGATAAGCTCGCCGTGATTGATGACGCCGATGCGGTCGGCCATCATCTCCGCCTCTTCGATATAATGGGTGGTCAGGATGATGGTGACGCCGTCGGCCTTTAACTGGCGCACCAGTTCCCACATGTCCTTGCGCAGTTCCACGTCCACGCCGGCCGTGGGCTCGTCCAGGAACAGGATGCGCGGCTCGTGGCTCAGCGCCTTGGCGATCAGCAGGCGGCGCTTCATCCCGCCCGAGAGCGCCATGATCATGCCGTCCTTCTTGTCCCAGAGCGAGAGTTGGCGCAGCACCCGCTCGATATGGGCGTCGTCGCGTTTCTTGCCGAACAGGCCGCGGGAGTAGCGGCAGGTGGCGAACGGCGTCTCGAAGGCGTCGGTCGGCAGTTCCTGCGGCACCAGGCCGATGAGCTTGCGGCTTTCCCGGTAATCGCGGACGATGTCGTGCCCGCCGACCAGCACCCGTCCGCCGCCGGGATTGACGATACCGCAGACGATGGAGATCAGCGTCGTCTTGCCCGCGCCATTGGGGCCGAGCAGGGCCAGGATCTCGCCTTCCTGCACGTCCAGGTCGATACCCTTCAGCGCCTGGAAGCCGGAGGCATAGGTCTTGGTCAGGCCTTGGATGGAGATAATCGGATCGGTCATCCAGGCCTCTTCGGGGCGCTAACGGTCGGACAAGTCGCCCGGACCGACCGGACGCGCGCCCACCCTATGGAAGCCGCCGGATGCTTTCAACCGCCGAAAGAGGTTCAGACTGAAGCGCTATCATTATACCGCAGAATTCCTCCTGAAAAAACCATCTACATTCCTCTACATTCATCGACAAAAATCGACATTTTGGGCGGGAAATGTAGATCCCGGGTTTATGTCATGTAGATCGAATGTCGATCTGATGTCGATGCAAAGACTATGCTCTGCTCATCCCGCTGCCGCCGTTAAAGATGCCTGGGTTCAGGCCCTCAGACAGTGGCGATCATAGGCCCAGCCAGGTTAACGGGAGGTTAAAGTTGAAGCGGAGCAAGTACGTCCGGCTCCGCTGTGCGGAGTATTTTTTGAGCTGCTCGGCCGGTCGCACTCGCCCTCGACCGTGAAACAGCGCCTGGCCGCGATCCGCATGCTGTGCGACTGGCTGGTGGTCGGGCAGGTGCTGCCAGTCAATCCCGCCTCGTCCGTGCGCGGGCCTCGCCATGTGGTGAAGCGGGGCAAGACGCCAGTGCTGAACCGGGAGGACGCGCGGTTGTTGCTGGAGGCGATCGACGTTTCAAGCGTCGTCGGGCTGCGCGACCGGGCGTTTATCGGGCTGCTGGTCTACAGTTTCGCCCGGGTCGGCGCGGCGGTCGCCATGCGGGTCGAGGATTTCTACCCCAATGGCAGGCGCTGGTGGATCCGGCTGCACGAGAAAGGCGGCAAGTTCCACGAACTGCCCGCCCATCACAATCTCGACGCCTTGCTGCATGAGTATATCGAGGCGGCGGGCATCGCCTCGGAACGGAAATCGCCGCTGTTCCGCTCGGCCAAGGGCCGGGCCGGAATGTTGTCGGACAAGCCGCTCTTGGCCCGCAATGCGCTCGACCTGGTGCAGCGGCGGGCGCGCCAGGCCGGGATTCTCGGCGAGGTCTGCAACCACACCTTTCGGGCGACCGGGATTACCGCCTACCTGGAGAATGGCGGCACGCTGGAGATGGCCCAGACCATGGCGGCGCATGAAAGCCCCAGGACGACGAAGCTCTATGGCTGGACGTCCGATGCCGTGTCGTTGGATGAAGTGGAGAGGATCGTATTATAGGGTGAATTGAGCCGGTATGGACCTGACAGTTTGGACAACTCCGACCAGCGCAATGTCATATTTTGGCAGGTGCCATCATTAATCGGCACCGTGAGTAAACTGCCTTTTACGCCTGCAAAGTGAATGACCTGAATTTTCGGATGAGGATACACGGGATCAACGAGTGCTCCAGAATCCTTATCAAGATTTGGCACGCAATAATTCGGCAACCAGTTGAAAATTGCGGGCAAGATACCGTGCTTGAGACCGTTCTCGAAGATTGCAACCTGGAGGCACGTTTGATCGCAAATTTGATCGAAACGGTGATGACGGCTTAGATTGGCTCGTTGAATCGCGTGCTGCCAGGCACTCCAGATCGGCGATTGGGCAGACATATAGAAAACACCAGAATTGAGCACAGGCCGAAGGCCTATTTTCGATGCAACCCTTTTCCCAAATATTCGTTTCACGTTGTTGAATAGATAATTTTTAAATCCACGCACAAAGAAAAGATTTAATATTCGAAAATACTTAAGCTTGGTTGGTGATTTGTAGAGTGGGTGCGATTCAAAACAAAACGCCGACCCATATTGCTGTGCAGCCTGAACGTAGTGTTCAATTGCTTCTGTGTCCTGAAACCACAAGTCAGCATCTGCCCAAATATACCCTTCATATCCAGGGAAAAAATCCGGAATAAATGGTTTTGCTAAATATATCTTTTTGACAGGGGGTGTTTTTTCGCGATTATCAATTGGAATTGTCCAATCGGGCTCAATTAATTGCAGTGATCGATTGTCCGCGGCTTCAACAATTTTCTGGCGGCCCTCGGTTCCCAACCCAAGATCGAAAATTTTGATGTCCAGAGTAACTTGGCAACCTCTGAGAGAGCACAACATCTCTGCCAATAGTTCAGCGTAGTCGTCGTTTGCAGCTGAAACCAATGCTATTTTATTCATGCATTTCTTTTACTGATGCCATGTTACTGCTCAGACATCAGGCCCTCAGGGTTGATAAGAAGGGGAAGAAAACCGGTCAGGATCGCAATGATAAGACTGTGATGCCACCAACAGTTTCAACCCGGGCTAGCAAGAAGAGGCATTCCGGCGGTCGACAAAGTCGCCACTGCCTGTGAATGATCAGCATTTTGGCGAGACTGTATCAAATAATCGCGCCGCTTGAGTCGAACGGGGTGATGGCTAACACCACGTCTTCGTAGTCACGGTCGCCGCCGCCGAACAGGTCTTCGAAGCCCACAACAATTTGCTGGCCGCCCGGTTCTACCCCTGAAAGGGCGTGAACAATTCCGTCAGCATTCAAGCCACGTTCAAAGCCATGAAATACCGTCTGATCTGATGCCGCGCCGTTCACTGCCAGCAACACATCCAATCCGTCGGAAATGGTGGCGGGTGCGCCGCCCGAGGTCACGAACGAGAATGTGTCGGACGCGTCGAGACTGTTTGCCCAGTTCGCTGCGTTCTGCACGATAAAGAAGCCAAGCGTATTGCCGTCCTCGACATTGGAGACCGTCGTGGTCGCGGTCTTGTTCGCATTGGTGCTGTTGAACAGTAGCCGGGTGTCCACAATGTTGCCGGCTCCATCCACCTCGTAAACGCCGAGGGCATTGTCGTACTCGGCATAGCCCATGCTGCGCAGGTCGATGGTGAATTCCTTGGTGCCGGTACCGGTCAGGAACAGTTCGTTGATGATCCCATTGACCAGGGCCGGATCGACCGCCGCCCCGTCCGAGAGACCCGGCAGGAAGTCGTGGAAGGTGATAACGGTGTCGGTTCCATCGACCACCGCCATAAAGTCGCCGGAGCTGAAGTCCCCTTCAAGGGTGAACGAACCGTCTTCCGCACCGTCTCCATCGTCATCGAAGCCGATGATGGCAGAGCCGGA
Source organism: Alphaproteobacteria bacterium (assembly GCA_965222315.1). GTDB lineage: Bacteria > Pseudomonadota > Alphaproteobacteria > Bin95 > Bin95 > JACKII01. Next base: position 3,828,641 of record OZ244951.1, on the reverse strand, counting down.
AGTGACGGAAATCTGGTCACGGCCAATCGTATCGCCGGCCAACAGGACTTTATCGTCATAGGTGAAATCAACGATCGTATCCGAATACAGGTCGTCAACGCGGCCCGCAAACGTGTCTTCGCCGTCATCGCCGACCAAGGTATCGGCCCCTGAACCGCCGAGCAGAGTATCCTCCCCCAGGCCGCCATCGATATGGTCATCGCCCAGATCGCCAAACACCGTGTCGTTGCCACCATGGGCGTAGAGTTTGTTGTGCCCCGGTCCGCCGACGATAAAGTCGTCACTGTCCGTGCCGACGAAGGTGTAATTCAGATCTTGGAAAACAAAGTCTGAACCGCTCCAGGTGTACGGCGCGTCGGTCTCAACCGTGACAACGGCATTTCCCGAACTTGATTGCAAGGTGAATGAATAGACATACTTGCTGCCGCTCGTAACCGGTCCACTAATATTGACTTGCGAAAAGTCATTATAGTTGTACCAGTTCTCACTCAGGTCGATCAGGTCGCCACTCATGAAATCGGTAATCGTGTCGCCATCGGTCGACGCGACGAAGGTGTCGTTACCATTGCCGCCGGTCAGCACATTCGCCCCCAGGCCACCGGCGAGAATGTTGTCCTGGTCGTCACCGACGAGCGTGTCGGCATAGTCCGAACCGACGAGGTTCTCGATATTTATCAGCACGTCGCCCGCCGCGGTGCCGCCGCTGTTGTTCGCGGATGCGGTCAGATCGACCGTCACCGCCACGGTACTGTCCTGGTAGGTGGCCGTGTCGCTGCCGCCCATGCCGTCGATCTGGTCGGCGCCCAGGCCGCCGGTGAACGTGTTGTCGAGCGCGTTGCCAGTCAGCATGTCGTCATAGGCGGACCCGATCAGGTTCTCGATGCCGAACAGCTTGTCCGGGGCAACCCTGCCGGTCAGGGTGGTGTTGCCATCCGAGGCGAGCGTCAGGTAGCTGACTTGCTCGGCGCCATGAGTCGTTTCCGCGTCCGCAGACGTGTCCTCCTGTACATAGAGGTTGCTCCCGCCCACACCATGACTTCCGCGCTGGAGGAACGCGTTATCCGTATCATTCATGCTGGCAATGTTGCCAAAGAAGTGCGGCGCTTGGGTGTAGGAGTTTTGATAGGAAAGCAGGTTTTGGTTGCTGTCGAACTGGGCCGGTGTGGTGAACGCTTCGAACGCGACGCCGTTTGCGGTGGATAGGCCCTGCTCTATGGCAACATAACCTATTGTTTCGGTAACGCTTCCGGTATCGGGGTCTCCTTCCAACCCTTGAAGGCCGATCTCGAATGTCGTCGAATCCTGTGATTGCTGACGCGTGGCTTCTGGATTATTCGCACCATCATCATTGTTGCTTTGGACTTGACTGACCACCGTCGGCGTCGAATTGAAATAGGTGGTGTAATAGTTCGTTGCGAACTCATAGCTGGAATCGAAGTAATTTGGCGCAGCGGCAGCCGTGCTTATTTGGTCAGCTGCGAGAATCGTGCCGTCATCCAGTTCCCAAGCGCCCGCTTCAACAACGAGATAGTCGACAGTGGCGTTTGCAAGCCCGGACTGCCATTCGGGTTCCGCGAAGACCGTAAACGAATCAGAGGTGATCTCGTCTAATCGCGGGGTGCTGACATACGCTGCCCCGTTGGGATAGGGGCCGATCAGGACCACCGGACTAATATAGGTTTGTGACAGGTTGACCGTGACCCGATCATCTTGTTGCAGGGTTACGCTGCCGAACTCGCCGATCTGGTCATACGCAGGGGCTGAGTCGTAGCCAATGCCCGTTGTCAGGTCGATTTGCACCGCCTGGGCCGCATCGGCATAGGTAGCGGTGTCGTAATCCGGCCCGCCATCCATGACATCTGAGCCGGGACCACCGTCAAGCAGCTGCTCGCCCGCCAGCGCGATCAGGCGGTCGTGGCCTTCTCCGCCCGACAGAGTCTCGGGCTGGGAGCCGGATGCATCCGTGCCGCTATCGAAGCTCCAGATCAGATCATTGCCGCCGTCACCGTGGATGACATCCGAACCGGCGCCGCCGAACAGGATGTCGTCGCCGTCGAACCCGCGGATAAGGCTACGGTCCGTCGCCACCAGCCCGTTAGCGCGGAAATCGGCATAGTAGTCTGGAGGGAAGGCAACGTCGTTGACACTGAGCAGGTCGCTCATGACCGTGCCGCCGATCCTGATCCCATTGCTGGAGGCAGGCTGCACGATCGAGACCGGCATGTAAGCGCCCCAGACATGGGTGTAGCTGCCGTCTTGGGATTCGAGTGGCACCGGATCCGGGTCGGCGTCGCCGAACGGATCGACGGTTTCGGGGTCTTCATAGCCAGTCGGCGTTATGTTGATGCCGGTGGACAGCATGTTCTCGATGGCGGTCTCGGCCAGAACCGAGCTGGAGTTGGGGATACCCAGTGCCTGCAACCAGGCTTCGTCGAGAAACACCTCGGCATAAGTGGTTCCATCCACGCCCGAATTAAAAGCGATGCCCCAGCCGGAAACATCCAGCGACTGAACCGGCGAACTCACATAATAGGTGACGACGGTCGACAGCGTTTTGGCGTCGTTGAGATCGAAGGTCAGAAACAGCGAGTCTTCGGACGGATTGAAGTCGCGAATAACCAGCACGTCTTCGTTGGTCTTGGGCTTCGGGGCCTTGCCCATCCCCAGCAGATAGTCGATCCCGGCCGTGGCCGCGCCGCCTGCCAGGCCACCCAACGTGCCGCCGAGCATACTGGCGCCAACCTTGCCGAATGCGTCCTCGGCACCAACCTTGACAAGGGCACTTACCACCGACTTGGTGGTGTTTCCGCCCTGTTTGCCGATCTGCTCGAAGGCGTAGTCTGACCAGAAGGACTCCGGCGCTTCCGAGTTTTCGTCCTCATAGGAAAGGATAAAGGAGTCGGAGCCTGGCCCGCCGGTGACATCGTCGGTGTACGGATTGCTGGACGAGCCGCGAGGGCCGGCCGAGATCATGTCGTTGCCGGGACCGGCAACGATGATGTCACTGCCGTCTTTACCATAGATGACATCATCGCCGGTGACGGTCAGGTCCTGGTTGCGGCGGTCGCCGGTAGGATAGGTAACGAAGTTACCGTTGGAATCGTACGGCTGCGCGGGATTGGGGAACCACAGGTCCGGCCCGACTGAGTTGTTGGTGTGCGGGTCGATCTGGTTGCCGTTGTTGTCCTGGACCTCCGGCATATCGCTCCAGTCGCCGTAGATCGTGTCGGCGCCGTCATCCGCATAGATGACGTCGTTGCCATTGCCGCCGACCAGAATATCGGCCTTGCCCCGGCCATGAAGCTCATCGTCGCCCTGTCCGCCGTAGAGATAGTCTTCCTTTTTGTTGCTGCCCTTGATGACGTCGTCCATGTCGACATCGCGGGCCGGTGTCACGTAGTAGTGATGATGGCTGTCATCGCTGTCATTGTCATAGGGCCGATCGAAATCATAATAGGTGAAACCCTGATTTTGATGATTATAAAAACCAGAGGGAAAATTATAAATAAGGGCGGAGGAAGAAAAGCTACCCCAAGATGGATTAACGACATTTGGATTGTGAATATTAAAAGCTGTCATGACTTTCACTCCAACCTGCTCTATGTCCCAAAAACGAGTTAACTTCCCGGTGGCAGTTTCAGCTGAGGTGCCGCGTATTCGAACCCGCTGACGAGCGGTTTATCCAGCGCCACAACAATCATGCCGTTCCATGCAAGAAGCCGCGTCCGTTTCGTTCTCCCGTCCATATCGACCCGCGTGCTCCTGAGCCGCAGAACCTCAATTGCGATCATCCGCCGATAATCATCGAAGCGAATAATGGTATCGCAGGGCCGAAACCCTGTCGTGGGCCCAGTGTCTCATTTTTAGCTCTTGGAAAACGGTCGTTAGGCGCGGCTGTTACGCTAGGCAGATCCTGAACAAGTTAAAATATAAGAATTGGAGCATATTTATTGGGAAATTGATCGCGATAGTATTTCAATTTGAACCCGCGATACTCTGGCTGTACGTTCAAGTTGTCGCCAAGCTTGAGTGAGACGGCCGGTCATTTTGAGAGAGTGTCTGGAGCGTTACCAAAACCATGATAGATTTTGGATCCATCGTTTTCTCAAGAAACACGACGAACCATCAGTCACTCGCCTGGGAGAAGGAACTGGTTCTTCGGCCTGTTGCCGATCCGGCGGCAGCCCGGCGCATCGAATCCTCCATCAATCTTTATCGGGACCTGATCAGCGGCGTCTATGAGTGCAAGGTAGACGAGAAAGAGCAGATGAGCTTTTCCGCCCATGCCCAGCGTGCGGTTGTCGGGGGCGTGGCGATCGCCGAGGGCGAATGGGGCGCCCATCTTCAGTTCCGGCGTCCCGAGCATGTAAAGCGTGCGGAATCCGACTTCGTCCGGGTGAAGTACACGACGGCCGGCAGCGCGATCATGGTGGTGGGCGACGATGTCTTTGTCCAAAAAGGCCCCTCGATCACGCTCACTGACCATTCCCGGCCATGGGTGGTGAAAACGACACGCTGGCGATCCTCCCAATTCTATCTGCCGCATGAAGCCATTGGTTACGACCCCTCACGCCATCCGCCCCAGATCGTCATTCCCGCCAACACGCCCCGCGGGGCGGTTCTGGTCGCGTTTTTCCAATCGGCCATTCGCGACATGCTGAGCGATCGGGAAAACGCGCATTATCTGGCGGCCGATGCGGCAGCCCTGTTCCGCGCCCTGCTGCTTGACGACGCCACCGAAGCCGGACGCCGCGCCTTCCATGCCGCCAGGCTCGCCGCCATGAAGCAGTTTCTGCGGCGGCGCCTGCGGGACCAGACGCTCGGCATTAGCCATCTTATGGCGGCTTTTGGCGCGTCGCGCGCCACCATCTACCGCGATTTTGAGCCCAGCGGCGGGGTTGCCCGCTTTATCGCGGCGGAACGGGCCAAGCAAATCGCGCTGGACATTATCGACCAGGCACCGGCCCGTGGCGCGGTTTCAGCTGTCAGCGATGATTGGGGCTTTGCCACCGTCCAGGATTTTTCGCGCTTCTTCCGGCGGCAAACAGGACTGCCGCCAAGCGATCTGGTGGGCCTGCGGCTCAAGAAGTAGGTCGTTCATTGGCTTCCGGATCAGATCCGACAGGTGGAATGACCAACGGGTCCAACGAAAGCAATGTTTCGTGGCATCTTTCGTCGGACAAAATGGATGGAGTACGGACGAAGAAAGCCACAGGAGATCCCGGATAGGCGCTGTGCGCCTTCCGGGAATGCAGGCTCTCTGGTAGTGAGGAGGCTCCAGCCTAAGCCGCCGCAGCCCCGGCTTTCTTGCCCTTCAGCGCCCACTCCACCAGGGGCATCTGGTCGTTACCGAAATACATGTCATCGCCGTTCACAAAGAACGTTGGCGAGCCGTAGCCGCCGCGTTCGATGATCTCGTCCGTGGTGCTGAACAGCTTCTGTTTCACCTCGTCCGTCTGGATCGCAGCGGAGAAGCTGTCCCAGTTCATGCCGGCTTCCTCGACACAGGCGCGCAGTTCGGCCTCTTGCGAAATGTCCTTGTCGTCGGTCCAATAGCCCTTGAAGCAGGCGCGGGCGTAGGCGGCGATCTTGCCCTCGTCGATGGCGACGAACGCGCCACGCAGCGCCTTCACGCTGTTCAGCGGAAAGACGCTCGGCCGGCCGAGCGCGATGCCTTGGTAGGCGGCCCAGTCTTCCATCGACTTCCGGTAGTGCGCGTCTTTCACGGGGATCGGGTTTTCGCGGCGCTGGTAGACGGACGGGTTCACCTTGTTGAACACGCCGCCCACCAGGAAGGGCTTCCAGATCAGCTCTGCGCCGGTGCGCTCGGCGATGCCTTCCACGCGTTCGAACGCGAGGTAGGTCCAGGGGCTGGAGATATCGAAGAAGAATTCTAGCGTAGCCATGGCTCGGGGTTCCTGAAGGAGGGTTTAACGATTGAATCTGATTTTATCCCGAGTAGCTGAGCGAAGCGATGCGTATCGAGGGGCGCCCTTCGATACGCGCCCTGCGGACGCTACTCAGGGTGAAACATGGGGCTTGAGCCTAACGCGACGAAGCCCCGCCGTCGATATTGATCACCGTGCCGGTCAGGTGGCTGGCCCGGTCGCTGGCGAGGAACACGATCAGGTCGGCGATCTCTTCCGGCTTGCCAGGCGGCGGGTTCTTCTGGACCATTTCCTCCCAGCGGCTTTCGTCGCCCAGCTCGTCCTTCGCGCGGCCCTTGCACATGGTGATCATGCGCTCGGTCGCGACCAGGCCGGGGTTCAGGCCGACCACGCGGATACCGTCATCCACGGAGCGCCCACCCATGGCGCGGGTAAAGTGCATCAGACCCGCGTTCGCGGTCGAGCCCGCCACATAGGCGAAGGTCGGATTGAAGCCCGCCATGCCCATCACGTTGACGATGACGCCGCCGCCCTTGGCCTTCAGCACCGGATAGAGCGCGCGGGTCAGATTGATGTAGCCGAACACCTTCAGGTCCCATGCATCCCGCCAGCGGTCTTCGTCGATGTCCAGAATGTTGCCGGGCGGGATTGCGCCCGCATTGTTCACCAGGATGTCGATGTCGCCGCACGCCGCCGACAGCTTCTCGGAATTGCCCTTCTGGGCGATGTCGATGGCGTGGATGGTGACGTTGACCTGGTGCTTGCTGCGGATCGCATCGGCGGCTTTCTGCAGGTCGGCTTCGGTGCGGGAGGCGAGGTGCAGGTGGCATCCTTCTGCCGCCAGTTCCCCGGCCGCGGCCAGGCCGATGCCCTTCGAGCCGCCGGTAACAAGCGCCGTCTTTCCGGCAAGATGCAGGTCCATTGGGTGTTTCCTCGCGTTTTGTTCGTTGCGGCGGAGATTAGCGGAGGCCACGCCATCGCCGCAAACGCTTTGCTCAGACCAGCCCCTGGCCCTTGTTGATGTCCGGCTCGGTCCATTCGCCGGTATAGTCCGGCTGGTTCTTCGGCTCGGCGGCGATGAAGGCGGGGTGGACGCGGCAGCGCTCGAACACGCCGGCGATTAAGGGAAACGGCGTCATGTCCACGTTGAAGCGGCTGATGCCTTTGCGCACCTGCGGGACCAGGTGCAGATCCGCCCAACCGGGCTCCTCGCCATAACAGAATCGCCAGGGCTCCTCCCGCTCCGCCAGATGCTGCTCCAGCGTGTTGAAGCCCACGCCGAACCAATGCCGCTGCCACTGATCCACGCCGTCCAGGTCCACGCCGAGTGTCTGATGCAAAAAGCGGCGGACGCGGATCACGTCGATCGCGTGCATCTCGCTGGTGATGTGCTGGCCGAAGGCGCGGGCCATGCCGCGGCGCACCGGATCGGCGGGCAGCAAAGGCAGCGCCGGATAGACTTCCTCCAGATATTCCAGGATGGCGGTCGCCTGGGCAAAGATGCGGCCATCGACCTCCAGCGCGGGCATCAGGCCCTGGGGGTTCAACTTCTTGTATTGGTCATAGCCGATGGAGCGGACCGAGACGTATTCGTATGGCACGCCCTTCAGCGCCAGCCCGATCCGCACCCGCTCACCGGCGGAATTGACGAAGTTGGAATAGAGCTTGAGGGGCATCGGCTGGGGTCTCCGGTATTGTCGTTGGCAGCGATGGTTTCACCGATTGTGCTGCCCGGCAAGAATGTTGGGCGGAAATGCGGTCGAAAGCAGCCGGGCTTCCCCTTATGGTCCGCTCAGCGACGACCGAACAATTTCAAAGGAATGAACCATGCGCGCAGTAGGCTTGATGAACCATGGCGGCCCGGAAGTGCTCCAGGTGGTGGATGTGCCGGCAGTCCACGCTGGTCCTGGCCAGGTGCGCCTGCGCATTCATGCCGCCGCCGTCAATCCAACCGACGTAATGGCCCGCAACGGCTCCCGCGCGGAGGCACAGAAGAAAGACCCGCCGCCCTATATCCCCGGCATGGATGCCGCGGGCGTGGTGGATGAAGTGGGGGAAGGCGTCACCACGGGCGTCAAGGTTGGCGACCGCGTCATCGCCATGGTCTGCCCGGATGGCGCGCATGGCGCCTACCGCGAACAGATCGTGCTCGACCAGCAGGCGGTGGTGCCCGCACCCGCCGGAACAAGCCATACGGAAGCCTGCACGCTGCCCATGAACAGCCTGACGGCGCGGCTCTCGCTGGACCTGTTGGGGCTGAGGCCCGGCCTGTCGCTGGCGGTGACCGGCGGGCCTGGTGCCTATGGCGGCTATGTCATCCAGTTGGCCAAGCTGGAGGGCCTGACCGTCATCGCCGACGCCGCGCCGAAGGACGAGGCGCTTTTGCGCGAACTAGGTGCAGACATCATTGTGCCACGGACGGCGGACTTCGCAGGAGAGGTGCGGAAGCATTTCCCGGACGGCGTCGATGGCCTCGCCGATGGTGCTCTGCTGAACGAGAAGGCCATTCCTGCAGTGAAGGACGGCGGCGCGTTCACCGCCATCCGCGGCTTCAAGCCGGAGAGCGGCGTGCGTGGCATCACGTTCACCCAGACCTGGGTCCGCACCATGGACGGTGAGTACGAGAAGCTCGACTGCATGCGGGAACTAGTCGAGCAGGGAAAGCTCACCCTGCGCGTTGCAGGCACCGTGACGCCGGAAGACGCCCCCAAGGCCCACGCCGCGTTGGAAGCCGGCGGCAGCCGCGGCCGCTGGGTGATCGCGTTCGACTGAGCCGGTCAGGCCGCAACCGGCGCGTTCTCGCCCTTCAGCGTCACCCGGTGCATGATACGGCGGATGCGGGCGTTATCGAATGGCTCGACCGAGTGCATGGTGCAGCGGTTGTCCCACATGATCACGTCGTGATCCCGCCAGACATGCCGGTAGACGAAGCGGTCCTGCGTCGCGTGGGCGATCAGTTCGTCGAGCAGCGCCCGGCCTTCCTCCTGCCCCATCCCTTCGATGCTCACCATCGTGTGCGGCGACAGCAGCAGGCAACGTTTGCCCGTCACGGGATGCACCTGCACCAGCGGATGCTGCACGGGCGGCAGGTGGTCATACGTGCCCTTGTCCTTCTTCGCGGAGAGCGCAGGCGACAGGCTCAGGATGAAGTCGTGGTCATGCACCACTTCCAGCCCTTCGATCCGCGCCTTCCTATCATCGGATAGCGCGTCGTAGGCCGCATACATGTTGGCGAACAGGGTGCTGCCGCCTTCGTTCGTTGTCTCGATCCCATGCAGGATCGAGCCCTTGCTCGGCACTTCCCGGAAGCTGGAATCCGTATGCCAGAGCCAGCTTTGGTTCAGGTACTGCCATCCCGTGTCCGTTGGCGGGATCAGTTCGCCTTGCTCGTCCACGTTCGAAACGCGGTAGATCGCAGGGTTGCCGGATGCGCGGTGCGCCAGCGACGGGTGGATCTCCAGCGCGCCAAACCGCTCGCCGAAGACCACATGCTGCGCATCCGTAATCGGCTGGTCCGGGAACACGAGCAGCAGGTGCTGCATCCAGGCGTCGTGGATTGTCTGGAAAGCCTCTTCCGATAGCGGCTGGCGCAGATCGACGCCGAGGATTTCCGCGCCGATCAGGGGGTGCCGGGGGGTGATGCGTATTTCAGTCATGGGTTTGGCGGCAGTTTTGTTATGATGAGCGTCTCTACTCCGGCCGGTATTTATCCATGCTCAAGCTGCTCAGCGCAACACCCAGCCCCTATGCCCGGAAGGTGCGCATTGCTCTCGCGGAAAAGGCAGTTCCGTTCGAACTCGTGACGGAAAACCCCTGGAATTCGGATGCCTCCACGTCGTCGCTCAATCCGCTGGGCAAGCTGCCGGTGCTGATGCCGGAGGATGGCGCGGCGATCTATGAATCCAGCTACATCTTGGAATGGCTGGAGGTGCATTATCCCGACCCGCCCCTCTTCCCCGCCGATCCGCTTGAACGCCTGGCCGCCCGCAAGATCGAGGTGCTGGCGGATGGTGTGTGCGATGCGGTCGTCCTCAGCCTGATGGAAGGCTTGCGGGCGGAGGCGCAGCGCAGCCAGCCCTGGCTGGCCCGCCAGGCGCGCAAGATCGAAGGCGGTCTGGCGGAGGTCGCACGGCTGGCCCCGCGCGAAGGCTACTGCGTCGGAGCTGCCTTCGGTCTGGCTGACCTTTCGGCAGGCACCATGCTTGGCTATTTGAGCAGCCGCTACGGGCATCTCGACTGGCGCGGGCAATACCCGGACCTTGCCGCCTTCCACGACCGCCTGCTGGAGCGGCCCAGCTTCCGCGACACCCAACCGGTGCCGCAGCAGATGGAGCAGGGCGTCGTCTGAGCGGGAGTAGCGGCGGTCAGGCCGCTTTGGACGCTTTCATCCCCAAATCCGCCGCCTGGCGCGCTTCCCACGCCCGGCATTCGTCCGTGTGCTGGTGACCGCGTATGCCACCGCGGACCGTGCCGGGCTCGGTTGAGCGGTAGAAGTCCCACCAGGTTTCCGGCAGCCGCACGCTGTCCGGCGGGGCCAGCCATAGGCGGTAGAGCAGGCGCTTTTCCTCTGGCTTCTCGAAATCCTCATAGTCGGTGCGCGAGTGCAGCATGACGTGATTGTTGAAGATCTGCAGGTCGCCCGGCTCCAGGTACATGGTGAACATGTTCTCTGCGCGTTGCAGGATGGCGTCCATCACGTCGATGCACTCCCGCTGCTGGTCGGTCAGGCGCGGACAGTCGTCGAAGCGCTGGGCGCTCTGCACACGGTTACGGTTCCACTTGGCAAACGTGTGGCCCTCGCAATAGTCGATCAGCGGCTGGCCGTAGAAGGGGCCTTCGTCCTCCGTCTCCTCATGCTGGCGCGAAAAGTAAAAGGTCTGGTGGGCGATTTCCGCCAGATCCGGCCGCTCGGCCTGGAGGGCGGCGAAGGCGGTCAGGCTGCTGGTGATCATGCTCTGGCCGCCGCTCTTGGCCTTGTTGTAGCAGCCGAGCGTCGCGATATCCGCGCCGTCTACATGGAAGTCGAGCTTGGCGTTGGAGGAATAGCCGCGCCCGCCCGCTGCCCGGTAGTCCACGCCTGCGTCCCGCACTTCGGAGATATACTGGGTCGCCTTGCCCTGGGGCCGTGCCACGCCGGCATGCAGGCCGATGGCCCAGTTCAGCAGGCGGAACTCCGGCTCGCTCAAGGCCGCGCGCGGCAGGCCGTGCACAAGGGCTATGCCGCGGCCATGGTGGGCTTCGTGGATGGCGGCGGCGATGGTGTCGCCGGCTGAGCCGAGGTCGAAGTCACGCGCGCGGTAGTCGAACAGGGGACGGTCGGGGTCGTGGGCCGCCTTTACCGCCTGGGCCATGGCCGCCGCGGTGGCCTCGTCCAGGCGGAAACGCCAGGAATGGTCCTCATTCAAATCGCTTACGGTCCAGGCCGCCGGATGAGGCATGCTCGATCCTGCCATGGGGTTGGCTCCTTATCCGCTCTGGCGCGCCACCGGCGCCGTTCGACATCGCAGCTCGACGTCGCCCGTAACATAGCCGCGACCGGGGCTGCCGGAAAGCAGTTGCCGCTGTTGTGATGGCGGCGCGGCCGCATATCCGGCAGCCGCGCCGCCCGGGCTTCCTACCAACCGAGCGTCTTGACGGACGGGTCGAACAGCAGGCTTTCGATCAACGGCCAGTTGCCCATCTGGACGCCGTCGATGTAGTCCGCTTCGGTCAGGCCTGCCGCCTGCGAGCAGGCCATGCAGGCAATGACCTGGCCGCCGTCGCCGATAAAGGCCGCTAGCATATCCTGGATCGACTGGTCCTCGCCGCGCATCAGGCCATGTACGTGCGACGGACGCTTCTTGTCGGCCAGGTAGACGGCGCGGACATTCAGCCAAATGGCAACCGGCTGCCGTCCGCTGGTGAGCACCCGCTGGTGTGCGAAGTGGATCGCCTTGGCGGCGGCCCAGGTGTCGTCGGTGGTCAGGTTGATGAACAGGCCGCCTTCGGGCTTTGGGTCGGCGGCGGTGGCCGGGTTCGCACCCAGCATGGCGAGACAGATGGCGAAGGCCGCCAGCAGTTTTTGGAAATGAGAGATCATTGTCGGAAACTCCGATCGGAAACACGAAGAATGCGCAGGCCGCGCGGTGGTCGGGACCGCGTGGGTGGGATGAAGGGCATTACTTCGACATCGTGCCGTGGCCCTGCTGGCCATGACCGCTGCCGTGGCCCTTCATGCCGTGGCCTTTCCCCATGCCGCCGAGCGGGCCGATAGCGAAGATCACGTCGGCGCTGCCGGCTTTTTCGAAGGTCAGGCTGGCCTCGACGGTTTCACCCTCGGCGAAGGGAGCTTTCAGGCCGATGAACATCAGGTGCAAGCCGCCGGGCTTCAGTTCGATCATGCCGCCCGCCGGGATTTCGAGGCCGTCCGGCAGTTCGCGCATGCGCATGACGTTGTTCTCCATCGTCATCGTGTGGATTTCTGATGCCTCTGCACAGTCGCAGGCGACCGCCACCAGTCGGTCGGCTTCCGCACCATTATTGCGGATGGTGAGGTAGCCGACGCCGGTCCGTGCGGTCGATGGGGTGGCGCGGCTGTGGGGATTTTCCAGCATTAGATCACCGATCTCAGTGTCGTGAGCAAATGCGGGGGTGGCAGCCAGGGCTGCAGCGAAAATTGCGGCAAGGCCGCGGGAGGCGCGATTCGCCATGAGTAGATTTCCTTTGAACGTGAATGAGGTAGAGCGCCGGGCAGTCTGCCTGACGGCGCTTGAAGACCAGGTTCAAAGGGGCGGCGCGCGGCTCCGGAAGCCGGTATTGGGGAGGCCGGGAACAACGTGACCGGGCGCGGTGAACGGCTGGTTCACCAGCACGGCCACCACGAAATTCGGGAGCACGTTGGGCGGCGCTGCCGGCTCCGGCATCGAACCGAATGCCTGGCACCAGTAGCAGTCGGCGGTGGCCGCTGCCCCGTTCCCACCATCGGGCAAGGCGCCGCTGCCCGGCCCGCAGAGCCAGAGGCTTGGCTCCAGATCACCGACCAACGGCGACAGGTCCGCCGTGGCCGGTCCACTGGCGCGTGCGCCGGTGCTTGCCCCTGCCGCCATGGCAAGCTGCATCGCCAGCCAGACGATGGCTGGCAGCAGCGACCAAGACCGATGCAGCCGGAAAACCTTCACGTTACGCGCTACCGCCGTTCGAAAACCAGGGGGCAGGGGACATCCTGCCTATTCCTTATCTAGTCATGCCTGCCGACAGCGCCAGTGCGCGTTATTCCGCAGCCGCGGCCGGGCTGTCCGCTCGGAAGCCGTGGACCGCGCCTTTCTCCCAGGCGTCCACATATTCCCGGATGGTCAGCGTCCAGCCGTTCTCCATGTTTTCGTCGAAATACTCGAACAGCACGCCGTCCGGCCCGGCGTTCATGGACAGGATGACGGTGCCGCCGTCCTCGCCGCCGCATTCGTTGTGCGGATGGGCATCGCCGGGTGCTACGGCATAGCCGCCTTTGGTCCGGTGGACGGTCTTGGCCAGCGTCCCGTCCGGCAGGATGTCGGTCACGAACTGCTCGCCCTCCAGGACGAAGGTCACGGTGGAGGCCACATGGCGGTGCCGCCGGCAATGGCCGCCGCCCTTGCCATACCGCAACAGCATGTCCAGCCGCCCGGCCTCCAGGTCGTAGCCCAACAGCGAGTACTCGAAATCTACCTTGTATTCGGTGTTGCCGGGATCGGTGACGCGCCGCCACTCGACGGCGTTGGGGTCGAAACTGCTGGCGATTTTGGGCATGGGAGGTTCCTATCGGTGACAGGCACGGACGCTACCAAGAGCAAGGGCTCCGGTGCAAGCCGGCGGCCGCCTCGAAGATCCTCTCCGTGCCCGCATCCGTGAGGGCCTGCCGCCTGCGTGTTCCGCTTTCGGCTGATATCACCTAGAAAGCCACCATGAAATATGACGTGATTATTCTTGGTGCTGGCGGCGCGGGCCTCTTGGCGGCGGCAACGGCGGGACAGGCTGGCGCGCGGGTGCTCGTCATCGACCACGCGGACAAGCCCGGCAAAAAGATCCTGATCTCCGGTGGTGGCCGCTGCAATTTCACCAATATGGACGCGCAGTCTGATTGTTATCTGTCAGAGAACCGGCATTTCGCGAAATCCGCCCTCAGCCGCTACACCCAATGGGATTTTCTAAGCTTGGTCGAGCGCTACGGGATTGCGTGGCACGAAAAAACCCTCGGGCAACTCTTTTGCGATGGATCGGCCCGGCAGATCGTTGCCATGCTGTTGGACGAGTGCCGCCGAGGCGGGGTGGAGGTTCGTCTTTCCACAACTGTCGGTGAGATATCCCATGCCGACGGTCGGTTCCGGGTCTGCGATGCGACCGCACCGCAACTCGTGATCGCCACCGGCGGCCCTTCAATCCCGAAGATGGGGGCGACCGGCAGGGCTTACGCCATCGCGGAGCAATTCGGCTTGGACGTGGTCACGCCGCGCCCGGCGCTCGTCCCGATGACACTGGGGCCGGACGATCATCTGTTCCGGGAAATCTCGGGGGTCGCCTGCCCGGCGGTGGCGCGAGTAGGGGACACCGCCTTCGAAGAAGCCGTCCTCTTCACCCATAAGGGACTTTCCGGCCCGGCGATCCTGCAGGTGTCGTCCTACTGGAAACCAGGGCAAGCGATCTCCCTCAATTTGGTGCCGGATGCCGTTGCCAAACTGCGGGCTGCCAAACAGAAGATGCCGCGTGCGCACTTGAAGGCCGCGCTCGCCGAACTGCTGCCGAACCGCCTGGCCGATGCGTTGGCCGCCCGTATTGGCGTCACGACAGAGCTAGGCAATATCACTGACGCCACGCTGGATACTGCCGCCGAAACCCTGAGTCGACTGACCTTCCGGCCATCAGGGACCGAAGGATTTGCCAAGGCCGAGGTAACCGCCGGTGGGATCAGCACGGCCGAGTTGTCGTCCAAAACAATGGAGGCCCGCAAGGTTCCGGGGCTTTACGCGATTGGAGAGGCGGTCGATGTGACCGGATGGCTGGGCGGCTACAATTTCCAATGGGCGTGGTCATCCGGCGTCGCTGCCGGCCGGGCCATCGCCGCGCGAGTAGGGTGATGCCGGCTGCCTTACAAAACCTGTTGCCGCTGCGCTCAGTATTGCGGAGGCAACTATCTTTTTACCTGTCTGCCGTCACGTCTAGCCGTCGCTGGCAGAAAGCGCTTCCACCGCATCGGCATGGGCGTCCAGCCCGGCCTGTCCTGCCGGTGTCAGCCTATAGACGCCCCGATCCACCCGCTCGAACCAGCCATAGTGGTCGGCCCGCATCAACCGCGCGGCGGTCGCCACGCCAGTTGCCTTTGCTACAGCGGCGGCTTTCGCCGGGCCTTGGGCTCGCAGATACACGGCACAGCGCAGCGCATCCTGGCGGTAGGCCGTCATGCGCTTGACTCTGGTCTGTCCGCCAACATTCGGGTCGCCTACCCGCCGCTCGAATTCCCGAAGCAGGCGGCCCGCCGCCTTGGCGCGCTGCCTCGGCGAATAGGGGCCAGGGTCCAAATGAGCCTCGACGCCGGGCGGTTCGCCGGTACGCACGGCCAACAGGCCAAGCCCCAACCGGCGGCAAAGCCGGATGATGTCCTTGTAGCGGAGCTTCCAGCCTTTCTCCGACGAGACCGGCACGGCCAGATAGACATGGTCGAACAGTGTCTGCCGTGCCACGCCCTGCATCACCAGGGCGAGCGAGAAGGTCAGCTTTAACTCCACCACCACCGGCGGCTCATCTCCCCGCCGGGCAAGCAGATCGCAGTCCCCGACCTCTGCTTTGACCTCATAGCCCTGCGCTTCGAGGTAGGTTTTCAACGGCAGGTAGAGATCGGACTCGGCCATGGAAGCTGCGTAGCCCGATTCTATCCCGTCGCCGCGTCCTACTTCGTTTTCGTGTCCTCACTGGCCTTGGCCAGATCGGGGCCGGCATGCGGGCCGATGGCGGCGGCGACGCCCACCTTGGTCTTGCCCAGGGCCGCGGCGGCTTTCGGGTTTTCCATAATCTTGTTCAGGATGCCCTGTTGCGCGCTCGCAAACGAGTCGCGATGCACCCGCACATGGTCCTGGGACTCGCGGTAGGGTGTCAGCAGACCGTTCAGTTCCGGCACCACATAGCGCATCACTAGGTCCCAACTGCGCAGCGTGTTTTCGCGATTGGCCCAATCGTGAACAAAACCAATGGTTACGCCATAGCCGCCGGTCAACTCGATCAGATCGCGCAGGCGTTTTACCAAATCGTCAGGCGTGCCGATGACCGCAGTCGCGCCCTCGCTGAAGGCCATCTTGTCCACGCCCTCGTTCGGTGTCTTGAAGGCCTCGACACCGGGGCGCATCAGCGTGCCGACATTGTATTCATTATGCCAGTGGAACAGGCCGTCCTTGGATTGCGCGATGGCCTCTTCCCGCGTCTCCGCGATGTGCCACTGCAACACGATGCGCCAGTTCTTGCGATCCACCGCATTGCCGTGCTTCGCCCCGGATTCCTCAGCGAATGACCATTGGGTCGGCAGGGCGTTCAGGCCCTCTGACGACATGGACCCGATGGAAAGCACGCCTGTGTCGTACTTGCCTGCCAGCGTCATGCCGGACGGGCTGACCATGCTGGCGACGGCGAACGGCATATCCTCCTGCAACGGCAGCAGTTGCAGGCGCGCGTCGTTCAGGGTGAACCAGTCGGACTTGTGGCTGAAGCGCTCCTCTCCCCGGAGCAACTTGCGGATGACGCCCAGCGCCTCGTCCTGGCGGTCACGCTGGGTCACCGGATCGATGCCCAGCACATAAGCGTCTGAAGGCAGTGCGCCGGGGCCAGAGCCGAAGATGGCGCGACCGCCGCTCATGTGATCTAGCTGCACCATGCGCTGTGCCACGATGAAGGGGTGGTGGTAGGGCAGGGAAACCACGCCAGTGCCGAGCCGGATCCGTGCCGTCCGCTCCGCCGCTGCCGCCAGGAACATCTCCGGTGAGGCGATCACCTCCCAGCCGGTTGAGTGATGCTCGCCGCACCAGAACTCGTCGAAGCCGAGCTTGTCCAGCCGGTCGACCAGATCAAGGTCGGAACGGAGCTGCAGCATCGGGTGTTCGCCGATCGGGTGATGCGGGGCCAGGAATGCGCCAAACTTCATGCGGGCCATTGGGGTCTCCTGCCGGGCAACCGGCTTTTGGTGAAGGCATAACGTTGCTGCCATCCTATGCCCTGCCAGCCCATCCTGCCAAATACATCGGAGCCGCACGTGGGCAATGGATGCCCGGCGATGGTTGTGCCCCACCTTTGGTATTCGCTGCCAAACCAAGTCCCGTGGGCTTGCGCAGGCCTGATACATAAGTATCGTTGTTGGCTGGATTGCCGAATGTGAAGGGCAAGTTCTTTGGCTGGATCACAAAGCGCGCCGCGGCAGGAAATCGGCAAGCCCCGTCCGCGCGCCGAAGACCGCCGCCTGGTGACGGGCCAAGGCAGCTATATCGACGACGAGGCCCCGACGGATTGTACACATGCCGTCATGGTGCGCTCGCCCCATGCCCACGCCCGCATCCTGGGGTTCGATACGGCGGAGGCGTTAGCGGTGCCGGGGGTGCTGGCCGTGCTGACCGGGGCGGACGCGCTGGCCGATAGGCTCGGCCCCATCCCACACAATATCGAATGGACGGGGGAGCCGGACGTTGTGCTGCGGTTACCGGACGGGTACGAGCCCTTTACAACCGACCACCCCGTTCTGGCCGCGGACCGCGTCCGCTTCCTGGGGGAGCCCGTCGCGATGGTCGTGGCGGAGACTGAAGCAACCGCCGCCGCCGCCGCTGAATTGGTGGCTGTCGATTATGACGACCTGCCCGCCGTGACCGATGCGCGGGCAGCACTGCACGACGGCGCGCCGTCGATCTGGGACCAGCGCCCAGACAACCAGGCCCTGGTCTGCGAGGTCGGCGACGAGGCCGCAACCGATGCTGCTTTCGCCGCCGCCGCGCACGTGGTGCGTTTCGATACATGGATCAACCGTATAACCGGTAGCCCGATGGAGCCGCGCGCCTGCATCGGCTTCCACGATGCCGGAACCGGCCTTTATACCGCGCGGTGCGCCTCCGGCCGTGGTGCGGTGATGACCCGGGACCGGCTCGCTTCCATCCTGGGCATCCCAGCAGAGCAGGCCCGTGTCTATTTCGGCGACATGGGTGGCAATTACGGCACCCGCAACGCCTTCTATTCCGAGTATGCTTTGATGCCCTGGGCCGCGCAGAAGGTAGGCCGACCGGTCAAGTGGGTTGGCGACCGAAGCGAGTGCTTCCTGACCGATTACCAGGGCCGCGACCTGGCGGTGACGGCGGAACTGGCGCTGGATGCGGACGGGCGGTTCCTGGGCCTGCGCGGCGTCAACACGTGGAACTGCGGCGCCTATACCATTTATTTCTGGCCTCTCCGCAAGGGGCTGTCGATCATGACGAACGTTTACGACATCCCCGCCGCGCACTTCCGCGGGCGTGCCGTCTTCACCAACACGCCGCCGGTTGCCGTCTACCGCAGCGCGGGCCGCCCCGAAGCGATCTATGTGATGGAGCGGTTGATCGATCTGGCGGCGGATCAGTGCGGCTTCGATCCGGTGGCGTTGCGGCGGAAGAATTTCATTCGGCCGGAGCAGATGCCCTACACCAACGCGGTTGGCGTCACCTACGACAATGGCGACTACCCGGAAGGCATGGAGCACGCGTTGCGCCTGGCGGACTGGGACGGGTTCGTCGCTCGCAAGGCCGAGTCGGCCGCCAAGGGCCTTCGCCGCGGGATCGCCGTCGCCAACTATATCGAGGTCACCAGCGGTCTGCCGCGGGAGCGGGCCGAACTCATCGTCTGCCGCGACGGCAGCATCGAACTGGTGCTCGGCACCGCCGACAGCGGCCAGGGGCACGCAACCAGCTTTCCGCAATTCCTTGCCGACAAACTGCAAATCCCGTTCGAGAAAATCCGCTACGTTGCCAACGACACCAACCGCGTCGTCGCCGGTGGCGGCTCCCACTCAGGGCGCTCCATGCGCCTTGCCAGTATCGCCATGGGGGAGGCGGTAACGGCCCTCGTCGCCCGCGGCAAGGCCATCGCTGCGCATGTGCTGCAATCGCCCGAAGAAAGTATCGCATACGCTGACGGCGTGTTCTCGGCAGACGGCCAAAGCCTCGACCTCTGGGCGGTGGCGGAGGCTGCCGAGACCCTGAACAGCCTGCCGGAAGACCTGCGCGGGCGCTTGGAAGGCATTGGCGATATCGTCAACCGCGCCGGCGGCTTCCCCTATGGCACCCATACGTGCGAGGTCGAAGTTGATCCGGACACCGGCCACGTCCAGATCGTGACCTGGTCAGGCGTCGACGATGTTGGCCTAGCGGTCAACCCGATGATCCTGGACGGGCAGGCGCATGGCGCTATCGCCCAGGGGCTGGGACAGGCGCTGCTAGAACTGGCGCATTACGACCCGGAGTCCGGCCAGCTTCTCTCCGGCTCTTATATGGATTACGCCATGCCGCGGGCCGGCAACACGCCACCGATGGAGGTGGAACTGATCGAGATCGCGGCGAGTTCTCATCCCTATGGTATCCGGCCGGGCGGGGAGGGGGGCACCACCCCGGCGCTCGCCCTGGTGATCGGGGCGATTGTTGATGCGTTGCGGGATTTTGGCGTAGAACACATCGAAATGCCCGCGACGCCCGAACGGGTCTGGCGGGCCATTCAGACGGCGCCGCAACGCGCCTAGAATTCGCGTCCAAAAGGAAACACCCGATGCAGATGCCGGTCGCCAGCGATATCGCCATTACCTACGACCGCGACGGCTTCGTCTTCCCGCTCGATGTGGTCAGCGAGGAGGAGGCCAAAGCCATCCGCGCCGATCTGGAAGCGGCGGAGGCCGAACTGGCCGATGATCCGGAGCGATTGGCCCTGCTGCGGTCCTATCCTGACCGCCTGCTGCCGTCTTTCGATCGGTTGATCCGCAATCCAAGTCTGATCGCTGCGGCCTCTCAGGTTTTGGGGCCGGACCTGATGGTCTGGAGCGCCGGCCTCTTCATCAAGGAAGCCAACACGCCCCACATCGTCAGTTGGCACCAGGATCTGACCTATTGGGGCCTTGCCGATGCGGAGGAAACCACCTGCTGGGTCGCGCTTTCGCCATCGAACAAGGCCAGCGGCTGCATGAATTTTGTCCCCAGCAGCCACAAGAAGCAGTTGGTGCCCCACCGGGACACCTTCGCGGAGAACAACCTCCTCTCCCGCGGCCAGGAAATCGCGGTGGACGTGGACGAGAAAGACGCCGTCGCGGTGGAGTTGCAAACCGGACAGGCCTCCATGCATCACGGCCACCTGTTCCACGCTTCCGGCCCCAATACGACCGGCGACCGCCGTATCGGCTCTGCCATCCGCTACATCAAGACGTCGATGAAGCAGACGGCAGGCGACAAGTCCCTGGTGGCATTGGTTGCCGGCAAGGACGATTACGGTCACTTCACCATTGCGGACCCGCCGCGCGGACGCCTGTCCGACGAAGACTTCGCCCTCTCCCGCGCCGACGCGGCCATCAAGCGCCGCGTGTTGTATGAAGGCGCGGAGACGGACGCAGGCAAACGGTATTAGCCGTCCATCGTGCCCAAGAATTCCAGCAGCGCCGCATTCACCGCATCCGGCGCTTCCTGCTGCACCCAGTGGCCTGCGCCGTCGATAATGCGATTGACCCGCATGTCCGGGCACATCTCCCCTACGTTGGCGTAGCTGTCACGCCCTGGCACAAAGAACCGCACCACGTCCTTCGAACCGCCGATAAAGGCACTCGGCTGTTCGACCTTATTCGCGCCCATCTCCGGCAGCATCTGAAAGTCGCGGTCCTGGTTGCGGTAACGGTTGACCGGACCGCGGAAACCACCCGCCCCGAAATTCTGCACGAAGTAATCCAGGTCCTCCGCAGTCATCCAATCCGGGAACGGCTCCGGGTCGGTCATGGCATCCAGCAGGCCACCGCCCGCCGGCCGGTTCAGCCAGGCGGGGCCGAGCGACGGCACGTCGCCGGAAATCGAATAGTAAATCTTGCGGAGCGCCGTGCGGATATCCGCCTCTACCTCGGCTTCGACGGTGCCCTCTTCCTGGAAATAGAGCTGGTAGAAAAACTTCCCCTGATTGCCATAGAGTTTTTGCCAGAGTGCGATGGTGGAAACCGGCGCACGCGGCCGGTAGGGCACGCTCAGACCAGCGACGGCCGCGACGTGCTCCGGGTGAAGGGCTGCCGTGTTCCAGCAGATCGGCGCGCCCCAATCGTGGCCGATCAGGATGGCCTGCTCCTCGCCGAAATGGTCGATCACGCCGACCACGTCCGCCATGATCGACTGCATGTCGTAGGCCTCGACGGGATAGGGCTTGTCGCTCCCGCCATAGCCGCGCACATCAATAGCGCAGACCTTGTAGCCCGCCTGGGCAACCGGCTTGATCTGGTGCCGCCAGGAATACCAAAGCTCCGGCCAGCCATGCACCATCACGACCAGCGGTCCCTCGCCCTCCACCGCGGCGCGCAGAGTGATGCCGTTGGTCTGGATGGATTGCAGCGTGAACTGGCCGTGCACGACGTCAGGCCTCCTTGAACACGAACATCGGGCTGGACCATGCCTGGAAGCCGTCCTCAGTCGTCACGCAAACCCAAAGCTGGTTGTCGCCCTTGGCCTTCAGCGGCACGCTCACCTCGCCACGGAACTCCCGGCAGTCGTTCTGTTCTGGCAGGCGGAAAACGCGCAGCTTGCGCTCCAGCCCACCCGCGTCCAGCGCCACATCGTCGATGCCGACGTCGCCCGCGCGCACTTTCAGGCCGCCATGATTGGTTTCGACCTCGATCATGCCATCCGGGTCCTCGTCCACCCAAACGTCGAAGCCGCCGAAATTGCCGGTGGTCAGTGCGTCGAACACCACCGCGTCGGCCGAGTGCTGCTCCAGCTTGCGCTCCAGGTTCCAGGCATTCACCTTGGAAAGCCTGTTGATGATGGAGCTGCCAAAGCGCGCCCGTCCGCGCCAGATCGATTGACGGCCCCGGCCCCGGTATTCCGCGCCGCTCCAGATGACGCGGAAGCGGCTGCCCAGGTCGCTCTCCGAAAAGCCGCGCAGGGTCTGCACCACCTCCATGCCGTTCCGCACTTCGATCCGCTCGATGGGCGCTTGTGTAATGACCTCCAGCCTCACTGTCGCTTCGGTGTCGCCGGTCTGGGCTATGTCGCCCATGATGATGGACGAGGCCGGGGCCGATTGCGCGTCACTGAAAACGTTCGGGTCGCGGTTATAGAGGTTCGCGCCGCCCGCGAACTCCGCCTGTACGTCCAGGTGCATCCGCGTGCCGGTGGTGCCGTAGTGGTGGCGGGAGCGCAGGCAGTCGAACATCGCGTCCCGGTCAAGCGATGGCATCAGGAAGCAGGTCAGCCCGCCATAAGCGCCGAAGGTCGCCGCGCCCGGATAGCTGGCGCCGGGCCGGCCCTTGTGCCCGTCCGAGTTGCAGACCAAGCCGGAGCGATGGCCGAGTGGAAAGCCGTCGGTCAACAGCCACTCGAACGTGCCCCAGGCTGAGTGGATCTCCATTGCTGTTTCCAGCTTGGGGTCGTGGGCATAGGCGATATCCGCATAGCGCCCGCCAACATGGGCGTAGATGCAGCAATCCTCGTCGGCCAGCATCTCGAACAGCTTGTTGGCGGTCGGCGCGTCGGTGTGAATGTCAGCCCGGTCCGGCAGCAGCGCATGGCTGGAGCGGTGGATCTGGCGGCCTTCCTCGCGGAAATAGACGTTGCGGTCGCCGCCAACGCCGGTGTTGCCGGACCACTCATAGCCGGGCAGCACGCAGAAGCGCCCGTCCTCGTGATACTCGGCGCAGAGTTCCTGGAGGTAATCCCAGAAAGCGTTCGTAATCTGGAAGTCGTTCGCCTGGTGGCTGGTGCAATCCAGGAAGGACTTGTTGCGGGCGAAGTCGAAATAGTGCCGTGCGGTGGTGATGCCGATGCTCTCGCCGCTCTGGCCGTGCATATCGCCCCAATAGCCGGAGACTGCGCCCTGGCGGATCACCATGGGATGGCTCTCCGCCAGTTCCTCGCCGCTGTCGGCATCCAACACCTTGATCCGCAGTACGCCTTCTTCCGCGCACGAAAGACCCTCGAACGTGTGCGAGCGGTTGCCTTTGGTGTACTCGAAAGTTTCCGGCAGACCATCGACCGGGAGGGTGGCCTCGAAGCGCAGATTGGCCTCGGCCAATTCGGTGGGGTTGCCCCATTTGTCCTCGGCTTTAACGCCAAAGATGAACGTCTCGCCCGGCCGCCGCAGGCTGGAAAGCACGGCGCGCCACACAGTCGGCGGCCCCGGCTTCACCTCGACCGCGGGCGTTCCCGGCACCGGCACGAAATGGCCGGTCGCCACCACGTCGGCATAGAGTTTGAACTCGAAGGCGGGATCGACGAAGGTCGGCATCGCCATTCCCGGCGAGCCGTGGGAGGTGTCGCCGAAGGTGATCTCAATCGTGTCGCCCTCGCGCATATAGCCGCCGCCGACATGCACGGTCAGGCTCTTGAAGCGCGGCCGGTTGTGGCCGCGAGCCTGGTAGTCCAGCGTAAGCTTGCAGCCGTTGCTCGCCTTGGCCGTGGTGTAGCCGGGCGCGGTCGGGTCGCTCATCTGGAGCCTTCCGAAATCCGACATGGCGCGGAAGGCGACCCGGATCGCGCCCGTGTCGTCCAACCCATAGCGGCCGAGCGTGTAGACCAGCTTGAAAGTCTGATAGCTGCGCGTTTCCACCCGCTCTTCGCCTTCGATCCGTACATGGCCGTAGAGCGTCGGGTCATTCTCCACGCTGCCCGGCTCGACGGTGGAGCCCGCCTCGCCGACCATGGGAACGTTGTCAATCAGGTTATCGCGCGGGTCGGTGGTGGGACCGGACATAAGGGCAGCACTCCAGGGCGGAAATAGTGCGGGCGAGGCTATTGATAGGACGGGCGAAGTTCAAGCTGGTTGGCGGTTCCGTCTGTGCCTCCGGGTCTGGCGGAATACCCGCTTCCGCTTGCGGCCGCATTCCGTCAGAGTGAAGAAGGGCTGCCGCTGCTCTGCCGTAGCGCGCCGCCAGGCCGAAACGGCGGGAAAGCCAAGTGAGCGCGAAAGCCAATCCTACCTCGATCGTCTTTGTATTGCTGATGGGCGTGCTCTGGGGGCTGAACTGGCCGGCGGTCAAGTTCATGCTAACTGAAATGCCGCCGATTACCGTGCGTGCGCTGGCCTTTCCCTGCGCCGCCCTGTTGCTCGCGCTCATCGTGAAGGCCATGGGCCAGCGCCTGCTGCCGCCCCGTGCCGAACTGGGGCAGATGGTGCTGGCCAGCGTGTTCTTGATTTTCGGCTTCAACATCCTCTCGACCTTCGCGCAGGTCTATACGGACGCTTCTCAGGCTGCGATTATCGCCTACACCATGCCTGCCATCACGGCAGTCCTCGCGGTCATCTTCCTCGGCGACCGCCTGCACTGGCGGCTGGTTGTGGCCATCGCCATCGGGATGGCCGGGCTTGTCGTGCTGGCTTCACGCGATTTTCAGGGATTGATCGACGATCCGGCGGGACCGGCCGTCATGTTTGCCGGGGCCACGTCCTGGGCCATTGGCAACATCATCGTGAAAGCCGGCACCTGGACCCTGGCGCCCATGGCGCTGGCGGCCTGGTTCTTCGCCATTGCCAGCGTGCTGGCCTGGCCGCTGGTTTTTGTGTTCGAACCGCTGAGCGCCCAGACCATGCCCAGCCTGCCGGTGCTGCTGACGCTTGCCTACCACATTCTGGGGCCAATGGTGGTCTGCTACCTGCTCTGGACCGTGCTGCTCGGCCGGTTGCCCGCGACCATCGCCGCCATCTCTACGCTTACCGCGCCGGTGGTCGGCGTGCTCTCCTCGGTCGTGCTGATGGGGGAGCCGTTGAGTTGGCAGGTGGTCGTCTCGTTGACGATGATTGTCGCCTCCATTTTCATGACCCTGGTGTCACCGCCGGAGCCCGACCGTTGAGATTATCTCTTTGGACTTTGACCGCCCTTGCCCTGACCTGGAGCATTCAATCCCTTGCCGCGGGTCCGCCATCGCTTGGCTGGCCGGTCGATTGCCGGTTGGGGGATGATTGCTGGATCGTCCATCATGTGGACACCGATCCCGGACCGGAAGCGCGGGATTTTCGGTGCGGCACGCTCACCTACAACGACCACAAGGGCACGGACATCGCGGTGCGCGACCGGGTCGCCATGTTCGGCCCAGTCGCCGTGCGCGCGGCGGCACCCGGTATTGTCGCCGGACTGCGGGATACCGCACCGGATCACCCGGGCGACACGGCCAGCATCAACGCGGCGATGGAGAAGGGCGAGGAGTGCGGCAACGGCGTGCTGATCCAGCATGACGGCGGCTGGAGCACCCAGTATTGCCACCTGAAGAGCGGCAGTGTGCGTGTGGCGAAAGGGCAGCAGGTTGAAGCGGGCGAGATGCTTGGCCATGTCGGCAACAGCGGGGCGGCGAGTTTCGCTCACCTGCATCTGGCGCTCCGGCGGGGCAGAGAGGTTGTCGACCCGTTCACGGGCCTCACGATGGGGCAGGGGTGTGAAGCCACGGCTACGGGGCCGCTCTGGTCGGTTGATGTCCAGGCGTTCCTGCCGGATCGGGACGCGCCCATGCTGTTCGGTGCCGGATTCCGCGCCCATGCCCCCCGCTACGACGCGCTGCTCCAGGACATGCGCTCGCCCGCGGCGTTGGAAGCACAAGGGCCGGGGCTGGTGCTGTGGGCGGTAGTCGTCGGTGCGCGGAAAGGCGACGTTCTGAAACTGGAAATCACCGATCCCGCCGGGCGTCCCTTTCTCTCCCAGCGCTTTGAGCAGGAAAAGACCCAGATCCGCCGGATGCGTTTTGCCGGGCGCAGCAACAAGAACGATATTCTGCGGCCGGGGATCTATCGGGGACTGGTGCAGGTAACGCGGCCCGGCCAAGACGGTGAGCCACCGCTGGCCATAGAGCGGCGCGTCAGCGTCGAACTCGTCGAATAGCGTCCGTGGCGGCAAACAATGCGCGGGAGCATGTCGGCGCAGGTTCCGCTGGCCGCGCCATGGCTCCATCCGTGCTGGCGGGCGCGGCAGCGGTAGCAACAACTTTCCCGCGCCTACGAAAGCGGGAGCCTATGCCTGAGCGGTTCCGACAAAGGCCGGACTATACGATTTGCTTCCCAGGCGTGGGTCCTGGTCTTCGCAGTAACAGGGTGTTTGGTGTTGGAGTGGCAGTACTCAACGCCGCCAACCCTCAGTAAAACACGTACGCCCGCACCACGATGTTCTTGCGGAATGGCACGCCCTCCGGCGCGGTCCAGTCGTAGCAGGCGGAGTGGAACGACCAGCGCGAGACGGAGCCGTCCGTTACCGAGTCATAACATTTCAGCATCGAGATTTCGTGCGGCTGCTGCTTCGGGAACCAATACCACTCGTGGCTGTCGCGGTTGGTGAAGCGCGTGGTCTCCCCCACCCGGTCGTCATAGATGCGGTAGTTGCTGATGTATGGCTGGTCGGCAAAGCTTGGCCAGGCGCAGAGCACGAAGGGCCATTGCTGGATGGTCTCGAACGGCTTGGCCAGGTTGATCGACACGAACCGGCGGGAGAGTTTCTCGTCCACCTCGGCTTCGGTATAGCGCTGCTCGCGCCCGAAATTGCGCAGGTTGTTCAGCAGCAACTCCCGCACGCGCACCCGGCCCGAATTGTCGTTCAGGTCGTTGTGGACCATGTTGACGTAATTCTCGTTCACGCCGGGGTTCTTGTTGTCCTGATCCTCGGTGCGGTCGCCGGTGTACTGCTTGTCGAATACGTCGTGGTTATAGACCAGCGCGTCCGTGGCGTCCGGGAAGAACTTCAGCAGCAGCTTCTCGATTTCGGGGTAGAATACCCGCTCCACCTCGTGCGCGTCGTAGAAGTTCTGGCACTGGGTGGTTTCCTGGTGGGCGAGCGAGACGCCCAGCTTGTCCATGCATTCCGGGCTGTCGGGGCGCAGGCCCGGATAGTATTCTCCGATCCGGCGGGCGTCGCGCAGCACGTGCGGGAAGTAGAGCGAGCGGTTGCGCTGGTCCTGCTCTTCCTTTCGGAGCGCATCGGCCTCCGCCTTGCGGGCCGGATCGCGCCAGAGCGCGTTCGACGGCACGACCGAGTAGGAGGGGCTCTCGTTGATGGTGTAGCGCAGCGGCAGCACCACCCCGCCATCCGGCGCGGTCAGGCCCTTCTCCTTGATGTAGGCGACGCACTCGTCATATTCGCGGAAGCCGAGCCCGTAGGGCGTTTGGATCGGCCCGGGCGGCGCGGTTTCCAGCATCCGGGTGACCTCCCGGCCCTTGCCCTCCATCGCCTGGCGGATGGCGGCTTCGGTCGCAACGCCGGTGCCGGCGTCGCCGTTCCGGTCGAAGGCAGCGTAGTGCCGACCGTCATTGGCGGCAATCGGCGCAGGCTGGCCCTTGGTCAGTTCGATGGATGGGACATAAAGCTTGCGGATTTTGGCGGCGGTCGGATCGTTCATCACTGTCACTCCCGTTGCACGCGGGAAACCGCGCCATGCGCTTCCCCGCGGAGTATCATGACGCCGATCCTAAGGAAGCCCGCGGGTGCGGGCAATGCCCCGCACGAGGGCGAGAGGGGCAATACACCTTTGCGTGGTAGCAGCGCTTGAGTGCGGTTTGGGCTAGTGGGGAAATTGTAAAGGCGATGCAGTAGGCAAGTTAGCTAATTATGTCGATTTGGGCGAATAGCGACCGCTCGCCTCAACGAGCATCGAGACCTGCCAAGAACTCAAGCTTGCCGTTTTGGAAAATTTATTCCAATTCAATCTATTTTGTCATATATAGAAAAAACATTAGTTCGATAGATCAAGCAAAAAATAAAAATATTTGAAAAACTTGTGTATCTATCAATAATATCAGGGATATTACGAAAAATATCTTTAGCGTGCACACAGTTTTTAGAAATTTGTCCAAAACGACCTCGTTTTTTCTGTAGCTCTATCCACGCTGCCCTTTCTTTTTAAGCATGGACTGGCCGCCGTTTAGATAAAAGACCGGACACTCTCCCTCAGCACATCAGTCACTGGCTTCTAGGGAGGTCATGGGGACCAACCCACCCAACGGAAAACGTCGTCATACCCGCCGCTTTCAAAGCTGATGCATAGCGCTCCAAGTGAGTCCCTGTCGTAACAACATCATCTACCAGTAAAACAGGTCCGTCGATCGAGACACTGGGCGGCGGGGCTGACACGTGCTGCGCTTTGTGCGGCCCTGATGAACTGCTCAATCCGCTATGCGGAAACGCCTCAACACATGGGACATCGAGGAGCTCGGCGACCTTGTAGCCAAGTTTGGTCGAAAAGCACCGGTGCGAAGGCGAGTAACCGCACGGTATCGGGACAACCGCAGTAATAGAGCGTCCGAACTTGGACGATGCCAGTTCTGCTAAATCCTGAGCGCAGAGCGCAACAAACGACTCAGGCATGTCGGATTTCAGCGCTCTTACCGCCTTGATCTGAAAATCTTTCAGCGGTGCCGTCCACTTGCGTGCGGTCGTGTATTCATTCTCTCCGCGCCACCGAGAGGACCGCGTGCGCTTCAAAGTATCATTTAACATGTTGATCAAAAAAGACAAGTAATATGAACTTTCAATCTGTTCGGTATGTGACTCTTCAACATGATTACTCTCCATATTCGACAGTATCGAAAATATGATGCCAATATAGCCGATCGATTTGTTTTGGGTATAAATTGGATACGCGATGAGTTTTCCGAATTGCTGCGACGCGCGATTAGTTCCGTTGTTTAAGGTCACCCAAATTGGGTCGGTTGCGGCAAACTCACCTGTTGTGCGGACTTCACGTATTAGCGAGTTTATTTGAGGCACATCCAATGCACTCGGCGCAGCGACTGTATTAACGTTGTATGAAGCAAATGATATTCGGGAACCTTTGATTTTATCGGATAAAGAAATTGGTGCCGGGCCGGGATTTGGGACGAATGGCATCGGAGCTGCTTCACATGTGCCAGTTGTGTATTCGTGCGGCTGTTCCACGCTCATTGTTTGCCAAGTCTGGTTGCTATAGGCGTGTTGGCCATGAGTGTCAAAGATCGCTGTCGCCAGACCTAAGTGAGAAAATGCCATCGAAAATTCATCGACGTTCTTCCAAGTTGCTGCCATCTGGCTTGCGATTTTTCTAACAACGCTAATTGTATCGATGTAATGCGCAGCTGATTCGGCAATAGAGTGCATGAATTGAACGTCTGCTTCTTGCGGCTTTGGCAAAGGCTTTGTGCTAATGACAGCTATACCGGTTCGCCCCATCCCAGGCCTTGGAGTGGATGCAACGGAGATAAGACTGCCGTCTACACAACCTAGCCTGTGAAACAGGGCATTGTCGCGCAGACGCCGCTCATTCGCTATACACGGCACAAAGATTACGTCATCCCAGCGGCCCAATCGCGCGCGAATTCCTTCTGACATGCTGACTTTTGTGTAGGAGTGGCCGTACCTTCCGAATATCTCGAGGTTGTCGCAAGTTTCGCCAGCCACAAAACTGTATTCCGAACCAAATCGCGTAGCTGCCATCTCAGCTAGGATATCAATGCCTTGGCGAACGTGCGTCTCAAGGGGGTCGAAGTAAGAGTTTCGCCCCACACCGCAGAATATGTCTAGCGTCACGATAGTTTGCCCAGTGCGATATGCGCTGCTTAACGACTAGAGGAACGGAAGCGGAGACAGCCTTATCGCGCTAGATCGGCCGCTTGACATGATTGAGAGGCGTTTCTGAGCATCTTCGGGCGATAAGGTGTGATGTTCAAACGCCAGCGGCTGATCTTCGTGCATACCATAAGGTTCCTGCCAGGGTTCATTCGGGGTATGCCATGGCGTATCAGTCAACTCAGGCGCATGGGCGTCAGAGGTGACCCTGCAATAGTCTTGACGAATAAACTCGCTCATGTATTCACCGGTCTCGCTGAAAATCCTCGGTGCTTGGCTTTCGGTGTTTTTTAAGTCCTTTTGCAAGATTAGCGTATCACCTTTAAGTGTGCCAGGCAGCAAGCCTGCAAAGTAGTACCCATATGCATTGAGTTTATTTACCAACCTAGAGGCGCCAGGTGAAGATATTGGAAGATACAGGTAGAGAAATGAGCGCCTTGCGGCACTGGAGTATTTTGTAACCATATGAATAAAATATAGTGACTCGTCGCATACGCTGCTGAAGTGAATTTCCGTTGAATTGTAACTTATGCGATCGAGTAAATGATAAATTGAGTCGCCACTCGACGCTTGTGATCTCGGTGTCCTGAGTACATTACGCTCTTGGCTAGTGTTTCGGAAAATGTACTTAGATATGTCAATATACTGTAAACTGGGGTAGCAACGAAGTGTTTCATTGGTTGCAGCCGGCTTAAAGTGAATCACAACATCGTAGGGCTTGGAGGTCTCATCGCCGCCTACGAGGCTGGCTGGGACTAACCCTCGCAAAACACCCACTTCAGTAAAATGGAAATTTGCAATGCTTCTTTGCGACTTTTCATGATGGGTAACGGAAACCGCATAAATCGCTTTTTCTGGGCTTATATTTCGGCATGTAAATATTGCTGCCTCCACCAATGCGTTTAAGATTCCTTGGCGTTGATGCGACGGCGATACGACGGCTTGGCCAATTTCGACATGTTCGGCCATATTATTGTGGTAGATGAGAGCAATATGGCCGAGGACATGACCAATCTTATCAATTGCAATTATTGAAACCTGTTCACTTGACATGATTGCAGAGACTAACGCCTTCTCATCATAAACAGTGTTTTTTACGTAATTATCTTGGTAGATACTCTTAAAAATTTGCACCACTTCACTGCATGCTCGTTTGAGATCTCTGATCTCTAGGTCAGATTTCCATGTTAACACACGAACTTCGAAGCTCATTTCAGCACCTTTTCCAGGATCGGCGACGATGACTAAAAGTTTAACGCAATCTCGTGATTTAAATTAATGATGGAGTAAATTGGTTGCCAAAAAGTTAACTGGCTGTTGAGTTCGGAACCGCGGCTAGTTTGCAGGAAACAGGCCGTGAGAATTGATTGACCGCAATGGCACAATGTGTCTTCTTAAGCTTCTTCCCGTGCTATATGGCACAGAATGGAGGAAGCCATGTCAGTCTCAGCGAAGCCGTCAACACCGTCCAGGCGTGATGCTGCCAGCAAGCTTGCCGAGCAGCGGTTGAGCGTACTCGAGCTTGCCAAAGAGCTCGGCAATGCGGCGGAGGCCTGCCGCCGCCGGGGGATGGACCGCACCAGCTTCTACGAATGGAAAAGGCGCTTTCAGACCCATGGCTTCGATGGCCTGAAAGACCTGCCACCGGTCCATCAATCGCATCCGATGACCACTCCGCCGGAGACGGTTGCCCGCATCCACGCCCTGGCGCTGGAGCATCCGGCGTATGGCTGCAACCGGCTGGAGGCGATGCTGGCGCTCGAAGGCGTGCGCGTCTCGGCGATCACCATCCAGAAGATCCTGAACGAAGCCGGCCTCGGCAGCCGGTATGACCGCTGGCTGAAGCTGGAAGAACAGTTGGCCGGCAAGGCTATCGAGATCACCGCCGAGCAGGCGGCCTTCATCGAAAAGCTCAATCCCGCCTTCCGCGAGCGGCATGTGGAAAGCGGCGCGCCAGGCGAACTGCTGTCCGCCGACACTTTCTTCGTCGGCAGCCTGAAGGGCGTGGGCAAGGTCTACCTGCATGCGGTCGTGGATACCTACGGTTCCTATGCCTTCGGCTTCCTGCACGTCTCCAAGCAGCCGGAGGCCGCGGTGGCGGTGCTGCACAACGACGTGCTGCCCTTCTACCGCAGGCTCGACCTGCCGGTCGGCGCGGTGCTGACCGACAATGGCCGCGAGTTCTGCGGAACCGAAACGCATCCCTATGAGCTCTACCTGGCGCTGAATGGGATCGAGCATCGCCGCACCAAGGTGCGCTCGCCGAAGACGAACGGCTTTGTCGAGCGCTTCAACGGCACCGTGCTGGACGAGTTCTTCCGCCTGAAAATGCGCGAGACGTTCTACGAGAGCGTCAAAGCCCTACAAACCGACCTGGACGCCTGGCTCGTGCACTACAACACCGAACGGCCCCATCTCGGATACCGCAACCAGGGCCGACGCCCCATCGAAACCGTCAACCTGTTCGTCAGTCAAGAAGCTTAAGAGGACACACAATGGTATCTTCATGCTCCCAGAAAGCGGTATAATAGTACCTTTTAGTTGGTCATCAGCAGACAGCTTCTAGGCCAGCAACACCCCCGCTCACCCAATAGCCTCTGCCCTCTACATAAACCGCCGGTTCACCACTTTCTCCAGCCTCATCGCCAATCTCTCATACGCCAGCGACAGAGCCACGTTCCGCTGGCCGGAGCGGATGGCGGCTTCGGTGAGGGGCCACTCGACCAGGTCGCGCTGGGCGATGCTGCCGCCCATGTGCCAGAGGTTGGCCTCCACATGCCGCCACTCATAAGAAAACCGGAGCCCCGCTTTACGCAAGGCTCCGGCTTTAACTGCCAGCAATAAAGCCGATCTGTTAGATCATCGGCATGCCGGCGTGCATGTTGCGGCTGTCGCCCAGTTTGGGGAAGCCGTTGGAGAGGCTCGGCATGGCGACTTCGGCGATGGTTTCCGGCGTCCAGCCGCCCTCGCGGTGAACCATCCGGACCGGCTGCATGGCACCATAGACCGTCAGTTCCGCCGCGCGCTGGTGGAAGACCTGGCCGTTGACGTAGCTGGCGCCCTCGCTCGCGAGGAACACGGCCAGCGGCGCGATGGCGTCGGCGCGGGAGCGGTTGAGGCGCTCGTCACGGACCTTCGCCGCGTCCGGATCCTTCGGCGTCGGCACGCTGCGCGTCATGCGGGTGTCGGCGCTGGGCAGCAGGGCGTTCGCGGTAATGCCCTTGTTGCCATTTTCCATCGCCACGATTTTGCAGAGCGCGATAATGCCCATCTTGGCCGCGCCATAGTTCGCCTGGCCGATATTGCCGAGTACGCCGGAGGTCGAGGAGACCATGATCATGCGGCCGTATTCCTGCTCGCGGAACAGGTTGATGGCGGCGCGGTTGATGTTGTAGTGGCCGGTCAGGTGAACGTCGATCACGTCCTGCCAGTCCTGCGGGTCCATCTTGTGGAACATGCGGTCGCGCAGGATCCCGGCCGGGTTGCAGACGATGTGGCAGCCGCCCAGTTCGTCGCGGGCCTGCTCCACCATGCCGAGGCAGTCCTCGTAGCTGGTAACGGAGCCAAAATTGGCGGCAGCCTCGCCGCCGGCGGCTTTGATCTGGTTGGCGATTTCCTGGGCCGGCGCGGTGTCGCCGCCTTCGCCGCCGCCGCCGACGCCGGGGTCAACGACCAGGATCTTGGCCCCTGCAGCGGCCATGTGCTTGGCGATTTCGGCACCTACGCCCCGGCCGCCGCCGGTAATGATTGCTACGCGTCCGTCGAGCATACCCATGATTGGCGTTTCCTTTTTGCTGGGTTTGAGAATGAGACTGTACGAAAGGCTAACCCCGTTCGGCAAAGCCTGTCCAGCGGCGCGCTCGGCAATTGCCCGGAATAATTGGTTGAATGGGTGTTTCAAGATTTTTTGGGCGCCCAGGCTTGGCTAGCATTGCTGCCTGGAATGCGGCGATGACCGCCGCGCCATACCGGAAAGGGAATGCACTCTCATGACCGATACCAAGGCCCCCATCAAAGCGGCCGACGCACCGCCGCGCACCAAGCCCTCAAACTACCCGGAACCCTATTTCAGTCGCATGGCGAAGCGAATCAAGCAGCCGCTGGGTGACTATTTCGGGCTGACCCAATACGGCGTGAACCGCACCGTTCTGGAGCCGGGCGGTGAGAGCGCCCTCATGCACATCCACACCAAGCAGGAAGAGTTCGTCTACATCCTGGAGGGCAATCCGACCCTGGTGACCGACAGGGGCGAGACCGAGCTTGGCCCCGGCATGTGTGTCGGCTTCCCGCCGAACGGCCAGGCCCATCACATCGTTAACCGGACCGACCGAAAGGCGGTAATGCTGGAAGTCGGCGACCGGCCGCAGGGTGACGAGGGCAGCTATCCCAACGATGACATCCAGGCAGTGATGCAGGACGGAAAGTGGGCGTTCACGCACAAGGACGGCACCCCATACTAGGTCAGGCCGGGCGGACCCTTTCCGCGATGCAGCAAAACCGGTAAGACGGAGCTTCGTCTTTAGCCAGAGGATCCGCTCCATGCCCGATACCGCTGTCCCCTATCTCCGCAATGATACCGGCATCCGGCTCGCCGTCGAGCAGGCCAAGGCGCTGCTCGGCGACCGGCTTTCGACAAGCGAGGCCGTGCGCGACCAGCATGCCCGCGGCGAGGACTACTTCCCGCCCGCCGCGCCCGACGCCGTCGCCTATGTTGAGAGCACGGAAGACGTGGCAGCGGTCGTCAAGATCTGCGCCGAGCACAAGGTGCCGGTAATCGCCTGGGGCACGGGCACTTCGCTCGAAGGGCACGTCACCGCCCCGCATGGCGGCATTACCATCGATCTGTCGGGCATGAACAATGTCGTGGAGACGAACCCGGCGGACTTCGACTGCCGGGTGCAGGCAGGCGTCACCCGCAAGCAATTGAACGAGGACATCCGGGCAACCGGCCTGATGTTCCCGGTCGATCCCGGCGCGGACGCTTCCCTCGGCGGCATGGCGGCGACGGGCGCGAGCGGCACCAACGCCGTGCGCTACGGCACCATGAAGGAAAACGTCATTGGCCTGACCGTGGTGACGCCGGAAGGCAAGATCATTAAGACCGGCGGCCGCTCCCGCAAGACCAGCGCGGGCTATGATCTGACCCATGTTTATGTCGGCTCGGAAGGCACGCTCGGCATTATCACGGAGGTGCAGTTGCGCCTCTATGGCATCCCGGAAGCCATGGCCGCCGCGGTCTGCCAGTTCGACGATCTGCAAAGCGCGGTCGATACCACCGTCGGCGTGCTGCAATACGGCATTCCGGTCGCCCGCATGGAGCTGCTGGACGATGCCCAGACCAGCGCTTGCATCGCCTATTCTAGCTTGGAAGGGCTGGAGCCCGGCAAGAACACCTTGTTCTTCGAATTCCATGGCTCCGAAGCCAGCGTGCAGGAGCAGGCCCAAGCCGCGCAGGAAATCGCCGAGGAATTGGGTGGCAGCCAGTTCGCCTGGGCCACCCGGGAGGAAGAGCGCGCCAAGCTCTGGCAGGCCCGCCACGACGCCTACTACGCCTGTCTGGCGCTTACCCCCGGCAAGCGCGGCTGGGCAACCGACGTGGCCGTGCCCGTCAGCAGCC
This sequence comes from Alphaproteobacteria bacterium, assembly GCA_965222315.1. Taxonomy (GTDB): domain Bacteria; phylum Pseudomonadota; class Alphaproteobacteria; order Bin95; family Bin95; genus JACKII01. The sequence goes on along the minus strand of OZ244951.1, from coordinate 3,793,384 downwards.
TGACCGAGTGCATTCTGGAGACCAAGAAGGACATCGAAGCCAACGGCATGGTCGCGCCGATCTGCGGCCATGTGGGCGACGGCAACTTCCATTGCTGTATCATGCTGGACCCCGACAATCCGGCCGAGATGCAGGGGGCGCACGACTTTACCAAGCGCCTCGTCAACCGCGCGCTGGCGATGGGCGGCACCTGCACGGGCGAGCACGGCGTCGGCATCGGCAAGATCGCCTCCCTGATGAAAGAAACCGGCGAAGCCTACGAATACATGCGCAAGATCAAGCAGGCGCTTGATCCGGACAACATTATGAATCCCGGCAAGGTGGTGGCGCTGTAGAAGTGCCTCCCTGACCGAATGGTTGCGAGTCGAGGCCTCGCATCTCTATGCGAAGCGTTATCATTCGCGATTGCAAACCTCAAAAGCCGATGCAAGGATGCTGTTTGTCAGAGGCGAGGCCAGCGTCCCCTGTTTCCATTGATGATTGGTCCCGCACTACAGGCAAATACGGCAACTGATTGTCCGACAAAGCGGGAATCGTATTCCCACAGGAGATTGCATGAGGTGCTTCATATTGGCTTCTACCTTTGCTGCTGCACTGGTTGGTGCGGCGACCGTGTCATCACACGCGGATGCAAGGTCTGTGACAATGGGAGAAGCAACGCTGAGCGGCGACGAGACTATCCAGACCCCTGTCGGCGACATCGAACTGACGGACAGTTATTTTGACGATGATGCCTCGAAGCGCCTTTTCGACGAGATGGATTACCAGCGGGGGGTACAGGCATATATTTGGAGCACGCCGCTCGTCAGTATCACCACCTGGCGCGACAATCAGGGCGAAGTGTATGGGGTAGAGGGGTGGAGTGACTTTGTCGTTCTCGCCTCGCTGAAGGAAAGGCGGGGGATCGTAACCGGCAACCTGACAACGCCCTATATCTTCAATTTCACGGACCTTTCGGCGGGTGCTGTCCGTATTGAGTATCCGCCGGGACAGACCGCTGGCGGTGTCCTTGATTTCTGGATGCGCCCCGTACTTGACCTCGGGCTGACCGGACCCGATCAGGGCAAAGGTGGCTCTTACATCGTTGTGGGTCCCGAAGACGATCCGTCCAAATATCAGGAGGACGGAGTCAGTGTGTTCCAGAGTGCGACGAACAACATTCTGATCGGAACACGCATCATCGATCCGGACCCTGGCTTTTATGAAAGTTACAAATCCAACTACAAAATGGGCCGGGTCGGAGAAGAGCCGAAACCGAGCCGCTATATCGAAGGCAAGGACATCGAATGGAGCGCTACGGCGCCAAGAGGAATCGCCTACTGGGAGAAACTCGCTGGAATCATTCAGGCGGAGCCCGTTCGCGAAATTGACAAACCATGGATGGCGATGCTGGCGCCACTCGGCGTGGTGAAGGGCGAACCGTTCGAGCCGGATGCCCGCCAGCGCGATCTTCTCCAGCGCGCCGCAACCATGGGCGAGTTGATGACCCGCAACATTCAGGTCAACCCGCGCTACACGGAGCCCTATTGGGCGGGAACGTCCTGGTACAAGAGCTTCGACTTCCAGATTGAACAGGAAACCGACACGATCCAGCAAATCGACCAGCGGGCGACCTGGTTCTACGAAGCGGTCGCCGCCACTAAGGGCATGGTCAACCCGCAGCCTGGCGCGGGGCAGGTTTACATGACCACGAAGCGCGATAGTGCTGGCGAGACATTACGGGCCGACCGCAATTACCGGCTGCACGTACCGGCCAATGTACCGGTCAAGCAATTCTGGTCGCTGACGCTCTACAGCGAGGACACGCGGCGTCCGTACGACAATGGCGGCACGGAAATCTCTGATGTCAGTCTCGGCGACAGGACGGAAGGTTTACAGACGAACGAGGACGGCAGCGTCGACATCTACATCGGGCCGGATGCACCGGATGGCCAAGAGAGCAACCATTTAAAGACGGTCGGCGACGATGGCTGGTTCGTCTATTTCCGGCTATACGCGCCGGAACAGCCATTCTTTGACAAGTCGTTCAAGCTGCCCGACTTCGAGAGGATAGACTGAGCCAATACCTGGCGACGCCCGACGCGAAATCGCCTAAGCTCGCCCTATGACCTACCGCATCTCTCCCCGCACACCAGAAGGCGCGCGTGCCGTCGCCATCGCGGAAAGCTTGAACGAGCCGCTGCGTGCGCGCGCCGACGCGGCCGACCGGGCGAACCGGATAGAGCCTGAGAACTACCGGGACATGCAGGCCGCCGGCCTTGCCGCCGCGTTTGTGCCGGAAGACCTGGGCGGGCTTGGCCTGCGGTCCATGCATGACTGGGTGCTGACCATCGCGGCCCTGGCGAAGGGCGACGGCTCGGCGGCGATTGCCATCAGCATGCACCTTTCGGCGACGCGCGGGCTGGCGGCGCTCTGGCGCGGCAGCGAGCCGGGTTCCGCGCCGCATGAGCGGGCCAAGCGCTACCTGGAAGCCGTGGCGCGGGGGGAGATGCTGATCTGCTCCACCACGACCGAGCGCGGCACCGACAATCTGCACCCGCTGACCGAGGCCTTCGCCCACGCAGACGGCTGGCGGCTGAATGGCACCAAGCATTTCGTGACCATGTCACCGCTCGCGACCCACATTGCTACCAATGTGCGGATGAGGGATGCAGACGGCGACCATATCACCAACGTGCTGCTGCCGATGAAAACGCCCGGCGTCGAACAGCATGACAATTGGGACGCGCTGGGGATGCGGGCGTCTGGCAGCCAGTCGGTCAGCTTTAACGACTGCATCGTGCCGCCGGATGCGCTGCGCAAGATCGGCCCCTGGGGGAAGTGGAGCATTGCGGTTCTGGTAAACCGGACCCTCGCCAACGTGCCGCTGGTCGGCGCGTTCCTGGGGCTGGCGGAGGCGGCGTTCGACCAGGCGCTCGCCCATCAGCGCAAGACGCCGGGCGCAGCGGATAGGGCAGGGGTGCCTCATGCTTTGGCGGAGATGGAGATTTTGCTGGCCTCCTCCCAAAGCATCCTGGCGCGCCTGGGCGAGCAACTGGATGCCTTCATGGAGCAAAGCCGCGGCGGCGCGGACGCCACCTGGGAGCAGGGGCACGAACTGATGAAGGACTATCAATCGGCCAAATGGGTTGTGAACAAAAACGCCATCGAGATTGTCAGCCAGGCCATGGACCTGTTCGGCGGCGGCGGCTTCATGGCTGGCAACCCGCTCGCCCGTTTGTACCGGGACGTGAGGGCAGGGCCATTCATGCAGCCCTACTCCCCCATCGATGCGCGGGACTATATGGGTAAGGTGCTGCTGGAAGCCTATCCGGACCAGTAGGGCTTCCCTTTTCCTGAACCGCCCGGCGGCAGATGCGAATTGCCCGCGTCCTCCGCATTTGCCATGCTCTCCTACAAGCCAGAGACATCAGCCACGGCTGGCCCGGTTATCTGCATGGTGTTCCAGTGCAGTCCGGGAAGGAAGAATCGCGGGAGGAAACCATGGAATTCGATTATATCATCGTGGGAGGGGGCTCCGCGGGTTCGACGCTCGCGAACCGCCTTTCGGCGCGCGGCGCCAATAAAGTGCTGGTGTGCGAGGCAGGCGAGGACACGCCGCCCGGCGAGGAGCCACCGGAAATTCTCGACAGCTATCCCGGCACCGCCTACCTGAACCCGCGCTTTCATTGGACGGACCTGAAGGTCTCGACGGAGGTCGTCGGTCACAATCGCGACCCGGATGCGCCGCCGCCGAAGCTGCGCAAGTATGAGCAGGCGCGGGTGCTGGGCGGCGGCTCGTCGATCAATGGCCAGATGGCAAACCGCGGCGCCCCAACCGACTTCGACGAGTGGCACGAGCGCGGGGCGACCGGCTGGAAGTGGGAGGACTGCCTGCCCTACTTCAAGAAGGTGGAGCGCGACCTCGACGTCGATGACGAGTGGCACGGCCAGGAGGGCAACATCCCCGTTCGCCGCGTGCCAGAAAGCCAATGGCCGGGCCACGCCAAGGCGCTTGCCGAAGCGTTCGACCGGGCGGGCTATAAGCACTTGCCGGACCAGAATGGTTTCTTCGAGGATGGCTACTTCCCCATCACCATTTCAAACGCAGAGGAAAAGCGGGTTTCGGCCTCAATCGGCTACCTGAACGCCGAGGTGCGCAAGCGCCCGAACCTGACCATCTCCACCCATACCCAGGTGAGCGAACTGCTGTTCGACGACGATGAAGGCGGCCGCCGCTGCGTCGGCGTCAAGGCCACCGTGAATGGAAAGCCACAGGAATTCCGGGCGAAGGAGGTCATCCTGTCATCGGGTGCGATCCACTCCCCGGCGCATCTGATGCGCGCAGGGATCGGCCCGGCCGGCCATCTGAGCGACCTGGGCATTCCGGTGCGCTACGCCCTGTTCGGCGTCGGGCAGCGGCTGATGGACCATCCCTCCATCGCGCTCGCCTCCTTCCTGAAGCCCAAGGCGCGCGTCACCAACAAGGAGACGCGGCGGCACCTGTTCGTCGGCATGCGCTATTCCTCCCAGATGGGCGGGGCGCCGCCGGGGGACATGTTCGTGGTCGGCGCGTCGAAAACCTCCTGGCACGCAGTGGGGGAGCAGATCGCTAGCTTCATCCTGTTCGTGAACAAGACCTACTCGGAAACGGGGGAGGTGCGCCTCCGCACCCCCGACCCATCGGACGAGCCGGAGGTGGAATTCAACCTGCTTTCCGACCGGCGCGACCTGGAGCGGCTGGCGGACGGCATCCGCCGCCTGACGCCGCTTTACGACGACCCCGCCATGCAGAGCGCGATGAGCGATCCCTTCCCGGCGAGCTATTCCGACAAGGTGCGCCAGGTGGGGGAGATCAACACCAAGAACCGCATCCTGACCGGCATCATGGCGAAGCTGCTGGATGGGCCGGGGCCTTTCCGGCGCTACCTGATCGAGAACCTGATCATGGAGGGCTACACGCTGAAAGACGTCTGCAATGACGAGGACGCGGCGGAAGCGTTCATCCGCGGCGCGGCAGTCGGTGTCTGGCATGCCTCCTGTACCTGCCGTATGGGCGCGGCGGACGACCCAATGGCGGTGACGAACAACGCGGGCCGCGTGCATGGCATCGAGGGGCTGCGGGTGGTCGACGCCTCAATCTTCCCGGTGGTGCCCTGCGCCAATACGAACTTCCCCACCATCATGACGGCGGAAAAGATCGCCGACGCCATCCTGGCGGGGCAGTGATCTTGCAGGCTAAGCAACATGCCGTCATTGCGAGGAGCCCGGCAGGAGGCCGGGCGACGCGGCAATTTGCCGGTACTTGAGCATTCCTGCCGATAGATTCCCGCGCCCGCTTTTTGCGGGCTCGCAATGACGGCTTGAGGTGTGCGGATAGGCGGCCGGGCGGCAGCTAGGTCGTGGCCTCCTCGATCGCCTGCAATTCCTCCGCAACCGAACCGGAATGCCGTTCTTTCCCGGCGCGATTGTACCAATACCCGGCATTCCGGTCGTCGCCTTCGATCCGGTGAACCAGCGCGTGCAGCCAGTCAAAGGCGGCCTTGCCTTCGTGCGCCTGGCAGATTTCGTGGGCTTCTTCCCAGTCCTTGCCCAGGGCGTAATTTCCGGCCTTCAGGTGATCGATGGCGGATTGCAGTTCTGATTTCGGCATCGGATTGTCCCTCCTCCTTAGCAGTGCGTCTTCAGGAACTTCCGCACGCGCTCAATGGTGCGTTCCTTCAACTCCGGCGGCTCTTTCCACGGATACACCGTAATCTCAGCATTTGGCGCAAGGGACGCCACGTCAATGGACGTCTGCAGTGGGTGCGAGGCGATGTCGTCCGGCAGTACCAGGATGGGTGTCTCGCATTTGGCGATCACGTCGCGGGAAACGCTGTAGAGGAAGTCGGGGTTCACCCGGTAGAGATTGTGCAGGTACTGGTCGATGGTGGCTTGGTCGACTTCCGGATGGTTGGCCATGTACTCCGGCGCCCAGCCATTGCCGCTATGGCGGTACATGACGTCCGGATCTTCCGGCCGGAAGCCGACGGTTTGACAAAATACGGCGGCCTTCAACCGCTCGGGCACGCGCTCGATCAGCTTCCCGGCAAAGCAGCCGCCGATGCAGTAGCCCATGACGGCAAATTCCTTGACGCCGAGGTGATCGAGCAAGCCGAGATGGTCGTCGGCAAACGCATCCCACGGATTCTCGACCGGAACCGGCCCGGTGCTCTGGCCGCCGGTGGCGTTGCGCTGGTCCATGGTAATGCAGCGGAAATCACCCTTGTAGTGCTCCATCGCGTTGATGACCGCGTTCGGCCAGTTGCTCATGCGGGAGTTCAGGCCGCCGCCTGGAATGAACAGCACGGGGAAGCCGCTGCCGGTTTCCTCGTAGCAGATACGGACATCGCCGTTTTCGTAGAATGGCATGGATGGTTCCTCCTGGGCGTTTCATCAAAGCTGCGGCTGGCGCGCGGGTCAACCGCATACCTGTTATGCCCCGCTGGTGCGCTTTGACCCGTAGCGCTTTCGTTTCCACGATGCGATATTGGCCGTTAGTCTATACTTGCCAATGCAGAATCCATTCGGGAGCGCCGCACGATGACGGAAGCCCAAACCCTCAAGACCGCTCAGGCCGACAAGCCTGCAACCACTACCGCCGAGCATGTCGATGTTCTCATTGTCGGGGCCGGCATTTCGGGCGTGGGTGCAGCCTACTACCTGAAGCAGCACAATCCGGGCACCAGCTATACGATCCTTGAGGCCGAGGAGAGCTATGGCGGCACCTGGTGGACCCACCGTTATCCGGGCATCCGTTCCGACAGCGACCTGCACACATTCGGCTATAGCTTCAAGCCGTGGGTCGGCCCGCCCATCGCGACGGCGGAAGAAATCCTTGCCTATATGGGGGAGGTGATCGACGAGAACAGCATCGGCGGCCACATCCACTACCGCCACAAAATCACCAATGCCGATTGGTCTTATGCCGACAGCCTCTGGACCGTGACGGCCCAGAACCTGGACACGGGCGAGACGCGCCAGTTCACCTGCACCTTCCTCTACATGTGCCAGGGCTACTACCGCCACAACCAGGGCTACATGCCCGAATGGGACGGCATGGAGGACTTCAAGGGCCAGTTGGTGCATTCGGAGGAATGGGACACCAACATCGACTACACGGGCAAGAACGTCGTCGTGATCGGCTCCGGCGCCAGTGCGGCAACTATCGTGCCGGCCATGGCGGGCGTGGCGAAGCATGTGACCATGCTGCAACGCTCCCCGACCTATTTCCGCACGGGCCGCAACGCGATTGAGATCGCGGAGGAACTGCGCACCCTGCAGATGGACGAGGAAATCGTCCATGAAGTTACCCGCCGCAAGATCATGTTCGAGCAGGCCGCCTTCACCGACATGTGCTGGAAGAAGCCGGACGCGGTGAAGAAGATGATGCTCGACAATATCCAGGACCTGCTGGGCCCGGATTACGATGTCGGCAAGCACTTCACCCCCAGCTACCGCCCCTGGCGTCAGCGTATTGCCTTCGTGCCCGACGCCGACCTGTTCAAGGGCATCGCCGACGGCCATGCAAGCGTGGTCACGGACGAGATCGACCGCTTCGTCGAGAACGGCATCCTGCTCAAATCGGGTGAGGTGCTGGAGGCCGACCTGATCGTCGCCTCCACCGGCTTCAACATGAGCATCATGGGCGATATCGCGTTCACCATCGATGGCAAGCCGCTGGATTGGCACGAGACCATCACCTACCGCGGCACCATGTTCACCGGTGTGCCGAACCTCGCCTGGGTGTTTGGCTATTTTCGTGCAAGCTGGACCCTGCGGAGCGAATTGGTGGCGGCGCTGGTCTGCCGCCTGCTGAATCACATGCAGGCAACAGGAGCCAAGAGCGTCGAGGTGGCGCTGCGCGACGAAGACAAGGACATGGAAATCCACGATTGGTGGGACCCGAACGACTTCAATCCGCATTATCTGGAGCGTGCCGTCCCCTTCCTCCCCCGGCGTGGCGACAAACGCGACTGGCAGCACACCCAGGACTATTGGCGGGAGAAGGATGAGTTCCCAGCTATAGATCTGGAAGGTGAGGAGTTCGTCTACCGGCTCGCTGACCGTGCCGATATCGCCGCGGAATAGCTGACGCCAACACATACTTTGAAGGGAGAGCGCCGTTGAGCGCATCGGTCCCCATTGTCCGCACCGTGGCCGAATTGCGGGCGCAAGTAGGCGCCTGGCATGCCGCCGGCGAAACGGTCGGCCTGATCCCCACCATGGGCGCACTGCATGCCGGGCATTTGAGCCTGGTCGATTCGGCGCTCGCCACGTACACCCGCGCGGTCGCGACCCTGTTTGTCAATCCGAAGCAGTTCAACGACCCCGCCGACTACGAGAAGTATCCGCGGACCGAACATGAGGATGCGGCCAAACTGGCAGCGGCGGGCGCGCACCTGCTCTATTGCCCGTATCCGGAGGAGATGTACCCGGACGGCTTCAGCACCAATGTCAGCGTTTCCGGCGTCAGCGCTGGCCTCTGTGGCGGGGCCCGGCCCGGGCATTTCGATGGCGTGGCGACGGTGTGCTCCAAGCTGTTCCTCCAATCCGGCGCGGACGGCGCGTTCTTTGGCGAGAAGGACTTTCAGCAGCTAAAGGTCGTGCAGCGTTTCGTGAACGATCTGAACATCCCGATCACTATCCACCCCTGCGCGACCGTACGTAATGACGATGGCCTGGCGCTGTCCTCCCGCAACCAACTCCTCAGCGGCGAGCAGCGGGCAATCGCGCCTGCCATGCACCGGGCAATGACGACGGCGGCAAGCCAGGTAGCCGCCGGAAAAAGCCGCGAATTGGCGCTGGACGAGGCGCGGGCCGCCATTCTGCAAGCGGGTTACGACCGGATCGACTACCTGGAGATCCGCCGCGAGTCCGACCTCTCCCAAGACTTTCCCGAGGGTGAACCTGCCCGGCTGTTTGCGGCGGCCTTTCTCGGCGCCACCCGTTTGATCGACAATGTCAAAGTAGAGTAAGCCCAGCGTCCGGTGTGATCGTGGCGCGAGGCGCATGAGCTCCAAGTTTTTTGCGGAATGGTGATCTTTGAATCTGTTTCTTCTTTTAAGGTCATCGCAACGGCGCGACTCTCAAAATTCCCTATTTTTCAGTAAAAATCAGTACAAAGTTCTCAATAGGCAATATTCGTAGCAGAGTATTGAAAACAGCCAAAGAGCACAGCATTACCAGTTTGTTTCAAAATTTTCAAGGTTGAAACCGAAATTTTATTCAGCGACGGTGACAACCTCATCATCAATGCCCTGGCGCCACTCGGAAACTGCTTTCGGGAGTCGAAGCCGTTGATACCAAAACCGTGTTGGGTGCGGAGAGACTTGCTCGCCGGGCGGTCACCATCGGAGAAACAAAATGAACGACGTGATTGAGAACGAACGCTACCGAAAAGAATACAATAAGGATTTTGTGTCCCGTTGGGATGACCTGATCGGCTGGGATGGCCGCGAAGAAGGCGAGCGGCACTTCTTCGAACGGATTTTGAACATCCATGAGGTCAAGACCGTTGCGGATATCGCATGCGGCACCGGCTACCACGCCATCAAGCTGGCCCACGCCGGGTTCGACGTGACGGCGACCGATGGCGCCATCAACATGATCCAGCAGACAAAAGCCAATGCTGAAAAGATGGGTGCGAAGCTGGTTGACACCCGCGTCGTCGATTGGCGCAACCTTTCCAACGAGTTCGGTGCGAATCATTTCGATGCCTTGGTGTGCCTGGGCAACTCCTTCTCGCATCTGATGGATCACGAGGCCCGGCGGGAAGCGATCGACGCCATGTTTGCCGTCCTCAAGCCGGGCGGCATCTTGCTGTTGGATCAACGGAACTATGACGGCATTATGGACCGGGGTTTCAGTAGCAAGCATAAATTCTACTATACCGGTAATGAAACTGAGGTCCGGCCGGTCCGCATCTCAAGCCAAGGCATACTGTTCGAGTATGATTTCGGCGAACAGGGAAAGCATTACCTAACCCTATATCCACTGAAACAAGCATATACGAAGTTTTTGCTTGAGGACAGCGGGTTTGTCGACATTACCAGCTATGGTGACTTCGAGCGGCCGTTTGACTACTATGACCCTGATTTTGTCCAGCATGTGTCATTCAAGCCGCAACGGCCTCAGCAGATCCCGGCGACAAACCCGAAAGTAGCCGGTGTGGCCAAGGTCGTCGAACAGACGAAGCGCTATTACGATGGCGCCGCCGACACGATCTACCGCGAGATCTGGGGCGAGAATATTCACCTGGGCCTCTTTGAGAATGATGAAGAGCCGCTACCGGCTGCGATGGAGCGGACCAATCAGCGTTGCGCCGAAGCGGCGGGACTGTCGGCGGACCAAAAGGTTCTCGAGGTAGGCTGCGGCTACGGCGCCACTGCCCGGTACCTCGCCAAAACGATTGGCTGCCAGGTGACGGCGACCAACATCTCCGAACGGGAACTGGCAGAAGCCCGGCGCCTCACCAAAGAGGCAAACCTTGATGACAAGGTTTCGTTCGCCTACGGGGATTTCCACGGCCTCGACTTCCCGGACGAGTCATTCGATGTCTATTGGTGCCAGGAATCGTTCCTGCACGCTGCCGACAAGGCGCATGTGCTTAACGAGGCATACCGGGTGCTGAAGCCAGGCGGACGGCTCATGCTGACCGAGTTGCTGGTGCGCGACGGCACGCCGGATGAAATCCGCGAGCGCATTTACGAGCGCATCGGCGCGCCGGAAATGTGGGACTCCCCCGACTACCGGCAGGAAATGCACAACCTTGGCTTCCGGGTGGATGTTGAGGAAGACTGGTCGCCGAACGTTGCGCTCACCTACGGCTGGGTGCGCGGGCAACTGGAAGCGCGCCGGAGCCACTTCGAAGACAAGATCGGCCGCGATCTGGTCAACCGCACCTCGAACGCCCTGCAGTTCTGGGTCGATCGCGGGAATGACGGCTATATCGGCTGGCACCTGTTCATCGCAGACAAGGTGGCGTAACGGCTGCGGTGCAGCGCTCACCCGCCGCACTGTTGCGGCAAGGTGGGCGCTCTTCTACCCGTCTACCTGCTCAACGAGCCGCCGGATTGCGTCCAGCACCGGCGGCTCTGTCAATGTTGGCGCGTGGCCGATGCTGGGGAGGGTGACGGCTGCGGCGTCTGGCGCCTGGCGTTGCATGCCGGCGAGCGTCTCCGCACTCAACACATTGGAGGCGCCGCCGCGCACGATCAGCATCGGTCCACGCGCTGCGGCGGCGCGGAACAGGGCCCACAGGTCGAATCCCTCGCTTGGCGTGCGCAACGGCTCTACCAGGCGCGGGTCCCATTGCGCCACTAAACCCGGCTTTCCGGCGGTGCCCGGCTCGAATGTTGCTTCGGCCAGTTCACGCCAGCCGTCCGCCGTCTCAATCGACAGATTGGGCATCAGCGCTTGCAGATAGGCCAGCGCTTCCGGCCAGCCTTCTGGCTCCGGCGGACTGCCGACAATGTCCAGCCAGATGCTCGCCCCGCTGGTCGCCGCATCCGGCCCGACATCGTTGATGATCGTGCCAGCCAGCAAGCCGGGCTGGCTCACCGCGAGCGCGGTCGCCAGCAGGCCGCCAAAGCTGGTGCCCACGCCAATGGCCTTGTGCAGGCCCAATGCTGCGGTCGCATGGCGGATGTCATCCAGCAGTCGGGGCGGGGAATAGCGTGTGGGGTCGGCTGCCCGCTCGGCCAGGCCCCGGCCAATCGGGTCCAGTGCTGCCACGGGACGAGGGGCGAGCGCCTGCGCCAGTCCGGCAAAGTCCAGGCTGTTGCGGCTGAGGCCCGGCAGGCAGAGGAGCGGCGCCGGATGCCCCAGGCGCCAGTCCCCCCAAAGCCGCACGGCCATCCGCAACCCGTCCTGACAGGCGATATGCCGGATGCGCATGGCCGCTTCGCCTGGCATCGGCCGCCTAGAGTCCGATCAGGCCCGGAACTTCCGCCAGGCTTTTGATTTCGGCCGCTGGCTTGCCCGGCAGGCCCTCGGGCGGATTGCCCATGCGGTTGCACCAGGCAACGGTGAAGCCGAAATGCGCCGCGCCCGCCACATCCCAGGCGTTGGAGGACAGGAACAGCACCTGTGCCGGTTCGATCTCCAGGCGGTCAATCACCTGCTGATAGACCTTCGGATGCGGCTTGTAGGTCTGCACCGCCTCTACCGAAATCACCTCGTCCAGCAGCGGCTTCATGCGGGCGCGATTGATCACGGCCGTCAGCATCGTCGGCGAGCCGTTGGAGAGGATCGCGGTGTAGCGTTTCTCTGCCTTCAGTTTTTCAAGTGTCGCCGTGCTCTCCGGGTAGGGCGCAATGCTGAGATAAAGCTCCATCAGTTCCGCCCGCAGCGCCGGATTCTGGATACCGCAGGCGGCCATGGCATAGTCCAGTGCCTCCCCCGTCACCTGCCAGAAATCCGCATGAGCGCTCATGAGGGAGCGCAGCCACGAATATTCCAACTGCTTCTGCCGCCAGAGGAGGTTCAGGCGGTCAGCTTCCGGGCCGATTTTTTCCCGCCGCCGCTGCATGGGCGAGGAAAAGTCGAACAGGGTGCCGTAAGCGTCGAACACGCAGGCGCGGATATCTTGAAGGGCGCTCATGGCGGGGCCTCTTTTCGGCGAAACGGAATAAGTGATCGCCTAGCATGCACGGCGGCTTGCTGCCAGCCTATTGGGTGGAGTAGGGTGCGCCGAGTTTAACACGGTCAAGGGAGACGACCCATGTTCACGGGTTCGCTCGTCGCGCTGATCACGCCGTTCAAGGATGGCAAGGTCGATGAAGAGGCCTTTCAGCGCTTTGTAGAATGGCAGATCGAGCAAGGCACGCACGGCCTGGTGCCCTGCGGCACGACCGGTGAGTCGCCGACGCTCTCCCATGACGAGCACAAACGGGTGGTCGAGCTCTGCATCGAGGCTGCCGCGGGCCGCGTGCCGGTAATCGCGGGCGCGGGCTCCAACAGCACGTTCGAGGCTATCGACTTCACCCAGCATGCGAAGCAGGCAGGTGCGGACGGCGTGCTGGTGGTGACGCCGTACTACAACCGCCCGAACCAGGAAGGGCTCTACGAGCACTTCAAGGCGGTGAACGACTGCGCCGACATTCCCATTATCATCTACAACATTCCGCCGCGGAGCGTGGTGGACATGTCGGTGGAGACCATGGCGCGGCTCGCCAAGCTGCCGAACATTATCGGCGTGAAGGATGCGACCACCGACCTGGCGCGCCCATCGCTGGAAAAGATGGCTTGTGGCGACGATTTCCTCCTGCTGTCGGGCGAAGACGGGACGGCCATCGGCTATCTGGCCCAAGGCGGCGCTGGCTGTATCTCGGTTACGGCCAATGTCGCGCCGAAGCTCTGTGCCATGATGCACGAGGCCTGGCAGCAGCACGCGGTCGAACGCGCCCAGCAGATCAACATGCAGTTGATGCCGGTGCACGAGGCCATGTTCTACCAGCGCTCCCCGGCGGGGCCGAAATACGGCGCCCACCTGCTGGGCCATTGCTCGCCGGAGACCCGCCTGCCCATGACCCCTGCCGAGCCCAAAACGCAGGAAATCGTGCGCGAGGCCATGGAGAATGCGGGCCTGCTTTAGGGCAGTCCCCCAGCGCTTCATTGCCGTTATTGCGAGCGGTCCGACCGTCTGGCCGGGCTGCTTAGCAATGCACCGGCGCCCGATTGAATATAGGCTGGCGCCGGACTAAGTATCAGCAATGGCAAAAAAACCGGACCCGACGAAGAACCTGGTGGCGCAGAACCGCCGGGCGCGCTTCGACTATTTCATTCAGGACTCGCTGGAGGCGGGGCTGATGCTGACCGGCAGCGAGGTGAAATCGCTCCGGGACGGCAAGGCCTCCATCGTGGAGTCCTATGCGGCGGAGGAAGGCGGCGCGATCTGGCTGATCAACAGCCACATCCCCGAATATCCGGGCGCCAAGCATTTCGGCCACGCGCCGCGACGCCACCGCAAGCTGCTGCTGCACAAGCGCGAGATCGACCGGCTGTCGGGCCAGATCAAGCGCGAAGGCATCACGCTCGTGCCGCTGGAGATCTATTTCAACGAGCGGGGCCGGGCAAAGCTGAACCTGGGCCTGGCCAAGGGCAAGAAGCAGGTCGACAAGCGCCACACCATCAAAGAACGCGACTGGAACCGCGACAAAGCCCGGCTGATGCGGGAGCGGGGGTAGGGCACATCCCCTAACCCTGTAGCGTTCGTATTTGCTGGCTAAACAAATTTAGACATTTCTAAACGTTCTAAACATACTGACGCTTGAGAGGGCTAGCAGCGGTTTAGGTTATGATTAGCCGCAATTTTTTTATGCTGACCTGCCCTTTAACCCGTTTCTGGGTTGTTTGAGGGCGGGACGGATGCTTGCGAGCGGCTCCAGGCCAGATCTACCCATTCGCCTCCTAGCACGGTAGGGTTGCCACCACATTAACGGGTACAAGCTCGATACGGAATTGATAAATGATAGACCCTGTGGGAGCAATAGGCGCCGCCTATACCATCCTGAGAGACCTCGCCAAGCAGCGACGAAATGCTGACGATGCAACAGATAAAGGTGATCCGCAGAAACGCCCAACCAATAAACTCCGCCCTACTTTACCGCATCCAATTGGTTTTATTCCACGGCCTGATTTACTTCATCGAATTTTGCGTCCGCCGCCTGCAACAGCAAGCGTTAGCGGATTTCCAATCGCTGCAATCTGTTTGCTTCATGGCGTCGGCGGCATCGGCAAAACGGAAATGGCTCGTGCGGTAGCGAGGGAACTGAAACCAAAAAATGGTGTAGCTGAGGTAAACCTTCGTGGTTGGGACTCTGGCCAACCAATGACGGAGGATGAAGCGCTGCGATCATTGTGTGCGCAATCAACGTCCGCACCGGACAAAGACGCTACGTTGGAAACTTTGCAAAGTCATTGGCGTTCGGCGACCGCCGATGACTACGTCGTTGTTATTTTAGATAATTTGCAAGACCCAGCGCTGATTGACAGCCTGCGGCCGTCCTCGGGTTTGACGATTGTCACAAGCAGGGAGTCGCTACATCGCAATGGAGTTCAGGCCATCCGTGTCGCTGAGATGGAATTGCCGGAAGCCGTGGCGCTAGCGAAGGCGAATTTAATGGCCGTTGAGGACTCGCAGGCTGAAGCGTTGGCCAATGTAGTCGGGCGGTTGCCACTCGCCATAGAAGTGGCGGCCGGTCACCTGGCCGAATCCGGCGAGGGTGTCGAGCAACTGGTCCAGCGCATCGGCGAGGCGTCAGAGGGCGAGGCGAAGCCGGAAGAGCGGACACTCGAAGGCCTGTTCCGACGGGTTGTCTCTTTGAGCGTTGACGATCTGGCCGACGGACAGGTTGCCCGCTGGCATGCTCTCGCTTTGCCGCCCGCCGATTTTGGTCTCTGGACGGTAAAGGCAATGTGGCAGGATGAAGATCCAGTGCCCGAACTCACGAGGCTGACGCGTCGCAACCTCCTCACCCGGCAGGAGGGTGAGCAGCGTTGGCGTATGCACGACTTACTTCGGCACTATGGCCGAGCCGCTCTTTCTAGCGACATCGACCAGGAGCAAGCGCTCTGGCGGCGGCTGGGACCCGCAGCGTTGGAGAGGTTGTGCGAAATCGACAAGAGATACAAGAACAGAGGAACTGCAGCGGTGCTTGCGCTAACGGAATTAGATGGCGAACTCCCGCTTCTCCGTGAAGCAAATAGTTGGTCAAGGAAAAATTATAGACGAGACAGATTCGCATCAGAAATGGTAAAAAAGCTACCGTCATATGCAGAAATACTTACGATGAGACTACATAATAATGAATATGCCGCATGGTTACGAACGCAATTCTTAGAGCAGAAACGAAACGGGGAGGACATAGATATTGCTAAGTCCGCTGGCAATCTAGGCTTTATGTACAGGAGGCAAGAAAGGTATTCACGTGCATTTGCTTTAACAACTCGAGGATTGAGAGTTTTTGAGAAGCTACAAAATCGTTTGGGCCAAACTAATTGCCTAGTGGCACTTGGACTAATGCATTGCGACTTAGAGAATTTTGAAAAATCTAAGGATATTTTCTTTGAATGCCTAGAAAATTACAAGAAATTAAATATTAATGATACAAAATTAAAAAAAGAGCGCATTGCTCAAGTCTTAGGGAACCTAGGGTTACTTTACAAAGACTGGGGTAAAGAGCAAATTTCGAAAAAATATTTCCAAGACTGTATACGAAAGTAGGAAGAAATCGACGCTAGGCGAAGTCTTGCCATAAACCGAGCCGGCCTAGCGGCTCTTTACGTTAAGTTCCCAAGTCTCGGCGATTTCGAGGAAGAATATTGTAACGCCATCAAAATTGCGGATGAACTGAGTATGCCGGAAGCGATCGAGTATCGAAAATCGCTTACTGAAGCTAAAGAGCGTTTGGCAGGCGAATCTTCGACGGTCTCAGGTTGAGAAAAGGTAGGCGTGACCTCTCGGCCTCCTTACTCTGGCGAGGCACCGCTTGCGGCCTCCCCGCGAACTATGTTTCCTAGCTGGCTATGACTGTTGACCACGACACCCTCCGCGCCCGCGTCCGCTCCAAGGAGCAGGAGCTGGCGGCCTTTGCGCAGGCGCTCATCCGCGTGCCCTCGCTCAATCCGCCGGGGGAGGCGTATCGGGAAGCGTGCGAGGTGCTGGGGAACCGGCTGAAGGCGCGCGGCTTCGACGTGCAATACATCCGCGGGGAGGGCGCGCCCGGCGATAGCGACCGCTACCCCCGCTGGAACGTCATTGCCCGCCGCGAAGGGCGCACGCCCGGCGCCACGGTCCACTTCAACTCCCACATCGACGTGGTGGAGGTGGGGCATGGCTGGACCGTCGATCCCTTTGCGGGGACCGTGCGCGACGGCAAGCTGTTCGGCCGCGGCTCCTGCGATATGAAGGGCGGGCTCGCCGCCTCGGTTATCGCGGCGGAAGCCTTGCTGGAAGCCTGGCCGGATTTTCCGGGCGCGATAGAGATCTCCGGCACGGCGGACGAGGAATCGGGTGGCTATGGCGGCGTCGCGCACATGGCCAGGATGGGCCTGTTCTCCAAGCCGCGGGTCGACCACGTCATCATTCCGGAGCCGCTGAACAAGGACCGCATCTGCCTTGGTCATCGCGGCGTCTGGTGGGCGGAGATCGAGACCCACGGCCATATCGCCCACGGCTCCATGCCCTTCCTTGGCGACAACGCGATCAATCATTTGAGCGCGGTGGTGCAGGCGTTCGAGACCGACCTCTACCCAGCGCTGGCCGGGCGCACGACGCAAATGCCGGTGGTGCCGGAGGGCGCGCGCTCCTCGACGCTGAACATCAACTCAATCCATGGTGGGCCGCCCGAAGGCGTTGAGGGCCTGCCCGCCCCGGTCGTGCCGGACCGCGCCCGCATGGTGATCGACCGCCGCTTCCTGATCGAGGAGCAATTGGCCGACGTGAAGGGCGAGGTGCGGGGCCTGCTCGACCGGCTGGCGGCGGAGCGCCCGGACTTCCGCTACGACATGCGCGATATTTTCGAGGTGATCCCGACCCAGACGGCAGAGGACGCCGCGGTGGTGCAGGCGGTGGCCCAGGGCATCCAGAGCGTGCTGGGAAAGCAGGCGGAATTTGTGGTTTCGCCCGGTACCTACGACCAGAAGCACATCGCCCGCATCGGCCATTTGCACGATTGCATCGCCTACGGACCGGGCATCCTCGACCTGGCGCACCAGCCCGACGAGTTCGTCGGCATCCAGGACATGGTCGACAGCGCGGAGGTCATGGCTTTGGCGCTGGTGCATCTGCTGCCTGGTGGAGGGGCGTAAAGCATCGCCCGATCCAAATGGATCAGAACCTGCTCTAGGCTGCCTCTTATGAAAAAAGCCCCGCAGCGAGCGGGCTGCAGGGCCTAAAATCATTTCTCGGCTGTGGAACTTCAGGCGCCCCAGACATCATCATAGCGCGCCGTGCCGTCCTTGGCCGGATAGGAGCGATACGTGCTCTTCTGAGCGGCCGGGCGGGCCCGAGACGTTTCGAAGGTCGCGCCGGTCACCAGCGTCCCTGCGGCTAGCAGCATGTGGAAAACCATCAGTTCGCCATAGTAAAACCACGCGCCGGCGCTCAAACAAAAAATTGTGGTCCACATGAGCGACAATAGGGTCATTACCTGAAAACGCCTCGCAGGCGGCAAGTCACGGAGCGGATTTAAGTCCGAGTTCATTACAACAGAAAGCCAATTCATTGTCTCATCCTTGCTGGTTTGATGGAGACTGTTACGGCAAGGATTTAGGTTCGGATCATTCCGCCGATTGATTTGGCAAACTTAATTTTTTGCGGCTCCTGCTGCATCCGCTATCCCACCGCAGCAAGCCGGTCCATCTCGATATCGGCGACGCCGAACAGGGCCGCGCCCGCCTTGATCTGGGTCCACGTTTCCGCGTCCACGTCGATGCCCTTTTCACCGCGCTCGATCCGGGTGGCGCGTTCCGGATCGCCTGGCACCAGCACCGGCTCTGCCGGGTTGGAGGGCGGGGAGGCCTTCACATGGGCCAGGGTCTTGTCGGTCTCGCTGTTGAAGAAAGCGCGGTCGACCAGGCGGCCGGGATCGATGACGATCGACAGCATGCAGTTGATCGTCGCTGATGGGTCGCGGATGTTCTCCGGCCGGCAGGTGCCGCCGCCGGACAGCACGCCCGCAAACATTTCGTTAATCAGCGCCATGCCATAGCCCTTGTGCTCGCCGAAGCTGGTGAGCGCGCCTTTGGGCTCCGTATAGAGCACGTTCGGGTCCCGGGTCGGCTGGCCGGTATGGTCGATCAACGCCCCTTCCGGCGCTTCGACGCCCTTGTTGCGCGCGACGCGGATCTTGCCGGCGGCGACGAAGCTGGTGGCGAAGTCCAGCAGGGTCGCCGGGTTGTTCTCCGTCGCGGGCATCACGGCGGTGTAGGGGTTCGTGACATAGCGCCCGTCAGAGCCGCGGAAAGGGGCGACGATACCGCCATGGCCGGTGACGTTGGTGTGGTGCATGGAAACCATCCCCGCCGCCGCGCACTGCTCCGCCCACGCGCCGATGCGGCAAAGGTGATGGCTGTTGCGGATCGCCAGCACGCAGACGCCCCGCTCCTTGGCGCGGGCGATGGCGATGTCCATGGCCTCCTTGCCGATTACCTGTCCGAAGCCGGCATTGCCGTCCACCACCATGACCGCGCCCTCGTCGCGCACCACCTCGGCGTGCTGATTGACCTTTAGCCCGCCGGCGTGAAGGTTGTCGAAATAGGCGGGTAACATGCCGACGCCGTGGGAATCGTGGCCGGAGAGGTTGGCCATGACCAGATTGTCGGCGACCAGATCGGCCTCATAGTCGGTGGAGCCTGCGGCCTTGCACATGGCGCGGACGGCGGCGCGGAGATTGTCGGCGGCGATGATGGGCATGCTGGTTCGCTCTTGTCGGTGGCGGCAGAAGGATCGGGCGTGACAACGTCCGGGAACCGTCGTTGAATAGCGCCTAAGACTTAAGCATAACAAGCTCCCCGTTCGAGGAAAGCGCCCAATTACCGTGACGACATCCGTTCGCGCCGGCCCATGGTCGTTGCTGAAAGAGTCCCAGTTCCGCCGCATTTGGCTCGCGGGCGCGACCGTGGGCGTTATGCGCTGGCTCGATGTGCTCGCGGTCGGCGTCTATACGCACCAGGTCACCGGCGATGCGCTGGTGGTCGCCACCATGCTGTTTATGCGCATGTTGCCCATGCTGCTGTTCGGCGCCGTTATCGGTGCCTGGTCGGAGCGCGTGAACCGCAAGTCCCTGCTAATGGCGGGCATGTTCGTGGTGGCCTTGCTATACCTCGTGCAGGGTTGGCTTTCGTATACCGGCAGGATCGAGCTTTGGCATGTCGGGCTTGGCGCCTGGATATCCGGCATGTTCTGGGCGATGGAGATGCCGGTCAGGCGGACCATGTGCGGCGAGGTCGCCGGCAATGAGCGCATCGGCGCCGCCATGGGCCTCGAATCTTCGACCAACAATTTCACCCGGATGCTGGGGCCGAGCGTCGGCGGTTTCCTGTTGGAAGTCATCGGCCTGCACGGCGCGTTTTTTCTGGGCGCAATCCTCTATACCGTCGGCATGATCCTGTTGTCGGGCGTCTCGGCCGGGGGAGAGATCAGCGGCCGGGGAACCTCCATCGTCAGCGTGATGCGCGACGGCTGGGCAACGATCCGGCAGACCCGCCTGGTGCAGGCGGCATTGATCGTAACGGTATTTGTGAACTTCTGGGGTTTTTCTTACGTCTCCATGGTGCCGGTTGTCGGCAAGGTGGAGTTGGGGCTGACGCCGTTTCCCATCGGCATTCTTATGTCGGCGGAGGGGTGCGGCGCGTTCTTCGGGGCGCTGCTGATCGCCTTCAATGCGACGCCCGTCTGGTTTGGCCGGATTTTTTGGTTCGGCTCTCTGATCTATCTGGCAGTGATCCTTGCTTTTTCGCTTTCCAGCACATTCTGGATTGCCCTGCCGGTGCTGTTTTTCGGCGGCTTTGGCATTGCGGGGTTCGCCACCATGCAGAGCGCGCTGATTCTGGCGAACACGCCGCCGGAACGGCGCAACCGGGTGATGGGCGTGCTGGCGATGTGCATCGGCTTCGGCCCGCTCGGCATTCTGCATGTCGGCTTCCTGGCGGACCAATTCGGGGCGGCGACGGCGGTCAGCATCATCGCGTCGGAGGGCTTCGTCGCGCTCTGTGTGGCCGGTTATTTCTGGCCGGAGCTTCGGCGTCTTGCCAGACCGGACAGAGAAGCGTAAATGCTCCATTCTCAGTGACGGGGTGTAGCGCAGTCTGGTAGCGCGCTAGTTTTGGGAACTAGAGGTCCCCGGTTCGAACCCGGGCTCCCCGACCACTGAAAACCTTCCGCGGACATCAGCCATGAACAACGACAATTGGGGCCACCGCGCCCGCATCGGCATGTTTATCGTTGGCGTTGAGGCCGTGCCGGAGGCGGAATGGTATGCCATGGTCCCGCCCGGCGTTTCGGTCCATGCCGCACGGGTGACTGCGCCCGCACCCTGGGCGCCCTGGAGGGCTGACCGGCAGGGCGTTGAGCTTGCGCCCGATTTGGCCCGCGGCTGCCAGCAATTTGCGGCGATGCGGCTTTCGGCAGTCGTTGTCGGCCATACCTCCAGCAGCGTCGTCGGCGGCAAGGGCTGGGACGAAGCCGTGATTGCGGAAATGCAGGCAATCCTGGGGCAGGGCGTTCCCGTCACCACCAATGGCAACGATACAGTGGCCGGCCTGCGCGCTGTGGGCGCGAAGCGGCCCTTTGTGGTTGCCCCTGCCTGGTTCGGCGATGGAGCGGTGGGGTCAGCGGTGCAGTATTATGGCGACCATGGCTTCGACCTGGCCGGCCATATGCGCTACGACCCCGGCCCGGACTGGGCGCACGTTCCGCCGGAACGCCTCTATGCCGAGGGCAAGGCGGTCGCCCAGGTGGTTGAGCCGCTGTTTGACCAGATCACCGGGGCTTGCCCCACGAATGCTGATGCCGTGTTTATTGCGGGGACAGGTTTCCGCTGCGTCGCCATCATCGAGGCACTGGAAGAGAGGCTGGGCAGGCCGGTCGTCACTGCCAACCAGGCGAGCCTCTGGCGCTGCCTGCGGCTGGCGGGGGTGGCGGATGCGGTGCCTCACTATGGGCGGTTGCTGATGCTGGCTGGCGGATGAAACAATCTCATCCTGAGTAGCCGCGACAACGGCGTATCGAAGGGGCGGGCCTACGCTGCACTACGCCCTTCGATACGCCCCGGATCAAGCCCGGGGCTACTCAGGATGAAATTATGGTGTCAGGACGAACGGTGCGCTTCTCATGCCGCGATTGTGTTTCAGGCTCCGAGATAGGCCGGCTCTGCCCCGGATCAGGTCCGGCGATCCGGCTGGAAAAGCCCTCTCTCTCTAAGCTGCCTGCTGCTCCACCGTCGGTCCTTCGCCAGCCAGCGTCGTCCGGCGCACGTCGCGTGGCTCATCGGACGGGAAGGGCCGGGCGCGGTGCATGGTGCGGCGGTTGTCCCAGATGACCAGGTCGCCCTTGCGCCACTGGTGCCGGTAGACGAACTCCCGCTGGGTCGCGTGATTCGTCAGGTCGCTGAGCAGCAGCATTGCTTCCGGCGTCGGCCAGCCGACGATTTCGCCTGCGTGGGAGGCCAGGTAGAGCGATTTCCGCCCGGTATCCGGATGGATGCGCACTAGCCGTTGCAGCACGGGCTTCATCCGCTCCCGCTCTTCCTCCGAGAAGTTGGTGAAGCCGATCAGGCGGCGGGAATAAAGCTGGGAGTGCTCGCAGATCAGGTCTTCGATTTCGGCTTTGGTCTCGTCGTCGAGCGCATCATAGGCGGCGCGCATGTCGGCGAATTCCGTGTCACCGCCCTTCGACGGCACGGCGCGGGCGTGCAGCAGCGAGTATTTCGCCGGGACCACCTTGAACGAACTATCCGAATGCCAGAGCCGGTTGCCGATGCCGAACAGGCGGCGGCGGTCATCCCGCGCGAACGGCTTGTTGTTTTCGTCCAGGTTGGAGACGTCAGCGAAGTTCGTTGAAATCCGAAGTTGGTCTTTGGTCCGCAGGTTGGTCGTAACCGGCGGCTCGATCGGACCGAGGCTGAGGGTGAAAGACATCTGCGTTTCGTCGTTGAGCGGCTGCTCGCGGAAAACCACGACGGCGTACTCGTTCATGGCCGCGTGGATCTCGCTGGCCTGTTCGGGCGTGATCGGCTTGGTGATGTCCAGGCCGCTGGCTTCGGCGGCGAAGCAGGGGCCGACCTGGCGGAAGGAAAGGGGCATGGGCGTATCCTTATCTGGCCGTTAGCTGGCGCTTTGGAGGATATGCTAGGACGACATCGCCGGCGCGTGGAGTCTGTTTTCTGGACAAGGCATCTCCCGTTTTGCGGAAGGCCGGGTGATCGAGGGTTTGGGGCAGCGTGCGCCTATGTTAACCTGGTAGGCGTGTGGATTGGGCGAGCCGTCAGGCGCCAAGCCTCCGCTAGACCTCAGGAGCAGAGAACGATGACATCATCATTGAAAAGAGCCGCAATCGGCGTAGCGCTAGTGACTGCCGGATTGGCGCCGTTGGGGGCCAACGCGCTGACGCTCGTCGTATCCGACGCGGCCGGCAATATCGGCGCGGTGGACGTGAATACCGGACAGGTGGCGCATGTAAGCAACCTAGCCAGCTATGAGGGGCTGGCATTCGACGATCTCGGCAACCTCTATGGTGTAAACGCGACATCGGTTGACAAAATCGATCTGCTTGGAGGTACCGCCGCGCCGCTGCTGGCGCACGGACTACAAAATCCGGTCGGCATGATCGGTTTCCCGCATCCGGGCGGTTTCGACCCTTTGTTTGATGACATTCCGGCGGAACTGCAAATCCTCGAATCGGACGGTGATGTCTGGCAGGTGACTCCGGATCTGAATGTGTTTCAGGCGGGCTCTGGCCTTATCACTGCCCAGTTGGCGTTCGGCACCAGCGACTTTTCCGTTGGCGGATTCGTATGGGACGGCGGCTGGGTGATGTCGGTTGAGGGCAGCTTTACGGGAATCGCGGTTACGCCGGGCGACCCAAGTTTCGACTATCTGACCGACACCACGGTGAACGGAATCGGGTTTCTGGACCAGATGGCGTTTGACAGCGTGACGGCCATGGCGACGTCGGCTCTCTCGCCGATCGTCTATGGTGTTAGCGGCACGAGGATATTCGATACCGCAACCGGCCAGATTATCAGCAACTATGGCGGCCAGGGTCTGGGGGCTGCGACCGGCGCGGCATTCGCGACGGAGAATGGCGGCCCCGAAGTCGACCTGCCGACGGTGCCGCTGCCGGCAGCAATCTGGCCGATGTTGGCCATCCTGGGCGTCTTCGGCTGGTGGCGTCGCGAGACCGCCTGAACGGACGCTTGAGCGAAACCGGTTGGAACGCAAGGCGGTGCGCGTTGCATGGCGGATCGCCTTGTGGTCGAATACTGGCGTCCTTAACAGGAGCCAGTTAACGTGACGACCACTCCGATCCGCCAAACCCTCCTTGATGCCCACGAGCGCGCCTGGGACCGGCTCGCCCGCGCGGGCACATGGTGGAAAGGCGCGGAGCGGGTCGCCATCGCTGCCGCTACCCGTGGGGCGCTCACCTGCGCCTACTGCGCCCGGCGCAAGCAGGCGCTCTCCGCCAGCATGGCGAGCGGTGCGCATGACGGCCCGCATGGGGGTTTGAGCGAAGGGGTGGTGGACCTGATTCACCGCTTGCGCACCGATGCGGACCGGTTCGGGCCGTCCCTGTTCAAGCAGTATGTGCCGGGCGTGCTATCGGCGGAGCGCTATACGGAGTTGGTTGGGATTGTCGCCACCATCACCGCCATCGACACGTTCGACACGATCATGGGGCGCCCGTTGCGTGACCTGCCTGAGCCGGTGGCTGGCATGCCCTCGCGCAAGCGGCCAAGGGGTGCAGCCTTCGACCAGGCATTCGTGCCGATGGTGGCCCCGGAAGCCGTGGACGCCAGCGACCCGGATGAGGCGGCCATGTATGACGGACGGGCGGGCATGTACATTCACCGCGCCCTCAGCCTTGTGCCGGCGGAGGTGGTGAACTTCTTTGACCTGGACGACCAGATGTATCTGCCGGACCGGCAGTTGCGGGACTACGGCACCGAATACCGGGCCATAACCCACGCCCAGATCGAGTTTCTGGCGGCGCGCATGTCGGCGCTCAACCGATGTACCTATTGAACCACCTCCCATATCGTGCTGCTCCGTGGGAGCGGCGAGCATACGGGGGATGACTATTCCTTCACCGGCATCATGGATGGCGAGAGCGAGACCGGCATTTCAAACGGGAGCCTGCTGACACGGTTTGCCGACGCGGTGCATGCGGGCTCTTTCGCGGCCGAGCGGGAGGAGGTGCGGGCGGCGCTAGGCGAGGAAGCGCTCGCCGATACGGCGGGCGTGATCGCCATCTTCTCCGCGGTGGTAAAGGTCGCCGACGGCATCGGCATCCCGCTGGAGGACTTCAAGGCCGAAACCAGCGCCGGTTTTCGGGAAGAGTTGGCTATCGGGGCGTTCGCGCGGACCTAACCGCTGAAGCCCCTTTGTTGTGTCCGGCCTCGAAAACGTGAGGCTGGACCCGGATAGGATGCTTTCCCGCAGAAGCGGCCCCTCACGCGCAGCAGCGACCACCAGTTTGCTTCGGCGGACATGGCACCGTTGCGTAAGAGCAAAAG
The DNA here is from genome assembly GCA_965222315.1 of Alphaproteobacteria bacterium. Taxonomy (GTDB): domain Bacteria; phylum Pseudomonadota; class Alphaproteobacteria; order Bin95; family Bin95; genus JACKII01. The sequence goes on along the minus strand of OZ244951.1, from coordinate 3,768,128 downwards.
ACACAACAATCGCCTGCCAACGGTTTCAGTACTGCACTGCATCCCTTGCAATCGTAAAACCATTGGCAGGCATCGGTCGGCATTTGCTCTGCCTCCGCGTGCCCGCACTTGGGGCAAGTGATGGTCGATTCCAAGATCATTTCGTTTGTCTCCTCCGCCATAGCGCATATCCTGTGATGAATAAAAAGATCGCGAACGCGGGAAGCAGCACGAGGTCCAGATATCCGGTTGCCGCAGACAATCCGACAACTCCCAGCAAAATGACCAGAACGGGCGTAAAACAGCACACAGCTGCCACTGCCGTTCCGAGGATACCGGTCCATAGAAGCTTGTCTTTCATAAGTCCTACTCCGAATGGAGGACAATCGGTGTGCTTAGCGTTCGGATATGTCTTGACCCTTTTGCCTCCTAGAGCGACTTTCGTTCCTGTAGCCGCTACAGGATCAAGAGCGAATGTATCCTATCGGGGAGGCCGCAAAGCAAAGCGGCGTGCACATTGAAACAATTCGGTATTACGAGCGGGAAGGGATCGTTCCGGCAGCGGAGCGCACGGCATCAGGACGGCGCGTTTATGATACCGTCGCGATCGCCCGGTTGCGGTTTGTCAGGCGATGTCGGGACTTAGGTTTTTCGATCACGGATATTCGTGCTTTCCTGGACCTGTCGGATTGTCCTGACCGATCATGCGCCGAGGTTAGGGGGATCGGCGAACGTCACCTGGCAGAAGTGCGCGCCAGGCTTGCTGATTTGATGCAACTGGAAACAGCGCTGGTTGAATTGGTGGACCAATGTGCGGATGAGCAGCGCGATTGCCCGGTGCTGAAGCGGCTTTTTGCTGACTGAACCATTTAAGGCCGCCAAAAGGCTGGCTTTGCCAGGTCGCCGCTTCGCTTATGCTTGCGCGCCGCGTCCTTGCTGCAACTCGATCATGTTGCCGAAGGGGTCTTCGAAGACCACCTGGTCGGAGCCCTTGCCGACCAGGGCCTTGTATTCCCACCATTCGACGCCCTTGGCGGTCAGTTCCGCCTTGGCCGCGTCGAGGTCGGCGACAGAGAAAGCCACGTGGGCGCGGGTCGGGTCTTCTTTGGCGGAGCGGGCGACCGGCGACTCGCCCTCCGCACCCATCACATGCACCTGGTGGCTGCGGTCGCCGGGCCCGTTGATGTTGGACCAGAAGCCGGGAATGCCTTCTATGAAGGGCCGTTCGCCATCGGTATCGAGGCCCAGCAGGTCCTGGTAGAAGGTCTTGGCTTTGGCCGCATCTTCCTCCGTCGGACCGATGCGGATGCCTGCGTGCAGAAAGCCGGTTACGTCGATGGTCATGGGCTGCCTCTACCGTTGCGTCTGGATCGAATAATGCCGGCAAACGCTACACGCCCTTGCTGGCGCGGCCAAGCCTGCCCTACCATCGTTGCAACCAAACACGAGCGGCGCTGCACACTCGAAAAGCAGCACAAGAGGAAATGCCCATGGCTGAAGAATCCGTCGATGTCCTGATCATCGGGGCTGGCGCCTCCGGCGCGGCGATGGCCTGGAGCCTGGCCGAGACCAAGATGCACATCGTCTGCCTGGAGCAGGGCGGGCTGATGAACCCGTTGGCCTACCCGAGCACGGGCCGGGACTGGGAGGCGCGCTCGACCGGCGACTTCAACTCCAACCCGAACGTGCGGGGGCTCAAGACCGACTATCCGATCAACGAGGACGACTCGCCGATCAAGGTGGCGAACTTCAACGGCGTCGGCGGCGGCACGGTACTGTACGCCGGGCACTTCCCGCGGTTCCACCCCAGCGATTTCCGGGTGAAGAGCCTGGACGGCGTCGCCGACGACTGGCCGATCGACTACAACCAGCTCGCGCCCTACTACGCCGAGAACGAGAAGATGACCGGCGTCGCAGGCATGAACGGCGACCCGGCCTATCCGAGCGACAACGCCCAACGCCTGCCGCCCCTGCCGCTTGGGGAGTCGGGTAAGGTGCTTGCGGAGGGCTTCAACAAGCTGGGTTGGCACTGGTGGCCGAGCGATACCGCCATTATCACGGAGGAGTATGACGGCCGGGCGGGCTGCATCAACTTAGGCGCGTGCGGCGCGGGCTGTGCGCAAGGGGCCAAGGGCTCGGCGGATGTCACCTACTGGCCCCATGCCCAGCGTGCGGGGGTGGACCTGCGGACCCGCTGCCGGGTGCGGGAGATCACGGTCGGTGATGATGGCATGGCCACCGGCGCGCGCTACGTCACCGGCGATGGCGATGAGCGGGAGATCAAGGCCCACATGGTCATTGTCGCGTGCAACGGCATCGGTACGCCGCGCCTGCTTTTGAATTCAAAAAGCCCGCAGCATCCGGACGGGCTGGCGAACAGCAGCGGCCTGGTCGGCAAGAACCTGATGTTCCACCCCTATGCATGGATTCAGGGCGTCTTCGAGGCGGCGACCGACGGCCATGCAGGGCCGCACAAGCTGATGCGCAGCCAGGAATTTTATGAGACCGACGAGCGCCGGGGCTATGTCCGCGGCTACACGCTGGAGATCCAGCGGGGGATGCCGCCGGTGCGGACGGCGCATACCGGCCTCCGCCATGGGCGCATTCCCTGGGGAGAGGGCCATCACGACGCCTTCCGCCGGATGTTCGGCCATTGCACCGGCATGGTCGCGGTCTGCGAGGACCTGCCGGAGGAGCACAATCGTGTCACCATCGATCCCGTCCTGAAGGATTCCGATGGCATTCCCGCGCCGAAGATCAGCTACACGCTGAGCGAGAACAGCCTGAAGATGATGGAGCACGGCGTTGCCCGCGCCACGGAAATCCTGGAGGCGGCAGGGGCTGTGGACGTGCTGAGCGAGTCGCCCATTCCGTATGGCGGCTGGCACCTGATGGGCACCGCGCGCATGGGAACGGACCCGAAGCATTCCGTCGTGAACGAGTGGGGCCGGGCGCATGACTGCAAGAACCTGTTCGTCATCGACGGCAGCATTTTCGTGACCTCGGCCGGTCTGAACCCGACCAATACGATTCAGGCGCTGGCGCTTTATGTGGCGGACCAGATGAAGCAGCGCCTCGCCAACGCCACCCTGTTCGATTGAGGGCCATAAAGATGACCAGAGAAGCACCGCCGGAAGGCCACAAGCTGAACGAGACCGAGTGGCATACGCTGCGCGCCCTTGCCGATGTGATCGTGCCGCCGAGCGAGCACTATGGTGTGCCCGGCGCAGGCGACGAGGCGATTGCCAAGAGCATCATCAAGGACGCGGGACACGGCGACAAGCTGCCCCGGCTGATCGCGGCGCTCGACACGTTGAACGCGATGGCTCAGGGCGTGCATGGCGCGGAATTCGCGCTACTGCGCGAGGATCAGCGCGAGGCCGTGGCCTTTACCTTCCGCGAGGAACAACCCGCCGCTGCGGCCTTGGCCGAGCAATTGGTGACCCAATGCTACTATCGCGACGACCGGGTGGTGCAATCACTGGGCATGGAACTGCGCCCACCGATGCCGGAGGGCTACAAGGTCGAGCAGGGCGACTGGTCAGTGCTGGAGCCCGTGCAGAAGCGCCAGCCATTCCATAGGCCGGTGTAAGGAGGACGATCATGCAAGTCACACCATGCGATGCAACCCTCGGCGCGGAGGTCACCGGCGTTGACCTGGCGGCGCTAAGCGATGCGCAGTTCAACCGGATCGAGGCGGCCTGGCACGAACACGCCGTCCTGATCTTCCGGGAGCAGAACCTGAGCGACGAGGAGCACCTGGATTTCTCCCGCCGGTTCGGCCGGTTGGAGCAGAGCATCCGCCGTTCGTCGACAAACGGGCTGGGCCGGCTCTCCAACGTGGACAAAGATGGGAAGGTCGCGCCGCCGACCTCGCTCCAGGCGCGCTTTTTGGTGGGCAATACCTACTGGCACTCCGACAGTTCTTACAAACGGGTCGGTGCGAAGGCCTCGTTGTTGGCGGCGCACGTGGTGCCGAGTGAGGGCGGCGAGACCGAGTGGGCGGACATGCGCGCCGCCTACGACGCGCTCGATCCGGCGATGCAGGAATGGCTGGAGGACAAGGTTGCCGTCCACTCCTACGAATATTCGCACAAGCCCTTCGGCGGCATGGAAATCCTGAACGCGGAGGAGTTGAGCCATCTGCCGCCGGTCGAGCATCCGGTGGTAAGGGTCCATCCCGCGACGGGCAGGAAGAACATCTTCGCGGGCCGTCATGCGAGCCATATTCTGGGCGAAGACCTGGAGACCAGCCGCGCCCTGCTCGCCCGCCTCACGGAAGAAGCAGCGCAGCCGCCGCGGGTCTACAAGCATGCCTGGCGGGTCGGAGACGTCGTGATCTGGGACAATCGCTGCGTCCTGCACCGCGGCCACCGCTGGCCGGACGATCAGGCCCGCATCATGGTGCGCACGACGGTGGCTGGCGACGATCCGGACAATGAATGGGTGCTGGAGGCCGCGGCCGCCTGACGCCAGCGGCTTGTTCTGCGGCATCCCGCGTCAAGGCAAGCTGAGCCGGGTCAGGCAGCGGCGGATTCCAGCTTTTCCAGGTGGGCGAGCCACTGGGTTTCGGCTTTCTCCAGCGCCTCCGTCACCTCGGCATATTTCCGCTGTGCCGTCTCGGCCTGCTCGGCGGAGGCTTTCTGGTAGAATTCCGGGTCGGCCAGCATGGCGACGATCTTTTCTTTGATCTCCGTCAGCTTTTCCACCCGCTCCTCGTACGCGCGGATGGTTTTGCGCAGGGACTGGGTTTCCTCCCGGCTCAGACGCTTCGGTGCAGGCTTTTTGGGCTTGGCCGGTTCTTTGGCGGCACCGGTCTGGTCGCGGGAGCCACGGATGCCCTTCAGGTGCATCTGGCGGTAGGCTTCCAGGTCGTCTTCGTAAGGCTGCACCGCGCCGTCGTGTACCAGCCACAGCCGGTCGGCGACCATGGAGAGCAGATGCATGTCGTGGCTGACCAGGATTACCGCGCCGGAATAGGCGTTCAGCGCCTCCACCAGCGCCTCGCGGCTTTCGATGTCCAGGTGGTTGGTCGGTTCGTCCAGGATGAGGAGGTGCGGTCCGGGCAAGGTCGCGAGCAGCAGGGAAAGCCGCGCCTTCTGCCCGCCCGATAGCCGCCCGACCGGCGTTTCCGCCTGATCGGCGCTCAAGCCGAACCCGGCCAGCCGCGCGCGCAGGCGGCTTTCGTGCACGCCCGGCAATTCGGTAATGAGGTGCTGGAGCGGTGTCTCGTTGACGTGAAGTTCCTCGACCTGGTGCTGGGCGAAAAAGCCGACCCGCAGCTTGCGGGCTGCGGTGATGTCGCCCGCCATCGGCTGCAGCCTGTCGGACAGCAGTTTGGCGAGGGTGGTCTTGCCCTCACCATTCTTGCCCAGCAGCGCGATGCGGTCGTCCTGGTCGATGCGCAGGCTGAGGTTTTTCAGGACCGGCTTGCCGTCATAGCCGACCGACAGCCCTTCCAGCGTGATGATGGGGGAGGCGAGTTCCTCCGGCTCCGGAAAGGTGAAGCGGGTGCGCGCCTCGTCTTCCGGCGCGCGGATGATGTCCATCTTCTCCAGCATCTTGACGCGCGACTGGGCCTGCTTGGCCTTGCTGGCCTTGGCCTTGAAGCGGTCGACGAAGCTTTGCAGGTGGGCGCGCTGCAGCTCCTGTTTCTTGGCCTGCGCTGCCTGCACCGCCCGTTGCGCCGCGCGCTGGCGGGCAAACTGGTCATAAGGGCCGGAATAGTAGGTCAGGCTCTTGTTTTCCAGGTGCAGGATGGAGCCGACGGCGCGGTTCAGCAACTGGCGGTCATGACTGATGATGATAACCGTATGCTCGTAGCGCATCAGGTAGTTTTCGAGCCAGAGCGCGCCTTCCAGGTCGAGGTAGTTGGTGGGCTCGTCGAGCAGCAGATAGTCGGGCGCGGAGAACAGCACCGCCGCCAGTGCGACGCGCATCCGCCAGCCGCCGGAGAAGGCGGAGCAGGGCATCTGCTGCGCCTCATGGTCAAAGCCCATGCCGGCCAGGATGGTGGCGGCGCGGCTTTCGGCCGACCACGCCTGGATGTCGGCGAGGCGGGTCTGGATATCGGAAATGCGGCCTGGATCGGTGGCGGTCTCGGCTTCCTCCAGCAGGGCCGCGCGCTCGGTATCGGCGGCGAGCACGGTGTCGAGCAGCGAGACCTCGTTGGACGGCACCTCCTGCGCGACGCCGCCGATGCGGGCGCGGGCAGGAATGGAGATGTCGCCTCCGTCCGCCTGCAACTCGCCCCGGATCAGCTTGAACAGCGTGGTTTTGCCCGCGCCGTTGCGGCCGATCAGGCCAACTTTATGGCCTGTCGGGATGGTGGCGGAGGCACCCTGAAACAGGGGACGGCCTTCGATGGAAAAGTTCAGATCGGTGATGCGCAGCATGAGGCGGGGTGTGCCGCATGCTGGGTTTCTGCGCAAGCCGTCAATGGATCACAGGGGGCGCGGACGCCTCCAATTCCCCGGACGAGCCAAAGGCGAGGTCCGGGGCCCAGGGTTTGATGCGCAATCCGATTGGAAGAAACACCGGGCCCCGGGAAGTGCTCGATTACTCTGCCGCGGCGGCTTCGCGGTCGGCTGGGCCGCCGCTCAGGACGAAGCCTTCATATCCGTTCGTCACCACCTGCTCGCAGATTTGGCGGTAACGGGCCATGCCGCCCGCCCACGGCAGGAAGACGCGCGGCTTGCCCGGCACGTTGGTGCCCAGATACCAGGAGGCCTTGGCGGTCGGCATCAGGGTGGCGTTGGCGGCGGCCTGGACCTTCTCGTTCCAGGTCTCCATGACTTCCGGCTTCGGCTCGATCTGTGCCGCGCCCGTGGCCCGCATATGGGCGATGGTCTCGGCAATCCATTCGGCGTGCTGCTCAATGGCGACCGGCATGTTGGTCAGCACGGATGGGCTCTGCGGGCCGGTGATGGTGAACAGGTTCGGGAAGCCGGTCACCTGCAGCCCCAGATAGGTGCGCGGCCCGTCCTTCCACATCTCCTCCAGCGTCACGCCGTCCCGGCCCCGCAGGTTCAGGCGGGTGAGCGGGCCAGTAACGCCATCATAGCCGGTGGCAAAGACGATGATGTCGAGCTTGTGTTCCGTGCCGTCCGACGTTCGGATGCCGTCCGGCGTGATCGCCTCGATCGGGGCGGCCTTCACATCCACTAGGCTGACATTGTCCCGGTTGAAGGTCTCGAAATAGTGGCTGTCGATGATTGGGCGCTTGGTCGAATAGTGATGATCGAACGCCGTCAGCTTGGCCGCCGTCTCTGGATCCTTCACCACCTCGCGGATTTTGCGAGTGACGAAGTCGGCCATGACCTTGTTGGCCTTCGCGTCCAGGATGATGTCGTTGAAGACGGCGCGGAATTGCAGGCCGCCGGCCTCCCAGGCCTCTTCCATGATCCGCTCGGCTTCTTCCGGCGGCGTTTCGAGCGCGCTGCGCGGCTGCGCTTCCCAGGGGTGGCCGTTCGGCGTGGCTTTCATGTTCGCGGCTATTTCTTCGAAGCCGGCCTTGAATGCCTTCTTCTGCTCGCCGGTCAGCGGCGCATTCTTGGCCGGGACGGAGTAGTTCGGTGTGCGCTGGAACACGGTTAGGTGCGCCGCCGTCTCCGCGATGACCGGGGTCGCCTGCACGCCGGTGGAGCCGGTGCCGATCAGGCCCACCCGCTTGCCGCGGAAGTCCACGCCCTCATGCGGCCAGGAGCCGGTGTGGTACCAGTTGCCCTTGAAACCGTCACGGCCGGGAAGATCGGGCACGTTGGCGGCCGACAGGCAGCCGACGGCGGTGATCAGGAACGGCGCGGTGTATGTGCCGCCCTGTTCCGTGCGCACGCGCCAGAGGCCTGCCGCCTCGTCCCATTCCGCGCCGGAGACGCTTGTGTTGAACTGGATGTCCTTTTTCAGGTCCAGCTTGTCGGCGGCATAATTCATGTAGCGCACGATTTCCGGCTGCTGCGGATACCGCTCCGACCATTCCCAGCCGAGATAAAGGTCCTTGTCGAAGGTGAAGCAGTAGGCGTGGCTTTCGGTGTCGCAGCGCGCGCCGGGGTAGCGGTTCCAGTACCAGGTGCCGCCGACGCCGTCACCGGCCTCCAGCACGCGGGCATTCAGGCCCAGTTTGTCGCGCAGCAGGTGCAGTTGATACATGCCGGCGAAACCGGCGCCGATGATAAGGGCGTCATAGTGGGCAGTCTTGGTCATCTGGTAGTCCAATCGGATGGCATCGCTTGTCGCGGGTTGCACGATCTGTTGGCACGAAAGTAGCACAAAGCAACCGGGAGCGGTCAATGATGGCAACAATAAGCAGAAGGCCTCGTCAGACGAGTGGAAGCCCTCTAGGCTCGGCCACAAGCAACAAGCGAACGGAGGAATGCGCCATGGAATTCGGCGTCACCATGTTTCCCACCGACTTCTCGATGGGGCCTGCGGACCTCGCCATTGCCGTTGAAGAGAGGGGGCTCGACGCGCTGTTTGTGCCGGACCACACCCACATTCCGGCGGGCAGCGACAAGGCCTTCCGCATCGCCGACAAGATGCCGCTCGATTACTCCCACAATGTGGACATGTTTATCTGCCTGGCGGCCGCGGCGGCGGTGACGAAGCGCATCCGGCTCGGCACCGGCATCTGCCTGGTGGTGGAGCGGGACCCGATCATCACGGCGAAGGAGGTGGCGAGCCTGGACCATATCTCCGGCGGGCGCATCGACTTTGGCGTCGGTGGCGGCTGGAACCGGGAGGAACTGGAGAACCACGGTGGCCGGTGGGAGCGGCGCTTCAAGCTGATGCGCGAGCGCTGCGAGGCGATGCGGGCAATCTGGACAAAGGACGAAGCCAGCTATCACGGTGAGTTTGTGAACTTCGACGATATCTGGTCCTGGCCGAAGCCGGTGCAGAAGCCGCATGTGCCCATCTTTATCGGCGGCGACGCGCCCCGGACGCTGGATCGGGTGATGCGCTACGGCGATGGCTGGATACCCATGCTGGCCGACCATCCGGACGACGACCGCTGGGACGAACGCATCGCCATGATGGGGGAGCTGCGGCGGCGGACGGATGAGGCAGGCCGCGCGCCCATGCCGATCACCACCTTCGGCACGCCGCGCGACCCAGGCAGGATTGCGGAACTGCGGGATGCCGGCGTGACCCGCTGCATCTTCGGTCTGAAGTCCGCGCCCGCCGATGACGTGCTCCGGCGTCTCGACCGGCTGGTGCAGTTCTTGGAGGCGGTCCGCTGAAAATACCAAGCACCACGCCGCATTTCACGAGAACGTGTCCGCATTTCCGATAAATCAGCCACAGTGACTTTTGTGCAACATTCCCAAACCGGTACAAAGACGATTCCCGTAAATATCTGAGAGGCGTCGATTTTATCGGACTCACCGAGTGCAGCTCGACGGGCGATGGTTAAAGCGCAGGGTTCCCTCAAATGGATGTGTCAGCACGTCGCGATGCATCCCTCGTGTATGCCTCCAATTACGGGTGAGAGGGGCCTTGTTTTCGTGATCGCTGCATCAGCGTGGACACGGATCCTCGCAATTAACTGGGTACTCATGGAGTCATCATGAAGAAGTTTTATTTGGCTGCTTCTGTAGCGGCAATGCTCAGCTTCGGATCCGTTGGATCAGTCGCTGCCGAGTACACGGTGGGGTTCGCTATGGGTTCAACCACACTTGATTCCCAAGCGATGGCGACCGTGGATGACGCTGTTGCGGCGTTCAAGGCCGGCAACACAGCGTCGATCAACCTGGTAGGCCACTCCGATACGGTGGGCGGCGCCAAACGCAATCAGCAAGTCTCGGAGATGCGCGCGGCCGCAGTGCGTGACGCCATGGTTAAGAAGGGCGTCTCCTCGGACAAGATCTCGATGAGGGGTGTCGGCGAAAACTCGCTCATCGTTGCGACTCCTGACGGCGTCGCGGAGCAGGCTAACCGCGCAGTCGTGATCAGCTTTGACCCGATGGCGGCGGCCCCGGCGGCCCCCGCAGACAGCGGCATGACGGATACCAAAGTCGCCGAAGTGTGGAAGGGTATACAGGTCACACCCGGTTTTTATTACGGCTATAACGGGGCCCAGGACAAAAACCTGCTGGGTGCCAATCTTTCCGCCGACTACTTTCTCTCAGAGCGCATCTCCGTCGGTGGCGAGCAGGCGGTGTTTGTTCCGCTCAGCGGCCAGGGTACCTTTGGCGGCCGTTCGGTTGCGAGCGTCGATTTACACTTCGGCAACGTGACTGAGGTTGGCGACATGGGCGGCCTCGGTGTCTCCGTCGGCCTGAATGCTGGTGGTATCTACGGTCAGGGCGTGAACGACGACTGGATCTACGGTCCCGAAATCGGCATGAGCCTCGGTGCTTTCTCGGTGAAGGCAGCCTATGACATCAGCGACCAAGGCGTCGATGACAGCACGGTCTCTGTTACACTGGGGTATTCGATGCGCTTCTAGTCGCAAGCCGAGACGCAACACTCTTCGAGCCCCCGTCCTACGCGGCGGGGGAGAGTACTGACGATGCCCTCGCCTTGTGCGGGGGCATTTTCATTCATTGGTCTATGCTGGGGTTCATGCAGTATGGACCGCCGCCCCGGCAGAAGATGCGTTGCGACGGCTAGACCTGCTTGTGGGGTTCCTGGAAGCGGTTCACTAAAATGATCGCTGCCGAAGCGGTTATTCCATTGCCAGGATCATGTTTCGGACGACGGGATAAATTTCTTTCTGCCAGCGCTTGCCGTTGAAGACGCCGTAGTGGCCGACATTGGCCTGCAAATGATGCCGCTTCAGATGTGGCCGTAGCGACGAGCACAGATCGTGCGCCGCCGCAGTCTGGCCGAGAGCGCAGATATCGTCGCGTCCCCCCTCCACGGTCAGTAGAGCGGTTTTGTGGATCAGGTCCGGCCTGACCAGCTTCCCCCGGTATTCGAAACGTCCTTCGGCCAATTCGGCGTTCTGGAAAATGCGGTCGATCGTTTCCAGGTAGAACTCTTCGGTCAGGTCGAGAACGGCGAAATATTCGTCGTAGAAGTCTTTGATTTTGGCCGCCTCTTCGCGCTGCCCCTTTGCCAGGAGGTTGTGCATTTTGACGTGGGCGTTGCGGTGCCGGTCCATGTTCATGGACATGAAAGCAAAGAGCTGGAGGAACCCTGGATAGACGTTGCGCCCGCCGCCCGGATAGCGTGCGGGGACTGTGGCGATAACCGATTGCGCGAACCATTCCAGCGTCTTTTTCGCGGCCAGTTCATTGACGGCGGTCGGGCTTTCGCGAGTGTCTATCGGCCCGGCCATCAGGGTCATCGAGAGCGGAGTGGCCGGGTGGTTCTGTTCGGACATAACGGCAACGGCGGCAAGGGCCTGCACGCAAGGTTGGCAGACCGCCAGGACATGGCTGCCCGGCCCGATCTCCTCCAGGAAGCGGATCAGATAGTCGATATACTCATCGACGCCGAACCGCCCTGCCGACCCTGGCACGTCGCGGGCATTGGCCCAATCCGTTAGATAGACATCGTGATCCTGCAACAGCGTCTCCACCGTTCCGCGCAGCAGGGTGGAGAAATGTCCGGACAGGGGCACGATAACCAGCACTTTCGGCTGAGGGACCGGCACTTCCTTGGTAAAGTGCAGCAGCTTCCCGAACGGCATGTCGAGCGCCACTTCCTCGGATACCGGTACCATTTGATTGCCGGACAAGACCGTGTCGATGCCGAAATCGGGCCGGGTATGGGTCAACTGAAGGCGCGAGATCATTTCCAGTGCGGCGAGGCTCCGGGCGCGGAAAGAACTGATGCCTCCCCACGCTGGCTGGCCGACGAAGCCGTGCCCCCAAAACGATTGCCCGAAGCATTGCTGTTGCCATTTCGCCAGCATGCGCATGGGGGCAAGAAGATCGTCCTGAAACTGATAACTTTGATAAAGCACGAGATTCATCGTCCAAACGAAGGCACAGGACAAAAAGCGTAGTGCAAAATTTGCTGCAACGCGAGATGATTGTCGCTGCACCGCACCCAGAGACTCCGGATGAATGCGACATGACCGTAGCCGAACTGACGATATCCTCAAAAAACTATTCCGCCTGGTCGCTGCGCGGATGGCTGCTGTGCCGGATGGCCGGGCTGAAGTTCGAGGAGAAGCCGGTCGATGTGGACGCGCCGGAATCCCGGCGTGAGTTGCTGTTGCTGTCGCCTTCTGTGCGGGTGCCACGGCTGACCCACGGCGATGTTGTGGTTTGGGATACGCTGGCCATTGCCGAATACCTGGCCGAGCTGCGGCCGGAGGCGGGCCTGTTGCCTGTCGAACCGGTAGCGCGGGCGCATTGCCGTGCGATTTCTGGCGAAATGCATTCCGGCTTTCACAATCTGCGTTCCGCCCTGCCCATGAACCTGAAGGCGCGGCACAAGGCATTTAAGATTTTCTCCGGCGCCCGTCCGGATGTGGAGCGGATCAAAGAAATCTGGACGGAGTGCCAGGAGCGTTGGGGCGGACCGTTCCTGTATGGTGAGCCAACCATGGCCGACGCCATGTACGCGCCGGTATGCACGCGGTTCCGCACCTATGCGGTGGATTTGCCGCCTCAACTCGATGCCTATTGCGACCACATCATCGACTGGGCGCCGATGCGGGAATGGTATGCGGATGCGCTGGCCGAACCTGACGAGATTCTGGAACTGGAAGTCGAGTTTTAAAGAGAGGTGCAGGCCCCGGAAATCAAAACCGGGGCCTGATCTTCCCTACATATAGTTCGCCGTCAGTTCCTGCGCGATCTGGACGGCATTGTAGGCTGCGCCCTTGCGGAGATTGTCGGAGACGACCCACAGGGTAAGGCCGTAAGGCACCGTCGTATCTTGCCGCACGCGGGAGACGAATACGGCCGGGTCGCCGACGCAATCGATCGGTGTGGCGTAGGCGCCGTCTTCGTGACGGTCCAGCAGCATCACGCCGGGCGCTTCAGACAGGGCCTCATAGGCCTGATCCAGGTCGATCGGTTCTTCGAACTCGATGTTCACCGCTTCCGAATGGCCGACCATCACCGGCACGCGCACGCAGGTGGCGACGACTTCGATCTCCTGGTCCATGATCTTTTTGGTTTCCTGGACCATCTTCCACTCTTCCTTCGTGGAGCCGTCCTGCATGAACACGTCGATCTGGGGGATGACGTTGAAGGCGATCTGCTTCTGAAACTTTTGGGGGTTCATCTCGTCCAGCTGATAGATGCCTTTGGTCTGCTGCCAAAGCTCGTCCATACCCGCTTTGCCCGCGCCGCTGACCGCCTGATAGGTGGAGACGACCACGCGCTTGATGCGGGCGATGTCGTGCAGGGGCTTCAGGGCCACCACCATCTGGATGGTGGAGCAGTTGGGATTGGCGATAATATTGCGGTTGGTGTAGCCGGCTAGCGCTTCCGGGTTCACTTCGGGCACAACCAGCGGGACGTCCGGCTCCATGCGGAAATGGCTGGTATTGTCGATGACGACGCAGCCGGCCTCCGCCGCGCGGGGGGCGTGGATCGCGGACACACTGCCGCCCGGTGAGAACAGGCCGATGTCCCAGCCTTCGAAATCGAAGGTGGCCAGGTCTTTGACTTTCAGGGTCTTGTCGCCGAACGAGACTTCTTTGCCAGCAGAGCGGGAGCTTGCCAGCGCAACAATATCGTCGACCGGGAAGTCGACTTCATCCAATGCTTCAAAGATTTGATAGCCAACCGCGCCCGTGGCGCCGGCGACTGCAACCTTGTAGCCCATGGTTGAGACCTTTCTTCGGCGAAACTTCAGCCCTCCATTGAGCCGAGCGCGTCACTTACGCATTATGCCTGCGAGGTGCAAGGGATGCTTTACCCTTTGGCGGAGATTCGGCATGGAGACAGAGCGGCCCGACGCGAACGAGCCGATCAAGACATACCGGGAATTCTGGCTTTACTATTTGGCGGAACACGCGGCACCCGGAACCCGACTTCTCCATTTCCTGGGTACCGGGTTGGCGCTGCTGTTGCTGATCGCTTTCGCGGTGACCGCCAATTGGTGGTATTTGCCGGCCGCCGTCATCTCCGGCTATTTTTTCGCGTGGACCGGGCATCTCGCGGTAGAGCGGAACCGGCCCGCCACCTTCCGCTACCCGCTTTGGTCACTGGCAAGCGACTGGCGGATGTTCTTCCTCTGGCTTGCGGGAAGATTGGAAGGCGAGTTGAAGCGGGCGAGGGTTGCGGGACGCTAAAGCCGGGCCGCCGCTTCCTTGCCGGCGGTTTCCCCTGTGATGAAGCATTCCGCCAGATTGCCGCCGACCAGATAGAACGAGCCCCAAATGCTGCCGAGTTCGCCCGCGACGTAGAGGCCGGGGATGGGGCCGCCGAAAGGGTCCAGCACTCGCTGGCGGGCATCGTGGCGCGGGCCGCCCTGGGTGTTGGAAATTACCGGGTAAAGCGCGCCCGCATAGTAAGGCGGCTGGCTGATCGGAACGAGAGCGCCCTTGGGCCGCCCCATAGGATCCTCGCCCGCTTCGACTGCCGCGTTCCATCCGGCGACGGTCCGGGACAGGACGTTGCCGCTGACACCGATTTTCGCCGCCAATTCACCAAGGCTTTCCGCCCTGACGAACAGGCCGCTATCCACCTCCTTCATATTGTCCGGGCTCCAGTCATAGTGGGCCGACGGGTCACTGAAGACCGGCTGGCCGATCGGGTACATCTGTCGGCCTGCATCGTCGAACACGATCCAGGACGGGATGCGGGAGAAGTCCTGCACCGCCGGGTCGTAGGCATCCATCATGCGGTGGCCGGTGTCCTGCACATAAGGCGGGTACTCGTTCATGTAGCGCTGGCCGTTCCGGTCGACGACGATCCAGCACATGGGCGCGACGCGGCCCTGGTCGCCAGCGCCCGCCGGCCCATCCGGCCGCCAGTCGGGCATGCGCTTCAAGCGGATGGCGGCATTGGGCAGGGCGGGGTCCGGGTGGCGGAATCCGTAGGAGCCGTGGAAGTGCCACATATGCCAAAGGTCCGCGCCAGCGCTCATGGCCATGCGCAGGCCGTCGCCGGTGTTGCCGGGTGCGGCGGCGGAGAGTACCGGCCGCAACTGCCAGAACTGTTCCTGAATGTCGGGCGCGTTCTCGAACCCGCCGGCGGCCAGGGTGACACCGCCTTTGGCTGCGATGCGGACCTCTTGTCCCTCATGCTCCGCCATCAGGCCGGTGATTTCGCCCTCCGGCCCGCGAAGCAGCCGCCTGGCTGGGCTGTTCAACCACACGGTAATATTTATCCGCGCGTTTACGTTGTCTTCCACGACCTTGAAAACGTTCGGACCGCCGCGCAGACCCTTGGCGTGGGGATAGCCGGTGGCAGGGTCGAAACCAGGCACGTCCACAATGTCGATCATCTGAAGGGAGTCATAGCCGGGGTAGGGGTAGTTGCCGGGGAAGTCCCGCACCACGACCTCGGCCCCGTTGATGGCGGCGAGTTCGCGAATCATGCCTGGTGTGCGGGCCATGCCGTCGGCGATTGCACGGATGCAGGCGTCGTCGGTGCGGCCATCATTGGTCGCCTGCAAGTAGTCGAAGGTGGCGTTTGCATCGTTGGTCGCCCGGATGCCGCCGCCTGCTGTAATCGAGATACCGCCCGGCTGAGGCATCTTTTCCAGTAATAAAACCGATGCCCCGGCATCAGCTGCTGCAATTGCGGCGGCGCCACCCGCAAAGCCGTAGCCGACAACAATTACATCAAATGTTGCAGTTTGGATTTTGGTCATTGTTTGCTTCGCCATCTGCTAGTCTCTCAAGGCCAATGTTTCGGGCTTGAGAATTGCCATTCGACTGGCGTTGTTGCGATTTCCTGTCAAATCAGAGTATGCACCGGGCAGGGTAAACGATATCCGCCTCGCTGGCATAGCAAGAGGATGCTGTGATGTTGCCAAAATGGCTACGGGTTAGTCACTTGATCGCCGTGTTGATTGCCGGTTTCTGTCTGGCCGGGCAGCCCGCGGCGGCGCAGGTGCCGATGTCCAGCGCTGGCGGCGGTGAAGGGGCGGCGGCGCCTGGACTGCCAGACGACCTGACACGGGAGGCCATTCGGGATCTCTTGTCGGAGTTGGACGACGAGCAAATCCGCACCATGCTCCTCACCGAATTGGACAAGCAGGCCGATGCGCGGGCCGCCGCGCTTGCGGAGCAAGACCAGCGCGGGTTTCTGCAGGTGGCGGAAGACTGGGGATCTGCTTTGGGCGGGTTTGTCCTGAGCGCTGTCTTGAACGTTCCGCAGTACCCCGGCGCCATCGGCGATGCGATGGAACAGTTTGCGGAGAAGCGGGGCGATCGCCCGCTTTGGCTGTTTTTGGCCGGTGTAGTGGCGGCGATCGCGGGTGGCCTGATCCTGTCGCGCGTTGTGAAATGGCTGTTACAGGGGGTGCATGGCAGGGTGCTGAACACCGTGCCCGACGGACTGGGCTCGCGGGTCAAACTGCTGGCGGGCCGGTTTGCCCTTCAGGCCGTTTATCTGGTCGTGTTCCTGTTCAGCGCATTGCTGATTAACCGGGTTATCAACGTTGGAACCCCGCCGGATTTCATGACCGGAAGATTCATCATTCAGGCGCTGGCGATTACGCTGTTCGCGGGGATGTGCGCCGCATTCGTGCTGGCGCCCGGACGGCCTCACCTGCGCCTTTGCGCGATAGACGACGATTCCGCGCGGTTTTTGACGCGGCGCATCATGGTGATCTTCGGCTGGTCGGGCTTCGGCGTCGGCTTTCTGATCTGGCTGCAGGTATTCGGCGTGCCGATGGAACTTCGGACCGGCTTCTGGGTCGCGCTTGTCTACTATGGGTTGATGGCGTTGACCTTGTGGCAGGCGCGGGTGGCGATTACCGCCATGGTGCGCGGCGAGGGCCATGTCGAGCCGGCCTGGGAGCGGTTTGCAAACGCATGGCCCAAAATCGCTGTGGGCCTTGTCATTTTCAACTTCTTGCTGGTGATGCTGCTTGCAGCCACGGACGTGCCGATCAACCTGAACGCGGTTGACGCCACGCTTGTCGTGATTTTGGGGCTGCCGCTGCTTGAGGTCGCCATTGCCGCCATCGTGCGCGCGGCCTGGCCGGTCGATCCAGAGGAAGACCTGGGCGTCCAGGTTGCCCATCGGCTGACCCAGGACGGTATTGTGCGGGTCGCGCGGATTCCCGTGGTGGTCCTGCTGATCGTCGGTCTCGCCAGTATGTGGGGCCTGAACCTGCAGGACCTGGCTGCCCAGGGGGTTGGCGCACAGTTGGCCGGGTCGGTGATCGCCTCGCTGATCATCATCATGATTGCCTATGCTGCCTGGGAGGCGATGAACGTCGCCCATGACCGGCAGATTGCCATCGACCGGGCCGCATCAGGCGCTGAAGGCGAGGAAGAGCAGGACGGCGAGGGCGGAAAGGGCGGCACGCGCCTCGGCACGCTGATGCCGCTGATCCGCGGCGCCGCACGCTTCTTTATCCTGCTTCTGGCCGGTCTCGCCGTCCTGGATGAAATGGGCGTGAATGTAACGCCTTTGCTTGCCGGCGCCGGTGTGCTCGGCCTCGCCATCGGCTTTGGCGCGCAGACGCTGGTGCGGGACGTGCTGTCGGGGTTCTTCTTCCTGATCGACGATGCCTTCCGCAAGGGTGAGTACATCAATCTGGGCGACGTGGCCGGCACGGTCGAAAGCATCTCGATCCGCTCCATGCAGTTGCGCCATCACAATGGCCCTCTGCACACCATCCCCTTCGGCGAGATCAAGTATCTCACCAACTTCTCCCGCGACTGGGTGATGATGAAGCTGCCGCTGCGCGTCACCTACGACACGGATGTCGAGAAGCTGCGCAAGATGATCAAGAAGCTGGGCCAGCAGATGCTGGAAGACCCGGAACTGGGTCCGAAGTTCATGGAGCCGCTGAAGAGCCAGGGCGTCATCCAGATGGACGACTCGGCCATGATCGTGCGGGTCAAGTTCAAGACCAAGCCGGGCGATCAGTGGACCTTGCGGACCAAGGTCTTCGCCAAGCTGCGTGAACTCTTCGAGAGGGAAGGCATCAAGTTCGCCCACCGCGAGGTCACGGTGCGGATCGCCGACGACGGCCATCATGGCAATGGCGAGGTCGTCGACAACGAGGATGCGGCCCGTCAGCAACGGGTCCGGGAAGAGGCGGCCGCCGGTGCCGCCCGTGCCGTCATCGCGCAAGAGGAAGCCGAGGCAGCAGCCAAAGGCAAGGCGCCGGCGGATACGCGTTAGCTGCCGCTGAAATCACCGTGCCGCCCGGTGCCGCCTGCGAAGCGCGCCGCGCCGGCCTGGGCTTCTTCGGTCTTGGCGGCGTAGGCGCCTTCGGCTTCGTTCACCAGCGCGATGGGTTCGGGCTGGTCGAAGGCTTCGAGGGCCGCCTGGCGGTCAGCCAGCATGGCCAGCGGCGGGAAGCCTGCGATCTGTTGGGCCAGGGCTAAGGCGGTCTCCAGCGCCTGCCCCGCCGGCACCACGCGGTTGGCGAGGCCCATCGCGAGCGCCTCCTCCGCCTTGACCGGGCGGCCGGTCAGCAGCATGTCGAGCGCCCGGCCCTGTCCGACGATGTGCGGCAGGCGAGTGGGCGTGCCGTCGCTCATTGGCACGCCGAAGCGGCGGCAGAAGACGCCGAAGACGGCGGTTTCGCTCGCGACGCGGAGGTCGGCCCAGAGCGCGACGCCGAGGCCGCCCGCGACCGCATAGCCTTCCACCGCGGCGATCAGAGGCTTGGCCGGGCGGTTGGAGAGCGGGCCATCGGCGCCTGCCCAAGGTTTGTAACCGCCGCCTTTCACCGCCATCTCGCTCAGGTCTGCGCCGGCGCAGAACGTGCCGTTCGCCCCGGTGAGCACGCCGGCCTTGATGGCGTCGTCCATGGCCATGCGGTTTGCTGCCTCGGCCAGTTCCGCTTCAGCGGCATGGTCGAGGGCGTTGCGGGCGGCGGGCCGGTCGATGGTGATGATGGCGACTGGGCCGTCGGTCTCGTAACGGATTCCGGGTGGTGCAATGGTCATGCGGTCAAGAGCCTCTCTTGCGTGGAAGCGGGATGCCCGGAACAATGGCACCAAAGTTCAACCCAAGGAACGCGCCCCGATGTTTCACACCGTCATTTGCGATATGCTCAACATCCGCTACCCGATCCTGATGGGGGCGATGCAGGGGGCGGGCAAGCCGCGCCTCGTGGCGGCAGTGAGCGAGGGCGGGGGGCTCGGCGTGCTGCCCACCTTTGGCGAGACGGAAGCGGACCTGCTGCGGCAGATCGAGGAAACCCGCAAGCTGACCGGCAAGCCGTTTGGCGTGAACATCACGCCCGTCGGCCGCGCCTTTACGGAGAAGCGGGCGCAGATCTGCATTGACGAGAAAATCCCGGTGGTGACCACTGGCCTGGGTGATCCGGGGCCGGATGCGGTCGGTGCGATGCGGGCGGTGGGGATTAAGGTGATTCCGGTGGTGCCGACGGTGCGCCATGCGCTGCGGGTCGAGGCGGAGGGGGCGGACGCCATCGTTGCCAGCGGGACGGAAGGCGGCGGCCATGTTGGCTGGATCGCGACCCTGCCACTGGTGCCGCAGGTGGTGGACGCGGTCAACGTGCCGGTGATCGCGGCGGGCGGCATCGGCGACGCGCGCGGCTTCCTGGCGGCGCTGTCGCTGGGGGCGGTCGGCGCGCAACTCGGCACCCGCCTGATTTGCACGACGGAGGCAGAGGACCCCGGCTGGTACAAGGAGGCTATCCTGCGAACGGGAGAGGAAGGCACGATCATCTCCAAGGCCCTGACCGGCAAGACCACCCGCGCCTTCGCCACGCCCGAAGTGCTGGCCTACGAAGAAGCGCGGCTGCGTGGGGCGACGGTGGAGGAGTTGAAGCAGCACCAGCGCGCGGTTCGGGCCGGGCGCAAGAAGGGCGAGGAGTACGAGGGGAGCCGCCAGGCGGTTGTCGGCCAGATTTGCGGCATGCTGAAAAGCGAGGCGCAGGTTAAGCCGGCGGCGGCTGTGATTGAGGAGATCATCACGGAGGCGGCAGCGATGGCGAAGCGGATGGGCGCGCTGGTATCGGCGGGGGCATGAAGAAATGACCGCTTTCGCCCATTCGGCCGTCAGAAAATTCAACCATAAGGTGTGAAAAGCATGTCGCTTAAGGTCAGCTCCGAACCCGAAGTAGCCTTTGGTATGAATCGCACCATCGGTCGCGATGGGCGGAGAGCGGACTTTCGCTGCGGGAGCGAGCCAGTAAGTCAGTTCGCACGGAAGCTGACATTCCAAGGCGCAGTTTCCGCGCCACCCTCTGCACTGCCACAAGGCGGCTCGGAGCCCAACTTGCAATGTCGTGGCATGTGTCTTCTGCTGACCTATACGCAGCCGGCCACGCCGATTGAACGGGTTCATCGTTCAAATTGCTGATCTCGCCGTTCGTTCGCGGCGACACGGCAGCGGCCAACCATGCAAGGCGCGGAACGCTGACGGCCCAACGCAATTGATTGCGCGAGATATTTTTTTTATCTGACCGAAATGCTATGCGGTCCAACCCAGACATGTTACGTCTTATGACGTCGGGCAGGGAGACACAGCGCCCAGGCTTTCCACTTTCCATGCATTTGTCGACGCCAATTCCGCTGGAGCGCTTCCAGGCTCAGATGTGTTGTGACGCGACACTACGGGAGAATATTCATGGGAGCCGAGGTGAAGACCTTTATATCAGGCCTGCTTGTCAGCCTATCCGTCCTGTTTTTGGCGCAAGGCGCGCTGGCGCAGGCCAGCGACGCGCCATCCACGCTTTTCCAGAACGTACGAGTATTCGATGGAAACGCCGACGCGCTTACAGACCCGGTGAATGTCCTTGTGCGTGATCGTCTGATCGAGCGCATTTCGGCGGAGGCGATCACGACCGAAGGCGACGGCAATTTACTGGTCGTTGATGGTGACGGACGGACGCTAATGCCCGGGATGATCGACGCGCATGTCCACCTCGTCATGTCGACCATTCCGATTGGCGTGATGATGACCTCCGATCCTAACTACGTCATGCTGCGTGCGGCTATCGCCGCCGAAGAGACGCTGATGCGGGGCTTTACCTCGGTCCGCGATCTCGGTGGGCCGACCTTTGGATTAAAGCGGGCGATTGACGAGGGCATCATGCCCGGGCCACGGATCTGGCCCTCAGGCGCCACGATCTCGCAAACATCCGGACACGGAGATTTCCGCACGGTCCTCGATCTGCCCCGCTCCGATGGCACACCGCCGCACTTCTCCGAACGGTACGGCTTCACGGCACTTGCCGACGGGCGGCCAGAGGTTCTGCGCCGTGTCAGGGAACAACTGATGCGCGGTGCGAGCCAGATCAAGATCATGGCGGGTGGCGGCGTTGCCTCGGATTTCGATCCGATCGACGTGACGCAGTTTACAGCGGACGAGATGCGCGCTGCGGTCGAGGCAGCGGAAGACTGGGGCACCTATGTCACGGTCCATGCCTACACACCCGACGCCATTCAGGCCGCGATCGCGGCAGGTGTGAAGAGCATCGATCACGGGCAACTGGCCGACGAAGACACCGTTCGCCTTATGGCGGAAAACGGGATCTGGTGGAGCATGCAGCCGTTTCTGGACGATGAGGATGCGATCCCGTTTCCCGAAGGCTCGGCAAATCGAGCAAAGCAACTGGAGATGACACGTGGGACCGACACGGCATACGCGCTGGCCAAGGAGTACGGGGTCAATCTGGCATGGGGCACCGACGCCCTATTCGATCCGAATCTGGCGCAGCGTCAGGGCGCGCAGCTTGCCAAGATGGTGCGCTGGTTTACCCCGGCCGAGACGTTGCGGATGGCGACAGCCAGCAACGCGCAACTTCTTGCCATGTCCGGCAAGCGGAGTTCCTATCAGGGCACGATGGGCGTCGTTGAAGAAGGCGCGCTGGCCGATTTGTTGCTGATCGATGGCGATCCACTTTCGGACATAAACCTGATTGCCGATCCCAAGAAAATTCTGATCATCATGAAAGACGGAATCGTATATAAGAACGTTATGAACTGATCGGATCAAGATAAGCGCAATCCAGACTGACCAAAGGCCTTGCAACATGCGGTCGAGAGTCCGGGCGAGAGGTCGTCTGAGTGGCGACCTCTCGTGCGAGATCCGCGTCAACGCTGGGATGGCTGGCGCCACTCGCGGCCATCGGGGTCGCGGTGGAAATGCTAGTCTTCTCCGGCGTTCATCTGCGCACCGCTGCCGAGGATAACGGGCCGATGTATTACTGGCTGGGTGTCGCGGCCGCCTGTGCAGTGATCGCGCTTGGATAACTCTTCGTCGCGCCGCATTGAAGCTGAAGGACAACCGGCATGGCAGAGGACACCGCGGTCAGAGACCTTCTGAACCAGACGAACTGGCAGGACGAGCGGCGCAAGCTGCGCGACATCCTCCTCGATTGTGACCTTGAAGAGCGCGTGAAGTGGGGCAAGCTCTGCTATGCTTGGGACGAACGCAACGTCGCTATCATCTACGGGATGAAGAACTCCTGCGCCGTCGGGTTCTTCAAGGGGTCGCTATTGGAGGATGAAAACAGCGCTCTCGTCCGGCCCGGCAAGCACTCGCAGGCCATGCGGCGGCTGCACTTCAAGAGCCTTAAAGAGATCGAAGACAGCGAGGACAGATTGCGGCGCTTCATCAGACGCGCCATTCAGGCGGAGAAGGACGGGATAGAGGTAGCGTTCACCGAGAAGGATAATCTCGACTATCCGGACGAGCTCCAGGACGCCCTCGATGACGATCCCGAGCTGGCAGAAGCCTTTGAAAAGCTGACGCCCGGACGACAACGCGGCTGGGTTCTGCACTTCTCCGACGCCAAGCAGTCCGAGACACGGGCGCGCCGCGTGGACAAGGCCGGGCCGAAGATTATCGCCGGGAAAGGCTGGAACGAGCGATGATCAACAAATCTGCCAGTTCCGCCCCATCGCTCTAAAGCTGACGTTAGATCAATGGCAGCTTTGTCCGCCTAGCTGACTTAAAAATCATCAATTTATAGAATCTATAATATCATTTTCACTCTATTTATGATTGCATTGCAGAGTTAAGCCAATTTCGATCGTTCTGCACCCGTCCCTTCGGGCCGGCACGCATGACGGCCGGAAAGCTACCCGGTGTTTTCTGCTATGCGTTTTACGCCCGCGCCATCCGTCTGGCGGTCTGCTCCGCGCCCCAGTTGCCGGCCGCCATGCAGGCCGCGCAGACGGCGATGACCGTCACCAGTGGCCAGACTGTACCGTCGTGCAGGATGGTGACGCCAGCCGAACCCAGCATCGCGCCCAGCATTTCCAGGCAGCCGCGGATGGAAGAGGCCATGCCGGTGGCGGCATCGGTGGCGGCGAGCGCTTTCAGGGGGGCGACGGCGAACACCAGGGCCATGCTGGAGATGAACAGGGCGACGGCAAGGCAGAGGCTCCAGGGGGCAATCCAGCCGGTCGCGGCCAGCAGTAACGCCAGCCCGCCACCCGATAGCGCCAGAATACTGCCGAGGCGCAGCAGAACCGCACTCTCCACCCGCTGTGCGACGCGGTTGACGGTCAGGTTGGTGGCGATGAAGCAGGCCACCACGGCGGCGTAATAGTAGCCAAAGATGTCGGGCGTCAGGCCCATCTGGTCGATCAGGACGAACGGCCCCTCCGTCACGAAGGCGAACAGCCCCGCCAGGGCGGCGGCGGGGCCGACCGTGTAGAGCCAGAAGGCGGGAACCCGGACCGTGCGGTGCGCTTCAGCAATGATGCGGCTCGGTTGCAGGGCCCGGCGGTCGGGCGTTGCGGTCTCGCGCAGGAATACCCAGAGGGCAATGATGGTGATGGCGGCAAGGCCGGTCAGCAGCCAGAAGTTGGACTCCCAGCCGAAGCGGATCAGCATCTGGCTGCCGATGACCGGGCCGATGGCGGGCGCGACCGCGATGACCATGGAGAAGATGGCGACGACGCGGACGCCGTCCTTCTCGCCATAGAGTTCCTTGATAACGGCCCAGCCAATTACCGCCTCGCAGGCGGCAGACAGGCCCTGGAGGATGCGGAAGGCGATCAGGGACTCGATGGACCAGGCGAGCGCGCAGGCAGCGGAACACAGGGTGAAAAGCAGCACGCCGAACAGCATGACCGGGCGCCGGCCGAACCGGTCCGACACCGGGCCATAGAGCAATTGCCCGAAGGCGAACCCCGCCAGGTTCAGCGTCATGGTGAGCTGGACGGTCTCTGCCGGGACGCCAAAGACGTCCGCCAGCCTGGGCAGGGACGGGGTGTAGAGATCCGTCGCCAGAATGCTGACCGAGGTGGCGAGCATCAGGACGGCGGGGATAGTCCAGGTCGGGGCGTTGGCGGCAATGCGCAATGGGGTGGCTCCTCGGGCGGGCTTCCTCCCACGCCGGATGAAGAGCGTCGAGCCTGCGGAGGGTCGCGGCTGGTGCTTGCCGTTTCCGCTGCTGGTGCAGAGGGGAGGCACAAGTCCTGGAAATAGCCTTCAGCCGTCAAGTCAGCGTGAGGGTATTGCCGCGCCTGCTGGGAGACTCTCAAGACCTGGCGGACCGGTGATTACCTGAAGCAATTGTTGCCGTCGCCCTAGCGGGTTCATTCAATATGTTGCTGGATCGAACCACTAGGGGAATTGCGTTGGCCCGCGGTTTGTTACGGTTCGACAGTGTATTTCTACGCGTACTTGTTCGCTTGGTGGAACATTGCCTTGCCTGACTCGCGACAAGCAGGCATGTTTGCGCTGCGTCGTCTTGTTCCAATTGCTGGGCCGGATGACGTCACAGCGCCGGGATACGCTCGGTGCTTTCGGTAAAAAAACACTACAGAACTGGAGGAACCTAGATGGTTATGAAATCCCTCGTTGGCGGCGGTCTTGCCGCTGTGATGACGCTTGGCGCGATTGGCGCCAGTGCGCAGGACGATCCGCGGCATCGCTGGAAAATGCACTCCGCGTTCGGCTCGAAGGTTTCGATCCTCGGCCCGGCAGGCGAGCGCGTGGCGGAGAACATCACGAACATTTCCAAAGATACAATCCGCGTGAAATTCTTTGAGCCGGGCGCGCTGGTGCCGGGCGTACAGTATTTCGATCCGGTATCGTCCGGCGCGCTAGACAGCGCCTGGGGTAGCCCCGGCTACCACATGGGCCAAGACACGGCCTATGGCTTCTTCACTTCGGTGCCGTTCGGCCCCGGCTTCGGTGAGTTCAATTCCTGGATGTTCTATGGCGGCGGCAATGAAATTTATCAGGAAATGATGGCGGCGAATAACATTCATGGCCGGATCTGCGGCATGATCCCGCCCGAAACCTCCGGCTGGTTCCGGGAGGAAGTGAAAAGCATCGAAGACCTGAAGGGCATCAAGATGCGCTTCTTCGGTCTTGGCGCCCGCGTGATGGAGAAGATCGGCGTTTCGACCCAGCTTCTGGCCGGCGGCGACATCTATCCGGCGCTGGAACTGGGTTCGATCGACGCGACCGAGTTCGCCATGCCCTCCATTGACGAGACCCTGGGTTTCTACCAGATCGCCAAGTACAACTACTTCCCCGGCTGGCACCAGCCGGCGTCGTTCGGCGAGTTGATCGTCAATATGGACAAGTGGAACAAGCTGAACGATTGGCAGAAGTCGGTCGTTGGCATCGTTTGCGACGCCAACATCATGCAGGAATACGTCGACGGCGAGCAGCAACAGGGTGCCGCCTTGAACCGCATGAAGAACGATCATGGCGTCAACATCCGCTCCTGGAGCGACGAAGACCTTGCCCTGCTGAAAGAGAAATGGATCGAAGTTGCCAACGAGGAAGCCGCTGCGAACCCGACCTTCAAGAAGGTCTGGGAGAGTTACAGCGCTTACCGTGAAGAGCAGAAAGAATGGCTCTCCCGCGGTTACATGAAGTAAGCTTCCGTGTCATAGCAAACGGTTGGGAGCCGCCTTCGGGCGGCTCCTTTTTCGCGGACCAATGATGGGGGTGGGTTGCTGGAGCGAGGCAGTTCTTGCTCGGGGAAGAGGCAAAAAGCTGGGAAATTGTGCAGCGCAAGGCGCGATTGCTGAAAGTTTGCGCTCAACCGGTAAAAATGCATAAGAACCTTCCGACTCATGCAATAAGAGCATGGATAGGCTGCATAAATTGCGGTTTTCCGGCGCGGGAAAGATTCTATCTTTGTTGCATCGCAACATTTTGGAGTTCCCGCAAATGCAAGCCTCTGCCCCCGCTTCCCACTCGTCCTCTCCCAAGATTAGCTGGTTCGTCACCGCGGCGTCCTACGGCCTGACCCTTGCAGCCCTTGCCGCCTTCGCCCTGCTGGGTGTCGAGGAATCCCGCGTCCTGCTGATCGGGTAGACCTGCTGCTCGGGTAGGTAACTACCTGAGCGGGACGGGACCTAAGGCAGATTCAACCAATCCAATCGGATCAGGTGAATCTGCCTAAATATAAGAATTAGAGCATCTTGACCGGCAAACTGATCGCAATAGCGTTTCAATTGGAACCGGCGATGCTCTAGCGCCAGGTCTCGCCGTTCTGGCCGCGCTGGCGGAGCGCATGGTCGGCGAGGACGATCGCCATCATTGCCTCGCCCACCGGCACGGCTCGTATGCCGACGCAGGGATCGTGCCGGCCTTTTGTGCGCACCTCTACTGGCTGACCGTCAATCGTGACGCTCGGCTGCGGGATCAGGAGGGAACTGGTCGGTTTCACCGCAAAGCGCGCCACTACCGGCTGGCCCGAACTGATACCGCCCAGCACGCCGCCCGCGTGGTTCGTTTCGAACCTGGGGGCAGGGCCGTTGCCGGGATACATGCGGTCGTGGGCATCCTCCCCCCGCATGGCGGCGGAGGCGAAGCCGTCGCCGATTTCCACCCCCTTCACCGCATTGATGCTCATGAGCGCGGCCGCGAGGTCGCTGTCCAGCTTCCCGTAGATGGGTTCGCCCAGGCCGGCGGGCACGCCATCGGCCACTATCTCGATGACCGCGCCAAGAGATGAGCCGTCCTTGCGGGCGGCATCCAGTGTTTCCGCCCAGCGTGCGGCGGCCGCAGCGTCAGGCGCGAAGAACGGGTTCTGACCGACCTGGTTCCAGTCCCATGCGCCGCGGTCAATCGCATCGCCGCCCATCCCCACCAATGCACCTCGGATCTGGCACTGCGGGCCGATTATCACTTTCAACACAGCCTGCGCCACGGCGCCCGCCGCGACGCGCATGGCGGTCTCGCGGGCCGATGAGCGTCCACCGCCGCGGTAGTCCCGGCGGCCATATTTTGCCTGATAGGTATAGTCGGCGTGGCCGGGCCGGTAGCGGTCCTTGATCTCCCCATAATCGCGGGAGCGCTGGTCCTGGTTCTCGATCACCATGCCGATGGAGGTACCGGTGGTCACGCCTTCGAACACGCCGGAGAGGACCCTGATCTGGTCGGGTTCCTGCCGCTGGGTCGTGAAGCGCGACTGGCCCGGCCGGCGGCGGTCAAGCTGGGCCTGGATTGCGGTCTCGTCGATTGCAATGCCCGCAGGCACGCCATCCACCACACAGCCGATGGCGGGCCCATGGCTCTCGCCCCAGGTGGTGAAGCGGAAGGCGTGGCCGAAGGAATTATGGCTCATGAGGGGCTCTGGACGCGGTTATCGGGCGGCGCTAACGCCGGTCAGTCTTTTTCTTTGAAGGAAGCGAGCAGCTCGGCCGTGTCCGCCGTGCGGTGCTGGTTCATCATGCCGACCACATGGTAGCCGCAATCGACGTGATGGGTTTCCCCCGTCACGGCGGCGCCCAGATCGCTCAGCAGGTAAAGAGCGCTGCCGCCCACATCGCCGAGAGTCACGTTCCGCTGGAGCGGCGCGTTGTACTCGTTCCACTTCAGGATGAAGCGGAAATCGCCGATGCCGGATGCGGCCAGCGTGCGCGCCGGCCCTGCAGAGAGCGCATTGACCCGGATATTGTCGCGCCCCAGATCGACCGCCAGATAGCGGACGCTGGCTTCCAGCGCCGCCTTGGCGACGCCCATGACGTTGTAGTGCGGCATGACCTGCTCAGAGCCGTAATAGGTGAGCGTCAGGATGGAGCCGCCATTCGGCATCATCTCACTGGCGCGCTTGGCAACATCGGTGAATGAAAAGCACGAAATATCCATGGTCATCAAAAAGTTTTCGCGCGTGGTATCCGCGTAACGGCCCTTGAGCTGGCTCTTGTCGGAAAAGCCGATGGCGTGAACGATGAAATCCATGCTGCCCCAGGCGTCCTTGATGGCGGCGAAGGCGGCATCCATGCTGGCGTCGTCGGTAACGTCAGCCGGGACCAGCAGGTTGGAGCCAACCGACTCGGCAAGCGGGCGCACGCGTTTTTCCAGCGCCTCTCCCTGGTAGGAGAAGGCAAGTTCGGCACCATGGTCGGCCAGCGTCTTGGCAATGCCCCAGGCCAAAGACCGGTCGTTTGCGACCCCCATGATGAGCCCACGCTTTCCGGCCATCAAATTCGACTGCAACTCCATCATAACTCCTCTCGGCGCGGCCCCGCTCCGCAATCCCTGCGGCTGGAAGGCTTGGCGCAAACCTGACAGCAGGATACACCGTACCATGTGAGGGTGCGTCGTGCATCCTCGCGCACTGTATGATGCAGGCGGGGAGCATAGGCAATGCCGCTAGGCGCTAGAGCGATGGAAAACTGGACCGCAGTGTCGGTTTTGCGGCGCTGGTGGCGTTTTTCCCGCTATGTCGCGGCCCGGTTCCAGGATGACAGGGGCCTGCAAACGGCATCCGCCCTGACCTATACCTCTCTGCTGAGCCTCGTGCCGCTGCTGGCCGTCTCTCTGGTGATTCTGTCGGGCTTCGGCGCGTTCGACGATATGAAATGGCAGGTACAGGGACTGCTGCTGGATTTCTTTGTGCCGGACACCGCCGATCAGATCAGCGGCTATATCGGCCAGTTTCTGGAAAACGCCCAGAAGCTGACCGCACCCGGCGTGATCGCCCTCGGCATCACCGCCATTTTGACCCTTGCCACCATCGAGGGCACGTTCAACCGTATTTGGCGGGCGCAGGCTCCCCGGCCATGGCCGACCCGTATCCTGGCATTCTGGGCCGTGCTGACGCTCGGACCCCTGATGCTGGGCATGAGCCTGTCGGTGTCGGCAGAGGTGGAAGCGCTTACCAGCCGGATATCGACCAATGATGGCTTTATCGCTCGCGAAGGTCGCCAATTGGCGCAATTCTGCCTGCAATGCGCGGCGTTTTCCGCGCTATATCTGGTGATTCCGTCGGTTCGAGTGAAGCTCGTCCACGCGCTGGCGGGCGGCGCCTCCGCTACCATCATGTTTTATGTGCTGAAAATGGGATTCGCGGTATTCGTTGCCTCCGCCGATAATTACCGCACGATCTATGGCGCGCTGGCGGCGGTGCCGATCCTCCTGCTTTGGCTCTATTCCTTCTGGACCTTGTTGCTGATCGGGGCGCATGTAGCGGCGGCGCTGCCGGAACGCCGCCTGTTGGACGGGACGGACCTGATTGACCAGACAACGGCGGAATGGCGGTTGCAGATGGCGGTGCGGGTGCTGCGCCGTCTCTGGCTGGCAGCAGGCAATCGCGAGACGTTGGATGCGTTGAGCATCGAACCGGAACCCTCGCCGGCGGTGCTGGAAGACCTCTTGCGGTCTGGCCTCGTGGTACAGACCGAGAGTGGCCAGATTGTTGTGGGGTGCGACTATGCCCGCGCCCCGATTGGCGTGCTTTGGCGGGCGCTGGATCTGGCGACTCCGCAATTGGATAGTGCCGACGCGCCGCCGGTGCTGGAGGGCCTGATGGATTCGGAGCGGGAGTTTATGGCCCGGCCGCTGGTAGACCTGCTGGAGAGCCAGGGCAGCGGCTGCAACGCTGACAGCGGATCGCCCGCGAAGAAGTGACGGCGGAAGCCGGTGACCTGCGGATAGCGCCGGGAAAGGCGGGCTGGTTTGGGGGCGTGGAGCCAAAATCTGCATGCTCTCCCGCCGGATCGCCGGACTTGATCCGGCGGGAGAGCCGGGATCTTGCGGAGGGTGAGGCGCGGCAATGACCGGTGCTTTCAGCCGTTTGGCGAAGGAGCACCGGCATGTTGAATTGCGCGATGGCGACCCTAAGTACCCGGTCTGCGGTGCGCTTGGTTAGTGGAGAAGATTTAAGAAAATATTAAGGATTTCTCGATGCGAAGGGGATTTTCGTGCAGGTGGCGCGCGCATCTACATCGGGTCTACATTGCATCTACATACCATCTACACCGCATAAACCCGGCATCTACATTTTCCGGCTGGAATGTAGATGAAAGTAGACAAATGTAGATGTTTTCGGGGAAAAATCTATGTGTGTTACTAAGGTATTGCGTTTGCGGAGTGCCGGGAGACGCGACCTGTCCCGTTGACCGGGAGCGAGGCAGGGCCGCATTCAGTCGGCTTTCGCATGGTGGAGCCCTGGGCGGGTGCTCGGCAATGTTCAGGAGCGGCAGGCGGTGGTACTGTCGGGCTTAACGTCCGCTCCGCCGGTGAGCTTGAATGCCAGGAGGAACCGCCATGAATGCCCAACCGCCGATCTATTTGCGCCTGAACCCCGCCGACAACGTTGTCGTCGCCCGCACCGACATCCTGCCAGGTACCAAGGTGGAGAAGGTCAAGACCACCGGCACGGTGCCCGCCGGTCACAAGATCGCGACGGTGCCGATCAAACAGGGCGAGCCGGTGCGCAAATACGACCAGATCATTGGCTTTGCCTCCCAGGACATCATGCCGGGCGACCATATCCATGTCGACAACTGCGCCATGGGCGACTTTGACCGGGACTATGCCATCGGCGTCGATGCGCGCGAGGTCAACTTCCTGGCGCCGCACGAGCGGGCGACCTTCCAGGGCTATAAGCGGGCCAATGGCAAGGTTGGTACGCGCAACTATCTGGGCATCCTCACCAGCGTGAATTGCTCGGCGAGCGCGGCCCGCTTCATCGCCCAGTCGGTGCAGACGCCGGAATTCAAGGAGCGTTTCCCGAACATCGACGGCGTCGTGGCGCTGACCCACTCAACCGGCTGCGGCATGGCCGGCGCCGGCGACGGCTATGACAACCTGCAGCGGGTGCTGTGGGGCCATGTGCGGCACCCGAACTTCGGCGGCGTGCTGATGGTCGGGCTCGGCTGCGAGGTCAACCAGATCGACTTCCTGCTGGAGGCTTACGGCATCGAGCGGGGCCCGCACTTCCAGACCATGAACATCCAGAACGCCGGCGGCACCCGCAAGACGGTGGAATGGGGCAAGCGGATGCTGGAGGAGATGGCGCCGAGCGTGAACGAAGCCAGCCGCGAGACCGTTGATGCCTCACACCTGAGCGTGGCGCTGCAATGCGGTGGCTCGGATGGCTATAGCGGCATCACTGCCAACCCGGCGCTCGGTGCCGCGACCGACCTGCTGGTGCGCCATGGCGGCCAGGGCATCCTGGCGGAGACGCCGGAAATCTATGGTGCGGAGCACCTGCTGACCCGCCGTGCGGTGTCGGAGGACGTGGCGAACAAGCTGATCGAACGCATCCGCTGGTGGGAGGACTACTGCGAGCGCAATGGCGGCGAAATGAACAACAACCCGTCGCCGGGCAACAAGGCCGGCGGGCTGACCACCATCCTGGAGAAGTCGCTGGGTGCGGCGGCCAAGGGCGGCACGACGAACCTGACAGGCGTCTACAAGTACGGCGAGCCGGCGACCGCGAAGGGCTTCGTGTTCATGGACTCGCCCGGCTACGACCCGGCCTCCATCACCGGCCAGGTCGCGAGCGGCGCGAACCTGGTGACATTCACCACCGGCCGCGGCTCGGTCTTCGGCTACAAGCCGGTGCCGTCGATGAAGCTCGCAACCAACTCCACCATGTACCATCACATCGAGGAGGACATGGACATCAACTGTGGCACCATCGCCGACGGTGACAAGACCGTGCAGGAGGTAGGCGAGGAGATCTTCAACCGCTGGATGGAGGTCGCCTCCGGCAGCAAGACCAAGAGCGAGGCCCAGGGCTTCGGCGACGCCGAGTTCATCCCCTGGCAGATCGGCGCGACGATGTAGGGCTCCGCTCTTTCTTTCGCCCTGAGCCTGTCGAAGGGTGAGAGTGCCACGATGAAAGACACCCTTCGACAGGCTCAGGGTGAAGGCGGGAGTAGAACGGATGCAACTCGGTGCGTTTTCCGTCAGCTTGGCGGTGAAGGATCTCAAAGCCTCTAAGGCCTTCTATGCGAAGCTGGGCTTCGTCGCGCTGATGGACCCGCACCCGGACGACTGGGTGATCCTGAAGAACGGAGACCACGTCATCGGTCTGTTCCAGGGCCTGTTCGAGCGCAACATGCTGACCTTCAATCCCGGCTGGGATCAGGAGGCGGGTAAGGTCAATCCCTTCACCGACGTGCGGGAGTTGCAGAAGGCGCTGAAGGCCGAGGGCGTTGCCTTCATCCTAGAAGCGGATGAAGCGGGAGAAGGCCCCGCGAGCTTTGTGATCGAGGACCCTGACGGCAACCCGATCCTGGTGGACCAACACCGGTAGGTTTGGCGTGTTGGCTTTTCTGTGTCGGCGTCTTTGCGAGGCGGCGGGCCGAAGGTCCGCCAACGAAGCAACCCACCGAAGACCGATGCAAGACGATGTGGAGATGGCTTGCTTCGCCCGGCTGACGCCGGACTCGCAATGACGGTGGTAGAGTTACCCCAGCACCCCGACAACCGCACCCGTCATGCAGGTCGCGAGCGTGCCGGCCACCAGGCTTTTGCCGCCGAGGCTGACGATCTCTGCCCGGCGCTCTGGCACCAGGGTCGCCAGGCCGCCAATCATGATGCCGAGTGAGCCGAGGTTGGCGAAACCGCAAAGAGCATAGGTCATGATCAGTTCGGAGCGCTCACTCAGGGCTTCCGCGGGTAACTGGGTCATGGCCAGGTAGGCCAGGAACTCGTTCAGCACGGTCTTGGTGCCCATCAGGCTGCCCGCGGTGACGGCCTCGCTCCAGGGGATGCCCATCAGCCAACAGACGGGCGCCATCAACCAGCCCAGGATCTGTTGCAGGGTCAGGGGCTCCAGCCCGATCAGGCCGGTCATGCCACCCAGAATCACGTTGGCAAGATGGACGAGCGCCACCAGCACAATCAGCATGGCGGTGACGTTCAGCACGAGGGTCAGACCCGCCATGGTGCCTTTGGTGATGGCGTCCATCGTGCCGGAGGCGTCCGGGTGGGGTGTGAACGCCGCGGCGGTGCCGGTGCCGTCTTCGGGCACCATCAACAGCGCGACGGTCACCGCGGCAGGGGCGGATATGATGGAGGCCATGAGTAGGTGTCCGGCGGCATCCGGGATGCTCGGCCCCAGGATGAAGCCATAGACCACCAGCACCGTGCCCGCGATGGTCGCCATGCCGCCCGCCATCAGGACGAACAGTTCTGACCGGCTGAGCTTTGCCAGATAGGGCCGGATGAATAGCGGCGCCTCCACCATGCCGACGAAAATGTTGGCTGCCGTGCCGAGCCCTACTGCGCCGCCGACGCCCAGGGTTTTTTGCAGGACGAAGGCGAAGCCGCGCACGATCCAGGGCAGCACCCGCCAGTAGGTCAGCAGCGCGGTCAGGGCGCTGACCACCAGGATCAGGGGCAGCGCCTGAAAGGCCAGGATGAAGCTGCCGCCGGGAGACTTCTCATCGAAAGGCAAGTCGCCGCCGCCCAGATAGCCGAAGACGAAGCTGGTGCCTGCCTTGGTTGCCGCGCTGATCGCCAGCACGCCCTCGTTGACGGCGGCAAAGACCGACCGGCTGCCGGGCAGGTAGAGCAGCAGGGCGGCGATGGCCAATTGCAGGGCGATTCCTACCAGCGCGACCCGCAGGCTGGCGCCCCGCCGGTTCTCGCTGATGGCCCAGGCGATGGCGGCGAAGGCCAACAGCCCGAATGCGCTCTGCCCGGCGGCTGGCCAATCCACCTACAAGGCCTCCCGGTTGGGGGAAATGGGTGGGCAGGCGGCGGTTTCCATTGATGCGCTCAGCTTCCTGCAGCCTGGGAAATCGTCTCTAACCATGCCTCGACGCGCTCCTGATTGGCTCCCAGATCCGACTCGCCCACCAGCGAGCGGCTGTAGATGGCCAGGGTGGAGCGATTCTCGGACAAGGGCAGTACCCTGATCGCGACAATGTCGGCAAAGCCGAACAGTGCTGTAGTGGCGACCGCCCGGATCGCCAGCGGGTCGCTGCCCGGCGGGGCGACCTGCACGTCCTGCTGTTGGCCAAGCCATCGCCGCCAAAGCGCGGCTTGCTCCTCGGCTGACATGGCGAATTCCGGTGCAGGCGCGTCGGCGTTCGCGGCGCACTCACTGCCGGCCGCAAACCAATGGTTGGGCGTGGCCGGGCGCTGCAGTGCCGTGCAGTCGTGGAGGGGGAACGGCGCGCGCAGAGCGTCCTCGGCCAAGGCGGCGGACTGCTTTGCCAACTGCCAGAACAGAACGGCCCCGGCGGCGGGCAAAAGGACGACCGCAAGCCCAAGGGCAATGGCGAGTATTCTGAGCCAGCGGCGCATTGGAGTGATATTCCGGCTAGTAGATTTTCGGCTCCGGCGTCGGGCCGCCCGCGTGCAGGAAGTCGAAGTCGCAGCCCTGATTCGCCTGGGTGATATGGTCCAGGAACAGACGGCCATAGCCGCGCGTGTAGGCTTCCTCCGGCGCGATCCAATGGCTCATGCGGTCGGAGAGTTCTTCCTCCGACACTTCCAGGCGCAGCACGCGGGCGTCCACGTCTAGCGTGATCATGTCCCCCTCCTGCACCAGCGCCAACGGCCCGCCAACGGCGGCTTCCGGGGCCACATGCAGGATGCAGGCGCCGTAGCTGGTGCCGCTCATCCGGCAGTCGGAGATGCGGACCATGTCACGCACGCCCTGCTCCAGCAGCTTTTTCGGGATCGGCAACTGCCCCCATTCCGGCATGCCCGGCGCACCTTTCGGTCCGGCATTCTGGAGCACCAGCACCGAGTCCTTGGTTACGTTCAGGTTGGGGTCGTCAATGCGCTTGTACATGTCGTCCACGTCGGAGAACACGACGGCCGGGCCGGTGTGCTTCATCAGGTGGGGCTCGGCGGCGGTCGGTTTGATCACTGCGCCGTCGGGGCAGAGATTGCCGCGCAAGACCGCCGTGCCACCCGTCGCCGACAGGGGGTTGGAGCGCAGGCGGATGACCTCCTCGTTGTAGATCTGCGCGCCCTCGATGTTCTCACCCAGCGACCGCCCGTTCGCCGTGGGGCAGTCCAGGTGCAGCATGTCGGGGATTTGCCCTAGCAGGGCGCGCAGGCCGCCCGCGTAGTAGAAATCCTCCATGAGGTAGATGCCGGCGGGCTTCAGATTGCAGAGCACCGGCGTCTTTTTGCTGATCTCGTCGAAGCGCTCCAGCGGCAGGTCGATGCCCGCCCGGCCCGCCATCGCCACCAGGTGGATCATGGCGTTGGTGGAGCC
This sequence comes from Alphaproteobacteria bacterium, assembly GCA_965222315.1. Lineage (GTDB taxonomy): Bacteria > Pseudomonadota > Alphaproteobacteria > Bin95 > Bin95 > JACKII01. The sequence goes on along the minus strand of OZ244951.1, from coordinate 3,732,737 downwards.
CGAAAGCGCCATGTCCACGGTGATGGCGTTGTCGAAGCTTTCCTGGGTGCAGAGCTTGGCGGGCGTCAGGTCCTCCCACACCATCTCCACAATCCGGCGGCCGGAGCGGCTGGCCATCATCTGGTGGGTGGAATCCACCGCCGGGATGCTGGACGCGCCCGGCAGGGTGAAGCCCAGCACCTCCGCCAGGGAGGTCATGGTGGAGGCCGTGCCCATGGTCATGCAGGTGCCGGCCGAACGCGCAATGCCTTCCTCGAGGCCGAACCAGTCCTCGTCCGACAGGTTGCCCGCGCGCCGCTCCGCCCAATACTTGAAAACGTCGGTGCCACTGCCGAGGGTTGCGCCCTGGAAGTGGCCGCGCAGCATCGGCCCGGCGGGCACGTAGATGGCAGGCAGGCCCATGCTGATGGCGCCCATGATCAGGGCCGGGGTGGTCTTGTCGCAACCGCCCATCAGCACCACGCCATCGACGGGCTGGGAGCGCAGCAGCTCCTCCGTCTCCATCGCCAGGAAATTGCGATACATCATGCTGGTGGGCTTGGTCATCTGCTCGCCGACGCTCATGGCGGGCAGTTCGACCGGGAAGCCGCCTGCCTGCCAGACGCCGCGTTTCACCTCTTCGGCGCGCTGGCGCATGTGGGAGTGGCAGGTGTTGGTGTCCGACCAGGTGTTGACGATGCCTATCACCGGCTTGCCGGCAAAATCCTCCCGCGCGAACCCCATCTCCATGGTGCGGGAGCGGTGCCCGAAGGCGCGCATGTTGTCCACGCCGAACCAGCGGTGCGAGCGGAGGTCTTCGGGCTTTTTGCGGGTGGTCATGGGCGGCGTTTCCTTGCGTTTATCGTTTCGGCCAGTTCCAGGGTGGCCGTTCGACGTCCTGGGCTTCAGTCTCGCCAGTATGCTTGACCAACTCAAGCACCCGGCCATTGCTTTGCTGCAACATTTCCACCAGCCGGTGATCATGGCTGACCACGATCACCTGACTGTTGGCGGTCGCACCGGCAATCAACCGTGCCAGCGGCGGGATCAAGGTAGGGTGCAGGCTGGTTTCAGGCTCATTCAGCACAATCAGCGGCGGCGGGCGTGGGGTGAGCAAAGCCGCTGCCAGCAGCAGGTAGCGCAACGTGCCGTCCGAGAGTTCGCCGGTCGCCAAAGGCCGAAGCAGCCCATGCTGTTGCATGGTCAAGGCAAACAGTCCGTCCGTTTCCACCACATTGACGAAGGCGCGGGGAAAGGCGTCGAAGATCGCCTCGTCCAGTGCATCCGGATCGCCGATTTCGCGGATTGTCTGAATCGCCGCCGCCAGATCGCGGCCGTCAGGGGCCAATGCCGGCGTCCGTGTGCCGACCATTGCCCGGCGTGCGGGGGCATCCCGGTCGGTACGGAAATGGTCGTAGAACCGCCAGGCCCGCATCCGCTCGCGCAGCGCCAGCAATTCCGGCGCGCCCTTCGGGTCGGCGGCATGGGTCATCATGCTGTCGAACCGGGCAAGGTCGCTAACAGCAACCCGCCAGTCGCCGGTTTCATCCAGCACTTGCACGGTCGAGCCAATGCGCTTGGCAAAGACATTGGAGCGACCCAGCGCCTCCCCAGCCCAGACCGCTTCCGCCTTGATTTCGGGGTCGCGGCCAAAGGCCGAAGCGGATGGTTGCGGCAGGCCAAGGTCGATGGCGTAGCCGTAGTCCTCTGCCGCAAAGCCCAACTTGAGCGCCACCCGGTCACGCCGCACCGTTCCCTGCACCGGGACGTCGCCTGCCTTCATGGCTCGGGATACTACGGCGGGCCCTGCCCACAGCGTGGACTGAAGCCCGCCTTCTGCCGCGAGCGAAGCAATGGCCCGTCCCTGCGCCACGTCAGCCAGCAGCCGTAGCGCGCGGTACAGACTGGATTTGCCGGTGCCGTTTGCGCCGGTGACGACCGTCAGAGGCTCCAGCGGCAGTACCAGATCGCGCAGGGATCGATAGCCGGAGATCGCGACGGTCAGCAGCATCGGCCTTGCTATCCGGTCCGCTCCAGCATCGCCTCCGCCTTCGCGCGGACTTCCGGAGGAATCTCGGCGGCGCGGCGGCTCTCCAGGTCGAACAGCACGACGCGGAACGTGGTCTCAAAGGCGATCACGCCGTCGGCGCGCACCAACTGGTGATGCAACAGCATCGACTTGGTGCCGATCTCCAGGATGGCGGAGCGCATCACGATAGGCTCCGCCACCGCTATCTCCGCCTTGAAGTCGCTTTCGTTGCGGACCACGGCCAGCGATAGCCGCCGCCCGTTGCGCACATCGTCCGGCGTGATGCCCAACATGTTCTGCAAGTGAATGGCCGCATCGCCGCAAATGCCGAAATAGCGCGACACATTCATATGGCCCAGGTGATCGCAGTCTTGCTGGTTCACCACGCCCCGGTACGTCTCGATATAGGTCATGGCTTAGGTAATCGCCCCGCCGCCGCAGACATTGATCACCTGGCCGGTGACATAGCTGGAGGCCTTGCTGGCGAGGAACAGCGCCACACCCGCCACCTCGTCTGCCTCTCCGAGGCGGCGGAGCGGAATGGCGTTGTTGACGGGCTCCATCCGCACGGGGTCGGTCCAGAGGGCCGTAGAGAAGTCCGTCTTGATCACCGCTGGCGCAATGGCGTTGGCGCGGATGCCTTTCGGGCCATATTCCATGGCGAAGTTGCGGGCAATCTGGTGCTCCGCCACCTTGCTGACCGTGTAGCCTCCGATCGTGGTATTGCCTTTCAGGCCCGCGACGCTCGCCATGATGATGATGTTGCCGCTGCCGCGCTCTACCATGTTCGGCAGGCACATGTGACAGAGCCAGTAGACGGCCTTCACGTTGACCTCGAAGATCTTGTCCAGCGCCGAGTCCGGCATGTCGATGCTTGGCCCGTAATAGGGATTCACGCCCGCATTCGGCACGCAAATGTCGATCCGGCCCCACTTGGCGAGCGTGGCATCGACCATCGCCTGGAGCCCTTCCTTGTCGGCAGCGTGGCAGGCATGGGCCACGGCCTCGCCGCCATTGGCCGCCCAATTGGCGTTGATGTCGGCGGCGACTTCCTCGCAGACATCGGCCTTGCGGGAGGAGACGACGACCTTCGCGCCGTGCTGGGCCATGCGGCTGGCAACGGCGCGGCCGATGCCCCTGGTCGAGCCGGTGACGATGGCCACTTGGCCGGAAAGGTCGAAGAGGTTGTCGGCGGTCATGAGGTTCTCGTTTGGCCAGGAGAGGGGAGAACAGCTTAGCTGCCAAGCGGGGCAGCGGGGAAGAGTAGTACCAGCGAAATCTCTTCCTCATTTTCCTGACGAATGTCAGGATCCACTCCTGAGACTGCGATCACTATGCGCCTGGCGCTTCCTATTGCCTTCCTCTGGAATGGGCCCTGAATGCCGCGTGGCGGCTTCAGGGAGATGAGCGGCTTCTAGCTGCCGAAAGCATTCACCTTCGCGCCAGCATCGGCCAGCAGCCTTTCGATCCGGCGGCCATATTCGACATAGATGGCATAGCTCTCCTCTGCCGAGGCTTGCGCCGCGTCCGGGTCGTGGAACACGGCGGCCATGTGCGGCTCGATGGAGATGCCGCCGTCATAGCCGCTCTCGACCAGGGCTCGCAGCACTTCCGGCACCCGGCCACCGCCTTCGCCTGGGTAGGTGAAGACCTCGCGGCCGCCGTCCTCCAGCTTCGCGTCCTTGATATGGACATAGGCGACATGCGGGCGGATTGCAGTGAGGAATGCCAGCGGGTCCTGAGTCTGCTCGCCCGGCTTGGAATAGTCCCTGGAAATGGCCGGGTTGCCGGTGTCGAAGGCCAGCTTCAAGCCCGGCACATTTTCGACCAGCTCCAGCGAGTGCTGCGGGCTCATGCCGCCATAGTTCATGCAGTTCTCGTGCACGGGGGTCAGGCCGGCCTCGCCGAAGCGGGCCACGATCTCGCGCAGGCGACGGAAGCGTTCTCCGGCTTTTTGCGTGTCCGCATCACCACCGCCGGCGCAGCGGGCATAGCTCATGATGCGTACCAGCTTGGTGCCGAGGCGCTGCATGCGCGGGATGGCGCGCTCGATCTCTTCCAGCGTGATTTCGAACGGGTCGTCCACGTTCTTGCCCCAGTTGGCGATGGTGGAGCCGAAGCAGTTCACGCGCACGCCCGCTGCATCCAGCATGTCGGCGGCGCGCTCGAACTCGGCTTCCGGCAGGTCGTGGATGTTGGTACTGTCGATGGAGCGGCTTTCGATGGCGTTCCAGCCCAGTTCCTTGGTGACGGCAATCTGGGTGGCGAGGTCTTGGGATGCCTCGTCGGCAAATCCGGTCAGATACATCGGCGTCTACTCCACAATGACTTTGTCGCCGCCCGCTTTCGCCGAGCGGTAGATGGCTTCGATTAAGGCTACCGCACGCCGCGCCTCCTTGCCATGCAGGGATGGAGTCCGGCCTTCACGTAGTGCGCCCAGCGCATCTTCATAGTTGCGTTGGTGCCAGGAAAAGTCGATGGCCGCGGGGTCCGCCGCACCCGCGCCCGCCTGGGGCGCGTTCAGGCCGTATTCGGCCCGGATGCGCTCGTCCTCCGGCGTTTCTTGGGCGAACTCCCAGACCCGGAAGCGGTCGTCGGTGAGGAAGGCCGAACCGCCCTCGCCGGTGATCTGCACCTCTGCCGGGTGGCCTTCGCGTGACCAGGCGGCGGTCGTGCCTTGGAGAACGCCGAGCGCCCCGCTCTGGAATTCCAGCATCGCGATGGCAGTGTCTTCGACCTCGATGTCCTGATGCGCCACCAGGCGGGTCTCGGCGCGGACGGAGCGCACGCTGCCCATCACATGGAGCAGCAGGTCCACGGTGTGAATCGACTGGTTCATCAGCGCGCCGCCACCATCCAGCGCCCAGGTGCCGCGCCAGGCGCCGCTGTCGTAGTAGGCCTGGGTCCGCCACCACTTCACATACGCGTCGGCGCTGGCAATCCGCCCAAAGCGGCCGTCGGCGACCGCTTGCTTCAGGAGGGCGGTGGAGGGGTTGAAGCGGCGGGGGAAGATACCCGCAAGCATCACCCCGGCCTCGGCACAGGCGGCGATCATTTGGTCCACGCGGGCGGTGGTGACCTCCAGCGGTTTCTCGCAGATCACGTGCTTGCCCGCTGCGGCGGCGGCGAGCGCCGGCTCCAGATGCGCGCCGCTGGGGGTGCAGATCGCAACCACGTCCAACCCCGGATGCGCCAGAAAAGCGGTTAGGTCGGTGTAGGCCGCGCCGCCGTTCTCCGCCGCGAACGCCTGCGCCTGATTCGGTCGTCTTGCGCAACAGGCGACCAACTCAGCCCCCTCCATGACGGCGATGGCTCTGGCATGGAAGGCTGCGATCATGCCGGTGCCGACAATGCCGATGCCGAAAGGTTTGGTGCTCAATATGTCAGTCCATCCGGATCAGGGGGAGGAAAGACCAATATCCAGCCTTCCGCCCTCTATGCAATCTGCTTCCGCAGTGGCACGAGCAGCAGCAGCAGCCCGCCCATCATGCACGACAGCAAAATCAGCGACGGCGAGAACGCGCCGGTTGCATCGTACACGGCACCCAGCGTGAGCGGCCCGAGTACGCCGCCGACCTCCGCCGCGGAGAAGAACAGGCCGGAGGCAGCCCCGGCATAGCGGGAGCCGATGTCCTTGATCTCCACCAGCAGCAACACCATCACCGTATTCATGGACGACCGCGCGATGCCCTGCGCCACCATGCCGATGGTCATCAGCGTGGGATCGCCGGTCAGCAGCAGCAGGGAGGCGATGCCCGCGGCCGCGAACAGGCAGGCTAGGATAGTGAAACGCCGCTCCGGGGTGGCCAGGCGCGGGATCATCAGGGCGCCTGCAATGCCCACCGCCGTGGGAATGGCTGCCCAAATACCCGCCTCCGCAGCGCTCATGCCGCCATGGCGCAGCAGTTCCGGCAGCCAATTGTTCAAGCCGTGGTTATAGAAGAAGATGCCGACGGCCATCAGCAGCACCAGTTGCACCGACCGTTGGCCGAGCAGCTTGGCGAAGACCTGCATTTGCGGCTCTTTCGGCTGGGCCTTCAACTCCCGCTCGACCGCGCGTGCGGCGGGGTGGGCACTGATTGCCAGCCAGAGCACCGCGCAGACCAGGGCCACACCCGCAAAAATCATCAGCACCGCACGCCAGTCGTGGCCGGTCATGGGCATCAGCACGCTGTTGGTGAGAGAGAACGAGATGATGCCGCCGGTCGCCGGACCAGTAATGTAGATACCCATGGCGGTACCGCGTTCCTGTCCCTGGAACCAGAGCGAAATCAGCTTGGGCGCGCCGATGGAGACCATGGGCCCGCCGACGCCGAAGACCATGACGGCGGCGAATAGGGTCCAGAAGTCGGTCGCCTCCGCGCGGAGGAAACCGCTTGCCGCAACGAACAAGGCAGAGAGCAGCAGCCCCACCCGAGGCCCCCACCGGTCCACGACAGCGCCGCAGGGTGCGGCGGTGGCGATATAGATCAACTGCCAGCCGCCCAGCACCATGCCCATCTCGGCATGGCTCATATTGAGATCGGCCACGACCTGCGGCACCAGCGGCGCCATCGACATGGTGGTCAGGCCAAAGCAGAAATAGACCAGCCAGACGCCGCCCAGCATGAACCAGCGGTAGGGGTGGGAGGCGGCTTCTTCCTCTTTTGTTGTCATCCTGAGTAGCCCGCAACGCGGGCGTATCGAAGGGCGTCGCCATTGCAGGCGAGAGGCGCCCTTCGGTACGCCCCGGCCTTCCGGTCGGGGCTACTCAGGATGAAATGGTTGGAGGGCGAGCACAGCAATGACAAGTTTGCAGCGCCTAAACCACCTTGCCGGGATTCATCAGGTTGCCGGGATCGAGCACGGCCTTGATCTGGCGCATCAGGTCCATTTCGACCGGGCTTTTCACCTGGGCGAGTTCATCCCGCTTTAACTGGCCGATGCCGTGTTCCGCACTGATGGAGCCGCCCAGGTCCAGCACGATCGCGTGCACCACATGGTTCAACTCCTTCCACTTGGCCAGATAGACCTGCTTGTCCATGTCGACCGGCTGGGTGACGTTGTAGTGGATGTTGCCGTCGCCCGCATGGCCGAAGGCGCAGGGGCGGCAGCCGGGAATGGCCTTCGCCACGGCTTCGTCGGCGCGTTCGATGAACACGGCGACCTTGCTGACCGGCACGGAGACATCGTGCTTGATGCTGCCGCCTTCCGGGATCTGGCCCTCGACTATGCCCTCGCGGATGCGCCAGAAATCGCGCGCCTGCTGCTCGCTTTCGGCCAGGGCTGCGTCCAGCACCAGCCCTTCCTCGATGGCTTGGCCAAGGGTTTCCTCGACGACCTCACGCAGGCCCGAATTCTCGCGGCCGGCGCTTGCCCGCATCAGGGCGTAGTGCTCATAGACCTCGCCCAGCGGGTCGCGCACCCCGGCCACATGCTTGATGGCGAGGTCGATGCCGAAGCGTTCCATGAACTCAAAGGCGCTGATCTGGTCGCCCGTGGAAAGGCGCAGGCGCGAGAGCAGCTCCAGCACGCCGGGCACGTCCCGAACGGCGACGAAGGCGTCCACCTCCTCCCGCGGACGGGGGAACAGTTTCAGCGTGGCCGCCGTGATGATGCCCAGTGACCCCTCCGCCCCGATGAATAGGTGCTTTAGGTCATAGCCCGTATTGTCCTTGCGCAGCAGGCGCAGGCCGTTCCAGATGCGCCCGTCCGGCAGCACCACTTCCAGCCCGAGCACCAGGTCGCGGGCATTCCCGAAACGCAGCGTGTTGATGCCTCCGGCGTTGGTGGACAGGTTGCCGCCAATCACGCAGGAACCCTCCGCCCCCAGCGACAGCGGGAACAGCCGGTCCACGTCCGCCGCGGCCTGTTGGATATTCTGGAGGATGCAGCCCGCTTCCACCGTGATGGTGTAGTCGAGCGGGTCGATGGCTCGGACCTTGTTCATGCGGGCAAGCGAGATCAGCACCTGCTCCCCGCCCTTGTCAGGCGTGGCGCCGCCGCAGAGGCCGGTGTTGCCGCCTTGCGGTACCAACGGAATGCCGGCTTTGCGGCACTCGCTTACAATAGCGGCCACCTGCTCCGTCGTGGTGGGGCGCAGCACCAAAGGAGTCGCGCCTTTATAAAGACCGCGCGGCTCCGCAAGCAGCGGGGAAAGAGTGCTCGGATCGTCGGACCAGCCTTTTGGCCCGACAATTGCCTTCAGTGCAGAGAGATCGGCCATAGTCTTCTCTTGGAACTAAGGAGATGCCTGTAGAGGATACGTTAGTGCCTATAGGGGCGGATTGGTCAAGGGCGTCTGCGGCAAACCTGCCGTACGCTGCACGCATGCGTCCGATGCCCCAATTGTCCACCGATTGATATGGGTCAAGCAGGCGCCGCAAAAATCATGTATAGTTCAGGACTGGCATCGTCAAAGAATGCCAGGTCCAATTTATTTTGCCGTAATTAACTTGAGGAGTTCGTCCGATGACTGAGGCAACTGCAATAGCGGTGGAGTTTTGGTGGCTAGCCCTGACGGGCCTGTTAATGCTGGTAACGTCGCTTCCCTATGTGATGGACCGCATAGCAACCGCTGGTTTTGGCGGTGCACTGGGCAATCCGCAGGACAACAAAACTCCTCATTCCGCCTGGGCGGAACGGATGAAGGCGGCGCACTACAACTGTGTCGAAAACATGGCGGTGTTTGCGCCGTTGCTAATCGCGGTGGTGATCGCCGGGCTCAGCAGCGAGATGACGGTGCTGGCGGCCATGGCCTTCGCGCTCTCCCGCATCGCCTACGTCATCATTTATACGCTGGGCATTCCGCTCCTGCGGACGCTGGCGTTCCTGATCGGCTGGCTCGCAACCTTGTATTTGGCGCTGGTGCTGCTCGGCTTGGTCTAGCAGACTGGAGGGAAGCGCCGCCGATTGCTTGCGGCTCGAATCCGCTGCAAAGGTTGGGACATGCTGCGCTTCCTCCACACCGCCGACTGGCAGATTGGCCGTGCCTTCAAGATGGTTGAAGGCGACGCCGCCGCCTTGCTGCGCCAGGCGCGGATCGATGTGATCGACCGCATCGGTGCGTTGGCCGTGGCCGAAGGCGCGTCGTTCGTCGTTGTGGCTGGCGATGTGTTCGAAGTAGAGGGCCTGAGCAATACCGCGCTTCGCGCGCCCATTGCGCGGATGGCCCGTTTTCCGCAGGTGGCATGGTACCTGCTGCCCGGCAATCATGATCCGGACCGGCGGGAAGGCATCTGGGACCGACTCGCCCGGTTGGACCTGCCCCCCAACGTGCGCCCGGTGCGGGAGGCCGTACCGGTACCCGTCGGCGATAACGCCTTCCTACTGCCATGCCCGCTTGAGGCGCGGGCGGTTTCGGACGATCCCACTGCCTGGATGAGCCAGGCGGATACGCCGCCCGGCGCCATCCGCATCGGCCTTGGCCATGGCAGCATCCGTGATTTCGGTGACAGAGAACTAAGCCTGCGCGCGCCGCTGGACCCCGACCGTGCGGACAAGGCGGGGCTTGCCTATCTGGCGCTCGGCGACTGGCACCGCGCCCAGCGCATCAACGCCCGCACCTGGTATAGCGGCACGCCGGAACCGGACGGTTTCGTGGCGGCGGGCGAGCTGGCGGTGGGGCAGGTTCTGTCGGTGACGATGGCCGGTCCAGCCGCGATGCCGGAGGTCAAACCGCTGGTCAGCGGCCTCTACCGTTGGGCGGAACGGGAAGCGGATCTGCATGAGGCCGCGGATATCGAAGCGCTGGAGAGCCTGGCCCTTGGTCTGGATGACGACCCTGGCCGCCTCTACCTACGCCTCCGCGTCCGCGGCGCGTTAAGTCTCGCGGATCGGGCAGCCTTTGACACCCGCATCGGGGAGGCGCTGCGGGCCTCCGTCCTGGCGCTGGAGTTGAACGACGATGCGCTGGCCGGGGAGCCGGACGCCGACGATCTGGACGCCATTGACAAGCCGGGCGGCGTTCTGCGCGTTGCCGCGGAGAATCTGGCGGCTCTGGCGGACGACCCGCAATCGGCTGATGCTCCGGCAGCCCGGCGGGCCCTCGCCATGTTGTTCGGTTATACGCGGGGCGGGGCGGGGCAATGAACCAACTGATCATCACGGACCTGAGGGTCGAGCAGTTCCGCAAGTTCGCCAAACCAGTGCGGCTGACCGGCTTGGGCCCCGGTCTGAACCTGCTCTGCGCCGCGAACGAGGCGGGAAAGTCCACCCTGAAAGCCGCCTTGGACGCCGCGTTCTTTACCCGGCATCGGGTTGGGGGAGAGGCTGCCCGGTCCTTGCGGACCCAGGACAATGATGCGCCGCCGGTTGTTCAGGTCGGCTTCGACCTGGGCGGAGAAGCATTTACCCTAACGAAGCGGTTCCACCGCCAGCATCGTGCCCGTCTCATCCGGCCGGACGGCAACCTCGCAGAGGGGGACGCCGCAGAGGAAGAACTGCAAGCCTTGCTGGGCTTTGAGACGGTCGGCGCGCGGGCTAGCGCGAAGGCGGAAGCGCTGGGCGTTTGGGGCTTGCTCTGGGTGGCGCAGGGTGACTCGTTCGCGCCGGTGCAGGTGAGCGCTTCCGCCCGCGGTTCCCTGGAGGAATGCCTGGCCGGAGGCGAAGTCGCTACCATCACAGGCGGCGCACGGGGGCATCGGGTGGTGGAGACGGTCCGCACGGAACTCGCCAAATACATCACCCAGGGACGCCAGCAACCGACTGGCCGCTATGCCCAGGTGATCCAGCAGGAGAAAGACGGTCAGGCTGCCTTGGCGGAGGCCCAAGCCCTGAAAGCCGACCTGGAGGAACAACTCCGCGCTCTGGATGAGACCCGCCGCGACCGCGAGGCGCAAACCCGCGGCTTCGATCCCGCCGCGGAAGAACAGGAGATACAGGCGCTGCGCCAGCAATTGGCGGATGCCCAGCGGCAGGCGGCCCAGACCGACAATGCGAAACTGAACCTCGACCTCGCGAAAGGCACCCTCGCGCAGGCCGAAGAAGCGGTGGTCCGGCGCAAGTCTCTGGCAAAAGCCGCTGCGGAGGCCGCGACGGTCCTGGCCGATGCGGAGGCCGGCCACAAGACCCATACCAGTGCCGTTAGTGCGGCGGCGGCACGGCTGGCGGCGGCGGAGCAAGCGTTCGTCCAAGCCGATGAGGCGTGGAAACAGGCCAGGGATCGAGCAAAGGCTCATGCCGATTGGCAGAAGTGGCAGCGCATCAAAGCGGCCTCCGCCGAAACGATTGCCCGCCTGGAACAGGCGCTCACGGCAGCCCGCCATGCAGCGGCATCGGCCAAGGAGGCGGAGGTACTGCCGGTCACCGATAAAGCCCTCCAGAATCTGCGGCAGCTGGCGGGCCGGCGTGAAACTGCGGCGGCAGCCAGAGCGGCGGCGGCAACCGTTTTGCGTTTCTCTCTGAGTGATGCGGGAGCTAAAGCAATCCAGCTGAACGGTGAGCCCGCGCCTGCGTCTGGCGATGCCGCGCTGACACAGCCGGCAAGCTTGGATTTTGGTCCGCTCGGCCAAATCGAAGTCCGCCCCGGTTCGCAGGACGCGGCGGCAATCGACCAGGCCTTGGCGGATGCGGATCACGCATTGGCCGATGCGCTCCAGCACCTGCAATGTGCTAGCCTTGCGCAAGCCGAAGAACAGGCGGAGCGCCGCCGCCAGTTGCTCCAGGACGCTGCGGCGGCGACGGAAAAGGCAAGCCTCTATGCGCCGGGCCTGAACGGAGAGTCGGGGCGGATCGCAGACGCGCTCGAAAATGCCAAAGCAGAGGCAGAGCGCGCCGATGAGGCGCTCGCCGCATCGGCAGCAGCGCATGGCGAGGCCATGTCGGAGGAGGGCGTCGCCGATGCCCTGCAAAAAGCCGAAGACGCCCGCCAGCATCAAAGCGAGGTGCGGGCCGGGGCACGGCAGGCTCATGCCCTGGCCGAGCAAAGCATCCGGCAGAGCGCGGCCGCGCTCCAGGCCGCACAGAGCAGCCATGCCGCCGCGGCGCAGGCGCTCGACCTGGCGCGGGCTACGGCCGGCGACGATGCGCTGGCGGCGCAAATACCTGCTGCCGCCAAAGCGTTGTCCGCGGCTGAGGCTCAGCACGCGGCCGCCCTGGAAAAATCCCGCACCATCGGCGCGCCTGACAGCATTCAGAGCCAGATCAATCGGCAAGAAACGGCCCGGGAGAAGCGCCGCAACCGCATCGCCAAGCTGGGCGAGGCCATTGCCAGCCTGGAAGCCCAGGTCCGGGCCAAGTCGGAGCGCGGGCCGGATGAGGCCATCGCCCTTGCCGAAGAGAGCCTCACCCGTCTGGCGATTGAGCGTGAGCGGATCGAACGGGACGTGGCTGCCCTGCGACTGCTCGACCGAACCCTTCGGGAGGCACAGGCCAGCATTGAGGCACGGTATTTGGAACCGGTCACGCAAAAGCTCCGCCCGTATCTGACGTCGCTCTTTGGCGACGCTGAATTGGGCATGGCAGGTGACTTTTCGCTCCAAACCCTGGAGCGGACACAGCGGACAGAGGATATAGGCCAGTTGTCGGCAGGAACGCAGGAACAGTTGGCTATCCTCTCCCGCCTGGCCTTTGCGGAGGTGCTGGCGGAGCAGGGGCGGCCCGTCGTGTTGCTGCTGGACGATGCGCTGGTCTATGCCGACGACCGCCGCATTCACGACATGTTCAGCGCGCTGGAACGGGCGGCGGAGCGCTTTCAGGTGATTGTCCTCTCGTGCCGCGAGCGGGTCTTCGACGGCCTTGGCGGCGCAAACCAGCGCCGGCTCTCCATTGAACCTTGCGAGCCGATTGAGGTTTAGAAACCAGGGCTGCGTCTATCCCGTCAGTCCGTATTCAGCCAGCGACTGCCGCGCCCTCCCAGCCAGTGTATGGGCGCCGCGTTCCTCGGCCCAGGTCAGCGCCTTGCGGAATTGTTGCTCCGCTTCTGACCTCGCACCGGCGTCCTCAGCCAGCAAGATTTCACCCTTTATGCGGTAGAGTTCCGGGCCATACCAAACTTCCCCTGTATGTTCCGCCGCAGCGATGGCCTGACTGACCAGACCCTTGGCCTCATCGAACTCGCCCAGGTGCATGTGTGCTGTCGCCTGTTCGCCTTCCCAGAACGGGATTGCGACGCCGCCGCCCATGGCGCGCCAGCCACCAATGGGGCCCGGCATGATCTCGACCGCCTCCCGCCAGCGCTGGTTCATGATGTGGCCAAGACCGACCCAGATTGGACCCAGCAGCATCTGCACGAAGGGGATGCGCTGTTGCTCACCGATCTCAAGCGCTTTCTCCACATTGGCGGAGAAGGCTTCCTCATTACCCGAGTGATAGGCAACCAGCGAGCCGGGCATGAGTTGCCAGCAGCGGTCGAACGGATGGTTAACGGCTTCGGAGTAGCGTTCGCATTCTAGGCGTTCTCGTTCCGCTTTCTCTATGGCGCCGCTCAGCCAGGACATCCACGACTGGAAGCCGGCCGCCATGACACGCGGGTCATTCCCGAACATGTAGACGAAACGGCCGTGTTTCGCGGGATCGTAGAGTTCCCGAACCAGATTGGCTTGCGCCTCCGTTCCGGCAAAATTGCCCACCCAGGTCTCCTGAACCACCTGCATGGTCGGGATGAGCAGCGCCCAGTCGTCGGAGCCGATATTGCCGAAGTCCGTCTTGGCGCGGTCAATCCAGCGCTGCGACTCGGCGAAGTCCGCGCGGTTCAGCCAATGAATCCACAGGCCATAGCCGGCCATCAGCAGACTATCGGTCTGACCGAGGCGGGAGCCGATCTCGTAGGCAGGGGCGAGGTGCTCCGCCACATCCGGGGCCTGCCAGCCTTGCAGCGATATGTGCGCCAGGCCCAGGACCGTGCGCAACTCGCACTCCAACTCGTCTCGCCGCTGTCCGGCGGGCACGTTGTCGATCAGCGCGAGGCCGCGGCCCAAATGCTGGGTTGCCTCGACAATGGCCGCCGCCGCCATGGCCTGCTGGCCGGCACGCAGCCAGTAGGGTACGGCCTGGTCGTTCTGATGGGCCAGTTCCAGGTGGGTCGCCACCAACTGAGGATCGGACTGGAGGATTTCCGGGAAGTGTTGTTCAACCGCCTCCGCGACCCTGGCGTGCAAGACGATCCGCCGGGCGTTCAGCAGGCTTTCGTACGCGGCATCGCGGATCAATGCGTGCTTGAAGGTGTAGACCGGCGTCTCCGAAGTGCCGCTGGGGAAAACGATCTCCGCCTCGACCAGCGCATTCAATGCCGACGCCAATGCGTCTGCGGTGTAGCCGGAAACGGCAGCCAGCATCGGGCCGTTAAAGCGGCGGCCGATGACCGAGCCGATCTGGGCAATTTCCTTGACGATGGAGAGGCGGTCCAGTCGGGAACTGAGCGAGTCTTTGAGTGTCGAGGGCACGGACAACGCCGCTATGGGCACCATCAGCACATACGAGCCGTCCACCTCCTGCAGCATGTCGGACTCGAGCAGCGTCTTGGTGATTTCCTCGACGAACAGGGGAATGCCGTCGGCCTTTTGCAGGATTTCGTCGCGCACGTTTGCAGGCAAGGGCTTGCCGCCTGTCAGATTGCGGATCACATCATCACAGCCATCCATCGTCAGTCGGCTGAGTTCGAGTTTGGTCGCGCGGGCGGTTAGTGCCTGCCAAGCGGCCTCATCCTCCGGCCGGAAGGCGGCGAGCAGCATTATGGGCTCGCTGGCGGCGTATTCCGCGAGGTACTCAATTGCTTCCCGCGTCGAGGGATCGGCCCAGTGGGTGTCCTCTACGACGACAAGCGAAGGCCGGCCAGCGCTTGCGGCTAACAGCATGCGGGCAAGAACCGCGAAAGTGGCGGATTTGATCGCCGTCGGCGCCAGGTCCGGTGGCGGATAGCGGTCACCCGAGGGCAGGGATAGCACAGGCGCCAAAAGGGGGCCGGCATCTGCTGGGTCCATGCCGAGCGAGACGATCAGCGCGTCGAGCTTGTCGAGCCGCCCGTCCGGCGTATCGCCATGCACGATCCCGGCGGCGCGCGCCAGGTAGCTGGCGATGGGATAGTAGGCGGCGGAGGTATGAAATGACGAGCAATAGAAGCGATGGACCGCTCCGCCCTCCGCCTCGACCTTGCTGATCACTTCTTCGACCACGCGGGATTTGCCGATGCCGGGTTCACCCGACACCAGGACGACTTCGCAATGGCCCTTCGTGGCAGCTTGCCAGCGGGACATCAGCAGGTTGATCTCAGGCGCGCGGCCAACAATGGGCGTCGAATCATGCATGGCACGGAAGCGGCCTTCATTTTCAGCCTCTCCGGTGACCGCCCAGGCCTCAACTGTTCCCTGTATCCCCTTCACCTCCTGGTCGCCGAGGCTGGAAAATTCGAACAGGCGGCCCAGCTGACGGCGGGTCTCCGGCGCGATAACGATCTGGTTCGGTTGCGCGACCGATTGCAGGCGGGCGGCAAGGTTGGGCGTGTCCCCCACCACGTTGTTCCGCTGCTGGTTCACGGATTGAAACAGGTCGCCGACCACCACCAGGCCCGTCGCAATGCCGATGCGGCAGGCGAGGGGCTGGCCGTCGGGACCCGTCAGCTTGCCGACCGCCACGACGATGGCGAGAGCGGTCCTGACCGCACGTTCCGGCTCGTTTTCCTGGGCGCGGGGATAGCCGAAATAGGCAACAATGCCATCCCCCAGGTACTCGGCGATATGGCCGCCGATGCGCTCCACTTCCGATGCAACCGTGCGTTGATAGCGATCTGCGATCGCCGTCATTTCTTCGGGGTCCAGGGAGGCTGCCAGGGCCGTTGACCCGACTAGATCACAGAACAAAACCGTCAATTGCCGCCGCTCGGCGGAAGCTCCAGGGGTGGCCAGCGATTGGGGGGCCTGCGGGCTGGCGGCGTGGGCAGCGGCAACTGGCCTCTCTCCATGACGCATCGCTTCCGCGGCGCGCAGGATCTGGCGGCGGTGACCGATGCTCTTGACACCGATCTCCAACAGATCTTCCTTGGTCAGGTCCGGGACCAGATCCGGTGTGATGTCATTGTCGGCAAAGGCCTGCGCATATTGCGCAAGACCGAGCTGTTCAAGCCACTCGGCGATACCCATTGACGAACCTCTTCTCCGGATCGACCGCAGTCGAATCGGCTATTTTACCTCTACCCTGTACATCACCTTCGCATTCAGTGTGCAAAGTGCTTTAAATGTTGGTTTTTCTTGACTTCAAAAATCATATACGTCCTTGATGCCGCCCACAATGCCATTCACACGATGGGGTGCCGGTATGGGCGATCCGCGTACGATCGGGGAACAATGGGGCGCGGAAGCGCAGGATTGGGCGACGATCCAGGAGCCGACCAGCGATCCCCTGTGGAACGCCATGCTCGACGCGACGGATGTAGGCAAGGGCACCCTGTTTCTGGACGCGGGATGCGCCGCCGGCGGCGCCAGTTTGCTGGCGAAGGACCGGGGCGCGGTCATCGCGGGCGTGGATGTGGCGGCCAACTCTATTGCCATTGCAAAGAGCCGCCTGCCGGACGCGACCTTCCTTGTGGAGGGGATCGGTGCGATGAGCTTTGCCGATGCCTCATTCGACGCGGTAATCTGCGTCAATGTCATTCAGTTCGTCCCCGATGTGGGCAAGGCGCTGGCCGATCTGGTGCGGGTCGCCAAGCCGGGAGCAAAGGTCAGCGTTGCAATTTTTGGTCCACCGGAGAGTGTGGACGAGAATACCGTCTTTAACGCCATCGCTAGCCTGTTGCCGCCTCCCCGCCCAACCTTCCCGGAGTACAAATTCTCGCAGGCCGGCAAGCTGGAAGAACTGATGGCGGCGGCTGGGTTGAGGGATATTGTCTTCGCCGAAAGCGGCATGCCCTTCGATTATCCTGACGCCGAAACCGGCTGGCGCGGCCAGCGATCGGCCGGCTCAATCCAGGATGCGATAGAGAAGGTGGGCGAGGGCAAGGTGCACCAGGCCGTATTGGATGCCTTTGCCAAGTATCAGCAGCCGGACGGCTCTATCCGCATGCGCAACACCATGTGGTACGCAACCGGCACACGGCCCTGACCAGTTAGCGGCTCGCCGGTTCCCGTGGCGTGGACGTGCAGCATGACAGCGTTGGTATCGCGCATCCGGCGCCATGCTTCAGCAAGGTTGACACTTGGACCGGCGCCATGGATGGGGCGGCGGCTGCCGACGACCGCAGGGACTTGCCGTCGGGCACACCGCAATGGCGGCCTCGGCCTTTGGCACGACGAATGGCAGGCAAAGCAACCAGGCCAGCAACAGCACCAGGGGAAACAACCCTAAGCGCACTGCCGCAGTCGTTCCGCTCAGGCCACTACATCTCGTTGAAATAGCCGCTTACGAAATCGCCCGATTCTGTAATGTGAACGGTCAGGATATGCGCGTCGGTTTCCAGGAATGGCACCACCTTCCGGTAAGCATCGTGGAGCGCGCGGGTCGGTTGCGAGAGCTGCAAGGCCGGATCGTTCGCAAGCCGCAGGTCGATGGCCTGTGCCGCGTGCATCAACTCGAAGCCCAGAATATTCAGCAGGTTGCCTGCGAGAGTCCCCAGGCGGCGGCCGACCCTGGCGGAATTCGTGCCCATGTCCTCGACGTCAATCGCGACCGGCGCAAAGGTCAGCGAAATGGGCTCGGCCAGTTCTTGGTTTTCCGCGTCCAGGCCAACAATCGGCTTTTGGATCGCTCCGAACGCGTGGATCGTCCGGTTGGTGCCGAGAAACCGTTTCAGGCCGGTGAAATGCGGGTCGCTCAGGCGCAACGTCCGCTCCAGCGAGCCCTTCGAGAGGTGAGCGCCGGCAATCGCAACCCGCTCCATGGAGAGCACGTAGGGCAGGGGCGAGAAATTTGCTGACGGGATGACCGCTCCTTCCAGTCCGTCTTCCTTCACCGGCATGATAGCGGGGAGCGCCGCCGTTTCCGGGTCGATTTTGCCGACAAAGACCACCGGGTTGTCGTCCGCGCCATTGATTTGGATTTCGAGCAGCTCCTGCAACTCGTCGAGTGCCCGGTCCAAGCCGCCGATCTGGTGGATGGCGGTGCGGAAGCTCAACGGGTCCTGCAGGGGGCGCGTGTCGGAGTGCTGGTGCAGGTAGCTGCCTTTCAGGATGCCGCGCAGGTCGGCCGCGACATTGGCAATAGCTGGGAAGGGCCGCATGATTGAAGGCTCCGGCATGATCGGCGCCAGATTGCCGTTCAATGCCTCCAGGCTGAGGCAGTAGATGACCCGCGCACACCGGGCGATCTGCTGCATTTCAACCAAGGCGAAGCAGGCCAGCGTCGCTGAATAGGCGTTCGAACTGAAGCTCGCCAGCGCGTCTTTGCCAAAGGGGTCTTGCGGCGCCAGGCCGGCTTTTTCCAGTGCTTCCGCCGCCGGCATCTCCACACCCTGATAGAAGACCTTCCACTGCCCGGTCATGGCGAGGCCGATATGCGCCAGCAGGGTGATATCGGCCTCGCCCACCGTGCCGCGTCCCGGAATGACCGGCAGGATATCGTGGTTTAGGAAGTCCATGTAGCCGCGGACCAGCGTCTCGTTCATGCCGGAGCCGCCGGTGAGCGCCGTGTTCAGGCGGATAATCAAAACCGCCCGCACGATCTCCGCCGGCATGTTCGGGCCGACACCTGCGGAATGGGCATGCAACAGCGCATGATTGAAGTGCCGGGATGTGATCATGGCTTGCTCGGCGATCTGGCCATCCGGCGTGAACAGGCTCCGGCTGGAGAGTTCGGATTGATCCTTGTTCGCACCGACGCCGGTTGTCAGGCCATAGATCTTTTGATCCAGCGCTGCGGCCTTCAGCAGGATCGCGTTCGCGTCCCGCACGCGCTGCCAGGCGTGCTCCGGAACGGTCACCGCAGCGCCATGCTTGGCGGCGAGAACCAATTTCTCTGGCTGGAGGGATGCGCCGTCCAGTTTCAATTCGACGGGCCGTTGCTCGCTCGAAGCCTTTGCCACCGTCTGCTGCCTCCATTTTTATTGCAATGTGTGATGCAGGCGGGATGCTAGCGGAGCCGTGGCAAGCGCTCCAGCAATACCCGAAGGCTCCTTGCGCATCTCCGCAAACGGGTTGATGTCATCTGCTGGATCGGTCAGGCTTTCCGCACTGCAAAAGCGAGGTAACTGAATGCGTCGCGGTCCCTTGTCCGGAGAAAATTGTCGTGTCCGTCAATCTCACCATGACCAATCTGGATTTCAGCGATCCGAACCTCCAGGGGCTTTATGGTACGTTGCAGGGCAATATCCTGAAGAGCCATGGCCGCGACCGTTCCCGCCATGTGTTCCTCCGGCTCACCGGGACGTCATCGGATGTTTGTGAGTGGGTGGCGCAGACCGCGAAAACCGTTACGACCGCCGCTGAGCAACGCCGTCAGACGCTGACCTACCGCCAAACCGGTGAACTCAGCCTTTTTACCAACTTCCTGTTGACGCCGACGGGGTACGCGGCACTTGGCGTGCCGCAGAATCAGTGGCCCGACGACAAGGCGTTCCGTGCCGGGATGAAGGACACGGAGATTGAGTACGATACAAGGCCGCGCGACGTGCACGCTCCGGTCTCCAACCCCCTGGCCGATGATCCGGACACTTGGGAAGAGCCGTTCCGCCAGCAGATCGATGCGATGGTTTTGCTTGCCTATGGCAGTCCGGGCGATGTCGCCCATGCTGACGGCTTTCTCGACGCAGAGATCGACCGCTTGACCGCCAGCCTGACAGGCGTTGGCGAGGTCATTTGCATTCAGTGCGGCCACGTGCTTCGCAACGACCGGGGACAGGTGATCGAGCATTTCGGCAATCCCGACGGCGTCAGCAACCCGCAATTCATGCGCCCTGACCTGGACAAGGTCCGCCGGGAGAATGGCGGCTTCGACCGCTATGATGGCTCCGCCCCGCTGAACCTGGTGCTGGCGAAAGACCCGTTTCCTGGCGTCAACGAGTATGGCTCTTACTATGTTTACCGGAAGCTCCAGCAGAATATCCGAGGCTACAGGCAGAAGTGCGAGGAACTGGCGGCGCTGCTGACCCAGGCGACGGCGGATTTCCGCCGCAACGCGAATGATGGCGGGGGAGAAAAGGAACTTTATCCGCTGGCGTTTGATGCCGACTATGCCAACGCCTTGTTCGTCGGCCGCTTCAAGGACGGTACGCCGATCAGCGAGCAATCGGTGCCGGGCTGGAGCAGCCTGCCGAACAATTTCAACTACGATTCGGATATCCGCGGCCGGAAGTGCCCCTTCGCCAGCCATATCCGCAAGACCAACCCGCGCCTAGACACGGCACGGGAGTTCGGCGCGCCGGGGACCGTGGAGCGTTCGCGGCGGATCGTGCGCCGCGGCATTTCTTATGGCTCGGAAAACCTGAGCCCGGACGAGGAATGGACGGAAGCCGGGCTCCTGTTCCTCTCCGTCCAGAGCAATATCGAATACCAGTTCATCTTCATCCAGCATGCTTGGTGCAATAACGAGATCTTCGTGGAGCAGGGCGCCGGGCTGGACCCGATTTGTGGTACGCCCCTGCATGGCGCGCCACAGGTCAGTCAGAAATGGCCGTTGCGCTGGGGTCTGCCGCACGGTTCGGTCGCGGGCGGGGCGACCGGTGGCGAGGAGGACGTGGAATTCGCCATGAACGATGTCGTTCGGATGCGCGGCGGCGAGTATTTCTTCGCCCCCAGCCGCAATTTCCTGTTGTCGCTGGCCTGAGGAACGGCAGGCGCACGAATGGGCAGGCCGTCTGAATTGCCGCCAGCCGTTTAGCTGTCGGCTGCTTCCGGAGAGCAATACATTTCATAGAGTAGTTCGAGCATCCGCCCGGCGCGTTCGTCGCTGATGCGGTAGTAGATGGCTTTACCTTCGCGGCGGTAATCCACCAGCCCTTCCAGCCTGAGACGGGTCAGTTGCTGGGAGACCGCGGCCTGACGGCTTTGCAGCAAATGCTCCAATTCTGAGACTGATTTTTCGCCGTTTGCCAGGAAACAGAGGATCATCAGCCGACCCTCATGCGCCAATGCTTTCAGAAGGCCTGTCGCTTTCCGGGCATTCTGCGTCATGCTTTCGAGGTCTTCGCCTTGGATATATTCGTCCAATGCTTGGAGTGACATTAATAACTACCCTCTAATTTTTGGATGCGGACCTGGGCGATCCACCGGTGATGGACACGGCAACCGCTTACATTATGCCCATCAACCCGGCGGTTTTTCAAAGTCCAAATTGAAGCTTACTGGCTTGAAGCCTATCACTGCTGAAAGGTTTCGGCCCGCGAAGTTCGTCAGACCTGATCACGTTTTCTTGAAATTCGCGTGAAATAAGTATTGCATAAAATATAGATTAGGAAATTAAAGAGACATTATCAGTATACATCATATTAATTAAGCATTATACATGTCATTTTAGAAGAATTCTAATGTATGATCTATGATGAAAGGCATCTTGCTAGCCGACATGGCAAGTAATTTTGCTTGAACCGGGGTTTTTGGATATTCAAATGCGAATGAAAAAATATTTATTTAGACCGGATGCATGCGCGCAGTGAAGCGGCTCTGATGGCTGGTCCGGACGCCGCTCGACTACCAAGCGATTTTGGGTGCGTTTCCGGTTTGCGCCATGCATGGCGACGCGATGGGGTATCAGGTCGGCCATTCCCGCCGGACCGGGTCCTGTCCGTCCCAACCAGCCGCCGCTGCGCGAATCGCATCGAAAATGCGGCGGCGCTCCGGTGTCATGTGCGCCATCTCGATCACGGTGCCGGGGTGGCCCTCGTTCCAAAGGTAGACGAACCGCCCGCGGGCGCTGTCGCCCTGCTGACCGATCTCGTAGCCGCTGGCGAGCGCGGTTTCTAGCTTGGCGTCATAGTCTTCCGGCCAACTGGACCAATGCTGCATGCCCTCGTGGCCAGCAGCCAGAAAATCGCGGTACATGGAGGGCGTGTCGCAACGCTGCTGGATTAGTTCCAATTGCGTGTCGCCGGAGTTGGCGAGCGCGACCGAGATATGGATGCCGTCATATCGTTGACCGCGGTAGGAGAACATGGTCACCGGCAATCGGTCGGCATAAAACCAAGGGCCGACACCGCACACTGCGGACCAGTGGTGCATCGCAGCTTCGATATCGCGCACGACGATCCCGACTTGGGTGAGTGGTCCGAACAATCGCGACATGGTTCTCTCCTCCTTTGAACGGCCGGCAATCTGGCCCCCGTGCCGTTCTCAGGCCCGCCCTGCCGCTCCGGAAAGGGCCGCAGGATCGATGCCCAGGCTGGCAAGCGCCCGCGCCCATTTCTCTTCCAGGTCCAGGCCGAACAGGATGTCGTCATTCGCGTCGGCGATCAGCCAGCCATTGGCTTGGATTTCGTTCTCCAACTGACCCGCCCCCCATCCGGCATAGCCGAGGGCCAGCAACCGCTTGCGCGGGCCGCCGCCGTCGGCGATGGAGCGGAGAATGTCGACGGTCGCCGTCATCGCCACGGTATCCGTGACTTCGATCGAGCCGGTTTGGAAGTAGTCCCGGCTATGCAGAACGAAACCCCGGCCGGTGTCGACCGGCCCGCCATCGTGGACCGTAACCGTATCGATCGCTGGATCGTCGATGCCGAGTTGCTCCAGCAGATCGTCGAATTCAATGCTGTCGGCTTCCCGGTTGACCACGAGTCCCATTGCGCCCTCGTCGCTGTGAGCGCAGAGGAACACGACCGCCCTGGCGAAGTTCGGATCGCCCATCTGCGGCATGGCAATCAACAACCTGCCGGTCAAGCTGTCGGGTTCAGAAGATTGGTCCTTTTTCATACTGGGAAAGTAGGGCGATGCAGGGCAGGCCGCAAGAAAACAAAGAAGGCGGCTGCCGCCGCACATTGTTGTGAACCCATGCTGACCCGTCGCCGAATGTGTCTATATTGCAACCCCAAATCTTACCATAGGGATTCACGCCTCCATGACCGTGGCACGCTGCTTTCTCATTGTTGCGCTATTTCTATCGTCGGTTCTTCCAGCGCGCGCGCTGGCGGCGGCGTCGGATTGGGTCGACAGCTCGGAGGCATCGGTGCGTTTGGTGTCGGCGGTAGATGCGGTTGGAGATTTGAGCGAATTGCGGCTGGGTCTGGAGGTGGTGCTGAAACCCGGTTGGAAAACGTACTGGCGGTCGCCGGGTGATGGCGGACTGCCGCCGAATTTTGATTGGGGCGGTTCCCGCAATCTGGGCGAAGCGGTTGTTGGGTGGCCGGCGCCAGAACGGTTCGAAATTCTGGGCATTGACAGCGTTGGCTATGAAACTGCGGTTACCTTTCCCATCCGCATTGCGCTGAAAAAACCTGGCGAGCCACTGGTCGCCAATCTCTCGATCGATTTTTTGACGTGCGAAACGCTCTGTGTGCCACAGCGCGCCGATCTGACGCTCGAATTGCCGGCAGGCGTGTCTGGGCCGAGCGAGGAGGCGTTTTCGTTGAGCCAGGCCCAGGGCAAGGTGCCGGGCCCCACAATGCCTGGCTTTTCCGTTGCCAAGGCGGAAATAGTGGCTGGCGAGGGCGCACGGTGGTGGCTGAAACTGGTGACATCCGCGGCGCTGGCAAACGCCGACGCGTTTGTCGAGAGTCCGGATTCGGCATTTGTATTCGGACGGCCAGAGCGTCTGGGGCCAACCGTGATGCGGCTGCCGGTGCTCTATGCCAATAGCGATCCGGCAAGCCTTGTGTCTCAGCCGCTGACAGTGACGCTGACGGATGGCGGGCGCGCAGTCGAAGACAATGTAATTGTTGCGCCGGCTTCGAGGACGTCCAGTGACGGACTTGCCTGGTTGCTCATTCTGGCAACGGCTTTCGCTGGGGGCCTCATTCTGAATCTGATGCCATGCGTTTTGCCGGTGCTGTCGATTAAATTGTCGAGTGTTATCCGCCACGGCGGAGGCGACCTGAGCGGCGCGCGGGCGAGCTTTTTGGCTACCGTCGCCGGGATCGTCACGAGTTTTGGTTTGCTGGCTGCTGCCGTGATCGGCTTGAAAGCTGCGGGAATCGCGGTCGGGTGGGGCATGCAGTTTCAGGCGCCGACGTTTATCATATTGATGGCGATGGTATCTGTCTTGTTTGCCGCGAACCTGTGGGGAATCTTCGAAGTGCCTTTGCCCGCGGCGGTTGGACGGCTGGGCACCGGGCAGGCCGGGGCGTTTTTCACGGGATTTTTCGCGACATTGATGGCGACGCCTTGCTCGGCACCGTTTGTGGGAACAGCGCTGGCCTTTGCGCTCAGTCAAGGGTGGGTGGAGACGCTGAGCATCTTTCTAGCGATGGGCCTGGGACTGTCGGCGCCATATCTGGCGATAGCTGTCCGTCCGCAGTTGGCGACGGCGCTGCCGAAACCGGGCCGTTGGATGATTTGGGTGCGGGCGGTTCTCGGTATTGCCCTGGCGGCAACGGCGGTCTGGCTCGGCAGCATTCTCTGGGCGTTAGCGGGGCAAACGGCAACGCTTGGGCTGGCCATCGTTGCGGGTGCGTTGCTGGTCTGGCTCGCATTGCCGGCCAGGCGGTTGCGGATGCCGGTTGCGGGCGTCCTGATTGCCGCGAGCCTGGCGTTGCCCTCCATTCTCCCCCTTCAGAGCCCGGCAGCCAAGAGCAAGGCGGCAGCGGAGAACGCGGTTTGGATGACATTCAGCCAGGACTATTTGGCCGACCTCGTCGCCAATGGCCGGACGGTTCTGGTGGATGTGACCGCGGACTGGTGCATAACCTGTCAGGCGAATAAGGCCGCCGTGCTGGATCGTGGCGAGGTCATGAAGATGCTCCAAAACGATGTCGTTGGCCTGCGGGCCGACTGGACGAAGCCGGACCCGGCGATCCAGGCCTACCTTGCCAGTTTCGGGCGCTACGGCATTCCGTTTAACGCTGTTTACGGGCCGGGCGCGCCGGGTGGTATCGCCTTGCCCGAAATTCTGACGGAGCGCGCGGTTCTGGAAGCCTTTGAACAGGCGGCTGCCGAACAGCAATGAAGTAATCGGCTAAGAAAAAGACGGCTCCAAAGAAACAAGGGGAACGCAACACGCGCTCCCCTTTATCAATAGGCCGCTTTGGGCGGGATAAGGCGGGTTAGGCGACCTCGAACAGGCCGGCTGCGCCCATGCCGCCGCCGATGCACATGGTGACAACCACATACTTCACGCCGCGGCGTTTGCCTTCGATGAGCGCGTGGCCGACCATGCGGGCGCCGCTCATGCCATAGGGATGGCCGATGGAGATCGCGCCGCCATTGACGTTCAGCTTCTCGTTGTCGATGCCCAGCCGGTCGCGGCAGTAGAGCACCTGCACGGCGAACGCTTCGTTCAATTCCCAAAGGCCGATATCGTCCACCTTCAGGCCATGCCGTTCCAGCAGTTTTGGCACGGCGAAGACGGGGCCGATGCCCATCTCGTCCGGCTCGCACCCGGCAACGGCCAGCCCGCGGTAGATGCCGAGCGGGCTCAGACCGCGTTTTGCCGCTTCGCCTGCTTCCATGACCACTGCGGCGCTTGCGCCATCGGATAGCTGGGAGGCGTTGCCCGCGGTGATGACGCCGCCGTCACGCACCGGCTTTAGACCGGACAGTCCATCCAGGTTTGTGTCCGGCCGGTTGCCTTCGTCCTTGGTCACGGTCACCGGCTGGATGGATTGTTCGCCGGTTTCGCGGTTGACGACGATCTTGTCGGCCGTGACCGGGATGATCTCATCGTCGAAGCGGCCGGCCTGCTGGGCGGCGGCCGTGCGCAACTGGGATTGCAGGCCATATTCATCCTGAACGTCGCGGCTTACTTGGTAGCGTTTGGCTACGGTCTCCGCCGTATCGATCATCGGCATGTGCAGATGGGGGTGCCGGGAAACAAGCCGCGGGTCGGTGTTGCGGAACTGGTTCGCGTGCTCGTTCTGCACCAGGCTGATTTGCTCCAGGCCGCCGGCCACAATGGGGCCCATATAGTCGTCCACCACCTGCTTGGCGGCTGTCGCAATCGCCATCATGCCGCTGGAGCATTGGCGGTCGATGCTCATGCCGGAAACGGTAACCGGCAAGCCGCCTGCGAGTGCTGCCTGGCGGCCGATGTTATAGCCGGTGGAGCCCTGTTGCAGGGCAGCGCCCATGATGCAATCGTCCACTTCTGCGGCATCAATTCCGGCCCGTTCGACCGCCGCTCTGACGGCGTGACCGGCCATCGTCGGCGCTTCCAGATTGTTGAATCCACCGCGATAGGCCTTGCCGATTGGGGTGCGGGCGGTAGAGACGATGACGGCTTCGCGCATGAGGCATTTCCTTTAGGTTCTGGCAGATTTACTGCCGTTTCTGCGCATTCATGACTTTAGTGTAAAGACAATTGTGCCGTTTCGGGAATGGGTCTAAGGTCGATTTCATCTTAAGGAGTAACGGAATGAGCGAGCAAATTCAGGTCTTCTGGCAACCCCATTGAACGTCTTGCCTTCGTGTGAAGGAATTTTTGTCGGTCCGTGGGATCGAATTTGAGTCGGTCAATGTGTTGGAAGATGGCGGGATGGAAAAACTGCGGGCCCTCGGCGCACGCAGCATCCCGATTGTGGCGAAGGACGGCAAGTTCGTCTTCGCCCAGGTGATCAAGGATGTCGTCGACTTCCTGGAACTGAACGAGGATACGGGCCCGGCCCTGTCTCCGGCGGAGCTGGCGGCGCGCTATGACCGCGTGGCTGCGGCCGCGGTGGCGAGCGTGCGGCAGATGCCGGATTCGGCACTCGGCAATATGCTGCCGAACCGGCCGCGGTCCTGGCTGGTGCTGATGCACCATATGTTCCAGATCCCGGTTGAGTTTCTGGACAGCCTCGCCGAGAAGCGGGTGCTCGCCTACGAGAAACTGGTGGCGGGCCCGCCGGACGACATGACCACCAGTGCCCAAATCGCGGACTTCGGTGAGGCCATGCACCGGCGCTTCAATGCGTGGTGGCAGAGCGAAGGCGCCAAGCTGGACTACGCCAAGCCGTTCGAGGCCTATTTCGGCATGACGACCCTGCACGAAATGTTTGAACGTACCGTCTGGCACTCCACCCAGCACGTGCGGCAGGTGCAGAACCTGCTGGAACAGGAAGGCATTACGCCGAGCGACAAGCTGGGACTGGACGTGATCCAGGGCCTGCCGCTGACGGAGAAGGTGTGGGACGAGTAGGCCGCTGAGGCTTACGTCCCCACCTTCAGCGTCTGAGTCAGGCTGCGCAGGCAGGCGATGACGCTGAGCGCGGTGATCTTTCCGGTCTTCGGGTTCTCTTCTGTCGGGATCGTCGCAATGTCGAGGGCGAAGCGGGCGCTGTCGGATTCCACCTCAATGTGATGGGTGTTGCGGTCTACCGTGGGATCCGCCCATATCTGAAGCGAGGTCTCATCCGGCCCAATACCGGCCAGTGACAGGGCCGCCGCCACGTTCACATTTGCCGGAAAGCCGATGGCGCCTTCACGGGCAGAGCCCTCAAACACCAGCTTGGGCTCGTTCAGGCCATCGACGGAAATGTTGTTCTTCTCCAGATGCGGCGCGCCTTTCAGCCCGCCCGGTGGCTTGCGCGTCACCATGGTGACCGAGTGGATCGTGCCTTCTGCTGCCGCCCGCACCGCATCCAATCCCAATAAAGCGCCCGTCGGCACGATGATGCGCGCGCCGGTTTCTTTCGCCCGGTCCACCAGATGCATCCGCGGCAGCAATGCGCCGACGCTGGTTGGGATGAAAATTTTGCCGGCCTCGATGGCAGCAACTGCCACTTCCTCGAATACTTCGGCCGGGGCGCATTCCAGCACCACGTCGCACGCCGCCAGTTCCGCCAGACCCACGATCGGCACCGGCGTTTCAAGAGCGGCCATCCGTTCTGCGGCGCGGGGTTTGTCATTCGCTGATACCAGGCCCAGCGAAAGACCGGGAATCTCGCCCCGGTCCAGCACGCCTGCCACCTGGCGGCCTATCGTGCCGAAGCTGCCGATTCCAACCGTCAACGTCATTCCAATAATCCTTAGCTGTCCAGGAATGCCCGCAGCCGGGCGTTGTACGCCTCCGGCTGCTCCATATAGGCAGCGTGGGCCGCGCCGCCGATGATTTCGCGATAGGCTCCCGGGATCGCAGCGGTCAGGGCGGCCGTTGCTTCTTCCGGTGCGATCTTGTCCTCCGCACCGGCAAGAACCAGCACCGGAATGCCCATACTAGCGATCTCCGCCCGGTTGTCGGAGACTGAGAGCACATGAACCGCCGCGCGGTAACCGCTGGTGCGGATTTCGCTGGCGATGGAGGCGACGGCGGCTTTGACCTCATCCGACGCTCCCGGCGCGCACATACCTTTCGCGCGCGTCTCGCCGAACTCTTCCGGCGTCATGTCCAACTGCTCCTGGAGCCGCTGCTCATAGGAGCCCCAGTCGCGGAAGCCGACGCGCGTTGCCGACAAGACCATGCGGCGCACCGTGCCGGGGCGCCGGGCCTCCAACTGCGGCGCGATCACGCCGCCCATGGAATGGCCAATCAGGTCAATGGGTTCATTGACGCCGATGCCCCGCAGCAGCTCGGCCAGCGCATCGGCATAGTCGGAGGGAGCCGGGCTGGGGATTGCATGATCGGCGGAACCGCCATAGCCGGGGCAGTCCCAGGCGATGACGCGCCTGTCGCTGCTCATCTGCTCCAACTGATTTGTCCAGGACCGCGCACCACCGCCAAGGCCATGCAGGCAAACCAGGGGCACGCCGCCGGTCCCTGCCTCCCGGTAGGCGATAAGGCCCGTGCTGGTCTCGAAGGTTTTCGATTTGATGTTTGCCATTTCGCTCTGCAGCTTTCCTTAGATTTTTCGGCGGGTTTCGCGCCACCAGATATATATGCCGCTGCCGCAGACGATTGCCGCGCCGAGCATCTTCATTTCACTGGGGATGTCTCCCCAGACAGTATAGCCAATGATGCCCGCCCAAACGAGAGAGAGATAGCGGAACGGCGCCACGATCGAGCCGGAAGCCAACTGGAACCCCAAGATGATCAGCCACTGCGCCACGCCGATCATTACGCCCGCCAAGGTCAGCAGGACCCAGTTTTCCGCCGACGGCCAGGATACGCCGAAGAATGGCAGGGTCAGTGCGCCGCCCACCATGTTGGCCGTCATCGCCCAGAATAGGGTTGTCGTTGCCGGGTCCACGCCGCCCAATTGGCGGGCCGAGATGTCCCGCAGCGCGCTGGTCAGCGCCGCGACCAAGGGTATGGCAATGACCCAGGTGATTCCGCCGTCGCCGGGCTGGGTGATCAGCAGCACCCCGCCAAAGCCGACCGCAACCGCCGTCCAGCGCCGCCAGCCTACCGGCTCGCCCAGGATTACAGCGGAAAGGGCGGTCAACAGCAGCGGTGAGACGAAAATCACGGCCAGCGCATCGGCCAGCGGCAGGTAGGCGAACGACAGGGTGACGAACATGGAGCATACCAGCGCCATCACCGAGCGGTATGCCGTAAAGCCCGGCCGTCTGGATGCAAGCCGGCTGAGCCTGTTGCCGAGGGCCATATGCAAGGCCACCGCCGCCGGCATGGCGATGAGCCCCCGGTAGAACATGACCTCGCCCGCGTGATGATATTGCACCACCCACTTGGTCATGCCGTCCTGCGCGGTCAGGACTAGAGTCGAAAGGATGATGCAAAGTATGCCACGGGGAATATCTTGAGACACGTCTTGTTGACCTTATGCGCTTTCTTTGGGAGGTCCGATAAATCCGGTTAGCGATATCCGGTTTTTGTGATAAAATCTGTTTGGTAACTCGCGCTCTCTTAGACGAAAGAATAGAATTTGGCGCCAACGCAATAGAATGGAGGCAAGCACCATGGAGCGTCCAGCCATCACCATAGCGTCGTTTGTCGCCGCGATCTCCCTGCTCTTGGGTGCTTGTGGCGGCGGTGGGATCGGCGGGCCGCCCAACGGAGACTATGGCGACGCGCCAGATGGTGGCGCAACCGGCTATCCGGGGCCGTTCACGCAGACCGGTGCCTTTCCGACCCTGTTTGCAAACGGCGGCGCGGTCACACGGGACACGAACCAAGCGACGCTCGGCCCGACCGCCAGTCCGGAAGCGAACGCCAACGATCCTAACGACCCGGATGGCCAGCCGAACCTGAACCCGGTCAACACTGATGCCGACGATGGGCTGGTGGATTTCGTCCTGGTCCTGACGTCGATCCCGCCGCCGGCGGCCCTGACCGTCAATGTCACGGCGCCGGCTGGCAGTGGAGGCGGCCAGTTCTTTTTGAACGCCATCATTGACATGAACCTTGATGGCGCGTGGGGCGGCGTGGCCAGTCCCGGCGTGCCCGAATGGGTGGTGAAAAACTTCCCCGTGCAGCTCGCGGCAGGCCAAGCCACGCCGGTGGCGTTGCCGCCCTTCCTGTTCGGCTTCGGCAACCGCCTGCCAGACGGCGCGTGGATGCGCATCTTGCTCTCCCGTGAAGCCGTGACGGTGGGCGATTGGGATGGCGGGGGCACCTTCAGCGCCGGCGATGTCGAGGACCACATCATCCGGCTACCACGGGTCGGGCCGGGTCAGAAGCGGTTGATCATTCAGATGAGCTGTCCGCCGGTGGTGCGCTTTCCGCGCGGCCGGGCCATCGTCCGCTTTGGCTGTCAGGTACGCAATATCGCCCTCGGCCCGGATCCCGGCAGCTTCAGCTATTTCCTTGTCGGCTTTGGCGCGAACGCGGCCAGCGTGATCGTGCAGCCGCGGCTGCCGCCGGCAACGCTCGGTTGCCTGGTTCCGCCACCGGCCACGCCCGCCGGCGGCCCCGTCTCTTGCGGCAACCCGCCGGCCGACATCGCGATCGCGGGGGCCGGGCCAGTCGTCTTGCCCTTGCGCGGCATTCGGGTGCCGGGAGCGCCGCTGCCCTCCAACTGGACCTATTCCGCAGTGGGTGTCGATCCGCCGGCCGTGATCGATGCGGCGGGCGTTACCGCCGGTTTCGGCGACTCGCGCGGTGACATGGCCTTTGTCGAAACCGAAGTAGAGGAGCAGGGCGAGATCCAATTGGAGAACGGCGAGGTGGTAATTATCCTGCGCGCCAAAGACCCAAGGATCGAGGCGCCGATTGAGGTTTCCGTCCGGCCAGGCGAAACCTTCCGTGGCCTCAGCTATGGGGCGTTGCGGCGTCACGGGGAAGGGCCGATCGAGATCCCGCCGGCGCGATAGCGAACCGGCATCGTAGCGGGAGAGGGCGGCGCTCCTCAGCTTTGGTTTGCCTGGCTTGTGTGATCCGCCTGGCTCGCCCGGTGCGATGGTTCCGCACCCTCTGGCTGGTCAGTTGACATATGGATCGTCCGGGTCGGGAAGGCGAACGAGACCTTCAGTTGTTTCGCCAGATCGACGATATCGCCGACCAGCGCATGTTGCGCCGCCACCTGCGCGTCATAGCCATAGACATTGAAATAGCCGCGCAGTTCGATGTCGATGGATGACGCGCCGAACTGGACCAGACCGGCAGTATAGTTGCTGGAGTCCGCACGCGGCTGTGCGAGATAAATCTCCTTCAGTTTATCGACGAACTTGTCCAATTTCTCCCGCGGCGTGTCGTAGGTCAGGCCGATGTGCAACAGCACGCGCCGTTTGCGCCGCCGGCCCCAGTTGATGATGGCCTTGTCGGAAAGCTGGGCGTTCGGAATGATCAACAGTGAATCGTCCAGAGTGCGCAACCGGGTGGAGCGTAGTCCGACATTCTCCACCAGCGCCAACTCGCCCTGTGTTGTCACCATGTCGCCGCGCTTGAACGGGCGGTCGGCCATCAGAATCGCGCCGCCCAGCATGTTGGAAACGGTGTCGCGCGCGGCGAAGGCCAGGGCTATGCCGCCGACGCCCAGGCCGGTGATCACGCCTTCATAGGGTAGCCCGACCACGTCTGCCGCAAAGAAAATGCCGAGCACGACGGTCAGCAGCTTTAACAGCCCGCTGGTCAGGGAGATGACGATCTCGTCGACATAGCCCGGCGTTTTTTCCGCGCGGCGGAAGAACAGAGCGGCAACAACGCCGATGACCTGAAAGATGAGGGCGATCGTCGCGGCGGTCGATAACAGTCCCACCACCTGCGCGCCATAACCGAGGCCGCTGTGCAGCAGGCCGAGCTTGGCCAGCAGGATTAGCAGAAGGAAAAAGACGGTGGCGAAGCGGACCGGCCACAAAAGCTTTCGTAACGCCTCGTGCCGGAAATGCGCATTCTCTTCCGTCACGCCGATCGCCAGCGCCAACCGCAACATGAGACCGGCCAGCCAGCCCGCCAACGCTGCGACCGCCGTTGCAGCCACCAGCGCGCCCCACTGCCAGTTCTCGAACAGCAGACTCCGGTTCAACATCCACGGCGCAACGTTACGGATCGCCTCTCTCAGTTGAAAGAACTGCGTGACCGGCGGCCGCGCCTCCACCCCAAGCACCACCGGCATGTTCTGGACTGCCGCGAACAGTTCGGGGCTCGCCTGCAGAGTTGCAGCGGAGAAACGCCATTGCGGCGGCTCCTTCTCTTCACCCACCTGACGCTCGATGGCGACGCTGCCATTGGGATGCCGGTAGTGGACATAGGGAATGCTGGCATCCGGATCGTTCGGGATCTCCTGCCAGATGACATAGCCAATGCGGTTGATGATCTGCCGCAGGTAGTCGGCCACGATTGGCCCTTCGATCGAGCGCAGATGCAAGGGCAGGTAGGAAAGGTCGAGCGTAGCAAGCGCCCGCTTCCGCCCGCCGGTGTCCCATTCGCTCATGCCCGACAGGAAATCGAGCATGGTCTGGCGCGGGTTGTCCCGGCGCGTCTGCATCGCCTCCGCGTTAGAGGCCACGCCCAGGCTGTCGAGCATCTCATCCCTGATGCGGGTCAGTTTGTCCACCGGCTCCAGCAATATACGCCAGACACTGTCTTCGCCCTGACGGAAGCGGATCGTGTAGCGCACGTCGCTGTCGACGGGCCCTATGTCGAAGGTAGCCGTGTCGCCATCGACCCGCCCCGGCGCCTCCAGAATGCGAAAGGTGGACAAGTTCAGGATTTGAAACAACATCCGCCGCTGTTGGTTCCGGTTCCGGGCATTCTCAGTCGTGCCTTGGTACAGCAACAACGGTTCATAAAAGCGGGCTGCGGCGGCGTCCCGCTGAAATACCGCCGCGTTCGCCGACGCCATCACGGTACGCAGCGTTTCTCTGGGCGAGAATGAGGCGGTGAAATGCAGCCGCCCGGCCAAGTTCTCCGACGCACGCTCGCCGTTCCAATATTCGCCGTTGTCGAACCGCCCCGTAAATGTCTTGCCATCCTCGGCGATGGCGAAGACCAGCCCGCCCTGTGCACCCGGCTGCGACCAGGTTCCGCGCAGAATGGTGCCCTCGATCTCTCCTTGAATGCGTCCCTTTCCCGGCTCGTAGGTGCCGGTGACGGTCGTACCATCCTGATCCAGCACCATCACCGCCTGGCCTGTGCGCCAGAAGGTCTGCCATTCCCCCGCCCAGGGTTCCGCGTCGTTGGCATGGCCCGTTCCGGCAAACATCCCCAGAACGACCCCTAACACCACGGCGACACATACCGCCGAAACAGATCTTGCCATATCGTCCACCTGCTTAAACCCAGGAACCACACCAACCTGATACCGTTGCTTTATGCTACGCACGATCGGCCGCCGCGGACACGCGGCATGAGTTCCCCCGTTTTTCCGGTCCTCCCCGGCACTGTCTTCGCTGACCGTTGAGGCGGTTCGTGGTCCAGCCTAGACTTTGCTCGTCATCCGTCTTCAACAGGTCACGCCCATGTCCATCTCCGTCCGATCTTCCGGGCGCGCCGCCGGCGCCGAAGTCGCCGGCATCGATCTCAGCCAGCCACTGGCAGAGGCCCAGTTCGCTGGAATTCAGGAAGCGCTCGACCAGCACGGCGTTCTGTATTTCCGCAGTCAGACTCTGACGCCTGACGATCAGATCGCATTTACAAAGTGGTTCGGCGAGCCGGACGTGAATTTCAATGCGCTGCGGTTCGGGGTGGATGGCAGCCCGGTCATCTACCGCATCTCCAACATCACGGAGGATGGCAAGCCCATCGGCACCCGGCGCGCGGGCGAGACCTGGCACACGGACATGAGCTACGCCAAGCACCCGGCGCTTGCGACCATGCTATATGCGGTGGAGGTGCCGCATCTGCACGGCATGCCGCTCGGCGGAACCGGCTTTGCCAATGCCGCTGCGGCCTATGACGCTTTGCCGGAAAGCATGAAGGAAGCCATCGACGGTCTGAAAGGCGTGTTCGATTTCCGTGGCCGCAAACGCTCGTCCCCGGTCAGTGCGGAGGACATTGCCGCCTACCCGCCGGTCGAGCACCCCATCGTCCGCGCCCACCCGCGCACCGGGCGGAAGAGCCTCTACATCGTGCGTGACGACACCACGTCCATCGTCGGCAAGAGCGAGGAGGAAAGCCAGGCGCTGATTGAGGCGCTGGCTGACCACATCGTTAGTCCCCAATTCGTCTACCAGCACCGCTGGGAAGTGGGCGACGTGGTAGTCTGGGACAATTGCACCGTCCAGCACCGTGCCGGGCAGGACTATGACCTGCCCCGCCGCCGCCTGCTCTGGCGCACGACGGTGAAGGGCGGGGTGCCGATTTAGAAACCAGCACTTCATCGCCCCACACTTGATTTGGTTCCCATTCGAGAGGCTTTTCCCGAGAGCGCCTGGCGCTTCGAATGAGCGGTCTCTGGAGTGGACCCTGACTTTCGTCAGGGAAATGGAATGTTCAGAGGGTGGGCGCAAACGCACGTCACTGCCCCAAACTTGATTTGGGGCCCAGTCCAGAGGCTTTTCCCGAGAGCGCCTGGCACTTCGAATGAGCGGTCTCCGGAATGAGCTCTGACTTTCGTCAGGGAAATGACGGGGAAGGGGTATCCCTTACTTCGGTACTTGCGCTTCAAGCCCGCGTTGCACCGCCGGGCGCTCGCTCATCATGTCGAACCAGCGTTTGACGTTCGGCAGCTTGTCCCAGGGCATGGCTACCCAGTCGTGCCGGTGGCACCATGGGTAGATAGCGATGTCGGCAATGGAGTAGTCGCCGCAGATGAAGTCCTTGCCCTCCAGCTGCTTGTTCATCACGCCATAGAGCCGGTGCGTCTCGTCCGTATAGCGTTTGATGCCATAGGGGATTTCTTCCTTGGCTGCGCGGCGGAAGTGGTGGGCCTGACCCTGCATTGGGCCGACGCCGCCCATCTGCCACATCAGCCATTGCAGCACCTCGTAACGCTTGCGCGGCTCGGTCGGCCAGAGCGGGCTGCCAGCTTTTTCCGCCAGATAGATCAGGATCGCGCCGCTTTCGAACATCGAAAACTCGCCGCCGCCGGGGCCATCGGTATCGATGATGGCCGGAATGCGGTTGTTCGGGCTGATCTTCAGGAAGTGCGGCTGAAACTGCTCGTCCTTACCGATATTGATCGGGTGCCATTCGTATTCCATGCCGAGTTCTTCCAGCATGATCGAAATCTTGCGACCGTTGGAGGTGTTCCAGGAATATAGATGGATCATGGCTTGGTGCGCCTTCCCGTTGGTGAAATATGACGTTGGCGTGGAGGATGCACGCAGCCCTGCGCAAGTCAATTGCGGTGGCGCGCTTGCCGCCTATGATGGGCCGGTCTTTCCGCATGCCGAAGCGCTCACAGCCCATGACCGACGATTTCCCGATTGAATATTCCTGGCCCGATATCACGCCCTATGCCCAGGGCAATACCGGCGTGCCCTATGTCCACACGTTCGACAGCGGCAAGCCTGGCCGCCACGTAATGGTCAACGCGGTTACGCACGGCAACGAGCTTTGCGGCGCGGTTGCGGTCGATCTGCTGTTCAAGCTGCGCATCCGCCCGAAGCAGGGCAAGCTGACTCTGGGTTTCGCGAATTACGAGGCCTACAACCGCTTCGATCCGGCCAATCCCTGGGTGACGCGCCAGATCGATGAAAACTTCAACCGCCTTTGGGTTGAGGAGCGCCTCGACAGCGATGAGGATTCGTTGGAACTGCGCAGAGGCCGGGAGATGCGGCCCATCTTCGATCAGGTGGACGACCTGCTCGACATTCACTCCATGTCCACCAACTCGCCGCCGCTCACCTTGTTCTGGGGCAACGAGAAAGAGCGCCAAGCCTATCTCCGCACCGGCTACCCGGCCTATGGCATCGGCGGCCCGGTGCATGACGCGGGCAAGCGGATCATCGAGTACACGCCGTTCAACGACACCGCGAACGACAAGACGGCCCAATTGGTCGAATGCGGCCAGCATTGGGCCGACTACACCCGCAAGGCCGCTATCGACACCACCTTCCGTTTCCTGGTGGCCATGGGTGTTATCGACCAGGCAGAGGCCGCCCCGCACATTCACGAGGCCAGCCCGCCCGCGCCGACCGTGCTGGACGTGACCGATGGCCTGATGGCCAAGACCGACCGCTTCGTCTTCGCCGAGCCCTATATCGGCTTGGAGACCATCGCCAAGGCCGGCACCGTCATCGCCCATGACGGCGACGAGCCTGTCGTCACCCCTTACGACAATTGCGTGCTGGTCATGCCCAACCACCGTTCCTCGGCAGGGCAACGGGTGCTGCGGCTTGCCAAGCCGGTCGGATAAGCCGCCGCCTTATGGACGGGACTTCCGCTAAGCGGGACACCATCGTCGGTTGTTTCTGGATGGCAGTGGCCGCCTGCTGCTTCACGACCATGGGCGTGGCCGCGCGCGAACTTCATCTCTCCGGCTTCAACACGCCCAACATCATGGTCTGGCGCAGCGGTTTCGGCCTGCTCCTGGCGGCTGCCATTATTGTGATGTCTGGACGGCTCTCTCAATTCCATACAAACCAGAAAAAGGGCCACCTGGTCCGGAACAGCGTGCATTTTGTCGGCCAGTATGCGTGGTTCTATGCTCTTGGCCTGCTGCCGCTGGTACTGGTGACCAGCCTGAACGCGACCGTGCCGCTCTGGGGCGCGATCCTTGCGATTGTCTATCTGAAAGAACGGGTGACGGTGCAGCGCCTGGTGGTCATCGTCCTGGCCTTCGCCGGCGTGCTGATCGTCCTGCGACCCGGCGCGGTGCCGTTTCATCATGCGACCATCGTCTCCCTGATCGGGGCGATGGGCTATGCGGGCTCCATGATCCTCGCCAAGCAATTGACCATCAAAGACAGCGCCATGACGGTAGTCTATTGGATGATGCTGATCCAGCTTCCCATGGCCATGTTCTTCACTGTGATGGTGCAGGAATGGGTCTGGCCAGGCTGGAGCGACGTCCTGCCGATTGTCGTCGTCGGCAGCACCGGCGTGTTGGCCCACTTCGCCATGGCGACCGGCATGAGCAAGGCCGACGCCACCATCGCCATGCCGGTCACCTACATCCAGTTTCCCCTGGTCGCTGCGCTGGGTTACTTCCTCTATACGGAGATTCCCAGCATCTATACCGGCATTGGCACGGTGCTGATCGTGGCGGCGAACTGGTACAATATCGTTCGCAGATCGTAGCGCCGGGGTTAGGGTTCCAGTTGAACGCAACAACCAACCCAGGAGCATCGACCATGGCCCATGAGCGCCTCCGCAAATTCAATATGCAAGACCGCTATACCGGCTATCTCGGCCAGGACATCGACTTCGACCTCTGCATGGTGGTGAAGGCCGGCAATCATGTCTTCCTGCGCGGCCAGACCGGCACAGCGCTGGATGGAAGTTTCGCCGGCGACGATCCTGGAGACCAGGCGGACCAGGCGATGCAGAACGTCAAAACCCTGCTAGAGGAAGCCGGCTCCCGCCTGGAGCACATCTGCAAGATCACGGTCTACATCACCGACCGCGAATACCGCGAGGCGGTCTATCGCGTGCTTGGCCGATGGTTCAAAAACATCCATCCCTGTTCGACCGGCCTTATCGTCTCGGGCCTCGCCAAGCCGAACCTGAAGATGGAAATCGACGTGGAAGCGATCATTCCGGACTAGGCGGGAGGTGTTCCGGCAGGGATACTGGCTGAAAATACCTTTGCACCGGAGCCAGTCCATGCCCGTCGAACTCACCCGCTCGGACGAATTTGCCCTCGTTACCCTGAACCGGCCGGAGGCGCTGAACGCGCTGTCCTTCTCCGTCGTGGAGGAGATCGACGCCGCCATTACGGAAGCGGTTGCGACCGACGCCCGCGCCGTGCTGTTCACCGGGTCGGGCGACCGGGCGTTCTGTGCGGGCGCGGATATCAGCGAGTTGCAGTCGCTCCCGCCCCATGGCTTCCGCGAGCAATTGCGGCGCGGTCAAACCGTGTTTCACCGTCTGAGCGAACTCCCTATTCCCTCATTTGCGGTGGTAAATGGACTAGCGCTTGGCGGCGGCATGGAGTTGGCCATGGCCTGTACCTTCCGCGTGGCCTCTGCCAAGGCAAGGCTTGGCCTGCCGGAGATCAAGCTTGGCGCAGTGCCGGGATATGGCGGCACCCAGCGGTTGCCGCGGCTGGTGGGGCTTGGCCGGGCGCTGGATATGGCCATGTCCGGCCGCTTCGTCGATGCGGAGGAGGCGCTCGCCATCGGCCTGGTCAACCGGGTGTTGGCAGAGGGCGACCTGCTGGACGGCGCGAAGGAATACGCCCGTCAGTTCACCTGCTTCGGCCTGCCGTCGTTGCGGCTGGTCCGCGATTCGGTGATGCGCGCCATGGACCTGCCGCTTGCCGACGGCCTGAAAGCGGAGGCCGAGCTCAGCGCCATCTCGTTCTCGACGGAAGACGCCAAAGAAGGAACCGGTGCTTTTCTGGAAAAGCGCCAACCGCTGTTCAAAGACCGGTAAGTTCGTATCCTGGCTATGCGGCCGGGGATTTCCTCGCTGTTCCTAATTGAGGCAATCAGCACACCGGCAAGCGCCGCGACCAGTACGGAAGTCATTTCCATAAAGGTACCTTCAATATGCAAACCTATGACTACATCGTTGTCGGCGCAGGCTCGGCTGGTGCGGCCCTGGCCTACCGACTGTCGGAAGATCCGGAGAACAGTGTGCTGCTCCTCGAGGCCGGGCCCGCCAGCCATTTCTGGTCCCGCATTCCGGTAGGCTACGCCAAGTTGATCAAGAACCCCGCCGTCAACTGGCTGTATGAGGGGCAGCCGGAACCCGGCACCAATGGCCGCCGGCTCGCCGTGCCGCGGGGGAAGATGCTGGGTGGCTCCAGCGCGATCAACGGGCTGGCGTTCGTGCGGGGCCAGTCCCACGACTATGATACCTGGGCGCAGATGGGCAATCAGGGGTGGAGCTATAGGGATGTGCTTCCGTACTTCAAGCGCATGGAGAGTTATACACCGATCGAGGGGGAGGAAGAATTCCGGGGGCGCAACGGCCCGCTGCGGGTGACCAATCCGAAAGTCACCGATCCGTTGCTTGCGACCGTGGTCAAGGCTGCGGGGGAAGTCGGCATCCCCTACAATGCGGACTACAACGGGGCGGTGCAGGATGGCATCGCTATGAGCCAGGCGACCGTCTTTGGCCGCCGCCGTATGAGCACTGCCGCCTGTTATCTGGAGCCTGCCCGGAAACGTCCGAACCTGCATATCGAGACCAACGCCCACGCCCAGAGCCTGATCCTGGAGGGCAAGCGGTGCGCCGGTGTCCGCTACAGCGTCAACGGTCAGCCGCGCGAGGCGGGCTCCGGCCGCGATCTCATTATCAGCGGGGGCTCGATCAACTCCCCGCAGCTGCTGGAGCTTTCCGGCATCGGCCAGGCCGACCGGCTGCGCGGGTTGGGCATCGACGTTGTGCACGACCTGCCCGGCGTCGGCGAGAACCTGCGCGATCACTTTGCGCCCCGCACAAGGTGGCTAGTCGGCGCCAAGGGCTACAGCATGAACGACCGGGCCAAGGGCCTCGGCATGGTTTGGCAGGCGCTGAAATACGTCATGGGCCAGCCGGGGCTGATGACGTCGGTGGGTGCCCCGATGCGGGCCTTCGTGCGCTCCCGCGAGGGGTTGGATGCGCCGGACGCCTTGCTGGGCTGGGTGCCGATGCTGACGGAGACACGGCCCAAAGGACCGGTCATTTCGAAAGAATCCGGTATGACCTGCTATGCTCATGCCATGCGGCCGGAGAGCAAGGGGCACATCCATATAACGTCCGCCGATGCGCGCGAAGCCCCGGCGATCAGCTTCAACTTCCTGTCCGCCCGGGTGGATGAGGAAATCACCGTGTCCGCGGTAAACATCGCCCGCTCCATCATGCGCGCGCCGGCGATGCAGCAGCTTCAACTGACGGAGGTAGGACCGGGCGAGGACCTGAACACCCATGACGAAATCATCGACTGGGTAAAGCGGACGGCAGAGACCACCTACCATCCCGTCGGTACCTGCAAAATGGGCAGCGACCCGATGGCGGTCGTGAATAACGAACTGAAAGTGCATGGGATTGAGGGCTTGCGCGTGGCCGACGCCTCCATCATGCCAACGCTGATGAGTGGTAACACGAACGCGCCCAGCATCATGATCGGCGAGCGGGCCGCGGGGTGGATTTTGGGGGAGGCAGCATGAGCAGCAATGCGCCAAATGTGTACTTGAATAGGTGAAGTTGCTTAAAATCGATGGAAACTAAGGTTGTGTGAGTGACTTCACAGGCATAGCACTCTGATTGATATAAATTCCCTCCACACAACCGTCTTCATTATTCGATGAATGTAGTGTATTTATTGCGTAATGGGGGAGGGTAATTCGACCGTCGGCGATCGTTCATATGGATCGCCGCCAAATTGGTGGAGGTACCCGAGATGTCTAGTTGGTTTTCTCGTTGCCGTCATGCCGCTGCTGGAGCATTGCTCCTGGCAATTGTGCCCGGTGCAGCCCTGGCGGTGCCCGCGATCTATGAGATCGATTTCAGCAATGGCGGCGGCACTGCCATCGGTACGTTTCAGGCACCTATTGGCGGTGGGCTCGTTACCAACCTGATGGTGACACTAGACGGCGTTCATTTCGACACGATGGACTCGGCGACCACGAACTTTGTCTACGATACCGCCCTGAACGAGTTTACCTGGGCGACGGCGACGCCGTCCTTCACCAACTCGGCGCCAGTGGTGGGTGTGTGCGTTGCCTTCGGCTGCGATTTGACCCTGTTCCCTGACCCTGACCCGCTCGTCCCCGGCGACTACCAAGCGATCGACGAGAATTTTAACAATCTGGGGCCGGGCACGAAATACGCGATTAATCCCAACCCCACGGAAGTGGTGCCGGTCCCGGGTGCTTTGCCCTTGGCCCTAACGGGCATGGGTGTGCTGACGGCGCTTCGCCTGCGGCGGAACCGGCGGCCATCCTAAGGGAGCTGGTTGCTCTGGCGGCGGCGGTGGAGTAGGGGGATTTCCCTGACTGCTTCCACCGCCCTTGCTCCGGAGAGTCCCTCTTGTCTGACGTTGGTTTCCGCAAATGGCTCGGCCTGACCTATGAGGTCATGGAAGACGACCGGGCTGTCGTTTCCCTCGAACTGAACGAGGATAAGGTGAATGTGCGCGACGTCGCCCATGGCGGCGTGGTGGCGTCGCTGATCGATGTCGCGATGGGCACCGCGGCGGCGGGTGGCAATTACGGTACCCGCAAGCGCTATACGGTGACCTTGGAATTGAAGGTGAACTATCTGGCGCCCGCCCGCGGCAAAAAGCTGACGGCGGAAGCCAAGGTTGTCCGCGGCGGCGCCCGCACGTTCGTGGTCGAATGCCGGGTCCACACCGACGAAGGCGTAGAGTGCGCCATGGCGCTTGGCACATTCATGACCCGCCGCCCCACTGAAGAGGACGCCAGGCGCGAGGCGGAGGGGCTGCCGCGGTAGGCAGCCAACGGTCATGCCACCGCCTCTATCGGTCGGGATTCCGTTGAGGGAGGGGTCAAAATTGGATCACTGCAATATTGACGCATGGTATTATTTTAACGATCAAGAGATTTGATCTTATGTTCGCCAATTTCAATTAAAAACTTTGTCATTGTTGGGTGAAAATCCAAGATAAAGCCGGCTGCGTAATCGCTCACGTTACTCACCTATAACTGGAGAACGTGCATGTTTCGCATCTTCCGCACCCTTTTGGTTGCCTTTTCCATCACGGCCGCAGGGTTTGGCGCTGCCAAAGCCGCCGAGAAGGACATCGTCGACACCGCCATTGCTGCCGGTTCGTTCAACACGCTGGTTGCAGCTGTGCAGGCCGCAGGGCTGGTTGAAACGCTGAAGGGCGACGGTCCGTTCACCGTTTTTGCCCCGACGGATGAGGCCTTTGCCAAGTTGCCAGCCGGAACCGTCGACGATTTGCTGAAGCCGGAAAACAAGGACAAACTCGTCGCGGTGCTGACCTATCACGTCATCCCTGGCAAGGTCATGGCGGCTGACATCCTCGGCAAAAAGTTGGAGGTTGAAACCGTACAGGGCTCGACCGCTGAGATCGACGCGACTGACGGTGTCAAGATCGATGGGGCAAACGTCGTTGTCGCCGATGTGGACGCGTCCAACGGCGTCATCCACGTGATAGACGCTGTTATTCTGCCGTAACCCGGCCTCAGCGGCCTTGGATAAGAAGCAGCGGGTGCCAACAGCACCCGCTGTTTCATTTTAAGCTTTCAATGCAGCGCTCAAGGGTTCGACCCATCACTTTCCAGTACCACAATGCTCTTATAGGCATGCCAAGTGGCGTGGCCGA
Organism: Alphaproteobacteria bacterium; assembly: GCA_965222315.1. Taxonomy (GTDB): domain Bacteria; phylum Pseudomonadota; class Alphaproteobacteria; order Bin95; family Bin95; genus JACKII01. The sequence continues at coordinate 3,690,153 of OZ244951.1, read as the reverse complement.
CCAGCGGGAAGGTAATGATCAGACCGATGAAGGCGGTCGCCATGCCGAGGATCATCAGGGAGGCTATCATGCCGGCCCAAAGAAGCATGGCCCTCGGGTTTTGGATCATTGCTCTGATGCTGGTCGCGACGGCGGACAGGAAGTCCGTGTCCTGATCCATCAGCAGGGGGATGCTGACAGCGGACAGAGCAAATGCCGTTACCGCCAGGATGCCGCCAACGATGGAGCCTATTATCAGCATGGTGATGCCGTCTGCGCTAAACAGCACCATCGGGACGAAGTCTGCCAAGGTCGGTATTTGGTTATTGCTGAAAAACAGCCCGTAGAGCAGCATCCCGATATGGACCCAGAACAGGAACAATATGGCCAGGATCAGGCCGATATAGGCCAGTTGTTGGGGTGAAGCTGTCTTGACGAATGCGACGGACCCGAGGGTAACCGGCTCATTGTTCTGCAAGCGTCGGCTGGCGGCATAGAGGCCGACCGCCATGAGTGGGCCAATCAGCATAAACCCCGCGGCAAAGGCCAGAATGACCGACTGCGACCCTTCATAGATCAATCCTGCAAGCAGACCGAAGGCCAGGGCAGCAAACACTGTCCCGTAGCCAAGGGATATGGGCCAGACCCGCCACATGTCCCGCCAACCGGCGGCCAGCCACTCCCATGGCTTATCAAAACCGATGTCATTAACCGGGTAACCCAGCATCGCTGAGTTAGCGTTCACGGGCTGGTCTTGTTGCGGCATGGCATGTCTCCCTGGATTTGCCCTGTATAGGGTCTTACACTCCAGACTAATTCGGCGGAGTATGATTGATGATTGATCGAGATCAAATGCTAGTTTGGCTTAGTGACGGGCAGGGCTATCCCGGCGGGCCGGAGACGGCCGACCGGGCGGTGCGCATGATCGCCCGCACCAAGAAAAGCCTGGGGGTGCTGGCCCCGGACACGATGTTCGATACCGAACCGGCGCAGATATCCGCCGTGATGGAGGACTTGGCGGATGACTGATGCATCTGCCGATCCCTGCCTCTGGAGCCTCACCGGCGCGGCCGCTTCTGTCGCTGCCGGCCGGATTTCCTCCCGCGAGTTGACCGAAGCACTCCTTGCCCGCATCGAGCAATGGCAGCCCGTCCTCAATTGCTTCATCCATGTGGAAGCAAATCTGGCGCTTGCCATGGCCGATGCAGCTGATGCCGCGCGTGCCCGGGGCGAGTCCCTAGGGCCATTGCATGGCGTGCCGATGGCGCACAAGGACATGTTCTACCGCGAGGGGGTGTTGTCCACCTGTGGCAGTTCTATCCGCCGCGACTTCCGCCCGGACTATACCGCCACCGTTATGGCGCGGATGGATGGGGCAGGGGCTGTCTATCTGGGCGGGCTCAATATGTCGGAGTTTGCCCTCGGCCCAACCGGCCACAACGACCATTGGGGGCATTGCCGCAACCCCTGGAACCCGGCGTTTATTACCGGCGGCTCCTCCAGCGGATCAGGCTCGGCGACTGGTGGCCGGCTGAGTTTTGGCGCTTTGGGGTCAGATACCGGCGGCTCCGTGCGACTGCCGGCCGGTGCGAACGGTCTGGTCGGCATGAAAGTGACATCGGGCAGGGTCAGCCGCTTTGGCTGCATGGGCCTGTCGTTTACCCATGACACGATCGGGCCGCTGACCCGGACGGTGGCGGACAATGCCCGGCTGCTTGAGGTTGTCGCCGGCCACGATCCGAACGACCCGACCAGCAGCCAACGGCCCGTGGGCGGTTATGAGGCCGCTTGCGCCACCCGCGACCTGACGGGCCTCCGGATCGGCGTGCCGGAGACCTATTTCCGCGAATCGCTCGATCCGCTTGTTGCTCAGCATATGGACAAAAGTCTGCGCGTGTTTGAGGAGTTGGGGGCGGAGGTGAAACCGGTCGCCATCCCGGACCCGGACGCCAATATCGATCTGGCCAATATTATCACTGCGTCTGAAGGGGCGACCTTGCACGGCCATTGGCTGCGCACCCGCCCGAACGATTATGGCCCGCAGCCACGCGCCCGGCTGGAAGCTGGCTTTGCCGTCAGTGCCACCGACTATCTGACGGCCCTGCAATTGCGGCCCAAATTGGTGCGGGCATTCGTCGAGGCGGCCTTCGCAGAATGCGATATTCTGCACGCACCGAACTTCGAAGCGCCCATACCGTCTATCGCGGAAACCGACATCGGTGACCGGCAGGGCTTCGCCGCGGTGTTGGCGCGGACGTCCCGCTGCACCAGGCCGATGAATTTTCTGGGCCTGCCCGCGCTGACGCTACCAGCGGGGTTCGATGACAATGGCTGCCCAACGTCCCTGCAACTGATCGGCAAGCCCTTTGCGGAGGCCCGGCTCTACGCGGCAGGGGCAGCCTACGAAGCGGTAGTTGATTTCGCGGCGACGGCTCCCAGTCTGCCGGCATAGACCAAAGCGCTGAGCGTTCCGGCGGATGCCGTCCGCCGGAACCCAGCTTCGCTTAGGAGCAGCCCGCCTTGGCGACGGCGGCGGCGACTTTCGCGCCCAGTTCCGGGCGGACCATGCGGCTCCAGTTCACCAGATAGACCTGTCCGTCGGACGCCCGGTTGACATATTCCCAGAGGATATCGCCCGCCCTGTTCACGACCAGCATCCGGCCGAAATTGGTCTCTTCAGCGAACACTTCATCGTCGTTCAGCACTTCGGAGCGGCCTTCCGACATGGTCCGCAGTTCGTGCCTCTCCATTGCCGCCTTCCAGGGCGAAGACACTTCGCCGGTCTCGAAGTCGTAGATTTTGACGTCGTTGCTGACGGGAACAGCGTCGCGGCCCGGATATTTGTACTTGTGGTTATCGAAGATGGCGATGCGGTGATCGTCCAGGATATCGACATCGTGCTGCTTCACCCATGGCCACTGCTTGAACCACACGATCCGGTTTTCGGACGGGCGGTATTGCATGATGGCGGAGATGTTGCGGACGCTGAGGAACAGATCGCCCTTTTTCCAGTGCGGCCCGTCGAAAGTGGCTTCCTGTACGTCGTTCAGGTGCATGGGGTCGTTGGTGTAGTTCACATGCCCGTACAGGAAATAACCAAGGTCATTTTCCAGCAGTATTTCGGCCAACGACTTTTCAAAGACGATCCGGTTGTCCTGGGATACACGAATGATGCCGTTTTCCTGAAAGTCCGGCGTCACGTTCTTGATGCGCTGAGGATCGTAGTGGATTGACGTCCAGACGCCGCCATCCATTGCAGGCTCAATGGCATGGTGGAACAAACGGTTGTTCACCCACTGCAGGTTGCTACAGGCATCCAGCTTGACCAGTGGAGCCACCAGGTCAGCATAGATCAGGCTGCCGTCCTCGTATGCGATGGGGTGGACCATGCGGACGCGGTCGGCCATCTCGTAAGCGCGGACAAATTCCAGCTCGGAGTCGATTTCCGTCTGCGCGCGGATTGCATCGAAGTCCGGCAGCCAGCGGTGCAGGACTTTCTGGTCATTCAGGTCGACCAGTTCGACCACGCTGCGCGACACGTCAGCGTCGTAGCGGGAGAGCAGGAGGTAGCCCATATCGGGCCTGGAGCCGGCGGGGTAATTGAAGGCAAAGCCGCTGCGGCCTTCGAACCGTTGCTGCTTCGCGAGGAGAGCGGGCTTGTTCCCTTCGGTCAGCAGGGTGACCACTTCCTTGGCGTCGCTCGGTATTTGGGCGACGCCCAGTGCAAAATCCCCGGCAACGCCAAACTTGCCGCTGGTCTTCGTCGCGATGTGAACGACGGAGGAGAAGAGGATGACGCCGACACCAATCAGCACCAGCAACAGCGCGACCAGCCAAAGCTCGATCTTCTTGAAGAAAAGCCGTTCCAGCATGCTTTCTCCGGGATGCATGGGGCGTTTAGCCGGTATTGGCGCTGAAGCCCTGTAACGGCGCTAAAGCTATGCGTCGGCGTACAAGTGTCAACGCGGCGGAACGCGTCGCCCCGTGCCGGGACGTGTTAACCCAATTGCCGCCGGTAGAGGGCGATCAGCCGCTCCCAATGACGCTCGGCAGCCGGCTTGTCGTAGCACCATCGGCCTGGAAAGGCGACGCCGTGGTGCACGCCCGGATGAATTTCCAGCTCCCCTGCATTGCCGGAGGCGTCGAACAGGTCTTTGAGCTTGGCCACCATGTCGAGAGGGGCGAGCTCATCGAATTCGGCACAGGAGATGTAAAGCTCGCCCTTGGCCTTGCCCAGGTTCAGGTGCGGGCTCTCTTCCGCGTCGTCGTTGACCAGCCAGGTGCCATAGAAGGAGGCGGCGGCGGCAATGCGGTCAGGGAAGCGGGCGGCGGCGGCCAGGGAGTAGGGGCCGCTCATGCAATAGCCATGGGTCCCGACCGGGCCGCTGCTGATCGCCGGGTCGGCGTCGATATACGCCAGCATGGCACCCACATCGCTCATAACCGGTGGAATGGTCATTTTGGTGCGGACGGCGCGCATGCGCTTCTGCTCGTCGCTGCCTTTTTCCAGCACCTGCTCCGGGTCATACTTCGTATCCCGGCCCGCGCGGTAATAGAGATTCGGCAAAAGCACTGCGTAGCCTACCGCCGCCAGCCGGCGGGCCATGTCGTAGAGTTCCTCCCGGATGCCGGGCGCATCCATCAGCATCAGGACGGCTGGCGCCGGCGCGCCCCGTTCCGGGCGGCAGATGAATGTCTCCATCGCGCCGTCAGACGTGGCGATGTCGGTGATGGTCTCGATCATGAGGGGACGCCTCTTTCCGCTATTTCTAATCACTGCATCACAACTGAACATACCATGCCCCGGCTCCGGCAGGGGCAATATGGATCAAAATAAAAATGCTCCAGTTTACCGTTCCGAAACGAGGCTTGGATGATGCTGCCCTCGGATGGACTGGGTTTGCAACCACGACGGATCGGGAGTGTCATGGTGATTCGAATGGACAATTATCTTAAATCGGCGCTAGCAGCATGCTCGCTGGCGGTGGCCGGCATCGGGATGGGGACGCAATCCGCCTCCGCCTATCAGATATTCTTCGGTGAAGATCTTAGCAGTAGTTCATCGATTCCGCTTGGCAGTACGCCGAATGCGGACACGGCACGGAACCAGTTCCTGAATGTTCTCTCCGGTGTCGGTACGGAGGATTTTGAGGGGTTCTCGGAGGGCACCGGGTCGCCGCTCGCCTTGAACTTTCCGGGCGCAGGCACTGCGACGCTGACCGGTGGCGGCGGCACCATCTGGTCACAGCCGGAAGGTACGGCGGGCGCAGGCCGGTATGGCACGTCCGGTACTAATTTCTGGGAGGTTTCGGCCGGTGGGGCAGGCAATTTCGCCGTCAATTTCTCCAGTTCGGTTGCGGCTCTCGGTTTCTATGGTATCGACATCGGCGACTTCGGCGGTCAGTTGCAGATTCAGCTAAACGACACAGCCAACACGCTGCTAACGGTGAATAATACGGTCGGCAGCATGGGCAGCACGGATGGTTCGGTTCTCTTCTTTGGTATTGTCGCTGAAGACGGGGATGAGGAATTTACCCAGGCGAGCTTCCTGACAACGACCGGTCAGGGTGACATGTTCGCATTTGACGATATGACCATCGGCTCGCGCCAGCAGGTCATCTCGGAACCGGCGACTTTGGCGACGCTTGGCATCGGGATGGCGGGGCTAACCGCGATCCGGCGGATGCGGCGCAGCTAACGCCAACGGAGCGGCGGTCGCGAGCCGCTCCACTATAACCGCGCCGCGCCGTGGGATTGCATGCCCTGGCGCGGCTTTCCTGTTTTGCTGGCGATGTGGCGCCTTGGGTGCAGCGGTGCTCCGCACAAAGCGTCAACGGTGGTGCCGCGCCCACTCGTAGAGCGCAATAGCCGCTGCATTGGAAACGTTGAGGCTCTCCATTGCCGCGGTAATCGGGATATCGACAAGGCTATCGCAATTCTTCGCCGTCAATTGCCGGAGCCCCTTGCCCTCCGCGCCCAGAACCCATGCGGTCTTGGCCGGCGGCGGCTCCCGCCCCATCGCCGTGGGCGCCGGGTGATCGAGGCCGAGGCACCAGAAGCCCGCTTCCTTCAACTGATCCAGGGTCCGGCGCAGGTTTGGCGCTTCAGCGATGGGAACCTGGTCCAGCGCGCCGGAGGCGGCTTTCGCCAACGCGCCGGTTTCCATCGCGGCATTGTGCCGGGTAACGATCAGGCCGCCGACGCCAAACGCCGCTGCCGACCGCAGGATCGCGCCCACATTACGGGGGTCGGTGATCTCGTCGAGGACCAGCAGCACGCTTTTCTCCGCGGCAGCGGTGCCGGCAAGCAGATCTTCCACCGACAAAGGCGCGAGCGGCCGGGCGAAGGCCGCGACTCCCTGATGCACCGCGTCGCTCCCCAACAAGTCGTCCAGTACTTCCCGCTCGACGATTTGCGGCGGGGCCTGTTTGCCGAGGGCATCGGCATGGCGTTCGGCGAAGGTAGCGGTCGCCAGAACGCGCGAGACCCGGCGGCGCGGGTTGGCGAGCGCGCTCAACACCGCGTGCCTGCCGTAAAGCCAGACGGATGCTACCGGGCCGCCGCTGTCTCCGCCGTGCCTGCCGTCGGCCTGACCCCGCCGGGGTTGCGGGGCGCCCTGGCGCCGGTTACTGGAGTGATTGCGTCGGGGATTGCCGGGTCGGGCCATGAGGCGATGCTCTCCATTTGCCGGGAAACCGGCCAGAGTGTGATTTTGTCCCGTATCCGTAGTTGACACCATGGGGTCGCCGCAATATGTGTCCACACCTTGTTGACACGGCGCGGCGTTCCGTCAGGGACGCGGTGACAACGGAGGGGTGCCCGAGTGGCTAAAGGGGGCGGGCTGTAAACCCGCTGGCGTACGCCTACGTTGGTTCGAATCCAACCCCCTCCACCAACGTGTCAGCAGGCCGGTGCGGGTGTAGTTCAATGGTAGAACCCCAGCCTTCCAAGCTGGTCGTGTGGGTTCGATTCCCATCACCCGCTCCACCAGCGGTTTTCTATCGGGCTGGAATGCCCGGTGGGAAGCCCGATGTGTTTCTATTTTGGGTCGTCGAGGAACCTGGAAGACATGGGTAAAGCAAAGTTCGAGCGTAACAAGCCGCACTGCAACATCGGCACGATCGGTCACGTTGATCATGGCAAGACGTCATTGACGGCGGCGATCACGAAGGTTCTGGCGGAAGCCGGCGGTGCGGAATTCCAGGCGTATGACAGCATCGACAAGGCGCCGGAAGAGAAGGCGCGCGGGATTACGATCTCGACCGCGCATGTGGAGTACGAGACGGCGAACCGTCACTACGCCCACGTGGACTGCCCCGGCCACGCCGACTATGTGAAGAACATGATCACGGGCGCGGCGCAGATGGATGGCGCGATCCTGGTGGTGTCGGCGGCCGACGGCCCGATGCCGCAGACCCGCGAGCATATCCTGCTGGCCCGTCAGGTCGGCGTGCCGGCGCTGGTGGTGTTCCTGAACAAGGTCGACCAGGTGGACGACGAGGAACTGCTGGAGCTGGTGGAGCTTGAGGTCCGCGAGCTGCTGTCGTCCTACGACTTCCCGGGCGACGATATTCCGATCGTCAAGGGCTCGGCCCTGGCGGCGCTGGAAGATTCCAACAAGGAAATCGGCCACGACGCGATCCTGGAGCTGATGGCGGCGGTTGACGAGTACATTCCGCAGCCGGAGCGTCCGGTGGACCGTCCGTTCCTGATGCCGATCGAGGACGTGTTCTCGATCTCGGGCCGCGGCACGGTGGTGACCGGCCGTGTGGAGCAAGGCGTGGTGAAGGTTGGCGAGGAAGTCGCGATTGTCGGCATCCGCGACATGACCAAGACGGTGGTGACCGGCGTGGAAATGTTCCGCAAGCTGCTGGACCAGGGCCAGGCGGGCGACAATGTTGGCTGTCTGCTGCGCGGCATCGGCCGCGAGGACGTGGAGCGCGGTCAGGTTCTGGCGAAGCCGGGCTCGATCACGCCGCACACGAAGTTCAAGTGTGAGTGCTACGTGCTGACGAAGGAAGAGGGTGGGCGTCACACGCCGTTCTTCTCCAACTACCGTCCGCAGTTCTACTTCCGCACGACGGACGTGACGGGCACGGTTGAACTGCCGGAAGGCACGGAAATGGTGATGCCGGGCGACAATATCGCGATGGTGGTGAACCTGATCGCGCCGATCGCCATGGATGAAGGTCTGCGCTTCGCCATCCGCGAAGGTGGCCGCACCGTCGGCGCCGGCGTCGTCGCCAGCATTATCGAGTAGGTTTCACTGCTTGTGAAACCGTTGCCGCGGCGCTATGAGTGCCGCGGCAGGCTGTAGGAGTGTAGCTCAATTGGTAGAGCATCGGTCTCCAAAACCGAGGGCTGGGGGTTCGAGTCCCTCCACTCCTGCCAAGCGCCGTTTGTCAAGCAGTCTGGCTAACCCGGTTGACAGCAGGGCCGGAAAGCGCTTTTATCAAATGTTCGGAACGGGTCTGGTTGATTCCGGCCTCCGTTCAAATGTTGCGGCGGCAAGTGCGCCGGCCTGCGGTCGAGCGATCCCCTTATCACGATAGTTGGCGACACTAATTTCATGGCAAGCCCAGGCGCATTCATCCGTCAGGTCCGGCAGGAAGCCTCCAAGGTCACCTGGCCGACCCGGAAGGAAACCGGCATTACGACCCTGATGGTGTTCATCATGGTTGTTCTGGCCGCGATTTTCTTTTTTGCGGTCGATCAGATTCTGGGCATGGTGGTCCGGTTGATCCTCGGCTTGGGAGCATAGCCGGTGGCGCAGCGTTGGTATGTGGTTCACGTCTTCTCCGGCTTTGAGAAGAAAGTCGCCCAGTCGATCCGCGAGCAGGCGGACAAACTGGGTATCGGCACGCACATCGAAGAGGTGCTGGTTCCGACCGAAGATGTCTTTCAGGTCCGTCGCGGCCAGAAGGTGAAATCGGAGAGCAAGTTTTTCCCCGGCTATGTGCTGGTGAAAATGGAAATGACCGACCACGCCTGGAACCTCGTGAAGAACACGGCGAAGGTGACGGGTTTCCTGGGGGCCGGCAAGCGGCCGAGCCCGATCTCGGAAGGGGAGGCCCAGCGCATCCTCAATCAGGTGCAGGAGGGCGTGGACCGTCCGGCGCCGTCGATTGTTTACGAAGTCGGCGAAGAGGTGCGGGTTTGCGATGGGCCTTTCGCGTCTTTCAATGGCCTGGTGGAAGAGGTGGACGCGGAGCGGGCGCGGCTAAAAGTTTCGGTGTCGATCTTCGGCCGTGCAACCCCTGTCGATTTGGAATATTCCCAGGTCCAGAAAGCCGTCTAGTTCAAGATTAAAACGTAAGCGGAAGGGCTGGTCTCCGCCCGTACCGCGCCCCGGCGGCCGATGTCCGGCCGTGCGGTTCCTTACCGGAGCGAATGAATGGCAAAGAAGATTACCGGCTATATCAAGCTGCAAGTGCCAGCTGGTAAAGCCAACCCCTCTCCGCCGATTGGCCCTGCCTTGGGTCAGCGCGGCGTCAACATCATGGAATTCTGCAAGGCGTTCAACGCGGCGACCCAGCAGATGGAAGCCGGCATGCCGATTCCGACCGTGATCACGGTTTTTGCGGACCGCAGCTTCACGTTCATCACGAAGTCGCCGCCCGCCAGTTACTTTCTGAAGCGCGCTGCCAATATCCAGAAGGGTGCGCAGAACGTGAAGAAGGACAAGGCCGGTCAGGTGACTGTCGCCCAGCTCCGCGAGATCGCCGAGCAGAAGATGAACGACTTGAACGCGAATGACGTGGATGCAGCGGTGCAGATGCTGCGGGGCTCTGCCCGGTCCATGGGCATTACCGTGGTGCGGAGATAGGCAATGGCGACCAGCAAGCGGAAGCGTAACAATGCAAACGGCCTCAGCGACGACAAGCTCTATTCGCTGGACGAGGCAGTAGCGCTGCTCAAAGAGCGCGCGAACGCCAAGTTCGACGAGACCGTCGAAGTGGCGCTTAATCTTGGCGTCGATCCCCGCCATGCGGATCAGCAGGTGCGCGGTGTCGTCAACCTGCCGAACGGCACCGGCAAGTCCGTCCGGGTCGCCGTGTTCGCCCGGGGCGCGAAGGCCGAGGAGGCGCAGGCTGCCGGTGCCGATGTCGTCGGGGCGGAAGATCTGGCCGAGACAATTCAAGGCGGCACCATCGACTTTGAGCGCGCCATCGCGACGCCGGACATGATGGCCGTTGTCGGTCGTTTGGGCCGGGTGCTCGGTCCGCGCGGCCTGATGCCGAACCCGCGTCTGGGCACGGTCACCAACGACGTGGCGGAAGCGGTTCAGGCAGCGAAGGGCGGCCAGGTGCAGTTTCGTGTGGAGCGCGCTGGCGTGGTTCACGCGGGCGTCGGCAAGGCCTCGTTCAACGAAGACCAGATTACCGGCAACATCCGGGCATTTGTGGATGCCATCAATCGCGCGAAACCGACCGGCGCGAAAGGCACGTATTTGAAGAAGGCGGCGGTCAGCACGACCATGGGTCCTGGCATCCGCCTGGATATTTCTGATTTCCGTTCGACGGAGGCGGCAGTCTCCTGAGCGGAAGAGTGAGTTTCCCTGCCGGTGCGCGCTTCGGCGCTTAGCGGTGGTGAAAACGGCTGCGGCGGCGCTCTCCGGAGGGCCAAGTCAGCCAACCTGTCCGAGATTGCGGGCGCTGTTATCCGGTATTCCACCCTGTGGAGCCGCCGGGGCAGCTTAAAAATCGCCTGCATGAGATAGGGGCACGATCGGTTGAGACATAGGGCGCGGTTCCCGCCTCGCACTAGGTTCTGCCGGATGCCTCGCCTCACACACCCTGGAAACAGGGTGCGGGCTTGAGGGACAGGTCGAACCCCTGGCCAAGGGGCCTCCTCCGGGAGGGCCGGCGGCTGGGATTGTGACCGGATGGGCGGCTCTGCCGTCCTGAAGGAACCGTGAAACAGGCGTTTGCCGTACCGAAGGCGAGCGCCATGGATGGAGTAAAGGCCAGTGCTGCGTCAGCAGAAAGAAGAACTGGTCGAACAGTTCAGTGAGCAGCTTCAGCAAATGGGGGTGCTCATTGTGGTGCAACAGTCCGGCATGACGGTTGCGGAGATGACCAATCTCCGCGCCAAAATGCGGGAGGCTGGAACGATGTTCCGTGTCACCAAGAACAGGCTTGCCAAGATCGCAATCGAAGGCACGCCATTCGAAAGTGCGAGCGAACTGTTCCAGGGTCCGACTGCGGCGGCCTTTTCGGTCGATCCCGTGGCGGCGGCGAAAGTGTGCGTGGCCTATGCGAACGAGAACAACAAGTTCAAGATCGTTGGCGGCGTCATCGGCAGCCAAGTCATGGACGCAGACGCGGTCGAGCAGCTATCCAAGCTGCCCTCTCTGGACGAATTCAGGGCCAAGTTGGTCGGTCTCATCAACGCTCCGGCCACCAAGGTGGTTGGCGTGCTGCCACAGCCGGCAACCCAGCTCGTCACGCTTGCAGGCGCGCCGCAGGCCAAACTGGCCCGCGTGTTCGCTGCATACGGCGCAACTGCCGCTTAGTGCGCGGCAAACCACAAGGAATTGTTCGGCCCATCCGTTACCCAACAGATGAACCGATCTTAGAAGGACAAATATCATGGCTGATCTAGAGAAACTCGTAGACGAACTCTCGAACCTGACCGTTCTTGAGGCTGCCGAACTGGCAAAACTGCTGGAAGACAAGTGGGGCGTTTCCGCCGCCGCTGCTCCGATGGCGATGCCGATGATGGCTGGTGGCGGCGGTGACGCCGCTGCTGCCGCGCCGGCTGAAGAGAAGGACGAATTTGACGTGATCTTGACCGCCGCCGGCGACAAGAAAATCAACGTCATTAAGGAAGTCCGCGCGATCACCGGCCTGGGCCTGAAAGAAGCCAAGGACCTGGTCGAAGGCGCACCGAAGCCGGTGAAGGAAGCCGTTGCCAAGGCCGAAGCCGAAGAGCTGAAGAAGAAGCTCGAGGATGTCGGCGCGTCGGTGGAGCTGAAGTAGGCTCCCGCCGGTTGGCAAGTGACGTTACGGTACTGCGGCTGCCCGGGATTTGCCCGGGCAGCCGTGGCCGCCTCCATCAAGGGGGCGGTCGTTAAGAAAGTGTTAGGGCGCAGATCGCAAGCTTCCCATGTGGAGGTCATGCGTTGCGCCGCTTTGTGTTGGTTTGTGAATGATCCCGTGCCGGTTGTGTCCGGTACTATGTGGATCGGTGCCTGTGCCGGTTTACTCCGGCGCATTGTGGATCGGTGAAGGAGATTCGAGCATGAATGCCATCAATGGCGCTTTGACAAGCGGTGCGTCCATGCGTGTGCTGGGTGGTGTGAACCGCCTGCGGCGCAGCTTCGGCAAAATCTCTGAGGTCGCCGATCTGCCGAACCTGATCGAGGTGCAGAAGGCCTCCTATGACGGCTTCCTGCAGTTTGGCGCAGGGCCGGAAGAGCGCCGGGATGGCGGTCTTTGGGAAGCGCTGACCTCGGTGTTCCCGATCAAGGATTTTGCCGAGAAGTCCCAGCTCGAATTCGTCGATTATGAGTTCGAAGAGCCGAAATACGACACCGAAGAGTGCATGCAGCGAGGCATTACCTATGCCGCACCGCTGAAGGTGACGCTGCGTCTGGTGGTTTGGGATATCGACGAGGATACGGGCGCGCGCTCGATCCGCGATATCAAGGAGCAGGACGTTTACATGGGCGACATGCCGCTCATGACGGACAAGGGCACCTTCATCGTCAACGGCACGGAGCGCGTGATCGTCAGCCAGATGCACCGCTCGCCGGGCGTCTTTTTCGACCATGACCGCGGCAAGACCCATGCCAGCGGCAAATATCTCTACTCCGCCCGCGTGATTCCCTACCGCGGCTCCTGGCTGGACTTCGAGTTCGACGCGAAGGACATGGTCTATGTCCGCATCGACCGGCGCCGGAAGCTGCCGGTGACGACGATGCTGATGGCGCTGGACAGCGCAAAGACCGTGCAGCGCCGGATCGATATGGCGGCCCAGGGCGATGCGGTGCCGTTGGAGGAAGTTTCCGGCATGTCGCCGGAAGAGATTCTGGAATTTTTCTACGATAGCGAGTCCTTCACCCGGGAAGCGGAGGGCTGGAGCTGTGCGCTCGACCCGGAGAAGCTGCGCGGCTCGAAGCTGAATGCCGACCTGCGCGATGCGGCGACCGGCGAAATCCTGGCCAAGGCGGGCACGAAAGTGACCGGCCGCACGCTCCGCAAGATTGAGGAAGTTGGCGCTACCCGCCAGTTGCAGGAAGAGGCGGAACTGCTTCGGCGCTATATTGCCTATGACATTGTCAACATGGAAACCGGCGCGATCTATGCGGAAGCCGGTGCCGAGGTGACCGAGGAATTGCTGGAGACCCTGAGCGAAGCCGGGATCAACGAGCTGGAAATCCTCGCCATCGATATGGTGAATATCGGCCCGTACATCCGCAATACCCTGATGCTCGATAAGAATATGGAGCGTGAGGACGCGCTCAACGACATCTACCGCGTCATGCGCCCGGGCGAGCCGCCGACGCCGGAATCGGCTGATGCCATGTTCAAGTCGCTGTTCTTCGATAGCGAGCGCTACGACCTTTCCGCCGTGGGCCGGGTCAAGATGAATGCCCGTCTGGAGCTGGATGCGCCGGACACCATGCGCGTGCTGCGCAAGGACGACGTGCTGGCCATCGTCAAGACTCTGGTCGGCCTGAAGGATGGCATCGGCGATATCGACGATATCGACCACCTGGGCAACCGCCGCGTGCGGTCGGTCGGCGAATTGCTGGAGAACCAGTACCGTGTCGGCCTGCTCCGCATGGAGCGCGCGATCCGCGAGCGCATGAGCGCGGTCGAGGTCGATAGCGTGATGCCGCAGGACCTGATCAACGCGAAGCCCGCTGCGGCCGCGGTGCGGGAGTTCTTTGGCTCCTCGCAGCTGTCCCAGTTCATGGACCAGACCAATCCGCTGTCGGAAATTACCCATAAGCGGCGCCTGTCCGCGCTTGGCCCGGGCGGCCTGACCCGCGAGCGTGCCGGCTTCGAAGTGCGCGACGTTCACCCGACTCACTATGGCCGTATCTGCCCGATCGAGACGCCGGAAGGCCCGAATATCGGCCTGATTAACTCGCTGGCCACCTTTGCCCGCATCAACCAGTACGGCTTCATCGAAAGCCCGTACCGCAAGGTCGAAGACGGCGTGGTGACCGACGAGGTCGTCTACATGTCGGCCATGGAAGAGGGCCGGTATGCGGTGGCGCAGGCCAACCTGCCGCTGGATGAGGGCAAGCGGTTCATCGACGATCTGGTGAGCAGCCGTAAGAACGGCAACCCGCAGATGGTGCCGCGTGAACAGGTCGATTATATCGACGTGTCGCCGAAGCAGCTTGTCTCTGTCGCTGCGGCGCTGATTCCGTTCCTGGAGAACGATGACGCCAACCGCGCGCTCATGGGCTCCAACATGCAGCGCCAGGCGGTGCCGTTGTTGCAGTCGGATGCACCGTTTGTCGGAACGGGCATGGAAGTGCATGTGGCGCGGGATTCCGGCGCTGCCGTTACGGCGCGGCGCGGCGGCGTGATCGATCAGTTGGACGCCCAACGTATCGTTATCCGCATCAATGAAGACGAGGCAGCGGGCGATACCGGGGTCGACATTTACAACCTGCAGAAGTTCCAGCGCTCCAACCAAAGCACCTGCATCACGCAGAAGCCGTTGGTGCGTGTCGGGCAGCAGGTCGCGCGTGGCGATATCATCGCCGATGGCCCGTCAACCGACCGCGGCGAGCTGGCGCTTGGCCGCAATGCGCTGGTCGCGTTCATGCCGTGGAATGGCTACAACTTCGAAGACTCGATTGTGATCTCCGAACGCATCGTCCGGGACGATGTATTCACGTCGATCCATATCGAGGAATTCGAGGTGATGGCCCGCGATACCAAGCTGGGCCAGGAAGAAATCACCCGCGATATTCCGAACGTTGGCGAAGAAGCGCTGCGCAACCTCGATGAGGCCGGCATCGTTTATGTCGGTGCGGAGATCAATCCGGGCGACATTCTGGTCGGCAAGGTGACGCCGAAGGGTGAATCGCCGATGACGCCGGAGGAGAAACTCCTGCGCGCGATCTTCGGTGAGAAAGCCTCCGACGTTCGCGATACCTCGCTGAAAACGCCGCCGGGCGTGGTCGGCACGGTGGTGGAAGTCCGAGTATTTTCCCGCCGCGGCGTGGAGAAGGACGAACGCGGCCGCCAGATCGACCAGCACGAAATCGAACGCCTGGCGAAAGACCGCGATGACGAGCGGGGCATTCTGACCCGTTCCTACAACGCGCGCCTACGGGAGCTGATGCTCGGCAAGACCGTCACCAAGGGTATCGAAGGATGCCGGGCGGGCACCGAACTGACCGGCGAGGTCATCGACGGCCTGACCAGCGGTGAACTCCGCCGCTTGGTCGTCGGCGATGATGCGGTCATGGCCGAGGCCGAGGCGCTGTCCCAGCGTTTCGACCAGGGCGTCAAGGGCCTGAACGAGCGGTTCGACAGCAAGATCGAAAAGCTGGAGCGCGGCGACGAACTGCCTCCGGGCGTGATGAAGATGGTCAAGGTCTTCATCGCGGTGAAGCGCAAGCTGCAGCCGGGCGACAAGATGGCCGGCCGTCATGGCAACAAGGGTGTGGTCAGCCGCATCGTGCCGATCGAGGACATGCCTCATCTGGAGGATGGCCGGCCGGTCGACGTGGTGCTCAACCCGCTGGGCGTGCCAAGCCGCATGAATGTCGGACAGATTTTGGAGACCCATCTGGGCTGGGCCTGTGCGGGCCTTGGCCGCCAGATCGGGGATATTTTGGATGCCTTCCCGCAAGGCAAGGCAGAGATCAGCGACCTGCGTGGCAAGATCCATAGCGTTTATGGCGACGGCTATACCGATGTCGTCAACGCCATGGACGACGACCAGCTGATTGAGATGGCGCACAACCTGCGGAAAGGCGTGCCGATTGCGACTCCGGTTTTCGACGGCGCGCGCGAGGACGACATCCGGGAGAAGCTTACCCAGGCCGGACTGCACGAATCCGGTCAGTCCACCCTGATCAACGGCCGGACAGGTGAAGCCTTCGACCGGAAAGTGACCGTGGGCTACATCTACATGCTGAAGCTGCACCACTTGGTCGACGACAAGATCCACGCCCGTTCCATCGGCCCGTACAGCCTGGTCACCCAGCAGCCGCTGGGCGGTAAGGCGCAGTTCGGCGGACAGCGATTCGGTGAAATGGAAGTGTGGGCATTGCAGGCTTACGGTGCAGCCTATACCCTGCAAGAGATGCTGACTGTGAAATCCGATGACGTGGCCGGCCGTACGAAAGTCTACGAGGCTATCGTTCGGGGCGATGACACGTTCGATGCCGGCATCCCGGAATCGTTTAACGTGTTGATCAAGGAACTCCGGTCACTGGGACTGAACGTGGAGTTGCTGGAGGAGCAAGCCTGAGCCTGCTTCGGCCAACCGTGAATCTGAGCGGCACTGACCATATGGTCAGTGCCGTAAACGTGCGTTTGACAAATGCCTCCAGTACCGCCCTTTACTCATGGGCATAGGAGATAAGATATGAACGAGTTAATGCGTTTCTTCGGTCAAGTGGCGGCCCCGCCGAGCTTCGATCGGATCCAAATCTCCATCGCGTCGCCCGAGCGCATCCGCTCTTGGTCTTTCGGCGAGATCCGCAAGCCGGAGACGATCAACTACCGGACCTTCAAGCCGGAGCGCGAGGGCCTGTTCTGCGCCCGCATCTTCGGTCCGATCAAGGACTACGAGTGCCTGTGCGGCAAGTACAAGCGCATGAAGTACCGCGGGATTATCTGCGAGAAATGCGGCGTCGAAGTCACCTTGTCGAAGGTCCGCCGCGACCGGATGGGGCACATCGAACTGGCCTCGCCGGTGGCGCATATCTGGTTCATGAAGTCCATGCCGTCCCGCATCGGCCACATGCTCGACATGACGTTGCGCGATCTGGAGCGGGTGCTCTATTTCGAGCAGTACATCGTGGTCGAACCCGGTCTGACGGACCTGAAAGATCGGCAGATCTTGACCGAGGACGAATTCCTCGACGCGCAGGACACCTATGGCGAGGATGCCTTCACCGCCATGATCGGCGCGGAAGCGCTGAAGAACCTGCTGGCGGGCATTGACCTGGAAAAGGACCGCGACCTGCTGCGGGAAGAATTGGCGACCACCAATTCCGAAGCCAAGCGCAAGAAAGCGGTCAAGCGCCTGAAGCTGGTCGAGGCCTTCCTGGAAAGCGGCTCCAAGCCGGAATGGATGATCATGGACGTGATCCCGGTCATTCCGCCGGAATTGCGCCCGCTGGTGCCACTGGATGGCGGACGGTTCGCGACAAGCGATCTGAACGACCTCTACCGCCGCGTTATCAACCGCAATAACCGTCTGAAGCGGCTGATTGAACTGCGCGCGCCGGACATCATCATCCGCAACGAAAAGCGGATGTTGCAGGAATCGGTGGACGCCCTGTTCGACAACGGCCGCCGCGGCCGTGTCATTACCGGCGCGAACAAGCGTCCGCTGAAGTCCCTGAGCGACATGCTGAAGGGCAAGCAGGGCCGCTTCCGCCAGAACCTGCTCGGCAAGCGTGTCGACTATTCAGGCCGTTCCGTGATCGTCGTCGGTCCGGAACTGAAGCTGCACCAGTGCGGCCTGCCGAAGAAGATGGCGCTGGAATTGTTCAAGCCGTTCATCTACTCCCGGCTTGAGAAATACGGCATGGCCTCCACCATCAAGGCGGCCAAGCGCATGGTGGAGCGTGAGCGTCCGGAGGTATGGGATATCCTCGAAGAGGTTATCCGCGAGCATCCCGTCATGCTCAACCGCGCGCCCACCCTGCACCGCTTGGGCATTCAGGCGTTTGAGCCGACCCTGATCGAAGGCAAGGCGATCCAGCTGCATCCGCTGGTCTGCACGGCGTTCAACGCCGACTTCGACGGCGACCAGATGGCGGTGCACGTGCCCCTGTCGCTGGAAGCACAGCTCGAAGCGCGTGTGCTGATGATGTCCACCAACAACATCCTCTCGCCTGCGAACGGCAAGCCGATCATCGTGCCGACTCAGGATATCGTCCTTGGCCTGTACTACCTTTCCTACGAGGAAACGTTCGGTGAGGAAACCGGCCGGACCTTCTCCGACTATGCCGAGTTGCAGCACGCGCTGTACGCCAAGTCGGTTACCTGGCATTCCAAGATCAAGGTTCGCTGGGAAGAGATCACGGCTGAAGGCGAAAAGGTGGTGCGGGTCATCGATTCGACGCCGGGCCGCATGACGCTGGCGCAGTTGCTGCCGAAGGTTGCCGGTGTGACCTACGATTGGGTCAACACGGTGATGACCAAGAAAACCATCTCCGCGCTGATCGACAATGTCTACCGTAACTGCGGTCAGAAGGAGACGGTGATCTTCTGCGACCGGCTGATGACGACAGGCTTCAGCAATGCGACGCTCTCCGGCATCTCGTTCGGCAAGGACGATCTGGTTATCCCCGATACCAAGTGGGGCCTGATCGAAGAGGCGCAGACGCACGTCAAGCAGTTCGAGCAGCAGTACCTCGACGGCCTGATTACCCAGGGCGAGAAGTACAACAAGGTCGTTGACGCCTGGTCGACCATCACCGACCGCGTGTCTGCGGAGATGATGAAGGCCATTCAAACGCAGAAGAAGGGCGAGCCGATCAACGCCGTCTATATGATGGCGCACTCCGGCGCGCGCGGTTCCGAAGCGCAGATGAAGCAGTTGGCCGGGATGCGAGGCCTGATGGCCAAGCCGTCGGGCGAGATCATCGAAACGCCGATCATCTCCAACTTCAAGGAAGGCCTGACCGTGCTGGAGTACTTCAACTCCACCCACGGTGCCCGGAAGGGCTTGGCCGATACGGCGCTTAAGACGGCGAACTCCGGCTACCTGACCCGGCGTCTGGTCGATGTGGCGCAGGACTGCATCATCACCGAACTGGACTGCGGTACGACCGAGGGCCTCACCATGTCCGCCATCGTGGATGGCGGCAACGTGATCGAGAACCTGGCCGAGCGTATTCTTGGCCGGACGCTGATCGAGGATCTGATGCACCCGCTGACAGGCGAGTTGATGATCAAGGGCGGCGAGATCATCGACGAGGAGATGGCGGAAGCCATCGAAACCGCCGGTGTCGACAAAATCATCGTCCGCTCGCCGCTGACCTGCTCGACGGTGACCGGTATCTGCGGCAAGTGCTATGGCCGTGATCTGGCGCGCGGCACCAAAGCGAACGTGGGCGAGGCCGTGGGCGTGATCGCGGCTCAGTCCATTGGCGAGCCGGGCACCCAGCTGACCATGCGTACCTTCCATATCGGCGGTGCGGCCCAGCGTGGTGCGGAGCAATCCAGCATCGAGGCGATCCATGCGGCGACCATCCAGGTGGTAAACCGCAACGTGGTGATCGACTCCAATGGCGTGCCGGTCGTGATGGCGCGTAACTGCGAGATCGTGCTGATCGACGAGAACAACCGTGAGCGGGCACGCCACCGTCTGCCGTATGGCGCGCGCATCCTGGCGGATGAGGGCGCTTCGGTTCAGCCGGGTGACCGGATGGCGGAGTGGGACCCCTACACCCTGCCGATCATCACCGAAGCCGAAGGCGTGGCCCACTATGTGGATCTGACCGAAGGCATCGCCATGCGCGAAGTCACGGACGAGGCGACGGGCATCTCCAGCCGCGTCGTGGTTGATTGGCGCCAGCAGCCCCGCGGCGCGGACCTCCGTCCGCGCATCACGCTGCGTGATGAGGCTGGCGAGGTCGTCGTTCTGCCGAACGGCACCGAAGCCCGCTACTACATGAGTGTGGATGCGGTCCTGTCGGTGACCGATGGCCAGAAGGTCCAGGCCGGCGACGTGCTGGCGCGTATCCCGCGGGAAAGCTCCAAGACCCGTGACATCACCGGCGGTCTGCCGCGGGTGGCGGAACTATTCGAGGCGCGCAAGCCGAAGGATCACGCGATCCTCAGCGAGTCGTCGGGCCGGGTCGAATTTGGCCGGGACTACAAGACCAAGCGGCGCATCATCGTGCGCGACCAGGACGATCAGGACGTCACGACCGAATACCTGATCCCGAAAGGCCGTCACGTTGCGGTGCGCGAGGGTGATTATGTGGAGAAAGGCGACCTTCTGATGGAAGGTAACGCCGTGCCGCATGATATCCTGAACGTGCTGGGCGTCGCCGCGCTGGCCGAATATCTGGTCAACGAGGTGCAGGAGGTCTACCGGCTGCAGGGTGTGAAGATCAACGACAAGCATATCGAAGTGATCGTGCGCCAGATGCTGCAGAAGGTTGAGATCACCGATCCGGGCGACAGCATGTTCCTGATCGGGGAGCAGGTCGACCGGACGGAGTTCGACCAGGCCAACGCCAAGGTCATCAAGGAAGAAGGCGCGCGTCCGGCACAGGCCCGGCCGGTGCTGTTGGGTATCACCAAGGCGTCGCTGCAGACCCAGTCTTGGATCTCGGCAGCCAGCTTCCAGGAGACCACCCGCGTGCTGACCGAAGCTTCCACCGGCGGCAAGGTCGATACGCTGAACGGCTTGAAGGAAAACGTGATTGTCGGGCGTTTGATCCCGGCGGGCACCGGCTCCTACATGCGTCAGATCCGGCGCGTGGCGCAGGATCGCGACCGCGCGCTGCAGGCCGAGCGGGAGGCGTTGCCCGCGCCCGACGCGGCCAATGCCGACCAGCCGATCCAAGAGGCTGCAGGCGACTAACGCCTGCGGAATTAACCCTTGTTGCGCTGCGCCGCGTTATCCCCCGGATGACGCGGCGTTCGCGTATCTGGGGCGCTAATTTCGTTTGCTCCGGTTGCAGTATTCCACAGTCACCCCCCTCGATTGAGTCGCCTCCGCAATGGCCATCTTCGCGCCGATCGCCTTCATCTGTCTTTGGTCCGGCGCGTTCATCGCGGTGAGGGCGGGGCTGCCCGATGTCACGCCACTGTATTTTCTGACGATCCGGTTTGCGATTGCGGGCGTGTTGCTGGCGCTCGTCCTAAGCGTATTGCAGCCGCGGCGCTGGCGCGAACTGCGCGGGCGTTGGAGGGTGACGGCGCTGGCCGGCGTGTTGATGAACGGCTGCTATCTGGGCGGCGCCTATATCGCCATGACGCAGATCACCGGCGCGACCATGGCGCTGGCCGGTTCGTTGCAGCCGATCATGGTGGCGGCGCTCTCCATCCCGCTGTTGGGCGACCGGTTCGGCTGGCGGCAGTGGCTGGGATTTGCGCTCGGCACCGGCGGCGTTGCGCTGGTTGCCGGGATCAATCTGCTTGAATTGCAGAATGGCGCGGGCATGGCTTGGGCGCTCGTCTCGGTCGCGTCGATGGTGGCGGGGACACTGCTGTTCTCCCGCTTTGCCCGCGGGGTACCCGCCGCCCACGCCAATGCCGTGCAACTGTTGTCGGGTGCGGTGTTCTGCGCGGTGATGATGGTGTTGTTCGAGGATGTTGCCGTGGTTTGGACACCGGCGAGCGTTGGCACGCTGCTCTATCTGATCTTCGGCGTCTCGCTCGGCGGCATGGGGCTCTATCTCTACATGCTGAACAGCGGCACGGCCGGGAAGGTGGCAGCGAATTTCTACCTGACGCCGGGGCTGACGGCGGTCTTTGGGTTTGTGCTGTTGGGCGAGACATTGACGCCGCTGGCCATTGCCGGGTTCGCCTTGGCGTCCGTCGGGATATGGCTTGTCAACGCAAGACCGCGCGCTTGACCCTGGTCTCGCGGTAGATGACGAACAGGCCGCTGCCGATAATGACTGCGCCCCCCAGGACGGTGTAGATGTCCGGCAAATTGCCGAAAATCCAATAGCCGAGCAGCACGCTGGCAACGATGCGCGTGTAGTTGATGGGCGCGAGCAGCGAGGCGTCGGCCAGGCGGAAGGCGTTGAACATGCACAAATGGGCGGTCAGGCCGACGCATCCGGCCAGAAAGGCAAAGCCCAACTGATAGAGCGATATTGGCGTCCAGAAGAACGGCGCCGCCAGCAAGGCGCCGCCGGTGGCGACGATCTGGGTATAGAACAAGGTGGTGAACGCGCTGTCGTGGCCTGCCAGCTTGCGTGTCAGTAGTTGGAACATTGCGAAGAACATGGCGGAGCCGATGGGCAGGAGTGCCGCCCACTGAAAGACGTCACTGCCCGGCCGCACGACGATCATCGCGCCGGCAAGGCCGATGATGACGGCGGCCCAGCGCCGCCAGCCAACCTGCTCCCCCAGCATGGGACCGGCGAGCGCGACCATGAAAAGCGGGCCGGTAAAATTGATGACGGTGGCTTCCGCCAGCGGCAGGTATTGGAGCGAGGCGAAGATAAAGGTCAGCGAGCCCAGGATGCTGAGGCCGCGGGCGATTTGCAGGCGGGGCTTCTTTGTCTTTGCCAGCCTGCGGAAATTCTGCCGGGTGAGGAGCAGGTAGATCATCAGCGCCGTCAGCACGCTGACCAGATAGAGCCAGACGACCTGGGGGCTCGCCATGCTCTCCCCCATCACTTTGGCCATGGCGTCGGCCAGCGCGATGAAAGACAGCCCGAGCGTGAAAACCAGAACGCCACCCACGGTTGGCGGCAGGGAGGAAAACACCAGGGTCAGACTTTCGCTTGCAGGTCGCTTAGCCGTGTCATGGAGGTGTTGAGTTCCAGGCTGGTTTTGACTTCGATGATCACCGGGCCGTTATGCTTCATGGCTTCCTTGATTACCGGTTCCGCATCTTCCGGCCGCAGGATGCGCAGGCCCTTCGCGCCGAAGGCGGCGGCATAGGCGGCGAAGTCCGGGTTGCGCAGGCGGGTGGCCGGGTGGTCGCGTGTGGGGAAGTGGGTTTCCTGGTGAAAGCGGATGGTGCCGTAGTGCTCGTTGTTTGCAACGATGATGCGGGGTTTCGCCCCGGTCAGCATGGCGGTGGCCAGTTCCGAGCCGGTCATCAGCGCGCCGCCATCGCCGCAAAGCCCGAATACCTGCCGCGCCGGATAGCGGATGGAGGCAGCGACGGCAGCGGGGATGCCCATGCCCATCGCCCCGATCTCCGAGCCGAGCAGCAGGTTGGTGCGGCGGAAGCGAAAGCGGTGGTGCAGCCACGACATGAAATTGCCGGCATCCGATGTGATGACCGCATCGGGTGGCAGGAGTGCGTTCATGGCGTCGATGACGTGCGCAAAGTCGATGCCGTCGTCAGCCTCTCGCGGCGGCGCTTCCGAGGCGTCGATATAGGCCTTGTGCGCCCGCTCGCACCAGGCCGCGCGGCTTGCGGGGGGCGGGGGCGCATTGTGCATGGTCAGTGCTTCCAGGAACAATGCCGCGTCCGCGACGAAAGCCGCCTCCGTCGGGAAGCGTTTCCCGAGTTCAGCCGGGTCGGAATAGACATGAATGAAATGCTGGTCCTCCCGCGGCACCGTATAGCCCAGGTTTGGCGCGCCGGAGAGGCGGGTGCCGACGGCGACGATCACATCGGCGTCCCATATGGTCTGGCGGACTGCCATCGGCGGCCGCACGCCAAGCTCGCCGGCATAGAGCGGATGATCGTGATCGAACACATCTTGATGTTCATAGACTGGCATCACCGGCACCTGCAGCATTTCCGCGACATTCGCCAGCATGTCCTTAGCCTCGCGCGTTTGCTCGCCGGCGATCAGGATCGGCCGCTCGGCTTTCGTCAGCACGTCCATGACCTCGGCCAACTCGAACTCCGCGGCGGCGGTGCGGGCCAGCTTAAGCGGCTTGGCTGCATTCGCTTCCGTTGCGGCCTCCAGCACGTCGGTGGGCAGGGCGACAATGACCGGGCCTGGCGTACCGGTCTGCGCCACGTGAAAAGCGCGGGCGAGGATTTCGCCGATGCGGTCCGGATCGTTGACCTGTTCCACCAGCTTAGCCATGTCGGCAAAGGTCTTGGTGAAATCCATTTCCTGGGTGTGGGTCATGCCGATGCGCTTGGTGCCAACCTGGCCCAGCAGTACGACCAGCGGCACGGCGCCCTGGTGGGCGGAATGGATTGCGACGCTGGCATTGGTAGCGCCGGGGCCGCGGCTCGCCAGCACGACGCCGGGGCGGCCGGTGCATTTGGCATCGGCGACCGCCATGTAGGCCGCCCCGCCTTCGTGCCGGCAGGAAATGATGTCGATTGCGGGATCATCGACCAAGGCGTCCATGACCGCCAGGTAGCTCTCGCCCGGCACACAGTAGGCGCGGTCGATGCCGTGCAGGCGCAGTGTCTCGACCAGAATTTCCGCTGCGGTCTGCGGCATTGGTTCCTCACCTGTGAGCCAGATTATCGGTTCGTAACGTAGGGCTAAAGTGCACGGGCGCTTGACGAACCGCAACGCTTCCGACAGTGGAATGTAGCAGTTTGAAGCGCTATGCTTGTATCATGGCGCATGTCTTGAGCGAAGAAGTAGTGAAAATGGAAGAGCGCACCGCAAAATTTCCCATCGGTCAGGTTGTGCGGCACCGCCGGTATCCGTTCCGCGGCGTGATCTTTGACGTGGACCCGACCTTCTCCAACAGCGAGGAATGGTGGCTGTCTATCCCGGAAGAATCCCGGCCGCGCAAGGATCAGCCCTACTATCATCTGTTCGCGGAGAACGCGGAAACCACCTATATCGCCTATGTCTCCGAGCAGAATCTGCTGGTGGACGAGACGGGCAGCCCGGTGCGGCACCCGGAGGTTTCCACCGTATTCGAAGGGCTCGAAAACGGGCGCTATGTTCTACGCAGCGAGCATGCCCACTGAGAGGACCATCGATGGAACGTTTTGACCGTGCGGCGCTGGAGCAATTCGGCGCCGCTCTGTTTCGGGCGGCAGGTTTATCGGACGAAGCGTCAGGTATCACGGCGCAATTGCTGGTCGAAGCTGACGCCATGGGTCATGATACGCATGGGCTGGCACAGGAAGCCATTTACCTGCAGGCGCTGACGGATGGGCACATGATCCCAGACGCCGAGCCGGATGTGATCCGCGACAAGGGCGCGGCGCTGACCTGGGACGGACGCTACCAGCCGGGGCTCTGGCTGACCTGGCGGGCGGTGCAAACGGCGCTGGAGCGGGCGGAGACTTATGGCACGGTCTCTATCGCCATCCGGCGCTCCCACCATATTGGCTGCCTGGCTGCGTTTCTGCCGCTGATTACTGACCGGGGCTTTATGGGACTGCTTTACAGTTCCGACCCGGCGATCAAGGCCGTCGCGCCCTTTGGCGGTCTGGACCAGACCTATACCCCGGACCCCATCGCCGCGGGCATCCCGACGGAGGGCGACCCGATCCTGGTCGATGTGAGCGCGTCTGGCACGACCATCGGTCTTTCCATGCGGGCCATCGGGACGGGACAGGAGCTGGGCGGGGATTGGTTGATCGACCGCGACGGCAACGCCACCAGCGACCCAGCCGTGCTGACCCAGGAACCGCCGGGAGCGTTGTTGCCGCTGGGCGGGGCCGACCGGGGCCATAAGGGCTTCGGGCTTGGCCTGATGGTGGAGGCGCTGACGAGCGGCCTCGGCGGATTCGGGCGGCGGAATGGGCCGACCCATCAGGGCGCAAGCGTGTTCCTGCAGGTCATCGACCCGGACGCGTTCGGCGGTGGCGACGCTTTCCGCGCTGAGACTCAATTCCTGGCCGATGCGTGCAAGGCTTCCGCGGTGCCGCCTGGCAAGCCGCCGGTGCGCCTGCCGGGCGAGCGCGGGTTGGCGTTGAAACGAGAGGCTGCGGAGAAGGGGGTGCCGCTGCATCCCTCCATCCTGCCGGCGCTGGCGCCATGGGCGGAACGATACGGCGTGACCTTGCCCGCGCCTCTCGGCTAGACTGCCGGTCAACCAAGATCATTCCAAGCAGAGGAAACGCAAGCCATGCGCGCGTTTGAAGGTATTCGTGTGTTCGACGCCACCCAAGGCGTCGCCGGTCCCCATTGCGCCATGCTGCTTGCCCAGCACGGGGCGGACGTGGTGAAGGTGGAGCCTATCGCCGGCGACTGGGGCCGTTCCATCGGGAAAAAGCATGGCGAGCACTGTGCCTACGGCCTTTCCGTTAACCGGGGCAAGCGCTCCATCGCACTGGACCTGAAACATCCCGAGGGCCTCGCCATCGCGCAGAAGCTGGCGGCGGAGGCCGATGTGGTGCTGGAGAGCTTCCGCCCCGGCGTCATGGGCCGCTTCGGCCTCGACTATGCGAGCATCAAGGCGAAGAACCCGGGCGTGATCTATCTGTCTGTTACGGGCTACGGACAGGAAGGTCCCTATAATGGCCGCCCGGTTACTGATTCCGTCATACAGGCCTATAGCGGCTGGATGTCGATCAACAAAGACAAGGGTGGCCTGCCGCAGCGCATTTCCATCATCGCGATTGACGTGATGACTGGCCTCTATGCCTTCCAGGCGGTCGCCCCGGCGCTTTACCTGAAGTCGCGCACCGGAGAGGGCCAGTATCTGGATGTGCCGCTGGCTGGTGCGGCTGGCGCGTTCATGGCCGGCAAGATGATCGAGTACCGGTTGGAAGGGCCGGAGCCTGCGGTGCTCGGCGCGCCGGTCGGGACTTTCCAGACCAAGGACGGCTTCATCAACATGAACGCCCGCCGCGACGCGCATTTCGCGGCGCTTTGCGACATGCTCGGCCTGGAGGAATGGAAGAGCGATCCCCGCTTTGCCGACCAGCAAAAGCGGATCGAGAACGAGGCGGCGCTGATGGAGATTATCCGCCCCCGGATGGCGGACAAAACCAGCGGCGAATGGCTGAAGCTCTTGGATGAAGCGGATATCCTGGCGGCCAAGGTCAACGATTTTGGCGATATTTTCGAGGACCCGCAGGTCAAGGCCGTCGGGCAGGTTGAGTGGGTCGAACAGAATGGTTTCGACGTGACCTTGCCCGTGCCGCAAATCCCTGGCCAGCCCAAGATCGAGCCGGGTTCGTTCCTGGCCCATGTGCCGGAACCGGGCGAGCAGACGGACGAAATTCTGGCGGAAGCGGGCTTCGACGCAGCACGGATCGCAGAATTGCGGACCGGCGGGGCCATCCGATAGCGCCCCTGCCTCCGTATACGGGAATGCATGATGATGTTTCCCGTTGCGTGGAGGAATAGGTGGCAAAACGACGGTTGCGGGCGTTTGGGGTGGCGTTGGCCGGATTGGCGGTCGGCGCGTGCTCGCCGCTGGGCGTGTTGGACACGCTGGTGCCCGACGACACGTACAGTCAGACGCGCGCCATCCCCTATGGCAGCCATGCCCGGCAGAAGCTGGATGTCTACCGCCCGTTGAACACGCCCTTGAACGCCAATGAAACCGCTCCGGTGGTGGTATTTTTCTATGGCGGTTCGTGGAAATACGGTGAGCGTGGCAAGTACCGGTTTGTAGGGGAGGCGCTCGCGAGCCGTGGGATAGTGACCGTGGTGCCGGACTACAGGCTCTATCCCGAAGTGCGCTTCCCGACCTTTCTGGAAGACAGCGCTGCGGCCATTGCGTGGACAAAGCGGGAGATTGCGGCCTATGGCGGCGATCCGGACCGGCTGTTCCTCGCCGGGCATTCCGCCGGGGCCTACAATGCCGCCATGCTGGCAGTGGCGCCGGCCTATCTGGAGGCGGCAGGGCTGTCTCCGGCGGACTTGTGCGGGGCTATCAGCCTGGCGGGGCCGATTGCGCTAGACCTGACTGACTACAACTCGACCAGGCCGATTTTCGCGCATGTGGCGGATGTCGAATCAACCCGGCCAGCCCTGTTGGTGCGTGAAGGCGCGCCGCCCTTCCTGCTGGTGCATGGCCGCGCTGACGGCACGGTGTATCCGGTCAATACGGAGATGTTCGAGCAGGCATTGCGCCTTGCCGGAACGCCGGTGTCGGCGCACTACCCTGAGGGGGTGGGCCATTACCGCATCATCGCCGGGATGGCAGACCCGCTGGAAGGTATCGTCGGCGCGAAACCGCTGGCGGATATGGTGGCGGCCTTCGTGCGGGATGAAGGTGGCTGCGCGGGCTAGTGAGACTCGGCGCGGGCCTTCATCAGTTGGAGCGCGTCCACGACTGTCTGGGCGCGGACAGCGCCACGATCGCCGGAATATACCTTGTGCAGAGTCTCGGTCGGGCCATCTCGGCTGGCGATGGCGAGGTGGACGGTCCCCACCGGCTTCTCCGCTGAGCCGCCGTCTGGCCCGGCAAAACCACTGACGGCGACCGCGATGTCTGCGTCCCTGCCTGCGATGCGCAACAGGCCTTCCGCCATTTCGGTTACGGTTTGAGGCGATACCGCGCCATGTGCCTCCAGCGTGGCGGTCTTGACGCCCAGGACCTCGTGCTTTGCGTCGTTCGAATAGGTGACGTAGGAGCGCCGAATGCAGTCGGAGGAGCCAGCGATCTCGGTCAGCGCCGCAGCGATCAGGCCGCCGGTGCAGCTTTCCGCTGATGCGCCGCGCAAGCCTTTCTGGCGGAGGGCATCAAGGGTATCGGCCGCGAGGGTAAGGATTTCGGCAGGGAAGATGCTCAAAGCAAACCTCCGGTCTTCAGCAGGAACAGGGCGAGCGCGGCGTAGAGGCCGGCGATCAGGTCGTCGGTCATGACGCCAAGGCCGCCATGAATAGTGCGGTCGGCCCAACTGGCGGGCCAGGGCTTCACGATATCCGCGACACGGAACAGAAGAAAGGCGAATGCGATATCCGGCCAGGCTAGAGAAGCTGGTAACAGGGTGATCCACTGCCCCGCTACCTCGTCGATGACGATCTCGCCGGGATCGTCCCTGCCGATCAGGCGGCAATGCTCGCTGCTGGCCCACCATCCCGCGAGGCTGACGGCGGCGATACCAGCCGCCAGCAGCCAGGGGCCACCCAGCCACAATAGCCCAACGCCCAGTGGCAGGGCCGCCAACGATCCCCAGGTTCCAGGCGCTATCGGCAGGAGGCCGGCGCCGAAGAAGGTGGCGATGAGGGAGGCGGCCTTCATCCGGCGTCGGGCACTGGCAGGCGCACCGTTGCGACGGCGTGGGCGGCGATACCTTCCTCGCGGCCGGTAAAGCCGAGCTTTTCGCTGGTAGTGGCTTTGACGGCGACCCGGTGCAGGGGTAGGGCGGCGATTTCGGCGATTCGCGCCCGCATGGCGTCGCGGTGTGGGCCGACCTTTGGGCGCTCGCAAACAAGGGTCAGGTCCAGGTGCTGGATGGCGCCGCCCCGTTGCCGGACAAGACCGGCAGCGTGTTCGAGGAACCGGGCGCTGTCTGCACCCCGCCATTCGGGTTCGCTTGGGGGGAAGTGGGAGCCGATGTCGCCGTCTGCCAGGGCGCCATAGATGGCATCACAGAGGGCGTGCAGGCCAACGTCTGCATCCGAATGTCCGGCGAGCCCCTTGGCGTGTGGAATGCGGATGCCGCCCAGCGTGACGTGGTCGCCGAGGCCGAAGGCGTGCACGTCATAGCCGAAGCCGGTGCGGGTCTCCATCTTGGCGGACAGCCGCATTTCGAGGCTGGCCAGGTCGGCCATGGTGGTGACTTTCAACAGGCTTTCGTCTCCCGGAACGATGCTGACCGGCAGACCGGCGGCCTGGAGCAGGTCGGCATCGTCGGTGAAGTTTTCATGTGTGGCGCTGCGATGGGCCGCCAGGATTTCGGCGAAGCGGAAGCCCTGGGGGGTCTGGGCGCGCCAGAGGCCGCCGCGAGGCACTGTTTCGGCAATCGCGCCGTCAGCAAAGGCGCGTTTCAAAGTGTCAGCTACGGGCAGGGCAGGGATCGCTCCGTTAGCGCCGTCAAGGGCCGTGAGCACCCGCTCTATCGCCGGCTGCGGCACGAGTGGGCGGGCGGCGTCATGGATGAGGACAAGATCCGGTGGCGGTTCCGATACTGCGAGCGCTTCCAGCCCGTTGCGGACGGACGCTTGGCGGGTGGCGCCGCCGGTGACGGGGGGAAGCAGCTTGCCGCCTGCCATGCCGTGGGCCGCCAACTTATCGACTGTCCGATGGTACAGATCATGGTCGTCGGCATGGATCACGCAGCAAACTTGTCCGGTTTGGGAGGATGCCTGGAAAGCCTCTATGGCATGGCGGAGCAGCGTGCGCCCGGCCAGCAACTCATACTGCTTTGGCCCGCCTGCGCCAAAGCGGCTGCCCCGGCCACCGGCGACGATCAAAGCTGCAATTTTCCGCATTCCGCACTCCTTCGCCGAAGGCCATAGCACGGGCTTCGCAGGCGCAACAGAGCGCTTGCGAAAGCCTGACTCAATGATTATGTTGCTCAAGAATTGGTCACTTGGAAAAGTGCATAAAGTTTATGCAAATGATAACCCCTGAAACGCCGGACGCTGCTTCCGTGTTCGAAGCGCTGGCCGCAGCCATCCTGGTTGTCGGCAACAGTAATACGATCAACATGGCGAATGCCGCTGCGGAGCATTTGCTGCAGGTCAGCCAGCGCGGACTGGTGGGTCAAAAGCTGGATGAAATCATTCCGGCGGATAGCCTGGTGCAGACCTTGGTGTCGCAGGTGCGTTCTACCGGCTCCAACATCGCCGACCGGAACATTGCCCTGGACACGCAACGGGTTAGCCTGGCGGCGGTGTCCGTGCAAGTTTCGCCGGTGTTCGACCGGTCCGGCGGGGAGTTGATTTCGGTTGTTCTCAGCCTGACGCCCAACACCATCGCCCAGCGGATCGACCAGCAATTGGTGCATCGCCACGCTGGCCGGTCGGTCGCGGCGATGGCGGCGCTGATGGCGCATGAGGTGAAAAATCCGCTCGCCGGTATCCGGGGTGCGGCGCAGTTGCTGGAGAGCAGCGCGCCGCCGGAAGACCGGGAACTGGCGACTCTGATCTGCGACGAGGTGGACCGCATCAACTCCCTGGTGGACCGGATGGGCCTCGCCGCCGACACGCGCGGGCTGGAGCGCGGGCCGGTTAATATTCACGAAGTGCTGGAGCGGGCGCGCCGCCTCGCCGAAAACGGCTTTGGCGACAATGTGCGGATCGAAGAGCGGTACGACCCCTCGCTGCCGCCTGCCTTCGCCAACCGGGATCAGTTGATCCAGGTATTCGTGAACCTGATCAAGAACGCCTGTGAAGCGGTGGGCGAAGGCGGCGAGGTGATCCTGTCTTCGGCTTATCAGCATGGAGTGCGTATCGCCGTGCCGGGTGCGGCCAAGCCGGTCGATCTGCCGCTGGTGGTGCGCATCCAGGACAATGGTCCGGGCGTACCGGAAGATATGCGCGAGCACCTGTTCGATCCCTTTGTCTCCGGCAGGGCCGGGGGGCACGGTCTTGGGCTGGCGCTGGTTGCCAAAATTGTGAGCGAGCACGGCGGTCTCGTCGAATGCGATAGCCAATCGGGAAGAACCGTCTTTACCGTCATGCTGCCGGTTGCCGGCAAGCGTGACCAAGGAGAAAATGCATGAGCGCAACGGTTCTGGTCGCTGATGATGATCGGACAATTCGCACCGTTTTAACCCAGGCGCTCGGCCGGGCGGGCTATGACGTGAAGGCTACCGGTCACGCAGCCACCCTCTGGCGTTGGGTGGATGATGGCGCAGGCGACGTGGTCATCACCGACGTGGTGATGCCCGATGAAAACGGCCTGGACTTGGTGCCCCGCATCAAGAAACGCCGGCCGGAGCTGCGGGTGATCGTCATGAGCGCCCAGTCCACGCTGCTGACCGCGGTCAAGGCGACGGAGCGGGGGGCTTTCGATTACCTGCCGAAGCCGTTCGATCTGCGCGAACTGGTGCGGACGGTGGAGCGGGCGCTGGTGAGTCCGGCCGCCGCCGCCGGCCGTGATCCCGAAGATGCCGACCAATTACCGCTGATCGGCCGCTCGCCGGCGATGCAGGAGATCTACCGGATCCTGGCGCGCCTGATGAGCACGGACCTGACCGTGATGATCCATGGCGAGAGCGGCACCGGCAAGGAATTGGTCAGCAAGGCCCTGCACGATTATGGCCAGCGGCGGCATGGGCCGTTCGTGGCGGTCAATATGGCCGCACTGCCGCGCGAACTGATCGAGAGCGAACTGTTCGGTCACGAGAAGGGCGCGTTCACCGGGGCGGTGCAGCGGACGGCAGGCAAGTTCGAACAGGCGGCGGGCGGCACGCTGTTCCTGGACGAAATCGGCGACATGCCGCTGGAAGCGCAGACGCGGCTGTTGCGGGTGCTGCAGGAAGGTGAGTTTACGACAGTAGGCGGGCGCTCCGCCATCCGGGCGGATGTGCGCATTGTGGCGGCGACCCACCGGGATCTGCGCCAATTGATCCGGCTCGGCCAGTTCCGGGAAGATCTCTACTACCGCCTGAACGTGGTGCCAATCCGGCTGCCGCCGCTCCGGGAGCGGCAGGAGGATATTCCGGACCTGGTGCATCATTTTCTTGCCCGCGTTGCCGATGAAGGTCTGCCGGGCAAGCGTATTGAGCCGGCAGCCGTCGCCCGGCTGCGTCAGCACCGCTGGCCGGGCAATGTGCGCGAGTTGGAGAATCTGGTCCGGCGTCTGGCGGCCCTTTATGCGGACGATGTGATCCGGCTTGAATCAGTGGAACTGGAACTGGCGGAGCTTTCCACGGTTCCCGAATCCGAGGGGGCCACTTCAGCGCCGGACCCTGATGAGGGGCTGGAGTCGGCGGTGGAGCGCATCCTGAAACGCTACTATGACGCGCATGACGGTGTTTTACCGCCGGAAGGCCTGTATGGCAGGGTGTTGCATGAGGTGGAGGCCCCGCTGATCCGCCTGACCCTGAGCGCCACACGCGGCAATCAGATTCAGGCGGCGAAAGTGCTGGGCTTGAACCGGAACACGCTACGGAAGAAAATCCGCGAACTGAGTATTCCTGTTGTCCGCGGCCTGAGCTGACACGCTCCGCGCGCCGCATGGTGTTAGGCGGCGTCTACGATGAAGGGTTATGCGGCGGCGGTTGGTTGTTCCGTCGGATTGGGTTTGGCGGTTGCCGTCGCGCGCATCGCATTCGAGGGCGGCACCAACGGCGTGAGCGTCGCGGTGCTGCGCGCCTGGCTGCTGGTGGCGATGGTCGGCGTTTTCTGCCTGGCGACTGGCCGGGGCCTGACCCTGCCGTGGCGGCAATGGCGCCACTGCCTCTGGCTCGGGCTGCTGATGTCCATGATGTTCTACGGCAATATCGCGGCGGTGCAGTTCATCCCCATCGGCCTGGCGGCGCTGCTGTTCTTCACCTATCCGTCCATGGTGGCGGTCGGGACAGCGCTGGTGGAATGGCGGTTGCCGGTGGCGTCCCGGCTGCTTGCGCTGGGCGTGGCGTTTGCAGGGCTGGCGCTGATGCTGGGCGTCAGCCTGGATGCTATCCATCCCATCGGTGTGCTGCTGAGCCTGGGAGCTGCGCTGACCACGGCCATCAATGTGATCGGCAGCGCCCGTGTGCTGCCGACCGGCGACCGGTGGGTCATGTTCTGGCACATGGCCCTGATCGCGGCATCGACCCTGCTGGCGATCGGCATTGGCCGGGATGCACTGGTGCTGCCGCTGACGCCCGCAGGCTGGGGCGGAATGTTCGGGGTTGCGGTAGTGCAGGCGGCTTCGATCCCGCTGTTCTATGTGGCGCTTGGGGCCATCGGGCCGGAGAAGAGCACCATGTTCAACAATCTCCAGCCCGTGGTCAGCATTCTGGCGGCCTACCTGATTTTCGGCGAGTTGCTCAGCCCGGCGCAGTTCGCGGGCGCGTGCCTGGTAATCGGCGGTATCGTGCTGATGCAGTGGTACGATCTCCGCCGGCGCTAGGCCGGCATGGGGTACGATCTTCGCAGGCGACATGGTCAGCAGGGACGAATTCGTGCGGTTGGCTCTGTGATCGCTCTTGTGTATGGATGGCCCGCTTCGCCCTCCGCAGAAAGGAAGCAGGATGTCCGGCGCCCCGCCCGACTTTCCCGACGCCTACCGGGTCAGCGACCCCGTCGATCCCTTTGAAACCGCCGCAGGCAACTTCTACGAACCGCTGGATCATGGCGACGACCCGCGTGTCGTGCTGCTTGTGGAGGAGAAGCACTGCAACAGCAGCGGCGTCACCCATGGCGGCCTGTTGATGACCATGGCCGATCTGACGCTCTGCATGGCGGGGCGGCAGGGCCTGCCGGACGAGCGGGTGATCACCGTCTCTCTGGATTGCCAGTTCATCAGCGCCGGCGTGATCGGCGACTTTCTGGTGGCGCGGGCGCGGGTGACGCGGCAGGGCGGTTCCCTGGTCTTTGTCCGCGGCGAGGTCATGGCAGGCGACAAAGTGCTGTTGACGGCGAGCGCGGTCACCAAGCGCGTGAAACGGAACCGGGACGGCTGAATGATGGTCTGGTGGGTAGGTGCAGCAATGATCGCAGGCAGCCTTTTGTGGCTGACGTTTGCCAATGCTGGCAGCGCGGTTGCGGGCGGTCTGGACAGTACGGAAATCACTGACTACCGGGTCTGGCAATCGACCCGCTGCTACAAGCCGCGGCCGCCATCGGTGCAAATTGTCGATCCGCTGTCGTTTAACCTCGCCACCGAGGGCTTTAACCAGTATCTGGCGCATATGCGGCGCTTTCTGGAATGCGCGGAGCAGGAAGCGAACGAGGATTTCGCGAGTCTGAAGCGGGCCCTGGAGCAGGGGCTAGCCCGCACCCGCGGGGAGGCGCTGCAGGAACTTGAAGAAACGCAGGAAGAGATAGAGCAGTACCGCAGTCTCTATTCGCCACCGGAAAACCCGTCGGCGACTCCGCCAAATCAGCAATAGGTTCGAACGGTTCCCATGAATATCGCGACCGCCCCCAAAGTGGGAATCGTCAGTCTCGGCTGCCCCAAAGCCCTGGTGGATTCCGAGCGCATCCTGACCCGCTTACGCGTCGAAGGGTACGAGATTTCGGGCGACTACAGCGGCGCGGACGTGGTGTTGGTAAACACGTGCGGCTTCCTCGACAGCGCCAAGGCGGAGAGCCTGGAGGCCATCGGTGAGGCATTGCAGGAAAATGGCCGCGTGGTCGTGACCGGGTGCCTGGGCAAGGATGCGGACCTGATCCGCTCCCACTATCCGGGCGTGCTGGCGGTGACCGGTCCGCACCAGTACGAGCAGGTGATGGAGGCGGTGCATGCGGCCGTGCCGCCCGCCCATGACCCGTATCAGGACCTGGTGCCGGAAGCGGGCCTGCGCCTGACCCCCCGCCACTACGCCTACTTGAAGATTTCGGAGGGCTGTAACAACCGCTGTTCCTTCTGCATCATCCCGCAATTGCGGGGCGATCTGGCGAGCCGTCCGCTGGCGCAGGTGATGTTCGAGGCGGAGGCCCTGGTGCGCTCCGGCGTCAAGGAACTGATGGTTATCAGCCAGGACACCGGTGCCTACGGCCTCGACCTGAAGTACGCCGCCAGCAATTGGAAGGGGCGGGAATACCAGACGCGCTTCCTGGATCTGGCGGAGGCGCTGGGCTCGCTCGGTGCGTGGGTGCGGATGCATTATGTCTACCCCTATCCGCATGTTGACCAGGTGCTGCCGCTAATGGCGGAAGGCAAGATTTTGCCGTATCTAGATATTCCCTTCCAGCATGCGAGCCCCACGGTGCTGAAGGCGATGCGGCGGCCGGCGAACCAGGAGAAGGTGCTGGACCGGCTGGCGGCCTGGCGGTCGGTGGTGCCGGACCTAACCATCCGTTCCACCTTCATCGTGGGCTTTCCGGGCGAGACAGAGGCCGATTTCCAGTTCCTGCTCGACTGGCTGGAGGAAGCGCGGATCGACCGGCTGGGCTGTTTCAAGTACGAGCCCGTAGGAGGTGCGCCCTCCAACGAATTGCCGGGCGGCGTGCCGGATGAGGTGAAGCAGGAGCGCTTCGACCGGCTCATGCAGTTGCAGCAGGAAATCAGCGCGGAGAAGCAGCAGGCTAAGATCGGTCGGCTGGTCGACGTGATCATCGACGAGGTGGACGAGGATGAGTCCGTAGGCCGGTCCTCAGCCGATGCGCCGGACATCGACGGTCTGGTCTATCTGGACGGCGAGAATGAGTTGGAGGTTGGCGACATCGTGAAGGTGTGCGTGACCGACGCCGACGCCTATGACCTCTGGGGCGAGGTGGAGGTGGATTAGGGCTGACGCTGGCCGCTACTAACCAACTTCCCGGAGGCGCATCGCGCCATCCGGGACCCAGGGTTGATTTGCGCTAGCTACGCATTGAGGCCCCGGCCTTCCGCGTTGCTCCAGCCGGGGAGTGAAATGGAGCTGCGTCAGCCGCCGGCCACTTCCTTGAACCGCCTTAAAATTTCGATCTGTCCGTCGACGCTCTCGTCGCGCCACATGGGGTAGAGCATGGCGTAGTCCGCGCCGAGGTCGCGCCAGCCGTCGGCGGAGGCTGCCCAGGCCTGCGGGTCGGCTTCTGTATGGCGGAGCCAGGCCTCCATGCCGACCTGTTCGCGCGACCGGCCGAACTCGGTCAAGTGTCCATGAAAAGCCTCCAGCGCCCGCTTGCCGTCATCGTCGGGCGCGAGGATCGGCATCCAGCCATCGCCGAGCCTAGCCGCCCGCTTGATCACAGCCGGGGCGGAGCCGCCGAGCCAGATCGGAATCGGCTTCTGCACCGGCTGGGGCACCACCGTCACCTCGAAATAATCGTGGAAGCGGCCCTTGTAGGTGACCAGGTCCTTGGTCCAAAGCTCCCGCAGCACTTCGATCTGCTCGGCCTGCTTCACGCCGCGGGTTTTCCATTCGCAGCCGAGCGCCTCGTATTCCACATGGTTCCAGCCGACGCCGATGCCGAGCCGCATGCGCCCTTCGGAGAGAAGGTCCACCTCCACGCATTGCTTCGCCACCACGCCGGTCTGGCGCTGGGGCAGGATCAGCACGCCGGAGGACAGCCCGATGCGCTTCGTCGTGGCGGCCAGATAGGCCATGATGGTGAAGGTTTCGTGGAAGGGGGCGTGTGCTTCGTACCGCGGCGTCCAGCCATCGCGGGCAGTTGCGCCGAACACGTGGTCCGGCACCTCGATATAGTCATAGCCCAAGTCTTCGGCGGCCTGCGCCCAATCGCGGATGGCGGCTGGGTCGTTGCCGATGGTGACTGTCGGGAACCAAGCGTTGAGTTTCATGGGGCGTGTCCTCGCAAGGGGGCGTTTACCAGAGACCCTAGAGCAGAACGCCCAAGGGCTCTACACTCATCCGCCAAGACCCGTTTTCCCAGGAATCGCCTTATGTCCCGCCAATTGCGCCTGAACCTGTTCATCCACTCCCGCGGCCATCACGAGGCAAGCTGGCGGCACCCGGACGCTTCGCCCTACGCGCTGACCGACGTGCGCTTCTATGCGGAGATGGCGCAGAAGGCGGAGGCGGCGAAGATCGACTCGATCTTCCTCGCCGACCAACTCTCGCTGGGGGAGGACGCGGGACAGGCGGCGCGTACCTGGCTGGAGCCAATTACAACGCTGACCGCCGTCTCCATGGTGACGGAGCGGATCGGGCTGATCGGCACCTGCTCCACTACCTACACCGAGCCGTTCAACCTGGCCCGGCAGTTCGCCTCGCTCGATCATATCTCGAACGGGCGGGCTGCCTGGAACATTGTGACGTCGTGGAGTGCGGCGGCGGCAAAGAACTATGGCGACGATACCCAGGTGACCCACGCGGAGCGCTATGTGCGGGCGGAAGAATTTATGGCGGTGGCCAAGGCGCTCTGGGATAGCTGGGGCGACGGCGCGGTGCTCGATGACCGCGAGACCGGCCGGTACGCCGACATGAGCAAGGTGCGCAAGGTCAATCACCGTGGCGACTATTACAGCGTGGAGGGGCCGCTCAACATGCCCCGCTGCCCGCAGGGGAGGCCGGTGCTGGTGCAGGCAGGCTCTTCTGATACGGGCAAGGATTTCGCCGCCCGCCATGCCGAGGCCATGTTTACCGCACACCTGGAGCAATCGACAGCCAGGGAATTCTACAAGGATGTGAAGGCGCGGATGCGGCAGGCCGGACGGCGGGAGGACCAGGGGCTGGTGCTGCCGGGCTTTTCTCCCGCGCTGGCCTCGACCGAGGAAGCGGCGATCAAGTACCGGGAGGAGTTGAACGAACTGACCGACGTGGAGGTCGGGCGCAAGCGGCTCTCGGGCCGGTTCGGCGGCTATGATTTTTCGCACCTGCCATTGGATACGCCGCTGTCGCCGGACGATTTCCCCGACCCCGCGACCGTAGAGGCGGCGCGCAGCCGGACCGAGGTCATCATCGGCTTTGTGAAGCGTGAGCGCCCGACCCTGCGCCGGGTGCTTGCCACACTGGCGGGCGCGCGCGGCCACTATATCTTCGCCGGAACGCCGGAGCAGGCGGCGGACTTCATGCAGAATTGGCTGAACGAGGGCTGCGCCGACGGCTTCAACGTGATGCCGCCGGTTCTGCCCGCCATGCTGGACGTGTTCACGGCGGAGGTGATACCGATCCTGCAAAAGCGGGGCCTGTTCCGCACCGAATACACCGGCGCAACCCTGCGCGAGCATTACGGGCTGGAGCGGCCGGGGGCCTAGACTGGCGCACCCTTCGATACGCCCGGCGGTTGCCGGGCTACTCAGGATGAAATTGCACTATGAATTTTCTCATCCTGAGTAGCGGCGGCGCCGCGTATCGAAGGGGCAAGGCGAGGGAAGCATTTCGCCGACGATACGCCACGGCCTATGCCCCAAGAATACGCAGGATGAGAGAGCCAATCGATAAGAGAGACAATGGTTACCTCGGCGCGCCTGTGCGGATGGCGGCTTCGATCTGGTCCCAGGGCAAGCCGGGCGGGATGCCGATGGCGTTGATATCGACCGCATCATCCCATGCCGCGATCATCCCCCGGGCTTTCTCGGGTGAGCCATAGGCCGCAAGCTGGCCGAGGAGGTGGTCGGCTGACGCGG
The DNA here is from genome assembly GCA_965222315.1 of Alphaproteobacteria bacterium. Classification (GTDB taxonomy): domain Bacteria; phylum Pseudomonadota; class Alphaproteobacteria; order Bin95; family Bin95; genus JACKII01. The sequence continues at coordinate 3,651,367 of OZ244951.1, read as the reverse complement.
GCACTTCTCCCCGCGCGGGGTGGGGCTGCGGGTTGGCGGCTTTGATGGCGGCGACCTCGTCTCCATAGCCCTGGTTGGTGATGGAGTTGGCGTAGGCGTCGCCCATGGCGGTTACATACCATGCAAGGTTGCTCGCACAGATGGCGCGGGCTGCGGTTTCGTCGTCCCCGACCGACACGTTCGGCCCGGCGACGACGGTGAAGGGATCGTCCGCCCGGCCGGCGCGGCGCCGGGTCCGCAGAATGTCCGGCACCCAAGTCTGGAAGCGGTCGCGCGTCACCAGATAGGGAAACCAGCCGTCCGCCAATTGCGCCGCCGCACGCACGCTTTGTGGACCGAGGCCAGCCAGATAGATCGGCAGGTCCGGGCGTGGCGGCTGGCCCAGCTTCAGGGCGCGGGACTCGACCTCTTCCGGCTGCGGTGCGCGCTCGCCATCCAGGATGCGGCGGACCGCGCGCACGGTCTCCCGGAAGCGCCGGGTGGGCTTGTCGAAGGGAACGGCGTGGAAGCCCTCCACCAGCGCCTTCGTGCTGGCGCCGAGGCCGAGGACATAGCGCCCGCCGCTGATGTCGGCGAGCGTCGCGGCGCTCATGGCGATGGTGCCGGCGGTTCGGCCCCAGACCGACAGGATGCCGGACATCACGGTGATCTGCTTGGTCTTCAGCGCGATCTCGGTCAGGACCAGGGTCGAGTCGAAGCCCCAGCCCTCCGGCACGCTGAACAATTCATAGCCGAGTTCGTCGGCCAATACGGCCATCTTGACGATGACCTCGCGGCGGGTCTCCATCGGGGTCAAAGCGATGCCCCGGCGCTGTTTCGCCATCATAGTTCCTGGATGTCATTTGGGATCGGCGGAGGATAGCAGCGCCAGTGCCGATGTCCAATTCTACGCACGGATGAGCCGCGACTGTTAAAGGTGCGTGTTGCAATCGCCGTCCTGTGGCTCTGTCCGTTGTGAGATTCAGAGACTGCCGGCCGGACTTGGGCGCGAAATGCCTAGAGCGCCCGGTCCCATAGCTCATAGAGTGTGACTACGAAGGTCGCCAAAAGCAGGCCCGAAAACCCTGCCGCTAAGAGGAGCCCGTTGCCCCCGTTTCGTGGCGTCTTACCGGGTGCTGTTGCCGGCCCTGTTGGTTCAGGCGCCGTTCCGTGGGCTGCTCCTGTCATCCGGTGGTCCCAACATTCTCGGCCACGCCAAGCTCTATCCGGTAATACCGGGATACTTACCGTTGCCACGGTTCGTTTTAGAAGTTGGTCGCCGGTTTTTTGCTGGTTAGGCCAAGTTCGAATATTCATTGAATTCAAGTCGTTGATTTATATGAAGCGATCGGAAGCCAATCAGTTTCGTAAGAAAAAATCAATACAATAATATGGAATTAATACCAGGAAATACGATGATATCGAAAAAATCATTTAAATACAGGTCTCTACAATTTGACCCTCGTGGGCCAGTAGAGGCGTCCCTGACGATCGATTGTGATGAAAGTGGCGGCAAGTGCCCGTTTTTTTACGCTTCATAGGCGCCTTCCCTACGCAAGCGAGGTTGTCGGTGCAGGCATGCGCAAGAAAGTGCGAACCTGTCACTGAAAGCTGGAATAACATCCGGACTCAGATGGTTTGCGGCTGGCCCGATTAGGCAGTAGGAATGGCGGCAATCTTACACCAACGGCCAGCAAACCCAGCCGCCTTGAGGAATTCCCATGACCAAGTCCGTAGCGCTCTATGCGCCTGCCTATGATGCTTTCCGCGGAGAGATCGATGCGCTCGGCCTCGACCTGGCCGTGCTGACCTTCGATGCCGGCGGAAAGCTGTACCGGGACGGCACAGAGATCGTGCCGGAAGAGACGGAGGTCGACTATGTCTGGCTGTCCAACTTCATCTCCCGCGACAAGGCACAGGGGCCGGTCTTCGGCCTGATGGAGCGGATCAAGCACATTGACGTGCTGCAGACCTTCAACGCGGGCCTGGATACGCCGGTTTATGGCCGGATCAAGCAGAAGGGCACGCGCGTCTGCAACTCCAGCGCGCAGGCCATGGCGATCTCCGAATACCTGGTTGGGCAGGTGCTGAACATCTTCCAGCCGTTCCAGCAGCAGCAGCAATTGCAGGCAGACAAGAACTGGCAGATCACGCCGTTCCGCGAGATTTGGCGCACCAATTGGCTGATCGTCGGATACGGCCCGATCGGGCGGGAGACCGCGCGCAAGGTAAAGGCGTTCGGTGCGTCAACGACCGTCATCCGCCGCTCGCCGGAGACGAACGACCTGGTGGACCGGGCGGGCACGCTTGCGGATATCGGCGACCATCTGGGGGAGGCGGACGTGATCGTGCTGGCCTGTCCGCTGAACGATCAGACCCGCGGTTTTGCGAACAAGGACTTCTTCGCCAAGGTGAAGGAAGGCGCCATTCTGCTGAATATCGGCCGGGGCCTGCTGATCGATGATGCCGCGCTGATGGCCGCATTGGACGAAGGTCGGCTGGAAACCGCGGTGCTGGATGTGTTCCACACAGAGCCGCTGCCGGTGGACGATCCGCTCTGGTCGCATCCCAAGGTCCGGATGACCTGCCATACCTCGTTTGCAGGCAGTGGCGGGGCGCTCCGCTGGAAAGAATTATTCCTCGACAACCTGCCGCGCTATGTCCGGGGAGAGGCGCTGATCAACGAGGTGCACCCGGACGATATTCCCTAACGCGGGCCTGAGAGAGTATTACCATCATGCGTATCGAAGCCATCGCCATCGGCGACAACCCGCCGGAAGATGTGAACGTCATCATCGAAGTGCCGGTCGGTGGCCAGCCCATAAAGTATGAGCTGGACAAGGATGCGGGCGTGCTGGTCGTGGACCGCTTCCTGTACACGCCCATGACCTACCCGGGCAATTACGGCTTCGTGCCGCACACGCTGTCGGACGATGGCGATCCGATCGACGTGCTTGTCTGCAACACGCGGCAGCTGGTTCCGGGCTGTGTGATCAACGTGGTGCCCATCGGGGCGCTGCTGATGGAGGACGATGGCGGCCAGGACGAAAAGATCATCGCCGTGCCCTCCCCGCAGTTGACCAAGCGCTACGACGGAGTGCGCAATTACGACCATCTGCCGGACATCACGCTTCAGCAAATCCAGCACTTCTTTGAGCACTACAAAGACCTGGAGCCCGGCAAGTGGGTAAAGATCGGCGGATGGCACGACGCCAGCCACGCCCGCGGCCTGATTCAAGAGGCGATTGAGCGGGCGAAGGGGTAGCCTGTATGCTGTGTCATCGAAACATTGGAGGACGATGACATGGCCCGCAAACTGATCGCCACGGGTTCCGACTTCGAGAAGACAGCCGGGTACTCCCGCGCCGTTGTCGATGGGGGCTTTGTCTTCGTCGCTGGCTGCACGGGGCAGGACTACACAACCGGCTCCGTCGTCGAAGGCGGTATTACCGAACAGACCAAGCAGACCTTCCGCACCATCGAGTGGGCGCTGGGGGAGGCGGGTGCGTCGCTGGCCGATGTGGTGCGCGCCACCTACTACATCACCGACCGCGCATACGTGCCGGAAGCGCTGGCCATTATCGGTGAGAAGTTCCGGGATATCCGCCCGGCCTCCACCCTGATCATCTGCGGGCTGGTGCGGGAGGAGTTGCTGATCGAGATCGAGGTGACGGCGAAGTTGCCGGACGCCTGAGCCCCCAGCCACTTGCGCTGGTCGGATTGGGTATTAGGTATCCGGGGACCTGATTCCCCCGGATAGAAAGTTTTCCATGCCCACCATCCTTATCACCGGCGCCAATCGCGGCATCGGCCTTCAACTCGCCCGCCTGTATGCCGCCGATGGCTGGAAAGTTGTTGCGACAGCGCGCGACGTGGCCGCCGCCGGCGCCCTGGCGGACCTGCCCGGCGACATCACGGTCGAGCCGCTGGAAGTCACCGACCACGCTGCCGTCAAGGCATTGGCGGCGAAATACAAGGGCCAGCCCATCGACGTGCTCTGGAACAATGCGGGCGTGATCGGGCGGAACTCCGCCGTGCTCGGCCAGATCGATGCGGACGAGTTGCGCGACACGCTGATGATCAACACCTACGCCCCCATCCTGATCGCAGAGGCGTTCCGGGACAACGTCATCGCCAGCAGTCAGAAGAAGATGGCGTTTACCTCGTCGAGGCTCGGTTCCATCGAGTTGAACGGTGGTGGGCGCTATGCTTATGGCCCGTCGAAGGCCGGGCTGAACATGGCCTGCAAGGCGCTGTCGGGCGACCTGCGCGGGCAAGGCGTGATTGTGCTGCCGCTGCATCCGGGCCATGTGGCAACCGACATGGGCGGGGCGAGCGCGCCCGTGCGGCCGGATGAGAGCGCCGAGGGCATGAAGCGGATCGTCGATCGGGCTACCATCGCCGACAGCGGCAAGTTCGTGGACTACCGGGGCGAGGCGATTGCCTGGTGAGGAACGCGGTTCCCGCCCTCCGCCCTTCGATACGCCCCGGATCAAGTCCGGGGCTGCTCAGGACGAGACTGATGGGGGACTTCCCCCTTCGATACGCGGTCTGCCGACCGCTACTCAGGATGAAACCAATTTGTTTGTTTCATCCTGAGTAGGCGCAAGGTGGCGTACCGAAGGGCGGATGGAGAAGGAGCGTCATGCAGCCTTCGGCCCGCTTGCGCTCCCGCGTCAAACGCGCCAACAATCGCGTCAAAGCCGTTCAGTCGAGGAAAACCGGCCCATGCCAATGATCGAGAGCGCCCTGCGTCCGCGCTCAAAAGAGTTCCGCGCCAACGCTGCCGCCATGCGGGCGCTGGTGGATGATTTGCAGGCCAAGGTCGGCCAGGTGAAGCTCGGCGGTGGCGACCGTGCGCGGGAGCGGCACGTGGGCCGCGGCAAGTTGCTGCCCCGCGACCGGGTGCATGGCCTGATCGATCCGGGCGCGCCCTTTCTGGAGTTCAGCCAACTGGCGGCTTTCGGCATGTATGGGGACGAGGCGCCCGGCGCTGGGATTGTCACCGGCATCGGCCGGGTTTCCGGCGTCGAGTGCGTGATCGTTGCCAATGACGCGACGGTCAAGGGCGGCACCTACTACTCCATGACGGTGAAGAAGCATCTGCGGGCGCAGGAAATCGCCATGCAGAACCGGCTGCCCTGCATCTATCTGGTCGATAGTGGCGGCGCGAACCTGCCGGAGCAGGACGAGGTCTTTCCCGACCGCGAGCATTTCGGCCGCATCTTCCACAATCAGGCCAATATGAGCGCGCAGCGTATTCCCCAGATCGCCGCCGTGCTCGGCTCCTGCACTGCAGGCGGGGCTTATGTGCCCGCCATGTCGGACGAGGCAGTGATCGTGAAGGGCCAGGGCACCATCTTTCTCGGTGGGCCGCCCTTGGTGAAGGCCGCGACCGGCGAGGAAGTCAGCGCCGAGGACCTCGGCGGCGGCGACCTGCACAGCCGTACCTCCGGCGTGACCGATCATCTGGCGCTGAGCGATGCGCACGCCTTGGCCATCGTTCGCCAGATCGTCGCCAACTTGAACTGGCAGAAGGCCCCTGGCGTCGGCATCGAAGCGCCGCGCGCGCCCGCCTATGACCCGGAGGAACTGTACGGCGTCGTGCCCGCGGACCTGAAACAGCCCTATGACGTGCGCGAGCTGATCGCGCGGGTGGTGGACGGCTCCGAGTTCGACGAGTTCAAACAGCTTTACGGCGCGACGCTGGTCTGCGGCTTTGCCCGCCTGTTCGGCTATCCGGTGGGGATCGTCGCGAACAACGGCATCCTGTTCAGCGAGAGCGCGCAGAAGGGCGCTCATTTCGTTGAGCTTTGCGCCCAGCGCGGGATTCCGCTGATCTTCCTGCAGAACATCACCGGCTTCATGGTCGGCCGCCGTTATGAGGCCGGCGGCATCGCCAAGGACGGCGCAAAGATGGTCATGGCCGTGGCCAACGCGAAGGTGCCGAAGCTGACGGTAATCGTTGGCGGCTCGTTCGGCGCGGGCAACTACGCCATGTGCGGCAGGGCCTATTCGCCCCGGTTCCTGTGGATGTGGCCGAACGCGCGGATTTCGGTGATGGGTGGCGAGCAGGCCGCGAACGTACTGGCGACCGTGCGCGACGACACGCTGAAACGTGCCGGCAAAGATTGGGTCAAGGGCGAGCGTGAGAACTTCATGAAGCCCATCCGCGACCAGTACGAACACCAGGGCCATCCGTACTATGCGAGCGCGAGGCTTTGGGACGATGGCATTATCGACCCGGCCGAAACGCGCATGGTGCTGGGCTTGTCCTTGAGCGCCAGCCTGAACGCGCCGGTTGAGGACACGCCCTTCGGCGTGTTCCGGATGTAGGGAGGAGAAATGCCCATGTTCCGCACCCTCCTGATTGCGAACCGCGGCGAGATTGCCTGCCGGATCGCCCGCACCGCCCACCGTATGGGCATCCGCACCATTGCGGTCTATTCCGAAGCCGACCGGGACGCGCTGCACGTCCAGTCCTGCGACGAGGCCGTCTGCATCGGGCCGGCGGGCGTGCGGGAATCCTATCTCAACATCAAGAACATCATCGCCGCCGCCGAGCGCACGGGTGCTGAAGCGGTGCATCCGGGCTATGGCTTTCTCTCGGAGAATGCGGCGTTCGCCAAGGCGGTGCTTGATGCGGGCATGATCTGGGTCGGGCCGCCGCCGGAAGCGATTGAGGCGATGGGCTCCAAGAGTGGGGCCAAGGGCATTCTGGAGCCGGCAGGCGTGCCGATGGTTCCTGGCTATCACGGCGAGAACCAGGACCCGGACTTCCTGCTGTCCAAAGCCGAGGAGATTGGCTTTCCCGTCCTGATCAAGGCGGTGGCCGGTGGCGGCGGGCGCGGTATGCGCATCGTCGAGAAGGCGGACGATTTCATCAAGCTGCTGGAAACCGCCCAGCGGGAGGCGCTGGGCGCGTTCGGCGACCCCGCCGTCCTGCTGGAGAAGTATCTGACCAAGGCGCGGCACGTGGAGGTGCAGGTCTTTGCTGACTCGACCGGTCAGGTTGTGCACTTGTTCGAGCGCGACTGCTCCATCCAGCGCCGCCATCAGAAGGTGGTGGAGGAAGCGCCCGCGCCGGGCCTTTCCAATGCGACCTCCGCCGCGATTGGTCAGGCGGCGGTGAACGCGGCGAGCGCCATCGACTATGTCGGCGCGGGCACGTGCGAATTCCTGATGGATGCGGATGAGAACTTCTACTTCATCGAGATGAATACGCGGCTCCAGGTGGAGCATCCGGTCACCGAATGGATCACCGATACCGACCTGGTCGAGTGGCAGTTGCGGGTGGCGTCGGGTGAGCCGCTGCCGCTGTCGCAGAGCGATATCCGCCTGCATGGCCACGCTATAGAGGTGCGGCTCTACGCGGAGGATCCGGCGCGCGGGTTCCTGCCGCAGATCGGCAGGCTGGAAGTCCTGCAATTCCCAGAGCATGACGGCTTCGTGCGTGTCGATACCGGCGTGGTGGAAGGCGACGAGGTCTCACCGCACTATGACCCGATGATCGCCAAGCTGGTGGTGCGGGGCGAGAACCGGGCGCAGGCGGTGGCCCGGTTGCGCTCCGCCCTGGCGGATACCAAGATTGCGGGCGTCACCACCAACCGCGCCTTCCTGCATGCCATCGCGCGGCATCCGGCCTTTGCCGATGGCGACGTGCATACGGGCTTCATCGAGCAGCATGAGGCCGACCTGCACCGGGAGGAGGCGCATCCGGGCGACGAGATCGTGGCCGCGGCGGTGCTGGCGTTGCTGGATGCCCGCCGGGCTGAAGTGGAGGCGCGGGCAGTGGGCACCGCGGATCCGCATTCGCCATGGAACTCAACCTTTGGCTGGCGGCTGAACGAGCGGGCGCACGAAACGGTCGATCTGGACTGGGGCGAGGAGCGCTTCTCGGTCGAGGTCGCCTATCAGGGCAGCGAGTATCACATGACCCTGCCAACCTCGCCCGCCGGATGCCGAGTGGTGCACCGGGAGCCGGGGCGGCTGGGCGTGGAGATCGCCGGGCGGCGCTTCAATGTCGGCGTTCATGCCGAAGGGGACCACGTGACGGTGATGGCCAGGCGCGGCACTTACCGCTTTGCCGTGCATGATCCGGGAACGGCGGCGCTGGGGCAGGACACCAGCGGCGGCAAGCTTACCGCGCCGATGCCGGGCAAGGTGACGAAGGTGCATGTGGAAGCGGGCGCCAAGGTGAAGAAAGGCGCGCCGCTGCTGGTGCTGGAAGCCATGAAGATGGAGCACACGATAGCGGCGCCCGCCGACGGCACGGTCAGTTCCTTGCGCTTTGGCGAGGGCGACCAGGTGGACGAGGGCGCGGAACTGGTGACGTTCGAGGCTTCTTGATGGTTTTTTATCCTGAGTAGCGGCGGGCCGATAGGTCCGGCGCGTATCGAAGGGCCGGTTTGGTGTGACGCCCTTCGATACGCCGCTTTGCGGCTACTCAGGGTGAAAACGGGATGTGGATTGCCCCGAGCGAGGCAAAGCGTGAAGGGAGAGAAATCACATGCAGCATTGCGCTCTTGGCCCGGTCGGCCCGGTCTCAGTCCTCACGTTTGGCGGTGGCGGGCTCGGGCAGCTTTGGGGTGAGACCACCCGTGCCGAATGTGTGGCGACCGTGCGGGAGGCCTATGATTCTGGCATCACGCTATTCGACATGGCGCCCCGCTATGGTGATGGCGAGGCCGAGGAGGTCATGGGGGAGGCATTCGGCGTCAGGCTGCCGGAAGGCGTCAGGGTCACGACCAAGTGCTTTGTCGGCCAGACGCCGCCGGGGGCGGTGGAGGCGCATATCCGCGGTCTGCTCGAAGCCAGCCTGAAGCGGATGCGGATCGAGGCGGTGGACGTGTTCTTTCTGCACTCCAACATCTCGCCCGACGGCGATCCGATGAACCAGTCGCCGGACGCGCCGACCCGCCTGACGCCGCACGCGGTCTTTGCCGAGCACGTGCGGCCGACGTTCGAGGCGTTGGTGCGGGAGGGCAAGGCAAAGCACTGGGGCATCACCGGCATCGGCCATCCGGACACCATCATGCAGGTGCTGGGCGAACAGCCGAAGCCCGCGGTAGTGCAATGCATCGCCAACCCCATCGACTCCGCGGGCAACCTGACCTTCACGCCGGGACCGCGGAAGCCTCGGGAAATCATGGAGATCGCCAAGGCCGACGGTATCGGTGTCATGGGCATCCGGGCGGTGCAGGCGGGGGCCTTGACCGACAAGATCGACCGGGCGCTGCCCGCGGACCATCCGGAGGTGCTGGATTACAACCGTGCGGGCGGCTTCCGGGCGCTGGCAAAGGACATGGGCATGAGTGCGGCGGACCTGGGCCACCGCTATGCGCTATCGATGCCCGGCGTGGATACGGTGGTGCTGGGGGTGAAGAACCGCGAGGAATTGCGCCAGTGCGTTGCGGCGGCAGGGGCCGGGCCTTTAAGTGCCGAGGAGATGGCGCGGGTAGAGGCGAGTTTCGGTTAGCCCAGCATACGGCGTCATTGCGGGCCCGTCCACTTCCTGCCTCGGCGTCATTGCGAGGAGCCAAAGGCCACGACGCAATCTGCCGCCGGGGTGGTTCGGTGCTGGCTTAGAGAGATTGCTTCGCCTGCTGCGCGGGACTCGCAATGACGGCACTGATGGGGCGGAGGCGACCTGCGACGGGGCCCTCGCGATGACGTCAATTTATTGACGGAGGAATTGTATTATTCCCGAACCTCAATCCTCATAGAAAATCGGCGGCGGAGGGTTGGCGGCCATGTTTTCGGCCTCCCACTCCCAAAGCACCGGCATCTTCTCCGGCGTCGCGGCGCGCAGGGCGCGGAGCTTTACCATGGGCCGGTAGCGCTCATACATGGTGCGAAGCGCACCGACCGCGTCGAATTCCATGTCCACGCGCAGGTCAAGGGCAGGGATGTTGGGGTAGGCTTCCGTGCCAACCACCCGGACAGCTGCGCCGCGCTCGCTGTAGTGGCGGCCGGGCTCCGGACTCTGGCCACCGGCATCGCGCCCGGCTTCTAGGGCGGAGAGCAGGCGGGAGCTGAGGTCCGCACCGTCCTGCGCGGCCGCTTCGTAGCCTTGCACCATGGCCTCCACCACATGTGGCCCGGCAAGGACATTGCCGAACGCCATGCAGTTCTGGCCGTATTGCTCGCCTGCCCAGGGATGGTTCTTCGCACCGGTGCGCCCAATCATCTGGCCGTCGCGGCGGAGAATGGCGATCTGGCGCTGCTCCTTGTCCGGGTCGGCAGCGGTGATGGCATCCACGGCTTCAGCCGCTGTTGCGCCCTGGTCCAGCGCCCGTGCGCCTGCGATGGCGGAGTTGGGATTGCCGCGGGCCTGCACCACCACGATGTCACCGCCATAGCCATAGAAGGGCGAGGTCGCGCCAACGCCCATGGTGACGGAGGTCAACGCCAGACCTATCTGGCCGGTGTTGGGGCAATGGCCAAAGATGGAGAAGGTCATGGGGTCGCTTTCCTGGCTGAAACGGTTCGCCGGCAGTCTAGAAAGCATATCCACCGGCGCGCAAGCGCAACGGAAGGGCTGGCGAGCCGGCGCGAGGCGTGGTTTCATACGGCCAACGTGACTCTAGAACGAACGCAAGGAAACGCTCTCATGCTCTACGAACTCCGCACCTACTACACCGTTCCGGGCCGGATGCCGAACCTGCTGGCCCGCTTCCGCGACCATACCTGCAAGCTGTTCGAGAAAAACGGCATTCAGAACGTGGGCTATTGGGTGGCTGACAACGATCCGAACTGCCTGATCTATATTGTGCGTCACAAGGATACCGCCGGGATGCAGGCGAACTGGGACAAGTTCCGGAACGATCCGGAATGGGTGAAGGCCAAGGGCGACAGCGAGGCCGACGGCCCCATCGTCGAGCGGCTGACCAGCCAGGCGATGAACCCGACCGACTTCACCATGCCGGGCACCGACTAAAACCGAGCTGACTATAGGAGGTTGAGGACATGAAGAAGCTGACCGAGGCCCAGCGCCAGGAATGGCGGACGGCCGGCTATTTCAAGGTCGAAGGCGCACTGTCGCCGGAGCAGGTGGATTTCTTCTCACGGCGCCTGGACGAGGTGCGTCTGGAGCCGGGCTACGAGCCCAATTCCGGCATGGTGCCACGCGGTCACTACCACTGGCTGCCGCACGCTGCCGACACCGATCCCGAAGGCTTCATGGACCGGCGGGACCTGCTGCCGTACGGCAAAGAGTTCTTCGACCTGATCGACCACCAGCCGGTATTCGATTTGGTCGTGGACCTGATGGGCCCCAATATCGCGTTCTCCATGAGCCAGGCTATCGTGCGCCCGGCGAATGACGGCTTTCCGGGTTACACTCACACCGACGGCGGCGAAGGCCAGCGGGAGGTGCGGGTGATGGAATCGAGCCGGCCAATCGCGGTGAAGGCGCTCTACCTGCTCACCGATGTGGAAGGCCGCAACAACGGCAACTTCACGGTCTATCCGGGCAGCCACGTCCACCAGATACCGTTCGACAAGACGCCGCCGCTGGGGCCTGACTCGCCGGGCTGCGTGCATTTGGAGGGGAAGGCGGGCGACGCCTTTATCTTCAGCCACTCGCTCTGGCATGGGCCGTCGCCGAACAATAGCGGCAAGGCGCGGAAGACGTTGCTCTATAACTACAGCCAGCTTTTTATGCGCGCCTATGACTATGACGGTGTCCACCCGCTGGCCCAGAAGGGCACGCCGCGGCAGCGCAGGCTGATGGGCGATCTGGGCTATGAGTGGCGGCCCGGCAGCTACTTCTACGTGCCGGAAGATCAGGTGGAGGTGATTACGAGGGGCGCAGAATAGGTCCAGGCGGCCGCTTCCGCCAAAACACGGGAGCGGCCGCCCAGGCATCATTTCATGGGCTATTTGGGGAGCATGACCGTGTCGATGACATGGATCACGCCGTTCGATTGAATGACGTCTTCTATGGTGACGGCGGCAACCCGGCCATTGGCATCGGTCAACGTGATAACGCCCTGGTTTTCCTTGGCGATCAGTTGCTGCCCGTTGACGGTGGGCACTGGATGCGCGCCGTTGTCATCGGCAACCATCCCTCGGATAGCGGCACCGTCGGCGTTAGCCGAAACCACGTGATAGGTGAGAATTTCGGTCAGTTTTTTCTTGTTTTCCGGCTTCATCAGATTTTCGACCGTACCGGGCGGCAGCTTTGCGAATGCGGCGTTCGTGGGTGCGAACACGACAAATGGACCGGGACCGGACAGGGTATCGACCAATCCCGCCTGTTTCACCGCCGCGACCAGCGTCGTGTGGTCTTTGGAATTCACCGCGTTCTGAACGATGTTGCGGCTTGGCAGCATCGGGGCGCCGCCGACCATAACGTTCGGTTCTGCCGAGGTGCTTTGGTGACCGCTGGACTTCTCCATGGCAGGCGCAGAGCACGCGACCGCGCCTAGTAGGCACAGGGCGATCGGTGCGGCAATCTTGAAAGGCATCGCTACTCTCCATTGGTTGGCCGGCTCTGCAATGCAGCAGAGCCTATGGAGAGTACGGTGGTGCGCCGTTAAAGGTTGCAGGCGGGCAAAAAGAAAACGGGAGCCCGGCGATGTTCCTGCGCTTCAAGCCACCTTCACCTTGCCCGCGATCAGGTAGGGTTGCAGGTACTGGCCGGTGTAGCTCTCCCGCACCTTGGCGACTTCCTCCGGCGTGCCCTGGGCGACGATCTTGCCGCCGCCCGCACCGCCCTCCGGCCCCAGATCTACCAGCCAGTCGGCAGTTTTGATCACGTCCAGATTGTGCTCGATCACCAGGACGGTGTTGCCCTGTTCCACCAGCGTGTGCAGGACTTCCAGCAGCTTGCGCACGTCCTCGAAATGCAGGCCGGTGGTGGGCTCATCGAGGATATACAAAGTCCGCCCCGTTGCCCGGCGGGAGAGTTCTTTTGCGAGCTTCACCCGCTGCGCCTCGCCGCCCGAAAGCGTCGTCGCCTGCTGGCCGACCTTGATGTAGCCGAGGCCGACGCGTTGGAGAGTCACCATCTTGTCCCGGATGGAGGGCACGGCGTGGAACAGGTCGGCGGCCTCGTCCACCGTCAGGTCAAGCACATCGGCAACGGAGTGGTCGCGGAACTTTACCTCCAGCGTCTCGCGGTTATAGCGCTTGCCCTTGCAGACGTCGCATTCCACGAAAATGTCGGGGAGGAAGTGCATCTCGATCTTGATGACGCCGTCGCCCTGGCAGGCCTCGCAGCGCCCGCCCTTCACGTTGAAGGAAAAGCGGCCCGGCTTGTAGCCGCGCGCCTTCGCCTCCGGCAAACCAGCGAACCAGTCGCGGATGGGCGTGAACGCGCCGGTATAGGTCGCGGGGTTGGAGCGCGGCGTGCGCCCGATGGGCGACTGGTCGATGTCGATGACCTTGTCGATATGATGCAGGCCGTGGATTTCGTCGTATTGGCCGGGGATCTCGCGCGCGTTGGTAAGCGAACGGGCCAGCGCCTTGTAGAGCGTCTCCACGATCAGGGTGGACTTGCCGCCGCCGGAAACCCCCGTCACCGCCACGAACGTCCCGAGCGGCAGGGCGAGGTCCACATCCTTCAGGTTGTGCTCTGACGCGCCGGTGATCTCCAGGGACTTGCCGTTGCCCGTGCGTCGCAGCAGCGGCACCTCGATCTCGCGCTTGCCGGTCAGGTAGTCGGCGGTGATGGAGTTTTCCGAGCGCATCACCTCTTCCGGCGTGCCCTCGGCGACAACATGGCCGCCGTGGACGCCGGCGCGGGGGCCCATGTCCACCAGATAGTCGGCGGCGCGGATGGCTTCCTCGTCATGCTCCACCACGATCACCGTGTTGCCGAGGTCGCGCAGGCGCACCAGCGTCTCCAGCAGGCGGGCATTGTCGCGCTGGTGCAGGCCGATGGAAGGCTCGTCCAGCACATAGAGGACGCCGGTCAGGCCGCTGCCTATCTGGGAGGCGAGGCGAATGCGCTGGCTCTCCCCGCCGGAAAGCGTGCCGGAGGTGCGGGACAGGTTCAGGTAGTCCAGGCCGACGGCGTTCAGGAAGCCCAGGCGCTCGTTGATTTCCTTCAGGATGCGTTCGCCGATTTCCTTGTCCTTGTCGGCGAGCGAGGCATCCAGCTTCAGGAACCAGTCGCGCGCGTCGGCGACCGAAAGCTCGGAGATGTGGCTGATCGGCTCCGCCCAGTCACGCGGGCCGACCTTGACCGCCAGCGCTTCGGGCTTGAGCCGCTCGCCATGGCAGGTGGCGCAGGGCTTTTCCGCCTGGAATTTGGAAAGCTCCTCCCGCACCCAGGCGCTGTCGGTCTCGCGCATCCGGCGTTCGAGGTTGGGAATAACGCCCTCGAACGGCTTGGTGACGTTGTATTTGCGCATGCCGTCTTCATAGGTCATGCGCACGGCTTCCTTGCCGGAGCCGTAGAGGATGGCCTGTTGCGATTCCTTGTCCAGATCGCGGAAGGGCGTCTTCATGTCGAAGCCGTAATGGGCGGCCAGGCCCTGCAAGGTCTGCTTGTAATAGGGGGAGGGCGTCGCGGTGCGCGACCAGGGCAGGATTGCGCCATCGTCGAGCGAGAGCAGCGGATTGGGCACAACCAGGTCGGGCGAGATGAACATCTGCACGCCCAGGCCGTCGCAGGCGGGGCAGGCGCCGGCCGGATTGTTGAACGAGAACAGCCGCGGCTCAATCTCCGCAATGGTGAAGCCGGAGACCGGGCAGGCAAACTTGGCGGAGAAGGTGGTCTGTTCCTGAGTGTCGGCGTTTTCGACAATGGCGATGCCATCCGCGCGCTCCAGCGCGGTCTCCAGGCTGTCGGCAAGGCGGCCGGCGATGTCGTCGCGGACGACGAGGCGGTCCACCACCACTTCGATATCGTGTTTGAAGTTCTTTTTCAGCGCCGGGACGTCTTCGACCTGATAGAGCTGGCCATCCACCTTGACCCGCTGGAAGCCCGCCCGTTGCAGCTCGGCCAGTTCCTTCTTGAACTCGCCCTTGCGGCCCCGGGCGATGGGGGCGAGCAGGTAGAGCCGCGTGCCCTCGCCCAGCGCCATAATGCGGTCGACCATCTGGCTGATGGTCATGGCGCTGATGGGTTCGCCGGTGGCGGGCGAGTAGGGCACGCCGATGCGCGCCCAGAGCAGGCGCATGTAGTCGTAAATTTCGGTGACGGTGCCGACGGTGGAGCGCGGGTTGCGGCTTGTCGTCTTCTGCTCGATGGAGATGGCGGGCGACAGGCCCTCGATCGAATCGACGTCCGGCTTGTGCATCATCTCCAGGAACTGGCGCGCATAGGCCGACAGCGACTCGACGTAGCGACGCTGGCCTTCCGCATAGATCGTGTCGAACGCCAGCGACGACTTGCCCGAGCCGGAAAGCCCGGTGATCACCACCAGCCGGTCCCTTGGTAAATCCACGTTAACGTTTTGCAGATTATGCTCCCTCGCACCCCGCACGCGGATGGCTGGCGCCTCGCGGTCGTGGATGTGCGCGGGAACGGCGGCGCGTTTGGGCATCGGTGGAGCGGTCGAATCTGGCATGGTCGGCATTCTACAGGCGTTCTATTCACAGCCCTAGGCCCAACCGTGCCCAAAGCAGGTGGATTATCCCCAGCCAGGCCGTATAGGTTGTGGGCTGAATACAGATTTTTACGGAAACGGGAGCGACCCAGATGTCCGGTAGCGTCAACAAAGTCATCCTCGTCGGCAACCTCGGCCGCGACCCCGAAATACGGTTCATGCAGTCCGGCGACAAGGTGGTGAATCTCGCGGTCGCCACGTCGGAGCGCTGGACGGACCGGCAGTCGGGCGAACGGCGCGAAAAGACCGAGTGGCACCGGGTAGTGGTGTTCGACCAGAACATCGCCGACGTGGCGGAGAAATACCTTAAAAAGGGCTCCAAAGTATACCTGGAAGGCCAGTTGCAGACCCGCAAGTGGACCGACCAGAGCGGCGTGGAGAAGTACACGACCGAAGTGGTGCTGCAACGCTTCCGCGGCACGCTCACCATGCTCTCCGGCCGCGGCGAGGAAGGCGGCGGCGGCTTTGGCGGCGGCGGTGGCGACTATGGCCAGGATGACGGCTACGGCTCCGGCCCGGCCGGCGGCCAGAGCTATGGCGGCGGCGGTGGCCAGCAGAGCCGCAGCGGTGGCGGCGGCGGTGGGCCAGCGAACGACCCGATGGACCTGGACGACGACATTCCGTTTTAGGGGCAGGGTAATTTAGGCAGGGGCGAGGCGGCCATCTTCCCCTGCCGCCATTGCGAGACGCACTGCCATGGGGCGGCCAACGAAGCAATCTATCGGCGATTGGGAAGTGTTCCGGCGCAAGGGGGCGCTTCGGACGGCTTGCAGCGGGCGTTCCTTGTAACGACTGGGGGGTGTCTAGCGCGGGCGTTGATCGTTGGGGTTCGCGCGATTGCCAGCGGGCCCTTCGGCTGGCAGCCCCTTCGATACGCCCTGACCGTTGGCCAGGGCTACTCAGGATGATATCTTTTTTCGGTATTATTGCATTAAGTTGTCGGGAGTGAAGGCTGTTGTGTCTGTCTTGGCCAACAAAAATGGATGGCTGGATAGTAAAGTAACGATTTGTTAATCGGGGAGAGATTATTCTGGAGCGGGGTTCACTGAGGTGACCAACTTGTGATCGCGGATCGCTTACAAAGTATATCTACAGGACAACTACATTGTATCGACATCGTATCTACGTCACATAAACCCGATATCTACATTTCCCGCCCGGAATGTAGATATTTGTCGATAAATGTAGATGAATGTAGATGTTTTTGCGATCTCGCCTCGGGCCGGACATTCTTCTGCCGGATTCTGGCGCTAACGGTCTGAAATGTCCCAATTCCCATCCTGGCTTGACCACCGTCTCAGCGTGATGCCGGACCCGCGCGGGCGCTTTGCTGTTGCGCGGTGAAAGGTGGCCCGGCTACACCTTCTGGCTGATACGGCTTGGCGCCTCGGCGTGAGGCCGAACCCCTCTTCCGCAAGTGTCCGGCAAGCCATGACCACAGAACCCCTGAACTTCGACGGCCCGTCTGCCCCCGTAACCGGTGCGCTCAAGGGTCTGAAGGTAATCGACCTGACCCGTGTGCTCGGCGGGCCGTACTGCACCATGATCCTTGGCGATCATGGCGCCGATGTGATCAAGATCGAGCCGCCCCAGGGTGACGAGACCCGCGATTGGGGTCCTCCCTTCCTGAATGACGATCCGGCCAGCGACATGGCGGCCTATTTCATGGGCGTGAACCGCAACAAACGCTCGCTGGGGCTGGACCTGTCCAAGCCGGAGGGCAAGGACATCCTGTTCAAGCTGCTGGATGGCGCGGACGTGCTGGTGGAGAACTTCAAGCCCGGCCAAATGGCGAAATGGGGCCTCGGCTACGAGGAAGTGCTGAGCCAGAAGTTCCCCGGCCTGATCCACTGCCACGTCACCGGCTATGGCGCGACCGGGCCCATGGGCGGCGATCCCGGCTATGACGCGGTGGTTCAGGCGGTCAGCGGCATGTCCTCCATCAATGGCACGCCGACCAGCGGCCCGACCCGCCTCGGCACGCCTATTGTGGACATGGGCACCGGCCTGAACTCCGCCATCGCCATCATGATGGCGCTCTACGAGCGGAACAATTCCGGCCGCGGCCAGTATCTGGACATGACGCTCTATGACTGCGCCGTCGCGCTGCTGCACCCGCAGGCGAACAACTTTCTGATGAGCGGCGCTGCGCCGAAGACCACCGGCAACGCGCACCCGAACATCTACCCCTACGACCAGTTCGAAACCGGCGACAAGCCGATCTTCCTGGCAGTCGGCAATGACGGACAGTTTCGCCGCACGTGTGAGGTGATCGGCCAGCCCGGTCTGGCGAAAGACCCGCGCTTTGCCACCGCGCCCCAGCGCTCCGTCAACCGCGAGGAGTTGAAGCCGACGCTGGAAGCGGCCTTCGCGGCGTGGGAGTGCGATAAGCTGGCCCGCGCGCTGCTGGATGCTGGCGTGCCGGCCGGGCCGGTGAACGACGTGCCGACCGCCATGACCAGCGAGCACACCGCCCACCGCAAGATGCATGTGGCGGATGGCAAGGGCTACAATGCCCTCGGCATTCAGGCGAAGCTAAGCCGCACGCCGGGCAATGTGCGCCGTGCGCCGCCCGCTTTTGGAGAGCATGGCCGCGAGGTGCTGGCCGAACGCGGCTGGAGCGAGGCGGACATCGCTAAACTGATCGACGCCGGCATCGTTGTGGAGAGGCGGCGGAAATAGCGCCACGCCTGCTGTTCGGCCGACATAGCGCCTGCTTCTTCCTCACCGGAGAGGCAGGTTTGCTCGTGCGCTGTCCCACGATTGGTGCGCGAGGCGTTGTGTTGCATTGCAATATAAGCGCCCGGTCGATTATGCATTAGTCATCCTTCCGAGGATTCGTTGTAAGCTCGGAGCAACGCTATTCGCGTTGTTTACCCGTCTTAAAGTCAGCGCGCGTCCCCGGATGCGCTCCCTTTCTTGATTTTGCACTGCAACAGAGCCTTTCTCCGACAAAGGCGCCGCCTGCCTTGGCGCTGTTGCCCTGGAGAACGGTTCTTGAGACCCGATTTATTTGCGCTTCGCCGGGAATGGTTCGGCAATATTCCGGGCGACCTGCTGGCCGGCACCGTCGTCGCCCTGGCATTGATCCCGGAAGCGATCGCCTTCTCCATCATTGCCGGGGTCGATCCGAAAGTCGGGCTCTACGCCTCCTTCTCGATTGCGGTGATCACGGCGATTGCCGGGGGACGGCCCGGCATGATTTCCGCGGCGACTGCTGCCACGGCGGTGCTGATGGTGACGCTGGTGCGCGATCACGGGCTTGAATACCTGCTGGCCGCAAGCGTCCTCGCCGGTCTGATTCAGATCGCGGCCGGCGCGCTGAAACTCGGCAACCTGATGCGCTTTGTCTCGCGCTCCGTCATGACGGGGTTCGTCAACGCGCTGGCAATCCTGATCTTCATGGCGCAGTTGCCGGAACTGATTGGCGTGCCGTCGCTGACCTATGTCATGGTCGCTGCGGGCCTGGCTATTATCTACCTGTTCCCGCGTATCACGAAGGCCGTCCCGTCCCCGCTGATCTGCATCCTGGTGCTGACTGCGGTGGCCATGGGCCTTGGCCTGGAGGTGCGGACGGTCGGCGACATGGGCGAGTTGCCGTCCACACTACCGATGTTCCTGATCCCCGACATTCCGCTGACCCTCGACACCCTGCTGATTATCCTGCCCTATTCCGCAGCGGTGGCGGCGGTCGGACTGCTCGAGTCGCTGATGACGGCCAGCATTGTTGACGACCTAACTGACACGCCCAGCAACAAGAACCGGGAATGCATTGGCCAGGGTATCGCTAACACCGCCACCGGCTTCATTGGCGGCATGGCCGGTTGTGCGATGATCGGCCAGTCCATGATCAACGTGAAATCCGGCGGCCGCGGCCGGCTCTCCACGTTCTGGGCCGGGCTGTTTCTGCTGTTTCTGATCGTAGCGCTGGGCGAGTGGGTCAAGTCGATTCCCATGGCCGCGCTGGTTGCGATCATGATCATGGTTTCCATCGGCACCTTCAGCTGGTCGTCGATCAAGAACATGCGCGACCATCCCCGCAGTTCCAGCGTGGTGATGCTGGCGACCGTCGCGGGCGTGATCGCCACGCATAATCTGGCCATTGGCGTAGGGATTGGCGTGCTGCTCTCCGGCCTGTTCTTTGCCTGGAAAATCGCCCAGATCTTCCGGGTTACATCGGATTTGTCGGAAGACGGCACCACCCGCCGTTACCTCGTGGAAGGACAGTTGTTCTTCGCCTCGGTCGAGGCGTTTAACCAAGCCTTTGATTTCCGCGAGGCGCTGGAAAAAGTCGTGATTGACGTGTCCCGCGCGCACATCTGGGATATTTCCAGCGTTGCCGCGCTCGACATGGTCGTGCTGAAATTCCGGCGTGAAGGGGCCGACGTAGAAATTGTCGGCCTGAACCGCGCGAGCGAAACGCTGGTGGACAAGCTGGCAATTCATGACGAACCAGGCGCGCTAGACCGCCTCATGGGCCATTAGGGAGACGCCGCTTGACCAAT
The DNA here is from genome assembly GCA_965222315.1 of Alphaproteobacteria bacterium. Classification (GTDB taxonomy): domain Bacteria; phylum Pseudomonadota; class Alphaproteobacteria; order Bin95; family Bin95; genus JACKII01. Next base: position 3,631,323 of record OZ244951.1, on the reverse strand, counting down.
CTTATCGCCCTGATTGACGGATCGGATTACTCCCAGAGTGTTTGCGACCACGCCGCCTGGGCGGCGGGCCGCATGAACGCCTCCGTCCAGGTCGTCCACGCTATCGGCCGCCGCGAGACCGACAGCGCCCCGGCTAATCTTAGCGGCAGCATCGGGCTTGGCGCCCGTACGGCGCTGCTTGAGGAACTGGCGGAGTTGGATGCGCAGAAGGCCAAGCTGAACCAAAAGCGTGGCCGCCTGTTGCTCGATGAAGCGAAGGCGCGACTGGCGGCAGACGGCGTGGCGGAGATCACGACGACGCTTCGCAAAGGTGACTTGGTCGAGACGGTGCAGGACCTGGAAAAAAATGCCGAGCTGGTCGTGATCGGCAAACGCGGCGAAGCGGCGAATTTCGCCACCATGCATCTGGGCTCCAACCTGGAACGGGTGGTGCGGTCGCTGCACAATCCAATTCTGGTTGCCGCTCGTGCCTTCAAGCCAATCCAGCGCTTTCTGATCGCCTTCGACGGTGGCACCAGCGCCTTGAAGGCCGTTGACCACATTGCGCGGAGCCCGCTCTTCGCCGGGTTGGAATGCCACCTGCTGACCGCAGGTGCGGATACGCCGGAAGCCAGGAAAAAGCTGGACGATGCCGAAATGATGCTATCGGCGGCTGGCTACCAAGTGACAACGGATATCGAGCCCGGACCGGCCAGTGCCGCCATCGCCAAGCGGGTGGAGGCGGATGGCATCGGCCTGTTGGTCATGGGCGCCTATGGCCATTCCCGCATCCGCAGCATGATTATCGGCTCCACCACCACGGAGATGATCCGGTCCTGCCTGATTCCGGTCATGCTGATCCGCTAGCGCGGCAACGCCGCCTGTCCCGTTCGGATCCTGCGCGGTTGCTTATTGAAGGGGCGCCGCGCAAGATCGTGGCAAGTAAGGGCGTCGCCTGAACGCCCCGCTCAAGAGCCATATGGGACGGATAATGCCAGACTGGAAATTCACCACCGTCGAGGAACGCGGCAATGTCGCGATCGTCACCTTTGACCGCGGCGAGGCGCTGAACGCCTTCAACGAGGCGCTGGTCCGCGAACTGACCGATGTCGCCTTCTCCTTCTACGGCCGCCATGACATCCATGCGGTGGTGCTGACCGGCATGAAGAAGGCGTTCTCCGCCGGGGCGGACCTGAAGGAGAGCTATGGCGGCGCCAGCTTCGCCAGCCAGCGCGACCGCAGCCAGATGGGCCGCCGCCTCTGCCGGGCGTGGGAGGAGATGCCCCAGATCACCATCGCGGCAATCGAGGGGCTCGCCGTCGGCGCGGGTGCGGCGCTGGCCATCACCTGCGACTGGCGCACCATGTCCCGCAGCGCCTATCTCTATGTGCCGGAAGTGAAAATCGGCCTGACCCTGCAGTGGCAGGCGATCCCGCGGCTGCTCACCATGGTCAACCCGGCCCGCGCCAAGCGGATCATCGTGCTGTGTGAGAAGATGCCTGCGCAGCAGGCCTATGACTGGGGTCTGATCGACGAGTTGGCCGACGAGGGGTATGCGGTGGAGGAAGCCCTGAAACTTGCCGAAGCCGCCGCCGCCATGCCGCCCGAAATCGTCACCATGAGCAAGCAGGCGGTGAACGCAACCGCTAACGCCCTGCACCACGCGACGTCCTTCATGGACTCGGACGTGTCGCTGCTGGTGCGTGATGCTGAGCCGGCCCACCGCGCCCGGGAAGCCTTCGCCAGGGGCGAGAAATAGCAAGGGATCGCCGGCCATGCCCGAACCGAACACCTCTCAGGCCCAACGCGCCCGCTACTATGAGACCATCAAGCCGCAAAGCATGACCCCGCTGTGGGAGGTGATGGCGGGGCTGGTGACGCCGGAGCCTGCCTCGTCCTGCAAGCCGGTGCTCTGGTCGTATGCCGAGTGCCGCCCCCATGTGCTGGCGTCGGGCGACATTATCACAGCGGAGGAGGCGGAGCGGCGCGTGCTGGTGCTGGAGAACCCGGGCCTGGCCGGTCTGAGCCGCGCTACCACCTCCCTCTATGCCGGGCTGCAACTGGTATTGCCCGGCGAGGTGGCCCCGGCGCACCGGCATACCCAGACTGCGCTGCGCTTCCTGATCGAGGGGGAGGGCGGCTATACCACGGTCAATGGCGAGCGGGTGACCATGGCGCCCGGCGACTTTGTCATCACGCCGACCTGGGGCTGGCATGACCACGGCAATGCGGGCGAAGGGCCGGTTGTGTGGCTGGATGGCCTTGACATCCCGATCATCCAGACCTTTGACGCAGGCTTCGCGGAGCGCTCCAACGAAGCTGCCCGCGAACCGACCGAGCCGCCGGGCGCGGCGCTTGCGCGGTTCGGCAACGCCATGCTGCCGGAGGAGACGCCGGACGGGCTGACCTCCCCGATTTTCCATTATCCCTTTGCCCGCTCGAAAGCGGCGGTGGCAGCCACCTCCATTGACGCCTGCCATGGACGGCGCCTGCGGTATGTCAATCCGGTGACGGGTGGCTACGCCATGCCGACCATGGCCGCCTACCTGCAATCATTCGCCAGGGGCTTCGAGAGCCAGCCCTACCGCGCCACCGACGCGACCGTGTTCTGCGTGGCGGAGGGCGAGGGAGAGAGCGAGATTGGCGGGGGGACCTTCCGCTGGGCGCCGGGTGATGTGTTCGTGGCTCCAAGTTGGGCCTGGCGGCGGCACCGGGCGGACAAGGATGCAACCCTGTTCAGCTTCTCCGACCGGGTGGTGCAGGAAAAGCTCGACATTTGGCGCGAGGAAAAGGGTGGTAGCCAATGATGACCCACTACTACGGCCCCACTTCGCCCTTCGCCCGCAAGGTGCGGATTGCCGTGGCGGAGCGCGGCCTCGGCCAGTTGGTGCGGGAGGTGGCTGTTACCGTGCGGACGCCGGAGAACGAAGTCCTGCGCCACAACCCGACCGGCAAGGTGCCCGCTTTGGTGGTGGAGGAGGGCCGGGACAAGGGCTTGGTCCTGCTCGAATCCACCCTGATCTGCGAGTATCTGGAGCAATTCGGCGATGCGCCACCGCTGATGCCGAAAGACGGCCGCGCCCACTGGGAGGAGCGGGCGCTGGATGCCTATGCCCACGCGCTGATGGACGCCATCGCCTGGCGAACGCGGGAGTTTCGCAAGCCGGACGAATACCAGTACGGCCCCTTCATCGAGTACGAGGCGGAGCGGATTGAGCGCTGCCTGACTGACCTGGACGGCAGGATCGAAGACCTGACGGCCAAGCCCCTGAGCCTGGGCCGTATCCTGCTGGCCATTGCGCTCGACTACATGCTGCTGCGCTTTCCCGATTGGGAGTGGCGGCAGAGCCATCCGGGGCTTGCCGACTGGCATGGGGAAATGGTGCAGCGGCCCTCCTTCCGGGCCACCGCACCATAGCCGGCGTCAGTCCGGCGCGCCTTTCATGGCGTCCACCGGCTGAACGAACGCAATGAATAGCGTGCACGCCTCATCGGAAAGGCATTCGGCGCTGTGCGGCTTCTGCGCGGGACCGTAGGCATAGGTGCCAACGTTCAGCACGACTGGCTCCTGCCCGTCATAGGTGACGCTCATCTCACCGGAAACGAGCACCATCCGCTCAGGCGAGTGATGCCAATGCCGGGGAATCTCCACGCCGCCCGGAACGCGGAAGTAGATGTCGGCGTTCTTTTTGCCGGGATTGCCGTTCAGCACGCTGATCTGGCAGCCGTCAGGCATGAAACCGGGACATGGCCCCCATTCGAGCGATGTATCGTCGGAAGCGCGGGAAATAGCCTGTTCCTCCGCCATGGCGGCCGGCCCGGCGCCGGCCGCGAGCAAGGGCGCCAGTGCCAATGCGAAGAAAGCCGGTTTGAGTCTCCTCATGTCGTCCTCCTTTGCTTTCTCGTTACTGCCATGCAACGAGCATGGCGCGCCTAACATAACGGTCGAGAACCGATCAAGAGCCGACTTCGGGGGCCGGTCATCGGCTGAAATTCCACCGGTTCTATCGGCGCACCCGCCAGCATAGCGGTTCGCAACACTATTCCGGCCGGACCGCCCAGGAGCCCCCGGTCGGTACTTCGTCCACCCGCTGGCACTGCACGGCAACGCCGTCGATCATCGTACGGTCACCGCCGCCATCGCGGGTGCTGAGCACCAGCCCGACCGCGATCCGGCCGCCGGGGCACCGCACCTCCCGCTTCCAGTCGCTGTCCGGCAGGCCGAAGCCGCCGGTGCAGTTGGTGCGCTCGAACCATTTTGACGTATATGCCTGCGGGCTGTCGCAGGAATAGGTTTTGGGGCCGGTGTCCGAATGCAGCGTGAACTCGTGCCCGCCGCTTTTGCCGTGGCTCGTGCTGGACGGCATTACCGTAAAGTCCGGCGCGCCCAACACACAGGTCTTGCGCCGGAAGATCAGGGCCAGGCCTTTGACCTTGTCGCCGGCATTGTTGTGGCAGACTCGCGCGCCAACCGCCCAAAAGTCGGCGTAAAAGGACTCCGTACCCGTCACGTGCTTTTCGGAGCTTTTCCGGCCGTTCCGCTTGTTGCCGCTGTCGGCGCATTCGGTAAATTTCGCGGTGTGGACCGGCGCGTTGCTGTTCACGTCACGAAAAGTGACTTCCAGATGACAGGGATCGTCGCCGCGTTCGCGCGCGACAATGCTGGCGACCGAGGCGTCCATGCCGGAAGGCGTCGCCAGCGTCTCGCCGCCGCCGCCCTTGCCCGAGAATTTGGTCTCCGTCACCGAACCATATATGTGAAGCTCTTGCGCCTGCACGCTTGACAGCCAAGCTACCGCCAGCAGGCAGCTCAGTATTGGAGGTTTCAGTTTCATGACCATTTCCTTTCCTTTGGCCGCGGTGATTTCCCCTCGTCCCTGTCGGAGCGGACGATGAGAGCCGCCTTGCTCAGTGTCGGCGAATGCATGCTGGAACTCTCGGAACGTCCCGGCGGGCAGATCGCCAAGGCATTCGGCGGCGATACGCTCAATACCGCAGTCTACGCCGCCCGCAGCGGCGCCGCGGTGAGCTATCTCACAGCGCTCGGCGACGATCCGTTCAGCGGGGAGATGGTCGCTGCCTGGAATGACGAGGGCGTCGGCACCGCCACGGTACGGCGGTTTGCGGGCCGGGTGCCTGGGCTCTACTGGATCAAGACCGACTCCGCGGGCGAGCGCAGCTTTCACTATTGGCGCGATGCCGCCCCCTACCGCGATCTGTTCCGGGGGCCTGATGCGCATGCAGCGTTGGCGGACCTACGCCGGGCGAAGTGGCTGTACCTGACCGGGATTTCGCTCGCGGTGCTGGACGTGGAAAGCCGGCTCGCCGTGTTCGAGACCATGCGGGAAGTGGTGGAGACCGGCGGCCAGGTCGCATTCGACATCAACTACCGGCCGCAGCTTTGGGAGGATGTGGCGGAGGCCGCATCCACCCTGCAGGTCGCCCTCGCCTGGAGCACGATTGCACTGCCCGGCCTCGACGACATGCGCCAGGTCTTCGGCGCGACGTCGGCAGCGGCGGCGCTCCGTCAGTTGGAAAGTTTCGGCGTGGAGGAAGCGGTCGTGAAGGACGGCTCTGCGGGCGTGCACCTCTCCGGCGGCGCGGTTATTCCGGCGGAGGAAGTTGCGCGGGTGGTCGATACGACGGCGGCGGGCGACGCCTTCAACGGCGCCTACCTTGCTGCGCGGATGGAGGGCGTGCCTGCCGCAGAGGCCGCCCGGCGCGGCCAGGCCATGGCGGCCAAGGTGATCCAGGCGCCAGGGGCCATCGTTCCGCGGTAGCCTCAAGCCCAGGCGGGCAGGCGGCAAGTGCTATGGCGTAATCAGGCCGCGCACTGGCTGGTCGGGCGAGCCTTCCAGCAGGTCCTGGATAAGGCTCTCCACGCGCTCGTTGGCGACCCGGCCGGTGCAGAAGGTCCGCACCTTGTCGGCCAGTTGCGCATCCGTCAGCGGACCGGAGGCATCGCCGGGCGCGGAATCTACTTCCTGGCTCCAGTTTCCCCCGCCGCCAGCCTCTACGGTCAGGCGGCAGCCGCGTTTGCCATCTGCGCCTAACGCCTCGTCTGGGATCAATTCGATCCGTGCTTCGAGGGCCTGCAAGGCGGGGTCGCCAAGCGCCGCTTCCTCGTAGGCATCGGGCGTCAGATCGCCGTGGAGCAAGCTATAGGCCAGGGTATAGCTAAGTGAGAACTGGCCCATGATGGGGGTCTTGGGTGCGCGGTTGCCGCAATAGGTGATGGCCTCCGGGTAGACCTCCAAACGCACCGTGCCGATGGTGTCTGCCGGTGTTTCCGGGTGCGACCGCCGCCAGGCCCGTGCGGCTTCGATGCCGTAGTGGGTGTGCCGAACGCTGGGGTAGGGTTTGAGATAGCCATCAAGCAGCAGGCGATGGCCCGGTCCCATCCAGGCGTCATCGTCCCGGCGGAAGGCGTAGCCAGCGACTGCTTCAGCAGCGCCCGTAGGGATCGACATGCCCGCCGCCAGCGAGGCAGCGATCTGCATGCCGGCAGAGGCCGCGTGACCGGAATAACTGTTACGCAGGTCCGCGCCCTGGGCGACGGGCAGGTAAAGGCTTGCGGGCATCTGGCAGAGTGCCGCCGTTGCCGCGCCTGCCATTGCCTCGCCATCGCCGCCATAGAGCCTACGCGCCGCCACGGTCGCCGCGACCAGGCCCCAGGTGCCGTCAACGTGTATGCCCGGCAGCGCCCGGAACAGCGCGCCCATGCGCCCGCCGAACTCGAAGCCCGCCGCTACCGCATCCAGCAGTTCGCTGAGGCTCGCATCGGTCCGCAGCGCAGCACCAATCCCGGCGGAGACAGCATGCAGGCCAGGCCGTCCATGGGCGAAAGCCAAGCCTTCGCAGGCCTCGTCGGCGCAGGCGGCCAGAGAGAAGGCGTAGGCAGCGTCAGCAGCGTTCAACGGAGCGTCCGCCCCCAGCAAGCGGTAGCCGCCGCTTTCAGCCGCCAGATGATCGAGGCCAACCTTGCGGAAGCCCGCAACGGCGCAGGCGATAGTGTCCAGCAGTAAGCGCCGGGCGGCGCGCTCGGCATCCGGCTCCAGCGGCGTTGCGGCGAGCCAGTGGCCCAGGGACGCGAACGCAGCGTCATAATCGCGGGTCATGGCTCAGCCTTTCAGCAGGCGCTTGTCGAACACCGTCGCGTCCTGGCCTTCAACCGGGTCGGCAATGGCGGCCTCCAGGGAGGGCGCTCCTTTCCATTGATCCCGCGGGCGGGACTGTCCGGGCGCGCCCACCTGGTCGATGCCCCAATAGATCTCCAGCCGATGATTGTCCGGGTCGCGGAACTCGACCGCGAACTGGCAACCTGCGCGGCGGCGTCCCTCGAAGTCGATTGGCACGCCCGCCGCCTGCAGATGGTTCCGCGCCCGCAGCACCTCGTCCAGGTTCGCCACCTCGAAGGCGACATGGTTCAGTTCGATGTTTTGTGCCGGGCCATCCAGCCCGCCAACCAAAGCCAGGCCGTGATGGTCCGGGCTGAAACGTAGGAAGGTCATGCCGCCCGGCATCATGTCCTCGGCGTAGACATCGGAGACCTCCATCCCCAGAACGCCGACATAGAAATCGACGGCCCTCTCCATATCGGCGACCTGAAGGACCACATGGCCGATCTTGCCGATCCGGAAGGGCAGGCCGTGCGGGCGCTGCTTCTTGGCGAGGGCGTTTACGTCGATAGGCATGGGCGTTTCCTTAGTCTGGGCGAACGGCTCTTTTGCCGGCCGGTGTCAGGGCTATTGAAGCGGATCGAGCGCATTTGCGAAAGCCGGGTATCCAATGCCCCTTGTTCTCGATCTCAATCTCTCCTTCAATCCCTGCCAAGTCTCAAAGACATTAAAACGGAGGAAACCTATGGCCAAGTTCGATACTGTCATTAAGGGCGGCATGATTTTCGACGGCACCCGCCAGCCTCGCTACAAAGGCGATATCGGTATCCGGGACGGCATCATTGTCGAGATTGGCCATATCGATGCGGGCCAAGGGGTGAAAGTCATCGACGCGGGCGGCCTGAACGTCGCCCCCGGTTTCATCGACCTGCATACCCACTATGACGCGCAAGTGTTCTGGGACCCGTACTGCACCATATCAAGCTGGCACGGCATCACATCCGTCGTCATCGGCAATTGCGGCTTCGGTTTTGCCCCGGTGCAGCCGGAGGCGCGGGACCAGGCCATGCAGTCCATGGTGCGGGTGGAGGCAATCCCGCTTGCCTCCATGAACGCCGGCATGCCGTGGGATTGGGTGACCTTCCCGGAATTCCTGGATTCGGTCGAGCGCACGCCCAAAGCCATGAACATCCTGCCCTATGTGCCGCTCAGCCCGCTGCTGATCTGGGTCATGGGCTTCGAGCGCGCCAAGGCGGGGGAGATGCCGACGGATGCGGAGCACGCCGAAATCTGCCGCCTGGTGCATGAATCCATGGACGCCGGCGCGTGCGGATGGTCGGCCCAGCGGATGGTGCCCGACGGCCCGGCGGCGGTGCAGCGCGATTTCGACGGCTCTCCCATGCCGACCGACGTGATGCATGACGAAACCTGCCGCGAATTGGCCAAGGTGCTGCGCGCGCGCAATGACGGCTTCATGCAGATGCTCTACGTCTCCGGCGACAATGCCAAGGACCGGGCGTTCTATGAGGAACTGGCGGAAATCTCCGGCCGCCCGATGATCATGAACGTGGTGCAGGCCTTCGACGACAAGCCGCAAATCCACCGCCGCACGCTGGAGTGGCTCAAGTCCTGCCGCGAGCGTGGTATCCGTGTGGTCGGCCAGGGCCTTACCACGGACGCGGGCTTCACTTTCGACTTCATCGACTGGAACCTGTTCGACGACGCCCCCGCCTGGCTGGACGCAACCCTTGGGACGACGGAGGAGCGCAAGGCGAAACTCGGCGATCCGGCCCGCCGCGATTCGCTGAAGGAAAACCTGCCGCGCGCCGCCGTTGGCCCCTTCAACGACATCGTGATCCTGGGGCCGCAACTGGAGAAGAACAAGCAGTGGGAGGACTTCTCTCTTGCCCTGGCGGCGGAGAAGATGGGCAAGCACCCGGTCGACGTGATGCTCGACATGGCTGTAGAGGAAGACCTCAAGACCGTGTTCTTCGCCGCCCCGCCGAACGGCAAGATCGAGCATCTACGCGAGATCGTGGATGATCCCTACGTGCTGTTCGGCGTCTCCGACGGCGGCGCACACACCAAGTTTCTCACGGCGGGCCGCTACCCGACAGAGACGCTCTGCAAGATCGTCCGCGAGCATGAGATGATTTCACTGGAGGAGGCGCACTGGCGCTTGGCAGCCTTACCCGCGCAGTTCGCGGGCTTCCATGGCCGCGGCGTGCTCCAGGTCGGCGCGCCAGCGGACATCGTCTGCTACGACTATGAGAACCTGAAGGTGCTGCCGGGCGAGATCGCCCACGACCTGCCTGGCGGTGAATGGCGGCGCGTGCAAAAGGCGAGCGGCTACCGCTATGTGCTTATCAACGGCGAGGTGACGATCCAGGATGACTGTCAGACCGGCACGCATTCCGGCCAACTGCTCCGCCACGGTGGGCGGGTCATGTCGCAGGCGATGGCGGCGGAGTAGCAGAAAAAGCAGTCTCATTCTGAGTAGCCGCCATCAGGCGGCGTATCGAAGGGTGCTGCTGCGATTTGAACCGCGCCCTTCGACACGCCAGCTTCACTGGCTACTCAGGATGAGATTCTTAGAAAACCTTCACCCTGTGCCCATCGAAGCGCGCAAGAAATAGGCAACAACAATGACCACCCAAGTCCTCTCCGGCGTTCGCGTTTTAGAAGTCGTTGGCGGCGTCGCGGGCGCCTACGCAGCCAAGCTCTTCGCCGACATGGGTGCCCAAGTCACCCGGCTGGAGCCGGCCTCCGGCGACCCGCTCCGTACCCGCCGCCTTGACGCAGATGAACCGGCGACTGAGGGGCTGTACTGGCACTACCTGAACGCGGGGAAGCACGCCGGCGAGCCCTCCGGTGTCTATGACCTGGTCGTTCTGGGCGAGGGCTCCGGTCCGCCGCCGGAGGGCCTGCCCGTGCCCCGCATCGCGACGCTCGATATCACCTGGTTCGGGCGCGAGGGGCCCTATGCGAAGTGGCAGGGCTCGGACCTTGTCTGCCAGGCTATTGCGGGCATGACCCATCCCTGTGGCCCGGCGGAAGGGCCGCCCTATTTTCAGGGCGAGCACCAGGCGACGCAGATCGGCGGTCTGGCAGCTTACACGGCGGGCGTCGCGGCCCTGATTGGCGGCGTGCCTGCTGAGCCGCAGCGCTTCGAGATCAGCGTGCTCGAAGCCATCATCAACATGTCCGAACTTCAGATGGCGAATTCCGTGGCGCTCGGCATGCCGTTGCCGCGCGTCGCCATCAATCGGTATATCCCGACCTGCCCGGTCTCGATCCACCGCTGCAAGGAAGGTTGGATCGGCATTACGCCGCTGACCCCCGCCCAGTGGCAGGCGTTTTGCGACATGCTCGATCTGCCGGACCTGCGGGACGACCCGGACGTGTTGCCGTCGCGCACCCGCTACCCCTTTGCCGACCGGATCGAGCAGGCGGTCGACGCGAAGTTCCCGGCCAAGACCGCCCTTGAATGGGCGGCGCTGGCGCGGGAGGCCAAGGTGCCCATGGTCTGGGTGCCGGATGCCGAGGGCATTATCGAGCATCCCATCTTCAACGCCCGCCGGTCTCTGGCCACGTTCGAGGCAGGCGGCAAGACCTGGAAGGTGCCGCGCACCCCCTTCCGGCTGGAGGAGACGCCGCCGCGCCTCGACCTCTCCACTCCGCCGTCGGATCATGAGCAGGCGGAGCTATTGCCGACGGCGAAAGACCCGGCTGCGCCGCTCGCCGGTATCCGCGTCGCTGACTTCTCCATGGGCTGGGCCGGGCCGCTGGCGACCCGCATCCTGGCCGACATGGGGGCGGAAATCATCAAGATCGAGGCCGGGCGCTATCCCGACTGGTGGCGGAGTGTGGACTGGTCGCCCGAAGCCATCGCCCGCGGCCAGTATGAGGAAAGCCGCCACTTCAACTTCGTCGCCCGCGCCAAGAAAAGCGTCAGCCTCGATCTGACCATGGCGGAGGGCCTGGCGCTTGCCAAAGACCTCGCCCGCCACTCGGATATCGTGGTGGAGAATCAGGCGGCGGGCGTCATGCCCCGCCTGGGCATCGGCTGGGAACAACTTAGTGAGGGCCGTGACGACCTGATCTACCTTTCCATGAGCGCTTTCGGCTCTGGCAATGAATGGTCCGATACCCGCGCCTATGGCTCCGTGCTGGAGCAAGGCTCCGGCCTGCCAAGCTTCTGCGGGCGGGAGGACGATCCGCCGGTCATGGGCCACATTGCCTACGGTGATCCCATCGGCGGCGTCTATGGCGCGGCCTCCCTGCTGACGGCGATCTACCACCGCGCTCGCACGGGCAGGGGCCAGTGGATCAACAACACCCAGATTGAGGCGATGCTGCCGTTCACGGCGAACAGCGTCCTGATCCGCCAGGCGACTGGGCGGGAACCGCAGCGGCTCGGCAACCGCCATTCGGCCATGGCTCCGCACGGCGTCTTTGCCTGTATGGGCGATGATCGCTGGGTCGCGCTGGCTGTGCCAGACGGCAATGGCTGGCAAGGTCTCTGCGCCCTTATGGGACGGCGCGACTGGGCGGCGGATGAGGAACTCGCCACCGTCGAGGGCCGCCGCGCCCGCCAGGACGAATTGGAGGAGGGAATTGCCGCCTGGGCCATCCACCAGCCGCGGGACATGGCAGCAGCAGCCTTGCAGGACGCGGGCGTTGCCGCCGGGGCGGTGCTGCATCTGGACGAAGTGGCGGAAAACTTCCACTTCCAGGCACGGAACTTCTTCTACGACACCGACCGGCCGCACGTGGGCCAGCATTGGCAGGCTAGTCTGCCCTTCACCCGCAACGGCGAGCGCTACCCATTCCGCGGCTTCGCCCCCTATCTTGGCGGCGATAGCGAGAAGGTGCTGACCGGCATCCTGGGCGTCCCGCCCGAGCGCTATCAGGACCTGCTATCCAAGGCGGTGGTCAGCCTGAAGCCGACCCAATTGCGCGGTACATAGGTGGGTTGCATTGGTCGTCCCAGCGCCTGAATGCCCGCGGGACTTGGCTCCTGGCGGCACCGGCCGATAGACAAGCCCTGCCTGCAGCCGATACCTTGACCAACAATACGTCCAATTCTTTGGGAGATCCGCCATGACAGACCTGCAAAAGCATTTGGGTGAGGCCGCCTGGTACGGCGCCGATCTCGCCAAGACCAGCGACTGGGCGCTGACGTTCGACGACGCCCAGGTTACCGAGTTGGAGCGCGCTGCTGCGGCGACCGCGGGCCGGGACACCGCTTCGCTGACGGAGGCCGACCTGCCGCTGCCGACGCTCGATCCGATCCTGCGAAAGGTGCGCAAGGACGTGGTCGATGGCCGGGGCTTTGCCCTGCTGCGTGGCCTGCCGGTGGATCGCTGGGCGACGGACGTCACCGCCCGTGTCTACTGGGCAATCGGCCTGCGCATCGGGCGCGCCGTTGTGCAGAACCGGCACGGGCATGTGCTGGGGCATGTGCGGGACATTGGCGGCGACGTGAACTCTCCGACCCAGCGCGGCTACCAATCCGCTGCCAACCTGCCTTTTCACACCGATATCGGCGCAGAGGTGGTCGGCCTGTTCTGTCTGAAGCCCGCGAAGAAGGGCGGGCTTTCCAGCGTGGTCAGCGCGGCGACGGTCTGGAACGAAATGGTGGAACGCCGCCCCGACTTGGCCGAAGTTCTGACCCAGCCTTTCTTCCGCGACCGCCGCGGCGACGAGGCCGAGGGTCAGAAGCCCTGGTACGTCATGCCGGTGTTCATGCCCACCGGCGGGCGGATGGCGGTTGCCTATGTCCGCCGCTTCATCGAAAGCGCCCAGCGGTTCGATGACGTGCCGCGTCTGACGGCGGCCCAGGTCGAGGCGATGAACCTGCTCGACGAGCTGGCCTACGACCCGCGCATCAAGCTGGATATGGACTTCCGACCGGGTGACATTCAACTGGTGAACAATCTGGTCTCGCTTCACACCCGCACCGAATACGAAGACTGGCCGGAGGAGGAGCAAAAGCGCCACCTGTTCCGGCTTTGGCTTAGCGTGCCCGACGGCTGGCCCTTGCCGGAGCCCTTCTTCGCCCGCTACGGGGCGGACCCGGAAACGGGACGGCCCCAGGGCATCAACCTGCCGCCCGGAACCGTGCCGAATGCGCCGCTGGAAGCGGGTTCATTGCTGGCGTAGGAGACGCACTACTCTATTCCCATTCCCTGAAGCGGGGTGGCGGGATTCAGAGGGCGTGCCAGAGTGGGTTAAACCGGAGCGCCTGATGCTTTGAGTTTGGCGCCGCTGGAATGGATCCTGACGTTCGTCAGGAAAATGGCGTGGCGGCAATTTCTTTCGGCTTACGATTGATTCCGCCGCTCGATGACGGTTGCGATTGCCTCTACATGAATGCCGGCAGGATCTCCCGCTCGAACATTCGCATGTAGTGGATTTGCTGCTCGATCGTGCCGGGCTCCACGCTGAACCAGATATTGGTGCCGCCGGCGTCCGCAATCGCGCCGATCCGGTCGATCCAGTCTTTGGAATTGCCTGCAAGCGCGAAGCGGTCCATGGCGTAGTCGGTCAGGCCGAGATCTTCCATCCGCTTCGGGTTGCGTCCCCCTTGCAGTACGTGGTCGTAGAGTTCGTAACCGTCCACGTATTCCTGGATCTTGTCGCGGAATTGGCCCGGCACGTTCTTGTTGTCGAGGCCGAAGCGCATGGAGTGGTTCAGGATTGACGAGACCGAGGCGTGAATGCCGTTGATGGCTTTTTCCCGGTCCTCGTTCAGGGAGGAGCGGGTGGTGAACCATACCGGCACGCTGTCCGGGTCGCGGCCTTCGCTCTCTGCCCCGGCGCGGACGCGGGCTTTGGTGTCCTTAATCACTTCCGGCAGTACGCCGGTTCCGGCGATCACGCCGTCGAAGATGCGCCCGCCCAGATGCAGGGTGCGCGGCCCCTCGGCGCAGAACGTAATCGGGATGTGTTTTTTGACTGTCTGCTCGTGCCAGCGCACCCGCTGCGGGCGGCCCTGGTAGGTCGCCTCGCCATGGGTGAGCAGGTCGCGGATACAGGTCACATAGTCTTCGACCCGCGCGCGCGTGGCGGGCTTGTGCCCGATATTGTAGACCGCGCTGTCGCCGGTCGCGATGTCTATGAAAGCCCGTCCTTCGGTCATGGCGTCGATGGAAGCCAGGAACGCGGCCATTACCTGGGGCTCTCGTGTGATCGGATTGGTCGGATGGATGCCGACCAGCGCGTTCTTGGCATGCTGGGCGATCAGCGTGGTGCGCACATAGGCATCGCCATAGATAAAGCTGGTGTCCGCCGTCCCGATCATGAAGACGCCGCAGCCATCGATCACCCGGATCAGTTCCGCGAATTTCTCCAGGTCCTGCTGGTAGGGAAAGGTCGAGCCGCTGGAGACCAGAACGCCGAAATTCACTTTCATTTTGGGTGTTTCCTCCGGTGTTGGATTTGCGGTTGAGGCTATGGAGAAAGCAGAGCAAGCTCAACCGGATTTGCAGCCTACTGGTGTGGGTTGGGGACGGCCCTTCGATGCGCCCGGCCTCCGGCCCCGCTACTCAGTGTGAGATACTTAACTTTTCTCACCCTGAGTAGCGCTCGACAGAGGGCGTATCGAAGGATCGGGCGGGTTTCCATCCACCCGGTGAAAAGGCGGGGATACCAACAGCGAAGATCTGAGATAGGCTTCCGGCCAACCCGAAGTCATGAAAGACGCTTTGATGTCCAACCCCGCCGCCATCCAGCCCGCCAGCGAAAGCCGCGTGTTATCGCTGATTGGCGTCGGACACTTTCTCAGCCATTTCTATATTCTCTGCATCCCGCCGATGCTGCCGCTGCTCGCGCGCGAATTCGAGGTGGGTTTCGCCATGCTGGGCGCGGCGATTGCGGGCTATGCCTGGATCGGCGGCGTGTTGCAGGCGGCGGTCGGCTCGCTCATCGGCCGGTTTGGGGCGCGCCAGATGCTGGCGGCGGGGCTGGGCCTGAACGCAGCTGCGATTGCGGCCATGGGATTGGTCGGCGGCTATTGGGGTTTTGCCGCGCTGGCCGTGCTGGCGGGTATTGGCAACGCCGTGTTCCACCCGGTCGACTATGCAATCATTGCCGCAAAGATTAAGGAAAAGCGCCTGGGCCGGGCCTACTCGTTGCACACGTTCTCCGGCTTTTTCGGGGGAGGTGTCGCGCCGGTTGCCATGATCGGCCTGATGGCGGTGTTCGACTGGCGGATGGCCTTCATCCTGGTGGGGCTCGCGGGCGTGGCCGCTGCCGTCGTCATCGCTTGCCAGGGTGACGCGCTGGCCGGTGAGGCGCCAACACCCAAGCCGGCGCCGGGCGCAGCAAAGGAAAAGTCGGTGCTGCTGTCGGCACCGGTGCTGCTCTATCTGGTGTTTCTGGCCTTCTACGGACTGGCGACCGGCGGCGTCGGCAGCCAGGGCGTCGTCGCCATGACACAGATGGGCCTGGCGAGTGAAGCAAACGCGGCGCAAGTGCTTTCCGCCTACCAGTTCGCCATCGCGGCGGGTATCCTGGCGGGTGGTGTGCTGGCGGAGCGGTTCGGGCGGCATGGTCTGGTGGCTGCGGTATGTTTGCTCGGCGCGGCCGCCCTGTTGATGCTGCCGCCGGTTTTGACGCCCGGCGGCCTCGCCCTGTTCGCGATTTTTATTGTGTCGGGCTTCAGCTTCGGCGCGGTGCTGCCGGCGCGTGACCTGATGGTCCGGGCGATTACGCCGCCCGGCGCGAGCGGCCGGGTGTTCGGCTTTGTCTTTGTTGGGCAGTCGGTAGGGTCGGGCCTTGCCGGGATCGTGTTCGGCGCACTGGTGGATGCAGGCGCGGCCTCTCTAGTCTTCCCGGTGGCGGGGGCCCTGCTGGTGATGGCGGTGGGCGTGACTACTGCCGCGCAAATGGTGACGCCACAACGGCGGGCATAGACGCCGGCAATCGTACATCCAGCTCAAGACCAGGCATTTCCGTAAAGACGTATCAGGGGACGGAGTGTCGGTCAGTACAGACCCCGTTCCTCCATGATCTGCGACTGGCGGTCGTTTTCTTCCTCCGTCAGGCCCTTCACGTGGTCGAGCAGCATTTTCGGGTAGCTCGGCAGGATCTTGCGGTCGATATGGTGTGCCGGGTCCCAGAGGCGCGAGCGGACGAAGGCCTTCGGGCAGTGCAGGAAGGCTTCCTCGATTCGGATGACGAGCCCCACCTTGGGCGCACGGCCATCCATGGCGCTGTCGGCCAGCACGCGGGAATCGTCCGTAATCCGGGCCGAGCCGTTGATCCGCAGCGTCTCTCCTATGCCTGGCACGATCACCAGCAGGCCGACACGCGGGTTCGAGAGGATGTTGACGAAGGCATCCAGCCGGTTGTTGCCGACCCTGTCCGGCAGCAGGATCGTCTTCTCATCCAACGCGCGGATAAAGCCCGGCGGGTCGCCCCTGGGAGAAACATCCGCGCCGTTCGGGCCTTGCGTGGACAGCACGCAAAACGGCGCGAGTTCCAGGATCGCCCGGCAATGCTGGTCCAGGTGAGACAGCACCTTGTCCGTTGCGCGCGACATGGGGGCGGGATGCAGCGCCCGCAATTCGGCTTCCGAAGTGATGAGGGAGAGGTCGTCCAGGTCCATCGTGCAGCGTCCCTTGCCGCTCCGGGCGGCGTGGTGGGCCGGTCATGGTTGGAAACCGGCAGTCAGAGATTGTCATGGATGCCGTTTGGTCCGTCCATCGGCAAACCGGCGCACTGTGACGATATCCAACTGATGACATCGACCCCGGCGGTATTAAGATGACATCGACCCTGGCGGTACTAAATAGTAGGCGCTGTCCCGCTTCCGGTCAGACAGGAAGCGCGGGCGGCAAGGCCTTCCGAGCGCCTGGCCGAACGCCGCCAGCATCTATTCGAGAGACTAGCAGTGTAGAGTGACGCCGTCGGCGTCGAAGGAACAGACTATGCGAATGACCCGGCGGAACATCCTGGAAACGGGCGTGGGCGCCATGGCGCTGTCGGCGCTGCCGGCTTTGGCCAAAGGCCAGGGCGAAGGGACACCCTTTCAGCATCAGACCGTCATCGACCTGGCGGAGAGCCTGGCGCAAGCGGCGTTTGTGCCGCCGGAGGCAACGCCGCCGGCGCTGGCCGATCTGCAATACGACGCCTACCGGCAAATCCGCTTCCGCAAGAAAGAGGCGATCTGGGGGGCCACCCCGACCAAGTTCGCGATCGAACTGTTCGCGCCGGGCTTTCTCTACCGTGACCTGATCGACATCGCGATCGTGGAGAGCGGCATGTCGCGCCCCCTGGTCATCAACAATGAGAGCTTCGAGGTGCCGGACCCGGCGATTGCGCAGGACCTGACCAAGGCCGGGAAGTTTGCGGGCTTCCGCCTGCATTACCCGATCAACCGGCCCGACTACCAGGACGAGTTCGTCGTCTTTCAGGGCGCGAGCTATTTCCGCGGGGTCTCCGAAGGGCAGATCTACGGGCTGTCGGCGCGGGGATTGGCGATCGATGTGGCCGAGCCGACCGGCGAAGAATTTCCGCTGTTCCGCCGGTTCTGGATCGAGCGCCCCGCGGCGGAGGCGACCTCCATCGTCGTGCACGCGCTGCTCGACAGTAAGAGCGTCACCGGCGCCTACCGGTTCGGCATCTATCCGGGGCGGTCGACGACGATGGATGTGACCGCGACCCTGTTCCCCCGCAAGCGCCTGACCCATGTCGGCCTCGCGCCGCTGACTTCCATGTATCTGCATGGCCCCGCCGACCCGTCGCCCATCGACGACTACCGGCCGGCGGTGCACGATTCCGAGGTCTTGGCGATGACCCGCGGCAACGGCGAGGCACTGATCCGGCCGCTGGTCAATCCGCCGTCGCTGCAGATTGGCGCTTTTGTCGATGAAAACCCCAAGTCCTACGGGCTGATCCAGCGGCCCAGGGATTTCGAGGCCTATCAGGATTTGGAGGCGCGTTACGGGAAGCGGCCTTCGGCCGTGATTACACCAACCGGGGATTGGGGCAAGGGGCACATCCAACTTGTCGAGATTCCAACTGACTCGGAAATCAACGACAATATTGTAACCTATTGGCGGCCCGCGGCGGCGCTGGAGCCTGGAAGCCCCTTCGCCTATGCGTACAGGCTCACCTGGCCGAACCAGATACCCGGACCGCAGCGCGCCATGAGAGTGGTGCGCACCGCCCGCTCGCGCAGGCTGACCGATGGCCTGCCACAAATGGCGGTCGACTGGGCGACCGACCTGCGCGCTGCCGACCTGACCCTGGCGGCATCCGCCGGTCCGGGAACGTTGAGCGAAGCCCTGCTGGTCGACAATGCCGAGGCCGGCGGCGTCCGCGGATTCATCACGTTCGATCCGGGCGACGAAGGGCTGGTCGAACTGCGCGCGCAACTAATGCGCGAGGGCAAGCCGGTCGGCGAGACCTGGCTATACCGTTGGCTGGCATAGTGAGCCGGCCATGACGATTGCAATGATCCCGTGTCTGCCGCCCGACGCGCCGTTACGGATGGACCGCGCGCCCCTGCACCGGCACCGGAGTCCCCTCCGGCGGCCGGGCTGGCCGGCGATGATCTCGTGCGCCGGGATCGTACTGGCGCGCGTTATGGTGGCGGCTTCGACCGTGGCACTCTCCGCCTATGGCATCCACGAGATGAGGAGCGTGATCTCGACCAACGAGACCACGACGCTCCAGTATGTCTTCCTGGCCTTTTTCGCGATTACGTTTGTCTGGATTGCGTTTTCATTCGTGCAGGCTGCTTACGGGTTCGTCCGCCACTTGTGCCTGTCGGCGGTTCCGCCAAGGGTGCCGCCGGTTGAAATCAAAACGCAAACGGCGGTGTTGGTGCCCCTCTATAACGAAGATCCTGTGCAGGTGATGGCCAATGTGTTGGCGATGGCGGGGGCGCTGGCCGAGCGGCAGCCTGGGCATTTTGCCTTCTTCATCCTGAGCGACACCAACCGGGCGGACAATTGGATCGATGAGGAGGCGGCCGTGATGCGCGCGGTTGCTGCTGCGCCGCAAGGTTGTCCCGTCTATTACCGGCACCGTAGCCAAAACACGGAGCGTAAGGCCGGCAATATTTCTGACTGGGTCATGCGCTTCGGCGGCGCCTACGAGGCCATGATCATCCTGGACGCCGACAGCCTGATGGCGCCGGAAACCATGGAAGCGCTGGTGAAGCGGATGCAGGCCGATCCCTCGTTGGGTCTGATCCAGACCTTCCCGCGGATCATCAGGGGCCGGACGCTCTACGCGCGCCTGCAGCAGTTCGCCAACCGCTGCTACGGCCCGATCTTCGTCAACGGCCTGGCATTCTGGCATGGCTATTCCTCCAACTTCTGGGGGCACAATGCGATTATCCGCGTCCGGGCCTTCGCCGAGGCGGCGCATTTGCCGATTCTGAGCGGTAAGCCGCCGTTCGGCGGCCACATCCTAAGCCATGACTTTGCAGAGGCGGCGTTTCTGCGCCGGGCAGGGTGGGGCGTGCGGTTGGATGCGGACCTCGCCGGCTCCTATGAAGAAGCCCCCCCGTCTCTGATCGACGTGATGGTCCGCGACCGCCGTTGGTGCCAGGGCAATTTTCAGCATTCCCGGCTGTTGGGTGCGCGGGGGTTCGCCCTTCCAAACCGGTTGCACTTCACGGTCGGCATTTTTTCATACCTGTCGGCCTATTTTTGGTTCCTGCTAGTGATGAGCGGCTTGGCGCTGGCGATCCAGGCGCAAACCATCCGGCCAGAGTATTTTTCAGAACCAGCCCTTTTCCCGCGCTGGCCGGTGTTCGACGCCGAGCGGGCAATCAACCTATTCATCCTGTCGATGTCGCTGGTTTTGGGGCCGAAGGCGCTGGGGTGGCTGGCCGTGATGCTGAATCCGCGAGACTTATTGGGTTTCGGCGGCCCCATACGGCTCACGTTCAGCATTGTCTGGGAAGCGTTGCTGTCCGCTCTTTATGCACCCGTCATGATGGTTGCACAAACGCGCATCGTTTTTTCGATCCTGATGGGCCGGGATAGTGGCTGGCAGCCGCAACGGCGTGACGATGGCCGGGTGCCGCTGCCTGACTTGGTGCGCGCCCATCTCTGGCATACGCTCGCTGGAGCGGTTCTGGCGGGCGTTGGCTGGTGGATCCACGAAGATCTGTTTCTGTGGCTCTCGCCCGTCGCGGCGGGATTGGTGCTTGCCGTTCCCATCTCGGCAGCGAGCAGCAGCCGATGGGTAGCGGCGATGACGCGGTTTCTGCGCTTGGGCCTAATACCGGAAGAAAGGCATCCGCCCGCCATCTTGACCGACGCTGACGCCCTTCTGAAGCGCTGGCGGACTGATGCCTCCGACGGGTCACCGGCATTGGTCCGTCTTGCCTCCGATCCTTCTCTATTTGCCTGGCATATGGCGCAGGCGGTTCCGGTAGACGCAAGCTCCACCTGGGACGACGACGCCCTGGCCGCCTGGGCGAAAGCCAGGCACGAGACCGACCTGATGCGGCTCGCCGAATGGCTGACTCCCGCCCAAACAATGGCCGTGCTAGTGAATCCGGCAGTCCTGACCGTACTACAGGAACCCGGCACGGAAATGGCGTTGGAATGACGGCGGCGGACCGATACTGCGGTTCTCTTTGATCATTGAAGAGTCTTCGTCATGCTTTGGAGGTAACTCATGCATCTCTCCGGCTCCTGCTATTGCGGCGCGGTCCGCTTCGAGTGCGAGGCCTATGCGCCCGTGCCCTACATGCGCTGTCACTGCTCCATCTGCCGCAAGACGGCGGGCGGTGGTGGCTTTGCCATCAATCTTGGCGCGAAAGCGGATACGCTGACGGTCGAGGGGGCGGAGCACATGTCGATGTTTCACGCCGTGATTGACGGGCAGGAAAGCCCAGCGGAACGGCGCTTCTGCTCGAAATGTGGCTCAGCGCTGTGGGTGCAGGACCCACGCTGGCCGGAGCTGGTGCATCCTTTCGCAAGTGCCATCGACACACCCCTGCCGGAGCCGCCGGAGCAGGTGCATATCATGCTTGGCTCCAAGCCTGCCTGGGTCCGGGACGATGCGCGGGCGGGCGAGGCTTGCCATGACGAGTATCCGAATGACTCGTTGGAGGCGTGGCACCGGGCGCGGGGTTTGCTGGAGTGATGCAGGCTCAGCGCGGCGGGGGTTGGTATCGGCGATGCTTTGCGGTTTCGGCGAACCATCCCGGTGGCACCCTGCTCCCCTGACTGGGCGCTGCGGCGGGCCCTGATGAACAAAGTCCGTGACCTCGCGCGCCAGCTTGCCTAATTTCGCGGCCAACCGACCCTACAGACCCTCGCCCGAAGGATATTTTCATGCCCGCTGGCCCCCTTTCCGGCATTACCGTCATCGACCTGACCCGCGTACTCGCCGGGCCGTTTTCGACCATGCTGCTGTCTGAACTCGGCGCGCGCGTGATCAAGGTGGAAACGCCAGGCACCGGCGACGACGCCCGCGCCTACGGCCCGTTCAAGGAAGGCAAGTCCGCCTACTTCGTCAGCGTGAACCGCGGCAAGGAAAGCATCGGCCTTAACCTGAAGGACGATGAGGACCGCGCCATTTTCGAGAGCATGCTGGCCAAGGCGGACGTGGTGGTGGAGAACTTCCGCCCCGGCACGATGGAGAAGCTGGGATTCGGCTGGGAAGACCTTCACCCGAAATACCCGAACCTGATCTACGCGGCGTGCAGCGGCTTCGGCCACACCGGCCCGCACTCCAAGCGTCCCGCCTACGACATGGTGGTGCAGGCCATGGGCGGCATCATGAGCATCACCGGCCAGCCAGGCGGAGAGCCGACCCGCGTCGGTCTTTCCATCGGCGATCTGGGCGCTGGGCTTTACACCACCATCGGCATCGTCTCCGCTATCTATGACCGGGCGAATACCGGCAAGGCGCGCAAGGTCGATGTCTCCATGCTGGATTGCCAGGTCTCCCTGATGGAGAACGCGATTGCCCGCTATGCCGCCACCGGCGAGATTCCGGGGCCGCTGGGCGGCCGCCACCCGTCCATCACGCCGTTCCAGGTGTTCAAGACCAAGGACAGCCACCTGATCATCGCGGCTGGCAACGATGTGATGTTCCACCGCTTCTGCGACATCATCGGGCGCGATGACATCAAGACCGACCAGCGCTTTGGCTCCAACGGCAGCCGCACCGAGCATCACGAGGAACTGGGCAAGCTGATCGAAGCGGAACTGATTACCCGCGATACGGCCGAATGGCTGCCGCAGTTGGATGAGGCAGGCATTCCGGCTTCCAAGATCAATAATGTCGCCGACATCATGACCCACCCCCAGATGGAGCCGCGCCAGATGCTGGTGACGGTAGACGACCCGACCTTCGGCGAGATGAAGGTGGCCGGCAACCCGATCAAGCTCTCCGGTTATGAGGACGACGGCCATCGCCGCACCGCGCCCAGCGTGGATGAGAACCGTGCGGCAATCGTGAAGGAATTTTTGGGGTAGGGGGTAAAGCGGCAAGGAATTTACCATGCCCTACAAGACATTCGGCTTCACCGAAGAACAGGTGATGATGCGGGACTCGGTGCTGGGGACGCTGAACCGCGTCCTGCCCGAGGCCAAGATCTTGGACCTGGAGGCCAACAGCGAATACCCGGCAGAGGCGTTCGCCGCCCTGGCGGAGGCTGGCTGGCTCGCGCTGCCGTTCGAGGAGCAGTACGGCGGCGCAGCGGCCTCCAACAAAGACCTCGCCGTGTTCATTGAGGCGCTGGGCTATCACCATGCGGGCATCACCTCGGCCTTTATGACCACTGTCATCTATGGCGGCCTGCACCTGCAATTCCACGGCGCGGAGTGGATGAAGCGGGAGTTGCTGCCGAAGCTGATCGAGGGCAGGCTGAAGATGGCTATCGGCTATTCTGAACCTTCTGGCGGGTCGGACGCGGCGGCGATCCTCACCCGCGCGAAGCGGGACGGCGATGACTATGTCATCAGCGGGCAGAAGGTTTATATCACCAACGCCCATGTTGCCGACTACCTGGTGATTACCGCCAAGACCGACCCGGAGGCCGGGCACCGCGGCCTGTCGTTGTTCCTGCTGAACACCAAGCTGCCGGGGGTCACCATCCGCAACCTGAACCCGATGGGCAGGCGGACATCTCTGCCGAATGAGGTATTTTTGGACGAGGTGCGGGTGCCTGCCTCCCATCTGGTGGGGGAGGAGAACCGCGGCTGGCCCTTGCTCATGCGCGGCCTGAACATGGAGCGGATGCTGCTGGCGGCGGCCAGCGCCGGGCAGATGATCAAGATCATCGAGATCGCCAAAGACTGGGCGACGGAGCGTGTTGCCTTCGGCCAGAAGATTACCGAGTTCCAGGCCATCGCGCACAAGTTCGCCGAGATGCAGATGATGACGGAGACTGCCCGCCTGCATACGTTCAGCGTCGCGGAGATGCTGGACCTGGGCGAAGACCCGGTTATGGAGACCGCCATCGCCAAGACGGTTGCGACCGAGCACAACATGACCGTCGCCGACATGGGCGTGCAAATCATGGGCGGCGCCGGATACATGGATGGCCGCATGAGCCAGCTCTACCGCGATGCCCGCGTCGGCCCCATCGGCGGCGGCTCGTCGGAGATCATGCGCACGGTCATCGCCAAGCGGATGGGGGTGGTTTAGGGCGCAGTTCGCGCAGCTACTCTCCGGGCATGGCCCCACCCTCTGAAACTCCCGGGGCTTGACCCGGGGCCCAGGTAACGAACCGCTGGGTCCCAGACTGGCTCGGCGGAGCCATCCGGGAAGGGGGTTAGGCGCGCCTATCCCCAGGTGGCAGCGCTCCAGCCCAAGTCCTGCGCCGGGTGAGGCCAGCGGGCGGGGGCGCCATCTACCGTCAGGGGCCAATAGGGCCGGCGGGCCTGGCCCCAGGCGGTCTCCTCAATTTGCGGATCGAGGTCGGCTGCGGTGTCGGCGGCAATTCCCTCCCCCAGATCGCCACGCTTCGAGGCGGTGAGCAAATGCGCCGTCCGCGCCAGTGAGAGCCTGGCCGATAGCACCGTGCCGCGCTGCCGGTTTGCTGCCAGTGCGTGCAGCACTGCCGCCGCCATCAGGTAGCCGGTTGCCATGTCCAGGGCCTGCACGGGCAGGGGCGTTGGCTTGTCCGCACCGGCCATGCGCATGCCATAATCCGCGATGCCGCTGGACATCTGCACGAGGCTGTCGAAGCCGCGCCGCCCGGTCCAGGGGCCGGACCAGCCATAGGCATTTAGGGACACGTCGATCAGGCGGGGATTGATCCGGCGCAGGTCCTCGCCGCCAAAGCCCAGCCGCTCCAATGCGTCCCGGCGGTAGCCATGCAGGAGGACGTCGGCCTCTCCCAACAGTTTTTGGAATACGGCGCGGTCTTCTGCGGATTTGATGTCGAGCCGGGTGCAACGCTTGCCCAGGGTCACGTCTGGCACAACGCCAGGCTCGTCCCAGTCCGGTGGGTCGACGCGGAGCACTTCTGCGCCATAGGCAGCCAGGAAGCGCCCGGCAACCGGCCCGGCCAGCACACGGGTTAGGTCCAGCACCTTCAGGCCAGCCAGCGGCCGGTCCGGCATGCCCCCCTGCCAGCGGCTCTCGTGCGCCGGATGCTCTTGCCGCAGAACCAGCGGATCGCGGGCAACCGTAGCGCCCTGGGGGTGGCGCGACCACTCCTCCAGGTCACGCATGACTGCCGCGCAGCCGCCTGCCTCCACCACCGCCTGTTCCAGGTCCGCAGCCTCCCATTGGGCGACAGCGGGCTCTACGCCGGCCCGGTCGCTGTAGTCGCCCAGCACGGAGAGGGCGGCCTTGCGGTGGTGAGGGGCGTTCGTATGCAGCCGGATCCAGCGGTCCTTCGCGCGGTAGTCGCCGGCGATCGGGTCCCAACTCGGCGGCATCTCCCACCCTTGGGGCCGCACGGTGAAGCCGAACCAGAAGGAGGCGAGCCGCCGGTCCACGCTGACCTTGGCGGGAGCTTGGCTTGTCTGAAGCGCTGCGAGCCGCGTCAGCATCAGCCCCGCGGCACCGATGCTGACGGCGGCAAGCCCGGTCACATCAAACCAGGAGGGCAGGGCGCCCTCGCCGGTGACAGCAAGAGCCGGGGCGGGCGGGCCGCTCTCCGTGGGATAGGCGTCGAGGACATGGGGAAGGAAGGGCAGGGACATGGAATGCGTCTCCGTTACGTTTCGCCTTTCAATCAAATAGCCTATCGACAAACCGTCAATCTTGATCAAGATAATCAAGATGAAAAATGATTCCGATCCCAGCCATTGCGTGATGACCGCCTCCGAGGTTTGCCAGGCGCTCGGCTTCTCCCGCGACACGCTCTACGCCTATGTCAGCCGCGGTTTGCTGCGCTCGGCCACGCATCCGAACGACCGGCGCAAGAGCCTCTATGACCGGCGCGACGTGCAGGCGCTAGCGGATCGCAAGCAGCTGGGCCGCTCGCGGCGGGCGGTGGCGGAGTCCACCCTCAACTGGGGCGAGCCGGTGCTGACATCCAAGATCACGCGCATCACCGACGGACGGTTCTACTACCGGGGGGAGGATGCCGTGGCCCATGCCCGCGCGGCCACGCTGGAGCAGACTCTGGAACTGCTGGCAGGCGTGCAGGACAAGCCCGTGCGGCTTCCCGCCGGATTTACGGTGCCGGATCACAAACTGCCATTCGACCGGATTTTGGCCTGCCTTTCGGCGGAAGCGATGGCGGGCCGTGCGGCCGATGGCAGGCCGCGGGCGGCGCAATTGCTGCGGCTGGCGGCGATGAGCGCGGCCGGTGTGGCGGAAGCGGATGCCAGCCTGCCCGCCCATGAACTGATCGGCCGGGCCTGGTCGAACAACCCGGCAGCGCCGGACCTGATCCGGCAAGCGCTGGTGCTGTGTGCGGACCATGAACTGAATGCGTCGGCTTATACCGCGCGGGTGGCAGCGTCCGCCGGAGCCTCCTTGCCTGCCGCGTTGCTGGCCGGGATGGCGGCCCTTTCCGGCAACCGGCATGGCGGCCTGACCTCGGCCAGCCGGGACTGGGTCTTGGCGATGCAGGGCACCTTATCGCCGGAGTGGCTGGCGCAGTTCGCGCTGGGTGGCAAACCCGCTCCGGGCTTCGGCCACCCGCTTTATCCCGATGGCGATCCGCGGGCAAAGGCCCTTCTTGCCATTTTCCCGGAAACGCCGGAATGGCATGGCCTTGCCGCCCAGGTTCTGGAGGCGACTGGCGACCATCCCACGATCGATTTCGGCCTGGCGCTGTTGGAGCGGGAGTTGCGCCTGCCGGACGGGGCGGGCATGGGAGTTTTCGCGGCGGGGCGGATGGCGGGCTGGATCGCCCACGTCTTCGAGCAGCGCCAGACCGGCCAATTGATCCGCCCGCGGGCGGCGGTGGAGGAGTGACCGCCGCCCTGATATTTCCGCCGCACGCGTCTGGAATTCCTGCCGCAATCCCTTGCGGCCTTACTCCGCCGCGACTGACGGTGTTTTTAGATCAGTCGAGTAGCGCAGGTGCACCGGTGCGTTCGCCTCGTCCGGGCTCTTCAGGTCCAATTCCTTGGCGATCTCGCGAATGGCCGGGAACACTTCCTGCCCCATCAGCCGGATGCAGTTCAGCGAGTCCTCTTGTGAGACCATGCCGTCATTGCCCCAGAGCGCCAGAATGCCGGGACGTGTTTGCTCCAGAATGATCTTCAACTTGGCGATCACCTGGTCCGGTGTGCCATAGATGATGCGCATGTCGTCGACCTGTTGCTCGAACGTAGTCTGGCCGCGCGGGTTCGATTTGAGGCCCGCCGCAAACTCGACGAAGGCGCGGCGGTTGCTGGGAGAGGAATAGCCGGACGGCGTTGACCAGACCGGGTGGGCCAGGCCGGTGAACTCGCCCTGCATCCAGCGGAATTGCTTGGCGTTTTCGCGCGCTTTTTCCTCCGTGTCGGCGATATGGGTCTGGATCAGATAGCCCCGGTTCTCCGGGCCGGCCTCATAGCCAACCTCGGCCGCAACCGAGTCGTAGAAGTCCCAAATCTGCTTCGTCTGCTCGATGGAGGTGTTCAACGCCACGTAGGGATAACGCTGCTTGGCGGCCCAAACAATGGTCTCCTTGCTGATGACGCCGGGCACCCAGATGCGCGGATAGGGCTTTTGCAGGGGCACTGCCCAGGGATTGATAACGCGGTGCTGATAGTGCTTGCCCTCGTGGCGGGTCGGGCCGGTTTCTGTCCAGGCCTTGATAAGGACGTCATGCGCCTCCTCGAACCGTTCACGGTTGTAGGCAGGGTTGACCCCCGCTGCGAGCTGCTCCTGCCCGCCCCCGCGGACGATGCCGGAGACGAGACGGCCCTTGGAGATCATGTCGATCATCGCAAGCTCTTCGGCCAGCCGCACCGGGTTCTCGGCGAGTGGCAAAGGGTTGCCCAGCATGACAATTTTGACCTTCTCGGTCACGGCCGCCAGGATCGAGGCGAAGATGTTGGCCTTCGCCTGCATGCAGAACGGCGCGTTGTGGTGCTCGTTCAGCATGATGCCGTCGATGCCGACTTCCTCCGCCAGCTTGTACTGCTCGATGAACTCGTTGTAGAGGCGGCTGCCTTCCTTCGGGTCGAAATGCTTGTTGGAAAACATCAGCGCCGTCGCGCCGAAATCGCGGCCCGCCTGTTCCGGGTAGGCGGACATCGGCTGTTCGGTAAAATACAGTAAGTCCATGATCGTTTCTCCGTATCTTTTGGCCTCCCCTTCATCTCGAGTAGAGCCGAAGACTCGTATCGAGATACGCTGGGAGGAAGCCGGATCTCTCGATACGCCGCGTTGCGGCTACTCGAGATGAAGGATGGGGTGAATCCTACTTCAGAAATCCGCCGACCAAGCCGGCGAGTTCTTGCGGTTGTTCCATATCGACGGCGTGGCCGGAGCCCTTCACGATTTCCTTCCGCGCATTCGGCAGAGCTGCGCAATAGAGGTCTGCGCATTCCGCCGGCACAATTTTGTCATCGTCGCCCCAAACCAGGAGCGTCTCGTTCGGCACCGATTGCAGCAGGTTCGGCAGGGTTTGGCTGAACATGTAGGGCTTCCAGGCGGTGCGGAAGCACATCTCGCGGCAGATGTCGAAATTCTCCAGCATGTCCCCGTCCGGCTCGCCCCAGACCTCTCCGAACTTCGTTTCGTCATGGAAAAAGGCGCGGGCGTAGTCGAGATAGCCATGAACCGCCATGTCCATGATGTAGCCGTCTTTCGGCTGCATTCCCATTGCGCCCGCCAGCACCAGCTTGCCGGTGTCGTTCGGCGCCATGGTTGCCATTTCCGCCGCAATCCAGCCGCCGAAACCAAGCCCGACCAGATGCGCTTTCTCTATGCCTTCCACCGCAAGGTGCATGCGGTACATGGCGGCAATATCCCGGACGGAACGCATCCATTCCGGCCGCTCGCTGTTCATGCCCCAGCCGGGATGAACAGGCAGGATCACGCGGTATTTCTCGGCGAGCGCGTCGTAGAACGGCAGCCGTTCCGGCGTGCCGATATCGTGGTGCAAAACCATGACGGGGGCACCGCTGCCCGCCTCCCGCACGGTTAGGTTCGTGCCGGCGACCGAATGGGCCGCCTCCTTCCAGTCAACAGCCATCGGGTTTCCTCTAGTTCTTTTGTATTGGGGAGGAGCGTCTCCCCCATGCGGCAAAGAGTCAAGCCGTCTGCACCTGCCCGTCCGGCGGAAATGCGCAGCGATTAAAAATCGGGAAAGCATGGGCCACACGCAGATGGCGCAAGTGTAAGAGGCATTGAATGGAATACTTATAAGTTGATGTGGTAATGAAATAAACACTCAGAAAAACACATATGATATGAGCTTTTTCACAGCGTGCTGTTTGTTTTTGGAGCAATGATTTCTGTGCAAAGGCCCCTTAAAGGCCCTCTCCTACTTGGGTGCGGCGCCGGCCGATGCTGCCTGTTCATCTTGTTTGGAGATTCGACATGACAAAGGACGACCGCAAGGACGGTGATCTGGAACTGAGGATTATCTTTGGCGACCGGGACAAGGAGGAGGCGGAACCGCAGGTCACGCTGATCGCGCGCGACACCAGAATGAACATCATCGCCGCCAGTCCCGCCGGGCGGGACGGACAGGTGCGCGTTCCCGCGGAAGCGCTGAAAGAAGCAGCCAGCTTCGCGCTGATCCCGGCTGATGCCGACCCGAAAGAGTTGGAGGGCGTGGAGACCGTTCCATTCCACCGGCACCAGCTCGAAGCGGCGGTAGCTGGAACTGCGGTGCTGGAAGTCGGCCGCCATCAATGGCTGAGGCTGATACCATTCCGCCGTTGCATCGGCGGTACGGTGGAGCATTGCCGCTTCTGGCCATGGCTTCGCCAACTGACCAACGAGCGCGTTGCCCGGAGCATCAACCTGCGGCAGGCCCGGAGTACGCGCCTGCAGGAAGCCGTGTCACTGCGGAATGACCTGGCGATTGAAGCGCAGTTGATTGAGCCGGTGCTGCCCGCCTGGTTTGCCTGCCGGCCGGTATGCGACGGTATCGTGGAGGTCTACCGCCGCCGCTGCTGCTGCCACCCGATCATCATCTACGATCCGCGCATTCCGGAGATCGTCAAGTGGCTCGACGATATCGTCACCCGCCTGCCGCCGGTGCGTCCGCCGCGTCCGCTACCGGACCCCGCGCCTGATTTCTTCATTGAGACACCGTTCATGAAGGACGGGACAGTGGATCAGATCGCTATCAACGCGGAGGCTGATCTGGAGGCGCTGCAAACGCTGCCGCCGGCCGAAGTCGCCGAGTATCTCCAGGCCCGCCCTTACCTCTGGTGCTTCTGCACACAGCAGACCAAGGTCGCGCAGGGGTTCATTCAGCCCGACGGCACCTTCAACATCTGCTGGTACGAGCCGCTGACCCTGATCCCGATCAATTGTCACTTCGAGTATGCGTTCGTGGTGAAGCAACTGATCGATGACCAGACGGTCACCATCTACAACGGTGTCGCTGCGGGCCAGTGGTTCGAACTGGGCGATGAGATCAGCCTAGTCAGCTATCATCCGGGTGCGGTGATCTGCGATCCGGGCGGTGGCAATATCGGCACCGCCTCCGTGATCCTCGACGCCATCGGCGTGACGTCCAGCACCGACCTGCAGACGCCATTCCAGACCAGCCGCGCCAGTGTTACCCCGCCAAGTGGCCAGGATGGGCTGCAAGATCCGGCGACGCCACTGCCGGTACCGCTGCCGCCCGCCTTGCCGCCGGTGCAGTACGACAATTACGGCTGGGGCGGATCGTTGGCGCACCGTTACCAGTTCGGTCCGGGCCTGGAGCCGATTGCCACCTACTACCGGATGAGTTGGCGGAAAGCCGACTTCTTGGGCAATCCGACCGGCGCGGAGAAGTCGTTCAACGCCCCGCTGACGTGGGAATGGCGGCGTTTGCGGACCGACGGCACCATCAAGCGCGAGCAGGTGCCGCTCGGGCCGGTCGCCGGCACGAACGACCTCTACCTTATCCCGTATGAGAGCCTTTTCACCGGCGGCCTGCTGCCCGGCGAGTCCGGTCTCTGGTATTTCCTTCAGCATCACGCGCACCTGGACTCGACCGACGAAGCAGAGGGCCGATGGCTGGTGACCCTGGAACTGTTCGACGGCGGTCAGAACCTGATCAAGCCGAATGCGGCGCCGGGCGGCGAACCCGGCATTGCCCAGCCGTTTTCCTACCAGCGCTGGGATCCGGCAGACCTCAGCCAGTCGATCGAAGTGCCGTTTGGTGCGTTGACCCATCTGCTGTGGTGGGACAACCGGCCGACGACCGCCAAAATTCACAATCTGTCGGTCGGGGGCTCCCCAACCAGCGACGTGTGTTTGTTCCTCTCCGGGCCATCCAACACGGAGCTGCGGGTCAACTATACGGCCATGCACCCCGAAAACCGGTTCCAGCTTCGGCATTGGATGAGCTGGACCCGCGGCATCAGCGGTGGTTCAGGCACCTTCGTTCCCACCAACAGCGGCAACCCGGCGCCGGGCCTCAGCCCGCCGCAGGACTACGGCACGCTATTGGGTGCGGAAACCAAGTGCGCGTTCAGCCTGAACCTGCATGTGGAGGCCAAGATCACCAACGGCTATGGCACAATGTCCGCCTATAATAGCAGCGACGCGGCGGCATTCGCACTGGAGGCAACATCGTAAAGAAACGGGGCCCCGTTCTCTGGCAGAGCGGGGCTCCTTTCCGCATTTGCCTATCTCTGCGGCGTTGGGGCGTCTTGCCCTCGGAGCGGCAATAGGATTTTGCTGCAATGCAACATTCTATCGCAGCAAGAGCATCGCCCTGTGGCCCGGCCGGAAAAGACGCCTTTATCCTTCCAAGACATGATCCTGGCGCTCCAGCGCTATTGGGGCCAGCAGGGCTGCGCACTGCTTCAGCCTTACGATATGTGCGTTGGCGCGGGCACTTTCCACCCGGCAACGACACTCCGGGCGCTCGGGCCGGAGCATTGGCGCGCCGCCTATGTCCAGCCCTCGCGCCGCCCGACCGACGGCCGTTATGGCGAGAATCCGAACCGCCTGCAGCACTACTACCAATTCCAGGTGATCCTGAAGCCGAACCCGGAAGACATTCTGGATCTGTACTTGGGCTCGCTAAAAGCCATCGGCATCGACCCCAACTATCACGACATCCGCTTTGTCGAGGACGACTGGGAAAGCCCGACCCTTGGCGCCTGGGGCCTCGGCTGGGAAGTGTGGTGCGACGGCATGGAGGTGACCCAGTTCACCTACTTCCAGCAGGTCGGCGGCTTCGACTGCAACCCCGTTTCAGGCGAACTCACCTATGGGTTGGAGCGTCTCGCCATGTACATCCAGGGCGTCGAGAACGTCTACGACCTGGACTTCAATGGCGCGGGCATGAGCTACGGCGATGTGTTCCTGCAAAACGAACGGGAGTTCAGCGCCTACAATTTCGAGCATGCGACGACCGAAATGCTGTTCCGCCACTTCGAGGATGCCGAGCGTGAAAGCGCGAAATGCCTCGCGGCAGGTCTGCCTTTACCGGCCTACGACCAGTGCATTCTGGCGAGCCATACCTTCAACCTGCTGGATGCCCGCGGCGTCATCAGCGTGACGGAGCGGCAGGCCTATATTGGCCGGGTGCGGGCACTGGCGCGGGGCGCCGCCGCCGGCTGGCTGAAGGCCCGCGGCCATTTGGTCGAGGAGGCGGCGTAAATGGCCGAACTCCTCATCGAACTGCTGTCCGAGGAAATCCCCGCGCGCATGCAGGCGCGGGCCGCGGCGGACTTCCAGAAGCTGGTAGAGGACCGCCTGAAAGAGGCGCACCTCGCTTACGAACGAGCGCACGCCTACGTCACGCCGCGCCGCCTGGTGCTGGCCGTCGATGGCCTCGCCGAGCGCCAGCCCGACCGCAAGGAAGAGCGCAAGGGCCCCCGCGTCGGCGCGCCGGAGAAGGCGGTGGAGGGCTTCCTCCGCGCCGCCGGACTCGCTTCCCTCGACCAGTGCGAGCAGCGCACGGTCGGCAAGGCGGACTTCTGGTTTGCGGTCTCGACCATCGAAGGGCAGGCGACAAAGGCGGTGCTGCCCGGCATGATCGCCGACGCCATCCGCCACCTTCCATGGCCGAAGTCCATGCGTTGGGCCGATGGCAGCTTCCGCTATGTCCGGCCCTTACAGCGGATCAACGTCGTGTTCGCAGGCAAGCCGCTGCCCGGTTCGCTCGACCTTGGCGGCGGGATCGGTGAGCGGGCCTTCGGGGTGGAGACAGAGGGCCACCGCTTCATGGCGCGTGGGCCCATCACCATCGACCATTTCGCCGTGTACAAGCAGGCGCTCTTGGACCACTACGTGATCCTCGACCCCGCCGAGCGCCGGGCGAAGATCGAAACCGGCCTGGAAGCGGCGGCCAAGGCCGCGGGCCTCAAAGTCCGCCCCGACCCCGGCCTGCTTGCCGAAGTCACCGGCCTCGTCGAATGGCCGGTGATCCTGATCGGCCGCATCGACGGACAATTCATGGGATTGCCGCCGGAGGTGCTGACAACCTCCATGCGGGAGCACCAGAAATACTTCGCCCTCGAGGACCCGGACGGTTCGCTCGCCTCTCAGTTTGCGCTCGCCGCGAACCGCGAGACGGCGGATGGCGGCAAGGCCATTATCGCTGGCAATGAGCGTGTGCTGCGCGCCCGCCTGTCGGACGCCAAGTTCTTCTGGGACCAGGACCGTAAGCACACACTCGCCAGCCGCGTGCCCGCACTCGAAAACGTGGTGTTCCACGCCAAACTCGGCTCACTCGGCCAGCGGACCATGCGAATCTCGGCTCTTGCCGGGCAGTTGGCGAAGTACATTCCAGGCTGCAAATCCGACCTCGCCATGGAGGCCGGCACCCTCGCTAAGGCCGACCTGACCAGCGGCATGGTAGGCGAGTTTCCGGAGCTTCAGGGCATCATGGGCCGGTATTATGCCCAGGGCGAGGAATTGGACGAGGCCGTCGCCGAAGCCATTGCCGAGCATTATTCCCCCCAGGGGCCGGGCGATGCCTGCCCGGTCGCGCCGGTCTCCGTCGCCGTGGCGCTTGCCGAAAAGATCGACACGCTGGTCGGTTTCTTCGCCATCGATGAGAAGCCCACCGGCTCTCGCGACCCCTTCGCCCTGCGCCGGGCCGCGCTGGGCGTGATCCGGCTGGTGCTGGAGAACGGTCTCCGCTTGCCGTTGCGTCAGGCATTTCTGCATTCCCACGAAATGTATGGTGGCATCCTCTCGGCCCAGAACTCCGCGGACGAGACTGCCACAGCCCTGCTGGACTTCTTCGCCGACCGGCTGAAGGTTCACCTGCGCGAAGAAGGCATCCGCCACGACCGCGTCGCCGCCGTGTTCGGCCTGGAAGCCCAGGACGACCTTGTGCGCTTGATGGCGCAGGTGAACGCGCTCTCCGCCTTCCTGGAAAGCGACGACGGTGTGAACCTGCTCACAGCCTACCGCCGCGCCGCCAATATAGTCGCGGCGGAGGAAAAGAAGGACGGCGTCCGCCACACCGGCGCACCCGACCCCAAACTGTTCGCCGACGCGGCAGAAATGGCGCTTGCGGATGCGCTGTCCACGACCGTGGATGGAATGGCCAAGGCCCTGAAAGCAGAAGGTTTTGATGACGCGATGGGCCACCTGGCGAACCTGCGCAGCCCCGTCGATACCTTCTTCGATCAAGTAACGGTTAACGCGGATGATGCATCATTGCGGGAAAACAGGCTGAAGCTGCTTGGTGCCATTACCGGCACGATGGGCCGCGTCGCAGATTTTGCGGTCATAGAGGGTTAAGTCAGTACCAATGCCGTCATTGCGAGACTCGGCCTAGCCGGGCGAAGCAACCCGCCAAACCATTGAGGTTGGCATTGACCACCGATGGGTTGCTTCGTTGCCTCGGGCTCCTCGCAGTGACGCTTGATCAGTTGGAGAGAGTACGAAAATGACCCAATGGGTTTACAGTTTCGGTACGGCCTCGTCAGAGGGCAACGCCGGTATGCGCAACCTGCTCGGCGGCAAGGGCGCAAACTTGGCGGAGATGAGCAATCTGGGCCTGCCCGTGCCGCCCGGCTTTACGGTCACGACCGAGGTCTGCACCCACTATTACGACCACGCCAAGACCTACCCGGCAGAGTTGGAAGCCCAGGTCGATGCCGCCCTCGCCAAGGTCGAGGCCGAGACAGGCCGCAAGTTCGGCGATGCCTCGAACCCGCTGCTTGTCTCGGTCCGCTCCGGCGCGCGTGTCTCCATGCCCGGCATGATGGACACGGTTCTCAACCTGGGCCTGAACGATGAGACGGTAAGGGGCATGGCTGCTGAAGCCGACGCCCGTTTTGCGTGGGACAGCTACCGCCGCTTCATCCAGATGTATGGCGATGTAGTGCTCGGCATCGGCCACTACGTCTTTGAAGAAGAACTGGAGATGCTGAAGGATTCCCAGGGCGTCTTCCTTGATACCGACCTCTCCGCCGCCGATTGGGAGAAGCTGGTTGGCATTTACAAGGAGAAGGTCGAGGAAGAACTGGGGCACCCGTTCCCGCAAGACCCGCGCGAGCAGTTGTGGGGCGCCATCGGCGCGGTCTTCGCCTCCTGGCAGACGCCGCGCGCCATCACCTACCGCCGCCTGAACGAAATCTCGGACAAGTGGGGTACCGCCGTTAACGTGCAGGCCATGGTGTTCGGCAATATGGGGGACAGCAGCGCTACCGGCGTCGCCTTCACCCGCAACCCATCCACCGGCGCGCGCGAAGTCTATGGCGAGTATCTCGTCAACGCCCAGGGGGAGGACGTGGTCGCCGGCATCCGCACGCCACAGCACATCACTATCGCCGCCAAGCAGCATCATGAGTCCGACCTGCCGGCCATGGAAGAGGTCATGCCGGACGTGTTCGGCCAGTTGCTGGAAATCCAGCACACGCTGGAACAGCATTACCGGGACATGCAGGATATCGAGTTCACGGTCGAACGCGGTCGCCTCTGGATGCTCCAGACCCGTTCCGGCAAGCGCACTACCGCCGCCGCCATGCGCATTGCGGTGGAGTTGGTTGGGGAGGGCCTGATCACGCGGGACGAGGCCGTCTCCCGTATCGAGCCTGCCTCCCTCGACCAGATGCTGCACCCGGCGCTCGACCCGGACGCCGAGCGCACCGTGCTAGGCCACGGCCTGCCCGCGTCTCCGGGCGCGGTCTCCGGCGCGGTGGTGTTCTCGGCCGATGAGGCGGAGAAGCTGGCGGCGGAAGGCCGGGACGTGATCCTTGTTCGGATCGAGACCAGCCCCGAAGACATTCATGGCATGCACGCCGCCCGCGGCATCCTCACCAGCCGGGGCGGCATGACCAGCCACGCGGCCGTGGTTGCGCGCGGTATGGGCCGGCCCTGCGTCGCGGGCGCGGGCGACATCCAGATCGACTACGCCGCCGGCCAGTTCTTCGCCGGCGAATACACGATCAAGGCCGGGGAGATGATCACGCTCGATGGTACCACGGGCGAGATCATGGCGGGCAAGGTCCGCACTATCGACCCCGAAGTCTCTGGCGAGTTCGCGACCATCATGGGCTGGGCGGACGAGATCCGCCGCCTGGGCGTGCGCGCCAACGCCGAAACGCCGGAGGACGCGCAGACCGCCCGTTCGCTGGGGGCTGAGGGTATCGGCCTTTGCCGGACGGAGCACATGTTCTTCGATGCCGACCGCATCGTCGCGGTGCGCGAGATGATCATGGCGGAGAACGAGCAGGGCCGCCGGGCCGCGCTGGACAAATTGCTGCCGATGCAGCGCCAGGATTTTGCCGAACTGTTCCGCATCATGGGCGGCCTGCCGGTCACCATCCGCCTGCTCGACCCGCCGCTGCATGAATTCCTGCCGCACCAGCCGCACGAGATCAAAGCGGTAGCCGAAGCAACCGGCATTCCGGAGGAGGCCGTTCGCCAGCGCACCGTCCGCCTGTCGGAATCGAACCCCATGCTCGGCCATCGCGGCTGCCGCCTGGGCATTTCCTACCCGGAGATCACGGAGATGCAGGCCCGCGCCATGTTCGAGGCCGCCGCGGACGTGAAGGCCGAAGGTATCGAGGTCTTCCCCGAAATCATGGTGCCGCTGGTGGCCACCAAACGCGAGCTGGACATCCTGAAGGCCGTCATCGACCGCGTCGCGGGCGAGGTTGCGGCGGACAAGGGTGTGGACATCCCCTATATGGTCGGCACCATGATCGAACTGCCGCGGGCGGCGCTGCGCGGCGGCGAGATCGCGGAGGCGGCGGAATTCTTCAGCTTCGGCACCAACGACCTGACCCAGACAACGTATGGCATCAGCCGGGACGATTCAGCGAGCTTCCTGGAGGCCTACCAGCGCCAGGGCATTTTCGAGCGCGACCCGTTTGTTGGGCTCGACCAGGACGGCGTCGGCGAGTTGGTTCAATTGGGGGCGGAAAGGGGCCGTGCGACCCGGCCTGACCTGAAGCTCGGCATCTGCGGCGAGCATGGCGGCGACCCGGAAAGCGTTGCCTTCTGCCACCGGACCGGCTTGGATTACGTCTCCTGCTCGCCCTACCGCGTGCCCATCGCGCGGCTGGCGGCGGCGCAGGCCGCAATTGCCGAGAAGAACGGGGCCTAGGGCGCAACGCAACGCCTGGGCTCCATAATGGGAGCCCGCCCGCGTGCCAGACCAAAGCATCACCGACAGCACCACCATCCTGCGCCTGGATTGCAGCCCCAGCGGGGAGGCGTCCTACAGCCGCCAACTGGGCGATGCGCTGCTGGAAGTGCTGCGAACCAGGCATCCCAGAGCCGCGGTCATCGCGCGCAACCTCGCCGACAGTCCGCCCTCGCCGGTGACGGAGGG
The DNA here is from genome assembly GCA_965222315.1 of Alphaproteobacteria bacterium. Classification (GTDB taxonomy): domain Bacteria; phylum Pseudomonadota; class Alphaproteobacteria; order Bin95; family Bin95; genus JACKII01. Next base: position 3,593,922 of record OZ244951.1, on the reverse strand, counting down.
CTTTACCCGGGCCATGCGCACCCACCAGACGGCAGAGCAGGCGGCAACCGTACCGGCGCTCGCCGAGTCGGAGGCCCTGATCGCCGAATTGGAGGCGAGCCAGGCGCTGGTGATCGCCACGCCTATGCACAATTTCACCGTGCCGGCGGTGCTCAAGCTGTGGCTGGACCAGGTCGTCCGCTTCGGCCGCACTTTTCAGAGCACGCCGGATGGCAAGACCGGCCTGCTGGCCGACCGGCCCTGCTATGTCTGCGTCGCGTCGGGCAGCCTGTTCTCGGGGGAGGGGGCCCGCCAGCCGGACCACCTCACTCCCTACCTGACCGCCATCCTCGCCTGCATGGGCATCCGCGACGTCACCTACTTCCGCGCCGAGGCCGCCAGCCGCGACCCGGAAGCCGTCATGGTCCGCGCGCTCGATGATATTGCAGCGATTGCGGTACCAAAGTAACGCTCAGATTTTCCATCTACATTCCTCTACATTTATCGACAAAAATCGACATTCTGGCCCGAAAATGTAGATGCCGGGTTTATGTGATGTAGATCAAATGTAGACGCGATGTAGATGTCCTGTAGAGGCACATCCCTCACCTGCACTACTCCACAGCCTCCCTTCCTATCCGCCTCCGCGCCGTCTAGAATACCCCAAAACCTATTAAGGTTGGGTAAACGCCGATGACGGATGACAAGACAGGCAACGGCGACGCGCTGGAAACTTCAACGCGCTGGATCAGGGTCAGGCGGTTGGGCCTGGAAATAGTGCTAGTTGCCAAGTGGATGTGGCGTGTCCTGTCCTCACGTTTTCTCATCTGCCCAGTCCTGCTCGCCGCCGGTATCGCCGGTGTGTATTTCGGCCAGGGGCGCCTCCAGGACCTCGATGAAGAGCAGCTCCTGCTGCTTGGCGCGAGCCTGTTCCTGATGATGGCCTTGGCCCCCTTCCTGTTCGCCACCTCGGAAACCAACACCTTCCACCGCAAGATCGAACTATCCGCATTGCTCGGCGGCGGGCTGATCGCGGTGGTGACGGCCGGCTTCCTGCTGAACGAATACAAGGACCAGCGCCAAGCCCGAGTCACCCGCGCCTGGGACTTGCTGCACAAGGCACGGGAACAGGCTGACCGCCGCATGGATGCCGCGCTCGACCGGGAGATTGAGAAACGCCGGGTTGCAGCAGAAACCGCGTTGGCCGGATGGGACGCATGCAACGAATCGAAAGACGCCATCTGCGATGACGAGCATTCGGTGAGCGAAAAAGCAAAGGCCGCCCTGGCGGACCTGACCAACGGCGATGATGAGGCGGTTTGGCAGGTCCGAAGAACGGCCCGCGGCGGCAATGACGGCCAGATCGGCGCTATCACAACACTGTTCAACGCAGAGGTCGATCTGAACGGCCTCGTGGTCGACGAACTCTACCTGCAACGCCTTCAACTTCCCGGTAAAGCCCTCGTCGGCGCATCGTTCAAGAACGCGGACCTGAGGGGCGCGAACCTGAGGGACGCGAGCCTGTGGGACGCGAACGTGAGGGGCGCGGACCTGACGGGCGCGAACCTGGGGGTCGCGAACCTGAGGGGCGCGGACCTGACGGGCGCGAACCTGGGGGTCGCGAACCTGAGGGGCGCTCGGTTTTTGAAGCACCCAAAGGAACTTGGAGCCCGCTGGGACGAGGCGAATCCGCCCCGCAACCTTGACAAGATCGTAATCGATCCGAAATAGATCCTCTCGGCGTCACGTGGTCGGACATTTGCGAGAGGCCGCGTGACGCCGGGATCAGGTAGCTACTCCGCCGCCACTGCCTCGCTTACCGGCACGCCGTCCACGCGCGTCTCGCCCGCCACATTGTCCACGGTCACGTGCGTGTCGTACCAGGTCAGCCGCGGCTCCACCCCAAAACGTTCCGTCAGCGAGGCCATCAGTTCCGGCGTGTACCACGCCTCCGCCGCCGCGCGGCTTTCCCAGAGGTAGACGCCGCCCGTGCCCGTATCGCCGTTCAGGTAGTGCTTGCTGACGAGCCCCTTGCCCTCCAGCCCGCGGTAGGTCGGCGCGGAGCCGAGGCCACCGGCCTTTGCCTGCTCCTCCGTCCGCTTCGGCAGGTCGAACTGCACGATTACGATACACTGGCTCATGGGTGTTTCTCCTTGTTTGAGATGTTGCCGGCTTTTGCCGCCATGTTTCGCAGCACCGGTTCGTTGAGAAGGCTCGCGGCTCCCTCCGGAACCGCCGGCCCTGATGGCGGCGCTATCCCTTCAGCATCCGCGCCGCCGCATCGACATAGACCTGCGCGCCGAGGGCGATGTCCTCGTCCGCCGTGTCCTCCGTCCAATGGTGGCTGACGCCGCCGATGGAGGGGATGAACAGCATGGAGGCTGGCATTTTCTGCGCGATCACCTGGGCGTCATGGCCCGCCCCGCTCGGCATGCGCACATGCTTGCCCGGCGCGAAGGCCTCCGCGGCCGCCTCGATGGCATCCTGAAGTCCCGCATCCATCTTCGCCGGCACGCCGCGGGTCATGGGCTCCACCGCAACTTCGCAGGGACCGTTGGCGTTCTCCTCGGCCGCCACCGCGGTCAGCACGCCTTCCAGCTTCTTCAGCAGATCGGGATCGGCGTCGCGGAATTGAAAGGTCATTTCCGCCCCGCCCGGCACGATACTCGGCGCGCCGGGGTCGAGGGTCATGCTGCCGACGGTCCAGACCGTGCGCTCGCCCACCACCGGCGGGAAGCGCTCCTGCAGGCGCTGATAGACCCGCATCATCGCGGCGCCGGCGTCCTTGCGGATCGCCATGCGCGTCGTGCCGGCGTGGTTCTGCACGCCCTTGAAGGTCAGGTGGAACTGCCAGATGCCCACAATGCTGGTGACAACGCCGATCTTCAGGTCCGTCGCCTCCAGGGAGTCGCCCTGTTCGATATGCGCTTCCAGCATCCCGATATAGCGCGACGGGTCGAGGCTCGCACGCTCCCCCGTAAAGCCAGCCCTGGCCAGCGCGTCGCGCAACGGCTCGCCGGTGGTGCGGTTCCTGGAGGCGTCCATCATCGCCTCCGTCATGTTGCCGACCAGGGAGTTCGAGCCGATCATGCTGCCGAAATGGCCTTCCTCGTCGGCGAAGGCGATGACGTCGACGCCGACGTCTTTCTCGCCGGCCTCCACCACGGCCCGCGCCGCCTCCAGCGCATAGACGACGCCGAGCGCGCCATCCAGCCAGCCCGCCCGGTTCTGGCTCTCCAGGTGCGAACCACAAAGCAGCTTCCGTCCCGGTGCGGGCGTATGCCCGATCACGTTGGCGATGCCGTCGATGTGCGTCTCATGCCCGATGGCTGAAAGCTCGTCCTTCAGCCAGTGCCGGGTCTTGATGTCGTCGTCGGAAAGGGTCGGCCGGTGCACGCCGGTTTTGTAGCGCCCGATTTCGCGCAGCATATGGAGGTCCCGCAGCACGCGCTCCGGATTGGCTTTGATCATGATAATATTCTCCGCTGAAACGGAATGACGGGCGTTATTCTCCTGCCGGTAGTTGTGCATGTTGCGGCCGCGAAGGCAACCGGTCCACCGCCTCCAGCTCCGCCTCCAACTCATACCCCGCAGCCGCCCGTGGCTTGGACAGGCCCGCGATCAGGGCGTAGGCCGCCGGCGTCAGGAACAGCGTGAAGACCGCGGCCAGTCCCAGCCCGCCGAACACCACCCAACCGATGGAGGCCCTGGCCTCCGCACCCGCGCCCGTGCCGATGATCAGCGGCAGGCCAGCGAACACGGTGGAGATCAGGGTCATCGTTATGGGGCGCAGGCGCGCGGCGGCGGCTGCGTAGGCCGCTTCCCAGGGGTGCGCGCCGCGGTCCCGCAACTGATCGGCGAACTCCACCAGCAGAATGCCATTCTTCGCCATGATGCCGATCAGCATCAGGACGCCGATCTGGCTGAAAATGTTCACCGTGGTGCCGGTCAGCCACAGCGCGTAGATGGCGGCGCAGACCCCGAACGGCACGGTAATCATGACCACCGCCGCGCTGGTCAGGCTCTCAAACTGGGCCACCAGCACCAGAAAGACGATGGCGAGCGCGATGATGTAGGTCCAGGTAACGGCCGACGAGGTTTCCTCCAGCGCTGCAGCCTCGCCCAGGAACAGCAGGCCGATCCCGTCCGGAAGGTTCTGTTCCGCCAGGCCGCGGACGGTTTCCACGGCTTCCGCCAGGGTCACCTCGGTTGCGACCGAGGCATCGATCTCCACCGCCCGGCGTTGTCCGTGCCGGTCCAGTTCGGCGGCGACACCCTCCTCCTGGAAGGTCACCAATTGCGTCAGCGGCACCAACTGGCCTGAGTTCGCCCTGACCGACAGATTGAGCAGGTCCGCCGGGTCGCGCACCGCCCCCGCAGCCGATTGCAGCATCACCGGGACGGCCTGGTCGTTGATGGTCAGTTCGGTGATTTCTTCCTCGTCCACCAGCGCGCGCAGGGTGGCAGATAGCTCGGTCATTGGCACGCCCAGGTCGGCGGCGCGCGCCCGGTCGACGCCGATGGAGAGCTGCGGCTGGGTCGCTTGGTACTGAATGCGGATGCCGGAAAGCCCTGGTGTATCCTCCATGAGCGAGCCGAATTTCTCCGCCACCGCTGCGATCTCGGGATAGCTCGGACCGGTCAGTGCCAGCGTGATGCCGCCGTCGGAGCCGCGCCGCAGACCCAGGCTGTTGCCCGATGCCGCCCGCGCCCTGGCGCCGGCAAGCTCCGCCAATTTCGGATTGAGGTCGGCCTCGATTTCCTGCTGTGTGACCGTGCGCTCCTCCCATGGCAGCAATTGCATGCCCACATAGCCCCGGTTCAGGTCCCAGCGGCCGGTGATGGAATAGAGGCTTTCCGCAACGCCCCGGTCCACCCAGGGTTGCAACATGGCTTCCACCGCCTCCACCTGGCGGTCGGTGTAGTCCAGCCCCGTCCCATCCGGCCCCTGCATCCGCACGTCGATCTGACCGCGGTCCTCTGCCGGCACCAGTTCCTCGCCCAGATCGCCGTAGATCAGTCCTGCCGAGCCCGCCAGCACAGCAGCGCCCACCAGCGCCAGCAGAGGCGCGCGCAGCAGGGGCCGCAGCAGGGAAAGATACCCGGCGCTGACCCAATGGCCAAGCGGTCCGCCCACCCCCCGCTCACTGCCAAGCGAGCCCAGACGCGATGCGATCATCGGACAGACCGTCAACGCGACAAAGGACGAAATCGCTACCGTAATCGCCAGCACAAATCCGAATTCGGTGAACAAGCGTCCCGCATCGCTCGGCAGGAACGAGATCGGCACAAACACGGCAATCAGGGTCGCCGTCGTGGCGATCACAGCGAAGAACACTTGCCGCGTGCCGACGACGCTGGCCGCCTTGCGCCCCATGCCCTGGGCCCGGCAGCGCTGGATGTTTTCGGTTACGACGATAGCGTCATCGACGACCATGCCGGTTGCCAGAACCAGCGCCAGCAATGTTACCAAGTTAATGGAAAAGCCGAGCAGCCAGATGCCTGCAAGCGAACCGGTCAGTGCGATGGGTATCGCGACCACCGGCACCAGCGTCACCCCGAACCTGCCGAAGAACAGCCAGATTACCGTCACCACAATCGCCAGGGCAGCCGTCAGCGTCGCCAGCACTTCTTGGATGGCGCTCCGGATGAACACGGCGGAATCGTCAGTGACCTGGAAGCGCATCTCAGGGTAGCGTTTCTGCAACCGTTCGACCGTCTGCCGGATATCGTTCGAAATGGCCACCGTGTTGGATTGCGCCTGCCGGACCACACCCAGGCTCAATACCATCCGCCGGTCGAGCCGGGCCACGCTTTCGGGCGTCTCCACGCTGAAATACACGTCGGCCAGGTCGCCCAGCCGTACGGTATCCGTCAGCAACAATTCTTTGATGAGTTCGGGATCGGAGACCGTGGCGTCGGCCCTGACCAGCACCTCCATCTGTCCGGCGGAAAAGCTACCGACCGGCACATCGAACTGCGCGGCCCGCAGGGTGTCGGCGACCTCCCCGATGGACAGGCCGAACGCCGCCAGGCGCTCCGGCGATACTTCCACCCGGATCACCTCCCGCCGCGCTCCGAACACGTGCACGTCGGCAACGCCGTCCACCGCCGTAAACTCCGGCAGTATCTCGTCTTCTACGGTGCGGGTTAGCGCCTCCACGCCATATTCATCGCTAAATACCGCGACCCGGATCACCGGCCAGGCGTCCCGGTCGGACTTTACGATGATCAGGTCATCGACGCCGGCGGGCAGGCGGCGTTCGACCCGCCCCAGCGCCTCGCGTATGTCATTTGCCGCCGTGTCCAGGTCATAGTCGGGGCGAAACTCCACGCTCATGCGGAAGTTCCCTTCCTCGGAGGAGGAGCGGACAGAGACCACGCCCGCCACCCGCGCCGCCGCAGATTCCACCAGCGATGTCACCTCCGCATCCACCGTGGTGGGGGAGGCGCCGGGATAGTTGGCCCGGACGGAAACCAGCGGCCGGTCCACATCCGGCAGTTCCCGCACCTCGATGCCCAGCAGCGCGGCGAGTCCGGCAATAACGATCAGCAGGTTGAACACCGCTGCCAGATAGGGTCGGCGGACACTCAGCCCCGCCAGACCCAGACCCTCGCCCTTCATGAGCCCGCTCCCTGGCTGCCTCCGACTACGGTGATTTTCTTCTCTGGCGCGAGCCGCTGCGTGCCTTCGACCACGACCTGATCGCCCGGCGACAGTGGACCGTCCACCAGCACTTCGGAGTTGCGGCGACGGACCAGGCGCACCGCGACCTTCTCGGCTGACTCGCCATTGACCCGCCAGACATGCAAGGTGCCTTTGGCGAATTGTACCGCCAGTTCCGGCACCACAGGGTATTCGCGGCCCGGTAACGGCACGCTGACCTTGAATGAAGCACCGGGCCACAACTCATCCTGGTCATTGGGGATGGCGACGCGGATGCGCGCCGCCCGGCTCGTCGCGTCGACCCGTGTGTCGATGTCGATCACGGCACCCCGGAACGCCTTGCCGCCGAAGGCTGGCGTGGTCGCGCTGATCAGCAGGCCGGGCTCGATCCGGCCCAGCAATTGCTCCGGCAGGTTAAACTCCACCAGCAACACGCTGCGGTCGTCCAACGTGGCGATATCTACGCCGCTATCGACCCAGTCGCCTACCTCCACATTCGGCAGCCCAACCACGCCGCCGAATGGCGCCCGCAATATCCGGTCGTCCAGTTCTTTCTGCGCCCTTTCAACCTCGAGAGCGGCGATTTCGGCCTCTGTACGGGCTTGGTCCAGGGTTGCCATTGCCGCCGCGCCGGTGGTGCGCAGTTGCTCGTACCGCGCCAGCACCCGCTGCGCCTCTGCCAGCCGCGTTTCGGCAAGGGACAGCGTCAGGCGTTGGTCCTGATCTTCCAGCGTCAGCAGCACCTCGCCTTCCGCAAAGCGCTGGCCGGAAACCAGGTTGGAGGAAACCACCTTTCCTTCTGCCTCCAGGCGCAACGATACGGACCGCTTGGCCCGGCCGGTGCCGACGGCTTCGAACAGCAGGTCGTCCGTGGCAGAGGAAACAGCCGCAACGATCACCGGAACTTCCGTACCGCCGCTGCGCCTCTTGTCGGTTTTTGCCTCACTGGCCAGGCCCAGGCCAGAACGGATCGTGTCTTGCTGCTGCCAGAGCACGCCTGCGACGGCCAGGATGGCGACCGCAATGACTATCTGCTTGAGGAGACCGATCGGAGCACGCACCAGGGCTTGCACCTCATGATGTTGGGGTTGGCAGGATCTCGTAGCACATTTGGCCTCGCCCCGGTATTGGCAAGTGCGGCCCATCCGCCGGCATATGGTCAGTAGTCAGGGCCGGCGCGCCACAACATGCCAAATGTGCCAGTGCTTTGGGGTGCCCCTGGGCGTGGTGCTGTCGTCCTCTTCCTCCTCCAGCAATTCCACGTCCCAGCCTGCCAGCAAGCCATCGACCTCCGCGCGGCTATGAAAGGTCATGCCTTCGCGGCCGAACCAGGAATCTCTTGGCCCGTAGAGCTGCCCGGCGAAGCGCCCGCCGGGGTTCAGGCGGTCCGTGATGTTCTGCCAAAGCCTGGGGAAGCAGTCGGGCGGGCAGAGCGGCAGGGCAAAGCTGGAATTGGTCAGATCGCACATGGGCCAGACCGCGTCTTCCGACCGGGCGTGAATGAAGGAGAAGCTGCTATTCCCCGGCTGGTCCTGATCGGGCAGGTCGGGCCGGGCGAGCGTTTCCTCGCCGGCGCTCGCGGCTTGGTCGACACCGAATACGGTCCAGCCTTGGCGCAGCATTTCCACCACATCCCGTCCGCCGCCGCAGCCGAGATCGACGGCAACGCCGGGTGTTTCGAAGCGGTCCAGGGCGAACAGAAGTGTGGGCCGCGGCGGGCGCTCGCCTGTGCGGCGGTAGTATTCGCGCCAGTTGATGTCAGCGGGGCCAGGCATCAGTCCTGTGTCTCCCGCCGGTCTGCCGATACGCCTTCACCGAGATAGTCCTTGTTCTGCTCCCGCAATTGGGCGGCGGCCTCGTTGTAGAGAATGGGGATGTAGGCATAGCGCATCCCTTCCTGCACCGGCGTCACTTCGTGCAGCAATCCGCAGGAGTGGACCATCGCACAGCCAGTGGGAATCTGGTAAATTTGCGGTCCGAACTCAGGGATGCGCACATGGCCGCCGGTATAGCCCTCGGCGTTCAAGGGGATAGTGATGGAGAACATGCGATGCGCGGTGCCAAGCGCGTCGTTGTCCCGGTGCCGGGCGTGGAAATCGCCCGTTTGGTAGCGCGTGATGACTGAACGCTCCAGCCGTGTCACATCGAACTGGAAGGCCTTCTTGATCTCCGGCGCCACCCGCCGGGCGATCCGGGCATGGGCTGCCTGCTGGAGCGCTTTCTCCGTCAACTGCAGGTCGCTGCGCCGTTTCCGCTCCGGGTCGAAGGTCAGCAGCGTCTGCCCATCTATATCTTCCAGAATGCCGGATGGCTTGCCGCCGGTTTCCTCGAAATGCGCGATCAGGCGCTGGCAGAACTCCGTTTCGAAGGTCATGGGTACAAAGATGACAGGTGCCTGCAATCCCGCCAGCCGCGGTGGACCAAAGGTCGGCAGTGCCCCCAGGAACTGGGTCAGGGCGATCGGGTGCTTGTCCGGCTCGTCGATCTTGTGGCTTGCCAGCACTCGCAGGTTCTGGTCCAGCAGGACTGTCAGTGGCTGGAAAGAGACCTCCCCGTCAACGGCCCCGCTCTCTCCGTCACCGTCCTCCTCACCCGATACCGCGCCGAACAGGCGGCTGAGCGCCTGGTCGCTATCCATGATCCAGTGCACCGCCGGCGCTGCGCCGCCCAGGCCCCGCTCCGGCGCGCTATCCTCCGGGTCGATGCTGACGCCGACAAACTGGTGGTCGAGGCCGTCGAATATTTCGGTATTGGCAGTGATGGCCTGGACCATCTCGTACATCTGCGGCAGGCCTGCCGAGCCGAAAAAGCAGAGCGTCGTGAAGCGCCCGGCCAGATCGTCGCTTCCCAAGGACCGGCCGTCTATTGTCCAGGCACGGAACCGTGGCGCCGGTTCGCCGTTCGCTGGAATGGGCATAGGCACTCTCCGCCAAATGGGTGGCCGGGCAAAGCCCGGCAATTGCCAACCACAAGTAGCGCACTGCGGCCCTTGGGCGAAAGGGGTGCTGGCGCTGATATTGGCCGTGACCCCCGTCGCCGGTGCATTCGCCCAGACGGCGGAGGAGGCAGCACTTATCGCCCGATCCGGGTTTACAGCCGATGACCTGGGCTATCTCGTGGTTGACATGGAAACCGGCAAGGTCCGGCGGGAGCTGCGGGCGGGACAGCCTTTCATACCGGCATCGATGGTCAAGGTGATGACCGCCTATGCCGCGCTAGAGACGCTGGGGCCTGACTACCGTTTCAAGACGCCCGTGCTCGCTCAAGCGGCGCCGGACGGGCTGAACCTGCATTTTTCCGGCGGTGGCGATCCGGTCCTGGTGCAGGAAGACCTGGCCGCGCTCGCCCGGTCACTGAAACAGAATGTCGGCGCAAAGCCGGTGGCCCGTTTCACTTACGACAGCGACGCCCTGCCGTTCATTGCCGCCATCGACCCATCCGACGACGCCGCCAACAGCTACAATCCGCCCGTCGCAGCATTGTCAGTCAATTTCAACCGGCAATGGCTGAAATGGGAGCGGCAGCCCGACACCCGTGCGATGCTCGTCCAGGTCCTGCCGGATCTCGGCCATGCGGTACCTGGCGTTGCGCCCGCCAGGGCGGTTGATGGCCGTCCGGTTCAGGTGCTCTCTGGCCGGGTCACCCGCCTGTTGATCGAGCCCCAGGTGCCGAGCGCCGGCAGCCGCCGCATCGCGGTGCACGCGCCGGCCCTGCGGACAGCCCTGATGTTGCGGCGCTTTGCGGAACGGTACGGGTTGGTGCTGCCCTTGCCGGAGGAGACGCCCCGGCCCGGTTCGGCGGCCGTCCCAATCGCCAGCGTGGAAAGCCGGCCGATGCTCGAAATCGCAGAGGCGTTGCTGGAATACTCCAATAATCTCTCGGCGGAACTGGTGGGGTTGGCCGTGGCGAAGAAGCTCGGCCATGCGCCCGGAACCCTGCGCGAGAGTGCGCTGGCCGTCCGGCAATGGGTCAGTGGTCCGGTGCCGCCGCTTGCCGGGGAAAACATGGTCTGGACCAACCAGTCCGGCCTGTCGGGCGAGGGGCGCCTGTCGCCGCGCGCGCTGTACGCGCTGCTCTGGCATACCCGCGACCGGACCTATGGCGACCGCGCATTCCTTGACCTGCTGCACGAGCCCCGGTGGAGCGAGCACGAGCCGAGAGTCAGCATCCGCGCCAAGTCGGGCACCATGAGCTATGCCCGCGGGCAGGCGGGGGTGCTTCAAACCCCGGATGGCCGCCGATTCCTGTTTGTGTTGATGAACACGGATTTCGCGGCACGCACTGCCTTCGAGATCAGCCCGGACCGCTTCAGCAACCCGGTGCGCCGCGCCGCCGGGCGCTGGGGATGGCGCGCGCGGGAGCTGGAACGCAGCCTGCTACTGCACTGGAGCGAGACACTCTAGCACCGGCGGCACGCAGCAGGGCTTTTCGTTTCCCGCCATCTGGCCCAAGATGCCGGCCAACCAATCCCACTGAACGACGGCGGGCGGCGAGCCGCGCCAATCCGAGGAGACCGCCTGCATGGCGAAAGTGTTTGAAGGGGTGCGGGTGATCGACTTCACCCAGGTAATCGCGGGCCCCTACGCCAGCTACCAACTCGCGCTGCAGGGCGCGGACGTGATCAAGCTGGAAAACCCCAAGGGCGGCGACCAGGGCCGCATGATGATGGGCGGCGGGCCGGAGTTTCTGGAGGCGGGGCAATCTACCCTCTTCATGTCCTTCAACGCGGGCAAGCGCTCGCTGGGCCTCGACCTGAAGCATCCGCGCGCCAAGGAAGTCCTGACCCGCTTGGTGGAGCAGTCGGACGTGGTGGTTGAGAACTTCAAGGCCGGACAGATGAAAAAGCTGGGTCTCGACTACGAGACCCTCAGCGCCATCAATCCGAAGCTGGTCTACTGCTCGATCTCTGGTTTTGGCGGCACCGGGCCGCTGGCGGGCAAGGCAGCCTACGACCCAGTGATCCAGGCCTATTCCGGAATGATGACGCTCACCGGCTTTCCCGAAAACGGCCCGACCAAGGTCGGCTATTGGGTGACGGACGTGGCGGCGGGCATCCATGCCGCCTACGCCATTTCTTCGGCGCTGTTCGCGCGGGAACGCACGGGCCAGGGCCGTCATATCGACCTGTCTATGCTGGATGCCGCGCTGGGCTTCATCTCGCCCATGGTGCTGCATTATTTGAACTGTGGCATAGAACTGCCGCAGATGGGCAACGGCAGTCCGGCCTCCGCCGGCGCGCCGAGCGTCTACCAGACCGCGACCAATTCCATTCAGGTATCGCCCGCAACCCAGGCCCAGTTCGAGAGCATGTGTGATGTTCTGGGCCGCCTCGACATCAAGTCGGACGCGCGCTTCGCCACCCGCGAGGGGCGGTCGGAAAACGCCAATGCGATGTACGAGGAGTTTTCCCGGACATTCCTGACGGGAGAGGCGCATGACTGGGAGGCCAAGCTGGAAAAGCGCGGCGTGCCCGCCGGCGTCGTCAATACCATCCCCCAGGCGCTGGAACTGGAACAGGTGAAGCACAGGGGAACCATCCGGCAGGTGCCGCCGCCAACCGGCCTCGACAAGCCAATGGCCATGGTAAATGCCTCCTTCCATCTTAACGAGGGGTCGCCTGGCGTGGAGACGCCACCGCCGCACGTGGGCCAGCATACCGATGCAGTGCTTGGCGAATTTGGCTTCAGTGAGGCAGACATTGACGATCTGCGCGCCGGGGCAGTGATCGGCTAGATTACCTGTCACAAACACAACACGGGTCTGCGATTGTGGACGGTATTGCTGGCGGACGGCGTGTCAGCAACCTAAGTCTCCACTAACAGTCCTGACGGGAAAGCGAGGCCGCCTCATGCGGATCTTGCAGGGAGAGAAACATGACCGCACGCATTCTGACGGCAGATGAGGTTGGCCTTCCGGAACTCGCCGTGGACGCGGTTGAGGGTGATGTATTCTCCCTCGCCAGCCACGCTCGGGCGAAGGAAGCACTGGAGTTCGGGCTCAGCACCAACGAGCCGGGCTTCAATATCTTTGTCATTGGTGTGGAGCGCAGCGGCCGGCTGACCCAGACCGTGGAGTTCCTGAAGGCGGAAATGGAAAAGTGGCCGCAACCGGCCGACTGGCTCTATCTGAACAATTTCCGCCGGCCGCACCGGCCGCGCCCGTGCAAGGTGCCAGGCGGCATGGGCCGCAAGTTCCGGGACCGTGTTGCGGCATTGATCCCGGAAATCCGTTCGGCCCTGCAACGCGCTTTCGATGACGAGTCTCACCAGTCGGCTCTGCAGGCCCCGGCCCAGCGTCTGCAGGAGGAAGTCAACCGCCGCATCGCCGAGGTGCGGAAGGAAGCGGAATCGCGCGGCCTCACTCTCGTGCAAACCCAATCCGGCCCTGCTGTCGCGCCGAGCGACGAGAGCAAGGAAAAGATGGAGAAGATGGCGCCGGACGAGATGGCGAAAATTCAATCGGACGCGCAGGAGGTAGCGCAGAAGCTCGCAGAAGTTACCCGCTGGGCAACCAGCCAGCAACGGGGCGTGGCCGAACACGCGCACAGCATGTCCTCCCAGATCGCTGACGAGGCGATTCAAGAGTTGCTCATGCCGCTGTTGACGGAATTCCAGGGTATGGGCGGCTTGCAACGCTGGCTGGAAGAAATGCGCGTCGACATGTTGGATAACATCCAGCGTTTCGCCGCCCAACAGCCCAAGGGCGCGCCTCCGCTGGAGCCACCGGAGCAGCGCTATGCCGTTAACCTCTTCGTCGATAACGGCGAAAACCCGCGTCCGCTTGTCGTTCTGGAGCCGAACCCCGTTTATGAGAACCTGTTCGGCCGGTTCGAGTACCGCCAGGCCGGCATGCGTTTCGAGACCGATTTCAACCTGCTGCGAGCCGGGGCGTTGCACAAGGCGAATGGCGGTGTTCTGGTGCTTCGGGCCGATGCGCTGGCGGCGGCGCCCCTCAGCTGGATGTTCCTCAAGGGCGCACTCCGCGATCAGGAAATTCAGACAGAGGATCTGCGCCAGCAGGCAAGCCTGCCGATTGCCGGTGCACCGAAACCCAAGCCGATCCCGTTGGACGTGAAGGTTGTGCTGATCGGCGCGCCGAAATGGTTCCATACCTATTTCGCCGCCGATCCGGAGTTTCAGACCCATTTCCGCATCAAGGCCGATATCGATCCGGACATGAAGGCGGAACCGGATACCGTGAACCACTATGCCGGCCTGATCCAGTCCTTGGCGCTGAAGCATGGCTCGGAGGGGTGCACACCCGACGCCGTCTCGCGGCTGCTGGGTCTTGCTAGCCGCTTGGCCGATGACCGCACCCGCCTGTCATCCCGCTTCGAGATGCTGGAGGACATTATCGCAGAGGCGCGCGTGCGGACCCCGGAAGGGCCGATCAGCCGCGAATGCGTCGAGAAGGCGATTGAGGAGCGGCGCGAGCGCAACGCCCGCCTGGAAGAAATGACCCAGGAGCGTATCGCCGACAACACCATCCTGATCGAAACCACAGGCGCGGTGGTGGGGCAGGTCAACGGCCTGACCGTGCGCGACACCGGCGACCATGTGTTCGGCGGCCCGTCGCGCGTGACGGCGCGCGCGTCGGTCGGGCGGGACGGTATCGTCAATATTGAGCGCGACGTGATGATGGGCGGGCCGATCCAGCAAAAGGCGTCGATGATCATGCAGGGGTATTTGGCCGGCCAGTTCGCCCGCCGCATCCCGCTGTCGTTCACCTGTTCCGTCACGTTCGAGCAGAACTATGGCGGGGTGGAGGGTGACAGCGCCAGCCTGGCCGAGGCGGTGGCCGTTTTCTCAGACCTGTCGGGCCTGCCTGTGCGCCAGGACATCGCCATTACCGGCTCGATGAACCAGCGCGGTGACGCGCAGGTGGTCGGTGGTGTCGCCTACAAGGTCGAGGGCTTTTTCAAGGCCTGCCGCAACGCGGAAGGCGGGCTGACCGGCACCCAGGGCGTGGTGCTGCCGGAGCGGAACGTGCGCAACCTGGTATTGGACCAGGAGGTGCAGGAGGCGGTCGCCAAGGGATCGTTCCACCTCTGGGCCGTGGACGATATCAACGATGCGCTGGAACTGCTGCTTGGCGCCCCCTGCGGCGAGCCTGACGCGGATGGTTCCTACCCGCCGGACAGCATCTTCGGCCGGGTGACCACCCAATTGGCTAACTTCAACCGCTTTTTGATGGAGGCGGAAAAGCGCTAAGGCACCCGGCTGCCGGCCACGCAAGGTCAGTGGATCGTGTCAGTTTGCCCGGGATTGTCCAAGGTGGGGCCAACGCGCCGCGCCGCCGTCACGAAACGTTCAGCCGCTGGCAACAAGAGTGCAAAGTCTCTGCGGTACCTCCCGTCATGTTCATGAATGCGCATCAGGGAGTGACCCATTGTCCAAGCTTCTCTCCACCCGCCGTCAATTTCTGGCCAGTACCGGTGCAGGCCTGACTCTGGCCGCTGCGAGCGGCTTTCCCTTGCCCGCGCTGGCGAAGGCCGGCCGCCCGGTCATTACCCACGGTATCCAGTCCGGCGACGTGTCCGCAAACTCCGCCGTGATCTGGAGCCGCGCCGACCGGCCCGCCCGCATGATGATCGAAGTTGCCGCGACCGGGGATTTCAAGAACGCCCGGCTCATCCGCGGCCCGCACGCCCTGCCCAACAGCGACTACACGGCAAAGATGATCCTCAGCGGGTTGGAGCCTGGCCAGGACGTTCACACCCGCGTGCACTTCGCCAGCCTTGACGACGGCAAAGCCACCAGCGAGCCGGTAACCGGCCGCATCCGAACGGCACCGGTGGCGAAAAGGGACATTAGTTTCGTCTGGTCGGGCGATACCGCTGGCCAGGGCTGGGGCATTAATGAGGCCTGGGGCGGTATGCGCGGCTACAAGGCGATGCTCGACCAGAGCCCGGACTTTTTCCTGAATTCCGGCGATTGCATTTATGCCGACGGTCCGCTCAAGGCGGAAGTGAGCCTGAAAGACGGCTCGGTCTGGCGGAATGTGATGACCGAGGAGAAGTCCAAAGTGGCCGAGACGCTGCAGGAGTTCCGCGGCAATTACCAGTACAACCTGATGGACGCCCACTACCGCGCGATGATGGCCCAGGTGCCGATGATCGCCCAGTGGGACGACCACGAGACCGTCAACAACTGGTACCCGAACGAGATCCTGACCGACGACCGCTATACCGAGAAGTCGGTAGCGCTGCTCTCCGCCCGCGCCAACCAGGCCTTCCACGAGTACATGCCGACCGCGCAATCCATGGTCGAGCCGGGCCGCGTCTACCGCAAGGTGTCCTACGGACCGCTGCTGGATGTGTTCGTCATCGACATGCGGACCTACCGTGGCGACAACTCCGCCAACCGTCAGGACCAACGCAACGCCGCCACCGATTTCCTGGGGCGCGAGCAGCTGCAGTGGCTGAAGCGCGAGCTGGTCAACAGCAACGCTACCTGGAAGGTCATCGCCGCCGACATGCCCATCGGCATTCTGGTGCGCGATGGCAAGGAGGCGTTCGAGAACGGCGCCAATGGCGATGGTCCGGTCCTGGGCCGCGAGTTCGATATCGCCGAACTGCTGTCCTTCATGAAGGCGGCCAACATCCAGAATACCGTGTGGCTGACCGCCGACGTGCATTACACGGCGGCCCATTACTACGACCCGAACCAGGCACAGTTTCAGGACTTCAACCCGTTCTGGGAGTTCGTCTCCGGCCCGATCCATGCGGGCTCGTTCGGGCCCGGCGGAATGGACAACACATTCGGTCCGGAGGTGAAGTTCGCGAAAGACCCGGCCGGCGTCGCCAACCTGCCGCCATCGGACGGCCTGCAATTCTATGGTCACGTGAAAATCGCAGCCGACACCGGTGTGATGACCGTTGACCTGCGCGATATCGAAAACACGTCACTGTTCACGGTTGACCTGGCCCCGCAGGCTTAGCCCGATCCTCTGCCATCGACCCCCAGAGCATTGTTGTGGTGCTGCGGGGGTGGCCGTGCGTAGGCGGTCAGCCTATCGTTTGCTCTCCCGCCAGGATGCTCTCCAGCTTGGCCGATTGTTTGGCGGAGTCGAAGTCCTGCCGCAAGCGAACTTGCGCCGCTGCCGTCAGGGCGGGCGCGCGCTGGGGCTGGGACAGGAATAGCGCGATCATCTCTGCCAGGGCGGCCGGATCGTTCTCCGGGACCAGCAGGCCGCTTTCCTCATGGGTGATGAATTCCGGGATGCCGGCATGGCGGGTCGCTATGACCGGACAGCCGGCCCGGCTTGCCTCCAGCATCACGGTTGGCAGCCCTTCACAATCCCCGTCGTCGGCTTCGCGGCTGGGCACGACGATCGCAGCACACGTCGCCATGTGCACCGCCAGTTCTGCGGGTGTTTGCCAGCCCAGGAACCGAACCGAAGGCAGGTCCGCCGCCATCTGCCGGAGGCGGGCCTCGCCGGAGCCGCTGCCGACAATATCAAGGCGCGGTGCCTCTCCGCGTTGTTCCTGGAGCAGCCGGATGGCCGCCAGTAATGTCTCGATGCCCTTTTTCTGCACGAAACGCCCAACGATCAACAGCGGCCCGTCGCGGCGCGCGGGAGCAGCCATGTGCGCCAGATCGATGCCGATATAGTGCGTATGCAATTTTTCCGGGGGGAAGCCCTGGGCCGCCAGTCTTTCTACCAGGAAGCGCGACACGCAGAGAAAGCCGGTGGCATGGGCCTTCAGGCCAGGCAGCCGCCGCTGGTAGATCGTCGGCAACAGCCGCCGCTTGCGATGGGTGAGCTTGGTCGCATCGCCGCCATAATAGGTAACGTAGAGCGGCACCCGCAGCGCCCTCGCCAATGGCAGGGCCAGCGCTCCGCCCCGCCCGAAATGGGCGTGGATGGCCACCGGACCGGTCTGCTTGATCCGCGGAAGGGCGGGGCAATAGCCGAACTGCTTGAACAGCGTCCGGCCCAGCGGCCCATTTGCGGTTGGTATTTTGGGGCCTTCCAGCTCGTCCGCCCGCCAGCCCAGCGCATTCGCCACGTAAACGGGCGACAGGCGGGTGAAGCTTTTGTAATTGTCCTTGATAAAGCCCTCAGACGGCAGCAGGAGCTTGTCGCGGAAGGCGACGAACGCCCGCTCTCCGGTATTGCTGGCCATCGGGGCGTCCGGTATCCGGCCGCTAAGAAACGGCTGTCTGCGTGGCGGAAGCCATGGAGGTCGCAGACTCGATGCCGCCAACAAACGACAGGGTCCAACCGTCGCCAGATCGCTCGAACTTGAGTGGGGTGGCGTTGCCGACGGAACCATCCGGCAGGTCCGTGCCCAGGCTCGCTGCAATCACGCGCAGGTTGCCGCCATGCGCTACTACCGCGGGGACCGGCCCGACGGCGCAGGCTTCCAGGAGACCCAGCCGCGTGCGGTCGATGAAGTGTTGCATGCTTTCACCGCCCGCCGGGTGATCGGTCCAGTCCAGATCATGGTTGGGCATGCCCTGACGGTAGCCGAAGCGCCGCTCGACAATGTTCTGGTTGACGGAAAGGTGGGTATGCGTTGCACGCGCCACGGCCTGGCCGGTCATGTAGGCCCGTTGAAAGGTGCTGGCGATGGTGTGGGTTACCGGCTCGTCGCGCATAAGCTTGCCAGCCTGCCATGCCTGCCTCATGCCGGCGGTGTTCAGTGGGGCCGTCGGGAACTGCACGATGCCACCCGCATTGCCGGCGGTTTCGCCGTGGCGCACGAAGTAGAACAGGTCGAGCGGCAGGTCCAGGCGTTCGCGCCCGGCTGTCTCCATCAACAGATCCAACCCTAATGACATCGGCAATGTCTCCCTGAGAGGCAATGAATGCGCGCATATCTGTGCCAGCCTGCGCCGCATCCGTCGACCTTCATCCCAGGCCTGCGTCTCTGAGCCTCTGGCGGGAACGGCCGGCTTCAGCCGGTTGCGCTGGTATCGGGCTCCGGCATTTGCCACCAATCGGGTACATGGGCGGTGAGTGCAGCCCCGCCGCACGTAAGCGGCAGGCCGCTCGCGATGCTCTCCAGCTTGATCAGCGCGAGGCCCCGGCCACCGGCATGGAAACGCAACTCACCGACATCGCGGCCCTCCGCCATGATGCGGGTGTCGTCTGCGGCCGGCTCGCCGTCAATGGTGACCGGCGCCAGGCGGCGGCGCAGCAGGCCGCGGTATTTGGTGCGGGCCGTCACTTCCTGCCCGACATAGCATCCCTTCTGCCAGTCGATGCCGTTCAACTCGTCAAAGCCGCTTTCCAGCAGGAACGCCCGTTCGACCGGCAATTCCGCCGGGCCGCTGGGTATGCCCAGGGACAGGCGCAGGCTGTCATATTCTGCCGGTTCAGCCTGTTCGAAATCTGCGGGCAAGGAGTCGCTCTGCCCAGATGGCATCAGCACCCGCGCGCCGAGGCCCAGATGGCGCGGGTCTGTGTAAGCAATCCCGCCGCCACAGGGTGCCGCCGCGCCGGTTTCGGCGCTCAGCCCCAGCGCGGAGAGGGCGTCTTCGCCCCACGCCGCGGCGGTAACCCATTGGTCCGTCACATCCGTTAGCTCTACCTTGGAGCGGAGGCGGAAGCGCTTCAGACGGGTAACCAGGTCCGCCCGCCGCTCCGCCTCACAGTCGAGGAGGAAGCCGTCACCGTTGGCGGTGATGAAGAAGTCATGCAGGAATTTGCCCTGCGGTGTCAGCAGCGCTGCATAGATCGCCCGGTCCGGCGCAACCTTGGCGACGTCGTTCGACACCAATCCTTGCAGGAACTGGACGGCCTCCGGTCCACCAACTTGGATGAAGCCGCGGCCGGGGAGCATCGTTATCTTCGCCATGAGATCCTCTTATTAGGCAGCCTTCTCCATATAGGAGGCTTTCCCGCCAGCGCCACCTGCTAAAGCTCTGTGAATGCAGGCGCTGGGCGCAGCATGTCTTCGGTCGCTCTGACCAGGCCAGCCCGGATGCCGGGCTCCAGCGCGGAATGGCCTGCATCCTCTACCATCACTAGGTCCGCGCGCCGCCACGCAGCTGCAACCTTCTGTGCGCTGACCGGCGGGCAGACAATGTCGTAGCGGCCCTGCACAATGGTACAGGGCAGGTGGCTGATCAGGCCGATATTGCCGAGCAACTGCCCCGGGGCCAGAAAGCACCGATGGTGGAAATAGTGCGCTTCCATCCGGGCAACAGACAGGGCGAAGCGGTCGGATGTCAGTCTGCCGTCCCCGCCGCGGGAGCGCAGGGCGGAGCAGCGGCTCTCGTAGAGCGTCCAGGCACGGGCGGCGGGCAGATGCACCGCCGGGTCCGGATCCATCAGGCGCTGGTGGTAGGCTTCCAAAAGGTCATCGCGTTCATCCACCGGGATCGGCGCGAGAAAATCCCGCCCCGCCTCCGGAAAAAAATTGCCCATGCCGTGCAGGAACCAGTCGATCTCCGCCGCCGTACCGAGGAAAACGCCACGGAGGATAAAGCCGGTGCAGCGCTCCGGATAGGCCTGGCCATAAGCGAGACCCAACGTACTGCCCCAGGAACCGCCGAATATCAGCCAATCTTCGATGCCCCGGTCGATCCGCAACTTCTCCAGGTCTTCGATCAGGTCCTGGGTCGTGTTGAACTGGGTTTCCGCACAGGGCCGCGATCGCCCGGCCCCCCGCTGATCGATCAGAATGACCCGCCAGGCCTGCGGATCGAAGAACCGGCGGTAGGCGGAGATGCAACCGGCGCCGGGGCCGCCATGCAGGAACACGGCGGGCCGGCCTTTGGGATTGCCGCATTCGTACCAATACAGCGTATGGCCGTCGCCGACCGGCAGCCACCCTTCTGCATAAGGCTCGATAGGCGGAAACAGTTCCCGGCGGTTGGTGGAAGGGAATGGCAGGTCGGGGCTCAAGAGACGATCCGTACATAAGGCCGGGGCGCGAAAGCAGAGACTCGCATAATCGCAGCGCCGGTTATCGGCTGAAAGGCTCATATCAACTTGCCTAGGACGGGTTTGCAAGGTGTTGTATGCCAAGCTATGTCCGATGCCTGCTCCTGGTGGCGGGGCGCACCGCATCCGTCATCAGGCTTGAACGCAGCACCGGAAGGTTCCAGATCGTGTATGTTCGCCATTGCGCGCCGTTCATAGTGTGATGGCTGGTGGTTTGAGGGAGAGGCGATGAGGCTGCGAAGCAACGGGACGAGGACTTGGCGGCGCTTGCGGGCCGCAGGCGCCGCAGTGATGCTTGCCTTCGCGGGGCCGTCGCTCCAGTCCTGCACGACCAATCCGGCGACCGGCGGCAGCGATTTCACCCCATTTATGTCGCCCGCGGATGAAGTCCGCGTGGGTGCGGAGGAGCATAAGAAAATCCTCGGCCAGTTCGGCGGGGCGTACGAGGATGCGAAGATCCAGGCCTACGTTAACGATCTGGGCCAACGGCTTGCTGCCAAATCGGAACTGCCCGATCTGAAATGGACCTTCACCGTCCTGGACAGCGATATCATCAACGCCTTCGCCCTGCCGGGTGGCTATGTCTACATCTCCCGTGGATTGATGGCGCTGGCCGATACCGAAGATCAACTCGCCGGCGTCATCGGGCACGAGATCGGCCACGTCACGGCCCGGCATGCCGCTAACCGGTACAGCGCGGCGGTGGGCACAGCCATCGGCGTCACCGGTGCAGCCATCCTGGCCGATATTTTCCTGGGAGGTGGCTCCGGCCAAGTCATCCAGCAAGCCGGCGGTGCGGCGGCGCAGGGCTACCTCGCTGGCTATGGCCGCAGCCAGGAACTGGAGTCCGACTCCCTTGGCGTGCGCTATCTGGCCCGGACCGACTATGATACCCAGGCGATGGCCGATTTCCTCGCCAAGATGGAGCAGGAATCGGTGCTGCTGGCCAAGCTGCAGAACGAGACGCCCCGCGGCTTCAGCT
The DNA here is from genome assembly GCA_965222315.1 of Alphaproteobacteria bacterium. Taxonomy (GTDB): domain Bacteria; phylum Pseudomonadota; class Alphaproteobacteria; order Bin95; family Bin95; genus JACKII01. The sequence continues at coordinate 3,572,398 of OZ244951.1, read as the reverse complement.
ATCTGGATACACATCCGCCGACCGACGAACGGGTGCGGAAAGCCAGCGCGCTCGCCGAGGAAACACCCGGCACGAACAAAAGCGGCTCGCCCCGCGACTTCTTCCAGAAGATCAACGGCCTGGTATACGGCGACAGTGCCGAGCAAGGCTTCCGCCGCGGCCGCGAATTCGCCCATCCGGGGCTGCGGCTGTTCTTTGAAGTGCCGCCCGACTTCCACATGCTGAATTTCCCGGACCGGTTGGTGGCGAAGGGGCCTGACGGCGCCGCAATCATCGTGGACCGGTCGCCTCAGCAATACACCATCCCGCCGGACCAGTATCTGGCGAGCGTCTGGGCGCCCAAGCTGAACCTGCAGGGCCTGCAGCTTGCCACCGCGAACGGCCTGCAAGCAGGCACCGGCTATGCCCAGGTCCGGACGCAGAGTGGCAATGTCGGGCTGCGTCTGGGGGCGGTCGCCTGGCCGGATGGCCACATGATCCGGATCCAATTCATCGCGCCCATTGCGCAGGCCCGGAAGTACGACCCCGGTTTTCTGGAAACACTCGGCAGCTTCCGTCAGCTTTCCGCCGCGGAAGCCGCCAGCCTGAAGCCCTGGCGGGTCAGGCCGTATCAGGTCAGGAAGGGGGACACGGTCGCCGGCATCGCCGCCAAACTGCCCTTCACGAAGCTGGCGGAGGACCGCCTCCGCGTACTGAACGGCCTCGGCCCATCCGACACGCTGGCTGCGGGTAGCTGGATCAAGATCGTTTCGGCGGAGTAGACAGGGCAGGGCATCCCGTTGCTCTCAGGCGCCGGTGCCCGCCCTCACGCGCTGATATAGCTCCGGAGCGCCTCGCCCTCGCTCTCCAATTCGGAGATGCGGGCTTTGACCAGGTCGCCGATGGAGACGATACCGGCCAGGCGGCCGCTTTCCATCACCGGCAGATGCCGCACCCGGCGCTCGGTCATGACCTGCATCAACTGGTCGATATGATCGTCCGGCGAGCAGGTAATGATGTCGGCGGTCATCAAGTGGCTGGCCGGTGTGTCCATGGCGTCAGCGCCTTTTTCCGCAACGCCGCGGACAATGTCCCGTTCCGACAGGATGCCGACGGGCATCAGGTCTTCGCCATGCACAATAACCGAGCCGATGCCGGACTCGTGCAGGAGAGTAGCAACATTGCGCACCGGCTCGCAGGCCGGCACCGCCGTTACCGTCGCTCCTTTGGATTTTAGGATTTGCCGCACAATCATGGCCTGAGCACTCCCTTGTTCCTGCGGATGAACGGACAAGTATTCATCCTCTGACGGTGCGGCATTTTGTAAATTTCCGCAAGGTGGGAGCTGGCGATGGCCGTAGGCCTATAGTCTAGTTCGCGGCGAGTGTTGCAATCTCACGCTCCGATGGTCCGATCCAACCACAAGGAAGACGCCATGTTGCGCTTGGACACCCAGCTTCGGGATTTTGACGCCAGGGAGGTACCCCGGCAGGCCCAGCGGTTCGAGGCGCTCGGCTTTGACGGCGTCTGGACGTTCGAGGCGGCGCACGATCCTTTCCTGCCCCTGGCCCTGGCGGCAAATGCCACGGAAAAGCTGGAGATAGGCACCAACATTACGGTGGCCTTCGCCCGCGCGCCGTTCGCGGTGGCGCAGACCGCCTGGGACCTGCAGGCCTACAGTGGCGGCCGTTTCCACCTCGGTCTTGGCACCCAGGTAAGGGCGCATGTGGAGCGGCGTTTCTCCATGCCTTTTGACCGCCCGGCGGCACGGGTAACCGACTATATCCGCTGCATCCGCGCGGTCTGGGACACATTCCAGAACGACACGCGGCCGGCCTATGAGGGCGAGTTCTACCAGTTCCGCCTGATGAACCCTTTCTTCAATCCCGGCCCGATCGCAAACCCAGCCATCCCAATCTACCTGGCTGGCGTCAACGAACGCATGTGCCGGGCGGCGGGAGAAGTTGCGGACGGCTTTCACGTGCATCCCGTCCATTCGGTCGGTTACGTCAACGACATCATCAAACCGGCAATTGAAGCGGGAAAGCGGGCAGGGGGCAGGCCGGACGCCAGCGTGGCGCTCTATGCCCCCGTGTTCGCCGTAACAGGCGAAACCGCGGCGGAACGCGTTGAGAGCGAGGCGGAAGTGCGCCGCCAGATCAGCTTCTACGGCTCCACTCCTAATTACCGGGCAGTGCTGGAATATCACGATTGCGGCCACATCGCGAAGGAGCTCTCGGCCTTGGTGCGGCAGGGCGAATTCGATGCCATGGCGAAGCTGGTGCCGGACAGCCTGATCGACGCCATCGCTATATCGGCGCCGCCCTCCACGCTTGGGGCGGCCTTGCGGGAGCGTTATGAGGGCCTCTTCGACCGCGTATCCCTCTATTTTCCGATCAAGGAAGGTGAGAGTGACGACCGTTGGCGGCAGTTTATGGAGAGTTTCCGGGCGGCAGGCTAATAGCCTGCGTGACGATGCAATGCTCGTTATTCTGACGACTACACCAAAAATTGAATTTCGTGTCTGGCCCCAAATACAACGGATTTAGTTTCTCATCGTAAGTTACAATATGATATAATTGCATTCAAAGTGCTAGTGGGAGAGCGATCTTCAATCGCGTCTTTGACGCTTGATTTAATGGGAGGATCGTATGCCAGATTGGGAAATTCACGGTCGGGAACTGGCCAACTGTAACTGTGCTTATGGCTGCCCCTGTCAATTTAACGCCTTGCCGACCGACGGAACATGCGAGGCCGCTGCGGTGTTTCAGTTCGACCGCGGCCACCATGGCGATGTGAAGCTGGATGGCTTGACGTCGGCGTTCGTGGGCAAATGGCCGGGGCCTGTGCATGAAGGCAACGGCCAAATGCAGATCATCATCGACGAGCGAGCAACGCCGCAACAACGGGCGGCGATCGAGCGGATCATGACCGGGCAGGATACCGACGATATGGCCACTATGTGGTGGGTTTTTTCCGCCATGGCGCCGAACAAGCTGGAAACGCTCTATCGCAAAATAGACCTGCAAGTGGATATTGAAGAGCGTACCGGCCGTGCCGTGATCGATGGTGTACTGGAAATTGCCGCAGAGCCGATCAAAAATCCGGTTACCGGGGCGCCGCATCGGGCCAGGATCGACCTGCCGCATGGGTTCGAATACCAGATTGCCGAGGTGGGCAGCGCAACCACCAAAACCAGCGGCGGCGGGCTTAGCCTGCTTAAGAACAACAACTCTTATGCTCAGTTTGCGGAACTGCATCTGTCCAATAAGGGCGTAATCCGGGCCACTGCCTGAAACGAAACGGTGTTTCGGGCGGATCCTAACCTGCCTTCATTTCCTCAGTACGGGGGTGAAGGCAGGAAGTGCGCATGCCGCCCAGTGTGGTGCAGTCGTTGATCGTTGTTACTGTCAGATACTTTAAGTAAGAAAGTATGGTTGATGTAACATTGGATAGCCTGTCACTGTTTGCACTAATAATGCGCATACGTTTGAACCAAGGAGAGAGCATCAACCGCTTACTTGGAGGCAAGAATGGCAAAAGATTGGAAAATCGAGGGAAAATACGTGGAGTATTGCTCCTGCGACCTCGGCTGTCCCTGCGAAAGCATGGCGGAGCCCACCTATGGCGATTGCACGGGGTTGGTCGCATTTCAGATCGACAAGGGCCATTGCGAAAACGTTAGTTTGGATGGTCTCCGTGTAGTGGCGGCATTCTACTTTCCGCGGGCCATTCATCACGGCAATGGCGTGATGCATCCGATCATCGATTCCCGCGCGAACGAACAACAGATCGAAGCGATCTTTTACATTCTTTCCGGCGAAGACCAGCCCGTCGGCACGATGTTTCAGATCTTCTCCGTGATCATTGAGACGATCAAAGACCCTGTGTTCGCGCCGATCAATTTCGAATGGGACTTGGACAAGCGCACGGCAAAGATTGAGGTTGCCGACATGGTTCAGGCTAGGAGTGAGCCCATTCGCAACCCGGTCACGGACGAGGAACATCGCATCCTGTCGGTCCTGCCGAACGGCTGGGTGTTCCATGAAGCCGAACATGCCGCCGGTTACTCTAAGGGCACAGGCCCAATCAAGTTTGATCTGAACCGCCGGCACAGTTCATTGGCGCACGTAGCCTGGGGACCGCAGGGATTGGTTCACAGCTATGATGAGTACAAGCAACAGTTCGGACGTCCGTAAGCGCTATGCCCAGGACTGATGCGGCATTGGAAGCCGTTCTGCGCCGCGACAGGGTGATATTCCTTGCGGGATTGACCCTTGTCGTGGCGCTTTCTGCCGCGTGGATTGTGGCAGGCGCCGGCATGGGAATGACCGCCCTGGAGATGACGGGAACACCCGGTTTTTTGGGCGGCGGTGCCGGGCAATCAACCATGGCTGGCGGCATGATGATGGAACCCGCCGTCTGGAGCCCGGCCTATGCGCTGCTGATGTTTTCCATGTGGTCGGTAATGATGATCGCCATGATGCTGCCGAGCGCATCCCCTATGCTGTTGCTCTATCTCAAGATTGCTCGCAACAGCGAAGCCAAGGCACAGCCCGTGGCGCCTGCCGGGATCATGGCGCTTGGCTACATCCTGGCGTGGTGTGGGTTCAGTGCCGTTGCCGTGGCGATTCAGTGGGGGCTCGAAACAGCCCGGCTGCTTTCCCCCATGCTGCAAACCACCAATGTCTGGCTGGGCGCGGGTATTCTGATCGCGGCCGGAGTCTGGCAACTCACGCCGATCAAGGCGGCCTGTCTTCGTCACTGCCGCTCGCCCATCGGATTTCTTTCCGGCCATTACCGCCCCGGAAATTGGGGTGCTTTCCGGATGGGGTTGGCGCATGGCGCCTATTGCCTGGGCTGCTGCTGGTTCCTGATGGCGCTGCTGTTTTTCGGCGGCGTTATGAATCTCTACTGGATCGCCGGCTTGGCTGTCTTTGTGCTGCTCGAGAAGACGGTACCATACGGCAATTGGGTTGGCCGGATCGCCGGGGTTATCCTTGTTGCCTGGGGTGTCGCGCTGCTCTTCAATTGATGGCATGTGCGGCGAACGGCGTTTGCCCAATCCTCCCCTAGTCCTTACATCTAAGGCACCGATCGGTACTTCAATCGGAATGCGGGACCGCGGGGCTTGGCTGCGGGTGAGGAATAAAGGCGATGATGAAAAGAATGGCAGGCTACCAGGGGTGGACCTTGGCGGTTGCCCTCACGGCATTGTGTGGCGCCGGCACATCGGCATTGGCGTTTGACGCCGGCGATCTGAAAAAATTCCAGGAAACCAAGCTTTGCGTGCGGTGCGACCTGCGCCAGTCCGTGCTGCCGAATGGGTCGTTTCCTAGATCGAGTCTGCGCCGTGCCAATTTCCGCGATGCCGACCTGAAAGGCATTGACCTCAGCGAGAGCGACATGGAGAGGGCCGACTTCCGGCGGGCCACGTTGGAACGCGCAAACCTCAAAGGCGCCAGTCTGCCAAGGGCCTATTTCGCCGGCGCGGACCTGGAAAAATCCAACCTCCGGGGAGCGGACCTTTCGGAGACGGATTCGCGCGCCGCGGACATGGAAAAAGCCGACCTGCGCGAGACCAATTTCAAAGAAGCCGACCTGCGCGGTTCGTTGATGAAGCGCGCGGCGATGGAAGGCGCCAACCTGGCCGATGCCGATCTGAGGGACGTTCGACTCGAACGCGCTGACATGAAAGGCGTTAATGCCGTCAAAGCCAAGTTTAGCCACAGCGATATGGCTCGGGTTGTTCTGACCGATGCGCAGTTACAGGATGCAGACTTTTCCCATGTGCGCCTGGAACGGGCTGATTTTTCCGGCTCGGTTCTGGATGGGGCCAATTTTGATGGCGCCCTGCTGCACTTGACCATCTTCAGCGGCGCCAACTTGGAGGGCGCGCGCGGCCTGAGACACAATCAGCTTGTAACCGCGTGCGGCGACGAAAATACACGAATGCCCAAGGGCTTCCAGCTCAAGAAATGCCCGGAGGGCCTTGCCAGGCAACGGCTGCCGGTCGGACCGGACAGCTAAAAAAGAAAGCCCGCTCGGGAGTGAGCGGGCTTCCATTTGGCAACACTTCTAGGCGCTAAAGGCTTAGTAGCGGTATTGATCCGCCTTGAACGGACCCTGCTGGCTGACGCCCAGATAGGCGGCCTGCTCGTCCGACAGCTTGGTCAGGTGTACGCCCAACTTCTCCAGATGCAGCGCGGCGACCTTTTCGTCCAGGTGCTTCGGCAGCACGTAGACCTGCTTGGCGTAGTTGTTGGTGTTTTTCCAGAGCTCGATCTGGGCCAGCACCTGGTTGGTGAAGCTGGCGGACATCACGAAGCTCGGGTGCCCGGTGGCGCAGCCCAGGTTCACCAAGCGGCCTTCGGCGAGCAGGATGATACGCTTGCCGTCGGGGAATTCGACCTCGTCCACCTGCGGCTTGACGTTGTGCCACTGGTAGTTCTTGAGGGCGGCGACCTGAATCTCGTTATCGAAGTGGCCGATATTGCAGACAATCGCCCGGTCCTTCATCGCCCGCATGTGGTCGGCGGTGATGATGTCCTTGTTACCGGTGGCGGTGACGAAGATGTCGGCGCTCTTAACCACGTCCTCGAGAGTCTTGACCTCATAGCCCGCCATCGCGGCCTGCAGCGCACAGATCGGATCGATTTCGGTCACGACCACACGGGCACCCTGGCTGCGCAAGCTCTCGGCGGAGCCCTTGCCAACGTCGCCGTAGCCGCAGACGACCGCGACCTTGCCCGCCATCATCACGTCGGTCGCGCGCTTCAGGCCATCGACCAGGCTTTCGCGGCAACCGTAGAGGTTGTCGAACTTCGACTTGGTGACCGAGTCGTTGACGTTGATCGCCGGCACTTTCAGCGTGCCCGCCTTCGCCATTTCATAAAGGCGCAAGACGCCGGTGGTGGTCTCCTCGGAGACACCCTTCACGTCTTCCATCAATTGCGGGTAGCGGGCGTGCATGATCTGGGTCAGGTCACCGCCGTCGTCCAAAATCATGTTCGGGTGCCAGCCGTTCGGGCCGACGATGGTCTGGTCGATGCACCACTCGTACTCTTCTTCCGTCTCGCCCTTCCAGGCAAAGACCGGTACGCCGGTCGCCGCGATGGCGGCCGCAGCCTGGTCCTGGGTGGAGAAGATGTTGCAGGACGACCAGCGCACTTCCGCGCCCAGCGCTGTCAACGTCTCGATCAGAACAGCCGTCTGAATGGTCATGTGCAGGCAGCCAGCGATGCGCGCGCCTTTTAGTGGCTGGGCGTCACCGAACTCGCGGCGCAGCGCCATCAGGCCCGGCATTTCCGTTTCGGCGATGGCGATTTCCTTGCGGCCCCAATCGGCCAGGCCGATATCGGCGACTTTATAATCGGACATCGTGGGGTAACTCCTTGATATTCAGCCAATACGGCAAGAAAAGACGGCCCAAGCTTCCCTTAGACCGCATAAAGAAGTCTTTATATAGTTAGCGACCATGCTCCGGTCTAGTCGGCGCATGGTCGCAAGTTTCGGCGCGGGGCGTTAACCGCCCGATATATTCTGCAGCATCAGGTTTGGCAGCCAGAGCACGATGCCGGGGAAGGCGACCAGCACGGCAACCGTGATGACGTCGGCGACGAAGAACGGCCAGATACCCTTGAACACCTCTTCAAGTGGTATATCTGGTCTGACCCCGTTGACGACGAAGCAGTTAAGCCCAATCGGCGGGGTGACGAGACACACCTCCACCATTTTCACCACGATGATGCCGAACCAGACCGGGTCGAAACCCAGCGCCACGACAGCGGGGTGAACCACCGGCAGGGTCAGCAGCAGCATGCCGATGCCATCCATGAACATGCCTAGAATGATGTACACGCACAGGATCAAAACCATGATCATGTAGCGGTTCATCTCCAGATGCACGATCCAGTCAGCGAAAGCCGTGGTCAGGCCGGTGTAGCCCAGGAAGCGCACATAGATCAGCACGCCCCAGATGATCGTGAAGATCATGACGGTCAGCTTGCCGGTCTCCAGCATGGCGTCCTTGAAGTCGGCCAGGTTCATGCCGTCGCCGAAAATCGCGCGCCGGCCGATCGCCATGAAGAAGATCAGGGCCGCACCAACGGCGCCGGTCTCGGTCGGGGTCATGACGCCGGTGTAGATGCCGCCCAGAATGATGAGGATCACCGCAACAATCGGCAACATGCCGGGTATCGACTGGACGCGTTCGCCCCAGGTGATTCCGGTAACGGGCCTGCCAAGCTCGGGGTTGATCTGACAGCGCAGTACGACGATGGCCATATAAATCAGGGCCGATACCGCGCCGGGGATAAAGCCCGCCAGCAGCAGTGCGCCAACGCTTTCCTCCACGATGATCGCGTAAATCACCAGGATAGCACTTGGCGGGATCAAAGAGGGAAGCGTACCGCCGGCTGCCACGACACCCGCCGCGAGCCGTTTCTGGTAGCCGTATTTCAGCATTTCCGGGATCGCAACCCGGCTGAAAACGGCCGCCGTCGCGGTGGATGCGCCGGACACCGCAGCAAAGCCGGCGGTCGCGAACACTGTTGCCACCGCAAGCCCGCCCGGCAACCAGCCGAACCAGGCCCTGGCGCATCGGAAAGCGCCCTGGGTCAGGCCGGCATAATAGGCCAGAAAGCCGATGAGGATGAACATCGGCAGCACGCTTAGGGTGTAGTGGCTTGATTCCGCGTGCGCCGTCAGGCCCGCCATGCCGCCGCCGGCGTTCCAGCCGCGCATCATGATGAGGCCGAGCACACCGACAAAGCCAGCCGCAAAGCCGACACGCACGCCCAGAAAGACGAGCGCAATGATGATGGCAATCGAGATGATGCCGAGGGTAAACGGATCCATGGTCTCGGCTCTCTCTTACGACTTGTTGTCGTCGCGGTTGATGTCCTGCGCGTCGTGACCGAGGCCATGCTCTATCTCTTCGCGCGCGATTTCGGCTGCATCTTTCATCACCGGAACCGCAACCGGTGTGAGGCTCGGATTGAGCGCCAGCCGGGCATAGCCCCACATGTTGAGCAACAAGCGGATTGCCAGCAGGGTCAAGGCCACCGGCACGATCAGCTTTGACGGCCAGGTCACCAGTTGGATGTCGATGGTGCTGTCACCCCATTCCCAGGCACGGATAAAGTGCTTGAAGCTGTGGTTGATGATGATGCAGACGTAGACGAAAGCGACGGTGACGGCGAAAAATTCGATCCACCAGAGTGTCTTGCCATGCAGCTTGGAGATGATCATCTCCATCCGCACATGCCCGCCTAACCGCTGGCAGTACGCGGCGCCGAGGAACGCGAAGGTCGCCATCCAGACCTCGACCCAGTCGATGGCGCCGGGTATCGGTGCGTTAAAGACATACCGCCCGACCACCTCGCCGCACAGGAAGAACATCAGAATGAAGATGAACGTCGCTGCGACGTAGGTGAAAAGATCCTCGACCTTGGAAACAATCCGATCGATTGCACCAAGAGCGCCCCCGCCTGTTTCAGGCGAGGAGGAAGCAGCACCCATCATGGCGCGCAATCCTTCACAACGTTAGGGGATGAAAAGCTGATTGCTCAGAAAAGCCGGTATGCAACTGTTCTTCAACAACTGCACACCGGTTTCCTTGCAGACTCAGTTGAACGTCGCTGCCGTCTCCAGGACGAAATCCAGAACGGCTTGGCTGTTGAAGCGGCCTTTGTGCTGCTCAACCCACTCGTCCCACACCGGCTGCGCGGCGAGCTTCTTGAACGCTTCCGATTGTTCGGGCGTGTAGGTCACGACTTCCATGCGTTCTTTGTAGATCGGGATCCACTTGGCGTCGGCTTCCGCATACGCAACCTTCAGCGCATCGTAGGCGACCTGGCGGGCATCCATCATCATCTTCTGATACTCGCCCGGCAGATCATTGAACGCTTCGCCATTCATGATGATGGGGCAGTGCACGGTTCCCGGCTGAAGGCCTTCGGTAAACCAGGCTCCGATTTCATGAATGCGGTAGGCGCCAAACGTATAGCTGTAGGGGAAGCTGGCCGCTTGCACGACACCGCGCTCCAGCGATGTGTATACTTCCGGTGCCGGCACCGTGGTCGGAACGCCGCCAAGCTTGCGCATGGCCTCGCCGATACCGCCAAGCGCGCGGACGCGCATGCCGTTCCAATCTTTTAATTCCTTCGGCGGCTTGCCCACGCCCATGAACTCATACTGCGGCAGCACGCCGGAGAACAATGGAATGGCATTCCAGCGGGCCATCTCATTCTTCCAGAGGGGGTGCTCTTGGAAGGCCTGGTGGGTGCCGACCAGCGCGTCCCAACTCTTCAGGGGCAGGAACGGCAGATCGAGCGCGGTGCCGACCGGATTCTTGCCGGGGTGGTAGCTGGTGCAGAAGTTGGCCTGCTCGAACGCGCCGAGGCTGATACCGTCCAGATTCTCCTTCGGCGGAGAAATCGTACCGCCATAGTGAATCTTGATCGTGAAGTTACCACCGGACTTTTCTTCGACGTACGCGGCGACGGTTTCAAATCCCTTGGTGAAGGCGCGCGGGTTGCCCCAGGTCGAGTGGTTCCATTCCACCTTCTCGGCGGCGAAGGCGCTGCTGGCGAACAAGCCCGCCATGCCTGCGATTAACGCTTTGCGCATCATATTGATCAACTCCCAGAGGTTATCACTCAATTCTCGAAAGCCTGCGCTCTTTGCCGTTTGCTCTTTTTTTTCGACGCATGCTGGCCGCACATTAAGCACGCTTGCGACAAACTCGCAAGCGGAGTTGCGCGTTCTACGCATCCCAGGCTTGCAAAAACACATAGCTCGTAACGTGGTCTTGCCGTCGATCTGCGCGCCTGCATTGCCGACATACCGGCGTCCGTTTATCGGTCACCGCCGACCAGGAAGCCAATCTTGGGTGATCGCCGCAAATTGGCCTGATGACAGCGTCTCATTTCATGATTGATCAGGCTAAAACTCATGATTGTCTTCATTGAAATCCCATCTTAGACTTACAGTTGAGTAACAATAGAGGGAGTGGCGCCATGTTCCGGATTCTTGTAGCAGCCTTGTTTGCGCTGATTACCGCCCATGCGCAGGCGGGGATTATCGTGACAACGGCGCAGGTGGGCCCCAGTGTTGTGTTCAGTTTTAGCGGCACCCTGGATTTGGCGGGTACCACGCCCATTTCATCCAGCAACATGAGCGAACTAATCACCCCCAGCTCCGGCGGTGTTCTCTTCGGCGTTCGCAACGGGCTCGACTCATACACTGGCATTCCCGACTTTCCGCCATTCGGTACGACCGCCGCACACAACGGGACAGGCAGCGGCGACACACTCCAGTTGTACACCGCTAACGGAATCGGCGTGCCGGGCGGGTATTCAGGCGGGTTCATTTCCGGCGCACTCAGCGTACCGGGCACTTTTGCGTCGCTTGGGCTGACCGATGGTGTCTACACCCGCACCCTGCCTTCTCTCGATACGGTCCAGATGACCATTGACTCCAATGCCGTCGTGCCTGTTCCCGCGACCTTGCCGGTCCTTGCTGCACTTGTCGGTATTGCCGGCTGGCGGATGCACCGGCGGGCAGGTTGATCCGGACCGGGGGCGATCAGGCCGAATCGGTGTGACCATCGCTGTCCCGCGGTGAGACGGTCTTGACTTTGTCATTGGTCAGGGCGAAAGCGGGGCACCATGGCTCCCCCAATCATCACTTTCCGCGACGTCTCGATCGGCTTCGGTGCCGAACCGCTGTTCGACGACCTGTCCTTTTCCATCGCTGAGGGCGACCGCATCTGTCTGATCGGCCGCAATGGCTGCGGCAAGTCCACCCTGATGAAGCTTATCATGGGCGAACTGGAGCCAGACGACGGCGACACCTTCACCATGCCGGGCACGCGTCTGACCTGGCTGCCCCAGGACCCGCAGTTGCGCGCAGGAATCACGGTCCGCCAACATGTTGAAGAGGCAGGTCCGCCGGAAGACCGGCCCGAATCCTATGAGGTCGATGCGGCCCTGGACCGGATGGCGCTGGATGGCGAGCGGGAGATGACCACGCTCTCGGGCGGGGAGGCACGTCGGGCCTCGCTGGCGCGGGCGCTCGTCAGGCCGCCGGATGTGTTGCTGCTGGACGAACCGACCAACCACCTGGATTTGCCCACCATCGAATGGCTGGAGGGGTTTCTGGCGGACTACCGCGGAGCGGCGCTCATCGTGAGCCACGACCGCGCCTTTCTGAACCGCGTCACCCGCCGCATGTGGTGGCTCGACCGCGGGCGATTGCGCCAGACCGACCGGCCGTTCAGCGAATACGAAAAATGGCAGGAAGACGTGCTGAACGAGGAGGCACGGCAACTGGAGCGCATGAACACGGTCGTCGCGCAGGAATTGCGTTACCTGCAACGGGGCGTCACCGGCCGGCGTAAGCGCAACCAGATGCGGCTGCGCCGGCTGTCAGACATGCGCGACGAGCGCTCCGCTCTGCTTGGGCAGCGCCGCGGCAAGGTGCGCTTGGTGATCGACGAAGGCGACGTGCGCTCCCGCATGGTGATCGAGGCCAAGGAAATTTCGAAGAGCATCACCCTGCCTAATGGACAGGAGCGGGTGATCATCAACGATTTCAGCACCCGCATCCTGCGCGGCGAGCGCATTGGCGTGCTGGGCCCCAACGGCGCCGGCAAGACCACGTTGCTGCGCATGCTGACCGGCCAGTTGAAGCCCGATGCGGGCCGGGTGCGGGTCGCGAAAACCGCCCAGCCAGCCTATTTCGACCAGCACCGCAGCCAGTTGGACCCCACCAAATCGCTTTGGGAAACGCTCTGCCCTGACGGCGGTGACCAGGTTTTCGTGCGGGGTGAGCCGCGGCACGTGGTGGGCTACCTGAAGGACTTTCTGTTTCCGTTCGACCAGGCGCGGTCGCCGGTGGGTACCCTGTCCGGCGGCGAGCGCAACCGGCTCTTGCTGGCCAAGATATTGGCGCAGAAAAGCGATCTCCTGATCATGGACGAGCCCACCAACGATCTGGATATGGATACGCTTGACCTGCTGGAAGACGCGCTTGGCGACTATGAGGGCACACTGTTGCTCGTCAGCCATGACCGCGAATTCCTGGACCGCACCGTCGCCAGCGTCATCGCGCTGGAAGGCGATGGCGAGGCGCGGGAATATGTGGGCGGCTACTATGATTATCTGCGCCAGCGCGGCGCGCCGTCGAAGGGCGGGGCCGGTTTTCAGGGCGGCCCTGCCATGGTTGCCCAAAAGACTCCCCCGCCCAAGCCCTTGCCGCCGAAGGAGCCCTCCAAGCCAAGCCGCGCCCAGAACCGCATGACCTATAAGGAACAGCGCGAACTGGACGAACTGCCGGACCGGATTGCCAAGCTGGAAGACTATATCGGCAAGGCCAACGCCTTTTTGGCTGACCCCGATGTCTATCAGAAAGACCCGGCGCGCTTCGAAAAGGCAGTGGACCGGCTCGCTGAAGCCAAAGAAGCGCTGACCGCGGCGGAGGAGCGCTGGCTGGAACTGGAGGCAAAGCGCGAAGCGATCGAGAAGGCGGGGGCGTGATGCGCCCGGTCACGCTTCATCCTTCGCCGAACCATGGCCCGCGCCCATGCCCCGCATCCACCGATGTGCTGGTGCTGCACTATACCGGCATGGAGAGCGGGGAGGCGGCGCTGGCCCGGCTCTGCGATCCGGTGGCGGAAGTCAGCGCACACTATCTGGTCGAGGAAGACGGGCGGGTTTTCCAACTGGTGCCGGAGCACCGGCGCGCCTGGCACGCTGGCCACGCCGCCTGGCGGGGGAAGGCTGACGTGAACAGCAACTCCATCGGCATCGAAATCGTCAATCCGGGACACGCTTGGGGCTACCGTCCGTTTCCAGCCCCGCAAATCGCTGCGCTGATACCCCTCTGCCACGGCATTATCGCCCGCCACAACATTCCGGCGCAGAACGTCGTCGGGCATAGCGACATCGCCCCCAACCGCAAGGAAGACCCCGGCGAGCTGTTCCCGTGGCGGCAATTGGCCGAAGCCGGCATTGGCCTTTGGCCATCGCGCGCCCTTGTCGGAGAGGCTGGTGTTCCGCCGCTCGCCGCCGTGCAGCAAGCCTTGTCGGCATTCGGCTACGATGTTCCGACGGATGGCTGCTCCTCGCTCGCCACCCGCAATGCCGTTTTGGCCTTCCAGCGGCGCTTCCGCCCGGCCAGGATGGATGGCGTATTCGATGCCCGATGCGCTGCATTGTTGGCCTGTCTGCTCGATCAAGCCGGTTGTGCCCGCCCGCCCGGCTTCTTATAGGATAGCGCTGCCAGGCGGCTGGGCGGTCGCGGCGCGCGCGAGCGTGTCGAGGAAAGTCCGGGCTCCACGGAGACACGGTGCCGGCTAACGGCCGGCGAGGGTGACCTCAGGGAAAGTGCCACAGAAAGCAAACCGCCTTGGCCAAGGTCCGCTCGCGGATATGCCAGGGTAAGGGTGAAAGGGTGGGGTAAGAGCCCACCGCGGCGCTGGCGACAGCGTTGGCAAGGTAAACCCCACCGGGAGCAAGACCGTATAGGGATGACAGCAGCGCCTTCGGGCGATGCAGGTTCTGTCTTCGAACCGTTATCCGGGTAGGTCGCACCGAGGCAGCGCGGCAACGCCTGCCCCAGATGAATGATCGCCGGTCCCCACGAGTTCCCGTTTTGCGGGAGCCGTTGAGACGACAGAACCCGGCTTACAGGCCGCCTGGCATCTACCCCTTTTTGTTCCCATTCGGCCCGATCCAGCCCGCCCAAGGGCGCCCCGCCGCGCATGTTCCACCCCAAAACAAGAACAAAATAAGAACTTAATTTATATTCAGTTAATGTTCTCTTTTACTGTTTGTTAATAGTTCTCGCAAGGTCGTGAGTCGCTTTTTCCTTTCTTTTTACGCTAATTCCCGTATATTCCCGGAAAGTCCCGTTATAGCCTGATTGTTCCTTCTTTAGCCTTGGAGCACCCAGGGGCGGGCTAGAGAGATTGGAAGCGGCGCGATGAGCGGCTTTTTCGGCATGCACGAAAGCATCCTCGACCGGCGGAAAGCCGGGCGCGTGACGCTGCCGCGCGATTTCCGGAGCGAGCTGCCGAAGATCTCGGAGGCGGACGAGGTGCGCGAGGTTGTGCTGCTTCAGTCGCCGGAGGACTTCTATCCGACCGTATTCGGCTTCCCCCGCTACATGCTGGAGACGATCAAGGGCGTGCAGTTCCGCTTCGACGAAATCATTGAGGACGGCACCAATATTGCCGCCGACATCCTGGCGTTTTCCAAGCCGCTAAAGACGGAGTCGTCCGGCCGCCTTTCCATGCCCAGCGAGTTCATTTCGTTCGCGGATTTTGGCGACAAGGTGCAGTTCTTCGGCCAGGGCGATTTCTTCGAAGTGTGGCGCGAAGGCGGCTTCGCCGAGTTCCGCAACGCCCGCCGGCAGAGCGCGACCCGCGCCATCCTGCAGCGCGTTGCGGCGGCGGGGGCCGACCAGGCGGCCATCGACAAAATTTTCTCAGGGAACGCGTCATGAGCGGCCAGTCCCATGACGAACGCCACATGCCCGTGATGGGGGGTGAGGTCGTTGAGAGTCTGACGGTGCAGCCAGGCGGTTCCTATGTGGACGGCACGTTCGGTGCCGGCGGCTACTCACGCGCGATGCTCGAGGCCGGTGCAGGCCACGTTTACGGTATTGACCGCGATCCGGATGCAATCGCGGATGGCCAGGCGCTGGCTGACGCCTTTCCTGACCGCCTGGAACTCATCACCGGCCGGTTCGGCGACATGCTGCGCCTGCTGGAGGAGCGGGGCGTTGCCCGTGTCGATGGGATCGCGCTCGATCTCGGCGTGTCGTCCATGCAGATCGATCAGCCGGCGCGTGGCTTTTCCTTCCAGAAGGACGGGCCGCTGGACATGCGGATGGGCCAGGATGGCCCCAGCGCCGCCGATCTGGTCAACCATGTTGAAGAAGCCACGCTGGCGGACTGGTTCTGGCGGTATGGCGAGGAGCGGCATTCCCGGCGCATTGCCCGCGCAATCGTTGCGGCGCGTGCCGTGGAGCCGCTTGCCACCACCCGTCAATTGGCGGAACTGGTCGCAAAAGCGATGCCCCGCCACGACCCGAAGCACCACCCGGCGACCCGCGTGTTTCAGGGGCTACGCATCGCCGTCAACGATGAATTGGGAGAGTTGGAGCGCGCGCTTGCCGCGGCCGAGCGCTTGCTGCGGCCCGGTGGCCGTTGCGCGGTTGTCTCGTTCCATTCGCTCGAAGACCGGATCGTCAAATCCTATTTCCGGGAACGCTCAGGCAACCAGCCGCGCGGCTCCCGGCACTTGCCAGACACCATGCGGACGGTTGCTGCCTCGTGGCGGTTGATTACCCGCCGTCCGATGACGCCCGCGGCCGCTGAAATTGCCCGGAACCCGCGGGCGCGTTCTGCCCGCCTGCGGGTGGCGGAGCGGCTGGACAACGGCCCAAACCAGGAGGGATTGGCATGATATCCCGGACTGTTGTGCTTTGGGTTCTGCTGATGATCGGCACCATTCTGGTCTCGGTCCAGATCGGCCTGAAAGCCGAAGCGCTGGAAGACGAAATCCGCGCCACCGCAAGGGCGCAGCAGGTGGAGCGAGACCGCATCCGCGTTCTGCGCGCGAGCTATGCCTACCTGACCGCCGCTGATCAGTTGCAGGTGCTGGTGACGCGCCATCTGGCGCTACAGCCGATCCGGGGCGACCAGGTGTTGGCCGTGTCGGACCTGCCGCGGCGTGTGCCGGTGCCCGCCCGCAAGGCTGACGAGCCCGATCCTGAAACGTCCGCCGATGAACCCTCATTCGGCGCGCCGCATGCGGCTGAAGCACCGCGGCAGTTTGATGAACGCCGGGAGGTTCCGCCTGGAAACTCCCAAAATCCGCCATGGCTAAAAGCGAATCAGAAGCCGGTGTTGCAGCCGGTCGTTCTGCCCAGTCAGAAAAGGTCATCGCTATGAGCAATGTGACTGATGAGGCTCCCCTCTTCGAGTACGCAAACCAGGCCAGCCATGTTATCCATGGCGCCACCTATGCCCCGCCCCGGCGGCTCCGCGGGCCGTCGCGCTGGCGTCTGCTGACGGTATGTACGATTTTGGCGCTGGCCTTTGTGGCTGTCGGCGGCAAGCTCATGCTCAACGCCGCCCCGCGAACGGTATCTCCGGCAAACGCTGCGGTGCTGCCCGATGGCGGCGGGCGGGAATTCTCGCCGCGCGCGTCGATCGTCGACCGGAACGGCGAACTGCTAGCCTATAGCCTGCCATTCGCCTCGCTCTATGCCAACCCGCAGGAAGTCCGGGATCCGGCAGCGGTCGCCAGGCAATTGCGGTCCGTCTTGCCGGAGTTGAAGCAGAAAGACATTGTCGCCAGCCTCGACAACAAAGACCGGGAATTCGCCTATCTCGCCCGTCATCTGACGCCTGGGCGGCATGCGGCGATCCTTGATCTTGGCATTCCTGGCCTGTATTTCCGCAAGGAATACCGCCGTATTTATCCGCGCGGCCGCATGGCGGCCCATACCGTTGGTACGGTGCAGACCGATCACCGCGGCGGCCTGAGCGGCATTGAGGCGTTCTTCGATGCGGACCTGGCGAGCGCGCCCGACCTGCCGCTGGCGCTCAGCATCGACCTTCGCGTGCAGAACATCGTGCATGAGGAGTTGCAGAAAGCCATCGACCGGTTCGATGCGGTCGGCGGGTTCGGTGTGATGATGGACGTGCGCACGGGCGAAGTGCTGGCCTCCGTCTCGCTGCCGGACTTCGATCCGAACCGCCTGGAAACCCTGACCAAAGACACCCGCGTCAACAAGGTGGTGGGTGGCGCCTATGAATTGGGTTCCATGTTCAAGCTGCTGACCAGCGCTGCGGCGCTTGATATGGGGATTGCGTCTGAAAGCACCCGGTTCGACGCGACCAAGCCGCTTTATACCCACGGTCACAAGATCGCGGACTTCCGCGGCGAAAACCGTTGGCTGACCATGCGGGAAGTTCTGGTCCATTCGTCCAACATCGGGGCGGCGCGCATGGCTGACCTGATCGGCACCCAGGGCATGGTGCGCTATCTGGGCGGCTTCGGCCTGTTCGAGAAGGCAGGCGTCGAGTTGAACGAGTCGACCCGGCCGATCCTGCCGCCGAATTGGGGCGACATCTATGCTAAGACCGCCGCGTTTGGCCACGGTATCTCGGTGACGCCGCTGCAGTTCGTGGCGGCGATCAGCGCCGTCGCCAATGGCGGTGTGCTGCGGCGGCCAACTCTGCTCAAGTCGCCTGACGGCCAGGATGCGCCGGGGACGCGCATTGTTTCCGCCAAGACCTCGTCGCGCGTTCGGAACCTGATGCGGGCCGTCGTGGTCGAGGGCTCGGGCAAGGCCGCCAACTCGCCGCACTACCGCGTCGGCGGCAAGACCGGCACCGCGGAAAAGAACATCGATGGCCGCTACCAGAAGGACAAGCGCCTGTCCTCCTTCATCGGCGCCTTCCCGATTGAGGAGCCGCGCTATGTCGTGATGCTCTCGGTCGATGAACCCAAGGGCCGGAAGGACACATTGAACTACGCCACCGGCGGCTGGGTCGCAGCACCCGCGGTTGGCCAGATTGTGGAGCGGGTTGCACCGATGCTGGGAATCCCGAAATCCAAGGGTGACGACCGCCCGGCCGGCGGCCTGCAAACCGCATCGGTCCGGCTCTCCCGCTAACCGCCCCCTTAACCCGCTAGCCAAAAAGGTGCTCGTCCCTCTCTCATGCCAGCTTCAGTGCCCGACCGTGAGGATATTCTGTCCGGTATTTCCGGACTGACGGCGGATTCGCGCGCAGTAGGAGCCGAGTGGCTGTTCGCAGCACTCAGGGGTGTGCAAACAGATGGACGCGCTTTCATCCCTCAGGCATTGGACCAGGGTGCGGCGGTGATCCTCACCGACGAATTGCCGGATGCCGAAGCAGCGGCGGTCCGCGCGCGGGCGCACCTGCTTCTCTGTCCGAATCCGCGGCGTGAACTGGCGGAATTGGCCGCGGTCTTCCATGGCCGGCAGCCGCGCTGCATCGCGATGGTGACGGGGACCAACGGCAAGACTTCTGTCGTAGAATTCGCCCGGCAGTTATGGGCCGTGCTGGGTGTGGAGGCGGCGAGTATCGGCACCCTGGGGCTGACCCTGAACAGCGGGCGTTCGACGGGCGCATTGACGACGCCGGACCCGGTGGGCCTGGCGGAAATGCTGGCCGGACTGGCGGCGCAAGGCATAGAGCATGCAGCGCTGGAAGCATCCAGCCATGGCCTGGACCAGGAGCGGTTGTCGGGCGTAGCCGCGTCGGTGGGTGTCTTCACTTCTTTCAGCCGGGACCATCTGGATTATCACGCGACGCCGGAAGCCTACCTCGCCGCAAAGCTCCGCCTGTTCCGGGAGCGCTTGTCCGCCGGGCAGGCCGCGATCGTCTGCGCCGACACGCCGGTCAGCAGCCAGGTGGAGGCAGCGGCGCGGGAGTGCGGGCTCGACCTCTGGACCTATGGCAAGAAGGGTGAGCGGTTGGCGCTGCTGGCGCAGGAGCCCGTGCCCGGCGGTCAGAAACTGGCGTTGCGGATTGAGGGTGAAACCTACGACGTGACCCTGCCGCTGGTGGGTGGTTTCCAGGCGCTGAATGCCCTGGCGGCACTAGGCATCGTATTGGCTTTCGGCGCGGACCGGGCGAAGGCCGTGGCGGCGCTGGAGCATCTGCAGGGTGTCGATGGGCGTCTGCAACTGGCTGGCAAGACCGCAGCGGGCGCAGCGGCTTTTGTGGACTACGCGCATACTCCCGCCGCTTTGGAGACAGCGCTGGAAGCATTGCGACCGGCCGCTGAGGGGCGGTTGCTGGTGGTGTTCGGGGCAGGCGGCGACCGGGACCGGGGCAAACGGCCTGAAATGGGTGCGGTGGCGGCACGGCTTGCTGATTTGGCCGTTGTGACGGACGACAATCCCCGCAGCGAGAAGCCCGCCGCAATCCGCCAGGCGATCCTGGCAGCCTGCCCGGATGCGCGGGAAATCGGCGACCGGGCAGCGGCGATAGCCTGGGCCGTGGGCGAGTTGCAGGCAGGCGACCTGCTGCTGATCGCCGGCAAGGGTCATGAGACCGGACAGACGGTGGGCGGCAAGGTGCTGCCGTTCGATGACCTTGCCGAGGCGCGCAAGGCGCTGGAGGGCGAGGCATGAGCGCGCTCTGGACCGCAAGCACCGCGAAAGCGGCAACCGGAGGCACAGGCCCTGACGGCTGGGAGGCCGCCGGCGTTGCCATCGACTCCCGTCAAGTGCAAGCCGGCGACCTGTTTGTCGCGCTGGCGGGCCCGAACCATGACGGCCACGACCATGTGGCCGCCGCACTGAAAGCGGGCGCGGCGGCGGCAATGGTCTCCCGCATGCCGGACGGGGTCTCTGCCGATGCGCCACTGTTGCTCGTCGACGACACGCAGGCAAGCCTCGATGCCCTCGCCCGGGCTGCGCGGGCGCGCTTCCAGGGCAAGGTGATCGCGCTGACCGGCAGCGTCGGCAAGACCGGCACCAAGGAAATGCTGCGCCTCGTTCTGTCGGCCCAGGGCAAGACATCGGCGACGCTCGGCAATCTGAACAATCACATCGGCGCGCCGCTCACCTTGGCGCGCCTGCCGGCCGACGCAGACTACGCCGTTCTGGAACTGGGCATGAACCATCCGGGCGAGATCAGGCCCCTCGCCAAGCTTTCCATGCCGGACGTTGCCCTCATCACCCGCATCGCACCTGCGCACACCGAATTTTTTGCTTCGCTGGCTGACGTGGCGGCGGCGAAGGCCGAAATCTTCGAAGGCTTGAAGCCGGGGGGGACCGCCATCATCAACGCCGATGACGGCTTTGCCGGAATGCTGGCGGCGGCGGCAGGGCAGGCCGGCGCCGGGCAGGTGCTGCGCTTTGGCGAGGCCGAAGACGCCGATGTCCGCCTGCTGGACCTGAATTTGCAGCCCGGGGGGTCGGATATCGAGGTTCAGCTTCCGGACCGCTGGTTTGTCTGTCACATCGGCGCACCCGGGCGGCACTGGGTGATGAACAGCCTGGGTGTCCTGGCGGCGGTGGCAAGCGCCGGCGCCGATCCCGCCAAGGCAGCGGACGCGCTGGCGGAGGTCCGGGCCCCTGCGGGACGGGGTGCGACCGGGACGCTGACCTTACCCCAAGGCCCCATCACCCTGATCGATGAGAGCTACAACGCGAGCCCCGCGGCGATGCGGGCAGCGTTTTCCGTGCTCACGGCGCACCAGCCAGCCGGTTCCGGCAGGCGGGTGGCCGTGCTGGGCGACATGCTGGAACTCGGCGAAAACGCCCCCCGCGAGCACCAAGAACTGGGCAAAGCGTTGGCGGACCTGCCGGTGGATCTGGTGTTTGCCGCCGGGCCGGAAATGCCGGCATTGGTGGCGGCGCTGCTGCCGGAGCAACGGGCCGGGTATGCCGCCGATACCGTTGCCTTGGCGGAACAGGTCGTGACGGCGTTGCGCGGTGGGGACGTGGTTTTGGTGAAAGGGTCGCTCGGCATCGGTATGGCGCGGATTTTGAACGCGCTCCGGGCCGCAGCGGCCGGCGCAGGCGCGCCGGAGGAAAATAGTAATGCTCTATAATCTGCTGGCGCCGTTTGCGGACGATTTCCAGCTATTCAATCTGTTCCGGTATCTGACCTTCCGGACGGGTGGTGCGATTATGACGGCGATGCTGATCAGCTTCCTGATCGGTCCCGTGGTGATTCGCTGGCTGAAGTCGAAGCAGGGCGCGGGTCAGCCGATCCGCGAGGACGGTCCCGCGAGCCATCTGTTGACCAAGCGCGGCACGCCGACCATGGGCGGCAGCTTCATCATGCTGTCGATCACCATCAGCACCCTGCTGTGGGCGGACCTGACCAACGGCTACGTCTGGACCGTGCTGATCGTGACGTCGGGCTTTGGGCTGGTGGGGTTTGCCGATGACTACCGCAAGCTGACCAAGCACTCGCATCAAGGACTCAGTGGCCGGGTGCGGCTCGCCGTTGAATTCGGACTGGTGGCCGTCGCTTTCATCTGGATCCACGCCCTGACCGAGGGGTCGCTGGCAACCAGTCTGGCCGTGCCGGTGTTCAAGGACGTGCTGATCGATTTCGGCTGGTTCTACCTGCCATTCGCCTGCTTTGTGGTGGTCGGCACTTCCAACGCCGTCAACCTGACCGATGGGCTGGATGGCCTCGCCATTGTGCCGGTGATGATCGCGGCAAGCTGTTTCGGCTTTATTTCGTATCTGGTCGGTAACGCGGTCTTTTCCGACTATCTGCAATTGACCCACGTGCCGGGAACCGGCGAGTTGTCGATCCTGTGCGGGGCGCTTCTGGGTGCGGGGCTGGGCTTTCTCTGGTTCAACGCGCCGCCCGCCATGGTGTTCATGGGCGACACGGGCTCGCTCTCCATGGGAGCCGCGCTCGGCACCATCGCCGTCATCACCAAGCACGAGATCGTGCTGGCCATCATCGGCGGCCTGTTCGTGCTGGAGGCGGTAAGCGTCATCGTGCAGGTGGCAAGCTTCAAGCTGACCGGCAAGCGCGTTTTCCGCATGGCCCCGCTGCACCATCATTTCGAGCAGAAGGGATGGGCGGAGCCGACCGTCGTCATCCGCTTTTGGATCATTGCGGTGGTGCTGGCGCTGGCTGGTCTCGCCACCCTGAAGCTGCGGTAGGAGCGACGCGCGGATGATCCCCCTGCCGCAAGTATCGGGCAAGCGCTATGGCGTCGTTGGGCTGGGCAAATCCGGCCGGGCGGCGATTGCGGCATTGCACGCGGGCGGGGCCGAAGTGCTGGCCTGGGACGACATGGTCGAAGCCATGCCGGAAGGCGCGGTCCGGCACGACTTCCGGACGGGAGATTGGCCGACATTGGACGGACTGGTCTGGAGCCCCGGCGTATCCTTTCTGCATCCCTCTCCGCACGCCGCCGCCGTGCGGGCGCGGGCGGCGCACTGCCCGCTGGTCTGCGATATTGATCTGCTGGCCGGAAGCGGCACCCAAGCGTCGCTGGTGGGCATCACCGGCACCAACGGCAAATCCACCACCACGGCGCTTCTGGCCCATACCTTGCTGGAGGCAGGCAGGGCCGCGGTTGCCGGCGGCAATATCGGCGCGGCAGCCCTGGAACTGCCGGCGCTGGGCGCGGGCGGCGCCTACGTGCTGGAGCTTTCCTCCTACCAGTTGGAGCTTTGCCAGACGGCGCGCTTTCCGGTCGGTATATGGCTTAATCTGACGCCGGATCATCTGGACCGCCATGGCGGCATGCATGGTTACGCAGCCGCCAAGTCCCGGCTCTGGCGGAACAGCCAGCCGGGCGACGTGGCCGTGATCGGCACCGACGGCGCCTTCGGCCAGGCGGAGGCAGTGACCGCGGTCAAGGCCGGGCGGCGGCTTGTGCCGGTTTCTGGCACGCAGGTTCCCGCGGGTGGTGTCGGTGTCCGGGGCGGGGTCCTGATCGACGCTACGAGCGGGAATGAAACGGCGATCCTAAGCCTCAGCGAATGCCTTGCCTTGCCGGGCCTGCACAACGCGGAAAATGCGGCGGCGGTGGCGGCAGCAGCGCTGGCGCTCGGTCTGACGCACACCGAAATTGCGGCGGGCTGCCGGACGTTCCCCGGCTTGGCCCACCGGCAGGAGCGGGTGCGCCGGATCGGGCATGTCACTTATATCAACGACTCAAAAGCGACCAATGCCGAATCAACGGCAAAGGCGCTCGAATGCTACGAGCGCATCTATTGGATCGCGGGCGGTCTGCCGAAAGCGGGTGGCATCGCACCATTGGCGCCCTGGTTCGGGCGCATTGCGCAAGCATTTTTGATCGGCGAGGCGTCCGGCGCTTTTGCCGAAACCCTTGAAGCGACTCACGTTCCGCACATGCAAGCAGGCGATTTGGCTGCGGCAACCGCTGCCGCTCACGCCGCCGCGCAGGCCGATCCGCGGGACAGCATCGTACTGCTTTCGCCCGCCTGCGCCAGCTTCGACCAATGGCCGAGTTTCGAGAGACGCGGCGATGCCTTCCGCGATGCCGTAAACAGGCTGGATGGCAATAGTTTAGAGGAGCCTGCCCCATGATGCGCTTCGCCCGCACAGACCGCAGTGTGCTTGGCCGCTGGTGGTGGACCGTCGATCATTGGACCCTGGGGGCGCTGGTGGGCCTGCTGGTGATTGGCGTCGTGCTGATCGGCTCCGGCAGCCCCGGCGTTTCCAACACGATCGGCCTGGACCCGTTCCACTTTTTCGGGCGTCACCTGCTGTTCGTGCCGGTCGCCGCCGGCGTGCTGTTCGTGGGCTCTCTCATGGCGCCGAAGGACGTGCGTCTGGCCTCTCTGGCGCTCTATGCCGGCACGGTTTTGCTGTTGGTGGCGGTGCTCATGTTCGGGCAGGAAGTGAAGGGAGCCACGCGCTGGTTCAACATCGCAGGCTTCTCTGTCCAGCCCTCGGAATTCATGAAGCCCGCCCTGGCTGTCCTGTCGGCATGGCTGTTCGTGGAATTCCAGGCAACCCGGAACTGGCTTTATATGGGCCTGAACCTGGCGGCGCTCGGCTTGGCCCTCGCCTTGATCGCCACCCAGCCAGACATCGGCATGACCGCGGTGATAGCCATTGTCTGGGGCATTCAGTTTTTTCTGTCCGGCATGCCCCTGTTGGTGACCGGCGGATTGGCGGCGGTGGGCCTGGGCGGCTTCTTTGCGGCCTATCAATTCCTGCCGCACGTTGAGAGCCGGGTGGACCGTTTTCTTAATCCGGAAGCCGGAGACACCTATCAGGTGGATATGTCGGAGGCGGCGTTCCGGGAGGGCGGCTGGCTCGGTGTCGGGCCGGGCAATGGCGACCTGAAGCACGTTTTGCCCGATGCTCACTCCGACTTCATCCTGGCTGTGGCGGGCGAGGAGTTCGGCGCGCTTTTCTGCCTGATCCTGGTCGGCCTGATCGGTATTATCGTTTTCCGCGGCTTTGCGCGGGTTAGCCAGGCCCGTAGCCCCTTTGTTGCGCTGGCCGCAGCCGGACTGCTGGCGAGTTTTGCGCTGCAATCCCTAATCAACATGGGCTCCACGCTCGCCCTCATCCCGGCGAAAGGCATGACGCTGCCATTTATAAGCTATGGCGGCAGTTCCATGCTGGCGATGGCGATTGCCATGGGGTTCCTGCTGGCATTGACCCGCGGGCGGGTTGGGGCAGCGCCGGAGGATGGCATATGACTACCGGCAGAGCAGAGCGGCGCATCGCCCTCGCGGCAGGCGGTACCGGCGGACATCTGTTTCCGGCGGTCGCCGTCGCTAAGGAATTGCTGGCACGGGGACACCAGGTAACGGTGCTCACCGATCCGCGGGGCGCCTCGTTTGAGGCGGGCATCAAGGTTCGCAGCGTGCCTGCCAGCCGTCTTTCCGGCGGGCCGGTTGCCAAGGCCATCGGACTTTTGCAACTGGCGCGGGGCGTAGTCGCCGCTGCTTGGAGCCTGAAGCGCGACGGGGCAGAGCTGTTGATTGGCTTTGGCGGCTACCCCAGCGTTGCGCCGGTTCTGGCGGCAAAACTAACCGGCGTGCCCGTCGTCCTGCACGAGCAGAACGCGGTGCTGGGTCGGGCCAATGCTCGGCTGGTGCGCTATGCAAAGGTCATTGCTACATCGTTTCCGGAGGTGGCGGGTCTTGGCGGACGTCAGCAGCGCCTGACCGGCAATCCCGTGCGGGCGGAAGCAGCCGCGGCCCGTGCCGTGCCGTTTCGGGCGCCG
The DNA here is from genome assembly GCA_965222315.1 of Alphaproteobacteria bacterium. Taxonomy (GTDB): domain Bacteria; phylum Pseudomonadota; class Alphaproteobacteria; order Bin95; family Bin95; genus JACKII01. The sequence goes on along the minus strand of OZ244951.1, from coordinate 3,546,674 downwards.
GACGACGACGGCCCGTTTCACTTGCTGGTGTTCGGGGGCAGCCAGGGCGCGCGTATCTTCTCGGAGGTCGTGCCCGCCGCTTGCGCATTGTTGCCCGAACCGCTCCGCGCCTGTCTGCGTGTGATCCAGCAGGCACGGCCCGAAGATCTGGAAGAAACCAGGCAAGCCTATCGCGCGCTTGGGATCGAAGCCAACGTGCAGTCCTTTTTCGCCGACCTGCCGGACCGGATGGCGGCCAGCCACCTGGTGATTGCCCGCGCCGGAGCATCCACGATTGCGGAAGTTCTGACCATTGGACGGCCTTCGGTGCTGGTGCCCTATCCGCATGCCATGGACGACCACCAGACCGCGAACGCACAGGCGGTGGACGACGCAGGGGCGGCCTGGCTGATGCCGCAATCGGCCTTCACGCCGGAGGCGCTGGCACAACGTCTGGAAGCTGCGCTGACCATGCCGGCCTGTACGGAGGCTGTGGCGGCTCGTGCCTGCGCAATGGGGCGGCCGGATGCTGCCGCCTACTTGGCAGATGCGGCGGAATCTGTTTTGGGGGAAACGAGCGCAGCCCCTCCGGTGGCGCTGCGGAGTATCGCCACATGAACAGCGCTTCAGCTTCCCCCGTCGCCCGGCTGCCCTTCGATATCGGTCCGCTGCATTTCGTTGGAATCGGCGGCATCGGCATGAGCGGCATTGCCGAAATCATGCACAATCTGGGCTATCGTGTGCAGGGCAGCGACATTGCGGCGAGCGCCAACACGGAGCGGCTTCTGAAGCTGGGCGTGCCAGTCTCTATCGGTCACGAAGCCTGCAACCTGAAGGAGGCGGCGGTCGTCGTCGTATCCTCGGCTATCGACGGCCGGAACGCGGAGATTGTCGAGGCGCGAGCCCGCCAGCTGCCCATTGTCCGGCGGGCCGAGATGCTGGCCGAGCTGATGCGCTTGAAGTGGTCGGTGGCCATCGGCGGTACTCACGGCAAGACCACCACCACCTCGCTGGTGGCGGCGCTGCTGGCTGCAGGCGATCTGGACCCGACTGTTATCAACGGCGGCATTCTGAATGCTTACGGCACCAACGCTCATCTGGGCGCGGGCGACTGGATGGTAGTGGAAGCGGATGAGAGCGATGGCACCTTCGTTAAGCTGCCCGCAACCGCGGCTGTTGTGACCAATATCGACCCGGAGCATCTGGACCACTACGGCTCGTTCGATGCCGTCCGCGCGGCATTCCTGCAATTCGTTGAAAACATCCCCTTCTATGGCTTTGCTGCGCTCTGCCTGGATCATCCGGAAGTACAATCCCTGTCGGCCAAGGTGCAGGACCGGCGCATCATCACCTACGGCTTCAACCGTCAGGCGGACGTGCAGGGCGTGATTTGGGAGATTTCGCCCGATGGCGCGCGCTTCGACGTAGAATACCGCGCCCATCGCGGTGCGGAGCCGGTGCGCCTGACCAACCTGTTCCTGCCGATGGTCGGCGAACACAACGTGCAGAATTCGCTTGCCGCTATTGCTATTGCACTGCGGCTCGGCATGAGCGAGGCGTCCATCCGCAAGGGTCTGGCCGGCTTCGAGGGCGTTAAGCGCCGCTTCACCCGCACGGGCGATGCTGGCGGCATCACGGTTATCGACGACTATGGCCATCATCCGGTGGAGATCGCCGCCGTCTTGCGGGCTGCGCGCTCGGCATGCAGCGGGCAGGTGCTCGCCGTGATGCAGCCGCACCGCTATTCGCGGCTGGGTGATCTGATGGAGGATTTCTGTACGTGCTTCAATGATGCCGAGCATGTGCTTGTGTCGCCTGTCTATGCGGCTGGCGAGGAGCCGGTGGAGGGGGTCAGCCACGATTCCCTGGTCGAAGGCCTGAAGGCCCACGGCCATCGGGGCGCCGCCACCTTCGAGGCACCGGAGGAACTGGCCGCGCGCGTGCTGGAACTGGCGGAAAGCGGCGACATGGTGATCTGCTTGGGCGCGGGCAGCATCACCCGTTGGGCCGCCGATCTGCCTGGCCAGATGCAGGCCCTGTTGGACGAGCGGGGAGGCGCATGAGCACGCTGATGCAACTCCTGCCCCCCGTCCGCGGCCGCCTTCGGGCCGATGCACCGCTCGCGCCGACCACCTGGTTCAAGGTGGGCGGACCGGCGGATGTGCTGTTCCGGCCCGCCGATATCGACGACCTGCGGGCACTGCTGCAAGCGCGGCCGGGCGGCGTGCCGGTTACGGTGCTGGGGGTTTCCTCCAACACGTTGATCCGCGACGGCGGCGTGCGCGGGATCGTCGTCAAGCTTGGCCGCGGCTTTACCCAGGTGGAGCCGGACGGTGCGGACGGTCTGATTGCGGGCGCTGGCGCCTTATGCGCGACGGTGGCTCAGCAGGCGGAAGCGAAGGAATTGGGCGGCCTGGCTTTTCTCTCCGGCATTCCGGGCACGATGGGCGGCGCGCTGCGCATGAACGCCGGTGCTTATGGCGGCGAGACCGGCGAGGTGGTGGATTGGGCGGAAGCGGTCGACCCGCAGGGCACGCTACACCGGCTTGGCCCGGCGGCACTCGGCTATGCCTATCGCCATTGCGATGTTCCTGGTGACTGGGTGTTTGTGCGGGCGCGGCTCCGCGGCGCGCCGGGCGCAGACGGCATCGCCGGGGAAATGGCTGCCATCGCCAAGGCGCGGGCGGAGAGCCAGCCTCTCGGCACCGCCACCGGCGGCAGCACCTTCCGCAACCCGCCGGGGCAAAAGGCCTGGCAACTCATCGACCAGGCGGGCTGCCGCGGCCTCCGCATCGGCGGCGCGGTCATGAGCGAGAAGCACTGCAACTTTATGATCAACGAGGGGGATGCGACCGCCGCCGATCTGGAATCCCTCGGCGAAACGGTGCGCGAACGGGTGCTCAAGAACAGCGGCATCACCCTCCAATGGGAAATCCGCCGGATCGGGGAGGCGAAGCCATGAATGCAAGCCGCCGTTTCCAGCATATCGCCGTTCTGATGGGCGGTCAGTCGGCAGAGCGCGACGTCTCGCTCGCGTCCGGCCGGGCCTGCGCCAAGGCGCTGGCGGAGAATTACCGGGTGACGGAGATCGACTATACCGGCGACGTTGCAGCCCTGGTCGCAGGCCTCACCGGCGAGGACGCGCCCGAAGCGGTATTCAACGCGTTGCATGGCCGTTTCGGCGAGGATGGCACGATACAGGGCCTCCTTGATCTGCTGCAAACTCCCTACAGTCATTCCGGGGTGCAGGCGTCGTCGCTGGCCATCGACAAGGCAGCGACGCGCAAGCTCTTCACGCGCATTGGCCTGCGCGTACCGCCCGGGCTGGTGTTGCCGTTTGGCGAGGCAACCGGGGCTTTCCCGGCTCCCTACGTCATCAAGCCGGTGGCTGAAGGCTCCAGCGTCGGCGTTTTGATCGTCCAGGCGGGCGACAACCGCGCGCTGCCCAACGACTGGGCATTCGGCGACGAGGTGCTGGTGGAGCAGTACATTCCGGGCCGCGAATTGACCTGCGCCGTGCTGGAAGATGCCAGCGGGCATGCAAAAGCACTGGATGTGCTGGAGATACGGCCTCGCGACGCCTTCTACACCTATGACAGCAAATACGCTGACGGCGGCAGCGAGCACCTGGTACCGGCTCCGGTTCCGGCAGTGATCGCACAGGAGTGCCGGGCGGCGGCGCTTGCCGCGCACAGGGCGCTCGGCTGCCGCGGCGTCTCCCGCTCGGACTTCCGCTACGATGGCGCTGGCGGGCCGGGCAGGCCGGACGGCACTCTTTACATTCTGGAAACCAATACCCAGCCCGGCATGACGGCGACGTCGCTGGTGCCGGAGATCGCGGCGCATGCGGGCGTGCCGTTTCCCCATCTGGTAGCCGGCTTGGTGGAGGGCGCAGCATGCGGCGGATAATTGGCTGGCTGCGGATGAAGCCGCAAAGCACTGCGCGCAAGCGGAGCCTTCCCCGATGGCTGCGCCGCGCCATGCTGGTATCCGTGCTGCTGGCGATGGCTGCAGCCTATCTCGGCGGAGTTGCCGTGATGACGCGGAACGGCTGGATCGATGCCCGTCTGGCGGAGGCCCATGCGGCCGTGGCGGAGTACGTGGCGAACCTCGGGTTCCGCGTGCAATCAGTACAGGTGCACGGGGTTTCCAAGACCGAGTTTCCCGAATTGCGGCAGGCGGTCTCCATCGCCAAGGGCACGGCGATCCTCGCCATTGATCTGCCCAACGCCCGGCGGCGTGTTGAAGCGCTGCCATGGGTGCGTGTCGCCACAGTGGAACGCTCGCTGCCCGATACGGTGATCGTGCGCGTGGTCGAACGCGAGCCGCTGGCCCTGTGGCAGCACCAGGGCAAGGTTGCCTTGCTGGACACGACCGGGGTGATGGTGCCCGGTGCCCCCTTGGTTGCATTTGGTGACCTGCCGCTTCTGGCCGGGAAGGGAGTTCCCGCCGCTGCGCCGAAGCTGATGGCGATGCTGAGCGCGGAGAGTGACCTGGCCCCCCGCGTAACCGCAGCGCGGTATGTGGAGCGGCGGCGGTGGGATCTGCTGCTGGACGACCGTGTTTGGGTTAAGCTGCCCCAGTCCCGGGCGCAGGAAGCCTGGATCAGGTTGGCCAATGAAGACCGCAAGAACGGGGTGCTCCGCCGCAAAGTGCTGTCGGTGGATGTCCGCGATGCCGGAAACTGGATCTACCGCCTGCCACCGGGCGCCCGCACCCGCATGGCTTTGGAACGAAGCGGTCAAGTGGAAAGAAGTGGCCAATGAAGAACGCATCCCGCGTATTCGGCGGCCGCAAGTCCGGCCCCGGTATCGTCGCCGCGCTTGATATCGGCACGGCCAAGACCGTGTGTCTGATTGCGCGCCAGGACGGCCAGGGTCAGATGCGTGTGATTGGCAGCGCGACACAGGCAAGCCAGGGCCTGCGCAATGCGGCGATTGTCGATATTGCAGCGGCTGGTCATTCCGCCGGGATGGTGGTGCAGGCAGCGGAAGCAGCGGCAAAGCAAAAAGTTGACGGCGTCATCGCCAACCTCGCCAGTGGCGCCATCAGGTCCGAGCGGGTGCAGGCCTCTGTCTCGTTGAGCGACCGGGCCATCGGCACGCCGGAGGTGGCGGAAGCCCTCTCCATCGCCCGCAACCGCGCGCCGCTGGATGGCCGGTCGCTCCTGCACTTCGTGCCATTGGGCTATTCCGTCGATGGCGCGAAAGGCATTAACGATCCGCGTGGTCTGTATGGCGGCCAGTTGGATCTGGAAACGCTGGTCGTCACCGTCCCGGACGGCGTGCTGCGGACCCTTAGCACCGCCGTTGGCCGCGCACATCTGGAAGTGGAGGGCGCGGTGGTTTCTGGCTATGCCGCCGGCCTCAGCGTTTTGCATCGGGATGAACGCGATCTCGGCGTTACCGTCATCGACATGGGTGCCGGCAGCACCAGCGTCGCTGTCTTCTCGGAAGGGGAGCCGGTCTTTTGCTGCAGCGTGCCGCTCGGCGGCGCCCACATTACCAGCGATATCGCTCGCGGCCTCAGCACGCCTCTCCCCTATGCGGAACGCCTTAAGACTCTGCACGGCTCCTGCCTGCCGTCCACGGACGACGACCGCGACCTGATCGACCTGCAACCGATCGGCGAGGTGGAGGAAGGCGACGTGGTCCAAGCCCCCCGTTCGTTGCTGGTCCGCATCATCCGCGCGCGGATGGAAGAGATTTTCGAAATGGTCCGCCAGGCGACGGCAACAGCCGATACCGGCCACCTGGCTGGTGGCGCGGTCGTGCTGACGGGCGGGGCCGCCCTGCTGCACGGGGTCTCGGATCTCGCGACCCTTGTTCTGGACAAACGATCGCGAATCGGAAGGCCTGGAGGGATAGCGGGTCTCGGTGATATGGCTGAAAGGCCGGAGTTCGCCGCGGCTACCGGAATGTTGCTCTACGCCCAGCGACGATACACAGGAGGCCACGGTAGTGCAGTTTTCAACATCAACAAGTCGCCAAGCATGCTGGACCGGCTTGGTACTTTGCTGAAGGTGGGGCGTTAGTCCTGCATATCTGGCGTCTGCCCCACCTACTTTGCCCGCGCCGAACATTACATGCTTCGCCGGCCCACGAAACAAGGAGACCGCATCATGACCTTAGACTTGTCACTGCCTGACGAATTCGACGAACTCAGGCCCCGTATCACAGTAATTGGCGTTGGCGGCGCTGGCGGTAACGCGGTCAACAATATGATTCGGAGCAACCTGACCGGGGTTGAGTTCCTGGCGGCCAACACGGACAGCCAGGCGCTGCGGTCCAATCAGGCCGACCACAAAATCCAACTGGGTTTGAACATCAGCCACGGCCTTGGCGCGGGCTCCCGTCCCGATATCGGACGCGCTGCCGCCGAAGAAGCCCTGGACGACATTCTGGCGGCGCTGGATGGCTGCCACATGGTGTTCATCACTGCCGGCATGGGCGGTGGCACCGGCACTGGTGCAGCACCGGTGATTGCCCGGGCGGCCCGCGAAAACGGTATTTTGACCGTCGGCGTCGTCACCAAGCCGTTCCACTTCGAGGGGCGGCACCGGATGCGCACGGCGGAATCGGGCATCGATGAATTGGCAAGTTATGTGGATACGCTGATCGTCATTCCGAACCAGAACCTGTTCCGGATCGCCAGCGACAAGACCACCTTCGCAGAGGCCTTTCACCTCGCCGACGACGTGCTGCATTCAGGTGTGCGCGGCGTGACCGATCTGATGGTCAAGCCGGGCCTGATCAATCTGGATTTCGCCGATATCCGCGCCGTCATGCGCGAAATGGGCAAGGCCATGATGGGCACCGGCGAGGCCGACCAGGAACATCGCGCCGTCAAGGCGGCCGAGGCAGCGATCTCCAACCCGCTGTTGGATGATGCTTCCATGAAAGGCGCACGCGGCGTGCTGATCAATATCACCGGCGGTCCCGACATGACCCTGTTCGAGGTGGACGAGGCTGCGAACCGCATCCGGGACGAAGTCGACCCGGAAGCCAACATCATCTTTGGCGCGACGACCGACGAAACAATGGAAGGCAAGATCCGGGTCAGTGTGGTCGCCACCGGCATCGACGGAACTGGCACTGCCATCCATCCGATCTCTGCTGATGTCCAGGCGCAGGCCCCGACTGAACCGGCCGCCGAGGCGCCGGTACCGGAGGATGCCACAGCAGCGCCTGCTCCGGCCGAGGAGCCGGAACCGCTGGAACTTGACCCAGCGATGGCGTCGGCCGGACAGCAGGCGGCACCGCAGCCGGCTCCCGAACCTGCCGCGGCACAGCAGTCGCCTGACGCGCAGGCCGCCGCGGAATTGCACCGGCCCGCACGCTCCTCCTTGTGGTCGCTCTTCGGCGGCCGCGGCAAGCAGGAGGCAGCCAACGGCGCCCAGCCAAGAACACCAAAACGGGACGATGTGTTCGTACCGCCGCCGGCTGCCGTCGCGCCACGCGAGATCGTAAGTGCCGAATCATCCGTCCGGCCGATCGAAAGCGCACCGCCGCCAGCGAACAATCGTGGAGCCGCAAACGGTGCCGCATCGGCGTACACCCCCCAGAACGGTGCTGCACAACAGCCCCCGCCAAAGGCTGCAGCTACGGAGAAGCCCGCCGAAGCGCAGCAAGCAGCCTTTGCGGTGTCTGAAGATGTGCTTGAAATTCCAGCATTTCTTCGACGCCAAGCGAATTAATCGGGCCTGTCTCGATTGACGTCAAACGGCGGAAGTATAGCTTCCGCCGTTTTTCTGTTTTTAGGGCGTGTGTACGCAACAAAGCGTAACAATCAGTTACTTGAGGAGCCCTGCCAATGGCTCTAGATGCTAGATTAGCACGGTGGACAAACACATCAATTTCAATAACCGCCGATGTGACAGCCCGATCTTTGACCGCTTGCAGGTTGGATGGCTGCTGAACTTAGAAAAATTGCCTGCGTGATTTGTTTGCATCAGGCAGCAAGCCCCGAAGGCGGGATATAGTGCCCATGACCGATGCGTACAGTGCGATAACGCGTGACTTGGATTTTGCGGATGCTGGCGGCGTGCCGTCCAGCGCCCGCAAGACGGTTGGGCCGTTTTTGCCCGGAAACCAGACAACGTTGCGGCAGCGGGTGCAATGTTCCGGCATCGGACTGCATTCCGGCAAGCAAGTGTCCTTGGCGCTGAGTCCTGCACTCGCCGGAACCGGCATCCGCTTCCTGCGGACCGATCTTTCCGGTGACGCCGCCTGGATCGAGGCCCGCTGGGACAATGTGATCGATACCCAACTCTGCACGGTTATCGGCAACAGCCATGGCGCCTATGTCGGAACCATCGAGCATCTGATGGCGGCGCTGTGCGCTGCTGGCGTGGACAATGCGATTGTGGAATTGAATGCGCCGGAACTGCCGGCAATGGATGGCAGCGCGGCGCCGTTCCTGTTCCTGATCGAGTGCGCAGGCCTGGCCGTTCTGAAGGCTCCGCGCCGGATGCTGCGTATCCGGAAGCCGGTCCGTGTGAGCGACGGCGAAAAGTTCGCGGCGCTGGAGCCATGTTCCTACACGGACATGGACGTTGAGATTTTGTTCGATAATCCGGTTATCGGCCGCCAGCGCCTGCGGATGGCGCTTTCCGGCATTCGCTTCAAGAGCGAGATGTCGCGCGCACGCACCTTTGGCTTTGCCCATGAGGTCGAGTATATGCGCCAGAAAGGGCTAGCGCTCGGCGGATCGCTCGACAACGCGGTTGTCGTTGACGGTGACGCGGTCTTGAACCCGGAAGGGCTCCGCTATCACGACGAGTTTGTCCGTCACAAGGCTCTGGACGCGGTTGGCGACCTTTACTTGGCAGGCGGTCCGATCGTCGGGCGGTTCGTCGGACACCAGACTGGGCACAAACTGAACAACCTGGTGCTGCGCGCGCTGTTCGAAGATTCCAGTGCGTACGAGTGGGTAGACCACGAATCGGCGCAGCCCTCGCCAGGTGAAGCGCTGCGGGTATCAGCCTAAACGCGCCAATTGGCGTCTTCCCGTTTTGGGATTTGCTTGCCTGGCAGCCCCCGGCTAGTGTGCGCAATCTGAACTCGGCAGGATGTTGCAGCAAATGACTGGGCGGATAACTGGCTACTCGCAGCAGCGGCGCGCCGGAACCGTAGTGTTGTTTAGGCGGTTAAGCATGGCGTTGGCGGGGGCGCTTGTCTTCGCACTGGCGGCCTGTGGCGGGTCTGGTCCCGTGCAGGTTCTGGACGATCGGCCGGTCGAAGAACTCTACAATGCTGGAATGGATCAACTCTCCGCCGGGGATTATTTCGCTGCCACTCTGTCGTTCGACGAGGTTGAGCGTCAGCATCCGTTTTCGGTGTGGGCCCCGCGGGCGCAGATTATGAGCGCCTATGCCCATTTCCAGGCAGACGAATACGATGACGCGATCAACGCGCTCGACCGGTTCATCCAGTTGCATCCGAGCCACGAATCGGCGCCATACGCACACTACCTGAAGGCTATCACCTACTACGAGCAGATCGTAGACGTGACCCGTGACCAGGCGATTACGCGTCAGGCGCTTTCATCATTAGATGACGTTGTTACCCGCTACCCGAACAGTGAGTATGCCCGCGACGCGAAGTTGAAGCGCGACCTGGCGTTCGATCACCTTGCCGGCAAGGAGATGCAAATCGGCCGCTATTACCAGCGTGAGGGTAGCCTCGTCGCGGCAATGAACCGGTTCACCTATGTCCTGGTTAACTATCAGACCACGTCGCACGCCCCCGAAGCCTTGCACCGCCTGGTAGAGTGCCATCTGGTGCTTGGCATGAAAGATGAGGCAACTAGGTATGCGGCCGTCCTCGGGCATAACTTCCCCAGTTCCGAATGGTACGCAGATTCCTACGAACTGCTGACCGGCGAGCGCGTGCAGGTAAGTGTTGATGTAGACCAGCAAGGCTGGGTCGGCGATAGCATCGACTACCTGTTCTCACCGAACTACAAGATTGGCGCCGTCGATCCGGACGCGGAAATCGTCGGCGCGGGCATCGAAGCGGAAACCCTGTCCTCAACGCTGGCGGGCGAGACCAGCCGCGCCGCGGTTCCGCGTGACCGAGATGCGGCCGAAGCCGATCTTAGCGGGCAATTGGCATCGACGGTGGCAGAATTGCCGCCGCCGGGCACGGTCCGCACCGATGAGGGAACCAAACGGGAAATCGACGCATTGCTCAGCGAGGCCCGCACCCGCCGCGTCTCCGCTGAAAGAGCCGTGGACGGCTGGCAGCAATATGCCGCCGGCCAGGGCACGAACCTGTCGGCAAAAGCCAGGGGCGAAGCCGAGGCGAGGAAGGCTGAAGCGGCCAGTGAATACTGGGCGGCCCGCGAAGACCTTCTTGTCATCGCAGCGCGCGAACTGGACGGCGAGAATACCGACGCTGCCGCGCGGAGCGAAGCGGAAACCCGTGTGGCGGAGGCTGGCCTTGCCTATTGGCGCACCGTCGCGCAATACGGCCTGACGGAGACCGAGCGGGAGCAGGCTGCCACCAATGCGGCGGACGCAGAAGAGGCGTTGAATTTCTGGCGGACGAGCGGACAAAGCTGGCTCGACCGCACATTGGGTTCTTCGATTTAGGACGGTACCATCATGCTGCATCAGCTGGTCATCAAGCGTGTTGCGCTGATTGACGACCTGTCTGTGCGCTTTTCGGACGGTCTGGTTGTGCTGACCGGGGAGACCGGTGCCGGAAAATCCATCCTGCTGGATTCCCTTGGCTTGGTGCTCGGTGCGCGCGCCGACCCCGGTCTGGTTCAGGCAGGCGCCGACCGGGCGGTTGTCACCGGCGTGTTCGGCACCCCAGCCTTGCAGGCGGTTAAGGATGTCCTCGAAACAGCCGAATTGGCGCTGGAGCCCGGCGAGGATCAGCTCATTCTCCGGCGCGTCGTATCTGTGGAGGGCCGCAGCCGCGCGTTCGTCAATGATCAGGCGGTTTCAGCGACCCTGCTCCGGCAGATCGGGGCCCGGTTGGTGGAGGTGCAGGGCCAGTTCGACAGCGGCGGCCTGACGGACCCATCCGGCCACCGCGACCTGCTCGACGCGTTCGCGGGGCTATCGGCTATGCGGGACCGGACAGCGGCCGCCTGGCGCGGCTGGCAGGAGCATATCCGCGCCCTGAAGGACCATCGGGAAACGCTTTCCTCCAGCTTGGGCGACGCTGATTGGTTGCGGCATACGCTGGCGGAACTAGACGCCGCGGCGCCGGTGGAAGAGGAAGCCCGCAAGCTCGCAGAGGAACGGGCCTTCTTACAGGCGCAGGAGCGTATCCTGGAATCGGTCAAGGCGGCCCAGAGCGCGCTAAACGGCAAGAATGATGTGGCCAGTTCCCTGCGGAGCGCTTCCCGGGCGCTGGAGCGGTCAGCCGACAAAGTGGGTGACCGGTTTCAGCCCGTTTTAATGGCGCTGGAGCGTACGGAAATCGAGTTTGCCGAGGCAATCACCGCACTCGACGAGCTGGCCCGTGATGTCGATCTGGACGGCAGCCGCCTGGACGCGGTGGAGACACGCCTGTTTGCCTTGCGGGACCTAGCGCGCAAGCACCGGTGCGAGCCCGATCAACTGCCCGCCGTGCGCACAAAACTGGCTGAGAACCTCGCTAGCCTGGAGCGGGCGGATGAGTTGCTGGCCGAAATGGAGCAAGCGGTCGAGACGGCACGGGTGGCCTACATCGCCGCCGCGGAGAAGCTTTCCGCGGCGCGCCGGAAAGCTGCGGCAGCGCTAGACTCCGCCGTTGCGGAAGAGCTTGCGCCTTTACGCCTGGAGAAGGCGGCCTTCTGCACGGACATAGACCCCTTGCCGGAAGAGCAATGGGCGATGCATGGGGCAGACAGGGTGCGGTTCTCGGTGCGCACGAACCCTGGCATGCCCTTCGGGCCCATAGAACGGATTGCCAGCGGCGGCGAGCGTGCGCGCTTCCTGCTGGCGTTGAAGGTGGTGCTGGCGGCGGCGGATCCGGTCGGCACGCTCGTCTTTGACGAGGTCGATTCCGGCATTGGCGGGGCAACCGCGGCAGCGGTGGGGGAGCGTCTCGCGCAATTAGGCCAGGACGTTCAGGTACTGGTGGTAACTCATTCTCCCCAGGTGGCGGCGCGGGGCGTATCCCATCTGCATGTCAGCAAGCACGAACATGCAGGCCGGGCGCGGACAGAAGTCATCGCCCTGGACAATACCGAGCGCCGCGAGGAGATTGCGCGCATGCTCGCCGGAGAGATGGTCACGGATGAGGCGCGGGCCGCGGCCGGGCAGTTGCTTCTGCCTGGGGTGACGGTCTGAGTCTCCAATCTGTCCGGCATTAGCGCCAAACGGAAACGGCCGCTCCGGTTTCCCAGAGCGGCCGCCGCCTTAACAATAGAAGCAGCTTGGCTTAATTGCTGCTGGCGTCGATGATGTCGCCGAACAGCACCCAGCGCTCGCCGTCGAACTTGGACAGTTGTTCCGCCTGAATCGGGTAGAAGTCGGTTGGGCTGGTGTTCACCAGGATGCCCGGCAGCACCATCGGTAGCTGCAGGTCCTTCACGTTCGCCGCACAGGCCATGATGCCCGGACGGGAGAGATCGGCACAGTTCTCGAGCACATAGTGAGCCACTTTCGCCAGCGAGTGGCCGACGGCGTAGTTCACGTCACCCTTGTCACCGTCGGGAATGCGCGCGTCCATGAACGCCGACCATTCCTTGTAGCCGTCAGTGTCAAACCACTGCGAATCGGTCGGATCCCTTTGCCACTGGGCGGTGATCAGGCCTTGGCTCTTCGAACATTCCAGGCCGGCCGGCTTCAGCGTCGAACCCACGGAGGACGACACGTTGTTCAGCAGGTGCAGCGGGTTCCAGTTGATCTCACAGGCCTTCTTGATGGCCTGTGCCGCGAACTTCGGAATGGTGATGTTGAAGAACACATTGGCGCCGGTCGCTGCGAGCTCCAGAATCTGGGGATCGACGGTCGGGTCGGTCACCTCGTACGGCACCATCTTCACGACCAGATCATCCGCCTTGTCGCCGAGGCCGCGCAGGAAGCCATCGCGGTAATCCTTACCATAGTCGTCATTCTGGTAGAGGATTGCGATCTTCGGGTTCTCGACGTTGTCCAGAACGTAGTTGGCGTAGATCTCGCCTTCGACGTCATAGGTCGGCTGGAAACCCATGGTCCATGGGTACTTCTTCGGCTGACCCCACTTGGACGCGCCAGTCGCCAAGAACAGGTGCGGCACCTTTTTCGCGTTCATGTAGCGGTGAATGGCCGAGTTGGTCGGCGTGCCGAGCGTACCGAGGGTGAAGGCCACCTTCTCCTGCTCGACCATTTTGCGCGCCTGCTCGACGGTGCGCGGCGGGCTGTAACCATCGTCCAGCGTGAGGTACTCGATTTTGCGGGTCTTGCCATCCTTGCTGGTGATGCCGCCCTGCTCGTTAATCATGTCGAAATAGGCACCGATCGTGGTGCCGATCACGCCGTAGGACGAGGCTGGGCCGGAATATGGGCTGGTGTTGCCGATCTTGATCATATCGTCGGTAACGCCGACCGTCTGGGCCAAGCCCGGCGCAGCGAACATTACCGCTGCTGCAGTCGTCGCCAATAGAGTACGGATGCGCATCAAGGGTCTCCCTTAGTTGATGTTAACATTAGAATTTGTGATTGACTCAGATTGCGCTGGTCAACTTTGATCCCGGAGCATACTAGCCTGCCCTCTTGTGTTTCGTCCATGCAACAAGGCGTTCGACTCCGCCCCATGCACCGAACGGAGCAAAATAAACCATCAGGATTAAGAACACGCCGAAGATAGCCCAAGGCGGCGGGAGCCAATCATAAGCCAGCCGTAAATCCTGAGCGACGTTCGGCATGATAACGATGAACAGGCCGCCAAAGATCGCGCCGGGGATAGACACAATTCCACCCACAACGGACCCCACTAAAATGTAGACTGCGATGAAGAAGTTGAACGCGTCCGGCGACACAAACGAACTCGCATAAGTGAAGAGCGCGCCGCCAATACCGGCATACATGGCGCTCAGCCCAAACGTGGTGGTCTTAACCAGCGGCAGGTTGATGCCCATTGTGCGGGCGGCAATGGGGTTGTCGCGGATCGCCATCATGGCCCGGCCGCTGCGGCTGTGAAGCAGGCACCACGTAATCACCATCAAAAACACGGTGATCGCCAATGCGAAGTAGTAAAGCGACTGGTCCTCGCTCCAACTGGCAATCATCGGCTCCGGCTTGGGTACGTAAATACCCTGAACGCCACCGGTCCATTCTTCAAAAGCGTCGAATTTCAGCAATTGCGGGGTCGCCACCGCAAACGCAAAGGTTGCCAGCGCCAGATACAGGCCTTCGAGCCGCAGGGCAGGGAAGCCGAACAGAAACCCGACCAGGAATGATGCCGCCGCCGCAACGACAATCGCCGTGTAGGGGCTGAGGCCAAAATGCTCGATCATGATCGCGGCGGTATAGGCGCCTACCGCGAAGAAGGCGCTGTGGCCCACCGAAAACTGACCATTATAGCCGGTAAGCAGGTTCAGTCCGAGCATGGCTACAGCATAGGCGAGCGCAAGCGTGAACTGATAAGTGGTGAAGTCTGATATCTCGATATGCCAACCCAATAAAGGGATAGTAATATCTACCCAAGGCAAATAGATACCGAAAGCGACCGCCGCCAGAAAGGTGATCAGCAGCGTGGGGGTGATGGGATTGGGACGCGCCATGGCTCGGCTAAACCCTCTTCACAACGGTTAGGCCAAATAGCCCGGTAGGCTTGAACATCAGAACGCCGATGATCAGGATCAAGGCGAATGTCAGCTTGAGCTCTCCGCCACCTGGCACATACTGACCGACCCAGTTTTCCAGCACACCAACGATCAGGCCGCCCAACACGGCGCCGCCGGGGCTGGAAACCCCGCCCAGGAGCGCGCCGGCGAAACCGTAGAGCAGCACGCCGCTCATCATGTTCGGGTCCAGGTAAACAATGGGCGCCACCAAGATACCGCCGACGGCGCCGATGGCGGCTGCCAAGCCCCAGCCGAGTGCCAGCATCCAGCCGACCGAGACGCCGACCAAACGGGCCGAGTCCGGGTTCGCCGCGGCCGCCCGCATGGCGAGGCCAACGCGGGTATAGCGGAAAAACAGAAAGATACACAGCAGCACCAGCAGCGTCAGGGCGATGACGCCGAGATTGTGCGGGCCGATCAGGTCGGATTTGAAGCCCAGATCTTCCGGAAAAAGGCTCGGGAAGGGTTTGATGGTGAATTCCCAAACCCAACCGGCAACATTGTTCAGGATCATCAGCAGGGCGATAAATACGACGATCTGGTTCAGAACCGGGGCATTCTCAACCGGTTTGATGATCGTGCGTTCGATGATAATGCCGGCAACAAAAGAGGCTGCCACCGCCAAAACCGCAGCGAGCCAAACCGGCAGGCCGAAACCCAGCATTGTCCAGGCAATGAACGTTGAGAACATCGCCATCTCGCCCTGGGCGAAATTAAAGTGGTCGGTCGCCTGATAAATCATGACCACGGCGAGCGCCACGCATGAATAAATCGAGCCGATGGCGAGCCCCGCCAGCGTTAGCTGAAAGAATAAATCCATAGTCTCCGCCCTTTAGTAGCCGAGATAGCTTTTGCGCACGTTCTCGTCATCGCGGATGACGTGACTCTCGCCTGACATCACCACGTCGCCGGTTTCCAGCAGGTAGGCGTGGTCGGCAAGGTTCAACGCGATGTTGGCGTTCTGCTCCACCAGTAGCATGGAGGTGCCCTCATCCTCGCGGATGCGGCGCATGATCTGGTAGATTTCCTGCACGATCAGCGGCGCCAAGCCAAAGCTCGGCTCGTCCAGCAGCATCAGTCGCGGGCGCAGCATCAGCGCGCGGCCGATGGCCAGCATCTGCTGCTCGCCGCCGGACAGAGTGCCCGCCTGCTGCTTCTGCCGTTCGCGCAAGCGGGGGAAATAGTCGTAGACTCGCTCCATGTCCTGGAGGATTTCCTGCTTGTTCTTGCGGGTATACGCGCCCAGTTGCAGATTTTCTTCGACGCTCTGCCGCACGAACGTGCCGCGGCCCTCGGGAATATGGGCGATGCCAAGGCGGACGACGTTCTCCGTCGCCATGCCCGTCAGGTCTTTGCCATCGAAGCGGATCTCGCCTTCGGTTCGCACCATCCGGCAGATCGAGCGGAGTGTTGTGGTTTTGCCGGCGCCGTTTGCCCCCAGAATGGTGGTAATCCCGCCTTCCTCAAGCGCGAAATCGATGCCGTGCAGCGCCTCGACCTGGCGGTAGAAGGCCTTGAGCCCTTTGACTTCCAGAAATGCCATCAGTCCGCCGTCCCCAAATATGCTTCGATCACTTTCGGGTCCTGTTGGACTTCCGCCGGGGTCCCGTCGGCAATCTTGCGGCCGAAGTCGATGGCGACGACCTTGTCGGAGGCGCGCATCACCAGGCTCATGTGGTGCTCTACCAACAAGACGGTAATGCCGCGCTCGGTGCGCACCGCCTCGATCTGCTCCAGCAAATGGTCAAGTTCTTCGTGGTTCAGACCGGCCGCCGGTTCGTCCAACAGCAGGATTTTCGGTTGGCTGGCCAGCGCTCGGGCCATCTCGACCCGTTTTTGAAACGGGAACGGCAGGGAACCCACCGGCGTGTTAACCACATCGGTCAGTTCCATGAACTCAATGAGTTCCATGGACCGCGCCATCAGTTCCTTTTCTTCCCGGCCAACCCATGGCAGCCGGAAGGCGTTGGAGATAAAATCGCTCTTCGTGCGGCAGTGACCGCCGATCATGACATTGTTCAACACCGACAGGGTCGGGAACAGGGCCAGATTCTGGAACGTCCGCCCAATGCCGAGCGCCGCGATCTTTTCGGCGGGAAGGCCCAGGATTGATTGGCCCTCGAAGCGCACGTCGCCCTCGTTCGGGGTGTAGAGCCGGGAAAGACAGTTGAAGAGGGTGGTTTTACCGGCGCCGTTCGGGCCGATCAGGCCAACAATCTGGCCTTCGGGTATATCAAACGTCACACCGTCCAGGGCGACGATGCCACCGAAGCGGACAACCACGTTTTCGACGTCAAGGAGTGCCATCAGCAATCACCCTTCGGTCGTGAGCCGCGCGCTAGGGCCTGGCGCATTGCATACGCCTGAGCAACCGCATTCACGGGGAATACCCTCCCAAATTAAGCCGTATCCTGAGGAGAAGCGCGTTTCTTAGCGTCGCGCCCCTTAATTGAGGCATTTTTCCTAGAGGAAACGGCACAGCCGCGCAACGGCGAAACACGGGAGAAGTGCATCGGATGCAAAAGTTCTTATTGAAGAATACCAGTAGAGGGTGGACTCGCCGAACGGCAGGATTTGCCAGCGCCCGGCGCAAATATCCGCGCAAATGCCAGCGCCAACAGGCGTCAGACTGGCGGATCGCTGGCCCGTGGAGAGAGCCTGTCAGGCCAGGAGCCAATGCAGGATACCTGCCCATAAGAGTATGCTGCCTGCGACGGCCGCAAGGGCGATTTCTTGCCCTGTCAGCCGCTGAAGAACCGTTGTTGATCGCTTTGGACGCATGGCTTGTCTCCAAACTCCAAGCAATCCCGCCATGGTTGACCGGAAGCGGCCCGCTCGCTGGCTTTCCTGAGCTGATTGAGCCAAAGCAGTTTCGCGTTGGTTAAACCGAACGGCACGATTGCTCTCTTAGTTTCTATACTATCTGTTAAGGCCATCAAAAACCAAGATCGCAAAAGGAGTAGTGCCATGGCGCGCTTGCAACCGTTGGAATCGCTGACACTGACTGGACGCCAGCAGGAGGTGTTGGACGCCATCAAATCTGGCCCCCGCGGCGGCATCCGTGGGCCGTTTCCTGCCTGGATTCGCTCGCCGGAGCTGGCGGATCGTGGGCAAAAGCTCGGCGAGTACTGCCGCTACAACACCTCTCTGGAATCCCGGCTGGCGGAAATGGCGATTATCATCTGCGCCCGCTACTGGACTTCACAGTACGAGTGGTATGCCCATGCGCCGCTCGCCCGGAAGGGCGGGCTCTCCGATGCGGTCATCGACGCGATCGCCGCCAAAAAGCGGCCCTCATCGATGCAGCCGGACGAGGCCGCCCTTTATGATTTCTGTACGGAACTGCATCACGACAAGGCTGTAAGCGACGAAAGCTACCAGCGGGCGCTGGAGCAGTTCGGGGAGCAGGGGGTCGTCGATCTGATCGGGATCAGCGGCTACTACACAATCGTTTCCATGACACTGAACACCTTCCAGGTGGAACTGCCTGAAGGGGTTAAAGGCCTGGACCCCTAAATCCGCCTGCCGCACGGCCAGGCGCAGACGGGAGCCTATCCGCTATGCCGGACGGGCTCCCCCTGGTCCCACGGGAACACAATCCAGGTATCCTGGCTGACCATGGTGACGAAGGTGTCCACGTCGTCGCGGCCCGCCGGCTTGGCATAGACGGTTGCGATGTGGGCTTTTGGCAGCAATTGGCGAACGAGCCGGGCGGTAACGCCGGTGTCGGTCAGGTCATCGACGACCAGCACACCGGTGCCGTCGCCTTCCGGGCCTTTGATAACCCTCGGTTGACCTTGCACTTTGCCCTCATAGCTGGCGATAGAGACGTTATCGACATTGCGGATGTTCAGTTCACGGGCGACGATCGCCGCCGGCACGAGGCCACCCCGCGCTATCCCGACGATTTTTTCGAATTGCATGCCGGCCAGGCGCCAGGCGAGCGCCCGGGTATCCCGGTGGAGTTCGTCCCAAGACACGGGAAACGAATGAGCAGGTGCCGTGGCCATGGATGCTGAAAACTCCCGCAGCGGAAATAGTCGAGCCACCGGAGCGGTCGATGGGTGAGGTGCGGGAGAAGCTACACGCACCGGCAATAGAGGTCGAGCCCCGGTCGAGGCAGGGCATTCGAACGGCGGCGTTGGAGCATTCCCGCGGATTTTCGATTTTCTCGCGGTTTTGCCTTGTCAAAGATGCGTTGGTCGGCTACATGCAGCCGCTCCACGGCGATGCCCTGCTGCTCGCCGTGGACCAAGCGCCCGTAGCTCAATCGGATAGAGCGTCTGACTACGGATCAGAAGGTTGGGGGTTCGAGTCCTCCCGGGCGCGCCATTTTTTTCAAATAGTTTGATTGAAATCGGTAGAGCCTTTGGTTTTCTTAGCAACCAGCTAGCAACCAACAGTGGTTCAAAATTTAGACCCAAGGAGCGAATCGTATGACAATATTCCTCCGTTTGATGACCTATCTAACGTTGCTATACGTTCCCTTAACGTCAGCATCAGCTTTACCAATAAAATGGAACGTGAACTTCGTTTTCATAGATGGAAGTGTCGCCACCGGGTCATTTGTCTTTGATGAAGATACAACTACTTTTTCGAATGTTGCAATTGAAGGTCCTGCATGGGATGGAACACCAACGTTTTATTCTGCCTTCAATCGGAGCGGTACTTTTTACGATCCAGTCACAGGAGTAACCGCTCCGTCAAATGAAACTAGGCATTTCGCATTTCACGATTTCAATGTCAGTTTAATGGAAATTGCGATTGGTGCCCCCCTAACGAATTTAGGCGGGTCGATAGCAATATACGATCCATTTGAACTCTTCGGGATATGGGGAGGCCCACCAGGAAATAGTAGCAATCTTTTGCAAGTGATAGATGGTGAAGTGTATACTCAAATATCAAATATATCAATAGCTCCAACGTTATATCTTCTTTTAAGTGTATTTACTATTTTTGTGGTGGCTAAGAAAAAATACTAGCGTTTCGTGCAATAAAATTCGGCCCTGTCCCCATTCTATCTTAGCATCCAATTTATAAGTTCCCGTCTTGTAGACCCAATGCTTCTTGCCCCTTGCCCCCCCCCCTCGGTGCTCCGTGGAAGCGGCACACACGCCAGCCGGGCGTCGCCGGCGCATTGCTGCGCTATCTGATTGCTAGGACCATCCACAGCCGAACTTCGCCCGTATTAGAGGTCGATCCACGAAATAAACATTGGGTTTGTTCTGTAACGCTTGCTCGATGGGCGGAGAAAGTATGTTGAAAAATAGGGATGCCAAAATTCTCGGCGGTGATGCCGATGGTGATATCCTCCATGTCGAATGGACGACAGATGCCGGTGAAACCGTCGTCGGCATTTATCAGAACTTGGGTTGGACTACCCCGCCAAAAGAACGGAAGTTGCAAGCGGAGGTCGAAATATGGGTCAAGCCTGGAATGCAATGACCAAGGCCATCAAACGAAAGCCATGCAGCTTCATGAATATCCCTTTGACCGTGTGCGTGTGGCCTGCGAAAAATTCGAACGGTTCGGTACTTATCGGAAGAGCGTGCTGGCGGAGCGATTTGGCGCAAGCATTGAACTCCCCAACTTGCTGAACGAAATCTCGCCGCCGATTGCCCATGCCAGGGCCTTCAATCTGTCGATATGGACCCTTGCGGCGTGATTTACCCTGACTTGAGGATCGCGTTCACCGCGAGGACGCCATCCTAAATCGGCTTGCAATTTTAAGCCCTAAGGAAAAGGAGTTTACAGGTGAGCAACCGAATCGCTGGGTTCCAATTGATGGAATTGATCGAGCAAGAATTGGCCTTCGCCGCAGAGGCGGACTTAGCGATGGCTCAAATCGAGGAGCAGGCGATCCAGGAAACTCGCGGAGCACCACCTGGCGAGGAATTTCTATGGCGGGGAATAGAAGATCAGATGAAATATCCAATGCCCCGCAAGCGTTAGAGTGCGTTTGAGAAGCATCACGGCCAGTGTCTGAGCAGTGTCGTGGCGGCAGCAATGAGTATCAGGGTTTCAGCAACGGCTGGGAGTTGTACGTAGTCGCGGACCAGCCTCCGGCACTTCATGATCCAGGCAAAGGTGCGCTCGACGACCCAGCGCCGTTTGATGACAACGAAGCCTTCGGCCCATGGCATGCGGCGGACGATTTCCAGCGCAAGGTTGGCTTCGTCCTTGGCCCAGTTCACCAGTTTCCCGGCATAGCCGCCGTCGGCAAAGACCCGCTCGACGAAGGGGTAGAGCCTGGGCGAGCGCAGCAGCAGGCCCTTTGTGCCATCCCGGTCCTGCACGTCGGCGCCGTGCACTTCGACCTGCAAGAGACGCCCGTCGGTATCGGTCAGGATGTGCCGCTTGCGGCCATGGATTTTCTTGCCCGCATCGAAGCCTTTGAATCCCCTTTTTGATCCGCGCTGCGGATCGACTGGCTGTCGATGATGGCGGCGCTGGGAGAGGCTTCCCTCCCGGTCCGCTCCCGGTCGGCCATCAGAAGGGTATGGTTAACCGTTGCCCAAACACCCTCGGCCTGCCAGCGGCGCAGATAGTAGTAGACTGTCTGCCAGGGCGGGAAATCGTGCGGCAGCAACCGCCACGCCGAACCGGCGCGGAGTTGATAGAGGATGGCCTCAACGATCCGGCGCTTCTCGGCTTTCCGAGGCCGCCCACCGGGTTTGGCGTCGGGGATCAACGGCTCAAGAATAACCCATTGGTTGTCCGTAAGATCGGTCGGGTAACGCTTGCGTCGTTTGGATCGGGGCATCGGCGTCGGATCTCATAAGGGCAAGGCCAACAACCCATGAATCACGTGATTTGCCCCGATGGAATCCCCTTCTCAAACACGCTCTTAGGCAAGTTAGCCTGAGCCCTTAGTTTTTCCTAGCAACCAATCAGCAGCCATCAGGCCTCCGATTTCGCGCTAGATTCAGCGCCGCTAGGCGCCGATCACTAGATTAACCAGATCGACGAATTCCTGCCCTGGTGTTACGCTGTGGGAGCAGCGTAACTGATCAGCCTGTGTGGCCTCCAGAGTGGCTTTACCGGGCGGTCACAATGAATTCATGATAAATTAGAATAAGAAAATCCCAAGAAAAATATTTCTTGGGATTTTATTGATAGACCCCATTTAAATAACAGAGACTGTTATCTTGATGGGTAAAAAGTGCTAAAACTGCCATTTAAAATGGCATCAGAAAAACTGTATTCGGAAATGAGTATAAATTTTCCATCCGGCCGATACCCAATTCTATTGTCCAGCCGAACAATACCACTTTAGTGATTCCTACCTTAGGTGAGTGAGTAGAACGCGATCCGACAAACTCAAAGCCTATCAGATCGGCCTTGCTAATTATGACATAGTAAAAAATTTTCCTCTGCTGCCTTTGAGTGCAGCTAGCAAACAACATGGCGAGGATTCACAATGACAATGCGCAAAACAAAAAGAATCGTTCATTTTAACCATCCGTTCTATTGTGATGCACCAGACACATTATTCCCCGCCGGAAACTACGACATTGAGACCGACGAGGAGTTGATAGAGGGAATATCTTTCACCGCATACCGAAAGGTTCAAACCTACCTGCACCTAAAGCCGGTTCAGGGCCACCCGGGTGTTAAACAGACGCTCGTAATCGCTGCTGGCCGTTTGGAAGCAGCCCTTGAGCGGGACAGCCAAGCTGGACGCCCATTGGAAAACCGTTCGGCAAAATCGATGGGCCGCATCAAGGGGTAATAACAATACCAAATTTCACCAAAATCAGGGAAGTATACTATGACCGATACCAGCAAGAGTATTGAGGCCACCGTCTTTTCAGAACAACAGAGGACTGAAATGGAGCAATTAGGTATTCAGCACGTCACTGTCGATACATTCCACGTGGGAGAGTTCCGCTACTCCAATCTCACTGATGCTATCGCCCAAGCGAAACGCACATCAGGTGATAACATCAGTGCAAGCCCGTCATGAAGGGCTGGAACACGATGCATTTTGACCAGGAAACGGCGTATTCACCCATCCTAAAATGTTTTGAAACGTCCGCGCTGAAACAACCTCGCCAACGTGGATTGCCGGTACAGGACGCCCCTCAAACACCGCCCATTTCCAGCCATATGCTGCTGACATTCCCAGTTCTGACACTCGTTTGCTTTCTAACCTTTACCTACCATAGGCTCATTCCTTTTTAGGCAATATCAAACGCGACGATAACGTACACAATCTTTCGCACATTTGCCGAGCGCGGCGGTTCCGATCAGACTGACTGAGAGGGACCGGAAATGGACGACAAGACAGAACAGAAACCGATGGGCCAGGTTATCCAAATCGATGAAGCCCGCATCCGAGACCACCTGGGCGAGATGGTGCGGGGCACGGTCGAAGAAGCCCTGAACGCCATGCTGGACGCCGAGGCGGATCAGTTGTGCGGCGCGGGCCGGTATGAACGGAGCGAGGGCCGCATGGACAGGCGCGCCGGCCATTATGAGCGTTCTCTGGAAACGAAGGCCGGCAAAGTGCAGTTGCAGGTGCCAAAGCTGCGCCGGCAGACCTTCGAGACCGCGATTATCGAGCGCTACCGGCGGCGGGAAAGCTCGGTCGTAGAGGCCTTGATTGAGATGTACCTGGCCGGGGGCTCGGTCCGGCGGGTCGAGGACATCACCGAGGCGCTGTGGGGTACACGGGTCAGCCCGAGCACAGTTTCGAACCTGAACAAGAAGATTTACGCCAAGATCGAGGCCTGGCGGAACAAGCCGATCGAGGGCGAACATCCCTATGTTTTCCTGGACGGGATCGTCATGAAGCGCACCTGGGCAGGCGAGGTCCGCAATGTCTCGCTCTTGGTAGCCATCGGGGTGAATGCCGAGGGCTACCGGGAAATCCTGGGTATCTGCGAGGGCGCCAAAGAGGACAAGTCCGGCTGGTCGGCCTTTCTGCGCCATCTGGTGGACCGAGGGCTGCAAGGCGTGGAACTGGTCATCTCGGATGCCTGCCGCGGCCTGGTGGAGAGCATCGAGGAATACCTGCCGGACGCCCGCTGGCAGCGCTGCGTCGTGCATTTTTACCGCAACGTCTTCAGCCATATACCGGCGGCGAAGGTGCGGGAAGTCAGC
Source organism: Alphaproteobacteria bacterium (assembly GCA_965222315.1). Taxonomy (GTDB): domain Bacteria; phylum Pseudomonadota; class Alphaproteobacteria; order Bin95; family Bin95; genus JACKII01. Next base: position 3,522,821 of record OZ244951.1, on the reverse strand, counting down.
CACATGCTGAAAGCGATCCATGCTCAGGAGAACCGGTCGGCAGCTGAAACCAAGGCCGGTGCTGTCGTCGACGAGCTCCGCCGCCAGCGTATGGCGCGCGCTGCGGACCTCGTCGACGACCACGTATCCGAGACCCTGACCTATTACGCTTTCCCTGACAGCCACTGGATCAAGCTGCGGACCAACAATCCGCTGGAGCGGATCATGCGGGAGATCCGGCGCCGGACACGGGTCGTCGGTGCGTTCCCGGATGGTCAATCCTGTCTGAACCTAGCGGCGGCCAGATTACGACACATCGCTGGCACACAGTGGTCGACCCGCAAATACATGAACATGGCGCCGTTGCATGAGGCGCGAAACAATCACCAGGGAGCCGCCGTCGCTTGAACAAAAGTGCGAAAGACTCTGGACGCCACCAACGCGACCACTGCAATCGCTATTCGCACATGACCGAATTTCACAAGGAAGAACCCATGACGCACGGCATAGAATTACGCACGACCGCCACGAAAGGCGATGGAATATTCACGACAAAGCCATTTGCGGCTGGAGAAACTCTGTTGGTGGGCCGCATTGAAAAGCGGCTCTCTAAAAATCATTCGCACGCCTCACAAACCGGCGAGAATGAGTATGCATTGCATGCTGGCCTTATCAGCAAGTTCAACCATTCCTGCGAGCCCAACTGCGGAATTAAACTGAACGTTCATGGCGGGCACGATTTCGTTGCGATGCGCCATATCAAGGCGAATGAGGAAGCCACGTTCGACTATGCGATGCGCAACTACCGGATCGACCATTTCCCTGGGAACTGCACATGCGGAGAAAAAGCGTGCCGAGGCTCTATAACTGGCTGGCGGGATCTGCCGCAGACCCGCAAGGACTGCTACTCTGGTTTTGTGGCTCCATACCTGCTTGAAATGGATGCGGAGAAAAAAAGTTTAAAGGAAAAGCAAGCACCTTCAGAAACTCACGTCTGAGCGTTTCCTCCGGCCTCTCATGGAGATAACTGGGGATTTTACTCATAGAGAACCCCTGTTCAAAAACTCTTCGTAGCTTTGAAAAGGGTACCATGAGATAGGCGAAGGGTGGGTCGCCGAGGAAGCGCTCGCCATCGGCCTGTACGCCGTGCTGGCTAGTGATGGCTTTGTTCAGGCGATCCGCTTGTCTGCGAACCATGACGGCGACAGCGAATCGACTGCCTCCATTGCCGGCCAGATCCACGGAGCCTGGAAGGGGCTGGACGGCATTCCCCACGCCTGGATTCGCCAGCTAGACCTGCTAGAGCCGCTGCTGGAGATGGCCGCCGGCATGATCGCTGCTTTTGGCGCTGTACCGGCGCAGCAGGACTGGAGGGTGGCCTGAGCCAACGCCGTCTAGCTATCCGGCTGGAAAGGGGGCGTGACGCCGAGCACGGCTAAGCGCTGGGCCTTCGCCTGCGGACTCTGACTCCGGTATCTCAGGTTCGATTGCAGATCCCCCAGCCAGCACTCCCTCACGAAGACTTTCTCTGCTCGCGGCGGCATCCTGAAAAAGTCGTTGCTTTCGATGGTTATAGCGGATGTGCTTGTGACTGCGTCGGGTCGAGGCCAGCAGTAAATTGTTCTCTGCGGCCTAGTATTCTCTGAAGTTTGAGACTTTGCAGAAAATGTACCTGTTTGTAAGACAATTGAATTGCACGGTCGAATTCATCAGCCAAAATTGGCAGTTTGGGTGTTTCACTCTGATGACGACCGCTACTGGCACAGAACTCGAGGTACCTTCCACCTGCCCTGGCTTCCCGGTCCTCTTCGCTGTTCCTACCAATCATCGGTGATTGTCTGCTGAACGTTGCAATGCCCGAAAAGGGCGGGCGGTGGACGTTGCCGCATGAAACGGCACCGTCTGGTAAGCGGAAACACCCAGCAAATAAAGAGCAAAGATTTAATTAAGGTGCAGAGGCGGTTCCACCTTCGACAGTTTCGGCTTCGCACTTGCGGACCCAAAGGTTTGCTGCCAATGCGCAGATGCCGCAGACTGCAATCGTCGCGGCCATCGGAATCGGCGTTCCATCTTCCAATTGCCCGATTATCGAACTGGCAATGGCGCCAAGGCCAAACTGTGCCGCGCCGAACAAAGCTGCCACCGCTCCTGCATTTTGAGGGAAGCCCGCTGACGCCACGGTGATGGCATTCGCTGCAATGAAGTTTAATGAGCCGACAAAGAAGAGCAGCGGCAGGACCAATCCGAGCAGGCCACCGGCTCCAGACACGGCCATCGCTACCAAAATGAGACCGGCAACGGCGGCGAGCAAAGCCCCAACCGACATCATATTGATGGCCCCGGCGCGCATCACAATTTTTGCATTCAAAAGTGCGCCGATTATCATCCCAACGATATTCAGCCCGAACAGATATCCGTACTCCTGCGGCGACACTCCAAATATTTCAATGTAAACAAACGGGCTTCCCGCAATGTAAGCGAACATGCCGGCGAACCCGAATCCACCACACAAAATGCAACCAACGGCAACAGGGCTTTTCAGAACGAGAAGATAGCCGTTAAAGGTCCCTGAAACCGGCCCAGTGGCGCGTGTTTCTTTGGGGTGGCTCTCGGGAAGTGCCAAGGCGACGAGGAGCCAACTAACGATCCCAAAGCCGGTTAGTACCCAGAAAATGGTTCTCCAGCCGAACCAGGTGAGAATATACCCGCCTACCAGAGGCGCGAAGAGCGGGGCGATGGCTGTCACCACCATCATCGACGACATCACGCGCGATGCTTGGTTGGTATCGAAGCGGTCGCGGACACTGGCCCGGGCGACGACTGTACCGGCACCGCCGCCCAGGGCATGCAAAAAGCGGAATACGATCATTTGGTCGATTGTTTCGCTCATCGCGCACAAGGCGCTTGTGAGAATGTAAAGGCCGATGCCGATCAACAGGATCGGGCGACGGCCGTAACGATCCGATAGCGGTCCATAAAAAATCTGCCCCAGGGAAAACCCGATGAAGAAGGCGCTGAGCGTCAACTGAACATCGCCTGGACTGGCGCCGAAAGTCTGCCCGATGCTGGGCAGGCTAGGCAGGTACATGTCGATGGACATAGGTCCAAACGCGACCAGAGCGCCTAGGATAAAGACGATAGTGGTTGGAAATTTTTCGCCCGATGATTTGTAAGTTTGGGTCATCGCTCAGTTCAGTTTGTCAATTGGGTTCCAGGGCAATCGCTAGTTCGCTTGGGGTCAGCCCGGCCGATGGTTCATTGCCAATGGTATCCGGACGTCTGAAATCCTTTGACCGGCTCGCTGAACATAGTGCGCGCGGTCATTTCTTTGGCACTGGCGGCGCCGTAGCAGACATGCAAAGGCAAAAGATGCTCCTCCCTCGGGTGGCAGTAGCGCGCGCCCGGTGCTGCCTCCCAGGCAACCAGGTCTCGTGCTCTATCCGCCGGCGTATGATCCGATCCGCAAACGACATCGTCCAACCAGTCATGGAATGCCCGCGCCATAGCCGGGCCCGTTTGACCATCATCTTTCAATCTGCCGGTCAGAGCGCCGAGATTGTGAAAGCTGAAGCCGGACCCGATTAGAACAACATTATCCAAGGGCAAATTGGCCAGGGCACGTCCCATCGCCAAATGCGCAGCCGGGTCCAGCGACGATAGGAGCGACATCTGGAGAATTGGGATGTCAGCTTGGGGACGGATCAGCGCCATCGGGATAAAGGTTCCGTGGTCAAACCCTCGATCCGGATCAAACTGCGCGCTGAACCCCTCGCCATTCAGCGCGGCAGCTACCGATTCAGCGATTTCCGGTGCCCCTGGCGCGGGATAGTCGATCTGGTAGGCCGCCTCCGGAAACCCATAATAGTCGAACAGCATGCCGGGCTTGTTAGCTGTCGCAATAGTGGGATGATCCGCTTCCCAGTGCGCCGTCACCAGGATAATGGCCCTGGCCCCCTCCACAGTGGCATTCAGCTTTCGGAGCGCTGTCGCTAGCCGCGCATAGCCCGGATCGCCCAAGAGCGGGAGGGGCCCGCCGCCATGGGGGATGTAAAGGACTTGCTTCATGATGATACCTCCAAGGCTGAGACACAGTCTCAAAATACGGAGGCATTATTGTTTAGACAAACCATGGTTTTTCAATAATTAGTAAGATAATTTAATTAATAGGCAGAGGCAGATGTCGCTCTCCCGCTTTACGCTCCGGCAATTCGAAGCCTTCGTTACCGTGGCCGAAACGTTGAGTTTCAAGGACGCCGGAAACCGCCTTGGCCTCACACCGTCAGCGATCAGCCAACTGGTGGTCGAACTGGAAGCGACCCTTGGCTTACGGCTGTTCAATCGAACAACGCGGAAGGTCGAACCCTCAACGGCCGGTCGGGATTTGTTGGGTTCGGTTGAGGCCGTCATCAAACATGTTGGCCTGACTGAGATGGCGGCTGCCAATCTTCGGAATCAGGCTGCGGGAATGGTTCATATCGCGGCGCCGCAAGTGATCGCCGGGATGATCCTGCCGAAGATCGTGAAAGACTATACCGAGCAGCATCCGAAGGTCGTCGTGGTCATCCGCGATACCCCGGTGGAGGGATTGGTTGACGCGGTTTCTACCGGGGAAGTAGATCTGGCCGTTGGCCCGGACCGTCCTTACGGAGCAGGCACCGAGCGCGAGCCATTGTTCGAAAGTCCGTGGGTTCTTTGGTGTTCGCCGCAGCATCCACTGGCCTCGAAACCCAATGTTGAGTGGGATGACCTAAATGGCCATCCGATCGTCGCTGCCGGCCGGGATCATGAGCACAGCGTCGCCAGAATGCGTAGCGACCTGCCCGGAGATTCACGAATATCCCCTTCCATGATCGTGGATCATGTTTCAACCGCTCTCGGAATGGCTGCAGCAGAACACGCGATCACACTTTCCCCAGCCTATGTGGGCATCCTTGCACGGCCAATGGGCCTTGTGATGCGGCGGATCATAAAGCCGGAATCGATCCGGCAGATTTGCCTCTATCGCTCAACGCGTCGCGCACCTTCCCCGGCGTCTCTCGGGTTTGCTGAGCATGTGATTGAATGGATAGCCTCGCACAATGTGGAAAATGACGTTCCACCGGGTGAATAGTTTGCAGCGCACCGTCGGAAGCGATCGTGTTTGAGCTACGCTAAAGGCTTCGCGCGTGCCGGCATGCTCATCACACTTTTGGGTCAGTCTTAAACCGGCGACATAGACCACTTTCCAGCCGGCTTGAAAATCCGGGTCAGGATTGCCTGGCAAAAGAGCCATTCTTGCGGTTTGACCAGATAATATTGAGGTATGTCGCTCCAATGATCAGGCCGCCACCCAGAAGGGTGTAGGCATCCAATTCCTCCCCATAAAATACAAACCCGATTGCCGCCATAATCGGCAGCGACAGGAAACTGATCGGCATGATCACACTAGCGTCGGCGACGGAGACGGCGCGTGTCATGCAGTAATGCGCCGTTAACCCGCTGGCGCCAACGATGAATATCCAGGGGATTTCGGGTAGTGCCGGAATAACGATAGCGCCGCGTGCAAGAACCAAGGCAAGCCCAAACTGCATAGCCATCATGTAGAAGACGATCCGCAACGTCGGCTCCGTCGACGTCAATGCCTTAACCATAATGATCGACAAGGCGTAGCAGAACGAAGCCGCGAGCGTGATGCCAGTCGCAATTTCAAACGGTATGACACCGGGCCGAACCACGATCAGAACGCCGGCGAATCCGAACATGATCACGGCAGCCCGCGCGACCGTCAGACGTTCCCGCAGAACGAGGATGGCCAGCACGACCCCAAAGATTGGCATCATCAGGTTTAACGCGGTGACATCCGCCAGGGCCAAGTGCGCAACACCATAGAACCAGCCATACTGGCCCATGAAATGGACGATGTTGCGCGCCAAGTGGCCGAATGGCCGGCGGGTGATCAGGTTTTTCTTTCCGCCGAAGGCCAAAGCAATCGGCAGCATCAAGATCGCGCCGACGAGGCTCCGGTATAACATGACGCCAACAGCGTCGTGTTCGCTTGAGAGTTCACGCCCGGAAACCTGCATGGCAGCAAAGCTGAGAACCGTCGCCAGCATCCACAAAGCGCCCAACATCGGCCGATTTTGTGGGGAAGTGCACTCGGCCAATTTGATTGCCTTCTCGATATGTCTGAGCAAATTTCAAACCGTCGCCGGAGCCTTCGCCAGCATCGATCACATTCGGGTTGGTATAGTGCGCACTTTCTGGCCATTGATTGAGCGTTGAAATGGGGAAGTTGCTTGGCTGTAGCCGAAAGCCTGAAGAACCATGCGCATTTGGGGTCATAACGACGGTGGCGGCATCGCCGGTTGGGCGGAAAGCAACAGCCGTAGCGGTTGCGAAGTTAGGTCAACCGACTAGGAATGCAATCTTTCGCCAGTGTTCGAACCGTTTGTTGGGATACGATTTCTCTAGACCTTGCAGCAACAAATTGCGGCGGAATAGGTCTGGTATTACTCGCGTTAACGCCAGATCGCAAATGCGATGCCGGTGCCCGTGCCGGCCGGAGAGCGGTAACCAGGGATATAGTCGTGCCACTGCAAGCCCAGTCCCTCCAAGGCACCGCCGATGCAGATCCAATTACGGATTTCACTGCTGCCGGCCTCCAATTTGTTCAAGGGGAGGTTTTGGAGGGCGGAGGCGTCTTTATCGGCCAAAGCAGCCAAAACCGAGCGATCCAACTCTTCATCAACCGTGAAATGGCTGAGGCCGCCCGACGCGGCAATACCAACCCGCGCATCACCTGGCATACTCTCCACCGCCCGTCGGATCGCCTGGCCTAGAGTGTAACAGCGGTGTGGCGTCGGTTGGTTGGGAGGATAGTAGGTGTTCAGGAACACCGGCACCACTGGCACGGGCTCCGCTCCCATCAATTGATTGTGGAGGAAGGCGACCGCATGTCCTTCGCCCTCTCCGACGGTTCGGTCGGCGGTGGCGATGTCAAAACCTGCCTGGGTCAGCGCGCCTGTCAGGTGATCGGCCAGCGTTGCATCGACCGGATAATCTCGGGCCGGGTCGTTGTAGAAGGCCGCGGTGGCATTCTGGTTCCAATCCGGCCGTGGCGGGCCGACCAGGTGGCGGGGCGTGTTGGCGATTGTCTCGCCGCGGTAGATCAGAATGGCGGGCAGATTGTCGGTGCCAAACATCTCATTCTGATCATCGCCGATAACGATGAGAGCATCCAGTTTTGCCGCCGCCAGTTCGTCGCGCAGACGTTGCAGCCCCGTCTGTGCACGAGCGTGGCGCTCCGCTACCGCCGCTTCGTTTAGAACAGCGACGGCGCGCGGATCGGCTTTCGCCAGCAGTTCGGCATAGCTGACCTTGTTGCCATCCTTGTCCCGATGCCCACGTTTCTGGTCCAATTCACTGAAATTGAGCAGCCAGTCTTCTGGCATGGCGTTCAGCATCGGTGTGTGCGAGGTGCCGAAGCCAAAGACAATCTCTGCCATGGGACTGCTTCCTTCCTGATAGTCTTTCAGGGCAAGATAGTGCGGAGGGTTCACCGTTGGCGTCAAGCAAAGCGGCAACCGCGCCTGAAGTAGAAGAAGAGAAAGCCGCCACATGACTGAACTCGGCACATCGCCCGTGATCATTGAAACTCCGCTGGGTCAGGTTTCCGGCGTGCGGGAGGGCGACGCTGTCTCCTTCAAAGGCATTCCGTATGCCGCACCGCCGGTTGGGCCGTTGCGCTGGCGGATGCCGCAGCCAGTGAAACCTTGGGCCGGGACATGGGATGCAACGGCATTTCGCGATGACTGCATGCAGGCAGACCTGCCACGGCTGCGTGGCTCGGGCCGGTCGGAGGATTGTCTCTACCTCAACATCTGGGCACCGGCGGAGCGTAGCACGGAACCCTTGCCGGTGTTGTTCTGGGTTCCAGGCGGCGGGTTTGTCGGCGGCTCCGGCTCGGACCGGCGGGCGGACAGTGCCAAATACGCCGGGATGGGCGTTGTGGTGGTCACGATGACCTACCGCGTCGGTATGTTCGGCTATCTGGCACACCCGGGCCTGACGGCAGAGTCGGACAATGGCGCGTCCGGCAACTATGGCCTGATGGACATCGTCGCCGCGCTGGAGTGGGTGCGGGACAATATCGGCGCGTTCGGCGGCGATCCGGGCCGGGTAACAGCGTTTGGCGTGTCGGCTGGCTCTGCCTCCATCGGCCTGTTGTTGACCTCTCCGCTGGTGAAGGGCCTGTTCCAGCGCACTATCCTGCAAAGTCCAGGCGTCTGGCGGCCCTTGACGCCTTTGGATGAGGCCGAGGCGGCTGGCGCGGGTCTTTCAGCGGATCTGCGCACATTGCGAGATATGTCGGCGGCGGACCTTTTTGCCAAGACTGGTTCGATCAACCCCGCCGTCCGCGCCATGACCGGCCCGCGCACGCTGCGGCCGATCAATGACGGTTGGTCGGTGATCGAGAATGACCGCGACAGCTTCAAGCGCGGCGCATTCGAGGCGATGCCGATCATCGTCGGCAGCAATGCGGAGGAAGGCTCGCTGTTTACCGGCACGTGGCCGGTAAAGACGCCGGCGGAGTTCCAGGCATTGCTGGCCGCCAGCTTTGGCGATATGGCGGCAGAGGCAGCAACCCTCTATCCGGGCGCGAACGATGCAGAGGTGGCGGAGAGCTTGGCCTTTCTGTTCGGCGACACGCAATTCACGTTTGGCACGTGGGGTGTTGGCCAGTGCACGGCAGCGGCGGGGCAGCCGGTCTGGCGCTATCTGCTGACCCGCCACCCCGGCGGCCGTGCCTGGCCGCCGAAACATGGTGAGGATGTGACCTATACCTTCGGCAACCTGCAGCACACCGACACGCAGGAAGGCGAGATCGGTCCGCTGGATCAGGCCGTCTCCGATGCCTTCATGCAATGCTGGGTCCGCTTTGCCTACGGCGATGCTCCGGGCGGCGCAGCGTTCGACTGGCCACAGGTGACTGAGGACACCAGCCCCTACCTGCAATTGGGGGACGAGGTTGCCGTCGGCGAGGGCTGGCGGATGGAACAAAGCCGCTTCCTCGACCGCTATTACGGCGCACGGTCGCGCTAAAGCCAACCAGGGTCGGGCGGGATACGGCCAGACTTCAACGCCGGGTGTTCAGGATCAAAATCGTCCATGCGTTGCCGGGCGAGGCGCATGAAAGAAATGCGCCAGGCGCCGTCCTCACGCCGGTATTCCTCCTCATAGAAGCCCCAGCCGATCCAGCCTCGCTCCGCGGTCGACGGCGCATCGGGGAATTCCACATAATCCATCATCGGCCAGACGGCGCGTGCCGCGTCCACACCGGTCAGTACGATCTCCGGCGCGTGCACATGATGGATGGAGACCGAAGAGCCAATCCGCTCTGCCACTCCTGCCACAAACTCTGCCGGGCCGGAGCCATCGGGCACAGAGCCAAATCCGGCGACGGTTGCATTCTCCGCGAACAGAGCCTGCAACCGCGTCCACTGCTTTGTATCCACCAGCCGGCAATAGGCGGCCTTGAGTTGCCGGATAGCTTCAATTGCCAGCAATTCGTCCAATGTTGACACTGGCTTGGCGTCAGCCATCAGCTTTTTTCCCACAGCGTCGCGTCCTGTCCCTCGACCAGGTCGGCGATGGTGGCTTCCAGGGACGGTGCACCTTTCCACTGCTCGCGCGGCCGCGGCTCGCCCAATGAGCCGACCCGGTCGATGCCCCAATAGATGTCCAGCCGGTGATTGTCCGGGTCGCAGAACTCGACCGCGGACTGACAGCCGGCGCGGCGACGGACCTCGAAATCGATTGGCACGCCGGCTGCACGCAGATGCGCCCTGGCTCGAAGCACCCCGTCCAGGTTCGCGACCTCGAAAGCGACATGGTTCAACTCGACATTTTTCGCCGGTCCGTCTAACCCGCCTTCCGGCGCCAGCCCATGCTGATCCGGGTTGAACCGCAAAAATACCATGCCGCCCGGCATCATGTCCTCGCCATGGACGTTTGAGACGTCCACCCCGCCACATTGACATAGAAGTCGACGGAGCGGGCCATGTCCACCACGTGCAGCACCACATGGCCGATCTTGCCGATGCAGAAGGGTAGGCCGTGCGGGCGGTTGCGGGTGGTGATGGAGGGGGGCGAAGGGCATGGCGCCTACCTGAATACGGTCAGTCTAAACCTACACCCTGAGGCAACGCTGGCAGAGCACCCTTGAAAGGGGCAGGCTTGACACCATGCTCTCGCGGCGCATCTCAGGCTGAAGGGGGGGATTCTGGTCTATTCGGCTGCCTGCTTGGCGTAGTCCGCGGCGCGCACCGCCGATTCGACCTGTTTCTCATAAGCCTCTTCCCAATCGACGTCCGGCTCCTCGACGAAGAAGCCGGCGCGGGCGGTGCGGAAGATGTCCGGATTTTCAACGCCGGGCGGCGGCGCGCCGGTGTCACGGAAGGCGCGGGCGGCCCGCAATATCGCCCGGCGGGAGCGGGTGATCATCTGGTCGCTGGGCGCCAGACGCTCGAACGTGTGGTCGACAATGCCGCCCATGCTCTCGGTGATGGCTTGGTCCTGCAAATGAATGCCGTCGATGCCGGTAAATATCTCATCGCGCATCTGCGCATCGCGGTCGATCAGGTAGTCGTTGCCGGCGTTCGCCTCCATCCGCCAACGACCGTACCAGCCGGCCGTGTTGGGCAATAGTTTGTCTGGTGACGAGCCGGGGATCGTACCACCGTCCTTCAGCGGCACCACATTGGTCCGGTTCTTCGCCACGTCTTTCCCCATCCATTGGATTGAGATGAACATAGTGTGGGTATCATCTATCGGCACCCACCCTCGCGCCACGATATAGGTCTCGAACTTGGCCTGCGGCGTCTGCGTCCAGAACGGGAACATGAAATTGTTGAAGCGCCAGTAGGTCCGGCGGCCGTCTTCATGCGGGCGGTAGGCGGCATACTGCGTGCCATAGTCGCGCTCGCGCACCAAGTATTGCGGCGCGCGGTCAGAGACAGTGCCATGGATCGGATGGCCCTCCGGCACATTGTCCGGCTTGACGCTGCCTACGTGCAAGAAGCCAAAGTGCGAGGTATCGATATCGCCCTCCAGCGCCTGCAGCCAGTTGCACTCGCGCTGGACCATTCGGACAACCGTTTCGCCTTCCGGCATCAGATTGGCCTCAAACGAGGGCAGGGCCGGTGGCTGTTCGGCAGCGCCCATATAGACCCAGACCACACCGTTGCGCTCCTGCACCGGGTAGGCCTTGGCCCGCACCTTATCGGCGAAATTCTGTTCCGCCGTCAGGTTCGGCTGCTCCAGGCACTGTCCGTCTGCGCCGAACTTCCAGCCATGGTAGACACAGCGGATGCCGTCATCCTCCGTCCGTCCGAAGAATAGAGAGGCGCAGCGGTGCGGGCAGCGTTGGTCCATGATGCCAACCTTGCCGGCCTTGTCGCGGAAGCCGATCAGCTTCTCGCCCAGCAACATCAAACGGATGGGTGGTTGGCCAGATTGGAGTTCCGAGCTCATGGCGGCGGGTATCCAGTACTGCCGCATGAAATCACCCATTGTGGTGCCGGGTCCAACCCGTGTTAGTTCCAAGCTTTCTTGAGCGGTCGTCATGGTTTCCTCCGTCCGTTCGGCCGCTATTTGTGCGCGGCATCGCGAGAACTGGAGAAAACGCTAACCTGAGTACCCGCAAACTGCCAGTGTTTTTGCTGCATTGCGCTGCCACGGAATTTTATACCAACGCCATAGAATGCAGGGACATTTGATGGCCTGCGCCCGGCGCTGCGCGAGCATCCCGCCGCTCAAACTCAAGGGGCTGGCGCCCTCCAGCCGGGCGGAAATGTTGACAGCATCGCCATACACGGTGTGCTCGAATAAGCGCTTGCCGCCGAAACTGCTGAAAACGGCCTGGTAGGTATTGACGCCGACCCGCGTCGCGCGGCCGATACCGGGCGGGCTGCTCTGGACGATGTCAGGCGTAAATTTCGACCGTCTCGCGCGACACCAGCGCGACGCTCAGGACCCGGAACTGGCAAAGACCATCGCCGAAGCCCGTGCCGCGGGCGACATTCCAGACGGTCTCTATCGGCCACGAATGGGCGGCGGCAACGCGGTATACGGCTCCGCTTACATCGGCCATCCGACGTTGGATATGAGCCCGATCTCGACTGCCGGAACCTATGTATTCTGGCAGAACGCGCCCTATGAGATGGCGCTCAGAATGGATCAGAGCGGAAAAGACCAATCGACCGCAACCCGCCTGCTCCGCAGCTTCGTCAATGCCGAAGCACAATTTCTTAAGAAATATGTTCCTGGCTTCGAGGACGCCGCGATCGCCAGCGTCGGCCGCTATGTTGGTGTCCGCGACGGCCGCCACCCGATCGGCGAGCATGTCTTTACGCTAGAGGATGCACGCGGCGGCCCCAGCTTCCGCGACGCTGTGACAAAACCGATGACCAAGGTGTTTCATTGGGACTCCTTCAAGGCCTACGAGTTCGAAGTTCCGTTTCGCAGTTTCCTTCCGAAAGGCGTTGATAATTTGATCCTGACCGGGGCTTCGCTCTCCTTCGAGTATAAGACCATCTTCATGGTAATGCGGAACTTCCCATGGTGTACGCAGACCGGAGAAATTGCTGGCTACGCCGCCGCTCGTTGTATCGACAAGCGCATCGGCCCGAAGGAGTTGGAGTGGCGCGAACCATACTTCTGACGTTCACTCCTGACCTGCCCCACAGAGTGGTACTGTTGTAATGTTAGTGCCGGGACGGTTGAACTTGCTCCCAATGCCGGTCTATGGCTCCGCCGCCGACTTTCAAGCACTACTAGCGATTGGCTTGGCAACACTCTCGCCACGATGATTTGTTGCCAGTAAATCTACTTTCCGATGACAGGCACGCACCATGAAGTTCAGCCAATTCGCGATTGCCCGCTTCTAGGGATGATTGATGTCGTGATCGACATTGCTGCGGGCCAAGCCGTTGGTACGGTGCAATTAGAATACGGCGAAACATCGAACCAGATATTCGCAGGACCGTTGCCGAATGACAGCTTGGGGCCGAGAGTGAAGTCCGCCTTATGGTAAGTTTAGGCCACGATCGTACCAGGTTTGCCCGAGTCAACAGCCGAAGTGGGCTCGTTGCTCCGCCCACTCCACCCGGAAGGGGGCCAGCAGGCGGTCGAGGGTGATCTCTGGCTCTTGCCCGCCGTCCATGATGGCCTCGAAGATGTCTGGCGCCAGCAGGATGCGGCGGAAGTAGGAACGTTTGATCTTCTCGGCCTCGGCGAATTCGGTGAGCTTGGCATATTCGCTGGTGTCCAGCCGCCGCTGCTACCGATGGGCACGGTCTACGACGTTGAAACCCGCGCGCCGATCGTTAAGGATCAGGTGGTGGCCGACAGGTCCTCCCGCATGGACCTCGACGTCAATGAGGAAGGCTCCGTAACGCCCTATATCGGGCCGGATGAACCGGCGGCGGGTAAAGTCAACTGGCTTCCCACTGTCCCAGGCAAGGCGTGGTTCCCCTGCTTCCGGTTCTACTCGCCAACGGAAGCATACTTCAACCGGAGTTGGATCCTGCCGGATATCGAAAAGGCGCAATGAAACAATACAACCCCTGCAAATCGGTCAGCCGCGGGTCCTTTCTCTCGGCCACTCCCGTCATTCTGGCAACGTTCCTCCTTGGCAGTCCGGCGGCCGCCCAGGAATCGGCCGAGCTTGCGAAACAGCTTGCCAATCCCATCGCGAGCCTGATCAGCGTGCCGCTCCAGTTCAACTGGGATTCAGGCTATGGGCCGAAGGACGGGGACCGCGCCTTCGTCAATGTTCAGCCGGTCATTCCTATTTCGATCTCCGATAACTGGAACATGATCTCGCGTACGATCCTGCCAGTGATCTGGCAAGACGACGACGTGCCGGGCGGCGAACAGTTTGGGCTAGGCGATACGGTGCAGAGCCTGTTTTTCTCGCCCAAAGAGCCAACCAATGGCGTCATCTGGGGCGTCGGGCCGGTGGCGCTGGTGCCCACCGCCACGGACACGGCGCTCGGGTCGGAGCAATTGGGCCTCGGCCCCACTGGCGTTGCCCTGATCCAATCGGGTCCCTGGACCTATGGCGCGCTCGCGAACCATGTGTGGTCAGTGGCAGGAGGCGACGGCAGGGCGAAGGTGAACGCATCTTTCGTCCAGCCCTTCATCAACTATATGACGCAGGACGCCACAACGTTCTTCCTGAACACCGAAACCACCTACGATTGGACAGGCGGGGAAGCCTCGGTCCCGATCAATGCGGGCGTCAACCAGTTGCTTGATGTCGGCGGGCAAAAAATCCAGATCGGCGCAGGGCTCCGCTGGTGGGCCACGTCACCCGACAATGGCCCTGAAGGCGTCGGCGTCCGCCTTAACCTTGTATTCCTGTTTCCGAAGTAAGCGGCCGGCTGCTGGCAGCTTAAACTTATCGGCGGCTTCTGGATAAATGCATGAAGTTCGAAGCTATAGTGCAGTAGGCATTCGACGAAGAATGGCACGGTCTTGGATCAGCAAAGGAGGCGATGGCAGCATCCAGTGAGCATGGGCTGGCTGGCGTTCTCGCCGGGGAAGAGAAGATCAACGGCTCCCATCTCAGCCGCACCCGGCGCAGCACCGATCTCGGTCCGCTGTCGTATCTGGAACCGTGGGTCTTCTTTCCAGCAGCGATCCCGCTCTCAACAAACGAGGTCGAACATTGGCGAATTTACTGATCATGGGCGCCAGCCGAGGCATTGGCCTTAAGGCGACGACATTGGCGCTTCAACAGGGCCATCGCATAACGGCATTTGCCCGCAGTGCCGGCAGTATGCCTCACCAACATCCCCGTTTGCAGGCCTTCGCCGGAGACGCGCTACGGCAGAAGGATGTCGCCGCAGCGTTGGACAATGTTGACGCGGTGATCATGGCGCTGGGAATAGCACCCAGTCTTAGGCGCACTTTCGCCCCCGTAACGCTGTTTTCCGAAGCAACCCGGGTTCTGCTGAGTGCGATGGCTCGGACCGGGACTCGCCGTCTGGTAGCCGTGACCGGACTCGGGGCGAGCGAGAGCCGCGCTGCCATTCCGTTGGCGGCGCGTCCGGCGTTCGATCTGGCCTTGGGGAATGCCTATGACGACAAGGGACGGCAGGAGCGGTTGATCGCGAACAGCGACACCGACTGGACGATCATACGTCCCGGCATTCTGACCAACGGAACCGCCAGCACCAACGCCGCGGTTCTGGAGGACCCCGCCGCCTGGGGACCGGGATGGACCAGCCGGGCCGACGCAGGCGCCTTCGCGGTTAGGTGTGCGGCGGGTAACGAATACCTGCGCAAGGCGCCCGTCATTCTCACGCGCGGCCTTGCTTGCAGAAGCAGGAATACCGGAAAACATTAAGGTTCGGCGAATTGATCTCGAAGGCGATTCAATTTGAACCGGCGACGCACTCGTGTCCTTTCGCCTTGCCGCTCAAATTCGAAACCGGCCATTGCAGACATTCGTTCAGCTGCAGCATACGCATTCCTGCTGTTCATACCATTTCGCAGCGCACTTGCGACGGCAATGACCGGGGCGCTGGACAGAACCGCCATTCGTGAGTGTGGTGGCAAATGGCCTAACCGGTCATCCCCGAAGCGGACCATTTATCTCAAGGTCGAGATTTGGGCATATCGCCGGTAACTATACTACCTGCTCGATAAGCCAGAAACTGGCTAGGCAGCCGATGCCGTAGGCCATGTATGGCCGCGCGGCTGCCACGATGCTGCCAGCTCCCAGCATGGACCGGATTGCGAAGGCGGCTAGAACGACCGCCATGATGAATAGAAGCTGCCCGGCTTCTATGCCCAGGTTAAACATCAGCAGGGCGAGTGGTACGGCGGCTTCCGGCATTCCGGTCTCCCGCAGGGCACCGGCAAAGCCAAACCCATGCAACAGGCCGAAAGCGAAAGTCACCAACCACGGCAGCCGCTCGGACAATCGGAATGGTCCCCCGGCGCGGCTGCGCAACACTTCCGCCGCCAGGAACACGATCGAAAGCGCAATAACCGCCTCCACCGCCTGCGGCGGCAGCGCCACCAGCCCAAAGGTCGCCAGCCCCAGTGTGATGCTGTGGGCGACCGTAAAGGCCGTGACGGCCAAGATCAGCTGCCGCATGCCAGGCACAAGCAAGATCAGCACGAACACGAACAGAAGATGGTCCCAACCTTCGAGTATGTGCTCGATCCCCAGCACGATATAGGTCAGCGCGACGTCGCCGGCTGACGGTGCTTTAGGAATGACCACCGATAGATTGTCTTGACGGACAAGGGTGACCGGAACTTGAGGAGACCAGGGCCCGCCTGCAGCAAGCTGCAGCGTTTCCCTTTCCCTTGCAGTCAAACCAGAGGCTTGATCATTCAAGCAGACGCGCTTTGCCTATCGAGCCAGCACCATTGCCTCCTCTTGTAGACCATATTGGCCAGAGTGATCGTTGCCCTCGCTTTTTCTAAGCTGAGGGTTCGGATCACGAGCCCCATAGGACCTTTCCGATAGACGAAGACATGCTCGGCCCTGCCGCGAACCGCTGGCTTTCTGGCATTGGCACGCGCCGTCCTCGTCGGCACCGGAAGCGTCCAGCTGGAATATATGCTTGTCGCCGTTGGGCTTGACCATAGCTGGACAGACCTGGGCTTGGCCTTGATACTTCCACCCGTTTACGTAATTGATGGATGAAGACGCCGTGTCTATGATTCTTGCCGCTAACGCCAACGCCCAGGGTAGCCATGTGGGGGAGTGGCGGCATGCCGATGCTTGGGACAGCCCGGCGGCCAACATCGCCAACGCCGCACGGCTCGCGCAAATCGCCGAGGCGGGCAAGATGGATCTGCTGTTCCTCGCCGACGGCAACGGTGTGCGCAACATGGACAAGCCGGATCTGTTCGGGGCGACCTCGCCCTCCGACCGCCCGGGCGTGTTCGAGCCCGTCACTTTGCTGTCGGCGCTGGCGATGGTGACGCAGCATATCGGGCTCGTCGCCACCACCACCACGACCTATGACGAGCCCTTCCATGTCGCCCGGCGCTTCGCCTCACTCGACCACATCAGCGGCGGCCGCGCCGGGTGGAACCTGGTTACCACCTCCAATGCCGGCGATGCGCTGAACTTCAGCCACGCCGAGCATGTGGCGCGCGAGACCCGCTACGAACGGGCCAATGAGTTTGCCGACGTGGTGAAGGGCCTGTGGGATTCCTGGGCTGATGACGCCTTTCCGCAGGACAAGGCATCGGGGCGGTACCTCGAGCCGTCGAAAGTTCAGCGGCTCGGTCACGAGGGCAAGCACTTCCAAGTTCAGGGGCCGCTCAACGCGCCGCGCCCGCCGCAGGGCCATCCGGTGATCTTCTCCGCTGGCCAGTCGGAGGCCGGACGCGAGCTTTCGGCCTGCCACGCCGACTGCATCTTCGCCATCGAGGCGACCTTGCCCGCAGCGCAGGCGCTCTATTGCGACTTCAAGAACCGGCTCGCGAAATACGGGCGCGAACCGGACGACCTCAAGATCCTCGCCGGGGTCACCATCTTCGTCGGCGAGACCGAGCAGCAGGCCGACGATCTCGCCGGCGAATTGGACGATCTGGTGCCGCCCGCCGTCGGCGTCGACTACCTCGCCAAGATGACCGGGCTGCCGATGAAGGACTATCCGGTCGATGGTCCGATGATTGACTGGCCGGACGGACACCATGGCCCGACTGGCATCGCCAACGCCATCGTCGAGGTCGCGCAGAAAGAGGGGCTGACCGTCCGCCAGACCTACAAGCGCATCCTGCCACAGATGGCGGGCAATATGTTCAAGGGCGATCCCATTCAGGTCGCCGACGTCATGGAGGAATGGTACCGCGGCAAGGGCTGCGACGGCTTTATGATCGCAGCACCAGTAGTGCCCACGGGGATGGAGCGCTTCACCCGGCTGGTGGTGCCGGAATTGCAGCGCCGCGGCCTGTTCCGCCGCGAATATGAAGGCCCCACCTTGCGCGAGAATCTCGGGCTGAAGCGGCCCGAACGGCGGATCAAAGGGTAGTTTGGCCGCGGCGGCGACCGTGCTGGAGTTCTCTAGATGTAGTCTTGCAATAGGTTGTCCATTCGAGCCTGACCGAGGAGACTGGAGTTACCAAGCTTCAACCTTGCTCGGGGGCAAGCCCGTACGAACATCCATAAGAATGTCCGCCCGACGCCGCGGGATCGAGGCTACACTTCATAAGATCGAAACAGTGCTGGCCGACAACGGCATCCGGTTCACAACCCCTGGCGCAGGAAGATCGGCGGTGCTGCTGATCAAGCATGTCGTGAAGCTATTGTCGCAATGGACCAAAGATCACCCATGCTCTACTTTTTAAGTGTATCACTTGATGGGACTAGTCAGGGCCATCGAACGGGCGTTGCACGCAGAATGCCCCGTAACGTACCAATAGGTCTATAGAGGAGAGTATTGAAATGACGGCTGGACCCGATCTGATTGTACGGGACTTTAATTTTGACTCCATTTACTGGGTTGCCGGCAATGTGCTGACATGGACCTGGGTAGCTGAAAACCAGGGGGATTTGGGCGCTTTCTCGACGACCATGGGCGTTTTCCTGTCGACCGACAATGTGATTACGCCGAGCGACACGCTCCTAGTAACCGACGGCGCCACCGGGTTCATGTTTCCCGGCGACGTGCAGGATGTGCCCCGTCCTGGCTACACGGTGAGCGCCAGCATTGCGCCGGGCACTTACTATGCGGGCGTCTATATCGATCCGTCGGATTTCCGGTTGGAATCCGACGAGACCAACAATGCCTCCAACGTCGTTCAGGTGACGGTTTCCGCGCAACCGTTAGGTGCGGATTTTATCGCGGAAGGCCTGGAGTTTGGATCGTATGTCTGGCAGCAGGGCGACAATGTGTCGGCGGATTGGCACATGATCAATCAGGGCGATGACACCTCGCCGAGCGTGCAGTCGTCACTCTATCTCTCGACGGATCCGATTGTCGATACGAATGACTTTTTCGTCGGTTCTGATCAAGTCAGCGGCATGATGAGCCCCGGCGAGAACAATATGGAGACGATTACGAACGGCTTTACGGTCCCAGGTCTGGCACCTGGAACCTACTATGCAGCGGCTTTTGCCGACAGTTCGGATCAGACGGCGGAAATCGATGAGACCAACAACTGGTCGCCGGTGGTTCAGGTGCAGGTCGTGGCGCCGGCCACCAATGGCGACGACGTCATCGATATGCGGCTGTCGCGGAAGGATGAGAATGTATCGGGCCTTGACGGGGACGACACAATCTCCACCGGAAGCGGCAACGACACTCTGGATGGCGGCCTGGGCGATGACCTGCTGAGCGGAGGTCCCGGTGCCGATGTTTTGATTGGCGGCGGGGGCTCTGATGCAGCCAGTTATCTGACTGCCGGAGCTGCGGTTACCGTCGACTTGCAATCGCCTGCCAGCAACACGGGCGACGCGGCAGGCGATACGTTCTTCCAAATATCGAACATTGCCGGGTCTAGTTTCTATTCTGACAATATATTCGGTTCGGTTGCCGCGAATACCCTGTTCGGAGGCGGTGGCGACGACCACCTCTATGGACGGGGCGGCGATGACAAGCTTGTCGGAGCGGCTGGCAATGACTTCCTAGTAGGTGGCATCGGGGCGGATGATCTAAATGGCGGTTTGGGTATTGACCGTGCTGCCTATTGGACCGCGCAAGGTGCCATCCGCGCCGACCTGCTGTTCGCCCATGTGAATACAGGCGACGCAGCGGGGGACACCTATGCCTCCATCGAGGACCTTCAGGGCTCCGTTCACAACGATGACTTGCGCGGCGACAATGGCGATAACACCATTTGGGGCAATAATGGCAATGACACGATCCATGGCCGTGGCGGCGATGACACACTGAACGGCCAGAATGGCAACGACATCCTGATTGGTTATGCCGGTGGCGATGATCTGGATGGCGGTGCCGGGACGGACCGGGCCGCCTACTGGACCGCGTCGGCAGCGATCCGGGCCGATCTCCAGTTTGCCCACGTGAACACGGGCGACGCGGCAGGAGACACCTATGTCTCCATCGAGGACTTGCAGGGCTCGAGTCACAATGATGACCTGCGCGGCAACAACATGGCCAACACGATCTGGGGCGGCAATGGCAATGACACGATCCATGGCCGTGGCGGCGATGACACACTGAACGGCCAGAACGGCAACGACATCTTGATCGGTTATGCCGGTGGCGATGATTTGGATGGCGGTGCCGGGACGGACCGGGCCGCCTACTGGACCGCGTCGGCAGCGATCCGGGCCGATCTCCAGTTTGCCCACGTGAACACGGGCGATGCGGCAGGAGACACCTATGTCTCCATCGAGGACTTGCAGGGCTCGAGTCACAATGATGACCTGCGCGGCGACAACACGGCCAACACGATCTGGGGCGGCAATGGCAATGACACGATCCATGGCCGTGGCGGCGATGACACACTGAACGGCCAGAACGGCAACGACGTCCTGATCGGTTATGCCGGTGGCGATGATTTGGATGGCGGTACCGGGACGGACCGGGCGACCTATTGGACGGCGGGCAGTGCTGTAACGGCGGACTTGATGAATGCTGCCGTCAATGTGGGCGACGCGGCGGGCGATACGTACACGTCCATCGAAAACCTGCAGGGCTCGAACCACAATGACGACCTGCGGGGTGACGCTGGCAGCAATATGATCTGGGGCGGCAATGGCGATGACGCCATTCGTGGCCGGGGCGGCAACGACACGCTGCTGGGGCAGGGTGGTAACGACACGTTCTTCTTCGAGAACGGCTTTGGCAATGACGTGATCATCGGGTTCGAGGCCTTCAACGCGAACGAGAAGATCGACTTGTCCATGGTCACCAACATCGTCCACTTCGCCGACCTACAAGCAAACCATTTGAGCCAGGCAGGCGCGGACGCCGTCATCACCGATGGAGCAGGGACCATCACCCTGCTGGGCGTCCAGACCACGGACCTTGACGCAGGCGACTTTGCGTTTTGATGATCAGCCCCCGTTTATGACTGGTCCTCAAAAACTCAGTTCCCGCTGTACGCTTCGCTCCATCGGGTCGGAGGAGCGCAAGCGCCGGTGATGGCGCTCGGCTAGTGAGGAGGAACCAGGCCTTCTGGCCACGTTTTGTTCCAGCCATGCGGAGAGGTTTGGCGCGGTTTCCTGGTAGGCCGTGACCAGCTCAGCCAAGGCGGTTTCGGCCTTGGAAAGGGTATGGGCCCTCCAGACGGCGCGCAATTCAGTGCCAATACGCGTGCGGGTTGCAACGTTCGGGGAATAGTGGACAGCGTTCTGGGCCAGATGGAATTGGCCGCGCTGCCATCCCTGCGGCCCAGGTCAGCCCGGCGGGCGGCGCGCGACCCGGCATGATCGTTAGAGACGGCATACTTGAATAGCGGAAGGGGCGTTTCAGGCCGGCTATTCCGAGAGGTTCGGCAGGAACATCACCACATCCGGGAAGACGATCAGCAAACTCACGACGATAAGGTCGGCAACCAGGAACCACATGATCCCGCGGAAGATGGTTGTGGTGGAGGCCAGATCGCCGACCACCCCCTTGATGACAAAGACGTTGATGCCGATTGGCGGCGTAATCATGCCAATTTCCAGAAACTTGGTCAGCACCACGCCAAACCAGATCAGGCTGTAATCCAGGCTTGCCAGGATGGGCATGATCACCGGGAGGGTCAGCAACATGGCGCCGATTGGCTCCAGGAACATGCCTAGCGCCAGATACATCAGCGCGATCATCAGCAGGATGACGAGCGGATCGGCGCCGAAACCCAAAACCACGCTCGACAAGAACTGGGTCGTGCCGCTCAATGCCAAGAACCGGGTTAGCAGGGCCGCGCCAATGGCGATAATCAGCAACGCCGCCGTCGTCATCAGCGTTTCGATGACGGCATTCTTGACGCTTTCCCAGGTCAATTGCCGTTTCAAGCCCGCGACGATGAACGAGAGCATGGCGCCTATGCCGCCGGCCTCCGTTGCCGTGAAGATGCCGCTGAAGAGGCCGCCGAACACACCGATCAGAATCAGCAGCAGCGGCCAGTTCTCTCGGAGCGCCCGCATTCGCTCCGCTAGGGTCGACTCGCCCAAATAGGGCGGCGCCAGTTCCGGGTTGAGCTTGGCGCGGATCATCACGACCGCAACATAGCCGATGGCGGTGATGATCCCGGCGCTGACGCCGCCAAGGAACAGCTTGCTGATCGGGACCTCGACGAAAATACCGTAGAGAATCATCAGGATGGAGGGCGGGATCAGGGCGCCGATGGTGCCGGCTGCCGCGACAGTGCCGGTGGCGAGCGCTGCGTCGTAGCGGTTGCGCATCATCTCCGGCACGGCGATCCGGCCCATCGCGGCGGCGCAAGCGACGCTGGACCCCGTCACGGCGGCAAAGCCGGCCGCGCCGAATATCGTGGCCACCGCCAGGCCGCCAGGCAGGCGGGCCAGCCAGACGCGGGCCGCATCGAACAGGTTCTTGGTCAGACCTGCGTGGTAGCAGAAATAGCCCATCAGCAGGAACATCGGCACCGAACTGAGCGTCCAGTGGGCAGAGAATGCGTAAGGGGTGGATGTGAGTATGCTGAATGCCACTCTCTCCCCCACCAGCACCCAGATGCCGACGAACGAGACACCGATCAGCGAGACGCCAACGGGAATCCGGAGCGCCAATAGGGTCAGCAACACGCCAAGGCCGGAAAGGCCGACTTGGATATCGGTCATTGTGTGATGACTCTCCGGTCAGATCATTTCAAGCTGGTCGTCTCGGCGGTTGGTCCAGGGGTCGGTATCGTCGAGCCCGCTTTCCGATCCGCTGAAATACACCGCCAATTGGTAGATTAGGACCAGCGTGATCGCGCCGAGACCGATGGGCAGCAGGTAATACCCAGGCCAGATCGGAACCTTGGCGCCCAGTTCCATAACATAGGACCCGGCACTGCGTTTGGTTTCCGCCTGAATCCAGGAGGTGTAGGTCAACAGGGCGAAGATCGCGGCGGAATAGATCCGGACCAAATTATAGGCATGACGCTGGAGGCCTTGCGGAAACAGTTGCGTCACCACCTCAACCGAGATGTGCATGTCGCGTTTCTGGGCTAGCGCCAGCGGGATGAACGTGGCGATGACCATGTAGTAGTTCGAAACGATGGCAATCGTCGCCGGCAAAGGATTGTTAAAGAAATACCGGCCCGTAACATCGGCGCTGATATGCAGCATCATCATGAAAACGGCGACGCCGGCAAAGATGGTCATCAACAGAATAATCGTCGAAAGCAATTGTCCGAGGGCTTTCATGCCGAACTCTCCGGGGCGGCTTGACTGATATGATGCAGACCGACCCAGCCGCTGCAACGACTGGGTCGGGACTTGTCTGCGAGTGGGCTTTACATGCCGTAGGTGGCGGCGTCGATCTTGCTATAGATCTCGCGTTTGTAAAGCTCGCCCATGGCTTCACCGTCGAACCGGGCATCGCCTTGCTCGGTAATCAGCTTTTGCCAGCGTTCGGCTGTTTTTGCGAAGCTCTCTGCCACATCGCGTGCGTTCTCGACCCCGAAGTCGTCTTCACCAGTTTTGACAGAGTTGTCGAAATTGGCTGCCGCGAATTTTTGGTGTTTGGCTACCAGTTCCGCCGACGGCTCGACCAGCTCGACATTCCAACCTTTCAACTGGTCGAAAACTTCGGCGTATTGCTGATCAAGGCGGGCCTCTGTCATCGCGGTGCCCTCGGCGGCAAGATCAAGCAGAACTTGGCGCTGCTCGGTCGTCAGGCTGCGCCATGTGTCCCGGTTGACCGTCCACAAGGACATGCTGTGAAACGTTCCGAGTGGCAATCGCGTCACCGAGGTGATGACGTCCTGTAGTCCGAAATTCGGAATCTCAGTAGGCGTTGACAAGGTGGCGTCCAGAACGCCAGCGCTAAGCCCCTCGTAGATCTCGTTTCCAGTCATCGACAGGGCGGTTCCGTCGAAATATTCCGACCAGCGACGGAAATAAATGCTACCGGCACGGAACTTCTTGCCGACGATGTCTTCCGGGGTGCGCATGGGATCGCCGTTTACGATCGGAACATAGGGCGGATTTGAGTGCATGGCGAGTACGACCTGGTTCTTCTCATAGAACTCCTGCAGGCACGGTTCGCAATTGAGTACAAACTCAGTGTTCGCGGCGGCCATAGCCACGGCCGTATCGGCATAGCCGGAAATGTTGGCGAGGAAGTTGTGATAAGGGAATTCGGCAGGCCAGTACGGCAGCACCATGATGCCGACATCGGCGATACCGTCGCGCAGACCGTCGCTCACCTCGGCCAAGCCCATCAGCGCACCGCAGTAATTGCGCATGGTTAATTCGCCGTTTGTGCGTTTCGGCAGCTCTTCCTCGGCGTAGCGGTAACCAAGAACTACGTCATGGGAACAGGGCAGAGCCGGTTCGAACCGCAGCTCGCGGGCGGAGGCGTCGGTTGGGACGGCTGTTGTGGCGGCTATTGCGGCTATGCCCAGCGCTATCGCCCAGGCGCTAAGGTTTCTCATTGGCGTTTCCTCGCGTTTCTGTCGGTGTTTGTTATCGACATTTTTTTGCACGTTGGCTGCGGCAGGTACGTCTTTGGTACCATCCACGCTGCCATTACAGGCGATCAAACCCTGTCTGTCCAGAGGTGTACCGCGCGACCGCCCGGTGAACCGGGTCCAGCGGCTAGGCGGGTACCTACTCAGCCGGCGTTTATGGCGTACCACTTGGCGATAGTTTTTCTGTCCCCTCGATTTTTTTGATCGGCAATGCGCGTCAAAGCATTGTCTGAGCAACCAGAGGTGGGCAAGTTGACGGAGTAGCGGCACTATTTGGTGCGCAGGCTCAAGCGGTGAGCCGGTATGTTCCCAAAACCTTGATCAGATTGCCAAATGACCGTTCGGACAGGCCTTGACTAGAGGCTTCCCAACTGAGGGCTATCATCGCCATGGGCACCGCTCTGCGTGGCTCCAGGACCGCTGGCAAAGAAGGGCTTTTTCGGCAATTGCATGATCTTCACGTTAGCAATCCCTGCGCGCGCCTCTCAAGCCTGAGACCGGTGCAGGCATCGATGATCCCTCCATCAAAGTCGTTATGCAAACTGCCCTTTCATCGAAGAGCAACCACAGTCGGCAAGTGATCCGCGAGGGCTTCGCGTCATTGCGCGAAAGCTCCGATCAAATCTCGAAACGGACAGCGGTTGCACCGCCCGTTCGCACACTGCTTACCGAATACGAACACATGTGCCGCCACTTTGACCTGCCGACAGCCGCCATTGCCCAATTGTGCGCCGCAACATCATAACGCCACATTGATGGCCGTCATGGTATCTTTGGTCCAACGAAATGATCTGCAAGAAGTAGTGGGGGCCGCCGGACCGAACACGGCTTCGGGCTGAAAACCGAGCCGCTATCACCGCCCCGCCGGCCGACAAGCGGGTTGTACCGATGGATTTTACTATGGCGGACCGCGTTAGAAGCAACCGCATCGTAGTGTCCACTATTAAAGAAGGCATGTTAGGCGCTTCGGTGGCAGCGACTTGGCATGAAGCTTGCTTGATCTGGGCTGTGCAGGTGGCCGCTGATGCGCGACGGCTGTCCGCGGATCTAGGATCAAAGGAAGCAGGTTTCATGTTCAAAATGCGTTTTGCCGCTGCCGCCTTGGCGGCTCTATTGGCCACGCCGGCCGCAGCAACCGACTGGATCATGGCGTCCGGGTATCCGGAGAGCAATTTCCACACCAAGAACATCCGCATGTTCATTGAGGAGGTGGCGGAAAACTCGTCCGTCAACATCAAGCTCAACTCGAACGATACGCTGATTAAGCTGGACGCCATCAAGACAGCGTTGCAGCGCGGCCAGATTCCGATTGGCGAGATCCGACTTGGCGTTTATGGCAATGAAGACCCGATGTACATCCTGGCGGGTCTGCCCTTCATCGCGGGCAACTACGCCGACGCCTGGCTGCTGAAGGACTTGCAGAAAGAATATTTCAACGAGACCTTCGACGAGCAGGGACTAAAGATCCTCTACTACGCGCCATGGCCGGGCCAGGGCTTCTATACAAAGTTTCCGGTGACAGCGGTGTCGGATTTCGATGGCAAGAAGCTGCGCATCTACTCCACCGCGACCCAGCAGATGGGGGAAATGCTTGGCTTTGACGCCACGATCCTGCCCTTCGCGGAAATTCCGCAAGCATTCTCGACCGGCCTGATTGAGGCGCTGTTTACCAGTCCACAAACCGGCATCGATATCCAGGCTTGGGACAACACCGACCACTTCACCTACGCCGGCGCGATCTTCTCCAAGAACGCCGTTGTTGTGAGCAAGAGCTACTTCGAAGCCCTGCCGGCTGAAGATCAGGCTGCCATGCTGGCTGCTGCCGACGCCGCGGAACTGCGTGCCTGGGAAATGAGCGCGGAGACCACGGCGGCTCAGATGAAGATCCTGGCGGAGAATGGCATGACGACCGCCAAGGCGCCGCCCGAACTGATCGAGCGGATGAAGGAAATCGGCGCCGTAATGATGAAAACTTGGCGGGAAGACGCCAGCCCGGAAGCCATTGCGGTGCTGGACCGCTACATCGCCTTGCAGTGACACAGACTTGGCGCCGCCTGACAGAATTTGGCGGCGCCGTCTCCTTCGTTTCAATTCTCCCTCTCGCTAAAGGCATTTTTGATGCGCACGGCGCTCGACCGTCTTTATTTGTGGAGCGGTTATCTCGCGGCTGTTTTCCTCGCGATGATCGCATTGACCATCATCGCTCAGATCTGCGGCCGCTTTTTCGGGGTCGCCATCGACTCGACGGAGACAGCGGGCTTTTCCCTGGCGGCCTCCACCTTTTTCGGCTTGGCCCATACCTACCGTGAGGGCGCCCATATTCGGGTGACGCTTTTCACTCGCCTAACCCGCAACCGGTTGCGCCAGATTTTAAACATTTGGGCCGTTGGCCTTTTCATCGGGATCGTGGCGTATTTGTGCTACTGGTCGTTCGACCTCGTCTATTTCTCCTGGCGGTTCCAAGACATTAGCCCAGGCTTGCTGGCGATCCCGTTTTGGATCCCGCGCTCCGCCATGGCGCTGGGCTCGCTCTGCCTGTTGATTGCGCTCATCGACGAGTTCGTGGCGCTGATCCGCGGCCTGCCGGCGACCTATGACGCCGCCGAAATCGCTGAAGCGGAAGGACACCTCAGCGTCACCTCCCATGTGGAGGATGCGCTCTGATGGATGCCGGGCTGATCTCCCTTATCCTGTTCGCCCTGCTGCTTGCCCTACTGGCGAGCGGCTTGTGGGTCGCGCCGACCCTGCTGGGGGTCGGCTTCGTTGCGCTAGCCGCTTTTTCGCCGGCGCCGGCGGGGTCGCTGCTGGCTAGCACAGTCTGGGATGCAAGCTGGAACTGGGCGCTGACCGCGCTGCCGCTGTTCGTCTGGATGGGGGAGATCCTGTTCCGCACGCGGCTCTCCTCCGACATGTTCAATGGGCTGGCGCCGTGGGTTGCGCCACTGCCAGGGGGGTTGCTGCACGTCAATATTGTGGGCTGCGGCGTCATGGCGGCGGTAGCGGGCTCCAGCGCCGTCACCTGCGCCACGGTTGGGCGGATGAGCATGCCGGAACTTCGCCGCCGTGGTTACGACGAGACGCTCTCCATCGGCACGCTGGCGGGCTCCGGTACGTTGGGCCTTCTGATCCCGCCATCGATCATGCTAATCGTCTATGGCGTGGTAGCGCAGCAATCGATTTCCCGCCTGTTCATCGCCGGCATTGTGCCGGGCATCATGATTATTGGCATATTCATGGCCTATGTGATGATCCGGGCAAAGATGAACCCCGCCCTGGCCCCGGCGGCGGAAGTGCGCCTTAGCTTTGTCGAGAAGCTAAAGGCCTCGCGGCTGCTGTTTCCGGTGGTCGGCCTGATCGCCGTGGTGCTCGGTTCGATCTATGGTGGCTACGCCACCCCGACGGAGGCAGCGACCGTCGGCGTGCTCGGCGCACTGGCGCTGGCGTTCTTCACTGGCTCGCTCTCCTGGTCGTCCTTCATGGACAGCCTGATGGGCGCGGTTCGCACTTCCTGCATGATCGCCTTCATCCTGGTCGGTGCCGCTTTTATGTCCATCGCCATGGGCTTTACCGGCGTCCCCGGCGTGCTGGCCGGTTATGTCGAGGCGTGGGACCTTTCACCGACCATGCTGATTGTGCTTCTGACGCTGCTTTACATTTTCCTCGGCTGCTTCCTGGATGGCGTATCCATGATGGTGCTGACGGCCGCCGTCGTGCTGCCGATGGTGGAAAGCGCGGGCATCAACCTATTGTGGTTCGGCATTTTCACCGTGATCGTCGTGGAAATGGCCCAGATCACGCCGCCGGTCGGCTTCAACCTGTTCGTACTGCAGGGTATGACAGGGCGGGACATTCTCCAGGTGACGCGGGCGGCCGCACCGTTCTTCCTGCTGATGCTGATCAGCATCGCGATCATCACGGTTTTCCCGGGGATCATTTTGGCGCCGGTCAGTTACATGATCGGCTCCTGACCCCTTTTGCGAGTCTATGCGCGGCAGGTCAGGACGCCTCGAGCGCTTGGAGTAGTTGGCGGACCGCGGCGGGGATCGGCTCGATCAACGGTACGGCGCAGTACTTGCGCAACCGCCGGGCCGACAACGCCAATGGTCCTCCACCGATGATGACGGCACGGGCCTGGTCATGGTCGATAGTTTCCCGGATCAGCGCCGCCAGCGCCGTGTCGAGGCGGCGTTCGTCCGCCATCAGGGGGGCGGGATCTCCCGTCGTGACCCGCACGGAGGCCAGCGCCAGTCCTACACCGCAGTGTTCGGCGGTATCGCAAATGCTCTGCTGGAGATCGGGGGTCGTGGTCACCACGGAAAACCGCCCGCCGGAAATGTCGGCGGCTTCGGTCATCGCGGCCTGGGCAATACCGACCACCGGGCAGGCTAGCGCGCGGGCAAGCGCATCCCGCCCCGGATCGCCGAAAGCGGATACGATGACGCCATCATAGTCCCGCAGTTCGCCGGCCATCGCCGCAACCGCCCGCGCCGCTTCTACCATCGCTGCCGGATTGGTGATCAGCGGCGCGCCGTCCCGCACGGTAACGGCATCCACACTCACCCCGGCCGGCAGCGCCTCGCGGGCAATGGCCGCCATCATCTGGGTCGTTGCGGTGTTGGTATTCGGGTTGAGCAACGCGAGCCGTAGCGGCCTCATCGAGAGCTAACTCTCCTGCCGGGGATCGGACCAATCCGGCAGACCCATACGCGCCCGCCAGTGCTTCGCAATCTCATCGCGCCGCGCGACCCAGACGTCGCCCTTGGCTGCGATATGGTCCAGCACCGCCCGCAAACCGCCGATCCGGCCTGGCCGCCCAATAATACGAAGATGCAGACCGATGCTCAGCATTTTCGGGGTCGTTTCGCCTTCCGACCGCAGCCAGTCAATGGCCTCTATGCAATAGCGGGCGAAGTCGTCGGCAAAGTGGAAGCCGCCGCCCCGCTGGAACCGCATGTCGTTGGTGTCGAAGCCATAAGGCAGCACGACATGGGGCTTCCCCTGTACCTCCGTCACCAGAGGCAAGTCGTCATTGTAGGCGTCGCTATCATAGAGAAAGCCGCCATCCTCCACCAACAATCGCCGCGTGTTCGGGCTGGCGGCGGAGCGAGTGTGCCAGCCGACAGGGCGGACGCCCGCCGCCGCCTCAATTTCCGCCACGCAACGGGCGATGACCGTGCGCTCGTCCGCTTCCGCCATGTTGGCGTGCCGTTCCCAGCGGTAGGAATGGCAGCCGATCTCGTGCCCACGCGCCACCGCGTCACGCGCTAGCCAAGGCGAAAGCGTCAGGGCGCGGGCGCAGCAGTTCATATGCGCCTTGAAGCCGTGCCGGTCCAACTCGTCCATGATCCGCCAGTATCCGGCGCGGGTGCCGTAGTCGAAATGGGTATCCTTGGCCGGATCAGGGACGTGCTCGACTTCCTCTACGATCTCATAGACCGCCTCGTTCCGCTCATCGCCAAGGCTGATCGAGAGTTCGGCCCCTTCCTCGACATTCACGACGATGGACACCGCCAGCTTCGCGTCCCCCGGCCAATGAGGGTGTGGGGGGTGTTGGCCATACCCCTGGAAATCGCGCTGCATGCCTGAGAGCCTGTCCGAAAAGGTGTTCAGCGATATCGAGAACTTATAATCGACGATCTTTGCGAAAAGATGGAGGATCAGGAGCCTGGGGTCGATACCACTCGCTTTCACCATAGCCGCAATACAGGGCGCCATCCAAGCGGCATGCTGGATGGCGAATGGGCATTGGTCGTGGACGTTTCCGCGGGACGCGGACCAGCGTCCAAAGCCGGGCAATCGCCACTGGAGGAGTGTTTCGCGGCGATTACCTGCAAGCAGAAAGTGCCAAACGCCGGTACGCCGGTTCCAAAGAGAACCAGGGTACCGGCGTTTGGGAGCAACTCCTCAATTCACGCGTTGGCGCGGGTCCAGGATGTCGCGGACAGCATCGCCCAGCAGATTGGTGCCGAACACCACCAGGCTGATGGCTATACCGGGGAAAATCACCAGCCAGGGCGCGGTGCGGACATATTCCGCGGCGCTCTCGCTCAGCATCCGGCCCCAGCTCGCGTGCGGCTCCGGAATACCCAGGCCGAGGAAGCTGAGGCTGGCTTCGGTCAGGATCGCCGCGCCGAGCTGCGCCGTCGCCAGTACGATCAACGGTGCGAGCGTGTTCGGCAGTACGTGCCGGACTGCGATCCAAACCTCGTTGATGCCTGCTGCGCGCGCTGCCTCCACAAACGGCATTTCCCGCAACGAAAGCGTGTTGGACCGGATCACCCGCGCCACGTTCGGGACCAGAGGAATCGAGATCGCGATGATGGTGTTTTCCAGGCTCGGGCCAAGGGCGGCGGCCATGACCAGCGCCATCACCAAAAGCGGCAATGCCTGCATGATGTCAATTACCCGCTGGGTGATCAGGTCGAACCACCCGGAGAGATAGCCACTCGACAAGCCCACGATGACGCCGATCGAGCATCCCAAGATCGTGGAGCCAACGCCGACCATTAGGGAGATGCGTGCGCCGTGGACAATGCGGGCCCAGACATCACGTCCCATCACGTCGGCGCCCATCAGGTGCCCGACGCCCGGTGCGGCCAGCGAACTCGCAGCGTTGGTTTGGTATGGATCTACGCCGGCGACGAACTCCGCAAAGATCGCTGCAAAGACGAACATGGCCGTAATGATCGCGCCGAAGGCCCCTAGCGGGTAATAGCGGCAAAATCTGCGTGTGTGATACCAGAAGCTTTTGCGGCGGACGACCGCTTCCGGCAAGGTTTCAATGGAGTAGTTGGGCGTGCTCATGGGCTTTGTCTTTGTTCCAACTAGCTGTAACGAATGCGTGGGTCGAGGACGGCGTATAGCAAATCCACGATCAGGTTCACGGTGACCGTAATAAAGGCGATCAGCATCACCAGGTTCTGCACGATCGGGTAGTCGCGCCACTGGATCGCTTCCACCAAGAACCGTGCGACGCCGGGGATGTTAAACACCGTCTCCGTCACAATCAGGCCGCCGATTAAGAAGGCCGCTTCAATGCCGATGATCGTTGTCACCGGCAGAATAGCGTTCCGAAGCGCGTGCTTGTAGTTAATAACCGTCTCACTCGCGCCTTTGGAGCGGGCGGTGCGCACATAGTCCTGCCGCATCACCTCCAGCATGCTGGAACGGGTAAGACGCATGATGATAGCGGACGCGCGGAAGCCGACGGCGGCGGCGGGGACAATGAGCAAGCCCAGTTCATCATACCAAGTCTCTGGCTCATTTGTGTAGATTGGGATGTAGCCCAGCCAAGCGACGAAAGCCATCAGGACCAGCAGGCCCAGCCAGAAGCTCGGCAGGGACAGACCGGAGAGGGAAACGACACGGACGACGTAGTCGACCCAGGTGTTCTGCTTGACGGCGCTGATGACGCCGAGCGGCAGACCGAACAGCACGGAGAAGAACAGCGCCAGTCCCGCCAATTTTGCCGTAATGGGAATACGCGGGCCAAGCTCGTCGACGGCCGGCAACTCACTGACATAGGAGTAGCCGAGATCGCCAACCATCAGGCCGCTGATCCAGTCCCAATATTGTTTCCAAAGCGGCTGGTCGAGGCCCAATTCCTTTTCCAGATAAGCTTTTTCCTGCGGATCGATAAAGCCCGCGGAGTCAAACAGAATATCGGCAATGTTGCCGGGTACCAGTCGCAGCAGCACAAAGATAATAATCGACATTCCGACGAGCGTCAGGAACATCAAAAGCAGGCGACGAACTATGTAAGAAGTCACTTGGCGCGGGCCTCGGGGTTAGGTGCGGTTGAAAGAACCGTCCAGGCCGTCATTGCGAGCGAAGCCAAGCAATCTAGTCCTTGCCGATGTTCGGCGACTAGATTGCTTTGTCGGCTTTCCTGTTCGCAATGACGGTGGAAAGGCGGTCGAAGGTTTACTTGTCCAGCCAGATGTCTTCGAAACGCCAGGCGTTGTAGGAACTGTTGCGCGGGGTTACGAAGCCCTGCACGTGTTCCTGACGGCAGGTACCGCCGACGCCATCAAAGATCATCGGGCGGGCGACGTCCTCTTGCAGCTTGGCGTCGATTTCCCAAACCAGCTTCTTGCGGGCTTCCGTGTCGGTCATGCTGGATTGTTTCTCGAACAGGGCTTGCAGCTCTTTGTTGCAATAGCCGGTGTAGTTCCGTTGGCTGCCGCAAGCATAATTCTCAAACAAATTGACGTCCGGATCGTCCACGCCAACACCAGTTAGGTTCATGCCGACCTGGTAGTCCTTGCGCGCCACAGTGGCGTGCCAGTTGGAGGTCTCAATCACCGCCAGTTCGGCGTCGATATAGATCTCCTTCAAGTGGTCGATCAGGATCACCGCCGGGTCGCGATAGATTGCGATGTTACGGGTGGAGATCGTGACGTTAAGACGGTTGTCCGGGCCGAAACCAGCTTCCTGCATCAGCGCTCGCGCCGCTTCGCGGTTGGCTTCCACATCGCCATAGCCTGGTACTTTGGCCAGCACGTCTTCCGGCATACCCCACACACCAGCCGGCGGGGAGAGCATGGCGCCGCTGATGGTGCCCATGCCTTCGGTCAGGATTTCGACGAACTCGTTCCGGTCGATCGCCATGGCCATCGCCTTGCGGACACGGGCGTCATCGAACGGCGGGGCCTCGCGATTAACGATCAGATTTCGGCTCACATTGGTCGGAACCAGGTCGCATTTGGCGCTCGGCGCTTGCTCTTCCACGTCACGCATCAGCGCAGGGGTGACATCGGCGACGAACGTCATGTCGAACTCACCCGCGATGAAACCAAGGACGCGGGTCGAGCGGCTGCGGACAATGGTCCAGTCGATGGCATCCAGTAGCGGCCGGCCCTCTTTCCAATAGTCTTCGTTCTTCACAAACTTGACGTTTTCGTTCTGGTTCATCTCGGCGAACTTGAACGGGCCGGTGCCGATCGGCGCGGTGCGCATTGTTTTGGCATCGACATGGCACGGATAGACCGGGCTATAGCCGGAAGCCAGCAGTGCCAGGAAGGACGGCTGCGGCTGGCCCAGCTTGAACGTGACTTCGTTGTCGCCGTTGGCTTCAACGCCTTTCAGGTTCCAATACCAGGATTTGCGCGGGTTCTTGCGCAGGCGCATGTTGCGCTCCACGTTGCCCTGCAGACGGTTCCAGGTGCATACCACATCTTCGGCGGTGAAATCCTCGCCATCGTGCCACTTGACGCCTTCGCGCAACTGGAAGGTGAGTTCGGTGTTGTCGTCGCTCCAGGACCATTCGGTGGCCAGATCCGCCACGATTGTGTCCAGGCTGTTCACCGGCTCATGTTGATCGAACATGACCAAATTGTTGTAGACACCCATGAACGGCATGTTGGTAGAGGTGGTGGCCTCCTCATGGATAGAACCGCTGGGCGGCGTTCCGCGATGGTACACCTTGAGCGTGCCGCCAGCTTTTTCGGCGAAAGCGCTGCCTAGCGGGACCGCCAGCATGGCAGCAGCCACGGCCAGTCGGGCACCGTGTTTCAGCAATGGCATGGATGTTCTTCCTCCGTTGAACTTTAACTAATCTTTAACGAGCACTTTATCGCGCACGCGTGGCGGACCCTATCAGCACCAAAGATCAATGCCTAGCCCGGAACTCACACAAAGTACGGCCTAAGGCCGGGCGCTTTGCGCTGCACCCGGCCCTGGCACGTGCCGACTTTATTTGTCGAGCCACCAATCCTCCATCCGCCAGTTATTGTAGATGCTGTTTTGATGACGGCTGACGTTCTGCACATAGGGCTGCCAGCAGGTTGCGGCCTTGTTGTGGTGAATGACAGGGCGGGCATGATCGAGTTGTAATTGCCTGTCGATCTCCCACACCAACTTCTTGCGTTCCTCAAGATCCGATAGACCAGCCTGCTTTTTGAACAAGTCGTTCAGTTCGGGGTTACAGTAGGCGGTGTAATTCCGCTGGCTGCCGCACGAGAAGTTTTCGAAGAAGTTCACGTCCGGATCGTCAACGCCAAAACCGGTCAGATTGAGCGCAATCTGGTAGTCCTTGCGGCCGATGCGGCCATACCAGTTGCCGGTCTCG
Source organism: Alphaproteobacteria bacterium (assembly GCA_965222315.1). Taxonomy (GTDB): domain Bacteria; phylum Pseudomonadota; class Alphaproteobacteria; order Bin95; family Bin95; genus JACKII01. Next base: position 3,488,167 of record OZ244951.1, on the reverse strand, counting down.
ATCACCTCCAACTCAGCCTCGACATGCACGTGCTTTAGATGGTCAATCAGGATCACCGCAGGGTCGCGGTAGACGGCGATATTGCGGGTGCCTACCTTCACCTTAAGCATGTTGTCCGGGCCGTAGCCCAGGTTTTCCATGATCTTGCGCCCCTCAGCGCGGTTGGCCTCCACGTCCGGACCGTAGCCCGGCAGTTCCGCCACCATTTCCGGCGGCAGGCCCCAAACGCCGGCCGGCGGCGGCATCATGGCGCCGCCATGGGTGTATTGGCCGCCGCCCAGAATTTCATTGAACGCCGCCCGGTCGATGGTTAACGCCAGCGCCTCGCGAATTTTCGGATTGTCGAACGGCGGCGAGTCGCGGTTCAGCATCAGGTTGGTGTAGACGCCGGTCGGGTTCAGTTCGCAAATCGTGTGAGGGGCTTGATCTTCGACGTCTTTCAGCAGCGGGATGGTGACGTCGCTGTCGAACACCATATCGAATTCGCCGGCGATGAAGCCGAGCACGCGGGTGGAGCGGCTGCGGATAATTGTCCAGTCGTGGCCATCCAGATAGGGCAGGCCCTCTTTCCAATAGTCCTCGTTCTTGACGAAGCGAACGACCTCGTTCTGTTTCATCTCCGCGAACTTGAAGGGCCCGGTGCCGATTGGCGCGGTTCGCATGGTTCTGGCATCGATATGACAGGGATAGACTGGGGAATGACCACCCGCCAGTAATGCCATCAGCGAGGGCTGAGGCTGGGTCAGGTGGAAGGTGGCTTCATAGTCACCGTTCGTCGTGACCTCCTCCAGATTCCAATACCAGGATTTGCGCGGGTTCTTCTGGAAGCGGTTGGCCCGCTCCGGATCCTTGCCCTGGATCCGGTCCCAGGTGCATTTGACATCGGCGCTGGTGAACGGCTCACCGTCATGCCATTTCACGCCTTCCCGGAGTGTGAAGGTCAGTTTGGTGCCGTTGTCGCTCCAGGCCCATTCCGTGGCGAGGTCGGGTACGATCGAGTTCAGGCTGTTGACCGGTACATGCGGGTCGAACATCACCAGATTGTTGAAGACGCTCATATAAGGCGCGACGGTGGAGATGGTCGCTTCCTCATGGATGGAGCCGCTGGGCGGCGTGCCGCGGTGGTAGAGTTTCAAAATGCCGCCGGATTTCTGGGCGAGAGCGCTGCCTAGCGGGACCGCTAGCAACGCGGCTACCATCCCCAAGCGCGCAGTGGCTCTTAGCATTGTCATTAGCGTTTCCTCTATTTGTTTTTCTTCAGCATTCTCAAATGAACGCGGACGTGGATGCTAGAGCCGTCGAAGTTGGTGTACAACCCTGCGGGCCTGTAGCATGAGTCATTCTAGAGTTCGGAGCGCGTTTACCGGTCCACAAAAACGTCCCTGGTGTTTTTGTCCGGCGGGGCGACAGCCCCTTGACCTTCCAGTGGCTGGAAGCCCCATATCCATGGCGTGAACAAAGGCAGGAGAGATAAATGCCTGGACGGCAGGCCTTACAGGATATCGAACGCGACCCGGTTTGCGGAATGACGGTGGACGCGGAAACTGCTCAGCATTCCCACCGGCATGATGGCGAAGAGTTTCATTTTTGCTCCAAGCATTGCCATGAAAAATTCGCGGCTCAACCGGATGAATTTATTGAATCGACGGACCCGGTATGCGGCATGAGCGTCAGCCGCAAGACTGCCGATTACACGGCGGCGCACGACGGCCAGCGTTTCTATTTCTGATCCAGCGGTTGCGAGGCGAAGTTCAGCGCAAACCCGCACGACTATCTGCATGGCCGGCCCACGCCGGAGCCGATGCCGGCGGGCACGGCCTATACCTGCCCGATGCATCCGGAGATTGAACAGATCGGTCCTGGCGACTGCCCGATCTGCGGCATGGCGCTGGAGCCGATGAGTCCGTCCGCGGGCGATACAGGACCCAACCCGGAGCTTGTCGACTTCACCCGCCGCTTCTGGGTGGGCGCGGCCCTGTCCGTGCCGCTGCTGGTTCTCGCCATGGGACCGATGCTGGGATTGCCGGTCCGCGACTGGCTCGGCGAGCAATCGGCGCTATGGACCGAAATGGTGCTGGCGAGTCCTGTCGTTCTCTGGTGCGGCTGGCCCTTCCTGGTGCGGGGGGCGAAGTCGTTCCGCAGCATGAACCTCAACATGTTCAGCCTGATCGCGGTTGGCGTGACGGCGGCCTACCTATTCAGCATCGTTGCGGTATTGGCGCCCGGCATCTTCCCCGACGCCTTCCGCGACCACCAGGGCCATGTGGGCGTCTATTTCGAGGCGGCAGCCGTGATCGTGGTGCTGGTGCTGTTAGGCCAGATGCTGGAGTTGCGGGCGCGCGACCGGACCGGCGCGGCCATCCGCGCCCTGATGGACCTCGCCCCCAAGACCGCGCGGATCGTAAAGCAGGACGGCTCGGAAGAGGAGGTGCCCCTCGAAGATGTGCAATTGGGCGACCGCCTGCGTGTGCGGCCCGGCGAGAAAATCCCGGTCGATGGCTCGGTGGTGGAAGGGTATTCCGCCGTGGACGAGTCCATGCTGACGGGCGAGCCCTTGCCGGTCGAAAAGGAAAAAGGCGAGCGGGTTACGGGCGCCACCCTGAACGGCACCGGCAGCCTGGTGATCGAGGCCACCCGCATCGGCAAGGACACGATGCTGGCCCAGATCGTTGAAATGGTGGCCGCCGCGCAACGCTCGCGCGCGCCGATCCAGAAAATGGCGGACTCGGTCGCAGGCTGGTTTGTGCCGGCCGTGATCGCCATTGCGGTGCTGGCCTTTGGCGCCTGGGCGATCTGGGGACCGGAGCCTGCCATGGCCTATGCGCTGGTCGCGGGCATTTCCGTCCTGATCATCGCCTGCCCCTGCGCTCTCGGCCTTGCTACACCAATGTCGATCATGACGGCCACCGGCCGCGGCGCCCAGATGGGTGTGCTGGTGAAGAATGCGGAGGCTTTGGAGGGGTTCGCCAAGGTCGATACCCTGATCGTCGATAAGACGGGCACCTTGACGCTCGGCAAAGCCGGCCTTGCCGCCGTGCTTACGGGAGACGGCCTGGAGGCGGACGAAGTGCTTCGCCTTGCGGCCAGCCTGGAGCGCGGCTCGGAACACCCGCTCGCGGAAGCTATCGTCCGCGGTGCGGAGGACCGTGGCCTGACACTCACCAAGGCCTCGGACTTCAACTCGATTACCGGCAAGGGCGTCTCCGGCACTGTTGACGGTAGAGAGGTCGCGCTCGGCAACGCCCGCATGGCTGCCGAACTTGGCCTGGAGATGGGAGACTGGACCGCCAAGGCAGATGCCCGCCGCGGCGAGGGCGAGACTGCTATGTTCGTCGCGGTGGACGGCCGGATCGCCGGGCTGATTTGCGTCGCCGATCCGGTGAAGGAAACGACGCCGCAGGCGCTGAAGGATCTGCACGCCCTCGGCCTTCGGATTTTCATGGCGACCGGCGACAACGAACGGACGGCCCGCGCTGTCGCCGCTAGGCTCGGCATCGACGAAATCCGTGCGGACGTATTGCCGGAGGACAAGGCCCGGATCGTGCGGGAGCTCCAAGAGGACGGTCACAAGGTGGCGATGGCCGGTGATGGCGTGAACGACGCCCCGGCGCTGGCCCAGGCTGATGTCGGCATCGCCATGGGAACCGGCGCGGATGTCGCCATTGAGAGTGCGGGCTTCACGCTGGTGAAAGGCGACCTTACCGGAATCGTGCGGGCGCGGCGCCTGTCGGTCGCTACGATGCGCAATATCAGGCAAAACCTGTTCTTTGCGCTGGTGTACAATGCGGCCGGCGTGCCGGTGGCCGCGGGCGTGCTCTACCCATTCCTCGGCCTGCTGATTTCGCCGATGTTCGCGGCTGCCGCGATGAGCCTGTCGTCGGTCTCGGTCGTGACCAACGCGCTGCGGTTGCGGCGGGTAAGGATCTGACCGCATGACCAGACCAGGCCGACGTCATGCTTTGCTGCCGGCGGCGCTTGGGGAAACAGCATGGGAAACAGAATGACATCAGGACAGGAGCGCATGATCAATATCGGCGGCGCTGCCAGCCAGAGCGGACTGCCGGAGCGGACCATCCGGTATTATGAGGAAATCGGCTTGGTCGCGCCGGCGCGGAATGACAATGGATACCGGATGTTCGACGAACTGAGCATCCGGAAACTACGGTTCCTGCAACGGGCCCGCGCGCTGGGATTCACGCTGGCGGAAACACGCAGCCTGCTGTCGCTTTACGAGGACAAACAGCGCTCCAGCGCCGACGTCAAGCACATCGTTCAGGCACGGATTGGCGTTATCGACCGCAAACTTGCGGAACTGCATAGTCTGCGCCATGCGCTGATGCACCTTGCGGATGCCTGCGAAGGCGATCATCGGCCTGACTGTCCGATTATCGATGAACTCTCTGGAGACGAGCGCCGCTGAGCGCACATCTCGTTGCATTCACGGGAGAGCGATCCCCGGAATTAGCGGCGCTAGTGCACATTCGCGTATCGAGTACAGCGTGGATAGTCGGGTTTTCAGGCGACCTTCAACACCGGTTTTCGGGCTGGCTCGATCAGGGCGCTGTGCAAGGCGTGGATCACAGGCTTCAGGGCTTCGCACTCGACCACAAACTGGACATCGACCTGGCGAGGACCCTGTGTGGCGCCGATCGCCTCAAGTCCGGCGCCGGCAATGGCGTTCAGGCCGCGGGAGAGGATCGAAAGGCCGCTCAGATCCCGTCCGACGACCGAGGCGATCGACAGCTTGCGGGAGGTGATACTGGCCGAAGGGTATCGCTGGGCCAGATCCTTCTCCACCCGACGCATGATCTTGAGCGAGGAATCGACGTAGTGGGTGATCGTGTTGGCGTTTGAGAGCTTCGAGACGATTCTGACGCCATGACGGGTCAACACGTCCAGGATAGCGGTATCGTAGCCTTTGACCCCGACCATATCCTGCTCGAACAGTTCCAACGAGATAATGTCTAGGCCGGTGACGATCTCGACTTCGGCCGCTTCGGCGGGCAGTTCGTCGATTAGCGTCCCGGGATCGCCCGGCTCGAAGGCGTTAGTGATGCGCAGCGGAATGCCTGCCTGGCGCAACATCTTGGCGGCCTTCGGATGGATCGCTTCCATGCCCAGGTTCGACAGCTGGTCGGCGACGTCATAGTTGGTGTGCCCGAGCTTGCGGGCCGCATCCTCGCCCACGATCTTCGGGTCGGCCGAAGACAGGTGGAACTCCTTGTGGATGATGGCTTCGCGCGCCCGCGACGCGGCTGCCAGGCGCGAGAAGGTGACCTCCGAATAACCGCGGTCAAACTCGCGCATCAGGCCTTCGGTGCATTGGGCATAGCCCGTCACGATAGGCATCTCGTTCTCCACGTCGATGCCTTCGATGGCGCCCTTGATGCGGGTCTCCAAGTCGGCTTCGTTCGCGTCGCGCCAGCCGGACAGATCCACCAGCCGGGCGTTCACGCCGGCGCGCTGCAACAGCAGGGTGGCGGCAAAGGCCGAATGCGCTTCGCCCAGACCCGACAGCAGTTCACGGACCTGCAGCAGGTGCTCCGATAGGCGGAAGTGGCCGTAGGAGCACAGCCGCCGCAGATCGATCAGGCAGTTGCGGGCGCCCTCGATCCGCTCGCGCACGAACGTTTCAGCCTGTTCGCGGTCGGCCGGGTGGTCCAGCACGGCGTTGTGGCTCGCGGCCATCGCCTCGCCGACCTTGTCGAGCGCTTCATGCCAGCCATGGTCGGTGTCGGCGCTGGCGAACTGGGCATAGACGCCCGGCTTGCCGGATTTTTTGTGTTCCAGCAGCAGGTCGGTGATGCCGCCGAAGGCAGAGACCACGAACATGCGCCCATAGAGCTCGTTTCCGGTCCGGTCGCCAATGAACAGCGTGTCCCGCAGTTCGTCCAGTCTGGACATGGACGTACCGCCAATCTTCTCGACGGTGTGAGGGCGCAGGGCCGGTTCGTCGTCGCAGGGTAGTGATTGGGTCATTGACTTAGACCTTTCTCGTTTCATTAAAGGGCCGGAGGTCGAAGGGGGCGTCAGGAAACTGGCCCGCGCCTGACCTCTATCGGCTTAGCTGGTTCGCGCCTGGCCAAGAATTCGGGCCGCGGCTCCGGCGCCGCAAACGGCGCGGCGAGTTGGTTCGAGACGGCGTTGAACACAAAGAAGGCGTTCGAACGCGGGTAGGGCGTGATGTTGCCGTTCGACCCGTGCATCAGGTTGGAGTCGAACAGGACCAGCGTACCCGCTTTCCCTGTAGCGGCCTCGATCCCGCACTCCCCGGCCAGTTCTGTCAGCGCTTCTTGTGACGGTACGCCGGTCTCCTGCTTTTTTAGCGAGGAGCGGAAATTGTCTTCGGGGGTCGCGCCTTTGCAGCCGACGAAGGTCCGGTGGCTGCCGGGCATCACCATCAGCGGGCCATTGAGCGCGTCATTGTCAGTTAGTAGCAGCGAGGCCGAGAGTGCCCGCATCCGGGGCATTCCGTCTTCAGCGTGCCATGTCTCGAAGTCGGAATGCCAGTAGAATTCCTTGGCTGAGAACCCCAGCTTGTAGTTGAGACGGGACTGGTGGAGATAGACCTCGTCTCCGAGCAGGAAACGCGCCACACCAGCAAGTCGCCGATCCACGGCCAGACACCGCATCAGCGCGCTGTGCGCATCGAGGCGGAACACCGTACGGACAGCGTCGGGCCCGTCCTGCGGACCGAGGCCCGGTTCGGTGATCACCTCGTCGGCAGGCAACGCGGCGGCGCGGTCGCGAAGTGCGAACCCTTCCTCGATCAGCGCCCGCAGTTCTTGAGCGCTAAACAGATCCGGGAGTAAGAGAAACCCGTCCCGGTAGAAGCAATCGGTTTGCTCCGGCGTCAACGGCGCGTCGTCAGTCCAGCGGCTCCAAACCACGGGATCGATGCGGGCCGTCCGGGCTTCTCTTCCTGGCAGCCGGGTCGGATAGACATCCGTGTCAAATTCGGCCGCTTTGGCTATGACTCTCATAAATGACATGGCGTCTGTTTCCTCCGTTGTCGCAAACGGGTTGCGGCTTTTGCTAGCCGCATGATCCCCGCCCGCGGTATCACTTACGTGCCGTCGGCAGCGGCATATGACCCATCCTCGCGGTGCACTTCCGTGCCAGTCACGGGCGGATTGAAGGTGCAGGCCATTGTCATCTCTTCCTCGGCCCTCAGCACGTGGCGGTCATGCTTGTTCAAAGCATACATCACGCCCGGCTTGATCTGGTGGGTCTCGCCGGTGCCAAGGTCGGTGATCGAGCCCTTGCCCTTGATGCAGTAGACATTCTCAAAGTGGTTCTTGTACTCGAAGGTGTGCTCCGAGCCCGCTTCCAGAATGGTGATGTGGAACGAGAAGCCCATGTTGTCGTTCGCCAGGAGCAGACGCACGCTGGTCCATTTGGCGTCCGACACGACGCGGGCAGGTTCGTTCTTGAGGATCTCGTTAAAGTCTCTGACTATCACAGTGTTACTCCGCTGCCTGCTTTACGGTTTCAGAAGTCTCTCGCGTGGCGTCGATCAGGATCGAGAGGCCCTTGCGGAGGGTCGACTCCGGGGTGGTAAGGGGGGCAAGCACCTTGATCACCTCGTCGTCGGGGCCGGAGGTCTCGATGACCAGTCCTTTGGCAGCAGCCCGGGCGCAAATCTCGCCGGCGAGGGCGCCAGTGCCAACGTCCACGCCCTGCATCATGCCGCGGCCCTTAAGCCGGGCGCCGGGAACCAGTTCAGCCAGGTCCTTGAGCGCCGTGGTCAGCACTTTCGACTTGGTGGCGATCTCTTCCTGGAAGCGGCCGTCGGACCAGAACTTCTCAATGGCGACACGGGCCGTCACGAAGGCATGGGTGTTGCCGCGGAACGTGCCGTTGTGCTCCGCCGGACCGAAGATATCGAACTGAGGCCGCACCAGGGTAAGCGCCATCGGCAGGCCGTAGCCTGAAACGGACTTGGCCATGGTGATGATGTCCGGCATCACATCCATCTCCTCGAACGAGAAGAAGGTACCGCTGCGGCCGCAGCCGGCCTGGATGTCGTCGACGATCAGCAGTGCGCCATGGTCCTTTGCGATGCGAGCCACGCGGCTGACCCATTCCGGACTTGCGGCGTTCAGACCGCCTTCACCCTGCACGGTCTCAAGCATGATCGCCGCCGGGGCGTCAGCGCCGCCCGAGGCATCTGCCAGCACCGTTTCGAGATAAGCTGCGCTGTCCAGCTTGCCATCCATGTAGCCGTCATAGGGCATCCGCGTTACGCCGTTCAGGGTCGTTCCGGCGGCGCCGCGATGATAGGCATTGCCGGTCGCGGCCAGCGCGCCAAGGGTGACGCCGTGGAAGCCGTTGGTAAACGCAATGATGTTGGTGCGGCCGGTGACCTTGCGGGCGATCTTCATCGCGGCTTCCACCGCGTTCGCCCCGGTGGGGCCGGTGAACATCAGCTTGTGGTCCATGCCGCGGGGCTGCAGGATTTTGCTTTCGAACGCCTCCAGGAAGGCAGCCTTGGCGTCCGAGTGAAAATCCAGTCCATGGGCCAGGCCGTCGCGCTCGATATGGTCGAGCAGGGCGGCCTTCATGTCCGGGTCGTTGTGCCCGTAGTTCAGCGAGGCGCAGCCCGCGAGGAAGTCGATATAGGTATTACCGCGCTCATCCTTCAATTCGGAACCTGAGGCGGATGCAATCACCGCGTCGAAGCTTCGGCAGTAGGAGCGCGCCTCGGATTCACGGCGTGCAAAGACAGCAGTATCGGTTGCCTGTTTAACAGTCATAACAGATCCTTCTATTTCTATGGGGAAGACCGCGGGCCATGGGAAACCCGCAGGAGGTGGCAGGTCCGTAGCCATCAGGCCGCCTGCTGGTGCACCTCAGTGGATAGATCGATGGTGAGCATGTATTCGGTCTTGTGAAGCGAACGGAAGTGCACCGCCTGGGTGTACTGCGCCTGAGAGCTTGGTTGACCGCCAAACTTGCGGGCAAACTTGCGGAACAGCGCCCAGCTCGCCTCGTTGTCGGCGGTGATCGTCGTCTGCATGTTCGATACGCCGTCGCACTCTGCGCGATCGACGAGATGCTGCAGCATCTTCAGGCCAAGTCCCAAACCGCGCGCCGCTTCGGCGACAGCGACCTGCCAGACAAAAAACGTCTCCGGGTCATTCGGCTTTACGTAGCCCGATATCCACCCGACGATCTTTCCATCCATCTCGGCCACCACACAGGTGTCGCGGAAATGGTCAGCCTGTAGCAGGTTACAATACAGTGAGTTCTCGTCCAGCGGCGCACAGTTGCGCACTAGATCCCAGATCTCTGCACCGTCTTCCGCCTCCGGCTTCCTCAGGCGGGGCGAACGCATTGGTGCGATATCAATGTTTCTAGGCATTTTTGTATCTCCCAATTAATTTGATTGTCAAAATATATATCCTGTCGAAAATTGCAACCCCAATTGCACCAGCGTTGGAAAAAATGTTTCTCTTGGCGGCATTTAGACTGCATATCGCTGTAGGTTCCGTTGATGTTCGCCCTGGACATCGCATGATATTCGTCTTAGATGTCATGGATTATCTTTAGCTTATCAAAATAGATTAACCCTAGTCCTTTGATAGCTGAAGGTTTTTGAGAGCTTGTGCAAGAGCTCCCCTGGAGTCGGCGAATTGCGTTGGAGGATGACATGGACCGTGTCGATGAAAGCTTGATAGCGCTTCGCCGGATTCTGCGGACGACCGAGCTGTATGCCCGCGACCTTGCCCAGTCGGCGGGGCTGACCACCGTCCAGTTGCGCGCCCTTCAGATCCTGTCGGCGCGAAACGGAAGCGCCCCGCCCAAGGCGCTGGCTGCGCAGATGGGCATCAGCCAGGGAACGGTCACGGCTCTGGTCGACAAGCTGGTGGTCCGCGGCTTGGTCGGCCGCGTGCGCTCTGACTACGACCGGCGCCAGATCAATGTCGTTTTAACACCCAAGGGCGCCGCCGTCTTGGAGTCGGCACCGGATGCGCTTCAACAACGCTATGTCAGGGCCTTTGAAAAACTCCAGGACTGGGAGCAGGCGCAACTCGTTTCCTCCCTCGAACGGGTGGTTCAAATGCTTGATGCAGAACACCTGGATGCCGCGCCTGTCCTGGCAACTGGCGACATCAAATCCGGAAGCCGCGTCTGCTAATTGAATGCCTGGTGCGAAATTTCCAGGGCTGCACGAAGCTGCACGAAACTGAAATGGAGAACCAAAGATGACGAACTTTGACCCGAACAAGGGCTATGTGGCGCTTCTCGGCTGGAGCCTGAACGCGATCGACGCGGTGGACCGGTTCGACCGCCGCTATATCATCGTGGCCCCTCCCTGGGCCGAGGATTATTGCAAGGAAAACGACATTCCCTACGTCGCCTGGGATTTCGACCGGCTGAACGAACGCTCACAGGAGCTTGCGCATCGTCTTAGGGACGAGGGCGTGGACGTTGCCATCCCGCTATACGAGGAAACCGTGGAGTGGGCCGGCGCAGTCAATGCCGTCTTGTTGAAGAACCCACGCCTCTTGGGCCAGGCGATGCTGTTCCGCGATAAGTCCCTGATGAAGCGGCGCGCGCAGTTAGGCGGCATCCGGGTCGGCGTGTTCGAAGAAGCCGACGACCGCGCTGATGTGGTTCGCTTTCTCATGCGCGTGAACCAGACGCTTCTCAAGCTGGATGGCGACCCGAACGATCCGATCCACTTCAAGGCCTTCGACAAGTCCGGCACCGCCGGCCACCGGGTCATCCGTACCGCCGAAGACGTGGACAACATCCCCGATGACGAATTTCCCGCGCTGCTGGAATCGCATCTCGACGGTTGGGAGTTCGCGGTCGAGGCTTGGATCAAGAACGGCAAGATCCAGTTCCTCAATATTTCTGAATACGTGACTCTGGGCTACTCGGTTTTTGTGCCGGCGACGCCCGAGCTCGAGGCGCACCGCGCGCGCATTACGGAAGAGGTCGAGAAGCTGATCGAGGCGTTCGACATCGAGTTCGGCTTCATCCATCCAGAATACTTCCTGACCAGCGACAACAGGCTCTACTTCGGCGAGGTCGCGTACCGTCCCCCAGGCTTCAAGGCGCTGGAACTGATCGAGCGCGCCTACGGCTTCAACGGCTATCAGGGGCTGGTGCTGGCTTTCGACCCGCACACCACCCAGGAGGAGATCGACGCGTTCTTCCCCGAGGAAGTCACCGGGGCAACGGGCCATGCGGGCTGCTTCGGCGTCTATCCGCGCCGACGCATCGTGAGCCGGCTTGAGGTGCCGGAAGAAACGGCCAACCATCCCTATTTCGAGTTCCACGAACTTTCCGAGCCGGCAGAGCAGAAGGTGACTAAGCGGAGCGCTTTCGGGACGCATTGGGGGCTGGCGTTCTTCTTCGGCGACGACCCGCACAAGCTTCGCGATCTCTTGAAAGCGCAGGAAGAGCTTGATTACTATGTGTGAGGTAACAAGCTGGGCGTCAAAGCGGCGTAGGTCCTGATGGAAACAACGATCAGCGCCGTCGAGCGGCTTACGGGCACGCTCGACGTCGTGCTCGAACGGCTCGAGCGTGCGCGGCCATTTTCCAAGCACCTCAACCAGCGGCCTGTTCTCGACGTTCTGGCGCGGCTCATCGCTGCGCCAGGGGGACTCGAGGTGGTTTACGAGCGCGCAATGCGGCTTGACGAGGCGGGACTTTTCAAAGGTTCGGACTGGGACGTGCCGACCGCGCTGCTGCCGCAGCTTGCGAGCCAGACGCTGGAAGGCGACGACCCGTTGCTGGCCGCACTGGAGGCGGCAAGCCTGATGCGGTTCCTTGCAGTGGCGGCGGGCGATGCCCAGCATCCGTTGTTGCAGCAGGATCACGCCCGGCATTTCCTGACGCAGGTGCTGGCGCTGAACCTGCCGCGTTTCTTCGAGTTTTCCGACGAGGCGAGCCGGGCATCCGGCGCTCGCGCGAAGCTCGCCTCCCATATCCTCCGTATGATCGCGGAACGCATCGGGCTACGCGACGTTCTGGGCGTTATGGTGGCCGAGATCTGGCGGATCCTTGAGCAGCGGCCCGTACAGATGGACCCTGTCAAAAACATGATCACACAGATCGCCGTCGCCTTAAATCAGCAGGGCAGCGAGCCCGGGGCCGAACGGCTGGGCGCGGAACGGCTTGTCAGCGCCTTGTTCGGTCCTACTGCCGAGACGCTCGATGATCCCGGACTGAGCGCCTATGTGCAACGCCTCGACCACATGGACGATGTGGCGCTGTCGCGCGAGGCGATGGGGTTCGCGCGGTCGATGCACGATACAGGGCTGGTCTCGGACTATCACATCGGTTTCCTGCTCTGGGCGCTGGACTACCCCGACCGGCCGCTGGTGCCAGAAGTGCTGGGCCTTGGGTCCACGGGACTAGACTGCTGGAGGCACTACCGGAGGCTGATCGAAGACCTGATCCGGGTGGGGGTCACGCCAGCCACGCCGCAGGCGCTTTACGGACTCGCGATGCTGATGGAACGCGGTGTCCTGCACACCCCACCTGTCGCGCCGGCGTTGCGGCGCGCGCTGACCATCGACATTGCCCCGGCGGTGCGCGATCGGATTTCTCTTGGGTTTGGACAGCAAACGACTCCGGAAACCCATCTTCTGTCGGGCATCCTCGAGGTGATCGGCCAGCCGCTGGGTGTCGGTCAGGGCGCGAACCCGACCTGCCAGTCAGCGCGGGCTATTTCGATGTGGGCGCTCAACGATCCCGATTATCTGCTGCATCTCATCGTCCAGGCGGCTGAGGCCGAGACCCTGCTGATGAATTTTGAAGGAACACCGATCAGCTCCGTCGATCTGCCGGCGGGCCTCGCCGGTTTCGGCCCAATCGACGCCGACCCGGTTTCGGTGCTTCTCGTGCCGCATCTCGACCGCATCTATGCCGAGATGGGCCGGCTCTGCGCCACACGCGGGGGTGACCCACATCGATGGATCAATCCCGAATTCCATGGCTGGTGGGTCGCTCGCGATTGCGCGGTGGCGGTGGACGTCACCACGGGCATGCTGGACGATTATGACCGTTTCGTGGCGCGCTTTCACGAAAGCTACCACCCGACCTATAACGGCGACCGGCCTCTCATCCATCCGCAGCCGGCGGGCATTGCCTTCACCGATCCGATGGGTACCTTCATCGGCTGGCACGCCATTACCATCCTGCGTGTGGCGCCGGATCGTTCGGGCGAAATGCGGGTATATTTCTATAACCCGAATAACGACAGCGGCCAGGACTGGGGAAACGGAGTGACCGTGACCACTGGCGGCAACGGGGAACGGCACGGCGAAGGATCCCTGGAGTTCGAGCAGTTCCTGTCGCGGCTGTATCTGTATCACAACCAACCGCACCTTCCGGTCCGGCTGAAGGAGGTCGAACCGGAGACCGTCGCCCGGGTGCGCGCGATGGCGGTGCAAAGCTGGGCGCAGGGCCGCGATGCAGCGAGCGCGAGCGGTTGAAGCTGAAGCGATGGCTTGCTCGCCATGTTCGGAGGGACGCCTGCGGGTTCGCCAAGCTCCAGCCGGGTGAGCGGTAATCCCTATTTTTGGTTAGGCATTGATCGCTATCGGCATTTCCGTCTTATTTTATCGTTCGTTGGCCTGGGTTTTGCTTTAGGGTTGGGTGGACTCTTCGTCTCTTCCCGGGAATAAGCCAAGCAATATGCGCCTTTACGTTACCAAAAAGTTACTCCATGCCATCGGTGTGGCGCTGGTAATATCTTTAGTATCGTTCGTTTTGCTGTTTTATACGGCGGATCCGGCATCGATGCTTTTGCCCGAAAGTGCAGACGATGCCGATATCGCTGCCTTCAATGCAGCGTACGGGTTGGACCGCCCTTTGCTTGTGCAGTATGCCGACTACATGGGCAGGTTTATCCTGGGCTTCGATTTCGGCGTTTCGTGGGTCGCCAAGATTCCGGCGAGCGAACTGATCGGCGATTCCCTGGTGCCGACGCTCTTCCTGGCTTTGGTGGCGCAGGTCATCGCGGTCGGCTTGGCGGTGCCGCTCGGCATTATCTCCGCCATCCACCGGAATTCGCTGCTGGACAATTTCACGACCATGTTCGTGCTGATTGGCCAGGCGATGCCGCTGTTCTGGCTGGGCATCGTGCTGATGATCATTTTCGGCGTGTATCTGCAATGGCTGCCGGTGTCCGGCAGTGGCACCTGGATGCATATCATTCTACCGTCGGTGACGCTCGCATCCTTTGTGCTTCCGCTGAATATGCGGCTTGTGCGCTCCGGCATGCTGGAGGTGATGAACCAGGACTATATCCGCACGGCCCGCGCAAAAGGTGTGCTGGAGAAACGGGTCATCCGCCGCCATGCATTACGGAATGCCAGCATCCCGCTGGTGACGGTCACCGGCATCCAGTTTGGGGCGCTTCTGGGGGGTGCCGTGGTAACGGAAACCGTGTTCGCCTGGCCGGGCCTCGGCCGGCTCGCCGTGGAGAGCATCCGTTATGGCGACTTCCCGGTAGTTCAGGCCATCGTGATGATCCTGGCAGGCTTCACCATTATCGCCAATCTGGCAGCTGATATTGGCGCTGCGTGGCTAGACCCGCGCATCCGCTTTGATTGAGCCGGTAGGAGATAGAGAAATGGCACCTGCCGACGTCACAATGACCGAAAAAACCGGCGACATAGCCGATGCCACTGCCCGGCGGAGCAAGTTTTCCCTTTGGCTGGCGCGTATCTGGCGTTTCCGTATGGGCGTTTTCGGCTGCACCATTTTTGTGCTTTTGGTCATCATGGCCGTGTTTGCGCCATGGATCGCCACCCACGACCCATTTGAGCAGGATATCCTTTTCCGCCTGACGCCGCCTGTGTTTCTGGAAGGCGGCGCATGGGAACATTGGCTTGGCACCGACCAGTTGGGCCGGGACCTCTTCAGCCGCATCGTTTACGGGGCCCGCGTCTCGTTGATGATCGGGGTTGGCGCGGTGATGGTTGCCGGCGTGATCGGTGTGGTGATGGGCCTGCTTGCCGGGTTTTTCGGCGGCTGGATCGACGCGGTGGTCGATTTCTCCGTCAATGCCATGCTGGCGTTTCCCTTTATTCTTCTGGCAATGACGCTGGTCATCGTGTTGGGCGCTTCGATGGAGAACATCATCCTGGCACTCGGCATGTCGAACTGGCCTATTTTTGCCCGGGTCGCCCGGATCGAAACCAAAAAATTGCGAGACCAGGAATTCGTCGTGGCGGCGGAAGCGCTTGGCTACACCACCATGCGGGTGATTTTCCGGCACATTTTGCCCAACCTGACCGCGCCGATCCTGGTTATTGCAACGGTGGAAATTGCCCGCTCGATCATTCGGGAAACGTTTTTGTCGTTCCTCGGGCTGGGCGTGCAGCCGCCGACGCCATCATGGGGTGTGATGCTGGCGGAGGGCCGGGACTACATTCTGACCATCTGGTGGCTGTCCACGATCCCCGGCATGGCGATCTTTCTGGCGGCGCTGGGCATCAACCTGACCGGCGATGCATTGCGTGATTATTTTGATCCGCGGCTTAAGCGACGATAGGCTGACAGCAGGCATCCGGGGGCTGAAACGCATACAACAGGATGTTTAACCGAAAGGAGAACCGGGAATATGAAAAGCATACGGAATGGGCTGGCGGCGGTAGCCGCAGGTGGCCTGGCGCTGGCGGCGGTGGCCATGCCGGCCTTCGCGGCGAAGGATAGCATGACACTGGCCTTCCAGGACAAGTTCCTGACGATGGAACCCTATCAGACTTCCGCCCGGCAGATGCTGCAGATGGCGTATATGATCTGGGATCCGCTGGTACTGCGCGATCCTGACAGCGGCGAATTGCTGCCGCACGTTGCGACCAAGTGGTCAAACCCGGAGCCGACGGTCTGGGAGTTCGACATCCGCAATGACATCACCTTTCACACCGGCAATAAGCTGACGGCGGAGAGCATCCGTTACACGATCGAGGACCGTATCCTCGATCCGGAAATCAATTCGCCGCGTCTGCCCAACTTCAAATGGATCAAGAGCATCGAAGTGGTGGACGAGGACACGTTCCGCATCCACACGAACGACGTGTATCCAGTCGCGTTGCAGGTTCTGAACACGCTCTACATCATGGATGAGAAATGGGCCGCGGAGCAGGACTTTAACTACATTCAGGAACACGCCATGGGTTCCGGCCCCTTCCAATGGGTCGAGTGGAACAAGGGCAGCAATATCGTTCTTAAAAGGAACCCGAACTACTGGATGGACGGCGTTCCGGCGATCGACAATGTGACAATCAAAATCATCCCGGAAACGGCCACCCGCTTGGCGGAACTGTTCGCGGGCTCTGTCGATTTCGCCATGAACCTGCAGCTTGACCAATTGCCCAGCTTCGAAGGCCGGCCGGATTATGAGGTGTTGGAAGGCAAGATCATCCGCATCGACTTCTGGCAGTTCGACAGCCTCGCACGTGCGGGCGAAACGCCGGTGGCTGATGTGCGGGTCCGCAAGGCCATCGCCCACGCCATCAACCGCGACATGATTGTCGAGCGCCTGGTCGGCCGTGGTGGCTACAAAGTGAACGTGCCGATGAGCCCCTATCACTTCGGCGTCGCCGAGAGTGATGGCTGGTACGAGTACGATCCCGAAAAGGCCAAAGAACTTCTAGCTGCGGCCGGCTATCCGGACGGTTTCGAAATCGACTTGTGGCAGTACTCCGCTCACCAGAACCTGCCGAACCAGGCCGCCATGCAGATGCTGGCCAAGGTTGGGATCAAGGTGAACCTGAAGAGCTATATCGGCAACACCCAGCAGATGGGCCGCCTGCGCCGCGGCGGTCAGATTACCGGCATCGGCAACTTCAACTGGGGCAGCTACAATATCTTTGATGCCGACGCGATCCTATTCCCTTGGTTCGACATGGAGTCGTCGAACAACTATTCCGGCGATCAGGAACTGTCGGACATCCTGACCAAGGCGCGTTACTCCGTTGATCCGGAATTCCGGAAGGAGCAGTACGCCAAAGCGCAGGAAATCATTAAGGAGAACGCCTACTGGATGCCGTTCTTTGGCCTGGTCCGCTTCTACGGCAAGTCTGTTGATCTGGACATCAAAGTGGGCCTTGATGAGGTGCCGCGCTTTCAGTTCGCCAAATGGAAGAACTAGGCGCATGAGCGCTTGAGCGACCCCGGGGCGGGCGTTATTGGCGCTCGCCCCTTTGTTTTGTTTGGAGATTTGAGCAATGGCCCGCATCGCCATCGGCGGATTCCTGCACGAGACCAACTGCTTTGTGCCCGGCCTGACCGACTGGAGCCAGTTCGCGGCGCCGGCCGACCGCCCCGGCCTTGCCCGCGGGCAGGAAATCATGGACCGGGTCGTGCCCACCAGCTTCGCCATCGGGGGCTTTGTCGGCGCGATAGGCAGCCAGCATGAACTGATCCCGACCGTTTGGACCAGCGCGACCGCCGGCCCCTATGTGCCGCCGGACGCCTATGAACGGATCGCTGCTTTAATGCTGGCATCGTTGGCGGAAGCGTTGCCTGTGGACGCTGTCTATCTGGACCTGCATGGCGCGATAGTCGCCGAGCATCAGGAGGACGGCGAGGGCGAACTGCTCGCCCGCGTGCGCGCGATGGTCGGGCCGAACGTGCCCGTCGTCGCCAGCCTGGATTATCATTGCAATGTCACGCGCCGGATGGTGGCCCACTCTGACGGCCTGTTCGCCTACCGCACCTATCCGCATGTGGATCAGCCGGAGACCGGCGCTCGCGCCGCAGCGGCGTTGGAGCGGCTGCTGGTCGAAGGCCGCCCGAAGGGCAGGGCGTTGCGCCGCCTGCCATTTCTGCTGCCGCTCGAATTCCAATGCACCATGGTCGATCCGACGGCCAGCGTGATCCAATCGACCATCGATGCGGAGACACCGGAGATCGTGGCCTGCTCGTACCTGGCAGGGTTTCCGCCATCGGACCTTTATGAGTGCGGCCCCGGCGTCCCGGTCCACGCCATGACCCAGGAAGCGGCCGACCGCGCGGCTGACCACGTGGCCCGTACCATCGCCCTGGCGGAAGCGCATTTCGCCGAGCCCTTGCTCGACCCGGCGACTGCGGCCGCGCAGGCAATGGCGACCGCGGCGGGTGCATCCAAGCCCGTGATCATCGCGGATAGTCAGGACAATCCCGGTTGCGGCGGTTCCGGTGATACGGTCGGCGTACTGCAAGCGCTAGTCGCGGCGAACGCGCAAGGGGCGGTGTTCGGCTTGCTCGCCGACGCCCATGCGGCAGAAGCGGCGCATGCCGCCGGCGTGGGCGCGGAGATCACCCTCGACCTCGGCGGGCGGACGCAGATTCCGGGCGTCGCCCCCATGCCCGGCACTTTCAAGGTGGAGAAGCTGTGCGACGGCCAATTCGTGGCCACGGGGCCGCTCGCCAAAGGCCGTCCGGCAAACATCGGGCCGAGCGCCTTGCTCTCCATAGGCGGGGTCAAGATATGCGTCGGTTCGCGCCGGATGCAGACCCATGACCAATCTGTCTTCCGCCATTTTGGCATCGAACCGGCAGAGCAGAAGATCGTGGCGTTGAAGAGCACTTGTCACTTCCGCGCCGACTTCCAGCCGATTTCCGCTGAAGTGCTTGTTGCCATTGCACCTGGCGGCTATGTCTCCGACCCAGCCAGCTATGCGTACAAGCGTCTTCGGTCGGGCGTGCGGCTCTCGCCGCTTGGACCGGAATGGGTTTGAGGGAGTAAGTTCAGAGCGTCTTGGCCATTGCCGGACCGTTACGGCAATCCGGCTCGCTTAGCGACGCCGACTGGGAGCGAGCTTTAACATCAGGGTGGTTCTTGCTGCGGCTGGTGCGAACCAAGCCTCCTGCCACAATCGCCGCTTTCGGATATGCCTTGTTTTGACTTTGCGCCGCGCGTGTGGCTGCATTTTTCATCCCAGCAAACAGGCTAGGGGCAATCGTCTCTGGGAAAACAAGCGTTGTCTGGTCTCGGAACGAAGTCATACTCCCCGGCCGAGCGCAGACGAGGGCCGGGGCCCAGGATCGGCGGTTGGTTCTGTGAAACTCTAGGCCCCGGACCGCCTCTAACGAGCCGTCCGGGGAGATAAAACCGAGTGTAAGCCGCGGCGGCCTTGTTCTGCTTAAGATGGCTTTTTTTGGAGGTGCTTATTTCTTGTCTATGAGCTCGATGATGGCCGGGAAGTATTTCTCGCCGATGCCTTCTTCGACTGCGGCCTCAAAGTATTGCCGCGCGACCTTGGAAAGCCGCGGCTCTACCCCGCAGCTTTCGGCCAACTCAATCGAATAGCCCAAATCCTTCAACGCGTAAGGCGCGGGGAAGGCCTGTTCTGGGAAGACGCGGGGCAGCATCGCCTTCATGCCGTGATTGCGCAGCACGAAGCTGTCGCCGGAGCCGTTGGAAACCGCGGCCAGCAGCGTCTCCGGCGCAACCCCGGCACGCTCGCCCACCACCAGCATTTCCGCCAGAGCCGCTGTGTGCTCGAACACCAACGTGTTGTTGATCAGCTTCACCACCTGGCCGCAGCCAGTGCCGCCGCAAAGCGCAATATCGCTGCCCATATAGGCGAGCAGCGGTTCGATCCGGGCGTAAAGGTCCTCGCTTGCGCCGACCATGATGCTGAGCGTGCCCTTCTGCGCGGCCTCCCGCGTGCGAGCGACGGGGGCGTCTGCGAAGAGAAAGCCCTTCGCTTCCAATTCGGCCGCCATCGCCCGCGCCTCGGCGACGCCGGTGGTGGAGAGGTCGACGATCACCATGCCGCGCTTTCCGTGCGCCGCAAGCCCGTCCGGACCAAGGCAGACCTCCCGCACCTGCGCGCCGCCCGGCAGCGACAGGAAGACGAAGTCGGCGGCCTGCGCTACCTCCGCCACGGAGCCGCAGACGATGGCACCCGCCTCGGCCACGTCATCCAGCGCGGCGGCGCTCAGGTCGAAGGCGTGAACCTTGCCCAGATGCTTCGCCGCCACGTTGCGGCACATCGGGCCGCCCATCACGCCAAGGCCGATAAAGCCGAGGGTGGGAATGTGCTGCTGCATCGCCACCAGCCTCACGCGCCCTTGCGGGGCAGTTCGACGATGGCGGAGCCCATGGCGGAGAGTTCGCCGTCCTGGTTCTCGGCGCGCTGTGAGAGTTCGACCAGATGGCGGCCATCCTCGATATATTTCCGCGCCACCTGGGCGTGGATCAGCAGCAGGTCGCCTTCGGGATTGTGGCGGCGGACTTGGCATTTTGCCTTCACCAGGAAGCCGTCGTCGCCCATCCAGTTGGTCGCCTGGTGGGTCAGCCAGGAGCAGCGCTCCGGCCCGTAGTCGTAGGCGCCCGGCGCGCCGACCTTGAGGGCAAATTCCTCTTCCCAGTGCACGCGCTCCGGGCAATCCGGGATGTTGCGGCGGTTCGGAATGCCGAGGCCCGGATGCTTTGACTGCTGCTGCCAGGCGATCTTGTTGGCGCGGATATAAAGGCCGCCCCAGCCCTGCGCATAGCAAATGAAGCCGGTGACGGTCATCGGCCCCTTGGCCATGGTCGGCAGGTGCTCGCCTTCCTGCACGTCGTCCCAATAGCGGGTCTCCGCGCCGCGGATTTCTTCAGCCTCGTAGTAGCGGTTGAAGGCGTCCAACTCTTCTTTGGTGTAGGTGCGGAGCGGTGCGGAGCGGACGTCGGTGTACTTGGTGCCCTTCTCCCGCGCCTCGTCGCGGTCGGTGCGGAAGCACCAGCTATCGCCCTCCGCCAGTAGGTCGCCATTGGCCGCATCGTAGAAGTCTACGTGATAGATCTGCTGGATCGCCTTGCCGGCAAAGCGCGTGTCGTGCTCGACGAGGTCTTTCAGGTAAGCTTCCGTGCGGAACTCCGTGTTGCGCTTGATGGTCTTGTGCCACGTGAAGTCGGAACCCGACCACATGGCGTGCACGCCAGGCAGGCCGCCGACATAGCCCGAAATGATGCGGCTGGTCGCGAACAGGAAACTCGGCGGTGCGATCACGTCGCCGTACTTGGTCTTCCGGGCGTATTCCGGGTCGGACCAGAGCGGGTTGTCGTCGCCGATGCCGTGGGCGTAATGGCGGATATTGTCCCGCGTCGCCTCATAGCACCAGGGCTCGACTGTGTTGCCGATCTTGACGCCCAGGCGTTCGCGGAGCGCGGCGAGGCCTTCTTCGGTGATCTTGGGGAAGCGTTCTTCTGCGGTTGCATTCATGAGTGGTCTCCTGAGAAATTCGGGTTGGGGCGGCTCAGTCGGGCGCGCCGGCAGATGAGGGGTTGAGCGCGTCGCGCAGCGCCTTGCGGTTGACCTTGCCTGCCGGGGTTTTGGGCAGGGAGGAAACGAACTGGACCTCGCGAGGGTACTCGTGCCGGGCGAGGCTGGCGCGCACCAGTTCCTGGATATTCTCAGCCAGGCCGCTTTCCGGCGAGCCCTTGGGCACGATATAGGCGCGGACGATCTGGCCCCGCGTTGCGTCCGGCACGCCGATGGCGGCGGCCTCGGCGACTTTGGGGTGTTTCAGAATGGCGTTTTCGATCTCCACCGCGCTCATGGTCCAACCGGCGGAGATGATGACGTCGTCGGCCCGGCCTGCATGGTAGAAATAGCCGTCCTCATCTGTGCGGCCGAGGTCCTTGGTCGGGAACCACTCGCCGCGGCGGAGAACCACCAGTTCGCCGGTCACGCCGGACGGCAATTGCTTGCCGTCGGGGGCATGCACCTCCACCCGGACGCCGGGAACCGGCTTGCCGAGCGAGCCCGCGCGCACTTCCAGGTCTTTCGCGCCCGGATAGTTCGCCAGGATCACGCCAATTTCCGTGGTGCCGTACATGCTGCAGACCTTCGTGCCGAACAATTGCTCGACATAGGCCGCGGTCTCGCTGTCGATGGGCTCGCCGGTGAAGGAGAGCTTTTCGATCCGGTAAGTAAATTCCTCCGCGCGGCCGCAATTGCGGATCATCCGGTAATGCGTCGCGGCGGCGGAGAGGTTGGTGATTTCGAACTCCTCCAGCGCCTGCACCAGCCGCACGGCGTCAAACTTGCCGCTGAAGGTGCCGGTCTGAACACCCAGCGCCAGCGGCGCGAGCGTGCCGTGCCAGAGCCCATGGCCCCAGGCAGGTGAGGACGGGCAGAAAAAGCGGTCGCCGGGGCGGATGCCGGTCGCATAGAGCGCCGCGATCATCAGCGTCATGATGGAGCGGTGGCTGTGCCGCACCGCATCCGGCAATTCCCGCGTGGTGCCGGAGGTGTATTGCAGGACGGCGAGGTCGTCGCCCGCGGTATCACAGGGGAAGCTGTCGCCGAACCTCGCCAGGTCTTGCAGGAAGGCCGCGTCGGCGACGATGACTTCCGGCCCGCCGTCATAGCGCGCTTCCGGCGCTTTCTCCGCATTGGTGAGCAGCAGGGTCGGCTTGCAGTCGTCGGCGCGCAGGCGGATGCCATCCGGCCCGAACAGGGTGAACATGGGCACGGCCACCGCGCCTGCCTTCATCGCGCCGAACATGGCCGTGTAGAAGGCGAGCGACGGCTCCAGCATCACGGCGATGCGCTCGCCTGGCCGGATGCCGCGGCCCTGCAGATAGTAGGCGAAGCGAGAAGATGCGGCGGCCAGTTCCCGGAAGCCGAGCACCTCGCTCGATCCGTCGGCAATGGCGATGCTCAGCGCCGTGCCGCGGCCCGCGGCGGCGTGCCGGTCGATGCACTCGTGCGCGATATTCATCCGCTCGCGGGCACCGTCAAACAGATCCCAGAGCGCGTCACGGCTGAAATGCTGCTGCGCGTCAGCGTATGACGTGAAATCCGTCAACTTGGCCATGGGCGGTTTCCTTCCGTCTCGGGTCAACGCCGGTTGGACCGGTTGCCCCGATGCTGGTCATGTGTAGGAAAGGCACAATTCATTGTCAATGCGGTTTTATTATTGTATATATACAATAATATTATCAGGGAGCCAGCGATGGCCGAGCCAAAAACCAACGGGTCAACGCACCGGCAAGTACCGGCCGTGAGCCGCGCCGTCCGCATCCTCCGGCGGCTGGGGGCGGCGGAGGAGCCGATGGGTGTTAACCCGCTGGCAAGGGAGTTGGACCTGGTGCCCAGCACCTGTCTGCACATCCTGCGGGTGCTGACGGAGGAGGGGCTGGTGGAGTTCGATCCGGCCTCCAAGCGCTATTCTATCGGTGTGGGCATCCTGCCGATTGCCCGCAGCGCCATTCAGCGCAACAGCTTCGCAACGCTGGCCCAGCCCATGCTGAACGAGTTGTCGGCGTCGTTCGGCGTCACCGCCATGGCGACGCAATTGGTGGAAACCCGCCAGATGGTGGTCATAGCCTTGGCGCACGCGCAATTGCCGTTCCGGCTGTCGGCTGAGTTGGGAAGCCGCTTCCCAGAACTGATTAGCGCTACTGGCCGCTGCGTCGCGGCGTTCAATGCTTACGACCCAGAGACCTTGCGCCGGGATTTTGAGCGCCTGCAATGGGATAACCCGCCGGCTTTCACTGATTGGTTGGGGCAGGTCGAGCAGACACGGCAGGCAGGCTACGGCGTCGACCGCGCGCAATATATTGGCGGCGTGACCATCGTTGCCGCGCCACTGTTCAATGCCGAGGGCCTGATGAACCGGGGCCTGGTCGCCGTGGGCATCTCCGACCGTGTGGAGACCGTGGGCGTCCCGAAAATCGCTGCGGCCTTGCTGAACGCCCGGGACCGGCTGGCCGAAATGATGGTGTCCGGATAGGAATCGGCCCGCAAAGCGATTTCCCTTTTCCGCCCCGCGAACGGGAGCAACGATCCCAAAGGCATAGCCACTATTCCCTGCCTTTGGCGTGTTTTTGGCACGAGGTTTGCATTGTGTTGGTCTCTATCAATACAGGAAGGCATACCCAATGGCCGCGTCGAGTGCTCCGCTGCTCACCGTGAAGAACCTCCAGAAACATTTTCCGACCGGCACCGGATTCCCGCCCTGGAAACCGGCGGCCCATGTCCGGGCGGTTGACGGCATCTCGTTCGATGTCATGCCGGGCGAAACGCTGGGGGTTGTCGGCGAGTCTGGCTGCGGGAAGTCAACAATGGCGCGCCTGCTCATTCATCTGATCGAACCGGATACAGGCGATGTGATCCTGGGCGGCCTTAAGATCGGTGCGCGGGACGGCATACCGATCCGGGCCATGCGCAGCCAAGTGCAGATGGTGTTTCAGGACAGCTATGCCTCGCTCAATCCGCGGATGCCGATCGAGGAAAGCATTGCGTTCGGTCCGCTGTCCGATGGCGTGCCGTACCGAGAGGCCATGGACCGCAGCATCGACCTGATGGCAAAGGTAGGGTTGGAGCCCAGCATGTTCCTGCACCGCTACCCGCACGAACTCTCGGGCGGGCAGCGGCAGCGGGTGAATATCGCCCGGGCGCTGGCGATGCAGCCGCGGGTGCTGATCCTGGATGAGGCCGTTTCTGCCCTGGACAAGTCAGTCGAAGCCCAAGTTCTGAACCTGTTGGTCGACCTCAAGGCAGAGTTCGACCTGACCTATATCTTCATCAGCCACGATCTGAACGTTGTCCGCTACATTTCCGACCGGGTGATGGTGATGTATCTGGGCGAAGTGGCGGAATATGGGCCGGTCCAATCGGTCTATGACGATCCGCAGCACCCCTATACCCGTGCGCTTCTCAGCGCCCAGCCCTCCATGGACCCGGACCGGCGGCGCAAGGAAGCACCGATCAGCGGCGACCCGCCGAACCCGATCAACCCGCCCTCGGGGTGCCGCTTCCACACCCGCTGTCCCATGGTGCAGGACTTGTGCAAGCACAGCGCGCCAGTCCTGACCGCCCCCAAACACCCCGACCATGCTGCAGCATGTCACCTGGTGACCGGCGCCATTCCGGTGCGGGCGGCAGCGTAGGTGAAAGGATCTCAGGCTATGAACACGACAAACGCGCCGCTGCTGTCTATCCGCGATTTGCACGTTACCTTTCATACGCGGGAGCGGACTGTGCATGCCGTCAACGGTGTTTCTTTCGACCTGAAACGCGGAGAGGTGCTGAGTATTCTGGGCGAGTCCGGCTCCGGCAAGAGTGTGACGTTGCGGGCGGTGCAGCGGTTGCTTCCGCCCCGGCGCACCCGTATCCGTGGCGAGATCGATGTCGATGGGGAGGACGTATTGGCAATGCCGGGCACGCGTTTGCGGGCGCTGCGCGGCGGTGAGGTCTCGATGATCTTTCAGGAGCCGGCAACCTCTTTCGACCCCGTCTACACCATCGGCCAGCAGATTATGGAAGCGGTCGTGAAGCATAAGGGCGTCAGCCGCGAACAGGCGCGCAAGCGGGCGCTGGAGCTGCTGGAACTGGTGCGCATTCCGTCCGCCGCCCAACGGCTGGACAACTACCCGCACGAGATGTCGGGCGGGATGCGGCAGCGGGCGATGATCGCACTCGCCCTGTCTTGCGATCCGAAGATTTTGCTGGCGGACGAGCCCACCACGGCGCTGGACGCCACCGTGCAGATCCAGGTGCTGCTGCTGCTGCAGCAGTTGCAGAAGGAACTGGGCCTTGGCGTTATCATCGTGACCCATGATGTCGGGGTAGCCATTGAGATCGGCGACCGGATCGCCGTGATGTATGGCGGGCAGATTGTCGAGAGCGGGCCGTTGGCCGATGTGGTCCGCGACCCGCAGCATCCCTATACCCAGGGACTCCTGTCGTCGACCATTCACGCGGCCAGCCGCGGCCGCCGGCTGACGGCCATTCCCGGCACGCCGCCCAACCTGTCGGCACCACCGGCG
The DNA here is from genome assembly GCA_965222315.1 of Alphaproteobacteria bacterium. GTDB lineage: Bacteria > Pseudomonadota > Alphaproteobacteria > Bin95 > Bin95 > JACKII01. The sequence goes on along the minus strand of OZ244951.1, from coordinate 3,462,441 downwards.
AGTTGTCCGTTTGCGCCGCGCTGTGCCTATGCCGAGGATGTCTGCCGCACCGCCGTACCGGCAGAGGTCGCGGTGTCTCCCGGCCGTATGTCTCGCTGCGCAAGGATTGGCGCCTGGGGGGACGAGCCTCAGGGGATCGGCACTTTGGGAGCGGAGGCAGCGTAAGAACACAAGCGTATTGCGGGCCGTCTGACCGGCGGGCCACACCACGGAATCAAAAATGCCGGCCCCTCGCCAGGGCCGGCATTTTTTGTAGCCAGATTTGCTCTCGCCGCTACAAAGCGGGCCAACCGGCCAGGTCAGGCCGTGCCTGCTCAAACTGGTGGCCAGCCCGGAGCACGTCTGCGTCGGCGAAAGAGTGGCCGATTAGCTGAATCCCAACCGGCAGGCCGTTCTCGCCAAAACCGCCACGCAGGGTCAGTGCTGGTTGCCCGGAGACGTTCGCCGGCATCGTCAACGACGGCTTTCCAAAGAAGTGGTAGTCGCCGCGGGAGTTCTCGAACGACTCGGCCGGCCCGTACTGGTTGGCCGTCAGAAGCAGGTCGCATCCCGCCATTGCTTCCACCATCCTGGCCGAGAGCGTACGGCGCCAGCGCAAGGCATCGAGATACTGATCCGCGCTGATGAACGCGCCGAGGCGAGTGCGCAGACTGAAGAACTCACCATACATTTCCGGCTGTTTGGCGAGCCATTGCCGGTGGATGGAGAACGCTTCCGACACAATGATGATGCGACCGCATGCATGAAAGTCGGACAGCGGCGGCATGGTTACCGGGACAATTTCCGCGCCGAGATCCTGGAGCGTTTTGGCGGCGTCCGACAATGCGCTCTCGACGCTCGCATCGGCTTCCCCCTCGTACCAGCCGGTGCACCAGCCGATCTTCATGCCCTTGACCGGCGCATTGATCCCGGAGAGGTAGTCGGGAACCGGTGTGTTCGCGGATGCCGGATCTTTTGGATCATGCCCAGCGAGGACCTGCATCGCAAACGCGCAGTCCTCGGTGGTTCGGGCAAGCGGGCCGGCATGGTCCTGGGTCCAACTGAGCGGGAAGATACCGCGCCGCGAGAGACGGCCATAGCTGGGTTTCAGGCCGGCAATCCCGTTCACGCCCGCCGGTCCGCGGATCGAGCCGCCCGTGTCCGAGCCCATCGCCATATAGGCCATGCCTGACGCGACGGCTGCACCGGAACCGCTGGAGGAACCGGCCGGGATATGGTCCGTGTTCCAGGGGTTGCGGGCAGGCGGCCACGGCAGGTCGAAAGACGGGCCGCCGGTTGCGAATTCGTGGGTTGCCGTCTTGCCGAGTAACACGGCGCCATTGGCCGACAGCCGCGCCCAGGCATCGCAATCGGCTTCGGGCACACGGTGCTCGAACAGCCGGGAATGGCAGGTCGTCAGGATGCCGGCGGTGTCATAGATGTCTTTCAACGCTATCGGGATACCGTGCAACAGGCCACGCCATCGTCCGGCCGCGATGTCTGTGTCCGCTGCGGCCGCCGCATCCAGGGCCTTGTCTGCGGTAGTGGTGATGAAGGCGTTCAGGCTATTGTCGTGGGCGGCAATCCGGTCGAGACAGGCTTGCGTCAACTCAGTGACTGACACGGTGCCGAGGCGCAGCATCCGCGCGGCTTCCGCCAGGGATGCAAAGTGCAGATCGCTCATCGCCCGATCTCCGCGCCATCAGGCAGGAATATCAGCGACGGGTCGGTCGCCGGGTCGGGATTGCCGGGCAGCGCGGCCATCAAATCCTGCAGCGAGCAGTAGCCGGCGTACAGACGGGCAAGCATTTCATCGCTTTCGATTGTCAGGCCGCGTTGCGCTGCCAATGCGGCGAACGCGTCGATGTCGATTGGCTGGTTGGAACTCATCGCTTGTCTCCGTCTCTTTACAGCTTCACATCCATAGCGGATCGCAGGCCGTCGCTCATCAGATTGAAGCAGAAGCCTGTGATAAAGATCATCACGCCAGGCAGCGCCGCATTCAGTGGAGCGACATAAATCGACTGGCGCAACGTATTCAGCATCAGGCCCCAGTCCGCTTCCGGCGGGCTGACGCCCAGACCCAGGAAGCTAAGCCCGGAGGCAATGATGATTGATACGCTCACCAGGCTGGAAGAATAGATCAGGACCGGCCCCAGCACGTTGCCCAGGATGTGCACACGGAGGATGCGCCCGGTACTGGCGGGCGTCGCGCGGGCCGCGGCGACGAAGTCCAGGTTCCGGACCTGGGTCGTCACCGTTTCGGCGACCCGGCAAATGGGCGGCATGAAGATCAGCGTGAGGGAGATCACGGCATTGACGACCCCGGAGCCCAACGCGCCGGAAATCGCAATCGCCAGCAGGATTGACGGGAAGGCGTAGAATACATCCATCGTCCGCATGATGATCATGTTGACCCGCCCGCCCAGGAAGCCGGCGACAATGCCCAGTGTGCCGCCGATCAGCAGCGCGCCCATCACCGGGGCGATCGCGGTGAAGAGCGATACCCGTCCGCCATAGATCAGGCGGCTGAGCATGTCGCGGCCCAACTCGTCAGTTCCGAGCAAGAATCCGGCGGTGCCGACCGGCGCCAGACGTTTCAGCATGTTGGTGTCGTAGGGATCGTGCGGGGCGACCAGCGGTGCGAAGATGGCTGCCAGTAAGATCAATAAAATGATGGTGGCGCAGCCGATGGTAACGGGATCGCGGCGCAGCCTCTCCCACACGGTCGACCAGTAGCCGCGTCTTTTGTTGCCAGCGGAAGCGGGCGCTTCGGCGGCCGTGACCGGCTGGGCGCTGGCGGCGGTTTGTGCAGTCATGTCAGCGGTTCCAGGTTCAACGTTTGATACGGGGGTCGAGGGTTGCCTGCGCGACATCCACCAGAAGGTTCAGCGCGACGAATATCAGGGCCAGCATGAGGATCGTGCCCTGTAGCAAGGGGATGTCGCGGGAGAATATGGCGTTATTCAGCAGCAGGCCGGTGCCTGGCCAGGCAAACACGGTTTCGATCAGGATCGACCCGCCGAGCAGGTAGCCCATCTGGAGGCCCATCACCGCCAGCACCTGCGGGGCCGCGTTCTTGGCAACATGACGGACGATTTTGCTCTCGCTCATGCCTTTGGCACGCAACGCCTCCACGAACTCCTGATTCAGCAGTTCGGCAACGGCCCCCCGCACGGTTCGGGTGACGATACCGGCAGGAATGACAGAGAGAGCGATTACCGGCAGCACCATGTGCCGGAAGTTTTCGATTGAGAACGAGAACTCGGTCGATCCGCTCATATTCATGCCGAGCGACGGCAGCCAGGGCAGTTCGACCGCAAAGATAATGACGAGCACGATGGCGAGCCAATAATGGGGGACGCTGACGCCCGTGATCGCGATGCCGGTAAAGATACGGTCGGCCGGACGCCCATGGAAAAAGCCAGCGAGGCCGCCTAGCAAAACGCCGACAAAAAAGCCGAGGATTGAGCCGCCAACCGCGAGGATGATGCTGTTGACCAGCGCCGGCAGCACCTCGCCAATGACCGGCCGGCTGGTGACGATGGAGATACCGAAATCGCCGGTCAACGCCTTCCCAAGCCAAATAACGTATTGGAGGGCCAATGGTTTATCGAGGCCATATTCGGCCTTGAGCCGATCCACAACTTCCTGTGGTGCGTCCTCCGGCAGCAGGGTGCTGAGTGGATCGCCAGGGCCGATATGGACCAGGGCGAAGCAGATCAGCGACACGCCGAAGGCAATGGGGATGGTGTAAATCAGACGCTTTAATACATAGAGCAGCATCAGGGCGATCTCTGAACCTGCGGGAGCGGAATTGCGAAGGACAAAGGGGTAGGCCGGGCAAAAGTTGCCGCCCGCCCAGCGTCAAGGCCGGACGGGCGGCAGGCTCTCTAGCGCTCGATGGAGATCGGCGTGAGGTCCTGGAACCAGCTCTTCGCCTGGACGAAGCCCTTGACGTGCGGAGCCGTGGCGCGCGGGTTGACGTCATGCGTCACCCAGATCCATTCGGCGTTGTTCACCGCCCGCTCATGGACGGTCGCCAGGATCTTGTTCAACTCTTCCGCGTCGAACGTCTTGGCCGCTTTCGCCAGTGTCTCGTCGTACCAGGGATCCTTCAGCATGCCCCAGTTGGAACCGGCCGGCGAGATGCGCGAGGACAGGAAGAAGCGCTCGAAACCGCTGTACGGGTCCTGGGTCGCGTGGCTGACGATGGCGCCGTTAATGCTCTTGCTGACCGCCTCGTCGGAGTTTGCCGGCTTCCGGTGGAAAGCCGTGAGCGCGTTCCATTCCATCACCTCGGCTTCAACGTTGAAGTAGCACTCGCTGAGGTTCGCCTGCAGGAACTCGAACATCGGCAGCGGCTGCATCTGGCCGGAACCGCTGGTGGAGATCGCGATTTTCACCGTCAGCGGATCATCGGCGCTGTGGCCGCTTTCCGCCATGAGATCACGCGCTTCGTCCGGCCGGAAGCCGAGCTTGAACTCCGGATTGCCAAACCATGTGTCGCCCGGCGGCAGGTGACCTTCGGCCGGCACACTAAGCCCGCCCAGCATCTGGTTCATGCCATCGCGGTCGATGCAGAGGTTCGCCGCCTTACGCACATTGATATCGTTCCAGGGCGAGCCTTCGATGCGGCTCGGCTTGATCGCCCAGTTGTGCGGGTAGGCATTGGTGATGATATTCATGCCTGAGGATTCCAGGCGCGGGATTGCATCCGGCGGCGGCGCTTCGATGAAGTCAACCTGGCCGGAGAGCAGCGCGGCGACGCGGGCCGATGCTTCCGGAATCGGACGCAGGATTACGCGGTCAACCTTCGGCACGCGCTCCGGGTTCCAATAGTCTTTGTTCGGCACCATCTCGACCTTGGCGCGCGGCGTCTGGGAGACGAACTTCCACGGGCCGGTGCCGGAGGGCGATTTGGCGAACTCGGCCCAACTGCCGACCTCTTCGTAATGTTCCTGGCTCGACATGAACCAGAAGCTCACCTGGTAAGGCACATAGGCGCTGACGCCGTTGGTGATGATCTCGACCGTATAGTCGTCGATCTTGTTCACCTCTTTCAGGGCCGGGATGCGCACGGCGACCAGGGCCGCCTGCTTCGGCTCATAATGTGGCGCGTCCGTATTGCGCACTTTTTCGAAGTTCCAGACCACGTCGTCGGCAGTGAAGTCGCTGCCGTCGTGGTACTTTACGCCCTTGCGCAGATTGAAAATCCAACGCTCCGGATTGTCGGGGTCGACCGACCAGCTTTCGGCCAGGCCGGGGGTCAGGCCGGCCGGCTCGTCTGCTTTGGACAGGTCCCAAAGCACCAGCGTGTCGTAGAGCATGTAGCCCATGAAGCGGAAGCCTTCGAACCCTTGGTCCGGCTGGCCGATATTGATCGGAATGTCCGCTGCGGTCATGGCGACGCGGAGGACGTCCTCCGCTTTCGCATGGTTCAGAGGCAGTGCAATGGCGCCAGCTAGTGCTGCGGTGCAAATACCTCGACGAATGTTGCGTCGCAACATTCCAGTGATGTGCGAGCCTTGCATTTCGGCCATTAAGAATTCTCCTGGCGTTGAGATTGACGTCGGGTACACCTGATCAAGGACAAGCAAACTTGATGCGGAATCCGGTATCAGGAAACAATGAGTAAGCAATCAGCGTGCCAAAAACAAAAAAAATTCTATTAATGCTTAAAATATGGAATTTGATACAGAAAATAGGCAAATACAGAGCGGAAATTGCCAAAAAAATATTCAGTTAATCAGAACCTGTGGCGTTAAAATTTCGGCATTTATCATGGTGGAAATTTCGATCCTGACGTGAATCTCTGCATTGCTGCTAGCGCTTTAGCCAGCCGGAAAGCCTGATTGCATATTTTTGCGCCGCAGCAATTTGCAGCCTGCACGGCTGACATGGATGTTGGCGTGAATACCTGAAGCCGCCACCGGCAAGAGGCTGATCAATGCTCGCGCCTCCTGCCCCGACCAAGCAGACTGGGCAGGAATTGTGCGATTTCCCGGATGGCGCGAACCAGCGCCATGGTGGCCCGCGCTGGCCGGCGACGGCGTGGCCAGCGCAAGGGGGCGGGGGCGGGGAGTGTCGCTGCGTTACTACCGGCCTTTGAACCGCGGCTCGCGCTTTTCAGTGAAGGCGCGGGGGCCTTCCTTGGCGTCTTCGGTCTGGCCGATGACCCAGCGCATCGTGTCGCCGAAGCGCAGCGATTGCTCCAGCGTCTGGTCGAGTGCGGCCGTGGCTACCTCCTTGACGGTCCGCACCGCCAGAGGCGCATGACCGGCGATCCGCCCGGCCAAATTGCGAACGGTGGGCATCAGATCCTCGGCGGCAACGACCCGGCTCACCAGGCCGGAGCGGGCAGCGGCTTCGGCATCGATGCGGTCGCCGGTGAGCAGCATTTCCATCGCCATGGACTGCGGGATTGCCTTCACCAGCCGCTGCGGGCCGCCGCCGCCGGGGAAGAAACCGCGCACGACCTCCGGCAGACCGAACTGCGCCGATGGCGTGCAGATGCGGATATCGCAGGCGAGCGCCAATTCCATGCCGCCCGCCAGGCAATAGCCGTCGATGGCGGCGATCAGCGGCTTGGAGACTTTCAATGTCGACCAGCGCGCGCCCGGGTCCGGCGCCAGCACGGTGGCGGCAGAGGCATCCTCCGCCCGTACGCCGCCGCTGGCCGCGCGCTGCTTCAGGTCGGCGCCGGCACAGAAGACGCCGCCGGCGCCGGTGACGATGGCGACGCGGATGGCCGGATCGTTGGAGATCTGCTGCAGATGCCCGCTCAACCGCTCGCGCATGTCCGCCGTCATGGCATTACGCTGGGCCGGGCGGTTTAGGGTGATGGTGGCGACACCATCCTTTACCTCATAGAGAAGGTCTGCGGGTTCTTCGGTCATGGCGCTTCCAATTTTTGGTTTGCGGTGGGAATTGCCGCTTAGGTTAACAGCGTGGCTGCGGAACTGCACACGGTGGCGGGAGGCGGCCAGGCATGGAGGAATGGGCCCGAGCGTCACCCCACTTTGCGACGATGGCCGCGCGGTGGTGAATGATCTCGGACAAAAAAACCGCCGCCCTGGTGAGGACGGCGGCGAAACGGTTGGCCGGCAGCCGTGACGGCTGCCGGGACTATGGTCTTCCCTCTAGCGTTTCTCCGCTATCAGGCCTTTGACGATGGCAACGCACATCAGCAACAGCACGATAGTGAACGGCAGGCCGGTGGAGATCACCATGGCTTGCAGCGCTCCCAGGCCGCCGCCGATCAACAGCACGATGGCAACCACGCCTTCGAACGTACACCAGAACACACGCTGCGAGACCGGCGCGTTGATCTTGCCGCCGGCAGTGATGGTGTCGATCACCAAGCTACCGCTATCCGACGAGGTGACGAAGAACACGATCACCAGGACGATGCCGATGGTGGACGTGATCGAGGCAAGCGGTAGCCCTTCCAGCATCGCGAACAGCGAAAGTTCCGGGCTGTAGGAGTCGATCACGTTGGCCTTGACCGCGCTGTTGACCGGGTCGGTCAACACCTGGTCGATGGCGACGCCACCGAAGACTGCCATCCAAAGGACGCAGACGAGCGACGGGATGATCAGGACGCAGATGATGAACTCCCGCACCGTGCGGCCGCGGCTTACACGGGCGATGAACATGCCGACAAACGGCGACCAACTGATCCACCAGGCCCAATAGAACGAGGTCCAGCCCTGACTGTAACCGGTATCTTCGCGTCCGACTGGGTTGCTGAGTGGCAGAAGTTCTGTCGCATAGGTGCCGAGGCCGGTAACGAAGTCGCTGAAAATCGTGATCGTCGGGCCAGCCACCAGGGCGAACAGCAGCAGCAGCGCCGCCACAGCCATGTTGACCTCTGACAGAACCTTAACGCCACCATCCAGGCCGCGCAGCACCGAGACGAGTGCTACAGCCGTGATTGCGGTGATCAGGATCACCTGCACCGTGATATTGTTGGGAATACCGTAAATGTGCTCCAGGCCCGCATTGGCCTGTTGCGCGCCGAGGCCGAGCGAGGTGGCAAGCCCGAACAGGGTTGCGAACACCGCCAGCGTGTCGATGATATGGCCGGTCCAGCCCCAGACCCTGTCCCCGAAAATCGGGTAAAAGGCGGAGCGGATGCTAAGCGGCAGCCCCTTGTTGTAGGTGAACAGGGCCAGCGCCAACGCCACAATGGCGTATATCGCCCAAGGGTGCAGTCCCCAATGGTATATGGTGGCGGCCAGACCCATGGCGCGGGCGGCTTCCACATTCTCCGGGATGATATTGCCGTCAGCGTCGAAGGGCGACGGCACGCCCAAGGGTTCGGAGATGGCCATGTGATAGACCGGCTCCAGCACGCCAAAGAACATCAGTCCAATGCCCATGCCCGCCGCAAACAACATGGAGAACCAACCGACATAGCCATAATCGGGCGTGGCTTCCTTGCCGCCGAGCCGCACGCCGCCCCACGGGCTAACGATCAGAAACAGGCAGAACAGCACAAAAATGTTGGCCGCGCCGAGGAAGAACCAGTCGAACGTGGAGGTCAGCGCAGGGCGCAACCAGCCGAAGATTTCACCAGCCTGCTCCGGCAGGGCCAGCGCGTAAAAGACAAAAGCGACGACGGAAAGGCCGGAAATTAAAAAGACCGGATTGTGAATATCGAAGCCGAACGGGCCGAGGCTGCCCTCAACATTGTCCTGCCCGACCTCATAATCTGTTTCGATCAGGTCGGCTTCGCCCTCGGGCGCAGGTATGCCCTGGTCTGACGATGGGTCTGTCATAAGAGTTCCCTTTACCGGGTTGATTTTCTGTAATGCCTGACGGCCTTGGTCCGCCAGGTTTGTGACTCAGTCCCGAACCACCAGCACGGATGCCTTGGCATGGGATGCGATCTCGCCGCCGTTCGAGGGCCAGACATAGTTAACGACGTTCGGCACATGCGACGCCATCACGATGAGATCTGCGCCAATATCCTCCGCAGCCTTCAATAGGGTCGGATCCAGGTCGATGCTGGGATCATGGGCCACGACCGCGTGACCGGCTGCGGTGTGGCCATGCTTGGCCGCTTGCGCCGCAGCGAAGGCGTCGAGCTTTTTACCGAATTCGGCCGGCGTGCGGGCGATGCTGCTGGGGGTTGATGTGGTCACGCTGACGTAGACCGCTTTTGCGCCGTAGTGGCGACATAGGTCAGCAGCGGTTGTCAGTGCCTTTTCCAGTCGATCAGTGTGTTCCAAATCGACCGGCACCATAATGGTTGAGTACAATGTTTCCTCCTTTGTCGGCAGCGTTTCCCCGTGATCGGTCAAACCTGTTTGACATAACCAAGGAACAAGCCCAATGGCACCATATGTTAACGATCCAGGAATATCAAGAATCGCAAGATAGAGCCTGGAGGCTCCAATATAGCGCCCCCTTAACCGATCTAATGTTTATAGAAATCATCGTTATTTCTCCAACAATCTGAGCAGGTCATGTCCTTCTGCATGGAAAAAGAGATTGCATAGTAAAAGAGAGCCAATTTCCTAGTGGTTCATCGTGCGGCGGGCAGGTTCTTGCGGAGCGCTACCACTTCAGCACTTTCTGAGCGGCGGGGCGGGCCCGGTAGCGCTCGTCCCAGGCGCGGAGCAGGGGACGGCCACCGAGCAGGTCGCATTTGACGAAGCGGACGAATTGCAGGGATGCCTGGAGGGTGCAGTCCGCCATGGACGCGCCGTCGCCCAGCAACAGGTTCCGGCCATCGCCTAGCAAGCCTTCCAGATAGTCCAGGGGCGTTTGCAGTTCGGCTTCCATCTGGGCCGCCAGTTCCGGGTTGGGCGGACGGCCGAGCGGGGAGTTGGTGGCGTGGGCATAGGCGCCCATCTGGCGGGCGATGCGCAGGTCGACAATGCGCTCCACATCCCGGTGGCGGGCGCGCTCCTCCGGATTGGACGGCAGCAGCGGGTGATCCGGGAATTTGTCCTCCAGATAGGCCATGATGGCGAGGGACTCGACCAGGTAGGTGCGGTCGTCCAGTTCTAGCACGGGCAGCGTGCCAAACGGGTTGCGGGTGAGATGCTCCGGCTCCTTGTGGCGGCCCTTAACGGTGTTCACCACAATCTGCTCGATCCCCATGTCGAGACCGCGTTCGGCGCGCTCCGCGATGTAGAGCATGACCTTGGTCGGGTTCGGGGCGAGGGGGACCATGTAGAGCTTCATCAGCGTTCCTTCACCAGGTCGGCAATCTGTTCCAGGAGGGCGAACCGTTCCGGCCCGAGCGGTGTACTGTCGAGACCGAGTTTCAATGTGGTGACGCCTGCATCGCGGTATTTGGCCAGGCGCTCCCGCACCATGGCGGGTGTGCCGAGGATCTGGAAATCGGTGACCATGGCATCCGGCACGCGGGCTGCGGCTTCCTCCCGCTTGCGGCTGAGCCAGAGGGCCTGCACGGCCTGGGCATCGTCGGCGAAGCCGGCGCGCTGCATGGCGGCGTTGTAGAAGTTGGTCGTGGCCGAGCCCATGCCGCCCATGTTGAAGGCGACGGCGGGCTTGCGGCGGGCGATCATGTCTTCCACGTCCTCGCCGATCTCCACCCGTGCGGAAACGCAGAGATCGAGGTCGCCAATACTGCGCCCAGCCTTGGCTGCGCCTTCGCTGATGTAGTTCAGATGCGCGTCCGGATGGTCCGGCGAGAAGGTCGTGCCGAGCCAGCCGTTCGCAGCCTCGCCCGTATAGCGGAGCGCGTTGGGGCCAAGTGTTGCCAGATAGATGGGAATGTTGGCGGGTTCGTGGGCGATGCGCAGCGCCTTGCCCTGGCTGTCCGGCAGGGGCAATTGGATGGTTTGGCCCTGGTATTCCACCTTTTGCCCTGCGAAGACCTGGCGGCAGATTTCGACGGTCTCCCGCAAGCGGGTGAGGGGCTTGGTGTAGCGGACGCCGTGCAGGCCCTCGACCACCTGCGGTCCGCTCGCGCCAAGGCCCAGGGCGAAACGGCCGCCGGTCATGTCGTGCAAGGCGAGGGCTGTCATGGCGGTCATGGCCGGCGTTCTGGCCGTCACCTGCATGATGCCCGTGGCGAGGCAGATGCGGCTGGTGTGGCCGGCAAGGTAAGCGAGCGGGGTTGCGGAATCGCTCCACCACGCCTCCGACGAAAAGGCCATAGCGACGCCCATCCGTTCAGCATGCCGGACCCATTCGGTCATCAGGTCCATCTGGCCCGGGCGGACGCGGCCGATTTCGATGGCGAGTTTCACGCGGTGGCTCCTGGTGGGGTTTCAGCTTCGGCAGGCGGCTGGAAGCAGTCTTGCTTTGGAGGGGCGGCGGGTCAACGGCCTCACAAAGCAGCTACCGCTTGATCCTAAGCGGCGGTGACGGCACATTCGGCCGATCAATGCCCTTTGGCATGCAGTGCTCTCAAGTAAGGCGAAACCAAGATGAACCCCGATGTCCAAGCGGCGATGCCGGAACTGGAAAAATGGATCGGCACCAAGCGTGTGGTAGTCGACGAGATGGGCCTGACCTCCGTCCAGCGCGTTGCGGCGACCATGGACGTCGACCCGGCCAGCTTCAAAAATGGCACGCCGATCCCGCGGCAGTGGTTCAACATGTTCTTCCCCGACATCTGCCGCCAGTCGGACCTGGGCCCGGACGGGCATCCGAACAAGGGCGTGTTCCTGCCGCCGATCCCGCTGCCGCGCCGCATGGGCGCCGGCCGCCGGGTGCAGATCATGGGCAATCTGGTGGTGGGCCAGGAGGCGACGAAGACGGCGGAAGTGGCCGCGATCATTCCGAAGAGCGGGCGGTCCGGCAATATCTGCATCCTGACCATGCGTCTGACCTTCGAGACGGGGGGCAAGGTGATTGCCGTCGACGAGTTCGACGCCATCTACCGGGAAGCCGTGCCGCCGGGCGCGAAGACAACCGCCACCCAGCCAAAGGAAGCGCCGAAGGATAGCGAGTGGCGGGAGGTCATTCATCTGACCGAAACCATGAATTTTCGCTACGGCGCGGTCTCGTGGAACGCCCACCGCATCCATTACGACGCCGACTACACCCGGACAGAGGAAGGCTATCACCACACCGTTCAGAATGGCGGCCTGACCATGCAATTGGTGACCGATTGCGCCTGTCGCCACACGGACAAGACCATCACCGGCCTGAACGCGCGCCTCTCCAAGCCGCTCTGGGTCGGTGACACCATTACCGTGCATGGCAAGACCACGGACGAGGGTCAGGCCTGCTGGATCGAGGATAAGGACGGCTTCCTCTGCGCCGAGATCAACGTGGACTTCGCCTAATGGCGGGGGGCAATGGCGGGCCCTTATCCGGGGTCCGCGTGATCGACATGACGACGGTCGTGGTCGGTCCGATTTGCGGACGCACGCTGGCGGACCAGGGCGCGGACGTGATCAAGGTGGAGGCGCCGCAGGGCGACCTGCTGCGTACCATGGCCCGCGGCGGGCGTAATCCCGGCATGTCCGGCAAGTTCATGAACTTCAACCGCAACAAGCGGTCGATTGCGCTGGACATCAAGCAGCCGGAAGGGCTGGCTGCGCTGCAAAAGCTGATCGCCGGGGCGGATGTCTTTGTGACCAATGTCAGGCCGCAGGGGTTGGCACGGGCGGGGCTCGACTATGAGACGCTGCGTCAGGCGAACCCGCGGCTGATTTATTGCGGGATCGTCGCATTCGGGGAGGGCGGGCGCTACTACAACCGCCCAGCCTATGATCCGATCATCCAGAGCCTGTCCGGCGTTGCCGGCACGTTCGAGCGCGCCATCGGCGAGCCACGCTTCGTGCCCATGGTGATGACCGACCATATCACCGGCCTGATCGCGGCGCAGTGCATTGGCTTCGCGCTCTACCGGCGGGAGAAAACCGGTGTCGGCGAGGCCATTGAAACGCCGATGCTGGAAAATCTGGCGAGCTTTGTCTCCTCGGAGCATCTGGCCGGGCTGACCTTCGTGCCGCCTGCCGGAGAGTCGGGCGACAACCGGTTGCTCAGCCCGGATTACCGGCCCTTGGCGACGAAGGACGGCTACATCACTGTCGGCCCGAACACGAACCCACAGGCGTTCGCCTTCTTCGAGGCCATCGGCAGGCCTGAACTGAAGGACGACCCGCGCTTCGACAGCGCCGCCAGCCGGACTGCCCACGCGGCCGAGTATTTTGAGGTAAGGGCGGCGGGGTTGCTCCAGAAAACGACCGCCGAATGGCTGGGAATCTTCGCAGAGAAGGACGTGCCCGCGGCGCGCTACAACAGCATCGACGACCTGCTCGACGATCCGCATTTGCAGGATGTCGGCTTCTATACGGAGGCGGACCATCCGAGCGAGGGGCGTATTCTCAACACGAAAGTGCCTAACACGTTCTCCGGCGGGATGCGCAAGGATACCCTGCCCGCGCCGCGCCTGGGCGAGCAGACGCGGGAGGTGCTGGCGGAGCTTGGCTATGACGAGGCGGCCATCGACGCGATGCTGGCGGTAGGGGCGGCGGTGAAGGCGGGCTAGAGCCGCCTTATTCGGCAGGCGGCTGAGCGGTTTGGGCCTGTTCCATCCAGGCGGCTAGGCGGGCCTGCTCTGCCTCGTCCAGCCGCAGGCCCAGTTTGGAGCGCCGCCAGAGCACGTCGCCGGCGGTTTGTGCCCATTCGTGATGCATGAGCCAGCGGACCTCGCGTTCGGTAAGAGTTGCGCCGAAGTTTTCGCCCAAATCCTCGCGCGATTGGGCGTCGGCCAGCAAGGAGTGGCTTTCGGTGCCGTAGGCCCGCCAGAGGCGGCTGGCCCAGGCTTCGCCCAGGAAGGGATAGGCCGCTTGCAATGCGCAGATGCGGGCCTGGTCCTCGGCCAGCGGGAAGGCGCCGCCGGGCAATGGGGCCCTGGCCGTCCAGCTTTCCCTCATATTGGGGAAGTAGGGGCGGAGCTTGCTCAAAACGGCCTCCGCCAGCCGCCGGTAGGTGGTGATCTTGCCGCCGAACACGTTGACCAGCGGCAAGGCGCCGTCCTGGTCCTGAACCTGTAGAACGTAGTCCCTGGTCGCCTGGCTGGCTGTGCTGGCGCCGTCGTCGTAGAGGGGGCGGACGCCGGAGAAGGTCCAGACCACGTCTTCCGGGCTTACCGGCTCTTTCAGATACTCAGAGACGGCGGCGCGCAGGTAATCCGCTTCCGCCGGGGTGCAGACAGCGTCGGCCGGGTCGCCCTCATGGTCGCTGTCGGTGGTGCCGATCAGGGTGAAGTCGCGTTCGTACGGAATGGCGAACACGATGCGCCCGTCGCTGTTTTGGAAGATGTAGCAGCGGTCGTGCGGGAACAGCCGCCGCGTCACGATGTGCGAGCCCCGCACCAGCCGGATGTGCGGCGCGTTATTGCTGGCGAGCCCTTGGCCCAGCACTCGGTCAACCCACGGCCCGGCGGCGTTGACGATGGCTTTGGCTAGGAGGGTTTCCGTGGCTCCGGTATCGTCGTTTCGGATCTTAGCCTCCCACACGCCGGACGTCCGCCGTGCCGATACCAGTTTGGTGCGGGTGCGGATGGAGGCGCCGAGCCCGGCCGCCGCGCGGGCGTTTAGAACCACGAGCCGGGCATCGTCGACCCAGCAATCGGAATACTCAAAGCCTTTGACGTATTGGTCCTTTAACGGCTCGCCCGCCGTATCGCGCCGCAAGTCCAGCGTTCGCGACGGCGGTAGCAGTTTACGTCCGCCCAGATGGTCGTAGAGAAACAGCCCGGCGCGCAGCAGCCAGGCCGGGCGCAGGCCCTTATGGTGGGGCAGGACGAAGCGCATGGGCCAGGCGATGTGCGGCATGGCTTGCAACAACACTTCGCGCTCGATCAGCGACTCGCGCACCAGGCGGAACTCGTAATGCTCCAGGTAGCGGAGGCCGCCGTGGAAGAGTTTGGTTGAGGCGGAGGAGGTGCCTTGCGCCAGATCTCCCATCTCGCAGAGGGCGACGGACAGGCCTCGGCCTGCCGCATCCCGCGCAATGCCGCAACCGTTCACCCCGCCGCCGATAATCAGGAGGTCGATCGGGGCCTGCTTATCGCCGCCCGGCATGTCAGGAGTTTCGGTATCCGCCAGCATCACTCCGGACATGCCATTGCGGGTAGCGGATGTCACCGTTCATTTTGAGATTGGTCCGGTAGGTCGGTCCGAGGGCGTGCGTTCTTATAATACCAAGGGCAGAGGATAGTGACCTTCACCTCGAGTAGCCCCGGATCGCAGTCCGGGGCGTATCGAGAGGCCGGCGACTGTATCCCTCGATACGCCGGCCGCGCCGGCACTCGGGATGAAGGAGAGGGGGAGATCATTACTCCCTGCCATTAGTAGAATAGTGGAATCGCTGCTGTGGAGGAAATCAGAGAGGGAACGCAAAGACGGATCAGCGCTTGCCCGACCGGCCGGGCGGGTGGTAGCTTTTTAGTCGGACAATTGTTTTTGCTGCTGGAAATGCTGCCATGAAAATTGCTGCTGTGAAGTTCAGTTGGCTTCTATTTGTCATTTTTCTTGCGGGCTGTACGGTAAAGTTCGTTGAGGACTATGACCCGGTTCTCGATCAGGGTCTGACTGCATATCAATCCGACATTGCCGCGTTCCTCAGCAAGATGTTGGCTAACGCATCGAAGCCCGCGGGGAAGTTCGAGGCCCCGGACGTGCAGGAATTCTACGCCCGCACCGGCGCGAGGCTGCAATCCTTCGTTGACCGCGCGGAAGCCTTGGATGACGAGGGCACCTGCCTGCCTGCAAACTATGTCGGTGATGGCATCAAGGCAGTGGTCGATTCCAGTGCAGACGCGATCCGCAATTCAGGCCTGGCGTTCGGCGAGGTAGAGAATATCGCCGGCACGATCAAATCTTTCGGCGACGGCAGCGAGGCCGTCAGCGAGGGCAATTGCACGGTCGTGCTGGTGAAAGTGGTGCAGGCCAATCAGGAACTGTTGCGCCTGATCCACGAGGAAAACGATGCCCTGCCACAGATCGTCTCCGACATTGCAGGGGAGACCATCCAGCAATCGGTGCGGCTGGCGATCAAGAACGAAGTCCTGAAGAAGCGGTCTGACGGCTAAAGCGAAGGGTGGATCTCATGTCTGTCGATATCAATGCGTTGAGCGTTTCCAATATCTTTCCGCCCATGTTCGAGGCGGCCAAAAATATAGCGACCGATGCCTGGGACGACATCCGGACCACGGTCAAGATCGAGTTCAAGGCCTTGGCCAAGCGGATCAAGGAGATTGGCAAGGCGTTCGCGGCAGGCGAGATCAACCAGAAGACGGCCAAGCTGCTGATGCGGATGGTCCGCAACAACGTGATCGCCGCGATCGCGCTGGTGACCAATCAGGTGATGATTGCCGCCGAAAAACTCATCAACGCGGCGCTAAAGGTGATCAAAAGCGTGGTCAATACCGCGATTGGGTTCCCGCTGGTATAGCCCGTAAGCCGACCGGGTCGGTTTGCGGCCGGTTCTGGCGATTGTCCCTTCCACTCGTTGAAATGGAGCCGAAACGATGTCCACCAAACCGTTTCACATGGCCTGGTTTCTGCAGGGCTCCAGCGTGCAGGCTTGGGGCGAGCCCTGGACCGGCCATATCGGCACCACTTGGATGCAACCGAAACTTTTCATGGACATGGCGCAGTCGCTGGAGCGGGCCTGTTTCGACTACATCCTGATCGAGGACTCGTCCTATGTGGGCGAGAGTTTCGGTGGCTCGACCGAGATCTACCTGAAGAACGGCATCGCCGTGCCGCGCCAGGACCCCTCGGTTGTCGCGGCGCTGATGACCCAGGTGACCGAGCGGATCGGCATCGTCCCGACCTTTGGGACCTATGCCTATCACCCCTATCTGCTGGCGCGGCTTGTCGCGACGCTGGACCAGGTGTCGGCCGGGCGTGCGGGCTGGAACTGCGTGACCGGTTCCTCCGACTTCGCGGCGATGAATTTCGGCATGGACGGCATGCCGGAGCACGACCTGCGCTATGACATGGCGGACGAGTATATGGAGGTCTGCCGCAAGCTCTGGGGCTCGTGGGAGCCGGGGGCGATGCCGGCTGACCGGGAAAGCGGTGTGCTGGTGGACCCGAGTAAGGTGCATGGCGTGCACTATGAGGGGCAGTATTACCAGACGCGCGGGCCGCTGAATTCCGGCCCCTGTCCTCAGGGCCAGCCGGTGATCGCCCAGGCGGGCGGCTCGGCGAGGGGCCGCAAGTTCGCTGGTGCGCACGCTGACACCATCGTGGTGAATGCCAAGGGCATCGAGGCGATGCGCGAGTACCGGCAGGACATATCCAACTACATGATCGCGGCGGGCCGGAACCCGGACGACTGCAAGGTGCTCTACCTGATCAATCCGATCCTGGGCGAAACCCAGGCAGAGGCGGAGGAGCGCCGGAATATGCGCCAGGCCCACGCTGACGCGCAGATCGAGCAGCGGCTGGCGCATTTCGGCAAGGTGACGAATATCGACTTTGGCCGGTTCGACCTGGACAAGCCGTTGCCGGACGACGTCACCACCAACGGCCACCAACTGAATCTGGAGCAGTTCCGGGCGATGGCCAAGGGCCGCTCCATCCGGGAAACCATGGCGAGTTTCAATGCGGTGGACTACTCGATCGGGCTCTGTGGGACGTGCGAGTCCGTGGCCGACCGCATGGGGGAGGTGATGGAGGAGGTGGGTGGCGACGGCTACCTGTTTACCATGCCCAACCTGAACCGCCGCATCCTGGCGGAGATTGAGGACGGGCTGGTGCCTGCGTTGCAGGAGCGCGGACTGGTGCGCAAGGCCTACGAACACGAGCAGTTCCGGGACAATCTGCTGGCGTTTTAGGGTGTTACTTCAGTGGCGGGTTTGTTTTGACCCCCCGTCTCTTTCATCCCGAGTGCCGGCGGAGCCGGCGTATCGAGGGATAAAGTCGCCGGCCTCTCGATAGGCCCCTGACCGCGATCCGGGGCTACTCGAGGTGAAGATCAGCATCCTCTGCCTTTGGTATAACGGGGAGGAAGCGTTGGCGGCGATGGCCACTCTCAACTGGTTGTTAACCTTCCTTCGGTAGGGTGAGGGAAGGTCACTACGCGCTGCCGCTGATACGGCCTATGCCGCCCGTCGACATGATATCTACATTGGGTCTACATGAGGTCTACATTTCATCTACATCACATAAACCCGACATCTACATTTTCGGGCCAAAATGTAGATTTTTGTAGATAAATGTAGATGTTTTGGGGAAAAGTTGGTTTGCGGTAAATTAGTAGCTGAATTGATGCCGCGAGAACACTCCATCCCCCGGACCGTCTCTGGCGAGCCGTCCGGGGAGTAGATTTTGGATGCCAGTTGAAGCGCCGACGCTTCTCCCGACCGTGGCCTGGCTCTACACAACCTTCCAATGGGCCAGCGTATAGGGCGGGTCGTTCTCGGCGTGATGCTCGAACACGACCTCCACGTCGCTGCCGATCACGACGTCCTGGTGCGGGTCGCCCAGCAGGTTGCCGATCATGCGCACATTGCCAGCACCCTTAAGCTCCACCAGTACCACGATATAGGGCTCCTCGCGGGCGCGGAGCGCTGGGTGTACCGGGTGCCAGGCGCGTTCCCAGCTATAGATGGTGCCTTTGCCCTCCGCCTCGACCCAGTTCATGTCGAAGGAGTGGCACTTGTGGCAGATCCATTCCGGGCCAAACTGGTAGGTGCCGCAGCTACCGCATTGCTGGACCATCAGCTTCTCGGCCTTCAGGCCTTCCCAATATGGGGTGGAGAGGCCGTCGGTTTCGGGAACCGGGGCGGGCAGACCTTCTGGCAGGTAGGATTGGCTCATAGGGTGGCCTCCGATCCGAATACGCAGCTTGAGACCGGCGTCACCATGGGACCGGCACATACCAGGGAAACGTCGACCTTTGGCACTTGGGACGTGGAGGTGCCGCGCAATTGGCGTACGGCTTCGACCTGAAGCTCCAGGCCGTGCATGTAGCATTCCGCCAGGTTGCCGCCAGAGGTGTTGAGCGGCAGCTTGCCGCCGTCGGCCTTCAGATTGTCGAGGGTCAGGAACTCGTTAGCCTCGTCGGCTTTGACCAGGTCGTGCTCGACCAGGCTCATCAGCACGCCGCCGGTGAAGTTCTCGTAGGACTGCACCACGTCCACGTCCTTCGGTCCGATGCCTGCGTTCTCGTAGAGGCGCGGGGCGACGGTGGTGAAGCTGGAACTGGCATAGGTGGGTGCGTTGTGGGCCGGCGCGTTGTTGCGGTACTCCGACCCTTGAGCCGCGCCCAGGATGTAGGCGGGGGTCTGCTTCAGATCGCGCGCCTTTTCCGCCGAAACCAGGATCAGGGCTGCCGCGCCGTCATTCTCCAGACAGCAATCGAACAGGCGGAACGGCTCCACGATCCAACGGGAGTTGTCGTACTTCTCCTCGTCCAGCGGGCGTCCATACATGACCGCGCGCGGGTTTGCCTGGGCATGGTGGTAGCTGGCGAGCGACAGCGCCCGCAAAGCCGACCGTTCGATCTTGTGGTCATGCATGAAGCGCATGGTCTTCATGGCGAACCGCTGGGCAGGCGAAAACAGGCCGTAGGGGAAGAGGTAGGCATTGTCGCCGGAGACCGTGGTCGCCGGAGCCGCGGCACCGAAGCGCTGGAACTGGCCTTGGGCCAGCGAGCGGAACACCACAACGCAATCGGCGTAGCCCGCTGCAATCGCCGCCGCCGCCGTGCCGACCGCCGCAGCGCCGCCGCCACCGCCGCCGCCCCATTGCATGACCGAGTACTTCAGGTCTTTGATGCCCAGCGCCGCAGACAGGCGCGAGGGCTCGTTCCGGTCGTTGGAGTAGGAGCAGAATCCGTCAATGTCGCGGGCGTCGATACCTGCGTCTTCAGCGGCGTTCAGGATGGCCATCAGTGCCAGCTTGAACTCGCTGTCGGGCGCCTGACCGTGCTTGTAATAGGTGGTCTCGCCGATCCCGGCGATGGCCACCTTGCCTCTGATATCTCCTGCCATGGGTCAGGCTCCTATGAACTTGGCGTCGCGTTTTTCGCGGAAGGCGGCGACGCCTTCGTCGTGATCTTTGGTCATGCCAGCCTGCTTTTGCAGGTCGGACTCCAGCTGCATCTGGCCGGCATAGTCGTTCTCCAGGCTGGCCCAGTACATCTGCCGGATCAGGCCCAGCGCTTTCGGGCCATCGGCCAGGCGGCGGGCAAGGGCCAGAGACTCGTCCATCACCGCATTGTCCTCGACGCATTTGGTGATCATGCCCCATTCCGCAGCCTTCTCCGCAGGCAGGCGTTCGGCCAGCATGGAAAGCTCCAAAGCGCGGTTCATGCCGATCAGACGCGGCAGTATCCAGGAGGAGCCGCCATCCGGCACCAGGCCGATGCGGGCGAAGGCCTGCAGGAAGAAGCCCGACTTGGCCATCACCTTGAAATCGCAGGACAGCGCGAGGCTCATGCCGACGCCGGCGGCGACGCCGTTGATGGCGGCGACGGTGGGAATGGAGAGTTCGCGCAGGCGGATGAGGGTGGGATTGTAGAAGTCTTCCAGGTCGGTCTTGGCCTCGCCGCGGGCTTCCGCCTCCCGGTCACGGGGCGGTTTGTCCGGGTCATTCAGGTTCGCGCCGGAGGAGAAACCGCGACCAGCCCCGGTGATAACCAGGCAGCGGGCGGACCGGTCTGCTATGGCGGCATCCAGCCGGTCGAGCGCGGCGCTCATATCCTGCTTGAGCTTAAAGCCGAAAGCGTTCAGTGCCTCCGGATGGTTCAGGGTGAGCGTGGCAATGCCATCTTTAACGTCCAGGAGAACGCGGGCTTCGGTCATGGGCGGGATTTCCTCGGGTAGGGGTCTCTTGTTGAGGCGAGTGTAGCCATGCCCTTTAAAGACCGCTAGTGCCCCACGATAGCGGTCATCGTTGCGCCGGTCTCCCGCTGCTTGGCCTTGGCGGTCTCGTGGACTGGAATCATCTCAGGCGGTAACGTGACCTCCCGCCGGAATTCGGGGCGGGCATCCAAGCGGGCGAACCAGGCGGCAACATTCGGGTGCAGGCGCTGGAAGGGGTAGCCGCCCAGGTTCAGGCGGAACGTGTAGACGTACCAGGCAATGTCCAGCAGCGAGAACTCATCGCCCAAAATATAGGGCTGGTGGGCGAACAGGGCGTCGATGCGGTCGTACTCCTGCCGAAAGCTGGCGAAGGCCGCGCGGCAGGCGTTGTCGGTAATGCCTTCCTCTGCCATCCGGTCGTAATAGGCCACTTCCTTCGGCTTTGACGTGTCGGGCTGACCGCCGACCGTGCCCGTGCCAAGCGTGCGGTAGTTCTCCATTTGCTCCGCCGTCTTGGTCGGGCCGTTGCGCCCGAAGACAAAGCGGAAGCTCAAGGTGCGGAGATTCAGGTGCAGGGCATCTTCTTGCGCGAGCGCCGCCCTAACCTCGGCCTCCCGGCCTGCGGGGATCAGCGGTGGGTCCGGGTAGCGCTCCTCCAGCCAGAAGAGCAGGTCATTGCTCTCTACATGCACTGCGCCGTCATGCACCAGCACCGGCACCAGGCCGCGGGGGTTGATGCCCATGAACCAGGGGGTGGTGTTCTCCGCCTTGGGCAGGCTAACCAGATGGCCGGTCCAGTCCGCGCCTTTCAGCGCAAGGGCGATGCGCAGCTTCTGGGAGCAGGAGGAGGTGTGCCAGTGCAGCAGGTGCAGGCCCTGCCAGTCCAGAACCTCGCGAGTGGTGACTTCGGCGTCAGTGAGTTGGACCATCGTAGTCGGCCTTTCCTGGCGAATTTCCGTGCCTGAATCGGATGCTGGTACTGTAGCATGCTGGTCCCCCGACCGTCAGCAAGAGGCGCCGCCAGATGCAAAACCGAATGAAAGACAAGATCGCCCGCGGCGAGCCTGCCTTCGGCGTCTCCATGATGTTCGCCTCGCCGCAACTGGTGGAGATGATCGGCCATGCGGGATTCGACTGGGTGCTGCTGGATTGCGAGCATGGCTCCATCGGCCCCGGCGACCTGGAACTCATGGCAATGGCGGCGGATGCCGTGGGCATCACGCCGATAGCCAGGCCGCGCAGCAACGCTTCGTCGGAAATTCAACAGGTGATGGACCGGGGCGCGATGGGCGTGCAGGTGCCGCACGTGATCACCAAGGCGGATGCGGAGCGCGCCGTCGCCGCGGTCAAATTCGGGCCGGCGGGATCGCGGGGCCTGGCAGCGGGCACCAGACCCGACCGCTGGGGGCTGGGCGCCAAGATGACGGATTTTGTCGAGCAGGCGAATGCGGCCTCGCTCGTCTGTGTGCAGATCGAGGACAAGGAAGCCCTGCCGAACGTCGATCAGATCCTGACCGTGCCGGGCATCGACGTGTTCTTCATCGGCCCTTCCGACCTCTCCCAGTCGCTGGGTTTCCCCGGCAATGCCACGGCGCCGCCAGTGGCAGCGGCGATCCAGGAAACGCTCGCGAAGATCCGGGCGGCTGGCAAGGCGCCGGGCATGCCCGCGGCTGCGGATGCCGTGGCGGAAGTCGTCGGGAACGGCTGCCTTTACATCTACAACCATCTGCCGCGCCTGTTGGGGGCGGGGGCATCCGCCTACCTGGCCGCCACCGGGAGGCGGGCGTAGGCGTTTTTCGCGCCTGCTTGGTACTGGCAACGAGAAACGGGCGGCCTCCATCGCTGGAAGCCGCCCGTCATAGACTAGCGTTTAGCCGCTAAAACGCTTAGGCGCCCCAGGGGGTGATCGCTTCTTTCAGCGCCTTGTAGCCTTCCAGGAAGCCGGGGCGGGTGTCGCCATAGACTTCGTCGAACTTCGCCAGGGCGTCGTCGAGGAACTTCTTCACCTTCTCGTTCCCGGGGTTGGCGTCGATGTAGGCGTCGCGGATCAGCACGAAGTGGATGCGCGGGTCGTAGGGCTGCTTGGTGCCGCCCATGGACTCGTCGCCGTCCAACAAACGCAGCAGCATCGCGTCGGCGGAGCCGAGGGTCTGCTCGTGGATCGGCGGGCCTGACATACGGTGCATGACGCTGGTCATGTCGCGACCGTTGCCGGTGGTGTAGCCCATGTCGCCCCAAAGCGAGCGCATGGACTTGTCGCTGCCCACATGCTTCAGCACGCGGTCGCCGAAGGCACGCAGCGGGTCGGAAACGTCGGCCATCAGATCGGTCAGGCGGTCGCCGTCGAGGTCGGTCGCCAGCACGATCGACTCGCGCTGCTCGATCAAGTCCCACAGAAGAATGCCGTAATTGGTATCGGAGATGTGCTGCTCGATCTGGCCGCCCCAGTTCTCCATGCCGTCCTTGAAATCGGCCGGCAGCAGCGCGACGATGGCGTCGATGCGCTCCTTGTGCTCGACATACGGATCGACGGCGTATTTGCGGCCTACCTTGAACTTGGTGCCCTGCAGCATCCAGGAATGCAGGCCGGCATTGATGCCGTCTTCCATCGCCTGGGTCGGCTTCATGGCCACTCGGCCGACACGGCCGGTCTCGTGCACCATTTTCAGGAACAGGCGGTTGGCATAGGCCATCTGCACGCCGGGGGTGTTCATCTCGGAGTGAACATTGCCGGTGGCCGGATCGACCTTAAACTTGGCGCGGTCCTGGCTGTACGGCAGGCAGGGCATGCAGCGCACGGCCGTGATCGGGCCATAGGGGCGGACGTTGCAATAGACGCCTGCCTGGGTCCGCAGCGGCGCGTTGCCCGACTTGCCCATCACGACGACCTTGTTGCCATTGCCGTCATTGACATAGGCGTCGCCCGCAGTGGACCACTTGATGGAGGTGACGGGCACGTTACCGAACCAGGACAGTGCTTCCAGCTTGGTGTCGTGGCGGTACTGCGACCACATCGGCACGCCGTAGTAAGGCAGGCCCAGAATATCGACGGCAGCAATGGTGCCGAGCAGGGCGTAGGCGTCGGTCAGCGAGTGGGCGACCGGCTCGCAATCGCCGGTGAAGTTGCCGCCTTCCCAGATCACGGCATCCGGGTAGCCGGCCGGGCGCATGTCGGTCGGGCGGTGGATCTTTTCGAGTTCGCCGAACAGGTCGCCACCGTCAGCCTCGGTGCGGGCGATTTTCATCAAGTCGAGCATATGGTCGGTCTTCCGTTGTGTGTTGCTTCATGCGGGCGCAGGCCAATTCCACAGAACAAGCGGCACCGGTCGCAATCCGAGTGAGCGCACAATGCCGATGCCAACCGCAGAGGTAAAGAAGGAAGCGCTGCGAATGCGCGACTTTGGCGCTGGTAGAGGTGCGGTTGCGGGGCGTGCGGGCGGGTGTTTCGTGGCGGGGTATTCCTAGTGCGCCGCAGCGACGAACTCGATCAGCACACCGCAAGCGTCCTCCGGGAAGATGCGCAGGCTGCCGTCGAACATATGCTCCGGCACCACATGCTTGGCGGCCAGGTACTGCTCGGTCGCGCCCAGATCCTTGACCGCAATGCGCAGGGCATACCAGCGGGGCAGGGGGCCCTTGGGCATCGCTGCGCCGATATGGAGGGTCGGGAAGCCTTTTGGCGTGGTGACGTGTACCTTGCCCCGCGGCAGGTGTGCGCTGAAGCCGTGGGGCGCTTCATGCAGTGCGTCCTTGCCGTAAACCTTGGCCATGGCCTCACGGGAGGCTGCCAGATCCTCCACAATGGCCGTCGCCGACGCCAGGGCGACCGCGCCGTTCGCGTGCTTCAGCCAGGCAGGCGTGCGCATCAGGTCCGGCGTGCGGTGGCAGCAGAAGAACGTCCAGATTCCGGCGGTCTGCTCCTTGGGGATCATGACATTGTTGAACGTCACCATGCCCTTGGGCTCTTCCTGCGGCCGCTCCAGCAGCAGCGGGTCCTCGATTTCCAGGCCGCGCTCCCGCAACTCGGCGGCGATGTCGTCGGCCTCGGGCGTGCCATTGGCCAGGCGCTGGAAGCCTTCGCCGCGGGTCGAGAGGAACTCCTTGAAACCGAAATCCGGCAGCTCCGGCTGGTTCATGCCCAGCAGTTCCAGGTAGGTGTCCGGAAACATGATGCAATAATTGGCGGTGGCCCGGTTCTGATGGTTGCCCATCGGCACGTTGGTGAAGCCGAGCTTGTTGTAAATACGGCACGAGGCTTCTAAATCATTGACGGCGATCACGGCGTGATCGAGCCCCGAAACGGCTTTGCTCATGACCCTGCTTTCCTCTTAGTATGGGCGTCTGATTTTTTGAACCTTAGCGGCTTTGTGGCCGGTGCGAAACCGGCTGCTTGAGGAGCGTTAATGCGCCGAATGGTGCTGGGCAGCTTGGGACTGGTGTTGTTTCTGAGCGGCATGGTGGTGTTTCCGCTGCCGATCCCGTTCGGCCTGCTGATGATGGCGGTCGGGCTGGTTTTGCTGCTGACCAACAGCAACTGGGCGCCCGAACTCGTGCGCCGTGGCCGCCGCCGGTGGCCGAAATTCGATGGATGGCTGCGCCAGGCAGGGCGCAAAATGCCACGCTCCATGTTCCGCGTACTAGCCGCAACCGATCCCCGCCGCAAACCGAGAGGTATCCGCCCATGAGTTCCCAAGCTGAACGGACCCTTAGCCAGACCAAGTCGCACTTCGTCCGCAACGCCGACATTCCGGCCGAGCATGTGAAAGCGCTGGAAGGCCAGCCGGAGAGCCAGAACGGTCACAATCTCTCGATCAAGCCGCTAATGGTCGGCCAGGACATGGTGTTCCTGGAGGCCCATCGCGAGAAGGGGCTTGTCGACCCGGAGCACGCCCACCCGGACCACGAAAGCATTTGCTATCTGGTGAAGGGCAAGGTGCGGGTCGTGATTGCCGGCGAGGAATTCATCGCGGAGCCGGGCGATACCTGGATTCATCCCGCCGGCGTGCCGCACTATCACGAGGCGCTGGAGGATTCGGTGCAGGTCGAGATCAAGTCCCCGCCGAAGAAGACCTGGACCTGATCCCGACAATGATCCCTATTGGGCTGTTTGAACGCTAAATTGCGGTAAATCCGCCGTCGATCACCAGTTCCGCGCCGGTGACGAACGAGCTTTCGTCGCTGGCGAGGTAGAGGACGCCGTTAGCGATGTCCTGGGGCACGCCTGACCGGCCGATAGGGGTGCGCCCGATCATCCAGTCGCGGGCAGCATTGTCCTTGAAGCGCTCCGCGGTCATGGCGGTCTCGATAAAGCCTGGATGGACCGAATTGACCCGCACGCCGTTCCCGGCCTTGCCGCATTCGAGCGCCGCGCCTTTGCTCAGGAGGCAGACAGCGCCCTTGCTGGCATTGTAGGCGACGGAACCAACGGCGCCCACTTTGCCATAGATCGACGAGACGTTGACGATGGAGCCACCGCCGCTCTCCGCCATCAGCTCGATGCCGTACTTGGTGCCGAGGAATACGCCCTCCACATTCGCCGCGTTGACGTGACGCCAGTGCTCCAGGGTCGTGTCCGCCAGCATGACGCCATTATTGCTAACACCCGCATTGTTGAAGAGGATGTCCAGGCGGCCCTCATTGGCGCGGAGCGAGGCGAAGATTGTCTGCCATTGCGCCTCGTCCGTCACGTCCTGGGCCATCGCCCGTGCCGTGCCACCGGCATCCGCGATCATGGAAACGGTTTCCGCAGCGCTTGGTTCGCGCAGGTCGGTGATCACGACGGCGGCCCCTTCTCTGGCAAGGGTTAATGCGGTCGCCCGGCCTAGACCCGACCCACCTCCGGTCACCAACGCTACCTTGCCTTCTACTCTGCCAGTCATGGCCATTCCTCCTGTTGTGCGCAGCATGGCACTGCCGTTGGCGGGATCATGAACCGGCAGTCAGCTCTTCGCCAAGGCTTTTGGCCGTTGAAACGCGGCGAGCCATGCCGCGCCGGGCGCCAGCTTGTCCCAACCGCCGTCAAAGGTGAGCGCGACGCATGCGGCGGTGGGGAGTTTCCGGGGCAGCGGGCCGGACAGGGCGGTGGTCAGATCCGCCAGGCCGGGATTGTGCCCGACCAACAAGAGCGTAGCAACCGCAGGTGGTGTTTCCTGGATTACCTCCAGCAAACGGGTCCAGCCGGCCTCATAGACGCGCGGCTCATACGTCACTGGCATATCCGACAGGGCTTGCAAGTACTTCGCCGTCTCAACCGTCCGTCGGGCCGGGGAGCAGAGCATGAGGTCAGGCTGCCAGCGCGCGTTGATCCAGGCGGCCATGCGTGGGGCGGCAGTCACACCGCGCGGTGCGAGCGGACGGTCAAAATCAGGCAGCGTTGGATCGTCCCACGCGGATTTGGCGTGACGCCAAAGCAGGAGGGTGTGGCTGGAAGCACTCATGCAGGGTCCGTTTGGCAATGACGCGGGGTAACAAGGCTTTTGCGGCCCTAGGACTAAATCCATCGGGACTTTCTGGCCAGAGACACTCGCCCTCCCAGTGTCGCACTGCCGTCCTTATAAGGCGGCGGCGTTAATTAAAAATTGTAACGAACTTGATGAAAAATCTATTAACTACAATAATTTAGGACAATTATATCACTTGCCTGGATGATGCGCAGTATCGCGTTTTGGATCGGTGCGGTTCCGGCGTAGAAGCGGGTGTATGCTGGTTGTAGCAACCCCTTCTATAGCCCGGCCGCCGGGGAGACCGGCAGTGCAGCTTTTCGGGTATCACGTTCGGCGAATGACCGTTTTCTTAAGCCTGTTGGAGGGCATGATTTTTGGGGCAGCCTTTCTTGGCGTCGGGTATGCATTGGCGCTTCTGGGGCCGTTCCCGCTGTCACTGGAGACTTTGCTGGAGGTTGCCATTGCGCCTGCAGGCTTGTTTTTCCTGATGCTGGTAGCGTTTGGCGCCTACAATGTGGAAATGCTCCAGTCGGCCCGCACTGCCGCCCCCCGGGTGGTGGCGGCGGGAGTGCTGGGCGGTGCGGCGCTGGTTTTTCTGATTGCGACAGGCCTGACCAAGCATCTCAGTCCCTGGCAGATGCTGCTGGCAGAAGCGGGCGCGTTACCACTGATACTGCTGGCGCGGATGGGTGTCCGCCACCTAACTGTGGTGCCAGTCCTGCGGTCCCGTGCGTTGGTGCTGGGGACCGGCAGACATGCCCGGCGGGTCTGGGAGGCGCTCAGTGCCGACCGGTTGGGTAGGCTGGCAGGGTTCATTGCGGGAGAGGCCGAGGCGGAAAATCATCCGCTGGTGCCGGCCGGCCGGGTTTTGCCGCGCCAGGAAACCCTGGCGGCAATGGCGCGGCAGGGCAATGCCGATCAAGTGGTCATCGCCTTGGACGACCAGCGTGGCGCGCTGCCGATAGACGAGCTTTTGGAGTGCCGAATGCAGGGGATCGCCGTCAGCAGCGCCAGCAGCTTCCTGGAGCGGGAGACCGGGATGGTCGACCTGGCGTCGATGCGGCCAAGCTGGCTGGTGTTCGATGAAGGCTTTTCGTCCGGCAAGGTGAGCGACTTCTGCAAGCGTGCGCTGGACATCGCCGCGAGCGCCGGGCTGTTGATACTGCTGGCGCCGGTGCTCCTGATCACCGCGTTGCTCATCAAGCTGGATTCGCCGGGGCCGGTCTTTTACCGGCAGGAGCGGGTGGGCCTTGGCCGTAAGCCTTACCAAATCATCAAGTTCCGCAGCATGCGCAACGATGCGGAGAAAGACGGCAAGGCGCGCTGGGCGCAGGCCGGCGACCCGCGGGTGACCCGCGTCGGTGCAATCCTGCGCAAGGCGCGGATCGACGAAATCCCTCAGGCGCTGAACGTCCTGTCCGGCGATATGAGCTTTGTCGGTCCACGCCCCGAACGGCCGCAATTCGTCGCCGAACTGGCGGAGGAGATCCCCTATTACAACGAACGTCATCGTGTGAAACCAGGCATTACTGGCTGG
The DNA here is from genome assembly GCA_965222315.1 of Alphaproteobacteria bacterium. Lineage (GTDB taxonomy): Bacteria > Pseudomonadota > Alphaproteobacteria > Bin95 > Bin95 > JACKII01. The sequence continues at coordinate 3,433,718 of OZ244951.1, read as the reverse complement.
GCGCAGATCAACTACCCCTACGGCGCTTCGGTCGAAGATGCCCGGCGGAAGCTGCGCTATGACCTATATTACATCAAGAACAAGAGCCTTCTGTTCGATTTGGTCGTGATGCTGCAAACCGTCAGAATCGTGCTCTTCGCAGAAGGGTCGCGTTAGCGCTTCAGGCTGGCTCTCGGGCAGCCGCGATGGTCTCTATTGCCGTGGGAAGGGGCGCGCAGGCTAAAGTCGGCATATGCGGCCTGACCATTGATGGAAAATGGATAAATGTTCTGCTAACGTGCCCGCAAAACGTAGCGCTTCGTGGATGGTAGCTTCGCGGATAGCACGGGTGGTTTCTTGTCGGGGATCGGTCTTCCGGAATCCTGGCAAGCCGCGCGCCTGAAAGCAGAGGTGATTTACCTGCTGTTGACGGTTTGGCGGCATAACGAGAAACCGCTTGCGGAACCGGGGCTGCTCACCACGTAATCGAAGCGACGCGACGAGAACCGTTGAGGAAATTCCGAATGATCATGATTGCCGACAATTGGACCAGATTGCTGCCGAAACTTGCGGCATCGCTGACTGCCGGATTTCTCCTCATGTCGCCGGTTCAAAGCTGGGCCGACGCCGAAGACTCCAAGGAATATTACGAGAGCGCGCTGGAATGGCTGAAAAAGGGCGATTACCGCGCGGCGATTATTCAGCTCCGCAATGCGTTGCAGGAAGACGGCAATAATTTCCCGGCGCGCTTGATGCTTGGACGCATCTATCTGCAGTCGGGTAATCTGGCCGCTGCCGAAAAGGAACTGACCTACGTGCATCGCGGGCAACCGACCGATGAAACCGAGGTTTTTCTGGGACGCACGCAACTCGGCCTCCGCAAATACCGGGAGGCGCTGGCGACGGTCCGTTCCACGTCGGACGATCCGCAGTTCGATACGGCCAAGAAGATTATCCGTGCAGAGGCGCTGGTTGCGCTGAACATTCTGGACGAAGCGGAGCCGATAGTTACCGATATCCTGGCGGCAGACAGTTCGTCGACGCCCGCGAACCTTCTGATGGCCCGGATCAAAGCCCGGCAAGGCGATATGCAGGCTTCTAACAGCTACATTGACGCCGTGCTGCTCGATCAGCCCGACATGGTGGAAGCGCACATTCTGCGGGCGCAATTGGCGCTGCAGGCCCGCGATCTGGACCAAGTGCTGGTGGTGGCCGACAAAATCATTGAAGTCGCGCCGGACGATCCGCGCGGCCGCTTGATCAAGGCGGAAGCGCTGGTCCGCAAGAACGAATTGGAGGCGGCGCGGGATTTGCTGGCCGCATTCCTGGCGGAGTCGCCTGGCACCACTGCAGCGCTGTATCTTCAGGCACGCGTACTGATGCTGCTGAACGACTATCCGGGGGCAGATGCGGAGTTGCAGAAATTGCCGGACGCCGTGCGGCGGCAACCGGCGGCGAGCCTGATTATCGGCCTGGTGAAGTACCAGCTGGAGCAATACGCCCAGGCAGAAGAAGCGCTTGACCGGTTTGTTGCAGTCGCCGGAGACAAAGGACGGCAGGCCAGGCGGCTGTTGGCCAACATCCAATTGCGCACTGACCGTCCGTTGGCTGCGCTGCAGACATTGGCGCCGCTGACCGCGCCCAGCAGCAGTGATGTTGCGTCATTCCAACTGAGCGCCAGCGCTGCTCTCCGCGCCGGCGATCTGGACAAGGCCCGCGCGGACTTCCACCGGGTCACCCAGATCGGGTCCCCCAGCGACCGGCAGCAGGCGAATGCCTTCCTGCAAATCCTGCAAACCGGAACGCCGAACGAAGCGGGCAAGCTGACACTGGAGCCGGTGCCGCTCGGCGTACTGTTGGCGCTCGACATGGCGCAGTTCGGCGATCGTGAGGGCGCGCTGGCAAAGGCCGAGGAACTGAAAGCGGAAGACCCGGACAATCCTGCGGTCGCGAACCTGCTCTCGCGCCTCTATGTCAGCAGCGGCGACCTGGAAAAAGCCCGGGCGGCAGTGGCGCCGGTCCTGGCCGCCGATCCCACGCATCTCGGCAGCATCACCAATATGAACCGCATCGATATCGGTGAGGGCAATTTTGATGCGGTCGAAAAGCGTTTGCGCGACGCATTGGCCATTCAGCCGACGAACGAGGTGCTGATCCTGCAATTGGCGGGCTTCCTCGCCAACCGGGGCAAGCCGGATGAAGCGATCGCTCTTCTGACGGAGAAGGCAGGGGAAGCGACAGACTCGCTTGCGATACGCGCCAACCTGATCAATATCAGCATCCGGCAGGATCGGGAGGCGGAGGCCCGCAAATGGGCCGGCGAGGCATACCGCATCGGTGAAACCGTGAATGCCAATGGCCTGACCGTCGCCGCGGAAGCCTATGCGGCGCTCAAGGATTACCCGGCCGCCGTGGATGCCTATGCCAAGCTGGTTGAGATCCAGGGCGGGCGGGCTGATGTATTGCTGAAGCTCGCGCAGGCGCAGATGCAGGCCGGCGACCGCGCCGCTTCGAAAGCAACTGTCGAAAAGGTGCTGGAGGCCGATCCAGCCAATTTTGCGGCAAACCGCGCCTTGATCGGCATGCTGCTTGAGGAAAAGGACGAGGCTGGGGCGATGGCCGTTGCCGGCCGCGCAGGCGAAGTCAATCCGGTCCTGGGTTCGGTATTGCGCGCCGGTGTCTACCGGCAGACCGGACGCTTGGATCAGGCCGTTGTCGAGATGCAGAACCAGCTGGCGCTGACGCCGTCGGCAGCCATCGTGCAGCAGACCTATGCGCTCCTGCTGGAGGCGAACCGCCGTGATGAGGCCGCCGATGTGGTCAGCGCCTGGCTCGGCGAAAATCCCGACGACGCATCGATGCTGCAACTTTTGAGTGCGCACTATATCCAGGACGAAGCCTACGAGCGGGCGGTGGTGCTGCTGGAGCGGGCCTACTCGATGCTGCCGAACAATGCGGTCGTCCTGAACAATCTGGCCTGGCTCCGGTACGAATTGAAACAGGGCGGTGCGATCGGTCTGGCGCGCCGGGCCTACAGCATGGCGCCGGGTTCGGCGGCTGTTGCCGATACGCTCGGCTGGATCCTCGTGCGGGAAGGCGAATTGGAGGAGGGGCTCGAGCTTCTCTATGCGGCTGCGGACGACGCCCCGGACAATGGCGATATCGCATACCATGTCGCCTATGCCCTCAGCGAGACCGGCAAGAAGCAGGAGGCGGTTGAGGTTCTGGAGCGGGCTTTGGGCCGCCAGATTGACGAGCGGAACTTCACCGAACGGGCGAAGGCGGAGTCGCTGCTGGCGCAACTGAAACAGGGGTAAGTATTTCAGCGGCCGGTGAAGCGGGTGCTGGCCACCTGCTTTATGGTTGATGACGGCCATAGCGGCATTGGGGGTATGCATGGCAGGAGAGACGACGGCGTTTCCGCCCAAGCTCTTTTTGATCGGAGCGCAGAAGGCGGGAACGACATCACTCGCCTATCTGCTAGAGCAGCACCCGGACATCGCGGTTTCGAATCCCAAGGAGCCGGGATTCTTCACCCAGCACTACGAGAAAGGTACTGCCTGGTACCGAAACTGCTTTCCAGCCGACCTGCCGCGCCTGTTGGTCGATGCCTCGACCGGCTACACGATGGAGCCTGTCAGCGGGGATGATAGTGGTCGCGTTACCGGTCTGGTGCCGCGGCGGATCAAGGCGCATGCCCCGGATGCGCGGTTTGTCTATGTTCTGCGCGACCCGGTGGACCGCACCATATCCGCCTACCAGCATGACCGCCGCGCCGGGCGCTTGGCCAATTCCACATTGCGGGAGGCGGTATCGGCGGCGCCATTCTATACGGACGCAAGCCGCTACCACCGGCAGATTACGCCCTATCTTGCGGTATTCCCGCAGGAGCGGTTTTTGTTCGTCAGCTTCGATGAGTTGACCCAGGATCCGTTGCGGGTTGCCCGCCGTTGCATGGAATTTGCCGGACTGGATGCCGGGCGGGTGTCGCTCCGATTGGAGGAGCCGAAGAATGCAGCGTTTCAATTCAACGGGTTCGGCCGCCTGTTCTTCAACCTCTTCCCGGATGAGCGCGCTGTCAGCCGCTTTGTCGGCACAGTGAAGGGGCTCGTCCCGCCGGTCATGCACCGGGCGTTGAAGGCTGCAATGACCAAGCCGCCCGACGCGGTATCCGAGGCGGACCGGCACTGGCTGTCACAGCAATTTTCCGGGGACAACCAGGCCATGGAGACGTTGACCGGGCTTCGCTTTTTCCGATGAGGCGCGCAGGCAAGGTCATATTGACCGGCCAGGACGGGGAGCAGGGCATTTACACATTCATGTCATCTGTGTATCGAACATCTCACGTATGCGAATGGGCGTCCGTTTCCCGCGGTGCCGATTCATTCCCGTCCCGCCAGTAGACCGGTTCCGCCATGAAGATCCTTGCCGGAAACAGCAATCGTCCGCTGGCCGAAGCCATAGGCCGGTACCTTAGCCTTCCGCTGACGAATGCTGCCATCAAACGCTTTGCGGATATGGAAGTATTCGTGGAGATCGAAGAGAACGTGCGGGGCGAGGACGTCTTCGTGGTCCAGTCCACCAGCTTCCCAGCCAATGACACGTTGATGGAGCTGCTGGTATCGATCGACGCGCTGCGCCGCGGCTCGGCCAAACGCATCACCGCGGTGATCCCTTATTTCGGCTATGCGCGCCAGGACCGGAAAACCGGCCCCCGCACACCGATATCGGCCAAGCTGGTCGCCAATCTGGTTACCACGGCCGGCGCGCACAGGGTGCTGACCACGGACCTCCATGCGGGGCAAATCCAGGGCTTTTTCGACATTCCCACCGACAATCTGTTCGCCCTTCCGGTGTTCGTGTCCGACCTGCGCAAGCGCTACGCCGGGGAGAAGCTGGTGATCGTCTCGCCGGATGTTGGCGGAGTGGTCCGGGCGCGCAGCCTTGCCAGCCGAGTGGACGCCGACCTGGCCATCATCGACAAGCGCCGCGAGCGTGCCGGCGTTTCGGAAGTCATGAACATTATCGGCGATGTGGAAGGCAGCCGCTGCGTGCTAATCGATGACATCGTCGATAGCGCCGGGACCCTTTGCAATGCCGCCGTCGCCCTGAAGCAGCATGGGGCGACCAGCGTCTCCGCCTATGTGACCCACGGGGTGCTCTCCGGCGGCGCTGTCGCACGGGTCGAAGCCTCGCCGATTGAGCAATTGGTCATTACGGACAGTATACAGGCGACAGAGCCGGTACTGGCGGCGCGCAGCATCACACCGCTGACCATCGCACCACTCTTGGGCGAGGCGATCAAACGGATCTCGGAGGAGCGGTCGGTCTCCAGCCTGTTCGACTAGGGCCGTCCACCTATCGGAAGCGCTCTGCAAAAATTGCTGGCATTCTGCGGCCATAAAGCCATATATGCGCTCCATTCCTGACCGAGTTGGAGTCTCCAATCATGAAGCCGCGCAACCCGATGGCGCGGTACCTGGCAGATACGTTCTTCCATACGCGCCGCGTTAAGCCCAAAAAGGGCAAAGGCAGCTTTCGCCGCCGTCCGAAGCACAAGGCCTCGGGCGGCGGTTCGTTTTTGGCGTAAGGGAATCCGTATTGGCCGGCTTGGAACTCTGGGAACTCGCCTATCTGGCCTGTGTGGTCGGGCTTGGCTCGTTTATCCGTGGCGTCACCGGCTTTGGCTCGTCGATGATCTATGTCGTTGGTCTGACCTTCGTAGTGCCTGCCGCCGAAGCGGTGCCGATCATCCTGATGCTGGAGTTGGTGGTAACCATCTGGCTGTTGCCGCCCGTCTGGCGCCAGGTCCACCAGCGGAGCCTGTTGCTGCTCTTGATCGGGTGCGCCATCGCGACACCGTTGGGCCTGATGCTGCTGGCCCATCTGCCCAGGTCGCCCATGCAGGCCGTGATTGCGCTGGTCGTGTTGACCGTCTGCCTGATGCTGTATCGCGGCTTCCGCCTCAAGCGTCAGCCGGGGGCCGCAGGCACTATCGGCGTCGGTTTGCTATCCGGAGTGCTGACCGGCGCAACGTCCGCGGGCGGACCGCCAGCCGTGATCTACTACTTCTCCGGCCCGCAAGCCGTAGCCGTAGGCCGTGCCTCGCTGATCGCATTTCTCGGCGCCGCCGACCTGATCGCGGCGGGCATGGCGACCTATGATGGCCTGATCTTCGAGGAGACGCTGGTGCGCACCGCACTGGCCGTCCCGCCCATGCTGGTGGGGTCATGGATCGGCACCAAGGTATTCTACCGCATCGACGCGGAACGCTTCCGGCGATGGGTTATCGTCACGCTCGCCTGCCTATCGCTGGCAAGTCTGGCGCGCGCGCTGATGTCAATGTCAGGGATCGGTTAAGTCGCGCCGGGCAGCGAGTCTAGCCGTTTGCCGCTTTCGGTAGTTCTTTGCCGCGCGCATCGGCTAGATCGGCCTCCAGCGCTTCGACGCGGGCTGTGAGGCGTTCGACCTCTGTCAGCAGCGTTTCGATCCGGTTGTCGACCGGGTCTTTCACGTCCGGACCGGTGCCGTAGGCCTCGAATGTCTGGTCATTGTCGGCCTTGCCCCGTGCGATCCGGCCGGGGATGCCCACGACCGTGACGCCGGGAGGCACTTCTTTCAGAACGACAGCATTCGCGGCGACCCGGGCATCCTTGCCCACAGTGAATGGCCCCAGGATCTTCGCGCCGGAGCCGACAATGACGCCGTCTTCCAGCGTCGGGTGCCGCTTGCCCTTATTCAGCGATGTGCCGCCAAGTGTAACGCCCTGGTAGAGCGTAACGTTGTTATGGACTTCCGCCGTTTCGCCAATCACGACGCCCATGCCGTGGTCGATAAACAGGCCCTTGCCGATGGTGGCGCCGGGATGGATTTCGATACCGCTCAGCATCCGGCCGATGTGAGAGATGAGGCGGCCCCAAAAGAACAACTTGTTCCGCCACAACTTGTTCGCAATCCGGTGGAACACAAGCGCGTGGAAGCCCGGGTAGCTGAACACGACGTCAAGCCGCGACCGCAACGCCGGATCGCGGGCCTTATATGTCTCTATCTCTGACCACAAATCGCGTAGCATATTTCGCCTCTATCGCGGATGGCATCCCCGAATATGGGGTTGACCCGGGACAAACGTCAGCACTGTAAATCTTCACAGCATTTTTCCGCGCAATGCAAAAGCAACCGCGTTAGATTGCGATACCTGTACAGTCTACATTCTAAAAGAGCTATCCCCATGGACATCCGCAATGGCTTTATCGACAGCATTGGCAATACCCCGCTAATCCGCCTGCAAAGGGTGTCGGATGCAACAGGGTGTGAAATCCTGGGCAAGGCGGAGTTCATGAACCCCGGCGGCTCCGTGAAAGACAGGGCGGCGCTGGCAATCGTAAAGGACGCGGAAGCCAAGGGTTTGCTGAAGCCCGGCGGGGTCATCGTCGAGGGAACAGCGGGCAACACGGGCATTGGTCTGGCGCTTGTCGCGAATGCGCGGGGCTACAAGACAGTCATCGTCATCCCGGAGACCCAGACCCAGGAAAAGAAAGACATGCTCCGGCTCTGCGGCGCCGATTTGCGGGAAGTGCCGGCTGTGCCCTACCGCGACCCCAACAACTACGTCAAACTTTCGGGGCGGCTCGCTGAGGAGATGGCGGCGGAAAACCCAGCAGGCGCGATCTGGGCGAACCAGTTCGACAATGTCGCAAATCGCCAGGGCCACTATGAGACGACCGGGCCGGAAATCTGGCGGCAAACGGACGGCACGGTGGATGGCTTCATCTGTGCGGTCGGCTCCGGCGGCACGCTTGCCGGTATTGCGCAGTACCTGCGGGAGCAGAAGGCCGGCATCAAAATCGGTATCGCCGATCCGCCAGGCGCCGCCCTGTACGAGTATTACAAGAATGGCGAGTTGAAGAGCGAGGGCTCATCCATCACGGAAGGGATTGGCCAGGGCCGTATCACGGCGAATCTGGAAGGCCTGACCGTCGATATGCCCTACCAGGTGCCGGACAGCGAATCGCTCCAGGTGGCGTTCGACCTGTTGTCGGAAGAGGGGCTCGCGCTGGGTTCATCCAGTGGCATCAATGTTGCCGGCGCGATCCGCATGGCGAAGGATTTGGGGCCTGGCCACACTATCGTCACCGTCCTGTGTGACGGAGCAGCCAAGTATCAATCCAAGATGTTCAACCGCGCCTTCCTGGAAGAGAAGGGCCTGCCGGTTCCTAGCTGGTTGTAAACATCTCCGCATTGGCGGTTTTCTCCAAGGCTTCCGTGATCCACTCGCGGAAGGCGGCCGCCTTGGGCTCGTCGTGATTGGCCTCCGGGTAGACCAGGTAGTAGGCATTGCCTGCCGGCTTGATCTCGTCGAACAGGCGGACCACGTCTCCCAGTTCCAGCAGGCGCTCGACCAGCACGCTACGGCCGATTGCGATCCCCTGTCCGGCAGAGGCGGCGCGGTTCACCAGCCTGGTGTCATTGAACGCGACGCGGGCGACCGATGGCTCGCCTTTCAAACCCCAATAAGCGAACCACGCCGGCCAGTGCAGCCAGGGCTTTTTGGTGCGCTCGTCGGAATCGCTGAGCAGCCGGTGTTTCATCAGGTCGCTTGGCGTTCGCAGCGGCACCGGGCCGTTCAGCAGGGCGGGGCTTGCCACGGGAAACACCAACTCGTCGATCAGGTGTTGGGCGCGAAGGCCCTGGCCGGAGGGCAGGTTGCCGTAGCGGATCGCCATGTCGGCCTCGCCCGCGCGCAGGTCGGCACGGTGCGGCTCCGCCTGGATAATCAGTTCAATCTCCGGGTAGCGGTCAGCAAACTCGCCGAGCCGGTGTACGATCCAGCTATGGGCGAATGACGGCAGCATGCTGACCGTGAGCGTTCCCCGCAGCGGCCCGCCATCGAGGTTAGCCGCCGCTGCTGCCAGCCTGGTGAAGCCGTCAGTGACGCCCGGCAACAGACGCCGCCCTGCATCGCTCAGGCGGAGCCGGCGTGGCCGCCGCTCAAATAGCGCAATGCCCAGTTCATCTTCCAGCGCACGCACTTGCTGGCTGATGGCGGCAGGTGTCACGTGCAACTCGGCAGCCGCCCGGACAAAACTTTCGTGGCGGGCGGCGGCTTCGAAGGCGCGGAGGGCATTAAGGGAGGGTAGGCGCCGCATGACTTATCATTAGAAAATCTATTGCTTAAGGCTAAAAATCATCGTTTTAGCATTAGTGCAACTGTGCATAATCTGTGGTCCTCTGATGCCGTCATGAAAAGGAGGATCCAATGACGCTGAGAGCATTCCTCCTGCGCACGCAGGCGATTTCCGTGCCCTCTCCAATGGATGTGCTGCAGGCAGTGACCGTGCGCCTTCTGCAGTGGCAGGAGACCTGGCGGCAGCGCAAACACCTGGCAGCGCTCGATGACGCCTCGCTCACAGACATTGGCCTGTCGCGGGCAGATGTGGCCGCAGAACTCCGCAAACCGGTTTGGCGCCGGTAACCAAGCGGCTGTAGACCACGTACGAAAAAAGATTTTCGGTGCAGTGTGAGATTGCTCACAATGCACCTGAAGAACCCGCCCTATCTTTTTAAACATGAGAACAGCGGCCACACCAAACGGCGGCAGCTTCCTCAGCCACCAGGGAAGAAAAGGACGGCATCATGACCAGCTTTACCCATGCAACAGAGACCTTGGTTGTCACCTCGACTGACGTCCGCAAAGTCAATCTTGCCGGTTATGCCGCCTCCATGCTTCGCTGGCACGATCGTGCCCGGCAGCGCCGCCAGTTGAAAAACATGGACGTGCGCATGCTGGACGATATCGGCGTCACCCGCGCCCAGGCGATTGAGGAAGCCCGCAAGCCGGGGTGGTCCGCGTAGAACTGGAGTTGGATGCTTACGCTCTACGACAACTGGGATTCCGGCAACGGTTACAAGGTGCGCCTGCTACTCGCGCACCTCGGTCTCGACTACTGCCTGATCGACCTCAATACGGACGCAGGCGAAACCCATACACCCGACTTTCTGCAAGTGAATCCGAACGGCAAGATTCCAGCCATCGTATTGGATGATGGCCGGACGTTGTTCGAATCGAACGCCATCATGCTCTACTTGGCAGAGGGCTCCCCCTTCCTGCCCGCGGACCGGTTTGAACGGGCTCAGGCGGCGCAGTGGCTCTTCTTCGAGCAGTACAGCCACGAGCCGCAGGTCGCCGTGGCCCGTTACATCCATCGCCATTTGCCGCCAGACCACCCGCGCTTCGGTGAATTGCCGGCGCGGCTGGAAGGCGGGCGGAAGGCGCTGGCCGTGATGGAGCAGCACTTGGCCTCGCGCGACTGGATGGTGGCGGAGGCATTCTCCGTCGCCGATATCGGGCTCTACGCCTACACCCATGTGGCGCATCATGGCGGCTTTGACTTGAGCGAATTTCCGGCGGTGCAGGCTTGGTGCGCGCGTGTGGCGGCGCTGCCGCGCCATGTCCTAATGCTTGAGGGGCCGTCCCATGGCTGACGGAGGGAATCGCCGCTTGAGGTGTTGATGGGGACATGACCTGACCGCATTACGGCAGGTCGATCCACCCGCCGCCCTCCGCAACGTGCTTGCTGACCCAGGGAACCATCCAGGCAACGAACTCTTCATAGTCACCGTCGCAGGTCCAGGCGACCGGTCGCACCGACTCCGGCCGATCCCGTTCGGCATGGAAGGTGCCTTGGGTCGCGAAGCTAGCGTCCTGGGCCTCAATTTTCAATTCTACGAAATCACTGGTGCCGCCATTGGGTGCGGTCAGGGTGCGGTAGCGCATTTGCACACGGGCGCCATTCCACGTGGTTTTGTAGCCGGAACCTGGCATCTTCAGCCACTCGTCGATCATGGCCTGAAAGAAATAATCCCACATGAAGGTTAGCGTATCGCGCATCTCCTCCAGGCTTGGCAGGTCATCGTCGCTGGCTGTTTCTGTGGGCATCGAAGCGTTCCGGTTTGTTCGGCTGTGCAGGCGATACGCCGGCACGCTCGGTTTGGACCGCTGTTACGGCGTGTACAGCCGCTTCAGGAAGCCATTCCCTGCACTGCCATCGATCCAGCGCAGGACAACGATCAGATCGCGCTCCCGGTCGATAATGACCCGGTTTGCACCCGCCCCGTGCATCATAACGACATGCGCCGGTGCGTCGGGATATTGCGTCTGGTTCGTGTTCAGCCAGAACATCAGGCCGTAGCTCTCATTGAGAGGGCAAGGGGAGGCGGCCTGCTCGAGGTAGGCGCTGGAGATCAGCTGTTTGCCCTCCCACTGGCCACCCCGCGCCACCAGCAGCCCGGCACGCGCGAGGTCGTAGGCGGAGATGAACATGCCGCCGCCCCAGTGACCGCCGCCGGAGACGCTCTGCACTGGCTTGCCGCCGATGGATACCCAAGAATTCCGGTAGCCATGCCACTCCCAGGTGCGGCTTGCGCCAATCGGGTCCATGATCCGGCTTTTCAGGACGGCAGGCAGTCCCCGGCCCAACACTCGCAGCGCCGCCAGCGCAAGCCGGTTAACGCGGACGTCGTTATACTCCCAGTGCGTGCCGGGTTTTTCCAGCGGCCGGGCTTGGCCCTTTTCCGCGTTCTGGCCTTCGGACGAGAGTTCACGATTTCGGTCCACTAGGTCCGGCTTGCTCCAGAGCGTGCCTTCCCACTCACTGGTGAGTTGCAAAAGGTTCCGCCAGGTAATCCCGGCGTTCTGCTCTCCGTCAAAGCCGCCATCGTCCACCAGATCGCGGACCGGCGCGTCCAGGTCCGGGATAAGGCCGTCATCATGGGCCAGGCCGATACAGAGCGAGATGAAGGATTTGGCGACGCTGAACGTCATATCGGGCCGCCAGGGCGTGCCCCATTCCGCCACGATCTTGCCTTGGGCCAGGACAACGCCCGCCGGCCCGCCGCGGCCGCGGGTTGGGCCGATGATCTCATTCCAGGGCGGCGGCTCGAAATGACCCGTCTCCAAGTGCCGGGTCAGATTCCGGTCCCAGGGCGAGTCGTTTGCTTGCGCAAAGGCGACGGCTTCCCCAACACTGCCGGCATTCAGTCCAGCCTCTTCCGGGGTGATACGCGCCCAAGTGGTCTCGCCGAATGGCGGGAAATAGGCCGGCATGATTGGCATCCTTTGTAAAATCGACTTTCGGTTATAGCCATTGGCGGCCTGCTTGCGTAGACCAGAAGCTGACCGTAGAAGGAGTTTTGCTGATGGTATCAATCGTTTTCCGGGCCGGCGCGGGTGACCCATCCGGGTGGGAGCGGGAATTGCGGGAACGGATTCCCAACCTGGACTGGCGTGTCTGGCCTGACGTAGGCGACCCGGCCACGGTCGATTTCGTGCTGGCATTTAAAGTCGATGCAGGCTTCTTCCGCCAATTTCCCAACCTGAAAGGGATATTGGCGACGGGTGCGGGCGTCGACGGCATTTTTGCCGACCCGGACGTGCCGCTGCACTTGCCGATTGCCCGGATTGTCGACCCCTACATGACCCAGCAGATGGTGCAATGGGCGGCCTATGGCGTGCTGCACTTCTATCGTCGTTTCGATGAGTACCGGGCGCTGCAAAACGTGCGCCGGTGGGAAGAGTTGGGGCAACCCTCCAGGCATCCGCCCAAGGTTGGCGTATTGGGCTTCGGGGAGATTGGCGGCGCCATCGGCCGCGGCCTGCTCGCGCTGGGCTTTCATGTGCATGGCTGGACCCGCTCGCCCAGGGATCTGGGGCCGATGCCGAATTTTGCCGGGATGGAGCAACTGGATGCTTTCCTTGCCGAAAGCCACTTTATGATCTGCATGCTGCCGCTGACGCCGGACACCGCTGGCATTTTGAACCGGGAGCGCCTGTCGAAACTGCCCCACGGCGCGGTATTGCTGAATCTGGCGCGCGGCGGGCATGTGGTAACTAAAGATCTGGCTGCGCTGATAGAGGAAGGTCACTTGCTGGGGGCGGTGCTGGACGTGACCGAGCCGGAACCGCTGCCGCAGGAGCACCGGCTCTGGACCATGCCGAACGTCATTATTACGCCGCATGAAAGTGGCCTCACCACGCCGCAGACTGCGGCGGATCAGGTTGCAGAAAATGTGCGGCGGGTGCTGGCGGGAGAGCCGCTCAACAACCCAGTGGATGCCGCACGGGGCTACTAGCTGAACCGGGCGGAGAACCCACATGGCGGACTTTGTCATCATTGGCGGCGGCGTTTATGGCGCGGCGGCTGCCTGGCACCTGGCGCAGGGCGGAGCCGAGGTGCTGGTGCTCGAGCGCTGGACCGTTGCGTCGGGCGCGTCCGGCGGTCCTGGCCGGCGCGGCGTCAGAGCGAACGGCCGCGACCGGCGGGAACTGCCTCTGATGCGCGAGGCATACCCGGTCTGGGAAGGCATTCACGACCTGTTGGGACAGGACGGCCTATTCGAGCGCGCCGGCAATCTCAAACTTGTGGGCCGCGAGCAGGATCTGCACCAGGCCCACGCGCAGGCGTGGATGCAAAACCAGTTTGGCATCGAGACCCAGGTGCTGGACGCAGCCCAAGTCCGCGAGATCGAACCCAATGTTGAGCCTGGCATATTGGGCGGCATTCTCTGTCCGAACGACGGAGTCGCGGACCACACCGCTACCACCCGCGCCTATGCGGCGGCGGCCCGGCGGGCAGGCGTGGAGATCCGGGAGCAGACGGAAGCTGTCAGCATTGCGTATAGCGGCGGCAGGGCCTCTGGCGTCCGGTTGGCGGACGGGACAGAGACCAAAGCGGCGGCGGGTGTCCTGGTGTTGTCGAACTGGTCGGTGCCGGCGTTGCTGGCCAACACCATCGAAATGCCTGTCTGGAGCGAGGCGTTTCAGGTGCTGGTCAGCCGTCCGGTCGCCCGCATACCGTTCCGGCATGTGATTGGCCACGCCAACCGCGTCCTGTCCCTGAAGGAGGAACCCGGCAACCGCGTGATGATCTCCGGCGGCTATCGCGGTTCCTACGACCGCGAATCCCATGTGGGCCGGGCGGTTCAGGCCGCCATCGACGCCAATGTGGCCGACACGGTGGCAACCTACCCATCGCTGCAAGGCATTGAAATTGAGATTGCCGATGCCGGTCATCTGGAAAGCGTTTCGGTGGACCAGGTGCCGGTCATCGACCGCCTGCCTGACTGCCCCAATGTCTGGTACGCCACCGGCTGGTGCGGGCACGGCTGGGCTATAGCCCCTGTCGTCTCCGCACTAATCGCGCAGTTCGCGGCAGAGAATACCTGCCCGGCCCTGTTGGAGCCATTTGCCCTTTCACGTTTCAGCTAAACCGCCAGCGTGCCGGAACAAGGGTACTAGGAGCCGACAGATATCTAGGTGACACGCCGCGGAGAGGCGGCACTTGATCTGACGGACAGACTACTCCGCAGCGCTGAATCACTGACGGAACTTCACGCCACCCGCTTCACCGCCGCGACCGTCGCCTCCACGATCCGGTCGGCCTCTGCGCGGGTCAGGCATAGCGGCGGGGCGAAGCCGATAATGTCGCCCTGGGGCATGGCGCGTGCGATCACGCCTTGCTCCAGCAGCGCGGCCACCGCATTGGCGCCGGCTTTAGCCGAGGGGTCAAAGAAACGGCGTGCGCCCTTGTCCTCGACCAGTTCGACCGCGGCCAGCAGGCCCTCGCCCCGCACCTCGCCGACATGGGGGTGGTCCGCCAGCATTTCGGCCAGGCTCTTGCGGAAGTAGGCCCCGACATCCTGTACATTCGTCAATAGACCGAGCTTGTCGATCAGCTCCAGGTTCGCAACACCGGCCGCTGCGCCGATCGGGTGGGCGGAGTATGTCCAGCCGTGGCCGATGGGGCCGAACTCATCCGTGCCTTGTTCCAGCACCTTCCAGACACGATCCGAGACGATGGAGCCGGATAGCGGCGCGTAGGCGGATGTCAGGCCCTTGGCGATGGTGATGAAGTCGGCTTTGATGCCGTAATGCTCGCATCCGAACATGGAGCCGAGCCGCCCAAATCCGGTTACAACCTCGTCGGCGATGAGCAAGATGTCGTGGCGCTTCAGGACGGCCTGGATAGCCGGCCAATAGCCCTCCGGCGGTGGCACCAGGCCGCCGGTGCCCAGCACCGGCTCGCCGATGAATGCCGCGATGGTGTCGGCCCCTTCGCGCGCGATCAGCGCCTCCAACTCGGCGACGCAGTGGGCGGTAAAGTCCGCCTCGCTCATGGCCGGATCCGGGCGGCGGAAGTAGTATGGCGCTTCCGTATGCACGACTTGGGCAAGCGGCAGGTCGAACTTTTTGTGGAACAGCTCCAGCCCGGTTAGCGAGCCTGTCATCAGGCCGGAGCCATGATAGCCGCGCCACCGGGAGATGATCTTTTTCTTCTCCGGCCGTCCCAGAATATTGTTGTAGTACCAGATGAGCTTGACGTTGGTCTCATTCGCATCCGACCCGCCAAGGCCGAAATAGACCTTGGACATATTGTCGGGCGCACGGTCCAGGATCATCTTGGCGAGCCGGATTGAGACCTCGGTCCCGTGGCCGACATAGGCATGGTAATAGGCAAGCTCGCGGGCCTGTTCGGCGATAGCGTCGGCAATCTCCTGGCGACCATAGCCGACATTGACGCAATAAAGGCCGGCAAAGGCGTCCAGCAGTTTGCGGCCATCGCGGTCTTCGATATAGACACCCTCGCCACCGGTGATGATGCGGGACGGCGTCTCGCCGCGGGCGTGTTGGGCCAGATGGGTGGAAGGATGGAAGAATGCCTCGCGGTCCCAGGCGGCAAGCGTGTCGTTGGTCAGGTCCATCAGCGGAGGCTCCTACAAATAAGGGGTGAGAGTTGACTGCTTGCGGCGTCGGCGAGCCAGCGGTCCAGAAAGTCCTGCATCCAAGCACGCATTGCCTGGCTGTGCCGCGCGGCGAGACGGCGCTGGCTGGCGACGCTTTGGGCGCCGGGCTCTTGCACCGCGTCCGGGTCATTGTTCGGCAGGCACACTTGCTCGGTTCGGGGAAGGCGGGCTCTGGCATGAGGCGCACTCAGGCAGGCTGTTAGGTTTTGACCAGGCTGCCTATTCCCGCTGTCTGGGCGAGGGCGTAGGCGTGGTTGGCAATCGCCGTATCCTGGGCGCCGGTGCCGGTCAGGTCGGCGATGGTGACGGCATTATCGCGCGCCCGCCCGGGCGCTGTTCCGCTGGCGATCTTGCCAAGTTCCACCATGGTTGCAGGCGGCTGGAATCCTGCGGCGAGAGCGGCGCGCAACTCACCCATACTCTCGCACTGGGCGATGCGGTCGGGGACGTAGAGGTCCGCCGCAGCCAGGGCTGCCGCCGCAATCTCGTTCTTGCCGGCCTGGTCGGCGCCCATGGCCGTGATGTGCAGGCCGGGGTGCAGCCATTCGGCCTGCAGCACTGGAGCGCGCGACGGCGTTGCGGTGACTACCAATTGGCTCTCCGCCACTAGTCGGGCGGGATCGTTCTCCACCCTAGCCTCAATGCCGAGTGTTTGGGCGAGGTGGTCGGCACAAGCCGCGGCCTTGGCAGGGTCGCGGCCCCAAACGAGGGCGCGTTCGAACGGACGGACCAGGTGGGCGGCCTCCAACTGCAGGCGCGCCTGGGCGCCGGTCCCAAGCACGCCGGCAGTCTTCACGCGGGCGGGCGCCAGGTGCTTGGCTGCGACTGCGCCGGCAGCCGCCGTGCGCACGTCGGTCAGGTAGCCATTGTCGAGCAACACCGCCTCTACCAGTCCGGTCTCGGTCGAAAACAGGATCATCAGGCCGTTCAGGCTCGGCAGGCCAAGTTTCGGGTTGTCGAAAAAGCCGGGCGAGACCTTGATCGCAAACCGCGGAAAGCCGGGAATGTAGGCGGTTTTGACGTCCACCTCGCCATTCGCGGCCGCTATCTCCATGGAGAGCACCGGCGGCATCACCACATCCTCCGTCGCAAGCGCGGCGAACGCCCGCTCGACTACCTGCACGGCGTCCAGGTCAAGCCGCACTAGGCCGCGCAGATCCGTCTCGCTGAGGACAGCGATGTCACGGGGCATAGGCTTCTCCCTTCACGGTGAGGTCGCCGAGGGTCACATCCTCGCCCCGCATGATGGCGGCGTGCACGCTCATGTCGAGATTGCGGCCGGTGATGATGGTGGCGGTGGGGCCATTCAGGGGCGGCAGCTTGCCTGCCTGCAATGCCGCGATGCCGACGGCCGACCCGCCCTCGCAAACCATCCGATCCTCGAAATACACTGTCTGGAGAGCGCGGTAGATCTCCTCCTCGTTCACCAGCACGACGTCGTCCAGATAGTCACGGCAAAGCGGGAAGGAGAGGCGGTTGGCGAGCCCGATGCCGCCTCCCAGCGAATCGGCAAGGCTTGGCACCTCCGTCACCTCCACCGGTCGGCCCGCTTGCAGCGAGGCGTGCATGGCCGCGCCCCGGTCCATGGAAATGCCGATGACCTGGATGGTTGGCTTGATGGTCTTGGCGGCAAAAGCGATACCGCCTGCCAGCCCGCCGCCCGAAAGCGGCACCAGAATGGTGGCGAGGTCCGGGCGGGTCTCCAGCAGTTCCAGCGCGATGGTGGCCTGGCCGGCGATGACGGCCGCGTCGTCGAACGGCGAGATTTCGACAAGGCCGTCCTCTTGGACCAGGCGCTCCGCCTCCCGCTGGGCGTCGTCCTGGGACTGGCCGACAATTCGCGTCTCGGCGCCGAGCGCCCGGACACCGGCGACTTTGGCCTGCGGCGCCAGATGGGACATGCAGACGATGGCGGGGATGCCGCGGGCGCGGGCGGCATAGGCGACGCCGCGGCCATGATTGCCGGTGGAGCAGCAGGTGACGCCCTTTGTCTCTGGCGGAAGCTGGGCGATGGCATTGACCGCGCCGCGCAGCTTGAATGCACCGATGGGCTGGGCGAGTTCGAGCTTCAGCAGGAACTCGGTGGTGGCGATTTGGGAAAGGTGCGGGGAGGGGACGAGCGGCGTCGCATCGGCGATACCGCGCAGCCGCACTCGGGCGGCGAGGACGTGGGAGAGGTGGAGCGGGCTCACCCTGCCTCCAGCACCGCACTCAGGAACTGCTGCGTGCGCTCATTCTCCGGCGCGCCGAGGAGCTGTTCCGGCGGCCCTTGCTCCGCAATGCTGCCGGCGTAGAAAAAGCAGACCCGGTCCGAGATTTCCCTCGCGAAGCCCATTTGGTGGGTCACCATCAGCATGGTCAGGTTGTGCTCCGTATTCAGTGATCGGATCACGCTCAGCACCTCGCCGATCACCTCCGGGTCGAGCGCAGAGGTCACCTCGTCCAGCAACATCACTTTCGGGCGCATTGCCAGGGCTCTTGCGATCGCGACGCGCTGTTGCTGACCGCCGGAAAGCCGCGCCGGATGCTGGTCCACCTTGTCCGCCAGGCCCACCATGTCCAGCAACTCGAGGGCGCGGGATTCGGCCTCTGCCTTCGCAAGGCCCAGCACCTGTACCGGTCCTTCCATGCAGTTCTCCAGCGCCGTCATGTGCGGAAACAGGTTAAAGTGCTGGAACACCATGCCGATCTTGTTGCGCATCCGGCGCAGATGCTTGGCGTTAGCTTTTACCAGCTTGCCGCCGCGCTCCATATGCGTCAGCGGCTCGCCTTCCACATAGATGACGCCGTCGCTGATTTCCTCCAAGGTCATGAGCAGGCGCAGCACGGTGGTCTTGCCGCTGCCGGACGGGCCGATGATCGTCACCATCTCGTTCGCCGAGACATCCAGGTCCAGCCGGTCCAGCACTGTCAGGTCGCCATAGCGCTTGGAGACCTGGGCAAAGCGCACCATTGGCGCGTCGTCGCCCAGATGCAGCGGGAAGTCGCTTACGTCGCTCATCTAATAGTTCCTCATCGGCCGAACGGTCATCGGGGCGTCAAGCCCAGCGCCTTGCGCACCCAGGCCTCGAACGCGCGCAGACCGGCCGCCGTCGGCAGTGAAATCATCAGGAATATGATGCCCACGAGGGTGTAAGGCTCCAGATAGCGGTAGGTCTCCGAGCCCAGCGCATTGGCGGTGTGCATCAACTCCGCCACGCCGATGACGGAAAGCATGGGCGTGTCCTTGAAAATGCCGACCAGGTAGTTCCCCATGCCGGGCAGGGCCGCAGGTAGTGCCTGGGGGATGACAATACGTGCGTAGGTGCGCCTCATAGACAGGTTCAGCGCCCGGCTTGCTTCCCACTGACCGCGGGGTATGGCTTCCAATGCGCCACGATAAACCTCCGAGAGATAGGCGGCGTAGTGCAGGCCAATGGCAATCATGCCGCTCGTCCACGGGGAGAGGCGGATCCCGAATTGCGGCCCGACATAGAAGACAAAGAAGATCTGCAGCACCAAGGGCGTGGAGCGGATGAACTCCACGACCTCCCGCACGACGCGCGTCAACACCACGGACGGCGTGCGCTGGGCGAGTGCAAACACCAGGCCCACCACAAGCGCGATTCCATAACCGATCCCCGCGGCGGCGAGCGTGTTCAGCGTCGCCTCCAGCAGGCGGGGCAGGATTTCCCAGGCAAAATCCCAGCGCCAGTCGAACATGGCTTAAACCCTCCCCAACTTGCGGGCAGAGTAGCGCTCCAGCCGGCGCATGGAGGGCGTGATCATGAAACGCGCCATGATGTAGTAGCCGACCAGCGCGATGCCGAAGGACTCGATCGATAGGAAGGTGGAACCGTTGATCTGCTTGGCAACGAACATCAGGTCGGCGACCGAGATCAGGGCGACGAGCGCCGTGCCTTTCAGCAGTTCAATAAACAGGTTGCCCCAGGGCGGCAGCATGATCAGCAGCGCTTGCGGCAGGATAATACGGCGCATGCGCTGGGAGGGCGACATGTTGATGGCGAGTGCCGCCTCATACTGGCCTTTCGGCACCGACTGGATGGCGCCACGGACAACTTCGGCCCCGTAGGCGCCCAGATTCATGCCGACCGCGACGAACCCGGCGGTGTATTTTTCCATGGTGACGCCGAAGAGCGGCAGGACGAAGAAAATCCAGTAAAGCTGCACCAGCAGGGAGGTGCCGCGAAAAATCTCGATATAGACCGTGGCCACGCCCCGGATGGCCATACTACCGGAAAGCCGCATCAGCCCCATGGCGAGCGCGATTAGCACGGCCAGCACCGCGGCGAGCACAGTCTGCTGTGCGGTGACGAAGGCACCGGTCAGAAGCCTTGGCCCGTGCTCGGCCAGGAAGTCGGTAAAGGGCATCGGACCGGGCCTTCCTCGCCGCTATGGGGGGGAGAGGGGAGGGAGGCGCCAGACCTCCCTCAACAATTCCGCTAGCGGATCTTGCAGGCCTCGGACGTCGGTGTGTCGTCCGGCAATTGGGACTTGGTGTAGCCGTATTCGGCGACCGCAGCCATCATCGCGTCGGAGCCGATATACTCGCCGAGCGCCTTGTTGAAGGCCTCCAACATGGCCTGGTCGTCCTGGCGGAAGGCGATGCCGACCCAGTTGAGCGTATCCTTCGGCAGCTTCTTGGGGTCGGTCACGTCGACGGTGCCGCCGCTTTGCTCAGCCAGGTTCTGAGCGGTGAAGAAAGTGACACCGCCAGCATCGCCGCGACCAGCGCGCACAGCGGCCAGAATCTCGGTCGGGCCAGGCACGGTCATGATGTTGTCTTCCGGCACGCCGTGGCTCTTGGCAACACCGATCTGGTTATAGCCGGCACCGGTGACGAAAATCGCGTCATTTTCCACCAGATCCGCGTAGTTGTGAAGGCCTTTCGGATTGCCCTTCGGTACGATAAAGGCATCGCCGAACACGCCGATCGGGTCGGAGAAGGCGACGTTCTCACAGCGGGCGCCCAGGATGTACATGCCGCCGGTGATGAGGTCGAACCGGTTAGCCTTCAGGCCTGGAATCAGGCCACCCCATTCGGTGACGACGGGCTCCACATCGGTGATGCCCATTTTCTCCAGAATGCCAAGTGTGATGGCGTTGACAAAGCCCTTCGGCGCATTGCCGTCACCCGGATAGGCCCAGGGTACTTCGTTGGCAAAGCCGATGCGGATGGTTTCACCGGATTTGGCCTTCTCCAGCGTATCGGCGTTGGCGGCGGCACTAAAGCCAACCGCGACGACCGCAGCGAGCGCGCCATTCACGAGGGTGCGAAACATGGATAGACCTCCTGTACTGATTGCCGTTCGGTGGACGAGCGCAGACACTCGCCGCATTCCGCGTTGCACGCCAGCACAGTAGAATTGCCGCGTCAACGCTTGTCCGGCAGATTTACGATTGCCAGATACGCTTTTGGCTGTCCTCATGTTTAGCGCTGTCTATAGCGTTTTCAGCGCTGTGTATAGCGTCTGCGCATATCAGCCATCAGAGGTCACCACTGCCCATGCCCGCTACCGACCTGCCCTTTTCCCAAGCCGAGTACGATCGCCGCCTTGCGCTTGTTCGCGCCGAAATGGCGGCCCGCGGACTGGACGCGTTGTTCTGCGAAGACCCGTCCAATATGGCCTGGCTGACAGGCTATGATGGCTGGTCGTTCTATGTGCACCAGGGGGTGTTGGTGTTCGGCGACGGCCCGCCCATCTGGTGGGGGCGAAAGCAGGACACTAACGGCGCGCTCCGCACCGTGTGGATGGATGCAGGGCAGGTCATTGGCTATGCCGACCACTATGTACAGTCGACCGAGCATCACCCGATGCAGGACTTGGCCAGTCTGCTTCGGGCCCGCGGCGTCGGCGAGGGCCGGATCGGCGTAGAAATGGACAATTACTATTTCTCCGCCAAAGCTTATCTGACCATGAAAGAAGAACTGCCGAACGCCGACCTGGTCGATGCGACGGCCTTGGTGAACTGGCAACGCGCAGTGAAATCGGCCGAAGAAATCGCTTTCATGCGCAAGGCGGCCCGCATCTCCGAAAAAATCATCGACGGCGTTATCGACCGAATTGAGCCTGGCCTCGCCAAAAACGAGTTGGTGGCGGAAATCTTCGCGACCCAAATCCGCGGTACAGAAGATGCCTGGGGTGGCTATGCCGCCATCGTGCCATTGCTTCCCAGCGGCGTGGATGCCAGCGCCCCCCACCTCACCTGGGATGGAAGGCCGTTCGCCTATGGCGAGGCAACCTTCTTCGAAATCTCCGGCTGCTATCGCCGCTATCACGCCCCGCTCTGCCGCACGGTTTTTTTGGGCAAGCCGCCACAAGAAATGGTGGATGCCGAAAAATCTCTCGCAGATGGGCTGGCGGCCGGGCTGGAGGTGGCGCGTCCCGGCGCCACCGCCGGCGATGTCGCTCGCGCGCTCTATGCCTCCCTGGAAAAAGCCGGGATCGAACGCGACGGTCGCTGTGGCTACTCCATCGGCCTTTCCTACCCGCCCGATTGGGGTGAGCGTACGATCTCCTTCCGCCCGGAGGACAAGACTGTGCTGGAGGCCGGTATGACCTGCCACTTCATGCCCGGGCTTTGGATGAGCGATTGGGGCCTGGAGATCACGGAGAGCATCCTGGTCCGCGAGTCCGGCCCGGCGGAGTGCCTCTGCGACCGGCCGCGGGCCTTGGTTATAAAGGATTAGGGACCGCGCCCATGAGCATGGAACGCCTTGACCGGACAATCGGTCTGTTGGGGGAGCTGATTGCTTTCCCAACCATCTCCGCCGACAGCAATCTGGCTCTCATCGCCTGGGCGGCCGACCATCTGAACGCCATCGGCGCCCGTACCCGCATCACAACGGACGAGACCGGCACCAAGGCCAACCTCTTCGCCACCATCGGGCCGGAAGGGGACGGCGGCATCGTGCTTTCCGGCCATTCCGATGTCGTGCCGGCGCTGGCGCCGGACTGGGCATCCGACCCGTTCGCCATGATGCTGAGCGGCGGCAAAGCCTATGGCCGCGGTGCGTGCGATATGAAGGGCTTCATCGCTTGCGTCCTTGCCCACGCTCCGGCGTTCGCGGCGCGTAAGCTCTCCCGGCCCTTGCACATTGCGCTGACGTATGACGAGGAGGTTGGCTGCTTCGGCGCCCGCGCGTTGGTTAACGATCTGAACCGCGAACAAATCCGCCCGTCCGTCGCCATTATCGGCGAGCCCACCTCCATGGGCATTATCGAGGGGCACAAGGGCTGCTACGAATATACCACCGAATTCACCGGTTTGGCCGGGCACGCCTCGCAGCCGTCCCACGGCGTTAACGCGGCCGAATACGCCGTGCGCTATGCCGCGAAGCTGATGGAACTGGGTGACGCCGTGCGTGTCCGCGCGCCCGCCGCCAGCCGTTTCGACCCGCCATGGACCACCGTCAGCGTCGGCCGGATCGAAGGGGGCATTGCCCGCAACGTCATCGCAGAGCACGCCTCAATGGAATGGGAGGTTCGCCCGGTCCAAGCTGGTGACGGTGAGTTCGTGCGCAATGCTATCGACACCTACGCCGATGACGTGTTGTTGCCTGCCATGCGCCGGGTGCATCCGGGGGCTTCTATCTGCCGTCACACCATCGGCGAGGTCCAGGGCCTGGAGCCTGTCGATGACAACGAGGCATTGCAGATCGTCTCGGCACTAACCGGCGCCAACGGCGCCGATGTGGTCGCTTTCGGGACCGAGGCCGGGCTGTTTCAGGCCTTGGGCATGAACTGCGTCGTCTGCGGCCCCGGCTCTATCGATCAGGCGCACAAGCCGGACGAATTCATTGAGCAAAGCCAGCTCGCTCAATGCCTGGCGATGTTGGAGGGTTTGGAGGAAAAGCTCTGCGCTTGAGTGAGTGTCACGCGGCGATTCAAACCGGAAGTCGCCGCTGCATCTCGCTACGGGGCTATCCGTGCGGCCCGCCCAGCACATCTGGGTAGAGATCCCGGCGGGTAAGTCCGGCGTGTCACGCTCGCAGATCTGGCTTTATCGGAAGAGCGGCCCTCGATTGGCGTATTTGCCGACCAGGACATGGGCCAGAAAATCCACCCGGGCTATCCTCGCTCAATCGGACGAGACGCCCATGGGGCGATGATCCCTTGGCAACAGCATTTCGCTGCCACAACACGCCACACGCCCTTCTCGGCGATGTATGCGTGGTGCCCAGGGGCGGACTCGAACCACCGACACGCGGATTTTCAGTCCGCTGCTCTACCAGCTGAGCTACCTGGGCATTCTCCGACCGGACCGCGTGGGCACCGGATGTGGAAGGCGCTGTTTAAGCAATTGGCATTATTGTGTCCAGACCTTTCCCACAGCGATTTGCCGCCGCATGCAGGAAAAATGCTCATAGCCCGGAACAACGGTGTTTGAACGTGCGCCTTGCCGAATCGCCGCACTACGCCTATGTTGCGTTGCAGCAATGAAACGCAAACCCATCACCTGCCATCGTTGGAGGCATTTACCCCTTGCTCTATGCTGCCTATGAGATGACCCACGCTGCGGTCGGTCCGTGGCGCGCCGCTGCCATTGCAGCCCGCCACATGATGGACCCGGCGATCAATCCTGCGGCCTTCACGCCGCCCGCCCGCGCCTACAGCGCAGCCTTGGATATGTTCGAGCGGGCCACCAGGCGTTTTGGCAAACCGGACTGGGGCATCACGGAAACCATGGCTGGTGATTGTGCGGTGCCCGTGCGGATCGAAGCCATCCGGGAAAAACCATTCTGTTCGCTGATCCGCTTCCACCGGTCGGAAAGCCACATGCCGAAAGAACGGCAGAGCGATCCCCGGGTGCTGATCGTGGCGCCGCTGTCCGGGCATTACGCAACACTGTTGCGCGGAACGGTGCAGGCGATGCTGCCGGAGCACGATGTCTACGTCACGGACTGGAAAGACGCGCGGACGGTTCCGTTGTCGAAGGGCAAGTTCGGGCTTGAAGATTACACCGATTATGTGAGGGAATTTATTAGGGTTCTTGGGCCGGATCTGCACGTGATGGCGGTGTGTCAGCCGGGGCCGGCAGTGCTTGCGGCGGCCTCCATGATGGCGGAGGATAACGACCCCGCCCAGCCGGCCAGCGTTACACTGATGGGCAGCCCGATTGATACACGCCTCAGCCCCACTGTGCCGAACGAACTTGCAACCAGCCGCGATCTGGAATGGTTCGAGCGCAAGGTGATCATGTCAGTCCCCTGGCCGAATCCTGGCATGTTCCGGCGCGTCTATCCCGGTTTCCTGCAGTTGACTGGCTTCATGCACATGAACATGGACCGTCATGTGAATGCCCATTTGCAGCTCTTCCGGCACATGATCGCAGGTGACGGCGAGAGCGCCGATGCTCACCGGGATTTCTACGACGAGTACATGTCCGTGCTGGATATGACCGAAGAATTCTACCTGGAGACGATCAAGATCGTCTTCCAGGATCACGATCTGCCGGATGGGCGTATGAAGCACCGGGGCCGTCTGGTGCGGCCTCAAGCAATCCGCCGGACCGCCCTAATGACGGTGGAGGGGGAGCGGGACGACATTTCGGGCGTCGGGCAGACTCAGGCGGCGCACGACCTCTGTATCAACGTCCCGGCTGAAATGCGCAACAGGCTCGTTCACCCCAGAGTCGGCCACTACGGCATTTTCAACGGCCGCCGCTGGCGGGAGGAAATACAGCCGGAGATCCGTGACTTTATCCGGGCGAACCGCACCCTAAAGCCTGCCTGAGGCCGCTGCGCGGGAAGGCGCATATCCGACTTCCGTTTGAGAGCGACCTGCCCACGAAAAAAGGAGGCCATACTAGGCCCCCTTTCGCTAGCTTAACTACTGCCAGACCCGACTTAATACATGTGCTGACCACCGTTGATCGAGAGGGTCGAGCCGGTGATGAAGTCGGAATCGTTCCCGCAGAGAAAGACGACGCCGCGGGCAATGTCGTGGGCGGTGCCGAGGCGGCGCATGGGGATGCCCTGGATGATCTTCTCCAGCACTCGTTCCGGCACGGCGGCAACCATTTCGGTGTCCACATAGCCCGGCGCCAGGGCGTTTACCGTGATACCGAAGCGGGCGCCCTCCTGGGCCAGTGCCTTGGTGAAGCCGTGGATGCCTGATTTGGCAGCGGCATAGTTCACCTGCCCATACTGGCCGCCTTGTCCGTTGATCGAGCCGATATTGATGATGCGGCCAAAATTGCGCTCCTGCATGCTCGGCCAGGTGGCGTGAACCATGTTGAAGCAGCCGCCGAGGTTGGTGTCGATCACCGCATCCCAGGCTTCCCGGGACATCTTCATGATGGTGCCGTCGCGGGTAATGCCCGCATTGTTCACCAGAATGTCGATCGGCCCCACCTCTTCGGTGATCTTCGCGACACCGGCCTGGCACG
Organism: Alphaproteobacteria bacterium; assembly: GCA_965222315.1. Classification (GTDB taxonomy): domain Bacteria; phylum Pseudomonadota; class Alphaproteobacteria; order Bin95; family Bin95; genus JACKII01. The sequence continues at coordinate 3,407,549 of OZ244951.1, read as the reverse complement.
CGTCATAATCTCCGACGTCGAACTTGTATACGGGGATGCCGGTCTGTTCCTTGAAGCGGGCGGCGGCCTCATCATTGCCGCCATAATTGGCCGCAACGTTGACCCCCGCAGCCTTCAACTCCTCACAAATGGCGCGGCCAATACCGCGGGTTCCGCCGGTGACGATTGCGTTGTGTTGCATGGGACATCCTCCTTCATAGGGTTGTTGAGACGGTCCGGACATCTAATGCCTGTCAGCAGGCTGCAGAGAGCTGGCGTCAATGGCATCGGTCACCGTAGAATCCATGATACCGTTATGCTGCGTTGCAGCAAAAATGTTGCGACTGCGATATGCCGCACACGATCAAGATGTCAGGGACAAACCTAATGGATCTGAAGCTCACCGTCTATTTCGACTATAAGAGCCCTTACGCCTATCTCGCAGTACGGCGGGCCCGGGGGCTGGCTGCAGAGTTCGGTGTGGCCATCGATTGGCGGCCATACACGTTGCGTATTCCGGAATATCTGGGTTCTGTTGAGGACCGGAACGACCATCAGTGGCGGCGCGTGAAATATTCCTACATGGACGCCCGGCGGATGGCGAACGCGCAGGGGCTGGTCACGCTCGGGCCGAAGAAGATATTCGACTCTCAAATCGCTCACATTGGCGCCCTGTTCGCGCAGGATCAGGGGGTGTTCGATGCCTATCACAACCGGGTGTTCGAGCGCTTCTTCCGCCGTGCCTTGGATATCGAAGATCCGGCGGCGGTCCAGGCGGTTCTGGCGGAGGCTGGCGCAGCAGACGCCTCGGCTTTTCCGGCCTTTGCGGAAGGGGAGGGGCGGCGCCGCTATTTCCAGGGCCTGGATGAGGCCGAGGCGATGGGTGTGTTCGGCGTGCCGACCTTCGTCGTCGGTGAGGAGATTATCTGGGGCGGCGATCGCCTGGATATGGTCCGCCGCGCCCTTGCAGCGGCCACCAGGACGGACAATCTGGGGATAGCCTCCGCCTAACCCGGCCGTTTCAAGAAGCTCCAGCGTGTCAGCCCAAGCACGCCATGGTCGAAGCCCAGGGCAAAGCTGGCAAAGCCTTGCAGGTAGCGGTTCACCAGGTCTTTGCCATATTTCTCTTCCAACGGTCCCCTGTTCGACCGCAGCCGCTTCATCCACTCGCGCAGCGTCAAGGCATAGTCGCGCGGGCGATTGTGCATCTTCATCGTGTGAAAACTTGGCTCCGCCGCCGCGGCGATTTCGGCAAAGCGGGGCAGATTGCTCTCAGGGAAGATATGGAGCGGCAGGTTCGCAGTCTCCTGGTCCCGCGTCATGTTCATCCAAGTGATTGTCTGGAGCGACAGCCGCCCGCCATCCGCCAGATTATGGGCGCAAAAGCGAAAAAACTCCGCATAGCACGCGGTTTTTTCCGCCGGGTCCATATCCGGCTTGGCGAAATGTTCGAACGCACCGATGGAGATGATTGCATCGAACGGCTGATCTGCGGTGAAGTCCTGCCAGGCTCGCACCTGTATCTCGACCGGCTGTCCGGCGAAGCGCTCCCGGTCCAATGCAGCCTGTTCTTCCGCCAGGGTCAGACCGACCGCCCCGCCGATAGCCCGATGCGCCAGTGCGTGATTGATAAGGCTTCCCCAACCGCAGCCAATATCCAGCAGCCGCATGCCGTCTGAGGCGCCAGCGGACGCAAGATGCCAATCCAGCTTCTCGTCCTGGGCCTGTTCCAAGGTGCAGGGCGTACTTCGGTCGTCGGGCCAGATCGCGGCGGAATAGGACAGGCCGCTATCCAGCCACGCCGAATAGAAGTCATTGCCGACGTCGTAATGATATTGAATGGCCTCCTGCGAAGCGCCTTTGTTCGTAGCCATATCGGTAGCCGCCGCGATTTGCCTAGGAAGAATGTTTCATGTTTATAGCGCCCCCGCGCGCATCGCGGCAGTCCCAATTGCGCCAGTCAGTCCTTCTTCAGCGCTGCCAGCAGCGTGTCGATATTATGGCGCATCATATCCAGATAAGTCGCCGCCGGGCCGTCCGGTCCACTCAAGGCGCCGGAAAAAAGCGTGCCGCCGATCGTGATGTTGGTTTCCCGTTGGACCTGTTCGATCAGTCGGGTGTCGGCAATATTTTCGACGAAAATGGCATCTACTCCCCCGGCCCGCATGTCACGGATCAAACTGGCGACGTCTTTGGCGGAAACTTCAGACTCCGTGCTGAGGCCTTGTAGCGCCACAAACTCAACACCATAAGCCCGTTCGAAGTACCCGAACGCGTCGTGCGGCACCGCCACGCGATGGGGGGCACCGGGCGTAGCGGCAAGCTGCTGACGAAGTCCTTTTTCGAGGGCGTCGAGCCGCACGATATAGGCGTCACGGTTTCGCTCATACATGGCCTGGCTGTTCGGATCAGCCTTGCTCAGTGCCTCCGCAATATTGGTGACGTAGATCTTGATATTGGCGATGTCATGCCAGGCATGGGGGTCGAACTCGCCGTCGTCGTGAGCATGATGGTCCCCGGCATGGTCATGTTTATCCCCATGATCATCCTCCGACTCATGATGATCTTTGGCCTCGTGATGATCCTTCGACTCATGAGAATGGTCTTTGTGGTCGTCAGGTCCTTCTTTATGACGGTCGTGTTCTTCGTGCCCGTGGTCGTCATCTTCACCGGCCTTGAGTGCCTTGATACCGTCGGAAACGGTGACGGTCGTGCCCTTGAAGTCCACAGCCTCCACAAGCCGGTCCATCCAGCCTTCGAAGCCCAGGCCGTTCGCAAACACCAGCCGCGCTTTGCCGACGGCGTCGGCATGTTGTGGCGTCGGATGGAAAACATGCGCGTCGCCGTCAGGTCCGACCAGTGTCGTTATCGCGACGCGGTCCTGCCCGACCACGTGGACGAGATCGCCCAGAATACTGAATGTTGCAACGACCGGCAGCCGCTCGGTTGCCGTTGCGTTTGTCCCAAGGCCAAGCGCGGCAAACAATATCGTGCATATGGCAGCAACGGCGCGGCTTCGAGCAAACATTCTGGTGAATCTCCTTAGGTGATTTAGGACTCGAAATGCGGTCTTCGCCAGTGCTGAGCCAGAATGCTGCCGACGGGACCAGCCAGGAACGACACGGTGTAGACGAGCCCTGCCATCAGGACGATCGCCGGGCCGGAGGGCAGGCTCCAGTGATACGACAGCAGCAGGCCGGTGATGCTGCTGATGACGCCAGTCAGCATGGCGACCAGGATCAAGCCCCCGACATCCCGTGCCCAGAACCGGGCCGCCGCCGCCGGCAGGATCATGATGCCAACCGCCATCAATGTGCCGAGCGCATGAAAACCGCCGACCAGATTCAGCACTGCCAGGGCAAGAAAGGCGTAGTGGGCCAGAGAACTGGAAGCGCTTACCGATCGCAGAAACGCCGGGTCCAGGCACTCCATGATCAATGGCCGGAACAACAGAGCCAACACCGTCAGGGTGATGGTTGCGATACTCGCCAGCAGAAACAGCGCATCGTCATTGAGTGCCAGCACGGTGCCGAACAAGACGTGCATCAAGTCGATATTGCTGCCGCGGATAGAGATGATCAGCACGCCGGCGGCCAGCGAGATCAGGTAGAATGCAGCCATACTTGCATCCTCCCGCAGGGTGGTGGAGCGCGCGACGAAACCCGCTGCCATTGCCACCGCCATGCCCGCGATCAGGCCGCCGATGGTCATGGCGCTGAGCGAGAGCCCTGCTATCAGGAAGCCAATGGCAGCCCCCGGCAGGATCGCATGCGCCATGGCGTCGCCCGTCAGGCTCATCCGGCGCAGCATCAGGAACACCCCGACTGGCGTCGCACCGAGGGAAATCGCGAGGCACCCGACCAGAGCCCGGCGCATAAAAGCGAACTCCAGAAAAGGTCCAACCAGGGCGTCGTAGATCACGCTGCCCTCAGCGGGGGGCTTTGGGGCGGGCTTTCCGGCGATCCGTCGCAGACAGCGGCGTGCTCATCGAACGTCTCGCAAACCTGCCGGGCGCGGAACAGGTTTTCAGCCGTTAAAACGTCCTCGGTGCGGCCGTGCGCGATCAGTTGCCGGGCCAGCAGCAGAGTGTCCGGAAAACTGCGGCGCACCTGATCCAGGTCATGCAGCACGGTAACGATGGTCCGCCGTTCGCCATGCCAGTGCTGCACCAGCCCCAGCAGGTCGCTGACGGTCTTGGTGTCCACGGCGTTGAAGGGCTCGTCCAGCAGCACAATCGGTGCGTCCTGCAATAAAAGCCGGGCGAACATCGCCCGCTGCATCTGACCGCCCGAAAGCGTGCCGATCTGACGGCCTTCGAAACCGGTCATGCCGACGGCGGCTATGGCTTCTTCGATCCGATGCCGTACGCGACGCCCGATGCCGCCGAACGGCCCCACCTGCCGCCAGAGCCCCATCGCGACGAAGTCCAGCACGTTGATCGGAAATTCACGATCGATCTCCGCCTGTTGCGGCAGGTAGGCGATATCCTGCTTCTTGACGGAGCCGGTGGAGACAGCGCCTTCCAGCGGGCGCAACGCGCCGGCGATCCCTTTGAGCAGCGTAGACTTGCCCGCGCCGTTCGGCCCGACAACCGCGGTCAGAGAACCTGGTTGCAGTTCCGTATCCAGATGATGCACCGCCGGGTGCCGGTCATAGCCAAGCGTTAAGTTCTGGAAGGCGATCACGTTCGACATAGCTTTCGCTTTCACCCGATGGCCCAAAAGACGCCGGCCCAAACCAGCGCGCAGCACAATGCTGCGACCCCCAGCCGCTCTGCGACGCCCATGCGCACGGGGCTAAGCCCGGCGCGCACGCTCCTGCTATGGTGATGTCCGCTCATGCCGGTTTCTCCGCACCGTGCGCGGCGGCTACGCAATCGGCACAATGGCCGCGCAGTTCGACGGTCGCCTGCGTCACATGGAAGGCATATTCGCCGCTCATCTGACGCAAATGCTGGTCGAGTGACCGGTCCACGACCTCCCGCGTCTCGCCGCATGTATTGCAAATCAGGAAAATCGCGCCGCTGCGGTGTTCGTCTTCATGAGAACAGGCAACGAAGGCATTCAGGCTTTCCAGCCGGTGGGCGAGCCCCAGGTCGATAAGCTTGTTAAGGGCGCGGTAGACCGTTGGCGGCGCGGATATCCCGCCAGCCCGCACCGCATCAATCAGTTCATAGGCCGTCATGGGGCGAGCGCCAGCCCGCAAGGCGTCGTAGACCTTGGCATGGTTCGGCGCTAGCTTTGCCGGGTCACTGTCGGCAGCGGGGGCGGAATGTTCTTGCATGACGCGGACCGTATAACATACGCGAAATCGCGTCAATCGCCGAGCAGGGCTACTTATCCCCACGTTGTCCAGGACGTGATGCAAGGTTTTGGGTTGCGGAGATCATAGTCATGCCATCGACGTTTCGTCATTGCCGTCTAATTTGGGACTGCATCTCTAAGGCCGGAGCGCGCCCGTTGCTGCTTGGCGGCTCTCTGGCGCTGGCGGGGTGCCTCGGCTGGGTCGCATTGGTTCAGCAGCAGCAGGCGGCAAGTATAAGCGCGCTCCGCGCAGAAAATCGGGCACTATCGGCGGCGATGATGCAGGCAGCCTCCCGCTCTTCGGAGGACATGGGTGTCGTTGTTCCAGCCGCCTTCATCACCGCACAGACGGCGCCGCCAACCGACCCCGACGCCAGTATGACCCCAGGCCACGGCACGCCTGACGCCAATGCGAGGGAGGTACTTGCCGCGCTCGCCGCTTTCATGATGCGGACGGCAACACTGGAGGGCACGGTCACTGACATGCGAAGTGACCTCAACGGCCTGAATGAGAGCATGATTGCGGTGCGTGACCAGCTGGGGGATCGGTTGAGCGAGCTGGAACAGCTTGCTGCTTCACCGGCAAATGCCGCCGCGCCCCAGTCACCTCCTGCTCCTACGCAAGCGGACTATTCCGAAGCATTAGCCGTCCAGGCCGGTGAGGTGCAGGCGCTGGCGTCTCTGGTCCGCGAACTTATGGATGGGACGGATGCTATCGCGTCTATCGAGGCCCGGCTGAACCGGCTGGAAGATCCCTCTGCCGCGAGTCCACCGCCCATCCAGGTTGCCAGCGCGGTTGCGAACATGCCAGCCCGATCGGAAGCCGCATCCGAATCCACCACGGAAGTCGTCGCCCTGCGCGAAACCGCCATGCAGGCATTCCAGACATTGGACGGTCAGTTTCAGGTCATTGTCGGCCGGTTGGACGGGCTTGCCGAGAGGGACCAGGAATTGGAGCAGGCGCAGGAGGCAACGATGGTCGCGTTGCAGACGCAGCTCAATGACTGGCGGGAGCGTAACTCGCCGCCGGTCTGGGATATGGCGGCGCAACTATCCGGCCTTACCGTCCGCTTCTCGGAGGCGACCCGTTTCGCCGACCCCAGCGCGGCCGATGCAGCGTTTCAAAAGGTGTCGGGCCTTCTGTTGGCGTCCGATCCGTCGCTTGGCGTGCGCGTGGTCGGGTATGCGGACTTCGATGGAACCGACGCCGATTCGAACCGCATTACTTCCCAAAAACGGGCTGATGCGGTTAAAGCGCAACTCGTTTCGCTCGGCGTACCGGAGGAGCGATTGCTTGCCGTCGGCCGTTCGACCGAAGACCGTGTGATCGACTCCGACGCTCCCGGGAATGCCAATCGCCGCGCAATTTTCGAAGCTTTTCTGCTAAAAGACACAGAGTAGCGGCGTCCGTTCTCCAACGGTATCGAGATGGTCTCGCGGCAGTAACACACCCCCACACCCTATTAGGAGAATCGCGCCATGGCGCATACAGCATTTGTCGGCGTCGGTAATATGGGCGGGCCGATGGCGCGCAATCTGGCCGCTAGCGGTCAGGCGGTGAAGGTCTTCGACCTGTCGCCGGAGTCCATGCAGGTGCCTGCCGAGGCCGGTGCGGTACCGGCTCAATCGGCCAGTGCTGCGGTCGATGGCGCCGCTACCGTCATCACTATGCTGCCGGAGGGCAAGCACGTGAAGGCGGCTTATATGAGCGAAGGCGGCATTTTTGATAGCGCTGCACCCGACACGCTGTTCATCGATTGCTCCACCATCGACGTTGCGACGGCCCGCGAAGTGGCGGCGGCGGCCAAGGCGCGCGGCTTCCGCATGATCGATTGCCCGGTCTCCGGCGGTACGGTCGGAGCGGACGAAGCCACGCTTACCTTCATGATTGGCGGGGAGGCCGACGACGTGGAGGCGGCACGGCCTCAGTTGGAAAAGATGGGCAAGCTGATTGTGCATTGCGGTGGGGTCGGCAATGGCCAGGCCGTAAAGATCTGCAACAACATGATCGGTGGCATCGCCATGATCGCCGTGTCGGAAGCATTCAGCCTGGGTCAGCGGCTGGGCGTTAGCGTGGAGGACATGCAGAAGGTTATATCGGCCTCCTCCGGCTCCTGCGTTGCGGTGAACAGCTACCTGCCGTTGCCGGGCCCGACGCCGCAATCGCCGGCGAATTTTGGCTATAAGCCGGGCTTTATGACGAAGCTGATGCTGAAAGACATGCGCCTCGCCCAGATGGCGGCGGTCGAGACCGGTCAGCCCTCGCCGTTGGGCGCGCAGGCTGCCATGCTCTACGCCATGGCGGAGCAGGACGGGCTGGGCGACCTGGATTTCTCCTCTATCGTCAAACTGTTTCAGAAGGGAATGGCCTGATGCCCTTGCGCCTCCGTCAGATATGCTTGGTCGCTCATGACCTTGCCCAGACCGAGAAGCACTTTGCCGACGTGCTTGACCTCGCCGTCTGCTTCCGTGACCCCGCAGTTGGCCGTTGGGGGCTGGAGAATTTTCTCTCGCCCGTAGGCTTTTCTTTTCTGGAAGTCGTCGCGCCCATGGCCGGCAAGAAGCCGGAGGAGACGGCCGCCGGCCGCTACCTGGAGCGCCGCCATGGCGATGGCGGCTACATGGTCATCCTGCAAGCCTCCGACGACCTGCACCCGAAGCTCTACAGCCGCCTGGAAGGGCTGGGCGTGCGCATCGCGACGGAGATGGATTACGGTGAATTCCGGGGCGTGCAATTGCACCCGCGCGATGTCGGCGGCGCAATCCTCTCCATCGACCGCAACGACCTGCACCCCGACGATCCGGTTCGCCCGGACCAGCCCTGGCACCCTGCGGGCAAGGAATGGCCCAATATGGAGCCTTCCAGTCTGATCACCGGCTTCCGCGCCGCGGAACTGCAAAGCGCCGATCCGCTGAAGCTGGCGGAGCGCTGGGCGAATGTGCTGGACCGGCCGCTTGCGGTAGACGCCCATGCGAACCCTTGCGTGGAACTGCATGATGCGGTGCTGCGTTTCGTGGAAGCCCGCGACGGGCGTGGGGAGGGGCTCGGTGGCCTGGACCTCGGTTGCCGGGATGTAGGCGCGGTGCTGGAACGGGCGGCGAAGGCTGGCCTTGCTGTCGACGACAACACGATCATGCTGTGCGGCACCCGCATGCGCTTGATTGAGGGAGCTTGAATTCATGCAATACCGCCGCTTCGGCCGCACTGACCTCAATATTTCCGCTCTGACCTTCGGCGGCGGCTGGGTCGGCGGTCTGCTGATCGATAGCGCGCAGGATATCTCCAACCAGGCGCTGAATAACGCCTGTGATGCCGGCATCAACTGGGTGGATACCGCGTCCTCCTATGGCAATGGCGTGTCGGAGACCGTCATTGGCCGTTGGCTCAAGACGCGCGCGGAGGCGGAGCAGCCCTACCTCTCCACCAAGTTCCGGGTCGAGCCGGGAGAGCCGGACCTCGCTGGGCAAATGCGCCGGTCGGTGGAAGCCAGCCTGGAACGCCTGCAGCGCAGCCGGGTTGATGTGCTGTGGCTGCACAACCAGATCCTGGCGGACGATAGCGCGACGGAGGAGGGGCCGCGGGGTATCCGCCTATCCCGTGTTATCGGAAGAGACGGCATTGCGGATGCAATGGACAAGCTGCGGAGTGAAGGTATCTGCGATCACATCGGCTTTACCGGCCTGGGCGAAGCGCCCAGCGTGGTGGCCGTGGCCGACTCCGGCGCGTTCGATGCAGTGCAGGCGTATTACAACATGATTAATCCGAGCGCTGGTTGGGCGAAGGCTCCGGCGGGCTGGAACACGACCGATTTTGCTGGCCTCTCGGAGGCCACCCGGAAGCGCGATCTGGGCGTCATGACGATCCGCATTTTTGCTGCGGGCCATTTGGCAACAAAGGTCCGACATGGCCGAGAATTGCCGGTGACGCTGAACGCGGAGAATGCTGCCGAAGAAGCAAGGGCGGAAGCTGTCTGGGCAGTACTGGGCGATGCTTACGGCACGCCGGCCCAGACGGCGTTGCGCTTTGGTTTGGGAAACGAAGCCCTCTCCACCATCGAGGTCGGCATGGCCCAAATGGAGCATCTGGAACAAGCCCTGGCTGCCGAAGCCGCCGGGCCTTTGCCGGACGAGTGCCATACCGCGCTACAAAAGCTTTGGGAGAGTGACAAGGCGTTTGTGGGGTAGTCACGGCTCCCTTTTCGATCTTCCTGACGAAAGTCAGTATCCATTCCAGAGACCTGGAACCCGAAGCTTTAGCCGTTTCAAATGATCAGCCTCAGGCATGGCCCCGGCTTTCGCTGGGGAATGTGGAGATTTTTGAGGGGTCACAACATGCGGACGCTGCCGCTCTGGTGGGTATTGCGCTTTGACCAAGCCTAGTCAGTGGCGCACCTGCCAACAGCAGCTACAATCACCCGCCCGCGATCTTGGGGATCAGGTAAACTTCGCTGTTGGGACCGATTGGATCGACTAATGTATCTTGAAAAATTTCGCCGTCGATAGCGAGAGCCATGCTCTCGATAATCTGCTCGCCGATGCCGGGAAAGCGCTCTTCTAACGCTCTAATCAACTGGCTGATCGTCGCTGCTTCGATCTCTACAACGCGGACATCGCCGCAATAGGGGCGGCAGAGCGAAGCGCCCAAATGAACGGTGGCCATCGCTCTGCCGCTTTTCCTATGCCTTCGCCGCGTCAATCGCCGCGCGAATCTTCGGCGGCGACATGGGCAGGCTTTCCATCCGCACACCCGTCGCGTCGAAGATTGCGTTGGCAATCGCTGCCATCGGCGGGACGATCGGCACTTCGCCCACACCCTTGGCGCCAAACGGGTGCCGTGGGTTCGGGATTTCGACCAGGGCTACGTCGATCTCCGGCAGATCGCTGGCGACCGGAACGCGGTAGTCTAGGAAGGAGCCGTTATCGAGGCGGCCGTCTTTCGTGTAGATGTACTCCTCGTTCAGCGCCCAGCCGATGCCCTGCACGGCACCGCCCTGCACCTGGCCTTCGACATAGGACGGGTGGATTGCCCGGCCAACATCCTGAGCCGCGGTGTAACGCAGAATTTCCACGTGGCCCGTTTCCGGGTCGACCTCGACATCCACGACGTGCACGCCCCAGCCCGGACCGGCGCCCTGGGCATTGACAGAGCCCTTGGCGTTGATCGGACCGCCGGTGCGGCCGGCCTTGGCTGCGATTTCATCCAGGCTGAGAGGCTCGAACTTACCGGCATTGTCGCCTGCCGGATAAGCGGAACCATCGCGCCATTCAACGGCGTCGGCGTCAATTTCCCAAAGTTTGGCCGCGCGGCCTTTCAGGATGTTGACGACCTCTTCCGTGGCCTCGCAAACGGCGGTGCCGGTCGCGAAGGTGACGCGGCTGCCGCCGGTCAGGAAGGTGAAGCCTACAGAGGCCGTGTCGCCGACGATCGGGCGGACCCGCTCCACATCGACACCCAGGATTTCAGCGGCCATCATCGACATGGAGGCGCGGGAGCCACCGATGTCCGGGCTGCCGGAAACCAGAGAGATGGTGCCGTCTTCGTTGACATGAACCGTCGCCGAGCTTTCGCCGCCGATATTGAACCAGAAGCCCGCAGCAACGCCGCGGCCCTGATTCGGACCGAGCTTTGCCTGCATGTTCGGGTGGTTCTTGGCCGCTTCCAAGGTCTCGATATAGCCGATGTTCTGGAAGGTCGGTCCGTAGAGCGCCTTCGTGCCGTCTTTGGCAGCGTTTTTCAGGCGGAACTCGATCGGGTCCATGCCGATTTTGCGGCAGATCTCATCCATTGCGCTTTCGGTCGCGAAGGTGGAGATCGGCGCGCCCGGAGCGCGGTAAGCGGCCACTTTCGGACGGTTGGACACCACGTCAAGGCCGACGGCCCGCGCGTTCTCGAGGTCGTACATCGCGAAGCAGCACATGGCGGCCGGACCCATCGGAGAGCCCGGATAGGCGCCGGCTTGCAGGATGATCTCTGCGTCGGCAGCGGTAATGGTGCCGTCTTTCTTGGCGCCGATCTTCACGTGTACGGTGCCGCCGGAGGTCGGGCCGGTGCCACGGAACACTTCCGTGCGGTCCATGACCATGCGGACCGGACGGCCTGCCTTGCGGGACAGCGCCAGCGCCAGCGGCTCGAGATAGACCAGGGTCTTGCCGCCGAAACCGCCGCCGATTTCCGCCGGAGTCACCCGGATGTCGGACGTCTCGATGCCCAGCAGCTTGGCGCAGAAGGCGCGAACCATGAACTGGCCCTGGCTGGAGCAGATCACCTGGCACTGGCCATCGGAGTTGTAAGCGGCCACGCAAGCATGCGGCTCGATGTAAGCCTGGTGAACCGGCGCCGTCTTGAAGGTCCGCTCAACGATTACGTCGGCAGCGGCAAAGCCAGCTTCCAGATCGCCGGTGGCGAATTCAACACGCTTGGCAACGTTCGATGCCTTGGTTGGCTTCGGATCGACGCCGGCGGTGAAGATATCGTCATGCAGCACCGGCGCGCCATCGGCCATCGCCTCGATCTCGTCGATGACGTGCGGCAGCACCTCGTACTCAACCTCGACCAGTTCGGCCGCGGCGCGGGCGATGCTCGTGGAGGTAGCAGCCACCGCGGCAACCACATGGCCGTCGTAGAGGACCTTGTCCCGCGCCATCAGGTTGTTGGAAAGGTCGCGGAAATTCACCGGGCCTTCACCGATGAAAGCCTCTTCCGATTTGATCTCCGGCATATCGGCGGAGGTCATGACCGCCTTCACGCCCTTCAGCGCTTCGGCCTTGGAGGTGTCGATCTTTTTGATCCGGGCGTGGGCATGCGGCGAGCGCACGGTCGCACCATAGATCATGCCCGGCATGACGGCATCGCCGCCAAACTGGGCGCGCCCGACAACCTTGTCCACACCGTCCGGACGAACCGGACGGGTGCCAACGACTTTCAGGGCGCTCTTGTCAGATACAAAGTTCATTAAACGGTTTCCCCTCGCATTTGAGCAGCAGCGTCATGAACGGCTTTCATGATTTTGTCGTAACCGGTGCAACGGCACAGGTTACCGGCAAGCCAGTAGCGTGCTTCCTCGTCGGACGGGTTCGGATGCTTGTCGAGAAGCGCCTTCGTCGCGACGATCAGGCCCGGCGTGCAAAAACCGCACTGCAGGGCGGCATGCTTCAGGAACTGTTCCTGCACCGGATGCAGCTTGTCGCCTTGGGAAACGCCTTCGATCGTGGTGATCTCAACGCCTTCGGCTTCAGAGCCGAACATCAGGCAGGAGCAGACCAGGCGGCCGTCGGCGACGACGCTGCACGCACCGCAGTCGCCTGAGCCGCAGCCTTCCTTGGAGCCGGTCAGGCCCAGGTCGTTGCGCAGAACGTCAAGCAGCGTGTCCTGCGGATCGCAGAGGAACTCTACTTCTTCACCGTTGATGGTGGTCGTAACGTGGGTTTTAGCCATTTTGTGTCCCGCTTTCTCTTAACGTGCAGACGCGCGTTCGTAGGCAATCGCCGCGGCCCGGCGGGCCATCACACCGGCGACTTTGGTCCGGTACTCAACGGTACCGCGTTTGTCATCAATCGGTTTGCAGACCGCCTGGCAGGCTGCATCCAGTTTGGCCAACGTCGCGTCATCCAGCTTGGTGCCGACCAATGCCTTGCCGGCATCCTCGACCAGTAGAACGGTCGGTGCGACCGCCCCCAGCGACACGCGGGCGGCGGTGATGGTGCCACTGTCGTCCAGGGTCAGGCATACGCCCGCGCCAACGACGGCAATGTCCATTTCCGTGCGCGGAATGAAGCGCAGATACGCGTCTCCTGTTTTGCCTTCCCGCTTGGGGATGACGAATTCGGTGATGAACTCATCATCGGCCAGGTTGGTGCGGCCCGGGCTGGCCGGAACGTCTTCAACCGGAATGGACCGGGTGCCGTTCTTGCCGGCGATTACGGCCTTCGCGCCCGCCGCGACCAACGCCGGGACGCTGTCACCCGCAGGCGAAGCATTGCACAGGTTGCCGGCAAAGGTCGCACGTCCCTGCACCTGGGTCGAACCGATCAGCTGGACCGCTTCAGCGCAGCCCGGCCATTCGGCACAAAGCTTGGCATGGTCGCCGATCGCAGCGCCGGACGTGGCGGCACCGATGTGCCAGCCATCAGCTTGCTCGCTGATGTCCTGCGAACCGGCGATCTTCTTGATATCGACGATCATTTCCGGGCGCAGGCGGCCGGAACGCATCTGAATAATAAGGTCGGTTCCGCCGGAGAGGACTCGGGCTTTACCGGCGGCTTTGGCGAGCAGCCCTACGGCTTCTTCAACCGTCGAAGGGGCAGCATAAGTGGGCGAGTACATCGTCACTCCCTGGCTTGAGGCGGAATTTCCGGTGAGAGCCGTTAACCAACGGTTTCACGCTACAGAACATGTAGATTAGACTTTCGCCTATGACCAGCAAAACTGCAACCCCTCCGCACGAGCAGCCCGGCTATCGTTTCGCGCCTTGGAAAACAGTAGTCGATGCCGGAAGGCAGGGCCGCTATCACGCCGCCGCATGGATCGACAGCGCGCGCTTTGCCGGGCAGGTCGATGTATCCGTTCTTGCCAATGACTTACTGAAGGGTGCGCGCTCGCCCGATAGTTTGGGCAACCCTCGCCTGCACTATGGCGTGCGCGTGCGCCAGTCGGAGCCTCTTGCACTCGGCACACCTCTGGATGTAATGGCGGAAGTCACGGCTATTGACCATGTCAAGCGCGGGCGGCTGATTCGCATCGTCTTTGCCTTCGCCGCCCCGGACGGATCGGTGCCGGTGGAGATCGAGCACCGCAGCCTGATTCTCGATCCGGAACCAGCGGGGTTAGGCCCGGCCGGTGCCGTCGATCGGGACTGGGACGGCGCGGAACCCTTGCGCCAGGTGCAAATGACATTGGGCTCCGTCAGCGGCTACAGCGCGGAATTTCCCTATCTGGAAGGGCACCACTCTTATGAGGCTGCCCGACGGATTGGCATGCGCGCTCCCATTGCCCAGGGTCTGCACGGATTTACCCTGCTGATGGCGGAAATTGCCGGGGACTTGGGCGGCGCGCCGGCAGTCTGTGATATTGAGGCCGAATTCCGCCGCCCGATTTTCTGTGATGACGCGGTCCGACTGGTCGGAAAGCGCGGTATTGATTCCCGTCTGGCCGACCTCGCCGTGTTGAACCCAGAAGGCAAACCGACAACCCAAGTAAAGGTGCACCGGGCCGAGCCATGACAAAACAAGCCAACGCCTCATCCGATTTCATGCTCCCTTTCAAAGGCCTCCGCGTTGTTGACCTGACCCAGGGCCTTGCCGGGCCATTCTGCGCGATGCTGCTCGGCCATTACGGCGCGAGGGTCATTAAGATCGAGCCGCCGGAAGGCGATTGGTCCCGCACGCTCGGCGCGCCAACCGGCGACCGGACGCCCGCCTATGCTACCTGCAACCGCGGCAAGCAGGCGATCTGCATTGACCTGAAACAGCCGGCAGGCCGGGATGTGGTGCTGAAGCTGGCAGAGGGGGCCGACGTGTTCCTGGAAAGTAACCGTCCCGGCATCGCCGACCGGCTGGGGGTCGGCTATGCAGCAATAAAGGCAGTGTCCCCAGACGTGGTCTACGGCTCCGTTACAGGCTTCGGCCAAACCGGCCCTTATGCCGAGCGGCCGGCGACGGACGCAATTCTGCAGGCTTTCACCGGGCTGATGAGCCGGAACCGCGGCGACGATGGTCAACCCCGCCGCATCGGCTATGCGGTCCCTGACTATACGACCGGCCTGATGGCCTACCAGAGCGTCTCCACCGCGCTCTACGCCAAAGCGATGGGGCAGGGCGGCCGGCATCTGGACATCAGCCTGATGCGCTCCATGCTGTTCTTCCAGCAGCAGGGATTGAATCAGGAGGCGGTGGAGCCCGGCTCCTCACTGGCTCCAGTGGAATCGTCGCCAGTGCCGCCGACTGGCACCTATCAGACGGCGGACGGACCGGTAAACATCTCCATCATTCGGGAGAAATTTTTTCAGGCGCTCTGCCAGGTGCTGGACTTACCCGAAACGGCGAAGGACCCCCGCTTCACCACATTGGACGCCCGCCGCGAGCATGAAGACGCTCTGCGCATTGTCCTTGCGGAGACGATCGGCCAGTGGAAGCGGGACGAACTCTGTGCCGCCTTGCACGCCGCCGACGTGCCGCACTCGCCAGTGCATGACTATGGCAGTGTGGTGCAGGACGGCCATGTGCAGGCTACCGGCACGCTCTCCTGGCTGCCGGATCCGGTACTGGGCGCCATGCCGGCGGTGAACCTGCCCGGCACGGCACCCTTGGCGCCTGGCGACCCACATACCATAGCGCCGCGTCAGGGCGAGCACACGGACCGCCTATTGTCGGAGGCGGGTTTCAGTGGCGAAGCGATAGCCCGGATGAGGGTGGACGGAGCGGTTGCTTAGGTGCCTTCAAACCTGCCGGATGAAGTAGCGGTTGGGGCGGATGCCCTCGGGCAATGGAATATCTTTCCAGCCCTTCCCGTCAATCGGATAGTCAGAGACGATCCAACTGCCGGGCGCTACCATATCCACCAGGGTTTCCGCCAGGAAAGCCGACATGCCGGTCACATAGTCCGGCGTGCCTGCGCCATAGTCCGCATGGACCAGCGCGGCTTTCTCTCCCATCCGCGCCATCGCGCCGGGCAGTGTGTCCCGGAAATCACCGGTGAAAAGATCTTCGTCCGCCGGAATGCAGTCGGGGTGAGCGGCAACTTTGCGCTCAAACACAAAAATCCGGCGCTCCGGCATGATCTCCCGCAAGTGATCATAGGTGCGGCCATTGCCCAGGCCCAGTTCCAGCACAGGACCAGGTATGCCCCGCAAGACCTCTGCCGCTACGTTCAGGCAAGCGCGCTGCGCCTCCATCCGGCGGATAAAACTGTCGAGACGGCTCACGCAGCGGCCTTTGCTTTTTGCAGTTCGGCGGTTGTCCGCTCCA
The DNA here is from genome assembly GCA_965222315.1 of Alphaproteobacteria bacterium. GTDB lineage: Bacteria > Pseudomonadota > Alphaproteobacteria > Bin95 > Bin95 > JACKII01. The sequence goes on along the minus strand of OZ244951.1, from coordinate 3,391,305 downwards.
GGCGGCGGGCCAGTTCCTTCATGATCTCCATTCCAATATCCGGGATGTCGGTGATGAGTTTAAAAAATGTGTCCTTTCCGATCCGCAGTGCGGTCAGGTCGCCCACGGCGCGCACGGTTGCGGTGCGCGGAACCCCGGTCAGAATGGCGATCTCGCCGATGACGGCGTTGTCGCCCAACCGGGCGACGGGGATCATTTCCCCGTTATTGCTGATCAGAACGTCAGCCTCACCCGACAGGATGATATAGGCTGCATCGCCTGGGTCGCCCTGGGTGACAATGTCCTGGCCTGGGTTGAACTGAAGGCGCTCGCTGGTGAACGCCAGCAGCTTCAGCCGCCGCGGTTCAATCGGCTGAAAAAGCGGTACGCGCCGGAGCGCGTCGACTTCCTGATTTAAGGACATGGTGGTTTCCCGTCCTCCCTACTCGGCCGCCTTCGCGGCAGGTGAAGTTGTGTCATCCGGTTCGGCCAAACGTCCATTCTCCGCTAGAAAGACATGGTCGAAGCGTTCCGGCAATGACAGTTGATCCATGACGGCGACAACGCCGCGGCCGTTCTGGCATTCCATGATCCGTTCGAGCAAGGAGGCGCGCAGGCCTTCGTCGAATGCGCCGAACGGATTGTTCAGGATGAGGAGGTCCGGCTTCTTCAATAGCGCCCTTGCAATGGCCAGTTTCTGACGCTGCACCGTCGACAGGCGGCTGCCGCCGACTCCAACCTGGAACTGCAGACCAATTTCCACGGTGGCCTGGATCAGGTCGAAATCGTGTAGCACCTGACTGAGCGCCGCCCGAACCTGCTGCTCCGCCTGCGGCCGGCCGTACGCGATCTTGCCGAACAGAAGGTTGTCCTGCAGGGAGCTTGCCGGGTTGAAGCGTTCCGGGTCGAAGAAGGCGACGGCGTCCTTCAGTTCCTCCGGCAGTTTCGCGGCGAACAGCTTCCTTGCTTCCAGCAACTGTGCCTGTAAGTCCTCGCCGATCAGGCCCAGGCGATGCCGCTCGGGCGACAACCGGAAGGGGAGAGAGATTAGGCGGTTCCGGTCTGCCTCCGCCGTGCCGTTGTCGCTGCGGTTGATTCGGGACATGATCGCCTGGAATTCCGGCAGGTCTTCGGGCGAGATGAAGCTGAACTGCTCCATCAACTCGTTGCTGGTATCCACATCCGCGAACAAGTCGATCATGATTTCGGCGACCTGCTGCCCGATATCGAAGAATTGGTCGGTCAGGCCACTCTCCTCCAGGATCTGCCTCACATAAGGATGGTTCCCCAGGTGATCCATGTCGAACGCATTACCGACCGGCGTGCCGAACAACAGGTTCTCCGCCACTGTCGCATTGCGGTTGTATTTCTCCGGATCGAAGGGCTCGACCAGGCCCGCCAACTTGTCGCCCGTCAACCGGTCTCGCAAAGCGGCCCGTGCGCTCAGGAACTGTTCCACCGGCAGGGTTTCAGTATCCGGATTGAACCGTCCGCGCAGGCCGAATTCATAAATGTCGTCGGCCAGCATCACAGCCTTCAGCACGTCCCGTATGATCTCAGACAATTGCTCCGGCGTCTCTATGCCCAGGCTCTTGTAGTTGATCCAGTCGGAATCCGGACTGTCGATCGTGTTGCCGGCCTTCTCGGCCTCGGCGGTCCAGGCCCGGCTGTCATCGTCTGCGCCTGGCGCCGGGAAGTGTTGGATCGCCAGCAGCAGATTGTCTCTCACGGTGCCTGCGAACAGGTAGGGCTGGCCGCCGACATAGCCGAAGCGGCGGCCGATCTTTGCTTCAGGCAGGCCTGTCAGGTCCTCGTCGCCGATATTGATACGTCCGCCGGTTGGCGTGTAGAGCCGGGCGAGCAGTGGCGCGAATTCCTCCTTGCCGCCGCCGCTCGGGCCGGTCACGGCAACGGTGGAGCTCAAATCGAAGCTTATATTCGTGTGGTGCAGGTAGACTGTGCCGTCTTCGTCGGAGAGGGTGACGCCGCGGAAATTCACCTGTGTGCCCGCTGGGAACGGCTCCACATCCTGCTGGCCCTGCAATCCCTCGTCGAGCATGCCGCGGGGGTCAAATTGCTCGACAACGGTCTCGTACTTGATCCGCGCGTCCTCACGCTGCTGGTAATATGCCAGCAACTCTTTCCAGGGCGCATTCATGTCCTTGTGCGCGCTGATGACGGCCACCAGCGCACCAACGCTCAATTCGCCCTGGATCGCCAGGTAGCCCCCGACAGAATAAAAGAGAAACGGTGTAAACTGGGCCAGGAAGTTGTTGATGAATTTGATCAGGAACTTCCGGATGAAGATTTTGTAGCGGATCTGATAGATGATCCCCAGGCGCTGCGCGAAGCGGGCACGCTGGTAGTGGCCGCTGTCGTTCGCCCGGATTTCCGTGATCCCGGCAATGCTCTCGCCCAGATGATCCGACAAGCGCCGCACATTCTGTACCCGTTCTTTGGCCAGTGCATTGACGCGCTTTTGCATCATCGGGATGAACACGGCCTGGATCGGGAAGAGCGCAACCGCTGCAATGCCCAGGGTCGGATCCTGCATTAGTATGAAGATCAACAGCGTGACCAGGATGCCGGCCTGGTAGAGGGGCTGGGCAATGGCATCGCCGATAAAGCCACCCAGCGGCTCGACCTCCTGGGTGATCATGGGAATCAGCTCACCCTGGCTGACCCGGCGGAAGTGCGGTACCGGGAAACGGAGTACCCTGCAGTACAATTCATACCGCAAGCGGCGCAGCATCCGTTCGCCCAAGCGTCCGCGTGAGACGTTCAGAATATATTTGAAACCGCCGTTGACCAGAACCAGGAACAAGAAAGTTCCGCAAAGGAAAAACAAATAGGTGATCTGGTCCAGTTCGAGCCCATAAAGAGTAACGGGAAAGTCTGCCGAATCGGCCCCAATGGCGTCATTGACGATTTGTTTTGGCAGTTCGGCTTGCAAGTATATGAATGGCAGCGCGGCAAAGGTCAGCACCACCAAAACAATCTGTTGAGGCAAACTGTGCTTGAATATAAAGCCGTAAATCGAACGCTGCATTGTAAACTCAATCGCGGGCGTTCACCTTGAACGAGCCCGGTTTTTGTTGTGAAAGACTATAGTATCCCATTCTGATATCGACAAATGTGTTTTCAGACATTTCCAAGATGTGCTAGCTCGGTCCAAGTGGCCGGAGTCCTCTGGGCCGCCTGGGATTTGACGCAAGCCTTTACTGCGGTGACCATCAACCGGTGGCCGGGGTGCGGCCGCAAAGGAGCGGCAAATGGACAAAGCTTCAAAAGCGGCAGAAGCGGGCCGGAGGCTCCTGATCTACAGCCATGACAGTTTCGGCCTCGGCCACCTGCGCCGTTGCCGTGAAATCGCGCACGGGCTGGTGAGTGATTTCCCGGACCTTTCGGTCCTGATCCTGTCGGGCTCCCCGATTATCGGCAGCTTCGGTTTCCGGCCACGCGTAGACTTTGTCCGTATGCCCGGCATGATTAAGCTGTCCAACGGCGAATACACGAGTCAGGCGCTCGACATCGCAGCAGACAAGACCCTTGCGCTGCGGGCTGCCATCATTCGCGAAACGGCGCGGATTTTCGATCCGGATATCTTTCTGGTGGACAAGGAACCGCTTGGCCTTCGGGGTGAGGTGAAGGCGACGCTGGAACTGCTCCAGGCGCGCGGTACCCGTCTGGTGCTCGGCTTGCGGGATGTCATGGACGACCCCGAATCGCTTCAGCCGGAATGGACCCGTAAAGGCGCCCATGCTGCATTACGCGATTTCTATGACGAGATCTGGGTCTATGGCCTGCCGCAGATATGCAATCCGATGGAGGGCATTGAGTTGCCGGATTCAGTACGCCGGAGAATGGTCTACACCGGCTATCTCCGTCGATCGGTGACGGCCAATGCCGGCAGCGCAGAGCCACTGGTCGGGAGCGCCCCCTATGTGCTGGTCACACCAGGAGGCGGAGGCGATGGGGAGGCAATGGTGGATTGGGTCATCCGCGCCTATGAGGCGCAGCCCGATTTGCCGTGCCGGGCGCTGATCGTGTTCGGTCCCTTCATGCAGACGGAACACCAGAACAATTTCCGGCAGCGGATCGAACCGCTGGCGAATGTCGAGGCGATCACTTTCGACGCGCAGATGGAAACGCTGATGGCGGGGGCCAGCGGGGTGGTTGCGATGGGCGGCTACAACACCTTTTGCGAGATCCTGTCCTTTAACAAGCCAGCCATTATCGTACCCCGCTCCAAGCCCCGGCTAGAGCAAACGATACGTGCCGGCCGGGCGCAGGAACTGGGGTTGGTCTCGATGCTCGATCCGGATGGCGGGCGGGATGCCTGGGCTATGGCGACGGCGCTCCGCCATTTGCCGCAACAGCAACGGCCATCTGATATTGTCGTCCCGGGCTTGCTGGATGGACTGGTCAACGTCAACCGCCTGGCGGGCAAGATCCTTTCGAAGCCCCGGCAGCGGCGGGACCTAGAGTTCGCGGCCGCTGGCTCTTAAGGCGTTGTAGCCCATGCAACCGGCGGCGACTGTTGCGGTAGTGCTGAAAGGCTATCCGCGTCTCTCCGAGACCTTCATCGCACAGGAAATTCTGGCACTGCAGGAGCGGGGTCTCCGCCAGCACATCATTTCCTTACGTCATCCAACCGACCGGAAGCGTCATCCGCTGCATGAAGCGATTGCCGCGACGGTCACCTACCTGCCCGAATACCTGCACCTGGAGCCGTTGCGGGTCTGGCGGGCTTGGCGCACCGTGCGGCGGTGGCCGCACTATGCCGAAGCCAAAGCGCTTTGGCGGGCTGACCTGAGACGCGACCGGACGCGCAACCGTATCCGCCGGTGGGGGCAGGCGCTGGTGCTGGCCGCGGAATTGCCTTCGGAGATAGAACACCTGCACGCCCATTTCCTGCACACACCCGCCTCCGTTACGCGCTATGCGGCGGTGCTTAGGGGGCTGCCCTGGAGCGTGTCAGCCCACGCGAAGGACATATGGACTTCGCCCGACTGGGAGAAGCGGGAGAAGTTGGCAGGCTGTGTCTGGGCGGTTACCTGCACCGGCTTTGGCGCAAGGCATCTGGCCGATATGGCGGAAGCTGGCGGTGCGCCGCGTGAGCGGGTGGAACTGCTCTATCATGGTCTTGATCTGGGCCGGTTTCCGCCACCACTGTCCGCACAATCCGCGCGGGATGGCGCAAATCCCAACGAGCCGGTCCAAATCCTCTCCGTTGGCCGTGCGGTGGCGAAGAAGGGATATGACGATGTGCTGGAGGCATTGGCGCTGCTGCCGCCTGGTCTTCATTGGCGCTTCATCCATATCGGCGGCGGCAAGCTCTCCAAGAAGTTGAAGCGACAGGCGGAAAGACTAGGTCTGGCGGACCGGATCGAATGGCGGGGCGCGCAGGCGCAGGACGCCGTCATTGCTGCCTGCCGGGAGGCTGACCTTTTTGTCCTGGCCAGCAAGATTGCGGAGGATGGCGACCGGGACGGTCTGCCGAATGTGCTGATGGAAGCCCAGACTCAGGCACTTTGCTGTCTTGCGACCGGTGTCGCCGGCATTCCCGAACTGATCACGGATGGTCAAAACGGGGCCTTGGTCCCGCCCGCTGACCCGGTGGCGTTGGCCGGGATGCTGGAGCACCTGATCCGCACCCCATTTGAGCGCCAAAGGCTGGGCCTTGCTGGCGCGGAAAATCTGCGGCGCAGTTTCTCGTTCGAGAGCGGCATCGACCGGTTGGCCTGGCGTTTCGGCCTGCCAGAGCCGCCCATCCGTCAAGCGGCGGAGTGAACCTGCCCATGCGCGTCGCCTTCTACGCGCCGATGAAGCCGCCGCATAACCCGGTGCCCTCCGGCGACCGCCGGATTGCGCGCCTGGTGCTGGAAGCGCTTCGCTTCGGCGGACACGAGCCTGTGCTCGCCAGCACCTTCCGCAGCCGTGATCTCAATGGTGACGTTGTGCGGCAGGCCCGGTTGGCCGAACTGGGCCAAAAGCTGGCGCTGCGGCTGGTCCGCCAGTGGCGTGGGGCGAGGCCCGATGTGTGGCTGACCTATCACCTTTATTACAAGGCACCTGACTGGATCGGACCCTTGGCGGCGGAGGCTTGGAACATCCCCTATGTCGTGATGGAAGCCAGCTACGCGCCAAAGCGGGCGGGTGGCCCCTGGGACATGAGCCACCGGGCGATCGCAGAAGCTGTGCGCCGCTCCGCCGCCGTGATTTGCCTGAATCCGAACGACAAAGCCTGCCTGGAGCCCCTGGCCCCCGGACGGCTGCGTGACCTGCCGCCGTTTGTAGATATAGCCCCATTTAGGGCTGCGCCGTCCGTTCGCGGCAACCTTGCCGTTAAACATGGGATTGACCCGGACCAGCCTTGGCTCCTCGCCGTGGGAATGATGCGGCGGGGGAATAAGTTCGCATCGTACAAGGTATTGGCAGACGCGCTGGACGAACTGCGGGACGTGCCATGGCGCATGCTGGTAGTGGGTGACGGGGAGGCCGTTGGGGATATAAAGGCGCTGTTTGCATCGCACGAGCGACGGATCACATGGCTTGGCCAACAGGACGAGGGCGGCCTGGCTGGTCTTTACCAAAGCTGTGACCTGATGGTTTGGCCCGCGATCCGCGAGGCTTTTGGCATGGCCTTATTGGAGGCGCAGGCGTGCGGCCTTCCTGTCGTCGCCGGCAAGACGGACGGTGTGCCGGTGGTCGTTAGCGATGGCGAGACGGGTGTGCTGCCGCCACCGGGAGACGCTGCGGCCTTTGCCGGCGCCGTGCGGACGCTCGTCTCCGACCCGGCCCGGCGTGAGGCGATGGGACAGGCTGCCAAGGCACGGGTGATCCGGCATCATTCCATCCATTCCGCCGCCGACACCCTGAACCGTATCCTGCGCGAGGTCACATGCCGCTCCTAGGTCTTATCCGTCATGCCCCAACCACCTGGAACGAAGCCGGGAGGATTCAGGGCCGTACCGATACGCCGTTGAGCGAGGCTGGCCGCGCACAACTCGCAGACTGGGCACCGCCCGCCCAACTTCTGGCCGCCGACTGGTGGAGCAGCCCGCTGCAACGCTGCCGCGATACGGCCCGGCATCTGGCCGGCCGGAACGTGCAGACCGACCCGCTGTTGCAGGAAATGGACTGGGGCGATTGGGCCGGCGAGACTCTGCCGGTACTGCGGGAGCGTCTGGGGGCGGAAATGGAGCGGATGGAAGGCATGGGTTGGGATTTCCGCCCGCCGAATGGGGAGAGCCCGCGCGATGTGGGCGTACGCTTTCGCAAGTTTGCGGCAAAGGTTACCGATCGGGGTCAGCCAACCGTGGCTGTCACCCATCGCGGCATGATCCGCGCCGCCATGGCGCTCTCGACCGGCTGGGACTTTCTGGGCAAACCGCCGTTCAAGATGACGCGTGCCGCGGTGCAGGTTTTTTGGCTGAACGATGACGGTTCGCTGGAATTGCGCGCAGCGAACGTGCCGCTGGTGGAAGAGGCCAAGATCTGATGGCGAAGGTCCTGTTCTGGGTTCAGCACCTGCTGGGCATTGGTCATATCAAGCGCACCGCCAGTCTGTCGCGCGCCCTGTCGGCGTCGGGATTCGATGTGGTAATTGCTTCGGGTGGCTTTCCGGTGGAGAACCTGCGGCTCGGCTCTGCCCGTCTGCATCAATTGCCGGGTGTGCGGGCGGTGGACCTCTATTTTAAAGACCTGCGTGACCAATCCGAACAACCCATCGACGATGCCTGGCGGGACCGGCGCAAGGCCGCTTCCATGGCCCTTTTGGCCGACGAAAAGCCCGACATCGTCATCACCGAGCTTTTCCCCTTCGGCCGCCGCCAGTTTGCCTTTGAACTGGAGCCCTTGTTGACCGAGGCGCGAGCGCAGGGGGCGCTGACGGTCTGCTCGGTCCGGGATATTCTGGTGGCACCGCCCAAGCCGGAGCGTCTGCTGGAGATGCTGGAGCGGGCGGAGCGCCTGTTCGACCGTATCCTGGTGCATGGCGACCCGGATTTGGTGCCGTTCGAAGAGACCTTTCCCCATACCGAGAGCCTGGAGGGCAAGCTCGCCTATACCGGTTACGTGGTGGAACAGGCTGGCCCTGCCAACGGCACCGACGGGGAGGGAGAGGTGATTGTCTCTGCCGGTGGCGGCGCGGTGAGCGAGCCTCTGCTGCGCGCCGCGATCGCAGCCCGGCCACTTTGCAAAGCCGGCGGCAAGTTGCCCTGGCGGCTACTTTGCGGAGCGGGCCTCGGCGAAGACCTGATGTTGGAATTGAGAGCGCGTGCGGGTGACGGCTTGATAGTCGAACCTGCCCGGCCGGACTTTCCCGGCCTGTTGCGCCGGGCGAGGCTCTCGGTCAGCCAGGCAGGTTACAACACGGTGATGGATGTGCTGGCGGCGGGAATACCGGGCGTGGTGGTGCCTTATGCTGGCGGCCTGGAGAGCGAGCAGACCCTGCGTGCCCGCCGACTGGCAGAACGGGGTGTGTTGCAGGTGGTGGATGAAGACAAGCTGACGCCCGAAGCGCTCGCTGCCGCAGTGGACAAGGCCCTGGCCACACCGCCCGAAGCGCTGACGAGCCTCGCCGTCAATGGCGGAACGCAGACGCCACGTATCCTGCAGGCCGACCTGGCGGCCCGGCGCGGATGAGCGCTCACTCACCGCTGCTGGAAGAACTCGACCGCTGGCAGGAAGCGGGGCTTACTGCTGACCTGTGGTTGCGGGATGATGACGCCACGGAAGTAACGGACGCGCTGGAGCGTTTGCTCGGCTGTCTGGAAGCCGCTGTCGCGCCGGCGGTGCTGGCGGTTATTCCGATGCTGGCGACAGAGGCGCTGGCAAAGCGCCTTGAGGGCTATCCATTGCTGGCGGTCTGGCAACACGGCATCACCCATACCAATCATGCAGCAGCCGGCAGCAAATCCCAGGAGCTGATTGGTGACGCTGTCGGCCTGATCCCTCCTCTCAAGACGGCAGGCGACAGGCTTGGCGCATTGTTCTGCGGACAGGCGCAGGCGGTCCTGGTGCCGCCCTGGAACCGCATCGAGCCGGCGCTGATCCCGCGCCTGCCGGAAGCGCGTCTCTCCGGCCTCTCTACATTTAAGCCGCGGGCTGTGCAGCAGGCCGCCGCCGGGATCTGGCAGGTCAATACCCATATCGACATCATAGACTGGCGGGCAGGCCGGGTATTCCGGGACATTTCCGCGATTTACTCGGAAATCGCAGCACATCTGGCCACCCGGCGAGCAGGCAAGGTGGACAAGACCGAACCGACTGGCATTCTGACCCACCATTTAGTGATGGAAGATGCCGCTTGGGCCTTTCTCTCAGACCTATTCGCCCTTACAAATAGCCACCCGGCCGCGCGATGGTGCGTGCCGAACGGCGCAAAAATTATGGGCGAATGACCGAGACGAGCGAAAACCTGACCGTCTACCGGTATCCTCTGGGGAGCCTGGTCCCGGATTATCTCCGTTCTGCCCTGGGCGTCGGATTGCTGGTCGTGCCCTTTACCTATTCCTTCGGTGCTCATTGGTTCGTTACGATCATGCTGGGCGGAATGCTGGCGCTATTTGGAAGTTTCGGCGTGTCGACGGCGATCCGGCAGTACTCGGTTGTTTTGGTGGATGAGCATGGCTTGCGGCAGCAGGGGCCAAAGGCCGTTGGCCTGCCATGGAATGAAATCACGGAGGTCGACCTGCGTTATTTCTCCACCCGGCGCGACAAGGACAAAGGCTGGTATCAACTCAAGGTCACGGGGCCCGGCGGCCAGTTGAAAGCGGACTCCAATCTGGAGGATTTCGACGGTCTATTGCATCATGTTGCGACCGCCGTCACTCGACACGACCTGCCGTTGAGCCCTATTGCTCGGGAAAATTTCATGGCGTCGGGCTATTCGCTTTCCGGCGTTGACAATCAGGGTGAGGGAAACTGGTGAGCCTGCTGCTGGAAGTGGAGAATCTGACGATCGACTTCCGCGTGCCCGGTGGCGAGGCGCGGGCCGTGGACGGCCTCAGCTTCCGCATTCCGTATGGCAAGACGGTGGCGCTTGTCGGCGAGTCCGGCTCCGGCAAATCGGTAACGGCGCAAGCGATCATGGGCATTCTGCCGAACAATGCGCGCATTACCAAAGGCTCCATCCTGTTCCGCGATCCGAAAACGCCGGACATGGTAGTGGATATCGCCAAGCTGGCGCCCAACGGCAGCGACATGCGCTCGCTCCGTGGCGGGAGGATCGCCATTATCTTTCAGGAGCCGATGACCTCCCTCTCGCCGGTACACACTATCGGCAACCAGATTGGTGAGGCCCTGCAATTGCATCAGGGCGTGAGCGAGGCTGAAGCCCGGGTGAAGACGGCGGAGATGCTGGGGCTGGTCGGCTTCCCGGACCCGAACCGCAGCGTTGACGCCTATCCGTTCGAACTGTCCGGCGGTTTGCGGCAACGCGCGATGATCGCCATGGCTTTGGTCTGTCAGCCCGCGCTGCTGGTCGCGGACGAGCCCACGACGGCGCTGGACGTGACGATCCAGGCGCAAATCCTGAAGCTGCTGCGGGACCTGCAGGAGCACTTCCACATGGCCGTGCTGATGATCACGCACGACCTGGGTGTGGTCGCCAATCTCGCGGACGAAGTGGTGGTGATGTACCACGGCCGCCCGATGGAATCCGGGCCGGTGCAGGACATTTTTCGCCAGCCAGGCCATCCTTACCTGAAGGCATTGCTGCACGCCGTACCCCGCTTTCATATGGAGTTGGGGGAGCGGCTGGTGCCGTTGCGCGAAGTGCCGACGGGCACCGGCAATCTGCTCCAGCCCCGGCCGCCATTGGCCGGGAAGGGACCGATTCTGCGGGTGGAGGGGCTCACCAAGAGCTTTGGCCAGCGGCGGACCGGCATCATGAGCGGCAAGGCCAAGCGGGTGCTGGCGGTCCGCGATGTCTCCTTCGCCATTTCGCCGGGCGAGTGTCTAGGCTTGGTGGGGGAAAGCGGTTGCGGCAAGTCCACAACGTCCAAGATCATCATGCGCGCGCTAACGCCGGACGCCGGCAGCGTCATGCTGCGGACGGAGGAAGGCGAAAGGGAGGTCCTGACAGCGGGCAAGACCGAGCTTTTGGATCTGCGCCGACGCATTCAGTACGTCTTCCAGGATCCGTTCAGCGCCTTGAACCCACGCATGACCGTTTTCGACATCATCACGGAGCCACTTGTGATCCATGGCGTGGGCGACGCGGCGGAGCGGCGCGCGTTTGCCCAGGAACTGATGCAGCGTGTCGGCCTGGATCCGCGCTATCTCAGCCGCTACCCCCATAGTTTCTCCGGCGGTCAGCGGCAGCGAATCGGTATTGCGCGGGCGTTGGCGTTGCGGCCCCAGGTGCTGATCTGCGATGAACCGGTCTCGGCGTTGGACGTCTCTGTACAGGCGCAAATTCTCAATCTGTTGAAGGATTTGCAGCAGGAACTGGGCCTGACTTACCTGTTCATATCCCACAATCTGGCGGTAGTTGACTACATGGCGGACCGGATCGCGGTGATGTGTGCCGGGCGTTTGGTGGAGTTGGCGCCCCGGACAGAGTTGTTCCGCAATCCGGTTCATCCCTATACGCTCGCATTGTTGAGTGCGGTACCGGAGCCGGACCTTGACTATCCGCTGGATTTTGGGCGTGTGATGGATGAGCGTGCATCGGATCCTGCAGCATGGCCGGAACCGTTTGCCGATGCCGACGACGGCAGTGCGAAACTGCTGGAAATCAATGACGGTCATTTTGTTCGAAAAAATGTGAAAGCCCTCGCGGCATAGTATGAACAGGGACTTACTCGGGAGAAACGGACGATGCGGATTGTCAAAAGGCGGGTTGTCTTAGGGCTGGTGGCTTGGTTGGCGCTGTCCGCCGCCACATATCGGGAGACGCCATATTTCGAGGAGGATGTGGCCGCCGGTAAACTGCCGCCGGTTGCCGAGCGGTTGCCGGCAAGTCCAGCGGTCGAGAAATTCGGCGACGGACTGACGTTTGGGCGCCCTGGAGGAAAGCTCGAAATCCTGATGGCGAAGGCAAAAGATGTCCGCCAGATGGTAGTATACGGCTATGCCCGGCTGGTCGGCTACAACAGCAAGCTGAAGCTTCATGCCGATATTTTGGAAAGCTACACGGTAGAGGAAGGCCGGATTTTCACGTTGAAGCTGCGGCCAGGCCACCGCTGGTCCGACGGCGCGCCCTTCACCACGGAAGACTTCCGCTATTGGTGGGAGGACATGGCCAATAATCCGGACCTGTCCCCTAGCGGTCCGCCCATCCAAATGCTGGTCAATGGCAAGCCACCCCTTATTGAATTCATTGACGAAACTACCGTGCGCTACACCTGGGAAGCGCCCAACCCATCATTCCTGCCAGCGCTGGCCGGTGCCCGGCCGGAGCACATCTACGCCCCCGCGCACTATCTGAAGCAATTCCACGAGCGCTATCAGGATAAGGACAAGATGGCGGCGATGGTTGCCGAGACGAATCGCCGGAATTGGGCGTCGCTGCACAATCGCATGGACAACCAATATAAGAACGACAATCCGGATTTGCCGAGCCTGGAGCCGTGGGTCAATACCACGAACGCGCCGGCAGAACGCTTTGTCTTCAAACGCAACCCCTATTATCACCGCGTTGATGAGGAGGGACATCAGCTTCCCTATATCGACGAAGTGATCATGAGCCTCTCCGCATCGCAGTTGATCCCGGCCAAGGCGGGCAGCGGCGAGAGCGACTTGCAGGCGCGCTATCTGGCGTTCTCCAACATTTCGTTCATGAAACAGAACGAGGAGCAATACGGCTTCCGCACGCTGCTGTGGCGCACGGGCAAGGGCGCACATCTGGCGCTCTATCCCAACATGAACCATGAGGACGAAGCGTGGCGGAGCCTGTTCCGCGATGTCCGGTTCCGCCGCGCCATGTCGCTTGCCGTGAACCGGGAGGAGGTCAACCAGGTCATCTTCTACGGCTTCGCACTCCCTGCCGGTAATACGATGCTGCCCGACAGCCCGTTGTACAAGGCGGAGCGCGATTTGCGCTGGACGCAGTTCGACATTGAGCAGGCCAATGCCCTGCTGGACGATATCGGCCTGAAACGCGGCTCCGACGGTATCCGGATGCTGCCGGACGGCCGCCCGCTGGAGATTATTGTGGAGACTGCGGGCGAAAGCACCGAGCAGACCGACGTGCTGGAGCTTATCACCCGTTCCTGGGAGGAAGTCGGGATCAAGCTCTACTCCAAACCGTTGCAGCGTGAGGTGATGCGCAACCGCGTGTTCTCCGGCCAGACGCAGATGGCGATTTGGTTCGGTCTGGAGAATGGCCTTGCGACCGAGCTGATGTCGCCTGCGGAACTGGCCCCCACCAGCCAGCAGCAACTGCAATGGCCGCGCTGGGGCCAGTACCGGGAGACCAAAGGCCAGGCCGGTACGCCCATCGACATGGAGAAGCCGAAGCGGCTCTATGCGCTTTATCAAAACTGGCGCGTTGCCCGGGAAGAGGCTGACCGCGAGAAGATCTGGGCGGAGATGCTCGATATCTGGACGGACCAAGTCTATACCATCGGTCTAGTGTCGGGTGTGCTGCAACCGATCGTGGCAAGTCAGCGGTTGCGCAACCTGCCGGATGAAGGTTTCTACAACTGGGATCCCGGTGCGCACTTCGGCGTGTACAGGCCGGACCGGTTTTGGCTCGCGCCGAAGAAACGCCGCAAATAGCGGCTATCGCCCGGAACTGTTGGTCGAGAGAGGAGCTACCGGATGCTGACTTATAGCGCCCGCCGGATCATGATCATGATCCCAACACTGGTCGCGATCAGCATCCTGGTGTTTATCATCATCCAGTTGCCGCCCGGCGACTACCTGACCACCTACATCGCCGAGTTGCAGTCTCAGGGCGAGCGGGTAGACCAAGGCAAGATCGAGTTCCTGCGTCAGCAATACGGGCTGGATAAGCCTTATTGGGAACAATACCTGCTCTGGTTCGGCGGCATGCTGACCGGCGATTTCGGCTACTCGTTCGAATATGATCTGCCGGTGAGCGAGGTGGTAGGCGACCGGCTTTATCTAAGCTTTCTACTGTCCTTCTCCACGATCATCTTCACATGGGCGGTCGCGTTCCCCATCGGGATTTATTCCGCGACGCACCAATACAGCGTGGGCGACCACGGGTTGACCCTTATCGGGTTCCTGGGCCTTGCGACTCCGAATTTCCTGCTGGCGTTGGTGCTGCTCTATCTGGGCAAGGTCTATTTCGGCACCTCCATCGGTGGGCTGATGGACCCGCAATACCTGGAACAGCCGATGAGCTGGGGTAAGTTCCTGAGCGTACTGGAGCATCTTTGGGTGCCGGTGGTGGTCATCGGTACTTCCGGCACCGCCGCGATGATCCGGCGGTTGCGGGCGAACTTGCTGGATGAGTTGCAGAAGCAATATGTGGTGACTGCCCGTGCGAAGGGGCTTTCGCCGCTGAAAGTGCTGACCAAGTATCCGCTGCGGCTGGCGCTGAACCCATTCATTGCCGATATTGGCAACCTGCTGCCCCAGGTCGTCTCCGGTGCGGCCATCGTCTCCCTGGTGCTGTCGCTGCCTACCACCGGTCCGATGCTGGTGGAGGCTTTGCAGGCCCAGGACATGTACTTGGCGGGCTCCTTCCTGATGTTCCTTGCGGTGCTGACGGTCGTGGGCGTGCTGCTGTCCGATCTGGCATTGGCGGTGCTCGACCCACGGATCCGGCTGGGCGCAGGGGCTGAGCAGTAAGTTATGGCCGACGACCGTACGCCTGCCAAATCCGCTCGCGCGCCCTGGCCAGAGCCGCCGCCGCTGCAACACACCATTTCGGACGCGCCGTTCGACCCTTATTCGGTCGAGGTAATTTCGCCGGAGCAGGAGAAGTATTTCCTCGCCACCCAATGGCAGTTGATGTGGTGGAAGCTGAAACGCCACAAGCTCGCGGTCTGGTCCGGCATATTTCTGCTGTTGCTCTACGGCTCGATCTTTATCAGCGAAATGCTGGCGCCTTATGCGCTGGACACGCGGAATTCCAATGCGCTCTACCACCCGCCGCAATCGGTGAACCTGTTCCATGAGGGTGAGTTTGTCGGTCCGTTTGTCTACGGCACCAAAAGCAAGTTTGATCTGGCCAAATTTGAGTGGCGGCACGAGGAAGACCGAACCAAGGTTGAGCCGATCCGGTTTTTCTGCTTTGGCGATCCGTATGAGTATTTCGGGCTGATCGGGGGCAGTTTTCATCTGTTCTGTCCGGCAGAGGGCGGGAAACTGTTCCTGCTCGGGACGGACCGGCTGGGGCGCGACGTGCTCTCCCGCATCATCTATGGCGCGCGGATATCCCTGACGGTGGGCCTGTTCGGCATCATCATCTCGTTCTCCATCGGCATCGTAATCGGCGGTCTGGCCGGCTATTACGGCGGCTGGGTCGATAACGTCTCGCAGCGTTTGATAGAGATCATCCGCTCCTTCCCGGAACTTCCGCTTTGGATGGCGCTGTCAGCCGCCCTGCCCGTGACCTGGAGCCCTATACTCGTCTATTTCGGCATCACGATCATATTAGGGCTATTGGATTGGACGGGGCTTGCGCGGGCTGTCAGGTCGAAGCTGCTTGCCCTGCGGGAAGAGGATTTTACGACCGCAGCGGTGCTGATGGGCGCTAAACCCTCCCGCGTGATCGGCCGTCACTTGGTGCCCAATTTTATGAGCCACCTGATCGCCTCGGCGACGCTGTCGATTCCCAATATGATTCTGGGCGAGACGGCCTTGAGTTTTTTGGGACTCGGACTCCGTCCACCGATCACCAGTTGGGGGGTCTTGCTGGTGGAGGCGCAGAACATCAATGTTGTCGCACTCTATCCCTGGCTTATGCTGCCTGTCGTGCCGGTCATCCTGACGATCCTGGCCTTTAATTTTCTAGGAGACGGGCTGCGCGATGCCGCAGATCCTTATAAAGATGCCTAGGAACATGATGTGCCCGTACACCGGTGCCCAGCATGAGCGGCAAGATGGTTACGTAATTTCCATTGCGCCGGTCCGCGGAAAGATGCTTAGAGTCTTTTCCTAATCCGGCACTCAGCCGGTGCCACCAAGGAGGCTTTTATGCGTTTTGTCCTATTCATGGTGCTTGGCCTGTTCGTGGCGGCTTGCAGTTCCACCGGTGACAATTCCGGCGGCGCAGCCGGTTCCGGAACCGGTAGCAGCGCAGCCGCGCCGGGCACTCAGGCGCATTTGGAGCAGGAAACCAGTTCCGACCGTGTCTTCTTCGATTTCGACTCCTACACTCTGACCGCCGCCGCTCAGGCTCAGGTGCAGAAGTGGGCTAGCTGGATGCTGGCTAACCAGGATGTCCGCGTTCTCGTTGAAGGCCATGCAGACGAACGTGGCACCCGCGACTATAACCTCGCGCTGGGCGCCCGCCGCTCGCATGCGGTGAGGGTCGCGCTGGAGTCGCTGGGCGTCAGCGGCAGCCGTATCGAGACCACCACATTCGGTAAAGAGCGTCCGGCGGTTGCCGGGTCCAACGAAGCCGCGTGGGCGCAAAACCGCCGCGCAGTGATTGTGGTCAAGGGCGGTGCGTCCTCTTAAGCTCATCACTTATGTGCTGGCCGGCCTTTGCGTTGCAGGGCCGGCCATTGCGCAGAATGAACAGGCGGATACCCGCCAACTGGTGCTTCAGGGCGCCTTTGCGGAAACACTGCAAAGCGCCGAAAGCAATAGTGGAGGTGCAGACTCCGCCGGTTTGTTCGATCAGGGCATTGCGGCCTTTGCGCTGAAGGACTTTGAGCGGGCGGCAGGTCTGTTCGCCCAAGTCGCGCAGGGGCAAGGCGACTCCGAGCTGGCCATACGGGCCGCTGTCGCCGCCAGTTTTTCCCTATCGAAAATGGGCGACCATGCTGGCGCCTGCGAATATACCGCTATTGTCCGGCCACTGGTTGCCAATATGCCGTTGTTGTGGCGCGGCCTGGTAGACGAAACCCGCCGTACCAATAACTGCACCTGATGCCGCTGCTTGCGGTGGCGGCGTCCGGCGGGGCGGACAGTACCGCTCTGATTGCCGAAGCTGCCAGCCATTTCCCGCCTGAACAGGTGACCGTTCTGGCCGTCGATCACGGCACCCGCGCCTCAGCAAGGGCGGAGCGTCGGCATGTCCGGAATTTGGCTGGGCTGTTTGGCTTTTCTTTTCATGAGTTGAAAATTGGGCCGGTGCCCGCCAACCAGGCGGCATGGCGTGAAGCCCGCCTCGATGCCCTGCTGGGCTATTGCCAGGCCAACCGGATCGGCCAGTTGTGGCTGGGGCACCACCGGGATGATTCGGTCGAGACGGCGGCATTGCGGCTGCTGGCAGGCGGAAACCTTCCGTCTCTCGCCGGGATTTCGGCGGTGCGTTGTCTCCACAATGTCCGCATTGAACGCCCGCTGCTGAACCGGCCTGCCAGGGCGATCCGGCGGGGACTGATGGCGAAGGGACTTGCCTGGTACGAAGACCCGTCCAACCGCCAGGAGCACTACCGTCGCGTTGCTGTGCGCCGGCTGCAGGCAGGAGGCGCGAAGGAGACCGCGGCAGACCTTGTCCACCGGACGGGCGAGTGGCGGGAACAGCGGGACCGTCTGATCGCCGCCGCTTGGGAGCAGGCGGCGTCCCGCGGCCAGCACGATAGCTTGTGGCTGTCTCCCGCGGTGATGCGGGAGCTGCCGGAAGGCTTGGCAGCGGTGCTGTTGCGCCGGGCGGCGCTGACGGTTGCGGGCCGGGAGCAACGCTTGCGCAACGTCGACTTTGCCAATGCTGTCTGGCAATATCCGGTGGCGCAGAAATTGGGCGGTGCCGCCCTATGGCTTGCCGATGGGCGCTGGCTCATCGGGCGCGACTACCGGCACATTCAGGAGCGTCTGCCCCTGGTGCCGGGCCGGGAATTGCGCTGGGATGCGCGATACGCCGTCCGCCTGAAGGCGGACCTAGGCCAAGAAGGATGGCTGGTTGCCCGACTCGGCCTTCGTGCCGCCCGGCGTCTGCGCTTGGACTTGCCCGTGGCGTGGGCCGCAGCAGCGCTTGCCATATGGTGTGGCAAAGAGCTCGCGGCCATACCAGATCTGGCGGTCTGGCATGGTGAATATGGTGCAGAATTAGCCAAGAATCTGGAATGGAGCCGCCTGCCGCCGGTGGATACCGGATTGTTCCGGGTTGCCCCGCGGCAGGGAGCGCCTATCTTAAGGCCCTAGCAATGAATTCGGCCCACATATCTGCGGGTGGCCGGTACCGGCAGGACTAAGGAAGCGTATGCGCAATATTGTAATTTGGCTGGTGGTGTTCGTGCTTCTGGTGGCGTTGTTCAACGCATTCCAGGGCTCAATGGGCTCATCGAAGAATAACGAGGTGGCCTATTCGGACCTGCTTAGCCAGGTTCAAGCGAATCAGGTTCGCAACATCGAACTGCGCGGCCGCGAAGCGACCGGCGAGTTCAATGATGGCCGCGAGTTCTACACCTATGTGCCGGACACGTCCGATCTGCTGCAGGAAGCCAAAACCAGCGGCGTGCGCGTCAACGCCTCCCCGCCAGAAGACAATACGCTGCTTAGCATCCTGATTTCCTGGTTCCCGATGCTGCTGCTGATCGGCGTGTGGATATTCTTCATGCGTCAGATGCAGTCGGGCGGCGGCCGGGCCATGGGCTTTGGCAAGTCGAAGGCCAAGCTGCTGACCGAACGGCAGGGCCGCGTTACGTTTGAGGATGTGGCCGGCATTGACGAGGCCAAGACCGAGTTGCAGGAAGTGGTGGAGTTCTTGCGCGATCCGCAGAAGTTCCAGCGGCTCGGCGGCAAGATTCCCAAGGGCCTTCTGCTGGTCGGTCCGCCGGGCACCGGTAAGACGCTGCTGGCACGCGCCATTGCGGGTGAGGCCAACGTGCCGTTCTTCACCATCTCAGGCTCCGACTTCGTGGAGATGTTCGTGGGCGTCGGCGCGAGCCGCGTGCGCGACATGTTCGAACAGGGCAAGAAGAACGCGCCCTGTATCATCTTCATCGACGAAATCGACGCCGTTGGCCGTCACCGTGGCGCTGGCCTAGGCGGCGGCAATGACGAACGCGAGCAGACCCTGAACCAGTTGCTGGTGGAGATGGATGGCTTCGAGGCGAATGAGGGCGTGATCCTGGTCGCTGCCACCAACCGCCCCGACGTGCTCGACCCCGCGTTGCTACGTCCCGGCCGGTTTGACCGCCAGGTCACCGTGCCGAACCCGGATGTCATTGGCCGTGAGAAAATCCTGAAGGTCCACATGCGGAATGTGCCGACGGCGCCGGATGTGGACGCCAAGACCATCGCCCGCGGCACACCGGGCTTTTCCGGCGCGGACCTCGCCAACATCGTGAACGAGGCCGCCCTTCTGGCTGCGCGCCGCAACCACCAGTCCGTGTCCATGCGCGACTTCGAGGACGCCAAGGACAAGGTGATGATGGGCTCGGAGCGCCGCTCCATGGTGATGTCGGAGCACGAGCGTGCGCTCACGGCTTACCACGAGGCCGGCCACGCCATCGTGATGCTGAACGCTAAGGGCCACGATCCCCTGCACAAGGTGACGATCATCCCGCGGGGCCGTGCCCTCGGCGTGACCATGTTCCTGCCGGAGCGCGATGCCTACTCCAAGACGCTGACCGAACTGAAGGCGTTGATCGCCAGCCTGTTCGGTGGCCGTTTGGCGGAGGAGTTGGTGTTTGGCAAGGACTTCGTGACCACCGGCGCATCCGACGACTTGAAGAAGGCGACCGGTCTTGCACGGCGCATGGTCACGGAGTTCGGCTACTCCGATGAACTTGGGCCGTTGCGCTATGCGGACAACGAGGAGGAAGTGTTCCTTGGCCACTCGGTCGCCCAGCGCAAGAATGTGTCCGATGCCACGGCGGCACTGATCGACTCGGAGACCCGCGTCTTTGTCGAGGAAGGCGAGGCAAGAGCCCGCGAAATCCTGATTGAGCATATGGATGGGTTGCATCGGCTCGCGGTCGGCCTGATGGAGTATGAGACGCTCAGCCGCGAGAATGTCGAAGCGCTGATGCGTGGCGAAACCATCAAGATTGCCGGCCCGCCGCCCGCTCCCGAGCCGAAGCCGGAAGCAAAGCCGGACAGTCCGGCGGATCAGTCCGGCGGCCGCTCGACCTTCCCGTCGACCAAGCCGCGCCCTGCCGGGGCTTGAGGGCGCCGATTTCCACACCTCGACACCGATTGTACATGGAGCCGCTGGACCTCGCTTGGGGTCCGGCGGCTTCGCGTGCGCGGCAATTACATGACGCGCTGCCCCTGATGGGCGGGGCCGCGGCGGCCGCCTCCATCGCGCTATGGCGGCCGGGCAGTCCCTTGCCGCGGCAGGAGATTGCTGCTGGCGAAGTGCCGGAATGGCTGGCTTCCCTTCAATCCGGCGAGGCGGCCTATGCCCGGAGTCTGATTCAGGCATGGGCTTCGCCCCGGCGGTTCCCTGGCCTGCATGGCACGGTGCCGGCGCTGATGGGGGTCGTTAATGTCACGACAGACAGTTTCTACGCAGGCTCCCGCCGTCCGACGGCAGAAGCGGCGCTGGCGGAAGCGCAGCGGGCGGTAGAGGAAGGGGCTTCGATCCTCGATATCGGCGGCCAATCCACCCGCCCGCAGAGCGGCCCAGTCTCCTGGGAGCGGGAATTGGATGCGGTGCTGCCGGTGATTGCGGCGGCACGCAGATTGGGAGAGGTGATTTCCGTCGATACGGTGCGGCCAGAACTTGCCAGCGCCGGCGTTAAGGCTGGGGCCGCGATCGTCAACGACATATCGGGCCTGCTGCCGGAAGCCTCGGTCGGCGACGCGGCATTGATCATCGGCGACATGCGCGGCAATCCCGCGACGATGCAGCAATGGCCCCGCTCCGCCGACGGCGTTTTCGACACCTACCGGCGGCTGGAGACGCGGGTTACGGCCTGCATGGCCAGCGGCCTGCCGCGGGATCGGATCGCCGTCGACTTAGGCTTCGGCTTCGGCAAGTCGGTCGCGCACAATCAAGCCTTGATTCACCACTTGCCGCTATTCTTGGGTCTGGGCGTGACAATCGCGCTGGGCGTTTCGCGCAAGGGGACGCTTGGCTTTCTGAGCGGCACCCCGCGTGCGGAGGACCGGTTGCCGGCCTCCTTGGCGACGGCGATGGCTGCGGTGAGGGGCGGTGCCTCGATCCTCCGCGTGCACGATGTGGCGGCGACGCGGCAAATGCTGCAGGTTTCGCAGAGTTTCGGTTAGTATAGCGGGTGGCATCAGAACGGTATGGCTCAAATGCAAGGTCAAACGGCAGAACGGCTTTTCGGCACAGACGGCATTCGCGGCACGGCGAACCAGCATCCGATGACGGCCCACCTCGCCGCCGATGTGGCGATGGCGACCGCGGCGGAGTTCTTTGCGCGGAAGTCGCGCGAACATCCTCTCGTCGTGATAGGCAAGGACACGCGCATTTCCGGCTACATGCTGGAATCGGCGATGCAGGCCGGCTTTCTTTCCATGGGTTTCGACGTGGTATTGACCGGTCCGTTGCCGACACCGGCAGTGGCCAGTATCACGCGCTCGCTACGCGCCGGGCTGGGCGTGGTCATATCCGCCTCGCACAACCCATTTGCGGACAACGGGATCAAGATCTTTAGCGGCGATGGCTACAAGCTGCCGGATGCCTGGGAACGCGCGATCGAGCAGCGTATAGCGGCGCGCGACTGGAGCATGGCCGCGGTCGACGCCCTCGGTAAGGCCACGCGCATGGAAGATGCGCAGGGCCGGTACGTGGAGTTCGTCAAACACACATTCCCGCGGGCGAAACGGCTGGATGGCCTGCGCGTGGTGATCGATGCCGCGAACGGGGCGGCTTACCGGGTGGCGCCCCAGGTGCTGTTCGAGTTGGGTGCGGAAGTAATCAAGATGGGGTGCGAGCCGAACGGCACCAACATCAACCACAAATGCGGCGCGACACATCCGCAGGCATTAAGCGAGAGGGTGCTGGAGACGCGAGCCGATATCGGCCTTGCGTTGGATGGCGATGCGGACCGGATTCAATTGGTGGACGCCAAGGGCGGGATTATCGACGGCGACCAGGTGATGGGCCTGATCGCCAGCCGCTGGCATGCGGAGCAGCGCCTGGCGAGTGGCAGCGTCGTGGCGACGGTCATGTCGAACATGGGGCTGGAGCGCTACCTGCAGGGCATGGGCGTCGGCATGGTGCGCACGCCCGTCGGCGACCGTCATGTGGTGGAACGGATGCTGGCGGACGGCTTCAATCTGGGTGGCGAGCAATCCGGCCATATCGTGCTCAGCGATTACAGCACAACTGGCGACGGCCTGATCGCGGCATTGCAGGTCTTGAGCGTGCTGGTGGACTCAGCCAAGCCGAGCGATGAATTGCTGTCTGTCTTTACGCCATTTCCCCAGCTTCTGAAGAACGTGCGCTACTCAGACGGTAACCCCATGGAGCACGAAAGCGTCAGGGCTGCCATCGGGGAAGCGGAAGCGCGGTTGAATGGCACCGGCCGCCTGTTGGTCAGGCCCTCCGGCACAGAGCCACTGATCCGGGTCATGGCGGAAGGCGAGACGGAGGACGAGGTGCGCGATGTGGTCGATGGCCTCTGCGCCGTTATCGAAAGGGCCGCAGCGTGAGCCAACCGCCGCGTGTATTGGTGGTGGCCGGATCAGATTCCGGCGGCGGGGCGGGTATTCAGGCCGATATCAAGACACTGTCGGCGCTTGGCGCCTACGCCATGACGGCGATTACTGCGATCACGGTGCAGAACACCCAGGGCGTTACGGACGTTCACGGCATCCCGCCGTCAGTGGTGGCGGCGCAGATGCGGGCCTGTCTGGAAGATATTGGCGCAGACGCCATCAAGCTTGGCATGCTGCACTCGGCTGAGTTGATCGGTGCGGTGGCGGCGGTGCTGCGGGACTATCCGGCGATCCCTGTTGTCGCCGATCCGGTGATGGTGGCGAAGGGCGGTGCTGCGCTCTTGCAGGCGGAGGCAGTGAATGCTCTCTCTGCTGAAATTCTGCCGCTCGCGGCGGTTATTACGCCGAACACGGATGAAGCAACGGTGCTTCTCGGCACGCCCGTCTCGAATGATGCGGAAGCGTTGTCGGCGGCTCAGGCTTTGGCGGCCCGTTATGATACTGCCGTCCTGCTGAAGGGCGGGCACCTTCGCGGGGCGGGCGTCCGCAACCTGCTGGTTCGACCCGGCCATGACGTGGAGAATTTTGTCTCCCCCCGGCTCGATACCAAGCATACCCACGGCACCGGGTGCACCCTGGCCTCGGCGATATCGGCGGGGGTCGCAGCGGGCTTGCCACTGAACGAGGCGGTGGCGCACGCCTGCCGTTTTGTCCATGCCGCTATCGCCAATGCCCCCGGTTTTGGGCAGGGGCACGGGCCTATCGACCACCTCAACCGGGAGTTCCGGCTGGCGATACCGCGCTAAATCAGCAATAAAAGGAGCGAGAAGGGCGACGGCAGACCCGACAATCGGGTACAAGCTATCGTTCAAGTGATGGTGAGAGTGGTCTGTTTTCCGCATGATGCGTCTCCTTTATTGGAAAAGCGTCTGTTGGCGCGTCAATCGCGCACAGATCAGTCACGCCTATGCTCGGTGCGGTGAGCGGTACTGATGTCGGCGCCCCCGTCTGTCGCCTGGTCGGAGGCTGAAGGCCGTGCACAGCTCGTGCTGGCGGGCGACTGGACCACGCCGGCCCTAAACCGCAGCGGCTGGCGCCAGGCCATTCCCCGCAGTCTGTCAGGCCAGGCACTGTCGGTCGATATGACGGGCATCCAGTCGCTGGACAGCAACGGCGCCCTGTTCCTCACCCGTTGGCTGCAAATACTGGAGCAGCAGGCGCAGGCGATGGACGTTATCGATCCGCCACGCCACCTCGGCACCATCTCCAGCCTGTTGGAGGAGCAGGAGGCGGCTGACGTACCGCCCGAGCGCCGCGGCATTCTTCACACATTGGAGAACATCGGTCGGGCCGCCGTGGATTTCCTGGGCATAGCGGTTGCCCTGATCGCGTTCATGGGGGAGGTGACGGTCAGCCTGAGCAAGGCCCTGGTCGTACCCGGGCGGTTGCGGATTAAGTCGGTTGTCTTTCACATGCAGAAGGCGGGCGTTGCCTCCCTGCCGATTGTCGGGCTGCTAAGCTTCCTTATTGGCGTTGTGACCGCCTACCAGGGGGCGGACCAGTTGGCGCGCTTTGGGGCGGAAATTTTTACCGTTAATGTGGTCGGCGTCGGCGTGCTGCGCGAGATGGGGGCGTTGATCACTGCGATTGTCGTCGCGGGCCGGTCTGCCAGTGCCTTTGCCGCCCAAATTGGCACCATGAAGATCAACGAGGAGGTGGACGCTCTCCAGGTCATCGGTATCGACCCGATGACGGTGCTGGTGGTGCCGCGGGTCCTGGCGCTCATTCTGATCTTCCCGTTCCTGGTGATCTACGCCAACGCCATGGGCGTGCTGGGCGGCGCGATCATGGCTACCATTTCGCTCGACATCACGCTTAGTCAGTTTGCGAGCCAGTTCCAGGCAGGCGTGCCGCTGGACAATTTCTGGGTCGGTCTTTCCAAGTCGCCATTGTTCGCCGGCGCCATTGCCGGAATTGGCTGCTATCAGGGTTTACAGGTCCGCCAGGGTGCGGCGGCGGTCGGCGAGAAAACAACCGCTGCGGTGGTGCAGGCGATCTTCCTGGTCATCGTGATCGATGCGCTGATGTCGATCGTGTTCTCGATCATGGGGGTGTAGACGATGGAACAAACGCAAGAGGCCCTGGTCCTGCGCAACGATACGCCGGCTTTGGCGGTGGATGTGAAAGGACTGCGCACCCAGTTTGGCCGGCAGGTGATCCACGATAATCTTGACCTGCAAATCGAGGCGGGGGAGGTGTTCGGCATCGTCGGCGGCTCCGGCACCGGCAAGACCGTGTTGATCCGCACGATCATCGGGCTGATCCGGCCACGCAAAGGCGATATCCGCGTGTTCGGCCAGGACACCCAGTCCGCCGGCAAAGCGATGAAGGAATTGCGCCAGCAGTGGGGAATCATGTTTCAGGACGGCGCGCTCTTCAGTTCGCTGACCGTCGCCGAGAACATTGAAGTGCCGTTGAAAGAGCACACCCGCCTGACGGCGCGCGAGCGGCAGGAGGTAGTGAAGCTGAAGCTGCAACTGGCCGATCTGGAGCAATCGGCGGGCAGCAAGTTTCCCGCTGAACTCTCCGGCGGTATGCGCAAGCGGGCCGGTCTGGCGCGGGCGTTGGCGCTCGATCCGCGGATCGTGTTTTTCGATGAGCCGACGGCGGGGCTCGACCCGATCGCCGCCGCCCGGTTTGACGAACTGGTGCTGAACCTCCAGGATTCCCTGGGCTTGACCGTCGTGATGATAACGCACGACCTCGACAGCCTGTACCGGGACTGCAGCCGGATCGGTGTACTGCTAAATAAGCGGGCGATTGTTGGGACTATCGACGAAGTCGCTGCACAGGACGAGCCCTGGATTCAGGACTATTTCGGTGGTCCGCGCGGCAGGGCCGCCGCGTATGCTAAGGACCAGGGCGGCAGTACCGTCGTTGACGCAAAGGAACGGTGATGGAGACGAGGGCAGGTTTTATAGCGGTTGGCGTCGCCGTCCTGGCGATCCTGACGTTCGGTATTGGCTTTGTCATCTGGATGGCCGGGCAGACCGACGCCGGAGGCTATAAGCGCTACTGGGTCGATTTCGACGGGTCGGTGGCCGGGCTCCGCCAAGGCAGCACGGTTGCCTATCGCGGCATTTCGGTCGGGGAGGTGACCGAATTGCGGATCCGGCCCGACAATGTCGAGCAGGTGCGGGTCACCATCGAAATCGCGGATAATACGCCGATCAAGACCGATACAGTCGCCAGCCTCGAAATTCAGGGTCTCGCGGGCGGCAGCCTGATCCAGTTGAGTGGCGGTACCCAGGACGCCGACGATATGCCCCGCCCGGCGCAGGGACTGCCTGTTATCGCGACCAAGCCATCGAGCCTGCAAAAACTGTTTGAGGGCGCACCGGCCCTGGTGGATCAGGTCAATCAGCTAGTGGGCCGCGCCATGCTGCTGCTTGATGACCAGAACCTCCGCAAGATCGCGGGGATCCTCGACAATGGAGAGAAGGTGGCCGCCAATCTGCAGGCAGCGAGCGGCCCGGCCGTTGAACTGGTCGAGGAGACCCGGAACACCATGGCCGATGTTGAAAAAGCGGTCGCCCGAATCGACCGGCTGATCGGGACAGCGGAGGAGCAACTGGTGCCTGCGGTGACCGGCGCGGCCGAAGCCCTGAACAGTACCAATGGCGCGCTGGTCCGGGCGGCGGAGGCGCTGGTGCAGGTGGAAGAAGCAGCCCGTAAAATCGGCAATGCCAGCGCGCAACTGGACGGGATGATCGCCGAAAATCGCGGGCCCATCCGGGATTTCACCAATGTTACCTTGTATGACGCGAATGCGTTTATTGCGGAAGTACGGGAATTGGTTATTAGTCTGCGGCAGGTTACCAATGACCTGAACCGCGATCCTTCTGGTTTTCTTTTGGGTAATCAAAAACGTGGCTATGAAGCACGCTGATATAACACGACGGTTGGCGCTGGCGCTGCTGGCTGGCGGCGCCGGCGCGACACTCGCCGGGTGTGAGTCGGTCCTCAATGCAGCCGCCGGAAATCCGCCGCGCTTGTTCCGGCTAAGCTCCAAGAGCACCTTTCCGGAGGATATACCGGATGT
Organism: Alphaproteobacteria bacterium; assembly: GCA_965222315.1. Taxonomy (GTDB): domain Bacteria; phylum Pseudomonadota; class Alphaproteobacteria; order Bin95; family Bin95; genus JACKII01. The sequence continues at coordinate 3,364,550 of OZ244951.1, read as the reverse complement.
GGACTGGCAGTTGGTGGTGGATACGCCATCTGCCGCCGCCAGCATCAATACCAACCGTATCGGCCTGATGGAGACGCCCTACCGCTTCAACTATTTTGCGGAGGCAAGCTGGGTCGACCGCGCGCCATTGATGGTGCAGAACCTGATCATCGAATCCTTCGACAATTCGCACGCAATCGTCGGTGTCGGCCCCGCATCCATCGGGCTACGGCCAAATTTCGTGCTGCAGCCGGAATTGCGCGAGTTTCAGGCGCACCAGGAAGGCGACCAGCAGCGGGTCAATGTGACGATCAACGTCCGTCTGGTGCAGATGCCGGAGCGCCAGATTATCGCGGTCGAGCATTTCGCGAGGGAGTCGGTAGCCCCCGCCGGCGCCATCGACCCGGTAATCGACGCTTTTGACGAGGCACTGGGCAAAGTCCTGAAGCGCCTCGTTATCTGGACGCTGGCGGAGGGGGAGAAATCCTGGCAGGCGAAACAGAAGGCGGAGCGGCGCACATCGTCCCGGCGCAGTACCTCTTCCGGCTCTTCCAATGCCTCCAGCACGCCGACGCCGACCCGGCCTATCCGTCGTCTGAACCGTCCAAACAGCGCAAGTTAGCTAGGACCGGCATCGCGGTCAGGGCATCGGCCGGCAGCTTCTCCCATTCCACCCCGGCAGGGGAGGGCAGAGGGGGCTCCACCACAATCACCCGTGTCGGCGTGACCATCATCGAAAGCGGCTGGTCATGGCCGTCGATGGGAAAGTCCTCCACCACCTGCACGTCGTGCACGGTGGTGACCACCGGCACTGCCGGATGGCCGAGTTCCCGCAATATGGCGAATTCCAGGTCGCTATAGCCCGCACCCTTGCCGGCGCGTTTGCCCTCCGGCGTTACCGCGACACAGCCGGTAACGATCAGGTCCATTTCCGGTAAGTCCTCCAGCGCGACCGGCCTAGCGTATCGTTCCCAGTTGCTGCGGGCCGATGCTTTCCAGATGGCGTCTTGCGGGATCGAGGCCGGGTCCAGCAGCATGAATCCTCCCGCCAGCCGCGGCGTCGGCACGTAGACCTGGATGCCCCGGCGCAACGCCTCCGCCCGGACGAAACGCTGGGGGCTGTCCGGGTTGACCTTGATCCGGCGGGCGGATTGCAGCAGCGGCGTTTCCATAAGGCGCGCCGCTGCTTCCTTGGCTCCGCGGAAGTTGGGAATGCGTCCCCTGACCGGAAACGGGTAGGCGCCCAGTTTCTGGCGTTCCAACGCATCCCAAACATGGTCGCGGGCGCTGGCTTTGTCGTCGAACCGCATGGAGGCTCCGTTTCTGTCGCAGGCAGGAGATTTGGCGCGACAGGGGCGTTGACAAGTATCTCTGCCGCCCTTAACACCACGCCTCTACCCGCCGACGCAATGGCGGGCAGATGCTCGGTCACCCGAATTGCCCAGGTGGCGGAATTGGTAGACGCGCAGGTTTCAGGTACCTGTGGCCGAAAGGCCGTGGAAGTTCGAGTCTTCTCCTGGGCACCACCGAGCATTTAGGCCTCCCCGCCAAGTTGGCCTTCCTGACCGCCGGAACACGGGATGCCGCTGCCATGTCCATCACTGTTCACCAGGGGGACATCCCCGCAGGCATCGGCTGGGGCGGCGCGGTAGCAATCGACAGCGAGACCATGGGATTGCGGCCAGGCCGCGACCGTCTGTGTGTCGTGCAGCTCTCAGCCGGCGATGGTGATGCCCATCTGGTGCAGTTTCCGCGCCCCGCCGATGGCGAGCCGGCGGTATTCAATGCGCCGAACCTGAAGGCGCTGCTTGCCGATCCCGCCGTCACCAAGATCTTTCACTACGCCCGCTTTGACGTTGCGGTGTTGCGCCACTACCTAGGCGTAGAGTGCAACCCCATCTATTGTACGAAAATCGCGTCCAAGCTGGTGCGCACTTATACGGACCGGCATGGGCTTAAAGACATCTGCCGCGAGTTGCTTGGCATCTCGCTGGCGAAAGAGCAGCAATCCTCCGACTGGGGCGCGGCAGACTTGAGCCAGGCGCAGACGGAATATGCGGCGGCCGACGTGCTGCACCTGCACGCGCTCCGCGAGCGGTTGGACGGAATGCTGGCCAGAGAAGGCCGGACCGGCATGGCGGAGGCCTGCTTCCGGTTCTTGCCGACACGCGCCGCCCTGGATCTGGGCGGCTGGGAAGAGGTTGATATTTTTGCCCACAGTTGACGACACCGTACCCGAAGGGTTCGAGCCGAAAGAAATCGCCCGCCGCGTGATGCTGATGGAGAGCGAGGCGCTGGCCCAAATGGCCGCGCAGGTCGGCGACGACTTCGCCAATGCGGTCGAACTGCTTGCCAACATCGACGGCCGGATCATCATTACCGGCATGGGCAAGAGCGGCCATATCGGCCACAAGATCGCGGCGACCATGGCCTCGACCGGCTCGCCGGCCCAATTCGTCCACCCGGCGGAAGCCAGTCACGGCGACCTCGGCATGGTGACGAGCGGGGATGCCCTGCTGGCGCTTTCCAACTCCGGCAACACGGCGGAACTGGCGGATATGCTGGCCCATGCGGTCCGGTTGCGCATTCCGATCATTGCGATAACCAGCCGCGCGCCGTCGACGCTGTCGGAAAATGCGACGGTCACCCTGCTGCTGCCGAACGCGCCGGAAGCCTGTTCGCTCCGCCTGGCGCCGACCACTTCGACGACCATGGCCATGGCCATGGGCGATGCGCTGGCCGTAGCATTGCTGGAACGCCAGGGCTTCTCGCCCAACGACTTCCGCAATCTGCATCCGGGCGGCACGCTTGGCCGCCGCCTGATGCGCGTCTCGGAGATCATGCATCGCGACCCGCCCCTGATCACGCCTGACACGCTGATGGCCGATGCACTGGTGACAATGACCGCCAGCAGTTTCGGCTGTATCGGCGTGCTGGACGAGCAAGGCGGATTAGCCGGCGTCATTACCGACGGTGATTTGCGGCGTAACATGTCCGCCGATCTCGTGAGGCGGCCGGCGGGCGCCATCATGACCGCGGCCCCCAAAACCATTCGCCCAGGCGCGCTGGCTGAAGAGGCGCTCGCCATCATGAACGAGAGCGCGATTACCAGCCTGTTCGTGGTCGATGGCGAGGCAGCGGTGCCCGCCGCTATCGGCATCGTCCATGTGCATGATTGCCTGAGAGCCGGTATCTCATGACCTCGCCCGCGCCCGCAGACGAACGCCTGGACCGGCTGGTCCGGCGGCCGAGGAGCCGGAGACGCGGTGGCCGCCGGTACTCCAGCCTTGTCCGGTCCCTGCGTATCCTCCTGCCGCTGTCGGCGGCGGCATTGTTGCTGCTGGCCGTTATCTGGCCGCAACTGGACTTCGAGAGCGCGCTCGATGTGAGCGGACTGCCCCAGTCAATTGAGGATATTAACTCGAGCGAAATCCGCATGATCGCCGCCCGGGTTGTTGGCACGGACGAGGAAGGGCGGCCCTTCACTCTCCGGGCCGAAGAGGCCCAGCAGTTGGACGGTGTTTTGAACCGGGTTGTGCTGCGCAAGCCGCAAGCGGAAATCCAGGTCGAAAATGGCGAGACCATCAAGGTCAGTGCCGACGAAGGCGAGTATACCCGCGAAGACGAAAGCATCGTGTTCCGCCGCAATGTCGTGCTGATCCACAGCCTCGGGTACCGGATCGAAACGGAACTGGCGAACGTGGATATCCCGGCGGCTCGCGCCTATGGCGACCAGCCGGTTTCGGGAACCGGGCCAAATGGCACCCTGTCTGGCAGCGGATTTGAGATTTTGGATAAGGGAGAAACCGTTAAGGTGCTTGGGCGGTCCAAGTTGATCCTCAACGAGATTCCCGAAAAGAAGCCCTGATGCCCCGTTTCCTGCTTACGGTCTTGACCCTGCTCGCGATGGTGCATCCGGCGGCGGCGCAGATTAATCCGCTCGGCAATGTCGGCGGCGGCGACAAGCCGCTTGAGCTCGAATCCGACAAGGGCCTGGAACTGCACCAGGACCAGCAGATGGTGGTTGCCCGTGGCAACGTGGTGGTGCGCCAGGGCGATGTCCGCCTGCGTGCCGATATTGTCAGCGCATCCTATAAAGACATCGACGGCAGGCGCAGTATCCACCGTGTCGATGCATTGGGCGCGGTGGTCATCACCACGGGCAAGGAGCGGCTGACCGGCGAACACGCTACTTATGACCTGGAGCGCGAGCTTTTTGTCCTGAAGGGACGGAATCTGCGGATTGAGGCCGAAGAACAGACGGTCACGGCGGAAGATCGCCTGGAATACTGGGGGGCGGAGAAGCGCGCTGTCGCCCGCGGCGAGGCAACGGCCATTCAGAACTCCGACAATACCCGCATCCGCGCCGACGTGATCGAGGCGCAACTGGCTGCGCGCGACGGTGCCGCGCAAACAGCCAGCGCTGCCACCAGCCCGGAAAAATTGGCGCTCAACCAGGTGCGGGCGTGGGGCCAAGTCGTCATCAAGACCGAAAGCGAAGTTGTCGTCGGCGACAAGGGGTCTTACGATGCGGTGCAAAAAGTTGCTACACTGGAAGGTAATGTCACGATAACCCGTGGGAAGAACCAGTTAAGCGGTGCAAAGGCCATCGTCGATATGGAAAGCGGCGTTAGCCGCCTGATAGCCGCACCGGGCGAGCGGGTCCGCTCCGTATTCTACCCCGGCACCGCCGATGGAGTGCAATCGCCAGCAGCGGAGGCCGCGTCGGAGTCTAACGCGGCCGAGAGCCCGGGAGCGGAGCAAACTCAGCAAAATCAGGGGAGAACGGCGGAAAAGGCCGCGCCCTTATCGTCAAGGGAGCCTGCTGCCCCCATATTACCCAGGCCACGCCCGAAATAATGCCAACAAGGCGGCTGGCTGAATGGAGAAGTCGTTGCGCGTCATAGAGCAAAATCCAAACGAAGGACTGCATGCCGAGAACCTCGGTAAACGCTACAAGCGCCACCCGGTGCTTAGCGACGTGTCCCTGAACGTCCATCGGGGCGAGGCTGTCGGCCTGCTCGGGCCGAACGGTGCGGGCAAGACCACCAGCTTCTACATCATCACCGGACTGATCCGACCCGACTACGGTGTGGTGCGCCTGGATGGTGAGGACATTACTCATCTGCCTATGTACCGCCGCGCCCGCCGCGGCATCGGCTACCTGCCGCAAGAGCCGTCGATCTTCCGTGGCATGACTGTTGAAGCCAATATCCGCGCGGTCCTCGAAGTAACGGAAAAGCGGGCGGACGCGCGGGAAGCGCTGCTTGACGATCTGCTGGCGGAATTCTCTATCACCCGCCTGCGCCATACACCGGCGCTGGCGTTGTCTGGCGGTGAGCGTCGCCGGGTGGAGATCGCCCGCGCGCTCGCGGCCCACCCCAGCTTCATCCTGCTGGACGAGCCATTGGCAGGTATCGACCCCATCGCCGTCGGTGAAATCCGTGAGTTGGTCTCCCACCTGAAGGAGCGGGGCATCGGCGTGCTAATTACGGACCACAATGTGCGGGAGACCCTGGACGTGGTCGATCGCGCCTACATCCTGCACGACGGCCGGGTGCTGATGGAAGGCACGCCGGACGAGATCGTCGCCCATGACCGGGTGCGCCAGGTCTATCTGGGCGAGGGATTTGCACGGTAGCGGCGATTGGTTTGCCTGATTTTAGGGAGAGATGCTGCATAGTGCGTCCGCAGCAACCCGCCGGTACAGGCCCGCGTATCCATGGCACTTAGCCAACGTCTCCAGGTCCGTCAGACTCAAAGCCTGACAATGACGCCGCAGCTGCAGCAGGCCATCAAACTGCTGCAGATGCCGAATATGGAGCTGTCGGCCTATCTTGAAGAGCAATTGGCCGAAAACCCCCTGCTGGAAGTGCGGGAGCCCGACGCGGACGGGGCGGTCGATGCGGTCCCTGAACCGGCTGCCGCACTGGAGCATGACAGCGCCGATGTCGTCGGCAGTGACGAGGGGTTCGGCCACCAGTTGGAGGCGTCTGATACCGACTATTCCAATGTCTGGGACGATGGCGGCTCCGCCGACGGCGCGCCGGCGAGGGAGGGGGGCAGCCTCGTCTGGGAGAGCCGCGGCGGCAATGGCGCCAGCGGCGGCGGTTGGGAGGACGGCAGTGGCTGGGAAGCCTATGCGGAGAGCCCCGTCAGCCTGCGGGCGCATTTGGAAGCCCAGATCGGGGAGGAGTTCGCCGACCCCATCATCCGCCGGGCCGCCCTACTGATCGCCGATAACCTGGACGAGGCCGGGTACTTCGCCGGGGATGTGGCGGAGCTCGCCTACCTCCTCGGCATCAGCCAGCAGTACCTGGCCGAGGTGCACCAGCGCTTCCTGCAACTCGACCCGCCGGGCATCGGCGCGCGCAGTGTCCGTGAATGCCTGTCGGTGCAACTGGCCGACATGGGGGCGCTTGATGCCCCGATGCATTGCCTGCTCGACCATCTGGACCTGATCGGCAAGGGCGACTTTGCCCGCTTGGCCAGGCTTTGCGGCACGGATCTTGGCGGTTTGCAGGTCATGCTGAAGCGGCTGCGCACCTGCGCGCCCCGCCCGGCAGCGGCCTTCGATCATGCGCCGGTTCAAACCCTGATCCCGGATGTGACGGTCAGCCGGGCCGCCGATGGCGGCTGGCACGTGGAACTGAACCCTGATGCCCTGCCGCAGGTGCTGGTGAACCGCACCTACTACGCCTCCATTCGCCGGGCGGCGAAGGGGAAGAAGGTCGCGGAATTCGTGACCGAGCAATGGCAGAGCGCCAACTGGCTGGTGAAGGCGCTCGACCAGCGCGCCAATACGATCCTCAAGACCACGGCGGCGATCGTCGAAAGCCAGGAACGCTTCTTCGAGGAGGGGGTCAGCGGTCTGCGCCCCATGACGCTGAAGGACGTGGCGGAGGCCATCGGCATGCACGAAAGCACTGTCAGTCGCGTGACCAGCGGCAAGTATGTGGCGACGCCGCGGGGTGTTTTAGAACTGAAGTTCTTCTTCTCCAACGCCGTCGCCAATGCCGGCGGCGCGGATGCTCATTCATCGGAGGCCGTCCGCTATCGCCTGCGTCAGATGATCGAGGGTGAAACCGTCGCCAATGTGCTTTCCGACGAGAAGCTGGTGGAGATGCTGGAAGGGGAAGGCATGTCAGTTGCCCGAAGAACGGTAGCCAAATACCGCGAAAGCCTGAGCATCCCGTCCTCGTCCCGGCGCCGGCGCTTGCTTAAATTGGCAGCCGGGTAGTGCAAAGAATTTTGCATCTACTTTAATCTACATTCCTCTACATTTATCGACATTTCCGGTATCGCAGTAACGAAAAATGTCGATGATTGCGATCCAATGTAGAGCCAATGTCGATGGAATGTAGATGCCTCTCTCCGCTTTCGTCTTGGGTTTCATGCCGCCTTGGCAACCAAGCGAACACCCTCACCAAGCGCAGGCGAGCAGGGCATAGGCCTATCCTTCTCCGATACCACAGACATCGTTAACAGCGCGTTAACCCCATCGCATTAACCCCAGGGCATTGACCCCAGCGCTTCACACTGCCCTCACGGCAGGTAGGGCATGTGCGGCGGCCCGACCTGGCGCTGCAATATCCGCTGGGCGTCCTCGACGAACTCACAGAGCAGGGGCCTTGTCTCCCGCGGGTCGATAATGTCCTGGCCGGTCGCCTCCGCCGTACGGAAGGGGGAGGCAATGGCGGTCAGCCGCGCCTCTATCTCCGCCCGCTTGGCGTCGGGGTCGTCCGCCGCCTCGATCTCCCGGCGGTAGGCCGCCGCCGCGCCGCCCGCGATATGCATGGAGCCCCAATTGGCGCTCGGCCAGGCATAGCGGCGGAACATGCCGGTTGGCCGGTGGTGGCACTGGCCCGCCACCCCGTACATCCGGCCGGTCACGACCGTACACCAGGGCATGCGCGAGAGATTGACCATGCTCATCATGCGCGCACCCGCCCGCTCGATACCCTGTTTCTCCATCTCCAGACCGACATGGAAGCCCGGCTCGTCGCAGAGAGAGATCAGCGGCAGATGGAACGTGTCGCAAAGCTGCATCAGCCGCATCACCTTGCTGCCCGCCGCCACGTCGGTGGAGCCGCCCTTGTGCATCGGGTTGTTCGCCATGATCGCCGCCGGATAGCCATTGAACCGGCAAAGCCCGATCATGCGGGAGCGGCCATAGAGCGGCGATATTTCAAAGAACGAGTCCTTGTCCGCCAGAATGTCGATCAACTTGCGCGTCTTGTACGGGTGCCGCCGGTCCTTCGGCATGAAGCGGATCAGGTCGTCCTCGGTTCGGCCGGGATCGTCGCCAGTCTCCACCCGCGGGGCCATCTCGTGCACGCTGGACGGCAGGTAGCTAAGCCAGCGCCGGATCTGGCCGAAGGCGTCTTCCTCCGACGTGGCAACATTGTCGATACAGCCGCTAACGCGCGTGTGGATCTGGTCGCCGCCCAGGTCTTCCTTCTTGATGTCGACGCCCAGCGCCGCCTTCACCACCGGCGGCCCGCCCGGAAATATCTGGCTGATGCCCTTCACCATGACGGAGAAATGGCTGAGCGGCGCTTCCACCGCCGGCAGTCCCGCGACCGAGCCCAGCACCGCCGCCGCCACCGGCACATTCTGCAGCATCGCCACGTCATGCTGACCATAGGAGTTGCCGTCCGGCAGGTAGGTCCGGCCCAGCACCTCAAACCCGCGCACGCTGCCGCCCGCCGCATCCAGCAGGCGCACGAACGGCAATTGCCATTCCAGCGCCCGTTGCGAGGCACTCAGCTCCGCGCCCAACGCCCCCCTGGCCGAGCCCGCGCCGGAGCCGCCGCGCACGGTGAAATCGCCCGCTGCCACGATCACCTTGCGGCCATCGACCTTGGCTATGCCCTCCACCATGCCTTTCGGCAGGAAGCTGGTCAGCTTGCCGTCCGGCCCGTATTCCGGCTCGCCCTGCAGGTGCTTGAATTCCCGGAGCGAGCCTTCGTCCACCATGCCGGCCAATCGTTCCCGCGCGGTCAGCTTGCCGCCATCATGCTGGCGTTTGACGCGTTCCTCGCCGCCCATAGCGCTCATGCGGGCGCGGCGGTCGCGCAACTCATCGACTTCCGGTTCCCAGGTGGTGTCATCGGTCATGGCTGGCTGTTCCTCAGGCTTGTTGGTTCATTTGCCTTCCAGCCTAATCGCTTCCGCTCAGGCGAAGCTACCAATTCTCACGAGAAAGTCTTTGGCTGGACACTGCGGCCTGCCCGAAAGGACGGGTAGCATGGATGCCATTAGTATTTGACATTGCGACTGTGTCCTCAATCAGTTGTAGTCCTTTTGTTACGATCTCAAGCAGATTGATTCAGCAGTTGAGGGGAATCTGAGATACTGTCGTTTGCGTTTGCGGTTGCCGTAGCCACTTCATCCGCGTCGGGCACAAAAAATGGCTGTCGCAAAATTCGCAAAGTCTGACGGCTACTTTTTCAATAGCGAGGATGAAGTTATCCGCGATCCGGATGGCCGCTGCATTCGCTCCGCGCAATGGTCGTTCCGGAACGCCATCGAGGAATGTGACCCTCATGCTGAGATCGCTGGCCTTAGCAACTCACCGACGGAGGCAGCCGCCGGTGACCAGCAATTTGCCTTCGATGACGATACACTGCCAGATGCTGCCAAAGCCCGCCTCGACGAGTTGGGACGCATACATCAGCATATATTGCTGGAAAAGGTCGTCGTTCGCGGACACACAGACCGTCTTGGCGATGAAAACTATAATAAAGGGCTCGGGCAGCGCCGCGGTGAAGCAGTAAAGACGTATCTGGTCTCTGTCGGTATCCCGGCGGACGTGATCAGCATCGAAAGCGTGGGTTCGTCCGAGCCGTTGGTGCTATGTACCCGGGAAACAGGCGACGCGCTGAAAGCATGTCTTGAGCCAAACCGCCGGACAGAGATCATCTATGCGCATCCGGAAATTCACGGTGCTTTGCTCGCAGATCTGCTGGAGGTGCGGGAAACGGAGACTGAGGTCGGCGTCAAACTAACCCGGCAGTATCTCGACGTTACCAATCAACTAAATCTGTTGTGGCGTGATGTCGGCAATTCTTGCCGCTCCGAACTAACGGAATTCTGTCAAGCCACTGTACCTGGCGAGGCGCGTGTCATCGAGTGCCTCTATGAGCACTACAACAAGCTAAACCCAGCCTGTGAAAGTGATCTCGATGCGACGCAACTCTATGTTACATCGACCGTCTTCAAGTACCGTCAGGTTGCCGAGTATTGCGCGCTGGATATCGCGACGACCTGCAAAGATATCCTTCCGGGCACCGGTGGCTTGATGAGCTGCCTGATCGCTCGTGACGAACAATTGCACCCGGCGTGCAAGATGACGCTGAACGAGTATCACTTTAGCGATTAAGTGAAGCTGGCGCTCCGGGATGGGGAAGGCTTCCCTATCCCGGCTGGCCGGCCGGCCCCGCATCTGCATCTTCCTGCTGCCGGGCCCACATGTCGGCATAAACACCCTGCTTCCCCAGCAGGTCCCGGTGCCGCCCGCGCTCCACGATCTCGCCATCGCGCAGCACCAGGATCTCGTCCGCATCCACCACGGTGGAGAGCCGGTGCGCGATCACCAGGGTCGTCTTGCCTTGGGAGAGGTCGCGCAGGTTCTGTTGGATCGCCTGCTCCGTCGCGCTGTCGAGGGCGCTGGTCGCCTCGTCGAACAGCAGGATCGGCGGGTCTTTCAGGATGGTGCGGGCGATGGCGACGCGCTGCTTCTCGCCGCCGGAGAGCTTCAGCCCGCGCTCGCCCACGATGGTGTCATAGCCATCCGGCGTGCTTTCGATGAAGTCATGAATCTGCGCGTGCTTGGCTGCCTGCTCGATGGCCGCCTGGCCGCGGCCCGGAAAGCCATAGTCGATATTGTACGCGATGGTGTCGTTGAACAGCACGGTATCCTGGGGAACGATGCCCAGCGCGGCCCTGACGGAGGATTGCGTCACGCTGCGGATGTCCTGCCCGTCGATCAGCACCCGGCCTCCGTTCACGTCATAGAACCGGAACAGCAGGCGGCTGATGGTGGATTTGCCCGCGCCGGACGGTCCCACGACCGCCACCGTCTTGCCGGCAGGCACGGTGAAGCTCACGCCCTTCAGGATGGGCCGCCGCTCGTCATAGCCGAATTCGACATCCTCGAACCGCACCTCACCGCCCTCGACCCGCAGCGGCGGAGCGCCCGGCTTGTCCTCCACTTCCGGCTCGACCCGTCGCAGTTGGAACATGCGCTCCATATCCACCAGCGCCTGCTTGATCTCGCGGTAGGCGAACCCGAAAAAGCCCAGCGGCTGCGCCAACTGGATCAGGTACGTGTTGGCCATGACGAAATCGCCGATGCTCATGCTGCCGTCCTGGATACCGGCCGCTGCCATCAGCATGACGATGGCGAGGCCTGCCGAAACGATGAGAGACTGTCCCGTGTTAAGCACACCCAGGGACTGGCCGCTGGAGACAGCCGCTTTCTCGTACCGGCGCAGCGCCGTATCGAAGCGCTCGGCCTCGTGCGCCTCGTTGCCGAAATACTTGACGGTCTCGTAGTTGAGCAGGCTGTCGATCGCCCGTGTGTTGGCGCGCTGGTCGGCCTCATTCATGCGGCGGCGCAGCTTGATCCGCCAGGTAGTTACGGTAACGGTGTAGGTAATATAAAGCGCCACGGTGACAATGGTCACCAGCGCAAACCAGATATTCAACAGGCTCCAGAGCAGCACGAACACCAGCACCAGTTCGATCAGCGTCGGCAGGATGGCGAACAGGGTAAAGCGCAGCAGCGTGTCGATGGCCTTGGTGCCGCGCTCGATGAAGCGCGAGAGTCCACCCGTCTGCCGCTCCAGATGAAACCGCAACGACAGCTTGTGCAGATGCCGGAACGTGGTCAGGCCAATGGTGCGGATGGCGCTCTGCCCGACGCTGGCAAAGATTGCGTCCCGCAACTCCCCGAAGGCCAGGGAGGCGACCCGCGCCAGGCCATAGGCCAGGATCAGCCCCACCGGCAATGCCGCCGCCATGCCCGCGTCGGCCAGCGCCGGCAGTGAATCCACGGCCTCGCCGAACAGAATCGGGATGTAGGTCACCGAAACTTTTGCTGCTAACATGGCGATCATGGCAACCACGACCCGGACCCGCGCGCCGGTGTTTCCTGCTGGCCACAGGAACGGCAGCAACGTGGCGATAGTGGCCCAATCGGAGCGTTCGCGCGGCGCATCGGCGTCGTAGGAGAAAGATCGCATCGAAGGCACTCGGTAAACGGGGCGTCAGTGGGGGCCGGTCTGCATCGGCCTGCGACTTATTCTTGTCATATGGGCCTATTATGACCCAATATATAGCAACTGATGGAGGCGGTTGCGCAGTGGCAAACCTTCCCGCGCCGGAATGTGTACCGGAACAGGGGAACGAGGCCGCTACTCGCCGCCGGCAGCCAAGGAGTGTTCCACCGTGAGCGTCGCCCTGGAGCAAAGTTCAGCCCTGGTGCTAAACGCCGATTTCAGGCCGCTGAGCTATTTTCCGCTGAGCCTCTGGTCCTGGCGGGAATCGATCAAGGCGGTCTTCCTCGACCGGGTCAACGTCCTGGCCGAATACGACATGGCCGTGCGCTCGCCCAGCTTCGAGATGGCCCTGCCGTCCGTTATCGCCCTGAAGGAATATGTGCCGCCCGCCCGCCGCGCCGCCTTCACCCGCTTCAACGTGTTCCTGCGCGACCGGTTCATCTGCCAGTACTGCGACGAGCGATTCCATCCCCAGGACCTGACCTTCGACCATGTAATCCCCCGCTCCCGCGGCGGGCGGACAACGTGGGAGAATGTCGTGACCTCCTGCGGCCGCTGCAATCTGGCCAAGGGCAACAAGATGCCTACGGTTGCGGGCATGCGTCCGACGGTGATGCCTGCCGAGCCGTCGGTCTTTAAACTGCAAGATCATGGGCGGGCTTTCCCGCCCAATTTTCTGCATGAAAGCTGGGGCGACTACCTGTATTGGGACACGGAACTGGACGACGACTGAGGGCGCGGCGCGGCGCCTGCATGGGCTTGCGCCTTGCATTATCGTCAAAACTTCCCCATTCCATTGTCCTGAACGCGATTCAGAACCCATTCCGCAAATTGCGCGCGACGAGGCGTCCGGCGCTTGACATAAAACCTCAGTTTAATTTGCGCGGAGACTCACCGGCTTTTCCTCCGCCGCATCATGGCGCTTCCGCCGCTGCGCCCGGAGACCGGCCGCCCCCATGGCCAGCAGGGTCAGGCTTGCCACTGCCGCCGGCGGTGCGGGTATGTTGCCCACGTGAATGGCCTCGCCCGGCTCATCCTCATAGGCCCATTCGCTGATGGTCAGGGAACTGTCGTAGCCGTCTTCGTCGAATTGCAGCTTCGCCCAGCCATAATGCAGGCCGCCGCCCGGATCGAAGGCAAATCCTAGGAACCCCGGTTCCTGTCCGAAATCATAGAACGGCCCGCCGGCCGGCGCCGATGCTGAACTGCTGCGTGTCGAGGAGGTCAACGAACGCACACGGTCGGCGCGCATAACGCCCCGCCCATACGATCCGGCAGTCGCAATTGTCAGAGACGACGGCAGCGTCGGCCCCACATGCTGTGACCGGTGCATGACTGCAACGGAGAACCCATCGGGCTGCTGTCCGGCCAATCCCCGGCCGTTCAGGGACCCGCCGCTGTACAAGAACACTATGTCGTCGGAAAACGTCCGCCCGCCGACAAAACGCGACGTTGTGCTGGTTGCGGAATTCAAACTCGGCCGCTCCGGATCCGTCCACGTCCCAGCCGGCGGACTCGGTGACGCCGACCGTGAGCGGAGAACCCGTGACGTGAACAATCGCAGCCTCCGCCGTCAAAGGCGCAAGGGCTACAGCCGAAATGCCAAGTGTTTGCAAAGATTTGTTGCGGAATGACTCACGCATTTCACAGACCCCAAAACTGTTTTGACTAACAACAGCCTGCCCGACTTCTCCGGCCCGCTCAAGCGAATTTCCAGGATTCGGTATTAATACGTATGGGGGTTATCTGTTAAGGTATTGTTATCATATCTGTTTTGTAAAATGCTTTAACGGTTGCGGGCGGATAGTCAGCCTCCGCCCGCCTGCATGGATTATTTCGCCACCCGCGCCGGCGCCACTGCCAATCCCGGCACCTCGCTCCGCATCACGAACACACTGCCGCAATTATCGCGCGGCCCGCCCCGGCTGCCGGTGACGATGTAGAGGTCGCGCAGATCGTCTCCGCCGAAGCAGACGCTCGTCACCATGGGCAAGGGCACCGCGATCCGCTCGCGCAAGGTGCCGTCCGGCTCATAAACCGCGACCGCGCCGCCATGCGCCAGCGCTACCCAAACAGAACCGTCTGCCGCGACGGCCAGGCCATCCGGCGTCTCGCCGCCTTTGATACCGGCAAAAGCGCGCCATGGCCCGACCGAGCCATCCGGCAGCACGTCATAGGCCCGCACCACATCGCCCCGCGCATCGGAGTGGTAAAGCACCTTGCCGTCCGGGGAGAAGCCCATGCCGTTAGTCAGCATAATACCGTCAGAAATCGTCCGCACGCTGCCGTCCAGGTCGATCACATGCAGGAAGCCCGGTTTCGGCTCCTCACCACCGAAAATGCGGAAGCCGACGCAACCCACATAAATGCGGCCCGTTGCGTCCGTGGTCAGATCGTTGAAGCCGATGCCCGCAGGCGTATCCGCGCCCGCCAGCAGCACCCGCATGTCGGTGCCGTCCAGGTTGGCGGCCACTACATCGCGTCCACCCATCACCAGTCCGCCATCCGCGTGCAAGGCCATTCCACCGATGCCCCGCCGCTTCGGCACCTGCTGGCTGATGGAGCCGTCCCTCGCCAGCCGGAAGACGCCGCCGTTCAGCACATCGCTGTACAGCAGACCGAGTTCCTCATGCCAGATTGGTCCCTCGACCAACCCATAGCCGGTTGCGCATACTTTCATGGGGCTTTCCTCTGTTTGATTGGTCGTTATCGTAACAGGCTTTACCACACCTGTTTGGTTTCAATATGGCTAAAGGCGTTTTCATCCACCGTCCGGATTCGAAATACGAGGATGTCCCGTCTGAGCGCTATCAATTTCCGCAAAACTATCTGGGCAGAGTTGAACAGTGCGTGGGCGATTGGATTCTTTACTATGAGCCTCGCAAAGTTCGGGACCATAAGGGGTACTTTGGCGTCGCCAAGATCAAGAACGTGATCCCGGACCCAAGGATCGCAAAAATGCACATCGCTATCATCGAACAAGGTAGCTATCTGGAATTCGGTACACCGGTTCCGTTCCGCGGCTCGTCTGGTGTGCCGGAACGCAGTGTATTGAATGAGGCTGGAAATGTCTCCGGGCGAGCACAGTCGGCGGTGCGTGTCATTCCGCCAGAGGATTTTGATAGGATAGTCAATCTTGGCGTCCACTCATTTGAACCTTTGCTGCCACGCAGTGGCGACACTGCTACAGGTCAAGGCATTTCAGAAGCCGACCCATTTCCCTATTTTGCAAGCGATCGCGACCGCTCGGAGTATCTGGGCTCGCGGATTGTTCGTGACCGCAATTTCAGACGGGTTGTTCTGCAAGCATACGAAGAAAGATGCGCAATTTCCGGGTTAAGGCTGATTAATGGCGGCGGTCGAGCCGAAGTAGAAGCCGCTCACATCCAACCCGTCGAAAAGAATGGTCCAGACATCCTTACCAACGGTATTGCTCTGTGTGGAACAGCTCATTGGATGTTTGATCGTGGGTTAATCAGTATTGCAGACGATCTGAAAATTTTGATTTCACGGCAGGCGAACGATCAAGAAGCAATCTATTCGGTTATTAACAGGAATGGCTATTTGATTCGCCCAAAACGCGCCTCTGACCAGCCGCACCCGCGTTTCTTGCAATGGCATAGAGAGCACATGTTTAAGCTCTGACTGAAACGCTTCAGTGAAGATCATGTTCCGGCGGTAAGCCTATCGCATAATCGCCAGCGCCAGCAACGCCGCCAGCGGCATGGCGATCACGCCCATGCTGAAGCGCCGGGCCGTTAACGCGAAGCCCGCCAGCGGCAGGTCATAGAGCACCAGCCGCTGCACGTTCATCATCATCCAGGCGTTAAGCAGGGCCAGCATCTGCGCTTCGCCTGCGCCAGCCTGCAACAGCGCCGCCACCACGGGCAGGATTAGCATGGGCCCGGTCGGCATCAGCGCACCGAACGCGGCGGCGATCATCGTACCGGTAAAGCCGGACTCCGGACCGACCCAGCGGCCGATTTCCTCGCTGGGCAGCAATTGCGCCACAAACCCGGCGGAGATGATGGCGGGAATAATCACCGGGATCAGGAACAACGCCTGCTTCCCGGAAATCTTCATGGCCTCGCCCAGCGTGCGCTCCGGGTGAACCAGCACTGCGATGCCAAGGCCCAGCACCATGGCGACCAGAATGATGGTGGAAATCCCCATGCCCGGCCCTCTAGTCCCGGTCCACGCGCGGCCATTGCCGCTCTTTCCAGAGCCAGCGCACCATCAGTCCGGCCAGAATGGGGAAGGGCAGGGCCGCCAGCATCCGCATACCGGCCAGTTCCTCCCCCAGGAAGGAGACTTCCCACACCAGGAACCGGTTCATGCCCAGCAGGCTCCACGCCATCATGAAGGTCACGACCGCGCCCACCTCCGCGCCGAAACGGATCAGCATCGCCGCCAACGGGTAGATCACCCAGGGGCCGCCCGGCGCGACCGCGCCCGCCAGCAGGCCGATGGCCAGCCCCTTCCAGCCCGAATCCCGGCCCATGTGCTTCGCCACCCAGTCGCGCGGCACCATCACGGTCAGCAGGCCAAAGATCAGCACGCCCAGGGCCATGCGCGGCAGCACGTTGATCATCAGATCGAAATCGCCGATCAGCACATGCTCCACCGTCTCCCAGCCGTAGAGGATCCAGCAGAGCCCGCCCGACACCGTCATCAGGGAGAGGGCGAAGTAGGCTGGGCCGCGGTTCCGCTTTTTGGGCGGCGGTGTTTGCGCAGAATGTGTCGGCGCAGAAGGGGCAGGGCTCGTCATGAAAGGGCAGTGACCTATGGTCGGCGACCGGCTAGCCTTTGGTCAGCGGACGCACATCAAAAGGGAGGTCCTCATGAAAATCCTGCTGGCCGTCATTATTTCTCTGGCCTCGGCGCTTGCCTATGCGGGCGACACGCCATCGGTACCAGGGTCCAAGGTCTACTTCATCAACCTGAAGAACGGCAATGCGGTATCAAGCCCGCTGCTGGTGCAGTTCGGCCTTTCCGGCATGGGCATTGCGCCTGCCGGGGTGCAAAAGCCGAAGACCGGGCATCACCACCTGCTCATCGACACGGAATTGAGCAAGGAACAAATGGACTACGCCCTGCCGTCCGACGAGAACCACATCCATTTCGGCGGCGGCCAGACCGAGGCATTGCTGAAGCTCGAACCCGGCAAGCACACGCTGCAACTCGTCCTCGGCGACTGGAGCCACGTCCCCCACGACCCACCCGTCATGTCCGAGCGGATCACCATCTATGTGCAGTAGCGCGCGGCCCTGATTTCCGTTGCGTCGGCGGAAACGCTTTAGCCCGGCGCCATCTTCCCCGGAGACGGATCAGCGGTATCCGGGGGCCTCGACGGCACGGCTATCGGCCTTGAATAGACGGTTGGAGGACTCCCGATGCGCATCTGGCATCAAAGCTTTACCGACCTCGATATGGTGCCGCTCTACCGCCGCACCTTGGTGGAGCATGCCGCCGCGGTCTCCGATCCCGGCGTCAGCGTGACGGTGCACGGCCTGAAACCCGGCACTTACGGCCGGGACGTGGCCCCCATCGACGCCATCCGTCATCCCTACCTGGAAATGCTGAACGAGCGGCAACTGATCGAGGCCGCCTTGACGGCGGAGCGCGAAGGCTACGACGCCATGGCCCTCGCCTGCTTCTACGATCCGGGCATTCGGGCGGCGCGCTCGCTGGTGGATATGCCGATTGCCGGCCTGTCCGAGACCGCGATGCTCACTGCCTGCTCCCTCGGCCAGCGCTTCGCCCTGATTGCACTGAACGGGGACCAGCAGGCCCAGCACGAAGAGTCCGCCCGTGCCTATGGCCTGGAAAGCCGCTTTGCCGCCTCCCTTGCCATGGAACCGCCCATCGATGAGTACATGCTGGAAGGCGATGACGACGCCACCCGGCCCATCGTCGAAGGCTTCCACCGCGCCTGCCGCCGGGCGGTCGATGCGGGCGCCGACATTATTATTCCCGGCGACGGCGTGCTGAACGAGTTTGTCTGGCGAAAGGGTCTGCTGCGCTTCGAAAACGCCGTGGTGATGGATGCCCTCGGCGTGCTGTTCCGCTATGCCGCCTTCATGGCCGGCAACCGTCGCGCGCTGGGCTTGCAAGTCAGCCGGATGCGCTACTACGCCAAGCCGTCAGCCGCTATGCTGGCCCACGCCCGCTCGTTCGCAGGCGTCGAGCCAATCGCGGAGGGCGAGTTTTCCGGCGGGGATACGGGCAGCGGAGAATGATCGCCGCCGCTACTCCGCCGCCTTCGCCCCGCTCCCCAGCGCGCCCAGCACCGCGTTCGTGTGCTCGCCCAACCCGGGAGAGGCCGCACGGATCGGCGGCCGCACGCCATCCAGGGTCAGCGGCAGGCCGGTCAGCGTAAAGTCGCGTCCCGGCACTTGCTGCACCATTTTCACGGCGGCAAGCTGCTCCGTCTCCGCCAGTGCCGGAATGTCGTTCACCGGGGAGCACGGCACGCCGACGCCCTCCAGCCGCCGGATCCAGTTCTCGCAGGTGTCGGTAGCCAGTACCTCGGCGATCATCGGGATCAGCACGTCCCGATGCTCGAAGCGCGGTCCCGGCGTGTTAAACCGCTCGTCGTCGCACCATTCCGGCCTGCCGATCTCCGCTGAGAATTTCAGGAACAGGCGGTTGTTGCCCGCCGCCAGGCAGATCGGCCGGTCGGCGGTCTCGAACACCTGGTAGGGGATCAGGTTGGGGGAGGCAGCGCCCGTGCGCACCGGTGCGTTGCCGGTATACATATAAGTGTTCAGCGGGTTGTTGACCCAGTGCACCGCGCTCTCGAACAGGGAGCAGCCGATGGCCTTGCCCTTGCCGGTATGCCGACGCTCCTCCAGCGCCGCCAGCGCGCCGATCACCGCCCACATGCCGGTCGCCGTGTCGTTGATGGCTGGCGCGCAGAAGGTCGGCGGGTCGTCCGGGCGGCCCGTCAGCGTCATCACCCCGCCATAGGCCTGCGCCAGCGGGTCCATGCCCGTATGCATCGCCAGCGGTCCTTCCTCGCCGAATGCCGTGATCTGGCAATAGATCAGGCGGGGATTGACCTCCATCAGCGCCGCTGGGCCGAAGCCGCCCTTGTCCGCCACGCCCGCCCGCAGGTTCTGAATGCAGATGTCAGCCTCGCGGATCAGGGCATAGAGTTTCTCCAGGTCCTCTGGCGCTTTCAGGTCCAAAATCACCGACTTTTTGGACCTGTTGGTCGCGTTGAACATCAGGGAGGCGTCTTCGGTCGCCATCGGCCCCCACAGCCTGGCGTCATCGCCGCCGCCGGGCTTCTCGATCTTGATCACCTCCGCGCCCAGGTCGGCGAAGATCACGCCGGAGAGGGGCCCGGCCAGTGCCTGACCGATTTCGACAACGTTGATGCCCTCCAGGGGCAAGCGGGCCGAAGAAGATGAAGACTGGGACATAGAGTGTTTTCCTGGTGGCTGATTTCTGGAGATTGGCCGAAAGTTTAATGCGCTATCGGGAAGGACGCCAGCGCCGCAGCGATGCCGGCACCAGAACCGGCTCCTGACGGTGTAGGGTTTCTGGTACCATCGCTCTAGTAATCGGCTGCCACCAGTGGTGTAATGCCTGCAACCAAAGTGCCATGCGCCCTGACATTGGAGGAACAATTCAGATGTCCACCGCAACCACGTACGAAACCATCGAAGTCCGCCCGCTCACACCCACCATCGGCGCTGAAGTCCATGGCGTGAAGCTGGGGGAGCCGCTAGGCAACCAGCAGTTCCAGGAAATCCACGATGCGCTGATGGCGCACCAGGTGATCTTTTTCCGCGACCAGGACATGAGCCTGGAGCAGCACAAGGATTTCGGCCGCCGCTTTGGTCCGCTGCACATCCACCCATCCGCGCCGGGGCCGGAAGGGCACCCGGAAATCCTGCGCATCCACGCTGACGAGAATTCCAAGCAGGTCGCCGGCCACCGCTGGCATTCCGATGTGTCTTGCGATCCGGAGCCGCCCATGGGTTCCATCCTGCACCTGCACACCGTCCCGCCGACCGGCGGCGACACCCTCTTCGCCAGTTCGAGTGCGGCTTATGAAGCGCTGAGCGAGCCGATGAAGGCCTTCCTCGGCGGCCTGACGGCCCGCCATGACGGCACGCCCAACTACAACCGGCGCGCGCGTATCGAGGGCCAGGACGATACCAAAAAATACCCGCACGCTGACCATCCGGTTATCCGCACCCATCCGGTGACCGGCAAGAAGGGCATCTACGTCAATCCTGTCTTCACCCAGTTCATCGTCGGCATTCCGGAAGATGAGAGCAAAGCCATCCTCGAATTCCTCTATGCCCATAACAAGAAAGAGGAGTTTGTCTGCCGCTTCTCGTGGGAAGAGAACTCGGTAGCGTTCTGGGACAACCGGGCGGTCCAGCATCTGGCCATGTGGGACTACTTCCCGCAGGTGCGCAGCGGCAACCGCGTGACCGTCGCCGGCGACAAGCCTTACTGAGCCGGGGCAGGGAACAAGCACAGCGATGCGGTACGAAACCATCCAGGTCAAACCGCTGAACCCGACCATCGGGGCGGAGATCCGGGGCATTGATCTGTCCCGGGACATCTCCAACCAGCAGTTCGACGAAATCCACCGCGCCTTTGCCGACCATCTGGTGGTGTTCTTCAAGGAACAGCAGCCGATCCCGCCGGAAAAGCAGATCGCGCTCGGCCGCCGCTTCGGCGAACTGCACGCGCACCCAGCCGCGCCAACCCATCCGGACTATCCGGAGATTTTCGTGATCCACACCCATAAGGATTCGAAGATCGCGAACGGCGAGGTCTGGCACTCGGATGTCAGTTGCGACGAGACCCCGCCGCTAGGCACCATGCTGCAACTGCACCAGTTGCCGTCCACCGGCGGGGATACGTTGTTTGCGAACATGTACGCGGCCTATGACGCGCTGTCGGATCAGATGAAGGCGCTGCTCGACCCGCTCCAGGCGCTGCACGAGAGCGAGCACATCTACCGCGGCCGCTACTCGGACCGGGGCGTGGACGACAAGGACAAGGTCTTTCCGTCCGCCATACACCCGGTTGTGCGCACCCATCCGGTCACGGGCAAGAAGGCGCTCTACGTCAACAGCGCCTTCACGACCCGGATCAAGGGGCTGAAGAAAGACGAGAGCGACGCCATCCTGTCCTTCCTCTACAAGCACATGACTCAGGAACGCTTCCAAGTCCGGCACAAGTGGGCGGTCAACGACATGGCCTTCTGGGATAACCGCTGCGCCCAGCACCACGCCATGTGGGACTATTGGCCGGAGGAACGCAAAGGCCACCGCGTCACCATCAAGGGCGAGCGGCCGGTTTAACCAGCCACCGAACGGAGCCAAGCCATGAACGCCATCCCCAAGTCCTTCCGTTTTGAGCTTGGCTCCTACCACCATACCTACACCGCGATCGGCCGTTGTCCGCGCACCGGGCGGCTTGGCATTTCGGTCGCGACGGGGGAGATGGGCGTTGGCGGCCGCGTGCCGTTCATCCAGCCCAACCTTGGCGCGGTCGCCACCCAGGCAAGCACCGATCCGCGGCTCGGCCCCCTGGCGATCAGATTACTCGATCTGGGCTATCCGGCGGCGCGCGTGCTGGCGGACCTGGAGGCGAGCGATCCCTATATCGGTTACCGCCAGATCGGCATCGTCGACCGCTGGGGCCACACGGCCGTGCGAACGGGTGAGAACAACACCGACTGGGCCGGGCATCTGACCGGGCCCGGCTGGATCGTCATGGGCAATGCAATCGCAGGCGAACAGGTGGTTCAAGCCATGGCTGACGCCATGCTCCAGGTGGAAGGCGCGGATATCGAAACCCGCCTGATGCTCGCAATTGAGGCCGGTACGGTTGCCGGCGGCCAGCCGGATGGTCAGCGCTCAGCCGGGCTCCTGGTCTACGAGAATGCAGGCTTCGCCATCGTTAACCTGCGTGTGGACGAGCATCCTGAGCCGACAGCGGAACTCCGCCGCCTGTTCGACAAGCTCTATCCGCTCATCCCCTACTACCGCGAGCGGCCCGACAATCCGACCCTCGGCCGGGTCAAGGACTGGGCCAAGGCGCATGGAATTGATTTCTAGTGCCGCATTCAGCGGATAACAGTCTTGAGCATTTGAGGATCAGGCTCATTGCTGCAGGGCTCTGCGGCAATAGTGCCGCAGGCGTGCAACCTTTGGCACATCACCTGCGTATGGGTTGTAAATGCCGAGGTGCGTAACCAGACAATGAATCTGACCGTTGATGATTTACTCCGGGCAACCGCAAATGCCGACCGAAGCGCGTTCAACGCGCTCTACGCGGCGTGTGCTGCGAAGCTGTTCGGCATCGCCATGCAGGTGTGCCGCGAACGCGGCATGGCTGAAGACGCGCTCCAGGAAAGTTTTGTCGAGATCTGGCGGAAGTCGGGGCAGTTCGATCCCCAACGCGGCCGGGCCGAGGCATGGATGGCGGTGATCGTCCGCAACCGCGCGGTCGATCTTCTGCGGCAGCGTGGCCGGAATCCATCCGCCCTGGGCGACAGCGATGCGCTGACGGCGCTGGCCGGGCGAAGCCGGGAAGGCGGCGAAACCGAACCGGTCGAATATCTGGCGCTGCTCGCCTGCCTGGACCAGCTACAGGACCAGGACCGCGAAGCAGTCCTTCTGGCATATTATGAGGGAGCATCCCGGGAGGAATTGTCCCGGCGTTACGAAGCGCCGGTAAATACCATCAAGGCGCGTCTGCGCAGAGCCTTGGCTGCTCTGCGGACGTGCTTGGGGGACTGACATGGCCGACGAAGAACGCGATCTCGACGCCGCAGAGCGGGCCCTCGGTACCGAACCCGGAGGCCGCCCGGAAAGCGCGGCGGACCGCGCGGCGCGGGAAGACTGGGAGCGCCGCTTGGCGCCATTGCTCTCTGCCGTGCCGCCCGTGGAGCCGCCGGAAGGCCTGTTCGGCCGCATCGCCGGACGGATAGCCGTCGAAGACATGATTGTCGATCTCGATTCGGCGCGGAAGCGTGTTTCCCGCTGGAAACGGGCAACCGCGCTGGCCGGATCGATTGCAGCAGCCATCGCCATCTATGTTGCCGTCGACCATATCCAGCCGCCGGCGGCGGAACGGTATGTTGCGGTGGTAAAATCGGACGCCAATGGCCAGGCGGGCCTGATTGTCCAATTCGATACCGGAACCGGCGTTGCGACCATCGTGCCGGTCAATATCGAAGCGCCGGCCGGCCGTTCGCTCGAGATGTGGCATCTGCCGGACGGGGCGACCAGGCCACTATCCCTGGGATTGCTGCCCGATACACCCGAAGCGCTGCAGACCTTGCGGGCCGGGCCGGGCGACATCTTCGCCATCAGCCTGGAGCCGCCCGGCGGCTCGCCAACCGGCCAGCCGACCCAGCCAATCTACCACGGTAACATCGTCAAGGTGAAATAGCTCCCGGTCGGGGAAACGCCTTGGCGCCTGACCGATGCCGGGAGCTTTTTGAGCATGGCGCCTTTCATGGTGCCCTTGTGTCATGGCGCCTTGTGGCTGAAACCGAGCCGTTCCCGACTCAGACGTACCGGCCAAAAAAAGCGGCCTGGCCAAACTGGCCAAGCCGCAAGTCTAGTGGGGGGAGGGTTTAAAAGGGCGGAAACGAAACCCTGCCCTTGGGTCAGGCGCGCTTCCGCGCCCGATTTCTGATGGCAACGAGCAGACCGCCTGCAGCCAACATGGAAAAGACCGAAGCCGGAACCGGAACCGCCTCGATTTCGGCGGCGGCTGCCGGAAGCAGGGGCACGAAGCCGTCGGACTGCGTGCCGTCGACCTCAAACATGCCACCGCCCGCGCCTGCCTGGACGAACTTGCCGTGAATGACGATCTCGCGCAGGTCGAGGGGCGTCAGGTCGGCGACGCTATAGACAACGCCGGTGGCTGGCGACGGTGTGAAAACGTTCGGGTCCGCGACGTTAAAAACCGCGCTGTAGTTCAGCACGCCTGACGCATCGACCACCGGGAACGTGCTGGGATCGCCCGGGGTGTTGAAGAGCGAGAGCAGCACATCGCCATAGGCCGGTACGCCCTCGACGGTTTCCAGAAACCCGTCGCCGTCGCTGTCGTCCGCGAGTGTCGGCGTCACGGAATTGAGCGCCGGGCTGCCGGGGCCACCCTGCAAACGGCCATGGATGTGTTGCGGGTGAACGCCAGCGTCCAGTCCGGTCACGGTGTAGTTGATTTTCAGCATATTGGTAACGTCGTTGTGGATCAGCGTGCCGCTGCCGGTCACACCCGAATTGTTCAATTCAACGAAATTCACTGAAAACTTGGAGACCGTGGCGTTCGCCGCTGCAGCGCCGAGCGCCATACAACCGGCGACGGCGGTTGCGGCTGCTACGTTTTGTATTTTCATTGTAAAAGCTCCTCTGACTTCGCCTGACTTTGGGTGAACCGCAACGCCAGCCCTTGGACTGTTGCATGCCGTTCATCAGTGTATTCGTCAGGACCGGCCGAAAAGTTTCAGGCCGGTTGAATTTTTTTAGAGGAGTGTTCGGCAGGGGAGCGTTTGCCGCCTTGGCGGCGGGCAGGCGCGCGCAGTCTGGCGCCCGCCCGTCGCTCTGCGCTACCGGTTATCGTCCAGGATCATGGCGCTGGCCTTCTCCGCGATCATGATGGTCGGGGCGTTGGTGTTGCCCGTCGTCACCGTCGGCATGATACTCGCGTCAACGACCCGCAGACCCTCCATGCCATGCACCCGCAGACGCGAGTCCACCACTGCCGTCGGGTCCTCGCCCATCTTGCAGGTGCCGACGCAGTGGTAGATGGTGCGGCCGGTCTCCCGGATGAATTGTTCCAGTTCCGCCTCCGACTGCACGTCCGCACCGGGGGAGGTTTCCTCCCGCAAATGCTGTGAAAAAGCAGGCTGCGCAAAAATCTCCCGCGCCTGCCGGATGCCTTCCTTGGAGATGCGCAGATCGTCCGGATCGGAGAGGAAGTTCGGCCGGATGGCGGGCCGGGTGAAGGGATCGGCGGAGACCGCCATAATCTCCCCGCGGCTCGACGGGCGGGCGACGGAAATGGCGATGGTCGCCCCCGCCTTCTTCTCTAGCTCACCAAAGACGTTGTTGTCGTAGCTGGCGGGCGTGAACAGCAATTGGATGTCCGGCGAGGCCAGCCCCTCCCGGCTATAGGTGTAGCACTGAGCCGACGACACGCCGAACGTCAGCGCGCCATTGCCCTTCACCACCCACTTCACCACTTCGGGCACCACATGCGGAAAGCGTGACAACTCATTGATGCTACGGGTATTCACGGCGCGGTAGGACACGCGCACAGTGTAGTGGTCCGACAGGTTCTGGCCCACGCCGGGCAGGTCATGCACCACGTCAACGCCGATGCCCTGCAAGTGGTCTGCCGGCCCAACGCCGGAGACATGCAGCAAGTGTGGCGAGTTGATGGTGCCGCCGGAGACGATCACTTCCTGCGTCGCCCCGATATGCCGGTCCTCGCCGCGTTGCCTGATCCAAACGCCGTTGCAGCGCTTGCCGTCAAAGGTCAGCTTGGTGGCGTAGGCCTCGGTCTCCACCGTCAGGTTCCGGCGCTTCTTCGCTTCGGCGAGGAAGGTCTGCGCTGTCGAGCCCCGCCTGCGCCCGATCCGGCTCATTTGGCTGTAGCCGACCCCCTCCGCCGGGGTTTCGCCAGACAGGTCCTTGACCTTCGGATGGCCCGCCTGCTGGGCGGCCTCCACGAACATGTCGGTGAGCGGCAGGGTGGTGCGGTAGTCGTCGATCTGCAACGGCCCGCCCTTGCCCCGGTATTTCGAGTCGCCCATGGGGTAGTTCTCCATGGACTTGAAGTAGGGCAGGCACTCGTCATAGCTCCAGCCGCGCGCGCCCATTTGGGCCCAGTTGTCGAAGTCGGCCGGGTTGCCCCGCACAAACAACATGCCGTTGATCGACGAGGAGCCGCCCAGCACCTTGCCTCGCGGCCAGTGCAGCGAGCGGTTGCCCGTCGCTTCCTCCGGCTCTGTCTGGTAGTTCCAGTTGATGACCGGATGGGCCAGCAGCTTGAGCACGCCCGCCGGTATATGGATATAGGGGTTCCGGTCCGGCGGTCCCGCTTCCAGCAGCACGACGCTGGCGCCTTCGGCCGACAGTCGGTTGGCGAGCACGCAGCCGGCGGACCCGGCGCCGACAATGATGTAATCGGCTTGCATCTTCTGGCGTTTCCCTCGTGGAATTTAATTGGTGCCGAAAATACGGCCTCTTGGGAGAGAGCGCCAGAACCGATAGCGCGGGGGTTACAGACCCAGGTCTTTTGGCGGAAACTTCTTGAACGTCGCGGCGTGCGCCTTCATCTCGGCGCCGAGCGACGCAGTCCACGCATTCATTCGGTGACCGACAGGATATTCCTCTTTGGGATCCACATAGAGATTGAACAGCCAAGGGGCGAGACCGGTTGGAACAACAGCCGCCATGTCGATATAGAGAAATTTCTCCTGTGGCAGCGAAACCAAAGTGTGCGCCTTGTATTCCCGCATCCGCATTGCCGCGAACTTGCTGCCCAGCCAGTTGTAGACATGCTCACGCCTGCTTTTACCGTCGTCCGCCAACAGGAAAGATGTTTGATCGACGCCGTCGAAATAACGGTCCTGCGGCAGGCTGGTCGCTGAAACGCCGCCAAGGGTCAGCGACACGTTGAAGAGGTCCATCAGATCGAATAGCCCATCCGAAACGCGGCCGGGCTGGATCATGCCTTTCCAGTAAGCAATGCCGGGAACCCGCACGCCACCTTCCCAAGTTGTGCCCTTGGCGCCGCGGAACGGCGTGTATCCGCTGTCCGGCCAGCTGTCCATTTGCGGACCATTGTCCGAAGTAACAAAGATAAAGGTGTTTTCCAGTTCGCCGGCTGCTTCCAGAGCCGCTGCAATGTCGCCAATATAGGTGTCGACCTCGACCATGCTATCCCGGACGGGATATTTTGCGGCGCTTTTTCCGCGGAATTCCGGCGAGGGAAAGTTATCAGCATGGATTTTCATAAATGAATGACTGATAAAAAATGGCTTACGATCCTTTTTCAACTCACCAATTCGCTTAACGGTGTAGTCCCGCAACATACGGTCACTTTCGGCCATATCATCGGTACTGTCGATCGTCATCACGGTATTGGTGGTGCCGTCGCTCAGTCCGTAGATCAAACCGTTACTGGATGGGATCGAGCGATAGCGCTCCAGTTTGTCCGGGTCTAACACCAGGTCCGGAAAGCGACGGGGATCATAGGACTGCGTATATTCTTTCTGCGCCTTGTAGAAGCCATAGAACTCGTCGAAGCCCACGTCGTGCGGGCGCATTCCCTTATCTTCGCCGACATGCCACTTGCCCACCAGCAGCGTGTGATAACCGGCCTCGCTCAACAAACCGGCGATCGACAATTCGCCTTCCCACGGGTTGGTCGTAACCTGGTCGCCCACCAGGATCGGCCTGATCAGCCCGGTGCGGACGGGCAACCGCCCCGTATAGATCGCGGCCCGTGTCGGTGTGCAGGTGTACTGAGAATAGGTGGAGGTCAGCTTCAAACCTTCAGCCGCCAATCGATCCATGTTGGGCGTGGCGGCGCCAATCGCATCGCCGCCGCCAAAAGCACCGGGATCGCCATACCCCATATCATCCACGATGAAGATCAGAATATTCGGCTTCTGTCCGGCGCGTTCCTCGAACGCTGCCAGTTTTTGAACGACGGCCTGCTCCTGTTCCGGCCGCGGTATGGCAGGCTGCCAATTGCCAGTTGTCGCGACCGCCCGGTTCAGTGCCGAGGCCGGTTTCGGCAGGTCCTGCTGGGACATTGCCGGGGCTGGGCCCAAGGCAAAAAGGACAGCCAGCGCCATCGTGGAACGTCGCGCAATTGCGCCAAATGTTCGAATTTTCATGCCAATTCAGCCTCTGCTAAGGGTCCGACAACGGCTATTTCAATGCCGAGCCGGTTTGATTGCAACTGCGATAAGCCAGACCTGTTACTGCCGGTTCAGCCAGTACACGAGGTACGAGACCAGTGCCGCTACTCCTGCCGACGCCACCATCGCCTCGACCCCGCCCAGCGGTTTTGCCAGCAGCGCCATGGAGAAGACGAAGCTGGAGTAGGAGAGCAGCGCCCAGCGGGAGCGGTAGACCGCCTCCAGCGCGAAGGCGTCGCCGAAACGCCGGTTCAGGATCCAGAGCGAGGCGCTCATCATGGTAGGCAGCGCCAACGCCATGCCGGAGACCGCCGGGCCCAGTTCTTTCGAATAGACCGCTATGGCGGCGATCGTCGTCCCCCCGACGATCGCGCGGGCGACGGAGGCGGCCCAGCTTCCTTGCCCGCCCGCGCCCGGCCCAACCGGCGGCGCGGGCGGCTTGCGGATAACCGCTATGCCCAGGATGAACCCGCCTGCTGCCAGCGCGCTCGCCAGGGGCCATGCTGCCTCGTACCGCACGGCGATCAGAGCAATCCCGAACCACGCGGCAATGCCGATCAGCCAGGGGCGCAAAAACCCGCTCAGCCGCGCGGCGGCCACCGAATAGCCGCCCAGAAACACATAGACCGCGCCCGCGCCAGCGAACCCCGCCAGGCCGGACGCAGCCATGAACGCATCGGAGCGCTCCATCACCATCAAGGCGGAGCCGACTCCCACATTGAAGGGGTAGGTCATGGCGATGCCTGCCAGCACCGGCCCGGCCCGTTGTCCCGCGAGGACGACCAGCATCAGCACACTGGCGGCAACGCCTGCTTTCCAGGCAAGTTGGATCAGGTCTTCCATGGGGACAGGCGCGGTTCCGGCGAATTCGGCTCGCATAGGCGGGTGCCTTCGTCCTAAGCTATTGCTCACCATTTCGCCAGAGAGCCATATTTCCTCGTGCAACCTGCTTCTCGCGCCTCTCTCCTTGCGCCGTTCCGCGTCCGTTCGTTCCGTTTCCAGTGGCCTGCCGACCTCGCGGCGTCGTGGGCGCAGGAGATGGAGACGCTCATTCTCGGCTGGTACATTCTGACGACGACCGAAAGCGTCATCATGCTGACGCTCTTTGCGTCTTTGCAGCACCTGGGAACCTTGCTTGCGCCGGCGATTGGCAGCATCGCCGACAGCCTCGGGCGGCGCACGGTCCTTTGCTGGTTGCGCGCCACCTACGCCCTGTTGGCGGCCGTTCTGATGGTGACTGGTCTCATGGATATCCTGACGCCGGTCATTGTCTTCTGTGTGGCGTTCTTGATGGGGCTGGTCCGCCCGTCCGATCTGGTCATGCGCAACTCCATGATCGGCGATACGATGGGGCCGAAGACGGTGGGTTCTGCCATGGGGCTGAGCCGTATGACCATGGATACCGCCCGCATCGCCGGTGCGCTGGCCGGTGCGGGGTTGTTCGCGGTCTATGGTCTGGGCAATGCGTATATTGCCGTGACGGGATTCTATCTGGTCAGCCTGCTTCTGACGTTCGGTACGTCTCGGGTAAAGCCGGACCGGGGGGAGCAACCGTTCAGGATTATCCAGGAGGTCAAGGCCGGCCTGTCTTTCACTTGGCGCACGCCCCGCATCAAGGCGCTGATGTTTTATGCGTTTCTGGTCAATGCCTGCGCCTTCCCGATCAATATGGGCGTGCTGCCCTTCGCTGCGAAGGAGGTGTTCGGCCTGACCGAAACCGGCCTCGGCCAGATGATGGCCATGTTCGGCTTTGGCGCGCTTGTCGGCTCCCTGGTGATTGCGGCGACCGGCGGCCCGCAGCAGCGCGGGCGCAATATCGTCGCCTACATCGTGATCTGGTTCTGCCTGCTCTTCGCCTTCGGCCAGGCCTGGGAAGTCTGGCAGGCCTACTTGCTGCTATGGCTCATCGGCTTTGCCCAGGGCATCTCCATGCTGACCATGTCCATCGCCTTGCTCGACGCTGCTGGTCCCTTGATGCGCGGCCGGGTCATGGGCGTCAGGATGCTGGCGGTCTACGGCCTGCCGATTGGCCTGACCCTCGGTGGCTGGCTTGTCGATCAACTCGGCTACCAGAACATGGTGATGCTCTATTGCACCATCGGCATCGTCACGACGGTCACCATTGCCGCCGTCTGGCGCGGCAGCCTGCTGGCGCGGGAATAGCGGCGGCCGCGGCCGAAGGCGGCCGAAGGACGTTAAGTCTGGACCGTCCGGGCCGCGCGCGCGGGCTTGTTTACTGCACGCGCTGCCAAACATTGCCTTCCGCGTTGACCCGGTCTTTGTCGATCAGGTGGACGACAACCTGCGACGGATATTGCGGGTTCGGCTGACAATAGCCGTATGCGTTGCAATATTGCCGTGGACTCCAGTCGGATGGCACCGCGTCGATCCGGGCCTTGTTGGTCCCGGCCGGTTGCGCTGACCAGGTGCCGCGGACCTGGGTCGGCCCCATCGGCAATTGCAGAACCAACTGATAGGTCAGGTCCTTGTTGTACGTGACCTGAGCGGTGAACGACCCTTCCGGCGAAGAGATGGTGGCCTGCCAAGTGCCAACGAAATACGCCATGTAGTCGGCCGCCGTCGGCTCCTGCTGGCGCGGTTGCGGCTCCCGGCGTGGTTCAGGCTGCGGTTGCCGCCGGGGCTCTGCTCCGCCGCCACCACCGCCACCGCCTCCGCCTCCACTACCGCCGCCACCGGTCTCCGCTTCAAAGACGATCTTGGAGAAGTGCTCGACGATGGAATAGCACATCGTCACCTTGCCGGCCTGCGGGTCGTACCAGGCGTTGATTTCCTCGCAGTCACGGAACTCCACCTGAACATCGCGGGGCCAGACGAACGCTTTCTCCATCAATTGCGCGACTTCTTTCATCACGTCAGTGTCGCGGATCAGCGTTGTCACCACGCG
The DNA here is from genome assembly GCA_965222315.1 of Alphaproteobacteria bacterium. GTDB lineage: Bacteria > Pseudomonadota > Alphaproteobacteria > Bin95 > Bin95 > JACKII01. The sequence goes on along the minus strand of OZ244951.1, from coordinate 3,333,460 downwards.
CCCGATTTCGCCCTGCGGTTCCTGGAACGTCAGGATGATCTTGCCGCCGGGGGCGTCTGCCGGATGATCGCCGGGCATATCAGGACCCAGATCACGCGATACGGGCTTCAGGATGTTTTCCCAGGCGCGGTAGCGCTTTTCGTACTCTTGCAGGCAGCGTGCCCTGGTCCGTTCGTTGATCTGGACCTTGTCGGCGAGCGGTCCGAACCTTGCGGGATCGGCACCATAGATAATGCAGAACGAATTGCGGAACCGGCGGAGGCTCGGCGCGTGCTCGCCCTGCCAGCCTTCCTGCCGGCCTTCCTTCTCCATTTTCAGGCCATTATAGTACCACAACAGTGAGGAGTACTCGGCAATTCCCTGCAGAATGTCTTCTTCCTGGGCATTGTCCCAGTTCTCGGGGTCTTCGAACATAGAACCCAGCACAAAGGCGGCAAAGCCGTCGGCGACGTCTTCCTCCGGCCCCGTGGCGGGCAGTTTCAACTCACCGATCACGGCATGCCCGAATTCGTGGAAAAAGACGCCGAGGGTCGTGCCGGCGATGACCTTGCTGACATAGATGTCCTGGGCACTGGGCTGGGGCTCCGAGCCACCGCCCGAACCGCCGCCCCCGCTGCCGCCGCCAGAGCCTCCACCTCCACCGCCGCCACCGGGGGGCGGGAAGGGGTCATTCTCAGCCGTACCGCCGGTGCCTCCGCCAGGCGGCGGGAACGGATCATCGCTGCCGCTTCCGCCCCCGGAGCCTCCGGTCGTGTTGCCTACGGTTTGCACGTCAAAGCCGTCGAACGCGAACTGACCGGTGCCGCCCATGATGATGCCGGCGCTTTCGGCGAAGCCGGCATTCTTGTTCATCTTGAAGACCAGCTCGCCGTTCAGGACAAACTCCGCGGAATCCGGCTCCTGACGGATTTCCAGCACATCGCTGCCGTCCAACCGTCCACGTACCTTGTCGGAGGTTCCCATTTTCTCAAAGCCGTTGCCCTGATTGCCGTACATGCTCACGGCGCCGTCACCGGCAATGGCGATGGCGACATATGATTTGGACGGCACGTAGTCGAACAGCAAACCGGCGAAGGCGTCCGGGCCGGAGCGCAGCGCCAGGTTGACCTTGATCGTCCGATTGCCGGCATTCAAGCGGTCAAAGCCATTGTGGTAGATGACAATGGAATCGGCGTCCGCCGTATTCTTGAACATCACCCAGCCATTGGCGAGGCTCGTTTCCCACGGTCCATCTTTGCCCAGTTCGACGCCCCCGGCAATGGGTCCGAGATGCGCTTCTATCGTATCGGAATGCGCGGGCATCGCCGTCAGGAGTAGACCGGCCATGGCAACCAACACCGACAGACTGCGGGCTGCGCCGCGGCAAGTGGTTAGTACTGGCTGCAAGAATCTGTGCCCAAATTGCTTCAAAGCCGTCTCTCCCCTAATACGCACTTCCATATCCCGATAATGCTACCAAGGCTTGCGTACCGTATCCAAGCAAAAACATACGGGCGGAAAGTTAATAAGAGTTAAAATTCAACGAAGTTTGGACGATAATCATTCGCATCGTATGCGCGATGCGGTGTGGATCGCTAATTTTCGGTGTGCGCCAGCAATTGTTAGTCAAAGCGCCGGCAAAAAAGAAGGCCCACCAGAGCGGGCCTTCCAGTGTGCCGATCGTTCGGCAAGTTTGCGCTGGCTTACGGCGCCTCGTTCGAGAACATGATCGAGCCGGAAGCGCTGAACATGCCGCCGACGCCATGGCAGAGGCTGGTCTTGGCTCCCTTTACCTGCGCCGGGGACGTGCCGCGCATCTGCCTCACACTCTCCTGCAGGGCGTACATGCCGTACATGCCGCTATGCATATAAGACAGGCCGCCGCCATTGGTGTTGAGCGGCAGCTTGCCGCCGGGCTTGGTGTTGCCTTCCCAGATGAAGTCGCCCCCTTCGCCGCGGCCGACAAAACCCAGGTCTTCCAGGCCATAGATCGGCAGATGCGCGAACGCGTCATAGATCATCAGGTGGTCGACTTCCGAGTGCTTCATGCCGCTGGAGGCCCAGACGTTTTCGCCCGCAATGCGGAAAGCCTGGGACGAGGTGAAGTCGCTCATCTGGCTGACCATGGTGTGCTCGCCGGCTTCGCCTGCGCCCATCACGTAGACCGGCTTGGTCGGGAAGTCCTTGGCCCGCTCCGCGCTGGTCAGGATCAGCGCGCCGCCGCCGTCGGTCACCAGGCAACACATCAGCAGGGAGAACGGCCAGGAGATCATGCGGGCGTTCATCACGTCGTCCACGGTCAGCGGATCGCGGAAGGTCGCGCGCTCGTGGAAGGCCGCCCATTCCCGCTGCACCACGGCCACATTGGCGACTTTCTCGATATCGACGCCATAGGTCTTCAGGTAACGCAGCACCGGAATGGTGAACATGCTGGGCGGGTTGGTGACGCCGTAGGGCAGTTGGAACTGGCCTTCCTGCAGCGCCATGTTGACGCCGCGGGGCGTCATGCCGACCTGGCTGCGGCCGCTTTCGCCGTGGGTAATCAGGATGGTGTCGGCCATGCCGCTTTCGATGGCCGCGACCGCGTGGCGGACGTGGATCATGAACGAGCAGCCGCCAACCCCGGTGCCGTCCACATAGCGCGGCTTGATGCCGAGATAGTGGGCGATCTCAATCGGGTTTTCGCGGGCGGTGGCAATGCCGTCGATGTCACTCGGCTTCAGGCCGCAATCGGCCATGGCGTTGAGGGCGGCATCCGCATGCAGCTGGATGTTGGAGATATGGGGAAGTTTGCCGAGCTCTGTGGTCTCAGCAGCGCCGACAACGGCGACGGAACCTGGTTTCATGGTTCTGCGTTTCCTTACTTTGGGCGCTTTAGGAGGCCGGCTTGAACAGCGGCAGGTTGATCTCGTCGGTCAGGCGCTTGAAGGTGACTTCGAGCGGCATGTCCAGTTGCAGCGCTTCCGGCGTCTGCTCGCAGTCCATGATGTTGGTCATCATCTGCACGCCCTCGTCGAGCTTGACCACGGCAATCGCATAGGGAGCTTCCATGTCGAAATTCGGATTCGGACGCTCGCTGATGATGTAGGACCAGAGGACGCCTTTGCCGCTCGCCTCGAAGGTCTCCACATTGCGGGAGCCGGTGAACGGGCTGAATGGGCGCGGCGGGAAATACGCCTGACCGGTGTCCTTGCAGCGCTGCAGAATGATTTTGCCTTGGTTGCAGCCGTCCCAGAAATGCTGGGTCTCTGGCGTGGCCTTCGGTACTGGCCGGCCGGGTTTGTCGCTCATTGATGGCGTCTCCTTGTGCGATGAGCTTGCGTTAACGGTTGAGCGGCCCACCTTAGGGCAGCAGCCTGCGGCGCACAAACCCATAGGCAACGCTTGGCAAAAGAATGGCGAGGCCGTATAAGCCTCGTTTCTAACGCGGCCGCAGGGATAAGCCCTTCGCGGCCGCCCGATATTTTAGGAGCACCTTCCATGGCTGTCCCCAGGAAGAAAACCACCCCGTCCAAGCGCGGCATGCGCCGGGCGCACGATGCCCTCAAGCACACCAACCTGCGCGAGGACAAAGATTCCGGTGAGTTTCACCGCCCGCACCACGTCGATCTGGAAACCGGCATGTACCGGGGCCGCCAGGTGATGGAGCCGAAAGAGAAGTTTTAGGCTCGGCACCTTTATTGGAGTGCGGTCGTGAGCGATAGCGCGATTGAGACGGATGTCATCATTGTTGGCGCCGGCCCGGTAGGGCTGTTCGCTGTTTTTGAGCTTGGCCTTCTGGGGCTTAAGGCTCAATTGATTGACATCCTGGACCGCCCGGGCGGTCAGTGCGCCGAGTTGTATCCGGAAAAGCCGATCTACGACATTCCGGGTATCCCCATCTGCACCGGTCAGGAGCTGACCGACAAGCTGATGGAGCAGATCGCGCCCTTCGACCCCCAGTTCCACCTGCAGGAAATGGCCGAGGAGCTGACAAAGCTCGATAACGGCAATTGGCGGTTGCGGACCGATGGCGGCGTTGTGCTGGAGGCCCCCGTGCTCGTCATTGCGGCGGGTGGCGGCAGCTTCGTGCCGAAGAAGCCGCGGATCGACGGTCTCGAAGCCTATGAGGACGAAAGCATCTTTTACGCCGTCCGCAAGGTCGAACGGTTCCGGGACCGCAACGTCCTGATCGCCGGCGGCGGCGATTCGGCGCTCGACTGGTTCCTGGCATTGCAGGACGTGGCCAAGTCCGTCTCCCTGACCCACCATCGCGATGGCTTCCGCGCCGCGCCGCACTCCGTCGATGCGATGCGGGAGATCGTGGCGTCCGGCAAATCCCAATTGCACATCGCCCAGTTGCGCGGCGTTGAAGGGCAAGCGCCGAACCTGACGGGCGTGCGGCTGGAGAGCAAAGAAACCGGCGAGTTCGTGCACGAATGCGACATGCTGCTGGCCTTCTACGGGCTCACTATGAAGCTGGGGCCGGTCGCCGAATTCGGTATCAATCTGGAACAGAACCTGATCCCGGTCGATACCGAGAAGTTCGAGACCAGCGTGCCCGGCATCTTCGCCATCGGCGACATCAACACCTACCCCGGCAAGCTGAAGCTGATCCTTTCCGGCTTCCATGAGGCGGCCTTGATGAGCCAGGAGGCCTTCAAACTGGCGCGTCCGGGCGAGCGGCTGCGCTTCCAGTACACGACCTCTTCCAGCGAATTGCAGAAAAAGCTGGGCGTCCGTTAGACGTCCCGCCCGACGATCAGGAGCATTGGACCGATGAAAATCCTCGTTACCGACGGCCATGGCGTCGAGCACGAAGTCGAAGCCCAGGACGGCTGGACGATCATGGAGATCATCCGCGACGCCGGCCTGCCGATCAAGGCGGAGTGCGGCGGCTCCTGCGTCTGCGCGACCTGCCATGTGCTGGTGGACGATGAATGGTTCGCCAAGCTGCCGGAGAAGAATGAGGAAGAAATCGACATGCTCGACCTCGCGCTGGAGGTTTTCGACACCTCCCGCCTGTCCTGTCAGATCGAGTTCGACAAGAGCCTCGACGGCCTGAAGGTCAAGATTGCCCAAGACGCGTTGATGTAGGATTTCAGGTGCCGAAAAACGAAGGCACCCACGTTCTGACTAGGCCCGGCCGGTAGCCTGGGCATATAGAAGGGGCCTTCATGGTCAGTGCGCAGCCCCTTCGATACACACCGTGACGTCCGCAACTCAGGACTCCGGCAAATTGGGCGCACATCTCAGTAGCCTGTTAAGCCACCGTCGCCTCAATCAGCCGCCAAACCAGCCTCAGTACAGTCCGCCGATCTTCCGGCGGGCTTTCTTCGCTTCCGTCTTGGGTTCTTCGCTCTCGCCGTTGGACGACGATTTCGGCACGTCGGTCGATGTCGGCTCTGTGTCCGGCCGGAACGCCTGCACCACAATATTCGTCTCGCCCGGTTCCGGCAAGGCGCCGGTTTCCGCGCTAACCGTCACCAGGCGCACCCCCGGCGGCGCGCGGAAGGGCTGGGTCGGGTAGAGGTTCACCGCTTCCTGCATGAACGCACCGAAGATCGGGGCGGAGATCAGACCGCCCGCCTCGTTCGGGCCGAGGGTGCGGGGATTGTCGAAGCCGACGAACACGCCCACGGCCAGGTCGGATGAGAAGCCGACGAACCACGCGTCGAAAGAATCGTTCGTCGTGCCCGTCTTACCGGCGAGCGGCACGCCGGGAATCCTGGCCCGCGTGGCCGTGCCCCTGTCGATCACGCCTTGCAGCATGGTGACCACCTGGTAGATCGCCACCGGGTCGTCCACCTGCTCCGCTTCCAGCGGCGGCAGCGGCACTTGATCGAGGGACGCGGCCTGGCCGCTGCATTCCGGGCAGGGCCGGTTGTCCTGACTGAACAGGGTTGCGCCGAAGCGGTTTTGCACGCGGTCGATGAAAACCGGCGCGATCTTGCGCCCGCCATTCACCAGCATGGCGTATGCCGTGGTGAGGCGGAGCAGCGTTGTCTCGCCGGAGCCGAGCGCCATGGCCAGCACCGGCTCCATCTTGTTGATGACGCCAAAGCGCTCGGCGGTGTCCGCAATCTTCCCCATGCCGATATCGTTGGCTAGGCGGACGGTCATCAGGTTCCGGGACAATTCAATGCCCAGCCGCAGCGGGGAGGGGCCATAGAACCGGCCGGAGCTGTAGTTGCCCGGCTTCCAGCCGCTGCCGAGCACGGTCGAATCCCGCTGCACGAAGGGGGCGTCCAGTACGATGCTCGACGGCGTGTAGCCATTGTTGAGCGCTGTCAGGTAGACGAAGGGCTTGAACGCCGATCCTGGCTGGCGCACCGCCTGCACCGCCCGATTGAACTCGCTGCGCCCGGCATTGTACCCGCCGACCATGGCCAGCACGCGGCCGGTAAACGGGTCGATGGCGACGAGGGCGCCGTCGGCTGCTGGCGTCTGCGACAGCTTGTAGGTGTCTTTCGGGTAGCGGTTGCCATCCGTGCCCTCGTTCGCCGGGCGCACGAACACCGCGTCGCCGGTCGCAACAACGTCCGACGGCTTGGATGGTTTCTGCAGGTTGCGGCGGTTTTCGGTGTAGGGACCGGCCCAGTCCATTTCGGCAAAGGGAATGACGCCTTCGCTGCCATCGGCAAAACTAAGCGTTGCGGCATCGCCCAGCACCGCACTCACCATGGCGACCCGGCCGTTGCTGCCAGGGTCGGGCGAGGCGATGGCGGCCAGCGCCTTCTGCCAATCACCGGCGGGGTCCAATTGGGCAAGCGGCCCGCGGTAGCCATGCCGCCGGTCATAAACTTCCAGCCCATCGCGCAGCACCCGCTGGGCAATGGCCTGGAGCGCCGGGTCCATGGTGGTGCGCACCGACAGGCCGTCATTGGTGACCGTAACCTCAGGGAATTGCTGCTTTACTTCCCGGCGCACCTGTTCGGCAAACCAGGGCGCGGGCTGCTTGCCGGCCGTCGCCAGATTGGGCGCGACCAGTGGTTTGGCCAGCGCCGTATCGGCTTGCTCGGCGGTGATGACACCGTCGTCTTCCATCCGGCCGATGACCCAGTTCCGGCGGGCGATGGCCACGTCATGGTCATTTACGGGATGGTAGTTGCTCGGCCCCTTCGGCAGTGCGGCGAGGTAGGCCGCTTCCTCGATCGTCAGTTCATCAACCGATTTCCCGAAATAGCGCATGGCGGCGGCGGCAACGCCATAGGTTCCGGCACCCAGGTAGATCTGATTCAGGTAGAGTTCCAGGATCTCGTCCTTGGTCTTGGCCTGCTCGATCCGGTAGGCGAGAATCGCTTCCTTGATCTTCCGTTCGTAGGAAATTTCGCTCAGGTTCGAGAAATTCTTGGCGACCTGCTGCGTGATTCCCGAGCCGCCGACGAGCCGCCGCCCCTCCATATAGTTAAAGACGTTGGTGACGGCCGCCCGCGCCAGCGCGAACAGGTCGATGCCGCCATGACTGTAGAAATTCTGGTCTTCCGCCGACAGGAAGGCGCGTTTGACCAGGTCCGGCATTTCGGTGATCGGCAGGAAGACGCGGTATTCTTCCGCATATTCCGCCATCAGATCGCCGTTGGAGGCGTGCAGCCGCGTTGTGATCGGCGGCACGTATTCGCGGAGCGCGGTATTGTCCGGCAGGTTCTTGCTGAAATGATAGACCACTCCGACAACGGCACCAATGCCGATAAAGGCCAGCACGATCATCGCCAGCAGGCCGCGCTTTAACCACCGTTTCATTGCAAGTCCTGAAGTGTTTGCCGCATCACTCGATTATATAGGCGACGTATTACGCAGAGTTACCCCTCCCGTCGACCCTTGGGGGCGTTAGGGCGCACTTTCCGGCATCAAATCGCCGGCACCAATTCGGGGTCACTGGTCCCGCACCAGCCGGGACGCAAAGAAGCCGTCCACCGCCGCCGTAATACTGTGGGAAATTTGGGCCAGATGCAGGGGCGAGTTCAGCAGGGCTTCCTCGTCGGCATTGGACAAAAAGCCCAGCTCAATCAGCACGGACGGCACATCTGGCGCCTTGAGCACGGCAAAGCCCGCTTGCCGGTGGGCCCGGCGCAAGATCGGCACCCGGCTAGCGCTGGCCGTGAGCAGGCCGTTGGCAAAGGTAATCGACCGGTTCATCGTCTCCCGCCGCGCGAGCCCGACCAGCATGGGAATGGCGAGGTCCGTCTCCGCCGCCAGGTCAACGCCCGCGATGATGTCCGCCTTGTTTTCTTTGCGGGCCAGCGCGGCGGCGATCTTGTCGGAGGCCGTCTCGGACAGGCTATAGACCGACAGGCCGGCCGCATTGGGGGAGGCGGCAGTGTTGGCATGCAGCGACAGGAACAGGTCCGCCTTGGCCCGCCGGGCGATCGCAACCCGCTCCCGCAGCTTCAGAAAATGGTCGCCGTCGCGGGTTAGCAGAACGCGGTAGCGGCCGGTCTGTTCCAACTTCGCCGCCACGGCCTTTGCAGCCTGCAGCACGATATCCTTCTCTTTCGTCCCGTTAACGCCGATGGCGCCGGGATCGACACCGCCATGCCCGGCATCGATGACCACCAGCGGCTTGCCGCGCGGGCGCTTGGCAAGCGGCGGGGGCTTCGGCACCGGAATGCCCGCATAATTGCCGAACCGCTGGAAGCGGTAGGCATCAGCCATCTGCCAAGAAATGGTCAGGGCGAAAGCGTTGCGGTCTGGCGCGATGGAAACTTCGCTCAGGGCCGCCGGGCCGTTCAGGTCCAAGACAATCCGGTAGGTCCCAGCCTGAAACCAGCCATAGCGCACCGACGATACTCCTTGTAGCCGCCCTGCCACCCGCTCGAAATGCGCGGGAAGCCTGAGCCAATCCACCGGCGGCAGGTCAATCACCAACCGGTAGGGGGCGTTGAGTGTTTGCACGCGGTAACTGGTCTGGTCGGACAGGCGGAGTTGCAGGCGAGCCGAGCCGCCTGCCGAATCAGCGGAGGCGTCGAGCAGCACTGTCCTGGCCGCCGCACCGTTAAAGCCGGCCATGGCCCATACCGCCGCCAGCCAGAGCGCCGCTAAGATGACGGGAAAAGGCCGGGGAACGCGGATCATCAGCAGAGTTGGCTCCGGGGTTGCGGGTGTGCGGCAGACCATTGGTTGCATAAATGCCGGTGCACCCTTCATGCCGCAATGCTAGGCCTGTCTTCAAGCCCAGCAGCCCGCGGCAACGCGGCCATGTCTGCCGCATTGTTTGACGGCTAGAAAACGGGTATGCATAGCGTCGCTAAAAGCACGCGTTGTGCGGCAGATAGGCGTAATTGCGAAAGAAGCGCTTTGGAATGTCCGCCTCTCCGGGGCCAGATGCCTTAGGGGATGCCAGGATCCGCACCGCGACCCGACACGAAGACGGAGGCTGCGACCCTGTTGCGCCATCACTATACGCAAAATACGCCTTTCGAAGCGTTTGCGTCGGCGCATTCACTGTTGCGGCCGCATCACCCTATACACCTTGCCGAACGGCCTCGCCGGAACGTTCCGAGCCCCGAGCAAGCGATCATTGCGCCACAGCAGCAATTGCCCATTCAGCAAACCGCGCTGTTGCGTGCGGCCCAGCCGCCTACCGGTTATTTGCGGTACATGATTAGCGATTTGATACTCAGAACGTCATCCGGGTCGCCATCGGCAGATTGCCGATTGGAGAACCCTTATAATGACCAGAAGAATGCTGATCGACGGCGTTCATCCGGAGCAGACCCGCGTCGTCGTCATGGACGACCGGCGGCTGCTCGAATTCGATACGGAGATTGCTAGCCAGCGCACGCTGAAAGGCAATATCTATCTCGCCAAAGTTACCCGCGTTGAACCCTCGCTCCAGGCGGCCTTTGTCGACTATGGCGGCAACCGTCACGGTTTCCTGCCGTTCAGCGAGATTCATCCCGACTACTACCGGATCCCCGTTGCCGACCGGGAGGCGCTGAAAGAAAGCCAGCGCCGCCACCGCTCGCGCGATGACGACGACGATGATGATGATTTGGACGTCGTGGACGATGATGACGATCTGGACGTGGCCGAAATCGAAGCGGCTGACGCGGACGATGATTATGCGGACGACGACGCAAGCGATGAGTCGCCAGACGACGACACAGACGATGATTCTGATGACGACGATTCTGACGACAGCGATTCCGATGACGATGGGTCCGATGATGACGGGCGCACCACCGGGAAGAGCTCCCAGGCGCTAGCGGCGAACGTCAATGATCCGACCGTCAGCCCCGGCGACGGAGATTCCGGCAGCGATGCCGGCGAGACACCCCCTGCCACTGCTACTGACGCAGCATCCGGTGCGGCAGAGGATGCCGGACATGCTCCCTCCGGCGGGGATTCCGGGGAAGAAGAGCGTCCGCGCCAGCGCCGCGGCCGCCGCAACAGCCGCAATGGCAGCAATGGCAGCAATGGCAGCGGCACCGGCCGTGATCGTGGCGGCCGGGACCGCAACAACCGTGGCGGTGACCGCGACGACGACCGCCGCTCCCGCAGCAACCGCGCACCGCACCGTTCCTATACCATCCAGGAAGTGCTGAAGCGCGGCCAGATCATGCTGATCCAGGTGGTGAAGGAAGAGCGCGGCACCAAGGGGGCTGCGGTCACCAGCTACCTCTCGCTCGCCGGGCGGTATTGCGTGCTCATGCCGAACACGGCCCGTGGCGGCGGCATCAGCCGCAAGATCACCCAGGGCAAGGACCGCAAACGCCTGAAAGACATCGTCGATTCGCTCGAGATTCAGGACAGCATGGCGGTGATCGTGCGGACCGCCGGCATCGGGCGGACCAAGTCGGAGATCAAACGGGATTACGACTTCCTGGCCAAAACGTGGGAGCGGATTCGCGACACCACCCTGCAGTCGCGTGCGCCCGTGCTGATCTACGAGGAAAGCGGCCTGATAAAGCGCACGCTCAGGGATTCCTACACGCGTGAGATTGAGGAGGTCGTCGTCCAGGGCGATGCGGCCTACCGCGAGGCCAAGGACTTCATGAAGACCTTGATGCCGAGCCACGCGAAGCGCGTGCAGCCTTACAAGGACGCATCCCCGCCGCTGTTCCACCGCTACAATGTCGATGTGCAACTGCACCGGCTGCACTCGCCGATCGTGCAGCTGCCGTCCGGCGGTTATCTGGTCATTAATCTGACCGAGGCCCTGGTCGCCATCGATATCAACTCCGGGCGCTCCACCCGCGAGCGGAATATCGAGGAAACGGCGCTCAAGACGAACCTGGAAGCCGCCGACGAAATTGGCCGCCATTTGCGGCTGCGCGATCTGGCCGGCCTGGTGGTCATCGACTTCATCGACATGGACGACCGGCGTAACAATTTCGCCGTGGAACGCCGCCTGAAAGACGCGATGCGGACCGACCGCGCCCGCGTGCAGATCGGCCGGATCAGCCCGCTGGGCCTGCTGGAACTCTCGCGCCAGCGTCTGCGTCCGTCGCTGCTAGAGACGATGATGGATGTCTGCCCGGTCTGCGAGGGCCTGGGCTGGGTCGCATCGACCTCCTCTAGCGCGATTCAGGCGCTCTCGATGATCGAAGACGAGGGCATGCGCGGGCGTTCGTCGCTCATCCGCGTCCATGTTGCCTCCGCCGTCGCGTTTTATGTCCTGAACGAAAAGCGGGACGAACTCGCGCGGATCGAGCGGGACTACGGCCTGCGCTGTGTGTTCCAGCCCGACGCTTCGCTGATCCCGCCGAACCTGAAGATCGAGGTGCTGGAAACCGGTCAGCGGGTAATCGACGTTACGGACACGACGGAAGCCTCCGAAGCCTCCGAAGCCACCGAAGCCGATGTGATCGTCGAGCCGGAGGAGGAAGAGGCGCCGCAGCCCCGCCGCCGCGGCCGCCGCGGGCGGGACGACGACCAGGACGAGGCGTCGGATGGTCAGGAATCCGGCCGCCGCCGCCGGGGTCGCCGCTCGGGCCGCCGCCGGGATGAAGCGGAAACGGCCGAGGCAGAGACCGCGGAGGCCGCTGGTCAGAAGCCGGACAGCCCGGATGGCGATGCGGACGATAGCGCCAATAGTGGCCGCGGCCGTGGCCGCCGCCGCCGCCGCCGTGGGCGTGGACGTGGCGAAGGCCGCTCTGGCCTGCCGGGCGTTGCTGTCTTTGCCCGCAGCGCCACTCCGCTCTCCTGGCACGTCGCTGCCGAGGAGCAGGAATCGCAGCCGGCTGCAAACGGCCACGACTCCAGTGCGCCGGTTGAAGCCGCTCCGGCCCCGGCAAGCACAGATGCTCCTGAGCAACCGCCGGAGCCTGAAGCCGTAGCCACCGGGCCTGCTTCGGAGGAGACAGTCGCCAACATGCTGATGCCGGTTGCCCAGGCAATGGACAAGGCCCCGTCAGGCCGGCCTCGCCGCCGCCGCCGTTCATCAGACCAGCAGGACCAGGCCGGCGCGCCTGAGGCAGCTTCGGCGCAAGCCGAGACGGCCGTGCAGGAAACCGTGCCGGAAGTAGTTGCTGAAGCGCCGGCTCTGCCCGAATCCTCCGTCCAACCTGAAACATCGGCAGCCCCTGAACCGGCGCCTGCGGTGGCGTCTGAACCGGAAGCCACGCCGGTCGCTGAAACCAGCGGCAATGGTCAGACGGACGGCGCGGATGAAACCGCGGTTCAGCCGGAAGCAACGCCTGTGGCGGCAGCAGAGCCGGCCGCCCAGCAGGAAACCCCTGCGGCGCTGCAACCGGAACCAGATCAGCCGCGTCGGCGGCGCAAGGGGTGGTGGCAACGGCTGCTGGATTAGGGACGCTGACCCTGCCTACCGATTGTGGACGGCGGGCGGCGACTCAGGCAAACTGTCCGCCGCGGTAGAGGAGGTCCAGCCGTGACGGAAATAACGCCTGCACTGGTCCTGCGTGCCTACTCCATGGGCATCTTCCCCATGGCGGAGTCCAAGGACGCGCACTCCGTGTTTTGGATCGACCCGGACCAGCGGGGCATCATGCCGCTCGACCGGTTCCACGTGCCGCGCCGTCTGAAAAAGACGGTTCGGCAAGGCCGGTTCGAGGTCCGTTGCAGCCATAATTTCGATGCCGTCATCGACGCCTGCGCGGAAGAACGGGGTGACCGGGGGGACACCTGGATCAATGGCGAGGTCCGGCACTTGTTCAGGGCCCTGAACGCCATGGGTGTCGTCCACACGGTCGAGACCTGGCGCGATGGCGAAATAGTTGGCGGGCTCTATGGCCTCGCGCTAGGCGGCGCGTTCTTTGGCGAGAGCATGTTCAGCCGGGAACGCGATGCCAGTAAGGTGGCGCTGGTGCATCTGGCTGCCCGTCTTGTGCATGGCGGGTTCGTGCTGCTGGATACCCAGTTCCTGACCGAGCACTTGTCTCAGTTCGGCGCGGTCGAGATTCCGCGGGACGATTACCGCGCCCTGCTGGATGATGCTATCGGCACACGCGCGGTCTTTCCGGCCGACCTGCCGGCGGAGGCGCTGCACCGCTTCCTCGACCGCTCCCAGCCGAGCGCTGCGCGGGGCGAATGAAGTTGGGTCAATAACTCCGCCCTGTGGTCTTGTACCAATTGTACCGGTCCATACTGGTAAGGGGCACGGCACGGACCTCCATGCCCTTCAGGACGTTGAGGGTCACGGCATCCCCGGCCTCTCCCGCGGCCCACAGTTCGTGGTAAAAAGCCTCCCGGTCGCCCGTCGCAACGCCGTTGATCCCCAGCACTAGGTCGTTCACGGCCAGGCCGGCCTCCGCCGCCGGGCCGCCATCCGCCGTCCGCTCCACGAACAGACGGCCATGCGCCTCCTCCAGATAAAGTCCGAGCCAGGGCCGGGCCGGGCCGGGGCTCTTGCCGGTGGCGATCAGGTCGCCGAATACCGGCATCAGCGCGCCAATCGGCACGAACATATTGCCGGGGACAACTCCGCCTCGTGCCAGCCGTTGCGCCACGGTCAGGTAGCCAATGCCGACCAGCTCGCCGTTGCTGTTGAACAAGCCGGCGCCAGCCACGCTCGGATGCCCCGGCGCGGTGAAGATTGCCTCTTCCAGCAGGTACTCCCAGGGGCCGGTGAACGTGCGCCGGTCGGTGACGAATACCTGCTGCACCGCTTCCTTGCCACCGAACGCGCCGACGATCAGCCCCTCGCCCCCGCGCAACTCGTCAGAGTCGCCCATCTGGACGGCTTTCGCATCGATCTCGCCTCTAACCCGCAGCAGGCCGAGGCCCGTCTCGCCGTGATAGGCCAGGATTTCGGCGGGCAGCAGTTGGCCGGAGCGTGTCTGAACATCGACCGATTCGGCCTCCAGGATCAGAAAGCCGATGGTCAGCACCAGCCCGGCATCGTCGATGACGATGGCCGTGCCCTCCCGTTCGCGGCCGAGCCGGGCGCGCGTTCGGGCGTCGGAACGGATCGCGGCCTTCACCCCCACCACGGAATCCAGCGGATTTGCGCGGAGTTGTGCAGATGCACTTGTCCACGGGGAAATCCACAATGCGGTCACGATGCACGTGAGGAATAGTCCCTTGAGCATGTCTTCTTCCTCCATCTCCCGACCCTATCGTGCTAGGTTCACACGATGGAGCACAAGACGCAAACATTCTCCGGTGGTCTGGACCAGACGGTCGGGCAGGCGGTCGAGCGCGTGGGGGAGCCGCCCTATCTCGCCTCGCTGAATACACCCCAGCGGCAGGCGGTCGAGGCGCTGGATGGTCCCGTTCTGGTGCTGGCGGGCGCCGGTACCGGCAAGACGCGGGTGCTCACGACCAGGCTCGCCCACATCCTGAACCTGAACCGTGCCTGGCCAAGCCAGATCCTGGCCGTGACCTTCACGAACAAGGCCGCGCGCGAGATGCGGGAGCGTGTCGCCGCGCTGGCGGGGGACATAACGGAGGCCATGTGGCTCGGCACCTTCCACGCGCTGGGCCTGCGCATTTTGCGGCGGCATACAGAGGCGGTCGGCCTGAAAAGCGGTTTCACCATTCTGGACGCCGACGACCAGCAACGCCTGCTTAAACAGGTGATCGAAGCGGCCGGGCTCGATCCGGCGCGCTGGTCGCCGCGCATTCTGATGCCCGCCATCCAACGATGGAAGGACCGGGGCCTGTCGCCTGAAACGGTGCCTGCCGCGGAAAGCGCGGAAGTGGCGGACGGCCGTCTCGTACCGCTCTACAAAGCCTATCAGGAGCGGCTGCTGGCCTTAAACGCCGTCGATTTTGGCGACCTGTTGCTGCTCTGCCTGGAACTGTTCAAGGCGAACCCGGACATCCTGGCTGAATACCAGCGGCGCTTCCGCTATATCCTGGTCGATGAGTATCAGGACACCAACGTCTCCCAATATCTCTGGCTGCGCCTGCTGGCGGCCGGACACAAGAATATCTGCTGCGTCGGTGATGACGATCAGTCGATCTATGGCTGGCGAGGGGCGGAGGTCGGCAACATTCTGCGCTTCGAGCAGGACTTTCCCGGCGCGCGCATTATCCGGCTGGAGCAAAACTACCGCTCCACCCAGCCAATCCTGACCGCCGCTGACGCCATTATCCGGAATAACGCCCAGCGGCTCGGCAAGACCCTCTGGACGGAGGCGTCCGAGGGCGAGCCGGTTTCCGTCACCCAGGTCTGGGATGGCGACGAGGAAGCCCGCACCATCGCCGACAAGATACAAACGCTCCAGGCACAGGGGCACCGGCTCTCCGAAATCGCGATTCTGATCCGGGCGGGCTTTCAAAGCCGCCTGTTCGAGGAACGCTTCCTGACCATCGGCATGCCCTACCGGGTGTATGGCGGCTTGCGTTTCTATGAGCGCCAGGAAATCCGCGACGCCACGGCGTACCTGCGCCTCGCCAGCCAGCCGGCGAACGACCTGGCGTTTGAGCGGGTGTTGAACAAACCGCGGCGCGGCATCGGCGACGCGACCCTCCAGGCGATCCACAAGGCAGCGCGGGTGCAAGGCGTGCCGCTCTACGCCGCCGCCTTGCAACTCGCCGAAAGCCCGGACCTGAATTCCCGTGCCCGCAACGCGCTCGCTCGCGCCATGACCGATTTCGAGCGCTGGCGCGGGATGGCGGCGGCGGAGGATTGCGATCACGTCGTCCTGACCGAGACTATCCTGGAGGAGAGCGGCTATACCGACATGCTCCAGCGGGAGGTCTCGAAGGGCAAGGCGCCGGAGGCGGCAGGCCGTCTGGAGAACCTGAAGGAACTGGTGCGTGCGCTGGGTGAATTCGAGAACCTGGGCGGCTTTCTGGAGCATATCTCCCTGGTGATGGAGAATGAGGAGAACAGCAGCGACGATCAGGTAACCCTGATGACCCTGCACGCGGCCAAGGGGTTGGAGTTCGACACCGTGTTCCTGCCCGGCTGGGAGGAAGGCATGTTCCCGAACCAGCGTGCCCTGGACGAAAGCGGGAATGCGGGGCTGGAGGAGGAGCGGCGGCTTGCCTATGTCGGGTTGACCCGCGCCCGCAAACGCGCCTTCATCTTCTGCGCCGCGAACCGGCAGGTGCATGGCCAATGGATCAGTGCCTTGCCCTCGCGGTTTGTCAGCGAACTGCCGGAAGAGGATATCCGCGTCGACTCCGAGCCCGGGCTGATGGGCAATACCGGCGGTACGCTTGCCGGCAGCGCCGGCGCCGGCTGGCGCGGCAGCGGCTACGACTGGGGCTCCGGTTCGTGGCGCAGGCCCTCCGCCGCAAGTAAGGGCAAGGTGGTAGACGCCGCTTTCGAAGTCGCAGCCCGCCCGGCCAAGACCGGCCTGTTCGATGTGGGCGAGCGCGTCTTTCACCAGAAATTCGGCTATGGCACGATTACCGCCATCGATGCGAACAAGCTGCATGTCGAGTTCGAGAAAAGCAGTGCGAAGACGGTCGTCGACAGCTTTGTAGAGAAGGCCTGATGGGGGAGAAAGCCTGATGTGGCGGCTGGCCCTGACCGCGGATGCCTCCGTCGCCGACGCCTATGCCCAGGTGCTGGAGCCGCTGGCGGCGGTGGTTTCCATCTACGAGGTTGCGCCCGATCCCAAAGCCGGCCTGGGCGAGCAGCCGGCCGATTGGGCCACCGATATTCTGATGAGCGGCACCTGCATCGTCGAGGCGCTGTTCGACGTGCCGCCGACGGTGGACGACCTGACCGAGAGTCTGGCCGAGGCCGCTTCGGGCCTGGGGGAGGCGCTGCCGGCCTTCTCCTGGGAGCCGATGGAAGACCAGGACTGGGTTGGCCTCTCCCAGTCCATGAATCCCGCCATCCGCGCGGGCGCCATCGCCGTGAAGCCCTCCCACGTGGAGCATGTGCCTCCCGCCCGCTTCGTCCTGAACCTGGATGCCGGGCGTGCCTTTGGCAGTGGCACACACAACACAACTTATGGGTGTTTGATGGCGCTCCAGAAGCTCAGTTTCACGCCGCGGCGCATCGTGGATATCGGCACCGGCAGCGGCCTGCTGGCGATTGCGGCGGCGAAACTGTTCCGGAAGGCGGAGATTGTCGCGACGGAAATCGATGCCCGTGCAATGGAAGTGGCAGAGTACAATCTCGCCCGCAACGGTGTCTGCGCCACGTGTGTCGTTGCCGACGGTTGGCGGCACCGGGCGTTGCGTCATGGTGCGCCGTTCGACCTCATTATCGAGAACCTGCTCTACCGCCCCTTGCGCCGGCTTTCGACGGAGACGGTGGCGCGGCTTGCGCCCGGCGGCCGTCTGATCCTGGCCGGTTTGCTGAAAGGCCAGGATGGTCCGTTGCTGCATTGCTTCCGCCAGCATGGGCTGGTTCTGGAGGCGCGCAGCCGCGATCCGGAATGGCCCTGCCTTGTCTTGCGGAAACCGCCGTTGCGAAAACTGGTGAGCCGGTTACCCTTCCACCGGCAAAGAACAATCTGACGGAGCCGGCCGGTCGTATCGGTTCCAATATACCCGACCAAGGAGACAGACCCATGCCAGAAGTTGGTGACGAAGCTCCCGATTTCCGCATTCCAACCGACAGCGGTGGCGAATTCCACCTCGCCTCGAACCGCGGCAAGGCGGTGGTCATCTATTTCTATCCGAAAGACGACACCAGCGGCTGCACCAAGGAGGCGATTGCGTTCACGGAAGCGAAGGATCAGTTCGACGCGGCCAACGCGATGATTGTTGGCATCTCGCCGGACGATCCGGAAAAGCACGACAAGTTCAAAATAAAGCACGCGCTGGGCATCACCCTTGGGTCCGACGTTGACAAGTCGGTGTGTGAGGCTTTTGGCGTTTGGGTCGAGAAAAACATGTACGGCCGGAAATACATGGGCGTTGAGCGCTCGACGTTTCTGGTGGATGGCGACGGCAAAATCGCTCAGGCTTGGCGCAAGGTGAAAGTCCCCGGCCACGCCGAGAAGGTTTTGGCGGCCGTGAAAGAGCTGTAGGCGGCATCTGAAGAGCGTTCACAAACGGCCAGCATCCTGAGTAGCGAACGAAGGTCGAGCGTCTCGACGGGACTATTGCTGCGTCGCGAACCGCTCCTTCGATACGGCCCGGCTCGAAGCCGGTGCTTTTCAGGATGCCGGTAGCTTGGTTTTTCCATAACTTCCCATGCCCCGGTAAGCCGCCTTAACTCCCAAATTAATTGAGAGGCTATGCCTGAGAGGTGATTACCTACACCACACTCTCCAGCAGTTTGGTCTGCTACGAGCGACGCGTTGGACCTTGAGGATAGCGCCATGACGACCCAATTCGGCTCCAGCGAACAGGCGATCTTGGACTACCCCACCGTCTATCGCCCCGATCTCTTTGCGGGGCAGGTGGTGCTGGTCTCGGGCGGCGGCAGCGGTCTCGGCAAGACGACGGCGGCTTTGTTTGGTCGCCTGGGCGCGACGGTAGCGATTTGCGGGCGTGACCCGGAAAAGCTGGCGGCGACGGAGGCATTCTTCGGCAAGGCAGGCATCCAATGCTGGTCGCAGCCCATGAGCATCCGCGATACCGGCGCGGTCGATACGCTCTATGACGCCATTTTCGATGATCTTGGCCGCTTGGACATCGTGGTGAACAATGCGGGCGGTCAGTTTCCGCTGGCTGCGCTCGATCTCTCCCCTAACGGCTGGAACGCTGTTGTCGATACCAATCTGAACGGCACTTGGTACATGATGCAGGCGGCGGCCAGGCGGTGGCGGGACCGGGGGGAAGGCGGCAGCATCGTCAATATTGTTGCGGATATCTGGCGCGGCCTGCCGCAGATGGCGCACACGGCGGCAGCGCGGGCAGGGGTGATCTACGCCAGCAAATCCGTAGCAGTGGAGTGGGCGCCGCTGGGTATCCGGGTGAACTGCATGGCCCCAGGCTGCTGCGAGTCCTCTGCCTTTGGCCGCTACCCGCCGGGCGGGGCCGAGACGTTTGAGCAATCCAACCCTATGCAGCGCGCGGGCGACGAGTTCGATGTGGCGGAGGCCGTGATCTACCTCGCCGGCCCCAGCGGCAAGTTCATTACGGGCGAGGTGCTGACCGTGGACGGAGGCCAGCAGATGTGGGGCGATCCGTGGCCTGCCGGGCGGCCCGCTGCCTTTGAACTGGACTATGCCAGGGGACGCCAGCGGCTAGACGGCAAGTAGCTCTGGAACTGAAAAGTGATTGTTGGCGTTGGGGTTAATCCATCGTTTTTCTTGAATTGCCTAGCCTCAATCCCATCTCGACATAAAGTTTTAGATGCCGTTGTTGTGTTTTGGTGGCGCGACATCGCACCGTTCTGACGAATTTGTCATATCGTACCCGGGGTTGAATGCGTTATGACACGTCGCAACAAAGCAAAGTCGAGGGTATAGCGTGACATCGATCTCCGAAAAGTATGGACCTTCCGTGAACTCGCCGACCTGGTTTTCGGGCGGCGCTATCTGGTTCTTCGTTGCGATCGTCGCGGCAGTGATCGTGTTCTGGGATGGCCTGGTTTCCCTCGGCGACGCCTGGTCGACGCCGGAATACAGCCACGGGCCCCTCATTCCGCTGCTTTCCCTTTATTTGTTTCTGCGGCAGTTGCGGGAACGTGGCATCGATCCGGCGCCGGTCAATGACCGGTGGATTGGGATCGCCGTTGTTATAGCCGGTCTGTGCATCGCTGCCCTTGGCGATCTGGCGCGTATCCCTGATATCGTCACCTATGCCCTGCTGATCTGGCTCTACGGTATGCTGCTGGTGGGCTTCGGCTTCAAGAATGGCTGGATGTACTGGCCGCCGGTGCTGCACCTGATCTACATGCTGCCGCTGCCGAATTTCATCTACTGGCAAGTGACAATTCAGCTCCAGTTCATCTCATCCGAGATCGGTGTCTGGGTCATCCGCCTGATGGACATTCCGGTGTTCCTGGATGGCAATATAATCGACCTCGGTGTCTATAAATTGCAGGTTGCGGAGGCGTGCTCCGGCCTTCGCTACCTGTTCCCGGTGATGAGCTTCTCCTACGTCTTTGCGGTTCTTTACCGCGGGCCGGTGTGGATCAAGGCCGTGCTGCTGATCTCGGCCGCGCCGATCACCGTGCTGATGAACTCGTTCCGGATCGGCGTCATTGGCGTGATGGTTGATTCCTACGGCATCGAATATGCGGAAGGCTTCCTGCACTATTTCGAGGGCTGGGTGATCTTTATCGCGTGCATCGTCATTCTGTTCGGACTAGCGCGGTTTATGCAGTTGATCGTCGGCGACCGGCGGCCGATCGCGGAAGCCCTGGACCTCTCGTATGAGGGGATCTGGCCGCAGGTCTCGAAGGTGTTTATCATGCGCCGCTCGGCGGCAATGGTGGCGGCGTCTGTCCTCGTGATAACGGCAGCGATCGCATGGCAGGTCGCGCCCGACCGCAAGCAGGTCGAGTTAGAGCGGCAGTCACTGAATCTCTTCCCCGAAAAATTAGGCACCTGGCGGTCCGGCAATCCGCAAACCTTAGACCCTGAAATCGAAGCGGTTCTGGGAGCCGACGACTATTATTCCGTAAGGTTCCAGAGTCCGGAGCACCGGTTGCCGGTCAGCCTGTTCATCGCCTACTACGACAAGCAAACGGAAGGTGCGGGCATCCACTCGCCGGAAGTCTGCGTTCCAGGCGGCGGTTGGGAAATGTCGACAATCCAACGCAAGGAAATCGAACTAGTCAACGCGGAGGCGAAGACTACAATCGGATCCATTCCGGTCAATCGGGCGATGATTCAGAAGGGCCTGAACAAGCAGATCGTCTATTACTGGTTTGAGGGACGCGGACGCAAAATGACGAACGACTATATCGCGAAGGCGTTTACACTGCTTGACGCGTTGACGATGGGAAGGACAGATGGTGCGCTGGTCCGTATGATTACGGCGGTGCGTCAAGGCGAGTCGGAAGCAGAAGCGGAGGAGCGGTTGCGGTTGTTCCTCGATAAGTTCATTGATGTGATGCCCCGGTTTATCCCGCAATAAATAAGAATGCGCCAAAAGGCGTGTTAGACTAGGAGAGCGCTGTGATAGAAATCTGGCCGCCTCGTACTGAACGAGGTTTTCGGCAGAGCCAGCTTTCGCAAACGCGGGCTCTTTGTCGCGATGTGCTGTTATACAGTGCACAGGCCAGCTAAAGTATGCTTGGACAACAAAAGCGTCGTATGAGCCAAAACAGAGCCGACGTCTTCGAGGCGGGAGGAGTAAGTTAATCCTTTTGGTCGATAATGGGCTACTGCTCAGTGGACGATTTTCCATTCTGCTCTTGCGGGATGGCCGAAGGTGCAGGTCAATGGTTGACGGATTGAAAGTACGACGCGCATGTATGAAGAATTCTACGGTCTGACGGAACGCCCGTTTCTGACGGTACCGGACCCTGACTTTCTCTACTGGTCCGATAACCATCTCATGGCGTTCACCATGCTGCGCTACGGAATTATGACCCGGGCGCCGATCACCGTAATCACCGGCGAAATCGGCGCGGGCAAGACCACGCTGCTGCGCCACCTCCTGAAAGAACTGCCCGAAGATCTGACCGTCGGCCTCATCTCCAACATGCAGGAAGGCCGCGGTGATGTTTTGCACTGGGCGATGATGGCGTTGGATCAGCCGTTTGACGATGGCCCGTATGTGAAGGTTTTCCGGGCATTCCAGGACTTCCTGATCGACCGGTATGCGCACGGCAGGCGTGTCCTGCTTATCGTTGACGAGGCGCAGGAACTGTCGATTAAGGCGCTCGAAGAATTACGGATGTTCTCCAACATCAATTCCGACAAGGATGAGTTGTTGCAGATTGTCCTGGTGGGCCAGCCGCAATTGCGGGACAAACTCGCCAGCCCGGAGCTGGTGCAGTTCGCCCAGCGCATCAGTTCGGACTTTCACCTGGGACCGCTGACCGCCGACGAAGTCGCCCAGTATATCCATCACCGGCTGGCCGTGGCCGGCGCGACATGGAAGATATTTTCGGATCGCACCTGCGAACTGATCCACGAGGCTACCGGCGGCATCCCGCGTCTGGTCAATATCCTGTGCCAGCTTTGCCTGGTCTACGGGTTCTCTTACGAGCGCAAAGTGGTCGACGAAGAATTGCTACGGCAGTTCTTAGAAGGCGCCAAGCGGCACGGAATCTACAAACATTTTACGCACATAGACAACGGCCCGAAACTGGTGCGCTCCCAGGCATAGCAACCGTTCGGCCCAATGACTGTACTTGAGTGAGCGTACTAGAGTCTGAATGGACGAGAGATGGAACAGAGTCTCGATATAAGCAAATACATTGACGGCGTCCGCCGCCGTCTTTGGATCGTTGCCCTGGTCTTCATACCCGGCGCGTTGCTCGCGACCGGAGTCGCCTATGTTTTGCCTCCGGTTTATGAATCGACGGCGCGCATCCTGGTGGAAAGCCCGAAGATCCCATCGTCCCTGGCGCAATCGACGGTGACAGTCTCCGCCTCGGAACGGCTGCAGTTGATCCAACAGCGCATCCTGGCGCGGGAAAACGTTCTGGACGTGATCGAGCGCCTCGATCTGTTTGCCGACCGGCCGGAATTGTCGCCAACGGACAAGGTGGATCTGGTCCGTGCGGGGACGGCCATCAATATTATCGCGTTTGGCGCGATCTCGGGTCAGCGGCCGTCCCGTAATGCGCCGGCTTCGGTCTCCTCCTTCACCATAACCTACAGCGCCTCCTCCCGGGAGATTACAGCCCGGGTGGCGAACGAACTGGTGACCCGCGTTCTTGAACTGAACCTTCAGTCCCGGTCACAGCAAGCCCAGCAGACCGTGGACTTCTTTACCCAGGATGTGGAGCGGCTTGCCGCCGATCTGATTGCGCTTGAGACGGAAATCGCCAACTACAAAAAGCAGAACGAGCAAGCGCTGCCAACGACTTTGCAGAGCCGCCAGGGGACCTTGGCTGCCATTCAACAGCAATTGTTCAGTAACAAGCAGCAGCGGGCCCAGCTTAACACCCAACTGGAGGCGACCCAGAAAACCCTGGAAACGCTGAAGTCATTGCCGACGCCGAGCCAGAACCTGACTCAGGAAGAACGGCAGCTTGCGGCTTTGAAAGCACAGCTTGCCCAGGACGAGACGCTCTACACGCCGCAGCATCCGTCGATAAGGCAGTTGCGTGGCCAAATTGCGGCAATGGAGAGGGTCGTCGGCGCAACGCCGGGCACCGGCCAATCCGGATCGTCGGCGCAGACCATGCAGATTAACACTCTGGAAAGCCAGATCGCGTCGATCGAGCAGCAACTGGCGCAATTGGACGAGCAGGAAGCCCGTGATCTGGAGCGGAAGGCCGAGTTGGAAGCGTCGATTGCCGATACGCCGCGCGTTGAAGCAGCCCTGAACGCTTTCCAGCGCCGTCATGACGACCTGCGGGTCCGCTATCAGACCGCCGTCGCAAAGCAGGCGCAGGCCGCCACCGGCGAAAAGCTGGAGCTGGATCAGAAGGCCGAGCGTTTCGAGGTGATTGAGCAGGCGCGCACCCCGCTCGCGCCCGTCGCGCCGAAGCGGACGCTGATTGCGGCTGGCGGCGCGTTCGTCGCGCTGGGAGCGGGATTCGCGCTGGCGCTGTTGCTGGAGATTCTCAGTTCGGCGATCCGAACCGGCGCTGATCTGGAACGGACCGTGAAGCTCCGGCCGATCGTTGTCGTTCCCTATATCGACACACCGGCAGAAAAGCAGAAGCGGCGGTTCCTGCAAGTGGCTACCGTGCTGATATTCATTGTTGTACTACCCGGTTCTATATGGATGGTCGATCAATACGTAAAACCGATCGAGCAGGTGTCTGACGACATCATGAAGAAGACCGGGCTTGAAAAAATGTGGCGGACAATCCGGCCGCGGCTGATGTGAGGAGAGCAACGTGGTCGAACGCCTAAAGGACGCGATTAATAAGGCCCGCGAGCGGCGGGAGGCGTCAGCCAGCGCCCCGGTTGCCCCCCCGCCGCCGGTTGGCGACAACAACCAGGCGGCAGACGAACTGCGGGATGCGATGCTGACTGCCGTGTCGAAGGGGCCCGCCGGCGCACCGGCATCCTCCTCGCAACGGCGCGTGCCAGTTGATGAGGAATGGGCCAATCTCCAGCAACTGACCTTGACGCCGAGCCGGCTCGATCAGAATCGGCTGGTTTCTTACAATAAATCGCATCCGGCTCACCTCGGTTTCGATATGTTGCGGACCCGCGTCCTGAACATCATGCGGACCAATGGCTGGAACCGGCTGGCGATCACGTCGCCGACCAAGCATTGCGGCAAGTCCGTTGTCTCTCTGAATCTGGCTTTGTCTTTGGGGCATCAGAACGATTTGCGTTCCATGTTCTTAGACATGGACCTGCGCTCGCCGTCGGCGGCAACGTGCCTGGACGTGCACGAGCACCTGTCCATGGCGGAATTCCTGCAGGGGGGCATAGACCCGGGCGAGTATTTTCGCCGCGCGGGCCCCAACCTGGCTTTTGGCCTAAACACGGACCGGACCATCGCGCCTGCGGAACTGCTGCACAATGAGCGCACGAAGCAAGCCATCGACTCGACTCTGAGCCGCTACCGGCCCAACGTGGTGATCTTCGATCTGCCGCCGGTTCTGGTGAGCGACGACGTGCTTGCGTTCCTGCCCCACGTTGATTGCCTGCTGATGGTCGCCGCGACCGGGATTACCAAGCCGAAGGAAATCCGTGAGGCCGAAGCGATTGTGGCCGATCAGACCAACTTCCTCGGCGTGATGCTGAACAAGTCCAAAGAGAAGACAGGCCACGGCTACTACAGCTAGCCAGGGAGGGCGTTTGCCCTCTTCCGCAGCGGCGCATCACGAAAAGAGTTGATCGCGGAACCACTGGGAGGGACATTTGTCTCTCCCGCAGGAGGTTCCGATGGTTCGCCTTTACCGCATGATTCTACTGGCGGCTGCCGTGCTGTGGCCGGCCGGGATGGTGACACCGGCGCTGTCCGCGCAGATGGTGGTGGCTGCCCATCCGCTGGCCAGCAAGGCGGGGCTGCAAATCATCCGCGATGGCGGCAGCGCGCTCGATGCCGCCATTGCCGCCCAAATGGTCCTGACCCTGGTGGAACCCCAATCCTCCGGCATCGGCGGCGGCGCGTTCCTGCTGCATCACCGGGGCAGCGACCGGCTGCTGCAAGCCTTCGATGGCCGCGAGACCGCGCCGGAAGCCGCTGGCCCGGACCTGTTCCTGAACCCGGACGGCAGCCGCATGAAATGGACGGAGGCCCGCCAGGGCGGCCGGTCCGTCGGGGTGCCCGGCACCGTCCGCATGCTGGCGCTGGCCCATCGGGAGCACGGCAAGCTGCCCTGGCCTGATCTGTTCATGCCCGCCATCCGGCTGGCCAAGGATGGTTTTCCGGTGCCGGAGCGGATGCACGCCGCCATTGCCCGCGTGAAGGACTGGAGCCTCCTGCCGGAGGCGGCCGCCTATTTCCTTGATTCACGAGGGGAGCCGTGGCCCGCGGGGCATCTGCTGAAGAACTCGGCCCTGGCCGCAACCTTCGAGGCGCTCGCCGCTAACCCAGACGCGCTCAATGAAGGCCCAATTGCGGCGCAGATCGTGGCGGCGGTCCGCGGTTACAAGGCCAATCCCGGCCTGCTGACTATCGAAGACCTGGCCGCCTACCGGCCGGTAGTGCGGGAGGCGGTCTGCGGTCCCTACCTCGTCTTCCGCGTCTGCGGGATGCCGCCGCCGTCCTCCGGCGGGCCGACCGTGCTCATGATCCTCGGAATGGCGGAGCGTCTGAACCTGCATGGGCATGATCCGGCCTCGCCTGCCTGGGCGCATTTGTTTGCGGAGGCGAGCCGCGTCGCCTTTGCCGACCGCAACCAGTACATGGCCGATCCTGATTTCGTGCCCCAGCCGACTGCGGGTCTGATCGACCCCGCCTATCTGGACCAGCGCGTCCGTCTGATCGACCCGGCCAAGGCACTAGGCAAGGTTGAGCCGGGCCAGCCGCCGGAGAAACAAGGCAGTCTGCTCGCCCCCCATCCCGGCATGAACGAACGGGGCACCTCGCACCTGTCGATTATTGACGCTGACGGCAACATTGTTTCCATGACCACCACCATCGAATCGTCGCTGGGCTCGCGGCTGATGGTTGGTGGCTTTCTGCTAAACAACGAACTGACCGATTTCTCGTTTTTGCCGGAGGCGGATGACAAGCCCATTGCCAACCGCGTCGGGGCCGGCAAGCGGCCCCGCAGTTCCATGGCTCCGGTGATCGTATTCGACGCGGATGACAAGCCCGTGCTGGTGGCCGGATCGCCCGGCGGTTCGCGCATTATCGGCTACACCGCCGGTGCGGTTGCGCGCGTCCTTGGCCATGGTCAGAGCCCGCAGGAGGCGGCGGAGGCCCGGCACGTCATCAACCGCAACGGCGCCACAACGGAGGTTGAGCAGGGGGAGGGGGCTGAAATGCTGGCCGCCGCGCTGACGGCCCTCGGGCATAAAGTGAAGGTGCGGGGCCTAACGAGCGGGCTTCATCTGATTAAGATCACCGGAGAAGGCCTTCAGGCTGGCGTCGATCCCCGGCGCGAGGGTATGGCCGCAGGAGACTGAAACCATGCAATTCGGCTGGCTCACATTGGCGCTGTCGCCCTCACCGGAGGAAGACCGGCAACGCATCAACGACCAGATCGACCAGGTTTGCCTGGCCGAGAAGCTGGGCTTTCACGATGTCTGGCTGACCGAGCACTATTTCACTGGCGAGAGTGTCTATAACGACGCCATCCTGTTCGCGAGCGCGCTGGCCATGAAGACGGAGCGCATCCGCATCGGCTTTGCCGTGGTGCAGATGCCGTTTCACCACCCGGTGCGGCTGGCGACGCAACTGGCGCTGCTCGACAACCTGTCGGGCGGGCGGATCGATGTCGGCATCGGCAAGGGCACGGTCTATAATGAGTATGAGTTTGTTGGCCACGGCCTCCGCTCCGATGACAGCCGCGAGCGGATGGAAGAGGGGCTGGACCTGCTCCAGCGCGCCTGGACGGAAGCGCCGCTGTCTTTCAACGGCGCCTTCTACCAGGTCGAGGTGCCGGAGATCCGGCCGAAGCCGGTGCAGCAGCCCTACCCGCCGCTCTGGCGGAGTGTGATCTCGCCGGGTTCGTTCGTGGAGTGCGGTCGGCTTGGCATTCCGATCCTGACTGCCCGCCTGCCGGTGGACAAAATTGCCGAGCGCTGGGCGCTGTATGAACAGGGGCTGGACGAGGGCGGGCATAGCCCGGCGGCGCGGCAGAAACTGCTGGCGCAGAGTGCGCTCTGGCGGAATGTCTATGTCGCCGAAAGCGATGCCCAGGCGGAAGATGAGCTATCCGAGTTCCTGCGCCAGACCCGGCACCATATGATGCATGTGCGAGAGACCTTGAACCCGTCGGACTTTGCGCCTGACCCGGTGACGCTCAACGCCTGGACGGACTCCGGCGTGGGCGATGAAACCGCCGTGCCGTTCGTTCTGGAGACCGGCTCCATCTATGGCTCGCCGAAGACGGTGCGGGAGAAAGTGGCGGAGCTGCGGGACGCCGGCGTGCAGCACCTGCTTTGCCAGACCGCGTTCGGTGATATGAGCCAGGAACACACGCTCCGCTCCATGCGCCTGTTCGGCGAGGAGGTAATGCCGGCGTTTGCGGATGAGGCGGCATCGGCTGCTGCGGCTGAGTAAGGATGCGGACCCGGTCCCGCACCGCAGGGCCATACCAATGGCGGTGAGTTGCACTTCCCCTTCGGTTTTCATCCCGAGTACCGGCGAAGCCGGTGTATCGAGGGATAGTCGAGGGGTGCCGGTCGTTAAATAATAGTACCCGCCTCTCGATACGCCCCGGACTGCGGTCCGGGGCTACTCGAGGTGAAGGACGGGAAACTGATAGGCGCGAGCCGGATGGCGGCAGGGGATGGTAGGCCCGGTGATAACCGCCTTTAGGCCCGCGCCAGCGCGTCGTAGTCGATGGGCTGGTGGCGGTCGAGTTGGGCCGTCACCGCGGGCATTTCATATTTCAGGCCGGTCGCGCAGTTGAACAGGACGCAGCTTTCATCGGCCTTGATCCGGCCGTCGGCGCGGGCGGCCTTGTAGGCGGCATAGGTGGCAGCCCCCTCCGGGCAGAGCAGCAAGCCCTCGTCCTTGGCTACTTCGACTTGCGCCGCGTTGATGGCGTCATCGTCCACCGCAATTGCAAAGCCGTTCGACTCGCGCACGGCGTCAAGGATCAGGAAATCGCCGATCGCCTGGGGCACACGCACACCGTAGGCGATGGTCTGGGCGTTTTCCCAGCGTTCGGCATGACGCTCGCCCTTTTCATAGGCCCGCACCATGGGGGCGCAACCGGTGGCCTGCACCGCGACCATCCGCGGACGCTTGGAGCCGATCAGGCCGATGGCCTCCAACTCGTCGAACGCCTTCCACATGCCGATCAGGCCGGTGCCGCCGCCGGTGGGATAGAGGATCACGTCCGGCACCTGCCAGCCAAGCTGCTCGGCCAGTTCGATGCCCATGGTCTTCTTGCCCTCGATCCGGTAGGGCTCCTTGAGCGTCGAGGTGTCGAACCAGCCCATCTTCTCCTTGCCCTCGCCGACGATCTTGCCGCAATCGTCGATATAGCCGTTCACCTTCCAGACCTTCGCGCCCTGAAGCGCGATCTCCCGCACGTTGATGTCCGGCGTATCCTCCGGGCAGAAGACGTAGGCCTCAATCCCGGCCCGGCGACAGTAGGCAGCGAGCGCTGCGCCGGCATTGCCATTGGTCGGCATGGCCATGCGCTTCACGCCCAGTTCCTTCGCCATGGAGACGGCCATCACCAGCCCGCGCGCCTTGAAGGAGCCGGTCGGCAGGCGGCCCTCGTCCTTCACGATGATCGGAGCGGAAGCGCCGTTGTTCTTCTCCACCCGGGGCAGACGGGCGAGCGGCGTCATGATCTCCCCTAGCGTGATGACGTTCTGGTGCTGGCGGACCGGCAGCAGTTCGCGGTAGCGCCACATGGTGGCGGCGCGGGTGGCGAGCACGTCCTTGGTCAGCTTGCCCTTCACACCGTCCAGGTCATAGCGCACCAGCAGCGGCTTGCCCGCCTTCGACAGGTTGTGGAGCGTGTCGGCCTCATAGCGATCACCCTCGTAGCCGCACTCCAGGTGGGTGACGAATGTCTCTGTCTCGGGCACGCCGTGCACGTCGCTCATGGGCTTTCACTCCGGGGGGAAGGGCGATCTGATAACGCTGCATCCTCCCCGGAAAGCGCCGGGGCCGCAACCGGGATTGCGGCCCCTGAAGCGCGCCCAATTAGCGCCCGCTTCTATACATTGATCGCCGCGGGCGGCAGCATGATGGCGGCGGCGATATGGTCGTGGTCGCAGGTGTCTTCCCGGTGGCGGACGCCCATCAACCCCATTTCGGCGATCATCAGCATGTTCGGCAGTTGGAACTGGTCGGCCGCATCGTAGGCGATCTGGTAGCCCATATCCTCGAAGGCGGCGACTGACATGGCGCTGATCGGCCGGCGGCGGCCGCTGAGGAAGCCGGTCAGCAGTTCGTCGCCGAAGACGGCCTCGCGCCAATGGCCATCACGCGTGCCCGCGCCGCCTGTGTTTGCGACCGGCACGGGGGTCGGCGTATCTGCCCCGCCTTGCGCCAGCGCGCGGAGCTTGCCGTATTCCCGCTGGGAATTGGAGCCGGTGAAAATCGGGTTCACCGTACCGGCGTCCACGATCAGACCCATGCTGTTCCAGAGGGTGCCGAAGCCGAGGACGTGGCCCATTTCGTGCAGGATGACGTCTTTCAGGGAGCCGTTGTTCTCCATCTGGTCGAGGTCGGCCGCGTCGAACGACATGATGCCCTTTACCGGCAGTTTGGAGGCCGGGCGGATGAAGCGCGGGCCTGCCTGACCCAGGATGCGGCCCGGCCCGTCAATATTGGTGCCCTGCGCTTCGATCAGAACGTCGTCGACCGTTTCGCCCTCGACAAAGGCAGGCGGCAAGTCGCCGGTAATGATTTCCGACCAGCGGGCGGCGGCTTCTCCAAAAGCTTCCTGCTGGGCAGGAGACAGGCCGCCGAGGAAGCGGACATCGATGGTAAACGGTTTTGTTTCCACGGCGGAGGTGGAGAGCCCCAGCGACCACTGGTTCAGGGCGCCGCCATCCCGGCGGACCGTGTCTTCCACCTTCAGCCGCCAGACGCCGCCAGCTTGCTTGCCATTGAAGGCGGCCAGGTCTTCCTCCGCCCGGAACGTGCCGCGGAAGGGCGCGCGGCCGGCGGCGATGGGCGTTTGAGCGTCGGCGCGGAAGACAGTGCCCCAGAAGTCGTTCCGGAAGCTGCCGCGCTTGTCCACCAGCAGCACCTCCGTGCCATCGGGGCTGATAAGGATCATGCGCAGGTCGCCGGTCCAGGTGTGGGTGACATTGACCCTGACCTCCACCTCCAGCACCTCCGCATTGCCGAGGCCCGTAACCTCTATCGGCGACTCGATGGTGGAGGGAGCGCCGGCGCTGATCCGGATCGGCGTTTGATTGACGAATTCATTCCGCATGGCCGTTCTCCTGTGGTTGGCGGCTAAAAAATGCATATACATTTAATATGCCAATTCATTGAAGCAGCAAGCGGGAACCTGGCGCTATGAGGCAGCTCACAGCCGGGTCTTCGTCCGGCGATCCGGCCGGGACAGCGACGCTGTCTTGTTCTATGGTTTCCGGCAGCATCGTTTCACCACCTGGGATCGAAGAATAATGCGCCTAGCGGTTGCCGGATTTGCGCTTGAGAGCGTCACCTTTTTGCCTGAGCAGACGGATATTCCCGACTTTGAGCGTGGCGCGTTGCGCGGTGCTGCCCTGGTCGATGGCCTGCGCGGGACCAATACCAGCATGGGCGGGTTCCTGAGCGTTTGCGACGCCGGGAATATCGAACCGGTGGGCTTGGTTTGGGCCGGGGCGGGTGCGGCGGCGTCAGCCAGCGAAGCGGCCTTCGACCAATATGTGGGCGAGATCGTGGCTGGTCTGGCCGAGGTGAAGGGCGAGGTGGACGGCCTCCTGCTGCACCTGCATGGCGCGCTTGCGACACCCGCCCGCAGGAATGCAGACGCGCAGGTATTGCAAGCCATCCGGGCGGAGGTGGGGCCGGATTTTCCCATCGCCGTTGCTTTCGATCTGCACGGCAATATCGGGCGCGACGTGGTGGACGCAGCGACGGTGCTGGCGGGCTATCATTACTCGCCCCACACCGACATGGCCGAAACAGGCAAGCGCGCGGCGCGGATGCTGGTGGCGAAGCTGAAAGGGGAAAGCGGTCTCGCCATGGGCCATGCCAAGCCCGGTATCATCCTGCCCAGCATTTTCTCTGCCACCTGCCTGGAGCCGCTCGCAACGCTGATGCAGCACGCCCGCGACCTGGAGATTCACACGCCGGGGGTGTTGGACATCACCATCTTTTGCGGGTTCGCCTATGCCGATGTGCCGGACTGCGGCATGAGCGTAGTGGTCGTGACCGATGGCGACGAGGGTCTCGCCCAGCGGATAGCGGACCGCCTGGCCGGGCTGGCGCATGACTGGCGGAGCGTGCTGTTCCGCCGGGAACTGGTGCTGGACGTGCCGACGGGTGTTTCCAAGGCGCTGGACATGGCCAAGGCGGCGGCAAAGCCGGTCTGTATCCTGGAGCATGCCGACCGCCTGAACGACTCCACCTACACCCTGCGCGAATTGCTGGCGCGGCAAAGCGGGGCGAAGGTGTTCGCGCCCTTCATGTTCGACCCGGAAAGCGCCGCCGCCTGCGTTGAAGCGGGCGCGGGGGCTGAGGTGCGCCTGCAACTCTGTGGCAAGACCTCGGCCCAGGCAGGCGGGCCGATCGATGTGGCGGCCAAGGTGGTCTGGACCGGCGACAAGACCATCAAGGTGACGGGGCCACTCTATACCGGGGCGGAATTCAAGCTCGGCAACAGCGCGGTGTTGGACCTGGGCGGCGGGGTGATGGTCTCGTTGATCTCCGTCCAATGGAGCGCCATCGACCGCGATCCGTTCGACCAGTTCGGCCTGGTGCCGGAGGATTTCGATGTGATCCTGCTGCGTTCCAAGACCCACTTCCGGCACATTTATACCCCGATGTGCGAGGATATTCTGATCGTGGATACGCCCGACTGGGGTCCGGCGGACGTGACGGCATTGCCCTATGAATACGCCGACCGGTCGAGCTTCCCGTTCACCGGTTAGGCGGCGAAACCGGCTAATGATAAGATCCAGAGGAGACGAACATCATGCAGTGCATAATCCGAAGTCTTTGCATACTGGCGTTGTTCTTGCCGGTCGGCGCTGCTCGGGCTGGCTCGGGAGCCGATGGCTACGTCTCCGTTCAGAAACTGCTCGACCTCAGCGGGCTTGCCTGGTTGGGGGGAGACCGTTTCCTGGCAGTGCACGACGCCAAGAATCCGGATGAACCGGACCGTGTGCGTGTGAGTTTTCTGAAGTCACCGCAGTCGCTGGAAGGCGTGCAGTGGAAGCCGTTGGAGATCGCGTTTCCGGGCGGTGCCAGCAGCGACCTAGAAAGTGCCGCAGCGGTGCCAGGAACCAGCCAGGTTCTGCTGGTGGAAAGCGGCGACGATGCAGGCAGGTATCAACGGATTTTCCTGGCGGACATGAATGAAACCGGCGTCTCAATTGCGGGAGTGGTCGAGTGGGGCGCGTTCAACCAAGTGTACAATGTGGAGGCCACGGCCGTTGTTCAGGGGGCCGGCGGCTACCGATTCCTGTGGGCGGAGCGCAGTTCCGGCAAGCAAGCCACGTCGATCAAATGGGCAGACATGACATTGTCGCCGTTCTCGATCGGCTCAACGATTGGTGAGGCTGCGTTCGCACTACCAGCGGATTTGGTCGGTGCCGATGGCAAGCCGCTCTATAGCCGTCCGGTTGTCGGAATGGATGTGGGCAGTGCCGGTCAGGTCTATGTGGTGGCAGCCTATGATCCGGAAGGGACGGTCCCCGACGCGGACAATGGCCCCTTCCGCAGTGCGGTCCTTAAGATCGGCACAATGACAGCGGATGGCCTGATCCTCGATCCCGCACCGACGATGCTTCTTCGCGTGGAGGGCTTCAAGGCCGAAAGCGTCGTGATTGCCGGTGACCCGCCGCAGATCTACATCGGGACCGACGACGAGAACTACGGCGGCGTGCTTCGGCCTCTATTGCCCTAGCGGTCTGCGGAGCCGCCAAGCCGCAGCTTGCCGCGGTATTGTGCGACCACGGGATCCAGTTCCGCATCCCTGGTTTTGACGTCGATGGGGCGGACGCCGAAGGCGGCGGGGTGGTGCGGCAGGTCCGGCTCCTTCCCGTCCGCTAGTTCCTTCGCCAGCCGCAGCAGGGTCCGCCGCGCGGCGATTACCGCGACATCGGACGTGCCGAGGTGCTCCTTCGAGCGGTCGGTGATCGGGCCCATCATTTCGATCAGGGCGCGGTCCTGGTTGTTGATGCCCGGCACGCCGGAGGAATGGCCCCGCTTCTTCGCCGCATAGTCGCGGCAATAGTCGTTGTCGCGGTTCACTTCCGGCGTGAAGCTGCCGGGGATCAGCCTGGGTGCGGCGCCGAGGCCGGTCTCCATATAGTCCCGGTCGGCCTGGGTCATCGGCTCTTCAGGGTTGAACGAGGTGCCGAAGACAAAGGTGTTTTCGTCGTCGATGGGCACGTAGGCGCGGGACGAGATCGGGAACTTCGGCTGCGGAATGATCGCGTTCCAGGGCAGTACCCATTGCGTGATACGCCAGTTGTAGAGCCCGTCGCCCATGTCCCGCTGGGAGCCGTAGTAGTAGCCGTATTCGGTATCCCGCACGTCGAGGCGGGGCATGCCGTCCTTGCCCCAGTTGCCGACGGCTTCCTTCAGCGCGTCCGACAGCGTGCCGGGGTCATCGACCTTGTGCAGGAAACTGGTGTGGCAGGTGTCGAGTTCACCCTCCAGGCCCTGCATGTAATTGGCGTTGTAATGCCATTTGCGCTGCCAGCGGTGTTCCGGCGGAAGCATGGCCCATTCGAATTCCGGCAGCGGCGGCTTGCGCTCCGGGGGACCCATATAGACCCAGATATAGCCGCCCCATTCGGCGGCGGCGTAGGTCTTGATGCGGATTTTGTGCTTGAAGTCGGTCTCTGGCCGCTCGTTCGGCATGTCGATGCAGTTGCCGTCCACGTCGAACTTCCAGCCGTGGTAGACGCAACGGAGGCCGCATTGCTCGTTCCGGCCGAAGGACAAGGGTGCGCGGCGGTGCGGGCAGTATTCGTCCAGCACGCCGAGCCGGCCATTCGTGTCGCGGAAAGCGACCAGGTCCTCCCCCAGCAGGCGAAAGCGGACGGGCTCGCCATCAGGGTCGGCCAGTTCGTGGGGCATGAAGGCGGGCAGCCAGAAGCGGCGGAACAGTTCGCCCATCGGCGTGCCAGGGCCGACACGGCAGAGCATCTCATTGTCTTCGGGTCTCAGCATCGGTTCCTCCCGTCGGCCTGCGCCGTGCGATGGATGACCGGAAGTTTACCCGTCTGAGGAAGGCAGGTCGATGCGGAGCGTTCGGGCGGCCCACTATACCGCTGCCAGAGCCGCTATTGCCCCGGCGTAACCTCCCGGATTGCCTGCCGGGCGGCGTCCGGTGTGGACGGCCTGCTTTCGCCGCCGGGTGGCGATGACGGCAGAATAGGGTAGGCTTTGGCGCTAGTCTCACCACGAGCAACCTAGAACCAGGGAGCGTTCCACCATGCAGTTCGGCGTCAGTTGCGGCTACATCAACGATATCGGCTTTGTCACCCATGCGGAGAAGCTGGGTTACGATTTCGCCTGGTTCACGGACTCGCCGCTGATGCGATCCAACATCTGGGCCATGATGGCGATTGCCGCGCAGCAGACAACGCGGATGCGGCTGGGCACGGGCCTCGCCATTCCGGGCTTGCGGTTGGCGCCGGTGGCGGCGGGCGGCATTGCCACCATCAACCGGCTGGCGCCGGGGCGGGTGTTCTTCGGCACCGGTACCGGTAACACGGCCATGCGGATGCTGGGGCAGCGCCCTGCAAAGGTCGCGGAGTTCCGGGAATATCTGCGCGTCGTCAAGGGCCTGCTGTCAGGCGGGGAGACGGATTTCAGCCTGAACGGCGAGAGCCACACGATCGGCTTTCAGAATACGCACCTGAACTATATCGACCTGGAGCACCATATCCCGCTGATGGTGGGCGGCTTCGGCCCACGCGCCCAGGCGCTGGCGGGGGAGATGGGTGACGGCGTCATCACCGGGATTCCGCGCGGCGGCTCGATACCGAGCGTGCTTGCCAACGTGCAGAAGGGGGCGGAGGCCGCAGGGCGGGATATGGCGGATTTCCAAGTCTATGCCCTGGCCAACCTGCTGATGCTGGAGCCGGGCGAAACCCTGGAATCGGAGCGGGTCGTGACGGAGTGCGGGCCGGCCATCATGGCGAACGTGCACTATCTGGTGGACTTCGTGCGGGAGACGGGCCGGGAGCCGCCGGACTACGTACGGCCGATCTGGGACGAATACATGGAGTTTCACCTTTCCCGTGACGAGGCGACGAGGCATCTGGCCCTGCACCAGAGCCATTACAGCTACCTCGACCCGGACGAGGCGCGCTTCATCACTCCGGAAATCATCCGGAATTTCTGCATTGCAGGGCATCCGGAAGAGATTGTCGAGCAATTGCGCGGCCTGGAAAGCCAAGGGCTGAATGGCATCGTCTTCAGCCTGCCGGCCGAATCGGCCTTCCGCCGGACCGAGGACTTTGCGCGCAATGTAATCGCCAAGATGTGATAGACTGGAAACAACACAACCGGTTTTAGCCGGCCAGAGAAGGAAACGCCGCCATGAATGTCGCCCTCGAAACACAAGTCCGTCAGCCATTTACGGTGACGCCGATCAAGCCGAAGATCGGCGCGGAGATCAGGGGTATCGACCTGACTCAGCCCATGGATGAGGGGACCCGGCAGGCGCTCTATGATGCGGTGGTCGACAATGTAGCGGTTGTAATCAAGGACCAGCACCTGACGCCGGCGCAATTCGCAGCAGGGATGGAGTTGTTCGGCGAGTTGATGCCGGACCAGATCCAGACCAACCTGGCACCCGGCGTGCCAATGGTCAGCATTCTCGACAATTTCGAGAAGAACAGCGAAGGGAAGCAGGCCAAGGTGCCGAAAAACGCCACCTGGCATACGGACCATACCAACAAGGAATTGCCGCCGAAATTCACCTGCCTCTATGCCGTGGCGATCCCGGGCAAGGGCGGCGGCACGTCGGTTGCGAACATGCGCGCGGCCTACGAAGGCCTGTCCGCAGAGCGCCGTGCGGAACTGGACGGGATGCAGACCGCCAACCAGCGCATCAGCAGCGCGAGGCTGGCCTTCGGCAACCCGGACACCATTGCCGAGCAACAGCGCCTGGCCGAGCCGCTGATGGTACACCCGCTGGTGCGCACTCACCCGGACCGTGAGACCAAGGCGATCTGGTTCCATCAGGGCAAGACAGAGACGGTGGCGGGGCTGGACCCGTACCAGACCCAGGACTTTCTGTCGGAGTTGCTGGACGAGATCATCACCGAGGACGTGACCTACACCCACAATTGGACCTTGGGCGACGTGCTGATGGTTGATAACCGCAGCGCCCTGCACAAGGCGGGTTCTGACTATGACATGAGCGAGCAGCGCAAGCTCTACCGCACAATGGTGCGTGGCGACCGCCCGCGCTGATAGGGATTATTTGATGGGACTCCGTATCTGGCACCAGAGCTTCACGGTGCTCTCCAAACTTGCGCCGTACCGGGCGGCGCTGGAGGCGCATATCGCGCACGTCTGCCGGCCGGATACGGAGGTGGTGCTGCACGGCATGCACCCGGATACTTACCAGACAGAGTACCCGGGCATCGACATCCGCTATGCCTCGCTCCAACATCTGCATAGCGTCCAGTTTATCTTGGGCGGCCTGGAGGCGGAGCGGCAGGGCTTCGACGCCTACGCGATCTGCACCATTCCCGATGTTGGCCTGAAGGAAAGCCGCAGCCTGCTGAACATTCCGGCTGTGGGCTATGGCGAGTCGGCGATGCTGCTGTCCTGCACCATGGGCGAGCGCTTCGGCATTCTGAATTTCATCCCGGAAATCAGCGAGCAGTTGGCGAACAACGCCAACGCGATAGGGCTTGGCAGCAGGCTGGCCGGGGTGCGCCATGTGGGCTTCACTTTCAACGATGTGGTGGCGGGCTTCAACGATCCGGCACCGGTGATCGCGAAGTTTGAGGAGTCGGCCCGCGCGATGATCCGCGACGGGGCGGAGGTGATCATTCCGGGCGAGGCGCCGCTCTGCGTGCTGCTGGCGCTGAACGGTATCAATCGCGTTGATGATGTGCCGGTGATGGATGGCATCGCCGCTGTGATGAAGATGGCGGAGTTGCAGGCCGACCTGCGCGCCTCAATCGGGGTCAGGCCCGCAAGCGGGGGTTACTACACCGCCCAAGCGCCGCGCGAGCGGGTGGAGGAACTGGCGCGGTTCTATGGCCTGGAAGGCATCCTGGAACACTTTCGCGGTTAAGCAGCAGCCTCCGATTTCTGCGGCCCCCGCAGACACAGCTTCAGGTAGCCTAGCAAGCCAATACCGGAAGCCAGCAAGATCGCACCGGCAGGCAGCGGGACAGGCGCAGGTACCGGGTTTTGCGCACCCGGCGGCACCGAAGGCGTGTAGCCGGGTGTTATGATGGAGACTTTGTCCGTCCGCATGGCGAGCGAACATTGTCCGAAGGTTGACCCCGGTGGCCTGACGCAGGTGCCGTAGTCCCAGGTTCCGCCATTGTGCAGCAGACTGAGGCCTCTGAACTCCGTCTCGCCCTGCTGATCCATCAGGTAGAGCGCCTCTTCCATCGTCGGTTCCGACAGGCGGGTTCGCGCCTCGTAGGCAACTTCCTGTGCATGGGATACGGTTGAACCGTCTGCTTGGGTGGTCAGTGCACGAAGACTGACGGACAGGTTGCTATCGTAATCAGACACTGTCACCCGCAGCGTTCCGGTCGCAAATACGACGGACGCGCCGTCATTGGTGAACGCCACGTCGAAGCTGGTGATCGGGAATGTGTTGGACCGGTAGTTTGGGTATTGGTCGTCCGATGCGATGGGAGTGGCGGCATCGTCCAAGGTCAGAAAAGCGACAAACGGATCGCCATGGGTAAGGGTCAAGCCGCTCCACGTGCCAGTGAAGTTGAAGGCGCTATTGAAGTAACCGTCAATTTGGAAGGTCACCGGCGCGCTTGAGGCAGGTGCCGAGAGTAGCGATACAACAGCCAGACTCCCAACCAATCGTCCCAACATTGGTCTCACCCCGTTAATGATTAATCAGCATACCATAACATACAATTGCCATGACCGCTGGACGTAAATCAAAAAGCGAAGGCTTAGTACCAACAGGTAGGGGAAAACTGACCTTCATCTCGAGTAGCCCCGGATCGCCGTCCGGGGCGTATCGGGAGGCCGGCGACTGTATCCCTCGATACGCCGGCTGCGGCGGCACTGGGGATGAAGGAGAGGGAAAGACGAGACTCCCTGCCGTAGCCAAGCGTGCTATTGGTCGGACAATACCGCGATCTCCGCCTCGGTGAAGCCTGCCTCGCGCAGCACTTCTGCCGTGTGCTCGCCGGGGGAGGGCGGCAGTCGCTCCAGCTTCGGGCCGCCGTGCTCGTAGGCGTAGCCGGCATTCACCAGCTTGACGCCGCCAACCGTCGGCAGCACGTCGCGGTAGGCGTGCTGGGGGTGGTCCACCACTTCCGGGATGGTCCAGATTTTGGAGCAGGGGCAGCCGGCCTTGTTCAGCCGTTCGTCCCATTCGGCGGCGGTGCCTTTGGCGAACTCGCCGTTCAGCAGGTCGCGCAGCTCCGCCTTGTTCTCCGACCGCTTGTCCCAATCGATAAACCGGGGATCGGTCAGCAGGTCGGGCCGCTCCAGCACCTTTGCCAGGGTCTCGTATTGGCCGTCCGTGTTGCAGGCGAGCAGGAAGTGGCCGTCCTGGGCCTGGAACAGGTCGGCGGTGGCGCGGCGGCTGACCGCCATGTTGCCGTATTGCACCGGGCGGAAGCCGGTAAAGGTCCAGTCGGCGACGGCGGGCGAGAGGAAGCTCAGTGCGGAATCCAGCATGGAGATGTCCACCAACTGGCCCTTGCCCGTCACCGTGCGCTGGAAGAGGGCGCTGGCAACGGCAAAGGCACCGGTCATGCCAGCAGCGGCATCGACCACAGCGAAGCCCGCCCGTGTCGGCCCCATCTCCGGATGGCCGGTGATCGACATGATGCCGCTGACCGCCTGGATCTTGCCGTCATAGGCGGGCGTCTTGGCATCCGGCCCGACGCGCCCGAAGCCGGAAACGGCGGCGTAGATCAGGCGCGGATTGATTTCGCGCAGCACGTCCCAGCCAATGCCGAGGCGGTCCATCACGCCGGGCCGGAAGTTCTCCATGACCACATCGACCTCCGCCGCCAGCTTTTTGACGGCGGCGATGGCTTCCGGTTGTTTGAGGTCCAGGCAGATGCCGCGCTTGTTGCCGTTTGCCGCCATGAACATGGGCGAGGTCATGTCGCCTTTAGGGCCGATCTTGCCGTTGGTGTTGCGCATATCCTCGCCGCCGGGCTTCTCCACCTTGATGACGTCCGCGCCCAGAAGGGCAAGCTGGTAGCTGGCATAGGGACCGGCGAACACCTGGGTAAAATCCAGGATGCGGATGCCGTCGAAAGGTTGGGTCATGGGCAGAGTCTCCGTTGAACCGGCGGAAGCAGCCGCTATGCTGCGTGCCAATTGCAAATTTAATCAAGGTGAGGAAAACATGAGCGGTCCGTTGACAGGCGTAAAGGTTGTGGAGTTCGCAGGCATCGGGCCAGGCCCGTTTGCTTGCATGATGCTGGCCGATATGGGCGCGGAGGTGCTGCGCATCGACCGGGCAGTGAATGTGGGGGGCGAGGGCAAGGCTGAGCCCAAGTACAACAACCTGCTGCGCGGCCGGAAAAACATCGCCATCGACCTGAAGAACCCGGAAGGTGTCGAACTGGCTCTGTCGCTATGCGAGAAGGCGGACATTCTGATTGAAGGCTTCCGTCCCGGCGTGATGGAGCGCCTGGGCCTGGGACCGGACGTGGTGTTTGCCCGCAACAAGAAGATCGTGTTCGGCCGCATGACAGGTTGGGGCCAGGATGGTCCGATCTCTCATACCGCCGGGCATGACATCAACTATATCTCGTTGTCCGGTGCGCTGCACGCCATCGGCCCGCAGGACGGCCCGCCGGTACCTCCCCTGAACCTGGTCGGCGATTTCGGCGGCGGGGCGCTCTACATGGTAGTTGGCGCGCTGGCGGCCTATATCGAGGCGCAGAAAAGCGGCCAAGGCCAGGTGGTCGATACCTCCATGGTGGAGGGCTCGGCCTCGCTGATGACCAGCATGTATGGCGCGCTTGCCGGCGGAAATTGGATCGAGAAGCGCGGCCACAACCGCCTGGACGGCGGCGCCCATTATTACGGGCCGTTCGAGTGCGCGGACGGCGAGTATATCTCGCTTGGCTCCATTGAGCCGCAATTCTATGCCCTACTGCTGAAGCATACCGGTCTCGACAAGGTCGATATGCCCGATCAGTTGGACCGGAATGCCTGGGCGCAGAACCGGGAGACGATCCGGGAAGTCATCAAGACCAAAACCCGTGCCGAGTGGACAGAGATCATGGAGCAGACCGACATCTGCTTCGCGCCGATCCTTTCCATGTCCGAGGCGATGGAGCACCACCATAACGTGGCCCGCGGCTCCTTCGTCGAGGTAGACGGCTTCAAGCAGCCCGGCCCCGCGCCCCGGTTCCTGCGCACGCCGAGCAAGACCCCCATGGGCGTTGCGCATGCCGGTGAACATTCCAAGGAGGCCTTGGCCGACTGGGGCTTCCCCGCCGCCGAGATCGACAAGCTGGAAGCCAGCGGGGCGATCAAGCAGCGGTAAAGGCTATTTGGATTGGTGAGTCCTTTAGACCGCAGGGATTAGCTTCGTGTTAAATCGCCCTTCGATACACTGAATTGCAGTTTCTCATGATGAGATCAGAACCCAAATTTCATCCTGAGTAGCGCCGTTAGGCGCGTATCGAAGGGCGAACTCTGTGAGGCATGGAAGTTCTGGCGACAACGCTGCTGTCTACATGCTGCATTGCTCAGATGGCAGTTACTATGTTGGCTCCAGTAAACTGGAAGCAATGACGCATCGGGTTGCGCAGCATCAGGCTGGTTTCGGCGGTGACTGGACGGCACGAAGGCGGCCAGTTGAATTGGTCTGGTCCGAAACGACGTCCTCCTTTGAAGAAGCCTTTACGATGGAGCGCCGTATCAAAGGATGGAGCAGAACGAAAAAAGAAGCCCTCATTCGTGGCGACTGGGAGGCTCTTCGTGGCGCCGCCCGCAAAGATTGGGATGCGTTTCGAAAGAGGCAAGGGATCCGTCTACCGCCACAACCCCCGAAAAATTAGACCCTTCGATACGCCCGGCCTATGGCCGGGCTACTCAGGATGAGACCGCTTTTGGACCTTGGCTCATCCTTGTGAGGTAGCATCACCGTTGGAAGACAGCGTCGGCAATGTCAATTCGGCGGACGGGCGGTCGTCCCATTCTGAGGGGGCCGCGGGTTGTGAAGGCTGACTGGCCTATTCGCTCGCTGGCCAAAATGACCGGCAAGCGCTATATTCTGTGGAAGTCTGAATAACTGAGAGTCCCCGTCCCATGCGCCGCACGCACCCGAAACCCGGCGACCTGGATCATGTCGATTGCTGGGTGTTCGATCTGGATAACACGCTCTACTGCTCACGCCGGTATGATCTTTTCCCGGCGATGGGCGAGAAAATGGGGCTGTTTATTGAGCAGTTCATGGGCGTGTCGGGGGAGGAAGCCGCTGCGATGCGGCAGCGCTTTAGCAGCGACTACGGCACCACGCTTAGGGGCCTGATGGTGGAGCACAAAATCCGGCCGGAAGACTTCCTGGATTTTGTGCACGACCTGGACCTGGACCAGATCAAGCCGGAGCCCACGCTGGATGCCGCGCTCGGCTTACTGCCCGGACGGAAGGTCGTGTTCACCAATGCCACGGTCAAATACGCGACGGAGATCATGAACCGGCTGGGCGTCAGTCATCACTTCGATGTGGTGTTCGATGTGGCCGCCGCTGATTTCATTCCCAAGCCGCAGATGCCCGCTTACGACCAGTTCGTGAAGGCAACCGGCGTCGCGCCGGAAAAGGCGATATTCTTCGAGGACATGGCGAAAAACCTCGCCCCGGCAGCAGCCATGGGCATGACCACCGTCTGGGTGGAGAACGAGCGGCCGAACGCGCTGCCGACGCCCGTTTGCGATCACATTCACTATATTGCCGAGAACCTGACCCCCTGGCTGGAAGCGGCGGCAGCGGCCCGTTAGGGCCATTTCGGCCGCCGCCATTCTGCTGCGCGTTGACAGAGACGCGCGGCCCCGCCAAGTTCCGCCGGAATTCAAGAATCCCTTTCTGTAAGGACACCCACCATGGCCGGTTCGTTCGCCGATCTTGAAGCAACCATCAATGAAGTTTTTGATGACATCGCCAGCGTCAACTCCTCGACCCAGGGCATTGCCCGGGAAGCCGTCATGGAGACGCTCGACGCGCTCGACAGTGGCAAGGTGCGTGTGGCGGAGAAGTTCGGCGACGAATGGATCGTGAACCAGTGGTGCAAGAAGGCGGTACTGCTGTCGTTCCGGCTGGAAGATTCCAAGCCGGTGCCGGGCGGCCCGAACGGCTCCCACTGGTTCGACAAGGTGCCGAGCAAGTTCGAAGGCTGGGGCCAGGCTGAGTTCGATGCGGCCGGTTTCCGCGCCGTGCCGGGCTGCTTCGTCCGCAAGCCGGCCTTCATCTCAAAGGGCGTGGTGCTGATGCCGTCCTTCGTTAATCTGGGCGCCTATGTGGGTGCGAACACCATGGTGGACACCTGGGCGACGGTCGGCTCCTGCGCCCAGA
The DNA here is from genome assembly GCA_965222315.1 of Alphaproteobacteria bacterium. Taxonomy (GTDB): domain Bacteria; phylum Pseudomonadota; class Alphaproteobacteria; order Bin95; family Bin95; genus JACKII01. The sequence continues at coordinate 3,290,160 of OZ244951.1, read as the reverse complement.
TCGGCGCGAACTGCCACCTTTCCGGCGGCGTCGGCATCGGCGGCGTGCTGGAGCCGCTGCAGGCCGAGCCGGTCATCATCGAGGACAATTGCTTTATCGGCGCGCGCTCCGAAGTGGTCGAAGGCGTGATTGTGAAGGAAGGCGCCGTGCTCTCTATGGGCGTGTTCCTCTCCGGCTCGACCAAGATCGTGGACCGTCACTCTGGCGAGATTCACATCGGCACAGTGCCGCCCTATTCGGTTGTCGTGCCGGGCACGCTGCCGGGCGGGCCGAACCAACCGAGCCTGTCCTGCGCCGTGATCGTGAAGACGGTGGATGCGCAGACCCGCGCCAAGACCTCCATCAACGACCTGCTGCGCGATTAAGGCGGACCGACGAATGGCTTCCTACGCCACCGATCCTGTCGCGCTGTTGCAGGACCTGATCCGCTGCCCGAGCGTTACTCCCGTGGATGAGGGCGCGCTGGGCGTGCTGGAAGGCGTGCTGGAGCCCATGGGTTTCCAGTGCGAGCGGATGCCGTTCTCCACCGCCGGCACGCCGGACGTGGACAATCTCTACGCGCGGCTGGGCGGTGAAGGCGCGCCGCTCTGCTTTGCCGGGCACACGGATGTGGTGCCGCCGGGAGATCCCGACGCGTGGAGTGTTCCGCCATTCGCCGCCGAAATTGTCGGCGACGTGATGATCGGCCGGGGCGCGGTGGATATGAAGGGGGCGATTGCCGCCTTTGCCGCCGCCTGCGGGCGCTATCTGGAGGAGAAGGGAGCACCGGAAAAGGGCTCCATCGCCTTCATCATTACCGGCGACGAGGAAGGCCCGGCCCATAACGGCACCAAGCGGATGCTGACCAGGTTGGCCGACCGTGGCGAGGTATTGGGCGCGTGCATTGTCGGCGAGCCGACCAATCCGAACTCGCTTGGCGAAATGCTGAAGATCGGCCGGCGCGGCTCGCTGAACGGGCTGCTGCGGGTCGAGGGCGTGCAAGGGCATGTGGCCTACCCGGCGCAGGCGAACAACCCGATCCATCCGCTGATCCGGATGATGCATGCGATTACGTTGGAGCCGCTGGACAAGGGCTCAGAGCATTTTCAGCCGACCTCCCTGCAATTCACCAGCGTGGATGTGGGCAATCCCACGACCAACCTGATTCCGGCTTCTGCCACCGCCCGTTTCAATGTGCGCTTCAACGAGTTGCACACCAGCGCGGACGTGGACGCCTGGGTGCGGGAGCGCCTCGACAAGATCCAATTTCCCTACGACCTGCAAATTACGGTCAGCGGCGAGAGTTTCTTGACGCCGCCCGGCAAACTCTCCGACCTGCTGAGCGCTGCTACAAAGGCAGAGACAAACCGCGAGCCAGAGCTTTCCACAACGGGAGGCACCAGCGATGCGCGCTTCATCAAGGACTATTGCCCAGTGGTCGAGTTCGGCCTGATCAGCGAGTGGGCGCACAAGGTGGACGAGCAGGTGCGGCTGGACGAGTTGGAAGGCCTGACCCGCATCTACCGCCGTTTCCTCGACACGTGGTTCGGTTAGAACAGCCGGTGACTGCCCAAACCATCCCGGACCATCTGCGCGCCGCTGGCCAATTGGCGGTGCGGCGATCGCAGGCCATGCAGGAATTCGCCAATACGCCGGAGGCGGCGTGGTTCAGTTTCACGGCGGCGTTCGTCTCGTTGCCGCTGTTTGTCGTGGCGATGGTGGCGGGCTCAATCGATGACCTGCAAATCATCCGGATCATTGCCGACCTGGGGCCGTATGCGGTCGGCTGGCTGCTGTTTCCGGTTGTGATGCTGCGGGTGGCGCCGGCGATGCAGTGCGAGCAGTATTATTGCCGCTACATCACGGCGGTGAATTGGTGCGCGGTGGTCGAGTTCATGGCCATGACGGCCCTGGTCGTGTTGGAGGCCGGCGGTCTCATCCCGGAAGCCGTCGCACGCTTCATGTTCCTCGCCCTGATCATCTGGGTGCTGACCTATCAGCATTTCGTGGCGCGGGCGGCGTTGCAGATCGACGGTGGCAAGGCAGCGCTGCTGGTCGCCCTCCGCATGGTGCTGGATCTGGTGATAGTCGCGGTGAGCGGGGTATTCGGTGGGTAGTGGTCTGATCTGCCCAAAATGTAAGAATTAGAGCATCTTGACCGGCAAATTGATCGCAATAGCGGTTCAATTTGAACAGGCGATGGTCTAGGGGCTGCGTTACGGCAGCCAGCGGCGCACGCGCCATACCACGATCCGGCGCCCAATTTCCGTCACGATGGACAACCCGGCCATGCCGATTGCGAGCGATGGCATATGCAGCCAATCCCCGCCGTACAGCCATCTTTCGGCCTGGGCAAATAAGGTGGCAGGATGCACCACCCAGACGACAAAGCCGCTGCTGAACAGGACACTGCCAGCGAACCGGGTCATGCTGGTGGCTGTCCGGCTGACTTTAGCGAAGTGGGCCTCTAACAGGTTCTCCGGTGTGCCGGGGCTGTAATATGTCGTGATGTCGCCAAGCAGGCCGATGGTTGTCCAGATGCCGGGTTGCGTAAGGGCCTCGCCTGTTGCGGCTGCCTCCAGATTCGGCGTCCAGACGGTGACGCCGCCTTCCAGGGCGGCCCGGCGCAAAAGCTTCCAACCCCAATCGTTCTTTGGGTCTGCGGGGCGGTTCGCCCGCATAGCCTTCTCGAGGCTGTCTTTCAGCGTCTCCGTCATTTGTGCGGCCCCGTGTTAGCCCGCCCGCCGGCTGACGATGTCGACAAAGCGGATGACCGCATCAATGATGCTGGACCACATGCCCATGGCAGTCTCGATGCTTTGCTGGTGAACTTTCATGATATTGCCGGGATCTTTGTCGGCGAGTTGTTGGGCGATGCGGGTGATGACATCGCCTTCCAACTGGATGGCCGTCTGGACCAGAACGGTCTCGGTCCCGACTTCCCAGATTTTCCGGATTTTGCCACGGTCCTCGAAGGCAACGTTCCAGGCCTCCTCCAGCAGTTCGTCCCGTATCCATACCAGATTATAGAGCGAGAGTTTTGTTGGCTGGGCTTCTGGGATTTTGGCATCGGCACCGGGGTGTTTTTCTGTGGCTTGGGCGTGCTCCCAATCCACGTAGGGGACGGTACCGATCGCGCGGCCGGATTGCCGGCTGGCCGAACGCTTCTCGGTCGCTTCGACGAGGCCATAGAGATAGGCGGCGTTCCGCCATATCCGTTGGCAAATGATCCGGCTTGGCCCGGCGTTGCCGAAGAATTCCTGTTCATCCAGAATGCGGGCTGCTTTGGAGATGTCGTAGAATTCTTCTTTTCGGTCAGGGGACCGCTCCCCGGCCTGATCCCTGCTGTTCTGATCATTGCGGCTCAATCGATCGAGGGATGGCCAGCGCGCGAGCCTCATCCGGGCTTCGCTGACAGCGGACTTAAGGGCCTCGTTGTTTTGCTGTGGCGCGGTATTCCGGGCTAACTGATCGCCAAGCCAGCGGCGATAGTTCTCCGATATTTCGGCGAGCGCGGTCGGCACAGGTGGCATGCGGCGCGCGGTCATTCCCGCCTTCTGGATGGTGTTGACCTCCAGCGTGTGAAGGTCCTGCACCAAGTCGCTGACGCGGCGGCCCCAGCGGCTGCCCGGCCTGTTGAACAACGCCATGGCTTCTCGCTAGCCGGTGGGGCTGTCTGAATCGCCCGCGCCGCCACCGTCATTGGAGATGCTGCCGACCAGTTTCACGAGAGAAACCAGCGCTTCTATATTCCCTTTCACGATGTCCTCGGCCTTGAGGACCTGGGTTTCGTGGAATTTGCGCATCTCCGACATGGCGTCGGTGGTGAACTCGCGGGCGACGAGGTTGGTGATGTCGCCGTCCGCCAGATTGATATCCGTCTGCATGGCGGCATTGTTCGCGCCCGGTGCAACCTCGTAGCCGCTGCCATCCGCTTTAGCCGCGTATTTGAAATCGCCGACGGCGGTCGTGATTTTCAGGTGGGCGAATTCGTTGGCAATCTTTTCGGCTTTGACCAGAAGGGTATCTAGCGACATCCTGTTACTCCTTGAAAGCTGAAGGTCGGCTCAGGCAGACCGCGCCACAATCAGCGCATCTACCGCGACGCATCCCTCGCCCTTGGGTTGTACCAGCACCGGGTTGAGGTCGATGCTCTCCAGCGTGTCGGCATTGGCGGCGGCGTAAACCGATACGGCGACCAGGGCCTCCGCCAGTGCATCCACATCCGATGGCGGTGCGCCGCGTACGCCCTCCAGCATGGGGTAGCCGCGCACCGAACGGATCATCTCATGTGCCACATCCAGGCCGAAGGGGGCTGTGCGGAAGGTCACATCTTTCAGCACCTCGACGAAAATTCCGCCGAGGCCGAACATCACCACCGGGCCGAACACCGGATCGCGCTGCACGCCGATAATCGTCTCCACGCCGGCTTGGACCATGGGTGCGAGCAGCACACCCTCCAGCCGGGCCTTGGGCGCGGCGGTGCGGCCGCGGTCCATCAGCGTGTCGAAGGCCGCGGAGGCCGCCGCCTCGTCGGCGATATTGAGCAGGACGCCGCCGATTTCGGATTTGTGCTGGATGTCGGGGGAGACGATCTTCATCACCACCGGGAAGCCGATTTCCGCCGCGGCGCTGCCGGCGTCATGGGCGGATTGCACAATCCGCTCGTCCACCACGGGCACGCCGGCGGCGGCGAGCATTTTCTTCGCGTTGAACTCGTTGATTTCCGCGCCGGGCTTGATGGCGGCGTCAGGGGCGGGCAGGGCAGGCGACGGGGCCTTGCTCTTGCCGCTGTAGAACGCCTCCCCGAACTTCACCAGCGCGGACATGGCGTTGATGGCGCGGGCGGGGTCCTCGTAGACCAGATAGCCCAGATCCTCGACCGGCTTGCGGGTCTCGGTCCGGGTGAGAGCGGAGAAGGTGATGAGGCGGTCAGGGTATTTCTTGGCCACTGCCTCGAACGAGGGGTGCAAGGCGTTCATCATGTTCTCGTTCAGGCCGACGCTCGCCATAAAGCAAATGGCGCTGGTGTAGCCGCCATCGCCCAACAAGGCGTCGAACATCGGCGTCATGACCCGGGTGTCATTGATGAGCTGGGCGGTCACGTCCAAAGGGTTGCGGGTACCGGCAAAGGGAACCATTTCCTTCAGGCGTTTTTGCGTGCTGTCCGGCAGGGGCGGCAGCTCAAAACCTTTCTCGGTCGCCGCATCCGCCATGATGACGCCCACACCGCCGGAGACCGTGATGATGCCGAGGTCGCGCTTGGTCGGGAATTTCTTGGCGGTGCACGCGTAGGCAACGTCGAACATCTCGTCGATGGTCTTGGCCCGGTGCACGTCGAAGTCCTTCAGCACGGCGTCGAACACCGCATCGGACCCGGTCAGGGACGCGGTGTGGGAGGCCGCGGCGGCGCTGCCCACGTCCGACGTGCCGACCTTCATCAAGACCACGGGTTTCTTCAGGTCGCGGGCGATGCCCAGCGCCTCGATCAGCTTCGGTGCGTCCTGAATGCCCTCCATATAGCCCATGACAACGTCGGTCTTCGGGTCTTCGGCCATGTAGGCGAGGCAGTCGGAGAACTCCACGTCGGACTGGTTGCCCATGGTCGCCCAGAGATTCAGGCCGTAGCCGCGCTCGCGCATCACGGCAAAGCAATGGCCGCCAAAAGCCCCGGACTGGCTCGCGACCGAGATGCCGCCGGCCTGTGGCTTCTGGCCCATGAGGCCGGCGAACGTGGCGATCATGCCGGTATTGGCGTTCATGGTGCCCATGCAATTGGGGCCGAGGACGCGCAGGCCCGCCTCCGCCGCCATGGCGCGGATATATTCCTGCTCCTTCGCGCCTTCCTCCGAGATTTCCGCGAAGCCGGAGGAGAGGATGATGGCAGAGCCGACGCCCTTCTCGATACACGCCTGAATAGAGTCCCGCACCGCCGGTTGCGGCACGACGATTACGGCCATCTCCACCGGCTCGTCCACATCGCGCAGGGACGGTATGGCGGGCAGGCCCTGGATTTCCTTGGAGCGCGCGTTAATGGGAATCAACCGGCCCGCGTACTGGGCGACCTTCATGTTGTCGATGGGCCGCCCGCCAAGCTTCACCGGATCGGACGACGCGCCGACGATGGCAACGGACTTGGGATCGAACAGCGTGCGCAGGCTGGCGGTGTTGAGCAGGGGCATGACGTGGGGCGTTCCTCGGTAAGTGATCGTCTTTAGTCGTAAGCCTACGCGGGCAATCGGGACTTGACCAGCGTGGGGAGCAACAATCCCGTTTGAGAAAGCGCCGCTACGGCTATGGCGCTGATGCTAGTGGTCTGATCGAACCGTTAGGATGCCGGAAACCAGGACGGTCGTATTCCCATCGTCAGGTAAAGCGCAGCATAGGTTGCAGTCTTGGAAAGACATTGTGCCTGCACGACCCGGGCGATATCGTCGTATGCTGTTTTGGAGGCGACGGAACCATGGTGGAAATTGTCCACGACTATACCGCGTTGTTATGGGACCGCAGTTGGAATGACCGTGCGGACGGTACGCCTCGCATTGTCACCTATTCCTACTCGGTGGAAGCGCCAGCGTATCAGTACGATCAGAGCTACACCCACCAATTCCTCCAATCATTGCAGGCCTTTTCTCAGAGCGACCGCGCGCAAATGGAGAATGCGATTGCGCAGGTGGAGGCGAATGCCGGCGTCGTTTTTGTGGAGGTCGACCCGGGTGAAGGCGATATCAATATCGCCAACTACAATTTCAATTTCGATCCGCCGCATGCAACGAATGCTGGTTTTGCGTACCATCCCAGTCTTGAAATCGGCGAGACATGGTCGTGGTACTCGGAGGTTGGCGGTGACGTTTTTATCAATACAAACCGCAGTCACTCGGTTCACCTTATGCTTCATGAATTGGGGCATGCCCTCGGCCTGAAGCATCCTTTCGACGATGACCCGATCCTTCCGGCCAACTTGGACAACAAGACCAAGACCGTCATGTCCTATACCGGGCATTCCACTGGGAACATCGGGCCATTCGATATCGACGCGTTGCAGTTCCTGTACGGCGATACGTCGCCTGCCGCGGGGACTTTGGAAGCGTGGTCGTATGACGCCGGATCATCTGTGTTGATACAGGCATGGGGCGATGCGGCGAGTGAAATTCACGGTGTCTTTGGCGACGATGAGATATCGGCCGGCGCGGGTGACGATGTGGTTGGCGGGCACCTCGGCGACGACATTCTCAATGGAGAGGAAGGCAACGACAAGCTGTTAGGGGGCGACGGGGACGACGTGTTGTCCGGCGGACCCGATGACGATGAACTCAGCGCGGAGGAGGGTGACGACCTGTTGTTCGGCGGGCCGGGCGATGACGTTCTGTTTGGCTATTACGGCGCAAATATTCTGGTCGGAGGCCCGGGTGCCGATGAGTTGTACAGTTGGAACGAATTGTCGGTTGCGAGCTACCGCGATGCCGCTGCTGGCGTGACCGCGGACCTGAATTGGAACGGCGTTGGAGCCGGAGATGCCGGCGGCGATGTTTACCATGGGATCGAAAAGCTCGAAGGCAGTGAGCATGCCGATACATTGATCGGCGTTTGGTATCAGTCGAACGACCTTTCCGGCATCGGCGGCGACGATCTGTTTTTCGGCGGCGAGGAGGCAGATGCGTTTGACGGCGGCAATGGGCTGGACACCGTCACCTACGAGACCATGTATGGCGGCGCTGTCGCCGACCTGGCCTACACCGGCGCCAACACCGGCGATGCCGCCGGGGACACCTATGTCTCCATCGAGGGGCTGGCCGGCACCGATTATGGCGACGACCTGCGGGGGGACGCCGCGGATAACACGCTGTCGGGCAGCGGCGGCAACGACAGGCTGCACGGGCGGGCTGGCGATGATGCGCTGAGCGGCGGGGACGGCGATGACCTGCTGCTTGGCTATCAGGGGGCGGACCTGCTGGATGGCGGCGCCGGAACGGATCGGGCGGCATACTGGACCGCGGCCGGCGGGCTGATCGCCGACCTGCAATATAGCGGCGCCAATACCGGCGATGCGGCGGGGGATGCCTATGCCGCGATAGAGAACCTGCAAGGCTCCAGCCACAAAGACAGCCTGCGCGGCGACGGCGGCGCCAATGTTATCTGGGCCGGGAACGGCAATGACACGATTCATGCCCGCGGTGGAGATGACACGCTCCTTGGCCAGGGTGGCGACGATGTCCTGCTGGGTTATCAGGGGGCAGACCTGCTGAACGGCGGCTCGGGAATTGACCGCGCCGCTTATTGGTCCGCTGCCAACAGTCTAACTGCTGATCTGCAATATGCCGGCGCCAATACCGGCGATGCGGCAGGTGATGTGTACATTTCAATTGAGAATCTTCAGGGCTCGAACCAGAAAGACAACCTGCGCGGCGACGGCGGCGCCAATGTTATCTGGGGTGGGAACGGCAACGACACGATCCATGCCCGCGGTGGAGATGACACGCTCCTTGGCCAGGGTGGCGACGATGTCCTGCTGGGCTATCAGGGAGCGGACCTGCTGGACGGCGGTGCGGGCATGGACCGGGCTGCCTACTGGACAGCCCAGGGTGGTGTGATCGCCGACTTGCTTTATGAGGCGGCAAATGCCGGCGATGCGGCGGGGGATTCCTATGTCTCGATCGAAAACCTGCAAGGCTCCAGCCACAATGATAGTCTGCGCGGCGATAGTGACGCCAACATCATTTGGGGCGGGGGTGGTAATGACACCATCCATGCCCGCGGCGGCGATGACACGCTCTTTGGCCAGGATGGCAATGACATATTGGTGGGCTACCAGGGAGCGGACCAGCTGGATGGCGGTCCCGGCGGCGACCGGGCGGCCTATTGGACGGCGCCGTCAAGCGTCACCGCAGACCTGCTCCACGCCGGGCAGAACACCGGCGAGGCGGCGGGAGATGTCTATGTTTCCATCGAGCATCTGCAAGGTTCGAACCACGCCGACGACCTGCGGGGGACCAATGGCGGCAATACCATTTGGGGCGGCAATGGCGATGACGTTATCCTGGGCCGGGCAGGCAACGACGTATTGATCGGGCAGGGCGGCAATGACCGGTTTGTCTTTGCGGATGGCCATGGCCAGGACATCGTTATCGGTTTCGAAGCGCTCAACGATCTGGAGCGTCTTGACCTGTCCGCGGTGTCCGCGATTGCCGATTTCGCCGACCTGGCGGCTCACCATCTTAGCCAACAGGGAGGTGACGCCGTCGTCGATGATCTGGCGGGGAATACGGTACGGCTTGTCCAGGTGAATGCCGCAGACTTGCATGCCGCCGACTTTCTATTCTGATAAGGGGCTTCGCCCGCTGGCGCCCGCTGGCGGCCGGTGCGATTGACCGCTGGATCGGCGGCAGACTAGACTTTGTCCTCTGCCATTCTCATCGAATGCAATGGCGTGAAAGGAGGCCTATCCTTGAAGATCGTCAATCCATCATTTGGCTTGCAGCCGGAGACGGCGCACGCGGCGAAGGCGTCGGCGGCGGCGACCGATTGGTCCCGTGATCCTATCGCCATCATCTCGAACTCCAAGGCAAACGCGCAGGCGCTGCTGGAAGGCGTGCGGGCGCTGATGGGCGGGTTCCGGCCGGTCGACAATGTCGACTATTTCTACAAGAACGGTGCCGCGAAACCGCTGCCCGACGACCTGGTTGAGCATATCGCCAAGAACTATAAAGGCGCGATCCTCGCCTTGGCCGATTGAGGGTCGTGCTCGTCGTGGAGTTTCCATGACAGTACGACCCTGGAAGCCCAAGGTGTTGAAACCTTTATCGTCGTGACCGAGACGTTCCTGCCGCTGGTGAAAGCGCAGGCGCGGGCGCGGAAAGCCGATCCGAAGCTGTTGCTCGTCAAGCACCCGGTGGGGGGCTTGAATGAAGAAGAGCTGCGGGAGCGGATCGAAACGGCGTTCGGCGAACTAAAGCAGGCGGTCGCGGCCTGAGCCTGTTTGCGCCTCGCTGTTCCCTTCATCCCGAGTGCCGGCGCAGCCGGCGTATCGAGGGATACAGGCACTGGCCTCTCGATACGCTCCGGACTGCGATCCGGGGCTACTCGAGGTGAAGGGGCTCAATCTAGCGGCATAGCGTGAGGGGCAACCATTACGAACCAAGGGTGAAAAGTGGATGAGCGGTATCGCTGAACAGGACCTCGCCGAACAGGAACGCCTGGAACTGGGCGAGATGGATATGGAGGCCTTCAACGACTTCGCCATCGAACATGGCTGGAGCGATGGCATGCCCCTCTACCCGCCGGTGGAGGAGAAGGTAGCAGCCTTCGTCGAGACCTGCCGGGGCGACAACGAGCCCTTTCTGCCCATGTCCCCCCGGCAGGTGCTGCCGACCCTGCCGGCCATTGCTGCGAACGCGGTGATGGCCGGCTGCCGGCCGGAATATTTCCCGGCGGTAGTGGCGGCGGTGCGGGCCGTGTTGATGCCGGAGTACAATCTGCACGGCACGCTCGCGACGACTCATCCCTGCGCGCCGATGCTGATGCTGAACGGACCGGTGCGGCAGGAGATCGGCGTGAATTGCGGCAGTTCCTGCTTCGGGCAGGGGACGCGCGCCAATGCGAGCATCGGCCGGGCGCTGATGCTGACGCTGATGAATGTCGGTGGCGGCAAGCCGGGCACGATGGACCGCGCCACGCAGGGTTCGCCTGCGAAATACACGTTCTGCTTCGGCGAGAACGAGGAGGAGAGTCCCTGGGCGCCCTACCACGTGCGACGCGGCTTCGGTGCCGGTGACAGCGTGGTAACGGCGCTGCCGGCCGAGCCACCACATAACATCAACGACCATGGCAGCACGACGGGCACAGGCATTCTGGCGACGGTGGCGGGTACGATCTCCCAGACCGGCTCCAACAATATTTATGGCCGGGCGCCCTTTATGGTCGCTTTCGGTCCGGAGCACGCGGCGACGTTGAAGCGTGACGGCTGGAGCCTCGAGGCGGTCCAGCAGAAGCTTTACGAGACAGCGACCGTACATGTATCGCGCGTGTCGGCGGAAAATCGCCAGAACTATGAAGAGCGCGAAGTGCAGCCGGTGAACGACCTCTACTATGTCGCGCCGTCGCCGGAGGCTATTCAGATCGTCGTTGCCGGCGGCCCAGGCAAGCATTCCGCTTTTATCCCCACCTTTGGCTTTACCGAGGCCTGCTCAGTCCGGCTATTCAAGCGGTGATTTGCGGGTGAACATCATCGCGCGCGACGAGCCGCTGCCGGTCTTCCGGGAAGGCGCGGATTGGCGGGAGGCCCAGGCGGTATTGGCGGCGTTGGGCTATGCCGATGGTTTGCCGCTGGTTCCGCCCACCGACCCGCTGTTGGCGGCGATGCTGGCGGGGGTGGCGGAGCCGGAGCGTTCCTTCGGCATGATGCCGCCGATGTTTGGCGACCTGACGCCCGCGGCGGTGGCCTATTGCTGTGTCCTGGCGGGGTGTGTGCCGGCGGAACTGCCGGTGGTGCTGACGGCAGCGGAGGCATGCCTGGCCGACGAATTCAACCTGCTGGGACTGCTGACGACAACAGGGACGCCGGCGGTGGCCGTGATGGTGCATGGGCCGGTTGCTGAAGAGCTTGGCATGAACGCCGGAACCAACTGCTTAGGGCCCGGCAACCGGGCGAATGCCTGCATCGGGCGGGCCCTGGCGCTGGTGACGCGAATCATCGGCGGGGCGGTCGAAAACACCGGCGACATGGCGACCATGGGCCAGCCGGGCAAATATGGCTTCTGCTTCGCGGAGGGGGTGGAGCGGCGGTTACCTTCGCTGGCGGAGCGGCGCGGCTTGGCTGGGGACGCGAGCGCGGTGACGGTGCTGGGCGTCTCCGGCACGATGGAGGTGCTGCCGCTCGACAATCGCGACACGGGCGAGACGATCCTGGCGCCGGTCGCTGCCGCCATGTTGGCGGCGGGCGCGGCCGCCAGTGCCGGGCGGGTGCGGGAGCCGGGGCAGCAGGCCGTGCTTTTACCGCCGGAAATCATGGAGACGCTGTCAAAGCGCGGCTGGGGCCTTGCCGAGATTCAGGCATTTCTGTTTGAAGCGCGGGCCGTTGATTTGCCCGGCCTCGTGAACATCGCGGCCGAGGCGCCCCTCGCGGCCAGCCCGGACGACATTATCCCCGTCGAAACCGGCGGCGCCGGGGTGAAGATGACCTATCTGCCGCTCTGGGCAGGCGGGTCGCGCATTCAGACGAAGCTGGTACGGGCGCCGTAGTGCCCCGGTGCGAAACTGGCGCCGGTGGGGGTGTGGGAGGGATATCCCGGCGTTCCGCCCGGCGCGAGGCCGGGCAGGCAGCTGGGACAGGGGCGCGGTTTAAAAAGACCGCGGCATACCCAGCACATGCTCTGCAATGAACGAGAGGATCAGGTTGGAGCTGATGGGGGCGGTGCGGTAGAGGCGGGCTTCGCGGAACTTGCGCTCCACATTGTATTCCTCCGCATAGCCGAAGCCGCCGAAGGTCTGCATGCAGACGTCCGCACCCTTCCACGATGCCTCCGCCGCCAGGTATTTGGCGGTGTTGGCCTCCGCACCGCAAGGCTCGCCCGCTTCGAACAGGGCGGCTGCCTTCCGTGTCATGAGTTCGGCGGCCTGGGTTTGTGCCCAGACCTCCGCAATCGGGAACTGGACGCCCTGGTTCTGGCCGATGGGCCGGCCGAAGACAACGCGGTCTTTGGCATAGGCGGTTGCAGTTTCGATGAACCATTTGGCATCGCCGAGGGCGTCGGATGCCACCAGAATGCGCTCCGCATTCATGCCGTCCAGGATGTAGCGGAAACCGCGGCCTTCCTCGCCAATCAGGCTGTCCGCCGGAATGCGCATATTGTCAAAGAACAACTCGGTCGTGTTGTGGTTCACCATGGCGCGGATCGGCTGGATGGTCAGGCCGTTGCCCAGCACCGTGCGCATGTCCACCAGAAACACCGACAGGCCGTCGGTACGCTTCGCGACCTGATCGCGCGGCGTCGTGCGGGCGAGCAGCAGCATCAGGTCCGAATGTTCGGCCCGGCTGGTCCAGACCTTCTGGCCATTGACCACATACTCGTCGCCTTCTTTCACCGCCGTCGTGCGCAGGGCGAGCGTGTCGGTGCCGCTGGTGGGCTCTGTCACGCCGAACGCCTGGAGACGCAACTCGCCGGTCGCGATTTTCGGCAGGTATTGCTTTTTCTGCTCCTCGGAGCCGTGCCGGAGGACGGTGCCCATGATGTACATCTGGGCATGGCACGCGCCGGCGTTGCAGCCCGACCGGTTGATTTCCTCCAGGATGGCCGATCCCGCGGAGATCGGCAGGCCCGCGCCGCCATATTCTTCCGGGATCAACACGGCCAGGAAGCCGGACTCGGTCAGTTCGTTGACGAATTCGGTCGGATAGGTCCGGTCGCGGTCCTTTTCCTGCCAGTAGGTACCCGGATATTTCTCGCAGAGCTTGCGGACGGCTTCCCGGATCTCCGGATAGGTCTCGCCGACCGGCATGGTGATCTGGGCTTCATCAGTATCGCTTGTAAGCATCGTGTCTGGCATGACTTGCTCCATAATAATATGTTGGCACAGCCGTAGGGTATCTGTAGCCGGGCTTGCAAGGGTTTTGCGCACCGCACAGTTCGGGAGCGGCCTGGTACCAACGGGCTTCGGTAGATGCTGGTACCGCCTTCGGCTAAATCAGGACGAGGCGTCCGCGGCAGGCGTGGTTTGGTCCGCGAGAGGCAGGCCAATCACGATGGTCGTGCCGCGGCCGGGCTCGCTTTCCAGGGAAAACGTGCCGTTCATGGTCTCAATCAAGCGCCGGGCAAGCGGCAATCCCAGACCCGTACCCGGCTCGCCGCGGGTTTTGGCGTTCCGCACGCGCCCGAACGGTGCGAGCGCCGTGCGGACCTCCTCGGGCGTCATGCCAACGCCGGTATCGGTAATGGACACTGCCAGGGTGGCATCATCCGTCTGGCTGGCGGAAATGCTGACGGTGCCGCCCTTGGGCGTGAACTTGATGCCATTCCCGGCCAGATTCAGCAAAATCTGGCGGAGTTTTTGCGGGTCGGCAGTTGCCAGGGGCAGGTCCGGGCTGAGGTTGGTCGAGATAAAAACACCGTGGGACGAAGCGCTCGGGCCGAGGAGTGCCACCGCTTCCCCAACGATATCCGGGACATTGACAGCCAACTCATCCAGGGAGAAATGCCCCGCCTCAATGGCCGCCAGATCCAGAATGTCGTCGATCAGGTGCAGCAAATGGCGGCCGGCCATCACAATGTTGCTGGCATAGTCGCGGTTCCGGGCATCCTGCTCCGCCGTGCCATTGTTCATGCCGACAAGCTCGCCAAAGCCGATGATGGCGTTGAGGGGCGTGCGGATTTCGTGGCTGAGCGTCGCCATGAACTCCTGCTTGGCCTGATCTGCCGCCCGTACCGTCGACAGGGTTTCGGAAGCCGTGCGGCGCCAAGTGTCGATGCGCTCCGCCAAATGATTGAGCGTCGTTGCCAGTTCCGCCAATTCAGCCGGAATTTTCGGGAGGGGGTCGATCCGCGCAGAACTCACGCCAGTACCCAATGCCCGTGCTGCTGTGGCAGCGCTTTCGACCGGACGGACGATGACGGCGGTCATGACCCATGCGATGAGGAAGGCGATTGCGACGCCCACGCCGATAACCGTCATCGCGATGCTGGCATGCTCCCAGGCTAGGGCATTTATTTCCTCCAGCGGCCGAACCATGAGCACTCCCCAGCCCGCAACCGCCGTTTGAGTGAAGCCGGCAATGGCATCCTCGTTCCGGGCCGGCGCATAGAATTGGGCCGCGCCGGTTACGCCGTCCACCGCCAGCCGAACGGGCTCTGCACCGGCAAGCGACTTCTGCGACGCCTCCCAGTCCGGACGGGGGTGCCCCAGCACCTTGCCGACCTGGTCGACCACGACGGCGTGGCCGTGAATGCCGAATCCGACGGCCTTTTGCAGATCGGCGATAGCGGCGGCATCCAGCGCGCCGGCGAGGATGCGGCCGTCTTCGCCACGCTGAACGATGAAGATGGTTGGCTTTCCCCGGTAGTCCGCGATAACGGGCATGAAGCGCGCGGTGTCCCCGGAATAAGCGATGATGGCCTGCTGTACCGGCATGGGGAGCACCGGCTCGTTCGTGCTGATCGGGGCGCCGTCGAAACCCTGCATGATGGGGGCCTCGCCGGGATAAGCGCTGCGGAACACTCCGTGCGCCGAGGAAACACCATAGAGTGTATCGTAGAATTTCAGGCTTTTGTTGGTTTCGCCGTCATCGAAGAGGTTGATGACTTTACTGGCCTTGCTGTTCGAGACGGTAACAAAATAAAGAAACCCGTACTTCTGGGCGATTGTCAGGCCGGTCGAACTCATACTGTTATCGAAGTAAGCTGCGGCGCATTGCTGGAATATCGACATCCGATCTTCAGCATAGCGGTCCAGCGCCAGGGCAAACGTCTTGGCGAGCGCGATTTGCTTTCGCTTCGTATTTTCCAGCTCGTGCTCGATATGAGAACCGATGGTCCACACGGCCAGAAATGCCGCCGGCAGAAGCGCGCTAAACGCAAAAGTCAGAAGAAACAACGTTCTAAGACGCACGGTCTTGTACTCCGCCTTTGGCATTGAAGCTTCCGACCATCTCCAATTTTTAATTGAAAATAACACATTGCGGCTCGCCCAACAACGCCGGTCATTGACAGGGTGCCAGGCAATCCAAAGGATAAGAGCCTTACTTACCGAAGGCAGGAATTCCCGGAAAATGGAATCGACCCGAGCCGCACCGCTTGCAGGCAAGCTAGTGCTGGACTTTACCCGCGTACTGGCCGGCCCCTGGGCGACGCTGAATCTGGCGGACCTGGGCGCAGACGTGATCAAGATCGAGCATCCCAAGACCGGCGACGATACCCGCCACTACGCGCCCAGCGCCGAGCACGGCGGAGAGGCCGGGTATTTCCTGTTCGCGAACCGGAACAAGCACTCCCTCGCCCTGGACATTGCCAAGCCAGAGGGGCAGGCGGTGGTCCGGCGGCTGGTGGAGAAAGCAGACGTGCTGGTGGAGAATTTCCGCCCGGACGTGATGCAGCGCCAGGGCCTGGACTATGAAAGCCTGCGCGCGATCAATCCGGGCCTCGTCTATTGCTCGATCTCGGGCTACGGCCATAATTCGCCCCTGAAACTGGTAGCGGGCTACGACCCGATTGCCCAGGCCGAGAGCGGTATGATGTGGATGACGGGGGAGGCGGACGGCGACCCGCTGCGCACCGGCGTCAGCTATGCCGATATCTTCACGGGCATGTTCGGCACCCAGGCGATTCTGGGGGCGCTGCTGGCGAAGGAGCGGGACGGCATCGGCCAGCACATTGACCTGGCGCTGGTCGATAGCGCCGTCGCGGTGATGGCGAACTATGCCCAGGTGGCGCTGATGACCGGGGAGAGCCCGAAGCGTTATGGCAACGGCCATCCCTTCCTGGAGCCGTTCGGGCTGGTCAACACGGCGGACGGGCAGATCAGTCTGGTGATGGGCAACGCCCGGCAGTGGGAGCGATTCTGCCTGGAAGTGGTGAACAAGCCGGAATGGCTGACGGACGAGCGCTACAACACCGACGCGGCGCGGATCGCGAACCGCGACACCTTCCGCCCTATGTTCGACGCCATGATGCTGGAAGACACGCGGGAGAACTGGATCGCCAAGTTCCGGGCGGCGGGCGTGCCGGCAGGCTCTGTCCGCGACCTGACAGAAGCCCTGAACGCGCCGGAGATACGAGCACGGGGCATGGTGGCGGACATGGAGCATCCCAGGGCAGGCAAGGTGGGGGCGGTTGCCTCTCCCATCCGCTACAGCGGGACGCCGGTGAGCCAGCCGGCCGCCGCACCGACTCTCGGCCAGCATTCGGCGGCGGTGCTGCGCAGCGCGGGCTTCTCGGACGAGGAGATAGCGGCGCTGGCAGAGAATGGCGTTATCACGGGAGTGGAAGAATGAGCGGGTCCAGTGGTCCGTTGCACGGCATCCGCGTTGCCGATTTCAGCCGGGTGATTGCCGGGCCGCTCGCGTCCATGCACCTGGCGGATTTGGGCGCGGACGTGGTCAAGATCGAGCATCCGGCGGGCGGTGACGATACCCGAGGTTATGTGCCGCCGGACTATCACGGCTTTTCCGCAGCCTTCCTTTGCTTCAACCGCAACAAGCGCTCCATCGCGCTGGATCTGGCGGTGCCAGAGGGGCGGGCGACGGCGCGTGCGCTGATCGATGCGGCGGACGTGGTGATCGAGAATTTCTCCACCGGCGTTATGGCCAAGTTCGGGCTGGACTACGAGAGCGTGAAGCGGCCGGACCTGATCTATTGCTCCACGTCCGCCTATGGCCGCACGGGACCTTTTCTGAAACGCCTCGGCTACGATCCGGTGGCGCAGGCGGAGAGCGGGTTCATGTCGTTGAGCGGTCATCCGCACCAGGAACCGGTGCGCACCGCCATTCCCATGATCGACGTCTCCACGGGCCTGACCGGCGGGGCGGGCGTGCTGGCAGCGCTTTATCACCGGAAGCGTACGGGCGAGGGGCAGTTTCTGGAAGTGCCGCTGTTCGATACCGGGTTCTACCAGACGGCGATTCACTCGGTCGGCTACATGATGGACGGGACCGTGCCGGAGCGCATCGGCAATGGCGACTACTTCATGGCGCCGGTTGGGCGCTATGCTTGCGCCGATGGCGAGATTGCGCTGGCGGTGGAGACGGACGCGCAGTTCGGAGGGCTCTGCCAGGCATTGGGGATGGAGGCGCGCGGCGCCTGGGCTGGCAATCCGGCCCGGGTGGACGACCGGCAAGCGCTGGATGAGGCGTTGAATGCAGCGTTTGCGTCCATGACCCTGACCGAAGCGCTGGTGAGCTTGCAGGCTTCGGGCGTGCCCTGTCATGAGGCGCGGGAGGTGCCGGCCGCCTATAGCGATCCGGTGGCGGCGGCGTTATTGGCGCCAATTCCCCATCCGGAAATCGGGGAGGCGCCGAACATGCCGGGGCCACTGGAGTTGGCTGGAACGCCGGTGCGGGAGCCGGTGGCAGCGCCGCTGCTTGGCGGCAACGCGGCGGCGGTGCTGGCCGAATGGCTTGGCTATACCGAGGGACAAGTGCAGGCGGTGCGCCAGGCCGGGGCGATGGGGCAGGCGGCATGAGCTATTTCTGCAGCATCGTTGTTCTGAGCAGCGCCCTTCGATACGCCCGGATTGCATCCGGGCTACTCAGGATGAGACAGGGGAGTGATGTGTGGGGCTCTTGCGTTGATGAAGTCCAAATCCAGAGATTTTTCATCCTGAGTAGCGCGCTGCGCGTATCGAAGGGCGAACAGGGACAGGCGGCATGACGAACATCCTTTCTCACATCACGGTGCTGGAACTGGCGACGGGCGTTGCCGGGCCCAGCGCGGCGCAGACGCTGGGCGACTTCGGTGCGACGGTCATCAAGGTGGAGCCGCCCGGCGGCGACCCCGTGCGGCATTGGCCGGGACCGCGGTTGCCGGAGGGCGATTCGGCGGCGTTCCTGGCGTTGAACCGGAACAAGCAGTCGGTGGTGCTGGACCTCTCGACAGAGAACGGCATGGCGGCGGTAAAGGCGTTGGCGCGGCAGACCGACGTGGTGGTTGCCGATAGCGATCTCTCGGCGGTAGGCCTCGGCGGGGAAGCGTTGCGGGCGGTCAATCCAGCGCTTGTCTATGCGTTGATCGACCCCGCGTTGCCGGACGGCACCACGGGCAGGGACGCCCTGCACCAGTCCGCGAGCGGTTATGGTTCCATCAATGGCATGCCGGAGGGGCCACCAGCCAAGGCCGGCCTGCCGATTATCGAGCTGACGGCCGC
The DNA here is from genome assembly GCA_965222315.1 of Alphaproteobacteria bacterium. GTDB lineage: Bacteria > Pseudomonadota > Alphaproteobacteria > Bin95 > Bin95 > JACKII01. Next base: position 3,271,335 of record OZ244951.1, on the reverse strand, counting down.
CAATTCATTGGTGCAGGCGGTGCTGGCAGCGCTCTTCGCGAGGGAGGAATCGGGCGAGGGCCAGCAGGTCACTGTGGGCCTTTTCCGCAATGCGGTCGCCATGAGCTACTTCTACGGCCTCGCCTACCAGATCACCGGCGACCCACCGAAACGCTTCGGCAACGGCAGCCCGGCGGCGGCCCCACTGGGCGTGTTTCAGGCCGCGGATGGGCCGTTACAGATGACCCTGGGGGGCGAGCGGGTCTGGCGGAAGTTTGCGGAGAATATCGTCATGCGGCCGGAGTGGCTGACCGACGAGCGCTATGCCACCAACTCGGCCCGAGTCGCCCACCGGGAGCAGATCACGGCGGAGGTGGAGGCGATCTTCGCAACCCAACCCCGCGATACCTGGGTGGAGGCGATGCGCGCGGGCGGCGTGCCCGGCGGCCCGATCCGCACCATCGGCGAGGCTGTCGAGTCCGGTGAGGTGCAGGAGCGCGGCCTGGTCGGCACGGCACCGCACGGGAGCGGGCGGCAGGTGCCGGTGGTGCACAATCCCATCCGGTTTGAAAAGACGCCGGTGCGCCCGCCGCAAGGTGCGCCTTTGCTGGGCGAGCACACGGCCGCAGTGGCGGAGCGGTATGGTTTGAGTCTGTAGGGCTCTTTGGAATGACCCTTCGATACACCGGGTTCGCCGGCACTCAGGGTGCAGGTGGTTGTGTAGTTCCTCACCTTGGGTAGCGCTCGTCAGAGCGCGTATCGAAGGGGATGTGCGCAGCACATGAAAGGCCTTTTCGCTGCCGTTCAGAAATCCGTTGGCCAGACGAGTTCGTTCATATCCACCTCTGGCATAGACAAGGAGACTTCCGTGATGGAACGGCTGAAAGCATCGGATTTCGACCAGCGAATCCTCGACCTGTTCGACGGTTATGTGCATGGCGCGTTGACTAAGCGGGAGTTTCTGGAGCGTGCCGCCGTTTTTGCCGGCACCGCCGTCGCGGCAAGTGCTGCGTTCGAGGCGCTGACGCCGAACTACGCCCTTGCGGCCCAGGTGCTGCCGGACGACCCGGCCATCGAGACGGCCATGATCGAATATCCCTCACCCGAAGGCCACGGCACGATCAAGGGCCTGATGGCCAGGCCCGCGGGGGCGACCGGCAAGCTGCCCGCGGTACTGATAGTACACGAGAACCGGGGCAGAAACCCCTATATCGAGGACGTGGTCCGGCGCACGGCAAAGGCCGGGTATCTGGCGTTGGGGCCCGATGGGCTGACGCCGCTCGGCGGGTATCCCGGCAACGATGACGAGGGCCGGGCGATGCAGCGCAAACTCGATAGGACCAAGCTGCTAGCCGATTTCTTTGCCGCCTTCGAGTTCCTTGAGAAGCATGAGGGCAGCACCGGCAAGGTCGGCGCGGTTGGTTTCTGCTATGGTGGCGGCGTCTGCAATGCGCTGGCGGTGGCCTATCCGACGATGGCGGCGTCCGTGCCGTTTTATGGACGGCAGGCAGCGGCGGCGGACGTGCCGCGCATCCAGGCGCCGCTGATGCTGCACTATGGCGAGTTGGACCAGCGCATCAATGACGGCTGGCCTGCCTATGAGGCCGCACTGAAGGCCAACAATAAGACCTACACCGCGCATTTCTATGTGGGCGCGAACCATGGCTTCCACAACGACACGACGCCGCGGTACGACGCCGACGCAGCGGCGCTCGCTTGGAGCCGGACGTTGGCGTTTTTCCAGGAACATCTGAGCTAGCCGGCTGCTGGTGGTTTTGTTTTCATCGTTGGCTGCCAGGGAGTGCCATCGGTCTTGGGCCGATAGGGACGGAGCAGACGGGCTTTGGCTTTGCAATGCCTGTGGTGCGATCCCATATCCTGGAAGCATCTACCGAAGGTGTGTTGCGGCAATCAAGTAGCGTCTACAAATGGTTCACATTAAATCGACATTGGATCGACATAGCATCTACATGATGTAAACCGCTCCTCTACATTTTGGGGCGAAAATGTAGATGAATGTAGAGAAATGTAGATGTTTCAGGTGGTTTTTTCAGATCAATTACTGAGGTAGCGTATTGAGCCGGTTTTCCTCACCCCGCCGTTCCCGGTGGGGTGCTGCACGATGCGGCCGAGCGGAGGCTGGAGCACGCTGGCGGAAGTAACGCCATGCGCCTGAGCGATGAACAGACTGCCCGCTACCGCCGGGATGGAAAGGGACAAGCCGTTGCGCCCGGTGGCCGACGATGCGGTGGTGGCATCGCAGATTGAGGTCGACTGATCCCATGGAGGCACCCCGGCCCTAGCGCGCCTAGCTGCGCCGTTGAACCGCATAGAGCGGATCGGCGGACTTGCTTAAGCAGAGGTCAACGAGTTGCGGCTAGGCCGCATCCGACGCCTTAAGGGAACGTAGATCGATGGAAGACTTCGAACAGTCCGTGCGCCGCCACCAAGCCGATTGGGCTGGTTTCGCCAAACTCCTGCTTTTCGGCACCATCGGTTGCATAATTGTTTTAGTTCTGATGGCGATATTCCTGCTGTAGCAGGCTGGCGCTGGCCTGCCGGCCTGTTTCGGGCGTTCGCGCCGGGGCTGGTGCTTCGCTCATCGTGCCGATAGACGAATAAAAAGGGCGGGAGCCGAAGCTCCCGCCCTTTTGCTGCGTCTGTATCGGATCGTGTCCGGAGGACGCGGCCGTCTTAGGAAGCCGGCTTTTCCTCTTCGGCGGCAGCCGTTTCCGGCGCTGCCTCTGCTTCGGCAACCGCTTCCGTGGTAGCGTCAGTCTCAGCAGCGAGCGCGTCGGCGGCGGCGAGGTCTTCGCTCACGTCGGGCTCGGCCTCCTCGCCGGAAAGGGCGGCTTCAACAGGAGCTTCTTCCTGCTCGCCCAGGTCAACGCCAGAGGCGACCATTTCCGCTTCAAGGCCGTCCAGCACCGCAGCGGAGGCCAGTTCGCAATAAAGATTTACCGCACGGATAGCGTCGTCATTGCCGGGAATTGGGTAGCGCACACCGACTGGGTCGGAGTTGCTGTCGACCACGGCCACCACGGGGATGTTGAGGACGCGGGCCTCGTCAATCGCCAGATGCTCTTTGTTGGTGTCGATCATGAAGATCAGGTCGGGCAGGCCGGCCATTTCCTTGATGCCGCCCAGGGTCCGCTCCAGCTTTTCCTGCTCGCGGGTCAGGTTCAGCATTTCTTTCTTGGTCAGGCCCGTGTTGTCCTGCTCCATCTGCTCTTCCAGGTCGCGCAGGCGCTTGATGGAATGGGAGACGGTGCGCCAGTTGGTGAGCATGCCACCCAGCCAGCGGTGGTTGACATAATACATGCCGCAGCGCTTGGCGTGCTCCGCCACGATGTCCTGCGCCTGGCGCTTGGTGCCGACAAACAGCACGCGGCCGCCACCGGCCGCCACGTCGCGTACGGCTTGCAGGGCACGGTGCAGCATCGGCACGGACTGCTGAAGGTCGATTATGTGAACGCCATTGCGGACGCCAAAGATGAAGGGCTTCATCTTCGGATTCCAGCGGCGGGTATGGTGTCCGAAATGGACGCCAGCTTCCAGCAGCTGACGCATGGTAAACGTGGGCATCGCCATTGGGCCCGAACTCCTGTTTTCCGGTTGTTCCGCCGCGGGCCGAGAGTCGCTGAGCCGAAGCTCTTAGACACCGGAAGGCGGACGCGCGTGAGGCGCGGCAGCCATGGCCCGCGTGAGAGATGAGGCGGGTGTTACAGCAAAGTTTCGGGCAGGGCAAGGACGCCGGCGGTGCAATTCACCGCAGCAGGCCGCCCAACGCCCGCGCCGCCTCAAATCTTCGCTACCTGCTGCACTTCCACCACGCCGCGGACGCTTTTCAGCATGGAGGCGATCTTGGGCGTGACCGTGTACTTGCCGGGCAGGTCCACCTCCACCTCGCGGGTCGGGTCGATGTTCAGGACGATGGAGATCTGGCCCTTGCCGCCGGCCTCACCGGCAACCAACTGCTGGATGGATTCGAGCGGTGTGGGATCGGCGACGAACACTTTTAGGGACTCTACCCGGTTCTTTGCCACTTCCTGGAGGTCGCTGACCGACTGAGCCGTCACCTTCACCGACTCGCCGTCGATCCGGGCCTCGATAGTCATCATCACGGGCACGCCGCTGTCCAATAGCTCGCGGGAGACGGCGAGCGTTTCCGAGAAGAGCGTCACCTCGACCATGCCGGTCGCATCCGATAGCTGGACGAAAGCGTAGCGGTTGCCCTTCGCGTTGGTGCGCTCTTGCTTGCCGAGGACGACGCCGGCGATCTTCATGTGGCCGCCGCCGCGCATGGCCTGGTCTCCGAGCGCCGCGATGCGGGTGACGCGCAGGCGCTTTAACAGGTCACCATAGTCGTCCAGGGGATGGGCGGAGAGGTAGAAGCCGATGGCATCGCGCTCTTTCTCCAGAGTCTCCAAAAGGGACCAGGGCGGAACCTCCGGCAGCTTGGGCGCGTTCTCCGTCTCCAGCACGTCGCCGAACAGGTTGACCTGGTTGGAGGCCTTCTCCTCCTGCAGCAACTGGCCGTGCCGGAGCGCCAGTTCGATGCCGGCGAAGGTGCGCGCCCGGTCTGCATGCAGGGAGTCGATAGCGCCGGCAGAGACCAATTGCTCCATCGCCCGCTTGTTGAGGGTGCGCGGGTCCATGCGGCTGGTGAAGGCGAACACGTCGGAGAAGGGGCCGCCGCGGCCTCGTTCCTGCACAATTGCCTCGCAGGTGGGGCGGCCCAGGTTCTTGATCGCCCCCAGCGCGTAGCGGATGCCGAGCGGCAGCTTGCCCTCGACCGCCGGCACTTTCTCCACGGCAAAGGCCTGATTCGAGAAGTTCACGTCCGGCGGCAGCAGTTCAATCTCGAGGCGGTCCAGGTCGCGCTTGAACTGGGCCAGCTTGTCGGTGTTGCCCATGTCCAGCGTCATCAGTGCGGCCATGAATTCGACCGGGTAGTTGGCCTTCAGATAGGCAGTCTGGTAGGCGACCAGGGCGTAGGCGGCGGCGTGGGACTTGTTGAAGCCATAGCCGGCGAACTTGTCCACCAGATCGAAAATCTCGGAGGCCTGCTTCTTGTCGACCCCGCGCTCGACGGCGCCGGTAACGAAGGTTTCGCGCTGGGCATCCATCTCCGCCTGGATTTTCTTACCCATGGCGCGGCGCAGCAGGTCCGCGCCGCCGAGGCTGTAGCCTGCCAGGATCTGGGCGATCTGCATCACCTGTTCCTGGTAGATGATGATGCCGTAGGTTTCGGTCAGCACCGGCTCCAGCAGCGGGTGCAGGTAGTCGGGTTTCTCCTTGCCGTGCTTGCGCGCGATGTAGGAGGGGATGTTCTCCATTGGCCCTGGCCGATAGAGCGAAACGACGGCGATAATGTCCTCGAACTCGGTCGGTTTCAGGCGCTTGAGCATGTCGCGCATGCCGCTGCCTTCCAACTGAAACACGCCCGCCGTCTCGCCGGAGCCGAGCAGGTCGAACGTGGCCTTGTCATCCAGCGGCAGCTTCAGCAGGTCTATGTCGATGCCGCGCTGGGCGATGAAGCGGACGGCGGTTTGCAGGACGGTCAGCGTCTTCAGGCCGAGGAAGTCGAACTTTACCAGGCCCGCCGTCTCCACCCACTTCATATTGAACTGGGTCACCGGCATGTCGGAGCGCGGATCGCGGTAGAGCGGCACCAGCTCATCCAGCGGCCGGTCGCCGATCACCACGCCCGCCGCATGGGTGGAGGCGTGGCGGTAGAGGCCCTCCAACTGCAGCGCAACGTCGATCAAGCGGCCGACTTCTTCATCCGAGCGGCGCATTTCCTGGAGAGCCGGCTCGCCGTCGATCGCCTGTTGCAGGGTCACGGGGTTGGCCGGGTTGTTCGGCACCAGCTTGCAGATCTTGTCCACCTGGCCGTAGGGCATGCCGAGGACGCGGCCCACATCGCGGAGGGCCGCCCGTGCCTGGAGTTTACCGAAGGTTATGATCTGGGCGACCCGGTCCTCGCCATATTTGCGGCGGACATGGTCGATGACCTCGTCGCGCCGGTCCTGGCAGAAGTCCACGTCGAAGTCCGGCATGGACACGCGTTCCGGGTTCAGGAAGCGCTCGAACAGCAGGCCCCATTGCAGCGGATCAAGGTCGGTGATTTGCAGCGAGTAGGCCACCAGAGAGCCTGCCCCGGAGCCGCGGCCCGGGCCGACAGGAATGTCCTGCTCCTTCGCCCACTTGATGAATTCCGACACGATCAGGAAGTAGCCGGGGAAGCCCATGTCCGTGATGACTTTGAGCTCGAACGCCAGCCGCTCGTGATAGGGCTTGGCGGTCTCCTCCCGCTGCTCGGGCGTCATCTCGGGTGTAAAAACGTGGGTCTCCAGCCGCCCCAGCAGGCCTTCTTCCGCCTGGGCTGTCAGCTCGGCCGCTTCGTCCCGGCCGCCTTCGGATTCAAAGCCGGGCAGGATGGGCTTGTGCGGCATGGGCATGGCGGCGCAGCGCTGGGCGATCACCAGTGTATTGTCGATGGCTTCAGGCAGGTCTTCGAACAGCGCGCGCATTTCCGCGGCGCTCTTGAAGTAGTGCTCCGCGGTAACGCGGCGGCGCTCGTCATCGTCCTGGCGCTTGCCGGCGGCAATGCAGAGCAGGACATCGTGCGCCTCGTGCAGTTCCTTTTTGGCGAAGTAGACGTCGTTGGTGGCGACCAGCGGCAGGTCACGGTCGTAGGCCCATTGCAGGAAATGCGGCTCCGTCATGCGCTCCGCATTGGTGCCGTGGCGCTGGAGTTCGACATAGAGGCGGCCAGGGAAGAAGTCTTCCAGTTGCGCCAGCAGGGTCGCTGCCGCCTTATCCTGACCGGCCTGCACCTGGCGCCCGAGCGGGCCGTCCGCGCCGCCTGTGAGTGCAATCAGGTCGCCGGTGCGCCCGTCCAATTGCGGCCAGTCGAGCCATGGCTCGCCTTCGTCGCCGCTCTGGTGGAAGGCCTTGCTGACCAGATGCAGCAGGTTGCGGTAGCCCGCATCGGTCTGGGCATAGACCGGCAGGTAGCCGATTTCCTCCGCCGCCCGGTCGAATAGGGGCAGCAGGGTGCCAATGACCGGCTGGACGCCCATGTCGGCGGCGGCCAGCGCGAACTCCAGCGCACCGAACAGGTTCGAGGTGTCGGTGATCCCGGCGGCCGGCATGTCCTGGGACGCCGCCAGCTTGGCCAGTTCCTTGACGTGGATAGCCCCCTCCGACAGCGAGTAGGCGGAGTGGGTGCGGAGATGGACGAAGTCTGCATGAGTCATGGCGGCAGCATAGCGCGAGTCGCGCCTAACATCGTGCTAACCGGCGGCGGTGCGACGATCTCCTGTAGACAGTGTTGGGGACTGCCTGTGGATGGCCGCTGCTAGACCGCCCGTTTTGTGCGGAGAACATGCACATGCGCCGGGTCGTAGAGCGCGCTGTCGGTGAAGTCCTCCGCCGCCAGGGCAGGGCCGACCAGGATCAGCGCGGTGCGGGTGATCTTCTCCGCCCGCACCTGGTCGCGAATCGTCGCCAGCGTGCCGCGGATGATCTTCTCGTCCGGCCAGGTGACGCGGTAAGCGCAAACCGCCGGGCAATCCTCTCCATAGTGGGGGATCAGCGCCCGCTGCACCGCCGGCAGGTTTCGGGCCGAAAGGTGGATGGCGAGCGTCGCGCGGGATTGGGCCAGCGTCTCTAGTTCCTCGCCGGGCGGCATGGCCGACGCCTTCATGGCGGTGCGGGTCAGGATGACGGTCTGGGCGACTTTGGGCAGGGTCAGTTCCTGGCCGAGCGCAGCCGCAGCCGCCGCAAACGCGGGCACGCCCGGCACGATGTCAAAGGGAATGCTGAGCGCCTGCAACCGCCGGATTTGTTCCGCGACGGCGCCATAGAGGCTGGGGTCGCCGGAATGGACACGGGCCACATCATGGCCTTTGGCGTGCGCCGCTGCGATCTCCTCCATGATCTGGTCGAGGTGAAGGGGCGCGGTGTCGATTACCCGCGCGCCTTCCGGTGCGGCCGCCACGACCTCCGCCGGAACCAGGGAGCCCGCATAGAGGCAGACCGCGCAGCGCTCGATCAGGCGCAGGCCGCGGACGGTGATCAGGTCGGGCGCGCCGGGGCCGGCGCCAATGAAATGAACGGTCACGTTTTGGCTTCCTTGCCGGAATTGTACTTATCGCCATAGCCGCGGGGCGTGTAGGCCCAGGGGCCGACGCGGCGGGTTTGGGAGGAGCCGACCAGGACAACGGTCAGCATGTCGATATCGTCCGCCGATACCTGCCCCAGCGTCATGTGCCGCACCTGCTCCTCCGGCCGGCCGAGATTGCTGGCGAGCACCACGGGTGTTTCCTCCGGGCGGTGGCGCAGCAGAATCTCCCGCGCTTCGCCGAACTGGCGGCGGCGGCGTTGGGAGACGGGGTTATAGAAGGCGACGACAAAATCACCGGCTGCGGCGGCTTCGATCCGGCGGCGGATGGCGTCCCAGGGCGTCATCAGGTCGGAAAGCGAGATTGCGCAGAAATCGTGGCCCAGCATCGCGCCTGCCTTGGCAGAGGCCGCCTGCATGGCCGTGATGCCGGGCAGCACCTCGATCTCAGCCCGCCGCGCGCCATCCCATTCCGGCGTGTTTGCGTAGCGGTCGAGCAGTTCGAAGGCGAGGCTCGCCATGGCATAGATACCGGCGTCACCAGAGCAGACCAGCGCCACGTCCCGCCCTTCGCCCGCCAGCCGCAGGGCGTGCGCGGTGCGCGCTTCCTCGTCGCCCAGGCCATAGGGGTGTCTGACAGCGAGGCCGTCGCCGGCGAGGTCAAGGTAGAGCGAATAGCCAACCCAGTCCTCCGCTGCCGCCAGCACCCGGGTCACTTCCGGCGAGCGCATGGCGGGTGTGCCAGGCCCGATGCCGACTATGGAGAGCCTGCCCCGTGCCCGGCCAATGTTGCTGGCGTCCAGCACATCGGGGGCTTCGGCAAGCGCCAGCGTGAACTGGCCGCTGATATGCTTCGGCTGCACCAGCTTGCCGCGCGGCCCCGCGGCTGCGAGCGCCGCGCCCTCCGCGACGCCATAGCAGCCCACCTCGCGGAACACGGTCTCGGACGGATTAGCCAGACGCGGGGTCTCTTGGCTCAGCCGCCTGGCGCTGAAGAAGCGAGCCGGGCGATTGAAGTGCGCGGCGACGGCGTGCACCGCCGCCTCGTCCGCTTTCAAGTCGAGCGAGACGACAACAGCAATGCTAGCGGGAGCGATGTCGGCATCTTCCAGCAACCGGTCAGCGGCGGCGATGGCATCCGCGGCGGGCGCGTCCCGCTCGCAGCCGATGCCAAGTGCCAATCGCTGCGGGTGATAGACCAAGCGGCGCGGCGAGCCTTGTTGCGGGGCCGTGCTGGCGGTGAGGGCAATGGCATGGGCCGCGGACGTGGCAAGGGGGACGCCGTGGAGCCAGGGAATGGGCTCCTCGAACGTGGCGCCTGCGCCGTTCAGCAGGGCATGCATGGCAGGACCGGCGTCATCCGGATTGGCGAGGCTCCAGCCTTGGGGCGGATCATCCAGCGCCACGCCGAAGGCAAGGTCGCCCGCCGTCGTGATGGCGGCGTGACCGCCCAGACTGCCGGCAATCTGCCGGGCGAGATCGTTTGCGCCATGATGACCGCCCAGTAGGGGAATGGCGCTGGAGCCGTCTTCCGCGACCACGACGACCGGCGGCTCGCTGTGCTTGTCGGCGAGCAATGGCGCCAGCAGGCGGACCACCAGGCCGGCGGAAGCCAGCACCACCATCGGCTCGCCCGCGGCGAATAGGCGGGGCAGCAATTCCTTGGCGGCGGAAAACGGCTCGCCGCCTGGGGTCTCGACAGGACTCCTGGTGTACAGCGCGCCCACCAATCTTTCGGCGAGTTGCCTGCCCAGCCCAAGGCCCCGATGGGTCATGACGATGACTGCGGTCATGCAGCGGGTTTCCTCAGTAAAATCAGGGCAAAATAGGGGGCCGCCACAGTGCCGGCATCAGCGAGCGGCATCAGGCGTTGCTCCGGCTGGCCGACGTGTTCGCAATAGTGGGCAAAGCCAGTCAGACTCAGCCGGTCCAACAAAGCCCTGATCCGTGGAAAATGACGGCCGAGCTTCATGATAGCCGCAGCATCGGCGCCGGCGAGCCTGGCTTTGAGCAGGTCATCGGGCAGGGGCGCAGGCAGAACGGTATAGCTTGCGTTGCGCTGGACGAGCGCCAAGGGCAGGGCGGCCGCCGCGGCATGGGCCGAGGGGATGCCGGGCACGACCTGCACGGGGAAACGGCCGGCCAAGCGGTGCATGACCTCGGCGAACGAGCCATAGAACAGCGGGTCGCCCTCGCAGAGCACAGCCACGTCGCAGCCTGCGGTCAGGTCTTCGGCGAGTTGGGCTGCAAGCGCGTCATAGGCCTGCTGCGCCGCGCTTCCGTCCGGCGACATGGGCAGGGAGTAGGGGCGCTCCTGCACGCCAGCGCGCAGATGCGCCGCCGCGATCCGGCGGGCGAGCGATGGCTTGCTGTCAGCCTGCGGGTAGGCGCAGACCGGGCAGGCCGCGATCAGGCGCGCCGCCTTCAGCGTCAGCAATTCCGGGTCGCCGGGGCCGGTGCCGATGCCGTAGAGCGTGCCTGTTTTGGTCGAAGCCGTCATTTGCGGACGCTCCATTGTGTCACCGGCATTAGTGGCCGCCAGCCCTGGTAGGGGCCGACCGGCTCCGCCCGGCTGACGGCGATACGGATGAGCGTGCCGCCGATCGCCTGTTGTGCCCCGAACAACACGGTCTCGCCTTCAACGGTGACGGCGTTGGCGACCAGCCGGCCGCCAGGCTTCAACGCCTCCCAGCAGGGCCGGACGGTGTCGGCAGAAAGGCCGCCGCCAATGAAAATGGCGTCTGGCGGTTCCAGGTCGGCGAGGATTGCGGGTGCGCTGCCGGAGAGGACTTGCAGGTCCGGTGTGCCGAGCGCTTCCGCATTTTCCGCGATGGCGGCGGTGCGGGCGGCATTGCGCTCGATGGCGAAGGCACGCGCGCCGGGAGCGGCCCGCATCCATTCGATGCCGATGGAGCCGGAGCCCGCGCCCACGTCCCAGAGCAGCCCGCCGGGCGTGGGTCCAAGCGCGGCGAGGGTTGTGGCCCGAACCTCCCGTTTGGTGAGTTGGCCGTCGTGCCGGTAGGCGTCGTCGGGTAGCCCCGGAACGGTCGGCAGCAGCGCCGCGCCCGGCTCCGGCACGCACTCGATGGCGAGCGTATGGAAGGGTGCAACCGCCTGCGAGCCCCACATTACGGCGGTGTTGGCGATGCGGTTCTCGTTCGCGCCGCCCATCCGCTCCAGCGCGGTCAGGCGGCTCGCGCCATAGCCACGGTTCGTCAGGATTTCAGCCGCCTTGGCCGGGGTCTCGGCGTCGTGGGCGAGGACCAGCAGGCGGGCGTCGGGTTGGATATAGCTTTGCAACAGTGCAAGCGGGCGGCCATGCACGGACAGAGTCCGGCAGTCCGCCAGCGCCCAGCCAAGCCTTGCCGCCGCCAGACTGAATGCGGATGGGATCGGGATCACCAGCATCTCTTCCGCCGGAATCTGCCTGGCCAGCGTTGCGCCCACGCCGAACCACATGGGGTCGCCGGTTGCGAGCACGGCGACCCGGCGCGGCTTGAGTTGCTGCAGCGTGCCGGTCAGGGCGGAGAAGGGCGAGGGCCAGGCGAGCCGCTCGCGGCTGTCCGGCGGCAGCATGGCGAGGTGACGTTCGCCGCCGACCAGTACCTCCGCGCTATCCAGGGCGGCGCGGGCCGCCTGGCCGAGGCCGGGGAGACCGTCCGCCCCGATGCCGATAATGTGGAGCCATGGCTGGGTCATGCCTCCGCCTCACTGGCAAGTGCATTGACGGCCGCGGCGGCAAGGGCGCTGCCGCCGCGGCGGCCTGCGAGCGCGATGAAAGGATAGGGGCTTTCGATCAGCGCCTGCTTCGCTTCCGCCGCGCCGACGAAGCCGACGCAGAAGCCGAGGATGCAGGCCGGGACGGGCGCGCCGCCGTCCAGCTTTTCGAGCAGGTGGAACAGGGCGGTTGGCGCATTGCCGATGGCGATGACTGCGCCTCGGGTCTCCCAAGCCTCCACCGCGGCGGCGGAGCGGGTGGTGCCGTGTTGCTTCGCCAGCAAAGGCACTTCCGGGCGGTTCAGAGTGCAGCGAACCTCGTTCTGCGCTGGCAGGCGGGCGCGGGTGATGCCGGCGGCGGCCATTTCGCAATCAGCATAGATCGGCGCACCAGCTTGGAGCGCTGCGCGCGCCGCTTCTGCTGCGCCTTCGGTCCAATGCAATTCGGGTACCAGTGCCGGGTCGCCAATCGCGTGCACCAGCCGCAGCGCCACGCCATGCATGGCGGGAGGCAGGCCGCTCAAGTCGGTGGAGGCGCGGACCTGGCGGAACGATTCGGCATAGATCGCCGCCGGGTCGCGCAGATAGTCGTAGCCCACGCCTAACTCTTTTTCAGTGTGCGCGGCCCCAGCGGATGGTCGGCGTGCGGATAGGGGTGATGGTGGTGGCCATGATCGTGGGAGTGGTCATTGGAATGGTCGTGGCTATGGCTGTGATCGTGGCCATGATCGTGTGCATGCGAGTGGTCGTGCGAATGGCCGTGGACATGTCCGGCATCGCCCGTGCCGATGCCTTCCACGTGGTGGTGGTGACTTTCCTGACGGGCGCCGACCTCATCCTCAAAGCCCAGGAATTGCTCCCGGTATTTGCACATCTGGCAGTTCATGTTGCCGGTGCCTTCCAGGATCTCTTTCACCCGTGCCTCGAACGTGTCGATCACCTGCGGGTGGTCGTTCAAATAGCCGGCCTTCACGAAGTCGATGCTGGGGAACTTGCGCGCGGCTTCGTCCACGGCGTCATAGATGCGGCGCACCAGAATGCCGGTGAAGAGGAAATAGGGAAACACGACGATCCGGCGGTAGCCGAGCCGCGCCACATGATCCAGCGCCGGCGCGACCAGCGGGAACGTGACGCCGGAGTAGGCGGTCTCCGCCCAGCCGAAGCCGAGCGATTCCCACAGCATCCGTGTGACCTTGGCGACATTGGAGTTGGCGTCGGGGTCGCTCGCGCCGCGGCCGACGACGACCAGCACGGTCTCGGAGAGCGGCACGTCGGACGGATTCGCGTCCAGGGCCTGCTGCACCCGGTCGCCGGCGGCTTTCAGCATCCGCAGGTCGATGCCCAGCTCGCGACCATACTCGATTCGCAGGCCGTTTTCCGCCTGATAGCGGTTGAGGACGCTGGGAATATCGTTCTTGGCGTGGCCCGCGGCGAACAGCATACCCGGCACCGCCAGTACCCGGTTCGCGCCGTCGGCCTTCAGCGCATCCAATCCATCCCGGATGATCGGGGTCGCGAATTCCAGATAGCCGTAATCCACCGGCCAGTCAGGGAAGCGCTCTTTCAGCCGTTCTGCGACCTGGGCGAATTCGGCGACGGCACCTGCATCGCGGCTGCCATGGCCGCACACCATGACGCCCAGCTTTTCGGAACCCATTTGGCTGTCCTTTTTCATCATCGCATCGGACAGCCGACGGCAAGCCTCACGCAAGCCGTCTGTTCCAGCGGGAAAGCCCCGGACTTGGCCCCCTGCTTGGGTCAGCCGCACCAGGATCGCTTTCAGGCTCTTGGGGCGAGCCGCTGTCCCTTTGGAGCGGACCCTAGCGAGCGGAATGCCCCCTGTCGACCGGCCTCGCCGCTTGCATTTCGCCGCGACCTTTGTGAACCTGATAACAAGCCACACAAATAAACAAATCATTTGGAGGTAAAGTCTAATGTGGAAACCATTCCTGACCGGTGCGGTCATGCTTGGCCTGTTGGCGGCTCCGGCAATCGCCGCCGATGATTTTCCCGGCGACAAGACTATTGAGGTCGTGATCCACGCCAAGTATGGCGGCGGCACCGATACGACCGCGCGCATGATGATGATCCGCTCGCGCCGGATCCTGGATACGGACATGGTCGTCGTATCCAAGCGCGGCGGCGGCGGTTCGGCAGCTCAGGCCTATGTTGCCAGCAAACCGGCCGACGGCTACACGCTGATGGCGCTGACCCAGACCCACCTCTACACGATCGCCCGCGGCAAGGGGGGCATGGGCATTGACGGCATGGTCGGGGTTGCCCGTGCCATGGACGATCCGACCTTCATCACGGTGCAGGGCGACAGCCCGCTCCGAACACTCGAAGATCTGATCGCCGCGTCGAAGGAAAAGCCCCTGAACTGGGGCGTTGGCGAAATAGGCTCGACCGAGCATATCGGCTTGCTGAAGTTCGCAAAGGCGGCTGGTATCAAGGTCAAGGCCGTGCCTTTCGGCAGTGGCGCCCAAATGGTTCAGGCGCTGATGAGCGGCGCAATCGACGCGACATTGCCGAACGTGTCGGAAGCGTTGAGCCAGGTGCAGGACGGCACGTTCCGCCCGCTGGCCGTCATGAACGACAAGCGGCTCTCGGACTATCCAGATATTCCGACGACGTTTGAGTTGGGCTACAAGGTCAAAACGTCCACGACCCGCGGCTATGCAGTGAAGGCTGGTACGCCGGAGCCGATCATTCAGAAGCTCTCCGATGCGTTGACCGAAGCGATGAAGCACAAGACCTTTGCCGGGTACCTTCGCTCCTCCGGCCTGAATCCGGAAGATAGCGTCGCCGGGTGGAAAGTATGGGATGCGCAGCTCAAGGAAGAGTACGCAAGCGCCCGCGAGGCGATGCTCGAATTGGGCATCATTAAAGAGTAGCGCTTCGCGATGCGCTCCTCTTCTGGCTTTTGGCGCTGGGTCCATCCCATGGACCTGGTGCTGAGCTTGGCGATTTTGGCGCTGGTTGCCTATTTCGCCTACCTGACCACCACGTTTGAGGAAGTCTCCGCTCTCTTTGACGGCGGTGTCACGCCGGAATTCTTTCCGCGGCTGATACTCTGGGTGATTGGTATCCTGACGATCCTGATGCCGTTCGAACATGCGTGGCGCACCGCGCGCACGGGCGCAAGCGGGTTGGAGGAAGACCGGAAAAGGGCGGCGAAGCCCATTGCTTACTACACCATGGCGGTGGCCCTGGTGATTGTCGGCGCGGCGACGTGGCTAGGCACTTATCTGACGTTGGTCTTTGCCTGTGTGGCGCTCCCGATCCTGTGGGGCGAACGCCGCTGGGTGCCCTTGATCCTCTTCGGATTGGGCTTTCCGACAGCCGTCATGCTGGTGTTTACCCAGGTGTTCAAAATTTTCTTCGAGCCAGGCATTTTGGGTCTGAGCTTCCACTAAGGCGCACGCTGACATGGATGCCTTATTACACGGGCTGAGTCTCGCCTTCGGGCTAGAGAATATCGCGTTGGTCATGCTGGGCGTGCTGATCGGCGTCATCGTCGGCGCCCTGCCTGGCTTGTCCTCGCCGCTGGCTATTGCGCTGCTGCTGCCGTTCACCATTACATTGGAGCCGGTCTCGGCCATCTGCATGATGGCGGCGCTCTATTGCGCGGGCACATTCGGGGGGTCGATTACCGCCATTCTGATCAACGCGCCGGGCGCGCCGCCGGCAGTCGCAACCGCGTTTGATGGGTATCCCATGGCCAAGCGGGGGGAGGCGGGGCGCGCGCTGGGGATCGCCGCGTTTTCCAGCGTCACGGGCGGCCTGCTCTCGCTGGTGGTGTTTATCGTGGCAACGCCCCTGCTGGCCAAGGTGGCCATCAGCTTCCGGCCACAGGAATATTTCGCGCTGACCGTGTTCGCGTTGTCGATGCTGGCGTCGATCAGCGGACGGTCATCGCTGCGCAACCTGATCGCCGGTGCCATCGGCGTTTTCATCGCCACCGTCGGCACCCATCTGGCGACGGGGATCGAGCGGTTCACCTTCGGCGTTCCGGAATTGACCGAAGGCGTGGAGTTTGTGCCTGTGCTGATCGGTCTGTTCGCCGTGTCTGAAATGCTGACCCAAAGCCAGGCAGCGGATCAGGCGCTGGAGCGGATCAAGTCCGTGGTGGTCAAACTGCCCTCCCTGGATGATATCCGGCGCGTGCTTGGCACCGTGCTGCGGTCGTCTGGCATCGGCACGTTCATCGGCATCCTGCCGGCGGAGGGCAGCACGGTCGCGGCCATCATGGGTTACAACGAGGCCAAACGCTGGTCCAATCGCAAGGACGAGTTCGGCACCGGCATTCCCGAAGGCATCGCCGGACCGGAAGCGGCGAACAACGCCGCGACTGGCGGGGCCATGGTGCCGACCCTCGCGCTTGGCATTCCGGGCAGTGGCACCACGGCGCTGATCCTGGCAGCGCTGATAACCCACGGCTTCCGCCCCGGCCCCTATCTCATCCAGGAGACACCGCATTTCGTTTATGCGATTTTCGGGGCGATGGCCGTCGCCAATGTCTCCTTCCTGGTAATCGGGTTGCTGGGAGCGAAGGTGTTTGCCCGCATTACGCTGATCCCGCGGACCTTCCTCTGGCCGATGGTGTTCGCCTTCTCAATGATCGGCGCTTATTCTCTCAGCGGTTCGTTTTTCGACGTTTGGGTGATGCTGATTGCCGGGATCGTCGGGTTTGTAATGCGCCGGCATGGCTTCGGCGCAGCGCCGCTAGTGATGGGCCTGATACTCGGCAAGATGCTGGAGGAGACGCTGAGCCAATCCATGATTACCATGGACCACGAATGGTGGCGGCTGTTCGAGAGCCCCATTGTCTGCGGGTTCTTTGCCATGGCGGCGCTCAGCATCCTATGGCCGGCGGTCAGTGCGTGGCGGCAGCAGCGTCGGGGCGCGCAGCCCTGAACCGCCGCGAATCTAAGCGGTCTCGCGAAGATATGGCAGGCAGGTTCTGATGGTCCTGGCGGCGCGGTATGGCAGCAGGCCGACAAGGTAGCGCTGGTCACTCCGCGGCAGAAGCGTGAGGGCGGCAATCAGGCCGATCGGTCCGTAGGTGGCGGCCCCGAACAGCGCGAGTTCCAGTATCGTTGGCGCTGTCATCTGCTGCAGGCCGATCGCGACTGGTACCTGCAGCAGCAGGGCTCCGCCAACGGTCCGGCCGGTTTCGCGGTAAAGTATGCGGGCCGGCAGGTGCAGGACGCGAGCGGCGAAACGCGGCTTCAGCAGGATGGCCGAAACAAGAACCGGCATCGCCACCCCGGCCGCAATGCCCGGCAGCCCTAAGCCAGGCGACATCAGCATGGCAAGCGCTGCGCTCGCTGCCGCGACAGCCAGGTCATAGATGGCGAACTGCCGGTGCTGGCCCAGCGCGGTCAGGACCTGCATTGCCGGTACCTGGGCCAGGTCGGCCATCCAGGCGATGCTCAGGATCAGCAGCGGCCAATAGGCGGCGGCGTAGTCCGGTCCCATCCAGGCGGTGACGAAAGGCTGGCCGGCGACGATCAGCCCGCCGCACAGCAATGAAATGCCAAGCCCGGCGATGCGGGAAACCATCAGGAACCGTTGTTGCAGGACGGCTGGTGGATCGCCATGGCCCATCAGTCCGGAAAACGCGGGCATGGTCATGGAGAGCGCCATGCGCGTGATGCCTTCCAGGCGTTCGATAATGTTGAGGGCGATGGCGTAAGTCGTGGCCGCCGCGACGCCGACAAAGGCGCCTGCAATGATCATGCTGGTGTGGATGACGGAGTAGCGGGCGACATTGGTCAGCAGCACGAAGCGCCCGAAGCGCAGCATCTCCCGCAAGCGGCGTTGGGAAATGGCATGGCGGTCGAATCGGGCCTCCGGCACGATGCGCGGCAGCAGCCAAGCCAGTTGCAGGCGGTAGAGCGTATCGCAGCCAAGCGAAATGGCGGCCAGCGCCATGATCGAATAACCCTCCGCCATGAAGTAGTAGGTGAGGGAGAGGCGCAGCACGGTCCGCATGATCTGCAGCAGGCTGGGTATGTCCTGGCGCAACACACCGGTGAAGCAACCCTCCGCCGCATAGGTCGGGAAGGCGCAGCACATGGTCGCGCCCACCATCAGAATGGAGGCCGCAAGGATTTCCGCTTCTGCCGGCGGAAAGCCCCAGGCCGGCACGGTCGTCGCCAGTCCGGCAACACCGATGAAAGTGATTGCCCCGAAGGCCCCGAAGGCCGCCAGCGCCGTTGAAAATACCGCCGCCATTTCCGCCGGCGCTTGCTCGCCCCGGTGTTTGGCGATGAAGCGGACGACCGTCTGCGACAGGCCGAAGTCCAGAATGTGGTATTGAACGACGATGGCCCCGATCAGCGCCCAGACACCGTACCAGTAATCGCCGAGTTGGTGGATCATGAACGGAAGCACCATGAAGGTGCCGGCAATGTTGATGGCCATCGATGCGACGCGCAGCGTTGCGCCTCGAATCAGCAGGTGCCCGGCGCGGGGCATTGGACGCGTCGCTGCTGTTGTCACCGCTGGAAGCTCCATCTGCGCAAAGGGCGGCCGGGGTTGGGGGCAGCGGTGATTATTTCCGAAAGCGATTAAGGAGCCATTAGGAAGCAAGGGGTAGAGTTCCCTTGAATTTGGTTAAGTAGAACCGTTTCTCCGCAATGACACTTGCGCGGCGTTATTGCAGTATCTGGTCGAGAGCGTTTGTTGGGTGTAGGAAGAGGGGAAGCCCACCCCATGGGCTCAGAAAACCGATGAGAGGCTTAGACCAGCTATGACGATTGCACGACGGTTCTTGATGATTGTGGCCGTACTGGCGGCATCCCTAGGCATCGCTTCCTGTTCCAGTCCTTATGAGGACGTCGACCAGGAGATTTCCGCGAGTGTGGATACCGGTGACTACATAATCGGCCCGCTGGATACGGTTGAGGTGTTTGTCTGGCGCGCACCCGACGTCTCGGTCCGGGTGCCCGTGCGCCCGGACGGCAAGATTTCGACGCCGCTGGTTGAGGACATGGAGGCTGCTGGGAAGACGCCGACCCAGCTGGCGCGCGACCTGGAAACCGAATTGCGGACCTACCTGCAGGACCCGGTGGTGACCGTAATCGTGCACAACTTCCAGGGCCCGCTGAACCAGCAGGTGCGCGTGGTGGGGGAAGCGGCGCAGCCCGTTTCGGTGCCGTACCGCTCGCAGATGACGGTGCTGGATGTGATGATTGCCGTTGGCGGTTTGACCCAGTTTGCCGATGGCAATGGGGCAGTACTGATCCGCGGCCGGGGTGAGACTCAAAAAGCCATGCGGGTCCGGTTGGACGATTTGATGCGGGACGGGGATATTTCGGCCAACGCGCCAGTGGCGCCGGGCGATATCATCCTGATCCCTGAGAGCTTCTTGTAACGGAGGACTTGTTCGGGCCATCCGGGGAACCGGCTGGCCCGCCTCCATTGCGTTTCTGGTGGAGGACGGGCAGCGCCCATGAATGGATCGGCAGAGCTGAAAGTACTTGTCTTATCGTACATCAGCAACGTAATCGCCCGCCGCTGGACCGTCCTCCTCATCGCCTGGATCGCATGCCCGCTGGGGTGGCTAGGTGTTGCCAGCATCTCCAATAGTTATACCTCCGAAGCCAAGATCTACGTCGATACGCAGAGTCTGCTGCGACCTTTGATGAAGGACATGGCGGTCCAGCCGGATATCGACGCCCAGTTGGATATTATGCGGCGGACCCTGTTCAGCCGCGCCAATGTCGAAAAAATCATCCGCAAGACTGATATGGACCTTGCCGTCGGCGAGGATCCGGTTGCGATGGATCGCCTGATCCAGAAAATGGCGACGGCGATAGAGATGAAGGTCGACCGCTCCAACCTTTTCACCTTTTCCTACACCGCGGATACGCCCGAATTGGCCCAGAAGGTGGTGGATACGACACTGCAAATCTTTGTGGAAATGAACCTGGGCAATACCCAGCAGAACATGGAAGAGGCGCAACGCTTCATCGATCAGCAGATCAGCGAGTATGAGCTAAAGCTGCGGCGGGCCGAGATTAAGGTTGCAGAATATAAACGCCGTCACGCCGTGCAGCTCGGCAATTCCGACCGGAACGTCCGGGCGCTGGAGGCCGCAGAATCGCAGCAGGAGCTGCTTCTAACGGAGATGGAGGCTGCGGTCTGGCAGCGTAACCAGTTGGCGGTCCGGATCGCAACCGTGCCGAAATTCCTGCCTTCGACTGCAGCGCCGCAGCGCGATCCGATCAGGGCCGCTTTGGAGCAGCAATTGCTGCAGCACCGGTCGGAGCTTGGCCGGCTGCTGACCCTCTACACCGACCTGCACCCCGATGTGGTGTCTGCCCGCAACCGCATCGCCCAGGCGGAAGCGGGGCTGGCTACCCTACCCAGGCAGGTTCATGCCCAAAACGAGTTGATTAACCCGGTCTGGCAACAGTTGAGCGACGAACTTGATAGCGCCGAGCTGGTAATCACCAGCATCCGGACCAGAACCAGCCAGACCGCCGACCGCATTGATGAACTGGCGCAACGGGTGGCGGATACGCCAGCCGCCGAGGCCGAACTGGTGCATCTGACCCGCGACTACGAAATCATGGTCAAGCAATATGAGCGCCTGATCGAGCGGCGTGAATCCGCCCGGCTGGGGCAACGGCTCGGTGTCGAGGCGGACAGCGTCGAGTTTCGCGTGGTGGAGCCGCCACTTGCCCCGGTTTCCGCCAGCGGGCCGCCGCGGATAATCCTCTTGGGCGTGGTCCTGGTGTTCGGATGTGCCGCGGGTGTCGGCGTCGCGGTGCTGCGGGTTCTGCTGACCGAAGCTTTTATGGGCAGCCGCCAGGTGTCGAAGGCGATTGGCCTGCCGGTGATTGGCGTTTTGCCTGTTACCCGCTCCCTGCTCGGGGCCCGGCGCAAGTTTGCCGATGCGGTCGCTGCCACCTGTGTCGTCGCTATGCTGTTCGGGACGTTCGCGGCGGTTGGCTATTATTACGTGACGCATCCCAATCCGCCCCCGCCATCAGCGATGGTTAAGAGTTTGTCTAGGGCTTTGAGTTAAAACTGCCTCCGCGTCATAGCCGATCCCGGCGGACAGCAGACGGAGGTTCCGATGACCGCTTCTCCATCGATTGCAATTGGACGGCGCCGGCGTGGCGGGGAGTCGGCTCAGCCGGCAGCGCGCACGCCCGGCCTATGCCGCCCGGCGGCTGGCCTGCTTTCGCGTGTCCTGGGCATTCTCCGTGGCAAGGAACGCCAAAGCCATCCCCCCTTGCAACTTCGGCCCGCAACGCCGTTCGACACCGGCGCGACGTCGAGCACACCTTTCAATATCGATTTCAAGGACCTGGAGCGGAAGGGGTTCATCGGCCGCCCTTTCGTTCGACGACGGCTTGCCCGCGACATGCGTGTGATGCGGCACCGGCTCCTGAACCGGATGAATGCCTACCGGCTTTGCAACAAGGGCGGAGAGAACCTGGCCGACACGGTCGTCATGGTGACGTCCTGCTGGCCTGGAGAGGGCAAGACCTTCACTGCGGTCAACCTGGCGCTATCCCTGATATTGGAAGACAGTACGGACGTGTTGCTGGTCGACGGCGATATAGTCCGGCCATCGTTGCATAAGATGTTCAACATCGACGGCAGCCTGGGCCTGACAAACTACCTGGCTGGTGACGGTACGAACCTCGCTCCATACCTTTGGCGCGCTGAAAATGGCCGTTTGACCCTGCTACCCGCGGGGGGCAGCCGCGAATCGAATCGCATGCTGATTCGCAGCGACGCGATGAGCCGCTTCATGCAGGATATCTCGAGCCGCTATAGCGAGCGGATCGTCATCATCGACACGCCACCATTGCTCGGCGGCCGGGAAGCCCCGCTTTTGGCCAATTTCGCCGATCACATCCTGTTTGTGGTGGAATGTGGGCGAACTTCGCAATCTGCGGTAGAAGATGCGCTCGATTTGTTGACTACACACGACAATGTGTCTCTGATACTCAATCGATGCAACGAGGGTGACCGTTTGACGTCCGGCGGAGAAGGCAGCTATGGCTACTACCCGCAGCAGTCTTCTCAAGCCGGCAACGTAGTATCAGCGAGTGAGAACGGGTGAGCAAAGTGCCTTCTTTCGTGACGGTGACCAAACAGGCGGGCCTACTTGGCGCAGCACTGATCCTTGCTGTTTTCAACGGCAAGCCCGGTCACGCGATAGACTGGCAAATCAATCAGAGCATCGCTGCTGACGTTTCATTCTCCGACAATGTCGATCTGGACCCAGACAACAGCAAGGAAGAGGGGATAACGCCGGGCGCAACTTACACGCTCGCGGGAACCGGCCAGGGCGGCCGCACCTTGTTTGCCGCTGACGCCCGGATCAGGTTGCGTGGTGCAACGAATAAGTTCGATTCCGACATCGACCAGCGCATCTTTGCCCTCGGGCGCGGCGAATTGATTTCCGACCGCCTGTTTCTGGATGGTTTGGTGAGTTCGACCCAGGAATTGCGGGACGCCAATTCGGCCGTTTCCGCCAACCCCAATGCCGGGCGCAATGCAACGGATAGTGTAACCACCGTTGCAATCAGTCCGGTTTATCAGGAAAAACTCGGCACTTGGGCTGATACTCAGCTCAGTTACGAACACCGTGAAGTTTGGGCCAGCGGCAACACTGACGATGCATCGATGGATAGCGTTCAGTTTGGAGCAGTTGCGGACCGCCGGTTTACGCTATGGCAGCCGCGGTTTGCGACTGGCTGGACCAATTATCGGGAGCACTTGGCGAGGCCCACCAACTCTAAGGACGACGTAGAGCTTGTTTTCGCTGAAATCGACAACAGGTACCAAGTATCCCGGAACTATGCGCTTTTGGGTTTGGTTGGATACAATGAGGTCGATGCTCCTTCATCCAACAGAGACTTAAGCGGATTTTATTGGAATGTTGGCGTCAGCGCTACGCCAAACCCCCGGACTCAGTTTGACATCCGTATTGGGCAACGCTTTGACGAGTTTGGGATAAATGGGTCCTTGTCCTATGCGGTGTCACCCAATCTGACTCTGCGCGCCGACGCACGGCACGATGTGGGAACGGCGCTTGTCCGTTCTGGCGGACAGTTTCAGCGGTTGACGATTACGCAACTGCAGGGTGGGCTTACCTCCAACAATGGCCTGCCGACGGGCTTTGTCAGCAACAACCAGCTCGACGATGGCCTGTCTACCGAGCAAAGTTTCGGCATGGGATTGGTTGGCACCTATGGCCGGAACGGAATTACCTTCGGCTCCCGGTTCACCAACCGCAGTTATGATACTGGCGATGATATCGTCTGGGTAAACAGGCTTGGCTGGACTCGGCAGCTTTCCCGCTCGCTGAGTGTGGATTTCTCACTCGCCTACCGGTATGTCGATGATCGCAACAGGGCGGAAACCCAGACCTTCGGTGGCAGGGCGGGCTTTAATTACCAGCTTGGCCAGAACAGCTCGGTGTTCGGCTTCTATTCCCGAACCAACCGTACATCGCCTGCGCCTCAGCAGGAATACACGGAAAACGCCATTACGATCGGCGGCAGGCTAACGTTTTAAGGAACGTGCCGGGCCGTTTGCGCCCCGTTCTTCACCTGATTGGATGTTAGCGGGCTGAAACTGTTTCTGCAGCAACGGGATATTTACGGGTATTTGCGAAGGTGGCGGCTTGTCGAAAGCGACTCGCAGAGAGGCCGGCCCGATGCCGCACCAGCTTGAATTTCCAGAGACCGAGCCAGCGGAGGTCACAAACGCCCTGTCCGTGGATGTGGAGGACTACTACCACGTCTGGGCGCTCTCCCGCGCTATCCCCCGCTGCGACTGGCCCAGCCAGGAAAGCCGGGTGGCGGAGAGCACGGGCCGGGTGCTCGACCTGTTCGCAGAAGCGGGCGTTGTGGCCACTTTCTTTGTGCTCGGCTGTGTCGCGAAGGATTATCCAGCCCTGGTCCGCCGGATCGTCGCGGAAGGGCATGAAGTCGCCAGCCACGGTTATTGGCACGACAAGGTCAGCGAGTTGGACCCGGCCCGCTTCCTGGTGGACCTGCGGGACAGCCGCCTCGTACTGGAGGATGTGAGTGGTGCCGCCGTGCGGGGCTACCGCGCACCGAGCTTCTCCATTGGCGACCTGGAAGCCTCCTGGGCGTACGATTGCCTAGCCGAAGCCGGCTACCGGTACAGTTCCAGTTCCCACCCCATTGCGCACGACCATTATGGACGGCCGTCCGCGCCTCGCTTCCCCTACCGGGAAAATGCCGGTGTCGCTGAATTACCGGTCGCGACGGTGGAGACCGGATTGAAGCGGTTGAGTTGCGCCGGCGGCGGGTTCTTCCGTATTCTGCCCTACCGCTTCTTCACTAGGCCGCTCCTCCGCCGCTATCATCGGGCGGAGCGGCAACCGGCGGTGTTTTACTTCCATCCCTGGGAAATCGACCCCGGCCAGCCGCGGGTCCGCGGCCTGCCCTGGCGTTCGCATTTCCGCCACTACACCAACCTCTCCCGGACTTTCGGCAAGCTGCAATCGCTGCTGCAGGACTTTCGCTGGGATCGGATCGACCGCGTTTATCCGATGTTCACCGCCGCCAGGTAAGTTGCCTCTCAGGAAATCGATCCGAGGGAGAGCTTGCCGGTGGTATCGAAGCCAGTTTTGCGCATGGGGCAATGGGTTGGGACCGCGGCAGCGGCCAATGACCGGGAGGCGGCCTCTGAAATCCGGATAGCGGGGCTCGAAACGATCGGCGCTGCCGTCTGGGATGCGTTCGTGCTGCGGGAGCCATCGGCGACCTTCTTCCACCTGTCCGGCTGGCAACGTGTCATCGAACGGGTCTACGGGCATCGCACCTACTATCTTGCCGCGGTGCAGGATGGCCGCGTGATCGGCGTGCTGCCGCTGGTTCATGTGCGCTCGCCCCTGCTTGGCAGCGGGCTGATATCAAACGCCTTCAGCATCGGCGGCGGCATCGCGGCGAGCGAACCGGCGGCGGTCCAGCAATTGGCGCAGGCTGCGATCGCCTTGGGCGAGCAGTTGAACACCGGCTACATCGAACTGCGCTCGGAACGGGCGGTCCTGCCGGACTGGGATGTCAAATCCGACGTCTATGCCGGGTTCCGGCGGCCGCTGGCGGCGTCGGAGGCGGAAAATCTGAAGGCGATCCCCCGCAAGAAGCGGGCCGATGTCCGGAAAAGCCTAAAGAACGGCTTGCGCGTCGATCGCTCCGGCGACATCGACAGCTTCTACCGCATCTATGCCGAGAGTATCCGTAACCTCGGAACGCCGGTGTTTTCGAAGAAGTTCCTTGCCGAGATTTGCACCGTGTTCGGCCAGGACTGCGAGATATCGGTCGTTCACGGGCAGCAAGGGCCGGTTGCGGGTCTGGTCAGCTTCTATTTCAAGGACCGGGTCATGCCATACTATGGTGGCGGCACGGCGGCGGCGCGGCCCTCCCATGCCTTTGACTTTCTCTATTGGTCGCAAATGCTGCGCGCAATGGAGCGCGGGGCTGGCGTGTTCGATTTTGGGCGCTCCAAATACGGCACCGGCGCCTTCGACTATAAGACCTTCTGGGGCTTTGAGCCGGAACCGCTGGAATACCAGTATCACTTAGTGAAGGCGCGCGACGTGCCGGACATCAACCCGCTGAACCCGAAATACCGGCTGTTCGTTGCGGCCTGGCAGCGGTTGCCGCTTGCCATCGCCAACCGGGCCGGCCCCTGGTTCGCCCGGCAATTGGGGTAGGCGTGATGCAAGACCTGCTGTTCCTCGCCCATCGCATTCCGTTCCCGCCGGATAAAGGCGACAAAATCCGGTCTTGGAACCTGCTCCGGCACCTGGCCAAGCGGTTCCGCATTCATCTCGGTGCCTTTATCGATGCGCCGGAGGATTTGAGGCACGCCCCTATTCTGGAGGTATTGTGTGAATCGGCCCACTTCGAGGTTTTGAACCCAAGCGCCGCCCGGCGGCGGTCGGCCAGCGGGTTTTTCTCGGGAGAGCCGTTGAGTTTCCCCTACTACCGCCATGCCGGCATGCAATCCTGGGTCGATAGCGTGTGCGAGAAGATCAAACCGGAAGTCGGCTTTGCGTTCTCATCGCAGGTTGCGCCTTATCTGCTTTCCGGTAGCGTTATGGCGCACGCGCCCAGCATGAAGCGCGTGTTCGATTTCGTGGATGTCGACAGCGCAAAATGGGAAGAATACGCCCACAATGCCCGCTTCCCGATGGACTGGGTCTACCGGCGGGAGGCCCGCCTGCTGGCTGCGGCGGAGGCCCGCCTGTCCCAAAGCGCGGACGCAACCCTGCTGGTTACCGAAGCCGAAGCCGCCTTGCTCCGCCAGCGCTCGGGCCTAGACGGCACTAAGATCTTTGCAGTCGGCAATGGCGTCGATTTGGGTGCGTTCACGCAACAGGCAGCGGTTCCGAACCCCTATGCCAGTGACCCCGATCAGAAGATCATGATCTTCACGGGCGCGATGGATTATTGGGCCAACATCGACGCAGTCTGCTGGTTCGCCAGGGATATCCTGCCCTTGGTCCAGCGGACGCATCCCGCCGCCCGGTTCATCATTTGCGGTTCGAACCCGGCGCCCGCCGTTAAGGCGCTGGCCGCCGATCCCGCCATCACGGTTACAGGCCGCGTCAACGATGTCCGCGGTTATGTGCGCTATGCCGATGTCAGCGTCGCCCCGCTCCGGATAGCCCGCGGCCTTCAGAACAAGGTGCTGGAAGCCATGGCCATGGCGAAGCCGGTCGTGGCAACGGCCAAGGCTTTTCAGGGGATCGATGCGCAACCTGGCCGCGACCTGTTGATCGGGGCAGATGCGGAAGGATTTGCGGCGGCGGCCGTCTCCCTTCTCAGCAACCGAGAGTTGGCGGCGCAGGTCGGCCAGTATGCCCGGACGGCGGTCGAGCAGACCTATTCCTGGCCCGATCAAATGGCAGGGCTCGATCATGTGCTGGCGCACATCCAGGCGGATGCGCCGGTACCGCAGCCCGCTCGGACCGGCATTGCATGACCGGCGCGGCTCTCCCGCCACTCGCCGCGCCTTCCCGTCTGCTGCTGCCAGCGTTGACCTTCTGCGCCGGCGTCGTGCTGGCATTGGCGGCTTATTGGGACACGGCGGTATCTCTGACCGGTATTTGGCAGTCGTCGCCGACCTTCACGCATTGCTTTTTCGTGCTGCCGGCGGCTGTCTTTCTGGCCTGGCGCAAGCGGCACGAATTGCGGCACATGGAAGTTCGGGCGGAGCCGTTGGCGCTGCCCCTCATTGCCGGTGCAGGTGGTCTTTGGGTCGTGGGGGAAGCCAGCGGGGTGTTGCTGCTCCAGCATGTCGGGCTTGTCGCTACGCTTATCCTGCTGGTTCCCGCGGTCTTTGGGCGGGCCATTGCCAAGGCGCTCTGGTTCCCGCTGGTTTTTCTGGGGTTTCTGGTGCCTGCGGGCGACCAATTGGTTCCCGTGTTGCAGGACGTAACGGCCTGGCTGGTCGTGCTGGCGTTGAATGCCACCGGCATCCCTACATTGCAGGACGGCATTCTCATTCAGATACCCGGCAGCCTGTTCGAGGTCGCCGAAGCGTGTGCGGGGGTGCGGTTTCTCATCGCTAATATCGTCGTTGCCTCCCTGTTTGCGTATCTGAACTTCCACACATGGTGGAAGGCCGCTGCCTTCATGGCGCTGAGTGCCGTCATCCCGATTGCCGCCAATGGCGTGCGTGGGTTCGGGATCATCCTGGTCGCCTACTGGACCGACAATGAGTATGCGGCGGGCGTCGATCATATCGTCTACGGCTGGGGATTCTTTGCAGCCGTCATGCTTCTGTCGCTCTATTGCGGCTCGCTGTTTGCCGACCCGCCGGCCGCTCAAGCCGGGACTGACCGGGAAACGGGCGACAGAGGGCCTGACTCCGCAAAGTTCCAGTTTGCCTATGTCCCGGTGCTCGCTGGCGCTCTGTTGGTTGGACCGGCCTTCGCCCAGGCCATTCTGTCCGGCGGCGCGTGGGAAGCGCCTTCCCATAGCGCGCCGCCGCGGCCGGCCGCGCCCTGGCATATGGCCGACGGCTCTGCTCTTACTTGGCGGCCAATCTTTAGCGGCACCGGCTCGGAGGTACACCAGCACTACGCGGACGTTTTGACCGGCGTGCGCTTGCACATCGCCTTCTATCCCAAGCAGACGCAGGGGGCGGAAATCATCCAGCACGGCAATCAACTGGCGGACCCTGACCGTTGGACCCGCGTTGCCTCCAGCATGCGCAGTCTGGCGATCGATGGACAGATGATGCCTGTCCGGTCCCAGCGTCTCGCCAACAGCAGTGAGGGCCGCCGCTTGTTGATCGTCTATTGGTACTGGGTCGGCGGCGTTTTTACCGCCGACCCGATTGAAGCGAAGGTCCGGCAAACCATCGCCGCGCTGACCGGGGGTGGAAGAGAGGCGGCGGTGATTGCCGTGGCGTCTGAGCTAGCGGATGAAGCAGGCGGCGAATTGGAGCCGATCGCGGGATTTGTCGGGGCGCTGCCGGGGCTGGGCGATTACCTGGCCGGGTTGGCGCGATCCGGCGACACACAGCCGGATAGCTAGTACCGGCAGCGTGCAAGACAACATGGGGGAGACAGAGATATGTGCGGCATAGCCGGAATGTTCGATTTGACGGCAGACCGGCCGTTTCCGGCGGGGCGGGTGCAGCGGATGTGTGCCGCAATGGTGCACCGCGGGCCGGATGGGGAGGGCTTCCACGCCGAACCCGGTCTTGGCCTCGGGCATCGCCGTCTGGCGGTCGTTGACCTCTCCGGCGGAGAGCAGCCCATGGCGGACCCGGCCGGCCGCTCAATCATCGTCTTTAATGGCGAAATCTATAATCACCAGCAATTGCGCCGGGAATTGATGGTCCGCGGTTTTGGTTTCCGGACCCGCTCCGATACGGAAGTAATCCTCCAGGCTTGGCAAAAATGGGGGGCGGGCGCGTTGGACCGCCTCACCGGCATGTTCGCCTTCGCCCATTGGGACAAGGCAGGACAGCGGTTGACGCTTGCCCGCGATCCTTTGGGTGAAAAGCCGCTTTACTACACAAGGACCGATGATGGCTGGCTTGTGTTCGCATCCGAACTGACGGCCCTGCTCGCGGGCCTGGACGGGGTGCCGGACCGGAATCCGGAGGCTGTTTCCGACTATTTCGCCTTCGGCTATGTGCCCGATCCGAAGACGATCTACAGCGGCATTCACAAACTGCCGCCTGCCTGTACCCTGTCCGTGCAGCGGGGAGCGTGCAGCCTGCCGGAGCCGACGCCCTTCTGGCGGCTCTCAACCCATCAGGCATCGGACGTTGCGGCCAAGGCGGCAGGGGAGGAACTGGCGGCGCGGCTCTCGCGGGCGGTCTTGGCGCGGGCGGAGGCCGACGTGCCGCTGGGCGCGTTTCTTTCCGGCGGCGTCGACAGCAGTGCGGTCGTCGCCATGCTCGCGGCGGCAGGCGGTCCGCCAGTCCGCACTTGCGCCATGGGTTTCGCTGACCCGGCTTTCGATGAGAGCGGCTATGCGGCAACCGTCGCGGCACGCTACGGCACCGATCATGTTCGGGAGGAGGTGGAGGCCGATGCGGTCTCGCTCACAAGCTGCCTTGCCGTCGCGTTCGGCGAGCCCTTTGCCGACTCGTCTGCCGTGCCCACCTACATGGTTTCACGGGCCGTCAGGAAGCGGGTGACCGTCGCCCTCTCCGGCGATGGCGGCGACGAGGTGTTTGCCGGATACCGGCGCTACCCATTTTTTCAGCGGGAGGAAGCGGTCAAGCAGCATATGCCAGCCGGCATCCGGCGTGCGGTTTTCGGTCCGCTGGCCCGCTGGTATCCCAAGGTTGATTGGGCGCCGCGGCCTCTGCGCGCGAAAGCGAGTTTCGAAGCACTGGCATCGGACCGGGCCGCCGGTTATTTCCGCTCGATCGCGGCCCTGCCGGATGGGTTGCGGAACCGCTTGCTCCATCCCGACCTGAAAGCGGCATTGGGAGACTATGACCCGGTCAATATCGTCCGCCAGCACATGGATAATGCCGGGACCCGCGACCCGCTGGCGGCGGCCCAGTATGTCGACATGAAGACATGGCTCGCCGGGCGGATGCTGGTAAAGGTCGACCGAACCTCGATGGCCAATTCTTTGGAGGTCCGCGCGCCGATGCTGGACCCGGCGTTGGTGCAATGGGCGGTGTCGTTGCCGCCGGCGCTGAAGATCAGTGGTTTCGAGGGCAAGTGGCTGCTGAAGAAAGCGTTGGAGCCGTTATTGCCCGACGGCATTCTCTACCGGAAGAAACAGGGATTCTCGATGCCCCTGGCCCATTGGTTGCGTCATGGTTTCGAAGCGCAATTGTCGGAAACGATGGCCCCGGCGGGTCCGCTGGCGCAATCCGGCCTCGTCGATATGGCATTTGCCCTCCGTCTGGCCGGTCAACATGCAGCCGGGCGGTCCGATCACTCGCAGGTCTTGTGGGCCCTTGTCATGTTTGGGGCGCATCTGAGTCTGCCGAAACACCAGGCGGCACTGGCGTCCCCGTCTCCGGCTGGGGTTTCGGGGCGGCTTCCTGCTGCAGCTTGAGTTCGCGGCGCTCCCGCCAGGAAAGCGCACGGGGGTCGGGCGCGTGCGCCGCCACCGAAGGATCGCCGCCGCCCGGTGCGTCTTTGCCCGCGAGGCCCGGCCCTGTTGCCTTGGCTGCTATGTGCCGATGCACCACGTGCCGCAGCGCGATGGAAACCGCGAAAAAGTCATAGAGGATCGGGTGAAAGGCCAGCGAGAGCAGCGCGCCGCACACCGCGTATAGGGTAATGCTGATGGTCAGCTTGTGGCCCAAGTCGCCGGCCCAGGCGAGTTCCGGGTGCGGTTTGCAGATCCGCGCCAGATAGCGGCCGTTCAGAAAAACCGCCGCCAGGATCACCAGGAAAATCGCGAGGCCGGGAAAGCCATGCTCCGCCAGCACTTCGAAATAGATGCTGTGCGCATCCAGCCACCGGTTTTCGATGGGGTCGACATTGAGCGTGAAGATGCGGAAGCCGCCGCCGAAGACAGGGTTCTTTAAGGCGAATTCCCACGCGAAGGTCCAGCTATTGAAGCGGCTGTTGGCCGATTTGTCTTCGTCATATTCCTGAATCGTGTTCATCCGCTCGAACCATTCCGCGGGCGCGAGGAACAGGCCGCCGGCGACCAGAACGGCGCCCGCCACAATCAGGGAAAGCTTCCGCCTGGTCTGCAGGAACAGGAAGCCGAAGAAAATGGGCGCGCCCAGCATCGCGCCCCGGGATTGGGTTCCGACGATGGTCGTCAGGCCGGCTGCGATGAAGCCGAACGCCCCGATTTTCAGCAGCCGCCCCTGCGGGAAAAGCCGCGAGTGCTGCGACAGCCAGATCAGCATGGGGATGAGCATCCAAACCACGGTCGCAAAATAGTTGCGGTCGCCGAGCGGCGTGGATTTATTGCCGGTCACCGACAGGCCGCCGCCGCCGGTAAGCGCCGTCACCACCAGGCCGCGCCCGACATAGAAACCGACCGCGACGCAGAGGATCACGATAAAGCCCTCGATCCGCCGCCTTGTGGTCAGCATCAGGATGGCCAGGAGGGTAAACGCTAGAATCTTGGTGGCGTAGTCGAACTTGAAATGGGCGTTGAAGGAGTCGCCCTGGTAGAACTGAAAGGTGATGCAGACCCAGATGAGCCAGAGCAGCAGCAGGTAGAAGCACCAGGACAACTGCGTGAAGACCTTCCGGTCAAGCGCCGCCCAAATCGCCAGCGCTCCCGCACCGGTAATCATCGCCAGCGGCAATGTCATGCCCGGCCCGTAAAACACGGTGTGCGGAGCCATGTAGGTGACGTAGGTGTACAGATAGAGGCAGATCACGGGGGCTGCCAGACTGGCCGCCAAACCCGCCATGATGAAGGTGATGAGGAGAAGGCCGCTCACCCGTCAGTATCGCCCGCCGCCGGGTTGCGGCCATTTTTGGACTTCAGCTCAAACTTCACCGTCGCCGCGATGACCCAGCCGAAGACGATAATCTGAATAAGCAATAGGCCGTTTTCGAGCATCCGCCGCCTCACCGGTTCGCCGGCCCAATGGACCGCACCGATTGAGAATAGCCCTGGACGGTTAACCAATCGTGAGCACCAGAACATCGGCCTCTGAGGCCACGGAGATTGCGCCGCCTCCGCCATCGGGTTTACGGGCTAAGAGGCTCTCATTGTCAGGTTTTGATCAAACCAGCCCGCTTCTGCGGGGTCGGGATTGGCCCTGGTCGGCGGATGCGCTTTGCCGGAAATGCCAGCCGAATTTCTGCTTTTGTCGATCCGATCTCGCCCAGATCTCGGCGGGAATTAAGACCGAATCGCAGTTGCCCTTGCAGGGATTGCCTTAAGAGAATGTGACCATAACGAGCCGCTGACTTTGCAAGGCACATTTTAAAGGAACCTGCACAGGATGAGCCATACGTTGTGGACCGGCCCGCTGACACCCGTCTCTAGCGGTGAACTGTCTGCCGAATTTTTATCGACGAACATCATAGAAATCGTGCGGATCGGTGACAGCGCTGCCGACGAATTTTCCGGCGGGTATGGCAGCGCCTGGCTTCAGGGGCTCGGCGGTGCAGATCTGTTGGTTGGCGGGTTCGCTGCGGACTGGTTGTCGGGCGGCGATGGCGATGACCGCCTGATGGGTGGAGAGGGCTCCGATCTGCTGGAGGGCGGAGCCGGTAACGACACGCTGACCGGCGCGACCGGCAATGATTATCTGTGCGGTGGACTGGGCAACGACTCACTGAGCGGCGGCGAGGGCGACGACTATCTGAGCGGTGGCGATGGGGACGACATTCTGATTGGCAACGCCGGCAACGACACGCTGCTGGGGGGCGAAGGCGCCGACCGGCTCCAGGCCGGTGCGGGTGACGATGCGCTCGACGGTGGCGCGGGCGATGACTACCTGGATGGAGGGCTTGGCGACGACTATGCGTTCGGCGGGCTGGGCGATGATGTAATCGTGCTGCGGGATGGCGACGACCGGGCCGAGGGAGGCGGCGACCATGACTCCCTTTTCGGCCACGCTGGCGCGGATGTGCTGTATGGCGGCGATGGCGACGACCTGATCGATGGTGGGACAGGCGACGATGAGATCAACGGCGGCAGCGGCGACGACGTGCTGCGGGGTGGTCTCGGCAATGACCGTGTGGAGGGCGGCGGCGGGGCCGACTCTCTATTCGGGTATGACGGTGACGACCGGCTTTCCGGTGGCGATGGCGATGATTTCATCAACGCCCATGGCGGCTTCGACGTGATTATGGGCGGCAGCGGTGCCGATAATGTCTATGGCGGTGCGGGCACCGATTTGGCCGTCATGGCGGGGCTCGCTGCCGATTATGTAATCTCCTACACGAGCTATAATGTCTCGCTGGAGCGCAATGGGGTCATCGATGTGCTCAACCAGGTGGAGTTTATTGAGTTCGATGATGGCTATCTGGACCTGACCCAGCATTTCAACATTCAAGTCGACCCGTTTGCCCAGGCGGACATGCTGGCGCTGGATGAGGATAGCGCCGCATTGATCGCCGTGTTGACCAATGACCTGGACGATACGGCGCTCACGGTAACCGGGGCCGGCCCTGCCACGTCCGGAACGGTCACGCTATTGCCGGGCGGGATCGTCCAGTATGCCGGCAACGCTGATTTTGCCGGTACCGATTCCTTCTCCTATACGGTGACCGACGCCCACGGCAATCTCGCCACCGCCGAGGTTACCGTGACCGTTGCGGACGTGAACGATGCGCCCGTCGCCAATGCGGACACGGTCTACCTCGCGGTCGGCGGCACCTTGGTAACCGCCAATGTTCTGGAGAACGATACGGATATCGAGGGGGATGCTCTATCGGTAGTCTCGGCGTCGGGGACCAGCGCGGCGGGCGGCGTATTCAGCCTGACCGCAGCGGGGGAAATGACCTATCAGGCTGCATCCGGATTTGCGGGAAGTGATAGCTTCACCTACTCGCTCGTTGACGGCCGGGGAGCTTTCTCAACCGGTACGGTGACAATCACCAACAATCCCGCGGCCGCTCCCGAGAACAATGGCCCCCAGGAATATTGGGTCGGTGATGGCGAGGAGTATGCTTCCCTCCGCGAGGTGGCGCAGGTCTCCCAGGAAGGCGACACGATCTATGTCAAGGCAGGCACTTACTATGACGATTTCGCCACCTTCAACCATAGCGTCTCCATTATCGGTGTGGGCGGCATGGCGCATTTCATCTGGGAGGGTGACGATTCCGTCCAGGGCGGGCACCTGATCCCCAACGGCAAGGGGATCATCAATATCGAAACCCAGGCCGACTATGTCTATGTCGAGAACCTGATCCTGGAAGGCGCGGTGGTCGGCGACCGGAACGGCGCCGGTATCCGGCACCAGGGCAAGGATGTGACGGTGGTGAACAGCCACTTCATCAACAACCAAAACGGCATTCTCTCAATTGCCAATGACCCAACCTCCAATGTCTCCGTCCTGAACTCCTACTTCGATGGCAATGGCTACGAAGATGGGCTGGCCCATTCGCTCTATATCAAGGACGCAGGCACTCTGACGGTCGACAATACGCACATCGTGAACACGGTCGCCGGCCACCATGTGAAGAGCTTGGCGGGCAACACGATCGTCACGAACTCCATTCTGGATGATGGAACCGGCACCTCCAGCTTCGCCGTAGATGTCTCCAAGGGCGGCGACCTGCTGGTGGAGAACAACACGATCATCCAAGCTGACTCAGGGCTGGCGCCGCCTATCATCAGCTATTCCATCAGCCGCGGCGGCGCGGCCGGGACTGTGCTGATCAAGGACAATGATGTCGTCAACGACATGCAGACCGGCTTGTTCATCCGGAATGATTCAACCGCGATAGCCAGTCTTGAGGGAAACACCTTCACCAACACTGGCGGCGGTCATCTTCGGTTGGCGGATGGCTTAGCAGAATCCTATGGCATTATCGTCGACGGTGCCGCGATACCGGACCAGGCCTTTGACGCTGCCGCCATTACCTTTACCGAAGGTGACGATGTTGTCACCGGCTCCTATGGCGCGGATTTTTACGCGCTTGGCGGCGGTGACGATACGGCAACGACCATCCAGGGCAACGATATGGTCCTGGGTGGGGACGGCAATGACCTGCTCTATGGTGGCCACGGCTACGACAATATTTACGGGGGTGCGGGTCATGACCTGCTGGTCGGCGGCGGCAGTGACGACTTGCTGGCCGCGGAGGCGGGCGATGACCTGCTTTATGGCGGTATCGGCGCGGATACGATGCTGGGCGGCAACGGCGACGACATTTTCGTTGGCGGGGTTGGCGGTGATGTCATCAATGGCGAAGAAGGGCTGGATATTGCGGTCTACCGCGATGTCTTTGCCGACTATATCTATACGGCTGCGGGAGGGCGTCATTTTTTCAATGGCGGCATCGATATGGCGGATTGGGGCCGTGATGCGCTGGTCAATGTGGAGAAAGCGCAATTCCTGGATGGGGTGCTGGACCTGGAAACCGGTGTCTGGACCGAGGACTTGTGGCTGATCGATCCCTCGATTTTTGAGGGGCCGGTCGGTCCTTCTGACCCCAGTGCAACGGAGATTCCGGCGGAATTGCTAAACAGCGGCCTGCCCATACTCTCGGGCACGTCCGCAGACTTGGAGACGGTAACCGGTACGGCTGCGGCAGAGATCCTGACCAACGGCGGCGGTGCGGGAGACGTGCTTGCGGGGGGGGCAGGCGACGACATTTATGTCTCCTTTGGCGTGACCATGCGTGTCCTGGAGGCTGCCGGCGACGGCACGGATACCCTGGTTGTGCTGTCCGATTGGGGGCGGCTGGACGCCAATGTCGAGAACCTCGAACTGGCGGGAACCGCGCACAGTGACGGTTATGGCAACGAACTCGACAATACACTGATTGGGAATGCCGGCCGGAACCGGCTCGAAGGCAGGGACGGCAATGACACGCTCGATGGTGGTGCCGGCAACGATATCCTGGTGGGTGGAGACGGGGCCGACAGCTTCCGCTTCTCCGGCCCTAACCCTGGTGCCGACTGGATCATCGGGTTCGACGTGGCAAACGACGTTATCCAGGCGGAACAGTCCCTGATCGGCTCCGCCACTAAGGCCGATATTCTGGCCGCCGCGGTGGCCGGCGATTTTGGCGCCTACATTGATGTCGGCGCGTTCCGCCTGACGTTTGGCAAGCTCGACCCGAACGATCTTACCCTCGACAACTTTGAGCTGATCTGAGCCGGCAACCTGTCACGCTAGCAGGAGCAGCAAAACGCTAAGCCATATGGTGAATGAGCTTGCGACTAGTAACGCCAGTGTCGCCGCCGGTGAAAACCGCTTTGCCGTTGGCGCAGCGGTTCGGCTGTCTTCCACTGCACCGGCCGTGTATGGCAGGACAAATGCTGGGGGGTGAGCAGACGTCATTTCCGATCCCTTTCTATCTTGCCTCCCGGTCCACATTCTTGTCGGGTGCGGTGAAGAAGCGGTTAATCAGTTCGCTGTTTGTTTCTCTTGGCGGAAACCTTCCAGAATGCGCTTGACCGCCTTGGGCCCCAGATTGCGCGCCGCGGCGTACAGACCCCAGGCCGTGCGCGGGTTGTAGGCGGAGACGCCATAGCGTTGCCGCCGCACTGGCAGCCAATCCTGCTTGTAGGGATCGTCGCCCCAGCCGAAGTCGATCTCGTCGGTTGCGCCCTCCTGCAATGCAGTTTCGATTGCCGCCATGGTCAGGACCGTTCCGGCCGATTGCTGCCGCCATGCCTGGTCGAACGCTAGCTTGAAGATCGTCGCCCGGCGCAGACGATGGACCCAGATCTGCGCCGCAACCGGCCGGTTGCCGGCCAGGAGCGCCCAAACCTCCAGTTCTCCAGCCTCCAGTCCGTACTGGATCAGGCCGGGCAGGAAACCGGGGTGGGGCTCGTGCTTCTGCCAGCTTTGCGCTGCAACGTGGTTGTACGTTGCTGCCGCCGCTGGTGCGTCCCCTGGAGCGCGGTATCGGACGATCCGGCCCTGGCCCTTTTCCAGCAGTGCGCGCCGGCGTCGGGCGCCGGTGTTGCGGAGCTTGCCGGGCCGTTGGCTCCAGTAATCAGAGAAGGCAAGGCCCCTTGTGTCCAGGTGCCAGTTGCCGAACTGCCGGAAGGGTTCCATGATCCAGCCCGCCTGCCGCAGGCCGTTGGACAGGTGGCGGCAATCACCTTCGTCCAGCGCATCGAGCCGGAGGTGAGCATAGCTGCCTTGGCGAAGCTGGCGGCCAAACGCCCGCGCCGTCCCTGCGGGGTCTTCCGATGCATCGAAGCCCGGCGGCGCAAAGCGGCATGAGTAGAAGTTGGAAAGCCCACGCGCCACCCGTCCGTACAATGGACCCGCCGTCCAGCGGTGGGTTTGCAGCGGCAGCAGGGTCGCGCCCTCCTGAAGGAAGGTGACCGCCCCGTCCGGGATGCCACAGGTAGCCGCAAGGTTCCCGAACCATTCGGGAGTTTGGTAGAAATCCAATGCCGCAGCAGGGATGCAGGCTGACTGGAAGGCCGCGGCAATACTGGCGTGGGCTGGCAATGAGGGTACTCGTTCGCGCATGGCGGCTCCCAGGGACATCGCGCGTGCTGGCGCAGGGTTTTTGCGCCGGCACTGGGGCAATCTCTCGCATCCGGGTTAACGGGGGCTTCACCGGCTTCGGTGTGAATAGGCGCACGTACCCGCTCCGGAGTGGCCAGGCCCGCGATGAAGATCCTCTACCATCACCGAACCAGGGCCGCTGACGGCCAATATGTGCATATTGCCGAGCTGACGGCGGCGCTGGCCTCGCTTGGGCATGAGCTTGTCATGGTTGGCCCTGGTGACGGCGAGCCCCGCCGAATGGATGCCGGGACGGCGGCTGGTGCCTCCCTGCGGGCGCGGCTGCCGTGCTGGCTGTATGAGGCGCTGGAGTTCGGCTATTCCGCCATCGCGCTCTGGCGGTTGTGGCGCGCCTGCCGGCAACACCGGCCCGACGCGATTTATGAGCGCTATAATTTGTTCTGTCCGGCAGGCGTGTGGCTGAAGCGGCTGACCGGCCTGCCGCTCGCCATGGAAATCAATGCGCCGCTGCTGGAGGAGCGCAGCAGCCATGGCGGCCTTCGCTTGAAGAGGCTCGCCCAGTGGACAGAACACGTGGCCTGGCGGGGCGCGGATATCTGCCTGCCGGTAACCGATGTGTTGGGGGAGTATATCGCAGCGGCGGGCGTGCCGCCCTGGCAAATCCATACCGTGCCGAATGGCGTAGGCGGGGCATTCGCGGACGGTCTGGCAGACAGCGCAAAGGTCCGCCGGCGGTTCGGTCTCAATGGCAAGCTGGTACTGGGTTTCACCGGTTTTGTCCGGCCCTGGCACGCCATGGACCGGGCCATCAGGCTGTTGGCGGACGGGCGGCTGCCATCGAACGCGCACCTGCTGATTGTCGGTGACGGTCCGGCTTTGCCGGACCTTCGGACGCTCGCCGTATCGCTAAACGTGGCGGAGATGGTGACCTTTGCCGGCGTGGCGCAGCGGGTGGAAATGCCATCCTTTGTGGCGGCGTTCGATATCGCCCTGCAACCATACGCCGTGCCCTACGCCTCTCCCTTGAAGCTGTTCGAGTATATGGCGCTCGGTAAGGCAGTCGTCGCACCGGCACAGGCGAACATTCAGGAAATTCTGACCCATGGACGTGATGCGCTGCTGTTTGATCCGGAAGATGCGGATGGCTTTGCGGCGGCGATCATCCGGCTGGCAGGCGACCAGGCCCTGCGGCAACGGCTGGGTGAGGCTGGCCGCGAAACGCTGTGGGCGCGGAACCTGACCTGGCGGCGCAATGCTGAGAGGGTAACCGCCCTGCTGGAGCAGGCGGTAGAGCGGAAAACAGGGGCCGGTGTTAAAGCTTCGCCCGCTGCCGCGCCCAGTCAGGCAGGTGGCGCCATTCCAGCACGGGAGTAGGGATCTCCGGCCTGCGGTACGCCCAGCGCTGCGCCAGGATTTCCGGTGGAATACCCTCAAACCGGTTCGCCCAGAGGTAGGCCACGGCTCGCTCATGCCATGGCTGCCATCCGGGCGGCGGCGTTCCTGCCGCTACCTTGCCGCCTGCATTGGCATACCAGGGCGCGCTGCCATTGTTGCGCAGGAAAGTGCCCGGATGGCGGATGGCATGAGGGTCCAGCGCGCCGCTTGGCAGGATTCCATTGGAGAGGGTGTTTCGCAAAAACAAGTGACGGAAGAGGTGCGGGTTGTGCGGGTCGCGGTTGTCGACCGCCTCGTGCTGAACAGCCTCGGTCCCCCACCCGGGTTGCACATGCGGCCGGAAGCCCGGCGGGAAGGACCGGTTGCGGAGGTCGATGACCGTTTGGCGCACCGGACCGCGGCGGACTAACAGATTATCCACCATGATTGTCTCGCCCCACGCGCCCCGGTCGACCAGTGGCAGGCCTCCGAAATAGCCTGATGCAAGATCAGGAGGCTCCAGGTAGTGCGCAAAAATGTTGTTCCGGGCATCGAGCGATTGCGCGTAACACTTGAAGCAATGACCGGGCGCGGCGGCGGCATGGATGCGGGAGCGGCGTATCTGTACGCGCCGGACATAGCCAAAATAAACATTGTGTGTGTAGCCGTCGCTCCGGCCGCCATGCCGGATTTGGCAGCCGTCGATCTCAATATCGGTCGGATGATGGGTTGCGAAGATGCCATTCTTTCCGCCGGTTACCGTAAGATTGCGCAAATGCACGGCGCTTGCCCGGTCGATGCGGACGGCGTCGCCGCCAGGGCCGGCTGACAGCGCCATGTCCTCTACCGCAAACAGCACCCGCCGGTCGGAAAGATTCTGGAGTTCGAGCACGCCTTCCTTGCCGGGCGCGGCCAGATGGGCGGGGTTCACCGGATCGGCGCTGCGGATGACGATGCGCGCGCCATCTTTCAGGCCGGTTTGCCGCCGGACCCGGATACCCCACCACCGCGCGGGGATAGGTGCGCCGCCGGGCACCAGGATCACGGCGCCCCAGGGCATTTCGCTCCGGGCCAGGCCATGCGTCACGATCCGCCCCGCTGCCACACTGGCGGCGGGGTCTAGATGGAGCACAGGCAATTCACTCTCGGGAATGAACCAATCCTGTGCCGCTGCCGATGGGTGCGCCCCGCTGAACGCTGGCTGCGGCGGCGGCAAGGCAAGCGAAGCACCCGCTGCTAAACCGGCACTTAAAAACCCGCGGCGGCTCCAATATGCCATGCCCTGCCTTCATCCCGATGCGCGTTAAGTCTTTGGTTGCTGCGGTCCTCTAGGCTGATCCGCTCGTAACAGCATAGGGAACAGAAATGAACCGGAGGTTTGCGCTACAGCCTTTGGCCGAAGCGGGAGATACGCTCGCCCACCATTGGCGGGCGCAGGCGGCAGACGCACCGGTCTTTCTGTCCTGGGAATGGCTCGACGCGCAGCGCGCCACCAGCGGCCTTGGGCGTGACATGTATGTGCTCATGGATGACGACGCGCCGCTCGCCATGCTGTCGCGCCGACGGGTGATGCGGCATGGCTTCATGCCGGTCAGGCAATGGCATTTGAACGAGACCGGCAACACGGCCGCTGATCGCGTTGCCGTGGAATATAATGGCTTCCTGCAGCAAGATGTTGCCCTGGATGCCTTCGACTGGCTGCTCCGGCATCTGCCGGCAGCCGACGAACTGGTGGTGCGGAATGCGTTGGAGCCAACCGTAGAAGCGCTGGAGGTGGCTGCTTTGGCGGCGGGGTGGCGACCGCGGACTATTAAGAAGACAGCGGCGCCGTGGCTCGATCTGGCGTCCCTCCGCGCAAGCCGGCAGCCCTTTGAGGCGCGGCTGGGCCGGAACACGCGGGCCGCCATCCGCCGCGCCCGGCGGCTTTATGAGGAAGCGCACGGTCCTCTCTCGCTCGTCCGTGCCGGCGATGCGGGGGAGGCCCAAGCCTGGTTCGCGCGGATGGAGACGTTGCACACTGCCCAATGGGCCGCGCGAGGCAAGGATGGTGCATTCGCCGATGACCGGTTCCGGGCTTTTCACCGCCGGTTTCTGGCCAGTACCTACAGCCGGTCGGGTGCAGATATTCTGCGCATCCAGGCAGGCGGGCAGGAGGTCGGCTACCTCTACAACCTGCGTTCGCCCGGCGGTTGGGTGAAGGCCTACCAGAGCGGCTTTACGCCCGCACCGGACAATCGCTGGAAGCCTGGCTACCTTTGCCATGCGCTGGCCGTAGATCATTATGCCGGGGAAGGAGCCAGCCGGTACGATTTCCTGGCTGGCCTTAGCTCCTATAAACAGCAAATGGCGGACCAGCAGGTACCGCTGCGGTCGATCATCGCTTTTGCGCCGCGCCTGCACCTTGTGTTAGATGATTGTCTACGCCGTGGCCGGTGCTTTATGAGGCAAGCGGCCCTGCCGGCAATGCAATGCGTGTGAGGGCGTTCGGGCCATGTCCGACGAGATAGCCAAAAAGACCGCCGAAGATTTCCGCCTGCTAGGCGGCCAGGAGCCGCGCGTCCGGCCCGCGGACCCGTTCAACAAGCCAGCCGCAGGCGCTGCCACGGCGGGCCAGGGCGCCGAACCGCCGCCGCAAGGTGGTGGCGCTTCCGCGGTTGAAGCGGCACTGGAGCGTGCGCTCGGCCGTGTGCTGGCCCGGACGCCCGGCGGCGGCATTGCCTCGGCGGAAATTGTGGCCCGCCTGGATGAGATGAAGGCGCGGGCAGGCGAGCGCGATGACGAGCTTAATTTCGAGCTGCGCAACGGCCTTCCAGGCCGCATCCGCCGGGAAATACACGAGCAACTCCGCCCGACGGAGGAACGGCTTGCAGCGCTGGAACGCAGGATGGCGGAGCCGGCGGCGCGCCGCTCCGGCGGCGGCATTCTTCCGGCGGTGCTATTCGCAGCCCTGACTGGCCTGATCCTGGCCGGGATCGTCATTTTTGAGAAGCCGTTGCGCTATTGGGGGCAGAACACGATCTACC
Organism: Alphaproteobacteria bacterium; assembly: GCA_965222315.1. Classification (GTDB taxonomy): domain Bacteria; phylum Pseudomonadota; class Alphaproteobacteria; order Bin95; family Bin95; genus JACKII01. The sequence continues at coordinate 3,229,524 of OZ244951.1, read as the reverse complement.
CGTTGCTCGGCATGAGCATCGGCGAGGCGCAGCGTGTGCAGCCGGGAGAAAAGAAGGCCCCGCCGTTAGGCGACCGTTAGGTCATTGTTGGCATTGTAGGGCCGTCTTTCAGGTGGCCCGGGCTGGACCGCCAATGTGCCAAGCAAGCGGCGGGAGCCTCAATGTCTCAATTTCGGGTGGGCTTAGTGGGCGCTGGGTTTATAGCGGAAACCCATGCCGAAGTATTGCGCCGCCAGGCCGGTGTCGATCTGGCAGCGGTGGCGGACCCCGCCCTGGCCAAAGCCGAAGCACTGGCCTCAGCCCATCAAATTTCCCACGCTGTGGCGGATGCAGGCGACCTTGTTGGCATGATTGACGCCGCCCACGTACTCGTCCCGCCCAACCTGCACCGCCGGGTGGCGGAGCCCTTATTGCGTGCGGGCGTACATGTGCTTGTTGAAAAACCGATGGCGGAAACGCCGGAGGATTGTGCCGCACTGCAGGAAGCGGCGGAAGCGGGTGCCGCCGCCCTGCACGTCAACCAGAATTTCCCGTATCACCCGGCGCATACGAGGCTGAAGGCCGCGCTCAAGGCCAACCGGATCGGGCCGGTCAGGCACGTCTCGCTCCTCTATAACATGCCGCTGCGGCAGTTGGATGCCGGGCAGTTGGGGCACTGGATGTTCGCTGAACCGCGCAACCTGCTGCTGGAGCAGGCAGTGCATCCGCTCTCGCAGATTGACGACTTGCTGGGGCCGATAGAAGCGATCGATGCCCAGCCCCAGCCGCCCGTGTGCGCCGGGGAAGGAACCGAGCTGATCACGGCCTGGCTGGTGTCTCTCCGCTGTGCACGGGGCACGGCGCAACTGCATTTTTCCCTCGGTCAGACGTTCCCTGTCTGGCGGCTTTCGGTCATCGGCGACGATGGCACGGTCGAGGCCGACATGATCCACAACCGGCTGGCAATCGAAACGCCGAGCCGCTGGCTGGATGCGGCGGACTCGCTGACCGGCGGCTTGCAACGGGCAAGCGGACTGGTCGCAGGCAGCGTCGGCGGCGCGCTGGCTTATATGGGCTCGGTCAGCGGCCTGACGGGCCGCAGCGACCCATTCTTCCGCAGCATGCAGGGGTCCATCGCTTCCTTCTACAAGTGCCTGGGCGCAGGCAGGCGGCCACGGGGGGAGGCCGGCGCGCGGCTGGTCGGCGTCTGTTGCGAGGCCGCCCGCCGGGTCAATGGCCCGGTCGCCATGCCAGCCGTGCCGAGCCCCACGGAAACAGCAGATTATGATGTGGCCCTCTTAGGCGGCACCGGCTTTATCGGCCGGCACACGCTGAAGGCATTCCGGGCCAAGGGCTTGCGGGTTGCGGTGTTCGCCCGCTCTACCGCGAACCTGCCGCCGCCCTTTCATGCGCCGGACGTCGGCGTGTTCCAGGGCTCGATTGCCGACCGGGCAGCCGTCCGCGATGTGGTGCGCCGCGCGCCGGTGATCGTCAACCTCGCCCATGGCGGTGGCGGCGCCACCGACCCCGCGATCGAAGCGGCCATGGTCGGCGGCGCCCAGCTGGTGGCGGAGGAAGCGCTGGCCGCCGGGTGCCGGCACCTGCTGTTCGTCTCATCCATTGCCGCGCTCTATCTGGGGGACGGTGCAGAACCGGTTTCGGCGGAGACGCTGCCCGACACAAACCCGGACGGCCGCGCCGCCTATGCCCGGGCGAAGGTGCTGGCGGAGCAGGCGATGCTCGCCATGCATCGGGACGAGGGACTGCCCGTCACGATCTTGCGGCCTGGTGTGGTGCTGGGACAAGGGACATCGCCATTTCACTCCGGCATCGGCCTCTACAACCGACAGGCCCATTGTGTCGGCTGGAACAAGGGCCGGAACCCGCTGCCGCTGGTGCTTGGCAGCGACGTCGCCAGCGCCATCGTGGCCGCCGCCGGCCGTCCGGAGAGTGTCGGTAAGACCTTGAACCTGGTCGGCGACGTGCGCCTGACAGCGGCGGAGTACACTGCCGAACTGGCCAGAGCGACCGGGCGGCCGCTTGCCTACCACCCGCAGCCGCCTTGGCTGCTGCAGGCGGAAGAGTTGGGCAAATGGGCGGTCAAGCGTCTCAGCGGACGCAAGGTGAAACCGCCGGCCTACGCCGACCTGAAGTCGCGCGGCCTGGCCGCCTCGTTCGACTGCGCGGCGGAAAAGGCACTGCTGAACTGGCAGCCGGAGGCCGACCGGGAGCGGTTCCTGGCCAACGCCTTCGCGGGTTTGTCCGGCGCCTCTTCGGCTGCAGCGGGAGATTCCGCCCGTGCGGGCTAGCGCGCCACCTCACCTGTTGCATGTGTTTTCCACGTTCGCGATCGGCGGCCCGCAGCGCCGTTTCATCCAGATTGCAAACGCCTTCGGCAGCCATTACCGGCACACGATCATCTCCATGGATGGCCGCATCGATGCGGCGGACCTGCTGGCGCAAGACTTGCGGTTTGCCATCCATACCCTGCCGGTGAAGAAAGGCGGCGGCCTCTCGGTTGGTAACCTGCACCGGATCGCCGGCACGATACGGTCACTACGGCCAAACCTCTTGCTGACCTACAATTGGGGGGCGATTGAGTGGGTGCTGGCGAACCGGCTGCCGGGTGCGGTACCTCATCTGCATTTTGAGGACGGCTTCGGCCCGGAGGAGGCCTGCGGACGGCAACTGCGTCGGCGGGTGTGGACCCGCCGCCTGTGCATTGGCGGACAGACCGCGGTGGTGGTGCCGTCCCGTACCTTGGCCGCCATTGCTCGGGAAACCTGGCGCATTCCGCCGAAACGCCTGGCCTATATTCCGAATGGCATTGAGTTGTCGCGGTTTGCGGGCGCCGCGCCGATGCCGCTGCCTATTCCGCCGGACCGGCTGGTGATCGGCTCCGTTGGCGCGCTGCGGGCGGAGAAGAGCCTCGGGCGGTTGCTGCGATTGCTGGATGCCGTCCGTGATCTGCCCGTCGTGCTGGCGGTCTGCGGGGAGGGGCCGGAACGGGCGCGGCTGGAAGCCGAAGCGCGGCGGCTCCAACTGTCGGACCGGGTCTACTTCACCGGCCACTGCGCCGATCCGGCTCCGGCTTACGCGGCCTTCGACTTGTTCGCCCTGACTTCCGACACGGAACAGATGCCCTACAGCGTGATCGAGGCCATGGCGGCAGGCCTGCCGGTATTGGCAACCGATGTGGGCGATGTCCGCCACATGCTTGCGCCGGACCATGCCCGGGATTGTACGGCCGCGCCGGACGATGAAGCGGGCCTGGCACTGAAGCTGTGCCACATGATCGAATGCAAAGGCGCCCGGACACAGATCGGTTCGGCGAACCAATCCCATGCCCGGGCGCATTTCGGCATCGACACGATGCTGGCGGCCTATGACCGCTTGTTCCGCGCTAAAATCGGCGAAGCGGTCACCGCATGAGCGGCTTTAGACGACCGGGCACATGCCGCCATCAACGTTGATGGCCGTGCCGTTGATGTAGCCGGCCGCATCGCTGGCGAGGAAGCAGGCGAGATTAGCGAATTCCTCCGACGCGCCGAGGCGGCCCATGGGCAGGTTCTTACCCATATCCGCAAGAAACTCGTCGAGGGTCTTGGACTTGTCGCTGGCTTCCCAGCGGCGCACATGCTGGTCGGAGACGATCAGCCCGGTATTCATGGCGTTGACCAGCACATTGTGTGGCGCGCCTTCGCCGGCCATCACCTTGCTGAGCGCCATGCCTGCCGCGCGGGTCACGGCTGTCGGCGCGCCGCCCGCCCGTGGGGCCTTGGCGCCGGTGTTGAGCACGTTGATGATGCGGCCCCAGCGCCGCGCCTTCATGTCGGGGAAGGCCAGGCGGGACAGGCGGACCTGCGCCATCAGCTTGAGCGCAATGTCAGCCTCCCAGATTTCGTCGGTGATTTCTTCGAACTTGCCGGTTTGGGACTGGCCGGCATTGTTCACCAGAATATCGACTTGGCCGAAATGGCTCACCGCGCCATCGTAAAGCGCCTTGCAGGCGGCCGGATCGGTCACATCGGTCGGGATTGCCTTCGCCGCGCCCTGGTGGGCGGCGTTGATTTCGGCCTCCGCCTTGGCGAGCGTGGCGGCGTCGCGGGCAGCGATAACGACCTTCGCGCCGGACTCGGCGAATTTTTGGGCCATGGCGAGGCCAAGGCCTTTGCTGCCGCCGGTAATCAGGGCCGTACGGCCGTCTAAACGGATATCCATTGTGTCATTTCCTTGCTTGCGGGGATGAGCGGATTAGAGAGCGTTCGGCCGGAACGATCAAGCTTTCACGCCGGCTTCCGGCTCCAACCGGCCCTCTACCACGCGCCGGGCGTGGAAGCGGTCGAGGTCGATGATCGCGAACTGGCCGTCCAGGATCAGCTCCGCCATGGCCCGGCCAACGGCGGGTGCGTGTTGCAGGCCGTGACCGGAAAAGCCTGTCGCCATCAGGAAATTTTCCGGCTGGCCCGGCCAATTGCCGATCAGCATGTTGCCGTCGAAGGAATTATAGGCGTAGTGGCAGGCCCAGGCGTTCTTCAGCTTGATGGTCTCGAAGGCCGGATTGCGGTGAGCGATGCGGGGCCAGATCGTTTCCTCGAACAGGTCGTATTTCGGCTCCCAGTGAAACGCACCCGCCATCTCGAACTGGGTAAGGCCGGTGAGAAAGCCTTCGCCTTGCTGTCGAAAGGCGGCAGGCTGGCCGTCCAGGGTCTGCGGCAGCTTTGGCTGGGGCGTTTCCGGCTCGAAGTAGAATGTGGTGCGGTGCAGGGGCCGCACCGGAATGTCGAAGCCCAGCATGGCGCAGATCTCATGCGCCCAGGCCCCGGCATTGTTCACGACTGTGTCGGCGGATAGCTTGTTGCCTTCGGCGAGTTCCACTGCCTGGACGAGGCCGCCGGAAACCTCCAGACCGGTAACCTCTCCGGTGATGAATTCGGCGCCCATGGAGCGCACCTTGCGGCGGAGCCCGGTGAGTGCGCCATAGGGGTCGATCCAGCCGTCGTTGGGGCCATGATTGGCCCAGATGATGTCGTCGGTGTTGAGGACGGGATAGAGCGTCTTCAGGGCGTCGCCATCCAGCAAACGGGTGTCCACGCCCATGCGCTGCTGGAAAGCGAAATTGCCCTCCATGGCTTCTGCCTGGGCGGGCGTGTTGGCGATGAAGAGGTAGCCTTGCCGCCAGAAATCCAGGTGGGCGGGTTCACCCTCGACCGCACAAAGCCCGCTGAAGTTGGAATAGAATTCCTGCCCGTACTGGGACATGCGCAGGTTCTCTTCCTGGCTCCAGAGCAGGCGGAGACCGGCATGGGAGCGCGCCGAGGCGGCGCGGTCATAGGTGGGGTCACGTTCCACCACGGTGACGGAAAGGCCAGGCTCGCGCTTGAGCAGATGGTAGGCCGCGCTGCAGCCATGCAGGCCACCGCCAATGATGATGATGCCGGTCATTTTCCGCTCCGCGCCGTGCTGGAACGCTATGCTATCAGCCCTGCCGGTTCTCCACCACTTCCCAGGCGCGTTTGGCCAACGCCAGGCCTTGCGCGCCGACGATGGCGGCATCCTCGCTGGCAGCGTTGCCGGCAAGGCCCCGGGCGCGCACGCCGTCGAGGATGGCGGCGAAGCGGAACATGGCGTGGACCATGTGAGCATCGGTGATGGTGTCGGGCCGGCCGGCGCTGACCCGGTAATGCTCGATCAGTTCTTCATAGGGCGGGATGCCGAGGGCGCTCCGGTCCTTGTCGCGAATGCCAAAGAACTCGTCGGAGCGGGTGAAGTAGAGGATGCACATATAGGCCAGATCGCTTAGCGGGTGGCCGAGCGTGGAGATCTCCCAGTCGAACACGGCGATGACGCGCGGCTCGGTCGCGTGGAACATCAGGTTGCCGATGCGGTAGTCGCCATGGGCGACGCGGCTCTCGTCGCCTGCCGGCATGTGCCGGGGCAGCCATTCGATCAGCTTGTCCATTTCCGGGATGTCCTGGGTCTTGGTCTCCAGGAAATTGCGCGACCAGCGCCGGAACTGCCGCTCGTAGTAGGAACCGGGGCGGCCATAGTCGCCTAGACCGATGGCTTCGGGGTCATAGGAGTGGAGCTTCGCCAGCGTCTCCGCCGCGTTCAGGAACATTGCGCGGCGTTCGTCCGGTTCGCAGCCGGGCAGGGCGCTGTCGGTAAAGACCCGGCCCTCCATCTTTTCCATGACGTAGAAGGGTGTCCCGACGACGCTTTTGTCGTCGCAATAGTGGAACTGCTCGGCGACAGGGAAGCCCTGGGCGTGCAGCGCCTTCTGCACCCGGTGCTCGCGGTCGACGGCGTGGGCCGAGGGGAGGAGTTCGCCCGGTGGCTGCTTGCGGACCACGTATTCGGCGTCGTCGAACGCGGCGAAATAGGTGGGGTTCGACTGGCCGTGGCTGAATAGCTTCAGCCGCATTGGCCCGCTCGCGGCGGGCAGCACGCCCCGAAGATACTCGGCGAGGCGGGGCTCATCAATCTTCAGCGCCTCGGTAGGCGCGATAGTGGCGGTGCCTTCGGACATGGGAGTCCCTGTGGTTTCGATGTTTAGCTTCTCTACCTCATGCCATATGCTGAGCCGCAATAGAAGAAAACTACAAAGGCGAGGATAACCCAAGGTGGAATACGACGTCATTGTGGTCGGTGCGGGCAACGCCGCGCAGGCGGCGGCCAACTCGGCGCGCGAGAGCGGCGCGGAACGCGTGGTGATCCTGGAGAAGGCCAGCGAGGCTGACCGGGGCGGCAACACCCACTATTCCGGCGGCCTGTTGCGCATCGCCTTCGACAATCCGGAAGAATTGCGCCCGATGGTCCCGGATGCGGAAGAGGAGATCGAAGGCTTTTTCTCCGACGTGGAGCCCTACACGAAGGACGATTTTTGGGGCGACATGCTGCGGGTCACGGAGGGCAAGACCGACCGGGAACTGGCCACGATCCTGATCGACAACTCCTATGAAACCATCCGCTGGATGCGGGAATATGTCGGCATCCCGATGGAGCCCGCCACTTCGCTCGCGGGGATCAAGGTTGGCAACAAAATCAAATGGCAGAAAGGCGCGGTGATCCGGGCGGAGGCCGAGGGCGTTGGTCTCTCCAAACACTGGTTTCTGAAATCCGAAGCGAATGGCATCGAAATCCGCTACGAGACCGGCGCGCTCGAACTGCTGACCGATGCTTCGGGCGCGGTCGTCGGCGTGAAGGCGAAGGGGCCGGACGGGATCGAGGAGCTAGTGGCGAAGGCCGTGGTGCTCGGCTGCGGCGGGTTCGAGGCGAATGCGCAGTGGCGGGCGCAATACCTGCAACCGCCTTGGGATCATGCCAAGGTGCGTGGCACCAGGCACAATCAGGGCGACGGGCTGCGCATGGCCTTTGCCATCGGCGCGATGCCCTGTGGCCAGTGGAGCGGCAAACACTCGACCCCGATCTCGAACGAGTGGCCGGACTTTGCGGACCGCAAACGCACGGACAAGTCGAACCGGCTATCCTATCCCTACGCCGTCATGCTGAACCGGAAGGGTCTGCGGTTTCTGGACGAGGGCGAGGATATGGGCCTCTATACCTATGCCAAGTATGGCGGGCGAATCCTGAACCAGCCGGGCAGCATGGCCTGGCAGATCTTCGACCAGAAGACCGTCCACTTGCTGGAGCCGCGCTACAAGACCAGCGACCCGATCCTGGCAGACACCCTGGCCGGGCTGATCGAGAAGCTGGATTTCGACGATCACGCCCAGGCGCTACGCTCGCTGGAGGAATACAACGCCGCCGCTCCGGCGGATGGCGATGCGCGGTTCAACCCGGCGGGCAAGGATGGTGTGTCAACCAACGGTTTGAGCCCGGAGAAGACCAACTGGGCCTTGCGGCTGGACAAGCCGCCATTCGTCGCCTACTCGGCAACGGGCGGGATCACGTTTACGTTCGGTGGGCTGAAGGTGGATGAGAAAGCCCGCGTCATCGGCACCGACTGGCGGCCGATCAAAGGGCTCTACACCTGCGGCGAGATGGTGGGCGGCCTGTTCCACTTCAACTATCCGGGCGGCACCGGCCTCGTCTCTGGTGCGGTGTTCGGCCGGATCGCGGGCCGCAGCGCCGCACAAAGCGTCAAAGGAGAGAAGCGACCATGACCATTCCCAAGCTGAACTGCTCCCGTCTGGAGATTGCCGCCGACGGCGTCGCGACCTTCACCATGGCCCGGCCGGACGCGCTGAACGCCATGTCGCTCGACCTGAAAGACGATTTCGAGACCATGGTCCGGTTCGTGGATGGCAACGAGGACATCAAGGCCCTGGTCATCACCGGAGAGGGCCGGGCGTTCTGTGCCGGCGGCGACGTGAAAAACATGACCAACCGGCTGGACGACGGGCCGGGCCCTGCGCGGCAGAGCATCCTGGACGTGCATGTCTGGTTGGAGCGACTGCTCAATATCGATTGCCCGGTGATCGCCGCCGTTAACGGCTTGGCGTTTGGTGGTGGCTTCAGCGTGGCGCTGATGGCCGACCTGGTGTTTGCGGCGCCCAATGCCCGTTTTTGCGCTGTGTTCGCCCGGATCGGCCTGATGCCGGACATGGGGCTCGCCTACACGCTACCGCGCGCGGTCGGCCCGGCGCTTGCCAAAGACCTGATGTTCACGGGCCGCAGCGTGACGGCGGCAGAAGGCGAGGCCATGGGCTTTGTCCATACTGTTGTGGAGGAAGGCGCGGACGTGCTGACCGAGGCGCAGGCCTATGCCGCCAAGCTCGCCCAGGGGCCGAAGACGGCGGCGGCTTTGACAAAGCGCCTGGTAAACAAGACGTTCCAGGCAAACTATGGCGACATTGCTACGGCGGAAGCCGACGGCCAGACCCTGCTGTTCAGCAGCGCCTTCTCAAAAGAGTCGATCCGCCGTTTCCTTGACAAGGAGCCGGCCCTCTATAACTGGGATCAGATGAACCGGGCGGCTGAGTAGCCGCTCCCCTCTCCGGTCTTTTTCTATCGGGTTGGAAAGCACCCATTCATGCGCGGTACCGGTAAATGCATCTAGGCTGCATTGCAGGTGTGAAGAATCGGACGCCCGAATACTGTGGCGGCGCGGGCAGGTATCGGCTTTACCATGAGTGTGCAAATCGGTGGTCTTCCGTGGCCGCCGGCAGGAGATTGAAGCCGAGCCGCGGCCGGAGGGCGGCTGTAAGCGGGAGCCCGGCGGCAACAAAGCAAAAGGCTCCGCCGAAGCGAAGCCTTTTCTGAGCCTTGAGGGCTGTTGACCTTACGCCGCGTTCGGCTCGGGTCCCTGGTTCTGCCCGTAGTTCGGGCGGCGGCGTTCGTTCATGAACTGATCGAATTCCGCCTTGTCCTTCGCCTTGCGCAGCCGCTCCATGAAGCCCTCGAACTCCGACTGCTCTTCCTGCAGGCGGCGAAGCGTTTCTTCGCGGTACTCGTCAAAAGCACTGTTGCCAGTGCTTGCGTTTGCGGACCTGCGTCCTTTGCGGATGTGCTTCCAACAACCCATTCTTCCACTCCAGATGGTGTAACCGAGAATTGTGAGGCCGATCGGCCAGAAGATGATAAAGCCGAGGACGAAAGCAGCGATCCAGGCGCCCTTTCCTCGCTCGTCCAGGGCACCTTCCGCCCGTTTAAGCCAATGAGTAACCGTGTCCATTCGTGGTCTTTGCCTCCTATGTGAATGTTATTCACATTAACATAAATGGGTGCGACCAGAGGGGCGTCAATGGGCAGCGGTCAAATTTTTTCAGGTGTCTTCCGGAATAATTCCCAGTCCGCGTAGGTAAACCATCATCCCGGACTCCAGCAGGTCCGTCGATGCAATGGGAGAGCGCTTTGGCCCATTGCCGCTGAACAGCTCCGCAACGCCATGGCTCAGCGCCCAGAGGTGAAAGCTCATCATCTGAACCGGCGGGCGGTTCGCCGGCGGGAGGCGCTTGGAAACGGCGGTGCAGGCATTCACCAGCACGTTGAAAGCGCGGTCGGCCGCCGCGGTCAGTCCCGGTTCGTTTGGCAGGCCGGACTGGAACATGGCGGCGAACAGGGGCCGCTCCTCCCGTGCGAAGGCCAAGTAGGCCATGCCGACGGCCTCCAGTGCAAAGAGCGTCGTCGGCTCCCCCTTGTTCCAGGCCTTTTCCAGCCGTTCGGCGAAGCGCTCGAAGCCATAGCGCGCAACCTCGGCCACCAGGGCGTCCCGGTCCTTGAAATGGCGATAGGGTGCCGCCGCCGACACGCCTGCCGCCCGCGCCGCCTCGGCAAAGGTAAAGCCTTGCAAGCCCTTGTCGGAGATCAGGCCGATAGCGGCGAAGATCAGCGCCTCGCGCAGATTGCCGTGGTGGTAGCCGCGTTTGCCGCCGTCGTCGCTTTCCATAGGCGATGCTTACTGCGGCGCTGTCATACGGGCAAGTGGGGCAGGGGCGTCAGCCGTTCAGGGCGCACCGGTCATGGCAGTCGCCTTCTGCGCCAGCGGCTCGTACTGCCGCCAGTCCAATTCCAGCTCCTCCATGGTCTCCGGGTCCCACATGGAGCGCTCGACCCCCAGTACGTTCGCGCCATAGACATGCAGGCCGATGGCCGGTGTATCGCCCAGGCATTCGGCGACATGGGCGCAGTCGGCCGGGATGTGCACGATGTCGCCTGGTTTCAGTTCAACCACCCGGTCGCGCTCCAGCTTGCCGTCTGCGCCGCGCTTGTAGATCGTGTTCTTCTCCCCGCCCGCCAGCAGCAAGATGGTCGCCCAGGTGCCATGATTGTGCGGCGGGGTGCGGCGGCCGCTCGGGAAGTTGACCTTTAGCAGCGACAGGCCCGGCGAGCGGTAGAACGCCTGGTGGGCATTGCCGCCGACGCCCGGCAGGTAGGACAGGGTCTCCGCCAATCCGTCCAAGTCACCCCTCAACGTGGCCATCGCTTCCTGCACTGCCTCTGTGCCGTTGGGGCCATAGGCTGCCTTGGAGATCAAGGCGACGAGATCGTGGACTTGCATGGGCTTCGCTCCATTGTCGAACATTGCTGTCTATCAGAGCCGAGCGCCGGCGGCGGCGCAAGGGGAACAGGCACCCGCCAGACCGGTCAAATTCCCGCTGGCACTCATCGGCGGCTTCCAGTACGGTCCCGGCCATGACGTATCTTGCGCGACGACGATTGGGATCCCCCGCCAGCCTTTAGGCCGGATCGCGCCCGCGCGCCCACAGGTCCGGCAGTCTCTCTGTCTTTGCTCCCGGACCCGTCCCATGGTCGATATCGTTGCCCCCCTGCCGGAACATAATCCCCAGATCGAAGCGCTGCTGGACCACGCCTTTGGCGCGGACCGGCGCTCCAAGACCAGCTACCGCTACCGCGATGGCGTAGACCCGGTCGATTGCCTGCACCGTGTCGCACTGTCTGGCGATGAGTTACTCGGCTCCATCCAGTTCTGGCCTGCCAGGCTGGGCGGGGAAACCGTGCTTCTGCTGGGCCCCATCGCGCTCTGGGCCGGCTATGTGGGCCAGGGCGTCGGCAGTTGCCTGATGCGCGATGCCCTGGCGCGGGCGAAGGCGGCGGGCTGGAAGTATGTCTTCCTGGTCGGCGATCCCAACTATTACCGGCGCTTCGGCTTCGTGCCCGCCGCGACCTGGGGCGTCACAATGCCGGATGAGGACCAGACCCGGTTCCAGGGCTACCTGCTCGGCCCGGATGCGCCGTCGCCGGGGGTGCTGACCGCCATGCCGGATGATCAGGCCGCCGCGCCAATCTAGGTCCAATTTTTACTGGTCCGCCCTGTCTGCTCTCGCGTAGAATTGAAATCATGCAATCCGCTGCCTCACCCTTCCTGCTGGACGCCACGCTGACCCCGCACCGCTCGCTCACGCCGCGGGCTTTCATGGTGCTGTTCGGGGCGTTCGGCTTGGCGAGTTTCACCACCGGGATGATTTTCGCCTCCATGGGCGCGTGGCCGGTGCTGGGCTTTTTCGGTGTAGACGTGCTGCTGTTCTATATCGCCTTCCGGATCAACTACCGCCAGGCGCGCCTGCGTGAGATCGTGCGGGTGACCCGCCAGCAACTGACCATCCGCCGGGTGCAGCCCGATGGCCGCCAGAAGGTATGGAGCTTCGAACCGGCCTGGGCGCGTGTCGAACTGCACCGGCCGGAGGAGCACGATTGCCGCCTGGAGATCGCCAGTGGCCGCCGATCCCTGACTCTGGGTGCGTTCCTCGCGCCGGAAGAGCGGGTCGAGTTCGCCGGCACCCTGCGGAACGCCCTCAGCGAAGCCCGGACCTTCCCCCGCCCTGCATAGGAGGCGTTTGTGCCAGCCGATTACTCCTTCACGGTAGAGGACCGCGTGTACCTCAACCACGGTGGTCAGGCGCTCGCCATGCGCATCGTCCGGCCGGAGATCACCGGCCCTTCGCCCGCGGTCATCGACCTGCATGGCGGCGCGTGGAGCAAGGGCTCGCTGGATGAATGCCAGACGCGTGATGAGGTCTTGGCCCGGCGGGGCATTGTCGCCATCGCCATCGACTTCCGCCAGGCATCGGACGGCTACCCCAGCGCGCTGCAGGACGTTAATTATGCGGTGCGATGGGTGAAGGCCAACGCCGCCCGCCTCGGCACGCGCCCGGACTGGGTGAACCTGGTCGGGCAGTCCAGCGGCGGGCACCTCGCGATGCTCTCCGCCATGCGCCCCGACGATCCCCGTTACGCCGCCATCCCTTTGCCGGAGGGCTCCAACCCCACCGACGCCGCGGTGCGCAGCGTCTGCATGACCTGGCCGGTGATCAATCCGCTCTCCCGCCTCCGTCATCTGGAGCGGCACACGGCGGCGGGGACCATCCCGGATCAATACACCAGCATAGCCGAGCGGCAGAGCAGCTTCTGGCAGAGTGACGAGAACATGCTGGACGGCAACCCCATGCTGATCCTGGAGCGCGGGGAGGCAGTCAGGCTGCCGCCTGCGTTGTGGATACAAGGCCGCCCCGACTTCATGCATGACTACCGCGACCCGGAATCGCCGGTGGATGCGAACGAGCCGGAGCGCTTCGCCGGCAACTACCGGCAAGCGGGCGGCGCGTTGACCATCACCGACATTGCCCCTGACGCGCGGGATGCCCAAAGCACCCACGAACTGGTCGCCCGCTTCATCCTGGACCAAACGCGCTAGAGGTTGGAGGGGCTCTGAGTTGCGCTACAATGGTAGCGCTGTTCTGTGTCGGAAAAAAATCTACATTTATCTACATTGATCGACAAAAACCGACATTCCGGGCCGAAAATGTAGATGCCGGGTTTATTCGATGTAGACAAAATGTAGACGCGGTGTAGATGCCATGTAGATCCGGCGAGCATCGCCCGGTAGCGTCTAATTTGCGGCCAATATCATGCGCTCAAGCTTTCATTTGGTGCGGTTAACCATCTCCCGCAATAGGCTCTCCACCGCTCCGCGGCCGAGCCGACCCCCTCTCAGCGGCGGGGCCATGCTACCCCTCTCAACACTCCCCGGCCCAGCAATAGGCGAGGGCCGGGGAGACCCGACCTGTGCTTAGATCAATGGGCTCTGGTTAGGCTGAAGATAAAGCCCTCTTAGCGTAAGCCTTATAGCTTAATACCAAGCACATCCATCATGGAGTAAAGCCCCGGCTTCTGGCCGTCCGTCCAGAGCGCAGCCCGCACCGCACCGCCTGCGAAGAGCTGCCGGTTGGTGCAACGGTGGGTGAGTTCCAGCCGTTCGCCCGCCCCGGCGAAGATGACCGTGTGCTCGCCCACTACGTCGCCGCCGCGCAGGGCCGCGAAGCCGATATCGCCTTCCCGCCGGGCGCCCGTCTGGCCCTCCCGGCTCCATTGCGCCACGTCCGGCAACGCCACCTTACGTCCGCGCGCCGCCGCCTGGCCTAGGCCGACGGCGGTGCCGGAGGGGGCATCGATTTTGTGCTTGTGATGCATCTCCATTACTTCGATGTCGTAGTCGGTGCCGAGCAGGCCGGACACCTGCTCCACCAGCGCGAACATCAGGTTGACGATCACGCTCATGTTGGGCGCGTACATGATGCAGGTCTTCTCGGCCGCCTTCGCCAGGATGGCTTCCTGCTCAGCGTTGAGGCCTGTGGTGCCGATCACGTGCGCCGTGCCGTGCTTCGCAGCGAGGGGCGCGTGCACGATGGTTGCCATGGGCACGGAAAACTCCATGACCGCATCGCACGCCTCGAACACCGCTTCCGCGCTGTTGCCGATGGTGACGCCCAATTCGCCCACATTGGCAAGCAGACCGGCGTCCTGGCCCAGGAACGGGCTGCCGGCATGCTCGCACGCCGCCGCCAGCTCCGCGCCATTGGTTTCCTGAATGGTCTGCACCAGCATCCGGCCCATCCGGCCGCCTGCACCGATTACGCCTAGCTTCATGGCGTGGTTCTCCCTGTTGGAATTTGCTGCCCTGTTTCGATCAGAGAACCAGTCTATCCCCTCACGCGCCCAACGCGCTATGGGCCTCTCATGCGTTCAGCGTGCTATGCGCCAGATTGCTCAACACGTTGACGACGATGCTTTCCGCTTCCAACGCCGCAACCAGCCGCGCCACGTGCGCCTCGTCCTTGGTTTGCAGGACGAACTCGATCTCCGTGCTCTTGATTGGCGTGTCGAAAAACAGGCGGTTATGCTGCACGTCCCAGACATTCGCGCCGTGCTCCGCGATGATCCGCGTTGCGGCGGCGAGCCCGCCCGGCGAGTCGCTAACCTGGATGCGCAGGCGTACAAGCTTCCGGTGCCGGACCAGGCTCCGCATCAGGGCTGAGGCCAGCACGGTCGCATCGATATTGCCGCCGGAGATCACCAGCCCGGCCTTCCGGCCTTTGAACTGCTCCGGATAGGTTAGCAGCGCCGCCAGCGCCGCCGCGCCAGCTCCTTCCGCCACCACCTTGCCGACGGTAGCAAGTTCCTGCACGCCCCACTCCAGATGATCCTCGTCGATCAACAGAATGTCGTCCACGTGCTCGGCGATCACCGGCTGAGTGAGCCTGCCCGGATATTTGACCGCAATACCCTCCGCCACGGTCGGGCGGCCCGCCGGGGCTTCGATGCCGGCGATGGCGCTCTTCATGGTGGGGTAGTGAGCTGCCTCCACACCAATCAAGCGGATATCCGGGCGCACCGCTTTCACGGCAATCGCAATGCCCGCCATCAGGCCGCCGCCGCCAATGGGCACAACCAGCGTGTCGATATCCGTCTCGCTATTCAGAATCTCCAGCCCTACCGTACTCTGGCCCGCGATCACGAAAGGGTCGTCATAGGGGTGGATAAGCGTCAGGCCATCCCTTGCTACCAAGTCATCGGCCAACGCCACCAGGTCCGCCAGTTCCGCGCCTGCCTGGATCACCGTCGCGCCGAAGCTCTCCGTCCGCGCCACCTTGGCAAACGGCGTCCCGGTTGGCATGGCGATGGTGGCCGGAATGCCGAGCCGCCCGGCGTGGAAGGCGACTCCCTGGGCATGGTTCCCGGCGGAGATGGCAACCACGCCCCGGCGGCGCTCTTCGTCGGAAAGCTGCAACAGGCGGTTCAGCGCCCCCCGGTCCTTGAAGGAGGCCGTGAATTGCAGGTTCTCCAGCTTCAGCCAGACCGATACACCCGTTAGCGCCGACAGGGAGGGGGAGGGGCGCATGGGCGTGCGCACCACCTGGCCCGCAATGGCAGCCGCCGCGGCTTCGATATCCTTAAAGGTGACGGCCATGGGGCTTTCCTCAAATAGAAGTATCCTCTTTCCGCATTCTGCTGATTATTCACCCATGCGATAGGTGCGCCGGGATTTGCCGCTGCCTTAAACGCCCAAGGCGGCCAGCGCCCGCTGGCGCTCCGCATCCGCCTGGATGAAGCGCAGCAGCGCCTGGGCGTCGTTGGTATAGGCCTGGATGCCGCCGAACCAGGGCTCGCCGTTCACGGATTTTTGCAGCAGCAGCGCGTCCCGGTCCATCCAGCGGGGCAGCAGGCCACCGAACCAGAAGCCCTGCCGCCGCAACGCCTCACACGCGGCGTCTGCCGTGGGCGATCCCAGTTCCAGGAAGACCTGCACCATGGTCCGGCCGTTCGCCTGCGCTTCCTGGTCGATGGTCCGTAGCAGCGCCGGCAGGTCCGCGCCGATGCGCATGACGTTCACCCGCACGATGTCGAAGCGCGGCAGGTCCAGCACCTCAATCCGGCTGGGCGCGCTCCGGTCCAGCGCCTCCCCGCCCTCTGCGAACTGCCGTTGCAGCCGCAGGTGGTCGCACAGGTGCACGGCCAGATCGCGGTAGGCGCTAGGCAGGAAGGTCCGCTGCATGGGGGCGTCACCCAGCGGCAGGTATTGCAGGCAGGTGGCGACCGGGCCTTCTGCCTGCGCCTCGATCTGCATCATGCGGGCCGGCACAAAGCCGATCTCGAAGCCCACATCGACAAACTCCGCCCGCCAGACGGAGCGCTGGGAGAACGTGTGATTGGTCAGCGACGCGCCGAAAAGGCCACAGACTTCCGGGTCCCGGTCGGCCAGCACAATGGCCTCGTCGATCATGCCGTTCAGGATGCCGCCGCCCCGGCATTCCGGGTCAACGACGCCCTGGCCGACCTCCCGTACGCCGCGGTAGGGGGCAGAGGCTACCAGGGCCACGTGCCCGACGGGCAGGCCATCCGGCCCGCGCGCAACGATGGAGATAGCATCGCCCGTGTCGTTAGCCTGAATGTAATGGCTTGGGTCGTATACTTCGCCCGCCAGGTAGTGCTCCCCATAGATTTTCCGGAACAGGTCCGGCAGCAAGAGGCTGTCCGCTGTGCTGAATGCCGCAATATTGTACTTGTTTTGTTCTTTTTTAAGTTCGACCGATGCCTGTGTCATGTCCCGACCTTCCTTATGTGGTGAGGTTCACGACGCCGCCTGCGATGCTTTTCTGGTTTTGGTTTTGTTGTTTTGTTTTGAAGCGCTCTTTTCGCGCTTGGTCCGTTATTTTACGGAGTGGATGGTTGACCGTTGGCAAACGCGCGCCAGCCTTTCGCTGGCACACGCTGCGGCGTAAGGGCTTTGCTGTCTCCGGCTGGCGGAGGATGGCAGCGTAGAGGAGGAGGGGGCTCGCACAGGTGCGCCTCAATCGTCTTTTCGAAGCGGTAACCGGCATCAGCACTTGGCACTCTCTCCTGCTGTTGCTTGGCCGGAACCGTCCGTGTCGAGATTCGGTTCCTGGCGATGCAATCATATTTATAGCATGAATAGGAAATCAGGCCTTTCAACCAAGAGTCAATAGAAAAGTTTCTACTTTGTTCTATTTATAGTGACGCCGCGCCATCCGGTCACCTTGGGGCGCGCCGGGATTTTCCATCATAAAGCGCAACCGCATGAACTTGCGGATGGCAAGGGAAGCCCTGCGATGGCAAGAATTATGCGCTGGACGGGACGGGGATTGCTGGGGCTGCTGCTCCTGTTGCTTCTTGGTTCTGCAGGTTTGGTACTCTGGCTGCGCACGTCTCTGCCACAGGTGGAGGGCGAGCGGGTCATTGCCGCCGCGACCGCGCCGGTCACCATCGCCCGCGACGACCGCGGCGTGCCCCATATTCGCGCCGAAAGCCTGAACGATGCCTACATGGCCGTCGGCTTCCTGCATGCCCAGGACCGGCTGTTCCAGATGGAAGCAATGCGCCGGGCGGGCCGCGGCCGCATGGCCGAACTGGTCGGCGATCTGGCTGTCGGCATAGACAAGCGGATGCGCACCTTCGGCCTCGCCAGACTGGTGGATGCGGACGTGGCCAAGCTGCCGCTGCCCGTGCGCGTCGCCCTGCAGGCCTACACCGATGGCATCAACGCCTTTCTGGAGACCCGCTCCGGCGCGCTGCCGCCCGAGTTTCTGCTGGTCCCGGGCGAGGTCGAACCGTGGAAGCCGGCAGACTCGCTGCTCTGGATCAAATTGATGTCGCTTCGCCTCACCTCCGACTGGAGTGACGAAATTGAGCGCGCGGCGCTGGCTTCCCGCCTGACGCCGGAACAGGTGCAGGACATGTACCCGGCGGAAGAAGGGCCAATCACCCTCGGCAAGCTGCCGGAGCAACTGCCGGGCGGCGATGCCATCAGGCACGCATTGGATGCCGCCCGTGTGGTGGAGGAGGGAGCAGGCTCCAACCTCTGGCTGTATGCCGGCCGCCTGACCGACACGGGCAAACCCATCCTGGCGAACGACCCGCATCTGGGTTTCAACGTGCCGAGCACATGGTACCTGGTACGGATCGAGACGCCGCATATCACGCTGGCAGGCGCAACCTCGCCGGGGTTTCCGTTCGTCGTGCTGGGGCACAACGGCAAAGTCGCCTGGGCCATCACCAACGCCTATGGCGACACGTCGGACGTTTTTGTGGAAAAGACCGATCCCGCCGACCCCGGCCGCTACCTGACACCAGACGGTTCGGCGGCCTTTAAGAGCAGCCAGGAAACGATCCAGGTCCGTTTCGGCGATCCGCTGAACCTCACCATCCGGCGTACCCGGCACGGGCCCGTCATCTCGGATGGGATGGATCGAGCGGAGGACGCGGGCGCGCCGGATGACGGATACGCCTATGCCCTGTCGCATACGGCCCTGCGGCCCGGCGACACCACGGCGGCCGCGCTTTGGCATGTGCAGCGCGCCGCATCCGTTACCGACGCGATCGAAGCGACGCGCGCCGCCGTCGCGCCCCAACAGAATATCGCGCTTGCCGATGTCAATGGCACGACGGGACTGATTTCCCCGGCCCTGGTGCCGATACGGCGTTCCCCGCCTCAGATGTTGCCCGCGCCCGGCTGGACGGGGGAGCACGACTGGACCGGCTTCATTCCGTTTGAAGGGCTGCCCCAGATCGTCAATCCGCCATCGGGCCGCCTCGTCAATGCCAACAACCGGCTGACCGGGCCGGATTATCCTTATGACCTGGGCCACGGCTGGTCCTCGCCCATGCGGGCGGAGGCCATCGAGCAGGCGCTCGATGCACGGGTGCCGCATACGGTGCAGGCGTCCCTCGACGTGCAGCGCGACCTGCATTCGCTCGCCGCCCGCCGGCTGCTGGATGCAGTGGACTGGCGCCAGGCGGGTGACGGCGTGCCTGCGGATCTCCTGCAGGCTATGCAGACATGGGATGCTGTCATGGCGGCCGACAGGCCGGAGCCACTGTTTTTCCATGCCTGGCTGCGGGCGCTGAACCACGGCCTGTTCGCGGACGAACTGGGTCCCCTGTTCGACGATCACCAGCGGGGCAATATAGAGCGCGTGCTGCACATGCTGACCGCCGCGCCCGAATGGTGCGATGTGACCGGCACGCCCGGACGGGAGACCTGTCCACAGATAACGGCCGCTGCGTTTAACGAGGCCTACACCGAAATGACCGCGCGCTTCGGCGACGACTGGCGCGCCTGGCGCTGGGATGCCGCCCATGTCGCCCGCTTCCGCCACGTGCCGTTCGGCTACATCCCGGTGCTGAAAGACCTGTTCGACGTATCCGTTCCGCACGATGGCGGCCGCTACACGTCGAACGCCGGTATTGTCTCATTCAAGGACGGTAACCTCTTCAACCAGGTGCATGGCGCGGGTTTCCGCGCGGTCTATGATTTGGCGGACTTGAACCGCTCCCGCTTTATCCAGTCGGTTGGCCAGTCCGGCAATATTTTCTCGGAAAATTATGGCGACATGGCGCCGATTTGGAAGGTGGGCGGCACTGTTTCACTAGGGCCGCTGCAAGGCGAACCAGCCAGCCTGATGACGCTGGTGCCGGAATAGGCAGCCACCGCCTGCTGCTCTGGCGCTCAGGGCAAGGTCAGAGCCCCGCGGTCCCTTGCGCCAGCCGGTCCCCGATGCGTTTGCGCACGAGATCGATGTGCTGGCGGGCGGTGTAGGAATACTCGCTATAGGGCAGTGGCAACGCCAGGTCGGCCAGCTTCCGGTCGATAGCGTTTAACTCTTCATCCAGCGCTTCCAAGGCGGCCGGGTCTTTTTGATCGCGCACTTTGGCGTCGATGGCCTTGATGTCTTTGTAGTAGCGGTAGATCCGCCGGCGCATCTGCCAGGCATAGAGGCGTGGCACGATGCGCAGCATGGGCAGCAGCAGAACGACGACCGGCACCAGCAGGATGATGAAACGGTTGATTTGTGCGACGACCCAATAGGGCAGGAAATTGGCCAAAGAGCTGGGGCCATCGCGCAGGAGATTGTGTGCGTAGGAGTTTTTCTGCGTGGTGACGCCGTTCATTGTCGGAAATTGCTGGTCCGCCGTAATGGCATCCCGGTGCGAGTGAATGATCCGTGCTGCCTCAACCAGTCGGTCCACCAATGAGGGGTGGAGAGTATCCAGCGCCACCAATTGTGCAATCATCGCCAGCGTGCTCGTCTCGACCGCCGGCACGGTGGGCATCATTGATGTGCCCCCTGGCGGCAGAGTCACGACCTGCGATTGGGCAAGGCGGGCGGATATCGCCTGTACGTAGTCGATCGCAATGATCTTGAAATCCGGTGAACGGAGCAGGTTCGTGAGGTACCGGGCGCTGATCGGCGCGATAAGGAAAGCAAGGTCTACTTCTCCGGCTGCCAGCGCGTCTTCGGCTTTGCGCTGGCCGATGGCGAGATACTGGTTCGCGCCGGGACTGATCTGGGCGGCCCGCGCGAACTTCACCATCACGGCCCTGGTCCCTGAACCCTCGCCGCCGGCCGCAATCTTCAGACCGGCCCATAGCGCAGGATTTGCCGGTATGTCCGTATCCGCGCGCGCAAACACCAGGATCGGCTCGAAGAAGACAGCGCCCAGGCTTTCGGCATTTTCCGGGTTGGGCACGCCTCCCTGCACAAAACCTGCCTGCGCGTCGCCTTCGCGCAGAAGTTGCGCGTTCTCGACCGCACCGCCTGTTTCCAGGATCTCCATCCGAATGCCATCGCGGGCAAGGATATTCTGATAGCGCTGGGCCAGATGCCAATAGCCGCCATTTTTGGTGCCTGCGGCGAATGTCAGCT
This sequence comes from Alphaproteobacteria bacterium, assembly GCA_965222315.1. Classification (GTDB taxonomy): domain Bacteria; phylum Pseudomonadota; class Alphaproteobacteria; order Bin95; family Bin95; genus JACKII01. The sequence goes on along the minus strand of OZ244951.1, from coordinate 3,208,621 downwards.
GTTTCGGCGGAACCAAGTCGCGGCTACCGAAAAAGACGACCAACGCCGCGGCGAGGATCAGGACGAAGCTAAGCGTCAGTCTCATAGGCCGTCACGCTGGGACTTGCGGGTGCCGCTTACAGCCCAAGCACCCGTTTCGCTATCACGTTCTTCTGCACCTCATTGGAGCCCCCGGCAATCGAGCGGGCGCGGTATTCGAAATAGTCTGGGGCCATCTTGAACAGGTAGTCCGGGCCGACCGGCTCCTCGTTCCAGCCATGGCGGATGGCGCTCTGGTTGTAGGGCATGGCGCTGTAGGCCCCCGCCTCCATGCAGGCCTCGCTGATCGACTTGCGGATTTCCGCCATGCCGAGCTTCAGGCCCGCCGCCGCTTCCGGCTTGATCTCCCGGTCAGCGCTCGCCCCTGCCAGCACGCGGAGCGAGGTGAACTGCAGGGTCGATAGCTGCATTTCCAGATCGGCAATCTTGGAGCGGAAAGCGGGATTGTCCGACAGCGCGCCGCCGTCAGCCTTCTGGTCCATGGCAATCTTCTTCAGCAGGTCCACCATCATGCGCGCGCCGGCAACCCCCGCGCCGCTGGAGCGCTCATGGCCCAGCAGATACTTGGCAAGAGCCCAGCCCTGGCCTTCCTCGCCGACGCGGTTGGCCTGCGGCACCCGCACATCCTGGAAGAATTCCTGGTTGAACTTGTGCCGCCCGTCCAGCTTGATCAGCGGGCGCACCTCAAGGCCGGGCGAGTCCATCTTGATCAGCAGGCAGGTGATGCCGTCCTGCTTCTTCTCTTCTTTCGAGGTGCGGACCAGCGCGAACATCCAGTCGGCGATATGCGCCTGGGTGGTCCAGATCTTGGAGCCATTGACGATATAGTCGTCGCCATCCTTCACCGCGGTGGTCGAAAGCGAGGCGAGATCGGAGCCCGCGCCCGGCTCGCTATAGCCCTGGCACCAGATTGTCTCGCCCGAAAGAATACCCGGCAGGTGCTGCGCCTTTTGTTCCTCGGTGCCGTAGCGGAGCAGTACCGGCCCGACCATCCGCGTGCCGAAGGGCACCACTTCCGGGCAGGCGGAGACAGCCATTTCTTCCTCGAACAGGTATTTCTGCGCGACGGACCAGCCGGGGCCGCCCGCCTCCTTCGGCCAGTTGGAGGCCAGCCAGCCCTGCTTGCCCAGGATCATCATCCAGCGCCGGTAATCATCCTTGTTCATCTCCAGGCCCTGGCGGACCTTGGTGGCCAGGTCGTCCGGCAAGTTTTCCCTGATGAAACGGCGGACCTCGTCGCGGAAGGCGAGTTCTTCGGGGCTGAATGTGGCGTCCATGGCGGGCGGTTTCCTGATGATTCTGCGGATTGGCACCGAGTATGCCGCAGCTCTCCAGAGGAAGGAAGACAGTACGGCACGCGGGACTTGCCTCGGACCCGCCCGTTATAGATCGCCGCTGCTTTCAGCATCGCGTTTCGCCAATTTCTCGATGGAATGCTTTTCGACGACGCGCAGGATCCACAGAACGAATAGACCGAGCAACGCAGTCAGCACCGCAAAGCCATAAAGCCCAAGGCCGGCCACGAGGCCAATCGATCCGGCCAGCCACATGCCGGCGCCAGTCGTCAGCCCCGTGATATTGGTGCCGGACCGTATCACCGCGCCCGCTGCCAGAAACGCGACGCCTGCGGTGATTGCTTCCATGACACGGATCGGATCGGCATTCGGCGGGGCGTTTTTCATCTGGCTGAGCAGATGGAACAGCTCGATGGCTGCGATGGTGAACGTCGCCGACGCCAGCCCGACCAGGATATGCGTGCGTAACCCGGCAGCGCGTTGGTTCAGTTCGCGCTCCAGGCCGATGATCCCCGACAACACCGCGGCAAGCACCAGCCGCAGCGCGATCTCTTCGAACGGCGTCGTCGTCCGGCTGTATTCGTAAACAATGGCGTCCCATAGCGTTTCCACGATCTATCCCCTGTTTTTCGCTCCCTGTTGCTCGCACCAAATGCGGGCAGCGCTGGTGTTCCTCGGTGCGGGTTTGATGTGGTGCTAGCGGCTGGCGACGTCAAAGTTTCATGTCGGCGATCGGGTGCGGGTGTGTTCGCGCCGGGCGCCCACGACTCGGCGCACCTGCTCGCCGGCACCATCGACCACCCCAACTGGTTCGCCCGCACCCCGGAGAACACCCGCTACATCTACACCGGCGTCGCCCAACAGGGCCTGGTCCTGCCCGCCTGCTTCCCGACCTTCGAGGAACACGCCTTCCGCCTAGACGGCTCCACGAATGAGCCCGTGGTGTTCGGGGGCCGCATGTCGTTGGGACAGGTAGATTATTGCAAAATTTCCGATTCTGGATACAAATGATGCTTTAGAAATTTTAGATCTAACAGGAGATTTAAGGCGATCCTAATGGAGGAAAGTAAAAAAATGCGTTGGCGCGAAATCCTGGGGTCCGGACCAGCTATTGCTGCGTTGGCGAGTATAGTAACAGTTGGTTTGTCTGAAGGCGTTCGCCTTGTCATCCACCAAGAAGAAGTTCAAGCACAACAGACTGAATCAGTAGGAAATAGAAATCACCAAGTTTATTTGGAACGTCAAAAATTTCAATACGAGATAATAAAAACAGCATTATCTGATCATAAAAATCGGATAGAGCGCGCTAATGCTCTTAGCTTTTTTTTGGAAATTGAACTTTTAGAAGGATTGAATAAAGAAAAACTTCAGAAATGGGCGAAACCAGAGAAAATTATTAGTATAACAAGTGATCTACGACAGCAATTTGATGCAGTTGTTGATGAAGGTTTAAGAAAATATGGCACTGAATTGGAGCTTTTCTTAAAAAAAATGGCCTCCAAGGCGACCGGCGCTGAGGGAAAATATAGTAGCAAAGAAGTTCAAGAATATTATGTTACAACTGAAAAGGAATTGCAATTTTTGTTAGACAGAGCAATTTTGTTAGATCAAAGAGGGGAATGTTTTCCATCGCAGAAATTTGACAAAGAAATGGAAAAATTGGCAGCAGATATCGACTCCACTGCCGATGCAGTTCGAATGATGGGTCTACCCTATGATGATGAAGGAGGTATCACAAAGGGAAACACCGATCTCAAGTTGCGCAATAAACAACTTAGTAATGGGAGTTGTTCTGTGATTCTTTTGAGGGTTGTTCTGGAAAATCATAAGCTTTTGCGTCTTATTCATGAAGAAAATGACAGCCTGCCAGAAATCGTTGTTGAAATTGCCGGAGATACTATGCGCCAAAGTTTAAGGTTGGCGATTAAAGGGGTAACCTTGAGTGAATAGAATATTTTAGAATAGCGTTTCAAATATTTTATAAATCCGCTGCCACCGGAGCTCCAACCTCGCCTTCAATCAGGCTCTCACCTGGCTTCACGATGGTGAACTTCACCGGCTCGTTGGTGACTTCGAAATCGGCCGACTTCGACCCGTCGCCCTCCAGTCGTACCTTGGTGAAGTAGCTCGCCTCCAAGTGCCCTTCGTCGGGGAAGTCGTCGCGGTAGTGGGCGCCGCGGCTATTTTCGCGGGCCAAAGCGGCGTGGACGATGGATTTGGAGATGGTGAGTTGGCTCTCCAGGTTCAGCCAGTCGTGCCACGTTAAGTTAAACGACGGGTTCGAGTCTGGGATGCCGGTTGCCTGCAACTCTTCCTCGAAGCGGTCCAGTTCGACCAAGGCCCGGCCCAGCGAATCCTTCGTCCGGATGATGCCCGCCTCATCCCACATCATGTCCAGCAGCCGCTTGCGCAGCCCGTTCAGGTCTCCGGCCCCCAAATCAAACGGCCTTAAAGACGCCGCCGCCGCGGCCTTCGCCACCTCCACGTCGGGCTCCCGCCAGCCGGGCTCCTTCGCCACGAACGCCGCCATTTCGTCGCCTGCGATGCCGCCGAAGACGGTGGAGTTCGCCACCCCGTTGCCGCCCAAGCGGTTTGCGCCATGCACGCCGCCCGAGTCCTCGCCCGCGCAGAACAGGCCGGGCATGGCCGTCGTCGTGTCCACGTTGAAGACGATGCCGCCCATCATGTAATGCGCGGTCGGCACCACCTCGACCCGGTCGCCTGCCAGGTCGAAGCCGCAGTCGGCGCAGCGCTCCACCATGCCCTTGAACATTTTGGCGACCTTTGCCGGCCCCAGATGCTTCATCTCGATATAGACGCCGCCGTGGGGCGTGACCTTGCCGTCCTTCATCTCGCGGTAGATCTCGCGGGAGACAATGTCGCGCGTCGCCCGCTCGCCCGCCGGGTTGCGGTCCAGCATGAAGCGATGGCCGTCGCCGTTCAGCAGATGGCCGCCCGCGCCGCGCAAGCCTTCCTCCAGCACCGTGCCGGTCATGCGCGTGTCCTCGCCCGCCAAGAGGCCGGTTGGGTGGAACTGCACCATCTCCATGTCACGCAGCGAGAGCCCCGCCGCCAGCGCCATCGCCATGCCGTCACACGCCTTGTCGCCGCTGGGCGTGCGGTATTTGTACATGGTCGGGCCGCCGCCCGCCGCCATCAGCACGGCCTTCGCCCGCACCAGCTTGAAGCCGCCGGTGCGCATGTCGGCGAGCAACATGCCGGCGCAGGCCTTGCCTTGCCGGTCCGGCACGATGGCGAGCGCCCGGTGCTCCTCCAGCTTGCGGACGTTGCGGGCCCAGATCTGCTCGATCAGTCGGGAGACGATCTCGATGCCGGTCAGGTCGCCCTTGTGCGCCGTCCGGTCGAAGCTCTGCCCGGCAAACGCCTTCTGGTGCAGCGTGCCGTCCGGGTTACGGTCGAAGAAGCAGCCGATTTCGTTTTCCAGCTCGCGGATGCGCTCGACCGCGCCGTTGACCAGCCGCCAGGCCAGATCCTGGTCCGGCAGCCACTTGCCGCCGACGATCGAGTCCATGAAGTGCCGCTCGATCGAGTCGCCCGGATTGATGGCGACGTTGTAGCCACCCTGCACCATACGGGTGCAGCCGCATTTGCCGAGCAGGCCCTTGACCGCAATCGTGATGTGCAGGTCCGGGTTCGCCTGGGCCGCGTGCAGAGCCGCCATCAGCCCCGCGCCGCCCGCGCCAATGATGAGGATGTCGGTCTGGAGGGTTTCGATGGTCGGCGCGGTGGAGGTCATGATGTCTCTCAATCGGCTGCTAGGCAGCGAAGGCGCTCACGATAAAGGCGATACCGGTGGCGGCGGCGAGCGCCCCGCCCGCAGCGATCCAGGGCTTGCGGGGGCCTTGCCAGGGCAGGAACTCCAGCGCCAGCACGCGCAGCCCGGCCAGCAAGTGGATCGCCAGCAGCATGACAAGCCCCCACTCGGCGATTTTCACCAGCGGCTGGTCGCTCCAGGCAAGGAAGCTGTCCAGCCGCGCCTCTCCCTCGATGGCCAGACCGAGCGTCAGGAAGTGGAACGGCAGAAACACGGCCAGCAGAACGCCGGAGAGGCGGTGGGCGAGGGCAGCGTAGCGTCCGGGATGGTGTTGGGAGCGGGGGCCTAACATTCCGCTTGCTCCCCGGATGGAGCGAAGCGCAGGTCCGGGGCCCAGCGTTTGGGGGTCGACTTAGGGGAAGGGGGCGGAGAAGCCTGGGTCCCGGACAGCGCGGTCGCGCTTCCGGGAAGTGAGGAAGATGATAAGCTCATGCTACACCCCCGTGACCGCGGAAACGGCGCGGAGGCCCAGCACCAGCAGCAGCAGGCCGAATGCTGCGAGGGCCATGTTCACGCCTACGCCCTTCCAGCCCAGCCACTCGCGCAGGACGTTGCGCAGGCCGATGGGCGCGTGCACCGCGGCGGCCACGACGAACAGGCCATAAAACAGGCTCCAGCCGAAGGAGCCCTGGGTCCGCGCCAGTATCTCCGCCGCGCTCAGCCCGCCATGGATCGCATAGATCGCCAGCCCCAGATGCACCAGCACCAGTGGCGCCAGCACCAGCGCCGAGGCGCGTTGAGCCAAAAACAAGGCGGCATGGACCGGCATTACACCTTGCCCCCGATCATGGCGAGCAGCGACATGCGCTTCAGCCCCGCCACGCCCGCCGATGGGTTGAGGCCGACCGGGCAGTGCTCGGTACAGGAGCCGTGGGAGTGGCAGCTATGACAGCCACCGCCTGCGGTTGCGGCCTCCAGTACACCGGCGCGGTCGCCCTCCCGGTCGTCATTGACCAGCGTCCAGGCGCGGTTAAGCGCGGCCGGGCCCAGATAGTCCGGATCGCTCGCCACCACATCGCAGGCGGCATAGCAGACGCCGCAATTGATGCACTCGATGGCGGCATCGGCGGCCTGGCGGCGGGGCGAGGCCGGGTCGATGGGATGCATGTCGTCGGCCCGCGTGCGGGAGCCTGTGGCCCGCGCCTTGGCCTTCTGCCATTTCTCGAAAAAGGGCGTCATGTCGGTCGCCAGATCACGGATGACGGGCAGGGAGCGCAGCGGCTCCAGTTCCAGCACGTCGCTGCCGCCCGCCGCGGTGTCCACATGGGTGCGGCAGGTCCAGCGCGGCTTGCCGTTCACGGTCATGCCGCAGGAGCCGCACATGCCCACCCGGCAGGCAAAGCGGTAGGCGAGCGTCGGGTCGAGCTCCCGTTGGATATAGGTCACGACGTCGAGCACGGTCTGGTGCTCGCGCCGGGGCACGGCGAAGGGCTGGAAGTGGCCGTCTTCGCCACCCCGCCAGACGCGGACGTTGAGGGTTGTTTCAGGGGTGTTTTGGCTATCGCTCATGGTGGCGCGGAGTATCGTCGGGCGGGCGCCGGGAGGCAAGGGGAGAACCCCGTCCTCTTAAATCACGCCCTTTTCCGCCAGCGCCGCCATCTCGGCGGGCGTCAGGCCAAGCAGGCCGCCATAGACCTTCTCGTTGGCGCTCTTGAAGGCGGGCCCAAGGCCGCGCAGCTTGCCGGGCGTGCCGCTCATCTTCGGGATGATGCCGGGCACGGTCAGTTCGCCCACCAGCGGCTCCATCACCTTCAGCAGGTTCTCGCGAGCGGCGTATTGCGGGTCGTTGAACATGTCCTCGACCGTGTTGATGGCGCCTGCCGGCACCTCCGACGCGACGCAACGCTCGAGTACTTGCTCCCGCGTCATGGAGCCGGTCCAGGCCTGTACCGCGCTATCCACCTCGTCCCGGCCTGCCAGGCGGTCGGCGACCTTGCCGTATTTCTCGGCAAAGTCGGGCCGCTCCATGGCCTGGCACAGCCGCTCGAACATCTTGTCGGACGTGCACGCGATGGCGAGCCACCTGCCGTCGCCGCACTCGAAATGCCCGTGCGGGCAGGCGTTCAGCGTGCCGACGCCCTCGCGCCCGCGTATCGTGCCTGTGGCAGCGTAGGCGGGCACCAACTCGTCCAGCACGCGGAACACGCTTTCGTAAAGGGCCACATCGATCTCCTGGCCCTGGCCGCCAGCCTCGACTTCGCGTAGCGCCATCATGATGCCGATGGCGCCATACATCCCGGTCATGTAGTCGCCGAGCGAGGTGGAGCCTGGCGTCACCGGCGGCCCGCCCGGCACCCCGGCCAAATGGGTCAAGCCGCCGACGCCGTGGGCGATGCGGGCGAAGCCGGGCCGGTCCTTGTAGGGCCCCGTCTGTCCATAGCCGGAAACCCGCATCACAATCAGGCGCGGGTTGATCTCGCGCATCACATCATAGCTGAGGCCCCAGCGGTCCAGCGTGCCCGGCCGGAAATTCTCGCACACCACATCGGCCAGACCGACCAGCCGCAGGAACAATTCCTTGCCCTGCCGGGAGCGCAGGTCGAGCGTCACCGATTCCTTGTTCCGCGCTTCCGTCAGCCACGCGAGAGACGAATCGGGGCGGTCGCTGGGGGTTCCATAGCGCCGCCAAGGGTCGCCGCCGTTCGGATGCTCGATCTTGATGATCTCCGCACCGAACTCGCCCAGAATGGTCGCGGCGTGGGGCGCAGCGATGAAAGTGGCGATGTCCAGGATGCGAACGCCGTCCATGGGGCCGGCGCCGGGAGAGCGTGGCAGGGGCAATGCTGAATAACTCCGGGCGAAGGGGGTGACTTAAGTGATTCACGAGGATAAGCCATTAGGCGAATGCCTGCCATACCAAGGCACCGGACTGTACGAGGAATCCCGCGAAGGTGTTTGCCCGTCAACTGCGTTTTATGGCCGGAGCCACGGCGCTTGCCCTCGCCGCAATGGCTGCCGATGCGCAGGCCGAAACGGATTCGCCGGTGGATGGCCCCCTGTCGGTGTTTCAGTTCAACGGCGGCAGCGAAAACCAGATGCCGTTTCTGCTGGAAGCGGACGAGACTAACTACGATCAGGTCAACGACACGGTCCGGGCGGCGGGCAAGGTTCGTATCAGCCGCGATGGGCGGGTTCTGACGGCAGACCGGCTCGAATACCGGCTCTCGGAAAAGATCGTTGCGGCCGTCGGTAATGTTGTCCTGACGGAACCGACGGGCGAGGTTCTGTTCGCTGACGAAGTGGAACTGACTGAAGGGCTGGACCAGGGATTTGCCATCGCCCCCAAGATCCTGCTGCCCGACGGCAGCCGGGTTGCCGCATCAGGGACCTCCCGCTTCAGCAAGGACAGGGTGGAGGTCTACCGCGCCGTCTTCAGTCCCTGTAACCTTTGCCCGGACGATCCGCAGCGTGCGCCGCTCTGGCAATTGCGGGCGGAAAAGATCACGCACTCCGAGACCAGGCGCGAGATCGAGCTGGAAAACGCCACGCTCGACTTTTTCGGTGTCCCCATTCTGTGGGTGCCGTATTTTTCGCAACCCGACCCACGGGTCGAAAAGAAGACCGGCTTTCTGGCGCCGGCGGTTGGCAGCGATGAAACCCTCGGCCTGTTCACGGAAATCCCGTTCTTCTGGAACATCGCTCCAAACCGCGACCTGAAGGTTACGCCCCACATCTATACGGAGTCCTTGCCGATTATCGTTGGGGAGTACCGGCATCTCTTCTCGTTTGGAGAGACGATCGTACAGGCCAGTGGCGGCGTCGTTGACCGCACCGACAATAACGTCACCACGGGGCCCAGCCCGCGCGGCGCGATCAAGTGGACGGGCGCCGCTTCCATCAACGAAAACTGGCGCGCTGACTTTCAACTTTACCGTGCGAGCGACGATACCTATCTCCGCACCTTCAACCTGGATGACGCCGGTATCCTGCGGTCCTTCGCAACGGCGGAGGGCTTTTACCGAGACCTTTACGTGAATGCGACGGCCTTCACGGTGCAGGAACAACGGACCAACTTCACCGATGACGATACGCCGACGGCCCTGCCTTTCATCACCGCAGACTATGCGGAGCCGCTCGGCTTCGGCGGGATCAATCTGGAAGCGAACCTGGGGGCGCACGTATTGTTCAGGCCCGATGGCGGAGACACGCAGCATTTGGCGGCGTCGGCAGGTTTGAACCGGCAGTGGAATCTGGCGGGCCACCTGTTCAATCTGGAACTGGACGCCCGCGGTGACGTCTACCAGAGTTCCGATAGCACCTCCGGCGATGGTATTGGCGTCCGCTTCATACCCCGGGCGACGGCGGACTGGTCCTATCCATTGTTCCGCCCATTTGGCGACGCCATCGTGACCCTGACGCCGCGGGTGATGGGCACCATCACGCCAGGCGGCCTCAACACAGCCGAACTGCCGAACGAGGATAGCCAGAGCCAGGAGTTCGATTCCACCGTCCTCTTCCGCCCGACCATGGCGGACGGGCGCGATCTGTTCGACGACGGCCAACGGCTTGACTACGGCTTGGAAGGGATGATCGACCTGTCAGAGGTGCGCCTGACCGGCGTTGTCGGCCAGTCGTTCCGCACCGACTCCAGCCGCTCATTCGGCACCGGCACCGGGCTTGAAGACGATCTTTCCGATATCGTGTTCGGTTTCGGCATTGAGGCCGGCAGCAGTATCGATGGCTACCAGCGTTTCCGCTTTAATTTGGAGGAGGGCTCCATCAGTTCAGCTGAAAGCGGCCTGCGCTTCGATTATGATCCAGTCCGCGCCGAGTTCCAGCACGTCTACCAGCCGTTCCGGGAGTTCGATGGGCAGACCCTGTCAGAGACCCATCAGGTTGCCGGTTCGCTGCGCTTCCAGGTAACCGATCATTGGGCCGTGTTGGGCCGTCACCGTCATGACCTGGAGAGTGGCGAGGCCTTGCGCTCGCAGATCGGCATCTCATATGCCGATGAGTGTATCAGCCTGGAACTGGTCGGCACGCGCGACCGGACGAGCACCTCCGAAGTCGGCCCGAATGATTCGATCATTTTCCGGATTGCGCTCCGTCATCTGGGATCGGCGAGCGGAAAACAGACCCTAGAAGAAGAATGAGCGACCCAGTGACGGCAGATGCCGTTAACAATGCACCGGCCCCTTCGCTCCAGCGCGGCTTCGCGGTGGTGAAGGAAGCGTTGCGCGGCATGCCGAACAGGCCCGGCTGCTACGTCATGCGCGACGATGCCGGTGTGGTGCTTTATGTGGGCAAGGCGGCAGCGCTGGCGAAACGCGTGCGCAACTACGCGAACCCCACCAACCTGCCCAACCGCATCCTCCGCATGATTGCGGAGACGGCGACGCTTTCGACCACCGTGACGAGCAGCGAGGCGGAAGCCCTGCTGCTCGAAAACAACCTGATCAAGTCGGAACGGCCCAAGTTCAATATCCTGTTCCGCGACGACAAGAGCTTTCCGTATATCGAACTGTCCGCCAGCCACGATTGGCCCATGCTTACAAAGCACCGGGGCGAAAAGAATCCGGAAAACACTTACTATGGCCCGTTTGCGTCGGCTGGCGCAGTGGAGAGCACCATAGTCTCGTTGCAGAAAGCCTTCCAGCTTCGCTCCTGCTCCGATCACATCTTCCGTTCCCGGACGCGGCCCTGTCTCTTGCACCAGATCAAGCGGTGCCTCGCGCCCTGCGTGGGCCTGGTCAGCCGGGAGGATTACGAGGACAGTGTGCAGGCCGCGCGCAAGTTTCTCGCCGGCAGCAGCGATGCGGTGCGCGAAGCCTGGACCGAGCGGATGCAAGCCGCCGCAGAAAGCATGGAGTTTGAGCAGGCGGCCATCTACCGCGACCGCCTGCGCGCCCTCGGCCTGGTGCAGGCGCGCCAGGGCGTGAACGTGCCGGAAATGGCCGACAGCGACCTGTTCGCGCTTGCCCGCCATGGCGACCGGCTCTGCGTGCTGGTCTGGTTCTTCCGGGCGGGGCAGAATCAGGGCGGCAAACCCTATTTCCAGAATTGCGAGGCCTCCACCACGGATGCCGAAATCATGGATAGCTTCCTCGCCCAGTTCTACCACACCCATCCGGTGCCGAAGACGGTGGTGCTCTCTGAACAGCCCATCGACGCCGATCTGTTGCAGGAGGCGCTCAGCGTCCGCGAAGGCCGCCGCATTTCGCTGCTGACGCCCCAGCGCGGTCCCCGCCGCCGGGTAATGGAGCAGGCGCTGGAGAACGCCCTCCATGCCCTTCAGCAGCGCCTGAATCAGCAAGCCGGCCATGCCCAGGCGCTGGAGGCGATCGCCAAGTCACTGGACCTGGAGGGGCCGTTGGAGCGCGTGGAGGTCTATGACAACAGCCACCTGATGGGCACCAATCCCATGGGCGGCATGGTGGTCTACACGCCGGAGGGGTGGCTTCGCCGGGCCTTCCGGCGCTTCAAGATAGGCAAGCACGGCAGCGGGACGGCGGGTGATGACGACTATGCCATGCTGAAGGAGGTTCTGTTCCGCCGTCTTCGCAAGCTCGCCTCTGACGATCCCGATACGGACAGCCATATGCGGCCGGACCTGTTGCTGATCGATGGCGGCAAAGGCCAGTTTTCCGCCGCGCGGGAGGTGCTGGAAACCCTCGGCCTGACCGATATCGCCATGGTCGCGATTGCGAAAGGGCCGGACCGGGATGCGGGATTGGAGCAGTTCGTCAGCGCGGAGAAGGGAACCTTCCGCCTGCGCCCCGACGATCCGGCCCTCATGCACCTGCAACGCCTGCGGGACGAGGCCCACCGCTACGCTATCGGCGCCCACCGCCAGGCTAGGCAATCCAAGGTGCGGGGCTCGCAACTGGACTCGATTCCCGGCGTGGGGCCGAAGCGAAAAAAGCAGCTATTGATGCATTTTGGTTCGGTGCGGGGGGTGACCCGTGCGAGTGTCGACGAACTGTCGAAGGTCGGCGGCATCAACCAGACCGTCGCCCAGAAGATCTACGATGCGCTGCATTAAGTATCCGGGCCTGATCGCCTGGTTGGCGCTTCTCACGCCGCCTCCGCGTACCGGCGGTGATTGCGCCATTCCACAACGCTGCTGACGGCGCCCCGCACCGTTCGGCCGAACAGCCCGCGCGGCTGATAACCGGTCGCCTTCAGTATCATTCCGACTGCCTTTTCGGCATGGCCGGGACGGTAATAAGAATAGGCGCGGCTGGAATATTCCTTGCTCGCCTTTTTCCGATCGTACGGTTCGCCCTGGAGGTTTGCGACGTGATAGGCGGACGCCAATTCATCGTCCTCGGTCTCTGCGATACGGTCCAAGGCGACCATCAGGCGGCGGTACCGTGGCATATCCTCAACTGCCAGGTAGCGTTTCAAGTGCCGGTAAAACAACCCGTAGTGCTGCCACTCGTCCGTTGCAATATGCCGGCAAATCGCCTTGAGGGCTGGATCTTGGGTTGAGTCGCCAAGCGCCGTGTAAAAGGAACTCGTGCCAACCTCGACCATGCAGCGGGCGACCAGCTCACCGGCCCTGGAGCCCCGCACCGAAGCGTTCGCTTCGACCGGAATGGGAACCATTTTGCGGAATTCCGCCAGCCGCTCGTCGTAGTCGAATTCCGGATCATGACGGCGGGCATACTCGCCTAGTACCAGGCCATGCTGAACTTCTTCGTCGCGCCATTGCCGGACTGCATCTTGCAGGCTTGGATCATCGTAAAAGACGCTGCAGAGATATTCAGCGTAATCAGGTGCGTTATACTCAACGAGCGATGCTGCGCGAATCAGCTTTAGTACATCGTCTTCTACCGCCGAGAAGTTGATTTCATCCCACGGTATGTCGTCGAGTGTCCAATGCCGCGTCACGATTATGCCTCCTTATGCCCTCCGAACAGGGTAGGATTCCGACTACAGCCGGAAGGGTTCACGCATAATCTAGGAACCATAATAGCGTTTGCCAACTATAGCGCTGCAATAGCCTTGCGCCAGATACGCTTGCGCGCCTCGGTCGATTTCAGCATCCGGCTGCGGATGCGCACGCCACGGGAATTCAAGCCGTGGGCCACCATCAGGCCGATAGCGCCCAACAAAAAGACATTCATCAGGTGGTGACCGTCACCGCGGCCTTCCCAGGTCAGCGCGCCCAGCATTGCAATACCGACACAAACCAGCACCGCGAGCAATCCACGGGTCCAATATCGGCGTTTGATGCGGCTTTCTTCGGCCACCAGCGCATCCAGCGCCGCTTCCCGGATTTCCGCTTCGTCCATGCCCTGCCGCAGCAGGTCGAGGACTTGCCGCTGGGTTTCCGGCCCGAGCGCCGCACCACTGTCGGCGCGTCGCGGTGCGGTTATCCAGTCTTCGGAGAAATAACGCAGCCGCAAAGCCGCATCCAGCCGGTCTTGTTCTTCGGGCGAATGCAGCTCTGCGTTGGTGGAGGGGGAGACCGTTGTCATCAAACTCTCTCCCGATGTCGCGGGACTAGCGTGAGTAGAACTCGATCACGAGGTTCGGCTGCATCTGCACCGGATAGGGCACGTCGGCCAGCTTCGGCGAGCGGGTGAAGGCACCCTTCAGCGCGTTGTGGTCGACTTCCAGGTAGTCCGGCACATCGCGCTCGCCGGACTCGATGGCTTCGAGCACCAGCGCCATGTTGCGGCTTTTCTCGCGCACCTCAACCACATCACCATCGCGCACTTGGTAGGACGGGATGTTGACGCGTTTGCCGTTCACGGTCACGTGGCCGTGGTTAACGAACTGGCGGGAGGCGAACACGGTCGGCACGAATTTCATGCGGTAGACCACGGCGTCCAGACGGCGCTCCAGCAGCTCGATCAGGTTCTCCGACGTATCGCCCCGGCGCGCGGTGGCGGCGTCGTAGAGACGGCGGAACTGCTTTTCGGTGATATTGCCGTAATAGCCCTTAAGCTGCTGCTTGGCGCGGAGCTGGGTGCCGAAATCGGTGGCCTTCTTGCGGCGGGCGCCATGCTGGCCCGGGCCGCTTTCCCGCCGGTTGTACGGGCTCTTGGGGCGGCCCCAAAGGTTTACGCCCAGGCGGCGGTCAATCTTATGCTTCGCGGCGATGCGCTTCGACATGGTATCTGTTGTCCTTTGGCAGGATGATCTTTGTTGTCCCGATAGTCCTTCCGCTCACCCGGAGGTGCCGGAGGCGGGGACATCGCTTGATTAGGCGAGCCCGCATTCTCGGGAATAGCCGCGCCTTATAGGGAACGGGCATGACCCTGTCAAACCCGTTCCCACGCATCGTTGGAAGATGGCGGGAATTCGGGATAGGCTTCGCGGATCAGGCGCTACCCGCCACCCTGAATAAAGGTCCGCCCCATGAGCACCTCATCCTATCTGCATCCCGAAGCCATCGTCGATGGCGCCTGGCTTCAAGACCATTTGGACGATCCGAAGCTGCGGATCTTCGACTGCACCTTCTATCTGGCTTATGAGGAGGGAACGGGACGGCCCTATTCCATTGTGAGCGGCAAGACGGATTATAACAAAGGCCATATTCCCGGCTCTGTTCACATCGACTTGCAGCAGGATATTTCGCGGCAGGATAGCCCCTACGCCTTCATGCTGCCCCCGCCGGAGGAAGCCGCCCGGGCGTTCGAGCGATTCGGCGTCGGCGATGATACCCGCGTCATCTGCTACAGCCGCGATAGCATGACCCGCGCGACGCGCTTCTGGTGGATGCTCCGCTGGCTGGGGTTCGACAATGCCGCGCTGCTCGACGGCGGCTTCGATAAATGGGAGGCGGAAGGCCGTCCGGTCTCGACCGAACCCGGCAGCTATCCGCAAGGGAAATTCACGTTGAAGCCCAGGCCGGACCTGTTTGTCGGCAAGGAGGAGATGCTGGCCGCCATCGGCGACGGTGCGGCCTGTTCCGTCAACGCCCTGGAGCCGGACCTGCACGCTGGCCGCAATCCGCGCTATGGCCGCGCCGGTCGCATACCCGGCAGCGTTGGCGCGCCGGCCTCTGCCCTGGTCGATCCAAAGACCAAGGCCTTGGTTGCGCCGGAGAAGGCCGTGGCGCTGTTTCAGAGCGTCGGCGCGGAGCCCGGCAAGCGCATCCTGAACTATTGCGGCGGCGGCATCGCGGCGACGCTCGACGCATTCGTGCAGTACCAGTTGGGTTATCCGGACATTGCCGTCTATGACGCTTCCATGAGTGAGTGGGCCACAGACGATTCCCTGCCGATCGAAACAGATTGAGGTAGCCGGGCAGGACTGAGCTTCATCTATGATTTTTGCCAACGGCCAGCCGTCTGGTGAAGACGGCACCCGCTTGGTGGTCCATGGCGATGGCGGCGCGATGGCAAAGCTGGACGGGGCCCACGCGGCCCGATGCCGGATTGCGATTGCAGCGCCGCTTCCCACATGCTGAGAACGGCGCTTCCGTTATTTATGCAGGCACCATGTCCGATCAGTTCGTTGTCGAAGATCAATCCGTTGTCGCCTCGCTCCTTTCCGCCCCTGAAACGCATGGCGGCGAAAAGCCCACGCGCATCGACACCCATGGTGCGATGGTCTTTTTGACCAGGGACCGGGTCTACAAGGTCAAGCGCGCAGTTGACTTCTCCTACATGGACTTCTCTACCGCTGCCAAACGGCTCGCGGCCTTGCAGGAGGAGTTGCGGGTCAACCGCCGCACCGCGCCCGATCTCTACATCGGCATCGCCCCGGTGATGGCGGAAGGCGATAGTCTGCGGCTCGGTGATCCCGGCGATGAGGATGAGAGCGCCGTCGAGCACGCGCTCGTCATGCGCCGGTTCGAGGCCACATTCGACGAAATCGCCGACCGGGGCGAACTACAGCCCGAGCAGATTACCGCCATCGCCGCGCAGACCGCCGCCCTGCACCAATCTGCTGAGCCTCACTTCCGCACCGATCCGGCCGGACGGGTCAACGACGCCATCGCCGGCGCAATCCGCCAGGCCCGCCAAAACCCCGAAATTCTCGATCCGGCTTTGGTCGATAGGATGGAACAAAGGCTCTTGCTGCAATGGCAGGCGGCAACCCAGACAATCCGTCAGCGGTCCGCCGGCGGGTTGGAGCGGCACTGCCATGGGGACCTGCATCTCCGCAATATCTGCCTGTTCGAGGGCAAGCCGACCCTGTTCGACGCTATCGAATTCAATCAGGAATTTGCCAATATCGACCTGCTTTACGATCTGGCCTTTCTGCTGATGGATCTGGAGGGCAGGGGGCTCCGCTCCCTCGCCAATCTGGCGCTGAACACCTACCTGGACCGGCGGCTGGCGGACGGCTGGCCGGACGAGGCCGGGCTCATGCTCCTGCCGCTGTTCATGGGCCTCCGCGCCCTGATCCGGGCCGAAGTGGGTGCGAACATGGCGTCGGTACAGGGCGATGCGGCCCGCGCCGACGCACAGAAAGGGGAGGCAGCATCGCACCTTTCGCTGGCAGAAGCCTGTCTGGAGACTGCCCCGCCTCAACTGATCGCGGTTGGTGGTCTTTCGGGCAGCGGCAAGTCTACGCTGGCCGGCTCGCTCGCGCCGCTGATTGGCAGAGCACCCGGCGCGCGCTGGTTGCGCTCCGACGTGACCCGCAAGGCGCTGGAAGGCTTGGGGCCGCTGGAGCGCCTGCCATCCGAGGCCTACACACCGGAGCATTCGGCCCGGGTCTACCGGCATCTGGTGGAAGCCGCTGCGACGTGTATTGCCGGTGGTCAATCGGTCGTGCTGGACGCCGTCTACGCCCGCCCGGCCGAGCGGTTTGCGGTCGATGCGCTCGCCGCCCGCATGGGCGTGCCGTTTCAGGGTATCTGGCTCGACGCGCCAGTGGAAACGCGGGCAGGGCGCGTGCAGGACAGAACCGGCGACGCCTCCGACGCCGGGGCGGACGTGGCGAAAGCGCAGGTGGATTATGAGCTGGGGCCGGTGCGGTGGACCAGGCTGGACGCCGGGCATGGCGCCGACGAAGTGCTCAAGAAGGCACGGGCGCTGTTAGACCTTTAAGCGTCGCCGTTATTGCGAGCCGTTAGGCGAAGCAATCCACTATCATTTCATCTCACGCCGGGCGCCAATGGATTGCCGCGCCCCGGATCCCTCCGGCGCTCGCAATGACGGCGGGGTGGGGCTTTCCGCTACAGCCGCATCCGGAAGTCATTGCCGCCGTGCAGGTCGCGCCCGCCCATCAGGTAAAGCGTGCGGTCGCTGTGGTCAGTGATGCCCATGTCACGATGCATCCGCGCCGCCTCGTCCCGGTCGAACAGGCTGGTGGTCGGCATGAAGCGGAGCGTCATGCCCCGGCGCGGCTTGTCGGAATGGTTCGCCTCCGACCCATGCAGCAGGTAAACATCGTGCAGCGACACCTGACCCGCCTTCAGCACCATGTCCACGGCAGTACTCTCATCAAATTCGTCGGCGTTCAGTTCCTGGTGCAGCGTCACGTCCTTGCCTTCATAGGTGTGATGGGCGCGCAGGCGGCGGTCCTTGTGGCTGCCGGGGATAATGCGCAGGCAGCCGTTCTCCGCCGTGGAATCGTCGATGGCGATCCAGACAGTACAGGTGGCTAGCGGCCGGATCGGCCAGTACTCGCCATCCTGGTGCCAGGGGGTCTTCAAGCCGCCCTTCGCCGGTTTGGCAAAAAAGCTGGAATTCCAGAGCGCAAAGTCCGGCCCCAGTACCTGCTCCACCATTTTCAGGATGGTGGGGTGCCGCGCGTAGTTCAGGAACGCCAGGTCGAAGGCCAGCAGGTGGCTGCAATAGTTGTGGAACTCCGGGTGCTTGGCGACAAGCCGGGAATGGCGCTCGCGCAGATCGGCCAGTTCGTCCTCCGTCAGCGAAAATTGCTGCGGAATGACATAGCCGTCTTCATGATATTGGGCGATTTGGTCTTCGGTGAGCATGGCTGTTCCTCCTGTCATATTGCCGGGCGCTTGTCGGCCCATGGGCGGGCTTCCTCGAACGCAGCGGCGGCCTGGAGCACGCCCAGATCGTCGAACCGCCGTCCGACCACTTGCAGGCCGACTGGCAACCCATCCGCCGTAAAGCCGCACGGGATCGAGGCCGCCGGCTGGTTCGAAAAGTTAAAGGGGTAGGAGAATTCCGCCCACTGCACCCAGTCCCACTCGTGCTGTGGCCAGTGCTCCGGGTTCAGTCGGTCGGCCGGGAAGGCCGGGACCGAAACCGCCGGCGTGATCAGCAAGTCGTACTCATCCATGAAGCGGTGCCAGCCCTCCATATAAGCCAGCTTGCGCGCCCGCATGTTCATGTAGTCGACGGCGCTGTAGCCCACGCCCGCCTTGATACACGCGACCAGACCTGCGTCCAACTGGTTCTCCCATTCCGGCAGCAGGTGCGCGAAGCCGGCGGTCTCATGCACCGCCCAGAAAAAGCGGATCAGGTCCGGCCCGTCCTGCGCAAAGGCCAGCTTGTCTTTGCCGACTTCCTCCACATGACAGCCCATCTCCTCGAACGCTTTGACGCCCGCTTTCACCAGGTCGGCCACCTCCGGATCGACCCGGGCATGTCCCAGGTCCGGTGAATAGGCGACCTTCAACGCCCGCACACCCTTGCGCAGCATGGCCGGGTAGTCCTCCGGCGGGGCTTCAAGGGAGTAGTGGTCCCAATGATGCGGTCCGCTCATCACCTTCAGCATCATGGCGCTGTCCATGACGGTGCGCGTCATCGGGCCGTTGTGGGCCACTTGGTCGGTGTTGCTGGTGGGCCACGCCGGCACCCGGCCGAAGCTTGGCTTGATGCCGAAGACGCCGCAGAAATGAGACGGCATCCGGATGGAGCCCGCGCCGTCCGAGCCATGGTGCAACGCTCCATAGCCTGCCGCTGCGCCAGTTCCGGCGCCCGCTGACGATGCGCCCGCATTGTAGCCCAGCTTCCAGGGATTGTGGGTGATGCCGGTCAGCGGCGCATGGCTGACACCCTTCCAGCCGAACTCCGACGTGGTGGTCTTACCGAGGACGACCGCGCCGGCGTTTTTTAGCCGGGTGACGAACGGTGTATCGACATCATGCACATTGCCCTTCAGCGAGAGCGACCCCCGCTGGGTCGGCAGAACGGCGGTCTGCGCCAGGTCCTTGATCGTGACGGTAAGCCCCGCCAGCGGCCCGACCGCCTCGCCCTTGGCAATCTTAGCCTCTACTGCTTTTGCCTGCGCCATTGCGCCGTCGCCATCTAGCACGACGAAAGCATTCAGCTTTGGCTCCAGCGTTTCGATCCGGTCCAAGACCGTCTGGCAAAGCTCAACCGGCGAGAGTTTTTTCCCGCGCAACATCGGCGCGAGGATCGAGGCTGGCGTGTAACAGAGGTCTTCTGGCGACATCGGCGCTTCCTTCAGGCTTTGCAGTCTGAAGGAAGCTTAACGCTGGTCTTCTGGCTTGGCTATTCCGGTGAGCGTTCCCGCGCCGGCGCCTGAAACAGATCAGGGTTCATCTCAGTACCGGTGCGCACGTTTCGCAGCATTGTTTGCGTGAAGCCGCCTTCCTTGTCGAACATGCCCCATTCGACCAGCCGCCACGCGCCCGTGCCCGCGAACCTCAGGATGATCTGGCCGTTGCTCTTGTTGCCGCGCTCGGCCACCGCAATCGTCACGTCTTCGCTCTGCCGGGTGACTTGCAGGACATCGACGCTTTTATCCAGCGCGTCGACGGGGTTCATCAGGAAGGCGAAGGGCGTGCCGGAAGTCGCCGTTTCGATCTCCGTGCCCTCGCCACCGAAGAACCGGGTGCGCTCGCCATTCACCAGGATCAGGTGGCCGAGCGGCGGATCGAACTCCACCCGGATCGCCTCCCTGGGCCGGTCAACGAAGATGCGGCCCTGGTTGAGCCCGCTGACCGTCAGCATGTCGAACTCCGCCGTCAGCGTCTGGACCTTGCCCAACTGCCGGGCGGCGGCTTCTGCCTCGGCGGCCGCGGCGCTGCCTGTTAAGGTTTCGGCTGCGGCTGCCGGCATGCTCATGCCGGCAGCAACTGCCAGAACGGCTAACAGGCGTGCGGCGCGGTGTGCCCACATGGCAGATCTCCCGGATTGAAAGTGTTGCAAGTCTGCCGGGGATAGCAGCCGCCCCGCCGATTCCCAACCGTCGCGGGATAGGGCGCGCAACTAAAGCCCCCGAACGTCCCCCAGGAACACACCGTCGCTCACCAGCTTGCGTTGCAAGTCGCGCACCGGCACGTCGCCTGGCGCTACGCCAGCGCTCAGCCCCATTGCCGCCGCCGTGCCAATCGCCTGTCCCATAGCGAAGCAGGGGCCGGAGACGCGCAGGGACGCTTGGCCGCTCTGGGTGGTGGAGGCGCAGCGGCCCGCCACCAGCAGGTTATGAACTCCTTGCGGCACGGTCGCGGCGAAGGGGATTTGATGATAGCCGCGGCCCGCCACAAATTCCCACTTCACGTCGCCCGCCTCGTGGGTTTCCAGCGGCCAACCGTTCGCGCCGATGCTGTCGTCGAAGTCCCTGCAACTCAGCACGTCCTGGCCGTCCAACTGGTAGCGGCCCTGAATGCGCCGCGTCTCGCGGATGCCAATCTGGGGCGCTGTCTCCAGCAGGTAGGATCTTTCAAAACCCGGCACCTTGTCTTTCAGGAAACGGAAATATTCCTGCACCTGACGCCGGCCATGTACCTCCGCAAAGGCCAGATCGTCGGCATCCGCGCCGTTGATCGGGCCGCCGTCCCGGCTGATCTGGGTCAGGTTCGCGCGCCACTCCCCCGGATGCGGCTGGCTGCGGACCACGCCCGCCTTCCGCGGCAGCACATACTCGCCGGACGCATTGGCATCGGCAATCAGCTCCCGCATCTTCGGAATGCCTTCATTCCACGCCTGTTCGTCTGCGACATTGCCCAGCCGGAACATCAGCGTCGGAAAGGCCAGAAAGCCATCGTCGCCGCCCAGCGCGTAAGGCGCGCCCGCCCAAACCGCCAGGTCCGCATCGCCGGAGCAGTCGAGGAACGTCCGCCCGCGGATAGCGCCGCGCCCTGATTTGCTCTCCACCAGCACCGCGTCAATGCGCGGCCCGTCCATCAAAAGGCCCACCGCCTGCACGTGGAAGCGCAAGTTGACGCCCGCTCCGGTCAGCAGGTCGTCGGCCGCTAGCTTGTAGGCCGCGGTGTCGTATGCCTGCGCGCCCGTGCGCAGGCCATTCGCGCCTTTGATGACATGCGGTTCCTTCAAACCGTCCAGCCGCGCCAGCCGGTCGAGGATGTCGTCTGCCACTCCATGCACGATCTGTTGAATGGAGCCGTTAATGTCCGCATGGAGGCCGCAGAAATTCGTCACCATCGCGGCTGTGCCCATACCGCCCAGGAAGCCGTAGCGCTCCAGCAGGATCGTCGAAGCGCCCGTCCTCGCCGCAGCGGTCGCCGCAGCAATCCCAGCTGGGCCGCCACCGAGCACAACCACATCAGCTTCCGCAATGACCGGTGTTTGGCGGGCGGGCTCAGTTATGGTCATTGGCATGGGCCGGGGGAGCCTTAACTTAGGGGAAGGGAGACGAAAGGCGCGGGATACAAAGCTAGCGCGCTTTCGCCAGTTCACGGGCGGGCGGCGGTGTGCGCGGCACAGGAATCACCGGTCTCGCTCTTGGTATCGGCGGCAGAATGGCAGCCATCAGGTGCTCTTCAATGAAGTCCGCGGCGACAACGAATGCGCGCGCACGGGTCTTGCCGTAAGGCACGTGCCCTACGCCATTCAGCGGTATTAGATTTGCGCTTTGGCCGGACTTCCGCCAGGCCGAGCGGGCGATGACGGACCGGCGGTAGGGCACGATCCGGTCGCGCGTACCGTGGATCAGCAGGAGAGGTGCGGCGTCTTTGACTTCCTCATGCGGAATATGCCCAGACAGCCCGCCTGCCAGCGAAACCCCGGCTGCCACGCGCGCGTCCCTCGCCGCAAGCGCCATGGTGTGAAAGCCGCCGAGAGAGTAGCCATACACGCCGATCACGTCGCCCTTGACCTGTTTGCGACGCATCAGGTTGCTGATGATGTGATCCAGTATCTTCTCCCGCTGGGAGAAGATCCGGGGGGATTGCTTGCGCTTGATACGGGCGGACAAGCCATCATAGTAGCGGACAACCGCGGCGGCGATGCCACGGTCGGCCAGTTCCTCTGCCATCGGCCAGTACATGTGGCCGCGGCCGACGCCGCTTGCGCCATGCAGGATAAGCGCCAGCGGCCACGGCCCCGGTTTGTTCGGCGTAATCACGTGGACGCGGATGTTATGGCCCTGATAGCGAACCGTCCACTCCAGGCGGCCGGCATGGCCCATCTCCGGCAGAAGGGTTCCGGCGAGCAGAAGCAATAATCCAAGCAGCGCCGCAATACAGCGCATTCAGGCAGTTCCTTCCCCGTCAGCGGCTTTGCGCAATAGCGTGAAACATAGCCGTATCAATATGCGATGCCAGATGGTTGGCAAGGTTGTTGAGCGCGGATTCGACCACTGAATCATACCCGAAACCGTTTTCAGCGCTACCCAAGAACGCACGGCGAAAGCCATCGGCCGCAAACAATCCATGGACATAGGCGCCGGTAATGCGCCCGCATGGCGATACGCAACCCGCTGGAATTCCGTCGATTTCCAGCCACGGACTGGCTGTGTCAGGGCCGGTGGTCTCGCCCAGATGGATTTCATAGCCCTGCACCGGTTCGCCGCTGGCTATATGCCTGCCGGAGACTTCCCGAACCGTCTTGTCCAATTTCAGCACGGTGGCGGCGTCCAGAAGAGCCAGGCCGTCAACCGCGCCCGGCGGCCCTTCGATTCCCGCCGGATCGGCGATAGTACGGCCCAGCATCTGATAGCCGCCGCACAAGCCCACCACCCGGCCGCCGCGCCGCACATGGGCCTGGAGGTCGATATCCCAGCCCTGCGCCCGCAACGCCGCCAGGTCGGCCATCGTGTTTTTGGAGCCGGTCAGAATGACGATATGCGCGTCGCCGGGCAGCGGCTCGCCCGGCTCAATGATGGTTAGCGAAACGTCCGGCTCCTGCGCCAAGGGGTCGAGGTCGTCGAAATTGGCGATGCGGGGAAAGCGGGGGACCGCGATCCTGATCGGTGCGCCCGGCCGCTCCGCGCCAGCCAAGTCCATGACATCCTCGGCCGGCAGTCTCCGCGCGTCCTCGAAATACGGCACGAGGCCCAGCGGGGCCCAGCCGGTGCGTTCGGCAATGATCCGCATGCCCTCGTCGAACAGCGTTGGGTCGCCGCGGAACTTATTGACCAGGAAGCCTCTAATTCGTGCGCGTTCACCGGCCTCCAGCACGGCATGGGTGCCCACCAGTTGCGCGATTACCCCGCCGCGGTCGATATCGCCCGTCAGCACGACCGGTACGTCTGCTGCTTCGGCAAAGCCCATATTGGCGATATCGCCCGCCCGCAGGTTGACCTCCGCCGGAGAGCCTGCGCCCTCCACGATCACCAGGTCCGCACTCGCGGAAAGCCTTTCGAAGCTCTCCAGCACCTTCGGCAGGAATTCGGCCTTGTGCCTGCCCCAGTCCCGCGCCGACAGGCGGCCCCAGCGCTGGCCCTGCACGATGACCTGCGCGCCGCGCTCGCTTTCGGGTTTCAGCAGGACCGGGTTCATGTCGGTGTGCGGGGAAAGGCCTGCCGCCCGCGCCTGCAAAGCCTGCGCCCGGCCGATCTCGCCGCCTCCATTCACCCCCCCAACGGCGACCGCGGCGTTGTTCGACATGTTTTGCGGCTTGAACGGCGCGACTCGCAGGCCCTGCTGCGCGAAGTACCGGCAGAGCCCGGCGACCAACAGCGACTTGCCGACATTGGAACCAGTACCCTGGATCATGAGGGCGGGTGTCGCCATCCTTCTTGTCCGGTCCGGCTAGAGCGGTGCGGCGACCGGGTCGGTCCGTCCCGGTTTGGAGACCTGCGCCGAACCGCGCTCGCTGACGCGCGCCAGCCAGGTCGCCAGCTTCGGGTGATTGTTGCGCCAACCATGTGGATGGCGGAAGTCGACATAGTCCAGGGTACAGAGCTTGGTTATGCCCTCCGCGTCCAGCGGATCGTCGAGCGGCTCGTGGCAAATCTGCTCCAGCCGCGCCAGGCCCCGGGCGATCCGCGCCTCCAGGTGTTTGATGAACGAGGGGCTTTGTTCGCTCTCCGGCCGTACTGTCTCCATCCGCCTGTAGAGCGTTGCCTCGATCACGCCGTTCGCCAGGTGGATGCGGCTCAAGCGGGCGAACTTGTCCTCCTCCGGGATCAGGGGCGGGCCTTTGTGACAGGTATCGAGATATTGAAATATCACGTCGCTGTCGAAATAGACCTGTCCGTCGGAGGCTTTCAGGGCCGGGATCTGCACCAATGGATTGACGTCAGCGAACGGACCAGGATCGGAGAGGCTGACGAACTCCTCCCGGATCGGAATGCGCCGCTCCAGCGCGGCTAGCAGGCTCTTGCGTCCAAAGGGGGTAGAAGCATCGGTATAAAGGATCATAAGCGTTGTTTCCTTTTTGCACTCCCCGGATGCTTCGGTACGGAGCGGTCCGGGGCCCAGCGTTTTTCGGCGGCCGCGATGAAATTCTGGGGCCCGGACTGGTGCTTTGCGCCATCCGGGGAGCTATTGTTTCAGATGCTAAAACTCAATCCCCGCCTGGGCCTTTACGCCGGCGCGGAAGGGATGTTTGACCTGGGTCATCTCCGTCACCAGATCGGCAGCTTCGATCAACTCGTCCTTGGCATTCCGCCCGGTGACGATGACGTGGGTGTCTTCGGGCTTGTTGGTTAGCACTTCGACCACCTCTGCAATCGGCAGGTAGTCGTAGCGTAAAACGATATTCAACTCGTCCAGGAGTACCATCTTGTAGCTGGGATCGGCGATCAGCGCCTTCGCCTCTTCCCAGGCCTGACGGGCGGCGGCGATGTCGCGCTGGCGGTCCTGGGTTTCCCAGGTAAAGCCCTCGCCCATGGTCTTGATCGTTACCTGGTCGGCAAACGCCTCCAGCACGACACGCTCGCCGGTTTGCCACTTGCCTTTCACGAACTGCACGACGCCGATCTTGTGGCCATGGCCGATGGCGCGGCACACCATGCCGAAAGCCGCCGTCGACTTTCCCTTGCCCTTGCCGGTGTGAACGATCAGCAGGCCTTTCTCGATGGTCTTGGTGGCGATGATCTTGTCGCGCGCGGCCTTCTTTTTCGCCATTTTCTCGGCGTGGCGGGCGTTGATCTCGTCCTCGGTCATGCCGTCGGTTTTCATGGGCGCTTCGCCTCCTCAGCGTATGCTTCAAGCCGATCATAAAGGTCGTTCCGCCCGCTTTGCCAGAGGCCGCGGTCCAGCGCCTCCCGAAAGCGGTCCGCCATTTCGGTCAGTGCCGCCGGATTGGCGTCCTGCAGGAACGCCCGGTTGCCGTCGTCTGCCAGATAGGCGTCGAACAAGGCCTCGAAATGCTGGGGCAAGACGGCGCCTGTCGTGGCGCTGAAGGCGAACAGGTAGTCGACCGTTGCTGCCTGTTCGAACGCACCCTTGTAGCCGTGGCGCTGGCAGCCCTCGATCCACTTTGGGTTGGCGGCGCGGGCGCGCACGACCCGGCCGATTTCCTCTTCCAGCCGCCGGATGGCGGGCTTTTCAGGCCGGGAATGGTCGTTGTGGTAGACCGGCGGCATCTGGCCCGATTCCAGTTGCACCGCTGCGGCCAGCCCGCCCTCAAACTGATAGTAATCGTCGGAGTCGATCAGGTCGTGCTCCCGGTTGTCCTGGTTGTGCAGCACCGCCTGCACATTGCCGAGCCTCCGCGTGAACGTCTGATGCGCCGCCACGCCATGCGAGCCGCCGCCATAAGCATAGCCGCTCCAGGCGGTGTAGGCGCTGGCTAGATCTTCGGCCGAATCCCAGCCGCTCGAGTCAATCAGGGATTGCAGGCCCGCGCCGTAGGCGCCGGGCTTGGAGCCGAACACGCGGTAGGTCGCCAGCCGCCATGCCGCGGCGTCATCCGGGGAGGCTTCCGCACGTGCGGAAGCGGCGAGGGGGTTGGTTTCGGGCGGCTCGTCCAGCGCGGCGACGGCGCGCACTGCCGAGTCGAACAGATCGATCTGGGCGGGGAAGGCGTCGCGGAAAAAGCCGGAGACCCGCAGGGTCACGTCCACCCGTGGTCGGCCCAGGACCGTAGCCGGCATGATCTCGAAGCCGGTCACCCGTCCGCTGCCGGATGCCCAGGCCGGCTGCACGCCCAGCAGCGCGAGCGCCTGGGCGATGTCGTCGCCTCCGGTGCGCATGTTGGCCGTGCCCCACGCGGAAAGCGCCAGCGAGCGCGGGTAGTCGCCATGGTCTTGCACATAGCGCTCGATCAGTAGTGAAGCGCTCTTCCAGCCAAGGGTCCAGGCCGCGGGCGTCGGCACCGCCCGGCTGTCGACGGAGTAGAAATTGCGGCCCGTCGGCAGCACGTCCGGCCGCCCGCGGCTCGGCGCACCCGAGGGACCAGGCAGAACAAACCGCCCGTCCAGGCCGGCGAGAAGTGCGGAGAGTTCCGCGGGGCCGGACGCATCGACGTTGGGTGCGAGGGTCGTCGCGATCTGGTCGAGGACCGCATTTGTCTGCTCCCAGCCTGCCGGAACCACCGCCCGGCCCGTGATCAGGTCGAGCGCCAACTCCTCCAGAGCCTCGACCGCGTCACCGGCGTTGCGCCATTTTCTCTCTTTGTCATTGCGAGGAGCCGCGGGCGACGAAGCAATCCACCCGCCTTCGTCATCCGGTGGTTGCCGCTGATGGATTGCTTCGTCCCCGCTTGACGCGAGTACTCGCAATGACGCCGCGGAGGGGGCCGGTGCTGCCGCCGCAAAATCGCAATCGAGCGGGTCGAAGCCCTTATCGCCGGAAGCAGCCTCCAGTCCCCAATCCTTTGCCAGCGCCCGTAGCAGCGAGCATTCTTCCGGCGCACTCCCACGGTCCAGCCGTGTCAGCGCCACCAGCAGGCTCGCGCGCTGTTCGCCCTCCGGCGACCGGCCGAACACGTGCAGACCGTCACGGATCTGCCATTCCTTCAATTCGCAGAGGTAGGCATCCAGCTTGCCGAGCGCCGTGTCGTCCGGCTCCCCGGCTTGGATGCCGCATTCGCGCGCCAGACCCAGGCTTTCCACCTCCGCCAGGATCTGGCTTCGCAGCAAGGCCAGCCGCCGCGGATCGACGCCGGCTGCCTCATAATACTCATCCACCAGCCGTTCGAGTTCGGCGTAGGGACCGTAGGCCTCCGCCCGCGCCAGGGGTGGGGTAAGATGGTCGATAATGACCGCCTGCGAGCGCCGCTTCGCCTGGCTGCCCTCGCCCGGATCATTGACGATGAAAGGGTAGAGGTGGGGCAGGGAGCCGAAGGCGGCCTCCGGATAGCAGTCTTCCGACAGCGCCAGCGCCTTGCCCGGCAGCCATTCCATATTGCCATGCTTGCCCACATGCACGACCGCGTGGGCATCGAAGCTTTGCCGCAGCCAGCCATAGAACGCCAGGTAGCCGTGCGGCGGTACCAGGGCCGGGTCGTGGTAGCTCTCCGCCGGGTCGATCTGGTAGCCGCGGGCGGGCTGGATTGCCACCAGCACCTTGCCGAAGCGGTGAACCGGCAGGGTAAGGGCGTCGTCGGCAAAGCTTGGATCTTGGTCAGGCGTTCCCCAACGCTCGGTAACGGCTTCTTGCACCGCCTTTGGCAGGGTTTCGAACCAGCCCCAATATTCAGCCAGCGGCCAGCGCTCTGTCGAACCGCGCAGCGGATCGGCGTTGGTCGGGCCTTCGGAGAGGCGTGCCATCAGGGAGGCCGAATTCATCACCTCCCCGGAAGCACTATCGGCGCTGTCCGGGGCCCGGGGTTTGCCTTCAGAGCCAGAACGCTGGGTCCCGGACACGGCTTCGCCATTCCGGTAAGTTTGCTGGAGGGTGTAGCCAGCAGCTGCCAGCGCACCCAGTATTTCCACCGTGGCCGCAGGCGTATCCAGGCCGACGCCATTGCCAAGCCGCCCATCCTTGGTCGGATAGTTCGCCAGCACCAGCGCGACCCGTCGCTCCGCTGCCGGTGTCTGCCGCAGCCGCAGCCAGTTCGCCGCCAGGTCCGCCACAAAAGCCACCCGGTCCGGCACCGGCACGTGCTCAACCACGTCGCACTCGGTCGCCTCGTCGAACCGCGCGGCGGTCTTGAACGCGATGGCACGGCTCAAAATCCGCCCGTCCACCTCTGGCAGGGCCACCTGCATGGCGATGTCGCGCGCACCGAGCCCATTGGTGCCATCGCGCCAGGCGGCTTCCGTCCCGCTCGCCAGCACCACTTGCAGCACCGGGCAGTCGAGGCCGTCGAACGGCGTCTCGGCCCGTGCGGCGCCAGGGGCCGACACGGCAAAGCCGGTGCAGTTCAGCACCACGCCGCAGCCAGCGTCCTGCGTCAGGCGCGCCACGGTATCGGCGGCAATGGGGTCTTTCAGGCTGGCGACATACAGCGGCAGCGCGGCAATACCCCTCTCGCGCAGTGCCGCAACCATGGCATCTACCGGCCGCAGCGTCCCGGCCTGATAGAGCGCCCGGTAGAACACAACCGCCGCAACGGGGCCCTCCGGCTGGGCCTTCCGCCAGTCGGCGAGGCTTTCAAACCCGTAAATCCCGGCGCGCAGCAAGGGCCGCGGCTCCGTCACATCAGACGCTGCCCCGCCAACCAGCCCCTCTGCATAGCGCAGAAAGGCCGAGAGATTGTCCGGCCCGCCCTCTGCCAGATAGCGCCAGAGCCGGTGCCATGTCTCCGAACCGACGGTCGAGCGCCGCACCAGCCCTTCGTCCGGCTGGTCGTCGCCCGGAAGAAAGGCTACGGGCACGCCATGCTCTGCCGCGAGCGCCGCCACCTGCTCCACGCCATATTGCCAATATGCCTCGCCCCCCAGCAGGCGCACGACGATGAGCTTCGCCGCCGGGATCATCCGCTCGGCGTAGACGTCCACGCTCATTGGGTGGGAGAGCTTCAGGTAATTGACCAGCCGGATGCGCACCGCCCTGCCGGCATGCCTCGCGACCGCCCCCGCAAGGCCGGCCAGTTCTGTATCGGCCGCCGACAATACCAGGACATCGCCGGGCGACTGGCCAAGGTCCAGCGCCTCGTCTCCCGTCTCGATCTGGCCGGGAGTCGCCGCGAGTAGGTGCACGTCAGACGGCCGCCTCTGCCGACTCGTTCAGGATGCGGCGGACGGCGTCCCAGTCGGTGCCCGCGGCGGCAATGGCCACAAGCCGGGCCTCTTCGCCATCGCCCCACGGGCGGTCGAAGTAGGTTTCCAGCCGCGGCCCTGCTACCTGCACCACCAGACGCATCGGCTTGCCTTCCAGCCGGAGAACGCCCTTCAGGCGCAGCAGGTCGTGTGCCTCGACCGCATTCCGGAGCAGACGATTCACCTGGTTCAGATTGTTGAATACTGGCGGATGAACGACGATGCTCGCAAAGTCGTCATGGTCATGCTCGTCATGGTCCTCGTGGTGGGAGGGGCGGCTTGCCAGATCGTCCTCCGCCGCCATGCCAAGCCCGAGCAGCGCAGAGGGCGCTGCCCGGCCTTTCGCGACGCGCAGGATACGGGCCTGCGGCCGCGCTTCGCGCTTCACCTGGGCCTCTACCCGCTCCAGCGTTTCGATATCCACTAGGTCGGTCTTGGTCAGCACGATCAGGTCGGCGGAACCAAGCTGCTCTTCGAACAGCTCTTCCAGCGGCGATTCATGGTCGAGCGCTTCGTCGCTCTGCCGTTGGGCTTCCAACGCACCATGGTCATGTGCAAAGCGGCCTTCGGCGACGGCGGCGCAATCGACCAATGCGATCACCGCATCCACGCTCGCCTTGGTCTTGACATCCGGCCAGTTGAACGCCTTCACCAACGGCTTGGGCATGGCGAGGCCGCTGGTCTCGATCAGGATATGCTCCGGCGGATCAGGGCGGTCCAGCAGCGCTTTCATGGTCGGCAGGAAGTCGTCGGCGACCGTGCAGCAGAGACAGCCGTTCGACAGTTCGACGATATCACCGGGTTTGCAGGCAGCCTCGCCACAATCGGCCAGCAAGTCAGCATCGACGCCAACGTCGCCGAACTCGTTCACGATCAGGGCGTAGCGGCGGCCCTGGTTATTCTCCAGCAGATGGCGGATTAGGGTGGTCTTGCCGGAGCCGAGGAAGCCCGTGATGACGGTTGCGGGAATTTTCATGGGGTCGCAGGTCCTTTCAGCACCAGGGGCAGGCCGGCGGCAGTCAGCACGACCGCGTCCGCCATGGCGGCTACCGCCTGGTTTAGGTAACCGGCCGCGTCGCGAAAGCGGCGGCCGAGAGGGGTTGCGGGTACAATGCCGAGCCCGACCTCATTGGCAACAAGCACGGTCGGCGCGCGCCGTTCCTGGAGCGCCGTGATCAGGGCGTCGGAAGCATTCTCCGCCGGCCGTTCAGCCAGCATCAGATTGGATAGCCAGAGCGTCAGGCAATCCACCAGCACGGGCTCTCCCCTGGCGCGCATCAACGCGGCGGGCAGGCTCATCGGTGCTTCCACCGTATGCCAGTTCTCGCCCCGGTCCGCCTGATGCTGGGCAATCTTCGCCCGCATCTCATCGTCGTGCGCTTCGGCGGTGGCGATGTAGGTTGGCGTGGTTTCACCCGCCCAATGGCGGGTCAACGCCTCCGCCAGCCGCGACTTGCCGCTGCGCGCACCGCCCAGAACGAGGGTCAAAGGTTGAACGGGCCAACCGGCCAGTGGGCCGAGGCTGGGGTCAGGCGCATTGCCTGCCGGGTCAGTCACATGTGTCTCCTCATCAGCCGGCCCTCCGCCAGTCTGCGGTTAGAGGTTGGATACCGGCAGGTCTCCGGGCTGGTGAGGCGTGCTCACTTACCGTTGCGGGGGCAGCGCTGGCTTTACGGCGGAGAAAACCCGCTGCGCACCAGCTTCCCATCCCTCTGGCGAGAGCCCGCCTTTTGGGGAGGCGGGACCGGTATCGATCGGCCGGACCGTAGGCGTGAATCGCCCGGCGTGTAAAGGCTGCTTTGGGCTTACCCCGCTCAGGTTCCAGTCGGCAGGGTTATGGTACACCTACGCGGCGTGCGGAGATGCGCTAAGCCAATTCGCGAGAGCGCTTCGTGGCGGCGGCGATGGCGCGCTCGAACAGGGGGCGGATGCCGTCATCGGCATCCAGCACGCCGACGGCCTCCGCTGTGGTGCCGCCGGGGCTCATGACATTTTTTCGCAATGTCTCCGGCGGCTCGCCCGCCTGACGCGAGAGTTCGCCGGAGCCCTCGACCGTGGCCCGGGCAATGGCGTCGGACAGTTCCCGCGGTAACCCTGCGGCCACGCCGGCGTCAGCCAGCGCCTCCATTAGCAGGAATACATAAGCCGGACCGCCGCCGGAGACTGCGGTGACGGCATCCAGCAGACCTTCGTCATTGACCCATTCGACACTGCCGACGGCTTCCAGCAATTGCTGGCAGAGCGTGCGTTGCGCTTCGGAGACATTGCCGTTTGCCACCAGTACGGTGACGCCCCGTCCAACGGCGGCGGGCGTGTTGGGCATGGCGCGGACGATGGCGGCTTCGTTGCCCCAATAGTCCTCGAAGGACGCAATGGTTTTTCCGGCGGCGATGGACAGGAACACGGTGTCCTTGCGGACATAGCGCCGGTAGTGCGGCGCGACTTTGTCCATCTCCTGGGGCTTCACGGCGATGACGACAGCGTCTGGCGTAAATTCCCGGTCGATCTCGCTTTCGCTGTCGACCAGGGCGACCGAGGGGCCGGTCTCGACGGTGGCTTTCGGTTCGACAACGACGGCCTTGAAGCCGTCCCACTGCCGCCAGCCGGCCAGCATTGCGCCGCCCATCTTGCCGCAACCGATCAACAATACCTTCACGCCGTCGCTCATCGTTTCACTCCCGAAGATTTGCAGGCGCAAGCTGGCTGGCAGAATGCGCCGCCGTCAAGCGTTTAGAAGCGCTCTGCCAGCCAGATGGCGGTACGGGTGCCGCGCTTGATCGCGGCGGAGAGCAGGCCGTAGCCCGGCGTGCTCTCCGCCTGGTGTTCGATGCCGGTATCGCGGTGTTCCAACTCATCGTCCCGGAATTGGGCGAGCGTTGCGGCCAGTTCCTCGTCGCCCTCATCCAATTCCCGAAGGCGCTTTACCTGATTGCCGTAGTGCTCGCCGATCACTTCCTCGACCGCGACGGTGCAGGCCATCGCCGCCCGCTCGCCCATCAGGGCCGTCGCTGCGCCAAGGGCGAACCCCGCCTTGTGCCAGATGGGGGAGAGGACAGTCGGGCGCACTTTGTGCTGCCGCAGCAACGCATCGAAGGTGGCTTTGTGCTCCTCCTCCTGCTGTGCCATGTGCCGGATGATCCTGCCGACAGGCCGGTGGCCCAGCACCGCCAATTGCCCCTCGTAGATGCGGGTCGCGCCGAACTCGCCGGCGTGGTCGACCCGCAGCATGCGGGCCAGTTCCTGGGCGCGGGACGGGTCTCCCGGCAGACGGCGGGTTTTGCGGGTCATGCGCGGGCGCTCGGTTTCCGATCGATCACTTGCCATGCCAGTAATACGCCACCGGCAGCCGAGACGATCAAGTTCCAACCGGCCATACTGATGCCGAACAGCGACCAGGCAATCTCGTCACAGCGGGTGACCGGCGTGGCGAGCAGTTGGGCCTTCAGTTCCTCGACCGTTTTTGCCTGCCCGGTGACGCCGCCGCATTCGGACGTGCCCGCCCACCATTGCTGCTCCACGCCCACATGGAAGCCCGCGATGCCGGCACCGGTCAGCATGGCGATAGCGGCCAGCCCCAGCATGACTCTGGCAGACCCGGCGTGCCTTGCCGCCAGAAGGGCCAGCACGCCCGCGGCGATCACCGCCACCCAGGGCCAGCGCTGGTAAAGGCACAGAACGCATGGATCGAGTCCGCCCAGATGCTGGAAGGCGAATGCCGCGCCCAGCATGGCTGCCCCCAAGGCAACGGTCAGGAGAGAAAGGCTGCGAAGGCTAAAGCGCATACTTCAAGACGGCGAAACCACCGACCAGCAGCACGCAGAACAGGATGGTGAGCAGGCCCAGATACTTCTCGATGAAGGCCCGGATCGGCTCTCCGAAGCGCCAGAGCAGGCCCCCAACAATCAGGAACCGCCCGCCGCGCGACAGCAGCGATGCCGCGAGGAAGGGCAGAAGGTCCATGCCAAACGCGCCGCTTGCAATCGTGATCACCTTGTAGGGGAAAGGCGTCAGGCCGAAGATAAAGACAATCAGCGCGCCGTGCTCGTTGTACCCGGCCTTGAACTCCTCGAACTTGTCCATCGCCCCATATAATTCGAGGACCGGCTGGCCCACGATCTCCCACAGACCCCAGCCGATGCCGTAGCCTGCCAGGCCGCCCAGCACGGAGAAGATCGTGGCGACCAGGATGTAGTTGAACGCCTTCATCCGCGCGGCCAGGATCATGGGGATCAGCAACACGTCGGGCGGGATCGGAAAGACCGAGCTTTCGACGAAGGCCACGGCGGCCAATGCCCACACCGCATAAGGCGATGCGGCGAGACCCATAGTGTAGTCGTAGAGGCGGCGAAGCACAGGAATGGCTCTCTCTCATCATTTGCTGAAGGGCATAGGCGCTGGCGGGCGAACCGCTCAAGAGCGGAAAGAGACGCAGGCCTGCCGATGGGCGTCTGTACCTCTTGCAAAGCCGCAAAATATGGCTAGGTTGCGGCTCTCTTCGATGCCCGGATGGCGGAATTGGTAGACGCAGTGGACTCAAAATCCACCGGCCTTAGGCCTTGCGAGTTCGAGTCTCGCTCCGGGTACCATTAGCCCCCGACCAGGGGGCAACTCCTCAAAACCATTGATTTCATGCTTCAGACGGTGATCCTTCGAACCGGCGTAGAACTATCACGCGCGTCGGAAGGAATGCTTACATGACCGAAACCGTTCTGATCGAAAACCGCGGCCCGGTGCGGCTGTTGACCCTGAACCGGCCAGACAAGCTGAACGCGATCAACGGCGCGCTTTCCATCGACCTTAAGGCAGCACTGACCGGGGCGGACTCGGACGATGACGTCGCCGCCATCGTGCTGACCGGTGCCGGGCGGGCGTTCTCCGCCGGAGCGGACATGAAGGAAGCGGCCAGCCATGCAGGCCGCAGTCACCGCCAGCGTATCCAGGCGTCGGGCGGTTCAACGGCCCAATATGAAGCGATTTTGGGGATCGACAAGCCCGTCATCGCCGCCATCAACGGCTATGCACTTGGCGGCGGCTGCGCGCTGGTCATGGCCTCCGACATCGTGGTGGCCGGGGAGAACGCCATCCTGGGCTATCCGGAGGTGAAGCGCGGACTGGCGGCAACGGCCGTCTCTCCGACGCTGGTGGCCCAGATCGGCCGCAAGTGGGCCTCGGAACTGCTGCTGCTATGCGAGAACATCACTGCTGCACGGGCGGCGGAAATCGGGTTGGTCAACCGGGTGGTGCCGGACGCTGAAGTGATCGATACCGCCGTCGCGATGGCGGAGACGCTGGCAGGCTTCGACCATGACGCGCTCTGGATGACCAAGCGCATGATCCGGCGCTCTGCCGACATGTCCCTGACCCAGGCGCACGGCCTCGCGCGTGACAGCATGCTGGTAATGCGGGGCTTCGAGGTGGAGAAGGGCTAGCTGCCCGCCGTCCGGTCGATCCGGTAAAAGGCCAGGGCATTGCCGGCAAACAGCTTTTCCCGGTCGGCCTGGCTGAAATCGGCGGTTGAACGCTTGTAGACGGTGTAGAGGTAGTCCCAGCTCCCCTTCAGCCCATCGACGGGATAGTTCGAGGCGAACATGCAGCGCTCGACGCCGAACATGCTGATGGCGTCCAGAATGACCGGCTTGTTGGCCGTCACGGTGTAGGGTTCGCCCAGCACCGGGAAGCCCGAGAGCTTGCACCAGACGTTCGAGCAGGCGGCCAGTGCTTCCATGCCGCGCCGCCAGACCGCCAACTGCTCCGCTGAGCGGTCCATGGGGTAGCCGGTGTGGTTGAGCGCGATGCGAAGATTCGGGTGCTCGCGCACCACCTCGGCGGCTTCTTCCAAATGATACCAGGGGACGCGCAGGTCCCAAGACAGATCGTATTTCTCCAGCAGTGCGAGGCCGGCCCGCCATTTCGGGTCCTGCAGACTGCGCGGCTGGCCTTTCACGCTGCCGTTTGAGCCGTCGGCGATGATGGGTTTGGTGCGGATACCCCGGACCAGCGGGAATTCCTTCTGCCGCGCCAGAATTTCTTCCGAATTATCTTCGTCGATCCACGCATGGGCGACGATGGCGTTCGGCATGCCGTATTGTTCGGCCATCGACGTGACCCAGGCGGTTTCCTCGACCTGTTTGGACCGGTCGCATTCCGCCTCGATATGGACCGTGGCGATAACGTTGTGCAGGGCTGAGTCCCGGAAATACTCGGGCGGCAGATAAGTCCGGCGGATGGCGGAGTTGTCGCCCTGGTAGGCGTGCTCGTTGTTGCTCAACCAGGGATAGGTGAGATCGCCCTCCAGATCCCACAGGTGATGGTGAGCATCGACGATGGGCAGCGGGTCATAGAGATCGGACGGGGCAGGGCGTTGCATGATGGCTTCCGGCGACGGTATCGGTTTCCGTGCACCATAGAAGGACGCTCGGATAGCGCCTATGGTGTTTTGCAAATCGGAAGAGACTACAACAGGAAACGACACCCATGAAATTCGGTGGCATGGTCGCGACCAGGATCGACGACTGGCAGATTTTCCCGGAACTGGAAGCGCTCGGCTACGACCATGGCTGGGCGCCCGACAGCCAGATGATCTGGTCGGACAGCTATGCAACGCTGGCGCTGGCGGCGCACCACACTTCCCGTATCCGGCTGGGGACGGGCGTCGCGATTGCGGGCACGCGGTTAGCGCCCGTTACGGCGCACTCCATCGCCTCCATCAACAAGCTGGCGCCAGGGCGGGTGTTCCTCGGTATCGGCACGGGGCACACGGCCATGCGGATCATGGGCCAGCGCCCGATGAAGGCGGCGGCGTTCCGGGACTATCTGCGGGTGCTGCGCGGCCTGCTACATGGGGAGGAAGTGGACTACGCCATGGCGGGTGGCGACGGCGTGGCGAAGCCGGTCCGGTTCCTCGACCGGGAGCTTGGCAGCGTGAATACGGAACAGCCCGTGCCGATATACGTGGCGGCGAACGGGCCGAAGGCGCTGAAAGCGGCGGGGGCCTATGGCGATGGCCGCATCTGCGCGGGAAACGAGCCGCTGGGCGTCTTGGCCCGAAACCTGGAGACAGCCCGGGAAGGGGCCGCGGAGGCCGGCCGCGAATGGCCGGTGGATTTCCACACGGCGGCGCTGACCTTCGCCTGCGTGCTGAAGGCGGGCGAGCGGCTGGACAGCGAGCGGGTGATCGACGAGGTGGACGCCGCCGCCGTTTCCACCTTGCATTATTGGTACGAGCTCTATCAGGAATGGGGCCGGGACGACTTCGTCTCCGACCGGATGCGGGGCACGTGGGAGGACTACAAGCGGTATGTTGAAACCACGATGCCACCGGAGCGCCGGCATCTGATGCTTCACACCGGTCACTGTGCCTTCTGCCCGCCGGAAGAGCGCCGCTTCATCACGCCAGACCTGATCCGGGTCGCAGGCGGCCTGGTCGCCGAACCGGACGAGATCGTAGAACGGCTCGGTCAGTTGGAGGCGGCGGGGCTGAAAGAGGTCACGCTGCTGCCGCCGGTCGCGCGCATGCGGGAGAACTTCAAGGATTTTTCCGAGCAGGTGATGACGCGGGTGCGGTAGGGGCTTGCGCGCTGATGGCGGCGCGATCACTCTCTGGCCTTCCAACCAAACCCAAGAGGAGCGCCTTCCATGGCATTCTACGAACTGCGCCAATACAAAGTGAAACCGGGCAAGATGGCCGAATGGCTGGAGATGATGGAAAAGGAAATCATTCCATTCCAGGTGTCGAAAGGCATGGTGATCTGCGGCTCGTTCAAGGGCGAGACCGACGACAGCCTCTATTTCTGGATTCGCCGTTTCGAGAGCGAGGCGCAGCGCGAGGCACTCTACAAGGCGGTCTATGAGACCGATTATTGGAAGAACGAGATGGGACCGCGCATCGGGGAGGTGCTCGACCGTTCCGCCATGGTGGTGCAGCGGGTCGAGCCGACCGCTCTATCGACGATGGCGTAAACCGCCAGGGCCGCTGTTTCAGCCCCGGTGGGGCGCAGCGGCCCATTCGTACTGCGCATCCGTTTCGACCGCGCCGGGCCGGACTGCACGCAAGCGGGCGAACGCTGCTTTCGGGGCCTCGCCGCGCTCCACCAGCAGGCGGAGCGCGATTTGCCGGAGCGTCCCTGACCGCCGTAGCAATGCAACAAGACACTGCCATCATTCTCCAAGATGGTGTGCAAACATTGGGAAAGAGCGGGCCATTGTTCCGTGCTTTTCTCATCCGGTGCGCCATAGTCGCGAATGGGCAGATGGGACCAACCGATGCCGTGCGGCTGCAGAAGCCTGCCGAGATTGTCCGCACCCGTTGCTGTCATCTCCGCCGTTTCCGTCAGGGAAACAATCATCGCAGGATTCCACTCCAGGATTGAGGTCAGATCGTCCAGAAAGGGCGAAAACCTGCCGGGAAGCGGGCAGACGCCAATGAGGCCGGGGCCGGCGTCGATCATGGCAATTCCGAAGCGCGGCGAGGTGCGTATTCCAGCCATGGACAGTCGAATTTTCCTCAGCAGGGTTGCCGATTGCGATGCGGGACCACAATATCGCCAGATACCGTTTAACGCCAAAGCCGAGAGACAAAGCCATGGCCGAACCGAAAGTCGCCGCGACCGCCCCGATCCAGGTCGACCTGGAGGAAGGCAAAGCCTACTTCTGGTGTACCTGCGGGGAAAGCAGCAAACAGCCGTTCTGCGACGGCTCGCACAAGGGTACCGAGTTCACGCCCATGCGCTACAAGGCCGACAAAGACCGCAAAGCCTGGATGTGCGCCTGCAAGAAGACCGGCAAGGGGCCGTTCTGCGACGGCACGCACAAGAACCTCTGACGCGACCTGCTTCCCACTGGCGCTGAACCAGAATAGACTTTCGTTCAACCCGTTTGTTCGAGAGGAAAAGGGACTCCCCCCTCATGCGCCAGATATCACTCGTCGCCTTCCTTCAGGCCCAGAACTGCACAACGATCCCTGCCGCCTGGCGGCATCCGGACGGCTGGACCAACAGCTATTCGCCGGAATATTACCAGCATATCGGGCGGGTGCTGGAAGAGGGGAAGTTCGATATGGGCTTCTTCGACGACCGGCTGGCGATGCCCGACATGTATATGGGCGACCACGCGCACACGGTGGAGCACGGCATCCGCTGCGTGAAGATGGACCCGGTCACCTGTATGACCGTCATGGCGCTCGCGACCAAGCATCTGGGCCTGGGCGCGACCATGTCCACGACCTACTTCAACCCCTTCCATGTGGCGCGCCTGTTCCAGACGGTCGATCTGATGACCCATGGCCGGGCCGCCTGGAACATCGTCACCAGCGTCAACGATAACGAGGCCAAAAACTGGGGCTGGGAAGAGGTGCTGGCGCACGATTACCGCTATGACCGGGCTGACGAGTTCATGGAAATCGTCCGGGGCCACTGGGACTCGTGGGACGATGACGCGGTTCTCTACGACAAAAAGAACATGCGGTTCGCCGACCCGGATAAGATCCGTCGCCTCGATTATAAGGGCCAGTATTACAACAGCCGCGGGCCGTTTACCGTGCCGCGCAGCCCGCAAGGCAATCCGGTGCTGATCCAGGCGGGCTCGTCCGGGCGGGGCATGAAGTTCGGCTCGCGCTGGGGCGACGTGATCTTCACGGCCTGGCACAACCTGGAAATGGCGCAGAAACAGTACAAGACGATGAAGGCGGATTGCGCCGCGCTCGGTCGCAACCCGGATCACTTCAAGCTCTGCAATCTTTTCTACCCCATGGTCGCCGAAACGCGGATGGAGGCCGAGGACAAGAAGGCCTTCTACGACACGTTGCCGAACGAGGTCGACCAGCTTTCCCTGCTGTCCGAAGCCCTGAACTACGATTTCGCCCAAAAAGGGATCGACGAGCCGTTCACGGATGAGGAACTGGAAGGCATCACCGGCATGCAGGCCATGCGCGACCGGGTGGTCAAGACGGCGGGCATCAAGAACCCGACGCCGCGCGACTTCATGGAAGTGACGGGCCGCGGCCGGATGGACGATCCCTGGGTCGGCACCGGCAAGGATATTGCCGACAAGATGGAAGAGTATTTCACGTCGGAAGCCTGCGACGGCTTCGTCGTCGGCCCGACCTGGCTGCCCGGCTCGTTCGAGGATTTCGTCAAGTTCGTGGTGCCGGAAATCCAGAAGCGTGGCCTCTACCGGAAAGAGTATCCGGGCACCACCCTGCGGGAGACGCTTGGTTTGCCCAAGCCGACGCTCGGCGAGTGGAAGACGCAAGCGATGGCGGCGGAATAGCCATTGGCTGATAGCCATAGTCTCATCCTGAGTAGCCTCGGCCTCGCGCCGGGGCGTATCGAAGGGCGCGGCGTGCCTTGGTCAGGACCCATCGGTACGCGCTTTGCGCTACTTAGGGTGAAATGAGGTATGAAAGGGTTTCTCTGATGACGAACCATGTCACCTTCCGCATCGACGACCGCCGGCCCTTCGCGGACGGCGAGGCGTTCGGGTATGTCGGCGCTTATGAGCGGCTGAAAGGTCGGGTGCTGCACAAGGTTGATCCCGCCGCCGCGGCGCAGGCTGGCGTCACCGACATCACCCTGGCAGAGCGCGGCGAGGACGGGCTGGTCCACTTCGAGCAGGACATATGTATTCTGAAGCCGGTCGATATGCGCATGGGCAACCGGCGGCTGTTCTTCGACTGGGGCAATCGGGGCAACAAACGGCTGGTGCAGTTTTTCTGCGATGCCGTGCACTCCAACGATCCGCTCGCGCCGGAGCATGCGGGCAATGGTTTCCTGTTCCGCCGCGGCTATACCATCATCTTCGGCGCCTGGCAGGGCGATATGCTGCCGGGCGACAACCGTATGATGCTGGACTTGCCAGTCGCGCGGCAGCCCGATGGCTCACCCGTCACCGGTCTGGTGCGGACGGAGTTCATTGCAAACGGGCCCGGCGTGCTCTGCTATCCGCTATCGGGCCGCGGCTCGACCCGCACTCACCCCACCGTCTCCCGCGACACGGGCAAGGCGCAACTGACCCGCCGTCGCTACGCCAAGGACGAACGTCAGCCGGTTCCCGCCGACCAATGGTCCTTTGCCCGGATGGAGGCGGCAGGCGGGCTTGACGGCCTCGGCGACGACAAGGGTATCGCGCCGTCCGACAGCCATATCTACATGCCCGGCGGCTTCGAGCCCGGCTGGATCTACGAGTTGGTCTATGAGGGCCGCGACCCGCTGGTCATGGGCCTCGGCCATGTGGCGGTGCGGGATGCGGTCAGCTTTCTCAAATATGGAGAGCGCGATGCGGCGGGCCAGGAAAACCCGCTCGGGCCGAAGGGCATGATAGAAAAGGCTTATGGGTATGGCCGCTCTCAGACCGGGCGCTGCATCCGGGATTATATCTGGCAGGGCTTCAACGCCGATCATGAAGGCCGCCGCGTCTTTGACGGGCTGATGCCGCACGTCTCCGGCGCGGGCGGCAAGTGGCTGAACCAGCGCTTTGCCAATGCCGTCGTCGCGGGCGGCCAGATGCACGAAGACCATTACTCTCCCGCCGACCGTTTCCCCTTCGCCTATGCCGAGACCACGGACCACAATAGCGGCAAGACCGACGCGATCCTGAAGCGGTCGGATACCGACCCGCTGGTGATGCATACCCAGACGGCGACCGAGTACTGGCAGCGTCGCGGCTCGCTGGTGCACACCGACACCCAGGGCAACGATCTGGCCGAGCCGGAGGGCGTGCGTATTTACAGCTGGGCGTCGACACAGCACTCCGCCGATCCGCTCCAGGTCAGGCCGCGCAAGGCGGTGACCGAGCACTACCTTAATATCACTCAGACTAGCATGCTGTTCCGCGCCATGACAGATGCGCTGGACAAGTGGGCGACGGAGGGCACTGCGCCGCCGCCAAGCCGGGTGCCGCGCGTCGCCGACGGCACGCTGGTGCCCTTTGAGACCTGGGCCGCGCAATTCCCCGCGATCCCGCGGACGGCGGTGCCGCAAGAGCCGAACCAGCTACCCTTCATGGATTTCGGACCGGAGGAAGCGCAGGGCATCCTGGCGCTGGAGCCGCCGAAGGTGGTTGCGGAGCACGGCTACACCGTGCTGGTGCCCGCCGTGGATGCGGACGGCAACGAGATCGGCGGCGTCCGCTGCCCCATGGTGGCGGCTCCGCTCGGCACCTATGCCGGCTGGAACATCCGCACCCGCGGATTCAGCGAGGGCGCGATGCATGAATTCTCCGGCAGCTACATCCCCTTCCCGGAGGACGATCAGGTGCAGGCCGCCACCGGCGACCCGCGCGCGTCCATCCTGGCGCGCTACGGCTCGGCGGACGGCTATGTGGCCGCGATTGAGAAGGCCGCACGCGAGTTGGTGGCGGAAGGCTTCATGCTGGAAGAGGACATCAAGCGTTGCGTGGAACGGGCGGCGGACTGGAGCCGTCCTCTGCACGAGGTGAAACTGTGAGCGAACCCATCGGCGTCGGATTTTCCGGCGGTCCCAATGCATCGGAAATCGTCCGCCTGATCAAGCTGGCGGAAGACCTGGGTTACACCTCGGCCTGGGTGGCGGAGGGGCATGGCGGCGACCAGTTCGCTATTCTCTCTGCCGCTGCGATGCAGACGAGCCGGATCAAGCTTGGCACCTGCATCACCAGTGTGTTCGTGCGCACCGCGCCGACGCTGGCCATGTCGGCGATGACGGTGGACCAGCTTTCCGGCGGGCGCTTTATCCTGGGCGTCGGCTCCAGCCACCGGGTGCAGGTGGAGCCAGAGCATGGCGTAAAATACAGCAAGCCGATCACCCGCACGCGCGAGACCGTGCAGTTCGTCCGCGACCTGATGCGGGACGGTGTGGCATCCATCCATGGCGAGACGATCACGATCGAGAATTTCGACCTGTGGTTCCAGCCGCTGCGCCCTGAAATGCCGATCTATGCGGCGGGTCTGTTCCCCAAGATGGTGGAGGCCACGGGCGAGATATGCGACGGAATCATCCTGACCCGCTCAACGCTGAAAACCGCGCCGGAAATCCGCACGCAACTGGCGGCAGGCGCGTCGAGGGCAGGGCGCGATCCGGCGCAGGTTGCGGTGACAACGCTCTGCCCGACGGCGGTCGATGCGGATCCGGCGCGGGCGCTGGACAAGATGCGGCCGGGCCTCGCGCTCTATGCCGGGTTCTTCCCGCGCTATAACAAGCTGATAGCCAGCCACGGCTTCGAACGGGAGGCAGCGGCCATTGCCGGAAAATGGGCGGCTG
This sequence comes from Alphaproteobacteria bacterium, assembly GCA_965222315.1. Classification (GTDB taxonomy): domain Bacteria; phylum Pseudomonadota; class Alphaproteobacteria; order Bin95; family Bin95; genus JACKII01. The sequence continues at coordinate 3,166,094 of OZ244951.1, read as the reverse complement.
GCGACAAGGAAGGCGCGGCGGCGGAAGTGACCGACGCGATGGTCAGGGCCACCAGCGTTGCCGGCTCGCCGGAAGAATGCCGGGCCAAGCTGCAGGCGTATCGCGAGAGCGGCATAGACGAGCCGATTATATCCCCCTTCGCCCGCGGGCCGGGCTCCGCCGCCGTGTTCGAGGAAGCCATCCGCGCCTGCGCGCCATGATTGGCCGCCAGATCGGCAACTGCCCGGAACAATGCTGCCTGGAATAATATGGAATCAAGCGTGGTTAGCGGCGTTGCTGTTAACTATTTCACACGATCCTGGGCCGTCCGCTGCTACCGTTAACCTTGGAAATATGCTCTGGCGTAAAGACTACTAGGTATTAGTACGTTTTTGAACCAGCGCTTGGACGGGTTGATCGGAGAAGCAGCGCGCACGCCATAACGCAGTGATTTCAGGTAGTTGCATGAATCAGGGTTTGCGCAACCGGAAAGCCGGGGCAGGCGGCAGGCCTGGGTGGTACCAGAAACCGATGATGTGGCGTCTGTAACTTCAATCCTTCGTTTGACATACATAATGAGGTGATGGGAAACTCACCCGGATTTGCCTGTCATGCCAAGCACGTTTGTGTGTGATGGTATGCGGCAATAACAAAAAAGACACCGATAAGTGCCTGGAGACGTGAAAATGAATGTCCCTCTTACATCTGAAACCGGCGTTAACATTTTCACGCTAGGGGAGCAGGTTTCCCCCCAAATAACCACACTCCTTGATGGCAGCTTCGTGGTCGTCTGGAACTCCGAAGCGCAGGACGGTGATCAGGGGGGTATCTTTGGCCAACATTATTCGGCACTGGGTCAACGGATCGGTGCTGAGTTTCCGGTCAATTCCACCAATCTGGATATCCAGCGGGACCCTGCCGTTGCTGCTACCGACGACGGCGGGTTCGTTGTTGTGTGGGAGGCGCGCAACCAGGACAATCCGGGCGACTTCGATTTCGGCGTCTTTGGCCAACGCTTCTCTGCGACCGCGACGCCGCTCGGCGCCGAATTCCAGGTCAATGCGGGCAACATCTCTGCGACGCAGTTTAACCCGGCCGTAACCGGTCTGCCCGGCGGGGGCTTTGCTGTCGCTTTTATCGACGATTTCGGCGACGGCAGCAGCGATGGCATCCGGGCCCGCATCTACGATGCGTCGGGCGTGCCGGCAGCGGTGGATTTTCAGGTCAATACAACGACATCCGGCAATCAGATTACGCCCCAGATTGCCCGCATCGAACCGGACGCCGGCGCCAACAATCTGGTCAATGGCGGTTTCGTCGTCACCTGGTCCGGTACGGGCGACGGCAGCAGCAACGCCGTATTCGCCCAAGTCTTTCAATCGGATGGCACGCCGGTCGGTACCGAGACAATCGTCAACACGACCACCACCGGTGCGCAGGACGAAGCCGAGGTTGCCGGGCTTACCGGCGGCCGGTTTGTTGTCGTTTGGGACGATGATTCCGGCAGTGACGGTTCCGGCACCGGTATCGTAGCGCGGGTTTTCTTCGGCGATGGCACGCCCGCTTCCGCTGAAATACCCGTTAATGTCGAGTTCTCCTCCAGCCAGTTTGATCCGTCGGTGGTTGGCCTCGCCAATGGCGGCTTCGCCATTTCGTGGACCTCCGTTAGTTCAGGGCCCGCTGGCGATGGCAGCGGTAATGGGGTCTTCACCCGCAGCTTCGATGCCAATGGTAACCCGACAACCGGTGAGCAGCAGGTCAATGAGCAGACCTCCAGCACGCAGGACGGCTCCAGCCTGACGCAACTCAGCAACGGGGATTTCGCGGCGGTCTGGCAGTCGGTGACCAGCGGCAGCGCCGGTGACGGCAGCGGCGGCGGAATCTTCATGCGGTTGTTCGGCGACGCCAACACGTTTGTCCTGCCGGGGGCTGCACCGGAGGTGGAAGCCGTGTCAACGGTGCGCGTGTTTGGCGAAAACGCCGTCAACACCACGCCCCAGCGGATCGACGCCGACGGCGCTGCGGCGGTGTCCGACTCGGATTCCGCCGATTTCGCCGGCGGCCGATTGATCGTCACCTCGCTCGCGCAATCCGTCGCGGAGGATGACTTTCCGGCGCAGGACGCGGACGAGCAGGACCAGATTGGCCTCGATCAGACGGGCGTCAGCCCTGTGTCTATCGCTGGCTCCAATGTCAGTGTTAACGGCACATTGGTGGGCACGATCTCCTCGGACGGCAGCAATGGCGCGTCGCTGATTATTGACTTGAACGCCAATGCGACGGCGGCGGCAGTCGAACTTCTGGTCGAGCATCTGACGTATCAGAACACGTCGGACGACCCCCGGGCCAGCACGTCGCTGACCATCCTGCTGGAAGACGGCGACGGGTCCACCTCCACGCCGGTGGTGGTCGATATTCAGATCATACCCGAAAGCGACACCGATGGTCCCGTGCGGGACGAGGTGCGGGTCAATACCTTCCAGCCGGACGCGCAGCGGGATGCGGCGGTCGCAACGCTGTTCGATTCCGGTACGGGCTTGCCGGACGGGTATATCGCTGTTTGGACATCGCACAATCAGGCCAACCCAGGCGATAGCGACCTCGATATCTTTGCGCAGCGCTATGACCAAAACGGGCTGCCGGTCGGCAGTGAGTTTCTGGTCAACCAGACCGTGTCGTTTACCCAGTTCGAGCCGAGCGTTGCCGGGCTGAACGATGGCGGTTTTGTCATCGCCTGGCGGGACGATGGGGGCGATGCGTCGGGCGACGGCATCGTCATGACCCGCTACGACGCCAGTGGCAATCCGATTGCCGGGCAGACGGGCGTTACGGTCAATACGGAGTTTTCCAGCAGCCAGTTCCAGCCTGATGTCATTGCCCATACGGACGGCGGTTTCCAAATCACCTGGACCTCGGTGAATTCCGGTTCCGCCGGTGATGGCAATAGCAATGGCGTGTTCACCCAGCGCTACAACGCAGCCGGCGCAACCGTCGGCGGCGAGACGCAGGTCAACTTGGAAACGGACGGCGCGCAGGACGTGCCCAGAACCGCGGCGCTGGCAGGCGGGCGGTTTGTGGCCGTCTGGCAGTCGGATACCTCCGGCACGGCGGGCGACGGCTCCAATCACGGCATCTTCGCGCGTCTGTTCGACAATGCCGGCGTGCCTGAAGCCGGTGAGTTTCTGGTCAATACCTTCACCAGCGGCAGCCAGACCGATCCGCAGGTCGCGGCCCTGTCCGGCGGCGATTTCGTCGTCGTGTGGCGCTCCGAAGGCCAGGATTCCAGCAGTGGCGGCATCTATGGCCAGCGCTTTAGGGCGGCTGGCGTGGCCGTGGGTGATGAGTTCCGGGTCAACGATACCGTAAGCGGCAATCAGACAACCCCGGCCATTACCGCACTGACCGATGGCAAGTTCGTTGTTAGTTGGGTCGATACCTCGACACCCGCGCCGGGATCGGGGGCTGATGTGTTCGCCCAGGTGTTCGATGCCGATGGCACGCGCCTCGATAGCGAGGTCCGCATCAATACGGCCGTCTCCGGTAGCCAAGAAAATCCCAATATGGCTGCCTTGCCGGATGGCAACTATGTGGTCGTCTGGGAATCGAACACCGTCGATACAGATGACGTTCAACAGCAGATCATGGGCGACCCGTCGGAGTTCCTGATCTCCGACCCGCCGCAGCTCATCGGACTGCCCGGCACGGTGACCCTGCCGGAGAATGCCACGAACACCGGTACGCCGGTCTTTGAAGGCAATGCGATCGTGCTGACGGACTCGGATTCCGCCGATTTCGACGGCGGCTCGCTGGTGATTTCCCGGATTATCAACGACATCAATGCCGAGGACTTCCAGGCGCTCGATGACGAGACACAGGACAATTTGTCGATCGGCAATACCGGCGGGATCGTGCTTGCCGGCACTGATGTGCAGTTCAATGGCACCAGCATCGGCACGGTGGTCAGCGACGGGCAAGACGGCGCGGACCTGCAGGTGGACTTCAACATCAACTCCACGCCGGAAGCGGTCGAGGCCGTATTGCGCGCGCTGGAGTACGAGAACAGTTCCGACAATCCGCGCGATTCCCGGACCTATTCGGTGGAGATCACCGACGGCGACGGCTCGATCCAGGACCCGGCCAGTTTTACGATTGTCGTGACTCAGGAGTCAGACCCCGGCGCGGCCGTGGCGGTCGGCTCCGAGCTTCAGGTCAATACATTCACCATCGGTCAGCAGGATCTGCCGGAGATCGCGCCGCTGAGCGATGGCGGTTGGGTAACCGTCTGGGAATCCGACGGGCAGGATGGCTCGGGCCAGGGCATCTATGGCCAGCGCTTTAACGCCGATGGCTCCCGCAATGGGCCGGAATTCATCATCAACAGCACCACGGCGAACGATCAGCAGGACCCGCATGTGGCGGCGCTTGCGGATGGCGGCTGGGTCGTTGTTTGGGAAGGACGGAACCAAGATAACGGCACCGACAGTGATTTCGGCATCATCGGCCAGCGCTATGACTCCACCGGATCGGCGGTCGGCAGCGAGTTTGTCGTTAATACCACCGTCAGCAATACCCAATTCGATGCCGTCGTCGCTGGCGGTGCCACGGGCAGTGAGTTCGCGGTTGCTTGGCGGACCGACACCGGCGATGGCTCCGGCGACGGTGTCGCCTACCAGCGGTTTGATGCTACGGGCGCGCCGGTAGGCACCGAACTGATCGTCAACGAGCAGGTATCAAGCACGCAATTTGCGCCGGCGATTACGTACCTCTCAACCGGACAGATCCTGGTAACTTGGGTGTCCGTCTCGTCTGGCGCTGCCGGTGACGGGTCCGGCAACGGCGTCTTTGGCCGTGTCATCAACACCAATGGCACCTTTGCTGGTGGCGAGTTCCAACTCAACCAGGAAGTTTCGAGCAATCAGGACGAGGTAGCAGTTGCGGCAACCGCTTCCGGCTTTGTCGCCGCGTGGAGCGACAATAGCGGCCAGGATGGCTCGGGTTCTGGCGTCCAGGCGCGGTTTTTCGACAATACCGGCACTGGAACCACCGACGAGTTTACGGTTAACGAAAACCGCAGCAGCACGCAGGGTACACCCGACGTCACCGAATTGTCTGACGGCCGAATTCTGATTTCGTGGCAAACCCAGCAGGCGCCGGGTGGCTCCGGCACCGACATTTCGGGCCAATTGTTCACGGCAACTGGCGCGCGGATCGACGGTGAGTTCCGGGTCAATACGGAGATCTCTTCGACACAGGCGAATTCCGCCGTTGCGGCGCTGCCGAATGGTAACTTCGTCATCGCGTGGAATTCCGAGACATCCGCCAGCGCCGGCGACGGCGATCAAAGGGGCATCTTCCAGCAGATTTACGGCGATCCGAACGATTTCGGCGGCCTGATTGCCGACCAGATCATCGGCTTGCCCGATCAGGTTACGTTTGACGAAGCGGACGTTAATGCCGGTCTCGTGCGGATTGATCCGGACAAGACGGCGGCAGTACCCGGGCTGGGCGTCGCCAACTTCGATATGGGCGAATTGACGGTGGCCGTCGCGTCCATGAACGCCAATGTCGACCAGTTTAACGCGCTGGACAATCTGGCCCAGCATCAGCTTGGTTTCATTGCGGGCGATGTGGGCAATGGCGACCTGAGCTTCAGCGGATTGGGCGTGGGCGATACCATCAGCGTCGATGGTGTTGTTGTCGGTTCGATCACGGCAGACGGCGCCAATGGCGGTCCCCTGACTGTGCAGTTTGCCGCCACGGCGGACCAGGAAGCGGTGGAGGCACTGCTCAGCGGTCTTGGCTACAGCAACACCTCCGACGATCCGGAGGGTGTCCGCCTGAGCGTGAACCTGTCGAACGGGGCAGGGGAGAACACCCGGACTGAGTTTATCGACATTGGGTTTACGCCCGAAACCGACCTGGGCCTGACGGCGGCGGACGAGCGCGTCGTCAATGCGCACGTCAATGAAATTCAAAGGGACGCGGAAATTGTCGAGTTGAACGGCGGCGGGTTTGTTGTTGTCTGGCAATCCCGCAACCAGGATGAACTCGCCAACACCTTCACCGAAGGCGTCTTCGCGCAGGTCTACGACTCGAACCACGTGCCGGTGGGGCCAGAGGTCCAGGTCAACGTGTTCAGTCCCCAGGCGCAGCAGGACCCGGCCGTCGCCGCGACGGACGATGGCGGCTTTGTGGTCGTGTTTGAGGCGCAGAATCAGGACAACGGCGCCGACTTCGATTTCGGTATCGTGGCCCAGCGCTATAACGCCGACGGGTCGGTCAATGGCGGCCAGATCATCGTCAACACGACGGTGGTCAATACCCAGTTCGACGCCTCGGTCGCCGCGCTCGTCGGTGGCGGGTTCGTTGTTTCCTACACGTCTGATTCCGGCGATGGCAATGCGGACGCCATCCTGAGCCAGCGCGTCGATGCTGCGGGTACCCTGCTGGGTGAAGCGGTTGTCAACACCACGACCGCGGCCAACCAATCGCAGTCTGACGTTGCGACCTTGGTCACGGGCAGCAGTGTTTCTGCCACTCCGGGCTATGTCGTCGTTTGGACTGATCCGGCGGCAGATGGCTCCAGCAATAGCCTCCGCGCCCGCATGTTTGATACGGACGGCACGTCGCGGGGGGCGGACTTCCAGGTCAACACGACCACGGTGAACAGCCAGAGCAATGCCTCGGTAACCGGAGGCATTGGGAGTGACGGCGCCGGTTTCGTCGTAATCTGGGAAGACAATACCAACGACGGCAGCAGCAATGGCATTTTCGGCCAGATGTATGATGCATCAGGCGCGGCTGTCGGCACTGAGTTCCGCGTCAACGACACGACGCAGTCCTCTCAGGCCAATCCAGACGTGTCGGCCCTGGCCAATGGCGGTTTCGTGGTCACTTGGGACGGGAATGGTGCCGGCGACGGCAATGGCGTGTATGCCCAGTCCTATGACGCAAGCGGCAATCGGGTCGATAGCGAAGTACTCGTCAACCAGCACATTTCCAGCACGCAGGCTAGCTCCAGCGTCACCGGCCTTTCGGGCGGCGGTTTTGCGGCAGTCTTTGACTCGACAACATCGGCAACGGCGGGCGACGGCAGCAGTACCGGCATTGGCCTGCGCGTGTTCGAGCCCTCACCGGGGGCCAGCACCGCGCCAAGCCTGCGCCAGTTGGATGTCTCCGTTATTTTGGGCGCGAATGATGTCACGGCCGGCCCGGTGGTGCTCGACAATGGCGTGCATTTCTCCGACCCGGACAACACCGATTTCGATACGGGAACGCTCCAGGTCTATTACACCCGCGGTCCTGTGGCGACCGATCAGCTGTCGATTGAGGCTTCCGGCCCCATAACCATCACTGGCGCGGGCAACGATCAGGTTAACTTTAACGGTACCCAGATCGGAACCATCGACGGCACCAATGACGGTGCGAACGGTGCGGAACTGCTGATCACCTTCAACGCGAACGCCACGGCGCATTCGGTCAAGGCGGTTGTCGAGCGGGTTGCCTTCTCCTCCACTGACCTTGCGGCGAATATCGCCAATACCGACCGCGGTGTCGGCTTCGTCATCACGGACGGCAATGGCGGCCAGACAGAGCCCGACGCGATCTTCCTGGACATCAACTCAGGCTCGGTTTCGAATACCGGGTTGATGATCAACGATTTCGGTATCATCGAAAACGGCTCCCAGCAGAGTTTCGGCCCGGTTACCGAAAGCCAAGTAATACTCTCGCCGGTCATCATTGACGTCTCCATCGATTTTGACGACTTCCTCGGTGTCAGCTTCGACACAGGGTTCGTGCGCCTCGAGGAGTCGGGCGGTTCCGACCCATCCCAGCAGCTTTCGGTGCAGGATACAGGCTCTGGCGCCGGGCAGATCGGCTTTGACGGGACCAATGTGTCTTATGAAGGCACGGCGATCGGCACAGTCGACGGTACGCAGAACGGGCAGAATGGGGCCGATCTCCAGATTAACCTCAACGCCAACGCGATGCCGGACAGTATCGAAGCCTTGATGGAGAGCTTCACTTTCGGCCTTTCCGGTGCGACGTCTGACTTCAATCCCGATCTGCGCCTTGTGGTTCAGAACCAGGCAGCCAATCAGGCGGTCTCTGCTCAGGTTGTCTTGAACATCACCCAGGACGTCGTGACCGTCCTGCCGCCCACCAGCCAGGAGGAGCAGGTCAACACCTTCTCCTTCGACCAGCAAAGCTCGCCGCGGATCGCGAACCTGACCGATGGCGGCTACGTCGTCGTTTGGACATCGGAGCAGCAGGACAATCCTGCGGATACCAATGGCCGGGGTATTTTCGGCCAGCGCTACAACGAATTCGGTCACGAGGTCGGTGCCGAGTTCCAGATCAACGACATTCCGGTCGGCGACCAGATTCAACCCCGGGTCACCGGTCTTTCCAATGGCGGCTTCGCGGTCCTCTGGACGGAGAACGGCGTGGCCCGCGATGGCAGCGGCCAGAGCGTGTTCGGGCATCTGTACGATGCGGCCGGCAATTCCGTAAACGCGGGCTTCCAGGTCAACGATCAGACATCGTCCACCCAAAATTCTGGCCAGGTTGTCGATCTGGACAGCGGCCGGTTCATGACGGTTTGGATGTCTCAGACATCCGGCGGGGCGGGCGATGGCAGCGGCACCGGCATCTTTGGCCGGACCTTCGACGCGGCCGGTGTTGCCGAAGCGGCCGAGTTCCAGATCAACTCTACCACCGCCACCACGCAGCAGCGGCCACGCGCGATTACGCTGGATGACGGCGACGTCATGGTGGTCTGGGAAGATCACAGCGGCGCGGACGGCAGCGGCCAAGGCGTGTTCGCCCAGCGGATCAATTCGGCCGGACAGCTTGTCAGCATTGACGGCGGCACGCTCGGCGCGGATGAGATCCAGGTCAACACGACAAGCACGGGCACCCAAAACCGGCCGGACGTCGCCGCGCTGGCGGCGAGTGGCACGCTGGCGAATGGCGGTTTCGTCGTTGTTTGGGAAAGCCCCGACGCCAGCAGCACCGGCGTCTTCGCTCAGGTCTACGATATCAATGGCGTCGCGCAGGGCGGCGAAATTCAGATCAACCTGCATACGTCCAGCAGCCAGCGGGATCCGGTGGTGTTCGGCACGCAGGACGGCGGTTTCATTGTTCAATGGACCGACGACAGCGGCATCGATGGCAGCGGCAGCGGTGTCGTTGCGCAGCTGGTGAATGCGGACGGCACGCTGAATGGCCAGCCCTTCATTGTGAACGATGAGATCTCTTCCACCCAGCACCGTGGCGAGGTTACCCAACTCAATAACGGCACGATCGTGTCTGTCTGGGCTTCGAATACCTCTGCCGGTGCGGGCGATGGTAATGGCGAAGGCGTTTTCCAGACCCTGTTCAACCAGCCGGCCTTGCCGGCGGGTGCAATGTCACCGGTTTTGGTCGGGTTTGAGACCGCAGCGGACTTTGATGAAGGCGACGTCAACGCCGGGTTCGAACTCATCGATCCCGATGGCGTAATTTCGCTGACGGATATGGATTCCGCTGACTTAAACGGCGGCTCGATCCTGGTGGCGCCGCTTGTCGGTTCTGCCGGTGTGTTCGAGTCCCAACTGGGCTCCTCCGACGGGACGGCCCAGGATCAGATCGGTCTGCTGGACGGCAACGGCGTCACGGTTTCCGGCAACAACGTGATGGTCGGCGCAACCACCATCGGCACCATCGTGCAGGACGGGAGCAACGGCGGGCCGCTGGAAATCGACCTGAACGGCAATGCCGGGCCGGAAAATGTGGAACTGGTGCTGACGCGCCTGGCCTACAGCAATGCCTCCGACGACCCGGCACCAACCCGCCAGTACAGCGTGCAGATCAGCGATGGCGACGGCGGCAGCACCGGTAATAATCTGATCACCATTAACGTCACCCCGGAAGCAGACCTGCTGCAGGTGCCGGTGGAGGGCGACCAGCAGGTCAATACGTTCACCAGCGGCAGCCAGTCCGCTTCGGCAACGGCGACGCTGTACGACAGCGGCACGGGCAACCCCAACGGATTCGTAACCGTTTGGGTCAGTCAGGATCAGGACCGGGTGCAGGACAGCGGCACCGGTATCTTCGGTCAGATTTATGACCTGGATGGCAACCCGATCGGCGGTGAAATCCAGATTAACGCCCACACGGAATTCTCCCAAACCGCGCCCAGCGTAACCGGCCTCATGGGCGGTGGCTTCGCCGTCGGTTGGCAGGATGACAGCTTCGCTCATCCGGCGGGGATTGCCGGGGGCGATACGGACAGGGCCGTTATCGGCCAGGTCTTTGCGGCAGACGGCAGCCGTGTCGGCAGCGAGTTCTTGATCAATGAGGAAACCAGCAACCTTCAGGATCAGGTGAGCCTCTCCTATCTGGCAGACGGCGGTTTCGCGGCGACATGGACGGCGCAAACGTCGGGCGGATCGGGGGACACGTCGGGGCAAGCCGTTGCGGCGCGCACCTTCAACGCCGACGGCACCGCGCGGGCCGGTGAGTTCATCGTCAACCAGACGACGGCCAACAACCAGTTTGCGAGCCAGGTGGCGGAACTCAGCAACGGCAATCTCGCCTTTGTCTGGGTCTCTCAGATCCAGGACAACGCGCCGACGTTCGACAATGGCGTCTTTGCCCGGATCACCGACCATACCGGCACCAATGTGGTGGCCGAATTCCAGGTTAACGCCAACGTCGTCAACAACCAGCATGTGCCGTCCATCGTCGCGCTCGACGGCGGCGGCTTCGTCATTGCCTGGCAGGATGACAGCGGTATCGATGGCTCCGGTATCGGCATCTATCAGCAGCAATATGCCAATGACGGCACGCCTGATGCTGCCGGGAATGTGCGGGTCAACGACGTTACCTTCTCCTCCCAGTTCGATCCGTCGATGGCGGCATTGCCGGGCGGTGGCTGGATTGTCACCTTCTCCGACAGCAGCGGCGCCGACGGCAGCGGCCAGGGCGTCTTGGCGCAGGTGTTTGCGGCGGATGGCTCCCGTGTTGACGGAAACTTTGTCGTCAACTCCGAGACCAGCAGCACCCAGGGTGAATCCAGCGCCGCATCGACCGGCAATGGCGACTTTGTTGTGTCCTTCACCTCCTTTACGTCAGGCACGGCGGGTGATGGCTCGTCCAATGGCGTGTTTGTCCGCCAGTTTGCGGCTCCCGGCAGCGTCGCGGAATCCAGCGATCCGGTTGTTTCCGGTTTGCCAGGCACGGTCGTGTTCGATGAGGCTGACCTGAATGCCGGACCGGAGCAGTTGTTCCCGGCGCTGGCAGTAGGGGACTCGGACTCCGCCGATTTCGACGGCGGTCGCCTGACGCTGAGCGTTGTTCAGAATGACACGATCCAGACCCAGTTCGCCTCGCCGGACGATGGGGACCAGGACCAGCTATCCATAACGCCACCAGCCGGTTCGCCAATCACGGTGATTGGCGCGACGGATGTGCAGTTCAACGGCACATCTATCGGCACCATCATCTCCGATGGCGTGAATGGCGCCGACCTGACGGTTACGCTCAACGCCAATGCAACGCCCATTGCGGTGGAAGCCCTGGCGGAAAGCCTCGGCTATGCCAACCTTTCGAACGACCCGGAAACCGACCGCCTGCTGGCGCTGACGATTACGGACGGCGACGGCGGTGTGTTCCGCGAGACCGTGAATGTGACCATCACGCCGGAGCAAGATGCCGCCGGTGCGGTTGATGGAGAAGCGCAGACCAATAGCTTCGTCACGGGTGAGCAGGCGGACCCGGATGTTGCGACGCTGTTCGATCCGGTCTCCGGCAATCCGAACGGGTACGTCGCGACCTGGACCTCCACCAATCAGGATGCTACCGGCGACGGTAATACCGGTGTGTTCGGTCAGATGTACGATGCATCGGGCGCGCCGGTCGGCGGCGAGTTCCTGGTCAATACGACCACGGTATCGGCGCAGCAGAACTCCGCCGTTATCGGCCTGAGCACGGGCGGATTTGCGGTCGGCTGGCAGAGCAACGCGGTTTCGGGCTTTGAAGCCAACGTTCAGGTCTATGACCCGAACGGCCAGAAAGTCGGAAATGAGATTGCCGTCACCCATCCGGGTTTTGCCGAGGGCAATGTCGCGCTGGCCGCCTACAACAACGGCGACTTCGTGCTGGTCCGCGAGGTTCAGGACGATCAATCGCCGTTCCAGAACATCATCGTTGGCCAGCGCTTCGATGACGCCGGCGGCACGGTTGGCCTGCCGTTCGAGATCGAAGCAATTGGCAATGAAGCCTTCTTCGACCCGGCGGTTGCCGTTCTTAACGACCAGAAGACGGTGGTTGTCTTCACCGCTAACAACCTCGACAATCCGGGCGATTTCAGCAACGGCGTTTTCGCCCAGCTCTACGCCTCCGATGGCTCCGTCATCGGTGTGCCGCAGCAGTTGAACATTCGTGAGCGCTTCTCGCAGGATACGCCGTCCGTCGCCGCTACCGACGATGGCGGGTTCGTTGTCGCCTACAAATCCGACCACAATGACGACTTCGGCTATACGACCAGCCAGGGCATCTATGTCCAGAAGTTCGACACGAACGGTACGCCGGCGACAGCCGAAATCCTGGTCAACGAAGTTGTCGATAGCAACCAGCGCAACCCTGATGTGATCGCGCAGCCGGGCGGCGGCTTTGTGGTCAGCTATAGCGACGACAACGGGACAGACGGCTCCGGCACCGGAGTATTCGCGCAGACCTTCGACAGCAACGGCAATCGCATCGATGGCCGGGTGCAACTCAACGAAGAGTTCAGCAGCACTCAGGACGGGTCGGCCTTGGCGAGCCTTGGCGGCATCAACTATGTCGCCGTCTGGCAGTCCCAGACCAGCGCCGGTGCGGGCGATGGCTCCGGCAATGGCATCTTCCACCGCCTGTTCGGCGACCCGGCGGACTTCTCCGTCGGCGGCGACCCGGTGGTCGAAGGGGTCAATGCGGTTGTCAACTATGTGGAAAACACCATCAACGGTGTGCCGCAATTGATCGACGCAAACGGTGCGGCGGCAGTATCCGACCCGGATTCCACGGACTTCGACGGCGGCTCTCTGCTGGTCTCCAACGTCATTTCGTCGGCGCCGCTGATCGATCAGATCAATCCCCCGGACGACCTGACCCAGGATGTACTCGGCTTGCGCCAGGATGCCCGCGTATCGATTTCCGGCGCAGATGTGCTGGTTGATGCGGTCATCGTCGGCCAGATCGTCCAGGACGGTGCGGCTGGCCAGCCGTTCGAGATCCTGCTGAACGCCAACGCGACGCCGGAAGCGACGGAGGTGCTGGTCGAGCATCTGACCTACCGCAACGTGTCCGATGATCCGCTGCCGGTCCGGCAGTTGCGCATCCAGTTGACCGACGGCGATGGCGCGGCCTCCGATCCGGTGTTGGTGCAGGTTAACATTACACCAACCGTGGATGCGGCCGTACCGCTCGGCGGCGAAAATCAGGCCAACACCACCACGGTCAGCGATCAGGACACGCCTGCCATCGCGACCCTTGCCAACGGCGATTTCATCGTAGTCTGGCAGTCCCAGAACCAGGATGGCTCGGCCGAAGGCATCTTCGCCCAGCGGATCGACGCGCTGGGCAACCATGTCGCCCCTGATGGCACGGCATTGCCGCCGGCCGGTATCGGCGAGTTCCAGGTCAATACGACGGCCGCGAACAGCCAGTTCGATGCGTCGGTGATTGGCCTGCCCGATGGCGGCTTCCTCGTCTCATGGACGGATAATGGCAGCCTCGACGGCTCGATCAACGGCGTGTTCGCCCAGCGGTTCGATGCCAATGGCGTAATGGTCGACCCGGATGGCGTCACGGCTTCTGTCGCCGGTTCCGGCGAGTTCCAGGTCAATGCCCTGACCAGTTCGAACCAGGACCAGTCCGATGTTGCGGCGCTTGAGGGCGCGAACGCCGGACGCTGGGTCCAGGTTTGGCATTCCGAGACCTCCGGCGGTGCGGGCGACGGCACCGGTTCCGGCGTGATCGGGCAGGTGTTCGATACCGACGGCACGCTGATCGGTCCGGCTGAGTTCGTGGTTAACACCACCACGATCAGCGAACAGGATGCCCCGACGGTCACCGCGCTTGCCGATGGCGGCTTCTTCGTCACCTGGCATTCGTTCTCCAGTGGCGGCAGCAGCGACGGCGACAATTGGGGCATCGTTGGCCAGCGGTTCGATGCGAGCTTCAATCCGCTTGGCGGCGAGATCAACATCAATACGCTGACGGTCAATGCCCAGACATTCCCGCGTGTCGAGACGCTGAACGATGGCAATCTGGTGGTTACCTGGGTCGATGCCGTCGCGGACGGCTCCAGCAATGGCGTCTATGCCAGCATCTTCATGCCGGACGGTACGCTGGTGGCGAACCAGTTCCGCGTCAACGACCAGCGCATCTCCAGCCAGTCCGAGCCCGACGTAACCGCGCTCGACACGGGTGGTTTCGTCATCACGTGGAGCGACAATAGCGGGACGGACGGCTCGGGCGTCGGCGTGTTCGCCCAGCAATATGACCAGAACGGCAATCGGCTCGACAGCCAGTTCCAGGTCAACACGGAGTTCTCCAGCACCCAAAACCAGCCGGTGGTCACCGAACTGCCGGGCGGCGGTTTCACCATCGCCTGGACATCGACTTCCAGCAGCACGGCGGGCGACGGCTCCGGCAACGGTGTCTTCTACCAGATCTACAACAACGATGCCCCGGCGGTCTCGCCGGTGAGCGCGGTCGGCGATGAAGACACGCCGATCATACTGGACGAGTCCGTGTTCGAAGCGGGCTTCGTCGATCCGAACGGTCAGACGCTTCAGGCCATCCGGATCGATACCCTGCCGACCCAGGGCTCCATCACCCTGAACGGCTCGCCGATCTCGGCTGGCCAGGAAGTGACGATTGCCGAACTGATCGCCGACCAACTGGTCTATCAGGGCAATCAGGACTTCTTCGGGGCGGACCAATTCCTCTGGACCGGTTCGGACGGCATCTCGTTTGCGCCGGCCGCGGTACAGGCCGACGTCACCGTTAACCCGGTGAACGACCCGCCAGGGCTGGAGGCCGGAGCGAACGCCGCGGTTGCGGAAGGCCAGTTCTTCCAGCGCGTGCTGACTCTGACCGACCCAGATGCCGACAACCGTACCATTTCCGTCGATTTCGACGGCGACGCGATTGCCGACCAGACGTTCAATACCAGCAGCAATAGCCCTACCATCAGCCATACCTTTGGCCCGGAGGGTGTCTTCACGGTCACGGTGACGGTGGACGATAATGCGGGCCAGCCGAACTCGGTTGAGGTCGATACGTTCATGGTCACGGTGCAGAACGCTGCGCCCAATGCTATCGACGACCTCATCCAGGTTAGCGAGGATGCTGCCGATCCACCGTTCGATGCGCTGTTCAACGACAGCGATCCGGGCAACGATCCCTTCACCCTGACGCTGGTGGACGGTGGAGCCTTCACGGTCAACGTGCCGATTGCGCTGGCCTCCGGCGCGACGGTTACGGTCGATGGCAATGGCGACTTCGTCTACGACCCGAACGGGGCCTTCGAGGGGCTCGCCAGCAACCAGTTCGGCAGCGACAGCTTTACCTACACGATCGAGGATGACGGCGGCCTGACCGACGTCGCCACGGTCTCGGTGCAGATCGACGGCCAGAACGACAATCCGTTGGCTCAGGACGATACGCTCGCGGCCACCGGCACCACCCCGATCGTCGAGGACGTCTTTGCCAACAATGGCAATGGCGCCGATGACGATGTGGATGGCGATGCCTTCACGGTTACGCAGATCAATGGAAGCGCAGCCGATGTCGGCAACAGCATCATGCTGCCATCGGGTGCGACCGTCATGTTGCAGTCGGACGGCACGCTCGACTACGACCCGACGACGCTGACCGGCAGCCCATCGTCCGACAGCTTCACCTACCAGATCACGGACACCTTCGGCGGCACCGACACTGCGACGGTCACCGTCAACATCAACGTCTCCAACCTGCCGCCGGTGGCGCAGGACGACGGTGTCTCCACGGATGAGGACACGGCGATCACGGCGGGCGATGTCTTCGCTGACAATGGTAACGGCATCGACGATGACAGTGACGGCGACCCGGTTTCGGTCGTGGCCGTCAATGGTAACGGCAGCGATGTCGGTAACCAAGTCATCCTGCCCTCCGGCGCGCTGCTGACCCTGAACAGCGACGGCACGTTCGCCTACGACCCGAACAATGCGTTCGAGTCGACGGCAGCCGGAGCGACCGATACGGACACGTTCACCTACACAATCTCCGACGGCAATGGCGGCACCGACCAGGCGACGGTCACCGTCACCATCAATGGCGTTAACGACAATCCGGTGGCGCTGAACGTCTTCGACACCGCGGATGAAGACGGCCTGCCGGTGATGGGCAATGCCCTGGTCAACAGCAGCGATGTTGATGATCTGACGACGCTCTCCGTCACGCAGGTTGCGGGGTCGGCGCTCAATGTCGGCGTGGCTTTGCCGCGGGGCTCCGGCGCGGTCGTTACCATTAACGCCAATGGTGACTTCACCTTCGATCCGGCGGGCGGCTTCCAATCCCTGGCGGAAGGCGCGACGGCGCAGGACTTCATCGGCTACACCGTCTCCGATGGCGACGGCGGCTCCGACAATGCGTTGCTGCTGGTCACCTTGACCGGCGTCAACGACGCGCCGACGGCGTTGGCCGATGACTACAACATTGCCGAGGACGCGGGCATCAACAGCTCCGTCTTCAACGACAACGGCAACGGTGCAGACTTCGACATCGACTCCGGCGACTTCTTCACCCTGACGGAGGTGAATGGCAACGCCGCGGACGTCGGTACCCAGATCACCCTGGCGTCCGGCGCACTGCTGACGCTGAATGCATCCGGCACGTTCCAGTACGATCAGAATGGTGCGTTTGCCGCGCTTGGCAGCGGCCAGACCGGCAGCGACAGCTTCTCCTACACCATCGAAGATGGGCTCGGCCTGACCAGCATGGCGACGGTCAATATCACCATCAACGGCGATACAGACCCGCCGGTGGCGCAGGACGACGCCTTTGCCACGGACGAGAACACCGCGGTCGTCGATGATCTGTTCGCCGACAATGGCAACGGTATCGATGAAGATCCTGACGGCGATCCGATCACCGTCAGCGCGGTCGAGGGTTCAGGCGCCGATGTGGGCGTCAGCACGCTGCTCGCGTCTGGCGCAACGGTGAATGTCGCCTCCGACGGCACCTTTACCTACGATCCGGGCACGGCGTTCGACAGTCTGGGCGAGGGCGAGCCGGATACGGACACCTTCACCTACACCATCACCGATGGGCTTGGGCTGTTCGACACCGCCACGGTGACGATCAACCTGACCGGCCTGAATGATGCGCCGGCCGCGTTCGACGACACCTTCGGACTGTCGGAAGACGACGGCCTGCTGCAGGACAGCGTGTTTGCCAACAACGGCTTTGGCGCGGATGCCGATCCGGACGCGACCGACAGCTTCACCGTGACCGCCGTCAACGGCACGCCGGCAGATGTGGGTACGCCCATTACGCTGGCGTCCGGCGCGATCATGCAACTCAATGCAAACGGGACGTTCGGCTATTCTAGCAATGGCGCGTTCGATTTCCTGAGCGTCGGCGACAACGACACCGACTCCTTCACCTACACTATCACCGATGGTTTCGGGCTGACGGACATGGCGACCGCCACCTTCAACATCTCCGGCGAGAACGACGATCCGGTAGCGAACGACGACAGCTTCTCCGTGATCGTGACCGGCACCTTCAACAGCAATGTGCTGTCAGGGGTCGGCTCGGCAGCGGACGATGACGTCGACCAGAACGACACCCTGTCCGTGACCGGCGTTAACGGCAATACCGGCGCCCTGGGCGCAGCCTTCACCCTGCCGTCAGGTGCGACGGTGAACATGCAATCAGACGGCACGTTCACCTATGATCCGACCGGTGCGGGTTTCTCCGCGCCGACCACGGACAGTTTCACCTACGGCATATCCGACGGCAATGGCGGCACGGACATGGCCACGGTCAACGTCTCAATTCAGGCGCCCGGCAACTCGCCGCCGGTCGCCCAGGATGATGCCGTCGCCGTGCAGGAAGACGGCCCGCTCTTCCTCGGAACGGTGTTTGCCGACAATGGCTCCGGCCCCGACTCCGATCCGGATGCAGGCGATACCTTCACGGTCACCGCCGTAAACGGCACGCCGGCAAACGTCGGCACGCTCACCACGCTGGCGTCCGGCGCATTGCTTCAGCTCAACGCGAACGGCACGTTCGGCTACACCGACAACAACGCCTTCGACTCTCTGGGTGACGGCGCATCCGATACCGACACCTTCACCTACGCCATCAGCGACAGTTTCGGCCTGATGGATACGGCGACGGTTACGGTGACGATCAACGGCGTCAACGACGCGCCGGTCGCGCTGGACGATGGCTTTGCCATGCAGGAGGACGGCCCGCTGCTCCTCGGCACGGTTTTTGCCGACAATGGCGCCGGGGCTGATTTCGACCCGGATGCGGCCGACAGCTTCACGGTGACGGCGGTCAACGGCACGCCGGCGGACGTGGGCACGCTTATCACGCTGGCGTCCGGCGCATTGTTGCAACTCAACGCCAACGGCACGTTCGGCTACACCGACAACGGCGCCTTCAATGCCCTGGCTGAGGGGGTCACGGGTACGGACACGTTCACCTACACCATCACCGACAATCTCGGTCTGATGGATACGGCGACTGCGACCGTGACCATTACGGGCGTCAACGACGCGCCGGTTGCGCTGGACGACGGCTTTGCCATGCAGGAGGACGGCCCGCTGCTCCTCGGCACGGTCTTTGCCGACAATGGCGCCGGGGCCGACTTCGACCCGGATGCGGCCGACACCTTCACGGTGACGTCGGTCAACGGTACACCGGCGGACGTGGGCACGCTCATCACGCTGGCGTCCGGTGCAATGCTGCAACTGAACGCCAATGGCACATTCGGCTACACCGACAATGGCGCTTTCAACGCTTTGGGGGCCACGGAATCGGCGACCGACACCTTCACCTACACCATCACCGACAGTCTCGGCCTCACGGATACGGCGACGGTGACGATGACCATCAACGGTGTGAACGACGCGCCGGTCTTCATCAGCGACAACGACTTCACCATCGACGAGAACCAGACCTTCGTCGATACGGTGCAGGCACAGGATGATGATGCCAATGACGTGCTGGCCTACGCGGTCGACAACACGTTCGGCGATGGCGCGCAGTTCTCCATAGACCCGGTCACCGGCGATCTGAGCTTCATCAGCGCGCCGGACTTCGAGAACCCAACCGATACCGGTGGTATTGCCGGCGACAACATCTACGAGGTCAGGGTCGAGGCGTTCGACGGCACCGACACCGTCACCCAGGACATCATGGTGGAGGTGCTGGACGTGAACGAGGGCGGCGTGGTCACGGTCACCGGCACCCCGGGCTTCGACCAGCTTTCGGGTACGGCATTGGATGAGACCATCGAGTCGCTGGGTGGTCTGATCGACTTCAGCATTGGCGGTGGCGGCGTCGATACATTTGCCTTCGGCGGCGAGACCAGCAACGGCATCCGGGAGTTCGACTACATCCTCGACTTCGGCACGGACGATTTCCTGGCGCTTGGCGGCGCGTCCATCGTGCAGGAGATCAACCTTCCGTCGCAGACGACGCTTGTTCTGGATGGCGACGGGGATTCAATCATCCTCGCTGGTGTCGCCAACTTCGATGAGGCCAACCAGTTGGTCTAAGGCGTTAGGGCAGAGGCGGGCGGCAAGCCCGTTCCGGCTCTGCCCAAGGGCTTATTTCGGTTGCGGGCGCAGCACCGCCTCAATAGGTTGAGGCGGCCGCCAGCGCGCCGCTGGCCTATCGAATCCGGGATGCTCCGATGGAGACGGCGGACGCCTCCGCAACCAATCATGCAGCGCTGACCGGCCCCGAAATCCCGTCCGGTAAGGGGGCAGGGGACGAGAATTTTCCCGTGGCCTCCCTGCTGATCCGCCGTGACTTTCGCCCGCACATCCGCGCCTATTATGCCTTTGCCCGTGCGATCGACGACATTGCCGACAGCCCGTCTCTGACCCCTGCGGAGAAGCTTGCCCGCCTTGATGCGTTCGAGGGGGCGCTGACCGGCCCGGCCCCGCCGCCGCCCGGCTATGGCAAGGCCCTGGCGCTGCGTGAAAGCCTGGCTGCGACCGGTGTTCCGGCCCGCCATGCAACCGATCTTGTCGCTGCCTTCCGGCAGGACGCGACCCAGTCACGCTATGCCGATTGGGACAGCCTGATGGGCTATTGCGCACTCTCGGCCAATCCGGTCGGCCGCTATCTGTTGGCCCTGCATGGAGAGGAGGAGGCCGCGCTGGCCGCATCGGACGCTCTTTGCTCCGCCCTCCAGGTGTTGAACCATCTCCAGGACTGCGGCGATGACTACCGCAGCCTCGGCCGGGTCTACCTGCCGCTCGATTGGATGCAGGCGGAAGGCGTGGCGGCAGAAGACCTGGACGCGGGCGCTCTTTCCTCCGGCCTGCGCCGTGTGCTGGACCGGATGCTGGACCGGTGCGACCGCTTGATTGGCCAAGCAACCCCCATGGGCCGCCTGATCCGCGACCGGCGGCTGGCGGCGGAGGCCGCGGTGATCGTCAACCTCGCCCGCCGCCTCTCGACACGCCTTCGCCGGCAGGACCCGCTTGCAACCCGCGTATCCCTCTCAAAGCTCGATGCCGTCGCCGCTCTTGGCGGTGGGCTCTGGCAGGCCGCCCTGCCGCGCAGGCAGGTGCGCGCATGACCCCCGCCGGGATGGCTGCCGGGCTCGCCACCGCGCCGCCCGGCTTGACTCTCCACGAGGCCCGCGCCCAGGCGCTGGCGGCAGTCAACCGCTCTGGCTCGTCCTTCACGCTTGCCATGAAGCTGATGGCGCGGCCCAAGCGCCAGGCCATGTTTGCCGTCTACGCCTTCGCCCGCGCGGTCGATGATATTGCCGACGGCGATGCACCACCGGCCGCCAAGAAGTCTCAGCTCCAGGAATGGCGGCAGGAAGTGGACGCCATCTATGCCGGCGCGCCCCGCACTGCCATCGGCATAGCGCTGGCCGAAGCCGTCCGCGTCTTTGCCCTGCCGAAGCAGGAGTTCCTGCTGCTGATCGAGGGCATGGAGATGGATGTTGGCCCCATCGTCGCCCCGTCCCTGGCGGACTTGCTGGCCTACACCCGCCGGGCGGCGGGGACGGTGGGGATGCTGTCCATGCCGATTTTCGGTGCGCCGCCGGGCCCTGCTTCCGACCGCTTTGCCCTGGCGCTCGCCGATGGCCTGCAACTGACCAACATTCTGCGCGACGTGCGGGAAGACGCGGAGGTCGGCCGCCTCTATCTCCCTAGGGAGGCGCTTGCCGAAAACGGACTGGCCGGAATGTCACCGGCGGCGGTTGCCGCCAGTCCTGCTACCGCTGCCGTCTCTCGCGCCGTGGGAGCCATCGCGCGCGAGCGGTTCGGCGAGGCCCGCACCGCCATGCGAAGCCTCGACCACCGCACCATCCGGCCGGCCCTGATGATGATGGGCGTCTATGAAGGCTACCTCAGCCTGTTGGAGCGCTGGGACTGGGGTCTCGGCAGCACACCCATCCGGCTGAGCAAGTGGCGGAAGCTTCGCCTTAGCCTGCGCTACGCCATCCGGGTGCCGGAGCAGCCGTGACCGATCCCAAAGGTACGGGCAATCAGGCACCCATGGTTCATGTGGTCGGAGCCGGTCTTGCCGGGCTCTCGGCCGCGGTCCGGCTGACCGGGCAGGGCTACTCGGTGACTCTCTACGAAGCCGCAGGGCAGGCGGGCGGGCGCTGCCGGTCTTACGACGACCCGGTCCTCGGCTGCCGCATCGACAATGGCAACCACCTCCTGCTGAGCGGCAACCGGAGCGCCACCGCTTATCTCGATCTGCTGGGCGCGCGGGACGAGTTGTCCATAGCGCCGGAGGCCGCCTTTCCCTTCCTGGACCTGCAAACGTGGGAGCGCTGGACCGTTCGGCCCAATCCGTGTCCGGTCCCCTGGTGGTTGCTCGCCCGGAGCCGCCGCATCCCCGGTACCACTGCACGCAGCTACGCCGCGGCCCTGCGCCTGCCGCTCGCCGAGCCAGGGCAGACCGTTGCAGAGGTGCTGCCGCCGGGTGCGCTGTTCGACCGGTTTTGGGAGCCATTGACCATCGCGGCCCTGAACGCGGTCCCCGCCCAAGCCAGCGCCCGCCTGCTGTGGCAGGCCCTGAAGGAGAGTTTCGCCAAAGGCGGCCGCCATTGCCGCCCCATGATTGCCCGCAACGGCCTGAGCGAAGCCTTTGTCGAACCGGCCCTGGCCTACCTGCGGGGGAGGGGCGTGCCCGTCCATTTTAGCCGCCGTCTGCGGGAGGTCACGGTGACGAACGACAGCGCCACCGCTCTAGGTTTTGGCGGCCCTGCCCAATCATTGGCCGAGGGCGACCAAGTCGTGCTGGCCGTACCGCCCGCGCAACTTCGCCGCCTGATACCGGACCTGCCGCTGCCGGCGGATAAGTCCGTCATCCTGAATGCCCATTTCCGCCTATCCGCGCCCGCCGCACCGCCCGGCGAGCCGCGCTTTCTCGGCCTGCTTGGCGGCAAGGCCCACTGGTTGTTCATCCGGCAGGATATGGCCAGCATCACCATCAGCGCGGCTGACCAATTGGGCCTGGCGGACCTCCCCGAAGACGAGCTGTTGCCGGTGTTGTGGCGGGAAGTGCGCCAGGCACTCGACCTGCCGGACCAGCCTTACCTCGCCGCCCGCTTGATCCGCGAGCGCCGGGCAACCTTCGACCAATCCCCGGCCGGCGTTGCGCTGCGGCCAAAGCCCGGCATCGGCCCCGCAAACCTGACCCTGGCGGGCGATTTCACCAGCACCGGCCTACCCGCCACCATCGAAGGCGCAATCCGCTCCGGCGAGACCGCCGCTACCGCTGTCAGCCGGAACACAGCGCGCAAGCAATAAAATGATACCACATTCGTTCATGCAGTTAAAAAACCCGGAAAACATCTACATTCATCGACAAAAATCTACATTGCAGGCCAAAAATGTAGATGCCTGGTTTATCCGATGTAGATGGAATGTAGATCCCATGTAGATCGGATGTAGATGCAATGGAGACGGTAAAATGTCCGCTAAACTTCGCGGAATCCCTACAGGTTGAGATGGTGTCGCCCGCCTCTCGGGACAACAACAAATGCCCTCAACCGGGCCCCGCAAACCAGTTCCCCGCCTCCGACCCGATCACTTCCTCCCCCGGCACAAAGGTAACGCCTGCCGGATCGCCGCCCGCCGCCACCTTCTCCGCATCCGCCCGCAGCATCTTGCGCAGCATGATGATGCCGCGGTCGCTGGAGCCCAGATGTTCTTCCGAGTGATAGGTGATCGGCCCCTGACCCACCTGTGCCTCCCAATCGCCGGGCAGGTCCTGGTGTTCCTGCTCGCTCAGGTCCGCCCAGGGTCTTCCGTCGAACGTCGACCGGATGCGGCTCAGCACACCGGCCTCCTTGACCCGTGCCGCCGTATAGACGGTATAGGTTTCGCTATCGATGGGCAGGGTCCAGCCGATGCTCTCACAACGGCCTGGCGTCAGACGCGGGCTCGCCACCACCCGCACCGTCGGCAGCACCGTCTCGCTTATCCGGTTCAGCATGCCGCCGTCCTCCAGTTTCCGCACCTGATAGGACCGCACGCCGAGCGCGAAAGCCTCGAACCGCACGTCCGGCACGATGCCCATCGCGCCGACGAACTGGGTGCCGCTGAAGCCGTCATGCAGGATCGGCACGTGCAGCGGGTCCATGACATTCTCATAGTGCTGGAGCCAGTTGCATGGCGCCACCGCCGCTCCGCCCGTTCCGATGCCGCCATCGTCCGCCTCGACGAACTCACCCTCGCCTAGTTCCTCTAGCACCTCAAACCGCGGCAGCAGGGGCTTCCGGTCCAGCGGACCCAGATAGGCAAAGATGATGCCGTAGCGTTCTTCCACCGGATACCAGGGCTGGCGCACCTTGCGCCGGAAGTTGCCGCCACCGTTAGGCTCTACCGGCATGTCGAGGCAATGCCCCTCCACGTTGAACAGCCAGCCATGATAGCAGCAGCGGATGCCCCGCTCTTCCACCTTGCCGTAATAGAGCGTCGTCCCCCGGTGGCAGCAGCGCGGATAGACCAGCCCGGCCCGGCCCTGGCCGTCCCGGAACAGGATCAGGTCTTCGCCCAGAATCCGCACCTTGCGGGGGCGTGCTGTGGCGTCTTGCGCGAGCCCCACTGGGTGCCAGTAGCGCCGCAACAACTCCCCCATCGGCGTGCCGCGCTCCACCCTGGTCAGGTCAGCGTCGTAGGACGGTTCCGGCAGCCGGTAGGCACTGCCATCGGCGGGCTTAGTGGGCATGGCGCAGGTCTCCCTTGGCGGCGTGGAAGCTTGCGGGGAGGGGCCGAAAGGGTCAAGTGGCGATGCTTGAAGCTGGGCGGCAAACGCTCTATATTCTTATGACGATAAGAAGAGAGTTCCAGCCATGCACAAAGTCAAGCTTACCTCCATCGGCACCTCCACCGGCATCGTCATTCCAAAGGACGTCCTTTCCCGCCTGAATGTGGAAAAGGGGGATCACCTGCAATTGGTTGCTGCGCCTGGCGGTTTTCTGCTCACGGCTTACGACGACAATGTGTCGAAGCAGATTGAGGCCGGCCGCAAGGCCATGGCCCAGTACCGTGACACGTTGCGTGAACTGGCGAAGTGACCCTGCGTGAAGCGCCGGAGTGGCTGGAGAAAGAAACAATCCTGGCCCTCCACTCTGAAAGTTTGGCGGAGCATGGCGGTGCCGACGGCTTGCGCGATGATGGAATGCTGGAGTCGGCCCTTGCCCGGCCCTTGCAGCTATTCTCCTACGGAGACCCGCCGCCGGACCTGGCGGCACTCGCCGCTGCGTATTGCTTTGCGCTTGCCAAGAACCATGCCTTTGTCGATGGCAACAAGCGCATCGCGTTCATAGCCCTGATGACCTTCTTGATTCTCAACGGCCAGCGCCTGAATGCATCTCAGCCGGACGCTTATCAAACTGTGATTGGTGTCGCTTCAGGTAGCTTGAGTGAGGACGCGCTCGCCGTCTGGATCCGCAACAACAGCGAGCCGCTGGCCTAGCCGTTCAACGCCGAACTGTTACTTCCTACCCGTTCAGCCAGGGCAACACCTCAGCGGCCCACAGGTCCGGCGTGTTGACCGGCAGAAAGTGGCCGGTCGGCAGTTCACGGTATTCGGCACCGGGTATCTGGTCCGCGATTTCCTTCATCGCCGCCGGCGTCAGCAGGTGGTCGTCGCTGCCGCCGGTGATCAGACACGGACAGGCGATACGGCCCAGGTTCGCCCGCTCGTCCATGCCCGCCAGCATCCGGTTGTGGCTGGCATAGCTGCCGGGATCGTTCGCGATCCAGCGGTTGCGGTAGGCGGTGAATGCCACAGGGTCCGTCCGGTATTTCTCCATGTAGGAGCGGATGAGGCTGCTATCGACCTGCGGCCGCATTCCACCCGTCTCAACCTCGTCGGCCCGCGTTCGCAGCATGCCCTCAATGCCGCTGTCGCCGCCGATAGCGGGACTGGAAGCCGTCACCCGGCGCACCTTGGTCGGGTAGCGTGCCGCGAAGGCCAGCGCCACACCGCCGCCCAGCGCTGTGCCGGCCACATCGGCCGGTTGCGCAAGGCCTACTGCATCCATCAGCGCCGCCAGGTCGTCGCACATGGTGCCGGCGTCCAACTCGCCCCGGATTTTCTCCGACGCCCCCGTGCCGCGGCAGTTGTAGCGCAGCACCCGGCGGTCTGCCTCGACCATGGCTGGAATGCAGCGGTCCCAGCTCTGCATCGACCCGCCCAGTTCGTGCAACAGCACCAACGGTGTACCGCTTGCCGGTCCGTCGAACTGGTACTCGAGCACAACGCCGTTCACTTCAATCAGGGGCATGGTGTTCTCCGCATCAAATAGGTCCGCTCTTCGATACGCGCTCCGCGCTATTCCTTCAGCCATGGCAGCACCGTCTCTGCCCACAGATCCGGCGAGGTGACCGGCAGGAAGTGCCCGGCATTTAACTCACGATACTCTGCGCCCGGAATGGCGTCGGCAATCTCCTTTACCGCAGCGGGTGTGCGCAGCGGATCGTCCACGCCGGAAAGCACCAGGGCAGGGCAGGCGATTTTGCCGAAGTTCACGCTCTCGTCCATGTTCGCCAGCATCCGGCCATGGGCGGCAAAGCTGTTCGGGTCGTTGCAAATCCAGCGGTTCCGGTATTCTTCGTACTTGGCGGCGTCCGTCCGGTATTTCTCCGGGTAGGACAGGGCCAGACTCGGGTCGGCGTAGGGGCGGGTGCCGTCTTTTTCGAAGCCTGCCGCGCGCTCCAACTGCCGCTGATTGACCTCGCTGCTGCCCGCCGCGGGGCTGGAGACGACCAGCTTGCGCACCCGGTCCGGATGACGGGCGGCGAAGGCTATCGCGATGCCACCGCCAAGCGCCGTTCCGACGATGGCCGCCGGTTGCGGAAACCGGACCGCGTCTAGCAAGCCCGCCAAGTCCGCACACATGTCCTCAATAGAGAAGGGGCCTCGGATTTTCTCCGAGAGGCCGGAGCCTCGCCAGTCCCAGCGCAGCACCCGGTGGCCGGCCGCCACCACACGCTCCATTAGCGGTTCCCAGCTATAGCTGGTACCGCCCAGTTCATGCACCAGGACCAGCGGCTTGCCATCCGACGGCCCGTCCAGGTGATAGTGCAGGCTGACGCCATTCGCTTCGATCCAAGGCATGATGTCGTTCCCTGCCGCTCTATTGTTGCCAGATTTCGGAGACAACGCGGAAGCCGCTGCCCTGCCGCTCCACATGGCTGCACGCCGGGAAATGCAGATGCATGCCCGCCACCAGCAGCCGGTCGCTCGACGCCATATCGCAGACCCGCAGACGGGTGGCCGCAGCTTGGATCTGGTCGGTGTCCATGGCCATGCTCACGTCCGGGCGCGGGCCCTGAATGTCCGGCACATGCATGATATCGCCCCAAATCAGCAATTGCTCGTTGCCGGACTGGATATTGTACATGCTGTGGCCGGGCGTATGGCCGTGGGCGGCCATGGCGGTGACGCCGGGGAACACGTCATCGCTATCCTTGAACATGCGCATCTGCTTCTTGTAGGGCGCGACCTGCTCGCGGGCGCATTGGAAGAACAGCTTCTTCTCGCGGTCGGTGCCTTTGGCCATGGCCGCATCGTCTTCCCAGTGGCGCAGCTCGT
This sequence comes from Alphaproteobacteria bacterium, assembly GCA_965222315.1. GTDB lineage: Bacteria > Pseudomonadota > Alphaproteobacteria > Bin95 > Bin95 > JACKII01. The sequence goes on along the minus strand of OZ244951.1, from coordinate 3,138,779 downwards.
TCTCGTGGAACACTAGCTCCGCGTTCGGGAAGAACGGCGTCCAGGAATTGCGGTCGCTCAGGCCCGCCGAGTGGTCCGGGTGCATATGGGTCAGCAGCACCGTGTCGATGTCCGTCGGCTTGACGCCCGCAATCTCCAGGTTCTGCAACAGCTTGCCGCCGGTATCCGCCATGTAGGTACCGCAGCCGGTATCCACCAGCGCGAGGCGGCTGCCGGAATAGATCAGGAAGGTGTTGACGCTGGTCTTCCGGCCTTTGGACACGCCATAGGTATCGACGATCATGCGTTGCGCCTGGTCTTCGGCGATATTGCTGAGTACATCCAGCCCGCCCATCAGGTAGCCGTCGGAGACGACGGTGACGGTAATGTCGCCGATATGGCGGTGATAGATGCCGGGAATCTGGCCTTTGGGGGCGTCGACCATGGGAGCGTTCCTTGTTTCGGGATGGTTCGTTGCGCGGCACCTTGCCAACAAGACAGCTTTGCCGCAACGGCTAGTCGTGCGTGACCGCTTCATGAGCAACATGCTAAACAAATCGGCATGAGCGTATCCCCCTCCCAGACCGCATCCGCGACTCCCGCATCCGGTGACGCGACCTACCAGATCGACGTCGCCAAGCTGGACCCGCGCGTGCTCCGCCGCATCACCGCCATGGCCTTCCGGCATAAGTGGCGCATGACGCTGGCGATTGCCGCCACCATCTGTGCTGGCTTCTTTCAGCTCTTCGTACCGCAATTCCTGGGCCAGGCCGTGGACCAGGCGCACGGCCTGCTGATGAACGCCACCCAGGACCAGGAGGCTGCGGAGGCCGCCTTGCTTACCACCGCCCTGCTCCTGCTGGGGGCGGCCAGCCTGCGCGGCCTGTTCACCATGCTGCAGAACTACATCGGCGAATCGGTCGGGCAGCTTATCGGCTATCAACTCCGCCTTAATTTCTATCAAAAGTTGCAGCAATTGAGTTTCTCGTGGCACGACCGCATCCACACGGGCGATCTGATGACCAGGGGCATCCTCGATATCGAGGGTGTCCGCCTCTGGACCGATACGGGCATCCTGCGCGTTTTTCTGCTGACCGTTCTGATCGGCGGCGGCGCGATCATTCTGATCAGCAAGGACACGGCCCTCGGCCTGGTTGCCCTCAGCTTCGTGCCTATTGTCGGCCTTCGCGCCTCGCTCGCCCGGCTGAAGCTGCGTGACGCCTGGCTCGCCTATCAGGACCAGATGAGTCTGGTGACCAAGGCCATGGAGGAAAACCTCGGCGGCATCCGGGTCGTCCGCGCCTTCGCGGCCCAGGCCTATGAACTAGTGCGCTACGACCGTTTCGCCGACGTTGCCATGACCATGGCGCGGGAGCGGGCGGGCCTGTTCGTGCGCTCCGTCACCCAGATGACGTTTACCTATTACCTCGCCATGGGTCTGACGCTTTGGGTCGGCGGGGCCAAGGTCATTTCCGGCGAGATCAGCCTAGGCGTGCTGGCGGAGGCGCTCGCCTTCATGCTCATCCTGCAAATGCCGGTGCGCCAGATCGGCTGGATGGTGAACTCCATCGCCCGCACCAGCACCTGCGGCGGACGCCTGTTCCATATCATCGACATGGAGCCGGCCATCAAGGACAAGCCTGACGCCAAGCCCCTTGCGCCAGGTGAAGGCGTGGTGCGTTTCGAAAATGTCTCCTTCCGCTATCCGGTCTGGACTCAGAACCAGCGCACCCTCACGGACATTTCTTTCGAAGTCAGGCCGGGCAGGGTCGTCGGCATTGTCGGACCGCCCGGCAGCGGCAAGACCACCATTACCCAGCTGCTGGGGCGCTTTTACGATGTGGATGAAGGCGCGATTACCATCGACGGCCAGGATATCCGTGACCTGACCCTCGAATCCGTCCGGGACGCGATCAGCATTGTGCAGCAGGACGCCTACCTCTTCACGGCCAGTCTCAGCCACAACGTCGCCTATGGCGATCCCTGGGCGGAGCAGAAGAAGATCGAAGGCGCGACTGCGACCGCGCAATTGCACAGCTATATCCAGAGCCTGCCGGAAGCCTACCGCTCGCTGGTGGGGGAGCGGGGCGTGTCTCTCTCCGGCGGCCAGCGCCAGCGTCTCGCCATCGCCCGCGCCATCCTGCCGGAGGCCAAGCTGCTGGTGTTCGACGATTCCAGTGCGGCCATCGACGCCGGGACCGAACGGCAAATCCGCGAGGCATTGACAGAGGCCATGCGCGAGCGCGGCGTGATTATCATCGCACACCGGCTGTCATCCCTGATGCACGCCGACGAAATCCTCTTCCTGGAGGACGGGCATATTGTCGAACGGGGGGACCACGACGCCTTGATGGCCAATAACGGCCCCTATGCCCGCCTCTACGAGTTGCAGGCCCGCGCGACGGCGGGTGAGGAGGTGGCGGCATGAGCACCCGGCCCAACACCCTGGCCCGCAACCGCCCCGCCGGCGCTTCCTCATCCGAAACACCGGGCTCTGCCCCGCTGGCGGTCGTCGGCTCCCAGATCGAGCAGGACGAGGACCTGTTCGGCCGCGCCTTTGACCCCTGGGTCATTCGCCGCTTCATGCACTACATCATGGCCTACAAGCGCCGGATTTATATGGCGATCGCCGCCGTGCTGCTCTTCACCCTGACCCAATTGGCGATCCCGCTGGTGGTCAAGGTCACGATCGACGACGCCCTCGCCACCGAAACCGCCAGCATCGACCGGTTGCATTGGTACGTGGCGCTGTTCTTCGCTGTGGTGACGCTGAACTATATCGGCAACCACGCGATGGAGATTATTGTCTCCCGCACCGCGCAGAACCTTCTGTTCGACCTGCGGCGGGCCATGTTCGCCCACCTTCAGGTCGTCTCCCTCGGCTTCATGGACAAGACGGAGGTCGGCCGCCTGATGAGCCGCCTTCAGGGCGACGTCGCCTCCCTCCAGGAATTCCTGGAGGCGTCCATCTTCGTCATCGGCGATATCGTGCTGCTGTTCGGCATCGTCGGCGTCATGCTCTGGCTGGACCCGGTGCTGGGTGGGCTGGCCCTGAGTGTGGTGCCCATCCTGTTCCTGGTGCGCATCGTCTGGCTGCCCTGGGCGCGCAAGGCTTTCATGGCAGCGCGCGAAGCCTCCAGCAGCGTCAACGGCGCGTTGGCGGAGAACGTGCACGGCATTCGCGCCATTCAGGAACTCCGCCGCGAGGCGCTGAATTTCGAGCTGTTCGACCGAAAGGCGCACCGCAACCTCACCACCCACCTGACCGCCTCCAAATTCACCAATCTGCTTATCCCCGTGGTGGACGTGCTGACAGGCTCGGCCATGGCGATTGTCGTGGTGGTGGGCGGCGCGATGGTCATGGGGGCCGAACTGGAAGTGGGCGTGATGATCGCCTTCCTGTTCTACGTGCAGCGCTTCTTCGACCCGATCCGCTCCCTAACGATCCAGTACTCTATTATGCAGCGCGCCATGGCGTCCGGCCACCGCATCTTCGAAGTGATGGACGTGCAGGTCGATGTGAAGGACGCGCCGGATGCGATTGAGCCCGAAAGCATCGACGGCTCGGTCGAACTGGAAAACGTCACCTTTGGCTACGAGCCCAGCATCCCGATCCTGAAGGAGATTTCCTTCAAGGTGCAGCCGGGCGAGACCGTTGCTTTGGTCGGCCCGACTGGCAGCGGCAAAACCTCCATCACCGCCCTGATGCACCGCTTCTATGACGTGTGGGAAGGCGCGGTGCGCATTGGTGGCCACGACGTGCGGGCGGTTACCCAGGAAAGCCTGGGCAAGCACATCGCCATGGTGCTGCAGGAGCCGTTCCTGTTCTCCGCGACGGTGGAGGAGAACATCCGCTACGCCAAGAGTGAGGCGACGCTGGAAAACGTGATGGACGCGGCCAAGGCCGTCGGCGCCCACGACTTCATCATGAAGCTGGAGGACGGTTACCAGACCGAGTTAAACCAGCGCGCCGCGAACCTGAGTCTCGGCCAGCGCCAGCTCATCAGTTTCGCCCGCGCGCTGGTCGCCGATGCCAGTATTCTGGTTCTGGACGAGGCGACCGCCAACATCGACAGCTATACCGAGCTGGAGATTCAACAGGCCCTGAAGCGCCTGCTGGCCGGCCGCACTGCCATCGTCATTGCCCACCGCCTGGCCACCATCCGCGGTGCCGACCGCATCATCGTCCTGAACGAAGGCTGGATTGTGGAGCAGGGCAACCATGCCAGCCTGATGGAAGACGACGGCCTGTACGCCCGCCTCTACCGCCTGAACTACGCCAGCTTCGACGACATCCCCGACGAAGAAATCGCCAAGGCGAAAGAGGGGATGGGTTAGTCCCGTCCACGCCGTCTATCCCAATTTCCCGCTGCCTCGGCTGCAAGTTACCGCCTGCCACGCCACCCCCGCCTTCATCTCCTATTGCCCTTCATCTCGAGTGAGCCGCAGGCTCGTATCGAGAGATGGCCCAGGCGTGCTGCCTAACCGCCCCTCGATACGCCCCGGCCGTGGGCCGGGCCACTCGGAATGAGAATGAAGGCGTAGAAGTATCACCGCGGCCCCTACAACAGGCGCCCCTGGCCACCGCCACCACTCGGCGACGCCGGCTTCTTCCGCTTGGCCGGTGCCCGCTTCCGCTTCACTGGAGCCTCGCCCGCAATCACCGCGTCCCGGGTCTCGCTGCCCTTGAATTGCAGCGTCACGCCCAGGCCCGGCGTCGCTTGCGCTGCCTCCGTCACCGGCCCGTCCGGACCCCGCACCAGCACAAAGCCCCGGTCCAGCACCCGCTCGTAGGAATAGGAGTCCAGCAGCGCCGAGGCATGGCCGAGGCGCTGCTCCAGATCGTCCAGCCTGCGTGCGGAAGCCACCGGCAGCCGCCTCCCTGCATCCACCCTCGCTAGCGCGTGCTCTGCCGTACGCAGATGCTGCCGCGCGGCCTGATCCAGTGCCCGGCCATTGGACTGCACGGCCTGTGCTTTGAGTTCCAGTACTTCCCGCGGGTGCCGCAACCGCCCCGCCGCCGCCTGCACCGCCTGCGCCACGCCCACCAGCCCGGCGCGCAAGGCAAAGGCAAGCCGCTCGGTCAGATCATCGACCCGCTGCGCCGCCTGCTCCACCAAAGCCACCGGTTCCGGCAGGCCTCGCCCGGCGCTCTGCACGCGCAGCGCCCGTTCCTCCAGCAACCGCCAGCCCCCGCCGGCAAGCCGCTGGTTCAACTGGCCGAGTTGCGCGATGAGATCGCCCAGGACCGGCACGGCCATCTCTGCCGCGGCGGTCGGTGTCGGCGCGCGCCGGTCGGCGGCGAAGTCGATCAGCGTCGTGTCCGTCTCGTGCCCCACGGCGGAAATCAGCGGGATCGCCGATTCCGCCGCCGCCCGCACGACCACTTCCTCATTAAAGGCCCACAGGTCTTCCAGCGAGCCGCCGCCCCGCGCCACAATCAGCACGTCTGGCCGCGGCAGGGGGCCGCTGCCATCGGCTGGCAGGGCATTGAACCCCCGAATCGCATTGGCGACTTGCCCGGCGGCACTCTCGCCCTGCACCAGGACGGGCCACAGCAGCACGTGCCGGGGAAAGCGGTCGCGCAACCGGTGCAGAATATCCCGAATCACCGCGCCGGTCGGCGAACTCACCACGCCGATCACCGTGGGCAGGAAGGGAAGGGGTGCCTTCCGCTCCGGCGCGAACAGGCCTTCGGCGGCCAGCGCCTTGCGCCGGTCCTCCAGCAGTTTCAGCAGCGCGCCTTCGCCGGCGACCTCCATCTGTTCGACGACGATCTGGTAGTTGGAGCGGCTGGGGTAGCCGGTGATCTTGCCCGTGGCGATCACCTCCATCCCGTCCTGCGGCTGCACACCCAGCCTGCCGGCCGCGCCGCGCCAACAGACGGCATCCAGCACCGCATCGTCATCCTTCAGCCGAAAGTAGAGATGGCCGGAGCCGGCGCGTTTGAAGCCGCTGATCTCGCCCCGCACCCGCACGCGTCCGAACTCGCCTTCCAGCACGCCCTTGATGGCGCGCGCCAGATCGCCCACCGAAAATTCCGGCTGGTTCGAGGCGGGCGGGGTGAGGAGGTCAATTTCGTCAGTCATGAGTATGTCGTGGAAGAGCGGCGGGTGATTTCCTCTACTTCAACCACGATCTCGTCTGTGTAGATTGTATAGATGATGCGCCAGTTTCCGACACGCCGCCGATAGGATTTGCCGTCATAACCGCGCAATGCCTTAATATCTCCGGCGTATGGATCGATTGCCAAGCGGTCGATAGCAGACACCAACCGGTTGAAATCACGTCCACGAACCTTCGCGAGTTGCTTTTCAGCCTCCCTGGTAAACTTGACCCGCCAAGTCATGATTTTTGGGCGAGAAGCCTTCGTTTGACATCTTCCCAAGGAACCGTTTCGCCGCGTTCATGTTCTCGCCGCCCGCGCTCGATGGCAGCGATTTCGTCCGGCGTTGGATCGTCTTCCGGGATAGCGTCTATGCGCGCCTGCCAAACGATTCTATCCACCGCCTCCCGCAACAAGTCGGCGCGCGACTGATGCCTGCTTTCCGCCAGCGCATCCAGTTCGCGCACGGTTTCCTCCGGCAGGTCTATGGAAATTGCGACGGTATCCATCTCGAACCTCGTATCCTATCAAGGGGCCTATATAACATTCCCCGGCGCATTTCCCAACGCTGGCCTCTTTACCTGCCCCGGCAAGCCTGCTGAAAAGGGCGCTTGAACCGATCCGTCGGAGTAACAATCAGTGAAGTTTCTCGTTATCGGCAGCGGCGGGCGCGAGCATGCGCTTTGCTGGGCCATCGTCGCCTCGCCCCTCTGCGATGCTCTCTATTGCGCCCCCGGCAACGCCGGTATCGCCAGGGAGGCCGAATGCCTGCCTGACCTGTCTGCCGACGATCACCGTGGCATCCTCGCCTTTGCTCAGGAAAACGCCATCGACCTGGTTGTCGTCGGCCCGGAAGGTCCGCTCTGCGATGGTCTTGTCGATAAGCTGGAAGCGGCCGGCATCAAAGCCTTCGGCCCCAGCAAGGCTGCCGCCCAGATTGAAGGCTCCAAGGGCTTCATGAAAGACCTCTGCGCCAAATACGGCGTGCCTACTGCCAAATACCGCCGCTTCCGCGATCCCGTCCAGGCCCGCGCCTATGCCGCCCAGCAAAGCGGCCGGGTCGTGGTCAAGGCCGATGGCCTCGCCGCGGGCAAGGGTGTGCTGCTGCCGGAGACCAAGGCAGAGGCGGTTGCAGCCGTCGAACAGGCCATGATCAAGGGCGCGTTCGGCAAGGCGGGCCAGGAACTCGTGATCGAGGAATTCATGGAGGGCGAGGAAGCCAGCTTCTTCGCTCTGGTGGATGGCACCACGGCGCTCCCCTTCGGCACGGCGCGCGACCACAAGCGGGCAGGTGACGGTGACACCGGCCCGAACACTGGCGGAATGGGCGCCTATTCCCCCGCGCCTGCCGTGGACGCGGCGATGCACGAGCGCATCATGACGGAGATCATCAATCCCGTCGTCCAGGGCATGGCGGCGGAGGGCGCGCCCTACAAAGGCATCCTCTACGCGGGGCTGATGCTGACGCCAGAGGGGCCGAAGGTCATCGAGTTCAACTGCCGCTTCGGCGACCCGGAGGCGCAGGTGTTGCTGCCCCGTCTGCAATCGGACCTTGTGCCCGCCATGTTCGCGGCCAGCGATGGCCAGCTTTCCCAGTTCGACCTGCGCTGGTACGAGGACGAGGCAGCAGTCTGCGTGGTCATGGCGGCGAACGGCTACCCCGGCACCTACGCGAAAGGTACCGAAATCCGCAACCTGGACGCCTTGGCTGGCGGCACCGACGTGATCGCCTTTCATGCCGGAACGGCGGCGGACGGCGGCAAGATCCTCGCGACCGGCGGCCGGGTGCTCGGCATCACCGGTATCGGCGATTCCATCCCGGAGGCCCGCAGCCGCGCCTATGAGGCCGTCGCGAAAATCGACTGGCCGGAGGGTTTCTGCCGGCGCGACATTGCCGGCGGATGAAGGCCCCCTCATGAAAATCGGCATTATCTCCGACATCCACTGCAACATGGCGGGGCTGCTGAAGGCCGTCGATCTCATGGGCGACGTGGATGAACTGCTTTGCCTTGGCGACGTGATCTACGACTATCGTTTCTCGAACGAGGTGGTCGGCTGGCTGCGCGAGAACCAGGTGCCGACCGTCCTCGGCAACCACGAGTGGGGCTTCCTCGGACCCCAGGGCGAACGCGCCCGCGCCATGGCGTCGGTCGATCAGGAATTGGTTGGCTGGCTGGCGGACCAGCCCTACCGCCTCGACCTGACCCGTGCGGACAAACGCCTGCTGCTGGTCCACTCCACCCCGTGGGAGCCCTATGGCGACTATGTCCTGCCCGGCACCCGCGAACTACAGCGCTTCGGCGATGCCGATGCCGACGTGGTGATGTACGGCCATACCCACCAGCAAACGGCGGAATGGATCGGTGAGACGCTGGTGATCAATCCGGGCTCCGCCGGCGATGCCCGCGACAACCGCAATGGCCGCCAACTTAGCTGCGCTGTCCTCGATCTCGCTCAGGGCGAAGTGCAGATTATCGACTACACCGTTTAGGCGAGGTTAGAAGAGCACCGCCCAGACCATTAGGAAGCCTGCCGCACCAGCTTGACCGAACCGGCAGGTGACTGGAACGTACCCGCCTGGCAATTGGCATTCGGGCCGGAGACCGAGCCGGTATAGGCGTCTCCTGCCTTCACCGTCTTATAGGTGACCGTCCGGTTGCCGCATTTCTGAATCTCATCCACCACCACATTGATGCCGGTTTTGGTCTCGACGAACGTGATGCCGGCGTATTGCTGATTGTTGAAGCCCGCAGAGCCCACCAGCTTTGCTGTCAGGTCGTCCGCCACATCCAGAACCAGGTGAGGGTGACTGTCGGTTACGATGTCCAGTTCCCACTTTCCGGCGAGTGAATTGCCTGCAGGCACGGTTCCTGACCCACCATTGCCGGTTGCGCTGGAGCCGGCATCGCCGGCTTTAGCAGAACCGCCGCCGGCAGGTTTGGCAGTGCTGTCACGTGCAGGGGCGGGGGCTGGGCCAGACGAGGACTGGCAGCCGGCCAGTGCCAGCCCGGCTGCTACTGCACTCACAATCCAGAGCGTGCGCATTGGGAACCTCCCGGAAACCGTTGGTGATCTTCGGATCAATCATAAGGCTGGCAGACAGACGGTGTCTGTGTGTTTCGACACGTTTGTGGGCTTTTAGGACTGCTACAGCCCCGCCACCCGCAGGTTCGGCCAGGTCTCTGGCCACCTTTTGGACCGGATGCGTTGCCGGTAGACCGGCAGGCGCTCTCCCCGGAACATCGGCCCCGGCTGCACGCGCAGCCCCATCAGGTCGCCAACACCCAATGGCGCGTTGATTTGCAACCGGTCCAATGGATCGAGCGACAGGCCGGTCGCGGTCGGCGTCTCCACCCAATGGCACATGGCGTCTGCGGCGGAGCGGAAGGGCGCGAAGCCATTCACATGATGCATCCGCGCCTGGTTGCGCACCTGCCACTGATGCTGAGGCAGCGCCTTTGCCAACGCGGCCTCATAAGCCTGCTCGTTATAGGCGTCGTCCGGCGCGTCGAGAAAGAACAGCACGTCAATATCGGCGAGCGGCGTCGGCTCTGCGTATTCATGCAGCAAATCCCAGACGGCATTCCGCACAAAGCCTGCTGCCACCCAGCAGTCCGGCAGACGCAAATCCCGCACCGCGCGCAGTACGTCCCATTGCCACTCGCTGGCGATGGCTTTTCCAATCAGGTGAGGGACAGGGTTGGTCATGCGTGCTTACCGAGACCCTTGTTATACCCTTATTGTACCTTCATCTCGCATAGCCGCGGAGCAGCGTATCGAGGTGACGACACGGGAATTCACTAACCCCGCAACACCCCACCCGTCGCCTTCTCCACCGCGGCGACGATCTTGGCGCCCAGCGCCTCGATCTGCTCATCGGTCAGGGTCGCTTTCCGCGGTTGGTAGGTGACAGAGACAGCCAGCGACTTCTGTCCCTCCGGCACGCCCTTGCCGGTGTAGACGTCGAACACGGCAGCATCGGTGATCATCGCCTTGTCCGCACCCTTCACTGCACGCAGCAGGGCGTCAGCGGTAACGCCGCCGTCCACCATGAAAGCGAAGTCGCGTTCGACCGGGAGCAGCGCTTCCACTTTCAGCAAGGGTCGGGACTTGCCGCCCTTCCCGCGCGGAACCGGAATATTGCCGAGGAAGCACTCGAATCCCGCCACCGGCCCCTCGATGTCATAGCCGCGCAGAATCGCCGGGTGCAGCGTGCCGAAGGTCGCCAGCACGTTCTTGCCGAGCCTGATCGAGCCACTCTGCCCCGGATGGTACCAGGCGGGCGCTTCCGCGCTGATCTGGGCGTTGGCGACCGGCGCGCCTGCCGCCTCCAGCGCGGCCAGTGCGTCCGCTTTTGCGTCGAAGGCGTCGGCGGCGCGCGGGCTCTCGGCCCAGTGGCGCGGGCCGGTCTGGCCGAAGCGGATGCCGCTCGCCATCAGGTCCTGGCCGGTGGGGGAGGGGTCGCGATATTGCGGCCCCACCTCGAACAGGCCGGCAGAGCGCTGGCCCTGGTTGCGGTTGCGCATGGCCGCGTCCAGCAGGTTCGGCAGGATCGAAGGCCGCATCTGGTCCAGTTCGGCGGAAATCGGGTTCGCGACTGTCAGCGCATCATCGCCGCCGCCGAACTTCGCCGCCTGCGCCTTAGGCATGAAGCTGAAGGTCACCGCCTCCACCAGGCCGCGGGTTGCCAGTGCCCGGCGCGCGCGCGGGCGGCGGGCCTGGGTCTCGGTGACGGCGGGGGTCGGCAGATTGGTCAGGCGCGGCAGCGGCGTGACAGGAATCGCGTCATAGCCATGGACGCGGATCACTTCCTCGACCAGGTCGGCCTCGCCATGCACGTCCGGCCGCCAGCTTGGCGGAGCGACGCGAATGCCGTCGTTCCGGAATTCAAAGCCGAAGCCGAGTGCGGTCAGCGTGCGCTCGGCTTCCTCACGGTCAACATCGACACCGGTCAGTTCGGCAACCCGCTGGGGGCGGAAATGGAACGAGCGCTGCCATTCGGGCTCTGCACCCGCCACAACCAGTTCGCTCGCCTCGCCGCCGCACAACTCAATTATCATCGCCGATGCCGCTTCCGCGCCGGAGATCAGCGATTGCGGATCCACGCCCCGCTCGAAACGGTAGCGCGCATCCGAATGAATCCCGAGTTTGCGGCCCGTGGCAGCCGTGCGCACCGGATCGAACCAGGCGCTTTCGACGAAGACGTTCACCGTCTCTTCGGAACAGCCGGAAGGCTCGCCGCCCATAATGCCGCCGAACGCCTCGCCGAACTTCTCGTCGGCGATCATGCACATGGTCTCATCGGCAGTGTAGATGCGGCCGTCAAGCGCCTCCAGCGTCTCACCGGCTCGTCCAAAGCGCACGTGAATGTCGCCATGCACCTTGTCCGCATCGAACACGTGCAGAGGCCGTGCGCGGTCCATGGTGAAGTAGTTGGTGATATCGACCAGCGCCGAGATTGGACGCAGACCGATGGCCTTCAACCGCTGTTGCAGCCACGCCGGGGAGGGGCCGTTCTTCACGCCGCGGATATAGCGCCCAACGAACATCGGGCAGGCATCGCCCGCCTCCAAATGCACGCTGATGGGTGACTTGAACGCGCCCGGCATGGTGCCGCTATAGGATTCCGGCTTCAGCTTGCCGAGACCGGCGGCGGCCAGGTCGCGGGCGATGCCGCGAATGCCGGCACAGTCGCCGCGGTTCGGCGTCAGGCCGATCTCCACGACTGGATCGTCCAGCCCGATCACCTTCGCAAACGGCGTGCCGACCGCCGGGTCCAGGTCGGTCAGATCAATGATGCCGTCATGATCCTCTGACAGCTCCAACTCCCGCTCGGAGACCAGCATGCCACTGGAAGCCTCGCCGCGGATCTCGGCGGGTTTCAGCGTGATGCCAGTACCGGGGATGAAAGTGCCTTCCGGCGCGAACACGCCCTTCATGCCCGTCCGCGCGTTCGGCGCGCCGCAGACGACCTGCACCTCGCCCGCGCCGGTATCGACGCGGCAGACCCGCAGGCGGTCGGCGTTCGGGTGCTGCTTCGCCTCGATCACATAGGCGACCTTGAAGGGCGCCAGCGCCGCGGCGGGGTCGGTGACGCCGTCAACCTCCAGCCCCAGCATGGTCAGCTTGTGGCAAATTTCGTCCAGAGAGGCATCCGTCTCCAGATGCTCTTTCAGCCAGCCAAGGGTGAATTTCATCGGGCGAGCCCTCCCAGCAGGCTCGGCACATCCAACGGCATGAACCCGTAATGCTTCAGCCAGCGCAGGTCGCTGTCATACATGGTGCGCAGGTCCGGGATGCCGTATTTCAGCATGGCGATGCGCTCGATCCCCATGCCGAAGGCCCAGCCCTGGTACTTGGTCGAATCGATGCCGCAATATTCCAGCACCTTCGGATGCACCATGCCGGAGCCCAGAATTTCCAGCCAGTCATCGCCCGCGCCGATCGTCAGCCCGCCGCCCTTGCGCGAGCAGCCGATATCGACCTCCGCGCTCGGCTCCGTGAACGGGAAATGCGAGTTGCGGAAGCGCACCGGCAGGTCGTCGATGCCGAAGAAGGCGCGGCAGAACTCGATCAGCGTGCCTTTCAGGTGGCCCATATGGGTGCTCTCGTCGATCACCAGCCCCTCGACCTGATGGAACATCGGGGAGTGCGTGGCGTCGTGGTCGCTCCGGAAGGTGCGGCCCGGCACGATGATGCGGATCGGCGGCTTCTGGCTCAGCATGGTGCGGATCTGCACCGGGCTGGTGTGGGTGCGTAGCACCGGGCGGTGGCCGTCCTGTTCATTCAGGTAGAACGTGTCCATCTCCTGGCGCGCCGGGTGCTCTTCCGGAATGTTCAGGGCGGTGAAATTGTGCCAGTCGTCCTCGATATCCGGCCCTTCGGCAACCTGGAAGCCCATCTCGCCGAAGATCGCGACCAGTTCGTCCCACGTCTGCATCAGCGGGTGCAGGCGGCCTTCCGGCTGCGGGCGCACCGGCAGGGTGACGTCCACGCGCTCATGGGCGAGACGTGCTTCCAGTTCCGCGGCCTCCAGCCCGGCCTTCCGGGCCTCCAGCGCGGCGGCAACCTCGTCCTTCAGCGCGTTGAACGCCTGACCTGCGGCCTTGCGCTCGTCGGGCGCCATCTTGCCCAGCGACTTCATCTGTTCGGTGATCGCGCCCTTACGGCCGAGCGCCGAGACGCGCACCTCTTCCAGCGCCGCGGATGACGCGGCGGCCTCTACCTGCGCGAGGAGAGATTCGCGCAGTTCTTCGATGGCGGTAGCCATGGAAACAACTCTCCAATGTCTGGTTTGGATGGTTTGTCACGCCTGGAGGCCGTTCGGGCAAGAGACGAATTGCTGCGGATGCCGAGCAGCCTTGCCGGGTGGCGTCGGGATCACTAGGTTTGCCTCACCTTCTCAGCGTTTTTCCCGGGTGAGTGCGCCACAATGGATGTGATCCTAGTTCCTCTGTTCAACATCCTTTCCATCGTGATCTCGATGTATGTCTGGATCATCATCATCGGTGCGATCCTCACCTGGCTGGTGAATTTCAATGTGGTGAACACCAGCAACCAGCTGGTCTACATGGTCGGCAGTTTCTGCTACCGCCTGACGGAGCCGGCGCTGCGCCCGATCCGGAACTTCATGCCGAACCTGGGCGGTATCGACCTTTCGCCGGTGGTGCTGATCCTGGCGCTGTATTTTATCAAGGACGTACTGGGCCGCATCGCCTTCAGCGGTGTCTGATTCGATGCCGCTCACACCCGGCACTGATGGCGTGCGCCTGGCCGTGCGGGTGTCGCCCGGCGCGAGCCGGGACCGGATCGAGGGGGTGGAGGCCGATGCCGCAGGCCGGAAATGGCTCCGCATCCGCCTCGCAGCGCCGCCGGTGGACGGCAAGGCCAATCAGGCGCTGATCAGGTTTCTGGCCAAGCGTTGGCGTCTGCCAAAATCCGCCTTAGGGATTGCGGGCGGCGCGGCTTCACGGACCAAAATTCTCTCCATCCGCGGCGATGCGGCAGTGCTCGCCGCCGCTATCGAGGCAGACCTATGAGCGCAGAACGTATTGACGGCAAGGCAGTGGCGGAGGCGCTCCGCGGTAAGGTGGCCGAAGCGGTCCAGGCGATCATGGTAAGGCCTGGCCTCGCCGTGGTGCTGATCGGCGAGGACCCGGCAAGCCAGGTCTATGTCCGCAACAAGGTCAAAGCGTGCCAGGAGGCCGGGATCGAATCCTTCCACCACGTCCTGGCGGAAGACACCAGTCAGGCCGACCTGCTGGCGCTGCTGGACACGCTGAACGCCGTCCCGGCCGTGCATGGCATCCTCGTGCAATTGCCGCTGCCCGATCACATCGACGAGCAGACCGTGATCGAACGCATCCTGCCGGAGAAGGACGTGGACGGCTTCCACCCGGTCAACGTGGGCCGCCTGTCCCTCGGCCTGCCCGCGCTGGAGCCCTGCACGCCCCGCGGCTGCATGATTCTCGCTCACTCCGTACGGGAAAACCTGTCCGGCCTGCACGCCGTGGTGCTGGGGCGCTCCAACATCGTGGGCAAGCCCATGGCGCAGATGCTGCTGGCCGCCAATTGCACGGTGACCATTGCCCACTCCCGCACCGCTGACCTGCCGGCGGTGGTGCGCGGCGCGGATCTGCTGGTGGCTGCCGTCGGCCGCCCGCAGATGGTCCGGGGCGATTGGATCAAGCCCGGCGCCATCGTCATCGATGTGGGCATCAACCGCGTGCCCCGCGAAGACGGCTCCGGAAAGATGCGCCTCATCGGCGATGTCCACTATGCCGAAGCAGCCGAGGCCGCCGCCGCCATTACCCCCGTCCCCGGCGGCGTCGGCCCGATGACCATCGCCTGCCTGTTGCGCAACACGGTGATCGCGGCCTGCCGCCTGGCGGGGGAGCCGGTGCCGGACGTGTTGGCTTAGCTGGCGCCCGTTGATCCGAGGGCGTAAGCCGGAACCGCCTTATGTCCAGGCACGGCAATTCCATCATGGAACTTCGCGCCTGCAAGCATTGCCTCCGCCCGTCCATTGTTCTGCCGCCACGCTGCTGCCGCCGCATCGGCGCTCACCAGCACGCCGCACCCGGCCTCCCGCGTGGCCCGCTCCAGGCGGCTGGCGACGTTGACGGCGTCGCCCAGGACCGCAAACTCCATCCGCCGGGCGGAGCCGATATCGCCCAGCACGACCGGGCCATAGTGCACACCGACGGCGATACATACGGGCTCACTGCCGGTTTGCTCGGTGTTGAACGCATCCATCGCCTCCTGCATCGCAATCGCCGCCGCAATGGCGTTGGCCGCATCCTCGGGCCCAGTGTCCGGCGTGCCAAAGGTTGCCATCAGGCCATCCCCCATGAACTTGTCGAGCGTTCCGCCTTGCTCGAACACAGCATCGCCCAGGCGTTGATGCACATCCCGCAGCAGGCCGACCACTGCGCCAGGCTCCTTGTCCTCCGCCCAGCGGGTAAATCCGACCACGTCGGCAAACAGCACCGCCACGTCCTGGGCGCGGACCGGGCCTAGCGGCTCGTCGCGCTCCGCCAGGCTGTCCACCATGTTCGGGGCAAAGTAGCGGGCCAGGTTCTGGCGCTCCCGCGCGGCTTGCACCTGTTCCAGCACCAGGCGGCGCGAGCCCCGCACCGTCAGCGCCAGAATGCCGGTGATAATTCCCAGAATAATCAGGTCCTGATAGAGCACATGCAAATCGACGAACATCGGGTCGGAGTGGGCGGCAATCCAGTCGGCCGGGCTCTGCAATTCCCGGTCGTAATGGGTGAAGGCGCCAGGCTGCATCGCGACCCAAATGAATCCGCCTGCCCAGGCTAGTCCGGCGACAATGCCGGAGAGGATCATGCGTTGCGCGGAATAGCTGAGCCCGACACCGATCAGCACGATCAGGAAATAGCCGAAATTCCCGCTCTCCAGCCGAAGCGGCACAGGCATGATCCATTCATTGAGCGGATTGTCGGCAAGCGTCGTAAAGGCCAGCAGGGCGAAATCAGCCACGATAAGCACCAACCGCAGCCCAATGTTGAAGGGCCGGTTGGCAGTCGCCCAATAATGGCCGTATCCTGTTATGACAAACAGGCCGAGAAGCGGCAGGTAGAACAGGGCCTCCCGGAACGGCATCAGCGACATGATCCAAAGCGCGATCACCGCCAGTGAGGCCGAGCGGGCGCGGAACGCCGTCTTCTCCCGCTTCTCCTCTTCTTTCAGGAAGATAGAGGAAATGCGGGGGCCGCCCGGATTGGAGCCGGCGGAGCGGCCGCCGGTAATGCGGGAAAACGCGCTGCCGATAGCCGTCATTGCCGCTCTTCCTCTGTCTTGCTGGGTCCCACGCTCCCTATCAGATGAGGTATATCGCTGGCAGTGGCGAGGTTAAAGGGGGCCACCCGCCACCAGCCGGATCAGCGTCACCTCCGGCGGGCAATTGTGCCGTCGCCCGATGCTGGAGACGCCCGCGCCGCGGCTCGTATAACCCCACATGCCGCCTTCTCGCCAAAGCCCCGTCGCCAGGTCGCGCCGCCGCTTGCAATTGGTGATGACCGGCTTGCCGCCCGGCAGGCAGATCTGCCCGCCATGGGTATGACCGCAGAGATAGAGGTCGAAGCCGCCCGCCGCCGCTTCCGCCGCCATGTCGGGCGTGTGCACAAGCGCGATGCGGAAGCCTTCGCCGGGCGCCGCCAGCGCCTCCAGGATGGCGCCATGCTCCTGTTGATAAGGATCGTCTTGATAAGGATCGTCGGTGCCGGTTACGGTTACCCCCACGCCGTTGACGTCCAGCCTGGCCTGCCGGTTCACCAGCAGGTCGCAGAAGCCGCCGTCCATCAATCGCCGGGCGAGGTTTGCGCTGTCATAGTTGCCGAGCGTTGCATAGACGCCATGCTTGGCCGTTACGCCCGCCAATATCCGCTGGATGCCTTCGACTACCTGTTCCGTCCGCTCACCATAGCGGGGCGCGTAGTCGCCGGTCAGCACGCAGAGGTCTGCTTCCACGCCGGCAACGGCCGCCGTAACGGCCTCCTCGATCCCATCGAGTACGCCCAGGTGGAGGTCCGTTATGTGCAACAGGGTGAGGCCGTCCAGCCCAGGCGGCAGGCCCGGCACCGGCAATGATACCTCGTAAAGGCGCACGTCCCGCGCGTCTTCGATGCCTTTCCGGTATTCGCCGATCAGCCAGAGCAGCGTATTGACGCCATACCGTTTTATCGGGCGGAGGACGTTGCGGTGAATATAGGGCCATAGGCTCTTGCCGCCTTCCAGCCCCAATCCTGGCGGCAGCCGCCGGCCCTTGGCCCAGTCGTCGAAGTTACTACGGTCCAAAACGGTGAGTGTCCCAGTTGGCGCGGCTAGTCGGCCAGGCCGTCCCAGAACTCCTTCACCTTCTTGAAGAACCCTTCGGTATGCGGGTTGGAGCCTTCTTCGCCCGCTTCTTCGAACTCGCGCAGCAACTCTTGTTGACGCTTGGTCAGTTTCACCGGCGTTTCGACTCTGGCCTCGATATACATGTCGCCGAAGCCGCGGTTGTGCAGCCGGCTCATGCCCTTGCCGCGCAGGCGGAATTGGTGGCCGCTCTGGGTGCCCGCCGGGATCGTTACCTTGGCGCGCGTGCCGTCAATGGCAGGCACCTCGATCGAGCCGCCGAGCGCTGCCTTCACCATCGGGATCGGCACCTCGCAGAAAATATTCGCCTCTTCCCGTTGGAATACGGGATGCGGGCGGATCGACAGGAAAATATAGAGGTCGCCTGCGGGTGCGCCGCGGACCCCGCTCTCTCCCTCGTTGGACAGGCGGATGCGGGTGCCATCGTCCACGCCTGCCGGAATGTTGACGTTCAGCGTTTTCTCCCGCCGCACGCGGCCTTGCCCATTGCAGGCGCGGCAGGGATCGGAAATCGTCTGGCCCTGGCCCTGGCAGGTGGGGCAGGTGCGCTCCACCGTGAAGAAGCCCTGTTGCGCCCGCACCCGGCCCGCGCCGTGGCACATGGCGCAAGTGGTGGGGGAGGAGCCCTCCGCCGCGCCGGAGCCATGACAGACGTCGCAACCGGTAAGCGTCGGCACGTTGATGGTGGTCTGCTTGCCGCTGAAGGCGTCTTCCAGCGAAATTTCCATGTTGTAGCGCAGGTCGTTGCCGCGCTGCGGCCCGCCCCGCTGGCGCCGCCCGCCAAGGTCGCCGAACATTTCCTCGAAAATGTCCGCGAAACCGCCGCTGCCGAATCCGGCGCCACCGCCGGGATGGCCGCCGCCCTGCTGGCTCTGGGTAAAGGCGTCGTGGCCAAGCCTGTCGTAGGCGGCACGGGTCTGCGGGTCTTTCAGAACGTCATAGGCTTCGTTCAGTTCTTTGAACTTGGCTTCCGCGTCGGCGCTATCCGGATTGCGGTCAGGATGATACTGCATGGCGAGCTTGCGGTAGGCGGATTTGAGCGCCTTATCATCCGCGCCCCGCTCCACCCCCAGCACGCTGTAATAGTCGCGCATTTTCTACTCCAGCACGGGCTCAGGCGGTCACGCAAACACCCCGGCTTGTCGCCGGGGTGCTGCGGGCACGATCGTTAGGGGACCGTACGGTCATGGTGAACCGCCGCTTCTACGCGGATTTTTTGTCGTCGTCTTTGACTTCTTCGAAGTCGGCGTCAACGACACCGTCATCCGCCGTGCTGCTGCTGCCACCGGCGCCGCCATCCATATCCGGACCGCCGCCCTCACTCTGCTGGGCCTTGTACATGGCCTCGCCCAGCTTCATGGAGGACTGGGTCAGGGTTTCGGCCTTTGCCTCGATCTCGGCAGCGTCTTCACCGTCCTTCACATCCTTCAGGGCCTGAAGGTCGGCTTCGATAGCGGTCTTGTCGGCGGCGTCGATATGCTCGCCATACTCCGCCAGATTCTTTTCGACAGAGTGCACAAGGCTCTCGGCCTGGTTGCGGGCCTCAACCAGCGCGCGGCGCTGCTTATCCGCCTCCGCATTCGCTTCGGCGTCCTGAACCATCTGGTCGATCTCGCTGTCCGAGAGACCGCCGGAGGCCTGGATGCGGATGTTCTGCTCCTTGTTGGTCGCCTTGTCCTTGGCCGAGACGTTGACGATGCCGTTGGCGTCGATGTCGAAAGTGACCTCGATCTGCGGCACGCCGCGAGGGGCAGGGGGGATACCAACCAGGTCGAACTGGCCGAGCTGCTTGTTGTCGCCGAACATCTCGCGCTCGCCCTGACCGACACGGATGGTCACCGCGTTCTGATTGTCGTCGGCGGTGGAGAAGGTCTGGCTCTTGCGGGTCGGGATCGTCGTGTTGCGGTCGATCAGACGCGTGAACACACCGCCCAGCGTCTCGATACCCAGCGACAGCGGGGTCACGTCGAGCAGCAGCACGTCCTTCACGTCGCCCTTCAGGACGCCGCCCTGGATCGCCGCGCCGATGGCAACCACCTCATCCGGGTTCACGCCGCGGTGCGGCTCGCGTCCGAAGAACTTGCTCACCGTCTCGATAATCTTCGGCATGCGGGTCATGCCGCCAACCAGCACCACTTCGTCGATCTCGCCAGCCGAGACGCCGGCGTCTTTCAGCGCCGCCTTGCACGGGCCAACGGTGCGCTGCACCAGTTCTTCGACCAGCGCTTCCAGCTTGGAGCGGCTCATGCTGACGTTCAAGTGCTTCGGCCCACTGGCGTCAGCGGTGATGAACGGCAGGTTAACCTCGGTCTGGGAAGAGGAGGAAAGCTCGATCTTGGCTTTCTCCGCCGCCTCTTTCAGGCGCTGCAGAGCCATCTGGTCGTTGCGCAGGTCGATGCCCTGCTCTTTTTTGAACTCATCGGCCAGATAATTGATGATCTTCTGGTCGAAGTCCTCACCGCCCAGATGCGTGTCGCCATTGGTCGACTTCACCTCGAACACGCCGTCGCCGATCTCCAGGATGGAGACGTCGAACGTGCCGCCGCCGAGGTCATAAACCGCGATGGTGCCGGTGTTCTTCTTGTCGAGGCCGTAGGCCAGTGCCGCTGCCGTCGGCTCGTTCACGATGCGCAGAACGTCCAGACCAGCGATCTTGCCTGCATCCTTCGTCGCCTGGCGCTGGGAGTCGTTGAAGTAGGCCGGAACCGTGATTACGGCCTCGGTAACCGTTTCGCCCAGGAATGCTTCGGCCGTCTCTTTCATCTTTTGCAGAATGTAGGCGCTGATCTGCGAGGGAGCGTACTTCTCGCCCTGCGCCTCGACCCAGGCATCGCCGTTCTCTGCCTTGACGATTTTGAATGGCGTCTTGTCGTCCTGCACCCTCGGGTCGCTGAACGGACGACCGATCAGGCGCTTGATGGCATGAAGCGTATTGGACGGGTTCGTGACCGCCTGACGCTTCGCCGACTGACCGACCAGCCGCTCCCCATCTTTCGTGAAGGCCACCATGGAGGGGGTGGTGCGGGCACCCTCCGCGTTTTCGATTACCCGCGCTTCTTTTCCGTCCATCACCGCGACACACGAGTTAGTCGTGCCGAGGTCGATGCCAATTACCTTACCCATAGAGAATATTTCCTTTCCGTCATCGGCGGGAGGACGAGACCCGGTTTCCGGCGTTTCGCCGACCCCCTGGAGAGGTCCAGTTGGAGTGTTACAGATACTGGGACCGATCACGGCCCGTTGGGCGAGATATAGGCAGGTATGGCGATGGTTCAACAGCCTTCTCGCTTCTCCATATGGCCGCAGCCTCCCATGCGGGGAAATTTTGTGTCATTGAGGGAGGCATGATTGTTTCCGCAAGTTACCGGACTGACGTTCCAGCGTTTTATCCACAATGGTTCGTCGAATGCCTGACTGCCGGCGAGGTTTTCGTCCGAAATCCCTATGGCGGCAAACCGTACCGCGTATCGCTGGACCCGGTGGACGTGGACGGTTTCGTCTTTTGGACCCGCAACGCAGCGCCGTTTGCCGCCGGTTTTGCAGCGGTGGACGGTCTCTGCCTGCCCTATGTCGTCCAATACACTGTTACGGGATATCCGAAGGCGCTGGAAACTGGCGTTCCGCCCGCCGAACATGCGGTGCGGCAGATCGAAGACCTGACTGCACGGTTGGGCAGGCATGCTGTCGTCTGGCGTTACGATCCCATCCTGTTTACCAGTCTGACTCCGCCGGATTGGCACCTGCGCAATTTTGCTGCACTGGCCGCGGCGCTGGCGCCGTCGGTCGACGAGGTGACGGTTTCCTTCGCCAACATCTACCGCAAGACCGCCCGCAATCTGAGAATAGCAGCATCGGCGCATGGCTTCACCTGGCATGATCCGGAGACGGAAGAGCGGCGGGCTTTCCTGGCCCAACTGGCAGCGATAGCCGCCGGCCACAATCTCGCCATGACCATCTGCTCGCAGCCGGATTTGGAACAGCCGGGAATCGCGGGCGCGGCGTGCATCGATATCCAACGCCTCTCCGCCATCGCCGGCCGGCCCATCACCGGCAAGCAGAAAGGCAATCGCCCCGGCTGTCTCTGTGCGGAGAGCCGGGACATCGGCGCGTACGACACCTGCGCCCATGGCTGCATGTATTGCTATGCCGTCCGGGACCACGACAAGGTCCGCCAGCAGGTGCGCGGTCACGGCCCTTCAGCCAGCCAAACCGGTTGAGCATGGCCGCATGGAATGCGCACACACGGATTGCCCACCACTGTGAAACGGGTCATAGGTGCTGAAAGGCCGGTCAGACACAGTTGCGCTGCTAAACGGCAAGAATGGCGAACGAGAAGGGTGAGGACTTAGTTGTATGGCGCTGAGGAACACGGCAGGCATCCTGTTTGCGGCGGTGATGATCCTGACAGGGATGATCTTGGTAGGGACGCAGGCCCATGCGGCTGAAGCTGCCAATGAACGCCTCAAGAAGGACCTTCTGGCCAATCCATCGTTCGCCCGGTTGGTTCCGGCCAACCGGACTGTCGCGCGGCTGGTCGTAGAGGGCGATATCCAGGCGCTGGACTGGCGTTACGAACGCTCGCCGGAGGCTGTGCCGAAGGTGCCGAGGGCGCTGGATACCTACACCGTGCGCAACTGCGATAGCCAAAGCACGCTGCTGGCGACGGGGGTGCTGGAGGGCGCGCGCACCCAGACCGCGTCGCTCACGACAACACGCGGCTGGGAGGTCGGTGCGGCCGTCAAGTTCGAAATCGGCTTTCCGCTGGTTGGCAAGACCGAGTGGACCTTCTCCGGCAAGTATAACCAGTCCACTGCCCAGACCGACGCCCAGAGCCAGTCGGTCGGGGTGAAACACGGCTACCGCTCGCCCGCCAGGCCGGGCACGCAGCACGAACTGCAATTGGTGGTGGTAGAAGAATCGGTAGAGGGCGTGCCCTACAGCTTCGATCTGGTCATGTCCGGCCCCGTCCGGGTCTTTCACGAGCTGGAAAGCCTGTGGCTGCCCAAAAGCCGCCTGGATGATGCCTTTATCGGCAGTGACGAGCCGGTCGGCGATAGCCGCCGCGACCTGCCGGTCTGCCGCGCCAGGCATGGCAGCGCCTACCATCCGGGCAAGGTGGTCGGCGATTACTGCAACATCACCTACGCCGGTGACGAGATCCGCAAAAGCCGCTTTCAGGTGCTGTACGGTAGTGCCGGCCTGGGGATCAGCGAAAAGCTCTATTCCGGCGGTAGCACCGACACGGAAAAGGGCCTTATCGCCGGCACTGAAAGGTCCAGGGCATGCAACGCCGGCCGCGCGGACTATCAGGAATGCCTGGATGAGAACCCGCAGCAGGGCAAGCTTTATGTCTGCTTCGCAAAGCACATGGTCTTGCTGGACGACAGGGGCTGGCACCCGGGCAAGCTGGTGCGCCGCGACTGCATGATCGGCTATGGCGGCAAGGAACTGGCGAAGGGCGACTACAAGATCCTGACCTACGATGGTGACCCCGAAAAATCCTTCGTCGTCAATCTCGAAGACTACCTGACCCTTGAGCAGCGGACATTCCGCATTGAAGGGTCCTTTTCCGGGTCCTATGCCGGGGAAGCGGAACTGGTTCGAGGCGATTCACAACCCGCCGACCAGAAAATCTGCGCGAACGAGGTGGCTGGCACCGATGATGGAACGCAGTCTGACACGACCGAAAAACAGACGGCAGACCCGGTCCAGGCAGGGAATGTCGTCTACATGATGGCCCAGCAGTCATCCGGTGCGGGCGTTTCCAATACCGCTGCGCCTGACGGCTCTAAAGCAGAGCCAGCTGTTGCGGGCGACGTCATTGCCGAGACAGTGACGCAGGATGGCATGCTGATTCAGCGGCCGATCATCCGCGAACTGAAACTGCAGTCGCCGGTCATGTTCGGCGACGATGTGGTCGCGGTGCAGGAAGCCTTGATCTTGCGGGGATACCGCCTGAAACTCGACGGGTACTATGGTCCGGGGACTGCGCAGGCAGTGCGTCTGTTCCAGAAAGCCAGCGGTATTGAGCCCGACGGCGTGGTTGGTGGCGATACCGGCTATTGGCTCGGTCTGGCCCCCCGGACAACGCCGCTGCCGCACAGGCTGCCGCGGACCGCACCGCAGGCCGCCCATAGCTCCTAAACTAGGTGCTTGCCCAGCCGTCCGGCCAGGTCCTGCACATACTGCCACGCTACCCGGCCGGAGCGGCTGCCGCGGGTAACGGCCCACTCGATTGCTTCCTTGCGCAGGGTCTCGTCGTCGATGGGCAGGGCGTGCGCCTTGGCATAGCCGTTCACCATGGCGAGGTAGGTATCCTGGTCGCAATTGTGGAAACCGAGCCACAGGCCGAACCGGTCCGACAGGGAGACCTTCTCCTCCACTGCCTCCGACGGATTGATCGCCGTGGAGCGTTCGTTCTCCATCATGTTGCGCGGCATCAGGTGGCGGCGGTTGGACGTGGCGTAGAAGATCACATTCTCCGGCCGTCCCTCAATGCCGCCTTCCAAAACTGCTTTCAGGGATTTGTATGACGTGTCGTCATAGTCGAACGACAGGTCATCGCAGAAGACGATGGCCCGCCGGCCCGCCTGCCGGATGATGGTGAGCAGGGCCGGGAGGGAATCGATGTCTTCCCGGTGAATTTCGACCAGCAGCACGGGAACGCTGGCAGCTTTGTTGACGGTGGCATGGGCGGCCTTCACCAGGGATGACTTGCCCATACCCCGCGCGCCCCAGAGCAGCACGTTGTTGGCGGGCAGGCCGTCCGCAAAGCGCTGGGTGTTGTCCAGCAGAATGTCCCGCACCCGCTCGATCCCTTGCAGCAATTCCAACTCGACGCGGTTGACGGTGGGCACCGGTTGCAGCCAGCGCTGGTCCGCATGCCAGACAAAGGCGTCGGCGGCGTTCAGGTCGTTGGCGGTGTTGCTCGCAGGAGCCAGCCGCTCCAGCGCGTCGGCGATGCGGCTGAGCACGGGCAGCAAGTCTGTCTGTTCCACTGGGGCGGTCTCTTGATAAGTGATGGTCAGGTCGGAAAGGCGAAGCCGAGACGCTTAGGGCGGCCCGCCAGCGGGGTCAAGGTGCCGGAACGCGCGGTTCCTGCCATAATTCGCTAGCCAAGCGGCACCGCCTGTGCCCTAATTTCGCGGCACAAAGCCTCGCGCAGTCAAAAGCGCCATAAGAGGCAGTGGAGGAAACGGATGATAGCTGCGGAGCCTCATCGCCGATTATCGATAAATGTGTGCCCGGTCAGCCCCGGCATAGCGGCACATATCGACGATGCGGCGCATTTCTGGCCGGAGAGGCGCGCAGTACAGCGGATCACGGCGGCAATGGCAAAGCCAACCGACTTCACTAGGCCGCTCGCCGCGTCTGCAGCGTAGGCGCACCGACGCCTCGAACCAGAACCCAAAACCGGGAGGAAACCAGCCATGACCCTATCCAGACGCGACTTTCTGCGCGTGAGCAAGGACTACGGCACCAAAGCCGCCTTGTTCGCTGCGATGACCGGTACCGCCGGCACGGCAATCGGGACGCTCGCCGGCAAGCAGGCGCACGCCGCCCAAAAAGCGAAATACAAGCTCCGCTGGGGAGCCTCCGTGGTGAACCCGAAGAACGAGCAGTTTTTGCAGACCCAGCTCTACGACATCGTGAAATGGATCGAGGAGGAGTCTGACGGCGAGATCGCGATCCAACTAATCGACAAAGGCCAAGCGTGTGCCGAAAACCAATGCGTCGAGCGGGTGGGTGCCGGCGTGCTGGATATTGGTGGTTCGTCCGCCCAGAACGCGGCCGCTGTGATCTACTATGCCCAGGCGTTGGACTGGCCATTTTTGTGGCGCGACCGCACTTCACTGATCAACCTGTTGCACGACCCGGCGATGAATCCCGTCTACCGCGATGTGTGGCAGAACAAGTACGGGGTCGAGTTCATGTATTGCACGAACGAGCCGCGCGACATCTTTATGGGTCTGAAATATTCCGACCTGCCGGAGGTGCGCCATCCGGACGACATGAAGGACCGCAAGCTGCGCATCACCAACTCCACCATGATCAAGAACTTCGCGGCCTCGCTTGGCATGAGCCCGGTACCCCTTGCCTGGACCGAAACGCTGGAGGGCATGAAGTCTGGCGTGGTCGACGGCATGGAAACCTGGGGCGGCGCCGCCGCGGGCTTCGGCATGACCAATGTGACGGCGCAAGTGGTGGAAATGAATTTCTGCCCCGGCACTGCCAGCACTTTTATTAACAGCCGCTCTATGGAGCGCATGCCCGCCCGCCTGCAAGACGTGGTGCGCGAGGCCTCCCGCAAGGCGAGTGCGCAAAGCCACGAGAAGCTCGGCTGGGCGATGGATCACGTGACCGGCGCCGGCCCGCACCCCACGCCGGAAAGCAATTATATGCAGCTCAAAGACAGCATGCGCCATGTCCGCCTGACGGAGGCCGAGATGGAAGCTTTCCGCGAGCGTGGTGCGGTGGAACGCAATGGCGAAATCTACAGCGATATCCGCAAGGAGCTGGATGAACTCGCCGGCCTCGACGTGTTTGGCGCGGTTGCCGAGTATGAGAAGAAGGTGCGCGGCAAGCCGCTCAACCCACAGAAGTGGTGGGCGTAGCTCCTTGATCCTGCCCCGGACACGATTGCGGGTGATCCGGGGTCTCCCTCATTGTTTCCTCGGACGGAGATTCCGGAGTGCCAAACTGGTGTCCGGAACACGGAGATTTTGTGATGGGCCGACATTTGGACTCGGTGTTTTCCTGGATTGAGAAGGCCATCATGCTGCTGGCCTACCTGACCATCATTCTGGTGGTGGGGCTGGAGACGATCCGGCGGATCATTACGGGCGAACAGGCCTCCTGGGGACCGGAGGTCGCTATGGGCGCGTTTGTGTGGCTGTCATGGTTTGCCATGGCCGCGGGCGTCAAGACCCGATCCCACCTGTCGTTCACCACTTTCCGCCATCGCATGCCCTACCGCATGCGCCAGGCGGCTGAGATTTTCGACTGCCTGCTTTGGTTCGTGATCGGCGCGGTGGTGATGGTTGCCTCCTGGGACGTGGTTTTGCTGAACGAGCGCTTCAACCAGCAAATCTTCGGCACCAACGTTCCCCTGGCGGCGATTAGCATTGCCGTGCCGCTGGGGTGGGGATTTACCATGGTCCGTGTCTTCCAGCAGATGCTGGCTGCCTTCAAGGGCGACTTCGGCCCGCCGGAAATTGCGGCGGAGGACGTCCGATGAGCGGCGAAGAACTGACCATGCTGGAACTGCTCGTCGAGTGGCTGCGCGAAGTCTTGAACGTCTGGAACATTACCGGCATCGCTGTCCTGCTGTTCTTCCTCGGCACGCCGGTGGTGCTGGTTCTGGCTGCCTGGGTGATTGCCTCCTCCTACTTTATTGTGGAATTCCCGCTGACCAATGTGGGTATCTCCGCCAGCGATGGCATTAAGAGCTTTATTTTTCTGGCGGTGCCCTTGTTCGTCGTCACCGGCGACTTCCTGACCGAAGGCGGCATCAGCCGGAAGCTCATCGCATTCTCCCGATCTATCGTGGGTTTTATGGCTGGCGCCACGGCGGCGACCACCATGTTTTCCTGTGGCCTGTTTGCAGCGGTCAGTGGCTCCAACGCCGCGACGGCGGCTACGATGGGCCGCTTGCTGGGACCTGAAATGGTCAGCAAAGGCATCTCTCCGGGGCTGGCGGGGTCTATCGTGGCGGCAGGCGGTACGGTTGGGGTCATCATCCCGCCCAGCGTCATCTTCCTGATCTATGGCGTCACCTTGGATGTACCCTCCGTCGATCTTTTTATCGGCGGCATGATTCCGGGCCTGCTCATGGTGATTGCGCTGGTCGGCAGCGCCGTCATCCTGACCGGCAAGATCGAGCCCGGCACAGGCTTTTCCGGCTTTAGCGGCCGTGCGGTAGTGAGGACAGGCTTCTCGGCCTGGGCCGGGTTCATCGCGATCGGCGTGATCTTTTTCGGCATCTATTTCGGCTATTTCAGCCCAACGGAAGCGGCCGGTGTGGTGGCGATTTACTGCTTCATTGTCGGCACGGTGCCTTTCCTGGGGGGCGAACTGAAACTCCGTCAGATCCCCGGCATTCTGCTGAACAGCGCGCGGCTCGCCGGATTGTTGGTGCCGCTGGTGGTGTTTTCCATCCAGTTTCAGCAGGTCTCCAGCGTCATGGGCCTGCCCGAAGCGATTCAGGAATTCCTGGGCGAGATTGGCGCTGCCTACGGCCCGACCATCCTCATCGCGGTGATGATGGTGTTGATCCTGATGGTCGGCGCGATCACCGAGTCTATCGCAGTCGTGTTGATCCTTGGGCCGATCCTGGCACCGGTGGCCGACTCGCTCGGCATCGACCCCATTCACTGGGGCGTTGTCTTTGTGGTCGGCACCACGATCGGCTTCATCACGCCGCCCTACGGATTGAACCTGTTCGTGGTTAGCGGCGTTCTGAAAATCCCCTATGATCAGATCGTGCGGCAGATATTCAAACTGCTGATCCCGCTGATGATCGTCTGGGCCATCGTCACGGCGGTTCCCTGGATGTCCCTGACCCTGCTATCCGATTAGGAGCTATGAGCCAATGAGTGAAAGCAAAGAGGCGACGGAGAAGCTGTTCAAAGCCTTTGTCAGAGGCTTCTCGAAGCAGGACGTGGCTTTGGTCGCCCCCACGCTGGCGGAGGATTTCGTCTGGGGCCAGCCGACCGGCGAGGATTTTGTCGGCAAGGAAGCCGCCCTTCAGGCCATGGCGGACCGCTGGTCTGCGCTTGGCAGCGGTCCGGTGTTCGGCAATGGCGGCTTCGAGGTGATCGGCGACACTATCGTTCAAACCTACGAGGTCACGGCGGACGCGCCCGGCGGCAACAAGAAAACCGTCCGCGGCATGGACATATACAAGGTCCGTGACGGCCTCCTGACCCGCAAGGATGCCTTCTGGAAGCAGTTGGGGTAGGGCCAAGGG
This sequence comes from Alphaproteobacteria bacterium, assembly GCA_965222315.1. GTDB lineage: Bacteria > Pseudomonadota > Alphaproteobacteria > Bin95 > Bin95 > JACKII01. The sequence continues at coordinate 3,110,346 of OZ244951.1, read as the reverse complement.
CCGCCCCTTTCTTCCTTTCCCGCCGGGTTTTCCCGCGGATTAAAGTAGACGTGGGCACCGGGTCCGGGATGTAATCCCGGCACCGTCCCCGCGACGCATCCATCGACGCCCCACCGACACCCCATCGACACCCCATCGACGACAGACATTGGAAGACCCATGACCGTTAAAAACGCGCCCCCGCTCGACGGGATGCTGGTGCTCGATTTCACCCGTGTGATTGCCGGGCCATATCTGACCCAGATGCTGGGGGATTTGGGCGCGGAGATCATCAAGGTGGAAGATCCCCGCGGCGGTGATGATTTCCGCAACTACCGGCCGGCGGGCTGGACTGGCGACGCGCCCTTCTTCCTCGGTCTGAACCGGCACAAAAAGAGCGTGACCATCGACCTTGCCAGCGACGAAGGCCGCGCCGCCTGTCTCGCACTGGCGGCAAGAGCGGACATTCTGGTGGAGAACTTCCGCCCGGACGTGATGGCCAAGTATGGCCTGGCGTATGACGATCTGAAGGAGCGGAACCCCAGCCTGATCTATTGCTCGATCAGCGGTTACGGCCATACCTCGCCCTTCCGGCTGGTGGCGGGCTACGATCCCATCGCGCAGGCCGAGACCGGCTTGATGCACCTAACCGGGCCCGAAGGGGTGGAGCCCCAAAAAGCGGGCGGGTCGGTCGCTGACACGTTCACCAGCCTCCACGCCGGCATGGCGCTGATGGCGGCGATTCAGGCGCGGCATCGCACCGGTGAAGGACAGCATGTGGATGTCTCGCTGTTCGACTCGATGCTGGCGGCCGGTGGTTATGCCGCCATGTATCCGATGATGGTGGGGGAGGACATGCGGCGCTACGGCAATGGCTCCGCAGTGCTGGTGCCGATGGGCACCTATGACTGCGCCGACGGCCAGATCATGATCGTGGTCGGCAATGACCGGCAATATCAGCGTTTCTGCGAGGCTCTGGACCGGCCGGATATGGCGCAGGACCCCCGGTACAGCACCCTGTCGGACCGTTTGGCGAATCGGGATGCTTTGGAGACCGAGGTCGTAATCGAATTGAAAAAACATCCGCGCGAGGCTTGGGTGGAGCGGCTGCGGGCGGCGGGCGTGCCCGGCGGGGCCGTGCGAAAACCCAGCGAAGCCGTCGCCTCCCCGGAAGCCGCCGGGCGGCAGATGATCCAGCCTGCCGCCTACGCCGATGGGATGCAGGACGTTGTGGCCTCTCCCTTCAAGCTCTCGGCCACACCGGTCCGGCCGCCGGGCCGGGTGCCGCTGCTGGGCGAGCATACGCAGGAAGTGCTGGGAGAGATGCTCGGTCTGTCACCGGCGGAAATCAACGCCGCATCCGGCGGAAAGTGAGGGGGGAGGGGACTACCCCTCCGGGAACCAGTATTTCTCGTCCGCCGGGAACACGGTTCTGGTTTCGAAGCGCACCGGGTCGCCGTCCAGTGTATGCCGGGCGGCTTTCCAGATCGCGTAATGCGGGGCGGCCCGGTGGGCCGCAACGGCCTCCTCGTCCCTGTACACCTCAAAGAAATAGTAGACGTTCTCGTCTTCGAGATCCTGCAGCACGTTGAACCGCGCGCAGCCGGGCTCGTCCCGTTCGGATGCGATCGCATCCACCTCGATCGCATCCAGGAACTCCTGACGCAGTTCGGGCTTGATCCGCAGTTTGATCCATTTGGCGAGCATAGTGTCTCCTTGCATTAGTAGCTGGGCAAAAACAGCCGGGCGCAGCGGCAACCCTGGCTCCCGGACGGCTCTTGCGGGCCGTCCGGGAAGACAGATGTATTGTCAGACGGCCGCCGCCGGTTTCGCCGCTCTGCCGCTTAGAAACGCAATCAGAACGCCCGGTGCCGCTATTACAATGGCAGCGCCGATCAGAGTCCAATGGCTATAGCCAACCATACCGCCACCCGGGGCGGCGAGCGTCAGGCCGCCTACGAACAGCGAAATCCTGCCTAGTATGCCCGCCGGGGTGAGGTTCAACCGCCCCGCGCCGACCAGATACCCTTGCAGTCCCGCCGACACCAACAGAATGCCGATCAGCGCCGTTATCAGGACGACCACGATTTCGCTCGCCGAACCGATTAGCAGCAGCGCTGGATTGAAGACAAAGAAAAACGGGATGAAGTAGATAATTGTGCCAAGCCGCATCGCCTCGAAACCGGTCTCCATCGGCTTGGAGCCCGCTACCGAGGCCGCAGCGAATGCGGCCAGGGCGACCGGCGGCGTGATGAAGCTCAACATGCCCCAATACAGCATGAACATGTGCACAGAGAGCGGATCCAGCCCGGCCCGGATCAGGGCCGGCGCCAGTATGATGGCGAGGAAGATGTAGGCCGCCGTGACCGTCATGCCGATGCCGAGGATAAAACTGGTCAGCGCGCCCATGAGCAACAATAGCAGGATACTGTTGCCGGCAAGGTAGACCAGGTCGTTAGTGACGGACCCCGCCATGCCGGTGCCGACCACCGCGCCGACGATCAGGCCGATAGCGGTCAAGATGCCGGCCAATTCCGCCAGAAGGAAGATCGTCGCCTTGAGGAAGCCGTAAAACTTCGCCCAATCCATGCGATGGGTCCGGTTGAACTGGTTCAGGACCAGCAACAGGGCGGTCGCGTAGAACGGCGCGCGCGCTTCCTGTTTCATGAACACCAGCATCATGACCAGCACGGCAAAGACGAAAATATAATACCAGCCGTCCTTGATGACGCCGCGGATCTTCGGCATTTCTTCCTTGGGCAAACCCTTGATCTGGTTACGCGCCGCATAGGCGTCGATCTGCATGAACAGCCCAAAATAATACAGGACCGAGGGCACTACCGCGGCCAGCGCCACGTCCACATAGGCGATGCTCAGGAAGTCGGCCATGATGAACGCGGTGGCGCCCATGATCGGCGGCATCATCACGCCGCCGGTGGAGGCGCATGCCTCGATCCCGCCGGCATACTTGGCCGAAAAGCCGATCCGCCGCATCGCCGGAATGGTTAGCGTGCCGGTGGTGAGCACGTTGGTGACCGGGCCGCCCGACATAGAGCCGAACAGACCGGACGAGAAAATCGCGACCTTGGCCGGTCCGCCGCGGACATGGCCCAGAATTGCAAAGGCGAAATTGATGAAAAAGCTACCGGCGCCCGTGTACTGCAGCGCAACGCCGAAGGCCAGGAAGCCGAACACCAGCAGGCCGAATGCCCGCATGGGAATGCCGAGCAGGCTCTCGATCGAATAGACGTGGAATGCCGCCGTATCCAGAAACGCCATCGGTGCGCCCTGTATGACCTGCGGCACCTGATCGGCGAGCAGGGGGTAGAATGACAGGATCAGGACGACGAAAAACACCGGCCATCCGCCGGTGCGGCGGCCTGCCTCCAGCACCAGCATCCAGACCACGACCGCCATCCATTGCGCCCATTCCGGGGCCAAGTATTCCCAGGCTTCCTCCTGGATGGCGAGGGAGTTCGTCAGCAAATAGCCGATGACGCCGAGCGTGATCGCTGCCAACGCCATGTCGTAGAAAGGCACCCGATCGCGGTTTTGTTTGCCAAAGGCCGGGAAGACGAGGAACACGCAGGCCAGCATCAGGCCGACCAGGGCATAGAGGTACTCGTTCACCAGCAACGTGTAGCCGATCTTCCCTTCGATCCCCAACACGTTCGCCAACTCGTTCAGGCGGAAATCCAGTTTGAAAATCTGATAGATCGACAACAGGATCGCGGTGCTGCCAAGCACCATGACCGTCTTTTCCCAGAACCCGCTGAGGTTCCGGGTGCGCGCCAGATCGACATCGGGAATGTCATCGACCGTGACTTCGTACTTCTGGTTCATCTTGTGCTTCCTCAAGCATGCCAGCGGGAACGGCGCGCGCGTCGCGCGACCTTGTTATTTATTGAATCCGCTAAGAAAAATCAGAAGCCGCACCGAAGAGACGGGTGCGGCTTCCGTAAGTTCAGAGGCTACCACTTTTCAAAGATAACCGGCAGGCCGGCCGCCTCCAATGCTTCCGCCCGGGCCGACATCCAGCCTTTTGCAAAGGCGTCGTCGTCATCGGGCGCGTCGGCGGTGAAATCTTTCCAGGCTTTTTGCAGCACGTCCTGGCGTTGGAGCATTTGTTCCTGGATTTCGTCCTGTCCGTCCGGCCAGACGCCCATTTCCTTGAAATACGCGATGGCCCCTTCGTGGTACGGTACCAGTTTATGGAATTTCTGATTCTCCAATGCCCAGTCGGGCGCGCCCGGGGCTGTACCCTTGAAGGTGTCGAAATGGTCGTGCATCGCCTTCACGACGCTGTAGGACGTTTCCGCGTCCAGCTTGTCCAGCGACGCGAGGATTGGGTAGGGCGTGTTGGGCATCCATTGCCCGCCCTCCTTCATGCCGACGCCAAGAGTGGCGAAATGCGGAAAGATCCAGGGAACGACGCCCGTCATGGCATCCCAGCATTCGGGCGTGTTCGGCATTTCCGGATAATAGATCCCGCGCGGGCTCGCCTCGATTTTCTTGTTCAACGCGGAGAAGGTGGCGTTGGTGAACGCATCCACTTCGTTGTTGATGAAGCCGTCGACCGTTGGTCCGTGGCCGCCGAATTCTACCTTCTCGACGTCGTCCCAGGTGAGGCCGCCGCAAGCCAGCATCGCCCCGACCAGCATGTTGATGGCAGGTGCGCCGCGGACCCAGGCAACACGTTTGCCTTTGACGTCCTTTAGGGTCTTGATGCTGCGGTCGGCGGGCGTGACCAGGCCGGTAGAAGCGCCTTTGCCAATCGACAGGATGTGCAGGCGGAGCGGCTGCGGACCCCATCCGCGCGTCCCGAAGATAAAGACCCCTTCCTGCGCATAAACCGAGTCGGAACCAGTGGCGGTGAACTGCGCCCGGCCGGCCTTTACGGGCCCCAGCCGCGACACGTCGTTCTTGCCAGGCAATATGCGGACATTGGTGCCGTAATTGTTCTTCAGGATCGAGCCAAGGCCAACCATCTGGCTGTATCCGGACGAGCCAACGTCATAGGCGGTCATGATCAGGGTGCCAGGCAGCTTTATTTCTGCCGCGCCCGCCGTACCGGCCCAGGCCATTGCTGCTGCGCCGAGGACAGCAGCTTTCAAACGTTTCATAAGAGGGAACACTCCCTGACTTTGCGTTCGGAGAATCGCGGTGACGCCGCGTCGTTGAGGCTCAATCCTAGAGGCGGAGCGCGAAGGGGCGCAAGGCCGGTATGCGACTAAAGACTTAAACGCGGAAAGGTTCCGACAGGTCGCAGCCGCCCTGCCGGACAGGACGGCGACCGGTCGAAGCTGCGCCCTAATGACAGGCGCAGCTTCCTTGGACCGAGCTTGGGTTGAAACCTACCACTCGTAGAAAATGACAGGCAGTCCGGCTGCTTCCAGCGCTTCCGCACGGGCTGCCATCCAGCCTTTCTCGAAGGCGTCGTCGTCGTCAGGCGCACCGGCAGTGTAGTCCTTCCAGGCCTTCTGCAGGACCTGCTGGCGATTCAGTGCAGCTTCCTGGATGTCGTCCTGTCCTTCCGGCCAGGCATCGACTTCCTTGAAATAAGTGATCGCGCCTTCGTGGTATGGCACGAGCTTGTGGAACTGCTGGTTCTCCATCGCCCAGCCCGCGGCGCCCGGCGCGGAATCCTTGAATATGTCGAAGTGCGCCTGCATCGCTTTGACAATGCTGTAGGAGATCTTCGGGTCCATGTTGTCGAGCGAGGCGAGGATGGGATACGGCGTGTTGGGCATCCACTGACCGCCATCGGCAATGCCGGTGCCGACGGTGGCAAACACCGGAATGTACCAGGGCACGACCGCGTTCAACCGCTCCCAGCATTCGGAATCGTTGGGAATGACCGGATAGTAGATGCCGCGGGGGCTTGCCTCGATCTTTTTGTTCAACGCCGAAAAGGTGGCGTTGTTGAGAGCATCGACCTCGTTGTTGATGAAGCCGTCGACCGCCGGGCCGTGGCCGCCGAATTCGACCTTTTCGACGTCATCCCAGCCCAGGCCGGCACAGGCCATCATGGACTCAACCGCCTTGTTCAGCGCCGGTGCACCGCGGATCCAGGCAACGCGCTTGCCCTTGATGTCCTCAATCTTTTCGATGCTCTTGTCGCCCGGCGTCACCATACCGACCGCGGCGCCGTTGCCGATAGCCAGGATATGCAGGCGAAGCGGCTGGGGCCCCCACCCGCGTGATCCGAACGTAAACACGCCTTCCTGGGCGTAGACGGAATCGGACCCCGTCGCGGTGAAGTGTGCACGGCCGGCCTTCACCGGGCCCAGGCGCGACACGTCGTTCTTGCCCGGCAGCACGCGGACATTGGTGCCGTAGTTGTTTTTCAGGATGGAGCCCAGGCCGACCATCTGGCTGTAGCCGGACGATCCGACGTCATAGGCGGTAACGACTAAGGTGCCAGGCAGCTCCACGTCGGCCGCGTTGGCAATGCCGCCGCTGACCAGCAAAGCCGCCGCTGTTACGGCGCTCATTAAACGCTTCATTGAGGCTATTCCTCCAGTGTTTCTTGGGGTGGCCGCCGCGATTAACTTGCGGCGTTAGGGACACATCCTAGAGGGCAGCTTCGCCGGGGCGCAAGGCTTGGCATACGACTTTCGTCGATTTGTGCGCATGGCCGGGAAGTCGCTTCAATGCCCTGCGGAAATGATGGGTGAACACCTCGCTCAAGTAATTTTACGGCCGCGTATGTCGGGTCGGCATGCCGCAGCCGGTGAGGCTTCGCGTGCATGCGGCTGTCATATCTGGCAGTTACTGGCTGGAGATTGGATCGAGCGCAGGAACAAACCCCATGTCTACCAGTGATACAGCCCCGGAAAGCGTTGGCGGCATAGGCTTTTTCGAGAAGTGGCTCTCCGTCTGGATCGCGCTCTGCATTGTGGCGGGCATCCTGCTTGGCACTGCCTTGCCCGGCCTGTTCGGTTTTTTGGCGTCGCTGGAGTATGCGAGCGTCAACCTGGTCGTGGCGGTGCTGATCTGGGCGATGATCTTCCCGATGATGGTCAATGTGGACTTCGCGAGCCTCAGCCATATCGGCGACCGGCCGAAGGGCCTGATCATTACGCTGGCGGTCAATTGGGTCATCAAGCCCTTCACCATGGCGGGCTTGGGCGTGCTGTTCTTCGAGGTGGTGTTCGCCGACCTGATCTCGCCGGAGAACGCCCAGCAATACATTGCCGGCCTTATCCTGCTGGGCGCCGCGCCCTGCACCGCCATGGTCTTCGTCTGGAGCCAACTGACCAAGGGTGACCCGACCTACACGCTGGTGCAGGTCAGTGTGAACGACATCATCATGATCTTTGCGTTCGCGCCTATCGTGGCCCTGCTGCTGGGCGTCACCGATATCGTTGTGCCGTGGGAGACGCTGCTGATCTCCGTCGCGCTTTATGTGGTGATCCCGCTCGCCGCCGGCGCCGCGGTCCGCATGAGCCTGATGAGCAAAGGCGGCCAGTCTTCGGTCGATGGCTTCACGGCCAAGGTGAAGCCCTATTCCGTCATCGGCCTCCTCGCCACCGTCGTGTTATTGTTTGGCTTTCAGGGCGACGTGATCGTTGCCGATCCGCTGTTGATTGCGCTGATCGCCGTGCCGCTGATCATCCAGTCCTACGGGATTTTCGTGATCGCCTATGGGGCCTGCTATTTCTGGCGGGTACCCTTCAACGTGGCGGCGCCCTGCGCCCTGATCGGCACATCGAACTTCTTCGAGCTTGCCGTCGCTGTCGCCATCTCGTTGTTCGGCCTGAACAGTGGCGCGGCGCTCGCCACCGTCGTCGGCGTGCTCGTGGAAGTGCCGGTGATGCTCTCGCTCGTTGCCGTCGCCAACCGCACCAAGGGCTGGTTCCGCTGAAGGGCGGCCCGTTTGATCCCGATTGTCGCGTGCCCCGATAAAGGGTAATAGTCTGGTCAGCGTGCAAGAAGCGCTGACGAAACTAAATGCCTGCAACGAGGCTGAACAATAAGGGGAAACGACATGTTCCGTTCCATTAGAACCTTGGCGACTGCCGCCGTGATCGGCGCCGCAGTCGCATCGCCGGCCATGGCCGAACGGCTGGTCTTTATGACCGGTCCTGCCGGCGGCTCCTGGTACCCGTTGGGCGCCGCGGTGCAGAACATCCTGCAGAATGAAAACCCCGACATGACGGTCGACATCCGGCCGGGCGCGGGTCTGATCAACATTCGCGGCGTCGCCGAAGGCAAGGCCGATCTCGGCTGGGGCAACGTCATCTCGACCGTCGATGCGATCAACGGCAATCCGCCGTTCTCCGGCAAGATCGAAAACCTCTGCAACATGGGCGCGTTTTATACCCAGTTCGCACAGCTTGTCTCAGTCGATGAGTCGATCAAGACCTGGGCCGACCTGAAGGGAAAGAGCCTGGCGACCCTGCCGCGCGGCAACACGACGGAAGCAGCTGCCCAAACCCTGTTGAAGGCGGCGGGTCTCAGCTATGACGATCTCTCCCAGGTCAATTTCGCCTCGATGACCGATCAGGTAAATATGGCTAAGGACGGTCAGGTCGACGCGATCTTCAGCGTGACAGCGGTACCCGCCGGTGCGTTTCTGGACCTCGCCAACTCCCGCCCGGCCTACTTCATCCCGATCACCGATGAGCAATTCGCCAAGGCTCAGGAGTTGAACCCCGGTTGGAACCGTCTCTCCATCCCGGCCAACGCCTATCCGGACCAGGACGCGGATGTGCCGATCGGCGGCTTTGCCATGCACATGCTCGCCAACTGCGAGAGCATGTCTGACGAGACTGCTTACAAGGTCGTGAAGGCGATCGCGAACAATGTCGGCGAACTCGGGTCGGTGAACCGGGCGCTCTCGAAGTTCACGGTCAAGGATCTTGCCCGCGACGTTGGCATGCCCATGCATCCCGGTGCTGCGAAGTACTACAAGGAAGCGGGTGCCCTCTAGTCAGGCCCAGCAGTAGAACTGCCGGCCGGGCCCGCTGGGCCCGGCCGGCAGCATGTGGTCAAACCGGCCCTGGACCGGCGATCCAGGTACCCATTTACTTGCGCATGGTCTGACGGCGGAATGCCTGTGCAGCAGCGTCGAGGTGTCGTGACATGAACGAAGATTGGCGGCGGTTGTCCTTTGCGGTGCCGGCTGCGATTGCGCTGGCGATGGCTGGTTTCCACCTGTGGGTGGTTTTTGCCGGTGCGCCGGAAGTGTTTTACTTCCGCGGCACACACCTGTTGTTCGGCCTTGTGCTGATCTTCCTCTGGTATCCGACCATCCGGAACGCGACCGGCGGAAAGTGGGCGCTGAGCATAGGCGTTGACGCGGTCTTGATCGCCATGTCCGTCGCGGCGGTCGCCTATCTGTTCATTGAGCATGACTATATTCTGGATCGCTTCGCCTACGTGGACGATCCGCGGCCCATTGATTTCGTGCTGGGTATCGGCCTGATCATCGCCGTATTGGAAGGAACGCGGCGGCTCGTCGGTTTCGCCCTGCCCGTAACGGCCGTGCTGTTTCTGGCCTATGGCTTTTTCATTACCCAGCTTCGCCCCGGCGAAATGCTGGACCAGATGTATCTGACGACCGAGGGCCTGTTCGGCATCCCGCTGGCTGTTTCGGCGACTTATATGGTGCTGTTTATCGTATTTGGCTCGCTGGTCGAAAAATCCGGTACGGGTAAGCTTTTTATGGATTTCGCGCTGGCGCTGGCGGGCTCCGCCGCCGGCGGCCCGGCCAAGGTGGCGGTGATGACCAGCGCGATGTTCGGCACCATCTCCGGCAGTTCCACCGCCAACGTTATGACCACAGGCACCTTCACCATTCCGCTGATGAAGCGGCTCGGTTATCGCGCGCCATTTTCGGGGGCGGTAGAGGCGGTGGCCTCGACCGGCGGCCAGATCATGCCGCCGATCATGGGCGCCGCGGCGTTCGTGATGGCGGAGTTCCTGGCCGTCAGCTACCTGACTGTCATTCTGATCGCCCTGCTGCCTGCTTTCCTCTACTTCCTTGCCGTGTTTGTGGCCGTGCATTTCGAGGCAAAGCGGCTCGGCCTCCGGGGAATTCCGAAGCCCGACCTGCCCCGCATGGGCAAGGTATTGGCCGAACGGGGGCACCAGTTCCTGCCGCTCGTGGTGATTGTCGGCGTGCTCGTTGCCGGTTTCAGTGCGCCCTATGCAGCGACGTGCGGCCTGCTGTCGGTCGTGCCGATCGCCATGCTGCGCAAGACCACCCGCAAGGAAATTACGGTCGGTCTGGTGCTGGATGCGATCATCGACGGTATCCGCAATTCGCTGCAGGTCGTGGCGGCCTGCGCCTGTGCGGGCATTGTCATCGGCATCATCGCCCAGGGCGGCATCGGCGTTACCTTCTCCGCCTTCGTCATCGGTCTGGCGGACAACTCGCTGATCCTCGCGCTGATCCTGACGGCGATTGCCGGTATCATCCTTGGCATGGGCCTGCCGACGACGCCGGCCTACATTGTGCAGGTGGCGCTGTTGGTGCCGGCCCTGGTGAAGCTCGGGGTCTATCTGGAGGCGGCGCATATGTTCGTGCTGTATTTCGCCTGTCTGTCGGCGATCACGCCGCCGGTGGCGATTACGCTCTACGCCTCCAACAGCCTCGCGGGCGCCAAATTGTGGAGCGGCGGCGTCGCGGCGATGAAGCTGGCGGCGACCGGCTATATCATCCCGTTCATGTTCGCCTACAGCCCGTCATTGTTAATGATCGGCAGTTGGGACCGGATCTTGATTGCCAGCATTACGGCGCTGATCGGCGTCTCGTTGCTGGCGGCGGGCCTGCACGGCTATCTTCTTCGCCGTGCCACCTGGTGGGAGCAGTTGCTGATGATCGCAGCCGCCTTTACCCTCATCAAACCGGGCCTCGTCACCGATTTGGCGGGCTTGGCATTGGTGCTGGTCACGATAGCCTCGCAGCGGATGATAGCACGGCCGCAGCGCTACGCTGCTAGTGCGGAGTAGGTAGCGATGGCAGGGAGCGGGTAGTTGCCCGCTCCCGCCGCATCTTGGTTGTTCAGCCGAAAGCCCTGGCGTCTGCCGCCGCAATTTCGCTGAGGAACGGGGCGCAGACGTCGGCGTTGATCTTGCAGTCGAGGAAGATCGGGCCTTCCGGCTTCTCCAGCATGGGCCGCAGTGCTTCCAACTGGTCGAGGGTCCGGATCGTGTGCGCGTCATAACCTAGTGCTTCGGCTATGGGCGCGTAATCCACGTCTGGGAAGAAAGCCTTCTGCGCCGGAAGCTGGCGCAGGCGCAGGAAGTGCACCTCCGCCCCATAGGCGCAGTCGTTCATCAGCACCACGATGATTGGCAGGTCTTCCCGCACCACCGTTTCCAGCTCGCCCATGGTCATGGTGAAGCCGCCGTCGCCGATGACCAGCACGGTCGGAATGTCCGGTCGGGCCTTGGCATAGCCCATGGCCGCACCGAAGCCCAGGCCGATAGAGGCGAAGTCGCTAACCATCTTGAAGTGGCCGGGGCCGGGGGTCTCGAAATACGGCACGACCAGCAGAAAGTTGCCGCCGTCATAGGTCATGTTGCGCTCGGCAGGCAGCATCTTGTTCAGAGCCACAGCCATGGAGCGCGGATCGAGCGTGCGCGCGGTGTTTTCCGGGTTGAAGTCTTCGGCAATGTCGTAGGCCGCGATGGCGGCGAGGTTATCGGCAGAATGGAAGGGCTTGTCGGCCGCTGCCCGGTCCGACACGGCGGCGGTGAGTTGCTCCGCCACTAGCTTGGCGTCGCCGACGACCGAGACGTCCGCGGGTGTCCACTTGCTGATATTGGCGCGCACGGTGTCCACATGGATCAGCGGCACCGGCGGCAGCGACTCGCCAAAGCTCATGGTCAGAATGTTAAGTCCGGCACCGAAGGTTAGCACGCAATCGGCCTCACCCGCCATGCGTCGGGCGACCGAGTGCGAGAAGGAGCCGATAATGCCCAGGTTCAGCGGATGGCCGTGGAACATGTCCTTGCCCTTGGCGGAGGTCGACAGCAAAGCGCCGGTCTTCTCGGCCAGTGCGATCAGCGCGTCTTTCGCGCCGGAGAGGTGGGCGCCGCGGCCCGCCAGGATCAGCGGCTTCTTTGCGCTGGCGAGCACGGCAGCGGCGGCGGCGATGGTTTGGTCCGGCGCCGGTTTCGCCGGGCGGCGGGGGAGGGGATCGGCGTAGCGCGGCTCAATGGCCGGCTCTTCCGCCGGAACCTCGACCTGGGTGAGTTGCACGTTGACCGGCATCAGGTAGGCGATGGCCTGGCCCTGCGCCGCCTCCGCCGCCGCGTCGGCCAGCATCTTGCGGGCCTGTCCACCAGTCGTCGGCATGTAGGACTTGATGCCGGCGGCGCGCAGCACGCCCACCTGGTCCAGGCCCTTGTAGTCCGGCCCGCCCGCGTTGACGCCCGGTGGCATCAGGGGCGCCTCGCCATAGATGATGAGCATGGAATTGCCGGTGCGGCTGGCAAAGGTCGCGCCGTGCAGGCCGTTGGCGAGCGCCGGGCCGCGGCCCACGCAGACCACCGCCAGCTTGCCGGTCGCCTGCGCCCAGGCATCGGCCATGACGATGGCGATGTTCTCATGCCGCGCGCCGATGAACTTGATGCCGAGGGCGTCCAGCGTCACGCCGAAATGGGCGGTGTCGTCGCTCATCAGGCCGAAGACCTGCTCGACGCCCATGGCCTTGATATCCTGGGCGAGGGCTTCGTAGACCGGTATCGAGCGGGTGGTAAGGTTGCTATCCAAGGGTGCCATGGCGTTTGCTCCAGCATTGTTGGTGGTTTTGTAACCAGCCTTTGCCGGAAAGCGTAGAGGGCCGGACGGGCACTGTCGAGCAAACGTCGTTAGGATTCCGCATCGCCGCCGGGTTCATCGAACAGGCCCGGATGTTCTCTGCCGATAGCATTGCGCGGGGCTTCCAGGCCCAAATGGCTCCAGGCCTGCCCGGTCAGCACGCGGCCACGAGGCGTGCGGGCGACGAAACCTTCCTGCATCAGGTAGGGCTCGATCACCTCCTCGATAGCGTCACGGGCTTCTGAGAGTGCCGCCGCAATTGTTTCGACGCCCACCGGCCCGCCGCCATAGTGCTCCGCCAGCACGCGCAGGTAGCGGCGGTCGGCGCTATCCAGCCCGCGCGGATCGACACCCAGACGGTCAAGCGCCTTTCGCGCCAGGGTGTGGGTCAGGTGGCCTTCTGTCTCGACCAGGGCGAAGTCGGCCACCCGGCGCAGCAAGCGCCCGGCGACGCGTGGCGTGCCGCGGGCCCGGGCCGCGATCTCCGCAATGCCGTTCTTCTCCGCAATCAGCCCCATCAGGCCGGAGGCGCGGGCAATGATGGAAGCAAGTTCGTCGTGGGTGTAAAACTCCAGCCGCACCGGAATGCCAAAGCGGTCCCGCAGTGGCGTCGTCAGCAGGCCCAGCCGCGTGGTGGCGCCGATAAGGGTGAAGGGCTGCAAGTCGATCCGCACGGTCCGCGCCGCGGGGCCTTCACCGATCACAAGGTCCAATTCGAAATCCTCCATCGCCGGATAGAGGATTTCCTCCACCACCGGGCTGAGGCGGTGGATTTCGTCGATGAACAGCACGTCCCGCGCTTCCAGGTTCGTCAACACGGCGGCCAGATCGCCCGGCCGGGCGATGACCGGGCCGGAGGTCATGCGGAAATTGACGCCCAGTTCCCGCGCCACGATCTGCGCTAGCGTGGTCTTACCAAGGCCGGGCGGGCCGTAGAACAGCAGGTGGTCCATGGCCTGCGCCCGTTGGCGCGCCGCCTGAATGAATACCCGCAGGTTCGACCGCGCCTCCGCCTGGCCGGTGAAGTCGTCCAGTAATTGCGGACGGAGCGCGCGGTTGTCGGCGTGGGCGTCTTCCTCCAGATGGGCGTCGGCCCGCAGAATGGGATCGGGCTCGGTCATGCAAAGTCCTCAACCGGTCGACATTCCATTATGACCTGCATCCTGAGTAGCCTAGCCGGAGGCTGGGCGTATCGAAGGGGCGATCTGACGGAGGCGGCCCCTTCGATACGCCCCGGACTTTGTCCGGCGCTACTCAGGATGCTGGTATTATCGACTTCGGACACCGTGCCTAAACCGAGCGGGCCAGCAGGCGCAAGGCGGACTTGATCAGGTCTTCCGTCGAAGCGCTTCCACCCGCATGAGAAGCCTCCGCCACGGCACCGGCTGCCTCGCCGCGGTCGTAGCCGAGGTTGATGAGGGCCGAGAGGGCATCCGCCGTCGCCTCCGCCGCGTTGGCGCCGGTGTCCGACGGCGGCCCGCCTGAATCAGGAGCAGCAGCGGGCGCGGCGGGGGCTTGCGCGCCGCTGCGTGGCGTTGCGGATCGGCTCGCCTGCGCGCCCAAAGCCATAACCGCGGGGGCTTTGTCCTTCAGTTCGTTCACGATACGCGCCGCCAGTTTCGGCCCGACGCCGGGGGCTGAGCGGACGGCGGTGGTGTCGCCCAGCGCAATCGCCCGGCTGACGCCATCCAGCCCAAGCGCGCCCAGAATAGAGAGCGACGCCTTCGCGCCGACGCCCTGCACCGTAGTCAGCAGGCGGTGCCATTCCCGCTCCGCCACCGTGCGGAAGCCAAGCAGTTGCAGCAGGTCTTCGCGCACCACCAGTTCGGTGTAGAGGCTTGCGACCTCGCCCGGCCCCGGCAATGCTGCCAGCGTGCCGGGCGCGCAATAGAGGATGTAGCCGACCCCGCCGGTCTCGATCAGCACGTGATCCTCGCCGGTATAATCGATGACGCCGGTAATTTTGCCGATCATGAGCGCAGGCCAATCACAATCATCTAAAGAGCACTCACCGCTTTTTCCCGGCGGGCGGAGGCTCTGGCGTTCCAGATATGACAGATCGCGATGGCCAGCGCGTCCGCCGAGTCGGCGCTGGCCGGCTTCACGCCCGGCAGCAGCAGCTTGATCATGTGCTCTACCTGAGTTTTGTCTGCATGGCCGACGCCGACAACCGCCTTCTTCACCGCGTTCGGCGCATATTCGGCCACCGGCAATCCGGCCCGCGCCGGCACCAGCAGAGCCACTGCCCGCGCCTGACCGAGTTTCAGCGTACCGGCGGCATCCTTGTTGACGAAGGTATGCTCGACCGCGGCAGCGGCGGGTGAAAACCGTTCGAACACATCCAGCAACTCGCTATAGAGCCGGGCCAGCCGCACGGCGAGGTCGCCATTGCCCGACCGGCAATAGCCGTCGCCCAGATGGACGAGCTTCTCCCCGCGGGCTTCCACCACGCCCCAACCGGTTCGAACCAGACCAGGATCTATCCCGATGACGCGCATGCTTGCTCCGCTTGTGGTTTCGTCCAGGCGCCGGGATACCGACTCAAACCCAGCAGATACCCTATCCTTGATTCGGTCAGGGCTTTGCATGGAAACTGGAAAAGAAAGCCATGTTGCCGTGCGGCTGGATCACACGATTGTCATAGCACGCGAAAGCGTGTTTTATAGCACCACAGTACTTTCGCACTAACGGCCCGCGACTCTGTCGGAAGGCAGCGTTGCATGGGCGAAGTTGCGACGCCAACAGCGGAATATGGAAGGCACCGAATTACATGGCTGACGCAAAGCTCGACGAGAATCCCGGCAAGGTCAACGACCCGAACAAGCAGGCCCGCCGGGCGGCTTTCGATCCGACACAGGAAACGGACAAGCCGCAGGAATTTTACGACGCGATCAAGGCGAAGTTTGCGGAAGAACGCGACAAGCGCCTGAACTATCGCCCGGATGGCCTCAGCCAGTACGTCTCTGATTTTGAGGGCGAGCTAGCCAAGTACGAGACCGACCCGTGGGCCGAAGAACAGATTGCGCGCGACCCGGTAGAAGACCATGTGGAGTGCCTGTTCATCGGCGGCGGCTTTTCCGCCCTGCTGACGGCTGCGCGCCTGCGCGAGCGCGGCGTGGAAAGCATCCGCATTGTGGAGAAGGGCTCCGACGTCGGCGGCACCTGGTACTGGAACCGCTATCCGGGCGCGGCCTGCGATGTGTCGGCCTATGACTACCTGCCCCTGCTCGAAGAACTGAACTATGTTCCGAAGAGCTTTTTCGCCAAAGGGCCGGAGATTTTCGCGCACTGCCAGAATATCGCGAAGAAGTACGACCTCTACGACCTGGCCATGTTCCAGACGACGGTGACGGCGACCCATTGGGACGAGAAGGAAAAGCTCTGGCGGCTGTCCACCGACCGCGGCGACAAGCTGACGGCCAACTTCGTCATCGTCGCGAACGGCACGCTCGCCAAGCCGAAGCTGACCAAGATCAAGGGCATGGAGACCTACAAGGGCCACTCGTTCCATAGCTCCCGTTTCGACTACGACTATTGCGGCTACAATCTGGAGAATTTGAAGGACAAGCGGGTCGGCATCATCGGCACCGGCGCCACCGCCGTGCAGATCGTGCCGCGCGTCGCGAAGGCTGCGAAATCGTTGCATGTCTTCCAGCGCACGCCGTCCGCCATCGATATTCGCGACGACATTCCGACCGATCCGGAATGGGCCGCCAGCCTGAAGCCCGGCTGGCAGAAGGAGCGCATCGACAAGCACGTGCTCAGCACCAAGCCGGACCCGGAGAAGCGCAAGGAGATCGAGGCGATGCCGCGCGAACTCCGCACCCAGCGCTACGAGAACCAGAACATCGAGCACCAGTTGCGCCTGCACCAGCGCATCGAGGAAATCGTGAAGGACCCGGAAACGGCGGAGAAGCTGAAGCCCTGGTACATGCACCGCTGCAAGCGGCCGACCTATGACGACGAGTACCTGCCGGCTTTCAATATCCCGACCGTCCACCTGGTCGATACCGACGGCAAAGGCATCACGGAGATCAACGAGCGCGGTGTGGTGTTCGAAGGCACCGAATACCCGGTCGACGTGCTGATCTACGCCACCGGCTTCGAGGTGCAGAAGACGGGTATCTACAACGACATCCGCGGCGAAGGCGGGCTGGAACTGAACGATAAGTATGCCGAAGGTATGCGCACCGTGTTCGGCATTCACTCGGCCGGCTACCCGAATCTGTTCATCATGGGCGGCTACCAGGCGAGCTTCCAGTTCAACCTGACCTTCATGCTCCAGACCCAGGGTTTCCATATCGCCGAGTGCATCAAGTACACGCGCGAAAACGGCTACACCACCATCGACGCCAAGCCGGACACGGAAAAATGGTGGGTCAACGAGGTCATCAAGTACCGCGGCACCACCAACCGCAACAAGGAATGCACGCCGGGCTATTACAACTTTGAAGGCTCGGACAACCGCCGCGAGGATGGCAACTACAACGGCGGTATGTACCAGTATGTCGAGCACCTGAACGAGTCCAAGGGCAAATTCCGGGAGTATTTCGACTTCCAGCAGTAAAGCCGGTTAGATTGCGTGCGGACGGGGCCGGGTCAAACCGGCCCCGTTTTCGTTGGAAGAGGGCTGGCAATTGCAGCGCCTTCCGGGCGCATCGGCGCCGCGGTGACCGGCGCAAGCCGGTCCGCCGGCAGGTCAGCGCGGTTTTACCGCCGTCACCACATGGCCTTGGATCTTGCCGCTGACCGGGCCGTCGCCGAAGGCATCGCGGATGGCCGCTGCTGCAACCTCCGTCACGTGCGCCAGCCGGGCGGCATCCCGCTGTTCGATCTCGTTCCGTAGCGGGGTTCCCTGGCAATAGGCGATCGCCGGTTCCTGGTGCGATGGAGCGCGACTCGTTTCGGCGACGGTTTCAATCCCGATATTGCCGAAGCCGGCAGACGCGACATCCGCCCGGATCACTGCCGGGTCATGGTAGCCATGCGGAGTCCGCGCCATGAACAGAGGCGGGTTGTCGGGAAAGACCGTTCCGGCCGCCTTCGTAACGACATCGGCGAAGACATTGCTTTCGATCCGGTCCCATGCATTGAAAACGAACAACCCGCCGGGCTTCAGCACCCGCAGCGCCTCCCTGTAGCCTGCAACCCGGTCTGGAAAGAACATCACGCCGAATTGGCAGCAGACGGCGTCGAAATGGTCGTCCGGAAAAGGAAGGGCCAAGGCATCGGCCTGCTGCCAACTGATCCGCCCGTCTTCGCCTTGCTGAGAGGCGGCGCGGTCCAGCATTGGCTGGTTCAGGTCGGTGACGGTGTAGCGGGCATCCGCTTGCAACAAGGGGGCCAGCGACCGGGTGACAACGCCACTGCCTGCCGCGGTTTCCAGCACAGAGAGCGGCTGCCCCTCCGCAACGCGCTTCGCCATATCGGCGGCGAACTTCTCGAAAATCAATGGCACGAGATAGGTATCGTATATTTCAGGGATAGAACCTGTGAATACTTTATCAGTATCAGTCATCGGCAGCGCCTTTTTTTGCGACACCGCCGATGCTAGCACTTTCCGGAAAAATTAACTCGATATTTATTTCCGCTGGAAGGCGTCGCTCGTCCCCCAATTGGGTGCTTAGTCCGCCTTGTCAGGGTGTCCCACGCAATAGACGTTGTCTATTGGTCTGGCAGTTGCCTCGCCCAGACTTTGAAATCCGTGAGCGTGTTGGGGCCGAATGTGTGGACAATCGGCACGTCGGCGGCATCGCGGCCATAGGCGACGAGGATGCGGCCGTACTGCGTGTTGTTATTACGAGGATCGAACACCCACCAGCGGTGGTCGAGATAGACTTCCATCCACGCCGCAAAATCCATGGTGTCCAAGGCATATTCCTGTCCGATATCGCTCAGGTACCCCGTGCAATAGCGGGCAGGGATATTCAGGCTTCGGCAGAACGCGATTGCCAGGTGGGTAAAGTCCCGGCAAACGCCCCGGCCTTCCTGGTAGGCCTCCATGGCGGTACGCGTGGCCCGCGCATGCTCGTACCCGAACGTGATATGGTTATGAACGAAGTCGCATACGGCCTGGACCCGGCCCCAGCCGGTCGGGCCGTTGCCGAACAGCCGCCACGCCTCGTCCGAAATGGCGTCGGTTTCGCAATAGCGGCTGCCGAGCAGATAGAGCAGTGTCTCCGCCGGCAGGTCTTCCACGGGGATTTGCTGACTGGACCAATCGACCGGGTCAGATTCCCCATGGTCATGAATGATGCCGTCGGTTGACAGGCGGAACAGGCCGGGCGGCGCGACCAGCCGGCTGCACCAATTTCCGAACCCGTCCCGGTATCCCGTCACCGGAACTGCGGGAGAGGTGATCAGAACATCCGGGCTTTCCAGGCTGCTGGCGCGGGAAAAATGGACATTCAACAACAAGATCATCGGCGTAGGCTGCGGAAGGTCATATTGGACATCGCAACCGATTTTTATGCGCAATACTTTCTCCATTAGGACATTGCCAAGTGGTATAGGGCAGATCCCGATCCAATCGCGTCGGGTGAATCTGCCCCAAGTTTAAGAATTAGAGCATCTTGTCCGGCAAATTGATTGCAATAGCGTTTCAATTTGTACCGGCGATGTTCTAGCAGGCTGCTGAAAGATGCTCACAAAAGGTCGGTATCCTGATTACCGAGCGGCAGTGAGCGTATCGAAGGGGCCCTACACGGCCCGAAAAGGCCCCTTCGATACGCCCTGACCATTGGTCATAGCTACTCAGGATGCGGGTGACAAAGTTTTTCAGCAACCTACTAAATCTATGCTTTATTACGGAAAATTCATACCAAAATTTCAGAGGAATATCGGAGAATATGGATGGAATGTTTGCAGTTTGCCGTTGCTAATCTGTTGCGGAAGTGGTGCGTGCTTCGCTCTAGGCGGGGGTAGGGGCGTACGGGCTTGGCTGAGGGCCGTCAGATCAGCCCTTGCACAAGCGCCTTGACCTGACTCCGGGCATCGACGGTGTCGAGGAAATACACCAGCGCGATCCCAAGCCCGAGATTGTTGAGCACCGCGCGGGCATTGGCGGCCCACATCCATTGCTGCATCGCCGCCGCCTTTGTCTCCGGCGCAGCACCGGCGCGGATGTCCTTGGCAATGTTGTCCAGCGCGAAAAAGATGCAGAGCGTCAGGACATAGGACGGCAGGTAAAACCAGAGCCATGGCAGTGTCAGAAGCTCCTGCCATTGCAGGATATAGAGTAATTCCAGGGCCGTGGCGGGCGCGCTCAATTCGTCCAGCGTCTGTTGCAGGGCGATATATTTCTTCAGGCTGAACAGGGTGAAGGTCACGACTGCAATTGCGAACAGCCCCGCCAGCAGCCAAAGCCAAATCCCGGGAAACGCGCCCAAGCCGGCGCCCAAATATCGTGCCGTGGCAGCAATCCGAGTGATTGTAGCGCGTAGCACGACAGCGATCCCCCCCCACCCATTACCGATACCGCTAACGCCGCAGGTAGTATTAGGGGGGGAGTGTCCGCAGATCGTGTTGATCGACTATTGCGGCTGCAAGCCGTCCGTTGATCTATCCTGCCCTTTTGCATGCCAAAGTCGAGGAGATCTCTATGCGAAGCAATGTCGCCGAAAAGCACGTCATTCTTTCGGGATGCTCTGGCGGTGGGAAATCTACGCTTTTGAAAGAACTGAACCGGCGGGGATTCGAGACGGTCGAAGAGCCAGGCAGGAGGATTGTGGCTGATGAAATGCGCGGCGAAGGACCGGCCCTTCCTTGGGTCGACCTCGAAGCATTCGCGAGACGCGCCATCGAGATGGCATCCTACGACCGGGAGCGCGTGCAAGAAGCGGAGGGGTGGGTGTTTTTTGACCGAGGGCTGGTCGATGCGGCAGTGGCACTGGAGCACGCTACCAGTATCACAAGCTTGGAAACCCTCGCGGGAATGGACCGTTTCCACCAGCAAGTCTTCATGACTCCGCCGTGGCCGGAGATCTACCGCGATGACGGCGAACGACAGCTGGACATGGAGGACGGTGTTGCCGAGTACCATCGCTTGCTCGATGCTTTCGAGCGGCTCGGGTATGACCCGGTCATCTTGCCGAAAGCCGATGTCGGGACGCGGGCGGATTTCATCTTGAACAGCCTTCCGTGACAGAAATGTCAGGGAGTCTGTGTATCAGCGACCGGTCCCTTATCCATCTGATCGGCCTTAGCCCGTCAGCGGCGTGGCGACCAGGACCATCCAGTGGTGCCAGGTCACGCCGAGCCAGGGCAGGAATATCCAGTAGAGCGCGACGCAGATCAGCGTTTCGGCCACCGCCAGCACGGACACCAGTCCCGCCGCCCAACTCGCCTCGGTCGAGCGCCAGACTCAACCTTTTTTCGACGTTTCACTCATCAGCGAAGGATACCGGTACATCTTTACCGTGCCAAAGTGTTGCGTGACACCCCGTGCATGGGCGGTTGCGCGGGCATCGTGCCTATCGAACGGACGGAGCCCGACCCAAATGGCTTTGACAGCTTGTCAATTACCCAGACAGTGAGGGGAGGGCCAACGGCTCGATGCCGCATCAATACTGAGGCAATTTCATTAAATATTAACCCTTGCGAGCGTACATTGCGAGCAGCGGGGCGCCGGCAGTATAGGGGCGGCACCGACCTCGCCTGAGCATCGACATAGCATCGACATTCGATCTACACGGTATCTACATCGCATCTACAGGACATCTACATTTCAAGCCCAAAATGTCGATAAATGTAGAGGAAAGTAGATAAATGTAGACGTGGTTTTGAAGCGCTAATTTGGTACCGTGCGTCGCGCCGGAAACCTGGCCCCGGCGCAGCGGTTAAGCGGCCTATCCCTCCACGTACTTCCACCGGAAGGCATCGCCCTCGCTATGGAAGTGGCCGAAGCTGGGGGAGGGGAAGTGGGTGGCGCAGATCAGGGTATCCGTATCCGCGTACTTCTCCATATAGGCCCGGCGGGTCTTGGCGGCGAGAGGCTTGTCCACGTCCGGCCGGGCGTGAATGTGCGGGTAGACGCACTGGATCGGGGAGTGGATCAGGTCGCCGGTGATCACACCAGAATTCCCGCCATGCTTCATGCAGATGCTGAAATGGTCCGGCGTGTGGCCCGGCGTCGGCTCGCACCAGATATGGTCGTTCAGTTGGTGGTCGTGGGCCACCTTGGTCACCCGCCCGGCGGCCACGATGGGCAGCACGCTCTCAACCACATAGGGGATTTCGGTCTTGGCGTTGACCTCTTCCCAATAGGCCAGTTCTTTCTCGCTGAAGATGTACTTGGCGTTCGGGAAGGTCGGCACCCAACGCCCGTCCTCCAACTGCGTGTTCCAGCCAACATGGTCCGGGTGCAGGTGGGTGCACATGACGACGTCGATGTCGGCGACGGTCAGCCCGGCCTTGTTCAGCGCATCCATGTAGGTGCTGTCGGTCTTCTGGTGCCAGGCGGGCCGCGCCGGGTGGTTTTTGTGGTTGCCGATGCAGGTGTCGATCAGGATGTTCTGGGTGCCGTTGCGGATCACATAGCTCTGCATGCAGAAGGTCATCAGCCCGCTCTTGGGGTCCAGGCAATGCGGCTCGAACCAATGGCGGTGCGGATCGATCATGTCCTTGGTCAGGTCCGGCAGGAACTCGGCCGGGTCGAACATGGGGAATTCCTGCTCGATGATGCGGTCGATACGGATGTCGCCGATATGGTTGGTCAGCACTGGGCGTGTCCTCTTGAATGCGTGGGTTGGCCAGGAGTCTAACGCCCGCTTGACAGCCTGTCGCCTGCTGCGGTCAATGGGCCCTGGATTTTTTGGCGAGGGAGCCTCCCAATGAGCGAATGCATGGTCGGTTGGGCGCACGTGCCCTTTGGCAAGCGCGACGACGATGTCGAGAGCATGATCTGCCAAGTGGCGACGGCGGCGCTGGCCGATGCGGGCCTGGAGGCGAAGGACGTGGACGCGGTCGTCGTCGGCCAGTTCAACGGCGGCTTCGTGCAACAGGATTTCCCGGCGGCCCTGGTGTTCCAGGCCGATCCCGCCTTCCGCTTCAAGCCCGCGACGCGCGTGGAGAACGCCTGCGCCACCGGCTCGACCGCCATCCATGTGGGCCTTAACACGATCCGGGCGAAGAAGGCGCGGGTGGTGCTGGTTGTCGGCGCGGAGAAGATGACCGAACTGCCGAAGCCCGAGGTCGGCGATGTGCTGCTGAAATGCTCCTACGTCAAGGAGGAGGCGGAGATCGAGGCAGGCTTTGCCGGCGTCTTCGGCCAGGTGACCCAGCGCTACTTCCAGAAATACGGCGACCAGTCGGATGTGCTGGCGCACATCGCCGCCAAGAACCACCGGAACGGCGTCGATAATCCCTACGCCCACATGCGCAAGGACTTCGGCTTCGACTTCTGCAACACGGTTTCCGACAAGAACCCGCTGGTGGCTGGTCCCTTGCGCCGCACCGACTGCTCCCTGGTCAGCGACGGGGCGGCGGCGGTGGTGCTGGCCGACACCGAGACCGCGCTGAAACTGAACAAGGCCGTGGTCTTCCGCGCGGCGGAGCAGGTAAACGACTTCCTGCCCGTCTCCAAACGCGAGTTCCTGGACCTGGAAGGCCCGGCTCTGGCCTGGCAGCGGGCGCTGGCGAATGCCGGCGTCGATTTGCTCGACCTGGACGTGGTCGAGAGCCACGACTGCTTCACCACGGCAGAGCTGATGGAATACGAGGCCATGGGCCTGACGCCCAAGGGCCAGGGCCGGAAGGCGATCGACGAGGGTTGGGTATTCAAGGATGGCAAGCTGCCGGTCAATCCTTCCGGCGGCTTGAAGGCCAAAGGACACCCCATCGGCGCGACGGGCGTTTCCATGCACGCGATGATCGCCATGCAGATGCGCGGCGAGGCCATGGGCATGCAGATCCCGGGCGCCAAGCTCGGCGGCGTCTTTAACATGGGCGGGACTGCGGTCGCTAACTTCGTCTCCATCCTGGAGCCGCTGCGGTAAGCGTAGGCGTTTCCAATCTGCCGAAACTTCGCTATAGAGCGCCGCATCAAATGCGTCTGCGCGCAACGCCGGCTTAGCTCAGTTGGTAGAGCATCTGATTTGTAATCAGGGGGTCACGGGTTCGAGTCCTGTAGCCGGCACCATAATTTCAATAAGTTAAGGGTTATCATCAATTTTTTATCCTCTTTTTATCCTCATCTCTAGCACGTTCTGGGATGTGGATAAGTGAGGAGGTATGACCAATGATCCAGGCCTGCTACCGTTCATAAGCTTCTTATCAATCGGCCAAGTGTGAAAAAAATTGGGCCCTCGGAACATTTTGGCGGCTAGCTGACGAGAAGACTGATCATTGCCGTCATGATGGCCACCTGGCCGATCAGCATGCTGGCGATCCACATGGTTAACCTCCGTAAGTCGTCCTTTGTCGCCAGTGTTTCCCGAACCTCATCGCGGGTGATAAAAGCGCTAACCGCTTTCTCCGCTCGGTCTCTCTTGACCCCCTGCTCCTGAAGAATGTCGTATAGAATAATTGCTTTGCTCATAATTCATTTGTTGATTGTATCATAATTTTAAATAATTGAAATTATATTTATTTACTAATTTAATAACAATATCCTATTAATATAGAGTAATGTCAGTTTGACAGTGCTCGACTGTCATTTTGACAGAGTCGGACTGTCATTTTGACGGTGATTTCCTGCCATTCTGACAGTCTGCTGGGGCCATGACAGTGCGGCTGTCATTTTGACAGAAGGTGGATCACTGCTTGCGGATATCGTAGATCTCAACCATCCGGAACCACTGCTCTGTCGCCCGCAGGCCGTATTCAGAGCGCTCTAGCAGGCCTTTCTCGGCAGCTTCGTTCAGGGACCGGTAGACCGTGCTCTCGCTAAGGCAGAGGAAATCCGCGAGGTCTTTCTTCGACATGACGCAGTAAGGGAATTTCGGATTGCTGGTCGACAGCTTGTGGACGCTGTCGACGATCACGTAGGTGTTGAGCGAGATCCCCATCTTCTCGCGCACGTTATGCAGGACCACGGTGTAGCGTGGCCGTCGGTTGTAGCGCCCGGCACTCTTGGCCAGCACGTCACCGATGTTTGAGAGATTGCCCTCCATGGTGAATATTATACCCCAGGTGGAGGCGGCGTGCCCGGCCGGTTGTCCCCTTCGCGGCGGATGCGCAGGCGGTCGGGGCTATCGATGCCGAGGGATTGTGACAGAGCCTGCTGCAGGCCATTGATCAGGTAGTTGGTTTCCCTGTCCCGCTCGAGCATGGTCATGATCTGCTCATCCCGCCGCTTTAGCTGATCGTTCAGTTCGGTAATCTGGGTGTCTTTCTGTCCGATCTGATCCTTGAGGAAGTCGTCGCCAACGCTGGTGACCTTCAACTGCCGCGAGGACATGTCTGGCCCTGTCCGGACCGGTGCGGGCGCAGGTTCAAGGTCGTTCAACCCGTCCTGGTCAGGTTCTTGGGCCTTTGCCTCTGTGGGGCCCTGTCCGGGCGTGTCTGGCCCTGTTTGGATCGGTCCGGTCGTGTCCGCTGCTGTCCGCTGTGCTTCGAAGGTCAGCTCCTGGGCTATCTTGCGATCGAGCGACTGACGCTCGATGACGTAGCGAAAGCCATTCTCAGTATCTTCCTCGCGCACCGTGACTTCCGCATTCTCCGGACGAGACAGGGAACGGGCCGCCCAACGACGAATGGTTTTGATGTTGCGGCTGAGGCCACGTGCCTCGCAGTAGGCGACGGCCTCCGGCACCGTCAGCCAGATCAAGGCTGCGTCTGACGGTGAAATCGCGTGTCCGGCTGTGTCCGGACCGTTGTGCGCCTGTCCGGGTCTGTCCGCATGCGATGGGAAAAAGAGATTCATGCTGGCATTTTACCACGGCAGCAGGAATTGGCACGCGACCGCGGGGACAGCGTCCTGTCAATTGGCGGCGGCCGGCCGATGGGGTAAAATGGACCCATGAATAAAGAACTGGAATTGGCTGTGCATTGCGCGCCGTATTTGCCAGAGGATGACCAGGCCAGATTGGCCGAGGCGATCCTGGCAACACTTGAAGGGCAAGGTTTGATTGAGCGGGAGAGGCTCGAGACCATTGTCTTCTTACACAAAGAAAAACCCGCCCAGCAGAATGCGGGGCGGGAAAGGGGTCAGTAGTCTGACGCAAGCATCACAGTCAGAACGCGCTTGGTGACGGAAGGATCTGCCGGATCCGGCGAACCTGCTGTCATCGACAGATCGTAATAATTCAGTTTGAAAAAGATCTTCTCGCCCTGGATGGTGAGCGCGCCGAAGTCGTGCTCACCATAAGGATCGCAGTCCGCATCGAAGGCATCAAATTCGGCGACGCCACGCATGGCTTCGGCGACAAACGCATCGCCTTTGGCGCTGATGCCGGATGTCATGACGATCATGCCATGTTGGACATCGCGTCGCCGCAGGGCGTCATTCAGGTCGCGGATTTTCGCGGTCTTGTCGTCTTGCTCGACGGCATCTGTAAGCTTGGAACTCATGCTGGTTTCTCCCTTCGCTGGCCGCGCCTGAGTCAATCTCAGACACGCCCTGCGAAGCGCGAAAGCACCTCCAGCAGGTTACATCATCATCAAAGGGGCGCCACTTGACAGATATCAGTAGTTGTTGCCTGGCGCTCTCACGCGCATAAACCTGAATATTAGGGTTGATAAAAAATAAGAACGCAGGAACAGGGGCATGTCTGGCGATTTATCAGAGGCAACAACACGCCTGTGGCCGGCGTCATTGTAGGTGGCCTTTTAAATAACTCCGGAAGCTGCCGTACCTTCATCGAACCAACGTCATGCCTGCCACGCCAACACATGTGGGGCGGCGTCTCGGCAGCCAAAGGATTGCAGAGGCTATCTTGTGTGCTCTTCAAGAAACGGCTCTATTGAGCCAGATTCCCTGTATCCATTAAACGGCAACAGTGCTGGAGGTAACAAGATAGTGAAGCGGAGAGACCCACCGACCATCAGTGTAGATGACGTTCAGGGCCTGATGAAGCGGTTCTCATCTCCGGTTCCATTCCGTGAAACACGTACTTTTTTATGTAGAAGCATCGCCACACAGGCCACGCAGATCTCGCCTACTAAGATGGTCGAAGGTCTTTCGGGCGATGATTTGCTAGCATTAGACTCGATTGACGAGGCGAACGTTTTGAACGGCGCTTTGGTCACAAGTTTATGGAACCGGCTGACGCGTCATCAACGACGCGACCCACCGATCTATCTGAATTGCGTAGAAAGCCGTCCGACGTGCGAGAGCCTTTCTGCTCTGGCACTGATGAGGTGCCAGGAACTCGATGGGTTCATTGAAACCAACGCGAAACCCCAGAATGAACCGAATCCATGGCTTGTTATCGAGGCCGGTGCCAAGCGATGAATGTCACCGCCTATCACGCCAAGTATTATGCTCATGACCTGACTCGCCGAGCTTCAACAGGCCTTGATCGCCTTTCGATGTCGCTGTTTGACGCTGCAGTTGATCTGAATCCTCATCAGATTGAAGCGGCTCTCTTTGCGCTTGAATCTCCGCTTTCGAAAGGTGTGTTGCTCGCCGATGAAGTTGGCCTGGGAAAGACGATTGAGGCGGGGATTGTCCTCTGCCAGTTCTGGGCCGAGCGGAAGCGTCGGCTGCTGGTCATTTGTCCGGCTTCCCTCAGGAAGCAATGGGCTCTGGAGCTTTCCGAGAAGTTCAATCTTCCGTCCCGGGTTCTGGATGCGAAGACCTACCGCGAGGAACTCCGGCTTGGCCGCGCTCCGCTGAACGAGCCGGGCATTCTCATCGTCTCGTTCAACTATGCCAGCGCCTTGCGTGAAGAAATCAAAGCGATCGCGTGGGATCTGGTTGTCATCGATGAAGCACACAAACTTCGGAACGCCTATCGCCCCAGCAACAAGGTCGGCCAGGGCATCCGCTGGGCCACAGAAGATTGCCGGAAGTTGCTGTTGACGGCGACGCCGTTGCAGAACTCGCTCGTGGAACTCTACGGGCTTTCGACGCTCATCGATGAGCATCTGTTTGGCGACATCAATGCGTTCCGGGCGCGCTATGCCAGCGCCGGGAGCAGCATGACAGACCTGCGACAGCGGCTTGCGACGTTCTGCAAAAGGACGCTGCGCAATCAGGTCGTTGAATATGTTCGATACACCGAGCGGCGAGCCATCACCCGCCCCTTCATATCGAGCGACGCCGAGCATTCACTCTATGAGGCGGTTTCGGCCTTCTTGCAGCGCCCCAATAGCTACGCCCTCCCACAGCGTCAGAGTCACCTTACCGCACTCATTCTGCGGAAGCTGTTGGCCTCCTCGTCGCTCGCTATCGCAGGTACGCTCGATACGCTCCGAGCTAGACTGGAAACGCTTCGCGACGAGCAGATCAAGGACGATCCGGAATTTGCCGAGCGGCTTATTGAATCGGAAGACATCGAAGACGAGCTGCTCGACGACATCTTGGCTGAAGAAATCGATGCGGAATCACCAGAAGCCAGCACGGCACCGATCGACAGATTGAGGCTAAAAGAAGAAATCGAACTCTTGGAACGCCTGAGTGCACAGGCGCGCGATATTCCTGTCGACACCAAAACCGAGACACTTCTCAAGGCTCTGGACATTGGTTTTGAGCAGATGGCTGAAACGGGCGCGGCGCGGAAAGCTGTCATCTTCACCGAGTCCCGTAGGACGCAGGACTATCTGAAGAACTTTCTTGAGAACCACGGCTACAAAGGTGAAGTGGTCGTTTTCAATGGGAGCAACACCGGGCCTGAAACGACGCAAATCTACGAGGCCTGGCTGGCAAATAATAGGCTGACCGGTCGTTCATCAGGATCACGCGCCATTGATGTGCGCGCGGCTCTGGTCGAGCATTTCCGGGACAATGCGACGATCTTGCTCGCGACCGAAGCCGCAGCGGAAGGCGTGAACCTTCAGTTTTGCTCGCTGGTCGTGAACTACGATTTGCCATGGAATCCCCAGCGGATCGAACAGCGGATCGGCCGATGCCATCGCTACGGACAAAAGCACGATGTCGTCGTGATCAACTTCCTGAACGAACGTAACGAGGCCGATCGACGTGTCCTCGAATTGCTCGGCGAGAAATTCAGCCTCTTCAACGGCGTGTTTGGTGCGTCGGATGATGTGCTAGGCAGCATCGAATCCGGTGTTGATTTTGAGAAGCGCATCTTGGCGATTTATCAGGAATGCCGGACGTCGGAGGAAATCGAGACCGCATTCCAGAAACTCCAGGAAGAGATGGACGCGAGCATTCAGGCGCGCATGGATGACACGCGGCGCAAACTCTTCGAACGCTTCGATGAGGATGTTCACCAGCGGCTGCGGATCAGACTTGCAGATGCCAAAGCCCAGCTCGACCGGGTCGGCCAGCGCTTCTGGTCGTTGACGCAGTTCATTCTAGCGGATCGTGCCCGCTTCGACGATAAAGCGCTTACGTTCGATCTCAAGGTCCCGCCGAGCCCGGAGATATCGCCGGGCCGCTATCACCTCATCTCGAAGTCCCAGCCGGAGCCAGGACATGACCGGAGTGAGGAGCCGAGCCGTTTTCTCTATCGCCTGTCGCATCCTCTCGGAGAGAAGGTTGTCCAGGGCGGAAAATCGCTCCCAGCGCCGGCGGCTGTCATCACATTCGACATCACGAATCACGGCACGCGCGTTCACGTCGTCGAGGCTCTCCGCGGCAAGGTGGGGCACCTTGTTTTGATGCGATTGGAAATCGAGTCCTACGAGCGGGAGGAATATCTCCTCTTCTCCGGCTTTGACGACGATGGTACGACGTTGGATCAAGAGGCTATGGAGAAGCTGTTCGGCTGCTCATGCAACGTCGATGCGCCTACAGCTATTCCGGAGTCGGTCGCCAGACGTCTTGAAGCCGAAGCTTTACGCCATGCCAAGGCAACGATCAGTCGCTCCCTTGAGCAGAACAGCGCCCATTTCAACCAGGCGCGCGACAAGCTTGAGAAGTGGGCGGACGACATGATGCTTTCAGCCGAGAAGGCGCTGACCGACACCAAAGAGCAAATCAAGGCGCTACGCCGGCAGGCGCGGCAGGCCGTGACCCTTGAAGAGCAACACGCAATTCAGGAGAAAATCCAAAAACTGGAGCGCCAGCAGCGCCGCCAGCGTCAGGAAATTTTCACGGTGGAAGACGAGATCATGGAGAAGCGGGATTCGCTCGTCGACCAGTTGGAGCGCCGGCTCGCGCAGCGGACGGAAACCGAAGCCCTTTTCACCATCCGCTGGCGGGTCGTTTGATCTGCGGCGAATGCAATTTGAACAAGAAACGAGACGCGTGATGAGCCAGAAATTTGAGAAGCTGAAAACTCTGCTGAAGGAGCTTTTCCAACTCGATCAGCCCGATCTCGATTTTGGCCTTTACCGGATCATGCACGCCAAGAGCGCGGAGGTAACGCAATTCCTCGACAAGGATCTGCTCCCCCAGGTGCAGCAAGCGTTCGGCCTCTACAAGACCGCCGACAAGGCGGAGCTAGAAAAGGAGCTCGCCAAGGCGATCGAGCAAGCGCAAAGCCTCGGCGCCGATCCCGAGACGTTGCCGAAGGTTAAGGAACTACGCGCCCGGCTCGCCAACGAGGCGGTCGATATCGGCGGGCTTGAGAATGAGGTCTATGACCATCTGTTCAGCTTCTTCCGCCGCTACTATTCGGAAGGCGACTTCTTGGCTAAGCGCGTCTATCGGCCGGGAGTTTACGCGATCCCCTATGAAGGCGAGGAGGTCAAACTCCACTGGGCCAATCGCGACCAGTATTACATCAAGACTAGCGAGTATCTACGCGACTACGCTTTCCGGCTGAAGCCGGACGATGGCGCCAAGCCCATGCGCGTGCATTTTCGGCTGGTGGATGCCGCCGAGGGCGAGCATGGCAACGTCAAGGCGGCCGAAGGCAAGGACCGCGTCTTCATCCTGGCGGGCGAGGATTTCATTGCCGAGGAGGACGGCGATCTGGTTCTGCGCTTTGCCTATCGCCCAGCGACATTGGCCGACTGGCCGGAGAGCGAGCACGAGGGGAAAAAGAAACCGCCAGCGCAGAAGGACCTCACGGCGTCTGCTGTCAGTCGCGTTCTGGCGGTGACGGATGCTGCCTTCACCGCGTGGATTGGCGAACTCGGCAAGCCGCATGTGAACGTGAATGGGGAAAAGCCGGGCCATTCCCGCCTTGAGGGACATCTGAAGCGCTACACCGCCCGCAACACCTTCGACTATTTCATTCACAAGGACCTTGGCGGCTTCCTGCGTCGGGAGCTGGATTTCTACGTGAAGAACGAAGTGATGCATCTCGACGATATCGAGAGCGAGACCGCACCACGCGTGGAACAGTACCTGTCGAAGATCAAGGTGATCCGCCGGATCGCTGGCAAGGTTATCGACTTCCTTTCCCAGCTTGAGGACTTCCAGAAAAAGCTGTGGCTGAAGAAGAAATTCGTCGTCGAGACGCAATATTGCATCACGCTGGATCGTATTCCGGAAGAGTTTTATCCGGAGATCGCCGCGAATGATGCGCAACGCGAAGAATGGGTACGGTTGTTTGCGATTGATCAGATCAAGAAGCGGCTGGGGGAAGCCGGCTATGAA
Organism: Alphaproteobacteria bacterium; assembly: GCA_965222315.1. GTDB lineage: Bacteria > Pseudomonadota > Alphaproteobacteria > Bin95 > Bin95 > JACKII01. Next base: position 3,078,979 of record OZ244951.1, on the reverse strand, counting down.
ATTCCTTTGACGACCGATTTCCTCCGGACAAATAGGACGCTGCAAGTCAACACTGCGCTATTCACAGAAGCTTTCATGCGCCGCCTAATTTCAAGTTTGAGCGCTCTTGATGAACAAATAGATTCTGTATTGGTCGCGTCCGACAATTTTCAAGCAATTGGTTTACTAAACGCGCGATATGCGTCGGACATTCAGTGTATATACATTGATCCACCGTACAATAGCTCCGCGTCTGAGATAATTTACAAGAATGACTATAAACATTCTTCTTGGTTGTCCCTATTGGCGTCGAGAATTGAAATTGCACGGAATCTGATGAAAAAATCTGGTGTAATTCAGATTGCAATAGATGATATTGAGCAGCACCGATTGCACGCTGCCTTATTGGATATATTTGGTGAACATAATTATGTTACTACAATTGCGATAATGCATAATCCAAAAGGGCGCGACCAATCCTATGTCTCGGTAGCGCATGAGTACACACTCATGTTCTCAAATGAGCCAGAATCACTGCAGTTAAACAGGCTTAAACTTTCCAAGGACGAGGTCGGGGCGAAGTATCCTAAGCAAGATCAAAAGGGGCGTTATAGGGAGTTGCCACTGCGTCGAAGAGGTACAGCATCCCAACGTGAAGACCGCCCATACATGTATTTTCCATTTGTCGCCAATGCCGATGGAAAAAATATACGGATCATTCCAAAAACGGAGTATGACCGAATATTCAAGAACCGGCAATTCGATGATGATTACGTAAATGCATTAAAGGCGAGATACGAGTCGGAGGGTTGTAAATTCATCCTGCCAATGCGTGACGACGGCAGCAAAGGCCGCTGGCGCTGGGGCTACGCCAGATGCATTGAAGCCGCCGTGGAGAATTTGTTCTTCATTACGGGTCGCCCGAGTGAAACAATCTATGTGCGAGATTATGTCAACGATACATTTTTGCCGAAATCATTGTGGTTCGGCGAAAGGCACGATGCCTCAACAAAGGGAACAAATATTCTAAAGAATATTATCCCATCTAATCAGTTTGACTATCCAAAGAGTATATATTCCGTAGAGGACTTCTTGGAAATAGGATCAGGTGATGGTGACGTTGTATTAGATTTCTTTGCGGGCTCTGGAACAACGGGACATGCAGCATTCAACCTTGCGAGGAGATTTGGGCAAAAGAGACAATGTGTTTTGGTCGAAGGAGGCACGCACTCTGAAAGCGTGACTCTTGAGCGTCTGCGAAAAGCTGCATACTCGAACGAGTGGAAGAAGGGGCGACCGATCGGGCCATCTCAAAGCCTCTCCTGCGCGATCAAGTGTCCTCTTAAGCTTCTTGACTGACGAACAGGTTGACGGTTTCGATGGGGCGTCGGCCCTGGTTGCGGTATCCGAGATGGGGCCGTTCGGTGTTGTAGTGCACGAGCCAGGCGTCCAGGTCGGTTTGTAGGGCTTTGACGCTCTCGTAGAACGTCTCGCGCATTTTCAGGCGGAAGAACTCGTCCAGCACGGTGCCGTTGAAGCGCTCGACAAAGCCGTTCGTCTTCGGCGAGCGCACCTTGGTGCGGCGATGCTCGATCCCATTCAGCGCCAGGTAGAGCTCATAGGGATGCGTTTCGGTTCCGCAGAACTCGCGGCCATTGTCGGTCAGCACCGCGCCGACCGGCAGGTCGAGCCTGCGGTAGAAGGGCAGCACGTCGTTGTGCAGCACCGCCACCGCGGCCTCCGGCTGCTTGGAGACGTGCAGGAAGCCGAAGGCATAGGAACCGTAGGTATCCACGACCGCATGCAGGTAGACCTTGCCCACGCCCTTCAGGCTGCCGACGAAGAAAGTGTCGGCGGACAGCAGTTCGCCTGGCGCGCCGCTTTCCACATGCCGCTCGCGGAAGGCGGGATTGAGCTTTTCGATGAAGGCCGCCTGCTCGGCGGTGATCTCGATAGCCTTGCCGGCCAACTGTTCTTCCAGCTTCAGCCAGCGGTCATACCGGCTGCCGAGGCCGGCTTCGTTCAGGATCTTCTGGATGGTGATCGCCGAGACGCGCACGCCTTCGAGCGCCAGCATCGCCTCCAGCCGGTTGCAGCCATACGCCGGATGCTCCAGCGCCAGGGCGTGGATGCGGGCAACCGTCTCCGGCGGAGTGGTCATCGGATGCGATTGATGGACCGGTGGCAGGTCTTTCAGGCCATCGAAGCCATGGGTCTGAAAGCGCCTTTTCCATTCGTAGAAGCTGGTGCGGTCCATCCCCCGGCGGCGGCAGGCCTCCGCCGCATTGCCGAGCTCTTTGGCAAGCTCGAGTACGCTCAACCGCTGCTCGGCAAGCTTGCTGGCAGCATCACGCCTGGACGGTGTTGACGGCTTCGCTGAGACTGACATGGCTTCCTCCATTCTGTGCCATATAGCACGGGAAGAAGCTTAAGAAGACACGTGGTGACATTGGCGTCCGTGACCGCAAAAACATCCCCGTCGAAGTCCAGCACGTAGAGATTGTCGGAGCCGTCGCTGCCAAATCCGAGTATTTGGTTCAATTGGTCGGCGGGGTCGTCGTAGGTCAGATCCCAGCGGATCGTCTCCGACAGGCTTAACGCATCGTCAAAGGTGAAAGACCAGACCGCCGCCCCATTGTTCGGGCTGACGAAATCGCCGAAGAAATAATGACCTTCAATGTCCGGAATGCCGCCCCGGTAAACCAGGCCGCCGGTGACCGAAAGCCCGTCGAAGTCGCCAGCACCATGGCCGTATTCGTAGATGGGTGGCGTTTGCGTGAGGGTGTTCGGGTAGAGTTCAACCGATCCCTCAAAGGCATCCCAGCCATAGTTGGCGCCTAGTTCGAAAAGGTTGATTTCTTCGCGGCTGTCTTCGCCGACATCGGCGAAAAAGATGTGGCCGGAAACCGGGTCACTGGTCATACGGAACGGATTGCGCGCGCCGAGCGCGACCAGCGCCGGATCCGAACCGGGTCCGAAATTGGGGTTCCCGGGCGGAATGGCGTAGTTGTTGTTGGCGTCCGCCGGGAACGCGTCACCGGTAGGGTCGATCCTCAGAATTCCGCCGTACTTGTTGGTGGCGTCCTGGGCCGGATTGTTGGCGCCCGCGCCGAACGGTTGTTGGCCGTCGCCGGTGCTCACATACAGGTACCCGTCATTGCCGAACGTTATCGCGCCGCCGATATGCCCACTGGCGGCAGGGCCGCCGCCCGCCGGATAGTCGAGCGACAGGATGGTGCGCCGGGTCGCGGTGTCGACCGTCGTAGCGGAAGCACTGCTGGCGGTATATTCATAAATGACCTGGCGTTTCGGCGTGGTCGCCGTCCGGTTGAGGCCCGCACTGACATAAAACTTGCCGGAGGTGGCAAAGTCCGGCGCGAAGGCCATGGAGATGGCGCTGCCACGCACCGTCGTGCTGCTGAACCCGATGCCAATACTCGACAGATACGGGGTAGGAGAAATAGCACCGGTGTTGCGGTTCAGCAGGTCGATGCTGCCGGTCCTCAGCGACAGGATAAACAGCCGGTCGGGATCACCTGGCGGCGCGATAACCTGCGTGGCCGGATCTGAAGGGCGGTACGACGCAATCTTCGAAAGACCGAGGACGCTGGCAGCCGCCGGCGCGCCGACAAGCGCCAGAGTGAACGCCGAGAAGACCGCTATTTTTCCAAGTCTGACGTCGAAGAAATCCCCAACAGCTTCACGCAGCGAAAATCCAAAATTAACCAATATCTTAACCCCAAATTGCCTTATTCTCATAAGGGAGTATGTAGGAACAGGATCGAATGTGCTATCAAAATGTATGATGGAGGTAAGCGCGCATACAAAAGGCGTGGTCAAGGCGATGTCAGCGGCTTCGATGAGCGATAGCAGGCGGGCCTGTAATGGACCCCGGGTCAGGCGATGGAGCCCGGTCGACTGGCTGCCGCGTGCGCATGTGCCTTCGCGTCGATCCTGGCCAGCAGGTTTTTGACCGTAGACACATGCCTCCGACCGCCGCGCCGTGTGAGGACGCCGCGGGGGGCGAGTTCCACTGCCATCACCCGCAAGCTGGCGTGGCTCCCGCCGCAAACCTGCACAATCACGTAGGCGAGGGCATCAGCGTAGAAACAGTGTTGCTGCTAACGTTCATCCAAAGGGCCACGCCGCTTTTCCCTATCCTTCTGGTGACCGCTGCACAGGGAACTTGCTGGTCGGACGCCGCACCCAATGGTCTGTTCGGCGGAATATCGATGGCTATCTCCCCCTAGACATAGAGCGCCCTGCCATGCAGATTGATTGCAAGGTTCGTCATGGTTCGGCGATGGTCTAACACTAAACCATCGCTGTACCCGGCTGGCGATGCCCACCAAATGTGCAGTCCAAAAGCAACAAATGTAGAGGAAACAATGAGAAAAGCGCTATCAGCCGCCTGTGTCGCCGCCTTAATGACCGTGCCTTCGTCCATCGTGCTGGCTCAAGACTACCAGAACGTCGAGGTACCGCAGACGATCAATGTCATTGTCGCCTACAACGCTGGCGGTGGAACTGACATCTTGGTCCGCACGGCATTGCCCTACGTTGAAGCCGCCATCGAGGAACTGAGCGGCAGCAGCACGCAGATGGTTGTCAAGAACATGCCGGGCGCGGGAGGCGAGGTCGGCTGGTCGGCGCTGGCACGAGCGCCAAAGGACGGCAGCACTATCGGCGTCATTAATTTGCCCGCCATCGCCATCGTCGAGGCGGCGCGCGAACCCACCTATGCGCCTTGGGTGGAAAATTTTGCGCCGATCGGTGTGAACGTCATCGACCCTAACGTTGTCCGCATTAATGACGCCCAATTCGGCAGTCTGAAAGAGGCGATCGAGGCGGCGAAGAACCAGCCCGGATCTGTTACGGTTGGCGCCGACGGTCCATTGTCCGACGACCATCTAGCGGTTTACGCTTTGGAGGCCGCAACCGGAGCGAAGTTCACGTTCATCCCCTATGCCGGCGGCGCGCCCGCCAACCGCGCCTTCCTATCTCAAGAGGTCGAGATGGCGATGGGCAACGTGACCGATCTGCTCCAGACCGAAGAAGCGACGGTAGAGGCGGCAATCCTCGCCGACGAGCGCTACGATTTAATCCCGGACGTGGCCACCTTTGAGGAAATGACGGGCCAGGCGGTCCGCACCGGCGGGTCGACGCGCGGCTGGGCCACCGTTTCTGGCATTCCGGATGATTTGCTCGCTCTGTATCGCGAGGCGTTTGAGATAGCCTCCAACAATGCTGACTATCAGGCGGAGGCCAAGACAAGGAAGTTGACTTTGGTTACGCCGAAAGTTGGCGAGGAGTTCGGTCAAATCATGACCGACACGCAGAATTCCGTGCAGGACCTGCTGGAATACTTCAAGCAGGGCGGGTACCTGAAATAGCAAATCGCATTCTGGTGCCTGGCGGGTTGGTTACGATCGCCCGCCAGGCCCAGGTTCTTTGCGGGGCCAAGGTCGGAGTAACGTCATGCTAAGCTGGCTTGGGCGAGACGGCATCGCCGCCATCGTTTTGCTGGTATTGGGAGTGCTTGGTTGGATTGAGGTCAGCGATTATCCTTCCAGGGCCTCTATCTGGCCGAAGTGGATGCTCGCGGGACTGATCGTTCTCAGTCTCATCCTGCTGGTGCAAAGCATCCTTACCCAACGAAAGAAAAAACAGTGAGCGAGGCTGATACCCGCGTACTGGTCACGATTGGGGCGCTGGTCGTCTACGGGATCGCCATGCCCTTTGTGGGGTTCTTCGTCACCAGCGCTGCTTTTTTGATTGGGCACATGTTGTATCTCGGGGTTCGCGGACCGTTGTGGCTTTTGGCGCCCATGGTCGGGCTGCTGGGTACGGCGTGGCTGTTGTTCGAGAACTTCCTGGGCGTACCGTTGCCACATGGATTACTCTACTGATGGCGTTTTCCATACGATGTTTACCCCAGCTTACCCTTCCCAACTTCTCGCCGCGCGAGGCTGATTAACGCCGATGTTAGAGAACCTGCTCGCCTCGGCCATGCTGGCCTACGACCCACTCAACCTTTTGTTGATTTTTGTGGGCGCCCTCCTCGGCACGCTCTTCGGCGGAACGCCAGGTATCTCGGCGACCCTCAGCATTGCATTGCTGGTGCCGGTTACCTTTGGCATGACGCCGATCAATGGCCTCTCATTCCTTGGCGGCGCCTATTGCGGCGCGATTTACGGCGGGTCCATATCTGCAATCCTGATCAACGTTCCCGGAACACCGGCGGCGGTCGCCACCATGATGGACGGCTACGAACTGACCAAGAAAGGTCAGGCCGGTGTCGCACTGGGCGGCGCGATAACTGCGTCGCTTTTTGGTGGCCTTATCGGGACATTCGTCCTCCTGGTGGCAGCGCCCCTGGTGGCAGCCGCGGCGCTCAATATCCGCTCGGCGGAGTTCTTTTGGATCGTCGTCTTCGCGATGAGCACCGTGGGCGCAATTGGCGGCGGTTCGGTCACAAAGGGGCTTATTGCGGCCTTCTTGGGGCTGATCCTGGGAGCGGTCGGTACTCATCCGTTCACCGGCTCGCTGCGCTTCACCTTTGGCGTCCCGGGACTTTACGAAGGCTTCCCGGTCATTGTCGGGATCGTTGGCCTATTCTCAATCAGCCAGGTGCTTTATCTCTGCCACGGGAAAGGCATGGATAAGCAGATCGATATTCCGAATATTGGGTCGCTGTGGCCGGGTTGGGCACGCATTTTGAAGGCGAAAGTCACCTATATCCGCTCGGCGATTCTGGGAACATTTGTTGGCGTGTTGCCTGGGGCCGGAGCCGATATCGCGTCCTTCATTGGCCGGAACGAGGCCCACCGGTTCTCCAAGAATCCTTCGGAATATGGCAAAGGTTCGTATGAAGCGGTCGTCGGCTCGGAAGCCGCCAATAACGCCGTTGTTGGCGGCAGCCTTGTGCCGATGTTGACCCTGGGCATTCCAGGCAATGCAGTCAGCGCCGCGTTGATCGGTGGATTGCTGATCCACGGGCTGTTGCCTGGACCTCGGCTGTTTACCGAGCAGGCGGGGATCATTTACCCGTTCATCCTCAGTCTGTTTGCAGCCAATATCTTTTTTGCCGTCGCAGCCTTCGCCGGCCTGAAGTACTTGGCGAAAGTCGTACTGATTCCTCAGGGCGTGCTCGCTTCCATCGTTGCAATACTGTCGGTCCTAGGCGCCTTATCCTACCGAAATATGGTAACCGATCTTTGGATCATGCTCTTTCTCGGCGTCGTGGGGTATGTGTTGAGACGGACTGGTTTCCCGCTGGCGCCGATCATTCTGGGCATCATTCTGGGCCCGTTGGCGGAAAGCAACTTGGAACGCGTCATGACTATCGCGAATGCGCGCGGCGTGTCGCTGTTGGAGTATTTCACCAGCAATACGCTGACGGTCGTGCTGATGGTCATGTCGATTGCGGCGCTGATCTATTCCGTGGTCCGCGAAATCCGGCACCAGCGTTCGGGCAATGCTCTGATGCCGATTGACGAATAATGGTCCTATCCCGGAATTGTGCCGCTCCTTGGATCACGTACTGTGTCTCAAACGAGAAGACAGATCGCGTCACGACCGGGCGAGGAATTCCGTGGAAGTTCCACGCCCTTGCCGAGAAGATCGGCGCTTTGCTCTCGACCTCGGCCAAGGGCAAGGACATGTTTCACGGCCATTCACTGAACCTGGGCATTATCGGCTCGTTCTCGCATTTGATCAGCACTTCATGGCCTTAACGCTGAACAACATGCTGCCCGCCGAGTCTAGCATGACCTATGACGGCGGTAATTATCTGCTGGTCGTGCCGTATTTCGAGACCACCGGGCCCGGCCACTTCAAGATGGTAAGCGACTTCGACACCGTTTTGAGTGCCGGTTTCATCTTGCGCTCGCCGGTCACTTACGTAGCGGTAAGTCGCATTGCACCGCAGCATCGTTGATTTAAGGTGGAGTTGTAATTGCGTCGCGGTGAAATTGGCAGCACAAGCCGCCACCGGCTCGGCGCTGAGAGGGAAAGGGAGTTAAAGATGCGTTTTCTCAAACCGATCGCCGTGGCTGTGGCGGCTGGCGCGCTTTTGGCGTCCGGCGTAGCTCAGGCACAGGCACCCAGCTTTTTCCGGATAGTCAGCGGCAGCGCCGGTGGCAATTACTTCCCGATGGCAGGCGTCCTCGCGAACGCTATTTCCAGCCCGCCCGGCTCCCGTCCGTGCGAAAAGGGTGGCCCTTGTGGCGTACCGGGCCTGATCGCGATTGCCCAGTCCGCCAATGGCTCGGTCGCTAACGTCAACGCCATCCAGTCCGGCGCGGCCGAGTCCGGTCTGGCGCAGTCCGACGTGGCCTATTGGGCCTATACCGGCACCGGTGTTTTCGATGGCAAGGACAAGCTGGACAAGCTGCGCTTTATCGCGAACCTGTATCCGGAGCACATCCATGTAGTGTTGCCGGCCAGTTCGCGGGTAGAGGTACTGTCGGACCTGAAGAGCAAGACCATCGGCGTCGGTCTGCCGGCATCCGGTGCACAGGTCGGCGCGCTGCTGATCCTGAACGCTGCCGGTCTCTACAAGAACGGCAACTTTTCGGCCGAGGAACTGAACACCCAGCAGTCTTCTGAACGTATCCGCGACAACCAATTGGACGCGTTTCTGACGGTCACCGGAGCGCCATCTTCCGGCATCGCGCAGCTGGCGTCGACTGCGGGCCTGCGTTTGCTGGATATCCCCGACGATATTCGCGACACGGTAATCAGCAAGGCGCCGTTCTACAGTAAGTCACCGATTCCGGCGGGCACCTATGATGGCCAGACGGAAGACAACCACACGCTCGCTGTCGGTGCGCAGTGGCTGGTATCTGCCGATCAGCCGGAAGAGCTGGTCTACGGCATCACCAAGGCGCTCTGGAACGAGACCACGGCCAAACTGCTCCGCCACCATGCGAAGGGCAAGGATGTAACCCTGGAATCCGCGCTGGACGCCCGTGGTATCCCGCTCCATCCGGGTGCCGAGCGCTTCTATAAGGAAGCCGGTCTGATCAAATAGGGTCAGCCTGGGTATTTGCGTAGCGGGCGGCGTTTTACCAGCGCCGCCCGTTTTCGTTGCGGCCGTTTCCTTTGTGGCGGAATCAGCATGAACGAGATTGATCAACGGCGGCTCGAAGAACTCGAAGCGCGCTATGACCCGGAAATGGCATTCCGGCCCACCAGTCATTGGGTGCGCACGTTTGTAACCTGGCTGCTGGTCCTGCTCGGCATTTATCATTTCTATACCGCGGGTTTCGGCATCCCGGCCGAACAATGGCACAAGGCCATCCACCTGGGCGGCGTTCTGTTCCTGGTGTTCATGGTCTTTGCCGCCCGGCGTGTCGCGGCCAGCGACGCAAGCGGACAGCCCCTGCACCGGTCGTCCTGGCTATTCCCGGGACAGGTGCCGCTATCCGATTGGCTGCTGGCGATTGCGGCCCTTCTCAGTGCGCTCTACATCCCGCTGACCTTCACGGGCATTGACTGGAACATTCTTGGCCATTCGATTCAGTTCGAGGAGCTGAATTTCCGCATCGGCGCGCCGAACATCTACGACATGGTGTTCGGTACGATCCTGGTAATCTGTATTTTTGAAGCATCCCGCCGGGCCATGGGGATCGTGCTGCCGATCATTGTCGGCGTATTTGTGCTTTACGCCCTGTTCGGCAACCTGTCGCCGATCCAGGTGCTGGTCATTCCTGATGGCAACTGGACCCAGTTAATCAACCATATCTACCTGACAACGGAGGGCATTTACGGCCCGCCTATCAAGGTGATCTCGACCGTTGTGTTCCACTTCGTGCTGTTCGGCGCGATTGCGCAGCGCATGGGCCTCGGCCAATTCTTTATCGATATTTCGCAGTGCATCGCGGGCAGCCTTTCCGGCGGCCCGGCCAAGGTGTCGGTGCTGTCTTCCTCGCTCTTCGGCACGATCTCCGGCTCCTCCATCGCTAACACGGTCACCACCGGCTCGCTCACCATTCCGGCGATGAAACGCATCGGCTACAAGCCGCACTTTGCGGGCGCGGTCGAGGCCGCCAGCAGCACTGGCGGTCAGATCACGCCGCCGATCATGGGGTCAGCGGCTTTCCTGATGGTGGAGTTCCTGGAGATCCCCTACACCACCATCATCGCCGCGGCGGCGACGCCTGCGCTTATGCACTATGTCGCCGTGCTCGGCATGGTGCACTTCGAGGCGAAGAAGCTGGGCCTGCGTGGCCTGAACAGGGATGAGTTGCCCCGCCTCGCACAGGTGCTGCGCGATGGCTGGACGACCCTGGTGCCCCTCACAGTGCTGATTACCGTGCTGTTCAGCGGATTCACGCCCTACCTGGCCGCTTTTTGGGGGATTTCCTCCTGCATTGCCCTGGGCGCGCCGGTCGTGGGCGTGGGCATGATGGCCGCAATGATTGCGATCAATCCGGACTTCCTGCTGTTCTGGCCGTATTGGACCGTCGGGCTGTCGGTGCTGCTGGGTTTCACCTTCCACAAAAAACGCATGACGTGGCAGCAACTGCTGGAGTCCGTCGCCATGGGCTCCAAGTACGCATTGGCGGTGGGCGCGGCGGCCGGCGCCGTCGGTATCGTCGTCGGCGTCATCACCATGACGGGCGTCACCTTCCGGTTGGGATTCATGGTAACCCAAGGGGCGCTTGCGGGCGGTGAGTTCGTACTGGCCGCCACCTCCTTCCTGCCGTTCGAACTTTTCAACCTCGACCAGGCAACGCTGTTCCTATCGCTGGTCTATATCGCGGTTGCGTGCGTGCTGATGGGGGCGGGCCTGCCCACCACTGCGCTCTACATCATGCTCAGCGCGGTTGCGACGCCTGCCCTGGGAAATCTGGGCATCCCGCCGCTCGCAGCACACCTGTTTGTGCTCTACTACGGCGTGCTGGCAGATATCACGCCGCCGGTCTGCGTCTCGGCCTACGCGGCAGGTGGCATTGCCGGGGCGAATCCGTTCCGCACAGGCCTGACCGCTTTCAAGCTCGGCAATGCCAAGGTGATGGTGCCGATGGTGTTCTGCTACTCGCCCGCCATGCTGATCGTCCTGGACGATTTCTTTACCTGGCAGGAATACCTGCTGACATCGATCACCTGCGTCATTGGCATTCTGATGCTTGGGGCAGCATTGACTGGCTATCTGCTGCGAGAAATGTCCATGCCGTTTCGGGTATTGCTTGGCATTGCGGCAATCCTGATGGTCGCGCCGGACCTCGTCACTAACCTCTATGCATTAGGCATCGCAACGCCGGTGCTGGTCAGCCAGGCGCTCGCCCTACGGCGAGAACCCGGCTGATAGACGGGACGTTCCGGGACGTGTGTGACGTCATTCGCGGCCGCGCTGGCAATGACACGCTGCTGGGGCAAGGCGGCAACGATACATTCTTCTTCGAGAACGGCTTTGGCAACGGCGTGATCATCGGGTTCGAGGCGAACAATGATGTGGAAGACATCGACCTCTGAGCGGTGACCGCCATTGTTAACTTCACCGACCTAATAACCAACCACTTGTTCCAAGTTGGCGCGTGGCGGCCTTCCTGTTGGCCCGGACGTTGACAGAAGATGTCGTGACGAAGATCAGTAACATCTGAGACTGCGCTGACCTCGCCGCCAACCACCTGATTGAGCGCTGCCGCCTCGATCCCTTCGGCCTTGGCGCGGCGGGTGAGGGAGTGCACAGCGCCCTTCGGATACGGCGCCACGCGCCAGCGCCAGCTTGACAAGGCGCTGGCGGTCGGTGAGCGGTCCGCTGTCTTCGGTTGCTTCGCCAACCGCCGCATAGGCTTTCCAGATATCGGGGTGCTTTTCCGCCGGGTCATGCGCCGGCTTCGGCATGGCTTTGGCTGTTTGTTTCTTCACTACGTCGTATCGTCGTCTATCAAGACACTGGGCTTTGCTAAACGCTCCAGATCGGCCGGATTGTTGATAACAACATGCGATCCGTTGATTGCCACGCCATAAGCCTGCAAATTTTTGATGGCCCGGCTCAAGTTTTCCGGCGTCATGCCTAGCAGGGCGGCTAGGTGCCTTTTTTCCGACGGCAGTTCAAATTCGTCCGCCCCAGCCGACCGGTGTAGCCGGATCAAATAGTTCGCCAATCGCTCCAGCGATGTGCGTAGCTTCAGATCCTTGGTTGTTTTGATCGTGGCGCGATACCGGTCCGCCAGTTCCGATACGATAGCACGTGCGAAATTGACATCGATCGAAAAGATTTCGCGCACATCCTGGCTGGGGATCAGCATGATCCGGCTTTTTTCCAGCGTCCGGGCCGACATCAAATAGGGGGCGTCCTTGATCGTGGCTGCCAAAATGAAGGTCGACACCGGCTTGACGGTTGCGATGCTCGTCTCGCGACGGTTCCAGGATGCGAACAGATCGACTGAGCCGGAGAGCACGACGTGCAAAAAGTCGCTGGGCTCGCCTTCGGTGATCAATTCAATCTGAGGCGGGAAATTTTGCACATAAGACGCCCGCATCATCATACGGAAATGGGTGTCGTCCATCGCCGAAAACATATAGAGGTTGCGGATTTCCGGGAATTCTGACCTTGGCATACTGACAATCACAACGAAGTGCGGTTTCACAGCATGTTCATATAGCTTGATAATTATCAAGTCTCAAGTCACGTAAATTTACAAGCAAATATGATAACTGCATTCATAGTAATAGAAAGTTATTAGTTTCAAATATCTTTTTCCATCCAACTATATTCCCTTTGATATAGATCAAATCCACAGAAAAACACGCCTGCCATTTTTGGTGACATTCGGAAATAGCTTTTTCGTCAAACCAAAAAGAGGAGGGCCGGCGGATGCAAACTCTGGATGGGATCCCGAACGCAGACAGGCGCCGAGCGCTTAGCCTCAGCACGATCGCGTTCACCGGGTGTTTCGCTGTCTGGACGATTTTCTCGATCATCGGCGTCGCCATAAAAAGCGAATTGAACCTGAGCGAGTCCCAGTTCGGATTGCTGATCGCCACGCCGATCCTAACCGGTTCGGTAACGCGGCTCTTTCTTGGTGTCTGGACCGAAAGGTATGGCGGCAGGCTGGTATTCCCTGCGCAGATGATCCTCACGGCGCTTGCGACCTGGATGCTGACCTGGGCTTCAACCTACGAGATGTATCTGCTCGCCGCGCTCGGCATCGGCTTGGCCGGCGGCTCGTTCATTATCGGTGTCGCCTATGTTTCGCGCTGGTATCCGAAGGCGCAGCAGGGCACGGCGCTCGGTATTTTCGGCGCGGGTAACGTCGGTGCGGCAGTGACCAAGTTTCTGGCGCCCTTCGTGCTCGTAGCCTATGGCTGGCATGGCGTCGCCTATGTGTGGGCCACCGCTCTTGTCGTCATCGCCGTGCTGTTTTTCCTGTTCGCCAAAGATGACCCGCAATTGGTCGCCCGGCGCGCCGCAGGGACACGGGGGCCGAGCTTTGCGGAGCAGTTTGCGCCGCTGAAGAACCTGCAGGTCTGGCGTTTCTCTCTCTACTATTTCTTCGTTTTCGGTGCGTTCGTCGCGCTCGCGCTATGGATGCCGCACTATTTGATTGATGTATATGGCATGGACATCCGCGTAGCCGGAATGGCCGCGGCGGCCTTCTCGCTCGCGGCCAGTATCTTCCGCGCCTACGGTGGCCACCTGTCCGACCGGTTCGGTGCCCGGACGGTGATGTATTGGACCTTCGGCTTTTCGCTGGTCTTTCTCTTCATGTTGTCCTACCCGCCGACCGAGTATGTCATTCAGGGCAAGGACGGGCAGATTGCCTTCGCAACGGCGATGCCGCAATGGCCGTTCGTCGCCACCTTGTTCGCCCTCGGCTTTTTCATGAGCCTGGGCAAGGCGGCGGTCTATAAGCATATTCCCGTCTATTACCCGAACCATGTCGGCGCAGTCGGCGGCCTGGTAGGCATGATCGGCGGCTTGGGTGGCTTTGCCTTGCCGATCATCTTTGGCGGCCTGCTCGACCTGACGGGCGTTTACACCAGTTGTTTTGCGCTGCTGTTTGGCATCGTCGCCATCTCGCTTGCCTGGATGCACCTGGCGATCCGCAAGATGGAGCGCGAGGCGATGGGCGAGCAATTGGACCGGCTGCCCGAATTGCCGGAAATGCAGCCGATCCACGATGCTGAAACGACCGCCATGCCCCGCACCCTCGAGGACTGGCGGCCGGAAGATCCGCAATTCTGGGAGAGCAAGGGCCGTCCCATTGCGCGCCGCAATCTCTGGATTTCGATCCCTGCATTGCTGCTTGCTTTCTCGGTCTGGATGGTCTGGTCGGTGGTGGTCGCGCGATTGCCGGCTATCGGCTTCGACTTCACGCCCGGCCAGTTGTTCTGGCTGGCAGCGCTGCCGGGCCTCTCGGGCGCAACGCTTCGTATCTTCTACAGCTTCATGGTGCCGATCTTCGGCGGCAGGTTGTGGACCACGATTTCCACAGCCTCGCTGCTGATCCCGGCAATCGGCATCGGCTATGCCGTCCAGAACCCGAACACGCCGTTCCTGATTTTCCTGGTGCTGGCGCTGCTTTGCGGCCTTGGCGGCGGCAACTTCGCCTCCTCCATGGCCAATATCTCGTTCTTCTTCCCGAAGGCCGAAAAGGGCAATGCGCTGGCGCTGAATGCGGGCCTCGGCAATCTGGGTGTCTCGGTCATGCAATTCCTGGTGCCGCTGGCCATCGTGGCCGGTGTATTCGGCGCGCTGGGCGGCGAAGCGCAGACCATGAGCGACGAGGGTGAGCTATGGATGCAGAACGCCGGCTTCATCTGGGTTCCGTTCATCATCGCGGCGACTGCCGCTGCTTGGATCGGCATGAACGACATCGCCGACGCCAAGGCCAGCTTTGCCGAGCAGGCGGTGATCTTCCAACGCAAGCACAACTGGCTGATGTGCGTTCTTTACACGGGCACGTTCGGCAGCTTCATCGGTTACTCGGCCGGCTTCCCCTTGCTGACCAAGCTGCAGTTCCCGGAGGTCAACGCCCTGCAGTTCGTGTTCCTCGGGCCATTGGTCGGCGCGCTGTCGCGGGCGGCCACCGGTTGGGTGTCGGATAAATTCGGTGGCGGCCGGGTCACGTTCTGGACCTTTGCCGGCATGATGGTGGCGGTGTTCGGCGTGATCAGCTTCCTTCCGGGAAGCGATGGCGGCGGCCATTTCTGGGGCTTCTTTGTCTGCTTCATGGCGCTGTTCTTGCTGACAGGCGTCGGCAACGCTTCCACGTTCCAGATGATCCCGATCATTATGGGCCGGGAGATTCCGCGGCTGCTGCCGTCGCTGAATGCGGAGCAACGCCGCCGGCAAGCCGACCGTGAGAGCGCCGCAATCATCGCCTTTACCAGTGCGATTGCTGCTTACGGCGCGTTCTTCATTCCCAAAGCCTACGGCACGTCGATAGCCATAACCGGCAGCCCGGTACTGGCGCTGTGGGGTTTCTTCATTTTCTACGCCGCCTGTGTGGCGATCACCTGGGTGTTCTACACGCGCCCGGGCGGGTTGCTGCATGCCATCGAACGCGGGCGGGGCGACACGCCTGCCGCCCAAGCCGCCTGATCTGAAAAAGGAGCAAGCCATGAGCCACCTGCTCGACCGATTGAACTTCCTGCAACCCAAAGTCCTGGACCGCTTTGCCGGAGGCCATGGCGAGACCACCCGTGAAAGCCGCGCCTGGGAGGAGACCTACCGCAACCGCTGGCGTCACGACAAAGTTGTGCGCTCCACCCATGGCGTGAACTGCACCGGATCCTGTTCCTGGAAGATCTACGTGAAATCCGGGATCGTGACCTGGGAGACGCAGCAGACCGACTACCCCCGGACCCGCCCTGATCTGCCAAACCATGAGCCGCGCGGCTGCGCCCGCGGTGCGAGCTATAGCTGGTATCTCTACAGCGCCAACCGGGTGAAGAACCCCCTGGTGCGGGGGCGGTTGATGAAAGTTTGGCGCAAAATGCGCGAAACCAAGTCGCCGGTCGAAGCCTGGGCCGCAATCCAGGACGACCCGATCCTGCGCAATTCCTATGTGAAGACGCGCGGCAAAGGCGGTTTTGTGCGGGCAAGCTGGGAGGAAGCGACCGAGATCGTCGCCGCGTCCAACGCCTACACCGCAAAGACCTATGGCCCGGACCGGGTATTCGGCTTCTCGCCGATTCCGGCCATGTCGATGGTGAGCTATGCTGCCGGCTCGCGCTACCTCAGCCTGCTCGGCGGGGTCTGCATGTCGTTCTACGACTGGTACTGCGACCTGCCGCCTGCCTCTCCCATGACCTGGGGCGAGCAGACGGACGTGCCGGAGAGTGCCGACTGGTACAATGCACGCTATCTGCTGCTCTGGGGCTCGAACGTGCCGCAGACTCGCACGCCGGATGCCCACTTCTATACGGAGGCGCGCTACAAGGGCACCAAGTCGGCGGTCATCTGCCCCGACTATTCGGAGGCGGCGAAGTTTGGCGACGTCTGGCTGAACGTGAAGCAGGGTACGGATGCGGCGCTCGCCATGGCGTTCGGCCATGTCATCCTGCGCGAATTCCACCTGGACCGGCAGACGGAATATTTCGAGGAATACTGTCGGAAGTACTCGGACTTCCCGATGCTGGTCCGCCTGGATGAGAAGGACGGACGGCTGATCCCCGGCCGCTTCCTGCGGGCCAGCGACCTGGGCAGCAGCCTGGGAGAGGCGAACAACCCCGAATGGAAGACCGTCGCCATTGACGAGGCATCGGGCAGCCTGGTCGCGCCGAACGGCTCCATCGGCTACCGCTGGGGCGAGGAGGGGAAGTGGAATCTGGAGGAGCGGGCTGCCGATAGCGATACCCGGCTTACGATGACCCTGATCGGCGACGGCGACCATGACGAAGCGGCAGGCGTCGATTTCCCTTACTTTGGCGCCGACGCGACCGAAGCCTTCTCCACCGGCGACGCTCGCCCGAACGTTCTTACCAAAACCGTGCCGGTCAAGCGCATCCAGACTGCAGATGGCGAGGTCGCGGTGGCGACCGTCTTCGACCTGTTCTGCGCCAACTACGGCCTCGACCGTGGCCTGGGCGGCGACTGGGTCGCCAAGGACTATGGCGAGGACGTGCCGGGCACGCCAGCCTGGGCGGAAAAGATCACCGGTGTTGCGGCCGATAAGATCGCGCATGTGGCCCGCGAGTTCGCGCTGAATGCGGAGAAAACCCAGGGCAAGTCGATGATCATCATCGGCGCGGCCATGAACCACTGGTACCACATGGATATGAACTATCGCGGCGTCATCAATATGCTGGTGATGTGCGGTTGTGTTGGCCAGTCCGGCGGCGGCTGGGCGCATTATGTGGGGCAGGAGAAACTGCGCCCGCAGACCGGCTGGCAGCCATTGGCCTTCGCACTGGACTGGAGCAGGCCACCCCGGCACATGAACTCCACGTCCGCGTGGTACGCTCACACCGACCAGTGGCGCTACGAGACGCTCACCGCCGGTGAAATCCTGTCGCCGACCGCGCCGGAAGGCGACTGGGACGCCAGCATGATCGACTACAACATCAGGGCGGAGCGGATGGGCTGGTTGCCGTCAGCGCCGCAACTCAAGACCAACCCGCTGGAGGTGGCGAAACAGGCCAAGGCGGCCGGCAAGGAAATCCCGGCCTATGTGGCGGAGCAGTTGCAGTCGGGCGCGCTGGAAATGTCATGCGAAGACCCGGATGCGCCGGAAAACTGGCCGCGCAACCTGTTCGTCTGGCGCTCTAATCTGCTGGGCTCGTCCGGCAAAGGTCACGAGTATTTCCTCAAACACCTGCTGGGCACCGACCATGGTGTGATGGGCAAGGATCTGGGCGAGGAAGGCCGTCAATTGCCAAAGGAGGCCAAGTGGCATGACGAGGCCCCGCGCGGCAAGCTCGACCTGTTGGTCACGATCGACTTCCGCATGAGCACGACGGCGGTCTACTCCGACATCGTGCTGCCGACGGCGTCCTGGTACGAAAAGGACGACATGAACACGTCGGACATGCACCCGTTCATCCACCCCCTGCAAGCGGCGGTGGACCCCGCCTATGAGAGCAAGTCGGACTGGGAGATTTTCAAGGCTATTGCTAAGAAGTTCCAGGAAGTCGCGCCGGAGGTGCTGGGTCGGGAGACCGACATCGTCGCCGTACCTATCCTGCACGACACAGCCGGCGAGATCGCCCAGGACCAGGTGCGCGACTGGAAGAAGGGTGAATGCGACCTCATTCCCGGCAAAACCGCGCCGAACTTCATTGCGGTAGAGCGAGACTACACAGCGATTTATGACCGCTTTGTCGCGCTTGGCCCTCTGATGGATAAACTCGGCAACGGCGGCAAGGGCATCACCTGGAATACCCAGGACGAAGTCGATAACCTTGCCGCACTGAACGGGCAGCATCGTGACGGCCCGGCGGCCGGCCGGCCGAAGATCGAAACAGCCATCGACGCCTGCGAAGTCATCCTGATGCTGGCCCCGGAGACCAATGGCGAGGTCGCCGTCAAGGCGTGGGAAGCCTTGAGCAAGGCCACGGGGCGCGAACACGCCCATCTGGCTGAAGGCGAACACCACAACAAAATCCGCTTCCGCGATATTGCGGCCCAACCCCGCAAGATCATCTCGTCGCCGACCTGGTCGGGCATCGAGTCGGAGAAGGTCAGCTACAACGCCGGCTATACCAATGTGCATGAACTGATCCCGTGGCGCACGCTGACCGGCCGTCAGCAGCTTTATCAGGATCACCTGTGGATGCGGGCGTTCGGTGAAGGCTTCATGTCCTACCGCCCGCCGGTCGATCTGAAGACGATCACTGATGCGGTCCATACCGACAAGGATCAGCCGCACGTGGTGCTGAACTTCATCACGCCGCACCAGAAATGGGGCATCCACTCCACCTATACCGACAACCTGTTGATGCTGACGCTAAATCGCGGCGGCCCGGTGGTCTGGATTTCGGAAGTCGACGCCCAAAAAGCCGGCATCGTCGATAACGACTGGATCGAACTCTACAATACCAACGGCGCACTGACGGCGCGGGCGGTGGTTTCTCAGCGGATCAAGGAAGGCTCGACCTTCATGTATCACGCGCAGGAGAAGATCGTGAACACGCCGGGATCGGAGAAGACGGGCCATCGGGGCGGCATCCACAACTCCGTCACCCGCGCGGTGCTGAAACCGACCCACATGATCGGCGGCTACGCCCAGCAATCCTACGGCTTCAACTACTACGGCACGGTCGGCTCGAACCGCGACGAGTTCGTCATCGTCCGCAAGATGCGGAATGTCGATTGGCTCGATCAGCCCGCGACCGAAAAGGAGATGGCACAATGAAAATCCGCGCACAGATCGGCATGGTCCTGAACCTGGACAAATGCATCGGCTGCCACACCTGCTCCGTCACCTGTAAGAACGTGTGGACCAGCCGCGACGGCGTCGAATACGCCTGGTTCAACAATGTGGAGACCAAGCCCGGCACCGGCTATCCAAGCGACTGGGAAAATCAGGAACGCTGGAATGGCGGCTGGACCCGTACCAAGGGCGGTAAGCTCCAGCCGAAGCAGGGAGCGAAATGGCGCATCCTCGCCAACATTTTCGGCAACCCCGACCTGCCGGAGATCGACGACTACTACGAGCCATTCGACTTCGACTACGACCATCTGAAGTCCGCACCGGAGATGCAGGCGTTCCCGACCGCCCGCCCGCGCTCGGCTATTACCGGCGAGCGAATGGAGAAGATAGAGAAAGGCCCGAACTGGGAGGAAATCCTGGGCGGCGAGTTCTCGAAACGCAGCCAGGACTATAACTTCGAGGGCATTCAGAAGCAGATCTACGGGGAGTACGAGAACACCTTCATGATGTATCTTCCCAGGCTGTGCGAGCACTGCCTGAATCCGAGTTGCGCCGCCTCCTGCCCCTCTGGCGCGATTTACAAGCGCGAGGAGGACGGCATCGTCCTGATTGATCAGGAGAAGTGCCGTGGCTGGCGTATGTGCGTTTCCGGCTGCCCGTACAAAAAGGTCTACTACAACTGGTCGACCGGCAAATCGGAGAAATGCACGCTCTGCTATCCCCGGATTGAAAGCGGCAACCCAACCGTTTGCTCCGAAACCTGCGTTGGCCGTATCCGCTACATCGGCGTCATGCTCTACGACGCCGACAAGATCGAGGAGGCGGCGAACGCGGAGCAGGTAACGGACCTCTACGACGCGCAGCTTGGCGTGTTCCTCGACCCGCATGACCCGGAAGTGCAGAAGGCGGCGCTTGCCGCCGGCATCCCGCAGGACTGGATCCGGGCCGCCGAGGAAAGCCCGATCTGGAAGATGGCGATGGAGTGGAAGGTCGCCTTCCCGCTGCATCCGGAATACCGGACCCTGCCGATGGTCTGGTACATCCCGCCGCTTAGCCCGATCCAGAATGCGGCCGCAGCGGGCGCCATTGGCACCGATGGCGGCATGCCGGATGTGCGCAACCTGCGAATCCCGCTGCGCTATCTCGCCAACATGCTGACCGCCGGCGACGAGGCACCCGTGGCCCAGGCGCTCGAACGGATGCTGGCCATGCGCGCCTATATGCGGGCCAAGACCGTGGACGGCGTCATCGACGAGGCCGTCGCCGAAAAGGTCGGGCTTTCGGGCCGTATCATCGAGGACATGTACCGGATCATGGCGCTCGCTGATTACGAAGACCGGTTTGTTATTCCGACGACGCATCGCGAACAGGTGGAGGAAGCCTACGACCTGCGCGGCGGCTGCGGCTTCACCGACGGAAACGGCTGCTCCACCGGTATCTCCAAAACCTCACTGTTCGGTGGCAGCAAACGGCCGTTGCGGATGCCGGAGGATGCAAGATGATGGACAGGACCCTGAAAGCGGTCTCGCTGCTGCTCAGCTACCCAACACGGGAGCTTCAAGCCGCGATGCCGGAAATCGCCGGCGTACTCGCCGCCGACACTCGCCTGACCGCCGCCACAAGGCGGGCGCTCCGTCCGTTCGTGGCGGAAATGGGGGATCGGGACATCTACGACCTGGAAGAGCGGTACGTGCTGCTGTTCGATCGCTCCCGCACGCTGTCGCTCAACCTGTTCGAGCATCTGCATGGTGAAAGCCGGGACCGTGGCGGCGCCATGGTCTCCTTGATGGAGACCTACCGCGACGGCGGCTTCGAACCCGTGACCAGCGAACTTCCCGATCATCTGCCTGTATTATTGGAGTTTCTCGCGACCCAGACCGCGCAAGAGGCGCGGGAGGTTCTGTGCGATGCCGCTCATCTGCTCGAAGCGCTTCGCCAGCGGCTGGAGCGGCGGGAGAGCTCCTATGCCGCCCTTTTTGCCACCCTAGGCCAACTGGCGGCCGTGAAAGCCGACCGGGCGACAGTCGAAGAGCTGCTCGCAGAACCGGAGGTCGACCCGAACGATCTCGAAAGCCTCGATGCGGTTTGGGAAGAAACCGAAGTGCGCTTCGGCCCGGACCCCGAGGCCGGCTGTCCGGTCAGCCGCGAACTGCTGGCGCGGATGGACCTGCCGCCTGCCAATCCCACTTCTTAAGCTGCCGAATAGGGAGACCGGCTCATGTTCGGAAACTTCGACATCGACTTCATCATTTTCGGCATCATGCCCTACGTTGCGTTGACGGTGCTTCTCGTGGGTTGCATCGCTCGTTACGAGCGTGATCCCTTTACCTGGAAGTCCTCATCCAGCCAGCTTCTGCGGCGCAAGCAGTTGGTCTGGGGCTCGATCCTGTTCCATGTCGGCATTATCACGATCTTTTTCGGGCATCTGGTTGGCCTCTTTACGCCGATCTGGATACTGGATGCGCTGGGCATTCCCTATGGGCTGAAGCAATGGATTGCGGTGCTGCTGGGCGGGGTCGCTGGCATCGCGGCGCTGATCGGCGCCTCCATGCTGCTGCACCGGCGGCTGCTCGATCCACGCATCCGGGTGACGTCCAGCTATCCTGACATCATCATCATGGTGCTGATCTGGTTGCAGCTTGCCATCGGCCTGCTAACGATCACGCAAACGGCACAGCACATGGACGGCTCCGAAATGGTCCGCTTCATGGAATGGTCGCAGAGCGTCGTCTCCTGGAACCTCAATGCCTGGATGACGGTCGTGGACGTGCACTGGCTCTACAAGCTGCACATCTTCCTGGGCCTGATCATCACGATCCTGTTCCCGTTCACCCGGCTGGTACACATCATCTCGGGCTTCGCCGCACCCGTGCGGTACTTCCTGCGGTCCGGGTATCAGATTGTGCGCTCGCGCCGTTCCCACACGATGCCGGCGGAGTAAGGTCATGACTGCTACTCTGTTTCCCGATCTCGTAGTCAATGGCGAAACCATCCCCCGCTGGGCGATTGCTGCCGAAGCGCAGAACCACCCGGTGCCCAAAAACAAACCTGGCCTGGCTTGGCGTAAGGCGGCAGAGGCACTGGCCTTGCGTGCGCTGTTGCTGCAGGAAGCCAAACGGCGCGGTCTTGAGCCGGAGCCGCAAGAGGTCGGGCCCGGCCGACTGGAGACCGACGAGGAAGCGTTGATCCGCGGTCTGCTGGATGCGGTGGTCGATGTTGGCCCGCCGGATGCGGCCGATATCCGTGCTGAATGGATGCGCGACCCGGCCCGCTTCCGCGCACCGCCACTATGGGAGGCATCGCACATCTTGTGCGCATGCGACCCGGACGACGAGGTGGCCAGCAGTAGTGCCCATGCGCGGGCGGTGGCGCTGACTGCCGAAGCCTACGCCAACCCGAAGCGCTTCGCGTCGCTTGCCGCGCGTGCGAGCGACTGCGGGTCGAAGAGCGCGGGCGGCAGTTTGGGCCAGATCAGACCAGGCGACATGACGCCGGAGTTCGAGGCCATCCTTCGCTCGCTTGCGCCCGGCGAGATGACCGGAGAACCGGTCTCGACCCGGTATGGCTGGCATGTTGTCCGGCTCGATGCTGCCGCGGAAGGACAGGCGCTGCCTTTCGAGGCCGTCCGGCCAAAGATTGCCGATGCGATGGAGAAAGCCGCCTGGGCAAGGGAGGCAAAGACCTTTGTCAGCCAACTGGTTCAGAACGCCAGCATCTCTGGCGTCAGTTTCCAGCGTGGTTGACTATGGAGGAATGGTCATGGTCCAGAAGCGAGAGTCAGGGGCGAAGGGCGAGCGGCAGCGTGGAAATCCCGCCGGCCCGATCCAAAACCCGCTGGATCTCCTGGCAGCCGACCATTCCGCCGAGCGTGACGCCTGCGCGCTAATCACCCGGATCGCCGAGTCGGACAGTCCGATGCCGGACGAGGCGAAACGGGTTCTTTCTTTCCTGCTGGGTACCTACAGGAATCACTTGAAGGACGAAGAAGAGGATTTGTTCCCGCTCCTGCGGCAGCGTTGCGAGCCAGAAGACGAGATCGACCGCATCCTCCGGACTCTGGAAACCCATCACCATCATCCCCGTTCCGATTGTGCGCCGATCATCGCAATTCTGGAATCATCCATCGAGAAACCCGGTGCCATTTCCGCAAAACAACGGAAAACTCTGGCCGAATTTGCCGACCGAAGCCGGCGGCATCTGGGAATTGAGAACGCGATCATCCTGCCGCTTGCCCGCGCGCGCCTGACCAAGGCCGATCTCGCAGGATTGCGCCAGCATGTTTTTCAACGCCGCGGTTTGGGAGGGGGCAGCGATGTTGGATGAGTTATTGCGCCGGAACGCGGCATGGTCCGCCGACCGCAATGCCCAGGAACCAGGATACTTTGCCAGGCTCGCAACCCGGCAAAGCCCGGAGTTCTTTTGGATCGGCTGCTCCGACAGCCGGGTTCCGGCAAACGTTGTTGCCGGGCTAGATCCTGGCGAGGTTTTTGTTCACCGCAATGTCGCCAACGTGGTTCATTCGTCGGATATGAACCTGCTTGCCGCGCTCGAATTTGCGGTCGATTCGCTGGATATCCGGGAAATCATCGTTTGCGGCCACTATGGCTGCGGCGGCATCAGGGCAGCGACCGAGGATCTGCCGCACGGCCTGGCGGACCACTGGCTGGAGCCAATCCGGCGTTTGGCCCGCGCCTTTGCCATAGACCTGGCTCAATGCGACGACACAGAGGCCCGACGCGACCGGCTGTCGGAACTCAATGTGGTGGAGGGCGTCCGCCGCGTTTCCGAAACTCCTATCATGCAGCGCGCATGGCGGGGTGGTAAGAACATCCGGGTCCACGGCCTGATTTACGGTCTGAAGGACGGGTTATTGCGGGATCTCTACTGTACCATTGCGCCCAGCGACTTTCGCAACGGTAGCATCTCCGAGTGGCCTTAGATCCAAGCACAAGGAATTCTTGTGAATATCGCATACACGATGGCATCACATAGGGGCGGGACCGACCGTTTCCTCTGCGCGCTCGCGCACCGATTGATCGCGGCAGGCTACCGCGTCCGCGGCACAGTACAGTTCAACACGGATCGACCGGAGGGAGGGCCGTGCGACATGGATGTTCGCGTGCTTCCTGATGGCCCAACTTTGCGGATTTCTCAGTCTTTGGGACATGGTTCCAGGGGCTGCAGGCTCAACCCGGGAGCACTGGAGGACGCTGTCGGTCTGGTCGAAGCTTCGATGGCTGCCGATTGTGACATCGTGATAGTCAACAAGTTCGGGAAACACGAAGCGGAAGGCGGTGGCTTTCGAAGTCTGATCGGCCTTGCTGTCTCCCTCGACATGCCGGTGCTTGTGGGGGTCAATGCTCTCAATGAACCGGCATTTCTGGATTTTACCGGTGGGTTGGCGGCGAAGCTTCCCCTCTCGAATACTGCGGTTGGTGACTGGCTGGCACGAAACCGGCTGGCGGCAGAGACCTGATTCAAGGGTGACCCAAGCTCCCGCAGTCGGGGGCGTTCATAGCACGCCGTCAGTTCTTTCCCTGCTTCCCGAACACCGGACCGGAAGCCGGCCTGCCGCTGGACAAAACCATTTTGCGGGACGTGCCGAAGAAAAAGCTCTGAAGCCCGCCCGCAAGCTCAAGCTTGCCGGAAGGTATTCGCACGGTAGACCCACATGGCGTGCTCGTGCAGGAAAGCCAGCCGCCTCAGGGCTTGAGGTGATGGTTGAGCGGCGGCTGCGGGGCATTAGCCATAGGCCTGGCTGCCCGACAGCAAGCTTGCGTGATCGGCCGCTGTGCGACCGGCGCCGCCAACAGATTCTTGATCGCAGCGAAGCCAATATCTTAGCCAATGAGGCAGCGGCGGGTCGCATTCCCCACTACGGCCTACAGATCGCGCGGCAAAACGCTTCGTTGCAGTGAGATGCGGCTGCCGGTACCCGGTGCCCGGATAAACAACAATGACAGGGCCAATCCATGGGTCACGGGGAGACTCTCCTTCTTCTGATTGCTGTTCTGCCCTTTGCTGGGGCGCTGTTGCCGGGCCTCATGATCCGGGCAGGGCGCAATGTCTGCGCCATCGCGACGGCGGTACCGACCATTCTCGCGCTGACGATGCTCCTGGTCCTGGCACCGGCAGTGCTACGTGGCGAAGTGGTCCAAGCTCAGATCGAATGGCTCCCCCAGCTTGGACTCTCCGCGTCATTCTTCCTCGACGGCCTGGGGCTCCTCTTTGCGGCGATGATCCTTGGCGTCGGCCTGCTGATCACGCTTTATGCTCGCTTCTACCTGTCGGGCGAAGACCCGATGGGGCAGTTTTATACGTATCTTCTGCTGTTTCAGGGCGCGATGCTGGGCATCGTTCTGTCGGACAACATCCTGCTTTTGCTGATTTTCTGGGAATTGACGTCGCTGTCGTCCTTCCTGCTGATCGGATACTGGAAGCACCTGCCCGAGGGCCGGCAGGGCGCGCGGATGGCGCTGGTAGTCACCGGCGCGGGGGGGCTTGCGATGATCGGCGGTATGCTGATCCTCGGCAATATCGTGGGCAGCTACAACCTGACCGACATCCTGCAGGCGGGGGACCTGATCCGCGCGTCGGACTGGTACTTGCCCGCGCTGATCCTGATCTTGCTGGGCGCCTTCACCAAGTCGGCGCAATTCCCGTTCCATTTCTGGTTGCCGCATGCGATGGCCGCGCCCACGCCGGTCTCGGCTTACCTGCATTCAGCCACGATGGTGAAGGCGGGCGTGTTTCTGATGGCGCGGATGTGGCCCGCCCTGGCCGGGACAGAAGAGTGGTTCTACATCGTTACCACGATCGGCCTTGTCACGATGGTGCTGGGCGCGCTGATCGCGCTGTTCAAGGATGACCTCAAGGCGCTGCTGGCCTTCTCGACGGTCAGCCACCTCGGCCTTCTGACAATGCTGCTGGGCTTCGGCACGCAGGCCGCTGCGGTCGCCGCGGTCTTCCACATCATCAACCACCTGACCTTCAAGGCCGCGCTCTTCATGACCGCCGGGATTGTGGATCACGAGACCCATACCCGCGACATCAAGCGGCTAGGAGGCCTCAGGCACCTGATGCCTGTCACCTTTGTGATCGGCACGGTCGGGGCGCTGTCGATGGCGGGCATCCCGCTGTTCAACGGGTTCCTGTCAAAGGAGATGATGCTGGAAGAGGCGTCGCATACCGCCTGGTTCGGCAGCCCATACGCGGTGCCAGTCATGGCCACGATCGGCGCGCTGCTGTCGGTCGCGTATTCGCTGCGCTTCATCTTCCATGTCTTCATGGGGCCGGTGCGCAACGACTACCCGCACACGCCCCATGATCCGCCCTTCGGGATGTGGGCCGCGCCGGGGCTTCTGGTGATGATGGTAATCATTATTGGGGTAGCCCCATTCCTGGCCGAGGGGATCGTGACGGCGGCGGCCAGTGCTGTGACCGGCGCCAACCTGCACCCGCACCTGAAGATCTGGCACGGGGTCACGCCCGCGCTGTGGATGTCGGTCATCGCCGTGGCCGGCGGCGCGCTTCTGCTTCTGGCGCACCGGCCGCTGGACCGGGCGTGGATCGCGGCCCCGCGGCCCGAGGCCAAGGCGATTTTCGACCGGATGGTCGCCGGCATCGTGGCCCTGAGCCGGTTCATCTCCGAGGGCAGCCATAACGGCGCGATCAGCCGTTACCTCGCCATTTTCACGGTCACGTCGGTGGCTCTTGGCTGGATCGCCTATTCCACCAGCGGCCTGTCGGCCCCGACGCGCGATTTGCTGCCGGTGCCGCCGGTCATCGCGGTGGGCTGGGTCATGCTGATTGTCGCCGTGGTATCGCTCGTCACGATGCATCATCACCGCTTCCGTGCGTTGGTGCTGATCGGGATCATCGGGCTTTCGATCTCGGCGGGGTTCGCCTACCTGTCGGCCCCCGACCTTGCGCTGACGCAAATCTCGGTCGAGACGGTGACGATCATGCTGCTGCTTCTGGCGCTGCATTTCATGCCGAAGATGACCCCCAAGGAAAGCCCCATCGGCCTGAAGCTGCGCGACGGGGTGATCGCGCTGGGTGCCGGGGGCGGGGTGACCGCACTGGCCTACGCCTTCCTGATGCGCGATATCGAGACGATCTCGGACTACCACCTCGCCAACAGCTATGAGGGCGGCGGGGGTACCAACGTGGTCAACGTGATCCTGGTGGACTTCCGGGGCTACGACACGTTCGGCGAGATTATCGTGCTGGGAATCGCGGGGCTTGTGATCTACGCGCTGATGCATGCCCTTCTGGACGGACCGGCGGCGCGGCGGCTGAAGAACACGGACTATTCGCAGGACCGGTCGCGCGACCGTCACCCGCTGATGATGGTCGTAGTCACCCGCGTGCTGATGCCCATCGCTATTGTGGTGGGCCTGTATTTCTTCCTGCGCGGCCATAACGAGCCGGGAGGCGGCTTCGTCGCCGGTCTGGTGATCGCCATCGCCCTACTGATGCAATACATGGCATCGGGCTTCGCATGGACGCAGGCCCGCCAACGGGTTGAGTATCATACAATGATTGGGCTGGGCGTGGTGATCGCGGGGCTGACGGGAGTGGGCGCATGGCTGGCCGGGCGGCCGTTCCTGACCAGCGCTTACACCTATGTTCACCTGCCCCCGATCGAGAAGTTCGAGCTGGCCACGGCAATGTTGTTCGACCTTGGCGTGTTCCTGACGGTGCTGGGAGGGGTAATGCTGATGCTCTACAGCCTGTCGCGCATCGCGCGCTACGCGGGCGAGACCGTGAATGTCGAGCCGATGGACTACGATCCGGCTGAACGGGTCAAAGCGGAGGCGGAGCGCTGAGATGGAGATCATCGTTGCGAGCAGTATCGGCATTCTGACGGCGGGCGGGGTCTACCTGATGCTGCGCCTCCGGACCTTTCCCGTGATTCTGGGCCTTGCGCTGTTGTCCTACGCAGTGAACGTGTTTCTGTTCGCCAGCGGGCGGCTTGCCATTAACCAATCACCGATCCTGTCGGGATACGGCGATGCGAGCTATACCGACCCGCTGCCGCAGGCGCTGGTGCTGACGGCGATTGTCATCTCGTTCGGGATGACGGCGGTGCTGGTGATGATCGGACTGGGCGCATATCTTGAGGCCGACAACGACCGGATCGACATGGAGTCCGGCGCGGACGATAGCGGGGGCGGGGCCCAGGCCGATGCCAAACCCGAGGGACTCGCTTGATGCACTGGATCATCCTGCCCGTCATCCTCCCGGCCCTGCTGGCCCCCCTGATCGGCTTCGTTATGCGCCACGACATCACGCTGGCGCGTACGGCGTCGGTGGCTGGAACGGTCGCTTTGTTGGCCATTGCGCTGGGCCTTACGGCTCTTGCAGCCGATGGTACGACCCATGTCTACCGGCTGGGCAATTGGCCGGCGCCGTTCGGTATCGTTTTGGTGCTGGACCGGTTGTCGGCGCTGATGGTGCTGTTGACCTCGGCGTTGGCGTTGATCGTTCTGATCCACGCCATTGCGACGGGCTGGGACGCGCGGGGGCAACATTTCCATGCGCTTTTCCAGTTCCAGCTCATGGGCATTTTCGGCGCGTTCCTGACCGGCGACGTCTTCAACTTGTTCGTGTTCTTCGAGGTACTGCTGATCGCCTCCTACGGGCTGATGATCCATGCGGGCGGCAAGGACAGGATCCGCGCGGGCCTGCAGTACGTGGTCATGAACCTTGCCGGATCGACGCTGTTCCTGTTCGCGCTGGGCACGCTCTATGCCTCGACAGGCACGCTGAACATCGCCGATCTTGCCCGCGTGATCCCCACGATACCACCCGAAGAGGCCGCGCTGGTGAGGGTCGCCGCGATCTTGCTGATGATCGTCTTCGCGGTGAAAGCGGCGCTCTTCCCGGTGCAGTTCTGGCTGCCCGCGACCTATGCCAACGCGCCCGCGCCGGTTGCGGCACTTTTCGCGATCATGACCAAGGTGGGCGCCTACGCGATCTTGCGGGTCCATACCACTTCCTTCGGGCCGGGCATCCCGGGGACCGAAGATCTGACGGGCACGTGGCTATTTCCGGCGGCCATCGTGACGATCGCGGTGGGGGCTTTCGGGGTCCTCGGAGCGCGGCGCCTGATGCCATTGATTGCGTTCTCGGTCGTGGGGTCCATGGGCACGCTTCTGGTGGCTGTCGCGGCCTTCTCGGTCACGGCGACGACCGCCGCTCTCTACTACATGGTCCACTCGACCTTTGCGGCGGCTTGCCTTTTCCTGATCGCCGATCTCGTCGTCTCGCGGCGGTCGGCGGACACGCTCCGCCCCGAACCGGCGACGGTTCAGAACGGCCTTTTCGCAGCGCTATTCTTTGCCTCCGCCATCGCCATGGCCGGCATGCCCCCGCTGAGCGGGTTCCTGGGCAAGCTTCTCGTCCTCGACGCCCTCAGGGAACCGGGGCTCATGGCTTGGGCGTGGGCTGCGATCCTGGCCGGATCGCTGATAACCATCGTTGGCTTCGCCCGGGCAGGCAGTACGCTGTTCTGGAAATCCACTGCGATCGCCGTGCCCGAGAGCGATACCTCGGAAGACGCTGGCGCGGCCGGCGCAGCCAGGCTGCCCGCGACCGCGATTCAGGTCGCGCCGGTGATGCTGGCGCTTGCCGTTCTGGCCGCGCTGGCGATCTTCGCCGGTCCCGTTTCCGCCTATCTCGACGGGACGTCGGCACAACTCTTCGATCGCCAGGGGTATGTCGATGCCGTTTTGGGCCCGGCTGAGGAGGGTTGAGCCATGTTGACCCGCCTGATCCCGCACCCTCTTCTGAGCCTGACATTGCTTCTTGTCTGGCTCGGGCTGGTAAACACGTTCACGCTTGGCAACCTGATCCTCGGCTCGGTGTTCGGTCTCGTGATTCCGATGCTCACCGCAGCCTATTGGCCGAACCGCCCGGCCATCGGCCGGCCGCTGAAGATCGCCGAGTACATTCTGATCGTGCTCTGGGATATCATCGTCGCCAATGTGCAGGTGGCCATGATTATCCTGTTCAAACGGGAATCGGCGATCCGGTCGGAGTGGGTCTGCGTGCCGCTCGAACTGACCTCGGCCGAGGCGATCACCGTTCTCGCGGGGACCATCACGATGACCCCCGGAACGGTTTCGGCAACGCTTTCGGCCGATGGCAGCGCGATCCTCGTGCATTGTCTGCACACCGACGATCCCGACAGCGTCCGCGACGACATCAAGACCCGGTACGAACGCCGCCTTCTGGAGATTTTCCCGTGATCGAATACGCGCTTTTCTTCGCAGCCGGATGCTATGGTGTGGCCCTGCTGCTGGACCTTTGGTGTATCGCCCTGGGGCCTGACTCGGCTGACCGTATTCTGGCGCTCGATACGATGGTGATCAATCTGATCGCGCTCCTGGTGATCTATGGGATCTGGCTTGGAACGGCGATTTATTTCGAGGCCGCGATGCTGATCGCCATGGTCGGATTCGTCTCGACGGTCGCTTATTGCCGCTTCCTGCTGCGCGGCGACATCATCGAATAGGGCAATTATCATGAGCTTTCTTGCGGAAATTCTTGTCTCGATCGCCCTGGTCGTCAGCGGAATCTTTGGGTTTGTCGGGTCCTATGGGCTGGTCAAACTGAAGCATACGCTGCAACGCCTGCATGCGCCCACCAAGGCCACGACGTTGGGGGTCGGCGGTGTCCTGATCGCTTCGATGATTTTCTTCTATGCCAAGTCGGGGAACATATCCGTCCACGAGCTCCTGATCACGCTGTTCCTGTTTTTAACGGCTTCGATAACGGCAAATTTCATCGCCAAAGCGTACTTGGCGCGGAACCTGCGCAAGGACGACCTGCCGAAAAGCACAGGGAAATACGGATGGTCGATCTACGACGACCCGCCGGAAACTGGTTCGGATCGTTGACAAGTTTGTCAGTCTGAATTGTCCGTATAGCGAGAATTTGACCAGCTCTGGCCGCCGTTTTCGCGTAGCTCGGGCGGGTAGGAGCCGGTGTAGGGTTTCTTGCTCACTAATTGCACGACCCGGAGTGGTTCGCTTTCCGGGAAACCCATCAATTCATCCTGCAATCACCGCCGGTTCCACGAGAGCTTGGGAGTTCTGGTGCGCGCCGATGTCTGGCACGGATGCGTCGTGCAGAGCCTGGGAATGAGACAGGAAGCCAAAAAACCATCCGAGCGCGGCGGATGCGGCATCGAAAAGCGGCCGCCTCATAACAAAATTGAACCGGCACCTCCGGTGCCAAAGCTCATACCTGGCCCGGAAAACGCCGAGGGCGAAAACGACGTAGACAGCGCCATCACACCTAAGTAGCATTCTTCGAAATAAAACAATTTTTGGTGAGAGCGGCCTCGAATATGCAACTTTTCAAAACGAGCCCGCGTGGGCGCTACACTGGTCTGGCACGTGTAATGGTGCCGCCGGTTGCCGCCCTGGCATTGGTCGCCATGGCTCCAGGTGCGCAAGGCTGCACCATCGTGCTTGGCGGAACCTCCAGTTGCTCAGTCGATACCAGCGACGCCCCACTTGGGTTTAGTTTATCGCAGAACGTTACTGACAATACTGTGTTCACTTTTACTAACAACAAAGGGTTCGAGCCGGGGCTTGATTCCAACGGGGCCGCCATTTTCATATCGCTTGAGGGCGTAGACGGCAGTTCGAGCGGTAACGCCGATGGCGCCAACGGCGCTACGATCACGGTCAACAATTACGGTACCATCACCTTAGACAACTCGGTCTTCGACGCCGGTAATTTCACAACACTCTATGGCATGGACTTGTTTGCGGGCGGAGGCGACGGGGTGAAGCCCGGTTCCAATGGCACGGACGGCGGCCGCGGCGGCGATACCGGCCCTGTCACCGTTAACAACACGGCGGCGATATCGTTTTTAGGCGACGGCAATCTAGGGGTTCCCGCCACGGTTACCGTGATTTCCATTGACAACCAGGCGGGCGCCGGCGGCGAAATGAACGGCGGGGCAGGCGATCAGAAGGGCGGCAGCGCCGGCGATGCCAAGCAAATTACGGTCAACAACAGCGGCTCGATCTCCGTCGGGTCGGCAAGCGACTATTTCGAGGGGGATACCCGCGGTCATCTGATCGCCGTCCGGGGCGAGAGCAGCTCTGGCGGAACCGAAAACGGCAATGGCGGGTCCGGCAGCACGATTGACATTACCAACTCGGCCAACCTCTCCCTTTACTACGATGAACTAGGCAGTGGCAGTGGCAGTGTTGCGGGGATCATGGCGCACAGCCTGGGTGGCGACGGTACGAAGTCCAATGACGACTCCGACCCGGGCGGCAAGGGTGAATCCGGTCGCCCCATCACCATCACCAATTCCGGCAACATTTCTGTCTTTCATATCGGCACTACGATGCAGGACGAGTCGGCGGCAATCTTCGCCTTGTCGCGCGGCGGCGATGGTGGGGAATCTTCCGACAAGAATGTTGGCGGCAACGGCGGCAGTGGTAGCGTCAACACCAACGGTAATGCCGATCAGTTGCTTGTAAATGCCGATGGCGGACGCATTCAAACCTCGGGCGACGGCGTCAGAGGCATCGTAGCGCGTTCCGAGGGCGGCACGGGTGGCAATGGCAATAGCGACTCTCGCTCGACGGGGGGCAATGGCGGCGGCGGTGGCCGGATCCAGGTCGATTTCCAGAACGGCAGCCAGATCGATACACAGGGGACTGAAGCCTACGGCATCCTGGCGCAATCGGTCGGTGGCTTGGGGGGCGACAATGCCGGCACGGCGGGCACGGGCGGCGATGCAGGACCGGTTGGTGTTTTTGCCGAGGCCGGTACCTCGATCACAACGCAGGGCGACTTCTCCGCGGGCCTGACCTTCCATTCTGTCGGCGGTGGCGGCGGCACTGGCGCGGACTTTACCGGCGTGCTGGCCGGCGCCGGTGGCAATGGCGGCAATGGGGGCGACGCCGGCGCGGTTACCCTGACGACGGCATCGATGATCACAACCTCCGGCGACCATGCGTTTGGCCTGTTGGGCCAGTCCATTGGCGGTAGCGGCGGCACCGGCGGTGTCGGCATTGGATTGGTCCTGGCGCTCGGCGGCGATGGAGGCGGCGGCGGTTCCGGCGAAGTGGTTGAGCTAAATAATACCGGCGCTGTGCAGACTTCCGGCGACTACGCAGTCGGCATTCTCGGCCAGTCCATTTCCGGCGGCGGCGGTGCAGGCGGCGCGGCCGGTGGAACTCTCTCCATCGGCGGCACGGGCGGTACAGGACACAATTCCGCCCTTTCCTATGTCACCAACAGCGGCAATGTCTCCACGGTCGGCAATGGTGCGCCGGGTATCGTGATCCAGTCGATCGGCGGCGGTGGCGGAACCGGCGGCGGCGCGACCGGAATTGCCACCATCGGCGGCGCCGGCAGCACGGCAGGTAATGGCGGCAACGCGCAGGCATTCGTTGTCGGCGGTTCTGTCCAGACGTTCGGGGATCACTCCTACGGCATCGTTACCCAATCCATCGGCGGCGGCGGCGGCAATGGTGGCGATGTGGTCGACTTGTCGGTTGGGGTCGGGCTGGGCATCGGCGGCAGCGGTACCGGCGGCGGCAATGGCGGGGTAGCCTGTGTGGCGAACGTCTATGATGGCTGCGCGTCCGCGCCCGGTGACCCTACCACTGAGGCTCCCCAACAGGCGAGCAGCAGCGTTTCCACCTCCGGCGATTTCTCCCATGGTGTTGTGGCACAATCCATCGGCGGCGGTGGCGGCAATGGCGGCGACTTCGAAGGCGTGGCTATCGCTTCGGTGGTCGCCATTCAGGTCGGCGGCGCGGCGGGCACCGGCGGGGCGAGTGCTGGCGCCACGGCAACGTTCGAGAACCTGAGCCTCCACACCTCAGGCGACAACGCCAAAGGGTTAATTGCCCAGTCGGTTGCCGGCGGCGGCGGCAATGGCGGCAACTCCACCGCCGTTAACGTCGTGACACCGGTGGCCATTCAGGTCGGGGGCCACGGGGGTAACGGCGGATCGTCTGGCGTGAACCGGACCGACGTTGAAGCCACCGTCTCGCTGACGGACAGCGCGGTTATGACCCTGGGGTCGAATTCCGGCGCAATTCTCGCCCAGTCGATCGGTGGCGGGGGTGGCACCGGCGGCTCCGCCTATGGCTTCGATGTATCTGCCGGCTTCACCTTTGACAGCGCCATCGGCGGCGACGGCGGCCTGGGCGGCAATGGTGCGACGGTGCATGTCACCTTGGACGGCACCGACATTCAGACCGGTATCGACGGCAACAGAAACGCACTCTACGATGAGGCCGCATCTTCGCACGGCCTCACGGCGCAATCGGTTGGCGGTGGCGGTGGTACCGGCGGCACGGGCGTGGCGGATGCGCTGACGGTTGCAGCGCCGACCGGGGAAGGCGAGTCGGTTGCCGTAACGGGCACGCTCGCCATCGGCGGCAAGGGCGGCAGCGGCGGCGCGTCCGGCGACGTGCAAGCCACGCTTTTGGACGGCTCTTCCATCATGACAGGCGGCGATGGCTCGCACGGTATTTTGGCGCAATCGGTCGGCGGCGGCGGCGGCGACGGTGGTGCCGCATCCAGCTTTTCGGGCAGCATCGGCGTGCCGAACACGACATCCGTCGACTTTTCCATGACCTTGGGCGGCAAAGGCGGCAGCGGCGGCAGCGGCGACGGGGTCACCGTGGCGATACAGGACAGCGCCACGATCACGACCATTGGCGACAATTCGAATGCCATTGTTGCCCAGTCGATCGGCGGGGGCGGTGGCGACGGCGGCGTGGGCAATGCTACCAACGACAAGATCGGTCGTGGTCTCAACGTCAGCGCCGATATCGGGTTGGGCGGCAAGGGTGGAAGCGGCGGTACCGGCGAAACCGTGACGGTAGATCTGTCCGACGCATCCTCTATTACCACGAACGGCTCCGGCTCGCGTGGTGTGGTCGCGCAGTCCATTGGCGGCGGCGGCGGCACCGGCCAGGGCGGCTCCATCGGACTGAAGGCGTCGGGCTTTACGCTATTGGAGGCGCTGAACATCAAAAAGGACGCCGGCGCGCCGCCGAAAAACGTTTTCAAAGTTGCCGGCAGCGGGTCCGTGACCCTCAACATTGGCGCGAATACCGGCAACGGGAACACTGCCGGGCAGGTGAGCGTGACAACTGACGGTTCGATTACCACCTACGGCGGTGATGCGGACGGTGTGGTCGCGCAGTCTGTTGGCGGTGGTGGCGGCCTCGGCGGAACCGCCGGCAACGACTCGGCAAACACCTCCGGCCCGAAGCTGCCGCGCCTCGAAATCGTCGTCGACTCAACTGTCGACATCACTGCCTCGATCGGTGGCAGCGGCGGTACCGGCGGCAATGGCGGCGTCGTTTCGCTGACCCATTCTGGCAACGTGACGACCCATGGCCATTTCGCAGACGCCATAGTCGGCCAGTCCATTGGCGGTGGTGGCGGCGTTGGCGGCGCCGCAACCACGGGAGACGGCGACCAAACCGTCGCCATCGACTTTGCCGTTGGTGGCAATGGCGGTGCCGGCGGCAACGGCAGCAATATCAGCATGTTCTTTGACGACTCAGGCGGCGGTGTTGGAGTCAGCACCGCGGGCTATGCAGCGCATGGCGCCGTCTTGCAATCCATTGGCGGCGGCGGCGGCCAAGGCGGCGTGGGCACGGCCACGGGCGGGGGCCACCTTTCTGTCGGCGGCGGCTATGGCGGCAATGGCGGATCGGCTGGCGCTGGCGGTGCCATCACCGTCGATCCGTCCAGCTACCTTACGGCGTTGACCGCCGGCGATGACGCGTATGGGCTGATGGCCCAGTCCATTGGCGGCGGCGGCGGTTATGGCGGTGCCGGCGGCGCGGAACAAGGTGACGATACGCTCGACCTTGCCCTTCAGGTGACCGTCGGCGGTATTGGCGGTTCATCCGGCGCCGGTGGTACGGTCAACATCAGCACTGGCGGCAATTTTCAAACAACCGGAGACCGGTCCTTTGGCATCGTGGCACAGTCCATCGGCGGCGGCGGCGGGATTGGCGGCACGGCCGATAGCGACAGCTTGGCCAGCGTCCAGTTAAATTCGCAGGACGGCAGCAGCGGCAATGGCGGCGCCACAACCGTCGACTTTAACGACGGTCTCATTCGGACAGGCGGTGACGGTGCCCATGCGATCATCGCGCAGTCCATCGGCGGTGGCGGTGGCATTGCCGGTGATTTGTCCGGTCCGGCACTGGATACGAGCAATGTCATATACGGAACGACGACAGCAATCGGCAGCGGCGAGACCGTAACTGTAAACGTCGATGCCGACATCACGACATCGGGAGCGGCTGCACACGGCATCATCGCCCAGAGCATCGGTGGTGGCGGCGGTCTCCATGGTATTGATGGCGTCCTGCATGCCGGTGGCACGGGAGGAACCAGTGGCAATGGCGGCAATGTCAACGTAACTCAAGCCGGGACGCTTCAGACTGCAGGACAGGACTCCATCGGCATTTTCGCCCAATCGGTGGGCATCGATAATTCCCTCCCGGTCACAGTGGATGTGAATGGCGCGGTGACAGGCGGGTCAGGTAACGGCATTGCTGTCTACATCGTCGAGGGCGAGACCAGCGTGCTCAACATCGCGCAGGGCGCATCAGTCTCCGCTGGCGGCTCCACGTCGGCAGGAGACCGCGGCATGGCGGTGGTCTACACGGCTGACTACTCCTCCAGTTTCGGTGCGGATTTGACCGTCAACAACTCCGGTACGCTGACCGGAAATGTGGCCTTCACCAGTTCCGATAGCAGCAGCGCGGGCACCGTCAACAACCTGAATAACGGCATGTGGACGCCAGACGCATCGGTCGGCGCCAATGTGGTCAATACCGGCGCTATCGTGGTTGGCGGCACGCCGGGAATGCAGGCTCGGACCACTGGTGGTCCCGCGGCTTTGGCCGCCGCGCCAGCCGCGCGCAGCGTTGGCCCTTCGCCCCTGGACAACGTGACCCGCATTGCAGGGAACTTTACCCAGGGCCCAACCGGCAGGATCGTCCTCTCGTCGGATTTCGAGAATGGCATAACCGACCGACTATCCGTAGCCGGCGATGCCACGCTCGACGGGTTCGTAGAGATCGATGCGCTGACCCTTGCGCCTTCGACCACGCTTACCGTTCTGACGGCCGGCGGAAGTTTGACAGGCGGTTTGATTGCCAGCGACACGCCGGCGGTTGATTTCGGAACAGCGATCCAGGGCACTGCCGCGACCATCCAGGTCAACACAACGCGGTTCGGCAATGCGTTTGCCCATCTAGATGGCAATCAGGGCGAAGTCGGGCGGTATCATGATCGGCTTTTCACCGCTGGCGCACCAGGGTATGGCGCAGTCTTTGGCGGCCTCAGCAACCTTTCGGCAGCCAATGACGGCGGCCGCGCTTATGCGCGTGGTCTCGCTTCCATGTCGCCGGGCTCGACGCAAGCTGTCGCCGCGGCGCAAGCAACGTTAGCAGACTCGCGGCTTGATGGAGCCTTGAACTGTGACGACCGCCACGGCCGCGCAATCTCAGACATGGGTAGCACCTGTGTGTGGGCAGCAGTCGGTGGTTCAGGCTTCGAGCAAGACGGCGTTGCTGGTTACAATGGTACCCAATGGGGTGCGGCTGGCGGTGCGCTGGTCGAACTATCGCCTGACTGGTTCGCCGGGTTCGCCATGGGCGCGGAGTTCAGCCGCTTCGAAGACGCCAACGATTTGGCGAATGCCAGCGGGACGACCGGCTATGCGAGTGCCGCATTGGGACGCGAATTCGGCAACCTCGTCGTTTCGGGTGGGCTAATGGCAAGCTACGGCGCGTTCGACGTTGAGCGTGCGATAGTCGTCCCCGGTGTTAAGGCGACGGCCAGCGCCGGTACGGACGTCATCACATTGGGCGCGAGGTTGCGGGGTGCATACACATTCTCCTCTGAATGGGGTTATCTTCGGCCAATGTTGGATTTGGACGTGGTCCACACCAGGGCTGCCGGTTACACGGAAGAAGGCGCGGGCGCTCTGAACCTTGAAATCGAGGACCAACAGGACACGATATTCATCGGAACTCCCGCTGTGGAACTCGGCAGCAGTGTACCTGTTGAAAACGGCCTGCTTTTGGGCGGGTTTGTCAATCTCGGCGTCAGCTTCTCTACAGCGGACGATTGGACAACCCAGGCGCGGTTCGAGAACGCCCCTGCCGGCAGCCAGGGTTTCTCTTCGACCGTCCCTATCCCGGATCCGCTCGCGCGCATCGGCGTGGGCGTGTCCCTGACGGGCACCACTGGCGTAGAAGCACGGTTGGAGTACCAGGGCGCGATCGGCAATGACTATCAGAGCCATGGTGCACTATTGCGCGTTTCGACTCTGTTTTAAGCGCCTCGCTCAGAAGAATACCCCTCCCGAGGCCCTGGATTGGCCGGGGTAATGACTTCCGAAAGTGTCCGCCCTAAGGGCTGACTCCCGAGAGCCGGCAGATCGTGCTGACGGGGTGAGCTATGTTCCGCTACCTTGACGAGACGGGAGTAACGCGACAGTCTTGTTGGGCATTTCGCAGGCTCGTGTGGTCTTGCATGGATGGACGTGCGTCATAGCAGAGGCCTTACCTCTATGCTGACGATGTAGCCATTGGTCTTAGCAAGCCGCAGATGCGATGACATACAACCGCTCGACGAACGGAAGGTGAGAAGAGAATGCTCAAAAAGCTTCTGGGAACCATAGCTGTGGCGGCGTTGCCATTGACGGCGGCTGCCGCAGACGACGTCAAAATCGGCATGTTGCAAGGCTTTACCGGCCCAACGGAATCGCTGGTCGCGCCGATGGCGCTGGGCGGCGAAATGGCGATCAAGGAGGTCTCCGATAGCGGACTGTTCCTTGGCGGCCGGAAGGTCGTGTCCGTACGCGGCGACAGCACGTGCATTGATGCCGGCGCAGCTACCGCCGCCGCCGAACGTCTTGTGACCTCGGAAGGGGTGGCTGGTATCAACGGCGCCACGTGCTCCGGCGCTACCACGGCCGTTCTGAATAACGTGGTTCGCCCGAATGGCGTGGTGATGATTTCGCCGTCTGCCACTTCCCCCGCCCTCTCAACGATTGAGGACGACGGCTTCTTTTTCCGCACGGCGCCCTCCGACGCGCGTCAGGGCCAGATCATTGCGGAAATCCTGAACGGCCGCGGCATCAAAACCGCCGCGCTGACCTACACCAACAACGACTACGGCAAGGGACTTGCCGACGCCATTCAAGCCGCGTTCGAAGAAAAAGGCGGCGAGATCACGGCCGTAGCGGCGCACGAGGACGGCAAGGCGGACTATTCAGCCGAAGTCGGAACGCTGGCCTCTGCCGGCGGTGAAGTCATGATTGTCGCCGGCTACCTGGATCAGGGCGGCAAGGGCATGATCCAGGCCGCGCTCGACACCGGCGCCTTCAGCAAGTTCGTGCTGCCCGACGGCATGGTGGGCGAGGCGCTGACCGGCCATTTCGGCGACATGCTGGACGGCTCCATCGGCACGAACCCGGGCACCGACAGTCCCGGCGCCGGGATGCTGGCCAAGTTGAGCGCCGACCGGGGCTTCAAGGGCGACGACCCTTATGTGCCGGAG
The DNA here is from genome assembly GCA_965222315.1 of Alphaproteobacteria bacterium. Taxonomy (GTDB): domain Bacteria; phylum Pseudomonadota; class Alphaproteobacteria; order Bin95; family Bin95; genus JACKII01. The sequence continues at coordinate 3,039,077 of OZ244951.1, read as the reverse complement.
TGCTATGACGCTTCTGCGCTGCTGCTGCTGGCCATGCAGTCGGCAGGCTCGACCGATAGCGCGGTCTACAAGGACCATGTCGAAAAGGTTGCCAACGCGCCGGGCGAGAAGATCTATCCGGGCGAGTTGGCCAAGGCCCTGAAGATCCTCGCGGATGGTGGCGACATCGACTATGTCGGCGGCACCGCGGTCGAATTGATCGGCTCGGGTGAATCCGCCGGCAGCTTCCGCGAGACCGAGGTCAAGAACGGCAAGTTCGAGACGGTGCGCTACTACTAAGGCGCCTGTCGCCGGCGGCTCTATCCTCCTGCCCTTTCCGTGCCAGGAACAGGGCAGGGGAGGGGCCGCGTAGGGAACTTGCATGATCTCAATCGAGAATGTTCACAAGCATTTCGGCGGCCTCAAGGCCGTCAATGGCGTTTCCCTCGAGATTGAGAAGGGCACGATCACTGGCCTGATCGGCCCCAACGGCGCTGGAAAAACGACCCTGTTCAACCTGGTCGCCGGTGCCTACCCGCCCACGTCCGGCACCATTCGCCTAGATGGAGAGGACGTCACCGGCCTGGAGCCGCACGAACTGTTTCAGCACGGGCTGCTCCGCACCTTTCAGATCGCCCACGAGTTTTCCAGCCTGACGGTGCTGGAAAACCTGATGATGGTGCCTGCCCGGCAACCCGGCGAACAACTTTGGCACACCTGGTTCAATCCGGGCCGCGTGCGTGAGCGTGAGGCCGAGGTGCGCGAGCGCGCGCTGGACGTGATCGAATTCCTGGAAATCCCGCATCTGACGGACGAGCTGGCCGGCAACCTCTCCGGCGGCCAGAAAAAGCTGCTGGAGCTCGGGCGCACCATGATGGTGGATGCCAAGGTCGTGCTGCTTGACGAGGTCGGCGCCGGCGTCAACCGGACTCTGCTGAAAACCATCGCCACCTCGATCCAGCGGCTGCACCGGGAACGCGGCTACACCTTTTTCCTGATCGAGCACGATATGGATTTCATCGGCCGGCTTTGTGATCCAGTGATCGTGATGGCAGAAGGCCAGGTGCTGACCCAAGGCACCGTCGACGAGGTCAAGAACAACGAACAGGTGATCGAGGCCTATCTGGGCACCGGTCGCAAGCACGAGCGGCGGGCCGCCTCGTGAGTTTTCTCTCGGCAAAGGGCATAACCTGTGGCTACGGCGCTGCCGATATCGTCGAGGACTGCGATATCTGGGTGGACCGGGGCGAGATTGCGGTGATCGTCGGCCCGAACGGCGCCGGTAAATCAACGGCGATGAAAGCGATTTTCGGCATGCTGCCGCTGCGCAAAGGCAGCGTCACGCTGGACGGCGCCGATATCTCAGCCTTGTCGCCGCAGGACCGGGTGCCGGCCGGCATGGGCTTCGTACCGCAGAGCCGCAACGTGTTCGTCTCGCTGACGGTACAAGAAAACCTGGAAATGGGCGCCTTCATCCGGCGCGACGATTTCAGCGGGACGCTGGCGCAAGTCTACGAGCTGTTCCCCGTCCTGCACGAAAAGCGCCAGCAGCCTGCCGGCGAACTATCCGGCGGCCAGCGCCAGCAGGTCGCCGTTGGCCGGGCCCTGATGACCCAGCCGAAGCTATTGATGCTGGATGAGCCCACGGCTGGCGTTTCCCCCGTTGTCATGGACGACCTGTTCGACCGCATCATCGAGATTTCGCGGACCGGCATTGCCATCCTGATGGTGGAGCAGAATGCCCGCCAGGCGCTGGAAATCGCCGACCGCGGCTTTGTGCTGGTGCAGGGCCAGAACCGCTTTACCGACACTGGCGAGGCGCTTTTGGACAACGAAGAAGTACGACGGTCGTTCCTGGGGGGCTGAAGGGCGGATGGAAATTGTCAATGCACTGGCCCTGTTCGCCAACTTCGTCCTGGTGCCCGCCACCGCCTATGGCGCGCAATTGGCCCTCGGCGCCCTCGGCGTCACCCTGATTTTCGGCATTCTGCGCTTTGCGAACTTTGCGCATGGCGAGCTGATGTCGTTCGGCGCTATGGCGACGATCCTGGTGACCTGGCTGTTGCAGGATATGGGTGTCAGCCTCGGCCCGCTGCCGACCGCCTTGCTCGCGCTGCCCGTTGGCATCGCCGCCACGGTTTTGATGGTCTTGGTGATGGAGCGCTCGGTGTTCCGCTTCTACCGCCGCCAGCGCTCCAGCCCCATCGTGTTCGCCATCGTCTCGGTTGGCGTGATGTTCGTGCTGGCGGGTCTGATCCGCCTGATCATCGGCCCCGGCGACCAAAGCTTTGCTGATGGCGCCCGCTTTCTGATCACCGCCTTCGATTTCCGCCGCGCGACCGGCCTTTCGGAAGGCATCGCGATCAAGCAGACGCAGGTGATCACGGTCGTGGTCGCCGTCATCGTGGTGTCGTTGCTCTTCTGGTTCCTGCAGCGTACCCGCGCCGGCAAGGCCATGCGCGCCTTTTCGGACGATGAGGACCTGGCCCTGCTCTCGGGCATCAACCCGGAGCGGGTCGTGATGATCGCCTGGATCATCACGGCCATGCTGGCCGCCATCGCCGGCACGCTCTATGGCCTCGACAAAACGTACAAGCCTTTCATCTTCCTGCAAATTCTGCTGCCGGTCTTTGCGGCCACCATTGTTGGCGGTATTGGCCAGCCAGTCGGCGCGGTACTGGGCGGTTTCATCATTGCCTATTCGGAGGTGACGGTCACCTACGCCTTCAAGAAGTTCCTGGCCTATCTGGGGCCGGAGGGCTGGGCGCCCGAAACGCTCGTGCAACTGCTGTCGACCGACTACAAGTTTGCCGTCTCCTTCATCATTCTGGTGGCGGTTCTGCTGGTCCGCCCGACCGGCATTATTCGGGGCAAAGTGATATGACGGCGAGGGGAGCGCTCTATTTTGCCCTGATGGGTCTGGTGCTGATCGGTGTTGGCCTCTTCCAGAGCTGGAATGTCGCCTTCGGCATCCTCAACCTTTGCCTGATTTCGGCCATCATGGCCCTGGGCGTGAATATTCAGTGGGGTTATGCAGGCCTGTTCAATGTCGGCATTATGGGCTTCACCGCGCTGGGCGGTCTGGCCGCCGTGCTGGTCTCCATGCCGCCGGTAGGAGAAGCCTGGCAGGCCGGCGGTTTCGGCCTGTTGCTGTCGGCCATTGTCGCGTCCATGACCGTCGTCTCCATCATCGCGGCGCGGCGGGTGCTGCCGCGAAAGCTGCGCATGCCCGCAACAGTGGTGTTGCTGCTGGCAGGCGCCTACTTCGCCAACCTGCTGTTCGTGCCGGCAACCGACCGGATTGAGGCCATCAATCCGGCCCACACCGGCTATCTGGGTGGCCTGGGCCTGCCTATCGTGCTCGCCTGGCCCGTCGGCGGACTGATTGCTGCGGGGGCCGGCTGGCTGATTGGCAAGGTGGCCCTCGGCCTGCGCGCCGACTATCTGGCCATCGCTACGCTGGGGATTTCCGAGATCATCATCGCCATCATCAAATATGAGGAGTGGCTGACCCGCGGCGTCAAGAACGTCACGGGCCTGCCCCGGCCCGTGCCCTACGAGGTCGAACTGGCAGCCACCGACTGGTTCATCACGCTCACCCAATGGCTGGGGATCGCCGATCCGGCGGACTTTGCCGGCGTCTTCGTCAAGCTCTGCTATGCGGTGTTGTTTGTATCGGTGCTGATCATCGTGCTCTGGTTTGCCGAGCGCGCCTTGAACTCTCCCTGGGGCCGGATGATGCGCGCCATCCGGGACAACCGCGACGCGGCGGAGGCTATGGGCAAGGACGTCAAAGGCCGTCACCTGCAGGTGTTCGTCCTGGGTTGCGCCGTCTGCGGCATTGCCGGCGCCATGCTGACCACGCTGGACGGCCAGCTGACGCCGACTGGCTATATTCCGCTCCGCTACACCTTCCTGATCTGGGTGATGGTGATCCTGGGCGGCTCCGGCAACAATTGGGGCGCCGTGCTGGGCGGCTTCATCATCTGGTTCCTCTGGGTGGAGGCCGAGCCTCTCGGCAACTGGTTCATGGCAACGATCACCAACCCCTTGCCGGAAGGCTCCTGGCTGGCGGAACACCTGGTCGCCGGAGCTGCCTACACCCGCTATGTGCTGATGGGCGCCATTCTCCTGCTGGTGATGCGTTTTGCGCCGAAGGGGCTCATTCCCGAGCGGCAAGCAAAGAAGCGCTAGCAATCGAAACACCTAAAGAAGCCGAGATGATCAAGAGGCGATTTTTCCTGGCCCTATAACGTTGCGGTTTGGCCGGGTAAAGCTGCCTTCCGGCATGGCTTTCGCGGCGGACGGGGAGGGAAGCTGGATAGAAGGTGCCGAAGAAATGGGGCGTGTCTCCAGAAATCCCAGCCGTGTATGATCTTTTGAAACTGACCGAAACCGTGGCTCAAACCAACCACGAGCCCATCTGTCGGAACATGGGTGAACTAGATGCTCCTGGAGGATCGCGAAGATGACAAGCATCGGAACCTTTGACGTAGCAGTCATCGGCGGCGGCATCGTTGGATGCAGTTCGGCCTTCGCCCTGATGCGCCGGGGGCTGCGGGTGGCGCTCGTCGAGAAGGGGGCTATCGGCGGCGGCACCACCAGCAACAGCTTTGCCTGGGTCAATGCCACGTCGAAGGTGGCGGATGAGGACTACCATCGCCTCAACGCCCGTGGCCAGGAGGGCTACCGCGCCCTGGCCGTGGAGTTCGGGGAGCAGCAAATCGGCCTGAACCGCTGTGGCATGCTGCGCTGGGCGAGCAGGGACGACACTGCCCGCTACAACCCCCTCCGTGAGCAGTTCGAGCGCCTGCGCGCCTACGACTACCCCGCGGAGTGGATCGGCACGCGGACCCTGCAACGCCTGGAGCCGCACATGCGCTTTCCGGTTGACGCGGAAGCGCTCTACGCCCTCGCCGACCCCTGCCTCGATGCGCCGAAGTTCACCCGTTTTCTCGCAGACCAGCTTCGCCGGGGTGGCAGCCAGGTATTCGAGAACTGCCCGGCCCGCGAACTGGTCATGCAGGATGATGGCACCGTCACCGGCGTCGAGACGGAACAGGGCCGGATCGACGCGAGGCGGGTGCTGGTTGCTGCGGGTCCGGACACTGCCGCGGTGATGAGCGAACTCACCGGTTTTGCTGGTTTCGCAAACCACATCCCGGTCAACCGTGTCCCCGGCCTATTGGTCAGCACGCCCAGCACCGCGCCGGCGGAATTGATCCGGCACGTCATCTATGCCGACTGCGATCCGGAAGTGCACCTGCTGCCGCTGCCGAGCGGCGGCATCAAGATCGGGGCCGACGATACGGATGGGCTCGCCAGCGCGGACGAGCAAGACGACGAGCGCATACGCGATGGCGCACGGCAACTGCTGGACCGCGCCCGCCGCCTGCTGCCCGGTTTCGCCGGCCCGGACGTGCTGGACGCCTGTCATGTGGGCATCGGTATCCGGCCCTATCCGAGTGATGGCAAGACGCTGGCAGGCGCCTGGCCCGGCAGCGATGGCCTGTACGTGGTGGCGACGCACTCCGGCGTGACCCTGTCGCCGGCGGTGAGCGAGTTGATGGCTGATTTGATAACAGAGGGCGAAATCCCCGCCACGCTGGCGCCATTTACATGGGAACGGTGCGCGGGGTTCTAAACTGAACCCGGCAAGGATTCTTGGCACTCCATCGATCATGTATCGGCCCACTCCGGCGCGATCCGGGCTTACAATGAAGCGGGTGCGATGTACCACCGCCTATTCGGCTCCGAGCGAATAGATTTCCAAGCTCGTGTGCAAGATCGATCAAAGACAGCTTGCGCCGTGCTACTTTTTCTTTGGCGGCCATGTCGTGATCCTCAGCCAAGCTGATCCCATGCGAGTCCCAGGCCGACCCCAAGGCCAATAACGCTTGCCGCTTGCAGCAGGATGGCCGGACGGGATGCGATAACCATGGACTTCGCCGCTACCGACCGCCAGGTGGCCTCCATCGGCGGACGGATGAAGATGAGGAAGGCCAGAAAGGAGGGCGCCGACGCTAGCAGGAAGCCGAGGCTATAGGAGCCCGTCGACGCCAGGATTACGCCATAGGCTGCAGGGTAGGTCATCATGGCAATGCTGGTGAAGGCCAGCACGCCGCCGGTAATGCCGCCCACATTCTCCTTGGGCGCCAGCCGTGCTGTTTCGGCCAGCAGCAGACCGTGCCAGCTAATCGCCGAAATGTTGAAGGCGATGGCGACCGCCGTAATCTCGAACAAGCCCCAGCTTAAATCAAAATTGGCGACGATAATCGCTGAAACCCCGGCGATGAAACCGATGGCGGCGAGCAGGTGGCGTGGCGAGAAATGGCTGCCTGCGAGCCAGCCCCACATGATCCTCGCCCAGATCGCCGAGAAGCTGGCGATCGCAAAAGCGCTCCCGGCCTCGACCTCGGAATACTCAAGCCCGTCGATCAGGAAGAGCAGAAAGAACCCCGAGAAAACGGCCTGCAACCCGCCGAAGGCAAAGGCTGCGAAGGCCAGGTCGCGCAGCGGCGGGTTGCCAAGCACCATCCGCATCGTCGCGCTGACGTCGCCGAAAGCGATCTTGGTTTCCGGGTTCCGGTCTTCGTCGAAGTGATCGCGGATCGGCTGCAACGCGACGGCGACGGCAAAGACGATCAGTGCCGTGACGAAAGCCGCCCCGAAATGACCCAGCCTGACGGTCTCGCCAAAAACATCGCTGTAGAAAACGACGCCCAGCAAAAATGGCAGCAGCAGGCCGCCGATCAGCGCGCCCACTGGAACGCCCGTCTGCTTGATGGAAAAAATCAGCGGCGCGAGATGAGGCGGGCAGACCCGCGCCAGAATATGCGAACTTGCCGGGGTCGAAACTGAAGCCGCGCCCAACAGGATGGCACCCAGGGGATAGAGCCAGAGTTGGCCGGAGGCGATGACCAGGAGGCTGCCGCCCATCAGGATCAGCGTGACCTGGCTGACCCGGAGCGCGCCGAAGCGCAGGATAAAACCGCCGCAGCCCACCGCCGCGATGATCGCCATGACGTTCTGCAACGCCAGATAGAAGCCCAGCCAGCCCCGCGAAATGCCGAACTCCTCTGCCAGCCGGTCCGCCAGGATGGGCATGACGATCTGGCAGACATAGGAAAACGCCTGCTGGATCATCATCGCGCTGGTAGCGATGATCATGATGGCGCGCCAGTCGAACCGGGAGAGATTCATGGCCCGCCTACCGGATGCGGATATGGACGGTCGCCCGCACGCCGGGCCAGAGCGGATAATCGGATTGGTCCAGGTCTATCCGCACCGGAAGTTGTGGCGCGCCGCGGGAGGAGTCGTTGTTTCCGCTCATGGAGCCGACGGTCACCAGTCCGATTGCGGCGACCCTGCCCGTAAACTCGACATAGGGGTGGGCCTCTATATCGATTTCGACAGGCTGGCCGACGGATACATGGCGCACCTCTGAATCTTCGACCGGCGCTTCGATCCAGAGATTTCTCGGGTCATGGAGAAGGAAAACACGGTCGCCGTCTTCGACGTAAGCGCCTGCGTTGACATATACCTCGTTCACGATCGCATCGAGAGGGGCATAGATATGCATCTTGGCGAGTTCGCGCCGCGATTGTTGGATGCGCACTTCCAGTTTCTGAATGCCGCGATCGATGACCTGAATGCGGGATTTGTAGATGGCTTCCTGAACCGCCATGCCCTTCAGTTCCGCAATCTTACGCTGCTTCTCCGAAATCTTGGTTTGAAGTTCGCGCAGGTTGCTCGTGATCTCAAGCAGGCGGTCTCGGTAGGTATCGTTCGTTTGCCGGGAAATGACCTTGCGCTGGATGAGCCCGGCATTGCGGTCCATGGTCGATTGGGCGATCTCCTGGCGTCTCTCGAGCGTTTCCAGCTCTCGGCTGAGCGAGGCCATGATGGTTTCCTGGGTCTCGATTTGATCCTGGATGTCTTGCCGGAAGGCGCTGAGCTCGCTTTCTACGAGTTCTTTTTCCGCCCGCGCTTGCTCCAGGTCCGCCTCCAGGGAGACGATATCGAGTTCAACGATTTCCGAATCCATCGTCGCCAGGAGCGTGCCGGCCGCTACCGTATCGCCTTTCTTCACTTCAATTCGTTGAATCCGGCCATTGACGCCGCTGCCCATGACCGTGAAGTCGGCGTCCAGCCACGCGCTGGTCACCGTGACGTGGCGCCACCAATACAGCCCTTCGACGACCGCAAACGCGATGACGCCCGCCATGACGGCCATGATCAGAAACTTTGCGCGTGTGCGTGCTAACATACTCAATATGGTCCGGTCTCGGCGTTACGGTGGCCGATTCAGGCCAGCCCACGCACTTTCGCCGAAGGCTCCCGGGAAGAGGGGGACTTCTGTCATACTAGGATAGCCGAAAGGTACATCGGAAGTAGAGGGCGTTTCTGACCAACGATCCTATTCTTGGCCCAATCTATTCTCGCGCTATGCCGGACGGGATGGAAGCGCCATCGGGGAATTGGTGACAGATATGATCGGTTTCCGGCTGGTTCCAATTCTCCGCACCATGGCCATTACGGGGGCTTTTGAAGAACAACGCGGCTATTCCAGGCGCATTTTGCGTGTGCATCTTCGCGACGCGCGGCCATTGTTGTCAATCGGCATACAACCGCTAATCCCCACCGGAACAAGTTGCAGGGAATAAGGTTTCAGGGTCGTGATTTTCCGCCCAACCGACGATTGCCAGCGTGAAAGGAGGCTCCCATGACGCACGTTTGTCTCGTCACTGGCAAGCGGCTTCGAAGGGGGACCGGTGCGAAAGGCGCCCGGCGGCTTGCGCAGCATTACAGCGTCGCAATGCTGGTGCTGACCGTTTCCCATATCGGGGATTAGGGCCTAGAGTGGGACGCGGAGCCTGTGTTTGTCACTGAAGGCGCGGGCGAAGCTTCGCGCCCTCATGGAAGCGCGGCAGCCTGTCTATAAGGGACGATAGATGCCATTTTAGACCGGAAATCTAAGCGAAAGAGATACCGCACACCATGATTGCTGAAGCCGACGATTTCGCCCGTGAGTGCGACGCCACCTACGCCCTGTTGAAACCACTGGCAGACGCCGACTACGGCCGCGTGACCCAGTTTAAGGGCTGGAAAGTCAACGACGTCATGCAGCATCTGTATTCGGGCGATATCCGCGCCTATATGACTCTGACCGACCCGGAAGCCTATGCCCGGGTCAAGGCAGAGCGGCAGGCGGTCGGTGCGACCACCACAGCGGAAAAACTGGCGAACCAGCGCAAGGCGGCTGGGTACCTCGAAGGGCGGGAATTGTTGGAGGCTTGGCGCGAGTCGGCGGCAAAAACGGCCGCTGCTTACGCAAAAGCCGATCCGAAAATGCGTGTCCAGTGGGTCGGTCCGGACATGAGCGCCCGTTCATCGATTACCGCACGCCTGATGGAAACCTGGGCCCACTCTCAAGCGCTCTATGATGTATTCGGAGAGGATCGGGTTGACGGCGATCAAATCCGGGCGATTGCGCATCTGGGCGCGATTACATACGGCTGGACCTTTGCCAATCGTGGTGAAGACCCGCCGGGGCCAACACCGTTGATCCGCCTGACCGCGCCATCGGGCGCGCTGTGGGAATGGAATGCCGAGACCGCGCCGGCCGGCGAGGTCGTCGAGGGTCCGGCGACGGATTTCTGTCAGGTGGTGGCGCAAACCCGCAGTATCGCTGACGTCAATTTGTCGGTCACCGGCAAAGCCGCGACCGCCTGGATGAACCAGGCCCAGTGTTTCGCCGGTCCTCCCAACCCTCCGCCAGCGCCCGGCAGCCGATTCAAGCAAACCGTGTGACCTGCCGGTATCGATCGGCTCCAGCCGCCTAGCCTCCTACGTTTCCGTGTTTCAGTGCTCAACTCATGCCGAGCCGTTTGGCGATGACTTGCAGCATGACTTCGTTTGCCCCGCCGCCGATGGGGGCAAGCTTCATGTCGCGGTAGGTGCGGCTAATGCGGTTTTCGGCCATGAAGCCCTGGCCGCCCCAAAAGCGCAGGCAATCGCCCGGAATGCTCTCCGCCAGTTTGCCCATTTTGTATTTGGCCATGGATGCAAGCGTCGTCACGTCCTCGCCCTCCACATAGGCTGCGACCGCCTTGTGCAGGAGCGCGCGCAGCGCCTCGATCTCCGTCTGCATTTCGGCGAGCGCGAATTGCACGAATTGATTGTCGAGTATCGCCTTGCCGAAGGCTCGACGCGCGCGGGTATATCCAACCGTTGAGGATACCGCATCCTCCAGGAGGCCGATGGAGCGGGCGACCACATAGAGGCGCTCCTCTTGGAACTGCTCCATCTGATAGCGGAAGCCCTTGCCCTCTTCGCTGATCAGATAGCGGACCGGGACCCGCACGTCCTCAAAGTAGGAGCGCGGGGTGTCGGAGGAATGCAGCCCCAGCTTTTTCAACTCCTGACGCGTCACGCCGGGCGCGTTCAAGGGTACCACCAACAGAGACTTGTTGCGGTGGGGGCCGTTGTCGTCGCTTGTGTTGACCAGCATGCACATCCAATCGGCCTGCATGCCGTTGGTGGTCCACATCTTGGAGCCGTTGATGACATAGTCGTTGCCATCGCGCCTAGCGTAGGTCTTGACGTTGGCCACGTCCGAGCCTGAGCCTTCCTCCGATACGCCCAGGCAACTGACCAGGTCGCCGGCGATCGTGGGCGCCAGCCACTCGGCGCGAAGCTCGTCGCTCCCGTATTTGGCGAGCGCCGGTGTGCTCATGGTGGACTGAATGCCGATGGCGCTGGAAATGCCGTAGGCGTGGATATTGCCCAGGCGATCTCGTAGGAATAGTCGAGCCCCATGCCGTCATATTGCTCCGGCCGGGAAATGCCGAGCAGACCGGCATCACCCAGCCGCTTCATGACCTGATGCGCCGGGAAGCGGCCGGCTTCCTCCCTCTCGTCCACATGGGGATTGATGTGCTCGTCCACGATGCGCTTGGTGGTGCGCTTGATCTCCAGGTGTTCGTGCGTCCATTGCATCGGCGTAGGCTCTCGGTTAGCGGAGCGGGCGGAAGAAGTGCCGAACTTGAGGCGTCAGCCGCGGTTTCTGATTGGGACTGGACTCGTTCGTCCGGCCGCAGGTTCGGTAGCGGTAAATCGCGACGATCAGGCTCGCGGAGCCCCAACGGTCTTTCGGGCGGTTTCGCATAACGCTGACGCCTCCTTGGTCCGCGGGCGGAGATTGATCGCACGACGATGATTGCTGCGAAAGGGATTCTAGTTGTCAACTGTTGACATTTGCGGGTGCCCCGGAAAACTCGCCGAAACTAGCCTGGGATTGCGCGTCACATGCTGAAGGAATTCGACCGTCCGTCATCGCTCGCCGTGCAAGCCAAGACTGACGCCAACTACGACTATGTCATCGTCGGCGCGGGTGCCGCCGGTTGTGTCCTCGCCAACCGGTTAAGCGCGGATGGCAACGTCTCGGTCTGCGTGTTGGAAGCCGGGCGCGACGACAAGCATCCGTGGATCCACATCCCGGCCGGCTTCGTGAAGACGCTCTATGGTGACCGTTTTCTCTGGACGTTCCAGACGGAACCGAGCGAGGGCCTTGGCGGCCGCTCCATTGCCATGCCACAGGGCAAGGTGGTGGGGGGCTCTAGTTCGGTGAACGGCATGGTGTACAATCGGGGCCAGCGCGCCGACTTTGACCAATGGGCGCAGATGGGCAATCGCGGCTGGAGCTTTGACGACCTGCTTCCCTATTTCAACCGCTCCGAGACGCGCATCACGGAGGGCGAGAGCGGCGATCGCGGCCAGGCGGGCGAGTTACCCGTCACCGATAGCGATTGGATCAACCCGCTGGCCGAGGCGTTCCTGGACGCCGCTGCCGGTTCGGGTATCTCTCGCGCGGCCGACTACAATTCCGGCTTTCAGTTCGGGGCTGGCTACTTCCAGCGCTACATCCAGAAGGGCCGGCGGGTTAGCTCGGCAAAGGCGTTCCTGAAGCCAGCGCTGAAACGGGACAACCTCACGCTCCGAACCCACGCGCAAGTCGTGCGGCTGGAGATGGAGGGCAAGCGCGTCAACGGTGTGACCTACCGCGACCGGGCGGGTGTTGAACAATCTGTCGGCGCACGGCGGGAGGTGATCCTTTCCGCCGGGGCGGCCAATACGCCGAAACTGCTGCAAATCTCCGGCATTGGTGCGCCGGAACATCTGGGAGAGATTGGCGTGCCGGTCCGTCATGCGCTGGCCGGCGTTGGCGAGAATCTGCGCGACCATTATTCCGTGCGTATGACGGCGCGGGCGAAAAACGTCCATACGATCAACGAATATGCCCGCTGGCCGCGCCTGCCATTGGAAGTGGCAAAGTGGGCCGTTGGCCGGCCGAGCGTCCTGGCGCTCTGCCCGACCATCGCCTTCGTCCATGGCAAGTCGCGCCCGGACCTGGATGACGCCGACCTGCGCATCCTCTTCACCCCCGGCAGCTATCAGGACGGGAAGGTCTATGTGCTGGACGAATTTCCGGGCCTGACCTGCGGCGCGGCCCAGCCGCGGCCGGAGAGTACTGGTTATGTCCGTGCCCGCTCGGCCGATCCGGCAGCGCCGCCGGCGATCCAGCCGAACTATCTGAGCGCAGAGGCCGACAGGCGGATCACGCTGGCAGGGCTTCGCCTGGCGCGCCAAATCCTGAACCGGCCGGAACTGGCGCACTATTTTGATGTTGAGACCCTGCCGGGGCCAGGCGTACAGAGCGACGACGAGCTGCTGGATTTCGCCCGGCGAAAGGGGAATACCGGTTACCATCTGGTCGGCACGGCGAAGATGGGGCCGAAGAACGATGCCCGCGCGGTGGTGGACGATCAACTGCGGGTGCACGGGCTGGAGGGATTGCGCGTGGTCGATGCCTCCGTGATGCCGATGCTGCCGTCCGCCAACACATTCGCTGCAACGCTGGCAATCGCGGAAAAAGGCGCAGACCTGATCCGCGGGCGCTAGAGAGACCCGCCGGTGTAAGCCGTTTGACGTTGGCGGGCAGCTTCGCGGACATTGTCCCTGCGGCGGCATCATGTGGCTGACGGTGGCCGGCGATAAAGGTCCGTGTCTGCAACATGGTCCAAGTTGCGTCTGGACAGCGATTGAAGCTTGGGGTCACATTCCTGCCACATTCACTTTCCTTGCGATCCCATTTCCGACGATTGGACGAACCCGCCATGCGCATCTTGCTAACCGACCGCCATATCACCGACGACGGACTGGAGCAGAAGGCCGCCGGACCCGACATTGAGGTCGAGGCATTCGACGCGCCGGAGGATGTGACCGACGACGCCTGGGCGCGGGCGGACGCGATTGTGACCTACCGCGGCACCAAGGCGGTGATGGACGCGCTGCCCAAGCTGCAACGGGCACGGATTGTGGTGCGGGGCGGTGTCGGTTATGACGGGCTTGACCTCAAGGTGCTGGGTGAGCGCGGCATCGCGGTCTGCACCGTGCCAGACTATGGCACGACGGAGGTGGCGGACCACGCCATCGCGCTGATGCTGGCGCTCCGCCGCGGGCTGGACCGGTATGAGGAGCGGATGCGGCAGGACCCGGCGGGTCTCTGGCGCTATGTGCCGAGCCCCTGCATCGACCGGCTGCGCGGGCGGACCTTTGGCGTGTTCGGCATGGGGCGCATCGGTCTGGCGGCGGCCCGGCGGGCGGCGGCGTTCGACATGAACGTGGTCTTTTTCGATCCCCATCAGCCGGATGGGTACGAGCTGGCGACGGGCTACAAGCGCCTGGCCTCTGCGGAGGAATTGTTCGAGACGGCGGACACGGTCTCTATCCACTCGCCATTGACCGACGAGACCCGCGGCGCGATCAATGCCGATCTGCTGGGCCGGATGCATGACCGTGCCGTGGTGATCAACACGGCACGCGGTCCGATCGTGGACCTGGACGCCATGTACGAGGCGCTGAAGGCGGGCAAGCCTGCGGGTGCCGGGCTCGACGTGCTGCCGCAGGAGCCGGCGGACACCAGTCATCCCCTCATCAAGGCGTATATGGCCCGCGAAGAGTGGCTGGAGGGGCGCTTGATGATTTCCCCCCATGCGGCGTTCTTCAGCCCGCCGGGCCTGCTCGACCTGCGCACCAAGGCGGTGACGACGGCGGCGCAGCGCATCCGCGACGGCTCGGTGCGGAACTGCCAGAACCTTGCATATCTGACGGAATAGGCAGAGGAGCACATCCCATGGCATCCATGAAAGAGGTGGCCACGGCCGATGGGCTGCGGGTTGGCACGTTTGTCTGCGAGTTCGCAACGCCCGGTATCGGCTATATCCTGAAGAATGCCGGGCTGGATTTCGTGTTTCTGGACATGGAGCACTCCGGCCTCGATGTGGCGACGCTAAAGACCGTGCTTCGCTACTTCGAGGCGGCGGACCTGCCGTGCCTCGTCCGTCCGGCGGGCAAGGACTATTACGACATGGCCCGGATGCTGGACGTGGGCGCGCAGGGGTTGTGCCTGCCCATGGTCTCCAGCGCGGCGGAGGCCGAGGCCATCGTCAGGCAGTGCAAATACGTACCGGAGGGCGAGCGGGGCGTTGCGCTTGGCATCATGCATGACCGCTTCACCCAGGGGCCCGTAATGGAGAAGCTTGCGAAGGCCAACCGGGAGACCGTGATCTTTCCCCTGATCGAGACGGCGGACGGTATCGAAAATGTCGAGGCGATTGCCCAGACCGAAGGGGTGGACGGGCTATGGCTCGGTCACTTTGATCTGTCGTGTTCGCTGGGTATTCCGGGCGAGTTCGACAATCCGAAGTTCACGGATGCCGTTGCCCGCACCTGCGCCGCTGCCAAGGCCGCCGGTATCCCGATCGGCCGTATTGCCAACGACGCCAGGGATGGCGCCGCGCAATACGGGGAGGGGTTCGGAATGATCGCTATTTCGGGCGATGTCTGGCTGTTGCAGTCGGCCCTGAGCAGGGCGGCGGCTGATTTACGCAGCGCCGTTAAGAGTTAGGACATTTACAGCCAGTGGCGGGTCCGGGTGCCGCGCAGGTCCATTTCGAAGTCCAGGCCGATGATCGGCGGGCGGGAGAGGAACCAGTGAATGCCGTGTACGGCCTCCGGCCCCATCCGCGTCAGCAATTGCGGGGCAAGCCAGTCGGCGTTGGTGCTGGCCGTATAGACGTTGACCGCGGTCACGTCTTTCCATTGCATGCCGAGCCCGAACAGCCGCTCCTCCATGATATCCATGACGCGGGCAGCCTTCGCCCGCATGCCGTCGGGGGAAGCATCTCCTTCGCGGACAATGCCATCGCCCTCGGTTTCTCCGCCACCGGCGCCGCAGAAGGTGGGCGGTGCGTTCCGGTTCTCTACCGTGTAGCTGAAGCCGTACATCAGCGTTTCTGATGGCGGGGAGACCACGGGTGAGACATTGGTGCGGCCGACCGGGTTCACACCGTCGATGATAATGTCCCAGTCTTCCAGAATGGCGCGGTAGCCGGTGTTGAACTCGTGGAAGCCGTCGGGCGTCATGGGTGCGGGACAGCGCAGTTCGACGCCGCAGAGAGCCTGCTTCGGCCGTTTTTCCGCCGCCAACTGCCGCTCGATCATCTCAAAGCCCTCCCGCCATGGCACCGGGCGGCGGAAGGTGGCGCTGACGACCTCAAAGCCTGGCATCGCCGCTGCGCCGGAAGAAAACGGATAGCCGGCTGGCAGGTAGATATAGCCGCCCTTGCTGTTTTCTGCTGCGCTCATGGGCTTGGTCCTTCTGGCTGGATAATAGGAAAGCTCAAGCTACCCGCATGCGCCGGATTTCGCCATCATTTCCCTGCCGTTCGCAGGAGAGGAAAACGAAAAAGGCACCGCCCGGTTGTAACGCCGGCGCGGTGCCTTGATCGGGCAACCGAGTCTTCGATCAGTCTTACTTGATGCCGTCTTTGTAGGCATTGAGTTGGGTCTGCGCGCCCGCGACCATGCAGGCGAGGTCGGAGGTCAGCATGACCATGTCGAAGCCGCGCTTGATCGCACCGGCCGCGAAAGCGCCGCTCGCGCAATGCATGACGGCCTTGATGTTGTGCTTGTGGGCGGTTGCCAGGATCTTGTCACAGGTATCCATATGAAGCGGGTCCGGATTGTCGCCGCGTGGCGGCAGGCCCAGGGCATAGGAAAGATCGGCCGGGCCGATATAGACTGCATCGACGCCCGGCGTTGCGCAAATCTCTTCCAGGTTTTCGAGGCCTTCCTTGGTCTCGATCATCACCATGAGGATGATCTCCTCGTTCGCGGCCTCCTGATAGCCGGCGCCGCCATAGTGGGCGGCACGCACCGGACCGGAAGAACGCATGCCGACGGGCGGGTAGCGGCAGGCATCGACGGCGGCGGCCGCTTCTTCGGCATTGTTCACAAGGGGCACGATGATGCCATAGGCGCCGAGGTCGAGCGCACGCATGATGGCGGCCTTGTCGTTCCACTTGACCCGAACGAACGGAACCGTATCGGTCTGGGAGATGCCTTGCAGCAACGGCAGGACGTCGCTCATCTCGTTGGTGCCGTGCTGGAGATCAACGCAGAGGGAATCAAAGCCCTGACGCGCCATCATTTCGGCGGTGAAGCTGTGGGCAATGGAAACCCAGCCCATTGTGGCCGGTTTGCCATCGGCCCACATCTGCTTGATTTTGTTTTTACGCATGGACGTTCCTTGGTGTTTTTCGGTTAGCTGAAATGTGCTGTCGGCAAGACTAAGACGCTGGGCGCGGAATGGCTATAGGCGTACCGGCCGCACTGGCGGGAGCCGCGGGCTTAAGTGCCCGGCACGCCCTTGGTCGTGGAATACTCGAAGCGAAGGATTTCGTCGGGCCGCAAGCGCTTGAAGATGGCGTGGGCAGCCATGGCGGCCTCGCTGAAGCCGGTCAGGATCAATTTGAGCTTGCTGGGATAGGTGGCGATATCGCCGATGGCGTAGAGGCCGGGGCGGGAGGTTTCGCAGGTTTCCATATTGATGGCGACATGCTTTTGCTCCAGCGCCATGCCCCATTCCGCAATGGGGCCGAGGTCCATGGAAAGGCCAAAGAAGGGCAGGAGCACGTCTGCCTCCAGCCGCCGTTCCTCGCCCTTTAGCGTGCGCACAATGACGGCTTCGAGCGTGTCGCCGCCTTCCAAGCCATGAAGCTGGTAGGGGACAACGAGGTCGATTTTTCCTGACGCCGCCAGTTCACGCAGGCGGCGCTCGCTTTCCGGCGCGGCCCGGAACTTGTCCCGGCGGTGGACGATGGAGACGGAGGCGGCCAGCTCGCTGAGGGAGATCGCCCAGTCCACCGCGGAATCCCCGCCGCCGCCGATCACGACACGCTTGCCGCGGAAGGCTTCGCGCCGTTCGACCAAGTAGAAAATGCTGGTGCCCTCGTACTTCTCGATACCGTCGAGCGGCGGGCGGTTAGGGCCGAATGCGCCAACACCGGCGGCAACGATGATTGCGCTGGCGTCCACCTGCACGCCGGCGGCATTCTCCAGCAGAAAGCGGCCGTCCGGGCGTTCCTCCAGCCGCGTTACCGGGGCGCCGAGATGGTAGACGGGATCGAAGGGCGCAGCCTGGTCGGCCAGCTTGCCGATGAGTTCCTGGGCGTCGATGCTGGGGTAGCCCGGAATGTCGTAGATCGGCTTTTCCGGGTAGAGCGCCACGCATTGGCCGCCCACAGCTTCCAGGGCATCGAGAACGTGGCATTTCAGGCCGACCATGCCGAGTTCGAAGATGGCGAACAGGCCGACCGGGCCAGCGCCGATGACGGCGACGTCTGTTTGGTGGACGGTCATGTTTGGCTAGCCTCACTCACAAGAATAGTACTGGCGCACCGTGCCGATGGTGCGCCGGAGCGCAACCGGTCAAATAGGGCAGCGCCTCGGCTCAGGCCTGCTGGTCCTTGGGATGGTTCACGCCATCGAAGGGTATTACCGTCAGGCCAGGCTCCATGGCCACAAAATCATCGAAGCAACGGGCATTCACGCTCCGCCGATGGGGGGCCGAGCGTGGCCGGGTCATCACGTGAATGCCGCAATGACGGCAAAACCAGTGGGAGGCCGTCTTGGTGCCGAACTGATAATTGGTCAGGTCGGCCTCCCCGGCCGTAACCGTAATCTCGTCCACTTCGGCAGGTACGAGCAGGATGCCCTTCTTGCGGCAGAGCGAGCAATTGCAGGCAATCGCTTGGGTCACCGCTGCGGGTTTGGTGAGGGAGAACCGGACCGTGCCGCAATGGCAGCCGCCGTCATAGGCTGGCATGGCGGCCTACCGGTACTCGACAGACGCAACTTCGTAGAAGCGCGAACCCGACGGGGCCAGCACTTCGATCTGATCGCCTGCTTCCTTGCCAATCAGCGCGCGCGCCATGGGGGAGGTGACGGAGATGCGGCCATTGTCGATATCGGACTCGTCCGCGCCGACAATCTGGAACTGGGACTCCTCCTCCGACTCCTCGTCGATGACGACGACGGTCGCCCCGAACTTAACAGACGCAGTGCCGGACATGTTGGCCGGGTCGATGATCTCGGCGCGGCTGGTCTTGTCTTCCAGCTCCGCGATGCGGCCTTCGATAAAGGCTTGTTTGTCTTTCGCGGCGTGGTATTCGGCATTTTCCGACAGGTCGCCATGCGCGCGCGCTTCGGCAATCGCGCGGATGATGGCCGGGCGGTCGTCCGCCTTCAGCCGGCGCAATTCTTCCTCAAGCCGCTGATGGCCCGCGGGTGTCATCGGAACCTTGTCCATCGTAAAACCTCCAAAACGAGGGATAGACGCTTCCAGCGTCTAAGCCTCGCATTTCATCACAAAAATTCTGTTCATGCCCAGACATTCGTCCGGCGGAGCAATTGCGCTTCCTTGTTGCCGGCAATCGTAGCCTGTCGGCGAAACTCGGCAACGCTTTTGTCATATAACGGCAATACGGCGGCTTGCCTGCCGGGTAATGAACCTGGGCCTCTTAGAACAACGCTTCGAAGTAGGCTTGCAAGGGCTGAACTTCAAGGTCGCCCCCGCACAATGCCGAAATACCCTCCACCGCGCAGCGGGCGCCGGCAATGGTAGTATAGTAGGGCACACGCTCGCTCAACGCTGCGCGGCGCAGGCTGAACGAGTCAGCAACGGACTGTTTTCCTTCCGATGTATTGATGACCAGCTGCACTTCGCCATTGCGGATCGCGTCGACGATGTGCGGGCGGCCTTCGAGTACCTTATTGACGTGTTTGACGTCGAGTCCGGCATCCTGGAGCGCCTGACGGGTGCCAGAGGTTGCAATGATGCCGAAACCCAGTTCGGTCAGGCGGCGGGCAGGCGCGATCAACGCGGCCTTGTCCGTGTCGCGGACGGAAATGAACACCGTACCGGACTGGGGGAGCATCGCGCCGGCGCCCAGCTGGGACTTGGCAAAGGCGTGGCCGAAGTCGCGGTCGATTCCCATGACCTCGCCCGTGGATTTCATCTCCGGCCCGAGCAGCGTGTCGACGCCGGGGAAGCGGGCGAAGGGGAACACCGCCTCCTTCACCGCCATATGATTGGGGGTCAGGTTGATGGGCGGGAAATCCGCCAGCTTCTCGCCCGCCATCAGGCGCGCGGCAATCTTGGCGATGGCGGCACCGGTGGCTTTGGCGACGAACGGGACGGTGCGGCTCGCGCGCGGGTTCACCTCCAGAATGTAGATCTGGTGGTGCCCGTCTTCCTCGCGCACGGCGAACTGGGTGTTCATCAGGCCGACGACGTTGAGCGCCTTCGCCAACTGCACCGTCTGGCGTTTGATCTCCTCGATCACATCGGCGGCCAGGGAGTAGGGGGGGAGCGAGCAGGCGCTGTCACCGGAGTGAACGCCCGCTTCTTCAATGTGTTCCATGATGCCGGCGACGCACACATCCTCGCCGTCGGCGAGGGCGTCCACATCGACCTCGATCGCGTCGGAGAGGTAGGAGTCCACCAGCACCGGGCTGGTGCCGGAGACCAGCACCGCGGTGGCGATATAGTTCCGCAGGCCTTCCACGTCGTGAACGATCTGCATGGCGCGCCCGCCCAGCACATAGGACGGGCGAAGCAGGACAGGGTAGCCGATAGCTTCCGCGACGGCTTCTGCCTCTTCGAGGGAGGTGGCGGTACCATTCGGCGGCTGCCGCAGGCCGGTTTCGTGCAGCAGCACCTGGAAGCGCCTGCGGTCTTCGGCCAGATCGATGGCGTCAGGCGAAGTGCCGAGGATGGGAATACCGGCGTCCTGCAATGCTTCCGCCAGCTTCAGCGGAGTCTGGCCGCCGAATTGAACGATGACACCCTTCAGCGTGCCGTTCGTCTGTTCCTTGCGGGCAATGGCGATCACGTCTTCGGCGGTCAGCGGCTCAAAGTACAGACGGTCGGCGGTGTCGTAGTCGGTGGAGACGGTTTCCGGGTTGCAGTTGACCATGATGGTCTCATAGCCCACTTCGCGCAGCGCCATTACCGCGTGGACACAGCAATAGTCGAACTCGATACCCTGGCCGATCCGGTTCGGGCCGCCGCCGAGAATCATGATCTTGGTCTTGTCGGTCGGCTCTGCCTCGCATTCCGGCTCCAGCACGCCGTCGCCCTCGAAGGTCGAGTAGAGGTAGGGCGTTTCGGAAGCGAACTCCGCCGCGCAGGTATCAATGCGCTTGTAGACCGGATGGATGTTGAGGCTGGTCCGCAGCTTTCCGACCGTGGCCTCGTCCGTGCCAGCCAGTTCACCGAGGCGCGCGTCGGAGAAGCCTTGCCGCTTCAGCCGCCACAGGTTCTGGGCATCGTTTGGCAGGCCATTGACGCGGATTTCGGTTTCGGCGGCCACCAGCGCCTGAATCTGTTCCAGGAACCAGGGGTCGAATTTGCAGGCGGCCTGAATGCGCTCCAGCGACAGGCCGCGCCGGAAGGCCTGGGCCACGACCAGCAAGCGGTCAGGCCGCGGCTGGGAAAGGGCGGCGATCACCGTTTGCTGGTCGTCACCGCCGCCGAGCGCAACCTCGTTCAGGCCGGTCAGGCCGGTCTCCATCGAGCGCAAGGCTTTCTGGAGCGACTCGGCAAAGCACCGGCCCACGGACATCGCCTCGCCGACACTCTTCATGGAGGTAGAGAGCAAGGGCTCGGTGCCCGGAAACTTCTCGAAGGTGAAGCGGGGAATTTTGGTGACGACATAGTCGATGGTCGGCTCGAAGGAGGCCGGCGTGACTTTGGTAATGTCGTTGTCGAGTTCGTCCAGGGTGTAGCCGACAGCCAGCTTGGCCGCGATCTTGGCGATGGGGAAGCCGGTGGCCTTCGATGCCAGGGCCGACGACCGCGAGACCCGGGGGTTCATCTCGATCACGATCAGGCGGCCGTCTTCCGGGTTGACCGCGAACTGCACATTCGACCCGCCCGTTTCGACGCCGATCTCCCGCAGGCAGGCGATCGAGGCGTCGCGCATGATCTGATATTCTTTGTCCGTCAGCGTCAGGGCAGGGGCGACGGTAATCGAATCGCCGGTGTGGACGCCCATCGGGTCGATGTTTTCGATCGCACAGATAATGATGCAATTGTCCGCATGATCGCGGACCACTTCCATCTCGAACTCTTTCCAGCCGATGATGCTTTCGTCGATAAGCACCTGGTTAACGGGCGACGCCTCAAGGCCGTAGCGGACAAAATGCTCGTATTCGTCACGGTTATAGGCGATGCCGCCGCCCTGGCCGCCGAGAGTGAAGGATGGCCGGATGACGGCAGGCAAGCCAATTTCAGGAAGTACGGCCTTGCCTTCATCCCAGGTTTCGACGATGGCGCTTTTCGGCGACTCGAGGCCGATACGGGTCATGGCGTCCCGGAACAACTCCCGGTCTTCCGCCTTGGCGATGGCGTCGCGTTTCGCGCCGATCAACTCGACACCGAATTCGGCCAGCGTGCCGTCATCGGCGAGGGCGAGGGCGGTGTTCAACGCGGTCTGCCCGCCCATGGTGGGGAGCAGCGCGTCCGGCCGTTCCCTCTCGATGATCTTGCGGACCATGGAAGGCGTGATGGGCTCCACATAGGTCGCGTCGGACAGGTTCGGATCGGTCATGATCGTCGCCGGGTTCGAGTTGACCAGGATGATGCGGTAGCCTTCTTCCTTCAGCGCCTTGCAGGCCTGGGTACCGGAATAGTCGAACTCGCACGCCTGGCCGATAACGATGGGGCCCGCGCCGATAATAAGAATCGATTGGATGTCTGTGCGTTTGGGCATGTGCGCTACCGGGCCTGATCCATTGCCTTGACGAAACGGGTAAAGAGATAATGGCTGTCGTGAGGGCCGGGCGAGGCTTCCGGGTGATACTGCACCGAGAAGACCGGTTTGCCCTCGAGCGCCAAGCCTTCCAGCGAGCCGTCGAACAGCGAGACATGCGTAGCGTTGACGCCGTCGGGCAGCGAGGCCTGGTCCACGACGAAGCCATGATTCTGGCTGGTGATTTCCACCTTGCCGGTGGCGAGGTCTTTTACCGGATGGTTCGCGCCGCGGTGACCGATGGCCATCTTGTGGGTTTTGGCGCCCATGGCCAGCGCCAGCATTTGATGGCCGAGGCAGATGCCGAATACCGGCAGGTTGCGCTCCAGAACCTTTTTCAGAACCGGCACGGCATACTCGCCAGTGGCGGCCGGGTCGCCGGGACCATTCGCCAGAAACACGCCGTCGGGGTCATGCTGGAATATGTCGTCGGCCGAAGCGGTGGCGGGGACGACCGTCACGTCGCATCCCTCACCGGCAAGCCGACGGAGGATGTTGCGCTTGGCGCCATAGTCGACCGCAACAACTCGGTGCCGCGGCTGCTGAAGCGTGCCGTAGCCGGCACCCAGCGCCCAAGGGGTTTCGGCCCAAGAGTAGGTTTGGCGGCACGAAACGTCTTTGGCGAGGTCCATGCCTTCCAGGCCTGGCCATGCTTTAGCCACGGACAGAGCACTCTCCACCGGAACCGCGCCGTTGGGGACATGGACCACCACACCGTTCGGCGCGCCGCCGTCGCGGATGCGGCGGGTCAGGCGGCGGGTGTCCACGCCTGCGATGCCGACGAGATTGTTTTTGGCGAGCCAGACATTCAGATGCTCCGCCGCGCGGAAATTGGACGGGTCCGTGATGTCCATGCGCAGGATGCAACCGCGCGCCGCTGCCGTTCCGGTCTCCACGTCTTCAGCATTGGCGCCGACATTTCCAATATGCGGGAATGTGAAGGTGATGATCTGACCGGCGAAAGAGGGGTCTGTCAGAATTTCCTGATAGCCGGACATCGACGTGTTGAAGCAAATTTCGCCAACAGCCTGCCCGGTTGCGCCCAGTCCTTTTCCCCAAAATATGGAGCCGTCGCTCAGAATGAGCGCAGCATTAGCACCGGGCGGCGTGGGCATGGGCCCGCTGCCCGCAGGCATGATCGGTGAGTTGGTGGACATGTAACCTGCCGTGAAGCTGCGCGTTCCGGATAGAGAATTTATCCAGACCGTCGATTGCAAGCATGATTTCGCTGTTCTTGACGAGGTACCCGGACCTCCCTATCAGAGCGGCGGACGTCCTCACACTAGGGCGGTATGATTAGGCGACAGCGGTGGTTTCGTCAAGGATCACGTCGCTAAGAAAAATGCGCTAAGTCAACAACTTAACAGGTGATGCGACATCGTCACTAGGCGAGTTTTCCGTTCGGAGAACTTTGTTTATAGTGTCATGATGAAATCGCTAAGGGACAAATCCCATGCTGCGGACCGAGCTCAGTCAATCGCTGAAAGACGCCATGCGGGCCAAGGACGCGCCGGCTGTTTCAACTGTCCGACTAATCCTGGCGGCCCTGAAAGACCGAGATATTGCTGCCCGCGGCGACGGTAAACCCGATGGGGTGAGCGACGAGGAAATCCTGCAACTGCTGCAAAAGATGATCAAGCAGCGGCAGGAATCGATTAAGATGTACGAGGAAGGCGGCAGGGTCGAGCTCGCGGCGCGGGAGCAGAGCGAAATCGACATCATCAACCGCTTCCTACCGCAGCAATTCTCTGAGGCGGAGATCAAGGCTGAGGTCGACAAGGTCATCGACGAAATCGGCGCAGCTTCGGTCAAGGACATGGGACGGCTGATGGGTGAATTGCGCGGGCGCTATGCCGGGCAGATGGATTTCGGCAAGGCCAGCGGCATCGCCAAAACCCGGCTGATGGGATAGGAACCGGTCAAAGCTGCATGGCTATACCGCCCGAATTTCTGGAAGACTTGCGCAATCGTGTGCCGGTGTCGGATGTTGTCCGGCGGCACGTGCAATTACGCAAACAGGGGCGGGAATGGGCCGGGCTCAGCCCGTTCAACAAGGAAAAGACGCCGTCTTTTTTCGTGAACGACGAAAAGCGCTTCTACCACTGTTTCTCGTCCGGCAAACACGGCGATGTCTTTACGTTTCTGATGGATGTGACGGGCCAGAGCTTCCGGGAGGCCGTGGAGTCTGTCGCCAGCATGGCGGGCATGGACGTGCCGTCGGATGGGCCCGAAGCTGAAGAGCGCCGCAAGGTGACCAAGGGCCTGCGGGAGACGCTGGAACTGGCCGCCGCCTACTATGAAAGCCAGCTTCGGATGCCGGCCGGACGGGAGGCGCTGGACTACCTGTACCGGCGGGGTGTCGATGACGCCACCATCCGCCGGTTCCGCCTGGGCTATGCGCCATCGCCCTATGGCAGCATCGCAGCCGGGCTGGCGCGCGATGGAGTCAGCGAGGAGCAATTGGTTGCCGCAGGGGTGCTGAAGCGGCGGGACGACGAGCGCGTCACCGACTATTTCCGCGACCGGGTCATGTTCCCCATCACCGACCGCCAGGGGTATGTCCTGGCTTTCGGCGGGCGGGTGCTGGGAGGAGGCCAGCCGAAATATCTTAACTCGCCGGAAACCCAAGCCTTTCATAAAGGCAGCGTGCTGTATGGTCTGGCGCAGGCGCGGGAGGCCGCGCACAAGAACGACCGCATCCTGGTGGTGGAAGGATATATGGACGTGATCGCGCTCGCGCAGGCAGGGATCGCAGAGGCGGTAGCGCCGCTCGGCACTGCCGTTGGCGAGGACCAGATAAAGCTGCTGTGGACGCTGTCGGCGGAGCCGGTGCTTTGCCTGGACGGGGACCGGGCAGGCCGGGCGGCGGCGATCCGGACGGCGGAGCGTGCATTGCCGATTTTGCAGCCGGGTCGCTCACTGCGTTTTGCCATGCTGCCCTCTGGCGAAGATCCCGACACCCTGGTGCGGAAGGCCGGACCAGAGGCCATCGATTCGCTAAGCGGGACCGCCGATTCGCTGGAGGCGGTGATCTGGCAGGCCGAGTGGGACCGCAATACACCGACCACGCCGGAGCGTCGTGCGGCCTTCCACCGCGCGGTTTTGGCCCGGGTCCGTCTGATCGGTGACGAGACGGTCAGGGGCTATTACGAGCAGTCGTTCCGAGAGCGGTTGCGCGCTGCCTTTTCCGCTCCGGCGGGCGGTGGAACTGGCCAGTACCGGCGGAATACCGGTCGAAAACCGGAGGAGCGGACGCTGCCTGGCGTGCGCCAGCGGGCAAGCCGCGGCCGCCTGCAGGGACAACGGGAGCGTGCGCTGCTCGGCCTGCTGCTGTTACAGCCGGCCTTGATCGACGAAGTGGGCGAGCGCGTTGCGGTGCTGGAACTGGCGGATGGTGCGCTTGACACACTGCGGAATAGGATCATAAGCGTAGGGGTCGCATCGAATAACCTTGACGTTCAGTCCCTGACTGCACAGGTAACACGAACGGCAATCGGGCGTCCGACGGAAGAAGACGTCGCTGTTGAGCGGGAAGTGAAGGCCGCATGCGTTAGCGCAAGGGCAGTGATGAACGGTATTTTGAGTGAAGGACACGATGAGTTGACCATCGCGCAGAATGCAGTATCCGGACTGATTGAGGCACTCGAACGCGATACGGTACGTGCGGACATTGCCCGACAGGTCCAATCCCTGGAGGATGCGCCGGAAACGCTCGACCGGTTGGAAGCCAGTGTGGCGGCGGAGCGGATACGCACCCCGTCAGGGCTTTGACGGGTTGTTTGTAATGTAATGTAATGAAGACAAAGTGATGGCGGGACACAGTCTATGGCAGCCAAAGCGGTAGAGCAGCAAAAAGAGACTTCCAAAACCACCGAGGCTACCCCGGATGGTGTGGTTGTTGACGAAACGGCGGAAATCAAAGCGCTTATCAAGCGTGGCAAGGAACGCGGCTTCGTCACTTATGACGAGCTGAATGCTGCGCTGCCGTCGGAGAAAGTCTCGTCGGAGCAGATCGAAGACGTGATGGCTCTCCTTTCGGAGATCGGCATCAATGTCGTCGAGAACGAAGAATCCGACGATTCCGGAACGGCTACGGTCGAGAAGGAAGAAGAAACCAAGGCAGCTTCCGGCAACCTGGATGATGATCCCGGCCGTACCGACGACCCCGTCCGCATGTATCTGCGGGAGATGGGCTCGGTCGAACTGCTGAGCCGCGAGGGCGAAATCGCGATTGCCAAGCGGATCGAGGCTGGCCGGATCAAGATGATCTCCGCGCTTTGCCGTAGCCCGTTGTCGATTGCCGCCGTGGTCGAGTGGGGCCGCCGCCTGAAGAACGAAGAAGTACTGCTGCGGGAGTTCATCGACCTGGAGGCGACAATGGCCGCCGATCCGTCGGCGCATCCCTCCCGCAACACGGCTAACCCGAACACCAGCGACCCGGCCAACGGCGAAGCCGTTAACGGCGGGTTGGATAGTGGCGAAGCTGCCCCATCAGACGATAGCGAAGCCAAGCCGGTTAACGGCACGGCGCTAAACGGCATGGCTGTCAATGGCAGCGCCGTGCTGAACGGCAAGGCCGCAGCGGCTGATGATGAGGAAGATGACGACGCGGCCGACGGCGAGAAGACGCTTAAAGCCGACGGCGAAAGCGACGATGACAGCGACTCGGACAACGACAATGACGATGACGAGTTCGACAACAACCTGTCGCTCGCCGCGATGGAACAGGCGCTGCTGCCGGGGGTAACGGCAGCCCTTGATGCGGTGGCAGAGCTGGAGCCGGGTCTGATTGCACTCCAGCAGGCGAAACTCGCCGAAATGGAAGGCATTGACGAGCTGAGCGAGGAGGCGCGCAAGCACTATGCTGCGCTTCAGGCGGCCATGTCCGAACGGATGGCCGCGGTCAAGCTGAACAACGCCAAGATCGACCAGCTGATGGGGGATCTCTATGCCCGCAACAAGCAGCTGGTGGCGATTGAAACCCGCATTCTGCGCCTTGCGCTTGATGGTGGTGTCAGCCGTGAATCCTTCCTGAAGGATTGGCGCGGCCGGGAGACCGATCCGAAGTGGCTGCGTTCCGTCAGCCAGAAGAGTGAATGGAAGACCTTCTGCAAATCCCACGCGGAGGAGGTGAAGGAATTGCGCAGCGACATCGTGGACATCTGCCACAATGTCGGCCTGCCTTACGACGAATTCCGCGAACTGGTGACGGCCGTCCAGCAGGGCGAGCGCGAGGCCAGCCGGGCGAAAAAGGAAATGGTCGAAGCCAACCTGCGCCTGGTCATTTCCATTGCCAAGAAATACACCAACCGCGGCCTGCAATTCCTGGACCTGATCCAGGAAGGCAATATCGGCCTGATGAAGGCGGTCGATAAGTTCGAGTACCGCCGAGGCTACAAGTTCTCGACCTACGCCACCTGGTGGATACGGCAGGCGATCACCCGGTCCATTGCGGACCAGGCCCGCACCATCCGTATTCCGGTGCACATGATCGAAACGATCAACAAGCTGGTGCGCACGTCCCGCCAGATGCTGCATGAGATCGGGCGGGAGCCGACGCCGGAAGAACTGGCGCTCAAGCTGCACATGCCGCTGGATAAAGTGCGGAAGGTGCTGAAGATCGCGAAGGAGCCGATCTCCCTCGAAACGCCGATCGGTGATGAGGAAGACAGCCATCTGGGCGACTTCATTGAGGACAAGAACGCGGTGCAACCGCTGGATTCCGCCATCCAGTCGAACCTGCGCGAAAGCACGACCCGTGTTCTGTCCTCGCTGACGCCGCGCGAGGAGCGCGTGCTGCGCATGCGCTTCGGCATCGGCATGAACACCGACCACACGCTGGAGGAAGTCGGCCAGCAGTTCTCGGTGACACGCGAACGTATCCGCCAGATTGAGGCAAAGGCGCTTCGTAAGCTAAAGCACCCAAGCCGCTCGCGGAAGCTGCGCTCCTTCCTGGATACCTAGACGGGCCGCGGTCCTATGGCCGCCGATGCGCCTGCCGAAACCCCTGCGATTCGCGTTGAACCGCTCTCGCCTGCCGTCGGTCTGTGGATCGACGGCGTCGATCTGTTGCGCCTGGATGCTGGCGCTGCGGCGATGATCGAAGACCTCTGGCAATTGGGCGGGGCGCTGTTGTTCCGGGCGCAGTCCTTGCCGGCGGAGGCAGGCCGGAAACTGGCCGCTGTCCTCGGCAAGGGACCGGTGCCGGAAAGCGACACCGCTTCAGGACCGGCAACGGTGACTGGCGTTTGGTCTATGCCCGGTTCGGCATTGGCTGTGCCGCCCCAAGCGCTGGTGTACGCTGCCGACGATGCCGCCCCAGGGCTCATGCTGGCTGGGATGGAGGCGGCCGCTGACGCCATGCGGATGGAAGACCCCGATTTCCTCGCGCAGATCGCTGGCGCGCGGGCGCCCCATTGTGCTGGCGGGCCGGCGCATCCGGTGCTGCATCGGCATCCGTTGAGTGGTGAGGTGTGTTTATACCCGCCGCCGTTGACCGAGACAGGGTTCCCTGGCGCCGACGCACTATCGGAGTATGTGTTGCAGGATCGTTTCCGGTGCACGCTGGAGTGGCAGCCGGGGGACGTGTTGGCCATCGATCCCCGCGCCGTTCTGTGCCGGTGGATGAGCGGCCGGGATGAGGTCATGCCCGCGATAGCCGTGCCGGGCGCTGCGCCATTGCTGGAAACGCGCGGCATCTTTGGGGAATGGGAGTAGGGTGATGCAATTCAAATGGTCAGGGGATCGGCGATGACGCCCCGCGCCGAAGCGTTGGCCAAGGCCCGCCGCGTGATCGTTGAGCGGGCTGTTGCAAGCCTGGCGACGCTGCTGCCGGAAGGCCAGCCCTATACCAGCCTGGTACTTACCGCGAACGCGTCGAGTGGCGAACCGGTGGTCTACCTGGCCACCATCGCCGAGCATACGCATAACTTGTTACGCGACCCGCGGGCCTCCCTGCTGTTTGAGATCGCGAGCCATGAGGCGGAGCCTATGGCGCATCCGCGTGTCGGCTTGGTGGGGCGGCTGGAGCCGGATGAGAATCCCGACCTGCGCGCCCGGTTTATGGCGCGACATCCCAGCACCGACCCCGATTTGGGCGGTTTCCGCATTTTCGTGTTCCGGACAGAGCGGGCGCGGCTCGTTGGCGGCTTCGGCGATGTGCGCTGGGTGGAGGGTAATGAGCTGTTTCCAGGCCGATCCGAGGGATCTGAATAGTACGGCTAGGCTGTCTCCGCCCGGCCGCTGGAAATGGTAATATCGATTGCCGTTTTTGGCTTAACCAGCTGGCCCGCCTCCGGCGATTGACTTGAAATCGTACCGGCAGGCGCCGAGGGGGCAGGCCGGGATACTACCGCTCCTAACGCAAGGCCCGCGGCATCGAGAACAGCGACGGCGGCTGGCTCGCTTTTTCCGATCAGTTCAGGCACCGGCACAAGTCCATCACTGCGTTCTACCGGCGGCAGGTCCGTAAAAATGTCACGGACCGGGCGGCGGACAAACGCGGCGATCAATTGCTGCTGGTACTGTGTCGCCGGAGCTGTTTGTTCGACAATACGGGCGACTTCCGACTGGGCCAGCCCCAGGTGACTCGACAGATCTTCGAGCGAAAGTGCAGAGGATTTCATGGCTGCGTCTAGACCGATGGCCCAACGGGTCTGACCTTCCTTCGCCTTGAAGAACGTGTTGCCGACATCGGAAATGCGGATATAGGCGCGTTCCGACAAAAGACCGGAGATAATGCCGATGAATGACAAGGCAAAAGCGTTAAGGTCGCTGCCGCCCGGGTCGGTCGTCAGTGTCATTTGTCCGGCATTGATGAAGATAAAGATGATGAACGCACTGATCATGCCTATCGAGGGCAACACGACGAACCGTCGGACAGTTAGGCCTTCATCCCGCCGGACATAGGACCATGTCATCGTCACAGCGCTGCCGAGTAATCCCATAGCGACGGTCAGGAATAATATTAATATTGGCGATGGAATTGTTAATAAAAAATCCATCTCAAAATACTGGAACCATTCATATATTTCATGATGTTTTATAAGAGGGTGACGGCTGATCAGTGTTTGTAATTTTTTGTTGTATTGTTCCTGTCTGGCATCAAAGGGATTTTCCACATTTTCCTTGTTTTGCTGTGAGTATAAATCGGTTAGGTGCCTATTTGTTTCATTCAAATTTGTGATCAGCGAGCAAATTTCGTTTTGAGGACGATTCAATCGCGCCGTGCACTCTGATTCTAGTTTTTTGAAATCATCAGTATACAAAAATTCATAAGGATTCCCTTGATATATAGGCGTGCCTTTTTTAGTCGAAATTGCGTCAATGAGGTCTTGGGCTAAGTAGTAAACTTGGTCTTCGAACCTATATATTTCACGATCTATATTCGTCTCAAGAACGGAATTTTCCAGCTGTCGCTTCTTATCGTCAAAATTCCGCTTTTGATCTAAAACATTCTTGAAGCTAACAATAATCTCACTTTTGACTTCGTCCCGCAAATGCTCTCTGACCTGGATCGCACTGAGTAAAAAAATCGCAGAATATACAGCGATAAAATACAAGATTAGCAGGTAGATACCGCCAACCGTTCCACCAAACAGCGTCAAAAGCCATTCTACGACGCGGCGAACACTCTGCATAAATTGTACACCTAGAAATCCAAATTCCGTTTCATGACGGTAGGTGATCTCTCCAGCAAGCGTCAATCAAGTATCGGTGGCGATTGCTGCTGGGACTAGGCTGCCTGCAGCAACGGGTGTGCGTCGGCTGGCAGGTCGATGGCGGGGCCGTTCCAGGTGATCTGACCGCGGTCCAGCACAGCGACGCGGTCGAACCGCCCTGCCAGATTGTGGACGTCGGCGGTGACGATCAGGGCGGTGGCGTTTTCGCGGAGGATCAGGTGGCGGATCAACTGCTCGACGCTTGCGGCCATGACGGGGTCGAGGCCCGCGGTCGGGTCGTCCAGCAGCATCAGATCGGGCGAACCGGCGATGGCGCGGGCAAGGGCCGCGCGCTTCTGCATGCCGCCGGAGAGGTCCTTCGGAAAGACAAGCGCGGCGCGTTCGTCCAGACCGACAAGCGATAGCAGGTGGATCGCTTCCTCCTTCGCCGGAGCCTTCGCCATGCCGTGGCGGCGGAGGGGAAAGGCCACGTTCTCCCAGACCCGCATGCCGTCGAATAGGGCGTTCCGCTGAAACAGAATGCCAACGCGGGCGCGGAGGTCGGACCAGTCACTCACATCCGCCGTGCCCAATACATCTATACGGCCCCGGTCGATGGGGAGCAGGCCCGCCGCGCATTTCAGCAAAACAGACTTGCCGCTGGCCGACCGCCCGATGAGGGCAGTGGAGGTCCCTTCCGGCAAGGTCAGGGAAATACCGCGCAGGACAGCGTTGTCGTCAAATGCCTTCTCGATGCCGTCCAAATGCAATCCGCCGCTCATGCTCGAAGATGCTCCGTTCGCATCGGGAAATCGTAGAGGCCGTAACTATATGGGTGGGCCGGGAAATGCACAAAGAAAAGGGGCGGTCCGGCTCGGACCTACCCCTTAAGTTTGGCAACGCAGGAGGGACGAGAGCAGCCTAGCGGCAGGCTCTGATCCACGCATACAACCATACGCTTGCGGCGGTCTGCCGTCTGTGATGGCTATCACAGAGTCCCTGGAAATTCGGCTTAGTACGAATGGCGGAGAAGGACAGAGGGCGGTGGGTTTTCAGTAATATTGTCCGACTCCCAGGCGGCGAGGGCGGGTGTCGCCGGCGGGTTTGAACTGCGGAGCGCGTTGTAGCGAGGGACTTGCTGCAGGGTGTCATGCAGGCGGCGCATCTCATCGACCGCGCGATGGTGCATGTCGACCCGCAGGTCCACGGGGGCGGTGGCGCGGTCGTCAATGCCGGGCATCCCACCGCCGCCGACAACCTTCAGGCCCGCAGAGCGTTCGGTGTAGCGGCGGCCTTGCCCATCGGCCTGGCCGCCGGCGTCGCGTCCGGCCTCCAGGCTTTGCAGGAGACGTTCGGCAAGGGGCTGGCTGGCGGAGGCGGCGAATGCTTCAGCCATGGCGTCGAGAATGTGCTGGCCCGCAAGGAAATTGCCCATCACGACACAGTCGCCGCCGAACAGAAGACCGGCGAATGGCCGGCAATCGGCACCGGTGTGAGCGTGGAGGGTGCCGTCGCGGCGGACAACACCGATCTGGCGATAGGAAAGGTGCGGGTCGCGTTCCGCCAGCTCGGCCACGATCGCCTCCCATGTGGCACCGTCAGCGATGCGGCGGGCGGTGTGCAGGCCGGCTTCCTGCCGGGCAAAGGCCTGGGAGGTGATGAGGTCACCGGAGAGCGTCATGAACGGGCAAAGACCGCCGACGGCAAGGGACGCCGTGGCGATGCCGATGCCGACCTGGTCCGTGGCAGGATCGTGGGCAAGGATGGTAAAGGTCATGAGGCGGACTCCGTTTGGCCTGGTCGGTCTGGGCTGGGCGCGGCTGCAGCATAGCATTGCCTGGGCCGCGCCGCCCGTCGATATGCCCGGCCTGCGCAGGCAGCGCTGGAGACGGGAACGCGGATTTTTGCTGGCCTGGGGGATCAGTCCAGCGTTCAATGGCGAAAACACCGCCAAGAGGAACGCTATTCATGAAGATCACCGACGTCACCCTCGCTCTGTTCGCGTGGGACGATATCCCGGCGACCCAATACGGCCAGCATACCGGCAAGTTCGGCGGCGCCTCCAAGATGGGCCTGCTGACGATAGAAACGGATGAGGGCGTCAGCGGCCATGCCTTTCTGGGCTCGTCGAGCCGCGGGGCGAACATGGACGGGGAATCGCTGATCGCCTACCTGAAGCCCATTGTCATGGGGCAAAACCCGCTGGAGCGGGAGCGGCTCTATAAAGCGATGTACCGGCGGGCGCGAATGACAACGCTCCGCTGCATCGGCGCGGTCGATGTGGCGCTCTGGGATATCGCGGGGCAGGTGGCCGGGCTGCCGATCTGCGATCTGATCGGACGCTACCGCTCGTCCGTGCCGGCCTATGCCTCCAGTGCGGTGCTGGCGAACTCCCAGGCCTATGCGCAGGAGGCGGTGCGCATCCGGGATGAGGGCTGGGCGGCCTACAAGATCCACCCGCCGACTAACCCCGTGGACGATATCAAGGTCTGTCAGGCGGTGCGGGAGGCGGTCGGCGACGACTATCAGCTGATGCTGGATTCGACCTGGTGCTATGATTACCCGCAGGCTTTGCGTGTGGGCCTCGCGATCCAGGATATGGGCTTCTACTGGTATGAAGACCCGCTGGATGAGGAAGACCAGACCAACTACGTCAAGCTCCGCCAGCAGTTGCGCATTCCGATCATGGCGACGGAATACTCACCGGGCGGCCTGTACTCCTACGCTCCATGGCTGATGGCGCAGGCGACCGACTATCTGCGGGGCGACGTGGCCGTTAAGGGCGGGATCACCGGCATTCTGAAGGCGGCGCATTTGGCCGAGGCCTTCAAGATGAACTACGAAATCCACCATGGCGGCAATTCGCTGAACAATGTTGCGAACCTGCACGTGACCATGGCCATTCACAATTGCGAACTGTTCGAGGTGCTGCTGCCGGCGGAGGCGCAGAAATACGGCCTGGTGGATGAGCCCGCGCCGGATGCCAACGGCATGGTGCACGCGATCGAGAAGCCGGGCCTGGGCGCGGAGATCGACTTCGCTCTGATCGAGAAAAAGAAGTTGGCGGTGCTGGCGTAGGGGAGCTCCTCTACTGAAGCCATCGCTCGGCGGAAGGTGGGCAATCAAGTTGCGGAACCTGCCCTGGAGGCACACCCTTCCACAGGCTCAGGGTGAGGCTATTCTCTGGTTGCGCAACAAAAAATCCACCCCGCCACTCTGAGCCTGTCGAAGGGTGCTGTGGCCTGGGATTGCTCCGCTATTGGCCTAGTCCCATTCGTCCTGCTTCGGTCCGCCCCGCAATGACGGCGAGGGGCCCTATGCCGGGGCAGCCGCGGCAATCGCCAGGAAGTCGTCCGCATTAAGGCTGGCGCCGCCGACGAGGGCGCCGTTGACGTTCTCTATCGCGAGGATCTCCGACGAGTTGCCTGGCTTGACCGAGCCGCCGTAGAGCAGGCGGACCTGATCGCCATCGACCATTTTTTCGGCCAGCAGCGCCCGCATGGCGTCGTGAACCTCTGCGATGTCGTCATTGTCCGGTGTGCGGCCGGTGCCGATGGCCCAGACGGGCTCGTAGGCGATGACGGTATTGGTGGCCGTGGCGGCGTCGGGCACGGAGCCGGTGATCTGGCGGCGGACGATGTCGAGGGCGTCGCCGCGGTCGCGCTCGGCCTCTGTCTCGCCAACGCAGATGATGGCGGTCAGCCCGGCGCGCTGGGAGGCGATGGCCTTGGACCAGATCAGGGCGTTGTCTTCCGCATGGTTCATGCGGCGCTCCGAATGGCCGACAATGGCATAGGTGCAGCCGAGATCGGCCAGCATCGGCGCCGAGACGTCGCCTGTGTGTGCGCCGGATGCTTCCGCGTGGCAATCCTGGCCACCCACGGCGATCAGGCCGTTGCGCAGGGGCTCGCCCAGCGTCCCCGCGACCAGACTGATCAAGGTGGCTGGCGGGCAGACCAGCAGGTCGGCCCTGGCGCTAACCGCCGGTGCGCCGCCCGCAATGGTCTTCGCCAGATTTACGCCGTCATTGCGCGTGCCGTTCATTTTCCAATTACCGGCAATCAGGGTTTTCGGGCCAGCCATCACGCATTCCTCCAAGTGACCGTTTGCTGATGTGTCGCGTAGCACAAGCGCGCTGCAAGGGCCAGTTGCTGGCAGCGCGCCGCGTCTCTATAACCGGCCCGCACGATGCTTGTTGAAAAATGCTTGTTGAAGAGAGAAAGGCTGCCGAATGCTGACATCGATGCGGAGAGGAGCGTCCGGGTGGGTCGCCAAGATCCTGTTTGCGCTGCTGATCCTGTCGTTCGGCGCCTGGGGCATTGTCGACTATCTGCAGCCGGACCCGGACCCGGTCGTTATCACGGTTGGCGATACGGAAATCCGCTCCTCCACCTACCGCAACCAGTTCAGCCGTTCACTGGATCGTCTGCGGCAGCAGATCGGCAGCACCGTCACGCAGGAATTTGCGGTGCAGATGGGGCTGGATAACGAGGTTAACGATGCGCTTATCAACCAGCAGGTGCTGACGCGTGAGGCGGAGCGAATGGGCATGGCCGTCAATGACGACGTGCTGCGCGCCGCCATTGCCTCCGACCAGACCTTCCAGGGACCGACAGGGGAGTTCAGCCGGTCCCGCTATGAAGAAGTGCTGTTCCGCAGCGGGCTGGGCGAGCAACGCTTCCTGGCGGACCTGGCTGGCAGGCTGGTGCGCGATCCGCTGATCGCCGCGGCGACCGCGGCACCGCCGCCGCCGCAGGGGCTGGTGAAAGCGCAGAACGCCTTTGCCGGTGAAACGCGGACGGCGGTGATCCTTTACCGCGATCACAGCGCCTTTCCGGCGGCGGACGATCCAGGGGAGACGGTTCTGCGGGAGGCGTACCGGGACGAGGACAATCTCTACCAGCAGGGTGAACTGCGGGATCTGTCTGCCCTGATCCTCGACCCGGAGCGGATCGCCCAAGGCTTTGCCGTCAGCGATGCCCGTGTCGCCGAGGAATACGAGAACCGTAAGGGCCAGTATTTCCGGCAGGCGACCAGAGACGTTGCGCAATTGCTGTTCCAGGATGCCGACGCGGCAGCCAACGCGCTGGCGCGCCTCCAGGCCGGGGAGAACTGGGTCTCGGTCGTTGGCGATTCCGGTGGCGTTCCGGCGGAACTGGGCGTGCTGACGGAAAGCCAGTTCCTGACGCCGGAGCTGGCGGAGGCGGCCTTTGCACTGGATGAGCCGGGGGCGGTGGGGCCGGTGGAGTCGCCCTTCGGCCATCACGTGTTGCTGGTGAAGGAAGTCACGCCGGAAGGCACCACGCCGCTGGCGGAAGTCCGGGACGAGATTGCACAAACCATTGCGTTGGACATGGCGGTCGATGAATTGATTGACCGCGCGAATGTGGTGGAGGATTCCATTGCGGCAGGCGCTAGCCTGGAAGGCGCTGCCGATGCGGCGGGCGTGCCGCTCGTCCGGTTCGAAGGCGTCAGCCGCACCGGCCAGAACGCGGCGGGCGAGCGGGTCGAGGGCCTGCCGCCGGAGGGGCAGTTCCTGTCGGTAGCGTTCCAGACGGAAGAGAATGAAAGCTCGATCCTGACCGAGCGGCCGAATGGGGGCTACTTCATCGTGCGCGTCGATCAGGTGGTGCCGGAGACCAAGAAGCCTTTCGAACAGGTGCGCGCGCAGGTGCTGGCCGACTGGCAGGAAAGCCAGCGCTCGGACGAGGCGGAGAAGGCCGCAACCGCTGTTGCCGATAAATTGCAGACTGGCGCCGATCCGGCGGCGGTCGCGCAGGAGACGGGTTTCTCGCTGGCGACGCCTGAACCTTTCACCAGGGCACAGTCGCCTGATCCGGTGACGCCGGACCTGGCGGACGTTGTGTTTGCTGCTTCCCAAGGGGAAACACTGGTCCACAATGACTATGGCCGGGTGTTCGTTGCGACAGTAACTGACGTGACGGCCGGGCAGGCGGTCGAAAGTGCTGAATTGGAGCAGCTTCGGCAGCAGATCGACCGCGACCGCCGGCTGGAAATCGCCCAGGCCTTCCAACGGGCGATCCGCGCCCGCTATGACGTTGAAATCGACCAGGCTGCCGTCAATAATTTGCTGCGCTAGAGGGCGCTATTTCTCATGGCTAAAGACACGCTGAATGCAGAGCCGGCCTTTCCGGCTTTTCGAACCGCATATGATAATGACGCGCCGCAACTGGTCTGGACCCACCTGATCAGCGATCTGGAGACGCCGGTTTCCGCATGGCTGAAACTTGGCCAGGACCAGCCGAACGCCTTCCTGCTGGAATCGGTCGAGGGCGGCGCGATGCGGGGACGGTATTCCTTCATCGGCCTGTCGCCGGATTTGATCTGGCGCTGCCATGGCAATGCGGCGGAGATCAACCGGCAGGCGCTGACGGATGCGCATTCGTTTGAGCGGTGTGAGGCGGGCGCGCTCGCGTCGCTGCGGGCCTTGATCACGGAATGCGAAATCCCGCACCTGCCGCCAAAGCTGCCGCCCATGGCGTCCAGCCTGGTCGGCTATATGGGCTATGACATGGTGCGTTTGATGGAGCATCTGCCGAACGAGCCCGAAGACACGCTCGGCATTCCGGATGGCCTGTTCATCCGGCCCACGGTGATGGCGGTGTTCGATGGGGTTGAGGACCGGATCACGCTGGTGACGCCCGTTCGCCCGGCCGATGGCGTTGACGCGCAGGCGGCCTACAACGCGGCCTGCGAACGCCTGACGGAGGTAATCGGGCAGTTGGAACAGCCGTTGCCGCCGACCGCCAGCGCGCTGGCCCGTGCAGAAGCGGGTCCAGGTCCGGAAGTGGCTGCCAACATGACCAAGGATACGTTCAAGGCGCATGTGCTGAAGGCGCGGGAATATGTCTATGCGGGCGATGTGTTCCAAGTGGTGCCGTCGCAGCGCTTCTCCGTGCCGTTCGAACTGCCGCCGTTTTCGCTCTACCGGGCGTTGCGCCGGCTGAACCCGTCGCCCTTCCTGTTCTTCTTCAATCTGGAAGGTTTTTCGGTGGTCGGCTCCAGCCCGGAAATTCTGGTGCGGGTGCGCGACAACAGGGTGACGATCCGGCCGCTGGCGGGCACGCGCCGCCGTGGTGCGACCGATGCCGAGGACCGGGCGTTGGCCGAGGAACTCCAGAACGATCCGAAGGAACTGGCCGAGCACCTGATGCTGCTCGACCTGGCGCGGAACGATGTGGGGCGGGTCGCCAAGATCGGCTCGGTCGAGGTGCTGGCTCAGTTCGAGATCGAGCGCTACAGCCATGTGATGCATCTGTCCTCCACCGTGGAGGGCGAGTTGGACCCGAGTTACGATCCGTTCGGCGCGCTGATCGCCGGCTTCCCGGCAGGCACTTTGTCTGGCGCGCCGAAGGTGCGGGCGATGGAGATCATCGACGAGTTGGAGCCGGAGAAGCGCGGTATCTATGCCGGCTGCATCGGCTATTTCGCAGCCGATGGCTCCATGGATACCTGCATCGGTCTGCGCACTGCGCTGGTGAAAGATAATGTCATGTATGTGCAGGCAGGGGTTGGCGTCGTTGCCGACAGCGACCCGGACGCCGAGTATCAGGAAAGCGTCGACAAGGCGGCGGCGCTGGTGCGGGCAGCGGGCGAGGCCGTCCGCTTTGCGCCGCAGTGAGGAGGAATCGTGCGCGATCTCATCTTCCGATGGCGTTATTGAGAGAAGGCGGAGCCGACCAAGCAATCCAGTCTGCATTCCCGCCTCGTCCCGACGCCCTCTGGATTGCTTCGCCTTTCGGCTCGCAATGACGGTTTAATCTCATGTTCCTGATGATCGATAACTTTGACAGCTTCGTTTACAACCTGCGCCACTTCCTGGGCGAGTTGGGGGCGGAGTTCGCGGTGCACCGCAACGACGCCATTTCGGTGGCCGACGCGATGGCGATGAAGCCGGACGGGATCGTGATCTCGCCCGGTCCTTGCGATCCGGACAAGGCGGGCATTTGTCTCGACCTGGTGGCGGCAGCGGCGGAGGCGAGGGTGCCGGTACTGGGTGTGTGCCTGGGGCACCAGACCGTCGGCCAAGTGTTTGGCGGCAAGGTCATCCGCGCGCCGGTGCCGATGCACGGCAAGCTCTCCAAGGTCTACCACCAGGCGACCGGTGTGTTTCAGGGCCTGAATGCGCCGTTCGAGGCGACGCGCTATCACTCCCTGATCGTGGAGCGCGAAAGCCTGCCCGACTGCCTGGAGATTAATGCGGAGACTGACGACGGCCTGATCATGGGCCTCCGGCACCGCGAGTATCCGATTCATGGCGTTCAATTTCACCCCGAAAGCATCGCAAGTCAGGCTGGCCACCAATTGTTGGGCAATTTCCTGAGCCTGGCGAGCGGCGGACGGCTGCCGAACCGGAAACCGAAGCCGCTGCCGCCCCGGCGGCTGGTGGCGGCGTGAGGAGGGCGGTATGGCCGACTTCAAAGAGCTGATCGCCAAGGTCGCTGACGGAACGCCGCTGACCGAGGCAGAGGCTGAAGCCGCGTTCGACGTGATGATGTCGGGCGATGCGACGCCGGCGCAGATGGGCGGCTTTCTGATGGCGCTGCGGGTGCGTGGCGAAACCGTTGAGGAACTGACCGGCGCGGCGCGCGTGATGCGGGCGAAGGTCCTGCCGATCGAGGCGCCGCCGGATGCCATCGACACCTGTGGCACCGGCGGCGACGCCAAGGGTACCTACAACGTCTCGACTGCCGTGGCGTTCGTGGTGGCGGCCTGTGGCGTGCCGGTGGCGAAACACGGCAACCGCGCGCTCTCTAGCAAGTCGGGCGGGGCGGACGTGCTGGGCGTGCTGGGCGTCGATATCGACTGCCCGATGGAGCAGGTGCAGCAGGCGATCTGGGACGTGGGCATTACCTTCCTGATGGCGCCCCGGCATCATGGGGCGATGCGGCACGTCGGGCCGACGCGGGTGGAACTGGGCACGCGCACAATCTTCAACCTGCTGGGGCCGTTGTCGAACCCGGCGGGGGCGAAGCGGCAACTGATGGGCATCTTCGCCAAAGACAAGATCGAGCCGCAGGCCCATGTGCTGAACCAGTTGGGCACGGAGCGGGCCTGGATCGTGCACGGCTCCGACGGCCTCGACGAACTGACGACTACGGGCGAGAGCTATGTGGCGGAGGTACGGGACGGCAAGGTTTCGACCTTTACCGTGACGCCGGAAGACGCGGGCCTGCCGCGCGCGGCCTTTGCCGATCTGGTGGGCGGCTCGCCAGAGGATAACGCCGCCAAGATGCGCGCCATGCTGGCGGGTGAGACGGGGGCCTTCCGCGATATCGTTCTGCTGAACGCCGCGGCGGCGCTGATCGTCGCCGGCAAGGCGGCAGGCCTGAAAGAGGGCGTGGCGATGGCGGCGGAAGTGATCGACAATGGCGCCGCGGCGGCGAAGCTGGCCGATCTGGTGCGCGCGACGGGAGGGACCCCGGCATGAGCGATATGCCCGACGTACTCGCCCGCATTTGTGCCGACAAGCGGGAACTGGTCGCCAAACGCAAGGCCGCGAAGAGCGAGCAGGAACTGATCGCCGACGCGATGGTGCAGGACAAGGTCCGCGGTTTCGCCCTGGCGTTGAAGACGGCCGTGGATGAGGGCCGCTACGGACTGATTGCGGAGATCAAGAAGGCCTCACCCAGTGGCGGGCTGATCCGGCCGGACTTCGATCCGGCGACGTTGGCGAAGGCCTATGAGGCGGGCGGGGCGTCTTGCCTGTCGATCCTGACCGACGAGCCCTATTTTCAGGGCCGGGACGAATACCTGGCTGCGGGACGCAAGGCCTGCAAGCTGCCGGTGCTGCGCAAGGACTTCATGCTGACGCCCTACCAGATCGTGGAGAGCCGGGCCATCGGCGCGGATTGCGTTCTGCTCATCATGGCCTGTCTGGACGATGCAGAGGCGACCGACCTGGCGGCAACGGCGGAGGCGATGGGGCTGGACGTGCTGGTGGAGGTGCACGACGCCGAGGAACTGGACCGGGCGCTGGCGCTGGGCGCGCAACTGGTCGGTATCAACAACCGGAACCTGAAGACCCTGGTGACGGACATTGCCGTGACGGAAGAACTGGCGGCCCTGGTGCCGCAAGGGCGTCTGATGATAAGCGAGAGTGGTCTGCGCACGTCCGGCGATCTGGCCCGGATGGCGAGCGTGGGCGCGCAATGCTTTCTGGTTGGCGAGCACCTGATGCGCCAGGACGATGTGACGGCGGCGACTATCGCATTGCTGGAGCGTGCGGCATGAGCAGCGGACCGAAAGCGGAAACCGGCCTGA
Organism: Alphaproteobacteria bacterium; assembly: GCA_965222315.1. Lineage (GTDB taxonomy): Bacteria > Pseudomonadota > Alphaproteobacteria > Bin95 > Bin95 > JACKII01. The sequence continues at coordinate 2,997,934 of OZ244951.1, read as the reverse complement.
CCCATTTCGATGCCAAAGGCCGGGCGCATATGGTCGATGTGGGGGAGAAGGCCGAGACCGAGCGGGTGGCGACGGCTGGCGCCCGCGTGGCGATGCAGCCCGCGACCCTGGCGGCGATCATGGCAGGCGAGATCGGCAAGGGCGATGTGCTGGGTGTGGCCCGGCTCGCGGGTATCATGGCGGCGAAGAAAACGCCGGACCTGATCCCGCTCTGTCATCCGCTGGCGCTGACGTCGGTAAAGGTGGAGCTGACCTGCAACGAGTCGGCAAACGCGGTTGAGATCGAGGCAACCTGCAAGCTGAAGGGCCGGACCGGCGTCGAGATGGAGGCGCTGACCGCAGCGAGCGTCGCAGCGCTGACCGTTTATGACATGTGCAAGGCCATCGACAAGGGCATGCAGGTGCAGGATGTGCGACTGCTCTATAAAGCGGGCGGCAAGTCCGGGACGTATGAGGCTGAATAGGTAGAACGTCCCCTTCATTGCCCTGAACTTGATTCAAGGCCCACTTCGGAGGCGTTGAATTTTGAACGCCTGGTGCCGAAGGAAAGACCTTTGGAATGGGCCGTGACTCTCGTAAGGGATGGATGGCAGGCGGGTGAGGATTTGGCGGATTGGATTGCCGCCTGTCCGCCGTTCACGTTTTCCCCTGATGACGCCGATTTGGATGGAGCCGAAATATCATGATCTCCGTTGAAGAAGCCCAGGCGCGGGTTTGCGCCGGCATCAAGCCGCTGGCGCATGAAACCGTCGGCCTGATGGATGCGGCGGGCCGGGTGCTGGCGGGACCGCTGCACGCGCGCCGGAGCCAGCCGCCCGCCGCTGTCTCCGCGATGGATGGCTATGCCGTTCGCGGTGCGGACTTGGCCAGTGTGCCGGTTACGCTGCGCATGGTCGGCGCCGTTGCGGCCGGGGGGCACTTCGATGGTGTTCTGCAAGCAGGCGAGTGCACCCGCATTTTCACCGGCGCGCCGCTGCCAGCCGGGGCCGACACGATCGTGATCCAGGAAGATACCGACGCCGACGGCGACCGGATTACCATGAAGGAAGCCGAGCCGCTGGGCCGTCACGTGCGCAAGGCGGGCCTGGACTTCGGTGAGGGTGACGCGCGGCTGGGGGAGGGAACCGTGCTCTCCCCGCGGATGCTGGCGCTGGCGGCAGCGATGAACCACCCATGGCTGAGCGTGATTCGCCGCCCGCGGGTGGCGATCCTGGCAACCGGTGACGAGATTGTCTTTCCGGGCGAGCCGATGGGTCCGAGTCAGATTGTCGCCTCCACAAGTACCTCTCTGGCAGGCTTTGTGGCGGCGAACGGCGGTGAGCCGGTGCTGCTGGGTGTAGCACAGGACACAGTCGAATCCTTGCGGGAAGCTGCGGCGGCGGCCAGGGATGCGGACGTGCTGGTGACCATCGGCGGGGCCAGCGTCGGCGAGCACGACCTCGTGCAGACCGCGCTCAAGCAGGAAGGGCTGGAAGTCGACTTCTGGAAGATCGCCATGCGGCCCGGCAAGCCGCTTATGGTGGGCAGGCTCGGCAATAGCCAAGTGCTTGGTTTGCCGGGGAATCCAGTGAGTTCGCTGGTCTGCGCGGTGCTGTTCCTGCGGCCGCTGCTCTATGCCTTGCAAGGGCGTGCCGGCGGGGTGCCGGAGCCGGTGATGATGACGGCGGGCGGCGACCTGAGCGCAAATGGCACCCGTCAGGATTATATGCGAGCCCGGTTCCGCGACGGCGGCCCTGTTCCGTTCTCCGTGCAGGACAGCTCGATGCTGACTGCCTTGGCGGAAGCAGATGGCTTAATCGTGCGTCCGCCAAATGCGCCTGCGGTCAAGTCGGGCGAAGTAGTTCCCGTTCTGCCATTGGACGGACTTCTTTAGGAACGAACCAAGACGCTTGACGCCTTATCCGAACCCAAATAGAACAAATCATGTTCAAAGCGCACCACATGCAGTGGTGCCCAACCGGGTGAGGCCAAGATGCTGACACGCAAACAGACGGACCTGCTCCTTTATATCAATGAGCGCCTGCATGCGGACGGCGTGTCCCCATCCTTCGATGAGATGCGGGACGCCCTGGGACTGAAGTCAAAGTCGGGCATTCATCGCCTGATCAGCGCGCTGGAGGAGCGGGGCTTTATCCGCCGCCTGCCGCACCGGGCCCGGGCGCTGGAGGTGATGCGGCTGCCGGAGTCTGCCTCTCTCGGCAGCGACGACGGCGAGAAGCGGGCCGCGGCCGTCGTTGTCCCTGCCATGCGGACACCGCCGCCCGCCAATGACTTCGACCTGCCGCTCTATGGCCGCATTGCTGCCGGTACGCCGATTGAGGCGTTGCGCGACCCGGATACATCGGTGCGGGTGCCCGCCGATATGGTGGGCCGCGGCAAACACTACGCGCTGGAAGTCTCCGGCGACTCCATGGTCAATGCCGGCATTCTGGATGGCGACACGGTCATCATTCAGGAAGGCAATGAGCATCACTGGGGCGAGATCGTGGTCGCGCTGGTCGATCGTGAGGAAGTCACGCTGAAGTACCTGCACAAGCAAGGCCGGATGATTGCGCTGGAAGCCGCCAATCCGCGCTACGATATCCGTCTGTTGGAGCCGGACCGTGTGGAGGTGCAGGGGCGCCTCGTCGGGTTGATGCGGCTTTACTAAACGTCGTCTGCCGGCAGGGACAGGGCCACCTGCACGCCGGCATCGCTCCTGGCGGGCCCGCCGTCGGGATCATGAAGGCGCAGGGAATGTGAACGCTCAGTAGAGAGCGCGGCTGGCATATTTCACGCCGTCGATAGCGCCGTGTGCCGTGCGGCAGAATAGGCTGCAGGCTTAGGACGCGAGTTGCGTTGCTTGAATTGCGCAGTGCCCCAGCCATTTATCCGGGAATCCGGGAGGTCGGGGTTGGCGCACGCCGCGCCAGGCGGTCGGAATTCTGCCGGTTATTGAAAGCGCACCGCGTGAAACACTCCCATGATGGCGCCGCTGCCTTCGGCGCGGTTCTTGGCTATGGACCGGGCGGCGTTCCGGTCTACTCATCGGACTATGACAGTGCCGATGACAATCAGTTCCCCAATCGTCAAGCCTACCGCAGCGAGATTGGCCGCACCTATCTCGGCCACAAGTGGCAATGCGTCGAGCTGGCCCGGCGCTGGATGTACCACACGCAGGGCTATGTCTTTGAGGATGTCGCCATGGCTTACGACATCTTCCGGTTGCGCCATGTGCGGCGGCTGGCGGATGGCGCGCTGTTACCCCTGCAATCGATCCGCAACGGGGCGAAGCGGCGGCCGGTGCCGGGCGCGCTGCTCATCTGGAACGAGGGCGGCGAGTTCGAAGTCACCGGTCATGTGGCCGTGGTGACGGAAGTCAGCGATGCCTGGGTCCGGTGCATCGAGCAGAACGTGGAAGACCGGGTCTGGCCGGATGGGCAAAGCTGGTCCCGGCAACTGCCCGCCCGGGAGACGGCGGACGGCGGCTATTGGGTAGACTGTATCTATCCGGGTTCCGAAATTTTGGGCTGGGTCGTCCAGTCGGACGACGATACGGAAGCCGAAGTGCAATTGCATGACGAACCCGCGCTTTTTGAGATCCAGCGCCGGCACTTGCCCGCTGGTGTGACGGTGGGCCGGGAGTGGCTGAACCCTGCCGATCCGATGCAGGCGAATTATATCAAGCTGATCGGCGGGCAAACCCTCTCCAACGATCCGGCGGATATGACCGCTTATTATTGCATCAGCGAAACGGCGATGCGCGAGGTGCGACGGGCGGCGAACGAACTGCACCGTATGTTCCTGCATGCAACCAACCATGTGTTGGAACATGACGCGCTGCTGGCGCGGTTCAACCTGCCGCCGGCGCTCTGGCCGCGTATCCGCCAGTCGTGGAGCAACCGGCGCAGCGAGATGATCACGGGCCGGTTCGACTTTGCCGTCAGGCCGGATGGCATCAAAGCCTATGAGTACAACGCCGACTCAGCCTCCTGCTACATGGAGGCGGGCTTTCTGCATGGGCGTTGGGCGGAGGCGTTTGGCTGTACGGAAGGCCGTGATCCGGCCGCGGGTCTGCAAGCCGCCCTGGTCAATGCTTGGCGCAATAGTAGGGTGGACGGCCTGCTGCACATCATGCTCGACCATGACCTGGAGGAATCCTACCACGCCCAGTTCATGCACAAGACGATTGAGGCGGCCGGGATACGCTGCAAGATTGTACGGGGCATTGAAGACCTGCAGTGGGGCGATGGCGGCCAGGTGCTGGATGCAGAAGGCGAGCCGATTCTTTGGGTCTGGAAGACCTGGGCCTGGGAAACCGCGCTGGATGACATCCGCCATGAACTGGATGATGACGAAGAGAACCTGCGCCTGCACAAGACCATCGACCGCAGCAAGCAGCGGCCGCGGCTGGTAGATGTTCTGCTGCGGGAAGAAGTGATGGTGTTTGAGCCGCTTTGGACCCTCGTGACCAGCAACAAGTCCATCCTGCCGGTGGTGAAGCAGATGTTTCCCGCCAGCCGTTTCCTGCTGGATACGGCGTTTGAACTGACGGATACCTTGCGCCAGAGCGGCTATGCGGCGAAACCCATCGTCGGCCGGTGCGGAGCCAACATTTCGCTCTACAACCGGGCGGAGGATGTGGTTGCGGAAACCGATGGCCGGTTCGACGACCGGGACATGATTTACCAGGAACTGTTCCGCCTGCCGCAGGTCGATGGGCGGAATGCCCAAATTCAGGCGTTCGCGGTCGGCGGCAGTTTTGCGGGTGCGGGGGTTCGTCTTGACCGCTCGCTGATCATCACGACTGATAGCGATCTGTTGCCGTTGCGGGTGCTGCCGGATTCGGCGTTTTTGGTAGGTGCACCCCAATCCGCCGGGTGAGGCGGCCCGCTAGCATCCGTCCGATTGCGTCGCCGGGGATTGTGTTTCAGGATTGCGGCTAGATCTGCCTTCCCATTTCCCCTGGAGCCCCGCCCATGAGCCGTTTCCGCGTTGGTGTCGATATCGGCGGCACGTTTACCGATATCGTGTTCATGGACGCGGAAGGCCGGGTGCTGGTCAAGAAGGTCTCCTCCAGCGTCGGCGACTATGCGAGCGCGATCATCGACGGGCTGGCGCTGGTCTTCGCCGAGGCAGGCATTGACGCCGGCAGTATCGACCAGGTGCGGCATGGCACGACGGTTGCGTCCAACGCCATTCTGGAGCGCAAAGGGGCGTTGACCGGCCTGATCGGCTCCAAGGGCTTCCGGGACGTGCTGGAAATCCGGACGCTCAGGATGCCGAGGCTCTACGATCTTACCTGGAACAAGCCGCCGCCGCTGGTCGAGCGCTATCTGCGCACCACGGTGGACGAGCGGGTGAATGCGGCGGGCGTGGTGGTAAAAGCTTGCGATCCCGCCGATGCGGAGGCGGCGGTGCAGAAGCTGCTGGGCGAGGGTGTCGAGGCGATTGCGGTCTGCCTGATCAACTCCTACGCCAATCCGGCCAACGAGTTTGTGGTCAAGGCCGCCATCGAGAAACTGGCGCCGGGCCTGCCGTACTCGATCAGTGCAGAGGTGCTGCCGGAAATCCGGGAGTACGAGCGCACGTCCACCACTACTATCAACGCCTATGTGAAGCCGGTTGTGGGGTCCTACCTGGCGAGCCTGCAAGACGGGCTGGCAAAGGCGGGGGTTGAGGCGGAATTGCTGTTGATGCAGTCGAATGGCGGCTTGACACCGGCGGAGACGGCAAAGCGCCTGCCCATGAACATTATCGAGTCGGGTCCGGCGGGTGGCGTGGTCGGCGCGCGCTTCATCGGCGAGGCGGGCGGGCTCGGCGATCTGATTACCTTCGACATGGGCGGCACCACGGCCAAGGCCAGCATGGTGGAGGACGGCCAGTATGCCCGCGCCGACGAGTTCGAGGTCGGCGGCGGCATTCTGGCGGGCTCGCGACTGCTGACGGGCGCGGGCTACAAGCTCAAGACCCAGGCCATCGACCTCGCGGAGGTGGGCGCGGGCGGCGGCTCGCTGGTGTGGATCGATGCGGGCGGCGCGCTCCAGATCGGCCCGGAAAGCGCCGGGGCCTCACCGGGGCCGGTCTGCTACGACGCGGGCGGGGAGGCGCCGACGGTAACGGACGCGAACCTGGTTTTGGGCTACCTGAATCCAAGGGCGCTCGCGGGCGGTAGCGTGACCCTGAACGCGGAGAAGGCGCGGACGGTGTTTGCGGAGAAGGTCGCCCAGCCGTTGGGCCTGTCACCGGAGGATGCGGCGCTGGGCGCACACCGGGTGGCGGCCAGCAACATGATCCGGGCGATCAAGTCGGTTTCGACCGAGCGCGGGCGCGACCCGCGGGGCTATGCGCTGTTCGCCTTTGGCGGTAATGGGCCAATGTTCGCGTGTGGCATGGCGCGGGAACTGGGTATTGGTAAGGTCATTGTTCCCGCAGCACCGGGCGTGTTTTCGGCCTTCGGGCTGCTCTATGCCGACGTGGAGCACCACTATTCCCGCACCCAGCGGCGCTTACTGCGGACGAGCGATCCGGCGGAGATCGGGGCGCTCTGGGCGGAACTGGAGGACGAGGGGCGGGCGCAACTGGCTCGGGAGGGCTTCCCGCCCGAGCGTCAGACGCTGCAGCGGACGGCTAGCATGCACTACAAGGGGCAGACCTTCGAACTGACCGTGGCCGCGCCGGACGGGACGATTGATGCCGCGGCGCTGGAGGCTCTGGCCGAGACCTTCCACCGGGAGCATGAGAACGTCTACGGCCACCGCGCGAGCGACGACGAGCCGGTGGAATTGGTGACGCTCCGCCTGTTGGCCCGCGGCGAGCCGGAGAGCGCCATGCAGCCTGGCGCACCGCCTGCAGATGAGGCGACCGGGGGCACGACCGCCCGCCGCGCCTATTTCGGCCCTGACGGCGGTTGGCTGGAGGCGGTTTTGTATGGCCGGTCGGACTTGAAAGAGTCACGGCAGGGGCCGTGTATCGTGGAGGAATATGACGCCACGTGCGTGGTGCCGCCGGGCTGGAGCGCGGTATTGGACCGGTTCGGGAATATGGTGGTGACGGCTGAGTAGCGGTTCTGTTGCCGTCGTCTCATACCAACGGCAGGGAGCAATGATCTTCCCTCTCCTTCATCCCGAGTGCCGGCGCAGCCGGCGTATCGAGGGATACAGTCGCCGGCCTCTCGATACGCCCCGGACTGCGATCCGGGGCTACTCGAGGTGAAGGTCACTATCCCCTGCCGCTGGTATTACCCTGACATTGGTATTTGGGCCAGATTACTTGAAGCAGATTCGCTGCCGCTGCAGCTGCGAGCGCGTTCCGTCTCCCTGGGCTTCACCTGGGGGCCATTCCGCTGATGGATCACTCGTTGCGACTGACGCCGGGTTCGAGGGCCTCCCGAATGGACTCCAGCTTTCGCTGGGGCAATGGCAAGGGAGGCAGTGAAAGGGGACGAATCGGGGGGGCGAGTAGGCCAAGCAATTGCCGGCACCAGCCCGTTTCCGCTGCGGGAGGGCGGCAGGCCGATTGATAGGAAGTGCTGGGTTTCTGACAGCGCCTAAAGCACTGTTGAGAAAAAACGAACCCCGGAAAGGCATGACCGTTCCGGGGTGTTATTGAGGAAGGCGATCCCGGATAGGCCTTGCGGACCGCCGGGGTGCGAAGGTTAGTCGACCGTCACATGGCGCAGATCGAACACGTTGTCGGCACGCTGGGCCAGGTTAACCTTGTCCGCCACGCCCCATGCCAGGCCTTGCTGATGCAGTGGAATGTAGCCGCGGTCTTCGTGCATGAGGGTGTAGGCCTCCGCGATCATGGCGTCGCGCTTCTCGACATCGGTCTCGCTCAGGATCATGTCGGTCAACTCGCCGATGCGCGGGTTGCAGTAGTTGCCGAGGTTGAACTTGCCGGCACCGCCTTCACCCTGGCACCGGATCAGGTTGTGCAGCACGTTCCAGCTATCCAGGCTGCCCGGCGTCCAGCCCAGCAGGTAGAAGTCAGTGTCATATTTTGGCCCGAGCACCTTGCCGAAATAAATCGCCTTGGGCTGTGCCAGCAGGTTTACCTGGATGTTGATCTTGGCGAGCATGCCAACAATCGCGGTGCAGATCTTCTCGTCATTCACGTAGCGGTTGTTCGGACAGTCCAAGGTTACCTGGAAGCCGTCGCCATAGCCGGCTTCGGCCATCAGGGCATTGGCCTTGTCCACGTCATATTCCAGCCGCTCCAGATCCGGCAGGCCGGTGAAAAGCTGCGGCGAGATCATCAATGGTGTCGGGGTTGCCAGATTGCGCATTACCTTGCGCTTGATCGCTTCCATGTCGATGGCGCGGTAGACCGCTTCCCGCACGCGCACGTCGGCGAACGGGTTCTTACCCTTGACGTTGGAGTTCTTCAACTCGGCTGTGCTCTGATTCAGGCCGAGGAAGATCGTGCGGAGTTCCGGGCCGGTCATGGTGCTGGTGCCGCCATTGCTGTCGACGCGCCTCAGATCCTGAACGGGGATCGGGTAGGCCATGTCGATGGAGCCGGAGAGCAGGGCCGCCACACGGGTCGGATCCGACGAGATCGGCTTGAACACGACTTTGGTCAGGTTGTGTTCCGGCGTATCCCACCAGTCGGCATTCGGTTCCAGGATGGTCTCGACGTCGGTTTCGCGCTTTGTCACCTTGAAGGGGCCGGTGCCGTTGGCGTTGAACGCGGCGAAGCTCTCCTTGCCCTCGGTCACGCTGGAGGGGGAGACGGCGCCGTTTTCCTCGGCCCATTCCTTGTCCATGATGTACCAGGTGGACCATTCGGAATGCAGAATCGGGTTCGGCGCGGATGTGATGAAATCGACCGTGTAGTCGTCCACCTTCACCACCTTGGTATCGGCCTCGATACGGGTTTTGAGGTCGGAGCCATCGGAGCGCACACGGTTGGCGCTGAAAATCACGTCGTCGGCATTGAAGTCGTTGCCGTTGTGGAACTTGACGCCCTTGCGCAAGTAGAACCGCCAACGGTTGGGCTCCAGAATCTCCCAACGCTCGGCCAGCGCCGGCTCAATGGCGAGGTCGCCGCCGCGGCGGATCAGGCCCTCGTAAACATTGCCCAACAGACCGAGCGAGAAGGTTTCATTCAGGTTGTAGGGGTCAAGCGATTGGGCGTCGCCCTGAAAGGACCACGTAAAGGTCTTGGCGTTGGCGGCTCCCGCGAGCCCCAATGCCAGTACTGCCGACAATAGTATTTTATTCATGCTGCACTTCCCGACGCTGTTCTGTTGTTACATTTGCAACCGTACGGGAAGATACAGCATGGTTAACGCGGATTCACGTTATTTTTTAACGGGTTTCCGCTATCTGGTCAGGTGCCGGTGAATTTCGGTTCCCGTTTGTTGCGCATGGCGTCAATGGCCTCCACATGGTCCTGACTGGTGCGCGCTACGATCATATGGCTGGAGACTTGGTCGAAGTGGGTGCGCAGGTCGAGGTTTTGGCCCTGATAGACCAGCCGCTTGATGTAGCGGACGGAGATCGGCGCGTTGTTGGCAATCTTCTTGGCGATCTTCATCACCTCGTCCATGAACACATCGTCCGGGAACACGTCGAGGACGAGGCCGATTTCCTTTGCCTGCTCTGCATTCACGAACTCGGCCGTCCAGAGCATTTCCAGCGCCTTCTGCACGCCGACGATGCGCGGCAGGAACCAGGCGGCGCCATTGCCCGGCACCAGGCCGACGCGGGTATAGGTCTCGGCGAAGCGGGCGGAGGCAGCTGCGTAGCGGATGTCGCAATGCAGCGCCATGTCGAGGCCCGCCCCGGCCGCGACGCCGTTGAGCGCGCAGATCACGGGCTTGTCGATGGTCTCCAGCGTCAGCGCGATGGGATGAATGTTCTGTTGCAGGTTGTCCTTGGCCTGACGAGGGCTGGTCTTGTCGCTGGCGCCCATGCCGCCGGTGTCGCCGCCGGAGCAGAAGCCGCGGCCGGCACCCGTCACCACGATGACGCGCACGTCGTCCCGGTCGCGGCATTCGCGCAGGCGCTCCGCCCAGGCATGCAGCATCTCGTTGTTGAAGGCGTTCAGTTTTTCCGGGAAGTTGAGGGTGATGGTGGCGACCATGTCCTCAACCTTGAACAACAGGCGGTCGGTATCGGTGACGCTCATGGCGAGGCGTTTCCTTGCTTTGGGTGTTTGATGAGGCGGAGATTACCGGTCGGAATCCCGCGCTGGCCCGACGATAGTGCATCCGCCGTCGACGACCAAGGTCTGTCCGGTGATATAACGCGCCCGGTCGCTCATCAGGAATGTCACGGCGTTGCCGATGTCCCAGCCTTCGCCCTCCATCTTGAGGGGCGAGGCGTTGCGGCGCTCGTCACGGGCATGGTCGCTCATGCCGTTGCGGATGACCATGGGCGTGTAGACCGGGCCGGGCGCGACGCAGTTGACGCGGATGCCCTGGGGCGCGTGGTCGACCGCCATGGCGCGGGAGAGCGCGATCACTGCGCCCTTGCTGGCGGAGTAGGCCGTCAGGCCGCGCGGCCGCAGCGCCGAGATGGAGGAGATGTTGACGATGGCGCCGCCGCCGGTCTCCGCCATGGCGGGGATGGCGTATTTGGAGGTGAGCATCATCGTCTTGACGTTGACGGTCATGACCCGGTCCCATTCGTCCTCCGTCTCCTCCACCACGGTTTTGGAAGAGCCGATGCCCACATTGTTGTCGAGATAGTCGACCCGGCCCCAGAGGTGCAGCGCCTCCTGCACCATGTCATCGCAGTCGGAGGCGCTGGTCACATCCGCGCCCATGGCAAGCGCCGTGCCGCCGTTTTCCTGGATCATCTGCATGGTGCGGGTGGCGAGCGCCTCGTCCCGGTCGACGACCAGGACCTTCGCGCCCTCGGCTGCCATGAGCAGGCAGGCGGCGCGGCCATTGCCGATACCGTCGCCGCGCGCGCCGCCGCCGACGACGATGGCGACCTTGTCCTTCAGGCCGGAGGAGGTGGGGACTTGGATAGGCATGGGCGGGGTTCCTCTTCAGCGCAGCGCGTGTTTGTGGTTGGCTGAGAGTGTGGCAGGCTTGGGAGAGACGCGCCAGATGTTGGGGCGGGGGAGGGCTTGGTTTGGACCGGTTTGAGCAATTCTGGAAGTGGCTGGAGCGCAGGGCTCCCTGGTTGGCAGAGGACGCGGCCCGCGCCGGCAAGGTGGCAATGGCGTTGCCGCGCAGCAGCAAGTGGCTGGTGTTCGGGGCGTTGGTTGCGTTGGTGCTCGCGTGGGCATGGTGGCCCTCTTGCGAGGGGGATGGTTCGGTCAAGGACGTGCTGGCCTGTTCCCAGGTGAACCGCAATTACGGCCTGATGGTGGCGGGTCTTTTCGCGCTGGTGGCGCTTTATCTGAACTGGCAGCGCACGGCGAATGACCGGCGCCGGACGGTGAATGATACCTACGTCAAAGCCGTTGAGCAGTTGGGCCACGACAAAATGGAGGTGCGGCTTGGCGCGATCTATGCGCTGGAGCGGATCGCGGCCACCGATCGGGACTATCACTGGCCGATCATGGAAACCCTCTGCGCCTACATTCGAGAGCGGCCTGCTTCGGGTTGGCGGAGGAATGCAGAAACCGGGCAGCAAGAGGCCGGAGAGCCTGAAGCGGGGACTGCGGTAAAGGAAGCGTCTTCCCCCAAATCAGAACGTAGACGCCCGCCAACTGATATTCAGGCAATCTTAAGGGTGTTTGCACGACGTTCTGACGCCCGAAAGGCATGGGAGAAATCGGAAGACCTTCGGCTAGACCTAAGGCATCTTCGCTGGGGTTCCGTCGATCTCGCCGGTGTAGACCTTGAATATGCAGACTTGCGAGGAAGCGACATATCTCGATCAAATTTTCACAGTGCCAATTTGCGTGACACGCTATTTTGGAATGGCGTGCTGAATCTGGTTAATATGACAAAAATAGATTTGTCAGGAAGTCAGCTAAACAAGGCAAAAATTCGGTATTCAATTATAGAAGATGCAAATATTTCGAAAGTAAATTTAGAACATGCATCATTGAACGGCTCGCAGATTAGAAAATCAAACTTCACAAATTCCTATCTAAAGGATGCTGATTTGAGAAATATAGTGCTATGTGGATCAAGTCTTAACCATGCGAATTTAGAGGGGGCGAAATTCTCCCAGCATCCATCAAAATTGGGTGCTGAGTGGGATGAAGACAACCCACCCAGAAATCGTGATAAAATCGTGATCTAGAGGAGATGAGCACTGCCAGCCGGTGTGTTACTTTACTCTGTTCACCTTGAGCCACGCCGTTGGGCGCGTGTCGAAAGGTGCCTGTTTGCCCCGTTTCGGAAATCTTTCGACTCGCCGCTGGCGCGGTGGCTCAATATGAAGGTTGGGGAGAAGTCGGTAACAGGATAACTTTACTGTCGGCACCGCCTCGAACGGACTGCACCGTTGGCTCTGCCTCGCAATGACGGCGGAGGCGAGGGCCTGCCTGCCTATTCCTCCTCAGGCCCCATTTCCCTGACGAACGTCAGGGCCCATGCCGGAGGGCGTGAACCTTCAGCGCCAGGCGGCAGGGGAGGGGGCTCTGGAATGGGCCCTGGATCAAGTCCAGGGCATGGAGGTGTTGGGAGGGGGTGCCGCGCTGCCCGGCCTTTACTGGCCATTAACCGTTGTTTGCTATGGTCGTTCAGGCGCGCATGGCGGAGGCTTTGACGGCCGGAAAGAACATCGACATCGCATCTACAGGGCATCGACATTTCATCTACATCACATAAACCCGGTATCTACATTTTCGGCCCAAAATGTAGAGGAATGTAGAGGAATGTAGAGGAATGTAGAAGAAATCGGCGATCGCACCGAACCAAGTAACAGGGTAGCGATTAGCCCCTTTGTTGGCGATGGCCAGGCCACATGGTCGGACCCGTGGCCCACGGTCCCTCCCGCCGTGCGGTGGCCAGATTGTCCACCCGGATTGCCCCGGTGCCGCCGGGTGGGGTTCAGCGCGGCGGGAGCAAGATGGCTGGAGCCGGTGAAGTCTAGCCTTGCCGCTGCCGCCGCCGCTTCAGGCCGGACCACGCACCGGTTGCTGCGATCAGGCTGCCCATTAGCACCGCGCCAGCGGGAACCGGCACGGCGGATGCGCCGGGGCCTTCGGGGAACTCGGGCAGGTAGGCCATGGAGACCTCATAGGCCTCGATGCCAAAGGCCAGGCTGCTGTTCGGCGATCCCTTGGCGCCGGGCTTCGGGTCGAAGTCGAACTGAAATGTGCCGCTGATCGAGGTGAAGGCCAACGGGCCACCCAGGGCCAAGGCTGCCTCGGCAAAGCCGTCGGTCGCTTCGATCACCGTCGGGCTTGCCAGCTTTTTGCCGTTGACGCCGAGGATATTGAGCGTGGCGGTGGCCGTGTTGAAGTGCTTGCTGTCCGCCTTCGCATAGACCTGGAAGAGGTTCCAGATGCCGTCCGGATCGACATCCAGCGTGCGGGTGAGCGTGTCTACGGCGAGGGTTGCCTTGTTGCCGTCATAGGACAGCGACCAGTCATAGACCGTGCCGCTGGCACCGTAATTGAAGCCCTTGCTCGGGCCTTTGAAACCGCCGCCGTTGCGCAGGAACACGTCATGGCCGCGCTGGCCATTGTTGTGCACGTTCTGGTCGCGCTTGACCTCGACCGTGAACAGCTTGCTGCCAAGCCCGGTATCGACGGGTTGCAGGACAATAGCCTGCGCCGTGCCAGCGAGAAGGGTGAGGCCGGTGGCCAGGGCGATAATCGATTTCATCTGCTCTATCCTGTCTTGTTGTCGCCGGTCATTTCGTGCCGACGGCTGACAGATGGCATGAGTTAGCAAGGCTGCAATGCGTTTTGGCGCAAACGAGCCGCATTATTGCTTACACTGTGATAACCATCACATGACTGGCTTCGGATACATGATCCTCGGACCCAACGACGCGTGATGCCAAACCCCTTATCAGCAGAGCCGTTCTCCTTTAGTCTTAGGCGCAGTAACACAGAACAACGTTTAAAGGACTCCGCCCCATGTCCGTCAATCACATGCGCTTCGGCATCTTCCTCGCCCCGTTCCACGCCATGGACGAGAACCCCACGCTCGCCATCGACCGGGACATGGCGTTGGTCCAACACCTGGACAGTCTCGACTATGACGAGGCCTGGATCGGGGAGCATCATTCCGGCGGCTTCGAGATCATCTCTTCGCCGGAGATATTCTGCGCCGTGGCGGCGGAGAAAACGCGCTCCATCAAAATCGGCTCCGGCGTGATCTCGCTTCCCTACCACAACCCCTTCATGGTTGCGAACCGGGTGGCGCAACTCGACCACATGATGCGCGGCCGCTTCCTGTTCGGCTTCGGCCCCGGCGCGCTCGCGGGCGATGCCTACCGCATGGGCGTCGATCCGGAACAGCAGCGCCGCATGATGCATGAGGCCATCGACGTGATCATGCCGCTTCTGCGCGGCGAACTGGTCAACGCAGAGACCGACTGGTTCAAGCTGCAGGATGCGCGGCTGCAATTGCCGATGTATTCGGAAGGCGGGCCTGATATCGCCGTCGCCTCCAGCCGTTCGCCCACCGGCGCGCTGGCGGCCGGCCGGCATGGCGTCGGCATGTTGTCGATTGGCGGCACATCCGACGCGGCGCTGGAGGCGCACGCCCGCAACTGGCAAACCTGCGAGGAGACGGCCCAGGAAAATGGCCAGAGCGTCTCCAGAGACAACTGGCGCATGGTCACGCTCATGCATGTCGCCGAGACCCGACAGAAAGCGCGGGACAATGTCGCCTTCGGGCTGAAGAAGTGGACCAAGTACTTCTCCGACGTGGCGACCTTCCCGATCATTCCGCCGGACATCGACGACCCGATCGAATACCTGATCGAGACCAAGTCCGCCTGCATCGGCACGCCGGACGATGCCTGCGAGTTTGTCGAGCACCTGCAGCGCGGCTCCGGCGGCTTCGGTGCGCTGATGCAACTGGCGCACAACTGGGCCGACTGGGAGCAGACCAAGCGCTCCTACGAACTGATCGCCCGCTATGTCGCCCCGCATTTCCGCAAGTCGAACTTCCTGCGCGAGTTCTCCTACAACTACTCGACCGAGAACCGCGAGAAGTTCGTGAACGCGGCGGCGAAGAGCGTCGAGGATGCGATCAAGAAATACGAGGAAAAGAGTGGCAAGGAATGGACCAATCCCCGCGGCCAGAAAAGCCAGGCGGCGGAGTAGGCGCAACCATCCCGGACTCGTCGAAGACGGCGGTCCGGGCCATCTTCTGTCTGTAATGTACCTATCGAGACCTCGGCATTAACGGCCGGGGCAGGGTAGCCAGCGATGACGTCCAAACCCATATCCGACCGCGCAGAAGTTTCCATCGACTTCCCGGACAAATTCTACCACGGCACCTTCACCCGCGAGAGCCGTTACGACGTCTCCGCCGATGCCGAGGGCGTGCATATCCACCTGACCCGCGAGGGCGAACAGAAGCGCCATGTCGGTTTCCACCTGCACTTCCAGTTGATGGCGGATATCCTGGGCGCCGCGGCAGAAAGCATGGCCTCCGTCGAGACGATGCAGCCCTATGAACGCGAGCAGTTGCTCGAAGCCGCGGCCAAGCTCACCGCGGTGTTGAACGAGAAGAAGGCTTAACAGCCCTCACTGCGCCGCGCGCAGATGCACTTCCGGAGGCGTGATGCCTTCCTGCTCGCAGGAGTTGGCCACGTCGAGCACGGTCGCCCGCTGCACGTCGCGGCGGTAGCGCAGATCGTCGAACGGCAGGCCACGGTGGAGCGTGCAGCGGTTGTCCCACATGACCAGATCGCCAACCCGCCAGCGGTGCACGTGGGTGAACTGGCGCTGGGTTGCGTGCGCCAGCATCTGGTCGATGAGCGCGCGGGCTTCCCGGTCGTCCATACCGGCGATGTGTCCGGCGTGGGAGGCGACGAACAAATTCTTGCGGCCGGTCTGGGGCACGGTGCGGACCATGGTCTGCGGCACGGCGCTGACGGCCTGGCGCTCGCCTTCCTCCCAATCCGTGTAGCCCATGCGTTCGCGCGAATAGACCAGGGAGTGCTCGGCCACCAGGCCCTCCAGCCTGGCTTTGGTCGCCTGATCGAGCGCGTCATAAGCGGCGCGCAGGTCGGCGAAGGCTGTCTGGCCGCCCACTGGCGGGATCTCCCGCGCATAGAGCATGGAGGTTAGCGCCGGCACGTACTTGAACGAGGAGTCCGTGTGCCAGAGCCGGTTGCCGAGTTGCAGGCGGCGCAGGCGGTTGCTCTCCGCCAGAATACCGTTGTCGGGGCCAAGATTTGAGACATCGGCAATGTCTTCCCGGATACGCAGCTTGTGGTCGGAGATCGCCTTCTTCAGCACAGACTTATCCATCGGCCCGAAATGCTTGGCGAAGGCGATATGCTCTTCCTGGGTCAGGTTCTGGTCAGGAAAAACCAGCACTGCGTACTGCCAGAAAGCCTGTTTTATCGCATCGACCTGTTCGGCTGCCGGGTTGGCGAGATCCACATCGCCGATCTCGGCGACGAAATCATCGTTCACGGGGCAAATGGTGATGGATGGCGCAGTCATGTCGGTTCCTCCGGTCGCTTTCCGGTATTTGTCCGCCAGTCTAGCGCATCCCGCGCCAGCGGGAAGGCCCTACCAGCCTGCCGCTAGCCGTTCCATCTTGATCTTCTGGACGTAGGCGGCCACGTCGCGCAGTTTGTTCATGTCCCGCACTAGGCTGGCTTCGCGGGGCGGCAAGGTCACACCGAGCGCTTCGACAAGGGCCACGAAATCCCGCTGCCAGGCGTGGGAGCGATTTCGGATATCCAGCAGCAATTGCTCCGCGCGGGGGGAGCCGACGCCAGCATCAACGGCCATCCCCGCGAGAGCCTTCATCCCATCGCGCGAGGCGACCAGCATGCCGAAGGCGGCGGCGTGCTCGCCAAGGTCGCCATTGGTGGCTTCCTTCAGCGCGTCGAGTTCTGCGGCGAACGCGCCGAAGCGGCTGCCCAGATTGACCAGATCCTCATGGTCGCGCATCGGCTTCCCCAGCAGGTCGTAGCCCTGCCCAAGCGGCCCCAGCAATGCCTCCGGCCCGACCCGGACGCCGTGCAGTTTCAGGCCGCAGTGGGAGGATGGCTTCAGGTAGTCGACATTGCCGCCCGGCACATATTCGAGACCGTCCGTGCCCTTCGGCACCAGGAAAATGCTGTAGCGCTTGACGCCCTTGTCCTCAGACGTGATGGCGAGCACGGCAATGACCGTCGCCTGCGGCCCCTGGGTCAGGTAGCTCTTCTCGCCGGTGATGCGCCAGCCGTCTCCATCGGGTTCGGCGCGCGTGGTCAGGTGCTTCGGGTGGGCGCCGACCTTGGGCTCGGAGATGGAGACCGCCATGCGCACCTCGCCGCCGGCAAGACCGGGCAGGTACTTGGCCTGCTGCTCATCATTGCCGAGGCGGTTGATGACGAAACCCGCATTGTGCAGATGCGCCTGCCAGATCGCGCCGACGCCGGTATTGCGGGCGGCGCGGACGAATGCCTCGACGGTGGCGATCTGGGTGGCAGGGTCGATGGCCGTGCCGCCATAGTCCGCCGGCGTGGAGAGCGCCAGCAGGCCCTCGTCCGCCATCGCCTGCCAAATCGCGTCGGGCAGGGCGTCCATCTCGTGGATGCCGGTCACCGGTGCGACGTGTTGCTCGGCGAAGGCTTTGGCGCGGACGGGCCAGTCGGTCATGGCGGCTGTTTCCTACGATTCTGAATTCTCCCCGGATCGGCTCTGGTGAGCCGTCCGGGAAGTTGGGCTTGGCTAAATCCGCGCCTCGACCAGATACGGCCCCGGCGTGGCCATGCCTCGCTTCATCGCGTCGGCCAGCCCCTCGCAGGTGTCGACGCATTCGCCCGGCACGCCGAAGCCCTTGGCGATCGAGACCCAGTCCAGCGGCGGGTTGTCCAGCTCGGTCAATGCCTGGGAGTGCTCGCCCGGCTGGTTCATGCCGGCGCGGGTCATCTCGCCGATCAGGATCTGGTACTTGCGGTTGGAGCAGATCACGGTCGTGACGTTCGCGCCCTCCCGCGCCTGGCTCCAGAACGCCTGGGGCAGGTAGGCGCCGGAGCCGTCGGCCTGCAGGTTGAGGATTGGCTGATCCGGGCAGGCGAGCGCCGCGCCGAGGGCCAGGCCAGGCCCTTCGCCGATGGCGCCGCCGCAGAGGCTGATCTGGGTGTGACGCGGCAGCTTGGTCGACATCGGGCCATAGAGCCGCCCGGTCGTCACCGCTGTCGGCACGATCACCGCGTCCTCCGGTTGGAGGGCGGTGAAGGTCTGGCAGAGCAGGTCCGGCGTCAGCGTGCCGCTCGGCATGCCGGGCACTTCCAGTTTGGTGACGGACGGCGTTGCACCGGCAGCGCCCGTGCCCTGCACGAGTCCGTCCAGTGCTGCGACGGCGTCACAGACATGGCCACCCACATGCACGACACCGTCCCGGCCGCGGAGGTACTGGCTCGGCGCATCCGGCCAGCCGAAGAAGCTGACCGGCAGCTTGGTGCCGATCACGATCACCTGCTCATAGCTATCCATCAGCGCCTGGGCGGGCTCTGGCGGGTAGGGCATGCGGATATGGTCCGGCAGGCCCGCGCCGCATTCCATCAGGGAGAACGAGCCCTCGATCACCAGATCGCAGCCATGCGCGGCCTTCAGCTTGGCGGCGAGCATCAGGCCCTTTTCCTTCAGGGCCGTGCCGCCAATCAGCAGAGCGGTCTTGCGGCCGTTCTTCAGCATGGCCGCGGCCTGATCCACCAGCTTGCCGTCCACGGCCTCCAGCGGCTCCGGTTTGCCGAGCTTCGGATTGGCCGAGACCTCCGCCATCTGGTGGTCGTGCGGGAAGCTGAGGCTTGCGATGCGGCCCCGCTGGCCGAGGGCGAAGGTGATGCCGTCCACGATGTCCTGGGCGACCGTCTCCGGCCCCTTGGTCTCCCGCACCCAGCCGGAAACGGTGCCGGCGAGGCCCAGAATGTCCATGGAGAGCGGCGCGTCGGCGTCGTAGTGCCAGGTGGAGTGCTGGCCGATCACGTTGAAGATCGGCGCGAAGGCCCGCCTGGCATTATGCTGGTTCGCGCAGGAATTGGCGAAGCCCGGCCCCAGATGGGTGATGGTCATGGCGGGCTTGCCCGCTAGCCGGCCGTAGCTGTCCGCCGCGGCGCTGCACACGTTCTCATGCAGGGAGAGGACCGGGCGGATGCCGGGGGCCGAATCCATGGCCATGACCATGGGCATTTCGGTGGTGCCGGGATTGGCGAAACAGATCTCGGTTCCGGCCTGTTTGGCCACGGACATAAGGGCTTCGGCACCGTTCATGAGGCAGGGTCTCCTGGGGATGGCATAAGGTGGCGCGCAGTCTTGCAGGCGAACCGGAGGGTGGCAAGCGGAGGGACGGGAATTGTGTGGGATTAGGGCTTGTGGGGAGGCCGGATGGCCGATCCGCGTTGTATCGCCGGGCTGGCGTGCTGCCGGAGGTTAGCGGCCGCGCGGCGTTGTCTTGGCGATATCGACAATCTGCTGCATGGGGGAGGTTGGCTGCCTGTCGAAGCCAACCTGGTCGGGGGAGAGACCGGCGAACAGAGCGGTCAGGTCGGCAACGGTGTAGCCCTGCCCGCCCGGCTGGGCTGCGATGAAGCGCAGGGTCTGCGCCCGCCCACGGTAGAACCCGCCGAGCTTGACGTTGTAGCGGTAGAGGTTGATGCAAAGCTGCACGAGGTAGATCAGCAGGGCGAGCACTGCGACGCGGGTGGAAATACGGCTGAGCCGTTGCCAGTCGTCAGCATCCGCCCGTGCTTCAACGAGTTCTTTGTAATTGAGTCGGAGGTTGGCCCGTTCGGTCCAGTTGGTATCCCAATTCTTTGGGGCATCAGGGTCATGGAGTTGGCGGATCGACGCGGGTAGCAGGAGGGCTGGCTCTTCGAGCAGCGCTTTGCTAGCGGCGAATGAGGCTTGCGCAGCCGTTGAATCCTCGTCGTCGTCCGGGGCATCCGGCGGGGGCGTCAGCGCGGATTGATGGCCGAGCATGCCAACGCTTCCTGTGGCAGCCTTCAGCAACAGCACCTTCCCGTCGTCGCTGTAAGAGTCCCCGCCATAGGCGAGCAGGCCGTCGTCAACGGCGGAGATGCCATTGATCCAGCCCTGCTGCGGATTGCCGTCCACGCCCGCAATCTCTTGCCGCTGCCACCCGGTTCCGTCCGGCGCGCTCTTCAGCAACAGTACCTTCCTGTCGCCCCTAAGGGAGTCCGAGCCGTAGGCGAGCAGGCCGTTGTCAACGGCGGTGATGCCGTAGATATCGCCCTGCTGCGGATTACCGTCCACGCCCGCAATGTTCTGCCACAGCCAGCCGGTGCCGTCCGTTGCGCCCTTCAGCAACAGCACCTTCCTGTCGTGCCTGTAAGAGGCCCCGCCATAGGCGAGCAGGCCGCCGCCAACGGCGGCGATGCCATTGATCCAGCCCTGCTGCGGATTACCGTCCACGCCCGCAATCTTCTGCCACAGCCAGCCGGTGCCGTCCGCTGCGCCCTCCAGTAACAGCACCTTCCCGTCGTCGCTGTAAGAGTCCCCGCCATAGGCGAGCAGGCCGCCGCTAACGCTGGCGATGCCATTGATGAAGCCCTGCTGAGGATTGCCGTTCGCGCCCGCAATCTCCTGCCGCTGCCAGCCGTTGCCGTCCGCTGCGCCCTTCAGCAACAGCACCTTCCTGTTGAACCTGGCGGATTCCGAGCCATAGACGAGCAGGCCGCCGACAACGGCGGTAATGCCGTGGATAGAGCCCTGCTGCGGATTGCCGTTCGCGCCCGCAATCTCCTGCCGTTGCCAGCCGTTGCCGTCCGCTGCGCCCTCCAGCAACAGCACCTTCCTGTTGTCGCGGCCATAGGCGAGCAGGCCGCCGCTAACGGTGGCGATGCCATTGATGAAGCCCTGCTGCGGATTGCCGTTCGCGCCCGCAATCTCCTGCCGCTGCCAGCCGGTGCCGTCTACAGCACCCTTCAGCAACAGCACCTTTACGTTGCCGCCCAAGGAGTCACCACCAAAGGCAAACAAGCTGCCGCCGACGGCGATGATGCCTCGGATTTCGCCCTGCTGCGGATTGCCGTCCGCGCCCGCAATCTCCTGCCGCTGCCAGACCTCACCTAGGGTTTTGTCCGCGACGTTCAGGGCGGCAACCAGGGCTTGCTGCTTGTTCAGGATGCCTTGTAGCGTTTCGGTCCGGGCATTGATATTGGTTTGCAGCGTCTCCACTACTGCATCGGGTTCAACTTCCTTAAAGAGCGCGTCGACCCAGGCGATGACCGGCGGCAAAAACATCACAGCCCCAATACCAAGTCCGATCACCCCCAGCGCGATCACCAAAAACATCCGCGCACGGTTCTGGTGCCGGTCGGCGAGGCCGTCCAGTTCGTGGGCGAGTTCCAGCGGTTGCAGGGGCGTTGCGCTCTCCATGAGCCTTCCATTTCCCGCGTGACCGGGTAAGCATGGGCCAAACGCATCCGCTTGCAAAGGTTCTTCGCCCATGCCCCTCTCCCGTGACGACCTGCGCGGCAAGGTCCAGACCGTCAACGGCCTGATCGAGCCCGCCGATTTGGGCGCGACGCTGATGCACGAGCACCTGCTCTGGGACATCCGCACGCCCGCCATGCAGGCGAGCGAGGACCAGGGCCCGCCGCTCTGCCCCTGTACCTATTTCGACATCAACTATGGCAGTGTGAAGTCACCCAACAACCTGGTGTTCTTCGACCGCGACGTGGCCATCCGCGAGGTGGCCCGCATGAAGGAATCGGGCGGCCAGGCCATCGTCGAACTCTCCGTCGGCGGCCTGAAACCGGACCCTGACGGCATGAAGGCCATCTCGCAAGCGACAGGCGTGCACATCGTCATGGGCTCCGGCCACTATGTCGATGAGTACCAGGACCCGGCCAACCATGAGCGCTCGGTCGAGAGCTTCGCCCAGGAGATTGTCGCCCAGATCACCGAGGGCGCGTGGGGCACCGATATCCGCGCGGGCATCATCGGCGAGATCGGCTGCCAGTCGCCCTGGACCGATCTGGAAAAGCGGGTGATGGAAGGCGCGCTGATCGCCCAGCGCGAGACCGGCGCGTCGCTGAACGTCCATCCCGGCCGGGACGAAGACCAGCCGCAGGAAGTGGCCGAGTTCATCCAGGCCCGCGGCGGCGACCCCTCCCGCACCACCATCAGCCATATCGACCGCACCATCGCGGACGAGGACAAGCTGTTCCGGCTGGCCGACACCGGGGTGGTAATCGAGTTCGACCTGTTCGGGCAGGAGCAGTCGCTCTATGGCCTGAACCTGCAATTCGACCTGCCGAACGATGCGATCCGCCTGCGCATGATCCGGCGGTTGATCGAGCGCGGCCACCTGGACCAGATCGCGATCAGCCACGACATCTGCTACCGCTCGCGCCTGCAGGAATTCGGCGGCCACGGCTACGGCCACATCTTCCGCAACGTCCTGCCGCTGATGCGCCGCCGACGGTTCTCGGAAGCTGAAATCCAGCGCATCATGGTGGAGACGCCCGCGCGGCTGCTGGCGTTTGTCTGATTTGGATGTCTGATTTCAGAGCCGAGTCTCTCATGCCCGGATTCTGAGTAGGTCGGCGTTTTGCCGCGATCTTATTGAGATGATTTCTCACACAGATACTTCTTCAATCTGCAATCGAGGATTTATCGTTAGACAAACGGATCCAACTTGAGAGCGAAGATGATCAGGGACTTTTTGGACCTTCCGCGGCTTCCAGGTTTCAATCGTGATGCCTGGTCGGATGGTGCACTAGCGAGAGATTTGCCTGAGCCCAGAGCGCCCGATTGGGACTGGTTCCTGCACAATCTGGCGCAAAACCGGGACTGGGAGCCTGGGGACAGGCTATTTGGGCGGTCGAACCGCCGAAAAATATCTGACCTGGAGCCACGGAGTGCGGACGGCCAGGGCAATAATGAAGAAGAGGTGGATTTCGGATCAGCGGGCGCTGAACTGTTGCGGCTTGCGCCTGCCGGCTTCGATGGGTTTGGGGAGGTTATGGCGGGAGACGACCGGCCGAACCCCCGCGAAATCTCCAACATCGTTGTCCGCCAAACCGATCCAATGCCCAATGAAAATGGGCTTAGCGATATGTTCTGGGTCTGGGGCCAATTCCTGGACCACGATATCGATCTGACCGAAGGCGGCACCGTGGAGGCGGCGGCGATCCCGGTGCCGGTCAACGATCCTTATTTCGATCCGTTCGGCACAGGCGATGCGGCCATCGGTTTTTTCCGGGCCGATCCGATGGAAGGCTCTGGCGATACGTCCGTCCGCGCGTATGAAAACCAGATCACCGCTTTCATCGATGGCTCCAATATCTATGGCTCCAGCGAAGAAGCTCTGGAGCTTCTGCGGGACGAGGGCGGCAGGCTTCAAATTGCGGCGGATGGCTTGCTTTTGCCAGATGGCGTTGGCGGCGTTCTCACCGGCGATATTCGTGCGGCGGAGAATGTTGCTCTGACCTCCATGCACACCCTATTTGTCCGCGAGCACAATTGGTGGGCCGACAATCTGGCCGGCCGTTTCCCGCGGCTTTCCGACGATGAAATCTTCGACCAGGCAAGGGCTAGAGTCGAAGCAGAAATGCAGGCTGTTACCTTCAACGAGTTTTTGCCTGCGTTACTCGGCGAGGACGTTGTTCCGGAATATTCGGGCTACGACCCGGCAATTAACCCCGGCATTGCCGTTGAGTTCTCCACAGCTGCCTATCGTCTTGGGCACACGCTTCTGTCACCCGAAATTGAGCGCCGTTCGGAAGATGGCTCCGTCATTGCTGCCGGCGATCTGGCGCTACGCGATGCTTTTTTCAATGTGGCGGAGATTGAAGCCAATGGCGGGATTGATCCGATTCTAAGGGGTGTTTCGGAAGGGATGGCTCAGGCCTACGACCCCTATATGGTCGAAGACGTGCGCTCTTTCCTTTTCGGCCCGCCCGGTGCAGGTGGGTTTGATCTTGCTTCCCTGAACATTCAGCGTGGCCGCGATCTGGGATTGCCCACGTACAACGAAATGCGGCAGGCGCTGGGACTGGCGCCGGCCGAGGATTTCTCGGATATTTCCAGTGATGCGGCTGCCGTTGCGAGCCTGGAAGCCGCCTATGGACAAGTCGGTTTGGTCGACCTTTGGGTCGGAGGGGTGGCGGAAGACCCGGTCAATGACGGCATCGTCGGTGAAACGTTCGCAGTGATACTGCTGGATCAGTTTACCCGCTTGCGCGATGGTGACCGCTTCTGGAGCCAAGATGGCCGTTTCACCGCGGGGGAGGGGGCAAAGCTATGGTCTACGTCCCTGTCGGAGATCATCCTGCGCAATACCGACATCGAGTACCTGCAACGGGACGTTTTTTCAGCCTATGACCGGATTGGCGGCACGGCGAACGGCGATACGCTGATCGGGACTTCCGCCAGTGACCTGCTGATAGGGTTTGACGGCGATGACTTTCTGAGCGGCGGCTTGGCTGGCGATGAGCTTTTTGGCGGCGAAGGCAATGATACGCTGACCGGTGGACCTGGCGATGACATTGCGACGGGCGGCGCTGGGCATGACACTTTCATTTTTGACGCTGCCGACCCCGGTCATGACATCATCACCGACTTTTCTGCGGGCGACTCGCTGATTTTGAATGGGTTGGGTGGCGCCAATGCTTCTGTCTCGTCTGTTCTGGGGGCCGGACCGCAAGCGCAGGACATAACGGTTACCTTTTCCGAGACCCAGTCCATTACCTTCGAAGAGGTGGGGTGGGGCGACGTTGGCCAGATATTGGCCGCTTTCTGATTTTTGGAGAGCACCGACTGGAGCCATTGCGCGCGGAAAATCGGCGGGCGATGCTCGCTAAAACTCCAGCAGCACGGCGGTAGTCAGCGTCGCGATGCAGAACCCCGACACGATGGGCAGCAGATCCAGGTCGCGCAACGGCCGGCGGAACTGCCGGTAGCGCCGGATGTGCCAGAAGCCGACCCCGATGGTGGCGAAGCACGGACTGAGCGGCACCAGTGTCACGGCCACCAGCAGGCGCGGGTCTTTCTGGCTGCCGAAGTGGCCTTCGCCCAGCAAATGCCAGGCCCAGGCCAGCATCAGCGGCACCAGCACGATCGTCGCCCAGAAGCACACGACCGCCACTGCAACCAGGATGCGGTCGGCGCGGCTGGTCCTTGCTGCGGTTTGATCGGTCATGCGGTTCTCATTCGGCCATATCCAGCCTATTTAGTCAGGGCTAACTCCCTCGGATTGGAAATCAACGACGTGCCTTTGTCCACCAACAAACCCGGCGGGGCCGGTGCAGCCACGGCTTCTTCTGGAGAGCCGGAGCACTGGCAGGCGGTATTGCCGACGCTCACCCCCTTTGGCCAGCCATTCCAGTTCTGCCTGAAGGCGGAGGGCGATTGGGGCAGTCCCGACGGCGGGGCTGAGGCGACCGTGCGGCTGGAGACAGAACGGCCGGTGCAGGGTTTGCCGGAAACCGTAACGGTCACCGCCGGAGAGCCGGTCAAAATCATTGAGGGCCTGATGCTCGCCGAAGAATGCGATCTCTCCATCCGCGTGCGGGGGCCTAGCGGTTCGGTTCTGGCTGAAAGCAACCCTTGCCGCCTGTCGGATGCCTATCCTTACAGCGTTCGCTGGGCCGGGATTGGCGAGGCGCCCGGCGGCTCGGACTTGGCTTCAGGCTATCCCGGAACGGCAACGGACGTGGCCGTCTTGAAGGCCGCCGCAGGGGCCGCGCCGGCGAACCGCAGCCATCACTTCGCCACGACCGGTGCGCGGATATTCCTGGAAGCGGCAATTCTGGACGAGACCTTTACCCTCGACCTCTCGGCCGCGTCGCCGGTGGAACGGATCGAACTTCGCCAGGACGAGGAGGTGGTCGAGGTGATGCGCCCCTTCGGCAAGCGCGATCTGGGAGCCCGCGTGCGGGTCATCTGGGAAGGGGCAGAGCGCGAGGGCGGGGGACCACCGGTCCGCTGGGATGGCAATCTTTACATCCACGGCAACCGCATCCGTCAGGCAAAACCGATCAACTTCCCGCCGGATGCCGGCCCTTTGGAGACGCGCGGCGACCTGGGCGTCGCCTGGAAGGCAGCGACGAATGGTGGCTTCGGCGGTTTGGACCTTTGGCTGGAAAGTGCCAAGGCCGGACGGATGGAGATAGAAACGCCCCAGGGCCGGTTCGAGATATTGCTGGAAGATGTGGGCCTGGACGACATGCGCTTCGACTTCGGCGGCCAGGGCAAGGCGCTCCGCGTATACCGCCTGCCGGAGCGGCTGACGGCAAAGACACTGAAATGGAGCCGCTCGTTGGCCGGGTGCATGGCGAGCGAAGGCGGCACCCGCCTCAATGCCTGCGTCACCTTCGAGGACGGTCATCAGGCGTGGTCAAGCCCGGTGTGATTTTTCGGGCCTAGAACGCCGTTGGCCAGTTGCTCAGCAGGTGCTGGCCGAGGTGTTTGCATTCACAGAGTTCCAACGCGGCTGTGCTGAGAAGGGTCGGCCTCCTTTATCCCCTGTTTCTGGCGTTGGTCGCTTATGCCGACATCGCTATCGTCGCCATTGCCATGCTCCCAACTCCGGACGAAGAGCGCGGCGAAACCGCTTCTGTAGCAGCCGGGCAGCGGGGGCGGAGTTCCATTCGGACGGGCTTTTCTGCACGATGGTGGCCACCGTTACCTCTATTGTCGCACCATGATCGACCGCGTCACCACGGCATGGTCGCCCGGTTCATAGCCGATGACTTCCATTCTGTTGGCATCGACTAAGCGGCCCTTGTGTACCGTTTCATCGAAATGATCGACCCAGATCACCGTCCTGTTGTCCCACTCGATCAGGCCCAAGATATCCTCTGTCAGAACATGACCATGACCGTCCTTGCCTTCGAACTTCGGTTTGCGCGTGTCGCTGGCGTAAGTCATCGTCCCCCGGAATAGACCGTTGGCTTGTTCCGTCACGACGAGCGTGCCGCGTTCCACATCGAATTTTTTCAGACCGCCTTCCCAGTGGCCTACCGCGCCTTCCACTGTTTTCCACGTGCCGATCATATTCGGCGCGGCGTCGTTCGCTTGGCTCAAGAACGGTGAAAAGAACACCGCAACAAAAGCGAGTAGCGCTATTTTCCGCATCTTTGAACACTCCCAGTTCGTATGGTCGGATCTGGGCATAGTAGCAGAAACCTCCGTGCGGAATGACCTAGAACGTCGTCGGCCAATTGCTGAGCAGGTGCTGGCCCACTTGTTTGCCTTCGTACACCTCCAACAGGCGGATCAGGTGCGCGCGGGTTTCTTTCGGGTCCACCACGTATTGCGCCTCGTAGAGGCCGGCCAGGTCCCAGGCCTCCGTATCCCGGTCCAGCTCCGCTGCCAGTTCGGCAAAGCGCTCCGGTTCTTCCTCCGCCTTGACGCCGTGCAGCACGTTGACGGCGAGGCGCGGCTCCATGAAGCCCAGGTCGGCGGTCGGCCAGATCAGGGTTTCGTCGGCGTTCCGGCCGCCGCCCATGTTCAGATAGGCTTGCCCGTAGCTCTTGCGCATGATGACGGCGAAGCGGGGCACGGTGACGAGCGCATGGGCGTTCATCCAGTTCATAATCTTACCGGGCGCGCGCTTGCGCTCGCCCTCCAGGCCGATGAAGAAGCCCGGCTGGTCCACCAGGCTCACAATCGGAATGTTGAAGCTGTCGCAGAGGATCATGAACGACACGGCCTTGTCGCAGGCGTCCGGGTCGATGGCCCCGCCCTTCACCAGCGGGTTGTTGGCGAGGAAGCCGACTGTCCGCCCGCCTACACGCGCCAGTGCCGTCACGATGGCCCGGCCGAAGCGGGCCTTCAGCTCAAACACCGAGCCGGTGTCGGCGATGACGCGCAGCACCCGGCGCACGTCGTAAACTCGCTGGCGCTCGGTCGGCACAATGTCGAGGATCTTGTCCTGATCGTCGGCGGAGTCCGCTGGCACGTCGGCCACCGGCGGCGCCAGGCCGTTGTGGGATGGCAGGTAGGAAAGGAACTGCTTGACCGCGTCCAGCACTTCTTCGTCCGTGTCGAATGCCTGATCGACCAGGCCGGTGACTTCCGTGTGCAGCTTCCAGCCGCCCAGTTCCTCCGGCGTGATCTCCTGACCAATGGCGAGCGAGGTGACGCGGGGGCTCGTCACCGCCATCACCGCGCCCTTCCGTGCGAACACCACGTCCGAAATCACGCTGTACCAGGTGGAAGAGCCATAGCTCTGCCCCATCAGGGTGGAAACCCAGGGCGTCTCCCGCGTCCGGCGGTACTCTTCCCGGTCCTGGCCGATGGTGGCGCGGCCCGATGCGCCCATGCGATCCGGCATGCGTCCGCCGCTGCTTTCGCCCAGCAGGACCAAAGGCATACCCCGCTCCCGCGCGGTTTTCTTCATGTGCCCCATCTTCCGCATGTTGACCTGGGAAGACGACGCGCCGAGGACGGTGAAGTCGTTCGCGACCAGCGCTATGGGCCGGCCCTCGACCTTGCCATAGCCCGCGATCTTGCCGTCGGCGGGTGACTTGTCCCGCGTTTCCGGGCGGATGGAATAGGCATGCAGGCCGGCTTCCAGGAAAGTGCCCTCATCCAGCAGATAGTCCAACCGCTCCCGCGCGTTCAGGACGCCGGAATTGCGCCGCGCCTCGATCTTGCGCGCACCGCCCATGGCCATATTGGCCTCGCGGCGGCGGGCGAGTTCGGCGAGTTTCTCGTCGTGGGACATGGGCGCGTCATTTCCTGGAGGCGTTCGTTCGTTGCCGCTATCCAATCCGCGCGCTCACGTCCGGTCAAGGGCGGCGGTTTGCCCGCTACTGCCTAGGCGTCGCGCCGTGTGTTACTGCAAATACACCGCCCGGAAGGTCGCGACCGCCTGGCCGTCCCGGTTCAGCAGAGTCAGGAACACCCCTTCGATCGACCAGGATGCGGTCTGGGAAAACGCGCGCTTGAGAGCGCCTTCCCATTCGCCGACGGGTGGCGGGCAGGCCATCAGCGTGGAGATGCCGGGTTTGAGAGTCAGTTTCTGCTCGTCCCGGTCCAGTTCATACTCGCCGCCGAGGCCGTTGCAGCCGGCAGTCGCGCGGTAGCGGGGGCGGCCGTCTTCCAACAGCAGATGCGGCTCCTTTCCACTATCCGGCATACCGACATCGAATCCGTCGGCGGCAGTCAGCCGCCAGTAGGTGTTTGTGAGCGAGGCGTCCGGCTGCGGTTCCGGGCAGGTCTGATCGCCGGTGATTCGGTCCGTGCGGTGGACGATCATAGTCGGCTCCGTACCTTCGCCATCCATTTTGGGGCGCGGCTCGACGGTCGCCCAGGCGGAGAGGCGGGCGGGTGCGCCGGGATCAGCCGCGGCGTTGCGGTAGGCGCGCTCCAGGCGCGGGAAGTCTTTCTCCATCGCGACCGGCCAGCGCTGGCCCGTACGGCATTCCTGAAAGATGGCGGCGTCGGCCATGTATCGAAACAGACCGGTGAAGCGGGCGGGCTTCTGGGCAGGACCGGTTGCCTCGTCCGTCGCCGCTACCATCTTCATCAGGATTTCGACGCTGTCGCTTGCGCCGCGGGTCAACACCGGATGGGCGGTATCGGTCGTAAACCGAAGCTGCTCACCCACCGAGATCGACGCGCGGACGGTGTAGGTATGATTCTCGCGGATCAGGTCGGGGTCGTAGGGGATGGTGAATCGATAGGGCGGATGGCCCGCCGGATCGAGGACAGCGCGCCCCATCTCCACCGCCGGGACATCCTTGCGCGACGTGTCCTGCAATACGGCTGTGAAGACCGCATCCGGCGGCAGTGCGATCCGCTCGCGGTAGAAGGCCGTGCCGCTGAGGGTTGCCTCCGCCGCGGCGGCGGACAGGGGTAGCAGGGTGAGGCAGCAGGCTGCGGCTAAGCGGGCAAGAATTGGCATGAACATTCCTTAATATTCCTTGGGCTTTTGAAAGCAAGGCGTCCCAGCGGTTGCTCAAGTGGGATCGCGGCAGGCTTTAGTCAAACCGTTCGGGCGCTTTACGCCAAGCCGCGGCTGCTGGTGGAAAGCACGGCGCCAATGGCGATGAAGGCGCTGCCGGTCACGCGATTGAACCAGCGCCCGCATCGCGCCAGCACCGGAGCGATGCGTTGCGCAGTGCCCGCCAGAAACAGTTCGTAAGCGAGTTCCACACCGGCGAACGTGCCACCCAGGATCAGGAATTGCAGCCAGAGCGGCGCGTCCGCCTGCATGAACTGGGGCAGAAAGGCGGCGAAGAAGATCAGCGCCTTGGGATTGGAGACCGCCACCAGAAAGCCACTGCGGAACAAGGCAGAGGGGCCTGCCTTTTTGGGCGGCTGGTCCTTACGATCCGCCGAATCCGCGAACGCGCCGGGCGCGCGCCATAGCCTGATGCCCAGGTAGACGAGGTAGCCCGCACCCAGATACTTAAGCACGGTAAACGCTGCCTCGGATGCCGCCAGCAGCGCTCCCAGACCGGCCAGGGAGGCGGCGATCAGCACCATGAAGCCGGTAACGCCCCCCAACGCCGTCGCAATCGTGCGCCGGAAGCCGTATTGCGCGCCATGGGTCAGCGACAGCAGGCCGTTCGGTCCTGGCGTCAGCGATAGCCCAGCCGCGGCGGCGAGATAGATCAGCCAGATATCGAGCGCCATGCCCTGCAGTCCCTCGCTAGCGGTGGCCCGCTGCGGCCCGCGGCGCCTACGCTTGCGGCCCCAGTACCTGCTCCATGCGTGCCTTGGCGTGGCCGAGATAGCGCCAGGGCTCAAACATGTTGGCGAGCTTGTCTGACGGGACGCGGGAGGTCACTTCCGGATCGCCCTGTAGCCGCTCCAGGAAGGAGCCGCCTTCACGCCAGGTGAGCATGGCGTGCTCCTGCACCTTGGCGTAGGCGTCCTCGCGGCTCATGCCGGCCTGGGTGAGTTCCAGCAGCACGTATTGCGAATAGACCAGCCCGCCGAGCCTGTTCAGGTTCGCCAGCATGTTTTCCGGGTAGACCACCAGGTTCTCGATCACGCCCGCCATGCGGTTGAGGGCGAAATCCAGGGTCACGGTTGCGTCCGGGCCGATCATGCGCTCGACGCTGGAGTGGCTGATGTCGCGCTCGTGCCAGAGGGTGACGTTTTCTAGCGCGGGCACCACGGCGGAGCGGACGACGCGGGCGAGGCCGGTCAGGTTCTCGGTCAGTACCGGGTTGCGCTTGTGCGGCATGGCCGACGAGCCCTTCTGGCCCGGCGAGAAATACTCTTCCGCTTCCAGCACTTCGGAGCGCTGCAGATGGCGGATTTCAGTGGAAAGCCGCTCAATGCCGCTGGCAATCACGGCCAGTACACTAAAGAACATGGCGTGCCGGTCGCGGGGGATGACCTGGGTGGAGATGGGCTCCGGCGTCAGGCCGAGCTTTTCGGCCACGTAAGCTTCGACGCGGGGGTCTATGGCGGCGAAGGTGCCGACCGGCCCGCTGATGGCGCAGGTGGCGATTTCCTTGCGGGCGGCGACCAGGCGCTCCCGGTTTCGCAGGAACTCCGCATAGTGCCCGGCGAGCTTCATGCCAAACGTGGTTGGCTCCGCATGGATGCCGTGGCTGCGGCCGACGGTGAGCGTCTGCGCGTGCTCATAGGCCCGCTTCTTCAACGCCGCCAGCAGCCGGTCCACGCCCGCCAGCAGCAGGTCGGAGGCGCGGGCGAGTTGGACCGCGAGGCAGGTGTCCAACACGTCGGAGGAGGTCATGCCCTGGTGCACGAAGCGCGCTTCCGGCCCTACATATTCCGCAAGGTTGGTGAGGAAGGCGAGCACGTCATGCTTGGTCACCCGCTCGATCTCGTCGATGCGCTCGATCTCGAACTGCCCGCGCTCCCAGACGGCCTTGGCAGCCTCGGCGGGGATCACGCCGAGATTGGCCTGGGCGTCGCAGGCGTGGGCTTCGATCTCGAACCAGATTTCGAACTTGGTCTGGGGTTCCCAGATGCCGACCATCTCCGGGCGGCTATAGCGAGGGATCATGGGAGAGCTCTTGTCTAGGTGAAATGGCGCGATAGGCGCGGTCTATAGCATGAGTTCGGGCCCGGGTGGATGATGCCTTATGGCCACCCTCCGCTGTCATTGCCAGAAGCGCTAAGCGGCGAAGCAATCTGCCGCCGGGGATGCTCGGTGCCGGCCTAGGGAGATTGCTTCGTTGCCCGGCTGCGCCGGACGCCTCGCAATGACGGCGGACAGGGGGGTATAGTCAGGGCAAACTTCACCTCACCGCGGAGCCTCACCCATGAAAGTTACCCTGCTCGGCACCGGCACGCCTGCGCCGTCGCTCACCCGCCAGTCCTCTGGCTATGTGGTGGAGGTTGGTGGCGAGACACTGATCTTCGATCACGGCCCCGGCGCGCATCACCGCTTTCTGGAGAGCGGCCGGCGGGCGGTGGATGTGACCCGCTGTTTCCTCACCCACCTGCACTATGACCATTGCATGGATTATGGCCGGCTGGTGCTGCAGCGCTGGGACCAGGGCGCAGGTGATGTGGGTGAACTGGCCGTCTACGGCCCCGCACCGCTGCAACGCATGACCGACCTGCTTTTTGCGGAGGACGGCGTTTATGGTCCCGATATCGACGCCCGGACCAAGCACCAGTGCAGCCTGGACATCTATGCGGCCCGCGGAGGCGAAGGCGCGCGCGCCCGGCCGAACCCGCAGGTGCGGGAGGTCGATGTCGGCGACGTGATCGAAGGCAACGGCTGGCGCGTGTCGGTGGGGGAGGGCTGGCACTTCCAGCCCTACCTGAAATGCCTTGCCTTCCGTATCGACTCCGACAACGGCGCGTCGCTCTGCTACACGGGCGATTCAGGCGGGGTCTGCCCCGGCATTATCGACCTCGCCAAGGGCTGCGACGTGCTGATCCACATGAACCATTTCTACAGCGGTACGGAGCCGACGGCGGAATACCGCAAGGCCTGCGGCAATCATGAGGATACGGCGGAGGTCGCGCGCCAGGCGGGCGTGAAGACCGTGGTGCTGACCCACATTACACACCAGATCGACCATCCCGGCGTGCGCGAGAAGATCATCCAGGAAATGGGCAAGACCTTTTCTGGCGAGATCATTTGGGGCGAAGACCTGATGGAGATCGACGTCGGCGCACCGTCGGCCCTCGACCGGATCGATTGAACGTCACCCTGTCCTGTCCTGACGAATGCTCGCGAGCGCGTATGGGAGGATCGGGTGCGGCCGCGCCCTTCGATACACCTCGGCCGATTGCCGGGGCTACTCAGGGTGAGAGGAAGCAGGTAAAGCTACGAATAGATTTTGGCGAACCCAGAGCGAGCACCCATGGCCCAGCAGAACACAATCAACCTTGAAGGCCGTCACGCGGTCGTCACCGGCGCGGCGCAGGGCTTCGGCCTCGCCATCACAAGGCGCCTGGTGGCAAGCGGCGCGAATGTTTCCATGTGGGACCGTGATGGGAACGAACTCGCCAAGGCTGCCGCCGAGTTCGGCGACAAGGTCTATGCGCACGTCGTCGATGTGACCGATGTGGATGCTATCGATGTAGCGGTGGCGGAATCGGACGATGCATTCGGTTCGATCCACGTTCTGGTGAACAATGCCGGCATCACGGGACCGAACGCGACCACCTGGGAGTATCCCGTCGATCAGTGGCGGCGGGTGATCGAACTGGACATGAACGCCGTGTTCTACTGCTGCCGGGCGGTTATCCCCCAAATGATCGGCCAGAACTACGGCCGCGTGGTCAACATCGCCTCCATCGCTGGCAAGGAAGGCAATGCCAATGCCGCTGCCTATTCCACGGCAAAGGCCGGGGTTATCGGCCTCACCAAGTCGCTGGGCAAGGAACTGGCCGACTACGATATCGCCGTAAACTGCATCACGCCCGCGGCAGCGAAGACCCGCATTTTCGAGCAGATGAGCGAGACCCATATCAACATGATGCTATCCAAGATTCCGCGCGGCCGCTTTGTGCTGGTGGAGGAAGTGGCGGCCATGGTCTGCTGGATGGCGTCGGAAGAAAACGGCTTTACCACTGGCGGCGTGTTCGACATTTCCGGCGGCCGGGCGACTTACTAAGAGAGAGACACCTGTAATGTGCGATTCAGCGAAAACCGCGGGCGCGGTGCCTACCGTCTTTATCGACAACCCCCGCACCCGCGTCACCGAGTGGCGCTTCCCGAAGCGCGGCGACGCCACCGGCTGGCATCGGCATGAGTATGATTATGTGGTCGTGCCGCTGATGGACGGGTTCCTGGAACTGGTCGATGGCGAGGGCAAGGTCACCCGCGCCGAACTGAAACACGGGGTGCCGTATTTCCGCGAGGCCGGCGTGGAACACGACGTGCTGAACGGCAACGACTTCGAATTCGCCTTTATGGAGACGGAGTTTTTGGAACGCTAATTCATTGATGTGCTTCCGGAATCGATTTTATTTGAGGTTGCCTACCATAATACGGGTGATGTTTCGAAAAACATGAATATGTAATGTATCAAAATGGTATCTTTTGTTGGCTGAAGGCAATGGAGAGAGTCTAATGCGGTTTTTGTTGATGTTCGCAGCGCTCATGCTGGCTGCCGCACCCGCCAAAGCGGTTGTGTTCGCGGAAGACCGGTATATCGCGACCGTCGATTCGGCGAACAGTTCGGTCAAATACGGTGACCGGTATGCGTTCGGCTGGGATAGGGTGTGGGGAAGCCAGCACCCGCAGGTTGGCGCCTACCAAACCGCCAACGTCACCGGACTGTTCGGCGTCACTGCCGAGCACTCCTACGACAAAGCGCCGGCTTGGCAGCTATATACCCAGTACGAAACGCACCTGTTGTTCGACAATCTAGGGTTTGCTTTGGACAATCCCGCAATTGGCAAAGCCTTTGAAATTCCGGAGATGAACATCAAGGTCGAGGAATACACGGGCTACAATCCGGACTTCGACCCTTACTACAGTTATCTTTATGGTGCCGGTATTTTTGACACGTTCATCACCGTCGATCTTTTCCCTCCGATTCTCGAGCGGATCAGCAGCATTATGCTCGACAGCGACCAGATTGGGCTGACCGGCAATACCGGCGGCGGCCATTTCGACGAGGTGTTCGTATTCGATTTGGAAGCCAGTCTCGCGCTGGCGGATACCGGCGAAGCCGCTGACTTCGAGCCGCTCGCCTGGGACGACGGCACAGCCAGCAACAACTCATCTGTTGGTCCCGCCGCCGTGCCCGTGCCTGCTGGCCTGCTGTTGTTCGGGCCGGTGCTCGCCGTCGGCGCTGCCGTAGCGGTGCGTCAACGGCGCCGCGCGGCAAATCCCGTGGGCAAGGTGGGCGCCTAACGACCAGCATCTGACGGACCGCGCCGAGCGAACCGGCGTCTAACGGACGTCGCACCGGTCCAAAGGGAGGCTCTGGTTCCGCCGGCCGGGGCTTGAGGTTTCGAGATCGCGTTCATGGAGACGGAATTTTTGGAACGTTAACCTGTTGTCTTGTCTAGGCAAGGTCATTTTTAGCGGCCGGTCTCCACGCCTTGGCTTGCACATTGCGGTACCTTGAATATGATCGTATTTGTAATTCATTGTTGAAAAGCACTATGGGTTGCTTTTTGTGGGCGATGGAGAGAGACTCATGCGCGGATTTTTGCTTTTTGCTGTGGTGGGATTGATTGCTGGGCCTGCGAACGCAGTTGTTGTTCCGGTAAATCCAAATAACCTAATCCAAAGTGGCCAGACGCAATTGTCGTCGAATCAGATTCAGTCTCGGATCAGTTGGGATTCGTTTGGCTGGCGTGCGCTCTCTGCACCATCGCGTGGAAATGCGGCGCAGCAATCGACTTCCCATCGCAAAATCATGCAGAACGCTAGGTCGTTGAAGCCAATTACGGCCAAGCGGATCACCATCAACACGATAACTGTAACGGATATTCGGCCTATTGCACCCGTTGAGCGAGCAACCTTGGCTGTCGCCGGCGGCGGTGGGGGCATTCTGGCCCAGCCGATTGGCGGCAGCCATGGCAAAGGCGTCATGGCGCACACCATCGTCCGTAGCGGTGGTAGCGGTGGCAATGGCATCACTGCAGGGGCTATCGGCGGGAGTGGCGGTAACGGTGGTATTGGCATCGTTGCACAGTCGCTTGGTAGTGGCGGTGGTAGTGGTGGCTACGGCATATTTGCTCAATCCATCGGCGGTAACGGTAGTTTGGCGGGCGGCAGTTTGCTCACTGCGGAAAACGGCAAGTCCGGCGGAGGGACATCTGTCGCGGTGTCAGCCGTACCTTTGCCGGCGGGCGTGCTTTTGCTCGGGCCAGTAGTCGGCCTTGGTGCTGCAGCGGCTGTGCGCCGACGCCGACGCGCGTCAAAACCGGCGGGCGAAGCCTGCGCTAGCTAACGGACGTCGCGCCATAATCCAAAGGGAGGTCCTGGTTCCGCCAGCCGAGGCCGAACTCTCTGCCGGCCATGCCCTCGGACACATCGCTGACATTTGTGAAGCCTGACTGCTTCAGGTGTTGCCGGGTGTAGGCCGAACGGCGGTCGCTGGCGCAGATGAGGGCGACGGGCGCCGTAAGCCGGCACCCCAGCCTGCCGCCATTCCCGGGCCGAGCGGACGTCCACCGGCATCTCGCCGCCGGAACGGGCCTTGCCGTAGGCCTCCTTTGCGGTGAGGATACAGGTCTCCGATGCGGCTGCCGCGCCCAGGCAGCAAGCCAGAACGATCGCCAACAATCCGTGCTGAACCGCTTTCATCGCCAGTTTTCTCGCTATTTTCAGCGCGCACGATACCTGTTCGCTGCTTCCCCGTTATGTCCGGCGCTTTCCGGCCTCCGCCAAGCCGCAGGGTCCAAGCCTCACGCCGTTATGACCGCATGTTAGCGACCGAAACCATCGACGACCTGTTCGCGCGCTTCGGCCCGAACTATCGCTGGTTCGTGGCGGTCGTCGGCCTGAGCGGCGCTGCGGCCATGATGATGAGCGCGACGCTGGTCAATGTCGCCGTGCCCCATGTGATGGGCGCCTTCGGCATCGGCCAGGACCAGGCGCAGTGGATGGCAACCGCCTTCCTCGCCACCATGACGGCGAGCCAATTGCTCAACGCATGGATGATCGCCGCATTGGGGCAGCGGCTGGCATTCACCATGACCTTGATCGTGTTCGCCGTCGGTTCGATGGTCTCGGCAACCGCGCCATCAATGGAATTCCTGATCGTTGGCCGGGTGATGCAGGGTTTTGCCGCGGGGATCGTCCAGCCTCTGGTCATGGTGACGATCTTCCAGGTGTTTCCGCCGGACAAGCGAGGGCTTGCCATGGGCATCTTCGGTACGGGCGTGGTGCTGGCACCGGGGCTGGGGCCGACGGTGGCGGGCTTCCTCATCGACACGTTCAACTGGCGGGCGATGTTCCTGCTGCCGCTGCCGTTCGTCGGGCTGGCCATGATTGGCGGTCTCCTCATCATGCCGAACC
The DNA here is from genome assembly GCA_965222315.1 of Alphaproteobacteria bacterium. GTDB lineage: Bacteria > Pseudomonadota > Alphaproteobacteria > Bin95 > Bin95 > JACKII01. The sequence continues at coordinate 2,960,511 of OZ244951.1, read as the reverse complement.
CGCCGCGGGGCGAGCGCATGCCGCGCTTCGACTGGACTGGCTATGGTCTGCTCTGTTTCGCCCTGTTCTGCATCATGACCGGCCTGGCGCACGGGCCGCGCTATGGCTGGAGTTCCGACCATGTGCTGACCATGCTTGGCACCGGCGTGCTTTCCGGCGCGGTTTTCGTCTGGTGGCAGATCCGGCTGGATGGGCCATTGCTCGCGGTGCAACTGTTCCGCAATCCCGTGTTCTCCGCCGCCGTGTTCGTGGCGTTCGTGTTCGGGGCGGGCAATTTCGGCTCCACTTACGTCATTCCGGTGTTCGTACAGGAGGTGCAGGGCTACACCGCCACCCGGGCCGGCGCCGTGATGGCGCCCGCCGCGTTGGTATTGGCGGCGATGCTACCGTTCACCGGGCGGCTGGCGGACAGGATTCCCGGCTATCTGATGGTGATGTCCGGCCTGGCGGCCTTCGCGCTTGGTACCGCGCTGATGATGACCAGCGACGTCAATACGCCATTCTGGACCTTTGCCCTCTGGGCGGTGATCAGCCGGGCGGGACTGGGCTTTATCCTGCCGTCGCTCTCCTCGACGGCCCTCAGCGCGCTGACGCCGGCTGAACTGCCCAAGGGGTCCGGCAACATGAACTTCATCCGGCAATTGGGCGGGGCGAGCGGCACCAATCTCATTGTCGTCTGGCTGGTGATGCAGACCTCCGTCCATGGCGATGCGCTGATGGCAACGCAGACCGCAGGGAACAGCGCCAGCGCGGCGATGCTTTCCGGCGTGGCGGACATGCTGGCTCAGACGGGATTGAGCGATGGCGTGCGCGAAGGCATTGCATTGTCCTATCTCAGCGATGTGGTGTTGGCTCAGGCGGAGAGCTTTGCCTTCCAGGACTGTTTCCTGGCGCTGGCGGCGGTGTTCGCCTTCGCCATCCTGCCCGCCTGGTTATTGGGGCTGGCCCAACGCCGCGCCTAGAGGTTCAGCAGGGAAATTGCGCACGATATCCTCTTGACTTGAACCCGGCCGTCCGGCCATAAGGTGCGCCTGCATCGCCGGGACCAGTCGGGCGGTGCACCCTTGGTGAAGACGTAATGTCTAAGGGGCCGTAGCTCAGCTGGGAGAGCGTCGCGTTCGCAATGCGAAGGTCAGGAGTTCGATCCTCCTCGGCTCCACCAATTCTCCGGACAGTCAGATGCGTCCGTGAATCCCGCTAAACCATGCATGATCCGAGTGTTTGTGTTTTTCGTTATGTCCTCGAAAGAGGTCGGGCGCAGGCTTTTGCACTATTCTTCGCCGAGGTTCTTACTTCCGGTGGGGTACCGCCATGGTATGGAGCAGTGCCTCCCGGAATTGGCTTGGGATTATCACGTGGCAAAACCAGCAGTCATTGCGCATCGCGGCGCGTCTGGCTTGGCGCCTGAGAACACCCTGGCGGCGTTCCGGCGGGCCATAAAGTGCGGCGCGGATGGGATTGAGTTCGATCTGCACCTGACGAGAGATGGTACGGTCGTGGTGCATCATGACTACCGCCTGTCTCCCGAATGGGCGCGGCGGAACGGGCGGTGGATCGAGGACAGCGGGCCGGCCATCCGGGATATGACGCTGGCGGAGGTGCAATCCTATGACATTGGCAGGCTTGCGCCCGGCAGCGCCTATTGCAGCCGGTATCCGGACTATGAGCCGGCCGATGGAGCACGCATCCCAACGCTCGGCGAGGTTCTGGACTTGGTGAGTACTAGTGGACCGGCAGGCTTTCAGCTTTGGGTGGAATTAAAACTGGCGCCGGCAGATGTGGAGCAGGCTTCAGACCCCAGCGCGTTAACCCGGCTAGTGGTGAGGGAATTGATGGTGTCTGACCTGATTCAGCAGGCGACATTGATCAGCTTTTATTGGCCCGCGCTCTATCTGGCGCAGCGCCTGGCCCCTGGCCTGAGAACCGGCTTTCTGTCAGCGGAGCGGGAATGGCTGGATAATGTGGGTGCGGGACAGTCCGGCTGCTCGTCCTGGACCGCGCCGTTCGATGTGGATGACTTTGGCGGTTCCGTCCCGCAGATGATAAAGGCTGCGGGCGGCAATGCGTGGTCGGCCTATTGGCAGGACCTGACGTCCACTAGCCTGGCGGAAGCGAAGGCGTTGGGGTTGCAAGCCGGTGTTTGGACAATCCGCCAGCGGGATGAAATCGAGCCGGTCCTGTCGCTTGGCGTGGATGTCATCACGACGGACCGGCCGGATTGGTTTCTGCCCTAGTGTCCACGGTTAGGCGGCGCCCTGGCCTGTATTGGACCAATCGTTCAGGCCCGCTGCATTCCGGCCGGCGATACGGCCGAAGGCGAGGCATTCGCCGATATTTCCGGTGCCCTGGTACAGGTAGCTATAGATCGAGCCCAGTTCCCCTGCCGAATACAGCCGCCCGATAGGCTGGCCGTTCGGGCGGACGATTTCCGCATGTTCATTGCGGCGGGGGCCGCCCTGGGTGTTCAGCATGGAGGGGGAAAGTTCCACCGCGTAGTAGGGACCTTCACCGAAGCCCTCGAACATTTTGGTGCGGCCGAATTCGGTGTCCTCGCCGGTCTCCACCATGGCGTTCCATTGGATGACGGAGGCCTCCAGCGCGGCTGCGTCGACGTCAATTTGGACGGCTAGGTCCGCCAGGGTATCGCCCTTCTTGATCCAGCCCTTGGCGACCTCGGCGCTGTTGTCGGCGCTCCACGCCGGCTGCTCGACGATCTGGGTCCAGCCGTGGCTCGGGTGGCCATCATACAATGGCCCGGCGCTGAAATTTTTGTGGTCCACGATCATGAACATGGGGCACGGGGTGGCCAGCGGCAGCCAGACTCCGTTCTTCGGCACCTTGCCATGGCGGGTATGGTATTTCTCGTCCGTGAAGCGCTGGCCATCCGGTCCGACGATGATCATGCCGCCCGGAATCTCCTTGGAATAGTGCAGCGACTGCATGGAGAGCGAGGTCGGCACCTCCGGCACCTTCAGCGCCATGGAAGGCCCGGCGTAGTTGTTCATGTGCCAGAGGTCTGCCCCAACGCTCAGACCCATGGAAATGCCGTCGCCGGTGTTGTACGGACTGCCGGAGGTGTAGCAGTACGGCACGCCCGGCAGGTAGTTGCGGATCATCTCCTGATTGTTCTCGAAGCCGCCGCAGGTGAGGACCACCGCCTTTCGCGCTTTGACCGCGAGGCGCGTGCCATCCGCCCGCTCAGCCCAGATCCCGCGGATTTCGCCGTTTGCGCTGTCCTGGATCAGTTCCCGGCCGGGGGTCTCGAATTCGATACGGATCGGGCGCTCGCGCACCAGGCTTTCGAAGCGTTTCCAGGTGAGTGAGTAGCCGTATTTGGGGCCATCGTGGAACTTGTGAGTGGAGAAAGCGCCGGGCAGGTCGGGGAACTCGATACCGACCGGCTGGTGCTGGTGTTCCTGCGGGTCAGCGCCCAGGCTGGCGAGCCAGTCATTGTTGCGGCACATCTCGTCCGCCCAGACCAGCACCATCTCCTCCGGCACCGTGTGCGGGCCGCAGAGGGCGCGGAGGTACTTGGCAGCCTCGATAGGATCAGAGGTGTTGAGATAGCCTTGGCCCGCGACCTTGGTATTGCCGCCATGCTGGCCTTCGGGCGCTTTCTCCAGGATCAGCACGTCCGCGCCCGCATCGTGGGCTGCGACGGAGGCCGCAAAGCCCGCCCCGCCAAAGCCGACGACGATCACGTCAGCCTCTAATTCCCATTGGGTCGGTATCTGGCTCATTCTTCCAACAACTCCGGCACGATCCAGAGGGCGGTCTCGCCGCGGGCGACGCGCTGCACATTGTCGAAGGCGTTGCGCACGCGGGCGGTCTGGCTCTCAAAGGTCGGCCCGGCGAGGTGGGCGGTCAGCACCACATTATCGAGCGTGAACAGCGGATTGTCGGCGGGCGGCGGCTCCTGGTCGAATACGTCCAGGCCGGCTGCCCAAATGGTGCCGTCGGTGAGCGCGGTGTAGAGCGCGGCCTCGTCCACCACCGGCCCGCGGGCGGTGTTGACCAGGATGGCGGATGACTTCATCAGCTTCAGTTCATCCGCGCCGATAAGGTGGCGGGTGGAAGCGTTCAGCGGCGTGTGCAGGCTGACCACGTCGGCCTCCCGCAGAAGCTCTTTCAGCAGGCGGAAGCGGACGTTCAGCGCATCCTCCCGGTCTTCCGGCAGGCGGGCGATGTCGTAATAGATCACGTTCATGCCGAACGCCTGGGCGAGGCGGGCCGTCTTTTTGCCGATAGTGCCGAGCCCGATGATGCCCATGGTCCGGTTGCGCAATTCATGGACGCGCGGCGTGCTGTTGCCGCGCCAGTTGCCCGCCGTCACACTCGTGTGTTGGCGGACCAGTTGCCGGGAGACGGCGAGGGCCAGCAGGATCGCGTGCTCCGACACCGCAACCGAGTTCGCGCCGCCATTGTTGCAGACGGGAACACCAGCGGCCTTCGCGGCGGGCAGGTCGGCCTGATCGTAACCGGCCGAGAGAAGCTGGACGAGCTTCAGATTCGGGCCAGTCTGGAACAGTTCTTCGTTCACCAATCCATCGACATAGCCGACCAGATATTCGGCATCTGCCATGGCTTCGCGGTACTCGGCACTCTTGGCCGGCACGACTTGGAGGTCGAAGCCGGAGGGGGCCATTTCCACTGCGGCGGTGGCGGCATCGGGGAATTGGGTGACGAAGACGATCCTGGGTTCCATGGTTTCCTGGCCTGATGCGGTGCTTGGTTGCTCCAGTCATCGCCCGCCATGTGGAACCTGTCTAGACAGGAATCTTCTGCGGGCCCACTCTCCCGAGAAACCATCCAATGGGAGAATTGCAATGAACGCCTCCAAGAAGCCGGTCTGCGTCGTGATTGGCGCCACCTCCAAATGGCAGGCCGACGGCCGCCAGACACATTTGGTGCATGGCCAGGGCGTGAGCGATGACCACTTGCCGGTCGGCGTGCGCTGGGGCGTCGGCGGCGCGCTGGCGCTGAAGTTTGCGGCGGAGGGCTACTTTACCGTCGTCACGACCCGCACCGCTGCCAATGCCGCCAAACTGGAAGAGGCGATCAAGGAGCAAGGAGGGGATGGCATGACGGTGGAGTTGGATCTGTCGTCGGAGGAGTCCATCCAGAACGCCTTTGCCCGCATTCGCGCGGAAGCAGGCAACCCGGAGGTGCTGATCTATAACGCCGGTTACAATGACGGGCGTGAATTGCCGGAAGGTAAGGAACTGCTGGAATATATTCCGACCGACCTGTTCGACCGCACCCAGCACGTAGCATGCCGCGGCCCGTTCCTGGTAGCGAAGGAGGTGCTGCCCGCCATGCGCGAGGCAGGGAAGGGGTCATTCCTGATCTCCAACAATTCAAGCTCGCTGCGCGGGCGGAAGCGCCAGCATGGCGGCTCTCTTTACTATCCGCGGGTCATGATGCGCACCCTCGCCCAGGTGCTGACCGAAGAATACTCGGAGCACGGGGTCCATGTTGCCAACGTCATTATCGATGGTCTGATCGATTCGCCCGGCACGCGGGCGATGAAGCGCGCGCAAGACAACCCGGACGAGGTTATCAACCCGATTGCCATCGCTGATGCATTCTGGTATCTGCATATTCAAGATCGTTCGGTATGGAGTCATGAACTGCAACTGACGCCACATCCCGCGCCCGTTAGTCACTAACGTCTACTATAGTATTTAGCTAATTGGACGCAGGGCTGTAGCCGAGATCACATAATAACCAATGAATTTCGGTGCGGCTGTTGTGTCATGGGCAAGTAGCTTCTAATAGCGTAAAGGACGATTTCACTTGAAGGAATCTGGCGTATAGACATGTGCTCTATCGTCAGGAATGTACCAAAAAATCTGCAGAGGAGAGTGTTGAGATGACGACCGGACCCGATCTGATCGTACGGGACTTTAGTTTCGACTCCATTTACTGGGCGGCCGGCAATGTGCTGACATGGACCTGGGTAGCTGAAAACCAGGGCGATGTGGGCGCCTTCACAACAACCATGGGCGTCTTCCTGTCGACCGACGATGTGATTACGCCGAGCGACACTCTCCTGGTAACCGACGGCGCCACCGGGTTTATGTTCCCGGGCGACACCCAGGATGAGCCGCGTCCGGACTACACGGTGAGCGCCAGCATTGCGCCGGGCACTTACTATGTGGGCGTCTATATCGATCCGGAAGATTTCCGGTTGGAATCCGACGAGACCAACAATGCCTCCAACGTCGTTCAGGTGACGGTTTCCGCGCAACCGTTAGGCGCGGATTTTATCGCTGAAGGCTTGGAGTTTGGATCGTATGTCTGGCAGCAGGGCGACAATGTGTCGGTGGATTGGCACCTGATCAATCAGGGCGACGCCACCTCGCCGAGCGTGCAGTCGTCGCTCTATCTCTCGACAGACCCGATCGTCGATACGAATGACTTCTTTGTCGGCTCCGATCCCGTCAGCGGCATGATGAGCCCCGGCGAGAACAATATGGAGACGATTACGAACGGCATCACGGTCCCGGGTCTGGCTCCCGGCATCTATTACGCCGCGATTTTCGCCGACAATTTGGACCAGACGGCGGAAATCGACGAGACCAACAACTGGTCGGAAGTGGTTCAGGTGCAGGTTGCGGCGCCGGCCACCAATGGCGACGACGTCATCGATATGCGGCTGTCGCGGCAGAACGAGAATGTCTCGGGTCTTGACGGCAACGACACCATCATCACCGGCCTGGGCACCGATATTCTGAATGGAGGCCCGGGCAATGATATTCTCGCCGGCGGGCCGGGCGCTGATCTCCTGCAAGGCGGTGGCGGCGTCAATACCGCTTCCTACGAGACCGCAGCGGCGGGGGTGACCGCTGACCTGACCCTGCCGGGCAACAATACCGGCGATGCGGCGGGCGATATTTACAGCCAGATCCAGAACCTGACCGGCAGCGAGTTCGACGACGTCCTTTGGGGTTCGTTCGCTGCGAACACCATTAGTGGCCTGGGCGGCAACGATACGCTGTTCGGACGGGCGGGTAACGATACGCTGTCGGGCATGGCGGGCGACGATATCCTCAATGGCGGTGCGGGCGCCGACACACTGCTCGGCGGCGCTGGCTCGAACACGGCCAGCTATGCCATGGCAAGCTCGGTGCTGTTGGTTGACCTGATCCTGACCGCCAACAATACGGGTGATGCGGCTGGCGACAGCTACTCCCAGGTTCAAAACGTTGTGGGCTCCACCTTCTCCGACGAGATCTGGGGGACATTCGCTGCGAATACCCTGGATGGCGGCGCAAGCGGAAACGACTTCCTGCGCGGTCGTGCCGGGGATGACACCTTGCTTGGCGGCGTGGGGGCCGACCGCCTTGATGGGGGTGCCGGTGCCGATGTGTTGGATGGCGGCAGCGGCATCGATACGGCCTACTATCTCAGTTCCGGTGTCGGCCTGACCGTCGATCTGGCCAATGCGGCCGCCAATACCGGCGACGCGGCAGGCGACACGTTCATCGACATCGAAAATGTGCTGGGCAGTTTCTTCAACGACATTCTGCGTGGCGATGGTGGTGACAACGTGCTGTTCGGCAGCACCGGCAACGATACGCTGCAAGGCGGTGGTGGCGACGACACCCTGTCGGGCCAGGCCGATGACGACATTCTGATCGGCGGTGTCGGTGCGGATGTGCTTCAGGGCGGTGGCGGCACGGATGCCGTCAGCTATGCCACTGCCGGGACGGGCGTCGTGGCCGACCTCATCGTGTCGGGCAACAACACTGGCGATGCTGCCGGCGACACCTATTCGTCGATCGAGAATATCGGCGGGTCGGCTTTCAATGACACCCTGAACGGAACCTTTGGTTCGAACATCCTGTTTGGCGCGGATGGCAACGATATCCTGCGTGGACGGGGCGGCAACGACACCTATGTCGGGGCGGCAGGCAATGACACCTTTGTCTTTCAGGATGGTCTCGGCGCGGAAGTCGTCAACGATTTTGACGAGTTCAACGCGTTGGAGAAGATCAATCTGGTGAACGTCAGCGCGATCACCGATTTTGCGGACCTGCAGACAAACCACCTGTCGCAGGTGGGGGCTGACGCGGTGATCTCCGACGGTAGCGGTACGATCACCCTGCTGAACGTTCAGACCAGCGACTTGGATGCGAACGACTTCATATTCTAAGCGCACTTGGTTGACTGTGCCGGAGCAATCCGGCGGTATAGGGGCCGGCTTTGCTGGCCCCTTTGCTTGTGAGCCGCACTTGTTTCCAAACTGGAGATTCCCGCCATGCCCGGCCCCCTTGACGGCGTTACGATTCTGGATCTGACCACGGTTGGCTTCGGTCCCTACGGAACCCAGCTTCTGGGTGACTACGGCGCTGATGTGATCAAGATCGAATCGCCGGAAGGGGACATTACCCGCGGGCTGGGACCCTTGCGCAATCCGGGCATGGGGCCGTTCTTCCTGAACGCGAACCGCAACAAGCGCTCGGTCGTCCTCGACTTGAAAAAGCCGGAAGATCGCGACGCTTTGCTGAAGCTGGCGGAAACGGCTGACGTGCTGATCAGTTCGGTGCGGCCCGCCGCGATGGAACGGCTGGGCCTCGGCTACGATGACTGCGTCAAGGTCAATCCGAAGCTGATCTATGTGGCGCTGGTCGGATTTGGCCAGGACGGCCCCTACGCGAAGCGGCCGGCCTATGACGATATCATCCAGGGCATGAGCGGGATGGCCGACATGCAGGGCGGGCGCAGCGGCGTGCCGAAATTCATCAACGCCTCGATCTGTGACAAGATCGGCTCCCAATTCTGTGCCCACGCTACCATTGCCGCCCTGTTCGCGCGGGAGCGGACGGGCGACGGGCAGTTGGTCGAAGTGCCGATGCTGGAAAGCCTGGTCGGCTTCAACCTGGTGGAGCACCAGGCGGGCCAGACCTATGAGCCGCCGCTCGGCCCGGCGGGCTATGAGCGCTCCATGGTGGAGTACCGGCGGCCTTATGCGACCAAGGACGGCTATGTCTGCGTGCTGCCGTACAACACCAAGCAGTGGCAATCCTTCTTCTCGCTGATGCAGCGGCCGGAGATGGTGAACGACCCGCGCGTGACCGATAACACCATCCGCAGCGAGAAAATCGGCGAGCTATACGAGATGGTCTCCGACTGCGTGAGCCGTTGGGAGACCGAGGCCGTGCTGGCGGCGCTGGGTGAGGCCGATGTGCCGGCGGGCCCTGCACGGGCGCTGGGCGACCTGGCAGACGATCCGCATCTGGAGGCGGTGGGCCTGTTCCAGAAATTCGACCACCCGACCGAGGGGCCGATTACGCTGGTGGGGCCGGGCGTGAAGTTCTCCAAGACACCCGTGGGCATCCACCGCCTGCCCGCGGCGCTTGGCGAGCATACGGAGGAGGTTTTGGCTGAAGCCGGGTTGATTGGGGAACCGGCATCGATGGCGAAGGTTACTGAGTAAGCAACGCTGGAAATAAGCTTCGCGGTCGCGTCCTGAAGGGTTTCTCCAAAAGTTGTCAAGGCGCGCAAATCAGAAGACATGGGCTGCGCCAGCAATAGCTCCTGCTGCCTGGCCCGCGACATCGCCCGGACTATTTGCTGCAGCGGCACCTGCTCCGGGAGGTATCGTTGCGTCGTTTATGGTCGGAGGCTCAGGAACGTCGACACTGTCTATGCTGCTCGGATCGGCTACTGCAGCAAATGGAGCGCCCCATGCCGCATCTTCGTAGGCCTCTTTCCAGGCCCGGTTATACGCCGCTATGTAAGCTTCACAATAGTCCCGCCGTGCGTCTGCCGCTGTGTCGGCGGCGGTACGGGCGCGCTGATTGATCGTCGTGGAGTCCCTTCGAGCCTGCATCTGGGTAAAATGGTCTTCGATGTAGGGATATTCTGGCGGTTCTGGGGCATTCCCTGCGTTTATATGGTCCTGGTTTAGCCTTTCGACATAGCGCCGCTTGAACTCGGCCCGGTACAGGCGGCAGAATTCCGTCTCGTAGGCCTCACGAGCGGGCGTGTCGTGCAGGGCCGAAACGGCAGCGTGGGGGATAGACGAGAGCAATATTTCGCGGTTGCGAAGTACCGATTCGTTGGCCCGGTCCGCCTCCCAGTCAAGCGCGTCGCCGCCTCGCCTGGCACCAGGCAGGGCGCCGGAGATGCCGGCACCGGTGAAGCCGTCCATCTTGTAGTGGTGCGCCACGCTGGCTTCTGGAACTTGGGCAAGGTCAATGTCGATTTTGCCGTAGCCTGTAAACTCTGCGCCGTGATTGGAGGTGATGGACTTGTCCGTGGAGGTCCCGGAGAAAATTTTCCCGACGCCTTTCCGCGTTTGCATGAAAGAAAGCAATGTCGGGTCATTGGGCACGGCACCAAGGGCCAGTCGCGACTTTTCATTGAGCCAGGCCAAGTCATTGCGGGTTGGCCCGTCCTCGGCCTCTTCCCGCGCCGTTGCCGCCCCGGTCGAGGCATCGAAATTGTAGCCCGTGCTTCCCACCGTCTCGTTCCCAGCATTCATGGGGGTTAGCGCGTTACCGGCTTTATAAGCCGCGCGCTCGGGCGGGGTGATGCCGCGGTGGGCGGTTCTGCGCAGGTAGCGGCCACCGAAGCGGACATAGTCCTTGTCGCTCAATCCATCCAGGGTATGCCGTTTGTAGATGGCCGAATGGGCAGGGCTAATGGCGGCCGTGCTTTGAGCATAGGCGGCGGCCCCTTCTCTTATATGGGCGACCGGGTGGCCCTTATAGCTGATCGTCCCCGCCGCGTGCGTGAAGTCGCCTGGCAGGCGGGCGATCAATCCGGCGGGGGTCATTTCTGCATTGGCGAGTGCCTGAGTATAGGCTGCCTGCCTGGCGATGTCGGCCTGGTCGCCGGCCTGAAAGGTCGCGATTGCGTTGTCTTTCACCAGCTTTACCGCGGCCTTGTACGCCGTGCGGGCGGCCTTCAGTGCTTCGAGGCCTTCCGCTGCATCGGCATTCTCGCCAGGATCGACGGCTTCCAGGCCGAATTTCTGCCCGCCGACCCGCTGTGCAACCGGCCCAACAGTGGCGCTCGTGCGAAGCGCGGGGGCGGGGCGGACCGGAACGATCTGGAAGGAACTGGAGGGGCCTGCTGAAGCCAGACTGTTCAATGCCCGGGTGGCAGCAGTCTGATCGGACAATTCCTGCAGTTGCCGGATGCGGTATTCGGCGGGGCTGGTGTGTCTGCCCGGCTGTGGGTTTGCCGAGCGCGGCGGCGGTTGCTGTAGCGGTCTGGTCGTCTGTGCCTGGGTGGCAGAGATGCTTGCCATCGTCTAACGCTGCCTCGTCAGCCGCCCATAGAATCGGGTGATACTTTTTGCTGTAGCGCTTTCGCCCCCATCACGTCCGCCTCCGTCTCGAGGCCTGTGTCGTCGTTGATGGCGACGCCCTTGGCCTGACGGGTGGGTTGTACGCGGCCTTGGGCTTGTTGCACCACGTGCCAGGCCTCATGCGGCAGGTGCTGCTCCTGGCCGGAGGCGAGATGGATGTCGGTGCCCTGGGCGTAGGCGTGGGCGCCGACCTTGGCGGGCTCCGGCGAGTTCCGGTGGACGCGGACGCCGGACATGTCCATGCCGGAGAGGCTTTCAACTCCTGCTTTCAGGTTGTCCGGCATGCCGGTGTTATTGGGAGCCGGGGCTTCCTCGCGCTGGACTGGCGCCGGGGCGGAAGTGAATTTCCCCTGGAGCGGTTCCTCTTCCTCCATACCGGCCCCCTGGAGCGGTTCCTCTTCCTCCATACCGGCCCCCTGGAGCGGTTCCTCTTCCTCCATACCGGCCCCCTGGAGTGGTTCCTCTTCCTCCATGCCGGCGCCCTGCAGGAGTTCTTCTTCTTCCATACCCGCGCCCTGGAGCGGTTCTTCTTCCTCCATGCCAGCGCCTTGCAGGGCTTCTTCCTCGTCGAGCGCGGCAAGTTGAGAGACCGGCTGGCCAGCCAGGGCCTGGAGTTGCTGCAACTGCCGGGTGTAGGGGCTGGCGTCGGCTGTTTGCTGAAGCCGGAACTGCGTGGCTGTTGCAGACGGCATTTCACGGGCTGGGCGTGCTGACACGGTCCGCTGGGGGATGCCAGTCTGTTGCGGTCCGGGTGATTGGGCAGTCAGTTTCATCGTGTTGCCGTCCCGTCTGTTCTACCATTGGTTCAAGTATGCTGCAGCAATCCCGGAGTGTCTATCGGCAAGGCCAAACCAAGGGCAGAGGCAATACGTGGCTGCCCTTTACTTCCCGCCCGCAGCGTAGTTCAGGAGGGCGGCCCCGTTGCCATTGAAACGGTCGGCATCAACGTTGCCTTTGATACCGGCGACCGTGCCCTTGTTGTAGAACTGCCAGAAGTGCCACGCTGTCCAGCCGTTCGGGATTTGGGGCGCGGGGGCTTTGACGTAGTCGGCGATCCAGAGGTCGCGGATGCTGGTCATTTCCTTGGATGCAGGCAGGCAATTCCAGAAGCCGTTGGAGGTGTAGATCATCATCGGCCTGTCCTGGTCCTTCTCCGCCGCTTTTTCAAAAGCCGCGATGAACTGAAAGGCCCGCTTGATGAAATCCGCCGCGCGGGCGGAGTTTCCGCAGATTTCATCTTTGGCCGAGGCGCGCTCGATATCGGCGACCACGGGCAGTTCCGAGTCCAACGCCCCGTGCTCCTTCAGCCTTTCATAGAGGCCCTTTGCCTGCGCCACCGGGTCGATGGCTTCCACGAAGAAGTGGTAAGGCGCGCGGAGGATGCATTTGTCTTCGAGGGCGTCCCAGTTTCGCTTGAACTTTTCATCCGTCTCCAAGCCGTAGGACACGCGGACCAGGGTGTAGAGCACGCCAGTTTTATCTGAAACTTCCTTCCAGTCGATGTCGCCTTGGAACTTCGATACGTCGACACCGAAGGCGACCTTGTCGGAGGCGTCAAACCGTGCCTGGCAGGTGGTGCCGTCGGTAAAGCGGGCCGGCAGGTCTGTCGCCGCCGCCAGGCGGGGCGCGGCGGCAAGCAGAATCACCGCGGCATTGGCAGCCAGGACCAGGGGTACAATGTGCTGTCTCATAGGCAAAAACCTTTGTTGGTGCCCAGAGCGTAACATCCGCCTTGGGGCGGGGGCGTGCGTTTTGTCACCTACGGGCGCGTTTCCGCTTATCCGGCGTTGTTGATCCGCCATGCCGCCGCTGCATGTTCGCCTGCAAGCCGGCCGAAGACGCAGCCGCGCATGACGCTGGTGGAGCCGGTGTATGTCCGGTGGTAGACGCCCATGGTTTCGCCCGCCGCATAGAGGCCGGGCAGGGGCCGGCCGTCCATGTCCAACACCTGGGCGTTGGGGTTCACCTTCACGCCGCCGAAGGTGAAGCAGTTCGAGCACATGATGGGCCAGGCGCGCCAGGGACCGCGGTCCAGGGGGCGGGACCAGTTGCTCTTCGGTGGAATCAGGCCGGGCCCCGTGCGCAGCCCGTCCAGTTTCAGCGGTGTAAAAGCCTCGCCGGTTGGCTCTGTCGGACAGGCGGCGTTGTAGGCGCCGATGCTTGATTTCAGGCGGTCATGGTTGACCCCGATCTTCGCCGCCAGTTCTTCCAGCGTTGCCGCCTCAATAGGCGGCTGGTCGGAGCGGACGGCGAGCTGCCAGTTGGGGACATCATCCAGCCGTGCATCATGGATGACGTAGGCGAGGCCCTTTTTCTGCTGAAGGATGTCCCGGCTGATGGCTTCGTAGCACGCATCGGCGGTGGCCGGCGCCTCGTCCGTAAAGCGGTCGCCGTCCAGGTTGACCAGTACTCCGTAGTTGAAGGTCACGACGGCGGCCTCGATTGCGCCGGAGCGCGGGTCCACCGGCTGGGCGTGGAAGCTGCCGAAATCGCCCCCTGGCGCAGCGCCGGCGTCCAGCGCCATGCGGATGCCCTCACCCCGGTTGAAGTAGCCGCCCTTGGCGATGGGACGCGTCCACTGAACCTGCGGGCCGCAATAGCGCGCCAGCATCTCTGAATTGCCCTCGAAGCCGCCGCAGGCGAGCACGACGGACTTGCCGTGGAATTCTACCGGTCCGTCCGGGCCAAGCGCTTTGATGCCGGTCACCCGGCCCTGATCATCCTGAATCAGGCCCCTGGCGGTGGTTTCGTAGTTGATGGTGACCTTGTCGGCCCCCTCGGTCTCGCACCAGGTGGCGAGCGCTTCCACCAAAGCCCAGCCGCCGCCGACGGGCGCAAGGCGGGAGGTGGAGACGGTCAGGAAGTAGATGGGCAGGTAGTCGAACTTCGCACCCTTGGACTCGAGCCAGCGGACGGCGGGGCCGGCGCCTTCGCCCCAGGCCTCGATCAGGGCGGGGTCCAAGGTTGGCTGGGCGCGCAGCAGGGGCTGCCAGTCGCTGTAGGGGCGGTTGTAGTCCTTGGTCACTTCGGGGTCGAGGTAGCCTGCTGCGTTTTCGGCCAGGCGTTCGGTGAAGTCGTCGGCGATGGTGTCGTGGTCTTTCATCCGCCAGAAGGATTCGGTGTAGCGTGTGTTGCCGCCCCGGTCTTCCTCCGGCGCACGCTCCAGCACGTGGACGGTCGCGCCCGCTTCGGCGGCGGAAGCGGCGGCAGAGAGGCCAGCGATGCCACAGCCGACGACGATGACGTCTGCTTCGTACTTCTTCATCAGTGATTTCACTATCGGTGGCGACTAGAAGGGCGATCATACCGAACCTGTCCCTGCCGTCCATGCCGCCATCGCCGTGTGTGGGGCCGTGCACCGTTGGTTCAGTAGTTGGTGACGTTGAACGACCGCATTTCCTGGGGGCAGAGCCAGTATTGATTGCTGGCTTTTGTCTGCACATTGGGTGTCATCAGTCTGAGTGAAACCGACATTTCAATCAGATAGTTCGCGCGTTCGCGGGCGTAGTCGGCATTCCGGCGCTCAATCTGCTGCAACTGGTCGGAAACGGCCCTGCGCAGTTGCTTTCCCTTGACGCCTTTCTCCAATTGTTTGGATAGCCAATCGAGAAAGCGGTCAGCCCCGGCTTCACCGAAAGAAGTCCACATATGGACGCCATAGTGCGCGCCAGTGTCGACGGCCCGCAGCGCGCCACCCAGCAGCACCATGGAGCAGGCACTGAAGCAGGCGGCTCCTCGCGGGACGCGGACGGCCAGACCCTGCCGCCGCAACAGACGGCCCATCCGCATGCCTTCGACAGAGGTGCCACCCGGTGAATGCAGCCAGACTTCGTGCACCGGCCGGTGCCTGGTCAACGCTGCCTGCAGCCGCTTGCTCTCCCCGGACTTGATGACCCCCTTGGCCGTCAGTACGCGGCTTTCACCCTTTTGCACCAACTTGTAGGACATGGGCATGTACTTGCCCTGAGCATCCTTGACGGGATTCCATATTGCCCGTGGCGGACTGGGGCAGCTTGCCCAAGCCTGGGCAGCAAAGACCAGCAGGCAGAGTGTCAGCACCGCCAGCGGGATTGCCGACCGCAGGGCTTGAAAGCTGTGTCCGTTCCGGATGATGCTTTGCATCGGGTCGTCTAAACGGCGACGGGCGCCCAGCCGCCACTGGCAGTCTGGCAGAACACGCGCTGCTGGCGGGTTTCCTTGCCGTTGATATAGGCGACTTCGTCGATCTTCTTGCAGGTCTTGTTGTCGGCCGGTTCAACCGACGCGGTATTGACAGGTTCTGGCTTGGACGACTTCGCCGCCGGCTGCTGCGTGGTGCTCCTGCTGGCCGGTTTGGAGGTCGAGGCAGAGGTCGAGGTTGAGGCTGACTCCGGTTCTGGCTCAGTCTGCGCGGGGACGGTGGTGATCGGCTCCTGCCGGCGGCTGCGCTGCCAGGTCACCGTGGGCTTCGAGGAACCCGGCTGGTTCGAGATTTTGCCGGTATCGACCACTTTGGTCTGGCCGTGGACATTCGGGTTCTTGTCGCTTTTCCACTGAACGGTCTGGCCGGTTGTCCCGGTCGTCACCGCCTTGGTGCTGGCGGCTTGCGCCTTCTTGCTGTCTTCCTCGTCCAGGGCGCGGCCGATTTCGCCGCCGATATAGGCGCCGGCGAGTCCGCCTGCGATGGAGGCAATGGCGGCTGTCGTCGAGTCGCCGCCGAGCGCTGTGGTGATGCCGTAAGACGCTGCGGCACCGCCGATTCCGCCGACGACGGCGCCGACGGTTTCATTGGTGGTCTTGCAGCTTGTCACCCCGATTGCCATGACTGCCACCACCACAACGCCTTGCAACTTCATCGATACACCCTCTATCTCTGTGAATAAGCCCCGACCGTTGTGGGGGACCGGTAAAGTCTTAGCAACGGCGGGCTGCGGAGAACAACCCTCCGCATCGAATGGTAGGGCTTTTCTTTGTTCCTAGTGGTCTGATCGAACCACTAGGCCGCCTCCGCCAGGATTACCGGCTCTGGCGCAGTGTTGCCGAGGATCATGTCGGCGGCTTTCTCGCCGATCAACAGGGTGGCGGCGTTCAGGTTTGCAGACAGCATCATCGGCATGATGGAGGCATCGGCGACGCGCAGGCCCTCCAGCCCGTGGACGCGCAATTGGTCGTCCACGACGGCCGTCTTGTCCGTCATCGGGGCCATGCGGCATGTGCCCATGAGATGGAAGGTGGTGGTACCGCGCTCCTTGGCGAAGGCCAGCAGTTCGTCGTCGCTCTGGGCGGAGTCGCCGGGGAATTCCTCCCGCTCGAAATAGCGCATCATCGGCTCTGTGCGCAGGAGACGACGGGCGAGCCGCATGCCGCCGAGCAACACTTGGCGGTCCATCTCGTCCGCCAGGTAATTCGGCTGGATTTCCGGGGCCTCGAACGGATTGGCGGAGCGGGCCAGCAGGTGGCCCTTGCTCTCCGGGCGTTGCTGCCAGGGCGCGCAGGTGACGCCGGGAAAGTCGTCAAGCTGGCTCTGCACGCCTTCCTTGTAGCTGGCCGGGGTGAAGGTCATTTGCAGGTCATTGCCCTGCACCGCGTCATGGCTCTTCCAGAAGCAATGCACGAGCGATGGGCAGAGGCCGAGGATACTGGACTGGCCGGTGAAATACTTCGCGATTTCGCCTACCAGCGGCAGGCCCTTGGCGCGCTGGTTGATGGTCCAGGTGCCTTTGATCCGGGCGACCATGCGCACGGCGTAGTGATCGCGCAGGTTCTGACCAACGCCGGGCAGCGCGTGTCGGACCTCGACGCCGATGCCGCCCAGGTGGCCGGGGTCGCCGATACCGCTGATCTGAAGCAGTTGCGGGGAGGCGATGACGCCGCCGGACAGAATAACCTCCCGCCGGGCGTGAACCTGCTTGGCCGTGCCCTTCTGGTCGTAGGCGATGCCGGTGGCGCGTTTGCCCTCGAACAGAATCTGCGTCGCATGGGCGTGGGTGATGACCTTGAGGTTCTTGCGGCTCATGGCGGGATGCAGGAAGGCGCGGGCGGACGACATGCGGCGGCCCTTGTGGATGGCGCGCTGGAAGTAGCCGACGCCGTCCTGGGTCGCGCCGTTGTAGTCGGGGTTGCGCGGAATGCCGAGGGTCGTGGCCCCCTCGATAAAGGCCTCGCAGAGTTCATGCTTCCAAGGCGTATCCGTGACGACGAAATTGCCGTCCTTGCCGCGGAAGGTGCCGTCGCCGTCGCCTTCCTTGCGTTCCGTGCGCTTGAAATAGGGCAGGATGTCGGCATAGCCCCAGCCGCGGTTGCCTCGCTGGGCCCAGCCGTCATAGTCCGCCCGCTGGCCGCGATTGTAGATGTGGCCGTTGATGGAGGAGGAACCGCCAAGGGTCTTGCCCCGGGGGGCGGCGATGCGGCGGCCGCCGGTCCACTCGCTAGGCTCGGCCGCATAGAGCCAGTTCACGCTGGGATTGGTGAGCGTCTTCATGAACCCGGCGGGGATATGCAGGAACGGATGCGTGTCCTTGCCGCCTGCCTCAAGGATGCAGACCGAATGCTTGCCGTCGGCGGAAAGCCGGTTCGCCAGCACGCAACCGGCGGAGCCAGCGCCGACAATGACATAGTCGAAAGTTTGGTTTTCCATAATGGGTCGTACCCCGTACCGGATGCGCTTCTGTCTTGGTATTGATTGGCCGCATTGGTCAATGTGAGCGATGTGGCCGTTAATCATGGCAAAGAAACGCAAAACCGTGCCAGCCGCAAGCACGCTTATCGCCCCGGACGACGGCGATGCGTGGGTGCCGTTAGGGTTGTCACCGGGGTGGCTTTGCTGCCACCTAGCCGCGGACTAACGGTCCCGTTCCGGGGCCCGAGCGGCGAGGATTGGCTCAATGGGTGATATCGTTATACCGGAGTCGGCGGCGGACATCACGGCAGAATGGCTGACGGTGGCGCTACCCAGGCCGGATGATGGCCCGCCGGTAACGGTGACGGGGTTTGCGCCGGCGGCGATGGACGAGAATGTCGGCGTGGTTGGCTCCATCGGGCGGATCAACCTGACCTATGACGGGTCGGCGCCGGGCATGCCAGACTCGCTGGTGGTGAAGCTGGCGGCAACTGACCCCAGGGTGGCGGCGACCTCCGCGCGGCTGGGGCTCTATTCGACAGAGGTTGGCTACTACCGGAACCTTGCCGATGGCTGTCCGGCCAGGCCGCCGGTTTGCTATCACGCCGGTATCTCCAAGCGTGGCGACCGTTTCGTGCTGCTGTTGGAAGCGCTGGAAGGTTATGACTTCGCCGCGTTCGAGGACGGGTGCACCTTCGAGGAAGCGAAGGTTGTGGTCACGGCTCTTGCTCGGTTGCATGGGCGGCATTGGGGGGCGGAGCATCTGTTGCAGCATCGCTGGCTCGCCCGGCCGCCGGTGCTGGCGAGAAGGCTCAGCAGCACGGTAAAGCGGGGCTTGCCGCTTTGCCGGGAAATGTTTCCCGACCTGCTGTCTGGCGGGCTGACGGCGGCGATTGATGAAGCCTTGCCGGGGTTCGATGCGGCGCTGGCGGCATTCTGCGGGCGGCGCCTGACACTGAACCATGGCGACAGTCATCTGAACAACATGATCATGCGCGACGGCGCAGTGCGGTTCTATGACTGGCAGACCTGCTCCATCAACAATTTCGCCTATGACTTGGCTTATTTTCTGAACGGCAATCTGGCCGATGGCGTGCGCGCCCGGCATATCGGCGAGTTAGTCCGCCATTACCATGCCGTGCTGACCGGGGAGAGCGAGGCGCGTCTGTCGGCGGATGAGGTGATGGTCGAATACCTCGCCGCCTCCCGCGTGGTTACGGTGCTGGGCGCGTCGATTGCCGGGGCCTTCCTCAGCGGCACGCCGAAGGGGCGGCGGATCGCGGGCGTGATGCTCGCGCGTATTGGCGCTGCCGCGGCGGATACGGCGCGGGTGCGCCTCTAAGCTGGGCCCGCGTTGCCGGTCAGGAAAGCCATGGCGGCATCGACGCCGCCCTTGTCGTGCGGCACGCCCGCCAGCGACAGGCCCATCTCCACGTTCGAGAGGGTTCCCATCAGCATGCTCTCGTTGAAATCACCCAGATGGCCGATGCGGAAGACGCGGCCCTTGATCTTGCCCAATCCGTTGCCGAGCGACATGTCGAACCGCTCCAGGATGGTGGCGCGGAGCGCGTCGGCGTCGTGACCTTCCGGCAGGCGGACGGCGGTCAGCACGTTGGAATAGTCGCGCTCTTCCTCACACTGGATTTCCAGGCCCCAGGCGCGGACGCAGCGGCGGGCGGCCTCACCCAGGCGGGCGTGGCGGGCGAAGACGTTGGCGAGGCCTTCTTCCTCCAGCATGTCGATGGCTTCTTTCAGGCCATAGAGCAGGTTTGTGTTGGGCGTGTAGGGGAAGTAGCCGCTCTCGTTCATGGCGACCATGGCCTCCCAGTCCCAGTAGGACATGACGAAACCAGCGGACTTCCGTGCCTCCAGCGCGCGGGGGCTGAGGGCGTTGAAGCTGATGCCGGGCGGCAGCATAAGGCCCTTCTGCGAGCCGCTGACCGTGACGTCCACGCCCCATTCGTCATGGCGGAAATCCATGGAAGCGAGGCCGCTGATTGTGTCCACCATGAACAGGGCAGGATGTCCGGCGGCGTCGATAGCCTGGCGCACTTCCTGAATGCGGCTGGTGGCGCCGGTGGAGGTCTCGTTGTGAACGACGCAGACGGCCTTGTACTCGCGGTTGGTGTCGGCGCGCAGCTTCTCCTCGACCTGATCGGGAATGACGCCGTGCCGCCAGT
Source organism: Alphaproteobacteria bacterium (assembly GCA_965222315.1). Lineage (GTDB taxonomy): Bacteria > Pseudomonadota > Alphaproteobacteria > Bin95 > Bin95 > JACKII01. Next base: position 2,940,410 of record OZ244951.1, on the reverse strand, counting down.
CGCCCGCGATGAACTCCGGCTTAAGGCCGAGCTTCAGCGCCATCTCGCGCCAAAGGGTGGCGAACTGGCCGGTCTCCACCATCAGAACCTTGTCACCGGGCGAGAGCGTATTGACCAGCGCCGCTTCCCATGCGCCAGTGCCGGAGGCGGGGTAGATCACGACCGGGTGCTGGGTCTGGAAGATGCGCTTGATGCCGGTCAGCACCTCCTTGCCCAGTTCTCCGAAGTCGGGACCGCGGTGGTCGATGGTCGGCTTGGCGAGCGCGTGCAGGATGCGGTCCGGCGTGTTGGAGGGGCCGGGAATCTGGAGGAAATGGCGGCCAGCGCGGTAGGTCATGATGTGGCACCTGTCAGGGAACGTCTTGCGGCATCAAGCAACACGAGCTTTGAAGCCTGTCAAGAACCGCTGCCGCCATGTGGAGCAACGAAAAAAGTGGAGTGCCGGAAATGGCCGAGGAAGACTGGAAGCTAGAGACGGTGGCCGCCCAGGCGCTGCACCGGCTGGACACGGAGACCGGCGGCGTCATCGCACCCTGGCAGCCGGCCACGACCTTTGCCCGCCGGACGCAGGATTATGAGCCGACGGCGGGGCTGGTCTATGGCCGGGCGGACAATCCGACCGTTAAGCTGGCGGAGGATGTTATCGCCCGGCTGGAAGGCGGCAAGGAATGCCTGCTTTTCGGCAGCGGACTTGCCGCGATTGCCTCTCTCTTCCGTTGCCTGCCGCCGGGCAGTCATGTGGCGGTGCAGGGCGAGGGGTATTTCGGCACGCTCAAATGGCTGCGGGAGAACGCGCACAAGCTCGGCATCGACGTGACATTCTTTGAGGCGGGCGATCTGTTGACGTTGCGCTCGGCACTGCGGCCCGGCGCGACGGCGCTGGTGTGGATCGAGACGCCCGCCAATCCGCTCTGGACCGTGACCGACATCGCCGCGGCGGCGGAGATCGCACATCGCATGGGCGCGCTGCTGGCGGTGGACAACACGGTGGCAAGCCCGGTGCTCTGCCGCCCGTTGGAGCATGGCGCGGACCTGGCGTTTGAGAGCGCCACCAAGTACCTGAACGGCCATTCCGACGTGTTGGCCGGTGCAATGACGACCAACGAGCCCGAAGCCGAAATCTGGCAGCAGCTGATTGTGGAGCGACACGATTCCGGGCCGGTGCTGGGGCCTTTCGAGGCCTGGCTGCTGATCCGCGGCATGCGCACGGTTCACCTGCGGGTGCGGGCGGCCTCTGCGGCGGCGATGCAGATCGCGGAAGCTTTGCAGAAGCATCCGAAGGTAGAGACCGTGCGCTACCCCGGCCTGCCGGATGACCCTGGTCACGCGGTCAGCGCCAAGCAGATGCAGGGTGGCTTCGGCGGCATGCTTTCCTTCGATGTGCGGGGCGGGGCGGAGTCAGCGCTGAAAGTGGTGAGCCGCCTGAAGCTCGCGATCCCAGCCACCTCTCTGGGCGGTGTTGAGACCCTGATCGAGCACCGGGCGACCGTGGAGGGCGTCCACTCCGACGTGCCGAAGGGGCTGTTGCGGCTGTCGGTCGGGGTGGAGAACCCTGATGACATCCTGGCGGATCTGACGAGCGCCCTGGATGAGGTGTAGTTTGGTCTAAAGTATTCTCATCTGGGGAATGCCATGCTGGCTAAGAAGCATTGGACGAACGCCATCGCGTATTGAAGGGCATGGGCCTGCGGCACACGGCGAAAAGCCCTTCGGTACGCGCTTCGCGCTACTCAGGATGAAATTGGCAGAAACGTGAAGTCGGGAAAGTGCAGGGGCCTCAACGCATCTCGATATCAAGTCCCAGGTCCAGGCTCTTGGCGGAATGCGTAAGCCAGCCGGCGGAGATCAAATCTACACCGGTTGCGGCGATGGCGGGCACGCTTTCCAGCGTGACGCCGCCGGATGCCTCCGTCACGGCGCGGCCGTCGATGATGGCGACCGCTTCCCGCAACATGTCCGGCGCCATATTGTCGAGCAGGATGGCGTCGGGCTTTGCGGGCATGACCTCCCGCAACTGGTCGAGCGTATCGACCTCGATCTCGATCTTGACCAGATGGCCGACCGCGGCGCGGGCCTTCTCCACCGCCACCACGACCCCGCCCGCGAGGGCGACATGGTTGTCCTTGATCAGGACGGCGTCATCCAGGCCGAAGCGGTGATTGGCGCCGCCGCCCGCACGCACGGCGGCCTTCTCCAGAAAGCGGAGGCCGGGCGTGGTCTTGCGGGTGCACGTGATGCGGGCCTGGGTGCCTTTGGCCGCTGCAACCAGTGCCGCCGTCGCCGTGGCGATGCCGGAGAGGCGGTTCAGGAAGTTCAGCGCCGTCCGCTCGCCGGACAGCATGGCCCGGCCCGGTCCTGCGATGCGCATGACGGTATCGCCAGGGGCGACCGGACTGCCGTCGGCGCGGACGATCTCGCACCGCATGTCCGGGGCGAGCAGGCGGAAAGCCATGGCCGCGACCGTCACGCCGGAAACCGTTCCGGGCTGGCGGGCGACGATGGCGGCTTCCGCCATCTGACCGTCGGGCACCAGGGCGTCGGTGGTGATGTCGCCCGCGCGGCCCAGATCTTCCAACAGGGCGGCGCGGACGACGGACTCGATCATCAGATCAGGCAGGGCGGGGGAGAGGCTGGCCATGAGCGTCGTCCCCCCCTCAGGCCACGGCCAGCATGCGTTCGACCGCGGCGCGGGCACGGACGGCGATTTCGGGGTCAACCTCGACCACAGGCTGCATGGTTTCGAGCGCACGGCGGATTTTCGGGAGCGTGATGCGCTTCATGTGAGGACAGAGGCCGCAAGACTTGATGAACTCCACCTCCGGCAATTCGGCGGCGATGTTGCTGCTCATGGAGCATTCGGTCAGCAGCAGCACCCTCGGCGGCTTCTGGGTGCGAACATAGTTGGTCATGTCGGCGGTGGAGCCGGCGAAATCCGCCTCGGCGATCACGTCCGGCGGGCATTCCGGGTGGGCGACCACGACCACGTCGTCCATGGTCTCCCGGAAGATCTTGATGTCATCGGCGGTAAATTCCTCGTGCACCTCGCACTTGCCCTTCCAGGAGAGGATTTCCACGTCCGTTTTGGTGGCGACGTAGTTGGCGAGGTATTCGTCCGGGATACAGAGAACGCGTGGAACGCCAAGAGACTCGATCAGTTTCACCACATTGCCGGAGGTGCAGCAGATGTCCGACTCGGCCTTCACGGCGGCCGACGTGTTGACGTAGGTCACCACCGGCACGCCCGGATATTTCGCCTTCAGATCGCGCACGTCCTGTGCCGTGATGGAGGAGGCGAGGGAGCAGCCCGCGTCCATGTCCGGCATCAGCACGGTCTTGTTAGGGTTCACGAGCTTGGCGGTCTCCGCCATGAAATGGACGCCCGCCAGGACGATCACGTCGGCGTCGGACTTGGCGGCTTCCCGCGCCAGCGCCAGGCTGTCGCCAACGATATCGGCCACGCCGTGGAAGATTTCCGGGCTCTGGTAGTTGTGCGCGAGGATGATGGCGTTCCGCTCGCGCTTCAGCTTGTTGATCGCGTCGATCTCCGGGGCAAAAAGTTCCCATTCGACGGGTGGGATCTGGTCTTTGAGCCGGTCGTAGATGGGCGCGGTTCGCGCCTCGACGGCGGCGGTGAAGGGCAGTCGGGTCTGGCCTTCAATGATGGCGGTGGCTGACATGATGACTCTTTCTGCTCATACTGAGCATTTTATGGTCAGAAAAAACACCTCGGAGCGTTTTGTACTCTCTTCGAGTATATACTCCGTATGAGTATAAGAGCCGTCATGTTTCTGTCAAGAATGATTTGCTCCGAATGAGAAAAAGAATGGGTGAGCCTCTGGTTCAGCGCGGGGGAGGTCAGGGGTGAGATTCTGAGCCAAAAAGACCAGGCGTTCGACGCGTGTCAGGCCCCTGCCGTGCGCCGGTCGGCCCTGACGCGCAGGCCGGGCGCAGGCCGCTCCAGCAGCACATTCTCACGGAAGCGCATCAGCTTGGCCGGGCGGCCGCCCGTGTCAGTGGCGATGCCGCCGGTCTCTTCCACGAGGTTCTGGCCTTCTACCAGCCGGCGGAAATTCTGTTTGTGCAGCGGGATGCCCGAGAGGGCCTCCGCCGTTTTTTGCAGCTGAGATAGGGTGAACTCCGGAGGCATCAGCTCGAACAGGACCGGGCGGTATTTGAGCTTGGCGCGCAGGCGGCTGATGCCGGTGGCGGCGATGCGGCGATGATCGGCGGCAAGGGCGGCGCCAAAGGTCAGGCCCGGCGTTTGGGGCAGCGGATAGCCGCGGTCGCGGAATGCCTCGTCCACCAGCCCGGCGGCATAGAGCATCTCGTACCGCTCCAGCGCCCGCTCCTCGTCCCAGGGCACCTGTCCGGTGCCGAAGGTCAGATCGACCCGTTCCTCCCAATCGCGGCCGCGCGGGCCGTGGTTCTGGCGGCCCCAGACGACCAGGCGGTCGCGCAGTTCGCGCACCATCGGCGGTTCGCCATCGCGCCGGTCTTCCCAGGGGAACAATGCGTACCAGGAAACCCAGTGCGCCTGCATCTTCAACTGCTCGGCGGTCATGGCGACCAGCGCCAGGTAGGCGATGGATACGGCGCGGTGGTCTACGCCCTCATCCGCCTCAATCGGGGCAGAGGTACGGTCGCCGAATGTGTAAAGCTGCTCAACATATTCGAGCCGGAATTTGGTCTGTTCCTCAACCCAGGAGCGGAGCCCGGCTTGGAGGGTACGGTGGCCCGGCACCAGGGGGCCGGAGGGGAGGGCGGTACCCGGCGCGACCGGGCTGTCCACGGTCAGCACATACGGCTGGCCCTCATCGACCGCGACCACAAAGGCGGTCAGGTCGATGCGGACCCGGCTCTCATATGGCTCGCCGTTGGTCACGCGCTATCGGCCCTGGAAGACCGGGCGGCGCTTCTCCATGAAGGCGGTGTAGCCTTCGGTGTAGTCGTCGCTCGCAAAGCATGCCTCCACCATATCCGTAATGGTGGCGACATTGCGGCGGCTTTCGTCCTGCACAGCCGCATTGATGGCGGCTTTGGCCGCCCGGATTGTCAAAGGGGCGTTGTTCTTGATGATGTCGCAATATTCGAGGACCGTGGCCTCCAACTGCTCTACCGGCACGACCCGGTTGACGAGGCCCATGATGCGCGCGTCTTCCGCCGTGAAGGGCTTGCCGAGGAAGAAGATCTCCTTCGCAAAGGTCGGGCCGACCAGATCGACGAGGATGCGGATGCCGTCATAGCCGTAGCCGACGCCGAGCTTGGCTGCCGGCACGCCGAAATGGCTGCCGTCGGAACAGATGCGGATGTCGGCGTCGAGGGCGATGGCGGCACCCCCGCCCATGCACCAGCCCTGGATCTGGGCGATGAAGGGCTTGGTGAGGCTGCCCATGGCGGCGTGCGCCCGGTCGCCGGAAAGATCGTACTCGCGCGTCTGCTCGGGCGAGGCACGCATGTGCTCGAACTCCGAGATGTCCGCGCCGGAGACGAAAGCCTTGTCGCCCGCGCCCTTCATCACGACGACGCGAACGTCCGCGTCGCTCTCGAAGTCAGCCATGATCGGCGGGATCGCTTCCCACATGGCGTAGGTCATGGCGTTCCGCTTGGCCGGCTGATTGAAGATCATCCAGCCGATGCCGTCGCGCTTCTCGGCGATCATCTTGCCGTCGGCGTATTCTTTTGTGGTCATGGGCGTTTGTAAGTCCAGTCCGCTGAGGCTAATCTCATATGTCCGGCGCTTACCGGAACTTAGTCACCATCCGAATGGCAGGGCGACAAAGGGTCGTTTATAGGATGCGAACTTGGCCCTAGTCCAGGCCTTGGGCCGAAGTGAACCGAATCATCGTTGCCCAGCCGGGCAAGGCACGAAACGCGGAGTCCGACAGTCCCAACTCACCAAAGACAGACCATCATGAACGACAGCACGGTCTTGCGAAGCATCACCCTCAACGGCGCAGATATCCGATATGTTGAAGTCGGTGCGGGTGACCCCGTTGTCCTGATCCATGGTGGTATTACCGACCACCGCAGTTGGCGGCCGCATCGTGCAGAACTGGGCCAGCATGTTCGGGCGATAATGCCGGACCTCCGCTATTGCGGCACGGGTCCGTGGGAAGATGCTGGAGGGCTCTACAGCGTGCAAACCCATGCCGATGACGTTGCGGCACTGATCCGGGAACTTGCGGACGAGCCGGCGACGCTGGTCGGGTGGTCACATGGCGGCGCGGTGGCCTTCACGGTGGCGGTCCAGAATCCGAGCCTCGTCAAAGGGATGGTCCTATACGAGCCAAGCCTTGATACCCATCTCACCAAACCAGAAGAAATCCGACAGGCGACCGAAGCACGCGCAGCAGCCCTCAGCGGCATGATGGCTCCGGCTGCGACCGGAGACTTTGAAGCAGCAGTGCGCGCCGGACTTGGTGGTCTCAACCAGCATCGGCTTCCTTTCGACAGCCTCCCCGAATGGGCCCAGCAGATGTTGCTGGACAATGCCCGCACCATACCGTTGATGATGGCCGGCCCGCCTAAGCCATCGATCAACGCGGACGACTTGAGAGCGCTGAAGATGCCGGTCAAACTCGTCGTAGGCGGCGATACGATCGGCTCGTTTAAAATCTTTGCCCGCGCCGCTGCCGAGCTATTGCCGGATGCTGAACTCCAATTCATCGATGACGGCTTACATTTTTGGCCCTGCCTGGAGCCCACCGCCTTCAATCGCCTGGTGCTGGACTTCGTCGGCCAGCACCAGGGGAATTAACCAGCCGCGGGTGTGGCCTACACCACGCCCTTCTCGTGCATGGTCTTGATCGTGGCCGCGTCATAGCCAAGCTCGGCCAATATCTCGTCCGTATGCTCGCCTTGTTCGGGCGTGGCGGTGCGGATTTTGTGGGGCGTGCGGCTCAGGCGGACAGCCTGATTGACGATACCGAACTCGCCGATGCGCGGATGCTTGACCGGCGTCGCCATCTCCAGGTGCTTGACCTGCGGGTCGGCAAACATCTGCTCCATGTTGTAGATCGGGCCGCAGGGCACGCCCTTTTCCTCGAACAGTTCCACCCAATAATTGCTGGGCTTATGCCGGGTCACTTCGGCGATGACGGCATTCATCTCCTTGCGGTTCTTGGAGCGCTTCGGGGCCGTGTCGAAACGGTCGTCGGTCATCCATTCCTCGTGGCCAACGGCTCTGCAGAACCGCTCGTAGATCGGCCCACCGGCGACGGCGATGTTGATATGGCCGTCGCTGGTCGGGAACACGCCGGTTGGGATGCTGGTCGGATGATCGTTGCCGGCGGAGACCGGCACTTCGCCCTCTTTCAGGTAGCGGGCCGCCTGGAAGTCCAGCATCTGGATTTGGGCTTGCAGCAGCGAGGTGGTGACCCACTGGCCCTTGCCGGAGGTTTCGCGCTCCAGCAGCGCCAGCAGGATGCCCTGGGCGCAGAACATGCCGGCGCAAAGGTCGGCGATCGGGATGCCGGCGCGCATCGGGCCGCCGCCGACCTCGCCCGTGATTGACATGATGCCGCCCATGCCCTGGGCGATCTGGTCGAAGCCGGGGCGGTCGCGGTAAGGACCATCCTCGCCGAAGCCGCTGATCGAGCCCAAAATGATGCCGGGATTGACCTTGGCCAAGCTGTCATAGTCGATGCCCAGCCGGTACTTCACGTCGGCGCGGTAGTTTTCCACGACCACATCCGCTTCCTTGACCAGCTTCATGAAGACCTCGAGCGCCTGAGGGTCTTTCAGGTTAAGGGTGAGCGAGCGTTTGTTGCGGTGCAGGTTCTGGAAGTCGGAGCCGTCACGCGCGCCGCCGAGGCCTTCCTTGCCATCCGGCGGGGCCTCCACCTTGATCACGTCCGCGCCCCAGTCGGCCAACTGCCGCACACAGGTCGGCCCCGCGCGAACGCGGGTCAGATCGAGGACTTTGTACTTGGAAAGCGGCAGTCCAGTGGTGGCGGTGGCAGACATGGGGCGCATGTTCCTTGTGATTGAGCTTGTGTGCTGGACCGTTTGATAGCCCAGCGACGGCCCTCAAGCCAAGCCAATGGTTTCCGAAACCGTTGCGCCGGTTAGGTGCTGGAGTTCCTCCGGCGTCGTTTGGAAAACGCAGTGGGGGTGGCCTGCCGCGGCGTAGATCGATTCGAAACGGGCAAGGCTCGCGTCGAAGACGACCGGCAGCGGGGAAAGGTGCCCGATTGGAGAGACGCCGCCGATGGCGAAGCCGGTGGCCTGCCGCACCAGGTCCGCTGAGGCGCGCTTGGCTTTGCCCTCCAGTCCGACGGCAGCCGGCAGGGCTTTCTCGTTGCAGCGCCGGTCGCCCGCGACAAGGGCCATGACAGGCTGGCTGCCTACCGCAAAGACCAGGGATTTCACGATCGCCCCGAGCGGGCAACCGATGCTGTCGGCTGCTTCCTGCGCACTGTGGGCGGTTCCTGCGAGTGCGATGACCTCCGCCGGAGATCCTGCCGACTTCAGGGCCGTCTGTACTCGCTGAACGGATGCATTGGCGAGAACAGGCATTTCCGCCATTGGCGGCTAGCCCTTGTTCAGAGCAGCGACGCCGGGCAATTCCTTCCCTTCCAGCCATTCCAGGAAAGCGCCGCCTGCGGTGGAGACATAAGAGAACTGGTCGACCACGCCGGCTTTGGCCAGTGCCGCCACTGTGTCGCCGCCGCCGGCCACGGTCACCATGTTGCCGGCGCGGGTGGCGGCTGCCGCCACGCGGGCGACGGCGTTGGTGCCGCGGTCGAACGGTTCGATCTCAAATGCACCCATGGGGCCGTTCCAGACCAGAGTCTTGGTCTGTGCGAGTCGGGCCTCCAGCTCGTCGACGGCGTCCATGCCGATATCGAGGATCATGGCGTCGGCCGGGCACTGGTCGACCGGAATGACCTCCGACGGAGCGCCCGCCTTGAATTCGCGGGCGATGGTGGCGTCCTTCGGCAGGAGGATGGTGCAGCCGCTGGCCGCCGCTTTCGCCAAAATCTCGCGGGCGGTGCCGGCGAGGTCTTTCTCGCAGAGGCTCTTTCCGATCTCCTTGCCCTGGGCATAGAGGAAGGTGTTGGCCATGCCTCCGCCGATGATGAGCATATCGACCTTGTCGATCAGGTTGGTCAGCACGTCGAGCTTCGATGAGACTTTCGCGCCGCCGACAAGCGCGGCAACGGGCCGGGTGGGGTCGCCCAGGGCAGAATCAAGCGCCTCCAGCTCGGCCTGCATCAGACGGCCGGCAGCGGGCGGCAGCACATGGGCCAGCCCTTCGGTGGAAGCATGGGCGCGGTGGGCGACGGAGAAAGCGTCGTTCACGTAGATGTCGCCGAGCGCGGCCAACTGCTGAATGAAAGCGGGGTCGTTCTTCTCCTCGCCCGCGTGAAACCGCACGTTCTCCAGCATCGCGATGCCGCCATTGGCGAGGCCGTTCACGATGGCCGCCGCTTCCAGTCCTATGCAATCGCCGGCGAAGGTGACGTTCTGGCCGAGCACTTCGGCAAAGGCGCGGGCGATGGGCTCCAGCGTCATCTCCGTGTTGCGCTGTCCCTTCGGCCGACCGAAATGGGAGAGGACGATGACTTTTGCCCCTTTCTCCGACAGCTCCCGCACGGTGGGGACCGAACGCTCGATCCGGGTCATGTCGCTGACCTTGCCATCGGTCATGGGCACATTCAGGTCGAGGCGCACCAGGACGCGTTTGCCCGCGGGTTCCAGGTCGTCAATCGTCGCAAAATCTGACATCGCGAAAATATCCCATTGCTGTCGTCGTGGCTGGGTGATGCCGCGCGGCGGAGGGACTCGCAAGCAGTCCAGGTGCCGCGGGCGATCAATTACCCGCGGACGGGGCGCACCGCATCCGCCAATTCCGCCGCCCAGGTGCGCAGCAGGGCGCGGGCAGCGCTCGCATGGGGCAGGGATGCGGCGGCAGCCAGCGGAGCGCTGCCAACAAAAATTCCCGTGCCCCCGAGGGTTTTGGCGGCCGCAAAGGCAGTGTCGTCGCCGGATTCGCCGCTGAGGTATACCGGCGCGCGTCCGGCAAACGGTGCCGTGGCCATCAAGGCGGAAACCAGTTCGCCCCGCGGGCGGTGCGGACCAGACGGCAGGCCGAATGCTGGCGCTGCCGCAGCCTTGCGGAGCGAGCGCATCTCCAAGCCATTGCTGGCCGCAACCGGCACATCCGGCAGGCCAAGCTGGCGGTCGACCTCCAGCAGGCTGCGGTTGGTGATCAGCGCCACCGCACCACCGAGCGAGCGGAACAGGCCGATCAGCGTGTAGCGGCTGGCGGGAGAGACCGAAATGCCGTCCCGGTCCCCGGCCGGTTCGGCAATGCAGGTGTCGAAGTCGATCAGCAGCGCCCAGGGCCGGCCCGCCGGTAAGGCGCGGGACGGCAAGGGATGGGGTTGTAAGCGATGGGTAATAGTAGACGGTTCCATTGAAACTCTCTCGATTCCGCCCGGTGTCCGGGCTTTCTTATGCAGCCCTTATCCCAGCAATTCGTGACAGTTCCGTTAACCGGTGGGTGACAAATTCGCGTCGCCGGTCAGGGCAGGCAATTGATGCGGACCAAGGCATCTTTGGATTGTAGGGGCTTGCCGTCCGGCTTTGCTGTGACCGGCGTCACATCATGCTGACGCAGGAAGGTGGCCAGCACGCTGGCGGGCACGGCGTATGTGCGGTCGTCCGCGACCTCGCCCGACCGGAGGAAGATTCCGGGTATGTTGGCCTTGGCGAACACCACGCCGACCACATGGCCGTAGCGGTCGAAGGCCGGGCTGCCGCTGGAGCCCTGCCAGACCAGCGCGTCGAGAACCAGGATTCGGCCCCGGTTGGAGACGGTCTGTTCCCCCAGATAGCCGCCCCGCATCATCATCGGTTCGCGCCGGGGCAGCTTCAGGACCGGGAAACCCATGATGGTGAGTTGATCGCCGGCCGCCGGGTTACCGTTCGAGACGGGGGCGTAGGCATTGACCGCACCGTCGACTTTCAGCAGCGCCAGATCTTCGCGCGGGGCCGAAGCGATCAGCCGGGCCGGAACCTCTGCGCCGCTGCTGTTCAGCACGGAAACGCCACCGCAGCGGGCGATTACGTGGTGGTTTGTGACCACGTAGCCGGCAGGATGGACGAAGAAGCCGGAGCCGAAGGACTTGTAGTGCGACGGCTGGGGCAGCGGGTCCGGCTGGGTCATGGAACGGCGGATATAGTCCCGCCGGGCGTCACGGATTTCCTGCGCGCGTTCCGCCGGGACGATTTCATGCTTGCACGCCGTGCGGCCGACATAGGAGAGCACTTTGCGGGCCGCGTCGTAGCAATGAACCTGCTCCGCCGAAGCCGGTCGGGGCAGGGCGGTGAACAGGGCCAGCAACAGGGCGGCGGCCGCGATAATCGAAAGGTGAGATGTCATGCCGTGCCTTTCTTTCGTGCCTCCCGCTGGGCGATGTAGATGCTGCTGGCGGCGATCACGCCGGTGCCGATCCAGACATAGACATCCGGGAACTGATTGAACCAGACCAGGGCCAGGAACGCCGTGGCCGGCAGGCGCAGGAAATCGAATGCCTGGGTGAGCGAGGCGTCGCCTGCCTGCAGCGCCTTGGTAATACCATAGATATTGCAGATGGCGGCGATGCCAAGGACCACCAGCCAAAACCATTGATCACCTGACGGCCATTGCCAGAATGGCAATGTGATGAGGAGGGAGAACGGCAGGGAATAGAGCGCGAGATTGAGGGTGACTAGCGCAGGCGGGTCGGCGCGCAGCAAGACCTTGCCCATCAAGGTGACAGTGGCGAACGTAATGCTGGCCGTCAGCACGACCAGCGCGCCCATCTGGAAGGCGTCTCCGCCTGGCCGCAGCATGATGAGGATGCCGCAAAAGCCGACGATCAACGCGCTCCAGCGCCGCCAACCGACCTTCTCCTTCAGGAACAGGATCGCGCCGATGACGGTAAAGAGGGGGGCGGTGAAGCTGAGGGCCGTTGCCTCCGCCACCGGTAGCAGGATGGCGCCGAGGAAGAGCGTAACGGTCGACAGCGTCATGATGATGGCGCGTAGGCTGTAGGCGCCCCAGCGGACCGCGCCGAAGCGGCTGGGCCAGTAGCGCACGATCAGGGGGGCGAAAAACACGACGGCGAAAACATTCCGCCAGAAGGCCACGACCATCACATGCATGCCGCTGTCTGACAGGTGCCGGACGGTGTTCAACATCACGGCAAATCCGACCGCCGTCACACACATCCAGAAACCCACGCGCAAGGGCGCCGGCCAATTGTTCACGCCTGTCTCCTGTTTTTGCGCGCTGGAATCGGGCGGCGAGCGCGGTGCCGTTTTGGTTCGCTGGTGGATAGCGGATCGGGCGCACTGGCGAAAGCAGGCTGCACCGCTCTTGGATGGCTGCCAAGGAAAAGGGGAGCGGCGGACCGCTCCCCTTCCCGGGACATGGGATGGTTGAGGCCTACCACATGGCGACCGGGTTGATCATCATCTGCACGGCCCCCTTCAGGCGGGCCTGGCCGAGGACAAACATGAACTCATGCACGCCTTCCGCTGCGAGGCGGCCGGTGTTCATGGTCTCCAGGATGAAGATACCGTTTTTCTTCAGGAAGGTGACGTGGCCGTAAAAGACCTTGTCGCCGTCCTTCGGCGGCACTGCTTCAACGCCCCACGTATCGGCGCCGACGGCGACCGGGTTCAGCGAGGCGAGATACTCGGCGCCTTCGTTAGAGAGGCCCGGCTCGCCGGATACCCATGCCTGCGGATCGCTCTCCAGCTTGGCGTCGGTCCAGCCGGTATGGAGGAGGATGATGTCGCCTTCCTGGAACGTCACGCCCTGCGCCTCGGCCGCCGCCTTGATGTCGGCGCTGTCGATAGGCTGGCCGGCATCCATGGTTTCCACGCCGAAATGCTTGGCCATGTCCACCAGCACGCCACGGGCGACGAGCGGCGGGATGGTGTGGATGCCCAGCTTCTTCAAGCCGGTGAGGGCGGCGAATTCCTTGCCTTCATTGCAGTTGTAATACATCTGGGATTCGCCCAGATGGCCCAGGCCATCGATCTGCGGGCCGGTGCCCCACCATAGCTGGGTGACGTCGTCATTGTAGACGATATCCCAGCCGAAATCCTTGTCCATCTTGCGGCCGTACTGCTGGTTCGGCTGCACAACCTGCATCATCATCTTGCGGGGCGGGAATGCCGGCATGTTGGGGTCGATGACAATGCCGAGGGGGTGGGTCTCACCGTTCTTGATCAGCTTAGACGCGGCCATGACACTCTCTGGAGTGATCAGGTTGGCGGCGCCGATCTCGTCATCCTTGCCATATTTGGATGGGGCGCACTCCGCCGTCAGGGCCGCGCCCGACGACAACGCGAAACAGCCCGCGACCGCCGCGGAACCGAAAAATTTTGCCAAAGTGTGCATGGTGTTTCCTCCATCGTTTATCAGCCAACGCACTTGCCTGTGCGCTATGCCCGCACAGGCTAAGGCGGATGGCGCCGCATTGCCAGCGGGCGGTCCGAAGGCGGTCACACGTTCGTCGGAAGTGCCTGTTTTGGCGGGCGGTCTCCGCCCGGCGGCCGCCAAGAAGGTATTGCCGGTTGGCGCGGGCCACCTATCTGCCGTTATACTGACATCGATTTAGAGATCCCCATGCCATGAATAGGGCAGCAGTATGACCGATTCCGATTGGGATATTCCCAGCAAACTTCAACCAAATCCGGCAGATTATGCCTACGATCTTGACCGGACATTGAGCGCCGTCGTCACCCTGCACTCCTATGTCCCGGAAGATGCATTCACCGCCCGCACGCTCGGGCCGGAGCGCGGCGGCAGCGGCGTTGTCATCGATGAATCCGGCGTGATCGTCACTATCGGCTATCTGGTGACAGAGGCGGAAACCATTTGGATTAACACCAATGATGGCCGCGCGATTCCCGGCCATGCGTTGGCCGTGGACCAGGAAACCGGCTTCGGCCTGGTGCAGGCGCTGGGGCGGCTCGATCTGCCCGCGCTGGAAATCGGCGACACCGACACGGTGAAGATCGGCGACGATTTCGTCATCGCCGCGGGCGGCGGGCGCAAGCACGCCATGGAGGTCAAGCTGGCGGGCCGCGAGGAGTTCGCGGGCTATTGGGAGTACGCTCTGGACGACGCGTTCTATACCGGGCCAGCCCACCCGAATTGGGGCGGTACAGGCCTGATCGGCGAAGATGGCAAGCTCTATGGCATCGGCTCCCTGATTCTGCAGCAGGGCCATACCCGGGCGCAGCGGGCGGACATGAACATGGTGGTGCCCATCGGCCTGCTGCCGCCAATTCTGCCGGACCTGCTCGCCCATGGCAGGGCGAACCGGCCCTCCCGCCCTTGGCTGGGAATGCTGGCCACCGAGAATGACGATTCGGTATATGTCGCCGGCGTTACCGACAGCGGACCGGCGGACCGCGCGGGCATTCAGGCGGGGGACCGCATCGTCTCGGTCGAGGATGACGAGCCGAGCGACCTGTTCGCCGTCTGGCAGCGCATATGGGCCGTCGGCACTGCGGGGGCGCAGGTGAGACTGCGGGTTTCGCGGAATGGGCGGATGTTCGACGTGGCGGTGCAGTCGGCAGACCGCGCCAGCTTCCTCAAAGCGCCGATGATGCATTAAGGGTCCGACACATGACCTACTCCATCGTGGCGCGCGATCCGGCGACCGGGGCCTTGGGCGTGGCGGTGGCCAGCCGCTATTTCGCCGTGGGGGCGATCGTTCCCTACGTGCGGGGCGGGGTTGGCGCGGTGGCTAGCCAAGCCTTTCCAAATCCCACCTTCGGCACGGACGGGCTGAAGCTGATGGAAGCGGGGCTCGCGCCCGATGCGATTGCCGACCGGTTTCTGGAGCGGGACCAGGGGCACCCGATCCGGCAGTTCCACCTGATCGACGCACAAGGCCGCAACGCTGCCTATACCGGTCTGCAATGCGTGGACTGGGCCGGGCACGAGGTGGCCGATGGGGTCTCCGCCGCCGGCAACATGCTGGAGGGTCCGCAGGTCGTGGCGGAGACGCTGCGCGCCTACCAGTCCGCCATGGCGGAACCCTTTGCCGACCGTCTGCTGCTGGCCATGCAGGCGGGCGAGGACGCGGGCGGCGACAAGCGGGGCAGGCAGTCGGCGGCATTGGTGATCTACCGGGGGGAGGACTACCCCTGGCTGGATATCCGAGCCGACGACGATGCTGACCCGCTGTCGGAACTCTGGCGGCTTTATGCGGTGGCGCAGGAACGTTTTCTGATCACGGCGGAAGCCATGCCCACCCGCGATAATCCCCATGGGCTGACGCATCGGACCGACATGGACATGAAGATCGCCCGCCTGGAGGCGGAGCGGGAGGCGAGGGGGCAACCCTCCGCCTCCCGGATGTGGAACAAGCCTTAGGCCCTACGGGAATAATTGCACGTCCGGTTGAAGGTGATTGTCGCTCCACACGGTGAGAGTGACCAGTTCCGCTGAGACCGTGGCTTCATACGTGTGGATGCTGGCCGCGCCGTCGGTCGTGCTGCCCTGGTAGGTGAGGCCGGTGAGCAGCAGGGTGTCGTCGGTCTCCGCATAAACTGTCAGGGAGCGGTCTGCATTGAAGGCGAACAGGTCGTTCGCGCTGAGCGTCAGGTCGGTGTGGGCGACATCGCGGAGGTCGAGCGCCTCCACATTGCTGGCGTTCAGGGTGGAGAGGTCGACCGCGGAGAGGCCCCCCGCCGTCTTCACCGTGTCGAAGCCGTCGCCGCCGTCGATCGTGTCCGTCAGGCTGGTGAGCAGGATCAGGTCGTCGCCTTCGCCCGCATCGACGATGTTTGTCCCCGCGCCGCCCGAAAGGCTGTCATCGCCGGGACCGCCGGTCAGGGAATCGTTACCGTCGCCGCCGAAGAGCAGGTCTTCCTCCACCGAGCCGATGAGCACATCGTCGGCTGCGGTGCCGAGGTCCACGATGCCTTGCAGGAACGCGCCGGGGTCGCGGGCGTCGGTCGTCCACCAGGGCGCGGCATTGTTCAATGCCTGGACGGCGTCGTATTTGGGCGTGGAGGCTCCGGCCTCATTCTGCTGGCCCAGATACGCGACCGTGCCCCAACTGCCGAATTGGGACGAACCGCCATAGTCGGAAAAGTGGGCGAACTGGCCGCCGCCGAGGGCCTGCCATGCGTCGAACCAGTAGCCATAAAGATCGCCGATTTCCGTGGTCTGGTTCAGATCGGAGAACAGGTCGTGCAGGGCCGTGTTGCCTGCATTGCTGGCGTAGGGCCCCCAGGTCGCCGCCACGAAGTGCTGGCCGCCCTCGTAGGCCGCGAGGTTCAGGCCATAAGCGTCGGCATAGGCTTTTTGCGGGGCGATGCGGCCGTCCATGGCATCGGCGAGGCTTTCCGGGCTGCGGACGAACAGGGTGCCCTCGTCGATCATCTCGCCGATGGTCTTGGAGAGCAGGCTGTCATACTCCAGCACCGTTTCGAACTGGCCGCCCGCCGGATCGACCCGTAATTGTAAAGCGGTGTTGCCCGAAGTCTCCGTCACCAGCCGCACGTAGTTATGGACGTCCGCGCCGAACAGAACCTCGTTCGAGGTCGCGACGCCGTGGCCGCTGAGAATATCCTGGCGGACGCCAATGTTGGTTTCATAGATGGCATCGAACACATCGACGATCAGGTTCGACGTGTAGCTGACGCCGGAAACGGTTTCGCCCGGAATGACATTGCCGGAGCCGTCGATCAGGCCGCCGTCGAAGGCGATGTGGTTGTAGCTGGGGTCGAGGCCCGCTTTCAGATGGCGCAGCAGCATGTCTTGCGCCTCTTGCGCCGTCATGGTGCCGAGCCAATGGTCGACGATATCCGAATCTTTCCAGCCCGTCGTGCCGCCGAAATAGGCGTTGACGGTCAGGGTCTCGAAGAAGCCGGCCGGATCGGTCCAAGCGCCCGGTTCTGCCTCCGCCCACACGGGTGCGGTCATCAGGACCGGGGTATTACCGGAGCCGCCGGCCTGGGAGCCCAGGACATGCTCGACGCGGGCGTCGGCGGTCTGGGCGTCGCCAGCGATGAAGGCGCTATCCACGATCTCCGCCACCTGGGTCGCGCGCATGGACTGCCATTGGGCCCAGGCAAAGCCCTCGTCATAGATGCCGTGGCCGAGGCCGAGGTCCGCTGCCAGCGAGGCCAGGGTGTAGCCATTGGCGGCGGCGGCGTCGGGTGAGAAGAAATAGCCGTCCTGGAGGACAATCGGGTCGCCGCTACCGTCGAGCACGAACTGGCCGGAGCCATCGGTCTGCAACTGCAACTCGCCCCAGCGCGCCAGACCTTCCGCCTGAGCGTGGGTGTGGGTGTCGAAGCCGCTGTTCCAGTTTTCGTTGCCGAGTTCGATATGCACTTTCAGCTTGGGGTCGAGGTTGGCCTCGATATATTCGGCCATGCCTTGAACGTAGGCGTCCGAGGCGTTTACGGGCACGTTGATCCAGGGATCGACGCCGGTCTTGTTGGAGAAGGCGACGATGGCGTCGATGGAGAAGCCGTTCGCCTCCGTATGGGTCGTTCCCAGGTTGAACGTGTAGTAGTCGAGGTCCGGCCCATCATCGAAGTCGCCTTCGGCATGGGGCGGGTTTTCGTTGGTCTCCAGCGCCTCCATCCAGCGAAGGACGCGGTCGTCCTGATGGAATTCGACGAATTCGGGGGTGAAGATCTCGCCGGCTTCGAACAGGTCCATGTGGTCTTCGTGGACGATGCGGATGTTGCGGACGTACTCGCCGACATCGTTCGGATCGGAACTGGCGATTGTCAGCCGCACGAGCCCGCCGTTGGGGGTGTAGCTGAACGGCACGACGGTGGGGCCGTTGATCTGGATGTTGCCCATGTTCAGCGAGCCGCCGCCGCCCTGGAACAGCTCCAGCGTGCCCTCGCCATCGGCCATCAGGAAGAAATTCCCGCTGTAGATGCTGTCCGGCGCGTTGGCAGCCTCTGCCGGGTACCACATGACGATGGTCGATGCCTCGCCTTCGCCGCCGGCAACATCCAGCGGCGGGTGGATCGGCCAGCCGTTGGCATCGAGTTGCAGGTCGTCGAAGGTGGCGGCGCGGTCGCCGGACGTGACGATGGCTTGGCCACCCGCCCGCAACTGGCCGAGCGTCATACCGATGTCGCTGTCGAAGGTTGCCATCAGCTCAAACGGATCGGACGCGCGCAGCCTGCCGACCAGTTCGGAGTTGCCGCCGGTGCCGGTTTGGATCTGGAAGAAATTGTCCGGGTTGGAGAGGATCGCGATGTATTCGGACTGGTTGATCAGACCCTCCGCGAACCGCGCAAGCGAGATGATCGGGTCGATGCTGAGGATCGTCTGTGGCGTGAAACTCAGGTTGGCGACGGTGCCGGTGCCGGAGAACACGTCCGTGTCGCGGAAAGCATGGGCCGAGCCGCTGGAATGCAGGTAGCGGGCAAACTCGCCGCCCCACTCATGCGCACCTTTCATCCGGTCGATGAAGGGGGCTGTGGCGTACTGGTTCCACTTGGTGTAGCCGCCGGTATTGAAGCTCACCGAAGGGTTGGGGTTGCCGGTGGCGTCGGCCAGCGCGGAGGGGGTGCCGATGGAGATGGAGACATTGTCGATCTCGCCCGGCAGCCAGCGGCCCCAGCCGATGCCGCCCAACTGTGTCGCGCCGATGGCGGTGGGCAGGACGAGGTCGAGGTCGCTCCGGTCCACCACGGTCTGGCCATCGACGGTGATGATGAGCTGGTCGGTCTCCGTATCCAGGTCCATGCCGACCGTGTGCCACTGCAGGTCGCCGAACTGCTGGTTGCCAACATAGATGCGCTGGACACCGCTATCGGTCATCACCATGGCGTTGAGGGCGTTGCCTTTGACGTCAAAGCCAAATGCGCCGTCATTGTAGATCGGCCGGGCGTAGTCGAGGTCGCCTGGATCGTCGAAGCGAAAATCAACGCTGGCGGTGACGTGGGTGGCGTTGTTCCATTCCGGGATGCCTACCAGCAGGCCGTAATCGCCCGCGCCATCCAGGTCCAGCGTCTCGCCTGGGCTGACGAAAGCGTCGCCGAACAGAGTAAGGCCGGAGGGAACGCCATTGCTGAAGTCGATGAAGACCTCCGTCATCGGCGTTGGTGGCGGCGGAGGCGGCGGAGCGGGTGGGTTGGCCGTGTTGGTGACGGTCACGTCGTCGATCAGGCCATCGAAGGCGGTGCTGCCCCAGGCGCTGCCAAAGTTCAGGCCCCAGTACTGCATGGCCTTGGTGCTGCCGGAGGCCGCGCCGCTGACGATCTCAAAATCATCCAGGTAGAGCGCGAGCGTGCCGGCTGTGTCGTCGTAGGTGACGGTGACGTCGTGCCATTCGCCATCCAGCGCGTTGGTAGCGGTGCTGTTTAAGGTCGTGCGCGCACCCTGGTCGTTGATGAAGTCCAGGCGGAAGGAGCCGTCGCCCGAAACCTTTAGCTCCAGGTTCGAATGGATGCGCAGAATCTCGCCTGCGCTGAGGGCGCCATCCTGTGCCTTGAGGCTGAGGGCGACCGTGAAGGCGTCGCTCTCGAAATAGGGACCATCCAGAGCTTGCTTCGGAATGGCGACCTGGGTGCCGTCGTCCAGATCGAAGCCCCAGCGGCCGTCTTCCTGGGTTGAGACGACGGGCGGGGGCGGCTGGCCGACTTCCGTCTGATAGTCCGGGCCGCCGTCAAGGCCGGTTGCCGTCACGTCGAGGGTCAGGGTGTCGTAGGCGCCCGGCGGGGGCGGCGGCGGGGGCGGTGCGACCGCAACGTCATCGATCTGGAAATCGTCGATCAGGCCGTCGAAGCCGTTCAGGCTGAAGATCTTGCCGAAGTTCAGGCCGAAAGAGCCGGCGCTTTTGGTATTGCCCGACGCGGCGCCGGTCGCGGCCAGCGCGCCATCCAGGGAAAGGTCAAACGTACCCTGGCTGCCGTCGTAGGAGATGGCGAGGTCGTGCCATCCGCCGTCCATCACGTCGCTGGGCTGGGTCGTCAGGGTGAAGCGCTGGCCGGTGTCATTGAGGAAGTCGGCCCTGACCGAACCATTGCCCGCGACGGAGACGTGCAGGTTGGAATGGATGCGGAAGATCTGACCGTTGCTGAGTGCGCCGTCCTGGGCCTTCAAGGACAGCGAGACCGAGAATGCGTTGCTGCCGAAGTAGGAGTCCGTCAGGGCGGAGGTGGGCATCGCGACGCTTGTGGCATCCGAGATGTCGAAGCCGAACCGGCCACCATCATCGACCACCGTGACCGCGGGTGGGGGCTGGCCCGTGTTGGTGACATAGTCGGGACCTGCGTCGAGGCCGCTGCTGGTAACGTCGATGGAAAGGGTCATGAGATGCCTGTCTCCCGCCTGTTGTTCGATAGGGAGGAAACAAGCCCGATAGCGCGCCGAAGCGGATGGAGCCGCGGCAATGCTTTCAGCGGATTTTCGCTATCAGCGGATTTTCCGTTGATCCGGTTTAACCGCCGGATGTGGTGCTCTTCTCCTCACCCACCATTCTTGGAGGTGTGTCAGGTAACGATGCATTTACGATGGCATACAAATCAAGGTTGAAAAAATGCATAAATACTAACGTAAAAATATGTATATACAATCAACATATAGTAAGTTGTGAATGCCTGGTTCGGCGCATTCGTGTATGGAATCGCAACCGGACTGGCGCGACGGTGGCAGGGTCTTTAGAGGTAATTTGGTAATGCTGTGCGATGGCGAAACCGCCCCCGGACCGTTGCTTCGGCGGCAAGCCGCTGGCATGGCGGCGCCAACAACTCTGGGCACCGCATAAATCGCAATTTGTTGCATTGATGGGGGAGGCTGAAGAAATGGTGCCGCCGGAGTGGATCGAACACTCGACCTCACCCTTACCAAGGGTGCGCTCTACCACTGAGCTACGGTGGCCCGAATTCAAACAGGGGCGCTTCATGCCATCTTGGACGCCTTGTGGCAAGCCCGTCTGCGGAAAATCGGGCGCGACGGCTTGACCTGCCTTGGCATGGCTTTCTAAACACCCCTTGCATCACCATTTATTCGAAGTCAGAAAACCATGGCCCACGACAGTAGCGGAAAGGCCGCGACCGGCAGGAATGCGGGCAAGGACGACCGGGAAGCCCGGTTGGCGGAAGCGTTGCGGGCAAACCTGCGGCGGCGCAAGGTCCAATCGGCCGCGCGCAAAGACCTTCCAGAATCAGAACAGAGGCCGGACGATGATGCGTCGCCCGTCAAAGATGAAACTTCGAGGAACGACAAACCATGAGCATCATGCCCGACCACTGGATCCGCGAGCAAGCGGTCGACAATGGCATGATCGAGCCGTTCGCCGACCGCCAACACCGTGACGGCACCATTTCCTACGGCCTGTCCAGCTATGGCTATGACGCGCGGGTCGCGCCGGAGTTCCGTATCTTTACCAATGTGGACTCGGTGATCGTCGATCCCAAGGCCTTCTCCGACCAGAGTTTCGTGGAGCGCAACACAGATGTGTGCGTGATCCCGCCCAACTCCTTCGCGCTGGCACGCACCGTCGAGTATTTCCGCATCCCGCGGGATACGCTTGTTATCTGCCTCGGCAAATCCACCTATGCCCGCTGCGGCATTATCGTGAACGTGACGCCGCTGGAGCCGGAGTGGGAAGGGCATGTGACCTTGGAGTTCTCCAACACCACGCCCCTGCCAGCCCGGATTTATGCAAATGAAGGCGCGTGCCAGTTCCTGTTCCTGAAGGCGGACGAGGAGTGCGAAATTTCCTATGCCGACCGGGCAGGCAAGTATATGGGTCAGCGCGGCGTGACGTTGCCGAAACTGTAATACTGGACTGCGGAAGAGCAAGAACCGATGGAAATGATCCGCATTCAGGGTGGCAAGCCACTGATAGGCCGAATTCCGGTGAGCGGTGCGAAGAACGCCGCCCTGCCGCTGATGGCTTCTGCGCTGCTGTCGGACAAGCCGTTGGTCCTCAGCAATGTGCCTCATCTGGCCGATATCTCGTCCATGGCCATGCTGCTTGCCCAACACGGCGTCGATATCCAGATAGAAGGCGGTGGCGGTAATGGCGGCGAGGCCGGTCGAGTGGTGCGGTTCCACACCAGGAATCTGACCAGCACCACTGCGCCCTATGATTTGGTCCGCAAAATGCGGGCATCCGTGCTGGTGCTGGGGCCACTGGTGGCGCGGGCCGGCGAGGCGAGTGTTTCCCTGCCCGGCGGTTGCGCCATCGGCAACCGGCCGGTCGATCTGCACCTGATGGCGCTGGAGGAATTGGGGGCGGAGATCGATATTTCCGGCGGCTACGTCAACGCCCGAGCGCCGAAGGGCCTGAAGGGAGGCCGGGTCGTCTTTCCAAAAGTCTCCGTCGGTGCGACCGAGAACATTCTGATGGCCGCGGCGCTGGCCAGGGGCGAATCCGAAATCCTGAACGCGGCGCGCGAGCCGGAAATTATCGACCTCTGCGAGTGCCTGATGGCCATGGGGGTCGAGATCGAGGGCGCAGGGCGCGACACGATCCGGGTGCAGGGCCGCACCAGCCTGCTGGAAGCGGAACATGCGGTGATTCCCGACCGGATCGAGACAGGCACTTACGCCATGGCGGCGGCGATCACCGGTGGCGATGTGGAACTGACGGGTGCGAAGGAATCTCACTTGGTCGCGGCGGTCGAGCTGTTGCGCCATGCCGGGGTGGAGGTGGAGCAGACCGCGGCTGGTTTGCGCGTCCGCCGTGCAAACGGATTGGCCGGTGCGGACGCCATGACGGAGCCGTTTCCCGGCTTCCCGACGGACCTGCAGGCCCAGTTCATGAGCCTTATGACGGTTTCCGAAGGGGCGGCGATGATCACGGAGACCATCTTTGAAAACCGCTTCATGCACGTGCCGGAACTGGCGCGCATGGGCGCGGATGTTACGGTGCATGGGGCCTCCGCCCTGGTGCGCGGCGTCAAGAGGCTGCGCGGTGCGCCGGTCATGGCGACGGATCTGCGGGCGTCGGTCTCTCTGGTATTGGCCGGGCTGGCGGCGGAAGGCGAGACGGAAGTCCGCCGCATCTACCATCTGGACCGCGGCTACGAGCGGTTGGAAGAGAAATTAAGCGCCTGTGGCGCGGTGATAGAGCGGGTGAAGGAATGACGGAATCGGTGCGACTGCGCGCCAAGGACCTGGAGGATCTGACAGTGATTTCGGCGCTGTTACAGGACTCGCTGGTGCCCTTGGGGGACATGGCCTACATCAAGGAAGAGCAGCGCTTTGTAATGGCGGTGAACCGCTATCGCTGGGAAGACAAGGCGGAGCAGACCCGCACGCACGCGCTGGTCTCCTTCAGCAATGTGACCGGCGTACAGTCCCTGGGGCTGGACCGCAGCAAACTGAACCATATCCATTCCATGATGAGCCTTGGTTATGCCGACGGCATCGCCTTTGCCGAGTTTTCCGGCGGCGGGCGCCTGCGTATGGAGGTTCAAAGCCTGGACTGCCTGCTGGAGGACGTGGGCGAGCCGTGGCCTGCAGGACAGGAACCGGAGCATAAACTGGACTGAGACCGAACGGTGAGCGGTTTCCTGGTAGCGTCTACAGGAGGTCTACATTGGGTCTACATTTCATCTACATCAGATATACCTGGAATCTACATTTTTGGCCCAAAATGTAGATTTTTGTAGGTGAATGTAGATGATTTTGAGTTAATCGATATTTGTGGTAAAATGGTAGCGCTTGGTCGGCGCTGGCAGCCAGTTCGAGGGGCGGCCACCGCCTAGCTTCCGATGTACCGAAGCCCTTCATGCTGAGCCTGTCGAAGCATGCGGTGCGAAGGCGCCAGCGGACCCTTCGACAAGCTCAAGGCGAGGCTGTTGGGCGGCGCGCAGGGCATTCAATCGGAAGGGGCCGGGGCATATAGTGACCCAATTGCTCTGCCCCTACCGCTTGTCGCCGATGCGGCCGAGGAACAGCACCGGGCCGATGCCGACCGCGACGATGGTCAGGGCGGCGAGGGCGCTGGCTTCCAGGCGTTCATCGCTGGCGAGCTGGTAGACGTGGGTTGCCAGCGTCTCGTAGTTGAAGGGGCGGAGCAGCAGGGTCATCGGCAATTCCTTCATGGAGTCGACGAACACCAGGGCTGCCGCAGTCAGCCAACTGCCCTTGAGCAGTGGCAGGTGTACGCGCAGCAGCGCCACGCCCGGCGTTGCGCCCAGCGTGCGGGCGGCGTCATCCATACTGGGCGTCACCCGCTGCATCCCGGCATCGACCGTGCCGTACGCGAGCGCCAGGAAGCGCACGCAGAGGGCCGACACGATGGCGAAGACCGTACCGCCCAGGATGGCCCGGGGCGTGCCGCCCAGCCACTCGGTCAGGTCGGCCATGCGCAGGTCGGTGGTCGTCGTCAGCGTCAGGATGCCGAGCGCCAGCACCGCGCCCGGCACGCCGTAGCCGAGGGTCGCAAAGCGCACGCCGTGGCGCATACTAGGGGCCGGGTACAGGCGGACGCCATAGGCCAGCACCAGGGCTGCAATCACGCAGATGACGGCAGCCATGACCGAGAGGCTGACGCTGTGCAGGGCCAGGGTCCCGAATTGGGCTGCGGACTCCTGGTCCAACCGGCCGAGGGCATAGTAGAGCAGACGGCCTGCCGGCACCAGGAAACCCGCCAGCAGGGGCAGGAACAGCAGGCCGGCAACGATCCTGCCGGCCGGGCGGCTGAGGGTACGCCGTTCAGCCTCGGCCCCGGCGCCGGTATCGAAGCGGCGGCCGCCGCGGGCCATGCGCTCGGCCGTTGCGAGGAACAGGATCAGGGCCAGCAGCACCAGCGCGATCTGCGCAGCCGCGCCGGGCCTGCCCAGATGCAGCCAGACGTCGAAGATGCCGACGGTGAGGGTCTGGATGCCGAAATGCTCTACCGCGCCGATGTCGTTGGCGGTCTCCATCCAGACGATCAGCACGCCCGCCGCGACGGCCGGGCGGGCGAGGGGCAGGCCGATGCGCCAGAAGGTGCCGAACGCGCCTTCGCCCATGAGTCGTGCGGCCTCAATCTGGCGGGCGCCGCGGCCATGGAAGGCGGCCCGCGCCAGCCAATACACATAAGGATACAGGCAAAGCGTCAGGACGATGATGCCGCCGCCGAGGCTGCGAATCTCAGGGAACCAGTAGTCGCGGGGCGTGGTCCAGCCGAAGGTATCGCGCATCAGGCCCTGTACCGGACCGGAGAACTCCAGGAAGTCGGTGTAGACAAAGGCGATGAGGTATGTCGGAAAGGCCAGCGGCAGGAACAGGGCCCGGTCCAGCAGCTTGCGGCCCGGAAAGGCATAGACGCTGACCATCCAGGCGAGCGGCACGCCGGTCACCAGCACCCCGGCGCTGACGCCGAAGCCCAGCAGCAGCGTGTTGGCGAGGTAGTTGGGCAGAACGGTGCCGAACAGGTGCGCCCAGAGGTCTTGCGTCGGCGTCAGGGCAAGCCAGAGGACCGAGAGCAGCGGCAAGGCGGCCAACAGGGCCAGCAGGCCGACCCCGACCATCCAGGCGCGGCCACCGGCAGGCCGGGGTGCTTGCGGCATATTGCTATGACTTGATCTTGCGGCCGTAGAGTTCCAGCCGGTGGTCCACCAATTCGTAGCCGAGTTCCAGGGCGATACGCTCCTTCAGCGCCTCGATCTCCTCGTTGTGGAACTCGATGACTTCGCCGGTTTCGATGTCGATCAGATGCTCGTGGTGCTCGCCGGTTTCCTCATAGCGGGCGCGGCCCTCTCCAAAATCATGGCGGATCAGGACGTTCGCATCCTCGAACAGCTTCAAGGAACGGTAGACCGTGGCAATGGATATGCGCGAGTCGATAGCCGTGGCGCGGCGGTAGACGGTTTCCACGTCGGGATGGTCGCTTGCCTCCGAAATGACGCGCGCAATGGTACGGCGCTGGTCCGTCATCTTCAGACCCTTTTGGGCACACAATTGTTCGAGGGTCGAGTTTTTGGCCATCATTCTTCCTTCACGGAGAACTCACCGCGCTTATAACCCAAGCGTGAAGCGATAGCGAGGGGGACTGGTCAATACCAAAGGCCTGCTATCCGTCATGGGGAAAACTGCGGGACAGTAAGCTGCCTAGGGGGACCATCCGGCCAATAGCATAGCGGATGAACAGGTCCAGTGCTGCATTGATCTGCTGCACGGTTTCCACCGGTGGTGCCGTTTCGGGGACCGGCAGCTGCGCGGCGAGACGGCTGGATATGCCGCGGCCTTTCTCCAGGTTAGTAGCGATGATCCGATCAACCTGGCCATCCGCCGTCAGGGGGATCAAGCGCTCCCACACCAGGGCGAGGAACGCCGGCCAATGGGCCAGGTGACGGTACATGCTGGCAATGACCTTGTGCTCCGGATCGCCGATGGCGTTCAGGCGGTGGACCAGGTCGGCGGTTACAGGCTGCATCTGGCCGAAGGTCAGCAGGGTCGGCAACTGACCCTCAATGTCTGCGCCGGAGGGTGTGTCCGGCAGGGGAGACGCATCGGCCTCGCCCCGCAACTGGGCCTGGAGTGCCGCGAGCGCGACCAGATTCATGGCGTTGGAGCGGTCATAGGAGCGGAGGATGCGGCTGATCGCTGTCCGGTCGGCCGGGCCGAGTCCCGCGCTTTCCAGCACGCTGACCGGCCAGGGCGGCGTGACGGGCAGGGCGAGGTCCTGGCGGAGCGCAGCGGCCGCACCGGCGACCGTGTCGGCAGCGTAGAGCGGGCGCAGCATGCCCCAGGTCCAGGGCAGGGCGCCCTCCATGGTCGCTAGGTGCCGCCAGATCAAATTGACGACGGGCACGCCGGTGGTGGCGCGGATGTCGGTGTAGATTGCCGCGGTTTCGCCGGTGGCCTCTGCCTCGGTAATGGCGGGGACCGGGTCGCCGGATGGGGTTTGGCTGGTCATGGGCGTTCCTGTGGGTGTTTGGTCAGGGCCGGTGGGAGGCAATGAAGTTGCCGACCCGTTCGGCGGCGGTGGCGAGCGTTGCGGGGTCCTGGGCGAAACAGAGGCGCAGCCAGCCCTCACCGCCGTCGCCGAACGCGCTGCCCGGTGCGATGCCGACCTTGGTCTGGCGGAACAGATCCTGCGCGAAGGTCAGGCTGTCGGTGACGCCCTCAACCTGGAAGAAGGCGTAGAAGGCAGCGCGGGGCGGGTCAATTTTCACCTGGGGCATGGCTTGCAAGGCAGGGACGATGGCCTCACGGCCGGCGCGGCAGCGGGCGACCATTTCCGCGACGAAGGGCTCGCCCTGGGTGACGGCAGCAATTGCGGCTTTCTGCAGGAAGGGCGGCACGCAGGACGTGTTGTACTCGATCATGCTGAAAAGGGCGTCCGTGACCCAGACCGGCGTGGTCATCCAGCCCAAGCGCCAGCCGGTCATGGCCCAGGTCTTGGAGAAGCTGTTGATGACGATCACCGGATCGTCCGGCGCGGCAATATCCAGGAAGGACGGGGCGACAGGCCGGTCGTAGACCAGGCGGCCATAGACTTCGTCCGCGATGATCCAGATGCCGCGGTCCCTGGCGAAGTCCAAGATCTGCTGCTGCTGGTCCTGCTCGATCATCCAACCGGTGGGGTTGCCGGGGGAGTTCAGGAAGATGACGCGGGTATTGCCGGTGCAGGCGTCCATCAGACGCTGGACATCCAACTGCCAGACGCCGTTCTCCTGGCCGAGGGAGACCCTTGTGACCGACGCACCCATGGCCTGGGCCGAGTGGTCGCAATTGGGCCAGACCGGATCGACCAGCACCATGTCGTCACCGGGATTGAGGATGGCCATCAGCGCCAGCATGATCCCGTTCATGCCGGACGGCGTGATGCTGACCCGATCCATCGCTACCGGCTTGGCATAGAGGCCGGTCGTATAGTCCGCGAGCGTCTGGCGTAGTTCCGGCAGGCCCAGCTTGTGGGTGTAGAAGGTCTCGCCCGCCAGCATGGCCTCGTGGGCGGCATTGGCGATAAAGGCCGGAGTCGGCACGTCGCTCTCGCCATACCAGAGCGGAATGATGCCTTTTTGCCCCATGCCGAGGCGCGAAACCTCGCCGATCAGTTGCGCCGGCATGTCGATAATATTTTGGCGGAGGCGGGCCAAGCCGGGCGCAGAGGCTGGGCCGCGGCCTTGGGCGGGATATGTGGTTTGAGTCATAGTAAGGCGCGCAGGTCAGGGGTGAAACAGAGCCCTGACCCTACACGCCCCGCTCCGTTTGCCCTAGTGGGACATGATCACGGGAATGGTCGCGCGCGCCAGAATGTGGCTGGTGGGCCCGCCGAAGATCGTCTGCCGCAGACGCGAGCGGGTGTAGCCGCCCTTGATCATCATGTCGGAGCCGAGTTTGACGGCCTCGTCCAGCATGGCCTGACCCGCTCCGCGGCTCCCCGCGGCAACATCATCCCGCTCCGCTTTAATGCCGTGATGGGAGAGGTATTTGACGATACCGCCGCCGTCCGGCCCCGTAACGACGCCGGTGTCGACAGTGACGACCGTAACCTTCTCCGCCTGCTTCAGCAGCGGCAGGGAGAGGGCAATGGTCCGCGCGGTCTCGCTGGAGCCGTTCCAGGCGATCATGACATTCTTGCCCACACTGTCCGGCGCATCCGGCGGTGCGATCAGAAGGACGCGGCCCGTGTCGAACAGTACGGTTTCCAGGGTGGTCATGGGGGGACTTTCAGCGTCGCGGCCGGGGCGGCCGACGACGATCAGGTCGAACAGCCGGCCGTAGCCGCCAAGGCCGCCGCCGGCGCCGCTGATATCAGTCACCGCGGCGCGCTCACCCACGCCTTCGGCCCGGCAGGCCGCCAGAAACGCCTCCTGCAGGCGCTCGGCCCGGGCGGCGTCTTCACGCTCGAAGCTTTCGATCAGCGCGGGCGTCGTCGCTCCGGTGTCATCGCTGGCGAGAATCACGCTGGGCTCCGCGCGGACATAGGCACCTTCGATGGAGCTGGAAAACTGGCTTGCGACCTTTGCTGCGCAACGCAGCATTGATGGCATTCCGTTGGTTTCGCTTAGCGGTACAAGAATTGCCTGCATGTCTTGGTCCCTGTTCAAGCCATTTTCCTATGGCTTCGTTAGTATAGGGCCAAACGATAGTCCCGGCGGCGCGGCGCTTCAACGGAAAGGTCGTGTGATCTGCACCATGCGGCACCAATGACCAACACGGGGCAATCGCAGCCGGGCAGGCGGGCGGGTGGGCAACAGGAGTCAAAAGACGGCGCCCCGCTGAAGGGCGAGGTTCTAAGATGCTGATTCAGCGATAGGTTGGATGGCCGGGCCGCCTGCTGTCAGATAGCCAGATATTCGTGGCGCAGATCCTCGCTATCGAGAACTTCCTTGGCGGAGCCGTCGAACACCACTTCACCCATTTCCAGAATGACGGCGCGGTCCGCCAGTTGCAGGGCGGCGACGGCGTTCTGCTCGACAATGACCGTGGTGATGCCCAATCCCTTGATCTCCGCCACGATGCTCTCGATCTCTCGCACGATGACGGGGGCCAAGCCCTCATAGGGTTCGTCCAGCAGCAGCAGCCTGATGTCCCGCGCCAGCGCCCGGGCAACGGCCAGCATCTGCTGCTCGCCGCCGGACATGGTAATGGCGTCCTGCTTGCGGCGCTCGGCCAGCCTAGGGAAGTGGTTGTAGATCCGCTCGAGTTCCCAGCCCTTCGGCTCGGCGATCTGGGCGAGCAGCAGGTTCTCTTCAACCGTCAGGCCCGCAATGATCCGCCGGTCTTCCGGCACCAATTGCACCCCTGCCTGGGCTGCCTGGTAAGATTGCATCTTGTGCAATTCCATCCCGCCAAGGGTGATCTCACCCCGCCTAACGCCCGGGGTTTCGGTCCGGGCGATGGTCCTCAAGGTCGATGTTTTGCCCGCGCCGTTGCGCCCGAGCAGGGCGAGGACCTGACTTTCGGCCAGATCGAACGAGACGCCTTGCACAATATAACTTTCGCCATAGTAGGCGTGGACATCACGGAGCGAGAGGAAAGGCGCGGCTTCGGTCGTGCTCATGGCGTCATCTGTCTGCGCTTGAATCGGGGTGTCAGCGTGCATGTTCATCAGTCGGTTCCTCCCAAATACGCCTCTTGCACACGCGGGTCACCTTTGATGTTGTCGGGTGTGCCCTCGGCAATCACATGCCCGCGAGCCAGCACGCTGACCTTGTCGGCCAGCGAGAACACCACATGCATGTCGTGCTCGATAATGACCTTGGTGATGCCGCGTTCGCCGATCTTCTTCAGCAGCGCGATGGTGTTGTTTGTATCGGCGCGGCTCATGCCGGCGGTCGGCTCGTCCAGCAGCAGCAGTTTCGGCTCCTGGACAAGGCACATGGCCAGTTCCAGCCGGCGCTTGTCTCCGCGGGAAAGAGAGCCAGCGATCTCGTCCCTTTTCTCCCACAGGCCAACATCCTGTAGAATATGGTCGGCCCGTGCGATTACCTCCCGCCGGCCGCCGACCGCTTCCCATGCGTTGATGCGGAAGGCGCCGTCGGTATGGGCGAAGCTCGGGATCATGACATTTTCGTGCAGCGTCAGGTCGGCAAAGATTTCCGGCGTCTGGAACACGCGGCTGACGCCCGCCTGGTTGATCTCATGGGGCTGGATGCCCAGCAGGGAGCGGCCGTTGAACATGACCGTGCCGGTATCGGGCTTCAGGCGGCCGACAAAGCAGTTGAGCAACGTGGACTTGCCGGCACCGTTCGGCCCGATGATGGCATGAACGGTGCCTTCTGCTACCTCCAGGTTGACATTGTCGAGAGCTTTGAGGCCTCCGAACGTCTTGTTGACGCCTTGTACTTGCAACAGTGCGCTCATCGGTGTGCTCCCTATTCAGCCGGCTGTATTTTGGGTTTGGCGGCGACTTTTTCCGGTCCGCCCCCGCCCTTGCCAGAGCCTCTTGCGAACAAGCGCCCGATACGGCGGAGGCCTTCCATCAGGCCGCCCGGCAGGAAGATCACAAAGACCATGAACAGGGCGCCTAGCGTCAGATGCCAGCCATCGCCCACAAACAAGCCGGAGATGGAGACCATCGCGTGCTGAAGGGTCTCCGGCAGGAAGTCGAAGGCGGCCATCAGGATGCCGTCATTGTACTGGGACAGCTTGGCTTCCGCGCCTTTGATGATGCCTGCGCCCAGAACCGGGCCAAGCAGTGTGCCCGTTCCGCCGAGGATGGTCATCAACACAACCTCACCCGAAGCCGTCCACTGCATGCGCTCGGCACCGGCCAGGGGATCGGTTACCGCGAGCAAGCCCCCAGCCAAGCCCGCATACATGCCGGAGATCACAAATGCGGCCAGTGTATAGGGGCGGGTGTTGATTCCAGTGTAGTTCAGGCGGTTTTGGTTCGACTTGACGGCCTGCAGCATCATGCCGAATGGCGAGCGAAAGATACGGATCGAGATGTAGAAGCAGACGATCAGCATCACCCCGCAGAAGAAGAAGCCAGGATATCCGTTCATTTCGATGCCGAACAGGCTCGATACCGGCAACGCAGCGCCGTAATCCAGGCCGAACACTGAGGTATCGAGCCAGCGCGGGTCGCTCTGCTCCAACTGAAGGCCGGTTTCACCGTTCGTAATTGGCGTCAGCACGGAATAAGCCAGATTGTAGCTCATCTGCGCAAAGGCCAGCGTCAGAATCGAGAAATAGATGCCCGAGCGCCGCAGGGAAATAAAGCCGATCAGCGCTGCAAACAGACCGCCCAGGACCGTCGCCAGAACGATGGCGGGCAGTGGGTTCATTGAGAAAAGCTTGAACATCCAGACCGCGGTGTAGGAACCGACGCCCAGGAACGCTGCGTGGCCGAACGAGAGGTAGCCGGTTAGACCGAACAGGATGTTGAACCCGATGGCGAAGATCCCGAAGATCGCGAACTTCTGAAGGATGTCCGGGTAATTCAAGCCGAGCGGGGCCATGATGATTGGACCGGCGAGGACGACGGCGATGAAACCTGCGAGCAGCAGCAGGTCGTTGCGCTTCAATGTCAGCATGGCCGTTACTCCATCACGCCTTTACGGCCCATCAGCCCGCGTGGCCGGACCAAGAGTATGATCACCGCGATCAGGTAGATGATGATCTGGTCGATACCCGGCAGCAGGCTCTTGACTTCATTCATTGAAGCGAAGCTTTGCAGGATACCGAGCAGGAACCCTGCGGCCACCGCGCCGCCGAGGCTGCCCATGCCGCCGACCACGACAACGACGAAGCTGAGGACCAGAAAGTCCATGCCCATGTGATAGTCCGGCGGCAGGATCGGGGTGTACATCACGCCCGCAAGACCGGCGACGATGGCCGCGATACCGAATACGAGGGTGAAGCGCTTGCCGATATTGATCCCGAGCAGGCCAACGGTCTCGCGGTCAGCCATGCCGGCGCGTACCACCATGCCGTACGTCGTGAACTGCAGGAAGGAGAATACCGCGCCGATGATCGTGAGGGAAAACAGCAGGTAAACCAGCCGCCATGTGGGATAAGGCACGGTGCCTGGCTCGAAACCCAGCATCACGCCGAAATCGATCATGCCTTTGGCGGCATCCGGCAGCGGCTGCGGGATCGGGTTGGCGCCGAACTGGCTTTTGACGATCTCCTGAATGACAATCGCCAGGCCAAACGTGACCAGGATCTGTTCCGCGTGCGGGCGCTTGTAGAAGAAACGTATCAGGCCGCGCTCCAGCGCAATGCCGATAAGCATCATCACCGGAATTGCCATGAGGATGGCGATGGGCACGGAATATTCGAGCATCAAATGCCCGGTGTCGCCGAACCAGTGCACGACGTACGGCGTTTCCTCGACGAGCGGGTTGCCCAGGAAGTCCTTCTTGGTGGCTGAGACCGTCTCAAACGACGTGCCCAGCAAAAACCGCATCGTGACGGCGCAGAAAGCGCCCAGCATGAACAACGCGCCATGCGCGAAATTCACGACGCCCAAAGTGCCAAAGATAATGGTCAGGCCGAGGGCAATCAGCGCGTAGGCGCCACCCTTGTCCAGGCCATTCAAAAATTGAAGAAGTATCGCGTCCATAGCCATTCTCGTTTGTGATTTGCCGACCGCCCCTCAGCAAATGATCCAAGGGCGGCCGGCAGTCGGACCAGCAGCGATCAAGCGCCGTCGTTGTACGGGCCGAGTTCGCCGCCCAGCATGGAGGCCGGATACTCGACCTGCGCGCGCGGCGTCACTTCGACGACCTCAAGCACGTCATACTTGCCTTGCGGGTTTTCTTTACCCTTCACGACCAGCACGTCCTTGAAGCACTGATGATCGTCTGCGCGGTAGAGGGTCGGGCCATTGCCCAGGCCATCGAACTCAAAGCCTTCCAGGGCAGCACCGACACCCGAAGGCCGGAAGGTACCGGCACGCTGCGCGGCGTCCGCATAGAGGATCGCCTGGCAGTAAGTCGTATGCGCTGCCTGGGACGGCGGGAAGTCGTACTTCTCACCGAAGGACTTCACAAAGGCTTGGGAGCCTTCGTCCTGCAGCGACCAGTGCCAGTTGGTGGAACCGAAGATGCCCTTGACGTTCTCACCCGCACCCTGCGCCATCAGACGCGAGTAGAGCGGAACGACAATGGCGAATTGCTTGCCGTTCACCATCTTGTCGCGCAGACCGAACTGGACCGCCTGGGTCAGGGAATTGACCATGTCACGGCCATAGTGGTTCAGCACCAGCACATCGGCGCCGGAATTGAGGACCGGGGTGATGTACTGAGCGAAGTCACCAGCGCCCAGCGGGGTGCGCACAGCAGCGACGGTTTCCCAACCAATCTGCTCCGTATACTTCTTGATCGAGCCTTCCTGCGACCAGCCCCAGGTGTAGTCAGCGGTCAGGTGGTAGGCTTTTCGGTCGGTGCCGAAGCTGTTTTTTAGCACGGGGCCGAGCGCGGCACCGGTCATCTCCGTGTTAAAGAAGTGACGGAAGCCGTTCGCCCGCTTGTCCTTGCCGGTCGTGTCGTTGGAATGGGTCAGACCGGCCATGAAGATGACGCCGGCTTCCTGGCAGAGGCCCTGCACCGCAATCGCCACGCCGGAGGACGAACCGCCGGTGATCATGACGGCACCGTCTTTTTCGATCATGCGCTTTGCGCTGGCGCGGGCCGCGTCGGATTTGGTCTGGGTGTCGCCGGTGACGAACTCTACGGTCTTGCCGTTGATGCCGCCGGTCAGGGCCTTGGACGAGAACGTGTCCAGCATACCGCCACCGCCGGCGTTGATATGCTCAACGGCCAGCCGGTAGGCGCGCAATTCGTCCGCGCCTTCGTCGGCATACGCCCCGGTTTGCGGCACGTTGAAGCCCAGCGTGACGGTGCTGCCTTTCGGCTCGTTGGTGTAGCCTGCGGCCCAGGCTTGCGAGGTGAAGATGGTCGGCGCGGCGAGCGCCGTCGTGGTGGCCGCCATGCCTTTGAGCATAGAGCGGCGGCCGAAGCCTTTTGAAATATCAACCATTTTGGGTCTCCCTTTATGGAACAATCGCGGCCGCATGGAGCCAGATGCTGATGCAACCGCTAGCTCAGCGGAGGCAAAGTAAAAGAATTAAAGAAGGGCTCCAATAAAACATTGTTTTAACAATGAAATTCTGTAAATTTTTTGCTGTTTAAGGAGAAATTCTGTAAATTTCTGCACAGAGTTTCAGCAATTGAAGGAGGTACCTACGTGGCTATCGACAGTGTGCCGGTTGGTTTCCGGATCAAAGAAAACCGCCGGGCCAAGGGGTTAACCCAGGCGGGCATGGCGCGCGATCTGGGTATCTCTCCCTCTTATCTGAACCTGATCGAGGCCAATAAGCGGACCATTAGTGGGCGGCTGTTGAACGACATTGCCCGCATGCTGGAAATGGACCTGGACGCTCTGACCGGCCGGACCCAGCGCCAGCTTATTGTCGATCTGGTGGAGGCGGTAAGCGATCCCGCTGTCGGTCAGTTCGGTGCGGAAGCTGCGGCAGTGCCGGAACTTGTCGGGCGCTTTCCCGCGTGGGCGGAAGCGCTGCGCAACACGCTGCGTACGGCCAACGCGCAGGCGGAGGCTATCGACGCGCTCTCCAACCGGGTTGCCCAAGATCCGGAGTTGAGCGACGCGCTGTACCGGATCGTGACCCATGTAACCGCGATCCGTTCGACCGCCGAAATCCTGGAAGGCGGCCAGCTACCGCCGGAAATGCGCCGCCGGTTCGAGGGCATGGTTTCGGAAGAGACCGCCGACCTCGCGGAGACGGCGCAAGCCATCGTCCGCTATTTCGACCGCCCGGAAAGCGGTCAGCGACCCTCCAGCCCTATCGAGGAGGTCGACGACTATTTCATCGCCAACAGCAACCATTTCCCGGCTTTGGAAGACGCCGGCAGCGCCATGCGCACGGTGCTGGATGATTTCGGTGCGACCCTGGATGAAGCGCTTCGCGGTTACCTGAAGCATCGGCACGGCATCGCGGTGGAGACGGAATCGTCGACCGGCGCAAACCTCGCACTTTTCGACAACCAGAGCCGCTATGAGGCGGCGGAAAGCCGGCTGTATCTGTTGGACAATGCGGCCCAATCCACCCAGCGGTTCCAGCTTGCGCAGTTGGCCGCCTCATTGTTTGCCGTGGATGCCATCGAAGCGCAGTCCGCTGGTGGTACCTTCTCCGGTGATGTCTCGTTGAGCCGCGCCAGGCGCGCTCTCGCCTCCTATACCGCCAGCGCCTGCCTGTTCCCCTATGCGGCTTTCCTGCGGGATGCCGAGGCTTTCCGTTATGATATTGAGCAATTGCGCCAGCGCTATGCCGCCAGTTTCGAGCAGGTGGCCCATCGCTTGGTAACGTTGCGCCGTCCGGGCGCGGAGGGGGTGCCCTTCGGGTTCTTGCGGGCCGATCCCGCTGGCTTTCTCTCCAAGCGGTTCCCGCTGGCGGGACTGCAGGTGCCGCGCAGTGGCGCCGGGTGCCCGCTTTGGGGCATTTATGTTGCCTTTCAGACGCCCGGCCGGATCGTGCGCCAGTTGGTTGAGTTTCCGAACCGGGGCCGCTTCCTTTTGATTGCCCGCAGCGTAACCAAAGACCCCGCGCGCTTCCATGAGGAGCCGTTTCTGCGATCGGTGATGCTGGCCTGCGATGCGATCCAAGCCGACCGCACCGTCTATGGTGACGGCCTCGCCCTCTCTTCCCGGGAACTGACGGTGCCGGTTGGGCCGGGTTGCCGGTTGTGCGCAAGAACGGACTGCCAGCATCGTGCGGAAGATGCTATTCTGACGCGCATATAAGGCCGCAAAGGCCCAGATTGGGAGGAAAATCATTGTCGGCCAAAGTCTTGATAGCCGAAGACGAAGCGAATATCGCAGAGTTGCTCCAGTTTCTGCTGAGCCGCGCGGGCTACGATGTTTCGTGCGCCGGTGACGGCGAAGCGGCGCTGGCTGCGGTCAGGCGTGACCGGCCGGCAGTTCTCATTCTCGATCTGATGATGCCGAAGCTCTCGGGCTTCGAAGTTCTGAAGGCCGTCCGGGCCGACGAAGCACTGGCAAAACTCCCGATCCTGATGCTCACGGCGAAGGGCCAGGAAAAGGACCGCCAATTGGCGCAGGAATTGGGCGCTGATGCCTTCATCACCAAGCCCTTCAGCAATGTGGATGTTGTGGCGCGGGTGAATGAGTTGGCTACAGGAGAGGTCTGAGGTCGTGACAGCAGGGCAAATCACCCAACTGGGTCAGCAAACCGAAATGCCGGCCAGCCCGGCCGACGCGGTATTGGAGCGGATTTCCAACCCGCACCCGGGAACGTCCTACGCTGTTCGTTTTGTGCAGCCGGAATTTACCTCTGTCTGCCCGGTGACCGGACAGCCTGACTTTGCCCATCTGGTCATAGATTATGTGCCGGGCGATTGGTTGATCGAGAGTAAGTCCTTGAAGCTATACCTGGGATCGTTCCGCAATCATCCCGCTTTTCACGAGGCTTGCACCTTGGATATCGGCAAGCGGCTAGTGGAAACATTGGTGCCAACTTGGTTGCGTATCGGGGGGTATTGGTATCCCCGTGGTGGTATGCCCATTGATGTATTCTGGCAGACGAGCCAACCGCCAAGTGATCTTTGGCTTCCGGATCAGGGTGTGCAGCCATACCGCGGGCGGGGCTAGGAGGACACCGCGGTGAACCGCCAGAAGCTCATCGCTGCGGCGCTCTTCCTGCCGCTGTTCGGCTTTATCCTGTTTCAGCCGCCGTGGATCAGCCTGTTCCCAGCGGATGTCAGCATTGGCGGTGTGCCGCTTCAGATCGTGTACCTTTTTACCGTTTGGCTGGCGCTGATCGTCTTCGTCGTTATTTTGAACCGCTCGCTAGTCAGGCGGGGTTCGCGCCTTGACGAGGAGAGCGAACCGGGCGGGGATGCCTCACCCTGATGCTGACGGTAAACAGTGTCCTTTTCACCGCCATTGCTTATGTAGCGCTTCTTTTTTTGCTGGCCTTTACCGCCGATCGCCTGGCCAGAGCGGGCAAGTTGGGCGTCGTGCAAAGCCCTGTGATCTATACCCTTTCCATCTCCGTCTATTGCACTTCCTGGACATTTTACGGGGCCGTCGGGTCTGCCGCGCGGAATGGTATTGAGTTCGTGACCATTTATCTGGGGCCGACTCTGATTTTCATCGGCTGGTGGTATCTGCTGCGCAAGATGGTCCGGGTCGGCCGCGCCAACCGCATATCTTCCATCGCCGACCTGATCTCCTCCCGTTTCGGCAAAAGCGACACGCTCGCGGTGCTGGTTACGCTGCTGGCCGTGCTCGGCACCACGCCTTACATCGCACTCCAGCTGAAGGCGGTTACGATCAGCTTCCAGATTGTCAGCAACGCCAGCGCCGGTGCTGGCCTTGGCATTGCGGGTGACACCGGCCAAGGTATGGCGGCGTTTCTTCTGGCAGTGGGCCTGGCGGTGTTCACCATCCTGTTCGGTACCCGCAACATTGATGCGAACGAGCGCCACCCGGGCGTGGTCGCGGCCATCGCTTTCGAAGCTTTGGTAAAGCTGCTGGCATTGCTGGCGGTCGGGATTTTCGTCGTTTGGGGGATAGCAGGTGGGCTGCCCGCCGTGTTCGAGACGGTCGAGGCCCGCCGGATCCTGACCCAGGAAAATCCGTTCGACAGCCGGTGGCTGATTCTGACGTTCCTCGCCGGGGCGGCCGTCCTGTGTCTGCCGAGGCAGTTTCAGGTGACGGTGGTGGAAAATGGCAATGAGGACCACCTGCGCACCGCGTCCTGGCTGTTTCCGCTTTATTTGTTCCTGATCAGCCTGTTTATCCTGCCCATCGCGATTGTCGGCCTGAACAACCTGCCGCCGGGTGCCAATCCGGACATGTTCGTTCTGACCCTGCCGATGGCCGCAGGGCAGGATTGGCTGGCGCTATTGGCCTTTATCGGCGGGTTTTCATCGGCCACCAGTATGGTGATCGTCGCCAGTATCGCGCTCTCCATCATGATTTCGAACCACATCGTTATGCCGATAGCGCTGCGGTGGCCGCGGTCGCGGGTTGATGAAAGCGGCGATGTCCGGAATCTGCTGCTGAACAGCAGGCGTGTCAGTATCGGGTTGGTGCTGCTGCTGGGCTATCTCTATTTCCGGCTGAGTGCCGACAGCGACGCCCTGGCGTCCATGGGCTTGATTGCTTTCGCCGGCGTGGCGCAGTTGTTACCGCCGATGATGGCGGGCCTTTACTGGCGGGCCGCAACCGCAAAGGGCGCCATTGCCGGCCTGAGCGCAGGCTTTGCAGTATGGGGCTACACGCTTTTGCTGCCGAGCTTTGCGGCAAACGGCAATTGGGTTGCGGAACTGGCCGTCAGCGGTCCTTTCGGTATCCTCTTGCTGCGGCCGCAAGCGCTGTTTGGGCTGGAGGGCATGGACCCGCTGGTTCATGCGATCTACTGGAGCCTGTCCCTTAATGTATCCCTTCTGATCGGCGTTTCGCTATTTTCGCAGCGCTCACCGCTGGAGCGACTGCAAAGCGCCCTGTTCGTCGATGTCTTCCGCAATCCCGCGCAGCACGAGAGCAGAGCGTTGATCCGGACGGCGGCCATCGACGATCTGTTTATTCTGGCGCAACGGATTCTGGGTACGGATGCCTCTTACCGCTTGTTCCGCCAGGCGGCGCAGCGGCAGGGCGAATCCGGCAATCTGCCCCGGCCCGAACCAGCCTTCATCGCAGCTTTGGAGAGGGAGTTTGCGGGCGCCATCGGCGGTGCGTCGGCGCGGGTAATGATCGGCCAGGTGGCCTCCGGCGAAACCATCAGCATGAGCGAAATCATCGGCATGGTGGACGAGACTCAGCAGGTCATTGAGTACAGCCATGAACTGGAGCTCAAATCCCGGGAACTGGAGGAGACCGCCGCGCAGTTGCGAGCGGCAAACGTGCGCCTCCGCCAGCTTGATGCAGAGAAGGACGAGTTTCTGAGCAAGGTCAGCCACGAGTTGCGGACACCGATGACCTCTATCCGCTCGTTCAGCGATGTTCTGATCAACGCGGAGGATTTAGAGCCGATCCAGGCGCAGCGGTTTCTCTCCATCATTCAGGAGGAAAGTCAGCGGCTGACGCGCCTGTTGGACGAGATCCTCGACCTCAGCTTGCTGGAGCGGGGGGAGGTTCAATGGAAGCTGGAGGATCTCGACCCCGAAGTGGCCGTGACGCGGGCGCTGCAGGCCTGCGAGGGCATCGTGCGCGAAGCCGGCATCAATATCGAGCGGCTGCCCTGCGAAAGCCCGGTTACCGTACATGCCCATATGGACCGGCTATGCCAAGTGCTCATCAACCTGGTCTCGAATGCTATCAAGTACAACGACAATCCCAATCCGCTGGTCGTCGTCTCCAGCTCCGTTGATAGTGGCGAATTTCAGGTCCTGGTTGAAGATAATGGTCCAGGAATCGCGGACGGTGACCGCTCCCGGCTGTTTACCAAGTTTTCCCGCGGCATGCGCCAGCAGGCCCAGGGCGGGGCTGGGCTGGGGCTGGCAATTGCATGGGAGATCATGCGCCATTTCGGTGGCCGCCTGGAACTGCTGCGGTCATCATCGGGGCAAGGCTCTTGCTTTATGATCGCCCTGCCGATTGTCCGGGAAGATGGCTCGAAGGACCCCGGCGCACGCTCCGGCGGTGAGCGCCTTTAAACAGCGATTCCCCGCCTTGCCAGATTGGCCATCAATGCCCTGGCGCCGAACGTCCAGGCAGGCGCCTGATCGGTCAGCGTCACGCGATTGACCAGCCGCCCAAGCTTCGGGCTGGCAATTTCCACCCAATCGCCCAGTTTGTGGGTAAAGCCTTCGCCGGGGGCGTCTCTGTCCTGGATCGGCGCGAACAGGGTGCCGCACATGAGGAATACCCCGTCAGGGTATTGATGATGTTGGGAAAGTGTCTGCGCCGCCAGGTCGAGCGGGTCACGGCTGATCGCGGTCATGTCGCTGGCGCCGTCCAGCACAAACTGATCCTCGCCGGAGACCCTGAGCGAAAGCTGTGCCGCGCGTACGTCGTCGATACCGAAGGTCTCATCGAACAGGCGGAGGAACGGCCCCAGCGAGGCGCTGGCATTGTTGTCCTTCGCCCGGCCGAGCAGCAGGGCGCTCCGGCCTTCAATATCCCGTAAATTGACGTCATTTCCGAGGGTTGCACCGACAACTTCACCCGATGCCGCAATGGCCAGCGCGACTTCTGGCTCCGGATTGCTCCAGGTGGAGAACGGGTGCAGGCCTATGGCGGCGCCTAGGCCGACCGCTGCCAGGGGCGGGGCCTTGGTGAAGATTTCCGCCATCGGGCCGATGCCGACCTCCAGATATTGCGACCATGCCCCCATCTCGGTGAGCTTGGCTTTCAGCGCGTCTGCCTGCGCCGAGCCG
Organism: Alphaproteobacteria bacterium; assembly: GCA_965222315.1. Taxonomy (GTDB): domain Bacteria; phylum Pseudomonadota; class Alphaproteobacteria; order Bin95; family Bin95; genus JACKII01. The sequence continues at coordinate 2,899,649 of OZ244951.1, read as the reverse complement.
GGCACGATGAGAGACAGGTCGGCGCCGATCTGGTCCTGGATGGTCTGCCGCAAAGCCGCAGCGCGGGAGGGATCGCCTTTCGCCTGCTCCTCGATCACCCGTTCCAGCATGGAGATGGCAAATGTCACGCCTGCGGCCTTGGTCGGTTGCAGGTCGCTGGGCGCGAGAAAATGCAGGCCTTGCCGTCTGTCAGGATGACTTTCGGCCAGGACGTCGGCCAGGTCGCCCAACACCGGCCCCGCGGCGGCGCTGACCCGGTCAGCCCTGTCAGGGGCGTTCAGCACGTCGGCGACGGTGGGGAACGCCTGAGTGATGTCCACCACTTGGCTGCCGTCGATGCGCACGACGCTCGGCCCACCCACAGGTAGAGGCCGCCAAACCCTGCCCACCAGCAGGCCATGATCGTCAGGCAGGATATTGGCGGTCGTGAAGTCGGTGCTCATGGGCTCAGGCGCTCTTCAGAAAGGAAGGGTTGACCAGTTGCTCTGCAAAGGCCGCATAGTCCGCTGCTTCGCAAACATAGTGCTGTTTGCCGGGTAGCACGGGCTCGCGGCGCTTGCCGTATTCGTCCGGCCGGTCGACATAGGCGGCGGCCAATCCGGCGCGCGATGCGGGCACAAGGTCTTGCTCGTCATGACAGGCAGCCATGATGCACTCGTGCGGCGCGCAACCGGCCAGGCGGGGAGCCGCCAGATAGGCCGCTTTCTCCGGTTTGTAGGCCGGCAGGAACTCACAGGAGAGGATGCCGTCCCAAGAAATGCCCGCTGCCTTCGATGAAGCGACAATCGATCGCCAGGACAGCACGGTCAGCACGATGACGGTGTAGCGGCTCCGCAGCTTCTCAATCGCAGCCGGCGCATCCGCCCAGGGCTTGAGTACGTGCCAAGCGGTGGCCAGTTCGTCCTTGTCCCGTTCGCTGAGGAATGCCTCCGGAAAGCGGGGCATCACATGGTCCAGCGCCAACCGGTGCAGACCGTCGGAGTTCATCCGCGGCAGCCGTCCGGCCCGCACCTCCGCGAGCAACTGGAACATCGTCCGCCGCCAGTCATTGGTGAAGCCGCGGGCATTCACGTCCGGCAATGCCGCTGTGACCGCAGGGGCAACCGTACCGTGCCAGTCGAACACCGTGCCGCCAACATCGAAGGCAATGACCTTGTAGCGGTCCCAGGGGGCGATTGCGGGTGTGGCAGTCATGCTCTTCCAGAGTCCTGTTGGTCGCGGATGGATGGGGACTCAGTGTACGGAGCCATGGAACTTTGCTCCACCATCGATTCCGGTGCGCGCAAACCTGAACAGGGGAGGCGCTGGGCAATCGGGAGACGGTTAAGGCTGGCATGGCGGCGGGAAAGGCGGTGATTGCAGGGGCAAAGCATTATACTTAGGTTGCATGGCTTGACCCAATCCCACCGCCGGATGCCCCATGCCGCAGCCAGAACACGATTCCGTCGAAACGCCCTATGGCTGGGTGATTCTCGCCGCGTCCCTGGCGGTGATCACCGCGGCGGTGGCATCCAACTATCTGGTGGTGATCGGCATCAAACCTATGGCGGAAGCGATGGGTTGGCCGCGTTGGGTCACTTCCTCGGCCTATTCCGTCATGGCCATCGGCTCCGGGATAGGCGGTATTCTGGTCGGTCTTTATGCCGACAAGCGGGGTATCGCGCTGCCGCTTGCAATGGCGGGACTATCGTTTGCGGTAGGCGGTATTCTGGTGAGCCAGAACGATGATCCGATCCTGCTGATCCTGATCTGCTTCGTTTTCCTCGGCGTTTTCGGCAATGGCGCGGTGTTTTCCCCGCTGATCGCCAACGCGACCCGTTGGTTTGACCGCCGTCGCGGCATCGCGGTGGCTATCGTGATGGGCGGCCAGAACCTCTCCGGCGCGCTCTGGTCGCCGACCTTCGAGGCGGCGTTTCAGGAGATCGGCTGGCGGCAGACCTGGCTGACCTATGGTCTGTTGGTGGCGCTGGTGCTGGTGCCGTTCTCCTTCGTCTTCCGCCGGTTGCCGCCGCAAGTGGCGGTGGGCAAGGCAGCACCGGTCGAGCGGCACGCCATCGAAAGCAGCCTCCACCCGCTCCTGGTCCAAGGTCTTCTCTGCGCCGCCATTATCGGCTGTTGCGTGGCGATGGCGATGCCGGTCGTTCACATTGCCGCCTATTGCAGCGACTTGGGATTCGGGCTCGATGATGGTGCGCTGATGCTATCGGTGCTGCTCACCTGCGGTTTTGTCAGCCGGATGGCATTTGGCTTCATCAGCGACCGGATCGGCGGCCTCATGACCATCTTTATCGGCGCGGGCTTGCAGTGTTTGGCGCTGTCGCTCTACGCCTTCATCGATAGCCTTACCGGACTCTATCTCGTGTCCGGCCTCTTCGGCCTCGTCTTCGGCGGAATCGTTCCCAGCTACGCGCTCGCCACCCGCCAGCTTTTCCCGGCAAGCCAGGCCGCAGCGCGGATCGGCGTAATCTTCATGGCGGGCTATATCGGCATGGCCGGCGGCGGTTTCGCTGGCGGCGTGATTTTCGATCTGACGCTGGACTACAAGATGGCCTTCATGATGGGCGTGGCCTTCAACGTGATCAACCTGATCTGCCTGTCGCTTCTGTTGCTGTCCCGCGGTAAGCGTCATCCCCTGCTGCTACAGCCAGCGGAGTAGGGCGGCGCTTGCCCTTCGCCGCCCAAGGGCGGATGATGGCGCTTATCCATCACGTCCGCCGGAAACGCCTGCTATGTCTGAGAAACGCTGGAACAATCTCGCCGAACTGATCGAATTCCGCTACGGCCTGCCGACCGACGTGGGCAAGGACCGTCCGGCGGAGGGGCCGTTGGCGCAAATCCTCGACCGGCGCTCTCACCGCCGCTGGACGGAAGACCCGGTGCCGGAGGATCTGCTCCAGACCCTGCTAGCCACGGCATTCTGCGCCAGCGCCAAGTCGGACCTGATGCAGTCAGGTGTTATTCTGATCCGGGACAAGGCCAAGCAGCAGGCGATTACCGACCTGATCCCCGCCATGCCCTGGATCGCCAACGCACCCGTCTTCATGATCTGGATCGGCGACAGCCGACGCATCCGGCGTATCTGTGAGATGCGCGGCAAGCCGTTCGGCAACGACCATCTGGACAGCTTCCTGAATGCCGCCACGGATTGTGCACTCGCCATGCAGACCTTTATTCTGGCGGCGGAAAGCGAGGGGTTGGGCTGTTGCCCGATTTCCAACGTGCGCAACCACACAGGCGCGCTGAAGGAGATGCTGGAGCTGCCGGAGTATATTTTCCCCTATGCTGGGCTTTGCGTCGGCTATCCCTCCCGCGCGGGCTTCAGTTCCATGCGGCTGCCGTTGTCGTGTTTCGTGCATGAGGACAAATACGACGACAGCAATCTGGAAGCCGATATCGACGGATACGACCAGCGCCGCGCTGCCCGCCACGCCCCGCCAAAGGAAAGCTGGCGCGATGTCGACAAGTGGGGCGAGCCCGGCTTCTATGGTTGGTCGGAAGACAAGGCCCGCCAGGTGGCGGTGACGGAGCGGGACAATCTCGGCCCATTCGTTCGCGCGCAGGGGATCAAGCTCGACTAGCGGATCGAAGCGCAGCCGATGGCTGATATCCGCTCGTTCGGCGCCGTAAAGGTTTTCCGCAACCGCGCATACCGCATCTACACCGAAGGGAATTTCATCTCCCTGATCGGCACCTGGGTCCAGCGGGTAGCGACCGGCTGGCTTGCATGGGAATTGACCCATTCCGGCGCCTGGCTTGGCATCATCGCGGCGGCGGAGTTGTTACCGTCGATCATTGCCGGACCGTTGGGCGGTGCGATGGCCGACCGGATGGACCGGTTCCGGCTGATCAAGGTCGCTCAGATATTGCAAGCGCTTCAGGCCTTCGTGCTGGGCGGATTTGCTCTGGCCGGGCTCGCGGACATCTGGCTGTTGTTCGCCTTGAGCGTGATGCTGGGTGTTGTGACCGCCATGAACCAGCCCGCGCGCCTCTCGATGGTGCGAAACCTCGTCCAGCCTGACGATTTGCCGAGCGCTATCGCCATCAACTCCGTGCTCTGGAATTCGGCAAGGTTCGTCGGCCCGGTCGTGGCAGGTGCGCTGATCGTCTCTTTCGGTGTGGGCTGGGCGTTCCTCGTCAACGGGCTGAGTTTCATCATCTTTCTGATCGCGCTGGAGCGGGTCAGGGATTCCATCCCCCGTGCGCCCGCCGTAACCGGCGGCCGGGTGCTCGCCCAGATCATCGACGGCATCCGCTACGCCAGTCGCCATCAGGGGCTCGGTCCCTTGTTGGGCCTGCTGCTGATGGGGTCTGTGTTCGTGCGCCCATTCGCCGAGCTATTGCCAGGCTTTGCCGATGCTGTGTTTGGGCGTGGTGCTGACGGCCTCGCCATGCTGACGTCGGCAACGGGCGTTGGTGCCGTGATCGCTGGCGTTTGGCTAAGCCAGGCCGCCCGCCAACAGACCCTGATCGACCTTGCCCTGCATTCGCTGGTGGCGATGGCGCTCGCCATGTTCTTGCTTTGCGCGACCGACTGGTTCTGGCTGGGATTGGTGGCGACCGGTGCTGCCGGGTGTTTCATGACCGTCAATGGAGTCGCCGCCCAAAGCCTGATCCAGTACTCCTGTGCGCCGGAAATGCTGGGGCGCGTGCTGAGCATCTATGGTCTGAGCGCCCGCGCGGGCCCTGCCATTGGTGCCCTGATGATGGGCACGGCCAGCGATTGGCTGGGTCTGCAAACGCCCGTGGCTGTCGGTGCGGGCGTTTGTGTTCTCGCCTATATCTGGGCGCTCCGCAGAAAAAGGCATATTGCGGAAGGCCTTAGCCAAGGGGCATGATCCCTGGCAGTTCTTACGGTCCAACGGAAAGCCTAACGATGTCCGATCCTTATGCAACCTTCGAGACGCTGACCTTCGACCGGCCGCACGAACGCGTGCTGCGCGTAACCATGAACCGGCCGGAGCGTCTGAACGCCGCCAATGCCGCCATGCACCGGGAATTGGCCGAAATCTGGCGGGTCATCGACAATGATCATACCGTCAACAGCGTGATTCTGACCGGTGCTGGCAAAGCGTTCAGCGCGGGTGGCGACTTCGAGATGATCGAAGCCATCATGGACGACTACAAAACCCGCGTGCAGGTTTGGAAGGAGGCACGGGACATTGTCTACAATGTCATCAACTGCTCCAAACCCATCGTCTCTGCCATGCGCGGACCGGCGGTTGGTGCGGGGCTGGTAGCCGGCATCTTGTCCGATATCTCTATCGCCGCCGAGGGTGCCCGTATTATCGACGGCCATACCCGTTTGGGCGTCGCTGCCGGCGACCATGCCGTGATTGTCTGGCCACTGCTCTGCGGCATGGCCAAGGCGAAGTACTACCTGCTGCTGTGCGACTCGATCAGCGGTGCCGAGGCCGAAAAGATCGGCTTGATCTCCCTTGCCGTGCCCGATGAAGAGCTTGATGCGAAGGCTGTAGAGGTGGCAACGCGCCTTGCTGAAGGCGCACAAAGTGCCATCCGGTTTACCAAATATGCACTAAATAACTGGTATCGGATGGCAGGGCCGAGTTTCGATGCCTCTCTGGCGCTGGAGTTTCTTGGCTTTACTGGGCCGGAAGCGCGCGAAGGGCTGGCCTCCCACAAGGAGAAGAGGCGGCCGGAGTTCGACCCGGATATGCCGCTATAGGCTTGTGCCTAGCGTCAGGAAGGACCGTTAGTGGCCGGTGACCCGCCATCAGACCATCAGGTGTCAGACGAGGAGGTCGCCAGGACCATCCGGGATTGGACCTTTCTCGTCGTCGATGACAATCCGGGCGCCTTGTCGATCCTGCGCTCAATGCTTGGCATGTTGGGTATAGAGCCGCCATTAGAGGCGATGGACGGGGCGATGGCGATGGATTTGGTCCGCGAGAAGGCGTTCGACTGCATTATCACCGACGTCCGGATGGAGCCAATGAGCGGGGCGGAATTCGTCCGCTGGGTGCGCCGCAGCAATGAAGCCGCGAACGCAACGGTTCGGATCCTCGCTATCTCTGCCTATCGAGATGCCCGCGAAATCGGCGAGCTGCAGGCGGAGGGAGCCAATGGCTTCGTCAGCAAGCCCTTGTCGGTGCTCCTTCTTCAGCATGCTCTGGCCGCGGTTGTGCGCAATCCTCAGGATTTCGTTGAGATCGTGTCCAGCGCCGACGCGGCAACATCCAGTGTCCGCCACCATGGCGGACGCGGCAGACAGGGCGATGCATAATCGGTGATTGCCTGATCGTACGCGGCGGGCTAGGTCCGGTTGCCGCGCATGTCCTGATCGCCCGGCTGGACGGAGTCCTTCATGTTCGAAAATATCGACCTGATGGTTGTAGCGATGGCCGCCATCGGGTTTTTCCTCGGTGGCCTGTTGAAGGGCGTCGTCGGGATGGGGTTGCCTTTGGTGGCGATACCGATTGTCGCGATTGCCATGCCTGTGGCGCAGGCGATTCCCTTGATGTTGGCGCCCGGTTACATAATGAACTTGATCCAGGTTCGCCAAACTTGGCACGCCCGCACGTCGCTTCTGCCCTGGTGGCCCGCATTGCTTGGCATGGCGATTGGGGTGGTCGTCGGTGTGCAAATCGCAACATCCGCACCCGAAGACCTTGTCCGGGGTTTGCTCGGCGGGTTGGTGGTTGTCTTTGTCCTTATGGGGTTTGCCCATATCGAACTGCCAGCCCGGTTCGCCGCCAACCGCACGGTCGGATTCGGGATGGGCTGGCTCACGGGGCTTTCAGGCGGTCTCACCGGTGGTTTCGGCGCGACATTGGCGATGTATCTGCTCGCTTGCCGGTTAGAAAAAGACCGGTTCGTCTGGCTCATCGGCGTGATGATGTTCCTCGGCGTGAATGTGTTGACGGCCTCGCTCGTCGCGTCCGGCAGTTTCAAGGTTGATCAGTTGGCAGGGACCATCGCGGTGCTGGTGCCCAGTTGGCTCGGCCTGACCGCCGGCGGCTATGTACGTAAGAAGGTCAGCCAACGGGTTTTTCGCAATACCGCGATGATCGCTCTGCTCATCATGGGCGTAAGCTTGGTTGTGAGCGCAGTGCGCTGAGCATGGGATTGCTTGGCAGTGTTTCTCCGTGTAGGACGTGATTGGGACCAAACGGAAGAACTTTGCTGTGATTCCGCCCGTTTGTGAAATCGGAGGATAATGTCTAATGAGAATGATAACGACTGCCCTCGCTGCTGTTGCGCTGCTTGCTGGCGCTGCCCATGCAGAGGACCCGAAACTGCCGCGTTCCATGGTCTGGAGCGCCTATGACCTTGGCTCGTCCGGCCATGCCGAGGCCACCGGAATCGCCAACGCCTTCAAAAAGAACTATGGTTCCCGAGTGCGTATTGTACCGTCAGGTACTTCCATCGGCCGTATGCTGCCGATGGTCACCGGCAAGGTGAAATACGGCTTTCTCGCGAACGAAGCGTTCTTCGCCGCCGAAGGCACCTATGACTTCGCAACCGAACAGTGGGGTCCGCAGGATATACGCATTGTGATGGGCCGCGTTGCGGGCGTCGGCATGGCCGTTGCTGCGGACACGGGCGTCAAGACAATGGCGGACCTGCGCGGCAAGCGGGTCGGCTTTGTAAAAGGCAACCCGTCGGTCAACGTCAAGAACTTGGCCTATATCGCTATGGGCGGCTTGACCATGGACGACATCGAGCCGGTTTGGTTCGGCTCCTACAGCGCGATGAAAACCGCTCTGTTGGCTGACCAGTTGGATGCTTTCGGCAGCGTGACCACCTCCGCCAACATGCGCGAGATTGAGGCGAGCCCGCGCGGCTTGATGTGGCCGGAATTCCCCCCGGAGAACAAAGACGGCTGGAAGGCCGTGACCGACGTGGTCAGCTTCGCTGCCCCGATGAAGGTAACCCGCGGCGCCGGCGTCTCCGATGAGAATCCGAAATGGCTGGTCGGCTATCGCTACCCGATGATTACCGTCTACCAAAACGCCGTGACCACGGACGAGGTCTACAATTTCATCAAAGCCGCGGATGAATCGTTCCCGGACTATAAAGGGACCACCGCCAGTTCGTTCAACTGGGAGCTAGAAAAAGCCGCGCGGCCGCCCTACGACGCGCCGGCCCACGCAGGCACCATCCGCTACATGAAGGAAAAGGGCCTGTGGCGTGATGAAGATCAAGCTTGGCATGATGATCGCCTGGCCCGACTGAACACGCTGTTGGAGGCCTGGGAGACCGCGCAAGCCGACTTCCACGACTACCGCGCAGCGGAGCGGGAAAAAGGCAACAAGGTCGACGCGAGTGCGGAATGGCCGGCTTATTGGGAAAAGGCGCGTATGGCGGCGGTGGGGAACTGATCGCCCGAGCCCTCCCATAAGACCAGACATGCAAGAGTGCCGCAGGCTAGACCCCTGCGGCACTTTTTTTGGGCGGATACTGTTCGATACACGGGGATTGTTTGGTACCGTTGAGCTCCTTCGCCTCAAGCCATCGATCATAGCCGGGATCGCCAGGGTCGGCTGTTGCGCATGGGGGCGCCCGATTGCATCCCCGCGCCATTAGCCGGTGCCTTGGGCCAGCGGCGAAGGGTGTTTGAAAATCCGGCTTTTACCGAAACTGAAGGACAAAGTTCCGATGAGACTTATTGCAACCGCGCTTGCCGGCGTGATGTTTGCCGGCGCTGCGTATGCAGAGGACCCGAAGTTGCCGCGGTCCATGGTGTGGAGCGCCTATGACTTGGGATCTTCCGGGTATGCAGAAGCCACAGGCATCGCCAATGCGCTGAAGAACGACTATGGGACGCGTATCCGTATTGTGCCGGCCGGAACGTCGATCGGCCGTATGCTGCCAATGGTGACGGGCAAGGTGAAGTACGGCTTCCTGGCCAACGAAGCGTTCTTTGCCGCCGAAGGCACCTATGACTTTGCCAGTGAGCAGTGGGGTCCTCAGAACATCCGCATTGTCATGGGCCGTCTTTCGTCGAACGGCCTGGCCACCGCCGGTGACATCGGTGTGAAGTCACTTGCCGACCTGAAGGGCAAGCGTATCGGCTTCGTCAAGGGCAATCCGTCGGTCAACGTTAAGAACGATGCCTACCTGGCTTTCGCCGGTCTGACCCGCGACGACGTGGAAATGGTCTGGTTCGGCTCCTACAGCGCCATGAAGACCGCGGTGCTTGCCGATCAGCTTGACGCGTTTGGCAGCGTTACCACGTCCGCCAACATGCGCGAGATCGAAGCCAGCCCGCGCGGCATCACCTGGCCGCCGTTTCCTCCGGAGGACAAAGAAGGCTGGGAGCGCATGGGTAATGTCGTGAGCTTCCTATCCCAGTATCCAGAGACCCGCGGCGCCGGGATCTCCAAGGAGAATCCGGTTAACCTGGTCGGATACCGCTATCCGATGATCACCGTCTACGAGAACGCGGCGACAGCCGATGACGTGTATAACCTGATCAAGGCGATCGACCTCTCCTATGACAGCTTTAAGAATACGACCGCAAGTTCGTTCAACTGGGAGCTGAAAGTCGCCGCCCGTCCGCCCTATGACGCACCGTCCCATGAAGGCACTATTCGTTACCTGAAGGAAAAGGAGCTGTGGCGTGACGAAGACCAGGCTTGGCAGGAAAAGCGCCTCGCCCGTCTGAACACGCTGATGGAAGCCTGGGAAACCGCGCAAGCCGACTTCCACGACTACCGCGCAGCGGAGCGTGCGGAAGGCAACAAGATCGACGCCAAAGAAGAATGGCCCGCTTATTGGGAGAAAGCCCGTCTGAAAGCACTCGGCATGTAACCCGGTTCCGGAAGCATACCCAGTTAATGGAAGGCCATCGGTTTAAGAACCGGTGGCCTTTTTCATTGTTTGACAGGCCCGATTGTCTGGCGTCCAATTCGAGCATCAAATGCGGTCGGAATGTATCGCAGCACCAAAACGATTGGAGGACGCCAATGTTACGTTATCTCATGACTCTGGCTTTGGCTGGGGCTACGTCCGCAGCCATGGCGGTAGAGCCAAAGTTGCCGAAATCAATGATTTGGACTGCTTATGACCTTGGGTCATCAGGCTATGCCGAAGCAACCGGCATGGCAAACGCCTTCAAGAAGCGGTTCGGCACCCGTGTCCGTATCATCCCGTCGGGCACGTCGATCGGCCGGATGTTGCCGCTGGTAACCGGCAAGGCATCACTGGGTTTTCTCGCGAACGAAGCATATTTCGCAGCCGAAGGAAGCTACGATTTCGCCGCCGAAACCTGGGGGCCACAGGATATCCGCATCGTCATGGCGAAGCCGACGTCAAACGCCATTGCGGTTGCAGGCGATGTCGGCATCAAGACTGTTTATGATTTGAAGGGGAAGCGGCTTGGCTATGTGAAGGGCAATCCTTCCGTCAACGTCAAGCATGACGCCTACCTGGCCTTCGCCGGTCTGACCCGGGACGATATCGAAGTGGTTTGGTTCGGTTCCTACAGTGCGATGAAGACTGCGCTTCTGGCCAACCAGATCGATGGTTTCAGCAGCGTGACGACGTCAGCCAATATGCGGGAGATCGAAGCAAGCCCGCGCGGTCTCTGGTATGCGCAGGTTCCGCCGGACGATAAGCAGGGCTGGGACAAACTGCGGGCGGTCGTCGACTTTGTGAAGCCCTATCGGGAAACCTTGGGTGCGGCGTTGAGCGAGGAAAAACCAGCGGATATGGTGCAAATGCGGTACCCGTTGGTTACAAGCTATACCAAAGACTTTTCAGCCGAGGAGGCCTATCAATTCGTGATGGCTGCGGATATGGCTTATGACGACTATCGGAACACGACGGCGACCGGCGATTTCTGGGATATCAAACTGTCTGGAAGCCCGCCGGCAGATGCGCCCATGCATGAGGGCACCATCCGCTATATGAAGGAAAAAGGCTACTGGACCGATGAAGATCAGGCTTGGCAGGACGCCCGGCTGGCACGCTTGAACAAGTACTTGGATCAGTGGGGTGAAGCGCAGGCCGAGTTCCATGACTTGCGTGCAGCCGAGCGCGAAAAAGGCAACAAGATCGATGCGAAAGATGCCTGGCCACCCTATTGGGAAGAGTACCGGGCCAAGCACTCTCAGTAGTCTGGATAGCCTCAGTCTGTAATGGAAGGCCGCCGGTAACAAAACCGGCGGCCTTTCTTTTTGCCGGCTCAGCCTTGACTCTGCCGGCGAATGCGGCGCCCCATAGAAAGCACTGACGCGTATCAATAGCCGTCAGAACAATATAACAGGAGGTTACAACCAATGTTTCGCAAGTTGATAGCAGGGACAGCGCTGGCCACAGCACTGGTGCTGCCTGCATTTGCCGCCGATCCTGACATTCCGAAATCCATGGTCTGGAGTGCTTATGATCTGGGCTCTTCCGGTCATGCGGAGGCGACAGGGATCGCGAATGCGCTGCGCAAAAACTATGGGACCCGCGTCCGTATTGTGCCGTCCGGAACCTCCATTGGCCGCATGTTGCCAATGGTAACAGGCAAGGTTCGCTATGGCTTCCTCGGTAACGAAGCGTTCTTCTCCGCTGAAGGTACTTATGACTATGCGTCCGAGCAGTGGGGTCCGCAGAACATCCGTGTCGTTCTGGGCCGTGTTGCAAGTGTTTCGCTAGCGGCGGCGAAAGATGCCAACATTGAAACCGTCGCCGATATGAAGGGCCGGCGGCTTGGTTATGTGAAGGCCAATCCGTCGATCAACGTGAAGACCGATGCTATGCTAGCGTTCGGCGATCTGACTCGTGACGACGTTGAAGTGCATATGTTTTCGTCCTATGGCGCGATGAAAACGGCACTCCTGGCGAACCAAATTGACGTATTCATGAGCGTGCCGACCTCCGCCGTTATCCGGGAAGTAGAGGCTAGTCCGCGTGGTCTGTCCTGGCCGGAATATCCGCCGGAGAACAAAGCTGGCTGGGAGTCCGTTACGAATGTGATCAGCTTTGCAGGGCCGGTTCACGAAACCCGGGGTGCTGGGCTGTCGACGGAGAGTCCCCGCTGGATGATCGGTTACCGCTACCCAATCGTGACAGTCTATCAGGACCAGGTTCAGGCAGACGAAGTCTACAATATGGTGAAAGCCATTGATCTCAGTTATGACGATTTCAAGGAAACCACGTCGAGCTCATTCAACTGGGCAATCGAGAAGTCAGGCCGTACACCTTATGACGCTCCTGCGCATGACGGCACCATTCGCTACATGAAGGAAAAAGGCCTGTGGCGCGATGAGGATCAGGCTTGGCACGACAACCGGCTGGCCCGTTTGAATAAGCTGCTGGAGGCATGGGAAGTGGCACAGGCCGACTTCCATGACTACCGCGTTGCCGAGCGTGAAAAAGGCAACAAGATCAATGCCAAAGAGGAATGGCCAGCGGTTTGGGAGAAGGCCCGCCTGAAAGCGTTGGGCATGTAACTGACGCTTCGGCGTACTCAACCCACGTCAGCCAAGAAGGCCGCTGGTTAACGCCAGCGGTCTTTTTTTCGTTTGGCTCAATTGCCCTTCAGCAGCGTCCAGACGATGGCCCGGTCGCGGCGCTGGCAAGCGAGGATCGCACTTTCCATCGCATCCGGTTCCTTGTCGGCGGAATTTGTGAACCAAGTAATCGCATTGAGGAGGGCTTTACGAACGATGGCCACGCCTTTCTTTTCACGAGCGGCGATCGCATCTTCCATACGGTCGGCGCTCGAATTCCGTGGCGCATGTTGCGCAGCGTCACGCTGAAAGAAATCGGTCGAGAATGAAATGGCGGCCATCGGCTTGTCTCCATCGTCTAGTGACTATGCGGTTGCCCCTTGGCAATCGCGGCAATAGATAAATCACTCTTTTCCGGGGCATTTTTCAGCGTTTATTCGGCGATGCAGCAATGCGTTGAACGCATGGCTTTCGGCATATTTATGCGGCAGTACATCTGTTCGTGTTGGGCATCGCTTTGTATCGCAGCGTTTGACGGCTTGTGCGGGACACGCCCGCCAAAGCGGAATATTACGGTGCAATATTGGAAAGCGTATTGGCGGGATTGGTCTTCACTCGCTGGATCGGGCATATGATAAACTGCAAACCGAAGCACCGACCGGAACCAGCCAAATGCCGATACCGCCATTGCCCAAGCCTGTTGCCGCCCGTCTGGAGCAATTGCTCGACGCGAGCCCCCAGGCAGTTTCCTTCAACGACGCCCTCGAAATTCTTTATGGACTAACCGGTTGTCCGCAACGCGGCGCTGCGGTGAATGATGAGATCTGGCCGCGCCTGTTTTCGCCGGACCCCAGTGCGGAACTGGTCGATGCGCTGGGGATGGCACGGGCAATCGTTGGAGAGGCTCCCTTGGAGGGCTTAACGCTGGGCCAGCGTCTCGCTGCCTTGCGGGCGGAATTGAGCCTGCGCGGGTTGGACGGCTTCGTCATACCCCATGGCGACGAACATCAGAGCGAGTTCATCCCGGCTGCGAGCGCCCGGCTCGCCTGGCTCACCGGCTTTACCGGCTCAGCCGGCTCCGCCGTTGTGCTGCGGGAGAAGGCAGCGGTGTTCGTCGATGGCCGCTATACCCTTCAGGTGCGTGATCAGGTGGATACGGCTGCTTATGAGACCTTGCATCTGATCGAGACCCCGCCATCGGAATGGGTGGCGGCGAACCTGCCTGAGGGGGCTGTTCTCGGTCTGGACCCCTGGTTGCACAGCGCTGACGCCGTGGACCGGTTCCGGTCGGCGGCGGAGAAGGCCAAGGGATCGCTGGACCTGCTGGAAAGCAACCCGGTGGACCGTATTTGGCCCGACCGCCCCGCCCTCCCATTGGCCCCGGTCGTGCCGCATCCGGTGCAATATGCGGGGGAAGCATCCGAGGCCAAACGGCAGCGGCTGGCAGACGGCCTGCAGGGGGAGGACGTGGCCGCAGCCGTGCTTTCCCAGCCGGATTCGCTGGCTTGGTTACTGAATATCAGGGGCGGTGATGTCGCCCACACGCCGCTTCCCTTGAGCTTCGGCATTCTCCACGCCGACGGACGCATGTCGCTGTTCTGCGACCCCCGCAAGATATTGCCGGAGACGCGTGCGTACCTTGGCAACGGCGTGGTGATCCAGCCGATGGATGCCTTTGGGGAAGCGCTGGATGCCCTCGGCGACAAAGCGGCGGCGGTGCTGGCCGACCGACAGAGCACACCCGCCTGGATTGTTAATCGGCTGGAAGTGGCAGGTGCTGCCTTCAAGGACGGACCCGATCCTTGCGTCGCGCCCCGTGCCGCCAAGAACGAGACAGAGCTTGCCGGTGCCAGGGCGGCTCATATCCGTGATGCGGCGGCAATGACGAGGTTCCTTGCCTGGATCGACCGGCACGGGCCGTCCGGAGAAGTTGGGGAGATCGAGGCAGCAGAGCGCCTGCTGGCTTTCCGGCAGGAATTGGCGGATTTCCGCGACCAGAGCTTTCCGACCATTGCCGGCTTCGGACCAAACGGGGCCATCGTTCACTACCATGCCGAGCCGGACACCGAGCGGAAGCTGGAACCAGGTTCTCTGTTTCTCTGCGATTCTGGCGGTCAGTTTCTGGATGGGACGACAGATATCACTCGCACGGTGGTGATCGGGGAACCGACGGAGGCTATGCGGCGCGCATTTACCCGCGTTCTGCAAGGAAATATCGGCCTCGCCACCGCCCGCTTCCCGGCAGGTACGACGGGTGCCCAATTGGACGTGCTCGCCCGCAGCCCTCTTTGGCACGACGGGCTCGATTTCGACCATGGCACAGGGCATGGCGTGGGGTCGTATCTAGGGGTGCACGAGGGGCCGCAGCGGGTGGCGAAGAGCGGATCGGTGGCACTGGTGCCGGGTATGATCCTCTCCAACGAGCCAGGCTATTACGAAACCGGTCAGTTCGGCATCCGAATTGAGAACCTGCTGGCTGTGCGGGAGGCAACGGACCAGCCTGACAATGGCCGCCGCTTTCTGGAGTTCGAGGTATTGACCTACGCTCCCATAGACCGGCGTCTCATCGATGTGGGCCTGTTGGTCCCGGCGGAGCGGGAGTGGCTGAACGCATATCACGCAAAAGTGCGTTCAGTGGTTACACCCCAGCTTGATGAGGAAACGAGGGCTTGGCTGGAGCAGGCGACGATGCCTGTATAGTCAGGCTTTGCCTTCCTGGTTTTGTTAGGCCATGGTTTTCGGCAATGCTGGGCTCGATAGGGCTATCGGGAAATAAATCAGGAGGCGACGGTATGCGCACAATTGTATCGGCCGCATTGATTGCGTTGACCTTGGCAGGCGGCGCCTGGGCTCAGGCGGACGACAGCTCAAACAGCGAAACCGATGTGTTGCTGGAGCGTGCCCTTAATCCGTGGTTCGGCGACTTCGATGCAATCATGGAACGTGGCTTCATCAGGGTCGGCGTGCCGCACAATCCGCTTTTCTTTGCGTTCGATGGGGAGAAGCGGGCCGGACTTTCTGCCGAGCGCGGGAGGGCGCTGGAAGCCTACTGGCTGAAGAAGCACAAGAAACGCATTACGGTGCTGTTCTTGCCAAAGGCCAGGGATGTGCTTCTGCCGGCGCTGGTCGAAGGCAAGATCGACATGGTCGATGCCAATATGACGGTTACGCCGGACCGTCAGGAATTGGTGGATTTCAGTCTGCCGATCCGCGTTGGCGTCCAGGAATTGGTTGTAACTCACAAGGAAGCAGGCGAACTGGGATCATTCGATGACCTTTCTGGCTTCACCGTGTATTTGCGCGAATCCAGCAGCTATTTCGCGCATATGGCCGCATTAAACCAGCAACGGGAAGCCGATGGGCAACCGGCTGTCAAAGTAGAACTGGCAAATCATCTGCTCGAAGATAATGACCTGCTGGAAATGGTGAATGGCGGCATTATCAGCGCGACGGTGGTAGATAGCCATAAGGCCGAGTTATGGGCTCAAATTTATCCGGACCTTGAGGTACAGGAAAAATTGGTCCTGAACGATGGCGGTGAGATTGCCTTCGCCTTGCGGAAAGAGTCGCCGCTGCTCAAAGCGGAATTGGACGCGTTTTCTAAGAGCGTCAAGATTAAGTCGCATCTTGGCAACATACTTCACCAGCGTTATTTGGAATCAACAAAATGGGTCAAGCGTGTGGAAAAGGAGCAGATCACTCCTAAGAAAAAGGACGCCCTTAATATATTACGGAAATATTCAGGTGAGTACGGTTTCGATTGGATTTTGATCGCCTCTCAAGCCTATCAGGAGTCGGGGCTGGACCAGTCGAAACGCAGCCACGTCGGTGCGATTGGCATCATGCAGGTGATGCCGGCAACCGCAAAAGACCCAAATGTTAACATCAAGGATATCACCAAGTCGGAGCCGAATGTGCATGCCGGTGTGAAGTACCTGCGGTTCATGCGGGATCACTATTTCGATGATCCAGCGATCAGTGATTTTGACCAGGTTTTGCTCTCGCTCGCCGCCTACAATGCAGGTCCTGGAAATATCAGGAAGGCGCGTGCCCGGGCAGAAAAGATGGGACTGGATCCGAACGTTTGGTTCGACAATGTCGAGATAGCGACGGCGAGGGCAGTCTCAGGGGAACCAGTCATCTACGTGCGCAACATCATAAAGTATGCCCTGGACATGCGTCTGACTGTTGATTTGATCGACGGCAAGGAAGAGGTCCAGGAAGAGCAGCCCGATCAAGCGGAACAGCCTGCGGAAAAGTAGGCCGCACGCCGTCCCCCTCGAATGGCTAGAGCCGTGACGCAGCCCAATTCTCTGAAGGCTCCGCCGGGTTTGATACGAGCGCGGCGGCTTTGATCCCGTGAATGCCGGCGAATTCGTCCTTGTCGGACGTATCGCCGGAGATGCCGACTGCGCCGATAACTGGGCCACCCTCCTCAGCATAGATCAGCACGCCACCCGGAACGCAGATGAATTTTCCGTCGCTCGCGCCGACGAGGCCGGTGATGAAGTATTGGCGCTCTGGCGAGAGCCGGTCCCGCAGCACACGGGATGGCGCGCCCATGCCAAGCGAGGCCCAGGCTTTGCCGCGGGCGACCTCTACCCTCAGGATGCCGCTGCCATCCTGCCGCTGCAAAGCCACCAGGTGGCCGCCTGCATCCAGAACGGCGACGGTCAGGGGCATCATGCCGTGTTCTTTCCCGGCGGCGAGGGCGGCGTCGATGATCGTGTTGGCATGAGCAAGTGTCAGGCTGGTCATTGCAATTGTCCTTGGTCAAGGGGAGCGGTAGGGTGGTGCCAACGCCCGGCATCCGCAAGTGGAAAACACCATGTCAGAGCCCGTCCTGTTAGAGCGCGCTGGCGCCATTGCTACCGTCACCCTGAACCGCCCGGAAGTGCTGAATGCGCTGAGCCCGGAAATGGCAGCCAGGCTGCGAAGCGCGATGTATGAAATCGCGGCGGATAAGAGCATCCGTTCCGTGGTTCTGAAAGGCGCGGGCCGCGGCTTCATGGCAGGCGGCGACGTCGCCGGGTTCCACGAGAACCTGGAAACGCTTCCGGCTTATATCCGGCCCATGCTGGACGACTACCACACGGCTGTGCGCACAATGGTGCGGATGGAGAAGCCGGTGATCGGAGCGCTGCATGGCGCGGTCGCCGGAGCAGGCATGAGTCTCGCGCTGACATTGGATCTGGCAATCGCGGCGGACAATTTGATGATGACGCTCGCCTACGCCAAGCTAGGGACCTGTCCGGATGGTGGCAGCACCTACTTCCTGCCGCGCATCGTCGGCCGGCGCAAGGCGATGGAAATTGCCCTGCTGTCCGACCGTTTCGGTGCGGCTGAGGCGGAGAAGGTGGGGCTGGTCAATAAGGTGGTGCCCGCGGATACGCTTGATGATGAGGTGATGGCCTGGGCTGAGAAGCTGGCGGCAGGGCCGGCCTATGCGTTCGGTTGGACCAAGCGGCTGATCGACCAAAGCTTTAACACCGATATCGACCGCCAGTTGGAGGCGGAAATGGAGGGGATCACCTCCTGCGCCGCTTCCACCGACATGCAGGAAGGCATCCGGGCCTTTGTCGAGAAGCGCAGCGCCAACTTCGTAGGCGAATAGGGCAGACAATGCGGTATTCAGTCGGAATTGTGCTTGCCGGTTTGCTGGTGGCAGCAGCGATCACGTTTGCAGCGGTTGAATTCTCCCGCGCGTTTGTTGCGGCCCGCACCGTTGACCGTATCGTCACGGTCAAGGGACTGGCCGAGCAGGACGTCAAGGCTGACCTCGCCCTCTGGCCGCTGCAATACACCACCACCAACGACGACCTTGCGGCAGCACTCGCAAAGATCGCGGCGGATGAAACGGCGGTGCGAGCGTTCGTTGAGGCTGGCGGCATTGGCGGTGATGCTGTTTCCGTGCAGCAATTCTCCGTCGTCGATCAACTGGCCCAGCGTTACCGCTCCGGCCCTATACAGAGCCGCTACATTGTCAGCCAGACCTTGCTGGTGCGGACCGGCGATGTGGATTCTGTCGGGGCGCTGGCGCAGCAGGTCGGCAATCTGGTCGAGGCAGGCGTGATTCTCTCAAGCGACAATGGGCAAGGCGGTCCAATTTATCTGTTCACCAAGCTGAACGAGATCAAACCAGCCATGCTGGCCGACGCACTGACAAATGCCAGGGAAGGGGCGGCCAAGTTCGCCGAAGACTCCGGTGCCAAGGTAGGCGGCATCCGCCGCGCCAACCAGGGTATTTTCCAGATCCTCCCCCGTGACCGGGCTCCTGGGCTTTATGAGCCCGGCCAGATCAACAAGACCGTGCGGGTCGTCTCCACCATTAATTACGCGTTGGTCGACTAGCCTTTTGCCACCTTTCGGCAACGCAAGCCGGATGCCGTGCGCCATCGCGCATTACGGTGTTGGGAGAGCCTGAAGCCAGCGACTCCGTTCATGCGGGACAAGTTTTGCATGGTTATTCCAGGAATTCACCGTTGCCCACTTCCCACGCGCGCCCCTTACCCCTACGATAGTCGTAAGCGCCGTATCCCGGTGGCTTGCATCTCATGTTTCTGGAGGAAACCTTAGCCAATGAGTTTAAAAGGCTCGGCGTATATCGCGGGGATTTTCGAACATCCCACGCGCAAAGCGCCTGATCTATCCACCCCGCAAATCCATATGGAAAGCGCTATCGGCGCGCTGGCCGATGCCGGCCTGACGCTGGCCGATGTGGACGCGTACTATTGCGCAGGCGACGCACCGGGCCTCGGTCCGCTTTCCATGATCGAATATATCGGTCTGCCCAATGTGCGCCACATGGACAGCACCGATGTCGGTGGTTCGTCCTACGTGCTGCATGTCGAGCACGCCGCCATGGCGATCAAGATGGGTAAGGCGAAGGTCTGCCTCATCACCCTTGCGGGCCGCCCCCGCTCCGAAGGTCAGGCAACCGGCACCGCCGCGCGCGCATTCACCGGTGCGCCGGATGAAGGCTTCGAGCAGATCTACGGTACCACGGTCGCCAACATGTATGCCATGTGCGCCCAGCGTCACATGCACGAATACGGCACTACTTCCGAACAGCTTGCCTGGATCAAGGTCGCGGCCTCGACCCACGCCCAGTACAACGAGCATGCGCTGCTGCAGAACGTGGTGACGGTCGAGGACGTGGTGAACTCGCCGATGATCGCCGATCCGCTGCACCGCCTCGACTGCTGTGTCATCACCGATGGCGGTGGCGCAATTGTCGTCGTGGCCCCGGAAATCATGGCCAGCCTGAAGCGCCCCAAGATCAAACTGCTGGGTGCCGGCGAGTCGCCAAAGAACGTGCTCGGCGGCAAGGTCGATCTGACCTACACCGGCGCGCGCTGGTCCGGCCCGCAGGCATTTGCAGAGGCAGGCGTGAAGCCGGCCGACATCAAGTATGCCAGCGTGTACGACAGCTTCACCATCACGGTGCTGGAGCAGATCGAAGACCTCGGCTTCTGCGAAAAAGGCAAGGGCGGCGCCTTTGTCAGTGACGGCAACCTGATCAGCGGTGTCGGCAAGCTGCCGTTCAACACCGATGGCGGCGGCCTTTGCAACAACCACCCGGCCAACCGCGGTGGCCTGACGAAGGTGCTGGAAGCGGTCCGCCAGGCCCGCGGCGAAGCCCACCCGAAGGTTCAGGTCCCGAACTGCGACTTGGTTCTCGCGCATGGCACGGGCGGTTCGCTCGGCACCCGCCATGGTTCCGCAACGATTATCCTGGAGCGCGCTGACTAATGGCTGAACGTCAAATTCCCGCCCCGCCGGTCAACCCTGAGACTCAGGAATGGTGGGACGCTTGCAACGAAGGCAAGTTTCTGATCCCGAAGGACAACTCCAACGGCGAGTTGTTCTGGTATCCGCGCAAAAACTCGCCGCTCACCGGCTCCAGCGATATCGGTTGGGTCGAAGCGTCGGGCAATGGCACGATCTATAGCCACTCCACCCTGTGGCGCGCCGACCCGAACTATTGCATCGCTTATGTGACACTGGACGAAGGCGTGACGGTGATGAGCAACATCGTCGATTGCGATTTCAAGGACGTGCATATCGGCCAAAAGGTGAAGCTGGTGTTTAAGGACGCCAGCGATGGTCACAAGGTGGCGTGTTTTACGCCAGCTTAGGACTTTCCAAGCCAATCTCGTCCTGACTAGAGACGAAGGCTTCGTATCGAAGGGTTCGTTGGTTTTGCCAACGGGCTCTTCGCTACATCACTGGCGCCGCTGTTCTGGACGAGATGGTTTTTTCCGGCAGAAGAGGAGCCATCACCATGCCATATACGCTCGACCAGTTCACCGCAGACGTCCGCACGGCTCTCGAGTCAGAGAACAATGTGAACGGCCGGGAGAAGGTGCGGCAACTCACCGAGAAACTGCTGACGAACCGGGAGTTTGTGGCCGAAGCCTTTCCTGCCGATGCACAACCCGGCAAGACCACGCTCTACGAAGATCCGGGCATGGGCTTCGTGGTCCTTGCCCACGTCAACGCCAAGGCCAGTAAGTCGCCGCCGCATGATCATGGGCCAAGCTGGGCCATCTATGGCCAGGTAGTTGGCTATACCGACATGACGGTCTGGAACCGCCTTGACGGTGGTAAGGGCAGCGGCGACGCGAACCTGGAAAAGGTAAAAGAATATCGCCTGAACCCGGGTGAGGTCGGCAAGTACGATGTCGGCGACATCCACTCCATCGCATTCCCCGACGGCGCGCGCTTCCTGCGGGTGACTGGCAGGGACCTGGACCATGTCGAGCGGCTGAAGTTCGACGCAGAGGCTGGCAAGGCCATCGTTATC
Organism: Alphaproteobacteria bacterium; assembly: GCA_965222315.1. GTDB lineage: Bacteria > Pseudomonadota > Alphaproteobacteria > Bin95 > Bin95 > JACKII01. The sequence continues at coordinate 2,878,442 of OZ244951.1, read as the reverse complement.
GAAAGCGCCTCTGCCCGGTAAGCCTCCCTCCGCGGGATTGTTGCCGCGCTCCTACATGGCGAGCTGCAGCAAGTAGAACACGATTGCGGCCAGTACGGCGGCGGCCGGGACCGTTACAACCCAGGCAACCACGATGGTGAGGAAATGCGTCCGGCGTACCAGCTTGCGGTGCCGCCGCTCGATCGGTGACATGGCCGTATCCGGGTCGAAGTCATAGCCACCCGCTTTCGCCAGCATTTCCCGGCGCCGCTTGCTGTGCTTGGTGAAGTATTCCCGGAAAAACCCGACACCGAAAACCGCACCGACGGCGATATGGGTCGAACTGACGGGGAGCCCCAATCCGGAAGCGATAATCACCGTGATGGCCGCTGCCAGCGCCACGCAATAGGCACGCATCGGGTTCATCTTGGTGATCTGGTCACCCACCATCCGGATAAGCTTTGGTCCATAGATAAACAGGCCGAGGCTGATACCGAACGCGCCGATCACCATAACCCAACCTGGTACCGATGCTGTCCCGGCAATGTCTCCAAACTGCACGCTGTGCAGGATCGCTGCCAGGGGGCCAATGGCGTTGGCAACATCGTTCGCGCCATGGGCGAAGGAGAGCAGGGCAGCGGAACAGATCAACGGCAGGCGGAACAACACCCGCAGCGTCCGGTTGCGGTTCTCCATCCCTTCCGACTGGCGGCGGATCAGCGGGTGCGTGATGGCCCAGGTGGCCGCAAAGACTCCGAGACCGATGGCGATCACCGTATAGGTGTCGACCGTCCAGACCCGTTTCAGCCCTTTGACCGCCAGGTAGGCAGCGAACGCGCCAGCCATGATGGCTATCAGCAATGGGATCCATTTGCGGGCCGCCGCGATCTTGTCGTCCTGGTAGATCAGGTTCAGCTTTATGAAAGCCAGGAATAGGGCTGCGATGACACCGCCCAAAACAGGTGAAATCACCCAACTGGCGGCGATTTGGCTGAGTGTGGTCCAGTTGACGAGTTGGAAGCCGACCGCTGCGATGCCCGCACCCATGACGCCGCCGACGACGGAATGGGTGGTTGAGACCGGCGCGCCAATCACCGTCGCCAAATTGACCCACACGGCGGAGGCGACCAGAGCCGCCATCATCGCGCGGATGAACGTGTCCGAATCTTGCACCAGCGATGGGTCGATAATGCCTTTTGAAATGGTAGAGACCACATCGCCGCCCGCGATAAGCGCGCCTGCGCTCTCGAAGATGGCGGCGATGATCAGCGCCATGGTGAGGGTCATGGCGCGGGAGCCGACGGCTGGACCCACATTGTTCGCCACATCGTTGGCGCCAATGTTGAGCGCCATGTAGCCGCCAAGCACTGCGGCGACGATCACCAGCGCTTCGTCATGGCCCACCCCGCCGAATAAGGTGGCAAAGACCGCCGATGCGCCAAGGAACAGCACAGCACTGGAATGGGAGGCGACGCTCTTTGCTGTTGTCCTGGTTGCCGCCTCGACATGGACGATCTTATCCAGGTCTTTGTCGAGTGTTGGCTTGGTTGTGTTCATCGAGGGCTGATCCAGTTTTCCTTGCCGGTTCTGTCGGCCGCTCCAGCCAATGGCGGCAGCTTGTCCAATTCACCCGCCAGTTGGTCCAGCAGTTTCGCTAGCCCTTTGTCATCGGCTGTATTTTTCGCTTGCTCCAGCGGCAGCCAGACGAGGCTGCGGCTTTTCTTTTCTTTCCAGGTCAGCCGCTGTTCGCAGGCAAGCAACGGAAACACAAACACCCTGCATGAAACGGCATAGCCTTGCTTGAGCCGCTTCTCATAGACGAAGGAGCCTACTGGTTCTGCCGCAATATTGCCGTGGATACCAGCTTCCTCCACGGCTTCCATCGCCGCTACGCTGCCCAAGGACAACTTCTTCTCTGGCCACCCTTTCGGGATAATCCAGCGCTTGCGCTCTTTGGAGGTGATAAAGGCGACCTCAACCCCTTCCGGCGTGCAGACATAAGGAAGTGCCGCAGCTTGCCGCAAGGTTCGTTGAAAGATCAGCACGTTTCTCCTGATTCTAGCTTCGTTGTTGTGTCCCAGAATACAGTGCCGAATCGCCTTCGGGAAGATTTTTCCCGCATCAACCGCAGTGGCGGACCTGGTATGGACGAAGCGCGCCGGCTGCAATACGAACCCATGTTCGAGGCGGTTTTGACTATCACGGACATGCCGCCGTTGATGGATTTGTTCGAAGGATCATTGCCACTGTGTCGAACCTACCAGCCTGTGAGACGCTGGCGCTGGAACTTCTCGGCCCGCGCCTCAACTTGACCTTCAATCGCCCGGACCGGCGCAATGCACTTACCCACCAAATGATGGTGGAACTGACAGGTGTGTTACGCTGGATTGCTGCGCATGAGGGGGTCCGGGTGGTTGTGCTGCGGGGCGCTGGCGGGAATTTTTCCGCCGGCGGGGATCTGGCCGCCATGCACGATCTGCCACCCCTGAATGCCGATGGCAGCGACCCGCTCGTGCCCGCCTATCGCGAGATGGGGCACGCATTAACGTTGCTGAACGAGTTGCCGCAAGCCGTCATCGCCTGTGTTGAAGGTGCTGCCGTCGGCGGCGGGCTCGGCATGACGTGCTGCGCCGACTATGCGGTCGGCCTCGCAGATGCCAAGTTCGGTATGCCGGAAGCCAAATGGGGCTTCATCCCTAGCCAGATCGTGCCCTTCGTTGTGGGCCGGATTGGCCAGGGCGCGGCGCGGGTCATGATCGCAACCGGCCGAATCGCAGAAGGCGAGGAGGCTTTGAGCCTAGGCATTCTGCATTCCTTGGCTAGTGGCCCTGCGGATATGGAAGGCAAAGTTGAACGCGCCGTCGCCGACGCATTGTTAAGCGCCCCGCACGCCCTGGCAGAGGCGAAGCGGCTGGCCCGGCTGGCGCCGGCCCGTTCCTATGAGGAGACATTGGATGATGCCGCAACCAGCATCGTCCATCTGCTGCGCAAGCCCGAAGCCAAGGAAGGCATCACCGCCTTCCTTGCCAAACGCAAACCCAGTTGGGCTCAAAACTGAAATGGCTTTCATAGAGAAAGCTATAACTCTCTTGCCCGCTCCCGCAGAACGAATTTCTGTACCTTGCCGGTGGAGGTCTTGGGCAGTGCGCCGAAAATCACATGCCGGGGGCACTTGTAGCGGGCCATGTTCTCCCGGCAGAAGGCGATGACCTCGTCGGCTGAGGGCTCTTTGACTCCAGGCTTTACCTCAACAAAGGCACAGGGAGTCTCTCCCCATTTCTCGTCGGGTTTGGCGACCACGGCGGCCTCGGCCACGGCTTTATGCCGGTAGAGTATCTGCTCGACCTCGACCGACGAGATGTTCTCGCCGCCGGAAATTATGATGTCCTTGGACCGGTCTTTCAGCGCGATATAGCCATCGTCGTGCATGACCCCCAGATCGCCTGAGTGAAACCAGCCGCCGGCAAAGGCTTCCTCGGTCGCGTCCGGGTTCTTCAGGTAGCCCTTCATGACGATGTTGCCGCGCATCATAACTTCGCCCATGGCCTCGCCATCGCCTTCGACTTCGCTCATGGTTTCCGGATCGAACACCTGCAGCCCCTCCAACATGGCGTAGCGCACGCCCTGGCGCGCCTTCATGGCGGCGCGGTCAGCGACGGCCATCGAGTCCCAGTCCCGTTGCCACGCGGAGACGACCGAGGGGCCATAGGTCTCCGTCAGGCCATAGGCATGGGTGATGTCGAAGCCCATGCTCTCTATGTTCTGAATAGTGGTCGGCGGCGGCGGCGCGCCTGCCGTCATCACCTTGACCGTATGCTCGAACGCGCGCTTTTCGGCAGCCGGTGCATTGCCGACCATGTTGAGAACGATGGGTGCGCCGCAGAGATGGTCGACGCCTTCGTCCGCAATGGCATTGTAAACCGCATCCGCCCGCACCGCGCGTAGGCAGACATGGGTTCCAGCCTGAAGGGTGATGGTCCAGGGGAAGCACCAGCCGTTGCAGTGAAACATCGGCAGGGTCCAGAGATAGACCGGATGCAGCGGCATCTGCCAGGCCAGCACGTTCGAGACCGCGTTCAGATAGGCGCCGCGATGGTGATAGACCACACCCTTCGGATTGCCGGTGGTGCCGCTAGTATAGTTCAAGCTGATGGCCTGCCACTCGTCCACGGGCGGGGCGAAGGGGAAGGTTTCAATGCCTTCCTCCAGGAACGCTTCATAGTCTTTCTCGCCCAGTAATTCACCGGGGCCGTCATACTCCGGATCGTCCACGTCGATCACAAGGATCTCCCGGCCGATCTGGGCGAGGGCGTCCCTGACCGTAGCGGAGAATTCCGTGTCCGTGATCAGAACCTTGGCCTCGCCGTGGTTTAACGTGAAGGCAATGATCGCGGCGTCCAGGCGGATGTTCATCGTGTTCAGCACCGCGCCGGTCATCGGCACGCCGAAATGGCACTCCAGCATTTCCGGCGTATTGGCCAGCATGACGGACACTGTATCGCCAAGGCCAATGCCGCGGCGGGAAAGAGCGCCAGCCAGGCGGTGCGCACGGGTATGCACTTCCTTCCAGGTGCGGCGTGTCTTGCCGTGCACCACGGCCAGATGGTTCGGGTAGATCCATGCCGTGCGTTGCAGGAAGGCAAGAGGGGTCAGCGGCTCGTAGTTGGCCGGAGTTTTGTCTAGATCAGTCTCGAACGGATTCGCGCCTTTGAGGGGCTGCGCCATGATGATGTATCTCACCTAACGGGGTCGCGAACATAAGCCGCCACTCTAGCGGTGAAGCGGCCGGCGGCAAGCTACCAGAACGAAGAAGTGGGGCCACAGCAGGCCCCACTTCAGCGTATGCTACTCAGCAGCCCGCGGCTGACGCGGCGGCCAGTCCACTTGGCGGCGCAGTTCCAGGCGGGCAATCTGCTGGCGATGCACCTCGTCCGGGCCGTCGGCGAAGCGGAGCGCGCGCATCCGGCTCCACATGAAGGCCAGCTTGAACGCCTGGCTCATGGCACCGCCGCCATGGGCCTGCATCGCGTTGTCGATAATTTCCAGCGCCATGTTCGGTGCAGCCACCTTGATCATGGCGATTTCCTGGCGGGCTTCCTTGTTGCCGGCCGTGTCCATCATGTAGGCGGCCTTGAGCGTCAGCAGGCGGCACATTTCGATATTGATGCGGGCGTCGGCAACGCGCTCCATGAAGTTGTCGCGGTCAGCCAACTGCTTACCCCAGGTCACACGCTCGGAACCGCGCTTGCACATCATTTCCAGCGCACGCTCGGCGACGCCGATGATGCGCATGCAGTGGTGGATGCGGCCCGGGCCGAGGCGGCCCTGCGCGATCTCGAAGCCGCGGCCTTCGCCGAGCAGGATGTTCTCCTTCGGCACACGCACGTTCTCGAACAGTACCTGACCGTGGCCATGCGGGGCGTCGTCATAGCCCATGACATGCAGCATCCGCTCAACCTTGATGCCGGGGGTGTCGCGCGGCACCAGGATCATGGATTGCTGACGGTAGGTGGGGGCCGATGGGTCGGTCTTGCCCATGACGATCAGGATCTTACAGCGCGGGTCGCCGATGCCGCTGGTCCACCATTTTCGGCCATTGATGACGTAGTCATCGCCGTCGCGCTCGATCCGGCATTCGATGTTGGTGGCGTCGGAGGAGGCAACCGCCGGCTCCGTCATGGCAAAGGCGGAGCGGATTTCGCCTTCCAGCAGCGGGGTCAGCCACCGCTTCTTGTTGTCTTCGCTGGCGTAGCGTTCCAGCACTTCCATGTTGCCGGTGTCCGGGGCGGAGCAGTTAAAGGCTTCCGCCGCCCAGTTGACCCGGCCCAGAATTTCGCAGATCGGCGCGTATTCCAGGTTGGTGAGACCGGCACCGTTGCGGCTCTCCGGCAGGAACATGTTCCAAAGGCCCTCGTCTTTGGCCTTTTGCTTCACTTCTTCGAGGATCGGTACGACGCACCAACGGGATTCGGCCTCGTCGAGTTGTTGATAATAGAGGTCTTCGTTGGGATAGACGTATCGGTCCATAAAGTCCTGGACCCTGGCGCACAGTTCTTTCGTGCGGTCGTTGAAATCAAAATGCATCGGGGCAACCTCGCCTTGATCTTGCTTGGAAACGGGCCTGACGTTCAGACTTTTGGATCAAGCCAAGGTAGCGTGACGGGCCCGGCGGCGGAAGGGGGTTGTCTTCCGGCGAATGCGACCGAATGGGGCAGGGGCCAAAATAGGGCGCTAACCCTTCTGGTTCACCCTTTGTTAGCCCACCCCGTCTAGGTTGCACGGTGAGGTGTGGGATTGGTCGGCAGTCGAAGGCTTTTGCTGCCCGCCGAGTGCGGCGCGAAGGGGCGGTTGCTGGTATGGAAAAGTCGTTGCTTTGCAGTGCGTCCCGATTGGTTCTGGGCCATTTGCTTTACGGGTTTGCTGCGCTGTCGCTATCGGCTCCGTTGGCGTTGGCTGTGCCGCATTCTCAACCGGGGCAGCCGGAGCTGGAGGCTGCAAGCGCGGCACCTGCCCAGCCGCCGCTTACGGGTCAGGAAACGGAATCCAAAGGCGAAACCCCACCCGATTGGGTTTTGACGCACGGCCCGTACACGCATTGGTATCCTGATACCACTCAGCTGGTGAAGAGCCGCACGGCTGCCGGGGATCAAAAATCCTGGAAGGATGTGATCGGTACGCGGGAATTCGACACCAAGGGCATTGCCGCCCGCTGGGAAGGGAAGGTTCTGCATCTGGCGATCTTCACCAATTTCCCGGACCGGAATGTCATGGCAGCCGGACGGACGGTGGCACCCGCCGACCTGGCGCTCGATTTGGATGGCAATGGCACGTTGGAGACCGGCGTGGTGATATCCGGCGTTCCGAGTGCTGGTGACAAGGGGGTGGAGCGCGCCGCCAATATCCGGAAGGCGACTGCCTATCGCGTCTCGAAGTGGCTGCGCCCAGACGATATCCTGGCCCATACCTATGGGCAGGGCTGGCGGTGGGTTGGCATTACCGGCCAGGAACTGGCCTATGCTGCCGTGCCGGTTTGGGTCGGTGCAGGGACAGAGCGGCACGATTTGGCGGTGACGGTTGATTGGCGCGTGAACGGTCATGGCTCGGACTATGTCGTCTATATCACCCTGAAAAAGACCAGCGGTGATGGGGTGCTGTGGGACCTGCCTTTGATTTGGGGGACTGCCGTCTGTGGCAACGACGTGGTGTTCGCGCCCATTGCCAAAGACGGCGATCTGCTCGAAAAAGTGAGCCGGAAGGAAGAAGCAGAGGAGGATGAGGACACCGCCGAAGCCGTATTCGAGGAGGATGCCGCCAGCGAAGAAGGTGTCGAGGATGTGCCGGACGCGGAAGTCGTCAATGACGGCAGTGTCGGGGCTGGAACCGTACAGGGTGAAGCAGCGGAGACCGGCGAGATTATTACAGAAGGGGTCTCCGAAGGCAGCGACGAACCAACCTGGAACGAAACCTACTCAGATGCATTCCCCACCTCCGGCGACACTGACAGCTCCGGTGGAAGCACCTCAGCCGGATCCGCCGGCGGGACGTCTGGCGGCACAACCTATGGGGGTTCCACTGGCGGTTCCGGTAGCAGTTCAGGTGGAAGTTCCGGCGGAAGTTTGGGAGGTGGTAGCACTGGCGGCGGCACCGGTGGGGGAGAGACCACTAGCGGCGGTGAGCAGGCCACAGCTGGCGGAGGCGAGACTACCGGCAGTAGCGAGCCGGAAAATCCGCTAGCGCCGGAAGGTGTTGAAGGCGGCGAGGGTGGCGAAGAAGGTGGGGAAGGCGGCGGGACCGAGCATGCGACCCACATTTCGGAACCGCCAATCCTTATGACTGTCGGCACAGCGCTATCTGGATACGCTGCAATTCTTGCCCGCCGCCGCCGGTCCGGCCGGTCCAAGGGCAAGCCGAAACCCTCTGTTGACCATTAGAAAGCTGCGGGTGACCAGGGGCTGATCATGTACGCGGCGCGTTAGCCGCCGCGCCGCCATTCGGTTCCGGTGATGCTATCCATCAGGACGATCCCTTCCTCTACTAACTGGTCGCGGATCCGGTCAGCCTCGGCAAAGTCTTTGGCTTTGCGGGCGGCCTGACGCGCGGCGATCAACGCCTCGATCCGTTCCGCATCCGCATCGCTCGTGCCGCCGCCGAACCATTCGGCAGGGTCCAACTGCAACAGGCCGAGCATGTCGCCGGCCGCCAGCAGCACGGCCTTCAGCCTGGCCTGTTCCAGCTGGTTGCCGGATGCTGCACCCAGCGCGCGTGCTATGCCATGCATTTCCGCAAACGCCTTGGGCGTGTTCAGGTCGTCGGCGAGCGCATCGACGAAGTGCATTAAGTACGGATCGTCCTTCGCCAGATCGGCAGCCTCTATATCAGCGACTTCGCGAAGCTGGCCATAGAGCCGGTCGAGCGTCGTCTTCGCCTGGGCCACGCCGTCCGCAGTCCAGTCCAGCGGCTGGCGGTAGTGGGCAGACAGCAGCACAAAGCGCAGCACCTCCGGGTGATGCTGCTCCAGCAGGTCCTTCACCAACAGCACATTGCCGACTGACTTGGCCATCTTGCGGCCTTCGACCTGCACCATGCCGTTGTGCACCCAATAGCGGGCATAGAGCTTGCCCCCATGGGCGCAGGTGCCCTGGGCGATCTCGTTCTCATGGTGGGGGAAGACCAGGTCATTGCCGCCGCCATGAATGTCAATGGTCTCACCCAGATGGGTCTCCGCCATCGCCGAGCACTCGATATGCCAGCCGGGGCGGCCAAAGCCCCACGGGGAGTCCCAGCCTGGCTGGCCGCTATCGGACGGCTTCCAAAGCACGAAATCCGCCGGGTCGCGCTTATAGGGCGCCACGTCTATACGCGCACCCGCGATTTGGTCATCCCGCGACCGGCCCGACAGGCCGCCATATTCCTTATAGGACGGCACGTTGAACAGCACATGCCCCTCTGCTTCATAGGCGTTGCCCGCTTCGATCAATGCCTCAATCTGGGCGATGATTTGCGGGATGTGCTGAGTTACGCGCGGCTCTATCGTCGGGCGCAGGATGCCGAGCGCGTCAGTCTCCCGCTGGTAAATCTCAATGAATTTCTCAGTAATCTCGCCGATGGGCACGCCCTGTTCGGCTGCGGCGGCGTTGATCTTGTCGTCCACGTCGGTGAAGTTCCGGGCGAAAATCACCTCTTTGAACTCCCGGCGAAGCAGCCGGAACAGCACATCAAACACCACGGCCGGCCGAGCGTTACCGATATGCGGATAATTGTATACCGTTGGCCCACAGACATAATAGGTGACCCGGTCAGGCTGCTGGGGCGTGAACAGCTCTTTTTTCCGTGTGAGCGTGTTGTGCAGGTGGATTTGGGTCATGGCTACATGTCTGCCGGTTCGGGTGCCTGATGGCGCAACCTCCACGGCACGGGCCACTTGTCAACAACGCTTTCGGTGAAGCGCAATGAGAGCGGCACTCCCTAGCGCCTCGGGTCGATCAGCACCTTGATTTCCTGAGGGGCATTGGCTAGGCGGTCGAAGGCGGCTTCCGTCTCCGCCAACGGCAACCGGCTGGTGATGAAGAGGGCTGCTTTCTCCGGTTCGGCAGCGATGGCGGCCAGTGCCGCAGCGAACTCCTCCGGGCGGTAGGCGAAGCTGAATTCCAGGGTAAGCTCAGTGACGATAGCCTCCCGCGGGGTCAGCTTGTCCTCGTGCGCACAGACGCCGACGGTGATGACGTGACTGTGCTGGGGCGCGTTCTTTACGATGTGGTCGAGCAGGCCCGGCGTGCCGACGCAGTCAAAAATGTTTGCGCCCGGCGGCATTCCGCGAAATTCTCTCTCTAACAATGGTGAGGAGGGCATGGCAGAGAATGCCAGATCCTGCCAGCGGCGGAATGGGGAGGCTTTCGCGGGGTCCAAAACTATGTCTGCGCCCAGCGCTTCCGCCGCTTTGCGTCTGTCCGGAGAGAAGTCGGCTGCCATGATCGGCTGCCTGCCTTGACGACGCAGGGCGAGGATCACGGCGAGCCCGACAGGCCCGCACCCGATCACCACGTTCGGCCCCTTGTTCCGCACGGCAAGATTGGCGGCATGCAAACCCACCGCTAACGGCTCGGTCAATGCTGCAAGGTCGCTCGGCACTTCGTCTGGAATGGCGTAGGCGCGGTCTGCGTTGACGCAACAGAGGCTTGCCAGCCCGCCGGAATAGTTGGGCGACAGGCCCACCACCTCGAAGCCGTTCGGCGCGTTGGCACTGTGGGTGAAGGGTAGCGCGGTCAGACGGTCACCGGGCCGGAAGGCCGTCTCAACATCCGGCGCCGCGGCAACAAATTCAGCGGAAAACTCATGGCCCGGCACGATGGCGGGCACACCGGCGGGGTCGGCGGTAGCCCGCTCCCGCCAATGCAGGTCGCTGCCGCAAATGCCGGTGAAGAGCGGTGCGACCAGCAACTGGCCCGGCCCAGGAGATGGGTCGGGGAGGGTCTCAACGGAAATCGATTGGCCTTGCAGAACCTCGGCGCGCATGAGGCAGTCTCCAGACAAATTGCAGCGCCAGCTTCTTCTGCCCGCCGCCTTCATTCAACCCGCAACCAGAAAGTTACTCGGCCGCCGCTTGCAGTGTCCCACGCAAGGCCAGGCGTGTTCGGATTGCTTCCGCGAGCCGTGCGGGGCCTGACACAACCCCAGCGACCTGCTCTGCCGCCGGGTTGTAGTTGGTGTTTGTATTGATGTCATAGGTGAGCAGCCGGCCATCCTTGGTCCGGGCAAACTCAATGCCAGCGACCGAGATATTGTTGTCTGCCAGGAATGCCTCATAGGCGGCGATCAGGCCTGGCGGCACGTTGTCCGTCACCGCAAAGCGTGGCCGTTCACCGATATCGCAGGCCTCCGCCGGACACAGTTCGAAGCTGCCGCCGGTGGCTACCTGGACAGCGTAGTGGAATTTGCCGTCGATGAACTCGGCGCGGGTAATGGTGCCGTCTGTGGTCTCGAACAATTCCTGCACCAACCAGACGCCGTCGACGCTATCGGCGATGGCATCCGGGTCCGCAGCAAATGCGGCGAGTTCTTCCAGGCTTTCGAAACGCTGCACGCCCAGGCCTTTGCCGCCCCGATTCGGCTTGACGATGACGGGCCAGCGGGCGAAGCGCCCGGCGGCCGCTAGCAAGGCGTTGCTCCCGACGGTGGCGACGGTGGCGGGAGTGGCAATGTCAGCGGCCTCCAACGCCGTATATTGGGCGACTTTGCTGGTCTCGAAATAGAGCGCCCTGCTGCCGTTCAGCACTTCCCGACCGTGCTGTTCCAGCCAATTCAGGGTGGCTTGCGCGAGCGCTGGAGCATGCTCATGCCCGCGCGTGTGGGCCGACGCGCTCATGCGGCTGTAGTACAGGGCGTCTGGCGGGCATGCGCTCAGCTCTACGGACCCGTCGGCCAAATGCCATTCTTCTGCGCGGATACCGGCTTCGGCAAAAGCCTGGTGGAAAGGCGGCAGCCACTCGTCGTTTTCGTGCAGGATTATCAGGTCGGGCATCGTCGCAGATCCTTTCGCGCACGGCGCAAGTAGCGGGTGTTATTTCTCTTTCCAGTGCAATAGCGGAACTTCGTGAAGGCGAACAACAGCGTTTCGCGCAAAAATGCGCTGTGATTGCCGCAACGGTCGTGGTGGTGGTATGCTCAACGCCAATACTAACCCGGAGGATACCCCATGCCAGACACCGTTATGACCGGCCCGATAGATGGCCAGAAGCTTACACACTCGAACCTGGAGACCGCGCCTAGTGTTGCCGGCCGCCGCGCTTTCTTCACCTATCACGATTTGGGCGTAAAAGACGGCTCGAACGGCGCGTTGAGTGCACAGATCATGAAGTCGAAGCAGGGCCTGGGCGAGCCTACCGGCTGGCACTACCACGCCTGCGAAGGCCAGTTCATCTACATCATCAAGGGCTGGGTCGATCTCGAGTTCGAGAACGGTGAAAAGAAGCGCTGCAACGAAGGCGACAGCCTGTTCATTCCGGGTGGCTTGCGCCACAACGAGACCGCGACGGCGGATGAGTTGGAAATCCTGGAAATTTTGGTGCCGTCCGAAATGGTCACCGTCCCGACCGATCCGCCGGAAGGCATGGCGGGTTAACGGCTCGCTGATGCGATAGCCGCTCCGAACTCCGGCGCAAGCTGGAGCGTATTCTGGAGGAGGTTCCGCTAAAACGCCCGGCGCTGGTGTTTGTCCCGCGCCGGGCGTTTTGCGTCTGAAGTCTCTGGGATGCCCCACTGGGGCAAAAGGCGGAGAAAGCGGCGCAGCTGGCTTGTTCAATCGTCCCCGGTGCGCGCTGCCCGCGGGTCGGCGTGGGGAATGGGGATGGCGCCGCCGCGGGTCTTATCGACGAAGGCGCCACCGGTGGGATCGACCTCGCCGCTTTCGATGCGCCGCTTGCCTGCCGCCTTCACCGTTGGGATTTGATCGCGTGGTACCTCCGCCATGCGCTGCTTGCGCGCCAGAGCAGCTTCGATATAGGGCGCTAGTTCCGCCATCTTTGCCTTCTGGCGCTTCTCCTCCCGCTCCTTGAAGGAAGGCAGCAGCGTGTCGCCAAAAAGTTCCAGCGCCTCGCAGATATGCTCATGCTGGTTTCGTCCGACCTGTTGAACGAAGATGATTTGGTCGAGGCCGATATCCTCATAGCCGCGCAGGTGCGCGTCCACCTGCTCCGGCGTGCCGATGCCGCCGCGGCCGGCATTATCCGGCAGGGAATCGTAAACCTCGTCGAATTGCTCCGCCACGCGTGTCACGGTGGGGGTATGCTCGCCGAAATTGGTGAAGTGAGCGAGGCTATAGCCGAAATAGCGGAAGCCCGGCAGGCCGCGCCGTTCCGCTTCCGCTTCGTCCTTGTGGATGGAGAAGCCGCTGACCGCCGCCAGGTTCGGGTTCACCGTATGGCCGAGCGGCACACACTCCTCCGACTTAATAACATCATAGTACTCGCGCACCCATTCCTTCGCCTGGTCTGGCTCCACAAAACCAAAGATCAGCGCGCCCATACCGTAGCGCGCAGCGCGCAGGATCGAGTCCCGGCGGGAGCACGCGAGCCACATCGGCGGATGCGGTTTCTGGAAAGGCTTCGGCAGCACGTTCCGCGTCGGCATTTTGAAGTACCGGCCGTCGTAGCCGGGATAGGGCTGCATCACCATCATATTGGCGGCTTGCTCCGCGCCCTCTTTCCACTGTTCGTGCTTTTCCTCCGGCACGATGTTGAAGCCTTCCATCTCCATCAGCGTGGCGCTCTCGCCGGTGCCCCAATCGACCCGGCCGTTGGAGAGTAAGTCCAGCGTTGCCACCCGCTCCGCCACCCGCGCCGGATGGTTGTAGAGTGGGGAGGTGAGGTTGATGCCGTGCCCCAGCCGGATGTTCTTGGTCCGCTGGCTCGCCGCGGCGAGGAACACCTCTGGCGCGCTGGAGTGCGAATACTCCTCCAAAAAGTGATGTTCCACCTCCCAGACATGATCAATGCCGACCCGGTCAGCGATCTCGATCTGCTCGAGGGCTTCATGGAAGACCCGGTGCTCCGACCGCTCGTCCCAGGGGCGCGGTACTTGATGCTCGTAGAAAATACCGAATTTCATGGGGAACTTCCTCGTGATTGCGTCTTTATTGGTGTCGATGCTAGCCGCGTGTTCCCGCACGGTCGAGAGCGTTGGGCTTGATCGTGCGGGACGGCAACGCCTATCGTTCGGGTTCTGCCCGTCAGGTTTGAGTGCGCCCATGTCCTTTATTCCCCCATTGTTCGACCTCTCCGGCAAGGTCGCGGTCGTTACCGGCGCCTCGCGCGGAATCGGCGAGTCTATTGCTCAGCAACTGGCCGCGCACGGCGCGAAGGTCGTTGTTTCGTCCCGCAAGGCGGACGCATGTGACGCGGTCGTGGCCGATATCAAGGCGAACTGGGCGCAGGGCGACGGCGATGCCATGACCATCACCTGTAATGTCAGCGAGCGGGAACAGTGTTTCGCCTTGATCGACCAAGCGGTCGCAGCCTGGGGGCGTGTCGATATCCTGGTCTGCAATGCGGCAGCCAGTGTTCACAAGGGACCGATCGAGGAAGCCGAAGACTGGATGTTCGCCAAGATGTTCGACGCCAACATCCGTGGCGCGCTCTGGCTGAGTGACCGCGCTTGTCCGGAAATGGTGAAGCAGGGTGGCGGCTCGGTTATTATACTCGGCTCGGCGGGTGGTTTGCGGGGGTCGTCCGATATGGGCATTTACGCCATCACCAAGGCGGCAGACATTCAGATTGCCCGAAACCTGGCGGTGACCTGGGGCAAGCACAATATTCGCGCCAACTGCGTTGCGCCCTCTCTGGTGCCGACAGAGATGGCGGACGTGCTCGTCCAAGACCCGAAGCGTCAGCAGACCATGGAGTGGACCTATCCGATGCAGCGCTTCGGCATGGTCGAGGAGGTCTCCGGAGTTGTTGTCGCGCTCGCGGGTGCAGCGGGTGCCTGGACCAGCGGCCAGACAATCGTGATCGACGGCGGCATGATGGCCGGCTCTGGCCGGGAGGAGGGCTGAGCCATGACCCATTCCAGCAAAATGCCGGCCATGTTCGACCTTTCTGGCCAGGTGGCGGTGGTCACCGGCTCAACCAAGGGCATTGGCAAGGCCATCGCCGCCCGCATGGCCCAGCACGGGGCAAAGGTTGTAGTGTCTTCCCGCAAGGCCGATGTGGTGGAAGCCGTCACGGCGGAGATCAACAAGGACTATGCCGCGAACGGCGGCGAGGCTATCGGCGTGCCCGCCAATATCGGCCGCCGACCCGAATGCGAGGCTCTGGTCGAGGCCGCTTACGACAAATGGGGCCGGATCGACACGTTTGTCGCTAATGCCGCGATCAACCCCTATTACGGCCCGCTGCACGAGATCCCGGAAGACGCCTTTGCCAAGATCATGAGCACGAACGTGCAGAGCCCGATTTGGTTCTCCGGCCTGGTTTGCCCGAAAATGGCGGATAATGGCGGCGGCAGCTTCATCATCATCTCGTCGATTGGCGGGATGTGGGGCGACTCCAAGATCGGCGCCTATAACCTGTCGAAAGCGGCTGACATGCAGTTGGTCCGCAACATGGCTGTGGAGTGGGGGCGGCACAATATCCGCGCCAATTGCATCGCGCCGGGCCTGGTAAAGACGGATTTCGCACGGGCCCTCTGGGAAAATCCGGTGCGGAACGAGAATGCGCTCATGACGTATCCGCTGAAACGGCTGGGTGAACCGGACGATATTGCGGGGATGACACTGATGCTGGCCAGCCGGGCCGGAAATTGGATTTGCGGCCAAACGCTCGTTGTTGACGGCGGCATGATGGCGGGCATTGGCCGGTATGAGTAAATCGCTGTTTTGCCGCCGGTTCGACTTCGAATTGTAACAGGAATTCCCATTGATTCTTGGCTAGCAGGAACGTACTCTAGTTGTAAGGTAAGAGGGGTGAGCCGCGGGTCTGGAAACATTTCTTCGGCCACAGCTAACAAGGTGCACACCAAACGCAGACGTTTTCATGGATTGGCTTTATAGTCGAGGACGGGCTGATGCCGCTGGCTAGAGAATTCTGGACAGTGCTGTACTTCGCTCCGGCTTACCTGCGGTTCGTCGCTTCGATTGCCCAAAGCCAATCAGTTCGCGAGCCAACAACAGAATGCTCGCTATGGAGTAGTTACCTAGCATGTCAGATTTCCGGCGGCCTCCGATCAAGGCCGAAAATGTCACCGTAACGGTGAAATGGTTCAATGGGACCAAGGGTTTTGGTTTCGTGGAGTTGGAAGATGGGTCGGACGCGTTCCTGCACATCTCTGTGTTGATGGAAAGCGGTCACGACCAGCTTACCGATGGCAGCACGCTAGTGTGCGATATTGCCGATGGCCGGAAAGGCCAGCAGGTGGCCGCGGTTCATGAAGTGACATTAGCCGAAGGTGCTCCCAGACGTGCGCCCGCCGGTCCGGGCGGCCCCCGCGGACCGCGTCCTGGCGGGTTCGGCGGCGGAGACCGTGGCGGCTTTGGCGGCGGTGGCGGTGGCTACGGCGGTGATCGTGGCGGTTTCGGCGGCGGCGGCGGCGGCGGTGGCTATGGCGACCGTGGCGGTTACGGCGACGACCGTGGCGGCTTTGGCGGCGGCGGTGGACGCAGCGCCTATGGCGCGCCGCGTGGCGGCGGCGGCTTTGGCGGCCGCGACCGCGATCAGGGTCCGTCGACAGTGGTTGATGGCACCGTGAAGTTTTTCAATGCTGACAAGGGCTATGGCTTCATCGCCCCGGATGACGGGAGCCCGGACGTCTTCGTTTCCGGCCGCGTGCTGGAGCGGATCGGCGTCGCCTCCCTGGAATCGAACCAGCGGGTGCGCGTCTCCGCCCGCCAGGGCCAGAAGGGCATGGTCGCGTCTAGCGTCGAACTGCTGTAGCGCACCGAAAGGCGTGCATTTGCGAAAACGCCGGGGTGCTTGCCTCGGCGTTTTTTGTTTTAGCCCAAACGCAGACGCTAAGCGTATTCGCCCTTCGCCGTGCCGGCAGGGGCTGCACCGGCAGCGGCTGTCGCCTCCGCCAGATCAGCGATATAGGCTTCTGCAAACGCAACATGAGCCGGCGAGAGCATCAGATGGATTGCGGGCGGCGTACCCGTCCGTGACGAGATCCATCCCTTCGCGGACATGGCGTCGGCGATAGCCATCACGTCCTTCGCCGGATTGGCGAGCGCAGTCAGCCCAAGCTTTGGCGTGCCAACCGGCGCAAATCCAAACTCAGCCGCTCCTTTTTCGATCGTCTCCCGTGCGGCAATAACCTTGCGCGTCGTCTCGCGGTAGCCCGCATGGCCCAGATGCTGCAATACCGCCCAGGCCCCGGCAATCGCGCCGCCGGGGCGGGTGCCATGCAGGGTCGGTGTTGTCATATTGCCAGACGGCCAGACGTCGAAGCTGAATGGCTGGTGCGCGTACAAGTCCTGCGAGCGGTAAAGCACGGTTGAAGCCCCCTTTGGCGCATAGCCGTACTTGTGCAAGTCCGCCGAGATCGAGCAGACGCCCGGAACCCGGAAATCCCAGTCCGGCACTTCAACGCCTAGTTGCTCGGCAAACGGCAGAAAATAGCCGCCGACGCAGGCGTCCACATGCATCCAAAGCCCGCGTTCCTCCGCCACCGCGGCAACTTCGGGGATAGGATCGACCAGGCCGAAGGGGAAGCAGGGTGCGGAGGCCATCATCATGATGGTGCGGTCGGTGACTGCCGCCGCCATGGCTTCGGGATCGGCGGTGAAGTCTGCCCGCACCGGCACGCGCACGACGTCCAGATTCATCAGATGCGCGGCCTTGTTGAAGGCCGGGTGCGCAGTCGCCGGCGCGACGATTTCCGCGCCCACCGTGTCGATGCCACGGCTGGCAGCCCAGTCGCGGCAGGCCTTGATCGCCATGGTGATGCTGTCGGTGCCGCCGGTGGTAAAGGCCCCTGCCGCGCCCGCCGGGGCGTGCATCAGTTCGTGGGCGATGGCGACAATGTCCTTCTCCATCGCCCCCAGGCTGGGAAAGGCCCTTAGACCGAGCGCATTCTCCGCCATGTAGGCGAGGTAGGCGCTCTCGCCGATCTGTTTGACTTCGGGCCCCGCGTTGAAGACGAACAGCGCGGTGCGGCCGTTTTTCCAGTCGGCATCGCCACTGCGGTGATCTTCCAATGCAGCGGCCAGTTCGTTCCGGCCGCGGCTATTCTCCGGTAGGGTGCCCATGGTGGCTTTCCTTTAGTTGACGGCCAACGCGTCCATCAGTTGCCAGGCGCTTTCGGCCCGGTCGAGGGTCATTACCGCTTCATATACGCGCTCGGCCCGCACACGGTTGAAGGCGCGGGCGGCATTCGCCCAGTACTTCTGCTCGATATCGTTGGCGGACAGCGGGTTGGCGTCGGAGCCGCGGTTGACATCTTCGCGGTAGCGGCGGGTCTGGCCGTCCTTGGTCTCCACAACGATCTCGCCCGAATAGTAGTTCGGGAAACGCGAGTTGGGATCGGCCTCCCAGCCGACTTTACCCGCCAACGCTAGGGCCGCTTCCTCGCCATAGGCTTCCGGCTCCAGTTCATCGAGCGTGAAGCGGCCGCGGAGGAAGGTCTGCGCCACGATGTAAGGCACGGAGAACTGCGCTTCATAAGCGCTGGTGGGGCGTTGCTTGTCCGCCTCCGGTATACAGACGACTTCTGCCTGGGTCGGGTGGATCAGGGCGGTGATGCGCTCGATCTGCTCCACTGAGACACCGTCTGCCCGCATCTGCAGCGCGGCGTCGGCGAAGGAATGGTTGAAGTGGCAGGCGGGGTAAGGCTTGAAGCCAACCTGCTCCAGTTCCCAGACCTGCCCCAAACCGGCCGTGCAGATCGATAGGTCGGCCTCGTTCGCCTGGCCCAGATGCAATTTGAACAGGCCGTAACGGCCTTCGTACGCCTCGCTCGGTGCTTCGAAACCTTCGCCGGCAAGAGCGGTGGCGGTGATGCCCGCAACGCCAGCCCATCCGGGATGAATGCGCTTCGTCCAAGCGCCATCCGACAGGAACTCCAGGGAGCCTGCGGCCATGGATAGGGCGACGCCTTGCGCCTGCGCCATCTTGCGGGCCGGCTGTCCGGCGAGCTTGCCGGACACGAGCGTCGCGCCGAACGCTCCCACGAGTCCTGTTGGGTGATGGCCGCGGGAATGGAAGCCGCCGCGCGCCGCAGCACCGATGCGCGCTGCGGTCTCTACCCCAACAAGGTAGGCAGTCAACAGGTCGCCACCGGACGAGCCGTATTTCAGCGACTGACCGAGGGCTGTTGTCAGCGCGCTCGCACTTGCGTGGATCACGCCTGCCGTGTGGGTGTCGTCGAAGTCCAGGCCATGAATCAACGTTCCGTTCAGCATGACCTGATCGCGCAGCGGCAGGGCTATTGGCATGCCGATAACCGGGTAGTCGCCTTCACCTGCAAGGCCGCGGATGCCGTTCGCGGCACGCTGGGCGAACTCGAATGTGGTTGAGGCGAGCGCGATGCCTAGACAATCCAGTATGTGCAGCTTGGCGCGAGCGACGACGCTCTCCGGCACATCGCCAAGGCTGAGCCCTTCAGCGAACGCTGCAAGCTGACTGGAAATCGGACCGCTGAGGGCAGAGGAGGCATTGCCAATAGTGCTGGCGGCTGGCCGGGCGATGTTCATCCGAGGGCTCCTATTAGAGTCGTTGCCCGGCACTATACCTGCTTTGGCCGCACAAACCAGCAAGTGAAGACTGTCTGCTAGAGGCCGAGCGCGAGTTGTTGACCCGGTGCTGACGGCGGTCGGAACAGGTCCGTGCGAACCGGCCGGTCGCGCCGGTTCAGCCCGCACCTTTCTGACGCTTGGCGGAAGCGCTGGCGGATCAGGTCGGCATAGGGCCCGGTGCCCTTCATCCGCTCCCCGAACTGGCTCCTGTATAGGGCACCACCCCGAATTTGCCGGATCAGGCTCTCGACCTTGGACGCCCGGTCCGGGCAGTGTTCGTGCAGCCATTCCTGGAACAGGTCTTTGATCTCCAGCGGCAGACGGATGAGCGTATAGGCCGCTTCGGTGGCACCCGCTTCTGCGGCTGCCTTGAGGATTGGCTCGATCTCATGGTCGGTCAGGCCCGGAATGATCGGCGCCACATTCACGCAGACCGGCACGCCTGCCTCGCTCAGCTTGGCGATGGCATCCAGGCGGCGGCCCGGCGTGGCCGCCCGCGGCTCCATCGACCGGGCCAGCTTCCGGTCGAGCGTGGTAAGGGAGATGGTGGCGTGCCCTATCTCCAGCGCTGCCATCTCCGCCCACAGGTCCAGATCGCGCAGGATCAGCGCCGACTTGGTGACGACGCCGACCGGGTGGCGATGGCGAAGCAACACCTTCAACACCTGCCGCGTGATTCTGTATTCCCGGTCGATGGGTTGGTAGGCATCGGTGTTTGCGCCGAGCAGCACAAGCGCCGGACTGTATTTCGGGACCGCGAGTTCCTCCTCCAGGACCGAAGCCGCATCATGCTTCACGAAAAGCTTTGTTTCAAAGTCTTGACCCGGCGAGTAGCCCCAGTAAGCGTGGGTCGGGCGGGCATAGCAATAGATGCAGCCATGCTCGCAGCCACGGTAGGGATTGATCGTGCGGTCGAAACGAAGATCGGGAGATTTGTTGTAGGTGATGACATGACGGCTGGTATCGCTCAGCACCTGCGTCGGCAGACGGTCGGGACGTTCCGTCCCCCAGCCGTCGTCGAAGGGCACATGCTCTGCTGCCTCAAACCGGCCGGACCGGTTGGAGAGCGCGCCGCGTCCGCGAAGCTTGGTAGGGATCGCCTGATTTGTCATAGCCGGATCGTGCTGAATATATGAGAACAAGTCAAGAACATTTAAGGCGTGATGTGAGCCAAGAACTGCCGGTTTCTGCCGTCATTCCAGCGCTTAATGC
Source organism: Alphaproteobacteria bacterium (assembly GCA_965222315.1). GTDB lineage: Bacteria > Pseudomonadota > Alphaproteobacteria > Bin95 > Bin95 > JACKII01. Next base: position 2,858,035 of record OZ244951.1, on the reverse strand, counting down.
ATCGGCTGGGCTGGCTGGTTCGATCAGCGCTGTCACGGACCAAGTCTGTGAGGTCATTGTGGTGGACGGCGGCTCGACTGACAGCACGGTTGGAACAGCCAAACACCTCGGCGCAACGGTGTTTGCGGCGGAAAAGGGCAGGGGTGTCCAAATGGCGGCCGGTGCGGCCAGGGCGACGAGCGATTGGCTGCTGTTTCTTCATGCCGATACCCGTTTGCAGGCGGGTTGGCAGGCAGCCGCATCTGCTTTCGTCACGGATAACCGCAGCAGCCGGAAAGCTGCCTATTTCCGGTTCTGCCTAGACGATGTCTCGCCAAAGGCAAAGCGTCTGGAGCGCCTGGTCGCCTGGCGGTGCCGCCGGTTCGGACTGCCCTATGGCGACCAGGGCCTGCTGGTCCGTCGGGCATTTTATGAAGAACTCGGTGGGTATAAGCAGGTTCCGTTGATGGAGGACGTGGACCTGGTTCGCCGCATCGGAAGGGGCAACTTGGTGATGCTGGAGGCCAACGCTGTAACCTCCGCAGCGCGCTACCGGCGGGATGGGTATTGGCGGCGGTCCTTGCGCAATCTCTTCCTGCTCTCCCTCTATTTCCTGGGGGCATCGCCGCATTGGTTGGTACGTGCTTATGGGTAACGGGCAGGGTCGCTACCAGCGAAGAGCGCGGCGTCCGCGGCATGTGATCGTCTTTGCCCGTACGCCGGAATATGGCCGGGTCAAGACTCGGCTGGCGCGGGAGATTGGGACCCTTGAGGCTTGGCGTTTCTATCGCAATACAACCGAGCGCTTGTTGCGCCGCCTAGCTACCGACCCGACGTGGATCGTGTGGCTGGCGCTCACCGGCGGCCCACGCCGTGGCTGGCCTGGTGGCCGGCGTTGGCTGCCGCAAGGGCGGGGGAGCCTTGCTCAGCGGATGGAGCGTTGCGTGCGTGTGATGCCGCCAGGCGACACCGTGCTGCTCGGCTCTGACATTCCGGGCGTCATGCCCGCCCATATTCGCAGCGCATTCGATGCGTTCGCGCGTGCCAGGATCGTGTTTGCCCCAGCGGAAGATGGCGGGTTCTGGCTAATCGGCGCGCGTAGGGTGCCTAGCCTGCCGAAGCCGCTGTTCTCTGCTGATGTGCGCTGGTCTACGCCTGATACGCTGGACGACGTGCTTGCTGGCATCCGTGTTCCGTGCGCTTCGATAGACCGCTTGAGCGATGTGGATACCGCCAAAGACCTTGAGCGCGCGCGTGAAGAGGGCTGGCTATGACGGGCAGGGATCGGCCGCCGGTTATCGTTATCGCCGGACCGACAGCCGCGGGTAAGTCCGCGCTGGCATTGCGCTTGGCGCAGGTATTGGGTGGCGTCATCATCAATGCCGACTCGATGCAGGTATACCGTGACCTCCGCGTCCTGACCGCCCGGCCGAGTGAGGCCGATGAGGCGACCGCGCCGCACCGTCTCTATGGCTATGTCGACGCAAGTCAACGCCACTCCGCCATCCGCTGGCGAGCGGACGCCATAGAGGCCATCGAAACTGTGTATGCGGCAGGGAAAAGACCCATCGTTGCGGGAGGCACCGGCTTCTATATCGAGGCACTGACCCAGGGCCTCAGCCCCGTGCCGGACGTGCCGGAGGATGTTCTGCTCGCTCTGGCCGCGCGGGTGGAGGAGGAAGGCCTCGAACCGCTGTATCATGATGTGAAAGCCTGTGATCCCGCGTTGGCGGTGCGAGTAGGGCCAACCGACCGGCAGCGACTGATCAGGGCGCTGGCTGTATATTCCACGACCGGGAAACCGCTCTCAGAATGGCAAATGCTGCAGCCGGAGCCGCCGCCGTTTGCCTCTACCGGCTTCTGGCTAAACCCGCCGCGGGAATGGCTCTACGCCCGCTGTAATGGGCGCCTTGCGGCAATGGTCACTGAGGGGGCTCTTGAGGAAGTGGCTGCTTTGGTTGCCCGTGATCTGGCGCCATCCTTGCCAGCCATGAAAGCGCTCGGCGTCACCGAGCTGGCTGCCGCTGCAAGGGGCGATATCCCGGCAGAGGAGGCATTGGCGGCGGCTCAACAAGCGACGCGACGATTTGCCAAACGGCAGTTAACCTGGTTTCGCAACAGATTTGGTCATTTTTGCCAGTTAGACTCGCAATTTTCGGAAAGTTTAGCCGAGAAAATCATAACAAAAATTCATAACAACGGTTGACGATCGTATAAGGCTGCCGTATGTTGCGCCGCAATGTACGAGAGGGCGCTATCAGGCGCGCCTCTCGTTTTCGGATTCGAGGACAGAAACCATGACTGAACAGCGCATGTCCGGCGCGGCGATGATCATCAAAGCGTTGGCAGACCAGGATGTGGATTCCATTTTCGGGTATCCTGGCGGTGCGGTGCTGCCAATCTATGATGAAATTTTTAAGCAAAACAAGGTCCGTCACTTCTTGGCCCGGCAGGAAGGCGGTGCGGTGCACGCTGCCGAAGGCTACGCCCGCTCCACCGGCAAAGTCGGCGTGGTGCTGGTGACTTCCGGCCCCGGCGCGACCAATGCGGTGACCGGCCTGACTGACGCGCTGATGGACTCGATCCCGATTGTCTGCCTGACGGGGCAGGTGCCCACCCATCTGATCGGCAATGATGCCTTCCAGGAGGCGGACACGACCGGCATTACACGGCCCTGCACCAAGCATAACTACCTGGTGAAGGACGTGGCCGACCTGCCGCGGATCATGCACGAGGCCTTCCACGTCGCCCGCAGTGGCCGTCCGGGCCCTGTGGTTATCGACGTTCCGAAGGACGTGCAGTTCGCTGACGGTATCTATATCCCGCCCGAGGACGTCATTCACCGCTCCTACAACCCTCGGCGCAAGCCGGAGGATGGCAAGGTCGATGCGGCGCTCACGATGCTGGCGGAAGCAGAGCGGCCGATCTTTTATGTCGGTGGCGGCGTGGTGAATGCCGGGACGGAGGCTTCAGAGACCCTGGTGAATCTGGTCCATGCCACCGGCTATCCCTGCACCCAGACCCTGATGGGGCTCGGCGCGTTTCCGGGCTCTGATCCCCTGTCGCTTGGCATGTTGGGCATGCATGGCATGTACGAGGCCAATCTCGCCATGCATCAGAGCGATCTGATCGTCTGCGTCGGTGCGCGCTTCGATGACCGGGTGACTGGGCGGCTCGATGCGTTTGCGCCGACGGCCAAGAAAATTCACATTGATATTGACCCATCTTCGATCAACAAGAATGTGCCGGTTGATCTGCCCATCGTCGGTGATTGCGGGGAGGTGCTGAAGGATCTCCTGGCAGGCTGGAAGAAGAAAAAACTGAAAGCGAAGGGCAAGGCGCTTGCCGCCTGGTGGGAGAAAATCCGCGGCTGGCAGGAGCGCCGTTGTCTCGCCTACCGGCAGGAAGGCGACATCATCAAGCCGCAATACGCGCTGGAGCGGCTGCAGGCGGCGCTCGACAGTGATAAGCGCGAAACGTTCATCACGACGGAAGTCGGCCAACACCAGATGTGGGCGGCCCAGTACCTGAAGTTCGAGAAGCCGAACCGTTGGATGACCTCCGGTGGCCTGGGCACCATGGGGTATGGCCTGCCGGCCGCGATCGGTGTGCAGGTTGCGCATCCGGAGGCCCTGGTGGTGGACGTTTCCGGCGAGGCGTCCTTCCTGATGAACATGCAGGAAATGTCCAGTGCTGCGCAGTACAGCTTGCCGGTCAAGGTGTTCATCCTGAACAATGAATGGATGGGCATGGTGCGCCAGTGGCAGGAACTGCTGCATGGTGGCCGCTATGCCGAGAGCTACACAGCCTCGCTGCCGGACTTCGTCAAGCTGGCGGAATCCTTCGGCTGGACGGGTTTGCGCGCAACCAGCGCCGACCAACTCGACGATGTCATCGCGAAGATGATTGCGGCCGATGGCCCGGTGATTGCGGACATCTGCGTTGCCAAGGACGAGAACTGCTTCCCCATGATTCCGTCAGGCGCGGCGCATTGCGACATGCTGCTTGGACCGGAAGACGAGGCACAACGTCCCGTATCCGAGGACGGCATGGTTCTGGTTTAAGCAGTCGCGGAACCATCTGCCCACACCCTGGGCAACAATGATCACTGATGATGGACGCTTCCCGCGTCGGAGGCTTGATTGAGTACGCATAACATTGAACAGCACACCATCTCGGTGTTGGTGGATAACGAACCCGGTGTGCTGGCGCGGGTGATCGGTCTGTTTTCGGGCCGCGGCTACAATATCGAAAGCCTGACTGTTGCGGAGGTAAACCCGGAAGAACGCCTCTCCCGTATCACGGTTGTGACATCGGGCACGCCGATGATCATTGAGCAGATCAAAGCGCAACTATCCCGGTTGGTGCCGGTGCGCACCGTCTCCGATCTGACGGACGAAGGACCGTTCGTCAGCCGCGAATTGGCGCTGGTCAAGGTAGTTGGCAAGGGCGAACACCGGGTGGAGGCGTTGCGCATTGCCGACGTGTTTCGCGCGCGGGCTGTGGACTCAACGAACGATTCCTTCGCGTTCGAAATCACCGGCTCAAGCGAGAAGGTAAACGCGTTTATCGACCTGATGCGGCCGCTCGGTATGACCGACGTTGCCCGCACAGGTTCTGCCGCCATTGCGCGCGGCAACAAGGGGTATTAGAAGCCTCCGCCAAGCTATTACGGAACGGGTATTCCTATTCCGTGTTCAATCCAACACACGCGCCGCGGTCTGTGGTGCATCCCTTCTCATCAAAAGGACGAATTCCATGTCTATGCGTGTTTACTACGATCGTGACGCCGATCTGAACCTGATCAAAGGCAAAAAGGTTGCCATTCTGGGCTACGGCTCACAGGGGCATGCCCATGCCAACAACCTGCGCGATAGTGGCGTTGCGGACATGGTCGTCGGCTTGCGTTCCGGTTCCGGCAGTGCGCCGAAGGCGGAGGGTGCCGGCTTCAAGGTGATGGCCCCGGCGGAAGCCGCTGCGTGGGCCGATGTGGTCATGATGCTAACCCCAGACGAAGGCCAGGCCGCGCTGTACGAGCAGGACATCGCCGACAACATTCGCCCCGGAGCGGCGCTCTGTGTGGCCCACGGCCTGTCGATCCATTTCAATCTGATCAATCCGCGTTCCGACATCGACGTGCTCATGGTTGCCCCGAAGGGCCCCGGCCACCTCGTGCGTTCAGAGTATGTGCGCGGCGCCGGCGTGCCGTCGCTGATCGCCATCCACCAGGACGCAAGCGGTAACTGCCACGACCTCGCCATGTCTTATGCCTGCGCCAATGGCGGCGGCCGGGCGGCGATCATCGAGACCACCTTTAAGGAAGAATGCGAAACCGACCTGTTCGGCGAGCAGACCGTGCTCTGCGGCGGTCTGACCGCCCTTATTCAGGCTGGCTTCGAAACCCTGGTGGAGGCCGGTTACGCCCCGGAAATGGCCTATTTCGAGTGCGTTCACGAGGTGAAGCTGATCGTCGACCTGATCTACGAGGGCGGCATGGCTGGCATGCGCTATTCGGTTTCCAACACGGCCGAATATGGCGATTACACCCGCGGCCCACGCATTATCGATGCGTCAGTCAAGGAGCGCATGAAAGAGGTGCTGAGCGAAATTCAGCGCGGCGAATTCAGCCGTGAATGGGTGCTGGAGAACGCGGCCGGGCAGACAAGCTTCAAAGCCAAGCGCCGCATTGGTGCCGAGCATCAGCTGGAAGAAGTCGGCGCCAAACTGCGCGGCATGATGCCGTGGATTGGCGAAAATGCGCTGGTCGACAAAGACAAGAACTAACAAGAAATATCGGGGCGCGTCTGCGTCCCGCCTTTCTGATGGATCGCAGCGCGGCTATATCTGGCCGCGCTGTTGTCCGTTCGCCCTTGTGCCAATCGTGGCGGGTCTGGCGGACGGATCAAAGTGAGGTTCGATGTTTTCCGCGATTTTGGGACTGCTGAGCCAGGACCTGGCCATCGATCTTGGGACGGCCAATACGCTGGTCTATGTAGCCGGCCGCGGCATCGTTCTGGACGAGCCGTCTGTCGTAGCCGTGAAGGAAACCGATGGCCGGACGCAGGTTCTGGCCGTCGGTGAAGAAGCCAAGCTGATGCTGGGCCGGACGCCGGGCAATATTGAGGCAATCCGGCCGCTGCGCGATGGCGTTATCGCCGACTTCGAAGCGGCGGAAGAGATGATCAAGTATTTCATCCGCAAGGTGCATAACCGGCGAAGCTTCGTCTCACCCCAAATCATCGTCTGCGTGCCCTCCGGCGCGACGGAGGTGGAGCGCCGTGCGATTACCGACAGCGCATTGGGTGCGGGCGCCCGGCGGGTCTATCTTATCGAAGAACCGATGGCTGCTGCCATCGGGGCGGGGCTGCCGGTGACAGAGCCCTCCGGCTCCATGGTCGTGGATATCGGCGGTGGCACGACGGAAGTTGCTGTCATCGCCCTTGGCGGAATTGTCTATTCCCGCTCGGTTCGGGTCGGCGGCGACAAAATGGATGCGTCTATTATTGCCTATGTCCGGCGGACGTTTAACCTGCTGATCGGCGAGGCGACGGCGGAGCGGATCAAGATCAGTATTGGCTCTGCCAGCATCCCGGTCGACCGGGACGAGCGACGAGCGGCTGTGCGGGGCCGGGATCTGATGGATGGCGTGCCGCGCGAAGTCATCATGACGGAATCCCAGGTGGCAGAAGCCTTGTCCGAGCCGGTCTCTCAGATCGTTGAAGCAGTGAGGGTTGCGCTGGAGCATACCGCGCCCGAACTGGCGGCCGATATCGTGGACAAGGGCATCGTTCTGACCGGCGGTGGAGGATTACTACCGAATTTGGATGAGGTGCTGGGGCAGGCAACCGGGTTGCCAGTAGCGATTGCCGAAGAACCGCTGTCCTGTGTAGTACTTGGCGGCGGCCGATGCCTGGAAGAGCGGGACGCCCTGCGCGGTGTGCTGACAGATTGATCGCCCGCTTCCAAGGGGAAGGTCATTAGGGAGCCGAATGGACGAATACCCCAAGCGTCTAGGCGAAATCGTTGACGAAAGCCTGCAAGCTGCGGCGCGGACAGCCCGGCGGCTGGCTTATGTTGGGTTTGCCCTGCTTGCTTTCGGACTGGTTCTCATCGGCAAGATTGATGCCCGCCTGATCGACGGTGTCCGCGCCTTTGTGGCTGATTTTACCGCGCCAGCGCTGGATATTGTTTCCTATCCGCTCTCCCTCGCCGAGAACCTGCTGGAAGACGCGGAAGGCCTGATCGATCTCCGGGAGGAGAACCGGCGTCTCCGGGAGGAGAATGCCAAGCTCTCGCGGCTCCGTATCGCCGCGCATCAATTGAAACAAGAAAATGCCAGTTTGCGCCGGTTATTGCGCTTTGATCCCGGTCCTGCCGTGTATTCAATTTCGACCAGAGTGATTGCCGATACGGGCGGCCTGTTTGCCCGCAGCATTATGGTGCATGTCGGCACGGATCATGGTGTGAAGAAGAATCTTGCCGTTTTAGGGGATAGTGGTCTCGTCGGACGGGTGCAAAGCATCGGGGAGAGGGCAGCAAGGGTGCTTCTGATCACCGATCTGAATTCCCGCATCCCGGTTGCTATTGGCGATGGCCGCCTGCGCGCTGTCATGAGTGGGCACAACGCGCCGGAGCCGGTTCTGGAGTTCTTTACCTCCGACCTGAAGCCCGTTCCGGGAAGTCTGGTGGTAACTTCCGGCGACGGCGGGATGTTTCATCCGGGCCTGCCCATCGGTGTTGTGAGCGCCGGCGGCGGCGGTATTTGGCGCGTGCAGCCCTTCACAAACTGGGACTTACTGGACCATGTCCGGATCGTAGATTACGGCGAAAAGACGGCCGCTGGCCTTGCCTCCAAGTCGGGTCCGAATCAGTGAGGCTCCAGCGAACCCGGCCGCAAACCGATGAGAATAGAGACGTTCTGGCGCGGTTGTGGGTCCCGTTTGTTATCCTGTTAACGATTCTAGCGTCTTCCTTACCGACGCCAGTGAACTTTCTGTATATCCCGGATTTCTTGCTGATGGTGGTCTATCTGGCCGCCGCGTTCCGGACCGAAGTGTTCCCTGTCTGGCTTTGCTTCACTGCAGGGCTGCTGGCGGATCTGCTAGGCGGGTCGCCTCCCGGATTGCAGGCTGCATTGTTCATCGCCGTGCACGCCTTTGCGGTAAGCCAGCGCGCGCATCTGAACGCGGTATTGTTTTTGTGGGGCGGGTTTGTACTCGTTGCCCTGGCAGGGGCGGGATTTCGTTGGGGTGTCCTCTCAGCGTCAGCGGGATATTGGCTTTCGTCCGAACCGTTTTTCGTCAATGCTATTATAACGCTGATCGTGTTTCCGGTCATTTCCCATCCACTCCAAGGTCTGATAGGCGGTATCCAAGATGGCGCGCGGCGCACTTGACCGACTTGACCGGGCTCGCAAGAGCCAGCTGACCCGGCGGGCAGTATTGCTCGGTGCGGCGCAGGTAGGCGGCTTCGCCCTGCTTGCAGGCCGCATGTACCAATTGCAGGTTTTGGAGTCCGATCAATACACGACGCTTGCGGAACGAAACCGCATCGGCTTGCGGCTGGAGGTGCCGACGCGGGGGGTGATCCTGGACCGCCATGGCTATCCGCTAGCAACCAATCGCGTCGCCTACCGCGTCTCGATTGTGCCGGAAGTTTCGGGGAATATTGATGCCGTCCTGCAACGCCTGCATGAGATCGTCCCGCTCGACGATGGCCAGCGGGAGCGGATTCTGGAGCAGATGGGCCGCCAACGGGCGTTTGTCCCGGTCACTGTTTATAATCACCTGTCATGGCGGGAGATTGCCCAGGTTGGTGTGCATGGTCCGGAACTACCGGGCGTTGAGATTTCGATCACCAAACGCCGTATCTATCCGGAAGGAATAATAGGTGCGCACATCATTGGATATGTTGGAGCCGTCTCTGAAGGCGAATTGAGCGGGGATCCGGTCCTGGGATTGCCGGATTTCCGGATAGGCAAATCCGGGGTGGAGAAGTCCTATGATTTGAGGCTCCGAGGGACGGCAGGCCGGCGGAAGGTCGAAGTGAACGCCATAGGCCGGACGATCCGGGAATTGGATCATGTGCCGGAGCAGCCGGGTGCGCCCCTGAATCTGGCGATAGACAGTCACCTTCAAGGATTTGCGTCAAAAGCCTTTGGCGACGAAACAGGTGCTGCCGTCGTGATGGATGCCCACAATGGGGAGGTTTATGCCCTGGCATCCCGGCCCACTTTTGATCCAAGCCTCTTTACCGAAGGCATCGGCCATGATGAATGGGAGCAATTGGTGAATGCCCCGGACGCGCCATTGGTGAACAAGGCTATTGCGGGGCAGTATGCCCCAGGCTCCACCTTTAAGATGGTTGTCGCGCTGGCGGCGCTGGAATCGGGCTTGGTAACACCCAAAACGACCTTTCACTGCAGTGGGTTTCTGGAAGTCGGTAACGGGCGTTTTCACTGCTGGCACCGTGGCGGCCATGGGACGGTCAATCTGCATTCCGGTTTGGTTCAGTCGTGTGATGTGTATTTCTATGAGGTGGCCCGGCGTATCGGTATTGAACGCATTGCCGAAATGGCTCGGAAATTGGGGTTTGGTGAGAAACTCGATATCGATTTGCCGGGCGAACTCTCCGGTTTGATGCCGGACAAGGAATGGAAAAAGCGGCGATACAACCAACCGTGGCAAATCGGTGAAAGTCTGATTGCAGGTATTGGCCAGGGGTATGTCCTGGCAACGCCGCTGCAACTTGCAGTGATGACCGCCCGGCTGGTCAATGGTGGCAAGTTGGTCAAGCCGCAGCTTAAGCTCGTAGGCAACGCCGACATTGAAATACCGTCACTGGATGTCGATCCGGCCAATATTGAGGCGATTGTGCAGGCGATGGTTGGTGTTACGTCAGCGCCACAGGGCACGGCGCGGGCATCGCAGATTCCCGCGCCGGAAATGCAGATGGGCGGCAAGACGGGTACCAGCCAGGTCCGGCGGATTACAACACGTGAGCGGCGGTCGGGCGTCCTGCGCAATCAAGAACGGCCGAGAGAGCACCGGGACCATGCCCTTTTCGTCGGCTTTGCGCCGGTTGCGCGCCCCCGCTTTGTAACCGCGGTAATTGTTGAGCATGGCGGTGGCGGCTCCACTGCTGCCGCGCCGATCGCCAGGGACATCTTGATGGAAACGCAGCTACGGCTTGCGAAGGAGCGGGTGTAGCCATGGCGGCTGGCGTGGGCTCGCGGCTGGGCGGACAGGATGACGACCATGTGTGGGCGCGCCTTAGCAGGCTGAATTGGCCATTGCTGGTTCTTGTGCTGATGGTATGCGGGATCGGCTCGGCTGTTCTGTTTTCGGCGGCCGATGGGCGTTGGCAGCCCTGGGCGGCCCCCCAAGTGATCCGCGCTGGCCTGGGGGTCGCGCTGATGTTCTTCATCGGGCTGGTGCGGCTGGAAGTCTGGTGGCGGTTTGCTTATCTGATTTTCCTCGTTTCGCTGGTGTTTCTGGTCGCCGTCGAGCTTGTAGGAGTAGGGGAAGGGGCAGAGCGCTGGATAAACCTGGGGTTCATCAATCTGCAGCCGTCAGAATTGGTGAAAGTCGCCATTGTCGTCGCACTGGCGCGGTACTTCCATGATGTCGATAGCAACCAGGTCAACCGCATGGTTGTCTTGTTGCTGCCCGGTCTGATCATTGCCATTCCGGTTGTGCTAGTGCTGCGCCAGCCGGACCTGGGCACCGCTGTTATCATATGTGCCTTGGGAATTGTCTGTGTGTTTCTTGGGGGCCTTGCCTGGTGGAAATTTGGGTTGGCGGGGTTGGCGGCCGGCGGTATTGCGCCGCTAGCATGGTCGATGCTGCATGACTACCAGCGCGACCGGATGCTGACTTTTTTGGAGCCAGAACGCGACCCGCTTGGCGCCGGTTATCACATTGTGCAGTCGAAAATCGCGCTGGGATCAGGCGGTCTGTTGGGCAAAGGCTTTATGGAAGGATCGCAGTCGCAACTCAGCTTCCTTCCGGAAAAACACACCGATTTCGTCTTTACCCTGATGGCGGAAGAATTTGGGCTCTTTGGCTCTATCTTTGTTCTCGGCATTTATGCACTGATCATTGGATTTTGTTTTCTGATTGCGCTTCGGACCCAAACGGTTTTTGCGAAGATCTTGGTGCTGGGTCTAAGCTTCAACTTCTTTCTGTTCGCGTTCATCAATATGGCGATGGTGATGGGATTGCTGCCGGTCGTTGGGGTGCCTTTGCCGCTAATTTCCTATGGCGGAACAGCCTTGCTGACACTGATGATTGGGTTTGGGTTCATCCAGAGTGCAGCGGTTCATGCCGACGAGCCGATCGGAGCAGGGCGATGATCGTGATGTTGCCCCCTATAGACCGGACACCTCGGCGGGTTGTTGGGAGCGGATGTACTCGCGAGGCGAGCGCATGCGCAACCCGGAATGCGGATGGTTCTCGTTGTAGTCTTCGAACCACCCAGCGATCTGTGATAGGGCCGTCTTTGCATCCGGCAGCGGCCTGACCCGGACATAGTCCCGTTTGAGCGTCCGCACGAAGGCTTCCGACATGCCGTTCGATTCCGGACTGGCTACTGGCGTGAAGCACGGCACCAGGTTCAATTGCCCGGCGAACACGCGGGTTTCATAGGCCGTATAGGGCGAGCCGTTGTCCGACAGCCATTCGACGGCATGCGGTGCCCGGATCGAAGCGAACCGCTTCTCGACGGCCTCCAGCATCATATCCCGGACCTCGGAACCGCTGATGCCGCCGCCGACAACCGACTGCCAGGCGATGACCTCGCGGTCGTGCGCGTCGATGACGAACGCCACTCGTACCACCTCGCCATTCCAGCAAGCGAACTCCAGCGCATCCGAGCACCAGCGCCGGTTCGAGGCCATCACCACGACCTTGCCGTCATGGGTCCGTCCATGCCGCCGCCCGCTGTGGCGCCCCAGCAACAGGCCGTGCATCTGCATCAGGCGGAAGACCTTTTTGTGGTTCACGGGCGGCAAGCCTTCCGCCACCAGTTCCCGGCGCAGCAGGGCGGTTATGCGGCGGTAGCCATAGGTTGGGCGGTCGTCAACGTGGCGGCGAAGCCGCCGCAATAAAGCCGCGTCTTGCAAATTCAAAGGGCGCCGACGCGGCCTTGTTGCATCCGAGGTCTGCTCATACAGGTTCGAGCGAGAGACGCCGAGCGTCGAAGTGATGGTCTTCATCGGCCATCGTCCTTCCAGGGCGAGAGCGCGTGCAAGCTCGGTTTTTTTGACTGTGCCTTGGCGAGAGCCTCTTTCAGGATCTCCGCTTCCATGGTCTTGCGGCCAAGCTGGCGCTCCAGTTCCCGCACCTGTTGCTGCAGGCGCTTGATCTCGCTTGCCGCCACCACGTCGTCATCGGCCTGCACAGCGATTGTCCCTCCCTCGGTCATCAGCCGCCGCCAGCGGTAGAGCAGGTTCGCTGCGACACCGTTGCGGCGCGCCACCGACGAGATCGTCTCGCCGCTCACAAACGTCTCCTCGACAATCCGCAGCTTCTCCGCCGCCGACCAGTGCCGGCGCCGGGCGGTGCCCGTGATCACTTCAATGCGTTGATAGTCGTCCGACATAAGCCTGTCCTCAAGGATATCCTTGAGCCTTCCAAGAGCTATGCCGGGTGTCCGGTCAAAACGGGGGCCAGTTCAGATCGGCAGGATGAGTTTTTAGGCTCGACACCTGAAGAGCCGTCTGTTACCTAGCGCGACCTTAAACGGGTGCTTAGCTCAGTTGGTAGAGCAGCTGACTCTTAATCAGCGGGTCACAGGTTCGAGCCCTGTAGCACCCACCAATTAAAACAAAGGCTTGGGCAGAAATGTCCAGGCCTTTCGTTTTCTCTAGCTACCAATTAGCAACCATCAGGGCTAGCTAATCCGTTGCTAAGCCGCGGCGTGATCGCGGATATCCGTAAGCGCTGCGACCAGTTTCTTTGCCTCTTCAAATGAGAAAACACCGTTCACGCCTTCATCATCGAAATCGGTGAATGGTGCTTCATAAAGCAGGCTCGGGTCCATCGATCCTCTCTCTGTGAGGTAATCGATGATCATGTCGACGAACTCAATTTGGTTAGCGCTCCTCCCTTCAATGAATTCGTTCAGGGCCTGCTTCGCAGCTTCCCGGTCGAGCCCCACTAGCGAGCGAATGAAAAGGCCCAGGCCGCCCGCTTCGCTCTTGATGCGCTCCAAATCATCATCCTCAGCGATACCTTCCTCGCGGAATATGCGCTCTAACTCGGCGAGGTCTTGCGGTGTCAGTTGCTCGTTCCGCCGCAGTTTCAGCAGCGTGATATGGTTTTCATGCTGTTTGAGGAAGTGCCGAACCTTCATCAGAAAGCGCGCCTTGTCGGCACCGCTGCCAACTGCCGGCAGGTCAATCGTCGTTCCTTGCCCGATCTGGTCCTCGAAATCTGTGTATACAATCGCCCGGCTTTCGCGCTCGATAAGCTTGATCAGGCGGCGCAACCGGCGGCGTGCCGTTTCCAGCATCGGCAGGGTGACGCCTTCCCAATAGTCGTCCGTCTGGATTTCCAGGATCAGTTCCATCTCGGCAGCGACCATCGGAACGTTGCTCAGTTCCTCCAAGGCTGCGGCCAGGGAACGGATCGTCTTCTGGCAACGGGCGAAGCGCGGCTCGGCGCGGAGGATCGCCAACTGCGTTTGCAGGATCAGCCGGTCGAACTGCTTGGCCTCCAGTTCGTCGTCATCGAAGGCGCTCGGCAATCCGGCGACATGCTGGCAGAGTTCCGCCCGGTCTTCTGCACCAAGCGTCTCCCAAGCCTCCACCTGCTGGTATTTCTCCACATAGAGACGTTTGGGCCGGACGATGAAATTGTCGACAGTCATACCTGCCACTTCATCGACGAGGCGGTCTTTCAAGTCCCTCCGGAGGTCAACCAGCGGCTCTTCCTGCACGTCTGGCGTGATCCGGCTATCCAGTTCGCCGATCAATTCGACGCGGGCAACAAAGACCTGCTCACCCAGCGAGGGAGCGAGTGCGCCGTCCGTCTTGTCGGGGTTCTGGTTGAAGAACTCGAAATTCTGACAAAAGTCGAAGACCAGGAACCGGTCCTTATGCATTCCAGGCCCGAAGAGGTCTGGGCAAAGCCGGGTACCGCGCCCTATCATCTGCCAGAACTTGGTCTTGGAACGGACGATCTTGAAGAAGACGAGGTTCACCACCTCCGGCACGTCGATGCCAGTGTCCAGCATGTCGACCGATATGGCGATGTGCGGAGTCTTGGCCGCGTCGGAGAAGTCGTCAATCAGCGATTGGGCGTAGTCGACGCTGTAGTCGATCACCCGCGCGAACGATCCGGCTAAGTGCGGATAGTTCTTGTCGAATCGCTCGGCGATGAAGGCAGCATGCTTGTGGTTCTTGGCGAAGATGATTGTTTTGCCGAGCCGGTCGCCTTCCTCCACCTTCAGGCCGTGGGTCATCAGGTGTTCCAGCACCTTGTCGACCGTGTCCTGGTTGAACAGCCATTTGTTCACCGCCGCCGCCTCGACGCGGTCGGGCACGTCGCCGTCCTCAGTCCACTCGATGGCGTCCCATTCCTCCTTCTCCTCGTCGGAGAGGTCGTCGTAGGTAATACCCTCGCGGACGAAACGGAGCGGCACGGAGACGGCTTCAGGCGGCACCAGATAGCCATCGGCGACCGCCTGGTCCAGGTCGTAGAAGTCGGTCGGTACGCCCCGCTCCAGTTCGAAGAGCGAGTAGGTATCGCGGTCGATCTCGTCCCTGGGAGTTGCGGTCAGGCCAACCAGCAGGCTGTCAAAATACTCGAAGATCGCGCGGTATTTGCGGTAGACTGACCGGTGCGCCTCGTCGATTACGATCAGGTCGAAATGGCCCGAGCCGAAGCGCCGCGCACCGCTCTCCATCTCGTTGATCAGGTTCATCATGGTCGGATAGGTCGACAGCAGCACGCGCGCGCCGTTGTGGTCGTTCTTCCGTGGGTCGTGGCTCTCCAGCAGGTTGGCGCTGGGGGCGCTCGGCAATTGCGTCTTGAAGGCGTTGTGCGCCTGCCGGACCAAGGCGCGGCGGTCGGCGAGGAACAGCACCCGCTTCACCCAGTTCGCCCGCATCAACTGGTCGACCAGGGCGATGACGGTGCGGGTCTTGCCGCTGCCGGTCGCCATCACCAGCAGCACCTTGCGCTGGTGGTCCTTCTCGAACACCTCGCCGACGCGGCGGATGGCGCGGGTTTGGTAGGCGCGCCCTGCGATGGCCGTGTCGACATCGACGTCGCTCAACGGTTTCCTCGTCTGGCGGCGCTGGTGCAGCAGCGCCAACTCGTCCTTCTTGAGAAAGCCTTGCACCGGACGCGGCGGATAGAAGGCGTCGTCCCAAAGCCAGTGCTCGTAGCCGTTGGTGTAGAAGATCACCGGACGCTGGCCGAATTGCGCCTCCAGGCAGTCGGCATAGAGCTTGACCTGTTGCTGGCCGGTGGTCGCGTCTTTCTTGGTCCGCTTGGCCTCGATCACGGCGAGCGGCTTAGCATCATCGCCCCAGAGCACATAGTCGACAAAGCCCTCACCAGTGCCGTTCGGCATGCCGGTCACCGGGAACTCCCGGTCTCGCGGCTGGTCGAGCGGCCAGCCCGCTTCGTGCAGCAGCAGGTCGATGAAGGCGTCGCGGGTCTCTGCTTCGTTGTAGTCGTGGGTGTCCGGTTTGGAGAGGTTGGCGAATTTGATCGCCGCGATCTCTTCCCGGAGCGCGGCGTTCTCCGCGTCCAGCCTGACGCGTTCTTCCTCGCTCTGCCGGTGGCTTTCCTCCACCGCGGCCAGGGTTTCCAGGTGCTTGTCGAAGTCCTGGCGCAGCTTCTGGATATGGCCGACCGTGCTGGCGGTGATGGTGAGCGTGCGCTCCAGCCCGTCCGCATCGAATTGCAGGCCGGGCGGCGGCTGTTCGGTACGGGCATAGGTGCGGGCGAGCCAGTAACCGAAATGGAACAGTTCGCGCAGAGCATCCACTGCCATGCCACTGGGGATGGTGCGGTGGGCATCATGCACGGCGCGGTTGCCCAGGTCTTTGATCAGCTTCGCCTTGGTGACGAGTCCCTGGCCCACCAGCTTGCGGAAGGTCGGCTCGTGGATCATCGCGGACAGCGAGGCGTCATAGGGCAGGCGCAGGCTGTCATCGTGGTCGTAGAGCCAGAGCACCGCCGTCTCCAGCGCCAGCCTTGCGTAGAAACATGCCCCGCGCGGATCGCCGAGTGCCAATTCCTCCGCCTTGGCCGCATGGGCGAAGACGGGAGCGAAGGCGGGCTTCAGGAAAGCGAACTGGCTCATGATTCCCCCGCCTGATAGATGCGACTTGGGCTAAGGCTACTGGAAAGATAAGGCGTGAAGCCGGCGAGCACGATTGAGATAGTTACCAAGTCTAGCATCTCTATTTCCCGCAACCGTCCGTTCGCCGAGCCAGCATGACGAATTCCAGGGTAATTCGATGCGAACCCATACAGGTTACTTAGCGCTTCTCTGACACCGTTGTGGGGCCAATGATCCAACTGCCTGCACATTGCGCCCAAGGTTGGCGAGGTTACGTTAGGTGATCGCTGAGCGATGGCCTCTAAGAGGTTTATCTGCTTTTGGATGCAGGTTTTGATCCTACCGGGTGACCGGTCCCCTCGCAGGTCGCGAACAGTTTCTTGAAACTCGTGCATTAGCTGATTGAGGTGCGGATCAGTGGCGGTTGTTTCCGTCAATTCGTGCATCAGGCGGGCAAATATCCCCGGCAAAGTGGGATGCAGCGTCAAGGGACGGCGCAATTCATAGCGCAGGCTATATTTCGCAATGAAACTCTCGCAGAGCACGAAATACCGATTTGCTAGAGGGTCACCGCCGAGGTCCATCAGTACGCTCTGGGCTCTTTCCAGGAACCCAACAAGGGCAATCTCGCCCTTGAATGCCGCGGGCTTAAGGCGTCGAAATGCTTGTCGTGCCTGGAGCGGGTTGTCGACAATGTCCGCCAGAGTGTTGATGTCTGGTTGTTCGGCAAATGAAGATACTGATTCACGATAGAGTTCGCAGAACAAGTCATCAGGGGCGTCACGATGCTTGGCGAGTTTGCTCCATATTTCGCGCCACGTTTCGGACCAGACACCAATTATCTCGCCACGCATGGGTCATATACCTCGCTGACGGCGCATGGGGCCGGGCAGAGTCAGGGTGGAGGTGGAGGTGGAGGCCGCCGCCATGGCTCACAACTCTCCGCGGAAGGCGCGGTGTTGGAGGGAGGTGAACCCAGATTCTAAGCCGGAAAGATGCCGCTCTGTGGTTGTTCGATATTGATAAATTTCATCAGCTTTCCTCTGGAACTCCCGTTGGGCTCTAAGCGACGGTAGTGGTGCATCGTAACCTAAAAGCTGTGTTCTGTTTATTTTGGGAATGTTCGCTCGGCCCGACGATTGGGCTGCGTAAGATAGGAAATCGCTGCTACCAAGCATGAAATGCAGATACGACGGGAGAATGCATGTGTCATTGCAGTGTAAAGCGTACATGTCCGCACTGCACATGCCCGGACGGTCAGCAATAGCGACCTTGTTCAGGTATGGCCGAATTTTGCTGTAGATAATGTCACCGCTTGAAAAGACGTATTTCCCGCTTGTGACGCCATCTTCCTCACAGGTCTGAACCCTCTCCCAAGCGATAAAGCCAGAATTTGATTCTATATGCTCCGGCCCAACGTGCAGCATCTGCCGGTTTTCAGGCAACTTAGGATCGGCGAGGGATGATCGAACTTCAATGATCTGGGATAACCCTACCCTCTCGATATTCTCACGGTCCCCAAACATCTCATGGAAGATGGATTGGGCGAGGGTGTTGAGGTGGTTGAGGGTGCGGTGGCGGAGGCGGCGGAGCGAGTCCGCCTGATCCAAAATCGCCGCAATCCGCCTCTGCTCCTCCAACGGCGGGAGGGGGATTGCGATTCGCTCGACGACCGCCTTCGATACCTCTTTAAACGTGGCCCCTGTGCCCATTGCCTGAAGCTGTTCTTTGTGTGAGACCAACCACCAATAGAGGAATCCGGCGTCAAGTTCGGGGCCGGGAATCATACTCTTGAAGCCCTGGTTCGTAGCCATCGGAACACGATTGATTGCGACATGGCCGATAGGTGCCCGCGAACTGAACAGCACGGAACCCGCTGGCAAGACCTCAGCAGAGCATTTCGAAAGCCCCAATCGAGTTATTTTGCGCGGCGTATCGTCAATAAATTGAGAATTCAACCCGGACAAGTCCTTGGGAGTAACCCATGGAATATCACCGTCCCAATACTCGGAAATGCTGCTCTTAGGTGTCGCACCGCCAACGATGCGCGCGCATTCCGTTATGGCAACCGTCGGCCAACTCACGCCAGCATCTCCTCCAGCCGGTCGAGCCCTTCGGCAATCTCCGCCTCCAGCGCGCGCAGGTCGGCGATGATCTCTGCCGGCGGCGGGTAGTCGACCGCCGCGTGCTCCACCTCCTTATAGCGGTTCAGCGACAGATCATAGCTGCCGCTGGCCGCAATCTCCTCCCGTGGCACGCAGAAGCTCTGCGCCGTGCGCGGGTTCTCGCGCTCATTCTCTGCTCGCTCCTCCCAGCGCATCAGCACGTCCGGCAGGTTGTTCTTCGCGTGCTCCGCCTCGTCCAGTGCCGCCGCCGGCACCGGCCCCTGCTTCTCCGGCGGCAGCAGTTCCGACCGCTTGTCGTCGAGCGACAGGCCGTCCGCCTGCACGTCATAGAACCAGACGAAATCCGTGCCGCCGACGCCGGTCTTGGTGAACACCAGAATGGCGGTGGAGACGCCGGCATAGGGCCGGAATACGCCGGACGGCAGCTTGATCACCGCGTCCAGCTTGTTGTCCTCCACCAGCATGCGGCGGATGTCCTTGTGCGCCTTCGATGAGCCGAACAGCACGCCATCCGGCACAATCACCGCCGCCCGCCCGCCGGTGCGCAGCAGGCGCAGGAATAGGGCCACGAACAGCAGTTCCGTCTTCTTGGTCTTGACCAGCTTCTGGAGGTCCTTAGCCGTCGCGTCATAGTCCAGCGAGCCCGCAAACGGCGGATTGGCCAGCACTAGCGAATAGCGCCCGGCATCGGCTCCATGCTCCTCCGCCAGGCTGTCGCGGTAGGAGACATCGGCGTTGTCGATGCCATGCAGCACCATATTCATCGCGCCGATCCGCAGCATGGTAGCGTCGAAGTCGAAGCCGTGGAACATGCCCTCATGGAAATGGCGGCGCTGGTCATTGTCGCGGAACAGGCCGGCATGGTGCTGGCGCAGATACTCGCTCGCCGCGACCAGGAAGCCGCAGGTGCCGGCGGCGGGGTCGCAGATCGTGTCCGCCGGGCCGGGCTCCATCAGTTCGACCATCAACTGGATGATATGGCGCGGCGTGCGGAACTGGCCGTTCTGGCCGGCGCTGGCGATCTTGCCCAGCATGTACTCGTAGAGGTCGCCCTTGGTGTCCCGCTTGTCCATCGGGATTGCGTCGAGCATCTGCACGGCCCGGTCGAGCAGTGCCGGGTTGGAGAAGCCGAGGCGCGCGTCGCGCATGTGCCGCCCATAGCTGGACCCCTGCTCGCTCAGGTCGCGCAGGAACGGGAAGACGTGCTCGTCGACGACGGTCATCATCTCCCGCGCCTCGAAATTCTTGAAGTGCGACCAGCGCATGTCCTCGTAGGCGCGACCCTTGTCGTCCTGCCCTTCCGGGAAGATGCGGCGGGCCATGGGTTTGCCGAGGGTCTGGGACTTGTGCTCCTCCAGCGTGTGAAGTTCATCCAGGCGCTTGATGAAGAGGAGATAGGTAAGCTGCTCGATCACCGAGAGCGGATTGGAAACACCGCCGGACCAGAAAGCGTTCCAAATCTGGTCGACCTGATTGCGGATCGTACTGGGGAGCATACGAGTGAGAAGCCTTCCATGCCGCCTTGATTAACTATGGTTGCAGACTACCCGGATGGCGGCTGGTGGCAAGGGGATTGCGGATTTTAAGGCGGTCGACAAAGCCCCGAAAGCCACCTGCCCCGGCTAACAGGTCATGAGCGCAAAAAATACCTAACAACACCAACGGAAACAGAGCCAACCAACAAGAGGCAACCAACAAAATATCTTCTCAAAGTATCTTCTCATATGTGGAAAGTTTTGGGGTTAAACGACTGATATTCTGGGGAAAGAGGTGTTGCCGCTTGGTCGCTATTTCGCTTCGATCTGTATCGCCATCAGATCGAATTTATGAGCGGCATCCATCACGGCAGCTTCCAGTTCGTGCTCTTTTGATGACTGAACCAGAAAGCTGTCATGAACCGGCAAGGCCAGAATACCCCGGCGCAAAAGATTGACCATCACTGTATCCGCAATCTTGGAATCGATGTTCATCAGTTCCGCCCCAACACCGGATGCGAAGAATTGCTCAATCGGTCTGTGCAATGCTCTGATGGCGTTGAAGAGTTTCCTTGCCGCCTGCTGTGCGGCTGGACTGGCTTTCGGTGCAACCAATTCCATTGCGTCATGGTGGATGAGCGCGCCCAACGCCCTTCGTTTGGTTTCTGCGTTGATCAGGATGAGCAAGGCGACCTTGACCAATGCGCGCGGCCATCCGTCGATGCTGTAGCAGTCGGATGGCATTGGCGACCCTACCATCGAGTAGAGAATGGCCGGGTGGAGCGTCTTGTAGTCGAGTTCAATAACGGGCTCTCCGGCGATGGAGACGTACTTGCGGGCCTCACGTTTGATGTTCTGCCAACTGCTGCCCATGGCGTAAAAGCGCCCTCCACGTTTGAACGACCTGTTGAATATTCTCACCAGTGGAGACGCAATCGCTGGGTCCAGGTCCGATCCAGCGATTGCCTCATTGATGGCTGCAACATGACTGCGCGCGCGGCCAAGTACTTGTGTGTCATGGTATTCGGTCAAATGCCGGTTTTCATCGCGCAACCAAATGAGTTCGCTGGGTTGAACCAGAGATAAGCCTTGGCTACCGGTGATGCTTTGGCAGGCATGGACAAGTTCCGGTTGGGGGCGCAGCGCTGACTGCCAACCGCGAACTCCAGGCAACTGCCGGTCGTGGTCAATCAGGCCCATTCCATCGAGCAGGTCAACCTGTCGAACGACCTTGCTGAACGTGTACAAGCGATTGCGATATCGGCGAGGAATATCATAGTGGCGGGCCGTGCGACTGTAGCTAGTGAAGTCGTCGCTTTGGCAAATGTCGAGGATGATGGCGGCCCCTGTTCGGTTAACGCCAAATGCCGCGCGAAGGTCATGCCAGTATGGCTTTCCGTCAAATCTCAGCGAGAGTGGTTTTTGGCGGACGACCCCGCCCAGGTCAGGGACAAAAGGATCGTATTCTCGCTTGCTCAATGATTGCCTGCCACCGATAGCAGTGCAGAATCGTCGAATTGGCCATACCGCTCTCGAAACCAAGACAAGGCGCGTTCTGCCAGGGCGTCATGCTTGTCGCAAAGCCGCCAGTAGGTGCGCCAGTGCATCCCTTTCGGCTTGCCGAGGTCGGAGCCCTCCAGGATGCCGCCATACCAATCGAGTCTATCGCGGATACGATCCGCACGTCTGGCGGCGCGTTCATGCTCCTGTTCGCGCTGAGAAGGGTAAACAAGTCGGTGACAGTGACGGCAGGCGAATATTGCTCCTCCGTATAGAACGGCAACCCGTTTACCGCAGCCGACAACTGGGCAGCGAAACCAATGTCGTTCGCCACCCAGGTGGCATGGCGTCCTGTCCAGATAGACTGGATAGCTTTTGTCCTGCCAGTCGCTCCCGCTGCTTTGATGACGGTAGGTTAGGGTCAAGCGACCCATTTCGGCCTGCAATCTGATTGATGCGACCCTCTCGCCGCGCCGGGTCCAGTTCACCTGCCGGTCCGTTCCGGGTGCCAAGAGGCCCTCCCGTTTGAACCAACGGATGTCTATTGATCGGTAATCTTCCGGGGTGTCTGCCCCGAATTGCCACCGCCTACCGCTACCAATGCCGCCCATTGCCTAGCCCCAGCATTTTGCCGAAATCATTTGGGAAATTTCGCCAGGATCGACGAGTATTGTTAGCGGAGGCAGGCAACCGTACTTGCTGCTTGCGCGGCGCAACGGAGGCGTTTGGCCAATGCTGAAAGCGCTGCTCCTGCACGCCTGTGCAGCGTTCATTTCCCGATTGCGCCGGCTTCGGACGTGGAGCGGAATACGTTGCCGGCTAACCAATCATCGAGGTCGGATTGCCGGTAGAGAACGCGGCGGCCAGCCTTTGTAAAAAGGGGGCCGGTGCCTTGCTGCCGATGCCGCTGAAGCGTGCGCGGCGATAAGCGGACATAATCCGCCGCTTCTTTCTCAACCTTGTATGGATTGCCCGTTGTCTCGGGCCTCGTAAGGGAACTTTGCAGCATATGTTTTCCTTTTGTAGGGGTGACACATGCCGCCAGAGAGATGGCGCGCGACGTCACCCCGATATAACGGGTTGCATCCTTTAGTTCCCTTTGCAGCGCGAAATTTCATTATCTAGCGGTGGATTAGTTCCACAACGCAACATATAGCACTACTGGCGACTGCATGCAATACGATAAGATGTATTTTTACTGACTGGAGATTGTGGATTGGCCACGGATTGCGCTGTCCTGGGCTCCCTGGAAATGGCTTGCTAAAGCTCCGATCTTCCGAATGACGAATGGGATTGTCCGGTCCGGCCTATCAGTAGATCTATGGTAGCAATGCCCAAAGCTTCACGGATCGATGGTTTTCATGGCAAACGCAATGAGGGAAGCAAAATCAAGCCTATTGAGACTGGGACTTGGCTGGTCCGTTCGTCTTCTGTTTCTTGGGTCGGCTATCAGTTCATGTATGGGTTGCTGCGGTAGGCGGTCTTCTCGCGGCTGGCCGGGCTCCTTCGACGACACTTGGAAGCGAGGCGGACGCTGGCGGCAGTAAAGATCAACACGCGGTAATTTTGACGTTTTGCAGCACCATTGTGGGCACCAGGTTCTCTGCGTGCGCGGATGATGCTCTGAATCCTCGACTGTGGGCGGAAACACGGTTGCGCGACGGAATTTGCGTCAATATCCTGATTGAAAGCACATTAAGTGGGAAGGGTTGGGTGGAAGTTGTATTGAGGGCACTTTGGAGTTCCTGTTGGTTGCCACCCCGCGACGCGGAACGTGATTGGTTCCAGATGATGATAGTAAAACTAAGAGGATTTTATGTTAGAAGGCCAGGTCCGCTCATTTAATTATAAAGGCACTGTTTACGATCTTCGGCTGAGTTTTGGCCTTGATGAGTTTCAAGCCGAGCTCAGTGGCGCGGAGGTGTCTGATCCGCGCATTCTTGCGGAATTATTCTCTGTTAATCGCGCAGCCCTATTTGGTGAATCTCTGCTAGATTTTAGAAAAGGGGCTCTGTTGAATAATATCGCAAGCGCGGAGAATGCTGCGGCTCACATCGACATTGTCCAGCAGCTTGAAAGGACATACGACAGCGTAATTTCATCGGCTGGTGTAGTAACAAGTTTGTACGGTTTTTATTCTGGTAGTGCGAGTGGCCTGAAGACAGCTGCAGAGATTGCGACGGAGTTCTCGTTATTTACTGCAAATATGGCCTTCGATGAGGCAGAAGGAGCAGCGTTTGATTTTCTTTTTGATGCAATCCTCTCGTCTTCAAAGGATTTGGCATCCGAGGCTTATTCCACGTATTTGCAAATAAGAGATGGCGGCGAGGTAGTCGATTCGACGAATGTTATTCAGATGGCTCGGGATGCAGCTATTGCCACAAATATGTCGCTGGATCTATCGTCTCTAATCTCATCATATGACTTGGAAAACGAAGGTTGGCTAACTCTAGTAAAGGATCTGGGATTAAGTGTTGGCAGCGGCTTGTTCGAGGGGTGGGCTTTAGGGAAGACGGCCAACAATGTCGTTGCACTAGACCCTCTTTGGGATGTAGCAATTCGATCCGCCGATACGCTTTCCACAGGTCTCAGTCTCGTGGATTTCAGTGTTGGTTCAGTCGAGACAATTGCGCAGATGGAATTACTTATTCAGAGCGCGAAGGGCCGATATGAAGATCAGTCACTATCTTTCTTATCGTCCGAGCAGATTGACGAGTTCGAAACGGGTTTTTTAGCGCTACAGATAACACCAAACGACTTAAGTGATGACTATGTTGATCCAGATGTCTCGGACGATCATTCAGACTCAAAAGACTCTGCCACCGTCCTGTCTGTTGGCACAATAACCAATTTTACTTCGCTAGGCGGTATTGTCGATTCTCGAATAGACGTCGACGTGTTCGAGGCGCAGCTTCAGGGTGGGCAGAAATACTCATTTCTACTTTGGGCCGATACGACGCAGAACAGTCGGCTCGACCCGGATCTGACGATCAATGCACCGACTGGCGCGGTGTGGAGGAACGACAATTTGACGAACAACACGACGATGTCATTCCTTTCCATCGTCGCTCCGACTAGCGGGACCTACGATTTCGAGGCTCGCGGTGTCGGCGATAGTGCCGGCGCCTATTGGTTAACAATCACCCCTATAAGCTCCGACAAGACCGCTGAAAATCTGCAAAAAACTTCCGGCGATACAGATAGTGGTAATACCTCATCATGGCATTGGCAGGGGGATTCTGGAAACAACAGCTTCCCCACTCCTGGATGGGATCCACACAAAGGTAATTTGGATGCGGCCAACCAGCTACGAGGACATGATGGGGACGACCGCATTGAGGCTGGAAGCGGTGACGATATCGTATGGGGGGATGATGATAATGATTACCTGTATGGCGAAGATGGCGACGACATCCTGAGAGGCGGGCGGCAAGGGGACCGCCTCTACGGCGGCGATGATGACGACCTAATCTACGGCGAACGCGGCGACGACCGCATTTGGGGTGACGGCACCGGCAGCAGTTCAGACAATGGAGATGATACAATCTACGGTGGGGACGGGGACGACACTATCCGAGGCGGTCCCGATGATGATTACATTAAGGGAGAAGATGACAACGATTATATAAGAGGACAAGAAGGGGACGACGAACTTTACGGTGATCGTGACGACGATGATTTGTTTGGGGATGAGGGAGACGATCAACTTTACGGCGGGCCGGGCAACGATGAACTAGATGGTGGCGATGATCGTGATCGTTTGGCGGGAGAGGAAGGCAACGACATTCTGGATGGGGGTAAGGGGGACGACGCTTTATATGGCGGCGATGACGATGACATTCTTGAAGGGAAAGACGGAGACGATCTGCTGCACGGCGAGGATGGAATCGACACAGCCGATTTCTCCGGTGGAAGGGGCGGCGTAGTCGTCAACCTCTTCGATGAAATTTCTGTTAGCTCGGATCTGGGCCAAGATATTCTTTACAGCATTGAGAATATCATTGGGTCTCGTGGCAAAGATGTTATCGACGGCGACCACGGACCCAATGTTCTAGATGGCGGCAACGAAGTCGATATCATTCGTGGCCACAATGGCAACGATACGATCTTTGGTGGTGATGAGCCCGACGTTCTCTGGGGAGATGAGGGCGATGATATCGTTCATGGAGATGAGGATGACGACGAAATACGGGGCGGGCTCGGGTCTGACCAACTTTTCGGTGGTACAGAGGATGACCATCTTCGTGGGGAGCAAGATAACGATTTTATTGACGGTGGGTCAGGAACTGACACAGCCTTCTTCTGGGGTGAACGCGAAGATTTCCACATTGCACTGAATAGTTTCAACGAACTAGTTGTAACCGATATACGGGCCAACGACTTGGAGGGCACAGATAAACTCATAAATGTCGAAATCTTAGAATTCTTTGACGGTTCTGCTTTGGTTGCGGATATTCTTGCCCCTGCTCCTATTGTATCTCACGATTTGGCCGTTGTTGATGCGAATAGGGTTACTTTTGTCGATCTCTTGAGTAATGATACGATTAACGCAACCTCAGCATATTATTCAGATGTTACTATAAATTCTGGGGTCACTAGTGCTTTTGCGCTGAGTAGCACTGCGTCACCTGTTCGCGGCAAAGCAGCAATTGTTGGAGGCAAAGCTGTCTTCGATCCCAACGGTGATTTTGATCATCTCATTCCTGGTGAAAAAGAAACCGTGGAAATATCATATGAATTAACAACCTCTGGCTTTCAATCTGCATCAGGTACAGCTTCTGTAACCGTGAACGGAGTTGCTCCTGCAAATATGGCTTCATATTTCCACTCTGTTAGTTTTGTTGTGGCGGACCTGTTGCTCCCTAAAATTAACCAAGGGGATGCTGCCGGCGATGTTTATATTGGGATTGATGACCTGCAGGGCACCAATTTCAATGACGACCTGCGTGGCGATAACGCCGCCAACACCATCCGGGGTGGCAAGCTCAACGACACCATCCATGGACGCGGCGGCAAAGACACACTGCTCGGACAGGATGGCAATGATGTCCTGCTTGGCTATGCCGAGGCCGACGACCTGAATGGTGGCCTGGGCATCGACCGCGCCGCCTACTGGACGGGAGCGATGGCGATCCGCGCCGACCTGCAGTTTGCCCATGTGAACACGGGCGATGCGGCGGGGGATTCGTACTCTTCCATCGAGGACTTACAGGGCACGGTTCTCAACGATGACCTGCGGGGCGACAATGGCGACAACACGATCTGGGGCAACAAGGGCAATGACACGATCCATGGCCGGAACGGCAACGACACGCTGAACGGCCAGAACGGCAACGACATCCTGCTGGGCTATGCCGGGGCGGACGGCCTCAATGGCGGGGCCGGGACGGACCGGGCAGCTTATTGGACGGCGTCGGCAGCGATCCGCGCCGACCTGCAGTTCGCCCATGTCAATACCGGCGACGCGGCTGGAGACACCTATACGTCCATCGAGAACCTGCAGGGCTCCAACCACAATGATGACCTGCGCGGCGACAATGGCGACAACGTCCTGTGGGGCAATAACGGCAATGACCTCATTCATGGACGGAACGGCAACGACACGCTGAACGGTCAGAATGGCGACGACATCCTGCTGGGCTATGCCGGGGCGGACGACCTTAATGGCGGAGCTGGGACGGACCGGGTGGCTTATTGGACGGCGTCGGCAGCTATCCGCGCCGACCTCCAGTTTGCCCATTTGAACACGGGCGATGCGGCGGGGGATTCGTACTCTTCCTTAGAGCACCTGCAGGGCACGGTGCATAACGATGACCTGCGTGGTGACAATGGCGACAACACGATCTGGGGCAACAATGGCAACGACACGATCCATGGCCGGGCCGGCTATGACACACTGAACGGCCAGAACGGCAACGACATCCTGATTGGCTATGCTGGTGGCGATGATCTGGATGGCGGGGCCGGGACGGACCGGGCGGCTTATTGGACGGCGGGCAGTGCTGTCACGGCGGACCTGATGAATGCTGCCGTCAATACGGGCGATGCGGCGGGGGACACTTACACGTCCATTGAGGACTTGCAGGGCTCGGCTCACGATGACGACCTGCGGGGCGATGCCGGCGGCAACATGATCTGGGGCGGCAATGGCGATGACGCCATTCGTGGCCGGGGCGGCAACGACACGCTGCTGGGTCAGGGCGGCAACGATACGTTCTTATTCGAGAACGGATTTGGCAATGACGTGATCATCGGGTTCGAGGCCAACAATGATGCGGAGGACATCGACCTCTCCGCGGTCACCGCCATTACGGACTTCACCGATTTGGTGAACAACCACCTGTTCCAGGTCGGTGCGAACGCGGTGATTGACGATTTGATGGGAAATGCGATCACATTAACGAATACGGTGGTCGGCGATTTGAACAGTGCTGACTTCGTCTTTTAAGAAGGAAAGTCAGCGGTTAATTAAAATCGTATCTGCTTCAGGTGATTGCCTTACCCAAACGATTTGACCACATTGCTGCTTCTATCTTCCCTGCTGTTGATGCAGCCGCGGCCTTGACCGGATCATCGGCAAGGTGGGCATACCGGCTGGTCGTTTGGGGCTGCGAATGGCCGAGCATTTTTCCAATGATGGGTAGGCTCATGCCGCTGGACGCTGCGATGCTGGCAAAGCAGTGCCGCAGATCGTGGAGACGAACGTCTTCCAGGACTGCTGCCCTTCGGATGCTGCGCCATGGCTTTTGCAAGTTCACCATGTGAGCGCCTTCGACCTTGCCAGCAACGACATGCGGATTGCCTTCCAGCCGGGGAAGGTCGGCCAGCACTTCTAATGCTGGTGGCGGTAGATGGATCGTCTTGGCTCCGCTCGTGCGGCTGGACTTGTGCTTGGCAAGGCGGACTTCACCCCGCGCAAAGTCAATATGTTCCCATTGGAGACTTAGAATTTCGGACAAGCGCGCGCCGGTGAACACCAGTAACTTGATAGCTGCAACGGCGTAGGGCGAGCCGTTAAAGCCGCGTAGGGCTTCGCCCAGTCGCCCAAGTTCTTGTGCGGATAGCATTCGCTCGCGTGCTTCCTCTCGATATTTTTTCACATGTAGGCACGGGTTCGAATGATCAGGACGATAGCCCCAGGCTTCGGCAAGATTGAACAGCTTGCCAAGAACAGCGAGGACCCGGTTGGCCGCGTAGGGCGTTTCTCGAAGGCTATGGTGCAGCTTTGAAATATCCTGCCGCGAAACGTCGGTAATTTTTACTTTGCCCATCGCGGGCAGAATGAGTTTGTTCAATAGGCGTTGATATTCCTTGGCGCTGCTCTCCGCAAGATTGGCCGCGTGCTCACTCTTAAAGCGCTTCGCTACATCGTCGAAGGTAAGCGTCGTCCTGACTTCCTCTTTTTTGGTGGCTGGATCGCGGCCTGCCGCAATTTCGCCTTGCAGGGCCTTGGCTCGGTCACGGGCGGTTTTCGGTGTCCAGGGTGCGCCATGCCTGCCGATCACATACCAACGCTGCCGTCCATTGATCCGGTATTTCAGGAGATAGGATTTCGCCTTCGTCTGGCAGCGCACGCCAAAGCCGGTGACCTTCGTGTCCCATATCAAGCTGCCGGGTTTCAGGCTGTCCACAACATCGACGGTGATTTCACGTTTAGAAGATATTGGCATCGCGGCCTCAGGTGGCTAGTGCATACAAGCTACCATTTTAGCAACCATGCTCCTGCGTTTCAATGTCGGTTTGTGTCGGCGATACCTTATAAAAGGCTTATAATATAGCGGTTTATTGCGAGTGCTTAGTAGGAGTGGGTAAATAGACCATCAAACTCTAAATCAGCGGGTCACAGGTTCGAGCCCTGTAGCACCCACCAAGGATTCCGATAGGTCGGTTCGAATATTGTGCGCGGCTGTTGATACGCGTTCTCGCCGGGTTGCGCGTAACTGGGATCAAGCGGCCTCCCGCAAGCGTGCAGCGGATGCAGGATCTGACTATAGATTTAGATTGGGAGCCGGGAGCGGATCGAAACCGTTTTGTGGCGATTCCGAAATCCATTGCTGGTTGCTCCCGTTGCGACGAACGGTTTGTTCTCGCTCTCTGCCATCGAGGACCTGATCGGTAGGGTGCAGGAGGTGGCGGTCGCGCAGGCTGAAGGCCAAGTTACAGCCCTGCAACACACGGATATCACCAACATCGACCGAAACGTGGGGATTGAGGTGTTAGAATACTTCGACCGGGCCACCGAAACCAAACGTATAGGCGCGGAGCAAGCGCTGGTGGAGACCCATCGGCTACCGTCCGTCTTGCAAGATAGCCGCAGCCGTGCTCCATTCCGGCCCCATCTAACCACGCATCATCTCTAGGAGACCCTATATGCGTTCTCTAATTGCAGCCGCAGCCATGGCGGTTGTTGGCTCCTCTGCGCTGGCCGCCGATGGCCTGCCAAAGCAGATTGCCTGGACAGCCTACGGTACGACATCATCAGGGTATGCCCAATCTATCGGCCTCGGCAACATGCTGAAGGCGAAGTATGGCACTGACCTGCGTGTCATCCCGGGCAAGAACGACGTCAGCCGCATGCTGCCACTGAAGGCGGGTCAGGCGGAGATCTGCGCTTGCGGGATTGCATCCTACTTCGGTCAAGAAGGCGTGTTCATGTTCGCCAATGACCGCTGGGGGCCGACCCAGGTTTATAACTTGTTCAACAACATCGGCCGCAACGGCCAATCTACGATCGTCGCCGGTGACCTGGGCGTGAAGACTTTTGCCGACCTTAAAGGCAAGCGTGTTTCCTGGGTGCGCGGCTCTCCGGCGCTGCAAGTGAATCTGCTTGCGGCGCTCGCCTATGGCGGCCTGACGCTTGACGATGTCGAGGTTGTTGTCGTGCCGGGCTGGGGCCAGTCGATGCAGGCTATCATCGATGGACAGTCCGACGCCGCGGCCGGCTCGACGATTTCCAGCATCTACAACCAGATGCAGGCAAGCCCGCGCGGTATCTTCCACGTCGCCATGCCGCATGACGAGGATGAAGCCTGGGCCCGCGCCAAAGCGGTTGCGCCGTTCTGGAACAAGCAGATGATCGAGAACGCGGTTGCGGGTAAAAGCAACACTACAGGCGAGATGCCATACCCAGGCAACAACTACCCGTATCCTATCTTTGTCGGTATGGAAAACCTAGCCGAAGACACCGCCTACAGCCTTACCAAGGCGGTGATGGAAAACTATGAGACCTACAAGGACTCTGGGCCCGGCATGGATGGCTACCAGTTGAAGAACCAAAACTTCGAGTGGATCTTTCCATACCATCCCGGCGCCATCCGCTACTACAAAGAAGTCGGCGCATGGAATGACGCTGCGCAGGCGAACCACGACGCCAACATGAAGCGGAACGAGGTGCTGGCCGCCGCTTGGGCCGACTTCAAGTCGATGGATGTTGGACGCGATGAATTCGAAGGCAAATGGCTGGAAGTCCGCGCGAAGCATCTCGGCGAAGCTGACATGGCTGTTCCGTTCGAGCAGCCGCTGCCGCAACCGAACTAAGAAGAGCAGGCCACAATCGTCCACTGAACGATGCCGGCGAGAACATTCTCGCCGGCATCTTTTTGGGCGCTTGCGTTGCTCAGCCGCCCATGCTGATATTGCCGCCGTCTAACAAACATGCACCCGGCCAAACATGGCTGGGAATAATCAATGGGAGACACAACGCCATGCGTTCCATTATAGCTGCCGCCTTTGCGGCAGTCATTGCCACCGGTGCGGCCGGCGCAGCTGATGTAGACTTGCCGAAGCAGATTTCCTGGACGGCCTACGGAACTACTTCATCCGGTTATGCCCAATCGGTGGGTCTGGGCAATATGCTCAAGTCCAAATACGGCGTCGATCTGCGGATTATTCCGGGCAAGAATGATGTCAGCCGGATGCTGCCGCTGAAAGCGAACCAGGCCGAAATCTGTGCTTGCGGCATCGCCTCCTATTTTGGTCAGGAAGGCGTCTTCATGTTCGCCAATGACCGTTGGGGACCGACGCCACTCTATAATTTGTTCAACAATATCGGCCGCAATGGCGCTGGCCTGATTGTCGCCGGCGATTTGGGCCTCAAGTCCTATGAAGGCTTGAAGGGAAAGCGGGTCACTTGGGTGCGCGGATCCCCTGCGTTGAACCTGAATTCGACCGCTGTGCTGGCATTTGCGGGCCTCACCTGGGACGATGTCGAAACAATCGTGGTGCCGGGATGGGGCCAGTCCATGCAGGCGATCATCGACGGCCAGGCTGACGCCGCCTATGGCTCGACCATTTCGAGCGTCTACAGCCAGATCAACGCGAGCCCGCGCGGCCTGACTCACCTGCCGTTCCCGAGCGCCGACAAGGAAGCATGGGAGCGCGCCAACGCCATCGCCCCGCACTGGTATCCGGTGGAAGTGACCAATGCGGTCGGAATTGAGAACAACCCAGGTGGCGGCAAATCCTTCGAAGGCGCTGGTTTCCCCTATCCGATTTTTGTCAGCATGCCCAACCTCGCCGATGACACGGCCTATGGCCTGACCAAAGCGATCATGGAGAACTATGATAGCTACAAGGATAGCGGCCCCGGTATGGACGGCTACCAGCTTAAGAACCAGAACCTGTCCTGGATTTTCCCGTATCATCCCGGTTCGATCCGCTACTGGAAAGACATCGGCAAGTGGACGGACGAAAACCAAGCCAACACTGACAGTCTGCACCAGCGTAACGAAGTGCTGGCTGCCGCCTGGAAAGATTTCAAGTCCATGAGCGTCACAGAAGACGAGTATGAAGCCAAGTGGCTGGAAATCCGTCGCAAGCACCTGGAAGAAGCCGGCATGCCGGTACCTTTTAAGGAACCGCTTGGCGGCTAATCATTTCGCGATGGCGTAAACCAGCATCATCTGCTTCAGTGGCGGCCCGCCATCTTAATGGCGGGCCGTTGCATGTTCCCCTAATCTTTGCCGTTTCTTAACTCCCTCATCGAGCGGTTAAAAAAACCATGACAAGCCCGCCTCCGAACCGCACGCCGATTGTCGCGGAAGAAGCCATCCAACAGGCGGAAGCCGCGGTCGATCGCCACCGCAAGCTCTCACCTTTTTGGTGGACGGTATTGCTGACTTCGGCGTTGCTCTCGATCGCGCTCTCCATCTATGTGATTTTCGGCCTGGGTAACCGGCTGGGCCTCTACGTGCCGCTGGAGACCGAGTACTTCTATGCTATGCTCGGGCTATTACTGCCGCTGGTCTTTCTGCTTTATCAGCCATGGCGGGGTGTCGGGCCGACCGATAGCGTACCATGGTATGATGTTGTGCTGGCCGCCATTACTTTTCTCATCAGCATCTATTTCGTGCTGCACGGCAACCAGATCCTCCTGGACGGCTGGGAATATGTCCCGATTACCTCGGATAGCCTTGTCGTTTCTGGCTATGAGTTGATCCCTGAGAAATTGCCGGCCTATCTGGCTTTCATCATGTGGGCGATCGTGCTGGAAGCGGCGCGGCGTGGCGGTGGCATGCCAATCTTCATTATCTGCGTGCTGCTGTCAGTCTATCCCGTATACGCCGATCAATTTCCGGGCGTGTTTGAAGGCCAGGCGGTATCATGGGAAATCGCCGGCGCGTTCCACATATTCGGTACCGAGAGCGTACTCGGCATTCCGATGAAGGCGTTCGCCAATCTGGTGGTAGGCTTCCTGGTATTCGGTGTGGCCTTGCAGTTTACGGGCGGAGGCGCGTTTTTCCTGAATCTGGCCTTTTCCATGCTGGGCAAGTTCCGCGGCGGACCGGCCAAGGTGGCGATCTTCGCGAGCGGCCTCATGGGCTCCATGAGTGGGTCGGTTATCACCAACGTGCTGACGACCGGTGTTATGACCATTCCGGCGATGAAGCGGGTTGGGTTTCGTGGCAGCTACGCCGGCGGCGTCGAAGCCTGCGCTTCCACCGGCGGCGTGCTGATGCCGCCGATCATGGGCGCCACGGCCTTTGTGATGGCGACCTACCTTGAGATTCCCTATGGCGAAATCGTCTTGGCGGCCATCATCCCGTCGGTTCTCTACTACTTTGGGCTCTTCGTGCAGATCGACGCCTATTCTGCCCGCTTTGGCCTGAAGGGATTGCCGGTCAGCGAGTTGCCGCGTGTTATCACGGTGCTGAAAGAGGGCTGGTACTTCATCTTCGTGTTCGTGCTGCTGATCTACATGCTTATGCATATGCAGCGGGAGGCGCAGGCACCTTATTACGCAACGGCGCTGTTGCTGCTGATTAACCAGGCCTCGCCCCGTCACCGGTGGAACCTGAAAAAGTTCCAGAGTTTCCTGGTCGGTATCGGCAAGTTGTTTACGGAACTGGCGGCGATCCTGGCCGGTATCGGTCTGATCATTGGCGCGCTGACGCTCTCCGGCAAGATTGGCTCCATCGCCTACGAGTTGGTGAATATTGCCGGGGAAGACGTGATCACGCTGCTGATCCTGGGCGCTTTGACCAGCTTTGTCCTCGGCATCGGCATGACGGTGACCGCGGCGTATCTGTTCCTTGCGGTGACGGTTTCGCCGGCGCTGGTACAAGGCGGCCTGAACGAGTTGGCGGTGCACCTGTTCCTGCTCTACTGGGGGATGATCAGCTTCATCACGCCACCGGTCGCCATCGGCGCCTATGCGGCGGCGAGCGTTGCTGAATCGAACCCGCTCAAGACCGGCCTGGAGGCAATGCGCCTTGGCACGATCATCTATTTCGTGCCGTTCTTTTTCGTCCTCAACCCGGCCCTGATTGGCCAAGGCACCTTTACGGAGGTCACGGTTGTGCTGATTTCAGCACTGGCCGGCGTGGTGCTGCTGAGCGCTGCCCTTCAGGGGTATTTGGTTGGCATTGGACGCCTGGTGGTCTGGGGTCCGGTCGGTTGGGTGATCCGCATTCTGTTGTTTGCTGGCGGCCTGGTACTTATGCTGCCGGGGAATGAAATCGTTGGCCGAACCAACCTGGAGTTGAACATCGCGGCAATCGTTCTGCTGGTGCCGGCAATAGCATTGGCGTGGTTCGCCAATCGCAGACGGGAAACCGTGGCAGCATAGCCTCGGCTGCCTCCGCGTTCCGCACATTTCGGGCCAGTCGCATCCCGTGACTGGCCCGATTTCTTTCATGGAGCCTGACCCCAGTTCCGTAGTGCCAAGTATTTCTGCCTTAGCAGGCTGCTGAAAGAGTACTTTGCCGTACTGAAAAGCCATCCTTCGACGGGTTCAGGATGAAGCGCTAAGCGCTTAGGCATTTGAAAAGTGGGAAGAATATTTGGCTTCACCCTGAGCCTGTCGAAGGGTGACGCTAGTAGTTAGGTTTTTTCAGCAGCCTGCTAGGGCTGACGGACTGATCAGACAGCCCTATGATCCTGGCTAGCTTCTATCCCAGATCGCCGCCAGGTTTGACGCGGACAGGGAATGTCGGCGGAGAAGGGTTTGACTGGTCCAACCGACAAGCGCGACGTGTCGTTTCAAGCGCAAGTACAGCCTAGCGATGAGGCAGCACTGGCATTTAACAAGGCCAATGCAGCGTATCGGGCTGGTGACTGGGCAGCGTCGCTGGATGACTGCGAACGAGCGCTGATTGTCAGCCCAGGCTTCGTGTTGGCGCATATCCTGAAGGCCCGGACATTAAGCAATCAGGGCCAGCTATCCGAAGCCAACCTTTCCTATGAAAGCGCAATTCGGCTGGATCCGGAGAACTTCACTGCTTGGCTGGAGCGAGGCAACATCTTCCGCCGGCTCGAGAAGCCGGAGCAAGCGCTGGATTGTTATCAGCGGGCCGCTGCCGCCCGGCCGACCGATCGCCGGGCGCACATTGCCCTGGCACGTATCCTCGAAGCATCCGACAAGACGGCCAACCCGGACCGCGCCGCGTTTCACTACCACAAGGCAGTAATCTGTGCTGGGGCTGATCGTGAAGCGCTGGCGGATACCCATCACCGCATCGGTCTCTATCGGTTGGAGACCGGCAACAATGCTGGCGCACTGGAAGCGTTGCGTGCCGCGCACCACGCGCTAGGCGCTCCTGGGCAGGGAGAGCGCCGAGAAACGCTGCTGGCCCTGGAGATCGAGTGCGGGCTGGCGGAAGCGCTGCTAAAACTGGGATTGATGGACGAGGCCATGGCGGCGTTGCAGTCCGCCAGCAGGACGGAAAACGAACCCGTCCTGCGCCGGCTGGCGGACCTCAGCTATCGGTTCAATTTCTGGCAGGAAGCCCTGCAACTGCTGGAGCGCAATGCAATGCTCCGGCCGGAAAGTGGTTCGGCGGAACTGGCGTTGGCCGACATCGCCGCCAAGTCCTGGCAGTTGGAATTAGCCCAGCAGGCGCTGGGCTGTGCCGAAGCGAAGGGCGGTGTCGCGCCCGTTGCCCTCAATACCGTGCGTGGAGCGATTGCCGGGCGGCTGGGCGATCCGGATGCTGCCATCGCGCACTACCAGGACCTGCTGGCGGCGGGTGACGAGGCGATTAAGTCCAGTATCGTCATGAGCGCGCTCTATAGTGACAAGAAATCGGTGGAGGAGGTAGCCGCGCTGCACCGGTCGCTGTTCGCCGATTGGGGTGCGGATGCCAGAAGTGCGTCCAGCTTTGGTAATCCGCTGTCCGCGGACCGGCCGTTGCGGATTGGGATGGTCAGCCGCGACCTGCACCGCCAGCATCCCGTTAATATCTTCCTGCAGCCAATGCTGGCGGAATGGAACCACCAGGCCTTTCCGCTGACCATCTACTTCACCGGCAATACCCGTGATGACCAAACGGCGCGGGCGCAGCGCCTAGTATCGGGAAGGGCAGGGGGCCATTGGCGTGATGTGCATCCGGACAGGCTGGCGTTACTCCCTGGCATGGTGGAGAGTGACGGAATCGACATTCTGATCGACCTAGCCGGGCATACCAGTGCGGCGCAGATGCAATTATTTGCCAAGCGGATGGCGCCAGTGCAGGCAAGTTACCTGGGTTATCCTGGTTCGACTGGCGTGCCCAATATCGATTGGCTCTTTGGGGATCAAACCGTGACGCCGCCAGAGCTGGACAGGCTTTGTTCCGAACGCGTTGCGAGGTTGTCAGGTACCGTATTTTGTTTCGCCCCACTCGATTCTTATCCGGAACCTTCGTGGCCAGGAGGACTTGAAGAGCGACCGGTCACCTTTGGCTCATTCAACAATATTCCGAAACTGACGGCCCGGACCATTCGGCTTTGGGCGGCGATTTTGCGTGAACTGCCGGATTCGTGCCTATTGTTGAAAGCAGCGAGTTTTCAGGACCAGGGCGCGATTGAACGCTATCGCGTGCTGTTCGAAGCGGAGGGGATCTCCGCAGACCGTTTGATTTTCCGGGGGCCGTCCGGCCTTGCAGACATGATGCAGGAATATGCGGATATCGACATCGCGCTCGACACCCTGCCGTATAATGGCGGCACGACAACCTTGCAGGCCATGTGGATGGGGGGGCCAGTGGTGACCTTGATGGGACAGCACTTCGTGTCGCGCATGGGCGCAAGTTTCATGACTGCGGCCGGTTTGCCCGATTGGGTGGCTGCCAGCGACAGCGACTATGTCAGTATTGCCGTTGGTAAAGCATCGGACCGGGCCGCGCTCGTTGCATTAAAGCAAAGCTTGCGGTCTACGCTGGAGAGCCGTGCGGCTTGGGATATCAAACGCTTTACGCTGAATTTTCAGAGCCGCCTGGCGGAAATCTGGCGGGATCACGTTCGGGCCGTTGGTGCCGGCGTGCAATGATGGCGGACTCGCTGGAGCGTAACCGCTGTTGGGCTTTAAGAGGGCATAACTGGCGACGGTATTCCGCACATCGCGGTAAATCGGCAGAGGAGTCCGATTGTCTCTGGATGGTTCGTGCGGACAGCGGTTACACTCGGATTCCCGCCCACGAAGCCTGGCCTGGGCGAGCCGTCTGCATGTGAAGCTCATGTCCCGCGATCTTTCCAATCGCCACTTGTTTGGCGTTGTTTTCTGCTTGAGTGCGGCCGGGCTGTTGGCGGCCATGGTTTTTGGCGTCTCCGGCGCGGACTGGGCCAGGCCCGGAAGCCCGCTTCTGCAATCGCTTGCGATCATCGGGTCTTTGTTACTGGTTGCATCGTTCGCAGCCGTGATGGCAAAGCGGTTCGGGCGGTCAGGTAAATCGGGTTTCCGGGCCCATGTGGGGATAGCGAGCCTTGGTCTGGCCTGCGTATTGGCGCATTGGAGCTTCCAGGTTCTTCAGTTTCCGACGTTGTTGCTGGCCTTGCTGGCAGCGCTGGTGGTGCTTGGCCTTTGGTCGCGCAGCGCGGGGGCTACGCAGATGGCCGGCACGTTTGGGCGCAAGCACGGCGCGTTCGCCGCGCCGGCTCCCGCCCGGCGGGATCGGCTCAAGGTACTGATCGCCGAAAAACGCGGCCTTCTGGAGCGGATCGATTCGCAAGCAAGTGAGGCAACGTTCTCGCTCCAGCCACGTCATTGGGTATCGAAGCCCATGCAGGCGCGAGCTTACCAGCGGCTCTGTGACGAAGAACTTAATCTGACCGGCGCGACAGCAATGCTATCGCCGGCGCAACGGCACTGGCGGTTGATCCACCGGCTGCTCGCCTGGGGCTTCCTTGCCGGCTTGCTCATGCACATTCTGATTGTGCTGTTCTTTGCGGGATACGTTGCCGATGGCGGCGACATTTACTGGTGGCACATCACCGACTGGGATTTTTGAGCATGAGCCGTTTGGCCCTGATGATCGACCTGGAGCGCTGTACTGGCTGCAAGTCCTGCGAGGTCGCCTGCAAGACTGAACACGGTCTGGGGCCGGGGGAGCGGCGGAACCGCGTGCTTTGGTTGCCGGGCGAGGCAAAGAACGGCGCGGCACGGCCTGCTCTCGATTTTCTCACCATGGCCTGCCAGCACTGCGACCGGCCCGCCTGCCTGAGGGCCTGTCCCGTCAGCCCGAAGGCGATCACGAAGGACCCGGAAACGGGTATCGTCCAGGTGCACGAGGACAAATGCGTCGGCTGTGGTGAGTGCGTGGCGGCCTGCCCGTACGGCGCCATGGGCTATGACGCAGACGGGCATCATGCTGTGAAATGCGATCTGTGTGTCGAGCGCCGGGCGGAAGGGGAGCCGACCACTGCCTGCGCCAGCGTCTGTCCAGGCAAGGCCATCCGGTTCGGCGAGCGGGCGGAGTTGCTTGCAGCGGCGGAGGGTGATGGGCGCAAACTGGTGGATAACGACCCCTGGCTGCTGGAGCCGGCCACGCTCTATCTCGACCGCCTGATCGGCGAGGCGCAGGCGTTTACGGCGCAGGACCGGGCCATGCCGGCCATCACCGACAGCGGCACGTTCGAGGAAGAACCGTCTGTCTACCCCTACAAGGTTCCGCGGGCAGAGCGCACCCCGGACCGTGTGGAGCCGGGTGGCTGTAACATTTGCTTTAACGCCTGCACGACCAAATTCCACTTCAAGGGCGACAAGCTGGTGAAGATCACCGGCAACGATGAAGACCCAATGCTGGAGGGGCGGGTCTGCCCCAAGTCGCAACTTTCCCTGCAGCTATACTCGAGCGAGAAGCGCCTGACGCAACCGCTGAAGCGGGTTGGCAAGCGGGGAGAGAGCAAGTTCGAACCGATTTCCTGGGAGCAGGCGCTGGACGAGATCGCCGACAAGATCAAAGGCGTTCGGGACGAGTACGGAGCGGAAGCGCTCGGCATCTTCGCAGGGACACGCACCGGGACGCTGGCGAACAAGGGCTATATCCGCCTGTTCTACCAGTTATTCGGAACGCCGAACTTCGAGACAACCGAGCCCTATTGCTCGTCGGGTAAGAATGTTGCGTACGGCCTCGTGCAAGGGAACGGCGGCAGCGGAAATTCCTATACCGAAGGCGACATGGGTTCGGCAGCGCTCTACGTCTATATTGGCGACAATCAGGCGGAAACGCGGCCGGTTCACTTCGGCATGATCAACGACTGGCGGCTGAAGAACGGTGCGCGG
This sequence comes from Alphaproteobacteria bacterium, assembly GCA_965222315.1. GTDB lineage: Bacteria > Pseudomonadota > Alphaproteobacteria > Bin95 > Bin95 > JACKII01. The sequence continues at coordinate 2,818,682 of OZ244951.1, read as the reverse complement.
ATGATCTGCGTCGATCCCCGCCAGACCGTGACCGCCAGCAAGGCCGATTGGCACTTGCCGATCCGCCCTGGCGGCGACCTCGCGCTGTCGCTGGCGCTTGCCTATCACATTCTGGAGCAAGGCCTGCACGACGCGGCCTTCTGCCGGGACTGGGTTGTCGGCTGGGAGAAGTGGCGGGACTTTCTGTTCGAACGTGGCTACTCGCCGGACTGGGCAGCACCCATCTGCGACTTGCCTGCCGCCGACATCCGGCAACTGGCCGAGGAAATAGCCGCCGCGGACGGTTGCGTGATATTCGGCAGCCGTGGGCTCAACCAGCATACCAACTCAGTGCAAAGCAACCGGGCGATCATGTTCGTGGCCGCCATCACCGGCAATTGGGGCCGGCCGGGCGGGGCCTATTTCAATATGAGCGCCTCCAGCCCGGTAGAGGCGAACGCGCCTGCCGAGCGGCGGGCCAAACTGAACCGCCCCCGCGTCCGCACGAGCCCTACCGGTTGGGGCGACGCCATGTTGACTGGGCAGCCGTATCCGCTGAAGGCATTGATTGCGAACAACAACCCGATGGCGCTCTGGCCCGACCAGGACAAGACGCGGGCGGCGCTTTCCGCGCTCGACCTGCTGGTGCATATCGACTTGTTCCTGAACGAGACCAGTGCCTATGCCGACTACGTTCTGCCAGTTGCGACCGGAATTGAGAAAGGCGAGATCGGGCGGGCCTGTGAGGACCGGCGCATCGTCTGGATCGACAAGATGATAGAACCACCGGGTGAGGCAAAACCGGACGGCTGGATCTGGATCGAACTCGGCAAGCGCTTCGGCTTCGGCGACGTGATGAACGAAAAATGGAAAGACCCGGCCGTGTTCTGGGATGAGGCCATGATCCAGAACGAGCAGGCCCGCGGTGTCACGCAGAAGCGCCTGCATTCCCGTCCCTACCGCTGGGTACGCTTCCCGGTGCGAAGCGAGGAAGACGAGGAGATCGAGACGCTCTACCGGGAAGGCACCACTGCCCACGGCGCGCCGGAAGGCCACCGCTTTCCGACGCCGACCGGCAAGCTGGAGTTCTGGACGGAGGAGCAGGAGGCGAAGTTCTCTGCCCTCGGAATGTCCGCGCTGCCGGAATTCTATGGCGAGCGCGAAGGGCTCATCGACCTGCCTTATGTGGAGTTGCTGGACGACGATGCCTCCGAGGGCGTGCCGAACCCGTTCTACAAGGGCGCGGTGCTGGCTTCGCGCGGGCGCATCGTGTCCGGCGCCAATGCTGCGCCAGGCTCGAAACTGCGGGATCAGGGCTTTACCCTGGAACTGGTAAGCGGCCGCCCGCCCGCACCGCACTTCCATTCTTGGACCCACAATGCCTGGCAGGCGCAGGAGATGTGGCCAGACCTGTACTGCCAAATCCACCCGGAAACCGCGGGGCGGCTGGGCATCAGCGACGGTGAGCAGGTACGGATCGAGACGGCCCACGGCGAGACCGAGGCACGGGCCTGGGTCTATTCTGGCATTCGAAAGACATCCGTCTTCATTCCCATCGGCTGGGGGGAGAAGCAGCCCTATCACCCCTGGAAGCCGGTTAACTTCCTGACCGACAAGGACCAGCGCTGCCCGATCAGCGAACAGACGAACCTTAAGTCGCTGCTCTGCCGCGTTACGCCAATGTAGTAGCGACCTCAAGCCATATCGGACCGGCAGCACTGACAATTGGAGGTGGCCCGATTTGCAATAGCTGCATGTTTACCCTAGCTTATCGGATGACTGCGCATTTCGCGCAAAAATGATCTGCCGGAGGAGCGCTGAAATTGCTTCGCTAATGGCGGCTTAAACGAACTGGCGAGGGAATTATGGCGTCTCCCAACGACCCAAATGGGTTAGTAGCAACTTCTGGCCCAATGAAAGGTCTTCATTCGGGCATGGGGATTGCCGCGAAAGCGATGATCGTATGTTTTGTCGTTTTTACGGTCCTGAATGTTGACTTTGCGAATGGTATTTACTCAGCCGTTCGCGGTTGGATCGAGTCCACATTGAGCTGGTACTATATTTCGGTCGCTTTAGTTCTACTATTCGTATGTTTTTACCTGATGTTTTCGCGCTTCGGCTCGATCCGGCTGGGCGATGACGACGCAAGGCCTGAGTTCAAGAACTTCTCGTGGTTTGCGATGTTGTTTTCGGCAGGAGTCGGCATCGGAATCCTATTTTTCGGCGTCGCTGAGCCGGTCTTCTACTTCGACAATTCTGGCGGGTTTGGGTATCCAAACAATCCCCATGCCGACTCGGCGGGCGTTACGGAAATGTCGATGCAGCGCGCGGTATACGCCATGCGCGTCACGTATTTCCATTGGGGTTTCCATGGCTGGGCCATCTACGTGATGATCGGCCTCTGCCTCGCCTATTTCGGCTTCCGCAAAAAACTGCCGTTAACGCTTCGGTCGGCGCTATATCCTGTTATCGGGAACAAGATTTACGGCCCGATCGGTCATGCCGTCGATCTGCTGGCGGTGTTCGGTACCGTATTCGGCGTGGCGACATCGCTTGGCCTCGGTGTAAATCAGATGGCAACCGGTCTGAACGTGCTGGCGGGTGTAGACCCAGGCATCACCACCCAGATTATCTTGATCGTGGTCATTTCGATCATCGCGACCTTTTCGGCGGTCTCGGGCGTTGGCAACGGCATCCGGATCATTTCCGAATGGAATATCTGGCTGTCCATCGCGTTGCTGGCGTTCTTCCTGTTTGCCGGTCCAACCAAGTGGCTGATGGGCTTCTTCGTAACCTCCATCGGCGACTATCTCTGGAATGTCATTCCCATGGGCTTCTGGACGGCCGGTACTGAAGGCAATAGCAAATGGCAGGGTGGGTGGACCATCTTCTATTGGGGCTGGTGGATATCCTGGGCGCCGTTCGTTGGTATGTTCATCGCCCGTATCAGCCGTGGCCGCACCATCCGCGAGTTCATGGTCGGTGTGCTGTTCGTGCCCACCACCATCGCGTTCTTCTGGATTTGCATGTTCGGCGGCAATGCCATTTTCATGGAGTTGAACGCGGCGGGCGGTGTCGGGACCGCGGGTATCGCCAAGACCGTTATGTCCTGGAACCTGCCGTCGGCGCTTTATGGCACTATCGAGCAGTTAACCAGTGTGGCGACGCTGCAATGGATTGCCTCGGCCTTGGCAACGTTCCTGCTGGCGACGTGGTTTATCACCTCGTCGGACAGCGGGACGTTGGTCATTACCACGATGCTTTCCATGGGCGATGACGATCCGCCCCAGCGCTTCCGGATCATTTGGGGCCTGGGTGAGGGAGTGGTTGCCGCGGTGCTCTTGCTGGCAGGTGGTCTGGCGGCCCTTCAAACGGCGTCGATTGCTGCAGCCTTGCCGATATCGGTCATTATGCTGTTCATGACCTATGGCTTGCTGAAGTCATTGCATGAAGATAGCAGCGCGGTCCCTGAAGGTGAGGGCGCTACCGCACTAGATGGCACGTCAATGAAGCGGGAGTTGCACGCTTAGTGGCTCTCCGATGGTCCCCAGTGTGTAGCGAAGGCTATGCGCTGGGGCTACCTGGCCCTCTTTGAGGCTTTATTCCAGGCCAGCGCGTTGCCGTAACAGAAACTCCCGGCCGACCTTGACGCTGGGCTTGCCGCCATACTCGACAATGTCAGCGGTCGCATAGGTTTCTGACCAGCGGTCCGGCAGATAAGAGCCTGTTCCAATCATATCGACCGGGGTATTGGCAGCGGCAAATGCCCGGCACTTTTCGATATTGAAACCTGAAGAGGCCACGATTTTGGCATTGGCGAAGCCTGCCCGGTCGAGGTTCTCCCGCAGATGCCAGACGGAGGCGGCGGAAACGCCGGTGCCGATCATATGTTTCAGCTCCGTCTCGGTCCGGAATTGCCGGATGGCTTCCGGCGCATTGCGGTCGAGCACGGCATAAGAAGTCTGGGTATCCAGCCCTTCGACATAGCGCCCGCCGTGGGTGTCCAGGCGGAAAGACAGACGGCCAGCCTCGGCCAGGTGTGGGAACGCGGCTGCCACTTCGAGCGAGTCACGGATCTCGTTGCCATAATAGTCCACCAGAACGGTCAGGTTCTCGTCCGGGTGGGTTTTGTGGAACATCTCGGCCGCGGCCAGGGTTGAGCCTGCATAGCCAATCAAGGCGTGGGGCATGGTTCCGAAGCCGTTCGGCTGGCCGAAATAATGGGCCGTGGCGTCGGTTGCATTGCCGATAAATCCGGTTGCTCCGACCGCCTGCCGCGCCGCTTCAGAGCCGACGCTGGCCGCATAGGCCATCATCTCCGCCATGTCAGCGCCCGCGCAATGGCGCGCGTCCATCGCCAGAAAGGCCGCGTTGGGGAGGGCCTTGCACATCTCGAATGCGTTGTAGGCCGCGGCGCAGGCGGCCCCCAACTTTTGCAGGTAAAGCGTTTCCAGATCTACCAAATGGTATAGCGGACCGGAGAGGTAGAGCAGAGGCTCACCGGCTCCGATCCACTCGCCTTCCTTCCGGCGCAATTCGATCTCGAATGTTACGCCGCGTTCGCGCGCGATACTTTCGATCCAATCGACAGCCAGCCGCGGGCAGCACACCACCGGCCGCCGCATGAAGACAGCGTAGGTAACGTCCACGTCGCCGAACTTGCCGACCGTTGCCTTGCTTTTCCGGAAATAGGTATCCGTATAAAGCGCTACGTCCTCGTCCCGCGGACGGGCCGCTAGCGACCCATTGCGGTCGGTGCCGGTCGCCATACCAGACGGTCCCTAGGCCTGCGCCGCCATTGGAATGGCACCGTAGCGACGCTCTTCCTTAAGCTGTTCGGCAATCAGAAAGGCCAGTTCCAGCGACTGGGAGGCATTCAGGCGCGGGTCGCAATGGGTATGGTAGCGGTCGCCCAGCACGCTCTCGCTGATCGCTTGCGCGCCACCCAGGCACTCGGTCACATTCTGGCCAGTCATCTCCACATGCACGCCGCCGGGATGGGTGCCTTCGGCGCGGTGCACGTCAAAGAAACCCCGAACCTCACTCATGATCCGGTCGAAAGGCCGGGTCTTGAAGCTATTGGCGGTAATCGTGTTGCCGTGCATTGGATCGCAGGACCAGACGACTTTCTTGCCCTCACGCTCCACCGCGCGGATCAGTGGCGGCAGGCCTTTTTCAATGCCATCCGAACCCATGCGGGTGATCAGGGTGAGACGGCCGGGCTCATTAGACGGATTGAGCGTATCGATCAGGCGGAGCAGGTCGTCTGTTTCCAGACTGGGGCCGCACTTCATGCCGATCGGGTTCTTGACCCCGCGCAGGAACTCCACATGCGCTCCGTCCACCTGGCGGGTACGGTCGCCGACCCACAGCATGTGGGCGGAGCAGTCATACCAATCGCCGGACGTGCTATCGATGCGGGTCATCGGCTGCTCGTAAGGCAATAGCAGCGCTTCATGGCTGGTGTAGAAGCTGGTCTCACGGATCTGCGGAGTCGTCTCGCTGGTCAGTCCGCAGGCCGCCATAAACTCCAGAGTCTCGGTCAGGCGGTCAGCCAGTTCCTGGTAGCGGGCGGACTGGGCACTGCTCTTGGCGAAGTCCAGGTTCCAGCGGCCGACCTGATGGAGGTCCGCATAGCCGCCCTGGGCGAAGGCACGCAGCAGGTTCAGCGTGGCCGATGCCTGAGTGTAGCAGCGGATCATGCGGCTTGGATCCGGCTCGCGGGACTCCTTGTTGAATTCCATGCCGTTGATGATGTCGCCGCGGTAGCTCGACAGGGTGAGGTCGCCCTGGGTTTCCGTGTCGGACGAACGTGGCTTGGCATACTGACCGGCCAGTCGGCCGACCTTCACCACCGGCACCGCCGCGCCGTAGGTCAGCACCACGGCCATCTGAAGCAGCACCCGGAAGGTGTCGCGGATATTGTCGGCTTTGAACTCAGCAAAACTTTCCGCGCAGTCACCCCCCTGTAGCAGAAAGCCGCGGCCCTCCGCGACACTGGCGAGCGAGCTCTTCAGGGCGCGTGCCTCACCCGCAAAAACGAGGGGCGGCATGCCGGCGAGCGTTTCTTCGGTCGCCGAAAGTGCCGCTTGATCGCGGTATTCCGGCATTTGCCGTATCGGCTTCGAACGCCAACTATCCGGGGCCCAGGCGGTCACCATCGGAGGAACTCCAAACTTATCCACAAATTGCAGGAACCGGCTTTATAGGGGCGGGAACCGCCCAACGCTAGGGGCGTTTGTATGCATTGATAGGCGCTAGCCGGTCTTTTGCCGGTGTTGAGGTATCGGCTTATCCAAAGAGCCAGGGGTTATCCCAAAAGCCAGGGGGCGTTGCAGCGGCGGACGACCTCGTGCAGCTCGTCGATCAGGGTTTCCGGCAGCGGCACGCCATCGCGGGAGCGTTCCTCGAATGTCGTCCATTCCGGATCGCCCGCGACCAGCACCGGCTTGGTAGGGTCGACCGGCGGCGTCGCATGCAGCATGTTGATCATGCGGTCCAGATCTTCCTCGAATGCCTCATCGTCTCTGAATTTGGCCGGGTCGATCGCCAGGAAGAAATGCCCGGTCTGGGTGGTGGATTTGACCGGGTGGCCATTGGCGTCGGCCTTGCCCGGTTCTGCCCAGGCACCGGTTAGGACCGCGCACAGGATTTCCACCATCATCGCCAGGCCGTAGCCCTTGTGGCTGCCGAGTTCCCGCGTGCCGCCCACTGGCGCCACCCGGCGCGCCTTGTAGCCCACTTCCGGGTCGGTGGTCGGTTTACCGTGCTCGTCCATTGCCCAGCCTTCCGGGATGGCCATGCCGCGGCGGTAGTAGTTACGGACCTTATTCAATGCGACGGTGGAGGTTGCCATATCCAGGGCGAACGGCTTGTTGCTCTTGGCCGGGGCGGCGAAGGCGATGGGGTTCGTTCCCAGCACAGCGTCGCGGCCGAAGGTCGGCACAATGGCGGAGCCGGGCGCATGGGTCATGGCCATGCCGATCATGCCTTGTTTTGCCGCCAACCGTGAATAGTAGCCTGCCGCGCCGAAATGGTTGGAATTACGGACTCCCACCAGGCCGACGCCGGTCTCCTGCGCCTTTTGGCAGGCAAGGTTCATCGCCATAATAGAAACCGGATGGCCGAGGGACTTGTCGGCATCGATCAGGGCGACGGCTCCCTTTTCCCGCTCGATCCTGGGTTCGGCGCTGACATTGATCCGGCCTTCGCCGCGGCGTTGGTCGTACATCGGGATCAGGCCGATGCCATGGGAATCGACGCCATGCAGATCGGTATCGGTCAGCGCCTCGGCGGCCGCGCCCGCGGGGCCTTCCAGCACGCCCCAGGCAACGAGAACGGCCTCAATCTGCTGTTGCAGGGTTTCGGCAGGAATGGACACGGTCATGAGCGCGCAGTTTTCCGGTGGAAGAAGGAACAGGCTTGGCGTGGGACACACAAGCACGGCAGACTATGGCCCACCCCACCCGCGAAGCCAAGTGACCCGAGCGGCGAAACCACGAACAAGAGGTATCCTGCCATGACCGATCCGACCCGCCTGACCGCTCTTGACGCCGCGCGCGAAATCGCTGCCGGGCGTTTGACGTCGGAATCACTGGTAGAGGCTCTGCTGGCGCGGATCGAGGAACGGGATGAAGCGGTGATGGCGTGGGCTCATCTCGAGCCAGAACAGGCGCTGGATGAAGCACGGGCCCGCGACAAGGAGAAGCCACGTTCGTTGCTCCACGGCGTGCCAGTCGGGGTGAAGGACATTCTTGATACCCATGACTACCCAACCGAATGCGGCTCCCCGATCTATAAGGGGAACCGCCCGTCGGGCGATGCAGCCTGCGTTGGCATGCTGCGGGAGGCGGGCATGGTGGTGCTAGGCAAGACGGTGACGACCGAGTTTGCCATGCGCAACCCTGGCCCTACCCGCAATCCGCACGATCCGGCCCGGACCCCCGGCGGTTCGTCCAGCGGATCGGCGGCCGGGGTCGGCGACTTTCAAATGCCGCTCGCCATCGGTACGCAGACGGCCGGCTCCGTTATCCGTCCGGCCAGCTATTGCGGCGTCGTCGGCTACAAGCCCACCCATGGCCGGATCATGCGGAATGGGATGAAGGTACTGGCGGAATCGCTCGACACTATCGGCTGCATGTCCCGTTCTGTGGCAGACGCAAACGCCTTCGCCTCCATTATGGAGGGGGTGCCCGTTCAGCCGCTGGCCAAAACCGCCGAGGCGCCAGTTTTTGCATGGAGCAAAACGCATATCTGGGACGAGGCGGAGACCGGCACACGGCAAGCCATGAAAGAAGCTGTTGAGCGCGTTCAGGATGCCGGCGGTAGTGTCGTCGAAATCGGTCTGCCGCCTGCCTTCAAGGATGCGTTGGACGCCCAGGAAGTCATTATGACGTTCGAGGCGTGGCGCGGCCTGGCCTACGAACGCACCAACCATTGGGACAAGCTATCGACGGCCCTGAAGGAGTATATCAAGGACGGCGGCGACTTCTCCCGCGAGCGGTATGACTGGGCGCGGAACGTGCAGGCCTCCTGCAAGGCCACGTTCTGGCAGTTGCTGGAGCGCTACGGTGCGCTGCTAGTTCCGGCGGCTCCTGGGGAGGCGCCGAAAAACCTGGCCTTTACCGGCTCTCCCAATTTCAATCGTATCTGGACCATGCTGGGCGTGCCTTGTGTCACGGTGCCGGGCCTTGTTGGGCCTGCGGGCCTGCCGGTTGGCGTTCAGGTCGTCGGTCCGGCCGGCCGGGCGCATGGCACGCTTTCCCACGCTGCCTGGCTGGAGAGCGTGCTGAACTGAAACCCTGATCGTCATTGCGAGTCCCCGGCGGAATGCCGGGGGGACGGCAATCTCTAAAATTCAAGGCCATTGCCGCGCATGGCACCGATAGCATTCTTCGACAGGCTCAGGATGAAGGCTATGCGCAGCGGCCAGGTGCGGTGGAGGCACGGCCGCACGCGCCATTACACCCGTCCATGCAATTAATGCGCCTCATTTCGACATAAAGTCCCTAATGCTGAGCCTGTCGAAGCATCCGCTTCAACAGGCCCGCCATTGTTGGGATTGGCCGCTATTCCCCCTCATCCTCGTCGTCGTCATCCGGGTTGCCGCCCTCGTCCGCGCCTGCACCGATATCCCAATAGAGGCCGGCCATCATGCCGAGCCCCTCGCGGGCGACGCTGATCAGCAGGTGCTCGTTCGGCGCGTGCTGGCTGCATCCGGCATAGGAATGGGGCACCCAGATCGTCGGCATCCCGAGCAGGTCGGTGAAGACATCGTTGGGGATGGAGCCGCCCAGGTTCGGCAGCACTGCCGGCGGCGCGCGCAGGGTTTCCGCCAGAGAGGAGACCGTACGCTCGACCCATGGGTCTTCCAGATCGGTGCGGGTTGCTGCCATTGCCATGCGGGTCGCCTCCACCTGGACCATGTCATAGCCTTCCTCGTGCAGGCGGTCCTTAATGGCCTGCTCGAAGCCCGCGTGATCGCTGCCGGCGATGAAGCGGATCTGGCAGTAGGCGGTGGCGGCCGGCGGTACGGCGTTCACCGGGTTATCCGGGTTGCCAGTGGTGAACGACAGCACCTCGAACGTGTTCCAGCCGAACACCCGCTCCCAGGGCGTCAGGCCGGGCTCGCCCCAGTCCGGATTGATCGCCGGCGCGTCCGGACCGCCGTCCACCTCGCAATCGGCAATGGCGGTCCGGAGCGCGTTGGACAGCGGCGGCGGCTTCAAAGCATCCACCAGGATGGCGCCACGCCGGTCCACCAGGGTGCCGATGGCGTGCATCAGTTGCGTGCCGGGATTGGAGAGCAGGCCGCCCCAGTTGCCGGAATGGTGCCCCCCCTCGCGCGCATGGACCGACAGTTTAAATGTCGCCGTTCCTCTGGAACCGAGAAAGATGGTGGGCCGGTCGGGTTTCAGCCGCGGGCCGTCCGAGGCGATCAGCACGTCAGCCTGAAGCTTTTCCTTATACTCCTCCGCGAATTCGCGGAGGCCGCGGGAGCCGACTTCCTCGCTCATCTCGATCAGCACGCGCAAGTTGAAGCCCAGATGGCCGCGCGTCTCTAATACGGTCATCAATGCCAGCAGGTTGATGGCGTGTTGGCCCTTGTTGTCCGCCGTGCCGCGACCATAGAGGCGGTCACCATCCAGGTCTGTGGTCCACGGGTCGCGGGCGTTCTCCCAATCGCCCTCCAGCCCGCGCACCACGTCGCCATGGCCATAGAGCAGAATCGTCGGCAGGTCGTCGCCTTCCTGCCGTCCGGCAATCAGGAACGGGCCGCCCACTTCATCGGAATTGTCGTGTATTTCCCATTCACAGCCGAGCGATTCTATTGCCGGCACGATCGCTTCCTCCAGGTAGCGGATCAGGTCGTCGTAGTGCTCCGGTTCCTGCGCGGTGGAGGGGATGGAGACCCAATGGGCCATTACCTCCTCGAACGCGCCGTCATCGACGAGGGCCTGGGCTTGGGCGATTGCTTCGTTGCGGGACATGGGACGGTTTAGCTCCGGCTGGACTTTAGCGAGTGCCGGACCCTATCCTCTCCGGCAGCAAATGTCAGCGGAGGATAGTGTGATGAGTCTTTCTTGGTCGCATATCGTTTATTTCGTGAAGGACGAGCCGAAGATGCTCGACTTCTATACGCGCGTGCTGGGCTTTCAAGTGACGGACCGCGGCGAGATTCCGGGCCGTGGCTATGAGATCATCTTCCTCAGCCAGGACCCGGAGGAGCATCACCAGATCGGGTTCGCGACCATGCGCGAGAACGAGGGTGCCTCGAACAGCGTCGCCCATGTCGCCTTCCGGGTGCAGAAGATGGACCAGTTGCGCAAGATCATCTCCGGCCTGCGTGGCGAGGGCGTTGAGATGCGGCCGACCAGCCACGGCAATACCTGGTCGGTCTATTTCCAGGACCCAGAGCAGAATGGCATCGAGATCTTCTGCGATTCGCCTTGGCAGGTGCAGCAGCCGCAGGGTGAGACCTGGGACATGGACCTGGACGACGAGGCGCTGCTCGCCTGGACGGAGGAGCAGTTCAAGACCCAGCCGCGTTTCGAGCCGCGCGAGGCGTTTGTCGAGCGGCGGCGCAAGGAATTGGCCGACCCGCAGGACTAGCGGGCCGCCATGAGCGGACAAAGAAATGGGCCGTCCGTGCTGATCGCGGGCGGTGGGCCGGTTGGTATGACCTGCGCCCTGGCTTTGGCAAAGCACGGCGTGCGCTCGGCGCTGTTCGAGCGTAACCCCGAAACGACGCGCCATCCTAAGATGGACATTACCAACGGCCGCTCGCTGGAACTGTTCCGCTGGCTGGGTTTGGCGGAAAAGCTGCGTGACGTGGCGGTGCCGCGCGACCATCCGCTGGATGTGTCCTGGGTGACCAGCATGGCGGGGCACGAACTGCATCGCTTCCGGTATCCGAGCCCGAATGAGGCGCGTGCCGCTTGCGCCCGGACCAACGATGGCCGACAGCCGCTGGAGCCGCACATGCGCGTCTCCCAGGTGGTGATCGAGCCGGTGTTGAAGGCCGCCGTGCTGGCCGAGCCCCTGATCGAGAGCCACTGGGGGGTGACGGTAGAGGACGTGGCGCAGGATGCCGATGCCGTGACCCTAACCGTGCGCGACCGCACGACAGACGTAGTCAGGCAGGTGCGCGGGCTTTACCTGGTCGGCTGCGACGGCGGCGGCAGTGCCGTCCGCCAAGCGGTCGGGATCGCGGTCGACGGACAGCACGCGGTCGCCAACCGCTTCATGATCCATTTCCGCAGCCATGCAAAGGACCTGCTCCAACGGTTCGGTACAGCTTGGCATTACCAGTCGCCGCGCGGCACACTGATCGCCCAGGACGACCGGGAAGTGTATACGCTGCATGCCCGTTTCCCGGACGGAATGGATACAAGCAATGTCGACCCGCTGCCGACCCTGTTCGCCGCATTGGGGGCGGAAATTGATGCGGAAATCCTGGTCGCCAATCCCTGGACGCCGCACTTGCTCGTCGCTGAGCGGTACCGGGAAGGCCGGGTGTTTCTGGCGGGCGATGCGGCGCACCAGTACATCCCGACCGGCGGCTACGGCATGAACACCGGCATCGGCGATGCGTGCGGCATTGCCTGGCTGCTGGCGACGGAGGTGCAGGGCTGGGGCGGTCCTGCCATGCTGGACGCCTACGAGGCGGAAAGGCGGCCGGTGGGGCTGACCAACCGGGAATGGTCCGGCAAGCACACCGGGGTTCGCATGGGCATTGCGGAGGCCTACGTCCAGAACCCTGACGCCGATACGGACCCGGTGCAGCGGCAGCGGCTCGCCGCTTACATTGGTGAGGTGGGCAATCTGGAGAACGAGGCGTTGGGGCTGGAGTTTGCCTACCGCTACGACGCCTCACCCCTGGTCGCGCCTTTTCTGGCGAGGGAGGCGGGGCCGCCTCCATCGCAGGAATTGGATACCATTCCCTCCGGCGCCTGGCCCGGCATGCGCGCGCCCCACCTGTTCTCCGATGACGGCGAAGCTATTTTTGATAAACTTGCCCCATCGGGCTTCACCTTGTTGCGCCTGAATCCGAGCGCCGATGCTGCACCATTGCAGGAGGCTGCCCATGCCGCGGGTATTCCACTAGCGCTGGCCGACGTTTCAAGCCGCCGTGCCCGCGATGTCTACGGGGCCGATCTTGCCCTCATCCGCCCCGACCAGCATTTGGCCTGGCGTGGCAACAAGGCCGATTCACAAGCCCTTCACATTGCCCGCGGAGTTCTGCCGTCATGACCCATGTTGTTATCGTCGGCGCCGGTATTGGCGGCACCGCCTGCGCTCTGGCGTTGCTGAAACATGGCTTCGCGGTGACGCTGCTGGAGCAGGCACAGGCCTTCGGCGAAGTGGGGGCCGGTGTGCAGATGAGCCCCAATGCCAACCGCGTGATTGAAGCGCTTGGACGATTGGATGCCGTGCTGAAGGTGGCAACCCGTCCGGAGGCCGGCATTTCCAGCAGCTGGGATACGGACGAGCATCTGCGTGTGGTTCCGTTCGGCCAGCACGTGCTGGCGCGTTGGGGCTATCCTTACATCCATCTGTACCGGCCGGACCTGATCAGCGCTTTAAGCAATGGCCTGCCGGAAGGCATCACCAGCATGGGCGCGAAAGTCGTTGCGATCCGCGAAGAGGCTGGCAGGGCAGGGGCAGAACTGGCTGGTGGGGAGGTCATCTGGGGCGATGTGCTGGTCGGCGCGGACGGCATCCATTCGACGGTGCAAAAGCACCTGCACGGCGATCATCCCGCCCGCTTTACCGGCTATATGGCATGGCGGGGTCTTTGCCCCGGCGATGTCGCGCGGGCCAACGGGGTGCCGCTTGTCTCCGGCAACGCCTGGGGGCCGGGCAGCCATTTTGTCAATTACTATGTTGGCGCAAAGGATGGCGAGGGCCTGGGGCGCTATATGAACTGGGTCGGCGTGGTGCCTCATGACGGCTCCGCCATCGAAAGCTGGACGGCGGAGGGTTCAATAGAGGATGCCTTGCGCGACTTCGAAGGCTGGAGCCCGCGTATTCAAAGCATCATCTCGGCGACGCCCAAGGCGATGAAATGGGCGCTGCACGACCGTGATCCGCTGCCCTTCTGGAGCCGTGGACGCGTCACGCTGCTGGGTGATGCCTGCCACCCGATGCTACCCTTCATGGCCCAGGGCGCCGCCCAGGGCATCGAGGACGGTTGGGTGCTGGCCCGCTGCCTGCGCGAGACGGCAGGCGGTGCGGAGGAAGCTCTGAAGCGCTATGAACGCAACCGGATGGAGCGCACGGCTTGGGTCCAGGAAGGCTCCCGAAAGAACGAAAAACTCTTCCACTTGAGCGCCCCGAACGACGTGGCCGCACGCAACGCAAGAATGGCCGCGGAGGTCAAGTCGAACCCTGATGGCGTCAGCGCTGACCAGTCGCGCCTGTTCAACCATGACGTGGTGAATGATCCACTGGCAGATTGAACCGGTGTGACAACGGGAAAATCACCGACTCGCAGAGCCACTCAATCGGTCCGGGTGAAGTATGTGTCTGGGCACTATAGGTAGATTGTCGGTCACTCGGCCTGATGCAGAGTTTTGTTGAGCCTTGGGTTAATGATATGCGCCGGGGCTAACGTTGAAACAGGGGCCAGAGGATGAATCAAAAAAAGTTTGTTTTGCGATGCCCTGCGCTATAGATAGCTGTTTTTCAATGAAATTGCTCCAGTCTTAATGTATATTTTCCTAAATTCGGTATTTCTTCAATGGACTTGTGATAATAACTAAGAACAAATCTGCGCAGATAATCGCACCCCAAAACAAAACTTGAAATCCACATGGTATGGAGCAATATCCGGCTCGCTGCTAAGGCCGAGAGCACTTGAAATCCAATTCCCGCTGGCTGGCCCCATCGCAGTCGTTGTGTTTGCCTTTTGGGCAGCCAGCGATCCGAAAGCCACTCCGGGAAAAGGGAAAGAACCCGTGCCGTACAAGCGAATCGTCGTCAATGGCGAAAAACATTATGGGAAGCATGTCATACTGACAGCTTCCGGCTGCAATGCAGCGCTCCTCGAGAAATCGCAGATCGCGGACTTCTGCCGCGACATGGTCAAGCGCATCGACATGGTGCCGTTCGGCGAGCCGTTCGTCGAACGCTTTGGCGGCGGCGATGAGGTCGGTATTTCAGCCGTTCAACTCATCCAGACCAGCGCAATCACCATTCACACGAATGACGAAGCGCGCGACATGTATCTCGACGTGTTTTCCTGCAAGGACTTTGATGCGGCGGAGGTCGAAAAGGCGGTTCGTGACTGGTTTGCACCTTCGGGCATCGACGCCCAGACGATCCTGCGCAAATGAGCCGGTTTTACCCGGAGCACGTGCCTCCGTTCCCGCACGAACCGAACCCGTCCCATTTCGCCATCCATCCGATCGGAGAAAATGTCGGGGAGGGGATCGTGGCACTGAAGGCCTTTGAAACGGGGCAGATCGTCTTCAGTTTCACCGGCTTTTACATGAGCGAGCAGACGCTGTTTACACTGCAGGTAGAGCCCGGCCTGTTTTTGCACGACCCATACTTCATGGGCAAGGCGCTTCATCGCTGTGATCCGAACTGCACGGTCGACATGCAAAAGCGCACCTTTACGGCGCGCCGGCCTATCATGCCGGGCGAGTGGATCACCATGAACTATGAGCAGACGGAGGATGAGTTGTTCCGGTCGTTTGTCTGTGTTTGCGGTGATGCGCCCTGCGCCGGCATTGAGCCGAACAGGCTGATACAGGGCCGCAAAGCCGGCCTGACTATCGGTTGGCCAACCGGCAGGCCCAACGGCCTGAGCCTCGGTGAACACGGCGACTAAAGCGCTGGTTCTTCTGAATGAAAAGGGCGGCTCGTGGGCCGCCCTTTTTTGTTTGTGGCTGGGAACTGCGTCGGATTAATCGACCCCTGGAAAGGCGGTCTTTGACCAGGAAATGCGGTAGAGGTCAAAGCGGCGGTCAGCATAATTCCGGGTCGTACCCGTGTGCCGGCTCGTCAGTAATGACGGCAGGTTGAGGTCTGCGATGGCGATGGTTTCGGTGTTTGGGGGCGTGTCTGCCGCCACACCGTCACGGGCGAACGGATAGTCCGACGGGGTCAGGATGCAGCTTTCGGCATAGTGCACGTCCATTGCGTCCACGTTCGGCAGATTGCCCACCACACCGGACAGGATCATGTAGCACTGGTTTTCGATTGCCCGGGCATGGCAGCAATAACGGACGCGCAGATAACCGCGGCGTTCGTTGGTGCAGAACGGCACGAACATCATAAGCGCGCCCTGATCGGCCAAGATACGGGCAAGCTCCGGGAACTCGCTATCGTAGCAGATCATCACGCCGATCGGGCCGCAGTCGGTGGGGATGACGGCAGCGCCATCGCCGCCCCGGATGTTCCACCATTCGCGCTCGCTGGGGGTTGGATGCAGCTTGTCCTGAGTATATATCGCCCCGTCCCGCAGGAAGACAAAGCAGGTGTTCCGGATGTCGCCATCCTCATGCATCGTCAGATGCGATCCGCCGATGATATTGATATTGAACGAGATCGCCAGCTTCGACATGAACGCGCTGTAGCGTTCGGTGTATTCGGTGATCTTCTTGATCGCCTCGATCGGCGGCCGCTTCTCCGTCTCCAGCGACAGCAATTGCGTCGTGTAGAGCTCGGGAAAGGTGACGAAGTCGCATCTGCTGTCCGAGGCGACGTCGACGAAATACTGAATCTGCTCCTCGAAATCGTCGATGCTCTTGATATTGCGCATCTGGAACTGAACGGTCGCCACGCGCACGGTGTTCGGCAGGCGGTTGTCGACCCGGGTCGTGCGGGCAGAGGGGATTTCTTCGGCCAGGGGATTGGTCCAGATCATGTGAACCGCATGCCCGCCGGAAGGCTTATCGTCCGGCAAGTAGCCTTTCAGAATGCCCATCGGTTCAAAGCCCTGCCGGGTCTGAAAATTAATCACCTGATCTTTGAAAACTTGATCCTGCACTGCTTTGATATAGTCGGAGGGATCGGGATATTGCTTCTTGCGGCGCTGGTAGCCGGGCATACGGCCGCCGAAGACGATGCCCTTCAATTCCAGACGGCGGCACAGTTCGCGCCGGGCGCGGTAGAAGCGCTGCCCGATCCGTAGGCGACGGTAGTCCGGGTCCACCGAGACATCAAGCCCATAGAGGTAGTCGCCATTGGGATTGTGGCGGGAGTTGAAACCGCCGCCGCTAACCTCAGCCCAGGTATGCTGGCGAAGCGCAACCTTTTCTTCCAGGATACAGGTCACGCAATAGCCGACGATCTTTTCGTCGTATTCGGCCACAAAAACGCCGTCTGGGAAATTGTTGATCTGGCCACGGACCTGGCCGGCCGAATAGCTGAGATCGGCGGCGTAGACCCGCCCGGAAAGCGCTACAATTTTGGAAACGTCGGCAAGCGTTGCATTGCGGATCTGCAGCTTGGCTTTGGTGTCTTGCACGAAATGAGTCCTAATCAAAGCGCCAGCCGAACGCCGCCGCAGACGTGCAGATAATAGCTAAACTCACCAGAACTGTGTACCTGATTGACGCACGGCTCTGCCGCTTCTGGCAGCAGCCGCGCCTAGTCCCGCTGGCTCTGACTTTTAGGGACGCCCGGATCGGCAGCGTCTGTACCGTCTTTGGAACGGACATGGTCGTAGTTCTTGCGGGTGAACCAGAGCATGTAGTCCATGTAGGTGATCGGCTCGTATTTTGGCGGGTTCGCAGCATCCTGACAGGTCGGCAGGCACGCCATGGGATAGTCGATGCTGGCATCAAAGAAGAATGGTATGGCGTAGCGGTCCGCATCCGGATTGCGGTTGATGGCGCGGTGTGGCGTCGATAGGAAACGGTGGTTGGTCCACCGACGCATCAGGTCACCGGAATTGACGACCAACGCGCCCTTAATCACCGGAACATCGACCCAGTTGCCGCTTGGCATTTTGATTGACAGGCCCGGCAAGTCGGCCTGAGCCAGCATGGTGAGAAAAGACGAATCCGTGTGCGGCGCGAGGCCGTACTGATCATCCTCGCCCGTGTCGGCTGGCGGATAATGGGACAGGCGGAGTGTGTATTGCGGATCGTGGAATGGCTTGTCGAAAAAGTCCTTCGGCAGGTCTAGGGCGAGGGCATAGACCGGAAGCATCTTCCGGCAGAGCGCCTCGATAGCGTCCATGTAGGCGACCGCCGTCTCCCGGAAGCTCGGAACGGCACCCTCTGCCGGCCACTGGTTCATGCAGCGGTACCGCTTTTTGGCAAGGACATCCGGGTGATCGGCCGGCAAGTCCCGCTTCAGAAAGAATGCCTCGACGAGATTGGGCTTCCGCGCCTTTTCCACCTGGCTGGCGCGGCTGACCGAACTGTTGACCGGCATGTAGCCGACATTGTGTTCATTCGCTCGCAGAGCCAGCTTTTCTTCTAGCGGTTGGGCATGAAAGCGCTTCGCGGCGTCGAATGTGGCTTCGATCAGTTCCAGCGGCACGTTGTGACCGGTCAAATAATAGAAGCCGATGTTCTCCAAGGCATAGCGGAGTTCTCCGGCCAAGGTCTCCAGGGCGCCGGGCTCGCCAGCCAGATAGGCAGAGACGTCCAGCTTTGGAATATGATCGCCATCCTGGGGCTGAGCGAAGGGTTCTGTCAGGGTGACTGTGTCGGGTGCCAATAGACATCTCCTGCGGTCGGGGCCGTCTGTTGGCCAAAAGTATAGTCGAGGTATGGCAATATCGTCTATGCATGCCGCATACCCAACTTATCGCGGGTGGCGGGCCGTGCTATGCTCGTGCCGCGCTGGGGGTTTGACGCAGGGAAAATCAGTTATGAGCCCGAATGGACCGGAAGCGCAGAACATCAAGCTGTTACGCGGGTGCGCAATCTTCGAAAGCCTGAGCGACCGGGACTTGGAAGAACTGGCGCGCATGTGCCGTTCCCGCAACGTGGAGCGGGGCACGCTGATCTGTGGCCGCGGCGAGCCGGGCGATTCGCTGATGGTCGTCGTCAGTGGCCGGGTGCGGATCAGTTCCGTTTCCATCGAGGGGCGGGAAGTCATCCTGAATGAGATCCATCCGGGGCAGACCTTCGGCGAAGTGGCGTTTCTGGACGGCTCTGACCGAACGGCGGACGCCACGGCGTTGGAGAACACGCGGTTGCTGGTTCTGCACCGGCGTGACTTTCAGCCGTTCCTGCGGGAACGGGTGACGCTCTGCCTGGAGGTAATGAAGCTGCTCTGCCAGCGTTTGCGCCATACTACCGAACAGGTGGAGGATCTGGCGTTGCGGAGCCTGGAGTCCCGCTTGGCGCGCGTATTGCTCGCGTTGGCGGAGTCGACCGGGGAGCGGGGCGGCGACGGGGCCGTGACGGTCCGCACGAGCCTGTCCCAGCGGGAATTGGGTGAGATTACCGGCGCAACCCGTGAAAGCGTGAACAAGACCCTGCGCCTATGGCGAGAGCATGGCATTGCCGAAATGCACGAGAAGCAGTTCCACATTCGAAACTTGGATGAGTTCCGCGACCTGGTCGATCACTACTAAGGCCTTGGTTTCGTCGCGGTGTAGGCTTTTCGGGATTCAGGGGTGTGTGGTCTTTCTTGTCATGCGATTGTCACGGCAGTCTGGCAGCGATAGTCCGGTGTCAGGTTCGCCACCTTTCGCAAGCGCCGTTAGGGATCAATGATGAACACCGATACCCATAGCCGGATCGCCGCCGCCTTTGCCCTGCTGGAGCGCAAAGGTACTTCTCAATATGGTGAAGAACCAGTTAGCCAGCTTGAACACGCGCTCCAATGTGCGACGCTGGCGGAGACGGCGGGCGCGGAGGCTGCATTGATTGTGGCGGCCTTGTTCCATGACATAGGCCATCTGGCCGATCCGGAGTTTGAGGCCGCCATGGCGCGCGGTGAGGACCGTTGGCACGAGGAATTCGGAGCAGCCTATCTCAGCGGGATATTTGGCCCTTCCGTGACCGATCCGGTCCGGATGCATGTACCGGCCAAACGCTACCTGTGCGCCGTGGAAAACGGCTATTTCGCAACGCTTTCTCCGGCATCGGTGAAGTCGCTCACCATGCAGGGCGGGCCATTCGGGGCGGAGGAAGCTGCCGCATTCATCGAACAGCCAAATGCGCGCGAAGCGGTGCGGGTGCGCCGCTGGGATGATTCGGCCAAAATCCCCGCCGCCAGTACGCCGCCGCTTGCTCATTTTCGCCAGTACGCCATTGCGGCTGCAAGTGGGGCATAATTGTCCAGTGCCTCGTTTCAGGGGGGCAGTTTCCAACTAAAGTGCCACATCTCGCCTAGTTTGCCCTTGACGTTGCGCGGGCAGTCCCTTTACCTCCCGCGACCATCAAAAGCTGTGGTACAGCAACTCCCTACCGTCTGGCAGGAGGAATGGCCTTGCGGGCCACTGATATAACCGATCCCAATTACTTCCATAAGGTTGTCGATTGCCAGTGGGCCTGTCCGGCGCACACCCCGGTTCCGGAATACATCCGGCTGATCGCGCATGGCCGCTTCGACGATGCCTACATGATCAACTGGAAGTCGAACGTCTTCCCCGGCATCCTGGGCCGCACCTGCGACCGCCCGTGCGAGCCCGCGTGCCGCCGCGGCCGGGTGGAGGACGAAGACCTCTCCGGCAGCCGCAAGGAACCGGTCGCCATCTGCCGCCTGAAACGGGTGGCGGCGGACTACAAGGAAGAAGAAGGCGTCCAGGCGCGGATGCCGAAGGCGCCGCCGGTCAGCAACGGACGCAAGGTTGCCTGCCTGGGAGCCGGCCCCGCTTCGCTTACCGTGGCGCGTGACCTGGCCGTGCTCGGCTACGAGGTCACGCTGTTCGATCAGGACCCCCAGCTTGGTGGCATGATCCGCACCCAGATCCCCCATTTCCGTCTGCCCGTCGAGGTGATCGACGAGGAGATGGATTACATCATGGGTATCGGCAACATTAAGTTCGTCCACAAAGAAATCACCAGCCTGAAAGAGGTGCTGGATGAGGACTGGGATGCGGTCTTTGTCGGCACCGGCGCCCCGCGTGGCCGCGACCTGAATATTCCAGGCCGCGAGGAAGCCTCCCCTAATTTTCATATCGGCATTGACTGGCTATCGTCGGTCTCGTTCGGCCACACGACCAGCGTCGGCAAGCGCGTGATCGTCCTGGGTGGCGGCAACACCGCCATGGACTGCTGCCGCTCCTCCCGCCGTCTGGGCGGCGAAGACGTGAAGGTGATCGTCCGCTCCGGCTTCGACGAGATGAAGGCGTCGCCCTGGGAAAAAGAAGATGCCATGCATGAGGACATTCCGATCCTCAACATGCTGGTGCCGAAAGAATTCAACCTGGAAGACGGTAAGCTGGTCGGCATGACCTTCGAGAAGGTCGAAGCCCAGTATGACGACAATGGCCGCCGGCGCCTAGTCCCGACGGGTGAGCCAGACCAGTTCTTCCCCTGCGATGACGTGCTCTGCGCCATCGGGCAGGAAAACGCCTTCCCCTGGATCGAACGCGATATCGGCCTGGAATGGGACGAACGTTGGGATATGCCGGCGGTGGACCGCGTGACCTTCCGGTCCAGCCACCCCAAGGTGTTCTTCGGCGGTGACGCGGCCTTCGGCCCGGAAAACATCATCTGGGCCGCAGCCCATGGCCATGACGCTGCGATCAGCATCCACAAGATGCTGGAAGGCGAGGACATCTATGACCGGCCTGCGCCGCTGATGGACGTTGCCAGCCAGAAGATGGGCATCCACGAGTGGAGCTATGACAACGACATCGAAATTGACCCCCGGTTCAAGGTGCCGTTGCGCGACAAGATAGAAGCGCTCTCTGACATCAATGCGGAGGTCGAGCTGGGCTTCGACCTGGAGCTTGCCTGGAAAGAGGCGCAGCGCTGCCTGAACTGCGATATTCAGACGGTGTTCAGCACGAACCTGTGCATCGAATGCGATGCCTGTGTCGATATCTGCCCGATGGATTGCATCACCTTCACCGAAAATGGCGAGGAAGAAGACCTGCGCCAGCGCCTGATGGCGCCTGCACTGAATGGCGAGCAGGATCTCTATATTTCGGAGGACCTGCCGACCAACCGCGTGATGGTGAAGGACGAGGACGTCTGCCTGCATTGCGGCCTGTGCGCCGAGCGCTGTCCGACCGGTGCGTGGGACATGCAAAAATACTTTATTGAAATGACCCATGCGGGCGACGCGAACCGGGGGCTCTGACCATGGAATCGATCCAAGCAACCAACGAGTTCGTCGTTAAGTTCGCGAACGTGAACGGCTCCGGCTCCGCCAGCGCCAACGAATTGTTCGCGCGTTCCATCCTCCGGATGGGCGTGCCGGTCAGCCCGCGCAACATCTTTCCGTCGAACATTCAGGGCCTGCCGACCTGGTACGAAGTCCGGGTGAGCGAGAAGGGCTATCTGGGCCGCCGTGGCGGCGTGGATATGCTGGTCGCCATGAATCCGCAGACCTGGAAGCAGGACGTGGCGGAACTGTCGCCGGGCGGCTACCTGTTCTACGACTCGACCCGGCCAATGCCGGCCAGCATGTTCCGGGACGATGTAAACATCATCGGCGTACCGCTTACGGCCATCACCAATGCGGCCTACACGGACTCGCGCCAGCGGCAACTGTTCAAAAACATTATCTATGTCGGCGCTCTTTCGATCCTGTTGGACATCGACCCGGATGTGATCGTGCAGTTGTTCAAGGAGCAGTTTAAAGGCAAGGAAGCCCTGATCGGCGCAAACGAACAGGCGCTGACGCTGGGCCGGGAATGGGCGAGTGAAAACCTTGATACGGACCTGTGCAAGCTGAAGGTGCAGAAGGCCGACAAGGTCGGCAACCGCATCTTCATGGAAGGCAATGCCGCCGCAGCGCTCGGCTGCGTCTATGGCGGCGCGACCGTCTGCGCCTGGTATCCGATCACGCCGTCGTCCTCTCTGGCGGAGGCTTATCAGTCGTTTTGCCAGCGCTACCGCCGCGACCCAGAAACGGGCGAGGCCAAATTTGCCGTTGTTCAGGCGGAGGACGAGCTTGCCTCCATCGGCATGGTGATCGGCGCCGGCTGGAACGGCGCGCGGGCTTTTACCTCAACCTCGGGCCCCGGCATCAGCCTGATGACGGAGTTCATCGGTCTGGCCTATTTCGCGGAAGTGCCGGCAGTGCTGATCAACGTGCAGCGCGGCGGCCCCTCGACCGGCATGCCAACCCGCACGCAACAGGCAGACCTGCTCTCCTGCGCCTATGCCTCCAACGGCGACACCAAGCACCCGCTGCTGTTTCCGGAAGACCCGAAGGAGTGCTTCGAACTAGCCGCCGACGCGCTGGACCTGGCCGACCGGTTGCAGACTCCGGTTTTCGTCATGACCGACTTGGACATCGGTATGAACCAGCGCCTGACCAATCCGCTGGAGTGGGACGAGAGCCGCAAATATGATCGTGGCAAGGTCATGACCGCGGAAGAACTGGAAGCAGGGAAGGATTTCGGCCGCTACCTGGACGTGGACGGCGACGGTATCCCGTTCCGGACCATTCCGGGCGTTCACGCCACCCGCGGCGCCTACTTCACCCGCGGCACGACCAAGGACCGTTACGCCCGCTACTCGGAAGAGGGCAGTGTCTATGTGGACAACATGGAGCGGCTGCAGAAGAAGTGGGAAACGGTGAAAGACATCGTTCCGCAGCCGATCCGCCGGAATGCGGAACAGCGCACCAAGTACGGCGTGCTCTATTTCGGCTCCACCAGCCCCGCCATGGATGAAGCGCTGGACCTGCTCAACGAGAAAGACCAGCACGTGAACGCCATGCGCCTGCGCGCCTTCCCATTCCCGGAGACGGTGCGCAACTTCATTCTGGAGCATGACATGGTTTTCGTCGTGGAGCAGAACCGCGACGCCCAGATGCGCGGAATGATCGTCAACGAACTGGGCATTGACCCGGCGCGTATGGTGCCGGTCTGCCACTATGACGGCACGCCGATCACCGGGCGCTTCATCGCCGGCGCCATTGGCGACCGCCTGGAAGAGTTCAAAGTTGTCTCGCTCGAAAGGGCCGCATCATGACCTATATCGCCAAGCCGAAGCTGCACCATCCCGCGCTGAAGAAGAACGAAGTCGGTTACACCCGCCGCGACTATGAGGGGACGGTCTCGACCCTCTGCGCCGGTTGCGGGCATGACTCGATCAGCGCCGCCATTGTGCAGGCCTGCTTCGAGCTTTCCATTGAACCGCACCGGGTCGCCAAGCTTTCGGGCATCGGCTGCTCGTCGAAAGCGCCGACCTACTTCCTCGGCAACAGCCACGGCTTCAACACCGTGCACGGCCGCATGCCGAGCGTGCTGACCGGCGCCAACATGGCGAACCGCGACCTGATCTATATGGGCGTCTCCGGCGACGGCGACAGCGCCTCCATCGGTCTCGGCCAATTCGCGCACCTGATGCGCCGCGGCGTGAACATGACCTATATCGTCATGAACAACGGCGTCTATGGCTTGACCAAAGGCCAGTTCTCTGCGACCGCCGACAAGGGGTCGGTGGCGAAAAAGGGGGCGGTCAACAACGACTCGGGAATCGACCTGGCCTCGCTGGCGATCATCATGGGCGCGAGTTTCGTGGCGCGCTCCTTCTCCGGGGACAAGGGCCAGTTGGTGCCGCTGATTAAGGCCGCAGTCAGCCATCCGGGCGCCGCTATTCTGGACGTGGTCAGCCCATGCGTTGCCTTCAACAATCATGACGGCTCCACCAAGAGCTATGACTTCGTGCGCGAGCACAACGAGACAGTTAACCGGCTAGACGTGATCCTGGGCGCACCGCCCGTGACGCGGGACTATGAGCCGGGTGAGATGGTGGAAGTGCCCCAGGCAGGCGGCGCGACCCTCCGCCTGCGCAAGATCACGCCGGACTATGACCCCGCGGATAAGGCGGGGGCGCTGGCGTTCATTGAAGACAAGAACCAGGCGGGCGAGCTTGCCACGGGCCTGCTGTACCTCGACCCGCTGCCGCAGGATCTGCATGGCAGCCTGAACACGGTGAAGACGCCCCTGAACCAGCTACAAGAGGCCGATCTCTGCCCAGGCAGCAGCGTGCTGGACGAGATCAACGCCGCGCTGCGGTAGGCAACCCCTTTCGATAGAGTCGCGAAGCGCCCTGGACCTGATCCGGGGCGCTTTTGCTTTGGGGTGCAGGATATGGCGGGCTCACTTGGCGCGCCTGGATCTGCCCGAATGATCGTCAAACCCCCAACAATTCGGCCTGCGCCTGCCGGTCGGCGTGAAGCGCCGCCGCCGTGCCTTCCCAGGCTACTTCACCTCGGCTTAGCACATAGGCCCGGTCGGCTAGGTTCAACGCAAAACGTGCGTTCTGTTCGATCAGCAGCAGTGTCATGCCTTCTGCCTTGACCGCCGCCAGCCGTTCGCTGATTTCCCGGACGATGAGGGGCGCAAGGCCTTCGGTGGGTTCGTCCAGCAACAACACTTTCGGATTCAGCAATAGCGCGCGGGCAATGGCCAGCATCTGCTGCTCGCCGCCGGAAAGCTGCGCGCCACCGTTCCGCCGCCGCTCTCCAAGGCGCGGAAACAAGTCGTAGGCCCTTTCGACGGTCCAGGGGCCGGGACGGCGGCCGGCGACCAGGGTCAGGTTCTCGTGTACCGTCAGTGACGGAAAAACGCCCCGGTGCTCCGGCAGGTAGCCCAGACCGGCCACTGCCAGCTTGTGCGGCTTAGCGTGAGTGATGTCTTCTCCGTCGAGCGCGATCCGGCCACTCCAGGCTGGCGTCAGGCCGATGATGGCGCGCTGGGTCGTGGTCTTGCCTGCTCCGTTCCGGCCCATCAGCGCCACCGCCTCGCCTGCGGATATTGCTAGGGAAATTCCGTGCAGAACCTGGGTCTCTCCGTAGCCGGTGGTAACGTTTTCGAGGGTCAGCATGGCGCGCCCTCTACCGTTTCGGCCTCGCCCAAATATGTCTCCTGCACCAGGGTGGAATTGCGGACCTCTTCCGGGGTGCCCTCAAACAGCACTTCGCCATAACTCAGCACGGTGATGCGGTCGGCATGGGCGAAGACCAGGTCCATGTCGTGCTCGACGATCAGGATGGCGAGGTCGCGAGGCAGGCTGTCGATCAACGCCAACATGCGCCCGGTTTCCTCAGCAGACATGCCGGCAGCGGGTTCGTCCAGCAGCAGCACTTTCGGCTTGCCGATGAGCGCGAGACCGACTTCCAACTGCCGCCGCGCGCCGTATGACAGGCTCGCAACGGGCTTTTCCAGGACTTGTGCAAGGCCGACCTGTTCCGCCACCTGTTCGGCAAGGGCGTTGGCGCGGCGGTCGTCCGCAAGCCGCCGCCAGAAATGCCAGCCATAGCCGCGGGCTGCGATGTCGGCGAACAGCAGGTTTTGGCGCACGGTCTCCGCTTCGAACAGATTGTTGCGCTGGTAGCTGCGGCCGAGCCCGACCCTTGCCCGGGCGTCGGGGGAGGCGCGGGTCACGTCCCGGCCGTTCAGTTCGATTGTGCCTGCGTCCGGCAGAATTTCGCCTGCCAGCAGGTTGAAGAGCGTCGTCTTGCCCGCCCCGTTCGGGCCAATCAGGGCATGCCGCGCGCCGGGCGGCAGGTGCAAAGTCACGTCCTTCGTTGCTTGCAACGCGCCAAAATTCTTGGAAAGACCGGTTGTTTTAAGCATTGCGGCCTCCCGGTTTCACCAGGCGGACCAGCATCAGCAACGCGCCGACGATACCGTTCCGGCGGCTGAGCACCACAAGGATTAGGAAGCCGCCCAGCACCGCGCCCCAATAGTCGGTCAGGCTGGAAAGTTCATGCCTAAGGAATACCAGGGAGATCGCGCCGACCACGGGCCCGACCAGCGTGCCCAGGCCGCCGAGGATCACCATCACCAACACCTCGCCGCTGGTGGTCCAGTTGAGCAAATTCGGCGCAATGAACAAGGTGTGTTGCGCGGTAAGACTGCCGGCGAAGCCTGCTACCATGCCTGCCACGGTGAAACCGGCGGTGCGATAGGTGAGCACCCGCAGGCCGAGGACGCGGAAGCGCTTCGGGTTGGCGTGGAGGCCGCGTAGCACCGCGCCGAACGGCGTCGCCAGTAGCCAGGCCAGAAGCACATAGACCAACGCCATCGCGATCAGCGTGAACAGGGCGAAACTGGCCGGGTCGGTCAGGTCCACACCCATAGCCGACAGGTCGAGCCGCGTGATGCTGTAGAAACCGTCATCCCCGCCCATGGCGCTGTTTTGGAAGAAGAACTCATAGCCCATCTGGCCGAAGCCGAGGGTGATCATGATGAAGAAGATACCCTCGACCCGCACGGCGACCGCGCCGACCAGCAGCGCGATCAGGCCCGTCCCGGCGGTGGCGCCCAGCATGGCGAGCGGCGCGGGCACCCCCAGCACGCTGCCCAGCCAAGCATAGGCGTAGGCGCCGGTGCCGAACAGTGCGGCATGGCCAAGGCTTACCATGCCCGCATAGCCGGCGATCAGGTCAAGGCTCATGGCGAGGATGGCGAATATCGCGATCTCCGCCAACAGCTCGAAACCGTAATACTCTGCCTGGGAATGCCAGAGCAGCAGGCCTGCGAGCGCCAAGAGGAAGAGGATGTGGCCGCCGCGGGTGGTCATGATGGTGCCGCCAGGCGTAGTTCACCACATCCCTGAAGCCGCGCAGCGGCATTCAGGGCCCATCCCGGAAGCATTTCTGCCGGAGCGCCGGGCGCTTCGGGTAAAGGTCTCTGGAATGGATCCTGACTTTCGTCAGGACGATGAGGGAGGAGGAGGCGTGCGAAAATCAATGCTACCCCCTGGCCGGAAACAGGCCGTGCGGCCGGAACAGCAGCACGGCGATCAGGGCGGCGTACATGGCAATCCCGGCAAAAGCGGGGAACAGCGCCGTGCCGAAAGTCAGCGTCGCGCCGATGACGAGGGAGCCGACCAGCGCCCCCTTCAAGCTGCCCAGCCCGCCGACCACGACAACCACCAGCGTCGGCACCAGGATGCCAACGCCCATGCCGGGTTCCGCTGCGAATGCGGGCATGGCGACGGCGCCTGCCAGCCCCGCCAGCGCGCAACCGAGCAGGAATACCAGGAAGAACGTCCGCTCCACTGGTACGCCGAGGGCGCTCGCGGTTTCGGCATCGTCGACGCCGGCGCGGACCTCCGCACCCAGGCGGGTGCGGTGCAGCAGCTGGTGCAGACCCAGATACACCAGACAGCCGACGGCAATGATGAAAAGGCGGTAGGCGGGATAGGGCTCACCCAGTACGTGGATCGTGCCGCTGAAGGGCACGCCCTTCGTCACGCCGAGGGCGTCGGTGCCCCAGAGAAAGCGTTGTGCGTCGATCAGCACGAAGATCAGGCCGAAGGTCACCAGCACCTGGGGCAGGGGTCCTGCCGCACGCATCCGGTCGATCAATGTCACGTAGAGCAGCGCGCCGATCAGTGCGACGGCGGGCGGGGCAAACAGGTAGGCCCACCAGGCGCTGCCTGTCGCATCGGCAATGGAGTAGCCGATCAGCGCGCCGAGCGCATAGAGCGAGCCGTGCGCCAGGTTGACGAAGTTCATCAGCCCGAAAATTACCGTCAGCCCCACCGACAGCAAAAACAGCAACATGGCCAGTTGCAGGCTGTTCAGGGCTTGCACGAGCCAGAAACTGGGGTCGGTGAGCATGGGGTGTGTAAAGGTCTCAACAATAAAGGCGTCATTGTGTGGAACCGCGAGCGACGAAGCAATCCACGCGGGTTAGCCTTATACAAGGCTTTCCGGGATTGCTTCGCCCCGGACAATGTCCATGGCTCGCAATGGCGTTGGTAGGCTAGGGAGATCCCGGATCATGCCAGTGCATGTCCGGGAACCATATCGGGCGCTTGTCCGTTGTTACATCTGGCAGCCGTTGGGCTCGTCCTGAACGTTTTCAACAGTAGCCAGAACCGTCTGGGTGACCTTGCCGTCGGCATACTCGTTCCGGAAGATGTACATGTTCTGCACGACGTTGTTGGTTGCCGGATCGATGCGCAGCGGACCGCGGGGGCCGTTGAAGCTGACCTTGTTCAATTCTTCCTTGAACTTGGCCTTGTCGCCGCCGCTCGCGGCAATCGCCTCGATAATCAGGCGGGCTGCGTCGTAGCCGGCAACGCCGAACTCGCTGCCGAGCTTGCCTTCATAAGCCGCCTGGTAGCCCTCCTGGAAGCGCTTGTTCTCCGCATTGTCGATGGTCGGCACGTAATGCAGGGATGCAACAATGCCGTCCGCCGCCTGGCCCTGGACATGCACGTAAGCCGCTGACGTCAGGAAGCCCGCGCCATAGAGCGGCAGGTCCGCCGCAGCGCCGAACTCCGCGTACTGTTTGACGAAGGCGATCGCCGCACCGCCTGCGAAGAAGGTCATCAGAGCGTCAGCGCCGCTTGCTTTCGCCTTGCCGATATAGGGGCCGTAATCCTTGGTTCCCTTCAGCGGCGGGTAGGCCTCGCCGACGATCTTGCCGCCCGACGCTTCGAAGGTTTTGCGGAAGGCATCCATCATCTGGTGACCGGCGGCGTAGTCCGGCGCCATCAGATAGGCGGTCTTGACGCCCTGCTCCGCCAGCCAGGGGCCCATCACGCGGGTGATTGAGCCGTTGGAGAAGCTCACGCGCGTGATGTAGGGGCTGCAACGCTCACCGGTGGCATCATCATTGCCGGCGTTGGCGACCACCAGCGGCACCTTCGCGCCATGCACGAAGTCCCGCAGCGCGCCCAGCACGGCGGAGGAGACAATACCGGTCAGTACGTCGGCCTTGTCCGCCAGCACCATCTTCTTGGCCTTGGCAAGCGTCGCACCCGGATTGGCTTCCGTATCGTCACGCAGCATGGTGATCGTATTGTCGCCCAGCTTGTCGCCGAAATGCTCCAGGCCCAGCTTGAAGCCGTTCTCAATATGCGCGCCCAGACCGGCATAGACGCCGGAGAAGGGGAGCAGCAGGCCGACCCGGAACTCTTCGGCCTTCACAGGCGTGGCGGCGAGAAGGGCCGCGGCGGCCGCGGCGGCTAGCAAACGTTTCATGGCTTCGATGGCCTCCCTGGTTGGAATTCTCGGCTGCATCACTAGCCGAGAGCCGCCGGGGAGGGAAGGGGGCTGCGCCGGGTCCGCTACTCCGCCGGGCGGTGCACCGCCTTGCCGTCGAAGGTCGCAACGATCTCCTGCTGCGCTGCCGGGTAGCTGGGGCTGATGTGCGTGAGCCGCTTCTTAATAAGCTGGTGCAGTTCCGGCAGGCGGTGGAAGGGTACAGCCGGGTGCAGATGATGCTCGGCGTGGTAGGGCATGTTCCACATCAGGAACCGCACCGGCCAACTGGCGTAAGTGGTGCGGGTGTTGGTCAGGCCGTTGGCGTCTTCCGTGCAGCCGGTATGTTCTGACAGCAGGATGGCGCGCAACAACGGCTGGCCGCAAATCATCGGCAGCAGCCAATAGGTCACCGGTGCCCAACTTCCCATCGCGATGGCGGCGACGGCTACCGCTGCATAGGCGGCGAACTGCGCCCGCGCCGACCAGGCAAGGCGCGGCTTGGCCCGCTCCGGAATATAGGGATGGTCGAACTGGTAAAGCGCCACCCGGAAGGATTCGGTCAGGCGGTCCTTGTAATAATAGAGCCCTGCCAACCGGTGCAGATACTCCGCCCAGCTCTTCGGCTTCGGCCTGCCGAGTTCGGGGTCCTTGCCGGGGATCTGGGTGAAACGGTGGTGCCAATGGTGGAAGCGGCGGTAGAAGTCGCCATTGTTCAGGGTGATGACGCCGGTGGTCCAGGCAACGGCCTTGCCGATCCAGGCGCTTTTGAAGGCGGTCGCGTGCCCGGCCTCATGCGTTGGCGCGAACAGGGTGACGAGCGCGAACCCATGCAGCACCAGGGCCGGCAGGATAACGATGCCGCCATAGGCATAAGCCTCACTCAGCAGCCAGCCGGTGCACAAAATGGCGGCAACATGCCCGGCCAGCCGGCGCAGGCCCGGCCCGTCGCTGCGCTCGCTCAAGCGTTTCAGGGTCGCCGGGTCGATGACATTGCGGCCGGGCAACTGGTCCGTGCCCATGGCCGGGTCGATGGCGGTGCTGCTGTCGGTCATAGCGCTCATCAATACAGCTTATCGATATAGGCCTTTTCGGTGTCCCGGTCGGCCTGTTCGGCGTCCACGCCGTCAATTTGCGACGCAAGAACCTTGCCAAGCGATGGAAAAGCGCCTGGTTCGATCTGGCTGGCCGGGTCCCAGAGCTTCGAGCGGATCATGGACTTGCCGCAGTGCATGTAGGCCTCCTTCACCGACACGACGATGGCGGCCCGCGGCGGCTTGCCCTGGGCGACCAGTTTGCCGAGCAGATCCGGGTCGGTGCTCAGTTCACCCGTGCCATTGACGCGCAACGTCTCGCGCAGGCCGGGGATGAAGAACAGCAGGCCGATACCGGGATTGCTCAGAAGGTTACGGTGGCCATCGACCCGGTTATTGCCGGGACGGTCGGGGACAAGCAGCGTATGGGCGTCAACCACCCCCACGAATCCCGGCGCATCGCCCTTCGGGGAGGCATCGACCATGCCGTCGGCATCCGCGGTCGCAATCACGCAGAAGGGTGAAAGGCCGATGAAATCACGGCAGTGCTTGTCGAGATAATCGAGCTGCTTCAACTGCGCCCGCTCGGACGGTTCACCATAGTGCGCGCGGAGGCTCTCCATATCGCGGATTGTATTGCTCATGGCGGACTCCTGGCCGGGAAAGGGGTAGCAACTTGTTTGCGCAAGCTACCGGCTAGATTGAAACTGCTCAAGCAGCGTCTTTCTGTTGGCATCGTTGCACGGCTATTGCCATATGCGGCTATAATGGTGCGGTCGTATCGAGGGGCCCGCGAGGCGGAAAGGGAAGGTATCGCATGTCAGAGACGGCAACGGCGCATGAGTCCTGGGATACCCGCTGGCAAACGGCGGACGGCCGGGAGGAATGGCTGAACCCTGACCCGATAGTGTTGCGGTTCGCGACGCGCCGGCGCGATGCCGGCGCCGAAACCGCGCTGGACCTGGGATGTGGTGTCGGGCGGCACAGTTTGGCCCTGGCACGGCTCGGCTTCGTGACCACCGCCTTCGACGCCAGTCTGGCGGGCGTGGAGCACACACGGAAGGCCGCGGCGGAGGACGGCCTCGCCCTGATTTTCGAGCGCGGCAACATGATGGAACTACCGTTCCCCGCCGGCAGCTTCGACTATGTGCTGGCGGTGAATGTCATCTACCATGGCGACGCGGACGTCGTGCGCCAGACCCTGGGAGAGATTCGCCGGGTACTGAAACCCGGCGGCTTCTACCAGGGCACCATGCTGTCGAAGCGCAATGCCCGCTTCGGGACCGGGGTAGAGGTCGCCCCCGACACCTTTGTCATGCCGGATGGCGACGGGGACAAGCAGCACCCGCATTTCTATTGCGACGCTGCCGGGTTGGTCGGCCTGTTCGACGGTTTCGAAATCCTCTCGCTGGAAGATGTGGAGCCCAAGGGCCCCGGCACCTGGCACTGGTACGTTACGGCGGAAGCGCGCTAACCCGTACCCCCGACCGTCATGGCGGAGATCAGCATGCTCGGCTGGCCGACACCGACCGGCACGCCCTGGCCATTCTTGCCGCACGTGCCGATGCCGTCGTCCAATGCCATGTCGTTGGCCACCATCGTGACCTTGGTTAGTGCATCCGGCCCGTTGCCGACCAAGGTGGCGTCCTTCACCGGGGCGGTCACCTTGCCATTCTCGATCAGGTAGGCCTCGGAGGCGGAGAAGGTGAACTTGCCGTTGGTGATGTCCACCGCGCCGCCGCCGAAGTTCACGGCATAGAGGCCCCGGTCCACGCTCGCGATTAACTCTGCGGGATCGTATTTCCCGGAGAGCGCATAGGTATTCGTCATCCGCGGCATGGGAGAATGGGCGTAGGACTGTCGGCGGCCGTTGCCGGTCGGCGCTACGCCCATCAGCCGGGCGTTTTGACGGTCCTGCATATAGCCGACCAGGCGGCCGTCCTCTATCAGCACCGTGCGCTGGCTGGGGGTGCCCTCGTCATCGATGGTGAGGGAGCCGCGCCTGTCCGCGATGGTGCCGTCATCCACTACGGTAACGCCTTTGGACGCCACCATCTCGCCCAGCAGTCCGGCGAAGGCGGAGGTCTTCTTCCGGTTGAAGTCGCCTTCCAGCCCATGACCCACTGCCTCGTGCAGCATGACGCCCGTCCAGCCGGAGCCGAGCACCACCGGAATCTCGCCAACAGGGGCGGATACGGCGTCGAGCTTGCCCAGCGCCTGGCGCAGCGCATCATCCACCTGCGCCTGCCAGTTGGCCTCGCTGAGGAAGGGCAGCAGCAGCGAACGCCCGCCGCGGCCGTTGGAGCCGCTTTCCATCCGGTCGCCCTGCTTCACGGTTATGGCGACGTTGATCCGCACTAGAGGCCGCACATCGGCCATGCGTTGTCCGTCGGCGCGGATGATCTGGACCGCCTGCCATTCGTTCGCGATGGAGCAGCTAACCTGGGCGACACGCTCGTCCTTGGCGCGGGCATAGGCGTCTATCGATTCGAGTACCTTTACCTTCGCCGCAAAATCCACCTCTTCCAGCGGGTTCCCGTCGCCATAGAGGCGGGCGTTGGTCGCGGCAGGCGCCACACCGACCGTGCCGGCATAGCCTGTCGTCACCGCCTGCACGGTATCAGCCGCCCGCCGGAGCGCTGCCTCCGTCATTTCGCTCGCGTGCGCGTAGCCGGTGGTTTCGCCGGCAACCGCCCGCAGGCCAAAGCCCTGGGAGAGGTCGTAGCTGGCGGTCTTTAGTTTGCCGTCATCGAAGGCCAAAGCCTCGCTTGCCCGGTATTCGAGGAACAGTTCGCCATCGTCCGCCCGGGCAAGCGCGCCGCTGGCGAGCCGCTCCGCCGCGGTCAGCGTCAGATCCCCTCCATTGAAGAAAAGGCGGTCAGTTGTGGCAAGATGGCTCACTGGTTTGCTCCCGTGCGCGAAAATCGGACTCTCCGAACTATACGGTATCATTGATGTTTGTGCGACCCCGGCCAAAACCCGCAGAAATCCTTGGGATTTCGGTGACATCGGGTCGCATCGCTTGAGGAACGGCAGGCCCTATCCTTCGGCTCAATCGTAAGCGATGCGGCGATAGCGGCGGTTTCTTTTGATCGCCGGATAGGCTTTCTCCGTATGAAGCTTTGTAAATGGACCACAGACGGAAGGACATCCGGATCGTGCGTGGCGCAGTGATGTTGGCGGTAGCGGCTTTGATAGCCGTCGCTTTTGGACCGGCGGCTTTGGCCGATCAGCCGGTGAACTGGGGTCTGGGCCTGCTGCCCGCGGCCTCTCCGGTCATGGAGGACATCCAATCCTTCCATAACCTGCTATTGTGGATTATCACGCTGATCACGATCTTCGTGTTGGCGTTGATGGTTTACGTGATGGTCCGCTACCGGCGGAGCGCCAATCCGAACCCGTCCAATTTTACCCACAACACGACGGTAGAAGTCCTCTGGACGGTGATCCCGGTCATCATCTTGGTGATTATCGCGGTGCCGTCGTTCAAGCTGCTCTACAAGGCCGACAGCATTGCGGAGCCGGAAATGACCCTGAAGGTCACCGGCAACCAGTGGTACTGGTCGTACGAGTATCCGGACCACGGCAGCTTCACTTTTGACAGCAACTTGCTTCCTGAGAGCGATTTGCAAGAGGGCGATATCCGCCAGATGTCTGTCGATAACAAGGTGGTGTTGCCTGTCGATACCGACATCCGTATCCAGGTGACGGCTGCCGACGTGCTGCACAACTGGGCGATGCCGAACTTCGGGATCAAGATCGATACCGTGCCGGGCCGGTTGCTGGAAACCTGGGTGCGCATCACCAAGGAAGGCACGTATTATGGCCAGTGCTCCGAGCTTTGCGGCGTCCGTCATGCCTACATGCCCATCGAAGTGGTGGCCGTGAGCAAGGAAGAATTCCAGGCCTGGGTGACCAAGGCGCAGGCCAAGTTCGGCGCGCCTGACGCCGAACCCACCAAACTCGCATCCGCGCAGTAAGCGCGTCCGCCGATTCCGCGATAGGGAACACGACCCATGGCTGATGCCCACTCCACCGATCAAGGCCACGGTTACGGCCACCACGATCACACCCCCGGCTTCTTTGTGCGCTGGTTCTTTTCTACCAACCACAAAGACATCGGCTCTCTTTACCTGATCTTCAGTGTCATCGCTGCGATCATCGGCGGCGGGTTCAGCGTGCTGATGCGCATGGAGCTGCAGGAGCCGGGCGTCCAGTTCATGACCGACGCCGCCGGCAACCCGGACGGCCACTTCTGGAACGTGGTGATCACGGCGCACGGCCTGATCATGGTGTTCTTTGTGGTCATGCCCGCATTGATTGGTGGTTTCGGCAATTGGTTCCTGCCGATGATGATCGGTGCGCCGGACATGGCGTTCCCGCGGATGAACAATATCAGCTTTTGGCTTCTGGTGCCTGCCTTCCTGCTTTTGTTGGGGTCGGCGCTCATCGGCGGCGGTGCTGGTACAGGCTGGACGATCTACGCGCCATTATCGAATTCGGTATTCCATCCAGGGATGGCGGTGGATATGGCGATCTTCGCCCTCCATTTGGCCGGCGCGTCGTCGATCCTGGGTGCTATCAACTTCATCACCACGGTCTTCAACATGCGCGCGCCGGGCATGACCCTGCACCGTATGCCGCTCTTCGTCTGGGCGATGCTGGTGACCGCGTTCCTTTTGCTGCTGGCGGTGCCCGTGCTTGGCGGCGCGATCACCATGCTGCTGACCGACCGTAATTTCGGCACGACCTTCTTCGACCCGGCCGGCGGTGGCGACCCACTGCTGTTCCAGCACCTCTTCTGGTTCTTCGGCCATCCCGAAGTCTACATCATGATTCTGCCGGCCTTCGGCATTGTCAGCCAGGTGATCTCGACGTTCTCCCGCAAGCCGGTGTTCGGCTATCTCGGCATGGCCTATGCCATGGTGGCAATCGGTTTCGTCGGCTTTATCGTGTGGGCGCACCATATGTACACCGCCGGTATCGGCGTTGACACGCGCGCCTACTTCACCGCGGCGACCATGGTCATTGCGGTGCCAACCGGCGTGAAGATCTTTAGCTGGATCGCCACCATGTGGGGCGGCTCGATCACATTCGAGACGCCGATGCTGTGGGCGTTGGGCTTCATCTTCCTGTTTACCCTCGGCGGAGTGACGGGCGTCGTGCTGGCGAATGCCGGCATGGATCTGGCGCTGCACGATACCTACTACGTGGTCGCGCACTTCCACTATGTGCTGTCGCTGGGCGCAGTCTTCGGCATCATCTGCGGCATCTATTACTGGTTCGGCAAGATGACCGGTCGCCTGATTCCGGAGTTTGCAGGCAAGATCCATTTCTGGACCACGTTCATCGGTGTGAACCTGATCTTCTTCCCGCAGCACTTCCTGGGTCTCCAGGGCATGCCGCGCCGCTACATCGACTATCCGGATGCGATGGCGGGCTGGAACATGATCTCGTCCATCGGTGCCTATATCTCCTTTGCCTCCACTCTGTTCTTCATCGGCCTGATGATCTGGTCCTTGCGGAACGGCAAGAGGGCAACGGCCGATTACTGGCACACCGGTGGCACCACGTGGGAGTGGACGGTCAGTTCCCCGCCGCCCTTCCACACCTTCGAGGACGTTCCCGTCTATAAGGAGAAAGAGGGCGCGCACTAAGCGCCCCTCTGCTCCCAGGATCAGGTAGCTCTATGACTTCGCCCAACATCTCCGACAGACTGACGCTCGCCGGCTTGGACTCTACGCCAAGCCCGGCAGTGTCGGACTTCATTTCGCTGCTAAAGCCGCGGGTGATGTCGTTGGTCGTGTTCACCGGCCTTGCCGGCATAGTGATGGCGCCGGGGACATTGCATCCGTTCCTGGCCGCGGTAGCAATCCTCTGCATAGCCGTGGGCGCGGGCGCATCCGGAGCGATCAACATGTGGTACGATGCCGATATCGACGCACTCATGACCCGCACCATCGACCGGCCCATTCCGGCAGGCCGCATGACGCCCGATCAGGCTTTGACTTTCGGTGTCATCCTGGCTATCGGCTCCGTCGCCGTGATGTGTCTGGCGGTCAACTGGGCGGCGGCCGCACTGCTGGCGTTTACCATCGGCTTCTACGTGTTCGTCTACACCATGTACCTGAAGCGGCGTACGCCCCAGAACATCGTGATCGGCGGCGCGGCCGGCGCCTTTCCGCCCATGATCGGCTGGGCGGCGGTGACTGGCGACGTAGCTATTGGCAGCCTTCTGCTGTTCGCCCTGATCTTCTTCTGGACGCCCCCGCATTTTTGGGCGCTGGGTCTGGTTAAGGCCAAGGAATATGCCCGCGCCGGCGTTCCCATGCTGCCGGTTGTCGCCGGCCAGAAGGCGACCATCCGCCAGATCGTGCTCTACAGCTTCGTGGTCGCTCCCATCGGCGTCGCGCCGGCACTGATTGGCCTGGCCAGTCCGGCCTATGGCGCCGCTTCGGCGGCTCTCGGCACGCTGTTCGTCGGCCTTGCCCTACGCCTGTCAGCGAAGCCCAGCGACAAGCGCGCCATGGGCTTGTTCGGCTATTCGATTTTCTACCTGTTCATCCTGTTCGCCTGGATGATCGCGGAGCGGGTGTCAGGGCTATGGGGTTAATAATGGCTGACAATCAGGATAAAGACGTTCGCCGCCGCCGCATCCGCAACCGCAACTGGGCGTTGCTCGTGGTACTGCTCGGCGTGATCGTGCTGTTCTATCTGCTTACCCTTGTCCGCCTCGGTGGGGGAGTCGGCTGATGGCAGGCGTACCCAAGAACACGCGCACTGGCGTCGTACTGTTCGGCGTTGCCATCGGCATGATCGGCTTGTCCTTTGCTGCGGTGCCGCTCTACCGGATATTCTGCCAGGTCACCGGCTTCGGCGGCACGCCTCAGATCGTGACCGAAGGCAGTGTCGAGACGCTGGAGCGTGCCGTTAAAGTTCGGTTCAACGCCGACACCGACCGCAACCTGCCCTGGAGTTTCAAGCCGGTACAGAAGGTGGTCGAGCTGAAGCTTGGCGAGCAGGGGATGGCTTATTACGAGGCCCGGAACGACAGCAGCCAGCCGGTGACAGGCACTGCAACCTTCAACGTCACGCCGTTGAAGGCCGGGCAGTACTTCAACAAAATCGAGTGCTTCTGCTTTACCGAGCAGCGCTTGGAGCCCGGTGAGTCCATCGACATGCCCGTCGCGTTCTATGTCGATCCGCGGCTGAATGACGACCCGAGCATGGCAGACGTGACCACCATCACGCTGTCGTATACGTTTTATCAGGTAGAGGAAGAGCAGGCGCCGACCGACTCTGCCAAACTCTCCAACTCGCAGACCTCTCGTAACTGAGACCACCGGAGCAACCGATGGCCGATTCACACGCCCACGAACAAACTCACCCTTACCATCTGGTAGATCCTAGCCCCTGGCCATTGATCGGTGCCTTATCCGGCTTTGTCATGGCGGCCGGCGCTTTGCTGGTAATGCATGAGAACAGCTACTGGCTGCTGATTATCGGAGCGGCCATGGTGATGGGCACCATGTTCGGCTGGTGGCGCGACGTCACTGACGAAGCCCAGAATCAGGGCCATCATAACCGGGTTGTGCAGGTCGGATTCCGCTACGGCATGTCCCTGTTCATCGCGTCGGAGGTGATGTTCTTCGCCGCCTTCTTCTGGGCCTTCTTCAACGCCTCCCTGTTCCCGCCGGCGGCGATTGACTTCACCTGGCCGCCGGAAGGTGTCATCACCTTTAACGCCTTCGACCTGCCGCTGCTGAATACGCTAATCCTGCTGCTGTCCGGTTGCACGGTTACCTGGGCGCACCACGCCCTGCTGGTAGGCAACCGCCGCGATCTGGTGCGCGGTCTGGCTTTGACTGTGGTGCTTGGCGCGCTCTTCACCGCCCTGCAGGCTTACGAGTATAGCCATGCCGCCTTTGGCTTCCGCGACGGTATCTATTCATCGACCTTCTACATGGCGACCGGTTTCCACGGCTTCCACGTGCTTGTCGGCACCATCTTCCTGCTGGTCTGCCTGATCCGCGCGATGAAGGGTCACTTCAAGGAGGACCACCATTTCGGCTTCGAGGCGGCTGCCTGGTACTGGCACTTCGTCGACGTGGTCTGGCTGTTCCTGTTCAGCTGCGTCTATATCTGGGGCGGCTGACAAGCCTCCCCAGGCCCCTAACGGCCCATTGATGCAGCCGCCGGTCCCTATGCAAGGGCCGGCGGCTTTTTCATGCAAGAAGGGGGTAGGGCCCAGGTTAACGCGCCGTTAACCCTGTTCGGCTTCGGCGGAAAAAACACCGAATTCATCTACATTCATCTACAAAAATCTACATTTCGGCCCGGAAATGTAGATGCCGGGTTTATGCGATGTAGACAAAATGTAGACCCGATGTAGATGGAATGTCGATGCTTCGAGGTCCGTGATTGGCAGCGCCCGCACATTCGGCACAAACTCCAAATGGTGCCCATCGGGCCGCCGTACAAGGGTCGCGCGTCAGACCCATGCACCCACATGAAAAAGCCCGCGCAACCAAGGGGATTGCACGGGCCTGTGTAGCGCAGGGCTCGTAGAGGGAGCGGGCTACCGCGTCGGCACGGGGTCCGGGCCGCTATAGTCATAGAAACCGCGACCCGTCTTGCGGCCGAGCCAGCCTGCCTCAACATATTTCACCAGCAGCGGGCAGGGCCGGTACTTGGTGTCGGCAAGGCCGTCATACAGAACCTGCATTACCGCCAGGCACGTATCCAGGCCGATAAAATCCGCCAGTTCCAGGGGCCCCATCGGATGATTGGCGCCCAGCTTCATCGCCGTATCGATCGATTCGACGCCGCCCACACCCTCATAGAGCGTGTAGACCGCCTCGTTAATCATAGGCAGCAGGATGCGGTTGACGATAAAGGCCGGGAAGTCCTCGGCAGAGACCGGGATTTTGCCCAACTGCTGGGTCACGGCCCGGAAGATCGCCACGGTTTCTTCTTCCGTCGCAATGCCGCGGATCAGTTCCACCAGGTTCATCATGGGCACGGGGTTCATGAAGTGAACGCCCATGAACCGGCCCGGCCGGTCGGTGGAGGCCGCAAGCCGGGTGATGGAGATGGAGGAGGTGTTGGTTGCCAGCAATGCGTCGGGGCGCAGGTGCGGCACCAGCTTTTCGAAGACCTCGCGTTTAATGGCTTCGTTTTCGGTCGCGGCTTCGATAACGAGGTCGCAGTCGGCAAACGCTTCGTATTCGATCGTGGTGCGGATCCGGCCGATAGCCTCGTTCTTCGCGATTTCGTCGATCAGACCCCGCCGGACCTGCCGGTCCATGTTGCGCCCCATCTGTTCGATGGCTTTGTCCAACCGGTCCTCGGCGACATCGGCCAGAACGACGTCATATCCTGCAAGCGCACAGACATGGGCAATGCCATTGCCCATCAGGCCTGCTCCGATTACGCCGATCTTCTGGACCATTCTACTATCCTTTGACCCGGCAGGACTGGCCTGCCGGGTCTTGCAACATTTGATAAGACGAAGGGAGGGGGCCCTTAGGCCTCCGCCCGGCGTTTTTTGATCTCTTCGGTCAACTCAGGCACGGCGGAGAACAGGTCGCTCACCAGGCCATAGTCGGCAACCTGGAAGATCGGGGCTTCTTCATCCTTGTTGATCGCAACGATCACCTTGGAATCTTTCATGCCCGCCAAGTGCTGGATCGCGCCCGAAATACCGCAAGCGATATAGAGTTCGGGGGCAACCACCTTGCCGGTCTGGCCGACCTGGTAGTCGTTCGGCACGAAGCCGGCATCGACCGCCGCGCGGGAGGCGCCAACCGCCGCGCCAAGCTCGTCTGCCAGCGCTTCCAGAATGTTGAAGTTATCGCCAGAGCCCATGCCGCGGCCGCCGGAGACGACAATGCCCGCCTGGGTCAATTCCGGGCGTTCCGACTTGGTCAGTTCGCGGCCGACAAAGGAGGAGAGGCCGGCATCGCCGGTGCTATCCACTTTCTCGACGCTGCCGGAGCCGCCAGTGGCGGGCGCGGCCTCGAACGCCGTTGCGCGCACCGTGATGATCTTCGGATTGTCGGCGGACTTGACCGTCGCCAGGGCGTTGCCGGCATAGATCGGCCGGATGAACGTATCCGCATCCACCACATCGGAGATTTCCGAGATCTGCATCACGTCCAGCAGCGCGGCGGCGCGCGGCATAACGTTCTTGCCGTGGTTGGTCGCGGCGGCCAGCACATGGCTGTAGTTGCCGGCGACACTGGCGACGAGTTTCGCCAGGTTCTCGGCCAGGCTGCCGGCATAGACGGCATCATCGGCACAGAGAACTTTGGTTACACCTGCGATCTTTCCGCCGGCGTCGGCGGCATCGCCGCAACCTTCGCCGGCCACCAGCAGGTGAACATCGGCATCGATCTTGATAGCGGCGGTGACCGCATTGCGGGTTGCCGGCGCGATCTGGCCGTCATTCCGTTCGGCTACTACGAGGACGCTCATCAGATCACCTTCGCTTCAGACATCAGCTTCGAAACCAGTTCCTGTACGTCGGCGACCTTGCCGCCGCCCTGACGGGCTGCCGGCTCGGCGACGCTCACCACCTGCAGACGCGGCGCCGTATCGACACCCAGGTCTGCCGGGGTCATTTCATCAATCGGCTTCTTCTTCGCCTTCATGATGTTCGGCAGGGAGGCATAGCGCGGCTCGTTCAGGCGCAGGTCGACGGTGACGACCGCGGGCATGGTGACGGCAATCGTCTCCAGGCCGCCGTCGATCTCGCGGGTCACGGTGGCCTTGTCGCCGTCCAGTTTGATCTCGCTGGCGAAGCAGGCCTGGGACCAGCCCAGCAGGGCGGCGGTCATCTGGCCGGTCTGGTTGGAGTCGTCGTCAATGGCCTGCTTGCCGACCAGGATCAGCTGCGGCTCTTCCTTTTCGGCGATCGCCTTCATCGCCTTGGCAACCGCCAATGGCTCCAGCGGATCGTCGGTCAGGACGTGGATGCCCCGGTCGGCGCCCATGGCGAGCGCGGTACGGAGGGTTTCCGTACATTGTTTTGGCCCCATGGAAACCGCGACGACTTCCGTCGCCGTGCCGGCTTCTTTCAGGCGAACCGCTTCTTCGATGGAGATTTCATCGAACGGGTTCATGGACATTTTGACATTCTGGGTCTCGACGCCCGTGCCATCCGGTTTCACACGGATTTTCACGTTGTAGTCGATGACCCGTTTGACCGGAACCAGGACTTTCATGGGAGGCTCATTCCACTTGGGGTGAGTGCGCCTGCAACAGGCGGATGGGAAACGGTGTTGTTACGAAGGCTGAGGGCAAGTGTCAACGGTTGGCCCCGGGAACCCACAGCACATCGTCTTTTCCGTCATTGTTGCAATGACGGGAGAACACGAACAGATGATCTGAGAGACGGTTGATGTAGCGGAGCGCGGCCTCGTTGATTTCCTGCTCGGCCGCCAGCGCCGTCATTTGGCGCTCGGCGCGGCGGGCGATGGTGCGGGCCTGATGCAGGTAGGCTGCTGCCGCCGATCCGCCGGGAAGGATGAAGGAGTTCAGGGGTTCCAGCGCTTCGTTCATCCGGTCGATTTCGGCTTCCAGCCGGTCTACCTGTGCCGGCTGAACCCGCAAGGGCTCATAGCCGCGGGTCTCGCCTTCCGGCGTGCAAAGGTCCGCGCCCAGGTCGAACAGGTCATTCTGGATACGGGAGAGCATGGCATCCGTTTCGCCGTCTGTGTGCAGCCGGGCAAGGCCGATGGCGGCGTTTGCCTCGTCCACCGTGCCGTAGGCTTCGACCCGAAGGTCATATTTCGGCACCCGCGCGCCGGAACCGAGCGAGGTCTGCCCCTTGTCGCCGCCGCGGGTGTAGATTTTGGTGAGTCTGACCATGACCTTATTTCCCCAGACCGCCGACCAGCGCCAGCAGCAGCAACAGAATGACAGCCAGAAACTGGAGCGCCACGCGCGCCTGCATCAGCTTATTGCCATATTTCTTATTGAAATTGCCGCCGCGGGCAAAGCCGCCGATGCCGGTGACGAGCACCACGACGACGCCCAGAGCGGCGAGGGGGATCAGAAAATAGAGAGCAACTGACATGCCTCTATCTACGACCCTGCACCTCGCGATGGCTTGCGGCATGCTGTCCCGTATGGCGTGGCCTTTCACGCACCCTGTCCATTATAACGGTCCTGCCAGCGCCCAGCCATCCGACCAAGAGGCATAGCCATGACCACCATCAAGACCGAACGCATTCTGGACAAACCGGAGATCGCCATCGACCACGCCGGCGCGGGTGAGTTGCTGGTGATGATGCATGGCATCGGCGGCAACCGAACCAATTGGACAGAACAGGTGAAGCTGTTCTCCCGGGAATTTCATGCCGTCGCCTGGGACGCCCGTGGGTACGGCAGGAGCGACGATTATGACGGCCCGCTCGACTTCAACGCGTTTTCCCGCGATCTGCTGGGTCTGCTCGATCACTTCGGGGTGGAGAAGGCGCATCTCTGCGGCCTTTCCATGGGCGGGCGCATCGCCCAGGACTTCTATCTGCACTACCCGGACCGGGTGAAGACCCTGACGCTCGTCGCCACCTTCTCCGGCTTCAAACGGCTGGAGGAGGCAGAGCGTCAGCGATTCCTCGACCTCCGCCTGCGCCCTCTGGTGCACGATGGCAAAGAGCCGAAGGACATTGCCCCCATCGTCGCCAAGACCCTGATCGGCCCGACGGCCTCGCCGGACAAATACCAGCAACTGGTGGAAAGCATGGAGGCGCTGCACAAGGACAGCTACGTCAAGACCATCCAGGAGACCACGGCCTACGACAAGGCCCTGGAATTAGAGACCGTCACCGTGCCCACCTTGCTGGTTTTCGGCGAGCACGACACGCTGACACCGCCCGCCACCGGCCGCAGCATGCACGAGCGGATCAAGGGCAGCGAGTACGTGGAAGTACCCCTTTCCGGCCACCTCATCAATATTGAACAGCCGGCAGTTTTCAACGAGGCGGTGCTGCAATTCCTGTGTAAACACCGGTGTCCGC
The DNA here is from genome assembly GCA_965222315.1 of Alphaproteobacteria bacterium. GTDB lineage: Bacteria > Pseudomonadota > Alphaproteobacteria > Bin95 > Bin95 > JACKII01. Next base: position 2,775,100 of record OZ244951.1, on the reverse strand, counting down.
CAATAGATTGCCGCACATGAACCTTGACGGCACACTGGCTCTGATCTCACTCTGTTAGGAACAAAATAACAATGCCTGATCGGGAACGGAACGCGAGCCCCGCCGATGTACACTTATATAATCAGACGACTCGGATTCGGCCTGATCACTGTCTTCGGTGTATCGATCATTGTGTTTCTGATCATGCGGGTCATGCCGGGTGATCCGCTGACCGCGATCTTCGGTCCGGAGGGCATGACCAAGCTGACCGAGGCCCAACGCGAAAGTTATATGAAAGAGCTGGGCCTGACCGACCCGCTCATCGTCCAGTACTTCAAATGGATCGGCGATATCGCCACGGGCGAGCTTGGGCGTTCCTTTTTCCGCGCTGAGAGCGTGGGCGAAATGATCCTCCGCCGCGGCCCGCTCACCGCACAGATCGCCATCCTCTCCGTAATATTCTCCTGGTTAATCGGTATTCCCGTCGCCATCGTCAGCGCGCTCCGCCCCAACAGCATTGCCGACAATGTGGTGCGTTTCTTCTCCATCATCGCCATCGCCATTCCTGGTTTCTGGCTCGGCATGCTGATCATCCTGGCTCTGCTCTTCTGGTTCGGCTACCGGCCACCGCTGACCGGCGCTTCCCTGTTCGAGAACCCCTGGACCACCTTCCAGATGATTATCGGCCCTGCCATCGTGCTGGGGCTGGGGCAGGCGGCCTACATCGCCCGTATGGCGCGATCCTCCCTGCTGGAAGTGGTGCGTGAGGACTATGTGCGCACCGCCAGGGCCAAAGGCCTGAGCGGCAGGCTCGTCGTCCGCCTGCACGCACTCCCGAACGCGCTGCTGCCGGTGATCACGCTCTCCGGCATCCTCCTGGGCTTCGTGTTGGCAGGCTCGATCCCGGTGGAGCGGGCCTTCGGTGTGCCGGGGCTGGGCTTCGCGATGTTCACCGCGGTCAACGAGCGGGACATCTTCGTCATGCAGAACCTGGTGTTCCTCTACGCCGTTGTGTTCGTCATGCTGAATATTACGGTCGATATCATAATCGCCTGGTTGGACCCGAGGATTCGTTATCAATGACCGGTATACCCCAGACCCCGGCCGTCGCCTCGATCCGCCCGCCGTCCCTGGCGGCGCGCTGCTGGAGCGGTCTGCGCCTGTTCGCCCGTCGCTCGCCCATGGCGGCGTTCTGGGCTGTCATCTCCATCGCCATCGTCGCCATGGCGGTCCTCGCGCCGCAGATCGCGCCCCTCGACCCGCTGAAGGCCGACTTCCGCGCCATGGGCAAGCCGCCGATGGAGGGCCACTGGTTAGGCACCGACCAGATCGGCCGCGACACGCTCAGCCGCGTCATCCACGGCAGCCGCACCTCGCTGATCGTTGCCATCTCCGCCGTGTTGCTGGGCACGCTGGTCGGTTCGCTCTGGGGGTTGGCAAGCGGCTTTCTCGGCGGGCGCTTCGACATTATCAGCCAGCGCATCATCGAGTTCCTGCAAGCCTTTCCTGACCTGATCCTGGCCATGGCCATCGCCATGGCGCTGGGCTCCGGCACCACGACGGTCATTATTGCGATTGCCATCACCCGCATCCCATTCGGCGGCCGCGTCATCCGCTCGGTCGTACTCTCGCTGAAGGAGATGTCCTATGTAGAGGCCGCACGAGGTATTGGCGCGTCCAAGCTGCGCATCATGGCCCTGCATATCCTGCCCCAGTGCGTCGCGCCGTTCCTGATCCTGGCGACGACCCACCTGGGCGTGGCGATCATTATCGAGGCGTCTCTGGGCTTCCTCGGCGTCGGCATCCCGCCGCCCACGCCAACCTGGGGCAACATGCTGTCCGACGCGCTGAACTCCGGCCTGGTGCCGCCCTGGTGGCTGGTGCTGTTCCCCGGTGCGGCGATCACCATCACCGTGCTGGCCTTCAATCTGTTCGGCGATGGCATCCGCGACGCGCTGGACCCGCGGCTGCGCGGGACGGATTAACATGACCGCGAATGACGAGGCCCGCTTGGGCCGCATCCGCGCGGCTTTCACACAGCAGGCAGGCACGTTCGCAGCGCACGCCGAAACGGCTGACCTCTCGGTGGAGGACCGGTTCGTCCGCGCGCTCGGCGAACACGCGGCGGGACGGATTTTGGATGTTGCTTGCGGGCCGGGCGTGGTGACCGCCGCCGTCGCGCGCCGGGCGGACACCGTCGTCGGGCTTGATGCGACGGAAGCGATGCTCGGCAAAGCAGCGGCGCGTACAAGCGGTCTTCCGAATGTGTCCCTCAAAGTGGGTGACGCCGAAAACCTGCCCTTTGCAGATGGCGAATTTGATGCGGTCGTCACGCGTCTATCATTGCATCATTTCGACCGCCCCGGCCGGGCTCTGTCCGAAATGGCGCGTGTGCTTCGGCCAGGCGGCCGTGCGGTGATTGTCGATGTGTCATCGGATGATGACCCCGAAAAATCAGCGCTCCAGAATGCGATTGAAACGCTGCGTGACCCCTCGCATGTCCGCATGATGCCGGCGGCGGAAATCGAACGCCTGATCCTGGACCAGGGTTTTTCGATCGCCTTGCGGGAGAACTGGGTTAAGGACCGGGAATTTGGCGAGTGGATGGGCATTGCCAACGATCCAAAACTGTTGGACCCGCTTGCAACCGTTGTGCGCACTCTCGCGCGGGCGGGATGCGACGCCGGGTTCGGTCTGCATCTGGACGGCGCGGCCATCCGGTTTTTCCACCGGTGGCACCTCTTCGCGGCCGATCATCCCTAAGTAGCCGCCTCCGCCATTTTCGCCAGCGGGAACTGGACGCCGCCGTCATGCAGGTGACAGGCGGCAAGATGGCCCGGCTGCACCTCACGCAACAAGGGCTCCTCCGTCCGGCAGCGTTCGGTCGCGTAGGGGCAGCGGGAGTGAAAATGGCAGCCCGGCGGCGGGTTGATCGGGCTCGGCACGTCGCCTTGCAAGATCATCCGTTTTTTCTCCCGCGCTTTCGCATCCGGGATCGGCACGGCCGACAGCAGCGCCTCCGTGTAGGGATGCAGCGGCATGTCAAACAGCGATGTCTTGTCGGTCATCTCCACGATACGGCCCAGATACATCACTGCCACCTTGTGGCTGATATGCTCGACCACCGCCAGATCGTGGCTGATAAACAGGTAGGAAAGGCCGAACTCGTCCTGCAAATCCATCAGCAGGTTGATGATTTGTGCCTGGATAGACACGTCCAGCGCGCTGACCGCCTCGTCGCAGACCATCAGTTCCGGATTGACCGCCAGTGCCCGCGCAATGCCCAGCCTTTGGCGCTGCCCCCCGGAGAATTCATGGGCGTAGGAGAACATGCGCTCCGGGCGCAGGCCGACCTTTTCGAACAGCCAGGCAACCCGGTCCCGCTGGTCGGCTCTGGAGCCGATCTCATGGATTTTCAGCGGCTCCCCGACAATGCCTGCTGCACTCATGCGCGGGTTCAGGGACGCATAGGGGTCCTGAAAAATCATCTGCATGTCGCGGCGGTATGGCAGCATCTCGTTCGAGGACAGGTTGGCGATCTCCTCGCCCCTGACCTTGATCGACCCGCTGGTCGGCTCTAGTAGTTTCAGCACCGTGCGCCCGACCGTTGACTTGCCACAGCCGGACTCCCCCACCAGGCCCAGCGTCTCACCGGGCTGGATGCTGAAGGTAATCCCGTCGACGGCGTGGACCTGTCCTGCCAGACGGCCAAACACGCCCTTGTAGATCGGGAAGTGCTTCTTCAGGTCTTTAATGGCGAGAAGGGGTGTCGCGTCCGCGTCAGGCTCACTCATCACGCATCCCTCTCAATCGTCCGGGCGTTCCAGCACGAAACCCAATGGTCCGGTCTCAGTTCTTCCAGTTGCGGCGCCGGCGCCATGCGGCATTGGTCCGTCGCATGTTTACAGCGGGGCGCGAACGCGCAGCCGGGCGGCAGATCGGTGAGCGAGGGCACCATGCCCGTGATCTCTGTCAGCCGCGGCCGCTCGCCCTGGATGTGGGCCACTTCCTCCACGTTCGGGATCGAGCCGAGCAGGCCCTGGGTGTAGGGGTGGCTCGGCCGCTCGAACAGGTCTTCGACGCTCGCTTCCTCCACCTTGCGGCCCGCATACATCACCACGACCCGGTCGGCGTTCTCCGCCACCACGCCCATATCGTGGGTAATCAGCACGACCGCCGCGCCCGTGCTTTCCTGCAGGTCGCGCATCAGGTCCAGAATTTGCGCCTGAATGGTTACGTCGAGCGCCGTTGTGGGCTCGTCGGCGATCAGCACTTTGGGATTGCAGCAGAGCGCCATGGCGATCATCACCCGCTGGCGCATTCCGCCCGATAGCTGGTGCGGGTAGGCCTTCACCCGGTTTTCCGGCTCCGGGATGGAAACCCGGCGCAGCATCGCCACCGATTGCTGCATCGCCTCGCGCTTGGACAGCCCCTGGTGCAGCATGAGCGACTCGCTGATCTGCCGCCCGACCGTATAGAGCGGGTTCAGCGCCGTCATCGGCTCCTGAAAGATCATGGAGATATCGTTGCCGCGGATTGCCTCCATCTCATGCTCGGAAAGGTTGAGTAGGTTCGTGCCCTCGAACTCGATTGCACCGCCCGCAATCTTGCCAGGCGGGTCGGGGATCAATCGCAGGATGGATAGCGCGGTGACGCTCTTACCGCAGCCAGACTCGCCGACCACGCCCAGCGTTTCGCCCTCTCGCACGGTGTAGGACAGGCCATCGACGGCCCGCACCAGGCCGCCCGGAGTGCGGAAATGGGTCTCGAGGTCGCGCACTTCCAGCACAACCTTGCCGTCCTTGCGCTTGGCACTTGTTGCCCCGGCATCCGCTGTCGCCAGCTCGCTCAAGCGTATTCCTCCTTGTGTTCTCGGCTGGCATTTGCGCTGCGCCAGCCTTTTCGAGTGCCTATCAGAGCACATGCGTTGGACTCTGCAAAGGCAGGAAAGATTCATTTAGTTCTGGAGAAAAGCGATAAAACAGCGATAGAGTCTAAGCGCCGCTTCTTAGTGGCTATAGTAAACAAGCGACAAAGAGGAAATGCCAGATGTCACGAACAGGATTTAGAATGCCTCAATGGAGCCGGCGCCGCTTCCTTCAAACGACGGCTGCCATGGGGGCCGCCTATGGTTTGGGTGTGGGTCGCGCGACTGCAAACGTGCCGATGGAAATGGACGGCTCCAAATTCATGCTCGCCGCCCCGGAAGCGAATGCGAAGAAGGGCGGGGTGCTGCGCTACGGCATCACCATGCGGCCGCCCCATCTCGATTTCCACCAGTCTGGCACGGTCAACAACCTGGGCTCCCAGGGCTGCATGTACGACAATCTGGTTCGCCGGAATCCGAATGACAGCGGCCAGACCATCATTCCCGACCTCGCGCATAGCTGGGAAATCTCCAAGGACGGCACGTCCTACACCTTCCATCTGCGCAAAGGCGTGGAGTTCTCCGATGGCGCAACCCTGACCTCGGCGGACGTGAAGGCCACGTTTGACCGCATCGTCAAACCGCCGGCGGGTATCAACATCCCGCGCAGCGCCCTGTTCAAATCGGTCGAGAGCGTCAACGCTCTGGATGACCACACGGTGCAGTTCAAGCTGGCCGTGCCCCGTCCGGCTGACTTCATCATGGCCGCCATCGCCAGTGGCTGGAACGGCATCGTCCGCAAGAAGACGCTGGAGGACAACGATTACAACCTCCGCAAGACCCTGGATGTTCCGGGCACCGGCCCGTTCCGTAGCGTGCGCCGCGTCGAACAGGAAGTATGGGAGATGACGGCGAACAAGAACTATTGGAACCCGAATCTGCCCTACCTGGATGGGATCGAGTTCTATCATGCCTTGCCGTTCTCGCCGGAACTGGGCTCCGCGCTGCTCTCGGGCCGCATCGACTATGCCCGCCTGATCGACCCGGTCACCCGTAGCGAAGTTGACAAGACCGACGGCATGAGTGCGACCGACTACTACCAGTCGGTTATCCAGGGCACCTGGATGAATGCGAGGCAAGGCCCGCTGGCCGATCCGCGCGTCCGCCGGGCGCTGCATCTTGTGCTCGACCGGCCGGTGCTTGTCGATGTGGTCAGGGACGTCGCGCCGATGATGGTCGGCGGCTTCATTTACCCGTTCTCCGACTACGCCACCCCGATGGAGGAGTTGAAGAAGCGCCTCGGCTATATCGATCCGCAGGATGCTTCCGTCGCGGAAGCGAAGAAGCTGATGGCCGAAGCCGGTTATGCCGACGGCATTTCCGAAGGGCTGGACTTCCTGGTGCGCGAAGTCGCGAGCTTCAAGCTGTGGTCGCAGGCCATTCAGGCGATGCTGCAACAGTCGCTGAACGTGAAGTGCAACCTGCGCACGGTCGTTGAGTCGGTCTGGTTCGACGATGTCCGCTCTGGCAACTACGACATGGCTATCGGTGCCGTTGTCTCGACGCTGATCGATCCGTCCGACTACTTCAACGGCTGGTATTCGACGGGCGGCGCGCAGAACTACTCGAACTGGTCGGTTCCGGAATTCGATGAGCTGCTGAAGGTCATTGATAGCGAAGTCGATCCGGTGAAGCGGCAAGCCGCGATTACCAAGGCCGAAATGATCATGGAAGAAAATCCGCCCGTGCTGCCCGTGGCGTGGGAGAAGATCAATGACGGCTGGTACGACTACGTGAAGGGCCACCGCCCGGACAATTATTTCGGCATCTACGACGTTGTCCGCATGGACACGTTCTGGCTCGACAAGTAGCCCTGCTGCCCGCTTCGGCCCGGACGTTTATGATGTCCGGGCCGGGATGGGCCGCGTTTCCCGTATCTAAACATTAGGCCGCGGCCGCCATCCCGGTGCGCGATTTCATCAGTGGCTGGATCTTGGTGCCGAAGTCCTCGATCCCCTTCACGAAATCGTCGAAGGTCAGCATCACGCCGCGGAGGCCCTCTACCGCCGCCAACTCGTCGAGCTTCGCCGCCACCGTCGCGTAAGAGCCGATGAAACGCGCCATATTGGTCGGCAGTTCGTGCTGCTCCGACAGCATCCGGCCCGCGGTCGACAGTTTCTCCGCCTTTTTGTCCGCGCTGGCCTGGCTGTCGCGCCAGGCAATGGCCTCATGATCGGTGCCGCGCTTGTAATGCTCCCACTTGGCGTAGGCCGCCTCGTCGGTTTCGTCCGCGATAACCATGATCAGCGCCAGCGCCTTGACGTCCCGGCCGGTCTTGGCCGTCGCGGCGTTCAGCCTGTCCACCTGGCGGGCGACGCTTGCCGCCTCGTTCTCGCCCCCGCCGGAAAGGAAGTTGTAGTCCGCATGCTCCGCGGCAAACATCATCCCCTTGTCACTCTGCCCGGCGGAGATGATGCCCGGCATGATGGATGGTTTCGGCAACAGGCGGCAGTCGTCCATGGTGAAGAACTGGCCTTTCAGGTCGCTCTGCCCCTCTGACCAAAGATCCCGCATCACCTGTACGTATTCGGCGCAATAGTCATAGCGGTGGGCGAAATGCTCGTCGCCCGGCCAAAGACCCATCTGCGAATATTCTGCGTGCTGCCAACCCGTGACGACATTAACGCCGAAGCGTCCGGGCGCAATCGAGTCGATTGTGCTGGCCATGCGCGCGACGATCGCCGGCGGCAGCGTCAGCACGGCAGCGGTCGCGAACAGCTTGATGCGGCTGGTAACGGCGGCCAGCCCGGCCATCAGCGTGAAGGATTCCAGATTGTAGTCCCAATACTGGCTCGGCCCGCCGAAGCCGCGCAGCTTGATCATGGAAAGCGCGAAGTCGAAGCCGAAAGCCTCCGCTTTTTGAGCTACCGTGCGATTGAGATCCCAGGTCGGCTTGTATTGCGGCGACGTCTCAGAGATCAGCCAGCCATTGTTGCCGATGGGCAGGAAAATGCCGATTTCCATGGAATTTCCCCCTTAAACGGCCGTTTGCGGCCGGTCGGCCCGGCTTTTCATCAATGGCTGGATTTTCGTCCCGAAATCCTCGATCCCCTGCACGAAGTCGTCGAAGGTCAGCATGATGCCCTTGGTCCCCGGCACCTCTGCGGCTTCGTCCAGCATCCGGGCAACGGTGGCGTAGGAGCCGACCAGCGTGCCCATGTTGAAGTTCACCGCCCCCTCCGGCGCGGTGATGGAGGCGGCGGTGCCGCTCGCATCCGCGTTCGGGTCGCCAGCGCCCTGGCCCGCCATCCAATCGAGGGCGTCCATGTCCGCGTTGTCGTGATAGTCCTGCCACTTGGCCATGGCGGCCTCGTCGGTTTCATCGGCAATGATCATCATCAGCACGTAGGAGCCGACATCGCGCCCGGTCTTGGCCGCCGCCGCCATCAGGCGCTCGTTGGTCGGTGCGTAAGCCGCTGGCGTGTTGACGCCGGAACCGAGGACGAACTGGTACTCGCAATGCTCGGCGGTAAACGCCATGCCCGTGTCGCTCTGGCCTGCCGACACCAGCTCGATCTTACTGCTGGGGCTGGGCAGCAGGCGGCAGTCGTTCATGGTGAAATGCTCACCCTTGAAATCGCTCTGTCCGGTTTCCCAAAGCTCCTTCATCACGGTGACGAACTCGGTGCTGTAATTGTAGCGGTACCCGAAATACGCGTCGCCCGGCCACAGTCCCATCTGGGTGTACTCGTCCTTGGCCCAGCCGGAGACGATGTTGACGCCGAAACGGCCGGGTGCAATCGAGTCGATGGTCACCGCCATCCGCGCGACCATCGCCGGCGGCAGCGTCAGCACGGCGACGGAGGCAAACAGCTTGATCCGTTCGGTCACCGCCGCGAGGCCCGCCATCAGCGTGAACGATTCATGGGCATAGTCCCAAAATTCAGTCTCTCCGCCGAAGCCGCGCAGCTTGATCATGGAGAGGACGAAATCCAGGCCGTAATGCTCCGCCCGCTGGGTGACGGTCTTATTGAGTTCGAAACTCGGCGGATATTGCGGCGATGTCTTGGAAATCAGCCAGCCATTGTTCGCGATAGGGATAAAAACGCCGATATCCATGAGGGACTCCAAATCTGAGGTTCTTCCACCCAGCAATATTCGTGCCGAAACTCAGCGGGAGCCGGGAAAAAGCATTGCGGCCGCGCCACCGCCAGCGTGGAGGCGAATGTCAGGTGAATTCCTGCGGTTCATGTTCGGGCAATACCGACGTCAGGCAAGACCACTGGCGGACCGCTGTTTTTCTGCTGGCCGGTTCGGCGACGGCCAATGACGCCCCGGCGCGCGGCATATTTGGCACAAATTGCATTGATACCTGAAAGAAAAACGCGCAGCCTATTACGTTCTGAAAGAGCTGGAATAGTAGAAATCGGTTGGGGTGCGGCTAGTGATGCGCGTTGGGCATCTGGATGACCTTGCTCTTCCGGATGTTCTTTTTAACCCTTCGGGCGAAGCATAGCTGGTGACGAGTGTTAAGCAAGAATGCGGTGGACCACCATGGGAAGTTGTTCGGATTAATTCTTTCGAATGCCTGGACAACTTATTTCCGCATACGCAATTCGAAACGACCAAGCTTTCTGCCAACCCCGTCGACGCTGTCAAAGCGCTCGGCGTCCAAAATGGGGCCACAGTCGTTGGCTGTTCCATCAATGGTAAGGTTGCCATCCGCGGTGCAATGCCCGCGGACAGTCTGACGATCCAGGTCGGATTACGCTGCGGGCCGGGCAATCTGCAGTGGTTGCGCCCGGTTCATGAAGGGAGCGTTCTGTCGTATCCGGCTGGATCGGAGTATGACTCGGTCATGGACGGCCCAGTGTCTTCTTTGTTCTGCACGGTCTCCGAAGAGCATCTTCATCAGACGGCTGCCCGTATCGGCGTGCCCTTGCCAAGTGCTGCCTTTTCGGAAGCATGCCTGTATCCAGTGCCGTTGGGACAGGAGAGTGCGCTATACCTGAACCGTGTGCATCAGGCGCTGGTGGGCAACTGTGCGGACGAACGGCCGTCGCCTGCCGTATTGGCAGAGGCACTGGTGGGCGTGTTGATCCACCAAGCCGGGCTATTGCCGCAAGATATTGGCGGCACGCAGCACAATAACCGCTACAGTCCGATCGTCCGGCGGTCGCGGGACTGGATTGAGGCGCATCTGGACCAGAAGATCACGATTGACCAGATCGCAGCTGCGGCGGCAACGTCCCGCCGGACACTCCACCGCGCATTCATCGACGTTTTAGGGGATTCCCCGAAATCCTACGTCCTGCAACTTCGGCTCCACCGCATCCGGCGCGAACTCCGTGCCAAGACGGAAGCAGAGACAACCGTAGCAGCAGTTGCCAATCATTGGGAAATCAGTGAACTCGGCCGGCTTTCGGCACGTTACCGCGCTTTGTTTGGTGAATTTCCGTCGGAAACTCTGGCAGGGAAGACATAACGATTTGGCGCAAACTGCATAGACCCGATGTGCCAAAATATTGAGATATTGAAGTAATTAGGGGGCAATTCCGTATTATCCTGGCGACGTCGAGCGATTATCGAGGGGGCGGATATTGCCACCGTCGGACAGAATGATGCGGGATGATGACAGTGCCGTCACGGCAATGCCCGTCCAATAACGCAATAAAGTTAGCGGGGCCCCTGGCCAGGGGAAAAAGGCCGAAGCAGCGTGGCTCCCGGCGGAGACATTATCCGTTCCGGGAGCCGCAAGGTCGTCAGTGTGCTTTTTATGCGGTGGCTCCTCAGAGCCCCAGCGTTCCTTTGCTGACAATATTCCGCTGGATCTCGTTGGAGCCGGAATAGATCGAGGCGGCACGCAGGAAGGCGTAGTTCGGGGTCAGGCCGTTAAAGTATTCGGCGCCCACCGGCTCCTCGTTCCAGCCGAACCGCAGCGCTTCCAGGTTGTAGGGCTGGCTATAGTACGCGCCGGCCTCCGTGCCGATCTCCGTCACCAATTGCTGCACCTCGGAACGCCGCACCTTGATCATGTTCGCCGCCGCCCCGATCTCGTTGTTGGAGCGGTAGGCCGCCAGTGTCTTGAGCACGAACTGCTCGCAGGAGATCGTCTGGGTTTCGGCGTCGATCAGCTTGCGCTTGAAATAGTCGTCGTCGATCAGGCGCTCGCCGTCGCTGTCGCGCTCCTGCTCGGCGATTTCCTTCAGCCGGCGCAGCGCCACCTTTACTTCCGCCATGGAACCGCCACCCATGCGTTCGTGTCCCAACAGGAACTTGGCGATCGTCCAGCCGCGCCCTTCCTGACCGACCAGCGACCCATCAATCGGCACGCGTACGTCGGTGTAGAAGGTCTCGTTGGTGTGGTGCAGGCCGTTCAAAGTGATGATCGGCCTGATTTCGACGCCCGGCGACTTCATGTCGAAGACCAGGAAGCTGATGCCGTCCTGCTTCTTCTCCTCAATGCTGGTGCGCACCAGGCAGAAAATCCAGTCGGCGTGATGGGCGAGCGACGTCCAGATTTTCTGGCCGTTGATGACGTAATGGTCGCCATCCTTCACCGCCCGTGTCTTGAGCGAGGCGAGGTCGGAGCCCGAACCCGGCTCTGAATAGCCCTGGCAGAATACGCGCTCGCCGGAGAGGATTTTCGGCAGGTGCTCTGCCTTCTGCTCCGGCGTGCCGAAGGCCATCAGCACCGGCCCGCACATGTTGAGCCCAAAGCCAGAGAGCCGCGGCGCGCCGGCCAGCCCGGCTTCTTCGTCGAAGATGTAGCGCTGCACGGCGTCCCACTCGCAGCCGCCATACTCCTTCGGCCAGTTCGGCGCGATCCAGCCTTTTTCATAGAGGATCTTATGCCAGCGCATATAATCCTCTTTCTGCATTTCCATGCCTGCCAGATGTTTCTTGGCGATGTCCTGGGGCAGCTTCTCGTTGATGAAGTCGCGCACTTCCTCGCGGAAGGCTTCTTCTTCGGGGCCGAACAGCATGGGCTGTATTCCTCGTTGTTTGTTGGCGTGTTGGCAAAAAGTCTAAGGCAGAGCCTTGCCGCCCGCCAGAGCCAATTGGCCTACCCGCAATCTTTGGACATGTCGTCTGGCAACATCACAGACGTGCCATCCTTGCGGCGGATCACTCCCGTACCACGAAGGTAGACATAGCCTACCTCATGCACCAGTAGAAAAGTCATACGATGATACTTGTCTCCGGTGCTGGCTATGGCGGCGGTTTCGTATCCGCCCACATCGTACTGCGCCTTCACCCGGTGAATATTGCCATGCACCCAGGTGTCTGATTTTTGCTTGGCTCCGCCCAAGCCCATCATGCCGCCGATGGAGAACATCATCCGGTCATGCTTCAGCTCAGTGCCCATTCGAACCAGGCCGGGGCGGCCCGGCATTGAATTCACTGTCATGGCCGAGACGCCGGGCCGTCCGTCCGGCGGGTCGATGCGCAGGTCGTTGACGACAGGGCGGCAGCCGGGACCGTTGGCCAGCACGTCGTCCCGGTGCAGAATTTCGAGCCGTTCCACAATCGGGTCGCGCCTGCCCCGGTCAGGCTCAGAGTCAAGCAGGGCCTCCAGGGCTGGTGCGTCGTTCAACGCCGCCGCTTTAGCCGCCACCACGGCCAGGGCCGCATTCTCCCGCGCCCGCTCGGCCTCGCGCCTGGTCTGTGCTTCGGCCTCGGCTTTGGCTGCCGCCTGCTCCTCCGCCTTCCGCTCCCTGTAGGCTACCTGCGTTGCTTTGGCCTTTTCCGGCAGTTCGTAGCCCGGATTCATCGCCACGTTCATCATGGCGGCGTAGATGCACCACAACGCCTTGCCGTCTTCATAGTCCGGTCCGGCGGGGTCGCCGCGGCTGCTCATGAACGTCTTGGTTTGGTCGATTTTCTTCTGTGCCTGTTGTCTAAACTGCCAGGCGTCCCGCCAAAATTGGCGTGCCGTCGTCCAATCGCAAAAATCCTTGTCGGTCTCCGGGCGTGCCAGTTCCGCTTCCAAATTCACGAAGTGCAGCAAGACCTCATAGGGATTTGCTCCCCTCACCACCGCATAGCGCGGCTCATAGGGAACGGTCTCCGGCTTCCCTTCGCCGTCGATCCGCCGGTAGCGGCCCTGGTCGTCCTTGAAGATGCCATGCGAAGGTTCGGCGGTCGGCGCGACCAGACGCCGGATATATAGCCCGCTTTGGTCTTCGAACGCCGCAACCTGTTTCGGGTCAGGCCCGCCTTCGCGCGCGTCTAACCATACCCGCACCACCGCCTCCCGCCGCGCTTCGAAGTCGGCCATGATCGCCAGCGTTTCTTCGACCGAGGCGTTCTTGTCCGCCTGGAGCGAGCCAAGGAATTGCTGCATTGACGTTCGCGTCTTGCGCCCCATCAGCCCGTCGGCCGGGCCGGGCGCGAAGCCCATCGCTTCCAGTTTCGTTTGCAGGTCGAGGACGGCGGGGTCGGGCTTGGCGGCTTCGGCCATGCTGCCGCCAACGAGAACCAGAACCATCAGCAGGACCGGCAGCAATCTGCCACTTTGGCTTGCCTTTACCGGGTGCATGGCTTCAACTCCCATCGTCTGGGCAGCCCGCTTCAACGTGTTCCTGTCAGCGGGGGCGCCATCTAATGCGGCACCACCAGGGGCAGGGGGCTGCGCTATACTCAGAGCCGGGCAGCCGTTTCTCCGCGCCGCTTGTGCCTGGCTCGGCAGGTTCCCTCCGCCGGCAGCTTAGCCCTATTCTCTGGACGCTGGCCAGAGGCGGCGCTACGACTCTGTGGAACCTGTTGGCGATCATGAGGACAGCCGCGATGAGCGATCCGGACCGTATCGAGAGCATTGACGAGTTGGAGGCCATCTACGGCTTCCCCAAGGGCGGGGCCGTGTCGAAGGAGATCAACTATATCTCCGACCACTACCGCGCCTTCATCGAGGCATCTCCCTTCGTGCTGCTGAGCACGGTGGCGGAGGAGGGTACCGACTGCTCGCCCCGCGGCGACCCGCCGGGTTTCGTGCGGGTCGTGGACGAAAAGACCGTGATGATGCCGGACCGCAACGGCAACAACCGCGTCGACTCGCTCCGCAACATCGTCCGCGACGGCCGCGTCTCGCTGCTGTTCCTGATCCCGGGCGTTGGGGAGGCGCTGCGCATCAACGGCCGCGCCCATCTCTCCATCGAGCCCGCGCTGCTGGGAAGCTTCGAGATGCAGGGCAAGCTGCCCCGCTCCATCATCGTTGTTGAGGTCGACCGGGTCTATTTCCAGTGCCAGAAAAGCATCGCCCGCTCCCGGCTTTGGGACCCGGCGGCGCAGGTGCCGCGCTCCGCCCTGCCCAGCACCGGCACCATGATCAAGGCGCTGATCGAAGACGAGACCTTCGACGCGCAGGAATACGACAAGGGCTATCCAGCCCACATGGCCCGTACGATTTATTAAGGAGAGCGACCGATGAAACTGGTACGCTTGTTTCTGACCGCAGCCGGGCTGGCCCTGGCCCTTGCGGCCTGGCAGCCCGCGGCTGCCGAGGTCAGGGTTATGTATGACGCGGCAGGCAAGGACCTGTTCTCCATCGCCGTGCCCGACAATTGGGTCGTGACCACCGGCGTCTCGGAGGAGGGGGAACAGCGCCCGAGGATCCTCGGCCTCACGCCCGAAGGCGACCTTTCCCTATGGATCGGGTTCTTCTCTCCGGTGGAGGTGCAATCGATAGAGGACGCCGAAGCCTATGTAAAAGGCCTGGGCCCCCGCATCGTTCAAAACGCGACGGTGGAGCGGCAGAAGGACGGAACACTCGGTGATCTGCCGGCCAGGCTCTATTCCGGCAAAGGCACGCGTGATGGGGCGCCGGTGGACTTTTCGGTCGGCATAGTCTCGCTGCCCGGTGGCCGGCAGGCCATCGCAATATTCGTTGGCGAGTATGGTGCGCGGGAGGTTTATAAGGCCGACATCGACATAATCGCCAAGTCGTTGCTGGTTGGAAAGGACGGTCGCTGATGTTTCGGATAAGAGGAGCCATCCTGGTGCTGGGCGCGGGTCTGGCGCTCAGCGCATGTACCGGCGGCGGTGGCGGCGGGTCCGTCTACTACGACCCGTATCCCTACCGCTCCGGCATCTACTACTACCACCATGACCACTATTACCCGGACCGTCCAAACAGGCCGGGCACGAGGCCGCCTGGAAACCGACCGCCCAGTGCCCGCCCGCCCGCCAGGCCCCGACCGTTGCCCGCCCGTCCGACGCCCAGAGGCGGTCGGCGTTAGAGGAGGTCCCGATCCATTTGGATCGGGTGAACCTTTGGGGCATCACAACGAGAGCATCTTACCGGAGAAACCCTGATGGAATTCCGCAATCTCGGCCGTTCCGGCCTGCGCGTCTCTGCCGTCGGTCTCGGCTGCAACAATTTCGGCGGCCGGATCAAAGACCTGGAGCAGACCCGCGCCGTCGTCCATGCCGCCTTCGACGCCGGCATCACGCTGTTCGACACGGCCGACCGATA
This sequence comes from Alphaproteobacteria bacterium, assembly GCA_965222315.1. Lineage (GTDB taxonomy): Bacteria > Pseudomonadota > Alphaproteobacteria > Bin95 > Bin95 > JACKII01. The sequence continues at coordinate 2,759,780 of OZ244951.1, read as the reverse complement.
CGGCGAATTCGGTGGTTCCGAAACCCAACTGGGCCAGGTGCTGGGGGCGAACCGCAAGGACATTGTGCTGGCGACCAAGTTTGGCGGCGCGATGGACAATGGCCCGCGCAAGGGCGCATCGCGAAAGTGGATCATGCAGGCGGTTGAGGACTCGCTCCGCCGCCTGCAAACCGACTGGATCGACCTCTACCAACTGCATTTCCCCGATGCGAACACGCCGATGGAGGAGACCCTGCGGGCGCTGGACGACCTCGTGACCCAGGGCAAGGTTCGCTATATCGGCTCCTCCAACCTGCAGCCGTGGGAGATGGTGGAGGCCAGCTTCACCGCCGAGATCAAGAACCTGGTGCCCTTCGTCTCCGCCCAGGAGGAATACAGCATCCTGGTCCGCGACATAGAGAAGGACCTGTTGCCTGTCGCCCGCCGCTATGGCTATGGCCTGTTACCCTACTACCCGCTGGCGAACGGCCTGCTGACCGGCAAGTACAAGCGGGATGTGATGCCGGATGGCGCGCGCCTGACGCTCGACCCGAACAAGAGCGGTAACAAGTACATCAATGATGCCAATTGGGACCGTGTGGACAAGCTCAGGGCCTTCTGCGAAGCGCGCGGCCACTCTCTGCTCGAACTCGCTTTCGCTTGGCTGCTGGCGGAGCCGCTGACCGCCAGCGTGATCGCGGGCGCGACCAAGCCGGAACAGATCCACGGTAACGCCGCCGCAGCAGACTGGGTACTGACGGCGGCGGAGAAGGCAGAGGTAGACGCCATCGTGGCGGCGTAGGCCGGGTTGAACCGGGCCGTTGCGCGGCCGGGAACGGCCTAGGATCAAAAAACCTGGCATCTCCGGAAGCGCCATCGGCGCTATCCGGAGATCCAGCCTCGTCATCCCTCTTTGCTGATATGCACCGCGTGCGGGTAGGGAATGGAGACGCCGCCTTTGTCGAAGGCTTCCTTGACCTGCTTGGTCATGGCGAACTTCAGTTCCCAATAATCCCCAGCGTCGCACCAAATGCGCACGCCGAGATCCACCGACGAATCGCCCAGGTTGACGACGCGTACCCAGGGGGCCGGGTCTTTGTGTACCCGTTCGTCCGCACTCACCGTCTCCAGAACAATGCCCATGGCCTTGTCCGCATCGTCGCCATAGTCGATGTTGAATGTCATATCGACCCGCCGCGTGGGGTGGGCGGAGAAGTTGGTGATGATTGCGCCCCAGGCCTTGCCGTTGGGCATGATGATCTGGACGTTATCCGGCGTGCAAAGCTCCGTGACGAACAGATTCAGGTCTTTTACTGTCCCCGCAGTGCCGCCGATATCGACAAACTGGTTGACCCGGTAAGGACGGAACAGCACCAGCATCACGCCGGCGGCAAGATCGCTCAGCGTGCCCTGTAAGGCCAGGCCGATGGCCAGTGTCGCGGCGCCCAGCACCGCCACCAGGCTGGTCGCTTCTACGCCGAACAGTTCCAGGACGGCGATCAGGACGACCAGCAGAATGACCCATTTCACCAGCGAGCTGACAAAGCCCGCCAGTGTTGGGTCCATGTTCTTAGCCTTCAACATCCGCCGGCGGATGAACCCGCTGACCGCACCTGCTACCGTCCAACCGACCACCAGGACGACCAGCGCCTTGACTGCTGCGATCACGATTGGCGCGTATTCGCCAATCTGCTCCAGTAATCCTTCCATGACTTACATATTCCTATTCTTCTTGTGGTTGTGGGGTGGCGTCGCCTGTATCTCTTATATTTAGCGAAACCCTGCAAATATTCCGGTTCTCTGCAATAGGCAACTGAATATCGCGTAATGAATCCCGCCACAGCATGTCCTGTTTCCCGTTTGGCGATGTTGGGCTTATAAGGACGCCGGAAGAAGCAACGGATTCGATCAGGAGTTCCCTCGTGGCAGCCCTTCAGCCTGTCCGCGGCACGCACGACTTGCTGCCGGAAGATAGTCTCAAACACAATCACGTGGTCGCCAGCGCCCGCGCGCTTGCCGCCAATTATGGCTATGGCGAGATTGCGACGCCGATTTTTGAGCAGACCGAGGTCTTCAAGCGCACGCTCGGGGACACTTCAGACGTGGTGACGAAGGAAATGTATACCTTCGAGGACAAGGGCGGCGACAGCATCACGCTCCGCCCCGAAGGCACCGCTGCTGTCGCCCGCGCCTTTATCGCGGGCAAGATGAACGACCAGCTTCCGCTCAAATTCTTCTACCATGGCCCCATGTTCCGCTACGAACGGCCCCAGAAAGGCCGGCAGCGCCAGTTCCACCAAATCGGTATCGAGCTGTTCGGCGTCGCCGACCCCGTCGCCGATGTGGAGGTCATCGCCACCGGCGCGCAGGTGCTGGAGAAGCTGGGCGTGCTGGATTGGTGCACGCTGGAACTGAACACCCTCGGCGACACCGAAAGCCGCGATGCCTACCGCGCCGCGCTGGTCGCGTATTTCGAGAGCTTCCGCGACCGGCTCTCCGACGACAGCCGGGAACGGCTGCACCGCAATCCACTCCGCATCCTCGATTCGAAGGACAAGGGCGATCAGGCCATCACCGCGGATGCCCCGCGCTTTGCCGACCACCTGACCCCGGCAGCGCAGGATTTCTTTGGCAAGGTCAAGGAGGGGCTCGCCGACCTCGGCATCGCCTTTAGCCTGAACGAGCGTCTGGTTCGGGGCCTCGACTATTATTGCCACACCGCCTTTGAGTTCACGACCGATCGTCTCGGCTCCCAGGGCGCGGTGCTGGCGGGCGGACGCTACGACGGCCTGATCGGCCAGATGGGCGGCCCGGAAACGCCCGGCGTCGGCTGGGCAGCCGGCATCGAGCGATTGGTTATGCTGGCGGAAAACTGGCCCGCATCCCCCCGTCCCGTTGCTTTCATCCCCATGGGGGAGGCGGCGGAGCGGCGGCTGCGGCAGGAAGCATTCAAACTGCGCGCGGCCGGCATCGCCATCGAGATGGGCTATAGCGGCAACCTCAAACGCCGCATGAACCGGGCGAACAAGGCAAACGCGCGCCTCGTCGTGATCGTCGGCGATGACGAATTGGCCGAAAGCCAAGCCACCATCCGCGATATGGACAGTGGCGAGCAGCAAACCGTAGCATTGTCCGATCTGGCCCATCATCTCGCGACAAGTCATTTGGCGGGTTAAGCAAACCGTGAACATGAATGAAAAACTCGACCAGGTGCTGACCCGGGTCGACGAACTATCCTCCCGCATGGCGACGGAGACAGACCTGCCGCCGCAGGAGATGATAAAGCTCTCCAAGGAGTATTCGGACCTCTCCCCGGTTGCCGAAACGATCCAGGCCCTGCGACGGATGCAGGCGGAGATCGCCGAGAACGAGGCCATGCTGGCGGACCCTGAGACCGATACCGACATGCGCCAGCTGGTGGAGGAAGAGCTTTACAGCCTGCGCGGGCAGATGCCCGATTTGGAGCATGAGGTCCAGCTGGCGCTGATCCCCAAGGACGAGGCCGATTCCAAAAACGCCATCCTGGAAGTGCGCGCCGGCACCGGCGGGGACGAGGCGGCCTTGTTCGCTTCCGACCTTTTCAACATGTACCGCCGCTATGCGGAACAGCATGGTTGGCGCTTCGAGCCCCTGGAAGTTTCGGAGAACGACCTTGGCGGTTACAAGGAAGCCAGCGCCCAGATCTCCGGCACCGATGTCTTCGCCAAGCTGAAGTTCGAGAGTGGCGCCCACCGGGTACAGCGTGTCCCCCAGACCGAAGCCAGCGGCCGCATCCATACCTCCGCCGCGACGGTCGCGGTGCTGCCGGAAGCCGAAGAGGTGGATGTTGAGATCAACACCGAGGATCTGCGCGTCGACGTGTTCCGGGCCTCCGGCGCCGGCGGCCAGCACGTGAACACGACTGAGTCGGCGGTCCGCATCACGCACATTCCCTCGGGCGTTGTCGTCTCGATGCAGGACGAGAAGTCCCAGCACAAGAACCGGGCCAAGGCGATGACCATCCTGCGCTCGCGCCTCTATGAGCACCAGCGCCAGACCCTGCACGACGAACGCGCCTCCGACCGCAAGAGCCAGGTCGGCTCCGGCGACCGGTCCGAACGCATCCGCACCTACAATTTTCCGCAAGGCCGCGTAACCGATCACCGCATCAACCTGACGCTCTACAAGCTGGACAAGGTGCTGACCGGCGAAGCCCTGGATGAAGTGATCGACGCCCTGATCGCAGAGGATCAGGCGGAACGCCTCGCCACCCTGGTATGATTGGCGCGGCCCCGGCCAGCAACAGCCTGACTGTCGGCCAGATACTGACAGGGACCGCTGCGGCCCTCGCTGCCGGCGGTATCGGCCAGGCCCGGCGGGAGGCTCGGGTGCTGGTCGCCATTGCGCTTCGCGCCGAGCCGCTTGCCCTGCTGACCGCCCCGGAGAGACTCCTGACCCAGGCTGAGGCAGTCAGGCTTCAGGAAGCGCTCGCCCGCCGCTTGGCTGGAGAGCCCGCCAGCCGCATCCGCGGGCAGCGCGAGTTTTGGAGCCTGGACTTTGCCATTGCCCCCGGCGTCCTCGACCCCAGACCGGAAACGGAGTTGCTGGTCGAACTGGCGCTGGCCCATGGGGAGCGCCTGAAGACCGTGCGGCAGCCGGCGCCGCTGCGCATACTCGACCTCGGCACGGGCTCTGGCTGTATTCTTCTCTCCCTATTGCAGGAATTGCCGGAGAGCAGCGGCGTCGGCCTCGACGTGTCGCCGGAGGCACTGGCGGTTGCCCGGACGAATGCAGGCCAGTTGGGACTGGATTCGCGCGCAAGCTGGGTTTGCGCCGAATGGTTTGGGCCACTAACCGGCGAATTCGACCTGATCGTCAGCAATCCTCCGTACATTCCGGCCGGCCATGTCGCGACATTGGAGCGCGGGGTCCGGAAGTTCGACCCTCCGGAGGCTTTGGACGGCGGCCCGGACGGCCTCGCGGCCTACCGCAGGATAATCCCGCAGTTGCCAGGGTTTCTGCGGGTTTCAGGGAGGGTGTTCCTGGAAGTTGGCGCGGGGCAGGCGGGTATGGTCGCCGCCATGGCCAAGCGGCATGGTTTGCGGGCGCAAATCAGCCACGATTTGGCCGGAGTTCCACGTGCTGTGAGCCTGTTTACCGAATTTTGAGCTTGCAATGCGCTTAATCGCCGGTAGCTTGTCTTCAGCTTCTGAGCATATGGTTCAGGTGGCGACGGGATCAGGCGCTTTGCTTTGGTCTCCGCTGCGAAAGCCCGCCAGCCGTAGGGTGTGCTGACTGGGTATTGCAGCAGAGGGCTCGACCCGGGGTCGAACGAAACTCGGTATCACAGAATAAGACGACGGATTGATGAGACAAGGAATGTCTTCACGCCGGGCGCGTGGTCGCGGTAACGCGCGCGGCGGCCGCCAGCAGAACGTCCGCAATCAGCAGATGGACTCGAATGGCCCCGGCGGCCGGATACGTGGAACACCGCAACAGGTGCTCGACCGGTACTTGGCCTTGGCGCGAGATGCGTCATCGGCTGGCGACTCGGTGCTGGCGGAAAATCTTTACCAGCATGCTGAACACTATTCCCGGCTACTGAGCGCAGCGACACCGCCTCAGCAGCAAAATCAGCAGAATCAAGGCAACAGCCGGGACGACCAGTCCTACGATGATGCTGATGGCGACGGCGATGGTGACGGCAATCAGGCTGATCAGGGCGGAAACGCTCAGCAAGACCGGCAACAGGACCGTCAGCAGCAAGATCGCCAACAGCAAGACCGCCAGCCGCAAGACAGGCCTCAACGGGGCCGGCCTCGCCGGTCGGCCGCAGCCGATACCGAGACGGCAGAGCCCACAAGGGAACCCACGGAACAACCTGATGCCCCCGCGGAGGCGCCCGAATGGACTGCTGGGGACCAGCAGCCAGACGGGGAGCAGCCGGCGGGCCCGCCGCGCCGCCGCCGCCGCAGCCGATTCCAGCGTCAGCAGGACCAGGAAGGCGGCGACAACGCCACTCCTCAGGCCTCCGACGCCAGTAGCGACGCTAATGGCACCGGCAATGGTGCGGACTCGAACCCCGTACCCCCGATCGATTTGTCGAAAGCGCCTTCCGAACCAGTGGCCCCCGAACCAGTGGCCTCCGAACCAGCGCCCAAGGAAAAACCGGTTGAGCCGGGCGAGCAATCACTGGTCTGAGCCAACCTTTTCGGACCTTCGTGTTAAAGAAAGCGCCCGTCGGCACTGCCGCGGGCGCTTTTCTTTGTTTTCCGCTCCGGGCTGCGCTGGCATTTGAAACCGGCTACGGTAGCGCCTGACTGGTCAGTCAGAACCCGCCGAGCGCCGGAGAATCAATCTGTGAGCACCGCTGCCCAACTCGCGCGCATTGTCGATGCCAATGGCCGCCTGAACGCCTTTACCGACCTCACGCCGGGCCGGGCGCAGTCCGTGCCGGGGCAGGGGCCGCTTGCGGGGAAAACCTTTGCCTTCAAGAACCTCTACGATTTTGCAGGCCTGACTACCCGCGCAGGCTCGGTCATTCTGGCAGACAATCCGCCTGCAGCCGAAGACTCCGCTGCCGTTGCTGGCTTGATCGCGGCGGGCGCTATTCCTCTCGGCGCAACGAATATGGACGAGTTTGCGTTCGGTTTCACGACGGAGAACTCCCATGTTGGCCCGGCCCACAATCCGCATGATCTCGGCCGCAGCGCGGGCGGCTCCTCCGGCGGTTCGGCGGCGGCCGTGGCGGCGGGTCTCGTTGATCTGGCGCTCGGGACCGACACCAACGGTTCGGTCAGGGTCCCCGCCAGCTTCTGCGGCGTGTTCGGGCTGAAGCCTACCTATGGGCGCCTCTCGCGGCGCGGCGTGTTTCCGTTCTCCACCAGCCTGGACCATGTGGGCCTGTTCGCCCGCTCCACCGCTGACCTCGCTGCCGGCTACGACGCGCTCCAGGGCCGCGACCCGCGCGACCCCATGCAGGCGGATCGCTTGCCGGAGCTAATCGGCCGACTCAATGCCAGGCCACTGCGCGCCGCAATCCTCGGCGGCTACTTTGCGCAATATGCGGGGGAGGCAGCAACCGAGGTATTGGAAGCCGCCGCCCAGGCTCTGCAAGCCACGGAAACGGTCACGCTTCCTCTCGCAGGCGCCGCCCGCGCCGCCGGTGCCCTCATCACCTATGCGGAAGCGGGCGAACTGCACCGCCAGCGCCTGAAGACCGACCGTCAACGCGTCGATCCCCTGATCCGCTACCGGCTGACCGCTGCCGCCCTGACCCCGGCGCAATGGTACCTTCAGGCCCAGCGCACCCGCCGCCTGTTCAAGCAGCAGGTCGATGCCTTGTTCGAAACCTATGACCTGCTCATCGCGCCTGCCACGCCATTCCCGGCGCTCACGATCGGAACGGAGTCGATTGAACTCAACGGCGAGAGCATTCCCGCCCGATCCGCCGCCGGGATTATGACCCAGCCCCTGACGCCGGCGGGCGTGCCGATTGCCGTAGCGCCGCTCTGGCCCGCGAAAGGGGAGGGGCTGCCGGTGGGCGTGCAACTGATCGCCCGGCCCTGGGCGGAAGCAGATGCATTGGCCGCGGCCTTCATGCTAGAGCAGTCTGGCGCCGCCAAGGCACCTATCGCCACCATTTAATCATCCCTTCCAGCCGAAAGCCGCCTCGTCTCATGGAAATCAATAAACCTGCCATCGTCGCCGAAGTCACCGCTGCCTTCGCGGCTTACGAGCGCGCCCTGATGGCCAACGATGTGGATGCGCTGGTCGGTGACTTCTTTTGGGAAGACCCTCGCGTGCTGCGCTATTCCATGGGCACCAACTCCTACGGGCCAGACGAAATCCGTGCCGCCCGCACCCGCATCCCCTCGGCAGACCGGACGCTGGAGCGGACCATTATCACGACGTTCGGCGACGATTTCGGCACGGCCAATACGGAATTCACCCGCACGGAGACCGGCAAGCGCGGACGCCAGAGCCAGACCTGGGCGCGCATTCCAGGCGCCGGGTGGCGCGTGGTGGCGGCACATGTGAGCTGGTACGAGCCTGCCTGAACCGGCCCAGCCTGACCCGACAAAGAAAGGCGGGCAATCGCCCCCATGCTGTCATACCAACATATGTATCACGCAGGCGGCCTTGCCGACGTGCACAAGCACGTATTGCTGGCCCGCGCGCTTGCCCATCTGGTTAAAGACCCGGCGCCACTGCTGTTCGTTGATACACACGCCGGGCGGGGCCGCTATTACCTGGATCATCCGGCGGCGGAAAAGACCGGCGAGGCCGAAAAAGGTATCAAACGCCTATTGCGTGAGCGGTCGATTGACCGGAACGAGCCCTTTCTGGCCGCATTGCAGGCAATTCGCGGCGGGAACGAGCGGCTGTATCCTGGCTCGCCACTCCTGGCGGCAACCATGCTGCGTCCCCAGGACCGGCTATGGCTTTGGGAATTGCACCCGCGTGAGCACGGCTGGCTGAAACAGGCCTTCGCGGACGATGAGCGGGTGACGGTGCGGCAGGCAGACGGCCTTTCCGGATTGGGCCTCATGGCGCCGCCGAAACCGCCAAACCCGCAGAACGGCTTGATTCTGATCGATCCCAGCTACGAGGTGAAGGCGGAATATGAAGGCCTGCCCGCCTTTGTCTCCCGCCTGCGCCTGCGCTGGCCCGCGGCTGCCGGCATGGTCTGGTACCCGATGCTGCCCGCCCGCCGGCACGAGGCCATGCGGGCTGCAATGCGGGCGGAACACTCCGATCTTGCGGTCAATGAGTATACTTGGGCCGATCCGGATGACGGGCGCGGCTTGTTTGGCAGCGGACTTGCTCACTGGGGGTTGGATGAAGCTGGAATGAGCATGCCTTGTTTTCCGGCATTTAGCGTCGGTAAGGGGACTAGCGCATAACCGATCCGGGCTATATGTTCGCCTTCGATCCGCACTTAAAGCGGTGTCGTAATGTCAAAAAGTTCCAAGAACTGGGAGACTTGAGATGAAAAAGACAGTTTTGGCCATTGCGGCCGCTGTTGCCGCGTCGCTTGCGGCGGTACCGGCGTCTGCTGCTGATTATGGTAAGAAAGAGTTCAAAGTCGTGGGCACCTGGGGCAACCTGGACCACTGGAAAGAGCGCGAGAGCACTTTCTGGAACGACACTCTGCCGGAGGTTTCCGGTGGCGCGCTGACCGCGAACGCCAAGCCGTATACCGAACTCGGCCTGTCCGGTTACGAGGTGATGCGCCTTCTGAAGCTCGGCGTGTATGACGCCGCGCACAGTCTCTCCACCTATTCCAGCCAGGACAGCCCGGCCATCGAAGGCACCGACCTTGCCGGTCTGACGCAGGACCTCGACGTCTACCGCGAGATGTCCAATGCTTACAAGCCGATCATGGAACGGGAATTGAAGGACAAGTTCAATTCTCAGCTTCTGCTGGTCTACGCATGGCCGTCCCAGCAGCTTTGGTGCAACATGGGCGACAAAAGCCAGAAGTACGTCTCGCTGGCCGACCTCAAAGGGAAAAAGATTCGCACCTACTCAACCACGCTCGGTGATTTCATCGAGGGTATTGGCGGCACCCCGGTCACCATCGCCTTCGCCGAGGTTGTACCGGCTCTGCAAAAGGGTGTCGCCGACTGTGGCCTGACCGGCACGCTGCCCGCCTATAACGGCAAGTGGTGGCAGGTCGTGACTCACAATATTCGCATCCGGATGGGTTATGCCAACTCCTATCTCGCCATGAACCTGAACACCTGGAATAGCCTGACGCCGGACGCGCAGACGCTGTTCAAGGACGAGATGGTCAAGCTCGATGATCTGATGTGGAAGGCTACCGCCAAGAACGACCAGCGTGGCATGGACTGCAACGCCAACGGACCCTGCGATATCGGCGATCCGGGCGGCATGGTTCCGGTCGAGCCGAACGACGCTGACAAGGCCGCGGTGGAGGATATCGTGGAAGATGTCGTCGTGAAGCGCTGGGCCGAGCGTTGCGGCACGCAACAGTGCGTCGACGAGTGGAACTCCACCATCGGCAAGATTGTCGGCATGGAAGCGAAGCTCTAAGCACGCCGCTGGAGGTGGACGCCGTTGCCGCCAATCGCGCGGCAGCGGCGTTGCTTTATTGGTTATCCCATCTTTGAGTGACTGAGGCAGTTGATGCAGCAGATACACGCGTTCCTTGGGAAGATATCCCAGATAGCCGTTTGGATAGGCGGTGCCTCGCTCCTGGGCGCGGCGGTGCTGGTGACGGTGGAGATTTTCCTGCGCTCCGGCCTGAACCTCTCCATGGGCGGTGCCGACGAGATCTCGGGCTATGTGTTCGCGATCAGCACCACATGGGCTTATTCCTATTGCCTGCTGCACCGCGCCAATGTGCGTATCGACGCCTTCTACAATTTCCTGCCGAGGCCGGTGCAGGCGGTCCTCGACGTTGTCGGCGTTGTCCTGCTCACCGGCTACATGGGGGTCCTGACGGAAAAGGCGTGGGGCGTGCTCACCGAATCCCTGGCTAACAATTCGGTTTCCATCACGACGCTCCAGACCCCGCTGTGGATTCCCCAACTCCTGTGGCTGGCGGGCCTGGTGTTGTTCATGCTCACCCTGATTTTCGTCTCGCTTTATTCGCTGATGACGCTTCTGCGTGGCGATCTTGCGGGTGTGCAGCTCATCGCAGGCGTTCGCTCCATCGACGAAGAAGTGGCGGACGAAACCCACGGTATGGACCTGAAAAAGCAAGCGGGAGGTGCCTAAGCCATGGCAGTTTGGGCAGTTGTTATCCTTGCCGTCTTGGTGCTCAGCGCCGTTCCTGTTGCCGCCGTTCTCGGTATTCTCACCCTTCTCCTCGACCAGATGCAATTCGATGGCAGAATGTCGCTCGCCATCGGCGAATTCGTCTGGGACAAGAGCAAGGAGTTCATCCTCGTCGCGGTGCCGATGTTCATCCTGCTGGGTGAAATCATGCTGCGCACCGGCCTCGCGCAAAAGATGTACGGCGCGGTGGTCCAATGGCTTTCCTGGCTGCCGGGCGGCCTGATGCACGCCAATATCGGCACCTCCACCATCTTCGCGGCCACCAGCGGCTCCAGTGTCGCGACGGCGGCCACTGTCGGTACGGTGTCCTATCCGGAGATTGAAAAGCGCGGCTACAACGAGAGCCTGTTTCTCGGTTCGCTGGCAGCCGGCGGCACCCTCGGCATTCTGATCCCGCCGTCGATCAACCTGATAATCTATGGTCTGATCACCGACACCTCGGTGCCGGAGCTTTACCTGGCAGGGATCCTGCCAGGCTTGATCCTGGCAAGCATGTTCATGATGGTGATCGTGTTTACCTGCCTGATGAGGCCCGCTTGGGGCGGCAACAGGGTGGAAACCAGCTGGGGCGAGCGCATCCGCACGCTGCCTGACCTTCTGCCGCCACTGTTGCTGTTCCTGGTTGTCGTCGGATCGATCTACGCCGGTTGGGCGACACCGACCGAAGCTGCCTCCGTCGGCGTGGTTTTCGCCTGCGTACTGGCCGCGTGGACCCGGACACTGAACCTGACCATGCTGAAAGAGGCGTTCGAAGGCACCATGCGGACCACAGCGATGATCATGCTGATCATCCTGGCAGCGGTGTTCCTGAACTTCATCCTGGGCTTCATGGGCGTCACGCAGGATATCCTGCAAACGATTGAGGAACTGGGGTTAACGCCGCTGGAGACGATGATCATCATCATCGTTTTCTACCTGATCCTCGGCATGTTCATGGAAACGCTGTCCATGATGCTGACCACGGTCCCGGTGGTGTTCCCCATCGTCGCCTCGCTCGGCTACGACCCAGTCTGGTTCGGTATCCTGGTCACGGTGCTGATGGAGACGGCGCTGATCACGCCGCCCATCGGCGTTAACCTCTACGTCGTGCACGGTATCCGTCTGAACCCCGGCAAGTTCAACGACGTGGCCCTTGGCGCGATCCCGTTCGTCATCGCGATGATCGGCATGGTCTTCCTGCTGCTCGCCGTGCCGGAACTGGCGCTCTACCTGCCGGGCCTTGTCTATTGAGACGGCTGAATTGGCCGGATAGCGCATCCGGGGCGGCTATCGGCTACTGCCGCCCCGGATGCGCTATTCCCTCCGCTCGATGGGAGCGGTGAAGCAATGGCTATGCTTTTTTGCGGTGGCGCGAGAACAGCGCCAAAGCGCCGATTCCGGCGACCATCAAAGGCAGCGCGGCCGGTAGGGGCACCGCATCGACCTGTCCCCGGATTTCGCCCGGAGCGTTCAGGGCGGTGTGCACGTTGATGTACCAAAGGTCATTCCGCAGATCGCTGACCTGACTTTGAGAGATGACCGTCGAGCCATTGCTCGGACTGGTTAGCCCGCTGATATTGCCGATATTGACCTCAACGCCGGCAGTCGCACCGGGGGCGGCCGGACCGTGAAAATGCATGCCGGTTGCTGCTCCGCTCAAGCCGCTGAACGTGATCATCCAGGTTAGATCGCCGGTTACCGTGTCTACGGTGCCGGAAGCAACACCGCCAGCGCCCGGTACGGCGGTCGGCGCCGGTACTTCCTGAGCCTGATCCAGCGTGGCCGACCAGGGAATAACAATGGCCTGGGCAGCTGGCGCCATCAAACCGATCGCCAATACCGATGCTACAATGGTTTTCATGACATTTACTCCCATTTGGTTATTGTTAGGCGCTTGATGTTTTTTGTTTGACCTTTTTTTGCGCACAGCGCCGCAACCGTAACCAGCCTCTGGAGGAACGTCACCGTGGGATTCGCAATTCGAAGCTTGGATCACGTCGTTTTGAAGGTTGCCGACATGGACCGGGCGATCGCTTTTTACCGCGACGTGCTGGGATGCAAGGTGGAACGTGTCGTCGAAAGCATTGGCCTGGTCCAGATGCGGGCAGGCGCAGCGCTGGTCGATCTGGTGCCGACCGGGGAGGGGCAAAACGCAGGCCGCAACATGGACCACTTCGCCCTCACCATCGAGCCGTTCGACATGGCGGCGCTGAAAGATCATTTCACCGCCCACGGCATTGAGATCGGCGAGCCCGCCACCCGCTACGGCGCAGAGGGCTTCGGCCCGTCCATCTACCTGAACGATCCGGACGGCAACCAGGTGGAATTGAAGGGACCCCCCGAAAGCGGCCCGCTTGCCTCGTCATAGCCGGCACGGTGCCGCCCCGCCCCGGCGCTTGTCCATGGTTCTCTCGCCCTGAAGCGGCAAAGCAGCGTTCAGGGTCCATTGCAGAGCCGCTCATGGCTGTCGGCTCCACCCGGCCCGATCCCTGACAAGTCAGGGTCCAATCCGGAGGCATTGAGAACAACGCAGGTGCTTCAGACCTCGCCGCTTCCGGAATGGGCCCTGTCCTTGATCAGGAGGGCGATGAAGGGGATCGAGAGCGAAGCGTCCTACACCACCCGCTTCTCATGCAGGTCGGCGATTTGCTCGGCCGAGTAGCCCAGGTCCGCCAGGATCGCATCCGTGTGCTCGCCCTGTTCCGGAGTCGCGTTCCGCATCTGGTGCGGCGTGCGGCTGAGGTTCGTGGCATGGCGTGCGATGTCGATCTTGCCGATCTGCGGATGCTCGACCGGCACGACGAAGCCCAGATGCTTCACCTGCTCGTCGGCGCAGGCCTGATCGACCGAATAGATCGGCCCGCACGGCACGCCCGCCTCGTTCATCGCCGCCACCCAATGGGCGGACGTGTTCTGGCGGGTGTAGCTGGCGATGGCCTCGTTTAACTCCTCCCGGTGCTGCTGGCGGGTCTTGTTGTTGGCGAAGCGCTCATCGGTCAGCAGTTCCGGCGCGCCCAGACAATTCGCCATGCGCTCGAACATGGTCCCGCCGGAGGCTGCGATGTTGATATGGCCGTCCGATGTCTCGAACACGCCGGTCGGCACGCTGGTTGGGTGGTTGTTGCCGGCCTGGGGCGGCACCTCGCCCGCCATGGTCCAGCGCGGCACCTGGAAGTCCAGCATGGCCAACTGCGCCTCCAGGAGCGACGTGTGCACCCACTGGCCCTCGCCGGAAACCTCGCGCTCCAGGAGCGCCGTCAGCACGCCGATGGCCAGATACATGCCGGCGGAAAGGTCCGCGATGGGAATCCCGACCCGCACCGGCCCCTGGCCCGGCAGACCGGTTACGCTCATCAGACCGCCCATGCCCTGGGCAATCTGGTCGACGCCGGGCCGGTCGCGGTAGGGGCCGCTCTGCCCAAAGCCGGAGATCGAGCCATAAACGATGCGCGGGTTCACCGCCCGGCAATCGTCATAGTTGATGCCGAGCCGGTCTTTCACGCCCGGGCGGTAATTCTCGATCACCACGTCCGCCTGCGCGACCAGCTTCATGAAGATTTCTTTGCCCTCGGGCTTCTTCAGGTTGAGGGTGAGCGAGCGCTTGTTCCGGTGCAGGTTCTGGAAGTCAAAGCCATGCCGGTCGCCCGCCGTGACCGAGCGGCTGTCGCTCTCACCCGGGTCTTCGATCTTGATCACGTCGGCGCCCATATCGGCCAACTGGCGCACGGCGGTCGGCCCCGCCCGCGCCCGGGTCAGGTCGAGCACTTTAAAGCGGGCCATCGGTAGAGTGGTCATGGCGTTTCCGGCCTTTTGTTCAGGACTGATGACCGGATTGTAGGGCCTGCGCGCGGGCTCTGCCACTGGGTTGAAGCGGTATTATGTTAGGGTGTGCGGCAGACCTTAACAAACCTGAACATTCCTGAACAAAAGTGAACATTCCGGCGGTCGGAATGTTAATGTTCGTTAAGCCGGCGTTCACCCGATGCTAAGGCAATGTTCATCCCCGGTTCACCTACCCGGCCCTCTCCCAGGGTTTCCCGGACGCTTCACCGAAGCGATCCGCAACCTCCATCCGAGATGGTCCGCCCCCCGCCGCATTCAAGCCCTGCGCATTGCCCCGCCTTGAGCATGTCGCCCGGTACAAACCGCTTCATGCAATCGGGTCTCTCTAATCGCCCCGCTATTCAGCAGCCACTTTACCGTGCTGACTATGATGGGAGTATGTATCCCAAGAGATATCGTATTCCTCGGATTGGTTGCCCCAGGCGGTCCAGTTTTTCCGAGAGCCGCGGGCAAACAGCTCCAGATAGGGGCCGGGGCTGCATGACTCGATCACATCGTATAGCTCGTCAGGCTTGCGGCTGTGTTCACGCTTCCGGCTGGCAATCAAATTGACCTGCCGGCGGCCTGGCGCAAGCGTCCGGGCTTTTTTTCCGCGCACGCCGAAAAGCACAACCTCCGTCACATTTCGGAAATAGAAGCCAACGCCACGGCCATCGGAACCGCCATCCTTTCGGATCTTGTGCCAGATAAGGTTGCTTTTGTACTCAAACCCCCATGCGCGCATAACCTCAATGCCTTCAGGCAGTAGCGCATTGGGCACCCAGAGATACAGGTGGGCAGGTTCGCAAGCGTGCTCTGCAACCGGTAGGGCCTTGATATCATCCAACGTCATCGTGTCGTAACGCGATAGTCGTCGATGCTCAGGAGCCATCTTTCCCGTGCGGTTCTGAAAACGCCAAGGTGGATCGGCAAGAATTGTTGGGAACTGCCGTCCTTTGAGATCATCCCGAAAATCTTGAACTGGATCCGGTTCCGTCATTGTCATGCACTCCAGTCCGCGATGCATTTGGAAGTTATACCGATTGCCAATACAGGGCATCCGCCGTTTCGGCCCGCATTCAAACGATAGATGAGCTTCCCCATCCAGGTTGTACTTGCCCCATATTTTTCATGGGTCATGCGGGGTTCGCCATTTCGTTTTCTATCAATATTCCCCTCCTTATCAAGCGCTTCACCCAATTGCCGGAAAATGGGGTTCAGGTCTGCGCTTCGGGTCAGGAGGACGGCGACGTCTATAGCACCGGTCTGGGCAAAGGCGCTAAATGCATATAGGTCGGGGTCAAACGTTTGGTCCTTGCTATTCCATTCCAAGTCAAAGGCTACCTTGCCTTTGACATAGTCAACCTTGTGTCCGTCCAAATATTTTTCTCTGAGGATTTCTTTACTAAATTTTTTAAACCTCGGCTTTCCCGCCCTCGTAACGCCCGTTTGCTCCTTCCACAAAAGCTTTACCAGCAAATCACCTTGGATTGTGGTTTCGTGCCACCCAAGAGGCCGAAGGGTGTTCGAAATAATTTTCGGAACTTCAGATTCGTTTCCACCAGCCGTGCGGATCATCTGTGTTGTAATTTCGAACTCCCGAAGCGCGGACAGAATGTCATTGAATTCATCCCGTCGGCTTTCGGCCAGTATAACTGCCGCGTTTCGGTAACTGTAGATTTCATAACGATCTCGAATATCTTCCGGAATTTTAGCATTCACAATTTCGGCAGGATCCGCCATCTCGCTGGGAGACGCCGCGACATCCTCTTCGTCTAACTCTTTGTCGATTTCGTCAGCCATCGAACAGCTATTGAAATGTGTACGGAATTTTCATCAGGATACTATATCCGCTAATGTCGAACCATACAGCCACAAAATGTGGATATCCACAGGCCACATTTGCGACCGTTGTTTTACGCGCCCGACCGTCGTAGTGATTAATGGTTGAGATTGGGTAAAGCTTCTCCCATGCTGCGCGCGATCTCGCCGGATCACCTACCAGCCTAATCCCTCCCCCCCAAAAAGCGCAGCAACCCCAATGCATCCTCCGGCGCTTCATCGCCCCGCCAGGTGACATGCTGGTCCGGCCTTACGATCACCAGCTTTTCGGCATAGACCGGATCGGCCTCTCCCGGCGCGATCTCCAGCACTGACAGCGGCAGCCCCGCCGCCATCGCAGCCTCCGCCAACCCCTGCCACTCCACTCCGCCATCCAGCACCAGCAGCGTGAACTCCGTCCCTAGCGCATCATATAGGCTCCGCCCGTCGGCCAGCCAGAAATGCGGCGCGCGGCAGCCGGGCACGGTTGAGGCCTCGAACGACGCCATGGTGTAGCCAGGCGCTTCCTCCCCGTCATAGGCGATAATGGGCGAGGCATCGTAAAACGCGCCGAAATTCAGGCCGGCGGCGCAGTATTGCTGCACGTTCAGGTCATAAGCCATCTGCCCCAACGCCGCCCGCGCCGCCTCTCCCGCGGCGTCGTCCGCCTCGATGTTCGCGGGCACGCTGCCGCGCTGGCCCGCCATGGCGTGGGCGTGGTCCATGACGAAATAGCTGACCTGCTGGGTGATCGGCTGCCGCTCCGCCTCATAGGCATCCAGGATCGCCGCGTCCGCCCAGCCGTTCAGGTGCGCCGCCAGCAGCCAGGAAAGCCCCATGGCGTCGGCGATGCCTGCGTTCATGCCATAGCCCGCATAGGGCACCCAGATATGCGCCGAGTCTCCGCAGAGGAACACCCGTCCGTCCCGGAACTTGTCGGCGACCAGGCGGCGGCCATACCAGTCCATCGGTTGGATGATTTCATAGGAAAAGTCCGGCCCGACGCCCAGGATTTCCCGGATTGCCCAGTCCCGGTCCACCGAGTCGAAGTCCGGCTCGTCCGGCTTCAGATAGTTGTGGATGACCCAGCGCTCTTTGCCGTCGATGGCGTAGCAATTGCCGGAGCGGCGCGGGTTCAGGGAGAACGTCGCCCAGGCCCGCTCCTCCTGCTGCAAGCCGATCAGGTCCGGCGCGCGAATATAGGTGGATTGCACCCGCTGGATGACCGCGTCGCCCTCGAACTGCGCGCCGATGCCCTTGCGCACCACGGAGCCGCCGCCGTCGCAGCCGATCAGGTAGCGGCAGGCGATACGGCGCTCCTCGCCTGTCTCCAGATCCTGCACCCAGGCGGTGACGCCGTCCGCATCCTGCGTGAATCGCTCAACGGAGCAGCGGTTGGTCAGCGTGATCAGCGGTGAGCGCGCTGCGTGCTCATAGAGGATCGGCTCGAGGTAGATCTGGTTGATCCGGTGCGGAGGCTCCGGCGTCGGCCAGCCGGTGTCCGGCCCCGCCCGCGCGGTATAGCGGTCGCGCCGGCAGGGGATGGGGATGCGCGTTAATTCCCGACCGGTGAAGCTCGTCCGGTACGACACATCGTTCGGATAGTCCGCTGGCAGTCCGGCATTGCGCAAATCCTGCGCCACGCCCAACCGCCGGAAGATCTCCATGGAGCGGGCGGCCACATGGTTGCACTTCGGCAGGGGAGGCTCCCCCGGCGCGCGGCGCTCCACCACCGTACAGGCCACACCCCGCCAAGCGAGGTCCAGCGCGATCGTCAGCCCTATCGGCCCGCCGCCAACGATCAGAACCGGCGTCTCGTCAGTCATGCGGCTATACCCTCGGATCACCCGTCGCCAGCCACCGTTCCGTACACGATCCGTGGCAGCCAGAGCGTGAGGTCCGGGAACATCCAGAGGATGGCGAGCATCAACAATTGCATCCCGACAAACGGGATGACGCCCGCATAGATCTGCATGGTGGAGATGCTCGGCGGCGCAACACCGCGCAGATAGAACAACGCAAAGCCGAAGGGCGGGGTCAGGAAGCTGGTTTGCAGGTTCACCGCGATCATGATGCCCAGCCAGACCGGGTTGATGTCCATCATCAGCAGGATGGGCGCAACGATCGGGATGACCACGAATGTGATCTCGATGAAGTCCAGGAAGAAGCCCATCACGAACATGACCAGCATGACCACCAGCATCGCGCCGAAGGCACCGCCGGGCATCTGGCTCAGGAACTCGTGCACGATGTCGTCGCCGCCGAAGCCGCGGAAGACCAGGCTGAAAATCTGCGCGCCGATGACGATGCCGAACACCATGGCGGAGATCTTCGTGGTCTGCTGGATCACCTCTTTCAGCGAGCCCTCCAGATGGGTGCGCCTCAGCGCATCCAGAATGCCAAGGCCCAGCAGGATGCAGCAGACGACCGCGGCGTAGATGCCGAACTGCTCCGCGCCGCTGACCTCATCCCGCCCAAGACGCAGGTCGAGCGAGCCGGTCAGGATCAGCACGCCGATCAGTGCCGCACCGCCAACCATCATCAGCGAGTTCTGCGATCCGGTCGCGAGCCTCATGCCGCCCAGCAAAGTAGCGCCGATGGCGCCGACGGCAGCGGCCTCCGTCGGGGTGGCGATACCGGCCAGGATCGAACCGAGCACGGCGATGATCAGAACAACCGGCACGACCAGCGCGCTCAGAGTCTGGCCGACGCTTACCTTGCCGAGCGAGTTCTCTTCGGAGATTGCGGGCGCTGCTTCCGGCCGCAGCAATGCGGTGAGCAACTGCCAGGAAATGTATAGCCCCACCAGCATCAGGCCGGGGATCAGGGCGCCGGCAAAAAGGTCGCCAACGCTCACCGGGTCGGGCGCGAAATTGCCCAGGGACCGCTGCGCGTCCTGGTAGGCGTTCGAGATTTGGTCACCCAGGACCACCAGCACGATAGAGGGCGGAATGATCTGGCCCAGCGTGCCGCTCGCGCAGATCGTGCCGGTCGCGAGCTTCGGGTCATAGCCCCAGCGCAGCATGGTCGGCAGCGAGAGCAGACCCATGGTCACCACCGTCGCGCCCACGATGCCGGTAGAGGCCGCGAGCAGGGCGCCCACGACGCAAACACTGATGCCGAGCCCGCCGCGCATGGTGCCGAACAGCGCGCCCATTGTGTTGAGCAGGTCGTCGGCGACCTTGGACCGCTCCAGCATTACCCCCATGAAGACGAACAGCGGCACCGCCAGCAGCACCTCGTTGGTCATAATCCCGAAGATGCGGTTGGGGATGAAGCCGAAAAAGGACAGGTCGAACACGTCCAGCATATTGCCGAGCAGGCCGAACAGCAGCGAAACGCCGCCGAGGGTAAAGGCGACGGGAAAGCCTGCCATCAGGCTCGCGCAGACGGAGCCGAACAGCAGCAGGGAGAGCGTTTCCGAGAGCGTCATACGCCTTCTCCCTGGACATCGGCATTGGGAACCGGGGGCTGCGCGGCGCCCGAAAGAGTCAGCACCGAGCGCGCCATCATGGCCAGGCCTTGAAGGGCGACCACTCCGCAGTAGACCAGAATGATGCTTTTCAGCACGAAGACGCCCGGAATACCGCTATCGCCTTCGGGCGAGCCCTCCAGCACATCCCATGCGCGCGTGACGAAGCTGAACGACGCCCAGGTGATCATTGCGCACATCGGCAGCAAGAAAACCGTTCCGCCAATAAAATCCACGATGGCTTTGGCGCGGTCCGACATGCTGCCGTAAAAGATATCGACCCGTACATGGCCGTTATGCACCAGCGTATACCCGGCGGCGGCCAGGAACACGGCGGCGTGCATGTAGATGATGCTCTCCTGCATCCAAATCCAGCCGATGCCGAACACATACCGCGTCAGAACAACGGTAAACTGAATCAGGACCATGAACAGGGTGAGCCAGGAAACGGCCCGGCCTAGCCTTTCGTTCAGGGTGTCGATCATCCGGACAAAGGATGCGAGCATGACAATTTCCGTTGCTGCGAAGCTGCCGCCGCGTTCCACCGTTGCGCCATGGCGGAGCCAGGCTGGTGGATCGTGCTGCAGGGCGCCCCGCAATGGCGGCGTAGGTTCAGAGAACGCACGCCGCCAAAGGGTGGGCCGGTGGGTGGACCGGAGGAAAGGAAAGAGCGCCTAGGCGTTCTTGGCCCGGAAGTTCATGTAGCCAAGCTCACTGGTCGCCGCATAGCTCATCGCCTGCTTTTGGAAGGCGGCATAGCTCTCGTAGACACGCTTGGTAATGTCGTCGGTGCCGGCCATCGTGGCGACCACGTCCGCCGCGGCTTCCTTGGCCTTCATCATCAATTCGTCCGGGAACGCGCGCAGCGTGACGCCATGCTTGTTGATGAGTGTATCCAGGGCCGAGCCGTTAAGCGCATTGAACTCCGCCGACTGGTCCTGGGCTTCAGCCTTGATCACGATGGAGATCAACTCCTGATGCTCCTTGGACAGGCTGTCATACAGGTCTTTGTTGATAGCGAAAGACGCGACCGTCCCTGGCTCGTGGAAGCCCGGACCGTAATAGTTCTTGGCAATCTTGTAGAAGCCGAAAGCCAGGTCCTGCCAGGGGCCAACCCACTCAGTCGCGTCGATCGCTCCGGATTGCAGCGACGGATAGATTTCGCCGACCGGCAGGTTCAGCGGCGTCGCGCCCAGCGCGCGCAATACTTCGCCGCCGAGGCCGGGCATGCGCATCTTCAGGCCCTTGAAGTCGTCGGCGCTGTTGATTTCCTTGCGGAACCAGCCGCCCATTTGGGTGCCGGTGGTGTGGGAGGGGAAACCCTTCAGGTTAAACCCGGCCGACAGTTCATCCCACAGTTCCTGGCCGCCGCCATAGCGGATCCAGGCATGGGTTTCGGTGCCGGTCATGCCGAACGGCACCGCTGTCAGGAAGTTGTAGGCCTTTGACTTGCCTTGGAAGTAGTACTCGGCAGCATGGTACATATCCGCGTCGCCCGCGGACACCGCGTCAAAGCTTTGGAAGGCCGGTACCAATTCGCCCGCGCCATAGACTTTCACGGTTAACTGACCGCCCGAAAGCATGGTGATGCGGTCGGCCACGCGCTGGCCGGATGTACCGGCGCCCGGCGAGTTTTTCGGCCAGGCCATGACCATTTTCAGCTCGCGCTTGCCCTGGGCTATTGCCGGGGCAGCGAGCGTGGAAGCGGCGGCGGCAGCGCCGGCAACGGCGGCGCCTTTTAAGAAATTTCGGCGTTCCATAGAGTGTCTCCTCCATCTATTGCGGCGTATACAATGTTTACCGCTTGTGTTCTCCCTAGGCACAACAAGCTACCCCCGCCAAGTTTGTTGCACAATAATGAATGAAGGTATCTCGAACGCTTGAATCAGGCGGGCGTTTTCGTGGATTGCCACACCGCCATCTGCCATGCGCCATCGCGCTTGGCGTAAACAGCCGTAAAACGCACTTCAAAGGCTGCCCGCTGGCCGTAACTGCTGACGATCATATCGGCCTCCCCGATCAGGACGACGATGTCGCCGAAGTCACGCGTATCCGTCATGCGCACGTCGATTTGCCGATAAGCCGCCGCGCCGGACAGCATGGCGTTGATCAGGCTGTCCTTGTTGTCTTTCTTGGCGTTCTGGTGGGTATAGACCAGATCGTCCGCCAGGATGGTGCCCAACACACCGATATCCTTGTTGAGCATCGCCAGGATGCGCAGGCGGTCCAGTTCGAGGACGTCGTCGATGGCGGACATGGTGATGACCCTTCCTTGAGCGCTCTCACGGCTCAACTAGCCTTCATCTCGAGTGAGCCACAGGCTCGTATCGAGAGATGGTGGACGCGCACAAAAACTCGCCATCACTCGCTACAACCCGCCCACAGGCCGGCTCACTCGGGATGAGGGGAACGCCGCGGCAGGGCTAAATCGGCTTCACCAGTACGTGCCGCTTGCGCCCCGCCGAAAGCTTCAGCGTGCCGGTCTCAGTCAGATCGCCAGAGCCGATGGACTGGTTCTCGTCTTTCAGCGCCACGTCGTTCAGGCGGGCCCCGCCGCCCCGCACGAGCCGCCTGGCCTCACCGCCACTATTGGCGAGGCCAACCCGCCGGAACAGGTCGAAGGCCGGCACTCCGGTCTCCAACTCATCCGCCGGTACCTCCACTGTCGGAAGACCCTCGGCCTGTGCACCTTCCTCAAACGCCTTGCGCGCCGTCTCGGCCGCTTCCTCGGCTTTGGCGCGGCCATGCAGTAGGGCGGTCGCTTCGGTCGCCAGGATCTTCTTGGCCTCGTTCAGTTCGACGCCGTCCAGGGCTTCCAGCTTGGCGATCTCATCCATCGGCAGTTCGGTGAACAGTTTCAGAAAGCGGCCAACGTCCGCATCCAGCGTGTTCCGCCAGAATTGCCAGTAGTCGTACACCGGCAGCCGGTCCTCATTCAGCCAGATCGCACCTGCCGCCGTCTTGCCCATCTTGCCGCCGTCCGCGGTCGTAATCAGCGGCGTGGTCAGGCCGTAAAGCTGCGGCTGCTCCAGCCGCCGCCCCAGGTCGGTGCCGGAGACGATGTTGCCCCACTGGTCCGACCCGCCCATTTGCAACCTGCAGCCGTAACGCTTCGACAGTTCCACGAAGTCGTAGCTTTGCAGGATCATGTAGTTGAATTCGAGGAACGTCAGGTTCTGCTCCCGCTCCAGGCGCAGGCGCACGCTGTCCATTGTCAACATCCGGTTGACGCTGAAATGGCGGCCGACATCGCGCAGCAGCGGAATGTATTTCAGGTCGCTGAGCCACTCATCGTTGTCGACAGTGATGGCTTCGTCCTCGCCGAAGCTCAGAAACTTCTCGAACACCTTGAAGATGCCAGCCTTGTTCTGCTGAATCGCCTCGTGCGTCAGCAGTTGGCGGGTTTCGTCGCGGCCGGAGGGATCTCCGATCTTCGTCGTGCCTCCGCCCATCAGGACGATGGGCTTGTGGCCGGTCTTTTGCAGCCAGCGCAGCATCATGATCTGGACAAGCGAACCCACATGCAGCGAATCGGCGGTGCAGTCGAAGCCGATATAGGCGCGGATCGGCCCGGCGGCGGCTAGCGTGTCCAGGCCGTCCGTATCCGTGCATTGGTGAATAAAGCCGCGCTCCGTCAGCGCGTTGAGGAAGTCCGAACGGGGCATAGGAAATTGCTGTCTGTTGCTGGATGGAGGCGGCCATGTAGCATGGCGGGCATGACGGAACAATCAATCACCGCTTTTTCCCCAAGCGGCATTTCATGGCCCGCCCTGGTTATCGGCCTGATGAGCGGCACCTCGATGGATGGGATCGACGCCGCCTTGCTCTGGACCGATGGCGAGTTGGAGGCGGAGCCGCGGGGTTTTCTCTTCCGGCCCTATCCAGCGGAATTCCGGGCGCGTATGGCGGCGGCCCTGCAAGCGCCGGATGACCGCGCACCCGCGCTTGAGGAGCAACTGACGGACTTCCACGCCGACGCCGTAAACGCGCTCTTGGCGGAGACAGGAACGGCGGTGCAGGACGTCGCGTTGATTGGCTTCCACGGCCACACGGTCTTGCACCGTCCGGCAGAGGGCCGTACCTGGCAGTTGGGCGATCCGGCACGACTCGCCCGCAGCATTGGCTTGCCCGTGGTTGGCGATCTGCGCATGGCGGATGTCGCTGCAGGCGGGGAGGGGGCGCCGCTTGCGCCGGTATACCATCGCGCGCTGGCAGGGAATGCCCCCCGGCCTTGCGCCTTTCTGAACCTCGGCGGCGTCGCGAACATCACCTGGATCGGCGGTAGCGCTGACGATCTGATCGCCTTCGACACCGGTCCCGCCAACATGTTGCTGGACGAGTGGGCTTTGCGCCACACCGGCAAGCCGGTGGACGAGGGCGGCGCGCTTGCGAAGGCAGGTAGTGTTGACCAGGCCACCCTCGCCGCCATGCTTGCCACCCCCTATTTCGCCCGGAAACCACCCAAGAGCTTGGACCGGCTGGATTTCGGCCTCGATTCCGTCAGCCATCTTTCACCGGCCGATGGCGCCGCCACATTGCTTGCCTTCACGGTGCAAAGTATCGCCGCATCGCTCGACCACCTGCCCGCCTCGCCGCGCGTCTGGTTTACCGGCGGTGGCGGGCGGCACAATCCGGTGATGATGCAGACGCTTCGGGACGCGCTGAAAGTCCCTGTCGAGCCCGTCGAAACCATCGCCAGAAACGGCGATGCGCTGGAGGCGGAGGCTTTCGCCTACCTCGCAGCGCGTTCGGTAAAGGGCCTGCCGATCAGCTTTCCCGGTACTACGCGGGCGCCGCGGCCATTGACGGGCGGGGTGCTTTCCCGACCCCACCCCAACGGCCCGTAACGTAGCCTAGCGGAACGTGTTCTTCGGCTCGAACCCGGACTTTTCTGCTGTGCGTGGATCGGGTACCCACAATTCACGGTCCGGGTGCATGCCTGCGCCGAAAATGGCGGACACACCGGAGCGGCGCATCCGGTTCAGCAGACGCGTATCGGCAATGCCGCAGTTCGGATGGATGCCGCCATTGGCGTCCACTGCCTTCTGCCAGGCCGTCATGCGCGCGTCCCGCACCGCTGGATCGTCCAGCGCCGGGCAGCTCAGCTCGTTGGTGTTCAGGTCAGCAACGATCTCGTCGCCATCCTCGATCAAGGCAATCGGACCGCCGAGCGCCGCTTCCGGCCCCACATGGCCAATCACCAGCCCGACCGAACCGCCGGAGAAGCGGGCGTCCGTCATCAGGCCGACCGCAATCCCCCGCTCCCGGCAGAGAGTCGTGATGCGGGAGGTCGGATCGAGCATTTCCGGCATGCCGGGCGCTCCGGCGGGGCCTTCGTAGCGGACGATCACCATGTCATGGTTCTGGAAGACGTCGGGAGTCTTGTCCAAAGCTTCCAGCAGGTGGACCTCTCCTTCGAATACCCTGGCAGAGCCCCGGAAGACATTGTCCTCCAAGCCTACTTCGACGCCGGCCAATTTCAGAATCGCGCTGTAGTCCGGCGAGAGGTTGCCGCCCAGCAAACGCAGACCGCCGGTCGGCTTGTAGGGCGCGGCGCAGGTCCGGATCACGTCGCCGTCGGGGTTTGGCGTATCGAGGCGCGCAACCTGCTCCGCCAGCGTCTCGCCGGTGCAGGTAAGGACGTCGCCGTTCAGTAGGCCAGCATCCATCAGTTCCTTGACGATCACCTGCACGCCGCCGACCCGGTCGATATCGACCATGGAGTAGCGGCCATACGGGCGGGCGTCGGTCAGCACTGGGACGACATGCTGGGAGAGGTGGTTGAACTCCTCCGGCGTCATGATGTCTTGCCAGAAATTGCCGTAGCCCGCGGCACGTGCGATTTCCGGTGCGTGCAGCACCACGTTCGTAGAGCCGCCGACCGCCATCGCCACAATCACGGCGTTGCGGATTGAATCGCGCACCACGATATCGCGCGGCTTTACGCCATTTTCGATCATCTGCTGCAGGTAGCCGACCAGTTCTGACGCGAATTCGTTCAGGCGGCGGGGATCGTCGGAAGGGGGCGCCACCATGTGCAGCGGTTGCATGCCGACGACGCCGATAAAGGTCTGCATGGTGTTGTAGGTGAACATGCCGCCGCAGGAGCCATAACCGGGGCAGGCATTGCAGGCGATTTTGAAGCGGAACTCCTCGTCCGGGTGGCCGGCCACCTGGTAGGAGGAGACGATGTCCAGCGGCTCGTTGGAGTCCGGATCGTGGCCTGGATGGATCGAGCCGTCCGACATGATGATGGCCGGCTGATTATGCTCCAGCAGGGCCGACAGCGTGCCGACCGGGGGTTTGTCGCAGGCGACCACGGCGATGCAGCCGGCGAGGCCGGAGCCGCTCAGGTGCTCCGACGCACTGTCATTGGTGATTTCGCGCCCGATCAGGGAGTAGCGCATTTCCTTGGTGCCGTTGCGGATGCCGTCGGACACGCCGACCGTGAATTCCGGCTGAACCAGGCGCATGGGCATCTGGCCCGCACCATGGCCGATCTTGGCCAGCAGGGCATTGTGGATCGCCTGTACCTTGTCCTGCACGCCGATATAGCACTGGCTGTCGCCCTTGTTCCCGATCACGCCAATGGAGGGCTCGTGGATCAGATCGATCTCCGTGCCAAGCTCCCGCGCGATGCCGATGGTCTGGGAGGAGCGGCCGGGATGGCGGTCGATGAGGACGGGCTTGGAACTGGACACGGTGCTACGGGCTCCTGGCAGAGTTGATGCGGCCGGTTCCGCGGCGGTCAGCCGGGCGCGCAGCCGCGCTATATTGAGTTGGCCGCTCTTATGGCGCGGGCGGCGGCGGGGGGCAAGAGGCAGGGGCGAACGGCGATGATCAAAAGGCAATGGCGGAAGAAGCGGGCAAAGCCACCAAACGGTCAAAGTCAAGCACTTAAAGGGTGTGAACTACCTAACATCATATTTGCCTGCTTCGTTTAGAATCCATAAACTGTGTTTTAACGGAATACCGGTTGGCGGCGCGAGCATCTCGGCAGCCTGGTATATGATGATTTTTTGTCGGACAGCGGTGGCAGACAAATGTAGGCGGGAAAAAATCCGCCCGCACGAACCGCGTTCTTCAGTCAGGCAGGGAGGCCACTATGGCAGGTTTTATCAGTGTTCCAGGTACCGCTAACCGGTTTAACGAGGGGCAGCCGACCGTCCGTGACTATCTGGAGGTCGCGACGAGCGGCAATATCAGCTTTAGCGGCGATTGGACGATAGAAGCCTGGATCGCGACGACGGACGACGACTCCCAGTTCAATCGCATTCTGCGTCTGCCGGACGGGGGGCTTCAGACCTACTCGCTGCTGGTCCGCAACGGCGATATTCAGCTTATCGCGGGTAGCACCGTGCTTTCGGGCATCAACATCGCCGATGGCGATTTTCACCTGATTTCGGGCGTTTACGATAGTGATGGTGGGGTCGGCGGCACCACCGGCAGCCTGACCCTCTACGTTGATGGCGTGGAGGTCGCGCGCAATTTAAACACTGCCGCCCCACCCACCAGCAGCGAAAACCTTTTCATCGGCACGTCCAACGGCACTGCCTCGAACCAGTTTTTTGACGGATCTATTTCCGAAGTGCGCCTCTGGAACACGGCGCGCAGCGAGGGAGAAATCGTCGAGACGTCGGTCGAACTGGACCCGGCCGCTCATAGCGACCTGACCTTTTTCCTGGGGTTCGATGGGACGAACGCGACCGACTACAAGAACGGTGCCAATATCACGCGCAATGGCGAAACCCATGTGGAGACCGTCCTGTTCGCGCGGGCTGGGGAAACCAGTGATCTCGATACGCAAGACATGTTCGGGAACGATGTCGCCATCAATGGTGATCCCGGCGACGACGCAGTCTACACCCTCAGCAGCCCCGACGGCGTAATCTTCCTGACCGATACCACGGGTATTACCCTTCTGACGGAAAACGGCGCTAGCGAGGTGTCGTTCCAGACCGGGCAGCAACTCGCCATGATGGGCGGCATCCAGGCACTGGCGCCGGCGTCCAACGAGCAGATTGTCGACAACGTCCTCGCCAATGCTCAGTTCCGGCCCAATGACGGCTTTACCGGGCAAACGACGGTAACATTTTCGATAGAAGGCCCGGGCGTCAGCGAATCCGTTCAGTTCGCAATGGCGGTCGCGCCCAGCAACTCCATCGTCACGACGGCGCTCGATGTGGTTGACGCGACGGATGGCCTGCTGTCGCTGCGCGAGGCGGTGATGCTGGTCAATGACGGCGTCACCACCGACACGATCACGTTCGATCCAACTGTATTCAATGGCGAGTTGCAGGACGTCATCCGCCTGACTCAGGGCGATATTCTTATCGAAACGCAGATGCTTATCGATGGCGACCTGAACGGGGATGGCACGCCGGACGTGGTTGTCTCTGGCGATGTGTTCGGCGACGATATTGTCGATGTCAACGGCATCACCGATGTCACGGCGAGCCTGGCAGGCAGCGACAGGCTGGACGATAACAGCAGGGTATTCGTCTCTACCAACACCTCCATTTACCTGAACGGACTGACGATCACCGGTGGCCGGACTACGGGCTACGGCAGCAATCAAGGTGACATGTACTTT
This sequence comes from Alphaproteobacteria bacterium, assembly GCA_965222315.1. Lineage (GTDB taxonomy): Bacteria > Pseudomonadota > Alphaproteobacteria > Bin95 > Bin95 > JACKII01. The sequence continues at coordinate 2,731,329 of OZ244951.1, read as the reverse complement.
GCCGGCGGTGCAGTCCATAGCCGCTATAGTCATGTAAGTATTAGCGATAGTGTGCTGGCCGGTAACAGCACAACCGGCTATGCGGCCGGCGGTGGCGCCGTTTTCGCCTATGGCGGTATCACCCTGCGCGATACGTTAGTAACAGGCAACAGCACGGCTGGTGACTATGCCCTGGGCGGTGCTTTGCTGTCGAAGTGGGCAGATACCAAACTTTACAACAGTCAGGTCGCCAGCAACTCTACCTACGGCACCGGCGCTGATGGCGGCGGCGTGGCAACATACGGCGCAGATATTCGTGCCGTCGAGACCTCCATTGCCAACAATTTCAGCGCTACCGCCGGCGGCGGTATCGCCGCCAATGGCAGAGTCAGCCTGACCAATGTGACCGTCAACGGCAACACGGCAGCCGGTTTTGGCGGCGGCATAGAGGCAGGCAGCTATGTCTATCTGACAAATACCACGGTTAGCGGCAACACCTCGACCGGCGGTGGCGGTCTTTACACGACCAGTAATGCCTTCGTGACGGCCAGCACGATCAGCGGCAACAGCACGACCACAGCCAGCGGTTATGGCGGCGGCATCAATGCGCTCGGCGCGCTCTATCTGACGGACAGTATCGTCCTCGGCAACGTCTCGCGGCAGCCGGGTATCGGTGCCGATGAATTGGAGGCACTGGGCGGTGAGGTTTTCTACGGTCACAACTTGGTCGGACAGAATACAGCAGCGTTCGATGTGAGCCCGCACGTCAATGTCGACAACGCCAATCCCGGGCAGGTGTTCGATGCGACATTCAACAATTTTGGTGTGAGTGCCGGTGTCCTTGGCTACAACGGTGGCAAGCTTCTGACGATTGCGCTGAAGCAAGACCCGTCCAACCCGGCCATCGACGCCGCAAGCGGCAGCCTGCCGGGTGATGTTTTCGACCTCGACAATGACGGAGACTTCGGCGAACTGCTGCCGGTCGATGCCAGGGGGGAAGGCTTCTTCCGGACGCTCTCCCTCACCAACGGCTCCACTAATGGTGGTTACAGTGGAGACCGCGACCTGGGCGCGTACGAGGCGCAGGGCGCTATTGGGCTTGTGGTCAATACCGCGGACGACACGTTCGACCTGCTGGACAATTACGTCTCGCTGCGGGAGGCGGTGGCCCATGCCAACAACGGCACGTTCGGTAATTACAATACCATTACCTTCGATCCCACCGTGTTCAATGGCCAGCCAGCGGACGTGATCCGCCTGACCAATGGGCAGTTGGATATCTATACGCAAGACCTCACCATAGACGGCGATTTGGACGACGACGGTACGCCGGATGTGGTGATTTCGGGCGATGCCTTCGGTAACGATATCACCAATGCCCAAGGTATTACTCAGGTCGATGCCAGCCTGGCGACGACAGATCGGCTGGCCGACAACAGCCGCATTTTTCAGAGCAGTTATTTCGGCGGGACGCTGGTGCTGGAGGGCCTGACCCTGACCGGCGGCCGGTTCGTGGGCAACTATTCTGGCGGCGGCGGCGCGGTTCAGACGACCGGCAGCCTGACCATCCGCGACAGCGCGTTGCTCGGTAATTCGACGGACGGGAACTATGCCGACGGCGGTGCTGCCAATGTTTATGGCTATCTGTCGGTCGAAAACTCGGTCGTTAGCGGTAACCGCACCCACGGCCAGAACGCAGAAGGCGGTGCGGTACGGCAATATAGCAGTGGTTACGTCACCGATATAACCGGCAGCCAGTTTTCGGACAACGAAACGGCGGGCCTCGGATCGCGGGGCGGTGCCATATCGTCGGCGGGCAACCTTTTTATTGAGGACAGTACCCTTTCCGGCAACTCGACCTATGCCGACGATGCGGCAGGCGGCGCTGTATACGGTTCCAATTATGTGTCGATCCGTCAGAGTACGGTCTCAGGCAACAGCACCGCCGGCGAAAACGCTAACGGCGGCGGGATTGCAAATGGCGGCAGTGGCTCGGTCACGATTGTCCAGAGCACCGTCAGCGGCAATGCAACCAGCGGCGGGTATGCCTCGGGCGGTGGTGTTTACGGCGGTTCGGTATCGTTAAACAGCAGCACCGTTAGCGGAAATTCGACCGCAGGCATACAATCCAAGGGCGGCGGTGTTGCGACGTTTGGCTATCTGCAGACCACCAACACGACCGTCAGCGGAAACTCCACCGCCGGCGACTATTCCGATGGCGGTGGCATTTATGCCAATGGTATCAGCCTGCGCAATTCCACCGTTACCGGAAACCGCACCGATGGAGCCAGTGCTGAAGGCGGTGGTGTATTCGTCTCAAGTTATGGCAGCATTTCCGACAGCATCATTCTCGGCAATACAACCACTTATTCGGGTTTGGGCCAGGATGAAATCTACGGGCCGGTCGGCTTCTACGGCCAGAATCTGGTCGGTGCGGATACGGCCGCTTTCGATGCCACCTATTTCAGTCAGGTTGATAACGCTGCCCCCTCGCTCGTGTTCGACAGCGTCTTCAATAATAATGGCGTGGGCGCGGGCGTGCTCGCCGACAATGGCGGCCTAGTAGAGACGGTCGCATTGCGCACCGTCCCCGGCAATCCGGCGATTGATGGCGGTACCGACAGCCTGCCAACTGACAGCCAGGACCTCGACAAAGACGGCAACTTTGGCGAGCCGATCCCCTTCGACGCGCGCGGTCCGGGTTTCGCCCGCGACATCAATGGGTTCGGCGGCAACGCGCACGACCTGGGCGCATTCGAGGCGCAACCGACCAATCCCAGCCTGGTGGTGAACACACCGGTGGATGTGGTCAACGCCTTCGACAATTTCACTTCGCTCCGGGAAGCGGTCGGTTTCGTTAATGCTGGCGTCCTGGATGGCACCATCACATTCGCTCCCGTCATCTTCAACGGAGAGCCGGGCGACATCATCCGCCTGCAATTGGGCGAGATTGAGGTCACCACATCCATCAGCATCGACGGTGACCTGAACGATGACGGTACGCCGGACGTCACGATTACCGGCGACACGCTCGGCGACGACAATGTCGATGCGAACGGCATCACAGAGACGGTGGCGGGCTTCAACTCGTTCCTGAGCGACAATACCCGCATTTTCCACTTCACGCAGCAGAACCAAGCGGAATCATACCTGACCGGCCTGACCCTGACCGGCGGCTACACCAACGACAATGGCTATTCATCCTATGACCAGGGCGGGGCGATCCGCACCCAGTCAGCGCTGACCATTGCCGACAGCGTGATTGCGGGCAACGCCACTGGCGATGCAACGGCCCGGGGCGGTGCCATCCTCAACACATTCAATGCGCCGCTGACCATCCGCAACTCCGTGATCGACAGCAACCGCACGCTGGACAATTCCAGCGGCGCAGAAGGCGGGGCGATTTTCAGCTTCGGCGATGTCTCAATTTACAGCTCGACCCTCAGCAACAATACCACCCAGGGCAGCGGCGCTGACGGCGGTGCCTTGCGCGGGAACGGTGACATTCTGATCGTCGATAGCATGATCACGGGCAACTCCGTCAATGACAGCGGGGGCGGCGACGGCGGCGCGATTTTCAGCAACTATTCGGGCTCGTTGACGATCCTGAACAGCACGCTGTCCGGCAACTACACGCACCAGTCCGGTTCCCAGGGCGGCGCCGTTGCTGCGCGCGGTGGACTGCTGATCATGAACTCGACCTTCAGCGGTAATAAAACCTTCGGTACCAGTGCCGACGGCGGCGCGCTTTACTTCGATGACACCACCGGCGCAAATGGCAAGATCTACAACTCGACCTTTACCGGCAACGCGACCCTCGGCGGTGGCAATGGCGGCGGGATCTTCTTGGACGATAGCGGCGACGATATCGAGATTTCCAACTCGATCATCCTGGGTAATTACACCAAATATGGCGGTTCGGGCAGCCATGAACTGGTGAGTAACGGTGCCGTCGTCTATTTCAATGGCCACAACGTCGTCGGCCAGATGCCTTACGCCTTTAATGCGGGCGGCAGCAATGTTTCGAACGGTAACCCTTTCCTCGTCTTCCAGGACCTGGAAGTCAATGGCTTCTGGACGGCGGGCAAACTAGCCGACAATGGCGGCCCGGTTGAGACCGTCATGCTGAAGCAAGACTCCGCCAACCCGGCCATTGATGGTGGCAACAACGCGAATTTGCCGCCCGATTTCTTCGACCTGAACAATGATGGCAGCGTCTCCGACCAGTTGCCCTTCGACGCCCGCGGCGAGGTGCGCATCGTCAACACGTCGAACGGTGGCGCCGTCGATCTGGGCGCGGTCGAAGTGCAGGTAGACAAGAGCCTGGTGGTCGATACCGCACTGGACATTGTCGATAGCTTCGACGGCGTCACCTCTCTCAGGGAGGCGATGGAGTACGTCAATGACGGTGAACTGTCTGGCACCATCACCTTCGACGCCACGGTCTTCAACGGGGAGGCCCAGGATGTCATCCGCCTGGCAAACGGCAGCCTGAATATCATCACCTCCGACATGATCATCAACGGCGACATCAATGGCGATGGCACCCCTGACGTTGTGATCTCCGGCGACAGTAATGCTGATGATATCACCGACAGCCAAGGCATCACCCATATTTCCGCGAGCCAATACGCTGGGCTGCTGAGCGATAATGTTGCGCCCGTTTTCTACAACGTTCTCAGTAACTCAGATGCTCAACTGCAAGGCCTGATCATTACCGGCGGCGTGAACTCCGGCGGCGGCGGCGGTATTCGAGCGGTCGACAATATCACGCTGGTCGATAGCGTCGTGGCTGGCAACTATTCCGGCGTCGTTGGCGGCGGTGTCTACGCCCACGGCGGTGTGACCCTGATCAATACCGTTATCGACGCGAATGCTTCGTATTACGCGGGCGGCGGCGTTTACGTCAAAAATCCAGGCGTCACTGATACACTCGTTCTGAACAGCACGATCTCTAACAACACCACCTATGGCGTAAACGCATCAGGTGGCGGCCTGTACGTTGGCGGTGAAGTGACAGTTGTCGGCAGTACCATTACCGGCAACCGAACCTATGGCACCTCAAGTTCCGGTGGCGGCATTAGAGCGACGAGTGACCTTTTCCTCACCAACGCAACAATTGAAGGCAACAGCACCTTCGGTGACTTCTCACACGGTGGTGGCGCCAATGCCTTCAACATTTTTGCCACCAACAGCACGGTCACCGGCAACTACACCGTTGGTTTCAACTCATACGGTGGTGGCCTTTACGCGACGGACGACCTTGAACTCACCAACACGATTGTCCTCGGCAACACGACAATCTATGCCGGTCTCGGCGAAGACGAAATCGGGTTCGATGGCAACTCTTCCTTCGATGGCCAGAACATCGTGGGTGCGAACGGCAGTGTCTTCAACGCTGGTGCATATGCCAATGTGATCAACGGCAACCCGTCGTTGGTATTCCAGAAAATCGAGGCCAATAACGGCGTGTTCGGCGGGCGGCTGGCTGACAATGGCGGTCTGGTTGAGACGGTGGCGTTACGGGATATCGCCACCAATCCGGCACTCGATGCTGGAACGCTGTCTGAGTTCCTGGACCCGGCGGGGCTGGAGGAGACGCTTCTCGGCGGCGATCTCAACTACAACGGCACGCTGACCGATGTCATTCCGAAGATCGCGAACCTGCCGTTCGATGCCCGCGGTGCGGACTTCACCCGGCTGTTCGGCACGGGCATCGACCTCGGCGCGTTCGAACTGGAAACGGCGAACCCGGTCCAGGGCACTACCGGCAACGACACCCTGTTCGGCGGCGCGCTGGACGACACGCTGAACGGACTGGCCGGCAACGACACCCTGCATGGCGGCCCGGGCGGCGACGCCCACAATGGCGGCGGCGGCACCAACAAGGTAAGCTACCAGTATGCCACATCGGGCGTGACGGCAGACCTGGTGGCGCCCGGCAACAATACGGGCGATGCGGCGGGCGACAGCTACAGCTCGATCCGCGACTTGGTGGGCTCGGACTATGCCGACGACCTGCGCGGCAGCTTCGGCGACAACGTGATCTTCGGCGGTGCGGGCGACGACCTGCTGCTGGGCCGCGCGGGCGTGGACCAGTTGTTCGGTCAGGCCGGCGACGACGTGCTGGAAGGCGGAGCGGGCGCCGACGTGCTGAACGGCGGGGCAGGCGACAACACGGCCAGCTACAGCACGGCGGGCGGCGTGCTGGTGGTCGATCTGTTCTCACCGGACAAGAACACGGGCGATGCGGCTGGCGACGGCTATGTCTCGGTCACCAATCTGATCGGCTCCATGTTCTCGGACGAGCTTTGGGGCACGTTCGGCGACAATATGCTGACGGGCGGCGGCGGCTCGGACTTCCTGCGCGGGCGCGATGGCGACGACACGCTGATCGGGGAGGCGGGCAATGACCGCTTGGAGGGGCGCGAGGGCGCGGACGCCATGTTCGGCGGCGCGGGGCAGGACACTGCCTACTACCTGTCGTCGGCGGCGGGCCTGACGGTGGACCTGGCCAATCCGCTGGGCAACACGGGCAATGCGGCGGGGGACACGTATGACAGCGTGGAGAACGTGCAGGGCTCGTTCCAGGACGACATCATCCGCGGCGACGGGCAGAACAATGTGCTGATCGGATCTACGGGCGACGACCAGTTGTTCGGGCGGGACGGTGATGACACGCTGACGGGCCAGGGCGGCAACGACGTGCTGGACGGCGGCGCGGGTGCGGACACGCTGCAGGGCGGCGCCGGTTTCGATATCGCGAGCTATGCGAGCGCGCTGGCGGGCGTTCATGCGGACCTGATCCAGACGGGCAACAACACGGGCGACGCGGCGGGCGACAGCTACAACGCGATCGGCGGGCTGCGCGGGTCGGCCTTCGACGACGTGCTGCTGGGCACGTTCGGGCAGAACCGGCTGGAGGGTGGCGCGGGCAAGGACGTGCTTCAGGGGCGGCGTGGTGGCGACACGTACAATGGCGGCGCGGGCGACGATGTATTCGTGTTCCAGAATGGGTTCGGCCTGGAGATCGTGGAGGATTTCGACGAGTTCAGCGCGGCGGAGAAGATCGACCTGTCCATGGTCGGCAACATCGTGGACTTCGCCGACCTGACAGCGAACCACCTGACGCAGAACGGCGCCGACGCCGATATCTCCGCCAGCGCCGGCACGATCCGCCTCCTTAACGTCCAGATCGCCAACCTCGACGCCGGCGACTTCCTCTTCTAGGGGGCTTCTGAGGAGCTGCGTCTTTTTTGAGCGAAAGTTGCCGTAACCGGGCTCCCGCCGTTGGAGCCCGGCGGAAGTGTGCGTATCCTGCCGGCTGCCGCCCGCGCATCACAAAGAGATAGAGAATCCCCATGCTGCCACTGACCGGAGTCCGTATCCTCGCCGTCGAGCAGTATGGCGCAGGGCCGTTCGGCACGCTGCAACTGGCCGACCTCGGCGCGGAAATCATCAAGATCGAAAATGCGGGGGACGGCGGCGATGTGGGCCGTCACGTGCGCCACCCACAGGAACCCTTGCCGAAGGGTGACTCGTTGTTCTTCCAGGCCTTCAACCGCAACAAGCGCTCGATCACGCTCAACCTGAAGAGCGAGCGCGGGCAGGACGTTTTCCGCAGACTGGCGGCGGATGCCGATGCGGTCTTCAATAATTTGCGCGGCGACCTGCCGGGCAAGCTCGGCCTGACCTATGACCAGTTGAAGGACGTGAACGAGAAGATCGTCTGCGTTCACCTGTCCGCCTATGGCCGCGAGGGCGAGCGGGCGGCCTGGCCGGGTTACGACTACCTGATGCAGGCGGAATGCGGCTATCTCGCCGTGACGGGAGAGCCTGGCGGTCCGCCGTCCCGCATGGGCCTCTCGCTGGTCGACCTCTCCACCGGCTTACAGGCGGCGATTGCGCTGTCCTCAGGCATTCTCGGCGCTCGCGCGACCGGCAAAGGCGCGGACTATGACGTCTCCCTGTTCGACGCCGCCATGACCAACATCTGCTACGTCGCAGCCTGGTACATGACCATGGGCGTGAACACGACGCGCGAGCCGCGCTCGGCCCACCCGAACCTGGTGCCCAGTCAGCTCTACAAGACGAAAGACGGCTGGATTTTCCTGATGTGCAACAAGGAAAAGTTCTGGCCCGCGCTTTGCGAGAAGATCGGGCGGCCGGAATGGGTCACCGAGTTTCCGGACTTCGCGAGCCGCCTGAAACACCGCGAACGGCTGACCGGCCTGCTGGACGAGGCGCTCAGCGTTAAGACCACGGCGGAATGGATGGCGGAGTTCGGCGGCTCGGTGCCCGCCGCGCCGGTCAACGATATCGGCGAGGCGCTCGACAATCCGTTCGCGCGGAGCACCGGCCAGCAGGTCCGTTACCAGGCCCCGGACGGAACGGAGGTAGGCTCCACCGGCCCCGCCATCCGCATGCCGGGCGAGCCGCTGCTAGTGAACGCTGCCCCGCTGCTCGCCGCGGATCAGGACTCGGTGCTGGGAGAACTGGGTTTCACGCCGGACGAAATCGAACAGCTGCGCCGTGAAGGTGCGCTGTAAGGAAAAACAGCGCGTGCGGGAACTCTACCCCAGCGATGCGCGGTGTTCCTTGGCGTTCTTGACGTAACCTGCCGTCGCCACCTTGTGCCGCTCAATTTCTTCGGGAGAGAGATCACGCATCTTCTTGGCCGGGGCGCCCGCCCAAAGCTCGCCCGTCGGCACCACTTTGTTGGGGGTAACTACCGCGCCAGCTGCCACCATCGAGTCGCTTTCGATCACCGCACCGTCCAGAATCAACGCCCGCATCCCGATGAAGGCGCGGTCGTGGATTGTGCAGCCATGGATCACGCACTGGTGGCCGATCAGGATATCGTTGCCGATATAGGTGCCGAAGCGCCCGCCGGTAACATGGACGACGGTGCCGTCCTGCAGGTTGGTGCGCGCGCCGATCTTCACCTCGTGCACGTCTGCGCGGACGACGGTGTTGTACCAGAGGCTGGCCTCGTCGCCGATTTCGACCTTGCCGACGACGATGGTGCCGGGCGCGAGAAACACCTCACGCCCGATCGTCGGCACAATACCGTTATAGGGGAGGACCAGGCCCTCCCGTTTGAAGTCAGCGGTCATGGGGACTGGTCCTCAAGGGTTATGGGTAAAGCGGCTCCAGGCGCAGGCCCTCGGTCTCGTCCAGGCCGAACAGCAGGTTCATGTTCTGCAAGGCTTGCCCGGAAGCGCCTTTCACCAGATTGTCGATGACGGAGACCACCACCATCTGGCCCGGCACCCCGGCGGGACCGAGGCCGATGAAGCAGTAGTTGGAGCCGCGCACCTGCCGTGTCGCCGGCCATGCGCCGGCAGGCGTCAGGTGGACGAAGTACTCGTCGGCATAGGCCTTCTCCAGCGATGCACGCAGATCTCCCTCGGTCGCGCCGTTCGCCGGGCGGATGTAGGTGGTGCATAGCATGCCCCGGTTGATCGGGATCATGTGGGGCGAGAACACTACGTGCATCGGCTTGCCGACCGCCTCGGAGAGCGTCTGCTCGATCTCCGGCTGGTGGCGGTGCTTGCCGAGGTTGTAGGGGTGAAAGCCGTCATGCACTTCCGAAAAGATCAGGTCCAGCTTGGCCGAGCGGCCCGCGCCGGTCACGCCGGACTTGGCGTCAACGATGATTCCGTCCTGCTCGATCAAGCCCTCTTTCAACAGCGGGAAGATCGGCAGCGCTGCGCATGTGGGGTAGCAGCCGGGATTGGCGATCAGCCGGGCGTTGCCGATGGCCGGGCGCGCAAGCTCGGTCAGGCCATAGACCGCTTCTTTCTGCAGGTCCGGGGCGTGGTGCTCGTGGCCATAGACCTTGGCATACAGGTCTGTGTCCACCAGCCGGAAATCGGCGGAGAGATCGACGATCTTCAGGTGCGCGGGCAGGCCGGCGATCACCCGCTGTGTGGTCGCGTGCGGCAGGCAGCAGAACACGGCCTGAATGTCCGACCAGTCGACCTCGTCGATTTTCGTCAGGGTCGGCAGGTTCAGGGGCAGGGTGTGCGGATAGACCGATGCCATTTCCTGGCCGGCATTGCTGTCGGCGGTGAGCGCGGCGATGCGGAATCGCGGATGCCCTGCCAGCAGGCGCAGCAGTTCTGCGCCCGTGTAGCCGGAGGCACCGAGAATCGCGATGTTGATGTCCTTTGTCATCGCTCAACACTCCTTCAAGAGCTTGGGTGTGAAGGCCAGCCGCACCATAGCGGCTGTCCGGGAAATGGAAATGGGCCAAAAGAAAAGGGGTGCCGCTAGCGGCACCCCTTTTAACGTCCAACCCGAAGGCTGGCGGGTTACCGCTTGGAGAACTGGAAGCTGCGTCGCGCTTTCGCCCGGCCGAACTTCTTACGCTCGACGACACGGCTGTCGCGGGTCATGAAGCCGGCGGCTTTCAGCGGCGGGCGCAGGCCCGGTTCATAGTTGACCAAGGCGCGGGAAAGGCCGTGGCGCACGGCGCCAGCCTGGCCGGATAGACCACCGCCCTTGACCGTGCAAATCACGTCGAACTGATCCTTGCGGTTCGACGCGTCGAACGGCTGCACGATGATTTGGCGCAAGGTCGGACGAGCGAAATAGTCGTCGCTGGTCTTGCCGTTGACGGAGAAGCGGCCGGAGCCGGGCCGGATCCAGACACGGGCAACGGCGTCCTTACGGCGGCCGGTGCCATAGGAACGGCCCTGCTCGTCGATGGAGGGTTCCGGCAGCGGCTCGTCGCCAAATGCCGCGATGGCCCCGTCGGTTACGGCGGCTGCATCCCCTTGGGAGCGGTCCAGCGCGTCTTTCAGGTCGGCCAATGAGGTGCGTTCGTCTGCCATGAGAGGCTAGTTCCTCGCGTTCTTGGAATTTTGGGCAGCGAAGTCGATGGCTTCGGGTTGCTGGGCTTCGTGCGGGTGCTCCGGACCGGCATAGACGTGCAGCTTGGTGATCAGCTGCCGGCCCAGTTTGGTCTTGGGCAGCATCCGCTCAACTGCCTTCTCTACCAGACGCTGTGGATTCTTGCCGGTCAGGATCTGGTCCCAGGACCGCTCCTTGATGCCGCCCGGATAGCCGGTGTGCCAGTAGAACTTCTTGTCCTGCCGCTTGTTGCCGGTGATCGCGATTTTTTCTGCGTTCACGATAACAACATGGTCGCCACAATCGAGGTGAGGCGTATAAAGCGGTTTGTGCTTGCCGCGCAGGCGCATGGCGACGCTCGATGCCAGACGGCCCAGAACCAGGCCTTCCGCATCGATCACGTACCATTTCCGCTCTATGTCGGCGGGTTTGGCCGAGTATGTATTCATGGTCTCGCTGACGTTGGTCTAATGGTTGGACGCGGCCGGGTCCGGATGGTTCCGTCGCCGGCAGATTGCGCGTGAGGGCGGCTTTTGACGCTTTTGCTGAATTCTGTCAACCAATAAAAATTCGGCAATGAAAACATATATTTAAATACCGTTACTATATTACGAAGGCTGTTCCAGCGACATAGGACGGCGATTTGCTGTCACAGAACGGACATATTTTGACGCCCAAAAGTTGGTTTTCCGCTATGCAAAAGCCGAATCGGTGCTTTGTTATGCGGCGTGGTGCGCTATATGTGCACCGCCGGGCCGGCCTTTATGGAGGAATTAATGGCTCTACGGAACGACACAAACGACGTCCTGTTGCGTGAAGACCTGGGCAAAGTTGCCCTGCTGACACTGAATCGGCCGGAAGCGCGCAATGCGCTGTCCGAGGAAATGCTGAGCGCCCTGCGCGCCGCCTTTGCCGATATCCGGGACAATACCGGGATTCATGTTGTGGTGCTGCGCGCGAACGGTCCGGGCTTTTGCGCCGGGCACGATATCCGCGAAGTGCTGGATAACCACGACCGCGACTACTACGACGCCTTGTTTGCCCAATGCACGGCGATGATGACGGCAATCAAGGAATCGCCGGTCCCAGTGATCGCCGCTGTGCAAGGCCCTGCCATGGGGGCAGGGGCGCAATTGGCGGCGACCTGCGATCTGGTGGTGGCGTCGGAGCAGGCGCGCTTTGCAACGCCGGGCGTTAATATCGGCCTCTGGTGCTCGACGCCCAGCGTAGCGGTGTCGCGCTCGGTCGGCCAGAAAGCGGCGATGGAAATGCTGCTCACCGGCGATCTGATCGACGCGGAGACAGCCGCGCGCTTCGGTCTTGTCAACCGGGTCGTGCCCCATGATGCGCTGTTGGATGAAGCTCTGGCGCTGGCGGGCAAGATCGCCGAACGCTCGCGGCTGGTCGTTGGGCTGGGCAAGGAGGCCTTCTACAGGCAGAGCGAGATGGAGTTGGCGGACGCCTACCGCTACGCCAGTGATGTCATGTCCCACAACATGATGAAGAACGATGCGCTGGAAGGGCTGAACGCCTTTTTGGAAAAGCGCGAGCCGGATTGGTCGAACAGCTAGCGATGGTTCGCAGCTTTCCGGCAACCATTAATGCCGTGTGGAACCGTCTTCCCCTCAGTTCCCCTTAAACACCCGCTCTGCGCCTTCGCGGTAGGCGCGGGCCGCGGTGGCGGCGTCCTCCGTTCCGGCACCCAGCAGGTTCTGATCGAAGTCCATATGCATGATGGAACGGTCCAGCGCAGAGGAAATGGCGTTGACGCTGCGTTTGATCATCTGTGCGGCGACCGGGGGCTGGCTGGCGTATAGTGCTGCCCATTCCCTGGCCTTGGCCATCACTTGGTCCCGCTCGACCATCTCGTCCAGCACGCCCCAATCCAACAAGGTGGGGCCATGGACATGCTCGCCGCCGATCACCAGGCGCTTGGCGCGGGCCGGGCCGACCAAGTGGACGCAGAGCGGCAGACTCTGCCACATCAGATTGATGCCGATCAGGATCTCCGGGTAGGACATGAAGCAGTCGCGGCCGGCAATGCGGAAATCCAATGCAGTCGCGATGCAGGCACCGCCGCCCATGGCGGCGCCATTCCACGCAGCGATGGTGATTTGGTCCATGTCGAGCAGCGACTGGATACAGCGTTCTCCCATCCGGCGTTTGCGGCGTTGCAGGACCAACGGCTCCGCATCCTGCCCACCCGTTTTCAGGTCGCGGGTGCTCAGGTCAGCGCCGGAACAGAAATGCTTGCCAGCGCCCGTAAAGATCACGACGCGCGTTTCGGCATCATCCCGGAAGCTATGGGCCGCATGCTCGATCTCCGCCAGGTGGGCGTAGTGGACGGCGTTCGCGACTTCTGGCCGGTTGAACGTGACGGTCGCGATGGGGCCGTCCTTCGCGATCTTGATGTGTTGGTAGTCCATAGCCGGTATTTCCTCAGTCCGGAGCATCGGGTTCGGTGACGAAGATGACGGCGGCCTGGCCGAGTGGCTGGCTGACTTTGTGACGGGTCGCTTTGCCCGGCGGGATGCAGAAGGCGTCGCCGGCCTTGTAGTGCTGGGGACCGTTGTCGAACATGATCGTCAGGCGGCCTTCGGAGACGAAGCCGGTATGGCCCTTGGCGCACCAATAGTCATCGACGAAGCCGGGCCCGTAGCTGGCCATGCGCATGGTCTGGCCGTTGGCTTCGGCGGTCTTTACCTGAAATCCAGGCTTCACCGATTCCCATGGCATACGATCGAACCTGACCGCGCCGCATTCAATAGAACTCATGCCTGGTACCGTTCTTAGGTTTGTTGAAGACTAATGCTAGCATATCCCGCGCGATGACCGCGTGCATGATTTGGCTTGTGCCTTCGTTGAGGCGCAAAAGACGGGCATCCCGGAAAAGGCGCTCTACCGCGGTTCCCCGCATGTAGCCATAGCCGCCATGTATTCGGACCGCGCGGTCAGCAATCCGCTAACAGGCCTCCGTGGCGAACAACTCGGCGGGGGCTGCCTCTCTGCGGACACCCAGGCCCTGGCCGGTTTTTCTCCCAGCCGTTCGCCCTCGCTGTCCGCCAGCATGCCCTCGATGAGTTGGAACCGCGCCAGCGGCTCGTCAAATTGCTTACGTTCTTTCGCGAAGGCGGTTGTTTTTTCCGCCAGCCTTTCCGCCAGGCGGGCCGCGACCGCGTCAATGTGGATTCAGCTTCAGGCGTCGGCAAGCTTCCTGGCCGTCATCATGTAATTGATCAATGCCGGCCCTCGAGCCTGCCAGCCATGGAAGGGGTGCAGATTCATGCCGATCACGTCCATCACGGTCAGGCCGTTCTGGCGGAGCGGCGCGGCGAGTTCGTGGGGTTTGGCGAACTTGCGCCAGTCGTGCGTACCTTGGGGGACCCAGCGCAATACGTATTCGGCTGCGATCTTTCCCAAAGCAAGGGAAGCAGCGTTCCGGTTCAAGGTCGATAGCACCAAAAGGCCGCCAGGGCGCACCAGGCTGCACACGGTCGCGAGGAAGTCGGTAGGGTAGTCAACATGTTCCACCACCTCCAGGCAGGTAACCAGGTCGAATGCGCGACCATCGTCGGCCAGAGCCTCGGCGCTTTCCAGGTGATAGTCGATGGCCAGGTTGTACTCCGTGGCATGGGTGCGGGCGGCAGCGATGCTGTCTTCGACCAGATCGATGCCGCGTACCTGCCCGCCCATACGCGCCAGCGGCTCCGTCACCAGGCCGCCGCCACAACCGATGTCCAGGCAGGCGAGACCCGCGAGCGGCTGGTCTGGATTGCGCGGCCGGAAGTGCCGGGTGGCCTGGCCGCGGATATAGTCGACGCGCACCGGGTTGAGCTTGTGCAACGGGGCAAACGGACCGGACGGGTCCCACCAACGTTCCGCATGGCGCGCAAACTGTGCCAATTCGGCTGTATTGCTGCTCTGCGGCGCTGTATCAGCTTTATTATCCTTATTGCGCATTGTTGGTTCCTTGAGATGACGGAGCCGCGTCCCTATGCTCCGCGCCTTCACATCGTCAGTGTTGCCTTCCTTAGAGGACCCCGCAAGCCGTGGCCCGCATCGTACAGAAATTTGGCGGTACATCCGTCGCCGACCTAGACCGTATCCGCAATGCGGCGCAGCGCGTCAAACGTGCCTATGACGCGGGCGATCAGATAACCGTGGTTGTCTCCGCCATGTCGGGGGAGACCAACCGCCTTGTCGGCCTGGTGCAGGATGCTTCGTCTCTGCATGATGCCAGGGAATACGACAATGTCGTCGCCTCGGGTGAGCAGGTGACGTGCGGCCTGATGGCCATCGTGCTGCAAAGCATGGGCGTGCCGGCGCGGTCGTTCCTGGGGTGGCAGGTGCCGGTCAAGACGGACGACGCTCATGGCCGCGCCCGTATCATGGATATCGAACCGGACAATTTGGTCCGCCGCATGGAAAAGGGCATTGTCTGTGTCGTCGCCGGTTTCCAGGGCGTGAGCGAAAGCGGCAGCGTCACGACGCTCGGCCGTGGCGGGTCTGACACGTCGGCTGTGGCGCTGGCGGCAGCGCTGGGAGCCGAGCGCTGTGACATCTTTACGGACGTGGACGGTGTCTACACCTGCGACCCGCGGGTTGTGACCAAGGCGCGTAAGCTTGACCGCATCACCTATGAGGAGATGCTGGAGATGGCGTCGCTGGGGGCGAAGGTGCTCCAGACACGCTCCGTCGAACTGGCGATGAACCATCGCGTCCGGGTGCAGGTGCTATCAAGCTTTGTGGACGAGCCGGGAACGCTCGTCGTGGATGAGGAAGAAATCATGGAACATGAGGTCGTCAGCGGCATTGCCTATAACCGCGACGAAGCCAAGGTCACTCTGCGCCAGGTCGCGGACCGGCCGGGCGTGGCCGCTGCGATCTTCGGGCCATTGTCCGACGCAGGCATTAACGTTGACATGATTGTCCAGAACGTCTCCGCCGATGGGGAGAGGACGGACATGACCTTTACGGTTGGCAAGTCCGACCTGGCCCGGGTCGATGCCCTGCTGGCGTCGAAAAAGGACGAAATCGGCTACGAGGCCGTGATCAGCGATCCGGGTGTCGTCAAGGTGTCGATTATCGGTGTTGGTATGCGCAGCCACGCGGGTGTGGCACAAAAGATGTTCTCGACTCTCGCAGAACGGGGAATCAACATCCAAGTTATATCGACGTCCGAGATCAAGGTTAGCGTTCTGATCTCGGAGGAGTATGCGGAACTGGCGCTGCGTGCGCTGCACACGGCGTACGATTTGGATGCTGCCTGACGGAGGGACCCGACCTTTGACAACCGACAGCCGCAGAACGGCGGAAGCAGTGTTCCAGCGGCTGTCGGCACGCGGCAATGAGTTCCTGGGAACGCGAATTGCCGTAATGGGCGGCGCGATGACCTGGGTTTCGGAACGAAACCTGGTGGCGGCGATCAGCAATGCCGGCGGCTTTGGCGTGATTGCCTGCGGCGCGATGGAGCCGGAACGGCTGCGCGAAGAAATCCGCGCGACCCGGGGGCTGACCGAAGCGCCGTTTGGCGTAAACCTTATCACCATGCACCCAATGCTGCAGGACCTGATTGATGTGTGTCTGGCAGAGCATGTTGGGCACGTGGTCCTGGCGGGTGGCTTGCCCTCGCGTAAGGCGATGCGCCGGGTGAAGGATGGCGGGCCGAAACTCATCTGCTTTGCCCCGGCCCCCGTGCTAGCGCGCAAGCTAGTGCGTGATGGCGCTGACGCGCTTGTCGTCGAAGGCTCGGAAGCTGGCGGTCATGTCGGCCCGGTCTCCACCAATGTGCTGACCCAGGAAATTCTGCCGCTGGTCCGCGACGTGCCGGTTTTTGTTGCGGGGGGCATTGGCCGGGGGGAGGCCATGCTCTCCTTCCTGGAAATGGGTGCGGCGGGCTGCCAGTTGGGCACGCGTTTTGTTTGCGCAACCGAATCCATTGCCCACCCGGCATTCAAACAGGCTTTTTTCAGGGGGGAGGCGCGCGACGCCCAGCCCAGCGTGCAGGTAGACCCCAGCTTTCCGGTGATCCCCGTCCGTGCCTTGCAAAACAAAGCCACCGCCCGGTTCATCGCGTTTCAGCATGAAACCATCTCCGCCGTCCGGCAGGGGGCATTGGAAACAAAGGAGGCCCAATTGAAGATCGAGCATTTTTGGGCCGGCGCGCTGCGCCGTGCCGTGATCGACGGCGACATCGAAAACGGCTCTCTTATGGCGGGGCAGAGCGTCGGCATGGTGAAGGAAGAACAGCCGGTCAACGCGATTCTGAGCGAACTCCAGAATCAGGCGGTCAGCCTGCTCGAAATGCGGATCACGGTGTGAAAAAGATTGTGGGAAACTCTCACAAATCGGCTGCTCTGCGCGATTCCGCCCAGGCCCCGAACAGAGGGCAGCGTTGATCTCATCATGCTGGCACGCTAGAAATTTCGGCAACTATATGGCCGAACAAAAGATATTGTGAAGCGAACGGCTAAAGCAACGACAGGGATCCAAATCATTGTCTTCCGACCAGCCTGTGCTGCCGCTTCAAGGCGATAAACAGCATAGCAACCCAGGAACACAAGCGTTTCCGGGCGCCGATCAGGGATTGGTGCTGGGCGATTGGCTATCTGCAGCGCGGCAGCGCTGTGGTTATTCACTGGATGACCTATCGCGGACACTGCGGATACAGCAGTTCTACCTGCAAGGCCTCGAAGCGGAAGACCGGTCCAACCTGCCGGCTCGGCCCTATGTGAGCGGCTATGTGCGCTCCTATGCCCTGCGTGTCGGTCTCAATCCCAAAGAGGCGAACCAACGCCTCCAGCATATTTGGCCCGTGGAGGAAGATACCGCCAATTCGGTCAAGGCCCTGCGGTTTCCGAACGCGCCCAAAGAACGGCGCTTCAACGGTCGCGGGCTGACGCTGGCGGGCTTGACCGTCCTGGTTGGGGCCTATGCCTTCTGGTACTTCGAAGCGGTGCGCCAGCAAGAGCCCACCACCATGAGCCCGGTTGCTGAGTTGGAGACC
Organism: Alphaproteobacteria bacterium; assembly: GCA_965222315.1. Classification (GTDB taxonomy): domain Bacteria; phylum Pseudomonadota; class Alphaproteobacteria; order Bin95; family Bin95; genus JACKII01. Next base: position 2,713,487 of record OZ244951.1, on the reverse strand, counting down.
GATCCTGCCACACCGGAAGGGCAGACAGGGGCCATTCCGCCGGCTGCCACGCCCGAACTCGGGAGGGTCCTGGGACCACTGGCGCCGGTTAATCTGCAGCAATTGGCGCCGGCGCAGTTGCAACAACTCGTTCATTCCGGCGCGGCGGGCCATGCCGACGCGGGATCTCAGTTCAAAGCCTTGCCGGTTGGACCTTTCCCGCGGCCACGTCCCGGAACACCCCCGGCGGTGATCTGGGCAAAGCAATATGGCGAGCCGAGCCAGGCCGTCGACGATCCGTTGGCGGGTGAACAGGCCGCTGCCGGTACGGGGCGGTTCGACCCAGGTTCGGCCAGGACAACTAGCCCAAGACCTGGTGCCACAGCGGGCGGCTCCCAACTGTCGGCTTATCTGCCAAAACTGCAATTACGTGGCGACCTGGGGCCGTTGAATTCTAATGTGCCGGCTGTCGCAACGCTGGCGCGTGGACAGGTGCCCGATGGGGACGCGGTTTTGCCGGAACCTGTCTCGCACGGGCGGACGCAAGCGTTTGCCGCTGTTCCGCCGAATGCCGATACGGACGGCAAGAAGGCCCGTGCCGAGAACCGCGTCGTGTTATCGGCTGAGGGCGCTGCAAGCTGGATTGAGATCCGGGACAGCCGTGGCAGCGTTGTATTCTCTCGTTTGCTGAAAGCCGGTCAATCCATGCAGGTGCCTGACCGGCGTGGTCTGCAACTGACAACCGGCAATGCTGGCGCCCTGGTCGTTTGGGTGGATGGTGTCCGTCTGGCCGCGATGGGCGGGGACGGGGCCGTAGTCCGGGGAGTGTCGCTGGACCCGGACGAATTGCTGGACGGGCAGGGTTAGCGACCACGCCGTTTGGCTGCGGTCCGGTTGTTGATTCGCCGGCCGGTTGGCCTGAAGGACTAAATCTTTGTGTGAAACCGGAAAGAGCCCCTGACGTTAGTCAGAGGTTCTTTGCATTTCGACGGATAGATGGGAATCGGGCGCTAGTACACCGACACTAGGTGACCGGGCTCCACTTCGCGCATTTCGACCGGCGGCGGCTCATAGCCCGGCGGTTTGACCGGTGAGGGAATTTCGTCGGTGTTCAGCGTGCGGTCCGTCCGGCGCAAGCGCGGGTCGGCGATCGGCACGGCTTTTAGCAGCTTCTGTGTGTAGGAATGCTGCGGGTTTTCGAAGACCTGACGGCGGGTGCCCAGCTCAACGATACGGCCGAGATACATCACCGCGACGCGGTGGCTGATCCGCTCAACGACCGCCATGTCGTGGCTGATGAACAGGAATGCGATGCCGAATTCTTCCTGCAGGTCCATCATCAGGTTGATGACCTGTGCCTTGATCGTCACGTCGAGGGCGGAGACAGCCTCGTCCGCCACAATGAGTTTCGGCTCCAAACCCAGGGCGCGGGCGATGCAGACGCGTTGGCGCTGGCCGCCGGAAAATTCGTGCGGAAAACGGTCCGCGTGTTCCGGCAGCAGGCCGACGCGCACCAGCAGGTCTGCCACCTTCTCCCGCAGCGCCTTGCCGCTGTGCATGCCATGGATGCGCATCGGTTCTGCGATAGCGTCGCCAGCGGTCATGCGCGGATTAAGGCTCGCAAACGGGTCCTGGAAGATCATCTGCATTTCGCGGCGCAGTGGGCGCATGGCCTTGGCGCTCATCGGCGTGATGTCCTGGCCCTCGAAATAGACGTTGCCCCGGGTGATCGGCACCAGTTTCAGGATCGAGCGGCCGGTCGTTGACTTGCCGCAGCCGGATTCGCCGACCACGGCCAATGTTTCGCTGGGGTCGATGTGGAATGAGATATCGTCCACCGCATGCACGCGCCCGCTTAGACCGCCGAAAAGGCCCGAACGGATATCAAAACGCGTGATGAGGTTCTGAACCTGCAACAGCGGCTCTGTCTGGCCGTTTGTACTCATTGATTTCGGTTTCCTTCGCCGTCGGCCTGTTTGGCGCTGTACGGATCTTTTTTGGCGGGGGCTTGATCGGGGGCAAGCGGCATCGGCTCCTGACCGGACAGGGCGGTGGTTGGCGGTACGACCTCGGCCGGTTCCGCCATCCCGAAGTCTTCCGGCGTGAACGTATCGCCCTGGCCGACGTCCGGGAATTTCTCCGGCGTGTCCTTGCCGTTCATCGAGCCCAATCGCGGTACCGCATTGATCAATGCCCTCGTGTAAGGGTGCTGCGGGCTATGGAAAATCGTCTCCGCATCGTTTTGCTCGACGATCACGCCCTTGAACATCACCACCACACGGTCGGCGACTTCCGCCACCACGCCCATATCGTGGGTGATGAACAGCACAGCCATACCGATTTCGTCCTGGAGCGTTTTGATCAGGTCCAGAATCTGCGCCTGTATCGTCACGTCCAGTGCTGTGGTCGGCTCGTCCGCAATCAGCAATTGTGGCCTGCAGGACAGCGCCATGGCGATCATCACGCGCTGCCGCATACCGCCCGAGAGGTGGTGCGGATACTGCTTAAGCTGTTTTTCCGGTTCCGGAATACGAACCAGCTTGAGCATTTCCAGCGCGCGCGCTTCCGCTTCTTTCTCGTTCATGCCCTGGTGCAACATGATGGCTTCCGCAATCTGGAAACCGATCGTGTACACCGGATTGAGCGAGGTCATCGGCTCCTGAAAGATCATGGAGATCGCATTGCCGCGGATCTGGCGGAGTTCGTCGTCCGGCAATTGCACCACGTCCACAACGCTATCGTCCGGCAACCGCAAGTGGATCGCGCCTGTTGGCATTTTGCCGCCGGAGGCATCGTTCAGGCGCATCATCGCCATGGCCGATACCGATTTACCGGAGCCGGACTCGCCGACCACCGCTACGGTCTCACCCTTGTTGATGTGAAAGGAGATGCCGTCGACCGCTTTCACCGTCGAATCTTCCAACGGGAAATGTACGCGCAAGTCCTGCACATCTACGACGCAATTTGCATCCATGCCCTGTTCTACCACCTTCGTTATGTTGATACCGGGCTAAAGCCGATTTACGCGTAACAGTTACGCGGCTTGAGCCGCTGGCGTCAAGGCGAACGCATCCGCCAGCAATTCGTAGGAGCGGCAACGGGCGCGGAAATCATGGGTAATCGACAGAATGACGATTTCGCCAACACCGTATTCCAACGCCAATGCCTCGATCTGCTGCTTGCAATGAGCCGGGTCGCCGACGATTTGCTGGCCGCGGGCCTGGGCGATGCGGCCCCGCTCCCAATCGCCGATCTCCGCCAGCACTTCGTCGGCTTCCGCCGGCGTGGGGAAGGGTTGGAAGATGCCGCGGTCGATGCGCAGCCGCCAAACATCGCGCCCTTTCGCCAATTCTTCCGCCTGTTCCATCGTTTCCGCGCAGATGACGTGAACGCCGAGGCTGCCGGTGGGCTGCGGGTAGGCTTCGGAGGGGCGGTAATGCTCCTGAAACGCCTCCATTACCTTCGCGCCAATGGGCCCGGCAATGAAGTGGGCGAAGCAGAATGGCATGCCGAGAACGGCGGCGACCGTCGCGGAATAGTCGGACGATCCGAGCAACCACATTTCGGGAATGTTCTCTGGCCGGGGCACGGCGTGGACGCGGGCAAAGGGATGGCCCTCGGGCAGGTTGTCTTTTAGGTAGGCCTCCAATTCCTGCACCTGGCGCGGGAAGTTGTCCACGTTGCGCATGCCGCCCTCCGGCGCGAGCGCCGCCGCCGTCAGCTGGTCGGAGCCTGGCGCGCGGCCCAGGCCCAGATCGATGCGGCCGGGATAAAGCGTCTCCAGTAGCGCAAACTGCTCCGCCACCTTGTAGGGGGAATAGTGGGGCAGCATCACCCCGCCGGAGCCGACACGGATTCGCTGGGTTTCGTTCGCAACTCGCGCGATCATGATCTCCGGTGCGGAACAGGCTAGGCCCTTGCTGTTGTGATGCTCCGCAAACCAGTAACGGTGATAGCCGAGCCGGTCCGCCACCTTGGCCAGCTCGATGCTTTCGTTCAGCGCATCCGCGTGGCTGCGCCCGGAGGCAATGGGCGATTGGTCGAGTACGGAAAGGATCATGGTTTGGTCCTGTTTGGCTTGGTCGAAGCCGGTTGCGGTAACGCCAGTTGGCGCAGGAACCCGGCTCGCTTAAGGTGAGTATAACGAAATCCGCGTAAGGAACTAAGCTATGTCTCTTTCACTCGTCGGCAAGGGTGCCATTGTTACCGGCGGCACCCGCGGCATCGGCTTGGCCATCGCCGAAGCCTTTGCCAGGGAAGGTGCCGCCGTCTCCATCTGCGCCCGCGGCCGGGAAGGGGTGGAGAAAGCCGTCGATGCATTGGGCGAGCATGGCGGCAAGGTGCATGGCTCCGTCTGCGACCTGTCGGACAAGGCGCAGATCGAATCCTATATCGACGACGCAAACGATGCGATTGGCGGCGCCAACATTCTGGTCTGCAACGCCTCCGGCTTTGGGCGCAGCGATGACGAGGACGGTTGGGCCGCGGGCCTGAATATCGACATTATGGCGAGCGTCCGGGCCAGCCATGCTGCCGTCCCGCTGATCGCCGCGAACGGCGGCGGCTCGATCATTCATATCTCCACAATCTCCGCATTCGGCGCGAGCAAACGCACGCCGCCCTATGCAGCGGTGAAGGCTGCCTTGAACAATTATTCGCTCAGCCAGGCAGCCATGCTGGCAAAGGACAATATCCGGGTGAATGCGGTCTGCCCTGGCTCGATCTATTTCGAGGGCGGCGTTTGGGATCTGACCAAGCAGAATAACCGGCCGCTCTATGATGCGATCGAGGCGTCGATTCCCCATGGCCGCTACGGCGTGCCGGAGGATGTGGCGGACGTCGCCCTGTTCCTGGCAAGCGACATGGCGCGCTGGGTTACGGGCGCGGTGATCCCGGTGGACGGCGGTCAGTCGCTGGGCGGTTAGGGGCAGCTAGGGTTCATATATGACCTATCAACGGATTGGGGTGATCGGTGCAGGCTCCTGGGGCACGGCGCTTGCCTTGGTGGCTGCGCGTGCGGGCCGGGACGTGACGCTTTGGGCACGGGACGAGGCGCATGCCGCCCAGATGGCGGGGGAGCGGGAGAATGCCCGCTACCTGCCCGATGTGCGTTTGCCTGATGCAATTACGCCCACGGCGGAGCGTGAGGGCTTGGCCGATGCGGAGGCGGTGTTGCTGGTTGTCCCGGCCCAGATGCTTGGCAGTGTGGCGGCATCGTTCGCTCCGGTGCTCCCGGAGGGCTGTCCCGTCGTTATTTGCGCGAAAGGTATCGAGCACGATACCGGCTACCTGATGAGCGAGGTTTTGGCCGGGTCCATGCCGGGGCACCGCATTGCCGTGCTGTCCGGCCCCACCTTCGCTGCCGAAGTGGCGAAGGGCCTGCCGACCGCGGTGACGCTGGCGTGCGAGCAGATGGCGGTGGCGATGGAATTGACCCGCAGTTTGGCCGCTCCCTTCTTCCGGCCCTATGCGAGCGGCGACGTGATCGGAGTGGAAATCGCGGGTGCGATGAAGAACGTGATCGCCATTGCCTGCGGCGTCGCGCTGGGACGGGGGCTGGGCCAGAATGCCCGCGCCTCGCTCATCACCCGCGGCCTGGCGGAGATGCAGCGGTTGGTGGTTGCCAAGGGCGGCATGGCGCCGACCCTGATGGGCTTGAGCGGGGTCGGCGACCTGACGCTCAGTTGCACGACGGAGCAATCCCGGAACTTCGCCTTTGGCATGAAGATTGGGCAGGGATTGCCGGTCGCGGAGGCCAAGGCCCGGCCAGATGTGGTGGTGGAGGGTGTGCATACCGCCCAGGCCGTGCCGGAATTGGTACAGTCGCTCGGAGTCGAAATGCCGATCTGCGAAGCGGTCGCGCGGGTGCTGCACGAGGACAGCGACATCGACCAGGCCATGGCGGAACTGCTGTCGCGCCCGCTCCGGCTGGAGGGTGGGTGACGGCGCCACCAGCCTGCCGAGTTCCTGAATTAAGTCCAGGGCCGTTCGTTGGTGGCGATAATTACTTTTCGCTGATCAGCTTTAAGCCGACCGTGCCGACGGCGATCATGCCGAGGAAGACCAGCTTCAACGCACTCATGGGTTCCTTGAACCACAGGATGCCAACCAGCACGATCAGCGCCATGCCGACGCCTGCCCAGATGGCATAGGCGATGGTGAAGGGAATGGTTTTGAACGCGATGGATAGCGCCCAGAAGCAAAGACCATAGCTCACCATTGCCCCGGTAAAGACCAGGGGCTTCCCGGTCGGGCCGCCCGACACTTTCAGTAGTGTCGTCGCGACGACTTCGAGCACAACCGTGATGGAAAGCAGGAACCACGCCATTGGATGATGCTACCAGCGCAGGCCGAACAGCCCGCGCTTACGCTTGGGTTGGTCTTCGCTCTTGGTGTCCGCACTCCGATCCTCAGTTTCATCCGCGGGCGCGGCCTCGTCTGGAGCGGGCTCTTCGATCAGGTCTTCGGTCTCGATGGGCTGGGCCGATTCGGCCGATGGCGCTTCTTCTTCAGCCACCATCGGTTCCGGCTGCGGCTCCAGCAGGAGCGGCTCTTCCTCGGATTCGGATAGGCCGGGTTCCGGCTCCTGATCGATCGCCAGGGTTACAGGTTCTGCCGCCTCGCCGCGGTTTAGGCCCATCAGTGAGCGGGCGAAGTCTTCGGGCAGGAACGGGCGCATGTCGGAGGCGGTTTCGCCAACGCCGATAGCATGCACGGGCAGGCCAAATTTTTCGGCCAGCGAGACCAACACGCCGCCGCGGGCGGTGCCGTCCAGCTTGGTCACGATCAGACCGCTGATATCCACCATGTCCCGGAAGGTCTCGACCTGGGCGTGTGCGTTTTGGCCAGTGGTGGCGTCCAGGATCAGGACGGTGTCGTGGGGTGCTTGGGCGTCTACCTTTTTGATGACGCGGGAAATTTTCTGCAGCTCGGCCATCAGATTGTCTTTGTTGTGCAGCCGTCCGGCGGTATCGATCAGCAGCACATCCGCGCCCGCCGCCTGCGCCTGCTCCAGCGCGCCGTATGCGAGCCCCGCGGCATCCGCCCCGTGCTTGCCGGAGACGAATTGGGCGCCGGTGCGCTCGCTCCAGACCTGTAGCTGCTCGACGGCGGCGGCCCGGAATGTATCGCCCGCCGCCATGAAGACCGACTTGCCCTCCGCCCGGAATTGCTGGGCAAGCTTGCCGATGGTGGTGGTCTTGCCGACACCGTTCACGCCAACCACAAGGATCACGTGCGGTTTGCGGGACGGGTCAACGGTCAGGGGGTGCGCCACTGGCTCCAGCATTTCGGCAATGTCTTCGGCGAAGGCCTCGCGGACTTCCTCGTCGGTCACTTCCTTGTCGAACTTCGCCTTGGCAAGGTTTGCGGTGAGCTTGGCTGCGGTGGCCGGACCCAAGTCCGCCATGATGAGGACGTCTTCCAACTCCTCCAGCGCATCATCGTCCAACCGGCGTTTGACGGCGAAAACGCCGGTGATGCCGGCGGTCAGGCGTTCGGTCGAACGGGAGAGCCCGGCGCGCAAGCGGCCGAAGAAGCCGCGGCGTTGGGTTTGGTCAGCCATGGCAAAAACCTAAGTGAGGATTTCATCCTGAGTAGCGCGCGCCGCGTGCATATCGAAGGACGCCACCCGATATGAGCCTGATGGCTCTAGTCGGGGTGAGAAAGCGGGTAGGGGCAATCTAGTCATGATTTATGCGGCAACACCGGTCAGATGGCCGTCAGCTTGCCCCGTCACGGTCAGTCTGGCAATCGCGCCCTCCGCCAGTTCCGGCGGCGTCGTCACCGGGGCGAAGCCTTCCGTCCGGCCAAAGCTTGAGCGCTCCACCAGCACTTGTTCCGTCTTACCGACGCGGCTTTTCAGGTGAGCGGCGACGGCGGCTTCCCCGGCGGTGCGCAGGCGGGCGGCGCGTTCCTTGCGCACGTTGCCGGGTACTTGTGGCATACGGGCGGCGGGCGTGCCTTCGCGGGCGGAATAGGGGAAGACATGCAGCCATGTCAGACCGCATTCCTCAACCAGCGCCAGGCTGTCGGCGAACTGCGCTTCGGTCTCGGTTGGGAAACCGGCGATGAGGTCTGCGCCGAAGGTGATGTCCGGGCGCAGGCGGCGGGCTTCGCGGCAGAAGTCTATCGCCTGGCCGCGCAGGTGGCGGCGCTTCATGCGCTTCAGGATCAGGTCCGCGCCTGCCTGCAGCGAAAGGTGCAAATGCGGCATTAGCCTGGCCTCGCCGGCGATCAGGCGCCAAAGGTCGTCGTCCACCTCCGCCACATCCAGGGAGGAAAGGCGCAGGCGCGGCAGTTCGGGCACCATAGCGAGCAACCGGCGGATCATCTGCCCCAGCCGTGGCTGACCGGGCAGGTCAGCGCCATAGGCGGTTACGTCTACACCGGTGAGCACGACTTCCTTGAAGCCCTGCTCCACCAGCCGGCGGACCTGCTCCACCAGCACGCCGATGGGAACGGAGCGGTTCGGCCCGCGGCCAAACGGAATGATGCAAAAGGTGCAGCGGTGGTCGCAGCCCTGCTGCACCTCGATGAAGGCCCGCGTGCGTCCGTCAAAGCCGTCGATCAGGTGTGCCGCCGTCTCCCGTGCCATTTGAATGTTGTTAACCTGGGCGGTCGCACCGCCAGGCCTAAGGGCTTCCTTGAGGGCGCTGGCCTGGAGCTTTTCCTGGTTGCCGATAACGGAATCGACCTCCACCATGTCCAGCCAGTTGGATGGCGCGATCTGCGCTGCGCAGCCCGTGACGACGATCCGGGCGTCCGGATTTTCGCGCCGGGCCTTGCGGATCGCCTGGCGAGCCTGGCGCTCAGCCTCCGCCGTGACGGCGCAGGTGTTGATGATGACGGCGTTGGCGTCCGCAGGCGCCAGATTGCGCATCACCTCCGCCTCATAGGCGTTGAGGCGGCAGCCGAAATTCAGGACTTGGGGGGCGCTCATGCGGCGGCTTCTTCGAGTAGCGCCGGATTGATCGTGCCCTGGTAGACCTCGGTTGCGGCCCCGGTCATCAGCACATGGCCGTTCTCCAGCCATTCCATGAACAGCGGTCCGCCATCCATGTCGATGCGGACCTTGCGGCTGGTGAGGCCACGCCGGGCACTGGCCACCACCGCGGCGCAGGCGGCGGAACCGCAGGCCATGGTGATGCCCACGCCCCGTTCCCAAACGCGCAGACGCAGCGTGTCTGGCGCGGTCAGGCCGGCAAAGCCGATATTGGCGCGGGCGGGGAACCAGGGGTCGTGCTCCAGTTCCGGGCCGGTGCGGGCGAGGTTTATGGCCTCTGCGTCGTCCACAAAGAAGGTGCCGTGCGGATTGCCGATATTGGTGGCGACGGGATCCGGCGCATCGCTCCGTCCGAAGGGGACCGCCAGCGTATCGCATTCGCGGGCGAGGGGAATTTCATGCCATGCGGTGCGGGCGATGCCCATATCGACGATGTAGCCCTGGGCGTTTGCCTGGCCGGTGAGCAGGCCCGCCACGGTCTGGATGGTGACCTGGTCCTTGCCGGTTTCGGCGGTCAGCAGCTTGGCGATGCAGCGGGTGGCGTTGCCGCAGGCCTCTACCTCCGCACCGTCGCAATTGCGGATTTCCATGAAGGCATCTGCCTGGCTGTCGCGCGCGGGCCGGATGATGATGAACTGGTCGCAGCCGACGCCTCTGTGCCGATCCGAAATACGCCGAACCTGCGCCTCGCTCAGGTCGAGCGCTCGCGTACGGGCATCAAGCACGACAAAATCGTTGCCAAGGCCGTGCATCTTGCGGAAGGGCAGGGGCGTGTCAGTCATGCGAGGGGATATAGGACCGGTCGGCGGTGATGTCTATCGGCGGCGCTGCCGTTTTGGGTTAGTGACGCTGTTGCCGCCCGTGGTTGACCCGCAGGATCACGATACGTTCACGGTGGATTTCATAATAGATCAAGTGGCTTCCGGAAACGATGCGCCGGACCCGGCCTCGATAAATTGGACCCAGATAGGGAGATCGGGCGGCCTTCTGGATCGCCTCGTTCAGTTGGCGGAGGTATCGCTCTGCCTGAAGTTCCCCGAACCGTTCGGCTGTCCAATCGGAAATGTCGAGTAGCTGCCGTCTTGCAAGCGGACGTATATCAACGTCCATTGGCCTGCCGGCGTGCTTTCGCTTCGGCGATAATCTCTTCTATGTCCAAAGGTTTGGCAGGCCCGCTGTTGAAGGCTTCCTCCAACATTTCATCGACCAGGCGCCATTGTTCGTCCACCGGCAGGGCGTCGAAGTAGGCCTTTTGCGCGTCCGTCGGCCATTCCCAGGGGTAGACGTCGGGGCCTTGCTCCATGGGGGCTGGGTCGGCCATCGGCTATGGTCTCCTCAAATACCAGCGCTTATCTTTGCACAAACGCCGGTTCACCGCCACGCGAGCAGATAGGAGGCGCCTTCTGGCCCGGCTTGGTCGGTGTGGTCGACTTTCGGTGCGACATAGCACATGTCGCCGGGGCCGAACTCATCCTTCCGGTCGCCATAATCGACGGTGAATGTACCCTCTTGGATTAGCACGATCAGGTCGCGCTCGTGGGTGTGGCTGTCGAAGAACTTGCCTGCGGGCTGCGAGCGGGCTTCCGGTTCGTCATAGCCTTCGGCGGCGGCGTAGGCGCGGAATTCGGTTTCGTTCATAGCTTCACCCTTTGAATGTAGGCCCTCACCATAGCACACTCGCTGCAGCCAAAGAATGAGGAGGATTCCGAGATGACCACACGTGCGGATACGGTCGGCTTTATTGGCCTCGGCAGAATGGGCATGCCGATGGCGCTGAATCTGGTGACGAAAGGCTTTGCCGTCGCCGGCTACGACATCGATCCGGCCAAGACCGAAGCGCTGGCGGCGGAGGGTGCCGCCGCAGCCGATAGTCCCGCCGCCGTCGCCATAGCCGCAGCCAGGGTCATCGTGATGGTGGAGACAACGGCGCAGGCGGAAAGCGTCATCACCGGCCCCGGCGGCATTATCGAAGGCGCGCAGGCGGGCGACATTGTGATCGCCATGCCAACCATCGACCCGCTGGCGGTTAAAGCCATGCACGTGGAACTCACCACAAAGGGTGTCGGCATGATCGATGCGCCGGTAAGCGGCGGCGTGCCGAGGGCGCGCTCCGGCGATCTGACGACGGCGGTGGGCGGCGACCCGGCGCATGTCGAGACGTGTCAGCCGATTCTGGATGCCATGTGCTCCCGCATCTTTCCGATGGGGGAAATCGGGCAGGGGCTTGCCATGAAACTGGTCAACAACATGCTGAACCAGATCAACAAGGTCGCCAGTGCGGAGGCCATGGTGTTCGGCGCGAAGGCCGGGCTTGATCCAGAGAAGATGATCGAGATGATCAAGGTCAGTTCCGGGCAAAGCGCTTCGTTCGAGGCGATGGCGCCGCGCTACCTCTCTGGCGATTTCAAGAACGCCAGCACGCTGGACATTTCCTACAAGGACCAGGAGTTGGAGACGTCTTACGCGAAGGCGCTGGGCGTGCCGATGTTCATGGCGGCTGTCTCGCAGCAAGTCTACCAGATGGGCCGGGCGCTTGGCCTGAACAAGCAGGACGCAAGTTCATTGATCACGGTCTATGAGAAGATGGCCGGCGTGCAGCTTGGCCCGCGGGAGGAGGAATAGGCGCACCTAGCGGTTCGCCTGGCAAATCTGGATCATCTCATCCAGGACCATTTCTGACAGGCGCTTAGGCTCGCCCCTTGGTGGGAGGCTGCCGCCGCGGTTGGCGAGATTGATCTCTTCCAGATCATACCATTTGGAGCGCAATTCGAGCTTGCAGAGGGCGTTGTCGTCAATCCGCCGGATAAAGCCGTCCAGATCTTTCGTCAGAGCGGAAAAGGCGCCACGCCCATTGCGGTACCGCAAGATGCGGAACTCGATGGCGCTCAGTTCGTTATCCAGAGCCGCGGCATGAACCTGCGCTAGCTGCGCTTTGCGGACAGTTATTGGACCGCCTCCCAACTAGGGTCTTCGGAATGCGTTTGTTTTCCGCCACTTCCGATCAGCGCTTTGCCACACAGAGCTGCACGCCCTCCGGTCCGACCTTTTCGGCGTGAACGGTGCCGCGCGGCACCTCGCACATGTCGCCGGCGGTGTAGGTCGTCGCTTGGCCGTCGATGGTCAGGGTTATGGAGCCGCCAGTTACCAGCAGTCGGGCGTCGAAATCGTGGGTGTGCGGTTCCGGTCCGGTCGCTTCGGTCAAGTCGCGCTCATAGACTTCTGTGCAACCAGCGGCCTTGGCTGCGGCAGCAAATGCTTGGGTATCCATAGGCGCTGACTCCGTCAGAGGTCTTCGATTGGTGATTCATGAAGGCTTTTTAGCGACCAAGTCAATCCGGGTGATGCGGCGGTCCCTGCGGCTGCGGAGCGAGTTCAAGGTCCGCTCCCGGAAACTGTCGCCGACCAGGACATGGATGCCGCGGGCTGGCGCTGGGTCTGCCGCAGTCCTGGCGATGTCCGCTTCTATGTCGGGACCGGGAAGTTCGTCTTTTTCGGCGAGGTGTTCGATGACGAACCCCGCGGCTTGCGCCTGCTGCCTGCTGTCACCGCCGGAGGCAAGGAAGCTGTCGGAAGCGCGCGACGCCCACATGGAGGGGTAGTAGGGCGGGCCGTTCGGTCCGCCGCCGATAAACGACATGGCCAGTATGCCGCCTGGTTTCAGCACGCGAAAGGCCTCCTGGTAAAACGCCGCCTTGTCGGCGATGTTCATGATGACGTTCTGGGAATAGGCCCGGTCGAACGCGGCGTCAGGGAATGGCATTTCCAGCACGCTGCCATGGAAAAACGCGGCAGAATCCGCCTGTCCGGTGGCGGCGGTCAGGGCGTCGGCGGCCTCAGAAAACACGCCCGTCAGGTCGATACCGGTTACGTGACAGGCGAAGTTTGCAGCGATCCAGCGCGCGGGCCCGCCAATACCCGAGCCGAGATCGAGGATTCGCTCGGCCGGCTGCGGCGCCAGCACCGCGGTCAGGGCTCTCGTCGCATCGAGGCCACCGCCATGGAAGTGATCGTATGGTGCGAGAGCGTCCGCGGTTACAGGGCTGCCCGGTGGCAGCGCAGCCAGGATGCGGGCGGCAATATCTCTGCCGCTTTCCGCATAATGGGCTTCGATTGAGGTTGGTTCGGCCAAGGCCGGACCTCCTTGCTGAAAAGGCGGCGCGGCATGCGCTATTCCGCAGGAACCGCTTCAGCGGCAGGGCGTCGATATGGCAGAATCATCGCTGCGGCAAGCACGATGGCGGCACAGCCGAACAGCGCCAGGAACAGGGCGTAGAAGCCGCCGCCATGGTCGTGCATGTACCAGATGCTCGGCACCGCCAACGAGCCGACGCCCAGGTTCAGGATGTACTTGATTGAGAACACCCGCCCGCGCACGGCATCAGGCGTGTACCGGGTGATAAGTGCGTCGGTGATCGGGATCTGGCCGAAGACCGCCAGCATCATCACGAAGCTAGCGGCGAAAAGCGGCCAGTCTGTCTGAGTGGCGACGATGGGCATCATAACGACTTGCAGGCCCACGGTGGTCAGTAACACCGGCTTGACCGCGAACCGGTCGATGGCGAGGCCGCTTGCCAACTGCGCGAAGCTGGCGGCGGCGTAGACCGCGGCAGCCATGGCGGTGAAGCCCACCAGATTGTCGGCGATGTTGGTCAGGCGCTCGTCGAACAGCTTGGGCAAGGCAACGGTCGTGGAGTTGAAAACCAGACCGCCGACCAGGGTCATGACCGCAACGACGCCGAGCACCCGCTGCCAGCCGGGCATGAAGGAGACCGGCTCCTTGCGGGTTTTTGGCCCTGTGGGAGCGACAGCGTGACCGTTTTTGGCAAAGAAATAGAAGGCGATGCCGAGACCGATGCAGAACAGCCCGGGAATGATAAACGCCATGCGCCAGTCAGAGGCGGCGATCAGGAACCCGGTGGCCAATGGCGCGCAGGCGACGCCCATATTGCCGAAAATGCCATTGACACCGAGGCGCAGGCCAAGGCGTGGCGCGCCCTGCACCAGCATGGCGATGCCAACCGGATGGTAGATCGCGGCGAACAGGCCCAGCAATGCCAAACCGAGGCCGATTTGCATCACGCTTGTCGCCAGTCCGACCAGGATAGCGGCCCCACCGATGCCGCAGAAAAACACAACCAGCATGTTTGTGCGGCTCCAGCGGTCGCCTAGCCAGCCTGCTCCTAACGCCGCGGCGCCGAACAGAATGAAGCTGGGGGTCGCAACGGCGAGCAGTGAGCCGTAGGACATGTCGAACTCAACCGCCATCGTGATGACGGCAGTCGCAAAAATCAGCATACAGAAATGATCGACAAAGTGGCCCAGGTTCAGGAACCACACGCGCAGACGTTCGGTATTCATGGCGTCTCTATCCCGTTGGAAGAGCAAGTTTGCGCGGTTTGCATCGCCAAGTCACGCAGGAAGTGGAGCGGGATAGGGTCAGCCATCGGACAATCACCTACTGGCGTGTGAGCGCACACGTTCGTGGCGGCGGCGGGGCCCCCTATCTGGCGAGCGAGTACAGCCATCCGAATGTAGTCGCTGATACCTACCAATTCCGCAGACAAGTGGTCATTAAACTGCCTGGTCTGCTACGGTTCCAAGTCAGCGTGGCGGGGCGGTTTGGTCTGAAGCTGCCGCTCTACACGGGAGTGTGAAACAAGTGTGGATGGCGTGGTGGCAGCAATCGCCTTTATGGAGGTTGTATCAATAAAGGAGTGTGCCATGCGTGGCCTCAGCATAGCGTTGATTATGATCGCCGGCCTGTTGGGGCCGGGGCCGGGGCCGGCACTAGCGGCAGACTCGCCTAAAAGTGTTGCAATCTTTGCGGGCGGCTGCTTCTGGTGCGTCGAATCCGATTTCGACAGCATTCCCGGCGTGCTGGAGACGGTGTCCGGTTTTACCGGCGGCACCACGCCCAATCCGACCTACATGCAGGTTGTGCGCAAGGGAACCGGGCACCGGGAGGCGTTGCATATCGTGTTTGATCCGGAGCAAGTGACCTATAAGCAGCTGCTGGTGTCGTTTTGGCGCTCCATCGACCCGACGGACGCGGGCGGCCAGTTCTGCGACCGGGGGGAGCCGTATACGACGGCGGTATTTGTGCTTGATAGCGAGCAGCGGCAGTTGGCGGAAGAGCGAGCAGCGGCAGTTGGCGGAAGAGACGAAAGCGGCCGCGGAAAAGGCCCTAGGCCAGAAAATTGCGACAACCATCGAAGACGCCGGTGAATTTTATCCGGCGGAGGAATACCACCAAGACTACCACAACAAGAACCCGTTGCAGTACAGCCTCTACCGTTGGCGTTGCGGACGCAATGCGCAGGTGGAGGCGATTTGGGGCGACGCTGCATATACTTGGATACCGGGCCACTAACCAGCCATGGGTAGCGACCGCTTAGCCCTTGCGCCGAGTGCCTTTTATATGGTCAGGAGAGGCTTAAACTGTCTGAACGTCGCGCTACTTGGAAGGCATGAACCATGACGAATTCCGCCGCAATCCCCGCGAGCCCGTTACCCGCCAAGTCATCGTCCAAGCTGCCGCCGTTCGATTGGGCTGATCCGCTGATGCTGGCAGGCCAGCTCTCCGAAGAGGAGCGCATGGTCTATGACATGGCGAAGCGTTTTGCCGACGAGGAATTGTTTCCGGGGGTTCTGGAAGCAAATCGCAACCAGACTTTCGATCGCAACGTCTACAAGAAAATGGGCGATGCCGGTTTCCTTGGGCTTGGCCTGGAGGGCTATGGCTGCCCCGGCGGCACCGCGGTGATGTATGGCTTGGTCGCCCGTGCGGTTGAGGGCTGCGACAGCGCCTACCGCAGTGCGATGAGCGTGCAGTCTTCGTTGGTCATGTGGCCGATCCACACCTATGGCACGGAAGAGCAGAAAGAGCGCATCCTGCCGAAGCTCGCCACCGGCGAGTGGGTCGGCTCCTTCGGTCTGACGGAGCCGGACCATGGTTCGGATGCCGGCGGACTGAAGACCCGGGCGAAGAAAGTCGATGGCGGCTATGTGCTAAACGGCGCCAAAATGTGGATCACTTCCAGCCCCATCGCCGACGTCATGGTCGTCTGGGCCAAGGACGAAAGCGACGATATCCGCGGCTTCATCGTCGAGCGGGGCATGGACGGCCTGTCGACGCCAAAGATTGAGGGCAAGTTCTCCCTCCGGGCCTCACCCACCGGTGAAATTGTGCTGGATGACGTCTTCGTGCCGGATGCGAACTACATGCCGGGTGCGAAAGGCCTTGGCGGTCCGTTCGGCTGCCTGAACAAGGCGCGCTATGGGATTTCCTGGGGCGCGATGGGCGCAGCGGAAGCCTGTTTCCACGCCGCCCGCGATTACACGATGAACCGCAAGGCGTTCGGCCGGCCGCTCGCCGCCAATCAGTTGGTCCAGAAGAAGCTGGCAGACATGCAGACGGAAATCGCGCTGGGGCTGCAGGCATCGCTCCAGGTCGGCCGTCTGATGGACGATCATACCGCCGCCCCCGCCATGATCAGCCTGGTGAAGCGCAACAATTGCGGTAAGGCGCTGGACATCGCGCGTGTCGCCCGCGACATGCATGGCGGCAACGGGATCCATGACGAATATCACGTGGTCCGCCACATGATGAATTTAGAAGCTGTTAACACTTATGAAGGTACGCATGACGTGCACGCGCTGATTCTGGGGCGTGCCATTACCGGGATGCAGGCATTTTCCTGACGCCCGGTACGAGGTGCGGACTGTTGTGCGAACCAAATCACAGATAGTGTGTTCATGTATATGCAACGGTCTCGCTTTGTGGGCGGGAAATCGGATAAAACTTGCGAAATGAGAGAAGCCCGCGCAATGCTGGGTTTATACGCCAACACCGCGGCCAAGCCGCGTGACTGCGTGGGAACTGGGGAGGGTCATGAAGGGACTGCAACGGCATAGTGCCGGGAAGACGAAGGGCCGTGCGTCCGGACGTTTCTTTCTATTTATCGGCGGCCCCTTCGGACCGTTTTTCCGCAAAGTTTCGTGCCTTCTGAAAGACCAGGGCGCAGACGTGTTGCATATCCACATGCATGGTGCCGACTGGTTGGATTGGGGATTTTGTGATTCCAAGACCTATCGCGGCCGTCCCGAAGATTGGCGGCCATGGCTGACCGCTCTGCTAGACAGCCTGCCGGTGACGGACGTGGTGACCTATGGAGATTGCGGCCGGTACAGTCGGGTATTGCTGGAGGAGGCGGATACACGCGGTCTGATTCGCCACGTCTACGAGCTTGGCTATGTGCGGCCACACTACATCACCTTGGACCGCAACGGCGTGAACGGCTTTTCGAGCCTGCCGGATGACCCGGTGACCTACCGCCAGGCGAAAGAGCCAACGGTGATGCCGCCAAAGCAGTTCGGGCGGATGATGCCATTCCATGTGGCCTACACCATCGCGCATTGCCTCGCGCACTACGCAGCCAAGCCATTTTTCCGCCATTACGATCCTAATTGGCCGTCTTCCCCGTTAAAGCAGGCACTGGGCTACTTCACCCGCGTGACCATGGACAAGCTTACCTGGCGGCGGCAGCGCAAGGCGGAGCGGGATGTGATCGGTGGCGATGCGCCGTTCTTCCTGTGTGCGTTGCAGAAATCCGGCGATACGCAGATCAACGAGCATTCCAATTTCCGGAATGTCGTGCAGTTCATCAACTATGTAACCGAGAGCTTCGCTAACTTTGCGCCGCCGGATGCCAGGCTGGTGTTCAAGGCTCACCCGCTGGATTATGGCATCGAACCGCAGGAAACGGCTGTGCGTGTGGCGGGCAAAGCGCATGGCATTCTGGACAGGCTGGTGTTCTTGCCGACCGGCTCGCTGACTGATCTTATGGCGGGGGCCAAGGGCATGGTCACGGTCAATAGCACCGCTGGACTGACAGCGGCGATGAAAGGGTTGCCGACGGCGATTGCCGGAGAGGCTTTCTACAAGATCGAGGGGCTGGTCAGCACCAACGGCATCGACCAGTTCTGGTGTAACCCGAAGCGCCCAGACTGGAATATTGCCGAGCGGTTCCTGGCAGTCGCCGCCGCCAAGACCCAGATCAATGGCAGCTATTATTCGCCGAAGGGCCGGGAGATGGCCCTTCCGGTAGCGGCTGCGCGCATGGTGGTCCGGTCAACGGACGACCCGGAGCATACGCTCAACCGGCGGGCGGAGCGAGCCCGCCGGTTGGCGGAACAACAAGCCTCCGGCTTAGGGCCGGATGCTCCAACTACGCGGCCCTGGCACGCGTAAGGGGGCTGCGATAGTAGCCCATTCCTCCAGCAGGCCGCGGGTGTTTCTCGGATCGATGATCTCTTCAATCCAGAACGCCTCCGCCGTGCGGAAGGGGCTGCGCAGCTTTTCCAGCCGTTCCTCGATGCGTTTCAGTTCTTCCGCCGGATCATCTGCCGCCTCGACATCTGCCCGATAGGCGGCCTCGATTCCGCCTTCCAGCGGCAGGGAGCCCCAAAAGCCGCTCGGCCAGGCATAGCGGGTGTGGTACCGGCCGACCGGCACATGCGCGCCGCCGGCCACACCGAACGCATTGCGTACAACAATGGCGCACCAGGGTATGGTGGACTGATTGATCGCGGCCATGGCGCGGACACCGTGGCGAATGGTGCCGGTCTCTTCCGCTTCCTTACCGATCAGGAAGCCAGGGCAGTCGGCCAAATAGAGCACCGGCAGGTGGAAGGTTTCCGCCAGATCCACGTGGCGGACGGTTTTCTGGCATGAATCCGACGTCCATGCGCCACCATAGTGATAGGGATCGCTTGCCATGACGGCGATGGGCCAGCCGTCGATTCGGGCGAGGCCGGTAATCATGGAACGGCCGAAGTTCGGCGCGATCTCAAAGAAGCTGCCGGGATCGACCAGCCGCTCGATGATCGGGCGCATCCTGTAGGCTTGGCGGCGCGTTTTCGGGACGGCCTTGGCAAGCGGCTCCTGGTCTGCAGGGGCAATGGGCTCGGCCCTTGGCGGCACGTCATGCACGGATGATGGCAGGTAGGAAAGGAATTGCCGGGCGGCGGCGAAGGCTTCTTCTTCCGTATCGACGGCATTGTCGACGCCGCCGGAGCGGGTCTGGATTTTCCAGCCGCCCAGTTCCTGTTTGGTCAGGTCCTGGCCGATGCCTTTCACGACCGGCGGCCCGGCGACGAACATGGCAGAGGTTTCTTTGGTCATGACCGAGAAGTGGGTTGCGGCCAGCCGCGCCGCGCCCAGGCCTGCGACCGAACCCAGGCCGAGGCCGACCACCGGAATGGTGCCGAGGTTGGTGGCCATAAGGTCGAATCGACTGGATGTGCCCTGGCCGCCCGGCAGGTTGGCCCTGCCCGTGGTTTCGATGGTGCGGACAGAGCCGCCGCCGCCGGAGCCCTCAATCACCCGGATAAGGGGGATGCGCAGCTCGTTCGCCATGGTCTCTGCCAGGTGTGGCTTCGCCTTGATCGTCGCGTCCGCCGAGCCGCCGCGCACGGTGAAGTCGTCACCACAAATGACGGCGGGCTTGCCGTTGATCTTGGCCCGCCCGAAGACGCAGTTGGACGGAGTGAGCTTTACCAGATCGTTGTTGGCGTCGTATTCGGCCTTGCCCGCGATGGCGCCGATTTCGTGGAAAGAACCGGGGTCGGCAATGCCCACGACCCGCTCGCGCACGGTCAGGCGGCCGCCATCGTGCTGGCGTTTGACCTTGTCCGCCCCACCCATCTCGCGGGCCATTGCCTCGCGTGCGGCGAGTTCATCGAGTTCCGGCTGCCAGTTCATCTTGGGGTGTTTCCTTGTGAGGCGTAGGTATGGTGTTCGCCAAAGCCTAGCCGCCAGAAGGCTCCGCCCCAAGATGCAATTGCGCTGACAGCGCTAGCGCTGACGCCACCGCAACGCAAACAGGCCGACAATACCGCCAAATAGCAGCGCCAGCGGTGCGGGCACCGGTACGGCGGCGACAGCTGCGAGACCGAAGGGATTAAGGTCTGCATCCACTGTCCCGATCAGCACGGGAACCCGGTTTGGGCCTGAGATGTCGTAGACGCTGACCTTGTCGCTGGTGGCGCCCGAATGGGTCACGAACAGCTTGGTTTGATCGTCCGAGACGGCTGCATTATGGGGCGTCGCAAGCGGCGCATCCGTCGAGTCGACTAACGACTGGGCTACCGTATCGATGGTTGCAATCCCGTCGGTACCGCCACCGGCGATATTGGTGACATAAAGAATGTCGCCGTCTGCCGCCATACCGGCACCATGGGCAGAATTGACGGCAATGTCGGGTGCGATAGCGTTGAGGTTAGACCGGTCGAGGACTTGCACGGCATTGGCGCCTTGAGCCGCGACGAACAATTTGTTGTCGTTCTTTGCCGAGATCGCGACGTGCGGGTCATCCCCCACTAGGGCGCGGTGCGTTTCGGCAAATGTCGTAGTGTCATAGCGGATCACCCAATCGTCGGCATTATTAGCGACCACATCGACCAGTGTTACGAATGCGGCATTCGACAAGGGGTCCAGCACAACATCATGGGGCTTGAACGCCGAGAGGTCGGCCGGCGTATTGAATGTCGTGATCGGCGAGAGGGTCTGCATGTTGAGCACGGACATTTGCTGCGCCGTATCATTCACGACCCAAAGTTGGCCGCTATTGCTGTTGCCCCACATATGGAAGACGCCACTGCCGGCCGCGATCGAGCCGATCGAATTGAACGTGCTGGCGTTGTAGGCGACGACGCGGTTGTTGGCCCTGTCGCCGACGAAGAAGCGGTCGGTTGCCGGGTCTGCGACCACATACATGGGCTCCGGCGTTGCTGCGCCTGCCGGAAGGGCCTTGGTTGTTACGGCGAGGGTGGCTGCGTCGATGATTGAGATTGAAGCGGCATTCCGGTTCGCAACCACAATCGAGCCGGCAGGCCCCGCTAGCGCACCGGTTATGGTGCTGACCACCAGCAGAAGCACGGCTAGTGGCCATGCGATGAATTGTTTGAGCATTGTGTCCTCCCGAAGGTTGAGAAAGCCCTCTCCCGGGAAGCGCGCGGCTGCATTGGCTTGAAAACTGGGACCGCTATTGCCTGCTATGGTACTGCATGATGGCAGTATTGGTTGGATTTTTTCAGTAAAATGCATTAAAAATGCATAATAACTTCTGTTATTTGAATGTGTATATTCGATAATTATTGGCAATTATTTGAATAAACTTTAAAATAACCCATAGTTGTGTGTGGAGAATAAAGCAGGGACCAAATGCTATTCCTCCCGCAACCGCCCCTTTCATACCCGCATTTGGCGTGAACCGGAATGAGACAGACGAAGGGGCGGCTGCCGGTGGAAGGGTGGGAGCGGATGAAGTGCTATGCAGGCCACGTGTTGGTGCCGAGCAGCCCGCCGTCGACCGGCAGCTCGATGCCCGTGACCCAGCGGCTTTCGTCGCTGGCTAGGAAGGTGGCTGCGTAGGCGACGTCCCAGGCGGTACCCTCAACCTGCAGTGGCACCATTTTGGCGCGGCGCTGGCGGGCTTCCTCGCCCTGGTGGGCGACCATCGGGGTGTAGACCGAGCCGACCACCAGCGTGTTGCAGCGGATCTGCTCCTTCGCATAGTCGGCAGCGATGGACATGGTAATACCGTGCAGGCCGGCCTTGGTGGCGGTGTAGGCGAATGCCCCTCCGCTCTCGCGCAGCAGGCCCGTAGCACCAGCAATTGATGAGACATTGATTATGGAGCCGCCCCGTCCGCCCTGGCGCATGGCCGGAACCGCGGCCTGGGCGCAAAGCATGACGCCCGTCATGTTCAGGCCGATGACCTTCTGCCAGCCGGCCATGTCGGTCTTTTCCAGGGGACCGCCGCCGCCGATGCCGGCATTGTTGTGCAGCACGTCCAGGCGGCCGAACCTTTCCATAGTCTCCGCCACCATGGCCTGGACCTGGGCTTCGTCGGTTACGTCGCAAGGGATGACGTGGGCCTTGCCGCCCTCAGCCTTGATCTTCTCGGCCAACGCGTCGGCCTTCTCCCGCTTGCGGTTAACCAGCACAACCGTCGCGCCTTCCTGCGCGAACATCATGGCGCACGCCATGCCGTTACCGAGGCCGTCACCCCGGGGGGCGGCTCCGGTGACGATGGCGACTTTGTCTTGCATGCGGTTGGCGGCCATGAGGCTATCTCCTGAAGGATGGTGTGATTTGCACCATTCCTAACAGCAAACCGTCCGGCGCGGCGAGTGGGCAGGTGCGCCAGCTATTCCGGCATCAGCCCAGCCCGTTGTATTTTGGCGATGATGCGCGCGGTCTGGGAGGGTTTGTCCCGGATATCGACGTGGGAGCCGTCCGGCGAGGGCAGGCTCGCCAAAACGGGATCGTCCTGGAAATGCAGGCTGGGCGCGGTAATGTGGCTCGCTAGGCTCAGGACCCATAAATGGGATTCCCGAATCGGTTGGAGGATGATTCAAACTCCCAAAATTGGGAGTTGTCCATGGCAGAGCATCATTTCTGGCTTTCGGAAGAACAATTCGCCCGGCTCCGGCCGCTATTGCCGAACAAACCTCGGGGCGTGCCCAGGGTGGATGACCGGCGTGTCATCAGCGGGATTATTCATGTTATCCGGAACGGCCTGATGTGGCGGGATGCGCCAGAGGCTTATGGCCCGCACAAGACGCTCTACAACCGGTTCAAACGCTGGAGCGAGGCGGGCGTCTTCGACCGGATTTTCGCGGAACTGGCAGCCGAGAGCCAGGCAACTGGCACCATCATGATCGATGCGACGCACCTGAAGGCGCACCGCACGGCGGCCAGCCTGCTGAAAAAGGGGCTTTATCCCGCTGCATCGGACGCTCGAAAGGCGGCCTGAACTCCAAGCTGCACGCGGTTTGCGATGGGGATGGCAAGCCATTGATCTTGTTGCTGACCGAGGGCCAGGCCAGTGACTACAAGGGCGCCGCCATCATGTTGCCGGCCTTGCCTCCCGCCGGGTTTTTGATCGGCGACAGAGGGTATGACAGCGATCCCTTCCGCGATGGACTGCGGGCCATGGGCATCGAGCCCTGTATTCCAGGAAGAAACAACCGCCTGCGGCCAGTACCCTACGACGAGGGGCTCTATCGTCAGCGAAACCGCATCGAACGCATGTTCGGACGCCTCAAAGACTGGCGCCGCATCGCCATGCGCTATGACCGCTGCGCCAACACCTTCTTCAGCGCCATATGCATTGCTGCTACCGTGACGTTCTGGTTATGAGTCCTGAGCCTAGGTAATCCCAGTATTTTATGCGGGGGAAGGCCTGTTGCTCGATCTCCAGCACCTTGCCGGTAGACAACAGCCGGACCACCAGCACCCGGCCGCCGCGGGCCTGAATTGCCCGGATGTGGCCGTCCAGTTCGGAGACCAGCGTCGCCCATTCCTGCGCATCTGGCGGCGTTTTCGAGAGGTAACGGCTGGTGGCGAAGACAACACGCTGGTGCCGGTGCCGCCCGATGTCCGGCACTCGGGAAAAATTCAGGGACGTCTCCCGGCCTTCGCCCATCAGAACGTGGTGCTGGCCTGGGAAAAGACGGCCGGTCTTCAGGAAGTGTTCCACGGTGTTCTGGAGACTATACCGCTCGTACGTGAAGGCGATGTTGCGCTCGACAGCGTTGCTCAACAGGGTCTCAAACTTGACGAATGGCCCCCAGCCCTGGTGGTAGAAATCGACAAAAGTCTGTTGATCCTCCCGCCCGAAGCCCGGCGCAAGGAGGGGTGGGAGCAACTGCAGGATGACCAGGCCGCGGAATTCGCTTTTCTGGGCAATGTCGATGAAGGCTGCATAGGGGCCTTCACCGGCGATCGCGAGATTGTGGACGGCGGTAGCGCCCAGTTCCTGGCGCAGCATGGCATGGGAAAAGCCGGAGCGAGTGCGGGACGCGCCGAGCAGGGCGATCGCACTGGGTGACGTATCGCTCTCCAACTGCTCGCGGGCGAGCGCCCAGCGCTCCTTCGTGACGCGCAGGTGCGGTTCCGCCCCCTGGGCGCGCAGCCAGACCTCCCAGCAGGCGAGCGCCAGCAACGCCGCAAAAAGGCCGATCAGGAGGGATTTCAGCATGGGCGCCCCGTTGAGGCCGCGCGCCTCCCCAGGCTTGGCCAATTCAGAACTGGAAGTAGATGAACGCATTCGTCTCTCCCCTGACGAGGGCGATGGCCAGGATCATCCCGGCGATCAGGACGCCGCGCACCAGCAACGGCAACTCCCGCGCCCGCTCGTCCAGCCGCTTGGTGCGAATATATTGGTGGAAAAGCAGCATGCCGGCGACGACGCCCATAACCACGGCGCTGTCGAACCTGTCCGGGTAAAACCGGACCTCCGGCGCGACGACAAGGCTTTTCGTCATGTCCCAGGCTTTGCCCAACGTGTCAGACCGGAACAAGAAGGCGGAAAAGGCGAATAGTGAAAATGTCAGCAGGGTGAAAAAGACCCGGGCCGGGATCGTATCCCAGAGGGAATAGCCGCCGAAGAAGCGCTTCAGCACTGTCTCGACTACCATGATGACGCCATTGTAGGCGCCCCAGATAACAAAGGTCCAACTGGCCCCGTGCCAGAGACCGATGACCGTCATGGTAATCATCTGGGTCCTGAGCATGTGCGTGAACGAACGGTCCTCGCCGCGGACGGTGGCATAGAGATAGTCGCGGAACCAACTGGACATGGAGATGTGCCAGCGCTGCCAGAGGTCGCCGTAGCTGGTGGCGGCGAAGGGTGCGCGGAAGTTCTCCGGCAGGACGAAGCCCAGGCATGCAGCAACGCCGATGGCGATCAACGAATAGCCGGAGAAGTCGCAGAGGATCTGCACGGTAAAACCGTATGCGCCGATGAGGGCGGTGAACGCGGGCACGGTGCCGTCGATGGCATAGATGCGGTCGACGGTGGGCCCGAGCAGACCGTCGGCGATCACCATCTTGGAGAACAGGCCGACAACGATCAGGGTCAGGCCCCAGCCGAAGGCATTGAGCGTCACCGTTGGCTGCTTCACCAATTGGGGCATGAAGCGGCGGGCGCGGACGATAGGGCCCGCGACCAATTGCGGAAAGAAGGTGACGAAGAGGGCGAAATCGAGGAACGAATTGGTGGGTTTCATCCGCCCCTTGAAGATGTCGATGCTGTAGCTGAGCGTCTGAAAGGTATAAAAGGAGATGCCGACCGGCAGCAGAATACTCCAGGGCATGGGCTCGTAGACCACGCCGAACTCGGCAGCCACCGTGACGAAGTTTTCGACGGCGAACTCGCCATACTTGAAGTAACTGAGCACGCCCAAATTGCCGGCAAGACTAAGTGTCAGCCAGGCGCGCTTGTGGAGCATGCTGTCTGTGGCATGAATGCGGCGGGCCGCAAAGAAGTCGATCACAGTCGAGAAAATGATTAACAGAAGGTAAGGCGCATTCCAGGCTGCGTAAAACAAATAGCTCATCAGAAGCAAGAAGAGTTTTTTATACTTCCATGGAAAATTCATGAAGTAGACGGCGCAAACCAGCGCGAAAAAAATGGCAAATGTGTAGCTATTGAAAAGCATACCGCCCGGCTCGTGACTAACACTGTTGTTTCTTAATTTGGTAGTCCACGGCAGACGATGAGCCGTATCACACCCTCTCATTATACCGATAGCGGAGGAATTCGTTCGAGGCGATTAAAAGCTTATGATTTTTAGTCCCTTGGGGCAGTATAGCGCAGTAAAACCCGCGGTTTGGAAGGTTCCCGCTGCAGGAGAGAATGGAGGCATTGGCAGATGTCAGTATTGAACCACCAATTCGCCAGGGTGTCTGACGTGACCCTGCACTATGTCACCTGTGGCGACCCGGTCGCGCCAGCCGTTCTGCTACTGCATGGCTATCCGCAAACCTGGTACGAGTGGCGGTACACCCTGCCGGCGCTGGCCGACGCTGGTTTCTTCGCCATTGCGCCGGATATGCGAGGATTGGGGGATTCTTCCGCGCCATTGGCTGGCTATGACAAGAAGACGGTTGCGGCTGACATCTGGGAGCTGACGTCCGGCGTGCTGGGATTGGAGCGACTGGCTGTTATCGGGCATGACTGGGGCGGACCGGTGGCCTTTGCCTTTGTGGCGGCGCACCGGGAGGCGGTGACGCATTTCGGGCTCCTGGACGTGGTGATTCCCGGTGGTCCGGTGGATATCGCGCAGGACGGCCGGCGCTGGCACCACGCCTTCCACCATGTCGCTGACCTGCCCGAATTCCTGACAGCAGGACGGGAGCGCGAGTACCTGAAATGGTTTTACCGCACCTTCGCCTGGCGGGCCGATGCTATCAGCGAGGCCGACATCGACGAGTTCGCCCGCTGCTATGCCAAGCCGGGCGGCATGCGGGCGGGCTTTGCCTATTACCGCGCAGCGGCGCAGGACGCGCGGGACAACAAGACGCTGTTCGATGGAGGATTGCGGCTGGAGATGCCCGTGCTGGCGCTCGGCGGCGAGAAGTGGGAGGCGCGGGGCAGGGGCATGGAACCCTATGAGTGCCTGAAGCCCGTCTGCGCCGACATTGTCGGTGAAGTCGTGCCGGACGCCGGCCACTTCCTGGTGGAGGACCAGCCGGACTATGTGAACGCGCGGCTGGTGCAGTTCCTCCGCAAAGCCTGATCTTCCGCAGGCTCAGATGCTCATGTCGAGCAGATTGTAGTCGTGCATCGTCGCCCTGGCGGCATCGTCCCAGCAATATGACAGGCCCTCCGCAGCGTGCGGTTGGTAGACGAAGGGCGTCTCCTCCGGCCAGCGCTGACGGCGAGCGTCGATCGCGTAGCCGATGATGCGGGACCGCTCGCGAATATGGGCCTCGTCGTAGACGGCGGGTGCGGCGTGCAGGCCGCCGCCGTGTACGCCTAGCACCGAGCGGCGGCGGTGGAAGCCCATGTTGATGGTAACGCGCCAGTCCTTGCTCGTGTTGGCGAAAGAGCCATGCAGCGCCTGGCGATTGGTGACCGCAACGTCGCCTGGCGCGCAGATAATCGGCACGGCATCGGGCAGGCGCTCGCTGCCGGCGGCGGCTACCATGGCCTTGATATCCGCGCGTCCGTGCTTGTGGGAGCCCGGCACGACCCAGACGCCGTTCGCCGCCGTGCAGCCATAGAGCTGGCCCATCATGTTGAAGCCATGGCTGCCTTCGTCCCAATCGGGGCTGTCCCAGTGGGTGACGCCGTCCTGGTGCCAAGCGACGGAGGCGCCTCTGCCCGGCTCCTTGATGAACAGGGCGTCGGTGAAGGGCACGAAATCCTCGCCATTGATGCTTGCCGCAATCCCCAGCACATCCGGATGGCCATAGGTGCGCAGCAGGGCGTCGGAGAATTGCAGGGTGCCAAGCATCAGGTAGACGACTTCCTTCGGCGAGCCAGCGGCGGCCTCCGGCTCGTACATCTTCACCGGATGCCGGCCGTTGGCGAGGTCGGTGCCGCCGAACGGGTCGGCAAGCGGCTTCGACCAGAACAGGGTCGGCGCTTTGCGATCATGCGCAAGGGCCGGGCGCCCATGCTTATCGACCGGGGAGCCTTGTTCTGCCGGAAGCCGGTCCATAATGCTCAGGACATCCCGTTCGATATCGTCAAGCTCTTCCTGTTTAAGAACGTCTTCAAAGACATAAAAGCCATTCTTCCAGTAGGACGCGAGAATATCCGGGTGCAACTTGCCGTCCGGGCCATAGCGGACCGGCCCGCGGTTGCCGAGGGCGAAGGCGCGCTCCTCTCCTTCTTTCAGGTAGGCCTGCATGGCGGCGGTTTCACTGCCGTATTGTGTGTCGGTGACGTGGTTCATGGCGTCTGACCGGGCGTTGCCGCGCCGGTTTCCCAATGGTGGTTCCCTCGTGTATCAGTTGTGGCGAAGTATGCGGCAGCCCGCGCCGCCCCGCAATCGCCTGACAGGAATACCGCGTGACCGTCTATGTCGATGATCCGATCTGGCCCTTCCGCGGCATGGTGATGTGCCACATGGTGGCGGATTCGCTGGACGAATTGCATGAAATGGCCGAGCGGATCGGCATGAAACGGGAGTGGTTTCAGGACCTGCCGAAAGCGAGCCACCCGCACTACGACCTGAACGAAGAACGCCGGGCGCACGCTCTGGAGTTGGGTGCGGTCTATGTGCCGGTGAAGGTGTTGGCGCGCGCGATCATCGCACGGCGCAAGAACGGAAACGAAGGGATGCTGGATATTGAGGGGGCCCGCCGTTGGTTTGCCGAGAATGGCCTGAGCGAGCGTTTCGCCGAGAGGCAAAGCCTGGCAGGCTGCTGAGGATCACGTTGGCCCGATCAGGACAGCAGGACATTCTGATGGGCTACGCCGGGCTTAGGGCGAGGCAAGCGGTACCAACTTGTAGGTTCCGTTGGTGAACAGCACGGGACCGGACCACGGGGTTTCCTCGAACAGCACGGCGTGCGTTGCGCCATAGAAGGAGGCCGCCTGCTGCCAGTCGATGCCGTTGCGATAGTTCTCCGTCATCACATGGGAGGCCTTGAAGCCGGTGGCGTTGCCCGGCGCGAAGAGCGTCTCCATCCGCTGGCGCCATTCCTGCATGGGCATGTCCTGGAAGGGGATGGAGGTGAAGTCGGCCACGACGGCCCGGTTGGCGATGACGCGGAAGCTCTCGAAGCGCGGCGGCACCAGCCAGAGCGAGTCTGCGGGGCTGTTGGCCCTCGCAGCGCGAGCGATGTTCGCCTCCGGCGATTGCAGGTCGGACCAGACGAACTCCGCCTTCAGCGCGCTCCAGCCAAACAGGCCCTGGTCGCGGGTATAGGCGGTGATGGCGATGACAGCCGCCACCAGAACAATCGCGATGCCCATGCCAGCGTCGCGGCCGGGCAGGGGCGCGTAGATCAGCGCCACGCAGGCCAGGGCAAGCGTTGCCCGCACGATGTACTGGTCCTGACCATAGCGCGTCATAATGAAAACGGCGGCTGCCAGGATGACCGGCAGGCTCAACCAGATCAGGGCTTCGATGATGCGGCCGCCGATCCAGCGGCGCGCCAGGTCGAAGCCGATCTTCGCCGCGAGCACGAGGACCAGGACATAGGAAAGCGCATCGCCCGCCGCCGCAACGGCGATGGCGGCCAGGATGGCCTCTACCGCGCCGCCCTTGGCGATCCACGCGCCGAATAGCCAGGCCAGTACGAGGTAGGCGCACCATTTCAGCAGCATGGTCATGCGAAAGACCTGGGCGGTCGCCCAAAGTCGGCTTTCCGCCATGTCGACGAAGTACAGGCTGGCGAGGCAGGCGGAGGCGGTTATACCGATGGCGGCGGCAAGGGCCAGCACCTCGAACGAGAGACCCCGTTGCCAGAGGCGGATGGCGAAGACCACTGCCGCGGTCGCACAGAACACGCCCGCCAAAATCCACTGGAAGCGGAAGAAATCCAGACCGAGATAGTGGTGCGGCGCGCGGAACGCGACGAGCGTCTGGAAGAACTCGTCGTCCGGCATACGCTCGCCGCCGGTTACGACCATCGGCACGCCCCAGACCGCGGCCATGACTGCCACAAAGCCGATGCCGGAGAGGACCAGCGGTACCAGTCCGCTGAGCCCGCCTTTCTCCCGCCAGCAGAGCAGTGTGGCCGCGCCCGCAGCGGTATAGGCGATGACAGCAATCTCCATCCCGATCAACGGATGCATGAGCGCGCCAGCGCTGAAGGCCAGCACGCAGGTCGCGTATCGGCCCGTCAGGACGAGATAGAAGCCCAGCAACGCCAGCGGGATGGCGGGACTTGCCGGTTGCAGGCTGTCAAAGTGCAGATAGCCGGCATAGCCGAGCGAGAAGCCGCCATTCGTTACCGCCAGCACGGCAGCGAGCGCCCCGCCGATCGTGCTGGCACCCAGTAGGCGCGTGGCTGCGGTATAGGAAACGGCAGCCAGCAGGAAATTGCAGAGGATCGAGAGCCCGTGCACCGCCACCGGCAGGCTCAAGACACCGGCGAGCGCGGCCAACACGTGCACGTAATAGTAGCGCGGGCCGAACGTCGCCGACGCGTCGACATAGAAATCGCCCGGCATGGCCGCCGGGTCGAGCAGGCGCTTAACGGTCGAGAACTGCTCTATCTGGTTGCCGTAGCCGAACTGCGCGCCGATCATCGGGATGACGGAGATCAGCGCCAGCAGGACGAACTGGTTCTGCCAATCGTTTGGTTGCGGGCGAAAATTGGCTTGGGATATCAAGTCTCTGATCCTGTCAGCCGAGGTCTTGCCAGAAGTTCTTGGAGTTTGTCCGTCAGCCACGGCGCGGTCAGCTCGTCGATGCGGCAGCAGTCTTCCTCATGGCCTGCATCGGAGAGGACGGCGGCAACCTTGTCCCGCTGTCCGATGCGGTAGTCGATGCCGGCGACCGGGCACCCTTGGCTGAGGGCGAATATGGTGGCGTGGAAGCGCATGGAAACGACGGCATCCAACCGCCGGATTAACGCCACGACGCCGTCTAGGGAGGAATCCGCCTCCCACAGCTGGAAATCGACATCGGGGCCGACGTGTTTGAGGATGCGGTGGGCGCTGCGCAGGTCCGACATTCCGAACTGGATGGCGTTCATGGGAAAGAATACAAACACCGGCTTTATCGAATGGGATTTACTGAAGTCGGTCAGCGCCTTGGCAAACTCTTTCTCGAAACTTGCTTCAACCTCATAGGTATAGGTCACCTTGTCCCGGCCCGGCGCATCCGGCGTGAACAGATGGCCGATTGGCCGGATGTTCAGGCCAATAACCGGGCGGTCCTCGGTACCGTCGAGCAAGGCATTGATCTGCGGCGGCTCATGGGCCGGCAGGCGGGTCAGGTCCGGCCCGCGGGTTGCAAGATAGTCGAAGGCCGGATCGCGCCCGACCTCCACCTTCCTGCCCCGGATGATCGGCTGGTTCTCGTCATCTTTCGTGCGGATGGAAATGCGGTCCGCCATCAGGACCAGCCGCCGGGCAGTAACTTCCGATGCTTTCCGGGCGAACACGTTAGGGCCGATGCCTTCCATCACGAATGGCTTCTTCGCACGTTTGAACAGCGATGCTGCCACCAAGTGCCGAACCAATTGCTTCGGCAGGTCGGTAAGCGGCCCGCCCGCAAACACCAGCCCATCGCAGGCCTTTGCGGCCTTGCGGATATTGGTGAGCGTGTATTCCTGAACCTCTATCTCAATTGGTGTCTCTAACATACTGACAAGATGGCGAGTATGCTCTGGCCGCTGCGTCATCAGGATGGCCCGTTTGGTGCCGTGCCGCTGGTGAATCCGGAAGAGGACTCCGCCCAGGATGGCGGCGTCGCCGATATGCTCGCCCCCATAGGCACCGATCAGCAGGGCGTGGTCAATGGCCGGATCGGGGCCTTCCTGCGCGCCAGGGCTCAGGCGAGCGAGGCCGTGGCCCAGTAGGCCGGCCGTGCCGACATCCGCCAGGTCCGCCGCAATTTCCCCCAGGCGGCCGGGCTTGCTCCTGCCGCCGGCGCCGGCAGCGGGCAGCAAGGCGTCGGCGGCGAAACTCGCGGCTGTGCCCTCGCGATGGAGGAGCCAGTCCGCCAGCTTGCGGTAATAGACAATGCGGTTGGCGCCCAGGCGCCCAATGTCCTCGCCCAACATGCGGTAGGCGATGAAGTCCCAGGCAAAAAGGCGGTCGTCGCCGGTCAGCGCCTCGCCAGGCGTGCTGTCCCCGATGATTGACGGCAGCACCGGCAGGGGCTCCGCGCCTGCCTCGTAAGCGAGACTGGCAAGGCCGTCCAGCTTGTAGACATGACCGGCATCCAGAGGGATTAACCAGCGGACGGTTTCGCCGTCCTGGATCGCCTCTGCGGTCTCGACCGTTAGAGCCGCCAGGCCGCCATCCTTGCCGAGACGGTAGGCGACGACATCCGCTTCCGGCGGCAGGATCTTGTCAATCGTCCCGGTCGTCACGGTTGTTCCGGTAGAAGGAGAGGAATGGGCCGTCGGCGAGGTCACGGGCAAGGGCTCCTGTTTGCGGACAAGGGACGCGTGCGGGGCGGATAGCATCTACCGTACTGGCGTTCAGCAAGCATTACCGGGTAACGCGGCAGGACAACAGGCGGCAGACTACACGCTTGGGATGAAAATGGCGT
The DNA here is from genome assembly GCA_965222315.1 of Alphaproteobacteria bacterium. Classification (GTDB taxonomy): domain Bacteria; phylum Pseudomonadota; class Alphaproteobacteria; order Bin95; family Bin95; genus JACKII01. Next base: position 2,681,470 of record OZ244951.1, on the reverse strand, counting down.
ATCATGCGGCTATGCGTCCTGTGGGGGGTGTGCTGCGGTTTCCAGCATAACAGACCACCCGCAGAACAGCGGTGGGGCGCATGATTTTCGGCGCATTGTGCACCCGCCGGGCGCGTTAACCGTTTGCGGAGAAATGCCGGTCTAGGGTCAGGGTATTGCCCGCCTCAGAGGGCCGAGAGGGAGAGAGCCAGCGATGTCGTCTTACCGGAAGCCGCAGGCCCCTGGGATCACGGTGGCCGATATGGCCTGGATCGCGGGAATTCTCCTGCTGGCAGTGGCTTTGCGGGCCTACAAGCTGGATGCGAGCCTGTGGTTCGATGAGATCGAAACGGTCATCAAATATCTGCACATTCCGACCAGCCAGCTCCTTGTTACCTACGAAAACCTGAACAACCACATGTTCCACAGCTTGCAGGCGCAACTGTCGGTCGCGTTGTTCGGCGAGACTCCCTGGACGATCCGCCTGCCGGCCATGCTGTTCGGCGTGGCCTCGATTTGGGCGCTTTGGCGGCTTTGCCATGAGATCCTGAGCCCCTGGGAAGCGCGGTTTGCGGCGCTCTTGATGGCGGTGTCCTATCATCATGTCTGGTTTTCTCAGAATGCGCGCGGCTATACCGGGCTGCTGTTCTTTGCCCTGGTCGCGACCTGGCTGCTGATCCGGGCGCTGCGCGACCCGAACTGGCGAGTGTGGGTGTGGTTTGGCCTGTGCCTCGCCCTTTCCATGTACACCCATCTGACGGCTGCGTTCTTTTTCCTGGCGGCTGGTATTGCCTACCTGCTGGTTGTGGCGTGGCGGGCGGTCAATCCTTCGGCGAAACCGCTGCCGCCCCTCTGGATGCCTATTCTTGGGTGCGCGTTCGGTGTCGGGGTGACGCTGATTCTCTATGCGCCGCTGATTGGCCAGATGGTAGCGGCCTTCACTGAAGTCTCGGTAGGTGAGGAGCCTGCCGCCTATGCCGAATCCATCGCGCAGTGGGACAGCCCGCTCTGGATGGTGTCGGAGATCGTCGCGAGCATGGGACCGGTGGGCGTGTTGCTGCCAGGAGTGCTGGTGGTTGCGGCCGTCGGCGTGGTCAGCCTGTGGCGCACCGTGCCGCTCGTGCCGCTGATCCTGCTGATCCACGTGCCGGTGACGATCGGGCTGCTGGTGGCGTTCGAGTTCCGGGTCTGGCCGCGCTACTTCCTGACGGATATCGGCCTGATCATCCTGCTGCTGGTGCATGGCGCATTTGTGCTGGGCCGGTGGGCCGCAGGGTTTGGGTTCGTCCCGACGGCGTTGAAGGGGGAGCGGCTGGCCATAGTGTTTGCGGCTGTCGGGATTGCAGCGACGCTGGTGCTGCTGCCGCGTAACTACCTCTACCCGAAGCAGGATTATGCCGGTGTCACGGCTTATGTGGAGGAAAACCGTGCGCCGGAGTCGCTGGTGATTGCCATCGGGCGCGGCTCCTATCCGTTCACCTCCTACATGGCGCCGCACTGGGAGCGGGCGGAGACGCTGGAGGCATTCCAGGCCCTCCGCAAGCCTGGCGTCGAGACCTGGCTGGTGTTCACCTTCCCGAACGTCATACCGGAGCGGCATGCCGATATCTTCAAGGCCGCCGGACCTGACTTTGAAAAGGCGGCTTACTTCCCTGGCACCCTGAGCGATGGCGGCTTCGTCGTCCTGCGCTCGCCGGACGGCTGATGGCCGGGCCTGGCGGTTTAAAGGGGCGCCTAGCCCATCTGGTGAGCGACCGCGGCCCGAAGCTGTTGCAGGACCTGTTGTCCCTGGTGACGGGGCAGGCCGCCAGCATGCTGCTGGGGTTCGCGGCTTTCGCCTATCTTGCGCGGGTGCTGGACCCTGAATCCTACGGCATGGTGGAGTACGCTATTGCCGTCGCCGCGCTAGCGGCCATTATCATCGAGTGCGGGGCAGGCAACATCGCCGTGCGGGAACTCGCCCGGCATCCGGAAGACGCAAGAGCGCTGGCTACTGCCGTTCCGATGGCGCGCTTCCTGCTGGCGATCATCGTGGTGCCGCTGGCGGCGGCCAGTGCGCTGTTGACCGATCTGCCGCCAGAGGGAGTCGCGCTGGTCTGGCTCTATGCGTTCAGCGCGGCGGCAGTGGCGCTGAAGCAGGACTGGATGCTCCAGGGCTTCGAACGCATGAACCAGGCGGCATTCGCCCAACCGACACGGACAGGCGTTTTCGCGCTGGGCGTATTGCTGTTCGCGGGAGCGGGCAGTGGCCTGATTGTGGTCGGTGTGGTGGAGATCGTCTCGGTCGCTGCGGTTTCGGCCTACCTGATCTGGGCGCAGTACCGCTGGACCGTGCCGTTTCAGTTCACCCTGTCGCTGAAAAAGCCGCTCTATCTGATCCGCGAGGGAGCGGCGATCGGACTGTCGAACGCGCTCTGGGCCTTCATGCTTTATACACCGGTCATCATGCTGACGAGCCTGGTCGGCGGGGCAGGGCCGGCCTGGCTGGGTGCAGCGCAGCGGCTGGTCATTTCCCTGATAACACTGAGTTTTATCTATCACTTTAACCTCTATCCCTTCGTCGCGCAGACCGTGGAACGCGACCCGCAGCGGTGGGGCCAAGTCGTGCGGGCTTCCTGCCGCCTCGTGGCGTGGGGCTGCATTGGCTTTGCGCTCGGCACCGTGCTGCTGCGGGAGGAAATCATGGCGTTCGTGTTCGGCTCGCCGTTCGCGGCGGGCGGCACGGCGCTGGGCATTTTGATTTGGGTGTTTCCGTTGCGCACGCTGACCGGCCACACGCGCTGGTCGCTGATTGCGGCCGGGCGGCAACGGCACCTGCTCTATGCGGAGCTTGCTGGTGCTGCGGTGTTGCTGGCCATCGGCTTCCTGGCCATCCCGGAATGGGGCGCGGCCGGCGGTGCAGTAGCGCTGGTCGGCGGCATTCTTACCAGCGGGATCGTGACCCAGTTCGCCATCAACAGGCTAGTTGCGCCGCTGAGCCTGGTGCGCCCGGCACTGCTGCCGGCGGCGGCGGCATTGGCGGGTTTTGCGGCGGGCGACCTTGCGGGCAGGGTGGCGGGGATGCCGCCTCTGCTGCAGGCGGTGGCGGGTATGGCGGTCTTTGGCGCGGTGGCATTGACCCAGGTCAAAGCGCTGCTCCACGATGTGCAGACAATCGGCTATGCGCGTTCCGCAAGCAATTGACCGGCCATCCGGCGGATTCCGCCAAGGTGCGGCACGGTCGCCAAAACCGGCTGCTTTGGCGGAAAAAGCGCGCGAAAAGTGCTATAATAAGGTTTGAGTTCAAGAATTGGCGTAACAGCCATCCATGAAAGCCCATTAGGGCGAAATACGATCCGGCGAGCGGAGAGCGCTATGACTTACAAGGATCTGCGGTTCGATCAGGGCGAGGGCCTCAACCGGGAAGGCCTGGCCGACCGGATCGTCAACGGCGAGGTGTTCGTCTTCCGGGAGGCATTGCAGGCCTTCGACTGCTACGAAATGTTGAAGGAAGCGAGCCTGCGCGGCATCGCCAAATGCGCCGGCCAGGACGTGGCGGACAAGGCGGAGAAAGAGGGTTTCCATCGCGTTCACGAATGGATTAGCGCTGGCGACATCCCACGCCTGACCGACACGGTCTACGACGAAGTGCTGCCGTTGGCCGACGAGTTCTTGCGCCGGTTCATGACCGGGGCGTTTCCGGGCGTCACGTCGTGGTATTACGAGCCGCAACCGAACGTGCGTTTCCACATTCCCTATGACCTCGCCGCCGCGCATCGGAAAACATACGACGAGTTCGCCAAGTCGCACGGACAGGGCAAGATCGTGGCGCACGGTCCGCACCGCGATAGCTGGCTCGATTGCGCGTCGAACGGCCTGAACCTGTGGTTCGCCATGGGGCGCGTTCGCGTCGGCAATGGGCTGACCATCTATGCCGGCGACAATGACGGCACGTTCAAGTTCAAGCGCTCCGGCGACATTCAGGACGGAGAAAAGCTGCACAAGGCCACCACGTTCGACCTGGAGCCCGGCGATGTCATCATGTTTCACACGGACACGCTGCATGGCTCCGAACTGAACCGGATCGATGAGACGCGTTTTGTGATCTCCTGCCGCCTGTCGGTGGAGAAGCCGGAATTCCCGAAGCTGCACTACCACCCCTATGTTTATTCCGGCTGGACGAACTCGCCGCTGTTGAAGCCGCTGGCGGAAGTGCCGTCGCTCGCCCAGTTCAGCTACCCGAAGAGCCTGGTGATCCGCACGCGCAACAAGTTCATTCCCTCCATGCAGCCGCCGGAGCCGGAGCCAACGAAGATTGCGCCCGTCGGCACCAAGGTTGGCGACAAGTTTGAGGTGCCCCTGGCGGATGTGCCGGTCGGGGAGATCAAGGCGCTTTCCGGCGCGCTCTGCGTCGCGCGTTTGGCGGAGGACAAAGCTGTTGCGCTCTCGCGTCGTTGCCCCCATGCGTTCGGCGATCTGGTGAATGGTTGGATCGACGGCAACAATGTCGTCTGCCCATGGCACAACCTGCCTTATGACGCCGATTCCGGGCAGTCGCCCTGCAAGAGCCTGCCCAAGCTGAAGAAGGTCGGCTGCGAGATTGTGGGGGACAAGATTGTGGTTGATCCCACCATCACCTTGAACCGCGCGTCGGACGACGAAATCCTGGCTGAAGTGGCGGAAGCGACGGCTTAAGGCCTGCCCGCTACTCCGCTGCCATCGGTGGGCGCTGCATGGGGATGGCCTGTGCGCTGGCCTCCAGAGGGTTAGGCCACCAGCGATCTTCCCATTCATTCGTGAACAGGTCCTGCAATTGGGGCATGACCTTCTCCGCGAACAGGCGGGTGTTGTACATGGTTAGCTCTTTGCCCATGTTGCCAAACTGCAAAAGCGTCATCAGGTGGCCGACATTCAGGGTCTTGGCCATCTCCCGGATCTTGTCGGCGACCTGGTCTGGGCTGCCGACGATGATGTAGCCGTTCTCCAGGATCGCATCGAATTCGCGGGCGGATTTGCTGACGGCGCGCTCGGTTGCCGTGCGCAGCCGTTCCGACTGGGCGGCGCGGGCGACCTGGCTCTCCAGCCCGGCTCGTTGGGTCGCCTCCGTCACGTAGCCGGCCGGTTGGGCGAACCGGGGATCGACGTGGAGGCAGCGGTCGAAGAAATACTCCGCCGGTTCCTTGTAGAGTTCGAGCGCTTCTTTCTCGGTCTCCGCGACGCCGATCGCCTGGGCGAAACCGGCCATGTAGGGATTGGGCTCTTTGCCCAGTGACTCCATCTCGTCCCAGAAGCCCTGCATGGTCGCCATGCCGGCCTTGTAGCCGTAATAGGACAGGTAGGAGTAGACGTAGTCCATCTCCGCGCACCAGCGCCAGGTCTCGACGCTGCCGCCGCCGGGAATCCAGACCGGCGGGTGCGGTTTCTGGATCGGCCGGGGCCAAATGTTCACATAGCGCTGCTGATTGAAACGGCCGTTGAAGGCGAAGGTCTCCGGCTCGGTCCACGCCTTGATGACCAGGTCGTGCGCCTCCAGGTAGCGCTCACGCAACTGGCTGGGGTTCTGGCCGTAGGCGAAGCAAGTGTCCATGGGCGTGCCGACCGGGAAGCCCGCGATCAGGCGGCCGCCTGAGATCACGTCGAGCATGGCGAACTCTTCGGCCACCCGCGTCGGCGGGTTGTAGAGCGCCAGCGAGTTGCCCATGACGCAAATCGGAATGTTCCGGGTACGGCGGGCCAGCGTCGAGGCAATCAGGTTAGGCGAGGGCATCAGGCCATAGCCGTTCGAGTGATGCTCGTTCACGCAAATGGCGTCGAACCCCATGTCGGCGGCGTATTCCAACTCGTCCATGAAGTCGTTGTACATATGGTGGGCGCGGGCCGGGTCGAACAGCGAGGAGTGGATATCGACCCACACAGAAGGATGGTTGTCGCGGAAATCGTCCGGCAACTCCGTGTAGGGCATCAGGTGAAACCACATGAACTTCATGGCGCCGGGCTCCCGTTTCCATTGGTCGGCAACTGCGACTTTCGTCTAGTTCGGGCTGCCGCGTCAATGCTCCGTCAAGAGCGAGCCAAAGCCTTCTATCCGGTCGGTGATGCCGTTTTGCCGGAGCGCCCACCAGTAGGTGGCCGTGTTGACCGCTAGCACGGGCTTGTCGAGGCAGAACTCGGCCATCGGTGCGATGTGAGCGAAGGCGAGGTTGGTGCCGACTTGCAGGATAGCCTCAACCTGGGTGTCGTTCACCGTGTTGACCGCATCGCGCAGCGTCTTGGCGGTTTCGTGGGCGATCAGGGTTGGGCTCTTCGATTTCAGTCCGTCGACGGCCACGACCTCGAACCCGCAATCGGTGAAGAATTTGCGCACTTCCTCGTCGCCGACGGGCATGTAGGGCGTCACAACGCTGATCCGCTTGATGTCGCCATAGCAGCGCAGCGCCGCCTGGCAGGCGTCCGAGCCCATGGCGACCTGCAGGCCGGAGCGTTCTTTGAGATTGGCCTCCAGTTCTTTCGAACCGGCGAGGCCACCCCAGAAGGTCTCGGACGACATGCCCATGATGAGGTAGTCGGGACGGGCGGTCCACCGCTTGCATCAGTTCCGCCCGGATGCGGACCATCAATTCCTCGAAATCCGCGTCAGAGCCGAGCGGATCGTCGGGGATGTGTATGCGGCTGAAATGGTTGGTGACGCCGTGTGGCGCCATCGCATCGAACTCCGGCTGCACGATGGTGTTGGTGGAGGGCGCGACGACGGCAAATTTGCGGCGGTAGCCGAGGGCATCGGCCATGGCGGTTAGTCCTTCGCGTTCGCAGCGATGGTGGCGCGGGCCTGGGCGATGGCTTCCTCCGCCGTCATCAGGTCGGCGTATTTCTGGCCCATGTCGAACAGGTTCGCCTCGTGCGGATCGAGCGCGCGGTCGCCGCAGCAGTCGGTAATGACCGCCGTGCGGTAGTTGTAGCTGATGGAGTCGATGACGCTCGCCCGCACGCAGCCGGAGGTGGTCGCGCCCGTCACCATCAACGTATCGACGCCCTTGGCGTTCAGCCAGGACGTGAGCGAGGTGCCGAAAAAGGCGCTGGGGCCGGTCTTGCGGACCACATATTCGCCATGGATAGGGGCCAGTTCCGGCACGATCTGAGAGATGTCCGCGTCATCGGTCAGGCGTTTCAGGGCAGGGACCTTCATGCCGAAGACACCTGCGTCGCTGCCATCGTCAGCGAAAACGGCGCGGGTGTAGGCGACCGGCACGCCGAGGTTCCGGCACTCCTGCAAGAGGGGCACGGTGGCTGCCACGGCCTCTTTCACATTGCCGCCGCCGAACACGTCCGGGTCGGCGAAGCCCACCTGGAAATCGACGATCAGCAGGGCGGGCTTGCGGCCGAATCCGACGCGGTTGCCAAAATTCTGGCGGGTGTAAACGTTTCTATCGGCAGGATCGGAGGGTCCGGCGCTATCGGGCATGGTAATCTCTCAGGCTGGCACAGAGTGGTGCGAGCCTAGCCGGTTCCGCTATCGACGCCAACAGGGCCAGGCGGTATCAAGAGGAATGCGCCTGCTAGCCATCTGCCTCCTTGCCGCCGTATCGGTTCTGCCCGGATTGCCGCGCCCGGTTTGGGCAGCGGAAGCGACGGTTACGGTTGCGACGAATTTTTTGCCGGCCATGCAGATTTTGGCGGATCATTACCAAGCGGAGAATGGGCACCGCCTCAAGCTTGTGTCGGGCTCCACCGGCAAGTTGTATGCGCAGATCATCCATGGCGCGCCTTTCGACCTGTTTCTCGCGGCGGATCAGGAGCGGCCCCGACGGCTGGAAGCGGAAGGTGCGGCCGTCGACGGTTCGCGGTTCACGTATGCCGTGGGGCGCTTGGCGCTGATCCGCGCTGGGGGCGGGCCAGTGGAGTTCCAACGGCTGATGGATGGGGGCTTCCGCAAGCTGGCGCTCGCCAATCCGAAGCTGGCCCCGTATGGCCTGGCAGCCGAGCAGAGCTTGCGGCACGCAGGCGTTTGGGAGCGGGTGGCGGCCCGTCTGGTCTATGGCGAGAATATTGGCCAAGCCTATACGCTGGTGGCGACTGGCAATGCCGATTCCGGGCTGGTGGCGCTTTCCCAGGTCAAGGGGATGGCGGACCCGCCTGCCTACTGGCTGGTGCCCGCGGATTGGCACGAGCCGATACGGCAGGATGCGGTGCTGGTGCAGCGCGGCAAGGGCAACGAAGCGGCCGAGGGTTTCCTCGCCTACTTGCGGAGCGGGGCAGCCCGCGAAATCATCGGCGACTTTGGCTACGGGACGCCCTAAAACACCCCTATGCTTGACCTTGGACCTGTTTGGCTGACGCTGGCGCTTGCCGCGACGACCACCGTGCTGCTGTTGGCGGTCAGCACGCCGCTGGCATGGTGGCTGGCCAATACGCGCGCCAGGGCGAAGCCGGTGGTGGAGGCGGTGACCGCCTTGCCGCTGGTGCTGCCGCCGACGGTGCTGGGCTTCTACCTGCTGATCCTGATGAGCCCTACGAGCGCCATCGGCAGCTTCTGGGTTTCGGTCACGGGGGAGGCGCTGACCTTCAGTTTCAAGGGGCTGGTCGTGGCCTCCATGTTCTATTCCCTGCCGTTTGCGGTGCAGCCCTTGCAGGCGTCGTTCGAGGCGATAGGGCGCGCACCGATGGAAGCGGCGGCGACGCTCCGGGCCGGGCCGTGGGATGCGTTCGTTACCGTAGCTGCGCCGCTGGCCGCGCGGGGCTTTCTGACGGCCACCGTGCTGTCCTTCGCCCATACGGTGGGGGAGTTCGGCGTTGTGCTGATGGTTGGCGGCAATATCCCGGGCGAGACCAAGGTGGTCTCCATCGCCATCTACGAGCATGTGGAGACGCTCGACTACGCTGCCGCGCATTGGCTGTCGGCGGGGATGCTGGTGTTCTCGTTTGCCGTGCTGCTGCTGGTGTTTGCGCTGAACCGGCGGTTCCCGATCCATGCCGGTTGAGTTCGACCTGAACCTGCGGCTCTCGTTTGGGGGATTCGCGCTGGAGATCGACCGGACGCTGATGCTGAACGGCGTGACGGCGCTGTTCGGCGCGAGCGGCGGGGGTAAGACCAGCCTGTTGCGGACGATTGCCGGATTTGAGGCGGCGGCGACAGGCGTGATCCGCTTTGATGGCGAGGAATGGCTGAACTCCGCTGCGGGCGTGTTCGTGCCACCGCACCGCCGGCCCGTCGGTTATGTCTTTCAGGAGGCGCGGCTGTTCCCGCACATGAGCGTTGCCGGGAACCTGCGGTTCGCGGCCAAGCGCAGCCGCGCGCCGGAGGCTTTGATGCAGGAGGTTGTCGGTGCGCTGGACCTATCCCCCTTGCTGCATCGTCGCCCCGCCCGGCTGTCGGGTGGGGAGCAGCAGCGGGTGGCCTTGGGGCGGGCGCTGCTGACCCAGCCGCGGCTGCTGTTGCTGGATGAGCCGTTGGCCGCACTCGACCAGCGGCGCAAGGCCGATATCCTGCCGTACCTGCAGGCGGCGGCGCATCGCTTTGGGTTGCCGACCATCTATGTCAGCCACGCCATTGACGAGGTGGCGCAACTGGCGGACCAGACGGTGGTGATGGACCATGGCCGGATCGTCGCCGGCGGCAGCACGGCGGAGATGTTCGAGCGGCTGGACCTGCAACCGCTGACCGGCCGGTTCGAGGCCGGAGTGTTGCTGCACGCGACCGTGGTCAGCCACAATGCGGCCTTTCATCTGACGCGCCTGGACCTTAACGGCCAGGATCTGACCATGCCTGCGCTGGAACATCTGCCGGCCGGGCAGGAAGTGCGGGTGCGCATCCGCGCCCGCGATGTGGCGCTCGCGACTCAGCGGCCGGAGGGTCTGAGCATCCGCAATGTGCTGGCCGGAACGGTGGTGGAGATTGCGGAAGAAGCGGAGGCGGCATTCGCCGAGGTCCTGGTGGATACGGGGGGCGCCAGGGTCCGCTCCCGCGTTACCAGGGCGGCCATCGCGGACCTGGGACTGACCGAAGGGATGCCGGTGTTTGCCCTGGTCAAGAGTGTGTCCTTCGACCGCCGGGGCATGCCGGCGCCCGCAGAAACTGCGCGTTAGGAAGTGGTCCAGCGGCGGCGGAAGTCCTCACGGTGGAGGGCCAGGGCCTGAAGCGCGACGATCAGGTTGGCGTTATTGGCCCTCCCGGAATTGAGCATCGCGAATGCCTCGGACGCGGGGACCTGGAAGACGCGGATGTCTTCGTCTTCATGGTCGAGGCCGTGCAGCCCCTCCGCACCGCTGCAATCGACGTGGGCGGCGAACATGTGCATGACCTCTGTCGAGCAGGAGGGATTGCAGAGATAGGCGCAGACCTCCTCCAAATGCTGGACTGCCAGACCGGTTTCTTCCAGGGTTTCGCGGACAGCGACGTTACGCAATTCTTCGCCGGCCTCTACCCGGCCCGCCACGATCTCAACGCACCAGGGATGCCAGCCGACGCCGAACGCGCCGACACGGAATTGCTCGATCAGGACTACCCTGTCGCTGACGGGATCATAGGGAATGACGGAGACGGCAGCCGGCCGCACCATGAGTTCCCGCGGAACCGGGCGGGACAGGCTGCCGTCGAACTTCTCGTACTGGAGGCTGAGTTCGTCATAGGCATTGTACCCATCGACCAATCGGTTTCTTGACAGGATTTTCACTTGATCTGGCACGGCTGATCCCCTCCGATAGGCGTTGGTGATCATCAATGATGAAGAAAAACAGGCCGTCAGACGATGTGGCAAAGAAAGGGCAGGGTATGAGATCGCTACTGAACGCCTTGATGTGGGTATACTTTCTGCCGGGGTTGATCCTCGGTGCGGTGAAATTCGGTATGAAGACGTTGGAATCGGCGATGGCCGCACCGGAACCGGCGGTACTGGCGGAGGCAGTGGGCATGGCCGCGGTCCAGGGGCTCTTGCGGATGCTCTATTGGGTTCCAAGTGTGTACGAGAAAGTGGTGGTCAACGGCGTCGAGCCGCTGACGTGGCTGCTGACGTAACATGTTGACATAACACCTGGACAGGGAGAGGCCGGATGATCGGGCGCAGCGAGAAAGTGGAGTTTCCGGGCGCCCAAGGCGGCCTGCTGGCCGGGCGGCTTGACCTGCCGATGGGACAGCCCCGCGCCTACGCCCTGTTTGCGCACTGCTTTACCTGTTCAAAGGACATCTTTGCTGCCAGCCGGGTTTCCCAAGGTTTGGCGGCGCATGGGATTGCCGTGTTGCGCTTCGACTTTACCGGCCTGGGATCGAGCGAGGGTGAGTTCGCCAACACGAACTTTTCGTCCAATGTGGAGGATCTGGCCGCGGCGGCGGCTTACCTGCGGGAACATTATGAGGCGCCGACGCTGCTGGTGGGGCACTCTCTGGGCGGGGCCGCGGTGTTGAAGGCAGCGGCGAGCGTGCCGGAAGCGCGGGCGGTGGCCACCATTGGCGCGCCCTCCGATCCCGAGCATGTGAAGCACAATTTTCATGCCCATCTGGACGAGATCGAGACGGCGGGGGAAGCGGAAGTATCGCTCGCCGGGCGGGCATTCCGGATTAAGAAACAGTTCCTGGAAGATATCGCGGCGCAGAGCCTGGAGGATGCGGTTGCCGGTATGCGCAAGGCGTTGTTGGTGATGCACAGCCCGTTGGACGAGACCGTTTCCATCGGCAATGCCAGCGCGATCTTTCTGGTGGCGAAGCATCCGAAGAGCTTTGTCTCGCTGGATCATGCCGACCACCTGCTGACCCGGCGGGCCGATGCGATGTATGCGGCCGATGTCCTGGCGGCTTGGGCAAGCCGATTCCTGCCGGAACAAGACGGCGATGACCTGCGCAACGCGTCGCCGGGCGAAGTGACCGTGCGGGAAGCGGGCGAGGGGACGTTCCCGAACCTCGTCGCGGCAGGCCGGCACCGGCTGCGCGCTGACGAGCCGGAAAGCGTCGGCGGCACGGATACCGGCCCGGATCCCTATAGCTTCCTGCTGACGAGCCTGGGGGCCTGCACCTCCATGACCATCCGCCTCTATGCCGATCGCAAGGGCTATCCGCTGGAGCGGGCGGAGGTGCGGCTGAAGCACAGCAAGGTGCATGCGGACGACTGCGCGGCGTGCGAGACCAAGAGCGGCAAGGTGGATGTGATCGAGCGGGAGATCGAACTGCTGGGCGATCTGTCGGACGAGCAGCGCGCCGACCTGCTGCGTATCGCTGACCGATGCCCGGTACACCGCACGCTCCACAGTGAGGTACACGTGGCGACGCAGTTGGCAGACTAAGCCACAATCCGCACCGGCAGCTTGCGGATACCGCGTATGAAGTTGTTCCGCAGACGTACAGGCTCGCCCAGCACTTCGATCTTCAGGTCGCGCTTTAGGATTTCCTCCCAAAGGATCGCCAGTTGCAGGTCCGCCAACCGGTCGCCGACGCAGCGGTGGATGCCCGCGCCGTAGCTGAGGTGCTGGCGAGGCTTGGCGCGGTCGACGATGAACGCGTCGGCCTCTGGGATCACTTCCTCATCCCGGTTGCCGGAGACGTACCACATCACGACCTTGTCGCCCTGGCGGATCTGCTTGCCGCCCAGTTCCGCGTCACGAGTGGCGGTGCGGCGCATGTGGATGACCGGCGTCTGGTAGCGGATGGTCTCGGCCACCATCTTCGGCACCAGGGCATGGTCGGCGCGCAGCTTCTCCCATTCTCTGGGATGCTGGTTCAGGTAGAGTAGACCGCCCGACATCGAGTTTCGGGTGGTGTCGTTGCCGCCGACGATCAGTAGGCCCAGATTTCCGATGAATTCGCGCATGTCCATGTTCGCGGTTTCCGGCCCGTGCGCCAGCATGGAGATCAGGTCGAAGGCCGGCTCTGCCTTGGCGCGTTCGTCCCAGAGATGGCGGAAATACTCGGCCATCTTGACCAATTCGCCCCAGCGCTCCTCTTCCGACTTGACCATGGCGTCCGGCGCATCGAAGTCGAAGAAGATCGCCACATCCGACCAGAAAGTCAGCTTGCGCCGCTCCTCGAACGGGAAGTCGAACAGGGTCGCCAGCATCATGGTTGTCAGTTCGATGGAGACATGATCGACCCAGTCGAACTCCTCGTTTACCGGCAATTGGTCGAGCACGAAGTTGGTGCGCTCGCGGATGGTCGGCGTGAAATTCTTTAGGTTGAAGGGCGCCACAATCGGCGCGACGGTTTTGCGCTGGGCCGTGTGCCGGGGCGGGTCCATGCGGATAAAGCTCGGCGCTTCGGAGCCGGGCGCCGGATCGCGCACCTGGATACCGCCAACCTCGTTCGAGTAGGTCTCGTGGTCGAGTTCGACCGCCATGATGTCGTTGTATTTGGTGACGGACCAATAGGGGCCGAATTCGCTGTCCGGGCAGTAGTGCACCGGATCTTCGGCGCGCAGGCGGCGGAACGGTTCGTGCCAGGTGTCGTTGGCGTACCAGTCCGGATCGCTCATATCGAGCGTGGTGAGGTTGAGCGCGGCGGCGTCGAAGGGCGGGATGGGGGCGTTCATGGGCTGATCCTCCGGTATTTGCGCCGGAAGGTTAGCACAGCCGGAAGGCAACGGGGAGAACCGGTGCGCGGTGAGGGTGGTGTGTCTGTCGCCGCGCCTTGAGGCTGAAAGGGGCAACGGCTAACGTATGGCGAGCTGGCTCGGCCTCATTAGAGGACCGGGCCGGGAATGGAAGGAACGACCATGGCACACACGGCAAGTGACCCGCGATTTGCGGCGATCATCGACCCTTCGGCGGAGGTCCGGCAACTCGGCGCGGGCTTTGTCTTTACCGAAGGGCCGCTCTGGCATCCGGCGGGACAATACCTGCTGTTTTCCGACATGCCGGGCGACGTCCGGCGGCGCTGGTCCGCCAGCGGAGGGATCGAGGAGGTCGCGAAGCCGTCGAACAAGGGCAACGGCCTGACCTATGACGCCGCGCTGAACCTGCTGGTTTGCGAACATGCGACGTCCGCCGTGGCCCGCATCAGCCCGGACGGCAAGCGCGAGGTGCTGGCGAGCCATTTCGAGGGGCGGGAGCTGAACTCGCCGAACGATATCTGCGTTGCCGTCGACAGTTCGATTTACTTCACCGACCCGGTGTTCGGGCGGATGGAGCATTTTGGTGTGCCGCGGCCCTTGGAGATGGGCTTCCAGGGTGTCTACCGCCTGGCGCCGGACCACCGGCCGGGCGATGAGGCCCAGCTTGTCTGCGACCGAGCCCTGTTCGGCCAGCCGAACGGGCTCTGTTTCGCGCCGGGCGAGCGGTTGCTCTATGTGAACGATACGGAGCAGGCCAATATCCGTGCGTTCGAGGTCGCGGGCGACGGCAGCCTGGTGAACGGCCGGGTCTTCGCCGAGGCCATTGCCGAGGACGACCGCGGCGGCCGGCCGGACGGCATGAAGGTGGACGCGGACGGCAATGTCTACGTCACCGGCCCGGGCGGGATCTGGGTCTATGACCCGGCAGGCGTGAAACTCGGCGAGATCGCTTTCCCTGAGGGCGTCGCCAACATGCACTGGGGCGGCGAAGGCTGGCGGACCCTGTTCGCCACTGCCACGACCTCGCTGTATGCGGTAGACCTGAAGGTGCGGGGCCGGGCGGAGCCATTTATGGGGGCGGCTTAGGCGATATGACTTTCGTGAACGGGTCGCGCTGACAGCCGACGCACCGGTCGCTGGGGTGTCGGTTCGGCGAACGCGACGGCGAGGGAGCGTCAGCCCTCCTGGCCGCTGGCGTTCAGGCGGTGGTAGTCCTCGTCGGCGGTCTTCGACACGTGGCGTTGACCCAGGCAAAGCTGTTGCTGGTGGTGCCGTCGGCAATGCCGCCTCTCTCCACCAGCGCGACTTTGAGGCCCCAGTGCATCAGGGCAAAGGCCGATCTGCAGCCAGCAATGCCCCCGCCGCCGACCGCTACGTCGAAGGTTCCTAGAGTTGGCATTATTTTGGTCCTTTTGAGGCGGCGGGCCGAGCCGGTTTGGGGAGGCGCGTTTTTTTTTGCTGGGAAGCACGGTAGGGCAACGCAGAACTTTATCAAAGAGCCCAGCGGGGAAACTTATGCTTTGGCGAAGTATAATGGCTCAGTCGGTTTCTATGCGAAACATGCTCAAGCCCCAGACTTAGCCCTCAACCTTCATAAATTTTAACATATTGACGTTGATTGGGTCTTTATTACCAAAAATGCGAATGTCCAGCGAAATCAGATTCGAACTCTGCGGAGGGTTATAAGGCGTGATTCCTGCTAGCGCATTTAACTTTCCAGCAATAGCGGCGTTGTACAGCTTTGACGTGCAGGATATAGTTACAGAAAGTGGTTGATCGGCATCGGCAATCCTGACAAGGGATTCAGCAAAATGATCTGACTCCAATAGACAAGGAAAAATACTGGGAAAAATTCATGACCGGCCAAGATCCAATATTCGATTTCCTCCCTATCAATTGGGATGTAATCAATATTTTGGTCTCGATTGTTATCGCTGCTGTCGGCATATTAATTGCTTACGCCGTCCGAAAAGCTGACGTAGCAGAAACGAATCGGGAAAAAGACAGACATGCAGCTTTGATTGCGCATGAGAAAGAGCGAAATAGGTTTGAATTGATACTTTCTTTCCGAGCAGAAGTATCTCCATACGTACGTGAGGTGTGCATGGAAATTGGTGCTTCAATGACACTTCTTGAGGAGAGGGAAGTTCAAACTAGCGACTCAGAAGCCGCTTCTCAACGTGAGAAATTTATCTCAAACGCGAATAATCTATCGGCACTCCTAGATTTCGGTCGGACACTATTTCCGAACTATGATCATGACTATGGCAATGAGAAAGGTCCTGCCTATTCAGGAACCAGGCAGGAAGTACTTGACGCAATTCTAGTTTCTTACCAAGTAATCATGTACGTGGCAAAAGATGATAATCCAGTCCCGAGTCACCAGAAAATTAGTCATAGCGAAACGCAGGAGAATGCCTACCTCAGAGTCGCTTATCGTCGGTTGTCGGCCCGGTCGCGGAAAGAGATTAAAGAGCAAGGTTGGACAACGGTGCACATCTTGCTCATGAAATCACGTCGAGATTTTTTAAATAGTGTCTGGGAATACGTTCGACCAAAAGAGTATGCTGTAATTTATAAAAAGGTGTGGGACGGGAAAATTTCAGAAGACATTCCTAAATAGAAAAATATTGCTTCAATATTAATATAAGAAATCCACTTTATGGATTAGTATTTCAAAATGGTACGTGATTTTATTCTGTAAATATTCATCCGACCGTTGACCCGCGGTTTTATTTCTGAAAATTTCCGCAGTCGGTAAACAAAGCAAATGCCGTAGCATCGACTCTTCAGTCAGAAACTTGCGTTTGGCGCTGCCAGCCCCGGTTTTTGTAGATAATATTGACACCTACTCCCCAATCCTTACCGGCAGTTCCTTAATCCCGCGGATAAAGTTCGAGACCGCGCGCACCGGCTCGCCCAGTACTTCGATCTGGAGGTCGCGGCGCAAAATTTCCTCCCAGAGGATCGCCAGTTGCAGGTCGGCCAGGCGGTCGCCGACGCAGCGGTGGATGCCAGCGCCGTAGCTGAGGTGCTGGCGGTGCTTCTTGCGGTCGACCAGAAAGTCTCCGGGACGGTCGATCATCTCTTCGTCCTGGTTGCCGGAGATGTACCACATGATGACCTTGTCGCCCGCGCGGATGGTCCGGCCCGCGAGTTCGACATCGCGCAAGGCCGTCCGCCGCATGTGGATGATCGGGCATTGGAAGCGGATGGTCTCGGCCACCAGCTTCGGCACCAGGCCGTGGTCGGCGCGGACCTTGGCGAACTCCTCCGGGTTCTGGCTCAGATACCAGAGGCCGCCCGACATGCTGTTCCGCGTCGTGTCGTTGCCGCCGACGATCAGCAGGGTCAACTGGCCCATGAACTTCTTCAGGTCCATCTCCTGCGTCGCGGGGGAGTGCGCCAGCATGGAGACCAGGTCAAAGCGCGGCTCCTGGTTCTTCCGCTCCTCCCAGAGATTGCCGAAATAGGCCGCCATCTCCTTCAGCTTTTCGAACTTGTCGTACTCGTCCGTCGCCAGCGCGTCGGGCGCGTCATAGTCGGTGAAGGTGGAGAGGTCGGACCAGTAGGTGAGCTTGCGCCTGTCCTCCCACGGGAAGTCGAACAGGGTCGCCAGCATCATGGTGGTCAGTTCGATGGAGACCGTGTCGACCCAGTCGAACTCCTTGCCGCGCGGCAGGCCGTCCAGCACGTAGCAAGTGCGCTCCCGGATCGTGTCCGTCATGTTCTTCAGGTTGAAGGGCGCGACGATGGGGGCGACCGTCTTGCGCTCCGCCGTGTGCTGCGGCTGATCCATCTGGATGAAGCTTTTGCGGCGCACCTCCGGCGGGGTGTCGCGGATGGTGATGCCGTCTTCAGACGAATAGGTGGCGTGGTCCAGCTCCACCGTCATGATGTCGTTGTACTTGCAGACGGACCAGTAGGGGCCGAATTCGCTCTCCGGCACGTATTGCACCGGGTCCTCGGCGCGCAACTTGGCGAACAGTGGCTGCCAGGTGTCGGCGCGGTAGAGTTCCGGGTCGGCGACGTTGATCGGGGCGATACCGGTTGTGCCGGGATGGGCGTTCATGGGCGGCGTTCCTGCAGGTTTGGCGTTTGCCGGACTCTACCGCCGTTTGCGCAGCAGGAACAACACGGGAATCAACGGTCCGAGGGCGATACAGGTGAGGAAGTAAAAGCCGTCCTGGAATCCCAGCATGTTGGCCTGGGCTGTTACCACATCGGTCAGATAGTGCATCGCGACACCTTGCTGAACGGAGTCAGGTAAGCCGGTCCCGGCCAATTGTCCGGTCACCATGCCGAGCATCTCAACGGTCGTAGAGTTGGAGAAGGTCTGGGTAGCGCCGAGTTGCGCCGCGTGAAACTCGATCCGATTCTCCAGTAGCAGCACGTAGACGCTAATGCCGGTGGAGCCGCCCAGCATCAGCGACAGGTTCGTCACGCCGGCGCCGCGGCGCATTTCCTGCGGTGACAGCGCGCTCATCGCCGTGGTGTTCACGGCTGGGGATGAGAAAGCGGTGCCGATACGGCCAAGCGCCAGGGAAGCCGCCACGTACCAGAAAACCGTATTGGAATCGGCACCGGTAAGCATCGAGACGCTGGCAACAATGATGACCAAGCCAAAGACCATCACCATCGGGGCGGGGAACCTGTCTGAGACACGGCCAGCAAAGGGCAGAATAGCGGCGGATATCAGGCTGCCCGGCAGCAGCATGGAGCCTGCAACCGTTGGCGTGAATCCTTGAACGATCTGACCGAAGATGGAGAAGGAGTAGACGCTGGCAAAATTGCCAAAGCCGAACAGGAACGAGCAGCAAAGTACCGTGACGAACACCCGGTTCCGGAAAAGACTGAGGTCTAGCAGCGAAGCACCAGGCCGTTTCTGGGACAGGATGAAGCTGATACCCGCAATCGCCGTGAATACCGCCACCATCGTCAAATCATCAGACGCCCAACCCCATTTCTGCCCATTTCCCAGCAGCGTGAACCAGCCGAAAACAGTCGCGTTGATCAACGCGAAACCCAGAAAGTCAAAGTTTCCGGCCGGCAGCCGGTTTTCTTCGGCCGGTAAGAACAGAATCCCGAGCAGGATGGCGAAGGCGCAGGCGGGGATAGGGATCAGGAATATCGCCCGCCAGCTGACCGTATCGATCATGATTCCGCCAAGGGACGGCCCCAGCCCGAGCGCAACGGTGACCCCCATGGAGAACATGCCCATGGCCAAGCCGCGCCGCTCTATTGGGAAAACCTGGAAGAGCACCAGCATGACAAGCGGCTGCAGCAGGCCGGCGGCAAACCCCTGCAGCACCCGCCCGAAAATCATGATCTCCAGGGCCGGCGCCAGGAAACACACCACCGACGCACTGGCGAACACGGCAAGGATGAGGACAAATGTCGGCCGCTGGCCAAGCTTTGCGATGACCCAAGAACTGGCCAGCAATCCCGTCGTGTTCATGGCGAGGAAGGCGGTGGAGAGGAACTGCGCCTGACTCTGACCGACTCCAAACGCGCCCATGACGTGCGGGATAGCCACGTTCGTCATCGATCCCGTAAAGATCGACGTGAAAAACGCAGACAACGCCGCTGCCGTCGCCAGCCATCTGGCTGCCGGGGTGAAGGTCGTCGGAATAAGGGGTGCGGTTGCGGTCGTCACGAACTACTCGGATCAACGGGACCGCAACCATAGTACCAAAGGAGATCAACCGCCAGCGCCACCGATTTGAGGGAGAAAGCGCTGGACCCGCCCCTTGGCCTGCGCCACGCTGCCGGAATCAATATAGAGATAAAGGAAACAACCCATGCCACACACCAAAGTCTGCGACCTGTTCGGGATTGAACACCCGATTCTGCTGGCAGGGATGGGCACGGCAAGCACACCAGAACTCGCAGCAGCGGTGTCCAATGCCGGTGGCCTGGGAATACTAGGTTGTGCCGGCGCCGGGCCGCGGCAATTGCGGGAATGGATCCAGCGCACGCGCTCTCTGACCGACAAGCCGTTCGGCGTCGATACGCTGCTGCCAGCCTCGGTGCGCAGGGGCACTAATCTGAAAGCGCCGAGCAACGGGCCGCTGCCGCAAGACCTTGTGCCGGAGTTGCAGGAATTCGCCGGTGAGTTTTTGGCGCGAGAGGGGATTGCGCCTGCCGATCCGAAGGATGTCTGGCCGGAGCCGGACGGACCGCCCATGATGTCGAAGGAGTTCTTCGAAGCGCAGATGGACGTGATTATCGAGGAAAAAGTGGCGGTCTATGCCAGTGGCCTAGGCAGCCCTGGGCCCTGGATGGAGCGGTTGAAGGCGAATGGGACCAAGGTGCTATGCGTCGTCGGCACGGTGCGGCACGCGCTCCAGGTTGTGCCTGTGGGCATCGATGCGGTGGTGGCGCAAGGCCATGACGGCGGCGGCCACAACTCCCCCATCGGCACGCTGGCGCTGATCCCGCAGGTGGTTGATGCTGTCGGTGACAAAGTGCCGGTGATCGGTGCGGGCGGGATCTCCGACGGGCGAGGCATCGCGGCGGCGATGATGCTGGGCGCGTCCGGCGTTTGGGTCGGGTCGGCGTTCCTGGCGAGCGTCGAGGCAGGCATCTTTGACGGGCAGAAACAAGCCATCGTCGAATCAAACGAAGAAGGCACTATCGTCTCCCGCTCGGTCACCGGCAAGCCGGCGCGCATGATCAAGTCCAAATGGACCAAGCTCTGGGAAGAGAGTGACAACGAGCCGTTGACCATGCCGTTTCAGGGCCAGATTTCCCGCCCGGCCCTGACCGCGGCGAATCTGGCGGGCCGCTCGCAGGACGTGAATCCGGGTTTTGCGGGGCAAGGTATCGGCATGATCAAGTCCGTCCGTCCGGCGGCGGAGATCATGGCGGACCTGATCGCCGGTACGGATCGGGTGCTGGCCGAGCGTTTCCAGGCGTTGGGATTGCGCTGATCCAACAAAAAAGGGAGCGGCGTTTGCCACTCCCTTTCAACCAAACTCTAAGGAGAGCTTGATGGTTGGTTTCAACCCTTACTTCTTCGCACGGCGCCTGGCAATGAGCCCGGCGAGAACCATGCCACCGCCCAGCAGAACGCCGGTGGCGGGTAGGGGAATGGCTTCGGGGTCGGGGCCGCCGGCCTGGAACGAGTAAAGCGACAGCTCCGTTAGATCCTGACGCCTGCCGTTGCCGTCGATGAAGGCACCCGCCGTCGTATAGTTGATGCTGGCGATCGAAGCGCTCGTCGCGTCAAACAGATAGAGACTGAACTGGTTGCCACTGGTCAAAGCGAGGCTGAAAAAGCCGGTCAGGGGCGAGGCAAAATTAATCGGACCACCGGCAGAGCCAGCGGAGGAGGCAATAAGCGTCCCGGAGCCGTTGCCGGGGATCGACTCGTCCAGCGTCCAAGTGCCGAGGCCGGTAGAGCCAACGAAACCGGAAGTCATGGCGGGCAGTACATCGGCCTGCTGGGTCGTATCAGTACCGTCAAAAGAGCCAAGGCACGCTGCGTAACCAGGCGTGATGGCTGCCCATGCACCGGTGTTGCCGCAACTCGGCGACGTCGGGACCAGTGCGGCAGACGCGGACGTGGCGGTGCCGACCAGAAGACCGATCGAAAAAACTGCACCAAACAAACTCTTATACATCGCAACTCTCCTATGGAGGCGTTGATCGCAAATCCATCTACCAGTCAATATATCATACCAGTTTCTAAATTCAATTAGAAAGAGATCGTTAACCGTTAGAAATTTGGCTTAACACTTTTATGTCAGAGCAAGCAGAAATAGACGGCCCGGTGCGCCCCTGTGATTGCCGTTTCGGCCCTGACTAGGCTATGCATGGGCTGTCCAGCACCGTCAGACACAAGCAAAGGAAACGTCCATGGAAGTGGATACCCTGTTCGCGATCCTGGAGTTCATGGCATACTTGTTCATTCTCGCGGTCGGCGTTGGCGCGATCGGGCTGACTGTACTCTATGTCATCGACGTCACCCAGACCGAACATGCGGTAAGGCGGAATTTCCCCGTAGTCGGGCGGCTGCGCTATTTCTTTGAGGGCCTGGGCGAGTTTTTCCGGCAGTACTTTTTTGCCCTGGACCGGGAGGAGATGCCGTTCAACCGGGCGGAGCGGAGCTATGTCTACCGGGCAGCGAAGAGGGTGGATACGACCGTCGCTTTCGGCTCGACCCGTGATCTGCGCCCGGTCGGACAGAGCCTGTTCGTCAACAGCCCCTACGCCATTCTGGACGAGAACGCGGTGCCGCTGTCGCCGATGACCATCGGACCCTATGCGCAGCGGCCTTATGTTGCGACATCGGTGTTCAATATTTCGGGCATGAGCTACGGCGCGATTTCCCGCCCGGCCACGCTTGCGCTGTCGAACGGTGCGCGGGAGGCGGGCGTCTGGTTGAACACAGGCGAGGGTGGATTGTCGTCGTTTCATCTGGAGGGTGGCGCGGACATCGTTTTTCAGATTGGCACTGCCAAGTATGGTGTGTGCGATGAGAATGGCGACTTGTCGGATGAGCGGTTGCGGATTGTCTCCGGGCACGAACAGGTCAAAATGTTCGAGGTCAAGCTCAGCCAGGGCGCGAAGCCCGGCAAGGGAGGCATCCTGCCGGCGGAGAAGGTGACCGAGGAAATTGCGCTGATCCGGGGCATTCCGCCAGGCAAGGCCTCTATCAGTCCGAACCGGCACCGGGACGTGAACAATTCCAGCGAATTGCTGGACCTGATCGGACGCGTCCGGGATGTTTCCGGCAAGCCTACCGGCTTCAAGGCCGTCATCAGCACATTTGACTGGCTTGACGAGCTGTTCCAGGAGGTTCACCGGCGTGGCATCGAATCGGCGCCGGACTTCATCACCCTGGATAGCGGCGACGGCGGCACGGGAGCCGCGCCCATGAGCCTGATCGATTATGTAGGGTTGCCGATCAAGGAAAGCCTGCCGCTGCTCGCGGACAAGCTGATTGAGCATGGCCTGAAAGACCGGATCAGGATTGTGGCGAGCGGCAAGCTCGTCACGCCTGCGGAGGCGGCCTGGGCGCTCTGTGCCGGTGCGGATTTCGTGACGTCGGCCCGTGGCTTCATGTTCGCGCTCGGCTGTATCCAGGCGCTGCAATGCAACAAGAACACCTGCCCCACCGGCGTCACCACCCATAATCCCAAGTTGCAACGGGGGCTCGACCCTCGGGACAAGGCCGTGCGGGTAAAAAACTATGCGGAGCATATGCACCACGAATTGGCCGTGATCGCGCATTCCTGCGGGATCGCCGAGCCCCGGATGTTCCGGCGGGAGCACTGCCGTATCGTCGGAGCCGACGGACATTCCCGTCGGCTGGATGAGATGTATCCGCCGGTGCAGCGCTGGCCCTATACCTACGCCGCCGGTGAGAGTGCGCTGGATACCTTGCCCGACTAGGGGCGATGGGGGATAAACGCGCCTACCAACACTCTGTTTTCAATATTGCCTGAGGAAACGCCTCCATGTCCCATCCCCTTGCCGCTGAACTGGCGCCGACCGGCACGCTGCGCGCCGCCATCAATATGAGCAATTTCCTGCTGGTGACCGGCAAGACCGCGTCCGGCGACCCGGAGGGCGTGGCGCCCTCGATGGCCGCGCTGTTTGCGGAGCGGCTGGGCGTGCCGGTGGAGTATCATCCCTATCCGAATCCTGGGGCGCTGGCGGACTCTTCCGCCGATGATCTTTGGGATGTGGGCTTTGTCGGTGCCGAGCCCCAGCGCGCGACGTATGTAAACTTCACCGCGGCCTACGTGGAGATCGAGGCGACCTACCTCGTGCCCGAGGGTTCCAAGTTTCAGACGCCGGAAGAGGTGGACAGCGAAGGCACCACCATCGCGGTTTCAGCGCGTGCCGCCTACGACCTGTGGCTGGAGCGTAACATCAAGCACGCGACCGTGCACCGGGTTAGCGGCCTGGATGCTTCTTTCGACCTGTTCATGAACGAGAAGATGGACGCGCTCGCCGGCTTGCGACCGAAGCTGATCGACGATGTGAAGAAAGTGCCGGGCGGGCGCATCCTGGATGGCAAGTTCACGGCGGTACAGCAGGCGTCCTGCACCAAGAAGGGCCGGGATGCGGGCTTCAAGCTGCTTTCCGACTTTATCGAGGAGAAGAAGGCGGATGGCACGGTGCAGGCGCTGATCGACAAGTTCGGCGTGACCGGGCGGCTGACGGTGGCGCCGGCCGCATAGGGGCGACTTTCGCGCCTTTCCCTGGTTGGCGTCACTGCGAGGCGAAGCCCAAGCAATCTTCTGGATTTGGCAGCGAGCCTGGTTCAGGAGATTGCTTCGCATGGCTTGCCGCCGGACTCGCAATGACGCCGGTCTTTGGGCTTGGCAGAGCCTACCCGCCGAACTTACCCATGACGCCCTCGGCGAAGGCGGTCAATTGCTCGATCATCACCGCACCCGGCGTGCCCATGCTGGATTGGACGTTCACGTCCTCCAGACCCGGATAGCGGTCCTGTAGCTCTTGTAGGTATTCGACAAACCCTTCAGGCGGGCCGCAGTACCAGGAGCCGGCTTCGACGGCTCGCTCCAGCGTGGGGATTTTCTCTTCCGCCCAGCGGCCACGGGTCTGCAACTTGGCTAGGGCGGCAGGAGGCATCGGCACCATGTTGAGGGGTGCGAACATTTTCAGATGCTCTTCGAAGAAGGGGGTGGCCTCCCTGATCGCTTTCTCCCGCGTTTCGGCGATGTGGAAGTTCAGGCCGAGGCACAGGTTCTGACCCGGCACCACTTCATGGCCAGCGC
Source organism: Alphaproteobacteria bacterium (assembly GCA_965222315.1). Lineage (GTDB taxonomy): Bacteria > Pseudomonadota > Alphaproteobacteria > Bin95 > Bin95 > JACKII01. The sequence continues at coordinate 2,657,232 of OZ244951.1, read as the reverse complement.
GCTCATAGGCTTCCTTGAACGCGATGATGGGTTTCTCCGCCATCAGGGCGGAGCCGCCGCCGACAATGCCCTTGATCTGGTGCTTTGCCATGAAGTCCAGGCCGCGCGGGTTGGCGCTAACGATCGGCTGCCAGGTTTCCACGGGCTGGCGCAGGGGACGGGGTACGAGGGTCAGTTCCTCAAGCTCATAGCCGCGGTATGGCATGCGTTCGGGGAGGGTGTAGTGCTTTCCCTTATGGCTCCAGGATTCTTCGTGGAAAGCTTTCAGGATGATTTCCACCTGTTCCTCGAACAGATCGCGGTTGGCGTCGGCGTCCTGGAGTACGCCGCCGAGCGACTCGACCTCGCGGGTATGATAGCCGCGGGCGATGCCGAAGATCACCCGGCCTTTGGTCAGGATGTCCGCAACTGCGTAGTCCTCCGCCAACCGGAGCGGGTGCCACATGGGGGTTACGTTGAATCCGCAGCCATAGCGCAGTTTCTTCGTCACGTGGGCGAGATGGACGAAGAACAGCGGCAGGTTCGGGATGACCTCGTAGCCCTCGTGCTGGAAGTGATGCTCCGCCATCCAGAAAGAATCGTAGCCGAGCTTGTCCATGGCTATTGCCATGGCCTCTGCCTTGGCGAAACCACCGGCCAGTTCCTCGTTCGAATAGCGGCGTTCGTTGGCGGGGGTGGCGTCCTGGCCCATGTCGCCCAGGTCGATGTGACCGGCGAACAGGCTGCCAAAGCGTTTGATCATCGCGGCGATTCCCAGAAATTTATGACAGAGCGTGAGGGTAGGACCGAACGTTGCGGCGCGCAAACCGGCAATGCCTCTTGCCACGGGCGGGCCTGCCCGGCAGGATCAGGGTGTTCTCAGGGCGGGGTGAAAGTCCCCACCGGCGGTATGCGGCACGAGCCGCGAGCCCGCGACCCCCTCTCCGGCGAGAGGGGCTGATCAGGTGAGATGCCTGGGCCGACGGTTACAGTCCGGATGGAAGAGAACGTGCCGCCAGCCGCGCCACCGGTGCGTCTTGCTGCCGTGATCGCCTTGGGTGACGTGTCGTGTTGCTTGAAAGGAGATCACCGATGACACCCACCCGTTACGCTTTCATCAAGGCCAATTGGCATGCCGACATTGTCGACCGTGCGCTGGATGGCTTTTGTGAATTGATACCTGCGGCCCAGGTCGATGTGTTCGACGTGCCGGGGGCGTTTGAGATGCCATTATTGGCACGGAATCTGGCGGAAACCGGGCGCTATGCGGCGGTTGCCGCTGCGGCGTTCGTCGTGGATGGCGGCATCTACCGCCATGAATTCGTGGCGCAGGCCGTGGTCGATGGCCTGATGCGGGCGGGGATGGATTCGGGCGTGCCCGTGCTGTCCGTCTCGCTGACGCCGCACAACTACCAGGAGACGGAGCATCACGACGCCATTTTCCGGGCTCATTTCGTGGAAAAGGGGCGGGAAGCAGCGCGGGCTGCGCTGATGATCGGCGAGACGCGCAAGGCGATTGCGGCTTGATTCGGCTAAGACAAAATGGCCGGCGGAATGACATCCGCCGGCCAAGGTCAGGGATAGAGAAGGCTTAACCTGTTGGGTGTTTCGGCCGTGCGGTTAGGAAAACCGGCGGCGAATGGTTGCCAATGCACCCACACCGGCGAGGGCCGAGCCGAGCAGGAGGGCACTTCCGGGCACGGGAACCGCTGATGGCGTGACCCGCATGGTCACCTGACCTGGCGCAGCGCCACTAAACACCAGCGATGTATTCAGATTGGTGTTGGCCAAATCGTCGATTGCCCCAGAATAGTAAAGCGGATCAGCCGCCCAGGCGTTCAGTGTAGCCGCATCGACGGTGGCAAAACCATTCGCCTGACCATAGAGCCAAGCGCCCTGGCTCTCATCGTACCAAGCCTGAAGCACATCCTCGGTCGCCGGATCGCCGTCGTCGTCGAAGAAGTAGCCATCAGGAACTTGTGTCAATGGCAGCATGGCGGTGTCGAACAAGGCGGCGTAGTCGCCATAGATGTCCCCCGTCTGGATGGTGGTTGCCGAATAAGTCAGGTCAAAGCCCGACCGCGCCCCCGAGAAAAAGCCTTCACCAGACGTTGGTGTTGGCTGGCCGGGAGGGCTGAACAGACCGGCCGGGAAAACGGAGGCCAATTCGAAGGATTTGGCCGGATCGTTTTGTGGAGCATAGAACGAAATCCCCTCGGTGCCTGTCAGCAACGAAAAGGCATCCCCAACGCCGGTGCCCAATTGTAGCGTGTATGATGACATCGCTTTCGGCATAGCGTTGATAATTTTGCCGAATATCCGATAGACACCGTTCACCGGAGCCGTGCTCGATGAGTCGTCGGCGAAATCAAACATGATGTCGATCGGGCCTGGTGCCGTCGCCTGCAGTTTGAAGCGTTTTCCGCTCTGTCGTGGGTCGTCGCAGTTTGCGCCGCCAGCCAGAATACAGCCCGTTGCACCCGGCGGGGAGTTCGGCTGTGTAACATTGTCGACGCCGATTCCCGGGCTGGTTGCCTCGACCGGATCCCAAACCAGCCGGCCGTTGGTGGCGCCATCAGGGACGGTATTGCCATACAATGTGGTCGTCGAGAGCGTGTTATCAACAATAGCGTTCGTGCCATTCCAAGACACTATAGCCGCAGAATTTGCCGATGACGCGAACGCTATGGTGCCGAGTATGGCCATTAGTGATCGGGGCAGTATGGATGTCATCGCTTGCTCCTAGTTTGTTTGAGGTGATGTTTGGGACCTCGAACCCGGCCAGCTATGCGATCGCGTGCGAACACATAAACATCTTGTGGTTTCAAGATCCGTCAGGAGACATTACGATGGTGAGCTAATTCGTCAATTTGAATGTATACATAAGAATGTACAAAAATGATCGCCAAAATGGACATAATATCCAATAAGGCCATAGAATCAGAAAGTTATTCGGATTTTTAGCTGAAATTGGACAAAACATACATCAAAATGCCAAGGTGCCGGCAGGCGGTGCGCGCTCAACGGCTGTCAGAAACGTCCAATCCAGCAATGGGGGGTATATTTGTATCGCTGCAAGGGCGTGCGCCAATTTCAGCGCCATAGCCGGACCTGTGGCGGCAACGTTCGAAGGTCGACAATGGCGGTCTCAGGCATGCTATTGGGTGGGTGGCGGAGGGATTGGTGACGGCAAAAGGTGTTGCATTCCCGAAACTGATTCAGAGCAGGAAGGCCGACCAATAAAATGCGCGATCCAATTTCGTCTGTTCTTGTTTGTGGCTACGGCACGATGGGCCGTGGCATCGTCAACCTGTTCGTCAACGGCGGTTTCCGGGTCACCGTGCTGACGCGCGATCCGTCCCGGCTGACCGATCTGCCGGCGGGTGTGCAGGCTGTCAGCGAACTGCCTGCCGGCGCGCCGGACCTGGTGATGGAGAACTACCCGGAAGACCTGGGCGTAAAGCAGGGCCTGTTTCAGCGGCTGGAGGCGGCCTATGGCCCTCATCCGGTCTGGTCCTCGAATACGTCGGGCCTGGACCTGACGGAACTGGCGTCCGTGCTGGAGAACAAGCAGAACTTTATCGGGGTGCACTATCTGCAGCCGCCGGATGCTTTTCCGCTGGCCGAAGCCGTGCGCATTCCGGAGACATCCGACGAGACGGTAGCGCGGATGGTGGATGCGCTGGCGCGGGTCGGTCAGGAGGCCGTGGTGCTGAACAAGCCGGTGATCGGCTTCCTCTTCAACCGCCTGCAACATGCGCTGCTGCACGAGGCCTATCACATGATGGAGCAGGGCTGGGTGACGGCGGAAGATATCGACAAGTATGGACGCCTCGCCTTCGGTCCGCGGATGAGCGTGACGGGCATTATCGAGCAGAAGGATGTGGGCGGGCTGGACGTTAACGCAGCCTCCCAACGCTCCATTATTCCGCACCTGCATCATGGCGAGACGCCTGTAGGGCTGGTTCAGGAGATGGCGGCGCGCGGCGAGCATGGCGTGAAGGCCGGCAAGGGCTTCTATGACTGGAGCCGGACCGACATCGACGCCTACAAGGCGCGGGCGGCGGACAAGGCAAGGCGTATCCTGGAGATCGTGCGCGAGGATGAGGGGCTGCCGGACCGGCCGAAGGGGCGGGTCTAGCGTCGGCGGCTTGCGATTTCTTCCCGCAGAAAAAGAGAGGCGGACCCGAGGGCCCGCCTAGTCATTAACAGGGAGGGAGAAGAGTAGTGCCAGCGCCTGCCTCGCGGCCGGCATCTGACACTCCAAAAATTAGTGCGTGGGGGGCGATCTGTACGTGACTTTTTTCACACCCCGCGAAATTTCTGTCCGGACTGGCAATTTTATGTGTTCCGCTGCCGCCCGAGCCAAACGGCGGCGGCGAGCGAGAGCAGAAGCAGTGGCAGGGCACCCAGATTGACCCAGGTCCAGCCAAAGGCATGCATCAGCGCGCCGGAGGAGATCGCGCAGACGGCCACCACCGAGAAGATGATGAAGTTGGTGGCTGCCTGGGTCTTGGCGCGTTCGGCGGGCGTGTGGGCTTGGGTCAGTAGGTTGGTGGATGCCGTAAAGGCAAAGTTCCAGCCGAGGCCGAGTAACGCCATGGCCGCCCAGAAATGCATAACCTCCTGGCCCGTGAGCGCAATCAGTACGCAGATGGCCTGAATGGCGATACCGATGGCGATCACGGGCGTGATGCCCAGGCGCTTTATGATGGACCCGGTGAAGAAGCCCGGTGCGTACATGAAGAAGATATGCCACTCGATCACCAGGGCGGTGGACGAGAACAGGTGGTTGGCGTGGTGCATGGCCAGCGGCGTGGAGGTCATGAGCAGGTTCATGACCGCCTGTCCGACGGTGGCGCAGAGCGTGGCGACGATGAAGATGGGCTGGCGCATGATCTGGCCGATGGGCCGCCCGCCGTCCTTGGCCTCTTCCGGCGTGAGCTTCGGAATATCGACGGCCATCACCACCAGGCCGCTAAGGATCGTCAGGGCGGTGAGGAACCCGTAGGAGGCCATGAAAGGCCGGTGCTCGACCATATGCTGGCCGAGCTTGGCGAGTTCCGGACCGACGAAGGCCGCGACCAGGCCGCCGGTCAGCACGAGCGAGATGGCCCGGCTCTTGAAGTGATCGGACGCGACATCGGCGGCGGCGAAGCGGTAAAGCTGGGCAAAGCCGGAGAAGAAGCCGAAGAGCAACGCGCCCAGGCAGAAGACCAGGAAACCTGCCGTTTCAATACCCCAGATGCAGGCGAGACCGCCCGTGACGCCGATGGCTGAACCCACGGCGAACCCTTTCGCACGGCCGACCCGGCGCATCAGCAGGGAGGCCGGGATGCTCGCCGCCGCGGTGCCGACGACGGCCAGGAAGATCGGGATGGTCGAAAGCGACTTGTCCGGCGCGATCTGGTAGGCGATCAGCGGGCTTGTGGCGACCAGCAATGACCGGCCGGAATTGTAGAGCATCTGGCAAGTCGCGAGGACTGCCACATTGCGCCAATCGCGGCGGGTCTGTTGCGTTGATGCGTCGGTCAAAGGGGGCGTCCCGGTTCCGTCAGGTGACGGCTATTGGCGCACTATCGGGCTGCCCAAGTCAATGTGAGAGGTGCGGCTGCGTAAACACTTACGCCGGGACTACACCCACAAAGCAATGATGGCCCCGGGTCATAAACAGAGTGCCGGCGGCGAGGGCCTTGGCCTTCGCCTCCTGGTAGGCCTGCTGCTCCGCCGGGGTGAGCAGGGAGAGGGCGTGGGCTTCCGGCTGACCGAAGACCGGACCGTCCGTCCGCTCGCTGGACACGGTGTAGGGACCCATGCGGATAGGCGTGAAGCCCGCTGCGAGGGCCAGGTCATAGAGTGCGGCGGTCGCTACGCCGTGGGCCGAGACAGAACTGGCCGGCATGGCGAACTTTGCGCGGAGATCGTCTGGGACCGGCATGTTCCACCAGGTGGTGAGCTCCACGCCGCGGACGATGACCGCGACCCGCCCCCCAGGGCGAACAACGCGCCGAAGCTCCGCGAGCGCCTTGGCGGCATTGCACTCCTCCAGTACGGTGATGGTGTAGGCAGCGTCGAAGTGATTATCGGGGAAGGGCAGGCTCTCGGCGCTCGCAAGTTCGAAGCTGATGTCCGCGCCGGCCTTGGCCGCGGCGATCTTCGCCTCACCCAGCAGGTAGGGGCTGAGATCGACGGCGGTCAGCGGGTTCGCGCCCTTGGTGTGGCGGGCAAACTGGAGAGCAACTGCGCCAGAACCGCAACCCACGTCCAGGACTTTGTGACCGGGTTCTAGGGCGAGGTCGTCGAAATGGCTCCGGCACATGCGCTGCCAGTCGGCGAGGGCTGCGCGCTCCTCCAGCAGGGCCAGCATACCCAGCTTCGGCCCAGCGAGCGCGACGACACGGAAGTGCTGGGCGAGGGCGGGTAGCAAGGGCTCCCACTGAGAAGGGGCGAGGGCCATCGGCGTGACCACCAGCACCGGGCCGGCGCCCATGGCGCGGTAACGGATTTCCGCCACTTCGCCCGATTGCTCGGGGCCGTTGGCCGAGTCCGCCTTGGGAATGGCTGATAGGAACTCGGCGAGGATGGTGGGCAGGTCCGGACGCTCGACCGCAATGTCATCCCAACTTTCGGCGGCATAGCCTGTCAGATGGACGATCGTTGCATCCGTCAGTTGGGGGAGGGAGCGGGCGGCGGTTTTGGATAGCGTGCCGCCTTCTGGCGCGATGTAGAGAAGGTCTGAGCCCAAATGGTGGAAGCGGGCCGGATTGCAGCGGGAGGGCGCGACGAGGGCGACGCCGCCCAGGCGGTCGCGGCGCTGCTCTACCAGGTCGGCAATATCACCGGGGAGTTGGGTGGCAAGGTGCGCACGCCTGATGCCAAGGGCGTCAAAGACGGCGACGATCCGGTCGGCGAGGGGCATGTCGGTCATGGTAGGCGCTTTCCTTACTGGCGCTGTGGTGTGCGCATTGTTTTCCGCCCTTTGCATTTCGTCCGCCGCGTTTTGGCCTTCGGCCTTTGCCGTTCGCCGTTCGGCCTTCGCCCTTCGATACGCGTTCTTTCGAACGCTACTCAGGATGAGATTGGGTTTGGTACTTCACTCGGGGTCAGACTGAGTTGGTGCTCCAAACCAGTCTTAAAAATCCAGCTTTCATCCTGAGTAGCCCCGGACCAAGGTCCGGGGCGTATCGAAGGGCGAAAGGCGAATTTCGACAGGCGAATGGCTGGGCCGCGGCGGATTGGCGGCGAAGAGGACGGGAATTTGCTCCAGTTTTTAAAGCCCCAGCACGCGCTTGGCGATGATGTCCCGCTGGACCTCGTTGGTGCCGCCATAGATGGAGGAGGCGCGGCGCAGCAGGTGTTCGGTCATGACGCCGCGGCCATGGTCCGGGCCGACAATGCCGGAGTTCACGTCGATGCGCAGGGCCTCCGGCTGGTAGGGCTGGGCGTAATTGCCGAGCGCCTCCATGAAGAGTTCGTTGAGATCCTGCTCAATCTCCGTGCCGTTGATCTTCAGCAGTGACGCTTCGGGGCCGACCTGCCTGCCTGCTGCTTCCGCCGCTAGCATACGCATGTTGGACACCTCCAGCGCATCGAGCTTGGCGGAGATCGTGGCGAGGCGGGATAGGAACTCCGGCTTTTCGGCGAGGGCGCCGCCGAAACCGTCGCCCTCCTGCTCGGCCGCTTCCAGGATGCGCTCGATCTTCTTGCGGGACTTGCCGACCCCTGCGATGCCCGTGCGTTCGTTCCCCAGCAGGAATTTGGCGTAGGTCCAGCCCTTGTTCTCTTCTCCGATGCGGTTGGAGACGGGTACCTTCACATCGGTGAAGAACACCTCGTTCAGATAATGGCCGCCATCCATGGAGATGATCGGGCGGCGCTCGATGCCGGGCGTGTTCAGATCGATCAACAGGAAGCTGATGCCTTCCTGCCGTTTCTTGGCCTGCTGGTCGGTACGGACCAGGGCGAATATCCAGTCGGCATGGTGGGCGTGGCTGGTCCAGATCTTGGAGCCGTTGACGATGTAGTGCTTCCCGCTGTCGTCCAGGTCGGCGCGGGTCCGGAGCGAGGCGAGATCGGAACCGGCGCCCGGCTCCGAATAGCCCTGACACCAGAAGCGGTCGCCGGATAGGATCGGTCCCAGGTGCTCCTGCTTTTGCTCGTCCGTGCCGAAGGTATAGATGACCGGCCCGACCATCATCAGGCCAAAGGGGCTGAGGCGTGGCGCGCCGGCGGCCTGGTACTCTTCGTCGAAGATGTGCTTCTGCATGGGCGTCCAGCCGGTGCCGCCATACTCCGGCAGCCAGTTCGGCGCGATCCAGCCCTTCTCATAGAGAACTTTATGCCAGGTGCGCGTGTCCTCCTTCGAAACATAGGAGGGCGTCAGTTCGGTCTGACGGCGGATATGTTCCGGCATATTCTCGCGGAGGAAGGTTCGGACCTCATTCCGGAAGGCAAGGTCTTCGGCGGAAAACTGGGCGTCCATTGGGCAAGCGTCCCTTTGGCAGAAGGAAGCCCGCCGCCGCGGCGCAGCGGAGGCGGGCGGGTTAGTGATTAGTTCGACGGCGATTCCATCGAGATGGCAATCGCACGGGTGATGGTGACGTCAACCATGTCGCCCTTGTTAAGGCTGGCTGCGAACTCTTGCATTTTCGGGTTTACGGCAACGCTGCCCGGCGTGCCATCGGCGTTGATGAAGGTCGCGATGTGGCTGTCGGCGTCGTAGCTGATGAACTCGACGACGGTGTTGACCACGGATGCGGCGATCATGCCGGGCTTCTCGCCCTCGGCGGCGCGGCCAGCCGTTGCGGCACCAGACGGGGTGCTGCTGCTTTCTGCGTTAGCGATGTGGGCGGCGACTTCCTCGTAGTAGGTGATGCTGAGGACGTCGCCGATCGCGATCTGGTTGAAGTTGCGGACTTCCGGCCCGGCGACGACGACGACATCCTCACCGTCCTCCGAGCGGAGGAGAACTTCGCGCGTGTTGTAGTCAACGCCCCGGATTTGAGCAGTGACGGTGACGGCGTCTTCGCGCATTGCGCCATGCTTGTCAGCGGCTGCGGGAAGGGACAGGGACATTGCGAGCAGGGCAGCGCCAAACAAAGAAAAAAGCCGGATCATGGGGAGTTCCTATTCATGAGAAATGGCAGCGGACAATATACGAAGCGGCGGGTATTCACAAACCCCATGCGGAGGCTCCAAGGACCGCCGTTTTGGGTTGCAGATGTTGCCTGCTGCCCCATATCGGATGTGGGCGTTTGCGGTCGTTTTTCGACCGGATTGAGGCGAGGGCGATCGGAAAATAGGTCTACATCGCATCTACATTGGATCGACAAAGGGTCTACATTGAGTTTGCAAACATCTACATTCTGGCTCTCAGAATGTAGATAAAAGTAGATGAATGTAGATGATTTCGGCCCAAAAACGAATTCCTACCTAGGTAGCGATTTAAATGTTTGAGCTTCACCAGGGTGATATTACTGAGTTAGCGGTGGATGCTATCGTGAATGCGGCCAACAGCACCTTGCTGGGTGGCGGCGGGGTCGATGGCGCGATCCAGCGGGCGGCGGGCCCGGACTTGCTGGCCGAATGCCGCACCCTGGGCGGCTGCCGGACGGGAGAGGCGAAGATCACTGGCGGCTACAACCTGCCCGCCCGGTATGTGATCCACACCGTGGGGCCGATCTGGTCCGGCGCACGGGACGATGACCCGGCGCTGGCGTCGTGCTACCGTAACAGTCTGCGGCTGGCGGCGGCGCATGACTGCCGGAGCGTGGCCTTTCCCTGCATTTCAACCGGCGTCTATGGCTTTCCGTTCGAGCGGGCCTGCCGCATTGCCCTGGCCACGGTGCGGGGCGAGACCCCGCGGCTGGCCGGGATCGAGCGGGTAGTGTTCGTCTGCTTCGGGACGGCGGAATACCGGGCGTTTCAACGGATTATGGGGGAGGGGGAAGCCGCCACTTAGGTCACCGGCTCGCTGAAATGGTACTCCACCTCCGGCCGGTAGTGGGGTTGGCCCTTGCCCAGGTGGCTGGAGAAGAGGGTGAAGCCCCCTACCGGTACACTGCCCGGCTGGAACAGGGCATTGCGTTGCAGGAAGTTCCGGACCCGCAGTGGATCGGTCTCGCCCAGGCGGACGAGGGTGATATGGGGGGCGAACTTGCGGTTTTCGGGCGGCAGGCCGCAAACCCGGACGGCGCGCTCCACCTTGGCTTGCAGGTGTTTGAGTGCCGGGCTGGGACGGATTCCCGCCCAAAGCGCGGTCGGCATCTGACGAGTCTCGAAGTGGCCAACGCTTGCGACTTCGATCTCAAATGGCTCTACCACCACGTTCGCCAGAGATTCGACCAGGTCTTCGAAAGTAGCGCCGTCGACCTCCCCAATGAACCGCAGGGTCAGGTGCATGTTCTCCGCCGGTATCCAGCGCGCGGCGGGGACGCCTTGTTGCAGACGCTCGCACGCGAGCCGGATCGCGTCCGGCAATTCAAGGGCCACGAACAGCCGCATCAGGCAAAGACGGTTAGGACGCCGGTATAGCCATAGATACGGTTCCCGGCGATCTCGCCATTGGCATAGAAACCGGCGATGGGGAAGTCGCCCAGGCACTGGCGGATGATGGAGAGTTCCTCGTTCCGGTCGAACAGGTTGGGCCCGCGGGCGAGGCATGACACGTAGATGCCGCCCTTTGGCGGGTTGTCCAGGCGCTTCGCCAGGTCGTTAGCCATTTGCTGCAGATCCTTGCGGGCGGCGTCGGCATCGCGCCGGCAGAACATCACCTTATCGCCGGGATCGGGCGTCGCGGCGATCCCGACCATGCCCTGGGCCAGGTCGATGCCGGTCAGGTTCCGCACCATGTAGTCCGACCGGTCGGAGCCCGGCACGGGCAAGGCGGCGTGCAGGCTGTCGGCAGTGGCGCGCAGGTCTTCGATCTTGTCGCTGCCAATGTCGGCATAGAGCGCGGCAAGGGCGCTTTCCCCATCCAGTTCTACCAGCAGGTTCTGATGCACGCGGGTGACGGAACGAGTCGGGCCGATAGGCGTACAGCCCTGGGTCAGGCTGGTATAGATGCCGAGGCCGGGTGCGAACAGCACGCCGGAGGCGACGCCCTCTTCGATGTCGTCGGCGATGACGGGCATGGGGCCCTGAGCCGATGACAAGCCACCGATGAGGTAGCCTGCACGCTCCGCCAGATCGCCGACCAGTTCGCCCAGATGTTCGTGCCGCGGGTCGGCGTGGACAAGGCCGATGGCCGGTTGGGAAACCGCGAGCCAATCGTCGCCTTCCGCGCCCAGGTCGGTTTCTTCCGTCCGCTGCGCCGGGATCAGGCGGAACGCTTCCGGCGGCAGGCGCATGGCCAGGACGCTGAGCGCGGGGACGCCGAAATACTCGTCCGCGATGCCGGTATAGGCGGTGGGACCGCTGGTCGCGACCGAAACGCCGAGGACACCCATGCCGACGCAGCCCACCCAATGGGCGATGCCGGTTTCCTGGCGCAATGCCTCAACGACAACCGGCATCTCCCCGATCAGGGAGTCGCTGATATAGACCACGCCCAGATTGGCGCCGGCGGGCACCGGCCCGAGCCGGGCAAGCGTTTCGTCTACGGCGGCGCGCCAGTCGGCACCGCCCCCGTGTCCGGCGGAAAAGGCGAGGGAGGTGGTCACTCCGGTCATTGTGTTTCTCCGTCCGCCAGCAGTGCTTCCACGGCTGGCATGATGCGTTCGACGATGACGGCGACCCCATCCGCGTTGGGGTGCAGGCCGTCGGCCTGGATCAGGTCATTCTGACCCGGCAGCCCCTCCAGAAAGAAGGGGTAGAGGGCAATGTCATGCTTTTCCGCGAGTCTGGGAAATGCGCCCTCGAAGGCTTCGCGATATTCCGGACCCAGATTGCGGGGCGCGACCATGCCCGCCAATAGGACTTTTGCGCCAGCATCCTGCATGCCGGAGATGATGCGATCGAGGTTTTGTTCCATAGCTTCGGGGTCGAGGCCGCGCAGCGCGTCGTTGGCGCCGAGTTCGACGAGAGCGTGGGTGGGATTGCTCGCCAGCGACCATTCGAGCCGGGCAAGTCCGCCGGCACTGGTGTCGCCGGACACGCCGGCATTGATGACCTCGACCTCATGGCCGCGGGCATCCAGCGCCCGTTGGAGCTGGGCGGCGAACCCGTCTTCTTCCGAGAGGCCATACCCGGCAGTCAGGCTGTCGCCGAACAGAAGGAGCCGCTTCTCCGCCGCAGATGCCGCACCACCGGCAAGTGCGCCGATCAGGCAGAAAGTGAGTATCAGGTTGAACAGCAGGCTGCGCGCGCCATATCGCCTAGGGAAGCACCGCCGCCCGTCCTGCATCCCCCTCACACCGATAGGCAACCATGCTCGCACCGTCTCACTCCGCGATCTCACTGGAAGGCGTTCATCTCACTCTGGAGAGCGCCGCTGGGCCGGTCAATATCCTGCGCGGGATCGATTTGTCGATCGGGGCAGGCGAGACCGTCGGGGTCGTTGGCCCCTCCGGCAGCGGCAAGACTACCATGCTGATGGTACTCGCCGGACTGGAGAGGCCCTCCGGCGGCAAGGTCCACGTCGCCGGACATGACCTGACCACTTTGACGGAAGACGCGCTGGCGCGCTTCCGCAGGGACAATGTGGGGATCGTGTTCCAGGCATTCCACCTGGTTCCCACCATGACGGCGCTGGAAAACGTCGCGGTGCCGCTGGAATTGGCGGGCCGCAAGGACGCTTTCGACCGGGCGGCGGAGGCTTTGGAGGCGGTTGGCCTCGGTCACAGGCTGACGCACTATCCGGGGCAGTTGTCCGGCGGCGAGCAGCAGCGGACCGCGATCGCCCGCGCCTTCGCCACCAAGCCCAAGGTTTTGCTGGCGGACGAGCCGACCGGCAACCTGGACGGCGACACCGGGAGGCAGGTGATCGAGCTGTTGTTCAAGCAGTGCGAGAACGATGGCACCACCTTGCTGTTGATCACCCACGATCCCTCGCTGGCGGCCATGTGCCAGCGGGAGGTACGGGTTAGCGATGGGCGCATTCTAACAACCGCCGATGCGGAAGCGGCGGCATGAGCGAGGCCTTGCTTGCCCTGACCTGGGCGCGGCGTGAACTGCGCTCCGGCATTGCCGGGTTCCGCGTGTTTCTGGCCTGCTTGGCGCTGGGCGTCGGCGCGATTGCCGGGGTCAATGCTGTCAGCCAGGCGATTCAGGACGCCTTGCAGCGGGACGCCAGAGCGCTGGCGGGCGGCGACGTCATCATCCGCACGTACTACGAGCCGCCGCCGCCGGAGCTACGGGCCTATCTGCGGGACGAGGCGGAGACCTTGTCCAGCAGCATCGAGATGCGCGTGATGGCCGGCGGGTCTGACGTGACCCAGCGGCGGTTGGCCGAAATGAAGGCGGTGGATGGGCAGTACCCGCTCTACGGCACGCTTGAGCTCTCCCCGCCAATGCCGCTGTCCGATGCCCTGGCGGAGCGGGGTGGCCGATGGGGCGCCGTCGCTGAAGAAGGGCTGTTGGATCTGCTTGGGTTGGAGGTAGGGAGCCCAATCACGGTCGGTGCGCGAGAGTATGAGCTGCGGGGCGTTATCACGCGGGAACCGGACCGCTCCATGGGCCTTGCCAATTTCGGGCCTCGTCTGATGGTGGCGCAGGACAGCGTGGAAGGCACGGGCCTGCTGCTGCCGGGCAGTTTGGTGCAGTACCGCTACCGCCTTGGCCTGCCTGCCGGCGAACGGCCGGAGGTTTGGACCGCACTGACCGAGCAGCGGTTCCCGGAAGCCGTCTGGCGGTTGACACCCGCAAGCCAAGCGTCGCCGGGACTGGCGCAAATGGTCAACCGCATGACGCTTTTTCTGACTCTGGTCGGGCTGACGGCATTGCTGATCGGCGGCATCGGGGTCGCTAACGCCGTGCAGAGCTTCCTGGGTCAGAAGGCTGGTACCATCGCCATGCTGAAATGCGTCGGCGCGCCCGCCCGGACGATATTTCTGACTTATGCCTTTCAGGTCACGGCGCTGGCATGTGTGGGGATTCTGGCCGGATGTGCGATAGGCGCCGCAGCGCCGTTCGTGCTTGGCGCGCTGCTGGAGACGGTGCTGCCAGTCAGCCTGGAGCCAACCGTGTACCCGATGCCTCTGGCGCTGGGGGCCGCGTTCGGGCTGCTGACCACGGCGGCGTTTGGCCTTTGGCCCCTGCTGAAGGCCCGGAAGATCCCTGCGGCTGGCCTGTTCCGCAATCTGGTGGCCTCTGCAGGTGCGCGGCCCAGCCTGGTGGAGTTCCTAGCGATCGCCGCCCTGTTTGTGGCGCTGGCGGCCCTGGCCATATTTTCGGCGGTCGACAGCCGGTTTGCGATGTCTTTCGTTGGCGGTGTCGGAGTGTCCTTTATCCTGTTTTTTGCCGCGGCGGCCGGTCTTGCGGGCGTGGCGAAGCGGTTGCTGGGCACCAGCGTGGCCCGCTGGCGGGCGAGCCTGCGCCTGGCGCTCGCCAATCTCTGCCGTCCGGGCGCCCCGACAGTGAGCGTGGTTCTCTCGCTAGGATTTGGCGTCACGGTGCTGGTGGCGGTGGCGGCCATCGAGTCCAATCTGGGCCGGACCTTGCAGGACGACCTGCCGGACAGTGCGCCCACCTTCTTTTTCATCGATATCCAACCTAATCAGCTTAAGGATTTTAATGAAACGGTCGCATCCATCCCCGGCGAGCATGACTTGACCGAAGCGCCGATGCTGCGCGCGCGTATTTCCCGGATCAATGGCGAGACGGCGGATCCGATGAAGGTCGCGCCTGATGTGCGCTGGTCGCTGCGCGGCGAGCGAGGACTGACATACCGCGCCCTGCCGCCGGATCAGGTGGAGATCGTGGCGGGCGAATGGTGGCCTGCGGACTATCAGGGGCCGCCGCTGATCTCTTTCTCGGCGCAACTGGCGGAGGGATACGGCATCGGCGTCGGCGACACCCTGACGTTCAACATTCTGGGCCGGGAGATTGAGGGCACTATTGCCAACCTGCGGAACGTGGAGTTCCGGTCGTTGCGCATGGAGTTCACGACGATCTTTGCACCAGGCGCGATTGAGGCGGCTCCGCATACGATCCTTGCCACCACCAAGACGCCGACGGATCAGGCCAGCAATCTGGTGCGGGCAGTCGGCGAGCGCTTTGCCAACGTTACCGCCATTCGGGTCAAGGAAGCCCTGGAGGCGGTGAACGCCCTGATCGGTCAGATCAGCAATGCGATCCGGGTAATTGCCGGGGTGGGCCTGATCGCTGGCGTGCTGGTGCTGGCGAGCGCGGTGGCGGCCGGCCAGCAATCGCGGCGCCGGGATGCCGTCGTCCTCAAAGTGCTGGGCGCAACCCGGCAGAATGTGCTGGCGACTTACCTCTGGGAGTTTGGCGTGTTGGGCCTCGGAACGGTGTTGATTGCCGCGGGGATCGGCGCGGGTGCCGCCTATGTTGTGATCACGGAAGTGATGGGGATGCAATGGTCGATGCCTTGGCTCGCGGTACTGCTGACTGCACCGACTGCCCTGCTAATTACCTTGATCGCTGGCTTTGCCGGGGTCTGGCAGGCGCTGGGGCAGAAGCCCGCCCCCTTGCTCCGAAACCCCTGAGGCATCACATAGTCGTCTCTAATGGAGGAGATTTCGATGCGGAGCCTGATATTGGCTGCGATTTTGGTGGCTGGGATGCCCATTGCGGCGGCGGCGCAGGACAAGAGCGCCGGCGAACATCTGGACGAGGCATTGCAGGACGTACTGGATACCATCGGCATGGTGCTTCAGGCCGTGCCGCAATACGAGCTGCCGGAAGTTCTGCCGAACGGCGATATCATCATCCGCCGGGTGCCGCCTTTGGAGCCGCCGGAGGAAAAGCCCGCGGAGGAGCCGGAGAACACCGATGAAGGCGTAAAGACCTGACGCGGTTGGGCTTGCGTTCTTGCGTACGATTTACAATATAGACGGTACAGCCGCCCGATGGTCGGGCGCGCCTAAAGTCAGAACCAAAAGGGGACTTCAATGGCGTTCGAAAATCTTCGCACGCAGGCACAGGCAAGGACCGGCGCTTACGCTGGGGAGATAGATGAGGGCCTGCGCGCGCACATGCTGCGCGTCTACAACTATATGGTTTCCGGCCTGTTGGTCACTGGTCTGGTGGCATGGGGTATGTTCTCCATGTCCTTCGTCGTCGAGAACGGCAGCGTCGTCGGTGTGACCGAGCTTGGCAACGTCGTATACAACTCGCCCCTGAAGTGGCTGGTCATGCTATCGCCCCTGGCGTTTATCCTGGCCCTCAGCTTTGGCGTTCAGCGCATGAGCTTCGGCACGCTCCAGATTGTGTTCTGGGTGTTCGCAGCCGCGATGGGCGTTTCGATGGCGACGATTTTCGCCACGTTCTCCGGCGACAGCATCGCGCGGGTGTTCTTCATCACCGCCGGTACGTTCGCCGCCATGTCGCTCTACGGCTACACGACGAAGCGCGACCTGACCAAGATGGGCTCGTTCCTGTTTATGGGTCTGATCGGCATCATCATCGCGAGCGTGGTCAATATCTTTATCGGCTCCAGCGCCTTGCAATTTGCGATCTCCGTAATTGGCGTGCTGGTTTTCGTCGGCCTGACTGCCTACGACACCCAGCGGATCAAGATGGACTTCCTGGAGTTCCGCTCGCATGGCGAGGCGGTCAGCAAGATGGCGATTATGGGTGCGGTCAGCCTGTACCTGGACTTCGTCAACCTGTTCTACATGCTGCTCAGCCTGTTCGGCAGCCGCGAATAGCAGGTGCCGCAGCCTGAAGGCTTCAAAGACCGGCGCGGGGAACAATCCCCGCGCCGGTTTCTTTTTGTGGGGTTGAAGGCCCGTTAAGGGCCGATGCAGGCCGTGGCCAGCAGGGCAAGCAGCGCTGTCTGCTGGACCGCGCCCAGCACGTCGCCCGTGTAACCGCCAAGGCGCTTGCGGGCCGCGCGCAGCAACCCACCGGCGGCGATTCCAGCCAATACTGCCCCCCAAACCAATGATGGGTTGGCAAGGCCGATACCGACGCCCAGGGCAAGCGTCCCGGCGATGAAGGCCGGAGGGAGGGACGCTTTGCCTGCTGCTTTGGCAAGCCCGGTCCCCGCCGGTTGCGCGCTTGCCATGGCCAGAGCCAAGGCGGCTCGGCTCACGGTCTCCGCAGCTATCAGGGCGAGCGGTCCGGCCTCTGCTGCCAGCGCCACCCGCATCAGTAGCGAAAGGCAGAGCGCCACCACGCCGAACGCGCCCATGCGGGGGTCTTTCAGGATAGCCTGAGTCCGCTCGCCCGTTCGGGGCAAGCCGAATGCATCGGCACAATCCGCCAGCCCGTCCTCGTGCAATGCGCCGGTCGCCCAAACGATCAGGGCAGTGGCGATGGCGGCGGCCGCGATGCCTCCTATACCCAGGCTCTGACAGCCAGCCATGGCGGCGGCTCCCAGGGAGCCAACCGCGAATCCCACGGCAGGAAAGACCCAGGCCGCCTGGCCCAGCGGTTGCGGCGTGAAAGCGGGGCAGGGCAGACGGGTAAGGAAGGCAAAGGCGCTCCACCACTGGTGCCAGGCCGCTTTGGCAAGTCCGGTCCGGGCGCTGTTGTCTTGCGCTGGTGTTTCCGTCATCACCCTGTGCCTGCATTCTTTTCTGTTGGAGCCTTCATGCCCCTTTCCCTAGACCCACCAGCCGATTTCGCAAGCCTGCGCGTCATGCTGCAAGATCTGCCTACCCCTGATGAGTCCGCCATGGAGGCCGCCCGCGCCCGCCAGGACCAGCTCACCAAGCCGATGGGTTCGCTGGGCCAACTGGAAGACCTGGCTGTCTGGATGGCAGGCTGGCAGGGTGTGGAGCGGCCCACGCTCAGGCAGGTGCGAGTGCTGGTCTGCGCAGGCAATCACGGGGTGACGGCCCAAGGTATCTCTGCCTTTCCGCCGGAGGTCACCGTACAGATGGTGGCAAACTTTGAGGCGGGCGGAGCGGCGGTTAACCAGTTGGCGCGGGAGGCTGGAGCCGACCTCACCGTATTGCCCTTGTCGCTCGATCAACCGACAGGGGACTTCACGGAACGCCCGGCCATGACGGAGGCGGAATGCATGGCCGCGTTCCGGGCCGGTTTCGCGGCGGTTCAGGCATCGGACAGCCTGCTGGTCGTGGGTGAGATGGGGATCGGCAATACAACCGTGGCCGCCGCAATATGCGCTGCCCTGACCGACCGGGATGCGGCGCGCTGGTGCGGGCCGGGCACCGGCCTATCGCGTGACGGTGTGGCGAAGAAGGCGGCGGTGGTGACGGCCGGGCTCCAGCGCCATGCGGGTCTGCTGGGCGATCCGCTGAAGGTGCTTGCCGCGCTCGGCGGGCGGGAACTGGCTGCTATTGCCGGCGCGTTGCTAGCTGCCAGGCTCAGGCGCATTCCCGTGGTACTGGACGGCTATGTGACCGGCGCTGCCGCACTTGTTCTGCATGCCTTGCGGGAGAACGCGCTGGCGCATTGCGTTGCCGGGCATTGCTCGGCGGAGCCAGCGCACCGGCAACTGCTCGCTACCCTAGGGCTGACGCCATTGCTGGATTTGGGCATGCGGCTCGGCGAAGGGTCCGGTGGCGCACTTGCGGTAGCGTTGATTCGGGCAGCGATTGCGACGCACAGCGGTATGCACACATTTGCCGAGGCTTCCGTAACAAACGGATGAAGTGAGGAAACCAAAATAATGGTATCGCAGCGTAGTGATCGCGGAGAAATTCTTTTGCCTTCTCTGTGCGAAAACGCACAAACTGCCAACGCCCATTGAGCGATCATTTCGCAATGACCGTCCTTATGGGGCTAGGCCTCTAGGTGTCCTGGCAAAGCGGTAGCTGATAGGGAGTGAATTTGATGGCTGACAAAGACGAAAAAGACGGTAAGCCGGATAACGGTAAATCCGACAGCACCGCAAAGCCATCCGCTTCCGACAAGGCCGCAAAGCCTTCGAGTTATGACGAAAAGCTCAAAGCCTCCCAACTGGCGCAGGTTGATGCGCAGGTGGAGTTGGATACCGCTGTCGCTCAGGCAAAGTTGCAGGAAGCCATTGATGCGGCCGCTGGCGCCTACCGCGGCGCTCAGAAGCAGGCGGACCAGGTGACCGCCAAGGCCCAGGCGGTTGTGGATAGTGCCAATGAGAAGCTGAAGAATGCACAGGCTGCGCTCAAAGCTGCGCCCTCCGCGCCGACGGATGCGGAGAAACTACAGAAGGCCGCCGCCGACGCCGTAGCCGCCGCTGATAAGGCCATGGCGGATGCGCAGGCCGCCGTTCAAAAAGCCAAGGAACAGCAAGCCGCCGCCGCTGCGCAGGCGAAGGAGGCGGATGCCGCGGTAAAGGCCGCCGCAACCGCCGAGACCAAGGCTGAAGCGGAAGTGGCATCTGCAGAAGAGGCAGTAAAAGACGCCGAGGCCGCCAAGGAAAGCGCGGAGTCCTCTGCTAGCGGAATCCTTGCCCAGGCAGCGGCTAAGCAGAAGCTGGCGGAATCGACGGCCCAGGCCAGCTTCAACCAAGCCATTGTCAAGATCCAGGATGCGGCCGCGAAGGCCAGGGAAAAGGTTGATGGCTAGCCACGCGAGTGGAGCTTGAATTTGACGTTTTGATGAAGTGAACGGGAGACACCGATGTCCGTAGCGCAGAAAAAGACGCCTGGCGTCTATATCGTTGAGGAAAATGCCTTTCCCAACTCCGTCGTTGAGGTGCCAACCGGCATTCCGGTCTTCATCGGGTACACCGAAAAAGCGGCGCGCGGCGAAGAGGATCTGACCAATATTGCCACCCGCATTTCGTCGTTCGACCAATATGTCGAGATGTTTGGCGAAGGCCCGCTGACCACGATCAAGCTCGGCGACGATGGCAAGACGCTGGAGTTGGACGCCGGTACGCGCTTCCTGATGTATCAGTCCCTGAAGTTCTTCTTCATGAATGGTGGTGGTGACTGCTGGATCGTGTCGGTCGGCGGCTACAAGGACGGCGACAATCCGCAGGCGAAATCGGCCGATCACCTGACCGGCCCGTTGAAGGAACTGGAAAAGGTTCTGGAGCCGGCGATCATATGCGTACCGGACTCCGTGCTCCTCGACAGCGTTGCCGAGTGGGGCACGGTGTCGAAAGAACTGCTGCTGCATTGCGGCGAGATGCAGAGCCGAGTTGCGATCCTGGACGTGGTGAACGGGGCGAAGAACCGCGATTTCACGGCGGACAATGATGTCGTCTCCGGCACTGGCGGCTTCCGCGGCGCACTGGGCGGCGCGCCCTTCATGAACTACGGCATGGCTTACTATCCCTGGGTCGACACCACCGTGCTGGAGTTGGAGGACATCGGTCTTCTCAACCTGGATGCGCAGGCGCGAGATCTGCTGTCGCAAAAGATCCTGGCGGTCAAGGACCCGAACGCAAAGGACGGCAGCCCGGGCGCGGCGCGCAACCAGAAGATTGATGCCCTCGCCGAAACCGTGAAGTCGGAGACCGACCCGGCCAAGCTGGAAGAGGCCAACAAGACAGCGATGGTAGTGAGCGCCGACTACAAGCGCATCATGTCGAACGCGCTTGCGGCCCTGAACCGGATGCCGCCCGGCGCCGGCATGGCAGGCGTCTACGCCCGGACCGACTCTAACTTCGGTGTGTTCCGCGCGCCGGCCAATATGGGCATGATCGGCGTGGTCAAGCCGGCAGTGGAGATTTCCAACGCCCAGCAGGAAGACCTGAACGCACCGCTTGACGGCATGGCGTTGAACGCGATCCGCACTTTTGTCGGCCGCGGTGTGCTGATCTGGGGCGCGCGCACGCTGGACGCGAACAGCCTCGACTGGCGCTACCTCAACGTGCGCCGCACGATGATCATGCTGGAGCAGTCGATCAAGGCCGCGGCAGAAGCTTATGTCTTCGCACCAAACGACTCGACCACCTGGGTTTCGGTCAAGAGCATGATCGAGAACTTCCTGGTCAATCAGTGGAAGGCCGGGGCACTGGCCGGTGCCAAGGCGGCGGATGCGTTCGACGTGTCGATCGGGCTTGGCTCCACCATGACGTCGGTCGATATCCTGGAGGGCTATATGCGCATCACGGTTCGCGTGGCGGTCGTCAGGCCCGCCGAGTTTATCGTGATTACCTTCCGTCAGAAAATGCAGACCTCTTAAGAGCGGCTAATAGGAGACACGAACCATGGCTGGTGAAAAACAAGATACTATTTGGCCGCTGCCAAAGTTCTATTTCGGCGTGAAAATCACCGATCACGACGATATGGCTGCCTTCCAGGAAATCACGGGGCTTGAGACTGAGAGTACGCCGATCGAATACCGGGCTGGCAACAGCAAGCCCTTCAACGTGATCAAGATGCCGGGCCTGATTAAATCGGGGAACGTCACCTTGAAGAAAGGTATCTTTGCCAAGGACAACAAGTTCTGGGATTGGTTCTCGCAGATCAATCTGAACACCATCAAGCGCGAGACCGTCACCATCCAGTTGCTGGATGAGGGCGGGAACGCGACCATGGTGTGGACGTTGACCAACGCCTGGCCGACCAAGGTAACCGGCACCGACCTGAAGGCGGAAGCGAGCGAGGTTGCGGTCGAAAGTCTGGAGATCGCGCACGAAAAGCTCACGATCGCCAACGCCTAATGGCTCGATGCAAACGGATGATCCCCATCCGTTTGCTGAATCGAACCAACAACTTATTGAATAGTGGGCTGCTTCACGAAGCGCTTGCGGATGCAAGTGTTTCGATCAGACCACTAGCTCCGGAAACGCCTTCAGTGTCATGAGCGGTTACTATCCCCCGGCCAACTTCCACTTCTCCGTGACGTTGCTGCCGCGGAGCATGAGCAGCGTGGATGCGGCGTTTTCGGAGGTGAGCGGTCTGGACGCCGAACGGGAGGCCATCCCGATCAAGGAGGGAGGAGAGAACCGTTTCGTGCATCAGGTGCCGGGACGGCTCAAGCCCGGCAAATTGACCTTGAAACGTGGCCTGCTCGCCACTGAATCCGCCATGTTCAACTGGTGCCAGGACACGCTCGAATCCGATCTAGCGGTCAACATCCAGCCAAAGGACATGGTGGTCGGCCTGTTGGATCAGACGGGCGAGGAGGTGATGGTCTGGCGTGTGAGTAATGCTTGGCCGGTGAAATGGTCTGTTGCGGCCCTGAATGCCCAGGAAAACAAGGTCGCCATGGAAACGCTGGAATTCGCCTACACGACCTTGCAGCGCGCAATTGCGAAGGATATCGGGGCATCGGGCACATTCAAACCCTAACGCTTGGGAGGCGGTGATGACGGTGCATATTCGTGAGTTCGTACTTCGCCTGGGCGTGGATAGTCAGGACGACCGTTCCCGGCAAGCGGACCGCTCCGACGTGACCCAGGAAGATCTGAACGAGCTCCACCAGGAGTTGATGCGCGAACTGCGGGCG
The DNA here is from genome assembly GCA_965222315.1 of Alphaproteobacteria bacterium. Lineage (GTDB taxonomy): Bacteria > Pseudomonadota > Alphaproteobacteria > Bin95 > Bin95 > JACKII01. Next base: position 2,634,837 of record OZ244951.1, on the reverse strand, counting down.
CTCGCTGGCGGGACCCGCGCCCAACCATTTGACCGGTAGGGTGTGCGGTGCTTGAAAAGCTCACTATTGAAGGCTTCACCGACGACACGCTCAATTCGAGCGCGGGCAGTTGCACGCTCCAGATCAACCCGGAGAATATCACCCACAAATACAAAGTGGATGTGAAGCCGGTTAAGTCCATCCAGACCTATAAGCGCGTGCCGCGGTATGTGACCCGCGACCTGGAAACGCTGAATTTCACCTTTTATCTGGATTCGACCGGGGCCATTCCGGCCGAAAAATCGGTCGGGGCAAAGCTGAACGAGTTGCGCGAGGTGGTCTACGACTATGATGGCAGTATTCACCAGACGCGCTATCTAAAGGTAATGTGGGGCGGGCTGACCTTCCCGTGCGCCCTGACGTCAATGGATGTCGCCTACGAATTGTTCAATCCGAGCGGCATCGCGTTGCGCGCCAAGGTGACGATGAACTTCCTGGAGCACATTACCCAGGCGGAGGTCTCGGCCAAATCCAAGAATCAGTCGCCGGACCTCTCGCATCAGGTCATGGTCAGGCCGGGCGATACCCTGGCGCTGATGTGTTACCGGATATACGGCGACAGTTCGCACTACCCGGCAGTGGCAAAGGAAAACAATCTCGACAATCTCATGATGCTCGAGCCGGGGCAGATGCTGACCTTTCCGCCGGTGAGGGCCTAGACCATGGCGGTATCACCCGGCGCCAATGCCGACGAAATCGTCACCATCGAGGTCTCGGTAAATGGAAGTGTCATCAAGGAAACCTACGAGGTTGTCCGCATCGAGGTGATTAAGGAGATCAACCGCATCCCGGTGGCGACGGTCGTGCTGAATGACGGCGACCCATCCAGCCTCACCTTCGATGCCAGCGACAGCGGCGATTTCGTGCCGGGCGCGGATATCGTCATCAAAGCCGGGTATGAGAGCACGAACACCGCAATCTTTACCGGCGTCATCGTCCGCCACGGCATTCAGGTGCAGGAAAACGGCCTTTCCTACCTCTCGCTGACCTGCGCCGACAAGGCGATTGGCATGACGGTTGCGCGCAACAACCGGCAGTTCGCCAACTCTGCCGACAGTGCGGTCATGTCCAAGCTGATCGGCGATGCCGGGCTCTCGGCATCCGTGGATAGCACCAGCGTCGAGCATGAGTACCTCGTCCAGTATTACACGACCGATTGGGACTATGTGCTTACCCGGGCCGACGTGAACGAGATGGTCACGATCGTGGATGCGGGCAAGGTGACCGTCGCCAAGCCGAAATTCGACGGTCCGCCCCTGACCGTGCAGTTCGGCGACAGCCTGAACTCGTTCGATGGGGAGGTGGATGCGGTCAGCCAGTTATCCTCCGTCTCGGCGCGGTCCTGGGACCCCGGTTCCCAGGCATTGCAGACCGGCGCGAGTTCCGAGCCGTCGGTGAATGCGCAGAGCAACCTGTCGGGCACGACGCTCGCTTCTGTTCTGGGCGTGTCCTCCTACGAATTGCAGACGATGGGAACGGCCTCTACCGACGAGCTGACGGCATGGGCCAATTCCTCCCTGTTGAAATCGCGGCTGGCGAAGGTTCAGGGGAAAGTCGCGTTCAACGGCAGTGCCCTGGCCGAGCCCGGCACTACGCTGGAGATAAAGGGGCTGGGCGACCGCCTGGACGGCAATGCCTATATCAGCGCAGTCCGGCATGTGATCGCTTCCGGCCATTGGGAGACGGAGGCTGGTTTCGGCATTTCCCAGCACTGGTTCGCTGATCTCCGCCCACGTATCCAGGCACCGCCCGCTTCCGGCCTGCGCCCGGCGGCGAGCGGCTTGCAAATCGCCAAGGTGAAGCAAGTGTACGAAGACCCACAGGGTCAGCGCCGCGTTCTGGTGACCTGGCCGCTCATGGGCGATGGTGGCCCGGATGGCATCTGGGTCCGTATCGCGGCGCCCTATGCCAGCAACAATGCCGGAATGGTGTTTCTGCCGGAGGTCGGAGACGAGGTGGTGCTTGGCTTCCTCGGCAACGATCCGACGGCGGCGGTGGTGCTGGGCTCGTTGCATTCCAGCCAGTTGACCGCGCCGTTCGAGCCCGACGACCAGAACACCGACAAGGGCATCATCACGCGCTCCCAACTGAAAATGACCTTCGACGACGTCAAGAAGGTGACGGTGATCTCGACCCCGGGCGGGCACACGATGACCTTCAGCGACGAGGATCAGAGCATCACCCTCGTCGATTCCAATTCCAACAAGATGGAGATGAACTCCTCCGGCATCACCATGTCGTCGCCGTCCGACATCAATATCTCGGCGGACGGCAATGTCTCGATCAAGGGGCAGGGGGGCATTGATGTATCCTCGCCCGCTTCGGTCTCGATGAAGGGCATGAGTGTTTCCATCAGCGCCGACACATCGCTCTCGGCCAGTGGCGGATCGGATGCAAGCTTCTCTGCATCCGGCACCACCACGGTCAAAGGGGCGATGGTAATGATCAATTAAGGGGAGGGAAGGATGCCGCCCGCCGCTCGCGTTACCGACATGCACACCTGCCCGATGCAGACTCCGGGCTTGCCGCCGATCCCCCATGTGGGCGGCCCCCTACTGCCGCCGGGCGTGCCGACGGTGCTGATCAACAGCCTTCCCGCCGCTGTGGTCGGGACCATGGCGACCTGCGTCGGGCCACCGGATTCGGTGGTGAAGGGCTCCGCCACCGTTATGATCGGCAACATGCCCGCGGCGCGCATCGGCGATACCACGGCCCATGGCGGCAGCATCGTCATGGGCTCGCCCACCGTAATTATCGGAGGGTGAAGAATGGAAACCCGCCGCACCACTGCCCCCTATCTTGGAACCGGCTGGTCTTTCCCGCCGCGCTTCGAACAGGGCTCCGGCCCGGTGATGGTAAGCGGCTCCGACGATGTGGGGGAGAGCCTGCGTATTCTGATCGCAACGCGCCTCGGTGAACGGGTGATGCTGCCGCTCTACGGTACGCCCCTCGACGTGTTTTACGGGGTGACGGCGACAGCGAAGAGCAACATTCAAAGCCAGGTGCGGGAAGCCATTATCCGTTACGAGCCGCGGGTCAACGTGCTGTCGGTGGATCTGCAAGTGCCGGAGGGCGGCCTCGAAGGTGAGATGCTGCTGAATATCGAGTATGAAATCCCGGCGGTGAATAGCCGTGCGAACATGGTGTTTCCATTCTACCTGAGCGAGGGGAACCTGGTACGCCTGCCACGCGGGCCGGAGCACAAGGGCGCCGACGGATGACGGCGCAGACGGGTCACACCGGACATACCTGGCGTGCGGGCCGGCGCATCGCCGCGCAGGAGCCGACCCACTTTTTGGTGGATGAGCGGTCCGAGGCTGACCTGATTGCCTTTGCTGTCAGAATGGCGGCCTCTCTCAAATTCGACGAGGGGAACGCCGCCGCGGAAGAAACCGCATTCCGCAGTCTGTTGGAAAACGACATTACGGTTCTGCTGGCCGAAATCTCCCTGACCGACCCGTCAGCGGAATATTCCCTCAAGTCCAGTGGCGAAGGTGAAGACCTCAGCGCAGCCAACCGGGAAAGCATTGAGCTGCTGCAGAAATGGCACGTCCGGCTTTCGGTCAGCGGCGCGGGATTGGTGCCCAACCCGGTCGCTGCCGATCTCTTCAAGCGTTTGGTTGCCTTGCTTGGCCAGGAATTCAGGGGACTTCTGCCCATAGATGCCAGCACGCCGAGTGTTTTCGACCTGCCGGACCTTGCCGGGCAGGTTGAGGGCGTGAATGCTCAGCGTGCCCCGCGGATGTATAGCGCCCTGAAGCGAGTGCAGCAGGCCATGACGGAAGCGGCGCGTCGGCACCTGGAAGAGGTGCTGTCGGGACGTGCCGATCATCCGGCCCATATCGGGCTCTATCTGGCCTTCGTACGGCTCATGCGGACGGCGCAGTCGCACCTGAACAGCCTGACAGAGCGGCATCTGGATTATTTCTATCGAGACTATCTGGGACTTTCGCCCAGACCGGCGAAACAGGACCGCGCGCATGTCTGGTTCGCGCTGCCGCCGGGCGCGCCGCCGCAAAGATTGCCGAAGGGCACGCGCCTCGGGGCCGGCCTGACGCCGGAAGGCCGCGCGATCGAGTTCGAAACCACCGACGACATGATCGTCACCAGCGCCCGCATTGCGAAACTGCGTGCCTTGCGGGTGGAGCATACCAGGCGTGGTGTGGCGCTCTCGATCCGCGAAGCCGACGGGCTGGAGGCGCTGGCGGACCTTGCCGCGGAGTCAGGTGCCGTAGATGTGGGATGGCGGCCTTTCGGGCCGTGGGAAGAAGACAGCGCGGTGCCGGTACGCGACACGGAACTGGGTCTTCTGGTCTCCGCGCCGATCCTTGCGCTGGAAGGTGGGGAACGGGAAGTGACGATCCGTCTGCGCATCGACAACCCGTCAATGCTGAGGGAACTGCGGGAGATTCAGGACCCGAACCTGTTCAGGCAGGCGGTAACCGTCGCCGGTGGCTACATGGATGTCCGTGGTGGCTTGCATGTGGGCGACAGTTACATCGAATGCTCGTTCAAGCTGCCGGCCAACGCGCCGCCGGTCGCAGCGTTTCCGGGCTCCGGCCTGGCGTGCCCGGCATGGCGTCTGCTGCTGTCCAATGATTGGCGGGACTATGCCTATTCCCGGCTCCAGGGCTTGGAGTTGCATGACGTTGATATCCAGGTTTCGGTCCGCGGCATGCGCTCGGTCAGCGTGCGCAATCCGGAAGGCCCGGTCGATACGTCGAAGCCTTTCACACCATTTGGCGGCATGCCGGCACGGGGCTCCGCCCTTACTATCGCCTCGCCCGAATGGCAGGGCCGCACGCTGACGAGGCTCTATATCGAGGCGGATTGGGCAAATTTACCGGATGATCTGGGCGCCTATTTCGGTGGCTATGGCACCGGTGTGCAGACCGCCGATTTCCGTGCCTCCCTCCTGCAATTGCAGGACAATCAGTGGCAAGCGGTTGAGACCTATCCCAAACCATCCCGGCTGGAGGGCGTGCAGTTTCCGCTGTTCGTGCCGCGCCGGCTTGCCGGTGGCGGCGCAGCGGCGAACGAAGACCCGGAGGGAAAAGATGCTGCGCGGTTTGTCAGACCCAATGCAGCCTATATGTTCCAGTTTCCGGATGAAGACCCGCAACGCGCCGCGAATGAATACCGTTTCAATCGCGCAGGCGCTGGCCAGCCGCCGACTTCGGCCCAAGCGGCGGTGTTCCGTCTCACGCTGGAGGGCCCGCCAATGGCGTTCGGCCACGCCCTCTACCCGGAATTGATCGCCAACGCTTCGTTGCGGCAGGCGCTGGCCTTGTCCAGGGGACCCTTGTCGAAACTCACCGATACCGTAACGAAGACAGCCAAAGCGGCTGCTGCGGCCGTCGCCAAGAAAATAGGGGCGGACGCTGGCGCTATTGATGCCAAGCCGCCGCCGCTCAATCCGCCCTTTGCGCCGATGGTGAAGGATTTCCGCGTCGGCTATGACGCCCGGACCACGTTGAACCTGGGAGCGGTGGCGCCGCGGGGCGAAGTGTTCCGGATCGACAGTTTCGGTCATCGGCGCCAGATCACCGCCAAGTCGGCGCTCGTGGAGGACTTGAGCGATGACGGCTACCTCTATCTCGGTCTGGCGAACATCGATGCTGCGTCGCTACATCCGGTATCCGTCCTGTTCCAGATAGACGGCCGGACCAGTGAGACCTGGACTGGCGCCGGGACCGACCGGGCCGCCGCCGTCAAATGGAGCTACCGGAGCCGGACCGGCTGGGAACGGTTCCCGCCGGATGGCGTTCCATTGGACGAGACCCGCGGGCTGATAAAGTCAGGGATCGTCAAGTTCATGCCGCAACGGGGCATGGCGGCAAATGCCAACGGCGACGGCCTTGTCTGGTTCCGGGCTTCGACGACCGCGGACGCCGCCAAAGCAGGGTCAATCGTCCGTATTGAAACCCAGGGGGTTGCGGCAGTGCGATCCTCGCCGGCGGAGGAAATCAACGGCCGCTGGACCTTGCCGGCAGGGTCGATCAAGCATCTGAATGCCAAGGATATTCAGATCGCCTCTATCCACCAGCCCTTTCAAACCCAGGGTGGTGAACCGCCGGAATCGACAGCGGACTTCCGGCTGCGGGTGTCGGAGCGCCTGCGGCACCGGAACCGGGCGGTCCAGGCGAAGGACTATGAGCAACTGACCCTTGGCCACTTCCCGGTGGTGGGCGATGCGAAATGTCTGACAGGGCCGGACGGGCGCGTGCTGCTGACCGTGGCGCCCGTCCGTCATGGCCGCAACCGGATGCCCGCCCTGCCTGCCGGGACGCTGACCGATATTCACGACTATCTCAGCGCCTTGATGCCTGCGTCGGCGGGCGAGTTGGTGGTGCGGAGCCCGAACTATGACCGCGTCCGGGTCAGCGCCTGGATTGATGCCGGGGATCGGGAACTGGACGCTCTGCTGCACGATCTGGAAGTCGCCGCGGACAAGGTTATCGCGCCTTGGCTGTTCGACCATGCAGCCCCGTTGCGGATCGGGCCAGGCGAAAGCCGGGTCGATGTCAGCCATATCCAACAGGCGCTGGCCGATGTCGATCAGGTGCGGGCGGTCAGTGCCGTGTCGCTGGTCACGTTTACGGTTGCCGATCGGTTCGGCGGCCAAGAGGGGCGGATGTACAGCTTGCGGGATACGGCGGCGGTGACGGACCAGCGCGCAGCCAGCCATGCGGAAATCGCGGCGTCCAGCGAATGGAGCGTACTGACACCCGCACTGCAGCACCGCTTCCGCATATTGACGACGCCCCGCGTTGGCGAGGCCGCGTTGCGTCAGGACTTCCGGTTGGCCCCGACCCTTGAGAGCAACGACGACCGTGCGATCCGCCGGTTGTCTGGCTACGAGAGGGCCGGTATCGGCAATCTGAGCGTCGGCTCAGAACTGGTGATCTGCCGGGACCCGTGGGAAGTCACCGGGCGGCGGCCAGCCTACCGGGTGAGGAGGCCCTAGTCCGGTGATGAAACAAAAAACAAAACTGGCGCGGCCGGGATTGCCCAGCCAGCGCCGCCATATGGCGGCAGGAGGACGGAATGGCTGATGGGAATACGCGGAACCCCGCAGGCGACAGCGATCTGAAGCAGAAGCTGAAGGACGAGTTCAGTGACGGCAAGATTCCGACCGGCGCAAATTTTGGTGAACTGATCGAAGCGTTCGCCCTTGAAGCGGAACTGGCCGGCGTGTCGGGCCGGGTGGATGCCCTGGAGCATCCGGCAAATGGATCGTTCACTGAATCTGTTGCCCTTGGCGAAAGCAAAGACACCTGGACAATACGGGCCTTGGATTCGGGTTCGCTGGAATTCCGGCCGGAGGCCGACAATACCGGCGGGTGGGTGCAGGTGCCCGCGCGCATCGGCTCCCTGCAGCCCTATGCCGAGACCAACCGCCTTGCCGAGGTTGAGAAGCTGGGGCTGGAGCCGACCGGCCTGAACGGGCGGGATCTGATTTTGGTCTCGCCGCGGCCAGGGGCGTTTGCCGTAGACGTCGTTGCCACGGTCGAGCCGGCGCCGCCGGAGCAAATGCCGGATGCCTCCCGCAAGGGCCTGTTTTCGCGGATTTACGATGCCCTGGCCCGGCCGCCGCTCCGGACCAGCATCATCTGGGCAACAGCCATTTCCGCCGGGGAAGAAACACCCTCCAGGATTGACCAGCGCGCGACACCGCTCAGCACCTTCCGCGTCGCCATCACGCGGACCGTGATAGAGTTCCTCCTGGTCCTTGGCCTGATTTTCTTCCTGGCTGACAACATCAATAGCGAAATACAGCAAATAGAAGTCCAGGACGATTGGTTCGAAAAGAGCTTTCCGGTCAAGGTGAGGGACTCGGTAGCCTGCCCTGTAATGTCTGCCTTGGCAGCCGTAAAACTCTACAAGATGCCGAAGAACAAATGCCCGGCGGCAACGTCTGACGATAAAAAGACAGAAGACAAGGACACTAACGGAGATACTAAACCGGCAAACGGTGACACGCCTGCACCTGATCCCAATACCGGCAAGGGAGATAGCAAGCCCGATCCGGCACCGTCCCCGACGCCAGGCTGGGAAGAGCAGTTGACCGGGCAGGCGCCCGTTAACAAGAGCGCATCGAACGCTGCCGCGTCGGGCAGCGCCGCATCGAATGCCGCCGGCACGACGGCAGCTTCACCCGATAACACTGCAGCCCCAGCCGCGGCTGCCTCGGCCGACACGGGAAGCAGCGTAAACGGTTCCGCATCGGCCGGTGACAATACGGCAGGTGCTGTGGGAACCGGCGGCGGCGCCTCAGCACCGCCTAGCCTGACAGATGGCAGCACGGAATACAAAATGGCCTACAGCGTGGCAGGGCTGGTGCTCATCGTCCTGCTGGCTTTCCTTTGGTTCCGCTCGATTCCCATGTGGTACGCCATGCGGCGCGGTCTTATCGTTCGCTGGGTGAAAAACCCAAAGGCGGCGGGAGGCCAAACACTGATGCTGCAACGGCGCGGGGTCCTGTCGGCGCAAAACGCGAAAGTGCGGTGCCACATGACCCAGTTGTGGGGTTAAGCCGATGTCACGCGCGCAGGCAGGACTGAGAATCTGCAGGCGTAGGAGGGTGGCCCATGGCTGAAGCCGATGCGACAGGCCGTGTTCCCGCCTTTCAGCGTGCCATGCCTGCAGCGGAATCGTGGGATTTCGAGCAGTTCCTCCGCTATGGCATCGCGCGCGCGCAGGAAGTGTCCGGCGATGTCTGGACTGACTATAACGAGCACGATCCGGGCGTCACGATCCTGGAGCAGGTCTGCTACGCCCTGACGGACCTCGCCTACCGGACGGGCCTGCCGACCGCTGATATTCTGGCGAGCCTGCCTGGACCCGTTGCGCCCGAGGGTGGCAATGGCCGTGGCGGCGACGCTAATCCGTTTCATCCCGTCCCAGGTTTGCTCTCCACCAGCGCCGTTACGGAGGAAGATTTCCGCCGTCTGGTTCTCTCCCATTTTCCGGAAGTGCGTAACCTGTGGATCAGGCCGGCCCAGACGGCAGACGCCTGCGTCGCCGGTCCCTTTGCCGTCCTGTTGCAGCGGTCCAGGGACCCTGCGGACTACGCCCCGCGCTATCTTTCCATTGACGACTTGAAAACGGGTGTGCACCGCCTGCTGCAGTCCGAGGCCTGCCTCGGCATGACGTTTCTGGAGCCGGAATGGCTGGAGCCCTCAGCCCTGCAGGTCAAGGCCGATATCGTGCTGGACCCGGCCGACGACAGCGATCCGATGACCATTGCCTCCCTGCTGATATTTGCGGTCAACAATGCCATCGACCCGCAGCCGCGCATCGAAGCCTACCGGGCGCTTTCGGCGGCGGGCCTGCCGGCAGACAGCGTCTATGACGGTCCCTTTGCGCATAGTGGGAAGGTGGATTTCACCGGCGTTCCCAGTTGGCCGGTCAAGCCGGACGCAGACCAGATCCGGCGCGCCCTTTTGCATACCGAAGGCGTCCTGTCGGTAGGGCAGGTCCGGTTGAACGATGGCGGCGGGTTGCCCGATGGAAGCTATTTCTATGTCGATATTTCACCGCAAGGGCTGGAGGGCCTGAACGTCACGCGGGACGGCGTCAAACTGTTGGGCAGTGATAATGCCCTCATGCTGGCCAGGGATGGCCTGCTGGGGGAACTTGCCCAGCGGGTCATGCACCGGCGGCGGCAGCAGCGCTTCTCTGGCCGGGGCCTGAGTGGCGTCCGGGATGTGGACGATAGTGCGGAGCAGACCGTGGGCACACGCCGTGGCGCGCTGGGGACCTACCGCTCGATCCAGCATCTGTTCCCGGCCGTTTATGGGCTTGGCAAGTACGGAGACCCGTCGGTGATGCCGACCGGCGGCCCAGGGCGGACCCGGCTGGGCCGCGCGGCGAGCGAGGCGGAAATCAACCAGCTTCGCGCCTTTCTGATGCTGTTCGAGCAGCCGCTGGCGAACTATCTGGCGCAATTGGTCAATGCTCCGCGCCTGCTATCCTGGAAGGAGCGATGGGACCGGTCGTACTTCTTCCAGCCGGTCGCGCAGGTCACCGAAGACGGGACCGGCCGCGTGGTGCAGGAGCCCGCCGGTTCGGCCGATATCCTGTTGGGGGAGCCTTACGACAATGCGCAGCAACGGCTCGGCAAATATTGTGAGGCGATGCAAGAGTTGATGGAAAAAGCCGATCCGCGCGAAGACCGGGCGGAGCGGGCCTATGACCATCTGCTGGCGCGCTTCAACGAGCGGTTCCACAATGCGCAATTGAATAATCTTGCCTCGCACCGGCACTTGGAAGCCGGTGCGGTCCGCCATACCCGCAACGAGGATAAGCGCCTTTTCCTGGCCGGCATTGACCGTCTGGGCGCGCGGCGCGGTGCTGCGGCTGGCAAGCTTGCGTGTAACAGCGACGATGAAAACCCGGATGGCACACAAGCAGATCTTGACCCGGATGCGCCGCTGGTACGTCCGGCTTTGGCCGAGCGGGTTGAGCGGTTCATGGGGCTGGGGCAAGGCAGTGTGCGGATGATCGATCATGGCATGTTGGGTGCCGATCCAATGGACGACGGCGTCGGCGAAATGATGGTCTGGCCGACGGCAGAGGAAATTCAGAACCTGCAACCCGTTTTCCGGGTCGGGCCGGCGATCTGGTCCATCGCCGTCGCCGCTGGCACGGGTGCAGAGCGGCTGCATTTTTGGGCAAACCCCGTGTTGGCTGGGCGTTTCTGGGATGTCTTCGACGTGCACGAGGTTGATCTGGAGATCGATCAGGGACGCACGGGCGGCCGGTTTGGTGTTCGCGCGACCTATACGTCCCTTGATGGCGGCACAATTGTGGCGGCTCGCTCCCTGGAGGATTTCCCCTCCGACGTAGAGGCTGAATTCCGGGCAGCCTTGGCGGCGGATGGGTTCGCGGCGGCGCTGCGGCAGGCCGTCGGCTGGGAGATTCCGCGCGGTTTTAATGCACTGCCTGCATCATATTACAACAACCGGCTATCCGTAGTGGTGCCTGCCGGCCTGGCGGCGGATCAGTCCGCCGCGGCGCCTTTCGCCCGGACCCTCCGCCAGGAAGCGCCGGCGCACTTGAGCCTGGATATCTGCGCTGCGGACCATGCGGAACTTGCCATTGCGGATGCCGGATTGGAGGAACTCCGCCTGGGCCGTAATGGCCTGGCTGCGGCCCGGTTGCGCCGCTTGCTGGCGCGGTTTGTCCGGACACGGCTCTTTCCCGACAGTGCGCCCGCCGGCCAGGTATGACCGGGGCGATTGTCGGCCGGTTCGTGCTGGAGGTTTCGGCGGACACCCGCGAAACGGCGCTTGAGGCCGAGACGGCGCTTCTGCCGGTGCTGCAGGGCGATAGCCTGCAGGCGCTGCTCGAAGAATGCCTGGACGAACTGCCGGAGATTGCCGAGCCTGTCTGGATTGACGAGTTTGCCGTTGATTTGGGCCGGTTGCCACTTGCCACCGATCAAGACGATCTGCGCCGGCACGCCAAAGCCGCGATCAGGGAACAGCTTGAGTTGCGCGTCGCCGAAACCCGGCGGAGTGGTTCGGAAGGAATGCCTGGTGCCGGCATGGTGGCATCACCACCATCGTCATCATTGTCCGTTCTCGCGCGGTTTCTGGCCCGTGGCGTGATCCACTGGTCGCACACTGCGCCGGTTGATGTGGCGGCGCTGGTAGATGATGCGGCTGCCCAGGATTTGCCGGGAACCAGGGCACTGCTGCGGTCGGCAATGGCGGACCCGCATCAGGCGCAGCGGCTGGCAACGCATTTGTCGCCGGAGCAGATCGTCAGGCTTTCGGTTGTTGTGGCGCCGCAGGCCGGAGGGCTGCTCGCCCGCCTGCACCGTGTATTCGTAGACCTGCATGGGGAGTTGCCGCTGACCGACCGCGCCGCGCCAGATGTTCTGGCCGCGGCGAACCGGGCCTTGCTGGAGGCTGGGACGCGGCTGGGCAGCGTTTGGATTTCCGAAGCGCGCGTCGCCGACGAATTTGCCGGTTCGATTGCGCGGAACCTTCGGCTCGATCCGGACTCGCTGAAGGCCGGAATGGTTGCCCGGTTGCGCGACCCGCGGCGGCCGCAGGATGTTGCCGGGGCAGAAGCCGAAGCCCTTCTCAGGCGTGCCGGTGATGATCAGATGCGGGAAAGCCTGCTGACCGCGGCCCAGGCCCGCGAGGGGGCCGCCGCCGCCGACAGCATCGACATGCCGGGAGATCATGATGCTATGGCTACCGGCCAGCAACGCCTCGACGCCGATGCGGTGGCCTATTTTCTCCGGACCGGGCTGCCATTGGCGCTGGAGGATGCCGGACCCCGTCGGCTGATTGAGCAGTCGCGGTTGCGGCGCGCCCTGCTGTCGTGGCTGCTGAGGGAGGGCCAATCGGGACTGGTGTGGCAGGCGCTGCGGCACCGTCTGGGCGCGGTGGCAAATATGGACCGGGCTCTCGTGCTGACGCGGCTCCAAATGCTGCTGCCGCCTGCAGAAGCCCGCCGGGTCTTTCAACGGCTCGGCTATGCGCCGGCGGAATCCGGTTCGCCGGGTGCCGGCGATGACCAGAGGCGGGGAAACCTGCTGCCCGCGGGCCAGGCCCGTGAGGGGAGCAACGCCGCCGACAGCAGGAACATGCCGGGTGATCATGACGCCACGGCTACCGGCCAGCAACGCCTCGACGCCGATGCGGTGGCCTATTTTCTCCGGACCGGGTTGCCACTGGCGCCGGAGGATGCCGGACCCCGTCGGCTGATTGAGCGATCGCGGTTGCGGCGGGCCCTCTTGTCGTGGCTGCCGAGGGAGGGCCAATCGGGACTGGTGTGGCAGGCGCTGCGGCAACGTCTGGGCGCGGTGGCAAATATGGACCGGGCCCTCGTGCTGACGCGGCTCCAAATGCTGCTGCCGCCTGATGAGGCCCGTCGGGTCTTGCAACGGCTTGGCTATGCGCCGGCGGAATCCAGTTCGCCGGGTGCCGCACCGGACCCACCTGAGAGCCAGGATGACAACATTGTCCGTAGCGAAGATGTGCTGCGTGCCGGGGAGGTGAACCGCGATCTGGAAATATTCTGGTATTTGATGGAATTCGGCGCGCTTCCATGGTGGGGGCGGGAGGTCATCGAGGGCTCTGTCGATCAATGGACCCGCGGCTTTACCATGCACCAGGCGAGCCAGATCGCCGGGTTGTTGAAGACAATGACGGAGAACCGGCGGGCGCTGCTGGTGGAGCGCATGGGCGCGCGCCTGGCGCTGGAGCCGATCGCCTGGATTGTCGGCGCGGCGAGACCGGCGCTTAAGCAGGAAGCCGCTGATTGGCTCAAGCGCTTGCCGGATGCACATCGGTTTTTGACCGCCAACGCCGGAGATTGGGCGTCGGATGGTGAGCCTGTCCCGGCTGCCGGACAATGGCTGCGGGCAATGGCAGCCACGCTGATCGCCAGACTGTTCGACCCGCATGCGCCGGAACGCGATTGGCCCGAACTGCAGCGGGAGGTGGCCAGGAGTGTCGCCCGGCGGTTGCGCTTGCCGGAGGAGGCGCTGTTGCGGGCCTTTGCAGACGCCGGTTTGGATGCCGCGCCGGTCATCCAGGAATGGAACGAGCAGGAAGCGGGCGGACGGGAACCCGGCGAACAAGACCCAGACGAGGGGCTGTTACCGCCGATTGGTTCGGACGCTCCACCGGAGCCTCAACCCGGCCAGACCGGCGACGCTGCATTGCAAACGGAAAGCGATGTGGAACTGCTGGCGCGTTTTATCTCTCCGACCGGGCAGTTGACCGTATCGCTGGCGGATATCAGGGCGATCCTTGCCGATGAGCAGCGGCGGCGGCCGGCGGTTTCCCGGTTGTCGGCGGCGCAAGTCGACGGGCTCGCAGACCGTCTGGCGCCGGGGGAGCCACTGCTGCGGGTATCCTCGCTCTTGCCCCTGGAAGACGCGCTGCAGCAGGTTGATCCGGCATGGGATGCCGCCCTATGGCGGCGCGAACTCATGGAAGGAGTCGCTGCGACGTTGTCAGACATCGTGGCGGGGCAGAGCGGCAGAGCGGCCACAGCCGCAGGGCTGCTGCATAGCCTGCTGCGCCGCCGTGCCGTGCGGTTGCAGCAAGAATTGCCAGCTTATATCGGTGTGGTAAATGACGCGGCATCGGCCCACGGAACAGTGCAGCCAGCGGTTTTGGCAACGTTAAACCTGCTGGCGGAGGAAGCCGCGCCGCGTTCGACCGGCGAAAGAGGCATGTTGCCAGAAGCGGAAGCGCCGGATCTGCCTCCCTCGGCGCGCGAGGACCGGCCGACCCACTCAACGCCGGAACGCCGGTTTGGCCAACCGGCGGGACAGCAAGTCAGCGAGGCAGAGACCGTCCGCCGGTACTTGGCATCAACGGATACGGGGGCGGTGGCAGAAGCGCTTGAGGCAAGCGTCCGCGCCATGCTGGCCGAACCCGTGGGGCGGGCCGCCATCGCGGCGGGACTGACGGTTCAGGAACTGGATCGTCTGGGGCAGAGGCTCGGCATTACCCCCGCCTCTTTGTTGCCAAGCGACGTGCGGGCGCTTGATGGGTTGCTGACCGCCGCCGTACCGGGCGGCGGCGGGTCAGCCTGGATCGTGGATATGGTTGGCGCTGTACTGGCGGAATGGAGCCGGCGCGGAGGTGAGCCGCGGCCCGGAATTGTTCCGCAGGTCCGCCGGATGGTTCTGGCATTCGCCCGCACGGAGGCGGCGGACTACCATGCCATACTGCAAACGATGGCGGGCGAGGTAACGGGCGGCAAGAGCGCAGCAAGCCCAAGCCTGGCCGATGCAATCACGCAGTTGGCATCAACGGCAGCCGCCGATGCGCCGGTGCAGGATGCTGAGTCCACTGCGCGCGATCCTGGTTATCCGGACTTGGAGAATGACGCTGACCAAGTTGTGGGTTCATCCCCCACGGCTGTCGAATCCGGCCCTCCAGAGCAAGCGCAAGAGCCAGGGATATCGCCGGTCACAGACAGGCCGCCCGGCGCGCAAACCGGTTCAGAGGCGCGGGCTGGCCCATTGACCGAATCGCCCTCGATCGCCGCCGATTGGCCGTTGCACGAGACCGGTTCTCTGGAACTCGCTGACAGGCGCTTGTTCGACGCTGCCGCCGCCGGCAGCGCAGAGGCAAAGGCCGAAGTTCGTGCGTTGTTGCTGGCGCCTGCGTACCGCGCTCGGCTGAGCAACAGGATTGATCCTGCCGACCTGGACAGGCTGGCGGTGGCTTTGCTGAATATAACCGGTCCGGTGGAAACCAGCGGGCTGTTGGGTTTAGGGCCGTTGGTCGCCGCCACAACCGCCCGCATTTCGGCCGCGGCATGGCGGCGCGCAGTTGCCGGGGAGGTGCTGAGGCTAATAGCGGACGAGCCCTTCTTTCCGTCCAGCTCCGCATTCTATCGGCTGGTCTTAACGGGAGCGGCAGCGGCACTAAACCTGGACGGGGACGCCGCCAGTACCTGGGCCAAGCAACTCTTGGAGGCGGAAGGAACAGGCGGTGTCCGCATCTCTGTCACCGTCCGGCAGACCCTTGAGACGATGAGCGATGCGTCGGGCAGTTTGGTTGATGCTGAAGACGAATCCGCACTGGCTGAGGCTTTCGCCCATGAAAGCGAAAACCTGGGGGCATTGACCGAAGAGCCGTTGGTTCCGACAGGTGAGGCAGTCGGCCTACCACAGCGGCTGCTGGAAGGCGACCAGGCAGTCGCGGCAGAATTCCAGGCGGCCATGCGCGTTCAGGCGCGCCGCAGGACGACTGCGGCGCGTCTTTCCCCGGCGCTGCTGGACCGGTTGGGCGCTGTGCTTCTGCGGTGGGTAAGTGCACCGCGTCCCAGCGAAATTATCAGTCTCGGCCCGCTGGTCGCCCAGGAAACCCGGCAAATCTCTCCGGCAGCATGGCGGGAGATTGTCGCGGATCAGGTGCTTATCCTGGTCGCGGAAGGGGAGACGGGACCAGTAGATAGCGCGGCCATGCGGCTTGTCCTGCAGCGGTCTCTGCATGCGGTGGCTGGCAGCGATCACGCGGTCTCCTATTTGGCAATAGGCTTGGTTGAATCGATGTTTGGCGCAGGGGTCAGCACTTCCGAGGCTCTGGCCGATGCCTTGCTGCAGATGGCGTCGCGCACAGATATGCGCCCGGATACTGAGATAGGGACTAGCCCGGACGCTAGCGGGGGCGACGAGGTCGGCGGCGATACGGCCAGCGCCGAAGCCATCGGCACACCGGCGGCGGGCTGGCGCTACCTGCCACTGCCGGTGTTGGCGGAGCTTTTCCTGGCGCAAGGGGACGCTGGCGGTTCCGGCGAGGTAATGGCTGGAGTGCTGGCGCGCCAGTTGCTGGAGCTTGCCGCGTTGCGGTCCTTAAGGGATGCCTTTCCACAAGGCACTCTCAGTCGCCTCTCAGCGATGTTATCAGCAATGGGCGCGGACGTGGCGTCCTTGGAACTATCCCGACAGGATCGGGCAGCCGAGGCACAGCCACCGGCAGGAGTTGCCTTGCCACCAGCAGGAGTTGTCTTGCCACCAGCAGGAGTTGTCTTGCCACCAGCAGGAGAGGCCCGACAATCGGCAGGCGAGCCCCAGCCACCGGCCGGAGAGCGTCAGTACGAGGACGGTCCGATGCCGGTGCCGGACCAAGGCCGCTACTGGCTCACCTGCAGCTTCCACGCGCTGCCGGTGTTGGCGAAGACGCTGATAGCCCTGCCACGGACCGTGCCGCCATTCCGGGAGGTGGCTGAGACTGTTTGGGTCGGATTGTTTGCCGGGCAGGAGACGGTCAGGGCGCAGGATTTCGTATCGCCCCAGACCTTGCGGACTGCGGCCAGGATATTGCGTCAGGCCGGGTATTCGGTAGCAGATGCAGAGGGGCTGTGGACCGGGCAGGCGCCGGCTGCCGATGCGCCGGCGGTGCCGCCGGCCGAGGAATGGAGCCTGGAGGCGTTGGCGGGTGCTTTGCTGGCCGAACCGTTAACCACGCAAACCCGGCCTGCTGCCGAGCGGGTGTGGCACGGCCTATCCGCACGCGCCGGTCGGGCGGTGATGACCGCCGCATTCTCCTTGGCAGACCGGACAGAATTGGTGCGGATTCTGGTTGCCGCCGGGTATCCGCTCAATTTGCAGCAGAGAGCCGGGCTGGGCGTGTTGGATGGCGTTGGTCCTGGAGCGGACGCTGCTTCGGCAAAGGGCGCTGACGCCGGGGCGGAGACTGGCGGCGGGGATGGTGAACGCCGTCCGGACCAGACCCTGGCTGACGCATCACCGAATGCAGGGCGCGATACCGGACAGCAGTCTGTATCGCGCCGGCGCGAACCCGATGTCTGGCCCTGGCAGGAAGAGGACGAAGGCGGCAGCGACTGGGCGCGGGAACTTCTCTTCGTACAGGATGCAGGGGCGGTGCTGCTATGGCCATTTCTGGTCCACTATTTCGACCGGGTCGGTCTATTGGAGGAAGGGCGGTTCGCGTCGGAGGAGGCCGCGGCGCGTGGGGTCATGCTGATCCACTATCTGGCGACGGCGGGTACGGCTACCGAAGAACCGCAACTCGTCCTGCCCAAACTGCTCTGCGGAGTACCGTTCGAGACCCCGGTGGCACCGCGTATCGACCTGACGGAAATGGAGGAGACAGTGTCGGATGAATTGCTGAACGTGGTTTGTCAGAACTGGCCCCCGCTGCGGAACAGTTCCGTGGAAGCGTTGCGCGAGACATTCCTGCTGCGGGAGGGTAGTCTTTCCTGGCTAGAGGAGCGCATCTGGGTGCTGAACGTCACCGCGAAACCCTATGACATGCTGCTGGGGCAACTGCCCTGGACACTCAGCACGTTCAAGACTCCGCTGATGCAGCATCCCATGATGGTCCAATGGGGGCAGCAATGAATGACGCCTCCTACAAGTCCGGACCGCATCAGACGTCCACCGAGCCTGGCTGGGCGGCGCTGGAGCATGAGCTGGAATGGCTGCAAAACCGCATCATGCAGGCCGTTCAGCAGCATCTGGAAGCACCGGAAATTGCCGATGCTGGGTTCCCGCCCGTGGTGGAGCAAAACTCGCGGCTCGGGCGCGTGCTGGCGGCTTTCGGGCTTGACCCGGCAGAGCGGCTGATCCTCTCCGTCGCCCTGGCTGCGGCGCTGCGGCCCGGCGTGTTCGACCCGCTGCAAATACGGAACAGCGCGCTCGACCGGCCCTATCCGGCTTTTGGCGGGGTGCTGGGGCCGGCAGGCGTGTTTTGCCCGACGGCGCGCACCGCTGCTTTCCTGCTGGGCGGGACAGCGATCGAGGCACCGGCCGACGTTCTGACCCGGCTCGGCGATGCCTCGCCATTGGTCCGCAACCGGCTGGTGGAAGTGCAGGAGGGCAATAGCGGCGGCAGCCTGATGGACAAGCCGCTGATCGCGACGAACCGGCTGGTGGAGCGCCTGATGACGGGCGAGGCCCGCCAAGTTCCGTTCGGCGCCAACTTTCCCGCACAACGGCTGTCGTCGAAGCTGGGCTGGGACGATCTGGTGTTGGCGCCCGCGACTCGGCGCGGCATCAACGAAGTGCGGACCTGGATGAAGGCACGTGCCGATTTTGCTGCCGATCCGCACCTCTCCCGCTGGCTGGGCGGCGGCTATAGCTGCCTGTTTTATGGTCCGCCCGGCACCGGCAAGACCCAGACGGCATCCATCCTGGGGCAGGAACTGGGGCTGGATGTCTACCGCATCGACCTGTCCATGGTGGTCTCTAAATGGATCGGCGAGACGGAGAAGAATCTGAGTCTGGTGTTCGATGAGGCCGAAGACCGGAACTGGATCCTGTTCTTCGATGAAGCCGATGCCCTGTTCGGCAAACGCACCACCGGCAGTTCCGCCAATGACCGGTTCGCCAACCAGGAAGTCTCCTACCTGTTGCAGCGCTTCGAGCGGTTCGAGGGGCTGGCGATCCTGGCGACGAACCTGCGCAACAACATGGACGAGGCGTTTTCGCGCCGGTTCCAGTCGGTGCTGCATTTCCCCATGCCGAACCCGACCGAACGTTTGGCGCTGTTCCAGAAGATTTTTGGCGGGGGTTCAGTCCAACTCGCGCCGGACGTGGATTTCGCGCTGCTGGCGGAAAGCCATGAGGTGACGGGCGCGATGATCGTCAACGTGCTGCGCTATGCCGTGCTGGCGGCCCGGGCCCGAGCGGACGCCGGGCAGGGGGACGGCGCGATCCGGCTTGCCGATATCCGGCAGGGCATCAGCCGCGAATATCACAAAGAAGGCCGGGTGCTATGAGCGTCACGGACGATGGAAGGAGAGGGGCATGATCGACCGGGCCATGGGCTTTGTCGTGGAAACGCTGAACGGTTTCCTGGAAGACCGGCATATCTCCGACGAGCCGATTGCGGAACTGTCCGGCCTGACCACCATGGAGGGCGATCCGCCCAAGGACATCAACAACAAGATCGTGATGACGGTTCTGAACATCGAACGGGAGGCGGCCGCGATCTCCAGTTCCCCCATGCCGATGCGCCAGACGAATGAAGGGGGCTATGTGCGGACGCCGCAGGACCTGGCGCTTAATATCTATGTCATGGTGTCGGCATCGTTCGATGACCGTTACCGCGATGGCTTGCGGGTGCTTTCCGGCGCCTTGGGCTTTTTCCAGAGCAACCCGATTATCACCCCTGCCTCCCACCCCAACCTCCCGAAAGGCATTCAGCAACTGGCGTTCAAGATGGTGAACCTCGACCTCCAGACATTGGGTCATGTCTGGGGGGTGCTGGGCGGGCGCTATATGCCGTCGGCGCTCTACAAGATCAGGCTTGTAACGATAGACGACGCCTGGGCGGCCGAACTGGTGCCGGAAATCACGGGCGTTGCGGTGGATGGCGGCAATGGAAACTAGCTACCGTAAGCTGTTCTCCCTGGTGGTGCAGCACGAGTATTTCGGCGGCAGTGCCTGCCCCGACCTGGCGGTGGAGCCGATGGACGGAACAGCGCGGCTGATGCGCGATTACCGGATGCGCCTGCGGGCGGAAACCGGGGGTGCGGCGGTGTATATCGACAACCGGAACCTGACCGCCGGGGGGTTGCCGAAAGAGCCTCTGGTATTTGCCTTGGTTATCCGGGACTCTGCTTTTTACCAGTACACCGCGTTGCCTGTCTCCGCATCGCCCTACGAGACCGTGGCCGTTTTCGACAATCTCGCGATCTTTCAGGATCAGATTCAGGAAGATGCGATGCTGCTGGCCAAACCGGATGATATCAAGCATTTGCCGGTCAGGGGCACAGCGCAGCGGGAGGCCGGTCAGGACGAGGCTGTCTCTCTCGACAGGCCCGCCGCAGGGGTTTTTGGGGTCGTATCTATCCACTTGGGTCAGGCGGACAGTCCACCGGTGCCGACCGGAATGAAAGTGCTGGCGAACGGCAAACCGCAGGAGCCGCGCTTTGTGGTGCCGTTGGCCTCGCGCCAGGCGCGGTGGCGTTATCTCGTTACTGGTACGGGCGACGGTACGCGGATTGAGGCTTCGGTTGCCGCGTCGGGTAAGGCCATTGCCTTCGCCGAGCCAACGGAAGCTGAAGTGGCGGGCCGCAAGGTGCAGGTGTTTCTCTCCAAACAATCATGCCCGGTGCTGGCCGATCCGCGCGGCGTCTATACGGCGAAATTGATCACGGACGACGGCGACGAACGGCTTTTGCCATTGCCGTCGGTGGCCTCCATGAAGGCAGACGAATGCAACGGTATGGTCGCGGAGATGATCGTGCTGGCGGAGCGGGTGGTTTAAGCCGGCTCACCCCGCCGCGATCAATGGTGCGCCATCGTCCCGGCGGGCGTGCAGCTTGCCCTCGATACCCTTCGCCAGTTGCGGCGCGGTCCAGCCGAGACGGCCATGCCGGATGATGCCGTAGCGGACGATGCTTTCGTCGGCGAAGTCGCGCATGTTTTCGATGTCGAACCAGATGCGCATCAGCAGGCGGGCTTCTTCGTCAGATCGGGTGGGCGCATGCGGCGCCCGGCCATGCAGCATGGTGTAATTGCTGGCGAACTGCACGTCGCCCGGATTGAACGGGAATTCGAAGCAGGTTTCGTGGGTGATCCCATCGACCAGGTCGAGCAGGGCTTCTTCCTCGACTGAAAAGCCGCCGTTGCGGTTGGCGGCCTTGGTGATCCAGTTGCGGTTGTAACGGCACGAGACCACGCCGTTCTTCTCGCTGAAGAAGGGCACGCGGTAGGCGCTGGTCGGCGTTTCGCCCTCGCCGTGTTCGTTCTGCCGGTCCCAGAAAAAGCCTTCATACAGGCGCGCTAGGCTCTCCGGGTGCCGCTCCAGCAGCATGTTGTGCAGCGTCAGGGAGGAGGAGAGGCGGCTTGGCGGATTGTCAGCCGGTTGGCGGACGCAAAGCAGGGAGACGCAATCGGCCAGGTCCACGTGCAGGCTGACCTTGCCGGGATTGCCAACGCCGCGGGTGCCTTGGTTCGGGCGCAGTTTGCCCTCGGTCACGTAATGGATCAGCGTGCTGTCGCTGTTCTGGGTGAGGCCGATGCCCAAATAGGCGCAGAAGCCCCAATACATGCGTTCCACATCTTCGAGGGGGTGGCCTTCCACCGGAAAACCGTGCAGCAGGGCGAAACCGCGGTTAGCCTTCAACTGTTCGCGGATGGCTTCGGTCACGTCGCGGCTCGCGGGCAGGGGGAAATCCGCCTTGCCGAGACGGGCGAGGGGCACGCCTGCTTTCTTCACCGCTGCCAGGGCATCGACCAGCTCATCCGACTGGCGCTGGGTGAGCGTGATGTCCCAGGATCTGTCCTTGGCCAGGTCGTCCGGCGTCCAGGCGGCGGGCTCGGTGATGTGGTGCATGTAGGGCGTGTTGGTCATGGGGCGGTTTCCTCTATCGATTACCGCGAGCCTAGCCGCAGGGTTAGGCTGAAGGGAAGACCTCCGTCAGGATGGCGAGGCCGTTCAGGGCGCGGGGGAAGCCGCTATAGGGGCCGGTCTGGATCACGGCCTCAATGACCTCCTCCTCACTCAAGCCTATGTTCAGGGCGGATTGGCTGAACTTGCGCAACTGGCTCTCCAGGCAGAGGCCGGTAAACGCGGCGATGGCGACCAGCATCCGCTCGCGGTGGTCGAGGCCGGGGCGGTCCCAGATCTCGCCATAGCCGTAGCGGATGGCGGCGGGATAGAGTGCGCCGGTGATATTGTTGCCGGGAGCCGCATAGCCGCCGCTGGCACGCTCGCCATGCAGCGTCGCCATGATTTCCCGGCCGCGGGCGTCGAGAGCTTCGTTGCTGTCGTCGCGGGAGGGTGTTTTGGGCACCTGGACGCCGCGAGCCTCGAACACCTCCCGCGCCACTTCCACGGCGGCTTCGGTGGTGACGAACCCGCCATAGAGTCCGGCCTGCAGGAACACCTCGAACATCGCGAGTGGTGTGACCTCCAGGTCGAGCGCCGTGCCGATCAGCCTGGCCAGTTGCGGGCGCAGATACGGGCTGCACACGGCGAGGGTGCAGAGCATGCGGTCGTGCTTCGAGAGGTGCGGGCGGTCCCAGATGCCGCCATAGGCGACTTCTGCCATGAAGTCGTTGAAGCCGGGCATCAGGTCCGGCTTTTCCGGCGCGAGGTTGAGTTCGGCGCGAAGCTGCTGGCCGCGCTGTCGGAGGTCTTGGCGGGTCATGGGGCGGTTCCTTGGGGTGCCATGTTGTTGGCTGAAGCCTAGCGTTTCCCGGTGCCGGTGGGAACGCCTTCACGGATAGCCGGAGCCGCCTTAGTCTGAGCGCAACCGACTAACACGAGGAACCGCCGCCCGATGCTCTACATGGTCGAAATGGAACTGCCGGACCGCTCGCGCCTGGCGGAGTGGCACGACTGGTACACCGCCCATATCCGCAAGCTGTTGACGGCGGATGGCTATGACGGCGCGCAGCGGTTCGAGGCGCAGACGCCTTGCGGCTCGCCCTTCCTCGCGATCCATGACGTGATCGGGCCGGACCTGTTCACCAGCGCGGGCTACAAGGCGGTCGGCGGCCCCGCCGGCACGGGCGAGTGGCAGAAGCTGATGACCAACTGGCACCGGAACCTGTTCCGCGGCATGAACGCGATGCCGGAAATGGGTGAGAGCCAGATGCTGGCGTTGTTGACGGACGGCGCGGACGTGCCAGAGCCTTTCGCAGCGCGTGTGGCCTGAGTCGAGAATATCGGCCTGGACGGCTCCATTCCGCGGCGTGGAGTATTGATCCTGGAGGCGGGGGAGAGCGCGGCGTTGGCAGGCCTGGACGGCGTAACGCTCTACAAGCCGATTACTGGCAAGATTATCTGACCTGCCCATGAGCCAGTGCGATGTCATCGTGGTTGGCGGCGGCGGAGCGGGCATGGCCGCAGCCATTGAGGCCGCGCGCTGGGGCCGCCGTGTCGTGCTGCTGGAGAAGGAGCCCGCGCTCGGCGGCAGCACGGGCTGGTCGGTCGGTTCGATCTCCGCCACCGGCACCTGGCAGCAGAAGGCCGCCGGGATTGCCGACCACCCGGACGCCCATTTTGAGGACATGGAGGCGTTCGCGGGGCCACTGGCTAACCGCGATAACCGGACGTTGCGGCTCGTGCTGGTGGACAACACCACGGAACTGATGACCTGGCTGGAGGGTCTCGGCGTCGTCTTCGCAGGGCCGCACTTGGAGCCGCCGCACCGGGTGCCGCGGATGCACAATGTGCTGCCGAACTCCCGCGCCTTTCCGGAAATGCTGGGGCGGGAATGCCAACGCCTCGGCGTACAGGTGGGGCTTGGGACGGAGGCGGCAGAATTGTTGGTGGCGGAGGGGTGCGTCACCGGCGTCCGCCTGGAGAACGGCGAGGAATTGCGCGCGGCAGGTGGCGTCGTGCTTGCGGGCGGCGACTACAGCGCCAACGCCGAAATGCGGGTGCGGTTTGCGGGCAAGGAGAAAGGTGGCTTGGAAGCCGTCAATCCGACCGCCACCGGCGGTGCAATACGGATGGCTTTGGCGCTCGGTTGCGAGGTGCTGAACGGAGACCTGATGAGCGGCCCGACCATGCGCTTTGTCCCGCCGGCACGGGAAAGCCTGGTCCGCCGCCTGCCACCCCGGCCCTGGCTCGGCAAGGCGGTGCGCTGGGCCATGAACACGCTGCCTGATGCGGTGCAACGCCCTGTCGCCATGAGCTTCCTGACCACGGCGTTGGGCGTGTCGCGCGAGCTATTCGAGGCGGGTGCGATCCTGGTAAACCGGGATGGTGAGCGCTTTTGCGACGAGCACGACAGACCCGCGGCGGAGGTGCCGAAACAGCCGGACCGGCTCGCCTATATCGTATTGGATAAGGGCATGGCGGCGCGGTTCACGGCCTGGCCGCATTTCGTCTCCACCGCGCCGGGCATCGCTTATGCCTACCTGAACGACTACCGCCGCAACCGGAAAGACATTTTCCATCAGGGCGGGGATGCGGAGGCTTTGGCGGGCCGGTTGGGCGTGTCTGCGACGGCTCTGGCCAGGAGCCTGAAGGTGTTGCCGGGCGGTGGACCCTACATCGCGCTGGGGCCGATCAAGAGCTATGTCGTCTTCACCGAAGGCGGTGTGCCCGTCACCGAACGGCTGGAGGTAATCGGGCCGGAGGGGGCGGTTATCCCTGGTTTGTATGCGGCGGGTTCGACCGGGCAGGGCGGGCTCCTGCTGGAAGGGCACGGCCACCATCTCGCCTGGGCGTTCATCTCCGGCCGGATCGCGGGAAGGAACGCGGCGCATGAGGTGGCGACGCGGGGCTGATGGCGATCCCGGTCTTTCCGTTCACCTCCCTGACGCAAGTCAGAGCCCATTCCGGTGTCCTATTCCAGAAGCATCCGGCGCTTTATACGCCCCGTCTCTGCAATGGAGCTTGAATCAGGTTCAGGGAAGGGAGTGAGAGGCGGGGCGCATCGCCCGTTGACCGCCCTGGCTTACCGTGGTCACCTTCCGGCCAACAAGATCTCCCATAGGATGGAAACAGCCCCATGCGCTTTGGCGTTTTTTACGAGCTTCAACTTCCCCGCCCCTGGAACGATGGCGATGAGCACCGCCTGTTCAAGGATGCGCTGGCCCAGATCATTCTGGCGGACGAACTGGGCTTCGATTACGCGTGGGAGGTGGAGCATCACTTCCTGGACGAATACTCCCATTCCTCCGCGCCGGAAGTGCTGCTGGCCGCTGCCGCCAGCCGAACCAAGAACATCCGCCTGGGTCATGGCATCAAGCAGGTGATACCGAACTACAACCATCCGGCCCGCTCGGCGGAGACCATCGCGACGCTGGACCTGCTGTCCGATGGCCGGGTGGATTTCGGCATTGGCGAAGGTGCGACGCGGCTGGAATTGGGGGCGTTTGGCATCTCCGCGCGCAGCAAGCGTGCCCATGCGCTGGAGGCCGCCGAGCAGATCTGCAACATGATGGCGCTGGAGCCATATCCGGGCTTTGAGGGCGAGGGCTTTTCCATGCCGGCGCGCAACGTTCTGCCGAAGCCGTTGCAGCAGCCGCACCCGCCGCTGTGGATGGCCTGCACGAACCGCGACACGATCAAGGTGGCGGCGCAGAACGGCATCGGCGCGCTGGCGTTTTCCTTTATCGACCCGGACGAGGCGAAGGCCTGGGCCGACATCTATTACGGCATCATCAAGTCGGAGGAATGTGTGCCGCTGGGGCGCTCGGTCAATCCGAACATCGCCATGGTCTCGGCATTTTCCATGCATGAGGACCGGGAAGAGGCGATCCGGCGCGGCAAGGACAATTTTGAGTTCTTCCGCTATTCCCAGCAAAAGCTGGTGGCGGAGGACTTCACCCCCGGCCACTCTGACATGTGGGGTGATTTCATGAAGGCGCGGGGCGATGCCACCGACCGGCTGATCGAGGCGGCGAAAGCCCGTGGTGAGTATGACAGCCAGGGCATCGGCACGCCGGATGACATGATCAAGCACCTTACGGCGATCCAGGCCTCTGGCGTCGATCAGGTCATCATCATGCAGCAGGCGGGCCGCAACAGCCACGAGAACATTACCGAGGGCATGTCGCTGTTCGCCGAAAAGGTCATGCCACAGTTCCGCGCGGAGCTGGAAGAGCGGGAAGCGAAGAAGGCGGCGGAACTGGCGCCCTATATCGAAGCTGCTTTGGCGCGGAAACCGTTGATGCAGGCGCCGAGCCGCGCGGAAACGCCGGTGGTGAAGGCGGCGGTGAAGGCCTCCACGCCCGGCCATGGCCGCCCGGCGGCCCAGGCTGCGGGGGACGACTAAAGGGCAGGGAGGGCGTCTGAATCTGGTAGTAATTTCCGAAAGAATGCTATCCGGGTCTCTGAGATAGACCGCTCCCTTTGTCTCGCTGCCTTGGTGTCGTGGTCGATGCCACCGCTCCGGATGGCTTCGACCGCTCTTTCGGATTGCATCCGGCGACGGTCGAGTGGAAGACTACCGCTTACATCCAACAAACAAACGCAGGAAACGAACCATGATCAAGGTGTGGGGACGGCCGGACGGGTCCAATGTGATCAAGGCGATGTGGTGCATCGGCGAACTGGGCCTCGCGCACGAGCGCATCGACTGGGGTGGAAAGTTTGGCGGCAATGACGATCCCGCCTACCTGGCCAAGAACCCTAATGGCCGCCTGCCGACCATCGAGGAAGAAGACGGCTGGTGTGTCTGGGAATCCGGCGCTGTCATCCGCTACCTCGCCGCCAAGCATGACATGGGCGGCCTCTATCCTGCCGACCCGCGCGACCGGGCCGACGCCGACCGCTGGATGGACTGGAGCTCGCTGAACCTCGCCAGTTTCAACCAGGCCTATCTCGACTATTTCTTCCGCCTCTCAGCGGAGGAGCGCGATATCGCCAAGGTCGAGGGTGCCGCGAAGCTGGTGATTCCCCGCTTCGACGTGCTGGACGCCCATCTGGCGAGCCGCGACTATGTCGCCGGCGACCGTCTGACGATCGGAGACATCCCGGCCGGCGTGCTCACCCACCGCTGGATAACCTGGACGCCGAGAGAACTGCGCCCCTCCCACCCGAATGTGGAGGCCTGGTACGCCCGCCTCTGCGAACGCCCGGCCTACCGGGAGCATGTGGTGGAAAAGACCAACAGGCCTGCCTTTTAAAAAGCTGACCGCCAGAACGACTTGCGCACACCTTGCTTCACCGCTGCCGGGGTGAGGCCGACATCGTCCCGCAACCGGCTGTCGAGGTCGGCGGCTTGGCGACGATGATGGGCGGTGTCCTGGGTGCGGACCAGACCGCGCGCCATCGCCCATTCGAGTTGATAGTTCAGGGAAGCCGTCGATGCGGACCGGGCGCGGGAAGCTGCTTTTGCGAACATCGTTTCGTTCCTTCAGGCACCAGCGGCCAGCCAGTGGTCGCTCTCTTGATATCCTGAGAGATAGAGACGGTTTCGCTTTCAGACTGTGAACGAGATCACCGCGAAACAGAAAAATTCCGCGGTCGCAAATTTGTCTGCCTATCCGGCGAGGAACGCTTGGAGCTTGCTCACAATATCGTCGTTTACCTCAAAGCCGCCGGATGCCCGCACCGCCTCCCGGTCGGCGTAGGAGCGGTCGAAGGGCATGCGGACGGGGCTGGCCGGGTCGAGCGGGCGGGCGGACCGGACGTCCGCGGCGTATTTGTTGATCCGCTGTTTGGCGGCCTCGCCATCGCCGAACAGGTTGGCTTTCATGGCGACGATGGTCATGCCGAAGCCGCCCATGTCGTCCGTCATGCCTTCGGAGCCGGCATGGACACCGAGCAACTGCACCATCAGACCGAGGCCGGAGCCCTTGTGCCCGCCCCAGGCAGTGAAGGCGCCCTTCAGAGCCTCGCTGGGATCGACCGTCGGCTTGCCGTCCGGGCCGATGGCACGGCCTTCCGGCAGTTGCTCCCCCAGGCGGCGGGCAAGCAGGACTTCGGCGTGCATGATATTGCTCGTGCCGATGTCCCAGATGATCGGATGCGGGTCGCCCGGGAAGCCGAAGCAGATGGGGTTGGTGCCGAACCTGCCCTCCGCCGCGCCATAGGGCGCAACCCAAGGGCCGGCGTTGGAGGCAAGCATGCTGACCATGTCGTGCGCCGCCAACTGCTCGGCGAAGTAACTCAGCATGCCGGTGTAATAGGTGTTATCGAGCGCCACGGCGGCAAGGCCCATG
Source organism: Alphaproteobacteria bacterium (assembly GCA_965222315.1). GTDB lineage: Bacteria > Pseudomonadota > Alphaproteobacteria > Bin95 > Bin95 > JACKII01. Next base: position 2,606,711 of record OZ244951.1, on the reverse strand, counting down.
GCGCTCGCCTTATCGATCGCGATGTCGGTGGCCCGCTGGGCGACGATGTAGCCGATATGGTCCGCGCCGTGCACCTTGGCCGAGACGGGGGTCTCATGGCTGACGGTGATGGGATCCTTAGGCATGCCGAGTCGGCCGATGCGCTCCGTCACGGCGACCGCCCGCGCCATGCCGCCATAGCCGAGGCCGCGCAACTCGCAATCCATCAGGTGATCGACGATGGGGTGCAGGTCCTCCTCCGCATGGCCAAGCTTGCGGAACACCTGGTTGAGGAGGTCGGTCGCGTCGGGGATCGAGATGTGCATGGGCTTTGCTTTCCAACGGCTTCACCCTAAGCCTGTCGAAGGGTGTCTTTCATTGTGGCACAACACCCTTCGACAGGCTCAGGGGGAAGAGGAGCGGCGCTGTTAGTGCATCGTGTTCGGCAGCCAGGTGGAGATGCCTGGGAAAATAATCAGGATGGTCAGAATGACGACCTCCATGCAAACGAATGGCAGGATGCCGGTGAACATCTCTCCCGTGCGCACCCGCCCGCCGGCGGCCGCGACCACCGCAAACAGGTTCAGCCCGACCGGCGGGGTGATTACTGCAATCTCGATCATCTTGGTCAGGATGATGGCGAACCAGATCGGGTCCATGCCGAACGCCTTGATCACCGGATAGACGAAGGGAACCGTCATCACCATCATCGAGAGCGGGTCGATGAACATGCCCATGATCAGGTACATGACCACCATTGCCAGGATGAACATTTCGGGTGTCATGCCGGTGTCGGTTACCAGAATGGTCAGGTCGGCAACGAAGCCGCTGACCACCAGGAAGCGCGAGAACAGCAGGCCGCCGATAATGATGATGAACAGCACGCTGGTCAGTTCGGCGGTCTGGCGCACGCTCTCCCAGATCTGGGCAGCCCCGATCTTGCGGCGTCCAAGCGCGATCAGCAGTGCACCGATGGCGCCCAGTGCGCCCGCGGCGGTCGGCGGCGTGATGCCGGTATAGATACCGCCGAGCACGATGAAGACCAGCAGCAGCATCGGCCAAATGCCAGTCATGCCGCGCAGCTTTTCCTTGAGCGTCGAGTGTATCTCCACCCGCGGCGCCCATTCGGGCTTCACCCGCAGCATGATAGGGATGCAGACGACGTAGAATGCCGCGGTCAACAGGCCGGGCACAATGCCGGCGATGAACAGCTCGCCGATGCTCTCGCCCGTCAGGATGCCGAAAATGACGAAGGTCAGGCTTGGCGGGATCAGCGCCGCAAACGTCCCGGCGGCGGCGATGCAGCCGGCCGAAATGCCCCGGTTGTAGCCGAGCGCCAGCATCTCCGGCAGAGCGATCCGGGTGAACATGGCGGCGTTGACCACGGTCGAGCCGCTGATGGCGGCAAAGCCGGCGCTGGCGACGGCGGTCGCGATGTAGAGGCCGCCGCGCACGCCCTCCAGCCAGCGGTTCACCGCGACGTACAGTTCGGAAATGATACCGGCAGATGAGGCCAGCGCACCCATCAGCACGAACATGGGGATAACGGCGAAGGCATACTCGCTGGCGGTGGCGTAGGGGAGGGTCTGGAACGTGACCAGCACGAACTCCACGTCCGTCACCAATGCCATGCCGACCGCACCGACCAGCGTAATGCAGAAGGCGATGGGCACGCCGAGCGCGGCGAAAAAGATCAGGCCGCCGATGCCGATCACGCCCATCCATATGGCTTCGGTCATAGGGCGTCATCCTCTGGCGCGTGCGGCTCGTAGGCGTCGGGGTTGCCTGCCAACAGATGCAGGAATTGGCGGACGCTCTCCAGCAAAGCCACGATGCAGCCGAAGGCGACCGCAATCTTGGACGGCCAGATGGGGAAGCGGGTCAGGCCCCAGCTTCGTTCGTCGACCTCAAAGCTTTCGAAGGCGGCGATGCCGGTGCGCCAGGCGAGGAAGGCGAAGAACGCCATCGCGGCAAGCAGCGCCAAGCCAGTGAAGAATACCTTCAGGCCACCGGTGAAGCGGTTGAAAAGGATGTCGACCATCACATGACCACGACGGCGTTGGGCGAATGCCAGCCCCATGAACACAACGACCGCAAGTCCTGCCTGGCTGATTTCCAGGGCGCTCGGCACCGGCAGGGCAAACAGTTGCGTGCCGAGGCTGTCAGCGGTGCCGACGATGGCCAGGAGGCCGATAACACCGCCGCCACCGCAAGCGAGGCGGTGCCCAGCCAGATGATGGCGGCGTCGAGAAAGCGGAAGAGTTTCATCTTTAGACCCCGTCCGTCATTGCGAGTGGGCGCAGCCCGCGTGGCAATCCATCGGCATTAGAGCTTCAGGCTGGCATCAATGGGCTGCGGCGTCGCCGTGGCTCTCAGCCAGGGCTCCCCGCAATGACGGCTTACGGGAGGCCCTTACAGCCCCAGTTCTTCGCGGACTTCTTTGGCGTAGGCCTTGGCCTGCTCCTCCTTGCCGAGCTTAGCCATTTCCTTGATCCATTCGTCGATCATGTCCGGCACGGTTTCTTCAAGGAGTTGCTGCTCCTCGAACTTGACGATTTCGACGCCGTCCTGCGCCTTCAACTCCTCAAGGGATGCGGCATCCACCTCTTTGGTGTGAGCGACACCCCATTCGGTGGCTTCCTTGCCGACCTGAACCAGCAGATCCTGCACCTCTTGGGGCATTCCATCGAACTTGCGCTTGTTGACCGCCAGCCAGTAGGCGTTGATGCCGCCGAATTTCACGTCGATGACGTAGGGCGCGACTTCATAGAGTTTGAACACCATGAAGAACGGATAGGTCAGGTAGGAGCAGTCCATGGAGCCCCGCTTCAGCGCCTCGTACATTTCGACTGGCAAAACGTTGACCGGGGTGGCCTTCAGTGCGGCAAACATCTTCGGCATGTAGTTGCCGAAGGTGCGGATCTTGGTGCCTTCCAGATCCTTCACGGTGCGGATCGGCTTTGTGCAGATCAGCTTGTAGTTCGGCAGGTAGCGGTGGATCAGCGGCTTGACGTTGTTGGCTTCGTACTCGGCGATCTGGTCCGGGTTGGTCGCTTCGAGCCTGATCGCCGTCCGCATGACGGCCTCTCCGTCGAAGAAGGTCATCGGCAGCGAGTTGGTCATGGCGGCGAAAGGCAGGTTCGAGGTGAAATAGCCCTGTACGATCGAGCCCATATCCACGGCGCCCTTGGCGACAAGGTCGAGGATTTCATTGGACTTGCCGAGGGTGCCGCCGAAGAACATGCGGATCTTGATTTTGCCGTCGGACCGCTTCTCCACTTCCTGAGCAAACCACTTGGCCGGCTCGTTCATATAGACCGCTTCCGGGAACCCGGTCGCATAGCGGAGGGTCATGGAGGGGTAGTCGGCAGCCTGGGCCTGTGTTGCGCCAACGGCCAAGAGTGCTGCGGCCGCAAGGCCCGCGCGCAGCGATTTCAGCATGGTGTTTCGTCCCTGAAAATGTTTTTGATTGGTACTAACAGACTAGGCGAAAGAGATGGGGGGCGGCAAGGACTACGCGCATTCTCTGGGTGGCGCGCGGCCGTTGTGCGCAGCGCCAGGCTGGATTATGGATGGTCTAGGAATTGTTGATTGGGGGTGGCACTCGTGGGCGGACGCCGTTCCGGCAGCAGGGCAGGGCATCATGCAGTCTCTGGCCATGCGATCCCACGTCATCCCGAAAGGCCAGTGGGTCACGGAGTGCGGAGCCGCCCAAATCTAGCCGCGTCTGGGACCAATCGGTGATCAGGGGATTTTTGAGAGACCGCTACCAGTGGCGGAGTGTGCGATCTTCTGCGAACCAGTCTCGGATTTACAGGGAAAATACAGGGAAAAAAACCGAATTTGCAGCAAAGCTAAGCACTTCGGCGCTGAATAGCATAGCATAAACAATTAGTTATAGTGAAGTTCCCTGTCGCAATTAACAGGGAAATTTATTGGAGGTACAGGGAAGGTAAATTCGAGGAACAGGGGTCTTTTTCGACATGAACAGGCGCTCTTCCAGACCCGAGCAGCGGTGAGAGTACTGGCGCTTTCGTTGCCGCCATTTCTTTAAATCGGCGGCGAATATCGAACCGAAGCGGTTCCGCCAGAAGCGGACGGTTTGGCGGCTGATATCGATGCTGCGTTGAACAGAAGATCCTCGACTTGGCGCAGGGAGAGTGGATAACGCACGTTCGTCATAACCCGAATTATTCATAAGAGCCGGCGCGTTTTGTGATGGCATGCGAACCGGTTCCGTCATCTGACGGCGTTTGTGGGGCGTGTTTTTATGAAGCTGGAGGTTTGTGGGGGGCTAAGTTCGGTCGGCGGCATCTTCGCCGCGCCGGTCACGGGGCACGGGCTTCCATGACCGAGAGCATATGTGCGATGAACGGCCGGTTCGGCGTTGCGCTGGGGAAGGAGACGCAGATGCGGGTTCCGAGCGCCTCGATCCGGTCGGCGATTGTCAGAAATGTGGTGCGGATGGTCTCGAAGGTGGCGGTACGCCAGCGGGATTTCCTCGGGGCGGCCGGGCGCAGATCGAGCATGAGCCAATAGGCAGCGGTGTGGAGAAACAATCGGAACTGGTTGGCCTCCCAGCGATGGCATGAGGTCCGGTCGGAGGCAAGGTGCAGCTTGTGCTCCTTGATCATGTTCTCCATCCACCCGCGGGCGCAGTAGAGCTTCTCGTAGAGATGCTTCGCTCTACCGCCCGGAATGTTGGTGACGATGAAGCGGGTTTCCACCCCAACGCCGTGCCTGGCCTCGACACGGGCGACGATGCGGCGTTCACGGCGCCAGGAGCGAGCGGCGTAGCGAGCCTGGTAGAAGCGGCGCACGCTGTCCTTGTCGTGTAGCGCCCGCCGGGTGGCGGCATCCTCGGCCCAGGGTGCGGCCATCGCTTTCAGGCGGGCATTCGTGGGTAGGCCAAAGATATAGGAGCATCCTATGTCTTCGAGCACGGCCATCACCTCAGGCGTGCCGTAATGCCCATCGCCGCGCAGCAGGATATCGACGCGGGGCCAGTTGGATCGGATACGCCGGATCACATGCCGCAGTACGCCCGCGGCTTCTTCGCCTGAGGGGCGTTTGCCGGGACGCAGGAGCGTTGCGACGGGCTTCTCGGTTCCGGCCTCGAAGATCAGGATCGGCTGGAAGCAGGTATCGCCCGCATGGGCGGAGAAAAGCGAAAGCTGCTGGCTGCCATGGACGTGGTCGACCGTATCGTCGATGTCGAGCACGATCCGAGAGGGCACGCTGGCGCAGCTTTCGCAGAAGGCGTCGATCATCCTCAGCCCCATGCGTGCCAGCATCCGCCAGTTCACCGCGTTCTCCAACCGTGAGAGCGTTGGCTGCGACGCCAGCCCTATATCGGCGTCGGGGCGCTTGTCGCAGGCGATCTTCAGCGCCGGATCGTGGCGCAGGGCGTCAAGGTCGTCGCAATCCTCCTGCCCGCAGGCGATGGCGACCATGCACGCCTGGATCATCGAAGCGTACGAGCGGACCACGCGCGCCGGATCGCGCGCATCGGCGATGCAAGAGGCCAGCAGCGTGCTCAGCTTCCTGGCGCGTCCGGCTTCCCGCAACAGCAGTGTCCCTCCATTCGACGACATCGCCCCGCAGTCGAACCTTGCGTGAACGTCGAGACCATCGACGGGTGACAGGCCGGGCAGGATCAGGGCATCGACAGACATGGCGGGCGGGTAACTCGGTTCGGGATGCGCTGAATGCGTATGCGAACAAATTCATACGCGATTCCAACCATTTAAACCAAGTCTACCACCCTGAAGCCGATCACTGGTGAATAATTCTGGATAACTAAATCTCGAGGCGGATGGTCTCCGGTGAAATGTTGAAATAATGAAACGGGTTCTACATTTGAAAATGGGACTTAACGACATTGATCTTCTCAATGTAGATTGCTCTGATGACGCCCGTCAGCGAGACTTGTTAGCTAGCTGCCCGGGGCCTAAAAGAAAAAAAATGGCATTTGAGCAACGGCAAATTCGCCGCGTAACATTAAAACCCAGACAAGGCCAACGCTTGTCTATTTTACACCGCGATCTGTGCCAAATGTTTTGGTGACTGACAAGTTTGGCGTGGATCTTGCTAGAAATTCGGGTAACGTCTTGACCGCCTGGCTGTCCCGAGTTCGGTGGACCGCCGGTCGCCGATAAGCGGTTGGAGCGCTATTACGTCAAAAGCCGTGCCGCCAATGGCTGGGTCACACGAGTCGCAACGGCTCTATTCCGCCCTAGTTTTACGGAATTGGCCGATTATTCAGAAGGGAAGCTATAGAACCTTGACCCTGCCCTACCTTGTGTCCTTGGCGCGCTTCGTGGCGCATACGCCCGGTGCAGAAATTCCCGCCGATGTCAGAGGTCGCGCCGCCCTGATCGCCGCCGACTGCGTCGGTTGCATGATTACCGGTAGTCAGACAGCGGAAGTCCTACACCTCGCCCAATACTGCGCCACGCGCGCCGCCGACAGCGGGGCCACGTTGGTAGGCAGCGCAAAACAACTGTCGCCGGAACTAGCGGCATGGATCGGCGGGACGGCCGGCACTTGGCATGACCTGGATGAAGGCAATCTGCATAAGCGCGCATGCCGCCATTCAGATCGTGCCGGCAGCGTTGGCGGCGGCGGAGGCTGCCGGAAACTCGGGGCGGGAATTTCTCGATGCGTTCATTTTCGCCTACGAGGTGGCCGGGCGGCTTTGGCGTGCAACCAAAGCCAGGCTGGCCGTGCATCCGCATGGCACTTATGGGCCTTTGGCTGCCGCAGTTGCCCTTTGCCGGCTGCGCGGCGATGGTGTCGAAGAGATCGTGTCCGCGATGAACATCGCGATGACGATGGGCATGGCATCCAGCCGGCAGGCACTGGGCGACGGCGCAACCGTCCGTAACATCTACACCGGGCATAGCGGCCGGGCAGCGTTCGAAACGCTGGCCCTACGCGACATGGGCTTTTCCGGCGAGCGGGACGCGCCATCGTCGATCCTGGGCAATCTTTATGGCGAGGCCTTCAACCGGCAATTGGCGGCGGCAGACCTGGGGCAGGTCTGGTGGCTGCGCAAGAGCTACTTCAAACGCTTTGCCAGCGGCCGATACACTCACGCGGCAATGGACGCCGTGGAAGAATTGATCGCACGGGCCGGCGGCAAGATCGACCCCGACGACCTGGCCCGCATCGACATTTCCACCTATTTCATGGCGGCAACCATGGCCCACCAGCAAGTCGATACGCCTTTCGGGCTGCGGTTTTCGATCCCGGCGCTCGTGGCTAGCCAGATTGTTCGTGGACTGGCACCACTAACGGACGATGGTGTGCAGGCGTTCGCCGATAAACGGGTGCATGCCCTGGCGCAGCGCGTGTTCGTCACGGAAGACGCCGCGATGACTGCCGTCTACCCGGACAAGCAACCGGCCGAGGTGACCCTTGTCCGGTCGAGCGGCGACCGAGAGCATGCATCGGTACAGCGAGCGTTAGGGGAGAGTGACCATCCCTTGCCGGATGGTGCCCTGCGCAGCAAGTTCATGGCATTGTCGGAACAGGCGTTGGGCCAGGTTGGCGCTGAACTTGCTTTCAACGCATTCACGGCCTTGGACGACTGTCCCAGCATTCCGGACCTGATGGCGGACCTACGTCACCACGCAACCGCGCAGAGACATGCGACAGCGCAGGGAAATGAGCGATGAGCATTCCGACAATCGATATCGGCCCGTATTTTTCCGGCGACATGACGGCGAAGCGGGCAGTCGCGCGGCAGATCGGCGATGCGTGCGAGACCACCGGCTTTTTCACTATTGTCGGCCATCCGGTGCCTCAGCCATTGATCGACCAGACCTTCGCCGCCGCCGCGGCTTTCTTCGATCAGCCTCAGGCAGTCAAAGACGCGGTGAAACCGGACAGCAGTTCCGCGGCTCGTGGCTACCATCGGCTCGGCACGAAGAACCTTGCCAAGACGCTCGGCTATGACAATCCGCCGGATTTGCGCGAACAGTTCTACATAGGGCCCCTGCAAGACTGGTCGGCACACTATGCGCAGTTTCCGGAGGCTTACTTCCTTTATGCGCCAAATATCTGGCCAGAAACACCGGACGATTTTCGGCCGGTGTTCTCCACTTACTACACTGCGCTCGAAGGGCTTTCGAGAGACATGATGCGCCTGTTCGCCTTGGCGCTGGACATGGACGAGCTGTTTTTTGACGACAAGATCGACCGGCATTTCGCGACGCTGCCCGCCAACGACTATCCTGCACTGGGCTATGAACCGCTGCCAGATCAGGTGCGTTGCGGCGAGCATTCGGATTTCGGCAGCCTGACCATCCTCGCGGTTGGTGAGGGGCAGAACGGCCTGCAAGTGCGGACCCGCAGAGGCGACTGGGTCAATGTCTCGACCGTGCGCGGCCAGTATGTCGTCAATATCGGCGATATGATGCAGCAATGGACCAACAACCGCTGGATTTCGAACCTTCACCGCGTAGCCAATCCACCGTCCGTGTCGGGAGGTGGCAGCCGGCGGCAAAGCATTGGCTTCTTCCTCCACCCGAACTACGACGCCCGGATCGAATGCCTGCCAAGCTGCCGGGACCAATCGGATGCGGTCCATTATGCGCCAGTGCTGGCAGGAGATTTGATGAAACAAAAGATGCTCAATCGCGCGGCATAATTTCAGGATCGCCTCGTTATTGTGCTATGTCCGTCCTAGAACAGTCCAATGGATCACCGATTTCGTTTTGACTTCTGGATGGCACGGTTTTTGCCTAGTTGGAAACTGGAGGCCACTTAGCAACGGTGGGTCCTGCCCATTTAACCGATAAGGTTTCAGAGCGCTCGCCAAAGGAGATAGGAATGAACATAGCGTTAAGCGCATTTCGTAGCGCAGTTTTGGCCGCCGCCGCCGTCACGGTCGCGGCGAGCGCTCAGGCGCAAGAATTCAAACTGCGCTGGGGCCACTATCTCCCGAACAGCTCGTTCGTGCAGGTGGAGAAGGACTTCGCCCAAAAGGTAGAGGAGCGCACCGATGGCCGGGTGGAGATCGAGATCACCTTTGCCGGCGGCCTTGGCAAGGGTCCGGAGGTCGCGCTGCTTGCCGGCCGTGGTGCCATCGACATGGCCTCGGTGGCGCCGGGCTACTATCCGGATCAGCTTCTATTCTGGAAAGCCTACCAAATTCCGTTCGTGTTCGACAAGCCGAAGCAGGCGATCGACATTCTATGGCGGTCCTACCGCCAGTTTCCGGTGTTCAAGCAGGAAACCGATAAGATCAATGTCAACTACCTGTTCCACCAGCCTCTCGGCTCTTATTACCTGACCGGGCCGTCGCCTGAGTGCACGACAATCGAGTCGTTAAAGGGCAAAAAGATCCGCTCGTTCGGCGCGGATGTGCCGAAAATGCATAATGCCATCGGCGCCGTGCCGGTGACCGTGCAGCCTACCGAGGTTTATGAGGCCCTGCAGCGCGGCACCATCGACTATTCTTTCCTGAATGCGGGCAACATCGAAAGTCTGCGCCTCTACGAGCCAGGCAAATACAGCTGTGGCCCCGCAATGGTGATCACCGGCCACCTGATTGTCATTGGCAAGCGCACCTGGGACCGGCTGCCGGCCGACATCCAGGAAATCATCATGGATCAGGCGCAGAAGAGCCAGCAAGACTATCTGGACTGGCTCGAAACGGGCACCGCAACCTCCATCGCCAACATAGAGGCCGGCGGCGGCGAGTTCCTGGAGTTACCAGCGTCGGAGCTTGAAAAATGGAAGTCGATGACGCCGGACATCCTGGCAGGCTGGGTTGAGAGCATGAAGGGTCGCGGCTTGGGTGACGAGGCGCAGGAGGTCTACGAAGCCTGGCGCTCCTGGACAAAGTAGCGCCCGTTCCAACAACAGCGGCCGGGCGCTGATGTTTCGGAAGCCGCATCGTCCGCCCACTCTCCCCTCCTGCTACGCCGTGAGGCGCCCCATTGGGAACCAGGATGCTCGCACTTTCCAAGCTGGTCGAACGCATCGCGCTTGTGGTCCTGATGATCGGCGCCATCGGCATGGTCGTTTCCACGCTGCTCGGCGCCGCCGATGTCGTCGGCACCCAGTTCCTTCTGCAACCGGTCCATGGCGCGCTGGAGATTACCGAGAGCACCATGGTGGTGATCGTGTTCGGCGCCCTCGCCTACTCGCAGATCCGCCGGAACCATATCCGGGTCGAACTGTTCTATGCCCGCGGCGGTCCGCGGACCCAGGCAGCAATGGATCTGTTTGCCGACCTGATGGCTATCCTGTTCTTTTCACTGCTTCTCTGGCAGGCAATTCTGGAAGCGCAGTTCAGCCTTCAGATTGACGAATCGACTTTCGGGCTGATCCGCATCCCGCTCTGGCCCGCCCGGCTGATGCTGGCCGCCGGAACGGCGCTGATGATCCTGCAATTGCTAATCGACGTGGTAACCGATTCCAAACGCCTGATCGAAGGCGGCAAGGCTATTACGGCAGAAGAACTCTTGCAGCGGGAAATCGGGTCTGCTGCCAACCTGATTGAGCAGGACAAGCAGTAAGGTCATGGTTGACAGCGCCACCAGCGGCATCATCGTCGGGCTCGCACTCTTAAGCATGTTGGGCGTTGGAGTGCATATCGGCGTCGCCCTTGGGCTTGCCGGTACGCTTGGCACCTTTCTGGTAATTGGCCTGGATGCCTCGGTCGCGCAGTTGGCGACAATCCCGTTCAGCACGACGAATTCTTTTACCCTCGCGGTGATCCCGCTGTTCATACTGATGGGCTCGCTCGCGACCCAGGCCGGACTGACGACCGATCTTTACAAGGCGGCGTACAACTGGCTGGGGCGGTTGCCAGGTGGCCTCGCGATGGCAACCACGCTGGCTTCGGCCGCCTTCGGCGCGGCCAGCGGCTCGACCGTGGTGAATGCGGCGGTGTTCACTCGAATGGCACTGCCGCAGATGACGGCCTTCGGCTATGATAAGCGCCTAAGCGCCGGTTGCATCGCCGCCTCCGGCACGCTTGCCTCGCTGATCCCGCCCAGCATTCTGATGGTGATCTACGCAATCCTTACCGAGCAATCGATTGCCACGCTGCTGATGGCCGGCCTCGTGCCAGGTCTTCTGTCGGGCGGCATGTACATGCTCGGCATCTATGGCATTGCCAAATACCGCCCTGAACTGGCGCCGCGGTCGACGATCCAGATCTCAATGAAGGAACGCATGCGCTCGCTCTCTGGGGTCTGGGGGATTTCGGTACTGTTCATCCTGGTGATCGGCGGCATCTATGCTGGGTTTTTCGTCCCGACCTATGCCGGTGCGGTCGGCGCATTCGGCGCGTTTCTGATCGTGCTCAGCAAGCGTCGGCTCGACCGGAGCACCACTATTGCAACGCTGAAAGATGCAGGCGTCACCACGTCGGTAATTTTCATCATTGTGATCGGCGGCATCATCTTTGCCCGCTATCTGACCTATACAGGCCTGGTTGCCGATATCACCGACCAGTTGCTCGCCCTCGAACTGAATAAATACACTTATCTGTTCGCGTTCGCCGCGATCTACCTGGTGCTGGGCATGTTGATCGATCCGATTGCGATCATGGTGATTACCCTGCCGGTCATGTTCCCGATTCTGACAGGCGCGGGCTTCGACCCGATTTGGCTCGGCGTGATCGCGATCAAATTGGCGGAGATGTCGCTCGTTACGCCGCCGGTCGGGCTCAATGTGTACGTTGTCCGCAGCGCATCCCCCATCCCATTGAAGCTGGAGGAGGTGTTCGCAGGGGTCATGCCATTCCTGGCGATCGACATCGTCACATTGCTGCTGTTGATTTTAGTCCCGGAAATTACGCTGTTTTTACCTCAGTTGATGTCCTGACGGCGTTGTCAAGCTAACCGGTTGGCGATCGGTGCAAGGTTGCGATATCAATCAGCATGCGCCTGATCTCCTATAGCCGCCATCGCTTCCCGCCTGCCATTATCCAGCATGCTGTTTGGCTCTACTTCCGTTTCGCACTCAGCTGGACACCCGCATTAACCTCGCGGATTTCCGTTTAATGTGATTCACTTTCTCCATCGAATGTGATGGAGCAGTCTTATGGAACAGCGCAGGTTTTTCAGCCATTCGGAGCATCTGGAGAAGCTCCGCGAGCATGGCGACCCGCTGGAGGTTCTCGATGTTCAAGACCCTGATCCTACAGGCCTAGCACAATCTGTCCGATGCGAAGATGGAATTCATGATTAGGGACCGGCTCTCATGGATGCGGTTTCTGGGCTTTGACCTCGGCGGTCCGACGCCGGACGAGAACACGATCCGGTTGTTTCGCAACAAACTGACCGAGACCGGGACACTCAAGCGGGTGATGAAGGCCTTCGACTGGCAGTGTCAGAGGAACTGGCGATAGGCGAGTTGACCGCCGCTCTGGAGCTTGAAAGCAGGGTAGGGGCATCATGCGGCTACAGCATTCCACTCCACCAGGGCGGCGGCTCGGTTCTGCTTATAGGTTTTGCGGCTGACGAGGTGGCGTTCGCAGTTGAAATGATTGTGCATGTTGGCATGGACGGAAGCGAATTTTTGCAGGGTCTTATGGCTGCGGAACTGGCACATGGCGCTCTCGCGTCGTCGGAAGGGCCGATGTGAGTTTTCGGCCCGGTTGTTCGGCCATTGTCCGCACCGTTGTCGGTCTTCGATGCCGAGGACGTTGAACGCTGCACCGTAAGAGCGGAGCTTATCGGCGACGACCTCGTGCGGGCTGCCGTAACGCTTCAGGGCGCGGCGCAGAAATCGCAGGGCTGCCTTGCGGTTCCAGGTTTTCGAGGCATAGACGTCCAGGACCTCGCCCTCCCACGCCGGCGGTTCTGGTATCTTCGGCAACCTGCCACGGGTAAGTGCGACGAGTGTTTCGTGCGGATCACCCGAGAAATTTACGGTACGCGGCTTAGCGTCGAAAACCCGACACCGAAATCTGCCGCTACCTGATTGCGCGGCAGGTTGCTGGCTAACTCTACCCAAACTGCTTCAGCACTCAATTCAGGGGGTGTGGGGCGATGCCATGTCTTGTCTCCTTCGCGACACCATACGTGATCAAAGGAGCGGCACAATTCCGGGACAGGACCATCCAGACTCGCACGAACGGTCGAGAAGGGGAATCCTCAAAGGGGCAACTTCCGTTTCGGTCAATCGACTAGTTACGACAGGAGGTTCATGGAACTTGAGCTTGTATGGAATCAGGCCAGAAGCAATCATGATGCCCAATCGTACAGAATGATTTTGCCCTTCGCTGTCAACGGCGGCGCAAAAAACCTGCCACAGTGGCGGCGCAAAGTTGGCCAGGTTGGCGTCTCCTGTTTTGATGATGGTATTGGGTGGAGCACCCCGGCCCGCGCGCTCCCGATGAAGCTGGCGTGGGCTGGGGTGCTCTTGGCCAAACAAAAGACAGCAATACCGCCGATGCGAAGAGCCATGGCCGCGCTCAGCTCTTAGTTGGCAGTGTTACCTTCTTGTCCCTGCCGCGCCGCCTTGCCCAGAAGGCGAAGCCGGCGCCGGTGGTGGTGATCAGAAGCAGCGACGGTGGCACGGGAATGGGCTCAACGTCTGCGCTGAGGCGGAGCGATTCACCCAGGGCGCCCTCGGTTTCGGCGGACATACCGCCCAGTCCAACGAGATCGAACTGCTCGATCGAGACGTCCCAGGTGATGCCGGCGACCGTCGGCAACACAACGTAATCCAGCAGATCGACCGTCTCGAAGGTCAGGTCCGCTGCGATCGCCAGGTCAAAGAAGAAATCGTCGCTAGGCCAGAAGCCTTCGATCAGGTCGAAAGCGATTTCCGCACCCAAGTCAAAGCTGAGATTGCCGCTGGTTATCAGAACATCACTGGCCAGCAGATTTGAGACAGGGTCGCCAAACTCAAACATCAGCGAACTGGTCGCCGTGTTGTGGATGTCGCCAACGTGCAACGTCGAGAGCAAGTTTCCAGCCCCGCCGATCTCTATTGTACCGGCATTGAAGGTCTGATCGACCTCCAGCAGCGAGCCCGTCGAGATCCGCGCGCCTTCATTGTTATAAAGTGTGGTCGTGTTACCCGAAGCCGGTGCCGCGGCGCTGTTCGACTGCAGGATGTTGCCGATGATCGAGCCATTGTCTTGGTTGTTGATGGTCAGGTCGGTGTCCATTGCGTTGATGGCGATGCCGGATTCGCCGCCCTGCGAACTGATCGTGCCGCCGGTGAGATTGAGCGTGCTGGACGTACCGCCCTTGATGAACACGCCGGCGCCATCTTCCACGCCCGGCACGGTGCTTGCGCCGCCACCTTTGACCGACGAGGTAATGTCGACCTCGATCCGGCCCATGCCGTCACCGGAACTCTGGGCAAAGATGCCATGTGCGCCGGCGCCGGACGCACTGACGGCGATATCCTGGACATTGATGTCGACCGTGGTGCCGCCGACCGTGGCCGTGCCACTGCCGCCAGCGCTCTGGGCAAAGATGGCGTGGGCGCCCGCACCGCTCGTGCTCACGCTGTCCCGGCTGCTGTTGCCGGCGATGCTGACCTGCACCGCACCGGCGACGCCATTGCCACCGGCGCTGCCGATTGAGGCGCCCGTCTGATTGGCGCCCGTCTCACCGGCAACACCGCCACCACCACCGACGCTCTGGGCCAGGATCCCGACCGAGCTGTCGCCCTGGGTCTGCAAGGTGCCGGTAAAGGCCACCGTCACGTCGCCCCCGTCGCCATCGGTGTTCGTGTCCGCCGCTATCGAGAGGCCCGAGCCAAAGTTTGCGGTCGCCCCCATCTGCACAGAGCCTGCATAACCGCCACCGCCGCCAATCGACTGCGCCACGATGCCATGCGCCGCTACCGGAGAACTGCCACTGGCCGTGCCGGTGCGAATTCCGCCGGCCAGACCGCCGGGCGAACTGGCGCTTGCTGTGACGCTGACCGCGCCGCCGTCGCCGGAAACGCCGCCGCTGCCGCCGAGTGTGACTGTGCCGGAAACGCCGGAAGCTCCCGCACCGCCGCTGCCGCCGCCACCGCCGATGGACTGAGCCATGATTCCGATAGCACCGACATTCTGAGTGCTGACCGCGCCATTGCTGTCAATCGTGACCGCCGCGCCATCACCGCTGGTACCATCCTTGCCGCCGACATTGATCGCCAGTTTGGCGTTCTTGGTGGTCTGGCTTGCGTCGGCGCCGTCCGTCTGGCCCGAGCCAGCACCGGCATCGCCGCCACCGCCGCCGATCGACTGGGCGTAGAGCCCATGAGCTCCCGCGCCGTGGGTGGCAACCGACGCCGCGTCATTGACCACCGTCACCGCACCGCCATCGCCCGCTCCACCACCGCTGCCGCCGACGTCAATGGCTACCGACCAGGTATCGTTCGCATCCGCCGTGCCGATCCCGCCCAGATCGCCGGCTGTACCGCCGCCACCGCCGACCGACTGGGCATGCACGCCATGGGAGAAGCCGTTATAGGTCACGACGGAACCGGTGCCGGGATTGCCGACATCCCCCGTCTCGACCCGGACGGCCCCGCCGGCGCCGCCGCCGGCCGTGCCGCCAACCGTCATGGCGATGCCCTTTTCGGTGCCATTCTCCGGCGTATCACCGTACACCAAGGAACCGCTCAGCGAGCCGCTGCCACCGCCACCGCCAATGGATTGGGCGAAAATGCCATGGGCCTGGCTGACAGCGTCGTCACCGGTACTGGTAATGCTGCCAGTGGTCACGTCACCGGTGCTCTGGACAAAGACGGTGCCGCCCGTGCCGCCACTGCCGCCAGCGGCGCCGAGGGCGAAGGTAACCGCCTTGCCATCGCCCGATGCCACCGTGCCGTTCAGCCCGACCGCGCCGTTACCGCCACCGCCGCCAATGTTCTGCGCCACGATTCCCTTTGAGCCATCACCGACCACGGCGATCGTGCCGGTGTTGACGACACCAACGCCGGCGTCCGCAGGCTTTGCGTCGAGGGTGCCGGCTTTGCCATCGCCACCGCCGCCGCCGCTCATGCCGATGGCGATCGTCAGGGCCTTACTTTCCTTGGCGCTCGAGACGTCGCCTTCGACGCCCATGCCGCCATTGCCGCCACCACCGCCAATCGACTGAGCCAGCACGCCGTGCATCTGGTCAGAACCGCCATTGGTGTCAGCCGTGGTTTGGATCGCCCCGTCATTCTGGACGAACACACTGTTGCCGTCGCCACCTCCCTTGCCAGATCCGCCCAGGCCGAATTCGAGCTGCGTCACCGACTTTGCATCGTCAGCCGCCGTTACGGATCCCTTGATGCCAGCACCGCCAGAGCCACCGCCGCCGCCAATCGACTGGGCGAGGATGGCGGATGAATGGTCTCCGTTGGTGGCTAGGCTGGCGCCGACGCCATTATTTACGCTGACCTGTCCGCCGGCAGCCGCGGTGCCACCGCCACCGCCGATCCCGACGCTAAGCGCCTTGGATTCGGCGGCGTTCTCAACGTCTCCGCTAATGCCGATGCCACCGGTACCGCCACCGCCGCCAATCGACTGGGCCAGGATCGCGTGCATCTGCGAGAACCCTCCGTCGCCGGCCGCGTTCGTCGTAATGTCGGCGCTGTTGGCAATGGTGACCTGGTTGCCGCCACCACTCGACCCGCCCGGTCCGCCTATGCCCAGGTCCAACTGTTTGGTCTTGGACGCGCTGCTTGAACTCTCCACGCTGCCATCAAATCCAACGGCGCCACTACCGCCGCCACCGCCGATGGATTGGGCAACGATGCCCCGGCTACCGTCGCCCGAAACCGTGAGGGCCGCACTGTTATCGATAGACACGGTATTGCCCGAGCCCGCACCGCCGCCCGATCCACCAACTGCAACGGTCAGGGATTTGGCTTCGGTCGCATTGGTGATATCGCCCGCAATGCCGGCATTGGCATTGCCGCCGCCGCCGCCGATGGACTGCGCCATAATTCCGTCCATCTGGCCGGTCGTCGATGCCAAGCTGTCTCCCGCCGCACCAGTCGTGATTGCCGCGGTGTTGATTACCGTTACGCTTTTGCCTTTGCCGCCCTGGCCACCGGAGCCACCGACGCCGACGGTCAGCTGGTTGGTCTTTGACTTGTCCGAGCCGGTGATGCCGCCACTGATGCCTGCGGAGCCATTGCCGCCGCCGCCGCCTATCGACTGCGCGAGTATGCCCTTGGAGCCGTCGCCTTCGACCGCGATGCTGTCCATATTGGTAATGGTGACAGCACCACTGTCGCCACCGCCGGACCCGGTGCCGCCCACGCCTACCGCTAAAGCATTGCTGCTTGAATTCTTGATGTTGCCGTCAACACCGGCGGCGCCGTTGCCGCCACCGCCACCGATCGCCTGGGCTACAATGCCGTGTGCGTCGTCATCGTAGGTTTGGATGGTGCCGCCAGCATTGTTAGTGACCGTCACTGAGCTAGCAGTGCCCGAACCAGCGCCGCCGCCGCCGACACCGACGGTCAGACTTTTGCTGCCGCTGGTCTCGACGTCGCCCTGGATGCCGATGCCGCCATTGCCGCCTCCGCTCGTGATGCTCTGTGCCAGAATGGCGTGACCTTGAGTATTGCTTCCGGTGTTATCGTCGCTGTTGTCGCCTGCCGAGCCGGTGGTGATTGCACCGCTGTTTGTGATGGTGACCGTATCGTTAGCGCCACCGGCGCCCGCGCCGCCGCCAACGCCTACGGTCAGCACGTTAGCCGCCGTCGTGCCAACGCCAGAGGTTGAGACGCTCTTGAACAGGTTGGCGCCGCCATTGCCGCCGCCGCCGCCAATGCTCTGCCCGACAAGCCCTTGCGAACCGAGACCACTGACCGCCACGGTGCTGGAATTGGTGATGGAAACCTTGCCGCCATCATTGCCGGTCGCCCCGCCGCCGCCGATACTGACCCCAAAGCCCTTTGCTTCGTCGTTGTTCAACTCAAACGTTGCGGTCGCCCCGCCATTGCCCCCGCCGCCGCCGATCGACTGAGCCACAATGCCATGAGAGCCGGCGCCGTGCGTCGTCACGGTCGCGTTCGAATTGCCCTGGGTAACGGTAACTGTATCCGCATTCGCGCCAGAACCGCCGGATCCGCCCACACTGACCGTCAGCGACTTGTTGCCTACATTGGTGGTGCCGTTGACCGCCATACCGCCACTGCCGCCACCGCCGCCGATGGATTGAGCGAGAATGCCATGCTCAGCATTCAGGCCGCCAAGGTCGGCATCACCGACTTTGCCTGTGGTGATGTTCCCGAGATGGCTTACATCGACTTCGCCGCCGAGCCCACCGATTGAGCCCTTGCCACCGACGGACACGCCGAGCTCCTTGGTTGTTTTTGACGAGGTCAGATTGCCGGTGATACTCATCCCGCCATTGCCGCCACCGCCGCCGATCGACTGCACAACGATCCCGCGGCTGCCGTCGCCCGTCGCCGAAATGTCGACATTTTTGCCCTCGGCAATAACGCTGGCCGCTTGCCCGTCTCCGCCGCCGCTGCCATTTCCGCCGACCGCAACGCCCAGTGCGGTCGAGTTGGACGTGGTGATATTGCCCGAAACGCTGGTGCCGCCATTGCCGCCGCCGCCGCCGATCGACTGTACAACCATGCCATCAGACATGTCGCCACTGGTGCCGAGCGCGACGACCTTGGAATTGTTCGTCGTGATCTTTGCAATGCCACCGTTGCCCCCGGCGCCGCCAAAGCCGCCGACAGCAGCTGCGAGGGCCGTTGAGCTTGAGGTCGTCAACGTGCCGGCAATGCTGGTGCCGCCGTTGCCGCCGCCGCCGCCAATCGACTGCACAATGATACTGGACGACTGGTTGCCCGTGGTTGTGATGTTGTCGTGGAGGTAGGCTTCGGACAATCCGCCGGTGCCCGCAGTGCCACCGAAACCACCCAGACTGAAAGCAAGATTACTGCTGCTGGATGTGGATGCCGCTGCCGAAATTGCCAAGCCGCCATTACCGCCACCGCCGCCAACGGATTGCGCCAGCACACCCTGGGAATGATCGCCGGAGGTCGAAATTGCCCCTTTGACCTTCACCAGCGCCTTCTCGCTATTACCGCCGCCACCACCGAAGCCGCCGATAGAGCCGCCCAGACTGGCTGACTGTGACGTGGCCAGGCTAGCGCTGATCGTCAAAGCGCCATTGCCGCCGCCGCCGCCGATCGACTGCGCCAGAATACCTTGAGAGCGATCGCCCGCCGTCGTGACCTTGCCAGTGTTTTGAACGAAAACCGCCGCCTCACTGCTGCTGTTCTCGCTATGGCCGCCGCTACCGCCGTTGCCGCCCAGTGAGAACGTGAGCCCGGCACCCGAGCCGACTTGCAAGGTTGCGCTGATAGCCACGCCGCCACTGCCGCCACCGCCGCCAATGGACTGCGCGGTGATTCCCGGTGCATCACTGCCAGAGGTGGCCAGCGCGCCGGATGTGTCGACATAAGCGGTTGTGGCGGTGTTGCCGCTGCCGCCCGTGCCGCCAATGCCGACTGCGGCGCCAACGGTGCCGATACTGGCAGCGCCGGTGATGCTCATCCCGCCATTGCCGCCGCCGCCGCCGATCGACTGGGCGACGACGGCGCCGGAACGCTCGCCCGCGGTTGTGACCTGGGCGTCGCTCTCTAGCAAAACCGTCGAGGACGTTCCTCCACCGCCGCCGTTGCCGCCCAGCCCGAATGAAACGGCCCCGGTATTGCTGCCGGAAAGCGCGAGCGCCAAGCCGCCATTGCCACCGCCGCCGCCGATCGATTGGGCCATCACCCCGTGGGAATCGTCGCCTTTGGTCGTGACCGAACCTGCCGCACCCATATAATTGTTGCCGCGCGTATCGACGGTCACTTCACCGGCGTCGCCACCGGCGCTGCCGCTGCCGCCGATGGAAACGGCAACTGCCGGAACATTTGGCCCGAACGCCGCTGAGACAGCGAAGCCACCGTTCCCACCGCCGCCGCCGATGGATTGCGCCACAATCCCGTCAGAGCCGTTGCCATCCGTTGCAATCGTGGCACCGTTCGGGACAACGGTTACGTCGCCACCACTGCCGCCTTTGCCACCGGTCCCGCCGATGGCGACTGAACCCAAAAGCCCGATGGAACCGCTGCCTCCGCCATTGCCGCCGCCACCGCCGATCGATTGCGCCAGGATGGCAGTTGAATTGACCATTGTGGTGCTGATGTCGCCTGTGTTGTTGACCTTCGTGGTGTCGCCATCGCCGCCACCCTTGGCAGTGCCGCCGAGCGAAAACCAACCGCCGCTGGAGCCGGCATTGCCACCGCCGCCACCTATACTCTGTGCCGTGATACCGTTGGCGCAACCCGTGCCGCAACGCGGATCATCGCTCGATGCCGGACCGCCGGAAACCGCGACGCCGGTCTTGATCGCTCCTGAATTGGTTACCGTGACCGCTGCGCCATTTGCGCCATTCGCTGAATTGCCACCCAGGGCCACCGCCGCACCAGCCGTGCCGCCATCACCGCCAGCGCCGCCGATCGACTGAGCAAGGATGCCGGAGGCGTCGTTGCCGGAGAGTGTCAGATCGGCCTTGTTGGTCAAATCGACCTTGCCGCCGGCGCCGCCCAGACCACCACTGCCACCATTTGCCAGGAAAACGGTGAAATCGTCGCCGCCACTACCTCCACCGCCGCCGATGGACTGCGCGGCGATGCCGGTCGAGGCATCACCTGTCGTCGTGATTGCCGCATCGTTGGTGATCTTGATTGTACCGCCGCCACCTGCGCTTCCGCCAGAAGCTGCGAACCCAAACTCGCCACCCGAGCCGCCAACGCCACCGTAGCCGCCGATTGACTGGGCGATCAAACCAAAGGAGTCGCCACCGGTCGTCGAAATCGCGCCGCCGGTTAAGCTAAAGGTGACGTCACCTGAAGGGCCGGCACCGCCGCCATGGCCACCACCGGCGAAAATATTGCCGGAACCGCCACGGCCGCCGATGCCGCCCAGGCTGTAGGCACTGACCGCGTGCGCACTGAGGCCTTCGGTGGTGATGGTCCATTCACCGCCGAATTCAATGTTACCGCCGAGGCCACCCAATCCACCGCTTTTCCCGCCGCTCAGGCCTGCGCTTCCGCCATTACCGCCGTTGCCGCCGAGGCTGCTAAGGCGGATGCCGAGCGCATCGTTCTTTTTGGTTGAAACCGCCCCAGAACTGCTTGTGTCGACACTCACATTCTCACCGTTGCCGCCATTTCCGCCTGGCTGCGCGGGGCCGCTGCCGCCGTTGCCGCCGCTGCCGCCGTGCCCGCCCTGACTTTCTGCCAGTATCCCCGTGGCACCACTGCCGGTTGTCGCGACGCGGAAGTCACCATCTTCCAATGTTATGCTGCTGCCAATGGCTCCTGCCTTGGCGGTACCGCCATTGCCATCGCCGCCTGCACGACCGCGGCCGCCGTTGCCACCAATGCCACGCGCCTGAATTCCGTAACTCTCCGCACCGCTAGTCTTAATTGACCATTGATTGGCAACAACAATAGGCCCCCCAGGCCCGGCGTTGCCGCCATTGCCGCCGCTTAGGCCGCCAGAACCACCGGTCCCGCCGCTACCAGCTTGATTAACGATAGAAATACCGGCGGCAGCCTTGCTGGTGGTTTGCACGGAGACATGATTTGAACCGTCGGCGCTGTTGAAAACAGAGACCGTGCCGCTGGTGCCGCCACGGCCGCCGGTGCCGCCATTGCAGATGAAGTCGCAATCACTGCCTGCTGTGCCGTCTGCCGCGCGATTGTTGACTGAAATTCCGTGGGAGCCAGCGCCGGTTGTTAGGATAGCCATGTGGTTTTCGATAAAAATATCCGGCGAATTATTGCCATTGCGACCGTTTGTGTTGGGCGAGCCTTTAATGAAAACACCGGGTGTTGAAGCGAGGCCAGATATAATTGATTGAGTTGCATTCAGAATGCTTAGATTAATTGTCGAAAAGGTATTGGCTGTAGGCGCATCCCAAAAAATGGAGCCAGCATTGCTGTCTAAATTTTGAAGCACCACGGAGTTAATCTCTAGCCGGTCAAAATCGGCGCCGCTGGAAACGCCCAAAGATTGATCGCCTTCGCAAATCGCAACATTTGAGAGAATATTACAAAGGTCGGGTGTGGCGGCAGCAGGCTTAAAAGCACCGGACGCAATCAGGAGGACCGCAGCGCAGAGAACCGAAAGCAGTCCAGGCAAGAGCAGCTTGTCATTGCGGTTGTGTGGGCCGTTGCCGTTATTAAGTCGCTTCTTTTCTGAGGCCACAGCTACCAGCACAGACATCCAGATTTTACCGACCATCTTTGCTCTCTTCCAGCACCGCCGGCTAAATGGCACTGCATTTCCTGATTACAATGTGCTTCAGCATCGTAAGGTTAGTTGGTTCTGTCGCGGTACAGCAATCTAAAATTCGAGGATTCTAAAATCTTACATGACGTATGTGCGACTTCCTTTCGGACGAAGGCAGAGAAACACCTATCAATTCTAACACCAAAACAGCGGCCGTCCTGGGCTGTGTGGACGAATTAAATCAGGGGTAATATTGAGGATTCACGATGTGTGATTTGTCTGAATTATCGATTGCCGACTGAAACAGACATCGGCGATGTCCACGAAGATGAACAAGGCGGATTGGGACATGGCCCTGGAGGTGTTCCGGGCTGACGTGAGCCCGATTTTGCATCCGCGGTAAAGTAGAGACTTGGCTGAAATTCTGGGGTTTAGGTGGCCTTCCTGGCAAGCACCATTTGCTGAGCAAATTGCTCCGGCGGAACGTTCCCGAGCGATGAGTGGGGCCGGGTTTGATTGTAGTCAGCCCGCCAGGCAGCCAGCACTGACCGCGCCTGCGGCAGAGACGAGCCCAGTGTCTCATTCAGGCACTCATCCCGCAGCCGCCCGTTGAAGCTCTCAACGAACGCGTTCTGCTGCGGCTTACCTGGCGCTATGTAGTGCCAGGCAATACGCCGCTCTTCATACCAGCGCAGGATCGCGGTACTGGTGAACTCGGTCCCGTTGTCTGAGACTATCGTGCTTGGCTTGCCTCTGGCCGCGATGATGTCGTCCAACTCGCGGGCCACACGGGCACCGGAGAGCGACGTATCCGGCACCAGTGCCAAGCATTCCCGCGTGAAGTCATCGACCACCGCCAAGATGCGGAACCGGCGGCAGTCCGTGAACGCGTCTGACACAAAATTCAAACTCCAGCGCTGATTAGCTTGATCCGGCACCGCCATCGGACGCCTGGTGCCGAGCGCCCGTTTCCGCCCACCACGGCGCTTCACCTGCAGTTTCTCGTCAGCATAGAGGCGCCGGAGCTTCTTATAATTGATACGGATGCCATCCTGCTGCAGCAGGATGTGAACACGCCTATATCCAAAGCGCCGACGTTCTGTGGCGATGTCACGGATCTTCGACCGTAACGCGGCATCATCATCCCCGCGGCTTACATAGCGCACGGTCGATCGATCTATGGCCAAGGTGGTGCAGACCCGCCGCTGCTCGCTTCGCGCCGGGCGTTCTCGTCTTCAAGTACTCTGAGCTTCCGGGCATCGGACACTTCTAGCCCGCCGTACTTCGATTTCCACTTGTAAAACGTGGCGCTGCTGATCCTGTGATGGCGGCACACATCCGCTGTCGTCTGGCCGCTCTCTTGCCCTTTCTGGAGTTGCTCCACTTTCGTGGACAGTTTTTGGGTCACTCAGTTTGTGTCGGGTCATCTTGCCTCCGTTCGTATTCGCTGGGCGATAGGTATCGAAGCGCCGAGTGGCGGCGGGTCGGGTTGTAGAAGCCTTTGATGAAGTGGAAGACCGCCATTCTGGCTTCTGCATGCGACTGGAACCGCTGGCGATCCAACAACTCGCACTGCAAGGTCGCGAAGAAGCTCTCGCACATGGCATTGTCGTAGGCATCGCCGACCGATCCTGTTGAAGGACGAACCCCGGCCTCCTTGCAACGGTTGCCAAAAATCCAAAGACGTATATTGCGAGCCCTTATCGGAGTGATGGATGACATCGCCGGGCTTGCGTACCGCGACCGCCATATCAAGGGCAGCCAGCACCAACCGTGTCTTCAGGTTTGTTGAAAAGGCCAGGCCGACGATCCGGCGGGACCAGGCATCTAACACGACGGCCAGATAGATGAAGCCCACCACGGTTGGGACGTAGGTGATGTCGGCTACCTGTTAGCCGGTAGGCGATGCTAGCATCGCCGTAAGGCCAGAGTGCATTGGCACTTTTGGCTGCAAAGTTCCGGTGCACCAGGTCGTTTGCAGACTGGTGATCCGGATGCGGCCACGTCGTTGTCGGCGCATTCCGGCGGCGGCTGACGCCTGTCAGAGAGGCGTTCCGCATCAACCGGGCCACGCGCTTCTGGCCAACAGCCAGGCCTTCGGCATGCAGTTCTGCGCGGATGCGGGGCGCGCCATAGGTGCCATGGGATCGCGCATGGATCGTGCGGATCCGCAGGGTCAAGTCGGCATCCGCCGCGGCCCGAGCCGATGCAGGCCGTTTGCGCCAAGCATAATAGCCGGATGCAGAGACCTTCAGGACGCGTGCCATCGTGCGGATGGGATAAATGGCCTGGTGCACGCTAATGAACTGCCAGACCCGTTCGGGTTGGCCTTGCTCTCCCGCGCGAACCAGGCTGCCGCCCCCGGATCAGGTCCGGGACATGCTTTGCCAAGATATCGCGCTCCTGCCACAGGCGGCGGTTTTCACTACGTAGTTTGGATAATTCCTCGCGCTCGGCACTGGTCGTGCCATCCACACGCTTGCCGGCGTCGCGGTCCGCTTGCCGAACCCACTTCGCGATTGACTGTGCGGTTGGCTCGAATTCTTCGGAGAGCTCTTCCGGCGTTCGGCCCGAGTGGACCAAATCCACCATTTGACGGCGAAATTCCGACGGATAAGCCGGTCGGTACCTTTGCATAGCGTACACCTCCGCTGATAGCTTCAAGATGTCTACTGAAACGGGTCAACTCCACGATCAGAATCGCGGATCAATCCCTAAGCACAAGAGCGGGCAGGCCGGACGGATACATTTAAAAGGTGCGAACAGGCTTTAAACAGCCCCAAGTGCGGCGTCGGTAGGGGGCTCTTGATGCGCCTGGATTGACTGCTCTCTATCCTCATGTTTCAGCATTTGCGCCGTAGGCCATTGGCCCTGGTCTGAGTTTGACCGGGTCTGTTTCATTATTGGTTGGCTAAGTCCGAGGATTGGCTTTTTTGGAAGCAACGAGATGCACAGATCGCCACTCAAAGGTCATCGGTTCCCGCGAGGCATTATCCTCACCGCTGTCCGATGGTATTGCCGCTACGGCCTTTCCTACCGGGACGTCCGTGATCTTCTGGCTGAACGCGGTGTCTCAGTAGACGCATCGACCGTCTATCGCTGGGTTCAAAAATTCGGGCCAGAGATTGCAAAACGCTCCTTCAAACATCGAATCTGGCGAGGCCTCAATTGGCATTTGGACGAGACCTATGTGCGGGGCGGTGGAAAATGGTGCTATCTCTGGCGGGTCCTCGACCAATTTGGAAGGCTCATTGAATTCCGGCTAACCGCGCGGCGCGACGCCAATGCGGCGCGGGCATTTCTCCGTCAAACGCTGGAAGCAGCCAGGCTTTACCGGCCTGTCACCATCACAACCGACAAGGCATGGAACTACAAGAAAATCATCGCCGAGAAGAACGCAGGGTCCGACCCGGCAGATCAGATCCATCATATTGATCGAAAGCACCTCAACAACCGCATCGAATCCGACCATGCCGCTCTGAAGAAGGTCATCACTCCAATGCGAGGATTCCGATCGCTCAAGACCGCCAAGGCTACGCTCAAAGGCATTGAGGCAATCCGGATGATCGTCAAGGGAGGCGTCTACAACCGCACTCCCGGAGTCCGTGGTGAGATTACATTCATCGAAAACCTCTTTGCCGTCACTGCCTGATCCTTCCGCAAGGCAAGGCGCATTCTTACCAAAAGCGGCCCAAAAGCGGCAACGCAACAGACCCAGGTCGACGCTACTTACGTCGCAGTGAACGGCAAGCCTACATCGTGCTAGGTCCGACCGCACAATGCTCCAGACAACGCAATTCCAAACAAGGCGGAATGATGAAATCTCGCATCGCCAATGCGGCGGCAATTTTGATGATTGGTGCGGGTGCAGTTGCCGCCTCGGGGTCCTCGCATGCGCAGCCTGCCGGACCGCCGCCTGTCATCGTTGCCATGCCGGTTGTCAAAAAAGTGATCGAGCAGGATGAGTTCGTCGGCCGGTTCGAAGCATCCGACGAGGTGACGGTCCGGGCACGGGTCAGCGGGTATCTTGCGCAAGTGCATTTTAGCGACGGTGAGATAGTCAACGAGGGCGACCTTCTGTTCACCATTGATCGCCGGTTGTTTCAAACCCGTCTCGACCAGGCTGAAGCGCAGATCCGCGTCGCCGAGGCTGCTTTCAAGTTTGCCGAAGAACAGATGGGCCGGGCGGAAACATTGATCCGCAACGGGAATATCTCGCAAAGCGCGGTGGACGAGCGCCGCAGCACGTTCCTCACCTCCCAGGCGTCGCTTGAACAGGCCCGGGCCGCGCTGGAAGAGGCCAAGATCGATATGGACTACTCGGAGATTCGCGCGCCGATTTCGGGCCGGATCGGCCGCCGGCTCGTCACGCCCGGCAATCTAGTGCAGGCCGACGACACCGTGCTGACCAGCATTGTGGCTATCGACCCGATCTATTTTTACTTCGATATCTCAGAGAATTATTACCTTGCGTATGCGCGCGATGCCCGCGTCCGTGGCGCCAGCTTGCAGGAAGGCGGCGGCGGCCTTCACGTCGTCGTGACCCTGGCGGACCCGGAGATCCGACCTCGCGAAGGCGTGCTCGACTTCTCGGAGAACCGCCTCGACGCGGCAACCGGCTCCATGCGGGTACGCGCCGTGCTCGATAGTGCGGACGGCGTGCTGACACCGGGGCTGTTCGGACGGGTGACGGTGCCCGGCTCGCTTCCCTATGAGGGCATCATGATCCCGGACGAGGCAATTGTCGCGGACCAGAACCGCCGACTGGTGATGGTCGTGAACGACGAAGGTGTAGTAGCGCCCCAAGAGGTGCGTCCTGGTCCGAAGATCGACGGCTACCGCGTCATCCGTCGCGGCCTCGAAGGAACCGAGAAGATCGTGATCGAAGGTCTGCTGCGGGCGCGGCCCGGAATGCAGGTGACGCCGGAATTGGTCGAACTGCCGCTAACGGCGGAGCAGTAGGGCAATGGGCCATTTCTTCGTCGACCGCCCCATCTTTGCGGCGGTGGTCTCCATCATTTTGACTTTGCTCGGCGGCTTCGCGTACATGCAATTGCCCGTGGAGCAGTACCCGGAGATTGCTCCGCCGTCGATCGTGGTCCGCGCCAGCTATCCAGGCGCGGACGCCGAAACGGTTGCTGCTACGGTTGCCACACCGTTGGAGCAGGAAATCAACGGCGTCGAGGACATGCTTTACATGTCCTCCTACTCTACCGCTGATGGTTCGATGAGCCTGACCGTGACCTTCAAGCTTGGCACCGATCTGGATGCCGCGCAGGTGCTGGTACAGAACCGCGTCGCCATCGCGGAAGCCCGGCTGCCCGAGGAAGTGCGGCGGCTCGGTGTTACCACGACCAAAAGTTCGCCTGACCTTATGATGGTCGTACACATGCTGTCGCCCGACGACAGCTTCGACCAGCTTTACGTATCCAACTACGCCCGCTCGCGGGTGCGCGATGTGCTGGTCCGCCTCGACGGGGTAGGCGACCTGCTCATCTTCGGGGAACGGGAATTCGCGGCGCGCATCTGGCTAGACCCCGACCGTCTGGCGGCGTTCGGGCTAACGGCTGGCGATGTGGTAGATGCACTGCGCGAGCAGAACGTCCAGGTCTCCGGCGGTTCGCTCGGCGCGCCGCCGAACGATCTCGGCTCCGCCTTCCAGGTCACCGTTACGACTCAAGGCCGGCTTACGAACGCGGATCAATTCGAGGACGTGATCGTGCGAGCGAGCGAGGACGGCCGCATCGTCCGCGTCCGTGACGTCGCCAGCGCCGAGATCGGCGCCAGAGAGTATGTGACCAATTCTTATCTGAACAACAAGGCCGCGGTGGCACTCGGCATTTTCCAGAGGCCTGGCTCGAACGCGCTGGAGACCGCCGACGAGATCATCGCAAAAATGGAGGAATTGAGCCAGGACTTCCCCGCCGGTCTGGCCTACCAGGTCGTCTACAATCCGACCGAATTTATCGAGTCGTCGGTGAATGCGGTCTACACGACGATCTTTGAAGCCGTCCTGTTGGTCGTCCTCGTGATCGTCGTCTTCCTGCAGTCCTGGCGGACCGCGATCATTCCGCTGCTGGCGATCCCGGTGTCGCTAGTCGGCACCTTCGCTGCCATGCTGGCGCTGGGCTATTCGTTGAATCTGCTGACCCTTTTCGGCCTGGTGCTTGCGATCGGCATCGTTGTCGATGACGCCATCGTCGTGGTCGAGAATGTCGAGCGGAACATCAAGCTCGGTCTCAGCCCGCGTGAAGCCTCGCACCGCACCATGGACGAGGTGGCGGGCGCGGTAATCGGTATCGCGCTCGTGTTGATGGCTGTCTTCGTGCCGACCATCTTCGTCGCTGGCATCACCGGCCAGTTCTACAGCCAGTTTGCGGTGACCATATCGGTTGCAACGGCGATTTCCGCGATCAACTCACTGACCCTATCGCCATCACTGGCGGCAATCCTGCTGCGCTCGCACAGTGACGAGGCGCCCCGCAACCCTCTCGCCAGGTTCGGCGAGCGTCTTGCCGGCGCATTCAACCGGGGCTTCGACGGGCTGTCAGCCGGTTATGCCTGGCTCATTTCTGTACTGGTCGGTTCCTGGTTAAGGCTCGGCGCGATGCTGGCGGTGTTCGGCGGCCTGCTGTTCGGTGGCTGGTATATGCTGAATACGGTACCGACAGGCTTCATTCCGCCAATGGACCAAGGCTACGCGATCGTCGTGGTGCAATTGCCCGATGGCGCTTCTCTGGAACGGACGGACGCCATTATCCGCCAAGCCTCCGATATTGCGCTCGCTACGCCCGGTGTGGAAAACGCGGTCGGGTTTGCCGGTTTTTCCGGTGCGACCTTCACCAACGCGTCGAACCAGGGGGTGCTCTTTACCCCGTTTACCTCGTTCGAGGAACGGGAGGCAACGGGACTGACTGCCGGTGCGATTGTTGGCAATCTCTACGCCCGCATGCAAATCCTGCGCGAAGCCTTTGTCATCGCTGTTCCGCCGCCGTCAGTGCGGGGTGTCGGCAGTGGCGGCGGCTTCAAGCTGCAATTGCAGGAGCGCGAGAGCGGTGAAATGAACCGTGTGCTCCAGACCGCGTATGCCGTCATGGGCGCGGCACGGGGCGTGAGTGACGTCACAAGCGTCTTCACGACATTCTCCGCCAGTTCGCCGCAGATCTTCCTGGATATCGATCGTGTCCGGGCGCAGATGCTGAACGTGCCAATTGGGAATATATTTGAAACATTGTCCGTCAATTTGGGTTCGACTTACGTCAATGACTTCAATGCGTTTGGCCGGCTGTTTCAGGTCCGCGCGCAGGCGGACGAACGCTTTCGGGTCGACGCGGCAAGTATCGCCAACCTGAAGGTCAGGTCGGCGACCGGCGCGCTTGTCCCGCTCGGCACGCTGGTTACGGTTCGCGAAACCGCCGGGCCGCAACTCGTCCAGCGCTACAATATGCTGGTGTCGGTGCCGGTACAGGGGCAGGCAGCGCCTGGCCGCTCGACCGGCGAAGCACTCGACGCGATGGAGCAGTTGACCGAGCGTCTTTCGCCGCCGGGGATCGAGTACGAGTGGACGGAATTGGCCCTGCAGGAGCGTGAGCAGGGCAACACCAGCTCGATAGCCTTCGTGCTTTCGATTGTTTTCGCGTTCCTGGTGCTCGCCGCACTCTATGAGAGTTGGGTTCTGCCGCTGGCAATTGTTCTGATCGTGCCATTGTCGATATTCGCGGCGCTGGTCGGGGTTGATTTTCGCGGCATGGACAACAACGTGCTGACGCAGATCGGCCTGATCGTATTGGTGGGTCTTGCGGCGAAGAACGCCATTCTGATCGTCGAGTTCGCCAAGCAGGCGCAAGAAGACCGCGGTCTCGGTCCAGTCGAAGCGGCGGTCGAGGCCAGCCGCTTGCGGTTGCGGCCGATCCTGATGACGGCCTTCGCCTTTATCCTGGGCGTGGTGCCGCTGGTGATCGCCACAGGGCCCGGCGCCGAGATGCGCCAGTCGCTTGGTACCGCTGTGTTCTTTGGCATGCTTGGCGTGACGTTGTTCGGCCTGTTTCTGACCCCGGTTTTTTACGTCGCCCTAAGAAGGTTGTTCCCGGTTCGTCAACCGAAAGATAGCGGTTCAAGCTAGAGGATGTCGTCAGAGAAACCGGAGATGGGCAAGTTGATTGCCGGTCTCGAGCGCAAAACCGGATTAGGGGCATCATGCGGCACCAGCATTCCTCTCCGCCAGGGCGGCGGCACGATTTTTCTTGTAAGTTTTGCGGCTAACGAGGTGGCGTTCGCAGTTGAAATGATTGTGCATGTTGGCATGGACGGAAGCGAATTTTTGCAGGGTCTTATGGCTGCGGAACTGGCCCATGGCGCTCTCGCTTCGTCGGAAGGGCTGATGTGAGTTTTCGGCCCGGTTGTTCAGCCATTGTCCGCACCGTTGTCGGTCTTCCATGCCGAGGACGTTGAACGCCGCACCGTAAGAGCGGAGCCTATCGGCGACGACCTCGTGCGGGCTGCCGTAACGCTTCAGGGCGCGGCGCAGAAATCGCAGGGCTGCCTTGCGGTTCCAGGTTTTCGAGGCATAGACGTCCAGGACCTCGCCCTCGTGATCGACGGCACGCCAGAGGTAATGCTGCTCGCAGTTGATACGGACGACCTCATCAAAATGCCAGCGCCAGAGCGAGTATAGGTCCTGGCGACGGGGACGTTTCCGCAATTCGGCAGCGAATATCGGGCCGAAGCGGTTCCACCAGAAGCGGACGGTTTCGTGGCTGATATCGATACCGCGCTCGAACAGCAGGTCCTCGACCTGACGCAGGGAGAGCGGATAGCGAATGTACATCATGACCGCGAGGCGGGTGACCTCGGGCGAACTGTTGAAATACCGAAACGGATTTGGCATCCGAATATAGTGCGTGGCTGCTGAGATGGCCTCAACCGAGATTGCCTTGACACTGCCTCAGAGCGACATGGTCGGATTCGATGCGGTTGTTGAGGTACTTTCGATCAATATGCCGGATCTGATCTGCCGGGTCGCACCCCGCGTTCGTCTCGACGATGATTTTCTTGTAGTTCCATGCCTTGTCGGTTGTGATGGTGACAGGCCGGTAAAGCTTGGCTGCTTCCAGCGTCTGATGGAGAAATGCCCGCGCCGCATTGGCGTCGCGCCCGGCTGTCAGCCTGAAATCGATGAGCCTTCCAAATTGGTCGAGGACCCGCCAGAGATAGCACCATTTTCCACCGCCCCGCACATCGGTCTCGTCCAAATGCCAATTGAGGCCTCGCCCGATTCGATGTTTGATGGAGCGTTTTGCAATCTCTGGCCCGAATTTTTGAACCCAGCGATAGACGGTTGATGCGTCTACTGAGACACCGCGTTCAGCCAGAAGATCACGGACGTCCCGGTAGGAAAGGCCGTAGCGGCAATACCATCTGACGACGGTGAGGATAATGCCTCGCGGGAACCGATGACCTTTGAGTGGCGATCTGTGCATCTCGTTGCTCCCAAAAAAGCCAATCTTCGGACTTAGCCAACCAATAATGCAACAGACCCACTAACGCTCAGGATCGCGGATTAATCACCTGGCACAAGAGCGGCTTCGCCGAATGGTTACTTATCAAACACGCTCTTAACGCCTAAACGCCGTAGGGATTGATGCTCTCCAACGTCAAGGTCACCGCGTCTCCGCCGGTATTGGAGCTTAACGCGGTGCCACCTAACCCATCGTCAACTGCGCTCATGATTCCATGGACCGCAGCTTCCTGAATGTCTTCAATGCTGTCGAAACGGGACTTGGTGCCGTTATTGTAGACGAATAGATCATTGGTGGGATCGGCGCTGACGTCGAACGTGCCGATATCCATAAAGCGGAACTCAATGAAGTCGCCTTCACTGAAATTCAGGTCAGTAATCGGTGTGAATCGCTATCACTAACATAGCGGCCATCCAGCATGAACTGATATGCACCTGTGCCGCCTGCTGCCGTGTCGTTGCCATAACGCATCAGAATGCTGTCATTGCGGCCATGTCCGAGCATGATGTTGTCACTGGAGGAGCCAATTAGTTTGTCGTCGCCTGGCGATGGGTCAGATGGAGGTTGAGCCGGAATGTTCAACGAGGTGAACTGGATGCCAGAGAGCGTGACGGAAACCTGATCGCCTAATGTGGAGACCGTTAACAGTGTATCGCGACCGCCTGGATCGGACGCTTGCAACACGCCGTTCAAGTGAGCTTCGGTGATATCTGCCAGGCTGTTGAATGTCGTTGTTCTGCCAAAGCCCGACGTTTGGAGAGGGTTGGCTGGATCGACCGCGTCGTCGAACGTGCCGGGCTCGAAAAGGCGGAATTGCAGCGTGTCACCATCGGCAAAGTTCAGGTCGTGGATGTGTTGTCGCCTGAGCGGTTTGATGCGGATACGATCGCGCGGTTGCGCCGGGACCTGGGAGAGCCGGCATTCGAGGCGCAATATCAGCAAATCCCGATGCCGCCGGGTGGGGGGCGCTTCCACTTGAATCGGGCCGCCTTCTTCGATCCCGGGCCCGATGGGCTGCCAACAGCGGAGAGGCTGGACCGTGCGCCACATCTTACGGGTCTATCTGGCGCTCGCCGCGGTCGATGCCTTGCGGAAAGACCTGACCGAAGACGGGATCGTCAATAAGGTCTACCGGCGCGAGGATGGCCGCCTGGTCGGCGGCAAGCCTTTGCATCGGGGGGCGCTCTACCGCATGCTGCAGAACCTGATCTATCGCGGGCAGATCCGGCACTGGGCCCAGGTCCATCCGGGCCAGCATCCGGCCATCATCGGCGAAGACCTGTGGCAGGCGGTGCAGGCCAGACTGGAGGCGAACCGCATCGCCGATGCCAACAAGACCAATGCCCGGGCGCCAAGCCTGCTGGCGGGCAGGATCCGGACCGATGCGGGCGATCCCTTCATGCCCAGCCATGCCAACAAGAACGGCAAGCGCTACCGCTACTATGTCTCAAGACCGGCGGAGGGTGTGCATCAGAAGCACCGGCGCTGGTGCCTGCCGGCGGGTGAGGTGGAAGGGGGGTGGCGATCGGTGCCATCGTCGACCTGCTGAGCGATGCAAAGCTATTGCAGCCGTTGCTGGCAAAGGCCGGGGTGGCGCCGATCGACGAGCACGCGGTGATCGATGCTGCCGCCGCGCGAGCCCGGGATCTGACCGCCAACGCCGCCGGCGACGACCGAACTACCATTCGGAACATGATCGCGCATGTCATCGTCGCCGAGGCATCGTTGAGCATCGGTCTGGCGATTCCGCATCTGCTGCAGGTGCTGGATGCGGCACCAGTCGCATCGCAGGTGCCACTATCCGCAGCAACCATCCACGAGATTGTATTGCCTGTCCGCCTGAAGCGCACTGGGTTGGAGATGCGTCTGGTCGATGAGAGGACCAGTGCTCAAGCCCCGGATCCGGCTCTGATACGCTTGCTTTCCCGCGCCTGGGCTATCCGAAGCGAGGTGCTGCAGGGGGATGGCCGATCGCTCGACGCCATCGCCACGTCACATGGCATCGGCAGCAGTTATCTTAGCCGCCTGCTGCGTCTTGGCTTTCTCGGGCGCGATATCGTCGAGACCATCCTCAATGGCAAGCAGCCGCCAGACCTCACCGCCAACAGGCTTGCGACTCTCCCCACCACTCCAACGGACTGGAATGAGCAGAAGCAGGTCATCCTGGGCACGCCAGACCGCTAAATCTTGGCGAGAATGCCACCGGATAATCTCGGGTAGGGCCTTAGGCTCACGCCAGTGGCGTCCAGCTTCAGGCTCATCCTCCGCAAGATGCGCCCGTTAGCGTACCGCTAAAAAGCCCATTAGAGACTGCATCGCCTACAGCCCGTCTCGCGGTGGTGCTCTGCGAGTCCTATGCCTTACGCACCCCAGCACACGGTCATAAGCCATGGAAATAACGCGCAAATTTATTGCGTGTACGAAGTCTCTAGGAAATGAGAGAGGCGACCATGCCAGTGGCGGACAGGGAGGGATTCGAACCCTCGGTACCCAATTAAAGGTACGGCGGATTAGCAATCCACTGGTTTAAGCCACTCACCCACCTGCCCAGAGAGACGTCCTTGTATGGTCCGATTTGCGCAGTGTCAATGGCATCACCAAGCCTTTTCGTCTGCTGATGCCGTCCTATATGTGGCGGAGTACTCCCGCCGCCAATAGGCACAATTTCGTATGGTCACTTTCTGTCTCGTTGCTGGACTAGTCCTGCTTTTTGGTGGTGGAGAGGTGCTGGTAAGGGGGGCGGTTGGTACCGCGCGCTCGTTCGCCGTGTCGCCGTTGCTGATCGGCCTGACCGTGGTGGCGATGGCAACATCTGCGCCGGAACTCGTGGTGTCGCTGAAGGCGGCTTGGGCTGGCCGGCCGGCCATTGCAATCGGTAATGTTGTTGGCAGCAACATCGCCAATATCCTGCTGATCCTTGGCGTTGCCGCGCTTATCTGTGCGCTGCCCTGCCGCAAGGCGCTGGTATACCGGGACGGTTCCATGATGGTCGCCGGCAGTCTGGTGCTGCTGGTGCTGGTCTATACGGGCAGTATTGAGCGGTGGCATGGCGCCTGCCTGCTCGTGGCGCTGGTAGCCTTCCTCATCTATTCCTTCCGCCGGGAAAGCCAGCAGGGCAATGGCGCTGCCCAGGTACACGAGAGCGAGGCCGATGAAGTGCCGTCGCCGCCCGGTGGGACGGCGGGCTCCATCGGCTTCCTGCTCCTGGGGATCGGTCTGCTGGTCTTTGGCGCGCAGTTGCTGGTCTATGGCGCGACGGAAACGGCGCGGTCCTTTGGCGTGTCGGAAGCAGTTATCGGCTTGAGCCTGGTCGCAATCGGCACTTCGCTACCGGAACTGGCGAGCGTCGGCGTTGCGGCCTGGCGGGGCCACACGGATGTGGCGCTCGGCAATGTGATCGGCAGCAACATCTTCAATATTTTTGCCATTTTGGGCGCGACATCCCTGACGCTGCCCATCAGCATTGATGCGCATTTCCAAGGTATCGATATCTGGCTGATGGCCGGTTCAAGCGCGTTGCTGCTGCCACTCATGCTGAGCGGCGCGCGCCTGTCGAAGGTCGAAGGCGTGCTGTTCCTCGCCGCCTACGTCGCCTATATCGGCTGGCTGTTCCAGGGTATTTAGCGGATAGCCGCGTAAGAAAAGGGGCGGCGAGAATGTTCCCGCCGCCCCTTTCTGCAGTGCCGTAAAAGCTAGCCCATCACGCCGCCGTCGTTGCGGGTGACCGCGACAATGGCGGAGCGCGGAACGGCGTCGCCGCCTTCCGGCCAGTGGCTGTCGCCTTTTTCCCCCGGGTGCTGGATGCCGACAAACATGGTTTTCCGGTCGGCGGACCAGGTGAGGCCGGTGACTTCGCACTCTTTCGGGCCAACCAGGAACCGCTTGATTTCGCCGGTATTGGTGTCGGCGAACAGCATCTGATTATTGCCCATGCCGGCAAAGTCTTTGGCGTTCGAATAGTTGCCGTCGGTCTGGATCCAGAGGCCGCCCTGGCTGTCGAATTTCAGACCGTCCGGGCTGTTAAACATGTTCTCGGTTGTGACGTTTTTGGAGCCGGCATAGGCGTCGCTGTGAACCGCCGGGTTGCCCGCAATGGCAAACAGGTCCCACTTGAACGCGGCAGAGCTGTGGTTGCCGTCGACCGGCTCCCAGCGCACGATCTGGCCGTAATTGTTCTTTTCCCGCGGGTTCGGGCCGTTGACGGCGGTTTCATCACCTCCGGCATTCGGCTTCACGCCGCGGTTTTTGTTGTTGGTCAGACAGCAATAGCCTTCCGCCTTCATCGGATTAACTGCAACCCATTCCGGACGGTCCATCGTTGTGGCGCCGACTGCTGAGCCAGCCATGCGGGTATGGACGCAGATTTCCGCCTTGGAGGTCATGCCGGTCGAGGCCGGGGTCAGCTTCGCCCACTCGCCGGTACCATCGTCGTTGAACTTTGCAACGAACAGGTCGCCGTCTTCCAGCAGGTCGGCATTGTCGCCACCTTCGCTGAAGGTGCCGGCCGACACAAACTTATAGAGGAATTCGCCGCGCTCATCGTCGCCGAGATAGACAACGACATGGCCGTCGCTGGCGATCACCACCTCGGCGTTTTCATGCTTGAAACGGCCAAGAGCGGTGCGCTTTTTCGGCGTAGAGGTTGGGTCCAGGGGATCGATCTCGACAATGTAGCCGTTACGGTGCGGCTCGTTCGGATGCTTGGAGACGTCGAAACGCTCGTCAGCCATGGCCCAGGCGTAGCCCCAGTCCTTGGCTTTGATGCCATAACGGCCAAAGCCGGCAGGCAGCGCCACTGGTTTTTGATCCTGCGGCTCCTCGGAGGAAGAGAAGTAGCCGTTGAAGTTTTCCTCGCAGGTCAGGTAGGTGCCCCATGGGGTCAAGCCGTTACCGCAATTGTTCCAGGTACCGAGCGAGCGCGTGCCGGTCGGATCGAATGCGGTTTTCAGCATATCGTGGCCGCGCGCCGGACCGGTGATTTCCATCGGGGTGTCGGCGGTGATCCGGCGGTTGAATTTGCTGTCCTTTACCACCTGCCACTCGCCGTCTGCCTGGGTGAGTTCGACGACGCTGATGCCGTGGGCGTTCTTGCCCTTGATCACGTCGTCCGCGTTTTCCGGCAGTTTGCTCTCGCGATTGCCGTACATGATCGACCGGTTGGTGTACTCATTGTTTACCACCAGGATGGCTTCGCCGTTGGGGCCGGCGAAAATGTCCATGCCGTCATTGTTGTCGCCGAAGGCCAGCGCCTGGGTCGCGCCGGTGCCGCGGGTGCTGTGGTCAAAATCGACGCCCTGGGTCCAAAGCGGATCTCCCCAGCGAACGACCACTTGGGATTTAAAGCCCGTCGGCACCGTGATGGCGTCGTTGGTATTGGCCGGGATCGGGTCGAAGTTCAGCCAGCTGGCGGCAGCCCGCGCTTCGCGGCTGGATAAGCTGGCGGTGCCGAGAACAAAGGCGCTGGCGCCGACGGCGACCGAGCCGCGGAGGAAGCTGCGGCGGCTCATGAAGCGTTCGGCGACACGGTCGAAGTCGGTTTCTTCCGGGCGCGGTGAGTTGATCTCGTCGAACTCGTCGAACGAGATTTCCTGATGGTCGATGCGATCCATGATCGTCTCCTGGATATGAGGGGGTGCCGAACGCTGTTTGTCTTGCAGCGACGGTATTCCGGCAGC
The DNA here is from genome assembly GCA_965222315.1 of Alphaproteobacteria bacterium. Taxonomy (GTDB): domain Bacteria; phylum Pseudomonadota; class Alphaproteobacteria; order Bin95; family Bin95; genus JACKII01. The sequence goes on along the minus strand of OZ244951.1, from coordinate 2,569,317 downwards.
ACTCTTTCCCAGCGTTGGGTTATTGATGCGTTACAATTCTGTGAACTTTTAGTGGTGGAAATGGGAAGGTGAATTGACAGATTGATGAAGGTTCAGTGACATAAGCGTGTTGCGCATTCCAGCGGGCGGAAACCGCCTTTTCCTGCGCGTGCGTCCCGTCCCATTCCGCGCTATCAGTGCACGATCCGACCAGAACACACTCAAGCAAGAGGAAGCCCGGCACCATGCCCGTCGTCGAAACAGAACAGCATGGCGAAATTTTCGTCATCCGCATGAACCGCCCGGATGCGCTGAACGCGTTAAACAACGAAATCCGGGGCCTGCTTTCCGAAGCCTGGAATCACTTTGAGGATTCGAAGGAGTTGGAAGTCGCGATTTTCACCGGCTCCGGCCGCGGCTTCTGTGCGGGCGAGGACATGAAGGAAGCGCTCCAGGCTGGCAAGCCTGGCTTCTCCAAGCCGACGGCCAAGCCGGACCCCTTCATGAACGAGACCCTTACCAAGCCGGTGATCTGCGCGGTGAATGGCTTTGCCATGGGCGGCGGCTTCATGCTGGTGGAGAAATGCGACCTGCGTCTTGCCGTGAAGGGCACGCTGTTTGAAATGAGCGAGGCGAAGCGTTGGATGCTGGGGGGCTGGAACCACGGCCATGTGGCGAACCTACCGTTTCCGATCGCGACCGAAATGGCATTCGCCTACCGGATCAAAAGCGAACGCATGTATGAATTGGGCTTTCTGAACCGCCTCTGCGAGCCGGACGACCTGATGCCGGAAGCCTTGAAGATGGCGGAGCACCTGCTGAGCCTGCCGCCGGCGAGCCGCGTGAACACGCTGCATATGATGAAGAGCCTGCGCCCGAACCCGGGCCCCAACTACCACAAGCTCGCCAAGGCCCTGCACGAGCATGGCGCGCTCAGCGACCGGATGGAGAGCCGCGCGGCCTTCGCCGAGAAGCGCAAGCCGGTCTGGAAAGGCTGGGAAAAGCCGGAAGACCGCTACAACATGCCGACGCTGGAGAGCGTGGCGAAGGCCGGGTAAGACTGACAACCGACGCCATCGAACAATGAAACCCCGCCGTCATTGCGAGGCGAAGCCGAAGCAATCTGGCAGCATTGTTGTTTAGCCTTTAACCCTGAGCCTGTCGAAGGATGCCTCTCCCCCATAGAACACCCTTCGACAGGCTCAGGATGAGGGCAATAAGATACCAGTAAGGAAACACCGCACATGACCACCAACAAAGGCCCCCTCCACGGCATCCGCGTGCTCGATATGACGGAGCATATGGCAGGTCCCTTTGGCACCATGATTTTTGCCGATATGGGCGCGGAAGTGATCAAGGTGGAGCGGCCGGGCAAGGGTGACAGCACCCGTTCCATGGGCGACCAGACGGAGCGGAACGCCTTCTTCCGCTATATCAACCGCAATAAGAAAAGCGTCACGCTCAACTACAAGGAGCCGGAAGGGAAGGCGCTCTTCCTGGAGCTGATCAAGACGGTTGATATCCTCTGGGAAAACTACCGCCCTACGGTCATGCCGCGCGCCGGCTTGGGCTATGAGGACCTGAAGAAGGTCAACCCGCGCCTGATCTATTGCCAGTCGTCGGGCCTCGGCTATGACGGCCCGCTGAAGCATCGCGGCGGGTTCGACCTGATTGCCCAGGGTATGGGCGGTATCATGCATGTGACCGGTGAACCGGACGGCCCGCCGACCAGCGTGGGCCTGCCGATCACCGACCTCGGCACCGGCATGTTCTCCGCGCACGGTGTGCTCGCAGCGCTCTGGCAGCGGGAGAAGACGGGTGAAGGGTGCCTGATCGAAACCTCTCTGCTGGAGACCGCCATTGGCCTGTCCTCCTGGACCAGTGCCGGCTATCTGGCCGACCCGGAAAAGAAGGAACCGGAGCGTCAGGGCTCCCGCCACCGCCAGAACGCGCCTTACCAGCGTTTCAGCACGGGCGATGGCTACATCATGATTGGCGCGGGCAATCAGACCATCTGGACCCGCTGCGCTACTGCGCTGGGCCATCCCGAATGGGTGGATGATCCGCGCTGGCCCTACGGCGCGATGCGCGTCAAGAACCGGGAGGCGCTGGAAGAGGCGATCGAGGGGGTGTTGAAGACCAATACCACCGACCACTGGGTCGAGGTTCTGGAAGCAGCGAACGTACCCTGCGGCCCGGTCTATAACTACGGCCAGTTGTTTAGTGATCCGCAGGTGAAGCATCGGGAGATGGTAGTCACGGCCCATGACGATGAGTTGGGGGAAGTTCCGCACATCCGCTCCCCCATCAGGATGACCGGCGCCAAGAGCGGTGGTGGCGGCGTTGCGGTCCGTACCGTTGCGCCGAAGCTTGGTCAGCACAATGAAGAAGTGTTCGGCTCTGTCGGCGCCAGCGTCAACGATCTGAAGGCCCTGAAGGACAAAGGCGTTATCTGACAGCGTCAAGAGGCGGCGGGGCTGACTTCAGCTAGCCTTGCCGCCGGAACTCTGGCGGCCACCATGAAACCAAATGCCCATCTGCACTTCAGCCAGCTCGTCGAAATGCAGAGACAGCAGGTGATGATTTTCCTCGAAATAACCGGCGAAATGGCGGACGGCGTTGTTGCGCCGGACAAAGAATTCGGCCCGCCAGGCCCCGACCATCCAACCGTCATTCGTTACTAGTTCGATGCGATGTCCCTGCGTATCGCCTTGGTCAAGGCCGGTGCTGGCGTTTGCCATCTCAGCCTGGAACGCGATCAGGTTGTTCTCATAGAACCGCCAGGTGATGCTTTGCCAAGACGACTCGCCCAAAGTCTTTGGATTGGTCCAGCGGTACTGTTTCCAACGCACGGGCGGATTATCTCCCGACTGAGCGATATGCCCTGATTCAAAAGCGGTGCTGGGGGCGTTTGCTGCGCGTTGGTCACTGAAATAATGCTCCGGATCGCGCAGAATGACCGGGTCGCCCGATTCAAGCCTGTTTTTGATTAATGATTTTAGCTCTTTGGCGCTCTCACCCTTTTTTCGGTTGAACAGGCGGTCCACAAACGACATTGCAGCAGTCACGAATGGCAGCATGTTTCTGATCTCGAGCTAGTATGGCGGAGAACCGTTGGGGCGATTCTGGTCTGCGAGCGACTATTAATGGCCGCTGCGCGAAAAACAAACGAATCTCGCTATCCAAATAAGACCGTCTGCATGGGCTCGTGAATTCACCGCAGCCGCGCGGCCTGGTTCTTGACCCGCCGGACCGGGATCGACGATTCGATAGAGGCGACGCCCATGATGCGGGTCAGGCGGCTGGTCAGGAAGCGTTCGAACTCGTTCATGTCGTAGACGGCGACGCGCATCAGGTAGTCGAAGCTGCCGGTCATCAGCCAGCAATCGACGACTTCCGGGCAGCGGGCGATTTCGTCCTCGAACGAGACCAGCCGGTCCTCGATCTGGCGGTCAAGCTTCACCGACACGAAGACGTTGAAGCCGAAGCCCATTTTCGCCTCGTCGATGTGGGCGCTGTAGCCCGTGATGTAGCCTTCATCCTCCAGCTTCTTGATGCGGCGGGCGCAGGGGGAGGGGGAGAGGCCCACCCGGTCGCTGAGTTCCTGGTGGGTCAGGCGGCCGTCCCGTTGCAGTTCCTGGAGGATGCGTTGGTCGATACTGTCGAGGGCATCCGGCATTTGTGGCGGTTTCCAGCGTAATTTTGGATAATAACGCAGAGAACTAGCGCAAAGAGCAGGTGATTGCAGCAACTTTAACGACATTCGTGCGGGTTTGCGGCGTACCTTGGGACTATCGTGAAAGAGGTGAGTGCCATGGCTGCAAATCGTTTGTCCCTGCAAATGCAGGACCCGGACCCGGTGGAAACATCCGAGTGGTTGGAGGCCGTCGAGGCCCTGACCGCGGAGGCTGGGCGGGACCGCGCCTATTATGTGCTCTCCCAGGTGCAGGAACGGGCGCGGCGCCTCGGCGTGACGACGGCGGGGGCGCCGTTCTCCGCCTACCGCAACACGATTCCGCTGGCGCAGCAGCCGGCCTACCCCGGCGATCTGGAGATGGAGGAGCGCATTACCTCCATTATCCGTTGGAACGCGCTCGCCATGGTCATGCAGGCGAACAAGGCGTATGGCGAGTTGGGCGGGCACATCGCCTCCTACGCCTCCGCCGCAGAGATATTCGAGGTGGGCTTCAATCATTTCTTCCGGGCGCGGCAAGGCGATTTCGCGGGCGATCTGGTCTATTTTCAGCCGCATTCCGCGCCGGGGGTCTATGCCCGCGCCTTCCTGGAAGGGCGGTTGAGTGAGGCCGATATCAGCGGCTACCGCCAGGAAGTGCCGGGGAATGGCCTCTGCTCCTATCCGCACCCGTGGCTGATGAAAGAGTTCTGGCAGATGCCGACCGGCTCCATGGGGATTGGGCCGATGTCGGCGATCTACCAGGCCCGCTTCATGCGCTACCTGCACGCGCGGGGGCTGGCGAATACCGCCGAGCGGCGGGTCTGGGGCGTGTTCGGCGATGGGGAAATGGATGAGCCGGAATCGGTCGGCGCGCTGACGCTGGCCGCCCGCGAAGGGCTCGACAACCTGACGTTCATCGTGAACTGCAACCTGCAACGGCTCGACGGGCCGGTGCGGGGCAATGGCCAGATCATCCAGGAGCTTGAATCGCTTTTCATTGGCGCGGGCTGGAACGTGATCAAGGTGCTATGGGGTTCCGAATGGGACAACCTGTTCGCGCGGGATACGGAGCACGTGCTGCTGCGCCGGTTTGCGGAGACGCTGGACGGGGAGTACCAGACGCTCGGCTCCAAGGACGGTGACTATAACCGGCATAAGTTTTTTGAGGCGGACCCGGCGACCTCCGCGCTCGTCCAGCACATGAGCGACGACGAGATTCACCGGCTGAAGCGCGGCGGGCATGACCTGCGGAAGCTCTATGCCGCCTTCGCCGCCGCCAAGGCGCACGCCGGCCAGCCGACCGTGATCCTGACCAAGACCAAGAAGGGCTATGGCATGGGCGGGGCCGGTGAGTCCCGGATGACGGCGCACCAGGCGAAGAAGCTGGACGTAAATGCACTGCTGGAATTCCGCGACCGTTTCGCCCTGCCGTTGAGCGACAAGGCGGTTGAGGATCTGGCCTTCTACCGCCCGTCGGACAACAGTCCTGAAATCAGCTATCTGAAAGAACGGCGGACCGCGCTGGGCGGGTACTTGCCGCAGCGGTCGATCAATGCCAGCAGCGACGCGCCGAAACGGCCGGAGCCTGCCAACTACGCCAAGTTCGCGCTGCAGGCGGATGGGCGGGAAATGTCCACCACCATGGCCGCCGTCCGCATGATGAGCGGCCTGCTACGGGACAAGGCGTTCGGGCCGCGGCTCGTGCCGATCGTGGCCGATGAGGCCCGCACCTTCGGCATGGACAACCTGTTCCGGCAGGTGGGCATTTACGCGCCCCAGGGCCAGCTTTACGAGCCGGAAGATGCGGGCTCGATGCTGTTTTACAAAGAGTCGGCGGACGGGCAGTTGCTGGAGGAAGGCATTACGGAGGCAGGCGCGCTCAGTTCGTGGACCGCGGCGGCGACCGCCTATTCCGTGCACGATACGGAACTGCTGCCGATCTACATTTACTATTCGATCTTCGGTTTCCAGCGGGTCGGCGACCTGATCTGGGCGGCGGCGGACCAACGGGCGCGGGGCTTCCTGCTGGGAGCGACGGCGGGCCGGACGACGCTCTCCGGCGAAGGATTGCAGCACCAGGACGGCTCCAGCCACCTCGCGGCGGCGGCGGTGCCGAACTGCCGGGCCTATGATCCGTGCTTTGCCTATGAACTGGCCGTGATCATGGAGCACGGCATGGTGCGGATGCTGGACGAGAAGCGGGACGAGTTCTTTTACATCACCGTGATGAACGAGAACTACGCCCAGCCGTCGCTGCCGGACGGGGCGGCGGACGGGATCATTCGCGGGATGTACCGGTTTGCCCAGCATGGAGCGGAGGACGCGCCGCGGGTGCGGTTGATCGGGGCCGGGACCATCCTGCGGGAGGTGATTGCGGCGGCAGAAATCCTGGCGCGGGACTATGGCATCGCCTCGGACATCTACTCCGCCACCTCGTTCAGCGAGCTTGCCAGGGATGCGGCGGCGGTGGAGCGGGAGAACCGCCTGAAACCGTCGGCGGTACCAGCGAAAGCCTATGTGGAGACGCTGCTGCCGGGAAGCGCGCCGGTGATTGCGGCCAGTGACTATGTCCGCGCGGTTCCGGGGCAGATTGCGCCCTATATCGACGCGAAGATGACCATTCTGGGCACGGACGGTTTCGGCCGCAGCGCGAGCCGGGTGGCGCTGCGCCGGTTCTTCGAAGTGGACCGCCAGCATGTGGCGCTCGCCGCGATCGAGGCGCTGGTGCGGGAAGGCTCGGTCGAACGCAGCGTGCAAGCCAAGGCCATTCGCGATCTGGGCATCGATCCCGGCGCCGATGCGCCGTGGCTGGCTTAGGCGGGAAACGGGAGAGATTACATGAAGGAAGTCCGGGTTCCCGACATCGGCGATTTTGCCGACGTGCCGGTGGTGGAAGTGGCGGTCGCCGTTGGTGACATGGTAGCCGCAGAAGATACGCTGGTGGTGGTCGAGTCCGACAAGGCGACGCTGGACGTGCCCGCGCCCTTTGCCGGCCGGGTGATGGAGATGCGGGTCGCGGAAGGCGATACGGTCAGCGAGGGCAGCGTGATCGTCATTATGGAAGCTGACCCGGCGGACACTGGGGAGCCTGGCAGTGCGGACGCCGAGAGCGGGCAGGCGGGTGAAGCCGCGCGCCCGGAGCGCGAGGCGGTATCCGAGGCTCCATCGCCCGCGGACAGTGCCCCGGCTCCTGCGCTAGAGCCTGAATCCGTTGCTGAGGAGCCGGTGCCGCCTGCAATGGAGCGGGGCAAGCCTGTCTACGCGTCGCCATCCGTCCGGCGCTATGCCCGGACCCTGGGTGTTGCCGTGGCGGAGGTATCAGGCAGTGGCACCAAGGGCCGAATCACGCGGGAGGATATTGAAGCTTTCGTGAAAGCACGGCTGGCGGCACCGCCGCCCCCGCCTGCCGCCGGTGGCATGGCGGTAGCGGGTCTGCCGGACTGGCCGAAGGTCGATTTTGCCAAGTTCGGGCCGGTAGAGCGGGTGCCGCTCAGCCGGATAGCGCGGATTTCGGGCCCGGCGCTCGCGCGGAACGCCATGGTCATTCCGCATGTCACCAATTTTGACACGGCCGACGTCACGGACCTGGAGGCGTTCCGCAAGACGCTGAACGGGGAGGCAGGGCCGAATGACGCCCGCCTCACCATGCTGGCGTTTTCGGTCAAGGCGGTGGTGGCGGCACTGCAAGCCTATCCGAAGTTCAATGCGTCGCTGGATGGCGATGAGTTGGTCGTCAAGAATTACTGGAACATCGGGGTCGCCGCTGACACGCCCGATGGGCTGGTGGTGCCGGTAGTCAAGGAGGCGGACCGGAAGGGGCTGCGCGAGATCGCCGGTGAGATGAGCACCCTCGCCACTGCTGCGCGCGAGGGCAAGCTGAAGCCGAGCGACATGCAGGGCTCGACGTTCACCATTTCGTCGCTGGGCGGAATTGGCGGCACCAACTTCACGCCGATCATCAACGCGCCGGAAGTGGCGATCCTGGGCATGACGCGGGCGGCCATTCAGCCGGTCTGGGATGGGGAGGCGTTTCAGCCGCGATTGATCCAGCCGTTAAGCCTTTCATGGGATCACCGGGTAGTGGATGGCGTTGCTGCTGCGCGCTTCCTGGCGCATGTGGCCCGGACGCTCGGCGATTTCCGCCGGATTGCGGTTTAGGGGGAGGCGGGCATGGTAGCGGAGATACGCATTCCCAACATCGGCGACTTCGTGGATGTGCCGGTGGTCGAACTGCACGTGAAGCCGGGCGACCGGGTGGAGGTCGATATGGCGCTGATGGTGCTGGAATCGGACAAGGCAACGGTCGATATCCCCAGCCCGCTGGCCGGGACCGTTAGCCAGGTGCTGGTCGCGGAAGGCGATGCGGTGAGCGAGGGCAGCCTAGTGCTGTTGCTCGAAGCGGACGAAGCGGCGGCGGCTGGCGAAGCTGTCGCATCTGATGTTTCGCCTGCGGCGGCACCTGATGCGGTGGCGGACGAACATGCTTCGCTCGTCGTGATCGGTGCGGGGCCCGGCGGCTATTCCGCTGCCTTCCGCGCGGCGGATTTGGGCCGGGAAGTTGTCCTGATCGATCCGCGTGCGGCGCTGGGGGGCGTGTGTCTGAATGTCGGCTGCATCCCTTCCAAGGCGCTGCTGCATATGGCGAAGCTGCGCCTGGATGCAGCGGAGGCGGCGGTGCATGGCGTGGGCCTGGAGCCAGGACCGCCGGACATCGAGAAACTGCGGGCGTTCAAGGACGGCGTGGTCAACCGCCTGACCGGCGGCCTGGCAGGGCTCGCCAAAAGACGAAAGGTGCGGGTGATCCGCGGTGAGGCGCACTTCACCGGCACGCACACGCTTGCGGTCGCGAGCGAGGAGGGGGAGCGCTCCCTGCGGTTCGACCAGGCGATCATCGCTGCGGGGTCCGAGCCCGTGCGGCTGCCCTTTCTGCCGGACGATCCGCGCATCATGGACAGCACCGGGGCCCTGGCGCTGGCGGATGTGCCTGCGCGCCTGCTGGTGATCGGCGGCGGCATTATCGGGCTGGAAATGGCGCAGGTATATCATGCGCTCGGCAGCCGGATCGACATTGTCGAGATGGCAGACCAACTGATCCCGGGCGCCGACAAGGATATTGTGGCGCCGCTCGCCAAACGGCTGGCAGGCCAGTACGGCTCTATCCTGACGGGTGCGAAGGTCACGGGCGTCGAGGCTGGCGACGTGCTGACCGCGACCATCGAAGGCCCGGAGGGGAGCGAGACACGCGCCTATGACCGTGTGCTGGTGGCAGTCGGCCGGGTGCCAAACGGCGGTAAGGTTGGAGCGGAAGCAGCGGGGCTTGCCGTGGAAGGTCCCGGCTTCATCCCGGTCGACGCCCAGATGCGTACGTCCCAGGCGCACATCTTCGCCATCGGGGATGTGGCTGGGCAGCCGATGCTGGCGCACAAGGCCGTCCATGAAGGCAAGGTCGCGGCGGAGGCCGCTAGCGGCGAGAAGGTGGCGTTCGAGCCGGCGGGCATTCCATCCGTCGCCTATACGGACCCGGAAATCGCCTGGGTGGGCCTGACCGAAGCGCAGGCAAAGGCGCAGGGGATAGCGGTCAAGACTGGCAAGTTTCCCTGGCTGGCTTCCGGGCGGTCGCTGTCGCTCGGGCGGGACGAGGGTCTGACCAAGCTGGTGATCGATCCGGCGACGAACAAGGTGCTGGGAGCGGGCATCGCCGGGCCGAATGCGGGCGACCTCATCGCCGAAGTGTGCCTTGCCATGGAAATGGGGGCCGATGCAGAAGATATCGGTCTGACCATCCATCCGCACCCAACATTGTCCGAGACGGTGGCGTTCGCGGCGGAGGCCTATTCTGGCACGCTGACCGACCTTTGATGCCTAGCACCGCGTGGATGTTTCCCGGCGGAGAAGTGCTGTTATAGTCGACGGCCACAGCCAATCTCTTGAGGAAAAGCACCCGATGCCCCGTTCTATTCCAGCCGCCTATGACCCTGCCGACCGGAGCGGCCTGACCTTTCATGGTGCGGCCCGTGCCTTTGCAGACGGCAAGGACACGCCGCGGGCCTATCTGGAGCGCTGCCTGGAGCAGATCGCTGCCGTCGAGCCGAAGGTGAAGGCGCTGGTTTCCCTGAACGAGGAAGGTGCACGGGCCGCAGCCGATGCTAGCGGGGACCGCTGGAAGGCGGGGCGGCCCCTGTCCCCCATCGACGGCATGCCGATTGGGATAAAGGACCTGCTGGAGACCAAGGATATGCCGACGGAGATGGGCTGCGCGGCCTATCGCGGCAATTTCCCGAAGCGGGACAACGCGGCGGTCTGGGCCTTGCGGCAAGCAGGCGCGGTGCCGTTCGCCAAGACTGTGACGGCGGAATTGGGCGGCGCCTATCCTGGGGCGACGCGCAATCCGTTCGATCTGGCCCGGACGCCGGGCGGCTCCTCGTCTGGCTCGGCTGCGGCGGTGGCGGCGAATATGATGCCGGCTGCCATCGGCACGCAGGTCGGCGGCTCCATCATCCGGCCGGCGGCCTATTGCGGTAACGTCGCGCTGAAGCCGACCCAGGGCGGCATCAACCGCGGCGAGCGGCAGGCGACCAGCATGTCCACCCACGGTCCCCACGCCAATTGCATCGAGGACATGTGGACCGTCGCCATCGAGATCGCCAAGCGCGCGGGCGGTGACCGGGACGCCATCGGGCTGATGGGGCCGGATACGGCTCCCGCCGCAGCCAAGCCGGACCGGCTGATCGTGCTGGAAGGCGAGGGCTGGCCGAAGCTGGACGCGTCGAGCAAGGACGGCTTTGCCCGCATTTTGGCGGGTTTAGAGGCGGCCGGAGTGGAGGTGATCCGGCGGGGCGATAGCGCGCTGGTCGAAGCGCTGGAGCAGGCGGTGAGCCAAGCAGGCGCGATCTGCTCCAAAGTCACGGCGTGGGAGAACCGCTGGGCGCAGCGCAACCTGGTGAACGAGCATCCCAATGGGGTGAGTGAGCGGGCCCAGGCGACCCTGGCCATGGCGGAGGCGATGACGCCGGATGATTACCGCCAGGCGCTGAACGACCGCGCCGCCGCGAGGGTGCAGCATGCGGCGCTGGCCGGGCTCGCCGATGGTATCGTGATGCTGTCGTGCCCTGGACCGGCGGGACCGTTCTTCATGGACGTACCCGGCGAGCCTTTACGGCCGCGGCCGACCGGCGATGCCGTGATGAACTATCCGAGTTCCATGCTGGGCGCGCCAGCGGTGACGATGCCGCTGCTGTCGGTGGATGGAATGCCGGTGGGCGTCCAATTCGTCGGCCAGCTGCACCAGGACGCGCGCATGACGGCTCTGGCCCGGTGGGCACTGGGGGCGGTTAAGCCGGTGGTTGTTTGAAGGACGCGCGCAAACTGCCAATTCCCTTCCCCTGAAGCGGCAAAGCGGCATTCAGGGGCCATTCCAGAAGCGGTCCACTGGCGGCGCCCGGCACATCGGCTTCCAACGCCGGGCGCATGGTTCTAGCTGTTTCTGGAGTGGGTCCTGAAACGAGTTCAGGACAGCGGGGTGGCAAAGCGCCAGCCTACGCCGTGCCGATGCCGTTGCCTTGCAATTGTCTGGAGTCCATGTGCCGGAGCAATTGCCGGTCGTGGCGGGTCATGGCGGAGCGTTTGGCGTGCTCGGTGTAGGCGGGCCAGCGGGGATTGTTGCCCTGGATGGTGTCGCCCATGACCGTCACGCGCTCGATCACGCGCTCGCCGACGAAGTCGTTCACCACATAGTGCTGGGTAAAACGGTTGTCCCACATGCCGATCGTGCCCGCCGTCCAGTGATAGCGGACGGTGAACGGCGGTTGCTGCACCCATTTGGTCAGGTAGGCGAGCAGGTGGTCGCTTTCCTGGGCGTTCATTTCAACGATGCGGCGGGTGAAGTGCTCGTTGACGTAGAGCGCCTTCTTGCCGGTTTCCGGATCGATGCGCACCAGCGGGTGAATATGCATGCGGTCGGCGCGGTCGTGCGGGTGCGCGTCGTGTAGGGCGCTGAGGCCGTCGCAAAGCTCCTGCAGCGGCGGCGAGAGGCCCTCATAGGCCGCAATCAGGTTGGCCCACATGGTATCGCCGCCGACTTCCGGACAGGTCTTCATGTTCAGGATCGACATGAGCGCCGGGTGTTCTAGGAAGGTCAGGTCGGTGTGCCACTCGTCGGCGATGCCGCCCTCGCTTGCCATCAGCCGGAAGATTTCCGGATGCTCCTTGGCGTTCCGTTCCTTCAGGTTCGGGTGGCCTTCCAGCTCGCCGAAATGACGGCCGAAGGCGATGTGCTCGTCGGCATTCAGGTGCTGCTCCGGGAAGAACAGGACCATGTTTTCGTGCAGCAGGTCGCGGATTTCCGCCGCTTCGCCGGCATCGGCGGCAGCGAGATTGACGCCGGTGACTTCCGCGCCGAGCGCGGCGGAGAGACGGCGGATCTTCCAACTGTTGCGGGGCATGGGCGGCATCCTCCTTTTAAAGGTCGTTGGCGCTATCGTAGATTGTTTGGCGGTTGCCGGGAAGCCATCCGGCGTTAAGCTGCTGGAACAGAGTCGATGGGAAGGAAGTGCCAGCGATGGCTGAGCGTTATGGAATTGTCGTCGAGGATATCGCGTACGCCGCGCCGGACGGACGGCCGCTGCTGGCCAGGCTTTATCGGCCGCAGGGAGCCGGGCCTTTTCCTGGCGTGGTGGAGGTGCATGGCGGGGCCTGGACCGCCAATGACCGCTTCACCAACAAGGACATCCATCAACCACTCGCGGAGAGTGGCGTCGTCGTACTGGCGCTCGACTTCCGCATGCCGCCGGAGGCCATGTATCCGGTGACGCTTGCCGATATCAACTATGGCATCCGCTGGTTCAAGCAGAACGCGGCGCGCTGGCGGTGCGATGCAGGGAGGGTTGGCGTGCTTGGCACCTCCAGTGGCGGGCACCTGGCGATGCTGGGCGCGATGCGGCCCGGCGACCCGCGATATGCGGCGACGGCGTTAGAGGGCGGGGCGGGTGTGGATGCTTCGGTCAAGTTCTGTGCGATGTGCTGGCCGGTAGCTGATCCGCTGGCGCGTTATGAGATGGTGCAGGCGAACGGCAATGAGCGCCTGGCGGGTGCGCATGAGGCTTTCTGGCCCGATTCGGCGGCCATGGACGAGGGCTCGCCACAGCGCATCCTGGAGCGGGGCGAGGATGTGCAGATGCCGCCTGCACTGCTGATCGTCGGCACGCGCGACGACAATCTGGGGCCGAGCATGGCGGACAGGTTCGTTGAGACCTACCGCAGGGCGGGCGGTCAGATGCAATACGAGGTGTTTCCGGAGCAGACCCATGCCTTCATCGGGAAAGATCCCGGCGGGGCGGATGCCAAGCGGGCGATTGGCCTGATCGTGGATTTTGTGCACCAGCAGGCAGAGTAGCGGCGCTAGCCGGATGGCGTGTCGGGGTGATCATCTCTCGATAAAGCCGCTCCGCGGCCACTCGAGATGAGGGGGACGGAAGGGATTTTAAAACCTGCTGCCGAAACCTGGCATCCCTGCATCCTCACCCCGAGTGGCCCGGCGGAAAGCCGGGCAGTATCGAGGGGCCGTTTGGAAGAGATTGCTACCGCTCGATCAGTTCGATGCTGACGCCGTCGGGCGCGGCGATGAAGCAGAGTTTCAGGCCGGTCGGGTTTGTCTTGTACGGCACGGAGAAATGGACGCCGTTTGCTTCCAACTCCTTGCAATAGGCTTCCAGGTCGCCCGCATAGGCGAAGCCGATATGGTCTGCGCCCCAACGGTTGTGGCTGGAGAAGTCGCCATAATCGCGGAAATTGTCGGGGTCGAGTGGCTCTTCGCCATGGCGCTGGCCGCGCACCAGCAGATTCATGCCGCCCAGCGAAACGGCGATTTGCGGCGCGCCGCGGACAACGTCGTCAGCGGTGATCTCCGCACCCAGCTTCTCCACATACCAGTGAGCGGTCTTGTGGGGATTCTCGGCGATGATGTGGACGTGGTCGAATTTGAAGGCGGGGTTGGAGGGCATGGCGGGGTTTCCTCTTTGGTTTGGGCTTGAGACTAAGTGGCCGGCGTGACTATTCCGCAGCGGGCTTTGGCGGAGGGCGGGCGATGGGCAAGCCTTCTCGGGCGCCCCATTCCTGCCAGGAGCCGACATAGTTGCGGACGCGCGGGTAGCCCAACAGGCGCATGGCCAGATAGGCGTGGGCGGAGCGGTAGCCGGTGTTGCAATAGACGGTAATGTCCTTGTCGGGCGTTGCGCCCAGCGGCTCCAGAATGGCGCGCAGGGCATCTGCCGGTTTCATGCAGCCTGTGGCGTGGTCGTACAGTTTCACCCAATCGCAATGCACAGCGCCGGGAATTGCGCCGCCATATTTGGCGCGGTTGTCCTCTCCGGTAAACTCGGCGCGGCTGCGATTGTCCAGAATCAGGCAGCCGGGATCGCCCATGGCTTGCAGGATGCCGGCATATGTCGCGACACGTGAGGGTTCAGCCTGGAAGGCGAATTTGGCGGGGGAGGGCGGCGCGTTATCCGTGCCCATGGGCAGGCCCGCGGCTCTCCAGGCGTCGAAGCCGCCGTCCAGGACATGCACGTCCGCGTGGCCAAGATACTCGGCGAACCAGAAGGCGCGCGCCGCGCACATGTCGGTAAACGCGCCGTAGAAGACGATGGTGTCGGTTGGCTTCACGCCGCGCCAGCCCAGCATGTTCGCCCACATGCGGGTAAAGGCGGCCAGCGGTGCCGGGTCCGTATCGTCGGTATTGACGAAATAGGGGTCGAAATGGCGTGCGCCGGGTATGCGCCCGGCGGCAAACAATTCCGCCGGGCGGGTATCGACGATGGAAAGGCCGGGCTCGCCCAGGCGGGCTTGCAAGGCGGCGGGCGATATCAGCAGGTCGGGGTTCTGGTACATGATGCACTCACGGTGGATCGGGGTTGGATGGGGATGATGGCCGGAACCTATTCCGCCGCGGGCTTGGACTGCAGCCGCGCGTCGGTACGGCCCTTCACGGTGGGGGCGAGGCCGCCCGGATCGACGGCCATGTTGTGTACCTGCATGTTGTGGCTGTGGCAGAGCTGGTGCAGGGCGAAGGCGGTGCTCATCTGCTGCTGGAAGCCAGCGGCGTCCTGCGCCTTGTTCACGGCTTCCTTGGTGGTGCGGAGGGCGAACAGGGGCTTGGTGGCGATTTTTGCGGCCATGGCGACCACGAAGTCCTGAAGTTCGGCGCGCGGCACCACGTGATTGACCATGCCGAGGCGGTAGGCCTCGTCCGCCGAAAACTGGTCGCCGGTAAAGAGCAATTCCTTGGCTTTTCGGTAGCCAAGCTCGTGCGGGTGAGCGAACCATTCGACGCCGCAGACGCCCATGGCGACGACGGGATCGCAGAACTGGGCGTCGTCGGAGGCGACGATCAGGTCGCAAATCCAGGCGAGCATCAGGCCGCCCGCAATGCACTTGCCCTGCACGGCGGCGATGGTGGGCTTGGGCAGGTCGCGCCAGCGCTGGCTGACATCCAGGTAAATTTCATGCTCGCGCGACAGGCGGCCTTCTGCGCCCGGTGCGCCGTGGCCGCCCCAGGTGGAAATGGGCGAGAAGTCGTCGAGCGTCTTGCCGGCTTTTCCGCGCAGGTCGTGGCCTGCGGAGAAGTGCGGGTCGCTGCCGGCGAGGATGATGACCTTGGTCTCCGCATCGTGCGCGCCGAACTGAAAGGCATCGTTCAGGTCGTAGGTCATTTGCAGGTCTTGCGCGTTCCGGGCGTCGGGCCGGTTCATGGTGATGCGCAGGACATTGTCGGCCGGTCGGTCGAGCAGGAGGGTGTCGAAAGTGGGCAGGGCGGTCATGGCGGGGGCTCCCAGTGAGGTTGACGTTTGATTGGAAACCTACCGAACTCGCCCTTTCTCGAATACCTCGATGGTTAGGGTGACTTCGCGGATACCAGTCTCCGGGTCGGGATCGTGAATGGTCTCGACGCGGGAGCCGTAGTCGTAGCCCTTGGCTTCCTTGATGATCTTCTGGGAGGTCTCCCGTGGCAGGAAGCCCAACTGTTCCCCGGTTTCGGCGACGAAGACGGCGACCAATTTCAACGCACCCATTTGGGCAACGAAGATCGTTTCGGCTCCTGGTTTGGTGCGGGCGATGATCTCCTGACGGGAGGAATCGTCCGGGTTCTCCAGTTCCACGCCGACAACGCGGGCGCCAAATTCATGGATCGGCTCGCGTTCGCCCTTGGTGACGATGGTGGGGGTCGGGTCGCGGGCGGCGGCCCGCTTCTTACGGCCGAATATCCAGCTAAGAATGCTCATTCCGTACCATCCCAATCAGGCGGTTCTTCGGCGGGTGTGCGGTAATCCTCACCCAGCCATTTGTGCAGGTCGATGTCCGCGCAGCGTTTGGAGCAGAACGGCCGGTATTCCGTCACAGACGGCTTGCGGCAGATTGGGCACGGGCTGGACTTGCTGCGCGGGCGGAGGGGAATGATGTTGTCGGGCGGATCGCTCATGGTCGGCAGAATGGCTCAGATGGGACGGATTTGGTAGGTGTTGCGATTGAGCGACTGATCCTGAATGACGATGGGGGCATAGCCAAGGGCCGCTGTTGCGGCGGCGATGGTTTCGGCCATGCCGGCCAGGTCTGCGGCGGTAGCGGGCGCGAGGGCGAGCGCCATGCGTCCGGCGGGCGCGCCGCGGCCCTGGCGGACATAGTCTTCGACGGCACGCAGCAGGGGAAGGCGTTGCCCCGGCAACAGCGTTTGACCGAGCCGCTGGCGGGAGAAGCTGTAGAGGCCGATGGCATCGAAATCCCGGTTGAACTGAAGGTTGGCGGTGTCTTCGGCGAAGGCTGCCCGCAGATCGGCGACTACGGACAGGCGCTGTTCCTTCGTTGCGAGGCGCAGGAAGTCAATCACGATGGCGCCGCCAATCCGCCGGAGCCTGACCTGCCGGGCGATTTCCACCGCGGCGGCGCGGTTGACGGCCAGGCGGTCTTCCGGTGTGCGCAGGCGGAGACCGGCAGTGTCTACGTCAATGGCCCAGCAGGCGCGGTTCGGCTCAATCCAAAGGTTGCCGCCATCCAGCAGGGGAGCCTGCTGCAGCATGCTTGCTTCGAGCGCGTCGATAGCGGCGGCGCCGCTAAATGCATGGTCGGGGTCGCGTGTTAGGGTGACGGGCTCTGCTGCTTCCCATTGGGAGACGGCGGTGCGCATGCCGGCATAGGCAGCGTCGCCGTCGGCGGCGATTTCGACCGGGCCGGTGCCGGTGCGCTCTATCAGGATTTGCTGCCAGAGCGGGGGCGGCGGGGCGATCTGGCCGAGCCCCTCTGCGTTTAGGGCGGCGGCCCAGGCGGCGCGGTGGCGGTCGAGTTCGGCCAGAATGGGCTCTGGTGCGGCCAGCATCGGGGCGGCGGCAGCGCGGACGATGACGCCTTCGCCATCCTGCATGTGGCTGCGGAGCAGGCCCTGAAGCTGACGGGCGGTTTCCTTGTCCCGCAACTGGCGGGAGGCGGCGAGGCCCGGTCTGCCGGGCGAGTAGACCAGATAGCGGCCCACCAAACGGGGTGCGGGCTTCAGCGTCAAGCGCTTGCCGTCCTCCGGCCCGCGGGTAGCTTGCGCGATCAGTATCTGGCCTTCGTGCGGCGGGCGCTTTGTGTCGGAGAGGTCGAGGAAGCCGGTATCGTCAGGGCCGCTGCCGATGGCGGCGAACGCGCCTTTTAACGCGGGGACAAGGCGGGTAACGCGGACGCGCCAGAGGGAGCCTGCCGGGTCGGGATCGTCGAGCCATTGCCAGTGCAGCCCCCAGACCTGCCCGCCCCGGTACTCCGCCGCCAGCATCTGGCCGGGCGGCGCGGTGATGGCGATGCGGTCGACCGGCGGCAGGGTAAAGGGGCTTGCGCCGTGTATCCCTACCACCGGAAACCCGCCCCGTGCAGCAGCGCCGCGGTCTCGAACAGGGGCAGGCCGACCACGTTGGAATAGGAGCCGCCGACCCAGGCAACAAAGGCTGCCGCCCGGCCCTGGATAGCGTAGCCGCCAGCCTTGCCCCGCCATTCGCCGCTGGCGATGTAGCCGTTGATCTCATCGGCGCTGAGGCGTTTGAACCGGACGTCGGTGGTGACGAGACGGTGCAGGCTCTTGCCGCCGGGCGGGGCGAGGGTGACGCCGCCATAGACGCGATGGCGGCGGCCGCTCAATAGCGCGAGGCAGCGGCGGGCGGTGGCCTCGTCCTCGGCCTTCGGCAGGATACGTCTGCCGACGCCGACGACCGTATCGGCGGCGAGGGTAAAGGCTTCTGGTTCCGCAACGGCTGCTGCCTTGGCCGCAGCAAGGCGGGCGGCATGCTCCCGCGGCTTCTCGTCCGGCAGCGGCGTTTCATCGATGTCGGCGGGCATGATCACGTCTGGCGTGACGCCGATCTGGGCGAGAAGGTCCACTCGCCGTGGCGAGGCGCTGGCCAGCACGAGGCGTCGGGATGTTGCCGTGTCCGTCATGTGACCACACTGCCGGGCAGGGGGAAGCGCACCAGAATCTGCTCTCGCAGGGCATCGCGGACGGCGCGGTAAGCGGCCAGCCGCTGCTCGCGGGAGCCGTTCTCCGCCGTGGCGTCGGCGGTTTGCCAGTACTCGATGGTTACGGCGCTGTCCCGTGTCATCTCCACCGCACGGTGCTGGGCTTCCGGCGAGAGCGTGATGACAAGATCGAAAAAGCCGTCGTCCAGATCGTCGAAGGTTTTGGACTTGTGGCGGGAGAGGTCCAAGCCGATTTCCCGCATGACCTCTGCGGCGAACGGGTCGATCTCGCCATCCTTCAGGCCGCAGGAATCCACATAGATCGCGCGGCCATGGAAATGCTTCAGCAATGCTTCCGCTATCGGGGAGCGAACGGAATTGCGCTCGCACGCGAAGAGGACGGCGTTGATCTTGGCTTCACTCATTCGCGCCTAGCCCTTCATGTGGAGGACACAGAGGAGGGTGAAGAGGCGGCGGGCGGTGCCGTGGTCCAGCGCCGCCTTGCCGGCCAGACGCTCGGCAAGCAGTTCTGAGCCGTCGTTGTGGACACCGCGCCGGGCCATGTCGATGGTCTCGATCTGGGAAGGGCTGAGCGAGCGGATGGCATTATAGTAGCTCTCGCAAATGTCCCGGTAGTCGCGGATGATCCGGCGGAAGGGGCCAAGGGCGAGGCCGATGATCTTCAGATCGTTCTGTTTCTCGTCCTGCACCCGGAACACCAGCCGGTTGTCGACGATGCCGAGGACGAGCCGGTAGGGACCCTCCGGGCCGTCGGCCAGGGTGAAGCTATTTTCCTCCACCAGGTCTTCGATGGCGACGGCGCGTTCCTGCTCCACCTCCGGGCGGCGGCCGCGGCCGAAGGTTTCGTCCAGGCTGAGCGCTACGATCCGCCCGGTCTCGTTCACGCGTCCGACAGCCGGAGCGCGACGGAAAGCGCGTGCGCGTCCAGCCCTTCTGCTTCCGCCAGGGTGACGGCGGCCGGTCCGATTTTGGCGAGCGCCGGTGCGTCGCATTCCAGCAAAGTCGTCCGCTTCAGGAAATCGAACAGGCCGAGCCCGGACGAGAAGCGGGCGCTGCGGTCGGTCGGCAGGACGTGGTTCGGGCCACCTACATAATCACCTGCCGCCTCCGGCGTGTAGGCGCCGAGGAAGATGGCGCCGGCATGGCGGACGCGATCTGCGAAGGCGCGGGGATTGCCCAGGACCAGTTGCAGATGCTCCGCCGCGATTGCGTTGACCAAGGGCAAGGCGGCGGCGAGGTCGGGCACATGAATCAGCGCGCCATGGTCGCGCCAGCTAGCCGATGCGATCTCTCCGCGGGGCAGCTTGGCGAGGGTGGTCTCTACTGCCGCTTCGACGGCATCCAGCAGGATGGAGTCCGGCGAGATCAGGATGGACTGGGCGGCGGTGTCGTGCTCCGCCTGGGCGAGCAGGTCGGCGGCCAGCCATTCGGCGGGCGCGCGTCCCGCCTCCGCCACGATCAGCACTTCGGAGGGGCCGGCGATAGTGTCGATGCCGACCTGGCCGAACACCAGGCGCTTGGCGGCGGCGACGTAGGCATTGCCGGGGCCGACGATTTTGTCCACCGCAGGCACGCTGGCAGTGCCGTAGGCGAGGGCGGCGACGGCCTGTGCGCCGCCGATGCGGTAGGCTTCGGTCACACCCGCGACGTGCGCGGCGGCCAGCACCAGGGGGTTAAGCTGGTTGTCCGGTGTGGGCACGGCCATGGCGATGCGTTCGACGCCCGCCACTTTTGCCGGCATCACGTTCATCAGCACGGAGGAGGGGTAGGCCGCGGTACCGCCCGGCACATAGACGCCCACACTGTCGAGCGGCGTCCAGCGCAGGCCGAGGCCGACGCCGTCACCGTCCGTATAGTTGAGGTCCGCCGGGCGCTGCCGCTCGTGGAAAGCGCGGATGCGAGCGGCGGCAAGTTCGAGGGCCTCGCGCTGGGCAGGGGGGATGGCGGCGAAGGCGGCGGCCATGTCTGCCGGATCGATGCGCACTGTCCCTGCATCGACGGCAAAGCGGTCGAAGCGTTCGGTGTAGGCGAAGAGGGCCGTGTCGCCCTCCGATTGCACAGCGGCGACGATCTCGCGGGCGGCCTGGTCGGCGACGCTTTCCGTATCGCGCTTCGCGGTCAGGAAGCTGGCGAACTGAGCCGCGAAGTCAGGAGAGGACGCATCAAGCCGCCTGGGCACGGGTTGCCTCCCGGAAACGCTCTATCCAGCCATTGATGACGGCCGGTCGGGTTTTGAGTGCGGTGCGGTTCACCACCAGCAGGGAGGTGATGTCCGCTATCTGCTCCACTTCCTCCAGGCCGTTTGCCTTTAGCGTCGCGCCGGTTGAGACCAAGTCGACGATGCGGCGGCAGAGCCCCAGGGAGGGGGCAAGCTCCATCGCGCCGTTCAGCTTGATGCATTCCGCCTGCACGCCGCGGTTGGCAAAGTGGCGTTTGGTGATGTTCGGGTATTTGGTGGCAACGCGGATGTGGCTCCAGGTCTTGGGATCGTCCCGGGCGACCATTTCCGACGGTTCCGCCACGGCCAGGCGGCAATGGCCGATACCGAGGTCGAGGGGCGCGTAGATTTCCGGGAAGTCGAACTCCATCAGCACGTCACGGCCACAAATGCCGATATGCGCCGCGCCGAAGGCGACGAAGGTGGCGACGTCGAAGCTGCGCACGCGGACGATGGACATGGCGTCCTGGTTCGTGGAGAAGCGCAACTGGCGTGACTTCGGGTCGTCGAACGCAGCTTCTGGCTCGATGCCCGCGCCGCGGACAATCGGCATGGCCTCTTTGAGGATGCGGCCCTTGGGCAAGGCGACGACCAGCGGTTCGCGGCCGGATAGGGTGACGATGCTCATGCGGTTCTCGGCTTTTCGTCTGTCGTGCGCGCATACCTAATGCCCGCGGGCGGCCGGGTCTAGCCTAGCTTCGCCGCAGCGGTCAGGCGGTTTAGCGCAACCTGCCGCCGGTCGAGATAAACGGCCTCCGTCCGCTCGCACAGATGAACGGTGTCGGTCCAGAGCGTGTCCCAGGCCGGGCCGCCGCCGGATGCGCGCGCCGCCTGAGCCAAGCCGGCCAAAAAAGCGGTGACAAAATGCTGAAAATGGGCCGCGTCCTGGCCACCCAATCCGGCGAGGGCGGTGAGAGCGTCGGGGCGGGTGCGGGACGGCTGTTGCCAGAAGGCGGTCATGGCTTGGTGGATTGCCAGGCCGTCATCATCCAGCAGCGCCAGCGCCTGACCGGGGCTGCCCTGGCTGAGGGCGGCGGCCTGGGCAAGGTCGGCGGCTGCGGCTTCGGGGGCCTGCTGTTCCAGAACGGTCTGGACGTCGGCAGGGCTTAAGGGCGGAATCCGCAGGAGGCGGCAGCGGGACCGGATGGTGGGCAGCACGCGGGCGAGGGAGTGCGCCACCAGGATCAGGACGGCGCCCGCCGGCGGCTCCTCCAGCAGCTTTAGCAGGGCGTTGGCGCCCGACGGGTTGATTTCGTCCAGCGCGTCCACCACGACGATGCGCCGGCCCCCTTCGCCCGCCGTCTGGTGCAGGAAGGGGCTGAGGCCGCGCACGGCCTCCACCGGGATTTGGCTGGTGCGGCCGGTGGCGCTGCTTTCGTCCAGAACTAGCAGGTCCGTGTGACCGCCGGAGACAGTGCGCCGGAATACCGGGTGTTCCGGGGCGAGGTAGAGGGAGGAGGGCGGTTCCGCAGGGGCGGCCCCGCCGAAGAGACCGGGCCCCTCGTCAGCCGCGGCGTCCGGATTGGCCAGCAGGTAGCGGGCGAAACGGAAGGCGAGGGTTGCCTTGCCGACTCCCTTTGGCCCCAGCAGAAGCCAGGCGTGGGGCAGGCGTCCGCTGGTGATCGCATTGAGGATCGCAGTTTCCGCGGCCTCATGGCCGGTCAGGTTCGGGTTCTCGCGGGGCGGGATCATGGGGCGAGATCCGGAAAACGGGCGGCGGTGGCGCGCCACACCGCATCGGCAATGGTATCGATGCTTTGGGTGGCGTCGATGACCTGGCAGCGGGCAGGTTCAGCCGCCGCTATATCCAGGAAGGCGGCCCGGATGGCGGCGTGCTGCTCCAGCGGCCAGCGCTCGTAGCGCCCGGCATCACCACGGGCGCGGGCGCGGGCAAGGCCGGCTTCGGGCGGAATGTCGAGCATGAAGGTGAGGATGGGGTGGAGGCCCTCCAGCACCGGCTCGTGCAGACGGTCGATGGCGGCACGGGTAACGCCCTGGCCGCCGCCCTGGTAGGCGCGGGTGGAATCGTAGAAGCGGTCGCAGAGCACCCACTCGCCACGCTCCAGCGCCGGGCGGATGGCGCGGGCTAGGTGCTGGCGGCGGGCAGCCAGATGCAGGAGCGTCTCGGCAAGGGGGTCCCAGCGGGCGGTTTCCCCGGCGGTCAGCAGGCCGCGGATGGCCTCGGCATCGGGGGTGCCGCCGGGCTCCCGCGTGATCAGGACCGTCCCACCTGCGGCGCGCAAGCGTTCGGCCAGACGCTGGATTTGGGTGCTCTTGCCGGCACCTTCGCCGCCCTCGAAGGTGATGAACTTCGTCAGGGCAATCACTGGAGGATATTGCCGAGCCAGTGCTGCGTCAGTCCCAGGACGCGGCCCACCGGGCCGAGTGGCTCCACCGGCGTACCGGCAATCAGCGGCCGCTCAATCGGGTCGATACCGGGGGCAGTGACGGTCAGCACGCCGAGCCGGTCGCCGCGGGCAATAGGGGTGGGGATGGGCGCGTCATAACGGATGGCGACCTTCATCTCCTTGCGCGCTGTGCGGTTGAGCGTGACGGTCAGCGGATCTTCCAGCACCAGCGGCACCGATTCCTGATCGCCCAGCCATACGGGAGCGTGCTCGACCACCTGGCCACCGTCGAAAAGGGCATACGACTCGAACGAGCGGAAACCCCATTCCAGCAGCCGCTCCGCCTCCTGCGCCCGCTGGGTTACCGATTCCAGGCCATTCAGGACGAGGATAAGCCTGCGTCCGTCCCGCTCCGCCGATGCGGTCAGCCCGTAGCCGGAGGCTTCCGTGTGGCCAGTTTTCAAACCGTCCGCGCCGATCTCATCGCTCAGGAGCGGATTCCGGTTACGCTGCGGGATGTCGTTGTACTCGTACGCCGTTTCCGCGAAGAGAGGGTAATACTCGGGGTAGTCCTCAATCAGAATGCGCGCTAAGCGGGCCAAATCCTTGGCCGACATCACGTGCCCGTCTTCCGGCCAGCCAGTGCTGTTCACGAAGCTGCTGTTTTCCAGGCCGAGTTCTTTTGCCCGTGCGGTCATTTCGGCGGCAAAGGCGCTTTCGCTGCCGGAGAGCCCTTCCGCGACGACGATGCAGGCATCGTTGCCGGACTGGACGATGATGCCCATGAGCAATTCGTCGACGCGGACGCGGGTGCCCACTTTGACAAACATCTTGGAGCCGCCCTTGCGCCATGCCTTCTCGCTGACGGGGAAGGTATCGTCGAGCTTAAGGGTGCCGGCCTTCAGGCGCTCCAGCACCATAAGCACGGTCATCATCTTACTCATGGAGGCTGGGGCTGTCGGCGTGTCGGCCGCCTTGTCGAGCAAAACGGTGTTGCTGGACAGATCGATCAGATACCCGAATGGGGCCGGTATATCGATCTGTTGTGCGGCGGCAGGCGCCGCCCAGCAAAAGAGGAGAACCGTGGCGAGCACGGCTGCCGCGCCGTGCCGGATGCGGTCATAAAGGCGGGGCATACCGTTAACCGGATGCGACCAGGAGAGCGTCATTGAAACCTTCCGCGCGTACCCGTTGAAGTGCCGATTCTGCTTGGCGTTTGTCACCATAGGGGCCAACCCGGACGAGATACAGGGTTCGATCGCCGCTGGCGCGTTCCACCACAATGGCCGGGCCGACGCCGCTCAATTGCGCCCGTGCGCGCTGGGCGTTCGCGGCACTGCCAAAGGCCGCGGCCTGAAGGAACCAGCCGCTGTTTGGCGGCGTTGCGGCAAGTTGGATTGTGCGGGCAGGTGGTGGCGGCGGGGTTGGCGCCTTGGCGGTATAGCCTTGCGCGCCATTGTTCAAGCCGATGTTCAGCGTCGCCACCATGCCGTCCATGTCGCGTACGGGGGCTCTGTCCCGCGCCATATCCCGCAGGAAGCGGCTGGCATCCGGCAGCACCTCCACCCGGACCGGGGCGATGCCGGCGTCACGGAAGCCCAGAACGTCGGCCGCGCCCTTCGACATATCTATGATGCGGTCGCCGACGAAGGGGCCGCGGTCATTGACCCGGACGACGACCGACTTGTTGTTCTCAAGATTGGTGACGCGCACGATTGCAGGCAATTGCAGGGTCTTGTGGGCCGCGGTCATGGCGTGCATGTCGAAGACCTCGCCATTGGCGGTCAGGCGGCCGTGGAAGTAGTCGCCATACCAGGACGCGGTGCCGGTCCGGGCATAGGTGAACGACTCCTCCGGCAGGTAGAGCTGCCCTTTGATCCTGTAGGGGACACCGACCTTGTAGCCTGGCGTAATCGCCAGCGCTGCTTCCCTGTTGGCGCCCCATTTCGGCGATGGCGCCGGGTCATCGCTGCCGCTCGAGCAGGCATGGAGCAACAGTAGGCAGAATCCGAGGCAGAGGAGGCTGATCGACCGCATCCGGGCTTACCCTTCGAAGGTTCTCAATGCTGATTATTGGTACGCGATTCGATCCGACAGCGTGCCGATTGCCAAGGCATAAAGGTACGAGGGGTTGTATGCCATGATCCGCTTGAAGTTCGGGTAGGCAGCATAGTATGGGCCGCCCTTGCCGTCCGGCGCGACCAGCCGGGTCGGCAGGTTCGGCGTTGGCAGGGGGGAGCCGTCGCCGCGGCGCACACCCTGCCGCGCCCAGTCCTGGAGACCCTTCTGGTCCGTCATGTCGCGTTTCGACAGGGATGCCCATTGCTGGCGGATGCTGTCCGGTACCTGTACCGCCCGGCCCCATGTCTGGTTGTCATTCCAGCCGTGCTTGGCCAGGTAATTGGCGATGGAGCCGAAAATGTCGGCCTCCGAGGTCCAGATGTCCCGCCGGCCGTCGCCGTCCTCATCCACCGCATAAGCCATGTAGCTGGTCGGGATGAATTGCGGCTGGCCCATGGCGCCGGCCCAGGAACCCTTCATGCTGTCCAATTCGATATAGCCCTTGTTCGCCATGTCGAGAGAGGCGAGAAGTTGCCGGCGGAAGAACTTGGAACGGCGGCGGTCGTAGGCGAGGGTGGCGAGCGAGGTGACCACCGGCTTCTTGCCCGTGTAGGTACCGTAGAAGCTCTCCACCCCCCAGATCGCCAGGATGAAGCGGGACTGCACGCCGTATTTGGCGCTGATCTGCGCCAACAGGTCCTTGTGAGTGGCCGCCATTTCCTTGCCGCGGGTCACTTTTGCGTCAGAAACGACTTTGGCCAGATATTCCGGGGCCGTCATGGTGAATTCGGCCTGTTTTCGGTCCCGCTGCAGAATCTCCGGGTCGGGCTCGAGGCCGTTCAGCGCCTGATCGAGGATGGCTGGACTGATGCCTTCACCGGCTGCCTCCGCCCGTAATTCGGTGAGCCATTGGGGCCAATCTTCAGGCGCAGCGGCGCTTACCGGGCTGGCAAGGGCATAGCAGAAAAGGGCAAAGGCGGCGGCGGCGAGCCTAATCATGATTGGGGTTCCGGTCCCGGGAAGAGCGAGGCGCTTCGGCCAGAGAGATAATACACGATCAGCCCGATGGTCTCATGCGCGGCGATATTGACCATGTACCAATTGACGATGGGATCGAACCAGAACAGCGGCGGCGTGCCGTCCGTCTCGTAGTCCACCGGGAAGGGGATGACCGGCCAGCCGACCTGGCGGAAGATGCCGACCGAGCGCGGCATGTGTGCGGCGGAGGTGACCAGCAGCCAGCGCTCGCCCGGCTGCGGCTGGATCAGCTCCTGGGAGAACAGCGCGTTCTCCCAGGTGTTGCGGGAGCGTTCCTCGTACTCGACCCGGCCGGGCGCGATGCCGAGATCAGCGGTGAAAGGCTTCAGGCGCTCGGCCTCCGGCTGGGCCTGCTGGCGGAGGTCGCCGCTGCCGCCGGTGAACACCAGCCGGGCCGTTGGAAAGCGGCGGGCAAGCATGGCGAATTCGACAATGCGCTCCGCCCGTTCGTTCATGGAGATGGCGCCGTAGCGCTGGACCACGCCGGGATTGGAGAGCGAGCCACCGAGAACGATGATGCCGTCCGGCGGTGCGAGGGCAGCCGGGTCCGGGCGCGGGAACTGGCCTTCCAATACGCCGATCCACCATGCACCGATGGGGAAGGCGCTGACGGTGAACAGGGCCAGGGTGCAGGCCGTAATGATCAGCCGGCCCGTGCGCGGGCGGCGGAGCCAAAGCAGCGCGGTTCCGGCCAGGAAAAGCAGTACGAGCAGCGCATCCGGCTGCGTGAAGACCTTCAAGGTCTTCGAAGTATAGAAGAGCAGATCGTCCATGCGATCCCCGCCGGGGTTTGGGCTTTGGCCTTTACGATTCGGTAAAGCCGCGGCGCATCAGGTCGGTGATCGGCTGAACCAGATAGTCGAGCAGGGTCGTGTTGCCGGTAGCAATCATGACCTCCACCGGCATGCCGGGATAAAGTTCCTTGCCTTCCAGCCGGGCCATTTGGTCCGGCAGAATGCGCACGCGGGCCTGATAGTAGGCAACGCCTGTGTTCGGATCGATGGTGCGGTCGGCGGAGATTCGTTCGACCACCGCCTCCAGTTCCGGCGTGGTGCGGGCGCTGAGAGCGGTGAGACGGACGCGGGCATTGAGGTCGGCGCGGACCACGTCAATGTCGATGGGGTCGATGCGGGCCTCGATCACCAATTGTTCGTCGGTGGGGACAATTTCCATCATGGCCTCACCCGGCGAGATGACGTCGCCGATGGTGTGGACGTTCATATTCACTACCACGCCACTGACCGGGGCGACGACGGTGGTGCGGCTCAACACGTCCTGCGCCGCCAGCAGCCGTTCCGTCGTGTCGGCGATCTCGACCTGAACCTCCCTAAGTTCGCGGATGGCGCTTTCTCGGGATTCGATCTTGAGGGTTTCGCCACGCAACTCGTTCTCGCTGATGCTCTGGTCGGCGCGGGCCAGGCCAGCGGTATTGCGGCCGCGGCGGCCAAGAATGCTGGCTTCCTGACGCTGCAGGGAATAGAGCCGTTCCCTACGGGTCAGGCCTTGTTTCACCAGTGAGCGCACATCGTCGAGTTCCGCCCGGATGTGCACCAGCTCCTGGTCGATGGCCTCGATTTCTGCCTGAAGGCCGATTTTTTCCTCGTGAAACTGAGCCGAGCGGCGGCTCAGCATGGATAGCTGGCTTTCGATGGTGGCGGCCCGGCTGAAGAAGATGTTCTCCTGGGTTGCGATGATGGCGGCGGTTTTGGAATCGGACTTTGCCTCCTCCAGTAGCCAGGCCGGGAATGTGATTTCGGATGCTTCCCTGCGCTCCGCATCGAGGCGGGCGGCGAGGGCCACGTTGTCGGTCAGGCGCTTTTTCAGCAGTTGCATGCTGGCGCGTGACTGGGTGTCGTCCAGGATGATTAGGGGTTCGCCGGCCTTGACCCTGCTGCCGTTTCTGACCCGGAGTTCTTTGACGATGCCGCCTTCCAGATGCTCAATGGTGCGGCGGTTGCCCTCCACGATGATTTCGCCAAGCGCGATGGCGGCGCTTTCCAAGGGCGCGAGTGCGGCCCAGGAGCCGAAGCCGCCGATGAACACGGCGATCAGCAGCAGGCCGACCGTCAGGCTGCCGAGGAAGCCCATCTGCCGGGCGGAGGGCTTGGGCGGCGGCACCTCGTCAAAAAGGGCGAGCTGGCTGCCGCCGCGGGAGGCCGGAACGGGTGCGCGCGCCATCTAGGCGTCCTCCCCCGGTTGGGTGGTGTCTGGTTTGTTGGGGTCCGGTGCAGGCGGGCGTTTGCCGCCTGGGCGAATGGTGATGGCGGAGTCCCGGCCGGGGGTGAGGCCCTGCACGTTCACGCCACCGCCATTGGGCGCCGGACGCGCCTGTGCCGGGGAACCGGCAGGCCCGTTGCCCGGCGGTTGCGGCGGACGGGGGGCGCCGCCGGCGGCTGGCGGGGCGGCTGACCCGTTAGGCGGCGGTCCCTGCAATTGCGGCGCGCCGCCGGGCACCAGCTTCGCCATGATCTCATCCCGCGGGCCGGTCATCTCCACCCGGCCATGGCTGAGCACCGTAATAGTGTCCACGTGGGCCAGAATGCTGGGGCGGTGGGTGATGATGATGACCGTGGTGCCCAGTTCCTTCAGGTCCTGCAGGGTCTCCAGCAGGGCCATGTCGCCGTCCCGGTCCAGATTGGCGTTGGGCTCGTCCAGCACCAGGAATTTCGGCTTCCCGAAGACCGCACGGGCTAGTGCGATGCGCTGGCGCTGGCCACCGGAAAGGCGGACGCCGCCGTCTCCGATCTGGGTGTCGTAGCCATCCGGCAGGCGGAGGATCATATCATGCACGCGGGCGAGTTCGGCGGCGGCGACCACCTCGTCCGGCTCCGCCTCTGTCAGGCGGGCGATGTTCTCCCGCACGGTGCCGTCGAACAATTCCACGTCTTGAGGCACATAACCGATATGGGGCCCGCGGTCCTCCGGCGCCCAATAGGCGAGGTCTGCGCCGTCGATGCGCACCGCGCCAGCCGACGCCGCCCAGGACCCGACCAGCAGGCGGGCAAGCGTGGTCTTGCCGGACGCGGACGGCCCGATCAGGCCCATCTGCTCACCCGGCTGCGCTTCAAAAACGATCTGGCGGAGAATGGGTTCGCGCTGGCCCGGCGGAACAAAGGTCACGCCTTCAACCTGGAGGTGGCCGGTCGGCTCCGGCAGGTTCATGGGCGTATCGTCGTCGTCCTGGCGCTCCAGCGTCTGGCGGATGCTGTTGTAGGCGTTGCGTGCGCCGATGAGTCCCCGCCAGGAATTGATGGATTGCTCGATCGGAGCCATGGCGCGGCCCAGAATGATGGAGGCACCGATCATGCCGCCGCCGGTCAACTCGTCCAAAATGACGAAGTAGGCGCCCGCGCCCAGCATGGTGATCTGGATGATGAGCCGGATCAGGCGGGCGCTGGAAGAGATAGCGCCGGAAATATCGCTGGCGTTCGCCTGATACTCGGTGCCGGCATCGCCTGCTTCCCGCCACCTCTTGGTCAGAGCCGGGGTCATGCCGAGTGCGGCGATCACATCCGCATTCCGCACTGCCGCGTCTGCCCGGTAGAGCGAGCGCGAGGACATGGTGTTGGCCTTGCCCAGGGTCTTGCGCGTCGCAAGGTCGTTCGCGACGGCGAACAGGAACACGATCACTGCGCCGCCGACCGAAATCCAGCCCAGTACCGGGTGCAGGAAGAAAATAATGCCGATGAAGAGAGGCACCCAAGGCGCATCCATCATCGGGAAGACGCCGGGGCCGGTCAGGAACTGGCGGAGTGTGTTCAACTCCCGTAGAGGTCCGGCGCCGCGATTGTTGGCACCCGCCAGCCGGAGCGAATCGCTGATGCTGGCGGCGAGCAGGGGGCCGGAGAGCGTGCGGTCGATCCAGGAGCCGAGCCGCACCATGATGCGGGCGCGGATGACCTCAATCGCCGCCATCAAGGCCAGTGCCCCGAGCGCGAGCGCTGAAAGCAGGAGCAGGGTATCCGTGTGGCGCGTCGGCAGCACCCGGTCGAACATCTGCATCATGTAAATTGGCACGGTAAGCATCAGCAGGTTGGTAACCATGCTGAAAAGGGCGACCATGAACATCGCCCGCCGTGCGCCGCTGACCACTTCCCGCAGCGCTGCGCGTGACTGCATTAACAAATCCTAATCGTTTCCGAACGGCGCTATCCTAAGATCACCCCAATTTACACGCCGCGAGGTTTAGCACAGATTAACCAGCCGCAAAATCGCCGCTACTGGTTGCGCGTGCCGCAGGCAAAATAGCCGCAATTTTTTGCTTATGCCTCTGTTTCCGCCAACTTCGCGAGGCTTTCCGTCAGGCGGGCCACGCCGTTCAGGCGGCTCTGCGGTTTCGGCCAGTCGCGTACAATAACCAGCTTGTGGTCGGGGCGCAGTTTCGCCTTGCCGTCCTGGCGGGTCAGGAATTGGACCAGCCCTGCCGGGTTGGGGAATTGGTCGTGGCGGAAGGTCAGGACCGCCCCTTTCGGTCCGGCGTCGACTTTTTCGATCATCGCCTTGCGGCAGAGCGCCTTGATCGCGATGACTTCCAGCAGGTTTTTCGCCTCTTCCGGCACCGGGCCGAAGCGGTCGCCCAGTTCGGCGGCGAAGGCGTCGATCTCCTGGCGGTTTTCCAGCACGGACAGGCGGCGGTATAGATTCAAGCGGATATTGAGTTCCGGCACATAACTATCTGGAATCAATACGGAAGTACCGAGGTTGATGGTGGGCGTCCAGCGTTCGTCCTTGGCGGAGCGGACGGTCGCGCCGGCGTCGCGGGCCTCGGCGACGGCTTCCTCCAGCATCTGCTGGTAAAGCTCGATGCCGACCTCGCGGATCTGGCCGGACTGTTCCTCGCCCAGCAGGTTGCCGGCGCCGCGAATGTCCAGGTCGTGGCTCGACACCGTGAAGCCAGCCCCCAGGTGGTCGAGGGTTTGCATGACCTCCAGCCGGCGCATGGCGGGCTTGGTGATTTTCGCGTCCGGCGGCAATGTCAGGTAAGCGTAGGCCCGGACCTTGCCCCGGCCGATACGGCCGCGAAGCTGGTATAATTGGCCGAGCCCGAACATGTCGGCGCGGTGAATGATCATCGTGTTGGCGTTAGGAATATCCAAGCCGCTTTCGATGATATTGGTGGCGATGAGCATGTAGAAGTTGCGGTCGTAGAAGCCGTTCATCACGTCTTCCAGATCACCCGCGGCGAGGCCGCCATGGGCGACCGCGATCTTGAGGTCAGGCAGCAGTGCGCGGACCTGCTCCTCCACCTGCCGCAAATGGCGGACGCGCGGGCAGACATAGAACACCTGGCCGCCGCGGAAGAGTTCACGCTGGATTGCCTCCCTGACCACGAGGGGGTCGTAGGGCTGGACGAACGTGCGGATGGCGAGCCTGTCCACGGGCGGCGTCGCGATCAGGCTCATCTCCCGGACGCCGGATAGCGCCAGTTGCAGGGTGCGCGGGATCGGGGTGGCCGTCATGGTGAGAACGTGGATATCGGCGCGGAGCTTCTTCAGGCGTTCCTTATGGGCGACGCCAAAATGTTGTTCCTCGTCAATGATTAAGAGGCCTAATCTCTCAATTTGGATAGATTTCGCCAGCAGGGCATGGGTGCCGATGATGATGTCGACCTGGCCTTCGGCAAGATCTTTCTTCGTTTGGGTGGCCTGCTTGGCCGGCACCAGCCGGGAGAGTTGCTCCACCCGGACCGGCAGTCCCTGGAAGCGCTCGGCGAAGGTCTTGTAGTGCTGGCGGGCGAGCAAGGTCGTGGGCACAACAACGGCGACCTGGTGGCCTTCCATGACGGCGAGGAAGGCGGCGCGCATGGCGACCTCGGTCTTGCCAAAGCCGACGTCGCCGCAGACGAGGCGGTCCATGGGGCGGCCGCTGGCCAGGTCCTCCAGCACATCGTCGATGGCTTTCAGCTGGTCGTCGGTCTCCGCGAAGGGGAAGCGGGCGCAGAATTCGGCCCAGGCGCCATCCGGCGGGCGGATTTCGTTGGCCTCATGCAAGGCGCGGGCGGCGGCGGTCTTGATCAGATCGGCCGCCATATCGCGAATGCGCTCTTTCAGTTTCGCCTTGCGCGCCTGCCAGTTGGCGCTGCCGAGCCGGTCAAGCTGCACTGCGCCACTATCGCTACCGAACCGGGTAAGAATTTCTATATTTTCAACGGGAACGTAGAGTTTGTTATCGTCGTGGTAGAGGAGTTTCAGACAGTCGTGCGCCGCATTGCCGGCGGTGACGGTCTCCAGCCCCTCGTAGCGGCCGATGCCGTGGTCGAGGTGGACGACCAGATCGCCCTCTGCGATCTCGCTGACTTCGGTCAGGAACTGGTCGGCGCGGCGGCGGCGGCGCGGGCGGCGGCTGATGCGTTCACCCAGCAGGTCCTGCTCCGTAAAGACGGTGAGGCCATCGACCGAAAAACCGTGGTCCAGTTCCAGAACCGCGGTGGCGGCAGATGGCAGGGCGGTGGCGTTCTTGACCTGGGTGGCTTCGATATCCGCCCGGTCTTTCAGAAGGTCGGTGATACGCGCCGCGGCGCCCGGCGAGTAGGCGGCCAGCAGCACGCTGCGCCCGGCCTTGTTCTCTGACGCAATCCGTTCGCCGACGGCGGTGTAGAGTTCAGCGTCGCCGCGGATGCGGGCTTCGGCGAAGTCCTTTATTCGCCGGGCG
This sequence comes from Alphaproteobacteria bacterium, assembly GCA_965222315.1. Taxonomy (GTDB): domain Bacteria; phylum Pseudomonadota; class Alphaproteobacteria; order Bin95; family Bin95; genus JACKII01. The sequence goes on along the minus strand of OZ244951.1, from coordinate 2,536,853 downwards.
CCCAGGTCGAAGATTTCTCCGCCCAGCGATTCGTCGGCGTCGAAGCGGTGCCAGCGGGCGATGGCCCGTTCCGCTGTCCGTTCCTCCCACTCTTCCGGTGACAGGTAGAGCCGGTCGGGCGGCAGGGGCCGGTAGATGCCGCCTTCGCCGGCGCCCATGTTCTCGGCCAGGGTGAGGCGGGAGGAGAAATGGTCGGCGATGGTGTCGAAGCGGGCGCGCTGGGCCTCGGCGAACTGGTCGTCGAGAATCAGGGCCGTATCGTCCGGCAAATAGTCGAAAAGGGTCGCCATGCCGTCATGGAAGAGCGGCAGCCAGTGCTCCATGCCAGTATGTTTACGTCCCGCGCTGATGCTTTCGTAGAGACGGTCGTCGGGCTGGGCAGGGCCGAACGCCTCCCGGTAGCCGATGCGGAAGCGCTCAATTGCGTCGGGCGTCAGACGCAGTTCGTTCACCGGTGCAATGGCGAACGCCTTGATCTCGCTGGTGGAGCGCTGGGTGAGCGGGTCGAAGCGCTTGATCGTTTCGACCTCGTCGCCGAACAGGTCGAGACGCAGTGGGAACTTGCGGCCCGGCGGGAACAGGTCGATCAGGCCGCCGCGGATGGCGTACTCGCCGGGCTCCATCACCGTGTCGGTGCGATTGAAGCCGTTGGCGGCCAGAAACGCGGTCAGCTTGTCCAGATTGAGGCGGCGTCCCTTCGCGGCTATGAACTGGGCGTTTTCGAAGAAGGCGAGGGGCGGGAGCCGTTGGAGGGCCGCGTTGACCGTGGTCACTAATAGGCGCGGCGGCTGCTTGATGAGCTTGCCAAGGGTGGCGATGCGCTCGCTCAGCACCTCCGCATTCGGGCTGGAGCGATCGTAGGGCAGGCAGTCCCATGCCGGCAGGAACAGGGCGTCGGCGTCCGGCGCAAAGAACTTCACGCCGTGCAGCAGGCGGAGCGCCTTCTCCTCGTCCAGGCCGATGGCGAGGACGGTCGGCATGGCCGGGTCCGTCAGCGCCTGGGCGAGCCAGCGGGCGTCAGCCCCCTCGGGCGCACCGGCAAGCGTCAATTTGCCCGGCAAGCGGAAGGCCTGCGCATCCAGGGCCAGTGCTTTTTCGAGGGCAGCCGCCTCGCTCATCGGGCGCGTCCTTTTAGATTTGATTGCCGATTAGATTAGATTACTGGCCGGAAGGCGAGCACCCTGTCGAGGATGGGCGTGCGCAGGTTGGCGGGCACTGGCTCGCGGCCAGTGATCCAGTCCATCAGTTCGGGGTCAATGCGATCCAGCACCTGCTCGAAATCGGCTAGTTCGGCCTCTGACATATCGGCCAAATGCTGGTCGGCGAAGCGGCCAAGGAGCAGATCGCTTTCCTTGGTGCCGCGGTGCCATGCCCGGAAATGCAGGCGTTTGCGGGTCTTTTCGATTTCAGTCATGCTCATGGCTACGCTGAATGCCCGAAAGCGGATGCGCGGCGCAATGGGGTTTGTTGACCGGGGCGGTGCCGTCAGCCCTACCGTCCAGACGCGAGACGGGTTAACTTCCGGCCATGCGCCCCGAAATTCTCTTTCCGCTGTTCCGGACGGTCGGCTCCATCAAGGGGGTCGGGCCGAAAATTGCCACGCTGGTGGAGAAGCTGGCGGGGCCGTGGGTGCGCGATCTGGCGTTTCTGCTGCCCGCCGGCGTTGTGGACCGGCGTTACCAGCCGAACGTGATAGAAGCGGAGCCGGGCAGGCTCGCGACCTTGAAGCTCCGGGTTATCGGGCATCAGCCGGGGAGGGGGCCGCGTCAGCCTTACCGGGTGATGGCGGCGGACGCGACCGGGGAAGTGGCGCTGGTCTACTTCCACGCCTCCAAGCCCTACCTGGAGAAACTGCTGCCGCCTGGCGAGGAGCGTCTGGTCAGCGGCATGGTGGAGGACTATCGCGGCAACATCCAAATGACTCACCCGGACCATGTGGTGACGCTGGAGGACGCAGACGAATTGCCGATGGTGGAGCCGGTCTATCCGCTGACGGCGGGGTTGACGGCCAAGACCTTGCGCAAGGCGGTGGTGCAGGCGGTGGAGAGCCTGCCGGACCTGCCGGAGTGGCAGGACTGGACTCTGATGCAGCGGCACGGCTGGCCGGGTTGGCTGGAGGCGGTGCAGGCGGTGCATGCACCGGAAGGGCCGGAGGCGCTGGAGCCCTCGACCAAGGCGCGGCAGAGGCTCGCCTATGACGAGTTGCTGGCGAATCAGTTGGCGCTGGTGCTGGTGCGGTCAAAGCAGAAGCGGCGGCCGGGGCCGGTGCTGCCCGCAGGTGCCTTGGCGAAGAAGGCGGAGGGGCTGCTGCCGTTCGAGTTGACGGGTTCCCAGCGCCATGCGCTGGCGGAGATCGGAGCGGACTTGGCGTCAGGCCAGCGGATGCAGCGTCTGTTGCAGGGCGATGTCGGCAGCGGCAAGACGGTGGTGGCGCTGCTGGCCATGCTTGAGGCGGTGGACGCGGGCGGGCAGGCGGCCTTGATGGCGCCGACCGAAATCCTGGTGCGCCAGCACGCGGAGACCATCGCGCCGATTGCCGCCAAGCTGGGGCTAAAGACCGTGGTGCTGACGGGCCGGGACAAGGGCAAGGCCAGGGAGCGTCTTCTGGAGGATATCGCCAACGGTTTCGCGCCCCTGGTGCTGGGCACGCATGCGCTGGTGCAGGAGACGGTGCATTTCCAGCGCCTGCTGCTGGGGGTGGTGGACGAGCAGCATCGCTTCGGCGTGGACCAGCGCCTCGTGCTGGCGGAGAAGGGGCCGAAGGGGAAGGGCGGCGGCTGCCATACCCTGGTGATGACGGCGACGCCCATTCCGCGGACCCTGATGCTGACCGCCTATGGCGACTTGGACTGGTCCCGCCTGACCGACAAGCCCGCCGGGCGCCAGCCGGTGGACACAAGAGTGGTGCCAGCGAGCCGGCTGGGTGACGTGGCCGACGGGTTGGGGCGGACCATTGCCCAGGGCGGTAAGGCCTATTGGGTCTGTCCGCTGGTGGAGGAAAGTGAGAACAGCGACCTGTCGGCGGCGGAGGACCGCTATACCGCGCTGAAGAGCCGGTTCGGCGACAAGGTGGGGCTGATCCATGGCCGGATGAAGGCGGCGGACAAGGAAGCCGTCATGCACGCATTCGCGGAAGGTGAAATTCAACTATTGGTAGCAACTACGGTCATTGAAGTCGGCGTTAACGTGCCGGACGCGACCATCATGGTGATCGAACACGCCGAGCGGTTCGGGCTTGCGCAATTGCACCAGTTGCGGGGGCGGGTCGGGCGCGGGGCGAAGGCGTCGACCTGTGTGCTGCTCTATCATCCGCCCCTGGGAGCGACGGCGAAGGCGCGGCTGGAGACGCTGCGCTCCACCGACGACGGCTTCGTTATTGCCGAGGAGGATTTGAAGCTGAGAGGCGCGGGCGAGGTGTTGGGGACCAAGCAAAGCGGCCTGCCGAGCTTCAAGCTGGCGGACCTGGAAGTGCATGCGGACCTGCTGCCGATTGCCCGCGACGACGCCCGCCTGATCTGCGAGCGGGACCTGGGCCTGGAGAGCGAACGGGGCCAGGCGCTGCGGGTGCTGCTCTACCTGTTCGAGCAGGATGCGGCGGTACGCTACGCCAAGGTCGGGTGAGCGGGGCTTGTTTCAGGGCGATGGGTGCATGTGTACCATTGGTTGTTGGCGGGCACGGCCGATGGGATTGCGTTTGAGCGGCCTGCAACCGATCGGCAAACGGTCTACAGGACATCTACATCGCATCGACATTTCATCTACATTCCATCGACATGAGATAAACAGCGCATCTACATTTTTGGCACGGAATGTCGATAAATGTAGATAAATGTAGATGTTTTCGGTTTTTTTATAGGGCTGCTTCAGCCAATGTTTATCATTGTTAACAGAGCATTAATCACGATCAGACGCGGGCGCTAAACCCACCCCTGCAACTCGCGCCGCACCAGTTGTTCCAGTAGCGCCAGATGCGGCTCGCTGTCGTTCAGGCAGGGGACGAAGGTGAAGTGTTCGCCGCCGGCGGCGTGGAATTGTTCCTCGCCGGTAATGGCTATTTCCTCCAGCGTTTCCAGGCAATCGGCGGCGAAACCCGGCGTAATGACAGCAATGCGCTTCACGCCCTGCTGGCCCAGCTCGGCGAAGAGTTCGTCGGTGTAGGGCCTGAGCCACTCCTCCCGCCCGAAGCGGGATTGGAAGCTGAGGCGGAGCCGGTTCTCCGGCCAGCCGAGTTCCTCCCGCAGCAGGCGGGCGGTCTTGGCGCAGAAGCAATGGTAGGGGTCGCCAAGCTCCAGGTAGCGTTTGGGCACGCCGTGGAAGCTTGCGACGACCACCTCCGGCTCCCATTCCAGTGCGGCCAGATGCGCGCGCACCGAGCCTGCCAGCGCCTGGATATAGGCGGGCTCGTCGTGCCACTGGGGCAGGGTGCGGATGGCGGGTTGCCAGCGCTCTTCCATCAGCACGCGGAAGGCCTCGTCATTGGCGGTGGCCGTGGTGGGCGCGGCGTATTGCGGATAGAGCGGTGCAAACAGAATGCGCTGGCAACCTTGGGCCTTCAGCGACTGGATGCGGGAGCGGATGGAAGGATTGCCGTAGCGCATGCCCCAATCCACCACGACGCCCGGGAGGTCGGCGAGACGGGCGGCGACGCCTTCAGCCTGAGCGCGGGTGATGGTGCGGAGCGGCGACTCGTCCAACTCCTTGTTCCAAATGGCGGCATAGGCCTCGCCGCTCTTCTTTGGGCGGGTGTTCAGGATGATGCCGTTCAGGATGAACCACCAGAGTACCCGGTTCACGTCGATCACCCGGCGGTCAGACAGGAACTGCTTCAGGTAACGCCGCATGGATTTGGGGTCGTGGCCGTCCGGTGTGCCCAGGGCGATGAACAGCACCCCGACCCTGGGCGGCAGGACGGGGGGGTGGCCGGCGGGCAGGTGGGTGTCGGGCATCCGTTGGGCTTCTCGCAACGTAAAATGGGGATATGGCCATGTTGGCTGCATCAATCCAAGGCGGTACGCCGTCGCCACTGCGAGGGATCACCCATGACCGCAATTTCGCTCTCCATCACGCCGCTTTATGCCGGCATTTTGGCGTTGATGTTTGTCGGCCTTGCGGTCCATGTGATCCGCGGGCGGCTCTCGAAGCTGATTGGCCTTGGCACCGGCGGCGACGATGACATGCTGACCCGTGTGCGCATGCATGGGAACTTTGGCGAGTATGTGCCGCTCTGTCTGGTGCTGATGCTGATCCTGGAGTTGGGTGGAACGTCGGTTTTATTCATGCATGGGATTGGGATTGCGCTGGTGCTGGGCCGCATCGCTCATGCATACGGTCTGTCGAAATCCGCCGGGGCGACGCCTTACCGAGCGTTTGGGATGGTTACGGTATTCATTGTGCTGGTGGGCGGCGGTGTGCGGGCATTGCTGCTAGGGTTTGGGGTTTAGACAACCCCTTTTGCCCTCAGCGCCGCCAGGTCGAGGCCTAGGCCGCCCAGCACCTCCTCCGTGTGCTCGCCGAGACGGGGCGGGGCGGCTTGGGCCGCGGTCACGCCGCCATTCACCTTGTAGCCAAGGGTCGGCAAAGCCACGGTACGGCCAATGCTGGGAATGTCTACCGGTTGCATCAGGCCACGGGCGGCCAACTGCTCCTCGCCCAACACCTCATGCATCCGGCGGACGCGGACGGCGGGCACCCGGACTTCATCCAGGATGGACTCCCATTCGGCGGCCGGTTTGGTGGCGAAGACCGCGGTAAACTCCGCACGCAGGTCATCCTGGTTCTCCTTGCGTTTGCCGGGGACAAAGCGCTCGTCCTCCAGCAAATGACCGAGGCCGATGGCATTACACAGGCGTTCAAACTGGGCCTGGTTGTTGGCGGCAAGGCTCAGCAAGCCGTCGGTTGTCTGATAGGTGCCGGAAGAGGGGGAACCGCTGAACGCCTCGTTCCCCACGGGCGGTGGCGAGTTGCCGGTCGCCACAGTAGAGACCGCGAGCGAGGCCATCAGCAGCATGGCGCTATCCAGCATGGCGACATCGACCCGTTGACCCTTGCCGGTGCGCTCCCGCTCCATCAGCGCCGCCATGACGGCGAAGGCGCCCATCAGGCCGGTGGCGTAATCGACATAGGGGCTGCCGACCTTGTTCGGCGCGGTCTCCGGCGTGCCGGTGGTGTGCATGATGCCCACCATGCCCTGGATGATGTGATCATAGGCGGGGCGGTGGCCGATCGGCCCGTCCTGGCCGTAGGCGCTGAGCGAGGCATAGACCAGCCGCTCGTTCAGGGGTGCCAGGTCCTCGTAAGCCAGGCCGAGCTTGGCGGCGGTGCCGGGCCGGAAGTTCTCGACGAACACGTCGGCACCCTCGACCAATTGCTTGAGAATGCGGAGCCCTTCCGGGGTTTGCAGGTCCAGGGTGACGGACTTCTTGCCGGCGTTCTGGGTCAGGAAGGACAGGGGCATTTTGGCGGCGGAGAGATCGGGATCGCTGCCGCCCTGGCGGGCCCAGTCGCCCTCGCCCGGCCGTTCGATCTTGATGACCTCCGCCCCCATCAGGGCAAGCTGGTAGGTGCAATAGGGACCGGCGAGCACCTGGGTGGTCTCGATGACCCGCTTTCCGGCAAGGGGTTGGAACATGGAATCTGCTTTCTGGTTGAGGGCTTAGTCGTAGGTGCGGGTGTCCTGGATCACCAGCCCGTCATTCGGCAGGGAGCCTGGCTGGACCAACTCGACCGCTGTCGGGCGGATGCGGATGTCGGCTTCGATGCTGGCGGCGATCGCGTCCGCCAACCCGTCCGGCGAACCTTCAGCCTCTGCCTTGAAAACCATGGTGTCGCGGCTGTCTTCGCTGCCGATGACGATCCGTGCTTTCAGGACCGCCGGGTGCCGCTTCACCACATTGGCGACCTGGTTCGGACGAACGAACATGCCGCGCACCTTCGCCGATTGGTCGGCCCGGCCCATCCAGCCCTTGATACGCGGCGCCGTGCGTCCGCAGGGGGAGAGGCCCGGCATCATCGCCGAGAGGTCGCCGGTTGCGAAGCGGATGAGGGGGTAGTCCTTGTTGGTGATCTGGGTCACCACGATCTCGCCTACTTCACCCTCCGCCACCGGCTCACCGGTGCCGGGGCGAACGATCTCCACGATCATGCCTTCCGAAAGGATCATGCCCTCCATGGCTTCGCTCTCGTAGGCGACGACGCCGAGGTCGGCTGTGCCGTAGTTCTGGACGCAGGATACGCCGCGGCCGATCACCTCCTGGCGGAGCGATGGGGGCAGGGCGCCCGCGCCGACCAGCGCCTTCTTCATGCAGGAAATGTCGGTGCCCAGTTCGTCGGCCTTGTCCATGACGATCTTCAGGAAGTCGGGCGTGCCGACGAAGCCATTAATCTTGTACCAGCTAATGGCCTCCACCTGCCGTTCGGTCTGGCCGACGCCACCCGGAAAGACCGCGCAGCCGAGTGAGCGGGCCGAATGATCGGTCAGCCATGCGCCAGGCGTGAAGTGATAGCTGAACGTGTTAAGGACGATGTCGCCCTTGCGGAAGCCGGCGGCGAACAGGGAGCGCGCTCCCCGCCACCAGTCGAAGCTGGTGCCCTCGCCCTCGGCGATCGGCCCGGGGGATAGGAACAGGTGCGCCATCTCTCCTGCCGGGATCGCGTTCAGGCCACCGAAGGGCGGGTTGGCAGCCTGCGCCTCGATCAGGTCCGATTTGTAAGTGACGGGCAGTTGGGCCAGCGCCTCCCGGGAGGTGATGCCGCCCGGCTCTACATCTGCCAGCAGTTTGCCGAAATACTGGGTGTTTGCCTTGGCGTGGGCGATCTGGCGGGGCAGGTCGGCCAGGAGACTGGCTTCCCGCACTTCCGGTGCCTGGGTCTCGTAGGTGTCGAAATACTCGGCCATGTGGTGCGGCCTCCCTGCCAGTTCGTGTATTGGCTCACGTGGCCGGGATGGTACTGCCGCTGGCGATGCAATTCCATAGGATTGCGCCGCCGGAGGGCCTAGGCACAAGCGGGGATTTGAGCGGGCAGACGGTGCGGCGCGGGCCTGCCGATCGCGTACCCCTGAACGTAGCGTGCCCCGCAGCGGGCGAGGAACGCGGCCTGCGCGCCGGTTTCCGCCTGCTCCGCCACTGTTGTGAAGCCGAGCCCCTCGGCCAGCCGGATCAAAGCCTCCAGCACCAAGCGGTCGTCCTTATTGTGCGCAGCGCGATGGGTGAAGGCGCCGTCGATCTTTACCATGTCGATCGACAATCCGCGCAGGTGGGCGATGCTGGTATAGCCGGCGCCGAAATCGTCCAGCGCCACTTGCGCGCCTGTCTGGCGGACCCGTGCCGCAAAGGCTGCGGTTTCCGCTGCGTTTAGGCTAGCGGCGGTCTCCGTGATCTCCACTATAAGCCGCATTGCAATGCCCTGACGCTGCCGGCAGACCGTCTCCAGGTGGGTGATCCATTCCTGGCACATGATGCTGTAGGCCGATACGTTCAGCGACAGGCGGGCTTGCCGGTCCGCCGCCAGTTCGCAAATCACCCGGTCGAGCACCCAGCGGTCGACGGCCCGGATCAGGCCCGTATTCTCCGCCACCGGCACGAGGTCAGCGGCGGCGATCAAATGGCCATCGGCACCCGGCAGGCGCAGCAGGCATTCATGGAACGCCGTCTTTCCCGTCGCAGCACAGGCGACCGGCTGGAAGGCCAGGGTCAACCGCTTGGTATCCAGGGCGTCCTGCAGCCTGCGCCCGGTCTCCGCCGCCGGTTCAGAGCGGCTGCCGCCTGAGACCTGGCAGGAAGCAGCCTGGTTCCGGCCCTGGCTCTTCGCCTGCCGGAGGGCCTGCTCCGCCGCTGCGATCAGATCATTTGCCGTGCCGGTGAACCCGTTGCCTGGGTCGGCGACACCGGCGGAGAGGGTGACCAGTGCTCTGGGATTGAGTTGCAAAAGGTCTGTCGAGAGGCAGCGCACCAGCCGGTTTGCGGCAATGAGAAGCTCTGTCCGGGGCGGGCTGCCCAAAATGAGGCCGAAGGTGCCGCCATCCAGCCTGCCAATGGCCGCTGGCCGGAGCGCGCTGCGCTTCAGGTGGGTGCCGACGGCTCGCAAGACCTGATCGCCGAAGGTATGGCCGAATGCGCCGTTCAGGCCGCTAAGGTGATCCACATCAACCAGGATCAGGCCCGGCGGCGGCCCTGTTTCGTGCCGGGACAATGCTCCTGGCAGCGCCGCCAAAAAGGCACTCCGCGGCAGCAGGCCCGTTAGGGGGTCGCAGGCAGCCGGTTTCCCTGCCGGCGCGCCTGCTGGGCTTTGATTCACAATGTCTAGATGACTGCGCACGGCGTCCGGCGCTCCGTTCAGTGCCGCCCGGCGCAAAAAAAAAGGCCGGGCCCATCCGCACAAGATAGGCCCGGCCCCTTTAAGGTTGTCTTACTGCGCTTGCCGCAGCCTGCCGCTATGCGACCGCGCGGATGGCCTTGCGCAGAGTCTCGACCGCCTCTTCCACATGCTTCTCCTCGGCGATCAGCGGCGGGGAGAAGGCCAGCACGTCGCCTGCGACCCGGGCATAGACTCCCATCTCGTAGCATTTCAGGAACACGTCATAGCCGCGCTTGCCGGGTTTGCCCGCTTCCGGCGCCAGTTCGACCGCGCCCATCAGGCCAATGTTGCGGATGTCGATGACGTTCGGCTCGTCCTTCAGGCTGTGGACGGCTTCCTGGAACATGGGGGCGAGCGCCGCGCCGCGCTCGAACAGGCCTTCTTCCTTGTAGACATCCAAGGTGGCCAGACCGGCGGCGATGGCCACCGGGTGGGCGGAGTAGGTGTAGCCGTGGGTGAACTCCACCGCCCAGTCCGGGCCTTGCATCAGTTCGTCATATATCCCGCCGCGCATCACCACGCCCGATGCCGGGATGGTCGCGTTGGTGAGGCCCTTGGCAATGGTCATCATGTCCGGGGTGACGTTGAAATACTCGGACGCAAACGCCTTGCCAAGGCGGCCAAAACCGGTGATGACCTCGTCGAAGATCAGCAGGATGCCGTGCTTGTCGCAAAGGGCGCGCAGGCGTTCCAGATAGCCCTGCGGCGGCACCAGTACGCCGGTGGAGCCCGCTACCGGCTCCACGATTACCGCGGCAATAGTAGAGGGGTCGTGCAGCGCGCAGATCCGGTCAAGCTCGTCGGCAAGGTGTGCGCCCCATTCCGGCTGGCCTTTGCTGAACGCCATGTGCTCCAGATTGTGGGTGTGCGGCAGATGATCCACATAAGGCAGCATCGCGCCAAAGAGCTTGCGGTTGGCGCTAATGCCGCCGACCGAGATGCCGCCAAAGCCGATACCGTGATAGCCGCGCTCGCGCCCGACAAAGCGCACCCGCTGTCCCTCGCCCCGTACACGGTGATAGGCCAGTGCCAGCTTCAATGCCGTATCCACCGCTTCCGAGCCGCTGTTGGCGAAGAACACCGAATCCAGACCGTCCGGCGCCAGGTTGGCGACGCGGGAGGCCAGTTCGAACGCCGCCGGATGGCCCATCTGAAAGGTCGGCGCGAAGTCCATGGTCGCTACCTGCGCCTGCACCGCCTCCACGATCCGCTTGCGGCCGTGGCCCGCGTTCACGCACCAGAGACCGGCCGAGGCATCCAGGATCTTCCGTCCGTCTTTCGCCGTGTAGTACATGCCTTCCGCGCTCACCATCAGGCGCGGCTGCTTCTTGAACGAGCGGTTGGCCGTGAACGGCATGAACCAGGGCTCAAGGTCGTTGACGTTGGCGTGGGCGAGGGATGCGGCTGTCTGCAAGGCGGGGTCGCTGGCCATGGATCGTTTCCTTCAGGCGAATCGGCTATCGATCAAAACAGGCTACCACAGGATATTGGGGATCGAAATGGTGACCCCATGCCACTGGGATGTGCAAATTGCGCACGAATCCAGTAACTAGATATAGATTTCCACAGATTGTTGGGCACATCCTGTAGTTGGGGGTAGCCTCCGGCTGCCGTATCTCGTAGGTTTCAGTGGTCAGGGCGCAACATATAGCGTTCAGAACATAGATACGGAGATTGCCTCATGAGCTGGACCGATACTCAAGTCGCAGAACTGCGCAAGCTCTGGTCGGAGCCCCACACGGCAGCACAGATCGGGCGGATGCTGGGCGTGTCCAAAAACGCGGTAATCGGCAAGGCCTACCGTTTGGGCCTGCCGCCGAAGCGTGGCGAGCGGCAGCGCGGGCCGGCGCTCGTCGCTTCCAGCCCCAAGATATCGACGCCCCGGTCTTGTGCCTGGCCGGTCGGCGATCCGACCAGCGAGGAATTCCATTTCTGCGGTGACCCGGTTCTCTCCGGCAAACCCTATTGCGCCTCGCATTGCGCCGTCGCCTACACGCACTACCGGAAGGCGGAGGACGCTGACGCGGCTATTGCCAAGGGCGCGGTGGCTTAACCCTTCTTCCGTGCAAGGCTCTCAACGGCCTGTTGCAATGCCGCGATCTGCTCGCGCAGGCCGTTGATCTCTTCTTCCTCCGCTGGCGGTTGCTCCGGCGCAGATGGCTTCGTGGCGGAGGCCGGATTGAACATCCGCAAGGTCTTGTCGAAGAGCGCCATCTGGTTGCGCTGCATTTCCTCCAGCCCCGGCGGCAATATACCACCCATGGAACTGCTGAACTGCTTCTGCAATTCCTGCTGGTTTTGCCCGTACCAGCCCATAACGGTTTCCAGGTATTGGGGCAGGGTCCAGCGCATATTGTCTTCGTACATGGAAATGATCTGGCGGAGGAAGCTTATCGGCAGAAGGTTTTGACCGCGGCTTTCTTCCTCAACGATGATCTGAGTCAGGACAGCGCGCGTCAAATCTTCGGCGGTTTTCGCATCGACGACCCGGAAGGCGACGTCCTGCTGCACCATTTTGCGCAGATCGTCCAATGTCACATAGCTGCTGGTCGCCGTGTTATAGAGGCGGCGGTTCGCGTACTTCTTGATGACGACGGTGCCGTCGGTGGGGGCCTCCGCTTTGGCGCGTTTTGCTGGCATGCAGCGATAGCCTCCTAGGCAATTGTTATGTGGCAGTGCACAAAAAAACCAATTCGTAAGGTTCAATAGCCGGGATAGGCTTGCCCCTCAAGAGGTGCTTGGGCATAGGCTTAATCCCAACGGTATGCAAAGGCCCTTAAAACAAGGCACGAATGACGGCAACGCACAACCCTGCCGCAGACAGCTTCCGCCGAGTTGGACCCCGTCCCTTGGGGCTTCATCTGGCGACCGCAGCGCTATCCTGGACGGGTGCCGTGCTGCCAGGTGGCGCTTGGCTTGCGTATCAAAAAAATAGCGATCCGGCAGTTGAGATCATAGCCTTGGCGCAGGCGGCGGAGCAGCGGTTTGCCCGCCTCCTGGCCGGGATTGAGGTATATCAGACCCATCCCCACCAGCGTACGCTGGCGGAGCCGCCGACCGTATGGCGCAGTTCCGGTGTCCGGCTCCTGGACTTTGGCAGCACGGGGAATGCACGGGCGCTGCCGCTCCTGGTGATCCCGTCATTGATCAACCGCTACTATATCTTGGACCTGCATGCCGATCACAGCTTGATGCGGTATTTGCAGGCCCACGGTTTCCGCCCGTTTGTCGTCGCCTGGGAGGATTTTGGCCGGGCCGCACGCCACACGACGGTGGATGATTGCGTCGCGGGCAAGCTGGAGGCGGCGCTGGGTATCGTCCGCCTGCTTGCCGGCCAACCGCCCGTCCTGCTCGGCTACTGCCTTGGCGGCACGCTGTCGGCAGCGCTGGCCTCTCGGCGTTCCGGCGATATCGCGGGACTGATAACACTGGCCGCACCGTGGGATTTTCATGCCGGCGATAGTGGGCTAGGCGCAGCCGCCGCCTTTGCTGAGGCAGCACTGGCGCCAGTACTCGACAGTGCGGGGGCACTGCCGGTCGATCTGGTGCAAGCGCTGTTCTATACGCTTGATCCGTTTCAGGTGATCGAGAAGTTCCTCCGCTTTGAGGCCGCGGATCAGACGGCGGCAGAGGCTGCCGATTTTGTCGCGGTCGAAGACTGGCTGAACGATGGTTTCCCGTTGCCTGCGCCAATTACCCGAACGCTACTGGGTGATTGGTATGGGGCCAACGCGCCATCGAACGGCAATTGGAAAATCCAGGGCAGGACCGTGGACCTGTCACGGATCAAGGTGCCATCCTTGATCGTAACGCCGGCCAGCGACCGGATCGTGCCACCGGCCAGCGCCAGAGCCATGGCGGATCAATTGCCGGATCCCGAAGTCATGGTTGTGCCGCGCGGTCATGTCGGGATGATCGCGAGCCGCCAGGCGCCCGATCAGGTTTGGGCAGCGCTGGTGGACTGGCTGCACCGCACAGCCGCAGAGAGACAGGGGTGAGTGATCGCTTTCGGTAGTATTTGTGCAGTGCAACAAAATGTAATAAGTTGCCCTGAGTGCTTTATTGGTTCCAGTCTGGAGCCACTCGTTCAACAAAAGGAACGCCTCTCATGTCGCACAGTGTCGTTATTGCCAACGCTGCCCGGACGCCGATCGGCAGCTTCAATGGTTCATTAGCCTCTATGAGCGCCGCCGCCCTCGGCACGACGGCCGTGAAGGAAGCGCTCAGCCGCGCCGGCGTCAGCGCTGAAGAGGTGTCCGAGGTCATTCTGGGCAACGTGCTGACCGCGGGCCTCGGTCAGAACCCGGCCCGCCAGGCCAGCATTAATGCCGGTTTGCCGGACATGGTGCCTGCCTACACGATCAACCATGTCTGCGGTTCCGGTTTGAAGGCCGTTGGCCTCGCCGCGCAGGCGATCCGCACGGGAGACAGCAGCATCGTGGTTGCCGGCGGCCAGGAAAGCATGAGCCTCGCGCCCCATGCCATGTACTTGCGCAACGGGGTGAAAATGGGTGACGGCGCGCTGGTCGATACCATGATCCGTGACGGCCTCTGGGATGCTTTCAACGGCTACCACATGGGCAACACGGCCGAGAACGTCGCTGAGAAATACCAGATCAGCCGCGAGGAGCAGGACGAGTTCGCCTGCGCCAGCCAGAACAAGGCCGAAGCGGCGCAAAGGGCGGGGCGGTTCGCGGATGAAATCGTTCCCGTCACCATCAAAGGCCGCAAAGGGGATACCATCGTCGAAGCCGACGAGTTCCCTCGTCATGGCACGACCCGGGAAGGGCTCGCCGGTTTGCGTCCGGCCTTTACCAAAGACGGCTCCGTTACGGCAGGTAATGCATCCGGCATCAATGACGGCGCCGCCGCTTTGGTCTGCATGAGCGGCGAGGAAGCGGAGAAGCGGGGCGTCCAGCCCCTCGGTCGCATCGTATCGTTCGCGCAGGCGGGCGTGGACCCGGCGTTGATGGGGACGGGACCGATCCCGGCCTCCCGCCGCGCGCTTGCCATCGCCGGCTGGGACGTGGAAGAGCTTGACCTGATCGAGGCGAATGAAGCGTTTGCCGCCCAGGCGCTGGCCGTTGGCAAGGACCTTGGCTTCGACCCGGAAAAGCTGAACGTCAATGGCGGGGCGATCGCCCTTGGCCACCCGATTGGCGCTTCCGGCGCCCGCGTGCTGACCACGCTTCTCTTCGAAATGGAGAAGCGCAACGCGAAAAAGGGCCTCGTCACGCTCTGCATCGGCGGCGGCATGGGTGTTGCCATGTGTGTGGCACGCGACTGATTTAGCGTTTAGGGTGCGGTCCATGAGTGATCGCACCTATCCTTCCCGCCCATGGGGCGGTGTTGGCGTGGTCGTCTGGAAAGGCGACCACGTTTTGCTGATTCAGCGCGGCAAGGAGCCGATGCGGGGCACGTGGAGCATTCCCGGCGGCTCACACGATCTGGGCGAAACAGTGCGGGAAGCCGCCGTACGGGAAGTGCGGGAGGAGACCGGTGTCGAGATCGCGCTTGGCCCGATTATCGACGTGATCGATACCGTACGCCGGGACGCGGATGGACGGATCCAGACCCATTACACTCTGGTGGATTTCGCTGCTACCTGGGTTTCCGGCGATGCGGTAGCAGGCGATGACGCCATGAACGCGGAATTCGTACTCTTCGAGGAAGCCTTGGCGCGTCTGACCTGGAGTGAAACCGCCAGGATTATCCGCGAATCCCGTCGCCTGGTTGGCTTTGTTTAGCCGGATTGGTTGCGTGAGACATGGTGCTTGAATTGATGAAGAAACATCCCGACAGCCCGCGGGTGATGGTGCACCCGCCGATTCTGTTCGGCATTGGCTTTCTGGTTGGGTTGGCTCTGAACTATTGGTGGAAGCTCAGCTTCGGCCTCGGCGATGCGATCGAGCTTGGCTACATTTTCCTGGTGGGCGGCTTCGCCGTGGCGGCATGGAGTGTCTGGCATCTGCGCGCCGCCAATACGAACGTGCCAACCAATTTGCCGGCGACCGCGCTTGTCACAACCGGCCCATTCCGGACGACGCGGAACCCGATCTATATCGGCCTTGCGCTTTCATTCCTGGGCCTTGCCAGCCTGATGGACGCGCCCATCGCCATGCTGATGTTGCTGCCGGTGCTGATCATACTGCATGTGGGCGTCGTCCTGCGGGAGGAGTCCTATCTGGAGCAGAAGTTCGGTGAGGCCTACATCGAATATGCCGCCCGGACGAAGCGATACTTATGAACCGGCCGTCGGGGCCGCCCATTGATTTGCGTCAATGCTGCTGAATCCAAGGTTGTGCTTTTTCCGTCTCAGAATTCGGTGGTAGATTGCCGACATTGAAGGCACATCTGCGTTCACTGCTGCCCGGAGACCGTCATGCCACCCGAGCTACCAGCCGATCCCACGCCGGAAGAGCGCCGTTTCCAGGCACGGGTTGATGCCGAGGAGAAGGTCGAGCCGCGGGACTGGATGCCGGAAGCTTACCGCCGGACCTTGATCCGCCAGATCAGCCAGCACGCCCATTCCGAATATGTCGGCATGCTGCCGGAGGGCAACTGGCTCACCCGCGCGCCCACCTTGCGCCGAAAGGCGGCCTTGATGGCCAAGATCCAGGATGAGGCGGGGCACGGCCTCTACCTCTATTCGGCGGCGGAAACCTTGGGCGCCAGCCGGGACGACATGTACCGGGATCTGCTGAACGGCAAGGCAAAATATTCCAGCATTTTCAACTACCCAACGCTCACCTGGGCCGATATCGGGGCGATAGGCTGGCTGGTGGACGGTGCGGCGATAACCAACCAGGTGCCTCTCTGTCGTTGTTCCTACGGCCCCTATGCCCGCGCCATGGTGCGCGTCTGCAAGGAGGAGAGCTTCCATCAGCGCCAGGGCTACCAGATCATGCTCTCACTCGCCCATGGCTCCGAGGCGCAGAAGAAAATGGCGCAAGACGCGCTGAACCGCTGGTGGTGGCCGAGCGTGATGATGTTCGGCCCGCCGGACGGCAACTCGCCGAATTCCGCGCAAAGCATGGCCTGGAAGATCAAACGCCACTCCAACGACGAACTGCGTCAGCGCTTCATCGACATGACGGTGCCCCAGGCGGACTTCCTCGGCCTGCGTATCCCCGATGAAGACCTCCGCTTCAACGAAGAGACCGGCCACTATGAGGTCGGCAAGATCGACTGGGATGAATTCATGCGGGTGATCAAGGGGCAGGGGCCCTGCAACGCCGACCGCCTGAACGCACGCCGGAAAGCCCATGAGGAGGGCGCATGGGTCCGGGAGGCGGCAACGGCCTTCGCCGAAAAACGCGCCGCGCGCAAGGCGGCGGAGAGGGTGGCAGCCGAATGAGTGCTCCGGAGAAAGAATGGCCGCTTTGGGAGGTGTTCATCCGCGCCCGCGGCGGCCTCGACCACCGGCATGTTGGATCGCTGCGCGCGCCGGATGCGGAAATGGCGATGATGAACGCCCGCGATGCCTATACCCGCCGGGGCGAGGGCAACTCGATTTGGGTGGTTCAAGCAGCCGACATTCACGCCTCCAACCCCGATGAAAAGGGCAGCTTTTACGACCCTGCGGACGACAAGGTCTATCGCCACCCCACCTTCTACCAGTTGCCCGACGAGGTGGACCATATCTAGCCCCTCGCTCTTCACCTACACACTCCGCCTGGGCGATTCATGCCTGATACTGGCGCAGAGGCTGGCTGAATGGACCGGGCACGCGCCGGTGCTGGAGGAGGATATCGCCCTCGGGAATCTTGGCCTCGACCTGCTTGGGCAGGCTCGTTCGTTTCTCGCCTATGCCGGTGAGATCGAGGGGAAGGGACGAACAGAAGACCACCTCGCCTTTCACCGCGACGCCTGGGATTTCCGCAACGTGACCCTGGCCGAGCAACCGAACGGAGATTTCGGCCAGACCATCGCCCGCCACCTGCTGTTCTCCGCGTGGCACGAACTCGTGCTGGAACAGCTCGCCGACGGCAGCGATCAGCGCCTTGCCGCCGTTGCGGAGAAGGGCGTGAAGGAGATGGCCTACCATTGGCGTCATGCCGCCGAATGGACCATCCGCCTCGGCGACGGAACGGAGGAGAGCCACCGCCGGATGCAGGCCGGCCTGCAAGCCATCTGGGGCTTGACGCCCGAATTGTTCGCCATGGACGCGGTGGACGAGACGATGCTGGCCGCTGGCGTCGGTGCCGATCTGGCGGCGCTGAAGCCAGAGTGGGATGCGCGCATCAATGCCGTCCTGGCCAAGGCAACCCTGGCGCGGCCGGAGATCATCACCATTTCCGATGGCAAGAACGGCATCCACTCCGAACATCTGGGACACCTGCTCAGCGAGATGCAATTCCTGCAACGCGCCTATCCGGGGATGGAATGGTGAGCGCGGCCGTGAAATCCCTGGATGAGGCACGTGTTTGGCGCGCGCTCGGCGAAGTCAGCGATCCCGAACTGCCGTTCCTGTCGGTGATAGACCTGGGCATTGTCCGTTCTGTCGATATGGCGGCCGGTCGGGTGGTGCTGACCCCGACCTATAGCGGGTGCCCGGCGACCGAAGTTATCGGCCTTGCCGTGGCGAACGCTCTGGCCGATCACGGCTTTGACCTGAAAGTGGAAACCCGCCTTTCCCCCGCCTGGACTACGGATTGGATCACCGCGGAAGGCCGGTGCAAACTGTTGGAACATGGCATTGCCCCGCCGCCAAAATCGTCCGGCAACAAGCGCGCGCTGTTCGCTGATAGGCCGGCGCTGGCCTGCCCGAAATGCGGCAGCAAGCGGACGGAATTGGTCAGCGCATTCGGTGCGACTGCCTGCAAGGCGCTGCATCGCTGTCTTTCCTGCGCGGAACCGTTCGAGGCGTTCAAGTGCCTGTAGCACCTCGTTTCCATACTCTTGCGATTGCCGAAATCCGGCGCGAAGCCCCTGATGCGGTGGCTGTGCGGTTTGCCTTGCCTGACGGCCTCGCAGAGCCTTTCACGTACATAGCAGGCCAGTACCTGACCCTGCGCCGGGAGTTTTGCGGGAAGGAGTTGCGGCGTTGCTATTCCCTCTGTGCCGCACCGGGCGGATCGGACCTTTGGATTGGTGTCCGGGAGGAACAGAGCGGGCTGTTCTCCGGCTGGTTGAATCAGGAAGCGCAGGTTGGCGACAAAGTCGATGTCATGCCGCCGGACGGGCGCTTTACCTACAAGGCCCAGGACGACTGCCGTGACCTGCTGCTGGTCGCCGCCGGTAGCGGGATCACACCGGTATTGGGGATTGCCGAGGCCGCGCTCACCAGCAACCCTTCCAGCAATGTAACAATGATCTACGCCAACCGGGATGCCGCCCACATCATGTTCCGCGAGCGGTTGAGCGATTTGAAGGACCGCTATCTCAACCGGTTCCGCGTGTTCCATGTCCTCAGCCGGGAGCCATCGGAAGTCGAACTCGCCACAGGCCGGATCGACGATGCGAAGTGCGCGCGCTTCTTCTCTCCAGGCGGTATCGCCCCTGCGGAGGGCTTTGACCGTGCGTATTTGTGCGGCCCCGAAACGATGATGGACGTGGTCGCCACCAGACTAGAAGAGCATGGTCTGCCAGCATCCGAAATCCGCCGCGAATTGTTCTTGAACGCGGATTCGCCAACACCGTCCGGACGGACGCCCTATCCCTTGGAGCCCACGCCAGAGGGCGCTCAAGTTACCGTCATCCTGGACCAGCGCCGCCGCACCTTCGTGTTCGACCCCTCCGAGCCCAGCATTTTGGATGCCGCCCGCAGCGCTGGCATAGACGTGCCTTTCGCCTGCAAGGCCGGGGTTTGCGCCACCTGCCGCGCGCACCTGTCGGAGGGGAAGGTGGCCATGGCCCGAAATCAGGCGCTGGACCAGTCCGAGTTGGACCGCGGATTTGTCCTCACCTGCCAGTCCCGCCCGCAGTCGGCGGCGTTGGTTATCGACTATGACCGGAGGAGTGGATGAACGCCTTTCGACCGGTCCGACCAAATTAGTAACGCCACCGCCAAGACGGCAGGCAGTACCACCAGCAGATAGATCGATACCGCCGCGGCCGGTTCACGGGTCAGGATGCTGCGCAGCAGGAACGCGCCCAGAAGCATGATGGCCGATGCGCCGAATGCGATACCGATCCGCCAGAACTGGCCCCGCCTGTTAAATGGGCCGATCAGCATGGCCGCGACCGACACGAGAATGACAGAGCCAGCAAAAAGGGCCGATACAATGCGGTAGTGCCCCTCTGCCCGGAAGCTGTTGATCTGACTTTCGTCGACATCCTCGGCGGTGACGGTAAAGAGTTCCAGGGTTCCCCGCTCCTCGGGCTGCCTCCAGCGCTCGTCGATATCCTGGGCCAGGCTGGAGAGATCAAGCGTGTACTGCTCAAAATAGAGCACCGTCGTCCGGCCGTTCTCTTTGTCCACTTCCTGGAGGTTGCCGTCCTGCAGGATAAGCCGCGGTCCGCTGGGCGTGGATGTTAGCTTGCCGAGGCGCGCCATCCAGGTTTGAGTCTTTTGGGGGTTGCGTTCGTCCTGAAACAGAATCCCATGCAGCGTTGCATCGCCGGTACGCTCCCTCACATAGAACATCGTGCCTTTGCGGACTTCGTTAAACTTGCCGGGCTGGATCGCAAGCGCCGCTAGATTGTGCCGCTCGAAGAACTGGGCTTCCTTGAATGCCCGGAAGGCTTGCGGACCGAAATGAAACGCCATCAGCGCGTTGAGAATCGTCAGGATCAGGGCAACCAGCAGGCCAGGCTTCGCGAGCGAGAGGTTCGAAACGCCCGTCGCCCGCATCACGACCAGTTCGCTGTCCAATTGCGCCCGGTAGTAGGCGAAGATTACCGCGAGACAGGCGGACAGAGGCAGTAACACCGGCAGCAGGCGCGGCATGGCCAGCACGATCAGCCAGAGGAAAATGTCGAGCCCCATCCCCTTGCTCAGATTGCTGAGCAGGGGCAGCGCGCTCCATAGTACCGCGATCACGATGAACAGGGACGTGATCAGGACGGTTGCCAACAGAATTTGACGCGCCAGATAGTAGGTTGAATGTCGGAGGCCGAGGATCATGTGAGGTATATAACGCAACCCCAGCCGCTTCGCGAGCGGGCCGTGACGCCGGTGCAATCTGCCGCTATCGTGCCCGCATCACCTGTTTTCATTGCCTGTTGAGAGAGATCCCAGTTCCATGAATATTGTCTTCAAATCCCCCCAGGATATCGCCGCCGACGCCTACGTGGCGGTCGTAGCCGATGGCAGCGCATTCTCGCCGGCGGCAGAGGCGCTTGACGCCGCCACAGGCGGTGCGGCCCGCCGGGCGCTTGAATCCAGTCGTTTCAATGGGAAGAGCATGGAATTTCTGGACCTGATGGCGCTCAAGGATGCTCCGGCAGTGCGTAGCGTTCTGGCGGGGATCGGCAAGCCGGCTGATGCCAGTCCAAAGGCATGGCAGGATTGGGGTGGCAAGCTCTATGGGCACCTCGCTGGCTCTGGCGCGGCCTCAGCCGCCATCGTGGTAGAGGGCATGGGCGGCTCGGTTGCAGACTCGGACGCAGCGGCGAATGTAGCCTTCGGCATCACGTTGGCAGCCTACCGGTTCGACCGGTACCGCACCAAGGAAAAGCCCGATCAGAAGCCCTCACTAACAGCGGTAACCGTTTTGGTGGAAGATGCCGCCGCCGCGACGGCCGCTTTTGCCCCGATGCAGGAGGTGGCGGCTGGCGTGATTTTCGCCCGGGATTTGGTGAGCGAGCCGGGTAACGTCATCTATCCGGAAACCCTTGCCCAACGTTGTGCGGACCTTACCGCGCAAGGTGTCGAGGTGGAGGTTCTGGACGAGGCGCAGCTTGCGAAAATCGGCATGCGGACGCTGCTTGCCGTCGGCATGGGCAGCGAACGCGAGTCCCGGGTTGTTGTCATGCGCTGGATGGGAGCGGACGATGCCAAAGCCGCGCCCATTGCCCTGGTCGGCAAGGGCGTAACGTTTGATACAGGCGGCATTTCCATCAAGCCCGCGGGCGGCATGGAGGACATGAAATTCGACATGGGCGGCTCGGCAGCTGTGATCGGCGCCATGCGCGCCCTTGCTGGGCGCAAGGCCAAGGCAAACATTGTCGGTATCGTCGGCCTTGTCGAGAACATGCCCTCCCACAACGCCCAGCGGCCGGGCGACGTGGTCGAGAGCCTCTCGGGCCAGACCGTCGAAGTCATCAATACTGATGCCGAGGGCCGTTTGGTGCTCTGCGATCTGATGACCTATGTCCAGCGCACCTGTAAGCCTGCAGCCATGATCGATCTGGCAACGTTGACCGGTGCGATCATCGTCGGCCTGGGTCATCACCATGCCGGTATGTTCGGCAATGACGACGAACTCTGCGCCGGACTCTCGGCAGCAGGCGCGGCAGTGGGCGAGCCGGTATGGCGCATGCCGCTGGGGGAGGAGTACGACAAGGCGCTGAAGTCGGACATTGCCGACATGAAGAATGTTGGTGGCCGCGATGGCGGCTCCATCACCGCGGCGCAATTCCTGCAGCGTTTCGTCGAGGACGATACGCCCTGGGTGCATCTCGACATCGCCGGCATGGCATGGACCAAACAGGGCATGCCGACGGTGCCGAAAGGGGCCGCGGGCTTCGGCGTCCGTCTGCTCGACCAGTGGATCGCCGACCGGTACGAGCAAGGATAGACCGACCGCCGTGCAAACGAATTTCCGGAACCTGAGCGGCAAGCCTCTGGAGTTATGGGTAGCCTATCTGGCGGCGGAATACGCCGCTGCCGGAACCCGGGTCCTCATCCGCGCTGCATCGCCGGAGCGGGTGAAGGCGCTGGACCAGGCGCTATGGACTTACGACCGGGAGTCGTTTTTGCCCCATGGGACGGAGGAGGCTGGCAGGGCAGCAGAGCAACCGGTGCTGCTTACCACCTCCGAAACGAACCCGAATGGCGCGGAAGCCCTGATTCTTGCCGACCACAGTGTCGCGCCGGAAGGTTCTATTTGGCAGGTAATTGATTACGTGTTCGAGCGCAATGATCCGGCTGCCAGAGAGGCGGCGCGCCAACAATGGCGTCTTTGGAAAGAACAGGGGCACGAACCGGTGTACTGGGAGACGGACGCCCAGGGCTGGCGGCGTGCGAGTTAGTCGCGCTGATAGACATTGCCGTCCTTTAAGGCGCTGGCTATGTACCCGCGGTCCTTTTCAAGCGGAGCCCAATCATGGCTGTCGAACGTACCCTTTCGATTATCAAGCCCGACGCGACCCGCCGGAACCTGACCGGCCAGATCAACGCCCGGTTTGAATCCGCAGGTTTGCGCATTGTCGCGCAGAAGCGCCTCCAACTGACCCGTGCCCAGGCCGAAGGCTTTTATGCGGTTCATGCCGAGCGTCCGTTTTTCAACGACCTCTGCACCTTCATGACGTCCGGTCCGGTGGTGGTGCAGGTGCTGGAAGGCGAAAACGCCGTCCAAGCCAATCGTGACATTATGGGCGCCACCAATCCGGCCAATGCCGACGAGGGCACCATCCGCAAGGATTTTGGCGAGTCGATCGAGGCCAACTCGGCCCATGGCTCCGACAGTCAGGAAAATGCCGCAGTCGAAATCAGCTACTTCTTCAGCCAGACGGAAATCGTCGGCTAAGCTCGCCTCGCTGTGGGGAGTTGTAACAGCTCTCCCGCTGCCAGGGCGGTGGCCGGGTCTCAACCAATGCGTGCGATCTCCTGCCGGACGATGGCCAGTACATTGCCTGGTTCTACCTGAATTCCCCGAATGCCCGCGCCTTCCGCTGCCTGCACGTCGCTTGCTCTGTCACCGACCATGAAGGCCCGGCCGGGGTCTACATGCCATGCCTTCAGCAGATCGGTAATCATCCCGGATGAAGGCTTTCGGCAGGTACAGCGGACCCTCTCACCATGGTCCGGGTGGTGCGGGCAATGGCGGAAGGCATCGATCCAAGCACCTTGTTTTGCTAGCTCTTCCGACATATGCCTATGGATCAGATGCACATCCTCGGTGGCGTAATAACCCCTCGCAATGCCCGATTGGTTCGTAACGACAAAGGTGCGCAATCCGGTGCGGTTAGCAAGTTTCACAGCGTCAGCCGCACCAGGCAGCCAGCGGAACTTCGCCCATTCGTGCAGGAAGCCGATATCCTCATTCAGGCAGCCGTCACGATCGAAAAAGACGGCGCCATTGTGCGGCGATCCGCTCTGCGGACTGCCTTGCCTCAACCTAAGGGGGCGCATATCCCTATGTGTAGCGGTCGATGATTGGTCATAGCGTCGTTTCATTCGCCGTTTTGTCAGCCGATGCTGCGGAGGGGAGCTAGTCATGGCAGGAGGGGGAAGTGCATTTTACCGTCTCATACTCGTTTATATCGGGTTTTGGTACCGGCTGGGCGTTTTTCGGTGGAGCCGTCTGAGCGGTTTCCGCCGATGGCTGGATCGCCGTCTAATTACCCGATTTGGGCTTTTTGATCCGCAGTTTTACCTGGAGCTTTATCCAGACGTTGCGGGCGCAAACCTGGACCCTCTTCGACATTACATCGCGTTTGGCAGGGCAGAACGGCGCAAACCGCATCTGCTATTCGATACACACTTCTATCTTTCGCAGATGCCTGCGAAGGAACGGCATATCTTGCCGCCAGTTCATTTCATTTTGTTTGGGTGCGAGCGAGGCATTTCCCCGAATAGGTGGTTTGATCCTGAATATTATTTGAAACACGCGGAAAGCGTGTCTTTGAAGCTGCGAGATGCATTTTTCCACTATGCAGCGGTCGGAAATCAAAAGAATTTGCGGCCGTCATTGGAATTCAATCCCCGGCGTTTCTTGCGGCAGAACCCTCAGGCAAAAGCCGAGGGCATGACAGCGATGGAGTATTTTATCCGCCAGGAACGCGACGATCTCACTGAGGAAATTGGGGCATTCAACCAGTTGCCAAAGCCCCGGACGCACGACAAGCAGCCGGTGGATCCTGACCCTCTCGGAAAGATCCGCAACCTTGTGCCGTCTATCCATCCATCGCCGGTGGTTGATGTGGTCGTTCCCGTCTATGGTGCACGCGAAGAGACGTTGAATTGTCTGTGGCACGTCCTCAAGGCAAAGAACGTTGCCCCATTCCGACTAGTGGTGGTTGATGACTGCTCGCCGGATGATCAATTGACCAAGGAACTGCATAAGCTAGCCGATAATGGATACTTTCATTTAATTTTTCACAAAGAGAACAAAGGCTTTGTGCAGAGTGTAAATGACGGAATGTCGGTTTCGGATTCGACCGATGTAATCTTGTTGAATTCCGACACGGAAGTTTATGGCGATTGGATCGACAGGCTGCGGCGCGTCGCGCAGAGCGAAGCCACCATCGGGACGGTCACGCCGATCACCAACAATGGCACGATCTGCAGCTACCCCGCCTTTCCGCACGACAATCCCCTACCCCTAGAGGTTAACTATCCCGCCTTGGATGAACTGGCGGCCCGCACCAACGGAGATGCATGGGTCCCGGTTCCCACCGCGGTCGGTTTCTGCATGTATATTAAACGTGAAACGCTGAATGAGGTCGGTCTCTTCGACGTTGAGGCGTTTGGCCGGGGCTACGGCGAGGAAAACGATTACTGCCTGCGGGCACAGCAAGCCGGATGGAAGGATACCGTGGCGCCAGGTATTTTCATTCGGCATTTTGGCTCCTTGTCGTTTTCCGGCGAGAAGGCTGAACGAGTAGAAGCGGCCTTAAGGGTTATCCGCGACCGGTATCCATTCTACGAGCAGGAAGTACGGACCTTCATCGGCAGCGATCCGCTGAAGCCGTATCGGGAAGCATTGGATATTGCCCGTCTTGCCAGGCCAGGCAGGGAACGCAATGTCTTGGTTATCTCCCATGTCCGCGGCGGTGGAACGGAGCAGCATGTACAGGAAGTGTCTTCCAGCATCGAGAGTGAGGGCGGTGCCGTCTACCGTCTTGTGCCGGCACCGGGCTCGCCGGGCCGGGTCCGGCTGTTTCATCAAGACATTCCCAATCTTGTCAATTTGCCGAGTTTGGCACTGGGCAGCGAGTTGGACGAATTGGCCGCGCTATTGCGGAAAATCAACATCACGGAAGTGCACATTCACCACACGATTGATTTTGGTTCCAATGCCGTTTGGCAGCTGTCGGACCTGATTGCAGCACTTGAGGTGCCCTATGAGGTAACCGTTCATGATTATTTCTCGATATGTCCGCGGATAAACTTGGTCGATGAGACCGGCTTCTATTGCGGGGAACCTGACGAGGCCGGATGTAATGCGTGCTTGGCAAAGCGGGGATCGTTGGTCGGACGCCCAGATATCAGGGCATGGCGCTCGGGCTTTAACCACCTGTTGACGCGGGCCGCGAGGGTGCTGGTGCCAAGCGACGATGTTGCGAACCGGCTTTTCCAATATTTTCCGGATGTGACGGCTACTGTCGTTCCGCATGAAAAACCGGTGCCACCTGCGCCTTGGAAGAAACCGCGGGGATCAAGGCCGCTGCGGATTGGTACCGTCGGTGCGATCAGTTCTGTCAAAGGGTTCCATATTTTGGCCGCGTGTGCGGAGACAGCGCGGAAAAACCAGCCAGATGTGCGGTTTGTCGTGCTGGGCTTCACCGAAGATGATCATGGCGCTGAGCGCTGTGGCGTCGAAATCGCTGGGCCTTATGCACACGACCGGATCTTGGAGGAAATCAATGACCAGTCTTTTGACTTGATCTTCCTGCCGTCGGTCTGCCCCGAAACCTATTCCTACGTTCTGTCATCCGCGCTGCAGACCGGGTTGCCGATTGTGGTGTTCGATATCGGGGCACCGGCGGAGCGGCTGGAGGGAGTGCCACAAGGACTGGTGCTGCCGCTGGAGATGGCGAAAGAACCGGATGTCTTGGTCAAACGCCTTGTCGAGCACGCGGAAATCGCGAATGTAGAGGCAAAATCAGCAGCCTAAGGAACGCCAGCACAATGTCTTCGAACCCGCCCATCCGCTCTTTCCTGTTCGTGCCTGCCGACAGCGAGCGCAAATACCAGAAAGCATCCGGCACCAAAGCTGACGCACTGATCCTCGATCTCGAAGACTCTGTGGCCCAGGAAAATCTGCCAAAGGCGCGCGAGATGGCGCGGGACTATCTCTCCAGCCATCGCGGCGACCGAGTCCGCCAGCAGCTTTGGGTGCGCTGCAATCCGCTGGAAACGCCGCTGGCGCTACCGGATCTCGCGGCGATCATGGCGGGCGCGCCAGACGGTATCATTCTGCCCAAGACTTATTCCGCCGCTGAAGCCGTGCAGTGCGACCATTTCCTTTCGGCCCTCGAAGCGCGAGAGGGGCTGGAGATCGGCTCGACCCGCATTCTGGTGGTCGCAACAGAGACCGCGCGCAGCGTCTTCACCATGGAGAGCTTCATCGGCGCGAGTCCCCGCATCTACGGCATGACCTGGGGGGCGGAAGACCTTTCGGCCGCGCTGCGCGCCACGACGAACCGCACACCTGACGGGCTATATGAAGACGTGTACCGGCTGGTGCGCTCGCTCTGCCTGGCGGCCTGCCATGCGGGAGAGATGGAGCCGGTCGACGTGGTCTATCCGAACTTCCGCGATTTGGAGGGCATGAAGGAAGAGGCGATCCAGGCGCGCAAGACCGGTTTCACCGGTAAGATCGCCATCCACCCGGACCAGGTCGATGTCATCAACGAGGCCTTCACGCCGACGCCGGAGGAGATCGAACATGCCAAGCGCGTGATCGCGGCCTTCGGTGATCTCGGGTCCGGCACGGTTGGCCTCGATGGCAAGATGCTCGACATGCCCCACCTGAAGCAGGCGCGCCACGTCCTCGGCATCGCCGAGATGCTGGCCGCCAAAGGCTAGAGCGCCGGTCCTGGGCATGAATCCCGCGGAGCTGGAAGCGCTGCTCGCCGGCCTGCTGCGCCTCTGGCAGGTAGAGGCGAGCGTGCGGACAGACCGGACGAGTGTCGCCGTGGCAGCATGGATCGAGGGGCCTGACCTACCGCCGGTTTCCGTGACCTGGACGGAGGCTGTCTTCGGCATCGTTTGGCAGGTGCAGCCGGAGGGCGGGCGTCCGCGCGCCTACCCGTCCGTCAATGGCCTGATCCGCGATCTGCGCGAGCGGTTGGTACCGGAGCGCGGCTCGGCGCGGGTCCTGTTCGCGAAGGGGGACGGGATGTGACGGTGTCTCTCTTGTCCGCCAGCTATTTCATCCTGGGTACCTCGCGCGTTCAGCCCGAGCGTATCGAAGGGGGCTATACTTGTGATTTGCCAATGCCCTTCGATACGCCCACATCACTGGTTACTCAGGATGAGAATGTGGACAGGGTATGATGATCCCCCTGACCGTCCTCACCGGCTTCCTTGGTTCGGGTAAAACCACGCTATTGCGGCATGCGCTGGCGGACTCGGCGCTTGCTGGGACAGCCGTTATCGTCAACGAGTTTGGCGACGTGGGGCTCGATCACGACCTGATCGAAAGCGCCGAAGAAGACTTGGTGGCGCTTTCGACCGGTTGCCTCTGCTGCGCAGTCAGGGGCGACCTCACCCGCACCATTGCTGACCTGCTCGTGCGGCTGGATGCACGGGAAATCGCCTTTGAGCGCCTGGTCGTCGAGACCTCCGGCCTGGCCGATCCTGCGCCCATCGTGCAGGCACTGGCGCTTGACGAT
Organism: Alphaproteobacteria bacterium; assembly: GCA_965222315.1. GTDB lineage: Bacteria > Pseudomonadota > Alphaproteobacteria > Bin95 > Bin95 > JACKII01. The sequence goes on along the minus strand of OZ244951.1, from coordinate 2,508,830 downwards.
ACGTTGCGAGGCAGGGTGGAGCTCGCCCGCATTGTGGTGACGGTGGACGCGCTGAACGGTCCGACTGTTCTGGCGCAATACCGGGAGGCGCAGAAGCAGGCGGCCTTCGCCGACGCCATCGTGCTGACCAAGACCGATCTCGCCCCGCTGGATGAAGCCTGCGCCGCTGCCAAGGCCCTGAACCCACAGGCCGAGTGCCTTACCGCAGAGCATGGCCGCCTCGACCCGCGTACTTTGTTGCCCGCCGCCGATCCGGCGGAGGCGCTCACCCGCTGGCTTGACCTCGCGGGAGCGGGGGAGGTCGAGCACACGCCCGGCATCAACAGTGTCACCCTGGTGCGCAGCGAGCCTGTGCCGGCCATCGCGCTGGCATTGTTCCTGGAAGCGCTCGCGGAGGCGTGCGGCCCGGACCTGTTGCGCGTTAAGGGGCTGGTGCAGGTGGTGGAAGCGCCGGAAACGCCGGCGGTGGTTCATGGCGTGCAGCATGTGTTTCACCCGCTCGACTGGCTGGAGCGCTGGCCGTCCGCTGACCGGCGCACGCGGCTGGTGCTGATCGGGCGAAACCTGCTGCCCGGGTGGCCGCGCTTGCTGCTCAGCGAAATCGAGCGGGAGGTTGCCGCCGCGGCCTAGCATGCGCACCGCCGCCGGTGCCCGAATTGGTTTGACCGCCCCTGTCAGCGGGGCTCAAATAGACGCAACGACTGGCTGTCCGAGCGTGATGGCTGCCTGAACAAGTTTTGGAGGAAGCCCCATGAAAGGTGTTGTGTTCACCGGTGACCGGAATTTGGAAATCCGCGACTTCGATGACCCCACGCCGGACCCGAACGATGTGATCCTGGAGATTAAGGCGTCGGGTATGTGCGGCAGCGACCTGCACCAGTACCGCGCGCCGCCGCATCCGCCTGGGGGCGTGGTGACCGGTGGTGTCAAGCGAATGGCCGGTGCGATTGCCGGGCATGAACCTTGTGGCGTGGTGGTGGAGGTTGGCTCGGCCGTCAGCGGCCGGCTCGCGCGCGTCGGCCAGCGGGTCATGGACCATCACTATGACGGCTGTGGCGGCTGCAAGCATTGCCTCGGAGGCTGGAGCCAGATGTGCCTGGACGGCGCCACGGTGTTCGGTTCCGGCGCACACGGCGCACATGCCAAATATATGAAGGTACCGGCGCATACCTTGGTCGATCTGCCGGATTCTCTGTCTTTCGAGACGGGCGCGGCCATTTCCTGCGGGACCGGTACAGCCTGGGGCGCGCTGAAGCGTTTGCAACTCCAGGGCGGCGAGACCATCGCTATTTTCGGCCAGGGACCCGTGGGCCTCTCGGCGACGCAATTGGCGGTTTCCATGGGTGCCAGGGTGATCGCACTCGACATCTCGGAGGAGCGGCTGGCGCTGGCGAAGGATTTTGGGGCGGAGATCACCATCAACGCCATGAACAATGATCCGGTCGCCGCCATCCGCGACCTGACCCACGGCGAGGGCGCCCACAAGACGCTGGACTGCTCGTCCGCCCCCACCGCGCGTCAGGCGACGGTGCAGGCGGTGCGTTCCTGGGGCATCGCCTGCTTTGTCGGCGAGCGCGGGCATGTGGAATTAGATGTTTCCAACGACCTGCTGCGCCGCCAGGTAACCTTGGTCGGCTCCTGGACCTTTTCCAAGCAAGGCCAGGCCGAATGCGCCGAGTTCGTCGCCGACCGCAAGGTGGAGGTAGACAAGCTCTTCACGCACCGCTGGAAGCTGGAGCAGGCGGAGGAGGCCTACAAGCTGTTCGACCAGCAGACCACCGGCAAGGCTGTGATTTTCCCGGGCTGAGCGCGTGATTGACTCTCACCTTCGCATGGAGGTGAGGTTCTGCGCCTTCTCCCGCAGCACGTATTTCTGGATCTTGCCTGACGGTGTGCGCGGCATTTCCGCAATCGGCTCCAGGCGTTCCGGCCAGTATTGGCGGGCGACCTCCACCGCAGCGAGCCGGGCCGTCATTTCCTCGAAGGCGATGCTCTGGCCCGGTTTGAATTGGACGAACGCGCAGCCGAGTTCGCCCAGGCGTTCGTCCGGCATGGCGACGATGGCGGCGGCCTCCACTTCCGGCATGCGGTAGAGCACTTCCTCCACCTCAACCACCGGGATGTTTTCGCCGCCGCGGATGATGATGTCCTTGCTCCGCCCAACGATGCGGATGTAGCCGTCGGCATCCATGCGCGTTCGGTCGCCCGAATCGAACCAGCCGTCTGCCGTGAAACCCGCCAAGCCGGGGCGCTTCATGTAACCGGCAAAGGTTGCCGCCCCGCGTGCCTTCAGATCGCCTTCTTCGTCCGGGTCAGCGCGCGTCCCGTCTTCCCGGAACACAGCGACTTCCATGTCCGTATAGGCGCGCCCGTCGGTGCCGAACACCTTTTCCGGCGGGTCGCCGGGATAGGTGGAGGTCGTGAGTCCGACTTCCGTCATGCCCCAGGCGGAGAAGATGTGGCAGCCGAGCTTCTGGGCCGCCGTCTCGCACAGCACACGCGGGATCGGCGCGCCGGCGCAAAGAAAGCCGTTGAAGCTGGAAATGTCATGCTCGCCCAAGTTCGGCGCATGGGTCAGGTCCGCCAGGAACGGTGTGGAGGCCATGGTGAAGGTGCACCGCTCCGCCGCGATGATCTCGACGCCTGTCGCGCCGTCCCAGATGTCTTGCAACGCGACGCTGCCGCCCAGCACGACCGGCAGCATCAGCCCGACAAGAAAACCGGTCTGATGCGCGATGGGAGAGGGCATGAAGATCACGTCGTCCTGGGTCAGTCCCTTGTCCAAGAACGACCCGAGACTTGGGATCAGCGTATTCTGGCAATGCAGCGCGCCCTTGGGTTCGCCCGTGGTGCCGGAGGTATAGATAAGCTGGCAGAAATCAGTCGCTGCCGGCCGCCGTTCGGCAAACAGCGCGGCGGCGTCTGTCTCCGCCTCCCACGCGCGGCCGAGGATGTCGGTCCGGAAATCTTCCTCCAGCACATGCACGTGTTGCAGGTGGGGCAGGTCGGCGGCCAGTTCGTGCGCCAGCGCGCCGTGGTCGAAGCCGCGGAACTCGCGTGGCACGATCAGCGTCTTAGTCTCCGCCAGGTCGAGCATGAAGCGCAATTCGCGGCGGCGGAAGATTGGCATCAGCGGGTTGACGATGGCCCCGATCTTCCAGCAGCCGAGCATAATCGCCATCGCCTCGTACCAGTTGGGCAATTGCATCGCGACCACGTCGCCCTTCTCGATACCCTCTGCGGCGAGGGCCAAGCCGATGCGGGTCGAATCCCGGTCCAGGTCGCGGTAGGTGTAGGCCTGCCGCTGGCCGCCAGCCGTGCTCTTGCGGTCAATGACGACGACCTTGTCCGGCTGGTTCGCCATATGCTCCGCGAGGAAATCCACCAGCATCTCGTCCTTCCAAAGGCCGGCCGCGCGCATCCGGGCGGCGTATTCCGGCGTGATGGCGATTCCGGGATCGACGGGCATGGCGTTTCCTCGCTTTTTTCTGATGGCGGGGATGCTCGCACGGCGGCCTAGTCAATGGAAGTCGCGGGACTTGACCGGGAAGCGCTGGCTGCCCGGCATGGGCCGCAGCACCTCGTCGGCATGGGCCAATTGTGGCGCCCAGGGGCCATCCAGGTCGGCCAGCAGGTGCGAGCGGTCCTCGATGTGGTTGGCGACCACGTGGATTACCAACCCCTCCTTTTGCAGCTTGCCCTCCACATAAAGCAGGCGGGCACGCATGACGATTGCGCGGTAGGCCTCGAACACTTTCGGCCAGACGATCACGTTGCTGATGCCGGTCTCGTCCTCCAGGGTTGCGAAAATCACGCCCTTGGCGCTGCCGGGCCGCTGGCGCACCAGCACGAGGCCTGCGACCGTGACTGGACGGTCAGCGGGTAAATCGGCGAGGCGGGCGTTGGGCGCAACATTCTCCCTGGCGAAGCCGGGCCGCAGTAGGGCCATCGGGTGACGGCGCAGCGTCAGGCGCTGGCGGCGGTAATCCTCCGCTACTTGTTCCCCCAGGGCGGCTTTGGGCAGGGCGACTGTCGGTTCATTCTGGTGTTCCCCAGCGGCGGCGAACAGGGGCAAGGGCTCCGGCGGCAGGGCGCGGACGGCCCAGAGCGCCTCCCGCCTGGAGAGGCCGAGAGAGGCAAAGGCGTCAGCCTCCGCCAGCCGCTCCAGCACGACGGGCGAGAGGCCGGTGCGCTCCCGCAGATCCTGGACGCTGACATAGCCCTGGCCGCGTGCCTCGGCGAGGCGGTGCATGTCCTCCTCCCGCAGACCCTTGATCTGGCGGAGGCCCAGGCGGAGCGTGCGGGCGGGCGGCGAGGCGGTAACCCCCCAGCCGACCGAGCCCCGCGCCGGCCCCGGCCCTGCGCCCGGCTCCAGCGTGCAGTCCCAGTCGCTGGCGTTCACGTCCACGGGCAGCACGCACACGCCGTGATCCACCGCATCCCGCACGATCTGCGCGGGCGCGTAAAAGCCCAAGGGCTGACTGTTCAACAATGCTGCGGCGAAGACCTCCGGGTAGTGGCACTTCATCCAGGCGGAGACGTAGACGATCAGGGCGAAGCTGGCGGCGTGGCTTTCGGGGAAGCCATAGGTGCCGAAGCCCTCGATCTGCTTGAAACAACGTTCGGCGAAGTCAGCGTCGTAGCCGCGGGCGATCATGCCGCCGACCATCTTCTCGTAGAATTTCGTGACGTTGCCGTGGTTCTTGAAAGTGGCCATGGCGCGGCGGAGCTGGTCGGCCTCTTCCGGCGTGAAACCGGCGGCGACGATGGCGATCTTCATCGCCTGCTCCTGAAACAGCGGCACGCCAAGCGTCTTGCCCAGCACCTGCTCCAGGTCTTTGGAGGGAAAGACGACGGGCTCCTTGCCCTCCCGCCGGCGCAGATAGGGGTGGACCATGTCGCCCTGGATCGGGCCGGGGCGAACGATCGCGACCTCGACCACCAGATCGTAGAAATTGCGCGGTTTCAGGCGGGCCAGCATCGACATCTGCGCCCGGCTCTCCACCTGGAACGTGCCGAGCGAGTCGGCGCGCGACAGCATTTCGTAGGTGGCCTCGTCCCCCTCCGGAATGTCGGCGAGCTCCAGATCGCGGCCATAATGGTGGCGCAGCAGGTCGAAGCCCTTGCGCACGCAGGTGAGCATGCCGAGCCCGAGCACATCTACCTTCAGAATGCCGAGGGCGTCGATATCGTCCTTGTCCCACTCGATCACGGTACGGTCGGCCATGCTGGCATTCTCGACCGGCACCAGCGCCTCCAGGCTGTCGCGTGCGATGACGAAGCCGCCGGTGTGCTGGGACAAATGCCGGGGAAAGCTGATCAGTTCTCTAGCCAGGGCGAGCGTCAATGTCAGGCGGTGGTCCGTCGGGTCGAGCCCGGCGGCGGCGATGCGCTCCTCCGTGATTTCCGTGTCATGCCAGCCCCAGAGATTGCCTGCGATGGCGCCCAGCGTGTCGGCGGAAAGGCCCATCGCCTTGCCCACCTCCCGGATGGCGCCGCGGGCGCGGAAGGTGACGACGGTCGCGGTCAGCCCTGCCCGATGACGGCCATAGCGTTGGTAGAGATACTGGATGACCTCCTCCCGCCGCTCGTGCTCGAAATCGACATCGATGTCGGGCGGTTCACCCCGGGCGGCAGAGACGAATCGCTCGAACAGCAGGTCGACTCGCGCCGGATCGACCGCGGTGACGCCCAGGCAGTAGCAGACGGCGGAGTTTGCCGCCGAACCCCGGCCCTGGCAGAGAATGCCCTGGCTGCGGGCGAAGCGCACGATGTCGTAGACGGTCAGGAAATAGGGCGCATAACCGAGGTCCGCGATTAGCCGTAGCTCGTTCTCCAGTGTTTGCCGTACCTTGGTCGGCGCGCCTGCCGGATAGCGCCTGGTCGCGCCCTCCCACGTCAGGCGGGTCAGCGTCTGCTGTGCCGTCTCGCCCGGCACCAGAATTTCTGCCGGATACTCGTAGCGCAGTTCGTCGAGGGAGAAGGTGCAGCGGTCGGGAATCTCCAGCGTGTTGGCGAGTGCCTGGGGATAGTCCCGGAACAGCCGCGCCATCTCCGCCGGGGTCTTCAGGTGCCGTTCGGCATGGGCGGCGAGGCTGTAGCCCGCCCGGTCGATGGTGGTGCGGGTGCGGATGCAGGTCAAAATGTCGGCGAGCGGCTTGCGCCCTGACGCGTGCATGGCGGGCGCGTTGCTGGCGAGCAGCGGCACCCGGTGGCGGGCGGCCAGTTCGGCATCCAGCGCGATGCCCCGGTCGCCGCGGAAACGCGGGTAGGTCGCAAGGTAAAGGTTTCTGCCGAACCGCTGGCGAAGATCCGCGAGCGCCGCGTCCGCATCCATGCCGCCCGGCAGCGTGTCGGGCAGGAAGGCGAACAATGTGCCTTCGCCATATTCCTCCACGTCATCCAGGGTCAGCCAGCAGGCCCCTTTGGGTGCGCGCTGTCGGCCCAGGCTGATGAGCTTGGAGAGACGGGAATAGGCAGGCCGGTCAGCCGGCCAGGCCAGCAGGCTGAAGCCATCAGGTGGGCGCGGGCGGCGTTGGGCATCCAGCGGCCGGGCTTCGTAGGGCTTCAGATCCTGGACCAGGTCGAGCCGCACGCCGACCACGAAGCGAATGCCGGCTTCCTTCGCCGCCTGATGGGCGCGCACCACGCCAGCCAGGCTGTTGCGGTCGGTGAGCGCAAAGGCGTCATAGCCGAGCGCGGCGGCGGCCAGCGCATATTCCTGCGGGTGAGATGCGCCCTCCAGAAAGCTGAAATTGCTGAGGACTTGCAGTTCGGCGAAGGCGGACATGATTGACCAGATGAGCGTCAGAGCGCGGGAACTAAATCCCGCAGGTGACAGATGAAGGGGTCTGCCTCCGTGCCCTTCACGGCGGCGAGCAGGCGGGCATCGGCGGTTACCATGCGTCCCCCGATTTCGCGCGCACAGGCGAGATAGAGGCACTCCGACACCGGATGCTGCAGTGCCAGCGCCAGTTGTGTGGCCGGAACGATGTAGGGTGCGCTGGCCAGGATGACGGGGATGCCCGCCGTCACCGCTTCCACTATATTCCGGGCGTGATCAACAGAGATGTCACCCCGCTGGACGAGCCGCCAGGCGACACTGGCTGTTTCCGCCAGGAACAGGTCCGGCGCATAGAGCGGCGGCCCCAGTTCGGGAAGCTTCATGGCTTCCGCGCTGAGTGGCTCCTCAACGAACCATTTCAGGGCGACGCTGGTGTCGACGATCAATGCCGCCGTCAACGCTTACGCTCTTCCCGCAGCATGGCAGTGGAATTGGTGGAGAAAGGCAACCGCGTCATCTGGCGGATGCGATTGGCGGCGTTCACGAACTCATGGGGCTGAATATCGCTGGCGGCATGGGTCAGCAAAAGCCGCAACTCGCTCTCCAGCGAACGGTCATTGGTCTTGGCGCGGCCTTTCAGACGTTCCATGACGGTTTCGTCCAGGTTGCGGATGGTGACGGTTGCCATGAGTTTTTCCTTTCGGGATGGGGGGGGTGAGGTCAGGCCATCACGCCTTGCAGGAACCAAGCGGGCGGTGTGGCGGCATCCGGTTCTGAGGCTTGCTGCTTCGGCCGGTCGTAGAGGCCCTGGCGGTAGAGCCAGAAGCGCTGGCCTGTCTGATCCTCCACCAGGTAATAGTCCCGGGTGTTATCGTCCAAGACAGCGCCCGGCCCTGCATCCAAGCTATCCGCCGGCAGGTCGCGCCACCATTCCGGCGCAATCCGCTCCGGCCCGCCGCCCTGGCGGACCCGGTGCCCGACCTTGCGCCAGCGGAAGGCCGCGGGCGGGTGGTCGGGCAGCAGGGCGGTGGCCTGTACCGGCTCCGGCTTGCGCAGCAGGCGCAAGGGCCGGGGCGGGCAGGTGGCATGGCTGTAGGCAGGCGGCTCCGCCTCGCCAACACTAATGGGCGGATGATGCAGCGCGGGCAGGAAAGCCGAGGCGCGCTCCGGCAGGTAGCTGGCAACCGGCCGGGGCCAGCCGACCCGCCGCTCGCCGAAGCGTTGGCTGAGCCGGTCGATCAGGGCGGCGGTATCTTCCGCCATACCGGCCTGATGCAGCCAGAAGTTGGCAGCGGCGGCTTGCAGTTTCTCCGTCTGCGGCGCGGACAGGATAATGGTTTCGATGCCGAAGCCCATATCGCAGGCCATCAGGTCGGCTTCCAGAAGACGTAACAGCCGTGCCGGCCGGCGGGAGGGCGCGCTGGTGCGTATTTCCGCGCGGTGCACATGGCCGTCCGTGCCATGGCAGGTGACGGTCAGATGGCGGACGCCGCGCTCCTCCTTCTCCAGCCGTTCGCAAAGCTGGCCGAGCAGGTGGCCGGCGGCGGCGGTCAGGTTTTCCGGCTGCCGCAACGGCTCCATCCAGTCGAGCCGCAGGCGGTAGGGCGCGGGCGCGTGGCGTGGCGCGATGGCCTCCGCCGCCTGACCCAACGCCTGGGCCAGACGCTGGCCCACTTGTGCGCCGAAGCGCCGGGCGAGCGGCGCGCGGGGCATGGCCAGCAGGTCGCCGGTCCGGCGCAATCCCACCTGTGCCAGCCGCGCCACGCACTCTGCCGGCAGACGTAGTGCGGCAAGCGGCAAGGGAGCCAGCAGGCCGGGCAAGGCTGTCAGATCGCCCGCAATCGTGCCACTGGTGGCAAAGCGGGAGAGTGCCCAGGCTGCACCGGGCGTGGGTGCGATGGCAGCGGCGGCGCTGTAGCCGAAATCTTCCATGCGGGCGGTCAGGTCGGCCAGCATGGCGGCTTCCCCGCCGAACAGGTGATCGCAGCCGGTAATGTCGATCATCAGGCCGTCCGCGCCGTCCAGCGCGATCAGCGGGCTGTAGCGATCGCACCAGTCCGCCAGCCGGGTGAGACTGCGGCGCTCGCGCAACGGGTTGGCCCGGCGCGTGTCGAGTTCCGGATAGAGCGCCCGCGCATCCGCCAGCGCCATGCCGGGCGTCATGCCGAGCAGGGCGGCGGCTTCGTTCGCGGCGGCTATGCGGGGCACGCCCGCATCCTCCACCAGCGTGACCAGGGGGGCGGCATGCGGGCCGAGCCGGTCGGTGGCGAAACGGGGCAGCCAGAGGGCGAGATATCGGCGGTTCATGTCATCCTCCTTACTGTCAATTTGTTCATAAAATGTTCTATGACGCAAGCCAAAAGAACAAAAAAAGAACTAACCGATCATGAGTTTCACACCGCTGGCGTCAAAATCTGTTATGCTGCGATGCACAAAGGAGAATCCATGTCACGCAGACCGCACCACGAGAAAACAGTCAACCTGGCCCTCCAGGGCGGCGGGTCGCACGGCGCATTTACCTGGGGCGTGCTTGACCGCCTGCTGGAGGACCAGCGCCTCCGGGTTACTGGCGTGAGCGGCACCAGCGCCGGGGCAATGAATGCCGTGGTGATGGCGCAGGGTTTCCATGACGGGAAGGCCGAGGGCGCGCGGGCTGCACTGCACGACTTTTGGAAGGCGGTTTCGGAGGCCGGACGCCACAGCCCGCTGAAGCGTAACCCGGTGGATATAGTTTTGGGCAATTGGACGCTGGACCACTCGCCGACCTTCATCTTTGCCGACCTGATGCAACGGCTTGCCTCGCCCTATGACCTGAACCCGCTGGACCTCAACCCGCTGCGCGATCTGGTCGAGCGCCATGTCGATTTCGACAAGGTGCGCGAGTGTACCGACATGCATCTGTATCTGTCCGCGACGAACGTGGAGACCGGCCGGGTGCGGGTGTTCCATCGGGAGGAAGTGTCGCTGGACGTGGTAATGGCGTCGGCGTGCCTGCCGCATCTGTTCAAGGCGGTAGAGATTGACGGTCATCACTATTGGGATGGCGGTTACATGGGAAATCCTTCGCTTTTTCCCTTCCTCGATACAGGGGAGGCCGGCGATGTGGTGATCGTGCAGATCAACCCGGTCTATCGCAGCGGGGTGCCGACGACCGCGCGGGAAATCCTCAACCGCGTGAACGAGATTACCTTTAACAGTTCCCTGATGAAGGAATTGCGGACGATCGACTATATCACGCGGATGGTCGAACAGCAGAAATTGGCGGATCCGACAGCGAAGCCCTTGCACGTCCACATGATCGAAGCGCGCAAGCAGATGCGGCCGCTGGGCGCTTCGTCCAAACTGAACACGGAGTGGGCTTTCCTGACCCACCTGTTCGAGATCGGGCGGGGGGCGGCTGACCGCTGGCTCCACCGCCACTACGACGATTTGGGCGTGAGACCAAGTATCGACATCAGCGCGATGTTCGGCGAAGTTGGGCCGAACCAATCAACAGGCTAAAGCCCGCGGTCACCGCGGGCGGGTAAGGATTGATAGATGCAGGTACAGGTCGTTGTCGTCACACCGTTTCAGCAGAACTGCAGCGTGCTGTGGTGCCAGGAAACGATGAAAGGCGCCGTCGTCGATCCCGGCGGCGATCTGGACCATATCGAAGCCGCCATCGCCGATGCTGGAATTGAGGTCGAGAAGGTGCTGTTGACCCATGGCCATGTGGACCACGCCGCCTTTGCCGGGGATCTGGCAAAGAAGCTGGGCGTCCAAGTCATTGGTCCGCATATCGCCGACCGGTTCCTGATCGAGAAATCGGCGGAGCAGGCGGCAAGCTATGGCTTTGGCCAGGCCGACGCGTTCCTACCCGACCAGTGGCTGGAGCATGGCGACGTGGTTGAGGTCGGCAATCTGACCTTCGAGGTGAAACATTGCCCCGGCCATTCGCCCGGCCACGTCATCTTTTTCTGCAAGGCATTCAACGTCGCCATTGTCGGCGACGTGCTGTTCAAGGGTTCTATCGGGCGCACGGACCTGCCGGGCGGTGACCATGATGCGCTGATCCAGTCGATCCGCACCCATGTTTGGCCGCTGGGGGACGAGGTGGTGTTCGTGCCGGGGCATGGGCCGGCGTCTACCATTCTGGCCGAGCGGCAGACCAATCCGTTTGTCGCCGATCAACTGTTCCGCTAACCGAGAGGCGTTTCCATGATCATCGACGCCCACGGACATCTCCTTCCCGAAGTCATGCTGGAGGATCTGGCGGACAGCAGGAAGCGGTTCCCCAACATTGAGGTGGAGCGGACGGACGGCAAGTGGCAGCTCGGCTTCGCGGGCGGCAAGCTCACCCGCCCGATCATGCCGCGCCTGCGGGAGACGGAGGAGCGCTTCGGCTGGATGGGTGAGCAGGGGCTGGACCATCAGGTTTGCGGCGGCTGGCTCGATGCCTTCGGCTATGAACTGCCGGCGGAGGAAGGGGCGGCCTGGTCCCGCTTCACCAATGACCACCTCGCCGCCGCTGCCCGGGAGGCTGGCAAGATCACGACGCTATGCACGGTGCCGCTGCAGGACGGCGCTATGGCAGCAGCCGTGCTGGGGGAGGCGATGGATGCGGGCTTTGCCGGCGCGATGATCGGCACCCAGCCGAAAGGGCTTGGCGGCAATCTGGACGACCCAGACCTGGACCCGTTCTGGGAGGTGGCGAGCGCGCTTGGCGCCGTCATCATGATCCACCCTGTGTTCGACATGACCGACCGGCGCGTGCTCGACTATGACATGGTCAACGCCGTCGCCCGACTGAACGACCTGACCACGGCGGTCTCCCGAATGCTGTTCAGCGGGCATTTCCTGAAATATCCGGGCATGAAGTTCGTGGTGCTGACCGGCGGGGCGGCGCTGCCCTATTGCCTGGGGCGGCTGATGCGCAACCATGAGAACCACCCGGACTATGCCGACCCGCGGGCGGGCTTTGAGAAGCTCTATTTCGACAGTCTGGTGTTCGAGCCTGACGTGCTGGAATTCCTTTGCCGGCGGGTGGGGGCGGAGCGGATCATGCTCGGCTCCGACTGGCCCTTTCCCATCGGTGATTTCAAGCCGGCCGATGTGGTGAAGAACGCCAACATTTCGGCAAGCGACAAAGACGCAATCCTCGGCGGCACTGCCGCTCAACTCTTGGGACTCTAAAACATGGCTCCGATGAACCTCACGGCCCGTGAGATCCTGGAAAAGCTGGTGAGCTTCGACACCACCAGTCACAAGACCAACCTGGAACTGTTGGATTTCGTGGAGGAATATTTGGCAAGCCACGGGCTTTCCGGCTGGCGCGTCTATGACGATACGGGGAAGAAGGCCAACCTGTTTGTCACCGCCGGACCGGACGAGCCGGGCGGCATCGTGTTGTCGGGTCACGTGGATGTGGTGCCAGTGGTTGGCCAAGCCTGGACCAATGATCCCTTCGAATTGACGGAGAAGGACGGCAAGCTTTATGGCCGCGGCTCCTGCGATATGAAGGGGTTCGTGGCGCTGTCACTCTGGGCCGTGCCGCAATACTTGAAGCGTGGGCTGCGGGAGCCGGTGCATCTGGCTATCAGCTATGACGAGGAGGTCGGCTGTATCGGCGTGCGTGGTATGTTGGAAAAGCTGGCGCAGCAGGAAAAGCAGCCGCGGCTCTGCATTGTGGGCGAACCGACCGAATTCCAACCCGTGGTGGCGCACAAGGGAAAGTGGTCGTTCAAGGCCAAAGTGCGCGGCATGGAATGCCATTCCTCGCTCGCGCCGACCGGCGTGAACGCCGTGCAATACGCGGCGGAGGCCGTGACCTGGCTGCGGCGCGAGGGCAAACGATTTCAGGCGGAAGGCACCCGCGACGAGCTTTACGACCTGCCGCACACCACGGTGCATGTGGGCACGCTGCACGGTGGCACTACGCTCAATATCGTACCGCAGGAGGCCGAGTTCGTTTTCGAATACCGCTACATCGCCGACGACAACCCGGCCGACATCCATGAGCGCTTTATGAAGTTCATCCGGGAGGAACTGGAGCCGGAAATGCAGGCGGTGGACCCTTCCACCGGCTTCAGCATTGAGACCATCAGCCAGATCCCCGGCCTGGAGATTGATGCGAACCATGAGGTTGTGAACCTGGCCCGCCAGCTCTCGGGCCGGAACGACCATGCCAAGGTCGCATACGGTACTGAGGCCGGGTTGTTCCAGGAAATCGCCGCCATCCCGACCGTGGTTTGCGGCCCCGGAAACATCGGGCAGGCGCACAAGCCCGACGAGTTCCTAACTCTCGACCAATTGGCTAAGGGCGAGGAATTCATGCGCCGCCTCGGCGACCGGGTCTGCCTCGCATGACGGAGCTGCCCGGTTTCGACCGGCGGCGCCTGCTGCTGTTGCTCGCGCCGCTGGCGATCTATGGCCTCACCTATATGGTAATGGACCAGGCCCGGCCGGGCGGCGTGCCCTTTCCGCATCTGACGGTTGAGGGGCTGAACGGCCTGCCGGTCGGTGTGGCGGCAGCGCAGGCGAAATATCACTACTATTGGTTGAGTTCTTATGTGGTGCTGACAGCGGTTTGTCTTGCCGTTTGCTTCAGCGCAGGTCTGGCCCTCCGCCGCGAGACGCCGGTCAGGGACCGCAACGCCATCGGCTGGTGCATCGCGCTACTGGTCTCGCTGGTGGTCGTGGTCGAACTGTTCGGTGGGGTGACGCGTTGGTACAAGTATATGGGCGAGGGGCTCTATGATGCGATCTTCACCAATATCGCGACGCTGCGCTACAACACGGCCCTGTCCGTCTATCTGCACGGCCAGAACATCATCAAGATCGCGGTCGCCGTTTCTGTCGTGGTGCTTTCGGTCTGCATGATCCTGACCTTAAAAAGGCCGCCAGAGCACTGGTCCACGGCCGACAAGGCCCGGTTCCTCCGGCGCGCGCAACTTGCCCAGCGGAATTATCTCCAGCAGGCGGCGCTGGTTTACGTCTTTGCCGTGATCGCCATGATTGCGGGCATGTACTGGCCGTTGCCCTTTCTGGACGGAAAGGAAGCGCAGGCCGCCTATCTCGACCTGCTGACCGGCGTGGCGATCCTTCAGGGTGTCGCCTTCAGCCTCGGCGCGGCGGCGGTCTACCTGCCTGCAGCACTGGTGTTGCGGCAATGGTCGGAGGCCGTCACGAAAGATCTGGCCGGCGAAAGCGGTATGGATGGCGAAACGGAGGCGGCGGTCGAAACGCTTGCCATCCATCCCTTCGACCAGTTGCGGCAGGTGGCGATGATGATCATGCCCATGCTGGTTAGCCTTGCCCCGTTGCTGGGCGGCATATCCGGGCTGGGATGAAGGCGACGTGGCGCGGTCAACAGGCAGCGTTATGCGCGGTGTTCGGCGATGATCTCTGATAGGCGGAGCGCGATTTCGGCGACCCGCTGCCGGTCGTCGGCCGATTGCATCAGGGTTTGCGTCACCGCCGTGCCGATGGGCAGGTCGTCAGCGTCGGTGAGGTCGCTCTCGTCGATCACCAGCCCATCCAACAGGCCGTCGTATTGCGCCACAAGACCGGCGTTGGTCACGTTCAGGCCCAGTTCGCTGAACATCTTGGCGGTCGGGCCTTTCACCGCCTGCCCGCCGATCAGCGGCGAGACGGCGACGACGGGCACGCCCAATAGCTCGATCCAGGCGCGCAAGCCGCCAACGGCCAGGATCGGTCCGATGCTGATGAAGGGATTGGAGGGGCAAATGATGACCGCCTCGATCTCCTCCCGCATAGCCAGCAAGGCAGGGGGTGGTGATGCCTCCGCCGCGCGCTGATAGGTGAAGCCGGTGACGATCGGTTCGCAGCGGTCGCGCACGAAGTAGTGCTGGAAAGCCAGGTCGCCGCCGGTCGTGTGGACGATGGTCGGCACTGGCGCGTCACTCATTGGGATGATCCGGGTGCCGATGCCGGCTGCTTTGCCTAGCGTGCTTGTGACCGCGGTCAGCGTTTCCCCCGCGCGCAGGCGGCGGGTACGCTCCAGGTGCAGCGCCAGGTCCTGGTCGCCCAGATTGAACCAGGTCTCGCCGCCGATCTGGTGGAGCGCGGCCATGCATTGCCAGGTTTCTCCGGCCCGACCCCAGCCCCGCGCCTCATCATTCCAGCCGGCGAGGGCATAGAAGACCGAGTCGATGTCGGGCGCGATGTGCAGGCCCAAATGCTCAAAATCATCGCCGGTGTTAGAGAGCGCTACGAGTTCGCCCGGCGGCAGAATGTCGGCGAGGCCGCTGACGAGCTTTGCTCCGCCGACTCCGCCAGAAAGTGCGAGAATGGTCATCGGAACATGTCGTCCTCTGCCGGCCGGACCAGGGTTGCGGCGGGCAGGGGCGCCGGCTCGACCGGCAGCCCGCGGATCAGGACCACGGGCGTGCCCTCCGATCCTTCGCCCATTGCGACGCAGGCAGCAGCGGCGAGCTGGTCCCCATGGCCGACGATGGAGACTTTCAGTTCCCGGCCCATCATGTCCTCGTCGCCGCGGATATCATCGACACAACGGATGCCTGCGGCACCGATAGCGATGCCCGCGGTGCCGATGCGCCAGGCGCGGCCGACACTGTCGGTAATCAGCACGGCGGGGCGGACTCCGGTCAGCGCTTCGAGCCCATCCGCCAATGATTCGGCAGAGTGGTCCGGGTCTTGCGGCAGCAGCAGCACCTGCTCGCCTGCGCCGTCGATGTTGGATTGGTCTATCCCGGCATTCGCCATGACCATGCCAAGATTGTGCTCCACCACCAGCAGATTCGGACGATAGCGAAGGACGTAGTTGGCTTCGTCCAGCGTGATCTGCACCAGGCGCGGGTCTTTGCCGGTGCGCCGGGCCCAATCATCGGCCTCCGGTCCCGGGTGGGCGTCTTCCAGGCGGGCATAACGGCCTTCGGACTTGGAGACGATTTTCTGGGCGCAGGCGACAATGTCGCCCGGCTCCAGTGTCAGGCCGTTGGCGGTAAGGCAATCCAGGGCCAGCCGCGCGAGGTCATCGCCCGGCTGGACATGTGGAAAGCCGTCGAGGGCTTGGAAGGTGATCGGAGGTGCCATGCGCGCTCGCCCGGAGGTAAAGAAAAGGATGCCGCCAACAATACCGTCGGGCGGGCAGTTTGGCCGTTAAAAACTGCCGTCGAACACCTGTTCCGGCAGCCAGAGGGCGATACCCGGGAAGTACCAGACCATAGCGAGCACGACGATCTCCAGAAGAATGAAGGGGATCACGCCGCGGTACATGTCCGAGAGCTTGATCTCCGGTGGGCTGATGCCGCGCAGATAGAAGATTGCGGGCGCCATCGGCGGGGTGAGGTAGCTGGTCTGGATCACGATCAGGAACATAATACAGAACCAAACGTCATCGATGCCCATGGTCCGCAGCACCGCGACCGCCACCGGAATGACAATCAGCACGATGGAGATGAGGTCGAGCACGAAGCCAGCGACAAAGGCAATCAGGAACAGGATCGCCATCGTTGCATTGGCGCTGAGGTCCCATACGGCGAGCAAATCCCGGACCGCGCTGATGCCGCCCAGCGCCACAAAGACACCAGCAAACATGGTGCCGCCCAGCAGGATGGTCAGAATCATGGCCGTAATGCGCAGTGTTTGCAGGAATGCATCCGACATGGTTTTGAAGTCGAAGGAGCCGTAGACCAGCGTCAGGATGATCGTACCGGCGGCGCCCATCGCAGCTGCTTCGGTTGGTGTCGCCCAGCCCAGCATGATGGAGCCGAGCACGGCGAAGATGAGCAATAGCGGCGGAACCAGGGCGACGGCCGTAATGCGCAGCCGGGCGAGCATTGCGGGCTCGTCCGGCTCGGACGGAATGCGCGGGCCATCTTGCGGGCGCAATGTGCAGCGTACCAGGATGTATAGGACGAACATGCCCGCCAGGATCAGGCCCGGAAACAGCATGCCGACAAACAGGTCACCGACGGAAACGTCCGCGACGGGGCCAAGGATGACCACGACGACGCTCGGCGGAATGATCGTGCCCAGCGAGCCACCCGCGCAGATCGTGCCGCTGATGAGGCCTTTGTCGTAGGCGTATTTCAGCATCACCGGGATGGCGAGCAGGCCGACCACCGACTCGGTCGCGCCGACGACACCGCTGGCTGCGGCGAACACCACGCAGAGCAGCACCGTGCCGACCGCAAGACCGCCCGGCAGCCGCCGGGTCCAGAGGTGAATTGCTTCAAACAAGGTATTGGCGATGCCGGACCGCTCCAGCATCGAGCCCATGAAGACGAACAGCGGGACAGCGGCCAGCACGTAGTAGCTGGCGACGTCGTCGACCTTGGCTACCAATTGGTAGACCAAGGCGTCTCCAAAGCGCCAATAGCCAAAGAACAGGGCCACCCCCATCAGGGAGAAAGCAACGGGAAAGCCCAGAAAGATGCAAACCATCAGGGCAGGGAACATCAACAGGCCGACTTCGATACTCATGCCGGCTGCTCCATTTCATTGCCCGTTTCATCGTCGGGATTGGGCAGGCCAGCGAAGCGGCGGCCGGCTTTGATCAACTCGGCGACCCCCTGCAAGGTCAGGGCGATGAAGCCGATCACCCAGACCGCCCGGAAAGGCCAGATCAGCGGGTTCCAGGCACTTTCGCCGGACTGCTCCTGGGAGACATAGGCCTCCATCGCATACTCATACAGGCCCCAGGTCACCCAGATGCAACAGGGCAGCATCAGGATCACGTATCCGAGCATGTCGATAATGGCCTGCCCCTTAATGCCCATCTGACCGTAGAGGAAATCCACCCTGATATGGCCGCCGACGCGCAGGCAATATGCCATGCCGAACATGTAGCATGTGCCGGCCATCATGTAGCCGGCCTCGTATGCCCAATAGGTTGGGGCGTCCAGCATGTGCCGCGAGATGACCTCGTAAACCATCGAGGCGACGAGGGGGGCCATTACCCAGGCGCCGATATAGCCGATCATCGTCGACAGCGCCTGGATAGCCCGGATGATTCCAGTCATACGGTCGCGTTCTCTAACGTCAGGAAAAAAGGGGCACTGTTGCTGCCCCAAAAGAGGCGGGCCGGAAACGGGTTCCGGCCCGGATGCTGTTAGCGGTAGCGGTCGGCGAACTTCCAGGCCTCAGCGTAGTCCTGTTGGCTCTTCCAAACCTTCGCAAACCATTCGTTGTCGGTTCCTTGGGCAGCCGACCACTCGTCTGTCGCTTTCTTGGCGGCTTCCTTGAATTCGTCGGTAATCTCGACGATTTCGTTCGGACCATTCATCAATTTGGCGAAAGCGATGGCGTCATCGTGGCCGATCTGTTCGTAGAATTCATACGTGATCAGGCGACCGGCATGCTGCATGATTTTCCGCTGGCTGTCGGACAGATTATTCCACGCGTCCATATTGACGACGCATTCGTGTACGGCCAGGGGCTGATGAATGCCGGGCAGAATGATGTACTTGGCAATCTTTTCGTAGCCGGCATCCATGTTCTGCTTAGGGCCGCCCCATTCAATGGCGTCGACGACCTTGCGCTCCAGCGCCGGATAGACTTCGGAGCCAGCCAGAATAACGGTGGAGGCGCCTAGCGTCTGCGCGATCTCCGCCCAGGCGCCGGATGTCCGCATTTTCACGCCCTTGTAGTCTTCAAGCGTTTCAATGCGCTTGTGGCTGTGCATGAAAACTTCGCGCGGCAGCGATCCGCATGGGAATGCGGCGACGTTGAAGACGTCCTTACGCCATTCCATCCACATTTCAGCGTCACCGCCCGCAAACAGCCAGTGCATCATCTGCTGATGGGGCATGGATCCGGCAAAGCCGCCGAACAGCACGCCGGTGCGGTCGATACCCCAGTCATAACCTGCCCAGTTATGGCCGATCATCGCCACGCCCTTGCTGACCGTGTCGGTAACCTTCAGCGCCTTACCCAATGTGCCGCCCGGAAAGACTTCGATCTCTATTTCGCCGCCGGTCAGCAGTTCAATCTCGCTTGCCGAACCTTTCGCCGCGATTTCAAGCAGCGGACCGCCGCCCCAGGGGGTCGCCATGCTCCAGCGCTCGGCGGCGTTCGTTGCGGACGTCCCGCCTACGATGGTCAGCGCCGCAAGACCAATTCCCAATTTCCTGGTCAGTGACATTTTTGATTCTCCCAGCTTTCCTCAGCCTGATCTGTATCGGTAGAGGGCGGCACTACAGCCGTCCAAGGGACCGCCGATGCATTACTGCCGTGGCGACGGTAAATGATCCTTCCACAAGTGTGAACAGAGTGTAAACCCCGTCGGCAAGCGTCCGCGCCTGCGGGCCGGTTCAACGTCCCCGGAAGACCGGAGGCCGTTTCTCGGTGAAGGCTCTGGCCGCTTCGGCGTGGTCCTCGGTTTGTCCGGTGCGCGCGTGATGGATCGCTTCGGCGTCGAGTGCCGCGGCCAGGTCGCCCCGTTCGGCGACATTCATGTTCTTTTTCATGTATTGGATGGTCAGGCGCGGTCCGTTTGCGATTTGCGCAGCGAAGGCTGCGGTCTCCGAATCCAACCGGTCGTCCGCCACCAGACGATTGACGACGCCCAGGCGGCAGGCTTCCTCGCCACCGATCTCGCCGCCAGTGAAGTACAACTCCCGCGCCCGGCCGGTGCCGATCAGGCCGGATAGAAAATAGCTGCCGCCAAAATCGCCTGACAGCCCCACCTTTGCGAACGCGGTGATGAAGCGCGCGGTCTCGCTGGCGATACGCATGTCACAAGCCAGGGCCAAGGAAAGGCTGGCCCCGGCGCAGGGGCCGCGGACGGATGCGATCCAAGGTTTGGCGGCTTCGTGGATCATCCGGCTGACTTCCATCCGGCGGCGCAGGCTGCGGGCGCGGGCGTCGAAGCCCTGTTTGGCCTCGCTGCCTTCGGCCATGCTCTTGACGTCGCCGCCGGCGGAGAAGGCCCGGCCTTCGCCCGTCAGAACCACGCAGCCGACGCTGTCATCCTGGTCGAGACGGTCCACGGCCGCCATAAGGTCGTCCAGCATGCCGAGCGTGAGCGCGTTCAGTCGCTCTGGCCGGTTCAAGGTAAGGGTGACGACAGCGCCGTCGCGTGTCTCCAATAGGTCGGTCACTGCCGGGTCTCCTGCATTTGCGGTAAGGCCAGAAGTACAGAGGCCCGATCGGCCAATCAACCGGTTGGTCGCATGGGCTCGCCGTGCTTTTATGATTTGCTGGATCTGCCGTCAGGAGAGGCTCTCATGGATTTTGCGCATTCACCCGACACCGCCCGCCTTGCTGAGCAGTTGGAAGCCTTTTTCGCGGCAAAGGTCGAGCCACGCGCGCGAGAGTGGCGGCAGCATCAATTGCAAGGCGCGGAAGGCGATCCGTCGTTCGTGCCGGCCTTGCAGGCTGAGGCGCGTACGCAGGGTCTCTGGAACCTGGCCATCCCAAACCTGCCGGACGATGCGCCGGGGATCGGGCTCTCGAACTTGGCGTTCGCGCCGCTGGCAGAGATTATGGGCCGGATTATGGGCTCGGCGAAGGTCTTCAACTGTCACCCGCCGGAAGTGCCAAACATGATCACGCTGGCGGATGCCTGCACGCCAGCCCAGCGCGAGCAGTGGCTCGATCCCTTGCTCGCGGGCGAGCGGTCATCTGCGTTTGCCATGACGGAACCTGCGGTGGCCTCCTCAGACGCCACCAATATCGCGGCACGGATCGAGCGCACCGCCAGTGGTTACAAGGTCACCGGCCGCAAGTGGTACATATCCGGCGGCGGCTCCTGCGACTTCTTCCTGGTGATGGGCCTTACCGACCCGGACGGCCCCCGCGGCAGGCAACACAGCATTGTGCTTGTGGAGGCGGATGCGCCCGGCGTCCGCCGCATCCGCGCCTTGCCCTATCTGGGCTTCATGGAGGCAGGTGCGCCCGCCTGGGAGATTGCCTTCGAGGGCGTCGAGGTGCCGCCGGAAAACATGTTGGGAGCGGAGGGCGACGGTTTCAGGCTGGGGCAGGTCAGGCTCGGGCCAGCGCGGGTGCATCATTGCATGCGGGCCATCGGTCATTGCGAGACATTGGTAGGTCTGATGCTATTGCGCGCCCGCGAGCGCCGGACCTTTGGCCGGGACGTGATCGACTACGACGACGTCCAGCAAGCGGTGGCGCAGAGCCGGATCGAGATCGAGCAGAGCCGTCTACTCACCCAAAAGACAGCCTGGCTGCTAGACCAGGGCGGCGACCGCGCAGCACGCCAGGAAGTCTCCATCATCAAAGTGGCGGTTGCCCGGGCCTATCAAAACATTGCCGACAGGGCCTTGCAGATATTCGGCGCCATGGGTGGCAGTGATGACACGCCGATAGCCGATGCCTTCAGTTGGGCCAGAGCCTTCCGCCTGTTCGATGGGCCGGACGAGGTGCATTTGCGCCAGATCTTCCGCCTGGAGCCTCAGCCGGAGGGAACCTTGGCCGCTTCGCCCCACATTTTGCCGCCACCGGATTGAGCGATCCATCGGCTGCCTCAGATGATGCTGGCGTGCTGAAGCGCCGTTTGTTCTCCGGCGCTCAGCCCGAGCAGGCTGCCATAGACTTCCGCGTTGTCGTGGCCGGGCCAAGGGGCCGGCGTGTCGTAGCCTGCCGCGCCGTCCGAAAACTTCACCGGGAAGCCCGCGGCAACCGTGTCCGGCACCGTGCCGGCCGTCGGGTGCTCCAATGGGATCAGCATCTCGCGGGTGGCGAGTTGCGGCCAGGCCTTCATCTGGTCGATTCCGTTTATTGGCCCGGCGATACCGCCCTTGCTACGCAGCAGCCGAACCGCCTCGGACACGCTGACGCTTGAAACCCAGGCGCTAACCCTGGCCTCCACCGCATCCACATTAGCGATGCGCCAGCCGACATCCGACCATAGCGGGTCATCCGCCAGGGCCGGTTCCTCCATGCAAATGCAGAGGCTGCGCCATTGCCCTGGCGTCGCCGCGCCAATCACCAGCCAGCCATCGCGTGCCTGGAACGTATTGAAGGGGGAGAAGCGGGGAATGCGGTTCCCCTGCTGTGCTGGCAGTCCCAAAGCCTCGTAGTGATCCAGCGGCTCGTCCATGACGAGGGAGAGCAAACAGTCTGCCATGGAAACGTCCACGAACTGACCCTTGCCGCTGATGCCCCGTTGCACCAATGCAGCCGTTACACCGAGCGCCGCATGGACACCGGCAATCCCGTCGGAGAGCGGGGAGCCGGCTTTCAGCGGAGGGTCGCCGGCGCGTCCGGTGATGTTCATCAGCCCGGCGGCGGCCTGGGCGATGGGGTCGTAGGATTTCTCGGCGGCATCAGGGCCGGTCGAGCCCCAGCCCGTCAACGCACAGTAGACGAGGCGGGGCAGGTCCGGTGCCAACTGCGCATAACCGATGCCGAGGCGCGCAGCGACACCGGGGGTGAAGTTCTCGAACACCACGTCGGCCTCGGCCGCCAGCCGCTTGAACAGCGCCACACCCTCCGGCACCTTCAGGTTCAGCGTGATCGCTTTCTTTCCCCGGTTCCGCTTCAGGTAGTGGATCGACAGGTCATCCTGCGTCTGTGCCGAGTGGGCGACGCCCTTTGCACCGGCATAAGGTGGGGCTTTGGCCTGGCCCATTGGCGCGGCGGGGTCGTCGATCCGGATCACCTCCGCCCCCAATCCTGCCAGCAACTGCGTTGCATGCGGACCGGAGTAGAAGCGGGAGAGGTCGAGCACCCGGATTCCGGATAGCGGTTTCATCATGAAGAAAGTATGCTGGTTGAAGGAAGGTCGAACACGTAGATCACCTTTTTACCCGCTTGCTCTGAATACCTGAAATGCGAGGCTTCAATGCCCTTTGATATTCCCGCGCCGCCGCCCGGCGACCCGACTTGGCCCTACGAGATGTACAAGCTGCTCAAGGACGAGGGCGTTACCCAGTTCTCATACGTGCCGGATGCCGGGCACAAGGTGATGATCAATCTGTCGCTCGCCGACCCCGATGTCCACTCCATCCCGCTGACGACTGAGGAAGAAGGCGTCGCCATGGCGGCAGGCGCGCATCTGGGCGGTCAGAAACACGTGCTGCTGATGCAGTCATCGGGCGCGGGCAATTGCATCAACATGCTGAGCCTGCCGCGCCTGGGCAAATTCCCGTTCCTGTCGATCCTGTCGATGCGCGGCGATTTCGGCGAAGGTAACCCATGGCAGATGCCCATGGGCAAGTCGATCCAGCCGGTGTTGGAAGCGTGCGATGTGATCTGTCTTAAGGTGGAGCATCCGGACGAAGTGGTTTCCACGGTTTCCGCTGCCATGACCATGGCCTTTCAGGGCCAGGAATCGGTGTGCGTGCTGCTGGGGCAGAAGCTGCTCGGCGCGAAGAAATTCGGCTAAAGGAATAACGTAACATGTCTGACTTCATACTCGACCGGAACGTGGTCCTGCCGCAATTGATCGAAAACCCGCAGGACTATTTGATCGTGACGGGCCTCGCGGGAACGGCCCGGGATATCGCTCACCTTTGCGGTCCCGAAAGCCCGAATTTCTACACCATGGCCGGCGCCATGGGCGGCGCGGTTCCGATGGCGTTGGGCCTGGCACTGGCGCAGCCCGACAAGCGGGTGTTGTGCGTTACCGGCGATGGCGAACTGCTGATGAATGTTGGCGCGCTGGCGGTTGTGGCCGCCATGAATCCCGCGAACCTGGGCATCGTCTGCGTCGACAATGGCCATTATGGTGAGACCGGCAACCAGATGTCCCATACCGGCCTTGGCACCGACTTGGCGGCGATGGCTTCCGGCGCAGGAATCAAGCAAATCCGCACTGTTGCCGACGAGGGCGCCATCGACGATGCGGCGGCGATGATCAAGGGCGGCAATGCGGCGTTCTTTGTCCACTTGAAGGTGAACGACGGGCCGCCCGCGAGCGTCAAGCGCTCGCTGGACGCCAACTACACCAAATCCGCGTTCCGCAAGGCGTTGCTCGGCGAAGCGTAAACCAGGATTGAACGACAGCGCTGGATGGCCTCAAAAAAACTGGCTGTCCAGCGTGCTTTCCCAGGCCAGATCGTCCTGGAGGGTCGCCACGCCCTCCCGGATGCCGCCCATGAATTGTTGCGGGTTCGTCTGCATCAACTCGAACACCTGCTGCTGCGGTAAGCCACCGATTTCGTCCAAATCCAGCTTCAGGGGAGCGGGCCAGTCCGGTTTCCGCTCGGCGATGGCTTTCATGTAGGCAAGCGGCCGCGGCGCCCATTCGGCCGGATCGCGCCAATGCGCCCGGAAATGCAGGTGCGATGGCGCGCGGACGAAGAAAAGGCTCGCCCGCCCGTAGGCCATGATGATTCGCCGCCATAGCGCCCAGTCGCCAGCGATCTTGAAGTCGGTCGGCCACATCCCCGCCTTTTCAAAGCAAGCGCGGCGGTGAACGATGCAGCCTGCGGGAATCGCATTGAAGCGGTCCATGAACTGGGCGTAGGCATGCCGGCGGGTCAGGTTCACGTAAAAGGGTACGATGATGCCCTGGTCGTCGATCCAGAGCGGCCGGCAATACGCCCAATGCGTGCCGGGCCGCTGGGCGAACACGCCGGCCATCCGCTCCAGGTGATCCGGCAGCATCAGGTCGTCATGGGCGGCGAAGGCTATCAGTTCCCCACGCGCCTGGCGCAGGGCAGTGTTCCGGTTACCGTAGCCAAAACCCTCGCCCTTGGGCAAATCGAACCAGCAGATGCGCGGATCGCCAAAGCCCTGCACGACATTGGCGCTATCGTCGGTGCAGCCGTCGCCGACCACTAGCAGTTCAAAGTCGCCGCAGGTCTGATTGAGGACAGAGCGTATCGCAAACGGCAGCACTTCCGCCCGGTTGTGGGTCGGCAGCAAGATGCTGAACAGCGGGGGATTGTCTGCCATCCGCTACCAGCCCTTGGCGCCGTCGAAGCTGTAGGGAATCAGCGGCGTATCGAGGGGCAATCGGATTTTATCGGGCGCGCTGTGATCGTATTGGATAGTGGGAAAGTTCACGACCAGCACATCGGTTGAGCCAACGTTATGATCGGCGTGCCAAACATTGGCCGGGACGTTGATAATCCGCCGGTTGTAGCTGGAGAGGTACACTTTGGAGACTTGACCATAGGTCGAGCTTTCCGGCCGGACATCGAACAGAACCAGTTCCATCTCGCCCTGCAGCAGGAAATAACGGTCCTCGTGATGCTGGTGCAGACCCCAGCCTTTCACCACACCGGGCCGGATGGTGAAGGAATAGACGAAGCCGATCGGGTCCGGATGCCAGCCCCATCGCGTGTCAAACATCTCCACCACGGAACCGCGGTCATCCCCATGGGTCGGCACTTCGCGGAAGGTCATGCCGTCCGGCAGTTTGGATATGGGCTGGCCTTCGCCGGTAACCGTTTGCGCATCGGCCTTTGCCGCGGCTAGGGTTTGGTCGAGCAATGTCTGATTGGTACTCATGATCCGGTTCTGAAATGCTCTTGTTGTGTATGCATGCGTTGTTTTTGCGGCCCGTTCGCCAAGCAGCCGCGCCCGTTTGGACGCTTCGCCAGCGCTTGGTTCTAAGCCATACTGCGGCAAGTCGCGAAAAATTTCTTGGAAGGATGTGGTCCCGATGTCCGGACCGTTTGACGGATTGAAGGTTGTTGACCTAACCACCGTGGTCGTCGGCCCCTATTGTACCCAAATGCTGTCCGATCTGGGCGCGGACGTGACCAAGGTGGAAGCGCCGGACGGTGATCTGACCCGGTTGGGCGGGCCAAAGCGGGAAGGGGGCCTCTCATCCACTTTTCTGCAGCTAAACCGGAACAAGCGGGCCATCACCCTGGACCTGAAGAAGCCGGAAGCGGCGGAGGCGCTGCGCAAGCTGATCGCGGGTGCCGACGTGTTCGTCCACAACATGCGCCCGGAGCCGCTGGCGAGGCTGGGTTTTGACTATGCCAAGGTGTCGGAGTTCAATCCCGGCATTGTCTACTGCAACATTTGGGGTTTTGGCCGGGACGGAAGGTATGCGGGGCAGGCGGCATTCGACGATGTGATTCAGGGCGCATCCGGCCTGGTGGCGCTGGAGGGCTTTAACGGCCGGGAAATGCGCTACGTGCCCATGCTGCTGGCGGACAAGCTGACCGGCGTCATGGCGGCCTATGCGATTTCCGCCGCGCTCTACCACAAACTCGCGACGGGTGAGGGGCAGGAGGTGGAGGTGCCGATGTTCGAGAGCATGACCTCCTTCACCATGATCGAGCACCTGGCGGGGGAGGCTTTTGTCCCGCCTTTGGGGCCGCCAGGCTCCGAACGCCACGCCACGCCCATGCGATGGCCCATGCAATCGAAGGACGGCTTTATCTGCGTTCTGCCGTCGAGTGACAAGCATTGGCGGGTGTTGTGCGCCGCCAGCGGGCGGGAGGAGTTGCTGGAAGATCCCCGCTTCGCCACCCGCGCTGCGCGTACGCAAAATCGCGCGCTTATCAACGATACGCTTGGTGAGATTGTCGCAACAAAAACCAACCGGGAATGGCTGGACGTGCTGCCGGACGCGGGCGTGCCCTGTATGCAGATCAATCTGTTGGACGATGTGGTGGCCGATCCGCACTTGGCCGACGTGGGCTTTTGGCACGAGGCCGACCTGCCGGGAGAGGGGCGCATCCGGATGATGCGCGCGCCGTACTCCCTATCGAAGAGCCCGCCTTCAATCCGTAGCCTGCCGCCCCGCTTTGGGCAGGACACGGCGGCGGTGTTGAGCGAGCTTGGCTATTCAGAGGAACAGATTGCGGCGATGATCGACGCCGGCGCGGCAGTTGCAGCCCCGCCCAAATAGGCACGCAGGTTCGCCCTGGCCAGACTTGGCGATCCTTTAGCGTTGGGGTTCGGCCAGGGTGCCAGCGCTGCCAGTAATATGCTCTGTTCGGTTCGTTCCGCTTCCAACTCAGCGGCAAGGATGGATTGGCGCGTTGGCTCAGTATCAGCCGACAGGCTCCGCCAGTCCTCTTTCAGCCGCCGACGCAAGGCGCGAAGGGGTTTGGTGACGCCCGCGCTCCAGCCTGCCACGGCGTATTCGGCTATTTCCAAGTCCCCGCGTTCCAGTGTTCGGCCCCTAAAACCGGCCCAGGCGCAGAGCAGCGTCAGGTTAACATTTGCGCCATCCTCATCCTGCCAATGCAGAAGCTGCGCCTGTACTCCCGGACGGCCATAACGCGTCACCGCAAAATCCCAAAAATCCTGGGCCAATTCGCTGTTTTCCCGTGTGTTAGCCATCGACTTTCTTTTGGCGACTAGCCTATGATTGCAGGGTGAAATGGGGATCGAACCCTATTCATGATGGCTTATGAACGGAAAGAGAAAAAAGCATGTTGGAAACCAGAGACGAAGCACAGACCGGTGATCGCCTGGAGACACTCCGTGCGGAACATCGCGACCTTGACTACGCGATCGCGACGGTGACGGAGCGGGCGCCCTATGATCAGGTACAGGTGCAACGTCTCAAAAAGCGAAAGCTTTGGGTACGGGATCAGATCAATAGGCTGGAATGCGGCGGCAGGCCAGACATGATCGCCTGACCGCGGATCAGGTCCCCTCACGTCAGAGCGCTATTTTAGAGACGGTGATCCTCCGGGACGCCCCATCCCGGAGCGTGATCAAGTGATGTTTGAGTGATGAGTTCTTCTTCCCCTTTGATCGGTATCATTATGGGTAGCACCTCCGATTGGCCGACGATGAAGCTGGCCGCGGAGATGCTGGACACATTGCAGGTGCCTTACGAGACACAGGTTGTTTCCGCCCACCGCACGCCGGATCGCATGATTGAATACGCCAAGTCGGCACGTGGCAGGGGCTTGCGGGCGATTATTGCTGGCGCGGGCGGCGCTGCGCACCTGCCGGGCATGGTCGCGTCCATGACGATCGTCCCTGTTTTCGGCGTGCCGGTTCAGAGCCGGGCGCTTTCCGGCTGGGACAGCCTGCTGTCTATCGTGCAGATGCCGAAAGGCATTCCGGTCGGCACGCTTGCGATTGGCGAATCCGGTGCGGCCAATGCCGGCTTGCTGGCGGCTGCTATACTGGCCTCCACCGACGAGGAATTGGCGGACAGGCTCCAAGCCTTCCGCGACGCGCAAAGCGCCAGCGTGCCTGAATCGCCGGTGGCCTGATGCTGCCTCCCGGTTCGACCATTGGAATGCTGGGCGGTGGCCAGCTTGGACGCATGTTCGCATTGGCCGCGGCACGTCTCGGCTACCGGGTGCATGTCTTTGCGCCGGAGTTGGACAATCCCACGGAGCAAGTGTGCGCCCAGGCCACCCATGCCGCCTATGATGATGAAGACGCGCTGAAAGCGTTTGCGGCGTCGGTGGACGTTGTGACCTATGAGTTCGAAAATGTGCCGGTTGCTGCGGCGGAGACGATAGCGGCTCTCGCGCCGGTGCGGCCCGCGCCGGACTGGCTGCGCGTCGCCCAGGACCGGCGGCGGGAGAAAGCGTTCGTGCGTGATGCCGGTGCCAAAACTGCTCCCTACCAGGCAGTCGAGCAGGCATCAGACCTGACAGGCGCGGCGGCGCTTCTGCCGGGTATTCTGAAGACTGCCCAAAGCGGCTATGATGGCAAGGGCCAGATCCGGGTCTCAAGCAGCGACGAACTCACCGCTGCCTGGGACGCGTTAGATCGAGTGCCTTGTGTCCTGGAGAGCCTTGTGCCGTTCGTTTGCGAGGTATCCGTGATCGTCGCAGGCACGGCGGACGGCTCGGTGCGCAGCTTTCCGGTTGCCCAGAATGAGCATCGCGACCAGATTCTCTCCGAAACGAATGTCCCTGCCGACATCCCACGGGAGACCGAGGCCAAGGCGCAGGCGCTGGCGGAAAATATCGCCCGTCATGGCGGATTAGAGGGCCTGCTGGCGGTCGAAATGTTCGTGCTGGCCAATGGTTCGCTGCTGGTCAATGAACTGGCGCCCCGCACGCATAATTCCGGCCACTGGTCCATGGATGCCTGTGAGACCGACCAGTTCGAGCAAGCGGTGCGGGCGGTCTGCGGCTTGCCGCTGGGCGGCGTCGGCGTGCTGTACCCCGCCAAAATGATTAACCTGCTGGGCGATGACGTGGAACGCTGGCCGGATATCCTGTGCGAGCCGAACGCCCGCCTGCATCTCTATGGCAAGGGAGAGGCGCGTCCGGGCCGCAAGATGGGCCACGTGAGCTACATTTTTCCGAACGGGAAGCCGGATTGAGGCTTGCGCGGGGCGCAGCGCAGCGGCTATACACTGCGCCTTCCCAGCCGGAACCCGGCGGGATAGGTGTGGGCGGTTAGCTCAGCGGTAGAGCACTGTGTTGACATCGCAGGGGCCACTGGTTCGATCCCAGTACCGCCCACCATTCTCATGATCCTCCCTGCAATGCTTCCTTGTGCTTCCGCTAAGACTCGAAGCGGCGGGCGCTCGTTACCATTAACGGTGCCAATCCCGCGAAACGGCCCTATGATCCGGCCATAGCAAAATGTTCTAGCGGAAGGGTCCTGGCATGGCTGAAATCCCCGAAACCGGCTTTGTTGCCGTGGTCAAACGCGACTGCCCGACTTGCGAATTGACAGAGCCGGTGCTGGCCGCGCTCGCTGGCGCGGGTGCGCTCACGGTGTTTACCCAGGACGACCCGTCTTTCCCGGAAACGGTGCCGCATGAGTACGACTCAACGCTGGATGTCTCGCACGGCCTGAAGATCGAGGTCGTGCCGACTCTGCTGCGGCGGGAAAACGGCAAGGAGATCGCCCGGACCTATGGCTGGGACAAGGCGGAATGGCGGAAGCTGACCGGCCTTGCCTCGCTGGGCGAGGACCTGCCGGACCTCCGTCCGGGCTGTGGCGCCAAGAATATCGAACCCGGCGTGATCGAGGACCTGCTGGTCCGCCATGGCGAGACCGGCCTGCAGGCCCGCAAGATCGAACTTGGCTCGGGCGAGGACGAGATCGAGGCCATGTTCGACCGCGGCTGGTCCGACGGCCTGCCCGTCGTGCCGCCGACCGAGGCGCGGGTACTACGCATGCTCTCCGGCACCGCCCGCGACCCGCAGGAAGTCATCGGCCATGTGCCGAGCGATCTCGCGCCCTGCACCGTGGAGAAGGTCGCCATCAACGCCGTCATGGCTGGCTGCAAGCCGGAATACCTGCCAGTCGTGCTCGCGGCGGTAGAGGCGGTGCTGGAGGAGCCTTTCGCCATGCATGGCGTGCTGGCGACCACCATGTTCGTCGGCCCAGTGGTGATCGTAAACGGCCCGATCCGCCGACATATCGGCATGAATGCGAAAGGCAACGCCCTCGGCCAAGGTTTTCGCGCCAACAACACCATCGGGCGGGCGCTGCAACTGGTAATCCGCAATGTTGGTGGCGGGCGTCCTCAGGAAGTGGACCGCGCGACGCTCGGCAACCCGGGCAAGCTCACTTATTGTATCGCGGAGGACGAAGAAGGTTCTTGCTGGGAATCACTCGCCACTGAACGCGGCGTGCCCGAGGGAAAAAACGCCGTCACCGTATTCGCGGGCTATGGCCTGCAAGGCGTTGTCGACCAGAAGTCGCGCGACCCAGAAAGCCTGGCCCAGACCTTCGCCGAGAGCCTGAAGTCGCTCGCCCACCCGAAGCTCTTTCCTGGCCCGGACGCGCTCCTTGTCGTCTGCCCGGAGCATGAGCGCACCTTCCGCGAGGCCGGGTGGAGCAAACAAAAGCTGCTGGAAGAAATCCACGCCCGCTGTGTGGCTCCAGCCGAACAGATCGCCCCCGGCGCCGGCGGCATCGCGGAGGGGACAGGCGGGCTCGCGGCTGGTACAATGGCCCGTAAATTCCGCGAGGGCGGCATCATGATTGTGCGCGCCGGCGGCGGTGCCGGCATGTTCAGCGGCATTATCGGGGGCTGGTCCGCCAGCGGTGCGAAAGGTTCGTCACCAGTAACGCGAGAAATCCGCCTGTAGGCGGGATCGCTTCAAGAGAAGGAGATCAAGCTTTGACCACGATCCTCGACCCCACGGCCGAACGGTCCGTCGCGGCGCGCCCGCGGCTGGTCCGGCCCGAGAGCCTGGAAGGGCTCAAGGTGGGGCTGCTCGACATCGCCAAGTCGAAGGGGGACATCTTCCTCGACCGGGTGGAGCAGCGCCTGACCGAACGCGGCCTGGAAGTGCATCGCTACGCCAAGCCGACCAACACCCGTCCCGCACCAACGCCGCTCTATCAGCAGATCGCGGACGAGGTCGACGTCGTCATCGAAGCGCTGAGCGATTGAGGCTCCTGCACGTCGTGCTGTACGCATGACATGGCGGACCTCGAAAGCCGCGGCATTCCGGTGGTCGGCATCGCCACGACCGAGTTCATTCAGGCAATGGAAGCGCAGGCCAGTGCCCTAGGCACCGACCCAGCCTACGTCTTTGTGCCTCACCCAATCCAGGACCGGACCAACGAGGAACTGCACGCGCTGGCCGACAAGTATCTGGATGCCATGGTTGAACACCTGGTTGCGGTAAAATAGTGCCAGATCGCGAAAACGCCCGGGTTTCGGAGACGGAAGCCCGGGCGCTCCACGACCGGCTGCTGACCATTGATACGCACATCGATACCGGACCTGGCTTCGCCACCGCCGCACTCGATCCGGGGCAAATGACGCGGGCGCAGGTGGATCTGCCGGGCATGCGGATCGGCGGGCTCGATGCGGGGTTCTTTATCGTCTACACGGGCCAGGGCGCGCTGGATGCGGATGGCTACGCCTCGGCGCGCCAGGCGGCGGAGGACAAGTTCCGCGGCATCGAGCGGATGCTTCGTGCCTATCCGGACCAGATCGCGCTCGCCCGCACGGCGGATGATGTGGAGCGCATTGCGGCCTCCGGGCGGCTGGTCGCGCTGATCGGCATGGAGAATGCCTACCCGCTCGGCGATTGCTTGGACGACCTGCCTATGTGGGCAGAGCGGGGGGTGCGCTATCTCTCCATGACCCATTTCGGCAACAATCAGTTCGGCGGCAGTTCCAACCCCGTGGCGAGCCACGGTGATCCGGCGGATGATCCGGGCCTTACCGATCTTGGCCGTGCCCTCATTCCCGCCCTGAACGACGCCGGCATCATGGTTGATCTCAGCCATGTCGGGCGAAGGACAGGGCTGGAGGCGCTGGAGCTTTCCCGCGCACCGGTAATCGCTTCCCATTCCGGCGCGCGGGCGGTGTTCGACAATCCCCGCAACCTGGACGACGATCAGTTGCGGGCTATTGCTGACATTGGCGGCGTGGCCCAGATGGTGGCTTTCCGCTCCTATCTGGGCAATGTGGAGCCCGCCGCCACCAAGGCGCTTGCCAAGCTGCGCAAGCGGCTGAAGCTGGACGCACCCGGCGCCTTCCGCAACGCCGCAACCGCCACGCTCGACGAGTTCGCCCGCGAACGCACCCGTATTCGCGCGGAACATCCCGACATAACTGTTTCCGATTTCGCCGACCACGTTGATCACGCCGTGCAGGTCGCGGGCATAGACCATGTGGGTCTTTCCGGCGACTTCGATGGCGGGGGAGGAGTCCGGGGCTGGGACAGTGCCGCCGAGACCGTCAACGTCACCTGGGAATTATTGAACCGCGGCTATACCGAGGCGGAACTGGCGAAGCTTTGGGGCCAGAATGTGCTGCGGGTGATGCGGGCAGCGGAGGCGGCGGCCCGGTAACGATGCTGCTTAGGCCGGCAGGCTGTCGGGGCTAGTTTGTCGCGGGAGGTGACAGCCCGCGTTGTCCGGCGCAAACTCAGGTCAAACAAAACGCGACGATTGAGGGACCATGCCCATGCCAGAACCCGCCACTAGCGCCGGCGTACCCGCCAATGCTGCGGGCCTGCCGACCGTCACTCCCTGCGACAACCTCTTCGGCGCGGAGATCGGCAATATTGACCTCCGTCTGCCGATATCCGAAGCCGCCTTCGAACTGATTCATGAGGCGTTTCTGCGCCACAAGGTGCTGGTCTTCCGCGGCCAGCCGCTGGATGACGAGGCGCACCAGGCCTTCGCCTTGCGCTTCGGCCCGCTGGAAGGGCACATCAACGTTTCCACCCGCCATGCAAAACTGCCCCAGGTGCAGGTGTTCTCCAACGTGAAGGCCGACGGCACAACGACCGGCGTGCATCCTGAGAAAGGCACGCTGGTTTGGCACACGGACAAGTCTTATGTGGCGGAGCCGTCGCTGACGACAATTCTACGCTCGCCGGCAATTGCGTCCAAGGGCGGCGACACGCTGTTCGCCGACATGACACGCGCCTATGCGGATCTGCCGGAAGCGACCAGGCAGAAGCTCGACGGCATGAAGTGCGTGCATGATTGGAAGCGGAGCCGCGAAAAATCGCATGAGCGTCCGGCGACCGAGGACGAGATGCGCGCCGCGCCGCCGGTGGTGCATCCCGTAATCCGCACCCATCCGGAAACGGGAGAGAAAGTGCTCTATATCGGCAACCACACCTCCTGCATCGTCGGCATGGGGTGGGATGAAAGCGACTGCCTGATCGCCGAACTGGAGGCACATGCAACCCAGCCCCAATATATCTACCGCCATAAATGGCAGGTGGACGACGTGTTGATGTGGGACAACCGCTGCACCATGCATTGCGTCGAGCCTTATGACACCGTCGCTGAAAAGCGCGCGGTGCATCGCGTTGTGGTCAAGGGCGACCGGCCCTATTGAGCATCCCTTTGACCAGTACGGCGCTTCACCCTGAGCCTGTCGAAGGGTGTATTTCTTCGTGGAACCTTACCCTTCGACAGGCTCAGGGTGAAGGGAGAGTGTGATCATGACTTCCCCTATAGGCTTTGTCGGACTCGGCGCGATGGGCCGGCCGATGGCCGTGAACCTGGCCAAAAGCGGCCAGTCCATAGTCGTGCGCGATGTCGATCAGACCGCCAACGACATCCTTGCCCAACGTGGCGCTGTGGTAGCGGACAGCGTGACTGATGTCGCCAATAAGGCAGAGACCGTGCTGGCCTGCATGCCCTCCGTTGCGATTGCGGAACAGGTGGCCAATGAGGCTGCGCAAGGAAGCGCCATCAAGCACTTCGTCAACCTCGGCACGACAGGTTCGACATTCAGCAGAACCCTGGCCGGCATGTTTGCGGCGAAAGGGGTCGCCTATCTGGACGCTCCCATCTCCGGCGGTCCGCCTGGCGCGGAGGCGGCGACGCTTTCGATTATGTGCTCCGGCGACAAGGGGGCATACGACGCGGCCAAACCGTCGCTGGATGTGATGTGCGCGAAGCTCTTCTATATCAGCGATCAGCCAGGCGCGGCGCAGACCATGAAGCTGGTGAACAACATCATGAGTTTCTGCAACCTGGTGGCGGCGTCTGAGGCCATGAGCCTGGGCGCGAAGGCGGGTCTCGACCCCGAAGTGATGGTTGAGGTCATTAACGCTTCGAGCGGCCGTAACAGCGCTTCTCAGGACAAGATTCCGAAGGCCGTGCTGCCGCGCTCTTTCGATTATGGCGGCGCGAACTACATCATCGAGAAGGATCTGGAACTCTGGCGCCAGGAGGCGGAGGCCTATGACGTGCCCGGCTATATGGGCAATCTCGTCCGCACCCTGTTCCGCCAGATGATCGCGGACGAAGGCAAGGACAAAGACTTCACCCGGATCTTCATGCTGCTGGAGCGAATGGCAGGGGTCGAAATGAAGAAGACGCGTTAGGCCGCGCCTCCTAAGGCCACTTCACCTCGGGCGGCATGGACATCAGGATTGCTTCGGTATTGCCGCCGGTCTTGAGCCCGAACGCCGTGCCGCGGTCGTAGAGCAGGTTAAACTCCACATAGCGGCCCCGCCGGATCAGTTGGTGCTCCCGCTGCTCTGGCGTCCAGGGCTCGTTCATCTTGCGGCGGGCAATGGCGGGATAGATGGTCTCGAACGCCTCGCCAACCGCCTGGGTGAAGGCGAAGTCCTGCCCCCAGTCGCCGCTATCTACATAGTCATAAAAGATGCCGCCGACGCCACGCGCCTCGCCCCGGTGCGGCAGGTAGAAATACTCGTCGCACCATTTTTTGAACTTCGGGTAATAGTCCGGATCGAAGCGGTCGCAGGCACCCTTGAACGCAGCATGGAAGTCCGCCGTATCCTGGTCCACCGGGTACATGGGCGTCAGGTCGGCGCCGCCGCCGAACCAACTCTTCGAGGTCACGATGTGGCGCGTGTTCATGTGCACCGCCGGCACCAAAGGCGAGCGCATGTGCGCCACTAGGGAGATGCCGCTTGCCCAGAAATTGGGGTTCTCCGCAGCGCCGGGAATTTCGCCCGCGAACTTGTCGGAGAACTGGCCGTAGACCATGGAGAAATTCACGCCGACCTTCTCGAACACACGGCCCTTCATCACGGCCATGGTGCCGCCGCCGCCATCGCCTGAATTGGGGTCATCGTTCTTGGCGGTGCGGGTCCAGCTTTTGCGCTCGAACCGGCCGGGTTCCATGCCGGTATTGGGGCCGCCCGCCAGGTCGTCTTCCATCTTCTCGAAGGCGGCGATGATGCGGCCTTGCAGGGTCTGGAACCATTCCGCGGCGCGCAGCTGGTGTTCGGTAAATTGCATCGGGGCTCTCATTCGGCCTCTGTCGGGAACGACCGGGTCTGGCGCAAAGCCTCGCCCAGCACAATAGCGGCGGAAAGCGCGACGTTCAGCGAGCGCGCTTGGCGGGCCATGGGTATGCGAATGCGCGCGTCGGCTCTTTGATGCACATCAACCGGCACGCCCGCCGACTCCCGCCCCAGCAGGAGCACGTCGCCGCAGCGGTAGCGGAAGTCCTGATAGGGCTCGGCCCCCTGGGTCGTTAGCAATACAAGCCGACCGGGCGCGCGGTCTGTGAGGAATGCTTCCCATGAGGAGTGCCTCGTCACCGCTGCCAGTTCCCGGTAGTCCATGCCGGCCCGGCGCATCCGCGGCTCGTCCCAGATAAAGCCGGTGGGTCCGATCACGTCCATCCCCACATCCATGCAGGCCGCGAGCCGCATGATCGCGCCGGTGTTCTGGGGTATGTCGGGTTGGTAAAGGGCCAGGCGGATCAAGAGCCGTTAGCCATTATAAAACGGCCGGCCCCAATCGCGCAGCCAGAGCCGCACCAACAGCCGCTTGTTGCTGGCATCCGGCCAGTCGGTGAAGCCGGTGCGGCGGTGGCCCAGCAGCCGGTTGTTCACGAATTGGATCTGTCCCGGCTGAAAGTGGAAGGAGAGGGGGGTGCCCGGCTCGTTCATGGCCTCTTCCAGTGCCTCCAATGCGTCCGCGCCGCGCGGGTCGATCTCGCAGCCTGCGAGCGGGTAGCCGTTCCGCACCTGAAAGCGGGAGAGGCGGCCCAGCAGGTTCCCGCCGTTATCCTCAAAGCAGGAATGCCAGAGATATTTCACATCGTCCGGCGCGTGTTCCCGCTGACGGTCGAAGGCGAACGGCTCGTAGAGGCGGGCCAAGAGATCCGGCGTCCGTTGGCGCAGGCGGTTGTGCGCCGTCGCGAAACTAACGATATGGCTGACGCCGCCCTCCATCGCCGGGCGGATGCAGAGGAGTCCCACAATGTTCGGCGGGCAGAGATTGTAGGAATTGTCATTGTGATAGTTCTGCTCGGCATTGGTCTTGTCCGGGCGGACGCCATTGCCGGGCGGCAGGCCAGTGTCGGTCACATCATAGATCATGGTGCCGTCCCATTTCTGGGCGACCGGGCGTTGGATCATGCCGGCGAGCAGCCAGTAGACCTTGTGCGCTTGTTCGCCGAGCGCCTCCAGCGGCAGCCGGTCGACGATGGCGAAGCCGATACCTTGCTCTACCTGCTGCTTGACCTGGGCCATCAGCGCGCGGCAAGCGGGCAAGTCAAAATCGGCAGGGCGCAACGCCTCCAGTGGTAATGGATTGGCGGCCAGTTCCTCACTCAAGGCAGAGAGTTCAGCGGTAGCCGCTTCGCCAATGCGCACCACGCCGGGCTCCGGCGGCAACTCGGCTGCGCGCCAGGCGATGGGGCCGGTGATTTCCTGCTCGATCATAGCGACAATCTTATGTTTTTGGATTGACGGACATTGACACAAGTGATGCTTGCGGCCAAGGTCGCCAAAAGAAACAATACGTGAACATCAATGCTGATAGGCGAGACAAACCAAGCTACCCCGAGGCCCGGCCAGATCCTCACCCGCGGCGTGCTCCGCGCGCTGCATCAGTTGGGCTATGCGGCGTTGGACGAAGTGACGCTCGCCACCGGCCGCCGGGTCGATGCACTTGCGGTGGATGCGAAGGGCATCATCAGCGTGGTGGAGGTAAAATCCTCCGTCGCAGACTTCCGCAGCGATGCCAAATGGCATGAATATGCCGACTTTTGCGACCGGTTTTATTTCGCCGTCCCTGCGGAGTTTCCGCAGGATATCCTGCCGCCGGAGCCCGGCCTGTTCGTGGTGGATGCGTATGGTGGCGCCCTGATTCGTGACGCCCCGGAACACAAGCTCTCCGCCGCCCGCCGTAAGGCCATGCTGATTAAGTTTGGCCGTCTGGCGAGCCTCCGGTTGAACGCAGCCGCCAGCGGTCTGACGGCGTTACCTGTTGATGACTGCTAGGCAGGCAACAAAAGCGCGTGCCTGCGGATCCGTCCCTAGCGTCCCTCAGTAAAGCCCTTCAGGAAGCTCGACAGGTTCTTGCCCAAGTCGGCGACGTTGTAGCCGCCTTCCTGCACCAGCACCGTCGGCAGGCCAAGGCGGGCAATCGCTTCGCCGATGCGGCCGAAGCCCTCGGTCGAGATCGAAAGGTAGCCAATGGGGTCCGCCTCATAGGCGTCGAACCCGAGCGAGACCAGCAGCGCATCCGGCGCGAATCGGCGGATGGCGTCCAGTCCGTCGGCCAGCGCCGACAGGTAGTCCTCGTCGCCCGTCCCTTGTTCCTGGGGCAGGTTAAGGTTGTAACCCAAGCCTTCGCCCTCGCCACGCTCGTGCGCATAGCCTGCATAGAAGGGGAAGTACTCCGCCGGATTGCCGTGCAGGGAGCAGAAGAACACATCCTTGCGGCGATAGAAGATGCCCTGGGTACCGTTGCCGTGGTGCACGTCCACGTCCAGGATGGCCACCTTCGGCAATTCCAGCAGCATCTCGTTGGCGGCTATGGCTACGTTGTTCAGATAGCAGAAACCGCCGGCCGTATCGCCATAGGCGTGATGTCCCGGCGGACGGCAGCAGGCATAGGCGACGTCGTCGCCGTCCAGCACGGCGCGCGCGGCACCGACGGCGGTGTCGGCGGAGGCAAGGATTGCCTTCCACGTGCCCGCGACAATCGGGGCAGAATTGGTCGCGATGTAGTAGCCTGCCTGGCCGACAATATCCGTCGGCAGGCCAAGAGCGTGACGGCCGGGGCTTGAGTTTGGCTGCACCGCGGGGGGCGGGTCCGGCAGTTCCTGCCAGCGCTGCCAGGCGGTTTCGAGGAAGGTCAGATAGCCGGGGTCATGCACCGCCGCGATGGGGCCGAGCCCTGCCGGCTCGGGCGCTTCAATGGAATGGCCGCCGGCCTTCAGCGCCTTCAGCAGAGACTCGGCGCGGGGCGCGATCTCCCAGTGCGGCACTGCCTTGCCACGGCTGATGATCTCCGGCGGTTGATGGGCCAGATGATCGTTGGAATAGAATGCACGCATTGGTTTGCTACCAGCTCCGGTCATCTTCGATGACGCTGCCGTTCAGGGATTCGATCATGCCGCGGATCTCCGTGCCGATCGCTTCGATCATGTCTTTGTCGGTCGCGCGGATGATAAGCTTCACCCCATTGCCGCGCGGTGTGTTGTAGAAGGGATAGCTGCCGATGTCGCTCGCCGGGAAGCGGTCCTGGATTGCTCCCAAAGGCTCCGCCATGTCGCCTTCGGTCAGGTGCGTGGTGATCGCCCGCGACTGCACGACATTGCCGCGGCGGAGATAGGGTTTTGCCGCTTCAAACATGGCGTGAGCGATGCGGGGAACGCCCGCCAGAACGAACACGTTTTCGACCTTAAGGCCGGGCGCGATCATGGCCTCGTTATTGACCAGTTCTGCACCCTCCGGCGCGAGCGTCATGCGCTTGCGGCCATCGGTAAACTCCTGGTCGCGCTGCTTATAAAAGGCATCCAGCCGGGCGAAGGCTTCCGGGTGGTAGGTTACCGGCCGGTCGAACGCGAGACCGATTGCCTCTGCTGTGATGTCGTCATGGGTTGGGCCGATGCCGCCGGTGGTGAACACATAGTCATAGCGGCTGCGCAGGGCGTTCACGGCATCGGCGATTTCCCGGTGGATGTCAGGCACCACCCGGACTTCCTGCAGCCGGATGCCGATATCGCCAAGTCCGCGGGCGATGTAGGCGATATTTTCGTCCTGCACGCTGCCGGACAAAATCTCGTTGCCGATCACCGCTATGGCAGCGGTAACGACGGTCTCGTCAGAATCAGGGTCGGCGGCGGCCATCAGGCGTCCTTCACGTTTTAAGAACCTGCGCATTATAGAAGGCTGTGCGCGGGATGCCAGACGCGAACAGGCCGCGGCGCGCTAGCCTCGACAATATAACTAAAAGCTTATATAGATACGGTTCAAGTTTCGAGGAGGTTGTTTACGTGACAATGCAAGACAGGCCGGAGATCGAAGCGCTTCTCCGCCAGCGTATTTTGGTTCTGGAAGGTGCAATGGGCACCATGATCCAGGCAGAAAAGCTTACCGAAGCCGACTATCGCGGCGAGCGTTTTGCCGATCACGACTGTGACCTGCGCGGCAATAACGATCTGTTGAACCTGACCCAACCGGCGATCATCGGCAAGATTCACGAGGAATTCTTGGCGGTTGGCGCGGATGTGATCGAGACCAACACCTTTAATTCGACGACGATCAGCCAGGCGGACTATGCCATGGAGCATCTGGTCCCGGAGATATGCAAAGCGGGCGCCGCGATTGCAAAGGAAGTCGCGGCCAAGTGGACCGCAAAGACCCCGGACAAGCCGCGCTACGTCATCGGCAATCTGGGTCCGACCAACCGCACCTGCTCGATCTCGCCGGATGTGAACCGTCCAGGCTTCCGCGCCACCACGTTCGACGAGATGCGTGATGCCTACCGGCAGCAGGCGGACGCCCTGTTCGAAGGCGGCGTCGATGCTTTCGCGGTAGAGACCGTGTTCGACACCTTGAACTGCAAGGCGGCTCTGTTTGCCCTCGAAGAACTGTTCGAGGAACAGGGCGCGCGCCGTCCGGTCATGGTCACCGGCACCGTCACCGATCTGACCGGCCGGAACCTCTCCGGCCAGACGGTTACGGCCTTCTGGTATGCCGTACGGCATGCCAAGCCCATCGCTTTCGGCCTCAATTGCGGCTTTGGCGGGGAACAACTGCGTCCCTTCGTCGAGGAACTGACCCGCGAGGTGGAAGTGCCGCTGGTGGTCTACCCCAATGCCGGCCTCCCCAATGAACTTGGCGGCTACGACGAGGCACCGGAGATGACCGCCGGTTTCATTCGGGAGTGGGCAGAGCAGGGCTGGGTCAATATTGTCGGCGGCTGCTGCGGTACCACCCCCGCCCATATCGGGGCCGTAGCCAAGGCCGTTGAGGGCCTGAAGCCTCGTGCCATCCCCGAAGACAGCCATCGTATGCGGCTTTCGGGCCTCGACCCGTTCGCGACCGCGGCTTAAAGGAGCCTGGCAGACAGCCATGCAGCAACAGCAAGCAACATTCATCAATATCGGTGAGCGCACCAACGTCACCGGCTCGGCCCGCTTCAAGAAGCTGATCCTGAACGGCGACTATGAGACCGCGCTCGAAGTCGCCCGCCAGCAGGTGGAGAACGGCGCCCAGATCATCGACATCAACATGGACGAAGGCCTGCTCGACGCGGAGGAGGCGATGGTCACGTTCCTGAACCTGATCGCCGCGGAGCCCGACATCGCGCGTGTGCCGGTCATGATCGACAGCTCCAAATGGTCGGTGATTGAGGCCGGGCTGAAGTGCGTGGGCGGCAAGGCCATCGTCAACTCCATCTCCATGAAGGAGGGCGAGGAAGCCTTCTTGAACCAGGCGCGTCTGATCCGCCGCTACGGCGCGGCCGCCGTCGTCATGGCGTTCGACGAGAAGGGCCAGGCCGATACCGCCGAGCGCAAGATCGAGATCTGCACCCGTGCTTACAAGCTCCTGACCGAAGACGGCTTCCCGCCTGAAGACATCATCTTCGACCCGAACATCTTTGCGATCGCGACGGGTATCGAGGAGCACGACAATTACGGCGTCGACTTCATCGAGGCCTGCAAGGCGATCAAGGCAAACCTGCCGTACGCCAAGATTTCGGGCGGCGTCTCCAACCTCTCGTTCAGCTTCCGCGGCAACGAGCCGGTGCGGGAGGCGATGCACTCCGTGTTTCTGTACTATGCCATTCAGGCCGGTATGGACATGGGCATCGTCAATGCCGGCCAGCTCGCGGTGTACGACGATATTCCGGAAAAGCTTCGCCAAAGGGTAGAGGACGTGATCCTCAACCGGAGCCCTGAAGCGAAGGAGCAACTGCTGGAGCTTGCCGAACAATATCGCGGCCAGGGCGGGCAGACCCAGGAAAAGGACGAGAGCTGGCGCGAAGAGCCGGTCATAAAGCGGATCGAGCATGCGCTGGTTCACGGCATCAACGCCTACATCGTCGATGACACCGAGGAGGCCCGCCTGGAGGCAGAAAAGCCCCTGCATGTCATTGAAGGGCCGTTGATGGATGGCATGAACCGCGTTGGCGACCTGTTCGGCGCGGGCAAGATGTTCCTGCCCCAGGTCGTGAAGTCCGCCCGCGTCATGAAGCAGGCGGTCGCCCACCTCATCCCCTATATCGAGGCGGAGGCGGAAGCCAGCGGCGAGGCCCAGAAGAAGAAGGGCAAGATTGTCATGGCGACGGTCAAGGGCGATGTGCACGACATCGGCAAGAACATCGTCGGCGTGGTTCTGCAATGTAACAATTATGACGTCATTGACCTCGGCGTGATGGTCCCGTCAGCTAAGATTCTGGATACGGCGATTGCGGAAGAGGCCGATATTATTGGCCTCTCCGGCCTGATTACCCCCTCGCTGGACGAGATGGTGCATGTAGCCGAGGACATGAAGCGCCGGGACTTCACCCTGCCGCTGCTCATCGGCGGAGCAACCACGTCCAAGCTGCACACCGCCCTGCGGATCGACCCCGCCTATGACGGCCCGGTGGTGCATGTGCTGGATGCCTCCCGCGCTGTCG
Source organism: Alphaproteobacteria bacterium (assembly GCA_965222315.1). Classification (GTDB taxonomy): domain Bacteria; phylum Pseudomonadota; class Alphaproteobacteria; order Bin95; family Bin95; genus JACKII01. Next base: position 2,466,940 of record OZ244951.1, on the reverse strand, counting down.
GCGTCGCCGGTCAGTTGCTGTCGGCGGAGACCAAGCCCGCCTATGTGGACGGCATCGCGGCCGAGTACGATATGCTGCGGGAGAAGCGCAAGACCGGCGGCGGTCGGGCGGCCATCACGCTTACGGATGCCCGCGCCAACAAGCCCCGCCTGGACTGGACCTCTTACAAGCCGCCGGAACCGTCATTCCTCGGCACCAAGACCTTCGAGGCCTACCCGCTCGACGAGCTGGCCGGGCGGATCGACTGGACACCGTTCTTCCGGTCGTGGGAGCTGGCGGGCGTCTTTCCGAAGATTCTGGACGACCCGAAGGTCGGCGAGACCGCACGCAACCTGTTTGCGGACGCCGAGGCCATGCTGAAGCAGATTATCGACGAGAAATGGCTGGAGGCGCGCGGCGTCATCGGCTTCTGGCCCGCCAACAGCGACGGGGCGGAGGATGTCTTCCTCTACGGCCCGGACCGCATCAACGAGCCGGCAGCGACCCTGCACTTCCTGCGCCAGCAGGTGCACAAGAGCGAGGGGCGGCCCCACCTGTGCCTTGCCGACTTCATCGCGCCTCAGGACAGCGGCTTGACCGACTATATGGGCGGCTTTGCCGTGACCGCGGGCCATGGCATCGACGCGCCGGTCGCCGATTTCGAGAAGCGGAATGACGATTACAACGCCATCCTGCTGAAGGCCCTGGCCGACCGGTTGGCGGAGGCTTTCGCCGAGCGCATGCACGAGCGGGTGCGGCGCGAGTTCTGGGGTTATGCCCCGGACGAGGCCCTGTCGAACGAGGACATCATCCGCGAGCAGTACCGCGGCATCCGCCCCGCGCCCGGCTACCCGGCCTGTCCCGACCACAGCCAAAAGCCGGACCTGTTCCGTTTGCTGGACGCCGAAGCCGAGGCCGGGATCAGCCTGACCGAAGGCTACGCCATGCTGCCGACCGCGGCGGTCAGCGGTTGGTACTTTGCCCACCCCGATGCAGCCTTTTTCGGCGTCGGCCGGGTAGAGCGCGACCAGTTGCTGAGCTATGCCGAGAGGGCAGGGGTGCCGGAGGAAACCGCCATCCGCCGCCTGTCGCCGGTGCTATCGGACGAGGCGCGGGTGCCAAGTGAGGGGGAGCAAAAGGCGGCGTGACGGTAAACGGGCGGGCACCCTCGCCATACCTTGGTGCCGCCTGAGAAAAAGATCAGCATTTATCGACATTCATCTACATTTCTCTACATTTTGGGCTCAAAATGTAGATAATGGGTTTATGTGATGTAGATGAAATGTCGATGCCATGTAGATGCCGTGTCGATGCGCTTTACCCTTTTTATTGGCTGTCATAGGGCCGCGTCATCCCATAAACCGGTCGGGCAATGAAAGTCCTCCGCGAAGCAAAACGCGAATAGATTGGCAATGACTTGGCATGCGGCCGAAAAACTACTTTGCTGGACTGAAAAGCTATCCTTCGACAGGCTCAGGATGAAGGGGTAAGCGCTTAAGTATTGGAAAAACAATAAGAATATTTAGCTTCACCCTGAGCCTGTCGAAGGGTACTGCTAGGGCATATCCACCCATACTTCACGCTACCATATTCTCGTTGCCAACCGGTAAACCGGCGCACCCTGCTGTTGGATTCGGGCTACGCTAAGAACGCTTTCCGTTCATCCAGGTGGAGCAGGCTGGTCCATTCAGGCATTGTTCCCTGCCATATGTATATTACCGACACTTTTCTCACGGCGGCTATCTCCCTTGCCTAAGCATATAAAGCAATAAGTAAAAGAATAACGTTCACCGAATCTATGGTAAGATTTACAAAATTGACCATTTAGAGTTATTTATTACTATAATGCATCTTTTTTCGTTGCGTACCAATCGGCGATGAAATTGTCGATACCGGTATCAAAACTCAGTTGCCATTTGTTGAAATAGGTGTTCCAGTCGGTTGCCGTTTTGCCGGTCGTTCCAGGCGTGGCCACATCGGCTGGCGCCGGGGCTGGCAACGCTGCCGTCGCCATGTCAATGATCGGATGGTCCGGGTCGATCAGATTGATCGCCGAATTTCCGGGCCGGGTCAGGTTCAGAACGAAGAACAATGACGCCCCGACGAAGCGAACCGGACTGGCCTGAATCATTGCCCGAATGGTTCGCAGATCCGGCTCCACTTGCTGCATCGCTGCTTTGAGGTTAGCCGTGCGCGGATCGTGCGGATTGGCGAGCGCGAACTGGAATTCGTTGTCGAAATCCCGGGCGTTGTCGGCATCCACATCATAGCCTTCGCTGCGACTTGTCCTGTTCAAGTCCTTGAGGTCGTGTTCAATCTGTTTGATGCGTGCCCAGAAAGGATTTGCGCCTTCCAGTGCGAACTGTGTCCCGCTTTTGGTGTGTGTCCCGATCTTGACATCGATAAAGAGTTTTCTGGCAGGCGCCACCGGCGGGGCTTCATAGCCGACAGTATCAATCACGAGCAGGTGCTTGTTGCCAGTCGGCGGGTCGATGGGACTTGCCAGAGTAATGTTGGTTGCAACGCCTCCCACGGTTGCGGTCACTTGCGTAACCTTGCCACCGGCATTGGTCTGATGCGCTGTCACGTTGTGCTCACCGGGCAGAACCCCGCCCAGACCCAAGGCGACATTGTGCCTGTACGTGTATTTTTCGCGGTCCGAGGACAGCTTGATGCGGTACCGGCCGTCGGTGGATGCGACATTGGGCTTGGTTCCGGCCGGTTGGACCACATTGCCCGCCGCTCCGGTGGAGCCGGGCTTTGCCTGCAGGCGTTGCAATTGTTTGGCCGGCGAACTGGCGTTTGCCGTTATTTGCAATAACTGTAACTGTTTTACGGGCGGACTGGAATTCGCGTCCGCCTGCAACTGGCTCGCAGGAAAATGGGCTCCGCGTTTCGGTTGCTGCGAATGTAGTAACTGCGCCTCATGCCGTATCTGAGGGGTAGGGATGGCATTTCTAGACATAAAGGAATCCCCTAATCAAAATAAGTCAGCGCCATCTGCCCCTTGAATTTGCGATTCAGGTTCGTTTGGATCAGTAAATATTTCAAGCAGTTTGATTTTCACCCGGCAGTTACCGGCTCTGTAGTGCGGTATCTGGATGGCGTGCCGGCGTCATTTGTCCAGGCATGTCAGGAAATCATGGAAAATGCCGGCTGCAATAAAAGGCAATGCCGGCTATCGCCCGGCGGCGGCCGCTCTGATATAGGCTTTGGCCATGCCGATTACCGACTATCTGACCGTCTCGCCCGACGTGGCCGCCGCAGCCGCGCCAGTGGCATTGGAGACCACGGCCATCGCCCACGGTCTGCCCTATCCGCAGAATCTGGACGTCGCCCATCGCCTGGAGGCCGCTGTCCGCGCGGCGGGAGCGGTGCCGGCGTGGTGCGGTATTCTGGAAGGCCGCATCCGCGTCGGCCTCTCCGCGGCGGAAGTGGAATACTTCGCCGGCAATCAGGACCTCGCCAAAGTCAGCCGCCGCGATTTCGCGCCGCTGCTAGCTGTCAAAGGCTCCGGCGCAACCACTGTCGCGGGCACCATGATCGCAGCCCATGCCGCTGGCATCCGGGTGTTTGCAACCGGGGGCCTTGGCGGCGTTCATCGCCAGGTGGCGGAGAGCCTCGACATCTCGGCGGACATCACCGAACTTGCCCGCACGCCCGTGGCTGTCGTGTGCAGCGGGGCAAAGTCCATTCTCGACCTGCCCAAAACCGTGGAGGCATTGGAGACCGCAGGGGTCCCCGTCATCGGTTATGGCGTGGACCAGTTCCCGGCCTTCCAGGTCCGCGGCAGCGGCCTGCCGGTAGACCAGCAGGTCGATACACCGGCCGCAGCGGCGGCGGTAGTGCAGGTCCAGTCCCGCCTAGCCTTGGGCGGCATGGTGATTGGCGTGCCGGTGCCTGAGACCGAAGCGCTCGAAGCGGGAGAGGTTGAAGGCTGGGTCGCCGAAGCTATGGCGGGTGCGGCGCAAGACGCTATCCGCGGCAAACGCATCACGCCCTACCTGCTAAAGCGCCTGGCCGAACTCAGCGGCGGCAAGACCCTCAGCGCCAATATCGCCTTGCTGAAGAACAACGCCCGCGTCGCCGGGGAGATAGCGGCGGCGTTGTCGCTGTTGGAATCCTGAATCTGACCAGCCGCTCCTACCCAACTTCCCGGAGCCCGCAAGGCGCCCGGGGGGCGAGTGTTCACGCGCGTCTTGGCAAATTGCAGGCGCTCACGCGTGATACGGGCTTGGAATGGCGTAGGCGTGCTTCTCGCTTAACTCTTCCGGCAATGTGAACTCGCCCTCCCGAATCCGCTCCGGCAGGTCTTCGAAAGCATCTGCCGTCCAATCCTCGCCACGGTCGGCCACCAAGTCGGTGACGCCCATATAGACCAGCACCTCGCTCATCAGGTCCAGGTCGATGCCGATCTCGACGGCTTTGTCCCAGGCTTCGAGAAACAGGTCGAGTACGATCTTTTTTTGCCGGTCCGGGTCCAATTGACTTTCCGCCATGGTCTGCCCCTTTTGTGGCGAGGGCGTAAGGGAAGTATGTTCTTGAGAAGCAGTCTCAACCGGATTCTCGATTCGAGCAATTAAATGGCCGTTAATGTGCCCGACCCGCTCCCGGCACCCTTCCAACGCTGGTTTGCAACCCGTGGGTGGCAACCCCATACTCACCAGTTGGCCCTTCTGCAAGCAGCGGCCGCCGGCGAAAGCAGCCTGCTGATCGCGCCGACCGGCGGCGGCAAAACCCTCGCCGGGTTCCTGCCTTCCCTGGTCTCCCTGCACAATCAACCGGCGTTTGAGGGTCTGCACACGCTGTACGTCTCGCCGCTGAAGGCGCTGGCGGTGGACGTGCAGCGCAATCTGCAAGCGCCCATCGCGGAGATGACGCTGCCGATCACGGTAGAAGCCCGCACCGGCGACACCCCCGCCAACCGCCGCGCCCGGCAGAAGGCGGCCCCGCCGCACATCCTGCTGACCACGCCGGAGTCGCTCGCCGTCCTGCTCTCGCTGCCCGATGCGCCAAAGCTGTTCGGCAGCGTCCGCCACGTGATCGTGGATGAGATCCACGCGCTCGCCGACAACAAGCGCGGCGACCTGCTCAGCCTCGGCCTCGCCCGCCTGCAATCGCTCGCGCCCGGCCTGATCCGCATCGGCCTGTCCGCTACGGTCGCCGACCGGACCGCCATCGCCCGCTGGCTCTCGCCCTCCGGTGGCCGGGCGGAGGACGACGTGCGCCTCGTCATCGGTCGGGGAGAGGTGAAGCCCGACATCACCATTCTGGTGCCGGAAGACCGCATGCCTTGGTCCGGTCACATGGCGCTTTACGCGATCGAGCCGATCTACCGCCAGATTGCCGAACACCGGACCGCCATCGTCTTCGTCAACACCCGCGCCCAGGCAGAACTGATCTTCCAGGCGCTCTGGCATGTGAACGAGCAGAACCTGCCCATCGCCCTGCATCACGGCTCGCTCGCGCCGGAGCAGCGGCGCAAGGTGGAGGCCGCCATGGCCGCCGGCAGTCTGCGCGCCGTGGTGGCGACGTCTTCGCTCGATCTCGGCATCGACTGGGGCGATGTGGACCTGGTCATGCAGGTCGGCGCGCCCAAGGGCGTCTCCCGCCTGCTCCAGCGCATCGGCCGGGCCAACCACCGCCTGAACGAGCCGTCCAAAGCCATGCTGGTGCCCGCCAACCGCTTTGAACTACTGGAGTGCCGCGCGGCCCTTGCCGCCATCGACGCCGGCCAATTGGATGGCACACCGCCGCAGCCAGGCGGTCTCGACGTCCTCACCCAGCATGTCATCGGCACCGCGTGCAGCGGCCCCTTCGTGCCGGACGACCTCTACGCGGAGATCACCAAAGCCGGTCCTTATGCCGACCTTAACCGCCAAACCTTCGACGACATTATCGATTTCGTCGCCACCGGCGGCTATGCGTTGGGCGAGTACGAGCGCTACCGCCGCCTGCGCCCGGCCGGGAAGGGGCGGCTCGGCATCGCCAACCAGCGCCTCGCCCAGCGCTACCGCATGAATGTCGGTACCATCGTCGAGTCGCCCATGCTGAAGGTGCGTGTTGGCGGCCGCGTGGTGGGGCAGGTGGAAGAGATATTCGTCCAGGGCTTGGCTCCCGGCGACACCTTCATGTTCGCGGGCCAGGTGCTGGAGTTCCTGGGCGTGCGCGAGATGATGGTCGCCACCCGCCGCGCCTCCGGCCAGACGCCGAAAGTGCCGGCCTATGGCGGCGGCCGCCTGCCGCTCACCACCCACCTGGCCGACGGCGTCCGCACCATCCTGGCCGATCCGCAGCAATGGCAGGGCATGCCCGCAGACGTGCTTGAGTGGCTGCGCATCCAGCGCTGGCGTTCCGTTCTGCCGAAGCCGGGCGGCCTCTTGGTCGAGACCTTTCCGCGTGGCGGCAAGTACTACATGGTCGCCTATTGCTTTGAGGGCCGGAACGCACACCAGACCCTCGGCATGCTGCTGACGAGGCGGATGCAGCGGGCGGGGCTCGGCCCGCTCGGCTTCGTCGCCACCGATTACGTCATCGCCATCTGGTCCCTGCAAGAGGCGCGCGAACTGGAAACACTCTTCGCCGAAGATATGCTGGGCGATGACCTGGAAGAATGGATGGCCGAGTCCTCGCTATTGAAGCGCACCTTCCGCAACGTCGCGGTGATCGCCGGCTTGATCGAACGCCGCCACCCGGGCGAGGTAAAAACCCGCAAGCAGGTCACCTTCAACTCTGACCTGATCTACGACGTGCTGCGCCGGCACGAGCCGACCCACCTGTTGCTGCGCGCCACCCGCCACGACGCGGCCCGCGGCCTGACCGACATCGCCCGTCTGGGCGAGCTGCTGGGACGGATCAAAGGCAACATCACCCACCGCCGCCTCGACAGGGTATCGCCGCTTGCCGTGCCTGTCCTGCTGGAGGTCGGGCGGGAGTCAGTCTATGACGGCGCCGCCATCGACCAACTCCTCAGCGAGGTGGCGTTTGAGGATGCCGACGCCCTGATCGCCGATGCCATGGGCAATAGGCAAAAGGCCCTGGACGTCTAAGCAGGCAAAACCCGCCGTGTTGTGATGGCCGTCACTCGTTCCTGCGCAAAGCCTCCGTATATTCCGCTTGTCCGGCTAAGGCGGAGATCCGCCAAGGCCTTGTTTTTACCCTCCCCAACCCGTGGGGACATGCGGATCCGACCCATCCGCATATCCACTTAGAAGGAGGAAGCCCCGCAAAGGCTTCCTCCTCTTTTTTTGCCGCAGAATTACGCCGCAGCCTTCGCCAGCGCTTGGTCCAGGTCTGCGATAATGTCCGCCGGATCTTCGATCCCGATGGAGAGCCGCACCACGTCCGGCCCGGCGCCTGCCGCCACCTGCGCCTCACCCTCCAACTGCCGGTGGGTGGTGGAGGCTGGATGGATGATCAGCGAGCGCGTATCGCCGATATTGGCCACGTGGCTGAACAACTCGACCGCATCCACGACCTTGAGACCGGCCTCATAGCCGCCCTTTAGCCCAAAGGCGAAGACCGAGCCCGCGCCTTTCGGCATGTATTTCCGGTGCAGGTCGTAATATTTCGAACTCTTCAGCCCCGGATAGGACACCCATTCGACCGCCGGGTGCGCCTCCAGGTATTCCGCCACCGCCATGGCGTTTTCGCAATGCTTGGCGATGCGCAGGCCCAGCGTCTCGCAACCGGTAATGGTCAGGTAGGCGTTCATGGGCGCCATGGTCGCGCCCAAATCGCGCAGGCCGATAGCGTGGCCATGCACGGTGAGCGCCAGGTCGCCGAACGTCTCGTAGAAGGTGAGGCCATGGTAGGCGGGCTCCGGCTGGCTCAGCGATGGGAACTTGTCGTTCTGGCCCCAATCGAAATTGCCTGAGTCCACGACCATGCCGCCCATCGCATTGCCGTGCCCCGACAGGAACTTGGTGGTGGAGTGGGTGATGATGTCCGCGCCGAACTCGAACGGGCGGCAGAGGTAGGGGGTGGCGCTGGTGTTATCCACGATAAGCGGAATGCCCGCCTCGTGCGCGATCGCCGCGAAGGCTTCTATATCGGCGATGACGCCGGTCGGGTTCGCCAGGCTTTCGATGAAGATCGCCTTGGTTTCCGGCCGGATCGCATCCCGGAACTTCGTCGGATCGTCCGGGTCCAGCATGGTGGCGTCCCAGCCGAACTTCTTGAACGTATTGTTGAACTGGGTGAGCGAGCCGCCATAAAGCTTGTTGGATGCCAGCAGGTGCGCACCGGGGCTCATCAGGACGAAGGCGATCAGCATCTGCGCGGCATGGCCCGATGCCGTCGCGATGGCCCCTATGCCGCCTTCGAGCGCCGCCAAACGCTCCTCTAATACCGCCGTCGTCGGATTAGTCAGGCGGCCGTAGATGTAGCCGTAGGTCTGAAGGTTGAAGAGCGCGGCCGCGTGGTCCGCATCGTCGAAGACAAAGGACGTCGTCTGATAGATCGGCGTGGAGCGCGCGCCGGTCGCCGGATCGGGGGATGCGCCAGCATGGACAGCAAGGGTGTCGAAGCCGGGCGTGCTGTTTGGTTGATCGGGCACGGGGTGAAATCCTTCAACAGGTGAGGGGCCGGAGAAAGCAATATCCGGCCTTTATCCCGGAGCCCGCCGTGCCGGGTCAAGCCACGGTTCCGGCCCTTCGACCACGCCGTTCCGCCGCTGGTTTTCCTCTGCCGGCGCCAAGGACTCCCTAAAACGGCTCGTCCCCGCAGACCGTGATCCGGTGCATTATCCGCGTCTGGCCCGGATAGTCGTCGATGGCGAAATGCTGGGTGCAGCGATTGTCCCAAAACGCGATGGAGCCTGGCTCCCATCGGAAGCGGCAGGTAAACTCCGGCTTGGTCGAATGCTCGCGCAGCATGGCCATCAGCGGTTCGCTTTCGGCCTCCGTCATGTTTTCGAAATAGCGCCAGTGACCGCCGGTATAGAGCGCCTTCTTGCCGGTCTCAGGATGGGTGCGGAGCACGGGATGGGCGTTGATCGTCTTGTCGGCGGGGGAGGGGTCGCGCACCGTCATGCTCTTGTTGTTGCCTGCCATCTCCTTGCGGCTCTTGCCGCCTGCCGACTTGAAATTGTCCCCGGATGAGACCGCCTTCATCTTGCCCAGCATCTGCTTCATGCCATTGGAAAGCGTATCGTGCGCCAGGTACATATTGGCGAACAGCGTGTCTCCGCCATGGGACGGCGTCTCTTTGGCGTAAAGGATGGTGCCCATGGCCGGCTTCGGCGCAAACATCTGGTCCGAGTGCCAGCCGCCGCCAAAATTCTTCTTGTCAGTCGGCAGCTTCTTGATTTCCAGGATGTCCGGATAGTCATCCATGCCTTTCATGAAGGGGTGCTGGTGCAGGTCGCCCCAGCGCCGGGCAAAGGCCAGTTGCTGCTCCGGCGTGATCTCCTGGTCCCGGAAGAAGATCACGAGATTCTCCAGCAACGCCCGTTGGATTTCGTCATAGACGCCTTGTGGATTGTCTGCCGCCAGGTCCACATTGCCGACCTCCGCGCCCAGGGCGCCGGCAATGGGCGTCACCGTGATATGCTGATAATCGTTCCGCATGGGGCTTGCTCCGTGTTGGTTTTGATGAATTTTGGCACCAACTGGACCGTCCGGCAATCTGATGATTTGTCGGCGGGTTCGGAGAAGCGGTAAATACTTGTCGGTTTAACTTATCGGGTTATTCGGTAAAGGAACGTCCGGTGCGCTTTGTCTGTCTCGCCCTGGCATTATTGGTCTCGCTCGCCGGGCAGGTGGCCCAGGCGTGCAGTGCGTATCCCCAGCCGCCGCTGCCTGTCTATCCCCTGCGGATCGAAACAGACGCCGGCCAGGTGGTCATTCAGGCGGAGGTCGCCCGGACGGAGGAGCAACGCAATTGCGGCCTCATGGGCCGCCCCAGGCTGGCTGATGGCACAGGCATGCTGTTTGATATGCGCCCGGCAGGGCCTTCCCATTTCTGGATGAAAAATACGCCGGAGCCGCTGGACCTGCTGTTTTTCGATTCTGAGGGGCGGCTGGTCTACATTGCCCGGAATGCCAGACCCTATTCGGAGGAGCCCTTGGGCACGAACAAGGCGGTCGCCGCCGTCCTGGAACTGGCGGCGGGGGAGGCGGCGCGGCTTGGCCTCGGCCCCGGCACCCGAGCGCACCTGCCCTGGCTCCGGCGGTAGGGCATTTCCAGTCCACCTTGTGCAACATGGCCGGAACCCGCTATGCCAGCAGCAACAATACCAACGGCTTGAGGAAGCCCCCATCATGAGTGCGAATATCGCGAAACTGGTCATCTTCGACACCTGGATGGCCGGAAACGCCATGGAGGTGCTGCGTAACAGCGACGTGCTGGACCTGCGCCACCTGCAACAGGCCGACGGCTACGCCGCAAATGAGCCCGAACTGCTCACCATGCATGGCTACCAGAGCCTGCCGCGCACGGAGTTGCAGGCGGACTACCTGACCAACCGGGATTTCATCACCCGCATGCCGAACCTGCTGGCGGTCAGCTCCACTGGTGCCGGCTATGACATGATCGACGTGGATGCCTGCACCGAGTGTGGCGTCATCGTTGTCAACCAGTCCGGCTCCAACAAGGAAGCGGTGGCGGAGCACGCCTTCGGCTTCATCCTCGGGCTTTCCAAGAAGATTGCCCAGGCCGACCGCGGCATGCGGGAGACTGACTACTTCTTGCGCCACGGCGTCACCGGCAACGACATTCTGGGCAAGACGCTCGGCGTTATCGGCCTCGGCCAGATTGGCACCCGCTCGGCGGAGATCGCCAAGGCCTTCCGTATGAAGGTCATCGCGTACGACCCCTACCTCTCGGCGGAGGAATGCCAGGCACGCGGGGCGGAAAAGGTGGACTGGCAAACCCTGTTCTCGACCAGCGACTACATTACCGTGCACACGCCGCGCTCGGAGGAGACGCTTGGCATGGTGAACGCCGAGGCCTTCGCCCTGATGAAGCCGACCGCCTATTTCGTCAACACCGCCCGCGGCGGTATCCACAACGAGGACGACCTCTGCGCCGCGCTGGCGGCGGGACAACTGGCGGGCGCAGGCCTGGACGTATGGTGGGAGGAGCCGACGCCAAAGGATCACCCGCTCCTGCAACGCAATGACGTCATCGCTACCCCGCACAGCGCCGGCGTCACCCACGAGGCCGTTGCCAATATGCGCGAATGGGCCGCCGACCAGTGGGTCGAAATTTTCAGCGGCAAGGTCCCGCCACGCCTGATCAACCCGGAGGTCTGGCCCAAATATCAGGAGCGCTTTACTGAGAAGTTGGGCTTCCGCCCGGCTGATCGGGACTAGGAGCGGTTTGGGTAAAGCCCGGTTCAGCGAACGCTGCGGTTTCGGCCTTGGCGGTTAAGGTCGCCTGCAAGCGGGATATCGACGGTCATTCGCTCGGCTGTTGGGCCGGCTCGCGCACTGTATGACGCCAGTGCGTCAAATGTGCGTCCACCGGCTGGCCCCTACGGCCGCAGCCGGCATTCCAACCGATATATGGTAGGCGCGCGGTTGTCCGGCGCGCTCCGTTGTGGCAGATAAGGTGATCGTCTCCCTGACAAGAGGACTGTTCCCATGACCCAAGCCGCGCTGCGCTCCGCCGGCTTTTTCTCTACTTCCGTTGCCGATACTGATCCCCAGCTGACAGCCGCCCTGATGGGCGAGTTGGACCGGCAGCAGAACCAGATCGAACTCATAGCCTCCGAAAACATCGTCAGCCGCGCCGTGCTCGAAGCCCAGGGCAGCGTGCTGACCAACAAGTACGCCGAAGGCTATCCGGGCCGCCGCTACTATGGTGGCTGCGAGCATGTGGACGTCGCCGAAGCACTGGCGATCGAGCGCGCGAAGCAGCTGTTTGGGTGCTCCTTTGCCAACGTGCAGCCTCATTGCGGGGCCTCCGCGAACCAGGGCACCTTCCTGGCCCTGCTGCAGCCCGGCGATACCATACTCGGCATGTCCCTCGCCGCTGGCGGGCATTTGACCCACGGCGCTGCCCCCAACCTCTCCGGCAAGTGGTTCAACGCCGTTCAGTATGGTGTACGGGAGGAAGACGCGCTGATCGACTATGACGAGGTCGAGCGCCTGGCGAACGAGCACAAGCCAAAGCTCATTATCGCCGGCGGCAGCGCCTATCCGCGCAAGATCGATTTTGGCCGGTTCCGCGGCATCGCCAATGGCGTCGGCGCCTATTTCATGGTGGACATGGCCCATTTCGCCGGTCTGGTCGCGGCCGGCGTCCTGCCGAGCCCCATGCCCCATGCCCACGTGGTCACCACCACGACGCACAAGACCCTGCGCGGCCCCCGTGGCGGCATGATCCTCTCGAATGACGAGGATATCGGCAAGAAGATCAACTCCGCCATGTTCCCTGGGCTCCAGGGCGGGCCGCTGATGCATGTGATCGCGGCGAAAGCCGTGGCCTTCGGCGAGGCTCTCCAGCCCAATTTCCGCACCTATTCCGAGGCCGTTGTCGCGAACGCCCAGGCTCTGGCGAAACGTCTGGAACAGAAGGGGCTCGCCATTGTCTCCGGCGGCACCGACAACCACCTCATGCTGGTCGATCTGCGGCCCATGGGCCTGACCGGTAAGGACGCGGAAGCCGCGCTGGAGCGGGCGGGTATCACCTGTAACAAGAACGCCATCCCGTTCGACCCAGCAAAGCCCATGGTGACCTCTGGCCTTCGCCTCGGCTCGCCTGCGGCCACCACCCGCGGCTTTGGTGTTGCCGAGTTTGAGCAGGTCGGCGACATGATCCACGAAGTGCTGGCCGAGTTGCAGAAAAATCCCGAAGGCAACCGCGCGGCCGAGGCCGAAACGGCGGCCAAGGTAAAGACGCTCTGTCAGCGCTTCCCCATCTACGCCGTCTGATCGGTAATCCCCCATGCGCTGCCCGCACTGCAACCACCCTGACACGCAGGTCAAAGACTCCCGGCCGACGGATGACAATACTGCCATCCGCCGGCGGCGGCAGTGTGTGGAGTGCGGGGCGCGGTTTACCACGTTCGAGCGGGTCTACCTGCGCGACATCACCGTGGTGAAGTCGAACGGCCGCCGTGAATTGTTCGACCGGGACAAGATCGAGCGCTCCATGCGCATCGCGCTCCGGAAACGGCCTGTGGAGGAGCGTAAGGTCGAGACCGCCGTGAACAGCATCGTCCGGCGTGTCGAACAGTCGGGCGAGGCCGAGATATCCGCCGAGCAGATCGGCGGTCTGGTTATGGAAACGCTGGAGGCGCTGGACCCCGTCGCCTATGTCCGCTTCGCCAGCGTTTACCGGAACTTCCGCGAGGCCAAGGATTTCGAGGATTTCGTCGGCCGCCTGAACAATACCGAGCGGTAAGGTGTCCACCGGTCAGATCGACTCCGCGCTCGACGAGCGCTGGATGCGGGCGGCCCTGGCGCTCGCCCGGCGCGGTCTTGGCCGCACCTGGCCGAACCCGGCTGTGGGCTGCATCATCGTCAAGGACGGCCGCGCCATTGGCCAAGGCTGGACCCAGCCAGGCGGCCGCCCTCATGCCGAGACGGAAGCACTGTCAATGGCGGGGGACGAGGCGGCCGGCGCAACCGCCTACGTCACGCTGGAGCCCTGTAGCCATCATGGCCGCACCCCGCCGTGCACCGACGCGATCATAGGCGCCGGCGTCTCGCGCGTCGTCGTCGCCTGCGGCGATCCGGACCCACGGGTCTCCGGCCGCGGCTTTGCCGCCCTGCGCGCCGCCAGCGTTGCCGTGACCCATGGCGTCCTCCAGGGCGATGCCGAGCGCCTCAACAGGGGCTTTCTCAAGCGCCATCGCGAGGGGCTACCCCTCGTTACGCTGAAAGTCGCAACCACCCTGGATGCCCGCATCGCCACCGCTACCGGAGAGAGCCAATGGATCACCGGCCCTGCCGCGCGAAACTATGGGCATCTGCTGCGGGCAACCCACGATGCCATCATGGTGGGGAAGGGGACGGTCCAGGCCGACAATCCCAGCCTCACCTGCCGTCTGCCGGGGCTGGAGGAACGGTCGCCGGTGCGGGTGTTTCTCGACACGAACGGCACGGTCTCGGGCAACTGGCACCTATTGGCCGGCACTGACCCGCCGGTCTGGCGCATAGCCGCCAAGACCGTGCCGCCGTTGCCGGGTATTGAAACAATCCCCAATGACCTGGGCCCCGAGGGCCGCCTCGACCTCCGTCAGGCCCTCCAGGCCCTGGCAGCCCGCGGCATTACGCGGCTTTTGGTGGAAGGCGGGGGTACGCTGGCGGCGGGCCTGATCCGAATAGGAATGGTCGATCGTATCGAGTGGGCGCGGGCTGCCAGCCTGATCGGCGGTGACGGCCTGCCGGCCATCGGTCCGCTTGGCGTGCAGCGCATCGCAGATATGCAAGGGTTTTCCCTGGTAGAAAGCCGCGCCTTGGGCGACGATATCTTGTCGATTTACGAACGCGGCTAGGAATTGCATAGGCAACCTCATGTTTACCGGAATTGTCACCGATATCGGGCGCATCCGCTCCATTGAGCAACGGGGCGATACCCGGCTCATCATCGAGACGGCCTACGACACGGCGACCATCGCCATGGGCGCATCCATCTCTCATTCAGGCGCGTGCCTGACGGTTGTGGACAAGGGGCCGGGCTGGTTTGCCATCGACGCCTCTGCCGAAACCCTTGCCTGCACCAACCTCGGTGATTGGCGGGAAGGCAGCCGCATCAACCTGGAGCGCGCGCTCTGTGTCGGCGACGAACTGGGTGGGCATATCGTCTCCGGTCATGTGGATGGGGTCGGGACACTGGTGGGCAAGACTCCCGAAGGCGACAGTATGCGCCTAACCTTTGAAGTGCCGGCAGATCTTGCGCCATTTATCGCGCCGAAGGGCTCCGTTTGTCTGAACGGTGTCTCTTTGACCGTGAACGCGGTGGACGGCAATCGCTTTGGCGTGAACCTGATTCCGCATACGCTGGAGAACACCACTTTCGGCGGTTCTGCGGTCGGCGACCGCATCAACGTAGAAATTGACATGCTGGCACGCTACGTTGCCCGCCTGACAGAAACGAGAGGTCTCGCGTGAGCGACGATTCCAACAATATTAAACGCGCGTCTCCGGCCGACCTTGCGGCGTCTTTGGAAGGCCAAGAGAGGCCGCGTACCGACGAGGACATATCGTTTCTCTCGCCGATCGAGGAAATCATCGAAGAGGCGCGCAATGGGCGTATGTTCATTCTGGTCGATGACGAAGATCGGGAGAATGAGGGCGATTTGGTGATTCCGGCCCAGATGGCGACGCCCGACGCGATCAATTTCATGGCAAAATATGGCCGCGGCCTGATCTGCCTCTCCTTGACTAAGCAGCGCGTCCAGGAACTGTCCCTGCCTTTGATGCCGAGCGACAACCGCCAACGTCAGTCCACGGCCTTCACCGTATCGATAGAGGCGGCTGAGGGGGTCACAACGGGCATCTCCGCCGGTGACCGGGCCCGGACCATCGCCGTTGCGATCGACCCGGTCCGTGGCAAGGATGACATCCACACTCCGGGCCACGTCTTCCCGCTCGAAGCGCGGGAGGGCGGCGTGCTGGTCCGTGCCGGCCATACTGAGGCCGCAGTGGACATCTCCCGCCTCGCCGGGCTGAATCCCTCCGGCGTGATCTGCGAAATCATGAACGAAGACGGCTCCATGGCCCGCCTGCCGGATCTGGTACCGTTCGCTCAGTACCACGGCCTGAAAATGGGCGCGATTGCCGACCTGATCGCCTACCGCCGCCGCCATGACCGCACCGTCAGACGGCTGATTGAGACGGAATTGAAATCCCGTTATGGCGGCGACTTCCGCATCGTGGTCTATGGCACCACGGTGGAATACGCAGAGCACATCGCGCTGGTGAAGGGCGATGTTTCCGCGGGCGAACCGGTCATGGTGCGGATGCACTCCATGAACCTGCTGGAAGACCTGCTGGGTGATGAGCACCGGCAGCGCGGTGGCGCGTTGCAGAATGCCATGCAGCTCATCGGCGAAGCGGAACGCGGCGTCGTGGTCGTCATTCGCGAGACCCGCTCGACTATGCTTTCAGAGCGGTTGAAGGACGAATTGACAGAAAAGGCCGACCAGGGCGGCCGTTTTCTGCGGGATTATGGTATTGGC
The DNA here is from genome assembly GCA_965222315.1 of Alphaproteobacteria bacterium. Lineage (GTDB taxonomy): Bacteria > Pseudomonadota > Alphaproteobacteria > Bin95 > Bin95 > JACKII01. The sequence continues at coordinate 2,450,829 of OZ244951.1, read as the reverse complement.
GCGCAAATCCTGCTGGATTTAGGCGTACAGGAGATGGTTCTGTTATCCAATACGGAGCGGCACATTGTCGGCCTGGAAGGTTACGGCCTGAAAGTGGTAGAGACGCGGCCCGTTCCGCGCGAAGGAAACTGACATGGCGGACAAGACCAATATCCTCGTGGCGGTCGCGCCTTATTACCAACACATCACCGATGCCTTGCTGAAGGGTGTCGCCCGGACGCTCGATCAGGCGGGCGCCAGCCATGAAGTGGTGGAGGTCGCAGGTGCTTTCGAACTGCCGTTCGCCATCGCGGCGGCGCATGATGCCGGCGGCTTCGACGGCTATATCACGCTCGGCTGTGTGATCCGGGGCGAGACCTCGCACTACGACCTGATCTGCAACGAGGTAGCGCGCGCCGTCCAGAACTTGGCGACCGACGGCGGCCTGGTCATCGGCTTCGGCCTGCTGACGGTGGAGAATGAGACGCAGGCACTAGTGCGGGCCAATCCCGACGGGAAAGACAAGGGCGGCGAGGCTGCCCGCGCCTGTCTGATGAACCTGGCGCTGGCCCGCCGTTTCTCCCAAGACTGATTTTCCGAGACCAAATCGCTAGGAACACCCCATGCGGGGCAATGATCTGATCCAATCCTTCGCCCCCGGCGCGTTGCCGGTGGGCGAAGCTGCTGATGCCCGTCCACTGGAAGGGCTGCGCCGTCTGGCGCGGGTAGCTGCCATACAGGTGCTCTACCAGGCCGCGATGACCCAAAGCCCGATCGCCTCGGTCGCGAGCCAGTTCGAGGAGCATCGTCTTGACCACGAGATCGAGGGTCTGTCGCTGAAGGCCGACCGCGCCTTCTTTCGGCGGCTGACCAAGGGCATAGCCGCGGACGCTGCGACGCTCGGCATGTTGGTGCAGGAGCGCTTGAAGAGCCGTCAGGTGGGCCGGATGGAATATGTCCTCCAGGCGATCCTGATGACCGGCACGTTCGAGCTTCAGACTCTGAAGGACGTGCCCGCCCGCTCCACGATTGATGAGTACACGGAGATAGCAGCCGCTTTCTTCGATGAGGGCGAGCGCAAGCTGGTCAACGCCGTGCTGGATCGCCTGGCGCGGGAACTCCGCCCCGATGACTTCCAAGCCGCTCAGTGAATTCGGCCTGATCGCCGACTATCTGGCACCGCTGGCGACCCATCCGGGCGCGCGGGGTTTGGTGGACGACGTGGCCGTGCTTGGCGGGGCTGAGCTTGCCGGCGGCGTGGTTCTGAACACCGACACGATTGTCGCCGGCGTCCATTTTCTCCCCGGCGATCCGCCTGCTGCCGTCGCGGAGCGCGTGTTGCGGGTCAATCTCTCCGACCTGGCAGCAAAGGGCGCGAAGCCGCTGGGCTACCTCCTGTCGCTGGCTCTCTCGGCGAACGAGGATGAAGCATGGATCGCCGGTTTCGCCCAAGGTCTGGGCCAGAACCAGCAAGAATTCGGCTGGTCGCTGTTTGGCGGCGACACGGTGCGGACACCCGGCGCACTCACGATAAGCGTGACAGCAATGGGGGAAGCCTCGCCAGGCGGCACCCCCATTCGCGGCGGCGCAGAGGCTGGCGACAATATCTGGGTGTCCGGCACCATCGGCGACGGCGCTCTCGGCCTGGCGGTGCATTTGGGGGAGGGGCCGGCCGTCGCGCCTGACCTCTCCGCCCACGCCTTGGCGCGTTTCCGCCAGCCGGAGCCGCGCCTGGCTCTGGGCCAGGCAATCGCAAGGGCCAAGCTGGCAACAGCCTCGGCGGACATTTCCGACGGCCTCGCCGCCGATGCAGCACACATCGCCGAAGCCTCCGGGCTGAGGGCGATCATCGACAGCGCGCAGGTGCCATTCTCCGCCGCGTGCAAGGCTGCCCTAGCCGCAGACCCGGCATGGCTGGCGAAACTTCTCACCGGCGGCGACGATTACGAGCTTGTGTTCACCGCCAGGCCGGACGCTACCGCCGCGCTGGCACGGCTTGCGGTAGAGACGGATGTGCCGCTTGCCTGCATCGGCCGCATGGAGGTCGGTTCTGGCACCGTTATCCTGGGACCGGACGGCGAGCCCTTGCCGCTGGCCCACGCTGGCTACAGCCATTTCTAGCTACAGCCCGCGCGGGTCCAATCGCCATTAGGAGGCGAACGCGCTCGGGAACATGTTCCGGCGCGCCTCTTCGTTCATCTCGGTCTTGAAGGCGAAACGGTCTTTGATCGCAATCGCCCGTTCACCGGCAGGCCGCGCCGATAACTCGTCTACCAGCCGCTTCAGATGCGGCAGCTCGCCCAGGACTTCCTCGCCCAGCACGACGGGGATCAGCCGGGCCCAGCCCCACGCCGCCATATCCACAAACGAGTACTCGCCGCCAACAAGGTACTGCTGATCGGCGAGCCGGTCGTTCAGGATGCTGTAGTGACGGCGCGCCTCGAACATGTAGCGCTTGATGGCATAGGGGATCTGTTCCGGCGCGTGATGGCGGAAGTGGACGCTCTGGCCGGAATAGGGACCAATGCCGGTCGCGATGAACATCAGCCAGGACAGCATGTCCCCCTCATCGGCGGGGCCCGGCATAAACTTGCCCGTTTTGCGGGCCAGGTAGAGCAGGATGGCGTTGGAATCGAAAATGACCGTGTCGCCGTCCACCATGGTCGGGGCCTTGGCATTCGGGTTCAGCGCCTTGTATTCGGGCTTGTGCTGGTCGCCGTTGCGGCCATCGACTGGAATGGCTTCGTATTCCAGTCCCGCTTCTTCGAGGTAGAGTGCGACTTTCATCGGATTGGGACCGGTGTTGTAGTAGTATTTCAACATGTGCTCGCTCCTCGGCGGCTGTGGGCATCCATACTTGCATACGGTCCACTGGCTGGGCACGCAATCAGGCATGGCAGAACATCTGACTTGCAGGGAGCGCACATGGGTGCAGACACTGTAATTATTGCCGGCGCTGGGCCGGTCGGCCTGAGCGTCGCGGCGCACATGGCGGAAGCCGGGTTGCCTGCCATTGTGCTGGAGGCAGAGCCGGACCTGCCGACCAACCTCCGCGCCTCCACCTTTCACCCGCCGACGCTCGACATGCTGGAGCGGTTTGGTGCAACGGAAAAGCTGATCGCCCAGGGCCTGATAGCGACTATGTTTCAGTACCGCGACCGGCAGGCGGGCAAGCTCGGCGAGTTCGACTTCGGCGAGCTATCCGACCTTTGCCGCCACCCGTACCGGCTGCAATGTGAGCAGTACAAGTTGAACTTTGCCCTGCTGGACTACCTGCAGGGCCATAACAGCGTTGAGGTCCGCTTCGGCGCGGAAGTCGCGGACGTCGTCCAGTCCGCCGACGGCATCTCCGTCACCTTAGCCAATGGCGAAACAGTCGAAGGCGGCTGGCTGGTCGGCGCCGACGGCGCGCGGAGCGCGGTCCGCCGGTCATTGGCTATACAGTTCGAGGGTTTTACCTGGCCGGAAGCCTTTTTGGTCGTCAGCACCGCTTTTCCGTTTGAGGATCATTTCGACGGGCTTTGTTGGGTGAACTATTTTGCTGATCCGGAGGAATGGTTCTTCTTATTGCGCGCACCGGACTTCTGGCGGGTCATGTTCCCGACCGCGCGCGGCGAGCCGGAGAGCGAAATCTTCGACCCGGCCAAGATCCAACGCCGCCTGAACCGGGTCCTGCCGCAAGCCGCGCCCTACGAAATCGCCCACACCACCCTCTACCGCGTGCATCAGCGCGTGGCCGGGCGCTACCGGGAGGGCAGGGCGTTCCTCGCGGGCGATGCCGCCCATATCAACAACCCGCTCGGAGGCATGGGCATGAACGGCGGGATTCATGACGCTTTCAACTTGGCGGAGAAACTGGTGCAGGTAGTGGGGAGCGACGCTGCTCCCGACCTGCTGGACCTCTACGAAACCGAGCGGCGGCCCGTGGCGCTTGCCTACGTCAACGAGATTACGATCCGCAACAAGCGTAACCTGGAGAGCGCTGACCGAGCCGAGCAGCAGGCGTTCCGCACCATGCTGCGCGAGACCATGGCCGACCCGGCCAAGCGCCGCGCCTTTTTGCTACGCGCCTCTATGCTCGCCAGTTTGCGTCCGGAACTGGCCTAACTAAAGCCGCGCCTCGATCGCATCCCAGATCAGGGCTTCAATACTGCCGCCGTCGAAGCGATTCATTTCCTGGATGCCGGTGGGGGAGGTTACGTTGATTTCGGTCAGATACTGGCCAATTACGTCGATGCCGACAAAAATCAGGCCCTGTTCTTTCAGGGTCGGGCCGATGATCTCGCAGATTTCCTCTTCGCGCTTGGTCAGGCTGGTCTTCAGTGCCCGCCCGCCAACATGCATGTTGGCACGGGCTTCGCCATCGGCCGGCACCCGGTTGATACCGCCGACCGCGACCCCGTCCACCAGGATGATGCGCTTGTCACCCTGACGCACCTCCGGCACGTAGCGCTGTACGATCACCGGCTCGCGGAACATTTGGGTAAACATTTCCAAGAGTGACGTCAGGTTTTCGTCGTCCGGCTTGATGTGGAACACACCCGCGCCGCCATTGCCGAACAGCGGTTTTACGATGATGTCCTTATGCTCAGCCCTGAAAGCCAAAATTTCGCGGCGGTCGGTGGAAATAAGGGTCGGCGGCATCACGCCTTCGAAATGCGTAACGAACAGCTTTTCCGGCGCATTGCGGACCGAGGCAGGGTCATTCACCACCAGGGTCTTGGGGTGGATATGCTCCAGGACGTGGGTCGCAGTGATGTAGGACATGTCGAACGGCGGGTCCTGGCGCATGAGCACCACATCCATGTCGGCCAGATTGACGGTCTCCTCCGCCCCCATGGTGAAATGGTCGTCTGGGTTATAGCGCACGGTCAACGGATTGCCGCGGGCCGTTACCTTGCCGTCTTTCAGCGAAAGGCCACCCGGTAGATAGTGGAACAGCGAATGTCCCCGCTGCTGCGCCTCCAAGGCCAGCATCAGGCTGCTGTCGCCCTTCACATCGATTAGGTGGATAGGGTCCATTTGAATGGCGACGGACAGGGACATGCGTAACGGATCCTCAACACACAGTCATAATTCGGGCGACAGTACGCCCTTGCTGGCTGGCCCGTCCAGTCCTGGCGGCGCCCCAGTGCTGGAGCTTGTTCGACATTGACCCAGGCGGGCAAATATGGGCACGGTGCCCCGGCCTTCGGGGTGGGAATTTCCGTTGTTTCCTGGAATGAGGATTACGCTTTGCTTCGTGTTCACGCCTTGGCGGTCAGCCTGCTCGTCTGCACTCTGATTTCCACCGCTGTCTTTGCCCAAAATGCTGGCCAGTCAGCAAAACCGCCGCCACCGGCAGTTGGCTATGTCGAAGCGGCAGAAAAAGACGTCACGCCCACCCGGAAGTTCGTCGGAAGAATCGAAGCCGTACAGCGGGTGGAACTGCGCGCGCGCATCACCGGCTTCCTGGAAAAGCAGTTGGTGGATGACGGTGCGCAGGTGAAGAAAGGCGACATGCTTTTTGTTATCGAACAACCGCCATTTTCCGCTCAGGTGCAAATCGCACAGGCAAACCTGGAAGCGGCAAAAGCCCAGCAGGCAAATACCAAGGTCCAGTTGGAGCGCGCGGAAGAGCTGGTGAAGCGGGGCAATATTCCCAGGGCGACCGTCGATGAGCGCCGCGCGGATTACTTGGTGGCAAAGGCTTCTGTGTCTCAGATGGAAGCGGCGCTCGAAGACCAGCTGATCACCTATACCTATACCGAAATTACGTCACCGATTGACGGCCGGATGGGCCGGGCAAGCGTCAAGGTCGGCAATTTGGTTTCACCGGAGAGCGGCGTGTTGGCCACCGTGGTCAAGCAGGACCCGGTCTATGCAACCTTCAACGTTTCAGAGAAAGCCTACCTGCGCTTCCGTCGGGACGCGGAACAGAATGGCGCCTCCAATGGCGAATCGCTAAATTTGGTGAAATTGCGTCTGCAACTCTCGGATCAGACTCTTTATGAGCACCCCGGCACGCTGGATTTCGCCGATGTTCAGGTGGATGCATCGACGGATACCGTCGCGCTACGCGGCACGTTCCCGAATCCTGATGGCCTGCTGATCGACCAGCAGTTCGTCGTTGTCGTGGCCCAGGCAAAAACCCCTCAATCCGCCCTGCTGATCCCGCGGTCGAGCGTCGGGGTGGATCAGCGCGGCACATTCGTTATGGCCGTTGGCGAGGGCAACAAGGTTGAGCAGAGGCCGATCCAGATGGGTGACCAGTTCGGCAATGAGGTCGTGGTTACTGGCGGGCTGAAAGCCGGTGACAAGGTTATTACCGAAGGCATTGCCAAGGTCCGCAGCGGCATTGAGGTCACGCCAACCCCTGCCTCCGTCCCGCAGCCGAAGGAATAACGGCCATGATCTCCGCCGTTTTTGTCCGCCGGCCGAGGTTGGCTATCGTTATCTCGCTGGTCATCACCATCGCTGGCGTCATCGCGCAGCGGGCGCTCCCGGTAGAGCAATTCCCGAACATCGTTCCGCCTCAGGTGAGCGTTACCGCCAACTATCCCGGCTCAAACGCGGAGGTTGTGGAACAGACGATAGCCCAGGTCATCGAAGCCCAGGTGAACGGCGTCGAGGACATGATCTACATGAAGTCGACCAGCGGCAATGATGGGACCTATTCCCTGAATGTTAGCTTTGCGGTCGGCACCGATCCTGATTTAAACACAGTGAATACCCAGAACCGCACCTCACTCGCCATTCCGCAGTTGCCGGAAGAAGTGCAGCGACAGGGCCTCAAGGTGCAAAAGCAATCCACCTCGCTTTTGCAAGTCTTCACGCTTTTTTCACCAGACAATACTTACGATTCTTTGTTTTTGAACAACTACGCTATCATCAATATTATTGATACCCTCAAGCGTATCAAGGGTGTCGGCGATGTTAAGCTATTCGGCCTGCAAGATTATTCGATGCGCATCTGGTATGCGACCGACCGGCTGATCACGCTGAACCTGACGCCGACGGACATCGTCAATGCGATCAAATCCCAGAACGTGCAGGCAGCGGTCGGGCGGATTGGTGCGCAGCCGATCAGCGATGAAGTCGATCTGCAGTTGAACCTGACGACCAAGGGACGGTTGACGGAAACCAACGAGTTTGAAGACATCATCATCCGGGCCAATCCGGATGGCTCCACCGTGCGCGTGGGGGATGTTGCCCGCGTCGAACTGGGGGCGAAGAGTTCCGATACCTTCACGCGGCTGAACGGGAACGAGTCGGCTGGCGTCGCCATTTACGGCTCGCCGGGCGCGAATGCCATCCGAACCGCTGAGATCGCGACGGCGACAATGGAGGAGTTGAAAGAGCGCTTCCCGCCGGGGCTCGACTATTCGATCACCTACGACACGACCCTGTTCGTGAAATCGAGCATTGAGAACGTCTACGCATCGCTGGTCACCGCCTTTGTGCTGGTGGTCCTGGTGACCTTTATTTTCATGGGGTCGGTGCGGGCAACCTTGGTTCCCGCGGTGGCGATTCCCGTATCCTTGATCGGCGCATTCGCGGCGATGGCGGCCATGGGTGTCAGCTTGAATACTGTCTCCCTGCTGGCGCTCGTTCTGGCAATTGGCGTGGTCGTGGATGACGCCATCGTGGTGGTCGAAGGCGTCCAGCGGATAATGGAGGAAGAAGACCTCGACGCGCCGGAAGCCACCCTGAAGGCGATGGAGCAGCTAACCGCGCCGGTCATTGCAACCACTTTGGTGCTGCTGTCGGTGTTCATCCCGGTCGGCTTCATTCCGGGCATTGTCGGCTCGCTCTTCCAGCAGTTCGCGATTGTCATTTCCTTCGCCGTCGCGATCTCCTCCATTAACGCGCTGACCCTCAGCCCGGCCATTTGCTCGATCATCCTGCGCAAGGGCGACAAGCCCAATGCGCCCATCCGTTTCATGCTGGCCAGGATCAACAATATCACGGGCGGCTATGCCTTTATCGTCGACCGCATCATCCGGTTTTCAGTCATCGGTGTTGCCGCTGTCGCCGGCTTGATGTTTGCGACCTTCGTGCTGTTTGAATCGACCCCAACGGGCTTCCTGCCGGAGGAGGATCAGGGCCTGTTCATGGGTGAAATCCAGTTGCCGGACGGCGCTTCCGTCGCCCGCACGTCGGCAATCGTCTCCAAGGTAGAGGAAATCGTTGCCCAGGACCCTGCGGTGCACGAGGTGTTTACCGTCATCGGTTACAGCCTGTTGAACGGGCTTTCCCAATCGAACAATGGTATCGTGATCGGTCGACTGAAGCCTTACGAGGAGCGGCAAACAGCCGACCTCAAGGTGTTCGATACGTTGAAACGGTTGCAGGGCCAGTTGCTGGCCATCCCGGGGGCGACGATTTCCCTGTTCAACCTGCCGCCGATTTCTGGCCTCGGTAATGCTGGCGGCTTCGAGTATCAGTTGCAGGATCTTGCCGGCCGTCCAACCGATGAAATGGCCCAAGCGCTCCGTGGCCTGCTGGTGAATTCGAACCAGGCGGAAGAAATCCAGTATACGTTCACCCTGTGGACCAACAACACGCCACAGGTCTTCCTGGACATCGACCGGGATAAAGCCCGCACCTTAGGCGTGGAGATCAACGATATCTTCACCGCCCTCCAGGCCACGCTGGGCAGCCTCTATGTCAACGACTTCAACCGGTTCGGCCGCACCTGGCAGGTCAATATCCAGGGCGAAGCGGATGACCGGACCAGTATCGACGATATTGGCCGCATTCACGTCCGGAACGCCAACGGCGACATGGTGCCGTTGCGGGGGCTGGTGGATACGGACCTGATTGTCGGCCCGCAGGCCATCGTCCGCTATAACAACCAGCGGAGTGTCACCGTGAACGGTGTCCCGGCGCCGGGCTACAGTTCTGGTGAAGCGTTGACGGCGATGGAGCGTATTTCGGCGGAGACCTTACCGGAAGGATTCGGCTACGAGTGGACTGGAACCGCCTATCAGGAGAAGCTGGCGGGCGGCCAGACAGTGGTTGCTATCGTGCTGGCCGTGATCTTCGGCTACCTATTCCTGGTCGGCCTTTATGAGAGCTGGTCGATGCCCGCGGTGGTGTTGCTCTCGGTCGTTGTTGGCATCACCGGCGCGCTGGCTGCGGTTTGGGTGGCGGGCCTCTCCAATGATGTCTATGCCCAGATCGGCCTGGTGCTCTTGATCGGATTGGCGTCGAAAAACGCCATTCTGATTGTCGAGTTCGCCATGGAACAGCGGTCGGAAGGGCTTTCGATCATCGAAGCCGCCAAAAAGGCAGCCCGTATGCGTATCCGCGCGGTGTTGATGACGGCCCTGTCATTCCTGCTTGGCATGCTGCCGCTGATTACCGCCAGCGGCGCGGGAGAGGCGACCCAGAAAGCGGTCGGCACCGGCGTTTTCGGCGGGATGCTTGCAGCCTCCACCATCGGCATTTTCCTCATACCGATGCTCTATGTTGTGTTCCAATGGGTGCGGGAAACCGTGAAGGCCAAGATCGGGATGGGGCCGAAGCCGCCCAAGGCTTCGGCTGCGTCAGCCTCGCCAACGCCGGTCACGCCGGCGGAGTAGGGCCGGGGGAACGGGCCGCGCGTTACGCCACGCCGGCCCGCTTCGCCCCCGCCTTGGCCGCCAGGGAGGCCGCCAGGAACTGGTCCAGGTCACCATCCAGCACAGCCTGGCTGTTGCCGGTCTCAACACCCGTCCGCAGGTCTTTGATCATCTGGTAGGGCTGGAGGACATAGCTCCGGATCTGATGGCCCCAACCGATATCGGACTTGTCCGCCTCCTGCGCGTCAGTGGCCTCCTCGCGCTTCTTCAGCTCTAATTCGTAGAGCCGGGCCTTCAGCATCTCCATCGCCTGCGCGCGGTTGCGGTGCTGCGAGCGGTCGTTCTGGCACTGCACGACAATGCCGGTGGGCTCATGGGTGATGCGGATGGCCGAGTCGGTCTTGTTGACGTGCTGGCCGCCTGCGCCGGATGCGCGGTAGGTGTCGATCCGCAGGTCCTTTTCCTCGACCTCGATCTCGATGGAGTCGTCGATCACCGGATAGACCCAGGCTGACGAGAAGCTGGTGTGCCGCCGCGCCTGGCTGTCGAAGGGGGAAATCCGCACGAGCCGATGCACGCCGGACTCGGTTTTCAGCCAGCCATAGGCATTGTCGCCGTTGATCCGCATGGTCACCGACTTGATACCCGCTTCTTCGCCGGGTGACTCCTCCAGCAACTCCACCTTGTAGCCGTGCTGCTCCGCCCAGCGCGAGTACATGCGCACCAGCATCTGCGCCCAGTCCTGGGCCTCCGTGCCACCCGCGCCCGCATGGATTTCCAGGTAGGCGTCGTTCGGATCAGCCTCACCGGAAAGCAGGGATTGCAGGCGCGCCTTGGCTGCTTTCGCCTGCAGGGAGAGCAGGTCGGCCTCAGCGGCTTCCAGGGTTTCTTCGTCCCCTTCTTCTTCCGCCAACTCAATGAGTCCGACCGCGTCGTCCAGGCTATTCTCCAGCGCGCGGTAGCCATCGATGGAGTCGGTCAGCCGGGTCCGCTCGCGCATCAATTTCTGCGCGTTGTCCGGGTTGTTCCAGAGGTTCGGGTCTTCGGCGAGCGCGTTCAGTTCCGAGATACGTTCGAGGGCCTGATCCCAGTCAAAGATGCCTCCGGAGGATGGAGAGCGCTTCGCGGATTTCGTCGGCGATGGTTTGGGATTCGGCACGCATGGGGCTGGTTCCTTGGGGAATGTTCGTTCACGTGGCAATTTAGGTGCCATGACCGATCGGTATAATCAACTGGTCATGAACACCCTTGCGCCTTGCTGGGGAACTGTCAGCGCCGTGCGTATTCCGGCAAGTCGCGGAGCCGCGTTTTCGAGTATGCGCCATCCCGATAAGTACGCAGCTCTGTTTCGATGCTGCCTGGACAGGCGTCCACCACCCAATAGCCGTTCGGCTCCCCCCGTAAACGGTTTGAAAGCGCGGAGGGTGCGCCCAAGGCGATGATCGGTTTGCCGTCGGCCTGCAACGGCGCTTGCAGGGTGAGGGCGAATGGCAGATGCGTGTGCCCAGACACGAGAAGATCGACCCCTGCATCGGCCAGACTCTGCACCGTCTTTTTTGCCCGTCTGGCTGGCACCGCCCGCGGCATGTTGGGCACCTTCACCAGCGGATGGTGAGAGACAACGATCCGGCAGGTTTTTTCCGGCAGTGTCTCGAGATGCTGCGCCGCCTGGAAGGCCTGGAATCGCCTGACAGTGCCTTCCTGCCATTTAAGATGGGGTTGTGCGGGCTTCGCCGTGTTCAGGCCCACGACCGCGCACCGGTCAAAGTCCATATGCTGCAAATGTGGCTTGCCGAAGCGCGCCGCGTATCGCCTGAACGGGAACAAAAAGCGCTCGAACAGGCCCCAGGCTGGGATGTCATGATTACCCGGAATTACCATGACTTTGCCTGGCAATTCCCTCAGATAGTCCGCCGCCTGTTCGTACTCCCGGGCGCGCGCCCTCTGGGTCAGGTCACCCGCAACAATCACGCCGTCAGGCGACTGCGCACGCAGGTCTTCGAGCAACAACGCCGCTAACCCATCTGGTACCGTTCCGAAATGCAGGTCGGATATGATCGCCAATCGTGTCATCAGCCGGCTGGCAACACGATGCGTAGTGCCGCCGAGTGAATGCGGTAGCGCAGGGGCGTCGCCAGTTTCATCAATTCCCCATCATTGGTGACGGTAATGGTTTTGCGGTTGGAGCGTACTTCCAAGGTGTCGGCTTCCATGTGAACAAACTTGGGGTCGGTTGAGCCGCGGCCGACCACGAACTTGGCAACCAGCAGCACCGCGGCCAGCGCTGAATAATGCTTGGTTGCATAAAAGCCCAACTTGCCTTTCGTGAGGGTGCCTCGGCGCAGGGATATGCTCGCATTCTCGTCATAGGGATTGTTCGATACCGCGAAGGCCAGGCCGCGTACCAGCCGTTCATGTTCTCCATCGTGGACGGCAACCGCCATCCGCCGGGCCGCCAATGCCAGTCTCGGAAACCGGAACAGATAGCCGTGGAGGCGTTGCAGGAACCCTTCGCCGCGCTGGTTTTCCCTTTCTTCGGAGAACAGGGCAGGCAGGCCAAAGTAAGAACTGCAGAAATAGTAATGCCCATTCACCTCCGCCGCGTCGATCTCGCGTGGCGTCCCGGACGCGATAATGTGGGCGGATTGAGCAATGTCCAGCGGTATGTTCAATTCTTTGGCAAGGAGGTTCAGCGTCCCCATCGGCAGTATGCCGAGCGTTTTGTCATACTCCATTGCCAATGAGGCAGCCGTGTTCAGCGTGCCGTCTCCGCCGCCAGCGATGATCAGATCGGACGGACCGCTTGCCGCTTGCTCCAGAGCCTTGCCGATTTCGTCAGCGGCGACCAGATGCAGATCCACGTCCAGATTTGCCTCCTGGAACGCAGTTTCCAAGGTGTCGCGCAACGCATCTTGGTCAAGGTCGAGCGACTTCCCTGAGTTTCGATTGACGATAGCGGTCGCCGTCATCAATTCCTCCGGCGGTTTCGGGAGACTCACTGAGCCAGGATCCCCATATTGTGTTAGTTTTCTCAAAAGGAACCTTACCCACCCTGAAAAGGTAGATGGCATTGGCGAGAAGTGCGAAACCATCGGCCGCAAAGGTCAAGCAAACGCCCACACCGTCGGCGAAAAAGCCTCCCGCCAAACCGGGCAAGCGGGCAAAGAAGCCGGTGCTGATGAGCGACGCGGAAATTGAAGAATTTTTCGCCCGCCTGGCCGCCAAGACGCCGGAACCGGAAACCGAGCTGAACTTCACCAATGTCTACACGCTGTTGGTCGCCGTGGCGCTGTCCGCTCAGGCAACGGATGTGGGCGTGAACAAGGCGACAGGGCCCTTGTTCGCGAAGGTCTCAACGCCGGAAGAAATGGTGGCGCTGGGGGAGGAAGGGCTGAAGCAATACATCCGTACCATCGGCCTGTTCAATTCCAAGGCGAAGAACGTTATCGCCCTCTCGGAAAAGCTGATCGCCGACCATGGCAGCCAAGTTCCCCGCGACCGCGCGGCGCTGGAGGCCCTGCCGGGCGTTGGGCGCAAGACCGCTAATGTCGTGCTGAACAATTTTTGGGGCGAGCCCACCATTGCCGTCGATACCCACCTGTTCCGGGTCTCGAACCGTGTAGGGATGGCGCCGGGCAAAACCCCGCTGGCCGTGGAACTGGGACTGGAGGCGCGTATCCCGGATCACTGGAAGCGCCACGCCCACCACTGGCTGATCCTGCATGGCCGCTATGTCTGCAAGGCCCGCAAGCCCGATTGCGTGAAATGCGCCGTCGCCGACCTCTGCAAGTTTGATGAGAAGGTTGTGGAGTAGGGGACACTAGGCTTTGGCCGCAATCCCGCCACCCGCGCGGTCGGGCGTCGCATGGATGTCCTGCTCCGGCGGGCGGTGGGGCCAATCGGGCATCATCAGCCAGAGGCGCAGCATCAGCCGCTTTTCGTCCAGCTCTGGCGCATCCTCATAGTCGTTCCGGCCATGCAGGATCAGGCGGTTGTTCAGGAACTGGATATCGCCCGGCCGCAAATCCATCTCGAAGCAGAGTTCAGGCCGGTTCGCGACCGTGTTGACCAGCTCCAGCGCATCCTTTTCTGCCGCGCTCAGCATCAGCCCGGACTTTTCCGTATTGCGGATGGCGATGGGCAGCAGGAAGCTCGCGGGCATCCCGTCGATCTCGCCGAACACCGGCACCCGGTGGGGTGTGTAGGGCGGTGCGCCGGCGCTTCGGTCCTCCAGGCGGCTCGAATAATGATAGCCGCGTTCCAGGATCGGAATCACATCCGGATACTCGGCGGCGAGCGTGTCACGCAGCGCGGTGGAACTGACCAGCCGGCTCTCCCCGCCGGCAAGTGCGGGCTTCACGCAGACCAGTCCCACCACATCGACCGGGTCCATGTGCATCTCCAGCGCGCCGCCGACGGTGTAATAGCGCCCGCCCTCGCCTATATCGCGCACCTGGCCCAACCGGTCGCCTTTGTAGCTTTGGGAAACGCCGGTGCCGATCTGCGCGCCGATGGCCCAGTAGGCTAGCGCGATATCCTCCTGGCTCCAGTCTTGGACCGGCAGGCTGCGCAATTGCACCAGGCCGCGGCCCGCGCGCAACTCTTCCCGGACCTGGGCCGCTAACTGGGCGAACGAGGGCAGGGGGCAATCCTTGGCCGTCAGATCTTCCAGCGCCCGCCCGCGGAGCGTAGGCAGCAGGGTTTCGACCTCGTCCAGAACAGCCTCCGGCAGGTTGATCTGCCACGAGCGGTCAGCCTCCAGGTCGGCGGCGGTCCAGATATAGGGGGGCGTTTCTAGCATGGTCCGGTCTTCCGCTGGGCGAACGTGTTGGGTGTTGAGCGGTTCGCCTGCTAGTCTCCCGCCCTGAGACATTCTTGTCCATGCCGAGCCGAGAGCACATCGCATGAACCATTCAATGCCCGTGGCCGCGCCGCCCTTGAAGTGGCCTGCTGAGGGCCTGACCCGCGTGCCGAACCAAGTCTATACCGATCCAGCCATCTATGCTGCGGAGCAGGAACGCATCTTCCGCGGCCCAACCTGGCAGTTTGTCGGCCTGGAGGCGGAAATCCCCAATGCCGGCGACTTCAAGCGGGATTTCATCGGGGATACGCCGGTGATCGTCGTCCGGGACCGGGACGGCGGCGTGAACGTGCTGGAGAACCGCTGCGCTCACCGGGGCGCGCTGGTCTGCCTGAAGGAACGGGGCAATGCGCGGTCGCTCAACTGCGTCTACCATTCCTGGAACTACAGCCTGAAAGGCGACCTGATCGGCGTCGCCTTCGAGCGGGGCGTGCAGGGCAAGGGCGGCATGCCGGATGGCTTCGAGAAGTCCCACCACGGCCTGCGCAAGCTGCGAGTCGAGTGTCTCTCCGGCCTGATCTTCGCGACTTTCTCCCCCGAAACGCCGCCGCTTGCCGCGTATTTGGGCCCGGAAATCCTGGCGCGGGTGAAGCGGGTCACGCAAAGGCCGCTTCAGCCGCTCGGCTCCAGCCGCCAGTGCATGCACAACAACTGGAAGCTCTATGTCGAGAACGTGAAGGACAGCTACCATGCAAGCCTGCTGCATGCCTTCTTTGCCACGTTCAAGCTGAACCGGCTCACCATGAAGGGCGGCATTATCGTGGACGAGAGCGGTGGCCACCATGTCAGCTGGTCGATGGGGGCGGAGGACGCAGAGGGCCAGACCGAGTACAATAGCGGTCAGATCCGTTCACAGATCGACGATATTGCGTTGGCCGACCCAAACCTAGTCGCAGCCACCGATGAATTCGGCGACGGCATTACGCTCCAGATACTCTCTGTCTTTCCGAATTTCGTTATGCAGCAGGTGCGCAATTCGCTGGCGGTCCGGCAGGTGGTTCCCAAGGGACCGGACAAGACCGAATTGGTCTGGACCTATTACGGTTTCGCGGACGACGACGCGGCCATGTTGCAACGCCGCCAACGCCAGTCAAACCTGGTCGGGCCAGCCGGCTACATCTCCATGGAGGACGGCTGCGTCGGCGGCTTCGTGCAGCGGGGAATCGCAGGTGCAGCCAACGAACGCTCCGTCGTGCAGATGGGCGGCAGCGGCGCGGAAACACAGGACACACGTGCTACCGAGACCTCGGTCCGGGGCTTCTGGAAGGCTTACCGTCCGCTGATGGGGCTCTAAGCGATGAACGCGCAAGAGATCCATTATGCCGTGGAACAATTAAATACCGCTTACGCCCGCTGCATCGACAGCGACAGGCTGGAGGAATGGCCGGATTTCTTTGACGAGAAATGCCTCTATCAGATCATTTCTGCCGAAAACCATGAACGCGGTCTCCCGCTTGGGTTGGTCTATGCCGACAGCAAGGCGATGCTGCGCGACCGCGTGACGGCACTCCGCCAGGCCAATATCTATGAACCCCAGCGTTACCGTCATCTCGTGTCGTCGCTGGCGATAGTGGATTCGGGCAATCTCAGTGCCGTAAGGGCGGAATCGCATTTCTTGGTGATCCGCTCAATGCAGTCCGGCGAGAGCAGTGTTTTTGCCGTTGGCCGCTATGCTGATGTCATCGATCTGTCCGGAGCGAATCACCATTACAAAGAGAAACGGGTCATATTGGACAGTGCTCGAATCGATACATTGTTAGCTATTCCCATCTGAATTCGCAAAAAATGTGCCTACATACATATAATATTCGAAGATATTGATTTTATGCTAGCGAAGACTAGCGAAGGCTGCTTAAATTGTCGGCAAGAAGCTGTTCGAAGTATCAGCGAAGTAACGCAGCGAGGAGTAACCTGATGGGTGTTCAGGCTGCCCGAAAGATCGGGCTTGAAGAAGAGGCCGACCAGAACCGGATGGACGAGGAACGGCGGCGCGGGCTGGCCCAACTGATGGACGCGATATGGCGCCGCCACAATCCGCCCGCTGAAGGCGCCGGCGAAGATAGCGCCGAGTGCAAACGCAAAGACTATTTGGCGGAAATTTGGTGATCCGCAGCACCCATACGGTAACCAGGGCTGGTTGACCAAAACCCATCCGGAAGAAATTCAGATAAAAGGCCGGTGCGTTAACCACCCATTAAAACCAATCGGTCAAATTTGATGAAAATGATCGCAAAAATAAGGCGATCAGGAGAGAGCGTGTTCCGACTCGACACTAACCAGGAGTCGAACCATGACTGGTGCACTGATGCCAGAGTACTGGGCCGAAGCCGAGTTATCCCCGGCGCGGCCAAAACTGAGCTTGCTGCAGTGGATGTTGCAGCCTAGGGCG
This sequence comes from Alphaproteobacteria bacterium, assembly GCA_965222315.1. Taxonomy (GTDB): domain Bacteria; phylum Pseudomonadota; class Alphaproteobacteria; order Bin95; family Bin95; genus JACKII01. Next base: position 2,434,055 of record OZ244951.1, on the reverse strand, counting down.
GTGCGTCAACGCGCATACGCCGCTGGCCCGGACAGGGACCCAGGGGCGACGCCCGGAGTCGACAAAGCGAAAAGGGACTACCTAGCCGATATCTGGTAGCCCCTTATCCGCTAACTGTGCTGGCGCTCAGACGGCTTCCAGCGGCGCATTCATCATGGCCCCAGGCACGATGATGCCGCCGCGGTCGCCGATATCAACCTTACCGTAACGCTCGGCATAGACCGGCGGTAGCGGGCGGGCGCCAGGCACCGCCAGCCAGAGCCGCAACAGATGGCGCCGGCGCTCCGGCTCCGGCCAGTCCACAAAGGACGTGCGGTCGTGCAGGTTGGTATGGTTGTGCACCCACTGCATGTCGCCTGGCTTGAAATCCATATCTAGGCGGAGATCGGGCGACTCGGCCAGCGAGTCGAACATGTCCAGCGCCGCGACCTGCTTCTCTGTCAGGGGCGGCACGCCCTCCAGCCGGCGCGCGCTTTCGATATAGCGGCGGGCGTAGATGGCAGAGAGATACCCTTCGTAATAGTTGAACACCGGGATTTCGAAATAGGGCAGCTTGCCTTCCGGAATCTCGCCGCGGCGGTCGGTGGCGAAGGGTTGGAACAGTTCCCAGAGCAGATCCGGCGCGCGGGCATACATCTCGTTGTAGATGGTCATGGTCGAGACCAGGGACGACAGTCCGCCCTCCTTCGCCGTTTTCAGGCAGAGCAGGGCGACTATATCGGTCGAGTCGGTGTGAAAGGTCTGGCGCTCAGTCGTCTGATAGATGCGGACCTTCGGGTCGTCGGTCGAAACGCCCAGGTCTTTCACATGCCCCAGCACGTGGCCCTTGGCGTTTTGGCTGCGGGCATTTCCGAACCAGGTGCCGATGCCGAAATAGGCGGTGGAGCTCTCCCGCATGGTATAGCGCTCCACCGGCAGGCCGCGAACCAATTGGAAACCGCGTCCGTCGATGACCTCGCTGCAAAGCGATTGCAGTTTCGGCCCCAGAGTCGGCAAAGGAAAGTCCGTCTGGCGGAGGTGGGCGATATCCGCCTCCCGCGCCACCAACGGCGCAACAGCAGCATCGATTTCCGCAATGTCGGCCGACGTCAGGTGGTAAATCCATTCGTCTGACTTGGCGAGGTCGGGGCCGTACCAAGCGCTCGGATGATCGATCGGGGCGGGGAGGTCGGCGGGAATGAAATAGGTGAGACCGTCCGGCATGATTTGGCATTCTCTGGCAAGAGTGGTTAGACTTTGCGCTTAGTATGACAGCGTCCGCGATCATTTTCGACTGCGACGGAGTGCTAGTGAACTCGGAAGCACTGGTGATCGGCGTGGAGCGCCGTTTTCTGGCCGGTCTTGGGCTGGTTTATGACGACGTTGAGTTTCTGACCCGCTTCGTCGGCACCTCCGACGCCGATTTTGTAAAATTGCTGCAAGCAGACCATGCTAGGCGCGGTACCTGCACGTTCCCGGACGATTTCCTGGAGCAGGTCCGTCGTGCCTGCTTCGATCTGTTCACTACCGAGTTGCGCGCGGTCGAGGGCCTGGAGCCTTATCTCGCTGGCCTGCGTGCGCCAAAGGCCGTCGCTTCGTCCAGCACCGTCCGCAGCCTGAAGCGGAAGCTGAGTCTGACCGGGCTGGCGGACTGGTTCGGCGACCATGTCTATTCCGCCGAGCATGTGGCGAACGGCAAGCCCGCGCCTGACCTGTTTCTGCACGTGGCCAGCCGACTGGGGGTCAAATCATCGGACTGTGTGGTCATTGAGGACAGCGTGAACGGCGTCTTGGCTGGCGCGGCGGCAGGCATGCAGGTCTGGGGCTTCACCGGTGGCGGCCACGCGGACGCGGGCCTTGGGGACAGGCTTGCAGAAGCAGGGGCGCACCGCGTCTACGAGACGTTTGCCCAGATCGGCGCCGGCACATGAGACTACCGGCTAGGTACAAGCTGCAACCGCTGCAATCAACCTGGTGGCGGACCACCCAGGACAGCCCCCTGCTGTATTCTCATCTTGGCACGCTGCTGCTGTGGCTGGCGCTGCCGGTATCGACCCTGGACTTCATGATCGCGCCCGGTTTCTTCGCACCGCACCCGGAGTGCGATGGCCGCGCCGATGCTGTCCTTGGCCTTATTCTAGGAGCCTTACCCTGGGCCGCGATTTCCTTTCTGGCGGTCTCCATGGTGGCCGTGCCTGCAACTGACCAGCGGCAGGGCGGGGCCGATATTTTCGAGCTGAGCCTTGGCGAGTCTCCGTGGAATTGGGTGATCAGCCTGCCGGTGTTTGCGCTGCTGGTCTATTTCGTCGCGTATCTGTGGGATACTTTGTGGTGGTTGGGTTCGGTCCACACCATCACGTCGGATTGCAGTGGCAGCGCGGAGCCACTGACCGTCCGCGTAGCCGCGCCCTCGGTCCAGTTCATGCCGGTGCTGGAGGCCGCCATCTGCCTATGGCTGCTTCACATCCGGGCTTTGGCGCTGTCGCCCCGGGCCCCGTCCAGCACGGGCAAGATGCTCTAATTCTTAAAGTTCTGGCGGATTTGCCCGGTAGAATTGACAGGGACCTGCCTTAGGATCGGAGTACGGTCTGAAACAGCCGTCCCGGCATCGGATCGATCAGGGTGTCCCGCATTGTTGCCAAAGCCTCCTGATCGGCTTCCGGCCCGGACACCGCCTGCCAGTCGGCGTAGGCCTGTTCCGTCTCCCACTCCCCCACGACATAGTATGCCGGCGGGTCATCCAGGCTGCGCACTAGTTCGGCCTTCACAAATCCTTTGATGGCGGACGGGCGCTGCAACATGCCGGCCGCGGCGAAGGCAGCTTCGAAAGTGCCCTCTCTCCCCGGTTCGACCTGAAAGCGGATGATGCTGGTGTAGCTCATGGTCTCGCTCCTCTTCTGCGCCGTCGCGCTGGTGACCAGCGCTAAAGTCATTCCGCCCGGTCCGGTTCTGGCAGGGCAATTCTGGTCTCAATCAGCCCCGGCCTGCCACATCACCTCGCCGCCCTTAACCACATGGGTGAGAGTGCGCTCCGGGTTCGCGAGCGCGGCGATGTCGTCCAGGGGGTTCACGTTGGTCACCACCACGTCGCCCATGGCGCCCGGCGCCAGCACGCCAACCTCGCCCTCCCGCTTCAGAAGGCGCGGGCCAACCACATACATGGAATGCAGTATTTCCTGGGCGCTCAGCACCTCCGCGCGGATGGCGAACTCCCGGTTCTGCCATGTCTGGGTCTCGCCGATCAGGTCGGTGCCGAACGCCATCTCCACGCCCGCCGCCTTGGCAATCTCCAGGGACTCGAGGCCGGCGGCCAGCACGGTCTTGTTTTTGTCCAGGTTGACCTTGGGGAGGCCCAGCCGCTCACCCATTTCCGCCATGGCGGAGTAGGTGACCAGGGTCGGGCACAGGATCGCGCCCTTCTCCGCCATCAGCCTGGCGGTCGGCGCGTCGATCAGGTTACCGTGCTCGATGCAGGTGACGCCGTTTTCCACCGCCATTCGGATCGCATCGGACGCATAGGCATGGGCCGTCACATAGGTGCGGCGATGCTCAGCCTCGGTCACGGCGGCCTCGATCTCGGCGGGCGTATATTGCAGGCAGTCCATGGGATCGTTCGGGCTGGCGACCCCGCCGGAGACGTGGACCTTCAAAAAGTCTGAGCCATCGCGCAGCAGGTGCCGCGCCGCCTTGCGCACTGCATCCGGCCCGTCGGCAATTATGCTGAAGGCGGAATGCAGCATCTGGCAACCGCATTCCGGCACCGCGCGGTCGGAGCCGTCTATATCGCCATGACCGCCGGTCTGGGAGATCATTAGGCCGGATTTCACGATGCGCGGAACCTGCACCGCACCGAAACGCGCCGCCCGCAGCAGGCCCCGCAGGTCGCCGCCCGTATCGCGCACGGCGGTAAAGCCGCGCTCCAGCATCTGACGCGAGAGCTGGGCCATGACAATGCCGAACTCTACTTCCGAGCAACTGGCCAGCCGGCGGAAATTCAGAGTCATCAACCGGAAATGCACATGGCTGTCGATAAAGCCCGGCATGACGTATGCGCCGCCCGCATCGATTTCCACATCGCCCCGCACGCCGCCCGCGTCCGTATCGGCGATCCGCCCGTCCTCGATGACGAGCGTGCCTTCGCCCGTGAAGTTGAGCGAGGCCGTGTCGAAAATTTGACCATTGCGGATGATGGTGCGCATGGGTTTTGTCCCTCCCGTTGGCGAGCGTCGCTGCACGTCACTGTGGGTCAGGCTGAACAGCGTTGCAAGCCGCAGCCTTTGACCGGCGTTATAGCTTCGCCGGCAGCATGAATGCGCTGAAGAATGTTTCCAGCGCTGCGTGATCGTTCAACGGTACCACCCCGGCAACGAACTGGTCCGGCCGGACGATGACCAGAGCACCGCTCGCCCGGTTGATGCCGCGCTGATCAAATAGATCGGGCCCATCCTTCAGGTCAGGGCAGAAAATTTTCTCATAATCGGTGAGGCCAAGCCGCCCCTTGGAAGGCTTAAGCAGGTCGGGCATGCCTTCCAGGTCGAGTTCCCGATGGCTCTGCTGAAAGACCGCGCGCAGATCAATGACGGAATCACGGTCCGCGCTTGGCGGCGTGTAAAGGTGAAGCGGGCTGTTCGGGTCATTGCTCAGATAGGCGCACAATTGGGCGATGCCGCCATCCGGCCCGCCAATATCCCCCACAGCGGCGAAGGCGATCAGCCGCCAGCGTCCATCCGCTTTCAGCACATGGCCGAGGTGTACCGGCCTTGCATCCGCCAGCCTGATCGCCGGGGCGGAGTGGAAGCGCATTCCAACGGGGAGACCCTTGGCGAGGCCCTGGTGTTTCCCATCCATGATGATGGCCGACGGGTCGTAGCGGGTTTCGACGCCTGCGGTATAGCGGCCGTGCTTCTGGAAATATTCCTGGAAGCGGGCGGAGAAGGCGTTGTCGTCCGATCGGGCGCTGAACAGCCGGGCCATGTCGCGGTCGAAGTCGATCAGTTCCTTGGCCTTGGCCTGACGCTGAGCGGAATAGGTGTGCAGCAGCGTGGGCGCAGCCTGGTCACGTAGCACCGCCGCCAGCTTCCAGCCGAGGTTAAAGGTATCTGCCATGGAGACATTCATGCCCTGGCCGGCCTTGGGACTGTGCGTGTGGCAGGCGTCGCCGGCGATGAAAATCCGGGGCGTATCGCCTTCCTTGCCGCCGCCCCCCAAATCGTCGAACGAATCGCAAACTCTCTGGCCGATTTCATAGGCCGAGCACCAGGCGACTTCTTTGAGTTCCAGCCTGTAGGGCGCGAGCACGGCCCGGGCTTTGCCAGCCAGCAATTCCGGCGTGACGTTACGGTCGGCGGCGCGTTCGCCGTCCGCCAAGGCGTCCAGTTCGATATAGAGGCGCACCAGCGCACCGCCTTCGCGCGGGATGATCAGGATGCTGCCTTGGTCGGCGGATTGGATTGCGCACTTAAAGCGGATATCGGGAAAGTCCGTAACCGCCAGCACGTCCATCACACCCCAAAGCTGACGGGCAGCTTCGCCCTTCAGGCGGTAGCCCAAAGCGTTGCGCACAGCGCTGCGGGCACCGTCGCAACCAACAGCATATTTCGCCCGGATGATTTCCGATTGCGCACTGTTCAGGCCGGAAAAGGTGGCAGTGATGGGATAGTCGGGATCGTCCGTCCGGGTGAGCGACGCCAGCTCAAGGTTGTAGTCCGGAGCAAGCCGCCGCGGGCTGTTCCGCATGCTCTCGAGGTAGAAATCATGGACCCGCGCCTGGCTCAGGATGACGTGCGGCATCTCCGAGTGGTCGTCCTCCACATCCTGAATGCGGTCGGCCCGCGCGATGCCCTGGCCCGCCGGTCCTGGCCGCCAGAAGATAGTTTCGTTAACCCAGTAGGCTTCTTTCGCGACCTTGTCCGCAAAGCCGAACGCCTCGAACATTTCCATGGAGCGGCAGGCGACCCCGTCAGCCTGACCGATCTCCAGCGGTCCGGGTTTGCGCTCGACGACGCGGGTAGAGATGTCGGGAAACGCCGCCATCTGCGCCGCCAATGTCAGGCCCGCCGGGCCGCAGCCGACAATCAGCACATCGACGTAAGAGGGTTTACTGCTTGCCTCCTCGTGGGGCGACCGGACGTTGGGATCGCCGGAGCGGAATCCGTTAAAATGATATTGCACGGGCGGAAATACCTGTCGGCAAAGAAGGGCAGTGCATAACCCAAGCCTAGCGTAGTTTGGCTAGCAGAACAGAGCCATTTCTGCCCCGACGCGGAACGACTGTCAGACCAGAACAATTAAAACCGTTACCATCAACTTCGCCGGTGGTGGTCCTCGGACCGGCGTTTGCGCTGCCTGCGCACGGCCTATCTCTTCTCTTCGTCGTTCTTTTCAACGTCGTCGCTCTTCTCGACATCGTCGGTCTCAGTGCTGATGTCTCCCGTCTCGTCGCTTTCAGTCTCGGTGCCGATGTCCGGTTCGTTATCGCCGTCGGTTTCTTTGCGTATGTCCGGTTCGTTGTAATTGCTGGGATCGAACTCTTCAGGGTTGTACGCATCGTCGCCTTCGGCGATACCGCTAACGTGGCTCGTCCCGGTCTCTTCATCGTAGACAAGCCCGTAATTCGCGCTGCCCTTGGACTTGTAGCGGCGGTATTCGTGGATGCCAGCGTAGACAAAGGCCAGCGCGAAGGGCGTCGCGATAAGGGCGGCAATCAATTTGGCTTCCATTGAAGACTCCTTTGCGGGCTATTCGGAGGCGCAAGCCGGCAAGGCCATCGCGCGTTGCACGCCGTCGGGCCCGTCGATCTTGCCTGCGGTGATAGGCTTGGGAGTTGCCTGTTCGCCAAGATCCTCCAAGTGACGTGCTGATTCAGGGGGAAGGTTGCGCGAAATCACGCGTAGATCAACCCGTTTCTGTTTCGTGGAGCGTCTTTCAGGTCGTGTATTTGGGATAAATAGACAAAATGAAAGGCGATAGCTTCGTAATTTAACTCAATTATAGGTAGGATCGGCTTATTCTAATGAACTGCCTCATCTGACGGCCAGTAGGTCAGATATACAGATTATGTCGTCGATAATATTCAGTGATCGGACCGTTGCTATTTGCCGCCTGGCTGACGAGGTGTTTCGGCTGTCTCGATGCGTGTTCCGCCGAGGTTGGACGACAGCCGACTTCTGAAGGGAATCGAGTACCGCGAAAGCAGCCTTACGGCCAAGGATCGGGATCCGCCGGCGCGCTCATCTGCCTGTGCCGCCCTCCGTTTCTATCTTCACCGGCTCGCCGCAATGCTTGCAGTGAATCGCATCCGGTTCGTGCCGGCTCAGACCGCATTCCGGACAGTCATACTTGATCTTGGACGGCTGGAAGATGGCGCGCGCCAGTTGCACGAAAAGCGCAACGCCCACGACCATGATGAACACGGACAGGAGCTTGCCGCCCGGCGTCGTCATGGTGATGTCACCAAAGCCGGTGGTCGTCAGCGTCGCCACGGTAAAGTAGAGCGCGTCGATATAACCGGCAACGCCAGCCCCTTCATCGAAGGCCAGCACGAAGACGAACGACGTGGTCACGAAGATAAAGACGAACAGGTTGACCGCGGCGAGGATCGCGTCCTCGTGGCTGCGGAAAAACAGGCTCTCGCGCCGCAGATCGCGGAGCAGATGGTAGGCGTGGACCAACCGCAGGCCCCGCAGCACACGCAGGAAAGCAAAGTTTTCGGAGACAAGCGGCGCAAGCAGCAGGGACGCCACGACAATTATATCCGCCAGCGTGTAGATGCGCATTAACTCCCGGCGCAGGTTATACGATGTCCAGAGCCGGGCTGCGAGGTCCAGCATTATAATCACGCCCAGGACAACGTTCAGCGTGGCGATGACCGGCGTCGGAGGCACGGCGGTGGTCGCAATAAAATAAACGATGGTCAGCGTGTCGAAAACGATCTGTCCATAACGGAACCGCCGGGCGAGTTGGCTGTGACCGGTGTAGAGCAAGCTGATTGTTCGATGCAGTTGGTTCATCAATGCAACATGCCGTACGTTGTTGCTCAAATCCATACGCCTGAGCAACGGAAGCGCCGGGGACAAGGTTCGGGCGGTCTCGAGCGTTGCTCATTTAACGACGGCAAGTTCTCACACGCGTAGCGAATGGCATGGTCCACGGGGCGAACCGCAGCGATCCAAGTTGGAAGCAAGCATCGGCTCAGGGCCGTTTAGCCTGGTTGCCGCCAGTGCCATTCGCAGCAAGTGCCAAAACGGGCTCGGAGTCGACCTAAAGCTGGACGCTTGAAAACATCTTTGGAGTGAGTTCGCTGAGGATGGAACGGTCGAAAAGGGTCGTTTGTGAGCGCTAACGGTATTTCAATCATCTGGCGAGCGCTGTCGCCGAGTTGACCACGGGCCGGGCTAGTATGTCTAGGTCGGCAGTGCGGACAAAGCGGACTTTGCAAACTGTCAGGTCTGCCGTTCACAGACCTAACGGCTTTAATCCCTTGAAAGGATATCGGTGGCGGCGTGATCTTCGTCCACGCCCTCGATCAGGAACACTGCGCCTTCCGCATTTTTTGTCCGCAGCGGTAGAATGTCTTGGTAGGCCGACGATGCATACCACGATCGCGCCCGTGCCAGGTTGGGGAAGGCGATGATGACCACCTCGTCAGCGAACGCGCCTTCCAGCATGTGCTTCTGCCCGCCGTGGATGATGAAGCGCCCGTCGAACGGAGCCAGCGAGGCGTCGATGCCTTTGAGATAGGACACGATCTCGGCTCCCATCTCGATGTTGCGCAGATGACCGATGGCGTAGCAGGTCATGATGTTTCCTTTCCTGCCGTGATCAGGCAGCTGCAGCGAGGCGTGGCCGCGCCGACCACTCGATGCCCGCGAAGATCGCGACGACCGCCGCCTGTGCAAGGATGAATATCCAGCCGAAGGCGTTCGGGGAGAACAGTCCGAGCACCGGCAGGGCCACGCTGCCTAGGACCCAGAACACGTTGCCAAGAACGATCATCTGCACCGCCCAAGGGGGGGCGATCGCAGCACGGGCGAAGAACACCATGAAGCCTGCGATCGGCAGCAGGACTAAACCCGCCCAGAACAGCAGCGACGAGGGGATCAGCGTCACGCCCGAGATTGCTCCGGATGCGAAGACCAGAAGAACGCCCATGACGGCGCACGTTGCGGCGTCGAAGGCAAGGATGGATTGCAGTGAGGTTCGGCGGGGAAGATCAGTCATGCCATGCTCCTTCGGTTGCGGCTGCTCCTGTCAGTCAGTGCCAGGGCAGGGTCATCATCCGACGGCGGCGGACATGCGTCGATTACCTCGGAGGTCATAGATCTGCCTTTTGTATCCGTGTATCTAACCGCCATGCCCCAGCACCAAGATAGCGTCGGAAGCCTCCTGAGAAAGTGGCGGCAGCGTCGCCGGCTCAGCCAACTCGGCCTCGCGGTCGAGGCCGAAGTATCGCAACGCCATCTCAGCTTTCTGGAATCCGGCCGCTCGCAGCCCAGCCGCGAGATGATCATGCAGCTGACCGACAGGCTGGCGGTGCCGCTCCGGGATCGGAACGTGATACTGAACGCGGCGGGCTATGCCGCTCACTTCCCCCAGCACCCGCTGGACGCGCCCGAGCTTGGCGCCGCCCGGGAAGCAATCGACCGAATCCTGCAAGTCCATCTTCCCCACCCGGCGCTGGCGGTCGACCGACACTGGACGCTGCTGTCCGCGAACGCGGCTGCGACATTCTTGATGACCGGCGTCGCACCCCATCTCCTGGACGGGGAGGTAAACGTCCTGCGGCTGACCCTGCATCCCGATGGGCTCGCGCCGCGCATTCTTAATCTGGGGGAGTGGCGAGGACATGTTCTGGCGCGCCTCGGCCACGAGATCGAGCATTCGGCCGATCCGAGGCTGGCGGCGCTGAGTGAAGAACTGAGCGCGTTTCCATCACCCACGTCCGGACGCTACCGCCATCCTCCCCCGGAGCGGTACCAGCAAATCGCGGTCCCGCTCCGGATGAAGAGTGATGCCGGGCCGCTGTCCTTCCTGAGCACGACGACGGTGTTCGGAACCGCGGTCGACATAACGCTGTCCGAAGTGACCATCGAGGCGTTCTTTCCAATGGATGCCGAAACGGCGCGCGCGATGGCGAGCACGGATTAGGGTTGCATGGGGTCTGGGCGCTTCCAACAGTGCCTCTGTCGGTATGGAATACAGGTCCGCGATGGGCTCGAAGCGGTCAACCAAGGTTGCCGTCCTGCAGCAACCTTTGCGTGTGTGACGGAACGAAGCGAGTGTCAAAAACGGTCGTTTTTGATATGTCGCGTTTGGTGATCGGATATCAGGCAGTTAAGTACGTCAAAACCCCTATTCAAAACCCGAAATGCTTTGGCAGGTTTTTGACCTCCCACCTCAATCCTCCGCCCGGAGGGGCGCGACCAGTTCCACGCCCGGCACCTTGATGCCGTCGGGCCTGCCACCCTTGGTCTGGCCCTGATGCTCGCCCGTGAAGGCGGCGGGCAAATCCGGGCCGTCGTCGCAGGCGAGCCACAGCCTTAACAAATGCCGGCGCTTTTCGGGCGCTTCGAAGTCTTCGTAGGCCGTGCGCGAGTGCGCAATAGAGTGATTGCAAACCCACTGCATGTCGCCCGGTTCGAACTGCATGTCCAGGTGCAGGGACGGGTCGTTCGCCAGCGCGTCGAACAGGTCCATCGCTTCCTCCTGCTCCGGCGTCAGGCGGGGGACCACGTCCATCAACTGGGCCTTCCGCGTCGCGCTGCGGACATAGGTGCAAATTAGCCGGTCATTAACCAGATTGAACGGCGCGGTGCCGTAATAGGGCTTCCGACCTTCCGGCACCTCGCCCCAGCGGGTGCGGTAGACCGGCTTCATCAGCACCGCCGCCAGGTCCGGGCGGCGCTTCACCATCTCGTTGTAAACCGTGGTGGTGGAAACGAGGGAGGATGCGCCACCGCTCCTGCTCTTCTTCAGGCAGAGCAATCCGACAATATCCGAACTGTCCGTGTGGTAGGGCAGGCGGGCGTTGGTCTGGTAGCCACGGGTTTCCGGCTTGTCGTAGTCGAGGCCCAGGTTCTTGACATGGCCCAGCACGTGGCCCTTGCCGTTCTGGCTGACGGCCTCGCCCCATTGTGCGCCGAGCCCCCAAAAGATGCGGGCGGCGTCCGCCATGTCGTAGCGCTCAATCGGCAGGCCGCGCACCATGAAGAAGCCGCGGCCATGCAGCACCTCACGCTTGATGGATGCCAGACGAGTGGCCAATCCTGGTACCTGGAAGTTGTCTGCACTGATCTCCAGGATCGGCGTCTCACGCACGCTGCTTAGAGCCACCTCGATCTCCGCCACGTCCGCTTGGGTGAGGGTGCAGGTCCATTCTTCCGCCAGCTTGCTCTGGTCGGATCCGTACCATGATTGCGGACCTTCGATCAAGGGCAGGTCGGCGTCGGTTTGCATGATGGTATCGGGCATGGTGGATTCCTCGTTGGTGGCGCAGCGGCGCTTGTTGCGGCGAGTGTAGGCCCACCCGCACAGACTTTTCAATTCAGGAACCGTGAAAAGTCCGCCAGCGGGAAAAGAACCTTCCGTCATTTGATCTAGATCAGGGCACAACCCGGCCCAGGCGCGAGATTATCGGCATTGTCCGATTGCAAAGTCCAAACGCGGAGAAAACGAGCCCCATGACCCATACGCCGCACGAACTGTCCGAAATGTTCCCGGATGACGTGGAACTGATTCACGAGCTGAAACTCAAGAACGCGCATTTTGCCAAGCTCTCGGAGCGGCACCACGATGTGAACCGCGCCATTCACCGGATTGAGACGGATGTTGAGCCGGCCTCCGACGCGCATGCGGAAGATCTGAAAAAGCAGCGCCTCGCCCTCCAGGACGAGATCGCCGGGATGATCGCGGTGGCGAAAGCGCCAGTATAGCAGCGCTGACCGAAAGGGCGGGCGCTATACCGGCGCCCGCCCGTTCTTATTTCCGCTCGATCAACTGGTACATTACGCCATGGCCTTCCTTGGGGTGCAGGAAGACTTGGCGTCCAGCCTCGATCACCCGCGCACCGCGGGCTTTCATGTCGGCGGTGGCCGCCGCCAGATCATCGACTGCCAAAGCCACCAGGTGGATGCCTTCGCCCCGCTTGGCGATGGCGCTGCCAATGTCGCTGTTCTCTCCGAGCGGCTCCGCCAGTTCAATGAAGGTGCCGGACGAGCCCAAGCCCAGGATTACCCGGCGCAGGCCGATTTCCGGCTGGTCCTCCACCGGTTCCGTGACCGTGAAGCCCAGGCGGTTGGTGTAGTGGTCGATGGCCTCGTCCAGGTTTTCGACACGGACGACGACATGATCAATCCATTTATGCATCAGAGCGTTTCCTTCTGTTGAATTAACGGCCATGCTAACCCGAATTGCGGCCGGGAGACCAGAGCGCCGCGCACCGTTCTGCCAGTAAAGCCCTCTCATGCCCCGCGCATCCGGCGCTTCCGCTCAATCCACGCCCGGCCAGGTCAAGGGCATTCTCTGCATTATCGTCTCGAACGGCATCTTCGGCCTGACCGATGCGCTGTCGAAAGTGCTGACCGGCGACTACCCGCCGGGAGAGATCCTGTTTTTCCGCTCCGTGTTTGTCCTGATCTCCGTCGCGGTGATGGTGCAGATGCAGGGCGGCTGGCGGGCGTTGCATATCGTCAACTGGCACTTGCAAATGGCGCGCGGCCTGTTGCTGGCGCTGACCTCCTACATCTTCGTGATTGCGCTCAAGCACCTGCCGCTCGCCGATCTGACTGCGATAATGTTCCTTTCGCCCATCGTGCTGACGGCGCTCGCGCCCTACTTTCTCAAGGAGCAAGTGGGCTGGCGGCGCTGGGTTGCGGTCGGTGTCGGCTTTCTGGGCGCCATGCTGATCATCAGGCCGAGTGGGGATGTGCCCCTTTGGCCTATTCTTCTGGCCGCTACGATTCCGCTCACCTCAAGCATGCGGGACATCATCACCCGCCATCTGGGCAAGACCGATACGGCGACTGGCATGATGCTGGTCTCAACGCTTTGTGTCATGGCGGCCGGCGTTGCCAGCCTGCCATTTGCCTGGGTGATGCCAACGTGGGAAGGCATGGCGCTCTTTGCACTTACCGGCACGCTGCAGGGCGCCGCGCAGTTCTTCCTGGTCTATGCTTTCATCTATGGGGAGGCGGTGGTGGTCGCCCCGTTCCGGTACTTCCTGCTGCTGTGGGCGGTCCTCTATGGCTGGCTGTTTTTCGATACGCTGCCGCGGATGGAGACCATTCTGGGCGCCAGCATCGTTGTTGCCGCCGGCCTCTACATCTTCTCGCGCGAGGTCCGGCATGGCCGCCGCTGAAGGAACTCCCGCCCATGGTAGCCCCGCACCGAACCAGATGCGCGGTATCGCCTTCATGGTCTCGTCGGGCGCGATCTTCGCCTTTACCGATGCGCTGGCCAAGGTACTGACCGGCGACTACCCGGCCGGACAGATCATGTGCCTGCGTACCATCTTTGTCCTGATTTCGATCATGGTGATGGTGCGCCTGAGGGGCGGTTTCGCCTCCATCCGCATTGTCAGTTGGAAAGGACATCTGGTGCGCGGCCTGTTCATGGCCGGAACCACCCTGACCTTTCTGCTGGCGCTGAAGGATGCACCGCTCGCCGATTTGTTTGCGCTGCTGTTTGTTTCTCCGCTGATCCTGACGCTGCTTGCACCCTACTTCCTGGGGGAGAGTGTCGGCTGGCGGCGGCGGGCGGCGGTAGCGGTCGGCTTCTGCGGTACGCTGCTGATTGTGAAGCCAACCGGCGAGGTGCCGTTCACCGCGCTGATGCTGGGCCTCGCCGTGCCTTTCTTCCTCAGCTTCAGCGATATCGCCACCCGGCGTTTGGCGCGGACCGACACCGCCAACAGCATGATGCTGGTCTCCAACATCATCATGGCGTGTGTCGGTATCGCCTTACTGCCGTTCGGCTGGACTACGCCCGACTGGCAGGGGATCGCGATCATCGCCGCGATGGGCACGCTCCAGGGGTTCGCGCAATATTTGCTGATCTACGCCTTCACCTATGGCGAGACGGTTGTCATCGCGCCGTTCCGCTATCTGATGCTGGTTTGGGCAACGGCCTATGGATACCTGCTGTTCGGGACGGTGCCGCGCATAGAGACCCTGGCGGGCGCGGCCATCGTGGTATCCGCCGGTCTCTACATCTTCCATCGGGAGGCACGGCATGGCCGGGTTTAAAGCGGCCAACCTTGCGGGATCGACCAAGGGCATTCTCTGCATCCTGGGGTCCGGCGCGATCTTTTCGTTCACCGATGCCGTCTCCAAGGTGATGATGGACGACTACCCGGTGGGGGAAGTGATCTTCTTCCGCTCGGCCTTTGTGCTGCTGTTCACCATCGGTATGATCCAGTTTCGTGGCGGCTGGCGGGGACTGAAGGTCGTCGATTGGCGGCGGCAGGCTGCGCGGGGCCTCAATATCGCGCTCACCGGCATTTGCTTCATGTTCGCGTTGAAACGGGTGCACCTGGCCGACATGACGGCCATGGTGTTCCTCGGTCCGCTGATCCTGACCGCGCTCGCGCCATATTTCCTGGGCGAGAAAGTCGGGTGGCGGCGGTGGACGGCGGTGGTGATCGGCTTCGGCGGAGTGCTGTTCATTGTGGACCCCAGCGGGGAGGGGCCGCTGTGGCCGCTATTGCTGGCTGCCTGCGTGCCCTTTCTCACCAGCACCAGAGATATCCTGACCCGCAAGCTCGGCAAGACCGATTCTGCCAATGCCACGGTGCTGATCTCCACGACCTGTACGGTTATATCCGGGGCACTGCTGTTGTCGCTCGGATGGGTCACGCCCGACTGGTACGGCATGGCCCTGTTCGCTCTGACAGGCCTGCTGCAGGGCGTTGCCCAGTTCCTGACCGTCTATGCCTTTGTCTACGGGGAGGCCGTGGTGGTGACACCGTTTCGCTACTTCATGCTGATCTGGGCCACCATGTACGGCTATCTGTTCTTTGCCCACATTCCCCGCATGGAGACCTTCATCGGCGCGGCCATCGTCAGCGCTTCGGGGCTGTATATCTTTTACCGGGAGACGAAGGCGAAGCGCCTGTAGCGGTCAGATCAACCCTTTGAGCCGCAGCAATCCCATGCTGGCGATGGTCACCGCGTCTTGGATCGTACCGTCCAGCAGCATCCTGTCCATCTCCTCCAGCGGAAAAGAGCGGGTGATCATGTCCTGCTCCTCGGCATCGAGGCTGCGCTCGCCCTGGGTCAGACCCTTTGCCAGAAACAGCCGGCAGCGGTGGTCGCTGAAGCCGTAGGCGAGGCAGAACTCGCCGGCGTAAATCATCTCGTCCGCCGTCAGGCCGGTCTCTTCCTGCAACTCGCCGCGGGCTACGGTCTCGGCGTCGGTATCTGGCGCGTCGTGCCAGGCACCTTGCGGCAATTCCCAGAAACGCTGCTTTACCGGGTAGCGATACTGCTCAACCAGGTGGATTCGCCCGTCCTGAATCGCGGCGATGGCGACGAAGTTAGCCTTCTCGATCACGCCATAGATGCCTTCGGAACCGTCGCGGCGGCGGACCTGATCCTCGCGCACGGTCATCCAGCGGTTCTGGTAGACGACTTTCGACGACAGCGTTTCGATGTCGGGCTTGCTCATGCGGTCAGGACTGCTGCGCCGCTTGCCGTTGGCGTTCGAGCATCCGCTCCCGGAATTCCGCCGTGGAGTTGGTGTTGGGGTAAGGCTCGTCCGGCACCGGCACGCCCAGGAAGGCGCAAAGCGGCTCCCAGCCGTCTGCACCGTCGAACACCAATAGGCGCGCTGGTGGGATGGTGGCTTTTACTGCCGCATTGTGGGCGCGGTAGACAGCGAGCACGTGCTCCTTGTCCTGCACATTGCCTCCGAAGGTGTGGTTCAGGATGACTTCCTCGGCCATGTCCCGTTGCTCGCGCCGTTCAGCCGACACCTGCTCCCGGGGCGATGTCAGCGAGACGAAGATGGTCTGGCTGATACTCGCCCACCATTGCTCTTCAGGCCGCTCGGTCAGGATGATTTTGGTGTCCGGGAAGCGCTCGCTCAATGGTTGCCAGAACGCGGCTGACGGCCAGTCGCAGGAAGCTTCATAGCCCTCCAGCAGGGCGGCGAAATCCACGTCCTCTCCCAAAGCGGCCCGTCGCCAGCCATCGGCAGTGTGACGGACATTGGCCATTTCGGTCATGTGATGGCACGGCGCGAAGCCCAGCATCTCCAAAGCCGTTTTGAGTGACATGGTGGAGGTGCGGCCCATGCCAGCGCCGATGACTTGCACCATCCGCGCTACTCGGCAGCTTGGGCGCTGGGCACCAGTTCACTCAGGCAGTCGTCTGCCAGCGCCTCGATCGGCGTGAAATCGCGGTGGGCGATCCATTCCGGCCGCTTGAATTGGGTAATGTGGTTCGAAACCTCGCAGAGGCTGAGATAGACGATGGTCCGGCCCCAGGGCGAGATGTTCGGGCTGGAGGCGTGCACCAGGCAGCCATGGAACATGATCACGCTGCCAGCCGGGCCTTTAGGCGCAACGATGCCGCCGCGCTCTGCCAGTTCCGTTATCTTCGCCTTGTCCAGCGTCCAGAGCGGGTAGGAGGTGGATTGCAGGTCATGGCCGGCTTCCAGCACGCCCTCGCGGTGGCTGCCGGGAATGAACATGAGCGGGCCGTTGAACTCGGTTACATCATCCAGGAACACGGCGATGTTCATGGCGCGGGGCTCAGGCATGCCGTCGTCGCGGTGCCAGGTGCCGAAATCCTGGTGCCACTGCCAGACGTCGCCGTCGAACGCTGCCTTCGCGTTCACCTTGTACTGGTGCATGTAGAGCTTGCCGTCCAGCAGTTGCTCCACGGGTTCGATCAGACGCGGGTGGGCGCCCAGGCGGCGAAAGGCGTCGTTGTAGTGGTGTGCGGCAAAGGCCGTGCGCGGGGTGGAGCCGTCCTTCTCCCGCCAGACTTCCTCGCGGTCGGTGGCGTAGACTACGTCCGCCTCCCGCCGCAGCACGGCGGCTTCCTCCCGCGTGAAGCATTCCGGCAGGAAAAGGTAGCCGTCGCGGTCGAACTGCTTGCGTTGGGAATCGGTGATACGCATGGCGAAGTCCCTGTCGCTGTTAGTCGAGTATTGTTAGCCAAGTATTAACCAAAACTCGGAATGATTGACCATAGCATGATCCGCATGGCGCGGGGAGAGGATTGGCTATGGTCTATGTTCGCACCCAGGCTTGGCAGAAGCTGGCCTTCCGGGTTCTGCGCCGCCGGGAGAACGAGTTTACGAGCGAGCGGCTGCGCCGGGTGGCGCGGCGCTGGTTCGATCTGGACGTCGGCATGTACTCCTACGGGTGTTTCGATCCGGACCGGTTCCCGCCGGGCACGCGCATCGGGCGCTACTGCTCCTTTGCACGGTCGGCGGCGGCTTTCGACACCGACCATCCGGTCGACCGGCCCATCCTGCACCCGGCCGCGTATCATCCGGGATTTGGCATTGTCGAGGATTGGCAGATTGAGGCCGCGCCGCTCGAAATCGGCGACGATGTATGGATTGGGCACAATGCAACCATTCTCGCAGGTGCGAGAAGAGTCGGGCGGGGCGCAATAATTGCTGCAGGTGCGGTGGTGACTGAACCGGTAGCCAATTATACGATAGTTGCAGGTGTTCCCGCGAAGCCAGTGCGGCAACGTTTCAACCCAGAATATATCATGGCAGTCGAAAAATCTCAGTGGTGGAACTTCAATTTATTGGAATTACGGGATTTTATTACTGATAATCCAGAGTGGTGGGCCGGTGATAGGCCCCATTTGAGAGCGGCGGAAGACCCCCAATCTGAGGCGGCATGAGGCCCTTCAATGGAATGCTTCTAAACTGTGTCAAAATGGCCCTTGAATTGTGCGGCGCACAAAATCATATTCACAAGTGCAGACGGCGTTGGCGCGCCTCTGCAACACCCATCTTGGGCGTTTCCTCCCTGAACTTGAGCCGTGGTTCGCCACGGCTCATTTTTTTTGCGCCGCAAGACAAAACCCATTCAGTCGTCGTACCGCACCTTCCCGTTCAGTCGTCGTACTGCACCAGCGATGTGAACGGAACATTCAGTTTGGCTGGTCCGTTCAAAAACGTCAGCTCAATGATGCAGGCCGTGCCGACCACCTCCGCCTCTACCTGCCGGAACAATTCTACTGCCGCAGCCATTGTCCCGCCGGTTGCCATCAGATCATCCAAGATCACCACCCGCTGACCAGGCTTCACGGCGTCGGCCTGTATTTCGATTGCGTCGCTGCCATATTCAAGATCGTAAAAGTAGCCAACGGTCTCGCCCGGCAATTTCCCTTTCTTGCGCACCATGGTGAAGCCACAGCCCAGGGCGAGAGCCAGCGGGGCCGCCACCAGGAAGCCGCGGCTTTCGATCCCAGCCAGCACATCCGGGCGCAAGGGTGCGATCTGCGCCGCCAACTGGTCCACCGTATGCCGCCAGGCCTTAGGCGCGGCCAGCAGCGTGGAGATGTCGTAGAACAGGATGCCCGGCTTCGGAAAATCCGGAATGCCGCGGATGTGGTCTTTCAGGTCCATGAACGGCTCGATCTGGTTAGCGAATCGGGAAAATGCGCCCGAACCATAGCGAAACCGTGACAAGGCGGCTAGGCTCCACGCATCGCTTTTCTGGGAGACAGCCCTCCATGCCCTCCAATGTTTTTCACCGCTCCTTCGCCGCCGCGCCATTGACCGCCGTCGCCGCGCAGGGCAGCTTCATCTTTGACAATGAAGGCAAACGCTATCTGGATGCGTCCGGCGGCGCTGCCGTATCCTGTCTTGGGCACTGCCACCCCAAAGTGGTGGAAGTGGTGCGAGAGCAAGTGGGACGGCTCGACTACGCCCATACAGGCTTCTTCACCAATACGGCACAAGAAGATCTCGCTGACGACATCATCGCCCATGCGCCGTCCAACATGGCCCGCGTGTTCGTGGTGAGCGGCGGGTCGGAGGCGATCGAGGCGTCCATCAAGATGGCCCGGCAATACTGGCTGGAGAAAGGGGAGCAGCGTACCCGCTTCATTGCCCGCCGCCAGAGCTATCATGGCAACACGCTGGGCGCGCTGGCGGCTGGCGGCAACATGGCCCGCCGCATGCCTTATGCCCCGCTGCTGTCCGACGCCTTCAGCCATATTGCACCGTGCTATCCCTACCGCGACCGGCGCGACGATGAGAGTGAGGAAAGCTATGGCCAGCGCGTGGCCGACGAGTTGGAGGCGGAAATCCAGCGGCTCGGACCGGAGAATGTGGCTGGCTTTCTGGCTGAGCCGGTTGTCGGCGCAACGCTCGGCAGCCAGCCCGCGGTGCCCGGCTATTTCGCGCGTATCCGCGAGATCTGCAACCGGCACGGCGTGCTGCTGATCGCCGACGAAGTGATGAGCGGCATGGGCCGCTGCGGCACGCTCTATGCCATGGAGTATGAGGGCGTCGAAGCGGACATCATCGTGATGGCCAAGGGGCTGGGCGGAGGTTTCCAGCCCATCGGCTGTGTGATCGCCAGCGACAAGGTGGTGCAGGCATTCATGCAGGGCTCCGGCGCCTTCACCCACGGCCACACCTATATGGGCCATCCGGTGGCTTGTGCGGCAGGTTTGGCGGTGCAGCAGGTGCTGCGCGAGGAAGGGCTCATCGACCGCGTCCGCGATAACGGACCGAAACTGGAAGCGATGTTGCAGGACCGCTTCGGCAATCACCCCCAGGTGGGCGATATCCGTGGCCGCGGTTATTTCTGGAGCCTGGAGTTTGTCGCGGACCGCGCCGGCAAGGCGGTTTTCGACCCGGCGTTAAAAATGAACGGCCGCCTGGCGCAGGAGGCATTGGCCCGCGGCCTGATTTGCTACCCCATGGGGGGCACCATTGACGGCGTGCAAGGCGACCATGTCAGTCTTGCCCCGCCCTACAATGCCAGTGACGAGGAACTGGAACTCGCCGTTAGCCTGCTGGGCGAGGCGGTGGATGCGGCGGTAGCGGGCTCCTAAACGCCCGCCACAATGAATAGCCGCTGGAAGGGAAACAGCGTTTCGCCGCCGGCGCGTTTTGGGTAGGCCTCACGGAGCGCAGCGCCGTATTCTGCCAGGAACTTGGCGCCTTCCTCCGCCGTCAACGCGGTCAGCACCGGCCGGAGCGCCGAGCCCTTCACCCATTCCAGCACCGGGTCGTCGCCGTGCAGCACCTGTTGGTAGGTCACGTCCCAGATATCCTGGAAAGCGGTGATCGGCTTCAGCAGGTCGTAGTACCATGCCGGTTCCTCCACCCACTTCCGGCCAACCGCCGTCCGCAATTGAGGCGTGCCATAGTTCTCCAGCACGTCGCGCAACAGGCGGTGGCTGGTCTGGCCAAAGGAAAGCGGCATTTGGACCGCCAGCACGCCGCCGGGGGCAAGCTGCTCGACCAGATGCGGGAATACCTGCGGGTGGCCGTCCACCCATTGAAACATGGCGTTGGAATAGAGCAGGTCGGCCTTTGGGGAGGCCGTCCATGTGCGCACGTCGTCTTCCAGCCACTCGACTCGGCTCTCGCCCGCGGCCTTTGCCTTCACCAGCATCTCTGCTGAGCTATCCAGGCCGATGATCCGGGCATCCGGCCAGCGGTCCGCCATGATCCGGGCGATTTCGCCCGCTCCGCAGCCGAGGTCGTAAACTTCCGACGGTGCCTTGCCGCCCATCGCCAACATGGCGCGCTCGAACAGTTCGAGGGCGGGGCGCAGGCGGTGATCGCCGAACTTATGGTACTGGCCTGGGTCCCAAACGGCGTGTCCGCGGGGGCTGTCACTACTCATGCTGAAGGTCTCCGGTTGTCCCGGCCTGCAGATGCGGCCGGCAGTTCGACGATAAATCGGGTGCCGTTGCTGCTGGTGCTCTCAAGGAATAGGCGTCCCCCATGGGCGACCGTCAACTCCCTGGCAATGGAAAGGCCGAGGCCGGTACCGCCGACCCTCGCCGAGCCTTTGAACGGTTGGAACAGGTTCTTCTTCGCGCGGTCCGGCAGGCCTGGGCCGTTGTCGGTCACACCCACAATCCATCGGCCGTCGCGCATCGCGCCGTCCAACCGCACCTCTGTCGCACCTGCCTCAAAGGCATTGCGGGCGATGTTCTCAAATACCCGCAAGACCTGCCGCCGGTCACACCGCACGGCCGCATCTTCCGGCACATCGTTTAGCCAGTGCCACACTGATTCCTGTGATAAAGTTTCGCCAAATTCCAATACATTATCACCAGCCTCTTCCAGTAAATCATGAAGCGGTTCCGTCGCCAGTTCCAGGCTTGGTCGCCGGGCCTGAGAGAAGGCGACCACCTGACTGCAAAGGTTAACGGCGCGCCCGATGGCTTGAACCAGCACGGGGTTTGTGGCGCGCACCTGCGGGTCTTCGCTCTTCGCCAGCCGGTCGGAAATCAACTGCGCTGAGGTCAGAATGTTGCGCAAGTCGTGGTTGATCTTGCTTACGGCCTCACCCAGCGCGGCCAGATGCGCCCGCTGGGTCAGGGCGTTGCGAACTGTCGACTGCATTTCCGCCAGTACGGTGGTAGCGACGCCAATCTCGTCTTTCCGCGTGGAGGCCGCAATATCGACCGTCTCATCCTCTGGCTCGTTCTGAAACCGGACCATGGAGTCCGTCAGATGACCGATTGGCCGGACGATCAGCAATTGCAGGGCGAGATAGACCAAGGTTGCCGTAATGGCCGATATGACCAGCGATAATTGCAAAATCCGGTTGGAGTAATCCAGCAGCGCGGCTTGCAATGGGCTCTCGTCAGCGATTACCTCAACCAAAATACTGGGGTTCATGGGGGAGGGGCCGATGACCCGCAAGACCCGGTTCTCGGTCTGTGCCAGCGTGACGAAAGCGTCCCAAATCAGTCCGAAAAAGCCAGTATTTCGGAGGTCGACAATGACCTCCGGTTTTGGGATTCCTTTTGATCCGAGCATGCGGGTCCAAAGCGGACCGAACCGCAACTCAACCGAATGGACATGGGCGTGCTTTAACAGGGTCATTTCCAACGGGGCCGATATCGATCCGGTCGGTGCGGCCTCCAGCGCCATTGTTGCGAGGTGCCCGTCGGAGAGCAGGTTCTCCAGGTAATCCTGCCGGAAACGGGCTGCCGACGGCACATAGATCAGCACTTCCGCCACCATCACCGACACAACGGTGAGGATCAGAAGTTTGGCGGAAAGGCCGGTCCAGCGGCGGTTTTTCGTCATGCTGGGACGATGCGCAAATATCGGCGGTCTGGCAACCGGCGCCTAGACCGAAGTGCCGGAGGCCAGCAATGCCGCCATGATCCGTTCCCGGTCGAGCGGCATATCATAGACCCGCTGCCCGAGCGCATGAGCGACCGCATTGCCAATAGCGGCACAAGTGGGCGCGACGGTGCATTCGCCGGCGCCGAGCGGCGGATGCTCATTCGGTTGGATCAATTCAACCTCGACCGGCGGCACCTCGCTAAAGCGGAGGATGGGGTAGCTTTCCCAATCGCGAGACTGGATGCCATCGCCTTCGATCAGCGCCCGCTCCTTCAGGGCGAAGCTGCAGGCTTGGATGATGCCGCCCTCTAGCTGGTTACGCAGGCCGTCCGGGTTGATGACCAAGCCGGCGTCCGTGGCGCTCCAAATATGATCCAGGCGCACTTCCTCGTCCACGGTCACGGCCACCGCAACAGCGGAATAGGAAGCGGAGTTCTTGTAGCGGGCAAACGCGAGCCCCAACCCTTTGCCGTCACCGCCGTCACCGCGGGCCGGCCAATCGGCCATTGCCGCCGTCCGCTCGATTACCGCGCGGGCGCGTGGCTCGCTCATGATGCTGAGGCGGTAGGCGACCGGGTCCATGCCCGCCCGCGCCGCCAGTTCATCGATCATGCCTTCCACGGCAAAGACATTGGTGGGCGCGCCTAGTCCGCGCAGCGCCGAGGTGCGCACCGGGATTTCCCGGATCAGATGATGCTGAATGCGCTTTGCCGGGATATCGTAGAGCGGCAAGGCGTTCCGCGTGCCGCCGCCGCCGCGTTCCTCTGGCGGGTCAGTGGGCTCGACGGCGGGCGGGGGATTTTCAAGCGCGTCGGCAGCGAGCAAATAACCGCTGGTGGTGCCGGGCCGCTGCACGTGGGTGCCGCTCCAGACCTCCGTCGTCCAGTCGGTGGGCTTGCCGTCGGCGTCCAGCGCGACTTTAACCGTCACCGCCATGGCGGGGCTCACGGGCTCGTAGCGGCATTCGTCCTCCCGCGTCCATTGCAGGCGGATGGGCGTGCCGGGTAGCGCCAGCGCGATGATGGCGGCGTCGAAGCCCGCATCGTCCGCGCCATTGTGGCCGTAACAACCGGGGCCGTGCAGGTGGTGGCAGGTGATGTTGTCCAATGGGAAATCAAGCGCCGCGGCAATGTTCTTGCGCAGCGGGTGCATCCCCTGGCCATGGGACCAGACCGTCAGATGTCCATCCACATACTCCGCCACGCCGACCGAGGGGCCGAGGGAAGCATGGGCGATGTAGGGGCGCGAAAAGGTGGCTTCCACCAGCATCTCATCCGCGGGCGGCAGGCTTTGGTCGCCTACGGTCTTGTCGGTGGAAGGCTTTCCGATCAGCCAACGGCCTTCCTGGGCGGCGCGATCGATGTTGCGGACATTGCGCCATTCGGCGTGGGCCGGGGCTGCTGCGGCCGCACGCTCGGCGGCGTGCTCCCTGTCGCTCAGGAAGGCAACAAAATTGGCACGGCGAACCACTTTTAACGCCGGATCGCGGGAGGCGCGGCGGATGGCTTCTTCGTCGAGAGAGGTGAGTTCCGCGCCTGGGCCGGGCTGGCGCAGCATCCGGGCGTGCAGCATGCCTGGGCGGCTGAAATCATGGATGAAACCACCGCCGGCGACCTTGGCGGGAAGGTCATTGCGCGGAACGCTCTGGCCAACAATTTTGTGGGCTGCGGCAGCTTTCGGCGAACCGCGTCCGGTCGGAGCCTGGGAGAAGTCCAGCGCCGGGGCTACATCCCAATAGTCGAGGCCGGTTGCCTGCCCGTCGTCGGTGACGAACGCGCCTTCCTGCACATCCAGCTCTTCCGGCGCGCAGTTCAGGCGGAGCGCTGCCTGCTCTGTCAGCATGAGCCGCACCTCGGCGCACACCAGCCGAATGCTCGCGCCGGACACCATGATCGACAGGCTGGACGAGGTATAAAGCTCATCCGGTCCGTGCTCCGTGCTGCCGGAAGACAGCGTCACGCGCTCAAGCGGCAGGTTGAGTTCCTCCGCCGCAATCTGGCTGAGCGCAGTCACAATGCCCTGGCCGATTTCGACCTTGCCGCTCGCGACGCGAACGGTCTTGTCGTCGTTGAACTTGATCCAGCGGTCGAGGCGCGGGTTGCTTGTCAGGCTAAGGGGCAGGGCGGGGGCGTTCATCGGCTGGCCTCCATCGCTTCTGCCGCGCGCTCGACCGCACGGAGGATGCGGGTATGCGTGCCGCAGCGGCAGAGATGCTTGTCCAGCGCCTCGGCGACCTCTGCGCGAGACGGCTTCGGCTTCGCATCCAGCAGCGCCTTCGCCGACACCAGAATACCGGATAGGCAATAGCCGCACTGCCCGGCCTGCTCGTCCAGGAAAGCCTGTTGCAGCGGGTGCAGTGCGCCATCCGCACCGGCTAACCCCTCAACCGTTTCGATCCGCCGGCCGGCAGCATCCTGCACCTGCATCGTGCAGCTATAGGCCGGCTCGCCATCGACGAGCACCATGCAAGCGCCGCATTGCTCCAGCCCGCAGCCATACCGCGCACCGGTCAGGCCAAGCTCGTTGCGCAGGATCAGCAACAGAGGCGTATCCGGTTCAGCCGTAACCTGCCACGCCGCGCCGTTAATGGTGAGTGTGAGGGTTTCCATTTGTGTTTCCAGTCTCTCGGATGCGGGCGAGGGCGTGCCGGGAGCGGCCTAGCTGTCAGACTGTTTGCCCGCATCCTTCACTTTCTTGTTGATGAACCGGCGGCGCAGATTGCGGTAGCCAACGAAGAGGATAAACATGACGACGACCGAAATCGCGCCTGCGTAATGGTCGAACGAGAAGATGTAATGAAACACCAGCCGAATACCGGTCGGTCCATCGGAATGGTCGCCATGGGCCAAGGCCGAGAGTGGCGCCAGGGCAAAGAGCGCGGCGAGTAGGCGGATCACGGCGGGTCTCCTGGAAAACGGGTTGGCCTGTTCTACCGCGCGCCGCACGCTATCGCCAGCTTCTCGCTGCCGGACCCTGCCAAGTCCGTTATGCGCTGTTGCCTTTCCCGGCTGGCCAGCGATGATGGCCCGAATGCTATCTGTCATCCGGGAGAACACCATAATGGATGCCCTGACCCTGCTCAAAGACCGCGCCTCCACCCTGCCGCGCTTTATGGGCGAGCCTGGCCCGAGCGACGCCGATCTGGCCGAGATGTTCGAGGCGGCAACCCGCGTGCCCGACCATGGCATGGTCCAGCCCTGGCGCTTCGTCGTGCTGCGCGGCGACGACCGGAAGAAGATGGGGGAGGTGTTCGCCGATGCCCTCAAGGCCCGCAAGCCAGATGCTGCGGAAGAATCAGTTCAGGCCGAGTTGAACCGTGCCATGCGCTCCCCCGTCGTCGTAGCGGTGCTGGCCCGGACCAAGGAGAACCCGAAAGTGCCGCGGGTCGAGCAAGTGGTCTCCGCCGGCCAGGCTGCGCTGGCGATCCATCTGGCGGGGCAGGCCAAAGGCTTCGGCAGCGTCATGCTGACAGGCGACAATGCCCATGACCCCAAGGTGCGGGCATTCTTCGGATTGAAGGGCGACGATGAGATCGTTGCCTTCCTCTATATGGGCACGCCGAAAGGCCCAGTCCCCGGCAAGACCCGGCCTAACCCCGCCGAGTTTGTCGAGGCGTTCGGCCAGCACGCGGGCTGACCGGCAAAGGGGCCTGGCCGCCGGTATGAATCAGCATGACGCCGAAATCCGGATGCTTGTCGGCCCGGCCCGTTGGCTCATGCTCGGGATTGGCTGGTTTGCGGTCGGCCTGGGCGTCTTGGGCGCTTTTCTGCCGCTATTGCCGACAACACCCTTCCTGTTAGTGGCTGCCTGGGCATTCGGCCGGTCGAGCAAGCGCCTCCGTCTATGGCTCTACGAGAGCCGGCTGTTCGGGCCGTTGCTCCAGAACTGGCAGAAACATGGCGCTATACCGTCATGGGCAAAGGCCATGGCGGTTGCCGCCATGACACTAGCGTTCATCGGCCTGATGCAGCGTGACGCCATTCCGGTATGGGCATTGTCCCTGGTCGGATTGACCCTGCTGGCGGTCGCCATTTGGATCGTCAGCCGCCCGGGCGGGCCGAAGCGCGGGGGGTGAGCGGTTGTTCGTTCCTGGCTCGCCAGGAATTTAGCCGCTATCCGCCCCACCGGGCCGCTGCGGCGTCATCGCTTTCCCGTGCATCGACCCAGTTCTCCGTACCGTCGGCCATCTCCTCGCATTTCCAGAAGGGGGCCTTGGTCTTGAGCCAGTCCATCAGGAAGGCGCAACTGTCGAATGCCGCCTGGCGGTGACTGGAAGCAGTGACCACCAGCACGATGGGCTCGCCGACGGTCATCCGCCCATAGCGGTGGATCATAAGGCTGTCTTCCAGGTTCCAGCGCTCGCGCGCTTCGGCCTCGATCTGCTCCAGCATGCGCTCCGTCATGCCGGGATAGTGCTCCAGTGTCATGGCGACGACGCCCGAGGCTTCCGAGAAATCGCGCACATAGCCGGTGAAGCTCGCGACGCCGCCGATCTGCGGCTTGTCCCGCACCAGCAATTCAATCTCTGCGCCAGTATCGAAGCGTTCGGCCTGAACCCTGACCGTCATGGCCTCAGCCCCCTGTTACCGGCGGGAAGAAAGCCACCTCCGCGCCCGAGCGGAGCGGCGTGTCGGGCTGCACAAACTCCTGATTGATGGCGGCGCGAATGCAGGCGCGGTCGGCGAACGCCTCGGCATAACCGCCACCGCGTTCGGCCAGCCAATCGGCAAGATCGGCGACGGTCACGACCGATGCGGGCGGGTCGATCTGTTCCCGGCCCTTGCCGATCTTGGCCCGAATCCAGGCAAAATAGAGCACATTCATGGTGTCGCTCACGGGCGCTCAATCCTCTTCCATCAACGCCGCGATGCCGCGGCGGGAGTAATCCCAGGCGCTGATCAGGCTCAAGACCAGAGCCGGCGCCAGGGCCAGCTCCGCAATCCAGCCCAGGCCGAGGTGCTGCCATGCATCGGCGAACAGCACGATCAGCCCGGCAAACTGCGCCGCTGTCTTCCATTTGGCGGCTCGGGAGGCGGCAAGCAAGGCCGAACGTGTGCCAAGTCCCTCTCGTAGGCCACCAATCCAGAATTCGCGCAACAGCAGAAGTAAGGCAATGCCGGTTCCGGCCGGTCCGAATAGTCCATGCACCAGCGCCAGCACCAGCAGGGACGCCAGGATCATCTTGTCCGCAATCGGATCCAGCACCTGACCCAGGCGCGAGGTGACATTCCAAGTGCGGGCAAGTTTGCCGTCCAGGAAATCCGTCACGCCTGCGATGCCCAGCACCAGCAGCGCAACGGCTGCTGCCATTTCAGACGCGCCGGTCAGTACGGCCAGCGGCAAAAAGGATGCCACCACCCGCAACACCGTCAGTGCATTGGGGATTTGAGCTTTCACGCCACCGCCGGAGGAACGCGGCCGTGGAAATCGGTGGCGTTCTCGAAGGCCCAGGCGACGCGCAACGCCATGGCCTCTTCCTCCCCGGCGCAAACCACTTGGAAGGAGGTGGGCATACCTTCGCGGGAAAACCCGTTCGGCAGGGCGCAGGCGCAGCCTTCGATCAGGTTGACGAAGCGGGTGAACACGGCCGGTGTATTGCTCTGATCGACAGCAGAAACCGGGATCGCCGCTTCCGCACCAGTCGGCGTCAGCAAGGCGTCGCAACCCTCCAGCGCTTTGGCAAACTGCTTCTTGATCACCTGTTGTTGCCGGAGGGCGGCTATATAGTCGGTCGCCGTAACATCCTTGCCAATCCAGATCCGCGGGCGCACCGACGGATCGATGGGCAGGTCCATGTCGTCGACCAGATCGCCCACGTGATAGTAGCCATCGCTGCCAATGATCTTGCCCAGATCGTTACCCATGTTCGCCAGCATGTAGGGCAGCTTCCGTTGCTCAACCCTTGCGCCCAGTTCCTCGTATTTGGCCAGGGTCGCATCATAGGCCGCCAGCATATCCGCGTCACACATTTGCCGGTCTTCGTCGGGAATGGCGGCTAGGCGCAGCCCTGCGACACCCCTCTTTAGCGTCGGCAGGGGGTCTTCATAGCGAAGGCCCAGCGTCCTCGGCTCCCGCTCGTCCGGCCCGGCGAGCACAGTGTAGAGTAGTGCTGCATCCTCGACCGTCCGCGTCATCGGCCCGGGTGTGTCCAGCGTGTGGCTGAGGGGCAGGACGCCCAGCGTCGGAATGCGGCCGACGGAGACCTTGAGGCCCACATGCCCGCAAAGTGCTGCCGGCAAGCGGACGCTGCCGCCCGTATCCGTGCCGATGGCGCAGGGGGTCAGGCCCGCCGCCACGCTGACGCCGGAACCGGCGGAAGAACCACCGGGTATCCGATGCGTTTCCGCGTCCCAGGGATTCCAGGACGTGCCCATATGCTCGTTCGTGCCCCAGCCGCCCATGGCGAACTCGACCGTGTGGGTCTTGCCGAGGACGATCATGCCGGCGGCCATCAGCCGTTCGGCCAGCACGGCGGTGGACGGCGATACCCGCTCCCGCCAAATGGCAGAGCCGCCGGTCGTTACCCGGCCTTCCATATCGATCAGGTCTTTGAGCGCAATAGGAATGCCGTGCAGCGGCCCGATGCGGTGACCCGATGCGATGGCCTCGTCCGCGGCTTTGGCGGCGGCGCGAGCCTCATCGGCATAGACGGTGACGAAGGCGTGCAGCTTTTGGTCGAAGCGCTGGATGCGGCCGAGGAATTCCTCAACCAGGTCGGACGGCTTGACGCTGCCGCTGGCAATCCCAGCGGACAGATCGGCAACCGAGTCGAATGCGTGCATGGACGCCTCCGGGCGGCGAAAGGTGGACGGGATGACTCCCAGTAACTACTCCGCCGCGCGGGGCAGGTAGCCGTCGCGGGTCTGGGGCAGCTTCTTGCCCAGAATGCTGCTTGCCACCACGTTGCGCAACACCTCTGCTGTGCCGCCGCCTATGGTGAACATGCGCACGTCCCGAGCCATGCGCTCAATCGGGTTGTTGCGGGAGTAGCCGCGGGCACCGAAAAACTGGAGAGCGTCATTCACAATTTGGATGGCATTCTCGGACGTGAACACCTTGGCCTGCGCCGCCATCAGCATGTCGGGGAAGCCGTTCTCGCCGCTGGCTGCCGCCTTGTAGATCAGCGCCTGGGCGGCTGCGATCTTGATCGACATGTCTGCCAGCTTCCATTGCAGGCCCTGGAACTCGTTGATCGGACGCCCGAATTGCTCGCGCGTTTCCGACCAATCCAGCGCCAGCTCATAGGCGCCTTCCGCAATGCCGAGCGCCACGGTGCCCGCGCCGACACGCTGGCTGTTGTAGGCGTTCATCAGGTCGGCAAAGCCCTTCTTCAGGCCGCGGGGCGGAATCACCAGGGCCGACGGCGGCAACTCCATGTCCTCGAATGCGATTTCGGCTTCCGGAATACCGCGCAGACCCATGGTCGGCTCGCGCCTGACGATCTTCAGGCCCGCCGTCTCGTCCCGCACTGCCAGGAAGCCGCCGATGCCCTGTTCCTCGCCCTGCTCGTCGAAGACCTTGGCGAAGATCAGGTGCAGGCGAGAGACGCCGCCGCCGGTGATCCAATGCTTGGTGCCGTTGACGACATAGCGGTTGCCGACCATATCGGCGCGTGTGGTCATTTCACCGGCAGACGAACCCGCATCCGGCTCCGTAATGCAGATGGCTGGTTTGTCGCCCGACAGCACCATGTCGGCCGCGAACTTCTTCTGCTCCTCCGAGCCGTAGGCCATGATGGCAGAGACCGCGCCCATGTTGGTCTCCACCGCAATGCGGCCAGTGACGGAGCATTCCTTGCTCATTTCCTCGATCAGCAGCACGGCGTCTAGCCAGTTGGCGCCCTTGCCGCCATAGGCCTCGGGGATGGTCATGCCGAGGAAGCCAGCGTCTTTCAGCTGTTCGACATTATCCCAGGGATATTCTTCCGTCCGGTCCACCTCAGCGGCCCTCATCCGCACATGGCTCTGCGCCAGTTCACGGGCAGCGGAGCGCAGCTTTTCTTGCTCGGGCGTGATGGTAACCTGCATGGAGGAGGCGGCCTTTCGCGGAGGATCTGTTCGCGGAACGGTGAATGCGAGTGATTATCGTATCACAGGGATGTGAATACCGGGAGAATTTCCATTGCTCAAGGCATCTGGCGCCGCAAGGGCAGAGCAGCGACTGTTCGACAGGCAGCTTGACCCTGTGCCAATGGGCCAAGTAACTTTGCTCATAGCACTTTCGCACGATAGCGCTAGGCAGCACACGCGGCGGCGCAGGCAGACAGGAGGCGGTCTTGGAGACCATCTTGGTTGGTAAGGTCGGGGATTTCGAAGATCCCGGCAAAAAAGTCGTCCAAGTCGGCGAGGATGAGTACGGCGTCTTCTGCCTGGAAGGGGAATTCTTCGCCTGGAAGAACGAATGCCCGCACCAGGGTGGGCCAGTCTGCCAGGGCCGAATCTTCAAGCGCGTTGTCGAGGTGCTAGCCGCAGATAACACCGCTCTTGGCCGCGACTATGCCGATGATGGGCGCACCAATATTGTATGTCCCTGGCATGGTATGGAGTTCGACATCCGCACCGGCGTGTTTCCGGGTAACAAGGACATGTATCTGGAGGGCGCGACCGTCCAGGTTCAGAACGGCGACGTACTACTGGTCGTCTGATAGAATTCACCCGGCGGCTATTCACTGCCGCCGCAGCGAGGAGAATGGCCAATGGATGTGAACATCAAACCGGGCGCCGATGCGCCGATCCAGGAACTGAACACCTTCACCGATAGCCGCGACTACCTCGCGAAGTCGGTCCGCCATGCTCGCCAGGAAGGGTACGCCGATTGGCTGATCGTCGACTGCGACGCTCACCATACGGAGACGGTGCACTGGGCGGAGGTTATCGAGTACATCGCCGACCCCGTTATCCGCGACCAGGCCCGCATGTATCAGTCGGAGCGCATCGGCGCACCGCCATACGGCCTGAACGGCGACCTCGGCCTGCGTTACCAGGACGTGGGCGGCCGCATCCCTCACCAATCCAGCATGCGCGAGCCGGTTGAGGACAAGAGCGTCCACCGCGACGTGACGCTGACCCGCCGCGCGATGGAGGGATTGGCCGTCGATTACATGGTCGTCTTCCCGACGCCCATGCTTTTCATCGGCATGCATCCTCAGGTCGAGATGGAGGTGCAGCTCTGCAATGCCTACAACCGCTGGCTTACCCAAAAAATCATGCCGGGTGACGAGCGGATCAAGGCGCTGGTGGTGCTGCCATTCAACTCCCCGCGGGAGGCCATGAAGACCGTCGAGGAATTCAAGGACGTGCCGGGCGTCATCGGCTTCACCGTTACCTCCACCCGCTACAAGCCGGTGCACTCTAACGAGTACATGCCGCTCTACGCAGCGATCCAGGAGACCGGCAAGCCCATCGCCTTCCATGCCGGTTATCACTGGCAGGACCCGTCGCTCGCGACCGTGAACACCTTCCTCGGCATGCATGCGCTGGGCTTTGCCTGGTGCAATATCGTGCACATGACCAATTGGATCCTGAACGGCATTCCGGAGCGCTTCCCCGGCTTGAACAGCCTCTGGATCGAGAGCGGCCTCGCCTGGGTGCCCTTCGTCATGCAGCGCCTAGACGACCAGTACCTGATGCGCCAGTCCGAAGCGCCGATGCTGAAGAAGATGCCGTCGGACTATATGCGCGAGAGTTGTTTCTATTCTTGCCAGCCGATGGAGAAGTCCAGCACGGTCGGGCTGAAGGCGACGCTGGAGATGATCAACGCTGAGACACAGTTGCTGTACGCCAGCGACTGGCCGCACTTCGACTTTGACGCGCCACGCGCCATTTACGATATCGATTTTCTGAGCGAACAGCAGAAGAAGCAGATCCTCGGCCTGAATGCGGCCAAGCTGTTCGGCCTGTCGGAAACCCCCTGGCACAAGCGGGCCGCTTAGCGGAGAGGAAAGGGCCGGGCGGTATCGTGCGGCGCTGAAGGGATCAAGCCAATGCCAGACGGCAATCAGACGGCGGCTGAAAGCGCTCTGCCAGTCTATGACAATCCGCAGGCATGGCATGGGCCGGAATTGCAGCGGTCTGGCGATTGGATCTACCGCCTTCAACCCAGAGAGATTGCCGAACTGGCGGCGGCGGCTGACGCGGTGCGGGCGAGTGGCCGCGACCTGACCGAAACGACGCGCGCTGACTTCCCGTTACCGGCTCTTGCACCGGTGCTAAAGCGCATTCGTGAGGAAGTCCTGCGCGGGCGCGGCATCTTTCTGCTGCGCGGTCTGCCGGTGGAGCGTTTCAGCCACGCGCAGACGATCTGGATGTATTGGGCGTTAGGCACCCATTGGGGCGAGCCCTGTTCCCAGAACGGCCTCGGTCATGTTCTGGGGCATGTTAAGGACCTGGGCTACGACCCGGCAGGCGCGAATGTTCGCGGCTACCACACCAGCGCGCGCCTGCTCTATCACTGCGACCGGGCCGACGTGGTGGGTCTGCTCTGCTTCAAGCCGGCGAAGGCAGGCGGGCTCTCCAGCGCCGTCAGTTCCACCGCCATCTGGAACGAGATGGTACGGCAACGGCCCGACCTCGCTGCAGCCCTTCTGCAACCGGTCTGCCGCACGCGCTATGGCGAAGTCCCGCCGGGCATGCCCGCCTATCAGGAGTTCTCGATCTACAACCCGGCGCCGGGTCATATCATCTGCAGCTACCTGGGCGGCGCCATCCGCAAGGGGCAGTTGCTGCCCGATGCGCCCCGCCTATCAGAGGCTCAGCTTGAGGCGATTGAAATGTTCGACCGCCTCGCCGAGAGTCCGGACATGCACATCGACATGGCGTTTGAGCCCGGCGATATACAACTGCTGAACAATCACTTCATCCTGCATTCCCGCACGGCATTCGAGGACTACCCGGAGCCGGAGCGGCGGCGGCACCTGCTGCGGCTGTGGCTTGCCTGTGATGATGGGCCGGAACTGCCGCCCGCCTGCGTGGCCTCCCTGCAAGGCCGAACGGCGAGTGGCCGCCCGAACGGTGTCGCCGTCCCCGGCGTGCCGCTGCATGCGCCGATGGACGCGGAATGACGGCCATGCGCGCCCTGGAATTCGGCTGGTACCTGCCAACCAACGGCGACACCACCCAGATCGGCAACCCGGCGAAATCCATAAAGCCGGATGCTGAATTCTTCCTCCGGGTCATCCGCGCGGCGGAGGAATCGGACTTCGAGTACATGCTGATCCCGGTCACACCGATCTGCTGGGAGGCATACGTCACCGCAGCCTTCCTTGTCGGCCAGACGAGCCGGATCAAGCCGCTGATTGCAGCGCGGCCGGGCTATATCAACCCGGTCATGCTGGCGAAGATGATCGCCACGTTCGACCAGCTCACCCAGGGCCGCATCTGCATCAACCTCATCGCCGGGCAGAGCGAGGCGGAGATTCTGAGCGACGGCATCACCTATGCCAAGGAAGACCGCTATGCCCTGATGGAGGAGGAGGTCTCGATCATGAAGAAGATCTGGACCTCGCCGAAGCCCATCGATTTCGACGGCCGGTTTCACACGTTGAAGGGGGCGAAGATCGTTCCCCGCATCCACCAGAAACCCTATCCCGCATTCTATCTCGGCGGCGGCTCGCCGGAGGCAGCGGCGCTGTCGGCCAAGCACTCCGACGTGCACCTGTTCTGGGGCGACACGCCCGCCCGCATTGCGGAGAACATCGTCCATATCCGCGAACTGGCGGCGAGGCACGACCGGGCGGACAAGATCGGCTTCGGCATGCGCCTCCAGATCATCTGCCGGGAGGACGAAGACGAAGCCTGGGCCGTGGCGCGGGAATTGGTGGGAGCGGGCACTGCCGAATCCCGTGAGCGGATCCTGCGGGAGACATCCCGCTCCGCCGCCAACACCCGCGTGCAGGAACTGGCCAAGGAGCATGGGGAGATGATCGGCCCGGCCCTCTGGACTGGCATCACCCAGGTTCGTCCCGGCGCGGGTATCGCCGTCGTCGGCAACCCGGAGCAGTGCGCTGCCCAGCTTCAGGAATTCATCGACGCCGGCTGCCACTCTTTCTGCCTCTCCGGCTACCTGCACGACGAGGAAGCCCGGCGTTTCAAGGCGCTGGTGCGCCCTTTGCTGGCTGCGCGCAATCCGGGGCGGATGGCGGCGTAGGCGGCCGTAGGCTACTGGGCGGCCCGCACCGCGGAAAGGCTCTCCGCCAGCAGATCGATCTCCGCTTCTGTGTTGTAGTAGTGGGGCGCGGCCCTCAACAACAACGGCAGATCGCGCGCTTCTGCGTCGAGCCGGGTGCTCGCCGGGTCGGAGGTACTGATCGCAATGCGCTGTTTGCGGAGCGCGGCAACCGCCGCCCGCGGATCGAGGCCCTCGATCGTGAAGCTGACGATGGCGCAATGTTCTGCACCGGCATCCCGGATTTCTGCGCCGGACACCTCGCGCAGGGCATTGCGGCAATACTCGGCCAGGGACCAGGCCCGTTCCTGAATGGCGCTTATCCCCAGCGCCACCGCGTAATCGGCGGCGGCCCTCAAACCCGCCCGCAACGCATAGGCGTTCTCCCAGTTCTCGAACCGGCGCGCGTCATCCCGCAGACGGTATTCGTTGCGGCTGGTCCAAGGCGCCGCAAAATGGTCAATCATCGCCGGTTCCAGGTGTTCCAGCCATGACCCACGGACATACAGAAAGCCAGTCCCTCGGGGGCCACGCAGGAACTTGCGCCCGGTCGCCGACAGAAAATCGCAGCCCAATTCCCCGACATCGACCGGCATCTGGCCAACCGCCTGGCAGGCGTCCAGAAGGTAGGCGATGCCATGCCGCCGGGCGATCTGCCCGACCTCGGCTGCCGGATTGACCAGGCCGCCGTTTGTCGGAATCCAAGTCAGGGCGATCAACGCCGTCCTGGGTCCGATCAAAGCTTCCAGGGCGTCCAGGTCGACCTGGCCCGCCGCATCGCTGGGCGCAATATCGATGACGATACCATCGCGCTTCGCCCGCTGCAGGAATGCGACATAGTTCGCGGCATACTCCGCCTCGCAGGTCAGGATCCGGTCGCCCGGCTTGAGCGGCAGCGCGTAGAAGGCCTGGCACCAGGCGGCGGTTGCGTTCTCCACCAGCGCCACTTCCCGCCTATCCGCGCCGATCAGGCGGGCGATGCTGTCATAGACGCCGTCCAGCGCGCCGGCGCGTTCAGCATGGGCTTCGTAACCGCCGATGCGCGCCTCCAGCATGGTGTGGCCGACCACAGCGTCGATGACACACTGCGGCATCAGGGCGGAACCGCAAGCCAGCAGGTGAACGCCTTC
This sequence comes from Alphaproteobacteria bacterium, assembly GCA_965222315.1. Classification (GTDB taxonomy): domain Bacteria; phylum Pseudomonadota; class Alphaproteobacteria; order Bin95; family Bin95; genus JACKII01. The sequence goes on along the minus strand of OZ244951.1, from coordinate 2,398,491 downwards.
GCCCGTGCCGGGCGTTTCCCGCCGGATCTGGTCAATTTTGAGGTTCATGGATCAGCACTCACTAATTGGCAGGGAGATCTGCTTGCGGTGCGGGCCACCGGCGGTGGCCCCAACCTTCACGCAGAGGCGCAAAACCTATACGATAGCCGAACTCATCCAACAGAATTTTCATGCAACACACCCACCGGCACCGGCACTCCCAACAAAGTCATTCCCACAAGGGCCATTCCCATGACACTGCTGGAATGGGGGAGCGGCGGCTGGCCGTTGCCGTGGCCATTAATCTCGGCCTGACCGTGGCGCAGGTAGTCGGCGGTGTCCTCTCCGGCAGCTTGGCGCTGATAGCCGATGCACTGCACAACTTCTCGGACGCCGCCTCGCTGATTATTGCGCTCTGGGCGCGCCGCTTGACCCGGCGCCCGGCAGACGAGCAGATGACCTTCGGCTGGGGCCGGGCGGAAATCGTGGCGGCCCTGGTCAACTTCACCACGCTCATCCTGATTGGGCTTTACCTAGTCTACGAGGCGATCGTGCGGCTGTTCGCGCCGCAGCCGGTCGAGGGCTGGACGGTGATTATCGTGGCCGGGATCGCCCTGGTGATCGACGCCGTGACAGCATTGCTGACCTACGCCATGGCGAAAGACAGCATGAACATCCGCGCGGCGTTCCTGCACAATGTCGCCGATGGGCTGGCTTCGGTTGGGGTCATCATCGGTGGCGTCGTCGTGCTGCTCTACGACTGGACCCTGATCGATCCGATCGTGACGCTGATCATTGCCGCTTATGTGCTCTGGCATGGGTTTTCGGAGATCGGCGGGGCGATCCGCATCCTGATGAACGCCGCTCCCGATGAATTGGACACAAACGACGTGGCCGCGGCGATGGCCGGCGTTGAAGGCGTGGGCGGCATCCATCACGTTCACTTGTGGCGTTTCGACGAACGCCGCATTTCGCTGGAAGCGCACGTACTGCTAGAAAGCGCCGCCGCGAACGGTGCAGACGTCAAACGCCGCTTGCGTCGGCTGCTGGCGGCAGACTTCAGCATACACCACGCGACCCTCGAAACCGAGTTGCCGGAGGAGGAGTGCGCCGACCCCGATGGCGGCATCGACCATCTGCCTGACGGGGCGAAGGCGGCAAGCTAAGCGCCGCGCCTCCTCCGGCTCAGAGCAACGCCTAAACCCAGGCCCGCCAGGAGCAAGGCCATGGCAGGCGGCAGGGGCACAGCCTGGGTTTTCAGGTCGTCCATGGCCAATGCCGACTGGTTGCCGATATCCGACACGTTGAACACCGCAAAGCCGATGGTCTGCGTCCCGGCGTTCTGGAAGGTATAGCTGAGCGGCTGGTAGCCGGTCTCCTTGGTCACGCCGGTTACGGAGGAGCCGCCCCGCAGCAATGCGTTCGACGTAAAAAACCCTGCCTGGTTTACGTCCGCCAGAACATGTGCGGCCCCATCGGCGATCAGCACGGCGAAGTCATCGAAGGCCGGGCTGGTGGTGTAGCCAGGATCACCCTGAACCAACTCATTGGTCAGGAAGTTGATGTCGCCCAGCAGCATGTCGCCTGACACCACATTGACGGTCTGGCTAATGGCGATGCCGCTTGGGTTTGATTGGCCGAACCCGGTGATCGCGCCGGGGATTAGACCGAAGAAGGTCTCTACCTCCGCCGCCGTCCTGCCGTCGATGTCGCTGGTCTCAATCACGCCCTGCAAGCGTCCCTCGGTCGGGACAATGCCAAAGCCGGCGGCCTCTACCGTCGCCCGGATCGGGTTGACGCCTGTTGTCGGGAAAACGGTCCAGCCTGTGAGCGGCGGGCCTGCTTCAAACCCTCCATTGACCAGCGCGGCAGCGGGGCTAGCAGCGGCGGTCAAGGCGAGCGCCAATCCGATGGTTGCGACACGCATGGCGGGACCCTCCTATGCCCAGTTCATCAATATGCATTTCAGTGTATGCCAGAATGACGCGCCAAACTAGCTTTGCCGGCATCGATTCGTGCGAGGCCGCTTGAGCCAGGATGCGCCACACGCTACGTCTACGCGCAAGACCCGTTATCCTTTCCTCCGGAGCCTCCCATGGCCGAACCCCTCTGGCGCCCCTCCGAAGCCGGCATGGCAGCCACCCTCATGCGTGCTTTCATGCGGGAAGCTGCAAAGCGCTCTGGCCAGGAACTCCCGGACTTTGACGCCCTGCACGCCTGGAGCGTCGCCGATCCGGCCGCCCATTGGGATTTGATGTGGGACTATGCCGGCGTGGTGGCGGAGACCAAGGGCGAGCGCATCATCGCCGATGCGGACAAGATGCCCGGTGCGCGCTTCTTCCCCGACGCCCGCCTGAACTATGCCGAGAACCTGTTGCGCCAGACCGGCGGCGCACCGGCCCTCATCATGGGGCGGGAGGACGGCTTGCGGGACGAGTGGTCATGGGACGAACTCCGCGCCTTTACGGCGAAGGTCGCCCACGCCCTCGACATGCATCATGTGGGGGAGGCGGAGCGGGTCGCTGCCTACCTGCCCAACATGCCGGAAGCCATCGGCGCCATGCTCGGCGCGGCGGCGGGCGGCCGGGTCTGGTCAAGCTGCTCACCCGACTTCGGCGTGCAGGGCGTGCTTGACCGGTTCGGCCAGATTGAGCCCAAGATTATGTTCACGGTCGACGGCTACTGCTACGGCGGCAAGCGCATCGACATACGGCCCAAGGTGGCCGACGTGATGCGCGGGCTCGACACCTGCGACTGGGTCGTGGTCATCCCATTCCTGGAGGAAGAACCCGACCTCACCGGCATCCCCCGCGCCATCAGCCTTGCCGACTTCCTGTCCTGGAGCGAACCGGCGCGGCTGGAGTTCAAGCAACTGCCCTTCGACCACCCGCTCTACATCCTCTATTCGAGCGGCACCACGGGCGCGCCCAAGTGCATCGTGCACAAGGCAGGCGGCATTCTGATGAAGCACTATTCGGAGCACCTGCTGCACACGGACGTGCATGTGGGCGACCGGCTGTTCTACTTCACGACCCTTGGCTGGATGATGTGGAACTGGCTGGCGGGCGGCCTCGCGTCAGGTGCGACGCTCATGCTCTACGATGGTTCGCCCTTTCATCCGGGGCCGAACGTGCTTTGGGACTTCATTGCGCGGGAGAAGGTCACGATCTACGGCACCTCCGCCAAATACATCGACGCTATCGCCAAGGAAGGCCTGAAGCCACGGCAGACTCACGACCTCTCCGCCATGCGCGCCATGCTGTCTACCGGCAGCGTACTGGTGCCGGAGGCCTACGATTACATCTATGCCGACATCATGCCCAACGGCCAGATGGCGAGCGTCTCCGGCGGCACTGACCTCTGCGGTTGCCTGGTCTCCGGCAATCCGCTGGGGCCGATCTGGCGCGGCGAAATCCAATGCAAGGCGCTCGGCCTCGACATCCGGGTGCTGGACGAGGACGGCAAACCTGCGGCTATCGGTGAGAAGGGCGAGCTTGCCTGCCTGAATGCCTTCCCCTCCATGCCCCTGGGTTTCTGGAACGACCCGGAGGATGAACGTTACCGCGCCGCTTACTACGAGCGCTTCCCCGGTGCCTGGCACCAGGGTGACTACGCGGCGGAGACCGAGCATGGCGGCCTGATGATCTATGGCCGTTCCGACGCCACCCTGAACCCCGGCGGCGTCCGCATCGGCACGGCGGAAATCTACCGGCAGGTGGAGCAGTTGAATGATGTGGTGGAGGGCCTGGTCATCGGCCAGGACTGGGACAACGACACCCGCGTCGTTCTGTTCGTCCGCCTGCGCGACGGCCTCGACCTGGACGCTGACCTGGAGCGCCTCATCAAAACCCGCATCCGAGAGGGAGCCTCGCCTCGCCACGTGCCCGCCCGGATCGTCCAGGTGACGGACATTCCTCGCACCCGCTCTGGCAAGATCGTGGAGCTGGCCGTTCGCGACGTGGTGCACGGCCGTCCGGTCAAGAACCAGGAAGCCCTCGCCAACCCGGAGGCGCTCGATCAATTCCGGGACCGAAAAGAGCTAACTGGGTAGCGTCTCCGAGTTTTTTGCCAGAAACATCTACATTTCTCTACATTCATCTACATTCTGACGCCGAAATGTAGATAAATGTAAACTCGGTGTAGATGAAATGTAGATAGAATGTCGATACGGTGTAGATGCCTTGTAGATCCCTGTTGACCCAACGAGCAAAAGCACAATGGAGGATCGGTTATTTCGCGGTCAACACGCCACTACAATGCTGGCCCCACCCGATATAGGGCCGCCGGCAATGAGGTTCCACTGCTTTCAATGCGTCACTATTAGGGTAACGGGTATTCGCAGCCCGCGCCGGAATGTTGACATCCGAGTCGGAACAAAGCCTCGCTGGGCGGCAATATAAGCCAAACTCCCCGGCAGAGCCAAAGGCGAGGGCCGGGGGCCAGGATCAGCAGCCTTATACCAACGGCAGGGAGGAGTGACCTTCTCTCTCCTTCATCCCGAGTGCCGGCGCAGCCGGTGTATCAAGGGATACAATCGCCGGCCTGTCGATACGCCCCGGACTGCGATCCGGGGCTACTCGAGGTGAAGGTCACTATACCCTGCCGTCGGTATTAGGTTGCAATTCTGGACGCTGGGCCACCTCTGACGAGCCGGCTTGGGAGAGGAATCCCGCTACCAGCCGCAACGGCCTGGTTTCCGCCTAAGCTAACCTTGCGCTAGCCCAGCAGACCCAGCCGGTAGAACCGGTCCGCCGTGCCTGCGAACAGGTCACGCTTCTCGTCCTGACTGGCGCCGCTGCTCAGGATTTTGCAGGCGTTCCAGTAGGCGCTGTACGGATAGCTGCCCTTGTCCACCGGAAAGTTGCTCTCGAACATGCAGCGGTTTGCGCCGAACGCCTCTATGCAGGTGTCGACATAAGGCTTCCAGGCATCCGCCAACACCTGCGCCGCCGGCGGCTTCGGCTGTTCGTGGAAGTCGTAGCCGTTCAGCCGCATCCCAATGCCGCCGACCTTGACCGAAACATTGGGGCAGGTCGCCAGTTCGCGGATCGACTTGTTCCACTCCGCGAACACCTCGTCCCGCTTGCCGGCATAGGCATTCCGGCCGAGCGGCCCGCCGATATGGTTGAGCACGATGTTCAAGTCCGGAATGGCGCGGGCCATCGCGGTCACGTCCTGGATCTGCGGATGGTAAAGCCAGGCCTCGAAGGTCAGGCCCAGCGGCGCTAGCTGCCGCAAACCGGCCTGAAAGGTCTCGTTCAGCAGCGCGTGCTCACCCGGCTGATAGGCCGGATTGTTCAGCTCCGGGTCCGGGTTCCAAGCCGCAATGTGGCGGATACCGCGGAACCGGCCATTGCCCGCCGCGATATGCGCCTCCAGCACCGGCTTGACGTTCGCGCCAAGGAACATGTCCGCGAACGACACGATTCCGGCGCAGGCAACGGTCTTGCCGTAGCCGCCGCTGGCGCTCATCGCCGCCACGCCATTGGCGAACTCGGTCTCGCCGATGGCCTTCATCTCTTCCGGCCCGCTCGCCCGGTGCATGGCCCGGCACTGCACGAAGACGGTGCCGATAATGTTGTGGCCGGAATTACAATCCTCCAGCAGGTCGGGCAGCATATAGACCCAGTCCTCGCGCTCCCACAGATGATGGTGCGGGTCGATGATGGGCAGGTCCGGCTCCAGCGCCGGCTCGTCGTAGAGGGCCAGCCAATCGGCGCGGGGATGCAGGTAGTGGGACTGGCCGGAGGGTGTTGGCGGCGGGGCAGGGGCTTTGGACATGGGGGCGTTTCCTTTTGGCGTCTTGCCGCCCGGCGGGCGGGTGTCTATGGCTCGATCTTACCGTATCGGCGGGTGAGGGGAACCCGCCCCATCGCCGCTTGCAAGGAGAGAGCCATGGGCTTCGTCAAAGCCATCGTTATCGGGATGGGCGTCCTGATCGTTGCGGGCTTCATCATCGTCGCCGTTACGCTGGTGATACGGATGCAAGGCGTGGCGGAGCCGGATGCCGCGTACCGCACGACGCTCGACCTGCCGAACGGAGCCGAAATTGCCGAAACGTCCATGGCCGGCGGCGAGGTTTTGCTATGGCTGACGGAAACCGATGGCACATCCTGGCTCATGATCATCGACGCCCGCACGGGTGAGGAGACCGGCCGCATCAAACTGCTGCCCGGCGCGCCATAATCTCCACCGGTCAAAGCCACCCTTATTCCCTATTGCATTCGCCCGGCGCCTTTGGCATACCCGCGCTTCGTTTGTGGCCCCATCGTCTAGCGGTTAGGACGTCATCCTCTCACGTTGAAAACAGGGGTTCGATTCCCCTTGGGGTCACCATTGCTTCGGCATAACGAGTTAAAATAAAATGATAAATTGGGTGGATGGAGAATAATATCCATCCAAACAACCACCCTTTGATGGCTGACGAAACCCGCCTTTGCAGCCTTTGGCGTCATCGGCAACGGCGTTGATCCAGCCGCGCAAATTTCGCAATCTTATGGATAAACTGAATCCGGATGGTCCATTAGCCGGCAAAAGCCGGTTCAGGTTGTAGCGCTCTGAGTAGAACAATGCGGCCACCGTTGGGCGGCTCAAATGGTTTCCGGTATCGCAAAAGGCGAGCGGCTATTGTTCGGCAACGCTTGCGTGATAGGTGGAAATGACCGTTTTAAGGTGGGGAAATCCCTTGGCCTTCGAACGAAAGGTCGTTTAGGTGAGAAACTGGAGCGACACCAAAACGGGGCAGGTCCACCGCGAAGCGGCGCGGAGATTTCACCACGTCCTCGGACGCTAACCAAATGGAGAAACAAAATGGGCTTCCTCGACCCTTGGCGGCTACAGCTTCTCTCGGTCCTGCGCATCATGTCGGCGGCTCTTTTGCTGCAGCACGGAACGATGAAACACCTGAACTTTCCAACCGGCCCCATGAATGACGCCGCCATTGCATCGATGAGCGGCATCGCAGGGCTTCTCGAGTTGGTCGGCGGCGCGCTGCTGCTCGTGGGGCTGTTTACCCGGCCGGTCGCCTTCATACTTTCGGGCCTGATGGCCGCCGCCTATTTCATCGCGCACATGCCTCAAGGCTTTTTCCCGATCCTGAACGGGGGCGAGCTCGCCGCGCTCTATTGCTTCGTGTTCCTGTTCCTTGCCGCCAGCGGTGGCGGCGCCTGGAGCCTTGACCGGGCCATGGGGAAGGACACTACGGTCACCGGTGCCTGAGCGCGCCGAGCCCTGCGTCGGCCGGAGCTAGCAAATACCGAAGCGGATGTTCGTTGCGCCGCGCACTTGCGCTCCGATCATCCCGTCGACTGCGATGAAGCGACCTGTCCCCCGGTCAGTTCCGCGGCGGACCCTACAGCAGAGGTTGAAGCAGCACCGTGCTTTACGGCTCGACCGCCAACCAAGTGACGCATGACCGGGGCTCGGGAAAGCCGGTCGGCATCATTGGTCCGGGTAAGCCGTGTTGATCGTCCAGCCGCCATCGCGCAGGTCGTTCAGAAAACCGCTGACCGAGAAGGGCAGCTTTGGCCCGCCAGCCTGGTCCTGCCGGTAGCAATAGCCTTCCCAGCCATCCCCCGGTCCTGACAGGCCCCGAAACCTGCCGCCCTTTGCTGGTATCGGCCGCTTCGACTGCGTCACCGCATGGCGGATGGAGGCCAGCACCTCTGCCGGAGAGCACCGGTCTGGAAAGAAGGTGGAGAAACCGCGCTTCCGCACGTACCGCTCCGACCGTTCATCCCAGATCTCAATTCCCTCGCCGCGGTAGACCCGCCAGCCTTCAGCGCCAGCTTGAGGCTTCACCGCACCCGTAATCCGCGCCGCGGCCGGATTGTTGTCGCCAGGGCCGGCGCGCGGATCCTGACCGTCTTCGCGGTAGTGATAGCCGACCGCTTTGCCGCGCCGGTTAATGTCGCCGCAATAGACATGATGCCGGTTGATCCAGGGATTGGACCGGGAGCCGGGCTCCGCCAGTCCGTCTCCGGTATCGAGCGCAACCCGCCCGACTGCCGCCTCATCGCTGCAATCCAGCGCGGCGAGCGCTGGCGGCCCGGCCAGTACGCCCGCCAGCAGGACCGCCGCCAGTGCTCCGGTTATTGCTGGTTTTGCCAATGCGCCGCCACCTCGCCGGCACTGGCCTGCCAGACCTCGCCATAAGCGGTCATCTTGGCCAGCGCCTCCTCCAGATACTTGATCCGGTGCGCCTGGCCCAGCAGCCAGGGGTGGATAGCAAGGGTCATCACCGTACCTGCCGGATGTGCTTCCTCATGCAGGTAGTCAAATGCCTCGCACACGACGTCGCGCCAGCGCCACGGCATCAGGCGGCGGATGGTCATTAACTGGGTATCGTCCCATTCCGCCTGGTTCGGCATGCAGATCAGGCCGCCATGGTTGGTGGCATAGGGCGTGTCGTCGTTCGGGAAGTCGGCGACGTACTGAATGCCTGCTTCATTCAGCAGGGCAGGGGTGCGCGCACTTTCGGAGAAGTCCTGCCCGAACCAACCCACAGGCCGCTTGCCTGTCACGCCTTCGAGCGTATCCAGGCAGCCATTGATCGTCGCCCGTTCCTCCGCCTCGCTCATCTTCGATGTGATCATCTGGGTGGCGGAGACGCCATGCCCGGCGATCTCCCACCCCCGCTTCACGCATTCCTCGACCATGCGGGGATAGCGCTTGGCAAGCATGGCGTTGACCGGCACGGTCGGCGTGATGCCGTGCTTGTCCAGCAGTTCCAGCACCCGCCAAAAGCCGACCCGGTTGCCGTGCTCCCGGTGAGAGTAGTTCAGATAGTCCGGGAAGTGCGAGCCCAAAGCGCCGCCATAGCGCGGGTCACGCACCGAGCCCTCCGGCGGGTCCAGTTCCAGATATTCCAGATAAAGATAGACGCACCAAGCGATGCGCCCCCCACCGGGCCAGGCGACGGACTTGCGCTTTGGCAACGGGTTCCAGGCGAAATGCTCGTGGTCATATCCGGTTCCATCACGATAACGGACGGTCTGGGACTTGTTCGTATCGGTCATCGCCTCAACCCTCCTGCTTCGCCAGATGCGCCTGCACGTCCGGCAGGCAGTGCTCCAGGTAGTGGTCGGCGATCTGCTCGCCCGTCGCCCACCAGACGTCGGAATGGCCTTTGATATAGGCCAACGCCTTATCCAGATAGCGGATGCGGTGCGGCGTGCCATAGAGATAGGGGTGCAGCGCAATCGCCATCACCCGCCCGCCATGCTCGCCCTCGCGGTAGACCGTATCGAAATGGTCCATGATCATCTGGGCGAATTCCTCACCCTCGGTGTGGTAGCGGTATTCGATAGCGTCGTTGATATCCATGGAATAGGGCACGGTGATCAACGGCTTGCCCGACTTCGGCAGCGTCCTGGTTTTGATCGGGAAGGGCTGGTCGTCATGGTACCAGTCGCTCGTGTATTTCATGCCGAGTTCGGCCACCAGGTCGGGCGTGTTCACGGTGAAGCTTGCCGCCGGGCCAAACCAGCCGGCCAGTTGCTTGCCGGTATGCTTGCGCAGTGTCTCGACGCAATCGCGCATCACCTCCCGTTCCTCATCCTCCGGCAGGTTCCAGAGGTAGCGGGTGTTGTAAATGCCGTGGCAGAGATAGTCGTAGCCACGCGCCTGCATCGCCTCGAAAATCTCTGGATAGTGCTCAATCACGGAGAAATTCAGCGAGATGGTGCAGGTAATATCGTGCTTGTCCATCAGGTCGGTCATGCGCCAGAAGCCGACCCGGTTGCCGTAATCCTTGTCGCCATAGCCGAAAATGTCCGGGTGCGGCGAGCGCGGCCAGGGGTTGCGCACGTTCTGAAACACCGGCTGGTACTCGTAATGCTCAACATTCGGCAGCACCCAGACAGCCACCCGTTCGCCGTTCGGCCAGCGCAGCGGCGGCCGGTCAACGATGGGGCTGTAGGGAAAACGGTCGGGTTCCATGGGCACTTCCTTCCGGAGAATGGGCGCCTAAGCCTGCCTCGTCACAACGCCAAAGGCAACGCCGCTGCTGTCTGGGCTGCCGCCCGCTCCATTAATTCGAGCACCGCGCCGTAGTGACAGGCCGCCGCCGCCAACACGCAGCAATGCCATACCGCGTTGTGGTAGGGCCAGCGCTCCCAAAGATAGAATGCCACACCAGCCGTATAGATCGCACCACCTGCAACCAGCAGCACGAACACATCGCTGGGCAATGCCGTCAGCAGCTCCCGGCCAAGCGGGAGACCGGCCCAGCCGAGTGCCAGATAGAGCGCGATGGCAAGCCGCTCATATCGGCCCGGAAAGCAGAGCTTTAATGCTATGCCAGCTATCGCTACGGCCCATACCACGGCCAAAAGCTGCCAACCGGCAGGGCGGCCGAGCCCGATCAAGGCGAAGGGGGTATACGTGCCGGCGATCATCAGGAAGATCGCGGCATGGTCGCAGCGACGCAACCGGGCTTTCCAGTCTCGGTTCGGCGCGAGGTTATATGCAGCGGAAGCCCACAGCATCGCGATCAGGCCGGCAGCATAGACCAGTGCGGCCGCGGTCACCGTCATATCCGCGCGCGGCAGAACCCGGGCGAGCAATACAATTGCGGCCGCGACCGATGACAGGCAGCCAATCACGTGAACCACGCCGTCGGCAATTATTTCGCGTGAGCGGTAGTTGGCAGTCATGAGGGGGGGGCGAGCGTGGGCAGGCAGGGGTGTCGAGGTCAGGCTTGTTTCATTCTTCATAGCAAAAACCGGTCCCGGCGGAATGACCGGTTTGCCCTGGCCCTTGCCAGCGCCGTTACAATCAATCCAGAGTCGGTTTTGCCGTTCCAAAAGCTGCTTCAGAAAGAAACGCCATGGCCTATGACTATAAGCTGATCCGGGTGGAGATCGCCGGACGCGTCGCCACCGCCACCATCTCCAATCCGCCCGTAAACGTGATCACGCTCGATCTCCTGGCTGAACTGGAGGCGCTGTCGCATGAATTGAAGGCCGACCCGAACCTGCTCGTCGTGGTGTTCAAGAGCGCCGACCCGGACTTCTTCCTCGCCCATTTCGATGTGGCGGCGATCCTTGACCGGCCGACCGGCACGCCCGTCCGGCGGGAAGTGCAGATAAAGCCCTTCCACGCCATGTGCGAGCGCTACCGCACCATGGACAAGGTCATCATCGCCCAGATCGAGGGCCGTGTCGGCGGTGGCGGCAGCGAACTCGCCGCCTCCTTTGACATGCGCTACGGCGTGCGCGGCAAGACCACGATCAACCAGATGGAGGTGCCCCTCGGCATTCTGCCCGGCGGCACCGGCACCCAGCGCCTGCCGCGCCTGATAGGCAAGGGCCGGGCGATGGAGCTGATCCTGGCGGGCGATGATCTGGACGCCGAAACCGCCGAACGCTGGGGCTACCTGAACCGCATCTACGCGCCCGGCGAAATCGGCCCGGCGGTCGAGAAACTGGCCCGACGCATAGCCTCCTTCCCGGCAGAGGCGGTCCGCCTCGCCAAGCAGAGCATCAACCAGTCCGACCGCCCCTTGCTAGAGGGCCTGTTTGAGGAAGCCTACCTGTTCGACCAAACCCTGCGGACCGACGGCGCCAAGCGCAACATGCGCAAGTTCCTGGAAATCGGCGGCCAGACCCGCGAAGGCGAACTCCGCATGGGCGACCTGGCCGGCGAACTGGGGGAGGGGTAGCTCTCAATCTTTCCCAATCCCTTCATCTCGAGTGGCCGCGAAGCGGCTGTATTGAGAGATAAACAGCAAAGTCCCTAACAGCCCTCTCGATACATCCCGGACTTCGCCCGGGACACTCGAGGTGAAGAGAAGAGAGGTAGCCTGCTCTGCCGCCTTGGCCCGGTAGCCTGTCAATCCGACCCAGCCACGCTTCCGCGGATCTTCTGTTTGAGCCGCGTCATGCCCTCGATCCAGCGCTCCGGGTCCGCCGCCTTCTTGGCCCAATAGGCACCGGCGGGTGGATGGGTGAAGATCATGAAGCGGTCGTCGGCGATGCCTTCCATGATGACGGCCGCCGCTTCATCCGCGGTCTTGACGCCATCGCGGATCGTGCCACTGTCGGCTGAGTTCTCTGTCATCGGCGTTGCCACGCGCAGCGGACAGACCACGGCGACGCTCACGCCCTTCGGCCCCCACTCGACCGCCAGCCACTCGGCCAGGCCAACGGCGGCGTGCTTGGTCGCCGTATAGACCGCAGAATTCATCTGCATGAGGATTCCAGCCGCAGACGCCGTGCTGACCAGCTTGCCGCCGCCATTGGCCGCCATCCGCGGCGCGGCGGCCCGGGCCGCGTAGAGGTGCGCCATGACGTGCACGTTCCACTGCTGGTCCCAATGCGCATTGTCGTCGCGAACCGGCTTCGGGCTGATACCGGCGTTGGACACGAACAGGTCGATCGCCCCGATTTCCTGCTCCGCTTTGTCGACCAGCGCGGCGACCGCCGCCTCGTCCGTGACATCGGTTGGCATGGCGATGCCGCCGATTTCGGCAGCGGCGGCCTTCAGCGTGTCGGCCTGAAGGTCCGCCATGATGACCCCCTTAGCGCCTGCTGCGAGCAATGCCTTCGACAAGGCAAAACCGATCCCACTCGCCGCGCCGGTCACCACCGCGACCTTACCATTGACGTCCATGTACTATCTCCTCCCGAGGAACCTTGGTCCTCCAGCAATACTTCTATGCCGTGTGAATAGTCCAACCCATCGCGGCAGGGCCGATGCGATGGGGCCGAGGACCGCTACGTTCCCATTGACCCAACCCAACCTGATCCCCTTCATCTCGAGTGGCCGCGAAGCGGCTGTATCGAGAGAGCAGGTCCACTTTCCGAACGCCCTCATGTTATGACCCGGAATGCGCCCGGGTTACTCGAGGTGAAGGGGAGGCGGGAAATTCCTATTCCGCTGCCCTGGCTCTGGCGCTGCTCTCCAGCCATTCCGGCCTATCTCCGCCCAGTACCGGCGTGGGCTTGTCCCAGAACGGCTGGGTCTCGCTCATGCGGACGACGGGCCCCAGGTGCCGGATTGTGCCGGAGGCGGTCTGGCTTTCGACCAGCAACCCGCTCAGTTCCGCCTCGCTCAGATCCATGCCGGGCTCCTGATAGCCCACATCGCCCTGGCGGTAGATGAACATGCCGGACTGACACAACGACACCCGCACGTGATAGCTGCCGCCCTCGACCGCGCGCCGGGCCAGCGCCAGCAGCACGCCATAAGCGCCCAGGTACCCGGTCGTGTAGTCATTGGCAGCGGCGGGCAGCAGTTTCGGCTGTTCCGGCGTACCTTCGTGCAGGATGCCGGTCATGGTCTGCGCTACCTGCTCCCAGCCGGCGCGGTGACTGAATGGGCCATCCGCGCCATAGCAGGAGATCGAGGTGTAGATGATGCCGGACCTTACCTCCGCCAGTTCCTCCGGGCCGAAGCCCAGCGTGCCGATGGTGCCGGGCCGGTAACCCTGGCTGAACACATCCGCGCCGCGCGCCAGTTCCTTCAGTTTCGCGTTATCTTCCGGATTCTTTAGGTCCAGGTAGGTGGAGCGCTTGCCGTGGTTGGTATCGATCACCGCATGAGGGATCTGCGGCAAGCCCTCTGCCGTCACCATCAGCACGTCGGCCCCATGCTCAGCCAGGGTGCGGGCGGCTGTCGGCCCGGCCAGGATGCGGGTCAGGTCGAGGACGCGGATACCGTCCAGCGGGCGCGGCCCCTCCGGCATCGGCTCCGGCGCGCTGTCGGCGATCTTGATGATCTCCACGATGGGCTTGGCGGCGAGCACTTTGCCGTGCTCCTCCGCCAGCCATTCGGCATTGGTGCGCACCATGCCACCGCAAACCTTGTGCTCGTCGATCGCGGCTTCCAGATCGAGCGCGTTCCACTTTTTCACCGCCGCCGCAACGGATTCGGGCGTCGCTTCGCATCCGAGGAGCTTCTGCGTCCTCGCCTGCAAATGAGGCAGGCCGAAATGGGGCAGCGCCCAGCGCCCGTCCTTGGTCGGCCAGGGCTGGGTGAGTGCGGTCATGGCCTTGTGGGATGGGTGGATGAGCGGCTGGAACGCGCCGGACGCATCCTGGCTCGCCGCATAGTCGCCGCTCCGCAAGGTCGCCGCCGCATGGCGCACGTCGATGCTGAATTTCTGGCGGCGGCCGGTTTTCAACTCATGGATATCGTTCGCCGCCGTGCCGACCCCGGCCAGAGCGGCAGCCACCGTCTCACCGATCTTGAACTTGGTGGAGTAGACCGGGTCCTTGCCGGTGATCGTCACCTCGCCGGGCGCAGGCATGTCCTTGCCGCGCACGGCCATCACTTCTTCGAATGCGGTTGGCTTCGCCATGGTCGTTTCCCTTGCCGATTGCTGCGCCAGCGGCTCCGGGCCACGGGCTGTTTCCGTTATCCTTAACCAACCGGGCCCGGGTGTCCATGGCGGCGGCAGGGCTCGCACCGCGAATGCCGCAGCTCTATAGTGCAGATGCGGTGACCGACGAGCGGCACCGAAACCGAGTAAGGCTGCCCGAGTAAGGCTGAACGTGATGAACATCAACGACCCGCTGGTGCGGAAAGCGATAGCCGCGGCCAATGAGGCAAGGACGCGTGCCTATGCTCCCTACTCCCGTTTCAAGATGGGGGCAGCAGTGCTGACCGACCGGGGCGAGGTGCTTCAGGGCGTGCTGGTCGAGAACGTGTCGCTCGGCCTTGCGATGTGTTCGGAGCGGGTCGCGCTGTTCAGCACGGTTGCGGCAGAGGCGGGCCGTCCGGCCGTCCTGGTGCTGTCCGCACCAACAACCGATGGGGCGCTGACCTGGCCGTGCGGGGCATGCCTGCAAGTTGCGCGCGAACTGGCCGACCCCTCGTTGCTCGTGGTGGTCACCAATGGCACAGAGACCCAGCACGCCCGGCTGGCGGAACTCGCGCCACGCCTGCCGGCCAAAAATACGAGCTTATCCTGACCGCCAAGGCGCGACACGAACAACGCTCAGATATCGGAGATTTTCCGCCACCAGATCGTGCGCCGCTCTGCCGGTTTGCCGCCATAGGAGCGCAGCGGCGGTTGCAGCACCATCATGTCGCCCTCGAACGACACGTCCCGCACCTGCTCGGTGCCCATCCGCGCCGGGTCGGAGGCGGAATCGACCGTGGTCACCAGCGTTTTCCCGTCAAAGGTATAAGACCCGGCATAACAGGAATATTCCCGCGTCTCTCCCGCGGGAATCTCGGCGCGGGCATCGACGATGGAAGCACTCATCCGCCCGTCTGCCGTCAGGACGACCCGGCCGATCACCCGCTCGCCGCCAAAGGGCGGGGCGACCGTGTTGCCGTCAGCATCCACGGCCTCGGCCCGAACCAACGCCCAGGTCCCGACATGGTCATTTGAGGCTTGTTCGCTCATTCAGTGCGTTTTCCTGTTTGGAGATCATCAAACGAAAGTCTTATGATCATCATCTGCGAACATGTGGTGCGCTGGCAAGGATCCTTGCCAGTGCGCGAGAAGGAGGACACGCCATGCAAGCCGTTTCTGTGGCCGAGACCGAAAAGATCGTCATTCAGGATGAAAAAGGCACGGGCGGACGCACCGACTATATCGGCACGCCCGGTATCATTAACGCCGAGCCGCAAGCCTTTTTGGTGGACCGCCTGTTCCCTGGCGCACACATCGCCCCGCACTTCCATGACGTTGACCAATATCAGGTCGTCGTCGGCGGTTTTTGCAAAATGGGCAAGCAGGCGGCCCCGCCGGTGTCGTTTCAGTATGCCGACGCCTACACCCCCTACGGCCCGATCAAAGGCGAGGACCAGGGCTTCGCCTTCTTCACGCTTCGTCCCGTAGCGAGCGGCGGTTTCTTCCCGATGCCGGGCAGCCGGGAGCACATGCCGGGCCGGGCCGGCCGCAACATCGCCGCGCATTTCGACCGCTCCGGTCCCGCACCGGCGGCGGACGAGGCGGTCGAAATCCCGTTGATGGAGGATCAGGGCGACGGCGTCGATGCCCGTGGCATCCGGCTGGGCGCGGACGCATCGGCGAGAGGCCCCGTTTCCGACGGCGGTGGCCAGTACTACCTGGTCTGTTCTGGCGACGTGACGCTCGGCAGCAAGCAAATGCCGCAATGGTCACTGGCCCACATTGCGCCAGGGGAAGAGCCGCCGATGATGCGGGCCGGCCCGGAAGGCGCGGATGTTCTGGTGCTCCAGTTCGCCCGCCCGAGCGAGCGTCCCGGCTCCAACCCCGCCGAACTGGCCAAGCGCGACCCCGCCGCCTACCGTTCCCGCCCCGGCGCGCCCAAAGGCGAAACCGCGGCGGACCGGTGAGGCTCGACTAATCCGTCTTGGTCGATTGCCAGGCCACCATCTGCCAGCCGCCGCCGCGTTTGGCGTAGACATCGGTGAAACGTACGGCGAACGACAGCGCGTCACCGCCCGCCCGGTCGATGCTGATTTCCGCGCGGCCGGTCAGCACGACCGTATCACCCAGGTCCATCGCTTTCACGTCCGACGGTTTGCAGGCCTTGTAGACCGTCGCCCCTGACTTCATCGCGCCGATCAGCGTTTCCTTGGTGTCGAGCCGGGCTGAGGAATGCGTATAGATCAGGTCGTCGGCGATGATCTGATCCAGCTTGGCATAGTCCTGCGCCGCCATCGCATCCATGCGGGCCTTGTCGAGAGCAATTACCGTGTCGCCATTTCCGGCCATGGGAGTTTCCTTTAGTTCATTGTCGGTCGATGGGGCCGATCCTAGCTGCCCTTCTTGAATTCGCAATCGACGGAATAGGGCGTGTGCGGTCGGCACCTTGATTTCCGGCTGCCAATGCCAATTTGCGGGCGGCGGTGAAATCCGCACCTTCCCCCCGGCGGAGATCAAATTTTGTACAGTGTCCTCCTGATCATCGCTGGGTTGGTCCTATTGCTTGGCGGCGGCGAAGCCCTGGTGCGTGGCGCGGTGCAAATCGCTGGACGCCTTGGGCTGTCGCCGCTGGTGATCGGCCTGACCATTGTCGGGTTCGGTACCTCCACACCGGAACTGGTCACCAGTATCGAAGCAGCCCTGATCGGCGCGCCGGGCATCGCCGTGGGCAATGTGGTCGGCAGCAACATTGCCAACATCCTACTGATCCTGGGCGCGGCGGTGTTACTTGCGCCGATAGCCATCCACCGCGCTGCGTTCCTGCGCGATGGCGCCGTGCTTTGCCTCTCCGCCATTGTCTGCCTGGGCATGGTTCAAACCGGCCTGATAGGCCGGGGGGCGGGGGCGGTACTGGTGCTGCTGCTGTTGACGTATATCGCAGGCACGATTTGGTTAGAACGCCGTGGGCGGAGCGCCGCCGCGGTGATGTATGAACAGGAGGCTGATACGGTCCAGCTTGCGCGTGCACCGTCTACGGCTGTTTCGGTAGTCCTGGTCGTGGCGGGCTTGGCTCTCACCATCGGAGGCGCACAATTGCTGGTGACGGGCGCGGTCGACGTCGCCACGTCCTGGGGCATTTCGGAGGCCGTCATCGGACTGACCATCGTTGCGGTCGGCACGTCGCTGCCGGAACTCGCGACCTCGCTGATTGCCGCGCGCAAGGGGCAGGGCGATGTGGCGTTCGGCAATATCGTCGGCAGCAACATCTTTAACGTGTTGGGAATCCTGGGCGTCACAGCCCTGGTCCATCCCGTAGCAATACCGGCGCAGATCGCGGGCTCAGACATCTGGATCATGCTGGCGGCAACGGCGGTGCTGATCCTGCTCGCATGGTCCGGTTGGCGGCTCCGCCGGTGGGAGGGCGGTGTGATGCTGGCGGGCTATGCGCTCTATATCGGGTTTCTGGCTGCCACTTAGACTGGCGCACCCGCGTGATTGACCCGGCGATGCGGTGCAACTCATGTCGCTTTTTAACCCCACCGGGCAGCGATATGGTCATCCCATGGACGCCAATCTGCAAAAACATGCTAGGCAGGCCTTGCCGCGCCAGATCAGCTATTCAGCCCGGCCGCGTTTTACGCCGTCGGCGGTTCTGGCTGGCGGCGAGTTGGTTGGATGAGCATAGACCAGCCCACTTATCGGATTACCGACGGGACGGCGCTGACCGCTACTGGGCGATGGATCGGGATATACGGACTCTACCCCGGGAGGGTCGCCTCGCGCTCTTGACCGGTTTGGCGTTTCTGATCGTCTGCCTGTCGCTCAGCTGTGTTGTTCTGGCATAGGACCTGGGAATTGGCGGCGAGATTCTGTCCGAAGGGCTGCACATATGCAGTTGGGTGGCCATGTGGCGACCGATCGAGGTTTTCCTGTTCGAATGGTGGGAACCGTCAAGGCGTAAGAAAGCGTTCGCCAGACTGGCCGCAATCCCTATCGAGGTGATGCGGTCGGAAGCAGCCAATCCCCAGACCTGATCTTTCGCCTGATCCTTGGGCCTGGTCCGGCCGCAATACCCTTGCGTCCGCCGTGTCTCCGCGCGAGACTTTCCGACTGACTGCTTTTTCCGGCTGGAGTGCTCGCGCAGATGTTCGACCTTATCCTTCGCGGCGGTACCGCCGTCACCCCGCAAGGCGCGGGCCTCTATGACGTCGCCATCAAGGGTGAGCAGATCGCCGCCGTCGCCGCGCCCGGCGCCATCCCCGACGCCCAGGCGAAGACCGTCAAGGACGTGACCGGCAAGATCGTCATGCCGGGCGGCATCGACCCGCACGTCCATTGCGCCTGGCACATGCCGCTGCCGGACGGCTCGGCCGTCACCAGCGGCCCGCCGGAGGATGTGAGCCGCGCCGCGCTTTGGGGCGGCACCACCATGCTGATCGACTTCGCCGCCCGCATGGAGCCAAAACCGCTCACTCAGGTGATCGCCGAACGGGATGAGCAATGGATCGACCAGTGCTATTGCGACTACGCCTATCACATCATGCTGCTGGGCGATCTGGAGCCGGAGACGCTGGCCGAACTGCCGCCGCTGATCGAGGGCGGCTATCCGACGGTGAAGATCTTCACGACCAACATCACGCCGTCCCGCAGCGGCCGCATGGTGCATTTCGGCGACATTTGGGAGCTGTTCAAGGTGCTGACGGCTCACAACGGACTTGGCGTTATCCATGCCGAAGACAACGACATCGTCATGCACATGTACGAGAAGCTGTTCCGCGAGGGCCGCACCAGCTTCCACAACCTCGCCGAAGTGCATAACCAGCTTTCCGAAGACTTGAGCTTCCGCCGCATCATCCGCCTGGCGGAGGCGGAGAACACGCCCCTCTACATGATGCACGTTTCCGCCGGCACCGGCGTCAAGGCGATCCGGGAGGCGCGGGCCAAGGGCCAGCCGATCTATGGCGAATCGCTCCACCAGTACATGTGCTACACGCAGGAAGACTACAAACGCCCCAACGGCCAGATGTACCACACCTACCCCTCCCTGAAGACGCAGGAAGATCAGGACGAGATCTGGCGCGGCACCCTTGACGGTGCCATCAACTGCGTTGCCACCGATGAAATCTGCTGCAATCTGAACATGAAGACCATCGGCGCCGGCATCGACGACACCACCGGCGGCAATGCGGGTTGCGAGCCGCGCGTCGGCGTCATGTACAACCAGATGGTGACCCGCCGCGGCTACTCGCTAGAACGGTTCGTGGACTTGGTTTCGACCAACGCGGCCAAGGTCATGGGCATGTACCCGCAGAAGGGCGCAATCGCGGCCGGCTCCGACGCCGACATCTGTGTGCTGGACCCCAGCGTGCGCGGCGAGGTGAAGGCCGAAAACCTGCACGAGACCGACTACAGCCCCTGGGAAGGTCATCCCATTACCGCCTGGCCCTGCATGACCCTGCTGCGTGGCAAGGTCATGGTGGAGGACGGCACCTTCCACGGTGCCCTCTCCGACGGCAAATACATCAAACGCAGCGTACCCCAAACGATCCGGGAAGCACCAACGCTTTAACAAAACCCCTCACCCTGAGCCTGTCGAAGGGTCTTGCCTGGTCCTGGCAACACACCCTTCGACAGGCTCAGGGTGAGGGCTCTGAGTTAACAGGAGACTAACCATGGACCTCGCCTTTGCCCCCGAAGATGCCACCTTCCGCCAGGAAGTACGCACCTTCCTGCGCGAAAACCTGCCCGAACGCCTGCGCTACAAGGTCGAAAACGGCGTCGAGCAGAAATACGAGGACATGCTGGAATGGCACAAGATCCTCGCCAAGCAGGGCTGGGTCGCGCCGAACTGGCCGGCAGAGCACGGCGGCCCCGGCTGGACGTTGACCCAGAAATATATCTTCGATGAGGAGTTGGGCCTCGCCGGTGCGCCGCGCATCGTCTCGTTCAGCATCAACATGTGCGGGCCGGTGCTGATGGCCTTTGGCACCGAGGCGCAGCAAAAGCGTTTTCTGCCGCCGATGCTGGCCGGCGATGAAATCTGGTGCCAGGGTTACAGCGAGCCGGGTGCGGGCTCCGACCTGGCCTCGCTCAAGACCGAGGCGGTGCGGGATGGCGACCACTATGTCATCAACGGCTCCAAGATCTGGACGACGAAGGCGCACTGGGCCGACTGGTGCTTCCTGTTAGCCCGCACCGGCAAGTTCGAAAAGCGGCAGCAGGGCATTTCTTTCCTCCTGGTGGACATGAAGACACCGGGCATCACCATCCGCCCGATCCACTTGCTCGACGGCCTGCATGAGACCAACCAGGTCTTCTATGAGAATGTCCGCGTACCGGTGGAGAACTTGGTCGGCGTCGAGCATGATGGTTGGAGCATCGGGAAGTACCTGCTGGCGCACGAGCGCATGGGCGGCGGCTCGCTCGGCCAGCACAAGGCATTGCTGCGCCAGTTGAAACACATCGCAGGCGAGGAAGGCGCGAACGGGGAGGGGCCGCTCGCCGACGATCCGGACTTCGCGCGCGAGATCGCCTCGATCGAGATAGAACTCGGCACGCTGGAAGCTTTCAACCTCCGCGCCATCGACAAGGTCAGCCGGGCAGGGGACTTGGGCGCACAGGCCCTCGGCATGGAGGCCAACGTGTTCAAGATCCGCAACACGGAGATCCAACAGCGCCTGACCGAATTAAAGGTGCATGCGCTCGGCTACTACGCCAACCCCTACGTCTTCGGCGCCCTCACCCAGGGCTGGAACGAGCCGCCCGTCGGCGCGGAATACGCCAACGGCGCGAGCCCTGCCTACTTCCATTTCCGCAAGGTCTCGATCTATTCGGGCAGCAACGAGATTCAGCACAACATCATTTCGAAGGCACAGTTAGGGTTGTAGCCGCACAGCCTAATTGATGGCGATTTCCCGTGTGGAACCGGTACTGCTGTGTCAAGCTGCGTATATTGAGGCGATATGAACCCAACGAGGTGTAGGATGAGGTTAGGAATAGGCGCTCTTTGTGCTGGAATGGTGATGGCGGTTTCCGTTGCGTCGGCGCAGCAAAACGATGTGTGCCAGCCGCAGGTCGAGTCCCGGCTGAAAGAAGCCGGGATCGAATGGAGCAAATTGCAAAACGTCCAATGGGACGTCGACACGTGGAACGAAGGCCCGCGTGAACCGCCAGACATCAGCGGCTATCAGTTCTATGCGCGGCCAGCCAGCTGCAAGCAGGGCAGTATTGTCGTGGAGATGGATCAGGACTGCCGCATCAGCGATGTCTTCGCCCGCCGCGGTTGCGAAGTGCCGGGCCTGAAGTAAAAACCGGTCGATGGACGGGGAAGTAGCCGGGCCGCAGAAGATTCGCAGCCTGGCTCGTTCGGCTGTTTAAGTCCACGCCAATGGGATGTACCTCATGCTTCACACTTCGGCCATTCTCGACATTGCCGATGTGATGCAAAACTGTAGTGACCAGACGCAGTCGCTTTTGACGAGGGACTCCCCATGACCTTTGCCCCACCCATCCCCATTCTCCGCAGCTTCGATGAGGCGCTGGCGAAACGGTTTTACTGCGAATACCTCGGCTTCAAGATCGACTGGGAGCATCGGTTCGAGCCTGGCCTGCCACTCTACATGCAGGTCAGCCGAGATGCCTGCGTCCTGCATCTTTCGGAGCATCATCGGGATGCCTCCCCCGGCGCTGCGGTGCGGATCAGCCATCCCGATGTGCGGGAATTCCACAAGGAACTTCTCGCAAAACCGGGATACGGCAACAACCCCGGCCTGCAGGATCAAGATTGGGGTATGCGGGAAGTGATCGTCGCTGATCCGTTCAGCAACCGGTTGGTTTTCTGCACGGCTATTTAGGGGATCGTCGCCGGCCGTTCAGAAGCCATGGGGCGCGGAGCGGATCGTTGCCTGAGAGTCTAATACTCTGCGGCATCTGCGTTTCGCGGCCGGTGCCGCCGTCCATTGCCAAGCTGGACGGGAGGGCGAATTTTCTTCACTATCAATAACCCGTTCAGAAATTCCGAAGTAACCAGGTAGGAACATGACCGCTCTTGAGCCGATATACGATGAAATGCTGAAAGAAGAGGGGCACCCTCGCGCTCCCTATTTCGACTACCATCATTGGATAGCGGATCAGGATACCCGCCGGCTGCGCAAAAAGCTGTCGGAAGCCGAAGTCTATTTTCGCCGGACCGGCATTACCTTCAACGTCTATGGGGAGGATGAGGCGGACGAACGCCTGATACCGTTCGATATCGTTCCACGGATTATCGCAGAGCGGGAATGGGCCCGGCTCGTCCGCGGGATCGAGCAGCGGGTCATGGCGATCAACGCCTTCATCCACGATATCTACCATCGCCAGGAGATTATCCGCGCTGGCAGGGTGCCGCGCGAAATCATTGAAAACAATGACGCTTATCTGCCGGAAATGATCGGATTTTCCCCGCCCGGCGGCGTCTATACCCATATCTGCGGTATCGATCTGGTGCGCACCGGCGAAAACGAGTTCTATGTGCTGGAGGATAACGTGCGCACGCCGTCCGGTGTCTCCTACATGCTGGAGAACCGGGAAACCATGCAGCACATGTTTCCGGATCTGTTCGCAAAGATCAAAGTCCGCCCCGTTAGCGACTACCCTGAAAGGCTGGCGCGCTCTCTCGCGGCCTGCGCGCCCGTGGCGACACAAGGCGACCCCCTGATCGCGGTCCTCACACCGGGCGTGCGGAATTCCGCCTACTTCGAGCACTCCTTCCTGGCGGACCAGATGGGGGCGGAACTGGTGGAGGGGCACGACCTGCGCCTGGTCAATGGCAGGATCGGGATGCGGACGACGCAGGGATACCAGCCGATCGATGTGCTCTACCGCCGGGTGGACGATGCGTATCTAGACCCGTTGTCCTTCCTGCCGGAATCCGCGCTTGGCATTCCCGGCATTATGGATGTCTATCGGGCGGGCGGCATCGCCATAGCCAACGCGCCTGGCACGGGTATCGCCGACGACAAGGCGATCTACTCCTACATGCCGGAGATCGTTGAGTTTTATACCGGTCAGAAAGCCATTCTCGAAAACGTGCCGACATGGCGTTGCGCGGAGCCGGAAGCGCTGGCCTACGTTCTGGACCACCTGGAAGAACTGGTCGTGAAAGAAGTCCACGGCTCCGGCGGTTATGGCATGCTAGTGGGGCCGGCGGCCAGCAAGCGGGAACTAGCCAAGTTTAAAACCAAGCTGCGGCGGCGGCCGGGGAATTATATTGCCCAGCCCACCCTCGCGCTCTCCACCGTGCCGGTTCTGACGCGCGGCGGCCTTGCGCCCCGCCATGTGGACCTCCGTCCCTATGTGCTGGTGGCGCCCGGCCGCATCGACATCACGCCGGGCGGCCTGACACGCGTCGCACTGAAGAAGGGGTCGCTGGTGGTGAACTCCAGCCAGGGTGGCGGCACCAAAGATACCTGGGTACTGGAGAATTGAGGCTCGTGCTTGGAAAGACAGCTGGCGGACTTTTTTGGATGTTCCGGTACCTGGAGCGGAGCGAGAATACAGCGAGGCTGGTGGATGCGGGCGTAAGCTCGGCATTGTCCCAGTCTGATTCCGCGGAAGCCGAGTGGACCTCCATCCTGAACATCACCGGAATGGCCGAAGCCTACAAGGAGCGTCATGAGGATTTCGACCCGGCCAAGGTCGTCGACTTCATGTTGCGTGACCGGACCAATCCCTTCAGCGTTCTGGCCATCGTGGAAGCCGCCCGCACCAATGCCCGCATGGTCCGCACGGCGCTCACCCGCGAAGTGTTCGAGGCGACCAACGAGTGCTGGATTGTCCTTAAGGACTTGATGGCCCGCCAGATCGCCGCCGAAGAACTCTACAACGTCCTCCGAACGATCCGTCAGCAAAGCGCCCTGGTGCGCGGTGCAATGCACGGGACCAAGTTGCGGAACGATATCTATGATTTCGCCAGCATCGGCACGTTCATAGAACGGAACAACAACACGGCCGGCATCTTGGAAATCAAGTACTATGCCCTGCTGCCGGCGGTTGCCTATGGCGGTTATCAATCCCAGAACGTGCAATGGGAAACTATCCTGCGTTCGGTGTCTGCGCAGCGCAGTTACCGTTGGCTGAACCGCGGCTCGATCAACCAGCGCGGCATTGCGGAATTCCTGATCAAGGATGCGCGCATGCCGCAGTCGATGGCCTTCTGTATCAACAATATCGTCATTCACCTGCAGAATCTCGCCGGTGAATACGGGCAGGATCCCAAGTCATTGCACGATGCGTTGGAAATGCGCGACCGGCTTTCGGCGACACCGATCGACGAAATTTTCGAGAGTGGTCTCAGGGAATTCGCGAGCGATTTTCTAGCGGATCTGCATCAGCTCAGCAGTCAAATCGAACAAGATTTCCGGTTTTATCGGTAGCCCCATGCTTCTCAAGATCGATCACACCACCCAATTCGATTTCGGCAGGCCCATCGAATATGGACTCCAGCGCCTTCGCGTATTCCCAAGCGATGTGTCGGGCCAGAGCATCGTCTCCTGGAATGTAACCGTAGAGGGCGGCAATGAGGAGGTGCGCTACACCGATCATCACCAGAACCTCGTTGCTCTCTACAGCTACGACACTGGAACAGAGGGCATCTCCATCCAGATCAATGGCGAGATCGAGACAGAGGATATGGCCGGTGTTATCGGCCGGCACAGGGGATTCGCGCCGCTCTGGTATTATTCCGGCACCACAGCGCTGACCACCCTGGGCACACGGACCCGTAGTTTGATCCGCACCTTGGGCGGCAGGGGAGAGCGGGACGATATCTCCTTCCTGCACGACCTCTCCGCCCTGATCGGCGAGCAGGTCACCTACCAGGTCGGCGTGACCGAAGCCCACTTCTCCGCGGAAGACGCGTTGGCTGAAGGCGCGGGTGTGTGCCAGGATCACGCGCACATCTTCATCACTGCGGCCCGCGCCATGGGCTATCCGGCCCGCTACATCAGCGGTTACCTGTTCATGGATGGTCAGATAGAGCAGGACGCCACCCACGCCTGGGCGGAAGCCCACGTACCGGACCTTGGCTGGGTCGGATTCGACGTGTCCAACAAGATCTCGCCGGACGAACGCTATGTGCGGATCGCAGCCGGCTTGGACTACAAGGACGCAGCGCCGACGACCGGCCTGACCTATGGGGCGGGCGAGCAAAAAATTGACGTTGCGCTAAGGGTCGAACAGTAGTGATTATTGCACTGCAGCACTGACGCTGCTCCCAAGGATTCTTATGGATGACCTATTGTGTAGGTTTGTACCTGCGTAGTGGCTTGGTCTTTATGGCCGACACCCGCACCAATGCTGGCGTCGACAATGTCTCGTTCTTTCGGAAGGTGCACCGCTGGAACGTGCCGGGCGTGTGCTCCCTGGTGCTGCTTAGCGCCGGCAACCTTGCCACTACCCAGGCCGTGGTCAGCCTTCTCGATGAACGGACCAAAGCACCAGCCGAACGCGCGCCATCGCTGCTGGAAGTGCCGTCCATGTTTCAGGCGGCGCGGCTGATTGGCGATACCTTGCGGGAGGTCATTTCCGACTATAAGGGCGAAGGGCAGGCGGGCGAGGCCTCCTTCGGTGCAACAATGATTCTGGGCGGCCAGATCGCCGGTGGCGAACACCGCCTTTTCCTGATCTACCCGCAAGGCAACTTTATCGAGGCGTCCGACGACAATCCCTTCTTCCAGATCGGCGAGACCAAATACGGCCGCCCGATCCTGGTCCGGGCGCTCGACCGCGATATGAGCTTTGAGGACGCGGTTCGGCTGCTGTTGGTGTCGTTCGACTCGACCATCAAGGCGAACCTGTCGGTCGGTCTGCCCCTGGACCTGCTGGTTTATGAGAAAGACAGCTTCGTCCTGGATGAACCCACCCGAATCCAGGCTGACGATCCCTACTACTGCCTGATTTCGGACAATTGGGGACAGTCGCTGAAAGACGCGCTGGTCCAGCTGCCACCGTTCTCGTTCAAACGCTCTTCGGCTTAGCGTCTGTCCGCGCCTCGCCAACCTCGCTCTTTTCATCTGACGGGGTGCGTTTAGGATAGGCCAACGCTTAATCAAGGAAACCTGCCCATGCCCCGCGCTCCCAGCACCATGAATGTCGAGATCGAATACGCCACCTTCGGCCCTGATGATGGCCCGGCGCTGCTGCTCGTCGGCGGGCTCGGCGTGCAGATCCCGTCCTGGTCGGAGAAACTGATCCAGGAGTTGGCGGGCAGGGGCTTCCGGGTGATCGCCTATGACAACCGCGATTGCGGTCTCTCCACCTCCTTCGATGATTGGGGACCGGCTGATATCGGTACCGCCTTTAAGCAGGCCCGTGCCAAGGAAGAGGTGAAGGCGCCCTACAAGCTCGAAGACATGGCCGATGACGGCGCGGCCGTGCTCGACCATTTGGGCATCGCGTCGGCGCATATCGTCGGCAGCTCCAACGGCGGTGCGATTGCGCAGATCTTTGCCTACCGCCACCGGGCCAAGACCGCGACGCTGGTATCCATCATGGCCACCAGTGGCCGCCGCGGCCTGCCGCGCCCGAGTGAGAAGGCGAACGAGTGGCTTGGCCGGCCAAAAAACCCTGCCGGCACGCGGGAAGGAGCGATGGAAGACGCCTTGGCCGGTGCCGCCATCCTCGGCTCCCCCGGTTTCCCGCGGAATGAGGAGGCGATCAAGGCCAAAGCGGCCATGCTTTATGATCGCTCCTTCAACCCGGCGGGCGCATCGCGTCACCTGCTGGCCTCCATTGCCAGCGCCGATGGCCGGGTAGAGCATCTATCCAGTATCTCCGCCCCGACCCTGGTCATTCACGGCAAGGACGATCCGCTCGTGCCCGTCGGCAGCGGCCAGGACCTCGCCGACACGGTAGAAGGCGCCGACATCATGGTGATCGCCGGCATGGGCCACGACTATCCGGACGCCGTCTGCAGCCGCATCGCCAGCGCCATCGCCGCGAACGCGGCGCGGGCGGCGTAACCGTATTGCATTACAAGCCCGTCTCTGACCGTTCTTAGAAAGCCCATTTATGCCCCGCCTGCAACTTTCCACCTGGCAGGAGGTTGAAGCCTACCTGGCCAATCGCCGCGACATCATCATGCCCATCGGCTCGACCGAGCAGCATGGCCCCAACGGCTTGATCGGCACCGACGCCATCTGCCCGGAAATCATCGCCAATGGCGTGGCGGAGAAGACGGGCGTCATGGTCGGGCCAACGCTCTCTATCGGCATGGCGCAGCATCACATGGCCTTCGCCGGCACCATTACCTACCGCCCGCAGGTGCTGATCGAAACGCTGAAGGACGTGGTCGCCTCCCTGACCAAACACAGCTTCGACCGCATCTATTTCCTGAACGGTCATGGCGGCAACATTCCGACCGTGACCGCGGCATTTAGCGAAATCTACACGGAAACAAGCTTTAAGGGCGCGAACCGCCCATTCCGGTTGAAGTTGCAAAGCTGGTTCATGGGCAAGCGCTTCCGCGATCTTTCGAAGGAACTCTATGGCGACAGCGAAGGCAGCCATGCGACGCCTAGCGAGGTTTCGCTCAGCTACTACGCTTTCCCCGAGTCCGTGAAGAAAGCCGCGATGGAGCCGAAAATCGCGCCCAAAGGCCCGATCCGCGATGCCCAGGACTACCGCGCCCGCTTCCCTGATGGCCGCATCGGCTCCGATCCCTCACTCTCGACGGTGGCGCACGGAGAGCGTATCTACAAAACCTCGGTCGAGGATGTGGCCGAAGACCTGAAAGCGTTTGTCGACGAGGCTTAAGGCGACTCATGACCATGAGAGTGCTGCGCGAACCGCGTATGGATCACGGCATTCCGCCTATGCCGGAAGCCGCGGCGAAAATCGGTGCGGTGGAAGCCGATGCGGAAATTCTGCGCACCCCATCGGGCGAGGGGCACCAGATCTGGCGGGTTTGGGGCCTCGGTTCCGGCAAGCCCAACTTGGTGTTCTTTCACGGCGGCTATGGCTCCTGGATTCACTGGATACGCAACATCCGGTTCTTCCAGCAGCACTACACCGTCTATGCCGCCGACTCGCCAGGGCTTGGCGACAGCGATCCGCCGCCGGATGTGCAGAATGCCGACAAGATCGGCATGGTTATCGCCGATGGCCTGAAGCAGCTCTTTCCCAATCCGGAAGACCGCTTCCACTTGGTCGGCTTCTCTTTCGGTGCGATTCTGGGTGGGCACACGGCCCAAAACATGGACCAGCGCCTGGCCAGTTTCACGTTGGTCGGGGCAGGCGGCATGGGCCTGACACGGGCAGAGGGCATGCCCATGGCCCGTTTCCGCCGCGACATGAACCATGACGAATTCAAGGACCTGGCCCGCAATAATCTCGGCATCCTGATGCTGCGCGACCGGGACGAGATCGACGATGTGGCTGTCCTGATGCAGATGCTGAACACCACCCGGGCCATCACCAAGAGCCGGAACATCAGCCGCGACGCCAGCCTGGCCCGGGTCCTGCCGCTCTGCCCAGCGCCGATCGCCGGCATTTGGGGCGAGTTCGACGCAACCACCTACCCCTTCACCCACGAACGGCAGGAATTGCTGCGCCGCATCCAGCCCGGTTGTCCATTCTTGACGGTCCCGGAAGCGGGCCATTGGGCCATGTACGAACGGCCGGATGCGTTCAATGAGACCTTGCTGGGCATCCTCCGCGGTTTTGAGGCTGCGGGCTGATTGACGGTCCGGCTGTTGGCGGTGCAGCCTTGGCGCAAACCGGGGCGCACATGCGCCACGCAACTAACATCAGGAACGCGCCCATGACCGCTCCGCTCCGCTTTGGCGCCTTCGATCACCTCGACAAGAGCGGCCGCCCCATTCCTGACGATTACCGCCACCGCCTGGACATGGTGGAGGCGTACGACCGCGCCGGGTTCTATGCCTTCCACCTGGCGGAGCACCATGCATCGCCCCTCGGTCTCGCGCCCAGCCCCAGCGTCTTTCTGGCAGCCGTCGCGGCCCGCACGGCCAAACTCCGCTTCGGTCCGCTAGTTTACACCTTGCCGCTCTACCAGCCGCTGCGGCTGATTCAGGAGATCGGCATGCTCGACCAGATGAGCAATGGCCGGCTGGAGATCGGCGTCGGGCGGGGAATCGTCGCGTTTGAGACGGCATTCTATGGCCTGACCCATCTCGACACGCCACCCCGTTTCGAGGAGGCGCTGGACCTGATCCTGCATGCCCTCCAGACAGACCGCCTGACCTATGAGGGCAAGTTCTGGACCTATCGAAACATCCCCATGGAAATCCCGCCGGTGCAGCGCCCGCACCCGCCACTCTGGTATGGCGTCGGGCGGCCGGACCATGGCGATTGGACCGCCTCGCGCGGCATGAACATCGTCGCCAATGGCTCCACCGCAGAATGCCGGGCGGTTTTCGAGCGGTACCGGGCAGCCGGCGGCCGGACCGACGCCTTCATGGGCCTGTCCCGTCATCTGGTCATTGCCGATACCACCGCGGAAGCCGAGCGCTTGATGGAGCCGGGTTATGCCCAATGGCGTGCCAGCCTGGCGAAGCTCTGGCGGGATAATGGCGCGGACCCGATCCGCTTTCCGAAGGACTATTGGGAGGCCAAGGAGCGGGGCCTCGCCATAGCGGGAACGGCGGACCAGGTGGCAGCAGCACTGGCCGGACAGGTGGAGGCGGCCACGGCCAACTACCTGCTCTGCCGCTTTGCGTTCGGCAATATGCCGGAGGCAGCAGCACGCCGCTCGCTCGATCTGTTTGTCGAGCACATCGCCCCACAATTCCCCGGTGCCTTGCAGCCCTAGTAGGGAATGAAAGCCCATCAGTTTTTGCCGCGTTGCTTCCAGTCGGCGGTCAATTTATCTGATCGGTATGCCAAGCTTACGCCAACTTCGCTATTTCGAGGCCGTCGCCCGCCTCGGCCATTTCGGTCATGCCGCCGATCATTGCGCCGTAACCCAGCCCGCGCTCTCCATGCAGATCAAGCAACTGGAGGAAGAGTTGGGATTGATACTCATCGAACGGCGCCCGCGCGGCATCCAGCTCTCTGCCGAGGGCGAAGAGGTGCTTGTCCGCGCGCGGCGCATCTTGGCGGAGACACAGGCCCTCACCGACTTTGCCCAGAACCATGCCGATCCGCTTGGCGGTCCCCTGCGGCTGGGTGTGATTCCGACCATCGCCCCCTACCTGCTGCCGCGCCTCCTTCCGGAATTGAAAGAGAAGTTCCCGGCATTGCGGCCCGTCATCCTGGAAAGCCAGACCGATCGCCTCACCCACCGCCTGCTGGCGGGGGAATTGGACCTGCTCCTCCTCGCCCTGCCGATATTGTCGCCGGAAATCGAGACCGTGGCACTTGCCGTCGACCCGTTCCTGCTCGCCGTATCGGAAGACCATCCACTGGCAGGCACCACCATAGCCTCTGCGGCGGATCTGCAGCGCGAACGCCTGCTGCTGCTGGAGGAGGGCCATTGCCTGCGGGATCAGGCCTTGGCGATTTGCGGCTCCCGCCCCGAGACCCAGGAGGATGCCTATGGCGCGACCAGTCTCGCCACCATTGTGCAGCTTGCGGCAAACGGAATGGGCGTGACCCTGCTGCCGCGGATCAGCCTGTCGGTCGAAGGCGACCGTCCCGGCATATGCGCCATCCCTTTCGGGCAGCCCCAACCGGAGAGGACAATCGGTTTTGCCTGGCGCGCTTCATCCCCACGGAAACGGGCATTTCAGGCCATTGCAGCCGTAGTGGCCCCGGTCATTCGTGACGTCATAGCAACCGCCGGAGAGCGAGCAGGCCGAACACCGGACCAGGCATCAGCAGGATAAACAGGTACTGCATCGGAATCGCACCAGCCAAGGTGTTCAACAGTTCGATACTGACGATGGAGATCGCGAAGCCGATGGCATTGGCGATGGTAAGGGCCGACCCCACCCTGTCCGGCGGTGCGGATTGGGCATTCAGGGTGGAGAATTGCGGCGAATCCCCAACAACGGCCAATCCCCAAATCAGCATGAAAAGCAAAAACGCTGGCCACGGCGCGAAAAACAATACCGGCGAGATCAAGCAGCAAAAGCCGGATGTCAGCAACTGAGCGCCCGCAACCTTGGCGCTGCCCAGCCGCAGCGACGCGAGCCCGCCGACCGCGCAGCTCAAGCTGCCAACGCCGATGATCGCAAACGCCCACAACGAAGAATTCAGGCGCAGCCCATGAAATTCCGCATAGGCCGCCACCAATGCCGGGGCAAAGGCCCAGAACGCATACAGCTCCCACATATGCCCGAAATAGCCGAAGGCGGAAGCGCGGAAGCGCGGCGAGGCAAACACCGCCGCCAGTGCCCGCGGGTCGAAGCGCGCGCCTGATTTCAGGTGGGGCCCGTCCGGCACCGCCAGAAACATTAGGACGCCGCCTGCGCAGGCGAACGCGGAAACGGCGATCATTACCGTCTCCCATGGCAACGATTGCGCCCCGCCCCGTAACAGATGCGGCAGCGCCGTGCCGGCAACCAATGCCCCGACCAGGAATCCCAAAGCCTTGCCCAAATCCGCCTGGAACCAGCCCGCCGCAATCTTCATGCCGACGGGATAGATGCCAGCCAGAAAGAAACCGACGGCAAACCGCAACGCGAGCAATCCGCCAAAGCTATTGTCGAGCGCTACGGCGCCTGCATTGGCGAGCGCGGCGAGGATGGTGCACCACAGAAACAGGTAGCGCGGCGAGAACCGGTCGGAGAGGGCAGTGATCGCAAATACCAGCGTCCCGGCAATAAACCCGAACTGCACCGCCGACGTCACATAGCCGAGCGCCTCGGGCGCGAGGTTCCAGGCGATTTGCAGGTCCGGCAGGACAGCATTGCCGGCGAACCAGAGCGATGTCCCGGCAAATTGCGAGGCGACGATCACCGGCAAGATATGAAGCGAACGCCGTTGCATGGAGTATTGGCCTTCTTTCTGCGCTACCGGCGTTGCCCTTGTCTCTGCAACATCGCAAAATCAGATTGTGACTTCACAAGCTTCCGCCGCATGGCCAGGCTGGCTATACCGGAAAACAAGCAAAGATGCACCGCCGCACAGTCGCGAAAGCGGTGCAATTGTACACCTGTCTGAAGGAACGCCCGTCATGAATGTTCATCCCCAGATCGCAACTGCGCTGGAAGCGCTGGCCAATGCCAACCTGCCACCGATGCATACGCTGGAGCCGCCTGAAGCGCGTGAGCTGATGGCGGCCATGTCCGCAGCGCGCGGCGGCGAACCTGCATCGGTCCGCAAAACCGAAGACCGCTCCATTCCCGGCCCGGCCGGAGAAATTCCGATCCGTATCTACTGGCCGAAAGAGAAGGGCGTGCGCGGCGGCATGCTCTACCTGCATGGTGGCGGGCATGTGATCGGCAGCCTGGATACGCATGACAAGATCTGCCGGAACCTCTGCGTCGGCGCCGGTGTCGTGGTGGTCTCTGCCGACTACCGCATGGGACCGGAACACAGATTCCCCGCCGCTGTGGACGATAGCTGGGCCGCGCTGGAATGGATGGCCGCGAACGGCGATGCACTGGGCATCGATCCGGCCAAACTCGTTGTCGCAGGCGACAGCGCAGGCGGCAATCTTGCCGCTGTGCTTGCCCTGATGGCGCGGGATGCGGGCGCACCGAAGCTGGCGCTGCAAGTGTTGATCTATCCAGTTACCGACTACACTTTGTCGTCAGAAAGCTACAAGACCTTCGGTACCGGTTATGGCGTTTTAACCGGCGACGCCATGGTCTGGTTCCAGGGACACTACCTGGATGCCCCGGCGGATGCCGAAGACTGGCGTGCGTCGCCATTGAAAGCGGAGACCTTCGCCGATGTCGCACCGGCCCTTGTGATCGTGGCGGAATGCGACGTGCTTTCCGATGATGGCCGGGCCTACGCGGAGGCGCTCAAAGCGGCGGGCGTGGAGACCGAGTTTGCGTTCTACAAAGGCATGATCCACGGCTTCTTTGGCATGACACCAGACGTTGATGACGCCGCGGCGGCGCAAGCCAGGGCGTCGAAAGCCATTCGGCAGGCGGTGGCCTAGACCGCCTGCCGCTCGCCCTTACGCAACCGCTCCCGCCAAAACGCGTAGAGCCCGCCGGCGATCACCAGCCCGCCGCCTGCAAACGTCCAGGCGTCGGGCAGATGGTCGAACACGATCCAGCCGATGATGACGGCCCAAAGCGGCAGTCCGTAATTGAACGGTTGTAGGGCAGAGGCGGGGGCGCTCTCATATGCCCGCACCAACAAAATGTGCCCGGCCGAGCCCATGACGCCGACGGCCGCCAGCTGGACCCATTGCTCCATGCTTGGGGCCTGCCACAGCCACAATCCGGCGATCGAATAGATGATGAAGCCTGTCGTGGCGGTATAAAGCACCGTCGTTTCCGACCGGTCATAGGCCGAAACCCGCCGCAACAACACCTGATAGACAGCCCACCCTAGCGTCGCCGCGACCGGCAGCAGCGCCGGCCAGCCGAAGACCCCGCTGCCAGGCCGGATGATTAGCAGAACGCCCAGAAAGCCAATTACCGCGGCAGCCTTCCGGTGCGGGCCGATGGTCTCGCCCAGGAACAGCGCCGCCATCACCATGACCAGAAGCGGCGCTGCCGCCGCGATGGCATGCACGTCGGCCAGGTGCATGTAGACGAAAGCTTGGATGAACAGCGCCATTTCCGCCATCAGAATACCGGAGCGCGCAATCTGCACCAGCGGCCGGGCCGAGCGGAAGGCGGCGCGGATGCCGACCGACCGGTGCGCCATCCAAAGCGCCACGCAGAAAAACATCCAGTAGCGCACGGCCAGGATCTGGCCGACGGCCATATCCTGCACCAGCAGCTTGGAGACCGCATCCATGGTGCCGATTATCACCATGGTGCCGCAAAGCAGCATGATTGCCCGGGGCAGATTGTCTAGCATAAGGGGAGGGGCCAATCGGCGGGCGCTGTGGTAGGGGCGGCAGCGGGGAGCGATCAGTAGCCGGTAACGGGATCGATGCGGTTTTTCAAGGGTTGGCCTGCTTCGTACCGCGCCAGTTCTTCGAAGAATATGTCGAGCGAACGCTGGATATAGTGTTCCGGATCGTCGGAACACATGTGCGGCGTCACCAGCAGGTTCTTCTGATGCCACAAGGGCGAGTCGGCGGGCAGCGGCTCCGGCACGAATACGTCGATCATCGCCCCTGCCAGCCTGCCGCTGTCCAACCGCTCGCAGAGCGCGTCGTTGTCCAGCACAGGGCCCCGCCCGACGTTCAGAACGCTGGCGCCAGGCTTCAAACAATCCAGTTCCGGTCCGCGGATCAGACCCTTGGTATCCGGCGTCAGGGGAGAGGCAATCACCAGGAAGTCCGCGCCTTGCAAAGCCTCGTGCAGGCGGTCCGTGCCAAACATTTCGTCAGCCCGTGGGTCGGCCGTCGGATTGCGCCTGACCACCCTGACATTCAGGCCCATGCCCTTGGCAACCTCCGCCGCGGTCGCGCCCAGCGCACCGAAGCTGACGATACAGACCGTCTTGCCACGGATCAGGCTGGTGAATACTTGCTCCCAGCGCCGCTCCCGCTGCTGCGTGCCCAGTGCGGGAAACCCCATATGCAGCATGGTCAGCGCCATGCCGATAAACTCTCGGAACTTCGGGATATGCGTGCCGCTATTGTTGGAAAATTGAACGCCTCGCGGCAGCCAATCCAACGGCATGAAATTCTCGACGCCAGCGGACGTGGCGAACACCCATTTCAGCTTCGGCGCGATCTGTTTCAGCCGCTCTTTGTTGACCGTCTGGGTGATCAGGATTTCCGTGTCGGCATAGGGCGACTCGTCTTTCAGGTCCTTGCCGACCGTGACATCGAGCCGTTCAGCGGCGCCTGGGTGGCGGGCCGCCGCCTGTTCCCAGATTGGACGGTCGAGCCGCATGTGCGGCGACTTCGTGCTCAACCATTCAATATGCACGCGCACTGGCGCTCTCCCTCTATCGGCTCTTATCTATGGCGAAACGATGGCGATGGCGAAACGATTGCAGAACCGCCCAGGGGCGGCAATGCTTCTGGGTACAAGAAGAACCGCCAAACGTCGACCAAGGAACCACCATGCCCGACAGTCCGCTTCAGGGTATCCGCATCCTCGACCTGACCCGCGTACTGGCGGGGCCATTCTGCACCATGATGCTCTCCGACCTGGGGGCGGAGGTGATCAAGGTGGAAAACCCGAAGACCGGCGACGAGACCCGCCATTTCAAATCGCCCGGCAGGGAAGGCGAGTCCCCCTATTTCATGGCGATCAACCGCAACAAGAAAAGCCTCGCCATCGATTTCACGCAACCCGAAGGGGCGGCGGCAGTCCGGGCCCTGGCCGCACAATGCGACGTGATGATCGAAGCGATGCGCACGGGCACCATGGACCGCTACGGCCTCGGCTACGACGACCTGAAAGGCGAGATGCCGGGCCTGGTCTATTGCTCGATCTCCGGCTATGGCCGCACCGGCCCGCTGAAGGACCGCGGTGGCTACGACCCGGTTGCCCAGGCGGAAGTGGGCCTGATGGCCCTAACGGGGGAGGCGGACGGTCCGCCCATGCGCGTCGGCGTCTCGCTGTTCGACGTGATGGCCGGCCAGTACGCCGCCCAGGCGATCCTTGCCGCGCTCGTCGCCAGGGGCCGCACAGGCCAGGGGCAAAGCATCGACGTGCCGATTTATGACAGCAGCCTCTCCGTCATGCTGCCATACCACGCCCGTTATTTGGTAGAGGGGATCGACGAAACCCGCGTCGGCAATTCCAGCCTTGTCGCCCAGCCTTTGGGTGTGTTCGAAGCGAAGGACGGGCCATTGCTTCTGACCATCGCGGGCGACGCCCTGTTCGTGAGGTTCTGCCGGACGGCGATCAACCGGCCTGACCTGCTCGACGACGAGCGGTTTGCGAAGAATGCGGCCCGCGTCACCAACCGGGAAGCATTGAAGGAAATTTTGGACGGCATCTTCGCCAGCGACACGGCGGCAGCATGGGTGGAAAGGCTCCGGCAGGCAGGCATCCCGGCCGGGCCGATCCGAACGACGGGAGAGGCCCTCGATTCCCCGGAGACAGCGGCGAGAGATTTGGTGCAGCAGGCGCCCCACGCCAGCGAAGGCACGGTGCCGGTCGTGCGCTCGCCCCTGGCCTTTTCCAGTACACCCGTCCGCCAGCCGGTCGGTGCGCCGCTCCTGGGGCAACACTCCGGCGAGGTGCTGCGGGAGATATTGGGCTATAGTACAGAGCAGGTCGCGGCCCTGGCGGAAAAGGGTATTATCCGTTCCTGACAATACTCCCGCATGACTTCCGAACGGCTTGATGGCCGCAGAAGACTTGCGTTTGCGGGGGTCTCTCGCCATGTTGCGGCTTACAGGACCAACACGCAGGCTGAACCGCAAAAGAGGTTCGAGGAACACCGATGTTAGATGCAGGTGACGGCGCAATCCCGGCTGATTTGATCAAAGACAGTTCCGACCAGACATTCATGGTCGACGTGATAGAGGCATCCAAGCAGGTGCCGGTCATTGTCGATTTCTGGGCGCCCTGGTGCGGGCCTTGCAAGCAGCTTGGGCCCATCCTCGAGAAAGTGGTGAAAGGCGCAGGCGGCAAGGTAAAGCTGGTGAAGGTCGATATCGACCAGAGCCCCATGGTGGCCCAGCAGCTTCGTATTCAGTCCATCCCCGCCGTCTTCGCCTTTAAGGATGGCCAGCCGTTCGACGGCTTCATGGGCGCGCTGCCCGAAAGCCAGATAAAAATGTTCCTTGAAAAGGTCGTCGGCGACAAGGTCGATTCCCCTATCGACGATGCGATCAAGCAGGCGCAGGAAGCGCTGGAGAACGGTGATACCGAGACGGCAGCCGGAATCTTTGCTCAGGTGATGCAGGCGGAACCAGAGAATTACACCGCACGCGCGGGTTTGGCGCTCGCCTGTGTGCAGAATGGCCAGGTAGAAGACGCCCGCAGCCTGATTGACGAAATACCAGTGAACGCGCGCAACGACCAGCTTATCGCGGGTGCGTTCAGCGCCGTTGAACTGGCGGAGCAGTCCGGCGACGCTGGCGACCTCTCTGAACTGCAGGCCGCGGTTGATGCTGACGCCGACAATCATCAGGCCCGTTTTGATCTGGCGATGGCCCTTTTTGCCGCCAAGAAGAACGACCTGGCAGCCGATCACCTGCTGGAAATCGTCAAACGCGACCGCAGTTGGGATGATGATGGCGCGCGGAAGCAGTTGGTGAAGTTTTTTGAGGCTTGGGGACCGACCGACAAGCTGACTATCCAGACACGCCGGCGGCTCTCCTCGTTCATGTTCAGCTAAGTACTGAGTGCCCTATGACTGACGAGCCGCTACCCGCCATTGTACCGATTTTCCCGCTGAGCGGCGTGCTGTTGCTACCACGCGCGCCGCTGCCGCTGCACATATTCGAGCCGCGGTACCGGGCAATGACACGCGATGCCCTGGACGGTGATGGTTTTATTGCGATGGTTCAACCTAGCGGCGCCGCGGGCGATCCGATGAACCCGCCGGTTTATCCGGTCGCTTGCCTCGGCAAGATCATCACGTCGGAAGATGGCGATGACGGCCGCTACAATATTGTGCTGAAGGGGCAGATCCGGCTGCGCATCGCCCAGGAGATCTCTCAGAAGGACGGATATCGCCGCGTCGAGGCCGATTATTCGGACTTCCGGAACGACCTGACTCCAGACCGTCAGGAAATCGAACGCCCGCAACTGCTGGAGGCGCTGCGCGGCTACCTCGAGCGCCGCAATCTCCAGGCGAACTGGGACGATGCCGAGAAAGCCTCGAACGAGGCGCTGGTGAATGCACTGGCTGCTGCCTGCCCGTTCAACCCGCAGGAAAAGCAAGCCTTGCTTGAGGCTGGGACGGTTGCCGAGCGTTGCGCCTTGATGATCGCCCTCTGCGAGATGGATCTAGGAAGCGGCGGCCCCGCCGCCATCCACTAATGCTTTGATCAACCCCTGGGGTGCGCCACCAGGATGTCATCAGGATGATTGACCAATGAGCGACCTCGATCAGCGCCTTCTCGAAATTCTGGTGTGTCCGGTCACCAAGAAGCCGCTGACCTATGACCGCGCCCGCCAGGAACTGATTAGCGAGGCTGGCCGGCTGGCCTTCCCGATCCGCGACGGCATTCCGATCATGCTGGTGGACGAAGCGCGGAACCTGGACGCCACTGCGGAGTCAAAGAGTTAGCGCCTGAAGAAAGCGCGCAGCCGCGGTTTCGATATCACTATCGTTCCGAATCACCGTCACGTCTTCGCCATCCACCGCAAATGCGGTGGCCCGCCGGAGCCGCTCATCCAAATCGCCACCCTCTTCCCGCCCACGGTTCTGCAGGCGTTGACGCAGAACGTCCGGCGGCACCTCAACTGAGAGTATGCGCACGGGCTGGAGACGCAGCCGGGCTTCGTTCAAGACGGACCGGGATACGTTAACCACCACATGCTGGCCTGCTGCGAGCGCTTCTGCGGTGCTGGCTGGAATACCGTATGACAGGCCGTGCGCCGTCCAATGTAGCACGAGTTCCCCATTTGATTTCTTCGCTTCGAATTGCTGGGGGGAGACGGCTATGTGGTCTTCCCCGCCGGCGTCCGGCGGGCGCGTAATCAGCCGCTTGGGGAAGCAATACTGTCCGTCGCCGTCCAGTCGCTGCCGTGCCGCATCCAGCAGGGTATCCTTGCCAGCGCCGCTGGGCCCGACCACGAGAAACAGAGTGCCGCGTTGCATCGAAAATATCCGCCGCATAAAGGGGTGCGCGAGTTAGGCTTGAGCATCGGTGCCTGAAGGCATTCCCATCAGCGATCCTCCAATAACACGCATAATCCGGGATAATGACAGAAACGTGTCGGGGCCCGGCGCGGCATTCTTGGGCGGCTTGGGGATAGCCCGGACGGCCTGCGCTTTCTCACCCAGTGACGATTTTGGGACGAAACGCCTATCGAGTATTGTCGGCTGGCCGTATACAAGCGTTGCATTCGGTACCCCTCGGTCCGTCTCTGGCGGGTAGGGTGTTCGATGTCTATAAGTCCTCCGACCTGCCGGTTTTGGCGGGTGCAGCGAGCGGAATTGCAGGTGTATTGATCGTCATGCTGATGGGCCGGCCAAAGGCTGACTTTTGTGTGGCGGATTGACGCTTGCGACCGGGCGCACTTTTGAGAACTGGCGCAGTCTCGGCTAGACCGGAGCGCTAAGTGAATGTCTTTCTGCTAGGAAGGAACAACGATGGCGGAAGCCGCAAACGGGTCCGGCCACGGTGAACACGATGGGACCCGCCGGGACTTTCTGATGATGGCGACCGGCGGTATGGCCGCGGTTGGCACGGCAGCAGCGATTTGGCCTTTGGTCGACTCCCTGAACCCTGCCGCCGATGCTCTTGCGGTGTCATCGATTGACGTGGATATCGGACCGATTGCCGAAGGGCAGGCGGTGACGGTGATGTGGCGTGGTACGCCGGTATTCATCCGACATCGTACCGCGAAGGAAATCGAGGAAGCAGAAGGCGTGCCGCTGGATGACCTTCCCGACCCTGAGACCGACGACGCTCGGGTCCTGAAGCCGGAATGGCTGGTAATGGTCGGTGTTTGCACGCACCTCGGTTGTATCCCGCTCGGGCAGAAGGCAACAGACAAAAAGGGTGACTTCGACGGCTGGTTCTGCCCCTGCCATGGTTCGCACTACGACACGTCGGGCCGTATTCGGAAGGGGCCGGCGCCATCCAACCTGCCGGTTCCGCCGTATGAGTTTGTGTCGGATACGCTGGTAAAGATCGGGTAAGCGCGATGGCTGACAATCGGACGCCGCATACGGAGATTACCAATCCGTTGCTGAAATGGGTCGATCACCGCCTCCCGGTGATCACCATGATGAACCATTCTACTGTCGATTACCCTGCGCCGAAGAATCTGAATTACTGGTGGAACTTCGGTTCGCTGGCCGGGTTCTGCCTTGTGCTGATGATTGCGACCGGCCTGGTGCTAGCGATGCATTACACGCCGCACGTGGATCACGCTTTCGCAAGCGTCGAGCGCATCATGCGCGACGTAAATTATGGCTGGGCAATCCGCTTCGTTCATATGAACGGCGCCAGCTTCTTCTTTATCGTGGTCTTCATCCATATTTTCCGCGGACTCTACTACGGTTCTTACAAGTCGCCGCGCGAACTGTTGTGGATCCTTGGCGTGGTTATCCTGCTGCTGATGATGGCGACCGCATTCATGGGTTATGTGCTGCCTTGGGGCCAGATGAGCTTCTGGGGCGCTAAGGTTATTACCAACCTGTTCTCCGCCATCCCGTTGATCGGCGAAGATTTGGTGGTTTGGCTCTGGGGTGGCTTTTCTGTCGATAACCCGACGCTGAACCGCTTTTTCGTGCTGCACTTCCTGCTGCCATTCGTGATCTTTGGCGTGGTGTTCCTGCACATTGTGGCGCTGCACACCCATGGCTCGAACAATCCGCTGGGCATTGATACCAAAGGCAAGCAGGACACAATCCCATTTGCGCCGTATTACACGGTGAAGGACTATTTCGGTATCGCGGTGTTCCTGACGATCTTTGCAGCAGTCGTTTTCTTCGCCCCGGATTACCTTGGTCACCCTGATAACTACATAGAGGCTAATCCGTTGCTGACGCCGCCGGAGATTGTGCCGGAATGGTATTTTCTACCGTTCTACGCGATCCTGCGGGCGATTCCGGACAAGCTGATGGGCGTTCTCGCAATGTTCGGCTCCATCGCCGTGTTATTTATCCTGCCTTGGCTTGACCGCTCTCCGGTGCGTTCCATGCGCTTCCGTCCGGTCAGCAAGTGGTTCTTCTGGGTGTTTGTCGCCAACAGCGTTCTTCTGGGCTGGTGCGGCGCCAATTCGCCGGACGACATCTGGCTGGGCATGGAATTTGTGGTCTGGAGCCGTCTGGCGACGATCTTCTACTTCGCCTACTTCCTGATCATCATCCCTTACCTGGGTCTGTTTGAGAAACCGAAACAACCACCGGCCAGTATTTCCGAGCCCGTTTTGGGCGGAGGTGCTGCTGGGGCGGCTGCTGCTGCCGCAAAGCCGATGGAGAAAGCCTGATGCGAATGCTTCGCTTTGCTCAAACCGCTCTCGCGGCAGCGGTGCTGTCTATCGCGGCTCCCGGTGTACATGCCGCCGGCGGCGTGGATGTCGAGAGCCAGGACTGGTCGTTTGACGGTATCTTCGGGACGTTCGACCAAGCCAGCGCCCAGCGCGGCTATCAGGTCTACCGGGATGTTTGTTCCGGCTGCCATACGATGAACCTGATGGCATACCGCTACCTGGAAGGGATCGGTTTGCCGGAAGATACTATCAAGGCGCTTGCCGCGACGGCTGAAAAGACCGTCATCGATGAAGACGGCCAGGAGGAAAGTGTACCACGGCTGCCATCCGACCGGTTCCCTGCACCATATGCCAACGAGCAGGAAGCGCGCGCCAGCAATGGCGGCGCCTACCCGCCCGATCTCTCACTGATGGCGAAGGCCCGGGCCAACGGACCAAATTACCTCTACGCCCTCCTGACTGGCTACGAAGAAGCGCCGGCTGACGTAACCATCAACGAAGGCATGCACTACAACACTGCCTTCGCCGGTAACCAGATCGCGATGGCCCAACCGTTGTATGAAGACCTAGTGGAGTTCTCAGATGGAACCCCGGCAACGGTCGAACAAATGTCCCGTGATGTGGTGACGTTCTTGGCATTCGCGGCTGAGCCGCACATGGAAGAGCGGAAGCGGACCGGTATCAAGGTTGTTGCGTTCCTCCTGATCCTCAGCGTTATGCTGTATTTCGTGAAGAAGAAAGTCTGGTCGGACGTCGATCACTGATCGCAGACGACTGCACGTCATTAGGGGAGGGGCCGCTGCTAGTGCGGCCCCTTTTCTGTTTGTGACAGAATGAATGGAGGAAGTTGGTATGACGGGAACTCCCGGAACGCCGCCTGTTATCGGGGTGATCGGCGGAAGCGGCATCTATGAGATCGCCGGCCTCGATAATGTGCGCTGGCAGCGGGTGCACTCACCCTTCGGCGTTGCATCCGATGAGGTATTGCATGGCGAATTGAATGGCCAGAAGCTGGTATTTCTGCCTCGCCATGGCCGGGGCCACCGCATCCCGCCCTCCGGCTTGAACTTCCGGGCCAATATTGACGTGTTGAAGCGGTGCGGTGTGACGGAAATCCTGTCGCTTTCGGCGGTCGGTTCTCTCCGGGAAGACTTGCCGCCGGGCTCGTTCGTGCTGGTCGACCAGTTCATCGACCGTACCTTTGCCCGGGAGAAAAGTTTCTTTGGTCAAGGCTGCGTCGCCCATGTTTCGATGGCCGACCCGACTTGCGCCCGCCTGATGGATGCGCTGGAGCGCGGCGCGGGCGACGCTGGGATTGCCGTGCAGCGCGGCGGCACCTATCTGACCATGGAGGGTCCGCAATTCAGTACTCGCGCCGAATCGGAGCTTTACCGGTCTTGGGGTTGTTCGGTCATCGGAATGACCAACATGCCGGAAGCGAAACTGGCCCGCGAGGCGGAGATTTGCTACGCAACTGTCGCCATGGTGACGGACTATGATTGCTGGCACGAAGATCACGACGATGTCTCGGTTGAGGCCGTGATCAAAGTGCTTGGCGACAATGCGGAGAAAGCCAAGGCCCTGGTGCAGGCTGCCGTGCCCCATTTGGCGGGCCGCACCGAAGCCTGCCACGCGGGTTGCCACACCGCGCTGGACATGGCGCTTATTACCCCGCCGCAGGCCCGCGACCCGGAAGCCGTCGCCCGCCTGGATGCCGTCGCCGGGCGGGTACTTGGAGGCTGAGCAATGTTGGTTGACGGGAAGCCCTACCGCACGATCTGGCCGAATGCTGATGGCTCTGTCGGCATTATTGACCAGACTCGCCTGCCGCATGCCTTTAAAACCCGGAACCTCACCCGGATGGAGGACGCTGCCCACGCTATCAAGGCAATGCTGGTCCGTGGTGCCCCGCTGATCGGTGCGACCGGCGCTTACGGTATGGCCCTGGCAATGCGTGAAGACCCGTCGGATGCCAATCTTGCTGCTGCCTACGAAACGCTGTTCGCCACCCGACCGACCGCCGTCAATTTGCGCTGGGCGCTGGATGATGTGCGGCAACGGTTGATGGCGCTCGCGCCGGGCGACCGTATGGAGGCTGCCTGGAAACGCGCCGCCGAAATCTGCGACGAGGATGTCGCGATCTGCGAAGCCATTGGTGAGCAGGGCCTTTCCCTCATCACGGACATCGCAACATCCAAGCCTGGTGAGACCGTTAACATCCTCACCCATTGCAATGCGGGCTGGGTGGCGACGGTAGACTGGGGCACGGCGTTGGCACCGATTTACAAAGCCCACGATGCCGGCATCCCGGTCCACGTCTGGGTGGATGAAACCCGCCCGCGCAACCAGGGTGCTTCCCTGACCTGCTGGGAACTGGGCAAGCATGGCGTGCCGCATTCTCTGATTGTGGACAATGCCGGCGGTCACTACATGCAGCGTGACATGGTCGATCTGTGCATTGTCGGCACCGACCGTACCGTTGCGAATGGCGACGTGTGCAACAAGATCGGCACTTACCTGAAAGCGCTGGCGGCAAAGGACAACAACGTGCCGTTTTATGTGGCTCTGCCGAGCCCGACCATCGATTGGACTTTGCAAGACGGCTTCGCCATTCCCATCGAGGAACGGCCAGAGACCGAAGTCACCACCATGTGGGGGAAGACTCCGGAAGGCGTGTTGACCAATGTTCGGATCACGCCGGAAACAACCTCCGCCGGCAATCCGGCTTTTGACGTGACACCGGCGCATCTGGTGACGGCGCTGATTACAGAGCGCGGAATTTGCCCGGCGACAGCGCAAGGGCTTGCGGGATTATTCCCAGAAAAGGCAGCAAAATGACCGAAGGCGAGCTTCGCCAGGCCGTGGTCGACACCGTCCGCCGCATGAATGCGCTGGGCATCAACCAGGGCACCTCCGGCAATGTCAGCGCCCGCTTCAAAAACGGTATGCTGATCACACCTTCCGGCATGCCCTATGAGCAGATGACCGGATCAGACGTGGTCTGGATGCGCTTGCGTGATGCCAAGGTCGAGGCCAAAGCTGGGCTCAAACCATCGAGCGAATGGCGGTTTCATCGGGACATCCTGGCGTCGCGTTCCGATCTCAATGCCGTGGTTCATACCCATGGCAAGGCAGTGACGACGCTCGCCTGC
This sequence comes from Alphaproteobacteria bacterium, assembly GCA_965222315.1. Classification (GTDB taxonomy): domain Bacteria; phylum Pseudomonadota; class Alphaproteobacteria; order Bin95; family Bin95; genus JACKII01. Next base: position 2,353,957 of record OZ244951.1, on the reverse strand, counting down.
CTGCACCAGGACATCCCGGCGTTTCACTACATGGTGGCCGTTGCCGGTGGTGATTCGATCCGCTGCGCACCCTATGCCCTGTTCGGTACGCAGGATCTCTCGGATCTGGCGCTGAAAGCCATGGAGGGGCGGAAAGCCTGTCTCCTCGGCAATCACGGTATGATCGCCGGCGACGTCTCCCTCGAAAAAGCACTGGGCGTTGCGGTCGAGGTAGAGACCTTGGCGGACATGTACTGGCGGGCGCTGCAGGTGACACGGCCAGCCATTCTCTCCAAAGCGCAGATGGCAGAGGTGCTGGAGAAGTTTAAGACTTACGGTTCTGCGGCAAGCTAAACCCGCAACTCCATCCGCTGCGCCTTGATCACGGGACCCCAATCGTCTTCGTCGCATTCTTCGGTCAGAACGAATCCAGCCCGGTCGTAGATCCGCCGCGCTGCGGTCAGGCCGTCAAAGGTCCAGAGATAAATGTCGAACTGCGCCGTCTTCCTGGCGAAACTCAACAGTTCGCCGAACAGCGCACCGCCGACGCCGCTGCCTTGCATCTCTGGTTCCGCCACAAACCAGCGGACACGCGCCGCACCATCGTCCCCGGCATGGTCTAAGGTCAAAGACGCCATAATCCGGTCATCCTGCCAGGCAAGCCAAAAGCCGTCTTTGGCGGGATCATACCGCCCCATAAATTCGGCCAGTTCTGCCGCGACCTCCGCCTCGAACTGCGGACCGAACCCCCATTCCTTGGCGTAGTAGCGGCCGTGCATCTCCACCACCCGGCCGATGGCGCCCGGGGCATAGCCCTGGGTGATGTGGAAGTTTGCCACCATTTTGCTACACGTCGAGATTGGAGACTTTTAAAGCATTTTCCTGGATGAAAGCGCGCCGTGGCTCGACTTGGTCGCCCATCAGAGTCGTGAATATATCGCCGGCTGCATCGGCATGCTCGACGCGGACCTGCATGATGGTCCGGGCATTCGGATCGAGCGTGGTTTCCCACAGTTGCTCCGGGTTCATCTCACCAAGACCCTTGTACCGCTGGAAACTGATGCCCTTGCGCCCGGCGGCAACGATAGCATCAAGCAGGCCGACGGGGCCGATAATCTTCTCTTCTTCGCCCTTGAGGCTCAGAACAGCCGGACGCTCATAGAGCTCCTGCAATTGGGCGGTGCGCATGTCGAGACGCTGAGCTTCCTGGCTCTCCAGCAAGCGGCGAGACAGGTGATAGCGCCTGTCATAGCCCCCCTTGGTGTGGGTGAAGTTCAGACCCCCATCGGGATTGGCAAAACCATTCCATCCCCGGTCGCGCTCTGACTCCAGCGTATCCATGCGCCGGGCCAAATTTTCTGCCGCTGCCTGGGCCTGAGCCTGATCCTCCAAGACCGCGGTGTTCAGAATGCCGGCGATCGCTGCCTGTTCGACCAGACGCTCGCTGCCGACCTCCCGCGCCAGCGAGCCAACCCTCATCCGCACCCGTGCGGTATCGGCGATAAGCTCGGCCAGATCATTGCCCGCGCGCTGGGTGCCGTCCGCCAAGGTAAGGACGGCCTCTTCCAGACCGGAATCGATGAAGAACTGCTCCAGTTCCGACTCGTTTTTGAGGTAGCGCAGCGTTCGCTGGCCGCGTTTTATCTGGAACAGCGGCGGTTGCGCGATGTAGAGGAAGCCGCGCTCGATGAGCTCCGGCATTTGCCGGTAAAAGAAAGTCAGCAGCAACGCCCGGATGTGACTGCCATCGACATCCGCGTCCGTCATGATGATGATCTTGTGGTAGCGCGCTTTGTCGACATTGAAATCATCCCGGCCAATGCCGGTGCCAAGCGCCGCGATCAGCGTACCGATTTCCTGGCTGGACAGCATCTTGTCGAACCGGGCGCGCTCCACGTTCAGGATTTTACCGCGCAGGGGCAAAATCGCCTGGAAACCCCGGTCCCGTCCCTGTTTGGCGGAACCGCCGGCGGAATCGCCCTCCACCAGGAACAATTCGGAGAGGGCAGGGTCGCGTTCCTGGCAATCCGCCAGCTTGCCGGGCAGCGAGTTGACGTCCAGCGCGCCCTTGCGCCGGGTCAGTTCGCGGGCCTTGCGGGCGGCTTCGCGGGCGGCGGCGGCTTCCGCCACCTTGCTGACGATGGACTTGGCCTCGTTCGGATGCTCCTCAAACCATTGGCTCAAGGCATCGTTCATGATGCTTTCAACCACCGGCCTGACCTCGGAGGAAACCAGTTTGTCCTTGGTCTGGGAGGAGAATTTGGGGTCCGGCACTTTGACGGACAGAACGCAGGTCAGGCCTTCCCGGGCATCGTCGCCGGTGAGGGAGACTTTCTCTCTCTTGGCAATACCCGATGCCTCTGCATACCCGTTGATCTGGCGGGTCAACGCTCCCCGGAATCCAGCAAGGTGGGTGCCGCCGTCGCGCTGGGGAATGTTATTGGTGAAGCACAGCATCGTCTCGTGATAGCCGTCGTTCCATTCCAGGGAGGCTTCGACCGTGACGCCGTCGCGCTCGCCGGTTACATGGATCGGTCCGGGATGGATGGCCGTGCGATTGCGGTCGATATATTCCACATAGGCTTTCAGGCCGCCCTCATAGGACATATCGACTTCCAGGCCGTCATGCTGCCTCGCGTCTTTCAGCACCAACCGGACGCCGGAATTCAGGAACGCCAGTTCGCGCAGGCGGTGCTCCAGCGTGTTGAAATCGAACTCGGTCTTGGTGAAGGTGTCGGTGGACGGCAGGAATGTGATTTCCGTCCCGCGCTTTCCGCCGGCGTCGCCCGTGACCGCCAGGGGCGCTTCGGCGTCACCATGGCGGAAGCGCATCGTGTGCTCCTCGCCATCCCGCCAGACCTTCAGGTCGAGGATGGAGGAAAGAGCGTTGACCACCGACACGCCAACGCCGTGCAGGCCGCCGGAAACTTTGTACGAGTTCTGGTTGAACTTACCGCCGGCGTGCAATTGGGTCATGATGACCTCGGCAGCCGAGATACCTTCTTCGTCATGGATATCTACCGGAATACCGCGGCCATTGTCGCGCACGGTAACGGAACCGTTGGCGTTCAGGATCACATCCACCCGGTCGCAATACCCTGCCAGTGCTTCGTCGATGGCGTTGTCCACGACTTCATAGACCATATGATGCAGGCCGGAGCCATCATCGGTGTCGCCGATATACATGCCAGGCCGCTTCCGCACGGCCTCCAGTCCGCGCAGGACCTGGATAGAGCCTGCGCCGTAGTCATCATTGTCGCCGTGGGTCAATTTGGGCTCGTCGCTCATGCGTCCGCGCTTCCATGACTAGGGGTAAGGTGGCCACCGGCCACGCTGAAATGCTGGGCCGCATCGCCCAGTGGGGTGAATAGTTCGGGATCGGTGCCGGTCAGCCAGACCTGCGCACCGCTGGCCAGCAGCAAGTCGAACAGGGCGGCCCGGCGGTTCTGGTCCAGATGCGCCACCACCTCGTCCAGCAGCATCAGGGGTTGTGCGCCCCGTTCTGCGGCAGTCAGGCGGGCTGAGGCCAAAGTCAGGCCGATCAGCAGGGCTTTTTGCTCGCCGGTGGAGCATTGGGCCGCGGGAACGCCGCGGCCAGCATACCAGACAGCCATGTCGCTTCGATGCACGCCGAGCGAGGTCTGTCCGCTGGTGGCATCCGCCTGGCGGTTGCGTTTCCACTCGTCTGCAAGCCGGTCCTCCACGGCCAGCGCCGGGCTGCCAGCCAGCCATTCCTCGACATCGCCCGTCACCGCAACCCTGGGCACGGGGAAGGGACCGTCATTGTGCGCAGCCGCGGCCCCGTCCAACCGGCGGGTAAGATCTAGCCTCGCGGCCCCAATAGCCACCGCCCGTTGGGCAAGTGTCCGCTCCAGGGCATCGAGCCATGCCGGATCGCCGCCTTCAGCCAGAAGACGCTGGCGCTGGCGGCGGGTATTTTGGTAGCCGGTGACCCTGCCGGCATGGGCGGGGTCCGTGCCGAACACCAGCCGGTCGAGAAAGCGGCGGCGTTCCTCTGTGCCATCCAGGAAGAGGCGGTCCATCTGCGGTGTCAGCCAAACGGCCGCGCAATAAGGAGCCAATGCGGATTGCCCGCGGGCCGGCCGGCCATCGATGCGGACCTGACGGCGCATGTCGCCCTCGCCAATACCCGTCCCCAGATCGACCAGCCCGTCCGGCGTGTCGATCTGCGCTGCCACCGCCCAGTTGGCCGTGACGGCATCGTGAGGCGCGAACTCTTCCAGCCGGGCGTTGCGCAAGCCGCGTCCGGGAGACAGCAACGAGACTGCTTCGAGCAGGTTGGTCTTGCCGGCGCCATTCGGGCCGGTCAGCACAACAGGCCGTCCATCGAAGGCAAGACGCAGGCTCGCATAGTTCCGGAATCCTGTCAGCGACAGGCGCCGCACCGCCAGCCTTTCCGGCTGGGCCGCCACTTGCGCCAACGCCGCGCCATTGTTCATCATTGCATGCGGCCTTAGACCCGCATCGGCATCAGCACATAAAGCGCGCTGTGGTCGGAATGGTCACGAATAATCGTGGGGGCCGCCGGGTCAGCAAGCGAGAACTCAGCCGACTCACCCTCGATCTGTTGGGTAATGTCGAGGAGGTAGCGCGCGTTGAAGCCTATTTCCATCGGGTCCGCGCCGTACTCCACCTCCACCTCCTCATTGGCCGAACCGGAATCGGCGTTGGAGGCCGACAGCACGACATTGCCGCCATCGATAGCCAGCTTTACCGCCCGCGACTTCTCCGTGGAGATGGTGGCGACGCGGTCCACCGCGGCCTGGAAGGTTTTGCTGTCGACGATCAAGGTTTTCTCATTCCCCTCCGGAATCACCCGTTGGTAGTCGGGGAAGGTGCCGTCGATAAGTTTCGAGGTCAGCTCGACCGAGCCGATGGAGAACCGGATCTTCGTGTCGCTGACCGAGACCTGTACGTCGTCGGTCGCCTCATCCAGCAGTTTGCGGACCTCGCCGACGGTCTTGCGCGGGACGATTACGCCCGGCATAGCCGCCGCGCCGTCAGGCAGCGGTATTTCAACCCGCGCGAGGCGGTGGCCGTCAGTTGCAACGGCGCGCAGCACCGGTGTGCCGTCGCTCTCGGCGGGATGCACGTAGATTCCGTTCAGGTAGTAACGGGTTTCTTCGGTGGAGATGGCAAAGCGGGTCCGGTCGATCAGGCTGCGCAGGTCGCGGGCCGCTACGCTGAAGTGATGGCTGAGGTCGCCTTCGGTCAGTACCGGGAACTCATCAACCGGAAGGGAGGCGAGGGAAAAGGTCGAGCGTCCGGCACGGAGAATCAGCTGGCCCTCTTTGGCCGTCGAATCCAATTCCACTTGCGCCCCTTCGGGCAGCTTGCGCGCAATGTCGTAAAGCATGTGAGCGGGGGCCGTTGCGCCGCCGCCGCTGCTCACCGAGGCCTCGACCTCCTCCACGATGGAAAGGTCCATATCGGTTGCCGTCAGGGAGAGACTGTCACCATCAGCAGACAGGCGGATATTGGCCAATATCGGTATGGTGTTGCGCCGCTCGACGACGCTTTGTGCATGCGACAGGCCCTTCAAAAGAGCCGCTCTTTCGATCGTGACTTTCATCGCAGAACCGATACCAATATGTTGTGTTTCCGTTCGGACCTACCACAGAAACTGGTGGGACCGGCACACGGAAAACGGTCGACTATCATAGCAGGAATGGCGTCGAAGCCAAGGCAGACCGCGCGGTTTGACGAGGAATGATCAGGCGTTCTCGGCGGCCTTGCGGGCGAGCTGGTCGACCCGCTCATTATCCGGGTCCCCTGCGTGCCCTTTCACCCATTTCCAGTCGATGCGATGGGTGCCCAATGCAGTGTCGAGCCGCTCCCACAAGTCCTGGTTTTTGACGGGCTTTTTGGCTGCAGTTTTCCAGCCATTGGCCTTCCAGCGCGGCAGCCATTGGGTGATGCCGTTTTTGACGTAGGCGCTGTCAGTGGAGAGGCGGACCGTGCTCGGCCGGGTAAGCGCTTCCAGCGCCGCAATAGCGCCCATCAGCTCCATGCGGTTGTTGGTGGTTTCGGTCTCGGCGCCACTTAGCTCTTTCTCGACCCCGCGGTAGCGCATCAGGACGCCCCAGCCGCCTGGCCCCGGATTGCCCAGGCAGGAGCCATCGGTAAAAACTTCGACCACTTTTTCGGGCGCGCCTTCACTCAAGACCGTAGCCGCCAATGTCGGTGATGCCCTGATGGAAGCGCAATCGCTGCCAGTATTCGAGCGGGTCCTTTGGCGTCACCATCGCGCCCGGCGGATGGTTCAACCAGTCGAACAGCCGGGTGAGCAAGAAACGCAGGCAGCAGCCGCGGGCTAGAATCGGCAGGGCTTCGCGCTCCGCGCGCGTCAATGGACGGACGCTTTCGTAGGCCGCGAGCAGGGCGCGCGCCTTGGTGATGTTCAGGCTGTTGTCGCGTTCGAAGCACCATGCGTTCATGCAGATAATCAGGTCGTAGGCGAGAGCGTCATTGCAGGCGAAGTAGAAGTCGATCAGCCCCGACAGCTTCGACCCGACAAAGAAGACATTATCGGGGAAAAGGTCGGCGTGAATAACGCCCCACGGCAGGTTTTTCGGCCAGTGCTCCATCAGAAAGCTGAATTCAGCGTTGAGGTCCGCGGCGAGACCGTCACGCACTTCGTCGGCCTGATCGACCGTCGCATCCAGCAGAGACCCCCAGCCATCGACGGAAAGAGCATTGTAGCGCTCCAGCTTGAAGTCGGCGCTGGCGAGATGGAAACGCGCGAGGGCGGCGCCCAGTTCGGCACAGTGGAAAACCTTAGGCCGTTGCGGCGAAAGGCCGGTGAGGAAGGTAATAATGGCCGCCGGTCGCCCGTTCAGCTCCCGCAGACTGGAGCCGTCGCGGGCATGGATGGGCGTAGGGCAGGGAATGCCGGCTTCCGCCAGGTGCTCCATCAAGCCGATGAAGAACGGCAGATCGGTCGAGTTCACGCGTTTCTCGTACAGGGTAAGGATATAACGCCCCTGTACGGTCTCCAGAAAGAAGTTCGAATTTTCGACCCCCTCTGCAATGCCTTTGAATGCAATCACGTCCCCAAGGTCATAGTGACCGAGAAAGGACAAGAGGTCGTCTTGTTCGACCGGCGTATAGACCGCCATGAGCGTCACTATTCTATTGGCAAATAAAAACGTTTCTCCGACGCAGATCGCCTGAGAGGCAAGGGTCTGTCAAGCAATCATCCGGCCACGCTCAGGCCGGTTGCACCAAAACACGTGGCAGCTTGAACTCAACCCCTTCCTGGGCTGTCTCCAACGTTTCAACGGACACGTCGAAGCGCTCGCGCAACGCATCGATAACGCCCTGTACCAGCGATTCAGGCGCGGATGCACCAGCGGAAACCGCCAGCGTGCGCACACCATCCAGCGCGTGCCAATCGATGCCGTTGCGGTCATCGACGAGCTGGGAGACGGCGCAGCCTGCCTGTTTGGCGACTTCAACCAGCCGGTTCGAGTTGGAGGAATTGGCGGAGCCGACCACGAGAAATGCCTCCGCTTGCGCGGCGGCCGTCTTCACCGCCAGTTGGCGGTTGGTGGTGGCGTAGCAAATATCCTCCTGTTTCGGCGCGGCAATCGAAGGGAACCGGCGGCGTAGCACGTCAATTATGCCCTTGGTGTCATCGACGGAAAGCGTCGTCTGCGTGACGTAGGCGAGGTCCATCCCCTGCGGTGGCTCAACCGCTTCTGCATCCTCGACAGTCTCGATAAGAGTGGCGGCATCGTCGGGGACCTGGCCGAGGGTACCTATCACTTCCGGATGGCCGGCATGGCCGATCAGCAGCAGGTGACGCCCTTCGCGCTGGTAATGTTTCTCGGCATCGCGATGCACCTTGCTCACCAGCGGGCAAGTGGCGTCGACATAGGTCAGATTGCGGCGCTCGGCCTCCGCCGGCACAGACTTGGGCACGCCGTGAGCGGAGAAGATGACCGGCGCGTCGGTTGGCACCTCGTCCAATTCGGCGACGAACACTGCCCCCTTGGCGCGGAGCGATTCGACCACATGCCGGTTATGCACGATTTCGTGGCGGACATAGACGGGAGGCCCCCACTTCTCCAGCGCCCGCTCAACTATGAGGATAGCCCGGTCCACACCGGCGCAAAATCCACGTGGCGCGGCGAGCAGGACGGAGAGGGGTGGCTTTTGCATCAAACGATCCCTTATGAATCGCAGCGCCGCGCTTGCCGCGCTGCATACGCTGCCTATGGTGGTCCTCTAACATATTCCAGCAGCGAGAAACCATATGACCGAAAAGGCACCTGGCCGCACAGCCCGCAATCGTTTTGCCGCTGCTGTTCTGGCGCTCAGTCTCGCCGGTTGCGGACTGGCCGGCGAACCGAACGAGGTGCTGGTGAACTGTCCGACAACGGGTGTCTTGGCCGTTGGCGAAACCCTTGAACGCTACACCCCAAACAGTGATAGGGACCTAACCGATCTGGTCATCCGTGCAAGGGTCGGCAATGTGCGGCACGTCTGCTCTGTCTTCAGGGAAGAGCGGCAATTGGAGATGGACCTGTTGCTGAACGTGGGCGCGGAGCGGGGGCCCGCCGCGATACCTGGAGAAAGCATTCCGATCTCCTACTTCGTCGCCGTGATTGACGGCAACAAACAGATATCCCAGCGCAATGAATTCCCGCTGGCCATTGCCTTCGAAAGCACGGCGCGGCAAGCCGTTTTCAGCGAAGAATTGCTGCTGACCATTCCTATTCCACCCAACCAGGACGTCGCGGATTTTAGGGTCGTGATTGGGCTTCAGTTGACCCGTGAGGAACTGGAGCGGACCCTGAAAGAGGAAGAATGACCGCTGGGTCTGCAAGGCAAAACCCGCGCCCGCTTGTATTTCCAGGAGATCTGATATGCCCGTTATTGCCCTAGGCTCAGGACCCATAAATGGGATTCCCGAATCGGTTGGAGGATGATTCAAACTCCCAAAATTGGGAGTTGTCCATGGCAGAGCATCATTTCTGGCTTTCGGAAGAACAATTCGCCCGGCTCCGGCCGCTATTGCCGAACAAACCTCGGGGCGTGCCCAGGGTGGATGACCGGCGTGTCATCAGCGGGATTATTCATGTTATCCGGAACGGCCTGATGTGGCGGGATGCGCCAGAGGCTTATGGCCCGCACAAGACGCTCTACAACCGGTTCAAACGCTGGAGCGAGGCGGGCGTCTTCGACCGGATTTTCGCGGAACTGGCAGCCGAGAGCCAGGCAACTGGCACCATCATGATCGATGCGACGCACCTGAAGGCGCACCGCACGGCGGCCAGCCTGCTGAAAAAGGGGCTTTATCCCGCTGCATCGGACGCTCGAAAGGCGGCCTGAACTCCAAGCTGCACGCGGTTTGCGATGGGGATGGCAAGCCATTGATCTTGTTGCTGACCGAGGGCCAGGCCAGTGACTACAAGGGCGCCGCCATCATGTTGCCGGCCTTGCCTCCCGCCGGGTTTTTGATCGGCGACAGAGGGTATGACAGCGATCCCTTCCGCGATGGACTGCGGGCCATGGGCATCGAGCCCTGTATTCCAGGAAGAAACAACCGCCTGCGGCCAGTACCCTACGACGAGGGGCTCTATCGTCAGCGAAACCGCATCGAACGCATGTTCGGACGCCTCAAAGACTGGCGCCGCATCGCCATGCGCTATGACCGCTGCGCCAACACCTTCTTCAGCGCCATATGCATTGCTGCTACCGTGACGTTCTGGTTATGAGTCCTGAGCCTAGAAGAGCATTTTACCGTTCCGAGTCTGGTTGCGAAAATCGACAAGGCAGCCATTGCGGCCCGCGGCTTTCGCCCGCGGGCGGTTCCGGCGTCCGGCCCCAGCCCGATGGACCTTGCCCCGGAAATCGGGCCGGACCGTCTGCGCTCTATGGATGAGGCCGGCATAGACATGCAGGTGCTGTCCAACACCGGGCCGGGACCGGATCTGGTGCCGGGGGAGGCTGGCATCTCGCTCGCCCGGGAGATGAACGACTATCTGGCAGGTGTGGTTGCCGGAAATCCCAAACGCTTTGCTGGTTTTGCGGTTCTGCCCATGTTGAGCCCGGAGGCCTGTGCGGCGGAACTGGGGCGTGGCGTGCAGGAATTGGGCTTCCACGGAGCACTAATCAACGGAACCACCGACGGACGGTTCCTGGACGATCCGCGCTATGACGAACTGCTGGCGGCGGCCGTCGAATTTGACGTGCCGATCTACATTCATCCGCATCTTGCACCGGCCCCGGTCAGGGAAGCCTACTTTTCCGGTTTGGAGCCTGGCGCAGGGCGCGTGCTGGAGGCGGCAGGCTGGGGATGGCATTCCGAGACCGCAATCCATGTGTTGCGCATGGTCCTGTCGGGTGCGCTCGACAAGCACCCAAAGCTGAAGCTGATCATCGGCCATATGGGGGAGATGCTGCCGATGATGATGGCGCGGGCGGACGAGGTTTTCTCGCTCGACATCGACCATCTGCACCGGCCGATCAGCCAGCAGATCACCGAACAGGTATGGGTCACCACCAGCGGCATCTTTACGGAACCGCCATTCCTTGCGGCATTGCTGACCTTTGGCATCGACCGGCTGATGTTCTCGGTGGACTACCCTTATGCCCCGAACACCAAGGGCCGCGAATTCCTGGATCGCCTGACGCTAGCGCCCGCCGACATGGCGAAGCTTACCCATGGCAATGCTGCGGCTTTGTTGGGGCTGCGCACGGGATAAAGCCAATGCAGAGGCTTACGCGGGTGAGCCTTGCAGCATCGTCGGATACACCCACCAATCACCGAACTGGCTTACCAGGAGAGCGGCAGCATGGGCCGCCGCCGCCGCAGTCGGAAACAGACCAAAGCAGGTAGCGCCGCTGCCAGACATTCGTGCGGCCAACGCTTCCGGCGCCCCGTTGAGTGCTTCCAAGACCGTTGCGATCTCCGGAACTGTCTGGATGGCAGCCTCCGTCAGGTCGTTCCGGCTGTCATTCAGCCAGGCGCAGAAAGTGGCCGGGCTTTGGCAGTCGACCGCCGCGGGAATGGGGTTGGCCACCGCCGCCCCGAACCGGCCGCCCAGCGCTTGGAACACTGCGCCCGTGCTGGATGGCTTTTTTGGATTGACCAGAACGACGGGCAGGGCAGGGATGCGGGCCACGGTTGTCAGCTTCTCGCCCATCCCCTCCACCAGCGTTGGCTGGTTGAGCAGGCAGACCGGGATATCGGCGCCGAGGCTGGCCCAGTCTTCCGGCGGCCCCAACTCCGTCCCGAACAAGTGCCGCAGGCACCGGAGCGCCGCGGCAGCATCTGCCGAACCGCCGCCAATTCCGGCCGCTACCGGCAGGTTCTTTCTCAGGGTAAAGGTGGCCGCCATTGCATCGGTTGCGCCGCCGCCAGCGAACAAGCGCCGGGCGGCCCGCAGCACCAGATTGCTGTCCAGAGTCTCGGAGCCAAGCGGCGAGGCGAAGGGGCCGTCTATTTCCAGTGACCAAGCGTCTGAACGGCGGGCCGATACCTGGTCGCCCTCTTGCGCGAACGCCACCAGGCTTTGCAGTTCGTGGTAGCCGTCGCTCCTCTTCCCCAGCACGTGAAGGTACAGATTAACCTTCGCCGGGGCCGGCTCGCAGACGCTACTGCGCAACCGATGTGCCATCCGTTTCCAGTGGGGGGCAGACATTGCCGGTACAGGCCAGGCGCTCTTTCAGGCCGGGAATCCGCTCCTCTTCAGGATCAAACGAAAGGGCGCGGTCCCATTGGTAGCGCGCTTCGATCTTGCGGCCGACCACCCAGTAGATATCGCCCAGATGCTCGTTGATGGTTGGGTCGAGTGGCTCAATGAGAATGGCCCGCTCCAGTTCCTGGACCGCTTCTTCCAGGTTGCCAGTGCGGTAGGCCGCCCAGCCCACGCTATCCGCAATAAAGCCGTCATCCGGTCGAAGCTCCGCCGCCCGCCGCACCATGGCCGTGGCTTCTTCCAGGTTCTCCCCGCGGTCGATCCAGGAATAGCCCAGGTAATTCAGCACCAGCGGCTGCTCCGCCTCAAGGGCAAGCGCGTTCTTAAAATCAGTCTCCGCTCCGGGCCAGGCCCCAATCCGCTCCCGTGCGATACCGCGGGTATAATAAAGCTGCCAGTCCGGCTCTCCGCCAGCCTGTTCGATTCGGTCGAAAGCCATGTCGTAGGCGGCAGCCGCTTCCTCATATCGCTCATCACGCCGCCGAAGGTCGCCCAACTGCATGGGCGCATCGGCTTTGTCCTCAAACTCAGCCGATAGCTGCTCCAGCAGCGTTATGCCGTCCTCCAGCCGATCGTCCCAGGCTAGGTTCCGGGACCTCGCGATTTGAGCGACATAGTAAAAATCGGAGGAACGGGGCACTGTTCCGTACGCTGCCGCCGCATCCGCAAAACGGTCTTCCGTCTGAAGGGCATCGGCCAGCAGTAGCAACAAGCTGTCATCGTCCGGCGACAGACCCAAACCCAAGCGGGTGTAGATCATTGCCGTCCGCTCCTGCTCGGCGCGCACCAGCGCCGAAGCGATCGTCCCGAACGCCAGGGCTAATCCCTGAGACGCATTGGCGACCGCCGGCGCAACCGAAGGATCGGCTTGGCGTTCCTCGAAATTGGTAATCAGCGCTTGCAGCCTGGCAGGGAGGTTTTCCGCCTCGGCTGCCAGGGCGGCATAGGCGGGGCCAGGCTCGCCCTGGCCAACATCTTCGATCAAGGCTTCATGGACCGGGCGGATACCGTCCCAGCCCGGTGCTGATAGGGGAAATTTCAGCGCTGCTCTCGCCGCCACCAGATCACCTGCGCCGACCGCAGCCCAGGCCTGGCCGAGCGCCCGCATCAACCCATTGTGGCCGCCGCCATCCAATGCGGCGAGTTGGTGCAAAGCCTCCGCATAGTCACCGGCCTGCATCGCAGTGACGGCCAGCGTCATCACCGGGATGAAAGAGCCCGGTTCGTGCCGCAGCAACATGCGCGCATGTTGGCTCGCACCTGCAAGCTTTCCTTCGGCCACCATCAGGTAAAACACGTGCCTGACCAGCCGCAGGTTATTCGGATCATGGCCCAGTGCCGATTCCAGATACTTGGCAGCGGCGGCCGGGTCTCTCAGCCGCTGGGCCTGCATCCCGGCGAGGTATTGCCCGGCACGGGACTCTCCCCATTTAGCCGTTGTCAGATCGATTTGCTGGTCGAGTTTCGGCAAACCCTGCGATGCCGCCGCCGGCGAGGCAGCCGCCACGCCGATGACAGCACATGCAGCCGCGAATTTCTGTAATGCGGTCCAGCCCACAGACACTAGGAATTCTCCGCCAAAATCAAACCGTTCCCGCTACATGTTCGGATAGTTCGGACCGCCGCCGCCTTCCGGCGTGACCCAGTGGATATTCTGGCTTGGGTCTTTGATATCGCAGGTTTTGCAATGGACGCAGTTCTGCGCGTTGATCTGAAGACGGGGCTTCCCTTCCTCTTCCACAATCTCATAGACGCCGGCAGGGCAGTAGCGCTGCTCCGGCGCATCATAGTTCGCCAGGTTGTATCGGACAGGAACACCATCATCTTTTAACGTCAGGTGAACCGGCTGGTCTTCCTCATGATTGGTGTTAGAGAGGTAGACGCTTGACGGCTTGTCAAAGCTGACCACGCCATCCGGTTTCGGGTAGTCGATGGGCTTCGCCTTTGCCTTGTTGACCAGACTGTCATGGTCTGCGCCATGGTGGCTGAGCGTCCAGGGCGCCTTGCCGCGGAAGACCAACTGGTCGATGCCCGTGTAAAGGGTGCCGCCGAGCAGTCCCCACTTAAAGGCCGGCCGCACGTTGCGTGCGCGGTGCAGTTCATCGTGGAGCCAGCTTGCCTCAAATGCTGCCGGATAGTCTTCCAGCACGCCTTGCGCTTCACCGCGGGATAGCGCGTCGGCAATGCACTCGGCCGCCATCATACCGGTTTTCATGGCTGCATGGCTGCCCTTGATCCGCGGCGTATTCAGGAACCCAGCCTCGCAGCCAACCAGACACCCGCCGGGGAATACCAGCTTCGGTAGGCTTTGCAGACCGCCTTCGTTCAGCGCGCGGGCGCCGTAGGCAATACGCTTGCCCCCTTCGAAGGTGGGACGGATGTAGTGATGCGCCTTCCAACGCTGGAACTCGTCGAATGGCGAGAGGTAAGGGTTCTTGTAGTCAAGGCCGACCACGAATCCACAAGCGACCTGATTGTCTTCCAGATGGTATAGGAAGGACCCGCCATAGGTGTCCGACTTCATCGGCCAGCCGGCAGTGTGCATGACCATACCGGGGTCATGCTTTTCGGAATCAACCTGCCAAAGCTCCTTGATGCCGATGCCGTAGGTTTGCGGCTGCACGCCATCGCGCAGTCCGTACTTGTCCATCAATTGCTTGCCGAGCGAACCGCGGCAGCCTTCGGCGAACACGGTATATTTAGCCAACAGCTCCATGCCCGGCTCGTGCGAGTCCTTGGGCTGGCCGTCCTTGCCGATGCCCATGTCACCGGTGGCAACGCCGCGGACCCGGCCTTCCTCGTCATAGAGAATTTCGGCGGCGGCAAAGCCGGGGAAGACCTGCACGCCCACCGCCTCGGCCTGTTCGCCCAGCCAGCGGCAGACATTGCCCAGGCTGACGATGTAGTTGCCGTGGTTCTTCATTGCCGGCAGCATCAGGAACTCCGGCCAGGGCAGGGACGAATTCTCGGTCAGAAAGACGAACTTGTCCTTTTTTACCGGCTGGTTCAGCGGCGCGCCCAGATCTTGCCAGTCAGGCAGCAACTCGTTCAAAGAGCGAGGGTCGAGAACCGCGCCGGAAAGGATGTGGGCCCCGATCTCGGAACCTTTTTCGAGAACAACGACGTCGATTTCCTCACCGCGTTCCTCTGCCAGTTGACGCAGCCGGATTGCCGCTGCGAGCCCTGCGGGGCCGCCACCAACAATCACGACATCGAATTCCATACTTTCGCGTTCCATACCGGACCCGATCCTCGTTTCGGTCTGAGATATCTGCTAGGTAGGGTACATTAACGGAAGCGGCAACGACAGACCAGTAGGCTACCGGCCTGCAAGCAGAGTAACAATGTCCGTCCTCCGCGCTGTCATCAAAGGGAACGCGCACCGATGAACGCCGAACTGGCCGCCTTGCAATGGTATCTGGATGCCGGTGTCGATGAAGTCATCGCCGATGGTCCTTGGGACCGCTCGGCCAAGCCACAGGCTGCGGCGGCGGTTGCCGCGCGTAGCCCTGAGCTGGGAAGAGGAGTGGGACAGCCCCAGGATCAACCCCAGATCCCGCCAGTGCTTCCACCGCAGCCTTTATCGCAGCGCGGTCCTTCAGCGGCTGCCTTTGCGGCTAGGCCGCCCCCCATTACTCCGTCCGCGCTGACCGACGAACTGAAGGCAATTGAAGACCTTGCAGGTCTGCGGGCCCGGCTGGATGCCTTTGATGGATGCGTGCTGAAGGCAACGGCGACCAACACGGTGTTTGGTACCGGCCCGGCCGACGCGCGGCTCATGATTATCGGCGAAGCGCCGGGCGAAGAAGAGGACCGCCGCGGCGAGCCCTTTGTCGGTCCGTCAGGAAAGCTGCTCGACCGGATGCTTCAAGCGATCGGGCTGGACCGCGGGCAAGTTTATATCACGAACACGATATATTGGCGTCCGCCCGGCAACCGGACGCCGACACCGCAGGAGGTCATGGCCTGCTATCCGTTCATGCAGAGGCAAATCGCACTGATCAGGCCGCATGTGCTGGTCCTGGTTGGCGGCGCCGCGGCGAAAACCGTATTGCAGCGGACGGAGGGCATCATGCGCCTCCGCGGCCGCTGGCATGAGGTGGCAGTGGAGGGCGGCGGCGAGCCAATCCCTGCTATGGCAACCTTTCATCCCGCCTATTTGCTCCGGTCGCCAGCCCAAAAAAGGGAAGCATGGCAAGACCTTCAGGCGATTCGGGAACGGTTGGACAGCCGCGAATCTTAAGAAAGGGTTATCGCCCAGTACAAAATGCTGTAATCAGTCGCCCGTTCGATACCCACGGACGGCAAAGCGACGAGACAGATGTCCCCGGCCATTCTGGCAGAATTATATGGTTTGACGCGCAAATTGATTATCGGCGGGGCCCTTGTGTGCGCCTGTTCCGTGACAGCCGCGGCAGAACCGATCCCGTCTGAAAAACCGGCTGGCTTTGCCGAGGCCTCGGCTTCCTATAGCGCCGCGGCCAGCGCCGTGGCGCAGCCTTTGTCTGTAAGAGATGTTGAGCGCTATCGGCGGATTTTCCAGCTTCAGCGCAATGGGCGCTGGCCGGATGCCGATAGACTGATCCGCCAGTTGGATAGCACCTTGCTGCTGGGCCATGTCCGGTTCCAGCGCCTGATGCACCCCACGCGCTACCGCTCCAGCTATGACGAACTGCGGCGTTGGTTGGAGCGTTACGCGGACCATCCCGGCGCCTACCGTATCTTTGCGCTTGCGAAGAAGCGCCAGCCGGAGGGTGCGGAAGATCCGGTGCTGCCGGTGCATGGCAAAGAACACCTGCGCCAGTTTCTGGGCGAACGGCAGACTATCTCGCCATCTGCTGCTGCAACGGAGTGGTCGCTGGCGGCACCGATCCACAAGCTGATTTCCAAGGGGAAACTGAGCGAGGCCGAAACCGCGATTGAGCAATCGTCCTTGGGCGCTGGCCCGAGCGACCGGCTGCGGGCCAAGGTGGCATACGGCTATATCCTGCGTGGCGATCCAAAGTCGGCACTTAGCCTGGCATCGCAGGCGGCCAACCGCTCCCGCTCGCAGACGTCGCTGCCGGATTGGGTGGCAGGGTTGGCTGCTTATCAGATTGGCCGGTTCGATGGCGCAGCCTTCCATTTCAGCAAGCATTCCGCTTCACCCCATGCCGGGGAGTGGAACGCATCGGCCGGTGCATTCTGGGCCGCACGGTCATTGACGAAGCTGGGTAAGCACAGCGAAGCCAAACGGTGGTTATACATTGGCGCTCAATACCGCTTTACCTTCTACGGACAACTGGCGCGCGGCAAGTTGGGCTTATCCAAGTCCGGACGCTGGCAGTCGGCCACGGCGTCCGCCTCAGAGCTAAGATCGATCCGGGCCATGGCTGGCGGCAAGCGGGCAATGGCGCTGGTGCAAGCAGGCGAGATCCGGCGGGCCGATGAGGAACTACTCCAATATCTGGGCGAGGCCGGATCGGACCAGACCCGGAAGATCATCAACGTTGCGGCATATCTGGGCCTGCCGCAGACGTCCGTGCGGGGCTCCTACCGCCTGTCGACGGGATTCCGTCAGCAGCCCCCGGAGTCCGCGCTTTACCCGCAGCCGGAATGGCAGCCGTCCGAAGGCATGACGGTTGATGCGGCGTTGATCTGGGCGTTTGTCCGGCAGGAGTCTCTGTTCAACCCACGCGCTACCAGCAGCGCAGGCGCCCGCGGTCTGATGCAGTTGATGCCCAGGACCGCGAACTATATCGCGGGTGAGAAACGCTTCAATGGCTCGTCCCGGGATTTCCTCTATGAGCCACCAATGAATCTGGCTCTCGGTCAACGTTATCTGCGTTACCTGATGCGCAAGGGCCATGTGGGGCAGGACCTCTTCCGATTGTTGACGGCGTACAATGCCGGTGTCGGCAATCTGAAACGCTGGGGCAAGAGCGGCAGGCTCTCCAGCGATCCGTTGATGTTCATTGAGACGTTGCCGCTACTGGAAACCCGTTTGTTCGTCGAACGGGTGATGGCCAATTTCTGGGCGTACCGCCAGCGAATGGGACAGCCGACACCATCGCTCGATCAATTGGTCAATGGCCGGTGGCCGCAATATGTGGCGATCGATGCCAAGGGGGTTGAATTGGCAAGGAAGCAAGCCGATGCCGATTGATGAATCCCGGCCATTTGTGCCCGTGAATATAGCCGTCATGACGGTTTCCGATACGAGAACCCTGGCCGACGACCGGTCTGGCGACACACTGGTCGCGCGAGCAGAGGGTGCCGGGCACAAAGTGGTTGCGCGGGTCATCGTAAAGGACGAAGTCGATGCAATCGCGGGCCAGCTTCGCGCCTGGATCGCGGAGCCGGCGGTCGACTGTGTAATCTCGACCGGCGGCACGGGCGTTACCGGGCGGGACGTAACGCCGGAGGCCTTCGCCAGCGTCTATGAGAAAGAGATAGCTGGCTTCGGCGAGGTTTTCCGCTGGATCAGCTACCAGAAAATCGGTACCTCGACCATGCAGAGCCGAGCCACGGCGGGCGTTGCAGGCGGCACCTATCTTTTTGCGCTACCGGGTTCGACCGGTGCGGTGAAAGACGGCTGGGACGATATTCTGGCCTACCAACTCGACAACCGGTTCCGTCCCTGCAATTTCGTGGAAATTATGCCGCGCTTGCTGGAGCATGTACCGCAGCGGAGCGCATAACTGGCGGGCAGGGGCGCAGGCGGCAGCGGAGCCGCCAAGACGCGGTCAGTGAACGGCGTCCGCATGAACGGCTGGAGCCGCCTTGGCCTTCTCTTCTTCTTGCGGGGTGGCGTTGTAGATGCCGGCGTCCGTCATCTTTTTCATAATGTCTTCGAGAAGTCGCATGGAACGCAGGAATGACTGCGGCGTCAGGACCACCCGTTCGTGGATCTCCATCGGACCGGGTTCCTTGCCACGGGTCGGACCAGCTGGCAGCGATGCCAGATCGATGCGCACCATTCCGCCGGTAAACGTCACGTTTGTTACACCATCCGTATAGACCTGTCGCACCATTGCCTTACTCCCTGTGTTCGACGTAGCCGCACATTAGCGCGCATACTCACACTTGTTATATGGGATTATCTGTCTCTGAATTTAAGGATTCGTGAGATAAAATTTACGTAAACTGGCAAGATCATGGCTGTATGTGATAATTTTTCCGGCAATAATGAATTAACCAAATAGCCAATCAAATTTAAACACCAGAACGGTCTTTGAGCAGCAAACTACAATGGCCAAATTAGAGGCGTAGGCCTTTACTATGATTGAAATATGCAGTGATTCTGCAATCTTAATGAAATGTAACGTTGCTGCTGGGAAATACGGGCTGGGATCAGCGGCGGAGCTTAGGATTCAGTGCGTCCCGCAACCAATCGCCGATAATGTTGACGGACAGGACCAGCAATACCAGCGCCAGCGCCGGGAACAGGGTGATCCACCATTCGCCGGAGAACAGGTACTCATTGCCAATACGGATCAGTGTGCCGAGCGAAGGATTGGTCGGCGGCACGCCCACGCCCAGGAACGACAGGGTTGCCTCTGAAATAATGGCCAGCGCCAGGCCAATGGTGGCGATTACCAGCACCGGGCCCATCAGGTTTGGCAGCACGTGCCGGGACATAATCCGGGTCGGAGGAAGCCCAAGTACTTTCGCGGCGGAGACGTAGCCTTTGTTCAACTCCACCATCGTGGCGCCACGGGCGACGCGGGCAAAGCGCGGCCAGTCCGCCAAACCAATGGCGATGATCAACACGAAAACCGCTACGTCTTCGAATTCGATTCCAGAGAGTATGCCCCGGCTGGTCAGGTCGGTGATGACTGAGCGCACAACGCCAGCGATCAGCAAGGCCACCAGAATGTTGGGGAAGGTCAGTTGCATATCGGCCAGACGCATGATCACGGAGTCTATCCAACCGCCGAAATAGCCGGCAACCACGCCAAGACTGACCCCCAGGACCATGCCGAAGGCCACCGCGGCGAAGCCAACAAGTAGCGAGATACGGGAAGCATAAAAGATCGCCGACAGGATATCCCGTCCTTGCTCGTCCGTGCCCAATACGAACGATGGGTCGCCATATTCGGTCCAGGCCGGTGGGGTCAGGCCATTCATCAGGTCAAGGCATACCGGCTCGATGCAATGGGGCGATATTATGGGCGCAAGCGCGGCGACCGCGAAGCAAATCAGCGTTGCTATCGTGGCGATGATGGCCACCGGCGACCGCTTGAAGCTGTGCACCAGGTCGCCGTCCAGAAAGACACGCAGGCGGGATTGCTCATTTTCAGCCATAAGACGGCGGTCCCTTACGTAGTCTGCGTGCGCAGGCGCGGATCGACGACGAAATAGAGCACGTCGACCAGGAAATTGATGGTGACGAAAATCAGCGCGACCAGCATGAGATAGGCCGACATCACGGGAATATCGACCAACTGCACGGCCTTCAGAAACATCAGGCCCACGCCCGGATACTGAAACACGGTCTCTGTGATGATCGAAAAAGCGACCAGCAGCCCGATATTGAGGCCGGCGATGGTGATGACAGGCACCAGCGTGTTGCGCAGTGCGTGCTGGTAATAGACCGTGTTCCGGCTGAGGCCACGGGCGCGGGCGAACTTGATGAAATCCGTCTGCAAAGTCTCCAGCATCTCTGTGCGAGTGAGGCGCAGTACCAGGGTCATCTGGAACAGGGACAGGGTGAAGGCTGGCATGATGATATGGGACCAGCCTTCGACCGACAGCAGGCTTGTTTGCCATAGACCCAAATCCAGTGTTGGCCCCCGCCCGAACGACGGTAGCCATCCCAGAATGACCGAGAACAGGTAAATCAGGCCGATGCCGATGAGGAAGGTCGGCAGCGAAACGCCCACCAGGGATACGGTCAGCAGCAACCGGGCGCTCCAGTGGTAGCGGTAGATGGCGGTCAGCACGCCCAGCAGCACCCCCATCACCATGGCGATGATGGCGGAGACGAAAACCAGTTCAAGGGTTGCGGGCAGGCGGCTTGCGATCAGCTCTGCCACCGGCTTCTTCCAGAACCAACTCTGTCCGAAATCGCCTTGGATCGCACTGCCGATGAAATTGACGAATTGAATGTAGAAGGGATCGTTCAGGCCCAATGCCTGGCGGATCGCTTCCCGCTCCTCAATCGTGGTGTCCTGGCCGACCATGCTGGAAACCGGGTCGCCGACGAATGCGAACAGCAGAAACGAAATCAACGCCACCGCCAGCATGACGATGATGGATTGGTAGATCCGCTTGACCAAGTAGGTGAACACGCACCGCTCCCGACTGCTTTCCGACCGCCGATCGAACCTTCTGAGTAGCCCGGCCAAGGTGTCTTGCGCAACCCGCCCATTGCTCCATGTTTCGAGAGGCAGGGCAGGAGGTCTTGCAGTTGAGCGGAGGCCAAGGCATCAATGACGGTAAATACCCGATCCGCGAAATTCAGGATGAACGCGCCATGCTCGGCAACATGATGGACCAACCGCTTCTCATTTCCACCCTGATCGCGCACGCCGCGCGCTATCACGGCGACACGGAGATTGTCTCCCGCACGCTGGATGAAGGCATCCACCGCTATACTTGGCGGGAAGCGGAGGTTCGCGCGAAGAAGCTGGCACAGGCGCTGATTGCGCTGGGGGTGCAGCCGGGCCAGCGGGTCGCGACCATGGCCTGGAACACCTACCGCCACCTGGAAGCCTACTACGCTATCGCCGGCATGGGCGCAGTAACCCACACGGTCAATCCGCGGCTATTCCCGGAGCAGATCGAGTACATCATCAACCATGCCGAGAATCAGTACGTGTTCTGCGACACGTCTTTTGCTGAACTGCTGGCTGGCCTTTTGCCGTCGCTGAAGACCGTCAAGGGCGTGATTTTTATGTGCCCGCGCGAGCACATGCCGGATGTCGGCATCGACAACGCGCTCTGCTTCGAGGACCTGATCGAGGCGCAGGACGGCGATTACACTTGGCCGGTATTTGATGAGAAGAACGCGGCGGCGCTTTGCTATACCAGCGGGACGACGGGCAATCCAAAGGGCGCGCTCTACGGTCACCGCTCGACGCTGCTGCACACGTTTGCGGCGGTCGCGCCGGACGGGCTCAGCATATCCTCGCGCGAGACGGTGATGCCGGTGGTGCCCATGTTCCATGTTAACGCCTGGGGCATTCCCTACGCTTGTGCCATGGCGGGTGCGAAGCTGGTGATGCCGGGGCGTGATTTGGACGGAAAGAGTCTGCATGACTTGCTGGACGGTGAGAAAGTCTCCCTGACCGCCGCCGTGCCCGCGGTGTGGCTCGGACTGCTCAACCATCTGCGCGCGACCAAGGGTACCCTGGAGCACATGCAGCGCGTCGTGATCGGCGGCAGCGCCTGCCCGCGTGCCATGATGGAAGCCTTCCAGAACGACTATGGCGTCGAGGTGCTGCACGCCTGGGGTATGACGGAGATGTCGCCCCTCGGCACCGTCAACACGCCAACTTTCAAGTTCAAAGACTTAGACGGAAAAACGAAAGTAGATTTGCAACAGTCTGCCGGGCGGCCGCTCTATGGTGTCGACATGATGATTGTGGACGAAAATGACCAGGAAATGCCCTGGGACGGGGAGAGTGTCGGCGAACTGATGGTGCGCGGTCCCTGGATCATCGATCAGTACTTCAATACCGACCCGCAGCCTGCACACCGGCTCGACGGCTGGTTCGGCACCGGCGATGTCTGTGCCATCGACCAAGA
Organism: Alphaproteobacteria bacterium; assembly: GCA_965222315.1. GTDB lineage: Bacteria > Pseudomonadota > Alphaproteobacteria > Bin95 > Bin95 > JACKII01. The sequence continues at coordinate 2,331,518 of OZ244951.1, read as the reverse complement.
CGGCTATATCTGGATCACCGACCGCATCAAGGACGTAATCAAGTCCGGTGGCGAGTGGATTTCATCCATCGACCTGGAGAATATCGCGGTCGGCCATCCAAAGGTGCAGGAAGCCGCCGTCATCGGCCTTCATCACCCGCGCTGGGACGAGCGGCCGCTTCTGGTGATCGTGCCCCAGCCAGGCGAGGAACTGACCAAGGAAGAGGTTCTGGCCTTCTTCGACGGCAAGATCGCGAAATGGTGGACGCCGGACGATGTGGCCTTCGTTGAGGAACTGCCACATACTGCCACCGGCAAACTCTCCAAGTTGCAACTGCGCGAACAGTTCAAGGACTACAAGCTGCCAGACGCTGGCTAAAAAAAGACTGACTATCCTCGTCTATCGGAGGGTGCGCGCAACGTTTGCCACCTGCCTGGCCCAGGCGTCCCAACTGAGGGATTGTTCGAAACGCCGGCGGGCATTCCGCGAAAGGCGTCTGTACTGCGCCGGGTCGGCTAGAATCTCAGCGATCCGGTCGGCATAGGCGGTTCCGTTAGCGTCTAGCGGCAGCAAGGCTCCTGTCTCACTATCGATTACGGCGGATGAAACCCCGCCGGTGTCGGTGGCGATAACGGGCAACCCGTGCGCCGCAGCCTCGCAAAACACGACGCCAAAACACTCTGCACGGGTCGGTAGGATGAAGAAGTTCGCATCCTGAAACAGGCGTTTCAGCGTTTCGTACTGGGCGGAATCATCTTTCGACAGGTGCGGTATGTTGGTAACCCATCCCGGCAGATTTTCGCCGTTGGGCGGTGTGCAGCCGACGATGGTAAGCCGCGCGTCTATGCCCCTCTGCCGAAGAGCTTCTCCCGCTGCGATGGCGATATCCGCGCCCTTGCGCTGCCATTCGACGCCGAGCAGAAATAGAGATACCTGACCTTCCGTAGGCGGTACTGGGCAGGCGGCGGCGGGCGGAGAAGCCAGGTTGGCGCCGAAGGGTATAACGGTTAGCTTGGAAGGGTCGGCTCCGAAGTCGCGAATAGCGCTGTCTGCCGCCCAATCGGATGAGTAGACGAGGGCATCCGCGCGGTCGATCGTTTCCTGCTCATACCGCTCCGCCTTTCGCATTGCCGCCGCCGGCAAATCGGAGGCGAATTCATAGTAGTTCGCAATCTGGCGGAACGTGCAGTCGGCAACGTAGACGACTTTGATTGACCTGGGGACGGCAGCAACAAGGGTAGAGGCGGTTATGGCGAACACCAAATCCGGGTCATGCCGGACCAGTTGCCGCCTCAGCCGTGCCCTGCTCATGCGAACCGCAAACGGGTTCAGGTTCGCCGGATGAAAAAGGCCCGGCAACCAACGGTCAAATTTGGCTAGCAGGTAGAAAAACCGAGCTGTCTCCGCGGTCATTGGTACGAACGGTTGAACCGCCCCCATCTCCGCCTGAAGACTGCGCAACATAAACGGCGGCAGGCCGGACCAGGAGCGCGGGCTTTCTGGGTCAATCGTCGAAAACAGGCCCGCTTTCATGCCTCACCCTCGCATGCCCTGGTTGCGCGTTCGCCAGCGCGTCGACCCGGCAGAGTTTGTTGTAAGCTGCAATGCGAGGTACCGAGGGACCCGGCATGCCGATCAGGAAGGTGCATGGATTGCCGGCTTAGCTGCCGCCGCCTGCCGCCGCCTTTTCTTTCGCCGCCATCTGCGCTTTCAGCTGTTCAGGCGTCAGGCGCACGATGTCCTCGTTCTGGTGGCTGAAGATGTCGTAGGGGTTGGTATCCAGGTCTTCCAACACGAGGTCGCCTGCCAGTACGGCACGTTTCCATTCCGCATGGGCGGCTTCTTCGCCGTGGAATTCCGGCATGACTTCCTCGGCGAACATCTTCAGGGAGCCGCAAATGTCCTCATGGCTGGTCTTGCCGGCCTGGTTCAGCAGGATCACCTGGTCAACGTGCGCATCCTGGAACATACGGAGTTTTTTGCGGATGGTCTCGGGCGAGCCGATCAGCGCGCCTTCGAACGCCTTCTGCGCCTTTTCGGTATAGCGCCATTCCTGGAATTCCTCCCAAAGATTGGTTTCGCCCGGCGCGCCGATACCCTTCCGGCCGTAATGCGAGAGTGCGAAGATGAAGAAAGTCCAGCCGCTGGCTTTTTCGTAGGCTTCCTCGTCCGTTTCCGCGCACATGAAGCCGGAAACCATGGCGATGTTTGGGTTCGCCTGATAGTCCGTCAGCTTCTGCTGATTGTGCAGCAGGTTATTGTAATACTTATGCACCCAGGCTTTCGCCGCGTCCGGAGAGACGAAGGTGAAGCCCAGCGCGCCCATGCCCCAGGCACCCGCCTGGCCGATGGTCTGGATGTTGGAGCAGGCGACCCAGAGCGGCGGGTGCGGCTTCTGCACCGGTTTCGGCACCACGTTGCGGGCGGGGAAATTGTAATACTCACCCTCGAAGGCCCAGGAAGTTTCGGTAAACATCGGAATCGTGGCCTTCACCGCCTCTTCCCACCTGTCGCGCTTGGTGCGGACCTGGACGCCGAAGGGGTGCAATTCCGCGGGGCCTGCGCCTTCACCCATGCCGAACTCGACCCGGCCCTTTGATACCAGGTCCAATGTCGAGACCTTCTCCGCCACCCGGTGCGGCTGGTTCGTCGTCAATTGGATGATGCCGTAGCCAAGTCTGATATTTTTCGTCCGCTGGCTGGCTGCGCCCAGGAAGACTTCCGGGCTGGCGGAGTGCGAATACTCCTCCAGAAAGTGATGCTCCACCTCCCACGCATAGTCGTAGCCGAGCTTATCCGCCATTTCGATCTGGGTCAGCGAGTCCTGCAGCAGGTCCATCTCGCTGGTTTCGGTCCAGGGGCGGGGGAGTTGATGCTCGTAGAAAATGCCGAATTTCATGGGGTGGCTCCTTGTCCGATGGTGCCGACGATCATTCGACAATCGTAGCATTCCGGTGGTCAGGGTTGCAAAGCGCCGGATGGTAGCCTGCGGTGAAACGACCGGAGGGGCGGGGCGGTCACCTTTTCGCGAGAATGTTTAGACAAACCAAACCATTTGCCACGTTCACGGGTAAACAGAGGGAAACCGCAGCGGCCATTAGGTTGCCGTGACATTGGAGATGGTTTTCATGCCTATGCCCCATACCGCCCTTAGAACCCACTTTTCGGCATTCTGCAGCATGGCGTTGGTCTTGCTGTTGCTTTGCGCCAGCACCGGCAATGCCAGCGCTGCTTCCTACCGGATCGATCCGGCGCATGCCTCAATCCACTGGAAGGTTCAGCATCTGGGCTTTTCCACGATGGTTGGCCGCTTCAATCGGTTCAGCGGTACCTTTACCTACGACCCGGAAGCCCGGAACGAAACGCCGGTGGTAGCTATCGAGATCGAGATGGACTCGCTCGATTCGAACCATTCCCTGCGGGACAAACATTTGCGGGCGGACTTCTTCGAGACCGGCAAGTATCCGACAGCATCATTCAAAAGCACTGCCTTCGAAGGCAATGCCGAAGGCGGCGAGCTGAAGGGGATGCTGACAATGCACGGCGTCTCCAAGGAAGTCACCGTCAAGGTGCGCAAGGTTGGCGAGGGCAAGGACCCCTGGGGCGCCTACCGGGCCGGCTTTGCCGCGACCGCCACAATCGACCGGCGCGATTTCGGGATCGACCGCTTCGTGGGGCCTGACTCCTGGCTGGTGGACCTGGAGATTTTTGTAGAGGGAATCCGGGAATAGGGTTTGGGTCCGGACCATGCTGACAAACACCCCAAGCCGATACGGATTGTTGACCCGCTGTCTGCACTGGACGCTGGCTATCCTTACGTTGGCGCTGATCGGTATGGGCTGGTGGATGATGGACCTCGGCTATTACGACGCTTGGTATTACGTATCGCGCCAATGGCACGAAGCCCTGGGCCTTCTCGTGTGGCTGCTGGGGCTGGTGTTTGCGGCCTGGCATCTGATCAACCGGCCACCAAAAAGCCTGACAGCCAAGCCATGGGAAACGTGGGCATCCCGGATTGCGCACAAGCTCCTTTATCTGGCCCTGCTGGCCTTGCCTGTGGCCGGGTACCTGATCGAGACGGCGGACGGCAGCGCGCTCGTCTTGTTCGATGTCATCACCCTGCCAGCCCTCGGCAAGCTGGGAGAGCAAGGGCGGCTTGTGGCTGAGTGGGTACATGCCGTGGGCGCATACAGCCTGCTGGCCATAGCATCGGTCCATGCCGCCGGAGCGCTAAAACATCATCTTATCGATCGGGACCGCACGCTGACGCGAATGCTGCGGGGCAGCTAAGCCTCCTGCTTGAGGCACCAGAACTGGTACATGTGGTGGAAGAGGGCAGGGTGCGCCTGTTCCAACTCATCCCAACGGGCCAGGTCGTTCATGGCCGGATCGCCGGGATAGGCTTTGCGGTACAAGGCTGGGCCATCGGCCGCCGCAAACTCGAACCCCAGGAACTTGAGGCTCAGTGTGTCCAGCAGGGCCTCGATCTCCGGCAGGGTGTAGTCATGCTCCTGCTCATGGGCCAGCGCATCCCGCACGCCTGACAAGGTGTAGAAGTCCAACTCCCGCCGGACCGCCGCCGCGGGGTGATCCTCAGGCAGCGCATGAATAGCCTGCCGGAGCGCGCGCAGGCTTCCGGGGTCTCGCCCATACTCTCTAGCGATAGCCTGTGCGGCGCGGATCGCCGTTCTGCCCCGGCGGCTGTACAGGCCGATGCGCATGGTGCCGTTCTGCGCCAGTAAGCCTTCCAACACCCGCCAGCCGGCCAGAGGGTCCGCCAGATGGTGAAGGACGCCCATGGCCTCGATATGGTCGAAGTGTTCACTCAGGGAGCCGAGGCCCAGGATGTCGGCCTCCGCAAAGCGGACATTCACGACACCCAAGCGCTCTGCTTGAGTGGTCGCATAGCCGAGCGATGCACGGGAGAGGTCGATGGCAAGCACGTCGGCATTGGCAAAGCGGGTCGCTACTTCCACCGCATGCTTGCCTGTCCCGCAGCCGGCGACCAGCACTCGCAGCTTCGCTGGCTCTGGCGGCAGATCGGCGGCCATGCCGGGGGCGATGGCCCCCAATATCTCCCGCCGGGGTTTGGCATTGACGGCGCGGGTCGTGTACCAACGGGGGTAGGGCAGGGCGGCGTACTGGTCGCGGACGGCTTGGGAAGTGGCGTCCTCGATAGGCGTTAGGGCGGGGATAGCCTCCGCCGACGCTTGCTCGGCGAGGGGGCGGATCAGGTGCAGGTCGAGAAAGCCTGCCCATGATTCCGGGCCGTGAAGTTCAATAGCAACATCGCGCAAGGGTCGGTAAAGCGCATGAATGATATGGGCAGGTGTCAGCACATCACCGTCCGGCTGCAGTAGGGCAAGCCGCTCTTCCTCCTCCTCGTTCCTCGCGCCAAAGGCATAGTCCGTCGCCAGCATCTGAGCGGCCAGAGCTTGCATTAACGGCGCGATTACGGCGTCCAATGACGTAAATGCGGTAGCCAATTCAGTGCGCAGACGGGTGAGCATCGCCTCCCAGCGGGGCTCCGCCGCGATTGTTCTTTCCAGAACGGCCAGAAGCAGGGCAGGGGGATTTGCTGCGAGCGCATCGGTGCTGCCCCCTTCGAGCGCAGAAGCGATGGGCGGATGCAATTCCAGCAAGCTCAAGGCTGCACCCGCAAGGCGCTGGCCTTCCACATCGTTCCGGCGCAGCAACTGGCAAGTCAGTTCTTCCAGCTTCGCATCGGCTTGGGCGAAGCGGAGAGACCCAAGCAACCGCACCAGTCCGCCCAGAATGTCCGGGTCGTCAGGTTCCCGGCGGTAGGCCGCAAGCCGGTGCCGCAGCGCTTTCGCGACCTGGCCACCTGCCTCATAAAGCCCGGCGAGCGCCGCGTGCGCCCGAACATAGGCCGGATCGGCTTTCACAGCGGCCAGCAAAGCGCGCTCCGCCGCCTTCGTCTGCCCGGAGGCGCGCAATGCTATACCGAGATTGAATTGGGCAGCCGCCATCGCCGGTGCCGCCTTTGCGGCCTGTCGGTAAAGCGCAATTGCCTCCTGCAAGCGCCCGGCCCGGTGCGCCTGAACTGCCGCGTGCATAGTCTGAAGCGCCGCCGGCGGCGGATTGGCCTTTGGTCGCTTGGGACGCGATGCCATGGAGGGATAAACCTGCGTTGCGATGTAGTCTGCTATACTACTACCCGTTGATTCCGATCGCGAGGGCGCCGTGTACGCTGCGATAGTTTCGATCCTGTTGCTGGCAGTGCTGCTGGCAGCCTTTGTCGATGGCCGCTGGCGCTATGACGTGGTTGCCTTGATCGGCCTGGTTGCGGGCGTTGCACTCGGCGTTGTTCCGGGGGAAGAGGCTTTTTCGGGGTTCAGCCATCCGGCGGTGATTACCGTCGCTGCCGTTCTTGCCATGAGTCGCGGACTTTCCTTGGCCGGAGGGTCGGCATTGCTGGCTTCCTGGCTGCTGCCGGGAAAGGGGCAGCGGGCCGGGCCGTTGAGTCTGACCAGCGTGGGTGCCCTCGTTTCCAGTGTGATGAACAATGTCGGCGCTCTCGCCCTGCTGATGCCGCTTGCCATCCGAAGCCAGATCAGCAGCAGCCGGATTTTGATGCCGCTGGCCTTTGCCACGATCCTGGGCGGCCTCATTACGCTGATCGGCACGCCGCCTAACCTGATCATTGCGGCCGCACGGGGTGAGGCGTTGGGCGAACCGTTTCTCATGTTCGATTATGCGCCTGTTGGCTTGGCAGCAGCGGGAGCCGGCGTCCTGTTTATCGCATTGGCCGGCCGGTTTTTACTGCCCAGGGTGCGCGGCGGCGCGGCCGACACAGGTAGCGATGCTTTTCAGATGGAAGACTATCTGGCCGAGGCCCGGATCACGAAGGATTCCCGTGCGATCGGCAAGACCATCGCCCAATTGGACACCGAGATCGCCGACCTGGATGTCAAGATTATCGGCCTGATCCGAAATGGCCGGCTGGTTCCTGCGGTGCCGCGGCTGGTGCAACTGTCCGCCGACGATATCCTGATGATTGAGGCCGTGCCGCAGGACTTGCGCCCATTCATGGCAAAATTGGGTCTCGAGGCCGTAGATCCCGGCGCACCTCGCGCCCAGCTTCTACAATCGGCCGAAGTGGGACTCGTTGAAGCCGTGATCGCCCCTGGTTCGCGGCTGGAGGGGCGAAGCGTGCTGCGGGCAAGGTTGCAGCGTCAATACGGCATCAACCTGCTGGCCGTCTCCCGTCAGGGCACCCCTTACCGGGGGCGGCTGCGCGCCTTCCGCTTCGCCGCCGGCGACGTATTGCTGTTGCAGGGGGAGGCAGAGCGGCTGCGCGACGTTGTGAGTTCTATCGGTTGCCTGCCACTGGCCGAACGCGATCTGACAGAGCCGGCTCTGCCGCGAAAGGGCGCACATCGCTCGATCCTGATATTCACCGCAGCGGTGGCCTTGGGCGCAACCGGCCTGCTGCCGATAGAGGTTGCGGTCAGCGCCGGAGCGCTCGCCATGGTCCTGGCCGGGATCATGCATATCCGCCAAGTCTATGAGGCCATCGACTGGTCGGTCATCGTGCTATTGGGGGCGCTGCTGCCGCTCGGTGATGCGCTGGAGACTAGCGGTGCGACCGGCATGGCTGCCGACCTGCTGTTGGCGGCTGCGGCCGGCGATGCCCCGATGGTGGTGCTGGGCGGGCTAATGCTCATGACCGTTGCGATTACCAACATTCTCAACAACGCGGCGACTGCCGTCTTGATGGCCCCGCTTTCGATCCAGCTAGCCGATAACCTCGGCGTCAACCCCGATCCGTTCTTGATGGGGGTGGCTATCAGTGCGTCCAGCGCGTTCATCACGCCCATCGGGCACCAGAACAACGCCATCGTCATGGGGCCGGGCGGCTATCATTTCAGCGACTATTGGCGGTTGGGACTGCCCCTGACCATAGTCGTGCTGGCCGTATCCTTTCCCATGATCCTCTTGGTTTGGCCGTTCTATCCCTAGCGCCCCAGTTCGTTCGCCACCTCAATCAGGTTCTCGTCCGGGTCGTAGAAGTAGACGCTCATCAGCCGCGACCGGGCGCCGGAGCGCTCTCCGGGGCCGCTGATTACCGGAATGCCGGCCTCGTTCAGCGCCTCGGCCAGATCCTTGACCGGGGTGGTGGTAATGAAACAAAGGTCGGCAGACCCCGGCGTCGCATGCCGGACATTGGGATCGACCGGCGTATCGGCCTGATGCAGGTTGATTTTCTGGTTGCCGAAATGCAGGGCAACGCGGCCCTCGCCGAACAGAGCACGGCGCATGCCAAGGACGCTCTCGTAAAAATCGCAGGTCCGGCCGATATCGGCGACGGTGAGGACGAAATGATCCAGGTGGGAGATGCGGATGGACATGGCGCTTCGATCTTTCCTTTTGGCTTTTGAGCGATAATAGGGCGGAATGGAGCTTGCCGGTCTACACCGCTTTATCGTGAACCGGCTTGACGAGGCCTGATACAGGTGTGTAGCAGGCGCATCCGCCAACCGAAAAGAACCAAGAATAACGCCCATGTCCGCTCCATCGCTCGCTCCCCGTATGAGGCGGTTCAAGCCGTCCCCCAGCCAGATTGCAACAGCCCGTGTTCGCGAACTTCAGGCCCAGGGCCGTGACATCGTCAAACTGACTGCCGGCGAGCCGGATTTCCCGACGCCACGGCATGTTAAGCAGGCCGTGCTGGATGCGATGGAGGTTAACAACACCCGTTATACACCCATCAACGGAACGCTGGAGTTGCGCCAGGCTGCCGTGGCGAAGTTCAAACGCGACAACGGCCTCGACTACACCGTCGACCAGATCACCGCTGGCTCCGGCACCAAGCAAATCCTGTTCAACTGCTTGATGGCATCCGTCGGGCAGGGGGATGAGGTCATTTGCCCGGCACCTTATTGGACGAGCTACCCGGATATCGTGAAACTGGCGGGCGGCACGCCGGTCGATGTGGTCAGCGGCCAGAATCAGAATTTCAAAATGCGGGCGGAGCAACTGGAAGAGGCGATTACGCCGAAGACCAAATGGCTGATCCTTTGTTCGCCGAACAACCCGACCGGTGCCACCTACACCCGGGAGGAGCTTCAGGCGTTCGGCGATGTTCTCAAGCGGCACCCGCAGGTCTGGGTGCTTACCGACGATGTTTACGAGCACCTGACCTTCGATAACCGCGAATTCTGCACCATCGCCCAGGTCTGCCCGGAGCTTTACGACCGCACTATCACCTGCAACGGCGTCTCCAAGGCTTATTCCATGACCGGCTGGCGGGTCGGCTTTGCCGGCGGCCCGAAGGAAATGATCCAGGCCATGTCGAAGATGCAGTCGCAGAGCACCGCCGGCGTCTCCGCCATCGGCCAGGCGGCGGCAACGGCAGCGCTGAACGGACCGCAGCAATTGGTGAAGGATCGCACGGCGAACCTGCAATACCGCCGGGATATTCTGCTCGACTACCTGAACACGGCAGAAGGCCTGTCCTGCGACAAGCCGGAAGGAGCAATGTATATTTTCTGCTCCTGCGCAGGCGCGATCGGCAAGACGACTCCCGCGGGCAAGGTAATCGAGAACGATACCGACTTCACGCTCTACCTGATGGACGAGTTCGGTGTGGCCGTCGTGCAGGGCGAAGCCTATGGCCTGTCTCCCTATTTCCGGGCGAGCTTCGTCGCGCCGGAAGCCGATCTGCACAAGGGCGGGAAGCTGATTCAGAAAGCCTGTGCCGCCCTGAAATAGGCGCGTTGCAATCATGCCGAGGGCCTGCTACATGCTCGGCCCTTGGTTCAGCACCCGTAGCTCAGTGGATAGAGCGCTCGCCTCCGGAGCGAGAGGTCAAAGGTTCGAATCCTTTCGGGTGCGCCATCGTCCAGATCCCTCCGTACCAACGTCCAAACCGGGTCCGTGCTCTATCGGTAACGGGACGCGTTGATTTGCGCGTCAGGCCGGCTCGGCGGCACGGTTCTGGCATTGGGGGCCTTGTGCAATAGGCCATGCATCAGCATCATCGGGCAAAATGCTCTCAGATGAAGTACGGCCCATGAACCATGTAGACGATACGATGCATGCCTACCGGATGGCGATGCAGACGCACCAAACCGCAAGCAACTGGCTGTCCGCTTTCGAAGCGGCGCTGGCTGCGCGCGACGCGGGACGAATCGGCGGTCTGTTCCATGATGACTGCCACTGGCGCGATATTCTGGCCTTTACGTGGGATCTCTCTGCCGCCCGCGGCCGCGAGAGCGTCGCAGCCGGCCTTGCTGAGAAACAGGCAGATGCCCAAGCACACGGCTTTCATCTGCCGCCCGGGCGCAAGCCGCCGCGGGACGTCAAGCGCCTGGGCCATGACAGCATCGAAGCCATCTTCGAGTTCAAAACCGCCGTTGGCCGCGGTTCCGGTATTGTGCGCCTGTCGCCGGTAGACGGCAGCCCCGGCGAACTTAAAGCCTGGCATGTGTCCACAACGCTCGACGAGATCGACGGCCATGCCGAGAAAATCTATGACAATCGCCCGACCGGCTCCGCCTATTCGCGGAATTTCGGTGGCGACAACTGGTCGGACATGCGCCGCAAGGCCCAGGCCTACGAGGATCACGACCCGGCGGTGCTGGTGATCGGCGGAGCGCAATCGGGCCTCTCCATCGCTGCCCGGTTAAATCAGGTCGGCATCGACAATCTGGTGGTTGAGAAGTGGCCGCGCATTGGGGACAGTTGGCGCAAGCGTTATCATTCCCTCGCGCTGCACAATTCGATCCACCTGAACCATCTGCCCTACATGGACTTTCCGCCGACCTGGCCGAAATACATCCCAAAGGACATGCTGGGTAATTGGTTCGAGTTCTATGCCGACGTGATGGAAATCAATTGCTGGACCGACACAGAATTCGTCGCGGCCGAATGGGATGAGGCGGGCAAGGTCTGGACAGCAACCGTCCGCAAGGGTGACGGGACCGAACGCACCTTCCGCCCGAAACACTTGGTGTTCGCCAACGGAGTCAGCAGCTATCCGTACATTCCGGACCTGCCGGGCCTGGACGATTTCCAGGGCGAGGTCATTCACTCCGAGGGCTTCGACAGTGGCGCCGGCTGGACGGGCAAGAACGCGGCCATCATCGGCACCGGCTCCAGCGCCAACGACATCGCGCTCGACCTGCACAGCTTCGGCGTGAACACGACGCTGGTGCAGCGCGGTTCGACCACGGTCGTCTCCATCGACCCGAGCGCCCGCCTGAACGAGGCGATCTGGGACGAGGGGCCGCCGCTGGATGATTGCGACCTGATCGTCGCCTCCACCACGCCGGACCTGATGGTAGAGGGCTACAAGCTGGTGACCCAGCGCATGTATGAGCTGGACAGGCACCTGATCGAGGGGCTGAAGGATATTGGCTTCAAGCATGACATGGGCGAGGACGAATCCGGCCACCAGATGAAGTATTTCCGCCGGGGCGGCGGCTACAATCTGGACGCTGGCAGCTCAGAACTGATGATAAAGGGCGAACTGGGCCTGCTCCAATACGAGAACGTCGAGCGTTTCACGGCCGATGGCGTGTTGCTAACGGACGGTTCCACCAAACCGCTGGACCTGATCGTGCTTGCCACCGGGTACTTCCCACAAAAGGAATTGGTGAACCGGGCGTTGGGCCAGGAAATCGCGGAAAAGATTGGGCCGGTCTGGGGCATTGGTGAGGATGGCGAACTCAACAACATGTTCCGCCGCACGCCGCAGGAAGGCCTTTGGTTTATAGCCGGCGGCCTTGCCCAGTGCCGCATCAACTCGAAATACATGGCCTTGCAGATCAAGGCGATGGAACTGGGCCTGCTCGGCCCTCTTGAGTAGGGTTTAGCCAGCAAAGCAGCGCGTGCTAGGCTTTCAACAGTATCAACAATTTGCGACGGGAAGGGTACCTCCATGGCCTATGAAAGCATGATTTGCGAGTCCGTATCGATCGCGGGACACAATGGCGAAATGGTTTCCGCCTACACGGCCCGGCCGATGGGTGCGGGGCCGTATCCGGGCGTGGTTCTGATCCACCATTTGCCCGGTTGGGGCGAGTTCTACCGGGAGATGACGCGCAAGTTCGCCCATCACGGCTATGCCGCCATCAGCCACAATCTTTACCACCGTGTCGGCGAAGGCAGTGCGGAGGACGTGGCCGCCAAGGCGCGGGCCGAGGGCGGTGTGGCGGATGACCAGATCGTCGGCGACACCGAAGGCGCGGTGCAATGGTTGAAAGCGCAACCCTATGTGAACGGCAAGATTGGCGTGATCGGCTCCTGCTCAGGCGGGCGGCAGGCATTCCTCTATGCCTGCAACACCAACAGCATTGACGCTGTGGTCGAGCTTTGGGGCGGCCGCGTGGTGCAGGCCGAAGACGACCGTCCGGCAAAGCAGCCGGTGCCGCCCATCGACATGACCAAGGACTTGTCCTGCCCGCTGCTCGGCCTTTTCGGTAACGAGGATGCCGCGCCGAGCCCGGAACAGGTAGACCAGCACGAGGCCGAGTTGAAGAAGCACGGCAAGGACTATGAATTCCACCGCTATGACGGCGCTGGCCACGGCTTTTTCTACACCCACCGCCCCATGTACCGGGTGGAGCAGGCCATGGATGGCTGGGAGAAGATCTTCGCTTTCTTTAGTAAGCGCCTGGCGGGCTGACGCGCATGTGTACCTCCGTCGTGGAAATCGTCGAAGCAAAGGGCGCGGGGAAATCCGGCGATAGCTGGTTTCCCCTGACCCACGCGGTGGTCACCTACGACCATCCGCATTTTGCCTTCATGGAAGACGCCGTCCTGATCGACTTCGCCAACCGCGAACGTGGTCCCGGCACGCGGGCTGCGGTCGAATTGTCATTGGAGTCGGCGAAGGCCCTGCACGCGGCACTTGCACATGTGATTGAGGAGGCGGAGGAAAGCGGGCGGCTTGGCTTGGATACGACGCCAGTGGCCGCCGCCGCGGAATAATTCCCGATTCTCTTTGCCGCCGGTGGCCGGGAAGCGGCTGTAACGAGCGGCATTTGACTGCGTGCTTGCTGACGCCTCTCGATACAACCCGGACTGCGTTCGAGCCATTCGAGGCGAAGGGACATGTGGCTGCACTTTTCACCTCATTGACCTAACTGCCTTCCATGCATGAGGAAGTGCAGCCTGTTTCCCATACCTGCCGGAGCCCCATCATGGTCCAAAACCGCCCCATCCTTGTCATTGCCGCTACGTCCGACGCGAACCGGCGGCAGTTGATCGAGCAGGCGGCGGATGGGGCCGGCGACATCGTCTACCTGACGGATCTGGACGAAGCCGCGCAGCGCGATGCCCTGCGGTCGGCGACGGCTGTGTATGCCCAGCACACGAACCAATTGCCGGACGATGTGGGTGACCTGCTGGGCCCGAATTGCCGGCTCCTCCAGTTTCATTCTGCGGGCGTTGATTACCTTCCGCTCGCCAAGATGCCGCCTGACCTGCCCATCGCCGGCAATGGCGGTGCATTTGCCGAGCCAATGGCAGAGCATGGTCTCGCCATGTCCATGGCTGCCGCCAAGCGTCTGTTCATCGAGCATGACAAGCTGAAGACAGGCGAGTTCAACCAGTTCGTCCGCAACAAGATGCTGGCGGGCGGTGTTGCCGGCATTCTGGGTTTTGGTGGGATCGGCGTTGCGACGGCCCGCTTGCTGCGTGCCATCGGCATGAAGGTGCACGCAATCAAACGGTCCGCCGAGACAGAGGAACCGGTCGACTGGATCGGCACGCCTGACCAATTGGACCAAATGCTGGCGGCCTCGGACGTGTTGATCCTGAGCCTGCCCCTCTCCAAGGCCACGGAAAAATTGCTGAACGCCGAAAAGCTGGCGCTGATGAAGCCGGACGCGATCCTCGTGAACCTGGCGCGCGGCGAGATCATCGACGAGGCGGACTTATACGCTCACTTGCTGACCAATCCCGATTTCACCGCCTGCCTGGATGCCTGGTGGGTGGAGCCGGTACGCCATGGCAAGTTCGAGATGGGCCATCCTTTCCTGGACCTGCCGAACGTGATTGGCTCGCCGCACAATTCGGCCTCGGTCGGCGCGTGGCGCGGCGTGGCGGTTCAGCGGGCCATCGAGAATTGCGCACGAGCGCTGCGAGGCGAGCAGCCCTGGCATCTGATCCGGCCGGAAGAACGGATGGATTAACGCGAATTGTGGACGTTTTCGGCGTTCAGGCTCGGCGGCGCATGAACCAGCCTGCAAAACCGGCTGCTACCAGCATAGACCCCTGAAGCACCATGCTGCCTGGGAGTGGAACCTCGGAAACGGTCAGTTTTACGACCAAGTCATCATAATCAACGCCATCGTCCGCAACATCATAGCCAATGTAGACTGCTTGTCCGCGCGGCGTGTTGAATTGCGCGGAAAAGGCGATACCCACATCACCGGATGTGGAGCCGGTCTCTACGTCGAGAAGGCATCCAGATACGGTACAACCTGGAGAGATGAAGGTGAGCGGAAATGGGATCACGTCTCCCATCCTTATATACATCTGAGCGCCGGGCTTGGTCGAAGAGGTGTTGCGTCCCTGGCGCCGTAATCCACGTCCCATCTCTACAATGCTGTCGAAGGGTGCTTCAAAGCCGACAATCTCGATGAGAGCATCCCATGGCTCGGGAAACGTGCCCGCCATTATGAGCGTGTCAAAAATATCAACGGCCCGGAAAATCCTAACAGGCGCCCCAGCGGTGAATTCAGGGGGCGCGTTGGCAATATTAAACTCGCTCGGCAATACGGCTCCGCCAAAAGGGGGGTATGTATCGAACACCAAGGCTTTGGAAGGACTGGAAAGCCCAGCGAAAACTGTTAGAAGGGCAAATAATGACTTGTAATATTTCATGATTAATACCTTATCTCCGATGTTTGCAATTTTAAGCAAAAAAATATAATGAATTGTCATGATTGTCAAGAAATCGCGAAAATTTATCTAAGTTTACAGTTACTTGGATGGTAGGCATTACAGCCTCCCGCCCCATGGAGCCCGGTAACAGTCACATCGGTCTCAATCACTTTCGATTCCCAGCACATCCCGAACCATGCGTTGCAGTTCGTCGCTCATCGGGGTTGGTTTTAAGTCCAGGTCCTTGCCGAACCGCTTTGCGACTTCGTCCAGCATAATCAGACGCGCATGTCGCTTGCTATTGGCGGCAATAATCGTCCATGGCGCAGCCTCGGTCGAGGTTTCCGCCACCATGTCATCGGCAGCGCTGGCATAGGCGTCATAGGCGAGGTGCGCCCGGATATCGGCCTCGGAGATCTTCCACCATTTGTGCGGTTGTTGTGCCCTGGCAATCAGCCGGTCCTGCTGCTCTTTCTCCGTAACATGCAGGTAGAATTTGGCGACGCACACCCCGTCGGCGACCAGCGCATCCTCGAACCGCCGGATTTCGTCATAGGCTTCGCGCCAACGCGCCTCCGGGATCAGACCGTCGACCCGTTCCACCAGCACCCGGCCATACCAGGAGCGGTCGAAGATCGCGATTTCGCCATTGAGTGGCATCCGCTGCCAAAAGCGTTGCATGTAATGTTGCCGCCGCTCCTCCGGAGTGGGCGAACCGATGGGCCAGACCCGAAACCAGCGCGGATCGAGCTCTGCCGTCAGGCGGCGGATCGCGCCTCCTTTGCCGGCCGTGTCGGTCCCTTCCACGACGACGACACCCCGTCCGCCCTGGCTGTGCAGGGCGAGGGCGACGCTGCGCATGAGCAGTTGCGCTGCCAGCAGTCGCTCGTCGTAGGCATGTTTGGTGATCTTCGGGTGATCATCCTTACCGGGCAGATGCTTGGTCAAGGCTTACCCCTTGTCCTCGTCCATGACTTTTTTGAGGTACGCCGGATCGCCGCCGAGCTTTTCCAATCCCGCCCGCTCCAGTTGCAGCTTCATGGGCGAGCGGCTGTCCTGCGCGCCCCAGCCGCGGCCGACCAGCGCCTCCGTCATCTCCGCGTGCACCAGATTGATGATGCGCATGGGCACGCCCATGTCCCGGCCAAGCTCAGCCGCCAGCGTGACGTCCTTATGGGCGAGGCGCAGAGCAAACGCCGGCGGATCGTACTTATCGACCAGGAATTGCTGGGTAAGCCGGTCGAAGGGCCGGGCCCGTCCAAGCGCACCCTGACGGACCGCCTCCCAAAGCGCTGTCGCGTCCAGTCCGGCCTTCACGCCGACCGAGAACATCTCCGCCATGGCGGTCTGGATGGCGTAGCCGGTGGCGTTGTGCACCAGCTTGGCGATGGAGCCCGCGCCGATCTCGCCCACATAGCGGACCTGGTCGCCCATGGCGTCCAGCGCCGCGCGGTTGGCGTCGAACACGTCCTTGTCGCCGCCGACCCAAACCGCAAGCTTGCCTGATTCTGCGCCTGCGGGACCGCCGGATACCGGCGCGTCCAGGTAATTCACGCCCTTTTCCTTAAACTCCGCATACAGGCGGCGGACCACGGTGGGCGAATTGGTGGCTAGGTCGAAGAAGGCCTGGCCGGGCTTCATCCCAGCGATCAGGCCGGTTTCGGGGTCAGCGGCAACCGCGGTGACTTCAGGCGGGCCGGGGAGGGACGCCAGCACCACATCGGTCTGTTCAGCCAATTCCCGGGGGGTTTCGGCCCAGGAGGCGCCCGCTTCCAGATGCTTGCGGGCATGCTGGCGGCTGACGTCACTTACCACCATCTCGTAACCGGCTTTTTGAATGTTGGTCGCGAAATGACCGCCCATGGTCCCGAGACCGATGAATCCGACGCGCATGGCATTTCCTCTGTGGTGATGGCTTTCGTCCCCGGCATACTGGCTCAAGCGCCAGGTTCCAACAATGATGCAAAGCAGGCTGCGTGAAACCGGACGTTTACCGGTGTCGGGTAGAACTGGTGGCAACCTTCCGATGAGGCCGGCCGCCGGATGCTCTTCAACTCCTATGCCTTTGTCTTCGCGTTCCTGCCGTTGAGCCTCTTCGGCTTCTACTGGCTGGGGCGGCATTGGGGCTTGCGGGCGGCGCTAGGCTGGCTGGTTGGCTGTTCGCTGTTCTTCTACGGCTGGTGGAACCCGGCCTATCTTGCGCTTCTCACGGGTTCCATCGCGGCCAACTTCTTTCTTGGCGGGGCTATTGCCCGGCGCGAAGGACGGCCAGCGGGAAAAGCCCTACTGGTAGCCGGTATCGCCGCGAATCTCGGTCTGATCGGCTATTACAAATATGCGGGTTTCCTGGTCTTTAACTTGAACCTGGTGGCGGGCACCGGCTTCGATGCCGGTCAGATATTGCTGCCGCTTGCCATTTCCTTCTTCACCTTCCAGCAAATCACCTACCTGGTGGACAGCTATGCGGGGAAGGTGCGGGAGACGGACTGGCTCCGCTACGTGCTGTTTGTAACCTTCTTCCCGCAATTGATCGCCGGGCCCATCGTCCATCATGCGGAGATGATGCCCCAGTTCGCCCGGCGCGCATTGGCCCGCCCACGCATGGTAAACCTCAGCGTTGGCCTGACGATTTTCGCCATCGGCCTGTTCAAGAAAGCGGTGCTGGCAGATGGCATCGCCCCCTATGCCGACAGTGTCTTCGCCGCGGCGGAGCAGGGACAGCCGCTGGACGCCATCCGCGCCTGGGGCGGCGCGCTGGCCTATACGTTCCAGCTTTACTTCGACTTTTCTGGGTATACCGACATGGCGATCGGCGCGGCGCGTATGTTCGGCATCGTGCTGCCGCTGAACTTCAACTCGCCTTACAAGGCGCGGGATATTGCGGATTTCTGGCGGCGCTGGCACATGACGCTGTCCCGTTTTTTGCGCGACTATGTCTACATCCCGCTCGGCGGTAACCGGCGGGGCGGGGCACGACGCTACGCCAACCTGCTGACGACCATGCTGCTGGGCGGCTTGTGGCATGGGGCAGGCTGGAATTTCGTCATCTGGGGTGGTCTGCACGGGGCCTACCTAGTCGTCAATCACGGTTGGAGTATGCTTCGCCGCCGCTTCGGCATCCCTGGCCTTGGGCCGCTGACGTGGCCGCTGACCTTCCTGGCGGTGTCGGTCGCCTGGGTGTTTTTCCGCGCGCTGACGTTGGATGGCGCGCTAATCATGCTGGAGGCCATGGCCGGTGCTAACGGTGCCGCCTTGCCGGCGGCGGTCGCCTACCGCGCAGGTGAACTGGCGCCGTTGCTCGAAGGCGTCGGGCTACGGTTCGAGGCGGGTGGCGGTGCGGATTTCCTGGCGACCTGGTTCTGGATTGCGCTTCTGGCCGCGGTGGCATTCTTTCTGCCGAATACTCAGGAAATGATGCGGCGCTACCGTCCGGCGCTCAGTCTGGGGCTTCGGTCGCTCCAGCGCTGGCAATGGCGTCCGACCCCTGCCTGGAGCGCCTATGCCGCCTGCCTGCTGGCTGTCGGCGTGCTCTCGTTGCCGGAAGTCTCCGCTTTCCTCTACTTCCAGTTCTAGGAGGCATTTGGTTTGCCCTTCGCCGCCAATCTTCGCCGCATGTTGCTTGCCGCCGCCGCTTTGATCCTGTCGGCTGGCGCGGTCAACCTCGCCATCGACCCTTATGGCCTGTTCGGCTCGCCGGTTATCCCTGGCATCAACCTCAAGAAGTCGGAGGCCTACAACCACGTCCGTCTTGCCAAGCAGCAACGGCTGCTGCGGCGCGAACCGGCCACCGTATTGATCGGCAATTCCCGCGTGGATGTCGGCCTCGACCCGGAGAGCCCGCTCTGGCCGGCAGCGATGCGCCCGGTCGCCAATATGGGCGTGCCAGGGGAGGGGCTGGAGGGAAGCCTTGCCAGCCTGCGGCAGGCGTTGGCAGAGACACCGGCTACAACCATCCTGCTCGGCCTGGACTTTACCGATTTCCTCTCGCTGGACCCCTCTACGAAGCCAGCCGCCGGGCAGCCGGAACCGCTCACGCCCAACCTGCCGGCGGTGCTCCTCTCCACGAGTGCCCTGGCGGACAGCCTGCTGACGGTCTTAGACCAGTCCCGTCCTTACGCGACAGCTATGACGGCGGCCGGTTTCAACCCCATGGCCGACCATGAGGCCATCATCGCCCGCGAAGGCCACTTCGCCCTCGCCGACAAGAAGAACCGTGAGAATCTCGTGCGGCTGCTCGCGCGCTCCGCCAACGTGTTTCACGCGGACGGAACACCGGGCGCGCCGCTACTGCAATTGGCGGCGCTGCTGGCGGAGGCTTCGGCCGCCGGAAAGCGCGTTATTGCCGTCATTTACCCACTCCACGCTGAATTCCTGCAATCCATCGCTATCAGTGGCCGCGGCCCGGCCTATGCCGCCTGGAAGCGCGCGGTGGCTGCACGCTTCTGGCCATTGGCGCTGCCCGGCTGGGCGCTCTGGGACTTCGGTGTCTATGCGCCGGAGACCACCGAACCGTTCCCGGCCGCGGGCAACCGGCAGGCCCGCATGCGCTTTTGGTGGGAGCCCGGTCACTTCAAGGCAGCGCTCGGCGATCGGATGCTTGAACAGGTGTTGACGGGAGCGCCCGGACCCGGTGTCGCCCTGAAGCCCGGTATGCTCGCCCAGCACCTCGACAGGGAGGAGGCTTCGGCCCGGCGTTATGCGAAGAATTCCCCTGCCGTCCTTGCCTACCTGAAAAGCCTTTGTCCGCCGGGAGCCTGCCCGGATGTCCCACCGCGACCGACGCGTCTCAGCCTAAAGATGTAGAGAGCCCTTGCGCCCCCGCGTCCACCGGCTAGGCTGCGGCCTAGAAACAAGAACGTTGGAAATTGGGAAACGCGGATGCCGGACAAGGTTTCAATCGCCGGAATTGACCTGGAAGTCGAGGAGCGAGGCCAGGGCCGCCCACTGCTGTTCCTGCACTCCGGGGAAGGGCTCCATGCCGAAAAGCCCTGGCTGGATGCGCTGGCGGCCCACTACCGGGTCATCGCCCCGAACCATCCGGGCTGGGGCGGCTCCGCCCTGCCGCGCTGGGTGACGGGCGTTGAGGACCTAGCCTATCTCTATCTCGATCTGGCCGCCCAATGTGACCTGCAAGATGCGGTGATCGTTGGCAATTCGTTCGGCGGCTGGGTCGCGGCGGAAGTGCTGGTGCGCGACGCCTTGCGCTTTGGCGCGGCAGTACTGGCAGATCCGCTCGGCTGCAAGTTCGGCACGCGCACGACGCGGGAAATCGCCGATATGCATGCGATGGATCAGGCAACCTACCGCATGCAAGCCTGGGCCAATCCGGCGAACGCGGCAGAAGACCTGACCGCCAAACCCGAAAGCGAGCTTGCTCAGATCGCCCAGGGCAAGGAGGCGTTCGCCCTCTTTGGCTGGAAACCCTACATGCACAATCCGCGGCTGAAAAACTGGCTGCATCGCATCCCGTTGCCCACACTGGTCGTTTGGGGCGAGCAAGATGGCATCACCGGCCGCGCCTATGCCGAGAACTGGGTGCAGGCGCTGCCGGATGCCAGGCTCGCCACCATCCCCAATGCCGGCCACTATCCGCAATGGGAGCAGCCCGAAGCCTTCGCTAAACTCGTCGCCGAATTCGCCAAACCCTGATCACGCCTGACTTGCACCGCGAAAGGAGTCCCTCCGATGCGCGTCTTCTACTTCTCCGAAATGGCCTACGACCCCGCCTGGGACAAGGCGATGGCGCATGGCTCCATGAGGGTCAACTTCCCCAGCGAGAATTTCGATCCGGCCACCGGCCACCAGATGCTGAACCGCTTCCTGGACGAGTTCGCGCTCTGCGACGAGGTTGGGCTCGACATCATGGTGAACGAACATCATTCAACTGCCACCTGCCTGACGGTTTCGGTTCCGATGGCGCTCGCCGTGATCGCGCGGGAGACCAAGAATTGCCGCCTGCTCTCGCTAGGCTCGCCCATCGCCAACCGCCCGGACCCGGTACGGGTGGCGGAGGAAATGGCCTGGCTTGACGTTCTGTCGGGCGGCCGATTGGAGATGGGCCTCGTCAAGGGCGCGCCCTATGAGATCGCACCCGCCAACTCCCAGCCCGCCCGCCTGATGGACCGCTATTGGGAGGCGCACGACCTGATCTTGAAGGCGCTCAGCACCACTGATGGTCCGTTCAACTGGGAGGGCGAATATTACCAATACCGCCAGGTCAACATCTGGCCGCGGCCATTGCAGCAGCCGACGCCGCCCGTATGGATGACCGGTCTTTCGGAAAGCACCGGCCGCGCCGCGGCGGAGAAGGGCCACGTGGTCGGCACGCTGCTGTCTGGTGCCGTGGCCAAGCCCATGTTCCAGGCCTACCGCGACCGCGCGGCGGAAATGGGCTGGACGGCCGGGCCGGACCGGCTGGCTTACGCCGCCGTCATTGGCGTCGGTGACACGACTGAGGAAGGCCGCCGTTTCGCAGACCAGATCTGCGGCTATGTCCGCACCTCGCCGATCGTCGCCGAGCCCTTCCGCAATCCACCCGGCTACAACACGATCGGCGCTAACGTGTTTGCCATGAAGCATCCGGACAAGATGGCCTTCGTGCGCACCCGCAACGGAGACCCGGTGGATCACAACACGGCCACCGTCGACGATTTCATGGCCGCCGATACGGTGTTCGCCGGCACGCCGGACGAGGTGTTCGAGCAGATCAAGAGCTTCCACGAATGGTGCGGCGGTTTCGGCAACCTGCTGTTCTTCGGCCAGGGCGGGACCCTGAACCATGCCGACACAGCCAAAAACATCCGCCTGTTCGCCAAGGAAGTGTTCCCGCGCCTTGCCGAACTCAACGCCGGCGCGCCCGCCTCGACCGCCCCGCCGCTCACCATCGCTGCGGAATAAGGGGCGCGGCGGAGTAGGCGCTATTCCTCCGGCTGCTGGTCGGGCAGGGTGTTGTAGACCAGCGCCAGGAAAAACTTGTCGGTGACGTAGGCGTTGCGCCACTCGGCCGGCCAGGGATAGGTCGGATAAAAAGCGCGGGCGGCGCTGCGCGAGACGCCCATTTTCTTCAGCCACGCGACATTGCCGCGAATGTCGCCGAGCCGCCCGTTTGTCTCCGACAGTCCGGCCTTGTCGGTCAGTTCGCCGTGACCCGGCACGATCTGGGTCTGCTCATTGGCCAGGGCCAGCAACTCCCGCTGCCCCGCCAGATGCGCGTCGATGGTGCCGTTCGTGCCGGTGCTAATGAAGGGAAAGCTGCCATAGGAGAACACGTCGCCTGCCGCCAGCACGTTGGCCTCCGGGAAATACACGAAAACGTCGCTGTCGGTGTGGGCGTTCGGCAGATGGCGGATCAGCACCTCCTCGCCCGCGAAGGTCAGCCTGTATTCCTCGTCGACAGTGATGGTCGGCAAGTCGTCGGGCGCGGCGGGGGCATAGGTGTCGGCCTTCATGTTCGCGAGCGTGTTCGTATGCGCAATGATCTCCGCCCCCTGCCGCCGGAAGTAGCCATTGCCGCCGCGGTGGTCGCCGTGAAAGTGGGTGTTGATGACGTAGCGCACCGGCTGGTCGGACAGTGTCTTGAGCGCCGCGTCGATCTTGGGCGCCATCCAGGCCTCGTCCGAATCGACGATGAGCACGCCGTCGTCACCCACCAAGGCCGTGATGTTGCCGCCGTCGCCCTGCAGCATATAGAGCCCGCCGCGCAGCGGCGTGATCTCCACCGACTGGGCCGCGCGGAACGCCTCGTCCTTAACCGGTTTGGTCAGGCCGGAGTCATTCCAGTAGATGTGCCACATGTAGGCTGTCCAGGCCCCGCCGAGCAGTACGCCCAACAGCGCCAATATCCCGGCCCAATGAAGGACCGTCCGCCGGGCCGAAGCCATCACTCTCACCTTGCTTTTCGTCGCTCTACGCCGCCGATGGCTGCCGCTCCAGCCATTTGGCGCAAATCCAGCTCGCAGCAGCCATTACCGCCGCGGTGGCCAAGCATAACGGCAAGCCGCCTGCCTGGTAACTCAAACCGGAAAGCAAAGTGCCGAGCAAGCGCCCGGCCGCATTCGACATGTAGTAAAAACCCACATCCATTGTCACCCGCTCGGTCTGGCTGAACGCTAGGATCAGGTAGGAATGCAACGCCGAATTGAGGGCAAACACCAGACCGAACAGCAGCAAGCCAGCCACTAGCGCAACGCTCAGCCAGTGAGCCGCCGCACCGCCCGCTGCGACCGCCGCCAGCGCCAGGGCCGCAGGGATCAGGGCCAGCAAGCCAACCCAGAACCGCGCAAAGCCGACGATCTCGCCGACGGTCTTGCCCTTGGCGCGCAGTAGCTTGGGCGCGCTTGCCTGCACGATTCCATAGAAAATGATCCAGCCGGCCATGAAGGTGCCGATCAGGAAAAACGCCGCCCGGTTGCCCTCTGGCGAGCCATCCGACAGCACGCTGTAGAAGTAGATGGGCACACCGACGACGAACCACACGTCCCGCGCCCCGAAAAGGAACAGGCGCGCCATGGACAGGCGGTTGATGTTCCGGTCCTTGGAAAATACCTGGGTGAACTTCACCTTCTTTTTGCCCTGGGGCAGGCCCGGCGGCATGAACAATGCGACGGCGGCCAGGATGGCGGCCAGCACGACCGCCATGCCGATGACGGAGGCCTGGAACCCGGCCAGCGCCAGCAGCGCCGCACCCAGCAGGAAGCCCAACCCCTTCACCGCATTCTTGGAGCCGGTCAGCACCGCCACCCAGCGGAACAGCGCGCTGTTGTCGTCGGCAGGCGCTAGCACCTTGACCGCGCTTTTTGCGCTCATCTTCGAGAGGTCTTTGGCGACGCCGGAGACGCCCTGTACCGCCATGACGAAAGCGACCGAGAGCGTCTCACTCCAACTGGCGTCCAACTGGGAGAGCGCCGCCAGTGCGGCGATCTGGAAGGCGAGACCGCCATAGAGCGTCGTCGTCAGCCCGAAGCGCGCCGCAATCCATCCGGCCGATAGGTTGGTGACGACGCCCATGAACTCATAGAGCAGGAACAGGTAGGCCAGCTGGATCGGCGAGAAGCCCAGCGTATGAAAGTGCAGCAGCACCAGCATGCGTAGCGCGCCGTCGGTCAGCATGAAGGCCCAGTAGGCCGCTGTGACAGCGATATAAGCAGCCAACCCGCTCTTGCGGTCCGTTGCCGGTGAGGGAGTGGGGGTGGCCTCACTCATCGTGCCGTATTTCTCATGTCTGAATGGATCAATGATCCTTCATCTCGAGTAGAGCCGCAGGCGGGTATCGAGAGATGGTGGGCTGACATTGTCGCCCTCTCGATATGCCGCCCTGCGGCTACTCGAGGTGAAGGTGTATTGTCCGTCATTTCTTCACATCCCCCCCGCCACGAGCCGAGCCACATCGGCGAGGCGGCAGGCATATCCCCACTCATTGTCATACCAGGCATAGACCTTCACCTGGGTGCCGTTCACCACCATCGTGCTGGGCGCGTCCACGATGGCGGAACGCGGATCGTCGACATAGTCGGCGGAAACCAATGGCCGGGTCTCATAGCCCAGAATGCCTTCCAATGGCCCTACCGCCGCCGCCGCAAACAGGCCGTTGACCTCCTCAACACTCGTCTCGCGCTCCATTTCGAATACGCAGTCGGTGAGAGAGGCATTCAGCAGCGGCACCCGGATCGCATGGCCGTTCAGGCGGCCCTTCAGTTCAGGGTAGATCAGAGTGATGGCGGTCGCCGAGCCTGTGGTCGTCGGGATCAGCGAGTTCAGGGCGGAACGGGCGCGGCGCAGGTCCTTGTGCGGCTTGTCCACCATTGTCTGGGTATTGGTCACATCATGCACTGTCGTGATGGAGCCGTGCCGGATGCCGATTTCCTCATGCAGCACCTTGACTACCGGGGCTAGGCAATTGGTGGTGCAACTGGCCGCCGTCACCAGATGGTGCTCGGCCGGGTCGTAAAGGTCATGGTTCACGCCGTAGACTAGGTTGAGGGCAGGGGCCTCCTTCACCGGCGCGGAGACCACGATCTTGCTCACGCCTGCGTCGTAGTAGGGCTGAATCAAACCGGGGGTCTTGAACTTGCCGGTACAGTCAACAACCAAGTCAACGCCCAACGCTGCTAACGGAAGGTCTTGGATTCGGTCCGCGGTAGTGACGCGCATGGAATGGCCATTGATCGAGAGCGCAACCTCTCCGGCCTCAAGCAGGGCGTTCCAGCGGCCATGTACGCTATCGAATTCCAGCAAGTGCGCGTGCGCAACTGGATCGCCCGCCTTGTCATTCAGCAGCACGATCTCGCTGCCCCGACAGCCATCATCCACCAGCGCCCGCAGCACCAGCTTGCCCATGCGGCCCAGGCCGTTAATTGCAATTCTCGCCATGAAGTCCTCTTGATTGTCCGTGCCGCCTAGGCCCGCTCGCCGGTGCTGCCGATAGCGTCCACTTCCCGCTGCAGCGATATCCGGTCGAGGGAGCTGATCGGCAGGGCCGCGAAGCTATGAATGCGCTGGCGCAACATGCGGAAGGCATCGTTGAAAGCGTGCGCCTTTTCGGCGTCGGTCCCGTCCACCTTGACGGGATCGGGAATGCCCCAATGAGCGCTGATCGGCTGGCCCGGCCAGGGCGGGCATTCTTCGTTGGCCGAGCGGTCGCAGACCGTAAACACGAAGTCGAATGCCGGCGCATCGGCTGCCTGAAAGACCGAGACATTCTTGGCGTACATGCCGTCGGTAGCGTAGCCGTGCCGCTGCAAAAGCTCGAGTGCGCGCGGATTCAGTTCGGAATAGGCGTTGGTGCCGGCGGAATAGGAGCGGAAGCGGCTGCCGCCGTCGCGGTTCAGGATCGCTTCCGCAAAGATCGACCGGGCGGAATTGCCGGTGCAGACGAACAGGACGTTAAACACTTTGTCGGTCATGAGCCAGGATTCCCCTCGGTCGGCGGCGATAGCAATGTCCGGGCGCGAGCGGCAGCAATCCTGCACGAGGTAGGTGATCAGGTCCGCCGCGCCGGCGGTGTTCAATCCATACCGGATCGAGCGGCCCTGCCGCGCCCGCGACGCGAGCCCGCCCTGCACCAGCAGGTCCAGATGCTTGGTTAGGGTGTTTGGCAGGGTGCCGGTCGCCTCGGCGATTTCGGTCGCACCCACAGGCTCCGGCGCGCGCCGCGCCAACAGGCGGAAGACGGCCAGACGGGTCGGATGGCCCAACGCGGCCAGGGTCTCGGAATGAGGTGTTGTATCCATATTTCGCTAATACGCGAATTAACGAACTGGGAACAGTGACAAGATTATGACACCCAGCCGATGCCGACTATATTCTCCGGCCCGGCCGGTCTAGGCTTCCCGGCACCCTACCCATACGCCCGGCCCAGGATATGCCTATGCCCTACACCTGCTTCGATGTCTCCATCGAGAACGGCATCGCCCACATCGTCATGAACCGCCCGGAGAAACGGAACTCCATGGTGCCGGAATTCTGGGACGAATTGCCGGCGATCATCGCCGACATCGACGATCATGCGGAGGCTCGGGTTATATTGATATCCTCGACCGGGCCTCATTTTACCTCGGGCATGGACGTCAGTGCCTTCGGCGACGGTCATCTAGACACGTCCGACGAGATGGCCAAACGCCAGCATGGCGCGCGCTTCTACAACAATGTGAAGCGCCTCCAGAAGACCTTCTCCTGCCTGGAAGAATGCCGCCAGCCGGTCCTCGCCGCGATCCAGGGTGGCTGCATCGGCGGCGGGGTCGATCTGATCACCGCTTGCGACATGCGCTATGCCAGCGCCGACGCCTTCATCACCATCTTCGAGACCAATATTGGCATGACCGCCGATGTTGGCACTTTCCCGCGCATCGCCAAGCTGATTCCCGAAGGCATAGCCCGCGAACTTGCCTATACTGGCCGCCGGATGCCAGCGGAGGAAGCACAGGCTTGCGGACTGTTAAACCGCGTCTATGCGGACCAGGAGACCATGCTGGCCGAAGTGATGAAAATCGCCGCTGAGATAGCCTCCAAGGCGCCGTTGACCACCTATGGCAACAAGCGCCTCATGACCTACTCCCGCGACCACTCAACAGCGGACGGGCTCGACTACATCGCCATCTGGAACGCCAGCATGCTGCAAGCCGGTGAGATCCGCGAGGCAATGGCCGCCAACCGCGAGAAACGCCCGGGCAACTTCGCCGAGTTACCGAAGAACAAGCGCAGCCGCTCCGGCGGGACCCTGTAGTTGCGCAGTCGCTGAATGACGCCTTTCGATATGCGCTCTGGCGAGCGCAACTCAGGATGAGAACCTCATGCCGAGAAATAATTTCATCCTGAGTAGCGGCGGGCAACGCCCGGTGCGTATCGAAGGGCCATTTTACCCAACTGGTTCTTGAAGAGGAAATCCCACCCATGCAATGGCTCGACGCCACCGATGACACCCCCACGCCGGATGGTATCACCGTCCGGGAGTTCACCCTCATGCGCGGCGAGAGGCCGGTGACCGGCGTCCTTTGGCAGGCGGACAACGCGAAGCCCGGCGCACCGCTCATCCTGTTCGGCCACGGCGCCAGCGGCTCCCGCCACCAACGGCCGATCCCGTACCTAGCCGAACATCTTGTGCGCGAGCACGGCGTCTTCGCGCTCGCCATAGACGGGCCGGTCCACGGCCGCCGGCGCAAGGGCGATGGCGCGCGCGGGGCCTTCTGGCCGGAATGGCAGCGTCCCGGCAGTGCGGAAGACATGATCGCCGACTGGCGGCTCGCCTTGGACACCGTGCAGGCTCTGCCGGAAGTGGGCGCTGGGCTTGTCGGCTATTGGGGCCTCTCCATGGGCACGATCTATGGCGCGCCGACCGTTGCGGCGGAGCCCAGAATCAAGGTTGCCGTGCTGGGCCTGATGGGCATTTCCGGCCCCTCGCACTACCGGCCGTTCCTCACCAGGTCGGCCAAGGCCATTCAATGCCCGGTGTTCTTCATCATGCAGCTGGAGGACGAGCTGTTCACCCGCGCGGAGCAACTGGCCCTGTTTGACGCCCTGGGCTCTGAAGACAAGCGCCTGCACGCCAACCCAGGCCTGCACCCGGACGTGCCACGGGAAGAACTCCGCCATTCCCGCGAGTTCCTGATGGCTCACCTTACCGGCAAGCCCGAATCCCGCGAGACTTCGTTCCGCATTTCGGAGTAGATGACGGGGGTCAGGCCCTTTCGAAGCCCCGCGCCACTTCATAGTCAGTGACCGCCCGGTCGAAGTGCTCCTGCTCCCACTCGGCGGCGTGGACGTAGTGATCGACGACATCACCGCCAAACGCCGCCCGCAGCATTTCGGAGCCGCGCAGGGCCTCCGTCGCGGCACGCAAAGTCCCTGGTATTGCTCTGGCGGCCGCCGCTCCGTAGGCGTCGCCCTGGAACTCTGGTTCCAGTTCCAGTTTCTGTTCGATTCCCGCCATGCCGGCCGCCAGTTGCGCCGCCAGTGCCAGGTAGGGGTTCAGGTCAGCGCCGCCGACCCGGCACTCGACCCGGACCGACCGGCTGTGCGGCGCAACCAGCCGGTAGCCTGCGGTCCGGTTGTCCACCGACCATACGGCCTTGGTCGGTGCGAAGGTCTCCGCCGCAAAGCGCTTGTAGGAGTTCACATAGGGTGCCAGGAAACAGGTGATCTCATCTGCGTAGGTCAGCAGTCCGGCCAGATAGTGCCGCATCAAGTCCGACATGCCGTGCTCGCCGTTGGCGTCGTGGAACGCCGGGCCGCCGCCCTTGTACCAAAGCGACTGGTGGATATGGCTGGAGGAACCTGCCGCCCCCGCGTTCCATTTCGCCATGAAGGTTACGGCCCGGCCCTTGCTCCACGCGATCTCCTTGACCGCGTTCTTGAGGATGGAGTGCCGGTCCGCCATCGCCACCGGGCAGGTGTAGCGGATGTTGACCTCCGCCTGGCCCGCATCTGCCTCGCCCTTGGAGTTCTCTACCGGCACGCCGGCACCCTGCAGGCCGTTGCGGATCGCCCGCATCACGTCTTCCTCCTTGGTGGTCTGGAAGATGTGATAGTCCTCGTTATAGGGGCTGCTCGGCGACATGCCTCGATAGCCGCCGTCCCGCAATGCATCGTAGCTCTCCCGGAACAGGAAGAATTCCAATTCCGTCGCCATCTTGGCGTCATAGCCAAGCTCCGCCAGGCGCTCCACCTGCCGCTTCAGCACGGCTTTGGGCGAGTGAGGCACTTCCTGATGGGTGTGATGGTCGAGCACATCGCAGAGCACCAGCGCCGTACCCGGCAGCCAGGGCGTGCGGCGCAACGTTGCCAGGTCGGGCTTCATCACATAGTCGCCATAGCCCTTCGCCCAGCTGGTGGCCGTGTAGCCGGGGACCGGCTCCATCTCCATGTCGGTCGCCAGCAGGTAGTTGCAGCTATGGGTCTCGGCCCATGCTTCCTCGCAGAAATACTCGGCCTGGAAGCGCTTGCCCATCAGGCGGCCCTGCATATCCACCTGGGCGACGACCACGGTATCGATTTCGCCAGCGCGAACCGCGGCCCGCAGTTCGTCCAGCGTCAGCATCCCCGTCATCTCTTGAGCCTTACCCGCCGCGGACGTAGCGCTTGGCGAGGATACGGCAGCGGTCCCGCATGTGGGGGCGCACGCTGCGGGTCCAGGGCGTATCGACGGCCTTTGCCCAGGCTTCCGTGCGGGTCACGTCAGGGTCTTCCAGGTGATAGATGGCCATGAACTTGTGGGTCGTCACCGCACCCTCCGGCGCAATGTAGCGGCGGGCGAGGATGGTACCCGGCACGGCGGCGAGCGCCGGTATGTGCTCCTCCTCGTACCACTTGTTGAAGTCGTCCTCGCCTTCCGGCGCACAGTTCATGCCGTTCAGCAAGAAGCCACCAGCGCCGGCGGGCGAGGCCGGGGCGTCCTTGGTCGTCAGCGCGCCTTCGAACCGGCATAGCCGCTTGCACATCCCTGTCACGCGGTTCGACCAGGGCGAGAGGTTGTCATAGGCAACAGCCTTGTAGGCCTCCGACTTCAGCACATCCAACGTGTCCAGGTCGTAGATGGCCAGGGCTGCGGTCGGTTCATCGACCCCAATAAAGCGCTCGCATAGGCCAAAGCCCGGCACCGCCTGGCGCTCCGGGATGTGCTCCAGATCGTACCAATCGTGGAACTCGTCCGCGTGGGCCGTGGCGAAGTCGAAGGCAACGGCGAGCAGGCCGGTGGGGTGAGGGGAGGGCATCGGCGTATCCTCATGCTATGTGAATGCGATTGCCCTGAAGATGGCAGCCCTCCGCGGCAAAGGCCAGCACCCAACGCCCGACGGGCCTCACGCAGCCCAAAAGGTTAACGCCCGGTGCCTGCCGGGGAAAACATCTACATTCATCTACATTTATCGACAAAAATCTACATTTTGGCCGGAAAATGTAGATGCCGGGTTTACCCGCTGTAGATGCAATGTAGATCGAACGCGTTAACTATATTTCCAGTCCATTCATCTTTCATTTATCTATTTTGCCGGCATAGGACAGCCGAGGCACGGACCGGACCATTTCTTTACCCATCTCTATGTGGGCCCCCGCAACGCGAAAGCAAACCCGCCGGGGCTAAATGCGGCTTACCACCTATACCTCGCCGCCGGGTGGCTTTCCCCCAGCCGCGGATGCCCATACAGCTTCTCCCGCATGGAACCTTCGCGGTAGGCAGTCTTGTAGCGCCCCCGGTTCTGCAATTCCGGCACCACTTTGTTCACCACATCCTCGAACGTCTCCGGCATGACGGCATAGGCGAGGTTGAGTCCGTCGATGCCAGTCTCGTCCATCCAGGCGATCATCTCTTCCGCGATCTCTCCGCCGGTGCCGACAAACATCGGCGTGCGGCCGCCGACGCCCGCAAACTCGCCCATCTGCCGGATGGTCCAATCGCCGTTGCCGCTGTGCCTCGCCAAAGTCTCCAGCGCTGTCTGGGTCGCGTCGGTCTTCTGGCCGGCGAGGGCGGACACAGGCGTGTCCGGATCGAACTGCGCGAGGTTGATACCCAGCGCCCCCGACAATTGCGCCAGCGCGCCCTCCGTCCGAACGTACTGGCGGTAGTCCGCCAGTTTCTCCTCCGCCTCTGTCCGCGAGTCGCCGACAACCGGCGTGCCGATGGCAAAGATCTTCAGATCACCCGCCCGCCGCCCGGCGTCTACCGCCCGCCGCCGCATGTCCTTCACATAGGCTCCGATCCACTCCTTCGACGTGCCGGCGATGAACAGGCATTCCGCATTCCTGGCGGCAAACGCCCGCCCCATTTCCGACGCGCCTGCCTGGTAGAGCAGGGGCGTCCGCTGGGGCGATGGCTCGCAGAGGTGCATGGCGTCCAACTGATAGAACGGCCCGTCATGCTGCACCCGGCGCACCCGCTCCGGGTTGGCGAAGATGCCCGCCGCCCGGTCCTCCACCACCGCATCGTCCGCCCAGCTTCCTTCCCAGAGCTTGTAGACCACCTGCATGTAGTCCTCTGCCATCTCATAGCGGCGGTCGTGGCTCTCCTGTCCCTGCTGGCCCATGCCCTGCGCCGCGCTGTTCAGGTAGCCGGTCACGATGTTCCAGCCGATCCGGCCGTTGGTCAGATGATCCAGCGTGCTCATCCGGCGCGCAAACGTATAGGGAGGCTCGTAGCTGAGGGTGCAGGTCACCCCGAAACCCAGATGCTCGGTCGCCATCGCCATGGCGGGCACGGTCATCAGGGGATCGTTGACCGGTACCTGGGTCGCGTTCCGCAGCGCCGCGTCGGGCGAGCCGCCATAAACGTCATAGACCCCCAAAACGTCCGCCATAAACAGCCCGTCAAACAGACCCCGTTCGAGCGTCTTCGCCAAATCGACCCAGTAGGAGAGCGTGTTATAATGCCGGGCCGTGTCGCGCGGATGACGCCAGAGCCCATGCGACTGGTGGCCGATGCAATTCATGTGAAACGCGTTGAGGAGAAGTTCCTGGGGCATGGCGGTTCCGGCCGTTCTCTTGATCGTTTTGGAATGATGGCCAGCGGACGAGACGCTCCAGCCAAGGGTCAGCCTAACGTCAACGCCTGGCGTACACCAACTCGTCAACGCAGCCCTGGCCATGCATATTGCCGTATCATACCTTGCGGGCAGCGGGCCTTGACCCGATCTTGACGCTTTAGGACGCGGTTGACCAATGGCCAAGGCATCCCCGGTTTTCGTCTCGCTTCTGCTTTTGTTGCTGTTCTTCCAGAGCATGGGCGGTGTTGCGCTGGCTCAACCCGCCGCGGGCGATGAAAACGCTGCGCCCACGGAGCCAGGCACCGTCGCGATCGACCGTACCGCGCGCGACAGCGACATCGAAGAACGGCTCGCCGGCATTTTGGAGGCGACCGGCTGGTATACCGGCATCGGGGTTCGAGCCGACGAAGGCATCGTTTTCCTGGAAGGCGTTGCCGCAACCGACCGCCAGAAAACCTGGGCGCGTGACTTGGCAAGCAAGACCGAGCAAGTCGTTGCTGTGGTCAACAATATCCGCGTCGATACTCGCTGGAACTGGAGCATCAAACCGGCCACGGATGCGCTAGCGGCGCTGGCACGGGATATGGTGGCGGCGCTGCCCCTGGTCGTGCTGGCGCTGATCCTGATTCCGGTCTTCTGGCTGCTGGCACGTTGGGTGCGCAGGGGCGTGCGCTGGGGCCTTGGCCGGCGTGTGCAATCGCCCATGCTGGTCCAACTGATCGGAAATGTGGTTGCATTGCCGGTCATGCTGGTCGGCATCTATATCGTGCTGCAAATCGCGGGCCTGACATCGCTCGCCCTGTCGGTACTGGGCGGCGCCGGCGTGATCGGCATCGTCGTCGGTTTCGCCTTCCGCGACATCGCGGAGAATTTCCTCGCCGGCATCCTGCTCAGCATCCGGCAGCCGTTCCAGCGGGGCGACATGATCCTGGTCGCAGGCCACCAGGGCATGGTGCGCAACATGAACTCCCGCAGCACCATTCTGGTATCGCTCGAAGGCAACCACATCGTCATTCCCAACGCGGCGGTGTTCAAGAGCGTGATCGTCAACTTCTCCAGCGCCCCGCACCGCCGGGAGACCCTGCAAGTCGGCATTGGCTTCGACGATTCCGTGGCATCCGCCCAGACGATCATCAGCCGCGTGCTCGCCGACCATCCGGCGGTGCAGGCCGATCCAGCGCCAATGGTGCTGGTCGACTCGCTAGGGGCGGCAACAGTGAATTTGCGTGTCTATTTTTGGTTCGACGGCCACGTCCACTCGCCGCAGAAGGTAAAATCGGCGCTCTACCGCCTGCTGAAACGGGCCCTGATTGCGGAAGGCATTTCGATGCCGGACGAGGCGCGCGAGGTCGTGTTTCCACAGGGCGTTCCGATCGTTACCTCCGAGCTTCCATCTGTGCCGCCGACCGCCGGGTCCGAGAGGGCGATAGAGCCGGCGCCGCCATTGGCCGTTGAGCCGGACGCCGCGGCGACGGCGGCTGAAGGCGGCCTGACCAGCGAGGAAGGGGAGGCAGAGGCCCAAGCGGCGGAAGGGATCCCGCCTGAAGGCGCCAGGGATATCCTGCCGCCATCGGCTGCCGGCGACCGGCGCACTTGAGACAACCCGGTTGCTTTCCCCAGGCAGTGGCCGCCGTTAAGGTATGTGATCGAGGGCAGAACAATGCCTTTTGGACTGGAGACACTCGGCCATGGAATTCGGCATTCAATTCTTCCCCGACGTGGGGCCGCAGCACAAAGCCGCCGACCGGTATTTCGATGAGGCGCTGAAGCTGGTGGATATGGTGGACCCGCTCGGCTACAGCCATGTGCGCATCGTGGAGCACCACTTCCATTACTATGGTGGCTACTCGCCGAACCCTATCGTCTTCCTTGCCGCTGCTGCTGCCCGCACCAAGAAGGCGCGCATGATCACCGGCGCGGTGCTGCCCGCCTTCAACAACCCGCTGAAGCTGGCTGGCGAAATCGGGATGCTGGACGCCATTTCGAATGGCCGGCTCGACGTCGGCTTCGCGCGCGCCTTCCTACCCCACGAATTCCGCCGCTTCGGCGTGTCGCCTGACGAGAGCGTTGCCCGCTTCCAGGAAGGGTTGGAGCAGGTGCGCCTGCTACTGGAGCAGCAAAATGTCACCCACGCGGGCCGGTTCCACCAGATCACGGAGACCACCACCTACCCCCGCCCGACCCAGCAGCCGCGCCCGCCCTTCTACGTCGCCGCCCTGGCGACCCCGTCATCCTTCGAGTTCGCGGGCAAGGCCGGTCACAACATCATGTGCGTGCCGATGCTGGGCGCGGCCATGAAGGAACTGATCGGCATCTACCGGGAGGCCCGTGCCAAGGCCGGGCATCCGGGCAGGGGAGAGGTCATGCTGGCCCATCACATGTTCTGTCACCCGGATGGCAAGAAGGCCGTAGAGATCGCCCGTCCGCAGCTAGACGCCTACCTGAAATCGTTGGTGGAGGGGGCGAGCGATTGGCTCGGCGGCATGAACTCCGCCGACTATCCTGGTTATGACAAGATCATCGCCGCCATGCAGAAAGAGAACACCGACACCCAGATCGCCAAGGGCGCAGCCTGGATCGGGACGCCGCAAGAGATCATCGAGAATATCAACATGTACCAGGAAGAAACCGGCGGCTTCGAGCACGCCACCATGCAGGTCAACTTTCATAACCTCGACTTCACCGAAGCCGAGCGTTCCATGCGCCTGTTCGCCGAAGAGGTTATGCCGCATTTCGGGCAGGGGGCGTAGGCAATTGCCCGCAACATCAGCCTTTTCAATAGCTGCCCACGATGAAACGGGCAGCAGGAACGCAACATTCGCCCGCCCTGGCTCGCCAATATGCCTTGTGTCCCGTATATCGCCTGTACCGTTCCGGATAGACGGGCTGATTGGCACATGACTTGCTCTTTCTTCATCTGACCATCCGTGAGCCCGTAACCTCAGGCAAGGATTAGAATGTCCGCGCGCTACTCTCTCGGCATCGACATTGGCGGTACGTTTACCGACATCGTCGTCTTCGACCACGACAACGGCAGCCAGTTCGCCCGCAAGGTGCTGACCACCCACACCGATCCGGCGGAAGGCGTCATCAGCGGCGTCCGCCAGGTGCTTTCGGAGGACTCCCTGCCCGCCGCCGACATCGGCCGCGTCGTCCACGCGACCACCCTCTTCACCAATGCCACGATCGAGCGCAAGGGCGCCGCCACCGGCCTGATCACGACCGAGGGATTCCGGGACGTGCTGGAGATCGGGCGGGAGCGGAAATACGAGCTCTACGACCTCTCCATCGCCAAACCCGCGCCGCTTGCCCCCCGCGCATGGCGGCGGGAAGTAGCTGGCCGCATCGACGCCGAAGGCAAGGAACGGGTGCCCCTCGACCTTTCCGCCCTGATCGACGAGGCGGAAGCCCTGCGCGACGAGGGCGTCGCCTCAGTCGCTGTCGTCTTCCTGCACTCCTATGCCAACCCGGCGCACGAGCAGGCGGCGGGCGAGGCGCTGGCCGAAGCCCTGCCGGA
This sequence comes from Alphaproteobacteria bacterium, assembly GCA_965222315.1. Classification (GTDB taxonomy): domain Bacteria; phylum Pseudomonadota; class Alphaproteobacteria; order Bin95; family Bin95; genus JACKII01. The sequence continues at coordinate 2,296,198 of OZ244951.1, read as the reverse complement.
CCTGGCAATCAGCCTCTCTATCGAAGTCGCCCCCGAAATCCGCGAGTTCGAGCGGGCCTCCACTACCGTCGTCAACGCCTACATCAAGCCGCTCGCAGCGCAATATCTCGACCGGCTGGCGGAGGAACTTGGGGGCCTCGGCATTACCGCCCCCCTGCAATTGATGCTCTCCAATGGCGGCCTCGGCTCGCTGGATCAGGCGAAGCAGGCGCCCGTCGCGCTCCTGGAAAGCGGTCCGGCTGCGGGCGCGCTGGCAGGAGCCTGGTTTGGCGAGCATGACGGCGGCGGCCACGTGCTCGCCTTCGACATGGGCGGTACAACGGCGAAACTCAGCCTCGTGGACGACGGCCAGCCGCTGATCTCCTACGACTTCGAGGCAGCCCGCCAGAAGCGTTTCGCCCACGGCTCCGGCCTGCCGATCAAGATTTCCACCATTGAACTGATCGAGATCGGCGCGGGCGGCGGCTCCATCGCCCGGTTGAACGCGCTGGGCCTGTTGCAGGTCGGTCCGGATAGCGCCGGTTCCGAACCCGGCCCCGCATGCTATGGCCGGGGAGGGGAGCACGCCACCGTCACCGACGCCAACTTCCTGCTAGGCTACCTGAACCCGGCCTTTTTCGCAGGCGGGTCCATGCAGATCGACAAGGAAGCGGCCCGCTCCGCTGTCGCCCGCCTGGCCGCGCAGGCCGGGCTTTCCACCGAACAAGCCGCCTGGGGCATCCACGATATTGCAAACGAGGCCATGGCCGGTGCCGCCCGTGTCCACATCGCCGAACGCGGCAAGGACCCCCGCCGCTACGCGCTGTTGACGACCGGCGGCGGCGGTCCGCTGCACGGCTATCACGTCGCGCAGAAGCTCGGCTGCAAGCGCCTGATCGTGCCGCCCGCGGCGGGCGTGGCGAGCGCCGTCGGCCTGCTGATCGCACCGGCGCGGGTGGACCGGGTCGCTTCGGTCGTAGCTGAATTGGACTCGCTGGACTGGCCCGCGTTCGAGGCCCGCTTCGCCGGGTTGGAAGAGGAGGCGCGGGACTTAATCGCCGGCACCGGCCTCGACCCCGCCGCCGCCCGGATTGAGCGGCTGGCGGACGTGCGCTATGTCGGGCAGGCGTTCGAAGTGGTGGTGTCGCTCCCCGCAGGCCCCTACAGCGAAGCCTCCAAGCCCGCGCTGATCGCCGCGTTCGAGGCCGCCTACATCGCCAAATTCACGCGCACGCCACCCGCCGTGCCGGTGGAGATCATTAACATCCGCACCGCCGTTTCGGTCGAAGTGCCGGGTGAGCGACCCCGCGCCGCCGTTGCCGCCCAGGGCGAGCCGCAACCAAGTGCTCATCGCCGGATCTATTTCCCGGAGGCTTCCGGCTATGTCGAGACGCCCGTCTACGACCGCGCCGACCTGCCATCCGGCTTCACCTTCGCCGGCCCCGCCGTCATCGAGGAAGCCGCCAGCACCCTCATCGTCGGCCCGAGCGGCAAGGCGCAGGTGGCCGACGACGGCAACATCGTGGTGGACTTGTGATGCGTCCCAAACTGCGTCTTTCTCGCCTGCGGGACATAGGTTGGACGCTATGGGATCCACTTGGTTTGCTTGAAGAAGGCGACGCTTGGGAAAAAAAGGCGTTTACGGATGAATATGATGGCTATCTGATTCAGGCTGCGGGTCAATTGCGGCGAGGCGTGCCCGACCAAGTCGTGGCAGACTATCTTTGCAAAATCGAGACGGATCACATGGGGTTAAGCTCAGCCCCTGGTATGCACAAACGCGCTTTAGACGTTGTAACTGCAATCAAATCCGACAAGGACTTGTGGTCGCCACCGCAGGACAATTGCCACTAGCAATTATCTATAGTGGCCACAGTGCGCCGCCGCCCTGCTCTTACGCCCCTAACAATGACGAAGATATAAATCCCATGACCACCACCGCCCCCTTCGACGCCGTCACGCTGGAAGTCATCTGGCGGCGCATGATCTCTGCCGCCGACGAGGCCGCCAAGACCATCCAGCGCACCAGCTTCTCCACCCTGGTGAACGAGAGCAACGACTTCGCCTGCGTCGTAACCGACGCGGACGGCCACTCCCTCGTCCAGAACACAGAGAGCATTCCCAGCTTCAACGCATGCCTCCCCGTCACCGTCCAGCACTTCCTCCAGACCATCGGCCCGGAGAACATGAGCCCCGGCGACATCTATATCTGCAACGATCCCTGGGTCGCGACCGGGCACCTGAACGACGTCACCGTCGCCAAGCCCATCTTCAAGGACGGCAAGCTCGCCGCCTTTGCCGCCTCCACCGCCCATGCGCCCGACATTGGCGGCAAGGTCCGCTCGGTCGTACCAAAGGAGGTGTTCGAGGAAGGCTTCCAAATCCCGGCCATGAAACTGCTCGACCAGGGTGAGGTCGATCACACGCTCATCAAGCTGTTCCGCGCCCAGGTGCGCACGCCGGACCAGACCGAGGGTGACCTCTGGGCCCAGGTCACCGGCCTGAACCTGATCGAGACGCGCGTCACCGAGCTGATGGAGGAATACGCCCTGCCGGACCTGACCGCATTCGGCGAGGAAATCCAGGGCCGCAGCGAACGCGCCATGCGCGCCGCCATGGCCGAAGTGCCGGACGGCCGCTACGAGGCCACCTTCAAGACCGATGGCTTTGGCGGCGTGCCGCTGCATTATCAGATTGCCATCACGGTGGAAGGCGAGCGTATCCACGTTGACTTCACCGGCACGTCAGAGCAGATCCCGCGTGCCATCAACTGCACCATGACCTACACTTTCGCCATGGTCTCCTACGCGCTGAAATGCGCGCTGTTGCCGGACGTGCCCAACAATGACGGCATTTTCCGCTGCATGGAGGTGTTCGCACCCGAAGGCACCATCGTGAATCCGAAACGCCCGGTCAGCGTCGGCGGGCGCATGGCAACCGGCCACTACCTGCCGACCCTGGTCTTCCAGGCGCTCGCCCCCGTGCTGCCGGAGAAGGTTATGGCCGCCTGCGGCTCGCCACTGTGGAGCATCATCCAAACCGGCGTGGACAAAAGCGGCCGCACTTACGCCAACACGCTGTTCTTCAACGGCGGCATGGGCGCGCTGCCGACCAAGCAGGGCGAAAGCTGCTACTCCTGGCCCTCCAACATTTCCAACGTCCCGGTTGAACTGGTGGAACGGAACACGCCGCTCTATGTCCATAACAAGGCGCTGCGCGAAGGCACTGGCGGCGATGGCGTCCATCCCGGCGGCGACGGCCAGGAAGTAACCTTCGAGAGCGAAAGCGACACCCCCATTGGCGTGATCTTCATGGCGGAGCGCCTGACCTACCCGGCCATGGGCCTGGAAGGCGGCGAGCCCGGCGCACTCGGTGAGGTACTGGTCGACGGGAAAGCGACGGACGTCCGCGCAGATCATATGCTTAGCAAAGGCCAGACCATTACCATCCGCACGCCGGGCGGCGGAGGCTACGGACGAAGGTCTTAGGGACTGAAGCATTGCACATCGTGGCGCCGGGACTATATGACTGAATAATTCTCCCAATTTTCAGGGATCCCGCAATGGCGCGGCGAGGACTACTCCGGCGGATCGCCCTTGGGTTGACGCCCCTGGTCATTTTGGCCTTTGGCTTTGTCGGCATGCAGGTGCTGATCGCGACCAAGCCCCAACTCGCGCCGGTTCCGGTCGAGGAGAAGGTCTGGACGGTGCGAGCGGCGGCGGCCACTGCCGGAACCGTGCAGCCGGACATGCTCTTCTACGGCCAGATCAAAGCCGGCCGCGAAGTGGAACTCCGTCCGCTCGTGGGTGGCCGTATTGTCGAGGTCAGCGCGAAATACCAGGCCGGGGCCTATTTCGAGGCGGGCGAGATGCTCGTCGCCATAGACCCTTTCGAATACGAGGCGGCGCTCGCGGAGGCCCAAGCAGAACTCGCCGAAGCGAAGGCCAGGGCGGAAGAGCTGGAAACGGACCTGGAGACTGCCAAAGCCATGCTGGAGCGGGAGCAGAGCCAGTTAGAGCTCCGCCAGAAAGACGCCGACCGGTTCACCAACCTGCGCAAGCGCGGCGCCGCCTCATCCAAAGCCATGGACGATTCCCAACTGGCCCTGCTGAATGCCATCGAAGTGGTGGTACAACGCGAATTCAGCATTCAGAAATGGGAAGCCACCTATGACCGGCAGCAGGCCGTGGTGTCCCGGTTGGAAGTGCGCGTCCGCCGCGCCGAACGAAACCTGGCCGACACCCGCTCAGTTGCGCCATTCGCGGGTTATCTGACTGACATCGGCACCGAACTCGGCAAGCAGGTAACCCAGGCCGACCGCATTGCCCGTATCATCGACCCGGCCCGTATGGACGTGCGCTTTCACGTCAGCACCCGGCACTTCGGCGCGCTGATGGACGCAGGGTCTATCCTTGGCCGCCCGGTTGAAGTCACCTGGCAGGTAAGCGGCACGCCCCGCACCTACCGCGGCACCATCACCCGCTCCGGCGCGGAAATCGACGCGGCGTCTGGAGGCATCGAGCTTTACGCCGAACTGGATCTGGACAAGACCCAGCGCATGCTGCGCCCCGGTGCCTTTGTTGAGGTGCGCATGAAGGGGCCGCGCTTCGAGAATGTGGTGCGCCTTCCGGAATCTGCCTGGCATGGCGGCCTCGTCTACATTATCGACGAAGGCAAATTGGAAGCGCGTGACGCGTCCCTTGTCCAGCAGATTGGCCAGGAAGTCCTCCTGCGCGGCGATTTCGGGCCGGATGAGCAAATCCTCGTGACTCCCATCCCCGCCGCCGAACCCGGCGTCCGGGTCAAAATCGCGGCAGAGGCCTCCTAAATGGCGGCGTCGTCGCCCGGCCCGGAGGGGGCCGATATCCGGCGGGAAGGCTTCCTCGGCTTTTTCGTCCGACACCGCACCGCGGCCAACCTGGTCATGCTCATCATGTTCCTGGCTGGCTATGTCGGGCTCAGCCGGATGAACACCCAGTTCTTCCCGGATTTCGGCATCGATATGGTGCTGACCACGGTGCCCTGGCCCGGTGCCAGCGCGGCGGACGTGGACGCCAACATCATCGAACCCATCGACCGGGAAGTCCGCTTCATCGATAACGTGAAGAAGGTCATTTCGACCTCGCGTGAAGGCTCGGCCTCCGTCCTGGTGGAATTCCACCGCGGCTCCGACATGCAGGCAGCGCTTGCCAATGTCGAGACCGCAGTCGGCCAGATAACCACCCTGCCGGAAGACTCCGAAGAGCCCAATATCCGCCGCATCATCCGTTATGACAATATCGCGCGGGTCATGGTCTCCGGCGATGCGAGCGAAGCGGAACTGAAGCGGATTGCCAAGGATGTCCGCGATGACCTGATCCGCCGCGGTATCGACAAGGTGGACCTGTTTGGCAACCGGGACGAGCAGATCACCGTCGATCTGCCGCCGCAGGTTCTGCGCGAATTGAATCTTACCGTCGGCGACATCGCCCAACAGATCGAGCGGTCCACCCAGGACGTGCCCTCCGGCGACACGCCAACCGCGGTCGAACGGCAGATCCGGTCCCTGGGCGAGATCGACACGGCCGCGGAAGCCGGCGGGATTGAGATCATCGCGCGGCAAAACGGCGAGCGGGTGTTGCTCGGCGACATCGCCACGGTCCGCGATGCCTTCCGCGCCAAGGATTATACGGTCTGGCTGCAAGGCGATCAGGGCATCGAGCTGAATGTACAGCGCGCCACCACCGCCGACGCGCTAAAGACCGCCGCCATCCTGGATGAGGCTATTGAGGAACTGCGCGGAACCTTGCCACCGGGCGTCTCTCTAACTGTCTATGCGGAGGAGGCGGAACTGATCGAGGGTCGCATCGCGCTCCTGGTCAATAACGGCATTGGCGGCTTGCTGATCGTGCTGCTGGTGCTGGTGATATTCCTGAACTTCAACGTGGCGCTTTGGGTCGCTATCGGTATTCCGACCGCATTGGCCGGCGCCATGGGCATAATGTTGCTGACCGGGCAGAGCATCAACATGATCAGCCTGTTCGGGATGATCCTGGTCCTCGGCATCGTGGTCGACGACGCCATCGTTGTGGGCGAGCATGCGGAAATGCAACGGCGGCGGGGCCTCTCCGGCACGGACGCCGCGATCCGGGGTGTTCAGCGCATGGCGGCGCCCGTTACCGCCTCTATCCTGACGACCATTGCCGCCTTCCTGCCCATGTTCGTGGTGGGGGACATTATTGGCACCATCATCCGCGCCATCCCGCTTGTGGTTGTCGCGGCGCTGATGTGCTCCATGATCGAGTGCTTTTTCGTGCTGCCGGGTCACATGAAGCACGCCTTGAAGGGCGACCCGAACAAGATGCTGCGTGCCCGCGCATCCTTCAACCGCGGCTTCGATGTCCTCCGCGACGGCCCATTCCGCCGTCTGGTGCGCTTGGCTCTCCGCCGCCGCTATTCCATTATCGCGCTGGCTCTCGCCATGCTTCTCCTCTCGGTCGGCTTGATCCGGGGCGGTCATGTGGGCTTCACCTTCTTCCCGACCCCGGAAGTCGACGTCGTCTATGCCAATGTCAAAATGGTCGCCGGCAATGATCGGGAGACCTTGCAGGAAACCCTCCGCCAGATCGAAACCGCGGCTTATGAGGCAGAGCAGGAACTCACTCCCGGCGGAAACCTTGTTGACATCACGGTAGCGCTGGTCGGCCGCCAATTGGGGGCGGAAGGGCCGGGCGGTCTTGACCGCGGCGATACCTATGGATCTGTCTTCCTGGAGCTTCGGCCCTCCGAAACCCGCGACATCCGCACCCCTGCCTTCGTCGATCTCTGGCGCAGCAAGGTGCCGGACGTTCCGGGGCTTGAAAGCCTCAGCATTACACCGGCCCGCGGCGGCCCGCCCGGGCGGGAGATCGACGTGCGCCTCTTCGGCGGCGACACGGCTGTCCTAAAGCAGGCGGCGGAAGAAGCACTCGCCCTGCTGAAAGCCTTTCCCGGCGTGTCGGAACTGGAGGACAACCTTCAGTACGGCAAGGAAGAAATCATCCTGAAGCTTACCCCTCGGGGCACCGCCATGGGCTTCACGGCCCAATCGGTCGGCCGCCAGGTCCGCGATGCCTTCAAAGGGGCGACCGCCAAAAAATTCGCCCGCGGCGACGAGGAGGTGGAAATCATCGTCCGCCTGGACGAAGACGCGCTCGCCCGCATTGCGCTCGAAGACCTCTACCTCCAGGGCCCCGGCGGCATTCAAGCGCCGCTCGGCGAAATCGTCTCCATGGAGAGCGCCCGCGGCTTCTCCATGATCCGACGCGAAAACGGCTTCCGGGAGGTCGCGGTCACCGGGGAAGTCGACGAAAACGTCACCAGCAGCGGCGAGGTGCTGGCCGCCCTCGAAGAGGACATCGCCGCCGTGGCCAGGAAGCATGGCCTGCAAATGCGCTTCGCCGGCAAGGCGGAGGAGCAGGCCCAAACCTTTGGCGACATGCAGATCGGCGCAATCGTCGGCCTGTCTCTGATGTATATCATCCTCGCCTGGGTGTTCGGCAGCTGGTGGCTGCCGCTGGCGGTCATGTCGATCATCCCGTTCGGCATGATCGGCGTCGGCTTCGGCCATTTGTTGATGGGCTATGACCTGACCTTCCTTTCCATGGTCGGCATGCTCGGCCTCTCCGGCATTTTGGTGAACGATTCCATCGTGCTGATCTCCACTATCGACCGGCGGCGCAAGGAAGCGGGCACGCTGTTCGACGCCATCGAACAGGGCACGTGCGAGCGTCTGCGCGCGGTTCTCCTCACCTCACTCACCACCATTGGCGGCCTGACGCCCCTGATGTTCGAGACCAGCGTCCAGGCCCAGTTCCTGATCCCCATGGCCATCACCATCGTGTTCGGCCTTGGCCTGGCAACCTTCCTGGTGCTGTTGGTCGTGCCCTCCCTGGTCGCCATTGGCGCCGATATTGCGTCGGTTACGGCGCGTGCGGTAAGTGTTTTACGGAAGCCTCCTGGCCCGGCGGGAGCGCCCGCTGAGTGACCCATTCCGAATGACAGACGAACTCCTGCAACGGGCTGCCGCCGACTGGATCATGCAGGCGGCGCTCGACGGCACCGACATTCCCGAACTGGTAGAGGGCGCCGCCAAGCGGGCGCTGGCGAACGGTATTCCCCTCAGCCGCGTCCACGTCACCTACCGCACCCTGCATCCATCCTTCGAGTCCGTCAGCGTCATGTGGCGGCGGGAAACCGGCGTCGTGGTGCAGGAGTTCGCCCATGGCAGCGGCCTGAACCAGTCCTGGATACAGAGCCCGTTCGCCTTCCTGATCGACAATGGCATCCCCTTTATGCGCCGCCGCCTTTCGGGTGCCGCAAAGCTTGCAGACTTCGCCGTGCTGGAGGAGTTGACGGAGGAGGGGGCCACCGACTATTTCGCCATGGTCGTCCGCTTCGACAGCCAGGAAATTACCATGTCCGGTAGCCGGCCCGATGGAATCGCCACGTCCTGGGCCACCGACCGGAACGGCGGCTTTGCTGAAGAGCATCTGGAGGGTCTGCAACACCTGGTCCGCCGCCTTTCCGTCGCCTGCAAGCTGGCAGTCCGGGAGCAGATCGCCCGCAACGTCGCCAGTACCTATTTGGGGGAGACAGCCGGCCATCAGGTTCTGACCGGCCGGATCAAGCGCGGCGACTACGAGACCATCGACGCGGTCGTCTGGACCGCAGATCTGCGCGACTCGACCGGCCGGATTGAGCGCTTGGGCATGGAGCGCTATCTGGCTCTGCTCAATGGCTTCCTGGAGTGCGCTGCTGGCGCCGTACAAGAAAGCGGCGGCGAAATTCTGGCCTATCCGGGCGATGCCGTCCTTGCCATTTTCCGGGCCGACGATCCTGCGAACGCCGCCTGCGCCGCCCTGGCGGCAGCGGCCGAATTCCGGCGGCGCGTCTACGACGTGAACGAGAACCTGGCCGAAGCCGGGGCAGAGCCGATGCGGGCAGGGCTCGGCATTCACCGGGGCGAGCTGGCGTTCGGCAACATTGGCACCGGCGGACGCCAAGCGTTCACGGCTATCGGTCCGGCGGTCAATGTCGTCAACCGGCTGGAGACTATGACCAAAGACCAGCCCTATCCCGTCGTCCTGAGCGATGCCGTGGTCGCCTTGCTGCCGCCTGGCGCCGTCACCCTGACACCGCTGGGCAAACAATTTGTCCGCGGCAGTGAAGTTCCCCTAACCTTGTTCGGCGCGGCGGAAGAAGACCTGCTGCACCACAAAGCGCCGGAGGGCTATTCCGAGGAGGTACTTGGAACATCCATCGGCAAATAATTAACTTGCTAGTGGGCGAAACCAGCAACAAGCCGGGCGCTGCATACCAAAAGACCAGGAACGGACAGCATGATCGATCTGAGCGGAAAGAAGGCCTTTGTCACCGGTTGCGCCTCCGGCATCGGCGCGGCCACGGCGAAGGTGCTGGCGGAGGCTGGCGCCTATGTCATCGCGACCGACATCAACGGCGATGGCATCGCCGCGACCCTGGCGGATATCCACGCCGACGGCGGGGCAGGGGAGGCGCATACTCTCGATGTTTGCGATCCTGATGCCATCAGCGCCCTGGCCGAACTGGTCACTGCCAGGCACGGCGCAATGGACTGCCTCGTCAATGTCGCCGGATGGGACAAGGGCCAGCCCTTCCTCGACAACACGCCGGAGTTTATCGAGCACATCGTCCAGCTCAACTATTTGGGCCAGGTCAGGGTCTGTAAGGCGTTCCTGCCAGCCATGGTGGAGGCGGGCACCGGCTCCATCGTCAATGTCGCCAGCGACGCCGGGCGCGTCGGGTCTTCCGGCGAAACGGTCTATGCCGGCGCAAAGGGCGGTGTCATCGCCTTCTCCAAGTCGCTCGCCCGCGAAATGGCCCGCAGCGGCATCACCGTCAACAGCGTTGCCCCCGGTCCGACCGAAACCGCCCTCCTCGCCGACATGCCGGAACGCCTCCAGGAAAGCCTGAAGCGCGCCATCCCCATGCGCCGCCTGGGCAAGCCGGAGGATGTCGCGAACGCCATCCTGTTTTTCTGCTCCGGCCGGGCCAGCTACATCACCGGCCAGGTGCTGAGCGTCTCCGGCGGCCTCACCATGAGCGGCTAGTTCAGACACCGTGCGCTTCCGCAAACCCACACTTCTCACCGCCGTCCTGGGCCTCCTCTGTCTCGCCATCCTGCTGGCGCTCGGCTCCTGGCAGTTGGACCGTCACGCCTGGAAGCAGGACCTGATCGCCTCGATTGACCAGCGTATGGCCTTGCCCGCCGAACCGCTGCCCGCCGCCCCCGGCCCGGAATGGACCTACCGCCGCGTCCTTGTGGCGGGGGAGGTCGTGCCGGGCAGTTGGTTCCGCTTCCCGGGCCGCGCTAAGGACAAAAAGGTTGGCGACCTCCTGATGCTGTTGATCCGCGAGCCGGGTGGACGCCTGATTCTGGCTGAAAACGCCTTCGTCGGCTTCGGCGAGCCCTTGCCGCCGCTGCCCGCCGCCGCCGCTCTCGAAGGCATCCTCCGACAGCCATCGGAGCCTGGCCTGTTTACGCCCGACAATGACCCGGTAGGCAACCAGTGGTATATGGCCGACCCTCAGGCCATGGCTGCAAGCACCGCGGCGGCAGGGCAGGGGCCGGTATTGCCCTTCTATGTCGTCAACAAGGATTGGTGGCCGGAACTGCCTAACAATCACCTGCAATACGCGCTGACCTGGTTTAGCTTCGCCATTATCTTCATCATCATCTTCGCCCTGTTCCACCGCCGCCGCTAAACCGCAATTTCTCGTGCCTTCACCTCGAGTGCTCCGGCTAACAGCCGGAGTGTGTCGAGAGGCATCTCCCCAATACTCTCTCGATACAGTGCTTCGCACTTACTCGAGATGAAGGTAGGATCAGGCATTTCCGAGTAGCTCCAGGATCCACCCATGCCCCTTACCCGCCCCATCACGGAAGACGAAATCCGCGCGTTTGAAGAAACGGGCGTGGTTCTCCTCAAGGGCTTCTTCAATGCGGACTGGGTGGCGCGGATGCGGGAGGCGCTGGACAATTGCCTCGCCAATCCGGGCAAGCTCTATCACAACCTTTCTCACGACGATCCGAACGGCAAGTTCTCCTCTGAAACCTTCCTCTGGCACCAGCATCAGGGCTTCCGCGACTTCATCTATGATTCCCCGGCCGGCGAAATCGCGGCGGCCGTCATGCGGTCTGCCAAGGCGAACATCGTCTTCGACCAGTATCTGGTGAAGGAGCCGAACACGGCCCAACCGACCGTCTGGCACCACGACCTGACCTACTGGCCGATCAAGGGCCAGAACGTGGCGACGCTTTGGCTGGCGCTTGACCCGGTGACGGAGGAAACCGGCAGCATGGAGTTCGTCGCCGGCTCACACCAATGGGGCCAGCGCTACCACCCCGTCGCCTTTGTCGATCACTCGAAATACAAAACAGAAGAACCGCCGGTCCCGGACATCGACGCCATGCGCGGCGACCTGGAGTTCATCCGCTTCGACTACGAACCCGGCGACTGCACCCTGCACCACGGCCTGCTCCTGCACATGGCCGGCGGCAACCGCAGCCAGAGTGTGCGCCGCCGCGCCTACGCCACCCGCTGGGCGGGCGACGGCGTCGTCTACGACCCCCGCCCCAACATCCAATCCATGCTCTGGGATCCGCCGCTGAAAGCTGGCGATCCGCTCGACTGCGATCTCTGGCCCAAAGTGTGGCAGGCATAACCCATGCAAGCATATGAAACGCTCGAACACGCCTTCGCCCGCCATGCGAAGCTCTCCACCGCCACCCGCAAGCTCGGCTGGGACCAGCGCGTGATGATGCCGCCCGGCGGCGCGGACGACCGGGGCGAGGAGATGGCGACCCTCTCCGCCATCGCGCATGAGACCATCTCCGCACCCGCCGTCGCCGATGCGCTGGCAACGCTGGAAGGCGCGAACCTGGATCAGGTCCAGGCCGCCAATGTACGCGAAATGCGCCGCATGCACCTGCACGCAGCCGCCGTTCCTTCCGGCCTCATAGCCGAGCGCGAAACCACCACCGCCCGCTGCGAAATTGCCTGGCGGAATGCCCGCCAATCGGGCAATTACAACCTCTTGCTGCCGCTTTTTGAGCCCGTACTCAAGATCGTTCGCGAGATCGCGGCGGCCAAATCCGATGCGCTCGGCGTGCCGCCCTACGATGCCTTGATGGATCCCTATGATCCCGGCCGCGGTCTGGCGCAGGTCAACGCCCTGTTCGACGATATCGAGCCATTCCTGCGCGATGCCCTGCCCAAAGTTCTCGACAAGCAGGCCGGCGAGCCTGCGCCATCGCTGCCCGCGCCGCACTTCCCGGTAGAGCAGCAGCGCGAACTGGGCCGCCGCCTGATGGCCGCCGTCGGTTATGACTTTCATCACGGCCGCCTGGACGACACCACGCATCCGTTCTCCACCGGCAGCACGCAGGATGCCCGCGTCACCGCCCGCTGGGACGAGGCCGATTTCACCTCCGGCCTGATGGCTGTCCTGCACGAAACCGGCCACGCCCTCTATACCAGCGGCAGCCATCCAGACCGCCGCTGGCAGCCCGTTGGCTCCCACCGCGGCATGACCATTCATGAAAGCCAGTCGCTCTGCCTGGAGATACAGGTGGGCCGTTCCCGCGCCTTCACCGGCTTCTGGGCGCCCATGGCCCGCGATGCGTTTGGCGGCGAAGGGCAGGGGTGGGACGCCGGCAATCTCCACCGCTGGGTAACCAAGGTGGAACCGGGCTTCATCCGGGTTGACGCTGATGCGGTGACTTATCCCTTGCACATCATCCTGCGCTTCCGGCTGGAGCAGGCGCTGGTCGCTGGCACGCTCGAAGCCGCTGATCTGCCCGATGCCTGGGACGAGGGCGTGGAGCAGTTGCTGGGCGTGCGCCCGCCAAACCTCAGCCTCGGCTGTCTCCAGGATATTCATTGGTACAGCGGCGCGTTCGGCTATTTCCCCAGCTACAGCCTGGGTGCGATGGCGGCGGCGCAACTGTTCCAGGCCGCCGAACGCGAGCTGCCGGACGTGCATGAGGCGCTGGCGCAAGGCAATGCTGCGCCGGTCGTGGACTGGCTTCGCCGCAACGTTCATGAGCAGGGCTCGTTGCACTCGCCGGACGAACTCCTGGCGCACGCGACCGGCAACCCGCTCGGCACTGAAGCTTTCAAACAGCATATCCGCGAACGGTATCTGCCATAGAAATTGCCCAGTTAACGGCGCAAGCGCCCATCAGAACGTTTGTTCCGGCTGCCGCCAGACGCTATGCTGTTTCAGCCAAGGTAGCGTCTTTATGGAGGAACCTTCCCATGACCGCCGACCTCAAAGCCCCCAAAATCAAGAAACTCAACGAATCCCATCGTGTCGAATTCGGCGCGAACGCCCACTACCATCCGCTGCTTGCCGACGGCGACACGCCCATCCGCACCGGCATCCAAACATCGGAACCCGGTTACGTCGCACCGATGCACTCCCACCCCTACCTCGAAGTTCTGCACATCCTGGAAGGCGAGGCCGACGCCTGGCTCGAAGGCGGCGAGGACAACAAGGTCCGCCTGAGCGCTGGCGATTGCATCGCGCTGCCGCCCAACATTCCCCACAGCTTCAGCGTGGTCGGCGACAAGACCATGCGGCTGCTCGGCATTCACCACAATCCTGACCGGATCGTGAAATACAAGGACCAGGAAAGCGGCGCGGACGGCTACCCGGTCCTCGACGCTGACCTACAACCGAAAACCGCTACGGCCTGATGCGCCTCGCCGGCAAGGTCGCTCTTATCACTGGAGCCACCGGCGATCAGGGTAGGGCGGCAGTAGCACGATTCGCCAGGGAAGGGGCCAGGGTCGCCGTTACCGACATAGACCCTGACGCCGCCAAAGACGTCGCCACTGCCATTCGCGAGGCCGGCGGCGAGGCTGTCGCCATCGGAATCGACGTGACGTCGGACACCAGCATACGCGACGGCATCCAGGCTGCGGTCTCGGCCCTTGGCGGGCTGCACATTCTCTACAACAATGCCGGCATCAACACCGGCGGCAGCAAGCCGGAAGAGCGCGATACCCACGTCACCGACTTAGCACTCGATGTTTGGGAGAAGATGCTGCGGATCAACCTGACCGGCACCTTCCTCTGCTGCAAATACGGCGTGCCTGCGATCATCGACTCCGGCGGCGGTTCGGTCGTCAACATTGCCTCCAGCGCTGGCATCGTCGGCGGCAAGGTGTCGGGCGCGGCCTATTCCGCCAGCAAGGGCGGCGTGATTTCGCTGACCCGCGCCTATGCCGACCAGAATGTGCGCGTCAACGCGATCTGCCCCAGCACACTCGATGTGTTAATGGCACACGGCATCCAGCGTGACGCGGAGCGGATGGAACTGCTGACCGGCCGCTTCCCGATCAAGCGCCTGGGCACCGCTGACGATGTTGTCAATCTGGCGCTGTTCCTGGCGTCTGACGAGTCTAGCTGGATGACTGGCGCGATCATTCCTGTCGACGGCGGCATGACCGCCGTCCGCACCTGAGGCCGCGCCATGGCCGTGGCTTCGAGTGACCCGCTGGACGAAGTGGTCTGGGGCGGCCTGACCCGGCGGCAGGTGTCGCAGCAATATGACATGCGCGTCGCCGTGCCGGACGGTGGAAAATACTCCGATGCTAAGCGCACGCTCAGCGAAAAGGTCCGCGCCGCCTTGCCCGGCCCTCGCGACGTGCCCTACGGCAGCGGCCCGCGCCAGCAACTCGACATCTACCCGGCAGAGAAGCCGGGCGCGCCGGTGCTGCTCTACATCCACGGCGGCGCGTGGCGCTATCTCGACAAGTCCGTCTACGCCTTCATCGCCGAGCCCTGGCGGCAACGCGGTGTCACGTGCGTGCTGGCAGGCTATGGCCTGCTGCCGAACGTGCCCATGGACCGGATGATCGCGGAAATCCGGGAGGCAGTGGCCTGGACCGCCGGGAATGCAGCCAGCTTTGGCGGCGACCCGAACCGCATCGTCATTGCCGGCATGTCGGCCGGGGCGCAACTCTCCGGGATGGCGCTCGCCGATCCGGCGACAGCGGCGCTCCTCGCCGGCGCGGTGCTCTCCAGCGGCGTCTACAACATGGAGCCGCACCGTTGGCACGACCGGTATCTCGACATGAACCTGGGCGAAGCCCTCGTCGCCCGTGCCAGCCCTCTGCTTAACCCGCCCGTGCGACCGGAGACGCCATTGCTGATCGCCGTCGGCGCGGAGGAGACCACCGAATACCGGCGGCAAGCGCTCGCCTATGCCGATTTGTGCCGGACGCGGGGGCATGACGTCCGGTTGGTGGCGGAACCGGGCCGGCACCATTTCTCCATGGGCAGCGCTTTCGGCGAGCCGGAGAGCCAGCTTTTCCAGGCCATCGACCGCCTGATCGCGTCCAAACGCTAGGGCAGGGGCACGCATCCCGCCACACGCGACCGCAAGCCCGCTTGGCACATGCGCCCGCTCGAGGCATATCGCCGAGCGAAACGAATTCGAACACGCCGCCGGCACACTCACCGGCGTCATTGCAAGGTGCGCTAGGCGTAACCAAGGGCAACGGCGCCGGTGAGGCGCAGGCACGGCGAACAGAAAGCAGCAACCATGCGCTACATCTCCACCCGCGGCCAGGCGCCGGCCCTCGGTTTCGCCGACGTCACACTGGCGGGCCTCGCCACTGACGGCGGCCTTTACGTGCCGGAAAGCTGGCCGCAGGTTTCCGCGACGCAGATGCAGGAATGGCGCAATCTTTCCTATAGCGATGTTGCGACCCGCCTGATGTTGCCGTTCCTCGGCGGAGAGATCCGGGAGGACCACTTTGCCGCCATGGTGCGCGACTCCTATGCCACCTTCCGCCATCCGGCGGTCACGCCGTTGGTGCAACTGGACAGTAACCTTTGGCTGCAGGAACTGTTTCACGGGCCCACCCTGGCGTTCAAGGACGTCGCTCTGCAACTACTTGGCCGCCTGTTCGACCATATTCTGGCCCAGCGCGGCGAGCGCATAACGATTGTCGGCGCGACCTCCGGCGACACCGGGTCCGCCGCCATCGAGGCCTGCCGCGACCGTGACGCCATCGACATCTTTATTCTGTTTCCGAAGGGCAGGGTGTCTCCCGTCCAGCAACGCCAGATGACCACCGTTCAGTCTGCCAACGTCCACTGCATTGCTGTTGAGGGCACGTTCGACGACTGTCAGGATCTGGTGAAGGCCCTGTTCGCCGACGAGGCATTCCGGAACGAGGTCAATCTCTCCGCCGTCAATTCCATCAACTGGGCACGCGTGATGGCCCAAACGGCGTACTATGCCTTTGCCGCCCTGCAATTGGGCGCGCCGGAGCGTTCGATCGACGTGTGCGTGCCGACCGGAAATTTCGGCAATATTTTCGCGGCTTACGGCGCAAAACTGATGGGTTTTCCCATCGAACGGCTGATCGTAGGCTCCAATAAGAACGACATCCTCACCCGCTTTTTCCGCGACGACGACATGAGCCTGAAAGGGGTCGAGCCGAGCCTGTCGCCCAGCATGGACATCCAGTTTTCCTCCAACGCGGAGCGGCTGCTGTTCGACCTGTTCGACCGCAACGGTCAGGCGACGGCAGAGGCCATGCAGCAACTCCGCAAGGAAGGCCGTATGAGCCTTGGCGAAAACCGCCACGCCGCGGCCAAGGCGATGTTTTCCGCCGCAAGTTTTGACGATGCCGATACGCTCGCCGGAATCAAGAATTGGCACCAACGCGCGGGCTACACGCTGGACCCGCACACCGCCGTCGGCGTGCTAGCGGCTGAGGCTTGCGCGCCCGTCCGTGACCGTCCGCTGGTCGTCGGCGCTACGGCGCATCCGGCAAAATTCCCGGATGCGGTGGAGCAAGCCACCGGCCAACGCCCGCCGCTACCGCCCGCAATGGCCGATCTCTTTGAGCGCGACGAGCTTCTGACGGAATTGTCAAACGACCCGGAGGCTCTTCAGACTCTGGTCCGAGAACGTCGCCGATAACCATTAAGGAAAAATGAGAGCCGGGACCGTCATAAGAGTTTAGCTCCGAAAAAGATTCCGGCATTACCGCCGGAGCAATCCCAACGGCTGGTCTAGGACACCCATTCTCGATTATCATTAAAACGCACAAGATATATTATGAGAAATACTGCGAAGCAGCTGATGTCCCTTAACCTAGATCCTTTACAACGCACTCTGATCCACTTTAGCAAACAATCGAAAGAAGTTAGCCGTCGTTACCTCATGCATCGCCGCAGTATCTACGCCCCGCGTCTCCGCCAACACGCCGGCAGTATAGGCCGTGAACGCCGGCTCGTTGGTCTTGCCTCGCTTCGGCACCGGCGCCAGAAATGGCGCATCGGTTTCCACCAGCAGCCGGTCCTCCGGCACGATCTTCGCCGTGTCCCGTATATCCTGCGAATTCCGGAACGTCAGGATGCCGGAAAAGGACACATAGAGCCCATGCGCAACCGCCCGCTCCGCCAAGGCCCGGCCCGAGCTGAAGCAGTGTAACAGCCCCGCCGCCTGCCCGTCCGCGCAAAACTCATCCAGGATCGCCGCCGTGTCGGCATCGGCGTTGCGCGTGTGCGTGATGAACGGCAGCCCGGTCAGGCGCGCCGCCTTGATATGATTGATGAAGCTTTCCCGCTGCATTTCGCGCGGGCTCTTGTCGTAGTGGTAGTCCAGTCCGGTCTCGCCTATGCCGATCACCTTCGGGTGCTCGGTCCAACTGACGATCTCCTCAACCGGCAAAACCCCATGTTCCGCGACCCGGTGCGGATGAATGCCAATGGCGGCGTAGACCTCCGGGTATTTCTCCGCAATTTCCAGCACTTTCGGAATCGAAGCGACGCTGGTGCAGATGGTCAGCATGCAGCCGACACCCGCATTCTTCGCCCGCGCGACGACCGCTTCGAGGTCAGCGTAAAGTTCCGGGAAGTCCAGGTGGCAATGGCTGTCGACAATCATGGTTTAGGCCGCCTCCTCGACAAAGCGCGGGAACACCCCCTGGGGCTTCGGCAACTCGGCGCCGGGTGTTAGCGCATGGTTCGGCCCTATGGCAGAAAAGGTCCGCGCGTTCGCCGTAATATTCAGCAAGTCCAGAATTTTACCTGATGCCTCTGGCATGAAAGGCGAAGTCGCCAGCCCCATGTGCCGGATCGCTTCTGCCAGTACGAAGAGCACCGTCGCCATCCGCGCCGGGTCGGTCTTGCGCAAGGCCCAGGGCGCCTGGTGATCCACATAGGCGTTGGCCGCCCGCACATTGACCCAGATCGCCTCCAGCGCCTCATGGAACGCCTGCCGGTCCATCAAAGGACGGATCACCGGTATAAGATCATGCAGCGGCGCGAGCAAAGCCTTGTCCTCGTCCGTTAGCGGCCCGGGTTCCGGCACCTTGCCGCCACAATTCTTGCTGATCATGCTGAGAACACGCTGCACCAGGTTCCCGTAATCATTGGCTAGTTCGTAGTTCATACGGCCAATCATTGCCTCATGGCTAAAGTCGCCGTCATTGCCAAACGGCACCTCGCGCAGCAGGAAATACCGCACCTGATCCAGGCCGTACTGCGCCACCAGATCGTCCGGCTTGATCACATTGCCGAGGCTCTTGGATATCTTTTGCCCCTCATTCGTCCACCAGCCATGGGCATAGACCCGCTTCGGCGGCGCGATCCCCGCCGCCATCAGGAAGGCCGGCCAATAAACCGCGTGGAAGCGCAGGATATCCTTGCCCACCATATGAATATCGGCAGGCCAAAACTTTGTAAAAGCCTCTGATTTCTCGTCCGGATAGCCAACCGCCGTGATGTAGTTGGTCAGCGCGTCCAGCCACACATACATGATGTGCGCATCATCACCCGGCACCGGCACGCCCCATTGGAACGAGGTTCGGCTGACCGAGAGGTCTTGCAAGCCGCCCTTCACAAAGCTCATCACCTCGTTCCGGCGGCTGGACGGGCCGATAAAATCCGGGTTGTCTTCGTAGAGCTTCAGCAACCGCTCGCCCCAAGCGGACAGCCGGAAAAAGTAACTCGGCTCCTCAACCCATTCGACCGGCGCACCTGTGGGCGCGAGTTTCTCCCCGTTCGGGCCTTCGGTCAGCTCGGTTTCGGTGTAGTAGGCCTCGTCCCGCACGGCATACCAACCGGCATAGGCCCCCAGATAGATGTCGCCCGAAGCGATGAGCTTCTGCCAGATCGCCTGGCAGGCGCGCTTGTGCCGGTCCTCCGTCGTGCGAATGAAGTCATCGTGGCTGAAGTTCATCCGGTCGGCCAGATCACGGAAATTCTGGCTCACCCGGTCGGTGAAGCTCTGCGGATCGGTGCCCGCCGCCGCCGCCGCCTTCTCCACCTTCTGGCCGTGCTCGTCCGTGCCGGTCAGGAAATGCACGTCATAGCCGTCCATCCGCTTGAACCGGGCCAGCACATCGCAGGCCAGCGTTGTGTAGGCGTGGCCGATATGCGGGTCGTCGTTCACGTAGTAGATCGGCGTGGTGATATAATATGGCGTGGCCATGGCGGCACCTTCGCGCGTGCGCGGTCAAACAGAAGAGAGCCGGATATAGCGCTTACTGCGCGGAAACGAAACCTCAGCCGGCCGGCAGCATCGTCTCATGGAAGCGGAACGGCTGCCCGTCCGGCGCGCCGATGAGTTCCGCGTCACGCATCACTGGCCGCCCGCGGATGATCGTCGCCATGGGCCAACCCTTGCAGGCGACGCCTTCGTAGGGCGACCACCCTGCCCTGCTCGCAAGCCAGCTTTTCTCAATGGTGCGCTCGGCATTCATGTCAACCAACGTGAGGTCTGCATCGTAACCCATTGCAATACGACCCTTCCCGGCAATACTCCAGACGCGGTTGGGGCCGTGCGCCATCAGATCGACAAGCCGCTGCAGCGTAAGCCGGCCCTCGTTCACATGGGTCAGCATTAGTGGCAGGGTCGTCTGCACGCCCGGCATGCCGCCGTGGGTTTCCGGGTAGACCTTCGCCTTCTCCTCCGCCGTGTGAGGGGCGTGATCCGAGCCCAGAATGTCCACGGTGCCATCGGCCACCGCGGCCCAGATCCGGCGGCGATGTGCGCCATCCCGCACCGGCGGGTTCATCTGCGCGCGGGCACCCAGCCGCTCGTAGCAGTCCGGCGCTTCGAGCGTGATGTGGTTCGGCGTGATTTCGACTGTGGCGATGTCCTTGTGATGCTGGAGGAAATCCATCTCGTCGCCGGTGGAGATGTGCAGCACGTGAACCCGGCGGCCGGTCTTGTACGCCAGATCGACAATCATCCGGGTTGCATTCAAGGCAGTGACCGGGTCTCGCCAGTCCGGGTGAACGCGCGGGTCTTTCGCCTCCTGCGCAATGTGGAACCGCTCGCGCAGGCGCGCTTCGTCCTCGGCATGGACGGCGACGCGCCGGTGTCCGTTCGCCATCACGGCCTCGATCGCGCCCGGCTCCTCTACCAGCAGGGAGCCGGTGGACGAGCCCATGAACATCTTCACGCCGCAGGTGCCCGGCAGCCGCTCCAACTCGGGCAGATCGCGGATATTGTCCGGCGTCGCGCCCACGTAAAAGGCGTGTTCGCACCACATCCGGCCCTTGGCGCGGTCGAGCTTGTCCTGCAACGCCTCAGGCGTACTGGTGGAGGGGTTGGTGTTCGGCATTTCGAACACGCCGGTGATCCCGCCCATGACCGCGGCTTGGCTGCCGGTCGCGAGGTCTTCCTTGTGCGTGCTGCCGGGCTCGCGGAAATGCACCTGGGTGTCGATCACGCCTGGCAGCACGGTCAGGCCGGTGGCGTCGATTTCCTCGCCGCCCTGCCCCGCCGGTATGGAGCCGATGGCGGTAATTTTGCCACCCGTAACGCCAATGTCGGTGGGCACCAAGCCTGCGGGTAGCATAGCCATGCCGTTCCGGATAACGAGGTCGTAGGTCATTGCTCTTTATTCCTTCCCATAACCACCCGCGCCGGGCGATTCGAAAATGGCGGCCTGCTCGGGCTTCAGCACCCGGTTGCCGGTTTTTGGCGGCAAAGGCGTCTCGCTGCCGTCCGCCTCGCGCAATGCAAAGCGGCCGCTCTCGCCGGGCTCGCCGCCGAACACACCCCAGGGCTGCATCAGGAAGCGCTCGCCAACCCCGTTGAAGATACAGGTATGCCCGACCGGCCGCACCACCCGGCGGATGCCTCGCCCGCCCTTGTGCCGGCCTGCGCCGCCGGAGCCAGGCACCAGGCCATATTCCTCAACCAGCAAAGGGTATTCCTGTTCAATGGCTTCGACGGGCGGGTTCGACGTATTGGTGATGCCGGTCTGCACGCCGTCCTTGCCATCTTTGCCGGCGCGCGCGCCGCCGCCGCCGCCGACCGTCTCCAGGTAGACATAGCCCTCACCCGTGGCCGGGTGAATGCCGCTGAACACCGCCATGGTGTTCGCGCCATTGGGGGCCGCCGTCACCTGCTCCGGCAAAGCGTCGGCGAGTGCGCCGAACACCACGTCGATGATCCGCTGGCAGGTATGCGCGCGTCCGGCTACGGGAAACGGGAAGGTGCAGTTGATCAGGCAGCCTTCCGGCGCCTTCACCTCCACCGAATCGATCACCGATTGCGTATTCGGCGCGTTAGGGTCGAGCAGCGCCTTGATAGCGTAGGTCACGGCCGCGACCGTGGCGTTGTGGGTGCAGTTCACGTTGCCTGGCGTCTGCGGGCAGGTGCCGGCGAAGTCAAACGAGGCCGCTCCGTTCTGCACCGTCACCGTCACGGCGATGGTCAGGTGTTCGTTGCCGACACCGTCATCGTCCATCGCGTCCTCGAACCGGTAGACACCGTCCGGGATGCGCGCCAGTGCTGTCCGCATTCGCTCGGCCGAGCGCTCGCGGATCTGCTCGAAGCCCTGCTCAACCTTGGCTGCGCCGTAGCGCACGATCACCTCGCCCAGCCGCCGCGCGCCCAGACGGCAGCCCGCGATCTGGGCGTAATAGTCGCCGCGCCGTTCGACCGGCAGGCGTACATTCAACAGAATCAGGTCGAACAGTTCTTCGTCCAGCACACCCTGCTTGAACAGGCGGATGACGGGGATGCGGAGTCCTTCCTGATAGATCTCCGTCATGCCGCCGCTCATGGAGCCGGGTGCCATGCCGCCCACGTCCGCATGGTGGGCGATATTGGCGACGAAGCCGATCAGCCGGCCCTCGGCGAACACCGGCTGCGCCAGGTTGATGTCCGGCAGATGCGTACCGCCCGCCGTGTGCGGGTCGTTCGCCACATAGAGGTCGCCCTCCCGGATGTCGTTGCCGTACTTCTTCAGCAGCGACTTCATCAGCCCTTCCATGCTGGCCACATGAATCGGCAGCGAGTTCTCAGCCTGGGCGATCAGGCGGCCCTTGGCATCCATGATCGCGGTGGAGTGGTCGTGCCGCTCCTTGATGTTGGTGGAGTAGGACGCTTTCATCACCGCGATAAAGGTCTCGTCGGTGATGGAGCGCAGCGCGTTGGAGAAGATCTCTAGCGTAATCGGATCGAGGTCGTGGGTTTGAGCTTCGCTCATGAGCTTGCTCCTTCGCCGAGGGTGACGATCAGGCTGCCGTCCGCTGCCACCACCGCCCGGTCGCGCGGGTCGAGGGGCGTGGTGGCGTCCAACTGCTCGATAATGGCGGGGCCGCTGAAGGTCATGCCCGGCGTCAGGTCGGCGCGCTCATAGACCGGCGTCTCGGCGACCGGCGCGTCGGGCGTGAACCAGACGGTGCGAAACTCCCGAGGCTCGGGCATGGGCGGCGGCGAGGCAGGCTCCGCCGGCAAGGCCGGTTCCCGGTACATGGAAGAGCGGGCGGTCAACCGGATCGCCACCATCTCCACCGCATCATGCGGATTGTGGAAGCCATAGGCGAGGTCGTGCGCGTCGAAGAACTTCGCCCGCATTTCGGCGGCGGGCAGCAGGTCCATCTCGCCTGCCCCGCCCTCGGCCAGCGGCACGGTCAGCTCGAAATTTTGGCCCTTGTAGCGCATGTCGGCGGCGAGGTTCAGCCGCGGCTCGCCCGCGTGCTGTTCGGCCAGCCAAGCTTGGGCATCTTCCAGCAAGCCGCCAACCCGCTCGCCCGCCGCTGCCAATGCGGCGTCTTCCACGGGAATCCGCTCGGCGGCGATAAAGTCTTCTTTCAGGTCGGCGACGATCAGGCCCTCGGCGCAGAGAATGCCGGGTGCGGGCGGCACCACCATGGTGTTGATGCCAAGCTCCACAGCCACGGGCCTTGCATGCAGCGGCCCTGCCCCGCCGAACGGCATGAGGGCGAAATCGCGCGGGTCGTGTCCCTTCTCCACCGAAATCGTGCGGATAGAGCGGACCATGTTAGCGACCGCGATGTCGATAATGCCCTGGGCCACCTGCTCCAGGCTCATGCCAAGTTTTCCCGCGATCTCCGTCAGCGACTGCCGGGCCAACCCTTCATCCAGCGCCATGCCGCCGCCAAGCAGGCCGCGTGGCGCTAACCGTCCGAGCACAAGGTTGGCATCGGAAACCGTCGGCTCCGTGCCGCCCAGGCCATAGCAGGCCGGGCCCGGCACTGCGCCAGCGCTTTGCGGCCCGACCTTCATCAACCCATCCAGATCGAACCAGGCGATCGAGCCGCCCCCTGCCCCAACCGTGTCGATATCCACCATGGGCAGGCGGATCGGGAAGCCCGCCACATTACGCTGGAAGGCCAGCGCAGGCTCCGCATTGCGGATCAAGGCGACGTCGGCGCTGGTGCCGCCCATGTCTAGCGTAATGACATCCGGATGGCCGGCGCGCCTTGCCACCGCCGCAGCGCCCATCGCGCCAGCCGCCGGACCGGAAAGCGCCGTGCGCACCGGCACTGCCTGGGCTCGGGCCGGAGTCATCAGGCCGCCCGACGATTGGTTGATCCCCAGGCTCGCCCTGGGTGCGATTTCTGCAACGCCCTTCGCCAGCCGGTCCACATAGCCGGTCAGCACTGGTTGCAGGTAGGTATTGATTACGGTGGTGGTGAAACGTTCGAATTCCCGGAATTCGGGCTGTACTTCGCTGGAAATGGAGAGGTGCAGGTCCGGCATGGCCTTGGCCAGTGCATCCCGCAACGCCTGCTCGTGTTGCGGCGACTCAAATGCGAACAGCAGGCAAACGGCGCACGCCTCCGCGCCGCTGGCCCGAACGTTCTCGACGACCCGCGCGATCTCGCCCTCGTCGAGCGGCTTCACCACCATGCCGGCCGTCGTGATGCGCTCATCCACCTCCAGCCGCCGCTCTTCCGGGACCAGCGGCGCAGGCGCATCCAGTTGCAGGTCGTACATGTGCGGCCGCACCTGGCGGCCAACTTCCAGCAGGTCGCGGAAGCCCTTGGTCGTCACCAGCGTGACCTTGCCGCCGCGGCGTTGAATCAGGGCGTTGGTGGCGACTGTCGTGCCATGGGCGACCCGCTCCGCTTCCGCCAGCGTAACACCCGTTGCGTCTGCCATCTCCCGCAGACCATCCAGGATCGCCCGGCCAGGATCATCCGGCGTCGAGGGCCGCTTGAACAGTGCTTGCTGCCCGTTCGCCGGGTCAACGGCAAAGAAGTCCGTAAAGGTGCCGCCAACGTCAACACCGATCACCCAAGCCATGCTGCATTCCTGCTGTTAGGGGCGGTTCGCCGGCCGTTCGGTTATTCGGCGGCGGCGAGTATCGCGTGAGCCTCGTCCTCGATATCCAGTTGCAGCACGTCGTTGAACCGGTTGAACGCACCGCAGAGCGCGATCCGCCAGGTCAGTTCCACGATTTCCGCATCCGAGAAATGCGCGCGCAGCCTGTCGAAGATGGCGTCGCGGGTGCGGTTCGGATCAAGCGTCACCTGCTTGGCGTACTCGATGACCAGCTTGTCCACCTCGTCCAGTTCCGGATGGTTCTCATAGTCCAGCAGCGTCAGCGTGCCTTCCTTGGAGATGCCCTGGACGGTCAGCATCGGTCCATGGTGCGCCACGCAGTAGTCGCATTGGTTCATGATGGAGACCGACACCAGTGCCAGTTCAAGGTAGCGCTTGTTCAGCACGCCTTCTTCCTTGAGTTCGGTCAACATCCGCGCGGCGTTGCGCAGGATCGGAGCCCGGTGGCCCATCGCGCCCGCCAGATGGGCAAACGGGCCGTAGCTGGTCAGCTCGTCAAATTCCTTCAGCGCGCCAGGGTCCACGTTCTCGCGGGTGATGTAAGGGATGCGTGCCATTGGTCCTGTCCTTTTCGACGGGTGCCGGATGAATGCCGGAAACGGCGAACATCCTCCCCAAAATAAGGGGAAAGGTCCAGCGGCGGAGGCGCGCCAAGACAAATTGCCGTCAGCAGGCCGGCTGTGAAGCGGGCAAAACTGTGATACCCCTCACTGACGCTACGGAAAGTTTACCGCTATTTTCCCTTGCAGAAAGCGCCTTCGCGCTCGATCTCCTGCCAAGCCTCAAAACGGATGGAATGTCGATGAAACGCCTCGCGGTTTTTTTCTTCGTATTGGTTTTAGCGGCCGCCGTTTCCCGCCCCGCCGCGGCGAAAGAACAGGCGATGATTCAGGCAATGGTCGACGAAGTCGTCTTGTTGCTAAAGGATAAAAGTCTCAAGAAAGATGGTCGTATTTCGGGGTTGCGTAGCCTCTTCTCCAAGTACATGGACCTGCCGTTTGTGGGCCGTTTCGTCCTGGGCCGCTATTGGCGGCCGTTGGATGCCAAAACCCAGGCTGAGTACACGGCGGCGTTCGAAGATTATGTGATCAATATCTACGCAAAACGGTTGGAGGGCTATTCCGGTGAAACGATTAAGGTTTCCGGTGCGCGTCAGGTGAACGACCAGGATACAATGGTCTCCTCCGAAATGCGCCGGGCCGACGGGCCGCCAGTCTCGCTGGACTGGCGCGTGCGGGAGCGCAATGGGGAACAGAAGATCATCGACGTTACCGTCGAAGGCGTCAGCATGGCGATCTCCCAGCGGGAGGAGTTCGCTACCTACCTCCGGCAGAATTCCGTTGAAAACCTGATCGCCCGCCTGAAGCGGGATTCAGCCAACTAACAGGTCCAGCAGCAGCGGATTGACCAGGTCCGGCCTCTCGTACTGCGCCCAATGCCCGGCCCCACCGATCAGGTGAAAACCTGTTGCGTGCGGCAGGGATTGGAACAGTTCCCGCCGGTCGTCCATAAATGGCCCCGCCGTCGCGTCTTTCTCTCCGAAAATTCCGGTCACTGGCAGGCTGAGGTCTATCAGTACCTGCCGCAACGAGTCGCCCCGTGGAATCGTGTTGCTGCGGATGCGGGCCTTCCGCGTGTTGCGTTGCTGGATATGCAGGGCCAACTGATCGATGCGGCCGTGATCGCCGAACATGATGACGCCCAGATTGTGCCGGTGGACGTGCTCCATTTCGTGCGGTGTCATGGTGGAGCGCATCTTGCGCATTTCGGGCCTGGAATCGTTCAACCGCACACCCAGCGCGTTGGAGCCGACGATGGCAAAGCCGTCGCAACGTTCCTGCATCAGCCGTACTGCTTGCCCGCCGACAATCCCGCCGAAGGAAAAGCCCACCAGATGGAACCGCTCTCCGGGCGCGAGTGCGTAATCGATAGCCCCCGCGACCAGCGCGCCAATGCTGTGAATGTCCCAACCGTCCGGCGGGGAATCGCTATCGCCCAGCCCCGGCGTATCCGCTCCCAGCACCCGGTAGCCCGCGGCTACCAGCGCCTGAATATTCTTGGTCCAATGGGTCCACGCGCCGAACGAGCCGTGCATCAGGATCACCGGCTTGCCGTGCCCCCATTGCCGGAAGCGCATATGCCCGCCATGGGGCATTGGCGCCTCGATCAGGCGCGAACCAGCTTCCAATCCGGCCAGAAAGGAGGCCGGATCGCCAAGATCCTCATACATGCATGTGTTCCGTCAGGCCGGCTATCAGTTAGGCGCGCGCGCCGGTGTAACACCGATCAGCGCATCACGGGTCACCAACGGCTTGAGTTGCTCCGCGCTCCAGCCCTCGGTGCCATGAGGCTGCATCGGTAGCACGATGTAGCGCAGGTCGGCGGTCGAATCGTGCACCCGCACTTCGACATTGTCGGCAAGCTCCGTGCCGAACTCCCGCAGCACGGCTCGCGGCTCGGTCACGGCACGGCTGCGGTAGGCCTTTTTCTTGTACCAAGCCGGCGGCACGCCCAGCACCGACCGCGGATAGCAGGAACAGAGGGTGCAGACGATGACGTTGTGCACGGCCGGCGTGTTCTCCACCACCATCACTTCCGGCTGGTGCGCCATGTCGATGCCCATCTCGTCCCGCAGAACGGTCATGGCGTCGGCCATCAGCCGCTGCTTGAAGGCCGCGTCGGTCCAGGCGCGGGCGATCAGGTCCTGCCCCTTCTCGACCGTGCGGCCTTCCATGCTTTCGATCTGGTCCTGAATCTGCTGGGCGGTCAGCAGCCCCTTCTCGATCAGCAGTTCGCGGATGGCTGCTTCCAGGAAGTCGTACTCCGTATCCGGGTGGTCCGGCTGGAACGTCAGCGAATGGTCGTGATCGTGGTCATGATGCACATGGTCGTGATGGTCATGGGTGTTAGCCATCGGCTTTCTCCAGCCAGTGATCGTAGATGTCGGCGACAATGCTATCCAGCGCCGGGCCGTCATACCGGCCCCAGACCTCTGCCGCCGTGAATTTGATCTCGTAGAGCGTCCGCTCCTCGCCTTTTTGGTAGTAGGCGAGTTTCTCCGGGTTCGGAAAATCCCCCAGGATCGAGAGTACCTCTCCCGTCTTGCCCCGCAGATAGTGCGGCGTCCGGCAATGGCCGTTCGGAACCTCGTCACGGACCTTAATGCGGTCGCCCGGCTGTAAACTGGCTGGCACTCAGGTTCTCCCCTGTTGGCAAGCGTGTGTTATTCTTTAGTTTACGCGTCCGGAAACGCGATGCAAAGGAAAGCCCGCCCATGTCCGCCAATAATGCCTCCACCCGCATGACCACCCGCATGCGCGAACTGATCGCCGAGCCGAAACTGACGCAGATCCCGGGCGTGATCGACGCCGCCTGGGCCCGAGTGGTGGCGGCGGAGGGATACGACGCTGTCTACATGACCGGCGCCGGCACCAGCGCCTCCCGGCTTGGCTGGCCGGATGTCGGCCTGTTAACCATGACGGAGATGGTGGACAATGCCGGGCGCATCGCCGATGCCTGCATCACCCCGGACAACCGCCAGCTGCCGTTGATTGCCGACGCGGACACCGGCTATGGCGGCCCGCTGAACGTGCGCCGCACCATCCAGTCTTATGAGCGTGCCGGTGTGGCGGGTGTTCATATCGAAGATCAGTCATGGCCGAAGCGCTGCGGCCATCTTGCAGGCAAGGCGGTCATCCCGACTGAAGACATGTGCATGCACATCAAGGCCGCCTGCGACGCCCGCCGCGATGAGGATTTCCTGGTGATCGCGCGGACCGACGCCATCGCGGTGGAAGGCTTTCAGGCCGGCCTCGACCGCGCCGCCGCCTATGCCGAAGCAGGCGCAGACGTGCTGTTCGTCGAAGCCATGACCTCCGAAGACCAGCTTCGCAAGGCCTGCGCCGACCTGGACAAGCCCCTGCTCTACAACATGGCGACCAGCGGCAAGACACCGTTTCTGAGCGCCGCTGAGATGGAGGAGATGGGTTTCGCCGCCTGCATCTATCCGGGCGTCGTCCTGACCACGGCCATTCCGGTGGTGCAGGCCATGCTGCGTCAGTTGCGGGAGACCGGCGACATCAAGGCCATCATGAATCAGAACGCGAGCTTCCAACAGCTCTTCGACCTGATGGGAATGGACCAGGTGAAGGAATTGGAAGCCCGCTACGTCATCGACGAAAGCCGCCGGGCGGGATATTGACCGCCCGGGGCTTGGCGATGGTTAAAGCTTCTTCTTGACGGACTTTGAGCCGTCCTGGATGGCCTCGCCGCCCGACTCAATGTCCTTGCCGGCGCCCTCCACGGTGTTACAGGCGGCCAACAGGCTGGTTCCGAGTAGTAAGACGAGAACCTTCGCAATATTGCGCATGGAAAAGCTCCTTGGTTTGTTGAGGATATCAGGGCCGGATGTGCGGAAATCGCCGTCAGCGGCCCTGCATGTCGGTTCCTATTACACATAGGATATCGCCCGGCAATATCCAGGCATCGGAGAATACCAATCTGATTGGAGGCAAGGAAACGCCCAGGATGTTTCAGCTTGTTGAGACGCGGCGCGGCGTGTTCCCATGACAGGGCGACGTGGTCGCCCATGTCCGCAAATTGATGGAGAAGGACCGGCATGAGCCTTGATACACAACGGTTGAATTTGCGTCCGGCTCGAAGCGCCGATGTGCCGGCACTGTTCACCTTTCTGGGCGACGCCAACGCAATGCAACACACCCACGTTGACCCGTCGCTTAGGGCCTGCCGCAAACGCGTGTTGGTCCACGAATGGTTCCGCCGCCGCGATGGCTATGCGCCTTGGGTGGTTAAGCAGAAAAGCGATGAACGGATTATCGGTTGGGGCGGGCTTTACAACGATCCGTTCGACCCCGGCTGGGGTTGCGAAATCGGCTATTTCTTCCATCCTGAAGCGTGGGGCCGGGGCTACGCTTCGGAACTTACGGCAGCAGCGCTGGCGCATGCCGACAATGACCTGAAAATACCGGAAGTGCGGGCCTTTGCCCATCCTGGGAATGCCGCCTCCCAGCGTGTGCTGGAGAAGGCGGGGTTTTCCAAGGTCCGTTTCATTCCCGAAATGGATCGTTTTCTTTTTTCGCGGACCCGCAAGAGTGATCGTCTGGTAGCTTAGGCACCAGAAGATTAATTCTTCCAGCACATAGAGGAGAAATACGATGCAGTTCGGTGTGATGCAGCGCGGCGTGTTCGAGTGGCAGGACGACATGGTCGCCCGCTTCGACGAACTGATGGAACAGGCCCGCACGCTGGAGGCGCTGGGCTATGACTCGCTGACCACCGGCAGTCACTTCTCCACCCGGCCGCACCGGGAATTCACCCAGATCCCCTATCTCTGCCGCGTCATGGCGGAATGCCCGAGCCTGCGCCTGAACGCCGGCATTGTCCTCCTCGCCCTGCATCAACCGCTGGAGGTGGCGGAGTATTTCGCGACCATGGACGTGATGAGCAAGGGCAAGATGATCTTTGGCTGCGCCCTAGGCTACCGCCCGGTGGAATTCAACGGCTTCGGCGTGCCGGAAGGCAAGGGCCTGGCCCGCTTCCTGGAGAATCTGGAGGCCGTCAAACGCCTCTGGACCGAGGAAACCGTGACCATGAAGGGCTCGCACTTCTCCCTGGAGGAAGCGAGCATCTCCGTCCCCTTCGTGCAAAACCCGCACCCGCCGATCTGGATGGGCGCGAACGTCGATGCCGCCGTGAAGCGGGCCGCGCTGCTCGCTGATTGCTGGTACCTGAATCCGCACCAGAAGTTGCCGACCTTGAAGCGCCAGATGGCTATCTACCGGGAGGAACTGGACCGCCTTGGCAAGCCCTTCCCCACTGAAATGCCGATCCGGCGGGAGGTCTTCTGCGGCCGCACCCATGAGGAGGCGACGAAGATCGCGGGGCCGTACCTGAAAGCGATGTACGACGCCTATCAGGACTGGGGCCAGGACAAGAAAATGGCGGCCGACGACAACGACATCTCCATGGCCTATGAGGAACTGGCCAAGGACCGCTTCATCGTTGGCGACCCGGACACGGTCGCCGAAGAAATGCTTCGCTATAACAAGGAGCTGGGCGTCAACCACATCATCATGAGCTGCCAGGGCGTCGGCATGCCCCAAACCCAAGTTCTGGAAACCTTCGACCTGCTGGCAAAGGAAGTCTTCCCGAAGGTGCGAGCGGCGCTTTGTCCCAATGTTGATCCCTAGGGCTAGTCTTACGGCCTAAGCACGAAATTTGGAGGGAAGCGTCAAAAAGCAAAGTCGGCGATATCAAGTGTTGAACTTGCGGTGTTCAGGACCGTAATGGTGTTGGCCCCGTCCGCGATGACAGTGTCAGCGCCGACTTGAGTGAGGTGGTTGGTCTGCAAGTCTGCGAAGTCCATGATATTTGTGACGCTCGCCAGATTGATCACATCTTCATTCACGTTATCAAACGCCTGTATGATATCCTGGCCGAAATTGTCCTCGAAAATGAACGTGTCCCGGTCTGAATCGAAGCCGCCGTTTAGGATGTCATCGCCAATGCCGCCCAGTAGGTAATCCGCGCCTGCACCACCATTCAGAAAATCGTCGCCCGCATTGCCGAAGATCGTATCGTTGCCAAGCCCGCCGCTCAGCCGGTTATCGCCAGCCTGACCGCCGATCAGATTATCGGCTTGATTGCCGACGGCCTCAATATTACCGCTTCCGGCTAAGCGGATAGCTTCAATTGCCTGACTGTGATGGTTCAGGGAGTAAAATGGCGCTGAACTGACAACCGTGTCATAGCCTTCACCAGCATACTCAATTACAAGATCAGTCGTCCGGTCGACGATGAAAAAATCGTCGCCCAATCCTCCAAAGAGGAGGTCGTTGCCGCTACCGCCGTTAAGCCGGTCGTTTCCGGCACCGCCCTTGAGAACATCCATCCCGCCAAGGCCATTCAGGACATCGTCACCCAGGCCGCCTTCGAGGGAGTTGGCGTTATTGTTTCCGGTGACGACATTGTCAATGTCATTGCCGAAACCGTCGATCGGTGCAGTCCCGCCCAGCACTAGGTTCTCGAGGTGGACCGATTTCGCATTTAAAGAATAGGTAATGCTGGCGCGGATGGTGTCTATGCCTTCGCCGGGCTCTTCCAAAACCCGGTCGAAGTTAGAATTGACAACATAGAAGTCGTTTCCCGTTCCGCCCTGCATTACGTCGTCGCCAAGCTGCCCGTTCAGAATATCGGAGCCGCTACCGCCGATCAGGGTGTCATCGCCGCTATAGCCGAGAAGGCTGTCATTTCCGTCACCACCATCCAAGATGTTGGCGCTGTCATCCCCGGCCAATTGATCATCGCCGGCACCAGATCGGAGGTTTTCGACACCGGTGATCTGGTCCAACCCTTCGCCGGTATCTTGAGCAGCACTATTCGCGAGATCGACCACCACATTGGCATCCCCGAACAGTGCCGTATCGATATCATCGCCGCCTATGATGGTATCGTTGCCCAAGCCGCCTGCGAGTATGTCGTCGCCAATGCCCCCTATTAGTGTGTCGTCGCCATCGCCGCCGGTTAGGCTGTCGTCCCCCGCTCCGGCATCAAGTGTGTTCGCATTGGCATCCCCCGTCAGTGAATCGTTGCCACCGCTGGTGGCAAGGTTTTCAATGTTGATGAGAGTGTCAATTCCATCGCCCGTATCCTGCGGCCCGGTTAGAGTCAAATCGACCGAAATGCCCAGGGACTGGAATACAGCTGTATCATTTCCGGCTCCGCCGTCGAGCGTATCGTCACCCGCTCGTCCGGTTAATTCATTATCGCCAGCATCGCCGATCAATATGTCATTAAAATTTGATCCGCTGAGATTTTCGATGTTCGTATAGGTGTCACCGCTGGCATCGCCGGTGTTTGCGCTTGGGTCAGCAAGGTTCGCGGTCACACCCGCGGTTGCGCTGAAAAAACTGGCCGTATCGCTTCCTGGTCCGCCATCCAGCGCATCGGCCCCTGGCCCGCCGATCAAAAGGTCATTGCCTGCTTCGCCGGCAACGACGTCATCGCCGGCCAGTGCATTAATTATGTCATCGCCTGGGGTTCCGGTCAGATTATCATCGCCTGTGGTGCCCAGATCGCCCAGTCTACTGACGGAACTGTCGAGAACATTCAGCCAGCCATTGTCCTGCGAACCTACGGGAGCGCCGTTAAACCAATCCCAGCCGAGGTAGAATATCTGTCCGGCCCCGAACTGAATCCATGCAACGGTTGCAACGCTGCCGGATACGTAGAATGCTTCCGCCCCAACTGGTAACGAAGCCACTGTAAGGCCTTCAGTTCCATTATTGCTGGACAAGTTGACAGCATCATCCTCAAACGGCGTGCCTGTTGTAGCTGCCTGTTGGAGCGATACGAAGCCAGCGCTGGTCTCGGAGACCGAAAAACCGAAGACAGTGTTGAGAAACGCACCGTTGTTGCCGCTGAATCCGAATTTTATGAGCGTTCCACCGCCAGCAACGTAGTCGCTGATCGCTTGCGATGCAGCAGGGTTAGGGAGATACGTGCCAATCTCAAATTCCGGGAAAGCAATGACATCTTTGCCAGCGATCGCAGTGTTTATGCCTGCCGCGTCGGTTGCAATGAAGGTGGTTACGTTATGACCGAGGCCCGCGAACGCTGCTTGAACATTGTCCGATTCAGAAGAAGAGCTTCCACCAGAATCGACGAAACTCGGACTGTCGAAAACCGCAATATCGGCGTTAGTCAGCTTGATTTGTGACATTCCAATGATGTTCCTTATACCTCACTGAGGTTTTGCAAGAACGACAATTACCAAGCTATCTCAACGAAAAAAGATGGTCGCAGACAATGCTCCACAGGGGTTTTCGCAGCTATTGTCCATCTTAATCTCGCTCACCTTTGATCATTTACTTTGGTTATTTTGCCGGAAAGCTGGTCAACACACGTATAAAGAGGGCAACTAAGCCGCGGCCTTCACCCCATTGGCGACATCCATCACTTGTTCCAACAGCTTGATCCGCTCGGGCATCGGCGCTTTTTCGTCCGTGCGGATGCTCAGGCTGTTCACACCGGCCGCCTTGTATTTTAGGAAACGCTCGCGGATCATGTCCGGCGTGCCGATGGCCTGGAACTGCGTCACCAGGGCGTCCGGGACGCGGGCGGCTGCCTCGTCGCGCTTGCCCTCTTTCCAGAGCGCCTGGATCGCAAGCGCATCGTCCTGGTAGCCCGAGCGCTGAACGGCCTCATTGTAGAAATTGGTCTGTTTCGAGCCCATCGCTCCCATTTGGAAGGCGACGCCCATGCGTTTGCTGTCGATGAGTTCCTCGACATTTTCCCCGATCGAGACGCTGACCGTCGCCGTAATGTCGATATCGGCAAGCGAGCGCCCCGCTTTTTTTGCTCCCGCTGCTATAAAATCCAGGTGAGCCTCCGGATAGTCGGGCGAGAAGCTGGTGCCGAGCCAGCCATCGGCGGCCTCGCCAGTATACTCCAGCGATTTTGGCCCCAGCGTCGCCAGATAGACCGGGATCGGACACGGCGGGAATTCCAGGCGCAGCGCCTTACCTTCCCCGCCGGGCCGCGGCAGTTGGAAGACTTGGCCTTCGTATTGCAGCTTCTCGCCGCGGAAGGCCATCTTGCAGATATCGACGGTCTCGCGCAGGCGGGTCAGCGGCTTGGCGAAGGAGACGCCCTGCAAGCCCTCCACCACCTGCGGCCCACTCACGCCGAGCCCCAGGCGGAACCGCCCGCCCGACAAATCCCAGAGCGACAGCGCCGTCATGGCGGTCATGGATGGCGCGCGGGCGCTGATCTGCATGATCGCGGTGCCGATATGAATGTTCTTGGTCAGCGCCGCCATGTAGGCGAGGCTGGTGCAGGCGTCCTGCGCCCATGCTTCCGCCGACCAGACACAGTCCACGCCAAGCCGGTCCGCCGCCTGCACATACTCGACCGCGCCTTTGATGTCGCGGGAGGAGTGGCTGCCAATGCCGATAGAGATTTTCACAGGGCTTTTCCTCTCAAATTTCATCCCGAGTGCCGCGAAGCGGTGTATCCAGGGATATTGTTACAACGTCGGGTATCTCTCGATACGCGGCTCTGCCGCTACTCGAGATGAAGGGAGTGGCGAATTCGTCAGGCGCTCGCTGCCAGCGCCTGGTCCACCAGGGCCCCTGCCCGGCCCAGATCGTCCGTGCCGAACGGGTCTTGCGGCGCGAGGCGGGTGTCCTCAACCAACTGGGCCAGCGCAACGCGGTTGGTGGTCTTGCCCGCGGCTTCCGCCGTAGCGCCTTCCCAGGCCATGAGAGCGGCGCTGGTGGCGTGGTACAGCGCAGACGATGCCTTCCGGCAGAGATGTTCGCTCTCCGGCTCCCGCGCCACGCGCTCGGCGAAGTCGACGGCCTTGTCCATCAGCGACTGGTAACGCCCGCGCACCTGGGCCGGAACATCCTCCAGCTTCTCGCGGATGCCTTCCTGCAATTCCCGGTGCGCCTCTTCCTTCGCCACCGCGCGGGTAATGATGTCCAGCGAGTTGATGTTGCTGGTGCCTTCCCAGAGCACGCCGATATGGGCGTCGCGCACCAGCCGCGGGTTTACCCAGTCCTCGATATAGCCATTGCCGCCACGGGTCTCCATGGACGCGCCAGCCACGCCGATATTGTCCCGCGCCGTCTGGTATTTCAGCAAGGGCGTCATGATGCGGAGCTGCTTGGCGGCGTGCGCATCGCCTTTCTGCGCGCGGTCCATCATGTGGGCGGTGTAGGCGAACATGCTGACCGACTGGGCCGTCGGCAGCAGCACGTCCAGCAGTTGGCGGCGCAGCAGCGGGAATTCCATCAGGCCCTTGCCGAAAGCGCGGCGATTGCCCGCTACTGCCTTCGCCTCGTTCCAGCAACGTTGCATCATCGCCGCTGCCCGTACGCCATGGCTCAGACGGGACAGGTTTACCTGGTCCATCATCTGCTTCAGACCCTTGGTCTCGTCGCCGAGCAAGTGGGCCAGAGCGCCGTTAAAGATCAGTTCGCCCGACGCCATCGACTTCGTGCCCATCTTATCCTTCAGACGAGCAATGCGGTAGCGGTTGCGGCTGCCGTCCGGGCAGACCCGCGGCAGGGCGAACAGCGCCAGCCCGCGCGTACCGCCAACGGCACCCTCCGGCCGGGCAAGCAGCAGCCCGACCGCGCCATCGGTAGCGCTACAGAACCACTTCTCCCCATAGAGCCGCCACTCGCCGCCTTCATTCACGGCGGTAAGTTCGATCTGCCCCACGTCCGAGCCCCCGGACTTCTCCGTCATGAACTGCGCGCCGGAGAGGAAATCCTTCGGGTCCGTGCTCGTCATGCGGTTGAAGTAGAGCGCGTGCGTCTCCGGGTCCGCATAGCGGTTGATCAGGAACGCCGAGGTGTCGGTCGCCGAAATCGGGCACATCAGGCCGAACTCAGCCTGCACGAACAGGTACTGGAACGCATATTTGGTGATGTAGCTGAGCTTGTCCGGCCAGCCCATCACGCCGCCGCGGTTGGTCATCGCCTGGAAGCCGGTATCGAAGAAGGCGATCTTCTCCATCTCGCGGTAGCTGCCGTGATACTCGATCCAGTCCTCGTCGCGGCCATAGCGGTCACGGGCGTGCAGCACCGGGGGATGCCGCTCCGCCGTGCGGGCCAGCGCGTCCAACTCGTTGCCGGCGACATGGCCCAAGTGGCGCATATGCGGGGCGAAGTGCGCTCGCTCCTCCGGTGGCATGTAGAGGTCGAGGATATGATGCAGCGCCGGGTCGATATCGTAGAAATTCTGGCCGCTCGCATCCGGCGCGATATAGGCCGCCGGGTTCGACTCGGCATCCTTGTGGTAGGGCACCCAGGCGGGAGACATCAGGTTCATGAAAGGCGTTCCTTCGGGATGGCGCTATAGCAGCGATCTGTCGCTTGAGACTTTAGCCGGGGCAACCAGCTTTGGCAAAATCCGCGAAACTCTCCGGGTACTTGGTCGCTTTCATCACCCAGCCTACCTGGGTCTCGTCATAGCCGTTGATAAACGACCAGACGATCTCCCCATCCGGAGTGACCTCGAACACCCGCCCGGCATCGGTCTCGGTGATCAGGATGTTGCCGTTGTCCAGCACCTGATGCTTGCCGCGATAGGCGGTGTAGAAGGTGTTCCGGCTGTCGGAGGCATAGGCAACCCTGTGCTCGCCGGTGGCGGGATCGACCGCCACGATACGGCTGCCGCCGCGGTGGCCCTTATAGCCATTCGCCTCTGTCGGCGCGCCGCCCGGCCGGTTGTCGAAAATGGTAATCGTGCCGTCCGGCTGGAAGTCCGGGTCATGCTGGCCGATTACCGCGCCCATATAGAACCACTTCACCGTCTGCGTTTTGCGGTCCAACACCCAAATTTGGCTGTAATTCCTTGACGATAACGCAATATCTCCCGCCTCGAACATGGGGAAGGCATCGGCCATGCGCGCGCTAAGCACCTCCGCGTCGTTCAGGTGCATCATGTCATTCAGCTTCAGGGAATTCGCGAGCGCAAGGCCCACCTTGTCCGACCTGACCAGCGCCTGCACCAGGTCGATTTGCTCCAGCTTCTCGCCGGTATTGGCGTCGAACCGGGCGATCGCGTCGAATTCGAAAGGCGCGCTAGTGAGTGCCGGTTCGTTGTAGGTGTCGGTGTAGACAGTCGTCCAGAGATCGCCATTGTCATCCACGTCGATCGAATGGTGGCTACGGTCCCGGTTCTGCCAGAGGATATCGCCGCAGGCCGACGACCGGACGATGCCGCGGCCGTCGAAATTCGCGACGAAATCTCCGTTCTCGTAAAGAATATCGCCGTGGATCAGCGCATCGAAAGGATAGGCCATTTCCGCGGCGGCGATGGAAAAGAAGTCTATTGGCCATTCGTGCAGGAGGTCGCCATTCGCCGCGTAGAGCCGCGCGCCCAGTTTCCGGCCGAAAAGCCCGGTGATGAAGGTGACGCCCGGCTGCACCTTGTCCGGGGCTGTTACGTCCACCCCGGTCTTGCCGAAGCGGTTGGGCCGCAGGTGCTGGGTCGGCACATCCTGGAAATAAGCCCCGGCGTTCCGCTTCAGGTCCTTCACCACGTTCTTGGCCACAATGACCAGTTGGGCTGGGCCCCATTGGAACGTGCCAAGCACCAGGCCGCCCACAAAAATCAGCAGCACGGCCGAGAGAATGCTCATGCATTTGAAGAAGTTGTCGCCAAGCCAGCGCAGCATGGGCGTATCCCAATCTCTTATTGAACGCCGGTCCGGCACGCAGACCGGCCGGGTGCTATGATCCAGCCGTCAGAGCGGAATAGAGCGCCTCGGCTTCGTCCCGCAGCGCCGCGTCATGCGCAGGGTATTCGCGCCCCCTCGCCGCCTCCGGCTTGAAGAAAGCGGCAACGCTTGCCTTCTTGTCATCCGCGTCGATGCCGAGCGCCTCAAACAGCCGTTCTGTCGTAGCCGGGCCGTGATTGCAGACTGCCTCGTGCGAGACAATGGTCAGGCGCTCCCGCCGGGCCTGCACATATTCGAACGCCACAATCCAATAGGCGAGCCAGTAGTCCAGCGTTTCCGCGCTCAGGCCCGCCTGCCGCTCCGCCAGACCTGGGAACTGGATCGGCCGGTGCAGGTCGCCGAACTCCAAGTGTCCGATGTCGCGCATGTACCGTTTGGTGAAGGCGTCGGTCTTGTGCTGTTCCAGAAAATTCACGTGCTGGCGCAACAAAGAGGCCGCGTGCGCCATGGGGGAGCGGACGGGCACCACGATGCTCGCGTCCGGAAACATGGCGGGGATCAA
Organism: Alphaproteobacteria bacterium; assembly: GCA_965222315.1. Lineage (GTDB taxonomy): Bacteria > Pseudomonadota > Alphaproteobacteria > Bin95 > Bin95 > JACKII01. The sequence continues at coordinate 2,257,801 of OZ244951.1, read as the reverse complement.
GTCAAGTCTGGCCACGTTCGCATTGTTCTTGGAGATATAGCGCCCGCCACTCTCGCCTTCCGGGCAACGCAGCGCCACGATCTTCGCCATATGCTTGCGGAAAAAGGCTTCTGCCTCGCTGTTGCGGTCGGCTTCCGTCCAGAGGCCTATGCCGGTATCCGTAAACTTGTCTGGCCAGAACGCGCGCCAGAGGATTTCCTCGAAAGCCTCGGGGCTATCGTAGCCGACCTCGATGCCATCGCCATGGGCGCGCTCTTTCATGTCGCTGCCCTTCTGGAACTTGCCGCTGAGCTTGGACCAGAGTACCGGCGCCATCACAAAGGGCATGTCGCGGTAGGTATGGCTCGCCAATTGCGGCAGGCTCGCCAGCGCGGTAAGCAGGATGGTCGTGCCGGCCCGCGGCAGCGACGTCACGAAAATCGGCCGGGCTGCCTCCACATTGGCGCCGGATTTCGCAAACATCGAGTCATCCAGATCGCCGACGACTTTCTGCACCACAGAGCCGGAAAACGCGAGCTTGTGCAGAAACCGGTCGAGGCCGGAATAGTCGCTTACCTGGCCCGCCATACCCGCCGTCCCACGATATAGCCTGCAATCATCACGACACTCACAATGATGATCACGTCCCATCGGGAGAGAAAATCAATCACCGCATCACCACTAACCAGGCCGGCCGCTTCTGCGCCATAAATTGGCACTGCGGCGGCGATCAGGGCCAGCACACTGCGGATGGTGATCGATGCGACGCTGCCCAGCAGCCCGATTGCCGACCTCTGGACCTCTTTCTCCTTCACGTCATCGTCCAGTTCCTTGCTGGACATCACCTTGCCGGCATGGGAGGCCGTGGCGATGGCTTTCTGAGCGGCGGGTACGACGCCGGCCTTCCAGAAGACGATGACGAAAGCGAGAATCGACGCGATGGCGACCGCGATAATCACGGTTTGGATTGCGTGCTATCGGTATTGTCGGCAACGCTCGCCTGGGCCGGGGCTTCTTTCTTCTTCCGCAACATCCGCTTCACCGGGTACCAGAGGAACCCGACGATCAGCAGCACGACCGCACCGATGACGGCGAAAAACGTACCGATCGCGCTAATGCCAGCGCCCGGCCCTATATAAGCCAACGCCGGCGAGGCCATGCTGGCAAGCACAACCGACAGCGCGGCAACAGAAGTGGTTATTCCGAATTTTTCACGCATCGCTTATGGCACTCCGACTTCAGTGTTTTCTACCGATTGTTGGTAAACCGCTTCTAAAGGCTGACCATGTCGATACGCCCCAGCGAGTGTCAGCGGTCCGGCATGTTCCCTGATGTTTTCTAAATTTGAGCTTATTGCGGCCCAGGTACAAGTGTTCAGACCTGCGCGGAAAATATGCCCCCTCCGATTCAGTGTCAAACAATAGGCAGCGGGTAGCGTCAATATTTCTTGAGCCCTGCACCCCAAACCCCGCAGCAGGAAAAAAGCCGGGGCGCCGGCACCGGCTCAGACCGCCAGCGCCACACCGTCATGACCTGGATCGGCGCCGCCTTCCATCCTGCCATCCGCACCGATAGTGATGCCGTGCACCGCCGCAATATGGAACGTCAGGGCGGAGCGGATAACCTCATAGCCATCCTCGCGCAACGGCTCCACGGTGTAATCGGGGATGCGGTTGGTGATGTCGATGGCATTGGAAGTCGAGGAAAACCGCGGCTGGGCTATCGCCCGGTCGATAGGCATCTGGTGGTCGATCACGTTCAACAGCGATTGCAGCACGCCCATGGCAATCTGTGTGCCGCCCGGCGCGCCGATCACGATGCGCGGCTGCTCCCCCTCGAACACAATCGTCGGGCAGAGGCTGGAGAAGCGGCTCTTGCCCGGCGCGACAGAGCCCGCACGCCCTGGCCTGGGATCGAACACGCCCATGCAGCCATTATACATGAAGCCGAGCCCATCGGTGATCACCCCCGACGGCATCCCCAGCGAATGGGTCATGGTCACACAATTGCCGTCCTTATCAACGGCTGCAACATGGGTAGTCTGTGGCGATTCGGCGGTAACTCGCTCCACATGAGCCCTCTCGCCCCGCTGGATGCTGGCGGCGCACTCGGCGGCGTATTCCTTGCTTGTCAGCCGGTCGAGCGGCACGTTGACGAAGGCCGGGTCACCCACATGGGCTTCCTTGTCCGCGGTCGCGATTTTCATCGCCTCGCAAACGGTGCGGATATAGTCGGTGGAATTGTGGCCCATACCGGCCAGGTCGAAATGCTCCAGGATGTTGAGCATCTCCAGCAGCATCACACCGCCGCCCGGCGGCTGACAGGAAGCGACGCGCAGGCCCCGGTACAGTGTCTCAATCGGATCGGAGCGGCCGACCTTGTAAGCTTCCAGGTCCGCCTTCCGCATCAGGCCGCCATTGACCTGCATGTCGGCATCGATCTGGTCTGCGATCTCGCCCTTGTAGAAGCTGTCGATGCCGTCCCGCTGGATACGGCGTAGCGTGTCGGCCATGTCGGGGTTTTTCACGATTTCACCGATCCGCTTCAGCCGGCGGCCGCCCTTGCCGTCATCGGTGAAGTACACATCGGCGCCGGTCTTGGAGAAAGCCAGCCGCTCGTCCACCTGCACCCGGCCGAGCGCCGCGCCATGGGTCCACCAGAAATAGACATGCGGGCGGACGGCAAAGCCCTTATCCGCTTGGGTGATGGCCGGTGCAACGACATCGGACCAGTCCCAGGTACCGAAATCCCGCACCGCCTCATAATAGGCCATGAGCGAGCCCGGCGTCGTGATTGAGCCATAGCCCAGGTCGTTGACATTATTCTTCAGTACGAAGCCGAAGCCGTCCCGCGTCTCTTCGATCAGCAGGTTGTGCCACATGTCCGGCGTGGCCGCTAAAGGGGTCTTGCCGTGGAAGTCCAGGCACGTATGCACCCCCTTGCCCGGCATATAGATCTGACAATTGCCGAAGCCCGCTATGCCACACATCTGCGGGTCGACCACCCCTTGCACCAGAGCGGCCGCCATCGCCGCATCGATAGCATTTCCTCCGGCCTGGAGGACACGGGCTCCGGCTTCGGCGGCTTCGGGCTGGGCAGCGACGATCATGGCTTCTGGCATCGGACATATCCCTCAGACGAAAAAGGCCCCGGACAAATGTCCAGGGCCTCTATCAGAACCGCATCTTTGCGCCGGATCAAGCGTGGCGCTTCAGCGTTTAGCGGCTGGCGATGTCGGTATAGTTCCGGTCGATTACGCCGTTGTACAACTGACGCGGGCGATTGATCTTCTGGGAAGGGTCTTCGATCAACTCATTCCACTGGCTGATCCAGCCGACCGTACGGCCGATGGCGAACAGCGCGGTGAACATGCTGACGGGGAAGCCCATCGCTTTCAGCATGAAGCCGGAATAGAAGTCCACGTTCGGATATAGGCGGCGTTGGATGAAATAGTCATCCTCCAGCGCGATCCGCTCCAGCTCCATCGCCACTTCCAGCAGCGGGTCTTCGAGGCCCAACTCGTCCAGAAGCTCGTGGGCTGCTTTCTGAATGACCGTCGCGCGCGGGTCGAAGTTCTTGTAGACGCGGTGGCCGAAGCCGAACAGGCGGAACGGATCGTCCGGGTCTTTCGCCTTTTTGACCATCGCCGGCACGTTTTCCTTCGTGCCGATCTCTTCCAGCATCTTCAGCACTTCTTCGTTGGCGCCGCCGTGGGACGGGCCCCAAAGCGCCGCGCAACCGGCTGCGATGCAGGCGAAGGGATTAGCACCCGTCGAACCGGCAAGACGGACTGTCGAGGTGCCTGCGTTCTGTTCGTGGTCGGCGTGCAGGATGAAGATCAGGTCCAGCGCCTTGGCCACGACCTGGTTGACCTTGTAGTCCTCCGCCGGCACGGCGTGGCACATCTGGAGGAAGTTAGCCGCGTAGCCCAGGTCGTTCCGGGGATACATAAACGGCTGGCCGATGGAATACTTGTAAGCCCACGCTGCAATCGTCGGCATTTTCGCGATCAGCCGGTGGCTCGCCACCACGCGGTGATGGGGATCATCGATGTCGGTTGAATCGTGATAGAAGGCCGACAATGCGCCTACCACGCCGCACATGATCGCCATGGGATGCGCATCTCGGCGGAAACCGCGATAGAAGGTCTGCATTTGATCATGCAGCATGGTGTGGTTGGTGATGGTGTGTTCGAAAGTCTTGTATTCCGCGGAAGTCGGCAGCTCGCCATGCATCAGCAGATAGCATACTTCCATGTAGTTGGACTTCTCGGCCAACTGCTCGATCGGGTAGCCGCGGTACTGCAGGATGCCATTGTCGCCGTCGATATAGGTGACCTTGGACTGGCAGGAACCGGTCGCGGTATAGCCGGGATCAAAGGTGAACAGGCCCATGTCTTTATAGAGCGTTCGGATATCGACCACCGGCGCACCCGCAGTACCATGCAGCACCGGCAATACGGTTTCTTTGCCCGTCGCGCTGTCGCTGATCTTTACCGTGTGATTGGTTCCAGAGTCCGGCATCATTGTCCTCATTCTTGTCTGCGACGGGCGGATCACCACCCAATCTTAAATCCTGTTGTTTGCGGTGCAGCATACAGCGGGCGATCATTTTTTTGCAATGCAAACATCACGGTCCGGTCCTGCTAGGCACACACCCTATCGATGCTCCACCAAAGACGGAAATGCAAGCCGTTGACTTAATCCCCGTTTTGTGCCTGTGCCTTGATCCGCAGGAGCGATTCCTCCCGCCCCAGTATCCGCATTACCTCAAACATGCTTGGCGAGGTGTTGCTGCCCGCAATCGCCGCGCGAAGCGGCTGGGCCATCGCCACCAGCTTGACCTCCTCCGCTTCGGCGGCGGCGCGGACGGCGGCTTCCAGCGCGGCATCCTCCCAAACTTCCAGCGCTTCCAGCTTGGCCGCCAGGCGGCCAAGGCGGGCACGCGCGGCATCATCCAGGATTTTGGCGGCTTTCTCGTTCAGGGGCTGCACGCCATCCCTGGCATAGAACACGGCGCTTTCTGCCAGCTCAACCAGCGTCTTGGCCCGGCTCTTCAGCCCGTCCATGCCGGCGGACAGGCGCGCGTGCACCGTTTCGGTGATTTCCTGGCCATGCTCTTTCTCCAACAGCGGCTCGACCAGACCGACCAGCCGGGCATCGTCGGCGTGCCGGATGTAGTGGCCGTTCATGTTCAGCAGGCGCGGCATGTCGAACCGGGCGGCGGAGCGGCCAACGGCGTCGATGTCGAACAGTTCGACGCCCTTCTCCGTGGAGATGATTTCTTCCTCGCCATAACTCCAGCCCAGACGGAACAGGTAGTTCCGCACGGCTTCCGGCAGAAAACCCATATCGCGGTAGGCGTCCACGCCCAGCGCGCCATGCCGCTTCGACAGCTTCGCGCCGTCCGGACCGTGAATTAGCGGGATATGAGCAAATTCTGGCAGGTCCCAGCCCATTGCCTTGAACACCTGTGCCTGGCGGAAAGCATTGTTCAGATGGTCGTCGCCGCGGATCACGTGCGTGATCCCCATGTCATGATCGTCCACGACAACGCTTAACATGTAGGTCGGCGTACCGTCGGCGCGCAGCAGGACCATGTCGTCCATCTCCGCGTTCTGAACGGTAATCGTGCCTTGCACCAGGTCCGCAATAGTGGTCTCGCCGGTCTGCGGGGCTTTCAGCCTGATGACAGGATCCACGCCCGCCGGCGCGTCGGCCGGGTCGCGGTCGCGCCAGGTGCCATCATAGCGCATTGGGCGTTTTTCCGCCCGGGCGCGCTCCCGCATTGCCGTCAGTTCTTCCGTCGAGCAGTAGCATTTGTAGGCATGGCCCGTGGCCAGCATGTGGTAAGCAACTTCCGCATGGCGGCTCTGCTGCTCGAACTGAAAGACAGGCTCGCCGTCCCAATCCAATTCCAGCCACTTCAGGCCATCCAAAATCGCCTCGACCGCTTCCGGGGTTGAGCGTTTTCGGTCAGTATCTTCAACTCTTAGTAAGAATTTCCCGCCATGATGCCTGGTAAACAGCCAGTTAAACAGCGCCGTCCGCGCACCGCCGATATGCAGAAAGCCGGTGGGTGACGGCGCAAAGCGAGTGACAACAGTCATGCGGGCGGAACCAATTCATACAAACGGTGGCGGCAAGCTGCGGTTCAGCGTTGCGCTAGGCTGCCGGTATATCCCCATGCCATCGCCGCTCGTCAATAGCGGGTCGGGCTGCGGTTCGTGACTGCATCGGATTCTTTCGACGGAATCCGGGACCGCGTCCGCATGCGGATACCGGCATGGCTCGGCCAGGTCTGGGAGGCGGAGGCACCGCGCCGCCCTCTTTGGCTTGCTGTGGCATACGGGGCAGGAACGGCCACCTATTTCACCGCATCGGACGAGCCTTCGATCTGGTTGCCCCTAGCCTTTGCCGGGCCGGGTTTGGTGGTGCTTCTGACCGACACCGGCCCATTCATCCGCGCCCTGGCGTGGCTCGCCCTGATGTTCTCGCTCGGGTTCTGCGTGGCTTTGATGAGGGTGAGTATGGCCGATGCACCCCGACTCAGCTATGCGCCGCCCCGGGTGGAGGGCGAGGCCTGCATCGCCAAGATCACCCCCCGCGCAAGCTACACCCAACTCATCGCCGACCAATGGAGTGTATCGACAGGCTTGCCACCCGGCTTCGCAGCCAACTTGCGCTGGCGATCGCCGCCAGAGGATCTGCGCGCGGGCGAGCGCATCCGGGTATCCGTCCGCCTGTTCCCGGTGGACGGCCCAATCTATCCGGGCAGCTACGACCCCCGCCGGATCGCGTTTTTCGAGCGTGTCGGGGGCGAAGGCTGGATCGGCCGGGCGACCGAGCGTATCGGTCTGTGCCGCCCGCAAACCTGGATGGAACAGGCCCGGCATTGGTACCGCGACCGGCTGCTGGCCACAGTGGACGGCCCGCCCGGGGGCTTGCTGGTCGGCGTGACCACCGGTTGGCGGGGCGATATCCCGCGGGAGCAGATAACCGCCATGCGGGAGGCCGGCCTGGGTCACCTGCTCGCCATATCCGGCCTGCATGTTGGCCTGGTTGTTGGCCTGGTCCTGTTTTCGGCACGGGCAGCCTTCGCCACAATTCCGGCCCTGGTCCTCCATTATCCCGTCAAAAAATGGGCCGCGGCGGCGGGCCTGACGGTTGGCATCGCCTACCTCGCCTTTTCCGGCGGCAGCGTGCCGACCCAGCGGGCGATGATTATGCTAGGGCTGGTATTGGTGGCGCTGCTGTTCGACCGGATCGAGGTCTCCATGCGCCCGATCGCCTGGGCGGCGGTAATTGTGCTCGCACTTTCGCCGGAAGCCATCCTGTCGCCCAGTTTCCACCTTTCGTTCGCCGCGGTGATCGGTCTGGTCGCCGTGTTCGAGACCTGGCGCCGGCGGCGGAACCAGCGTAGCGAAATCGGTTACCGCTGGCCCTGGCTGGTGCGCTACCTCGCAGGCGTCTCCGCTACCACACTGATCGCCACCTTTGCCACCATGCCGTTTGCAGCCTTCCATTTTCACCAGATCGCCCTGATGAGCCTGTTGGCTAATCTTATAGCCGTGCCGCTCTTCGCTTTTGTCCAGATGCCCGCGCTACTGGTTGGCACGATGCTCCTGCCGTTCGGGCTGGAGGAGTTGCCGTGGCGCGCTGCGGGTCTCGCGGCCGAAAAGATCTTTGCCGTAGGCGAAGGACTGACCGGCTGGGACGGTGCGGTCGCCAAGGTCGGCCCGATTCCCGAATGGGGCGTGGGATTGATGGTGCTGGGTGGCCTCTGGTGGGCAATCTGGCAGGAGCCCTGGCGCTGGGCCGGTTTTGTAGCGGGTGCCTTGGGCCTGATTGCCCCGTTCACGGTTACCCTCCCCGATATGATCATCGGCGAAAGACACCTCGCTTTTTATGACGGCGAAGACCGCTATTGGCTGAAAGGCAGTGAAGGCTTTGTGCCCTACATCTGGTCAAGGGAGACCGGCGCTTCGACGCAGATCCTGCCGGAAGGCGGCTCCGTTTCCTCGGCCAACAGCCGGCGCCTGGTCTGTGATGACCTGGCCTGCCGCTTCGATATGCCAGGCGGCAGACTTGTTGCAGTTGCCGATCCCGCCGCCGAAGCGGAATGCGCCGACGCCGCCTTTGCCGTCGCTCGCAAGCCAGAATCGTACGACTGCACCCGCTGGCCGCGGTATGGAGAGACCCTGCTGGTCTGGCTGGAGGAAGGCTCCGTCCGCCTGGAAAGCAGTTGGCCGGACGGACGGCCATGGAATTGAGGCATGAAACTGGTCAACCATCGATCGCCTGGACCGCAAACCCGCTTGCCCCGCCACCGGCCAATGCGGGAGGATGACCGCTCAAAGATAATCCAATCGCCGGGAGCCAGCCCATGTCCGCCTATCTTATCGTCCGGGCCGTCGTTAGCGACGCCGACCGTTCAGCCTTCGATCATTGGTACGAGACGGAGCACCTGCCCGACGCCCTGAAAGCATTCGGCGCGCTCACCGCCAGGCGCGGCTGGAGCGACGTGACACCCGGCGTGCACATCGCGTTCTACGAATTCCGCGACCTGGACCATACCCGCGAGGCAACTGGCGGCCAAGCGATCAAGGATCTTATCGCGGAGTTCGACCGCGTCTGGCAGGACCGCGTCACCCGGGAACGCGAGATTATCGGTATCGCGCAGGTGCTCTAACTCGCTGGCCCATTCAGTTCCGTTAACGGCCAGCGCGGCCGCGGCGAGGTGTCTAGCGAATCGGTCTGGCCCAGCCGGAAACGCTCCAGGCCCGCCCAGGCCACCATGGCGCCATTATCGGTGCAGAGTGCGGGTGGCGGCAGGCATAGCTGCACCCCCTGCCCTGCCAGCAAATCTTCCATCCGGCGACGCAGGTAGCCGTTAGCGGCCACGCCGCCGGCAATCACCATGCGCTCGCAGGCGCCGAAGTCAGCCGCAAACTGCGCCAATGCCGCCTGCACCCGGTCGGCCAGCACGTCGCCGCAAGCCACCTGGAAGCTGGCGCAGAGGTCCGCCGCCAGCCGGTCGTCCGCCTCTCCCGCGGGCATGGACTGAATGGCTTGGCGCACCGCGGTTTTCAATCCTGCAAAGGAGAAGTCGCAGCCGGCCCGCCCCACCAAAGGCCGCGGCAGCCGGAAGCGGCGGGGGTCGCCCGCCAATGCCAGCTTCTCCACCGCAGGGCCGCCGGGATAGCCGAGGCCCAGCAGGCGCGCGGTCTTGTCGAACGCCTCGCCCAAGGCGTCGTCGATCGTCTGGCCATAGAGCCGGTAGCGCCCGACGCCCTCGACCGCCAGCAACTGGCAATGCCCGCCAGAGACCAGCAGCAGCAGGAAGGGGAACGCCACATCGTCCGACAATCGGGCCGACAGCGCATGCGCTTCCAGATGGTTCACCGCGACAAACGGCTTCTCCCAGGCGAGCGCCAGTGCCTTCGCCATGGTCGCGCCGACGATGACCCCGCCGATCAGGCCCGGCCCGGTCGTGGCCGCAACGGCGTCGAGCGCGTCGGGTGTAATATCCGCTTCCCCCAAGGTCTGATCGACAAGGGGTTGCAGCCGCTCCAGATGCGCCCGCGCGGCTATCTCCGGCACGACCCCGCCATATGGCGCATGCGCCGACAGTTGACTGTAGAGGCAGTGGCCGCGAATTTGCCGGTCTTCCGAGACGCAGGCGACTGCGGTCTCATCGCAACTGGTTTCGATGCCTAGCACCAGCAAGGAAATGGTCCGGTCCTCGATCTCAGGCAGGTAGCGCGGCGCAGATGCCGCCCTTTGAACAGGTGATTGCTAGGGACAGGCCATGCCCGTCAACCGTCTTCCGCTGAAAATCGGCACGAGAGGCAGCCCGCTCGCCCTCTATCAGGCCCAGGCCGTCGCTGCTGCGCTCCGCCAAACCGACCCGGCGCTTGACCGGGAAGACGCGTTCGAGATTGTGGTGATCCGCACCTCCGGCGACCGAATCCAGGACCGGCGGCTCGCGGAAATCGGCGGCAAGGCGCTGTTCACCCAGGAAATCGAACGCGCGCTGGCGGCAGGCGATATCGACCTGGCGGTGCATTCGGCCAAGGATGTGGAGACGGAACTGATGCACTGCAGCCGGCTGGCTGCGTTCCTGCCCCGCGCCGACCGGCGCGATGCGCTGATTGCTCCCCGCTTTGGCTCTATCGCCAACCTGCCGGAGGGCGGCACCGTCGGGACGGCGTCGCTCCGCAGGCAGGCGCAACTGCTGCGCCTGCGTCCTGATCTGAAAGTCGTGCTATTCCGGGGGAATGTGGAAACGCGCTTGCGCAAACTGGCGGACGGCCAGGTGGACGCCACCTTCCTGGCGGCGGCGGGCTTACAGCGTCTGGGCAAGGAATACGCAATCACAGCCCTGCTGGAACCTGCCGAGATGATGCCCGCGGCGGGACAAGGCGCGATCGTCGTGCAGGCGCGGGAGAGCAACCCGGCGCTGCTGGCCGCGCTGGAACAGATTACCCACGGCCCGAGTGCGGCAGAGGTTCGCGCGGAACGCGCGGCGCTGGCCTCCTTGGGCGGTTCATGCGATACCCCTGTTGGCGTGATGGCCGTCTCTAGTCCTTCGGGCGGCCTGAACGTCAGCGCCGTCATTCTGCGCCCGGACGGCAGTAGGGAGTGGCGCGCATCCGCTTCCGGAAGCATGACCGATGCTGAGAGTTTGGGAACTGAAGTCGGGACGAGTTTAGCCAAGCAATGCGATCCCGATCTTCTCATTCCCGCAAACGGCGTTTCGACCGGACCCGACCGCTAGCCGCGCGCCCGCAAACAGCAGAGGCCGCCCGCGCACACGCGAACCTGGTCCTGATCACCCGCCCGGAAGCCATCTCCGCGAGTTTGGAAGCTCGGCTTGCGGCACGCGGCCAGGCGCTGCTTGAGCAGCCATTGCTGCAAACCGAGCCGCTGCCCGCTGACCTGCCCGCCACGGAAAAGTATCAGGCCATTGTCGCGAGCAGTGGTGTCGCCGTTGAAATTCTCGCCACCCGCACCGATGACCGGTCCTGCAAGCTCTACGTGGTCGGCGCCGCCGCCGCCCGCGCCGCCTCAGAGGCAGGCTTCGTACAGGTAGAGACTGCGCCGACGGCCAACGCTCTCGCCGCCGTGATTCGGGCAGCCTTGTCGCCAACAGACGGCCCCCTGCTCTACGCAGCCGGCGTTCACCGCGCCCGCGACATGCGGCGGCTGCTCTCGGCTTTTACCGTGGACCTGGTGGAGCTTTACGCTGCCGAAAAAGTCCGCACGCTGGACGGGGGAGTCCGGCACGCCCTTCGGCAGGGCGATGTCGTCCAGATCGCGTTCTATTCCGCGCGTGCTGTGGACGCATTCGTTGCTGCTGCCAGTCAAGCCGGCGTCCTCCGGCAGGCGCAATCGGCAACCGCTCTCTGCCTTAGTCCTCGCATTGCCGCCCGGCTCCGCGCTTACGGCTGGCGCAAAACCTGGACCGCAGCCCGACCGGCCGCTGCCCTGATTGAGGCCAAGCTTACCGGTTCCCATGTTACGATCCATGCGACGGCTGCCGCCCCGCCTTCGCCTGACGTGACGGCCGCGCCAGCCGCTACTGTATCCGAATCATTATCCTCTCCCTCACCGGCGGCCATGGCCGCGACGGAGGAAACCATGACGAGCCCCGCTCCCACTCCCCCCACAGAAGACGCGAGAGCCGCGCCCGGATGGCCTGCGGTCATCGGCGTTGCGGTTCTGGCGGCGTTTTTTGCCGGGGTTGTCTGGTATTTCAGCAATGACAGGACCAAAGACCTCCAGGCGGAGATTAACGGCTTGCGCACCCAATTGAGTGCGCTCAACCTCGACCCCGGAAAGGCGGAGCGCGCGGCGCTCGCCGCCCGCGCGGAGGAGGCCGCCAAGGTCGCATCCGCCCTCTCCGGTGTTGCAGAGAGAGCAGCCGAAAAGGCAACGGTCGAGCGCTTGGCGGACCAGGTGCAGGGGCTGACTGCCCGCACCGATACCGCAATCCAGGCGCTTTCCGCCAAGACCAGCGCGGATATGCAAAGCCTGCAAACGGCACAGCAACAGACGGAAGCGAAAGTCAGCGCCCAGACGACATCGCTCGATGCTCTTGGTGGCAAAGTCGCCGCGCTGGAAAGCCGGATCGCCAAAGTCGAAGGCTGGGCCGGCAGCACACCGCCCGCACAATTGGCTGAGCAGTTGATTGCGCTGAGTGAACTCCGCCGCGTCGTCGATAACGGGATCCCTTTCAAAAACGCCCTGACACGCGCCCGCAGCGTGGTTCCCGCGGCCGCAAGCGCCGGGGGTGGCTGGCTTGATCGGGCCGATAAGGGTATTCCGAGCTATGCTGGACTGGCTGCGGAGTTGACTCGGATCGAGAAGCAATTGCCTCTGCCGAAGAGCGATGCCTCCGGCAATGCCGCCGTCAATTCTGCGCTGGGGGTGCTGCTTTCGGGCATCCGGGTTGAAGGCCAAGGCGCATTGGTCGATGATCCGAACCGGAACGCTGTGGCCGCTGCGCGCAAGGCGCTCGCCGCTGGTGACGCAAAAGCCGCCGACGATGCCATTGCGGCAGTGGCTGGCGACAACAAGGCCCTCGACGAATGGAGGGCCAGTCTGGCTGCGCGCATGCAGGCGGACGCAGCAATTTCTGAATGGGAAGCGAACGTCCTGGCCTCGGTCAGTGGGAGCAGCAAATGATCCGCGCACTCATCGTCTTTGTCGTTATCGGCGCCGTCCTGTTTGCCGGAAACTGGCTGCTGGACCACCCCGGCAATGTCTCGATCGCCCTGCCCGGCTTTTTTGAGATCGAGTGGACCTTTGCCTGGGCCATGACCATGCTGGCCATCGTGCTGGCGGTTCTAATCATCGGCCTTGGCCTGCTTTACCTCCTGATTGGCGCGCCGTGGCGCCTGTCGCGCCGCTTCGAGCGCCGCCGGAACGAGAAAGGCCAGCAGGCCATCTCCCTTGGCATGGTGGCTGTCGCTGCGGGCGACCGCCAGGAAGCGAAGAAGCAGGCGGAGCGGGCGGCCTCCCTCCTCCCCGATCAGCCGATGACGACGTTACTGGCCGCGCAATCTGCGCAAATGAACGGCGACAACCAGGCCGCCCAGCAATATTTCCAGCAACTGGCTGATCAGCCTGAGGGCGCTTTCCTCGGCCTGCGCGGACTGTGGATGCAGGCCATGAAGGACGGACGCACCCGCGACGCCCTACACTTCGCTGAACTGGCCCACGAGCAGCAGCCGCGGAGCATCTGGGTGCTGGACAGCCTGTTCGAACTGCAAGCCCGCCTCGGCCAATGGGAAGAGGCGCATGTGACGCTGACGGCGCTCGGCAAAGCGAAAGCGCACGAAAAGGAGCAGTTTGGCCGGGAGAGCGCGCTGGTGGATATCGAGCGCAGCCGCCTCGCAGCCAGCAAAGGCGACAAAGAAGCCGCGCTGCAAACCGCTCTCTCCGCTTACAAGCACTTGCCCAAGTTCGTGCCGGCGGCGGCCCAATTGGCGCTGGCGCACATCGCCAATGGAAGGCGAGGTCGGGCGGAGAAAGTGCTTGAGGACACCTGGGCAGACTCTCCCCACCCAATGCTGGCCAGTGCCTACAAGGGCGTGGTCGATCAGGTCGGGGTCGAAAAGCAGCTTTCCCTGGCGCGCGGTCTCGCAAACAAGCGGCCCGACCACCCCGAAAGCCGCGTGCTGATCGCCCAGTACGCCATGGCGGCAGACCAATGGGGCGAGGCGCGAAAGGCCCTTGAGCCCATCGCCCGCCGCGACCCGGATGCCCGCATCTGCCGCCTGATGGCGGAAATCGAGATGCATGGCTTTAACGATGCCGATGCTGCCCGGGAATGGCTCGCCCGCTCCGCCACCGCCACGCCGGAGTCCGCCTGGGTCTGCAACGAGACTGGTGCGGTACAGGCCGAATGGTCCGCTGTCTGCAACGAAAGCAAGCTCTTCGGCACGCTGGAATGGCGGGTGCCGAACCACCTGGTTCCGGCCATCCCCTCCGTACTGGAAGCCCCACGTTCGTCTGACGACCGTGGCTTGGCGCTGGCGGCGCAGGCAGCGGCGCCCGCTGCCGCAGCAAAAGCGCCAGTCGTCGTCGATGCCGTGGCTGAGACAGTTGAGCCGCCGGAAAAATCCGACACTACCAATTCCGACGCTAAAGCCGAATCCTGAAGCCAGAGGACACTATGGAAGCAAGCAACTTTATCGAAGTCCTCGGCATCTCGTTCACGGAGACGTCCCGCGACCGGATCAAGGCGGAGATGACCGCTGGCGAAATCCATACCAATGGCAACGGTGTGGTGCACGGCGGCGTCTACATGTCGTTCGCCGATACGCTGGGCGCACGCGGCGCGATCATGAACCTGCCCGAAAACTGCATGACCAGCACATTGGAATCCAAAACCAACCTGCTTCGTGGCATGAACGCGGGCAAGATTTATGGCGAGTCGCTACCCGTTCATGTGGGCCGCACGACCCAGGTCTGGCGCACGACGCTGACCAACGAGGACGGCAAGAAGCTCGCGGAAATCACCCAGACGCAATTGGTGATCGAGACCAAGCCCGACCACCCCGTCACCCAGCGCCAGCAGGCGACAAAGGCGCGGGGCGGCATCTAACTTCCTGCCTTGGCCGGTTCACCGGCCGACCGGTACCGTGTCCGTCTGAACGATCTGGAAACGCCAGTTCTGTGCCTCGGTGCCGTTCAGGTTCAGGTGCCCGGCCAGGAAATATAGCCGGTCACGGTCAGACCCCTCCGCTGTACAGAACCGGTCCTGCAGGTAGAATGGCGGAATCGACTGGTAGTGCAGCGTCGCCTGCACACCGGCGGGCTGCCCGTCGATGGCCGACAGCGGGATCCTGTATTCGAACGCGTCGCCGCCACCGGTCTTGTAATGCGGGTCGTCGCCGACATGGTGCGGCCCCGACTCCTCGGCCAGTTCGGCGTTTGCGCCCAGGAACTTCGACAATTCCACCCGCTGGTCGAGCGGCAGGAAGCCATGCGGCAGCAGGCGGTTGTCCTTTGCATTCTCGCAGATCGAGAGGAAACTAGTCGTCAGGTTACCGCCCGGTGTCACGCTACCCTTTATGCACGAGGGGTTCGGCACGTCCGCCGGCGCCGTCACCAGTTCCTGATAAATCTGCGCCTGACGGCTACTGGTGATCGTCTGGAAATGCGGCTGGAATTGCGGGTTGCCGGGCGAAACAAGGCCAGAGCAATCGTCCTTCCACCAAAGCTCGCCATCAATGGGTAGGCCGTCTTTGTCGACTATGACGCCCGCGCCGTTGGTGCTGCCGGACGACCAGATTGTGCGGCCAAGTTGGTCCAGCACCTGGAACTCGACAAAGGCGCGCCGGAAGCCGACGCCGGAAGGGAATTTGTGGCCGACCTTGTTCTCGATGGAGACCTCGGCCGTCAGCGTATCGTATTCCATCGAAACGCTGCTGACAGCGATCGTCGCCACCTCGTTGTCTGCCTGATCCAGCATCCGCTGCTCGGTCCGCATCAGTGGCGGCAGGCCCTTGCTAACCAGCATCGGATCGATCGTGGCAATTCCGAATATGTCCGGAAATTGTTCCGCCATCTTGATCAGGAACACGTTCAGGCCGGCAAGCGTATGACGGGCGAAGCCTTCCCGCTCCGACAGGTCGATCTCGGCCGAGCCGAGGCCATTCTCTACCTGCGGAAAATTCGAGTGCTCCTGAATGCTGGCAATCTTGGAGACGAACGGCTTGCCATGCTTGTCGGCGCTCTCCATGTGGCAAGCCTCGCAGCTTTGCGGCGTCTTGCCTGGCCCCAGGGGCACCGGCCCCATCGGTGAGGTGCCGGTGCGGTAGTCGCTGAAAAGCCACTCCGGGTAAGTGGTCTGCTCGTACGTGTATTTCAGGGTCTCGCCATTGTGGACCACGGGCAGATGAACCGTGTGACAACTGCCGCAAAGTTCGGACGAGGCGAAGTCAGCCTTGTGCTCCGGCGTGATGCCGAGCGCGTGCTGCATCGGTTTCTGTTTCGGATCTTCGAACGGACCGTAGAACGCGTCCGGCGGCCCGACGAAGAAGCTGCCGGTGAAAGTGCTGGCGAAGCCGGTCAGGCCGGCGGGATCGTTGAGCTGTTTCTGCCGCTCAACGACACAGACGTTCTGTGGCTGGTCCTTCACCTTGGCGACGGTATCGGGGTCGAATACCGCGTGGTGACAAGCAGCGCAGGAGATACCGTCCCGCGCCAACGCGCCATAATCGGCGTGTTTTTCGCTCGGATTGCCGGGCGGATACGGAACGGCGGCCACCATCTCGCGGGAAAAGTCACCGCATTCCTGACCGGCCAGCACGTTATCCAGTTCGTACTGGCGCTGGCCGAGGATGCCGTGGCAGCCGAGGCAGGTGTTCTCCACGAACGCCTTTTTCCCTGGATGGAAAGTCTGGGTCTCACTCGCAAGCTGGGCGAAGAAGATCGGGTCGCGCCCCGCCAGCCCCATCGGCGAGGTGCGCCAGGTGGCGTAGGGCGACAGGTTCATCAGTTCGTAGCCGTGCGGGTTATCCGGCGGCAACGGCTTGGTCATATCGAACTGAAGGCCGGTCCCGCCCGCATCGTGACAGCCGGCGCATTGGTCGGACGTAACGTACTGGCTATCCAACCCGGCGCTGTCGCCTTTGCCCTTTTTCACCCACACATTGTCGTAGGTGGCCGACGGGAACTCAGTGACGCTGCCGTAACCTGGCTTGTCCGGGACGGTCTTACCGAACGTTTCCAAAAAGGCAGGGTTGTAGGCGAAGAGCGGCTGGCCGAGCCGCGGCGCGGGGCCAGTTGGCAGCGTCACCTCCCGGTGGTGACTGGTCGGCGGCGTCGCATCCAGCCGGAAGTTCTGGGAGAGGAACACCAGCGGTTCGCCGGGTTCATTCTCGATATTGGAGAGGCTGGCGAAGGTCAGGTTATCGGTCGCGGAGGCATGGCAGTTCGTGCAGTACTGGCCGAAGCCTTGGTTGGGCGGTCTGTTATCCGGGCCGGGCGGCCAGTCTGGCGCCCAGCCGCTCCAGCCGAACCAGCCCCAGTACCAGCCGTCGTGGCTCGCATCCGGATCGCGGACCATTAAGGCCGCGCCGGCGGATGGCAGCAACTTCATGGGGTCGGCCGAGGCACACCGGGCCGCGGGCGGCGTCAGCATCTCCTTGACGATCATCGCGCCCGCCGGAACTGGCTCCGGTTCTGCCGGGCGTTGATTCTCGTCCGCCGGCCGGTTCTTCTCCAGCCACTGGTGGAAATCCGGCGAGTACCAGATCATCACCGGTGCGTGCGTGCCGTAATAGGTGCCCTCCCACTTGCCCACTACCAACGCGTTGATATAGGGGCCGGTGTCGCGGACATGCTTGTCCCGCACCCATCCGCTGGCGGAATCGCGGTGGCAGAACGCGCCGAAGAACTCGCCGAGCTTGGCTTCGTACTCGTTCAGGGGCAGGCCGCTGGGTTTCCGGACAACGGGCGCCAGTTCAGCACACAACCCCGGGTCGGCCGGCGCCAGAACCGTGCTTTGCAGATCGGGGCAATCCTGGGCGGCGGCTCCAATCCCCACCGACGCCATGACTGCAGCGACGGCGGACGCCATTACGGTCCGGAACATGGCGTGTTTCCTCCAGTTGTATTCCCGTCAGGCTAACAGCCTAACGTAGAAAGACGCCATGCCTTTGTGCGTTTAGTCACTTTCGACCGGAGATCTACTTGATGCGCCGCCGCTGTGGACTATTCATCCAGGAGAATGGGCAGCGCCTGCCGGTAGGCATCCTCTGCCCGTGCCCGGATTTGTGGCTCGGTGCAACTGCCGATGGGGTGATCGACCATGAGGAAGGGATAACCGGGCAGGCCGATGGTGCGGGCGATGTTCTTCGCCGTGACTTCAAATGGGTGGGTGCAAAGAACCAGAGCCCGCTTGCCTAACTGTTCGAAGGTAATGCCGTCATGCAAACTGCACGTCGAACAGGACCCTCAATCGCCCAGGCCGGTAACGATGAAATCGACCTTCTGCGCCATCTCCTC
The DNA here is from genome assembly GCA_965222315.1 of Alphaproteobacteria bacterium. Classification (GTDB taxonomy): domain Bacteria; phylum Pseudomonadota; class Alphaproteobacteria; order Bin95; family Bin95; genus JACKII01. Next base: position 2,239,799 of record OZ244951.1, on the reverse strand, counting down.
CAGCGTTTCGGCGGGCGCCGGCGCGCTGGCATTGGACTTGTCATAGAGGGGCGCGATGGTGCAGCCGTGCCGCTCGACAAACAGGTCGGCAATGGCTGTGAGCATCAGGGGCGCGTTCAGCTTGTTGTTGTGCAGGACACCGATAGTCTTGCCGGAAAGATCCGGCAATGCCGGGGCCCGCACTAGGTTCCGATCCGGCACGCTGGCCGTGGGGTCGTAGAGTTGCATGTCGTGGGAGGTCTCCGTTTTTGCGTATGTCTCACCCTTCGACAGGCTCAGGGTGATGGCAAGGAGTGGGTGAAGGCAGGCTGGTGTATTCTTCCAAAAATAGCCCTTCGTCCTGAGCTTGTCGAAGGGCAAGGGCGGGCCAGTCAGTCCATTCAGTCACAATCGATGCACACGCCGATGGGCTTGTGCTGCATCAGCGATCCGCGGCCGCGGCTCCAGCTTGGAATGAAGCAGGAATGGCCGCCCGCATCGCCGCCGCCCATGGTGATCAGGATGTCTTCCGGCCCGAATCCGCGGTGGATGTAGCCATCCTCCACCAGCGGATGGGCGTCCGCTCCGTGCTGCTTGTCATATTCGCTCTGCCGGAACTTGCCCACGCTTTCCAGGCCGGCAATCGAGCGATTCGCCTGGGCGAAAAGGTATTCCTGCGCATCCCGTCTGCTCCACCCTGCCCCGGCGACAACGCCCATATGCTCTGGCGACAGAACCACCACGCTCTGGCCGAGCGTGATGCAGCCATTGTTGGCCATGGCGTCGGCAACGGAGCCCAGCACCTGCTCCGGTGTGTTGCCGCCATGGTTCTCCACATTGCAGAAGCCGCCGCCCGCGAACACGCTGACGCTGGAAACACCTTCCGGATAGTCGAGTGCCTGGCACAGCAAGGGCCATGGATTGCCGCGGGCGCGCTCGGCGATGCAGAACGAGTACTTGCCGGGATTGCCCTGGGTGGACTTATCGGAAATGCCGGGGATCATCTGAAAGACGTTGCGCAGGATCAGCCTTGTCGCCCGCCCGATGGTGGCATTCGCGCGATTGCCGGGGCCGAACAGATTCACATCCGCATTCATGCCGATATCGTCGGCATATTGGCCACTGACGATCAGCAAAGGTGCAGAGCCCCCAGTGCTCGCCGTCGAGCCATGGAAATTGAAAGCCGGCTCGTTCATTGCCTCGAAAGCGGCAACCACCACCGGAAAATATTCCGGCAGGCATCCCGCCATCACCGCATTGACCGCGGCGGCATGAACGGTCAGTTCCAGGCCTGTTGCCGGATGGTGGGCGATCACGGTCTCGCGCGGGCGGCCCTCGTAGAGCAGCATCGCCTCGACCCGCTCCACATGCGGCGGCACGACGGGCAGGCCATCGGTCCAGCCCTGGTCGTAGCAATAGTCGATGGCGGCCAATACATCGTCCGGCACTTCGTGGATTTGCGATGCGTCGAGCGGCATGGGCGGTTCCTTCGTATTTCTTGTGTCGTTTCGGGCAATGCTACACGGGCAGCGGCGCAAAGCCTAGAGAGCCACTGCCCGTGTGCGGTCCGCCGCTAGTTCGGATCGGGCAAGGGCGCGATGCTTCGCAAGTAGAGAATGATGGCGGCTATATCGTCAGGCTTGATCTGAGCATAGTAAGCGTAGCCCATCGGCGGGAACATCTCGCTTCCGTCTGGCCGCGTACCAGTCGTAATGATCCTCGCGAGATCGGCATCGGAATAGGCGGCAATACCGTCGTCGTGCGGCGTGATATTCGGCGCGACCGAGATGCCCCAGGGGCCGGGAAACGCCCTGCCTCCGGCGCCGAGCTGGTTCTCCCAATCCGGGCCGTGCTCCGCCATGGGCGAATGGCAGTCGATACAATGCGCGACCGGACCGGCCAGATAAGCGCCATATGTTGCCGTCACCCCTTCGGGCACGTCCGGTACGTGGCCGACCGGCGGTCCATAAGATGCGGGCAAGGGGATACGGTAGACGGATTTTTTCGATTTGTGGCGTACGGGCTTGACGGTGCGGAGGTAGGCAACGATTGCCTTTGCGTCGGTATCCGACAGGAAGCGGTAGAGCGGCGCGGGCATCGGCGGCCCGATCATGGAGCCGTCCGGCCGAATGCCATCTCGGATCGCCCGGATGATCTGTTCATCGGTCCAGGCGCCAATACCTGTTTCCTTGTCCTGGGTAATGTTGGGTGCGTGAGCTTCGAATGGTTCGATATCGATTACGAACCGGCCGGAAAGGTCTCTCGCCATGTCTGGTTTGCCGTCCGCACCGAATGGCGTATGGCAATTGCCGCACGCGGCAACGGCATTGACCAGATATTTTCCACGTTCGACCGCGGTTTCCGCGGCTGTGGCCGAGGCGACGGCGCAACCCATCGCAAAGGCCGCCAAAGCAACAAATGGCTTCGGCATCGGCGTTTTTCCTTTCAAGGTAAACCGCCTGCCCGGCAATCGGGACAAGCAAAAAACGATACTCCTGCCGCTGTACCACTCCAAGGGGTTTCAGCGCGGATTCAGGTCCGCCACGCGGGCGTGCGGTCCCCGCAGTGCGCAACCAAGCTTGCCGTCTGGCGATCAGATGCTGATAATCCCGAGGCAACGACGGCACTGCCCTTCCGAGGCACTCGCGAAAGGCGCGAACGCATGAACAATGTCACCGAACTTCCCCGAACCACTGGAGAGGTGCTCAACCGGGCGCGGAGCGTGACCGGCCTTTTGGCCGAAGCCGCGCCCAGGATCGAGGCGAATAGCGGCCTGACCGATGATGTGGTTAAGGCGATGCACGCGGCGCGCCTGTTCCGCGCCACCATGCCAGCGTTTCTCGGTGGTGAATGCATTGACCTCCGTACCCATGCTGAATTGATCGAGACGATCGCAAGCGCCGATGCCAGCGCTGGCTGGTGCCTCAGTCAGGGGCTCGGCTGCGCCATGGCTTCAGCCTTCATGGAAAAAGAGGCGGCAGAGCGGTTCTTCGGACCGCCGGATGCCGTGCTCGCCTGGGGAGCAGGCATCCAGGGCAAGGCGGTGGCGGTCGAGGGCGGCTACCGCGTCACCGGCAAGTGGCAATTCGCCAGCGGCTCCCGTCATGCGACGATCCTTGGCGGCCATTCCTTTGTCTACGAAAGCGACGGCGTCACCCAGCGCCGTCACCCCGACGGGCGCAAGGTGGACCGGACCGCCATCGTTACCAAGGACAAGGCACATGTGCATTTCGATTGGAACGTGATGGGCCTGCGCGGTACTGGCAGCGATACGTTCGAAATCCAAGACCTGTTTGTGCCGGAGGACGAAACCGTGGACCGGGAGGAGCGCTCTCGGGTCAATGACCCCTCCCCGATCTTCCAGGTGCCGACGTCGCTGGTCTATGCCATCGGCTTTGCAGGCTTGCAGATCGGCATTGCCCGCACGGTGGTCGACGACCTCCGCGATCTTGCCAAGAACAAGACGCCGCGCGGCATGAGTTCGTCGCTGAAGGACAGCCCCGTTTTCCAGACTCAGTTGGCCCAGATGGAGGCGCGCCTGCGCTCGGCCCGCGCCTATCTGATGGAGGTAGCGGAGCAGACCTATTCCCAGACGGCGGAGGACGGCCGGATATCGAACGAGAGCCGTATCGCCATCAGACTCGGCGCGACCCATGTCATTAACGAGGGCGCAGCAATCACCACCGATGCCTACCGCGGGGCCGGAGCAACCGCGATTTTCCCTTCGAATCCATTCGAGCGGCGGCTGCGCGATGCGCTGACCGCCTCGCAGCAGGTGCAGGGGCGCGTCGATCATTACGCCACGGTCGGCCGTCACCTGCTGGGATTGCCGCCGGACTCGAACATCTTTCTCTAACGAATGCGCTGCGTATGCCAAAGCGCGGCCCGTCAATAAAGCATCGAGGAAACAGCACCATGGCCAAGTACGATCGCACCATCGAAGATATCAGCAATATTGTGAATCTGGAGCACGTGAATACACGCGTCGCCGACCAGCAATTAGGCGTCACCTTCTACCTGATGGGGCTCGGCGGCACGCGCGACCCATATTTGATGGCTGGCACCGGCAATATGTGGATCAATTTCGGCCGTCAGCAATTCCACCTGCCGACCCATCCGGAGGCACAGGTGCTGAACGGCGTGACCGGCCTGGTGATGCCCGACCGCGCCGCATTGCTGCAACGGCTCGAAAGCATTGAGGACACCCTGAAGGGCACGCAGTTTGCCTATTCGGAGCAGAACGACCACGTCGCCGTCACCTGCCCGTGGGGCAACAGGATCCGGGTGCACGAGCCGGGTGAGCGCTTCGGCGCGATGCAGCTCGGCATGCCTTATGTGGAAATCAACACGCCGCAGGGCACCGCCGATGGTATCGTCCGTTTCTACAATGAGATCATGGCCTGCAGAGCCTGGACCAGCGAAGATGGCGGCGCGGCCTGCGCTAATGTCTCGGTCGGCGACGGTCAGACCCTGATCTACCGTGAGACGGCGGACCCGATTGCCGACTATGACGGCCACCACATCGCAGTCTATCTGGCGGATTTCTCCGGCCCCTACAAAAAGCTGCTGGAGCGCGACATGGTGTCGGAAGAGAGCGATCAGCATCAGTACCGCTTCCTCGACGTGTTCGATCCCGACAGCGGCGAGGCGCTGATCCGCATCGAGCATGAGGTCCGCTCCATGCGCCACCCGATGTATGCCCGCCCGCTGGTCAACCGCGACCCACGCATGACCAACCGCAACTACGTACCCGGTTACGAGGCTCTGCCCTACACAACGCCATTTACCGGTTAGCGCGGCTTTACTAGTCCAATGCCCTGAAGCCGCAAAGCGGCATTCAGGGGCCATTTCGGAAACGCTTCTTAAAATACCCCGGCGCACGTTCCGGGGCCACTGGAATGGCCCCAGACTTTGGTAAGGTCGGTGAAACAATACCAACTAAAAGGAAACGCCTCATCATGACCACGTTCGTTCTCATTCATGGCGCTTACCAGGGGCCTTGGATCTGGCAGAAGGTTGCAGACAAGCTCCGCAGCCAGGGCCATACGGTCTATGTTCCCTGCCTCGATGGGTGCGCCGAGCGGTCTCACGCTGTCCGGCCCGGCATCAATACTGAAACCCATGCAGACGAAATCGTCGACATGATGAAGCTGGAGGATCTAACGGACGTCGTCCTGGCAGGCACATCCAGCGGCGGCATGGTGATGGCGCGGGTAGCGGAGATGGCGCGTGACCGGGTCGCCCGGCTGGTGTTCGCCGATGCGCTGGCGTTGTTTAATGGGGAGAAAATCCGCGACATCGTCACAACACCCGCCACCATCGAGACCCCACTCAATATAGGCCCGTCCCGGGCCGACCTGCTGGATCGCAGCTTCAAGGGCATGGACCCGGCCCTGGCCTCCTGGGCGGCGGACCGGATGCGCCTGCATCCGCGCGCCTGCTTCTACGAGCCCGTCAAACTGGTCAGCTTTTGGGAGCAGAAGTGGGACGCCGTGGTGATCTACTGCCCCCAGGCACAAAACCCCGGCAAACCTCACCAGGAGCGCTGCGCCCAGAAGCTCGGCGCGCGCTGGCATGAGATCGACACCGGGCACTACCCAATGCTGACCACGCCGGACGAACTGGCCCGCCTGATCACAGAGGGCTAACCAAAGCCCGATGGAGCTTGCCGCCCTCGCTGCTGCCGCAGCCATTTTCCTGCTGGCCGGCACGGTCAAGGGCGTGATCGGCCTCGGCCTGCCGACGGTCAGCCTGGGGCTGTTGGTGCTGGTCACGGATCTGCCAGGCGCGATGGCGCTGATGTTGGCGCCGTCCTTCGTCACCAACGCCTGGCAGGGCTTGATTGGGGGCAATTTCCGCTATTTGCTGAAGCGCCTCTGGCCGTTCCTGCTGCCCGCGACGCTGTTGGTTGGGCTTGGCGGGCTGGCCATTACGGCTGTCGATCCATCCATTCTGTCTGCGTTGCTGGGGCTACTCTTGGCAGCGTATGCCGCGTCCGGGCTGGTGGGGTTGCACCTGAGCATCAGCACCACTCGGGACAGATGGGCCGGACCGCTGTTTGGCGGCGTCAACGGTATTCTTACTGGCCTGACCGGGTCGTTTGCCGTGCCGGGCGTAATGTATCTGCAATCCATTGGCCTGCCCCGGGATTGCCTGGTCCAGGCCATGGGCATCCTGTTCACGCTCTCCACGGCCGCGCTCGCGGTATCGCTGGGCGGCCACGGTCTGCTGGAGCAGGGCCTGGGGCTGGTCTCCGTCGCCGGCGTTGTTCCGGCGTTGCTTGGCATGGTTATCGGTCGGCGCGTGCGCCGGCGTCTCTCCGAGGCTGCTTTCCGCCGGCTGTTCTTTTGGGCGCTGCTGGCGCTGGGCGCCTACATTGCAGTGCGCGCGCTCGCCTGAGGCGCCCGGCGATCGCCAACCGCTGATCCGATTGACCCAATCGGGCGTATCTCCTTCCGGTGGTTAATCGGAGTTCGGCTTGGTGGTACGCACAATCATGGTTTCTCTGTCTGCTTTGTGGCTCGCCGGTTGCTCGGTGTTTGGCGACCGCTCGTCCTATGAAGCACCCGACTACACGGTTCTGGAAAGTCTCGGCTCCAACGCCGAAGTCCGCGCCTATGCTCCCCGACTCCTCGCCGAAGCAACCGTTGAGGGCCAAGACCCGGAAACTGGACGCAACGCCGCCTTCCGGCTGCTGTTCGACTACATCTCGGGCAAGAACCAGGGTGGCGAATCCATCTCGATGACGGTCCCCGTAGAGACCGCCGCGGGCGAGAAGATCGCCATGACCGTACCGGTGGAGACCACCAAAGGCAGCGGCGCAACGAGCATGCGGTTCTTCTTTCCAGCAAAGTTCACCGCGCAAAACGCGCCGCAACCGCTCGACCCCAGAATAACTATTCTGGAACTGCCAGAGACGACTGTTGCCGTCCGAACCTATAGCGGTTCCACAAGCGAGCAGAGCCTGAAGCGGGAACAGGCAGCCCTCCTCGAACAGTTGGAAGGCACCACCTGGGGACCATCAGGCGATCCCACCGCAATGTTCTACGACCCGCCCTGGACGCTCTGGTTCCTACGGCGGAATGAGGCGGTGATTCCTGTGAAGCAGATGTGAGTCGGCTCCTTCCCGATGCCAGCAATATCTGGGTCAATTATGGAGTTTCGCGATGACATTCCGGGATGCATGGCTCGCCGCTTCAGCCTTGGCCTTTCTGCTCCCTAGTGCCGCGCCAGCGATCGGCACAACCGTAGGTTTTGGCAAAGAGTGGCAAGAACAACGGTTTTCGCTCTTTTCCAGCAATGATTTTGGTCTGTCCGGCGACTCACTGAATGTGGTGTCTGACGGCACGGTGTCACTAGTTTGGACTAAGCTGGCACCAGACTTCCGGAACGTCCGCAAGGCGTCCTGGAACTGGCAGGTCAACCGAGGCGTGCCGCCTACGGACCTGACGGCCAAAGGCGGCGATGACCGCAATCTTTCCCTCTATTTCATCTTTTTGCCGGAGCCGGTTGCAAAGCGCACCCGTGGCGGCGACGTGATGGACCTGCTGGACCGGCCGGACGTGCGCATTCTGATGTATGTCTGGGGCGGCAACCACCCAACGGGCGCGATTCTGCCAACGCCGTATTTGGGTAAACGCGGGCGAACCATCGTTCGGCAGCCGTCAGGCACGGGCAGCGCCAGCGAGAGTGTCGATCTGAGCCGTGATCATTTGGCTGCCTTCGGTGAGGCAGCGAATAGCCTGGTGGGTCTGGCAGTATCCGCAGACAGCGACGATACCGGTGCACGGATCAACGCCAGGATCAACCGGTTGCGCCTGTTGCCCTAACGTAGTTCTGAGAAACACCCCCTCTTGCCCCATCCGCTTCCTCGTGCGGTAATGGTTGCCATAACCATAACCGTTACGAGGACGCCCCATGACCCTTTCCAGTGTTAGCGACGTAGACGCGTCGAGCGGTAAGCATCTGGCAGGCAAATACGCCATCGCCGGCATCGGCGAGACCGCCTATCTCCGCGGCTCCAACCGCACCACCCGCTCCATGGCGACCGAGGCCATTTCAAAGGCCATGGCCGACGCCGGCATGAAGGCCGGTGATGTGGATGGCATGCTGAGCTATTCCAGCGGCGACAGCACCTTCTCACCCTTTATCGCGGGCGACCTTGGCATTCGCCTGAACTTCTACATGGACGTGTTCGGTGGCGGCTCCTCGACGGAAGCGCTGATCGGCATCGCCATGGGCGTGATCGAAGCCGGCATGTGCAACACGGTCGCCATCTTCCGCTCCATGAATGGTTTCAGCCAGGTGCGCATCGGCGGCACCGGTGCCCGCTCGGCCGTGCCGGTGAAGGGCGATGAGTTGCACTCTCGCGCCTATGGCTGGCAGGCGGCCGGTCAGATGTTCGCCCCCACCTTCATGCGCCACATGTACGATTACGGCACCACGCCGGAACAGGTGGCGATGGTCAAGGTCACCCACTCCCAGCACGCGGCGCGCAACCCGAAGGCCTATTACAAGACGCCGGTTACCGTGGACGACGTGCTTTCCAGCCGTTTTATCGTGAAGCCGCTGCATCTGCTGGATTGCTGTGTCGAGACCGACAACGCCAACTGCATCATTGTCACCCGCGCCGAACGCGCCCGCGATCATGCAGACCGGCCCCAGGCGCTGATCCAGTCGGTCGTCGGCCGCTGCTGTAAGCCCCGCATCGACATGCACTACCAGCATGGCCCCATCAGCACGGTGGCGGGCCATTACGCCAAGGACATCCTGTTTCCCAACGCGGGCCTAGGGCCGGAAGACGTAGACGTAACCGGCGCTTACGACGCCTTCACCTTTACCTCGATGCTCCAATTGGAAGATTACGGCTTCTGCAAGAAGGGCGAAGGCGGCGACTATGTCTCCAACGGCTCCATCCGGCTCGGTGGCAAGCGGCCGAACAACACGTCCGGCGGGCACCTTTGCGAGGGCTACACCCACGGCATCAACATGGTGATCGAGAACGTCCGCCATTTGCGCGGCGAGATCGACGACGCCTGCCCGATCGGGCCAGACGGCAAGCGTCAGCACACGCACGACTATTCGGAGACCGGCACCTGCCGCGCCGTTAAGGACGTGAACGTGACGGCGAACCTGGGCTGGGCGATGCCGGGCACAGGTTCCGCCATGATCATGGTCAAAGGCTGAGGCAAGCCGATGCCTATGAGACAGCTCACACGCCCATTCCGAACCGGAAGGTAAGCTGACGCAAACGCCATGCTGAGTGAGGAATATCATGGAAGTCCTGAACGTTGCCGGTCTGATCCTCGGGATCATCTCGTCCGCGATCAGCATCTATGTCTTCTTCATCGACCGGCCCCGGCGCAAGGCGCAGCAGGCCGGTCAATCGCAGCAGGCGCCGCGGCAAGACCCGCCAAGGCAGCAAGGCCAAGCACCTTCCCCACCGCCAAAGCCCGAGCGCGAGCCCGCATCCAGCGGCTTCTCGCTCAGCAAGCTAGGCGCGGTATTCTGGGGAGTGCTCGGGTTTCTGTGCCTGTCGGAGGGCGCCACCTTCGGGGAACCCTTCCTACTGGTGCTGGGCGGCGTGTTTGGCTGGCTCGCCTACAAAATGTGGAAATAGCAGCCGGGTGGCTGCGGATAACACCGAACGAACTGCTGAAACGAGAAGCAGGAGGAAACTGAAGATGCCTGGACAAATCACCGCCGACCATCTCGGCATGACGCTCACGATCGACGATCTGGACCACGAGAACAAAGACTTCTTCGCCTATTGCGCGAAGGGCGAATTCCGGTTGCAGAAAAACCCCAACAACGGCCTGCTGCGCTATCCGCCAACCACGACCTGCCCCTGGACCGGCGACACCGAGTCCGAATGGGTGCCGGTCGAGACCAAAGGTACGGTGTATTCCTACAACGAGGTTCACCACGCCATCCAGCCGGCCTTTAAGGCGGTCGCGCCCTACATGCTCCTCCTGGTCGAACTCGACACCCAGAAGGGCCAGCCGAGTGAGTTCGAGGGCCTGCGCGTTGCCGGGAACCTGGTGACACCCGACGGCGAAATGGCGCCGCCGGAGATGGTGAAGCAGATCGGCATTGGTTCGCGGATGCGCATGGTGTTGAAGAAGCTTACCGACGACATCGCCCTGCCCATGTGGACCCTGGACGAAGACGCCGATCAACCGGCGAACCCCTGGCGCTACCCGCAGGAGTAGCGGATTGGAGAAAAGCCAGCCGCAGTGATGAGTAATCAGTGCGGCTGGCTGTTTTCTGCTGTCTATGGAATTATTGTATAAATGGACCTCAGCGATCAGTGGATTTTTACTCAAAAAAATAATATTAATACTTACCTTCTAAAATTATGCTTCACTCCGCCGTATTCCTGAACTCGGTATCTCCAGTGTTCAGAGCGATAAGTCGCTTTGGTTTCGAACTGATCACCAGACGGCCCCTCATAAAAAATATGTACCACTAACCACCAATGCATGTTGCCATCCATATATTGGTCAACTTCCGGTGCCCTCGGTAGGCCCTCGTCCCTGGCCAAAATGCTACTGCTCATTCGAGTACTGTTTAAAACTCTTTGACTAGGCAGGACTGTTCCGGTGGGAATTTCAATGTTTTGCCCCATACCGGATGCCGTTCCCCAATAAGGTTGATCAGCGGGTGTGCTTCCGACCACCACTCTTGGAATAGACGGAGAAAACTCCACACTGACTGTACATGTCTTAATAATTGCGGGTACAGAACCGTAATTCCCGACTGAAAACTTCCAACAAAAGGTAGTCCCGCCGTTAAGCCATTCGATCGGATTTGGCCCATCATCGCTTACAAAGACATAAGGCCGCTGCGCTCTTCCTACTATATCATTTGCTTCTTTGGCGGCGTTAGTGGCTCCTTTCGCAGCTTCAGTTGTCGCCTTTGCCTCAACCAACATTCCAGCGGTGTAATCTGCCGCGCGCTTTGTGTGGTGCAGAGTTCGGACAATTGCCAATAGAGCCCCGAACGTTAGAATAACACTAGCGAGCGTCGCATAAAACATTCGCTCCGCCCACGACGCCATTGCTTCTTGTGCATCAAGATCACGAACTTCACGCTGCTGTTGTGCCTCGCGCACTGAATCGCTGCTTTCAGGTTTTAGGTCGCGGACCGCTGTCTCAAGACCCTTGAGGGCTGTCACAATATCGGTATGAGCTTGTTTTAGCTGTTGGTCCTGAATCCCAATGCTATGAATGCCCTCTTCCTGGCTATGGTGATCTTCGGAATTAGGTTGCGACCAAGCTAAAGACCCAACGACTATCGAACCAAAAATTGCAACTACAAAAACAAAACATTGCAAAATCATTTCGCAAATCCTCATTTTAAGAAATTTTCATTTTTGGTCTTTTGTTGGATTGCATTTCCTCAACCGCCCATCGATACAAATAACAGGTGTTAGAGAATAATTAACGCCATGACGGCCGGTCTCGTACTGGGTAATCGCATTTTACCGCGCTATGTAATTCCGATCTTTCAAAGCCAAATCCGGGTAGCCTATGAATGCAAACTTAACATACTTTCCATCCTCTGAGACACTCGACGCAAGACAACGAGCCATAGCTGTTGCGCAAAAGATCCGCAGTCCCGGAAAGTATCAGGTTTCCCCTTACCCCGGAAAGCACCTGCTTTCCGGGGGCCACTATCATCCGGACAGGCTGCTACCCCTCCCGCTTCTCCACAACTTCCTTGAAGATCGCTGCCGCCGTCATGGCGGTCGGCCAGCCGCTGTAGAAGGCCAGGTGGGTGATGATTTCCTTGATCTCCTCCACGGTCAGGCCGTTGTCCAGCGCGCGGTTGAAATGGCCGACCATCTGGCGCTCCTTGCCCAGCGCGATCAGGGCCGAGACCACCATCAGCGACCGGTCGCGTTTGGAAAGCTCCTTGCGCTCCCAGATGTCGCCGAAGACCACATCCTCGGTCATTTCGATCAGCTTGGGAATGAAGGTGCGGATGTTGTCGCGGGGATTGGGGGCATCGGCCATGCGGGCGTTTCCTTATGGTGTACCGGATGATTGGACAGGATCGGAGCCTAAAGCCTTGCCGCCCGATCAGTCCATAGGGGTCAACACCATGCACTGGCTGGCCGCCCCAACCGGCCCTTGGCGGTCGAACAGCTCGGTCTCTGTCGTCCCCAATCCATTCTGCCGCCAATGCTGGCGGTTGCGGAAGCCGAGCCATGGGCCTTCCGGCAGCCTCGCCAGGCGCACACCCAGTTCAACATTCGGAAACCACTTAGCCTTTGGGTCGCGCCAGCCGTCGGGACGCCAGGTGCCGCTGGACCAGTCCGCGACGCTCGCCGCCAGCGCCATCGGCGTTTCATCAGGGAACAGGGGCCGGTCGTAGCGGTACCAGCAGATCCGCTCCGCCGTCATCCGCATTTCGGTCACGTCGCCGAGCCATGGATGCCCCGGCCCGGTCAGCACGCCTGGCTTGCCGCTCTCCGGGTCTTGTGGCGTGAAGTTTGGCTCCGGCATCCCAGGCGTCGCCGCGCCCCGCGCGAAGGCCGTCTGGGCGGTTGCCTGCAACTTGCCGTCGCTCCAGGCCTCGGCGCGCAAGAACAGGCCGCGCCCGCCCTGGCGCAGCACGTCCACCCGCACCTCGGTCGCCTTGCGCGGCACCGGGCGCAGCAGGAAGATGGAGGCAGTCAGCGGCAGCAGTGGATTGGCTGGGTCGCTATCCAGCGCCTTGGCCTTTAACTCGCAGGCGCCGGTCAGCATCGCACCAACCGCGCCGCCATGCATGCCGGGGCCGTTGAAGCCCCCCGCCGCCTGCTGCGGAGTCCAAAGGTCGCCCTCAACGGAAAAGATGGTTTCGGCTGTCACAGCAGGTCTCTCAGCATCGCCACCAGGGGCTTGTCGGCCGGTGGCATCGGGTAGTTCTTCATCTCATTCGGCCGCGCCCAGGTCAGCGTCTGCCCTTCCAGCGGCCGCGGATTGCCCTGCCACACCCGGCAGACATAGAGCGGCATCAGCAGGTGAAAGTCTTCATAGGTGTGGCTGGCAAAGGTAAAGGGCGCAAGGCAGCTTTCCGCCGTATCGACGTCCAGTTCTTCCTTCAACTCGCGGATGAGCGCCGCCTCCGGCGTTTCGCCTGGATCGACTTTGCCGCCCGGAAACTCCCAGAGCCCGGCCATCTGCTTCCCCGGCGGGCGTTGGGCCAGCAGCACCCGCCCGTCCCGGTCCACCAGCGCCACTGCCGCGACCAGCAGCGGCGCGCGTGGGGCATGGCGTTCCATAAAGACCGCCTCTGCCTCCTCCCAGTTACGGGCGGGGGTCTTGATCATACCGCGCTTGTATTCGCGCAGTCCCGCCTTCGCCAGCACCCGTTGGGAGGCATGGTTGTCGACATTCACGGTCGCCCAGACCCGTGTGGCCTGGAGCACAGTGAACGCATGGCAAGCGGCGGCGGACACGGCTTCGCTGCCAAGGCCCTGCCCCCAATACGCGCGGCCAAGCCAATAGCCGAGTTCCGCATGCCGCTGCAGGCCATTGATGCGCAGGCTAAACGACCCGATCACCTCACCGGCGTCGCGGAGGACAACGGACAATGGCGCTTCAACCCCTGCCGCAAGCCGCTCCAGGGCGGCTCCGATATAGGCGCGCACCTGATCCGGCGTGTTCGGATATGGCACCCGCGCCAGATGACGAACCAGGTCAGAATCATTGGAAAGCGTGGACAGCGTGTCCGCGTCCTCCAACCGGTGCGGGCGCAGTAGAAGGCGGTCCGTGCTAATTGGTGAAAAGTCGGTGTGCTCGCTCACCGGTCTAACTGCGGTAGTCCGCGTTGATCTCGATATAGCCGTGGGTCAGGTCGCAGGTCCAAACCTTGGCCGATCCCTTGCCGACGCCGATCCCCACCTCAATGGATATTTCCTGGCCCTTCATGTGGGCCGCCACCGGCGCTTCGTCGTAGCCGTCCACCACCTGCCCATGGTCGGTAATCTTCACGCCGCCGATATGGATTTGCAGCCGGTCGCGGTCGGCCTTCTCGCCGGACTTGCCGACCGCCATGACGATGCGGCCCCAGTTGGCGTCCTCGCCCGCTATGGCCGTCTTGACCAGCGGCGAGTTGGCGATGGCGAGGCCGATCTTGCGCGCCGCCAGGTCGCTGTCGGCACCGGTCACGGCGATCTCTATGAACTTAGACGCCCCCTCCCCGTCCCGCACGATCTGATGGGCCAGGTCCAGGCAGATGGCCTCCAGCTTTGCCGCGAAATCCGCCAGCGCCGGATCATCCGCCCCAGAAGGCATGGCATTGCCCACCTTGCCGGTCGCGCACAGGATCACCGTGTCGCTGGTGGAGGTGTCGCTATCCACCGTGATGGCGTTGAACGAGCGGTCAACCGCTCCGCTCAGCACCGCCTGCAGCACGTCTGCGGGAATGGCCGCGTCGGTGCAGAGGAAGCCCAGCATGGTCGCCATATCCGGCGCAATCATGCCGGAACCCTTGGCGACCCCGTTGATCCGCACGGTCTTGCCGCCGAATTCCGCCGTGGCCGTCGCGAACTTGGGGAAGGTGTCGGTGGTCATGATCGCCCGGCCGGCGTCGTGCCACTTGTCCGGCGCAATCTCGTTGTGCAGGCGCGGCAGCATGGTCGGGATATGGTCTGCCGGGATCGGCTCGCCGATAACGCCAGTCGAGGCGATATAGACCTCGTTGAGCGCGCAACCGGCCAGTTCCGCAGCCTTCTCGCCGGTCGCCTGTACCGTCCGCATACCAGCCTGTCCGGTGAAGGCATTGGAATTGCCGGAGTTCACCACGATGGCCCGGGCCGAACCGCCGCCCTCCTTCAAGGACTTCTGACACCATAACACCGGCGCGCCGGCCGTCAGGGACTTGGTGAACGTCCCCGCAACGGTCGTCCCTTCATCGAGCAGCCATAGCGCCAGATCATGGCGGCCCTTGTATTTGATGCCCGCCTCCATCGCGCCCAGGCGGACGCCATCGATGGGCGGCAGTTCAGGAAAGGCGGCAGGGGCAAGCGGGGAGATCGGCGGCATGTCAGGGTGCTCCGCTATGGGCGGGTTGTTAATCTTGATTGTCCTGTGCCGCTGTACGGTATGTCGGGAATTCTAGCAATAACGGTAATATGGTAATTATTCTGAAAAATCCGGAAAACATCTACATTCATCTACATTTATCGACAAAATCGGGCTGTTTTGCGAAAAAATGTCGATGTGATGTAGATGGAATGTCGATCCGATGTAGATAAAATGTAGATACCCATGCAACTGCCACCGCTCCTAACGCCCCATTCTATATGGTGACCAGCCGTCTGACTCGGCCCTTGGCATATAGCCACGGCAAGGCGGTTCCGCCTTCCCGCTTGGCTCCCTCGTGCTGTGGGGCTAGCCTACAGGCAAATCCCAAAAGGAAACGCCATGCAAGACTTTGCGATAAACCCGCTCTCACCTGTGTTAGGTGCTGAAATTGTCGGCCTCGACCTGCGGCAGGCGCTGACAACTGAATCCAAGCAACGCCTGCTGGACGCGTTTGACCAGTACCACGTGCTCTGCTTCCGGGATCAGGCGCTTTCGAAAGACGAACAGCTCGAAGCCACAAAGCAATTCGGGGACTTGGATGTACACGTCCAGTCGAACCGCTCGTCCGATATTCCGCTGATCCATATCGTCAGCAATCTCGATCAGGACAACGTGCCCCGCCAGGCGATCGCCGCCAAAGGCAGCGTGCATTGGCACTCAGACAAATCTTACCGCCTGAAGCCGTCCCTCGCGACGTTCCTCTATAGCCTCGAGGTGCCGGATGAAGGCGGCGAAACCCAATTCGCCAACACCCTGAAAGCGTTTGAGGCCCTGCCGGAAGAAAAGCAGGAAGAACTCAGCCAGTTGAAAGTCGTCCATTCCTGGCCGGACTCGATACTTCGCTCTTCTGGCAAACCGGCGACTGACGAGGAAATAGCCAACTGGCCGCCCATCGCTCAGCCGCTGGCCCGCACCCACCCGCCTTCCGGCCGGAAGTCGCTGTTTGTCGGACACCATGCCGGCTGGATCGAGGGCCAGGAAGATAGGGGGCGCGCCCTGCTCGACGAACTGGAAGCGTGGTGCACCCAGGACCGCTTCGTCTACAACCACCAATGGCGAGTGGGCGACTTGCTGATGTGGGACAATCGCTGCCTGATCCACCGGGCGGCCCCCTATGACGGCGACAAATACCGCCGTCTGATGCACCGCACCGTCACCCAGGGCCCTGCCGCCTTTTGAGCGAAGCGCCCTTTTACGGAGAGTTAGACATGGAAGTCATACCCAGCGGCAAGGCCCTCGGCGCGGAAGTGCACGACTTCGACCTTTCCCAGCCCTGGACGCCGGAACGCGCCGCCGAAGTCACGAAAGCCTGGGGCGAAAACCTCGTCCTCCTGTTCCGTGGCCAGACCATTAGCGACGAGCATCTGCTCGCCATGGCCGACGCCCTCGGCGGCCAGCAGGCCACCGGCAGCCGCGAGTACTGGCTGAAGGCGGGCTATGGCGCGGAATCGGGTCGCGTCTCCGCCCTGCCCGGCATCTCGATCATCTCCAACCTGGATGAAGACGGCAAGCCGGTGTTCAAGGGCTCCGGCAGCGGCAGCCAGGAACTGCTCTGGCACACCGACAATTCCTATGTGGACACCCCGCCCAAAGGCAGCATCCTGCACGCCCTGCAAGTTCCGGTGAACGGCGGCGGTCACACCTCATTCTCCAACCAATATATGGCGTATGAGTCGCTGCCGGATGACATCAAGGCAAAGATCGCTGGCAAGCACACTAAGCAGGACGCCACCCGCAACACTTCTGGCGGCGTGCGCCCGACCAAGACGCTTCCCACCACCTATGCCGAAGTCGAAGGCCCGGTGCATCCCCTGGTGCGCGTGCATCCGGACACCGGCAAAAAGGCGCTCTATCTCGGCCGCCGCTATGCCGCCCCGTCCAGCCACATCCTGGAAATGCCGAATCAGGAAGGCGAAGACCTGCTCGACCTGCTGTGGGAGGCCGCCACCCAGCCACACCTGACCTGGACCCAGGCCGACTGGCAGCCGGGCGACGTTCTGATGTGGGATAACCGCTGCACCATGCACGCCCGGACCGAAGTCGACCCGACCCAGGCCCGTGTCATGCACCGGACCCTAGTTAAGGGCGAGTTGCCGATCGGGGCGTAGCGGAGAACAGAGGGCATACCGGGGCGCGCAACCGTCCCCTCTTCCCGGCGATAGGACGAGGTATGGAAAACGACGCCTTTTACCAGTATCTGAGACTGCTTCTGGAAAATGTCTCGGTCTGGCCGGTATTGATCGTCGGCGCTTTTTGGTGGCTGGCAAAGCATCCATCCGTGTTCGAGAAACTGCCGGGCTATGTCTCCCGCCTGAAAATTGGGTCAGTGGAAGTCGATCTGCGGGAGGTGAAGGCGAAACTGGCGGAGACCCAACAACAGGTCTCCGAACTTGAAAACGAAATCGAGTTGGAGAAGTCACGCTACGACGATCTTCTCTCGGGATTTGATCCCCACGCCCCTCTCAGTGATCTCGCGAAGACCAGAGACGCGTTGAAGGCGATGGCGCCGGTGATGGACGACATGTCTCCCGTGCGGCAGGGCCTCTCACCAGATGCCAAACCGGAGGAAATCTATGCTGCAGCGGAAATTCTGCGGGCGCGGCGCGACATTTCATTGTTCGACGACCTGGTTTCGTGCATGGACCGCCTGGCCAGTGACGCGGATTTGCAGGGCATCCGCCTGTACACGGTTTGGACTCTTACCAGCGCTCTGCACCGCACTTTGATCGCTGAGATAAAGCACGGCGCGCCTCGCCTTTCACGGGAGCAACTGATGCGGGCGCGAGCCATGCTCGTGAATCTGACACAAAACCCACGCGTACTCGCCGATCGTCCGGACGAGCCCTTAAAGGGCGTCCGTGGTCCCGCGAAATGGGCGGGTGACTGGATACAGAAGGGCTTGGCGGCGCTGAATACCGACGTTTCCTAGCGTGATATCCGTGCAAGCTGATTCATGCTGCTCGGATATCAGGATCGGCAAAGCAGATGCAAGTTCCGCTTCGCGATCGATCTAACGGGCGATCCATTAATTGCCGAAAAGCGAGTCGCCTAACGAGTCGAAGGAGTTTTCCAATGCTTCTTTGGCCGCCTTTTCCTGCGCTGCCTTGTCTGCAGCCGCTTTTTCAGCGGCAGCCTTTTCGGCCGCGGTTTTTTCGGCGTCGGTGCCCGCCGCCGCTGTTCCGGCAGTGTCCCCGGCTGGGGCAGCATCCTTCCCGCTATCACCGGAGCCGCCATTCCCGGTGACAAGCCCGCCAACCGAGCTGGCGGCTCCCCCGACCACGCTTGCAGCGCCGCCCACGGCTCCGCCCGCAACAGAGCCAATCGTGCTGAAGGGAGAGGTCAACGCACTTGCCGCCATGCCGCTCATCGCTTTGACGGCGATCCCTGAGATATCGAAGTCCGGATCTTTCGTCGTTCCGCTGATCGGCACATTCAGGTCGATGACACCATCGCTGTCGCTCAGGATGTCGAGGATATATTCCGGGCTGAACGTGTACTGATCGGTGAACGCCTTCTTCTGCGCATCGGTCATCGGCTCGATTTCCATCTGCTTCAAAACGATATTTGCATTGCCTTTCAGAGAATTAGGATCGCCATTGGCATCAATCGATGCCGCCGCCACCCCTCCGGCCAAGCCAACGCCCACCGCTTCCTTGGTGTAGGGCGAGAAACCTTTAGTCTGAATGCCGGAGGCGCGCACTTTCACGTCAAGCCCGCTTTCCGGGTCGAGCGGCGGCAGGTTTCCTTTTACCGAGACCTTGCCGGATTTATTGACCCGCAATTCCACATCCACATCGGACTTGGCCGCCTTGTTCGATAGGTCCACTGGCGAAACGACGGCCTTGTCGACAAGGATTTCTGTGGTGACAGCGCTGCCCCCGGCGGTGTTCGCCAGGCTGACGCTCGAACCGGGGCTGATGGAGAAGGTGCCGATACGCAAGGGCGCAACACCGCCGTCGGTTGATTCGTTTGATACCGGCGGGGTCTCCTCCTTGTCAGCAGGCTCGCCCTCACCCGCGGCAACCAAGTGTTTGTTCAGAACCGCCTGCAAGTTCTCTATCAGCAGCGATTCCAACTCTGTCCGATCCGGTGTGTGATTGATCTTTGTCGCTTTGATACCGCCGACCGCTACCCGGTGGCCATCTTCCCCCGACTCGTTCGCTTCCAAGCCACCGACCGTCACATCGCCCTGAGCCGTTATCTGGCCTTCAGCCGCTTCGAAGGTCGACAGCTTGGCAGAGACGCCATTGACCATCACATCCCATTTCCGGCCCTGGTCCCCCGGCACATTGGCTGCGACGCCTTCCACTACTGTATCGACAGCACCGTTTAGCGTGAATCCCTTGCCGAAAACCGCTTTCAGGCCGGGCGTACGGGCGCGGAGGCCCTTGAACCCCGCTTCAATGCCTATGGCGCTATCCGCGAACCGCCAGCCGGAGAAACCCAATGCGCCGCCGATATTCGCCTCGCCGCCGCTACCGGAGGACAGCCCGAAACTATTCAAAGCCAGCCGGGTCTGGGCACCTGTCACCTCTGCTAGCCCCTCACCCACCGGGGCTCTTGCATGGAAGCCGTCCAGCTTCACACTAAAGACGCCATCGCTCGCCAGCTTCGGTACTTCGGCAACAGCCGTGACCACCGGAGCGGCTTTTACCGGCACTTCCGCTGGCCGTGCCGGCGGTACAGGAATGCCAGCCACCAGACGCGCCGGCGTCGGGTCCACGTCGCTATCCTGCTCGGCCGTTTCCGGCTTCGGCGGTGCGTCGGCTTCCGACTTGGCTTCTGTCTCTGTTGGGGTGTCTGCCGGACTGGCCGCGTCTGCCTTGCTATCGTCACCGGTATCCGCCGCGTCTGCAATATTCCCGGGCCCGACGGTAATGGCGTCGCCTTCCGTCGCTATGCGGACGGACGGCACATCCACCGTCAGTGCTTTGAACCCGGCCAGCAGTTGCGTGCCTGCCTGACTGACCTGCCAGTCTTCCAATAGAACGTCACCGCCACCACTGGATTCGAGCCGTTGCAGATCCAGATCGCCTAGTGTTACCCGCAATGCGCCGCCCGCCACCGCCAGGTTTCCGCCCTGGTCCGGCCAGACGCCGGCGATGTCCTGCACGGCCAAGCTGACTTCGCCGAAGGCCCGCTCTTCCACATCGCCGCCGCCTGCTGCCGACATTTTGGGTGAGGTCAGCTTGAGCTGGCCGATTGAGAACTGCTGATTACGGTCCGAGGATGTAACCAGCCCTTGCAGCGCCACATCCACGCCCAGTTCTGCTTTCGAATCCGCGCCATCCGTCTCAACATTAACTTCGGTGAGCTTCAAATCGGCTGACCCCAGTTCGGAGGCGACGCTCTGTCCATCCAGCGCTGCCTGACTGCGATAGCCCGCAAGCTGTGCAACAGCGCTGCCAGCGATCTTCCAAACACCGTCGATTGCGCCCGCCGCCAGGTCTTCGATACTCAGCGACCCATTTTCCAGGGAGGCCTCCAGCATCGGCGGATCGCCTGGATTGGCTCCGGGGAGCAGAGTGGAGACCTCGCCGACACTGATGGTCGGATGCCCCTCAATTTGCAGGTCGTGGCTGCCGATTTCCCGCGCGGCCTCCACCACCACGTCCAGCAGCAGTTTCACCATTGATTTCGACGACGCCACGCCGGATTCGCTCAGTTGGTTTTGCAGCGCGCTAAGCAAGATGGAGTCGTTCTGGCCGGAAACATCGATTACATTCAATCCGGTACCGCCAACCGCTAGGTTCGCGACCATCGCCTTCGCGCCGTCCCCGCTTTCCACATTAATCACGTCGGCCGACACCGATATATCGCCTGCCACCTGCCGCTGCTCGGTACCGCCGCCTTTCGACGTGATGTCCAACGACAGTTCGATGTTCGGCACGCCAATCTTGTCGCCTTCCGGCGTGTCGATGCCGAAACCTTCGACCAGCACCTTCCCGTTGGAATGTGCTTCAAACGAGCCGTCATCGTTCAAGGTAACCTTGTACTTCGAATCGGAAAACACCGTCCCGTCGACCGCCTGTTCCAAGGGCTCGCCGGTAGTACGAGCAATTTTTTCGGCGGTCAGGTCACGCATGTGTCCCTCAGCCTCAATCACCTTGGGCGAACTGAACAATTGCATCGAAATCTGATGCTTCAGTTCGATGCCATTGAAAAGAGCATTCCACGACAGGTTAGCCGTCTGGTCCTTGTCCCAGGATTGCAGGTTCGCCAGTTGGAGCTCCCGCACCTCCAACTCGAACTCGCCGCCATTGATGTCCCGCAGAAAGACCCTGCTGTTGGCGATCTCCAGGGTATCGACGCCGAAAGCGATGGGCTCACCCTCGTCCTCCTGCTCGGCCGCGGCCGCCTCCGGTTCCGCTTCCTTTTCGCCGCCCGCGAGTTCACTGAGCTTCATGCCACCCAGTTCGACATCGCCGTCCGGCAGCCGCTGCACCACGATATCCGCTCCGGTCAGGCGCATCAGCGTGACCCGCGCCCGGTCGTCGAAATATTCGAGCGGTGCCAACACCAGCTCAAGTCGCTCTGCCCGGATCGGGTTCTCGCCCTCGCCGATGGTCACCGGCCCCAGGACAACAGTGGCACTGGTGACGCTAAGATCCAGCGTGTCAATACCCTGGTGCTTGACGCCCATATCATCCAGCACATGCTCGACCGCCAACTGACTGACGGTGCTGGGGATGACCAGGACGGCAAATGCGATAATCAACACCAAACCCAGTAGGCTCAGGCCGAAATATTTCAGTATCCTGCCGAACATTCAGCTGTTGTCCTCTGCCATATTCGTGCCGCCGCCTTGCCTATCAGGCCAAGTGTCCGGCATTCCGAAGCGCCGATGACGCCATGCGGCCTATGTAAAGCCTTGGCTGCCCGATTGCCAAGTGCGCCTTGAGCGTTACTCTGGCCGGACACGCTTGCCGGGCCGCAATGACCTGCCCGCTCTCACTGAGAGGATACGCTTATGACCCCATCAAATGTGATCGAACCAAAATCCGCCGACGAGTTCGTTGTCGTTTCCAACGGCATGCTGGGTTACGGCTTCCGGGAACAGTCGTTGCATGACGCGGTCGCCGCCGGTCTGGACCTGATCGCCGCGGACGCTGGCTCATCCGATCCCGGCCCCTATTATCTCGGCACCGGCGAACCCTTTGTGGGTGAGGCCATGACCAAGCGTGACCTGAAGCTGCTGGTGAAGGCCGGCTATGACGCTGGCGTCCCCCTTATCATCGGCTCGGCCGGCGGCGCTGGGGGTGACGAGCAGGTGGACTTCCTGGTCAAGCTGCTGCGGGAGGTCATGGGCGAACTCAACATCTCCCGCAAAGTCGCCATCGTCCGCACCGAACTGGAGAAGGCCGTGGTGCAGGACGCCCTGGCCGACCAGCGCATCCAGACCTTCGAGACCAACCACCCCCTGAGCCCTGATGACATCAACCAGGCAGAGCACATCGTCGCCCAGATGGGCTGCGAGGCTTATTGGCCCGCCCTGCGGGAGAACCCCGACATCATCATTGGCGGCCGGGCGTGGGACGTGGCGAATATCGCGGCATTGCCCTTGCTGAAGGGCTATCCCCGCGGCCTTACCCTGCACATGGGCAAGATCGTCGAATGCGGCAGCCTCGCGGCGCGCCCGACCGGCGGTGGCGACCTGATCATCGGGCGCCTGCGCGACGACCATTTTCTGGTGGAGCCCTGCCACCCGGACAAAGCCTGCACGGTGCAGAGCGTCTCCGCCCACACTTTCTACGAGAAGACCGACCCGCTGATGCTGGCCGGGCCGGGCGGGACGGTGGATCTGACCAAGACCGTGTTCGAGCAGTACGACGACCGGCGGGTGAAGGTTACCGGCAGCGCCTTCATTGCCGCCGACAAATACACGGTGAAGCTGGAGGGGGCGCGATTGGCTGGCTACCGCGCTATCACCATCGGCGGTGCGCGCGATCCCCGCTTCATCGCCAACATCGACCAGATCCAGGCGACCATCATGGAGAAAATTCGCGAAAGTCAGCCGGACTTTGTGCGCGACGACCAATACTCCGTCACGTTCCACCGCTATGGCTTCGACGGCGTCATGGGCAAGTGGGAGCCGGTGAAACAGCCCGCCCACGAAATCGGCGTGCTGATCGACGTTATCGGGGAGACGCCCCAGATTGCGGAGGCCATTTGCGGCCTGGCGCGCGCCGCCATTCTGCACGTCTCCTATCCCGGCCGGCAGGCGACGGCGGGCAATATTGCCTTCCCCTTCAGCCCGGCGGAGATCGACGCGGGACCGGTCTATGAGTTCAACATCTATCACCTGATGGAAATCGACAATCCGGAGCAATTCGGGCGTCTGGAGTGGCTGTCATGAGAGTGTTGTCCGACGTCGCCGAAGTCATCCGCTCCAAGAATGCAGGCCCGTACGTCGTGACCTTCGACATCCTGTTCCCGACAAAGGAGGATTTCGAAGCCGTCCGCGCTGCCGGTCTGATCAACCGGGCCAAGGTGTGCGAGCTCTACAACGTCTCCGACAACGAGCTTGTAGGCTTCGAGTTTTACCCCTTTGCCAATGCGATCAAATTCTCAATCCAGCGCGCCGTCAGCGCGGGCGGCCCCGGCGACGCCGACGCCTACGGCGCCCAACAGCACGCCCCCCTGCTGGACCTGCCCGCATTGCCTTGAAACGTGTGAGCCCTACCCCGCCGCCTTCGGCAGCCAACTTGGCGCTTCCCCGGCGTATTCCGCGCCGGGATTGCCCCTGACCGTCGTCCGCCACATCACCCGGTCGTGCTTGTCCGCATCGAACCAGGTTGCGGCGTGGATGCTGCAGCGGTTGTCGTAAATGATCAGGTCGCCCGCTTCCCATTCATGGGCATAGACAAACCGCGGGCTGGTGTAGTGGCTCATCAATTCATAAAGCAGCCGCGCGCCGTCCCCCTCGACCCCAGGCTCCATGCCCTCGAATGGTCCGTCAATCCAGTCCATCTGTCCTGCCTCGCACAGGAACAGCGCCTTTTCGCCGGTCACCGGGTGTTTGCGCACCACCGGTTGGCGCTGGGGGGCTTTGTGAGCCTCCACCACTGGCGGCGGCGTTCCGGCGCGGGCGTCGGCCTCTGTCCTACCGGTGCGCGGCTGGGCGTGGATGCCGACCAGACTGTCGGCCTTCGCCTTCAGGTCCGCCGGCAGTTCGGCATAGGCCCCTGTCCCGTCAGCATAAAGCGTCTGCGCCTGATCCTTCGGCGCCGGCTTCATGCAATAGAACAGCGAGGCATCCGGCGGCGGGCGGCGGTAGCTCTGGTCCGTGTGCCACCCCCGCCGGTGCGGAAACTGCACGGGCAGGCCGCCATCGGCGGTCAGCGGCGGGTCCGGCCGAGCAGGCGGCGCGCGCTTAACCGGCGGCACGTTGGAGACGATCAGGATCTCCGGTACGGTCTGATGCACCATGTTCTGCGCGATATTGGTGGTGCGGTAGTCCTCCACGTCGTCGCCGAACAGGCGGCTGAGACGCAGCAGCAGGTCAGCATCAGCCGCTATCCCATCCATTCCGCGCACGAGCAACAGGCCGCGGGCGGCGTCCATCGCTGACGGCAGCCAAGCCGGGTCCGCTTCGGCCTGCCGGACAAAATTGTCGGCATCGCCTGAGCTGCCGATTTCCCGGCCCATGCCGCTTGCCGTAAACGCCGGCCCTGTCGCCGAAAGCGCCGCCATGCCTGATTTCCTTCTCTCCGGTTTTGCGGGCCCCTATTTCCGCTGGTAGCTGCCATCCTGTAGTTTGAAATAGGTGCCTCTGGGTGCCGATTCGACGATCTTCTTAGCAAACAGAATGCCAACCGCCGATACTGGGACATTCTGCTCCCGCGCCCGCTTTTCGTAGATGGCGCGGCGCTCGTCATTCACCTGCCGCACCAGAGAGGCCGCGTCTCCCGGCCCGCTGCCGCGCATCTCCAAATAACCGTCATAGCGCTCGGCAATCACGCCGTCCGCCCGGTACTGGTCCAGCTTGCTGGCGGCCGCCGCACCGCTTGCGCTGCCTGCCATCACGGCTAGGGCGACAATCAGAACCGGCACGATATTACGAATGAAACCCATGGTGATTCTCCCGGTTAGAAGATGTCCGGACGGTTTTCGATGTCTTTTTCCGCCTGCTTTTCGAGCTTCACCCGCACTTCTGCATCAATCTTAACGTTCAGATTGATGGTGATGGGCTCTTTCGGCGCTTCGACCTTCACGGTCGGCTGGCACGCGGCGAGCAACACGATCAACGGCCCTGCTGCGGCCCAAAGGTAAGTTCGTCGGATCATCGGTACCAATCCCTACGCGCTGCTGCGTCGCTCTCAATCATATAGTACGCCGCTGCCGCCGCACCACAAATCTAGAGCGGCGATATGTTTGGCGGCGGCCCCGTCATTGGGCAAAGCCGCCTTGCAGAAGGTCCGTGCTGATCCGTTCGCCTGCCTGAATCGCTTCCAGGATCGGCTCCAGCCTTCCACTCAGGTTGACGTTGAAGCGGAACGGATAACCTTCCAGAACTTCAGGATTTTTTCCATCAAGGCCTACCGCTAATGACAACTCCCCGTCCAACGGTTTTGAAACGCCGAGCGTCAGGCGATCATAGTGAAAATTCTCCAGAGTCCGCACCGCCAGTTCCACCTGGCTGCCGGCCCCCGCCAACGTTTGCCGCGCGGAGCCGAAATCCACCCGGATCACCCCTGGCGTCAACGACATTAACTGGCCGCCG
The DNA here is from genome assembly GCA_965222315.1 of Alphaproteobacteria bacterium. Lineage (GTDB taxonomy): Bacteria > Pseudomonadota > Alphaproteobacteria > Bin95 > Bin95 > JACKII01. The sequence goes on along the minus strand of OZ244951.1, from coordinate 2,214,020 downwards.
TCGATAGCCACGCCGCCCGGACGGATCGAAACCGGCAGCGAACCGGCAATGATGCCGGTGCCTTCCAGGCCCTGCACCTTCCAGTCCGCCAGCAACCGCTCCAGCGGCAAGTCTGCAATCCCGACGCGCAGGTCCGCCGACCCATTGCGGTAAAGCGCCTGCCCCACTCGCACCTGCCCTCCGGAAAGCCTGGCTCCCGCCTCGCTCAATTCGACCGCAAAGCCATTTCGGTCCGGCCGGATGGTAAACCGCGCGTCGGCATCCTCCAGCGGCACGCCCGCCACCAGCCGCTGGACGGTCAGCCTCTGCTCCCCCGCTGTCGCCAGAGGCTGGAGCGAGGCCAGAGCCAGATCTCCGCTTAGGCTCTCAATGGACACCCCACCATTCAGTACGGCCGACAGGTCACCGAACGTGGCGTTTGCGCGGACCACTGGGGCAGCATCCGGCGCTATCTGAGCCTGCCCGGAAATTGTTATCTTTCCTGATACTTGTCCCACCATCTTCGCCATTGCACTGAGGTCTTCGGGCTGCATCTGACCAGGGGCGAAGGCCAGAACACCCGGCCCGAACCGTGCATTGGCGCTTTTGCGCGCCAGGTCCGCGGTCACGGCAAGCGGCATCCGTGCCCGCCCCTGATGCAGCGAGGCGTTGCCGCTGACCGTCACGGCCTGCCCCTGCCGCTCACCGTCGAGCGTCACCTGCACCGGTGTAAAGCGGCCCTGTCCCGACCGATCCGCGAGCCGAAGGGAGGCGCTTATCGGCCCATCCGCCAGCGGCAAGGTGATATTCGCTTCCGACAGCGCTATACCAGCGTCCTGCACTGGTGCAGAAGCTCCCAATACCGACACCGCGCCACCGAGAGCACGCGCCCCTTCGGCCACGGTCTGCACCGTGATTTTGGCCGCAATTGTTTCCCAAGCAACCGGCACCGCCCCACTGTCGCCCCTGGCCAGCACCTCGGCACTCCCGGCCGCCACTGTAATGTCCGCGTCCGCTTTATCTTCGGCGTAGCGGACACGCCCGCCAGCGACCGCCAGCGGTCCGGCGATCCGGACCATGCCCGGCAGCGCGATGCCGTTCAGGACAGCGGCCATATCCGTTGCCTCGACCGCAACCGCGGAGGCTGGCTCCCGTACCGTAAACGCGCCACTAAGGCTCACATTATTCAGCGTTCCCTGCCCCGCCACCACAGCAGACACCTGGCTCTGCATGTTCCCCGTCAGATCCAAGTCGCTGGGCGGTCTCAAAACGCCTGCCGCCGCAAGGTCTATGCTGTCCACAAGAGCGCTCGCGCCGGAATGTTGTACCGGCAAGGCCCCTGCCTGAAGCGTCACCGATTGCAGTTCGACATCCCGCGAGCCTGCCTCACCCGCCGCCTGAACCGACAGGGTGGCGTTTGCCTCCCCCAGCAGCGCCGCGACGGTGCCGTTTCCCGTCCAACCCCGGAGGCCCATATCGCCATGCACGACAAAACTACCGCCGGCAGGGCCGACCACCAGCCGCAATGGCTCGTCTGGCGGCAGAGCAAGCCCCAACGGCAGCCACCGTTCAGCACCGATTCCCGTGACACTGAACTCGCCAGGCTCCGCCACGGACCAGTGCCATTGCCCCGCGTCGCCCTCTATGGTCCAGGCAAGCGCTCCACCCACCGTCTCCGGGGCAAACGCCGTCCGGACACCGTCTAGCTCCACTTTGCCCTCCGCCTGGACGCGGTCCGCGAGCAACGCCAGAAGCGCCGCGGGAGTGCCTGCCGAGAATCCCGGCAGCGCCGCCCTCCCGGTCAGGGAGAAGTCCGCCTTCCCTGCCTCGATCCAACGGCTGGCTTCAGCCGCGATAGCCGGAACCGCGCCCAATCCTTCGGCATCGACCCGGCCTTTTGCCGCCAACGCAATCACCCGGCCCTGGCCATCCTCCTCCGTATGAAGAGCCAACCCGGCGGTGGCGAACCCGGTTTCGAGGTCAGCCTCTAAATCGGCATGAATATCGTCTCCGCTAAGCGATACATCGCCAGCAAGCCGCACTTCCCCGTCACCGACCGGTGTTGCCCGCAGCGCCAACACCACATCGGTGAGCGTGACAGCCGGGAGCTTCAGTTGCCGCGGTGCAGCTTGCGCCCTGTCCGGCCCTGCCCCGCCCAAATCGGAGCCAGCTCCCTGGGCAAACTGTTGCATCAGCTCTTGCAGCTTCTCCCCCTCGCCCTCGACCAGCATCCGCAGCCCGTCGATGCTCACCTGCTCGATCTCCCCTGCCAGCAGCCGCATCGGCTGAAAATCGAGTGTCGCGCGGGTCAATGACGGCAGCCCGGGGCCCAGGGTGACTTTCTCCGCAACGATTCGCTGGAAGCCCACCTCCTTCACCGTCAGCTCAGCCTGGTCGAACCCGAACCGCCCCAGCGCAAACCGGCCCGCCGCTTCCAGCGCTATATGCCGCCAGATCACGCCTGCGGCCACTGCCACGGCAAACAGCAGCATTAGCAAAAGCAAAAGATTGCGCGCCACCCTCACCGGTCCTGTATTCCCTTGCCCTTCTCTCTGGTTATATGGCGTCGGAACGGAACAGCCATCGGGAGACGGTATCATGAGCGAACGGAAACTGCAGGGCAAAGTCGCCCTGGTGACGGGTGGCGCACGCGGGCTCGGGCGGGGCTATGCGCTCCGACTCGCCCGCCTAGGTGCTGACGTTGCCATCATTGACCGCAACCTGCGCGGGGCAGACGTGTATGAGTTCGAGCGGTCAACGCTCACCGCCGACACCGTCATGGCCGAAATACAGGCTCTCGGCGTGCGCGCAATGGGGTTGGAGGCCGACCTGACCGACCGCGCCGCTGCCGAGGCCGCTGTCGGCGAGGTTGCCACCAAAATGGGCCGTCTGGACATTGTCGTTGCCAACGCGGGTGGCGGCACCGTGCTGTTTGCCGATGAGAAACAAGGCGGCGAAGGCAGCAATCAGGTCCTTGACGAAATGACCACCGGCACCCCCTCCAACACGCCGGAGGAAATGCTGACCCGCGTCATGGATATCAACGTGAAGACCTGCATGTATACCTGCATGGCAGCGACGCCCTATCTGAAGGCCGCGGGCGGCGGTCGGATTGTCACCGTTTCCAGCACCGCTGGCGTCGATGCGCGCGGGGCCTATCACCCCTATGGCACAGCAAAGGCAGCAATCATCCATTACACCCGCTCTCTGGCGCAGGAACTGGGGCCATTCAACATCAACGTTAACGCCATTGCGCCCGGCATCATCCGCACCGGCCGCCTCGGCGACCGGGCGGACCGCGCCAAGGAAGTGGTGGCACTGCAACGCGAGGGCACCATCGACGATTGCGCAGGCGTGGTGGAGTTCCTGGTGACCGACCTCTCCGCTTACGTTACTGGCCGGACAATCCTGATCGACGGCGGCATGCTGCACTGACCGCTCAACGCCCGCCGGGCAGCCAGAAGGACACCCGATGAGACTGGCCCTGGACTTCAGAACGACGCTCGGGATCGCCGCCTGTGGCCTGTACGCTTGGCGGGTGCAGGATCCGAAAGGGGCCTATGCCGCCTTTTATGACGCTACCGATTGGCTGACGACGGCGGTATCGAACCTCTTCGTTTCGGATGGGGCTGTGACGGGGTTTTTGCGGAATACCTTCAACCTGGTCCTGGTGGACCAGGTTGAAGGTTTCCTGATCGGCATCGCCTTTGTCACGGTACTTGCCGCGATCCTCTGGCCGGTCAAGGCTGGCGGCAGGCTCGCCGTGCGTGGCGCGAAACGAGCGTTACGCCGGAAAGAGAAGCCCTTCGTCTACCCCGCACAAGGAGCAGCAGAACCGGAGCCCCTCAACCTGACCGAGCGGATCACCCCGCCGCCAACGGGCTCGTCACGTCCCGGAAACTAGGCTCGAAGCTGGTCACGATATCGACCACGCAGGGCTGGCCGCAATTTAGCGCTTCCTCCATGGCACCGGCGATTTGTCCCGGCTCCGTCACCCGGATGCCGTGAATGCCGATGGACTTGGCGATCGCGGCAAAGTCCATCTCCGCAAAGGTTGAGGCGATCGTGCGGTTGCCCTGGCCGTGCTTGACCCAGCCGAGCGCCGAGTTATTCAGGATCACCGCCACAATCGGAATGTTCTCGTCGCGCGCCGTCATCATGCCGTTCAGCGCCATGGAAAAGCCGCCGTCACCGGAGACGGAGATCACCTGCCGGTCCGGATGCACCAGTTTTGCCGCCAGCGCCGCCGGCACAGCATAGCCCATCGCGCCAATGCCCGGCATCAGCATGGAGCCCGCACTCTTGCTCTGGAAATAATGCACCATGAACAGGCGGTTTTCGCCCGCATCAAGCGTGAACATGGCGTCATCGGCGGTAGCGGCCAGCAACTCCTTGAACACCCGCTGCGGCATGACCGGCGCTTCGTCCGAAGCGTAGGCAGGGTTGCTGAAAAAGCCATGGGCCTCCCTCGCCCGGTCGAGCGCCGCTTTCCGCTCCTCCACCTCCGCCGCAGAGGGCGGACCTGCCGCCGCTACCGCTTTGCTTAGTTGATCCAAAGTAAGAGTAGCATCCCCGATCACGCTGACATCGCAGGGGAAAGTCCAACTCGCGTTCTTCGGCTCCACCTCGATCTGGATCAGGGTCTGGCGGTCAGGGTCGATCATCGCCGGATTCTCGTTCGCCGTATCCGCAGGGCCAAGCCGCGTACCCACGGCCAGCACCAGGTCGGCCTCACCGATGTAGGTATTCGCCGTCTCCTGCCCGAAGTTACCGCAGACGCCGAGCGCCCAGTCGCCGGTCTCCGGGTAGACGCTCTTGCCCGAAGCACTCGTCGCGACCGGCGCACCGATCTGCGCCGCCAACGTCGCGAGTCCGTAGTAAGCCTGCGCAATCCGCACGCCATTGCCCGCGATAATCACCGGCTTCTTCGCGGCGCGCAGCGCGGCCGCCGCTTCCTTGACCGCCGCCGGGTCGGCCGGTTGCGGCTTGGGAAGGTAATGCTTGGTCGGGTAAAGGAACGGCCGCTGGTTCGGGTCCACCTGCCCCGCAATCGCGCCCGAGTGATAGATCACGGCCACCGGCCCCCGCTCCCCCGTCAGCGCGTGTTTGATCGCCAGTTGGGTCGCGTGCACCGCCTGGGCCGGATGCTGTGCGACGATGGTCTGCTTGGTAATCGCCTCCAGCGCTTTCCGCGTATCCGCGGCGCCATAATCGCCCGTGCCGCTCTGATAAGGCGCGTGCTGGGTATAGGGATGGCTGTCGGATAAGTCCGTCAGGAACAGCATGGGACTGGAGCCGAAATGCGCTTCCAGCGTGCCGAGGAAAGCATTGGCCAACATGAAAATGCCCTGGCCGGTACAGACGCCGGGCTTCCCGGTCAGCCGCCCGTAGACCTCCGCCATCACGCTCGCCAGTTGCTCGTGGCGCACCAGGACGCAGCGCACGCTGTCCTGGTGGTCATAGAGCGCATCGTAGAGCCGGCCCATATTGCCGCCCTGGATGCCGAAGACCATGTCGATCCCGGCCTCCTCCAGCACCCGGACGATCCCTTCGCCCGCACGCACTTCTTCCGTCAGCAGTTTCCCGGTATTGGCCATGGTTTCCTCCAATCGGCTATGATGCGCGTCCTGGTTCATCGCCGCGCCTTCTTAGCCAAAACGCTACGGCATAATTGTTGGACGGGCAATTTTCTCCGATCCAACCAGCTTCGATTAGCGTAGTCTTTGCCAAGAGAAATCCGGCCTGGGAGGCCACGATGCAAACAATCCCGAAACCGTTCGGCCTGCTGATACTGGCGCTTGCAATGGCCTTGCCCGGCGTGGCGCATGCTGACGGGCATGCGAATTCGGCCTACGATTTCGAGTTCCAGGCCATCGAAGGCCACGCCCTGCCGCTCGCTCAATACCGGGGCAAGGCGCTGCTGGTGGTTAACACCGCCTCCTTCTGCGGTTTCACCCGGCAGTATGACGGCTTGCAGGCTCTCTGGGATGAATACCGGGAGCGCGGCCTCGTGGTGCTTGGCGTACCGTCTAATGATTTCGGCGGGCAAGAGCCCGGTTCGGCGGAAGAAATCAAAGAGTTTTGCGAGACCAACTTCCACATCAATTTCCCCATGACACGCAAGCAGCACGTCAAAGGGGCTGAAGCCCATCCCCTCTACCTCTGGATGAAGGCCGAATTGGGGCCGTCATCCGTGCCCCGCTGGAACTTTCACAAATACCTGATCGGACGCGATGGGCAGCCGGTGACCTACCTTCCGACAGGAGTCGAGCCAGGTTCAGCGCTAATGACCGAAACCATCGAAAAGGCGCTGGCGCCCACTACGGCGCCCGTGAACTAACCACGAGCGCCGAGTAGGCAGGTAACGCCGGGTTCTACCCGTCCCGAAGGCTCTTCACCGCGTCGGTGGTGAGCGGCTTGCCGCCGATCGCCCATTCGCCGCTTGCGACTTCCTGAATGCGGACCCAGGTGACGCCGCGCATCGCTTCACCTTCGACTTCGAGCATCGCATCAGTGACCTTTTCGATCATCGTCTGTTTTTGCTGGGCATCGAAGACGCCTTCAATCAGTTGGATATCGACGAGAGGCATGGGATATCTCCTTATGTTTGCCGATGTTTGGCGCGGGTTGCTTTCTCATTCGCCCGCATTGATAAGATAACCTGGGCTCTATGCCGGCGCTTGAGGCGGCGATGAAAGGTTTCTGAGAATTGCCTGAGCTTTTCTTGAGGGTATGGGGCGGAACTGAGTTGGGCAGATGATTTTCGCGTTTGAAGATTGGGAATTGGACCTCGGGCGATACGAACTGCGCGATGCCGGCCAGCCGCGCAAGATCGAGCCCCAGGTGTTTGACCTGCTTTCCCTCCTCATCCGCCACCGCGACCGCGTCGTTACCCGGGAAGAGATCGTATCGGAGATCTGGGGTGGCCGGATCGTGACGGAAGCCACGATTTCCACCTGCCTGAAATCGGCGCGTCAGGCCTTGCGCGACGATGGCAAAAACCAGCGTCTGATCCGCACTATGCACGGTCGCGGCTTCCGCTTCGTCGGCGCGGTGGAGGAACGCTCACCCGGCACCGGCAGATGGCCGCCGGAAACACCGGCCGCTCCCGCCGTCTTGCCCCCTTTGTCCGGCAAGCCCGTGGTCGCCGTTCTCCCCTTCGACAACCTCAGTGCCGGGATGGAGGAGTATTTCGCGGACGGTCTGACCGAGGACATTATCACCAACCTTTCCCGCTTCCGGGACCTGCTGGTCATCGCCCGCACGTCCACCTTCCGGTTCAAGGGCCAAGGCCTGCGGCTGGCGAAGGTGGCGCGGGAACTGGGCGCGGAATATCTGGTTGAGGGCAGCGTTCGCCGCGCCGGTGGCCGTATCCGCATCACCGCCCAGTTGATCGAAGCCGGCGCGGACGTTCACCTGTGGGCCAATCACTACGATCGGGACATGGAAGACTTGTTTACGGTCCAGGACGAGGTTACGCGCACGATCGCCGGCGCCCTGGGCGCGACGGTGCAGGAAGTGGCGCAACAGCGGGCTTTGCGCAAAAGCGCCAACGAACTTGATGCATACGATCTGGTACTGCGGGCCCGCCGCTACACGGTGGAACTGACCCACGACTTGCATGCGGAGGCGCGCGAACAGCTGGAACGGGCGGTTGCACTGGATCCCCAGAGCAGCGAAGCGCACGCGCTGCTCGCGAACGTCTATCTGGCGGAGCACCGGTTCGAGGCGAACCCCCGGCCCGATCCAATCAGCCGGGCTCTCGTCATGGCAGAAAAGGCCGTCGCTCTCGATCCGCAAAGCGCCTATGCCCGCTGCTGGCTCGCGATCGTGCATTTCTTTCGGGGCGAAAACCACCGCTTCGAAGAGGAAGCGCAGCGGGCGCTGGCCCTCAATCCAAACGATCCCGAAACCCTGGCTGACCTGGGCCACTACTATTCCTTCATGGGAAAGTTCGAACGCGGCACGGAACTGTCCGCAAGGGCGCAATACCTGAATCCGCTGCATCCAGGCTGGTATTTTTTCAGCTTTGCCCGTGCGGCGTACAATCGGCGTGACTATGCGGAGACCTCCGCCCTGGCCGAACGGATCGGTCTGCCGCATTTCTACTGGATGCATATGCTCCAGGCCGCGGCGCTCGGCCAGCTGGGCGACCCAGCGGCGCCGGCGGCACTGGCCCGCGTGTTCGAATGCAAGCCCGCCTTCAACGCCGCCGCAGAACTGGCAAAATGGAATGCCGCGCCGGACGACACAGCCCACCTGCTGGATGGTCTGCGCAAGGCTGGCCTTCAGGCGTGATCAGGCGGTGGTTTTGATGGCGTCCCACTCGGCCCGCATCCACTCCACGCAGCCGATGGCCTGCGCGAACAGGGAGTAGTTGCAGCCCTCACCGTAATCCGGGCCGGGAATGAACTCGGTCGATATCTGGCCGAGTTTGCCTTTCGGGTCCCGCGCGTGGTGGCGCATCAGAATGCGGATGCCTTCTTTCCAGGGCTCCAGCAGGCTCCCGTCCCATTCGGCGTGATACTCACCGGGTCCCGGCTGCACGAACGGATACTGGATGCCCCGCCCGACCGAGCCGTCCGGATGCCTCCCCGTGATGTTTTTGGGATTGTTCGGCACCGCGGCACGCGCATGGCAATGGCGCACCCATCCGGCATCCGCCCATTGCTGGATGACATTTCCCGGCTTGAACGGGTCGAGCACCAGTTCACCGGACGCCACCTTCTCGTCCGTTCCGAAAATCTTCAGCTCGCCTGGATTGTCCATCTTGAAGACCACATGGCTGTGGTCCAGCGTCATGTTGAACTCTGCACCCCGCTTCTCGATCATCTGACCGACTTCCGCCACCCGCGGGAAGTCCTCCGACCACATGTTCACATGCACCTCGAAGCACGGTGTGCAGCAGCTTGATCTGGGTATTGTGCACGGCAGAACCCATACGCTGCCCGACCGCCAAATTATGCTCGAACAGCGCCATGTCGTCCGGATTGCCCAATTGGTAGAACCAGCCGCCCGCCAGCACCGGTAGGCCATATTGATCGCGGGCTTTCTCGAAGTCGGCAACCTGATCCGGATCGGGAGTCTTGTCGACATAGTCGAAGATCCCCGCCTCCTTCACCATCCGGAATCGCTCAAGGACCGGGGGCATCGGGTCCGCGTGGGTGTGCTTGATGCCATTGGTCTGGATGCCAAACAGCAGGTCTACCGCCATTTCAATATTTCCGTCAGATTATTGCAGTAAAGAATGGTGACATGCTGGCTGCATTGCGGCAACCGAACCCTTTCAGGCCGATACGTCGCCTTTTCACGTCACCAAACGGCAGTTAATCGGAATGCTGGCCGTTTTTCTCGGAAACACTGGTCACGATGAAGCATTGCAGCTACTGGTACGGAGGGGTACGGGTGCTATGAGGGCTACACAGTTCAAAAAGAAAATGGCCATGAGAGCGGCAAGGAATAGCGGATGATTTATCCCGTAATTTTGTGTGGCGGGTCCGGAACCCGGCTTTGGCCATTGTCCCGGAAGAGCTATCCGAAACAGTTCGCGCCGCTGATCGGCGACGAAAGCCTGTACCAGGCAACATTGAAGAGGTTCCAGGGTAGCGGGTTTGCGCCGCCGATGATTCTGACCGGCGACGATTTCCGTTTCATAGCGGCGGAGCAATTGTCGGCGGTCGGTTTTACCGACGCCAAAATCGTGATCGAGCCGGAGGGGCGCAACACCGCTCCGGCGATCCTCTGCGCCGCCCTCCTCCTGAAGGACCAGCCGGATGCGCTGATGCTGGTGGCTCCCTCCGATCATGTCATCGACAATTCCAATGCCTTCCTGCAGTGCGCCGAGGCTGGAGCCGCGGCCGCTGCGGCCGGTTCCCTCGTCACCTTTGGTATCCGCCCCACCCGGCCTGAAACCGGTTATGGCTATCTGGAACTGGACAACACGCCAGACTTCGCCGCCGAACCCGGCGTCCATGCCCTGAAGCGTTTCGTCGAAAAGCCGGAACTGTCCGCCGCCGAAGACATGCTCGCCAGCGGCAACTACCTTTGGAACGCTGGTATCTTCCTGTTCTCGGTGAAGGCCATCCTGGACGCGTTCCAGGCCCATGCGCCCGACCTGCTGGGCGACTGCCAGGCATCGGTCGACGGCGGCAAGAACGACCTGATGTTCTTCCGCCTTCAACCGGATGCCTACCGCAAGGTCCGCAACGTATCCATCGACTATGCCGTGATGGAGCCAGCCACCAACCTCGCCGCCGTCCCCTTCGATGGCGGCTGGAGCGATCTCGGCAGTTGGGAGGCCGTCTGGCAGCAGAGCACGCCGGACGCCAACGGTGTGACCGCGACCGGCGCTGCGACAGCGCTCGAATGCACCAATACCCTGCTCCGCTCCGAGGACGGCTCGCTCCGGCTCGTGGGCGTCGGTCTGGACAACATTGCCGCCATCGCCATGAAGGATGCGGTGCTGGTCGCCCCACTCTCTGAAAGCCAGAGGGTCAAGGATGTCGTCGCAGCGCTCAAAGCCGCCGACATCGGCCAGGCCGAGGAATTTCCTTTCAGCTTCCGCCCCTGGGGCTACTACCAGTCGCTCACCATCGGCGACCGGTTCCAGGTAAAGGAAATAGTCGTCAAACCGGGCGCAGCACTTTCCCTGCAATCGCACAAGCACCGCGCCGAACACTGGGTCGTGGTTGAGGGGGAGGCCGATGTGGTTGTCGGCAAGGACTTGGAAACACTGGAAACCAAGCGGCTGCGCACCAACGAGTCGGTCTACATCGCCCTCGGCGACATCCACCGGCTGGTGAATCCAGGCAAGGTGGACCTGCACCTGATCGAGGTGCAGACCGGCTCGTACCTCGGCGAGGACGACATCATCCGCTACGAGGACGTCTACAACCGGTCGTAGGGCGGTTACTGCCGCACGCCTAGCCTAGATCGCGAGCCGCAGCACCTCCTTGATGTCCTCCGGCCCAGTCACCTTGCGCGGGTTGGTATGGGTCCAGCGGTCGTGCATGGTGTTCTTGGCGATCAGGTCGAACTGATCCTCGCCGACATCCACCGCGCCGAGCGAGCGTGGCAGGCCCAGGCCCGCGATAAAGTCCGCCAGTACATCCGACGCCCGCTCGCCTGGCCGGCCCATGGCCTCCGCCACCAGGGCTTGGCGGTCGCCATTGACGCTCTCGTTCCAGGCGAGCGCCGCCGGTAACATCACGCAGGAGGTATAGCCGTGCGGCACGTCGCAGGTGCCGCCTAGAATATGGCCGATGGCGTGACTCAAGCCCTTGGGTATGTTGCCGGTCATCGACATCCAGGCACCGATTTGACACTGCAACCGCGCGTCCAGGTCACCCGGATCGGCCTTCACTGCCGCCAGCCCTTGCGCGAGCATCTTCAGTCCATGCAGCAACGCACCTTCCGCATAAGGGTTCAGATACTGCGAACAGAGCCCCTCCACGCAATGGTCCACCGCCCGCATGCCGGTCGACAGCCAGAGCCATTCCGGCGTGTGCACGGTCGGCGCCGGGTCGAGGATGACCGAGACCGGCACCAGGTCCGGGTGCGTGTAGCTCTGCTTCACCTTGCGCCGGTGGTCGGTGCAACCGCCGAGCGGGTTGAACTCCCCGCCGGAGAGCGTGGTCGGCACGCTCATCTGGCGCACGTCCGGCCCTTCGAACTGCGGAACGAAGCTTTTGCCATCGGTATCGATGCGGGCGTGGTAATCGTCCAGACCCTCCACCGTGAAGACCTTATGCTTCAGGCAAATCTGCACGACCTTGGTCGCGTCGGTAACGCTGCCGCCGCCGAAGGTCACCAGCAGATCGGTACCGGCGTCCGCCGCCTGCTGGGCGCAGTCGATGACGGCGTCGCGCGGGCTGTGCGAGGGCATGCCGACATAGGTGCCAGCGTGCCGGTCGCCGAGCGCCTGCTCGACCTTGGCGATCTCGTCGGTGTTTTCATACAATGACTTGGAGCCGACGATGAAAACCCGCCCCGCCCCTTGCCGCGCCGATTCTTCGGCAATGGCCTCAGCGGCGGGCTTGCCATAGATGACATTGTCCATGCGGGTAAAGCGGTGCTGGCCCTGAATCATCGTCGGGTCTCCCTGGTTTGTTAAATGCTAAAAATCGTTCTTGCGCAGATGGTCTAGCACGTTCGCCAACGGCTCCACGTCGCCGAACTTCGCGTCGATGTCGTAGAGGTTCCATTCGGTTGCCCCGGCGATGCGGTCGCCGACACACTCCCGCACGACGATGGGGCGGAAGCCCTCTGCGATGGCCTCCTCCGCCGTCGCGCGAACGCAGGCGCTGGCGGTGGTGCCGGTGATGACCACCGTGTCGACGCCCGCCGCATTCAGATAGGCGTTCAGGTTAGTGCCGCGGAAACCGCTCGCCTGTTTCTTCACAATCATCAGTTCATCTGCCCGCCGCTCCAACCGTGAGTCGATTTCCACCGCATCGGTGCCGGATTTCAACGCCTCCGCCGGAATCTTCTGGCCCCAGAGCCCCATGTCCGTCGCCGGACCCTCGATCACGTCATAGGCTGTGGTGGTGAACACAATCGGCAGGCCCTTGGCCCGGAACGCCGCCAACAATTCCTGCACCGCCGGAATGATCGTTTCCATGCCTTCGCAGGTGAACGGATAGCCCTCCCGAGTCCAGGCATTGGCCAAGTCTATATTGACCAGCGCCGGCTTTTTGCCCCAGCCGAGCCGCCGCTGAAAGCCGCGGTTCTGGTAGAGGGCAGAGTCGGCGGCAAACAGCTTGTCGAGGGCAGCCTTGAGTTCCGGGTCCATTGGCATTGGCAACAGTCCTTATTCAGCGGGGTTCGTTACTGAAGAGCGTTCCACGTCATAAAGCGCTTGCGCCTGGTCCCGGAGCTTCACACGCTGAATCTTGATCGTATTCGGACTGATGGCATAGGGCCAGTCCTCCACGGTCACCACCCTGACCGGGCATTTGTAGTTGGCGAGGCTCGCGCGGCAGCGGGCAATCAGCGCGGGCTCATCCACGACCCCTTCCCCGCTCGGCAGCACGAAGCCAAAGGCGCGCACGCCCTTCTCTGTATTGATGGAGATGACCTGGGCCTGCTCCACCGCCGGGTCTTTCTCCAATTCCGCCTCAATCTCCGCCGGGCTGACCAGGAAGCCGGAAAGCCGCAGCATGTCGTTGATGCGGCTGATATAGACGAGGCAACCGTCCTCCCGCAGATAGGCCAGGTCACCGGTGCGCAGCCAGCCATCATCGGCCCAGGCCTTGGTGTTCGCTTCCCGGTTGTCGGCGTATTCCAGCATCAGGGTCGGACCGCTGACCTCCAGCTCCCCTCCCTCGCCGAGAGGGCAAAGCTCGCCTGTCTCGGTGTTGCGAATCCGCATGCCGCTCGCAGGGTTAATGACGAGGCCGCCGCCATACATGGCTTCGGCCAGCGGTCCTTCGAAGCCGTCTTCCGGGCGCGGACGCAGCGCGAAATAAGCCAGGCACTCGCTCATGCCATATGCGTTGTTGGCAAAGATGCCCGCGCGCTCGAACGCCCGGATATGCTCGTCCAGTGGCGGATTGATGCCGAAAGCAACCACCATCCGCAACGAGGCATAGGGCTTCTGTTCCACCTCTCCTTCCAACATCCGCACCAGCACCTCGTCGGTGATTACCACGTGCGTAACCGTCTCTCGTTTGATGAGTTCCCCGGCCTCCGCCGGGTCGAACAGCGCCTGGATGACCTGAGGCGTCTGTGCGGCGGCGCTCACCGTCAGATTGACCAGCCCCACCGTCCCGCAGAGCGGTGCCGTCTGGAAGAACACCGCATCGGACGCATCCAGCTTCCAATGCGCTGCCACCCGCCTGGCGTGCTCTTCAAGCGAGCGGTGCGCGTGCAGCACGAATTTCGGGGCGGAAGTGGTGCCCGAGGTGGTGAAAATCTGGGCCGGCACATCCGGCCCGCCCTGGTCTTGGGCCATTGGCTCCGCCTCGGCCAGCGTCGAGAGCCGATGCACCGGCCGGCCAAGCACCGTCTCCGGCACGTCCGGCGCGCCGTCCACGTCATGGGCGATGACCATCTCCAGGCCCGACAGCATGGCGGGATCGACGTCCGCCAGAATCGCCTCGAAACCGATGTCCTTGAATCCCGGCCAGAACACGAGCGCCCGCGCACCGGTCCGGCCGACAATGTCTTCGACCTCCTTCGCCCGGAAGCGGGTATTGACGCCCACCACCGTTGCCCCCAGCCGCCAGAGCGCAAAGGTCAACGCGTAGTGCGCCGGTGTGTTCGGCAGCCAAAGTGCGATGCGGTCGCCCTTGCTCAGGCCGAGCCCGGCCAAGCCACTCGCAAACCGGCGGCTCATCTCGTCAAGGGCGGCGTAGGACGTGACTCGGCCCGCTTCAATCAAAGCGGGCCGGTCAGGAACATTGTAAGCTGCATTCGCAAGCAGCGCGGCCAACGTACCGGCAGGCATGGGCATTTCCCGTATTTCGGTTTTGCCCGAGCCTACCAGCCTTGGCCGTGCGCCGCCAAGGTCAGGCCGCCTTGGGCTTCAAGACCACACGTCCGACCACATAGATCAACGCGACGATCGTGCCCCCGATCAGGTCGCTATACACACCCGGGAACAGCAGCACCACACCCGCCGCCAGCACCGGGATACGGAAAGTCGTCCACTCGATGCGGCCGAGCCAGTAGAGCCAACCCTCCAGCGCCGACGCAATCAGCCATACCGCAAGGATCGCCGTCGTCACGTCGTGGAGAATGGCCAGCGGCTCGCCATGCAGGATCAGTGTCGGGTTGTAGACGAACAGGAACGGCAGGATGAACAGGATGGCGCCAAGGCGCATCGACATAATGCCGGTCTTCATCGGGTGCGAACCAGCAATTGTCGAGGCAGCCACCGCCGCCACCGCCACCGGCGGCGTGATGTAGCTCATCATGCCCCAGTAGAGAATGAACAGGTGACCGGCCACCAGATCCAGACCACCATCGGCGATCGCCTGCCCCATCACCAGGGCCAGGAAGATGTAACAGGCGCTGACGGTCATCCCCATGCCGAGGATAAAGCTGGTCGCCGCGCCCAACAGCAGCAGCAGGAAGGTGCTGTCACCTGCGAACTGCAACAACTCTCCGGAGAACGCCGGGCCAACGCCGGTATAGGCGAGCGAGCCGACGATCATACCGATGCCGACCAGGATGCCGATGATGGCGACGATGTTCTTCACCGCGTCCAGCATCATGTCGATGAACTTGGCACCTGTAATCCGGTTCTTGCCGCCAAAGATCAGCGAGCTAATCAGAAGAACCAGAGTCGCATAGTACGGCGCGTGGGATTCCAGCCGCATGCCGATCAGCATGTAGATCAGCATGGCCAGGCTGAACAGGTAGTACCAACCGCTCTTAACCACATCCCAGAGTCTGGGAATCTCAGAAGCCGGCTGCCCTTTCAGACCATTGCGGGCGGCATAGTTATCGGCCTGCAAAAGCAGCGCCAGATAGAACAGAACCGCAGGCACCAACGCCGCGATAACGATGGTTGAGTAAGCGACGTTCAGGAACTCCGCCATGATAAACGCCACCGCACCCATCACCGGGGGCATCAGGGCGCCGCCGGTCGAGGCGCAGGCTTCCACCGCACCAGAATAGGTCGCCGGGTAGCCGGTGCGCTTCATGGTCGGGATTGTGATCTGGCCCGTGGTCACGACGTTGGAGATGACTGAGCCGGACAGGGAACCAAAGAATCCGGAGGAGACAATCGCCACCTTCGCTGGCCCGCCACGGGTTCTACCCAGCAGCGCGGTCGCGAACGCCATGAAGAACTCGCCACCGCCGGTGAATACCAGCGCTGATCCGAACAACAAGAATCCGATCAGCAGCCGGGTGACCACCCGCATGGGCAAGCCAATAATCGATTCCGTTCCCATCGCGTGCTGGCGGACGAATTCGACCGGCAGATCAACAACATAATCTATGCCGATCTCATTGAAATCCAGCGGCTCCCAAAAACTCTCCGGCCCCCAAAGGAAGCCCGGCATATACTCGGCGAACAGGGGGTAGAAGAAAAAGAACGCACAGACGGAAAACAGGATCCAGCCGCCAGCCCGCCGGACAGCCTCCAGGCTGAGCAGGCAGATAACGGCTGCATAAAACGTGGCGTCGACGGGCGCCACAATATCCCAGCCTTCCTGGATGATCGTCTGGCCGAAATACGCCATGTAGTAGGCACAATACATCGCCGCCGCGGCGCAAAGCCAATCATACCAGGGGACCTTGTTCTTCGAGCCCGGCCCTAAAGGATAGACCAAAAACACCAGCGACAGGAACGTGCCCAGCATGATGTAAAAGAACGAGGTATCGATGATCAGATCGACGCCGAAAATCTCCATGATGCCAAAGAAGTTCCAGTTGAACACTTGGTTCATGGTCAGCAAAATGCCGAATGTCCCGACGATGATTACAAGCCAGCGGATCCATCCGCTGACCCGCTCCGGCGGCGGTTCGGCCAGGGGAATAACGGGGCCAGACGTGTTTGACGTGACGTCGGTCATTTGAGCGTCCCTGTTCTCAGCATTTCGCTGGATTTTTTCGGTAGGCAGTAAATTTGGAGAACGCATCTACGCAAGGGTTGGTGCGGATGTCAAAGCCCTCGTAACATAAATATCCAACTTTAGGAGAATAATTTCGATGCCCCAACTCAGTGGAAAAGTGGCGCTCGTAACCGGCTCAGCTTCGGGCATAGGCCGGGCTACAGCCCTGACGTTCGCCCAAGAAGGTGCTTCTGTCATGGTCACGGATCTGAACGGTGCAGGCGCTGACGCGGTCGCGGCGGAAATCAATGGAGCGGGCGGCAAGGCCCAAGCCATGCAGCAGGACACCACCAGCGAGGAACGATGGCAGGAAGCTATCGCCGCGACTCAGGCGGCGTTTGGCAAACTGGACATTCTGGTGAACAATGCCGGCATCGCCATCTCTGGTCCGCTGGAAACCTTCAGCCTAGCCGATTGGCAAAAGCAGCAGGCCATCAATTGCGACGGCGTCTTCCTCGGCATCAAGCACGCCTTCCCCGCCATGAGGGCGGCGGGTGGCGGCTCCATCATCAATCTGTCGTCCATCGCCGGCCTGCGTGGCAACCGGTCGGGCCTCGGCGCCTATAGCGCGACTAAGGGTTCCGTCCGCCTGCTGACCAAGACAGCGGCGCTGGAAGGCGCGGCGGATAAGATCCGCGTCAACTCCATCCATCCCGGCATCATCGAAACGCCGATCTGGGACGCGATTCTGCCCGGTGGTGAAGCCGGCCGCAATCGCGGCGACCTGAACGCCCGCGCGGCTCAGTCCGTGCCCACTGGCGTGCTGGGCCAGCCACAGGACATCGCAAACGGCATCCTCTTCCTGGCTAGCGATCAGTCCAGCTATATGACCGGTTCGGAACTGGTGGTCGATGCCGGCGTAACCGCAGGATAGGGCCGGAGCATCCATGTCTGTCTCTTATGTGAACCCGCGCACCGGTCAGCAGTGGCCGGTAAACCAGCCGCTCTGGTGCGCGCCCGATGACCGGGGGCCGGTCGAGCTGACCCCCGGTCCGGGCCTCCGTCCCGCCGACATCGCCCAGGGTGAGCGCTCGCTCTGGCGCTATGCTTCCGCCATCCGCACCACGCGCTCCGTCACCTTGGGCGAAGGCTGGACACCGCTGGTTCCAAGCCAATGGCACGGGCGCGAGGTCTTATTCAAATGCGAACACATGATGCCGACCGGCTCCTACAAGGACCGTGGCATTTCGGTCATGATGAACGCGTTGGCGGCCCGCGGCATCAGCCGGGTGCTGGAGGATTCGAGCGGCAATGCCGGCTCTTCCATGGCGACCTATGCTGCGGCGGCGAACATCGCCTGCACCATCTACGCGCCCGCCAGCGCTCCGGAAGGCAAGCTATTGCAGATGGAGGCCTTGGGCGCAGAACTGAAACGCATTCCTGGCCCCCGGCAGGCTACGACCGACGCTGTCATGGCAGCGATTGACGAGAACAGCTTTTACGCCAGTCATGCCTGGCAGCCCTTCTACCTCGACGGCATGAAGACCATCGCCTTCGAGCTTTGGGAGCAATTGGGATTCGATTTGCCGGACCACGTGATCGTGCCCACCGGCCAGGGCGCCAACATTCTGGGCCTCGCCATCGGCCTTGGTGAATTACAGGCATCCGGCCAGATCGGCAGAGTACCGAAGCTGCATGCGGTGCAGGCAGAGGCCTGCTCTCCCCTTGCCGCGGCATTCCACGGCAAGGCTGCGCCACCGACCCAGCCCTCCATAGCGGATGGCATTGGTACGGCGAGTCCTGTCAGGGGCGAGGCAATCCTGAACGCGGTCCGGGAGAGCGGCGGCCAGGTCCTGTCCGTCACCGAGACGGAGATCACGACGGCCCTGCGCAGCCTTCTCTCAACCGGTTGGTATGTGGAGCCGACCAGCGCCGCCGGGGCCGCCGGATTATCGAACCTGATGGATGGCGGACACATCGGTGAGGATGAGACAGCCGTCCTCATCCTGACGGGTCACGGCCTCAAGGCCTCACAATCCATCGCCGCGGCCATATCTGGCTGAACAGGCCAACCGGTGCTTCTATCCGGCCAGAACAGGCTCCTGGGCGGGCGCCTCGGCCGGTGCCTGTACGCCCACTTCCCAGTAGGGCACCGGCTGGTACTTCTCGACCAGGAAATCCACGAACGCCCGCACTTTCGCCGAAAGCAGCCGCTTGTGCGGGTAGATGGCGTGAATGGCGGTTTCGTCCGGGGTCAGGTCAGCTTCCAGCGTCGGCAGCACACGCTCCAGCTTGCCGTCCTGCAAGTCCTGCCCCACCAGCCAGATCGGCAGCAGGGCAATGCCCATGTCACCCAGCACCGCCTCGTGCAGTGCCTCGGCATTGTTGGCTGTCAGGCGGCCTTTGACCTGAACCTGCTCCTTCGCCCCCGACTCACCGCAGCAAATGTGCCAGGTGCCGGTGGTCGAATGCAGCTTGTAGACGATACTGCTGTGATCGGTCAGATCGCTTGGCTTTTCCGGGCGCCCTCTCGCATCCAGATAGGCCGGGCTAGCACACAAAACCCGCCGGTTCGGCGCGAGCCGACGGGCGAACAGGCTGGAATCGGACAAGCCGCCAACCCGCACCACCACGTCCGACCCCTCCTCGATCACGTCGACAAAGTGATCGGTCAGGGTCAGGTCGATATCGATTTCTGGGAAGCGCCGCAGAAATTCCGGCAGATGCGGCGCGATATGCAGGCGGCCGAACACGGTCGGCCCATTGATCCGCAACAGTCCCCGCGGCACCGCCTCCAGATGGCTGACGGATCGGTTGGCGTCCTCCACATCGGCAATGATCTGGCGGACCCGCTCATGGTAAAGCCGCCCGGCCTCGGTCAGCGACAGCTTCCGGGTGGAGCGGTTGAGCAGGCGCGCGCCCAAAGCATCCTCCAGTGAGCCGACCTGGCGGGACACGCTGGATGCAGCGAGCCCGAATTTTCGTCCCGCCGCCGAAAACGATCCGGAATCCACAACCTCGGAAAACAGCCGCATGCCATGCAGGGTATCCATAGTCCACCTCGCCTTTGCAAATTTCGCAAAGTAGCATATGGATACAGCCTCAATTAACGCAATAGGCGGCTGGTTGTTTTCTTAACCCCTGACGGCGCGACACCAACACGCATTCAGGTGCGGCACGTTTAGGGGCAGCTAACCGCCGCTTCCAGGATTCAAGGAAAATCGAACAATGGCATTTGGTGCTGCAGAAGTGAAAGCGCTGCGGGAACAGTCCGGCGCAGGCATGATGGACTGCAAGAAAGCGCTGATCGAAACCGACGGCGACATAGAGGCGGCGGTCGACTGGCTCCGGACCAAAGGTCTGGCGGCGGCTGCGAAGAAGGCGGGCCGCGTCACGGCGGAAGGTCTCGTCGCGCTCGCCGTAAAAGGTAACAAAGGCGCGCTGGTCGAGCTTAACGCCGAGACCGACTTCGTCGCCCGGAACGAGCGGTTCCAAGAATTGGTCGGCGAGATGGCCGAAACCGCAGTCGATCACGGCGCCAGCGTCGATGCGCTGAACGCCGCGACGCTCGCCGACGGTAAGTCGGTCCAGCAGTCCGTGGTCGATGCCATCGCCACCATTGGCGAGAACATGACCCTCCGCCGGACAGCGCAGCTTTCCGTCTCGGAAGGCGTCGTCGCGAACTACATGCACAACGCCACCGCCCCGAACAAGGGCAAGATCGGCGTTTTGGTTGGTATGCAGTCTTCTGGGAACCCGGACCGTCTTGCCGAGGTCGGCAAGCAGGTTGCGATGCACGTCGCGGCCTCCAAACCCCTCGCCCTGAACCGCGACTCCGTCAATCCGGAAGACGTGGCGCGCGAGCGTTCGGTGCTGGTGGAGCAGGCGAAGGCGTCAGGCCGTCCGGACAACATCATCGAAAAGATGGTCGACGGCCGGATGCGCAAATTCTTCGAAGAATCGACGCTGCTGGAGCAGGCTTTCGTTATCAACCCCGACAAGTCCGTCGGCCAAGCGATAGAGGAACTGGCCAAGGAATTGGGCACGCCCGTGACTTGCACCGGCTTCATCCGCATGGAGCTCGGCGAGGGCGTGGAGCGCGAAGACAGCGACTTTGCGGCTGAAGTCGCGGCGACATTGAAAAAAGACTGAGGAAGCCAAACCCATGGCGGCAGACAGCGCAGACGGTCCTTCCGACCAACCTGGCGGCGCACCCGTCTACCGCCGGGTATTGTTGAAGGTCTCCGGCGAAGCCCTCATGGGCGATCAGAAGTACGGCATCGACCCTGCCACCGTGTCCCGCATCGCCGATGACATTATCGGCGTTTGCGGACTCGGCGTTGAGGTGTGCGTCGTCGTTGGCGGCGGCAATATCTTCCGCGGGATCAAGGCCGAAGGCTGGGGCATGGAGCGCGCCACCGGCGACCACATGGGCATGCTGGCAACGGTGATAAACGCCCTTGCCCTGCAGAGCGCGCTGGAGAGCCGGGGCCAGTCCACCCGCGTTCAGTCCGCCATCCCAATGGCAACGGTCTGCGAACCGTATATCCGCCGCCGCGCCCAGCGGCATCTGGAGCGGGGCCGCGTGGTGATCTTCGCCGGCGGCACCGGCAACCCCTTCTTCACCACTGATACTGCTGCCGCTTTACGCGCCTCCGAGATGGGTTGCGATGCGCTGTTGAAGGGCACGCAGGTCGATGGCGTCTATACCGCTGATCCGAAAACGGACCCGGCAGCCGAACGAATTGACAAGCTTAGCTTCCTGGATGTGCTGTCTCAGGACCTGGGCGTCATGGACACGGCGGCAATCGCTCTTGCGCGAGAGAACAGCATTCCTATTCTCGTGTTCTCGATTCATACGCCTGGCGCGTTCGTGCAAGCGCTGAAAGGGGAAGGCCGGTTCACTATTGTAACCGGCTGAGTTTACCGCCAATTGACAGGCGGTCCCTTCACCAAATGTGGAGTAGTTGAAATGTCTGACAGCGATTTCGATGATGTCGAACGCCGAATGAATGGCGCTATCGAAGCCCTGAAACGCGAATTCGGCGGCCTGCGCACCGGGCGCGCTTCTACCGCCCTGCTCGACCCCATCACGGTGGAGGCCTATGGCTCCCGCATGCCGTTGAACCAGGTTGGCACCGTCGGCGTGCCGGAGCCCCGCTTGCTCACCGTCCAGGTCTGGGACAAATCCATGGTGAGCGCCGTGGAGAGAGCCATCCGCGAGTCGGACCTGGGCCTGAATCCGTCATCGGACGGCCAGCTCGTGCGCATTCCCATCCCGGAACTTTCCGAAGAGCGCCGTCGGGAACTGACCAAGGTCGCAAGCCGCTATGCGGAGCAGGCCAAAGTGGCCGTCCGCAACGTCCGCCGCGATGGTATGGATGCGCTGAAGAAGATGGAAAAGGAAGGCGAGATCAGTCAGGACGAGCAAAAGATGTTCGCCGACGATATCCAGAAAACCACCGATAGCCACGTCAAACAGATCGACGAACTTTCGGCGGCCAAAGAGCAGGAAATCATGCAGGTATAGGCTGAGGCCGCCGGCATACACAGCCCTTATCATGAGCTCCCATCCTCCTTCTGCGTCAGACGATTCCGGTGTACCCACGCACGTCGCGATCATCATGGACGGCAATGGACGCTGGGCCGCCAAACGCCGCCTGCCGCGGGCGGCAGGGCACCGCCGCGGCGCACAGGCGGCGAAGGAGACCGTGCTGGCGGCGCTCGATCTGGGCATTCGTTATCTGACGCTCTACAGCTTTTCATCGGAAAATTGGAAACGCTCCTCCGACGAAGTGTCGGACTTGATGGGTCTGCTGCGCTACACGATGCAGCAGGAACAAAAAGCCATGGCCGGGCGTGGTGTGCGCCTGCTGGTCATTGGCGACCGGGAGCCCCTGCCTCAGGACGTGCGCGACACCATCGACAGGTTTGAAGCAGCCACGGCCCATAATGATCGGCTAACCGTCATCATCGCGCTGAGCTATGGCAGCCGGGCGGAGATTGCCCGCGCGGCACGGTTGATTGCAACCAAAGCGGCGGCAGGCGAACTGGACCCGGATACCATCGACGAGCAGATGGTCGCTCAGTATCTTTACACCGCCAGCATACCGGACCCTGATCTGCTGATCCGCACCAGCGGAGAGTTGCGTATCAGCAACTTCCTGCTCTGGCAGCTTGCCTACAGCGAGTTTGTTTTCCCGGACATCTACTGGCCCGATTTTGGCAAAGAGGCGTTGACGGCGGCGGTCGCTTCCTACCGGCAACGGGATCGCCGGTTTGGTGGACGGCGTGCAAGTTAGCACCTTCACAAGCGGCGGCATCACTTCCCGCGTTGCGGCGGCGGCGGTCATGATGCCACTTGCTATCGGCCTGACCTGGGCGGGCGGCCTGCCCTATGCCCTCTTGCTGATGCTGTGCGCAGCATTGATGGCGCGCGAATGGGCTCGGCTTTGCGGCGCTGTGCCAGATTCCTTACTAGGCTTGGTGATGGCGGCGGGCTCGGTCGGCATCATCGCAGGCGCCTTTTTCTATCCCGAGTACAGCCTGGCGGCGGCTGCCTGCATCACCCTCTATTTCGTTATCCGGCGGCTGCCAGCGGGCGGCCTGCCGCCGCGCGGCCATGTTTGGCTTGCGGCAGGGGCGCTGGCCATCGTTCCCACGGGGCTCAGCCTGCTATGGCTGCGCACCTTCCCAACTGATGGTCTGACCATTGTTTTGTGGCTGTTCGCCGTCGTCTGGGCGACCGACATCGCAGCCTACGTCGTCGGCAAGTCGATAGGCGGCCCGCGCCTTGTCCCCACGATCAGCCCGAACAAAACCTGGGCAGGCCTGTTCGGTGGCCTTGGCGGCGCATCCTTAGTGGGCTTTCTTCTGTCCTTCGCCATTGCCGGCGAGCCGCATCCGTCAGCCGCCCTTGCCGGGCTGGTGATTGGACTTGCCGCCAATGCCGGTGATATTTTCGAATCCTTCCTGAAGCGCCGCTTCGACGTCAAAGACTCGGGCGGCCTGATTCCCGGTCATGGCGGTGTTCTCGACCGGCTCGACAGCCTTTTGGCCGCGGCTCCCGCTGCGGTCCTGATTTATAACCTGGGATGGCGCTGGATATGAGCGAACAACGCACGGTCTCCGTGCTCGGCGCGACCGGCTCCGTCGGGAAGACCACCGCCGAACTGCTGGCCGAAGCGCCGGAGCGTTTCGACGTCGTCGCTCTAACCGGCAATGGCAACGCGGCGGAAATGGTACGTCAGGCTACCCGCCTCCGCCCCCGCTTCATCGCGATGGCCGATCCGGCCGCTGCCGCCATGGTCGCCGACGCCCTGTCGGGCACCGGAATCCCTGTCGGCGCCGGACCAGAGGCGGTTCTGGAGGCTGCCAGCATGCCCGCTGACTGGGTCATGGCCGCCATCGTCGGCGCAGCTGGGCTGGCCCCTACCCTGGCGGCAGTGAGGCACGGGGCCACGGTTGCCCTCGCCAACAAGGAAAGCCTGGTCTGCGCAGGACATCTGTTCACCGAAGCGACCAAGGCCGCCGGTGGCCGCCTGCTACCGGTGGACAGCGAGCACAATGCCATCTTCCAGGTGTTCGACTTCGACCGGCCAGAGACGGTTGCCCGCATCATCCTGACCGCGTCCGGCGGACCGTTCCGCACCTGGACAAAATCGGCCATGCAGGCGGCCGGCCCGAAGCAAGCGCTCAACCATCCGAATTGGGACATGGGCGCGAAGATCAGCATCGACTCGGCCACCATGTTCAACAAAGGGCTGGAACTGATCGAGGCAAGCCACCTGTTCCCGGTGCCGGCGGAGCAGATAGAAGTGCTGGTGCACCCGCAATCCATCATCCATAGCATGGTCGATTTCCGGGATGGCTCCACCCTTGCCCAGCTTGGCCTGCCGGATATGCGCACACCGGTCGCCGTTACGCTGTACTGGCCGGACCGCGTTGCTTGCGCACAGGAGCGGTTGAATTTGGCGGCAATCGGCCAACTTACGTTCGAGGCACCGGATGAAGACCGGTTTCCCGCCTTACGTCTGGCACGGGCGGCACTCAAGGCCGGCGGCACGACATCGATTGTACTGAATGCCGCTAACGAGATTGCGGTCAGCGCATTCCTGGCCGAGAAAATCGGCTTCCTGGAAATTGCAGGGGTGGTTGAAGCTTGTTTGGAACTGGAACCCGTGGTGCCACTGACCGATCTGTCCACCGTTTGGGCTGCCGACAAAGCCGCCCGGCAAACCGCAAGCAAGGTGATCGCCCGTAGGCGCACGTCCACTGCCGCTGCCCTGCATATCGCCACATCCTAGGCACCGCGCCGCAAGCCGGAGCCCCAAATCTTTAGATCGCCCCAGGTAGGAAGATACTCGCCAGACCATGTTACTGCTCGAATACATCCTACCCTTCATCGCCATCCTTTCCGTGCTCGTTTTCGTGCATGAGTACGGCCATTTCTGGGTCGCGCGCCGCTGCGGCGTGCATGTGGAGGTCTTCTCTATCGGCTTTGGCCGCGAGCTGTTTCATTGGCATGACCGGCACGGCACCCGCTGGCGGCTGGCGCTGCTGCCGCTCGGCGGCTATGTGCGGATGCGGGGCGACGGCGATGAGAGTTCGGCGCCGGACGAGGATGCGGTCCGCGCCATGACCCCCGAAGAAAGCGCAACCGCCTTCCCCACCCAACCGGTGATGAAACGGATCGCCATCGTCGCTGCCGGCCCCGCCGCCAATATCCTGTTCGCCATTGTCGTGATGGCCGCCACCTTCATGACCGTCGGCCAATCCTACACTCCGCCAGTGGTTGGGGAAGTGTTGGAGAACAGCCCGGCAGAACAGGCGGGATTGTTGCCCGGCGACCGCTTCCTCCGCCTGAATGGCGAGTCGGTGCAACGGTTCGAGGATCTGCAGCGCATCATCTCCCTCCGGCCCGAGCAGACCATGACGGCGGAGATCGAGCGGGCGGGCGGCGTGATTCAACTCGACCTGACCCCGGAACGAATCGAACAGGAAGACAGCTTCGGCAACCCGCAACCGCTTGGCCGTATCGGTGTTACCCGCACTGGTTATGAACAGACCCGCCACGACCCATTTACCGCGGTCTCCGAGGCGGTGCGGCAAACCTGGGCGCTCACCGGCACCATCTTCGATGTTGTCGCCCAGATTGTCCGCGGCGACCGTGCCGCGAGCGAAATCGGCGGAGTTGCCCGCATCGCACACATGTCGGGAGAGGTTGCTCAGCATGGGTTTGCGGCAACGCTCAACTTTATGGTGCTGCTCTCCATCAACCTCGCGCTGATTAACCTGTTGCCTGTTCCAATGCTTGATGGCGGGCATCTGCTGTTCTTTTTTATCGAAGCAATTCGCGGCAAACCGCTTCCGGAGAAAGTGCGAGACACAAGCTTGCGGTTCGGATTTGCCCTGGTGATCGCACTGATGGTCTTTGCGTCGTGGAACGATCTCGTCTATTTCCGTGTGCTCGAGCTTTTCGACGTCTGATCTCCGCCGCACAGGGAATGGCCCGGTTGCCGACAGCCGCGTTTCACAAGTTTCTTTGGGTTTTGATGCTCGTTGCCGGGCTTGTGCTCGCCAATGGCGAAGCCCACGCTCAATCCAGTAGCGCTCCCATCATCCAAACCATCACGGTCGAAGGCACCCAGCGCATCGATCCCGAAACCGTGCGCACCTATATGACCGTTGCGCCCGGCGACCCGCTGGACGCTGCTGCTGTAAATGAATCGCTCAAACGGCTGTTCGGGACAGGCTTCTTCGCCAACGTTGAAATTATCGAAGGGGAGGATGGGCGCTCCCTCACCGTTCGGGTGACGGAAAACCCGATCATCAGCCGCGTTGCGTTCGAGGGTAACCTTCGTATCGAAGACGAAGACCTGCGTCCGGAGGTGCAAACCCAACCCCGCGCCATCTATACGCGCTCGAAAATTCAGGACGACGTCCAGCGGATTTTGAACGTGTACCGGCGGAGCGGCCGCTTCGCTGCCACGGTCGAGCCGAAATTGATCGAACAGCCGCAAAACCGGGTCGATGTGGTGTTCGAAATCAATGAGGGCGAACTGACTCAGGTTGAGCGGATCGTATTCATCGGGAATACCAAGTTCAGCGACAGCGACCTCCGGGACGAGATTTTCACCGCCGAGGCCCGCTTCTGGCGTTTTTGGGCATCCGACGACATTTACGATCCGGACCGCCTGTCGGTCGACCAGGAAAGCCTGCGCAGATTCTACCTGAGCGAAGGCTATGCTGACTTCCGCGTCCTGTCTGCCGTGGCCGAACTCACTCCAGCCGCCGATTCTTTTGTCCTGACCTTCACGGTTGATGAGGGTGAGCGCTACAAATTCGGTGCGATAGAGGTTGAAAGCCGCCTGCCGGCGATTGACGCGGAAACGCTTCTCCCCTTGCTGGCGGCAACGCCGGACGATTGGTACAATGCCGACCTGATCAACGAAGATATCGACGCGCTGACCGACCGCATCGGTGAAGCTGGCTTTGCCTTTGTCAATGTCCGGCCAATACCACGGCCCGACCGCACCAATCGTCTGATCGATCTTGTCTACGAGGTTGGCGAGGGGCCGCGCGTTTATGTCGACCGCATCGATATTGTGGGCAACGTCCGGACGGAAGAAAAAGTCATCCGGCGGGAGATGCGCCTTTCGGAAGGCGATCCATTCAACACGTCCAAGCTGCGACGCTCCCGGGAGCGGATCAGGAACCTCGGTTTTTTCGAAACCGTGGAAACGGAAACCGTTCCAAGTTCCCAGGGCGACCGCACGAATATCATTGTTCGGGTCACGGAACAATCGACCGGCGAACTGTCGTTCGGCGTCGGCTTCTCCACGGCAGACGGGCCTGTCGGCGATATCTCCTTGCGCGAACGCAATCTGCTGGGCCGGGGCCAGGATCTGCGTCTCGGCTTGCGAGTGTCGGGCAGAACGCAGACCCTGGACCTGTCTTTCACCGAACCGTACTTCCTCGACCGGCGCATGTCGGCCGGTTTCGATATTTTCCGGATCGATGAAGACAATACCGATGAAAGCTCATTCGAGACCGAGGCGCTCGGTTTCCGGTTGCGCACTGGCTATGCGCTTACCGAACATACACGCCAAAACTGGTCCTATGGCTGGACATCGACGGATCTTTTCCCCGGATCGAATGCATCGGAGTTTGTGAACGAAGCCGCCGGACGGTCTTCGACATCATCGGTTTCCCACACGATCACTTGGGATACGCGGGACAACCGCTTCTCGCCAACCCGGGGTGTCGTGGTTTCGATGACGAACGAATTGGCCGGATTTGGCGGGTCCGAGCGCTTCATGAAGAACCAGTTTTCGGCCGCAGGCTATTATGAAGTGTTTCCGGAGGTGGTCTTCTCCGCCATCGGCCGCGTAGGGGCTTTGAACGGTTTGGGCGAAGATACCGACATTACCCAACGGTTTTTCCTGGGCGGTGAACGTTTGCGAGGCTTTGCAGTGGCAGGTGTCGGGCCGCGCGATCTGAGCACGGACGACTCCATTGGCGGAAACTACTATTATACCGGCACGCTGGAAGCGGAATTCCCGTTAGGCCTGCCCAACGACCTTGGGATTCGCGGACGGGTTTTCACGGAGGCAGGCTCGCTGTTTGGGCTAGACAATACCACACCAAACGGCGTCAACGTGCCTCTGGGCGATGACGCCTCCGTCCGCGCTTCGGTGGGTGTCGGCGTCTCCTGGGAGTCGCCGTTCGGTCCGATCCGCGTTGACTTGGGCTTTCCAGTGTTAAAAGAAAGTTATGACAAAACCCAAACTTTGTACTTCAGCTTCGGCACCCGGTTCTAGGCGGTTGCCCGTGAGGATTACGGCAGGACTTCTTGATGATGACTGAGAATGGCGCGACGTTTGAACTTCCGGTCATGGCCGACCGGATATTGAAAATGCTGCCGCACCGCTACCCTATCCTTTTGATCGACCGTATCGTCGAGATAGAGGTTGGGGAAAAAGCGGTTGCGCTCAAGAACATCACTATGAACGAGCCGCAGTTTCAAGGCCACTTTCCAGGCCATCCCATCATGCCCGGTGTCCTACTGATCGAAGCAATGGCGCAGGCAGCGGCGGCCCTGGTGGTTGCAACCCTCGGCGCTGAGGCCGAAGGGCGGCTTGTCTACTTCATGACCATAGACAACGCCCGCTTCCGCAAGCCGGTCGTCCCCGGCGATCAGGTTCGGATCACCGTTACCAAAGAACGCCGGCGTGGCCCTGTTTGGAAATTCAAAGGCGAATGCACGGTCGAGGGTAATCTCGCTACCGAAGCGGCCTTCAGCGCAATGATCGTGGACAGATAATGCCGCAAATCCATCCTTCGGCCGTCGTAGAGAACGGAGCGGTACTCGCAGACAGCGTCGAAGTAGGGCCATTCTGCCATGTGGGTAGCGGGGTCAACCTGGCGGCGGATGTCAAGCTTCACAGCCATGTCGCCATTGTCGGCAATACGCTGGTGGGCGAACGGACAGAAATCTATCCCTTCGCTTCCATCGGGCACTGCCCGCAGGACCTGAAGTTCCGTGGCGAGGAATCCCGGCTGGAGATCGGTAGCGACAACCGCATCCGCGAATATGTCACCATGAATCCCGGCACCGAAGGCGGCGGAATGGTCACGCGGGTTGGCATCGGCGGCCTCTTTATGGCAAGCGCGCACGTCGCTCATGATTGCCAGGTCGGCGACCACGTTATCATGGCGAACAATGCCACCCTGGCGGGGCATGTCCATGTGGGTGATCATGCGATCTTGGGTGGCTTGTCGGCCGTTCATCAGTTTGTCCGGATCGGCGCGCACGCCATGATCGGCGGCATGTCCGGCATTGCCAACGACGTCATTCCCTATGGAATGGTCATCGGCGCGCACGCTTCGCTCTCCGGCCTTAACCTGCTCGGCCTCCGCCGGCGCGGTTTCGAGCGGCAGGAAATAGACGCGCTGCGGAAAGCCTATGATCTGCTGTTCTCAGACAAGGGCACGATGGCCGAGCGGCTCCAGACCGTAGAGCAATCGTTCGGGCAAGTGGCGACCGTGCGCAGCTTGATCGACTTTGTCGGCTCCGATTCGTCGCGCGGCGTGCTCACGCCCAAGGCCTGACCGATGGGGGAGACCGGGCCAGATTCGACTCTGGGCATCATCGCCGGTAAGGGGCAATTGCCGGCAGAGCTAGCCCGCGCAGCCGTCAGTGCAGGCCGCCGCGTTCTTATCTTGGCTCTCAGAGATCAGGCGGAGGACTCGGTAATTGCACCGTTTCCGCATGAATGGATTCGCCTGGGGGATGGCAGCAAAGCACTCACACACTTACGAAGCCATGGTGTGCGGGACTTAGTTCTGGCTGGTGCCGTCACCCGACCCTCCCTCTGGTCCATCCGCCCTGACGCACGGGCGGCGCGGTTCCTGGCGAAAGCTGGTTTCCGCGCCCTTGGCGATGACTCCCTGCTGACCGCCATTGTCCGGGAGTTCGAAAGCGAGGGTTTTCACATCATCGGGGCGGAAGAAGTTTGGCACGAGGCTCTGATGCCGGCAGGCTGTCTCACGGTCACTAAGCCGGATGATGAAGACTGGCGCAATATCAGCAGAGGCGTCGCAATCGCTCAAGCCCTGGGCAAAGCCGATGTCGGCCAGAGCGCCGTCGTGCAGCAAGGCATCGCCCTGGCGGTCGAAGCGATTGAGGGAACCGATGCCATGCTGGCCCGCGCCAGCACACTCCGCCGGGAGGGATCGGGAGGCGTGTTGGTGAAACTCGCCAAACCCGGCCAGAACAAGCGCGTTGACCTGCCAACCATCGGGCAGGAGACGATCGAGGGCTCTATCGCCGCTGGCCTTTCCGGCATTGCGGTAGAGGCAGGGGCTGCGTTGTTCCTCGACCGCGAGCAGGCAATCGCCGCAGCAAACGCGGCAGGTCTGTTCGTCTACGGCATCGACCCGCTCCATCTTCCCGTCAATGCCGAATCCGCAGCGACCGCCTCAGCCAGCAATGCCGGTTAGTGCGCCTCGGGTCTTTCTGGTGGCCGGGGAGCCTTCGGGTGATGCACTGGGTGCGGGGCTGGTAGAGTCTCTCCGACGCGCGGCACCGGATGCCATCTGCCGCGGTGTCGGCGGCCACCGCATGACCGCGGCCGGCATGGATCTGGTCTTTCCGTATGACGACCTGGCGATTATGGGGCTGGTGGAGGTTCTGCCGCGCTATTTCCGCATTCGCCGCCGCTGGCAACAGGTCATGGCAGCCATCGAAGCCTTCGACCCGGATGTGGTGGTCACGATTGATTCCAGCGGCTTCAACAAGCCCATCGCCAAACGCCTGATCGCCAGCGGCTCCACGGCTCGACGGGTCCACTACGTCGCCCCCATGGTTTGGGCCTGGCGCCCAGGCAGGGCGGAGACGATGGCAAGGCTTTTTCACCACCTCCTCGTACTGTTTCCGTTCGAGCCGCCATATTTCACTAAGCATGGCCTGCGCACGACCTATATCGGCCATCCCGCAACCCAGGTGCCGCCGGGCGATGGTGCCGCTTTCCGTGCCACCCACGGCATCCCCCCGGACGCCCCGCTTCTCGCCATACTGCCGGGCAGCCGCAAAACCGAAGTCGGCAGACTTCTGCCGGTTATTGGAAAAGCGCTCGAACTGATATCGGCAGCGGTGCCCGGGCTGCGCCTGGTGTTCCCGACGGTTCCCCTGGTGGAAACGCAGGTCCGGCAGTTTGCGGTCACGCTTCCCGTCCCGGCTGTGGTCACATCGACTCCTGCCGGCAACGCAGACGCCTTCGCCGCCGCGAGTGCCGCCCTCGCCGCCTCCGGCACCATTACGCTGGAGCTCGCGCTCGCCAGGGTTCCGATGGTTGTGGCCTACAAGGTCAATCCGCTGACCGCCGCCATTGGCCGGCGGCTGCTGAACGTTGCCAGCGCCAGTTTGCCGAACGTGCTATCTGACCGCCAATTGGTGCCGGAACTCCTGCAGGAATATTGCACGCCGGAGAGCATCACCCGTGCGGTTGTCCCGCTGCTCACGGATCCGGCGGAGCGGCAGGCGCAGATCGATGGTTTTGAGGAGATCGCCCGCGCGCTCCGCACTGCTGACGGCTCGCCAAGCGATGCCGCCGCCGCTATGGTGCTGGAAGAAGCAGCGGGGCGGCGCACAGCCCTCGCTGCTCACCCAATGACGACACCGTCTGAATAGGAGCAGCCATCATGGCGACCAATCCCTTTACCACCGGTAATGCCCGCTATCTCCACACCATGATCCGCGTAAAAGATCTGAAAAAGTCCCTCGACTACTACACCCGCCTGCTGGGAATGCAGGAGCTGCGGAACAAGGATTTCCCGTCCGGCGAGTTCACCCTCGCCTTTGTCGGTTATGGGGATGAAGCCTCCAACACCGTCATTGAACTGACCCATAACTGGGATCAGGCAGAGGCCTACGAGCTTGGCAACGGATTCGGGCATTTCGCCATTGGCGTGTCCGACGTCGCCGCCGCTTGCGATTATCTGGCAGCGGAAGGCGTTGAAATCCCCCGTCCTGCCGGCCCCATGAAGCATGGTGGCAGCGTAATCGCCTTCATCAAAGACCCGGACGGCTACTTGATCGAACTGGTTGAGCGGAAGTAACGCGCTGTTCACAAGCACGTGAGACGAACCGGATTGCATTGCTTACGGTTCGCCTTCCATCCCCATTCTGCTACCGTCAATCCCATAGATCATGGGTAATCAAATAACGAGGAGGTATCACCATGAAGAAAGTTCTTATCGCAGCAGCCCTCGCGGCGTGCGTTTCCGGCACGGCATTCGCTGGCGCAGATGACGATATCAAATACCGTCAGAACGCGATGAAGGCAGTCGGCTCCCAGATGGGTTCCATCGTGGCGATCCTGAAGGGTGAGGTAGACAACAAATCCGCTCTCGCCGAACACGCGGCGCTCATCGGCGCTGCCACCAGCACCGCCATTACGATCCCTGCCTTCAAGAATAGCACCGATGGCGAGGGCGACCGCAAAACAACCGCCACCGGCGAGATCTGGGCGGACTGGGCCAAATTCGAACAAGGCCTGAAAGACCTGGAAGCGGCCGGTGCAGCCGCCGCCGCGGCTGGCGCAAACATCAGCTTTGAAAACGTCAAAGCGCTCGGCGCGACCTGCAAATCCTGCCACGACGCCTTCCGCGAGAAGAAATAAGGCAGTCAGCAACCTTCGCTTCAGGGCGAGAGTTCGGACCCCGCTAGTGGCGCTGCCACTGGCGGGGTTTTTGCTTTTTCAGGGTTCGATCAGACGCCGGCTTCGGATCAGACGTAAGTTACCAATACCCACACCGCCCCTGATCCCAGCGCCAACGCCGGCAGGGCCGCCCAGGCCGGAGTCATCCGGAGCTTCGGCAGCGGCGACGGCCACCATTTGATACCGGTTATCATCGCGCCAATCAGGTTCTCCTTCTTGAAGATCAGGTAAAACAGCGCCGCCGCCACGTGCAAAGCCGCTGCCGCCAGGATGACGTTGAACAGCAAGTGATGATAACCGGTCAGCGTATCCGACCATTCCTTACCGACCAGATTGAACAGCGGCCCTTCAAAGAAAATATCGTCATTACTCATCAGCCCGAACACCGCCTGTGTTGCCAGAATCAGCAGCAGCACGACGATCATGCAGGCCCCAAGCGGATTGTGCCCCACCGGTTCCTTAGCCAGACCGGTAAAAAGGCCTTTGGCGTATCTCAGCACGGTCACCGGCCCCCGGATGAAGTTCCAGAACTGCGCTGTTTCACTGCCAATGATCCCCCAGATGATCCGGTAGATCACCAGCGCCAGGATCGCCTGCCCGATGCGGGCGTGCCACTCCAACGGACCAAACTCGGCCGTGTACCAGGCCCCCGCCACCAAGGCAACCAGCACCCAGTGGAACAGTCTGGTGGGCAGATCCCAAACCTTGAGGGGCCGCAGCCTGGTGCTGCTCCGGGCTCGTTCAGACTTCGCCATTCAACTCTCTCCCCTCATGCACTCGTCTCCCGCGCAAACGTATTAATCCAAAAAGTCCCACCGGTGTGCGATTCGTCACACGTGATCACTGGAGGGCAACCTACCTAGTACTTAACAGCAACAGGCAAAGCGCCCGGAGAACCAAGATGTCCCGCTATGCTTATGAACCTCACGACCACGAACACGCCAATTTCCGCCACTTCCTGGACAAGAATGCCCTGACGCTGTGGGCCTTCGGCATCGCGGTTCTGGCCAGCATGATGGCACTGCCCGCGCTGATTTAGAAACCACCTCACCCAATTTCGACGCCGGGCCGCAGCCGCTTGAACGGCAGGGCCGTCAGGTCCATGACCATCGGCCCCGGCGCGGCGCATAGTACCACTTCCGCCGCGATCGGCTCAAACGCCCCGCGGAAATGCACGGAGGACTTGAGCGCCAGCACGCGCTCCTCCGTGGGCTCCACCCCCACCGCCCGGAAAAACGCTAGATCAGCCGCCTGTACCTTCTTTCCCGCTACCAAAATCCGCACATTGCCGTGCCGAAGCAGAACCAAGGGATCGAGATCCATTCTTGCCCCGGAATAAAGCGGCCCGTCACACAAGACCGGCGGTTCCGCCACGCGCTCTACCGTAAACGATGCGATGAGCGGCTCATCGTCCGGCACACCATGCTTCGCCCCCAGTGAGGCATTGATCACTGCCCCCTCCCCGGCTCTCGCCGCAAGGGTGGCGACGTGCGGATCGAAGATCATACCGCAGACCGTGCCAGGCAAATCGGCCTCAACCAAAGCCCGCACCAGTCCCATCGTATCCGCTGTGCCCCCCGCGCCGGGATTGTCCTGCACGTCGGCGATGACCAGGGGTTTAGTACCGTTGTGCGCGTTTGCCCGTGCCACAGCTTCTCCAATCGACAACAAGCCGCCGGTAAACTCCGGCTTGGCGGCCATCACCGCCTCGGCCAATTCATCCACTGCGGCCTGACACGCGGTGCGGTAGCCGCCATAGGCAACGACGCTCGGCCCGCAGTCGTAGATATCAGCCGCCGGAAAGCCGCCTGCAAAGGTCAACAGCACGCCGTGCTTGGCCTCCAGCGCAGGGATCATCTCGACGATGCGCTTGGCCGGGTCGTGATAGGTGCAGCCCCAGACCAGTGGAAACAGGAACGGCAATTGCCGGAAGGCGCGCTCGGTCAGATGTTCCCCCCCTAGCATCCGCTCCAACCAGTGGAACATTCGCTCGCCAGTCGCCGCCATGTCCTCATGCGGATAGGTGCGGTAGCCCAGCAGGGCTGACGCTCTCCCCACCATCGCCGGCGAGATGTTGGCGTGATAGTCCAGAGAGGCGACCACGGAAATCTTCCAGCCCTCCGGCGTCAGCACGTCCCGGCAGCGCTTGATGATGTCGGATTCAGCATCCTCCAAATGTTCGGTGACCATCGCCCCATGCAGGTTGAGGTAGACCGCATCCACGGGTGCCGTCATGGCCAGCGAATCCTGCAACATGCCTGCGATCCGCTCATAAGCCCGCTCCTCCACATGCGCGGATGGACTGGCCGACGCCCAGAGCAGCGGCACCACCTCATGGCCTGCTGCCTCCGCCGCCGCGATAAACCCTGCCAGCGCCAGGTTGTAGCCTTTCACGGCCTCCGCCACCGCCGGACCGCGGGTCAGCGGCGGCCAGGAATAGCCTTGTTCAAAGTCGGCCATCGCCGCCTTGGCCGGCGCGAACGTGTTGGTCTCATGCCGGAAACCGGCAACGGCAATCCGAGCCATGGCGGTGCTGTCCTTCGTGGTTTATCGTCAGCCAACAGAGTTCACGCCTTCACACGCAAAGACAAGATGACCATCGGACCGCTCAAAGACTTTTCGCCGGATGCCGCCTGCCCGCTCGACGGGTTGCGGGTGCTCGACCTTTCTCGCCTGGTGGCTGGAAACCAAGTCTCGGCATTGCTCGCCGATTTCGGGGCGGAGGTCATCAAGATCGAGCCGCTGGACGGTGACCCGCTACGCTCGTGGGGGGCAGCTGGGCATCCGATCCAATGGAGCATCTATGGACGCAACAAGAAAAGCGTGCCGATGAACCTGCGCGACGACCGGGCGAAGGAATTGCTGCTGCGCTTGGTCGAAACCGCCGACATCTTCATCGAGAACTATCGCGTCGGCAATCTGGAGCGCATGGGCCTGGGGCCGGACGTGCTGCACGCCCGCAATCCCGGCCTGGTGATCGTGCGCGTGACCGGCTTCGGCCAGACCGGCCCTTACAACCAGCGGCCAGGATTCGGCACGCTGATTGAGGCCATGACCGGCTTTGCCATGAAGACCGGCTTCCCCGACAAACCGCCGAGCCTGCCCAACATGGCGCTCGCCGACATGGTCGCCGGCACCTATGGCGCGTTCGGGGCTATGGTGGCTATCCATGCGCGCTCTACCAACGGGGGCAAGGGCCAGGTTATCGACCTCTCCCTGATGGAGCCGCTGCACGCCATCCTGGGCGGCGACGCGGCGGTTCATGCCGCCAGCGGCAAGTCGCCCATGCGCTCCGGCAACCGCTCGATCACGGCGGCGCCCCGCAATACCTACCTGACCAAGGACGGCAACTGGCTCGCCATCAGCGGGTCCATGCAGGTGATGGCGCTGCGCATCTTCCGGGCAATCGGGCGGGAGGATATGTGCGAAGACCCGCGCTACAACACGCCCGCCGCCCGGGTCGAAAACATGGAGTATGTCGATCAGGTCGTCGCCGATGCGGTGGCCGAGAAGACCTTGGCGGAGAACCTGGAGTTCTTCGAGCGGCTGGAAGTAACAGCCGGACCGGTCTACAGCGCCGAGCAATACCGGGCCGACCCGCACGTCATCGGACGCGAGGCGCTGGTGGAAATGCCCGACGAAAGCCTGGGGCACATTCCGATGCATAATATAATCCCTCGCCTGTCGGAAACGCCCGGCGCGATCCGCCACCGCGCGCCGCATCTGGGTGAGCACACCGACGAAATCCTGGGCGGCATCGGCGTGGCGGCGGACGAAATCGCAACACTGAAGGCCGACGGTGTCCTCTAACACAGGCACCCGCCCTTGGCGCATCTGGGCACTGACCACCGGCGAGGCCGGAATGCAGAGCCAGGCGCTTGGCTTATCGGAGGCTGTCGGCGGCGAGGTTTCCGTCAAGACCGTGCAAGCCAAAGCCCCCTGGACCTGGTTTCCCGGTCACTGGGCGCCGAAGCGCATCGGCTGTGTCGCCGCCAATCCAGCGGACTTCAGCGGCCCCGCGCCCGATCTGGTGATTTCCTGCGGCCGGCGCAGCGTTCCCCTTGCCCTTGCTTTGCGGAAAGCGGGCGCCTTGGCGGTGCATGTGCAGAACCCCAGCGCCAAGCTTAGCGCCTTCGACCTGGTGGTGCCGCCCCGCCATGACGGCCTGAGCGGACCCAACGTGATGCCGACGAAGGTGGCCATCCACCGGGTAACGCCTGAGAGGTTGGAGGCAGCCGCGGCGCAGTGGCGGCCAACCTTCGAGGGAAAACCGCGCCCCTGGATTGCCGTGCTCGTCGGCGGGAAGAGCCGCGCCTATGCCTTTGAGGAACAGGACGCGCGGGCATTAGCAGCGCAATTGCAAGGACTTGCCGGTACTGGCGCAAGCCTGTTCGTCACCACATCCCGCCGCACCGGGGCGGAAAACACCAAGCTTCTGAAGGAAGCATTGCCGGATGCCTATTTCTGGGCTGGCGAGGCAGATGGCCCGAACCCCTTTTTTGGCCTGCTGGGCCTTGCCGACCACATCGTCGCGACCTGTGACAGCGCTTCCATGGTGTCTGAAGCCTGCTCCACCGGAACACCGGTGCATGTTATCGAATTACCCGGTGGAAACAAACGGTTCCGCATGTTTCTGGATGGCTTGTATCAGGATGGCTTTGCCCGCCGGTTTGAGGGCGCACCGCTGCCAGAATGGCACTACACCCCGCCGGGTGACAACGCGGAAGTCGCCATGCAGGTGCGGGCAATGCTGAAGAAGCGGCGGTAAACCAGTCACTACGGCAAGGGCAATGCGCCCTTGTCGTAGTCCGACCAGTCTTCGATTTCAGGATAATGCCGCGTACGCCATCGCCTTACGCGCCGGTTCATCACCCATCGCCATAATTGTGGAGACACCGCAATCGCGACCATCACTGGATAGCCATAGGGCAGCCGGGGGGCCGTGCTTTCCGGGTAGGTCTGGAGCAGTGGATAGGGTCTTTCCGGCTTGAAATGGTGGTCGCTGTGCCGTTGCAGATTGATCAGCAACGCACTAGTGGCGGGCCGCGGCGCGTTCCAGGAATGGTGCTCCCGTATGTGCTCATAGTTGCCGCCGCCCAGATGCTTCCGGGTCAGGCCATAGTGTTGGATAAAGTTGATTGATTCAGTCAGAATAACCGCAATAGCTGATTGAATCAGAAACAATACTATGCCGAACCACCCAGCGATCCCTCCCGCTACGGCAAGGCATAACCCAATCCCGCCCAGATAGCGCCAGAACGGATTGGTACGCGACCAGACGGGCTTGCCGCGCCGCGCCAGCCGTGTGGCCTCAACCTTCCAGGCAGATACAAAACTGTCCGGCAGCACCCGCGCCAGAAAATGGTAAAGGCTTTCCTGGTAACGGGAGGTGGCAGCGTCCCGCGGCGTGCCGACATAGCGGTGATGCACCCTAAGGTGCTCAGTCATAAAATGGCCGTAACACACGGTAATCAGTATTAGTTCTGCGAACCATCGGGACAGGCGATCCTGCCGGTGCATCAACTCGTGCGCATAGACCACACCGAACGTCCCCGTACCGACGCCGACGCATAGCATGAGCCCCACGGCTTCCCCCGACGTGAACTGGCCGGGAAGCGCGGCCGCATAAATCGCCCCAAAGATCAGGAAAACCTGGATCGGCACCCAGAGCTGCACCAACCGGACATACCAGGCAAGGGCGCCGCCGCCCTGCCGCGCGTCCGGATTGCCAGCGCTGACCGGCAGCAGCAGGTCCAGCAACGA
The DNA here is from genome assembly GCA_965222315.1 of Alphaproteobacteria bacterium. Classification (GTDB taxonomy): domain Bacteria; phylum Pseudomonadota; class Alphaproteobacteria; order Bin95; family Bin95; genus JACKII01. The sequence goes on along the minus strand of OZ244951.1, from coordinate 2,175,553 downwards.
GGAGCCGCCCCAAACCACGGCAGGCACCAGCAGCAACCACCAGCCGCCCAGCCATGCCGTACCGGCAAGCAACAGCGGGAACGCCAGCGAGGCGGCGTAGACGGTGACAGAGCGGACACCCACCCTGTCGCCGACTTCACCTATATTTGACTGTGCCAAGAGCCGCCTTTCCTGTCGCCAGGGACGCGATTGCAGCATCCTTGCCAATGATGGCGATACAAGCCTTGTCCGCCAATGCGGAGGATGGAAGCACCCATGGAACGCGCGGCTATCACCCCCAGCCTTTACGTGCCCAACGTTGCCGCTGCGGTAGCGTTTTACACCGAAACGCTAGGCTTCTCCCAAACAGGCGTTTGGACGGAGGATGACGAGCCCCTATGGGCAGAAGTAACGCGAAATGGCCCGAAGGGTGCCGCGCGTATCTGGTTCTTCAGCGGGCAGATTGATGGCCGACCCGGCCCGGCGCTTTCCGGCCTGCTCTACCTGTTTGTCGAGTCGGTCGATGCAGCGGCTATGAGGCTGCAAGGCAAGGTCAAGGTGCTTTGGGGGCCTGAGGATCAGGAATACGGCCTGCGCGAATTGGGGGTCGAAGACCTGAACGGCTACATCCTCTGTTTTGCCGAGGATATTTGAACCGGCAAAGGCATTAGACGCCGCCTCTCGTCAGGGCTACGATCCGGGCAAATCACAACACCGAGGAACGCCCGCATGGCCCATTCTCCCACCGGCACCCGTCTTCCGCCTTCCGGTATTGCCGACCTATTCGCCACCGACGCCCGCTGGCAGGCCTGGATGGACGTAGAAGCCGCGCTTGCCAAGGCGCAGGCGGACATCGGCATGATCCCGAAAGAAGCCGCCCCTGTTATCGAAGCGCACGCCAAGCTTGAACTGTTCGACCGCGCGCGCGTAGACGAAGGCTTCCACCGCACCGGCCACACCATCGTGCCTCTGGTCTGGGAACTGTCGCGCCTCTGCGGGGAACCGTATGGCGGCTATGTCCATTGGGGGGCGACGACCGAGAATATAGTCCGCACTGGCGACACGCTGCAATTGCGCAAGGCGCACCGGATCATCCTGGCGCTGAACAACGAGGTGTTGACGGCCATGGCCGACCTGGCGGAGCGTTCCGCCGACATGCCGATGGCGGGCCGGACTCACGGTCAGCATGCGGTACCGGTGACCATGGGGCTCAAGGTGGCTTCCTGGATCGACGCGCTGCTTCGTTTCAAGGAGCGGATGCAGGAGGCTGAGAAGCGTATCTTCATTGGCATGTTGGGCGGCGCGGCCGGTTCGCTCGCCAGTTTCGATGGCCAGGGGCTAAAGCTTCAGGCGAAATATGCGGAAGTGCTGGGGTTGACGCCGATGGCGGTGCCATCACGTTCTCTGACCGACCATCAGGCCGAGTATGTCACGATCCTTGGCCTGTTCGGCGGATCGGCGGGCATGATTGGGCGCGAGATCTACCACCTGATGCGCACCGAATATGGCGAGGCAGAAGAACCGGTGCCGCCGGGCACCGTCGGCTCCTCCACCATGCCGCAGAAGCGCAACCCGCACCTGACCCAGGACATTATTGCCGCCGGCGCGGAGATTCGGGCGCAGGTGCCATTGGCCATGGAGGCCGTTCTGTCCGAACACGAAGCAGACCGCACCACGTCCCTCATGATGCGGAACGCGATGCAGCGGAGCTGTATCCTGGCCGGCGATATTCTGGTGCGGCTGCGGGAAGTCATGCAGGGCCTGAAACTGAACCCGGATCGGATGCGGTCCAATCTCGACATCGGCCAGGGCCTGATCATGGCGGAAGCGTTGATGTTGAGCCTGGGCGCGCAAATCGGCCGGCAGGAAGCGCATGACGTCGTCTATGATGCTGCCCAGGAGGCCGGTCAGGGTCATGGCGACTTCGCGGCATTGCTCGGCGCTGATGAGCGTGTGACGAAGCACCTGTCGACCGAACAGATTCAGGGGATGCTCGACCCTGCCGCCTATACGGGCGAATCCGGCGATGTTGCCCGCTCCGCCGCTGCCCGTGCCAGAGTGTCGGTAAACGCTTAGACTCAAGGCCCACGCAGCATATAGAAAACCCCCGCCGGCCTTTAGGCGGGCGGGGGCTTCATCAGCTCATTGGCCAAACCTGCGTATATCACAGGCTCCTCGTGGCTTCCTCAGCGCGTCACGCCTTCTGCCATTGCGTTAACCAAATTACCGGGTGGAAGGGGCTGGCCATCGCATCAGCTTTTGCTGAAGCGATGGTCCGCCCCTGCCTCGACCTTTCGGTGAGGCGATCTATTTGTAATCCGGAAGGGTCATACTGGGTCGCACCCTCCTAGCTTCGGAAACCTTTTGGCTGCTTACCCCGCATACCCCCGTGCTCATAAGCAAACACGAAGTAACTGCCGGGATTTTCACGCCGTGATTGGCGTTAGTTTTGCTGCGCCGGTGGAGTCATGCTTTTATACACCCTCCTGGTTTCGACGACACAAGCACGATCGCTTGCATCCGGAATTAACGAAATTTCAAGTTCCCGGCTCAGCGAGCTCTTTTATTTCGTTTCTTCCATATGATTAATTTTGGATCACTTGGCTGGTTTGTCAACGCCCTTTTGCAAATAAACAGTAACATTCGCCAAATGGGTGATGCCGTACGGCACGCCAGTGTTAAGCCTGACATGCAGCACCGGCGCCGGCCGGCTTCAGTCGAACACGATCACGCTGCGGGCAATGTCGCCGCGCTTCATCTCTTCAAAAGCCTCGTTAACGTCTTCCAGCTTGATACGCTGGCTGATCATCTCGTCCAGCTTCAGGCGGCCCTGGCGGTAGAAGTCCACGTAGCGGGGCATGTCGATGCGGAAGCGGTTGGAGCCCATGTTGGAGCCCTGCATCTTCTTCTCGCGCAGGAATTCCGGCCCGTGCAGTTCCACCTTCTGGCCGACCGGGATCATGCCGACAATCGTTGCCGTGCCGCCCGGCTTGATCATGCGGAAGGCGTCTTCCGCCGTCTGCTTCAGGCCGATGCATTCGAAGGCATGATGCACCCCCTCCCCGCCGGTCAGGGCGCGGACCTGCTTTGCGACGTCGCCGTCGTTGGGGTTGATAACGTGGGTCGCGCCAAATTCCATCGCGATGTTCAGCTTCTTCGCCGACAGGTCGACCGCGATGATCTTGCTGGCGCCCGCGATGAATGCGCCGTTGATGGCCGAGAGGCCCACGCCGCCGCAGCCAATTACCGCCACGGTCTCACCCGCATGGATGCGCGCCGTATTCTGCACCGCGCCGACACCGGTGGTGACGCCGCAGCCGATCAGCGCCGCCCGGTCCAGCGGCATGTCCGCATCGACCTTCACCAGCGCATTCTCGTGGATCAGCATCTTCTCGGCAAAGGCGGAGAGGTTGGCGAACTGCTGCACCGGCGCGTCTTTCGTGCCGAGCCGCGGCTGTTCTCCCTCACCCCGCTCCAAGCCAACGCGGGTACAGAGCGAAAGGTGTCCCGTAATACAGAACTCACAGGTCCCGCAGAAGGCGGAGAGGCAGGTAATGACCGTGTCGCCCGGCTTGACGTAGTCGACCAGGCTGCCAACCTTCTCCACTATACCCGCGGCCTCATGCCCCAGCACGATGGGCATCTTGGTCGGGTAAAGCCCTTCGATGAAATGCAGGTCCGAGTGGCAGACACCGCAGGCGGCGGTCTTCACCAGCACTTCCCTCGGGCCCGGTTCGTCGATGTGTACGTCCTCAATGCTGAGGGGCTGGTGCGCGGCGCGCATGACGGCGGCTTTCATGGGTGACCTCTTGATACTTGCATTGGAGGCGATTGATGCAGTTTACCAGACGTTGTACAAGCACAGATTGTCGAAAAGATCAGTTCAGACTGATTCCGGCATTTTGCTGATCGAAGAACACAGAGCAACACGTCAAGTGGTATAGCGCTTATCAGTCGCCGACCAGTTTATCTCCGTACTTCCAGACAAATAGAGGCAAAAAACAATGCCAAGCCTACAAAGTAATATCGAAATACCATATTCAATTTATAATGGTAATCTACATCAGTTGCCGTCTGGAGTGTTTACCTCTGGGTATAGCGATGTCGAATTAAACAAATACATTCATGGTATCTTTAATTCAATGGAAGGCGCTGAAAGCTACGCAAAGCGACACCAACAGCATCATTACTTTCGGCACCATATAAACCGCGCACTCTCTAAAATTAACGAAACGCCAAAAGAAAACTCGCTAATCCTAGATATCGGGTCTGGAAGCGGCAATACTGTCATTCCCAGCCTAGAGTTATTTCCTAATTCTAAAATTATAGCGACGGACTTAAGCGAGTACTTGTTAGCGATACTGAAAAAATCTAATAATGATGGTCGCATTGTTGCAATACAAGAAAATGCCGAGGAACTAAATTTTAAGACGGAAGTATTTGATTATGTAATCGGCGGCGCAATCCTTCACCATCTATTTTACCCAAATAAAACTATCGAACAGACGATAAATGTATTAAAGCCTGGTGGAACTTCCATATTTTTTGAACCATGTGCAAGTGGACAACGTTTAGTCAAAATCGGATACGAAAAGGTTCTTGAGGATAAGAGATCGGAAACTCTGGAGCCACGTGTATTAAAATTGCTTAAACAGCAAATTTCTTTCATTGATGTCCGCTTACGGAATAGGCCAGACTTAAAGCCAGAGGTATTCAAGAATTTAGAAGATAAGTGGATTTTTCCAAAGCAGTATTTGAGGGATATTGCCGAAAATGCGGGGGCTCAAAAGGTATATATTACGCCACTAGATTCTCCCTTGAATCTTGTGCGACAAAAAATGGAGTCCAACTTTCGAATTTTGAACACAGAAGTGCCGCCATGGGTTGCGGAAATTGCACGCGATTTTGACGCAAGCATGTCAGACGATTTCAAAATCGAAAACCCAGCCGCGGTTACGGTAATGTTTCGTAAATCTCCGCTAACACGCTCAACATTTATCCCGAAAAATCCACCTAATGAAATGCACAGAAAACCGAGCACGATAGACGACGGAGAAAAAGAAAACGCATCTGCGAAAAATCTGATCGTCGTGTATCAATATGGTAAGGTGGGAAGCAGCGCATTAATTAAAACATTCAATAATACAAGAGATACTACTGCAATTCAGTCCCATTTCCTGGGAGAGAAGCATCTTACCAATGCCTTAAAGGCAACAATTAATCCGAATACATCCCCATACTTTTTTCAACATCGATACGGACAATTGATTGAGAATATAAAAACCACTCATAGAATCAATTCACACAAGAACCAGACGATCAAAGATGAAAAATTAGACATAATCACATTGACAAGAGATCCCGTTACTTGGTTTCAGTCATGCATTTTACAAGATATAGAAGGTTACCTTCCTTTTTTCCGCAAATTAGCGGTACACCTAGGTCATTCAAGCCACAACGATCACCACGCTGTTGTATATGGTCTACATTATTTTTTCCAGAAAGCAGAAAGGATGCTTAGTCGCATAGATAATTTGGATTTGTTTTTACAAGGCAATAGACAGTTAGATAATTTAAGTGAAACGCAAGACTTAAATTGGATTGATAATAATATAAAAATGTTTTTTAACCTGATGATTCGACCAAATACGTGGTTTAATGATCACCTAATGGAATATTTAGACGTGGACATCACCAAAATGGACCTGGTGGAGGAAGGTTGGTTTAGATATAATCTGGGGTGGTCAAAACTGTACATGATTAAGTACGAGATGCTTGGTAAGGCATTTCAGGGAGTGGCTGAGGATATTGGGTTGCCGGGTCGTATTGAACTCGAAACTGAGAACGTCAGTGAATCCAAAGCTTATGCAGAAGCTGTTAAAGAGGGATTTGACTGTGACGAAGCACGCAATATAGCACGCATAATACGTAGTACAGAGCTTCAGAAATTCCTTGGTTATTCAGATTAAGAATGCGCCTTACACCCACCACCCCCATCCCTCGCCCGCGGCATAGATAAAGTAGCAGCCGCCTGCCAGAATCACGGCCTCCACCACCAGGATATGCACGCGGATTGCCGTCCGGCGGACGATCCAGCGGCCGGTCAGGTTGCCCGGCACGGTACACAGGCCGACCATCAGCCCGGCAACGGCAAGCCCTGGGTCCAGCACCGAGAAGCCGCCGAACACCGCCGCCTTGGTGGCGTTAACCGTCAGGGCGACGGTGGCCATGGTGCCCATCAGCGCCTCCCCCGCCAAGCCGACGGCCAGCATGAAGGGCGCCAGGATCAGCCCCGCCCCGACCGTCGAACCGCCCAGGATGCCGAAGGGCACGCCGATTCCCATGATGGACCGCTTGCCGACTCTGACATTGCGGCGCTGCATGACGCGGCGCATGGGGATCATCCAGATCAGAAAGACGCCCATCAGAAAGGCGATCCCGCTGGCCGGCAGGTAGGAATAGATCACCGCGCCCACGATCAGCCCCGGAAACGCCGTGGTCATCAGATCCCGGTAGACCGTCCAGGTGAACCCGCGCCGGAATGCCCAGACCCGGCTGGTATGACTAATCAACAGCGATACGGCGATCACCGGCACCACCGCCTTGATCCCGATCACCGGCGCCAGCACGATGGAAAGGATCAGCCCGCCGCCGAACACGGCCACGCTGTGGAAAACGGCGGACAAATACGCGCCCAAGGCAAGATAAAGCAGCGTGCTCGGCTGCAAGTCGCCGAAAATCTGAGTTAGAGTGGAAAGCATATCGGCGGCAGCGGGCCTTTGGCGTGCGGTCGGCTACCATAGTGACACCCCTCGCCACAGAGAAGCGCTTTCCCCATGTCAGACACCGTCCACCCCGTATCCGTTGCCCAGGCACACGAGATCGAGCGCGCCGTCGCCGCCCGCGCCATGGCGCATATCCTGCTCGAAACCAAATCCGCCTATTGCTACGACGACGAGCCGTTCACCTTTACCAGCGGCCGCCGCAGCCCGGTCTATATCGACTGCCGCCAACTCATCAGCTTTCCCCGCGCACGCGCCAAGCTGATGGACCTGGCCGTGCAGACGATCGAGCGTGACATCGGGCACGAGAGCATCGACGTGGTGGCGGGCGGTGAGACGGCCGGTATTGCCTTTGCCGCCTGGATTGCGGAACGGATGGGCCTGCCCATGGTCTATGTCCGCAAACAGCCCAAGGGCTTTGGCCGCATGGCCCAGATCGAAGGCATCATGCCGGAGGGCGCCCGCGTGCTTCTGGTCGAGGATCTGGCCACTGACGGCGGCAGCAAGGTCAACTTCATCAATGCCATCCGGGAGGCTGGCGGCGTCATCAACGATTGCATGGTGCTGTTCCACTACGGCATCTATCCGGCCAGCACCTCCACGCTCGGCGAACTGGGCGTGACCCTGCACGGCCTGGCCACATGGTGGGACGTCATCAAGGAAGCCGAAGACAGCGGCTACTTTCCGCCGGAGAAAGCAAAGGTTGTGCGCAGCTTTCTGGAGAATCCCGAAGGCTGGACACCCTGATGCGCCGGCTCGCGGCAGGCGTACTCGTCCTCTGCCTGACCATCTGGACAGGCGGGGTGCAGGCGCAGAAGCGGACACTCACCATCGGTGTCACGCAGTTTCCATCGACCTTCCATCCCATCATCGACGCCATGCTGGCCAAGTCCTACATCCTTGGCGCCGCGCTCCGCCCGGTGACGGTCTACGACCATGATTGGGAACTGGCGTGTATGCTCTGCGAGAAGCTGCCGACCCTGGAGAATGGCGGCGCGGTGCGGGAGAAAACACCCGGCGGTGAGGACGGTATCGCCGTCACCTACCGCATAGCGGCAGGCGCAACCTGGGGCGACGGCACGCCCGTCACTGGCGACGATATCCGCTTCGCCTGGGAGGTCGGCAAGCATCCGGAATCGGGCGTATCGGGCGCTGACATTTACCAGCGCATCTGGAAGGTCGAGACGCCGGACCCGAAGACCGTCGTGCTGCATACCGACCGCGTCACCTATACCTATAACGCCTTTGGCATCGCTCCCCTGCCCGCCCATCTGGAGCGCGCCCGGTTCGAGGAGAACCCGCGCGAATACAAGCGGCGGACCGCCTACGACACGGACACGGCCAATCCGGGGCTCTATTTCGGCCCCTACCGGATTGCGCAGGTAACTCCTGGCGCGTTCGTCGAACTGGTGCGCAACGAGACCTGGTATGGCCCGGCGCCGCAGTTCGACCGTATCATTATCCGGGTAGTTGAGAACACGGCCGCGCTGGAGGCCAACCTGCTGTCGGGATCGGTCGACTATATCGCGGGGGAGTTGGGCCTGACCTTGGACCAGGCCCTGTCGCTGGAGAAACGCCGCGGCGGGGATTTCGACTTTATCTACAAGGCAGGGCTGATCTACGAGCACATCGACCTGAACCTGGACAACCCGATTCTCAGCGACAAACGCGTGCGCCAGGCGCTGCTTTACGGTGCCGACCGGAGCGCTATCAGCGAGCGGCTGTTCCAGGGCAAGCAACCGGTGGCCGACACGAATGTAAACCCGCTGGATTGGGTCCATACGGACGACATCCCGACATACCCATACGACCCCGCCAAGGCCAAAGCCCTGCTTGAAAAAGCCGGCTGGAAACCCGGCCCAGGCGGCATCCGCGTCAATGCGGACGGACAGAAGCTCTCGCTCACCATGGGCACGACCGCGGGTGCGCGGGTGCGGGAACAGGTACAGCAGGTGCTGCAGCACTACTGGAAGCAGATCGGCGTCGATATCCGCATCCAGAATCAGCCGGCGCGGGTGTTCTTCGGCCAGACCGTGCGGGAGCGGCGCTTTAAGGGCATGGCCATGTTCGCCTGGATCTCCGCGCCCGAAAGCCTGCCGCGCACCACCCTGCACTCCAGCATGATCCCGACGGCGGAGAACAACTGGGCCGGTCAGAACTATACGGGCTTCCGGAATGCCGCCGCCGATGCGCTGATCGACGCCATCGAACTGGACCTGAACCGGGAAAGCCGTGCCGACAAATGGGGCGAGCTGCAGCGCCTCTACGCGGAGGAACTGCCAGCCCTGCCCCTCTACTTCCGCGCCAACCCCTTTGTCGTGCCGAAGGGGATGACCGGCATCCGCCCGACCGGACATTTGGGTATCACCACCCTTTGGGTCGAGGAATGGGGGGCGGAGTGAACGGCCATGTTTAAGCTGCAACCAATCCCGGACGGCCATATTGCGGCCATCGTCACGTATCTGGAGATGTATCGCCTGCCTGCCGTAATGCCGGCCAAGCCTTTACCAGGCCTCTCACTCGACAAGGTCCACGAGCCGGCGCTTGACTGGTACCTGCCACTGTTCCGCCGTATCGGAGAGGAGTGGCTCTGGTTCAGCCGCCTGGTCATGCGGGATGAACGGCTGCGGGCTATTCTGGACGCCCCGTCAACGGCGCTCTACGTTCTGCGGGAGGACGGCCGGGACATCGGCATGGTTGAGCTGGACTGGAGCGGGCGGCCCAACTGCGAGATCGTGTTCCTCGGTCTGATCCCGGAAGCGTTCGGTGGTGGCCGTGGAGCCTGGATGATGCGCCGGACCCAGGAGATCGCATTCGACGAGGGCGCGGAGCGCTTGTGGCTGCACACCTGCACCCAGGATCACCCGAGCGCCATGCCCTTCTACCTGAAGCACGGCTTCCGCGCCTATAAGCGGGACCTGGAAACCGCACCCGACCCGCGCCTGACCGGCGATGTCCGGGCTGACGCTGCCGCTTTCCATCCGGTCATCAAGCCATCGCGGCGGCCTAAACAGGTGCGGTAGGCCGGAATTCGCTCCTGACCGCAGAGCGGCGACTGTCCGCATCTCCTATGTCCGCAGCGCGTTCGCGAATGCCAGCCAGCCCCCACAAAACAGCAATCGCGGCAAACCGGATGGTGGCTGCCGCGATTCTGGATATCTCTGTCGGCGGAACTGTCAACATTTGCCGACGGTCCACCGAAGCGGTTTAGGCCGCTTCGCTTTGCGTCTCGGCTTCAGTATCGCCGGTGATCACATTGACGAACGCTTCGATGAACGCCGGCAGGCCTTCATTTCCGGCGCTGGAAACGATGCTGCCGTCGATCGCAACTTCCTCGTCCGACCAGATCGCGCCGGCCTGGGTGACTTGCTCCTTGACCACCTCATTGCCCGCGATCGTGCGGCCGGCGGCGCATTCGGCAGCAGCCAGCAGCGCGGCGCTGCGGCCAACCACACCGACGACCTTGTCGCTGTCCACCATGCCCTTGATGATGCGCTTGGCATGGGCATTGCCGGTCAGAGTCATCAGGCTGCGTTCGCCGCCCGGAATCAACAGCGCGTCGTACTGGCTCGGCAGCACCTTGTTCAGGCCGCTGTCGACAAAGAAGTTGTGGCCCCAGGAACCCTCATGCCAACCATTCACGACACCAACTTCGCTGGAGATGACGACGGAGGAAGCACCCTCGGAGGTCAACACTTTCTGGGTTTCCGTCATGTGGGTTTCCTGAAACCCGTTGGCGACAATGATGGCGACTTTCTTACCGCTAAGGCGACGATCCTGCATATTTATATCTCCTATCTCATTCAAAGGTGCTCACCACCAAAGGCGGTAACCTGCAAAGACTCCGCGCCCGGTAGAAATACCAGGTGCGGAGACGCGGCGAATGCGCGAAGCGGGAGCACGCGGTTGGAGACCGGGTTTTGCATCAGCGGTGCGCAGCTCTCGTTAGGCGCTACCGCCGATCCGGTCCAGCGTAGGAAGCGGAAGGTATGGTCTGAACCGCCGCAACGCAAGTGGAGCGCCACCCTAACAGCGCATTTGCCGCAATCGAATGGGGGCCTATCCCCCGTTCGTCATACCCCGCAGACGAAGGCGTAACGCATTAAGCTTAATGAAGCCCTCAGCATCCCGCTGATCGTAAACGGTATCGGCCTCGAACGTGACGACATCCGCGTTGTACAGGCTTGTTGGCGACTTTCGGCCAACGGTTTTCACGCTGCCCTTGAAGAGCTTCACCCTGGCCGTGCCGGTTACCCGTTTTTGGCTCTCGTCGATGGCTGCCTGCAACATTTCCCGCTCTGGGGAGAACCAAAGACCGTTATACAGCAGCTCGGCATAGCGCGGCATCAATTCATCCTTCAGATGCATCGCGCCCCGGTCCAGGCAGAGCGATTCGACCGCCCTGCGCGCTTCCAGCAGGACTGTGCCGCCCGGCGTTTCGTAGACCCCGCGCGACTTCATGCCGACAAACCGGTTCTCGACCATATCAAGCCGGCCAATGCCATGCGCGCCGCCCAGTTCGTTCAACCGGGTCAGCAGCGCCGCCGGCGACAGGCGCTCGCCATCGACGGCGACCGGATCGCCACGTTCGAACTCGACCTCCACGTACTGAGGCGTATCGGGAGCGCTCTCCGGCGCAACGGAGCGGGTGAACATATCTTCGTGCGGCTCGACCCACGGGTCTTCCAGCACTTTCCCTTCGTAGGAGATGTGCAGCAGATTCGCGTCGGTTGAATACGGCGCCTCGCCACGCTTGTCCTTTGCGATGGGGATCTGGTGCTGTTCGGCGAATTCAATCAGCCTGGTCCGGGAATTCAGGTCCCATTCCCGCCAGGGCGCGATCACCTTGATATCTGGTTTCAGCGCATAATAGCCCAGCTCGAAGCGCACCTGGTCATTGCCTTTGCCTGTCGCACCATGCGCCACGGCATCAGCCCCCACCATCTCCGCAATCTCGATCTGCCGCTTGGCGATCAGCGGGCGGGCGATGGAGGTGCCCAACAGATAGACTCCTTCGTACAGCGCATTGGCCCGGAACATAGGAAAGACGAAGTCGCGCACGAACTCCTCGCGTAAATCGTCGATGAAGATCTGGCGCACGCCAAACATCTCGGCCTTTTTCCGGGCCGGCTCCAATTCCTCGCCCTGCCCCAGGTCAGCGGTAAAGGTCACTACCTCGCAGTTATATTCTTCCTGCAACCACTTCAAAATGACCGAGGTATCCAGGCCGCCCGAGTAGGCAAGCACCACGCGCTTGATTTGATCTTTCATTGTTCCTCGCCGCAGCCGCGCGCTGGCAAGCGCCGCAAAATTGCTGCTCCGCATTAAGGTTTGTTTTACAGGCGTTGCATTATCGTAATCGCAGCCTGCAAGCAAACACCGAACACTAACCATGGTGGTTCGGGTGGCCGCAGGCGGAGTGGTATGGAGCGGCGGCAGGGTCAATCCGGCTGCCAGCGAAGTAAGTGGAGCCAGTCTGTCATGATGCCAAGCACGGAATACCGCCCATCTGATCAGGCTTGGTTAGCGGGAGGCGCTTGCGGGATGGAACCGGAAACACCCAGCGGCCTGATCCTATCGGCGGATGCCGGCTTTACCGCCAAAATCAGGGCGGGCCTCGCATCGGCGCATGGGGCAGCTATCTTGCATCGCTTTGCCTCCGTGGAGGAAGCGGCCGACCAGTTGCGGCTGCACCATTACGCCTACGCTCTGGTTGATGCCCGCCACGCGCCGCTGCAAGCGGCCGACATGGTGTCCGGGCTGCTGTCTGCCGCCCCCTCTCTGCCGGTGATTGTCTGCCTGTCGCCGGGCGAAGTGAAGCCACCGAAAAAGCAATTGCGCGCGCTGGGCGCGTTCGAAATCGTCAGCGGCACGGTTTGGCCGGGAGACCACCTGATCGCCGCGCTCAGCCACGCTACCTGGTTCGCGGCGGCGGAGCGGAATGCGGGGCCTGCCGGCGCAGCGATCGGTGTGTCGGAGCCCGACCGCCCGTTGCTTGCCGAAGTCAGCCACGAGATGCGCTCGCCCCTGAACTCCATCATTGGCTTTGCCGAATCCATCGAGCAACAGGCACTCGGCCCCTGGCCGGCGGAAGGTGACCGCTACCGCGACTATGCAAGGCACATCCGCAACAGCGGGGAGCACTTGCTGGCCTTGTTCAACGATCTACTCCAGATCGGCGATGCCGCGCTGTTCGGGCTGGAGATGGCAGACCGGCTCGATCCGGCAGAACTTGCCGAAAACGTGACCGCGATGATGCGGCCGGCCGCCACGCAGAAAGGACTCACCCTGACTTGCGACGCGCCGGCCGGACTGCAACCTCTCCATTGCAATGGCCGCTTTCTCTCCCAGGCGCTGCTGAACCTTCTGCAGAACGCGATCAAATTCACCAACGAAGGGGGACGGGTCACGCTGAGCGTGCAGCAATACGGCGAAACCCGCTTCACCGTGACGGACACCGGCATCGGCTTCCCACCGGAGCGCTTGCTCGGGCCCCGAAACGCCAAGGCAGGGCGGTCACCCGCCAGCGGACACGGTTTGGGCCTGCGCTTTGTCGAGCGTGTCCTGGCCGCGCATCGTGGCCGCCTTAACATTGAGAGCCAACAGGGTCACGGCACGGAAGTAACAATCTCGTTGCCCGCTCTGCCTGTTGCTGACCCCGAAGCCGGGCCTATTGGGTAGGCTGCGGCTGGTCAGATTGAGGTTGATCGGACAGAGGCTGGCCCGGCTGGCGCGGCGTCTCATTACCGGTTTCAAACGAGGCGAAGGGATCGGCTTCCTCGCCCGACGCTGGCGCGCCGTCATTAACCTCTATCGCCCGCTGCTGGCGGTAGGCGGCTCTGACCGTGGCGTAATAATCCAGCGATTGGCGCAGCGCATCCAGCGGCTCGATCAACTGCTCCCGCCGGACGAGACCAGCCGCGGCGGCCCGGCTGATCCGCAACGTAAATCCATTTGTGACGCCGTAGGATGCAATGGTCATCGGGTCGGCGAACGCGTCGATCGCCGTACCGATGCCATCCCGGAACGATGACGGCCCCAAGATTGGCAGCACTAGGTAGGGACCTGAATCAACCCCGTGTACCGCCAGGGTTTGTCCCATGTCTTCCTTGTGCATGGGGAAACCCGCCGGAGTCGCTATATCGAACAACCCGCCGATACCGACAACCGTGTTCAAGAACAAGCGGCCAAAGGCGACCTGCGCCCGTTCCGGCTTACCTTGCAAAAGGTCGTGTATGATGGTTAGCGGCAGGGTTAGATGGTCAAGGAAGTTCGAGACGATTCCCTTGATCGGTCTGGGCGTCGCTTCACGGTAAATGAACGCCGCCGGGCGGATCAGCACCGTGTCCACGGCATCGTTGAACGCGAATACATGGCGGTTCAACCCCTCCAGCGGGTCGTAAACCTCCGCCGCATGGCCACCTCCCTCCCCCTGCGGAGCGGTCGCGCACGCGGCGACGCCAAGAGATATCGCCATGACCAACAAGATGCTGCGGGCAAAAATCAACCCTTGCCCGGCAACCTGCATGATTCGACTCATCAACATGTCCCTCTCGACAGGATGGGAATCCATGCTGCCGGTCACTTGGCAACGGCTCTGATGGCTCTCCGCCACGATCCACTCTGCCTCGGTCAGTCCTCCTATCACACTCCCTCCATTCTGCCAATTCAATGCCGCTCCGCCATGCCCTTCCCGGCCTTGGCATTGAAGCTATATAATGATAGCCTTATATTGTTAACGAAATCCTCACCCTGGAATGGCAGCTTGTGCAAGACCTGATAGACCGCATTAAAGCGGTGGCTGAGCCGACACGGTTGCGGATCGTCGAATTGTGTGCCCAGGGGGAACTGGCGGTTTCGGAACTGACAGATATCCTTGGCCAGAGCCAGCCGCGCGTTTCCCGCCACCTGAAGGTACTGTCGGACGCCGGCATCATCGCGCCCATGCGCGAGGGCAATTGGACCTTCTACCGCCTGGAACGTGACCCGCTGGATATTGCCGGCCCGATCCTCAACCTGGTAAATCGCGACGATCCCGTCTTCGCCGAAGACCGGCGGCGCCTGAAGGACGTCCGGCACCGCCGCCGGACGGAGGCCGAGGTGTATTTCAGCAACCATGCCGCCGGTTGGGACGCCATCCGGGAAATGCACGTGGATTCGGGTCCGATCGAGCGGCAACTGCTCGCGCAGGTGCCGAAAGGCGCCTACCGAACCCATATCGATATCGGCACGGGAACCGGGCGCATTCTCACGGTGCTGGCGAAGCGGGTTGACCGGTCGATCGGCGTCGACAATTCCCGCGCCATGCTGGCCATTGCCCGTGACCGGACCGCCCGCGCCGGCCTGAATAGCGCGAGCCTGCGCCTTGCCGACATGTACGACCTGCCACTCGCCGATCAATCTGCGGACCTGGTCACGGTGCACATGGTGCTGCATTATGCCGACACGCCGGAGCAAGTGGTGGCGGAGGCTGCGCGCGTGCTGCGGCCCGGCGGCCGCCTGATCATCGTGGACTTCGCTCCCCACAAGAACGAGGATCTGCGCCGCATTCATGCGCACCGGCGGCTCGGTTTTGCCGATGACGAGGTACGGCAATGGCTGGACGTCAGCGGCCTGGAATGGCGGCGGGCCGAAGGCCTGCCCGGCAGGGCGCTGACGGTCATGCTCTGGAGCGCGGACAGGTCCACGGACGAAGCAACAGAGCCCCTCCCTTGGGTCGCGGGTTCCCCCGCGGGTTCGCCATGGATTTAACCCTGAACCCTGACTTTCGAATTAACCCTGAATACTAAGGTGTGAACACAATCATGTACGATGCGGCAAGCCCCAGCCCCAAGCAGGCACCGCGAGTGTCTTTCGAGTTCTTCCCCCCCAAGACGGAGAAGGCGGAAGCCAGCCTGTGGCAGGCGGTCCAGCGCCTTGCCCCGCTGAAACCACGCTTCGTCTCCGTCACCTACGGCGCGGGCGGCACGACGCGGGAGCGGACCCACGCGACGGTCGCGCGCATCCGGCGAGAGACGGACCTGGAGCCGGCCTCCCACCTCACCTGCGTCTCCGCCACCAAAGACGAGATCGACGCCATCGCGCGCCAGTACTGGGACGCGGGCATCCGTCACCTGGTGGCGCTGCGCGGCGACCCGCCGGACGGCGGCACGGAATACACGCCCTATCCCGGCGGCTACGCCTATGCGCTCGATCTGGTGGAGGGGTTGAAGCGCGTCGCCGACTTCGAGGTCAGCGTCGCCGCCTACCCGGAAGTGCATCCCGCCGCCCCCAGCGCCGAGTTCGAGATCGACTATCTAAAGCGAAAGATCGACGCCGGGGCGGCCCGCGCCATTACACAGTTCTTCTTCGAGGCGGACACGTTCCTCCGCTTCCGGGACCGGTTGGACAAGGCCGGGGTGCGGATTGAGCTGGTGCCGGGCATCCTGCCGATCACCAATTTCGCCACGGCGTCCAAGTTCGCGGCCATGTGCGGGGCGGAGATCCCCGCCTGGATGGGCGCCCTTTATGAGGGGCTGGACGACGATCCGGAGCAGCGCAACCTCGTCGCCGCCACCCAGGCTGCGGAGATCTGCCGCCGGCTGCAGGCGGAGGGCGTGGCTGACTACCACTTCTACACCCTGAACCGGGCGGAGCTGACATCGACGATCTGCCGGTTGATGGGCGCGGCGCCGCCCATGCCCCCCGGCGTGCCGGAAGCTGCCTGAATCGGCGGAGGGCGGGTGGCGGGACGCCCTCACCCGGTCACGATTGCTCAAACGGCAGTCACGACGGGGTGAGACAGGCTGTCCGCCCCGCGTACTGCGATGTATGGGAGGGGTGAACAAACGCTCAACAGGGAGCCTCCCCCATGTTCTCCAACCCATCCGCCCACTCATCGGCCCACCCATCCGCCGGCCGATCCCGCCAGGCCACCCCCTCCCGCCGCAGCGCGCTCTGCTGGCTGGCAGCCGTGCCGCTGGGGGCAGCGATGCTGGCGGCCGGCACCCAGGCCGCCTGGGCCAAGGCGAAGAAGGCGGCCGTCCGCTACCAGGATGAGCCGAAGAAGGACCGGAACTGCAACAATTGCCGCCACTTCGAGCCACCGAACGCCTGCAAGCTGGTGGAGGGCGAAGTGAGCCCGAACGGCTGGTGTACGGTCTGGTCCAAGGCCAAGTCCCGACCCAGCCGCGGCGCCGGCACCGCCCCGGTGCGGCCCGGTCCCGCTCCTTATCAAAAGTCACCATCCGGTTAACGCCTGTCCGGGCCGTTAACCCTTGAGGGGGGCCGGGCGAAAAAAAGCCCGGAAACATCTACATTTATCGACATTCCTCTACATTCTAGGGCGAAAATGTAGAGGTGCTGTTTATCCGATGTCGAGGCGATGTAGATGCAATGTCGATGTCATGCCTATGTTTCCGCTACGAATGCGTTAACCTTTTTCCTGCCATGATGCCTGCATCCGGGCCGGTCCCGGCCTTCAGGCAGCCTGACAGAACGCTACCGCACGCAGATTACGATTTCCCTAACGGGAGCCTCTCTCGCCCTTATCTTCCTGAGTAGGCCGGCCACGGAGCCGGCCCTATCGAGGGGGCTCCCGCATCCCCAATAAACCATCGCATCCCCGGAAGCGCGGAGCGCTATCCGGGACCTCCCCCCGCGTTCACTCCGCCGCTTCGGCCACCTCCTTCTTCCGCAAATATTCAGGAATCCAGGCATCCCGCGGCGCGAGCCTGCCCTCCGCTGCCAACGCCTCCGCCACCGCCAGGCCCTTCGCCCACCACCCCGCGCCCGGCTCCATCTCGGCCAGCTTTGCGTAGCTCACGATCAAGTCGCGCTGCCAGCCAGCATTGCCGGGGTCCGCCGCCGCCAGACGCTCGGCGATGGCGAGCCCCGCCCGGAAGCTCTCCAGCGCCGCCGCCAGGTTCCCCTCTGCCACCTGCACGTCGCCGATCTTGTTGTGACTGACCGAGAGGTCGCGCTGCCAGCCCGCATTGCCGGGGTCCGCCGCCGCCAGACGCTCCCGGATGGCGTGGCCCGCCTGGAAGCTCTCCAGCGCCGCCGCCAGGTTCCCCTGGGCCACCTGCACGTCGCCGATCTCGTTGTGACTAACCGAGAGGTCGCGCTGCCAGCCCGCATTGCCGGGGTCCGCCGCCGCCAGACGCTCGGCGATGGCGAGGCCTGCCCGGAAGCTCTCCAGCGCCGCCCCCAAATCACCCTGCGCCACCTGCACGTCGCCAATCTTGTTGTGACTGACCGAGAGGTCGCGCTGCCATTCCGCGTTGCCAGGGTCCGCCGCCGCCAGACGCTCGGCGATGACGAGGCCCGCCCGGAAGCTCTCCAGCGCCGTGTCCAGCCGCCCCTCTGCCACCTGGACGTCGCCAATCTTGTTGTGACTGACCGAGAGGTCGCGCTGCCAGCCCGCATTGCCGGGGTCCGCCGCCGCCAGACGCTCACGGATGGCGAGGCTTGCCTGGAAGCTCTCCAGCGCCGCCTCAAGGTTCCCCTGGGCCACCTGCACGTCGCCGATCCTATCGTGACTGACCGAGAGGTCGCGCTGCCATTCCGCGTTGCCAGGGTCCGCCGCCGCCAGACGCTCACGGATGGCGAGGCTGGCCCGGAAGCTCTCCAGCGCCGCCTCCAGGTTCCCCTGCGCCACCTGCACATTGCCGATCCTATCGTGACTGACCGAGAGGTCGCGCCGCCAGCCCGCATTGCCGGGGTCCGCCGCCGCCAGACGCTCGGCGATGGCGAGGCCCGCCCGGAAGCTCTCCAGCGCCGCCTCCAGGTTCCCCTGGGCCACCTGCACATTGCCGATCTTATCGTGACTGACCGAGAGGTCGCGCTGCCAGCCCGCATTGCCGGGGTCCGCCGCCGCCAGACGCTCACGGATGGCGAGGCTGGCCCGGAAGCTCTCCAGCGCCGCCTCCAGGTTCCCCTGGGCCACCTGCACATTGCCGATCCTATCGTGACTGACCGAGAGGTCGCGCCGCCAGCCCGCATTGCCGGGGTCCGCCGCCGCCAGACGCTCGGCGATGGCGAGGCCCGCCCGGAAGCTCTCCAGCGCCGCCTCCAGGTTCCCCTGCGCCACCTGCACATTGCCGATCCTATCGTGACTGACCGAGAGGTCGCGCTGCCATTCCGCGTTGCCAGGGTCCGCCGCCGCCAGACGCTCGGCGATGGCGAGGCCCGCCCGGAAGCTCTCCAGCGCCGCCTCCAGGTTCCCCTGGGCCACCTGCACATTGCCGATCTTATCGTGACTGACCGAGAGGTCGCGCTGCCAGCCCGCATTGCCGGGGTCCGCCGCCACCAGACGCTCGGCGATGGCGAGGCCCGCCCGGAAGCTCTCCAGCGCCGCCTCCAGGTTCCCCTGGGCCACCTGCACATTGCCGATCCCATCGTGACTGACCGAGAGGTCGCGCTGCCAGCCCGCATTGCCGGGGTCCGCCGCCGCCAGACGCTCGGCAATGGCGAGGCTTGCCTGGAAGCTCTCCAGCGCCGCCTCCAGGTTCCCCTGCGCCATCTGCACATTGCCGATCTTCTCGTGACTGACCGAGAGGTCGCGCTGCCAGCCCGCATGGCCGGGGTCCGCCGCCGCCAGACGCTCGGCGATGACGAGGCCCGCCCGGAAGCTCTCCAGCGCCGTGTCCAGCCGCCCCTCTGCCACCTGGACGTCGCCAATCTTGTTGAGACTGACCGAGAGGTCGCGCTGCCAGCCCGCATTGCCGGGGTCCGCCACCGCCAGACGCTCACGGATGGCGAGGCTGGCCCGGAAGCTCTCCAGCACCGCCTCAAGGTTCCCCTGGGCCACCTGCACGTCGCCGATCTTGTTGTGACTCACCGAGAGGTCGCGCTGCCAGCCCGCATTGCCGGGGTCCGCCGCCGCCAGACGCTCGGCGATGGCGTGGCTAGCCTGGAAGCTCTCCAGCGCCGCCTCCAGGTTCCCCTGCGCCACCTGCACATTGCCGATCCTATCGTGACTGACCGAGAGGTCGCGCTGAGTTTCGGGGTTAGTAGAGCTTTCGAGCTTCTGCAGAATACCTTGTGTTTCTTGATACCGGGAAACCGCAGCGGATAGGTTTCCCAATTCCACGGCTATATCAGCGCTTTCGGAGATGGCAATGCCATTCTCCCGTTCGTCGCCAGCTGCATCCTGCGCCGCCAAAGCCGCCTCCTCTGCCCTGGCCAGGTCGCCAGCCTGCTGCCGCAGCCTCGCCAGTTCAATACACGTCCAAAAACCCGACGGTTGGATGCGGAAGGCCGCCTCGTAAGCCTCCAGCGCCTGGGCCGTGTCGATACCCCGAGCCAATGCGCCCAGCCGCCGCCAGCGCTCCGCCGTCTCCGCCTCGCCCGCCTGCGCGTCGCTTCGCAGGATACGGAAGGCTTCGTCGACCCGCCCTTCGCGCAGCGCATCCGTGGCAGCCTTTGCGGGCAGTCCCGGATCGGCCAGCACGTCGCGCACCGCCTCTTCGGTCAGCGCCTCTTCCTGCGCATCGGTCGGCGCCGCCTCGCCTTGCGCCTGCCTCTCCGCACGGAGTTCGCGCAGTTCGGCGAGGATTTCAGCCATCTGCCGGTCACGATCGCCCGCCGCTCGTTGAAGGTCTTCGGCCGTTGCGGCCCTCCCGGCGACCGTCGCCTGCTTACCGGCATCAATGGGGTTTGTTACCAGGCGGCACACCCATCGCAGGCCGATAACCGCGCGCTGCACAAACTCCAGACATAGGTAGATCAGTAGGCCGAACACCAGAACCGTCAGGATCGGCAACAGCCAGTCCGGCGCGTTCTGGATCGGCTCGCGGAGCAGCAGCGGCATGTGTTCCACTAACCACGCGCGCCAGCCGTCCATCAACCGGTCGAGGATTGCCCAAAAATGCTCCAGTGCCCAACTCCCGCCCGGATGATTTTACCGCTAATCTGACAACTTACGGAATTAAGCCTGTATTCCAGCTTGGGGCAATACGCTCCCCTTAAGGCGATCCCGGACAGCCCTTGCGGGCTTCCGGGAAACCGTTCCGAAAACACCACATCCCCGGACGCGACCGGTACTATCCGGGGCCTCCTGCCGGGACTCGCCTTTACCCCCGCCTCACCACGTACCCCACACTCTCCCGGTCCCATGTTTCCGCCGTCACGCCCGCGTCACGCAGATCGCCCTTGCGGAGTTTGCCGCTCGCGGTCTTGTCCAACTCCCCCACAAACCGCACGAACCGCGGCACGGCAAAGCGCGGCATACGCCCGGCGCAATAGTCCAGCAGCGCCACCTCATCCACCATCGCCGCGTCGGGCTCCGGCACGATCACGGCCATCACCTCCTGCTCGCCGCCCGCACCCTCCACCTTCACACCCACCACGGCGCTTTCGGCGACGGATGGGTGCCCGTTCAGCACCTGCTCCACCTCGAACGCAGAGATATTCTCACCCCGCCGCCGGATGCAGTCCTTGATCCGGTCCACATAGTGGAAGCGTCCCTTCTCGTCCTTGCGGCAGGCGTCGCCCGTGTGGAACCAGAGGTTGCGCCAGGCCTCCACCGTCCGCTCCGGCATCTTGTAGTAGCCGGCAGAGAAGCAGCCCGGCACCTTCGGCCGGATCAGCAACTCCCCCACCTCGCCCACCGGCAATTCGTCGTCGGTCTCCGGGTCGCCGATACGCAGTTCATAGTAATCACCCATCTCGTAGCCGCAGCAGCCGGGGATCAGCGGCTCCGGGTCTTCCCAGTGCTCCCAGAGCGGCATGCCGCATTCGGTCATGCCGAAGCCCTGCATGAAGCGCACGCCGAACCGCTCCTCGAACGCCGCACCCCATTCCTTGGAGATTGGCACCGCCATGACGAGCCGCAGCTTGTGCTCCCGGTCACGCGGGCTGGGCTCGGTGTTGAACACGAACTCCGGCATCACGCCCAGCAGGTTGGTGATGGTCGCCCCGCAGGCGATCACCTCGTCCAACCAGCGGTTCGGGCTGAAGCGCTCCACCAGATGCACCCGCGCGCCGGCATGGTGCGCCGCCGTGATCTGGATCGCGAGCCCGTTCAGATGGAAGGCCGGCATGGAGACGTAGAACACGTCGTCTTCCGAGAGCCCGCAGCGCGGATTGAAAATCACCGGAACGGCGTAGAGGTGGCCATGGGGCATCATCACACCCTTGGCCGGCCCCGTGGTGCCGCTGGTGTACATAATCGCCGCGACCACATCCTTGGTCGGCTCGTAATCCGGCAGGGGCTGTCCCCCGCCCGACCTTTCGAAATCCTCCCATTGCTCCACCCGCGCCGCTGCCAGCGCCTGGGGCGGCACAGATGGGCCTTCGCCGCCAACCACTACCAGATGGCTGGGCCGCGCCTCACCCGGATCGACGCCCTCGAAGGAGCCAAGCAGGGATGCCTCGCAAATCACCACCCCGGGGTCGCAATTGCGCAACTGATGCTGCAGAAACGCGCCCCGCAACTCCGTGTTGATCGGCACGCAGATGGCGCCGCACTTCATCACGCTGATCAGCGCCAGCATGAACTCCGCCCGGTTCTTCACCAGCAGCATCACCCGGTCGCCCTCCGTCGCCCCGCGGGCCGCGAGCGCCGCCGCGGCCGCATCCGAACGCCGGTCGAAACTGGCATAGGTCAGGTCCGGCGCACCATCGCCGAAGGTCATGAAGACCCGCTCGCCATACTTGGCCGCCTGGTCCCGCACCTGATGCACCAAAGTCCAGCGGCTGTAATCGGTCGGTGGTGTGGTCATCTTGGGCTCCCGTATCGGCTTGGGCGTGGTTATGCTAGAGCCTAACGCCCGCGGGCCAGCGGGCAAGAACCTGTGTTGCCATAGAGGACCGCCTGACGTCATGACCGACTACACTCCCAACGCCCTCTTCGACCTGACCGGCAAGATCGCGCTCGTGACCGGCGGCAGCCGGGGCCTTGGCCGGGAGATGGTCCGCGCGTTCGCCCAGGCGGGCGCGGACGTGATGATCGCCAGCCGCAAGCTTGCCCAATGCGAAGAACTGGCCGCCGAAATTCAGGAGGCCACGGGCCGCCGCGCCTTCCCCTATGCCTGCAATGTCGGCGACTGGAACGAAGTGGAGGCCATGGTGGAGACGGCCTATGCGCACTATGGCCGGCTGGATGTGCTGGTGAACAATGCCGGCCTGTCGCCCCTCTACCCATCCCTGAACGATGTGGACGAGGCGCTCTACGACAAGGTTTTTGCCGTCAACCTGAAGGGCCCCTTCCGCGCCATGGCCATGGTGGGCGCGCGGATGGCAGCGGGCGATGGCGGCTCCATCATCAATGTGTCGTCCACGGCCAGCGTGAACCCCGACCCGACGACTGCCCCCTACGGCGCGGCCAAGCGGGCGCTGAACCACATGACCACCACCTTCGCCATGGAGTACGGGCCGAAGGTGCGCGTGAACTGCATCATTCCGGGACCGTTCGAGACGGACATCTCCGTCGGCTGGTTCCACTCCGAAGCATTTGAGGACCGCGCCCGCACCCGCATCTCGCTGAAGCGCGGCGGCCAGCCGAACGAGATCGTCGGCGCGGCGCTCTATTTCGCCAGCGACGCCTCCAGCTACACCACCGGCACCACCCTGCGCGTCGACGGCGGCAGCCGGTGAGGAGCCAGCAATGACCATCACTATCCGCCCGGCCCTCCCGCAGGACGAGGCGCGCTGCCTCGAACTGCTCTCGCTGCTGCGGAACGAGCAGCCCCAACCCGCCTGGACCACTGTATTCCGCCAATTGCTCACCCGCGAGCGCGGTCAGATCCTGGTGGCGGAGGAGGCCCAGGCGGACGGCAGTCACATGCTGCTCGGCAGCGCGTCCGTGACCTTCAACCTCGCCATGCGCTACGGCGGCGAATATTGCCAGTTGGAGGAGCTGATCGTCGCCCCGGAGGCCCGCGGCAAGAAGCTGGGTGGCCTGCTGCTGGAGGCCACCATCGCCGAGGCTCGCCAGCGCGGCTGCGCCGAATACGGCCTCTATCTGGTCGAGTGGACCACCCACAACCGGCCCTTCTATGAGAAATACGGCCTGAAAACCGTGGGCGACGAAATGCGGATGGCGCTCTGATCGTCCCGGCTACAGCGGCTTCGCCTCCGCCACCCAGCGCCAGGTCTTGCCGCCGGGACCGGCCGCCTCCCCGTCGATGCGGTTCAGACCGTTGAGCAGGCCCGTTCGCCTCACCTCCTGGCCGATGCTGTTGCGGTAGATCATGGTGAAGCGCGCGCCGTCGGCCTCCCAGCGGAGCCGTTCCGCGAAGCGCGGGCCGACGACCTTGCCGCCCTCCTCCAGGAACACGCCGAAGGCCGGGCCGCTTGCCATACCGTCTGGCCTGAAATCACGGATCAGCCAATTGCGCGGCGCAAACCGGTCCTCGGCCGCCGGGATTTGGGAGGCAGCACTCTTCGCCTTCTCCGCATCAGGCCTTGCGCCATTCCGTGCGTCATTCCCCGGGCGCGTGTGCGAGCCGGATTGCAGCTCCCTCCGCGGCACCGTCTCAGCACGAAGCGACACGCCGGCTTGGCTCTGCCCTGCCGCCGATGCCGAGGCTACCCCATCCTTCGCCGTATCCGGCAAAAGCGGATGGAAGTCCCGAACCCGGAACACTGGCTGAAGCTCCAACTGCGGCGGCGCCCGCCCAGCCTGAGCCTGCCGGGCCGGAGCCTGTTGCGGCGGCTGCCTGGCTGCGGATTGCCGGCGCTGGGGCGTTCCGGCATCGGTATCCACCGCCGCATTGGTCGAAACGGTAAAGCGCTCAGCCCCCGGCGGCGGCGCCAGCATCCGGACATTCTCGAACTCCATGACGCCCAGTTCGGTCGCGTAGGCCGCCAGTCCCAGCGCATACACGAGCCCCGGTGTCATTGTCCCGGTATCGGGCAGGCTGTAGTCCGCCTCGAACGCGCGGATCGCGCGGCGGGTCTTCGGCCCCTGCACACCGTCGGGCCAACCCGGATCATACCCCTCGTCCAGCAGTGCTTCCTGCACCGCATAGACCAGCGGATCGCCCGCCGCCTTCGCAATGAATGGCAGACCGAGCAGAAGCAGCACCGCCGCGGCGGCACTCAGAATGCGTTTCGGCATCGGATGCTCCTTTATCGCGTATCTTGCTTACCGGGAGCTTAACGGCCCATTGGTTAAGCAGAGGTTAAGCTGCCGTTAACCAGTATTGGTTTCTGATCCAGGCGCAGCCCACCTCGACCTCCGAGAGACTCCAACCGCGCCATGGCCCCATCTTTCACCAGGAATGCAGCACAACCGACGCCGGGCACCCGGCAGGCATCCGGCCTCAGCGCAAAAACCCTTCTGCCCGTCCTGGCAGGCGCAGGCGTTTGGGTATTGCTCGGCCTGGCAGCGCTGGGCCGCGGCGGGGAGGCCGCGTGGGCGGAGGGGCTGGTTCTGCTGGCAGGCGGCCTCGGCGCGGCTGCCTTTGCCGCCTCGCCACCGCGCCTGCCGCGCGCCCTTGCTGCCGCCGCAATGCTCTGGCTCCTGCTATGCCTTTGGTGCTGGCTACAGAGCCTGCCCTTGCCTGCACTCGCCCATCCGGTCTGGACGGATGCCGCGGCGGCCCTCCCAGCGATCGGGAGCGGCGGCATCGCCCTCGACCCCCATGCTGCCCGCAGCGACGCCCTTCGGCTTGCCGCCTACGCCGGCCTGTTCGCGCACGGTCTCGTGCTGGCGCGTACGGGGCACACGCTCAGCGTGCTTGCTGCCGCTGCCTCCACCATCGCCCTATACGCCCTCGCTGCCCTGGCACTGACGCCCGACCAGCATGGCATCAACCTTGGCAAGGTCCGTCATGCCGCCGACGCAGTGTTTCCGTTTACCAGCCGCAACGCATTCTGCGCTTTTGCCGGGGCCGGGCTGACTATCAGCCTGGCCATCCTCACCACGGGCCCGACAAAGCGATGGCCGTACTGGCTTTGCCTGGCCCTCCTGTGCGCCGCGGGCGCCATCGCCTCCCACTCCCGCGCCGGACTCGCCGCCACCCTCGTGAGCTGCGCTACAGTCTTGCTGCTGACCCGGCCACCGCGCCCGGCCTTGGCCGTCATACTAGCGGGCGTCACCGGGCTGGCAGTACTGAGCCTGTTCACGCTCACCGGACTTCGCCTTGCCAACCTCTGGCAGGATCTGCCCGTCCGCCTCGCCATATGGCAAGCCTCCGCCGGCATCGCCCAGGCCCACTTCTGGCTTGGCCTCGGCAGCCTGGATCAGGCGTTGCAGATTTGGCCGGGCGATTGGGGCGATCGCCATATTCTCCGGGCCCACAATATCTACCTCCAGACCATCGCCGAGCGTGGCTTCCCCGCAGCATTGGCCGCCATCGCAGCCGTCCTCCTCTGCGCCCGGCAGGTTTGGCGCACCCGAACCGCGCTGCCCGCCCCCGCGGCCCTGGAAAGCAAAGCCGCCGCGCTTGGCGTCCTCGTGTTATTCGCCAGCCATGGCCTCGTGGATTTCAGCCTCTACGCTCCCATCAATGCCGCTGTTCTGGCCATCCTGCTCGGCCTCGCCTGCGGAAATGCACAGCCCGCATTGCCCCGGCCGCAAGCCTTCGCTACAAACGCGCTACCTTCCCCATTTTGAAGCGCGCCTCCCTGCAATCGGCGCGTACAGAGGACCAACGGCCATGGCGTCGTATCAGTTCATCTATGTGATGAAGCAGCTTTCCAAGGCTTTCCCCGGCGGGAAGAAGGTCCTGGAGAATATCTCGCTCTCGTTCTTTCCGGGCGCCAAGATCGGCGTGCTCGGCCTGAACGGCTCCGGTAAATCCACGCTCATGAAAATCATGGCGGGCCTGGACAACGAGTATCAGGGCGAAGCCTGGGCCGCTGACGGCGTTCGTGTCGGCTATCTGGAGCAGGAGCCGCACCTTAATCCTGAGAAAGACGTGATGGGCAATGTCATGGAGGGCGTCGGCTCCACCATGGACCTGATCGAGCGCTTCAATGCCGTCTCCGCCCGTTTTGGCGAAGAACTGACCGACGACGAAATGAACGAAGTCATCGCCGAACAGGCAGAACTTCAGGACCAGATTGAAGCATGCGACGGCTGGGACGTGGAGCGCAAGGTGGAGATCGCCATGGACGCGCTGCGCTGCCCACCGGGCGATGCCGCCGTCGATAAACTCTCCGGCGGTGAACGCCGCCGCGTTGCGCTCTGCCGCCTGCTGCTGTCCGAACCCGACATGCTGCTGCTCGACGAGCCCACCAACCACCTCGACGCCGAGTCGGTCGCCTGGCTGGAGCACTTCCTGGAGGAATATCCAGGCACCGTCGTGGCCGTGACCCACGACCGCTACTTCCTGGACAATGTAGCCGGCTGGATTCTGGAACTGGACCGCGGCCGCGGCATCCCGTTCGAGGGCAATTATTCATCCTGGCTGGAGCAGAAGCAAAAACGCCTGCAACAGGAGGAGAAAGAAGAAAGCGCCCGCCAGCGCACCCTCAAGGAAGAACTGGAGTGGGTCCGCCAGAGCCCCCGCGCCCGTCAGGCTAAGAACAAGGCCCGCCTGCAAGCCTACGAGGAATTGCTCAACAAGGACGAGCGCCGCTCGCTCGACAATGCCCAGATCGTCATTCCGGCCGGGCCGCGCCTCGGCGATACGGTGATCGAGGCCGATCATCTTTCCAAGGGCTTCGGCGACCGGCTGCTAATCGAAGACCTGAACTTCAAACTGCCGCCGGGCGGCATTGTCGGCGTGATCGGTCCAAACGGCGCCGGTAAGACCACCTTGTTCCGCATGCTGACCGGCCAGGAAACCCCGGATGAAGGCGAGCTGAAAATCGGCGAGACCGTCGTCATGGGGTATATCGACCAGTCCCGCGACAGCCTGGGCGACAGCAAGACAGTCTGGGAGGAAATCTCCGACGGGCAGGATGTGATCCAGCTTGGCAAACGCCAGGTGCAGAGCCGCGCCTATGTCGGTTCCTTCAACTTCAAGGGCTCCGACCAGCAAAAGAAGGTCGGTATGCTGTCCGGCGGTGAGCGCAACCGCGTCCACCTTGCCAAGATGCTGAAGTCGGGCGCGAACCTGCTACTGCTTGACGAGCCCACCAACGACCTGGACGTGGACACCCTGCGCGCCTTGGAGGAGGCCTTGCTGGAATTCGCGGGCTGCGCCGTGGTCATCAGCCATGACCGCTGGTTCCTGGACCGAATCGCCACGCACATCCTCGCATTCGAGGGCGACAGCCACGCCGAATGGTTCGAAGGCAATTACGAGGATTACGAGGCCG
The DNA here is from genome assembly GCA_965222315.1 of Alphaproteobacteria bacterium. GTDB lineage: Bacteria > Pseudomonadota > Alphaproteobacteria > Bin95 > Bin95 > JACKII01. The sequence goes on along the minus strand of OZ244951.1, from coordinate 2,147,597 downwards.
ACAAAAAGCGCCGCCTGGGCAAGGATGCCGACCAGCCCCACCGCATCAAGTACAAGCCGCTGGTTCGGGCTTAACCGCCAGTCCACTGGCAATCGAAGGCCCCCATGCAATACGGTGTCGTCTTTCCTGCCCCTGAAATTGCCCCTGATCCGGGTGCAATCCGGGACTATGCTCAGGCTTTAGAGGCACTCGGCTACCGGCATATCCTGACGTTTGACCATGTGCTGGGCGCCGGTACCGCGTCGCGGCCAGACTGGTCCGGCCCCTACGACCACCAGCACAAGTTTCACGAGCCTTTCGTGCTGATGGGTTTTCTGGCCGGCGTGACCAAGACTATCGAAATGGTGACAGGCATCGTCATCCTGCCCCAACGCCAGACTGCGCTGGTAGCCAAGCAGGCGGCGGAGGTCGATGTGCTGACCCAGGGCCGGTTGCGCCTGGGCGTCGGCATCGGCTGGAACGCGGTCGAATACGAGGCGCTGAACGCGGATTTCACAACCCGCGGCCGCCGCCTGGAGGAGCAGGTGGAGGTGCTGCGCCAGCTCTGGACCAGCGACCTGGTCACTTACAAGGGGCGGGAGCATACGATCAACGACGCGGGCATCAACCCTTTGCCGGTACAGCGGCCCATACCGATATGGGGTGGGGCGTTCCGTCCGGTGGCTATCGAGCGGGTCTGCCGCCTGCTGGATGGCTTCTTCCCTCGCATGCCGCTGGACGACAAGACCGAAGGGCGGATGGAGCGCGTCTTCAAATTGCTGGAGCAGTATGGTCGCGACCCTGCCAAATTCGGTCTGGACGCTACGGTCTACTGCAAGGGCGACGACGTGGACCAATGGCTGCATGACGCCGAACGCTGGAAGTCCCTGGGCGCGACGCATATCAGCGTGCAGACTCTGGGGCAGGGCTATGCAACCTGGGACCGGCACATTGATGCGGTGCGGCGGTTTATGGAGGGACTGGGCGGCTAGCTACAAGCCGACCGGAAATGTGGGCTTCTAAATTGCGCGCCGCCCGGCAAGCCGCATTCGTTGCAGCAGCAACTGTTCATCGCCACTCAACTGCCGCAACGCGCCGGCGTTGGGGCGCAGGTAGGCAATCTTCTTCAATTGGCGAAGCTTGCGGGCATGGCCGGAATTGTCGGCGGAGGCTTGCAAAACGCGCAGCGTCTTGACTGCCGGCCCTACTGCATTGTTGGCTTTTGGCTGGCGTGTGGGCTTTGGCGGAGCGCTTTGGGCCTGTCCCTTGGGAGGCTTTACGGCTTTTCCGTCCATGGCACTAACCTACCTGTTACCGGAACGGTATTGATCTTACACGGCATTCACTAGGCAAACACGCAGAAATTCTGAACTCTTGCTACCCTGGCCGTTACTCGATCCGCGGCAGGTCGCTTCCCTGGTTCAGCAGGAACAATGGCAAGGGCTGGGACCGTCCGCGGATCGGCAGTTCGCGGTGCTCCATCCCCTCGGTCGAGAGGCCGGCCGCTGCCGCCACATCCTCAGAGATCACCGCCTCGCAGGCATAGTCCTTCGTCATCATCTCCAGGCGACTCGAGACGTTTACCGTATCGCCGATCGCGGTGAGCGACGCTGCGCGCCCGTGCCCCAATTCGCCCACAATCGCCTGGCCCACATGCAGGCCGATGCCGATCCGCAACGGCTCGTCCAGTTCGTGGGCCAGTTCGCGGTTCAGAACTTCCAACTGTTCCGACATGGCGCGCACCGCCGCCAGACCCTGGCGGCAAGCCTCTTCCCGCCCGGTTTCCAGTCCGAATAGCGCCATCAAGCCATCGCCGATGAATTTGTCCACATAGCCCCCATTCGCCTGGATTCCCTCGCTCATGGCCCGGAAATAGCGATTGAGGACAAACACCACGTCATAGGGCAGGCGGTGCTCTGAAAAGCTCGTAAAGCCGCGTATATCGCAGAACAGAATGGCCAGATCACGCTCCCGCCCATGCCGGTTGCCGCTGTCCCCGGCGCTGCCTCCGGACGATGCCGCCGGCGGCAATAGCGGCGTAATTTCCAGCGGCCCGTTGACCGGCACCTGGCAGGCAAGGCGGATGCCCGGCGGTGCCCCGATCCGTTGCAACACCCGGTTTTCCGCCTCGCTCGGCGCCGCCAGCCGCTCCGCGCCCTGGCCTAGCCACACCCGGCAGGTGGAGCAGCGCCCCCTGCCCCCACAGACGGCGGCATGGGGCACGCCGGCCTGCCGGCTGGCCTCCAGCACACTGATGCCGCGCGGCACCCGGAATTTCTGATCGCCCGGATACGTCACCACGACGCCCCGCCGCGCCGCCAGCGCAAAGCGGCCGAGACGTACCGCGAGCAAAAAGACTATGACCGAAGCCGCCGCGTATTCCGCCATCGCTGCGCCCGCATTGACAAAGTCGTTGCCGGGTTGGCCGGGAAAATTACTGCTACGCAGCAGATCAGCCCGCCAGAACGGGTCGTCCGCCACCAGCCGCGCCACTTCCCGCCCCGCGGTTGAAAAGCCGGCATAGGCGAGTACCGGCAGCAACAGTGCCGCGCTGGCGAGCCACGGCTTAAGACGGGCATAGGCCGGATAGAGCCGCGCCCAATAGTGAATACCGATACAGCCATGCACCCACACCGCCAGTATCAGCCAGGCCATGCCCCAGCTCTCACTCGGCCAGTTCACCAGCAGGACAATCGCGTACCGGTCGTCCAGGCCAAAAATTTCGTGCACCAACCGGGTGCCGAGCAGATGCTTGGCGAGGAGAAACGGTATCAGAAAACCTAGCACGATCTGCGCCCACTGCCACCACGGCAAGCGCCAGGTCTTGCCGGCCGCCAGCTTCATCACGGCCAGCAGTATGTGCGCGGTCACCGCCGCCAGCATGACGGCGGTCATCGGCAGGCTGCGCCAGAAGCCGGTGAACCAAAGGCGCACCGACTCCATCGCTTCAAGCGAGACCAACCCGACCGCGTGATTGGCGAGATGCGTTGCCGCAAATGCCATCAGCACCAGACCGGACCAAAGGCGGAGTTTTTGGAGCGTGTTGCCCTGCAGCCCCGCCCTGCGCCCGGCAGCGCGCGCTCTAGAGGCCCGCTTTGCGAGCCAACTCGGCAAGCGAAGTCTCCGGGCGCGCGCCCATATGGCTGATGACTTCCGCCGCGCACACGCCACCGAAGCGGGCGCAGTCTTTCATGCTTCGGCCCTGGGTGTAGCCATAGAGGAAACCTGCGGCGTAGAGATCGCCGGCACCGGTCGTATCCAGAACCTGGGCCACCGGTTCGGCAGGCACTTCCACCTTCTCCCCGCCGGAGATCACGACGGAACCCTTGGCGCTGCGCGTCAGCACCGCGGTTTCCACGAAAGCGGAAACGCGGGCGGCGGCATCATCAAAGGATTCGGCTTGGAACAGCGACACGATCTCGTCCTCATTGGCGAACAGGATATCGACCCGTTCGGCAATCAGTTCAAGGAAGGTGTCCCGGTGCCGCTCGACGCAGAACGGGTCGGAGAGTGTCAACGCCACCTTGCGGCCATTCGCATGTGCAATTTCCGCTGCATTTGCAATGGCTTCCTTGGCTTTTGGCGGATCCCACAAGTACCCTTCAAGATAGGTCACTTTCGCGTCAGCGATCAGTGCTGGGTCCACATCGTCCTTATCCAGTTCGGTACACGCGCCGAGATAGGTCATCATGGTCCGCTGCGCATCCGGCGTTACCATTACGAAACACCGGGCGGTAGAGGCGCCGTTGCTCGCTGGCGCCGTATCGAACTTGACACCGCCCGTGCGGATGTCGTGCCGGAAAATCTGCCCCAACTGGTCATCGCGAACCCGCCCGATATAGGCGCCGTTGCCGCCGAGTGCGGCGATGCCTGCCGCCGTATTCGCTGCCGACCCGCCGGAGGCTTCCTTGGCCGGGCCCATCTTGGCGTAAATGGTCTCCGCCTGATCTTCGTCGATCAGAGTCATGATGCCTTTGTCGAAGCCGTTCTCCGCCAGAAAGCTGTCATCCACGCTGGCCAACACATCGACAATCGCATTGCCAATGCATACTACGTCCAACTTCGCGTCACTCATCGATTGCTCCGTACCAATCTTTCGGAATGTCGGGCCGGACTATACTGACTAGTCTTCCCGTCTCAATCGGACTGATCAGCACCCCGCTGCGTTGCGCCCGCCGGGTTCAGCGCCTACATAGCCCCTTTGCGCCCGCCGCGGCTGCGCCTTTGCCTGCCTGGAGACTGTCTCCCCATGATTGCCGATATTTCCCGTGTCACTGCTCAGCTTAGCGACCCGAAGCTGTTGCGCCCTGTCCTGATGGGCCTGATCGCTTCCGCCCTCGTCATGGCGGGCTTGGTTGCGTTCTCTGCCTGGCTCCTGAGCGGCGTCTCGGTCACCAGCGGCGGGTCCTGGTGGGAAGACCTGCTGGAATGGGCGGTACAGTTATTCGGCACCTTTGGCGCGGCAGCCATGGCCTTCCTGCTGTTTCCAGCCTTCGCCCTGACCATCCAAAGTCTCTTCCTCGACAGCGTCACCGACGCCGTTGAGGACAAGTACTATCCACAGCTTGGCCGCGGCCGCGAGGTACCACTGATCGAGGGCCTGATCGCCGCGGTCAAGCTCACCCTGGTTGTGATCGCCGTCAACGTCGTGCTGCTGCCGGTCTATATCATCCTGTTGCCGGTAGCGGGCGCGGGCCTCGCGCTATACTACGCCGTCAACGGCTATCTTGTCGGGCGGGAGTTTTTCGAGGTCGTTGGCCTACGCCGGCAAAATGCCAAGGACCTGCGCGTGACGCGCCGGCGCAACCGCCTTACTGTCTGGCTCGATGGCGTCCTGCTGGTGCTGTTGTTCACCATCCCCATCGTGAACCTCGCAGGCCCTACCTTGGGTACCGCCTACATGGTCCACCGCTACCACCGTCTGAAGAAAGAATAGCGGCTGGTGCACTGATTTAATGTGTTGATGGTTCAAACGAGCAAACGGATGGGTACCATCCGTTTGCATCTAACCACTAGAACGGCCGGTCGCCTTTGAGCGTGACCCGGCGCATCCGGCGGCGCTCCCCCTGGTAGTCGTTAAGGGCGCAGTGCTGGGTTACCCGATTGTCCCAGACCGTCACCCCGCCCGGCCGCCAGCGCACGCAGCACGTAAACTCCGGCCGGGTGATGTGAGTGGCCAGGAAGTCGATCAGCGGCTTGCTCTCGGCTTCGGTCATGCCAGCAAAATGCTTTGTGTGCGCCCGGCTGACATAGAGCCCCTTCTCCCCCGTCTCCGGATGGGTGCGCACAATCGGATGCTCGGAGACATAGACCTCCGCCTCCGCCACATTGTTCGCCGCCATGCCGTCCAGCTTGGCCATGGCAGCCGCCCGGTTGCCGTAGAGCGAGTTCGAATCGTTGACGCCTTTCAGGTCGGCGATCATCGCCTTCATGCCATCCGACAACGCCTCGTAGGCCGCAACCGTGTTGGCGAACAGGGTATCGCCGCCGGCCTCCGGCACTTCGATCGCATGCAGCAGAGTGCCCAGCGCCGGCTCGGGCAGGTAGGCGGTATCAGAATGCCAGCCACCGCCGAAATTCACCGTGTCTTTCTCGGTTTTGAGAATTTCGATGACTTCCGGCGCATCCGGCAGCCCCTTGATAAAGGGATAGAGGTCCGGCTCCCCGAACAGCCGCGCCGCGCGCAACTGTTGGACCGGCGTCAGTTCCGGCCCCTGAAAGTACAGCACCTTGTGCCGCAAGAACGCGTCATAGACAGCCGACGCCTCACTATTGCTGAGTTCCCGGGAGAAATCGACTCCGTACACCTCGGCGCCCAGCGCGCCGGCAATCGGCTGCAATTCCATGGAAAGTCACCCGTCAGGTTGAATCAATGCAGGGCGAGGCGCTTGTTGGCTTCCTCGAATGCCCGGATTGAAGCCTGCACGTCCATTTCCCGTTCGGTCAAGTTCTCCGGGCACCATTCGTGCCGGTGTGCGCCGAAAAAGTCACCGCCATAAACATGCAGAGCGGCGCTCAGCTTTAAGGTCGGGTTAAGGACCGAGTGAATGATATCCTTCCCCAACGGCGTGCAGTCTCCGGTGGAAAGCGACTTGGCGCCCGCCGCCTCGACCCGCCCATCGGCGCAGCCGGGGATCTTGCGCCAGAACATATTGTCCTCCCGACCGCCATACATACCAATGACCGCCCACATGTTGTGATCGTGCGGCATGATATTCTGGTGCGGTCCCCAGGCCAGATTCAGAATGGTCAGGTCATCAGCGTGGTAAAGGGTCGTCACACCGGCACGGCACGGCTCCCCTAACGCCGCCATCACCGCAGTCGGTTCAGAGACAGCACGGGCAACAATTTCATGCACGGATTTGTGGCTCGGATCGGCCTTGACCGCTGATTTGCAGTCTTCAATGAAGCGTTCGACATCAAACATGCGGGCATTCCTTCCGGGAAAATCTCTAAAGCCGGGAGAAAATACCCTATTCCACGCTCAATCACAAAGCATGTCCCGCATGAGGATGCATTATTTTTTGGCCCGCTCCGGCAGGTCGAGGCCTACCCCGGACAGATGTCCGAACACTCGCGCCAGCCGTTCCCGATCTGCCTCCGGTAAGGCCGGCCGCAGAATGGAGCGGATATTCGCCTCCAGGTGCCCCACGTCGCTGGTACCGAACAGGGTGACATCCGCCCCCGGCTCATGCCTTGCGTAGCGGTAAGCCGCATCCAGGATGCTCTCCGCGCCGCCCTCATGGATCAGAAAGTCCAGCGGGGCGGGATCGTCCGCCAACTCCTTCGGCAAACGGCCTTCGTTGACCAATTGCCCGATATTTTCCGCCAGCAGGCCCGGCTGACTGAAGATGTTCCGCACCACAAACATGAGCAGCGTGCCGACGCCGTTCTTTTGTGTCAGCGGAAACACGTTCCGGCGTGCTCCCTGGTGCAGCATGCTGAAGGCGAACATCGCGCTTTCCCACCATGGGTCGTGCAGCGCCCGTTGCAGCATCTTCTGGTCCGGGTCGTTAGGTGAGGTTTCGGTCATGCCGATATGGCGTATCTTGCCTGCTTCCTTCGCCCGCAGCAGCACCGGCACCAGATGCTCGACGCAATGGTCATAGATTGCCGGGCCGATCGCGTGCAGCTGGTAGATATCGATATGGTCTGTGCCGAGCCGCGCCAGCGACGCCTCCAGCTTCTTCTCCAGCGCCGGGCCGTCGATCAGTTCGCCGCCCACGCGCAGGCTGGCCTTGCTGGCGATCACCAGCTTGTCCCGACCAATCTGCCGCGCGGCCTCCCCCACCACCTCCTCGGTGTTGTAGGCTTCTGCCGTGTCGATCAGGTTGACGCCCAGGTCATGCGCCGCGCGGATCAGCGCGACCGCCTCCGCCTCGCTCTTGCCGCGGCCCAAGCCCAGCCTGCTATTGCCGCCGCAGCCCAACCCCGCCACCGATACCCGCAGGCCGGTGCGGCCAAAATCCGTATATTCCATCGCCTTGTGAGCCCCGTCCTCGTTCGCCGGTATTGAATGCTAAGCCTTAGTGATCTTCCGCCTGCAGCCAGGCAATCTCGCCACCGCGGTAGGTCAGCGCCAGCCTTCCCTCCACCAGATCGATGGCGTGCTGGCCGAACACTTCGCGCCGCCAGCCCTCCAGCGCCTGGATGCCGTCGCGGTCGCCCGCCGACAACCGGTCCAGGTCGCTGCTGCTCGCGATCAGCTTCGGCGCCACATCATGCTTGTCGCAGCACGCCTTCAGCAACACCTTGAGCAGGTCCGCCGCCGCCGTTGCCCTCGCGCCCTCCGGCGCCGGAGCCCTCGCCTTCGGCCGCTCGTCCGGCGGCAGGTCCAGGCCCGCCTGCACCGCGGCCATGATCTCGCGCCCGACCCGGCCTTCCGCCTGCCCCTTGCCGAGCCCCCGCACGCGCGACAGCGCCGCCACGGTATTGGGGGCCTGGGCAGCGATATTCAGCAGCGCATCGTCCCGCAGCACCCAGTTCCGCGGCTGGTCGCGGTTCTGCGCCTCCCGCTCCCGCCAGGCCGCCACCTTTTGCAGGACGGCCACAAAGCGCGGCTTGTTCGTGCGGCTCTTGATGCGCAGGTAGGCCAATTCCGGATCGGTTTGGTAGGAGGCGGGATCGTTCAGCACTGCCATTTCGTCGTCCAGCCAATCGCTCCGCCCACTCTCTTCCAGGCGGCGGCTCAGACCCGCATAGACGTCGCGCAGGTGCGTCACGTCCGACAGCGCATATTCCAACTGCCCATCGGTCAGCGGCCGCCCGGCCCAATTGGTAAAGCGGCTGGCCTTGTCCACGGTCTCGCCAGTCAGCGCCTGCACCAGCCGGTCATAGGCAATGGAATCACCAAAGCCGCACACCATGGCCGCCACCTGGGTATCGAACAGCGGTGCCGGCACCTCGTTCATGAGTTTATAGAAGATCTCAAGGTCCTGGCGCGCCGCGTGGAAAACCTTCAGCACGTTTTCATCGGCCATCAGGTCCAGCAGCGGCTGCAAGTCGATTTCCGGCGCGAGAGCATCCACGGCCGCCGCCTGCTCAGAGCCCGCCAACTGTACCAGGCACAATTTCGGCCAATAGGTGTTCTCGCGCAGAAACTCCGTATCCACGGTCACATAGGTCTCGTTGGCCAAAGATCGGCAGAAAGCTGCCAACTCGTCCGTCCCGGTGATCAGAGTCGCCATGAAATCTCCTCAGTGTATCGGTTCGTTTCTATAGAACCTTGATACCAATGAAAATTGGGGCAGAGCGCGCACCCGCCGCCTTGACAGAGACGGCCGGGTGGCGCACGCGGTTGCAATAAATACCGATCCCCCTCTTCTTACGCCCTTTCGAGTCATCTCATGAGTGAATCTCTTCACGCTTACCGCAGCCACACTTGCGGCGAATTGCGTCCCGGCCATGTGGGCGAGACCGTCCGCCTCTCCGGCTGGGTTCACCGCAAGCGCGACCATGGCGGCCTGCTGTTCATCGACCTGCGCGACCATTACGGCCTGACCCAATGCGTGGTGGATTCCAGCAAGGCCGAAGCATTTGCGGTATTCGAGGGGCTGCGCAACGAAACCGTCGTCACCGTGACCGGGACCTGCCTGGCGCGCGCGGCAGAGGCGGTGAACCCGAACCTCGATACCGGCGGCATCGAAATCGGCGTTACCGATATTCAAATCCAGGGCCCGGCCGATACGCTGCCGCTTCAGGTCAACTCGGAAGAGGACTATGGCGAGGAAACGCGGCTGCGCTACCGCTTCCTCGACCTCCGCCGTGAAAAGATGCAACGCAACATCACGCTGCGCTCCGACGTGATTACCTCAATCCGCCGCCGCATGGTGGAGCAGGGCTTCCGCGAATACCAGACGCCCATCCTGACCGCGACCAGCCCGGAGGGGGCCCGCGACTACCTGGTGCCATCCCGCCTGCATCCCGGGAAGTTCTACGCCCTGCCCCAGGCGCCGCAGCAGTTCAAACAGCTGCTAATGGTTGCAGGTTTTGACCGCTATTTCCAGATCGCCCCCTGTTTCCGGGACGAGGACGCCCGGGCCGACCGCTCGCCGGGCGAGTTTTACCAGCTCGACTTCGAGATGAGCTTCGTCACGCAGGAAGACGTGTTCGCCGCTATCGAGCCCGTGCTCAGCGGTGTGTTCGAAGAGTTCGCGGACGGCCGCACGGTCACCCAGGGCGCGTTCCCGCGCATCCCCTATGACGAGTCGATGCTGCTTTACGGCAACGACAAGCCGGACCTGCGCAACCCGATTAAGATCGCCGACGTGACCGAAGCCTTCCGCGGCTCCTCCTTCGGCATTTTCGCCAAGAACATTGAGAAGGGCGCCGTGGTCCGCGCCATCCCCGCCCCCGGTGCCGCCAGCCGCCCACGCAGCTTTTTCGACAAGCTGAATGACTGGGCCCGCGGCCTCGGCGCGCCGGGCCTCGGCTACATCCAATATGCCGACGATGGCGAGCCCCGCGGCCCCATCGCCCGCAACCTCGACGCCGACCGGGTGCAGCAGATCAAGGAACTTGCCGGTGCTGCGAATGGCGACGCCGTGTTCTTCGCCTGCGACAAGCCCGCTGACGCCGCCAAACTGGCCGGCTTTGCCCGCACCGAAGTCGGCACCCAGTTGGACCTGATCGAGAAGGATGCCTTCCGCTTCTGCTGGATCGTCGACTTCCCCATGTACGAGCTGGACGAAAAGACCGGCAAGATTGAGTTCAGCCACAACCCCTTCTCCATGCCCCAGGGTGGCATGGAAGCGCTGGAAACCCAGGACCCGCTCACCATCAAGGCGTTACAGTACGACATCGTCTGCAACGGCGTGGAGCTGTCCTCAGGGGCCATCCGGAACCATCGCCCTGAAATCATGTACAAGGCGTTTGAGATCGCGGGCTATGGCGCTGACGTGGTCGACGCCCGCTTCGGCGGTATGATCAACGCGCTCAAGCTCGGCGCGCCGCCCCATGGCGGCTCGGCCCCCGGCATCGACCGCATCGTCATGCTCCTCGCCGACGAGCCCAACATCCGCGAGGTCATCGCCTTCCCCATGAACCAGCGCGCCGAAGACCTGATGATGCAGGCCCCCGCGGCGGTCGAAGACGCCCGCCTGCAAGAACTCTGGGTCAAGCTCGACCTGCCGCTGGAATAGGCTTTTTCACTCCCCGGACTGGCGCGCAGCGCGCCAGTCCGGGGCCCACCACCGCCCCGCCGTACAAATAGCCTCACCCTGAGCCCCTCGAAGGGCCCGTCGCCAGATTCCTGCTGCGCCCTTTTCGCCAAGTTCACGGTGAGGCTTAACACCAACCTTCACCTCGAGTAGCCCCGGATCGCAGTCCGGGGTGTATCGAGAGGCCACTGCTTTTTTGCACCCGGTTCTCGTATCCCTCGATACTCCAGCTGCGCCGGCACTCGGGATGAAGGAGCCGAAAAATCAAAACTCCCTGCCGTTGCTATTAGAGCCAGGTCGCCCTAACCGGAACCATGATTGTTCCGGCAATCGGCGGGTTTCCCCGTCCCTTCCATCGCCCCAGCGAAAGCTGAGGTCCATTCCGGAGACCGGGAACCCATAGCGCCAGGCACTTTGATTGATACGTCAACGGAATGGGTCCCAAATCAAGTTTGGGACGATGGACGGCAGGGGGCGGCAGAGGAGGCTTGTATCCACGAGACGTGACAACGCTCCAGAGGACCGCGCCAAACAGCCTCTAAGCCGCCACCCCCACCGGCTTCGCACTGCCCTTCATCTGGGTCCGGTGCATCAGGCGGCGGCTGTTCGGGTCGAACGCATCGCGCCGGTGCAGCACGCAGCGGTTATCCCACATCACCAGGTCGCCGATCTGCCATTCTTGGCTCCAGGTCCGGCCGTTTTCAAGCAGGAAGGCCCAAAGCTCGTCCAGCAGCTTTTCGCTCTCTTCCGGCGGCAGCTCCATGATATGCGCGTTCAGGCGGCGGCCGGGATAGAGCGCCTTCCGCCCGCTTTCCGGATGCCGGATCACCAGCGGATGCACCGCGCCCGGCAGTTCCTCTCGGCTGTAGTCGTCGCGGAAGCCCGACCGCACCTTGCCGTCGCTCGACCGTGTCGCGTCATGCTTGCAGGTGAGCCCTTCCAGCTTTTGCTGCATTTCCGGCGGCAACGCCTCATAGGCCTGGTACATGTCCATGAACCAGGTGTCGCCGCCGCTCTCCGGAATCTCCAGCGAATAGAGGGCGGAAGCATCGGGCGGCATGTCGATATAGGTCATGTCGGAATGCCAGGAGGCCTCCCCGTCGCCCAGGCCGCCAATGGCTTCCCCGTCGATTTTAATGTTGGAGATGACGGTCACTTCCGGCCGTTCGGTCTTGTACTTCATGCCCTTGAAGCCGATGGGCGCCCCTTCCAACTCGCCGAAGTTCTCGGAGAAGCTGGCCAAATCATCGTCCGATAGCTTCTGGCCGCGAAAGCGCAGCACCTGGTGATCGACCCATGCTTTGCGGATCACCTCAACTTCTTCAGGGGTAACCTTTGCCAGATCGACGCCGGAGACATCCGCGCCGAGGCCGCTGGCGGTGGGTGTTATGGTGACGGGCATTTGCTGCTTCCTCCATCTTGTTGATTGCATTCAACCGTCATAACCGGGCGGTGGCTGGAATCCGATTATTTCCCGCTCCACCAGCTTGGCGAATTCAATGGCTGTATAGTCCATGCCGTGGCCGGTGATGGCCTGATAACCGACCGGCAGCCCGCCGACCAGACCAGCCGGTCCCACCGTCGCCGGCAGATAGAGCACGCCCGGATAGCCGGCCCAGAACAGCTGGTCCGTCGTCGGCACGCTCTTGTTGTTCACATTGATGGTGCGTTCGTGGCGCACGCCCTCCTGGTCGTGCGGCCAGGCCGGCCCCGCCGCCACAGGACAAAGCAGGATGTCGTAGTTCTCAAAGAACGCACCGAACGCCTTGCGCATACCATGCCGCTCGTTGTTCAGCGCCAGCCACTCCCGGTGGCTGAGCGTGTTGCCCTTGGCCATGCGCCAGACATAGCTGCCATCATCCGGCGCCGATGCGACCCGCTGCGACAGTTCCATCATCTCGTCCGACTGACGGCCGGAGGTGGCGGCGCGCAACAGCAGTACGTAAAGCTCATGCAGGCGCGCATTGTCCACATCGGGCTCCGCCTCTTCCACCGTCGCGCCAGCCTTGACCAGATTGTCGGCGAGCCGCTGAAGGGCGTCCTGATAGGCAGTGTCGGTGTCGGTCAGCGGATCGCCCAGTTTCAGTGCCACCCGGAAATCCGCCAGCCGCCGGCGGCGGGATGCAGGCAGGTTGACGGCGAACGCCCCGCCATCCAAGTCCGACAGCCCCGCCATGGTGCGCACTGCCAGTTCCAGATCGCTGGCGCTACGGGCAAGCGGCCCGATCACCGAAATGTCCGCGCCCACATGACTGCCCGGCAGCGCGTGCCCTTCCGGCGACAGCACGCCGAAGGTCGGCTTGTGTCCGAAAACACCGCAATAATGGGCCGGGTTGCGGATGGAGGAGCCGATGTCGCTGCCCGCGTCCAGCGCCGTCAGGCCCGCCGCCAGCGCCGCTGCCGAGCCGCCGGACGAACCACCGGGCGTCCGGTCTTGATCCCAGGGATTGTTCGTGGTGCCGTAAATCTCGTTATAGGACTGGTAGTCGGCCAGCATCAGCGGCACGTTCGCCTTGCCAAAGAAGTTCGCGCCCGCCGTCTTCAGCCGCTTGACCGACAACGCGTCTTCGTCCGTCACGTTGCTTTTGAAGGCCGGATCGCCCCAGGTCGTCGGCGATCCCGCAATATTATAGCTTTCCTTGATGGTCATCGGCACGCCGTGCAGCGGCCCCCACACCTGGCCTTTCGCCAAGGCGGCATCGGCCTCGTCAGCGGTTCGCCGCGCGCCTTCGTGGTCCAGCCATATCAAGGCATTCAGTGCTGGATTGTACTTCTCCACCCGCGCCAGGAAATGCTCCAGCACTTCCCGCGCGCTGCGTTCGCCGCGGATGATTTGGGAGGCGATTTCGGTGGCTGGTTGATAGTGCAGCGGCGTGGTCATTCTGGCGTTCCGGTTCTGTTGTTCGTGCATGAACACAGGATGCCATCACTTGGCAGTGTTAGCCAACGCCGCGTTTCTCCACCAGTTCCCAACCGATTTCCGCCAGCCGCCGTGCCGCCTTGCCCCGCTCCACTGCGTCCGGGCTGGAGGCGTTGCCGTCAATGCCGCGTTTGTAGACACCCTGGCTGATTGCGCCCAGCCGGAACAGTGAGAGCACAAGGTAGAAATTCCATTTCGGAATGCCGCTGCGCCCGGTGTGCTTGCAATAATTGGCGACCGCCTGCTCCTCGGTCGGAATGCCCAGCGCTTCCAGATCGTCCTGTGTAATATCTGCCCGCGCCGGGTCGCCGTAATGATAGGTCAGCGAGTTGTACGCCAGATCCGAAATCGGATTGCCAAGCGTGCCCAGTTCCCAATCGATCACCGCCAACACTTCCGGCCGCTCCGGATGGTAGATCAGGTTCTCCATGCGGTAGTCGCCGTGAACGATGGTGGTCTCATCATCGTCCGGCATGTTGTCGGCCAGCCAGACGATCAGCTTGTCCATTTCGGGAATTTCGTGGGTTTTGGAGGCCTCGTACTGGGTCGACCAGCGCTTGACCTGCCGCGCCATATAGCCCCCGGCACGGCCATATCCCTCCAGGCCGACAGCCTTGTATTCCACATTGTGCAGGTGGGCGAGCACCTCGATCATGATGTTCCAGTGCGCCGTACGCTGCTCCGGCGTGTAGCCCGGCATGGAAAAGTCGCGGAATACGCGGCCTTCCTTGTGCTCCATGATGTAGAACATCTTGCCGATGACGCACTCGTCCTCGCACAGGGCATAGGCCTTCGCGACCGGCACATTCGTCTCCCAGAGCGCGCTGATCACCTTGTACTCACGGTCCACCGCATGGGCGGACGGCAGCAGCTTGCCCGGCGGCTTCTTGCGCATGACGTAGCGCTTGCCCGCACCATCCTCCAGCATGAAGGTCGGGTTGGACATGCCGCCCCGGAACTGCCCGACCGTCAGCGGACGGGTAAAGCCCTCCACGTGCTCGGCCATATAGTCTTCGAGCCGGTCCTCCGGGAACTTGTGCTGATCCAGAATGGCTTCGACCGACAAGGTCGAGGTGATTTGACCAGTACCAGCCATGGGGCGTGCTTCCTCAAAACGTATTTGTTACAGGCGCGTTGCAGTGTTCCCCGGGCGAGGCTCAGACGCAAGAGCCGCCTGCCATTCAGCCTGTACCTGCGCATCCGTCTCGCCTGCAAAATGCTTTGCCGCAAGCGCCCGGACCTTGTCCAGAGGCAACAGCCGCGCCAGCGCCCAGACCGCCATCGCACGGACCAGCGGCGAGGCATCCTCAAGATGAGCCTCAGCCGACCGGGCAAGCGAAAAATCCCCGCTATTCCCTATGGCGATCAACACATTTCGCATGAACCGGTCCCGCCCTAGCCGCTTTACCGGCGACTGACGGAACGTCTCCCGGAACCCGGCATCGTCCAGCGCCGCCAGGTCCGCCAGATGCATTCCGCCGAACTCCACCCGCGCCCGCATCTGCAGGTCGCGGGCGCTTTGGGCGAACTTGTTCCAGGGACACACCGCCAGGCAGTCGTCGCAGCCAAAGACCCGGTTGCCGATCGGCTCCCGGAACTCAGCCGGGATATGGCCCTGATGCTCAATGGTCAGGTAGGCGATGCAGCGCCGGGCATCCAGCCTGTAGGGCGCCGGAAAAGCATCGGTCGGGCATACGTCCAGGCAGTTCCGGCACGTCCCGCAATGGTCCTCCTCCGCCGGGTCGGGCGGCAGGTCCAGCGTCGTCAACACCTCGCCCAAAAAAAGCCAGGAGCCGAATTCGCGGCTCACCAGATTGGTGTGTTTGCCCTGCCAGCCTACCCCGGCCCGCGCCGCCAGCGGCTTCTCCATCACCGGTGCCGTATCGACAAACAGCTTCACCTCGCAGGCTAAGGTCTCCGCGATCCAACGGGCCAGCGCGCGCAGCTTCTTCTTTACCACGTCATGATAGTCGCGGCCGGTTTGCGCATACGCACTGACCGCGCCCAAATGCGGCTCGGCCAGAATCGCCATCGGATTGCGGTCCGGTCCGTAGTTCATGCCGACCACCACGGCAGATCGCGCATCCGGCCACAGCGTCTGCGGGTCGCCGCGGCGTTCGGCAGTGGTTTCCATCCAGTCCATGTCGCCATGCAAGCCGGCCTCGATGAACGCCTTTAACCGTTCCGGCTGATCCGCCGGGGCATGGGCCGACGTAAAGCCAACACTGTCGAAGCCCAGGCTGAGCGCCTTCTCCCGGATCGCCGTTTTGGCCGCTTCGCTGGACTCCGCTTGCTGCATCGGCAAAACATAAGGTCAAATCCTAGAAAGAAGAACCCGCGCGCTCATGACAATTTTTCCCGGCCCCGGCGAATTCGCCATTACCGACCCCTCCGCCGAACCCGGCCACGACGTTCGCGTATTCTCCTGGATGCCGGCGGACTTCAACGCCAACACGCCGATTCTGATCGCCCTGCACGGTTACAAGCGCAACGCCGACCGTTACCGCGATGACTGGCAACCCCATGCCGAGCGCCTTGGCGCCCTGCTGCTCGCACCGGAATTCAGCCAAGCCGCCTTCCCCGGCCCTCGCGCCTACGAGGTCGGCAACATGCGCACCGTCGACCGCCGCTCATACCTGCCGCAGGAAAAATGGGCCTACGGTTTGGTGGAGCGCCTGTTCGATCAGGTGCGGGCGATGACCGGCACGAACCGGGAAACCTATTGGCTCTACGGCCATTCCGCTGGTGGCCAATTCGTGCACCGCCTCGCCCTGTTCCAGGAAAACGCCCGCTTTGAGGTCGCAATCGCCGCCAACGCCGGCGCCTATACCCTGGCCAGGCCGGGCGAGCGTTTCCCCTACGGCCTCGACCGTTTCCCCGAGCTGGAGGAGGTGCAGATGCGCGCCTTTCCCCGCCGCCTGATCGTCATGGTGGGCGAGAAAGACAACAACGTCACCAACGCCATGCTGCTCCGCTCGGAGGAAGCGATGCGCCAGGGTCCGCACCGCCATGCCCGCGGCCTTTACTTCCATGCGGATGCCGAGGCTGAGGCCAAGCGCATGATGCTGCCATTCAACTGGGAAGCCGTCAGCGTCCCCGATGTCGGCCATTCCAACCGCGGCATGGCGCGCGCAGCAGCCGACTGGCTGACAAAGAACGTAGTCTGCTGAAAAAGCCAAAGAGGCCGCCACACCCTTCGACAGGCTCAGGGTGAGGCTATAAATACTTGTTGCTGTTCAATCGCCTTGCAATCGAAACGCTTCTGCCTCCATTCAAGTTCCCTCATCCTGAGCCTGTCGAAGGATGGTGTTTCGATCATGTGAAGCACTTTTCAGCAGTTCTCAGTCCGCCGCTTCCCGGTTCGCATACTCCAGCACCGCACGCAGCAGCACATCGCACCCAGCCGCCAGATGCTCCGGCGCGGAATATTCCGCCTCATTGTGACTGATGCCGTCTTTGCAGGGCACGAAGATCATGGCCGTCGGCGCTATCTTGGAAACGTGAACCGCGTCATGGCCCGCGCCGCTCATAATATCGCGCCAGGCGTGCCCGGCTGTCTCCGCGCCATGGCGCACGGCGGCAACGCAGCCCGGATCGAACAGCACCGGCGGGGAAAGCCAGGTTTCCGTGACTTCCACCTGCATCGTGCCATCCGCGGTAACCGCCGCAACCGCATCCCGGAATTCCTGGTCCATCACATCCAGTTCCGACACGGTCGGGTTGCGGATATCGACGGTGAAGAACACCTCGCCCGGAATAACGTTCGGCGAGCCGGGCTTCACCTCCAGCACGCCAACGGTGCAGCGGCCATCGACACCCCGCCTCTGCATGATCTCATCCAGCGCCAGCACGATTCGGGAGGCTGCCGTCAACGCGCAGCGCCGGTTGCCGGGCGGGGTGGTGCCGGCGTGGGATTCACGGCCAGTCACCGTGACCTCGTACCAGCGCATCGCCTGCACGCCCGTCAC
The DNA here is from genome assembly GCA_965222315.1 of Alphaproteobacteria bacterium. Lineage (GTDB taxonomy): Bacteria > Pseudomonadota > Alphaproteobacteria > Bin95 > Bin95 > JACKII01. The sequence continues at coordinate 2,130,072 of OZ244951.1, read as the reverse complement.
CACGCCGACGCTCTTTTCCTCCGCTTCCAAAATCGGGCCCTGCTCGATATGGCATTCGAAATAGGCCCCGATCGGCCGCCTGCCGAGCGGCTGGTCGCCCTCAAAGCCGATACGTTTCAGCTCATCGCCAAAGCGTGCGCCTTCCAGATCCTGAATGTCGAGCGCCTTCTCCAAAGGCATCTGCCCGGCAAACACAGCACTTCCAACCATCGGCGGCGGGAACCGTCCGCCTTCCTCATTCGTCCAGTTCACCACCTCAAGCGGCGCTTCGGTTTCCATGCCCAAGTCATTGAGGGAGCGCACGACTTCCAGACCGGCCAGCACGCCGAACACACCATCGAAGCGCCCGCCCGTCGGCTGCGTATCCAGGTGAGAGCCCATCATCACCGGCGGCAGGTCGTTGTTCCGCCCCGGCCTGCGCGCGAACATGTTGCCGATCTTGTCCACCGTGACGGTCATGCCGGCGGCCTCGCACCATTGCCGGAACAGGTCGCGGCCTTCCCGGTCCTCGTCCGTCAGGGTCTGGCGGTTGTTGCCGCCAGCCACGCCCGGCCCGATCTTGGCCATATCCATATGGCTGTCCCAAAGGCGTGCCGGATCGATGCGCAGATTGTCGGATTTGGCCATGGCTGAGTGCTCCGTTGACGGGTTAACGACGACGCCTCGTTATAGCGCACCCACCGCCCAGTCCGCGAGGGGGCGAAACCGGCATCGGCAACAGCGAAGGGAGTTGCGGGCCGGACGCCAGCCTGTATGGTCCGACTCCTTGGTCCCTAAACCTAATCGGGAGCGGCAACCCCCTAATGCACTGGTGGCGTTTTGGTTTGGCAGGCGCAGCCGCGCTGACGCTGACAACCTTCCAAGCGGTGGCGCAAACGCCCGAACCGCCTTCGACCGCTTCGACAACAATTTTGATCGACCCACGCCTCCCGACAGGCACGTCAGGTGCCATTGCCAATGCTGTCGATGCCACGGATGCCGGCTCCGTTCGGTGGCTCGTCAGCGGCGGGAATTGCGGAGAGCCGCCGGCCATATCCGATAAGCCGGGTCAGGCAGATCCCGCGGCCCGTTTTGACCTCGACACAGCCCTGCGGGCCGGCGCAAAGCAGCAAGGATCGTCAATCCTGGTCGTCGCCCTCGGTCCTTCCGAATGCCTGAGTATCGCGTGCGCCCTCTCTGCCTCCCTCAAGCTGGCATCTCCATCGCTCCAGATCGGCGTTCTGGCCTTATCCGAAGAGGCCCCTTCGCTGCAATGCCTCGCCAGCAATACCGGCGGTCAGTTCAGAATTGCGGTGGCAGATGCCGCAGCCGAAGCTGCCGCTGCCATGCTGGTTGCAGACCAAGCAGCCACACAAGCCGCGCTCTCCGAAGTCAACGCCGATGCAGACAGCACCGGATCAACCGCGGAACCAGCCGCCGGCGCAGTCCCCTCCGGCACCCCAGCCGAAGCGGATGGACCCGCTTCGAATACCGAGCCAGCCGACGCGGATGGCAGTGGCGCCGGCCCATCATCTCCGCCCACAGGCGGGCCGCCTGTCCCCCGGCAACGGCCGGACAATGCGGAACCAGCCGCTGACGCCTCCACGGAAGAGGATGAGGAAGCAGGCGGCGGCCAGGACACGATCGCGGCTCCTCCGAAACCAAAGCCATTCGCCTGGGCCGCTCCGCCGCCCGGCGCGCCCGAATCCGAGCCCGTACCGGCAGACAAGGAACCGGGCGTCCAGTTCCGCATATTGGCGGGGCCGTCTGGGCCGCTCGTCAAATCCGATCTTCTGTTCGAAGTTCTGGCCCCGACTGGCGACGGCACTTCCCGCCGGGTCGAATCGTCCGATGCCATCAGCCCCTACTTTGCCTTGTCGAAAGGCGAGTACATCGTCCGGATCGCTCACGGCAATGTGGTGCGGGAGTTCCCGTTCGCCGCTGACGGGGAGCGGGTCATTCCCCTGACCTACTCCCTCGACGTCGGTTATGTCAGCCTCCGGGTCCGCCCGACCAGCCAGGCCGCGCCGCTGGAAAGCGGCATTTCCTATCAGATTTCAAAGATCGGCAGCACGCCCAACGGCGCTGCCAGCATGCGCATAGAAGCGGCACAGCCTTTGGTGACGCTGCCTGCCGGGCGCTACCGCATCGTCAGCCAATCCGGCGACATCAAGAGCGCGGAGGTAATCACCATCGAACCCGGTGCCACCATTACGCACGATTTCAAGCTGCGGCTTGGCTATCTGCGCCTTGCCGTTCCCACCAATGCGCCAGACGTCACCTTGCAGGTGGAGGCCTTCTCCACCGCCGGCACCGCCCTCCCCAAAGTACTGGCATCGGCCAAGGGTTCAACGGCCACCTTCCGGCTGCAGGAAGGCAACTATATTGCTGCGGTTATTGCTGACAGCACCCGCATACAAAAAATCGTTACCGTGGAGCAGGGAAAGTTGATCGAGCACTCCTTGCCGCTCCAGCAGAACCAGGCACCGCACTGGTGGCTGCAACCCGAAGGCGGAAACGCACCGAGATAGGCGAAAGCGGCTCCCTTCAGGGAACCGCTGTTATCGAAGCCGAAACGATACCGGAATCAAGGAGCAGGCCGGATCGCCGACGCTTTGACCTTGTCGTCGACGTAAGGCTCGTACTTGCTGAAATTGTCGGCAAAGCGGCCAGCCAGATCACGGGCCGTCGCGTCATAGGCTTCCTGGTCCGCCCAGGTGTTGCGCGGCGTCAGCACTTCCGACGGCACTTCCGGACAGTTCTGCGGCACATGCAGTCCGAAGTTCGCATCCTGCACCGTCTCAAACTCTGCCAAACGCCCGTCTAACGCCGCGCTGACCATGGCGCGGGTATGCGCGATCTTCATCCGTTGGCCAACGCCGTAGGCGCCGCCGCTCCAGCCGGTGTTGACCAGCCAGCAGTTCACATCGGAACCCAGGATCTTCTCACCCAATAGCTTGGCATAGGCGGAGGGATGGCGGGTCATGAACGGCGCGCCAAAGCAGGTCGAGAAGGTGGCCTGCGGCTCGTTTACACCCTTTTCCGTGCCCGCAACCCGCGCGGTGTACCCGGAAAGGAAATGGTACATCGCCTGCTCGGCCGTCATCTTCGAGATGGGCGGCAGCACCCCGAACGCATCGGCTGTCAGCATCACGACATTCTTGGGCGACGGGCCAAGACCGTCCTCGCTGGCGTTCGGAATGAAATCCAGCGGATAGGAAGAGCGCGTATTCTCCGTCAACGAGCCGTCATCCAGCAGCAATAGGCCGGTCTCCGGGTCCATGACGACGTTCTCAAGAATGGTCCCGAACCGGTGGGAGGCGTCATAAATCTCCGGCTCTGCGTCCTTGCTGAGGTTGATTACCTTCGCGTAGCAGCCGCCCTCGAAGTTGAAGACGCCGTTATTGGACCAGCCATGCTCGTCATCGCCGATCAGCGTCCGGGTGGAGTCGGCTGAAAGTGTGGTTTTGCCGGTGCCCGACAGACCGAAGAAGATGGCAGCATCGCCGTCCGGCCCGATGTTGGCGGAGCAATGCATCGGCATGACGTTCTGCCCCGGCAGGACGTGGTTCAGGTAGCTGAACACCGATTTCTTCGCTTCACCCGCATAGGACGTGCCGCCAATCAGCACCATCCGGTGGGTAAAGCTCATGGCGATGACTGTGCCGCTCGCGCAGCCATCGATCTCCGGGTCTGCAACGAAACCCGGCGCCTGAACGATGGTGAAGTCCGGTTCAAACCCCGGCAGGTCTGTCAAAGGCGGACGGATAAACATGTTGCCGCAGAACAGGTTATGCCAGGCAAACTCATTCACCACACGCACTTTAAGGCGGTAGGTCGGATCGGCGCCGGCATAGGCATCGCGCACGAATAATTCCCGGCCCTGCAGGTAGGCCATGAACCGCCGGTAGAGCCGCTCGAACTGATCCGAGCTCATTTCCTGGTTGACCGGACCCCAGTCGACCGTCCCCTCCGTCAGGGCGTCCCGGACAATGAACTTGTCCTTGGGGCTGCGGCCGGTGTGCTCACCAGTGGTCGCGAGCAGCGCACCGCCGCCGGTTAACCGCGCCTCTCCCCGCTGGATCGCGGCTTCATAGAGCGCATGCACCGGCAGGTTCCAGTTAACCTTGCCAGGATTGCGGATACCTTGTGCGTCGAGAGCGGCGTTGTTCCCCACCAGCTTCCCCTTCTACTTATGACTGAAACACGAACCGGCAGGAATGGCGCTGCCGGTTGAGAGACTACCGTTCTAATGGAGCCGCTTTCGCTCGGCTCATCCGCGTATTGTCGCGCCCAAAAGCACAACACCGATTGACCGCATCGCGGCCATCGACTGACCTTTGGGTAATAATATACGCAAAGGCCATAATAACAGTCTAAAGAACCCGCAAGCTACGACCTGCCGCCGGCATTTTGAGCGAATCCGCCGCTACATTCTGACATCGCTAAGGGAGGGTTTCCTGTTAGATGGTAACCTGCATCGCCAATAGACCAGAAGACTGACCGTTCATGCTGAAACACGCATCGGAAAATCCGGCACCGGCTGAGCAAAATGGCGCCGGCAATGCCAAATCCGCCCCTCAAATCGTCATCCTGAGCGGAATCTCAGGAGCCGGAAAGACGGTTGCGCTCAAAGCATTCGAAGACGCTGGCTTCGAGGCAATCGACAACCCGCCGTTTTCGTTTCTGGTGCCATTGATGCAGGAACGAGCCGTCGACCGTTTGGTGATCGGCGTCGATGCCCGCACCCGCGACCTCGACTCCGACGCTCTACTAAAAGCCGCAGCGGAACTGAAGGCCGCCGGACAGGTGTCCGTCACCGTAATCTACCTGGATTGCGATGAGGATGTGGCCCTCCGCCGGTTCAAGGAAACACGGCGCCGGCATCCACTGGCCCCCGACGGCTCAATCCAGGAGGGGCTGGCAATAGAGCAAACCATGCTGCGCCGGCTTAGGGAGGAGGCAGACCATGTGCTCGACACTTCTCTTATGTCGCCGCGGGAATTGAAGCGCTGGGTATCCGGCGTGTTCGCCGCGGGGGAGCCCGCCGGCCTGTCGCTGGAGATCGTCTCTTTCTCCTACCGCCAGGGCTTGCCGCGGGAAGCCGATCTCGTCTTCGACGTCCGGTTCCTCGCCAATCCTCATTACGACCCGGAACTGCGGCCCATGAGCGGGCTGGACGCAGCCGTCGGCGCGCATGTTCAGGCAGACCCCGGCACACCGGCGCTGCTGGAACACTTGGCCAAGCTCTTCGAGTTCGTGCTGCCCCGCTATGAGCAGGAGGGCAAGAGTTACCTGACCATTGCCATCGGCTGCACCGGCGGGCGGCACCGCTCCGTCTATATCGCCGAAACCCTATCGGCCATGCTTTATGGCCAGGGCTGGCCCGTGCGCACGACCCACCGGGACATCAACAAAGACCGCCAGACCCAGGCGGAGCGGTGACAGACGCTCGCTAATCGGCGGGAAGCCGACACATAACCGTGATAGTACATTAACGATGGGAGTGTTTGGCTGAAGGGTGGCGGGCCCAGGCGATGGTTGGGGGCAATGGATGCCCGGGCCCGCCGCTGCATCGCGCGAAAAGCGCGCGTCGCAGTCAAACTCTGGCAACAGGATATAATGCCCTCTTCAAAATGTGCCAAGCATTTTCGCGATGTCTCCGTTGCGCGCAACGTTGGGCTTTAGTCTCATTCACTTCACTTTGCCACCCGAACGTGCGGCGCATTTTCAGCCTGTTGCCAACGGTTGAGCCTGCCAGTCCCCGAACCAATGCAGCACATCCCAGTCCCGCCCTGGTGCCGCGATAGCTTGAAGGCCCACCGGCAGTCCTTCCGCGGGCAATGGCAGCGACAAGGCAGGCGCTCCGGCAAAAACCGCCAGCCCCAGGAAGTCGGCTTGGTTCGGCGGCGGTGGATCGCTGACCGGAAACGCGGTTTGCGGTGCTGTCGGACAGAGGATCACGTCGGTCCGCTGAAAGATTTCCGTGATTGCTTTCCGAGCCTGCCGCAATTCTTCCAACGCAACCGCCAGCTTCGGCGCCGGCATCGACGCGCCATAGTCCAACATGGATCGCAATTCGGTCGAGGCCGAATCGAACTGCCCAGCATGGATCGCCGCCGCATCGGCCTCGATCGCCAGCAAGGCCGCCCGCCGATGGCTCAGAGGGTCGAACCCATGGGCCTCTATTATCGGACAGTCACCCCATCGCGCCTCAGCCCAGGCAATACCGGCGGCATAGGCATCGGCCACGCCGGGCTGCAGCGGCAGGTCTTCAAATACGTTCAGCCTGGCAACCCTTGGCGGCCGGGCCGGGGCAGCCGGCCGGCACTCCCCTGCCATGACCGCGAACATAGCCTCCATGTCTGCCATCGAGCCTGCTAACGGCCCCACATGGTCCAACGCCCAGCAGAGCGGCGCGACCCCGTCCACCGGCACGCGGTCGAAGCTTGGCTTGAAGCCAAAGACGCCACAATAGGCAGCAGGCAGCCTGACCGAGCCCATTGTATCGGTGCCAAGCGCGGCATCACATAGCCCCGCCGCGACCGCCGCACCGGACCCGCCCGACGAGCCGCCCGGCGTAAAGCCCTGCCGGTGCGGATTGTGCGAAACGCCCCAATGGGGATTGTTCGTGGTCGTGCCAAGCGCCGCCTCATGCAGGTTGGTTTTCCCCAGAATCACCGCACCTGCCGCCCGCAGCCGGGCCACCACCGGCGCATCCGCCGCCGCCGTCCGCCCGCCCGGCAGGCCGTTGGTCGTCCGCACGCCTGCAACGTCGATATTGTCCTTCACCGCGACGCACCAGCCATCGATCGCCGACAGCGGTTTCCCGGCGGCGAGCCGCTGTTCTGCCGCCGCCGCCTGTGCCCTGGCCATATCTGCCGTCACGGTGACGTAGGCATTCAGCGCCGGATTACGGGCCTCAATCGCCGCCAGATACCGTTCCGTTCGCGCGACAGGCTTGTCTGCGTGCCCTGCTGGTATTGTGTTCGCCATGGAACCTCCGAATTTTCTGCGCACGGTTGGCCTTGGCAGGCAGACTGTCTATGGTCCGGCAATATTTCCTCTAGCCTACCGGATCGCCCCTATGGTGTACGCTGAGCGCGACTATCAAACGCTGCACGAATTTGTTCATCAAGCACGCCTGAACCTGCCGCAAACGACCTGGGACTACCTGACCGGCGGTGCGGAAACCGAAACCACCCAGGTGCGCAACCGGTTGGCGATTGAATCGCTCGCCTTCCGCCCACGGGTTTTGAACGACGTCTCGTCGGTCGATGCCGCTGGCGATGTACTGGGCAAGCGGATGCGCCTGCCGGTGATTCTGGCGCCTATCGGCTCCGTCGAGTCGTTCACGCCCGAAGGCGCCGTGGCCCCCGCCAAAGCGGCCGAGGCATTCGGCTGCGATCACATGCTCTCCTCCGCCTGCGATCCGGGGTTGGAGGAAGTGGCGAAGTCGGTCGAAAATGCCTCCATGTTCCAGCTTTACGTGCGGGGCGACCGCGCCTGGGTGGATGATGTCGGGCATCAGGCGGTGGCGGCCGGCTACCGCACGTTCTGCTTTACCGTCGACACAGCCGTTTACTCCCGCCGCGAACGCGACATGGCCAAGCGCTACCTGCCCCGCGGCCGCCGCCGCGCATGGGCTGGCCCCAATCCCATGTCCTACCAGTCGGCACTCTCATGGGACGACATCGCGGATTTCCGATCCAAGTTCAAAATCCCGCTGGCACTGAAAGGCATCGCCACGGCGGAAGACGCCAGGCTCGCGGTGCAGCACGGTGTCGAGGCTGTCTATATTTCCAATCACGGCGGCCGCCAGTTGGATCATGGCCTTGGTGGCATCCAACTGGTTCAGGAAATCGTCGATGCGGTCGAGGGCAAGGCCGAGGTCTGGGTCGATGGCGGCTTCATGCGCGGCACCGACATCGTGAAGGCCATTGCACTGGGCGCGAATGCCGTCGGCCTCGGCCGGTTGCAAGGCTACGCACTCGCGGCCGGCGGTGAATCTGCCATGGTGCGTGCGTTGGAGATCCTGGAAGCTGAGGTGAAGATCGCGCTCGGTCTTTTGGGCGTTACCAGTCTCGCGGAATTGAATGCCGGCCATGTTACGGAGACCATGCCCATCCCTTCCGGGTTGAATGGCCGCACGGTGTTATGCCGGATGTTTCCCCATCTCGACCTGGAAGACCCTGGCTATTAAACCGGAGACCGCAATGTTCCCGGATACTGCAATGATTAAGGACAAGAGCATGCGCCTGATTTTGGCTTCCGTCATCACGCTCGGCATCACACTCGGTGCCGCGTCGTCCGCGCTTGCCCAGGACAAAGGCCCCCCACCGGCTGCCGGCCTGGATGACCCGCCCGCGGCGTCTCAACAACAGGCGCCGCAACAATCAGAGCAGCCCAAGCCGGAAGTTACCCGCTATGGCGATTGGTTCGTCGGCTGCCAGGACGTGACCGTTGACGACAATACGGTTGAAGTCTGCGAGATGCAGCAGATTCTGGAGGAAACCAGCTCCGGCAAAGCGTTCATCCGTATCTCGGTGCTGTATCCGCGCGAGAGCGACAAGCCGGTATTGCGGATTATCGCGCCGATCGGCGTGTTGCTTCAGGCGGGCCTGAAAATGAAAATCGACGACGGCAAGGAAAACACCCTTCCCTTTGCCATCTGCATCGCAAAACCAACAGCCTGTGTGGTCGAATTGGTGATGAACAACGAGATGGTTGCCGCCATGAAACGCGGCGTTGGCGGCACTTTCAAACTGACATTCCCCCGCAATCAAGTGGTGACCGCTCCGTTTTCCCTATCCGGCTTCACCAAGTCCATCGGCGAGATCGCACCGAAATAGACGCGGAAGCCGATTCTAAACTCTACCATCAGTTGTGCGGCGAGAATGCGCCTGCCGCGCCTGCGGAACTGCTGGCAAAATGCCAGCAGAGAGCCTGTTTGTTCTCCTAGGCGCTCGAAATTTCTAGAATTTTTACGCATCAACCTATTGATTGGAAACATTATAGTTGATTAGAGGTCCGGGAACATAAAAAGTACGTTGCAAAAGAGAACAAACTTAGTACGATCCACACATTGCAAACCGGCTCCGGCCCATGCGAGGATGGATATATAAGATGAGTGCATCAGCTCTCCGTTTGGTTGAGAATGGCAATATGGACAAGACAAAAGCGCTCGATGCGGCCCTGAGCCAGATTGAGCGGGCCTTTGGCAAAGGCTCGATCATGCGCCTCGGCGACAATGATAAAGTCATTGAGACCGAGGTCGTCTCGACCGGCTCCATTGGCTTGGATATCGGCCTCGGCATTGGTGGCCTGCCGCGAGGCCGCGTGGTGGAAATCTACGGGCCGGAGAGTTCAGGCAAGACCACTCTCGCCCTGCACGTGGTGGCGGAAGCGCAGAAGGCTGGCGGTGCCGCCGCCTTCATCGATGCCGAACATGCGATGGACCCGAAATACGCTCGGAAGCTTGGCGTTAAGATCGGCGATCTGCTGATATCCCAGCCCGATACGGGCGAGCAGGCACTGGAAATCGCCGACACGCTGGTTCGCTCCAGCGCATTGGACGTGCTGGTAATCGACAGTGTAGCCGCACTGGTGCCCCGGGCCGAACTCGAGGGCGAGATGGGCGACAGCCTGCCCGGCCTCCAGGCCCGCCTGATGAGCCAGGCACTGCGCAAACTGACAGCCTCCATCAACAAGTCCCGCACCATCGTTGTCTTCATCAACCAGATCCGCATGAAGATCGGCGTCATGTTCGGCAATCCGGAGACGACGACCGGTGGTAATGCTCTGAAGTTCTACTCCTCCGTCCGCCTGGAAATCCGGCGCATCGGCGCGATCAAGGACCGGGACGAGGTCGTGGGCAACCAGACCAAAGTGAAGGTCGTCAAAAACAAGATGGCGCCGCCGTTCAAGGTCATTGAATTCGACATCATGTATGGCGAAGGCATCTCTAAGATGGGCGAACTGCTCGACCTGGGCGTTACCGCCAACATCGTGGAAAAATCGGGAGCCTGGTTCTCCTATGACGGCAAGCGTCTCGGCCAAGGGCGGGAAAATTCCAAGACCTTCCTGCGCGAAAACCCGGACGTCGCAGGCGCAATCGAAAGCAAAATCCGCGCAAATGCCGGTCTGGTGGTCGATACCATGCTCACCGGCCCGGAAGCCGAGGGAGACGGCGACGACAACGCGCCCGGCCTCGGTGGTCCACTGGCGGAAAAGGCCGGAGACTAATTCAGTCTGGCGCAGCGCGCGCCGATGGCGGCTTGCCGCCTGGACAGAAAGCGTCCCGGGGATTAAGTCAGGTGCGGGGTACGCAGCGGTTCAACCCGCTGCGTACCCCGCATTTCCGGCAGCCTGCCTCCCCATAGAACCACGGCGCATTCAACCATGGCGACTACCAGCGATATCCGCTCGACGTTCCTGAACTTCTTCGCGAAGCACGGACACGAAATCGTCGATTCAAGCCCCCTTGTCCCGCGGAACGACCCGACGCTGCTGTTCACCAATGCGGGCATGGTACAGTTCAAGAACGTCTTCACCGGCGTAGAGCACCGCCCCTATTCCCGTGCCGTGACCTCCCAGAAATGCGTGCGTGCCGGCGGCAAGCACAACGACCTGGAGAATGTCGGCTACACCGCCCGTCACCACACGTTCTTCGAGATGTTGGGGAATTTCTCGTTCGGCGACTACTTCAAGGAATTCGCCATTGAGTGCGCCTGGAACCTGATTACCAAGGAATACGCTCTCCCGAAGGAAAGACTCCTTGTCACCGTCTATTCGGAGGATGAGGAAGCCGCCTCCCTTTGGCGCAAGATCGCCGGGCTGACGGACGAAAAAATCATCCGCATTCCCACCTCCGACAACTTTTGGGCAATGGGTGACACCGGCCCCTGCGGCCCTTGCTCCGAGATATTCTTCGACCACGGCCCCTCGGTCCCCGGCGGCCCGCCCGGCAGTCCGGACGAAGATGGCGACCGGTTCATCGAAATCTGGAACCTGGTCTTCATGCAGTATGAGCAGTTGACCAAGGACGAGCGGACCAATCTCCCCCGCCCCTCCATCGACACCGGCATGGGCCTGGAGCGCATCGCGGCGGTCCTCCAGGGCAAGCACAACAATTACGACATCGACCTGATGCGCGCGCTGATCCTGGCCTCCGCGGACGCAACCGGCGTCGATCCCGATGGCCCGCAATCCGCCTCCCACAAGGTCATTGCCGACCACCTCCGCGCGTCCAGCTTCCTGATCGCCGACGGCGTGCTGCCATCGAACGAAGGCCGTGGCTACGTGCTCCGCCGTATTATGCGCCGGGGCATGCGCCACGCCCACCTGCTCGGCGCGCAGGATCCGCTGATGTGCCGGCTGGTGCCGGAACTGGCCCGCCAGATGGGTGACGCCTTCCCCGAGTTGATCCGCGCCCAGTCTCTCATCACCGAAACGCTGCGCCTGGAGGAGGAACGCTTCAAGCAGACCCTCGGGCGCGGCCTCCGCCTGCTCGACCAGGAGACCGAAAACCTCTCGGCCGGCGGCACGCTGGATGGCGAGGTTGCCTTCCGCCTCTACGATACGTTCGGCTTCCCCCTCGATCTGACCCAGGACGTGCTGCGCGCCCGCGACATTGAGGTCGATACCAACCGCTTCAACGCCGCCATGGACCGCCAACGGGCGGAGGCGCGGGCGGCCTGGTCCGGCTCCGGTGAAGCCGCGGACGAGACCATCTGGTTCGACCTCCGCGAAAAGCACGGCGCGACCGAATTCCTTGGCTATACCTCTACGGAAGCGGAGGGCCAGATTCTGGCCATCATTCAAAACGGCAAAACCGTGGAGAAGGCCGAGGCAGGTTCGGAAGTCTCCCTCATCCTGAACCAGACCCCCTTCTACGGCGAATCCGGTGGCCAGGTTGGCGATGCTGGCACCATCAAAGGCGAGACCGGCCAATTCACCGTCACCGATACCCAGAAGCGTCTGGGCGACCTGTTCATTCACATTGGCCGGGTCCAGGAAGGCAGCATCGCTGTCGGCGACGCGGTTGCGCTAAGCGTCGATGCCTCCCGCCGCGATGCAACCCGCCGCAACCACTCGGCAACACACCTGCTGCACGCGGCGCTCCGCCGGGCGCTGGGCGATCACGTGGCCCAGAAAGGCTCGCTGGTCTCCCCCGACCGTCTCCGCTTCGACATCTCGCACCCGAAAGCCATGTCGGCTGCGGAACTCGCCCAGGTGGAGCGGGAGGTGAACGAACGCGTGCGCCTGAACAGCCCGGTGACCACCCGCCTGATGCCCACCGACCAGGCCATCGAAGCTGGTGCCATGGCGCTCTTCGGCGAAAAATACGGCGACGAGGTCCGCGTCGTCACCATGGGCGGCGATGATCCCGATTCGCCGGAGAAACGCTATTCCGTCGAACTTTGCGGCGGCACCCATGTGCAACAAACCGGCGACATCGGCAATGTCCTGGTGGTGGGGGAGAGCGCCGTTGCCGCCGGCGTCCGGCGGATCGAAGCGCTGACCGGTTCGGCTGCCCAGGCCTATACGGCGTCCCGTCTGCAGGTGCTCGACGATCTCGCCCAGCAATTGCGCACCACACCCGACCAACTCGGCGAACGCGTTGCTGCGTTGATCGACGAGCGGCGCAAGCTGGAGCGGGAAGTCACCGACCTTCGCCGCCAATTGGCGACCGGCGGCAGCAGCGGCGCCAGCCAGCCGGCGGAAGAGATTGGCGGCATCAAATTCGCCGGCCGCGCGCTGGAGGGTGTGCCCGCCAAGGACCTGCGCAGCATGGCGGACGACCTGAAGGGCCAGTTGGGCTCCGGCGTTGTTGCCGTCGTCACATCTACCGACGGCAAAGGCTCGCTGGTGGTGGGCGTGACCGACGACCTGAAAGACAAAATCAGCGCTGTGGATCTGGTGCGGGCCGGCGCCGCCGCCATGGGCGGCAAGGGCGGCGGCGGCCGCCCGGATATGGCCCAGGCGGGAGGTCCTGACGGCGATAAGGCCGAGGCGGCGCTAAAAGCGATTGCAGAGGCTATCGCGGCGGCGGGTTAATCGCCAGCGCCGCCACCCGCGTCGCCGGGACAGTCCGGCGGCTTACGCCAAGTCGATGGCATGCGCCTTCAGATTGGCCAGGGGGATGATGGCCAGCGTCTCGATATGCGTGGCGTTAAGGTAGACGGGCGCGGCAACTCCGGCATCGAAGGCCTCCCGCCAGCGCCCGGCGCAGACGCACCAGCGGTCGCCGGGACGCAGGCCCGGAAAGCCGAATTCCGGCCTGGGTGTGGAGAGGTCGTTCCCGGTTTCTTTCGAAAAACGTAGGAAATCTGCTGTCAACCGCACGCAGACCGTATGGATTCCCAAGTCGCCGGGGCCGGTGTTGCAGCAGCCGTCGCGATAGTACCCCGTGACTGGATCAATGCCGCAAGGCTCCAGCGTTTTCCCAAAAACATTTACCGATTCATCCATCGTCCGCCTCCAAACGGCCCTTGCAGCCGTGCCCGATCTGCTTAAGTGTGCAACGCGCCAGTTCAGATTCATAGACCAGAGCGAGCAGTATGAGAATTCACCAGATTGAAGCCGCCGTCCGGCAGGCGGTGCAGCCCGTCTCGCTATCGGTCATCGACGAGTCACACCTGCACCGCGGCCATGCCGGTGCCAGGCCTTTCGGCCAGAGCCACTTCAAGGTCATCGCGGTCAGCCAGGCGTTCGCAGGTAAATCACGGGTCCAGCGCCAGCAGATGATCTACCGGGCGCTGGGCGATGCCGTCGGCAACGAAATACATGCCCTCAGCATGGCCCTGCAAACGCCGGACGAGGCGCGCTGACCAGCGTTACGGCGCCTTGGCGACAGCGACCATGCCGGCCCGCAACAACCGGTCGTGCATCACGTAGCCGGTTTGCAGCACCTGCGCGATATTGCCGGGCTCGACATCCTCAGACGGCAATTCCACCACAGCCTGGTGAACATTGTGGTCGAAAGGCTCTCCGACCCCCGGCACCGGCCTCACATGGTGGCGCTCCAGCACCGCGGCCAGTTCCTTTTCCACCATGGAAATGCCCTCAATCAGGCCTTTGACCGCTTCGTCGTCTGCGGTTTCGGGTGCGGCGGCCATGGCGCGGCTCAGGTTGTCGGCGACATTCAGCAAATCGCGGGCCAGGCCAACAGCGCCGTACTTGGATGCTTCCTCCCGGTCGCGCTGAGCACGGCGGCGGGTGTTCTCCGCCTCCGCTAGGGCGCGCAACTGCTGGTCTTTTGCTGCGGCAAGCTCTGCCTCCAGGGCCGCGATCCGCTCTTCCTGCGGATCGATGGGCTCGTCGTTAAGGACCGTCTCGTCCGGCTCTGCCTTGGCGTCGGCTTCTTCCGGCATAGCGGTGTTTTCAACCTCCGGCGCTTCGGCCTCGGGCTTCTTGTTGTCATTGTCTTGCATGGGATCAACCTAGGAAACGTCGGATCACTTGGGCGGTATAGTCAACCATCGGCACGATACGGGCATAATTCAAGCGCATGGGACCAATAACCCCAACCGCGCCCAACACCTGTTCATTGCTCTTTCCATCGGTGTGTCCGCCCAGCGGGGCGAGCACCATGGACCAGCCGGAAAGCGCGAAAAGTTCGTGTTCCGCGCCGATAAATATCTGCACACCCTCGCCTTTTTCGGCGGCTTCCAGGAGTTGCAATAAGGATTCCTTGCGCTCCAGCACCTGGAACAGGGATTGCAGCCGGTGCAAATCCTCGACCGCGGCAACGCCGTTCAGCAATTGGGCCTGGCCCTTCACCACCAGCGTCGCTGCCTGTGGGGCATCATCCAGCCGGACAGCCAGGCCGGATTGCACGACGCGGGCAGCAAGATCGTCCAACTCGCTTCGGTGATGCTCCACTTCTTCGAGGATCGCGGTGCGCTCCTGCGCCAGGGTCCGGCCCTGAAGTTTTGCCTGCAAATAGTTGCTCGCCTGCACCATCGCCGAAGCGGGCAGACCGCGCGGCAATTCCATAATACGGTTTTCGACTTGGCCACGGTCGTCGACAATGATGACCAGCGCTTTGGTCTCCGCCAGCCGCACAAATTCGATGTGCGCAACGGCGCGCTCGCGGCTCGGCGCGATGACGAAGCTCGCATGGTTGGACAAACCGGATAGCAACTCGCCGGCCTGCTCCAGCATCGCCGGCATATGATGGCCAGCGGCGGCGCAGCGCGCGGCGATATCCTTCTGCTCATCGTCGGAAAGGTTGCCGATCTCCAGCAGCCCGTTGACGAACAGCTTCAGACCCGCCCCCGTCGGCAGGCGCCCGGCGGACGTATGCGGCGAATAAAGCAGGCCAAGATCCTGCAGGTCCGCCATCACGTTCCGCACCGTCGCGGGCGAGAGCGAATTTTCCAACCGGCGGGCCAGCGTGCGGGAGCCCACCGGCTCTCCCGATTCCACATAGGAATCCACCACGAGACGCAGTATCTCGCGGGAACGTTCGTCCAGGTCGGTGAGAGACAGTTTAGTCATTTCCAACGTTTACCATCATGTGACGGCGAAGCCCAACTCGGCATTGGTAAGTAGGGTGCCGCCGGGGCAGCGTCAACGTCAGCAGCCGAACCGGGGCAGGCTTTGCTTATAGGCCGCTTTCAGGTAACACCGGGCCAACATTCTGCACAGCTAGGAACTCTCATGTCTGCTGCTCTTTTCCAGCCGCTCGAACTCCGCGGCGTCACGCTGCCCAACCGCATCGTCATCGCGCCCATGTGCATGTACAGCGCAGACGACGGCAGCGCCTCCGACTGGCACGTCATTCACCTGGGCAATCTTGCCATTTCCGGCGCGGGCCTGCTGATCGTGGAAGCAACAGGCATCGAAGCCCGCGGCCGCATCTCCCATGGCTGCACCGGCCTCTATTCGGACGCGAACGAAACAGCCATGAAGCGGGTGATCGATATCGTCCGCACCTATTCTGACATGCCGCTCGGCATCCAGCTCGGGCATGCGGGCCGCAAGGCATCTACCCGTCCGCCGCAGCAGGGCGGCTCGCCGCTCAAGGCAGACGAAGGCGCGTGGGAGACAATCGGCCCGTCCGCCATCCCCTTCGGCGAGGGCTGGCACACGCCCCGCGCCATGGACCGCGCGCTGATGGACGAAGTCATCGCCGCCGCCGTCCAGGCAACGGAACGGTCGGCACGCATCGGCTTCGACCTGGTCGAATTGCACGGCGCCCACGGTTATCTGGTCAGCGAATTCCTCTCCCCCATCGCCAACAAGCGCAATGACGGCTATGGCGGCGAGATCGGCAACCGCATCAAGTTCCCGATGGAGATGTTCGAGGCGATGCGCGCCGTTTGGCCCGACGACAAGCCGCTGGGCGTGCGCCTGAATGGGACCGACTGGGACGATGAGGGATTGCAGGTTGAAGACGCCATTGTCTTCGCCAAGGCGCTGGCCGGCGCGGGCTGCGACTTCCTCGATATCTCTGGCGGCGGCAACAGCCTGGTGCGCCCGCCATTGGCGCCGGGCTACCAGGCCCCTTACGCCGCGCAAATTCAGGCTGCGAGCGGCATTCCCACGATGGCCGTCGGCATGATCCGCGAGCCAAAGCTGGCAGAACAACTCGTTTCCAGTGGTGAGGTAGACATGATCGCCATGGCCCGCGGCATCCTCTACGAGCCGCGCTGGCCGTGGCGCGCGGCGTTCGAACTGGGCGCAGACGCTCCCTACGCGCCCCAATATGGCCGTGCCGAGCCAGGCAAGTGGATTCAGGCATTCCCCGAAGCCCAGGCCGCGGAGTAACTGCGGCCTGGCTCGCGAGATTGTCACTTTTCCCCGGCAAGGATACGGGACTACCATCCCATGTCCCTTTTTCCTGATAGGAGCGGCGCAATGACAGTTACCATCTATGGCATGGCCCTGACCCGTGCCGGCCGCTGCCTATGGGCGGCGGAAGAGCTTGGCATCGACTACACCCATGTCGCGACCAACATGTTCGCGGGCGAGCACAAGTCGCCGGAATTCCTGGCGATCAATCCGAATGGCAAGCTGCCGGCGATGGTCGACGGCGACCTGACATTGTTCGAGTCCATGGCGATCAATCTCTATCTTGCCGCGCAATACGGCCAGGGCGGCCTTGCCTGCGCGGATGCGAAGGAAGTGGCGCTCGCCGAACAATGGTCGGTCTGGGTGATGACCGCCTGCGAGACGCCGCTGCTGCATGCGCTACTGCACGCCATGGGCATCATGGGCTTTGAGCAAGACGCCGGCAAAGTCAAAGAAAAGCGCGAGGAAATGGATGCCCAGATCGCCGTGCTGAACGGCGCGCTGGAAGGCAAGCAATACCTGCTGGGCGACCGCTTTACCGTGGCCGACCTGAACGTCTCTGGCGTGTTCCAGTGGGGCCAGGCGGCTCAGATGGACTGGGCACCGTATACCAACGTTGCGGCGTGGATTGAGCGTTGCTTCGGCCGGCCCTCGTTTGGCCGCGTCGCTGCGATGGTCGAGGCCGATGTGGCCAAGATGAACGGATGAGCCACAGCGCCGACATTCTCATCATCGGCGGCGGCATGGCCGGCGCATCGGTCGGGTATTTCCTGGCCTTGCGCGGCCGCCGGGTTGTGCTGCTGGAGCAGGAGGATACTTGTGGCTACCACACCACCGGCCGCTCCGCCGCCCTCTATAGCCAGGCCTATGGCAATGCCGCCATCCGCGCACTGACCGTTGCAGGGCAGGCATTTTATGACAATCCGCCCACCGGATTTGCCGAGCATCCGCTGTTAACGCCCTCCGGCGCGCTATTCTTCGGCCGCGTGGACCAGCAGGCAGCGGTAGAAACAGCGGTGCGCGAGGGCCAGGCGCTGGTGCCTACCGTCCGCCTCCTAGATGGCGCGGAGGCGCGGAAGATATCTCCTGCCCTGCGCGAAGACTACGTCGCCTGCGCCGGTTGGGAGCCCGATGCCCGCGGCATCGACGTGGACGCCTTGCATCAAGGCTTTCTCCGCGGCCTGCGCGCCAATGGCGGCGAGGTCGTGGTCAAAGCCGGCGTTGACGCGCTGGCGCGAAAAAACGGCCTCTGGCAGGCAAGAACACCCGCAGGCACCTTCGAAGCCCCCATCGTCGTGAACGCCAGTGGCGCCTGGGCCGATACGGTTGGGGTGATGGCGGGATGCCAACCGGTCGGCTGCACCCCCAAACGGCGGACCGCCTTTCTGTTCGCACCGCCGGATGGCGTGGACGTCTCCACCTGGCCGCTGACCGTGGATGTGGACGAAGAGTTCTACTTCAAGCCGATGAGCGGCCTTCTCATGGGCTCCCCCGCCGACGAAACGCCCGTGGAGCCGCACGACGCCTTCGCCGAGGAATTGGACATCGCCATCGGCGTCGACCGCATCCAGACCGCCACGACCATGGAAATCCGCTCCATCCGGCACAATTGGGCGGGCTTGCGCAGCTTCGTCGCCGACAAAACCCCCGTCGCCGGATACGATCCGCAGCAGGAGGGCTTCTTCTGGCTGTGCGGCCAGGGCGGCTACGGCATCCAGACCGCACCGGGCCTGGGCGAAGCCGCCGCGGCCCTGATCGAAGGCAAAGACCTGCCCGCCCGCACCGCTGCGCTGGGAATCCAAGCTGCCGACCTATCACCGGACCGCCCAGGACTCTACCCATGAACCAGGAGTTCAAAGCAGTCCTCTGGGACTTCGGCGGCGTCATCCTCTCCAGCCCGTTCGATGCCTTTGCTGAATATGAGCGCGAAATAGGCCTGCCCGCCGGATTTATCTGCAGCCTCAACACCAAGAACCCGCACAGCAACGCCTGGGCCAGGTTCGAACGCTCGGATGTCTCCCCGGAAGAGTTTTGCCGCGCGTTCGAAGAAGAAGCGCGCGCCGCTGGCGGTGACCTTCAGGGCGAGCGCATCATCGCCTGCCTCTCCGGCGAGGTGCGTCCCAATATGGTAGCGGCGCTGCGCAATGTGGCGAGCCGGTACAGGACCGCCTGCCTGACCAACAATGTCAAAGGCGCCAAGCGCTCACTCGACAAACAAAGCGCCATCGCCGACATCATGACGATCTTCGACGAGGTGGTGGAAAGCTCCAAGGTTGGCGTCCGCAAACCCGAACCCGCCTTCTACGAACACGCCTGCAAGGCCCTCGCAGTCGAACCTGCGCAGGCCGTCTTTCTGGACGATCTCGGCATCAATCTGAAGCCCGCCCGCGCCATGGGCATGGCCACCATCAAAGTCGGCGATCCCGAAAAGGCCTTGGATGAGCTGGAGGCTCTGCTCGGCCATTCCGTGCGTGGCTGACGCTTGACCGCATAGCCGGTCAAACCGATAGAATGCCGCGACTTCATAAAGGAACGCCTCCATGAACGCCAAAGCCGCCGCCGACTGGCTCTTCAATTCCATCCAGTCCCGTGCCGTACTGGCCGACCCGCCCGGCGGTCTCGGCGCTTCCCTCTCCGACGCCTACGCCATCCAGGAAGCCCTCGTCGCCCGCATGGAGCAGGACGATGGCCCCGCAGTCGGCTGGAAGGTAGCGCTTACCAGCCCCGTCATGCAGCAGATGTGCGGCGTCGATCATCCGTGTGAAGGTGCCGTGCTGCGCGACCGTGTCCTCCAGAGCCCGGCTGTCTGTGACACGGCCAAACTCGGCCGCCTCGGCGTCGAGGCGGAAATCGCTCTCGTCATCGGCCAGGACATGCCCGCGAACGGTGGCCCCTACACCCAGGAAAGCGCCGCCGCTCACATTTCAGCGGCCCACGCTGCCATCGAATTGGTCGACGACCGCAACGCCGACTATGCGAGGATCACCGCAGCGAAACTGGTCGCCAACAATTCCCTGAATGCGGGCATCGTCGTCGGCCCCGCGGTCAAAGAGTGGAACGCCAACGACCTCGCCAACCTGAAGGGCGCCATGCTGATCGACGGGGACGTCGTGGCCGAAGGCACCGGCGCGGACATCCTCGGCCACCCCCTCAACGCCATTGTCTGGCTCTCCAACAGCCTGAACGGGCGAGGCAAGATGCTCCGCGCAGGCGACGTGGTCATGTGCGGCAGCTTCGTCCGCACCCAGTTCCCGGCGGCAGGCCAGACCGTGACATGCCGGGTGGAAAGCCTGGGCGAAGCCTCGGTCGCGGTACAGTAACCGCTCATGCAAGAGCAACCTATCCGCATCGCCATGTGGTCCGGCCCGCGGGCGCTTTCCACCGCCATGATGCGCAGTTGGGAGAACCGGGCCGACTGCATCGTGGTGGACGAACCGCTCTACGGTGCCTACCTGGCAGCAACCGGTCTCGATCACCCCATGCGCGGCGAAATCATTGCGGCGATGGAGTGCGATGCGGCCAAGGCCGGTGCTGCAATGGCAGCCATAGACGGCGCACCTGTCATCTACCAAAAGCACATGACCCACCACCTGCTGCCAACGATGCCCCGGGAATGGATCGACAGCCTCCGCAACGCCTTCCTGATCCGGCGGCCGGACAAGGTGCTGGCGTCCTATGACCAAAAACGCCCGGCCCCTTCCCTCGCCGATATTGGCATCGCCCAGCAGGCGGAACTTTTCGAACGGATGAGCGCGCTGGACGGCAAGCCGCCACCGGTCATCGACGCGGACGACGTTCAGGCCGCGCCGGAGGCCATGCTGCGGGCTTTGTGCAAAGCATTAGGCGTACCATTCGACACCGCGATGCTTGCCTGGCCCGCCGGACCACGGGAAAGCGACGGCATCTGGGCCAGCCATTGGTATGACAGCGTCTGGAAATCAACCGGCTTCGCGCCGCCGAGCAATCGCGAGACGGTGCTATCGCTTCCCCTAAAGGCCCTCGCTGACGAAGCCATGCCGCTCTATGACATGCTGGCGCAACACCGGCTCACATCGCCATGTTGACGAGCGCTGTCAATCGGCTCTAGGTCTGTGCCGCGCCTGAAGGATGGGTGGCAGAGTGGTTGAATGCACCGGTCTTGAAAACCGGCGTGCGTGCAAGCGTACCGTGGGTTCGAATCCCACCCCATCCGCCATAATTATCTGCAAGAATTTTGTGTAAATTATTGTTAAATAACAATGATAGATGATTATGTGACTGACGTTGATAAACAATCCCCTTGTTTTGCCGCACATAATGCTGCACAAAATGCGGTGCCAAGGAGGCGTCCGCATGAAAATCATTCTGCGCAGCAATACCTATCACATCGTCCGGCGAGTCCCGACGCGCTACACTTCGGTCGATCCGCGGACCAAGGTCTCGATTAGTCTGCATACCGACAGCCGGTCGGTGGCCCAGACCAAGGCAACGACGGTCTGGAGCCAGATGATCGAAGCCTGGGAAGCACGGCTGGCGGGAGATACAGACGATGCCGAGGCCCGTTATGATGCCGCCAGGGAACTGGCTGCGGTCCGTGGGTTCCGCTACCTCAACCAGAAGCAGGTCAGCGAACTGCCGGTGGAGGACATCCTCAACCGGGTGGAGGCCATTTCCGCTCCAAACGGCGTTCCGGACCTGGCCGAAGCCCGTGCCTTGCTCGGTACAGTGCCCGAGCCTGAGCTGACCGTGCGCAAGGCGTTGGACCTCTACTGGACACTGGCGCGCGACAAGACCCTGAACAAGAGCGACGACCAGCGCCGCCGCTGGCGCAATCCCCGGATCAAGGCGATTGATAATTTCGCCGGTGTAGTTGGTGACAAGCCCATCGGTAAAATCACGCGGGACGATATGCTCGACTTCAGGGAATATTGGCAGGAGCGGATAGAGAAAGAAGAACTGACGCCCAATTCGGCAAACAAGGACCTGATCCACCTCGGCGATGTCTTGAAGACCGTCAACAGCATGAAGCGGCTGAACATAGACCTCCCGCTCGGCGGCCTTTCGTTCAAAGAGGGCGAACGACCGAACAGGCCGCCCTTCTCTACAGCGTGGATCCGTGACCGTTTGCTGTCCCATGGCGCTCTCGACGGTTTGAACGGCGAAGCGCGTGCGCTGTTGTTCGGCATGGTCAATACCGGTTACCGGCCGAGCGAGGGAGCCGCGCTCACCGCCCAAACGATCCGGTTGGATGCGACCGTCCCTCACATATCTATCGAACCAGACGGGCGGCAACTGAAGAGCCAGAACGCGCGTCGCATCATACCCCTGACCGGTGTGTCCCTGGCAGCGTTTCGAGAATACCCGGACGGGTTCCCAAGGTACCGCAACAACCCAAGCCTGAGCGCAACGGTCAACAAATACCTGCGGGAGAACGGACTGCTGGAGAGCGAGCGGCACAGCATGTATTCGCTCCGACACGCCTTCGAGGACCGCATGCTGGAAGCAGGAGTGGACGAGCGGATCAGGCGGGATTTGCTGGGACATCGACTCGACCGGGAACGTTACGGCAAGGGTGCGTCGCTGGAAAAGGCTGTGGAACTCCTCAAGCCGGTCGCCCTCTGATTGATAACCGTGCGGGCGCGCTGCCGGGTATTTGCCTTTTGGCGGGCTGCAGCCAGCTCGGCTTCCAGCCGTTCGTATATCGAAACAAACGCCGGATCCCGGTCGACACAATGTGCGACCTTCTCCAATGCTCGTTCCAATCGTTCGATGGAAACCATCCCTAGCGCCCCAACAACCGCAGCCGGCCAGATGCATCCAAAGCCGCGCTCACGACTGTACCTCATCCAGGCGGTCGAGAACTGGTCGGATTAAAGCCGTCGCCGGAAGAGTGATGTGACTGTAGATGACCCGCCCACTATCGAGGATTTCCCGGCTTGCCGGATTTTCGGGCTCATCTGCTCGCTTCAGTGTACCCTGGAATTCTAGTTCGCCGGTTAACAGCGAGCGCGTCACGCGGACGGCCAGATCCCACTCCTCACAGCGGCGAATCTCTTCCACCGCCAGCGCTATTGCCGTTCCGGCCTTGGACTTAGCCCCAGGTCGTAAAGGTATTGTCGTCAGGTGAGCATTGAACCGCCAAAGCACCGGTCCCTTGATACCTGAATCGATCAGGGCCTGCAGCAGACGCAATTGCGCAAGTTTGGCGTCAGAGAATGCCGCCGTCTTGCCGCGGGACACCGCGACGTCCGACGTCACCATGCCTGCCTGCACGATCGCCCTCAGTTTCTGATAGCGCGCTTCCCGCTCCTGCGGATCCAGAACCCCGTCCAGGTCGTTGAACAGGTCGGCAGCGGTGCGCAGGGTCATTGTGCTGGCCATGGGAGCTCCAGAACTGGGTTTGCTTAGCAGTCATCATATATGAGTAGATTTTTTTCTGCAAGTTAAAATTCGCACTGATTGTGGATGAGCGCGCCAGGGATCAATGCGCGAGGTAATACGTAAACCGTAACCCGCGTGCCCCAGCCTCGTTATAGGCGAGGACGAACTCTCCAATCCAAGCAGCCAGGCACCGGCCTGGGATGCCTCGGTCGAGGCGGCGAACACCGCCTTGCGTCCCCCTTCAGCGCGGAGAGCCAGTTCTTTATACAGGGAGCATGGTCCTGCCGCTGCCGGGGCGTGATGCCGAGATCGGCGCCGGTATAGGCGGAGCCTAGTTCGGCCACCAATTTTTCCATCGCATTGGCCAGCCCACCGAGACGGCCGGAGAGGTCACGGTTCAACCGGGACGGCTTGCCTGACCAGCGAAGTTCGTGAAAGAGCATGGCATAGCAGGCGCCTCCGCGCTGCTGGCGGTGCCGACAAAGAGCCGGCGTTCCGGCATCAGGATCAAATCCAGGGTGGATACGAAACAGGCTGGTCTCCCGTCTCCCGTCTCCTGGCACCCGTCGCTGCTGCAAACCGTTCGGCCCGTGCGATCCGTTGGCCGATGGCAGACTGCACATAATCACCGCAAGGCAGACCGTAGGATGGCGCTCCAGGCTGTTGGATCACAGCGTTCGTAAAACCATCAACCTGTGCCACGTTGAACATCCGGCCACCGCGGACAATGCGCCGTTCGATCTGCTCCGTATCCAAGCGGGTCTGTTGCATTATTGGCTGGCTAAGTCCGAGAATAGGCTTTTTAGGGGAGCGACGAGATGCACAGATCGCCATTCAAGGGTCATCGGTTCCCGCAATCCGTTATCCTCACCGCCGTCCGATGGTATTGCCGCTATGGCCTTTCCTACCGGGACGTCCGTGACCTTCTGGCTGAACGCGGTGTCACAGTAGACGCATCGACCGTCTATCGCTGGGTTCAGAAATTCGGGCCGGAGATTGCAAAACGCTCCTTCAAACATCGAAGCTGGCGAGGCCTCAATTGGCATTTGGACGAGACCTACGTGCGGGTCGGCGGCAAATGGCGCTATCTCTGGCGGGCCATCGACCAATTTGGAAGGCTCATTGAATTCCGGCTAACCGCGCGGCGCGACGCCAATGCGGCGCGGGCATTTCTCCGTCAAACGCTGGAAGCAGCCAGGCTTTACCGGCCTGTCACCATCACAACCGACAAGGCATGGAACTACAAGAAAATCATCGCCGAGAAGAACGCAGGGTCCGACCCGGCAGATCAGATCCATCATATTGATCGAAAGCACCTCAACAACCGCATCGAATCCGACCATGCCGCTCTGAAGAAGGTCATCACTCCAATGCGAGGATTCCGATCGCTCAAGACCGCCAAGGCTACGCTCAAAGGCATTGAGGCAATCCGGATGATCGTCAAGGGAGGCGTCTACAACCGCACTCCCGGAGTCCGTGGTGAGATTACATTCATCGAAAACCTCTTTGCCGTCACTGCCTGATCCTTCCGCAAGGCAAGGCGCATTCCTGCCAAAAGCGGCAATGCAACAGACCCGGGGAGGTTCAGGAGGGGGTGCAAAACCCTCTGCCTGACAGGGTCCAGGGGAGGGACGATCCCTGGCCAGATGCGCTGACAAGCCTCCAGCAGGGAGGATTTCAAGCAGTTTTTGTAGCACAAAAACATATCTTGCTATTCTATTTACGCGCCACAATGCCATAAAGCTCTAACGCCTGCAAGTTGGCTGGATTTGTCCGCTTTCGCGCCCGGCTTGCACGGGCTTCGGTGAACCGCAGGCGAGCCGAAACTGCGTCAGCAGCGATGCGCAGGACTAGCGTTCTGGCTCACGATCATCCCGGCGCACCTGCGCCAACGTCCGCTCCCGGCTATGCTCCCGCACCTGCTCAAACGCTTGGCGGCCAAGCACCTGGGGCAATTGTCCGAAGCTCCATTCGCCATCGCGGGCAGGGGTGACGCCATAGGGCAGGCGGTCTGCCTCCCAGACCGCGGTGTTCACCTGATGCGTCTTGATCCAGGAGCGCTCGCCGTCGAGCCCGAGATGCCGCGCCACCTTCAGCGGGATCTCGACGCCGCTCTCGCTTCCTCGCGGCGGCGAGTGGGTGATGGGGCAGAGCACAACCTCCTTGCTGCCATCCTCCCTTGGCTTAGTGGCCAGGATGATGGCACAAGGCCGGTCTTTCATGCCTCGCTCCTGGCCCGCCCGCTCTTCCTCTTTCCAGAGGAAGTCATAGCGGATCACAAGGCCCGGCTTCGGCTCGATCGCCATGCTATTTCAGCCGACCTATTTCAGGAGGTGGTCGAGACCGGGAGTCGGCTCCCCCTGGTAGCCGTCGTCGAGCTGCGCCTTGATCTCATCGCTCAACTCGTCCGGGTAAAGCGCCCGGCGCGTATCGTAGTGCTTCAGGCGCTCGTACTCGTCGATATCGATCAGAACCCGCGAAGGCCGGTTGTGTTTGGTGATAATGACCGGCGCTTTCGCGGCTTGATCCAGATAGACCCCGGCGCGGGCGCGGAACTCGGTCGATGTGATGGTTGTGGTCGCCATGATGGGTCTCCGATGTAATCGCTGTTTCATATATAATAACGAAAACCGCGGTTACGTGCAAATTCCCGCAGAAAGAAGGGCCACCCCGGATGGGACGGCCCCCGTTTCAGTACGATCGGATGCGGCTCAGTATTCGTGCGCCAGCATGATCTGTAGACGGCGGTGGAAAGATGTACCAAGCGAAGTAACTGGATAGTCCGGTTGCGGCGGCGCAAAAACGCGCCGGCGATTGTCTTTTGCCTTAACAAGCAAGAGGCGGGAGATGTTTGGCGTGGAGTTATACCGCGACGTCCGGCTGGCGGTGGTTGAGGAAGGGTTGAGTGAACGGGAAGCGGCCCGCCGTTTCGGGATCGACCGGCGGACCGTGAAGAAGATGTTGCGCTATTCGGCGCCGCCGGGTTACCGGCGCATGCAGCCGGTGCGGCGGCCGAAGCTGGAGGGTTTCACCGGCTTCATCGATGCCATTCTCGCTGCCGACCGCGATGAGCCGCGCAAGCAGCGGCACACCGCACAGCGGATTTTCGAACGGCTGCGTGATGAGCACGGCTTCGGCGGTGGCTACACCATCGTCAAGGACTATGTCCGCCAGCAGCGGCTGACGATGCGCGAGGCGTTCGTGCCGCTGTACCATCCACCGGGCCATGCCCAGGTGGACTTCGGCGAGGCGGTGATCGAGGTGGGAGGCTTCCGGCTGAAGGCGCATGTGTTTTTCATGATCCTGCCGCATTCCGGCGCCTGGTTTGTGAAGGCTTATCCACGCGAGACGACCGAGGCCTTTCTCGATGGCCATGTCAGCGCCTTCGCTTTCTTTGGCGGCGTGCCGCAGTCGATCCTGTATGACAACACGACCCTGGCCGTGGCGAAGATCCTGGGCGACGGCACGCGCCGACGGACCCACGCCTTCTCGCATCTGCAGTCGCACTATCTGTTCCGGGATCGCTTCGGCCGTCCCGGCAAGGGTAACGACAAGGGTTCGGTCGAAGCGCTGGTAAAGATCGGGCGGCGCACCTTCTTCGTGCCGATCCCCAAGGTGTCGGGCTTCGACCTGCTGAACGAGAACCTGACGGCCGGATGTCTGGCGCGGTTGGACAAGCTGGCCGGGGACGGGGCTCTCATGGCCGATCTCGACGCCCTGCGCCCCTTGCCGACGGTGTCGTTCGACGCCTGCGAGCAGCGGGCCGGCCGCGTGTCCTCCACATCCCTGGTGCGCTACCGCTCGGTCGACTACTCCGTGCCGGTTGCCTACGCCCACCGGGACGTGATGGTCAAAGGCTATGTCGACCGGGTCGAGATCGCCTGCGGCGCGACAGTGATTGCCAAGCATCCCCGCAGTTACGAGCGCGGCGCCGTCATCTACGAACCGCTGCACTATCTGCCCCTGCTGGAACAGAAGCCGGGCGCCTTCGACCAGGCGGCGCCGTTGCGGAACTGGCAACTCGATCCTGCGTTTGACGAACTCTGCCGCCTGATGCAGACCCGTTTCGGTCATCGTGGCAAACGCGAGTACATCCAAGTCCTCAGGTTGCTGGAGGACTTTCCGGAGAGCCAGGTGACAGCCGCTGTGCGGGATGCGGTCCGCCGTCGCCTCATCGGCTTCGATGCGGTCAAACACCTGTTGCTGGCTCGGATCGAGCAGCGGCCGGCGCATCTCGACTTCAGCCGCTATCCTTACCTGCCTCAGCCCTTTGTCGCCGCCACGAAAGCCGCCGACTACGCAAGCTTGCTGTCGGGCAGCCCGGCCCATGGCTGATGCCCCGCAACTGCTGCTCGACCATCACCTCAAAACACTGAAGCTGCCGACCTTCCTGCGCGAGTACGCCAAGCAGGCCCGGCTCAGTGCCGATGAAGGCGTTGATCACACCACCTATCTGGCCAGGCTCGCCGAACTGGAACTGATCGACCGGGAGCGCCGGCTGGTCGAGCGCCGCATCAAGCAGGCCCGCTTTCCTACCGTCAAACAGCTGGAGAGCTTCGACTTCAAGGCCATCCCCGGCCTGAACAAGATGCTGGTTCTGGATCTCGCCCGCAGCGAGTACGTCAGCCGGCGCGAGAACGTCATCCTGCTTGGGCCCTCCGGTGTCGGCAAGACGCACATCGCCTTGGCACTAGGGCTGGCCGCTTGTCAGAAGGGCTTGAGCGTCCGCTTCACCACTGCCTCGCTGCTGGTACATGAACTGATGGAAGCCCGGGACGAGAAGCGGTTGCTGCGCTTGCAGGCGCAACTGGCCAAGGTCAGCCTGCTGATCGTCGACGAGCTTGGTTATGTGCCGCTATCCCAGACTGGCAGCGAACTGTTGTTCGAGATCTTCAGCCAGCGCTACGAGCGCGGCGCCACCATCGTCACCTCGAACCTGCCTTTCCAGGAGTGGACCTCGGTCTTCGCCAGCGAACGCCTGACCGGCGCTCTGCTCGACCGCATTACCCATCACGTTCACATCCTGGAAATGAACGCCGAGAGCTATCGCCTCAAGCAGAGCCGTACCCGGAAAACGGCCAAGGCTGATTGAGGCTATCCCCCTTACGCTTGCCCCCGTGGGTCCACAGGCCCCTCCCACGCGCGCGCCACCGCTCGGCTATACTGAGGCCGCGGCGTCACGCGCGCGGGTCCCTCCTATGGACTACAGGGACAAGCTCAGGCCCGGCGACTGGTACATTTTTACGCCGCCGCGCCGGTACATTTTCTCGCCGCCGTTGACATGTATTGTCGCTTGTTTCAAGCAATTACTCCTCTGGGGGCAGCACTTATGAAATTTGGACAATCGATACAAGGAATGTATCTACTATCTTTAAGGAAAAATTGAAAAAACGAAGCGTTGGTGATTTATTTAGCACCACAACATTTACATCAGATTCAAAATACATCATTGGAATTATAGACGATGAAGCCCTTTTCGTATGGGCACTGGACCGCAATGGTCAGGCCGTTGACCCGAACGAACTGCCATATATCCCCTGCATTACATCGGCATATTCCAGCAATGACGGCGCATGGCTTGGCAGCTCTTTTTGTCCAGAGCCCGCCGTCACCGACTCATTCACCGAAACTGATTTCAATTTGGTGCGAACTGAAACGGGCGTACCCGGCATCCCCTATTTCGAAATTTTCCGATGATTGGCCTGAGGGCGCAGCAGAAACTGATCGCGCCTCACTGAGGCCGCAGATCGAACAGGACGCCTTCGCGCTGCTTTAGATGCGCCACCACGGCAAACAAATTGTCGGCGCGCGGATTGCCCTGCTCACTCAGCATGTGCATCAGGCTTTTCGGGTTCTTGTGAAGCTGGGTGCCCAGCTCCTCGAAGCCGACCGTCGCGTTCACATAGTTCCGCAGGATGACCTTGCCGGTCTGAATATCCGCATTCAGAAAGGCGTCGATCGCCTCCTGCAGCATCGCCACCCGGAATGCCGGATCACGATCGGCGCGGGCCTTGATGGTCTCTTTGAAACTTCTGGTAAGCGCCATGGCCTTACCCTCTTTCCTTCCGGGCGACGCCCGCGCCGATCTTGGCGGCGGCGCGGGCGTCGAGCCGGTCGAACCCGTCCGCGTGCGGACAATCCCCGTCTGCAGCTTCGTATTGAACGACATTGAACATGCTTTATAGTAACGTATGAGTTACTTATTCGCAAATACAGGGCGATGCAACCTCTCTCGCCGTCACTTCGACGATGCGGAATTCATCGCGGCTATAGCCTTCATCGGCCGCCCGCTCCCCAGCGGCGATCTCGGCCTGAATGTCGCCGAGAAACTCGGCGATTTCCGCCTGTGCCGCGTCGGCGCTCGCGAAGGCCTGCGGCTGCGGTCCTGTGCCTTCGTCAATGGTCCATGTGTTTATCCAGCCGTCACAAAGCGTAAAGTGCTGGACTTCGAATTGAATGTTTGGATCTGTCATTTTCTATTCCTTTCAATCGGAAATGGGTTTCGCTTCTGAAACCCTGCCTGAACGGCGAGTGTGCGGGGTGAATGGTCAAGGAAACGGGCGGCGGGCGCAGGGAGCGCTTGCGACCGAGCCTCGGGAGACCGCCCCTTGACCAGAGGGGCTGCTAAAAGCCCCTGATTTCCTCTGCAGGCAGCACCCGCCACGTTTGAAAGCCGTGCACTCGGTAAGGCCTGCAGCCAATCCTGCCGGATGCAAGGGAACCTGGTCCGGCAGATACCCGTGACGCCGGTCGCGACGCCACGGGCAAGAAAGCAGTACGGCTCACGCCGCACTGTCCTCCTGAGCCAGCAACCAGGTGGCAGCCTGGGATGCCTTGGCGGATGCGCTGAAGATCGCCTTCTTGTCGCCTTTCAGAACGGCGAGCCAGTTCTTGATGTAGCGGGCATGATCCTCGCGCGGCTCCGGCGTGATGCCGAGATCGGCACAGAGGAAGGCGGAACCCAGTTCGGCGATCAGCTCTTCCATGGCATAGGCGTCATCGCCGAAGCGGCCGGAGAGATCACGATCGAGACGGGGTTTAGTGCCAGACCAGTGCACCAGCTCGTGGCAGAGCGTCGAGTAGAAGCCCTCGGCGGGTGTGGTGGTATCGGTGCCGGTAAAGCGGCGGCGCTCCGGCATGCGGATCGCATCCAGGGAGGAAATGAAGCAGGCGCGGTCGCCGGTCTCCTCGATCGCAGCGCCGGTTGCGGCGGCGAAGCGCTCGGCCCGTTCGATGGGATCGAAGGCGGGAGCATCGGGCAGCTCCCCGGTCAGGATCTCGAAGCCATCCACCTGAGCGGCATTGAAGACGCGGCTCGCGCGGGCGACCAGGCGGTCGGCGGCTTCGGTCTCGCCGGTCTGCTCGTTGACGGCTTCGACCTCATAGCTCTTGTAGAAGATGACGAGCGAGGACTTCTCGCCCTTGCGGACCTGGCAGTCCTTCTCCTGCCACTGGCGGTAGGTGCCCCAGATATTCGAGGGATAGTCAGCGGCCAAAGCCGAAACCCAGAGGCTAACGATGTTGACGCCGTTATAGGGGTTCTTCGAGGCGACGTTCACAGGCCGGGCGAAGCTGCCGCCGCTGTTCTTGATCCAGGGGAGCCGGAAGTCTCCGGCGGTTTCGATCGCATCGACGATGCGGTTGGTGATCTCCTGATGGACATCGAGTTTCTGAGTATTGCGGGGCATGGGTGTTCTCCTCTCCGCCATTTGCCAGCCGCGACCGCCGCGGCCTGATGGCGTCCGGAGAGGCAGGGCCAACCCGCCCTTGCACCCCGAAGGGGCGGGCGAAGCGGAAAGACGGCGCATGCCGTTGCCAGGGCGGGAGGGTCCTGCCAGGTACGCCAGACAGGAAGGCCGCAGCGGTCAACGCGCAAAACACGGGGGCGGATTAGAGGAGCCCCACATGCCCACGCCCTCACGCAGACTGAGGACCGGATTGGGGAAGCATTCAACAAGCTCTTCGCCTATCTCACCGTACTCTCGAAACCATTGCTAGCAGTCATCATCAGAGCTATGTCGCCGTAGTCCGATCCTGGAACTGTCCTTCCGCATGCCCGGTGGAAAGCAATACTGTCTACCGTTATCGTGTGACGGTCCGACACTAAACAGAAAGAGGGCGAAATGAGCGAAGCATTGGCCAACTTGAAACATCGGACATTGAAGACTATCGTGCGGATCTCGGCCGCATGTTCCGTCGAACGGGGCACCATCGTGGTCGCCGCAGTGTCAGCACTGGTATTCACCGTGCCGGACCAGATGCGGGAGATCTACCGCGCTAACGTGGAGGGGCTGTCGGGCTGGACCGGTGTCGTAGCCTACGCACTTTCGCTCGCGGGCCAAGTATCAGTTCTCGCACTGTCGATCGTCTATTGTGGAATACGACGTTTTGCCGTTCTCAGCGAGAATAGGCGCTGTATGCCAGGAGCGGACGAAGCGGCGAAACCGAGCGATCTCTGGCAGATCATCGTGCTCTGCACAGTCTTGCCGTTCCTGGCACTGGCGGTTGGTCATTTCCTGGCCAGGATGAAGATCGAAGACCCACCGGACTTCCTATTAACCATCAACGGAAACCTCGATTCCGCTGGTATGGTTCTGGCCGCTGTGTCGGTGGTGGTTTTGATATTGGCGGTGATGGCCGGGAGGGTCACGAGAGCGGAGTCGTCGATCATCGGATCAAGCCTGTTTTTCAGGCGGCGATATTTGTTGCCGTTTCTTGTGTTAATGGTCGCCGTCGTGATTGGCGCAGGGTTAGTTGTGCCCATCCACTTCTTGATGAACCTGTCCGTCGTCTTCCTCGTGGCGGTGTTCTTCGCGATCCTGCTGGGGTTTGTGACCGTATGTTTCGAGGTCTATGATCGTTATCGTATCCCGTTGCTGACGGGCTTCTTCCTGTTCGCGGTAGTGCTGTCCGCGACCGACTGGAATGACAATCACATCATCCGGTCGACCGGCTCTTTGCCGGACACGGACCGCAGCGTAGAGTTCGCCTTCGCCGAATGGTTGGCGCACCGGGGGGATCTGGACTATTTCCACGAACGTGGCCTGCCTTATCCGGTCTATATCGTCGCCTCGGAAGGCGGCGGTATCTACGCCGCCTACAATGCGGGGCTCGCTCTGTCGCGGCTGCAGGATTCCTGTCCATCATTCGCACAGCATCTATTCGCCATCAGCGGTGTTTCTGGCGGCGCGCTTGGTGCCACAGGGTTCGCGGCGCTGGCGCACACGTACGCCGGAAACGACCCGTACATGCGATGTCAAACGGGTGACGGTGATTATGTCCCGAACCCCGAGGGTTTCTTCGAGTCAAGAACGCAGGCGACGTGGTCGCACGACCTGCTCGCACCGCTAGTCTGGGCCGCATTGTTCCCAGATTTTCTACAACGGTTTCTGCCGGTAGCGGTGCCTGAATTCGACCGTGCACGGGCCCTTGAGGACGCTTTCGCGGCGGCGCTTGATGTGGGTTTGGAAACTCACCTTTCAGGATTCCCGCGAGCGGGTCTCGCGCGATCCTGGGA
Organism: Alphaproteobacteria bacterium; assembly: GCA_965222315.1. Lineage (GTDB taxonomy): Bacteria > Pseudomonadota > Alphaproteobacteria > Bin95 > Bin95 > JACKII01. The sequence goes on along the minus strand of OZ244951.1, from coordinate 2,097,416 downwards.
TCCGACCGACGCCACACCCGCACTGTTCATGAACACAACATGGGTTGAGCATGGCGAATCCGTGGTCGTTTCGCCGCTGACCATTGCCCTGTCGACCAGTCGTCGGCGATACCTGACAAAGATGATCGACCACGACATCCCTATCGCGACTGCAGCTGTGATGAGCGCTCGGTTTCCTTGGATCACGCCAGTCGCGACGGTCGAAATGTCGCTAGATTACGCGGAGAGTGATGAGCCCGCACCGCGCTTACGCTTAGCCGACGGAGGCTACTTCGACAACTCTGGGATAGAGACCGCGGCCGATCTATCTAGTGCACTTGCCGCGTTCTGGGAACAGCTAGGAGAACCAAAGGACGAGTGGATTCTGAGGCGAAAACTAGGCAACGATGCCTATGAACAACTCAGCAATATGAAGATTAGACCCATCATTGTCTCGATTCAAACCTATACCGAAAGCGGGACGGAGGAACAATTCCTTGGTGAACTCGCCTCGCCGATCCGCGCGCTGCTAAACATGCGATCTGCGCGTGGTAAGTTAGCAGTCTCGCGGGCAAGGGACCTCCTTTGCCCCGGTTGCGACGATTTTGTTCGTCCTAGCGACAATGTCTTCTATCTCGGCCTCAATGGTTTCGACTTTCCACTGCCTCTCGGTTGGCATCTCTCCAAGTTAACACAAAGATATATAGAGGCCAATATTGGACATCCATTAGCTTGTCGGACCTCGCGCCCAGAAGATAATAGGTTAGCACAAATGCAACGCGAAAACAGTTGCACGATGCAAATGCTACTCCAAGCAATCGACCTCGGCCTATGACAACCACCAGCAGGATGAACAACTACGGTTCCTTCTACCCGAAAGACATTCGATAGTCGGGGCCAAAATCGATCAGACGTTAGGATACACTTTCCCGATCAGTGTAACGTAGCTGAATTTTCGAGCCTCAATGACAGCGCTGCTCTTGGCGAATTACATCGGAATTCGGCAGTGTTATAGTGCCTGAAATCTGAGGAGGTGCGTTATCGCTATGATAGCTTTTTCCCGGTATCTTAGGATCATCGCCTTAACGAGCGTTGCTGTGATTTTGGCGACATCGGCAAGCGGTCAAGTTCTCAGCAATCTTTCGGTGCAAGACACCTGTAGTTATTTTGGAGAGACGGTCCCTAGTCGGGTCGCTACATTTCGTTCGACGGAAGAAGCCGTGCAGGTTATCGATGATATTGTTAGTGCTTCAGGTTTAGTCCGAAATTTCGATGTTCGGAGCGCTGGTGTACCCAATGCGGCAGCAGTAATTCGTAGTTCAACACGCTTTATCCTTTACAATGAAAATTTCATGAGCCAAATGCGGCAACAAATTGGCAATGAATGGGCTGCCATCAGTATAATGGCGCATGAAGTCGGTCATCATTTAAATGGGCATACTCTGGATAACATCGGTAGCAGACCCGACCGTGAGCTGGAGGCGGATTACTTCTCAGGATTCGTGCTGCAGCAAATGGGGGCAAGCTTGGATGACGCCCAGGCAGCAATGATTGAGTTAGGTAGTGACCGAGGATCTTCAACGCACCCGCCGAAACTTGATAGGCTGGCTGCAATTGCATCCGGATGGTCAAGAGCCTGCGAACGCAATCCAAACTGCCGTGGAGGTAATGACACAACAAGAAGAACACCTCCAACTCCCAGCCGTTCGGATCCACCAGAGCGGCAGCGCAACGCAGGACCGAATAGTTGCGAGTATGCCTATGACGGCGATTGCGATGAGCCGGACCTTTGTGATCGGGGAACAGATACGGAAGATTGCAAGGGATCACGTTCGACCCAACCGCGACCACAGCAATCCCAAGCGACGAATATTTGTCAAACCCCTTTCATGTGGTGTCAAATCTGGCAATCAGGTCCGATCGGTGCACCATGTTGGTGTAACACTCCGCAAGGCCCTCTGAATGGGCAACTCGTGCCACGGTAAGAAGCTATATTTCAGTGCCAGATAGTGTTTCGGTGCACGTTGTCAAATCCAAAACCCTCTCTCCTCTCACATCTGATAAGTACCTTTATCAGTGCGGCGTGGCGGCGGCCTCAGAATTCGATCTTGACCTTCGTCTCTCCCGTGTTGCGCAGTGCATAGTCTTGCGCGGCAATAACCTGGGTGAAATCGGCTAGCATCAGGCTAAAGCCGGATTTTCCCCACTGTTCCGGATATTCTGGGGTGTAGATCAAGACCTGACCACACACCTCCGTGTTAGCGATTAGCTCCGGCACGAGCTCCGGCAGGCCTTTCATGTAACTGGTCACGTCGGGGCTGCGGATGAAATCAACATCCGTAGAGCCCTCGCCGGGCACAAGCTGCTTCATGTGGTGCAGATGGTTCGAGCCACCCTGGCCGTAGGTGTAGAGACAGTCCTCCGGCAGCGCCGCATTTCCCCAGCTTCGCATGCCCATGATCGGCTCGTCGATGTCAGAGGCGCCGTATTTCCGGTTCAACCCGTCTGTGATCTGGTCATAGGGCAGCCGACCCGCCTGCAGCACCATGCGCCGCATGATGGCGAGCACTTTGCCATCCGGTCGGTAGCTGGCCAGTGTGATCGCCTCCATGCCGTCGCGCAAGACGTAGACCCGGCGGTAGCCGAGCGCGTTGATGGCTGGAGGTGGGGCGGGCGTCTCGAAGGCCGCGATCAGGCCGCCCCGTGCGCGCAGGATGCGGTCTGCATCCGCCATGTCCTGGCCGATGCGCAGTCCCAGAATGTCACGGTCCGAGAGCGTCACCTCGAAGCCATCCATGTTCGGCCATTCACCCTGTGGTCCGCCCGGCGGTTGGCCTTGAGCCGCACCGGGGGCCGGGACAGGAGGTGCCGCCGCCTGTTGCTGACGCGCGGCCGCAGCAGCCTTTGCGTCCGCCTCTTGCTGGCGCCGGGCGGCTTCCGCCTGCCGTTCTTTTTCGCGGGCGAGCCGACGCTGATCTGCCGGGTCCACATATGGCGTTTCGACCAACCGCTCCCCCGCCGCCCCATCGGCGCGCAAGGCGTGGGATGAGATGGCTTTGGCTTCGATCAGAAGCGTTTCCGTCTGCACCGTGGCACCGCGTCGGTCCGGATACTGAAACGGGAAGAAAGAGATGTTCTCGACCTCGAATTCCAACCGCACGCCTTGCGGATAGCGGCGATGGCTAGCGACCAATGCATCTTTGATGCTGAGCATAGCCCAAAGCGGCTCGCAGGCCCGGTGCAGGTTTTGAGACCGTGTGCGCTCGATCATGGCCAGCACGCGGCGGTCGATGCGCGCAACGCCATTCGACCGACTGCGCAGTTGTTCGACCTGTTGCTGGTCCTCTCGACTCACCGCGACACGCCGGACCGCCGGGCCTTCGCCAACATAATTGATGTAGTCTTGGAAGCGATCGCACTTAGTGTTGCGCTCATGCGGGCGGAACTCGACCGCAAGGACATCGCCGAGCGCGGCGGCCTTCGCCGTCAGAAAGGACTGCAGCCGCGGCAGGTACTGAAGAGCACGAATTCGCTGAAGGTCGGTATTTCCCTGTGTGTCAGCAAGGGCGGACACGCCATCGGCGAAAAAGCGTGGGCCCGGGATCGGGTTAACGGACGCTTCGTGGTGTTTCAAAGCCACCATCGTCTCCAGCAGGGCGTCTTCGCTCTCGGGCAGACCGCGCTCACGCACCTTCAGCAGATCGAGGATATGTGCGTCGATGACCGGCACCATATCGGCTGAACCGGCAAAGTCAGCGGCCTGAAAAGTTTGGGTCTGGCGCGCGGTTGCGGCCGCGATCGCATCGGCAAAGCTCACGCGCCCGATGATGACCGGCGCACGCAAGTCGGCTCTAGGGTATTGGCGCAGAAAGACTATCTCTTCCGCGACCAGGATCGCCTCTGCCCGTTCCGGCTTGCCATAAGGGAGGGTAGCACCTTGTAGCCGCGCACGCATGCGGATGGCGACCGCGCGGTTGCCGAACACTTTCTCCTCCGCCAAAATCCGGCGGGCAAGGTCTTCGGAGGTCGGCACGCGCAGGGTCTTGTCGGCATTGGCAATCCGCGTGCCAATCGGTAGGCCATGCCCATCGGCCACCTGTGGCGAGATGCCATACCGCAGGGAGAATTCGCCGCTTTCGATGTCATATTTTCCCAGTTCGGCTCCTCCGGCGAGCCAGAAGGCACCCTCCGGCCGTTCGGCTTTAGCCTGCTCGCGGAGGTCTCGGAGCATGTCGCGCCGGTTGAACTCGTCGGCCCTCCTCACCTGTTGGAGCTTTCCGAGATAGGCGTCGACCACGCCCGATGGATCGGGCGAAGCGTCGGCAGCTGCCTGGAGGTAGCCGAGGCCGGTCACAACCTCATTTGCCAGAAGATCTCTGACCTCGTCGCTCGGCGTTTCGGCCACGGGCTTATCCGGCACCTTCGGCGGATCGGGCACCGGCAGGAGGAGATTGGCAGGGTCGAGTTCCAGGATCGGGTCGGTCAGCGCCTGGTCTGTGAATATCGCGATGCGCGTCAGGTTCGCACGCACTTGGGCAAGCGTCGATGGAGAGCGGGCCGAGGATTGGACGCTGGCGAGAAACGCTTGCTCTTCTGCCGTTCCGTCGGCGCTCCAGTCGAGGTCGGACCACCATGCCAGATAGATACTGTTGCCGCGCAACCGCGCACGGAACGCTTCGGCCTCCTCCCGTGACATATGAAGCCTTTGGGGCAGGCGGTCGCTGGCGAAGCGGTCAGCGGAGACGAAGCCTAGACCGCCCGAGCGCGGATCTGGCGTTGCCGCAACCCGCAGCCCCAACTTCGCGGGGTCGGAATACACGCTCTGATGCATCGAGAACCGGACCGGAAAGAACCCGCCAGCGAAATCGTATTCTTCGATATTGCCTTGCATGATGTGTTGCACCGGCAAGGGGCCATGCGGGGTCTGCTGGAGAATTTTCGCCCAATATCGCTCGAAAAACATATCTTTAGCCCCGGCGCGCTGAAACTCGTCAGGAAAAGCCATGCGCTGCAAGCTGTCCCGCACAGACTTCTCGCCATCGCCCTCTGCCCATTTCAGCGATGGCGCGAGCGGACGTTGGATGGCTATGGAGTCGGAGAGCACCCTCCGGTCGCTCGGGTCCAACAACATCATCAGTGGGACGAACCGCGTGCCTTGCCGGAAATAGTCCGGATCGCGGGTGATTGCCGCCAGAAGGTTGAACCGGCCCCACAAGCGATTTTGGGTCCAATCCGATACGACATAGCCACCTGCCACCGGCAGGCCAATGCGGGTCGCGAGTTCAAGCGAGGTGGGCCGATCGCCAACCGTTGCGGGTTCGCGGGCTTTCGGGTCGGGCCAGATATAAATTGCGTTAGTCAGTAGGACGGGTGTCGCGTCATCCCGATTGCGAAGGTGCAGCGTCGCGCGGTCGAGTTGAAAGCTGATAGGCGTGTACGGAGCAGTAGAGGAGAGGTTGGCGTCGGCACTCGGCCCAAACCCGGTGACGGTCACCCAGAAAACCTGCACCACAGCTTCCTGATTGCTGTCCCATGCCGCTTGGGCTTGGTCGAGCAATTCCTTTGCCGCGTCGCGGGTCATGGGCGCGTAATCGTAACTGGAGCCAAACCGGAGCGGCGTGTGGAAAAAGCGGCCCCTGAGGTTTGCTGACGAACCGAATTTCAGTCCTTTCCCTTCCTCAAACCGTATCTGGTTCGACAGCAACGGGCGAGAAAGGAACGCCAATTTTAGGGGAGAGCCAGGCGCAATGTCGGGTGTTTGTTGCGCCTCCAGAATAAATCGATTTCGGGCGTCGGCGATCACGTCCTCTTTTTGGAGATTGTTAAGCGCTTGAAACTGCTGGCGCACCGTGATCGCGTCCAGGCCAGTCGTCTCAATTTGTTCCTTGAAATAGAGATCCAGCACCACGTCGTCTTTCCCGAGCTGTTCGGGACGCCACTTCAGTCCGAGTCTATTCAATCGCGTGCTGAGTTCGGGCGGCAGTCCATTGTTGCCTTTCCAGCCGCGGACGTTCACGTGGGCGCCGCTATTTACCGCCAGGATGGGTTGGGTGGTGGTAGCGGGTTCGGTATTTAGAGGGGGCACGTCGTTCGGCTCGTGACCGGCAAGGCTGAAAACGGGCGGTGTGCCATGGACTTGCGCATACAGCGCTGCACGGTCCGATTGTGTCGGCGGCGTTCCCTGAGCCATAGCCCCAGCGCCTAGATCGTGCCGGAAGGCGTCGAGCGCCTGTTGCGACTGTGGACCCCAGACACCATCAGGCGCTCCGACCGGGTACCCGCGCGCGGCTAGGTAGCTCTGCACCTCCTGCGCTGCGACCTGACGAACCGCTGGTGCGGTGACGTCGTCGGCTTCGGCGTGGATGGCCTCCGTCACCAAGGACAGGCGTTGTAGCGAGGTTAGCTCTCCGGTGACCGGGAACCCTCGGCTTGCCTGAAAGGCTCGGACCGCTGCGGCGGTCCGGCGGCCAGGCAGACCGTCGACAGGCCCCGCATCGAAGCCCAGCGTGTTCAAACTTCGCTGAAGCTCCATCGCCGCTTCCCGCTTGTTCGCTTGAGGCGAAACCGTCGCGGGCGGTGGCGGTTCAGAGGGCTGGTTGACCTGAGGCTCCTGATGTTGCTGTTGGGGCTTTTCTGGTTCCGAAAAGACGTCCTTGATCATTTTGTTCAGGTCAAACGCGTCAACCGACGTGACAGTTCCCCCCCAAATCGCCGCCGATAAAATTAGAATGATCAAAAATTTCACAACTGCCTCCACCAACCATGCGATTTGTACCGGGCGCGGCAAGGCACCTATCGGTTTTTAATCGGATTTCCCATTTGGAACGCCCCACGCAATTTATCGGCACAGGCACGATCCTCACAACCAATTAATTTGCGCCGCCTGTTCGAAGGTTAAAAGCGGAATTGAAAGGAGTTTATGTGTTTGCCTCACCCAAAAAAAGGCAAGAAAGATAGGATGAGATTCGCCGGGCTGGTCTCATCGTTCATCAAGCGTATCGAGCAACTCCTCATCAGAAATCCGCGCGTACTGCATGGAATAGCTGGCATTCTTGTGCCCGAGTTGCCGCTGCACAGCAGCCATGTTACCGGTCTTAGCGATCAGATGCCGACCCATGGCATGCCGGGCCGAATGCGGGGTTTTCACATCGACCCCAGCCAGCTCGCGTACCTCATTCCAGATGCGGTTGACCGCATCGACGGTAAGCCTGCCCCCCGCCCGCGGATTGTCGGCGGCGGGCAGGAACAGCGCCGGTGAGGCCAGGCTCTCATCCCTGCCCCGCTCTTGCGCAATGTAGTCGGCGATCGCCGCCGCACCCTCGCGGCTGATCTTGTAGGGATGGGCAACGCCACCCTTTTCCAAGACATTCAGTGTCCGTGTTGCCGGATCGAAGCCTTCCAACTCAGCTTGGACGATCCCGGCCCTGCGCATGCCGGTCTCAATCAGGGTGTAGACGATTGCTCGGTTGCGCCAGGCCCGGTACCAGGGATGCACCGGCTTGTCCGCTGCCCCGTGCCGCCTGCGGTCCTTAGAGCCCGACTCGAAACTCTGTCATGCATACCAATACCTTGCGAGTCGTCGGGTAGTTAGGCGGATATGGGCGATGTCGATCCATGCTTCGGCTGAGGGGATGGATTTCTCCCAGTCCTTGGCGAGCCTGCGGCATCGTCCGAGCCAGGCGAAGGTACGCTCGACGACCCACCGCCGCGGGATGACCTCGAAGCCTTGGGCGGCGTCGGACCGTTTGACGATCTGGAGCGTCCACTTGCCGATCTTGTCGAGGGCGCAACGCAGCTTCGGCCCTGCATAGCCGCCATCAGCGAAGATGTGGCGGAGCCAGGGGCAGGATTTGCGGATCGAGGCGAGCACGCCCGGCGCGCCATCGCGGTCCTGCACGCCGGCGGCATGGACGACCGCGCCAAACAGCAGGCCAGTGGTGTCAACAAGGATATGCCGCTTGCGCCCGTTGACCTTCTTGCCTGCGTCATAGCTCCTAACGCCGCCGCTTTCCGTGGTTTTGACAGTCTGGCTATCGATCACGCCCGCCGTCGGCTGCGCCTCGCGGCCTTCCAGTTCGCGGGTCTCCATCGCCAGCGTGAAGCGCATCGTCTTGAGCAACCCGCTGTCCCGCCAGTCGTAGAAGTACCGCTGAACGGTCGAATACGGCGGAAAGTCCTTCGGCAGCATCGCCCATTGGCAGCCGGTCGAGCCGATATACAGGATCGCGTTCATCACCTCGCGCAGATCGGTCTTGCGCGGTCGACCAATCGGGCGCGGCGGCGGCATGAACGGCGCGATCAACGCCCACTCATGGTCAGTCAGATCGCTTGCATAGCGCGGCGTCTCCCGCTGATACTCACGGCGAGCGGCTTCAGTCCAAGGCATCATCGGCTCCGTCCAGTCTGCAAACCAGACGGAATCACATCCTACTGAAACCGCTCAACTCTTTTCGAGTTGGGCTCTTAGAGCGTCCGCCGACGAGAGGGAGCAGGTCGGCAGCATCGAGCAGCTTGCGCCGCTCGCCCTGGCTCAAGGCCCGCTGATCGATCAACAGCGTCGTCGTCGGCAGCGCCGGGAGTTTCTCGGTCGGATGACCCAATGGTAGCGGTGTGTGCTCGTGGACGAAGCTGGCAAAGGTTTTCAGGTGGGCCATCATCCGGTTGATGCTGCGATCGGCGACCTGGCGCTTACCGTCTTCGCGCCGTTCGTTGCGCAGTGCTTCGATGAAGGCGCGGGACAGCCGGGGCGTCCAGGCCGGACGCAGGTCGTGGCCCTCTTCTAGGATCATAAAGCGAATGAACCGTTCCAGGTCGCGGCGCTGCACGGCGCGGGAGCTTTCCGCCGTCGCCACGCCGAAGCGGAAGTAGCCTTCCAGCCAGACCGCCAACCGGTCCTTGTCGTCCAATTTCGCGGCGTCTGCGACCGCATTTCCCTTTCGTGGTACAATCTGGTTCATGAATAACCTCTCTTTCAATGTCCCAACGTACCACACTCGACCAATTTGTGCAACGAAAGGTATGTTTCGTGGCACATGTTGGTCTGCAAAATTCCCGACTACAAGGCGCTGCTATGCCAAGCTTAAGCTGTAGCACTCCAGTTGCTGGTTGGTGTCCAGGCGTAGAGCGTTCGGGACGACTTTCTCGATCCGGATGGCCTTGAGGACCTGCTGCCCAAAGGCATCATTCGGGATGTCGCCGCGAAAATACGTCTGCTCGTACATTGCCGAAAAGTTGACGCTTGGATCGTCGAAGAAGCCCAAGGTCATCTCCGCGATCGCAGGATCGATGAAGCCAAACCAGATGGTCGTGTAGTCATAATCGCGCGTCAGATACAGTTCAGACGCAACGGCTCGTATCCGGTCTCCTCGACACCCTGAGCGCGCTTCTCAAACCACACGAGATTGCCAGGACCATCCAGGTCCAGCTTTCGGAATCCATGATTTTCAGGACCAAAGAGTGTTTACGCATCGTCAGATGGCGGTTAACCTTGAATTGATTGTCAGCCCAGAACGGGCACAGAGAATGGGAGATTGTCATGTCTGCACTGAAGAAATTGGATCAGGTTACCGAGGTCGGTACAGAAAATTTTGAAGACCAACTGAAGTCTGCAGGTGCTGAGATGCTTAAGCACCTTGAGCGCCCGCGCACCATCGAGGCAGTGTGGTCCAAGGTTGTTCATAGCAAAGATGTAAACCCGCACTGATAATATGGCAGCTGGTTTACTGCCAACTCAAACTCCGTTTACATCAGCAATCTTAAAAGTTGCCAGTAGGTGCAATATCAACTGCACCTACTGCTATATGTATCATCTGGCAGACCAATCCTGGCAGGGTCAACCTGTTAGGATGTCGAATGAGGTGTTAACTTCGTTCTTTGACCAGCTATCGGAGTATATTGAGGAATACGCTCTCAGTGGTTTTCACATTACGCTACACGGCGGCGAACCACTTATGGCTGGCAAGAGATTTTTCGGGATATTTTCTCAGCTTCGAAGCCTTGTCGAAGAGCGAACAGGCGCAACAATCTCTGTTTCGGTCCAAACTAATGGACTTCTTTTGAACGACGAATGGATTGAGATATTCAATAGTAACAGGATCAGGTTAGGAGTTAGCCTCGATGGCCCGTCCGTTCATCATGACGAGTTCCGACTGACTAAGTCAGGGAAAGGAACACATAAGGAAACAGAAGACGTCGTTCGAAAACTTGTCCAAGAGCCTGAATGGAACAAATGCTTTAGTGGCGTTCTCTGTGTCCTAAATCCGAATGCGAAAGGTGACGAACTTGTAAAGTACTTCGATAATCTTGGCGTTCATCGCGTGAACTTTTTACTGCCAGACCAGAATTTCGATCACCCTATTCATAGTGCGGCTGAATTAGATCAGCTAGGCAACCTGCTAAGAGATGCTTATGTTGAATGGAGGAAAATTGATAATCCCTCCTATCAAATTGTGATATTTGAAGAACTTGTAAGGTACTTCCTTAACGGGGAAACACCCGTAATGGATATGCTTGCGGGGAATCCCATTTCCATCATGACCATAGAGTCTTCGGGCGCGATAGAACCTCTTGACGTGTTCAAGTGCTGTGGGCGCGAATATACTGAGACTAAATATTCAATTTTGGAAGACAAAATATCTGACGTTTTGGGCTCTTCAACCTTTTCACTCCAAATGAATCCTCGGGAAAGTTTACCAAGTGTGTGTAAATCATGCGATTTCGAGAAGATATGTGGAGGGGGGTATCTGCCGCATAGATTAAAGAACGGAGTGTTCGAAAGTGAGAGTTTCTTCTGTAAGGAAATAATCAAATTATTTTCAGTGATCTCCCACGATATACAGGCCTACAGCAATAGACGGTGGCAAGATGCATGATGACAAACTTTCGCAGCGTACTATTCAAACACTGAACTGGGAAGAGTCCGGACATAGTGAGAGTGCATTGCCGTTGATCAAGGCGGTGATTGAACGAGAGGTTTCCAAAAAATTAAACGACCTACCGTTGGGAAACTACCTAAGGAAGAACGAGACGGAAGTCTTGCGGCAAGGTAGAGTGGTGAAGAATCCTTATATTGGAGCAATCGCGCTAGGGGAGGTTGAGGCGGAACATGATACGCTAATGTACTTTGTTGCTCAGGCGATATCGGATGACGAGCCGGACAGAAAAATCTCTACAGAGAACGATGTTTGGGAGCCACGTGTATCGTTCGCGGGTTCTACGATGATTCCGCCAATGGACCGAGGTGGCACAAACCTCTCTGAGTACAATGATGAAATTGAGATAGATCTGGTTTGTAGGAAAGTTGGCGAAGGATTTCGTATACTACAAAGTTTCAATCCTCATGGTGCTTACCTAGTAAACAAGTATGTTTGGATTTTGTCTTTAAGAAGGGAGCTCGATCAACCAAATGCGTTCTCTTCTGGAACCTTTCAATCCGCGCCGGGCCTCGTTTTGATATGCAATTCGCATTTGGAACGGATAACACCATCGGACCTTGCAGAAGCATTGTTGCATGAAGCTATCCACTGCTACCTCTTTTGGGCTGAAAACAGAGAGAGGCGAGTGCTTGCAGAGGGCGTAGATCATAAAGAGAGACTAGACTCACCTTGGTCCGGGGCGGCAATAGGTGTCCATTCAGCAGTTCATGCGATCGCTGTGTGGTTTGGACTGTTCAAACACTATCGATATCTTGAAGCGCGTGGGACAGACACGATGAAAGATCAAGCCAGAGAACGTTTATTGTATATTGGTAAGGGTTTCCAAGGGGAAGGCTTCGGACGCTTCACAGAGACCTTAGAAAAGAAGTGTAGCCCTTTTGGGCAGAAGATAATTTCAGAGTTGAAGGATAACATCAGGAGGTCTGGTGTATGGAACTGAGTGCAGAACATGTTGCGGCACTTCAAGACTGTGCATGCCCGATTGATTATAAAGGCGGAGATTTTGCAACGGCGATTGATAGCGTACTTGTTGCAACGAAGGATAAAAATATAAAGTTCTTCGATGCTTGGGGGCCGTCGCTCCCAATACTACTATCTAAATCCGCCACGCAGCATATCGTAGGTTCCAAGCAAATTTATTCTATCGATGTTCAACACGAAGAGCAAGATTGGTTGGAGTGGGTGGACCCGCCAGTTGATATCGAAGGAAGTCCTATTCCGGTGCGATATGCGATCGGAAATTTCGAAGAACAGTTGGGTATTAGAATTAGTCGATCGGAGCTAATTTCTGAAATAGAAGAGATAAGTTTGCTGATTGGTAAAGCGTTTTTGCTCCTGTCGTCGCATAAAGGATACTATGATTGGGTTATGACCGTAACACGCGGTTTAGTGCTTAAGAGAATTTATTCTGATAGAATATATGCGGCAAGTTCTTCCGAACTTCCAGGGCTTTATTATTGTAGTGTTGGCGAAGATGATTTGGAGCTTTCAGAAGCGCTTGTGCATGAGTCAGCTCACCAATGGTATTTTGTTGCGGAGCGTGTGAACGAATTAACGAATGATGCCGATACAAAGAAATATTATTCTCCTTTCAAGAGGAAGGATAGGGAAATTCGGGTCATACTGCAGACCTATCACGCATTTGCAAATGTTCTCATTTACTATATCGAGCTGAGACACGGTGGGCCGCGGTGTGTTGGAGAGAGAGAAATTTTCAATCTAAGAGATCGGGTTTTGGAAATAGAGGGTCATCTGGACAAGACAAACGGCCTTACAGTTTGGGGTAGAGAATTCTTTTGCACCCTTAGAACTAAACTACATCGGTCTGTTGATGATTGGAATTCGAGAAGCGATTAGAATCAAGCGGGCAGAAGAATTGGGATCGTATCTAGCTCCACTGATGCCGCTGAATGCATTTATGTGTTCGAATCCAATGGAGTTCAATACTTCTTCGTACCATTCTAGAGAGTACAGATTCTGTGAAACATCAAAAGATGTAATTTGATTATTAGAAGAGTTTTCAAAAGACCATATGTATGTAGCGGTATCATCTTCATGTGATAAGGAAACAAGTTGTTTAAACTGAGTATTTCCATTTTTGAAGGAAGAATTTCGCTTTTGCAGAGTATTTCTGATCGTTTCTGGCGTATTTATGTCTAGAATGATGCTGCCACTGGGGCCACAATGAGATGCCATACACTCTAGTGTGGATAGATCAGATGAACGATTTTTTGAAAAACCTAGTGAATTTCCAAGAAGGCAAACGCAGTCATACTCGCGTTGAAGGTCCAATGTTCGCATATCGCCCAAGTGGGTCGTTATATTTTTGGATTCAGCGTTGATTTGATCTAGGAAGCTGACTTCAGAATCAACCGCAGTTACTCGTAAGCCCATTGACGAGAAAAATTTGGCATGCAAGCCGATGCCGCATGCGATATCAAGCAACGTACTATAGTCGGATGGAATAGCTTCGAAGATGAAGCGAGATAGATCTGTTGAATATTGCTTTGCGTTTTTATCAAACATAAACGGGGCTAAGTGCTGCCATACTGACTTCAGAGGTGTGTCATTACGAGTAGAACCCATTGCAATTTCCTGCGTATTTTTGATGTTGCCCCCTATAGACCGGACACCTCGGCGGGTTGTTGGGAGCGGATGTACTCGCGAGGCGAGCGCATGCGCAACCCGGAATGCGGATGGTTCTCGTTGTAGTCTTCGAACCACCCAGCGATCTGTGATAGGGCCGTCTTTGCATCCGGCAGCGGCCTGACCCGGACATAGTCCCGTTTGAGCGTCCGCACGAAGGCTTCCGACATGCCGTTCGATTCCGGACTGGCTACTGGCGTGAAGCACGGCACCAGGTTCAATTGCCCGGCGAACACGCGGGTTTCATAGGCCGTATAGGGCGAGCCGTTGTCCGACAGCCATTCGACGGCATGCGGTGCCCGGATCGAAGCGAACCGCTTCTCGACGGCCTCCAGCATCATATCCCGGACCTCGGAACCGCTGATGCCGCCGCCGACAACCGACTGCCAGGCGATGACCTCGCGGTCGTGCGCGTCGATGACGAACGCCACTCGTACCACCTCGCCATTCCAGCAAGCGAACTCCAGCGCATCCGAGCACCAGCGCCGGTTCGAGGCCATCACCACGACCTTGCCGTCATGGGTCCGTCCATGCCGCCGCCCGCTGTGGCGCCCCAGCAACAGGCCGTGCATCTGCATCAGGCGGAAGACCTTTTTGTGGTTCACGGGCGGCAAGCCTTCCGCCACCAGTTCCCGGCGCAGCAGGGCGGTTATGCGGCGGTAGCCATAGGTTGGGCGGTCGTCAACGTGGCGGCGAAGCCGCCGCAATAAAGCCGCGTCTTGCAAATTCAAAGGGCGCCGACGCGGCCTTGTTGCATCCGAGGTCTGCTCATACAGGTTCGAGCGAGAGACGCCGAGCGTCGAAGTGATGGTCTTCATCGGCCATCGTCCTTCCAGGGCGAGAGCGCGTGCAAGCTCGGTTTTTTTGACTGTGCCTTGGCGAGAGCCTCTTTCAGGATCTCCGCTTCCATGGTCTTGCGGCCAAGCTGGCGCTCCAGTTCCCGCACCTGTTGCTGCAGGCGCTTGATCTCGCTTGCCGCCACCACGTCGTCATCGGCCTGCACAGCGATTGTCCCTCCCTCGGTCATCAGCCGCCGCCAGCGGTAGAGCAGGTTCGCTGCGACACCGTTGCGGCGCGCCACCGACGAGATCGTCTCGCCGCTCACAAACGTCTCCTCGACAATCCGCAGCTTCTCCGCCGCCGACCAGTGCCGGCGCCGGGCGGTGCCCGTGATCACTTCAATGCGTTGATAGTCGTCCGACATAAGCCTGTCCTCAAGGATATCCTTGAGCCTTCCAAGAGCTATGCCGGGTGTCCGGTCAAAACGGGGGCCAGTTCAATTTTTTTGCAAGGGTAACTTACGCCATGAAAGGGCTTTGGCACAGGGGTTAGATGTCGGAAGATCTATGGTTGTAGGCCTGTGACCTGAGCCCCAGATTTCCATCCAAATTTTGGTAGAGTCCGCCACCACGAAGGAGACGGACGAATGAAGCGAGGTTCAGCGAAGAGCAGATAATCGGCATCCTGAAAGAGCAAGAGACCGGCCAGGCGACAGCGGATGTGTGCCGCTATCACGGGGATCAGCAGCGCCCCTACCTGATTAGCCAATCTGTCCAACGAAAGGCACGTATCGTCGGACAGGTTGGCTTCTCCCTCACCCTTGTCTCAGCCCGATGCATCTGCCTTTCCCCGCTGCAGCAACGCATCAAGTATAAAATGTCCGCTCGCAAATCGCTCGACATAGCTGAGCCATAAACTGGCATCACGTGGATCCGACTGTGAAAAACGTCCAATGCTTCGATAAACTAAGACTACAACCGCATGAAGAGCATCAAGCCATTCACTGCGTCGCAAAAGAATTTCAAGAACACGGCTTGCCAAGCGATCGCGACAATCTCGGTATTTCGGGATCACCCAAAGGGCGGTGATAAAATCTGAGATAACGCTGACAAGTGAATGAACTTCAACCGTCGGAAGGGTCAGTGCGGAAACAAGCGCATCGAATTCATCCTGGTTGTCTGAATCCACCGCAGCACGCAGGTCTTCGCCAGCGACAGACACGAAGCCTACCTTTGATGCGTTTAGCTTAGCGACTAGCGACGCGTAAACTGTTCGCGAAATCTTCTCTTCGTTAAGCCAACACATCAGAAGGGCCTGCGTCCATCCCAACTGGACTCCACCAAGCTGGGCCGCGAACATTCGAAGCCGACGGTCGTCAATGATTGCCGGAAGTCTGACCTCAGCAAGAGTACCCAGCGTGTCAATCGTATAGTTAGAGAAGATGTCCGCCCCTTCTGCCATACCTCTCAGCGGTTCTGTGGGCAGGATTTTTGCTTTACGGCGACACCAGTTAAGCAATGCAGCAGAATGCTCAACGTAAGCCGCGCGCTCCTTCTTGGTCGGTTCAATCATGGCGATCTTGTCACCATGAGCTTCAAGCATGCCTCCTTCTTTTTCCATTGCACTTCTTGCGTCATCAACACGCTCGTTCAGCAAATCCATCGTTGCTTGCACGATACAAACCTCAAAGTCTGTCATTGAGTCGAGCTCGGCAAGAAGACCTATATCCTGCCAGATAGCGAGAGTAGCCGGATCAACAATGACACTCTTGACGCTCCTGAGTTGGGTTATCGCTTGATCGCGTTCGGGTGTGTTGCCGATGCAAACGTCCAGCGGAATGCCCATCTCAAAACGCAACCCCCGCGAAGCGGCAATGACATCAAGGCCAAGAACTTTCCCAATTGTATCGATGGGAACAAACTTATTTTTATAGAGATCGGACGCTTGTGTTGCTACGCGCGCACGCGCCCTTACCTGCTCAAAGAGAGGATCAAAACCGTCTTTCGTGTTGGAATCGATGGTGAAGCGACCGATAGCTCGACTGCCTGGGAACAGCGTCTCGTGTGCTTCAAGAACATCGTGAAAGAAGGCTAGGAACTTGTGCTTGATCTGAACGATCTTCCAGCTTTCGGACTGGCCTATACCCTTGTTAGTGACAGCTATATCACCAACAGTCTTTCCCATTAGGCATTGGGCAAATGGCCAATCCGGCGCGAGTACATCCTGAGCAGGCTCGACATCTGCCTCAATGCGGTAGCGTGCGGTTCCTCCATGATCATTCTCAAGAAAGACCACAGTGTTCTCGGCAACGTTTATGCTAGTGAGGAAGGATTCCATGTGTGGATGCATAAAGAAAAGCGACATATACATGAGATGAAGTCGCTCACTTTTCCCCCAGTAACGGCGTAATGCCTTGTAACCAAGAGCAATAGCTTTTTCCCTGAGCCCGTATCGGTCAAAGACCAATGCAAGCTCCATAAGGTCATCTGGGTCAGCGTCGAAGTCGGGCGTGACTGTTTTGATCCACTCGGAGGCTTTATCTTCGTCATTGATGCGGATGCACAGGCGTACCCAATCCAGGCGGCTACCAAGATCATCCTTATCGAGATCGAGGGCCTTCTTGAGCTCCGTCAATGCGTGCGGCAACATTCCAGCCCTCTCGTAGATTGCAGCACCAAGACGAAGAATGTCTCGAGACTTGAGCGCCTTGCCTTGCAGCGATTCATAGAGAATACGCGCTTTCGACCGGAGGTCTGCGCGATAGAGAAAGAGTAGCCTTTGCCGAAGCGGTTCGGAGGGACGATCGAGGCTATAGAGTCCATCAAGAAGATCAGCAGCGTGTTCCCACTCACCCTGGTCAGCATATGCGTTAGCAAGTTCAAAGCGTTCCAGCGGATTGAGAGCCTCAGGATCGAAAGCATCTAGCCTAGTGCGGGCGGCGTTCTCGGCGTTAATGTTACCGGTACGGCGAGCGGCTTCGGCAACAGTGGCCTCAAATCCTACATTAGGTGGAAAACTGGGACGGAGATTGTCTCCTTTTGCCAGCGCATCAGCTGGACCGGCAGTGTGCCGGACAGCAAGCACGTTAAGTTGGGCCGCTCGAGCGCGATCAATGTCATTGATCGCCATCTTAAAGGCCTTTTCCGCCCAAATATGGAGGGAGCCCCAATCTCCTGACCAAGCAAAAACATCTGCGGCCAACAATGCACCGCGCGGCAGGCCTGTTTTTGCGCACTTTATTGCTACCTCGGAAGCCTTGTCTCCCACCCCCCCGTGCATAAAGGCGACAACCGCGCGTTCCATAATATCGATGTTGTCGGGCGCAATCTCATATGCTTCCAAAGCAACACCGTCGGCCTTCACGTCCTCACCTATAAAACGGCAGGCCGCAACTAGGTTAGCCGCTAGGAAAATCCAAAGACCCTTGTCAGGGCGGTTTTTTGCCCAAACCCAGGCTTCTTCGAGCAGGTCTCGCGCCTCTGCAAGAAGTTCACGATCTCCCGGCCGAAGGGGCATCCCTATCCGGATTTCAAGGCTTTGCTCATATTTGCGCAATATGGCTTGCGCGACGGTTGCGTTTTTTAGTGCTTTGCGTCCTTCGTCATCGATCGTTCTTGCGATGCGAAGTGCATCATCGTGACGACACTCGTCGGAGTAACGAGCCGCTAAGGATGATGCGACATCGACGAAACAAATAGCTGCGCCGACACGCCCTTCCAGCTCTTCAGCAGTCATTGCCGGGGAAGCAGCCTCTATCAGCACCACCGCTGCTAAGCGCTGTTCTGGATCGATTTCCAAAACAGCTGCGGCCTCTTTGAATGCCTCGGATTTTAAGCCACGTTCGATCAGAGCCCGTGCCTTATAGGCACGCCCTCCGGCAGTATCTGGCTCGGCTTTAGCAGCCTGCTCATAGGCCTCAATCGCTTGATCATGCTTACCTATTTGATCAAGTGCAGCACCAAGATTCCCGTATGCCCTAAATCTCACATGTAAACTTGCACCGTCGTCGAGCGCTGCAATAAAGGCGCGAAGGGGCTCAATTGTGGCAACAGCCTGACCCGCGCGTATCTGATCACGCCAGACATCGATCTTGGCTTCGGCTACAGCATCGGATGGGGCTGTGGAAGCGATGGAAGATGTATTTGCTAAGACGTGTGTTTGAAGATTGCCAACTATCGTATGTAGGGCTGCAATATCGGTAGCCAGATCCGTTGGTTCCCGTTTGGGGTCCCGCACGGATGAGTAAATATAGTCGTCCTGAAGATACATTTCCCGGCGCATCTCGGGAAACGCCCCGGCACGCTCTACGATGTCGTCCCATGACCAGAGTACTATCTCAAAAAGGCCACTCTCCTTATTCTCTTTATCGAGCTCTCGTGTCTTTTCTTGGAGCTTCGCATCACGATCGCCAGCATAAGCAATTATAAAAAGATCAAGTGCAGGCTTATATTTTTTGGCCTTTTCAACTTCTTTTTCAATTTCGTTCTCGCTTAGTCGACGTGGTTCATTCTTTACAGAGCCTTTACATTGGCAACCTGCGTTATTGAAACCGCCGCGTTTGTCCGATCCGGAGATATCGACGCCTTGCTGCGCTTGACCTGTGCGACCATACAGGATCGCATACGGATCATTCCATTCATGCTGCAGCAATTTCAGGACAATTTCCTGAAACTCTCGTTCCCCTTTAGGACGAGGATGCTGAATCTGTGAATAGGTGAGCATGCGTTAGGTCGTGACCATCAGCGCAGTTCAATAGAAGCCATAACAAGGGTCTTTGTCATAATCTAAACCAGCCTCGGCTGCTCTGGCTGCGGGGCCAGGCTGTCCTTGGTCGGCAGATGTTTAATTGCCTCGCCAGTTTCCTGGTTGGCTACTGCTAGCTCAAACTGCGCTTGCAGATTCATCCAGAATTCCGGCTCATTGCCGAACCAATGGCCTATACGCAGCGCAGTATCGCCCGTGATCGATCGTTTGCCGGAAATGATCTGGCTGACACGGTTGGGCGGCACGCTGATCTGGCGTGAGAATTCTGTCGGTGTAATTCCCAGTTCCGCCAACTCCTCTTTGAGGATCTCGCCGGGATGGACTGCTCTATCAAACATGATCTTGCCTCCTTCTATCAATGGTAATCCACAATCTCGACCTGGCTAGGGCCTGGTTGGCCTGCTGGCCATTCAAAGCAGATGCGCCATTGCTGATTGATGCGAATGGAGAACTGCCCTGCCCTATCGCCTCTGAGGGCTTCCAGCCTGTTGCTGGGTAAAGCCCTGAGTGTATCGAGAGAGGGTGCAGCATTCAGCGCTGCGAGCCGTCTTGCGGCTTGTTTCTCAAATCCCTGGAAATCTCGGATAAACTGGCCTTGTGCGAAGGCTTCGGTTTTCTTGTCTCGGTATCCCAGGATCATAGCTATCAATATAGCGCACAATCCCCTGTACGTCAAGCGTCAATGTTTCAGCACGCTCCTCTTGGATAGCCTCTTTTTGTTTTTTCTAACCCCCTGTGCCTACCTCCATGATCTTTGGGGTAGTGCGAACCTGGACGGGGAGCAGCATCTTGCACAAGGGTGCCTGCTGGATCAGCGGTAAGCTGGTCCCTGCCCCAGTTTCGTTTTGGGAAGAGCCTGGTCATTCGAGCCTGTTTTCGGAGCCGCCTCGGTCAGTGGCCGTTGCGCTGCACACGGTTCTGGCGGCAAGGATGAAACCGCCTGCGGCGGCGCGCGAGCGTCCTTGCGGCCATGGTTCTGGGCAGCGCATAAGGGAAAACGTCGAGGTGGTGTAGAACAAAAGGCGACCGGCCTGTTTTTGGTGGGCGGAGGGCCTTATCTCTCCTGGCTCCCGTACCTGATACCACGAAGCCAGAAAGCGGACGATTGCCGACACTCCCAATGTGGTCCTGGCCATGAGAGGCGCCGTCACCCTGGGTGATTTGCGCGGCCGCCTGGCCGTGCTGTCGGTCGAATGCATGAAATGCGGCCGGGCGGGCCGTTACCGCCTGGCAGGGTTGATCGCGGCCCATGGCAAGGACACAAGCCTGCCGGATCTGGCATCCTTCCTAGCCAAGAGCTGTGAGCAGCCATCATCTTCGGGAAGCCTGCGCTATTGCCCGATCACATTTCCGGACCTGGCCAATTTGCAATAGGCCGAAAATTTGGCTCTACAGGGTCATAAAGGCCCCTGCCCTTCCCTCAGACCTACAAAACTTCGCAGACTGGGTTCAGAACGCGCCAAAATCGATTTCAGTGGCCTTTCGGCTGGCACCAACGCCCGCGGTTTACGCTCTGACCAAACTGCCTGGTTTCATGGGAAAGCAATTTGTCTCTGACCGATCTGAAAGCTCTGTCGTCTGCCGTTGAATCAAAGTTCTTGCGGCATCGGCAACTGGTTCGGGTTCCGGGCTGCATCCTGATGGGATGTAGGGCGGAGATTTGGAAAGTATCGAGCAGCTATGCTGCGAGATTCTATAATTTTTTGTGATGGAACGGGTTAAACCGACTGGTCCGAAGGGTGTTAAATAGAGTTATAAAAGGGGTCTGTTGCATTATTGGCTGGCTAAGTCCGAGAATAGGCTTTTTAGGGGAGCGACGAGATGCACAGATCGCCATTCAAGGGTCATCGGTTCCCGCAATCCGTTATCCTCACCGCCGTCCGATGGTATTGCCGCTATGGCCTTTCCTACCGGGACGTCCGTGACCTTCTGGCTGAACGCGGTGTCACAGTAGACGCATCGACCGTCTATCGCTGGGTTCAGAAATTCGGGCCGGAGATTGCAAAACGCTCCTTCAAACATCGAAGCTGGCGAGGCCTCAATTGGCATTTGGACGAGACCTACGTGCGGGTCGGCGGCAAATGGCGCTATCTCTGGCGGGCCATCGACCAATTTGGAAGGCTCATTGAATTCCGGCTAACCGCGCGGCGCGACGCCAATGCGGCGCGGGCATTTCTCCGTCAAACGCTGGAAGCAGCCAGGCTTTACCGGCCTGTCACCATCACAACCGACAAGGCATGGAACTACAAGAAAATCATCGCCGAGAAGAACGCAGGGTCCGACCCGGCAGATCAGATCCATCATATTGATCGAAAGCACCTCAACAACCGCATCGAATCCGACCATGCCGCTCTGAAGAAGGTCATCACTCCAATGCGAGGATTCCGATCGCTCAAGACCGCCAAGGCTACGCTCAAAGGCATTGAGGCAATCCGGATGATCGTCAAGGGAGGCGTCTACAACCGCACTCCCGGAGTCCGTGGTGAGATTACATTCATCGAAAACCTCTTTGCCGTCACTGCCTGATCCTTCCGCAAGGCAAGGCGCATTCCTGCCAAAAGCGGCAATGCAACAGACCCCCCAGGAGGCAGGTCTCCAGGTGAGCATTGAAGTTGCCGGTCAGATGCGTTGGCGTATCCATGTTGACGTAGTTTTTGGGCCGCAGCATGCCTCCGGCGTATTCGATGAGCGAGTCCTTACCGACGCCTTTACCGCCGATGAGAACCAGGGCGACGCCGGGTTTGACTGCGGGGTACTGCACCATGTGGGCTGTCTTCTTAAGCTTCTTCCCGTGCTATATGGCACAGAATGGAGGAAGCCATGTCAGTCTCAGCGAAGCCGTCAACACCGTCCAGGCGTGATGCTGCCAGCAAGCTTGCCGAGCAGCGGTTGAGCGTACTCGAGCTTGCCAAAGAGCTCGGCAATGCGGCGGAGGCCTGCCGCCGCCGGGGGATGGACCGCACCAGCTTCTACGAATGGAAAAGGCGCTTTCAGACCCATGGCTTCGATGGCCTGAAAGACCTGCCACCGGTCCATCAATCGCATCCGATGACCACTCCGCCGGAGACGGTTGCCCGCATCCACGCCCTGGCGCTGGAGCATCCGGCGTATGGCTGCAACCGGCTGGAGGCGATGCTGGCGCTCGAAGGCGTGCGCGTCTCGGCGATCACCATCCAGAAGATCCTGAACGAAGCCGGCCTCGGCAGCCGGTATGACCGCTGGCTGAAGCTGGAAGAACAGTTGGCCGGCAAGGCTATCGAGATCACCGCCGAGCAGGCGGCCTTCATCGAAAAGCTCAATCCCGCCTTCCGCGAGCGGCATGTGGAAAGCGGCGCGCCAGGCGAACTGCTGTCCGCCGACACTTTCTTCGTCGGCAGCCTGAAGGGCGTGGGCAAGGTCTACCTGCATGCGGTCGTGGATACCTACGGTTCCTATGCCTTCGGCTTCCTGCACGTCTCCAAGCAGCCGGAGGCCGCGGTGGCGGTGCTGCACAACGACGTGCTGCCCTTCTACCGCAGGCTCGACCTGCCGGTCGGCGCGGTGCTGACCGACAATGGCCGCGAGTTCTGCGGAACCGAAACGCATCCCTATGAGCTCTACCTGGCGCTGAATGGGATCGAGCATCGCCGCACCAAGGTGCGCTCGCCGAAGACGAACGGCTTTGTCGAGCGCTTCAACGGCACCGTGCTGGACGAGTTCTTCCGCCTGAAAATGCGCGAGACGTTCTACGAGAGCGTCAAAGCCCTACAAACCGACCTGGACGCCTGGCTCGTGCACTACAACACCGAACGGCCCCATCTCGGATACCGCAACCAGGGCCGACGCCCCATCGAAACCGTCAACCTGTTCGTCAGTCAAGAAGCTTAAGAGGACATGTGGGCAAACCACTTTATCAGATAGTCCCTTGCAGCCGGATCGTCCGGGCAAACTACGTCTTCGATCAACGCAAGGAACCGTTCGCAACTCCCCGAGACATCAGCGGAGACACTCCAGCCGCGCCACATGTTCAGCATGCGATCCGGGCTGCGGCCGGACGGATCGAAGACAAGGCCATCAAAGTCTTTGCGCAGAGGGTGCTGGAGCCAGTACCGGGACAATGGAGCTTGCTTATCCCTGACGAGCACCCGTCGGTTCGCCATCTTCAACTCGAACGATGACTTGCTTAGAAGATCGAAGTCATCATCCTTGAAACGGGCTATCGCCACACCGCCCGGCACATCGACGACCGCGTAGTCCCGGTTCACGCGCCAGACATCAGGGTCGTCGTCTTCACCGGGCTCATCATCAAGGTCGTCAAACTCATCCAGGAGTTCTGCCAAGCGTACCTTCCTGGTTTCTAGCACTCGCCGGCAAGCCCGCTCCAGAACCCGCTGGCGCTGCCGGTCGTCAGTGCGGCTCCACCATTCACCCGCATTACCGCCGTCCGCATCGAACGCCTCTGCTACTTCTTCCAGGGTCATCCCTTTTCCAAACAGGTCCAATGCCTTTCGCCAGCCGATCCCTGATCCGGACTCATCCCTGATAGATGACGATCGTTCGGTCTGCCCCTGGAAGTCTCGCAAAAATGCCGGACCGTGTTCCCCGAACAGCCACCGAAGATCCTCAGATCCGATCCGCTTGACGTCCATTGCCATGCCATCGCCGAGAACCTCGGAAAGGTACGTGGGAAGAATGCCGCTGCCAGTATAGGTTAACCACTTACCGCCACAAAGCCTTGGCGCGATCTCAATCCGCTTACAAGGGCTGAAGTCGCGGCCATACTCTGAACCGGGGCGTATCAGTCCTTCTGCTTTCAGCGCTGACCGGTCTTCATCACTGCAGACGAATAAGACATGGACCCCGCCCCCGCTGGGAGACACCTCAGCATAGGTGTCAAACCGGTCCAGGATTTCCGCAGCCCAAGGTTCGAGAACCCCAGACTCAGGATCTCTACAGCCGTCGATATCGATGCCGCTGAGATAGAGCCCGGGATACTGCGGCAATGGTCCAAGCATGATTCCAATGCCTGCACTATCGTTGGGTGCAGAGGTTCGGGCACTTAGTTGTTCTACTCTCCGCTCCGCCTCGCATTGGGTTCCCCAGCCTTCGGTGCTGGCGGTGCCGCACGCTTTGCCAGTTTTGGGGCTGATCGGAATTCGTTTGCCGTCGGCATCTCTGCGCCAGGTCACCCAAAGCGGCGCATCACGGATAAGCACGTCTAGCGGCACTCCTCGCTCAGGAAACGGGATTAACTCGGGGTCGCCAAACGTTTTTTGTAACGAACCATCAGTTTCCCTGTCGTCCCCACCAACAGGAAGCCTGCGGTCCTGAATAGCGGTTTTGCACTTATTTTTCTGCATTGCTGGGTTCTCTCCGATACCATTCGACTATTGGATGCTGCCAAACCACGGGGTTCGAATGAGCGATTAGATTAGCAGCACATTTTGCGGTACACTTTGGAATACGCTGATTCATAAAATTTTTATATTACAATACACTATGTAGAGTTTTACGTTTAAATGGCGGACACCCTATCCGCCATGATTTTATTCATTGATAAATAGGCATTTAATAATTTTGGTTGCGTGAATTAGTGACGTGATTTCAGGAGGATATAGCACTAGGTGAATGCACTTTGATCGCTGAGGCGCCTTTCCGCACCACCAGACCGGCCGGATAGCGATGCGGTCTCAGGTTGGGAATTCGGCAGTACGGTTAGAGCTGCATCTTAGCCAGAATATTGGAGAAGGCGGCTTTCTTCGTGCAGATTCGGCATGACCAGCTCATACCAACGGTGCCGGCTATCGACCCACCTGAACCCAGTCGCACGACGCAATGGACGGTATAGTATTGGGCGAGGCGATATGTTTGTTCCAGGCGTCGCATCCAGCCTAAAGAATGGCGTCACGGTCTGGGTATACGCGGTTTGAGAGCCAGGTCTGCCGCAGATATTGCCCCCTTTATCGCGGCGAAACGGGCCAAGCGGATCGTGCTGGACATCAACGCTACTCGGCGCGCACGACCTGTCATTCTGCGGTTCCTCAAAACGCGATAGCTAGTCGGAGGCTGCCGCCGACGTTCATTGAATTCTTGCTGATCTGTGTAATGCCGTTGAGGGAGAATTGAACGTTCCGCCGAGTAAACACGTCCAGTCCGACCTCTATATCGAGTGATGTTTCATCCATATCGTTCTGCACTGTGAAGGGCGCGATACCCGGCGCAGCGCCGGTGAATCTTGCGGTGACTGACTGAGATGGGTCGGTCAGGAATTGGGTCACGCCGACCGCGATGCGCGGGCGGAAGAGTGTACCACCGCCGCTGTCCGCCTCCAGTTCCATGCCGAATTCAACAGCTGGGCGGACCGAAACATAGAAGTCATCGCTGCCATCGACCCGGAGATTGGCGGCGCCGGCGCCCGTCTCCGTCACGCTGCCGGTGCTGACATAGGTGAGGTTGAGGTCAGCCAGCGGCTTGATATACCAGTCCGTGTACTCGAAGGCATAGGCGCCCCGGAATTGACTGCTGACCGACACGAAGTCCTGTTCACCGTTGGCTGTTACGCCCGGCGCCGCCTGCCTCCTTACGTCCATGGAGCCGAAGCCGCCACCCAGTGATGCCGCCAGCAACGCCGGCCCCATCTGCCGCTTCAACGCAATGCCGGCGTGGAACTGGTCGCCGTCACTGCCCCAAAGATTGGCTTTGGATGAACCGTTCAGGGCTTCGTAAGCCAGTCCGCCGCCGATGATCCAACCTTCTGCGACCTCCGTCTGGCCGCCAAGGCCTATGCCGCCCCAGGAAAGATCGAAACCGGGCGTGCTGCTGGTGCTGTCCTGCGAATAGTAGCGGCCGCCGCCGTCCAGCCGGACGCAGTCGGCCTCGCGGATGAACCGGTTCGCCCCGCCGCGCTCCTTGCAGCTTAACAGGCTGTCGGCGAACTGCATGCCGGACATCAGAGAGGCCGCTCCGCCCACGCCATAGGGGGCAGGGCTTAGCGCCTCCAGGCTCTCCCCATAGGCGGAGGCGTTTGGCGCTTCGGTCAGGAAGAGCAACTCCGCGCCGACACCGCCCGCAGCATGTTGGGCGGCGATATGGGATGCTATCTTACGCTGGTTGCCGCTAATACCTTGCGTGGCTGCCGGATTGGCGAAGTCGATATCGTAACTCAAACCAATACGATCCGCTTTCCTGTCCAATTGGTATTGCGCCACCGCTGACGGACTGACTGCCAACTGATCGGCGGTCAACCCGCCCGTAGCCTCGATCAATGTCACCGACTGCCGGCCGATACCGCCAATACCCGGATCGCGTACATGAATGGTCACTGCTCCTTCCAGGTCGGCACTGCCTGCGACGGTCAGCAAGTCGGCGTGCACGCCTTTGAGAGGACCCGGCACATGGTTGAGATCGAAGGCAAGCATTCCCGTTGCGCTCTGGGTGAAGCTTGCGGCGATATTGGTTTCGCCGACGATATTGTAACCTAGGATATTGATCAGACCGTCGTTCAACAGCAGCCCGCTGGGGCCGCCAATGCGGCTGGACGAGCCTATATCGATCCGGCCGGCCGCCATGTTGCGGACGTGGCTACCGGGCGTCGCCATATCGAAATCGCCAATGATCAACCCTGTGTTCGTCACGCCGAGCGATCCACTGCCGGACTGGCTGAGTGTGCCGGTCCCTTTGTGAACGACGGCTGCACCGCTGCGCGAGGTGATCGTGCCGTCGTTAACCAGGGTATTGGCGACGCCGTCCAGGAATTCCACACCGGCGCCCGATTGCACGCTGCCGCCAAAGCCGCCTTGCACGGAAGCACCGCTTGCGACGGTCACATGACTGCTACCGGCACCGATGGCATCTCCGTTCGATACCCGGACGCTCTGAACCAGAATGCCACTGGCGTCGTTACCAGAGACCGTCACCGCGCCGCTCTGGACAGATACGGTCACATCGGCACCGGCGCTCGTCACTGCCGCGGTACCACCGGCGCTTTGGGCGAAAATGCCGGTCGCTCCATCCCCAAAGGTCAATATATCCCCTGAACTCTCGACGTTTACGGGTCCGCCAATGCCATCGCCACCAACGGAACCGACCACGCTGCCGGTCAAGGCGGTACCACTGCCGATGCCGACATCGCCGGCCAAACCACCGCCGCCGCCCACGCTCTGCGCGAAGATGCCAACACCGTTGTTGCTGGAGGTGGCGATGGTCGCAGCGTCTGAACTGACGTCGACGGCACCGCCATTGCCCGCATTGCCGCCCGGCTCCGCCCAGGCAAAACCAATTCCGATCGAGACATCCGTCGTGCCTGTCCCGTGGTCGCCAAACAGGACAGCGTTGCCCGCCTGCCCGCCGCCGCCGCCGACGCTCTGCGCGAATATCCCATAGGAGCCATCGATATCGTCTGAGGTCGACCCGGCTGAACTACGGCTTGTCGTAATGGTAGCGCCGCTGCCAACACTGACATCGACTTGTCCGCCATTGCCACCCGCGCCACCGCCGCCGCCAAAGGTGACTTTGCCGGTTGCCCCTCCCGTACCCGTACCGCCGCGTCCGCCGCCGCCGCCCACGCTCTGCGCGTAAATGCCGGGGGCATTCAGGCCCAACGTGAGAATGGCGCCATTCTGGTAGCCGACCGACACATCGCCACCATTGCCGGAACTGCCCGCAGATCCCCCGACATGGACGCCTATGTCTTTGAACGTGCTAACCCGGTCCGTTAATGGGATCGTCGGGAGGCCGCTTGAATCGCCACCGTCACCGCCGCCGCCGCCAATACTGTAAGCGTAAATGCCAAACGAACCGTGGCCACTGGTGCTTATGTCATCGCGGCTGTCGACAACCACCTGGCCGCCATCATTGCCGGCGCCACCCTTGCCGCCAATATTGACATCCACATTGTAGTTATTGCCGCCTGATTCGCAGTTACTTCCGCACTTTAAGTTGTAAGCCAAGGTCCACATCGAGCCGCCACTCCCGCCGCTGCCGCCGACTGAGTGTGCATAAATTCCATGGGAGGCTGCACCGAACGTCTCCAGGTCACCGGACACGTGACTGGCAATAGCCTCGCCGCCAGTGCTTCCGTTTCCGGCCGTGCCGCCGACACCGATTGCTACGTTTAAGGTTGAGCTTTCGCCTGCGGCGAGTGCTTCGACCGAAGCGGCAAAACCACTCCCGCCATTGCCGCCGCTGCCGCCAATGCTCTGGGCGAACATGGCATGGGACTGGTCGCTGTATGTGGTGATCCCGTTGTTCTGATTGCCATTGCCGCCATAAGCCGTGGCGTTGCCGTCGTGATAGACCTCTGCCTGCCCGCCCTTGCCGGATGAACCACCGCTGCCACCGACCGAAATAGTCACATTCGCGGTAGTCGACTCGCCGCTCGCACCTAGCGCAAAGGCGCCGGAAAAGCCGCCATAGCCGCCACCGCCGCCGACACTTTGGGCGAACATACCATGGGCGTTGTCGGATGAATCATCCGGGTCGCTCGGATCATCAAGCGAACCGGTTGTGATGGAGCCTGTATTGATCGCAGCGACGGATGAGCCATTGCCGCTGCCCCCGCCGCTGCCGCCAAGCGAAACGCTAAAGGATTTGGCATCCGAGTCGGCCAGCGTTCCGCTTATGCTCATGCCGCCGTTGCCGCCGCCGCCGCCCACGCTCTGTGCAAACAGGCCGGCTGACTGAGACCCTGTGGCCAGGATGCTGCCGTAATTAGTTATGGTGGAATCTAGCGCATCCCCTCCTGCACCGCCGCTTCCCCCCAGAGACATCGCCACAGCGCCCTGGCCGTCCGTGATAGTGCCAGCAATCGAGAGACCGCCATTGCCGCCGCCGCCGCCAACGCTTTGCGAGAAAATGCCGTGGGCGGCATCACCAGAAGTCGTGATCGCCGCCAAAGCGGGGTCAGCCTGGCCCAGAGTGCCGTTTTGGATCCTCGATAAGCCAGACGCCCCACCCGAGCCTCCGTTGCTGCCGAGAGACAAGGCGAGGCCCGCGCTGCCCAGGCTGACTGAACCCGCTATCGACAGACCGCCGTTTCCGCCGCCGCCGCCGGTGCTCTGACCAAAAATGCCATGCGCTTCATCACCTGCCGTTTTGATGGCGCCGCTGTTGTTGACCGTCACGTCCGCAGAAGATCCGCCAGACCCGCCACTGCCGCCCAGCGACATGGCAATACCGGCGCCCTCCAAATTGACTGCACCGGCAATGGACATGCCGCCATTGCCACCGCCGCCGCCGATACTTTGAGCCAGGATCCCCTGGGAATTTGCGCCGGATGTCGTGATGTTTGCGCCGCTGGTCACGTTCGCCGCTGCGCCGTCTCCGGCTGCGCCGCCACTGCCGCCCAGCGAAAACGCCATGCTCGCGATAGACCCGCCACCGGTCACGGCTACAGAGAAGCCGCCATCACCACCGCCGCCCCCCACACTTTGCGCAACGATTCCGCGGGACCCGTCGCCATTGGTGGTAACGGCGTTGTGCCCTCCACCGCTTGAGAGGTCTGACATTGTCACGTTTACGGTATCGCCATTGCCTCCCTTGCCGCCGGTGCCGCCAACCGATACCGCAGCACTGGGGTACGCGCTTGCTGAAACGCTGACTGCAAACCCAGCGCCGCCACCGCCGCCACCAACGCTTTGGGCGAAGACACCATGCGATGTGTTGCCGAGCGTGGAAATCTGGCTGCCATGGGAAGAAACAACATCGACCTTGTCGCCATTGCCGCCCTCTGCGCCGGAACCGCCGACGGCGACCGCGACGCCCGCACCGACCGAGATACCCCCACCGCCATAGCCGCCGCCGCCACCGACGCTCTGGGCATAGATGCCGCTCGACGCGTCAAGGTTTGTAACAATCAAGGCATATCCGTCTGGGAATAAGCCTTGGCTACCGTCGTTGATAACGCTGACCGCGCCGCCATCGCCGCCCCCACCACCATCGGCACCGACAGTGAACCAGCCGGTGGCGCTGCCGCCATTGCCGCCGCCGCCGCCAATGCTCTGGGCCATGATGCCATGTGAACACCCGGTGCCGCAGGTGGGGTCAGCGCCCTGGCCGCTGGGAGGGTTGACGCCGGTCTCAATGGTGGCGGTATTCGTAACCTTCACAGTGCCGCCAGGAGACGTGCTGCCACCATTGCCGCCCAGCGCCACGAGAACGCTTGCGCCTGCACCGCCGTCGCCACCGGTGCCACCGATACTTTGTGCCTGGATTCCATGGGCATCGTTGCCGGCCGTGGAAATGTAGCCGTCGTTGGTGACATTGACCGTACCGCCGGCGCCGCCAATGCTGCCGTTGCCGCCTTGCGAGTAAAATATGCCGAAGTCCTGCCCGCCATGGCCGCCACCGCCACCGATGCTCTGGGCCACGATGCCGACCGACTGATTGCCGCCGGTCACAATACCCGCTGGATTGTAGACATTGACCGTGCCGCCATCGCCCGCGCTGCCGCCGGATGCGTTGAAAGCGACAAAGGCGTTGGATGATGATCCGCCGTCGCCGCCTCTTCCCGCGATGCTCTGGACCATTATTCCGGTTGCTTCTGATCCCTGCGTATTCAGGGATCCGTCGAAGTTGACGTTAATAGAGCCGCCTGGACCCGAGCTGCCGCCATCGCCCTCCGACCCGAAGAACGAACCGTCTGCTCCCTGTCCGCCCGCACCACCGAAGCTGCTTACGACCAGTCCAAAGGAACCGTTCCCAGACGTGCCAATAACCCACTGGCCTCCGATAGTGATGGGGCCGCCGGCCCCGCCCTTTCCGCCATTACTGCCGGAGCCAAAAACTTTTCCGGGACCTCCACTGCCGCCGTCGCCGCCGATTGATGAGAACGCCGCGGCAGGCGCATTCGCACCGTGTGTTGTAATCCTGATGAAGTCGCCGCTTGTCACGGTCATTTGTTCGCCCATGCCGCCAGTACCAGCGGTACCGCCAGTATTGGTGTTGCTGGTGCCGCCATTGCCGCCACGGCCGCCCGCGCTGACGGCTAAAATCCCAGCCGAACCGTCACCGGTCGAAATGCTGCCACCTCCGGTTTCGATATTGGCGCCCGCTTCGAATTTGAAATCGACAAGACCGCCTAAGCCGCCGGTGCCCCCTTTGCCACCATCCCCAACATCGCCCAGTCCCCCTGTACCGCCATGGCCGCCTGCGCTGTCGTAAAATATCCCGTGGGAGTTGAGCCCGTAGGTAGCAATATTCCAATCATACGAGGTGCCGCCGACTTGGGCGTAACCGGCAAAGCCGCCGCTTCCGCCCTGGCCATGTTCCGTGCCGTTTCCTCCGGTGCCGCCATTTCCGCCGACCTGCTGGAAATAGAGCCCATGCCCATCGTTGAGGTTACCCGATGTCAGTATCCAGCCGCCAAAATCCGGCGTTACGGTCATCAAGTGATTGTTCGAACCGCCTGCACCGCCGCTGGCACCGCTATACAGGTAGTTCTCACCGCCACTCCCTCCATTGCCGCCCTTTTGGACGACGCTTAAAGCGCTGCCCTGCCCACCGCCGCCGGAGCCCCAGTGAGTCCAAATCTCGCCGCTTCCGGTGACTATTCCACCAAAGGAGATGCCGCCATTGCCCCCATTTCCGCCTTTATAGAGAACATTGCTACTGCCCTTGCCGCCATTGCCGCCGGTGAGCGTGATTGTTTGGCCATGGGTGGGCGAGGTGGACGGATTGCCGTCTACGGTAATGTTTCCATAGCTGTACATGGGCAACTCAAGGATGTTCCCGCCTGATTTGCCTGCATTGCCATTGCTGCCATCCGAACCGTTTGAGCCCTTGGCAGTCACTATGATGCCGTGTGCTGCCCGTGTCGAAATGGAATTCATAGGGAATTTTGAATAGATCGGATTGAAAATACCAATGTCTGTTGTGCCAAAGGATTGTTCAATGCCGGCAACCCCCTGGGCCGGGGTAATACTTTTGTTTGGAATAGTGTCGATCGTATAAATAAACTGCGCGTTAGAATCGTAGTCTCGGCCCGATTTTATGCCTGCTGATTGATCTCCAGAGCAGTTGGCTATCACTGATCCATCAACTGAAACATTTGTCGAGCAACTATCTGGTGCCGCCTTTCCACTACCAATTGTCGCGAAGACTATTGTCAATGCAGTGAATAATATTGAAATCATTGTATGAAAATTTATCACGATATGCAGCACCCATCAAAATAAGATACAATAATCTTACGATACATTCGACTATTATCCATCAATGTGAGGGCAAATATATAGGCAGTGGAACCTTCCTCATTAAGCGTACCTCATGTGCGGTTAACGACGTAAGATCAATTTTTCAATCCAGCCCTCCGAGAATTCAAAGTGACGTTTGCGCGTGCCGACAACGAGGTCACCTGCACTGATATCAAAGGAGCCTCCGATCCTGACAGAGCGCAATCCGAAACCGATGTTGTTTGCGCGCTTTGAGCGTCGAGACGTGGTAGGCGATTTCGAAGGCTGGGCTATCAGTCCGGATGCAGGCACGTTGCAATTCGGAGCGACGCACAGGGCGATCGACCTAACTTGGCGCTTCGCTGCCTGGTTCCGGGATGGCATGACGGCAGAGCGGATCGTTCACAATGTCCCTACGCTGGTCGGGCAGCGGGGGTTTGGCATCGCGCTCAGCTATGAGGATGTGGTCGACCACTGCGATCTGCGCTGCGATCTGGTGCTGGGCACGGAGCTGATGCGGGTGGAAGTTGGCCGACCGTAAGGGGTACGCTCGGTCTCGCATATAGAGCGTCTCCTCTAACCCATACTGTAGTCGCGCTTTGCAGCTTCGGGGCTAAGCACCCCGTCGCGCACGTCGCGCAGTACGGCCTCGTGTGGGCGGTCTTTCGGATCGCCCCAGCCGCCACCGCCCGGCGTCTCTGCGATGATGCGGGCCGGACCGAGGCGGCGGACCCCGTATTTCGGTGGGGTGAAGGCCTCGCCATCAGCGGGCTCTATCCGCTGTTCGCCCTTGGCGCCATAGCCGCCGCCCTGGACGCCATAGGCGGACGGCGTCTCCAGCCCTTCCGCCCGGAAGGACCAGGTACAAGGCACCAGCACGTCCGCCTCGTACCGCACGCCGGTGCCGCCGCGCTTCGCGCCCGGACCGGCCGCGTCGGCGCGCAGCTCCCAGCGGCGGTAGCGCACGGGAAAGAGTTGTTCATGGAACTCCAGGTTCGGCAGGTCGAGGCCGCCCAATGAGATCAGGTGACCCATCTGCGGGAAACCGTCCCGCTCCGCGGTCGCGCCCGGCGTGCCCATGGCATGCCACTGATACATGACCCAGGAACTACCGTCCTCGTTCTGTGCGGCGATATGATTATGGGTGGTTTTAGCCCAACCGGCGCAGGCGCGTTCCGGGCAGGCCAGGGCCAGCGCGCGCCAGACCGCGTGTACGATCTCGTGGGCTACGAATACCGTGTTCATGGTCATCGGCGCGGGTGGCTTCGCGTTCACGATGGAGCCTTTAGGCGCGATAATCTCAACGCAGCGGTAGGTGCCCTCGTTCCGTGGAATGTCGGTGTCGAAGAAGGAGGAAAGCGCCAGGAACGCCGCCGAGTAGGTGTTGGCGAGCGAGGAGTTCTTGAAGCCTCGCATCTGCGGGTCGCTTTTCGAGAAATCCAGCGTCAGCCGGTCGCCCTCAACCGTTAGCGCGACGCGGATTGCGGTCTCGATCTTGTCGAAGCAATCGTTGTCGGTGCTGTCCTCTCCCAGATAGGTGCCGTCCGGTAGCGCCCGCACGGCCTCCCGCATGCGGGCGTCGGCATGGTCGAGCACGCCGGCCAGATGGGCGAAGTAGGATTCCAGGCCAAGCTCGCCCGCCAACGCCGCCACCCGCTCGCTGCCGACACGGGTCGAGCCCAACATGGCGCGGAGGTCTCCGTCCAGAAGCTCCGACGTGCGGGAGTTGATGAGCAGCAACTTCCAGAGGTCGTCCCGCAACTCGCCACGGTCCACCAACTTCATCACCGGCAGGCGAATGCCCTCATGCCAGATCTCGGTCGCCTCCGGGTTGTAGGTGCCGGCGAGGCCACCGCCGATGTCGGACTGGTGGGCGCGGTTGCAGCAGAAGCCCGCGAGCCGCGCGGGTTCGCCGACGAAGATCGGCCGCGCGATCACCCAGTCCGGCAAATGGTTACCGCCCGCGACATAGGGGTCGGAGAGGATGAACACGTCCTCCGGATTGATCCGTCCCTCGAAGTCACGCAGCAACGCCCGTACGGCAAAGCCGCCGCCGCCGGTGTGAATAGGGATGCCGTCAGCATTGGCGACCAGCGTGCCATCCGGCGTGGTGACGTAGCAGGAGAAGTCGTGGCTCTGGCTGAAGATTGGGCTGCGGGCCGTGCGGGTCATGACCCAGCCCATATGCTTGCTGATCTGGTCGAGCCGGTTCTGCAATAGCGCCAGGATGACCGGGTCGAGCTTTTCTTCCGGGGCAGCTTGCCGGGCGTGTTCTGCGGCCTCGGCAGCCTCCGCCACCTGGATCATGAAATTGCCTGCGCCATCGACGGCGAGGCGGTCGCCAGGACCGAGCAGGACGGTGGTCGTACGTTCCTCGATCACGGCAGGCCCTTCGACAGTCGCGCCGAGGCCGAGCGCCGTGCCGCCATAGACCGCAGTCTCCAGCATGCCACGCCCCTCATGCCAGACTTGCCGGCGTTCTTGCGGCTCAGCGGAGGAGGCAGCGGGAGCATGGCCCGCCTTGGCCTTGGGCGTGCCGGTGGCGGCACGGGCGGCGACGCGGAGGGAGGCGCTCATGATCGTGCCGTCCGGTTGCACATGGCCATAGAGGCGCTGGTATTCCGTCTCGAACACCTCCCGCACGGCCTTCGTATCGAAGCCGCCCGCAGGCAGGATCACGCGCAGGGAGGAAAGCTGGCCGGTGTAGTGCAGGTCAATGGCGTGCTCCAACGCCACCTGGTCCCCGCCGAAGCCCTCGGCCTGCATGGCTTCCAGCGCCTGTGCGTCCAGTCCTGCCAGGTCGGTTTCAACCACCTTTGGGTCCAGATCATCCAAGGCACCACGCAGGAACCGCTGGAAATCCTGGCGCACGTCCGCATGCAGCATCCCGACAGCGCAGAGCGCACCCGCATCGCGCGGCACGTAGACCCGTTCGCAGCCGAGTCCGCGCGCGACGCTCACCCCGTGCATCGGCCCGGCGCCGCCCGCCGCAACCAGCGTAAACAGCCTGGGCGCGTGCCCGCGTTCGATGGAGATGTACTCAACCGCGTGCAGCAGGTTCTGTTCCAGGAGCGCAATGATGCCGACCGCGGCATCCTCCACCGAAAGCCTGAGCAGGTCGGCGACCTTTGTCTGTATAGCTCGCCGCGCCGCCTCCAGGTCCAGCGTCAGCCCAGCCTCGGCATAGGCCCCGGCGCGGAGCCTGCCCAGCACCAGTTGCGCGTCGGTGACAGTCGGGTTTTCGCCGCCCTTGCCGTAGCACGCGGGACCGGGGTCCGCGCCCGCACCCTGAGGACCCACATAAAGCATGCCCGCCCCATCCACGCCCGCAATCGTGCCGCCGCCCGCGCCGATGGTGTGGATGTCGATCGCCGGGGTGGAGACGTGATAGCCGGCGATCATCAGATCGTCCTTCATCGCCACCTGGCCCGCCGACATTAGCAGTACATCACAGGACGTGCCGCCGATTTCCATGGATATGAGGTTGCCGGGATCATTGCCGCCCGTCTCGCCCTGCTCCAGCAGACCACGGTAGTAGTTCAGCGCACCGACCGCCGCCGCCGGGCCGCTCAGCAGCAGGTTGACCGGGCGGGGCGCTACCTGCTCCACCGAGATCGCACCGCCGTTCGACTGCACCAGCAACAGCGGCGGCTTCAGGCCCAAACTGCGCAATTGCTCGTCCAACGAGCGTAGATAGGAGACGATGCGTGGCGAGAGGCAGGCGTTCACTACCGCAGTGGAAGTGCGCTCGTACTCTCCCAGTGTCGGGGAGAGAGCGGCGGATTCCGTCACCCAAGCCTCCGGCCACTGCTGGCGCAAGCGGGAGGCTGCGGCTTTCTCGTGCGCGCCGTTCAGGAAGCTGTTGAAGAAGGCGACGGCAACCGCCTCCACACCTTCGCTGCGGAACGCCGTAAGAGCCTCGTCCACATCGCCGAGACGCAGGGGCTCGTGCTCGCTGCCGTCGCTATCGGTCCGCCCGCCGACGCCCAGGCGCAGGTACCGGGGGACCAGCACCGGCGCGAACGGCTCCCGATGGTTCCACTGGTCCTCCCGCAGGCCGCGGCGGATTTCAAGCGCGTCGCGGAAGCCCGCCGTCGTCAGCAGTCCAACAGTGGCACCCTTGCCTTCCAGCATGGTGTTGGTCGCCACCGTTGAGCCATGAACGAACAGGGCGCAGTCCGCCAGCACGTCCGTCACCATGCAACCGAGATTGCCCGCGAGCCGCTCCAGCGCCGCCAGCACACCTTGGCTGGGGTCAGAGGGGACGGAGGGCACCTTGACCACCAGGCTCCGGGCGGCGCTATCCGTCAGCACCAGGTCGGTAAAGGTGCCGCCGACATCGACGCCGATCCGCCAAGGCGCGGCGAGAGCGGCCAGGCCGCCGGATTCTGAGGACATGGAAGGCTTGCCCGCTGTTCGGAGGGGGTTTAAGACGATGGTCAGTTTCCGGCGCGCAAGTATTGCTCGTGCCAGTCGAAGCCAACGAAATCGACATAGGCGTCGATCAGCTGCTTCGTGACCGGTCCAGGCACCTGGCCGTCGCCAATGGTGACGCCGTTGATGCTAGACACCGGGCAAATGCAAAAGCTGGTCGAGGTGATGAATGACTCCGCGCTGCCGAGCGCGTCAAACATGTCGAGATCGGTTTCCTCCACCCGCAGGCCGGCAGCGCGGGCGAGGTCGAACGTTGTCTCGCGGCTGACGCCCGGCAGGACGTAGCGTTCCTTCGGTGTCTGGATTGCGCCATCCTTCACGAAGAAGATGTTGGAACCCTTGCCCTCCGAGAAGCTGCCGTTAGTGTCCAGCAGGATCGCCATGGCATCCGGGTCCTGCGCCTGCACCTCCAAATCGCCCATGATCAGGTTCAGGTAGTTGTGTGTCTTGGCGCGCGGGCTGAGCGAGTCCGGCGGCGTGCGCCGGGTCGCGGGCGTGATGACCTTCAGGCCCTTGCGGTAGAGTTCCGAACGCTGGCGGAGCGGCAGGGGAGACGCCTCCACGATCACCGTACGCTCCGGGTATCCGGGCCAACGCTCGCGGTCGCTGGGGTCGAGGCCGCGTGTCACGCGCTGGGTCAGCCAGATGTCCTCGTCCTGGCCGACCATTTTCAAGTTCGCTTCCGCCACCTGCTCCGTCGCTTCGATCAGCGCGGCCTTGCTGATGCCGGGATCGATCTGGAGGTAGTTCAGGGAGCGCCAGAAGCGGTCCAGGTGCTCTTCCAGCTTGAAAATCTTGTGGCCGAAGGTGCGGGTCGTATCAAAAGCAGCGTCGCCGTATTTGAAGCCGCGGTCCCGAAACGGCACCCGCGCCTGGGTTTCGGGAACCATTTCACCGTTCAGCCAGACCGTCCATTCCGAGTTCATGAAGTAGGCCTCCTTGCCTGAAGCGCGAAAGTGCATTTCACGAACAGGTTCAGGGCTTGGACAGAGATAGTCAACAACACACTGCAGGTGCCTCCAGCCGTGTCCCATAGCGGGGTGTAAACAGCAGGCGGCAGCAACGCCGTCCACATGCACGCCTCCCATAGCGCTGTAACAGAGGGAGGCCGGCGTGGGCAATCATTGCCTATCTTCGGCAGAGGTTCTTGTCGCAAAGCTCGAAACCGATCCGGAGATGCCAATGGCCGACGAGAGGATGGCTCTGATTTAACTTGTAGAAAACAGCGCGGACGCTGATTCAGTGCGCGACATGCTGGCTTTTGCGGCTGAACGGCTGATGGAGGCCGAAAAAGAACGAGTAATTGGCGGAGCGAAGGGCGCGCGCTGGCCGGATCGCTGGATTGTGGAACGCACCTTCGCCTGGCTCGGCCGATGCCGCAGACTGGCGAAGAATTCCATCGCTTCTGCCGAGGCTTGGGTCAACGTCGCTCACATACGTCTACGCCCTACGCCTCGCAAGATATCGACATTCCTGATCGATTTTCGAGTCGAGCTCTTAGCGGCGCTCGGCGTAGCGAATGGACAGACACTGGTTGCCCCGCTTAATAGGCGCGCAGGGCGGCCGTCTTTGATAACGTGCCCTAGGTCATAACCGGTTTCGTTGGTCAAAAGCCGGTATGCCACCCACATCTAGGCCAGCGAACAAACTTGGCCGCCATCGCACCTGCGCAGAATCCGCCTGAGCATCGCGAGGCTGTGACCGGAAAGGAACGTGATCATGTCGGAACACGCACCTCTATCGCTGCAAGTGCCCGAGCCGGAATGGCGGCCGGGCGATACGCCCGACTACTCCCACGTCACCTTTCCGCCGGCGGGGTCGGTGGACCGGCCGCCTGTCGATGTGGACCCCCGCGAAATCCGCGACATGGCCTACACCATTATCCGCGTGCTCGACCGCAACGGCGCGGCCGTAGGGCCATGGGCCGGCACGCTGACGGACGAAGCGTTGCTGGACGGGCTGCGCCAAATGATGACACTCCGCACGTTCGACGCCCGCATGTTGCAGGCCCAGCGCCAGGGCAAGACCTCGTTCTACATGCAGCACCTGGGGGAGGAAGCGATTAGTTGCGCCTTCCGCACCGCGCTCGCGCCGGGCGACATGAACTTTCCCACCTACCGGCAGGCGGGGCTGTTGATCGCGGGCGGCTATCCGCTCAAAGACATGATGTGTCAGGTCTATTCGAACGAGGGCGACCCGCTGAAGGGCCGGCAACTGCCGGTCATGTATTCGTCGAAAGAGCACGGCTTCTTCTCCATTTCCGGTAATCTGGCAACCCAGTACATTCAGGCGGTCGGCTGGGCGATGGCGTCGGCTATCAGCCAGGACACCAAGATCGCGGCGGCCTGGATCGGCGACGGCTCGACCGCCGAAAACGACTTTCACGCCGCGCTGGTCTTCGCCTCCACATACAAGGCGCCCGTGGTCCTCAACATCGTCAACAATCAGTGGGCGATCTCGACATTCCAAGGCATAGCAAAGGGGGGCTCCGGCACGTTCGCCTCCCGGGGGCATGGCTTCGGCATCCCATCCCTGCGGGTCGACGGCAATGACTATCTGGCTGTACACGCGGTTGCCTCCTGGGCAGCCGAGCGGGCGCGGTGCAATCTGGGGCCAACGCTGGTCGAGTACGTGACCTACCGAGTCGGCGGGCACTCGACCTCCGATGATCCCAGCGCCTACCGGCCCAAGGCAGAGAGCGACGCCTGGCCGCTCGGCGATCCCATCCTGCGCCTGAAAGCCCATCTGATCGCCCGCGGCCTCTGGACGGAAGAGCGGCACAAGCAAGCCGAAGCCGAAGTGCGCGACACCGTCATCGCCGCCCAGCGCGAGGCGGAAGCACTAGGCACGCTCCATTCAGGGGGCCATCCATCCGCACGAGACATGTTCGAGGATGTCTACGCCACCATGCCGCCGCACCTGATCCGCCAACGCCACGATGCGGGGATCTGAGCCATGCCGCGTATGACCATGGTGGAGGCGATCCAGAATGCCCACGACATCGCTATGGAACGGGACGAAAAGGTCGTCGTCTTTGGCGAGGATGTCGGGTATTTCGGCGGCGTTTTCCGCTGCACGGCCGGCCTGCAGCGCAAATACGGCAAGACCCGATGCTTCGATGCGCCCATCAGCGAGTTGGGCATTGTCGGCGCGGCGGTAGGCATGGCCGCCTATGGACTGCGGCCTTGCGTTGAAATTCAGTTCGCTGACTACATGTACCCCGCCTATGACCAGATCGTGTCGGAGGCCGCCCGCATCCGCTACCGCTCGGCTGGGCAGTTCACCTGTCCGATGGTGGTGCGTATGCCGACCGGCGGCGGCATTTTCGGCGGCCAGACCCATAGCCAGAGCCCGGAGGCTTTGTTCACCCATGTTGCGGGTCTGAAAACCGTCGTCCCATCGAACCCTGCCGACGCCAAAGGGCTGCTGATCGCCGCAATCGAAGACCCGGATCCGGTGATCTTCCTGGAGCCGAAACGGCTCTACAATGGTCCCTTCGACGGCCATCACGAAAAGCCGGTCACGCCCTGGAAGAACCATGATTTGGGCGAAGTGGCCGACGGCCACTATACAGTGCCCCTGGGCAAGGCTGCGATCCGCCGGCAAGGCTCGGCCCTAACCGTGCTCGCCTACGGCACAATGGTCTATGTGGCGCAAGCGGCGGCGGAGGAAACCGGAATTGACGCAGAGGTCATCGATCTCCGCACATTGGTGCCGCTCGACCTCGACACCATCGTGGAGTCGGTCTCCAAGACCGGCCGCTGCGTCATCGTCCACGAGGCGACGCGCACGTCCGGCTACGGCGCGGAACTGACGGCTCTCGTTCAGCGGCATTGCTTCTACCACCTGGAAACGCCGGTCCATCGGGTTACTGGCTGGGACACACCCTACCCCCACGCCCAGGAATGGGCATATTTCCCAGGGCCGGAGCGCCTCGGCCGGGCCTACCGTGAAGTGATGGAGGCGGAATAATGGGCGAGCTTTCCATCAAACTGCCGGACGTCGGCGAGGGCGTGGCCGAGGCTGAACTGGTCGAATGGCACGTCAAGGAAGGCGACCTGGTGCGGGAAGACGACGTGCTGGTCGCCGTCATGACCGACAAGGCGACGGTTGAAATACCCGCGCCCGCCGATGGCAAGGTTCTGCGCCTGGGCGGGGCTATCGGCGATACCCTGGCCGTCGGCGCTGAGTTAATCCGCATGGAGGTGGAGGGCGAGGGCAATGCCGTCGCCGATGCAAGCCCGCTCGAAGCCTCCCCGCCAACGGAGCCTGAACCCGAACCTGAACAGGCAGCGCCCAAGCCCCAAGAGGCGGCTCAGCCTTCCCGCTCCTCGCCTTCCGCCCCGCCATCGCTTCTACCGCCTCCAGGCCGCGGCAGTGGCCCGCCCCGAGGTGAGGGCCAACGCCCCCTGGCGTCGCCGGCTGTTCGCAAACGGGCGCGCGACGGCGGTGTTGATCTGCGCCAGGTACCGGGCACCGGTCCTGCGGGACGGATCACTCATACCGACCTGGAAGCGTTCTTCAAGCAGGGGCCGGGCACACGGGCAGGTGCTGGTCTCGCTGCCAATACCAGCGTCCGGGAAATCAAGGTCGTCGGCCTCCGCCGGCGCATCGCCGCCAAGATGGCGCTCTCCAAGCGCAGCATTCCGCACTACTCCATCGTGGAAGAAATCGATGTCTCCGCTCTGGAAGAACTGCGCGCCAGCATGAACCGGACCAAGCGGGACGACCGCCCCCGGCTCACCATCCTGCCCTTCCTGATGCGCGCCATGGTGAAAGCCGTTGTCGGGCATCCAGAGGTCAACGCCCTCTATGACGAGGAGACAGAGACCATCCATCAGCATGGCGGCCTGCACATCGGCATCGCCACCCAGACCGATGCGGGTCTGATGGTGCCGGTGATCCACCACGCCGAGTCGCTAAACATTTGGAACTGTGCGGCGGAACTGGCCCGCGTGTCAGAAGCGGCGCGCAACGGCCAGGCAAGCCGTGATGAACTGACCGGCTCCACCATCACCATCACCTCGCTGGGGCCGCTCGGCGCGATTGCGACGACGCCGGTCATCAACCATCCGGAGGTGGCCATCGTCGGCGTCAACAAGATCGCCACCCGGCCCGTGTGGGACGGCGCAGCGTTCCAGCCTCGCAAGATGATGAACCTTTCTTGCAGCTTTGATCACCGGGTTGTCGATGGCTGGAACGCTGCCCAATTCGTCCACACGCTAAAAGGCTTGTTGGAAACCCCTGCCATGATCTTTGTGGAGGATTGAGCCGATGCCGGAAATCACCTGCAAGCTGCTGGTCATTGGCGGCGGCCCCGGCGGCTATGTCTGCGCCATCCGCGCGGGGCAATTGGGCCTGAACACCATTCTGGTTGAAAAAGCCAGCCTGGGCGGCACTTGCCTGAACATCGGCTGCATTCCCTCCAAGGCGCTGATCCATGCGGCCGAGGAGTTCCATCGGGCCACCCAAGCCTCGGGTGGCGCAGGCGTGCCTGGCGTCACGGCCGGCAAGCCAAGCCTGGAATTCGCCAAGACCCAGGGCTGGAAAGACGGCATTGTCCGCCGTCTGACCGGCGGTGTATCGGGCTTGTTGAAGGGCGCGGGCGTCAAGATCATCGAAGGAAGTGCCCGTTTTAAAGACGGCAAAACCGTCCAGGTTTCCACCATCACCGGCGAACAGACGGTGCGGGCGGAGGCAATCGTCATCGCAACCGGTTCCGAAACCGTCGCCCTGCCGGACCTGCCCTTCGGCGGCCCGGTGATCTCCTCAACCGAGGCGCTTGCCCAGCCGACCGTGCCGGACAAGCTTATCGTCGTGGGCGCCGGCTATATCGGCCTGGAAATCGGCACGGCCTATGCGAAGCTCGGCGCGAACGTAACCGTGGTAGAGGCAGAAAACCGCATTCTGCCCCAATACGACGCTGCGCTCAGCCGGCCCGTGGCCGAAAGGCTGAAAGCCTTGGGTGTGGAGGTTCTGCTGGGTGCGAAAGCCCGGCGCATGGTTGGGGATTCGTTGCTGGTCGAAAGCGCCGATGGCGAGGAGAGCAGACTGCCGGCAGATAAGGTCTTGGTCGCCATTGGCCGCCACCCCCAAACCGGCGGATGCGGCCTGGAAGAAATCGCGCTGGAGATGGACGGACGCGCAGTACGCATCGACGAGCAATGCCGCACCGCCATGCGTGGCGTCTACGCCATCGGCGACGTGACCGGCGAACCCATGCTCGCCCACCGCGCCATGGCCCAGGGCGAAATGGTGGCGGAGATCGTGGCTGGCGAGCGGCGGGCATGGGACAAGCAATGCATTCCAGCAATCTGCTTCACCGACCCGGAAATTGTCACCGCCGGCCTGTCACCGGACGAGGCAAGCGAACAGGGACTTGAGGTCAGCACCGGCACCTTCCCGTTCCGCGCCAATGGCCGCGCCATGACCACTGGCCGCGACGATGGCTTCGTTCGCGTGGTCGCGAGAGCGGACAATGACCTGGTGGTCGGCATGCAGGCTGTTGGCGAGGGTGTCGCCGAACTGGCCGCAGAGTTTGCCCTGGCGCTGGAAATGGGCGCGACGCTGGAAGACCTGGCCGGCACGGTTCACGCGCACCCCTCCCGCAGTGAGGCCGTCCAGGAAGCGGCCTTCATGGCGCTCGGCCGCGGCCTGCATCTTTAGAAGGATAGCGCATCCGGCTACGCTAAACTGAGAGCGCTTCGTGCTTCGGGTTCGGCTCCAGTTCGACCCCATTCACGGTCATCGCCAGCATGGCGTAATAGCCGATGCAGGTGGTCAACTGCACGTACTCGTCAGCGCCCAAACGCGCCATAACGGCTGCCGCTAACGGTTCGTCAACACGGTTGTTGCGCAGCAATTGCCGGGCAAAGTCGATGATCTGCAAATCCTCTGCCGGAACAGCATCCGAATGATCGTCGCGAATGGCGTCGATGGTCGATCGGGGTATGCCACGTTCCGCGCCAATGACGCCCTGAATGCCCCAAACGTATTGGGCCTGGAGGTGCCGGCCGACGACAAGAGCCGCCAGGGTTCTGATACGCAACTCCAGCGTGCCTTCCCAACGGACCAGTGCGCCCAGGTGTGCGACGCGTTCGGCCCATTCTGGCGCGTGCATCCAGACCGAAAACGGGCCTTCCAGCGACCGGCGGGTATCGACGATCCTCTCGGCAATCCGGCGGGCCTCCCCGGTCAGTTCATCGGGCGATTTGAAGACAGGAACGCGTGCCATGTGGCTTCCTCCAAGGGGGACGTTGTGATCTTTTGGCTTCGCCATAGACTC
Organism: Alphaproteobacteria bacterium; assembly: GCA_965222315.1. Classification (GTDB taxonomy): domain Bacteria; phylum Pseudomonadota; class Alphaproteobacteria; order Bin95; family Bin95; genus JACKII01. Next base: position 2,053,446 of record OZ244951.1, on the reverse strand, counting down.
GGGCGAGGCAATGACGCGATCATTTCGCACCGACGACTGAAGGACAAGGCAATGTTCACCCTATCTCCCGACGACATCACCGCTATCGGCAGCGGCATGCAACGACCGGAATGCGTTCTGGCTACCAAGTCAGGCGACCTGTTCTGCTCCGACAGGCGGGGTGGCTACAACATCGTCAAGCCCGACGGTCAGAGCCGCTTTGTACAGGCCATCGGCGCGCCGGCGGATTTCATGCCGAACGGAATCGCCCTGCTGCCGGGCCGGGACGTTCTGGCAGCAAACCTGGCCGATAGCAGCGGCGTGTGGCGGATCAAACCGGACGGCCAGGCCAGTCCTTTTTTAGCGGAGGCAGATGGCGAGGTTCTGCCGCCCGTGAACTTTGTCGGGCTGGACGCCAGGGGCCGCATCTGGATTTCGGTCTCGACCCGCGCACTACCGCGTCACCCGGCCTTCAAGAAGGGCCATGCTGATGGCTTCATCGCCGTGCATGACCGGGGCGCGACCCGCGTCGTTGCCGATAGCATCGCCTTCACCAACGAGGCCATCGTCGACCCCACCGGTGAATGGATCTATGTGAACGAGACCGTGGGGCAATGCACCTCCCGCTATGCGATCTACGCCGACGCCACACTCGGGCCGAAGGAAACCGTGGCGGATTATCCGGGAGGCACCTTCCCGGACGGCTTCACCTTCGATGCCAACGGCGGGATCTGGATGGTCAGCGTTGGAAGCAACCGCATCATCCATGTGGACCGGAACGGCAAGCAGAATATCGTCTATGAGGACGCCGACCCGGCAGCAATAACCGAGTTGCAGGCCGCCTTCGACCGCGGCGAACCGGTGCGGGAGATAATCGAGATCGGCGGCAAGCGGCGGCTCGCCAACATCGCGAGCATCGGCTTTGGCGGACGGGACCTGCACACGGTTTACATGGGCTCGCTCGCCCATGACGGCATCCAAACCTTCCGCTCCCCGATCAAAGGCGCGCCGCTGGTGCATTGGGAGTTTTAAAGGAGCCGCGCTCCTTCCCCAACCCTAACGGCGTCATTGCTTCGCCCGGATTTTTCCAGGCGAAGCAATGACGCCGGATAATGGTTTACCAACCTCTCACCCCTGCCCTTTTTTTAGTCCCAACTCCGTGAGAATCTCGTCGGTGTGCTCCCCCAAATCCGGCGGGTGGGTATGGATCACACAGGGGGCCTCGCGGAATTTCATGGGGAAGCCCAACACTTTCATGTTTCCATGCGCCGGGTGCTCGATGTCCAACTCCATTTGCTGGGACTGCACCTGCGGGTCGGCAAAGACACCGGCTACATCGTTGACCCGGCTGCATGGCACGCCGCCAGCGTTGATCTTCTCGATCCAATACTCGGCGCCTGCGGTGGCGAGCCTTCCGGTCACCGCCTTGTTCAGCCGCTCGCGGTTGGCGACGCGCAGGTGATTGCTGGCGAAATCCGGATCGTCTTTCAGTTCCGAAAGGTCGAGCGCATCCATCAGGCGGCCGAAGAACACATCGTCGTTCGGCGCAACGGCGATGGGAACGTCAGCCGTCTCGAACAGGCCATAGGGGGCAGCAATGGGGTGGTCGTTGCCGGAGCGCGGCGTGACCCGGCCACTGGCAAAGTAATTCCCCGCCAGATAAGCGAGCAGGCTGATCATGGAGTTGGTCAGGGCAACATCCACATGCTCGCCTGCGCCCGGGTTCCGCTCCCGGCGCAGGAGCGCCGCCGTCACGCCAAGCGCGCCATATATTCCCGTCACCAGATCGCTGATCGGCAGGCCGGACCGCATCGGCGGATCGCCCTCTCTGCCGTTTGAACTCATGAAACCGCTCATGGCCTGGGCGATAAAATCGAAAGCGGGGCGGTCGCGGTAAGGCCCATCCGCGCCGAAGCCCGTGACCGCGCAAGTAATCAGACCGGGACGCAATTCCTCCAGCCGCGCCGGGCCGAATCCCAACCGCTCCATCACGCCCGGCCGGAAATTCTCAACCAGCACATCTGCCGTGCGGACCAAGGCTTCCAGCGTTTCCTTGCCTTCCGGCGTCTTGGGGTTGAGGACCATGGAACGTTTGTTGCGGTTGAAGCCCGCAAAATACCAACTGAAACCATCGACTAGGTCCCCTTGGGTGCGCACTGAGTCGCCCACATCGGCCTCGATCTTGATGACGTCGGCACCGAGATCACCCAGGATCTGTGTCAGAAACGGGCCGGAGAGCACGCGGGTGAGGTCAACGACGCGGTAACCGGCAAGCGGCTGGCCGGATGATTGGCCGGACAGATGATCAGTCATGACGTCCTGTTGGCGAAAGGGAACGGTTTCCGCTAAACACCATGGCACATGCATTTTGACAAGCGAGGCGCAATCATGGACCGGATCGAACTCGTCGAGGTGGGACCGCGGGACGGTTTGCAGAACATCAAGCAGTTCGTGCCGACCGAGACGAAAATCCGCCTGATCCATGCGCTCGCCGCGGCGGGCTTCAAGCGGATGGAGATCGGCTCGTTCGTCAGCCCCAAGGCCATCCCCCAGATGCGGGACATGGACGAGGTGGTCCAGGGCCTCGGGCCGATGCCGGGCGTCACAGGCATGGTGCTGGTCCCGAATTCCAAGGGCGCGCGCCGGGCCGCCAGCCATGGCATCACCGATATGGAAATGGTGATCTCCATGACTGACGGGCATAACAACAGCAATGTCGGCCGCCCCACAGCGGAGTCGATCACCGACCTTGCCTATCTGCTGACCGAGGTCGACCCGGAGCAAAAGCTGACCTTGCGCATCGGCCTCGCCACTTCCTTCCACTGCCCGTTCGAAGGGCTGACGCCGGAGAAAGTGGTGCTCGCCAATATCGAAAGATGCTGAAAATCCGCTCCGGCCTGGAATTCGCCCTGTCAGATACAACGGGCATGGCCCTGCCCATGAGCGTTAAATCACTTGCAGGCCAGGCTCTGGCCCAGTTCAGCGGCGACGCGAGTTTCATCTTCCATGGCCACGACACGTCCGGCTTCGGAGTCGCCAACATCCTGGCCGGGATGGAAGCGGGGCTCCGCAGTTTCGACGTGTCGGTAGCGGGTCTGGGCGGGTGCCCCTATGCGCCGGGAGCGTCCGGCAATATCCCGAGCGAAGATATCGTCTACCTGATGGAGCGCATGGGCATCGAGACCGGCATCGACCTGGAAAAGCTCCTGGAGGCGGGCGACATAGCGGCGGCGCTACCCGGCGCGTTCGAAGCCAGCCACATCCGCAAAATGCCGCGCGAAAACGCCCTTAGCCTGGCACAGGCTGCGTGAGCAACCGGACTGACCGCCACGTTCACCGCACTCCTATAAGCCCGGTCCAGGCTCGTCTATCCATCCTATCAGGCCAGGCCATCGCACACACATCCGGACGGCCTCGACAATGGCGGTCTGGCACCGGATGGTGAAGGCTGAAAACGGCCTTTCTTCACCCGCCAATTTGGAGAGCGCCAGTGCTATCCTCACAACGCCACCTGTTCGACATGCCTCGCGAGGTCTCCTACCTGAACGCTGCGGCATGGAGCCCACTGCCGATGCCTTCGGTCGAAGCAGGACAGATCGGGGCAGCCAGAAAGGCGCGCCCGTGGGAACTGGCGGACTCCTTTCAGGAGCAGCAGATAGAGCGGGCCAGAACAGCCGCCGCCGCTATCATCAATGCGGAGCCAGGCGACATCGCGCTGATCTCGTCGGTCGGTTATGGCGTTTCGACAGCAGCCAAAATCCTCAACCTCCCCCGCGGCAGCAGCATCCTCGTGCTGGATCGGGACCACACATCGCCGGTTCTGGAGTGGATGAGCCGAGCACAAGAGATGGATTTCCGGATCGAGACGGTTACGCCCGGCGCGAACCATGATTGGACGGGCGCCTTGGAAGAAGCTCTGGCCCAGCCCGGCAAACCGCCGGTTGCCCTTGTCTCGATCTCCAGCATTCATTGGTCGGATGGCGGTCTGATCGACCTCGACCGGGTGCAAGCGGCGCTCCGTCCCCACGGTGGCAAGCTGCTTGTCGATGCAACCCATGGCGCTGGGGTGGTCGATCTCGACGTTACGGCCCTGGACCCGGATTTCGTCATCTTCCCGACCTACAAGTGGCTCCTCGGACCCTATGGCCGCGCCTTCCTGTATGTCGCCAAACGCCACCAAACAGGTATGCCGCTGGAGCAGACAAGCTATGGCCGCAAGCGGGTACGGGCAACCGACGACACATATTTCACCGACTTGGACTATGTGGATAGCGCCCGGCGCTATGATATGGGGGAGCGGGACTTCTTCGTCTCGCTCGATGTAGCGGCCACCAGCATGGAACTGTTGCTCCAGTGGGGAATCCAACCGATCCGCGCGCGGCTCTCAATGCTGACCGACAGGCTCGAAGCGGGTCTAAAGGCCGACGGCGTGCCGGTCGAATGGCTCCAACGGGACTTGCGCGCTCCCAACATTCTGAGCATCGGCTTCCCGGACGGCATGCCCGAGGGGCTGCCGGAGCGGCTTGCCGAACGTGGCGTCTATGCCGCCGCCAGGCTCGGACGGCTGCGCATCAGCCCGCATGTCTACAATGACGACGAAGACTGCGCCCGCTGCGTTGACGCACTGCGCGATATCCTGCGCTAGTCTTGCGGAACCAGCCGGCCAGGCATCTCAGTCGAACAGGTTTGCCAACCGCTGCTTCATCTGGTCCGCGATATAGAGCGCCAGTGCCTGAATCGTGGATGTCGGGTTAACGCCGCCGGACGTAACCCAGATACTGCCATCGACGATGAACAGGTTCTTGACGTCATGGGACCGCCCCCATTCGTTCACGACTGAACGTTCCGGGTCCAGTCCCATCCGCGCGGTGCCGAGCAAATGCCCCGGATAGTTCAGCGCTGTGCGGGAGCATGAAATATTGTTCGCTCCCGCCGCCTCCAGGATCTCCGTCGCGCGCGCGATGCCGTGCTCCATCATCGCCGCCGTGTTCGCGCTGATGGTGTAGTCTACCTTCGGCGCCGGAATGCCGTGGCTGTCTTTCAACACGGGATCGAGCGTCACCCGATTGTGCTCCTCCGGCAGGTCTTCGCAGGCGATACCGATCTGCAGACGCCTCTGGTAAAGGGTACGGTAGACGCGATGATGGTCCCTTCCCCATGGCAGCCGGCCCGCCAGCATGCTCGTCACCGCCTCGTTCACCGGCCCGGTCCCGCGCGCATATTGCAGGGTGTAGCCGCGCACGAAGCCACGGGTGCGATCGGTCTCATAAAATTCCTTGCCCCACATGACCGTTTGCGGTCCCCGGTCGCCGTCCATCTCCTCGTCCACGTAGCCGGTTACTTGCGGCCAGGGATGCAGCATTAGGTTCTTGCCGACCAGCCCGGAAGAATTCGCGAGTCCGTCCGGGAACCGACCCGACGCGGAATTCAACAATAGCCTGGGCGTTCCGACACCATTGGCCGCCAGGATCACCACTTCCGCCGGCTGGAAGCGCTCGACGCCGTCTGGGTCGTAGTAGACCACGCCCGACGCCATCCCGTACTCGTTGGTAAGGATCTCGCGCACCCGGCAATTCGTGCGCAACTCCACCCCTGCCCTGATCGCAGCCGGCCAGTAGGTGATATCGACGCTCGACTTGGCGCCCTGTGCACAACCGGGCGTGCAGTTGCCAAGGTTGATACAGGGCGCACGTCCGTCATATTCAACTGTGTTGATCGCAATGTCTGATGGCCACCAGTGCCAGCCCAGCTTGTTGGTGGCCTGGGCGAAACGCGTGCCGGTCTTGCCAAGTGGCACCGGCGGCATGGTCGGCTCATGAGGCGGGTATGACGGATCGCCTGCCAGTCCCGCCACGCCCGTTATCCGGTCATTCTCGGCGAAGTAGGGCTCCAGCGTCCAATAGTCGAGCGGCCAATCGTCGGCGACGCCATCCAGCGTCTTCACCTTGAAATCCGACGGGTGCATCCGCGGGAAATGCGCGGTGTAATGCACGGTTGCGCCGCCGACGGCGTTATAATTGGCAACCTTCATGAGCGAATTGTCGTCGTTCACCGGGTAGTCCGCCGGTAATCCCCTCCTATTCGGCAGGATGGCGGCATCGCTGAAGCGCCGGACCTCCCAATCCAGCCCGTTGGTCGGAAAGTCAGTCGGCTTTACCCAGTCGCCCTGCTCCAGGCAAAGGATCCGCATCCGTGTATCGGCAAGGCTCCACGCCACTGCAGCACCGGACGCGCCAGAGCCAATAATCAGCACATCGACGATTTCGTCCGTTGGCCGGGATGCGCTGGCATTATCAGTGTTCATCGCTCGCCCCGCCGAGTCCTGATTTGCCACTGTCAAGATCGCGCCACATGCGCGGCCGCCCCTGCACCGCCTCCAACAGGCCGAAATCGCCCTGCTCCAGCACGTGGCCTTTCGGAAATGGCGGCCGGTACTCCCGGCCCAAAGCCAGAAACACGCGACTATCCCTGTAGTAGCACTGCAGCACCGCCTGTCCCAGTGCGGCGGTCACCGGTCCTGGCCGATTTAGCAGAGCCATGGCGGTCATTTCCGCCGCTGAATCCGTCAGTTCCGAAAAGTGACCGCCTGACATCCGGGCCAACTCGCCAAGAGCTTGCCGAACGGCAGGAAGATCGCGGCCGAGGGAGCCGACAATATCGGCGAAGATCGCTTCGTCGCCAGCTCCCGGCAGACCGAACTCGTCAGACGCCGGAATCATGATTGCCGTCAGCCGCCGGAAATCACGCAGCTCCGACGCGCTCAACTCATTCTCAGTATCGGCTTCCAAGCGGTATCGGCCAAGTGAATGCGGTGCAGCAGTGTTGCACGGCCTTCCGACCGGTCAAGTCCGCTCTGCCGTCCCGGCTGGTTTTGTACCGGAAGCCGCCTTTCAGGCCTCCGGCTTCCAGCGCAGCACCGGCTTCCTTGCCGCCGCCGTCTCGTCCAGGCGGCTGCGCGGCGCATAGTACGGGGCCTGGGTAAAACGGTCCTTCTCGCCCGCTTTTGCGGCCTTGGCAAGGCTCAGTAGCGAGTCGGCGAATTGGTCCAGCGACTGCTTGCTTTCGGTCTCGGTCGGCTCGATCAGCATGGCCCCGTGGACCACCAACGGGAAGTACATGGTCATCGGGTGGTAGCCTTCGTCGATCATCGCCTTGGAAAAATCGAGCGTGGAAACACCCGTCCCCTTCAGGAAGCTGTCGTCAAACAGCACCTCGTGCATGCAGGGACCGTCAGTGTAAGGCAGGCTGAACTCGCTCTTGAGACGTTCTTTCAGGTAGTTGGCGTTCAGCACGGAGTCCTCTGCCACCTGTTTCAGGCCATCGCCGCCATGGCTCATCATGTAGGCGAGCGCGCGGACGAACATGCCCATCTGACCGTGGAAACCCTTCACCCGGCCAAAAGCCTCCGCCGCCTCGCCATTGGAGCGCTCCACCAATCGCAGCGTACCGTCTGCGCTCTGCTCGACCCTCGGCACCGGCGCGAATGGCGCCAGGGCTTCAGAGTAAACCACAGGCCCGCTACCAGGCCCGCCGCCGCCATGCGGGGTCGAGAAAGTCTTGTGCAGATTCAGGTGCATGGCGTCGATGCCGAGGTCGCCCGGCCTGACCCGCCCCACGATGGCGTTGAAGTTCGCGCCGTCGCAATAGAAATAACCGCCGGCCTCGTGCAGAGCGTCGGCGATGCGGCGGATGTCATACTCGAACACGCCGCAGGTATTGGGATTGGTCAGCATGATTCCGGCCACGTCGTCGCCAACATGCTTTTCGAACGCCTTAAGGTCGACGCGCCCGTGCTCGTCCTCTTCGATGCTTTCAATCTTGAAGCCGAGCGCCGCAGCAGTCGCCGGATTGGTGCCGTGCGCCGATTCCGGCACCAGCACCTTACGCCTGGTGGCTGACTCCCCGCGGTGCTCCAGCGCCGCCCGGATCGCCGCCATGCCGGTCAACTCGCCATGCGCCCCCGCACCCGGCGACAGTGCTACGGCAGGCATGCCGGTCAGGGTCAGGATCCAGTGCGAAAGCTCCTGCATCAGCTGCAGCGCACCCTGCACCGTGGTTTCCGGCTGCAGGGGATGAATATCGCTGAAGCCTGGCAGGCGAGCCATGCGTTCATTCAATCGCGGGTTGTGCTTCATGGTGCAGGAGCCAAGCGGAAATACCCCTGTGTCGATGGAGTAATTCTGCTGACTAAGGCGCGTGTAATGCCGCACCACTTGCGGCTCCGACAATCCAGGAAGGCCAATCTCGCCATCCCTGGCAAGCCCCCCTCGCCTGTCGGTCACTTCTGGTGTTGGCCCCAAATCGGTGCCGCTGCGCCCCTCTGCCCCCTGCTCGAAGATCAGCGTCTCGTCCTGCGCCAGCGCGCGGTTGCCAGTGAACGTCTGGGGACCATTGTTTGCCACACCGCTCTCACTCGCGGGCGCGGTCGGGCGTCCTTGATTGTTCATGCTCATGCCAGCACCCCTTCCAGCGCAGTCGCAAGCGCGTCGATGTCTTCATCCATCAGCAATTCTGTCGCCGCCACCAACAGCACGTTCGCCAACGAAGCATCCTCCGGATAGAGGCGCGAGGCCGGCACCCCCGCAAGGACCCCATCCGCAGCCAAGGTCTCGACCACGTCGGCGGCCGCTTTCGGCAAGCGCAGCGCGAATTCGTTGAAGAAAGCAGGCGTCAGTTGTTCAACACCGTCGATTGCCTCCAGCCGCTCGGCGGTCTTCACCGCCATGGCGTGGTTGCGCGCCGCCAATTCCTGCATGCCGCGCTCACCCAGCAGGGATACACGGATCGAAAATGCGAGTGCGCATAGGCCCGAATTGGTGCAGATATTGCTGGTCGCCTTCTCCCGCCTGATATGTTGCTCGCGAGTCGATAGCGTGAGGACAAAACCCCGTTTTCCGTCTGCATCCACGGTCTGGCCGCAGAGCCGCCCCGGCATCTGGCGCACCAGCTTGTCCCGCGTTGCGAACAGGCCGACATATGGGCCGCCAAAGTTCAGGCCATTGCCAAAGGATTGACCCTCCGCTGCCACGATATCCGCGCCCATCTCGCCCGGCGTCTTCAGCCCGGCCAGCGCCACGGCCTCCGTCACCACGACGACCAGCAGTGCGCCTTTTTCGTGGCAGGCCTCAGCCAGCGGTGAGAGGTCGGCGATATGGCCGAATACGTCCGGATACTGTACGACAACGCAGCCCGTTTCGTCGTCAACCGCGTCCGCCAATGCATCCAGGTCCGGTCCGGCGAGGTTCACCGGTGTCACCGACAGCGGATAGTCCGTCATCTCGCAAAGCGTACTGGTCACGTCACGGTAGTGAGGATGCAGGTTGCCGGAGAGCACTGCCTTGTGCCGCCGCGTCACCCGCGCCGCCATCGTCACCGCCTCTGCGCAGGAAGTCGCGCCGTCATACATGGAGGCATTGGCGACATCCATGCCAGTCAGCATTGCGACCTGCGTCTGGAACTCGAACAATACCTGCAGCGTGCCCTGCGCGATTTCCGGCTGATAGGGCGTGTAGGCCGTCAGGAATTCACCGCGCTGGATCAGGTAATCCACTGTCGCCGGCACGTGATGGCGGTATGCTCCTGCGCCGCAGAAGAACGGCCCGTCTCCGGCGGCATGGTTCATCCTGGCCATCTTTGTCAGCGCACGCTCCACCGCCATTTCGCTGGCGTGCGGTGGCAGGTCTAGCGGTGCATTCAGGCGAGCAGCATCCGGCACGTCCCGGAAGAGTTCATCCACGCTGGCGACGCCAATGGTCTCCAGCATCGACGCCCGGTCGTCCGGCGTCAGAGGCAAATAGCGCATCAGGTTATTCGTCCAATCCGGCCACAAAATCTGCGTAGCTGCTGTCATCCATCAGCGCATCGGCTTCGCCTTCATCCGATACCTTGATCTTAAACAGCCAGCCCTTGCCGAGCGCATCCTCGTTGACCGTTTCCGGAGCGTCTTCGACGGCCTCATTTACCTCGACCACCTCTCCGCTGATGGGCGCATAGATGTCGCTTGCGGCTTTGACCGACTCAACAACAGCAATCTCGTCATTCTGGGAGACAACCATGCCTATCTCCGGAAGATCGACGAACACGACATCGCCTAGTTGTTCCTGGGCGTATTCACTGATGCCGCAGGTAGCAATCGAGCCCTCGATGCGGACCCATTCATGCTCTTCCGTGTAACGCTCACTTGCCATGACTCTTGATCTCCTTTTCGAAATTTTTGGGCTCAACCGGCGCGATGGTAGCGATGAGGGGCGAACGGCAGCTTGACGACGCTTGCCGGATGCAGTTTGCCGCGCACCTCCACCTGCAACGCCGTACCGATCTTGTTGTGAGGCGGTTCCACATACCCCATGCCAACGGGGCCCGCCACAGACGGCCCGAAGCCACCGGAAGTTACCGTACCAATGCGATTGCCGTCGGCATCCAATACGGGAGAACCTTCACGCGCGATCACCCGGCCTTCCGGCTGAATGCCGACGCGGCGGCGGGAGGCGCCGTTTGCGATCTCCTCCGCGATCCGCGCGGCACCGGGATAGCCGGCATCCGCGCCCCGACGGGCCTTCGGGATGATCCAGATCAGTCCGGCCTCGATGGGAGAGGTGGTTGTGTCGATGTCATGGCCATATAGGCAAAGCCCCGCTTCCAACCGCAGCGAATCCCGCGCGCCGAGCCCAATCGGTTTGACCGCCTCGAACGAGAGCAACTTTTCGGCCAGCGCCTCCGCCTGGCTTTCATGCAGGCTGAGTTCATAGCCGTCCTCGCCGGTGTAGCCGGAGCGGGTGACGAGCACGTCCGCGCCGTCTACGGAAACGCTGGCGCACTGCATGAAGTCGATCCGGTCCACCCCCGGCGCCAATTGCGCCAACGTGGCCGCGGCTTCCGGTCCCTGCAGCGCAATGAGCGCCAGTTCAGGCCGCGGCGTGAAAATCAGGCCGGCTGGCAGATGTGCCTCGATATGCGCGAAATCTTCCGTCTTGCAGGCAGCGTTCACCACCAGGTGAAAGGCGTTGTCCGCCATCCGCAGCACCATCAAATCGTCCAGAATGCCGCCGTCAGCGCCCATCAGCACGGTATAGCGCATACGCCCTGGCTCCAGCCCCAAGATGTCGCCCGGGACCAGGGTTTCCAGGAATTCTGCGGCGCCTGGTCCGCTCAGGCCCGCCTGTCCCATGTGGGAGACATCGAACAGGCCCGCGGCAGCGCGGGTGTGCAGGTGTTCTTTCAGGACCCCGTCTTTGTACTGAACTGGCATGGAATAGCCGGCAAACGGCACCATTTTGGCACCGAGCCGCACATGCAGCGCGGCAAGGGGCGTCTCAAGCAGGGTCTCGTCGCTGTGGTTCGCCATGGTTTGAACCTCCGGAGTCGCGGTTGCTGCCATTCGAACCATGATTGGTCCAAACACAGCCCCGCTCTGTCTCCTATGCCTGAAAGATTCACGCAAACGGTTCGGCAATCTCTGCCGCCTGTCCATCGCTTACTTCTTCGGCGGAGAGCGCTTCGAAAAGCGCGCTCTCTTTCCAGAGGTGCCTCACCCTGCGGTCCACGGTGCCTGAGAGTTTCCGGGGCCGGTTGCTCCTTCGGCGTCATCCGATGGCTACTGCCAAGGGACGAGCTCTCCCGCAGAGGTCGATGGCTTTAACTCAAAATAAAGCCCTCAGCGCTGACGTCAACCGTGTGGGCTCTGGTCCTTGTGGACGATGTCATAATTCACTTCAGTGTGCCGTGCGGATGTGAAGCCAGCGACAACGACATTCGGGTGAAATGCGAAACGCATTCCATCGTCGCGACCTTCATCAGAACCCATATTTTGCTGGGTAGCTTATAACTAATAGGAGCAAACATCATTTGCCCTCCTATTCATCGTTGAAGAACGTTCGGAATTCTTCTTTGCATTTGCAGGCCTGCTCGCCTACATCCCGCCATCGGTTCTCTTCATCTCCGGGATCCCTCCCATGTCCAACTATGCCGCCCCGCTCGCCGATATCCGCTTTACCCTCAGCAAAATAGCGGGGCTGGAAAATGTGCTAGCGCTGGAAGGCTTTGAAGATCTTTCGACCGAATTGGTCGACGCAGTGCTGGACGAAGCGGATAAGTTCGCAAGCGGCGTGCTGGCGCCGCTTCTTCGGGTCGGCGATACCCAGGGCGCGCGCCTGGAAAATGGCGTTGTGCGGATGCCCGATGGCTTTCCGGAAGCCTATAAGGCCTATGTGGATGGCGGCTGGAACGGCCCGGTCTTCGATCCCGAGCGTGGCGGTCAAGGGCTGCCATGGCTGGTAGGCACGGTGCTGAACGAGATCTGGGGCTCGGCCAATCTGGGCTTTTCCCTCGGGCCGCTGCTGACGCAAGGCGCGGTCGAACTGCTGGAGGTGCATGGCTCGCCCGCGCAGAAGGACAAATACCTGGAGAACATGATTACCGGCACTTGGTCCGGTACCATGAATTTGACCGAGCCGCAGGCGGGCTCCGACGTCGGCGCGCTGCGGACCAAGGCGGTGAAAGAGGGTGATCACTACCGAATCTCCGGTCAGAAGATTTACATCTCCTATGGCGACCACGAGATGACAGAGAATATCGTTCATCTGGTCTTGGCCCGCACCGAGGGCGCGCCGGAGGGCATCAAAGGCATTTCCCTTTTTGTCGTGCCGAAATTCTTGGTGAACGATGACGGCTCTCTCGGTCAGCGAAATGATCTGCGCCCCGGCTCCCTGGAGCACAAACTCGGGATCCATGCCTCCCCCACCGCCGTTATGCTATTTGGCGAGAACGACGGCGCTGTCGGCTACCTGATTGGCGAGGAATGCCGCGGCATTGAGTACATGTTCACCATGATGAACAACGCCCGCCTGGGCGTCGGCCTGCAGGGCCTCTCGGTGGCGGAGCGCGCCTACCAACAGGCCGTCGCCTTTGCCAAAGACCGGGTGCAGATGCGCGACGCCGTCAATGGCAGCCGTGATCCGGTGACCATCATCCATCACCCGGACGTGCGCCGCATGCTCTTGCGGATGCGCGCCCAAGTGGAAGCCATGCGCTGCCTCGCCTATACTGCGGCAGCCGGCCTGGACTTGGCCAAGCGCCTGCCCGATCCGGAGGCACGCAAGCTGGCGCAGCGGCGGGTCGATTTACTGATCCCGATCGTCAAGGCCTGGAGCACCGATGTGGGTCTGGAGGTTACCTCTACCAACGTCCAGGTGCACGGCGGCATGGGCTTTATCGAAGAAACGGGAGCCGCACAGCACCTGCGCGATGTTCGGATTTCCTCGATCTACGAGGGCACCAACGGCATCCAGTCCATCGACCTTGTCGGGCGGAAGCTCGGCCGCGACGGCGGCGAGGCCATGGCGGCAGTCGCAGCGGAGATTGCCGCAACGGTCGCCGAACTGGCCAATCACGACAATGCCGATCTGGCCGCAATCCGCGCGCCCCTGGCTGAGGGCCTGGAAAGTTTGGAGCGCTGCACCGCCTGGATGGTGGCGCATTTGGGCACACAGCCAGGCGAGGCCCTGGCAGGCGCGACCAGCTATATGAAACTGGCTGGCTATGTGACGGGCGGCTGGCTCATGGCGAATTCGGCGCTGGCGACGGTCGGCGACGACAGCGCCTTTGCCAAGCAGAAACGCAAGGTCGCCCGCTTTTTCGCAGAGCAACTGATCCCCGAAGGCACCGCCATGGAACGCCCCATCGTTACAGGCGGCGCGCTGGTGGCGGAGATGAGCGCAGACGCGTTTTAGACCATCGCCCGGTTGGGTTAGCCCGCCCTGCCCAACCCCTGTAAGAAGCCGAATATATGTGTATGCACTATCAACTATGACACCCCATACCCAATACATGAGGGTTTGACCGCCACCTCCATTCCCTATAATTGTATGCGTAACGGATATTTTGGTATGCGCGTCGGCGTGCCATTATGAGTACGGATACGGTAGGGGTGACCATGCGGAAGCTTGGAATTTTATTGGCAGCCTTGGTGCTGACCGTGTACGGCACACGCGCTGCCGCGAACGTCATTTACTCGGTCGAACGAACCTTGACGCCCGGTAAAACAGTCTTTGGCCCGCCGGCCCAAGTCAAAGGCACGATCACCACGGACGGTACATTTGGCTTCCTTACGCCGTCCAACATCCTTGATTGGAGCCTTTCGCTGACGACCGGCCCTTATCAACTGTCGGTCGATCCCTCCAACTCACTGCTCGACTTCCAAACAGTGGACCCGACCTTGTACAACCAGGGATTGTTCGCTGGCCCGTCCGGGCTGGACTTTGTTTTCGGGCCTGCCTTCAGCTCGCTCTACTCCATTTTCGGCATCTGGGGGGGCAGTTCGGTTACCGGAGACACCTCGCTTCCCAATTTCTTCGCCTGGTGCATCGGAACCAACTTCTGCAACAACGATTTCGGTATTCCCGATGAACTGGTCCTGATCCGCTTCGACAAAGACGAGAGCCGGACCGTCGCGGAATATGGTACGGCAGACCGGGAAAACCTGGCAGCGCCGGTGCCATTGCCGGGCGGCATCCTGTTACTTGCCAGCGCCGGCTTGATGGCCGCCGCAGGCAGCGGCTTGCGCCAAGCGCGGCGCCGCCGAAAACAAGCCCCCAGACTGCCGTCCCCTCCCCTCCGCGCTTAAATCCACACTGGACCCGGTAATGCGGCCGCCCGCCGCATCGCGCGCAGAGGCCAACCGGGGCTGCGGGAGAATTGGCCGGATCGAGGTTATCCACAGTTCCGGCCCCGATGTGTCGTACCTGAATAATTCAACATTTATATTGCTGTTTTCTCACCTGAATATCTCTTTATAGTTGTGCCATGCGCTGGGCCACGCTTCCGGCATCCGGCGCTTGACTAGGCGATAGCAGGAGATGGCAGGTCAGATGAACAGGCTCGTGGCAGCGTTTTGCTGCGCAATTGCGGTGCTGCCAACGGCTGGTAGCGCCGCCAGCATCTCGTATTCCGTCGACCGGATATTTACGGGCGCGGCAACCGGTTTCGGCCCGTCGGCGCGGCTGCAAGGCACGATTACAACCGACGGCACCATCGGTCTGTTGGCCCCAGGTGACATTGTCGGCTGGAATTTGGCGATTGCCACCGGTTCGCAGTCTGCGGCTGCTACGGCCGCAAGCTCCATACTGACATACGATATCGAAGGTCCGGCCAATTATGGCCATGGCATGTTCGCGACCGCCACCGAGATGGAGTTCCGGTTCGAACCTTCCTACTCCGGCGTCTATAGCGTGTTTTCCATATCAGGGAGGTCTGCCGGCGCTGCTTTTGCCTGGTGTATCGGTACGAACTTTTGCGCTAGTGATCTGGGCACGCCGGACGAGCAATACTGGGTTGACACCAACGTTGCGGAAAGCCGCTCCATCGTCTCCCATCAAAACGCCGGTCACCAACTGATCGGCACGGCCTCCCCGCCGGTGCCAGCCCCAACCACGGTGCCACTGCCAGCTTCCATCAGCCTTCTCGCTGCAGCGGTGCTGACGTCCGGGAGTCTTCGCCTCGGTCGTCGCCGGAACCGCCGGACCTAAAGCGTCGCCCGGGTACCGCATACTGCACGGGCTAGATATCTTCCCTTGAATTGCGCACTCAGTGCGCTATTTCTTGCCTATCAGGCAGGTTTGCGCCGCTTGCTTCACTGCCTGTTTTCAGGGCAATGGGCGGCCCGCATGCGCCCTTCATTCAGGCAGGAAAAAAATCTTTGATGTTGTACGAAGAAATAACTTGCGCCACCGGAACCTTTCCGTCATAAGGCGCGCCTTTCCTGCCACCCCCCAATACCGGTTCACGGGAGATTTGCGATGAATGATAATCGCACTTTCGAAGAGCTGGCTGTTGCCGCGGGGTACGAGTCGTCTTTTGACGTCCCGTCCGCTCTACAGCCTGAAGAACACGAAGCCGTTCGGGTTGTCGATCCTCATTGTATGGATCGCGATCAGGCTGATCAGAGGCATACCGCCGGCGTGACGGAGTACGTTGCGCCTGCCGAAGACGAACGTCTGGACTTCTTTGTGAAGAAAGATGGCCTGGAATTTGCCGGTATTCACCTGCTGATCGATCTGGCCGGTGCGTCCAATCTGGACGACCTGGAAACGGTGGAGGCTGCGTTACGCAAGTCGGCCATTGTATCGGGCGCGACCATCCTGAACGTCGACCTGCACCATTTTCAGCCAAATGGCGGCGTTTCCGGCGTAGTGGTTCTCTCCGAGAGCCATATCAGCATTCACACCTGGCCGGAGCGGAACTTTGCAGCGCTGGATATCTTCATGTGCGGCGACTGCAATCCCTACAACGCCATCAAGGTGCTGAAGGAAGCCTTCTCTCCGGCGACCGTCAATCTGACGGAGCATCGCCGCGGCTTGCAGGTCAGCGCACTGAAATGAGCGGAACCTGGTTCGACGAAGTCCTGCACGACGGAGTCGGCCAGCGTCTGGAGATCGAAGAAGTCCTCTATGAAGGCCATACCGGCTTTCAGGACATCAAGATCATGCGGAACCGGAAATTCGGCCGCTTCATGACGTTGGACGGTGTCGTGCAAACGACAGAGGGCGACGAGTTCGTCTACCACGAGATGTTCGCGCACGTGCCGCTGCTGGCCCATGGGTCTGTAAAGCGCGTGCTGATCATCGGCGGCGGCGACGGTGGTTTGCTGGAAGAAGTGCTGAAGCACGATGTCGAGCATGTCACCGAAGTCGAACTGGACGGCGGTGTTGTGGAGATCTCGAAAGAGCACCTCTCCAGCATCTGCGGCCAGGCCTATGACGATCCCAGGGTCAACCTGGTCATCGGCGACGGCGCAAAATTCGTCGCCGAGACCGACCAGAAGTTTGACTTAGTGCTGGTCGATTCGACCGATCCGATTGGACCGGGCGCTGTCCTCTTTACGCATGAGTTCTACAGCCACTGTAAAAATTGCCTGACACCGGGTGGTATTCTCGTCACCCAGAACGGCGTGCCGTTCGTTCAGGGCGATGAATTGAAAAGCTCTGTCAGGCACTTTCGGTCGCTGTTTGATGATGCCGGCTGCTACGTCATTTCCTGCCCGACCTATGCGCTGGGCTTTATGACGCTCGGCTGGGCAACAGATGACGCTGACCTGCGCCACCAGAGCCTGGAGACCATCCAGGCCCGTTTCGATGCGCTGGGAATCGAGACCCTATACTACAACCCGGCGACTCACGTAGCGTCGTTTGCGCTACCCAACTTCATCGTGAAGATCATCGACCAAGCCTGACGGTTCTTCAGGTTATTTGCTTACACCCCCTGGAAATGCACCGTGTTTCCAGAGGTTTTCGTATTGACGGTACTTTGCGGTTCCCTGCCCACCTCTTCTGTCGCAATGTGCGGCTCCGCACATTACGGCTTTTCTGGAGGAACCTCATGCCAAACGATCCAAACGTCCGCGCCACCGCGGGCCGCGGCCGCCTTTATGAAGGCATCATCGAAACCGTGGGCAATACGCCCTGCATCGAAGTCAAAAATATCGCGCCGCCTGGCGTCCGGCTCTACGTTAAGGCAGAGTTTTTCAACCCCGCTGCCTCCGTCAAAGACAGACTCGCCGTCAACATCATCGAGGCTGCCGAGCGCAGTGGCGCGCTCAAGCCCGGCCAGACTGTTGTGGAAGCCACCAGTGGCAACACCGGCATCGGCCTTGCCATGGTGTGCGCACAAAAAGGCTATCCTCTGGTCATCACCATGGCCGACAGTTTCTCCATTGAACGGCGCAAGCTGATGCGAATGTTCGGCGCGAAAGTGGTGCTGACCCCGCGGGCCGAAAAGGGCTTCGGCATGTACAACAAGGCCGTCGAACTGGCAGAGAAGAACGGCTGGTTCCTGGCAAGCCAGTTCGAAACCGCCTCCAATGCCGACATTCACGAGACGACGACGGCAAGGGAGATCATGACGGACTTCGCTGGCGACCGCCTGGACTATTTCGTGACCGGCTATGGTACCGGCGGCACTGTCACCGGCGTTGGCCGGGTGCTGCGTAAGGAACGGCCCGATACGAAAATCATCCTGAGTGAGCCTGCCAATGCGCAGATCGTCGGCAGCGGCCATGCCCAGAAGCGTAATGCGGCCAACTCCCCAGCCGTGAGCCACCCTGCCTTCGAACCCCATCCCATCCAGGGCTGGACCCCGGACTTCATCCCCTACGTCCTGCAGGAATCGATAGACAACAATCTTTACGACGAATTGATACCCGTCGCCGGCCCGGATGGCATTAAATGGGCAAAAGAATTGGCGTCCAAGGAAGGCATTCTCACCGGCATTTCCGGCGGCTCATCCCTCGCCATCGCCATGCAGATTGCGGAAAAGGCGGAGCCTGGCTCAGTCATCCTAGCCATGCTGCCGGACACCGGCGAGCGCTACCTCTCCACGCCTCTATTCGAGGGGATTGAGGAGGAAATGAGCAACGACGAGATCGCCATTTCTCAGTCCACGCCCGGCTATCAGATGGGCTAAAACCTCGAAGCACGTAGAGCCGGGCATTTGCTCCGCCCGGCTCTAGGTCGCTGACTTGATTTGTTACTCATTGCTGCGGGCTCTACTACCAGAGGGCCTGTGACCGACGCCGCCTCCACCGAGCAGCCAGACCAGCAACGATGAAGGTACCGGCCACAAATACGATAGACGGTGCCAGCGGAACCTCGGTCGAACCTGGCTCTCCCTCGACATAGGGCACCGTCGTCAGGTCGTCCAGCAACACCTGAACTCCACCCTCTTCCGCGGTGAAAACCAGCCGCAGCAACAATTGATCGAGACCGTACAGCGCTTCATCCAGAACATCGATGCTTACTTCCTGCATCGCAAGTTCGGCACCGACCGATGCGAAAGCCGCCAGGGCGCCCGAATCACAAGCGGGTTCGGGATCATTCTTCGCGCTGGCGCTTTCACCCGCATCACCTTCTACCGGTTCGACGTAAACGCACAACACGCCCTTGTCGCTCAAGAACCGCCGCCAAAACTTGATGGAGAACGGTTCATCAAGCGGCTCAAAAGTCTGCTCCAGCGAAACTGGCGATCCGGTTGTCAGTTGGGCCACATTGTTCAATGAATCAGCTGGATCAGGAATGACAGTCACCGACCCCGAGCCTCTAAATGTCCAGCCGCTCAACCCCGAGTCGAAACCGCTATTGAAGAATGAACCGGGTAAGCCGCGGGGCACGAAAACTTGCCGCGAAGGGACAAGCGACTGCAAGGAGGAGCCGGAGGATCCCGTTTTAATCTGTGGCGCAGGCTTTACAGGATTGACCGCAATTGGAGAGTTGCCACCATTGGCAATCGCACTGAGTTGGATCGTATTGCCGGAAAAGGAAGCCGCTTGCTGCCCCTGGGTTGTCAGTTGAGTCTGTGTCGTACTTTCCGAAAAGACGATCTGTGCGATCATTTCGCGAGTCTGGTCGCTCAGGGCAAAGTCCCCTGCGGCGATCAAGCGTGGACCGGCCGCGGCGCGGGCATCGGATTCTGGGAACACAATTGCCGTTTCACCGGCTTTTACAGAAAGCGATTTGTTCCGGTGATCCGTCACGACCACTTCGCCCGATATCACTTTGATGTACGAGCCGCCGCCCTCGAAGACCTGGAGTACAAACTCGGTGCCGCGTACGCCGACGGTCGCGACCGGCGTGTCGATACGGTATGAACGGCTGGACATACTGCCCGTGCGGAACTTCATCAGACCCTTGGTTGCCCGCAGAACCAACTGCCCGGAGTTTGAAGTCGCATCATAAATGAACTTGTCCAGCACAACCTCGGACTCTGCGCCGATCATAAAGTCGGTGCGGTCGGCAAACACTAGTCGGGCTGCACTAGCGGATCCCGTCTTAATCAATTCGTCCTGATGAACGTCGTCGTGAATGACGACCTCGCGCCAATTGCGCTCCAATTGCCCTTTCACGTCACGTACAACTGTTGACGCCGAGCCAATAACCGGGGCTGCTTGTACCGGAGCGCCCGCCATGAGAAACGAGAACAATGCAACCGCCAGGACGCAAACAAGCATCGCCACCCGCGCAGGCGCAGGTTGCGAGTATTTGCGATTAATGGTCTGCCTTGCTTGGCTCACTAGGTTACGCCCAAAGGTCCAACGCCAGTTTCTTTAACATCGAATCAAACCAGCTTCATACGAATATACGCACATTCAGCCGGAAAATCTATTGATGGTGGTCACATATGGCAAAAAATGAGAGTGAAAAAAAGCACACTCGACGAATTTTTAGCCGCCGCGGTATTGTGATACTTGCTGGGTTACTGGCACTATTTGCGGCCTTGGCCCTCCGTTGGGCGGATCCTGGTGGCCTGAAAATTGCGCGTTTCCTTGTATTTGACCGCTATCAACAACTCGCGCCCCGCACCTACGAGGCCGCCCCGGTGCGTGTCATCGCCGTGGACGAGGAATCGCTGCGGCGCTTCGGCCAATGGCCCTGGCCGCGGCATATCATGGCTGATCTGGTGGACAATCTCAACGCGCTCGGCTCTGCTGCGATCGGGTTTGATATTGTTTTTGCTGAGCCAGACCGCACATCGCCGGCAACAGTCATCCGCGACTGGAAACTGCCGGAGGAAGTTCGCGAACAAATCGCGCCGCACCTCCGGAGCCTTCGCGACCACGACGACCGCCTTGCCGAAGCCATCGCGAACTCGCCAAGTGTTTTAGGCATGATCTTTCACGGTGAGGCAGGCAACACCGAACCTTTGCCCAAGCGCGTCGGATTTGCCGGCCATCAGGACGTGATCGATTCAATTCCAAAGTTCGATCACGCCACCCGTAACCTAGCCGTTCTGGAAGAGGCCGCCACCGGCTTTGCCAACTTCTCGTACCTGCCGGAGCGCGATGGGATTGTCCGGCGCATGCCCCTGCTCTCGAAAATCGACGATGCGATTATCCCGACGATCTCCGTCGAGGCACTGCGCGTCGCCCAGGGCGCCAGCACGTTGGTGGCGCGGTCCGCTCATGCACAGGGCGAGTTCCGGCTAGGCGCATTCTATGGCTTGAACCTCCTTCGAGTCGGCGCACTCGAAATACCAATGGCGCAGGACACGCAATTCTGGATTCACTACTCAGAGGATATCCCCGAACGCACGATTCCCGCTTGGCGCGTGCTGCAAGAACCGGAAGCGCTCATCGAGCTGGTCGAGGGCCAAATCATGCTAATCGGCGCGACAGCGCCGGGTTTGCGGGATCTCCGCGCCACATCACTCACCAGTGGCGTACCGGGAATTTACGTTCATGCTCAGGCACTTGAGCAGATGATCTTGGGCCATTACTTGATCCGGCCAGGCTGGGCAGATGCAGCCGAGTTCTTAGGGCTTGGTATGATGGGCCTTGTGTTCGTCTTCCTGCTGCCGTGGCTGGGACCGGTACCTTGCGCGCTGATCGGGCTGGTTGCCGCCGCAGGTGGCGGCATTGGCTCATGGCTGGCCTACTCGGAAGCCCGGTTGTTGGTGGACCCGCTCTACCCGGCCGTTGGCGCGTTGATAGTTTATCTGGTCGTTACCTCCACTCAATACCTCCTTAGCGAAAGGGAGCGGCAACGGGTGCGTTCTACCTTCGGGCGCTACCTTTCCCCGGCGCTGGTCTCGCGCATGGCGGAGTCCGGCCAGGAACCGCAATTGGGCGGAGAACTCCGTCCGTTAACACTTTTTTTCTGCGACATAAGAGGGTTTACGCCGATCTCTGAAAGCATGACGCCAATTCAGCTCACCCAGTTTATCAACAAGTTCCTCACCCCAATGACCGACATCATCATGGAGAGCGGCGGCACCATCGACAAATACATGGGTGATGCGATCATGGCCTTCTGGAACGCCCCGGTGGACGAGCCCGATCACGCCACCCAAGCGGTGGGCGCAGCGTTAACCATCCGCGCAAGACTCGCGGAACTGGTGCCGGAATGGCAGGCGGAAGCGGCGGAAGAAGGCCGCGCCCTGCCGCCCGTACGTATCGGCATGGGCCTTAACACGGGCGATTGCGTTGTCGGCAATATGGGCAGCGACTTGCGCTTCGACTATTCCTGCCTGGGCGACACGGTCAACACCGCCTCCCGCCTGGAGGGGCAAAGTAAGATGTATGGCACGGACCTGGTTGTGTCGGAGGATACGGCCAACCTTGCCCCCGGTTTCGCCTACCTGGAACTGGATCTGCTGCAAGTGAAGGGCAAGACACAAGCCGTGCGGGTATTCACCGTGCTGGGTGATGCCGCGATGGCCGCCACGCCGCAATTCGCGCGAACGAAGGCGCATGTCGATGCAATGCTCAGCGCCTACCGTGCCCAGGACTGGGATAGCGCCTTAGCATATGCTCAAGAAGGCCCGCCCGAAGACATAGCGCCCAATCCAGGCGGCCTGACTGGGCTTTACGAAGAATATGCCCTGCGCATCAATGAACTGCGCGCAGACCCGCCAGGCGACGGCTGGGACGGCGTCTACGAGGCGAAGACAAAGTAGACATGGACATGATGGAGCATCCCCATCATCCGTGCATACCCATATCCTAGCGGTCATCCCTCCCCGTGGTTGACGGTTGATCGCCCCCGTGCCTTCCCCCTCCGGCAAGTCCTTTCTCCTGATCTTGCTGCCGTTTTACTGCACGCCGATCCTGTCCTTCCTCTACCGGATGCTGAACGCCTTGATCGCGCCGGAATTGGTGGCGGAGTTCGGACTGTCGCCCGCGGAACTGGGCCTCATTACCGGCTCGTTCTTCTTCGGCTTCGGTGCAATGCAATTGCCGCTAGGCGTGCTGCTGGACCGGTATGGCCCTCGCCCAGTCATTATCGCGCTCTATCTGGTGGCGACCGCCGGCGCTGCGATCTTCATGCTGGCGCCCGATCCGGTATGGCTAATTGCCGGGCGTTTTCTGATCGGCCTGGGCGTCGCGGGCAGCATGATGAGCGGGCTGAAGGCGGCACGCATCTGGGCGCCCACCGACCGTCTGCCGTTCATCACCGCCAGCCTGTTTGCCATGACCGGTGTCGGTGGCATGATCGGCACCGCGCCCATGGGCATGCTGATCGCCGAAGTCGGCTGGCGCGGCGGGCTCCTCGCCATCATGGGGTACAGCGCCCTGCTGATGCTGTTCATCGCCATCCGCGTGCCCAGCGCCCCTGGCCCTGCCGGCGTCACCTGGGGTTCCAGCTTCCGGGAATTGAGTGGCGTGCTGCGCTCGCCGCTGGTCTGGCTGGTGGCGCCGACATCCATCGCCAGCGTCGGCGTCAACAGCGCCTATCTGAGCCTTTGGGCGCCCATCTGGTTGCGCGACGTGGCAGGCTTCGGTCAGAGCGCACAGGAATGGTCTCTGTTCGCCTATATGACCACGACCATGGCCGGCATGCTAACGGCGGGCTATATCAGCCAGACATTGATGAAGCGCGGCATCAGCTTGTTGTGGGTGGTATTCAGCGGCATGGGCATCGCGATGCTCGCGCAGGTGCTGGCACTGTTCGAATTGACGGCCATCGCCTGGCTTATTTGGCCCCTGTTCGCGCTCGGTTCGGCAAGCACGGTTACGCTCTTTGCCTGGCTGGTACGCCACTTCGATCCAGCGGTGGCGGGCCGGGTGAACACGACCCTGAACTTCCTGATGTTTGCGGGTGCTTTCGCCGCGCAATGGGGAGTGGGCATCATCATTAACCAGTTCACCCTGCCCGCTGGCGGAGGGTATTCACCTGCCGCCCATTGGACAGCGCTTGCCGTCATGCTCGGCATTCAGTTGGCGGCATTGCTGTGGTACGTGCTGCGCCTGCGCCAAATGACACCCCAACTCAGGACCAATCAGACATGAGCTATTCGGCCAAGAAAGTCGGCGAGAACCGTTACCGCGAGAGCCTCGGCCGCTATTTCGAGGATTTCTCCGTCGGTGACATTTACGAGCACCGCCCCGGCCGCACCATTAATGAGGCGGACAATAGCTGGTTCACATTGCTGACCATGAATACGCACCCACTGCACTTCGACCACGAATACGCCAAGCACTCCGAGTTTGGAAAGCCGCTGGTGAACAGCGCCTTCACCCTGGCTGTCGTCGCGGGCATGAGCGTGTCAGACACCTCCCAGAAAGCGATTGCCAATCTGGGGTGGGACAAGATCAAGCTGACCGCGCCGGTCTTCGTCGGCGATACGATCTATGCCGAATCGGAAGTGCTCGACAAACGCGAGAGCAAGAGCCGCCCCAATCAGGGCATCGTCAAGGTCGAGACCCGCGCCTTCAAGCAGGACGGCACTAAGTTCATGAGCTATGAGCGCTCCTTCCTGGTGCCCTTCACCGGCCATGCAGTGGACGACAAAGCGAACTATTGAACAAAAGGCACTAGCATCCCCGGAACCGCTGAGGCGTTTTCCGGGGCCGGGTCGTCTTCTTCCACCTACCGCGTCAGGATATAGGGCCAGGGGTTGACCTCGGTGGAGAGGTCAACCGGCACCTCGATCAGGGTTGGGCCCTTATTTGGGATTGCCGCTTTCACCGCCGCGGCGATGCCGGGCCCATCCTCGGCGCGCAGGTAGTTGACGCCATAGGCCTTGGCCAGCAATTCGAAGTCCGGGTTGGCGAAATCGCTGGCGATGGTGCGGCCGTCGAAGTTGGTTTGCTGGTCGCGGCGCACGTTGCCATAAGCCCCGTTGTTGAAGAGCAGCACGATCAGCGGGATCTGCTCCTTCACCGCCGTCGACAATTCGCTGGAGCCATACATGAAGCCGCCGTCGCCGGTGACGGAGACTACTGGCACATCCGGCCGCCCGACCTTCACGCCCAGCGAGGTCATGAAGCCGTAGCCTAGGTTCCCCTGGAAACCGCTGGTGATGTAGGTGCGGGGCGCGAACACGTCCCAGGCGAAGAAGCTGGCATAGCCGGCCTGAGTCAGTTCCTCCGCAAAGATGCCCTCACGCGGCAGCGCTTCGCGCAGATATTCCAGATGGGTTACATGCGGCTGCACCGCCGCGATGGCCTGCTGCGCCGTCTGCCGGGCTCGGTCGAGCCGGCCCAGATCCTTCGACGCCGGCGCTGCGCCTGCCTCCAGCGCCTTCACGAGCGCAGCCGTCGCCTCCTTAGAGTCCGCCAACACCGGTACGTGCGGCACCAGGCGGATCATCTCCTCCGGGTCGATGTCGATGCGGATCAGGTGCGGCGGAGCTTCAGGCTCCATGATTCGGCTGCCCATACCCATCCAGCGCATGTAGATCATTTCCATACGAGAGCCGATGCCGATGACGCAGTCCGTCTCCTCCCATAGCTGCCAGGCGGCATAGCTCGAAAGGGCAAGCGGATGGTCCGCAGGTACGATGCCCCGCCCGCCGCGGAAAGCAGTCACCGGCGCATTCAGCTTTTCGGCCAGCTCGATAACCTCCGCCTGCGCGTGGCGCGCACCCGATCCGACCATGATCATCGGGCGTTCAGCCTTGCGCAGCAGGTCCGCGGCCTTGGCGATGGCGTCTGCATTAACCTGCGGCAGCGGATCAAGCGGCAGCGGCGCGACCTCCTGGTAGGGGCCGGTCGCCGCCATGTCGTCCCAGCACATCTCAACCAGCGCGGGTCCGGGGCGGCCAGAGGTCATGGCCTTGAAGGCTTCGGCGATGATCCGTGGCGCATCCTCTGGACGCTCCACCCGCGCCGTGTACTTGCAGAGGCGCGAGACCGTGCCCTGTTGGTCCGGGATTTCGTGCAGGTGGCCGCGCCCGCCTTCCAGGTAGGCACTCGGCACCTGGCCCGTGATGCAGAGCACCGGCATGTTGCACCCCCAAGCCGTGCAAAGCGCACCCATTGTGTTAAGCACCCCCGGCCCCGGCACGACCGAGTAGACGCCAACCTTGCCTGTCGCCTGGGCATAGCCGAACGCCATATAGGCGGTCGCCTGCTCGTGCCTGGCACTGTAGGTGCGGACTTTGTCCTTGTTGCGCGCCAGCGCATCCATGACCGGATAGGTCTGCACGCCCGGCAGCGCGAAAACGGTATCGACGCCATGGGCAATCAGGGAGCGGACGATGGCTTCGCCGCCAGTGACTTGGTCAGTCATGGAGTAATCTCCGATTTAGGGTAGAGTGCAGACTAACGCCTCAATTCGAAAAGGGGAGACCTTTCGCCATGATCATCAACCACCGCACCTACACCATCGTTCCGCGCAAGATGGGGCCATATCTGACGCTTGTGGAAAGCCATGGCTTGCCCGTGATGCTGAAGCACGGCTTTGAGCTGTTGGGCTATTATGTGGCCAAGCACGGGCAGCTGAACCAGGTCATCCACATCTACAAGTACGAGAACATGGCCGATCTGGAAGCCAAACGCGCAGCGCGGGACAAGGACCCGGCATGGGCAGAATACCTCGCCAAGACCGAGGGCATGGTCCAGCACCAGGAAGACCGGATCATGGCACCGGCGAGTTTCTCGCCGGACGCCTGAAGGGTCTACTTTGCTGCCTCCGCCGCCTGTTGGAACTCGCTCCACCCCTTGAAGGCTGCCAAGCGCATCCAGCCGCGCTTGATCCATTCGCCACGGATGCTATGGCCACCGTCATGCAGGCATAGCTCAACCGCGCCGCCGTTTGCCGTGACGGCTTTGGTGCAATCGAGCGTGCCGTCTGTGTAGTGCTCTACCGAGGGATCATTGCCGCCCCGATCGCGGAAGAAGGCAACGGTCTCGCGCGTGTCGCCCTGGTGGAACTTCTGGCGGATTACCCGCCCCGCCAGCGGAAAAGTCTTGTCGGCGGTCCCGTGCACGTGGCTGATAAATGGGTCGTAGCCGGAGCATTCGGCCGGATAGGGCCGCCAAAACGTGCCGGCAATCGGCGTGTGCCCGGCAAACCGTTCCCCCAGATAGCAGGCCATGTACCAACTCATCGTGCCGCCGATGGAAAAGCCTGCCGACATGATCCGCTCCCGGTCGATGGGGAACCGGGCCAGGGCATCGTCCAGCACCCGACCAACAAAAGCGATCTCATCGCGACGCTTGCTCGGGGCGTTTGGGAAAGACCAACTTCTCTCCAGGCCATCGGGAGCGATCAAGGCAACGCCCAACTCTGCCGCTGCGGCCCTGAGGCTCTTGAAGCGCATGCTGGCCTTGGCACTGCTGCGGTAGCCGTGGAAGTAGACGATCGCGCCCACCGGCTTTGCGGCGGATGCTCCTCGCGGCAACTCTATCAGATACTGCCCGTCCTCCACCTGGCAAGGCAAAGCCGCCCCGCAGGTGTCCGCCCGTGCAACGCCCAAGGACATGACTACCCCAAACAAGGCGAAACCGATGATACGGAATAGCATTCCGCTACTCCGCAGGTTGCACGGCAGCGGCGGCAGGCGGCTGGGCCGGGTCCACCGCCGGATGCGGCTTCTTCTCCGGGACTTTCCGCCAGGGTTCGGACTTGTACCATGTCACTACCTTGGCGACCGCGATGAGGCACGCAAAGCCGAACAGGTTGACGACGATCATCGTCCAGTGATTGCGCCCGATCACATCGAAGGCCATGCCCAGAATCTGTGACAGCACAATGCTGGCCATGAAAACCGCCAGCGATTGCTGGCCGACGGTGCGGAAAATATTGACGATGCGCCCCAGAATGCCTTCAACGAACAGGCGGCGGCCGCCCTCGCCCACAGCGGCGTAGGCCAAGTAGGCGAGCGACAGGAAGTGGATATAGCGGAAAATGCCATAGTCGGTTTTGGCCCAAAACGGCTGCAGCGCCTCCCGCAAATCCTGCAACGCCGGGACGGCCGTATAAACCCGGTAGTAGGCGAGCGGCACCGAAATCAACACGATCGCCAGCGTGATCAGCACATACTTCCGCTCGATCGGTGGCGGTTTCAGCCAGCCCATGGCAAATGCAAATCCGGTGTAGAACACCAACTGCCAGCCAAACGGGTTAAAGAACCAGACATGATCCGTAACGGGGCTGCCTGGCAAATCGACGGTGTTGGTGGTCGACAGCAACCAGAGGCTCACGACGAACACGCCGGCATAGACGCGGTTGATGCTGCCGAGCGTCGCCACGATGGGCAACAGGCATAATACCGCCACATACATGGGCAGCATGTCGAACAGGCCGGGCACATAGTTCAAGGTCAGCAGTGCCGGCAGGTACGTGGCAGTATCCTCCAGGAATGGCACGACCCATAGACGCTGGGTGTAGACCACACCGGTGTCGAGCAAAGCGTCTCCCGCCAACAATACAACCACCGTCGTCAGAAACAGGGTGATATGCGCCCAGTAGATCTGCCAGACCCGGAAGGACACGCGGGCCAGCAGAGTGCCGAACCCGTGCGAACGATAGAGACTGCCGAACGCCAGCGCCGAGGCCATGCCGGAGCAAAACACGAACATCTCTGCCCCATCCGAAAAGCCGAACCGGGCGGGAATCCATAGCGCCCACCAATCGTTCGGTATGTGGGCGATGAGGATGATGAACATCGCCATGCCGCGGAAAAAGTCGAGCCGCCGGTCGCGCTGGCGCCGCGGCAGTTTCTTGGGGGATGCGCTCACGGTGCCCTGTTCCGGTTCCTGTTGAGTCTATTGTTGTTGCGCCGCATTACGGCAGGCCTGCAAAATTCAACGGTATAAGCTGATGCCGAATGCGGGTCAGGTCAAACCATCTCACACTACCGTGAGGCTGCGGGGCCGATTGCCAATGCAACAGTCTTGCCAAGCCCGTCTGGCTCCATCAAACCTTGTACCTCACGCCAGAGGAGGTTGACGGTCGATGATTGCATTAATGACAGCGGTACATGCCCTTGCGGCAATCATCTGGGTGGGCGGCATGTTCTTCGCCTATGTCTGCCTCCGTCCCTCGGTCGGCCCGCTCCAGCCGCCGGAGCGGGTGGCGCTTTGGGCAAGGGTCTTCGCTAAGTTTTTTCCGTGGGTTTGGCTGTGCGTGATCGTATTGCTGGTGAGCGGCTTCTGGATCATGCTGGTGGAGTGGGGCGGCTTCGCCAATGCCGGGATGCACGCCCACACCATGCTGTTGCTCGGCCTGATCATGATGGCGCTGTTCGCCCATCTCTACTTCGCGCCGTTCAGCCGTCTGACAGCCGCCGTTGCCGCTGAGGACCCACCCACCGCGGCCAAACAGATCGGCCAGATCCGCATGATTGTCGCAACTAACCTGGCGCTCGGCCTGATCACTGCCGCGATAGGTGCGAGCGGGCGTTATTGGGGGTAACCTTCCCCAAGAGAATCGGAGGATATCCCCATGACCGGCACCCCCATTACCCTGCTAGAGAACCTGCGCGCGGTCTTTTACGCGCCTTTCTACCTTGCGTTCGAGCGCGGCTACTTCCAGGCAGAAGGTGTCGACGTGGTGATGCAGGAAAGCTACGACCCGACCGATACGCTGCCACGCCTGTTGTCCGGCGAAATCGACGTTTGCTGGGGCGGCCCGCTCCGCATCCTGCGCAAATACGACCAGCAGCCCGACTGCGGACTCGTGTGCTTTGGCGAGGTAGTGGGCCGCGATCCGTTCTTCCTGATCGGGCGGGAGCCGGGCGGGCTCAAAGACCTGCTAGGCCGTAGTCTCCATGTAGTGAGCGAAGTGCCGACACCCTGGATCTGCCTGCAGGAAGACCTGCGCGACCTGGGCATCGACCCGCAGTCTCTGGGTGCGGTGCAGAAGCCAGGCATGGCGGAAAACCGGGATGCGCTGGCGGCAGGTTCGCTGGATGTATTCCAGACCTTTCAGCCTTATGCCGAGCAGGCAATCCGCGCGGGCGGGCATCTGATGTATGCCGCAGCCAACCGGGGCCCGGCGGCCTATACCTGCTTCTATTCCATCAAGAGCACGGTTGAGCGGCGGCGGGACGATTTCACCGCCATGGTCCGGGCCGTCCGCCGGGCGGTGAACGACACCTACGACCAGCCGCCGGAGGAGACGGCCAAGGCCATGACCCGCCTGTTCCCTGACTTCCCGCTTGAGTTGCTGGCAGCCTGCGTGCGGCGCTATTGCGACCTCGGCCTCTGGAACCGCACGGGTGCGTTACAGGAGGCCGGTTTCGACCGCCTGCGCCAATCCATGATCGGCTCCGGCTTCATCAAGACCGGCACCGATTTCGCCACCATGGTGGACAATTCCCTGGCCGAATGAGGCCGCCCAACACCCACGCTCGGAAAGTCGAACAGGAACGCCCCATGCTCAAAGCCACCCAACTCGGCAAAAGCGGCCTGCAGGTTTCGCGGCTCGCGCTCGGCACCATGAATTTCGGCGAGCCCGGTGTCGGCCACCAGGGCGATTGGACCCTGCCCATCGACGAGGCCCGGCCGATACTCAAGGCCGCAATGGACCACCGCCTGTTCTACTATGATTGCGCCAATGCCTACGGCCTTGGGGCGTGCGAGCGGGTGGTCGGCAAGCTGTTGCGCGAACTGTTCCGGCGGGAGGACTATGTATTTGCGACCAAGGTTGCCGCCCCCATGGGCCGTGGCCCGAACAAGGGCGGGCTGAACCGCAAGCACATCATGGAAAGCGTCGATGCCTCGTTGAAGCGCACGGGTCTCGACTATATCGACCAGCTGATTATTCACCGCCATCCGCACGGCTTCCCCGGCGTTGCCCATCCGCCGATCGAGGAGAGCCTGGAAGCGCTGCACGATGTGGTGAAGGCTGGCAAGGTGCTGTATCTTGGTGCCTCCAGCATGTTCGCCTGGCAATTCTGCGAGTTGCAAATGACAGCGGAGCGGAACAGCTGGACCAAGTTCATTTCAATGCAGAACCACTACAACCTGATCTACCGCGAGGAAGAGCGGGAAATGAACCGCTATTGCGCCGCAACCGGTGTCGGCCTGACGCCCTGGTCGCCGCTGGCACGCGGCATCCTTACCGGGGCTTACAAGGGCTCACTCGACGCGGGCACCACCCAGCGCAGTCAGGGCGGCGACAAGGAGCGGACCCGCGGCCTTTACCAAGGCGAAATGGATTTCAAAATCGCTGACCGCGTGGTGGAAGTGGCGGAGAAGCTAGGCCATTCCCCGGCGCAGGTGGCGGTTGCATGGCTGCTGAGCAAGCCGGAAGTCACCGCGCCGGTAGTCGGCGTCTCCAAACTATCGCAACTGGACCAGCTGGTGGCGGCTGCGGATATCGAACTGCCCGCAGAGGACGTGGCCTACCTGGAAGAACTCTACAAGCCGGTGGTGAACCTGCTCAACATCGGGAGTTCATGAGAAGGCTCGGGCGCGCCTACCCTCGCGCCACCATTTTCCTGACGGAAGTCAGAACCCACGCCAGAGACTGTAAACCCGAAGCGTCAGGCGCTTGAAGTCAAGCGCCTCTGGAATGGGTCCTGAATGCCGCAATGCGGCTTCAGGGAATGGGGAGAGACGGGGGTAGGCTCATCTCATCCCTTACTTCGCGTACTTGCCCGTCAGCTGCGGGGTGTAGTTGCCGGGCTCGCCGGACTCGCGGTGGCCGGCGCGGGTCACGCGCGCCCAGGTGCGCTTCAAGGGGTCAGAAACGCTGAATTCCAGCTTGCCGAGCGGGCCGACTTCCAGGGTGACCTTGTCACCGTCCTGGAACGGGTTCAGGCCCTGGTGGTTGGTGCCGGTCGCGACGATGTCGCCCGGCTCCAGCGTGTGGATAGACGACAACCACTCGATGATGCGCGGGATCTGGTGGGCCATGTCGTCCGTGTTGAAGTCCTGATAGACGGTGCCGTTGTTGGTCAGCTTCACGTCCAGGTTCTGCGGGTCCGGCACCTCGTCCGCGGTCACCAGGAACGGGCCGGTCGGCGCGAACGTGTCCCGGCTCTTCGCCTGGAAGAACACGTTGCCGGGCGGTGGCATGTCCCGGGCCGAGCCGTCGATGAAATTCATGTACCCGAAAATGTAGCCCATGGCATCGGCCTGGCTAACATTCTTGGCCGTCTTGCCGATAACCAGCGCCAGTTCGGCCTCGCCCTCGAAAATGCCGGCTGGAATGTCGGGCAGCACCATGGTGTCGCCCATGCCGATGAGGGAGGCCGGGGTCTTGTGGAAGGCGTTGATGGGGGCTGCCTTCTCCAGCAGGCCGTTTTCCATGTAGTTGACGGCCATGCAATCGATCTTGCCCGGCATCGGCACCGGCGCGCGCAGACGAACGCCGGAAAGCGGTACACTGGCACCGGCAGCAACGGCGTCTTCCACCTTACCCTTCTGGTCCGCCCAATCGGCAATCAGGGCGCAGATCAGGTCGCGGCTATCGCGATGCGGCAGGCGGCTGACGGCATCGGTGATATCGACGACGTTATCCCCCTTCACCACGCCCAAGCGGAAATCGTTAAAATAGCAGAGTTTCATTGGTGCATTCCTCCGGTTCGTACTGGGGATAAAGTACGGGCTAACCCCGATGAGTGCTAGCCGTAAGGGACGCCTGCGGCGATGCCTGCTCCAGCGCATCGGCCTCCAGCCGCCCATCCCGCCAACGCACAGACCATTCCGCCGTCACCGCGCTGCGGCGGGCGCGCACCAGGGTGACCTTCCAATGGGGTTCCATCATGTTACCGGTGCTGGGCAGGTTGGTGAGCCGCCAGCGTGTTTCGGCAAAGCTGGCGGCATTGCCCCCCTTCCCCGGCCAGAGCGCCAGCGCCGTGCCCGCATGGGTTTGCGCTGCCAGTTGGAGGCGGCGCGCCGCCACCGGCTCGAACCGGTTCAACTCCCCCAGTACGGCGGAGACGGCGCGGCTTTGCAACGCCTCCTCCATCGCCCAGAGCGTGTCGGCATCGTTGTTGGTGTAGGCAAGCAGCAGCCGCTCCACCGGCACACCCATCATCTGAAGGCCCGGCGGATAGACCAGGCCCGAGAGCAGACCCCCCACCTGCTGCAGGCGCTGATTCATGCACCAGAGCGCCGGGCGGGCATGCTCGTCTGCGTGCATCAGCCGGGCGAGCGCGACGCAAGCAAAACCCATCAGCGCGCCATCGCCCCTCTGGTCGCCGTCATGGCCCGGCCCCATCATCTCATGCACCGCCCCACGGGCAAGGCCCTGCCCCGGCAAGGTTGCGTCGATGTCCGGGCATTGCAGCGGCACCGCCGGCAGCGGCTCCGTCCGGCGGCTGGTATCCGCCTCGATCTTAGCGATTTGCGCTGCCAAATGGGCGAGCTTACCGGCCATAACACCCTGCCTGCGCCCTTACCGGCACATTACAATATTTCCTATATGTTCCTATTTAGTTCTAATTTTGCTGGCCAGAGGAGTCAACCCGGACGGCCGTCGCCGTCACCACTTTCCGGTGGATTTTCCCCGTTTGAATTCGCCGATGGCAACGCGGAGTTCCTCATACTCGTCACAGCCTTCCAGGCCACAGATCTCCGCCAGCTTTTCCAACTGCGCCTCCGCCAATTCAGGCTTGCCGGTTTGCAGGTAAAGCTCCCCTAGGTATTCGTGCGCGCCCTTATGTTCCGGGTCCAGTTGCAGCGCCCGGTCATAGGATTGCTTTGCGCGGTCGAACTGTTTGTCTTTGCGGTAGCTGTAACCGAGCAGGTTGTAGGCATCGGCACTGTCCGGTTTGGCCTCCACATAGTGCCATAATTCGTCGATGGCTTTCTCGTGTTCGCCTTCTTCAATGAGGGTCTGAATTTCCGACAATTCCATACTGACTGTATCGGAGAGAGATACCGCTTGTGCCGGGCCATACGCCAACAGGCCAGCCACCATCATCACTCCCAGAAAACAACGCATCTCTCGTCCTTCGCTATTTGGCTGGCGGCCCCACCGAGCTCGGACCGGCGCAGACAGGTCTCTTGTCAGCGCCTTGCCGGTCCAGAATAGTTCAGGCAACAGATGGCCACGAATAATGGGAAACGCAAGCATGACCACCTCCATGACGGGCAAAACCGCGATTGTCACCGGGGCTGCCCGCGGGCTCGGTCGCGCCTATGCCGAAGCCTTGGCGAAGGAGGGCGCGAACGTTGTCTGCGGCGATATCCGCGATTGCGGCGAGATTGTTGCCGCCATCGAAGCTGCAGGCGGCAATGCGCTCGGTGTGAGCCTGGATGTTACCGACATGGCGTCGTGTCAGGCGATGGCCGACGCTGCCATTGAGCAGTTCGGCGGCATCCAAGCGCTGGTGAACAACGCCGCCCTCTATGCCGACATGAAGGGCGGCCGCTTCGAAACACTGGAGCCTGCCGAATGGCAGAAGATGATGGATGTGAACATCACCGGCATCTGGCATTGCTGCAAGGCGGTGATCGCGCCGATGCGGACGGCAGGCGGCGGCTCCATCATCAATATTTCGTCACTGGCCGCCGTCTATGGCTTTCCCTTCGGCGTGCACTACGCCATGAGCAAGGGTGCCGTCATTGGCATGACCCGCGCCATGGCCCGAGAGGTCGGCCGCGACTGGATCCGCGTGAACGCCGTCGCCCCTAGCGCCGTGATGACCGAGGGCACCAAGGAGTTCTTCGGTGAACGCCTGGACAAGGCCGCTGATGTGATCGCAAAGGGCCAGGCCCTGCAGCGCAGCCTGGAGGCCAAGGACCTAGTCGGCACCATCGTCTATCTGGCCAGCGACGCCAGCAAGTTCGTGACCGGCCAGACCATCATGGTGGATGGCGGCACGGTGTTTCTCTAGGCCGCGCCCCTGTCATGCACCCACACCGTTTCGATCCAGCCCCACGGCAGTACGCTGCGAATATCGAACTGAATGCCCGGGCGGCCAACGGTCCTCCGGTTGCCGGGACCACGGCCACACCAGCGGATGTCGAAACCTGGCTGCTGGGCGAGGCCCTGCTCTGCCGAAACATGCTGGATCTGGCCGAAGCGTTTTGCTGGCGGCTGGTCGCCGCAGGGCTGCCGGTGACCCGATTGGCGTTCTCCGCCGGTACCTTGCATCCGCAACTCCTGGGGCACTCCTGGATTTGGGAAGCGGACGACGGCCTTTGCGACGAAATTCGCATTCATCCGGATACCTTGGAGCATCCCTCTTACCTTAAGAGCCCGCTCTATCTAGCCATCGAGCATGGAGAGACCCTGCATGGTGATCCACGGGACCCGGCCATGGCGGAGCGGTTTCCGATCATGGGCGAATTGGCGGAGCGCGGCTTCAAAGATTATCTGGTGATGCCACTGACATCGATCGAAGGTCTGCGCCGGGAGAGTATGACGGTTACCATGGCCTCAGTGGAGGCGGGCGGTCTTTCCGGCCCTTCGTTTGAGATCATCAACAATCTGGTCCGGTTGCTCGCCATTCATGTGGCGCGATTGATGGCCTTATTGGTGTCAGAGAATATTGCCACAGCCTACCTGGGCCGAAATGCAGCGCGACAAGTCCTGGACGGCTCCATTACCCGCGGCACGGGCGCGCCTCTCGACGCGGTGGTTCTGGTGTCTGACATGCGCGGGTTCACAGAGCTTTCCAGCCGCTTAACGCCTCAAAATATGCTGGCGTTGCTGAACGCCTATTTCGAAGCGCTGGTAGCCGCCATCCAGGAACAGGGTGGAGAAGTGCTGAAATTCATGGGTGACGGGCTGCTCGCGGTTTTCACCAACGGCCCTGAAACGGCCCGCCGCGAAACGGCACGGCAGGCATTTGCTGCGGCCCGCAACGCTCGCGACCGCATTGCCCGTCTCTCTGCCGAACCGCCGGAACCGCTGGCCGGAATCGGTGGCTGGCAGCCACTGCGCATTGGCTTGGCGCTCCACACGGGCGAAGTGTTCTTCGGCAATATCGGCTCGCCTGACCGCCTGGATTTCACGGTGATCGGTCCCGCGGTAAACGTGGCGGCCCGGGTTGAGACAATGACCAAGGAATTGCGGCGGCCTCTGTTGGTGACGGAACCGGTCGCCGCGCTCTTAGACGATCCGATGGAGGCGCTGGGTTCCTTTCGCTTGCGGGGTATTTCCGACCCCGTGCAACTCTTTGCGCCACCGCTAACCAATACGGAAACGCCACAACGCTCATGAAAGTCGAAACCTATCTCCCCCTCGGTAAAACCGATCCGGGCATCCGTGCGCCGGACAAGGCCATCGACCTCTCGACCCTGCTGGAAGACGCCAAACAGGTCGAAGACCTCGGCTACGACACGCTGGTGGTGGAGGAAACCAAGGATGACCCATACCAGGTGATGGCCATCGCCGCGGCTGGCACGTCAACGCTGAAGCTCGCCACTTCCGTCGCCATGGCCTTTCCACGGGCGCCCGCCATCACTGCCATGAGCGCCTGGTCGCTACAGCGCCTCTCGAAGGGACGGTTCACGCTCGGCCTCGGCAGCCAGGTGCGCGGACACATCATGCGCCGCTTCGGCATGGAGTATCACCCGCCCGGCCCCTGGATGCGGGACTATATCGGCGCGGTCCGGGCTGTCTGGCACACGTGGCAGACGGGCGAAAAGCTTAACTATGAGAGCGAGCGCTACAATCTCTCGCTGATGGTGCCGCTGTTCGATCCGGGCCCCATCGACCACCCGCCGCCGCCGATCCACGTCGCCGTGGTAAACGAAGTCATGTGCCGGATTTCCGGCGAGTGTGCGGATGGAATGCGGCCGCACCCCGTATGCACGCCGCGCTACATCAAGGAAGTGATGCAACCGGCGGCCGAGCGCGGGGCGGCCAAGGCCGGTCGCAGTCTCGACCACTTTCAGGTCGCTATGAAACCCCTGGTCGCCGCTGCCCGCACCGAAGACGCGCTGGCCGCCAAGATCGATGAGACCCGCGCCCGCATCGCCTTCTACGCATCCACCCCCAGCTATCGCCGCCCCTTTGAACTTCACGGCTATGGCGACCTCGCAGCGGAGATGGCCCAACTATCGAAAGCGCAACGCTGGGACGAGATGCAGGCGTGGGTGCCGGATGACCTCTACCACGACTTCGTCACTGTAGGGACTTATGACACCATCGCCGCCAAACTGCATGAGCGCTACGATGATTGCATCACGTCCATCGAATTCGCCATGCCGGTCGAGAACGAGGCCGACGCCGGCGCGCTGCGCGAGGTAATTCAGGATTTGCAGCGGGCCGGGTAGAGCCCTGCGGCCCGCCTCAAGTAAAGAACTTATTGTTCAATGGAAAGCCGCGAGGCGGCAGGCGGCCGGTTGCACCCCGCTTGCCGAGCCAATCCGCCAGATTCTTCGACCAAGTCCGCTCACCGACTTCCCAGGAAAAGTCCTCCGCCAGCAGAATGGTTGTGACGTCACTCAGCCCGCCATCCTTGTAGCGCTGGAGCATCACTCCCCTGCCGCGAGTCATCTCCGGCAGTTCATCCAGCGGGAACACCAATAGGCGGCGATTGTCGCCGATTGCCGCCACATGATCGCCCGCTACAGGCACGACACAGCTTAGAGAAGCCCCGCCCACCGGGTTCATCACCTGACGGCCGTTTTTGGTCTGGGCAATGCAAGCCTCCGCATCGATCCGGAAGCCGCGGCCATCACTGGAGGCCAGGATGAGTTGCTGCCCTTTCGTTGCCAGAAGCATTGCGACCGGCGTGTCCTCCGCAGCGAGGCCGACCAACAGGCGCAGGGGTTCGCCCTGCCCGCGACCGCCCGGCAGCTTATCGGCAGTCAATGTATGGACCCGGCCCGATGCCGTGAACAGCAGGATGCGGTCGGTGGTCTGGCACGGAAGACGGAAGCGCTCACCGTCACCGTCCTTGTATTTTACGTCCGCATCCGGCGCGAGGTGGCCTTTCAAGGCGCGCACCCAGCCCTGCTCCGAGACAACCACGGTGATCGGCTCACGTTCCACCAGCGCTTCGACGGAGAGGTCGATTTCTTCCGGGGCGTCGGCGATGGTGGTCCGGCGCTTGCCGAGTTCGGTCTTGCGGCCGAATTTCTGCCGGGTCTCTTCGACCTGTTCAGCGATCTTTTCCCACTGCAACTCCTCGCTGCCGAGCAGAGCCTCCAACTCGGCCTGCTCTCCCGCGAGCGCGTCATATTCCTTGCGGATCTCGATTTCCTCGAGCTTGGCAAGCGCACGCAGCCGCATGTTCAGGATCGCGTCGGCCTGGACTTCGGTCAGGTCCCAGCGCGCCATAAGGGCGGGCTTCGGCTCCTCGGAAGCGCGGATGAGGGCGATCACCTCGTCCAGATTGGCATAGACGATCAGGTAGCCTGCCAGCACCTCCAGCCGGTGGGCGATCTGGCCAAGCCGGTGGCGGGTACGGCGCTCCAGCACCTCCAGCCGATGGTCGAGGAAAGCCTTCAGCACCTCGATCACGCCCATCAGCCGTGGAACCGTGCCACCATCCAGCACGTTCATGTTCAGGCCGAAGCGTGTTTCCAGTTCGGTTTGCTGGAACAGGGACTCCATGAGAGCTTCCGGCGGAATGGTGCGGGTGCGCGGCACCAACACCAGACGCACGTCCTCCGCCGACTCGTCGCGTACGTCGGCGAGCAGCGGCAGTTTCCGCGCCTCCAACAGCTCCGCCATTTTCTCCACCAGACGGCTCTTCTGCACCTGGTAGGGGATTTCGGTCACCACGGCCTGCCAGGTGCCACGGCCGAGGTCTTCCTTCTCCCACCGCGCGCGCAGGCGCAGCGAGCCCCGGCCGGTCTCGTAGGCCTGACGGATCTTGTCGGTATCCTCCACCAGAATGCCGCCTGTGGGGAAGTCAGGCCCAGGCAGGCGCTTCATCACCTGCGCGAGCGACGCATCCGGGTTCTTGATCAGCAGCAGCAGGGCGGCACAAAGCTCGTCGGCATTGTGCGGCGGGATGTTGGTCGCCATGCCCACCGCAATGCCCTGCGAACCATTGGCCAGCAGGTTCGGGAAGGCGGCGGGCAGAACAACGGGCTCTGCCCCCTCCCCGTCATAGGTGTCGCGGAAGTCGACCGCGTCTTCCCCGATGCCTTCGAGCAGCGCCTCGGCGACGGCGGTCAGGCGCGCTTCGGTGTAGCGCATGGCGGCGGCGTTATCGCCGTCGATATTGCCGAAATTGCCTTGGCCCTCGACCAGCGGGTAGCGCACGGCAAATTCCTGGGCGAGCCGCACCATGGCGTCGTAAATGGCGGCGTCGCCATGCGGATGGAACTTACCCATCACGTCGCCGACAACCCGGGCACATTTTTTGAAGCCCGCGCGCGGGTTCAGCCCCAGTTCGCGCATGGCGTAGAGCAGCCGGCGGTGCACCGGCTTCAACCCATCGCGGACATCCGGCAGGGAGCGCGACATGATGGTGGAGAGCGCATAGGCCAGATACCGCTCCGACAGGGCCTGTTCGAAACCTACTGGGCGGATGGGATCGCGCCCGGTAGGGCCATCATCATTGTCGGGCGTGGGAATATCGCTGTCGCTCAACGGGCAATGCTTCCATGTGAAAGGGTTGCGACAGGCTCGGCCAACCGGCCAAGATTCTCAAGACCTGAAACGGAAAACCGGCCCGGACACACCGTCCGGACCGGCTCACGCAATCCTAACAGAGGCTGATTTTAAATGATATCCCAGCCGTCCAGAGTAACGGTCAACAGCTCGCCGCCCACGGACACACTCAGGTTCGTACCGCCAAAGCCGTCGTCCGCAGCGGTCATAACGCCATTGGCGTGCGCCTCCAAAATGTCCTCTACGCTGTCGAAGGTCGCAGTGCCGCCACTGTTTCCGACGCTCAGGTGGTTAGACGGGTCCACCGCATTGTCAAACGTGCCGGTCTCAAAGAAGCGCATGATCATCACGTCGCCCTCGGCAAAATTGAGGTCGGTGACGGTGTGCGAGTCGCCGTCGTTGACGTAGCGGCCATCGAACTTGAACGTGTCCGCGCCTGTGCCGCCGGTAGCCGTATCGTTGCCATAGCGCAACAGGAAGTCGTCGTCCCCGCCCCAGCCCAGGAAGGTATTATCCGCCCCGCCACCAATAAAACTATCATCGCCGGGCGATGGATCGACCGGAGGACCGCCGCCAATGCCGAGCGAGGCAAAGGAAATGCCGTCCAGTTCAACAGTCACCTCATCACCAGCAACGCTGATGCTGAGCAGCGTATCGCCGTCGCCCGAGTCGGATGCCTGCATAACGCCATGGTCATGAGCTTCGACGATGTCCTCGATACTGTCGATCGTTGCGGTGCGACCATTATTGCCGATATTCAGATGGTTGGAAGGATCGGGCGCGTTGCTGAACGAGTTCGGCTCGAAGAACCGGAGCACCAACGTGTCACCATCGCCGAAGGTGAGGTCGGTAATGGTGTGCGCATCCCCATCGTTGACGAAGCGGCCGTCAATCTTGAACTCATCCGCGCCCGTGCCGCCGGTAGCCGTGTCGTTACCGTACCGCAGCAAAAATGAGTCATCGCCGCCACCGCCGTCGAACACATTGTCGATTGCGCCGCCGATAAACGTGTCGTCGGTGGGGTTTCCACCACCGCCGCCGCTTGGATCGTGGTTGCCGAAGTCGGCGCCCGTGACGGCCTGGCCGCTGGACACCGTAACTGCGTTAAAAGTCGGCTGACCCGCCGCATCGTCGATCAGCACAGCAAGGCCATTCTGGACGTAGTTGGCGTTGTAGGCGACCTGCAACCCACCATTGCCGGCGTAATTTTCGATACCGATGGTTGCGCTATTTAGCGTCCCGCTCATCGCCTGGTATTGGAATCCGATGCTGCCGTCCGCATTCAGGATCGCCTGGAAGGTATAGTTGCCCGAACCGGCATAGGGTTGGATGCTGTCATATTCCACAATGAAGCGGTTGTTGGCTGCGTCATCGTAATAGTAAATGTTGCCGCCATTCCCCGGGTTCAGGTCATCCCAGAACGGCGCGATAATCGCGTCCGGGTCCGTCGCACTGGGGATGGCTTCGTTGCTGTAGTCCGTTCCGTCCGCGCCGAAGGTCAGGTATCCGTTGGAGGAAATCTTCACCGACGTTTCAGTCTGCTCATAAAAATCGAACGAGAAGGGCAAGGCAACCGTCGCGAATGAATCGTCAGTCAGCGCAATCTGCGTGCCGACACCGGAAATGTCGAACCAGTTATAGGCAGGCCCGCCTGCACTATTGCTGTCTGAATAGGCATAATTTCCCGCAAAAAGTGGCGCTGTCTGCGTCCAGCCGCTCTGCACAACCTGCTGCACCTGATAAGAGCCAGGGGCAACATTGGAGAACGTGTAGTCCCCGGCTCCATTGGTGGTTGCGGTGGCTTCCCCCCCGTCCAGACTACCGTTCTGGTTGGCATCCAAGAATACGGTCCAGCCGGACAGGCCAGCCTCGCCAGCATCCTGCACACCGTCATTGTCGGCATCGTCCCAAACCGTGCCGGAAATCGAGCCCGGCTGCGGCGGTGCAAGCGTATTGGCGGCGTTCAGGCGGCCGCCCGTCACGGTAATGCCATCCAGACCGGGAAGCGGATCGACCGAGTCCAGAATGCGGTCTTTGACCTGTTCCGGCGTCAGGCCCGGCTCGCTGGCGAGCAGCAAAGCAGCAACGCCCGCGACGTGAGGTGTCGCCATCGACGTGCCGTTGAACCATGCGTAACCGCCGCCAGGCACGCTGCTGAGGATGGAACTGCCGGGGGCCGCAAGGTCCACGGCAGTTGCGCCAAAATTCGAGAACGACGTCAGATTGTCATTCCGGTCGGTGGCAGCAACCGAAATGAGGTTGCTCAAGTCATAGTTGGACGGATAGTGCGGCAGGTTGTCATTGTTGTCGCCAATTTGATCCGCGCCGCCATTGCCGGCAGCCGCGACGAACAACGAACCACCCTGTCCCGACAAATCAATTGCGTCGTAGAGCGCCTGAGAAAAGCCGCCGCCGCCCCAGCTGTTATTGGTAATGTCGGCTCCCATCAGCGTTGCATATTCAATCGCGCGGATCGCATCGAAAGTGCTGCCGGAGCCGGTAGCATCCAGGAACTTCAGCGCCATAATATCGGCGTCGTAGGCTACACCCGTGATGCCCGTCCCATTGTTTGCCTGGGCGGCGATGGTGCCCGCGACGTGCGTGCCGTGGCTGTCGTCGTCCCATGGGTCGCCATCGTCATTGGCGAAGTCGTAGCCATAATAGTCATCGACGAAGCCGTTATTGTCGTCGTCGATACCGTTGCCCGCAATCTCGCCGGTATTGATCCACATCTGGTTCATCAGATCGGGATGGTTGTAATCGACGCCGCTGTCGATCACGGCAACGACGACGCCCGCGCCTGTGCTGACATCCCAGGCTTCCGGCGCATCGATGTCCGCATCGACGGTGCCGTTGGATTGGCCCGTATTGTTCAGGCCCCAGAGGTTGCCGAACTGCGGGTCTGTCGGGATCGTGGCTTCGGCTTCAAAGTCCGCCGCCGTAAGCACATAGTTGGCCTGGACATACTCGGCGTAGTCCGCAACGCCGCTTGCATGCAATTGCTCGATGGCGACATCAGTTGCAACACCATCAAACTGCCAGAGCTCGAAACCCCATTTCTGGGTGGACGACACCAATTCTGCGCCAACAGAATCGCGGAGGGCGCTTTTCGCCTCCTGGCTCAGGCTGCTGTCGCCAAAGCGAACGATTACCTCACCGGAAAGGAAGCCGCCGCCGGAACCGGACGTTGCAGAGACGCCGCTATTGTTTTGATCTATTGTCATTGTCGCAACTCTCCATATGAACAACGCCTATATGCCCTTACCGTGTGCTGCCCACCTATGAAATTGGTCACGCAAACCGCGCACGGCTCTAGCACATTCTAATGGCGGCCTAAACCGGAACATTAATCTGGCATAATCAGGAGAGTAATGCAGCAACCATATGTTGCTATTCACAATTTTATAAGAATGCTTAATCCAGCAGCATTCATTTCCCAGTACTACTACCGGTCCAACTCTGCTGCAATCTGGTCGAGCGCACCGGTGAGTCTGTCGGCCAGCGCGTGCACCTCGTCACCGGTGATAACCAGCGGCGGGGAGAACACGACCCGGTCGCCAACGATACGGCAGATCAGGCCGCGTTCACGCGCAGCATCGCCAACACGGGACCCGACCTGTTCGGCCGCCGGGAATGGCGTTCGGGTTTCCTTGTCCGCCACCAATTCCAGCCCGCCCATCAGGCCAACGCCGTTGGCGTTGCCGACCAGCGGGTGGCTTTCCAGCACAGCCAGCCTTTCGTTCAGGATCGCGCCCATCTCCCGTGCGCGGCCAACAACATCGATCTCCTCATAGATCTTCAGTGTTTCCAGCGCGACCGCCGCCGCAACAGGGTGTCCGGCATAGGTTGAGCCATGAGCGAAGCTGCCGAGCTTGTCGCTTTCGCTCAACATCCCCTCATACACCCGTTGGTTGATAAGCAGCGCGGAGATGGGCTGCATCGCCGCAGATAGTGCCTTGGCGGAAGAGATCATATCCGGTTGCAGGTCGAACGTCTGGCTGCCCCACATTTTGCCCGTCCGCCCGAAACCACAGATGACCTCGTCGGCTACGAACAGCACGTCGTACTTGCCCAACACTGCTTGGATCTTGGTGAAATAGGTGACAGGCGGCACGATACCGCCGCCCGCGCCCATCACCGGTTCGGCGAAGAACGCGGCAACGGTTTCCGGCCCTTCGGCCAGGATGAGATCTTCCAGGTCCTGGGCCATACGGGTCGCGAAATCCTCTTCGCTCTCCCCGTCCAGGTGCTGCGCGTAGTAGTGTGGGAAGCTGGTGTGCCGGAACATGGCGAAGGGCAGGTTGAAGTCCGCATGCATGTCCG
Source organism: Alphaproteobacteria bacterium (assembly GCA_965222315.1). Taxonomy (GTDB): domain Bacteria; phylum Pseudomonadota; class Alphaproteobacteria; order Bin95; family Bin95; genus JACKII01. The sequence continues at coordinate 2,009,962 of OZ244951.1, read as the reverse complement.
GCTTGCCCGACACGCTGATCGCCGCAGCGGTAGAGCCGTGATAGCCGCGCTGCCGGCCAATAATCTTGATCTTCTCTGGCTTTCCCTGAGCAGCAAAATAGTACCAGGCGAGCTTGATCGCGGCGTCATTCGCCTCCGAGCCGGAGCATTGGAACAACACCTTCGCCATTGGTACCGGCGCAATTTTCAGGAGTTCTTCCGCCAGAAGGACGCTCGGCTCGTTCGAATTATGGCGGTAAAGATGATAGTAGCCGAGTTTGACCATCTGGTCGTAGGCGACCTTGGCCAGCCTCTCCGATGCAAAGCCCAGAGACGCGCACCAGAGCCCCGCCGCGCCGTCGATAAATTCCTTGCCGTCCTCATCAAAAATGCGCACGCCGCTGCCGCGAGTGATCACATCCGGCCCGCGCTCCAGATGACTGCGCAGATCGGTTTGCGGATGGACAATGGCCGCGATGTCACGGGCGGACAGTGAATTGGGAAGGAACGTCATGGGCGTCTGGCTCACTGCGTCTGGCTTATGCTGGCCGGAAGCTTGGCATGCCTGCGGTTAGGACGCCAGTGTGGGCTAGGCCATGCTGGTTTCGTGCGGCTGTGCGCCCTTGAAACGGCCGAGGTAGCGGGGCACGACCGCCCCTACCGGCGTCGGGTCAATACCAAGATCGGCCAGCCCTTTCGCACCTTCGCTCACCACATTGTCCTGGTCCAGAAGCTTGAGCTGGTCGCGGGTGAGCGGAGGATTCGGCAACAATTCCAGGAAGCGCGCTTGAATTGCTGCGATGAAAGACGGCAAGGGTGCGAGGAACCGCTTCTGACCCGTTTGCTCCAGCGTGTATTTCATGATTTCCTTCATGGTCATCACATCCGGCCCGCCTATCTCATAGGTCTGGCCAGCGCACGCCGGATCGGAGAGCGCCTCGCATATAGCGTCGGCCACATCGCCAACATAGACCGGCTGCATTTTGTTGTGCCCGCCGTCGATCAGCGGCAGAGCCGGCGCAAACCGCGCCAGATCGGCGAAACGGTTGAAGAAGTCGTCTTCCGGCCCGAAGACCACGCTCGGCCGGATAATCGTGGCATCCGGCATCGCGGCGCGGACTGCGGCCTCCCCCTCGGCCTTTGACTGGGCATAAAGGGAATCGCTGTCTGCATCCGCACCGATGGCGGAGAGATGCACCATGGTCTTGACGCCGGCCGCCGCGGCGGCCTTGGCGATCGTGTCCGCGCCCTCCGCCTGCACGGCGCGGAATTGCTGCGCACCGAACTCCGACAGGATGCCGACAAGGTTCACCACGGCGTCCACACCTTCGCAGGCACGGGCCACGGTTTCGGGATAGCGCACGTTCGTCTGCATCAGGCTGACCTGACCGACTGCGCCCATGGGCTTCAGAAACTTGGCTGCTTCCGTGTCACGGCACGCCACCCGCACCGGCGAACCCGCCGCCGCCAGACGCTTGACCACATACCGTCCGACAAAGCCGGAGCCACCAAACACTACAACGCGTTGTGCCGCCATCGCCATGGAGCCTCGCTCTACCGTTTCCAATCCTGCCGGGGGACAGGCGTCTCTGCGGTTGGTATGCCGTGCGAGCGGCTTAACCGCAAGCGGCAGGGTGTTTCACGTCGTTTATTCGCCGGTCTCGTCAATCATCCGAGGCTACGACAACCGTCGCTCGCAGCACCATCCGCTCAGACACCGACGGTCCAGCGTGCTTCGCATTTCCGGCATAAGCGCGAGCGTCCTCCGCCTGAGCGCGCATCATGACGGGCGCGGGCACTGCCGCACCACCAAAGTCCACCCGATGCACCGCGAACCCCCTGCCAGGGAATATTGCGGCGATGGCGTCGGCTTCGTCGGACGCGCGCTTGTAAAGCGCGGCCCTCAGCTTGGCCGCCGTCGCCTGGCGTTCTGCCAGCGAGGGCGTAAAGTCTACCTCGCGGACGGTGAAAGTCCGTCCCCGGCTACTCGCCTGCTTCACCCGGTCATAAATACCGGTAAGCGCCGTCTGCGGGATGCGGGCTTCCGCGACAATCACCCATTGCTCGAAGCCGGTATCCGTCTGGCCGCGGTGGAACTCCGTCATCTGCCAAACGCCATCGACGACCGGCGAAAACAAGGCATTCGGCTCCACCACCGGCTCCGCCGCTTTGTCATCGGTCAGCAGGGTCTTGAGCTGCAACGCTACGCGCGCCGTCTTTGTCTCGACCCAGGCTTCTTCAACCAATTCCAGCACAATCTGCGAGGGATCGTCCGGGCGTTCGTCAGCCCATGCAGGCATAGCCAGGAGAAGGATGCCGATCGCGGCGAGCAAATACTTCATGGCGGACCCTTTCGGAAATCTAAAAGTCCAAATCAGCGTAGTGAGCGGGTGGCGGGAAGCCGGGCACCGAATCGGCCAGCAGGGTGCGGAAGCTAGGGCGGGACTTGACCCGCTGATACCAGACCTTCGCGCCTTCAGAATGGTCCCACGGCACCTCGCCCAGATAGTCGAGAGTCGACAATTGGGCAGCCGCGGCAAGATCCGCAAGGCTGAGCCTGCCGCCCGCCAGCCAGTTCCGCCGCTCCGTCAGCCAGGCGATATAGTCCAGGTGATAGGTGATGTTCTGCCGACCGGCGCGAATGGCGGCGGAGTTGGGCTCGCCCGTCCGGCGGATACGCTTTAACACGCGCTCGCCGTACAGATAGTCGGTGACTTCCCGATAGAACTTGATGTCAAACCAAGCTGCCAGCCGCCGTGTCTCGGCCCGGTCGCCGGGCGTATCGCCCAGCAGGCTGGCGCTCATGTCAATATCGTCCAGGTACTCGCAGATCGCAGACGACTCGGCGAGTACCGACCCATCGTCCTCCACCCACACCGGCACGACACAGGCCGGGTTCAGCGCCAGAAACTCTTCGTTCCGCCGCCAGGGCTCCTCAACCTGAAGCTCAACGCCAACGCTCTTTTCCGCCGCGACCAAGCGGACCTTGCGGCAGAAAGGGGAAAGTGGGAGGTGAAAAAGCATTGGCATGGTGAGAACACTCTTAACGAATTGCCGTCATTTTGGGCAGTGCGCCTTCGTCACGCCGTCTATACCGTCACGCCCGCCTTGGAGTCTGCCCGATGTCTTTGGCCGCCATTGTAGTCCTGGCTCTCGTTCAGGGTATCACGGAGTTTTTGCCGATCAGTTCGTCCGGCCACCTGATCCTGATGCGGGAATTCGGCGCATCTGCCGGGCTGGATACGGTCGGCGCCAACGCGAACGCCGATCTGGTGATGGACGTCGCCCTGCATGTGGGCACGTTGGGTGCGGTCATTCTCTATGTCTGGCGCGATCTGTGGCAGGTCATCGCGGGGCTGCTGCAGGGTATCACCGGCAAGCGGAATGACGGCTGGCATCTGGCCTGGCAAGTGGCGCTGGCGACAATCCCTGTGTTCATCGTCGGCTTTCTGGTCAAAGACCTGATCACCGACAATGCCCGAACCGTGGAGGTGATCGGCTGGACCACACTGATCTTTGGCGTTGCGCTCTGGCTCTCCGACCGAATGGGGACCCGGCTGGCGCTGCCGCAGCTGGGCTATGGCCGGGCATTGGCCATCGGTCTGGCGCAGGTGCTGGCCTTGATACCGGGCGTCAGCCGCTCCGGAATTTGCATGACCATGGGCCGGGCGGTCGGCCTGAACCGGGTCGATGCAGCGCGCTTCGCCCTACTGCTCTCAATCCCGACGATCCTGGGGGCTGGCGCGCTGGCGGGGCTCGACCTAGTCAAGTCCGGCAACGTGCAGTTGGAACACGATGCGATGATCGGAGCCGGCTTGGCCTTCGCCAGCGCCTGGCTTGCCATCATCCTGATGATGCGCTGGCTGGCGCGGGCGAGCTTCCTACCCTTTGTGATCTATCGTTTGGGCCTGGGCGTGTTGCTGCTATTGCTGGCCTATGCCTGAGAAGCCCCCTCCCGCCATCTTAGCCTTCGACACGGCTGGCGCTGCGCTGAGCATCGCCATCTGCCAGGGCCGTCGCGCACTTGCCGCAATGCATCTGCCCATGCAGCGGGGGCATGTGGAGTTTTTGCTGCCCTCGGTACAAAAGGTGCTTGCCGCAGCAGGGGTGAAGCTTCGCGATTTGGATGCGCTGACGACGACCGTCGGGCCGGGCTCGTTCACCGGCCTGCGTACCGGGCTCTCCGCCGCTCAAGGGTTGGCGTATGGCGCGGGTCTGACGCTGGTTGGGATCGACCGCTTCACCGCATTGGCAGCCAGCTTGCCCAATCTTGAACGCAGGCCTATCGCAGTGGCCTTCGACAGCAAGGCGCGTAGCCTCTACGTCCAGCTACTCGATGCCGCTCTCGCACCTGCGCCGGGCTGGCCTGCGGAGGGCCGCAACCTGACCGCTGAGGAAGCCGTTGAGGCTCTGGCGGGCCACGATACCCTGCTAGCGGGGGACGGCGTGCCAGCGCTGCTGGCAGCCGGGTTGCCTTGCCAGGATACCGGCGCACGCGCATTGACGGCCCCAATGGTCGCCAATGCAGCGATGCAGCAACTTGCCAAGGGTAGGACCGGCTGGCCGGCACAGCCGCTCTATCTCGCACCGCCACGGGCAAAACTGCCAAAGGACGGTGGCCGCCTGCGCGCACGGACGGACTGAAGCCGTGGAACTGGTCGCGCTCCGCCCAGACAATACGGATGACGCAGCCCGCCTGCATGCCCAGGCCATGGCGGAAGGCTTGGGCGGCGCTGCCTGGAGTGCGGAGACTTTCAGAACATTGCTGGGCACGCCCGGCACTTTCGGCTGGATGATGCCTGACAAGGGACTGATCCTCGTCCGCCACGCAGCTGACGAAGCCGAAATTTTCACTATCGGCGTCGCGCCCGCCGCCCGCCGCCAAGGCGTGGCCTGCGCGCTGCTGGAGACAGCCTGCATTGCACTGAAGGCACTAAAGGTGAAACGGCTGTTGCTGGAAGTTGCCGTCGACAACCTGCCAGCCCAGCGATTCTATGAAGAGGCCGGCTTCGAAACAGCCGGCCGGCGGACCGGCTACTACAAGCGCGGCGCCGGCCGGGTCGATGCGCTGGTGATGGCGCTGGCGCTCTAGGCGGCCGCGGCGGCCTTGATCAGGTCCGCCCCCTTCTCCGCCACCATGATGGTCGGGGCATTGGTATTGCCGCTGGGGACCGTCGGCATGATGGAGGCATCGATCACCCGCAGCCCCTCAATACCATGGACCCGCAATTCGTCGTCCACCACCGCCATGCGGTCCGTCGCCAGCCCCATTTTACAGGTCCCGACCACGTGGTAGGTCGTCTGGGCGTTGGAGCGGGCAAAGTCCAGCCACTCGTCATAGGTGTTGCAGTCAGCACCCGGCGCGGCCTCGAACTTCCGGTAGGGGTCCATGATCGGGTTCTCGATGATGCTCCGTGCCGCCATCAGACCGGCAACGGTGCAGTCCTGATCAACTTTCTCTGAGAGGAAATTCGGGCGGATGGCCGGTGCTTCGCCAACGCGGGCGGATTTCAGATGAATGGAACCACGGCTTTCCGGGCGGCACTGGCCAATGACCGTGGTCATGCCCGGCTCCTTCTCCAATTCGCGCGTCGCCGCCGTGCCATAGGAGGCCGGGGCGAAGTGGAACTGCATGTCCGGTTCCTCGACATGCTCGTTGGTCTTGATGAAGCCATAGGCGACACCGGCGGTCAGGGTCAGGATGCCCTTACCGCCGGTGTAATATTTCAACACTTCCTTCACGAGGCTGAAGCCGCGGCTCTGCTCGTTCAGGGTGATGGGCTTGGTCACGCGCCAGCGCATCCGGGGAGCGCAGTGGTCACCGTAATTCTCACCGACGCCTAGCAATTCGTGCTGTACGTCTATGCCGAGCGGCTTCAGCACGTCGGCACGGCCGATGCCGGAATGCTCCAAAATGCCCGGCGAAGAGACGGCGCCGGCGCAGACGATCACTTCGCGCCCCGCATTGGCGATTTCTTTCTTGCCGTGGACGGAGTACTCCACGCCCACCGCTTTCTTGCCTTCCAACACAACCCGCTCGGTCATGGCGTTGGTGACGATATGCAGGTTCTTGCGGCCCTTGGCCGGGTCGAGGAACGCGCGGGCGAGCGAGTGGCGCTTGCCGTCTTTCTGCGTCACCTGGTAGTAGCCGAAGCCTTCCTGGTTCCCGTTGTTGTAATCCTTGTTGATCGGGTAACCCTGAGCGCCCGCTGCCTTGATCCAGGCGTCGCAGATTTCGTGATGCTCGCGCATGTGCGCCACGTTAAGCGGACCGCCCTTGCCGCGGGAATCGTCAGCGTCGCCCTCGAAATTTTCAGATTTTTTAAAGTAAGGCAGCACACTCTCGTAGGACCAGCCGCGATTCCCAAGCTGGCTCCAGGAATTGTAGTCGAGCGGGTTACCGCGTACGTAAAGCATACCGTTGATGGAAGACGAGCCGCCCAGCGTCTTTCCCCGCGGAATGGGGATCTGGCGGTTGTGCATGGTGGGCTCGGGCTCAGTCTCGAAATTCCAGTTGTAGGTGGTGTTGTTCAGCAGCTTGGAGAAGCCGGCGGGAATGTCGATCCACATGGACTTGTCCTCCGGTCCTGCCTCCAGCAGCAGCACGGATTTCGACGAATCTTCGCTCAGGCGCGCCGCAATCACACAACCGGCGGAACCGGCACCGACAACGATATAATCGTAGGTGGACATACCTTCTCCATCACTCTGTTAAGGGTATTTCTGATTGCCCGGTAGCCTAGTTAAGGATCGATGCAAAGGCTAGCGGGAAGGTCGCCAATGCGATGCCGCAGCCCTAGCTTCCTTAGCCGAAGGACTGATCGGCCAGGTAAGAACACCGGGAAAATGATCAGGCCACAGTGCAATAGGCGCCGAGAGTAGAGGCAGGACCCATCTTGTCCGACAGATAATTTTGGCCTTCCTGGTCCATCATGCCAGTAGGGTTCACCGCCAAATCGCGCTTGTTCTGTTGTACCGGCTCATTCCGGCGGTTGGCGGTCCCAGGGGCGGCGGCGCATCCAGACCTGGACACCCTTTTCAGGCGCCATCAGCCAAGCCATGGCCGGCAGCGAGGAAAATGGTGTCAGCGCAGCAATTATCGCTGTGGCTTCCCCTGCCAGCACCTGAATCCGCCCCCGAACCAACGCCAGACGGATAGGCAAGGACTAGGGCGTTTGCTAGTTTACGGGTTCAACGCAAATTGAGAGACATCACCTCCATGCCTGCTCTACCAGCAATCGAAATCGACTTCGGCAGCGACACCGGCACCCGCCCCACCCAGGCCATGCGGCAGGCTATGGCCGACGCCGTTGTCGGCGACGAACAGGCGGGTGAAGACCCGACGGTAAACAGGCTCTGCGAGATGGCATGCGAGCTGACGGGGCATGAGGCCGCCGTCTATGTGCCGTCCGGCACCATGTGCAACGCCATTGCCTACCGCCTTTATTGCCGGCAAGGCGATGGCGTCATACTGGACGAACTCGCTCATCCGATCCATGCGGAGGCGGGTGGCCCCGCCGCCCTCTCCGGCGCGATGATGATTACGGTCAAAGGTGACCAGGGCATCTTCACGGGCGAACAAGTGCACGCCGCCATCCGGCCCTACAAGCACAACCGGGTGCAGGCGAAAGTCGTGTCGGTTGAGCAGACCTCCAACTTCGGCGGCGGCGCGGTTTGGCCATGGGAGACCATGAAAGGCGTGAGTGAAGCGGCGCGGGAGCGTGGCCTCGCCATGCACATGGATGGCGCGCGCTTGCTGAATGCCGCGGTGGCCAGCGGCCGCCCGGCGAAGGATTTTGCCCAGCTATGCGACACAACCTGGATTGACCTGTCCAAGGGCCTGGGCTGCCCAGTCGGCGCGGTGCTGGTCGGCTCCAAGGACCTGATGCACGAAGCTTGGCACTGGAAGCACCAGTTCGGCGGCTCCATGCGGCAGGCGGGTATCATTGCGGCGGCCGGCGTCTATGCCTTCGAGCACCATATCGACCGCCTGGCGGAAGATCATGAGAACGCGCGCCGCCTCGCCCGCGGCCTGGCGCAGATTGAGGGCATCGTGCTCGACCCGCCGGAGATCGCGACCAACATGGTGTTCTTCGACGCCAGCGGTCTGGGTATTTCTAATGTCGAGATGAACCAGCGCCTGCTGGAAAAGGGCGTCCGCATCGGCGCGGGCTACGGCCCGAAGGGCCTGATGCGCGCCGTCACCCATCTCGACGTGAACGAGGCCATGGTGGACAAGGCGCTTACGGTGGTTCGTGCGGTCGCGAACGACGTCCGGCCGAACTAGCGATTATTTCCCCCTAGGATTACCGCGCCAGTTGTTCGAGGCCGCTGCGCATTTCATCCAGGGAACCATCCGTCACCAGGCGGTCAATCTCATCGTGGGTCGTGCGCCACGTATCCAAAGCCGCGGCCAGTGCATCCCTGCCTGCGTCGGTAATATAGAGCAGCCGGCTGCGCCGGTCGGCCTCGTCAGGGAGGACCCGGACCATTCCCCGGCGCTCCAGCGGTTTCAGCGTGGCGGTCAGGGTCGACCGGTCCATAGCCAGAAGGGCTGCTATGTCCTTCATCGGCGGCGCTTTGGGCCGGTTTAGCGCCATCAGCAGAGAAAACTGGCCATTGGTAAGACCGAACGGCCGCAATGCCTGGTCGAACCTGCGGGCAACGGCGCGGGTGGCACGCTGCAAATGCAGGCAGATGCAACGGTTGCGCACCTCGCGGGTAATGGAAAGAGGAAGATCATCCCGCATGGCTGCGTGCAGGGGTTTCGAATTGTTCATCCTGCAAATATGTTGACATCAAACTAAATGTCAATCACTCTGCCGCCGGTGATTGCAGAGACAGTCAATCCGCGCGGCGAAGCCCGCGCCATTCGCGGAGCATGCTGAGATGAGTGTTCACACCCGGCTCTTGGTTGGCACGAAAAAGGGCCTGTTCGTTCTGGATGGCGGCAGAGCCCGCGATGGGTGGTCCATCGCCGGTCCCTATTGCGAGGCCTGGCCGATCAACCATGCCATCGGCGACCCGACGTCCGCCACGATCTACGCTGGCGGCGGCAACGAATGGTTTGGCCCCGCCGTCTGGAAATCCGGCGACTTCGGTGAAACCTGGAGCCATTCGAGTGCCGGCCTAACCTATGCGGAGGGCGAGGCGCCGATCGGCGCCGTCTGGAGCCTGGCACTGGACGATGACCGGCTCTATGCGGGCGTGCAGCCCGCCGGCCTGTTCCTCAGTGGCGACAATGGTGAAAACTGGCAGCACCTTGAGGGGCTTCAGTCTCACCCCACCCGCCCGGATTGGGCGCCGGGCGGAGCCGGACTGATCCTGCACCACATCCTGATTCACCCCTCCGATCGCGAACGGCTCTGGATCGGCATATCGGCGGTCGGCGTGCTGGCCTCGGCGGACGGCGGGCAAACCTGGGAGATGCGCAACAAGGGCACCCGCCAGGACTATGCCCCGGAAGCAGACCGCTATCCGGAATTCGGGCAATGCGTGCACGCGCTCGCCATGGCGGCCGGAATGCCCGACCGGCTCTATCAGCAGAACCATTGCGGCATGTACCGCAGCGACGATGCTGGGGTTTCCTGGGAAAGCATTGAGCCGGGCCTGCCCTCCACCTTCGGCTTCCCAGCTATCGCCCATCCGCGGGACCCGGATACACTCTATCTTTTCCCCCTGAACAGCGATATCGGCGGCCGCTTCGCCCTGGACGGTCAGGCGGCGGTGTGGCGGACCGGGGATGCCGGGCAAACCTGGACCGCGCTGCGCAACGGCCTGCCTCAGCGGAACGCCTACCTCTCCGTGCTGCGCCAGGCGATGGCGACGGACGGGCAGGACGCGGCAGGGTTCTATTTCGGCACCACCTCCGGCGAGATCTACGCGAGCCTGGACGAGGGCGATAACTGGAGCAGGATCGCGGAGCACCTGCCCTCGATCCTCTCGGTCGAAGTATTGTGCACCGGCAACTGAGGCCCCCAATGGTACGCGAACCGCCCGCCGAGGTAACGGTGATCCTGCCCCGTCCTTTCGCCTCCCTGTTTCCCGATGCGCCAAAGCGGGTCACCCTGCGGGCCGGGACGGTCGAGGAACTGCTACTAGCGCTTGACCAGCGCTGGCCCGGCATGCGCGACCGCCTGCGCGATACCACCCCGGCGGTGCGCAAGCATATCAACATCTTTGTCGATGGCCGCCGCGCCACGCTCCAAACCAAACTGCCGCCGGGACAGCCCGTCTACATCCTGACCGCTATGAGCGGCGGCTAGATCCAGCGGTCCGTATTGGCCGCGGCTCCGGGTGACGGCAGACTGAAGCGAAAAATCGGATGACGGACTAGGGGTAAAGCGTCATCCTGGCTGTTCCGTTATCAACGAAAGCCAAAGTGCCTGATGGCCCAAGAACCCGCGCAACGCCGTCTCGCGGCCATTCTGGCGGCGGACGTTGTCGGCTATTCCAGGCTGATGGCCGCCGATGAGGAAGGAACGCTTGCCGCCTTCAACGCCCATCTGGCCGATCATATCCGGCCCTGCATTGCCGACCATGAAGGCCGGATCGTCAAAACGACAGGCGACGGCTTGCTGGCGGAATTCGCCAGCGTCGTCAACGCCACCCGGTGCGCTTTGGCGTTCCAGGCTGGCATGGCTCAGCGCAACAGAGACACCCCCGCCGACCTCCGCATCACTTTCCGGATCGGCGTTAATTTGGGTGACGTCATCATCCAGAATGGCGATGTCTATGGCGATGGCGTAAATGTTGCCGCCCGGTTGGAGGGTATTTGCGAGCCAGGCGCAGTCTACATCTCCGGCACAGCCTACGACCATGTCATCGGCAAGCTCTCTTCCGATTTCGAAAGCCTCGGCGAACGGTCTCTCAAGAACATCGCCAGGCCCGTCCGCGTCTACCGTGCATGGGACGGGACGGAGCACAACGCCTCCCCCGCTGCGGTGGACGTCAAGCTGGTCGCTCGCGACCTTCCCTCCATCGCCGTGCTGCCGTTCGCCAATATGAGCGGCGATCCGGAGCAGGAATATTTCGCGGACGGCCTGACCGAAGACCTCATCACGGCGCTGACACGCTGGCGCTCCTTCCCGGTGATCGCCCGGAACTCTACCTTTGTCTACAAAGGCCAGGATGTAGACATAATCAAAGTCGCCAAGGAATTGGCCGCGCGCTACGTCCTGGAAGGCAGCGTGCGCAAGGGCGGCAACCGGGTCCGCATCACCGGCCAGTTGATTGACGGGCGCAACGGCCACCATGTCTGGGCCGAGCGCTACGACCGCAACCTCGACGACATCTTCGCGGTACAGGACGAGATCGTGCAGCACATCTCCGCCGCGGTTGCACCGACTCTCGACAAGGCGGAACTGGCGCATTCCACCGGCAAACAGGCAGACGACCTGGATGCCTGGGACCTGTGCCTGCGGGCAAAGGCGCTGCTCCGCCAGAACACCGCGGAAAACAACGCCGCCGCCCGCGGCCTGTTCCTGCGGGCCATCACTTCGCGCGGGGATTATTCAGACGCCTATTCCGGCCTCGCCCAGTCCTTCAATCAGGACATCCTGATCGCTGCCGCCGCGGACCGGACGGCTGCCGCGACAGAGGCGATGGAAGCGGCGCGGAACGCCATCCACTGTGACTCGGCGTCCTCCTGGGCCCACCACGAACTCAGCACGGCCTACCAGTGGCTGAACCGTTTGGATGATGCGCTGGACGAGGCCCGCGTTGCCGTCGATCTTAACCCGAACGATGCCTATGCCCTGCATGCACTTGGCAACAAATCGGATCTGGCGGCCGACCCGGATGGGATTGGCCATATGGAACGGGCGCAGAAGCTGAACCCGGAGGATTCCCTCCGCCACAGCCACCTGACCTTCCTCGCACGCGCCTACATCGCCGCCGGTGACGATGCCGCCGCCGCAGACCGCGCCCGCCAGGCCATCCGCCGTGCGCCGGACTATGTGGCGGCACACTATGTCTTAGCCTTGGCGCTGGCGCATCTTGGCAGGCTGTCAGAAGCGCGGGACGCCATGGCGCGGTGTGAGGAACTCAGCCCAGGCTTCGCCGCCTCCCGCGCCGAGTGGCAGCCCTATGCCAACAACGCGAAGAATGAGCGGCTGGCAGAGGCACGGCGCCTCGCCCTGGCTGGGGAATAATGGCGGCACATCTCGCCATCAGGCCATGCAGTTGCTAAGTAAACGCCCTTGAACGTTGCCCCAGGCCTGTGTGCCTGTTGCATGGAGTGCATAGCGTGCCATTAGGCCATACCGGTCCCGACTATTTCTACGCCGCCCGCCGGCATGGCTTTGTGCGCGTCGCCACCAGCACGCCAAAGGGCCGCCCGGCGGACGTCGCCTACAATACCGCCAACATCATCGCCGAGGCGCGGAAGGGTGACGCGGAAAGCGTTGATCTGCTGGTGTTTCCGGAACTCTGCGTGTCCTCCTACGCCATCGATGATCTGCACCTGCAAACCGCGCTGCTTGACGCGGTGGAGAGCGCGCTCACCGAGATACTGGAGGCAAGCGAGAGCCTCGCCGGAGTGCTGCTCGTGGGAGCACCACTGCGCTGGCGGGGCAGTCTCTACAACTGCGCCATCGCCATCGCCCGCGGGCGGATCCTGGGCGTGGTGCCCAAGTCCTACCTGCCCAATTACCGCGAGTATTATGAAAAGCGCTGGTTCGCCCATGGCCGGGACATCAAGTGCGAGGCTATGGAGCTGTGCGGCGAATACGTGCCATTCGGCACCGACCTGATCTTCGAGGCCGGCGACTTTGCCCCCCTCACCTTCCACATGGAGGTGTGCGAGGACTATTGGGCGACGGTTCCCCCCTCCTCGGAAGCAGCGCTGGCCGGTGCGCTGATCCTGGCGAACCTCTCTGCTTCCAACATTACCATTGGCAAGGCGGACGACCGGCATTTGCTCTCGCAGTCGCAGTCCATGCGCGCGCATGCAGCCTATGTGTACTCCGCCGCCGGGCCGGGCGAGAGCACCACCGATGTCACCTGGGACGGACAGGGCGCGATCTATGAACTCGGCGCGATGCTGGCGGAAGCCGAACGCTTTTCGCTCGACCCGCAACTCTGCATCGCCGACGTGGACGTGGAGCGGATCGAGGCAGAGCGCCTGCGCACCCCGACATTCGCCGACGCGGCGGAACAGGCGCGCAAGACCGGGCAACAATGGCGGCGCGTGCGCTTTGAGCATCAACCGGCCATGACCGATATCGGCCTGAAGCGCGATGTTCACCGCTTCCCCTTCGTGCCAAACCGCCAGGACAAACTGGAGCATGACTGCTACGAGGCTTACAATATCCAGGTAGAGGGCCTACGCCGCCGGATCGAGGCGACCGGTGCCAAGAAGCTGGTAATCGGCATTTCTGGCGGTCTCGATTCGACCCACGCGCTGATCGTGGCGGCAACCGCTTGCGACCGGCTCGGCCTGCCACGCAGCGCCATCATGGCGTACACCATGCCCGGCTTCGCCACCGGCGACGAGACCAAGGCCAATGCCTGGGCGCTCATGAACGCCATCGGCGCCTCGGCGGAGGAGATCGACATCCGTCCCGCTGCCCGCCAGATGCTGCGGGATATCGGCCACCCCTATGCCGACGGTGCAAACCTTTACGATATTGCCTTCGAGAACACCCAGGCCGGCCTGCGCACCGACTATCTGTTCCGGCTGGCGAACCATCATGGCGGCTTCGTCGTCGGCACCGGCGACCTGTCCGAACTGGCGCTGGGATGGTGCACCTATGGCGTCGGCGACCAGATGAGCCACTATGGCGTCAACGCGGGCGTGCCGAAGACACTGATTCAGTACCTGATCCGATGGGTTGCCCGCGACTCCGGCCAGTTCCCCGAAGAGACCAACCGGGTGCTGGAGGCGATCCTCGACACGGAGATTTCGCCGGAACTGATTCCGGCGGACGCCGCGGGCGGCATACAGAGCACGGAACAGAAGATTGGCCCCTACGAGCTGAACGACTTCTTCCTGCACCACATCATCCGCTACGGGCAACGGCCGTCCAAGGTAGCGTTTCTGGCATGGCACGCTTGGCGCGACGCTGCTGCGGGCGAGTGGCCCGCAGGATTCCCGGAGGCGAAGAAGAACGCCTACGACCTTGCCACCATCAAGGACTGGCTTGGCAAGTTCCTATGGCGCTTTTTCGCCTTCAGCCAGTTCAAGCGCTCGGCCCTACCGAACGGGCCGAAGGTCTCGGCCGGCGGCGCCCTGTCGCCGAGAGGCGACTGGCGCGCGCCAAGCGACAGCGTGGCAACGCTCTGGCAGGAGGAGTTGAAGGCGAACGTGCCGGACAGTTAACCCGGTCAACCTTCCTCAGCGGTGAGCAGCGCCCTTAACTGCGAAACCGGCACGCCGATGTTGGAGCCGCCATATTCCGGCAGGATCGCAGCGTTAACCGCCACCACTTCGCCCCGCGCGTTCAGCACCGGCCCACCGCTGCCGCCGTGGGTGGTTTCTGCATCGTAGATCACCGTGGCTGCCGTCGCTTGCCCGACGATCCCGCGGCTGGAAAGAGGCGCGATAAAGCCGTCGCGGGCAAGCCGCCGGGCCACCTCCCAGAAATCCGTAACGCCGTCAGCCTGAAGCCTTTTGACGAAAGGCTCTCCTGTCTGCACCATCAGAGAGCGAAGGCCGGTGGGAAAGCCCATCACGATAACCGGCGATCCTGCCGTCGGCGGCGCCTCGGCCAGCGGCAGGCCATCTGGCAACGGCACCTCTGATTCACTGGTCAACCGCAGCACAGCAAGATCGGCGGCATCAGTGGTGCGGTGCAGGGCAACCTCCACGGCCTCCGACACTCCCGGAAAGTAGGCAATGAAACGCAGCATTTCAGGCTCCAGGCCCTGCGCGGCCAGCGCGTCGGCGGTCGCATCCTTCTCCCACGGCAGGGCCACGTGCCGGTTCGTTGCGATTCGCCTGGTCCCCGCCACAACAAAACCGGTGCCGGTATATGGCCGCTCGGCCACCGGCCCTTTGCCATTGAGCGTCAGGAAGGGCTGCCCCATCGGCGACATCAGCTTGCGGCCATCTGCGTCCACATGGTGCCGCAGGTAACGCCCGGATTCTGGCTCGCGGAAGCCATAGGCACCTTGCAGAAACACGACCGACGGACCCGCATCCGCAATCACCGTCTCAAAGGCACGCGCCCCTTGTTCCAGCGCCTCCAACCGGCTTGCGGTAGTGCCAAGACGTTCCGACAGTTCCAGACGGAGCGCCCGCAGGTCGGCTGGGGTCAGCGCCTCATCACGGGCCCTGGCGAGCGCGGTGCTGAACGACTGCAATTGCCTGGCGCTCACCGCCAAGTCTTCCTGCAGCCGTCGATTCTCCAACTGCTGCTGGTAGAGCATACCTGCCAGAACTGCCAGCGCCGCCACCACCGAAAGGCGGAAAACAAGCGACGTCCGCAGCACGGCATTGCGGATAAAACTGCCCGCCGCCCGCCACAACCGCCTGTGCCAGGGTTGGTGACTCACGCGGAGGTAGGTGGCGGTATCTGCAATGACCCGCCAGAGAGAATAGCGCGGACGGTCCCCCTGATGATAAACCCGCAACCGCGAAATCGGCCCGTCGGCGCAAAACTCAATAACGTCCTTGTCTTTCAGCCCTTGCCGCCCGACCAGCCGGCCGTTCACCCAGATTTGCGCGTCCGGCGCACTTTTTACAGCAATGCCATTGCTTTGATTTGTGATGCAGGCCACCGGCCGTTGAAGCTCTGCGCTATCCTGCTTGGTGAGCAAGATGCGCCGACCGGGCGTCAGGCCGAGCCATGTGGCTTGGTCCGTCAACCACGACACCTCTCCCTGGCACGGCCCCGTCAAATGCTCCAGCGCCAGAATACTTGAGTCGGCTTCCGATCCAGGCGTCTTGTTTTCTTGCGTACTGTCCATAGGCTCAATGCCCAGTCTGTACCTGGCCATGCAAATGCTAGCGCGGCCTCAAGCCAGATCTGGGCATTCCGTGAAGGTGGCGCCACGCACATTCCTGTGCGTGGCGCCTTAGCCGTGCTTCCGCAGCGCCGCGCGTTGGCCTACGCGGCCCCCACCTTGTGCGGCATGTACCAGCTTTGGTCCGAACCAGCGCCGACATTGGTGATGCGCACGTCGAGCAGGTAGGGCTCGCCTGCCTTCTGAGCGTCGCTGCCGCGCTTCAGTGCCTTCTCCAGATCGCCCGGCTCGTCAACGCGCATGCCCTCGATACCTTGGGCCTTCGCCAGCATCACAAAGTCGATTTCCGGGTCGCCGAGGAAGGTCTCCGGGTACTTGTTCTGGGCATCCATATTACCACCCCAGGCCGCGAAGTTCGCGCGGACGGTCTGGTACTGCATGTTGTTGAAGACCACGGTCAGGATCGGCAGGCCGTAGCGCGCCATGCTCCAGAACGCGCTGGAGGAATACATGACCGCGCCGTCGCCGAGGCCCAGCGTCACCGGCCGGTCCGGCGCGCCCAGCTGCGCGCCCACTGCACTCCCGGGGCCGTAGCCGAGGCTCGCGCCGTAGGTGCGGACATAATCCCATTCGTTCTCGCCATAGCCAAGCGGCATCAACTGGTCGGCCGCGCGGAATGCTTCGGACACCAGCATGGTGTTCTCCGCCAGGCACTTGCCCATGGTGTAGCCGAGGAAATCCGGGTGGATCGGCTTGTCGCCGGAGAGTTTGGCCGCCCGTTCCACCATCTTGGTGGCGCGCGCCTTGGCCTGGGTGGCCAGTTCCTGCTTGCGCTTCTGGATATGCGCGAGGTTGGAGTGATCCGGCTTCCAGAGGGCATTCAGCGCGGCAACCGAATGCTTCACATTGCCGACGACGCCAATATCGACATTGTGAGTGTTGCCGATCAGGTTCGGGTTATGGCCGATGGCGATGATCGTCCCCGCATCCTTGAACCGATGGTCGCCAGCGCTCGCCCGCGTGCTCTGGCGGTAGCCAACGGCGATGACCACGTCATAGCCGCTGTCGTCCATCGCATCGATGGGGCCGACATAGTTCGGATGGCGCAGCGGGAAGGCCGAGTAGTCGAACATGTTGTGCGCGACCGGCAGCGAATAATTCTCAGCCAGCGCCAGCACTTCTTCATACGCCTTCGCTGCATGAATATCCGGGCCGGCAAGCATCAACGGCTTTTCCGCGTTCAGCAGGGCATCATGCATCGCCTCGAGCGATGAGAGTTGCGGCGCCATAGCCAGTTCGAGCGGGTGCGCCGTTTCGATGAGAGCCTCGACGTTCTTCGCATCCAGCGCCAAGCCGTCATAGGCGATGTAGACCGGTCCGGACGGCATGCTCATCGCCTCTTTGAAGGCCCGGCGGGTCGCCAGCGGGATACCGCGAGGATCAGTTACTTCCCAGCGATTCTTGGTGACGTCTTGCACCGTGCTCATCTGAGAATAGCCGGCCTGTGCGCCCAACGGGTTGTGATCGCCGAACGAGCCATTGTCCCGTGACGCCGCGGTTACCACCATCGGCGTGCCGTCAAAATAGGAGTTGAACAACTGGCCCGTACCCTGGCGCGTACCGGCGGCCAGATGGACGTTGACGAAGGCAGGCTTTTTCGCTGCTTTGGCATAGCCGTCAGCGGCGGAAAGCACCAACGCCTCGTTCAGCAGCAGAATCGGCTGGACGCCATCCACGCTCAGGAAAGCGTCAAAGAAGCCAGCTTCCGCGCTGCCGGTGTTGGTGAAGGCATAATCGACGCCTTGGGCGACGAGTTGGTGCATCAGCAATTCGCCGCCCGTTCCGACGACTGTCTTCTTTTCACCCATGGGATTGGTTCCTGCCATTCTAAGGTTCAGCAAATTTGATGTAGACAAAAGTATAGGCCCCAATCGGAGCGAGCGGCAATGACCGCTTTCTGCGGAGCCCCTGAGAATGCCAGACTGATACAACCACCAGGGAGAATGCTAATGACCTATTCCATCATCGCCCAATGCCCGGAGACAGGCGCATTCGGCGGCGCTATCGGCACGTCTTCACTGGCGGTGGGCAATCGCTGCCTGCACATCCGGCATGGGCACGGCGCGTTCCTGAGCCAGCACCGCACCGACCCGCGTCTTGGGGTGCAGGGCGCGGACCTGCTCGCCAAGGGCCGCTCGGCAGCGGAGGCCATGGCGGAAGTCGTCAAAGCGCCGGACATTGGCTGGCGGCAGTTGGCGGCACTGGATTCGGCGGGCGGCACAGCATGGCACCATGGCGACATGATCTATTCGATCACGACCCACGCAGTGGGCGAGCGATGCATTGCGGTCGGCAATATCCTGGACAATGATGGTGTCACTGCGGCGATGGTGGCGGCATACGAGGCTGCGCGCGGGCAGCCGCTGGAAGACCGCCTCGTCACCGCCCTGGAAGCCGGGCGCGATGCTGGCGGCGAGGCACTGGAGCCCCTACACTCCGCGGCTGTGCGCGTGTCCGGGGAAGACGGCATGGACCGCATTGACCTGCGCATCGACCGCGCGGATGAAGCGGCGGGGGCGCTCCGCGAGTTGCTGACGGCGTTGGGTGACCAGGCCGGAACCTTGCGCCAACTGGCCTTCGCACCGGGCGAGGTACCGATTTCCCGTGCCCTGTTCGATGCCTCCATGCGGCGCATCAGAGAGTTGGGGCTGGAAGAGCAATTCCCCTCCGAACGCCAGGCGCATCGCTGGAACGTGGCGGGCTGAACCGGCGCTGGTTCAGTCCAAGTTCAGCTTGAAGCCGTCATGGCTCGCCACAAAACCGAGCCGTTCGTAGAAACGGTGGGCATCGGCGCGCCACTTGTCGGAGGTCAGTTGCACCAGCGAACAGCCCCGGCGGCGGCACTCGCCAATCGCCCATTCCATCATCTGCCCGCCCAGGCCGGTGCCTCGCTCAGAGGCTGCAACCCGCACCGCCTCAATCTGGCCCCGCCAGGACCCAAGGCGCGAGACGCCTGGGATGAAGCTTAACTGGAAGGTGCCAACCACCGCCCCTGCCCTCTCCGCCACCACCAATAACTGGTTCGGATCGGCCTGCACGGCCTGGAATGCCGCCACATATCGCGGGTTAAGCGGCTCCGAAATATCCTCCCGCCGTCTGCCCAGTCCGTCGTCCGCTATCAAGCAGACAATCGCGGGCAGGTCCGCCTCGGTGGCAGGCCGGAATAGCACCTCCTCAAGCATCAAGGCCGCATGAAGCTGTTGTCTTCGAAGTCGCCGAGGTTCCGGGCAACGAATTCCAGTTCGCTCGCCACTGCTTCCGGCGTTTGTTCCTTCAATAACAGTTCGACGGCCTGATCCAGCATGGCGCGGCCAATCTGGTCCAGGGCGAGACCGTTCTTCAGGCCCTCTTCCGCCGCCGCAAGTGTGTGCGGGCGGACGATATCCGTGGGGCTCTTGCTCATTCTGCCGCGATATCCTCTCCGGCTTGGGCGGCATAGATCGACGTGTACCCGCCGCTCCAATCCGGCGGAATCAGGCAGGGCCGCGGGTCATGGTGCGCCCAGAGTGCTGGCTTGCCGCGCACGATCTCATACACATGCGCTGAGGGGTCAGGATGCGGGGTGTAGGCCTTGGCGTCCGCGCTGGAAAAGCAGTTCAGCAGCAGAGGCCGAGGGTTGGGCGACTTACTGGATGGCGAGAAATGCGCCATGCGGCAGCTATGGATGGTCAGGGTTCCTGCCGGGCCGGTCAGGTACTCGACCTTGCTCATGTCCATCGCCGCCGCATCTTCCGGGCGGAAGTGGCCGGTCCAGGAGCCATCCTCGGCGTATTGGTTGTACAATTCACCGTCATGGCTCTTCGGCATCACGGCCAGCGGACCGTTGTTCATGTCGGTGTCGGCAAGATAGCAACCGATGGTCAGCACGTTGTAGTTGGTGTGCGGGAAGAATTGGGCGTCCTGGTGCCACTTCACCGTGTCGGCCTCGCTGAACCACTTGAAGTTCAGCTTGGAGTGGTGGAACACCACGTCCGGCCCCAGCAGGTCGGCGGCGACATCGGCCAGTACGCCACGCGCAAAGTCCCAATAAACCTCGTCGCGCTCGTCCGGCCGTTTCAGGCGGCGCAGCACCGGCTTATTCGCCGTGTGCTCCGGCGCAATATCGAAGACGTTTCCAGGCTTGGTCTCCGGCCGCGACAGGTCAACAAAGCGGTCAGTCACGTCCTGCAGGCGTTTCACCGTCTCCGCATCGACGAAGCCCGGCAGGCCCAGATAGCCTTCGCGGAAGTAAAACTCCCGCTGTTCCTGGGGCAGCACGCGGGGCGGATGGTTGAGTATTTCCTCAGGTGTCACGGTTCGGCCTCTTGTGATTGAAGTCTTGTCATCCGGCGATATTCGCGCTCATTCTGGCGAAACTGGGCCGGAAGGCAATTGATCTGGCGCAAACGGCAACAGCAGGAGAGGCCAACATCTCATGAAAATCGTCGTAATGGGCGCTGGTGCGCTGGGTTCGATCTCCGCTGCATTGCTGCATGATGCCGGTCATGACGTGACGCTGGTCGCCCGCGGTGCGCGTGCCAACGACTTAAAGTCCAACGGTGTGCGGGTCGAAGGGCTGGCTGAAGTCACCGCCCCGGTGCCGATCGTCACCGACCCCGGTACGCTGTCGGAAGCTGACCTGCTGATCCTGACCGTCAAGACATTCGACACCGACGCGGCTCTCCAGCAACTGGCGCACATCAAGTTTGGCTCCACCATGTCACTGCAGAACGGCGTCATGAAGGACGACCAACTGGCCGCCGCCTTCGGGGCGGAGACGGTGCTGGGCGCCATCGCGAACTTCTCCGGCGCGGTGCGCGGCGACGGCGTTGCCCTCTTCACCGTCAACAGCAGCATCACCATCGGCGATCCGGCGGGCGGCGTCTCAGCCAAGGCCCAGGCTGTAATTGATGCCCTGAACGGCGCAGGGATCAACTCGCACCCAAGCAAAGACATCCACTCCACCACCTGGAGCAAGTTCATCATCTGGTGTGGCCTCGCCATCGTCAGCCCGCTGACCAAGCAAGCAACGGTGCAGGTGCTGAACGATCCGGACACCGCCCGCATCGTCGCTCGCATCCACCGGGAGGTGCAGAGCATTGCGGAGGCGGAAGGCGCGGTGCCGGAGCCCGTGCCGCCTTACTCAACGGCGGAGTCGCTCGCCGCACCGGACGAAGACACCGCCACCTGCCTGACCTTGAACGCCGGCGTCGCCTTCCGCAAAACCGCCCCCCAGCACAAACACTCCATGTTGCAGGCGGTCGAAGCGGCGAAACGGCTGGAAGTGCATGAAACCCTGGGGGATTTGGTTGAACGCAGCAATAAGTTGGGTGTGCGGGCCCCAACCCTGGAGACCGGCTACCGCATGTTGTGCCTGATGGACCGCATCAACCGCGGCCAGGCTGCTTAAGATGGCGGTTGGACCGGAATCCTACTCCGCACCCGATCCGGAGCGGCTGACCCTCTACGGCAGCTTCACTTCCAGCAGCAGCTTCAAGCCGATGATGTTTCTGGCGCTGAGCGGCCTGGCTTTTGACTTCCGCACCGTGAACCTGAAGCTCGGCTGGCAGTTTGAGCCCGCCTACCGCGAGCAGGTGAACCGGTACGGCAAGGTGCCGGTGCTGCAACACCGCGGCCTAACCATCGTCGATAGCAACGTCATCCTGGACTACCTCGCCCGCGCCACCGGCGTCTTCCAGCCTGCCACCGAACAATTACAGTGGCAGGCGCGGGAGTGGCTCGCCTGGGAAGCGGGCAATATTACCAACGTCGCCAAGGTCCGGCACTATCACCGGTTCCGCGCCGTCGATCCGGCCGTCATGGCCTATTACGTGCCCCAGGCCGAGGCCGCCATCGGCTTCGTCAACGACTCGCTGGAAGGACGGGAGTGGCTGGTGGGAGGTTCGCTCAGCATCGCCGATCTGGGTTGCTGGGGCCGCATGGTGTTCATGGCCGAAGGCGGGCTGGAGATAGAGCGCTGGCCGAACGTGCTCCGCTGGAGCCAGGCGATCCAGGCCATGCCGGGCTACGCCTACCCCTAC
Source organism: Alphaproteobacteria bacterium (assembly GCA_965222315.1). Classification (GTDB taxonomy): domain Bacteria; phylum Pseudomonadota; class Alphaproteobacteria; order Bin95; family Bin95; genus JACKII01. The sequence goes on along the minus strand of OZ244951.1, from coordinate 1,987,997 downwards.
GACCTGATCCCAAAGAAGGACCGGTCATTCGTAGCCCGTGCCTAGAACCGTCGGGATGAGCATCAGGGCACTTTGGCGAACGGGTGGGCTTGCCTTGATGCTGGGGTTCCTGACCCTGTTCATCGGCGGCGGCGCCCGGCACGGCATCGGCCTGGTGCTGAAGCCCATGGCGGAGTCGCTCGATTGGGACCGCACTTTGTTGGGCGCGGTGATTGCGGTGTTCATGGCGATGACTGCCTTCACCATGCTAGCGGTCGGGCGGCTGGCCGATAAATACGCACCGGCCTGGATACTCGCCGGCGGGTTCCTGGTCAGCGCGATGGGCATCGGCGCCATGGCCTTTGCAGACGCCGCCTGGCAGGCCTTCCTGCTCTATGGCGTGGTGTTCGCCATCGGCAATGGCGCGGTCTCCATCACCCCGGTCGGCGTCATGCTCACCCGCCGCTTCGGGTCCCAGGCTGGCATCGCCAACAGCATAGCCATCGCAGGCATGGGGCTTGGCCAGTTGCTGATCCTCTCCGGCCTTTCGGTCGTGATGGTGGAGGCTGGCTGGCGGGACGTATTTCTCTGGCTCGGCATCATCAATGTGGTTGCAGCTCCCCTGCTGCTGACGGCGCTCCGCCGGGAAAGACCGGGCAGCAGACAATCTGCCCCGCCACCGGCTGACGGCCTCAGCTTGCCCGCAGCCACCCGCACGAATGGCTTCTGGCTGCTGATGACCTTCTACGCAATTTGCGGCTTCCAGGACTTCTTCGTCTCCTCCCACGTGGTCGCGTTCGCGTTGGACCAGGGCGAGGGCGCGTTGTTCGCAGGCAACCTGCTGGCCTTCATGGGACTGGCGGGTTTGATAGGCGTGCTGGCTGCCGGTTCCTGGTCGGACCGCAGTGGCCCGGTCTGGCCGACGCTTGCCTGTTTCGTGCTCCGCATCGCCATCTTCGCCCTGATCCTGGTGGACCATTCGCCCCTTTCCATTGCCGTGTTCGCACTTGGCTATGGCCTGACCTTCTGGGCGACCGCACCGCTTACCGTGATCTTCGTCCGGGACCTGTTCGGCACCCGCAATCTGGGTTTGATCTCCGGGCTCGTGACCATGGGCCACCACATAGCGGGCGGGCTTGGCGCGCTGACGGGCGCAATGCTGTTCGATAGCGATGGCGACTATCTGGCGGCGTTTTGGCTGATGCTGACCCTGTCTGTTCTCGCCGCCCTCGCCACCTGGCGTTTCGCCCGCCGGCCCGGCGCAAAAGCGGCGGCGTGATGGCCAGCGCGCCCGATAGCGGTGCTGGCGCCAGGCTGCAGCATCAACGCCCTCGCTGCTTAAGGGCTGCTTCCAGGCGGTCCATCAGGTCATCCGCCGTGATTATACCGGAGGGAGAAATGCCGATGCCTCCCGCACGCAGCATCCTGGCAGTCCAGGTGTTGCAGGTATTGAACAGGTGAAACGAGCCATGGGCATGATAGAAATGGCTGTTTTCATACAGCCCTCTGGAGATCGGCCGCGCGCGGCCGCTTTCCGGGCGTTCAATCTCGGCTGAAATGGCGATTATCATGCGCTGAAAACCAACCTCGGTCAGGGACAGGGGAACCGCCTGCAGTGATGCCGACAATCGTTCCGGCCAGTCGGGCAGGCCAGCGATATGCATGACGGCGGGGGTCGCCACCAAAGCCGCATCGAGTGTCATGCCAACCGTCTTTTCGCTGGCCGGATAATAGACCCGATCGCCCCAGCCGAACTCCAGAAAGGCAGCCTCCGGAAAATCGTCCGCTTCCGGCAACACCCCGGTCGCCAGCACTTCGGTGCGCCTGACGATGATGGCCGTATGCCAGCCATTACTGATCACGCGCACTTCGTGCACCAACGGGCCGTCGTCAGCAGCGATGGGAGGAGGCGCAGCCCCGCACGCGGCCAGAAGCCCGGCCAGAACTAGGATGGCCAGAACGCGCGCCCGGATCATCAAGACCGGCACAGCCCGTCCAGGCAGATGTTCGGTTCGATGGTAGAGGTGCGAGGTCTCGGCATCGGGCCTCCTCACCAGCGCATATCCATAGGCAAACCGGTGTCGACTGACCCATTACCCCACGCTAGGCTTGCCGCCAAGAGCGGCATCTACCGATAGTGTCCGCCGCCCAAACCGAAAATAAGGAACCGCCCAATGCTCGTCATGGAAGCCATGGCCCAGATCCTGCGGAAGGAAGGCATGGACACCATGTTCTGCTTCCCGACCACGCCCATTATCGAGGCCGCCGTCGGCGCGGGCCTCCGCCCGATCATCTGCCGGCAGGAGAGGGTCGGCGTCGACATGGCCAGCGGCTATGCCCGCGTCGCCAACGGCAAGCCGCCCGCCGTGTTCGCCATGCAGTACGGGCCGGGGGCGGAGAACGCCTTTCCGGGCATCGCGTCCGCCTACTCCGACTCCGTGCCACTGCTGCTGCTGCCGCTCGGCCATGGCCGGGACATGTCCCAGGTCTACCCCATGTTCAAGTCCACCCGCACCTATGACTCGGTAACGAAGCAGGTCGAGGAAATCACCTTGCCGGGCGAGGTCGGCAACGTCATGCGCCGCGCCTTCAACGCCCTGAAGAACGGCCGCCAGGGGCCGGTCATGGTGGAAACGCCGGTTGATGTGGTGAAGCAGGAACTCGACGGCGAGCCGGACTATCAGGTGGTCAAGCGTGTGCGCTCCGCCGGCGATCCGCGCGACATCGATGCGGCAGCGGAGATGCTGGTGGCCGCCCGCACGCCGCTGCTGCTGGCGGGTCAGGGCGTCCTTTATGCCCAGGCAAGCCAGGAACTGCTGGAACTGGCCGAACTGCTGCAAGCCGCCGTGATGACCACCAACGACGGCAAGAGCGCCTTCCCGGAAGACCACGCGCTCGCTCTGGGTACGGGTGGCATCGTCTACTCCGCCCATGGCAAGGCAATCCTGGCGGAGGCAGACGTGATCCTCGGCATCGGCGCGAGCCTGACACCCCACCGGATCACCAGTCCGGCCTTGCCCGCCTCGGCCAAGGTAATTCACGCCACCAACGACGCCCGGGATTTGAACAAGAACTACAACACAGAGATCGGCATCCTGGGCGACGCCCGGCTGGTGCTGCGCGGCCTGATCGACTGCGTGCGCGACCGACTCAAAGGCAAGGAACGCGACGGCTCCGGCAATGGCGGCATGGTGCACCGGATCGCCAGCCTGCGCGACCCCTGGCTCGCGGAATGGCAGGCGAAGCTCACCAGCAGCGAAACCCCGATGACGCCCTACCGCGTCATCAACGAGTTCATGCGCGTAATCGACCCCGCAGACGCGATCGTCACCCACGACAGTGGCAGCCCGCGCGACCAGATACTGCCCTTCTACAAGGCGACCGTGCCGCGCTCCTATATCGGCTGGGGCAAGTCCCACCAGCTCGGCACCGGCCTCGGCCTAGCCATCGGGGCAAAAGTGGCCGCGCCGGACAAGTTCTGTGTCAACTTCATGGGTGATGCGGCCTTCGGCATGACCGGCCTCGACTTCGAGACGGCGGTGCGCAGCGGCATCCCCTCCTGCACCATCGTCCTCAACAACTCGACCATGGCGATCGAGATTCCGCACATGCAACTCAGCCACGAGAAGCACAAGGCCCGCGACCTGGGCGGCAACTACGCCGCGCTGGCCAAAAACTTAGGCGGCTGGAGCGAGCGGGTGGAAGATCCCACCGACGTCGGCAACGCCATCCTGCGCGCCAAGCGGGCGACGGAGGAAGGGCATACCTGCCTGCTGGAATTCATCACCAGCGCGGAGACCGCCTTTTCCAACCGGATATAGGACATCTGGCCCTTAGCGTTCAGTCCGCCGCCCCCGGCAACACCAGGGGCGGCGGCTTGGCATATCCAACGGCAAGCTGCTGCTCGGCGGCCTTCCTGATCAATTCCTCCAGTGAGGGATCGTGGCCAGCCAGCTTTTGGAAATCCCGGCGGTGCAGCACGAGCACCCGGCAGTAGCCCAGCGATACCACGCGGCTGCCGCGGCGGCGCAAGGGGTAGACAAGCGCCACTTCCCCAAAAAAGTCACCGGTGCCTAGCCTAGTGCGCCGCGGCCCCTCCTCCACTTCGAACGCGCCGGAGGCGATAAAGAACATCTCCGTACCACGCGCACCCGTCTCTAAGATGACCTCTCCCGGCGTGGTGAAGCGGGTGCGCAAGGCTTTCGCAATGATGCGCCGCTGGGCCGGGTCCAAACCGGCGAACAGCGGGACCCGCTCCAGCAAGGTCAGCGGCGTCAGGGTCAGGTCGAGCCTCGGCGGCCTGCTCAAATCCGCGCTCAGAGCGTCGAGTTCCGAATTCAGATTGTCGAACAATTCCTGCTCGATCACGCCATCGTCCAGTAGCCGCAGGTATTGCTGCCGCTCACGGCGCAAGGCCGCACGCGCAATCAGGTTTTCCTCCACATGCATGGCATAGGCAGGGTATTGCGCCGCAATGGCTTCGATCTCTGTCTCGATGCCCGCATGCCGCCGCTCCATCAACTGGACGAGGTTCCGGGCAGCATCCACCCCGATCATCGCGCCGATCTCGTTCGCCGCAAAGCGCTTGAGTTCCCGGACCAACCGCTCCCATTCCAGCAGCCGGATGAAGTCTTCCTCAATCGCCCGGCGCAGCACCCGGTCAGCCCTGAGCCATCGCTGTACCGCCACCCCGGCGCGGTAGCGCCAGCGAGGCCGAAGCAGCCCTTTCAACACTTCCTCATAGCGCTCCCGGCCGCCGCTCCGCCCGGCATCGGCGAGGCGTTCCGCATCCGCCCGCAGCGTCCGCGCCGTTTGCGGGCTGATCGCCCCGCCATCGAAGGTCCGCCCGATCATGCGGATTTCCTGGCCGGAGATGATGGCCAGGCCCAGCCGCAACCGCTCCCCGAACGGTATCCGTTGCAGCGCCGCCTGCTCATCCGCCGCCGCATCAATCTCCCGCCGCCGCTGGCCCAGCGTGCGCTGAACGGCGCTCAGCGCTTCGGGCTCGAAATCGCGCTCCCGGCCATAGTCGCGCATCATGCCGCGCACGCTCTCGATGGTGCCGGCGATGATCCGCTCGCGCAGCGCCAGTTCGGCTGGCGCCAGCCTGTTCAGGCCCAACAGCCGGGTGAGCGCGCTCAGGGTGCTGGCATTCACAAAGACCGTCGCGAGCGTGTAGGCCGCCGCCAAACTGGCAAGGAATGGCCCGTCTTCGCCCAGCACCTCCAGGTGCGAGATGGAGATCGCAAGCAACAGCGTCACCGACCCCCGCACGCCGCCCCATAGCACCAAGCCCGCTTGCGGGGCCGACAGCGGCTCCGTCAATCCCAACCGCGCCATCAACGGCAGAAGCCCGAACAGGATCATCGCGCGCGCCGCCATCGCGCCGGCATAGACCAGCAGCGTGTAGGGCAGCACGCGCCAGCCCGCCGCCGCCAGCAAGGTAGGCACCAGCGCGGTTGCCAGGATCATAATGGCCGTGTTGGACCAAAAGCCGATCTGCGCCCAGATCGTGCGCACCGTCTGCCAATTCCCGGGGCCCATGCGCAGAAAACCGGACGAACCGGTGGCAAGGCCCGCAAACACCACCGCGACGACGCCCGACCCGCCGAATGCCTGCTCCGCCGCCAGAAACGAGCCATAGGCCACAACGACCGTAATGGAGACCTCCGCAACCGTGGAGCGCGCAAACAGCGGGTAGATCCAGCCCGCAACGGCCGCGACCGCCAGGCCGACAGCCGCGCCGGCGCCGAAGCTGTAGAGAAAATCGACAAACAACCCCGAAAGCGACGGCGCAATCTCCTTGCTCAAAATGCCGATGAGCAGGCCGAAGATCGCAATCGCCGCCGCATCATTCAGCAGGCTCTCCCCCTCCAAAATAACCAGCAACCGCCGTGGCGCACCGATCTCCCGGAAGGTCGCGATGACGGCGCCCGGGTCCGTGGTCGCAACGGCCGCGCCCAGCAGCAGGCAAACCGCGAGCCCCAAATGGGATACGACAGACAGCGACACGCCGACGATGGCCGTTGCGGCGACTACGGCCAGGATGGCCATAACGAGGACAGCCGCCGCATCCTGGACCAGACGCCGCGTGTTAACCGCAATCGCCATCTCGAACAGCAGGGGCGGCAGGAAGAAGTACAGCAGCCCGTTGGTATCCAGCGCCAGCCGCTCGACGAACAGGCGATCCGAGAAACCCAGCGGCTCGGCGATTTTCACGCCATAGACCAGGCTGACCGTGCCGACCGCCAGGCCCAGGGCAGCCAGAAGCACCGGCAAGGGCATGCCGATCCGCCGGGCAAGCGGCACGGCAATCGCCCCCGCTGCCAGCAGACCGATCAGCAATAGAGATCCGAAGACGGCAAAACTCATGCCCTATAAAGGGCACATACCCGGTCACCGGCAATCGCTATTAAGGCCTGCGTCACTCACGCGATGCTCCTTCCCGCGAACCCAGCGATTGACGCAAGCGCCAGCACCCCCGCACTATCATGGCAACAATGAAACGCCCCGGAAAATCCCATGGAATTTGACTATATCATCGTCGGCGCAGGGTCGGCAGGCTGCGTGCTGGCCAACCGGCTCTCCGCCGATCCAAAGAACAGAGTACTGCTGCTGGAGGCGGGGCCGGAGGACAAGAACCTCTGGATTCACATCCCCATCGGCTACGGCAAGAACCTGACCAACCGCGCCGTCAACTGGTGCTTCGACAGCGTGCCGGAGCCAAACGCCAACAACAAGCTGGACTACCTCGCGCGGGGCAAGGTGCTGGGCGGCTCGTCCTCCATCAACGGCATGGTCTACATGCGCGGCCAGCACCAGGACTACGACCTCTGGGCGCAGATGGGCTGCCGCGGCTGGTCGTACGAGGAGGTGCTGCCATACTTCCGCAAGGCGGAGAATAACGAGCGCGGCGCGAACGAGTTCCACGGCGCGGGCGGTCCCCTGAACGTCAGCGACCTGCGCGATGTGCCGCCCGTCTACGAGGCTTTCCTGAAGGCCGGGCAGGAAGCCGGCATGCCGCTCAACAATGACTTCAACGGGGCAGTGCAGGAAGGCATCGGCCTCACCCAGACCACCACCGGCGGCGGCCGCCGCAACAGCACGGCCCGCGCCTACCTGAAACCCGTCCGCAGCCGGCCCAACCTGCAGGTGGAGACCAACGCCCGCGGTCACCGGGTACTGTTCGAGGGCAAGCGCGCCGTCGGCTACGCCTATATCCAGAACGGCCAGGCGAAGGAGGCCCGGGCCACCCGCGAGGTCATCATCAGCGGCGGCGCCTACGGCTCGCCCCAACTGCTGGAGCTTTCCGGCGTCGGCGATGCGGAGCACCTGAAGAGCATCGGCATCGAGCCCGTCCATCATCTGCCGGGCGTCGGCAACGGCCTGCAGGACCACCAGGTCTTCCGCATGAAGTGGCGGCTCAAGGGCAAGCCCGGCACCTACAACGAGCGGGTGCATGGCCTGACCGCACTAGGCGAGGGCTTGAAGTATATCTTCGCCCGCCGCGGCGTGCTCACCAGCCCGACCAACCCGATCAATGCCTTCTTCCGCACCCGGCCGGAGCTGGAGTCGCCGGACGTGCAGATCCAGTTCTTCCCCGGCACATACGACTCGCTGCGGGACCGTCGGCTGCACAAGCAGCCGGGCGTCACCCTCGGCCCGACCCTGCTGCGCCTGGAAAGCCGCGGCTCCGTCCACGCGAAGAGCGCCGACCCGTTCGAGGACCCAGCCATCTTTACCAATGTGCTGGGTACGGAGAACGACCTGCAAACCGCCATCCTCGCCATGAAATACTGCCGCGAGGTGATGGAAACCGCCCCCATGCAGCCCTATTACGACCACGAAATGGCGCCAGGCAAGGACGTGCAGTCGGAAAGCGAATGGGCCGATTACGCCCGGGAAACCGGCGCCAGCAACTGGCACCCGGCCTCCTCCTGCCGCATGGGTCCGGACGGTGATGCAAAAGCCGTCACCGACCTGTCGCTGCGGGTGCGCGGCATGCAGGGCCTGCGCGTCATCGACGCCAGCGCCATGCCCATGGTGGTCTGCGGCAACACCAACGCCCCCACCATCATGATCGCCGAAAAAGCCGCCGACCTGATCCTGGCCGACGCGCGAGGGTAGCCCGGCCGGCCAAAACACTATTTTATTACCGTATTTTGAGCGATAGAGAAAAAACATCTACATTTGTCTACATTCATCTACAAAACTCTACATTTTGGGGCGAATATGTAGATGCCGGGTTTATACTATGTAGATGAAGTGTAGATCCGATGTAGAGGCGCTGCCGTCAGTCCAAATTACGCTGCCGGAGTCTCGTCACCGGCGATATGGGGCCGCATCCACCAGGGCACAACTGGAACAAAGTCATCTTCAACGGAAACAAGGCCACCGCAGTTGGCAGCCGCTTTTATCTCCCCGGACGGCTCATCAGAGCTGGTCCGGGGTCCAGTTGTTCCTGGAAGATGCCGGGAAGCCTCTAAACGCTGGGCCCCGGCATTCGCCTTAGGCTCGGCCTGGGAGGCTGGTTTCTAAGTTCGGCGATGGCTATTTCCGCTCGGAACAGGCGCGCATCCCCCCGCGCCTACCGGAAAGTCACTTCCTTGTAGCCACCCTCGGCGATAGCGTTCGCCTTCTCCCGGAACACCGGCGCGCTGCCGCTGTAGCGGGCGACGATGCGGGTCTGCTTGCCTTCAACGTTGCGGTTGATGCCCGTCATCCAGCTATCGACCTCGTTCGACAGCAGCCCCTGGTTGCCCTCAATAACGAAGTCGGTCCAGTCCTCCACGGCGGCTCTGGCCGGCTCGGCGAAGGTGTAGTCATGCTCGTTCATGAACCGCACCGCGCCGGTCACCCAGTCCACCGCGTACTCGATGGAGCGCGGAATATTGCCCAGCGCCGTGTGCGGTCCGACCAGCATGAACATGTTGGGGAAGTCCTCCACCATCATGCCGAGGAACGTCTCCAGCGCGCGCCGCCACTTGTCCTTCAGCGCCTCCCCGCCTTTACCGCGAATGTCGATCCGGTCGAAAGCGCCCGTGATTGCATCGAAGCCGGTGGCGTAGACGATCATATCGAACTCGAAGCTGCGGTCCGGCATTTCGAGCCCGTTTTCCGTGATCCGCTCAATCGGATTGTCCAGGATCGAGACCAGTTCGACATTGTCCTGGTTGAACACCTCGTAGTAGCCGCTTTCCTGCGGCACGCGCCTAGTGCCGAAGCCATGATCGTCGGGCACCAGCAATTCAGCGACTTTCGGGTCTTTCACCCGCTCGCGGATCTTGTTGGCGACAAACTGGGAGACCTCGTCGTTTGCGGCCTTGTTCGTCATCATGTCCCGGAAGCCGCCGACCCACATGGAGAAGCCGGGCGCGTTATACTGCTGCTCCCAGAACGCCTCGCGTTCCTCCGGCGGCACGTCGAACGTCTTGCGCAGGTCGGGCGTGTGCAGGAAGCAGGTCGCGCTTTCCTGGCAGCGGCGGAAGATCTCCGGGTACTGCTTGCGGATATCCTCCATCTCTTCCTTGCTGATCCGCTTGTTGCGCAGCGGCTTGCACCAGTTCGGGCGGCGCTGGAAGACGGTCAGGTGTTTGGCGGTCTTGGCGATCTCCGTGATGGCCTGCACGCCGGTCGCGCCCGTGCCGATCACGGCAACGCGCTTGCCTTCAAACGACACATCATGCTTCGGCCAGAGGCCGGTGTGATAGGCCTCCCCTTTGTAGGAATCCCGCCCTTCGATCGCCGGATAGGTCGGCGCCGACAGCGGCCCCACCGCGGTGATCAGCAGACGGCTGGTAAAGGTCTCACCGCTTTCCAGCGTCACCTTCCATGACTGGCTGTCTTCCTGATAGTGGGCCGCCGTCACCTTCGCCGAACAACGGATGTTGCGGCGCAGGTCGAACTTGTCGGCCACATAGTTCAAGTACTTTTCAGTCTCCGGCTGCGGCGCGAAGTGCTCGGTCCAGTCCCACTCGTCCAGCACCTCCTGGCTAAAGGAAAAGCCGTAGGAATAGCTCTCCGAGTCGAACCGGCATCCCGGGTAGCGGTTCCAGTACCAGGTACCGCCAATGCCGGTTCCCATCTCAAACACCTGCACATTCATGCCCAGGTGGTCGCGCAACCGCAGCAATTGGTAGAGGCCGGAGATGCCCGCGCCGATAATGATGGCGTCATGGTCCAGGCCGGAAGCCGGATCAGTTGCGCTCTTCTCTTGTGTCAGGGTATCAGGTGCCATGTCCGCGTTCCCGTTACTTCGCCCGCAATGGGGCCGGTTCATCTATTGTCAGGACGAAAGTATAATACAGCACTGCCTCCTTGTGGAGCGTCAGAGCCGCACGGGTTACAGTGTTAACTGACAAACGCCGGAACGGCTTACTCTGCCAGCAGCCCCAACTCCCGCCGCTTTTTCTTGCTCAAGCCCTGGATCACTAGGTCGTAGGAATGCCGGATATGGTCCCGCATTTCTTCATCCGAGGGGCCGGGCTGCGTGTAGTGCTGGATCCATTTCATCCCCCGGCTCGCGAGGTAGGGTGCAGGCCGGAAGCCCGGCTGGTCCTTCAGGACTTCATAGCCGATCTCGCCCGCCTTGAAGGTGATGGCGGGGTAGTCGTCCCGCCAGCCGCCAATGGCGAACATCTTGCCCCCGACCTTCCAGACATGCGCCCCGCCCCATTGCTGCACGTAGGTCGCCGCGGGCAGGCTCCCGCAAAAGGCGTTATACTCGTCATAGGTCATGGGCCTGTCCGCGTGGCTCAGGGCGCAAGCCATTCCCGCACGGCTTCCGCCACACGGCTTACCGTCCGGTCGGCAGCAGGCAGCATCCGGCTCATGTGCAGATAGCCATGCAGCACGCCGGGCACCTCCTCGAAGTCCACCGCGACGCCCGCCGCCTCCAGCTTCGGCACAATATTGCGCGAATCGTCCCGCAGCGGATCGCACCCCGCCGCACTAACCAGGCACGGCGGCAGGCCGGAAAAGTCCACGGCCTTGGCCGGGTGACGGAACGGGTTGTCATCGTCCGCCGCATCCCGGCTATAGGCCTTGTCGAAGAAGGTCATGGCCGTCATCGGCAGGCTGAACGCCTCCCCGCCGAACTGCTGGCGGGACGGCGTATCGGCGTTGTCGTACACTCCATAGATCAGCGCCAGGCCCTTGAACGGGTAGTCGCCCGCCGCTTTCCGCGAGAGCGCGACCGCCAGCGCCAGGTTTCCGCCGGCCGAATCGCCGCCGATCGCAACACGGGCCGGGTCCAGCCCGCGGGCCGCACCTGCCGCCTTCAGCCAGCTTAACGCCGCCTCCAGGTCCTCGACCGCCGCTGGAAATTTGTGCTCCGGCGCCAGCCGGTAATCCACGGCCAGCACGGCTGCGCCGCTGCGCTCCGCAATCAGGCGGCAGATGCGGTCATGGCTGTCCAAAGAGCCCACCACATAGCCACCACCATGGGCGAACAGCATCACCGGCAGGCCGGGCTTCGCGCTGGGCCTATAGAGCCGGACCGGAACGGCCCCGCCAGGCCCCGGCACGGCGAAATCCTCGACGGCGGCTAGGTCCGGCTTGACCTCATTCCAATAGACCCGGTCCTTGGAATATTTCCGGCGCAGCTCTTCAACGCCGCCGCTGGCATCCACCGCAGCGCCGCCGGCCATCTCCGCGCCCTTGGCGAGCGCCGCCTTCATCTCATCCGAGACCAATTCCCAGCCCGCTACCGTGTCGTTCATGTCCGCTTCCTCATACGCGCGCGTTCGCGGTGCGCCGTCGTTGCCGCCGTTGCGGTTTCGCCGTGCCTTTGCTCAGGCCCGGCAGCAAGCCGCCTTCAGCCAAACTTGTATGGCCTGCTTCGGCGACAATCAAATGATCCAGCACTTGCACGCCGGCCACGCCGCAAGCCTCCACGATCTGGCGCGTCATGTCGATATCGGCACGGCTGGGCTCCGCGTCGCCCGTCGGGTGGTTATGCACCAGCACCAGGGCCGGCGCTTTCAGCCGCAAGGCCCTTGCCGTGATCTCCCTGGGCTGCACCGGCGCATGGTTGACGGTGCCCCGCGCCGCGATCTCGTCCCAGATCAGGCGGTGCTTCTTGTCCAGAAACAGAAGCCGGAACTGCTCCACCTCGTCATACCCGAGCGCGGCGCGGCAATAACGCACCAGGCTCGGCAAATCGTCCAGCAGCGGCCCGCCCAGCACCTGCCCCCGCAGCAGCCGGGCCGCCGCCTCCCCGATCACCCCCAAATGCACTGCCAGCACTTCCGGCGCATCGGGCCTGCCTTCTTCCGGCAGATCATGCACGGCGTCAGCCAGTTCCTCCAGCGGCGCGGCCACCACACGGCCCAGACTGCCGAATCTGGCCAGCAACCGCCCGGCAAAAGCCGCGCGCGCAGCGTCCCCGACCGCCCGCCGCAGCAGCAGCGCCAGCAAGCCTGCATCGTCGAGCCAGTCCGGCCCCTCCGCCTCCGCCCTGCGCTGCAACTGATCCAGGCTCTCTCCCGCTTCGGCGAACCAGCCTGCAGGATCATCCGCCACCGCTTCCGGCCCGCCCGCGGGCTCAGCCACATAGTCCGGCGACACCTCCAGCAGGCCCATGCTGCGCAGGCTCAAATGTCCGGCAGGCGACACCAGCATGAAGTCGTGCAACGTCACCGCATTGGCTGCGCCCGCTGTTTTCAGCCTGTCCGCCTGCTCGAAATCCAGCGGCCGGGGCGAGGCGGGACGGTCCGGGTCATAGCGGATCACGATCAGGCCGGACGCCGCCCGCCGCAGCGCCGCCGACACCACCTCCCGGGCGAAGTCTCCCGCTGACGTCTCAGGCGCGAAGGCAGCAGGCTCCCGCATCAGCCGGTGGCGGAAGTCCAGGAACAGCACATGGGTCCAGTGCCCGGTCTCCGCCCCAAACCGCAGGTTGCTGTAGGCGACCACCGCTTCCCAATTGCCCAGCACCGGCGCGCTCATCAGCGCCGCCTCCGCCATCCTGGCCGCCGCCGAGCGCACGGCTGCCAGATGCAGCGCCATGGCAGGCCCAATCCCAGCCACCCGGCCGTCGGCCAGCCGCTCCGGCGGTTGCAACAGCACGCCCGCCAGCTTGCCGCCCAGCTTCGGGCGCTCGGCTTCCGCCAGCGCCTGCTCCCCAGCAAAGGCGTCAATCAGGCTGTAGGCGCGCGGCTTGGTATCCCGCCGCTGGTCCACCTGCGCCAGCAGCATCTCCAGCACCTCATGGTCGAGGAAGGCGCGCGGGCCGCCTGCCAGGAACCGCTGCCGCAGCCGCGCCCGGTGCCCCGGTTTCACGCCCGATGCCATTCCACTGGCCATGCCTGCTTCCCTGCGTTTCGTTCGGGTGCAGAAGGCCATCGATTTGGTTAACAGCCACTTAAAGCATCCCCATTGGCAGCGCCGCGCACAACCCGCTAGGCTACCGTCTACAACAACAAGGGTACCGCCATGAATGTCGCCCTAGAGGAAACCGCCGCGGCAACCGACGCATTTTGCGATCCGGTCAGCCTGGAACTGATCCGCGGCGCACTCCAGTCCTCGCAGCAGGAAATGGAGGCGCTGATCGAGCGCACAGCCATGTCCGGCTTCATCCGGGAGAAGAAGGATTTCTTCGTAGCATTGTTCGACCGGGCGGGCGACATGATCATCGGTGCCTACCGGCCGACCTTCGGCGATCCGGTCCGCCCCATCCTGGAGCTTTACCCCGCCGACACCATGCAGCCGGGCGACCTCTACTGGTACAACGACTGCTACGGCTCGAAAGGCTCCGTCAGCCACTCCCCCGACCAGGTATTCGTCGCGCCGGTGTTCGTGGATGGCGAGTTGCTGGCCTTCGCCCAAAGCTGGGCGCACTTCGCCGACATTGGCGGCATGCGGCCCGGCTCCATCTCGCCGGACTGCACCGACATCTTCCAGGAAGGCATCATCATTCCGCCGGTGCGCCTCGCCCGCGACGGCGTCATCAACGAAGACTACTTGCGCATCTTCCTCCGCAATTCCCGCTTCCCGGAGATGCTGCGCGGCGACACCCGCGCCTGCATCGCCGCCGTGCGCCTGGGTGAGAAGCGCCTGATCGAACTGGCGGACCGCTTCCCGGCGGCCACGATCGCCGATGCGTTCAGCCAGTTGGCCGGCCGCTCCGAACAGGCCGCGCGCAAGAAGCTGACGGAGACCTTCCCGCCCGGCACTTACCGCTTCGCCGACGCGCTCGACCATGATGGCCAGGGCAACGGCCCCTACTGGCTGCGCATGGCGCTCACCATTGCGGACGACGGCCGATCCACGCTGGACTTCTCCGAAAGCGACGACCAGGCCCCCGGCCCCATCAACTACCTTGTCAATCCCGCCGTGCCCCGCGCCATGATGAGCATGTACCTCTTGGGTGGCGACCCGACCCTGCTGCTCAATTCCGGCTCCGGCAAAGCCATCGACGAAATCGTGCTGCGCGAGGGCAGCATGTTGCAGCCGAAATGGCCCGCCCCCCTCGGCCAGCGCGGCCTCACCATGATGCGTCTGCTTTCCTCGACCATGGGACTGGTGAACACCGCCCAGGGCGAATCCACCGCCGCCAATTGCGCCTATGTCATCTACTTCGCCCGCGGCGTGGACTCCCAAGGCCAAGCCTTCTTCATGTCGGACGGGCTCGGCGTCGGCTACGGCGCGCGTCCCTACGCCGACGGCATCGACAGCGTCTACTACGTGGCGCAGGAAAACTTTCCGGCGGAGATGCTGGAACTGGACTACCCAGTCCGCATCCGCGCCTACGGTGTGAACAAGGATTCTGCCGGCCCCGGACGCTTCCGGGGCGGCGCGGGCGTGGTGCGGGAGGTCGAGGTATTAGCCGACCAACTCACCTTCGCCATCCGCATCGACGGCGTGAAGCTGCCGGCGTGGGGCGTCAAGGGCGGCCTTAACGGCGGCAGCGGCCGCGCCATTGCCAACCCCGGCACCCCGGACGAGCGCGAACTGGAGCCCTTCAGCGACGGCAACGTCCTGAAGCGCGGCGAGGTCTTGCGGCTAGAAACCGGCGGCGGCGGCGGCTGGGGCCACCCCTTCGACCGGCCCGTGGAAAGTGTGCTGGCCGACGTTCTGAATGGCTATGTCAGTGCGGAGGCCGCCCGCCGCGACTACGGTGTCGCCCTCTCCGCCGACGGCCGCGCCGTAGATGAAGCCGGAACCGCCCGCCTCCGCTCGGACCGCCAGGAACCGGACGGCCTGTTCCACCGCCGACGCTACGCCGACGTGCTGGAGCAGGCGTAATGGCTGACGCGCCCTCGCTTCGCTACGCCGTCGCCATCGACACCGGCGGCACCTTCACCGACCTGACCCTTCTGGACCGCGAAACCGGCCAAAGCTGGACAGCCAAGACCCCCTCCACGCCGGACGACCCGTCCCGCGGTTTCATGACCGGCATCGGCCTGGTGCTGGACCAGGCCAGCCTGACCCCGCAGGCGCTTGGCCAAGTGTTTCACGGCACCACCGTCGCCACCAACCTCATCCTGGAGGGCAAGGGCGCAGAAGCCGCCCTCATCACCACCGCGGGCTTCCGCCATGTGCTGGAAATAGGCCGCCAGGAAATCCCCCGCCGCGCCAATCTCTTCTCCTGGATCAAGCCGACACGTCCCGTCCCGGCCGACCGCATCTTCGAAGCCATCGAACGCACCGGCGCAGACGGCTCGGTCCTGACCCCGCTTGACGAGGACAGCGTGCGCACCGCTGCCCGCACCTTGCGCGAGCGCGGCATCGACGCCATCGCTGTCTGCTACCTGCACAGCTTCGCCA
Source organism: Alphaproteobacteria bacterium (assembly GCA_965222315.1). Lineage (GTDB taxonomy): Bacteria > Pseudomonadota > Alphaproteobacteria > Bin95 > Bin95 > JACKII01. The sequence goes on along the minus strand of OZ244951.1, from coordinate 1,972,250 downwards.
ACCCGGCACACGAGCAGCGCACAGCGCAATTGATCGCCGAGGAACACCCGGAGGCCCTCGTCTCGCTCTCCTCCGACGTGCTGCCGCTGGTGCGCGAGTACGAACGCAGCATGGCGACCGTCCTGAACGTCTATGTCATGCCCGCCGTCTCCAGCTATGTCGCCCGGCTACAGGAACGGCTGGCCGAGGAACAGGTCAAGGCCCCCCTCCTCATCATGAAATCCAACGGCGGCGTGGTCAGCGCGCCGGAGGTGCGAAAGGCCCCGGCCTATACCGCCCTCTCCGGCCCGGCGGCCGGCGTTGTCGGCGCAGGCTTCGTCGGCCAGTCCGCAGGCTACGGCAATGTCATCGGCATCGATATCGGCGGCACTTCCGCCGACATCAGCCTGACCAAGGGCGGCCACTTCCAGCTTTCCGAAAGCGGCCAGATCGGCGAATGGCCCCTCGCCCTTCCCATGATCGACATCAATACGGTCGGCACTGGCGGCGGCTCCATCGCGCGCGTCGCTTCCACCGGCGCGCTCACTGTCGGGCCGCAGTCCGCGGGCGCCGTGCCCGGCCCGGCCTGCTACGGCAAGGGCGGCGATCAGGCGACAGTCACCGACGCCCATCTGGTGCTGGGTCGGCTGCCCGCCTCACTCCTCGGCGGTTCCATGACCCTGGACGTGGACGCCGCCCGCCGCGCGGTGGAAGCCAACGTCGCCCTCCCCCTCGGCCTGTCGATTGAGGAAGCGGCCAAGGGCATTCTCGCCATTTCCAACAACGACATGGTCGGCGCCATCCGCGTGATCTCGGTGGAGAAAGGCGAAGACCCGCGCCGCTACGCCCTGATCGCCTTCGGCGGCGCGGGCCCCCTGCACGGCAGTGAGATGGCCCGGCTCCTGGGCATGAAGACCATCATCGTGCCGCCCTCCCCCGGCGTGCTGTCCGCCATCGGCCTGCTCGTTTCCACACTCCGCGCCGACTACGCCCAGACCTGCGTCGAGGCTCCCCCTTACGACACCGCCCGCATCGCCGCGGCATTCGACGGGCTCGATATTCAGGCCGACGCTTGGTTTCAGCGCGAAAACGCACCGCTTGCCTCACGCGCCAAGACTCGCACCGCCAGCCTGCGCTACCGCAACCAGGGCTTCGAACTGACGGTCGATTGGCCGGACAACTTGCCGTTGGAAGCCGCCGCCGTTGAGGCGGTCGAGCGCTTCCATTTATTGCATGAACAACTCTATACCTTCGCCCAGCGAGATACGATTGTAGAGATCGTCAATCTCCGCGTCGCCGCCGTCTGCGAACTGGAGCGCCCCCGCCTGGTTGAACGAGTGGGCGGCGGCTCTCTTGCCGAGGCCCAGACCGGCACCAACCCCGTCTGGTTCGGCGAGGGGCCAGTCCCAACCCCCGTCTACGACCGTGCCCGTCTGGCGGCCGGAATCCGCATCAACGGCCCCGCCATCCTGACCCAATTAGACGCTACCACTGTCATCCTGCCCGGCGAAACAGCCACCGCGGACCGGTATGGAAACCTTGTGGTCGAGGCTGCCTAACCACCTGATTAAATGGTGTATATAGTAAACATTCATGGTTAATATCTCCTTAATGATTACTACCATTCGGATGCCCCGCCTGGCTTGTTTCGGCTTGCACGGAAAATAGCAAATACAGTAGTATCCGCATGCGCCTGCATACGGCTTTGAAACGATAAAAAGTCAGCAGTACTAGGAGAGATATGGCAGATGGTTGTTCCAGTGATTGCTCCCGCCGAGAGCGTTAACACTTTCCAATCCCTATCATTGCCAATGGTCCGGACCCTAAAGGAGGGCACCTGCGTGAAAAAGTTCGTCGCGATCAGCTTTGACGTCGCCGACGCCGGCATTCTCGCCGGTGGGGCCAGTCCCGAAATGGCTCTCTGCCTGCTGTCGCCGGACCAACCCGCGCTGACCCAAATCGCCGATGCGCTGGCAGCCGCCGGCCATCCGTTTGACGAGTTGCACATCGTCGCCCATGGCCGCCCCGGCGCACTGCTTCTCGACGGCGTAGCCCTTTCAGCGCAAACGCTTGCCGGCCACACTGGCAGCCTTGCCCGAATCGCTGGCCACATGACGCCGGACGGCGTCATCGCCCTGACCGCTTGCAACGTCGCGGAGGGTGCCGCCGGGCAGGAATTGCTCGCCGCCCTCAGCGCCGCCACCGGCCGCCGCGTGACCGGCACGGACCGGGAAGTCGGCGCGGGCGATGCGGCCAGCTTCAGCTTCGCCGCGGCCGGCAGTCCTGCCTCTCCGTTTCACGCCAGCGCCCGGCAAGCCTACGCCGCCACGCTCGCGCCGCCGGTGTTCCTCTTCCCCGCCGTCGAACTCTCCGATGTGGAGGGCGGCATTGGCGGTTTCGTCATCAATGGCGCCGCTGCCTATGACCGCTCCGGCTTCACCGTCAGCATGGCGGGCGACATCAATGGCGACGGCCTGGCCGATGTCATTGTCGGCGCCAACGGTGGCGATCCGAACGGCAGCGAATCCGGCACCGCCTACGCCGTGTTCGGCAAGGCCGACGGCACGGCGGTCGAGCTGTCAGACGTCGCGGCCGGGATTGGCGGCTTTGCCATCAATGGCGTCAGCGCCGATGACGGCGCAGGCAATGCGGTCAGTTCCGCGGGTGACGTGAACGGCGACGGCCTCGACGACCTGATCGTTGGCGCACAGATGGACGATCCCAACGGCAACGCCTCCGGCGCGAGCTTCGTCGTCTTCGGCAAGTCCAGCGGGACGGCCGTCGAGCTGTCCGATGTGGAGGGCGGCACCGGCGGATTCGTCATCAACGGTGTCTCGGCGAACGACGCCGCCGGGCGTTCGGTCAGTTCGGCTGGCGACGTCAATGGTGACGGCCTCCAGGACCTGATCGTTGGCGCGGACGGCGATGATCCGAACGGCGGCGATTCCGGTGCCAGCTTCGTGGTGTTCGGCAAGAGCGACGGCTCCGCTGTCGAGCTCTCCGACATCGACGCAGGCACCGGCGGCTTCGCCATCAATGGCGCCGCCGCCTATGACCGCGCCGGCGTCTCTGTCAGTTCGGCGGGCGACATCAACGGCGATGGCCTGGACGACGTTGTCGTCGGTGCCTGGAGCGCCGACCCGAACGGGTCCTATTCCGGCGCGTCCTTCGTCGTGTTCGGCAAGAGCGATGGTACATCCGTCGAACTTTCGGACGTGAACAGCGGCACCGGCGGCTTCGCCATTAACGGCTCGGCTGCCTTCAACCTCGCCGGCTTCTCCGTCAGCGGTGCCGGCGACGTCAATGGTGACGGCCTGGACGACGTTATCGTCGGTGCCTTTGCGGCAGAACCCAACGGTGCTGCATCCGGCGCCAGCTATGTCGTGTTCGGCAAGAGCGATGGCACAGCGGTCGAGCTCTCCGATATCGAGGCGGGCACCGGCGGCTTCGCCATCAACGGCGTCTCGGCAAACGACCAGTCCGGCTTCTCGGTCAGCGCAGCCGGCGACGTCAACGGCGACGGCCTCGACGATATCATCGTCGGCGCCTACCGCGACGACCCGAACGGCACGGACTCCGGCGCATCCTTCGTCGTGTTCGGCAAATCGGACGGCACGGCGGTGGCCCTGTCCGATATCGAAGCCGGCATCGGCGGCTTTGCGGCCCGCGGCGTCGCCATGGACGATCAGGCCGGCATCTCGGTCAGCGGCGTAGGCGACGTTAACAATGACGGCCTGGACGATGTGGTTATCGGTGCCCTGGGCGATGCGCCCAACGGCACGCTTTCAGGCGCAAGTTTCGTCCTGTTCGGCAAGTCGCCCATCGACCTCTTAGCCTCCTCCGACACCGGCTCGTCCAGCACCGACAACGTCACCGGCGACCGCACACCGACCATCGAGTTCGCCGCCGAAGCGGGCGTGACGGTGGAGATCGACTGGGACGACGGCAATGGCTTCGTCGCCGCGGCCAGCGCCGGAACCGGCGCGGCACAGCAGGAGACCCTCGCGACCTCCTACGCCACCAACGGCGCCAAGGATATCCAGGTCCGGCTGACCAACGGCCTGAACGAGACCACCGTCGAAAACCTCCAGATCCAAATCGTTTCCCTGGCAACCCCTGGGGACGACGTGATCGATCTGTCATTTTCAACGATGAACGAAGAAATCGACGGCTTGGCCGGCGACGACATCATTCTGACCGGGACCGGGGATGACATCCTCCGCGGCATGGCAGGCGACGATATTCTGGGCGGCGGTCCGGGTGCCGACGGCCATTTCGGTGGCAGCGGCAACGATACCGTCACCTACTTCAACGCTTCGGCCGGCCTCACCGCCGACCTTGTCATACCCAGCAAGAACACCGGCGACGCGGCGGGTGACACCTATTCAGGGATACAGAACCTAATCGGGTCGGAGTTCGACGACTCTCTGTGGAGCACGTTCGCTGCCAATATGATCCAAGGCCTGGGCGGTGATGACCAGTTGTTCGGCCGGGCGGGCGACGACATCCTGAGCGGCAACATCGGCAATGACACTCTTAACGGCATGGACGGCAATGACACGCTGAATGGCCAGACCGGAAACGATATCCTGGATGGCGGCGCCGGCGCCGATATGCTGCTGGGCGGCGCGGGTATCAACACTGCCAGCTATGCCAGCGCCACTGCTGGCGTAAGGGCCGACCTCGCAGCCGCGGGCACCAATACCGGCGACGCCGCGGGCGACAGCTACAACCAGATCCAAAACCTGATTGGCTCCAGCTTCGACGATTTCCTGGGCGGCACGGCGGCTGCGAACTTCCTGGAAGGCGGCGACGGCAACGACACGCTCTGGGGCCGCGGCGGTGGCGACACCTCCACCGGCGGTGCCGGCGACGACCAGTTTTTCTATCAGAACGGCTTCGGGATCGAGACGATCACCGACTTCGAAGCGCTCAACGATCAGGAAACCATCAGCCTGATCCAAGTTTCCAACATCACGGACTTTGCTGATCTTGCCGCGAACCACCTGACCCAAGTCGGCGCCGACGCCGTCATCACGGACGGCACGGGCCAAATCATTCTGCAAAACGTTCAAGTTTCGGATTTGGACGTCAACGACTTCGTCATCGTCGGCCTCTCGGCGGTGGATCTGATCGACGCCTCGGACACAGGAGCATCCAGCACCGACGACCTGACCAACGACACCACACCGACCATTGAGTTCATCACCGATCCCGGCGTCATGGTCGAAGTCGATTGGGACGACGGCAACGGTTTCGTGCCGGGCAGCAGTGGCACGGGCGCCGCGCAACAGGAAACCCTGGCAACGGACTACGCGACCGACGGCGTCAAGAATATTCAGGTACGCGCCACCCATACGGCGAGCGGCTTTATCTTCAACAAATCGCTGGCGGTTACCATCGACACGGCGACCACCGTCTCTGCTGTCGATCTGATCGACGCCTCCGACACCGGTATCTCCAACGTGGACGACATTACCGGCGACAGCACGCCGACAATCGAGTTCACGGCGGAAGCAGGCGCAGCGGTGCAGATCGACTGGGGCGACGGCAACGGCTTCGTTGCCGCGTCCGGTGCCGGCACCGGCGCCGCCCAGCAGGAGACGCTGGCCGCGGCCTACACGACCAACGGCGTGAAATCCATCCAGGTGCAGGCCACCGATCTGGCCGGCAACACGGATACCCAATCCCTCAGCATCGAAATCGTCGGCGTCGGGCCTGACGTGTTCGTCGCCGGCAATGGCGACAACACCTTCTTCGGCTACGGTGGCGACGACGAATTCCTGATCCGCTTCGGCAACGACACGATAAGCGGCGGCGACGATGCCGACCTGTTCAAGTTCGATGGCCGCTACGTCAACGATGGCGATGCCCACACCATCACCGACCTGGACTTCTCCGAAGGCGATACGATCCTGTTCCGCTTTTTTGATGCAGGGTCGTTTGACGATCTGGCCGACCCGGGCAATCCGCTTCAGGTCAGCAATGGCAGTCGGACCGCCACCTTCGACAGCGTTGAGGATATTGTCGAAGCCCACCTGAACGGTGTGCTGCAGGTGTCGGACTCCGGCGATGGCGACACGCTGATCACGATGCCTAGCGGCGGCAATGTCATGACCGTTGAGCTTGACGGTCTGGCCTTCTCGTCTCTCAACATTCCGGTCGACCCGTCCCCGACCAACGACACGCTGGTCGGTACCGGGGCCGATGACGTCCTGAATGGCTTTGGCGGCGACGACCTCATCACCATGCGGTTCGGCGACGACACCGCTACCGGCGGCACCGGGGGCGACCGGTTCATCCTCGATGGCCGCTACATCAACAATGGTGACGCCCATACCATCACCGACCTGAATTTCGGCGAGGGCGACCGTATCGAAATGCGGTTCATGGACGTTGATACGTTCGACAACTCCTTGGACCCGAACAATCAGTTCACGGTGCAGGCCAACGGCACCAAGGGCATTTTCACCACCACCGACGACCTCTTGGAAATGGCGCTGAACGGCGTCATCACCGGCGCGGATGACGGCTTTGGCGGCACGCTCCTGACCGGCAACGTCGGCGGCAACATGTTCACCCTGACCCTGGACGGTATCGACATCTTCTAAAGCGCCGTATCAGGCTCGGTTTCACGAAGCAAAAAAACCGCCCGGTTCAGCCAAACCGGGCGGTTTTTCTTATCCGAAGCTCCTCATGGTCACCGTCCACTCTTCCGACGAATTAAGAGCCGACCAGCCTAATACTTCTCCGGCACGTAGAGTTCTTTCGGCAACGATGCCCGCTCATATTCCGGGTTGAACACCCGCTCAGGCAGTTCGACCTCCTTGTGCTCAACCGGCTCGTAGGGAATGAGCGACAGGAAGTGGTCCATGCAGTTCAGCCGCGCCCGCTTCTTGTCGTTGGCGGAAACGATATACCAGGGCGCCTCCGGGATATTCGTCCGGCGGAACATGTCCTCTTTCGCTTTCGTGTAGTCTTCCCACCGGATGCGGGATTGCAGGTCCATCGGACTGAGCTTCCACTGCTTAAGCGGGTCGTGGATACGCATCAGAAAGCGCATCTGCTGCTCTTCATCCGTAACCGAGAACCAATACTTGATCAGGATAATGCCAGAGCGGACCAGCATTCGTTCGAATTCAGGCACGTCACGGAAGAACTCCTCCACTTCGTCCTCGGTCGCAAAACCCATCACCCGCTCGACCCCGGCGCGGTTGTACCAGGACCGGTCGAACAGCACGATCTCTCCGCCAGCCGGCAGGTGGGGCACGTAGCGCTGGAAATACCATTGGGTTTTTTCCCGGTCGCTTGGCGCCGGCAGCGCCACGACGCGGCAGGTCCGCGGGTCTAGCCGTTGGGTAATGCGTTTGATGACTCCGCCCTTACCGGCCGCATCCCGCCCCTCGAACACGACCACAACCTTGGCTTTCGTGGCTTCCACCCAGTCCTGCAGCTTAATCAGTTCTGCCTGCAGTGCAATCAGCGCTCGGAAATAGTCCTTACTCTCCATGCTCGGCGGATGAAGCTTGCGGTAGATTTTCCGCAGTTCAAGGGAGAGCGCCGGTTCAGACAGTTCCAGTTCGTAGTCTTCATCCAGCGTATCGGCGAGTTCGGCCTCCAGCCATTGCAGCGGGTCCAGGCCCTCCGGTTCGTCTGACATCGTTTCCTTCCCACGCCGTCGCATAAGGGTGCGGCGCAGCCCTATTTTCAGGCAATGTTCCACGAAATAGCAATACGGGCCGGGACTTAGTGTGAAACTTCTATAACAACCGGAATTTAACCGGCAGACGGCCATACCGGCGCATTCAGGCGCGCAAGCCAGCGAACCAGCGCGCCGTTAACCGCTACCGGTCGTTCCTGTGCCATCCAATGGCCACTCTCGATCGTCTGCTCGGTCAGATCGGAACAGAGCTGCCGCATCGGCTCCGGCAGGCGCGACGTGATGCAGTCGCAGGTGTAGTCATAGGCCGCGGCCAGAAAGAGCACCGGCATATCCAGCCGCCCGCCATTGACCCATTTCTCCGTATAGGCGGCATTGGCGGCATGGTTCATGTACCAGGAACTGGGGCCGAACATGCCGTTCCGGGCCAGCGATTCGGCATAGATGCGCAACTCCGCCTCGCCCACCACATCGCCGTCACGGGGCAGGTCCGGCGCTTCCGGCAGGCCACCGAACCAGCCGCCATCCTTGCGCACATGGGCGGACCGCCACTTGCGGCGGTCGAAGCCGGGCACGCCCTTGCGGAACAGCGCCTTCACCGCCGCATAGGGGTTGGCGTCGAACGGCGCGATTGCGCGCGCGAAATCCTCCTCGTAGAAGCGCTGATACTCCCACTGGCCGTAAGGGAATTCATCCTCCGGGTAGGTCTCTCGGTCCACCAGGGCCAGACAGGCCTCCATGCCTCGCTCCAACGTCGCGTACGGCACGCAGAGGTTCGCCACCGCATGACAGCGCTTGGGATGATGGCTGGCAAAGCTCCAGACCGCGGGGGCGCCCCAATCATGCCCGACCCAGACCGCCTTTCCGATGCCCAGCGCATCCGCCAACCCCACCATGTCACCGACGATATGCTCCAGGGCATAATCCTCGTGCCGGTCATAGACGGTAGAGCGGCCATAACCCCGCATATCCGGCGCAATCGCCCGAAAACCCAGACCGCCCAGGCAGTCCAGCTGATGCCGCCAACTGATGGATAGTTCCGGCCAGCCATGAATGAAGATCACCGGCGGGCCGTCTTCCGGCCCCGCAGCCAGGTAGAAGGTGCGGTGCGTACCGATCTGCACGCTGTGTTCGGTAACAAGGGTCATGGCCGGAATTTTCCCGCTGGAAAGAATACCCGCCCAGTCTAGCCCCGCGCCATGCGCGGCCCCAACCCATTTTGCCATCACCCGGCCTCAGCCGGTCCCAACAACGAGCAGACGGCATAAAAAAACCGCCTGCCGGTCGCTCTCAAGACCGGCAGGCGGGCACGCTCTCTTCTAACTTCGCCTTTTTTTGTTATGGTCCTTTCTACATGAGTTCTCGTCATCCGTTGAGTGACGGCGGTCACACTTGTTGCAAGTCGTTCTCACATAATGTGGCCACACCCAGTTTCTGCGGCTAGCCACAAAGGATGGCTGGCGATGTCCCTGTTGCGTCGGCGCTTGACCTTACGCCCCGCCAGCATCACTACTTAGGGCAACCAAAACCTGCGCAATCCGGGAGTGATTTGCCATGGCTGACACCCGCACCAACGAACCCGTCGTAACCGAGGCTCTTGCCGAGTTCGCCGCCACCCTCACCTTCGACCAAATCCCGGCGGAGGCGCGCACCGTTGCCCGCCATTGCCTGATGGATATGGTCGGCGTTGCACTGGCAGGCAAAAGTGAGCCGCTAAGCCAGATGCTCGCCGCGCAGATTGAGGATGAAGGCGGCGCGAAGCACGCCACCCTGATCGGCCTCGGCGACAAGACCAGCGCCAACCAGGCCGCGCTGTATAATGGCTCCGCCGCCCACGCGCTGGATTATGACGATGTGCTGGGTGTGTTCACCGGCCACCCCACCGTCGCCGTTATGCCGGCCGTCCTGGCTTTGGCGGAACGCCATGGCAAGGACGGCAAGGCCGTCATCACCGCCTTCGTCGCCGGTGTGGAAACCCTGGCGCGCATCGGCGCCATGATGAGCAAGGGCCACTATGCCCGCGGCTGGCACTCCACCGGCACCATCGGCGCCATCGGGGCTGCGGCCGGTTGCGCCAACCTGCTGGGCCTGGATGCCGAAGCCACCAACCGCGCGATGGGCATCGCCGCCAGCGAGGCTGCCGGCCTGAAGAGCAATTTCGGCACCATGACCAAGCCCCTGCATGCCGGAAAGGCCGCGCAGAACGGCCTGATGGCCGCCACCCTTGCCGCCCGTGGCTTCACAGCGCGCGAGAACACGCTGGATATAAAGCAGGGCTTCGGCGACACCATGGCCGAAGGTGAACTGGACATCGAACGCGCCATGGAGCGGATTGGCGAACTGTTCCACACCCAGGACGTGCTCTTCAAATACCACCCGGCCTGCTACGGCGTGCACGCACCCACCGAGGCCGCGCTGCGCCTGCGCCTGCAGGAAGGCTTCGATCCGGCACTGGTCGAAAAGATCGAGGTTGCCGTTCCGCAAAATGCCATCGGCATGTGTGACATCGCTGAGCCAAAGAGCGGCCTGGAAGCCAAGTTCTCCCTCGCCCACAACGTGTCGCTGGGTCTGCTGGACAAGGCGGATGGTAGCCTGGAACTGTACATGGACGACAGCTTCGAGGTGCCGGGCGTCGCCGACCTCCGTAAGAAAGTCGTCGTCGAAGGCCGGGACGACATCGAGAAGTTCTACGCCGAAGTCACCGTCACCCAGAAAGACGGCAAGGTCTTGCGCCAGGACTTCGACATCGGCCAGCCCATGCGCGACCTGGGCGAACAGGAAGCCAAACTGGCCAAGAAGTTCCGGGCGCTTGCCGGCCCCCTGGTGGGTGATGCCGAAGCCGACACCCTGGTCGCCGCCATTGCCGGTCTGGAAACCCAGACCAATATGAGCGAATGGGCCGGCCGCACCCGGATCGGCTGACATCTTGGTACGTCTCATCCTGAGTAGCCGCGCAGCGGCGTATCGAAGGGGCGGCTTGGTCAGGCAAAAGTCGGCCCTTCGATACGCCCCGGCCCTTGGCCGGTGCTACTCAGGATGAAGTTTTTTTTGAGTCAAGGCAGGCACGTACCATGCTCACCGGAAAACGCATCCTCCTGATCATCGCGGGCGGCATTGCTGCTTACCGCTCCCTGGATCTGATCCGCCGGCTGCGCGAGCGCGGCTGTGATGTGCGTTGCGTGCTGACCAAGGGCGGGGCGCAGTTCGTCACCCCACTTTCCGTCGCCGCGCTCAGCGAGAACAAGGTTTACCAGGACCTGTTCAGCCTGACGGATGAGGCCGAGATGGGCCATATCCGGCTCTCCCGCGAAGCCGACCTGGTCGTGGTCTGCCCTGCCTCCGCCGACCTGCTGGCCAAGATGGCGAACGGCCTCGCCGACGATCTGGCTTCCACTGCCCTGCTCGCGACCGACAAGCCGGTGATGGTCTGTCCGACCATGAACGTGATGATGTGGCAGCACCCGGCAACCCAGGCCAACATGCTGACGCTGGAGGGCCGCGGCGTGCTCCGCGTCGGCCCGGGCGCGGGCAATCTCGCCTGCGGGGAGACTGGCACGGGTCGGCTGGCTGAAGTCATGGACATCGTCGCCGCCATCGAGGACTTCTTCGCAGGCAAGCCCAAGACCCTGCTGGGCCCGGCGAAGGAACTTCCGGCACCAAGCCCCCTCGCGGGCCGCCATGCCATTGTCACCAGCGGCCCGACCTGGGAGGCCATCGACCCCGTCCGCTATATCGGCAACCGTTCCTCGGGCAAGCAGGGCCACGCCATCGCTGGCGCCCTGGCAAGGCTCGGCGCGCGCACCACCCTCATCTCCGGCCCGACCGGCGAGCCGGACCCGCCCGATGTCCACGTCGTCCGCATTGAGAGCGCCCGCCAGATGTACGCGGCCTGCCATGCGGCACTCCCCGCTGACATCGCCGTCTGTGCCGCCGCCGTCGCCGACTGGCGCGTCGACCGGGATGCTGACCGGAAGATTAAGAAGGGCGCCTGCGGCCCGCCGGGCCTCGCATTGGTGGAAAACCCAGACATTCTGGCCAGTCTCGGCCAGGCTGGGAACGCGCGGCCCAAGCTGGTGGTCGGCTTCGCGGCCGAAACCGGCAACGTCGTCGAGTACGCCCGCGCCAAGCTCGCGCGCAAGGGCTGCGACTGGCTGGTGGCAAACGATGTTTCGCCCGGCACCGGCACCTTCGGCGGCGCCGACAACACGGTGCATTTGGTGGGTCCCAACTCCGTCGAGGACTGGCCTCGCATGAGCAAGGCGGAAGTCGCCGAACGCCTCGCAGCCCGCATCGCCGAAGCCTTTGCCACATCCCCCTCCGAGGCCGCCGAGTGAGCCCTGCAACAATTCCCGTCAAAATCCAGATCCTGGACGACGCCGCAGAACTGCCGCTGCCGAAATACGAAACCGCGGACGCCGCAGGCTGCGACCTGCTGGCCGCGTTGCCTGCCGGCGCGCCGGTCAAACTCGATCCGGGCGAGCGCGCCCTGATCCCCTGCGGCATCGCCATCGCGCTGCCCTCCGGCTATGAGGCCCAGGTCCGCCCCCGCTCCGGCCTGGCGCTGCGCCACGGCATTTCCCTGTTGAACGCCCCGGGCACCATCGACGCCGACTACCGGGGCGAGATCGGCTGCATCGTCATCAACCTGGGTTCCGCGCCCTTCACGGTCGAACGCGGCCTCCGCATCGCCCAGATGGTGTTCGCGCCCGTCACGCGCGCGGTGTGGCAGGAGGTGGACGACCTCGACGAAACCGCACGCGGCGCAGGCGGCTTCGGCTCTACGGGGATGACATCATGACCGACTGGACCGACGACCAACTGGAGCGCTACTCCCGCCACATCCTGCTGCCGGAAGTCGGCGGCGTGGGCCAGGAAAAGCTCCTGCAATCATCCGTACTCGTCGTCGGCGCGGGCGGATTAGGCGCGCCGATGCTGCAATATCTGGCGGCCGCAGGCGTCGGCCGGCTGGGCGTGATCGATGCCGACACGGTCGATCTCTCCAACCTTCAGCGCCAGGTGATCCATCGCACGCAGGACATCGATACGCCGAAGGTTGAAAGCGCCGCCCGCATGATCCGCGACCTGAACCCGGACGTGCAGGTCGATGTCTACCGGGAGCGGATCACCGCCCAGAACGCCCTCGATATCATCACGCAATACGACGTCGTCGCCGACGGCACCGACAATTTCCCGACCCGCTACCTGTTGAACGATGCCTGCCATCTGGCGGGCAAGACGCTGGTTTCCGGCGCGCTGCTGCGCTTCGAGGGGCAGCTTTCGGTGTTCAAGTCCCACCTGGGCGACGGCCATCCCTGCTACCGCTGCCTGTTCCCGGAGCCGCCCGCCCCCGGCACCGTGCCAAGCTGTTCGGAGGCCGGCGTGTTCGGCGCGGTCGCAGGTGCCGTCGGCGTGCAGCAGGCGGTCGAGGTGCTGAAGGAAATCCTCGAGCTGGGCGAAAGCCTTTCGGGCCGCTTCATGATGTATGACGGCCTCTACACCGAATGGCAAAAGATCAAGCTGAACAAGAACCCCGCCTGCGCCCTCTGCGGCGAGCAACCCACGATCCGGGACCTGTCCGGCCATGAGTGACGGTGGCGCTTTACCGGTAAAGCCTCCCCTCGCCCTGGTATTGCAGAGCGGCGCGGTAGACCGCGTCCACTACGCCCTCCTGTTTGCAACGGGGGCGCTGGCGATGGGCCGGGACGTGACCCTGTTCTTCACCATGGCCGGCTGCCGGGCGTTCGAGGGTGCCACCGCCCTCCTCCCCGCCGAAGATGGGACCAGCGCCTCAGACTATGACGACGCCCTGCAGGCCAAGGGCATCGCCGGGTTCGACGAACTCTGGGAGAGCCTGGAAGCCCTCGGCGCAACATTCCAGGCCTGCGACACTGGCCTGCTCGCTGCAGGCGCGACCGCACCGGAAGGCGTCGAAGTCACTGGCGTCGTCGGCTTCCTCGCGGATGTGGGAGCGAGCGCGCAGGTGGTTTGGGTTTGACGCCTGTCGCTCCCCGCGCGAGCATGGTCTTCAACCAAAATCGCAATCAGAGGAAAAACACGCCCATGGGTAAGCTCGACGGCAAGGTCGCCATCATCACTGGCGCGGCTAGAGGCATCGGCGCGGCGGCCACCCGCCTGTTCGTGGCGGAAGGCGCAAAGGTCATGATGGCCGACGTGCTCGCCGACAATCTCACCGGCCTGAAGACGGAACTCGGCGACGCGGTCGCGGTCTGCCCGACCGATGTTACCGACGAGGCTGCCATGAAGAAACTCGTCGATCAGACCGTCTCCACCTTCGGCAAACTGGATATTGCGCTGCTCAATGCCGGCATCGAGGGCGCGCGCGGGCCAATTCAGGACTATCCGGCCGAGACCTTTGACAAGGTGATCGCCATCAACGTTCGCGGCGTCTGGCTCGGCCTGAAATACGCGATGAAGGCGATGGAGGCCGCGGGCGGCAGCATCGTCGTCACCGCTTCCACGGCCGGCATCCGCGCCATCCCTGACATGAGCGCCTATATCGCCTCGAAGCACGCGGCGGTCGGCCTGATGCGCTCGGCGGCGATTGAGGGCGCGCCTAACAATATCCGCGTGAACTCGGTCAATCCCTCTCCCATCGACACGCCGATGATGGCCTCGCTGGAGCGGATGCACGGGGTCGAGGGCCGGAACGACCAGCCGCTGGCGGGCGCAACGCCGCTGAAGCGCTATGGCAAGCCGGAGGAGGTCGCGCAGTTGATGCTGTTCCTCGCCTCGGACGACAGCAGCTTCTGCACCGGCGGCGTCTATATGGTGGATGGCGGCGTCTCCGCCGGACGGCGCTAGGCGTCTGCAGGAATTAAAGCCCCCTTTCATCCCGAGTAGCTCGGAGCCGGCCGGGCGTATCGAGGGGCGCCCTTCGATACGCGCCAGAAGCATCAGGCGCTACTCAGGATGAAACTAGATACAAAGCTTAAGACCGCTCCAAGGATCCCGCCCATGCCCGCCTCTCCAATTATCGAGCGCATCGAACTGAGCCTGTTCGAGGTCGATATTCCCAACATGAGCGCCGACCCCTCCGGCTTCGGCATTCACTACACACCTGGCCAGTCGCCCCCGCAATTGCGGCTCGCGATCAAGGTCTTTGGGGACACCGGAGTGGTGGGGGAGTATGTGCCAGGACGCGGGCGGGCGCGCATCATTCATGCTGCGGCCGCCGCGCTCGGCCAGAAACTGATCGGCCAGCCCGCGCTGGAGCGGGAACGGCACTACTACACGCTCCGCCGCCTAACCAAGCATGTGGGCGAGGTGGGCATCGGCATCCTCGACATCGCGCTCTGGGATCTGGCTGGCAAATATCACAACGCGCCCGTCTACCAGTTGCTCGGCGGCTACCGCACCCGCCTGCCCGCTTATGCCAGCACCCTGCACGGCGACCGGCTGCCCGACGGCCTCTCTAGCCCGGAAGCCTACGCCGACTTCGCCGAGCAATGCCTCGAACTCGGCTATCCGGGCTTCAAGATGCACGGCTGGTCGAAGGGCGGCGTGGCGGAGGAAGCCGCCATGATCCGCGCGGTGGCGCAGCGCGTCGGCGGCAGGATGCACATCATGTATGACAGCTCCAGCAATCTGCGCACGCTCGCCGACGCCATCCTGATCGGCAAGGTGTGCGACGAGTGCGACCTGCTTTGGTACGAGGATCCCTATTCCGATGGCGGTATCTCCGTGCGTGGTCACCAGATGCTGAAGCAGTCGGTTAAGACCCCGATCATGATCACCGAATTCGTGCATAATGTGGAGACCATGACCGACATTCTGGTGGCGGGCGCGAGCGACTTCGGCCGGGCCGACCCGGACTATGACGGCGGCCTGACCGGCTGCCTGAAGCGCGCCGCGGCGGCGGAGGCTCTCGGCATCGACGTGGAGGTGCATTCCTGCGGCCCCGCCATGCGCCACCTGATGGCCGCCACCCGCAACGCCAACTTCTACGAGGTCAACTTGGTACACCCAAAGGCCCCGAACGCCTGGCATTTGCCCATCTACGCCGACGATTATTCGGACCAGTTGGACTGTGTGGACAAGGACGGCTGTGTGGGCGTGCCGGACGGCCCCGGTTTCGGCATGGCCTACGACTGGGCCGCCATCGAACACCGGTTGGTCGAGCGGACGGTTTTGACGTAGCAACAACCCCACCCTACCGCCGTCATTGCTAGGAACCACAGCCTTGAGCCGGGGGACGAAGCAACCCATCAAAGCCGAAACCAATCTCCGGCTGCCGTGGGTTGCCGCGCCCATTCGTTGAATGGGCTCGCAATGACGCCCGTTGAGGCTAGTATTGGTCAAAAGGCGAGCTGTCCGCCACACGCAAACAGGAAACTCCACCCATGATGCCCGACCCCACCGGCAAGGCACTTCGCCCCGAAAGCGAGTTGCAGCCAGGCTTCGAATTCACGCCCTGGCGGCTTTCGGTCGAGCCCGAGCACCAAACGCAAAAGCTCCAATGCTGCGGTATCGATCCAGCCATCTGGGGCGGCATCGCCGACCCCAGCATCTTTGCCACGCTCACCATCAAGATCGTCAACCGGGAAGGCTTCTCGATCAATGGCAGCGTGCACATGACCCAGAGCTACCGGGTGCACGCCCCGGTCCGGCTGGGCGAGGAAGTGGAGATGCGCGGCCGCATCACCGGCATCGACCCGGCCCCGCGCGGCACCTTGTTCAAAGCGCAGTACGAGATCGTGCGCGATGACGGCTCTGTCGCCATGGAACTCGGCCGTACCAGCGTCCGCACCGACCAGAACGCCAAACGCAAAGGCCCAGGCGGCGGCAAGCGCACTGGCCCGAACCCTGACGAGGGCTTTCTAAGCCTGCCACGCATCGGGGAGAAGCAAATGACGCCCGACGGTGTCGGCAATTTCTCGGATGAGAAGATCAACCGCATCCACGACGACCCGGAAATCGCCCGGCAGTTCGGTTACCGCGCGCCCATCGCCGCCGGGATCATGGGCAGCCACATCATGCTGGAATCCCTGATCCAGGATGGCGACGGCCCCATCCAAACCCTCGACATGGACGTCAGCTTCCGCCGCCCGATGTTCTGGGACGACCTGCTGACCATCACCGCGGACCGCGCCAATGGCCACTTGTCCCGCATCAGCCTGATGAAGCCGGAAGGCAAACCCGCCTGTTTCGGCACCGTCGCGGCGGTGACGTACTAGCGGAATCACTCCCTTCACCCCGAGCGCGCTGCCGTGCCGGACCCCACTCCCCCCGAGTTCCGCACCGCAGGTGCGGTGTATCGAGGGGCGGGCGGAAAAGTGACAATATGGAGGCAATCTCTCGATACGCCCTGGATTGCATCCAAGCCACTCGAGATGAAGAATGCGTAACCATGAAGAAAACATAAAAGGAAGCCCCAACATGAACGATCTTACCGGCAAGGTAGCCCTCATCACCGGCGGCTCCCGCGGCATCGGCGGCAAAACCGCCGAACTCATGGTCAAGGCTGGCGCAAGCGTCGTCATCGCCGACGTGCTCGACGAGCCAGGCAAGGCGCTGGCCGACAGCCTCGGCAAGGCCGCAGCCTACGTCCACCTGGACGTGACCAAGGAAGCCGGCTGGAAAGCCGCCGTCGAAATGGCGGAGAGCCAGTTCGGCGGGCTCGACATTCTTTGCAACAATGCGGGCATCTTCACCGGCCTCGGCATTGACGAGGCAACCCTGGACGACTGGAACAAGCTGGTCGCCGTCAACATGACCGGCGTCTTCCTCGGCACCAAGCTCTGCGCCGATGCCCTGGCGGCCCGCGGTGCGGAAAGCAAACACGGCTCGGCTATCGTCAACACCTCGTCCATCGCTGGCCTGGTCGGCTCCCAGCTCGACCCGCTCTATTCCATGACCAAGGGCGGCGTGAACCTGTTCACCAAGTCCACGGCCCTGTTCTTCTCCCGCAAGGGCCAGCGTATCCGCTGCAATTCCATCCATCCCGGCGTGATCGACACCGAAATGGGCGCCCAGACCTTCGTCTCCCGCGCGCAGAAGCAGGGCCTGAATGACCCGGCGTCAGCCAAGGAATTCTCCGCCAAAATGCACCCGATCGGCCGCCTGGGCGTAGCCGAGGACATCGCCAACGGCATCATCTTCCTCGCCAGCGACGATGCGGGCTTCATGACCGGCTCCTCCCTGGTGGTAGACGGCGGAATCACGGCGCAGTAAATCCGAACCACTCGTTTTAACAAGGCAGGCCCTATCCATGCTCAAAATCCATCACGCCCCGAACTCCCGCTCCACCCGCGCTGTCTGGCTGTGCGAGGAATTGGGCCTGCCTTACGACCTGGAACTCTACAAGCTGGGCGACCCGGCCATGCGTGCGCCCGAATATCTGGCCAAGCACCCAATGGGCCGCGTGCCCGCTATCGAGGATGGCGATGTGACCATCTTCGAGAGCGGCGCCATCGTCGAATACATCCTCACCCGCCATGCCGGCGGCCGGATGCGCCCGGCCGTCGATAGCGCCGACTACCCCGGCTACCTGCAATGGCTGCACTATGCCGAGGGCATGCTCATGCCCCAGGTCAATGTCATCATGGTGGAAACCTTCTTCCTGCCGCCGGAGCGCCGCAACGACGAAAACGTCGCCCGCGCCACCAAGCTGCTGTCTCGGATGCTGACCGCGGTCGAGGCCCATATGGCCGATGGCAAGGAGTTCCTGGCTGGCGACTTCTCCGGCGCGGACATTATGACCGGCCACGCCTGCATCGTCTCGAAGCGCCTGAAGGCCGACCTCTCTGATAAACCCAACGTCGCCGCCTATATCGACCGCCTGAGCGCCCGCCCGGCCTATCAGAAAGCCGTGGCGATCCAGAACTAGGCGGAATTCCGGTAACGACTCATTCTGGCAATATCCGCTTAGTGGACAAACCGGCTGATACTGCGATGGGCTTGCACGACTTGGTCATGCGCCGACCCTGGGATCGGAATCTTGAGCCCCATCGGATGTTGATCTAGAAGCATCAGGCAGATCCGGTCGCTAAGACCGAGCCTTCGGAGCCTGGAATATGATCAGCTACGTCACCGTCGGTGCCGACGACATCCAGCGAGCCAAACGCTTCTACTCGGCGTTCATGCCGGCCCTCGGCTATGGGATTGAGGAAGGCCCGGACGGCCTGAGCTATGCGCTCCCGGCACAACCGGGTCAGCCTGCCCTCTCGCCCGACTATTATGTTAAGCCGACCTTCGACGGACAACCGGCATCGGCAGGGAACGGGGCGATGGTCGCATTCCGCGTGCAAAGCCAGCAGCAAGTCCGTGACCTTCACGCCGCCGCGCTCGCCGCCGGTGGCAAAGACGAAGGCCAACCGGGCTTCCGCGACGCCTACGGGCCCCATTTCTACGTCGCCTACCTTCGCGATCCACAAGGCAACAAGATCGCACTGTTCTCCAGAAATCCGGACGAACCAGGACGGGATGGGTAACGCGCTACCGGGAGGCGATCTGCGGCGCGCGTGATCTTCGTCTAGCGGGTTGCTGAAGAACTTGGTCACCCGCATCCTGAGTAGCCATGACCAATGGTCAGGGCGTATCGAGGGGCCTTTTCGGGCCGGGCCGTGCCCCTTCGATACGCTCACTGGCGCTCGCTACTCAGGATGTGGGCCAGTTGTCAGCATTTTTCAGCAGTCTGCTAGCGCAGATCCCTATCAATTCTGATTGGGCGGATCTGCTCTAAATCTAATAATTAGAGCATCTTACCCAGACAGGTTAACCGCGAACGCGGTTCAATTTGATCGGACAATGCTCCAGCCTCCATTCGGGCTGGCCTGATGAAAACTTGGAAACCTCCGGAAACCTCGATTTCGTCGTTGCGTGGAGTGGAACGACGAGCAATCCAGTGGTTTTTCAATGTCTCGATAGTCTGGATTGCTTCCCCCGGATCAAGTCCAGGGTCGTAATGACGGTTTTCGGAGGGAGGTGTCCACTTGCGCTGCCCACAAAGCCAAAACCTGAATTTCGAGGCTGCCTCATCGCGCATTTTTCAGGGAGTGAGGAAAACTACCGCCCCTTCTCCCCCAGCTTGCGCATCTGGGCCAGCCTGTCCGCTCTTTTCGCCTCGCTGGCCTCCCCTACCATGCCAAAGAGCGTTTCGCGGACCGGCTTGATCCCAACGAACTTCAACACGTTCCGCTCCAGGCTCTTCAGGGAGTGCGCCCCGAACCACCAACGGTAGGCGAGCGCGGGCATCCCCATGGTCACCACCACCCGCGCCGACCTTCCTTGCAACCGCCCCGCCGGCCAATTGCCGGTATAGTCCATGGCGAAATCGGGCCGCAGTGTATGCTCTAGCAGGGCCTTCAGCGCCGCCGGCATGGTGCCGAGCCATAGCGGGTAGATCAGCACCAGGTGTTCCGCCCATGCGATGGCCTCCTGTGCCTCGCGCGCAGGCTCCGGCACATCCGCGCTATGAAACGCGTCTTCGGAGCGCAACAGAGGCAGGTCCATTGCCGCCACCGCCAGCTGCCGGACCTCGTGCCCGCCTGCCGCCGCGCCGCCGGCATAGGCATCGGCAAGCGCATGACAGAGCCTTTCCGGCGACGGATCGGGGTGGCCGTCGATGATTGCTATCCGCATGAATGCGCCTCCACGGTGGCCGGGCTCTCTCTTGCACATGGATCGCCAGCCTTACCGCCGCAAGCACGTGCGCCTCGCCCTCGGGCTGAAATGCGCTAAGATCCTGCTCCATAGTCAGCAAACATATCGAAGCCGCTGGTCCAAAACTGGCGGGATCATCAACGGGCGGATTGCTCCAGCTACCATCCCGTTCTTCTTCACCATGGTCGGCTAGGCATTCCCGACCGCCGAACGGCCGGATAACGTTTTGTTCCGGCCGGGCGCTATTGAGCGACGAGATAGGCGCCCTCCCAATGCACCTACCCCGCCGCCGTCAACCTAAGACGGCAGCCCTTCGGTATAGGCATTGCCATCGTATTTCAGCACATTCTTACGATTCTTGCCCGGACCGACATAGGAGCAGTGAATCCAACCAGCCGATGGGTCATCCGGGCTGTAAAATTCCAGGATCAACTGATCGAAATCTAGATTGGCCGTGATCCAGTGGGCCAGTTCGATATTCGGCACACCGGGCACCTCAAAATCGGCTGCCTCTCCCCTGGCGTGCTGGCTGGTCGTTTTGGACCCGATCGCCAAGCATAGCTCCTCGTTGCGGAACCATGACGAGGGCGAGAACGGTTTCTTGAAGTGGTCCCGCACCGGTTGCAGAATGTTCTCGGCGACTTTCCGCAGATTTTCAATCTGGGCCGCATCCGGCTCGTTGTTGATCCCCTTGCGGAGGGCGGTTTGCGATTTGCATGCCTCTTGCAGGCTAAAGTTTGCAGAAAGCTTCATAGCGTATTCCCGTCAATCGAATTGCTGGACTTCATCAAAAGCTCGACGGCCAAATTCTCCGCTTCCGCATCACCAATCGGACTTGGCGAGACTTCGCGCCGCCGCAATTCAGCCATCTTGTCGATCGCCAACTGGGCTTCATTGTTGAATTGCGCAGCACCGGTCTGGATCACCCTTGCCTTGTTCGCGCAGGCTGAAACCAGGACCGCCAACAGCAGTATTGCCGCAAATGTGACGCTTCGGTGGCTCAAAGCGCCGAAGATAGAAGGTTTGGCGTGGGTGGCTTGGAACATAATCTTTTCTCGCGTCAACCTTCAAGAACAGGCAGCCTTCTCAATCTTAGCCCGAAAATCCGGGCAAATGCTGTGAACCAGGTCTCATGTCAGCGGCACGCATGCTTGCCTTCGCGGCGGCACCGCCGCAAAATCACGTCATCAAATACGAAAGTCCCCTCCGGGAAGGATATGCTCCATGCCTACCGTCGCTTACGATAAACTCATCGCCATCGGCGAGGCCCTGCTTAAGGGCGCCGGCTGCTCCGATTATGAGGCGCAGTGCGTCGCCAAGGGTTGCGTCGGCGCGAACCTCGCGGGCCATGACAGCCACGGCATCATCGCCATCCCGACCTATATCGACCGGATCAAGCGCGGCCATATCGTACCTGGCGCACCCTATGAGGTGGTGCAGGAATCGCCGACGCATATGGTGGTCGATGGCAATTGGGGCTTCGGCTTTGCCGTGACCGAGCGCACCATGCGCACGCTGATTGAGAAGGCCAAAACCGCCAACGTCGCCGCCGCCACCGTCTATCACCAAAGCCATATCGGCCGCCTTGCCAACTACCCGCTGATGGCCGCGAACGAGGACATGATCGGCCTCATTACCGCCGACTCCGGCCGCTCGCCAAAGGCTGTGGCGCCATTTGGCGGACGCGAGGCCCGGCTCGGCACCAATCCCATCTCCATGGCGATACCCAGCAACCTGGGCGCGCCGCTGTTCCTCGACATGGCCACCAGCGCCGCCGCAGCGGGCAAGGTTAACGTCGCAGTCGCGCGCGGCGAGACCGTGCCGGACGGCTGGGTCATCGGCTCCGACGGCAAGCCCACCAACGACCCCACCCAGCTTCGCCAGGGCGGCGCGCTGCTGCCGCTCGGCGGCCCCGACGGCGGCTACAAAGGCACCGGCCTCGCCGTGATGGTGGAAATCCTCTGCGGCCTGCTCACCGGCCTTGGCTTTGGCGTCGATCCCAAGGGCAAGCACAATGACGGCTGCTTCATGGCGGTGTTCAACGTCGCCTCCTTCCGCGATGTTGCGACCTTCAAGAAAGACGTGGCCGATTTTGCCCAGTACCTCAAAGACACGCCGCCCGCCGCCGGCAGCTCCGGCGTGCTTTACCCCGGCGAGATCGAACACCTGAAGGAACAGGCCCGCCGCAAGGACGGCGTCGAGATCGAGGACGCCACCTGGGCAAAGCTCACCGAACTTGCCGGCGAATACGGCGTGAAGGACAAGCTCGCGATGTAGCGACGCCTGCTGCCAACGGCACCCGCCGGCAAGAGGCCAGCCGGAAGGTGCCGTTATTGTGGTTGATGCCCGGCACCTTCGGCCAAAGGGGTTTGGCAGTTCAGTCGAAATGACAAATCCATGATATTTCAAGAGAGCAAAACCAAGGCCAGCAACCGCCAATCAGTTGGCAATGGTTTATCGGCCAGCGGAAATCGCCAGGGGTCAGCTCCCCGGTTCGCGGACAACCGCCCCCAATCTCTTCTTCAAGGCAGGCTCCAAGAAAGCGCGGACAACAGCCCGCACATCGCCCAATTGAGGCATGTTCAGCAACTGTCTGAAAATAGCCGCCAGTTCAAGCAGTCGGCGTCCCTGCAGAAAATATCGGGTGGCACCCTTCCTCATGCGCAAACCGGTTCAAAACACAGTATCCCGGCGTCATTGCTTCCAGGACCGGTAGCCACCAGAGCCGGTCATTATCCAATCCAGCGCAAAAAGAGTCATGCGGCTAAGTACATTAAAGAAAACGATTTAGGAATAGGTGACGATTATTTTTCAGTGAAAAATTATATCGATGATAGTTCGAATCCAAAATCAACGCGGCAAGGGTTATTGCGGGTATGGAATCGTAATCAGGTTCCGATTCACAGAATCGATACACCGGAGGACTTACAAGCGACCAGCATCAATTTCATACAAACCGATGATTTAAGTGGCTGGGATTCTGATGAAGAAGACGCAATGGATATGGAAAAATGGGGGACTCATCTGAACAAAGGCAAAATCGATTTGATCAGGTCCGGAAAGACTCCGGATAAAGTCGGCGTCCCAACCTTTGATTTTTTTGATGCTATCCGTTTCGGTCGGCAGGCGAACAAGCGGGATGACTATCAACGCCTCCCCATGTCAATTGATTTGGGCGGACATCAGATCGAATACGATAACCCTGGCACCAAAGACATCTATGCAACGCCTCTTGATTTGGTTGAATCTTCTGAACCCAGTAAATCCAAGAAATCCAACAAATCAAGGAAATTCAGACGCGCCGGTACGAGTGCGGACTATAACTGGAAAACATTGGCGAAGAATCTGGATAGCAAAAAGTACAAAAACCGGAAGAAGAAGCAGATAAAGTTGCTGCGGTTTTTTATGCGCCGAGGCGGATTAAAGAAACTGGACCCACACATGGCTGAAGCCTTGGCCGCCATTGGTTCCGACCTGATGAAAGGCAGCAAGGGCGGGCGCTTCTTCCTCCACAAAGCGATCCGCAGAATCGAACGAAGCGAGAAAGAGCCGTCATTCTCAGAGGTCTTTTCCGGCAAAACTCCCTTCTACCGGCCCGCGGCGATTGGCGGGCGCTCCCTTGTGACGGAAATGAACACCCAAATTCAATTGGAAGCCAATCAATTGCTCGGGGTCAATAATTGCCTGATCAACGCCATTGCCTTGGCCGCGGGTCTGCCGATGCCTAACCTAGGGCAGTTAATGCGAATCCGCGAACGCATTGGCAGTTACGGCAACATGTTGCTGGCTACGGGTCCAACGATAGCCATCATCAGGAACGTGTTGAATATCCACGCTGCCATTGCGGTGATTTACCAGGATCGAGCGTCAGAAGATTTTGACGGAGCCGGCGGTCCCCTGTTGATCTATCATGTTGATGGCAACCACTTTACCCATCAGATGCCATTGGATTTCCACGCCTACTCATCCGATTAGCGCACGGCGCGCCTCGGAAGCGCCTCTGGAGGAACAGCCATGCTAGGGCTAATGCAGGATGCCCCGCTACTCACCAGTGCCACGCTGTCCTATGCAGCACGCGTCTATCCGCGGGTTGAGATCGTCACCGCTGCCGACGGCAAGGCCATCCACCGCACCAATTATGCCGAAGCGGACCGCCGCTCCCGCCTACTTGCCGCCAGCCTGCAAAAGCGTGGCCTGGCCGGCGAAGGCGTGTTTCTCGGCGCGCTTGCCTGGAATACGTGGCGGCTGTTTGAGGTGATGCACGCGGTACCGGGCGCGGGTGGCGTGCTGCACACGGCGAACCCGCGCCTGCACAAACGCCACCTTGCCTACACAATCAATCACTGCGGCGACCGGGCTGTCTTTGTCGATCTGGACTGCCTGCCGCTCGCCGAGGCCATCGCGCCGGAGTGCCCGGACGTCAGACATTGGATCATCCTGGCGAACCGCGCCGGGATGCCGGAAACCTCCCTCCCCGGAATTTTCTGCTACGAAGACCTGATCGACGAGGGTGACCTGGCCTTTCAGTGGCCCCAGTTCGACGAGCGCCGGGCCTCTACCCTCTGCTTCACCTCCGCAACCACCGGTGAGCCGAAGGGCGTGCTCTACAGCCACCGCGGCACGGTGCTGAACCTGCTCTCCATCGCCGGCAAGAACGGCTGGAACCTGGGGCGCGGCGACTGCGTGCTCTGCACTGCCGCCTTCTTTCACTGCAACGGGTGGGGCATGCCCTACATGGCGCCGTTGACGGGAACCAAAATGGTGCTGCCCGGCCGCAACGTCAGCCCGCGTGCCATGCTGGACCTGATCCATGCGGAGGAAGTGACCCACACTGGCGGCGTGCCGACCGTGCTGATGGACCTGCTGGCGGAGGCGCAGAACGACGCCAAAGGCTTCGGCCCGCTCCGCCAATTGTGGACGGGGGCGACGGCCCCGCCGGAATCGCTGTTGCGCCGCATCGAGGCACTGGGCCCTAAGGTCATCCACGCCTTTGGCATGACGGAGACAACCCAGGCCCTGACTATCGCCATACCGGACCCGCTCGGCAGCGAAGCCGAGCAACAGGCCGAGCAACTGACCCAGGGTCAGCCCGTCTTCCTCTCCGATGTGAGGGTGGTGGACGACAGCGGCCAGGTGCTGCCAGGTGATGGAAAATGCATCGGCTTCCTTCAGTTGCGCGGCCCGTCCGTTGCGGCAGGGTATTTCCGCCGGCCGGATCTGACACCATTGTCGGCGGACGGCTGGCTGGATACCGGCGATATCGGCTCTGTGGGACCGGACGGGCATATGCGCATCACCGACCGGGCCAAGGACGCCATCAAGTCCGGCGGCGAATGGATCAGCTCGGTCGAACTGGAGAACACGGCGGCGGGCTGCCCCGGCGTGGCGGAGGCCTGCTGCATCGGGGTCGAGCATCCCCGCTGGCAGGAACGCCCGCTGCTGCTGATCGTGCCAGACCCGGACACGAAGCCCGATGAAGCCGCGATCCGCGCCTACCTGGACGGCAAGATCGCCAGATGGTGGATGCCCGACGCCATCCGGTTTGTAGACGGCCTGCCGAAGAACGGCGTCGGCAAGGTCATAAAGGCCGCCTTGCGCGACGAATACCGCGCCACCCTGCTAACGGAAAAAGCCAATAGCCGATGACTGCCTCCCAGACAGAAGATGCCGCCCGCCAGTTCCTCGGCAAGCCCTGGGTGGCCATGATAGCGGTCGCCGCGCCGGGCCGCGGCCCGCTCAACGTGCCGATCTGGTATTCGCTGGACGAGCAGGGCAGGCCCTGGTTTGTATCCCCAAAGGAATCGCTCAAGTCACGGCTGATCGTCGCCACCAGCCGGTTCACCCTTACCGCCCAGCGCGAAAGCCGCCCCTACGCCTATGTCAGCGTCGAGGGCACGGCGTCACTGGAAACCGCGGTCTACGAGGACATTCGGCAGATGGCGGCCCGCTACCTGGGCGATGCACCCGGCACAGCCTATGCCGACAGCATACGGGACAAGATGGACGCCGGCACCCGCTTCCGCATCACACTGTCGCCGGAGCGCTGGACGAGCTATGGGCTGGGCGATTAGGCAGCTTCCGGCAAAGCCCGCGCCGTACTACAAGACGGCATGGACGAGCATGACGAAATCCGCAGCATTACCATTCCGCCGGAACTGGCCGGCCAGCGGCTGGACAAGGCACTGGCCCAGCTATGGCCGGATCTCTCCCGCTCGCGCCTGAAAGCACTGATCGATGATGGTTCGCTTGAAGGGCCGCGCCCGCTAACCCCCTCCGCCAAATTGCGGGCAGGCGACGAGCTGGAATTGACCCTGCCGCCGCCTGCCCCGGCAACGCCGCAGCCGCAGGACATCCCCCTGGATATTTTGTACGAGGATGACGCCCTGTTGGTCGTCAACAAGCCCGCCGGTTTGGTCGTGCATCCGGCGCCCGGGCACCCGGACGGCACCTTGGTTAACGCCGTCCTCGCCCATTGCGGCGACAGTCTTGCGGGGATAGGCGGCGAACGGCGGCCCGGCATCGTCCACCGGCTCGACAAGGATACCAGCGGCGTCATGGTCGTCGCCAAGACGGAGGCCGCCCATCATGGCCTGGTGGAGCAGTTCTCCGTCCACTCCATCGAGCGGGAATACCTGGCCTTCACCACCGGCATCCCAAACCCGACGCACGGCACCATCGACGCGCCCATCGGCCGTCACAAGGTAGACCGCAAGCGCATGGCGGTGACTGCATCGGGCAGGGCCGCGCGCACGCACTACCGCGTAGAGGAAATCTTCGGCCAGAGCGCGGCCCTGACCCGGTGCTCGCTGGAGACCGGGCGGACCCACCAGATCCGCGTCCATCTCTCCCATATCGGTCATCCGGTACTGGGCGACCCGGTCTATACCCGTGTGTCGAAAGCGCGCCGCTCCAGCCTGGGCGGAGCTGCCGATGCCGTTGCTTCCCTGGGCAGACAAGCCCTGCACGCCGCGGTCCTGGGCTTTCAGCACCCTATCAGTGCAAAATCAGTCCGGTTTTCGGCTGCTTTACCGCCGGATTTGCGTTCACTGCACAAAATCTTGACCAGCCAATCATCTTGAGATTGATCCATCGCCCCCCCATTTCCGTATCCAGTGCAGACGCGTTAAAGGAACGTTTCCGTCCGACATGCTATAATGGCATTCGGCTGGGCCGCTTCGGCTGACGCACTCTACGGTTTACGTGTTCCGGGAGGGACAAAGATATGGCAACTCCAGCAACAATCCCTGTGTTAACCGCCGAGGGCAACCTTTCACGTTACCTGCAGGATATCCGCAAGTTTCCCATGCTGGAGCCAGAGCAGGAGTTTATGCTCGCCAAGCGCTGGCAGGAGCATGAGGACCTGGAGGCAGTGCATACCCTGGTCACCAGTCATCTGCGGTTGGTCGCAAAAATTGCCATGGGCTACCGCGGCTATGGTCTGCCCGTCGCCGAACTGATCTCCGAAGGCAACGTCGGCATGATGCAGGCGGTGAAACGGTTCGATCCGGACCGTGGTTTCCGTCTGGCTACCTACGCCATGTGGTGGATCAGGGCGTCGATTCAAGAATACATTTTGCATTCCTGGTCCCTGGTAAAGATGGGCACGACTGCCTCGCAAAAGAAACTGTTCTTCAATCTTCGCAAGATCAAAGGCCAGTTGAAGGCGTTCGAAGAGGGCGACCTGACCCCGGAGAACGTCACCACCATCGCCGACAAGCTGAAAGTCTCAAAAGACGACGTTGTCTCCATGAACCGGCGTCTGTCGGGCGGCGACCAGTCGCTGAATGCGCCCCTGCGCATCGACGGCGACGGCGAATGGCAGGACTGGCTGGAAGATGACACAGACAACCAGGAAGTCATGCTCGGCCAGGAGGAAGAACTGGACCACCGGCGCCAGATGCTGACCGAAGCGTTCCGCTGCCTGAACGAGCGGGAGCGCCACATCCTCCAGGAACGCCGCCTGAAGGACGACCCGGCGACGCTCGAAGAACTGAGCCACGAATACGGCATCAGCCGCGAGCGGGTGCGCCAGATCGAGGTCCGCGCCTTCGAGAAGCTGCAACGCGCCATGCGCAACGCGGCATTGCAGGAGAACATGGCGGCGAAGAAAGCCGTGGACGCCTACATCGCGGACTAACCATCCCTCGATGATGGGAAAATGGGAGGCGCGCCGCCAAGGCCGCCTCCTTTTTTGTGCCTGCGCTGCCCGCCTACGCCGCGGCCTTCGCTCCCAGCAGGACCGGCGCCCGCTGAAACTCTGCCGCTAGGCTGGCAAACCGCCGCCCCACCGTATCCCCGGACAGCAGGCCCGCCGGCCCATCCAGCGCAATCCTATCCAAGCTCACGACCAACGGGGTTTTGTCCAGCGCCCGGCCGCTCGGCGAGATGGCATGCCCCAGACGCAGCGCTGTGCCCAACCGAAACGCCATCGCGGTCTGTTCTTCGGTCAGCAGGAGTTCGGACAGCACAGCATCGCCAGCACTCCGCTTCTTGGGACCGCTGTAGCGTACCATCAGCGCCGTGCCGATAAAGGCCCGCGCGGCATGGGAAAACGCGACGGAGGGCAAATTGGAGCCGCGGGCAAGCGCAATATCAGCCCGTCGGTCCGGATGGTCCCGCCCCGCCAGATCCGACAGCCAGCAGGCCGCCTCCACCCAGCGCGCCGCCTCGTGGTCCAGCCCGGCAAACAGCGGTGAGAGCCAGGCCAAGACCTTCTCTCCGTCCGGGGGTATGCGTGCCGTTGCAGCGCCCGCATACCGGCTATAATCCAACAGGGGATCGCCGCCGGTCATCCTCATGGCGTCCCGGACATAACCTTCACGGGCCCCGTGAGCCGACGCCACCACGCGGTCGGGCCGGGCCACTTGAGCGATTCTCGCAAGCGTCAGCGCCGCATACGGCATGATCGACCGCCGGCGTCGGGAAACACTGCTCAGAAGCGTGACCGACCGCTCGCTCATCATCCCGATCAGCTCGGCCAGCTCCAGCGCGTCATCGGTCTCAATGGCATATTCATGGATGACGGAAACCGGATGGTCGTTCTGGCGCATATGCGCCCGGGCGAACGCCCGCCAGGCGCCGCCAACCAGATAGAAATCGCCGCCTTGCTCAGAACCCAGCCAGTCCACTGCCGCCAGGCGGGAGGCAATCCACTTCTTCATTTCGTTGGCTGAAGCATCTTCCGGCCGCATCAGCGCGCCTATCGGCAGCGTCGCCTGGTCCCGGACAACCCCATTCTCCAGCCGGACCAGTTCCAGGCTGCCGCCGCCCAGATCGCCGACAACGCCGGTTGCACCGGGAATGGCACCCGCAACGCCCATTGCCGCGAACCGCGCCTCGTCCAGGCCAGAGACGACCTGGACCTCCAGCCCCGTCTCAACCAGCACCCGCTCAATAAACGCCTGGCCGTCGCTCGCATCGCGAACAGCGGCGGTGGCAAACGGAAAAAACCCGGAGAGGTTGAAATCCGCGGCCAGTTCGGCAAACCGGCGCAATTCCGTGATCGCCCGCTCCTTGCCTTCCGGGTCAAGCTTGCCCGTTGCCCAGAGGTTGCGGCCCAGGCCACAGGTCGCCTTCTCGTCATAGAGCGAAATCAAGGCTGATCCGGTAATGCCATAAACGACCAGCCGGACCGAGTTAGAGCCGATATCGATGACAGCAACGCGCTTCATTCACAACCACTCCTGCCGCAATCGATCGACTACGCTCCACCACCACCTAGGACGCATCGGTCCTCAACACCAATTCGGGAGCAGGCGGGGCTTTTTCCAGGGCCGTACCACGGCCTGACAAGCTTGGGTTCGTCATAAAATACTCATGGGCTGAGAACAGTTTGGCGTCATTCTGCACACGGGTGTAGCTGCCATCGGCATTCAATAGCCAGCTTTGCGAATTGTCATTCAAATTCGCTACCATGATCTCATCGACCACCTGCCGCTTGACGGTTTCATTCTCCAGCGGCACGAAACTTTCAACCCGGCGGTGCAGGTTGCGCGGCATCCAATCGGCGGACGAGATGTAGACCTTCGCCTCCGGCCCTGGCAGGCCATGCCCCGCGCCGAAGCACGCGATGCGCGCGTGCTCCAGGAACCGCCCGACGATGCTCTTCACCGTAATATTTTCCGAAAGGCCCGGTACGCCGGGACGCAGACAGCAAATGCCCCGGATCACCAACTCGATGCTGACACCGGCCTGGCTCGCCCGGTAAAGCGCATCGATCACATCAGGATCAACGATGGCGTTCATCTTGGCCCAGATTGCTGCCGGCCGCCCGGCTTTGGCGTGGGCGATCTCATCGTCGATCAGGCCGATAATCGTCTGGTTCAATGACACTGGCGAGGTAGCGACCTTTTCCAGGCCCTCCGGTGAGGCGTAGCCGGTGATGTAATTGAACAACCGCGCCATATCCCGGCAAAGCACCTTGTCGGAGGTGAAGTAGGAAAGATCCGTATAGATTCGAGCCGTGATCGGATGATAGTTGCCGGTACCATAGTGGCCGTAGGAGCGCAAATCTCTCCCCTCCCGCCGTACCACAAGCGAGAGCTTGGCGTGGGTCTTCAGGTTCACAAAGCCGAAGACTACTTGCACCCCTGCCCGCTCCATATCGCGGGCCAAGACAATATTGTTCGCCTCGTCGAAGCGGGCCTTCAGTTCAACCAGCGCGGTGACAGATTTACCGGCCTCTGACGCTTCGATCAGCGCTTCGACAATCGGGGAATCCAATGTCGTGCGGTAGAGCGTTTGTTTGATTGCGACCACGTGCGGGTCGGCCGCGGCCTGCCGCAGGAACTGCACCACCACGTCGAACGATTCATAGGGGTGATGGACCAGGATGTCTTTTGCCTGAATGGCAGCGAAACAATCCCCGCCAAAATCACGGATACGCTCTGGAAAGCGCGGTTCGTATGGATGGAACAACAGGTCCTTGTGCTTGCTATCGATCAGTTGCTTGACGTCCGCCAGACCGACCAGCCCCTCCAGCACGAACACGTCATCAGGTTCGACACTCATTTGCGCTGCCAGGTAGAGGCGCAGATGGTCCGGCATGGCCACATCAATGGTCAACTGGACCACATGGCCCCGGCGGCGGCGTTTCAAGGCCGATTCGAAGTGACGGACCAGGTCCTCGGCTTCCTCGTCGATCTCCATCTCGCTATCGCGGATAACCCGGAAAGAGCCCTTGGCCTGGATGGAAAAGCCGGGGAACAGCCGGTCCATGCATAACAGGACAATGTCCTCGATGGAGACATACCGGTCGTCAGAGCCAGGCAGCAGGACAAACCGGTCCAGCGCCGGGGGGATCGGCACGAGCGCGTTAATCCGCTGACCGTCTCTCGGGCGAACAAGGTCCAGAATCAGGCCGAAACCAAAGTTCGGGATAAATGGAAACGGGTGGGCGGGATCGATGGCAAGCGGCGTGATGACCGGGAATATCCGGTCAAGGAAGTAACTTTGCAGCCATTTGCGGTCGTGCGTCGCCAGGTCTGCCGGGGTCATCACCTTGATCCCGGCCGCGGCCAACTCATCCCGCAGTGAGCGCCAAAGCTGCTGTTGCAAACCGGATAGCTGGTGCATGCGCCCCGCTATGGCGGAAAGCTGCTCGCGCGGCGTCATGCCGTCGTCACTGGGGGTCACGATCCCCGCCTCGACCTGTCCCTTCAGGCCCGCGATGCGCACCATGGCGAATTCGTCGGAATTGCTGGCGGAGATGGAGAGGAAGCGCAGGCGTTCCAGCAGAGGGTGATGGTGGTTACCGGATTCTTCCAGTACCCGCTCATTGAACTGAAGCCAGGACAATTCGCGGTTGATGAACCGGGATGGCTCCGTCCCGCTAACCGTCGTGTCGGTCTCTCTGGGCAGGTCCCTCGCGAGACGTTGCTGGTTCATACCGGCCTCATTTCAAGCCGCCCTGGTAGCGTTATGCCAGAACCGCGGTGTAAGCTTAAGTGCCTATAGATATGTAACCGAGAAAACCAGAGGGCGGGACGTGGCAGATAGTGGAACACCGGGGCTGCGGCTCACCTTGATGCGCCATGCAGACGCGGACCTGCCGCCGGTCGGTACGACCGACCTCGCCCGCCCATTGACGGAAAACGGTGTGCTTCAGGCCCGGACCATGGGCAAGCGACTTGCCCAGGACCGGCAGCCGCCCCACCAGGTCCTCTGCTCCGACGCGGAGCGGACCCTGCAAACGGCCCGCAACCTTCTAGCCGCAGCACAGGTGCGGGCGCCGTTGCTCGTCCTGCCTGATCTCTATGACAGCACGGAAGAAACCATTCTGAAAACATTAGGTGCGCACGCAGACCCAATGTCCGGCCACGTGCTGCTCATCGCCCACAATCCGGGCATTGCCCACGCCGTGTCTTATCTCGCAGGAGCCGCTATTGACGGCTTCCCGCCTGCCACCAGCGCCAGCTTTACGGTCTTGAACGGCCAATGGCGGAAGCTGCGGCCAGCCTCCGTAAAGCTGGAACGCGTTCTCCATCCCGAAACCTGGGCCTGACACCCGTCAGCGGCGGCGGCCACCGGTGCGTTCGTCATCGAACAGGCCGGTGAGCTGGCCCAGCATCGCGCCGCCCAATTGGTCGGCATCGAAAATCGTGACTGCGCGCTTGTAATAGCGGGTCACGTCGTGGCCGATGCCGATGGCGATCAGTTCAACCGGCGAGCGGCGCTCGATATAGTCGATCACCTCCCGCAGGTTCTTTTCCAGGTAATTGCCCGGATTGACCGAAAGGGTGGAGTCGTCCACCGGCGCACCGTCGGAGATCACCATCAGGATACGCCGGTCTTCCGGCCGGTTCACGATGCGGCTATGCGCCCAGGCGAGCGCCTCACCGTCGATGTTTTCCTTCAGGATGCCTTCGCGCAGCATCAGGCCCAGATTCTTGCGCGACCGCCGCCAGGGCGCGTCCGCTTCCTTGTAAACGATATGGCGCAGGTCGTTCAGACGGCCTGGGTTGGAGGGCTTGCCCTCCGCAAGCCACTTCTCACGGCTCTGCCCGCCTTTCCAGGCACGCGTGGTGAAGCCAAGGATCTCAACGCTAACGCCGCAACGCTCCAGCGTCCGCGCCATAATGTCTGCGCACATGGCCGCCACGGTGATCGGACGGCCACGCATGGAGCCGGAATTGTCGATCAGCAGGGTGACCACCGTGTCGCGGAATTCGGTCTCGCGCTCCATCTTGTAGGTGAGCGCGTGGGTCGGGTTTGCGACAATCCGCGCGAGCCGCGCCGTATCGAGCATTCCTTCTTCCAGGTCGAAGTCCCAGGACCGGGTCTGCTGCGCCATCAGCTTGCGTTGCAGGCGATTGGCAAGTCGCGTCACTACGCCCTGCATGTTGGAAAGTTGCTGGTCCAGGTGGTGCCGCAAACGGCCCAGTTCATCCTCATCACACAACGCCTCGGCCGTGACGATCTCGTCATACTGCGTTGTGTAAGGCCGGTACATCGCCGCGGCACTGTTGGAACGATCGTTCGGCCGCTGCTGCGGTGTGGTCGAGCCGTCCATTTCGTCGTCGCCAAGCGCGGCGTCCGCGTCCATGTCCATCTCGCCCTCTTCCATGGAGGCGTCGTCGCTGTCGGAAGAGTCCATCTCTCCTTCGGCGGACATGGAGGAGGTTTCATCGCTTTCACCGGAATCCTCGGACTGGGACTCCTGTTGATCCTCGGACTGATCGCCTTCTTCCTGGTCGTCGCTGTCGTCACCGAATTCGGCTTCCAGCTCCAATTCCTGAAGCAGTTCGTGCACCATCTGGGCGAAGGTTTCCTGGTCGTGGGCGCTGTCGTTCAGACGCGCCATCGACTCCATAGCCGATTCAGAGACCTTTTCCCGCATCTGATCGACAATTACCCGCGCCTCTTCCGGCACTTCCTGGCCAGTCATGGCCTCGCGGGCCAGCATGGACAGCAGGTCAGGCATCTGGGCCGGCTCAACCTCGGTCATCCGGGCGTAGCCCTTGCGGCGCACCTGCTCCGTCAACGCGGCCTGGAGATTGTCGGCGACACCGGCGCGATGCCGCGAGCCCAGAGCCTCACACCGCACCTGTTCCACCGCGTCGAAGACCGCGCGGGCAGTCTTGCTTTTTGGGCTGTTTTGCCGATGAGTCTTCGCGTCGTGATACCGCTTGCGCAGCGCCATGGCGTCGGATTCGCCGCGCACCTGCGCAGCCTCATTGGCAGGCAGGGAACGGGCCGGCATCTGCAGGCGCGCCGTGTTGCCGTCCATGCGGGCGGGATCGGGGCCGAATACGACCTCGATCTCATCCTCCGCCAGCGACAGCACGCGCATGGTAGAGGATGTCGCGCGCTTGAATTCCTCGATTGCGGTGCGCTTTTCAGGCGTCGCCATAGAAGCTGCTCCCTAACCTATTAAGACGCGATTACTCGGCAGCGCGGGCAACCACACTTTCCGGCAGCTCCTCACCAAAACAGCGCTGGTAGTATTCGGCCACCAATCCACGCTCCGACTCGTCGCACTTGTTCAGGAAGGTGAAACGGAACGCCATGCCGATATCGTTGAAGATCTGGGTGTTCTGCGCCCAGGTAATCACGGTACGCGGCGACATAACGGTCGAGAGTTCGCCGCGCATGAAACCATGCCGGGTCATTTCCGCCAACGCCACCATCTGGCCACAGAGCTTCTGGCCTTCTTCGCCCATCAGTTCCTCGACCTTGGCGGTGACAATCTTCACCTCTTCCTCGGCTTCGAGATAGTTCAGCGTGACCACGATATTCCAGCGGTCCATCTGGCCCTGGTTGATCTGCTGCGTGCCGTGATAGAGCCCAGTGGTATCGCCGAGACCGACCGTGTTGGCCGTCGAGAACAGGCGGAAGCCTTCATGCGGGCGGATCACGCGGTTTTGGTCGAGCAGGGTCAGTTTGCCCTCGACCTCCAGCACACGCTGGATCACGAACATCACGTCCGGGCGGCCGGCATCGTATTCGTCAAAGACGAGCGCAGTCGGGTGTTGCAGCGCCCAGGGCAACAGGCCTTCGCGGAATTCTGTTACCTGCTGACCGTCGCGCAGGACGATGGCGTCCTTGCCGACCAGATCGATACGGCTGACATGGCTGTCGAGGTTCACGCGGATACACGGCCAGTTCAGACGGGCCGCCACCTGCTCGATGTGGGTGGACTTGCCAGTGCCGTGATAGCCCTGGATCATAACGCGGCGGTTGTGGGCAAAGCCCGCCAGAATGGCCAGCGTGGTCTGCGGATCGAAGTGATAGGTCTCGTCCAGGTCCGGCACATGCTCGCTGCGGTCGGAGAATGCCGGGCAGACCATGTCGGAATCGATCCCGAACACTTCGCGCACAGAAATTTGGGTATCCGGCATTCCGGTCGGCATGCCGGTCGAATCTTGCTCAACGCTCATAGGTATGGATCCAACGGGTGTAGGCTATTTCGTCAATGGTTGTCGCAGTGTCATATACGCTTCGCGCAGCCGTTTGAAGCGTTCTTCTGCGTTAGGCTTGTCGGGGTTCAGGTCAGGATGCGCTGCTTTCGCATGAATGCGATAGCAGGACTTAAGGCTATCCTCCGTATAAGGCACCTCAAGGTCAAGTTCCTTGGCAGCGCGGCGTTCTTCCGCCGTTACGGGCATGCGCTGACGCTTGCCCTGGTGCCTTGCCTGTTCAGCACCGCTCTGGCGGCTGATATTACCCCGGCTAAATGGCCAAGTGGGCCGCTGCCAGACTGTATCGCGCCGGCGGTGCTGTTCCATCTCCTCCGGCGTCATATTGGCATAGTAGTTCCAGGCCCGGTTGTATTCGCGTACATGCTCAAGACAGAAGAACCGCCGTTCGCGCAGGCGTTTTGGGCTGGCTGGGGCCGGATATGCGGCCTCCTCCTCACAGCCCTCCCACTCGCAGGCGCAAGTGGCTTGATCTTGAAAGGTCGATGCGTAACGGATGATGGAAAGCCTTTAGCATAGCAAGACCGCATCAATTTAAGAGCGTTTGCGGGACAAGCCAAGGAGCGGTGGCAAATTTTCCACAACGCCATCAATAGTCAGACGAATTTGCCTGCTGGGCAAAGGAACGACAAGAATGTGGCGTGGGAAGATACCAAGATATGGTGACCTGAGACAGCAACGTCCCCACCACCTGCCTAGGGCAAAATTCCTCATATGCCGTTGAATGCGGCCCTGATGAACTGGCTGTAAATTGTCACCTGGTTCGGGAGCACATCCTTTTCCCGGACAACTTTCGACAGAATTATGGCTCCGTCGATCAATGCAGTCAGCGTGTCGGCGAGCGCGTCTAGATCGACTGGAATTTGCAAGGGATGGACCGCCTCGATAGCCGCAAGCTCGCCCCGGAACCGCCGCCGCCAACAAAGCAGGTTCTCGGCGGCAATGTCATGCACATCCCGCTCAAACAACCGCTCCTGATAGCAGCAGGCGGAAATCAGGCATCCGGGATGAACGTTAGGCAGGTTCTGCATATCTTCCGTCAGAAAGCGCAGAAATGTCAGGAAGCTTTCCAACGGATCATCGCTAGTGCGGCTGGCGCGCTGAAACAATTGCTCAAACCAGGCCTCTTCTTCTTCCAGATGGCGCTGCAACAGGGCATGGACGAGCGCACTTTTGTTTTGGAAGTGATAAAAAAAGCCGCTCTTGGTTATGCCCACCTCGGCAATCAGTTCATCTATCGATGTTGCTGCGACGCCTTTTTCCAAAATAGCAAACTCTGCTGCGGTCAGTAATTTGTCTCTATTAGTTGACATGTTCCGTGGCTTTAAGAATGACATTTTTATTTTCATTTTTTAACTTTTGCGATGTTCGCAAAAAATCATGAAGGCAGGCTCACAATTGTTTTCTGTGAAAACAGTATGCACCTCCGCAGCCTCCGGCAAGTTGACCTCTGGTGCACTAGATACTGACGGAGATAGCCGTAGGGTCAAAGTCCCATTCAACAAGTGACCGCTCTCCGGTCATATCGAAGGACGGAAACACCATGACGCGACAATTTCCCAAACAATCACCGGACACAATCTACCTGACCGAGGGAGGGTCCGAGACGGAAATGATGTACAAATACGGGTTCGATCTCCCCGAGTTCGCGATGTTTCCCCTGCTCGACAATTCCGACGCTGTCGATGCGTTAAAGGGCATGTATAGACGCTATTTAGATACCGTCTCTGAGACGGGCTGCGCGGCTCTGATGGGTGGGCTGGATTACCGGGCCAGTCCTGACTGGGGTCAATTGCTTGGCTATTCGGCCGAAGGCCTGGAAGAGATGCAGTTCCGCAGCATCGATTTCCTGCGGGAGGCTGCCAAGCCCTATGAAGGAGAAATCAAAGCAATCAAGTATGCCGGAATTGTAGGGCCGCGCGGCGACGCCTATTCGCTGAACAAAACCATCACCGCCGACGAGGCGGAGGACTATCACAGCCACCAGCTCAACAGCCTGCGGAAAGCCGGTGTCGATCTGGCCTGGGGCGCCACCTTCAACAACATTCCCGAAACGGTCGGTCTATCCCGTGCGGCCGCAAAAACTGGCATTCCATTGTGTGTATCGTTCACATTGACCAGCGATCATCGGCTACGCTCCGGGCCCAGCCTGAAGGAAGCAATCGAGACCGTGGACGCCTTAACAGGGGACGAGAAGCCAGATAGCTACGGTGTGAATTGCTCTCATCCGCTGGAGTTCGAACCGGCGTTGGAGCCAGGCGGTTGGTCTCAACGAATCCGAAATCTGCGTCCCAATGCAGCGATGATGGACAAGATCGCGCTTTGCAGCCTGGGTCATCTCGAAGAAGGTGATCCCCAGGATCTCGGACGCCGAATGGGTGATTTGGCGAAACGATTTCCGAATGTCGATATGTGGGGCGGTTGCTGCGGCACCTGGGACACCCATCTGGGCAAAATCGCCCGCAGCGTCACCGTGGCCAGGCAAAACCGGGCGGGATGAACCTTGATGACAGAGTACTCATCAAACGGGCAGGCTGTTAAAGGCAGGTTTGGTAGCGGAGGAGGGACTTGAACCCCCGACACGCGGATTATGATTCCGCTGCTCTAACCGACTGAGCTACTCCGCCAACCAAGGCCCCCGCGCACACTGTCGGGCGCGGAAGAAGGGGCTATATGGCGGGGGTTTTCCGGCCTGTCAACGGTTGGCTGTCCGATTTGGCGAATGCCAGACAATCGAGCGCTCCGTCACGATCACGTCCATCGGAATATCATGCGGCTCTGGCCGGATGCTGGGGAGTTCACAAACGCTGAAGCCGACCCCTACCGCCAGCGGCCGGGGCGCAAGCGCCGCCAGCGTCCGGTCATAGAAGCCGCCGCCAAAACCCAGCCGGTAGCCGTGCACATCAAAGCCAAGGCAGGGGATCAGCAGAACCGCCGGATGTGCCTCCGCTTCCGTGACGGGCACGGGGATGTTCCAAACGCCCGCACGCATGGCGCAGCCAGGCGTCCAGGGGCGAAATGTCAGGGGCTCCCCGCGGATCGTCTCCGGCAGGGCGGCGGCTGCCCCTCC
The DNA here is from genome assembly GCA_965222315.1 of Alphaproteobacteria bacterium. Taxonomy (GTDB): domain Bacteria; phylum Pseudomonadota; class Alphaproteobacteria; order Bin95; family Bin95; genus JACKII01. The sequence continues at coordinate 1,933,504 of OZ244951.1, read as the reverse complement.
CCGGCTCCACCCGGCAGCCGCCTCCCGCAGGTCCGGCTCACCCGGCATCGGCCAATAAAACGCAAAGCTGCCAGAGGCGATCTCCAGCAAGACGTCTTCGATCGATCGGGCGATTTGGGCGTCGGCCTCCGCCTTGAACAAAGGGTCCAGGCCCTGCCGCAAGACACGCAAGCGCCCGCGCTGTTCTTTCTTCCAGCGTGCCGTTTCACTCACGCTGGCGGCTCCTCCGCCGTCCCGGCGAGCCAGCCGCCGCCAAGCACGCGCATCCCGTCATAGGCAACACACGCCTGCCCAGGCGCGATGCCAAATTCCGGCGCATCCAGCACCACATGCGCTCCGCCCACGCCGTCGCTGGCAATCGCCGCAGCAACGGCGGGCATGGTGGAACGGAGCTTGACGGTACACCGCACCGGCTCCCCGCCAAGCGGAGCGTGGCCCAGCCAGTTCAATTCATTCACGCGCACATAGCGCCGGCCAAGCGCGGCCTTCGGCCCGACGATGACGCGCTTGGTGGCGGCGTCCAGTGCGACGACATAAAGCGGCTCCCCCTTGCCATCGGTATTGCCGAGGTTCAGGCCGCGGCGCTGGCCGACGGTGAAGTGGATTATGCCCTTGTGCCCGCCCAGCACATTGCCTGCCCGGTCCACAATCTCGCCTGGCTCAATGGCGCCGGGCCGCAGTTTCTCCACCACGCTCGCGTAGGAGCCATTGGGCACAAAGCAAATGTCCTGGCTGTCGGGCTTTGCCGCGACCGGCAGGCCGAACCGGTCAGCCAGGGCGCGGGTCTCGGTCTTCGGCAGGCCGCCCAAGGGGAAGCGCAAGAAATCGAGCTGTTCCTGGGTCGTCGCAAACAGGAAGTAGGACTGGTCGCGCGACGGATCGACCGCCGCGTGCATCTCCGCCCCCTGCTCGGCCGCAAGCCGCTGGACGTAATGGCCGGTCACCAGCGCGTCCGCCTCCAAATCGCGCGCGGTATCGAGCAGGTCGCGGAACTTGACGGTCTGGTTGCAACGCACGCAGGGAATCGGCGTCTCACCGCGCAGGTAGGCGTCGGCGAAATCATCCATCACCGACTGGCGGAAACGGGTCTCATAGTCGAGGACATAGTGCGGGATGCCGACGCGGTCGGCGACGTTGCGGGCGTCGTGGATATCCTGGCCGGCACAACATGCGCCCTTGCGCTCCACCGCGGCGCCATGATCGTAGAGCTGGAGGGTCACGCCGACAGTGTCATAGCCTGCGGCCGCCACCATGGCTGCCGCGACACTGCTGTCGACACCGCCGGACATCGCGACGACGACGCGGCTCTGCGATGGCGGTTTCGCCAGATCAAGGTCGAGATCGAAGCGTTGCTGGAGCGCCGTGTTCACGTCTGGCCTATCCCTTCAGGCCCATATCCCAGAACGACGCTTCCAGGCGGGTCGCCTCCCGGAAGGTTCCGGCCAGCGCCTCAAAACGGCCATCGCCGCCGCGCGAAGCCATCAGCCGGTCCATGTGGGCCACCGTGCGGCGCGCCCCGGCCTGATACTCGTTGCTGGAATACATCTCGATCCAGGCTCTATACGGATTCCCATCCAGATTGTCGGCACCATGCAGCATGGAGCCGATTTCGCCATAACCAACGATACACGGCGCCAGCGCGGCGTACAGGTCGAGCACATCGCCCGCCATGCCGGCTTCCAGCACGTAGCGGGTATAGGCCATGGTTTCTCGGGCTTCCGGCTCCGCCTGCATCTCTTCTTCCGAAATGCCCCAGCCTTCACAGAACTGGACGTGCAGGCGCATTTCAATGTCCGCGATGGTGGAAAGCCCGGCCGCCGCTTCCCTGATGTCCTCCAGCGAACGCGACTTGTAGGCCGCCAGCGCATAGGCACGGGCGAAGTGGATCAGGAACAGATAGTCCTGAACCAGATAGCGCTTGAAAGAAGCCTCCGGCAGCGTGCCCGCACCAAGTTGCCTCACGAAGGAATGCTTGACGTAGGAGTCCCATTCCGGCTTGCAGGCAGCGCGCAGGCGGGCGAACAGGCTGTCGGCGGCGAACAGCATGGGTGCTGCTCCCTAATCCATCATGTTTCGGGTTTCGGATGGCAGCGTGACGGTGATGCCGTCCAACTCCTCCGTCACGATGATCTGGCAGCCGAGGCGCGACGTTTCTGTCAGTCCGAAGGCGAGGTCGAGCATGTCTTCCTCGTCCTCTGACGCCTCGTCCAGCGCATCGAACCATTCGTGATCGACCACGACGTGACAGGTCGAGCACGCAAGCGAGCCTTCGCATGCGCCTTCGATATCGATATGATACTTCCTTGCAATTTCCAGCAAGGAAAGGCCCGCGGGCGGCTCCAGCGTGGTGCGCTCACCGGTGGGGCTGACGAATGTGACTTTTGGCATGGGCGGCTCCTTAGCGCCTTTTGCCCGGTATTCGCAAGCAAAAGCGAGTGGGTGTGGTGTAGGGCCATGGTTGAACGGTAAGCCTGTCCCGGCCGGGCAGTGCTACCGCCAGGTGACCCCATACTCGTTGACACAGCGTCCAACGATCACTGCCGCCTCGTAGCCGATGGCATGGAGCGCTGCAACACACTCTTCTGCACGGGCGGCGGGTAGTGAGGCGAGCAAGCCGCCAGACGTTTGCGGGTCGGAGAGTATTGCCGGCGCGTCCGGCGCAAAGACCCTGTTGGCGGGCGCAAGCGTGCTCTCTATCCCGTCCGCCAGCGATTCGGCGGCCCCCGGCAAAACTGGCAATGCGGCGAGGTCGATTTCCACCCCGGTGCCGGAAGCCTCCGCCATCTCCCGCAAGTGGCCCAAAAGGCCAAATCCGGTCACGTCGGTTGCGGCTCTGGCGCTGTGAGCGCGAAGGACGCCGACCGCTGCGGCATTGCTGATGAGCATGCTGGCGAGCGCCCCTTCGATCCAGGCGCTCCGTGCCTTGCCCCGCATTTCGGCGGCGAGCAGTGAGCCGGTGCCGAGCGCCTTGGTCAGGATCAGCGCGTCACCCGCCTTCGCGCCTGATTTGCGCCAAAGCCGGCCCGGATCGGCGAAGCCGTTGACCGTCAGGCTGAACGCCATCTCCGGTCCCTCGCTGGAATGCCCGCCTACCAGTGCCGCCCCCGCCGCTTTCAACTCGAAGCACGCGCCCGCCAGGAGTTGATAAAGATCGTCGCCCACCGACGCAGGCTCCGCAAATGGCAGCGTCGCATGGGCTAGCGCGCTATGGGGCTCTGCGCCCATGGCGTAGAGGTCGGAAAGGGCATGGATGGTCGTGATCCGGCCGAACAGGTAGGGGTCGCCGATAAAGGCGCGGAAACCGTCGGTAGACTGCAACAACAGCTTGCCCGCAGGCGGTTGGAGCACGGCCGCGTCATCGCCCGCCCCCAAAAGCACGCCAGGCGCAGTGCCGGTATCCAGCTTGTCGAGCGCAAATGCCAGCACGTCGCCCGCAATCTTCGCCCCGCATCCGGCGCAGCGCATAACCGGCGTACCGTCGCCGTTTTCCGCCGCCATATCCGGCAATTCCTGGTAGCGGCGCATCCAGCGCGTATCGATCCAATCCTTCCAGCGCCACATGGCCGAGCCGCTAAGGGCAAGCCGACCATAAGAGGCTATGGCGGTCTCATCGCCGCAGGACAGCAGGGAAAGGAAACGCCTTTGCGGTTTGAATGGCTTTGGCGGCTGACTGCGCGCGGCGCGGCGCAGATTCTCCGCCAGCACCGGCCCTGCCCTGACGGCATAAACGCCCGCCTTCGGCAACGGCCGCGGCGTGAAGGCCGCAACGTCGCCCGCCGCGAAGACGTTTGGATGGCTGGTGCTTGCCAGCCCCTCGCTCACCGCAATGAAACCGCGCTCATCCAGCGCAAGGCCGGTCTCCGCCAGCCAGGGCGCTGGCGCGCTGCCGGTGGCCAGCACGGTCAATGCACTCGGCCGTTCGCTTCCATCGCCGAACCGGAGACTGTCGGGCTTAACCTCCGCAAGTGCCTGACCGGACACAACCTCGATCCCTTTGGCTTGCATCACCCGCCGCATCTTTGCGCGGGTGGCGGATCCGTGGCTCATCAGAATTTCAGGCTCGTCGGTGGCGAGGGTGATCCGGGGCCGCTTGGATTGCAGCCGGTGCGCCAGAGCCAACGTCAGTTCCACCCCGCCGGCGCCGCCGCCCACCACGGTTACGGGCGCGCCTTCCGCCAGGGCTGCCTGCTTCTCTTCAAGCCTTTCCAGGAACCGGTCCAGCGGCTTCACCGGCAGGCCATACGCCGCCGCGCCCGGGATGTCCGCCACTGCGGTTGATGAGCCAATATCGAAGGTGACGAAATCATAGCGGAGCGGCGGACGGCCCGGCAGCAACAGGCGCTGGGCCGCAAGATCGATCCCTTCCGCCGCCGCGTGGATCAGGCGCGCATTCGCAAACCGGCAAAGCGGCCCCAGGTCGATATGGCATTCGGCGTGTTCATAATGCCCGGCGATGTAGCCGGGAATCATGCCCGAATAAGGCGTAAACACGTCCTTGGCCACCAGCGTCAGCCGCACCCCCGGCTCCGGCTTCATGCCGAACATCCGCAGCACCGCGACATGCGCATGGCCGCCGCCGACCAGAACGATGTCGGTATGGGTCGGAGTGGGGTCGGCCTGCAATTTTTAGCGCCGTCTCATCCTGAGTAGCCCCGGCATGCAGCCGGGGTGTACGGAAAGGCGTCACCGCTTCCGCCCTTCGAAGCGCGCTACGCGCTACTCAGGATGAAAGCGGGGGTTCAGACAGTCAAACAGATCAGATCGGGTCCCAACTGTAGACCGCAGCGCTGTCTTCCAGACCATAGAGGTCGGCGCGCAGGGCGGGCTCGACCATGGCGGCCAGGGATTCGTGGTCCCAGCCATTACCATTGTGAAGAGTGCGGATGGGCCGTGGCTGAGTCATCAGGTAGATTTCGTTGCCGCGCACGCCGAAAATATTGCCGGTGACGCCCTTGGCGGCATCGCTGCACAGGTAGGTGCAGACCGGTGCCACATGCTCCGGTTTGGCGTTATTGCGGAACTTCTCGAACGCTTCGGCCTGCTCGTCCGACTTGATGGGGATCGACTCGATCATGCGGGTCCAGGCGAAGGGCGCGACACAGTTGGAGCGCACGTTCTTGAACGCGCCTTCCATGGCGATCACGCGGCTCATGCCGACAATCCCCATCTTGGCGGCGGCGTAGTTCGCCTGTCCCACCTGACCGACCAGACCGCTGGTGGAGGTGAAGTGGACCATCGCGCCGGACTCTTGCTCGCGCATATGCTCGACGGCGGCACGGGCAACGTTGAAGCAGCCCTTCAGGTGAACGGCGATCACCGCATCCCATTCCGCCTCGCTCATGCGGTGGAACATGCCGTCGCGCAGGATGCCGGCAACATTTACCAGCGCGTCGATCTTGCCGAAATTGTCCATGGCGTCTTCGATCATGCCCTGGGCGCCCGACCACTCGCTGACGCTGCCGCCGTTGGCGACCGCCTCGCCGCCCATGGCCTTGATCTCGTTCACGACCTGCTGGGCCGGGCTGGTATCGCCACCGTCCTCGCCGGTCAGAGAGCCGCCCAGATCATTCACCACGACTTTGGCGCCTGCTTTCGCCATATCGAGCGCAATCGCCCGGCCAATGCCACGGCCCGCGCCGGTCACCAGCGCGACTTTGCCATCCATCAAACCCATGTCTGCTATTCCTGTTACTTGCCGAGATCAAACGACAGCCGCGCGCGCTCCTCCGCCAGCGTGGCCGATTGGGCGGATTCAGTACCAGCCCGCTTGCAGCCTGTCACGCGGAATGGGGCGGACGGCGGCAAAGGGCGGCCACGAGCCTCAAACCGGGAATAGGAAAAGCCTCCAGCCAGGCCGATCAAAGAGACGATACCATTCCGCCACCACCGTCTGGGGCAGGATGATAGCCATTTCGGCTTCGCATTCTCCGGAAAGACTCCTGATGCTTTGCCACCCTGCAACCACGGTTGGCTTGTGGCGGAACCGCCTCAGGGATAAAAACGGTGAAATTCTGTGCTTCCTGCCATTCAAGGACTGCCGCCATGACCGGCCGCTACGATGAGATCCATGCCCGCTCCCTTGCCGACCCGAACGGTTTCTGGGGAGAGGCGGCTGAGGCTATTCACTGGTTCAAAAAACCGGAACTCATCCTGGACGACCGCGACCCGCAGCGCCCGCGCTGGTTCACCGGCGGGGAAACCAACGCCGCGTTCAACGCCCTCGACCGGCATGTCGAAGCGGGGCGCGGCGATCAGGCCGCCATCATCTACGACAGCCCGGTGACCGATACGATTTCCACCCGCACGTTCCGGGAGATGCGGGACGAAGTCGCCAGGTTCGCGGGCGTGCTCCAGAAGCTGGGCGTCGGCTATGGCGACCGGGTGGTCATCTACATGCCGATGGTGCCGGAAGCAGCCGTTGCCATGTACGCCTGCGCCCGGATCGGCGCGATCCACTCGGTCGTGTTCGGTGGCTTCGCGGCGAATGAGCTGGCTGTGCGCATCGACGATTGCGGGCCAAAAGTGGTGGTCAGCGCCTCCTGCGGCATCGAGCCGAACCGGCTGGTCGAATACAAGCCGCTGCTGGACGGCGCGATTGAACTGGCCAAGCACAAGCCCGATGCCTGCGTGATCCTGCAACGCCCGCAGTGCGAGGCAAGCATGGTGCCGGGCCGCGATCATGACTGGCAGGAGGCGATGGCAGGTGCGCAAGCCGTTGATTGCGTGCCGGTGGCCGCAACCGACCCGCACTACATCCTCTACACCAGCGGAACGACCGGCCTGCCGAAAGGCGTGGTGCGCGACACGGGCGGGCATCTGGTGGCGCTGCACTGGTCCATGAAGAATATTTACGGCGTCGATCCGGGCGAGGCTTTCTGGGCCGCGAGCGATATCGGCTGGGTGGTTGGCCACTCCTATATCGTGTATGCGCCGCTATTCGCCGGCAACACCTCCATCTTGTTCGAAGGCAAACCGGTGGGCACGCCGGACGCCGGCGTATTCTGGCGGGTGATATCACAGCACAATGTGAAGGCGATGTTCACCGCGCCTACCGCCTTCCGCGCCATCCGCGGTGCAGACCCGGACGGCACGCTGTTGAAGCAGCACGACCTCTCAAACTTCCGCACGCTGTTTCTCGCGGGTGAGCGCTCGGACCCGGATACGATCCAATGGGCCGAAAAGCAGTTGCAGGTGCCGGTCATTGATCACTGGTGGCAGACGGAGACCGGCTGGTCCATTGCCGCCAACTATGCCGGCATCGAGATCATGCCGATCAAGTACGGCTCGCCGACCAAGCCCGCGCCGGGCTGGGACCTGCGCGTGCTGGGTGAGGACGGCAAGGAACTGCCGCGCGGCCAGGTCGGCGCGCTGGTCGGCAAACAACCGCTGCCGCCATCCTGTTTCCCGACGCTGTGGAACGCAGACGACCGCTATCACAGCGCCTATTTCGCCAACTTCCCCGGCTACTACGAAACGGCGGATGCGGGCTATATCGACGAGGACGGTTATGTCTACGTGATGGCCCGGACCGACGATATCATCAACGTCGCAGGGCACCGCCTCTCCACCGGCGCAATCGAGGAAGTGCTCTCCGCACACGAGGCCGTCGCGGAATGCGCGGTGATCGGTGTTGCCGACGACCTGAAAGGCCAGATCCCAGTCGGGTTCCTGGTTCTGAACGCCGGCGCAAACCAACCGCACGACCAGATCAAAAAGGACGTGGTGCAGATGGTCCGTGACAAGATCGGCCCGGTCGCGGCCTTCAAGGACGCCGCCGTGGTCGAACGCCTGCCGAAAACACGGTCCGGTAAAATCCTGCGCGGCACCATGCAGAAGATCGCTGACGCCGAAATCTGGAACATGCCCGCCACCATTGATGACCCGGAAATCCTGGCGGAGATCGAGGAGGCATTGAAGGCGGTCGGCTACGCCCGGAAAAGCTAGCTCCGGGCCTTGCTAGCGGCAGAGGTGGCGAATCTGGGTGGCAACTCCTGACCGCGAGCCTATAATCGCGTTACATTGTCTCGAAACCGTTGTGGGACGGGGGAGACGGCATTGTGCCGGTTGATTGGCAGGCAGGATGACGGGCATCGTTTTCCGCTAACGCATAGATGCTGGCGTTTGCACGCGATTCGCGGGACTAAGAGCCAAAGCCATGAACGATATTGCCGTTCAACCGAACTTTTTCGACAGGACCCTGGACCAAGTGCGCCGGGCTTTGCGGGAAATCGCAACCCGCCGGGGCATGCCGGCCCTCGACCTGAAGCCGGATCTGCCCGAATCTGATCGGGAACGCCTGCTCACCCAGATGCGCGACTGCCTGAACGGCCGGGGCGGAGAGGTGACGGCCAGAGCCAGGGCAGCCAACCTGGGCCGCGCCTATATGGGCCTGAACGCCGATGGGCGCCGCCGGTTCCTCTCCATTATGGCGGCTCGCTTCGATACCGACCACGACGCGGTTGATACCGCTATCGCCAAGGTCACTGCCGCCGAAACGCCGGAAGCCCGCAGGGCTGCCGAAGCGGCCCTGCGCGATGCGCTGACCCCGCCGCGTACCCGCCTGCTCCGGCAGTTCAACGGGCTTGAGGGGGGTGTGAAATTTCTGGTCGATCTGCGGGCCGAACTGCTGGGCTGGTCCAAAGACGACGCCGACCTGACAAACCTCCAAGAAGACCTGCGCCGGCTGCTGGAAAGCTGGTTCGATGTCGGGTTCTTGGAGTTGCGCCAGATTACCTGGGAAGCCCCCGCCGCCCTGCTGGAAAAGCTGATCGCGTATGAGGCCGTGCACGAAATTCGCGACTGGCGCGACCTGAAGAACAGGCTGGATTCCGACCGCCGGTGCTTCGCATTTTTCCATCCCCGCATGCCGCAAGAGCCGCTGATCTTCGTCGAGATTGCGCTGGTCAATGGCATTGCTGGCAACGTGCAGCATCTGCTCGACCAGGATCAGGAGCAATTGACGCCGGAGAACGCGGACACCGCGATCTTCTACTCGATCTCGAACGCACAGCGTGGCCTGAACGGCATCGGCTTCGGCGACTTCCTGATCAAGCGGGTGGTCTCCGAGCTATCGTCCGAGTTCAAGAACCTGAAGACATACGCCACGCTCTCCCCCATCCCCGGCTTCAGCCGCTGGTTCGAGCGGGAGCGCGAGGAATTGGGCGAAGCCCTGCTGCTGCCGGATGAACGCAAGGCGCTGGAAGAAGCACTGGACGGCGAAACCAGTATCGAGGACTTCCTGAAAGGCATTCTGGCCAACAATGACTGGGCGAAGGTGCCGGAACTGGAAGCGGCCTTGAAGCCAGTGCTTACGCGGCTGGCGGCCACGTACCTTTATACCGCTAAGCGCGGCGGCATCCGGGCGCTGGACCCGGTCGCGCATTTCCACCTGTCCAACGGCGCGCGGATGGAGAGGCTGAACTGGCTTGCCGATACGTCTAAGCGCGGCATGCAGCAGGCGTGCGGCATGATGATCAACTATGTCTACAAGCTCGACGAAATCGACGGCAACCACGAGAGCTATAAGGGCGAAGGGACCATCGCCGTGTCGACGTCCATCCGGAACCTCGCCCGGAAAACCGCGACGGGATAAGGGTGTTGAGGGCTTTCGGCTTCCCTCCCTGAGCTCTCTCTACTTATCTTGTTCACATGCAGACGGGAACCCACGCCTGAAAGCTAGATAACGGGCGGGACATTCGCCATGCCCAGCGAGAAGCCTATGAGTCCTATCTCATCAGCCAGAGGCGAATTGAACGGGGATAAATATGTTCCGTATCTTAGGATAATCGAATTAGGTGCCAGTACGTCTAAAACGAAGCAATGCCAATATGCCCATGCTGGCTATCGCAAATCCAATTGATGCCGGAACTGGGACAATACCAGGGGGAGAAGTCGGAACTACATCCACATCTGCCCTCAACAAACCAAACATATTGGCGAAATCCGTAACCACCATACTTGGTGCGTCATAATCCCAATACCATTCCGTCGGCAATTGACTAGTTGAGATAGGCGTTCCGGCGGTTACCATTTCGATACCACCCGCAGCTGCATTTGGTTCCCTGGGAAGCCACTGCCAGCTCAAGCCGCTAACATATACAAATGGACCATTACTACTGTAGGCTCCGCTAACATCTACTCCAATGTCTTCAAAATTGGTTCCATTAAAATACGGCAACCAAGGCAGAAGATCCGGATCGATCATTGAGATTTGTATCGTAACATCGCGATTAAACGTTCCCCTAGGGGTCGTTTCAACAGCAGATATTGCATTTATTATCAAGTCACCCGGATACAACAATCCCTCCGCAGATGTCTCCCATGTCGATGCAAGATCAAATAGTATCGTAGCAGAATATATTTCATAGTGAGGGTAGTCTGGCCCATCAGGATCTTCCCAAGGGGCTGGGCAATTTGGCCCGCCATAGTAATAACAAGCGTAATGTCGATCGTTATAATATCCCACGATATCCCATCGTACAACATCAGCGTTAGCACCGAAAGATGTGAACAATGCCAAAGAAATAAATCCAACACAACGCACAACTAATTTAGATATCATTAGAGAAATTCCCTACTTTACCTCACATACATTCTGCCACACAGCACGCACTGAGGAATCGGTCTATCCTTTTGCCATGGCTAGCGTTATGTAGCATCAATCGGCTAGTTCTTTTCCGGCCAGCACTTCTTATTGGCAACACCTTCCTACACACTAAATTAAGAAAGCCGCCGCCTCAAGTTCTATCCGGGATTTACCACAAGATTCACTGCGGCGTTCACACTCGCACACAGTGTCAGGAGCGTTAGCTTTGCCGCATTACGCCATCGACGCTGTCACGCCAATGACGCTCGCTACTTCTTTACAGCATGTCGCTCTGAGCCGAAATGAAACTAACTCGCTCTACGTCACAGAGTTCGCACCACATGAGAAGTTCTCTGGCGTGGATTCCCGCCTATGGGGGAATGGGGCGGTAACCCTACGGGAACGCCAACGCCTTGGGCGGATAGCGCACGCCGGCAAAGCATAGGCCCGTCGGGGGGGCGGTCGGCCCCGCCGCTTCCCGGTCACAGGCGGCCAGAATCTCAGCCAACCGCCGGGGCTGCCAGGTGCCGTCGCCCACCTTCCTCAACGTTCCGGCGAAAATCCGGATCTGGTTGTAGAGGAAGGAGCGCGCTTCCGCCTCGATCCAGACTTCTTCGCCATGGCGGCCCACATTCAGCCGATCCAGTGTCTTCACCGGCGACTTCGCCTGACAGCCTGCCGCCCGGAAGCTGGAAAAATCGTGCTTGCCGATCAGGTGTTGCGCCGCGGCATGCATCGCTTCGGCGTCGAGCGGCGTCCCCACATGCCAGACAAGCCCGCGCTCCAGAGCCGGCGGCGCGCGGCGGTTCAGGATGCGGAAGCGGTAGGAGCGGCCGATGGCACTACGCCTTGCGTCGAAATCGGCCCTAACCTCCGCTGCTTCCAGCGCCGACACTGGTGCCGGACGGACATGGTGATTGACCGCATTCTGCACGATCCAGGCGGGCCGGGGAGTCGCCAGATCGAAATGCACCACCTGCCCCGTCGCATGTACGCCCGCATCCGTGCGCCCGGCGCAGTGCACCGTCACGAACCGTCCGTCGAGTTGCGACAGCGCCCGCTCCAAACATCCCTGAACGGTCTCAACACCATCCTGCCGCTGAAAACCGGAAAAGGCCCCGCCATGATATTCGATCGTCAGCCGGTAGCGCTGCATGGCTTAGCCTGCCGGTAGCGCCAGGCGTGTGCCCTTCGCCAAGTCATAGCCGCGGAGCAGGTCGCCAGCGGTCATCGGCGCCTTGCCCGGTCGTTGGATACCGGTAGGGCGGAAGCCACCCTCGCCGCAGGCAATGGTGAACGCATCGTCCATCACCTCGCCCGGCTGGCCGTGGACGCCGGAAACAGTCTCTGCGTCACTGACCTTCAGCACCGTGTCCCCATGCAGGAACCACGTGCCCGGCCAGGGGGTTAGCGCCCTCACCTGCCGCTCCAGGTCAACCGCCGGCCGCCGCCAGTCCAGGCGGCCATCCTCGCGGGTTAGCTTGCCGGCATAGGTCTCACCGGACGGCGGCTGGGGCGTCGCCGTAAGCGTGCCTGCCTCCAGTTTCGCCATCGCCTCGACGATCAGGCGGGAGCCCATTGCCGCCAGGTCATCGTGCAGGCTGCTGGCGGTCGTCTCTCCCGTAATGGCGACCCGGCCGGTCAGCAACATATCGCCGGTATCCAGCCCCTCATCCATGGCCATGATCGTGACGCCGCTTTCGGCATCGCCCGCCAGGATCGCGTGCTGAATGGGCGCTGCCCCCCGCCACCGCGGCAGCAAGGACGCGTGAATGTTGATGCACCCATGTTTCGGCGCGTCCAGCACCGGCTTCGGCAGGATCAGGCCATAGGCAGCGACCACCGCCACGTCAGCACCAAGGGCCGCAAATGCCGCCTGATCGTCCTCGGACCGCAGCCTGCGCGGTGTGCGCACTTCGATGCCCCTACCCTCGGCGAAAGCGTGGACGGGGCTGAGCTTTACCTTGTGGCCGCGTCCCGCCGGCCGGGGCGGCTGGGAGTAGACGCAACATACCTCATGCCCGGCCTCCAGCAGTGCCGCCAGCGGCCCGACAGCGAAGTCGGGCGTGCCCATATAGATGATGCGAAGTGACACTTAGGCCCGCGCCTTTTCCCGCTCGGCGATAAGCGAGGGTTTGCTGCGGGCGAGCTTCCGCAAGGTCAGGTCGCGCTTGATCCGGCTCAGATAATCGACGTGCAGCACTCCGTTCAGATGGTCGATTTCATGCTGGACGCAGCGCGCGAACAGGCCGTCTGCCTCTACCTCGTGGCGGACATTGTCCTTGTCGGTATAGGCGAAGCGGATCTTTTCCGGCCGCTCCACATCCACGAAAATGTCGGGCAGCGACAGGCAGCCCTCATTCATCATGACCTTGTCGTCGGAGGCCCAGGTCACTTCTGGGTTCACCATCAGGTATGGTTGCGGGTCTTCACCCTCGCGCGCCACGTCCACAACAATCACGCGGCGGTCATCGCCAACCTGCGGCGCGGCGAGGCCTATGCCCGGCGCGTCGTACATGGTCTCCAACATATTCTCCATCAGCGTCCGCACGTCGTCGTCCACCCTCTCCACTGGTTTACAGGTGAGTTTCAGGCGGCGATCCGGCGCGAGGACGATGGGCATTAACGGCATCCATCGGGTTCCTTTATACGAATCAAGTGCTAGCTATGAGGTGAATCACCCCTGGTCAAGGACTCCGGCCATCGAATTGCCATTAGACCCGGCTTGGTACCTGGAACGCTGGCCCTGGTTTGCCGGCGCGGCGGGCCTGTTACTCGCCTATTTGCTGGGCCGTATGGCGCGGACAGAGCGCGCAAACGACCCGGCAACCAAATTGCCACATTGGGAGAGCGGTTGACCAGCATGGGACGGCAGCAGGAAACCCTGGGCCGGACCCTGCACGAGCTCGAAGGCGTGCTCGGCAACAAGCAGGCGCGCGGCGCGTTCGGCGAAGTACAGTTGGAGCGGCTGGTGGCGGAACTGCTGCCCGCTGCCAGCTACCGCCTGCAAGCCCCCATCGGCCGAAACCGGGTTGATTGCCTCATTGCACTGCCCTGGCCGCCGGGGCCAGTCCCTGTCGACGCCAAGTTCCCGCTGGAAGCCTTCCGCGCATGGCAGGATGCAGACACCGATGCCAGCGCGGCGAAAGCGCTCCGCCAGTTCGGACGGGATTTCAGCGGGCATGTGGAAGCCATCCGCAGCAAATACCTGGTTCCCGGAACGACCGCGGACTTCGCCCTGCTATTCCTGCCGTCGGAGGCGGTGTTTGCCGCCCTGCACACCCATTGCCGGGAGGCAGTCGAAACCGCTTACCGCGCCAGGGTCTTTCCGGTTTCCCCTGCGACCCTCTGGCCACTCCTAAACACGCTCGCCGCCGCAATGCGGGACGTTGCCTTCTCCAAGGGAACCCAGCAGATGCAGGCAGCGGCGGAGCGACTGTCTGCTGACAGCGCCGCCTTGGCCGACATTGCCCGGCGGACCGAACGCGACTGGAGCCGCCTCGCCGCAGACTTGCAGGCGCTGATCGCGGCGGCCGACTCGCTCGCCGCCAGCGGTCGCCAGTTTGGCCGCAAGCCGGGCTCTGGCAACTGATCCGGCTTCATGAGATGGTCGGACGACCGCTCAAATCGACTGGGAAGAGCCATGCAGACGATCTTTGTTCAAATCAAGTGCAACCTTGGCAAGGCCTACGAGGTGGCAGGCGAAATTGCCGAGAGTGTGGAGCAGGCAAGCGAGGTGCACTCCATCAGCGGGCAATACGACCTGATGGTGAAATGCTACCTGTCAGACGACACCGACATCGGCCATTTCGTGACGGAGAACTTGCAAACGCTGGCCGGGATCAAAGACACCTTCACCCTGATCGCGTTCAAGGCATTCGGGTAGCCCGCCACTCCAACTCGCTGCCCCAAACTTGATATGGGGCCTATTCCGGAGACCGCGAATCCGAAAGGCCGGACGCTTTACCCGAATCGCCCCTCGAGAGGCGCCTGACTTTAGGCAGGGCGGCGGCTAAGGCGGAGGACGGCCCCCTCACCGCCCTACCGTTTCCTTGCCCTCCCCGCCAAAGCGGGTTGCCAGCGCGCCGATCACCGCACCAACGATTGCGCCTTCCGCCACGAACCAGAACGGCGAAAGCACCATGCCGAGCATCCCCTGGATGGCCGCTGCCATGAGGTCATAGACAAAGAACACCAGCACGAAATTCATCCAGCCGCCCACCAACGGTGCCCGCACCCACCACGGCAGAGGCAAACGCAGGATGGGGTGGTAGTTCATAACGCCGAAGGCACCGATGACCGCGCCCATGGTCGTGTACCAGAGCAGTATCCCCCAGGGCAGCAGCGGGCCGCCCTCCGGCCAAAGCGCCGGCAACAGGAAGAACCCCGCCAGCCCGATCAACGCGCCGACACCCTTGCCCACAGCGACGCGGGTAATCAGGGAAGGCTTGGAGAAAAGACCAACTGCCATACCAGTGACCTCCTTTGGATCGAGAGCGGGGTAAGCCGTCCTCATATGAGTGGGCCTGCCTCATACCCTATTGATTCACGTCAAAAGCCCGAAGCTTATGTCAATCGCGCAACAGCCTCCGCCGTCAGCACCTTCTTGTCGATCTTGTTGGTGCTGGCGAGCGGCAGTTCATCGACAAACCACACATGGCGCGGATGCATGTACGCTGGCGCATTGGCGATGGCGTGCTGTTTAACGGCGTCCTCATTGATCGCTGCCGCCTTCACAATGAAGGCCACGGGCATGTTGCCCCGCACATCGTCCGGCACCGGCAGCAAAGCCGCCTGCGCGATGGCTGGGTGGTTCTCCAGCACCTTCTCCACTTCACCCGGATAGACGTTTTCGCCGTTGCAGGTGAACATGTCGTCCACACGGCCGACGAAGTAATAAAAGCCGTCCTCATCCCGCCGCATCACGTCGCCTGTGCGGTAGAGGCCATCGTCCGTCATGACCTCCGCTGTCTTGCCCGGCAGCTTGTGGTAGCCGGGCATTAACGCCGGGCAGTCCATCAGCAATTCGCCCTCGTGCGGCTTGCCCGCGCCGATATTGTTGCCGACGTCGCCCGCCAGGCGCAGCCGCACCGGGTCGCTCATGGGATAGCCCAACGCGAGATCCGGCAGCGGCTTGCCCTCCGGATGCGGGCCGAACACCACCGGCCCGGCCTCCGTCGTACCATAGCCATAGGTCACACGCACACCGGGAAGGCAGGCCCGTATCTGATCGAACAGGCCCTGGGTTGCGGGCGCGGAGCCCATGCGCACGATCCTCACCGATGACAGGTCGCGCTGACGGATGCGTTCTGCCTGCTGCACAACCAGGGCCATCATGGTCGGGACGCTGGTCATCCAGGTGGCCTTGTGCCTCGCTGCAGCGTCGATATAGGCCTCCGCCGTGAACACCGGCAGCTGGATGATGGTGCCGCCGCCGTAGAGCACCGCCTTGGCCGAGCTTAGCGCGTTCATGTGGTAGAGCGGCGCGGCGACCAGCGCCCGGTGGTCCTTGGTATCCGGCGCACCCTTCACCCGCATGACAGTCACCCAGCCATGGCCTGCATGGGTCAGCGGCACGCCCTTCGGATTACCGGTGGAGCCGCTGGTGTAGAGGAACATGGCGACCTCTTCCCGGCCCATGGTCAGCGGCTCGAACGCACCAGGGTCGAGAAAGGCCTCGAACTCCGGCCCGAACTGCACGGTCTTCATGCCTGCCGGGACGGAGGCCATGCGCTCTGCATCCGCAAATACCATCAGGGAATCGCTGTCCCGCAGCACATGGTGCAGGGCGCTCTCCGGCAGCTTCCAGTTGACCGGCACCGAGATGCAGCCCGCCTGCATCGTGCCGAAGTAGGTCGCCAAATAGTCGTCCACGTTCGCCGCCAGAATGGCGATGCGATCGCCACGCTTGTATCCGGCCCGCACCAACCCTCGCGCCACGGCATGGGAACGGGCCTTGAGCGCGCCATAAGTGATAACGGCCTCCGCTTCCGGCCCATGCACCATGATGAGCGCTGGCTTATCCGGCTCGAACGCGGCAGGCCAGATATCGCCCAGATTGTTGGTCTCCAGCATGGCCATCAATGGGGTGCGTCCTTGGCGCGGGGGAATCGCTTCGATATAGATTGCCTCTAGCAATAAAGCCTTACCCAGCGGGAGCCAACGCCCCATGCGCGCAGCAGTCCTTTACGAACACGGCGCCGTCGAAAATCTGAAGTTCGAGCCGAACTACCGTGAGCCGAAGGCGGGGCCCGGCGAGGTGGTGATCAAGGTCAAGGCGTCGAGCCTGAACTACCACGACGTGTTCACCTGCCGCGGCATGCCGGGCATCAAGGTGCCGCTGCCGATTATCCCCGGCCTGGACGTGGCGGGCGAAGTGGCAGAACTCGGTGAGGGCGTGACCGGCTGGAAAACCGGCGACTCCGTCCTGGTCAACCCGATCTATCCGGGCAAGGGCCTGATGGGCGAGATGCTGGACGGTGGCTTGGCGGAGTATTGCGTCTGCGCGGCAGAACAGTTGATCCGGATTCCCAAGGGTGTGAGCTTCGCCCAGGCGGCCTCCCTGCCCGTCGCCTATGGCACCGCGCACCGGATGATGTTTGAGAATGGTGGCATCAAAGGTGGCGAGAAAGTCCTTATCCTCGGCGCATCCGGCGGCGTCGGCACCTGCTGCGTGATCCTGGCGAAAATGATGGGGTGCGAGGTGGTGGTCGCCTCCCAAAGCGAAGCCAAGCTGGAGCGGCTGAAGGAAATGGGCGCCGACCACGGCATCTTCTACGACAGCTTTGAGAAGAAGATCTGGGAACTTTATGGCAAGCCGCACCGCCGCACCTATGACGGCGGCGTCGACGTGGTGGTGAATTTCACCGGCGGCGATAGCTGGGTGCCGTCCATGAAGGCCTGCACCCGCGGCGGCAAGATCCTGACCTGCGGTGCGACGGCGGGCTTCGATCCGAAGACCGACCTTCGCTACATCTGGACCTTCGAACTGAAGATTCTGGGCTCGAACTCCTGGGCCATCAGCGACCTGGAAGCCCTGATGCAGATGATCGGCGACGGCCGCATGGCCCCGATCATCGACAAGGAACTCCCCATCGAGGAGTCGGTCGCCGGCATCAAGCTGCTGGAAGACCGGGAGGTATTCGGCAAGGTGGTGATCACGCCGTAAAGCCCTGAAAAGGCTATTCCACGGCAATCAGGGCCGCGGCGACGTCGCGGCCTTCCGACATCAGCACGTTGTAGGTGCGGCAGGCCGCACCCGTGTCCATGGTCTCGACCACCAGACCGCAGGCACGCAATTCCTGTCGAAACGCGCGGGTCGGAAACTGCTGCTTAGCGCCGGTGCCGATTAGAAGGGTGCGGGGCTTTTCCGGGTCCGTGTGAACCGCAGCCAAGGAGTCGACGCTGGCGGCGTCCCAATCTCCGGCGTCCCACACAAGCGTCACTTCCGGCAACACGAGGACCGAATGGGCATAGCGCTCGCCGGTGATCTTGAAGCTGCCGCCGCCATAGCTCTCGATCACCTGGCGGCCGGCTGGGATAATGGGCGAGACGTCAGCCATTAGCTGTTGGCCGGCACCTGGGCGCCTTCACCGCTATCTTCATCGCCATCATTCTCACGCACGCCGACCGGCGAAACGTTGGTCCAGAGCAAGGCCGGAACTGCCAGGAATATGGTGGAATAGGTGCCGATCACCACGCCGAAGATCAGGGCAAAACAGAAGCCGCGGATGACCTCTCCACCAAAAAAGGCTAATGCGCCAAGCGCAATCAGCGTGGAGACCGAGGTCATGACCGTCCGGGACAACGTCTCATTGACCGATAGGTTCAGCAAGTCGCGCATGCTCATTTGCTTGTAGCGCCGCAGGTTCTCGCGGATTCGGTCATAGATGACGACAGTGTCATTGATGGAATAGCCCGCAACCGTCAGCACCGCGGCCACGGTGGCAAGGTTGAATTCCATACCGGTCAGTGCGAACAGGCCGATGGTGGCGATTACGTCATGAGTCAGCGCGACGATGCCGCCCATGGCGAACTGCCATTCGAACCGGAACCAGACATAGGCGAAGATACCCAACAGCGAGAGTGCCACCGCTATCGCTCCTGCTTCTTTCAACTCTTCGCCGACGGTCGGACCAACGAACTCCGTTCGCCGGTACTCGACGCCAGGGCCGAGCGAATCCTGCACGGCCTTGATCGCAACAGACTGGTCTTCGAGACCCTCCTGCTCTTGGATGCGGATCAGCACGTCCGTGTCGGAGCCGAAACGCTGAAGCGAGACATCGCCAAGGCCGAGCCCGCCCAGCCGGCTCCGCATCTCCGCGATGTCGGCCGGGCCTTCGGTCCGCACCTCAATCACGGTGCCTCCGCGAAAGTCGATGCCGAAATTCAGTCCCGGCGCAATGGCAAGGATGATGGAGCCAATGAACAGCACCGCCGAGAAGATGACGGCGATCTTCCGGAACTGGACCACGTCGAGCGTGGGGCGGTCGGGTACTAGGCGCAGAAGACGCATGGTTCTTGATCGCCCCTTAAATCGGAATAACTTTGGGCCGGCGCTGGCGCAGCCAGACGATGACCAGGGCGCGCGTCACGAACACCGCACTGAACATCGAGGTAATCAGGCCGATAGCCAATGTCACCGCGAAGCCCTTGACGGGACCGGAGCCGAAGCTGAACAGGATAATCGCAGCGATCAGGGTGGTCACGTTGGCGTCGATAATCGTCCGCATGGCACTCTTGAAGCCGGCATCGATCCCGGTGACAGGCGTTCGTCCGTTGCGAAGTTCCTCGCGGATGCGCTCGAAAATCAGCACGTTCGCATCAACCGCCATGCCGATGGTCAGCACAATGCCGGCGATACCCGGCAGAGTCAGCGTCGCCTGCAGGATCGAGAGCGCAGCGAGGATCAGCACCAGGTTCATGACAAGGGCGATAACCGCGAAGATACCGAACAGGCCATAGCACAGGATCATGAACACGATCACCGCCGCAAGGCCGATCAGGCTGGCGGTCTTGCCTGCCTCCACCGAGTCCGCGCCGAGACCCGGCCCGACCGAACGCTCCTCCAGCACCGTCAACGGTGCAGGCAGCGCACCTGCCCGCAACAACAAGGCCAGGTCCTGCACTTCCTGGGTGGAGAAACTGCCGGAAATGATGCCATTGCCGCCCAGGATCGCGTCCCTGATCACGGGCGCGGAGATCACCTTGTTGTCCAAAACAATCGCCAGCGGACGCCCGATGTTCTGCTGGGTGGCGCGCCCGAATTTCTGCGCCCCGACCGTGTCGAAGCGGAAGGAGACGACCGGCAGGCCATCCTGGAAGCTGGGCTGGGCATCGACCAGATTCTCGCCGCCGACGATGATCCGCTTCTTGACCAGGTACTCGTTCGGCTGGTTCGGCCGTTCGTCCTGAGCCGGCAGCAGCACCGAGCCCGGCGGGATCGCGCCCTGGCGCGCCTCGGCGGGCGAGGTCGTGGTATCAGCCATGTGGAAGGTTAGTTTGGCCGTCTGGCCGATCACGTCCTTCATGCGCTGGGGATCATCGACACCCGGCAACTGGACAATGATGCGGTCAAGCCCCTGACGCTGGATAAGCGGCTCACGCGTGCCGGTTTCGTCGATACGGCGCCGGATGATCTCGATCGATTGGGTGACGGCTGACTGGCGAAGCTCGTCCAGGTCGTCCTCATCCAAGGACAGCCGTATTTGGCCGCCTTCGGCAGTGACATCCAACGAAGGGTCTTCGTCCAGGATCAACCGGCGCACCTCGTCAGCACGGTCCGGGTCCACCAGATCGAAGGTAACTGCTGTGCCTTCCACCTTCATGTTGCGGCGGCGCACCCGCGCCTCCCGCAAGGCGGAACGCACCACGTCCTGGAGGCTGTCGATACGCTCCTGGACGACCACGTCGGACTCAACCTTCAACAGCAGGTAGGAACCGCCGCGCAGATCAAGGCCCAAATTGACGGTACGGTAGGGAACGTAGAACGCCACATCGCCCGATTCGTCCGCTGCGTCCTGACTTAAAAAGACGTTCGGCGAGGCATAGATAAAGCCCAACAGGCATATCAACGCGATGACGATCAGCTTCCAGCGATCGATGTACAACATGGCCGTTCTACTCCCGGCGCCCTACTTCTCGCCGCGTAGCTTGGAGAGAAAGCCCGAAACACCGCCCTGACCGGAGCCGCTGCCGGAATCATTGGCAGGCTTTGCTCTGGCGGCGCCGCCTTCCGGCGCGCTCTTCGAAATCACCTCGGCAATGGTGGCGCGGGCGACCCGAACCACCACGTTGGTGGCGATTTCAACATCAACTTCGCTCTCATCGACGACCTTGGTCACCTTGCCGATGATCCCGCCGCCCGTCACGATCCGGTCGTTCCGGCGAACGTTGGAGATCATCTCCTTGTGCGCCTTCATCTTTTTCTGCTGCGGACGGATTAGCAGGAAGTAGAAAACGGCAAAGATGAGGATGAGTGGCAAAAAGCTGGCAATACCGCCTAAATCGCCACCTGCCGCCTGCGCATAAGCCGGGCTGATGAGCATCGCGTTGCTCCTGTCTGTTTAGGCACCCGCCGAGCGGGCCCGTGTTTACGTGTCCGGCCAACAGGCCGGTTGAATTCGAAGGGGCGGACTATAGCGGGGATCGCTGCACGCGCAAGCTGCGGACAGGTCACGTTTGCCCTATCCGCTGCTTCTGCTTCCCCTCGCCGCAAGCCCGGCAGGCTAAACGGCGTAACAGCTAGTCCTTCGGCGCGTTCCGGCGGGACCGCACTTCGGTATCGGCCCCCTCCTCCATATAGCGCACGATATGGGTGAAGTCTTCCTGGTTGCCGCCTCGGGCGAGCGCATAGCTCCACCACTGCTTCACCGGCTGGCCCACCCACATTGGCACACCCAGCGCCTCTGCCTCTTCCATGCAGAGCTTCACGTCCTTGTGCATGAGTTCGGTGCGGAAGCCATAATCGAAGCTGCGGGTGAGCACCGACTTGGGGAATTTGTCCCGCACCGCTGTGTTCATGCCGGACCCAGCACAGATCACATCCACCATCTTGTCCGGGTCCAGCCCGGCCTTCGCCCCGACCACGAACGCTTCCGCCGTCGCAACCATGGCGGTGGCGGACAGATAATTGTTCAGCAGCTTCATCATCTGGCCCTGGCCTGCACCCTCGCCGACGAAGAAGGGATTGCCGATCACGTCAAAGGCGGCCTTGAACTGCTCCCACCGGTTTTCCGGGCCGGAAACCATGACCGCGATAGTGCCCTTCTCCGCACCGCCGACGCCGCCGGACACCGGCGCGTCGAGCTGGTCGATGCCATGCTCCGCCAAGCCCGTTGCAATTGCCTCCGCCATGCGCGGCCCCGTCGTGGAGAGATCGATGAATGTCTTTACGCGCGCGCCCTCGCAGACACCGCCATCACCCAGCGCCACCGCCTTCACCACGTCCGGCGTCGGCAGGCTCACCAGGATGCAGTCGGCTTGATCCGCCACGTCTTTGATGGAGGCAGCGGCGGTCGCGCCTGCATCGGTCAACGCTTTGACGGCGGCCGGGTTCATGTCGAACACCAGCAGATCATAGCCGCCCTTCACCAGGTTCAGGGCCATGGGCTTGCCCATAGCACCCAGGCCGATAAAGCCCAAACGGTCGGTCATTGTTTCATCCTTCGGCTTTTACTGTTGCCTCTATCATTACTGTACGTGTCACTGCCCGACCGTGGTCGAGAAGTTGAAGATCGCGATTGCCCGCAGGATCGGGTCCAAAATCTTCATCACATCCGTCAGCGGCGCATTGGAAACATAGAGCGCGTCGCCAGGTTTCACTGCAAAAGCGTTGGCGACAAACAGCGAATCCGGCTCCGACATATCCAGCAGGAACAGCGCGTGTTTAGCTTCGACCGTCTCCGCCGGCCGGAAGACATAGACACCAGTGCGATCCGCCCGGCTGTCGGTCAGCCCTTTGGCTTCCGCCAGGGCTTCCAGCAGGGTCAATTTTGGCGCCGGGAAGTCAAACGCGCCCGCCGCCTGCAATGCGCCCAAGGCCACGAATTTCTTCGGATTGTGCTCGAACATCAGCCGGTCACCCGGCTTTAACGGAAAATCACCGCCGTTCTGGAGTTCGGCAACAGTATAGCGCGAGACGGAAAGGTCACGCCGCAGCACCAGATCATAATGCCAGGGTTCGCCTGTTATGCCGCCGGCGCTGTTCAAGGCATCCAGCGCGCTCGCAACCCCATTGCGCAGGGACAGCCGGCCTGGATTGGGCACCGCACCAGTGACCATCACGCTGTTGCTGTGGTCCTGTATCACCTGGACAAAGGCGTCTGGCTCCACGGTGATTTCCGACAGGCGCGCCGCAATATTCGTCTGCAATTGAGCGGGCGTCATGCCAGCGGCTTGCAACCGTCCGGCATAGGGCAGATTGATCTGGCCACGCTCATCGATCACCACCTGGTCCAAGACACCCGCGCCGGTGCTGCCGCTGAACAAGGAGCCGGTGGCGCTGGTTTCAAACATCTGCACGCGCAGCACATCGCCCGGCCCCAATTCCAGCCGCACCTTGCCGGCTGCGATCCGGTGGGACAACGGGCGATCGGACCGCGCCGCGGGCATGTATGGAACCACGGACTCCGCGGTCAGGGTCGTGAAGTGGATATTGCGCTCAACCGCAGTGTCTTGGGCATCGTTCATATTGGGCCCGCTCTGCGGCAGGACAGAACATCCCGCCAGCCATGCGCCCAGGATGACGATTGCCACCTTTCGAAAAGCTGATTTCGAGCCGGGTCCGCCAAACATTCTGATCGCCTTCACGCCACGTGTTCTTTGATCGTCTTATAGAGAACGCCGAGAACAATATACCCTGCCAGCGTGCACGCCAGTACGGTCAGCACGGCCCAGCCCCGCCTCGGCTCCCGCGGTTCCTCAGCCAGGCCAGGCTTCACGAACACGACGAGATAGCGCTGAATCTTGATGGCTTCCTGCCGCGCCGATTCCAGCAGGGACAGGGTACCCATATAGAATTCTTCGGCGAACATGCGGTCAACCTCCAACGCCTGATAGTCGATCAGAACATCGCTCAGGGGACCGTTGCTGCCAGGGTGAGATGCTGTGCCGGTCAGCTTCTTTCGCTCGGCGGCTATTTGTTCCTCCAGGGCCACGATGCGGGCCTGGGCAGCGCGCTGCGTCGGCGCGCGTGCCGAAAGGCCGAGGGCCGCCACCTCCGCCTTGGCTTTGGCCAGTTCGAAATCCAATTGCGCGATCAGTTCCAACTGCGACCTGGCCGTGGCTTCCGGGAAGATGTCGCCGGTGTTTTTGCGGAATTCGGTCACCGCCAGACGGGCGTCCCGCAGCCGGTCTTCGGCCTTCGCCACTTCATCCGCCGCAAAAGACAGGGCATCCCGCCGGGCATTGGCCGAGAGCTCATTTACCAATTCCTGGCAGGCCGCCAGAATGGCCTGGGTCAGTTTCAGCGAATCTTCCGGCGAAAACGCGGCCACTTTCAGATGAACCAGACCGGTGGTCGCGTCCAAATCGGCGCTCACCCGGTATTGCCAATAATCGTGCATTTCCTCGCGCGTGGGATCGCTGCCCAGCCTCGCCCACCAATCGACTTCACTGCTGCCGAACAGGGCTACCATTCCTAATTCCGCATCAATCCGGTCGACCAGTTCCTGCGAATGAACGAACTCCCGCACGACAAAGGCATCCTGGAATGCGCCCAGCATCCCGGCGGCAGAGGGTACCCCGGTCGTACTGGAGATGATGTCCGGAAGCCCCGCCTGCTGACTGGCCGAGCGGACCGAAAACTGCGCCCCTGTCACGTAGCGGTCGGTGGCAAGGTAGCCATAGTAGGCAATGAGCAACGCCGGGATGGCCATCGCAATGATGAGGAACAGAAACCCAAAGAAACGGGCACCCCTGCGCCGCTTCCGCCGTTCCTCGTAGTGAATGCCGGTGGTGTAGGTCGCGGAGATCGGCTGCCGGTGGGCCTGCGGCGTCTGCTGCGGCCTGGCCTGTGCTGGCGTTTGCGGTTTCTGCTGCGCCGCCTGTTGCGGTTTCTGCTGCTCAGGCGGTTGCTGTTGAGGGGACGGCTTCTGTCCGCCCTGCGCGGCACCTGCCGGTCCACCTTTTGATCCGCCGGCGGCGTTTCCACCGCCACCAGCTCCAGGGGCCCCCGGACCTTGCGGGCCTTGTTCGTTTGCCATTCGGTCTCAGTTCCTCCGGCCTACGGCCGCTGCGCTAACGGGCTGGTCTGACACGGCGAAGCCATAATTCCTAATATCCCTTCCGGTAAAGGCGCCGTTCCAGCACGAGTCCCAGCAATAGCATGCCGGCAACACAACCCCACAAATAATGTAAGTCCAGGAATTGGCTGTCCGATTCCGAGAAATAGGCGCTGCGGAACCATTCGGTCACATGCAGGACAGGGTTCCAGTAAAGATATTCCTGCAGGATTGCCGGCAGACTGTCCGCCGTAAAAAATACGCCGGAACTGAAGAACAGCGCGCGACGCACCAACTGCATGAAGACTTCTATCGTCGGAAACTCCATGCTGAGACAGCCGATGACCAGTCCCAGTGCAGCCCCCAACGAGATGGCAGCGACAATTGCGCCAAGTATCCCTAAAAGATCGTCCGGCAAATGCCGGGGCTCGCAAAATATTCCTTGAATGATGACCGCCAGAATAAACAGCACCAGCGTCTGCGTTGCACCTTCCAACAAGGTGCGAGCGATGAAAAAGTCCAAGGGCCGGACAACGGGAAACATCATTAGACCAACGTTCGCCCGGATGGCGCTTGTCGTATACTCCCAGGTCCGCATGAACGCGCCGTATGGAAAAATGCTGCAGAGAAAAAACAGCTCGACAGGCACGGCAATCGGCGATGCCCGCCCGAGGGCAAGCCAGATCAAAACAAAGCCTATGATGAAGACGACCGGCTCCAGCAATGCCCGCAAATACCCAAAATTGCTTGCGCCGAACCTGGTTCGCACCTCTCGCATCATGATGGCGTTGATGACATGGCAAAATGCAAGAAACGCGTTCCGCTCCGGCAATTCAATCGCGGGGGGCGGAGAGGTTGCTGGGGCGGTGTCATTGCCGGATGCCATCCTTTTCGGATAGACGAACATCATCCCGAACGTCCAGAGGCATTGAGGCGCAGCCATTGAACGACCAGCCAGTTACATTGCTTCACTCGGCCGGCGCGCCGGAGAATCCGCCGACGATCCGGTTCGACCGGGTCGAGAAACACTTCAACACCTCCCAAGGCAGGCGGACCGTCCTCCACGAAACAAGCTTCGAACTGAAGCAGGGACACAGCATCGGCATTCTGGGGCGGAACGGCGCGGGCAAGTCCACGTTGCTGCGCATGATGTGCGGTATGGACAAGCCCAATCATGGGGAGATCACCCGGTTTGCCAGGGTGTCCTGGCCGCTCGGGCTGGCAGGCTCCCTCCAGGGCTCGCTGACCGGCATCGAAAACACCAAGTTCGTTGCCCGGATCTATGGCGCGCCGAGCGACGAGGTAGTGGACTTCGTCCGTGGCTTTTCCGAACTCGGCAAGGCGGTGAACCTGCCGGTCCGCACCTACTCCTCGGGCATGCGCGCCCGGCTGACCTTTGCCATCTCCATGGCGCTGAAATTCCGTTGCTACCTGATCGACGAACTAACGGCGGTCGGCGACATGCGCTTCCGCGAGAAGTGCGAAGCAACATTCGCTGCCCGCCGCGAATCCGCCGATGTGATTATCGTCTCGCACCAATTGGGCATCATCAAGAGCTTCGCGGACAGCGCTGCCGTCCTGCATGATGGGGAGTTGGTGTTTTTCAACCAGGTGGGCGACGCGATCTACTACTACAATCACCTGCCCTGAGACGCCTACCGCTGGGCACACCCGTCACCGCCGGGCAAACAGCCGCTCGATATCGCTGAGCTTCAGTTCCACATAGGTCGGCCGGCCATGGTTGCACTGGCCGGAGCGCGGCGTGACCTCCATCTCGCGCAGCAGGGCGTTCATCTCCGGCCCGTTCAATTGCCGCCCGGCCCTGACACTGCCATGGCAGGCCATGGTCGCCACCACGTGGTCCAGGCGCTCGCCCAGCGCGAGCGCGGTGCCCCACTCGGCCAGCTCATCCGCCAGATCGCGCAGCAATCCCGCGCAATCGACGTGGCCCAGCATCGCGGGCGTCTCCCGCACCACGACAGCGCCATGCCCGAACGCCTCTATCACCAGGCCCAATTCGGCAAGCTCGTGACTGCGGTCGGCAAGCCGGTCGGCGGCTTCCGGCTCCATCTCCACCACTTCGGGCAATAGCAGCGCCTGGCGGGCGATGCCCCCGCTGGCGAGCGCCTTCTTCATCCGCTCCATTACCAGACGCTCGTGCGCGGCGTGCTGATCGACGATGACGACGCCATCGCCGGTCTGGGCGATGATGTAGGTGCCATGCACCTGCGCCCGCGCCGCGCCCAAGGGATTGGCCTCAGCGGCCGCATCGTGGGCTTCAGCGCCGGGACGGGCCGATGGAGCCCCCACATCGCCAGCACCAGCACCGCCACCACTGGCGCCTCCCGTAGCGGCAAATGGACTGTCGGGCGCGGTGTGGGGCGCCTGCCAGGCTGACCCCTGCTCCGCCAGCGCCGCAGCAGGCGTCCGGCCGAATTGGCTCTGCCAGGGCCGTTTATAGCTGGTGCCACTCTGGCCGTCGCTAGTACTGGTGTACCCATCCTGTTGCCGGAACGCGCCCAGCGCCGCGTGAGAAACCGTACTCGCTGCCCGGTGCCCGGCCTCCGCCAGCGCCTGCCGGATGCTGGCGACCAGCAGGCCTCGCACCAACCCTGCATCGCGAAAGCGAACCTCCGCCTTGGCCGGGTGGACGTTCACGTCGACTTCTTCCGCCGGCAGGTCCAAGAACAGGGCCACCATGGGATGCCTGCCGCGCGGCACCATTTCCTCATATCCGCCCCGCAGCGCGCCAAGCAGCAGCCGGTCGCGCACCGCCCGGCCATTCACGAACAGGAACTGGCTCGCCGCCGTCGCGCGGTTCAGGGTCGGCAGGCCGATCCGGCCCGACAGCCGGTATTCCCCGCGCACCGCATCAACTGGCAAAGAGTTCTGCGCGAAGTCCTTGCCCAGGATCGCCGCCAGCCGCTCCGCCAACGGTTCGAGGCCGGTGCAGGCAGGCAGCTTCAGCTTCTCGCGATCGTCATCGCGTAAGGTGAAGGCCACTCCTGGCGCCGCCATGGCGAGCCGCTTCAGGAGGTCCACTACCTGGCCGCTCTCGGCGCGGGCGGTCTTCAGAAATTTCAGGCGTGCGGGCGTGGCATAGAACAGGTCGCGCACCTCAACCGTCGTACCCTGGCCATGCGCTTCCGGCATGGGACCGGCGACCGCGCCGCCCTCCACCGAGAGCCGCCAGGCGTTCTCCTCATCCGCCGAACGGGTGGTGATCGAGAGCCGCGCCACCGCGCCGATGGAAGGCAGCGCCTCCCCCCGGAAGCCCAGCGTCTTGATGTGCACCAGATCGTCGTCCGGCAGCTTGGAGGTCGCGTGCCGCTCCACGGCCAGCGAGAGCTCGTCGGCCGACATGCCGCGGCCATCATCGCGAATGCTGATCAGCGCCTTGCCGCCATCGCGGATGGCAACCTCTATGCGCGACGCACCCGCGTCCAGGGCGTTTTCCACCAGTTCCTTCACCACCGCAGATGGGCGCTCGATCACCTCGCCAGCGGCGATTTGATTGACGAGCGTCGGCGGCAGGCGGCGGA
Organism: Alphaproteobacteria bacterium; assembly: GCA_965222315.1. Classification (GTDB taxonomy): domain Bacteria; phylum Pseudomonadota; class Alphaproteobacteria; order Bin95; family Bin95; genus JACKII01. The sequence goes on along the minus strand of OZ244951.1, from coordinate 1,905,155 downwards.
TCGGCATCAGGTCTCCTATCCCCGGGGCGGGATTTGCGACATGTACTCGCGCGCCAGAATCTTGCCCTGCTCGACAGCCGGCTGGTTGAAGGCGTCGATACCCAGCATGGCGGCGGCGATAATCGTCTCGCACATATAGTGCATCATCAATGCGCCGACGGCGGCTTCATCCACCTGTTCCAGCTTCATTATCCGCGTAGGGCAGCCATTCTTGATAAGCGTTTCGGTCGTTGCCCGCTGCATCGCGTCCAGCAGATCGCCCATGCTGCGCCCGTCCAGGTAGCCCAGGCCAGCCTCGTGATCGGCGATGGCGGTACGGACCAGGCGTCCGGTTCCGGCGGACGGCGCATGGATCAAGGTAAAGAGTTTGTCGCGCGGGCCGTCCAGGTAAAGCTGCAACTGGCTGTGCTGATCCACGGTGCCAAGCGCCCGTACTGGCAGCGTGCCCTCCCCATGCTTGCCCAGCGATTCGGCCCAAAGCTGCCGGTACCAGAACCCAAAGGTGCCGAGCCTGTCGCTATACGGCATGATGACGGACGCATTGACGCCGCTTGCTTCCGCCAGACCGCCTTGAATCGCCGCGCCCACTGCCGGGTCAGCCTTATAGTCGGTCAGAAGGGAGGCGATAACCGGCTCTGCCCCTTCTCTGGCGGTCACCGTATCGAGTCCGGCTATCGCGGTCGGCAGCATCCCCACCAACGACAGGGCGGAAAAACGGCCGCCCACCGCGGGGTCGTGCGGCAGTTGCACCATGCCCCATTTCTGGGCCAAGCGGCTCAGCGCCGATTCCTTCGGCTCGGTGATGACGGTGAAGTGGTCGCCGATCTTGTCCTCATCCACGGCCTGGGCCAACTGATCCATGCAGATCAGCGCCTGGCTCATGGTCTCCGCCGTGCTGCCGGACTTGGAGATCAGCAGAAAGTCGGTTTTGGCAATGTCCAGACCACGGAACATATGGTCGAAAGTATGCGGGTCGATATTGTCCATGAAGACGACCCGGGGCGAGTCGCCGCTCGGCCCGAAGCCCGCATCAGCCAACGCATAGAAGGCCTGGCCGCCCAGGCTGGAGCCGCCCGTACCCATGACCACGACCGTATCCGCCCTCTCCCGATGGTAGGCGGCGCGATCCTCGATCATGGGAATGTCGTCGCGCCGTTCCGCCAATTGCAGCACAGGCAGAGAGCCGTCGCGGTGTGCCTGCCGTATCTGATCCACGCCGGGCCGGGCGCGCTTCAGGCAATCCGCCATCGTCGCCTCGTCCAGACCCGCATCGCCGACTGTGGCGCGCAGGCACCCATCGATTATTTGCTCGTACATACCGGCTCTCCTCGATCTGGGCCTATTGCGCTGGGCATTGGCCATCAGCAGGCCTCGTGTCTGACAACGCAAATTAGCACGCTATGCAGATTTGCGCTTTAGAAGGACGATGTCACCCCTTCCGGTTGACCTGCCACGACGCTTAGTAGCGCATCGGGCTTAAGCAGCACTTTCGCCACCCGTTGAGCGTCCGCCAGCGTCACGCTTTCGAACTGCGCGGCCCGCGTTTCCCAGTAGTCACGGCCGAGGCCGTAATATTGCATCGTCACCAGCACACTGGCGATGGAACCGGTCGAGTCCAGGCTCAGCGGGAAGCTGCCAACCAGGTAAGCCTTGGCGTCCGCCAGCTCCGCCGCTGTTGGCCCCTCCTCTGCAAGCCGGGCCCATTCGGCGCGGATGATCTGCATGGTCTCGCCCACGGCATCGTTCCGGGTCGCGGTCCTCCCGGCAAGCGTACCGCCATTCTTGTAAGCGTTGAGCCCAACGCCAATCCCATAGGCAAGGCCGCGCTTCTCCCGCACCTCCTGCCCCAGCCGTGAGGTAAAGGACGATCCACCCAGCACCTGGGCTACTACCAGGGCGGCAGGCCAGTCCGGGTCGGTCCTCTTGACCCCTTCATGCCCGAACACGATGACGCTTTGGCCCGATGGATGGGGTACGACCTCGACACCGGCCGGCATCGGCGGCAATGGCGGCACGTCGGGCGGTGGCTCCCTGTCGGGCAGATCGCCGAATGCCCTGTCGAGCAGCACCCCCAGTTCAGCCGGGCTGATATCGCCCGCCGCACCGACAATCAGGGTCCGTTTGTTCAGAACCTGGCCGAGAAAGCCCTCGATATCGGCGCGCGTGAGCCCCGGCAGCGTCTCCTCCGTGCCGTTTGTGCCGATGGCATAGGGATGGCCAGCATAGGCCCGCTCCCGCCAGGCGCGGTAGGCAAGGCTGTTAGGGTCCTGTGTGCGGCGCCGGGCGCTGGTGATCATGGCGGCCCGCACCCGATTAAGCGCTCCGTCCGCCAATGCCGGCTCCAGCAGGGCATCTCGCAACAGGTCAATCGCCAAGTCCCGGTTTTCGGTCAGCGTAAAGACCGAGCCGGAAAACCCCTCCCGGCTGGCATCGAAGCCCAGGCTGATGGCGTTGTCGGCTAGCACCTGACGGAAGGCTTCAGCGTCCCGCTCGCCAGCACCCTCGCTCAACATGGCCGCCGCCAACTCGGCTGCCCCCGCCTTTTCCGCCGGCAGCAGGGTCGCGCCGCCCTCGAAGCGGAAATCCAGGGCCAGCAGGGGAATGCTGGCCTCCTGCCGCAGCCACGCCCGGATGCCCCCGGGCGAAACCACCTCGACGATTTCCGGTTCTGGCGTAGGCTTGGGCGTCCCGGCAGCCGAACCGGGCCCGGCCAGGAACAGGCCGGCCAAGAGCACCAAGACCGCGTAGAAAGACCTCACGAGCGCGGTTCCTTCGGCAAAAGTTCACCGGTCACTGCCCGCTCCGGCTGCAAGACATACCGGGCAGCCGCCATCACATCCGCCGCCGTCACCGCGGCCAGCCGTTCCGGCCATTCCTCCACGTCAGCGATGGTGCCCCCGAGAGCCAGGGTCTCGCCCAGCACCCGCGCACCAGTCTCCAGGTCGTCGCGGGCATAGACCGCGGCGGTGAGCATCCGCTTTACCGTTGCCGCCACTTCCTGCTCCGTCACGCCATCGGCCAGCAGGGCCGCCAGTTCGGCATCAATCGCCTGCTCCAGGTCGGCCATGCTGGTGCCGTTGCTTGGCACCCCATAGACGAGAAAGCGCGCAGGGCCTCGGCTGTCACCGCTGTAGTAGACACCGGCGGCCACCGCCTGCTCCGTGCCGCGCACCAGCTTTTTTGCCAGTCGGCCCACCGACCGGTCGCCCAGGATTTCGCTCAGCACCTCCAGGGGGAGCGCGTGCTCGCTGCCTTCGGTGCGCGTCGATGGCGCGAGGTACACCCGCCGCCAACTTGGATCACGCACCCGCTCGTCCCGCAGCACCACCCGCTTCTCGCCACGCGGCGGCGGTTCTTTGGTCCACGGCGCGGGCGGATTGTTGGATGCTGGTATCGGCCCGAAATGCTTCTCCGCCAGAGCTTTCACGTCCTCCGGCAACACATCGCCCGCCACTACCAGCACCGCATTATCCGGCGCGTAGTAGCGCTCGTAGAATGCTTTCAGCACGTCCCGGTCCAAAGCCACAATCTCGTGACGCCAGCCGATAATGGGGCGGCCATAAGGATGATTGCGGAACAGGACCGCTGCCATTTCCGTGGATAACTGGGCGGAGGGACTCTGCGCAACACGCTCGTTCCACTCCTCCAGAACCACGTCGCGCTCGCTCTCGATGTCCTCGTCCGTCAGCACGAGCCCGCGCATGCGGTCGGCCTCATAAGCCATGACCTGGTCGAGCTGCCGGCGGGGAATGACCTGATGGTAGCCGGTGTAGTCCCAACTCGTGAACGCGTTCTCGCGGCCGCCATGCCGCCGGACGAAGGCGCTGAACTCGCCCGGCGGCGTGTTCTCCGTGCCCTTGAACATCAGGTGCTCGAACAGATGCGCCACGCCTGATTGGCCTAGCGCTTCATCGGCCGCACCGACCTTGTACCAAAGCATCTGGATCACGGCAGGCACGCGGTGATTCTCGATCACCACCACTTCCAGCCCGTTCTCCAGTTTGAAATAGGACGGGCTGAACACCGCAGCCACCGCGGAAACCGGACCGATCAGGAACAGGCAAAGGCCCAGTGCGGCAAGACGCTTGGTAGCGGTCATACCCCTAGAAAAGGCTGTTCCGCACGGTTTCCTTGCGCTCGATCGACGGGGTGCCGCCGTCGGTTGGAGGTCTGCCAAGTGCGTCATTCTCCTGCAAGCGGGCCCGCTCTGCCGGTGCATCCACTGCCGTGCCCGGCAGCGGCGGATCACGCCAGAACATCAGTTGTTCGATAAAATTGCGTTGGTCGAGCGCCAGTAACGCACTTTCCTGGTCCACCTGCTGGCGGATGGACGGATCGACCTTTTCGATATTCAAGGTGCGAAGCAGTGCCTCCTCGCCCGCCGTATCGGCTGTCTGGCGGGTTAAACCCTGGTCTGCAACACCAAAGACAGCGACCTCGCTTTGCGTACGCGGATCGATCTGCGGCAAGGCCCGCTCTCCAGCCCGCGGCGGACGCAGGTCATAGCTCGGCGGCACGCTCAAGGGCGCGCGCCTGACAACGGCAAACTCGTCCGGCGCCGACTTCTTGACGCCGGCCGCCTCCCGGATATCGCCGCAACCGGCTAAAACAGCGCCGGCTGCCAGCATCAGCAAAAAAATTGGGCGCTTCATCAACACTCGTCTTCACTCCCGTTCGCTGGGTCATTTGGGGGCCTTACGGCCGCCAAACAAGCTCTCGGCGATCAAAACCCCGACACCCAGGGTAATAGCGGCATCGGCGATATTAAAGACCGGCCAGTGATAGCCATAGGCATGCCAGTCGATGAAGTCCACGACCGCGCCATAGATCAGCCGGTTGATGATATTCCCGACGGCTCCCCCCAGCACCAGGCCCGCCGCGATCACGGTCCACCAGGACGTGGCGCGGGCCAGCCAAACCGCGACGCCCAGCGCAATAGCGCCCGTCACCGCGGCCAGCGCCAGCGGCGGAACCGCGCCACCGCCGAACAGGCCGAAACTGACGCCACGGTTCCAAACCAGCACGAAGTCCCAGAATGGCAGCACCTCGATTCGCAAAGGCGGGCTTTGCAAGGCGTCCAACGCCCAGAGCTTGGTGATCTGGTCGAACACCAGCACCAGCGCTGCCAGGGCAAAGCCCCATATCCGCATCGCGCCCAGCTAAGCCGCCTGCGGCATCTGGCGGACGGCATCGGCGCAGCGCCCGCAAGCTTCCGGATGCTCCGGGTCACTGCCAACGTCCAGCAGGTGCTGCCAGCAGCGCTCACACCGGGCAGCATCCGATTTCACCGGCAAGACGCCGCAACCGGCAATGTCCGGGATCGTGAAGGCCCCTGCGGGCGGCGCGCCAACCGTCAGCGTCGCCGCCGAGACGATAGCGATTTCAGCCAGATTGAGCCCTTCCAGCGCCGCGGCCTGCTCCGGCGTCACGAACACCTCCGGCGATCCTTCCAGCGAGCCGCGCATCCGTTTCTCGCGCCGCTCCACCTCCAGCGCACCCAGGATGACGCGCCGAACCTGGCGGACCTTGACCCAGCGCGCAGCAAGCTCGTCGTTGCGCCATGCCGCCGGAATGTCCGGGTAGGTCAGCAGGTGAACGCTCTCCCCTGCTGGCGCTTCCTCAAGGGAGCCGAAACGGCGGGTCAGGTAGGCCTCGTCCGCCGTAAAGCTCGCGATCGGGCCGAGCCATGTCACCAGCGCGTTGAACAGGTGGTCCAGCACGGAGCGGCAAGCCCGGCGGCGCAGGGTATCCGGCGCATCGCAGTAGAGCGCATCCTTGCGGATATCGAAGTAGAAGGCCGACAGGTCGTTGGCGCAGAAATTGTGCAGTTCGACCCAAAGCTCGTGGAAGTCAAAATCGGCCACGCACTGCCGGACCGTTGCGTCCATTTCCACCATGCGATGGAGCATCAGGCGCTCCAGTTCCGGCATGTCGGCCGGATCGACCCGCTCTGACTCGCTGAAGCCCGCGAGCGAACCCAGCAGGAAGCGCAGCGTGTTGCGCACCCGGCGATAATGATCGGCCTGGTGCTTCAGGATTTCGGGGCCGATGCGCAAGTCCTCGGAATAGTCCGAGGAGCACACCCAGATACGCAGAATATCCGCCCCGTACTGCTCGATCACCTCCGCCGGCGCGACCGTGTTGCCGAGCGATTTCGACATCTTGCGGCCTTGTTCGTCCATGACGAAGCCGTGGGTCAGCACCGCATCATAAGGCGCTCGCCCGCGGGTGCCGGCGCTCTCCAGCAGGGAGGAATGGAACCAGCCGCGATGCTGGTCCGTGCCCTCCAGATAGAGGTCGGCCGGCCATTTCATGTGCGGCCGCTCTTCCAGCGTGAACACGTGGGTCGAGCCCGAGTCGAACCAGACCTCGACGATATCCTGCACCTGCTCATAGTCGGCGGCGTCATAGGCATCGCCCAGGAAGTCTTGCGCCGGACGCTCATACCAGGCATCGCTGCCGTCCTCGCGGATCGCCTGAACGACGCGGTCGAACACCGCCTGGTCGCGCAGCACCTCGCCTGTGGTCTTGTGCACGAACAGGATGATCGGCACGCCCCAGGCCCGCTGGCGCGAGACGCACCAGTCCGGTCGATTCTCGATCATGGAACGCAAGCGCGTCTGGCCGCTCGCCGGAATGAACCGTGTGTCGTCGATGGCCGCCAGCGCCTTCTTGCGCAGGTCGTTGGTCTCCATCGAAATGAACCATTGCGCCGTGTTACGGAACAGCAGCGGCGACTTGGAGCGCCAGGAATGGGGAAAGGAGTGCTTCAGGCGGCCCCAGCTATAGAGCATGCCCACCGCCATCAGCGCCTCGCAAACTGCGCGGTTGGCGGGACCTTCCTTGCCCTCGTCGTCGATGATGCGCAGTCCGGCGAACAGTTTCACGTGTTCGCGGTAGGCGCCGTCCGGCCCGACATTGTCGGTGATCGGCAGGCCAACTGCCATGCCAAGCTCGTAGTCGTCCGCACCATGGCTGGGTGCAATGTGGACGAAGCCGGACCCCGTATCCATGGTGACAAAGTCGGCCGGATGCATGGGCACGTCGAAGTCATAAAACCCGTCGGCATCGGTATGCCCGCGGAGCGGATGGGCGCAGATGGTGCCAGCAAAGGCACGGCCTGGGATTTCGCGCTCGATCTCCCACTCGGTCATGCGCGCAGCCTTGGCTGTTTCCTCCACCAGGGCCGGCGCCACGACAAAACGCTGGCCCACCGGGATGCGCAGCTTATCGGTCCCCGCCACACAGCGGACGACGCAGTAGGTGGCGTCCTCGGCAAAGGCGATGCCGCGGTTGGACGGCAAGGTCCAGGGCGTCGTCGTCCAGATGACAATGGGCGTGCCCGGCTCCAGATCCAGCTTCGGACCCGGCGTCACGATCGGGAACGGCACATGCACGGTGTGCGAGGTATGCTCGTGATACTCCACCTCGGCATCAGCCAAAGCGGTCCGCTCCGGCACGCTCCAGAGCACCGGCTTCGCGCCGCGGTAGAGGCTGCCGTTCATGGCGAACTTGGACAGCTCGTTGGCGATGGTCGCCTCGGCCTCATAGGCCATAGTGGTGTAGTAGTTTTCCCAATCCCCGATCACGCCCAGCCGCTTGAACTCCTCGCGCTGGGTGTCGATCCACTCGTCGGCAAATGCGCGGCACTGGCGGCGGAACTCGACCCGGTCGACCGCGTCCTTGTTCAACCCCTTGGCCCGGTATTCTTCCTCGACCTTCCATTCGATCGGCAGGCCGTGGCAGTCCCAGCCGGGAATGTAGTGCGCGTCGCGGCCCATCATCTGGTAGGAGCGGTTGACAATGTCTTTCAGGATTTTGTTCAGGCCCGTGCCGATATGCAGGTGGCCGTTGGCGTAGGGCGGGCCATCGTGCAGCACGAACTGCTCGCGCCCCTTGCTGACCGCCCGCTGGCGGTTGAACAGATCCATGCTTTCCCAGCGATCCAGGATCAGCGGCTCGCGCTTGGGCAGGCCGGCACGCATGGGGAACTCGGTTTTCGGCAGGAATACCGTGCTTTTGTAATCGGTGGTCATGATGTCAGTTTTTAAGACCTAGTTTTAAGACCTAGTGAATTGGTCGTTGTCGGTTTCCGCCAGGATTGAACGAGCCGTGTCGCAATCCCTGGCGATTTGGGCCTTCAGTTCGTCCAGCCCGTTGAATTTCTGCTCCGGCCGTATGAAGCCGATCAGTTGCACGCGCAGCGGCTTGTCATAGAGGTCGCCGTCGAAGTCAAAGATGTGTGTCTCCAGCAGCAGCGCATCGCCACCCACCGTCGGCCTGCGGCCCAGATTGGCTATGGCATCATGCCAAGTCAGGTCATCACCTTCGCCGATCCCAGCCCGCACGGCATAGACACCCAGCATGGGCTCCAGCAGATCGCCCAGGCTCAGGTTCGCGGTCGGAAAGCCGATGGTGCGGCCCAACTGGCGGTTCGGGGTCACAACCCCGTCAATCTCCCACCATCGGCCAAGCATCCGCGCCGCTTCGACCGGCTGGCCGTCGCGCAGATGCGCCCGGATCGCGGTGGAGGAGAACGGCACCCCGTCCTCCGCGCGGACCTCCTCAACCACCGTCACGCCAAAGCCATGGACAATGCCGAGCGCCATCAGGGTTTCATGCGTGCCCGCCCGGCCAGCGCCAAAACGGAAATCCGCGCCGACGGTCACATTGCTGGCCCCCACCGCATCGACCAACACCCGCTGCACGAATTGCTCCGGAGGCAGGCTCGCAAAGGCTTTGTCGAAGGGCACTTCCACCAGCACCTCAACCCCGGCGTCTTCCAGGGCTTGCGCCTTGCTGGTGGGGGAGGTCAGTCGGAAGGTGCGGTCAGGCGCGCGCAACACACTGCGGGGGTGCGGCTCGAACGTCACCACGCCAAGCGCCCCGCCCACCTTGTGCGCGGCAGCCAGGATCGCCCGGTGCCCATGATGGACTCCGTCGAAATTTCCAAGCGCTACCGAAGCGCCGCGATGAGCGGCGGGCAGCGGGTTTAAGCCGATAGAATGATGCAACGAACCGGTTCCTAAAGGTATCGCACGCTGACGACCCGCATGTCCCTTACACGCATTTGCCATGCTTTTCTACGCGACAAGTTTATAGGGCTACGCCTGCCTTTGCCATCACCGCTGCCGCTCACCATCCGGAAGGGGATTGCCCCAGGCCAGTCACCTGTTGCGGATGGGCACTAGCGGCCCGGTTGCCGAAACATGACGGCCATTCTCTCCCTCACGCTTCTGCTACCGCTGGCCAGGGGGCTGGTGTTCGGGGGAGAACATATACCCAGGTAACTGGTTTAAATTCTTCCCGGAAAACATCTACATTCGTCTACATTCATCTACATTCCGGCTCGGAAATGTAGATGCCGGGTTTATCCGATGTCGATGAAATGTAGACCGGATGTAGACCCAATGTAGAGGCCGGTCCACGTCACATTCCCAGTACTTCAGCCACCCTTATTTGGTGCGGCGAATGCCCATCACAAGGCGCACCAACCTCCCCGTCAAACGTCTCCACAATACCACTGCATTTCGCCTCAATACCGCCCGATGCTGAACGGCGAGAGGTCGATCTCCGGCTCCCGGCCGGCCACCAGCGCTGTCAGGTGCTTCCCCGTGACCGCCCCGCCAGTCAGGCCAAGGTGCCCATGGCCAAAGCCATAGACCACGTTCTTGTGTTTCCGGCTTCGGCTGATCACCGGCACGGAGTCCGGCGTGGCGGGCCGGTTGCCCATCCAGGGAACCGCGCCGCCCGTGTCCACATCCCGGAAGATTTCCTTGGCATGGGTCAGCAGCTTGTCGGCCCGCCCCCAGTTCGGCGCGGCGTTGAGCCCCGCAAACTCCACGGTACCGGCAAGCCGCAATCCCGACTCCATGGTCGTGCACATGAACTTGCGCTCGCCGAAGCTGATCGGGCGGCTGGTGCGGATGCCCGGATTGGGCAGCACCATGTGATAGCCCCGCTCGCTCTCCAGCGGGAAGGCCTCACCCAGATCGCCGGAAAGCTGGTGCGACCAGGCCCCTGCCGTCACCGCGAAATGGTCGAAGGCATGACGCTCGCCCTGATCGGTAATCAGCGCCTCAACGCCATCCGTGCCGGTATCGAACCGCGCCACCCGCGCCTTCAGATGCACACCGCCTTTGGAGAGCACCATCGCCGCCAGCCGCTGGCACAATTCGCCTGGGTTGGTGCAATGGGTGGCATCGGGAAAGAACGTCGCGTGCTGAAACGAGGGCGAGAGATGCGGCTCCAACTGCCGCAATTCGTCGGAACCCAGTTCCTCCACCCGGTGCCCGTGCTTGCGGGAGAGTTCCCGCACAACAGCATCGCCATTGAACCCCTCTGTCGTTTCGTAGACGGACAGCACGCCGGTTTGCTTCAGCAGGTCGTCGGCCCCCGCCTCCCCGGACAGTTCCAGATAGGCCTCGCGCACGGGCCGGTGCAGATCGGCCAGCGCCGCCGCCTGGGTCTCGAAGTTCTTGGCCGCAGCCATGAATTTCATCAGCCAGGGCGCGGCCTTGGGCGCATAGCCAAGGCGCACCGCGAGCGGCCCGAGCGGGTCCAGCAACCAGCCCGGCACCTTCTTCCAGATGCCGGGCAGCGCCATCGGCGTCACTGAATGGGCGGAAATCGCACCAGCATTGCCGAAACTGGTCATGGTGCCGGGCTCCTCGGCATCCACCAGGGTCACGCGGTAGCCCTCCCGCTGTAGGAACGCGGCCGTGCAGATACCGACGATTCCCGCGCCGATCACCGCGACGCTGGGCTGGGTTGTTTCCGGCATTGTTCCACGACCTCCGACAGAAAACGGCCTGATGCGGCCTTAAACATTGAAAGCCACCATGCCACGGGCGAGACTGCGTCCAAAGCCGAAATCGCCTAAAGCAAAAGCAGGAGGCTACCAATGCCGCGCCAGTTGATCGACATTTCCATTCCGCTGACGAACGACATCGTCTGCGACCCGCCGCACATGAAACCGCATATCGAGTATTTGGACCATCACCAGACCGCCGGCCAGATGGCAGAATATATGGGTGTCTCCATCGACGACCTGCCCGAAGGCGAGTACGCCGCGGTCGAGAAGGTCAGCCTGTCTAGCCACAATGGCACGCACCTGGACGCGCCTTACCACTATTTCAGCCGCATGAACGAGAGCACGGTGCCCGGCGGCGAGCCGTCTGCCCGGATCGACGAAATTCCGCTGGAATGGTGTTTCAGCCGCGGCGTGAAGCTGGACTTCAGCCACTTCGCCGACGGCTACGTCGCAACGCCGGAAGATGTGCAGGCGGAACTGAAGCGCATCGGTCACGAGTTGCAGCCCCTCGACATCGTGCTGGTCAACACCTCAGCCGGGGCGCATTTCGGCGAGGACGACTTCATCGACCGCGGCTGCGGCACCGGCTACGAGGCGACCTGCTGGCTGCTCGACCAGGGCGTGCGCGTCACCGGCACCGACGGCTGGAGTTGGGACGCCCCCTTCTCCCTCACGCGGGAGAAGATCAAGGCCGGCGGCTCCCCCAAACTCATTTGGGAAGGCCACCGCGCCGGCCGGCACAAGGGCTATTGCCACTTGGAGAAGCTGTGGCGGCTGGACCGCTTGCCCAGCAGCGGCTTCCAGGTCATCTGCTTCCCGGTAAAGATTCAGGGCGGGTCCGCCGGCTGGACCAGGGCCGTCGCAGTAATCGACACCTAATCTCCTCCTCCCATCCCCTCTCATACTGATCCGCGGCGGGTAACGCCCGGCGCGTATCGAAGGGTCTGCCATACCAAATCCCGGCCCTTCGATACGCCGCGTTGCGGCAATTTTGGATGAAGAAAGGAATGTTATCTCATTCCGAAAGGTATGTGATCTCATCCTGAGTAGCGGCGGGCGGCGCCCGGCGCGTATCGAAGGGTCTGCCATACCAAATCCCGGCCCTTCGATACGCCGCGTTGCGGCTACTCTGGATGAGATAGTAAAGTACTCACCCTCGATCGTTTCCATGACTGAGCACCGCCCATGAGCACCCGCCCGAACCAACCGCCCGCGCTCGAAAACCTGGAGCGGCAGATTCAGTGGAACCGCCTGCTCGCGGTCGTCGAAGAGCAGGCGCAGACCCTGATCCGCACGGCCTTCTCCACCAGCGCGCGCGAGGCGGGCGACATCTCCGCCGGCGTCTATGACACCGAGGGCCGGATGCTCGCCCAGGCAGTCACCGGTACGCCCGGCCACGTCAACGCCATGGCCGCCAGCGTCCGGCACTTCCTGAAGAAATTCCCGGTCGAGATAATGGAAGAAGGCGACGTCTTCTTCACCAACGACCCCTGGCTCGGCACCGGCCACCTGAACGACTTCACTGTCGTCACGCCGACGTTCAAGAACGGCAATGTCGTGGGCCTGTTCGCCTGCACCACCCATGTCGCCGACATTGGCGGGCGCGGTTTCGGCCCGGACGGGCGGCAAATTTATGAGGAAGGCATCCGCCTCCCCATCATGCCGCTCGCCAAAAAGGGCGAGATGCTGCGCCATGTCCTTGACATCATCGCCGTCAACGTGCGCAACCCGGTGGAGGTGGAGGGCGATCTTTACTCCCTCGTCGCCTGCAACGAGGTCGGCTCCCGCCGCCTGCTGGAGATGATGGACGAATTCGGCATGGCCGAGGTCGATTCGCTTGCCCAGCACATCATCGAAGCCTCCGTGCAGGGCATGCACGCCGAAATCGCCAAGCTGCCAAACGGCGTCTACAAGAACGCCATGCGCATTGACGGCTACGAATCCCCCGTGGATCTGGTCGCCACCATGACCATCAAGGACGGCGAGATCGCCGTGGACTTTGACGGCACCTCCCCCGTCTCCGCCTATGGCATCAACGTGCCCATGAGCTACACGGACGCCTATGCCAGCTTCGGCGTGCGCTGCGTCGTGGGCAACCGGGTGCCGAACAATGCCGGCAGCCTGGGGGCCGTGAAGATCACCGCGCCCGAAGGCTGTATCCTGAACGCGCCGGAGCCCTGCGCCGTCACCGCCCGCCACGTTATCGGCCAGATGCTGCCCGATGTGGTGCTGGGCTGCCTGAACCAGGTCATCCCGGATCAGGTCCCGGCAGAGGGCACTTCCTGCCTCTGGAACCCGGTGCTCATGGGCGGCCATGGCGTAGTGGACGGGCCGGACCAGCGCGGCCGGGCTTTTGCCATGAACACGTTCCACACCGGCGGCACCGGCGCCCGACCGTCGAAAGACGGCCTGAATGCCACCGCCTTTCCCTCCGGTGTCCGCAATACGCCCGTGGAGGTCAACGAGACCATCGCGCCCCTGGTATTCTGGAAGAAGGAATACCGCCCGGATTCCGGCGGCGCAGGCGAGTACCGCGGCGGCACCGGCCAGATCATGGAAGTCGGCCATGCGGAAGATGCCCCCTTCGCGATCTCCAGCATGTTCGATCGCATCGACCATCCACCCCGGGGCCGCAATGGCGGCATAGGCGGAGCGAAAGGCGTGATCAGCGTCAAGGACAAGACCGTGCTGAAGGGCAAGGGCCGTCAGACCATCCCGTCCGGCGAACGCCTGCTGATGGAGATGCCCGGCGGCGGCGGCCTGGGTGATCCCAAGCGGCGGCCGGTGGAATCGGTAGCGGCTGATGTGTTGAACGGCATGGTCAGCGCCGAAGCCGCGCGAAGGCATTACGGTGTCGTCATCGACGATGACGGCCAGGTCGATGAGACGGCCACCGCGGCCGCCCGCGCCTGACAAGCGGACCCGGAGCCTTTTGGTTTTATGCTGCAGGCACTGGCAGGTTTCGTTCAACGAGCCAGCCCCGCACCCCGCGTCCTCATCGCGCTAGGGGTTTTGTCGGCCCTACTTTGGGCATTCGGCGCCATCGTCGATGAGGTGATGGAAGGCGATACCGGCCGGTTCGACCAAGCCACGCTGTTGCTCTTTCGCAATCCTGCCGACCTGTCCGACGCGATCGGTCCGCCATGGCTGGAAATCGCACTGACCGACATCACGGTGTTGGGCAACCCTTCGATCCTGACTCTCGTCACCGTCATCGCGACCGCATTTCTGGCCTTGGCGGGACGCTACATCAGTGCGGCGCTCGTAGCGCTGGCGATTTCGAGCGGGGCGATTGCGGAACAGTTCATGAAAGCCGGCTTTGACCGGGCGCGGCCCGATCTGGTGCCCCATCTGGTCGAGGTCTCCTCCCTCAGTTTCCCGAGCGGCCATGCCATGCTGTCGGCGGTGACCTATCTGACGATCGGCGCACTGGTTGCGCGGAACCAACAGCAGCGGCGCACGGGGATTTTTGTATTGGCCGCAGCCATCCTCCTGACGCTGCTCATCAGCTTCAGCAGGGTCTATCTGGGCGTTCATTGGCCGACGGACGTAATGGCCGGCTGGGCTATCGGCTCGTTCTGGGCGCTGGCGTTCTGGCTGTTGGCGGAATGGCTGGCGGCGCGGCGTGCGCGGCAATGGAACGGGTAGAGACCTTGCATCCGGCAACGGCCTGGCCGATGCTTTAGTCCCCAACGCGGGTGTGCGGGCGCCAGCCGTCCGATAGATTCCGATTTTATTGTCTTGTATGGGAGCAAACCATGCCCTCCACTCTCTTCGATCTCTCCGGCAAGGCCATGCTGGTGACCGGCGGCAATGGCGGCATCGGCCTTGGCATGGGCCGCGGCATGGCTGGTGCTGGCGCGAGCATCATGGTGGCCGGGCGCAATGAGGAAAAGAACGCCGCGGCGGTGGCTGAACTAAAAGAAATGGGCGCCGAGGCCGACTCGGTCACGGTCAACATCACCGACACGGCCTCCTGCGAAGCAATGGTCGCCAAAACCGTGGAGCGGTTCGGGCGCATCGATTGCCTCGTCAACAACGCGGGCACCTCCATCCGCAAACAGCCGGAAGAGTACGAACTCGAAGAATGGGACCAGGTGCTCGACACCAATCTGCGCAGCGCCTTTGTCTGCTCCCGTCTGGTCTATCCGCACATGAAAGCGCAGGGCGGCGGCAAGATCGTTATGATCGGCTCCATGATGTCGATCTTCGGCGCGCCCTATTCCTCCCCCTATGCCTCGTCCAAGGGCGGCATCGTGCAATTGGGGAAGTCGTTGGCCATCGCCTGGGCAAAGGACAATATCCAGGTGAACACCATCCTGCCCGGCTGGATCGACACAGCCATGACCCAGCGCGCCCGCGAGCAAGTGGATGGCCTCCATGAGCATGTGGAGAAGCGGGCACCTGCCGGCCGTTGGGGAACCCCTGACGATCATGCCGGGATCGCCGTGTTCCTGGCGAGCGCCGCTTCAGACTACGTGACCGGCACATCCATTCCGGTGGACGGCGGTTTCTCGATTAACATTTAGGGCTTGGCCGTCATTGCGGGGAGCCACACGCGGCACCTCGCAATGATGCCAGGTCCACTTAGGCCCCAGGTTCGCCGAAGCTCTTCTGCGGCACGCCTCTGGCCAACGAAACATGCGTATGCACGCATTTCCAGTCGTCCCCGACCGCGCTGCGGGTGAACACCGCCGTGGTTCGGCCAGGACGCTCATACTCGCTGCCGTCCTCGTGAAATCCGGTGGAGGTCCAGAGCACCAGCCCCACCGCCTGCAAGCGGTCCGGCGACACCGTCACTTGCAGTGCATCGTCGGTGCGGTGGTGAAAATCGCGGATGGTGCCCCAGATGCTGCGCCACTGCTTGGCTTCCAGATTATCGAGGCCCTCGACATAGTCCATCCAGGTACCGAACCCCAACGCTTCCGGTCCGAACAGTTCCCGCGCTTCCGTGAACTCCCGGGCCGCGACGTGCGCCCCCCAGGTGTCAAACCAGGCTTTGACCGAAGCCCGGTCCTCAGCTACCGCAGTTTTCCAGGCATCAGCCATCGGGTCGGGTCCTTCGTTAGCGGTTACCTACTGCTGACGGCGCAGCATCGGCCCGGCGGGCGCGCCGCCGACCACGTGCACGTGCAGGTGCGGCACTTCCTGGTGGCCATGCTCGCCATTGTTCTGAATCAGGCGGTAGCCGGATTCCGCGACGCCTTCCTTCCGCGCGACCTCGCCGACAGCCCGGACGAAATCCGCCATCTCCGCGTCACTGGCGTTGGCGGCGAACTCGTCCCAGGTAACATAGGCGCCCCTGGGGATCACCAGCACATGGGTCGGCCGTGCCGGGTTGATGTCGCGGAAGGCCAGCGAGTGCTCGGTCTCCAGCACCGTCTCGTTCGGGATCTCGCCACGCAGGATCTTCGCGAAAATATTGTCGGGATCGTATGCCACCATAACCTCCGCCGGCTCAGTCTTTCGGTTTGGCGCGCTTGGCCAGTTCCGCCCAAATCTCGTCGGGCTTTACACCCTGGTCGGCCCAGAGCACGCACAGGTGATAAAGCAAGTCAGCGCTCTCGGAGACCAGCAGCTTCCGGTCGCCGCGCATCCCCTCGATCACAGTTTCCACCGCTTCCTCACCGACCTTCTGAGCGATCTTGGCAGTGCCCCTTCCGAACAGCTTGGCGGTGTAGGACGAGGACGGGTCCGCGCCTTTGCGGCTTTCGATAACAGCGAAAAGTTTATCGAGTGTGTGGCCGCTGCTCATACCGCCGCCTCCAGGTAAGTCGGCCGGACCGGAACGCCTGCCTCCGCCATGTGCCGCTTGGCTTCGGCAATCGAGAACGTGCCGAAGTGAAAGATGGAGGCCGCCAGCACGGCGGACGCGCCGGCTTGCACGCCTTCTACCAGATGGTCGAGCGTGCCGACGCCGCCCGATGCGATCACCGGCACCCGGACCGAACTGCTTACTGCCCTGGTCAATCCCAGATCGAAACCGGACTTGGTGCCATCCCGGTCCATGCTGGTCAGCAGGATTTCGCCCGCGCCGCGCTCCACCATCTGCTTGGCCCAGGCGATGGCGTCGATACCGGTATTGTGCCGCCCGCCATGGGTGAAAACCTCCCACCCCCCGGTGCCATTGCTCTTGGCATCGATGGCCACGACGATGCACTGCGAGCCATAGGCGGTCGCCGCCTCGTTCACGAATTCGGGCCGGGACACCGCGGCGGAGTTGATCGAGACCTTGTCCGCGCCCGCCATCAACAGCTTGCGGATGTCTTCCACTGTGCGAACGCCGCCGCCGACCGTCACCGGCATGAAGCAATAGTCGGCGGTGCCCTTGACCACGTCATAAATCGTATCGCGGTTCTCATGGCTGGCGGTAATATCCAGGAAGGTCAATTCGTCAGCACCGGCGGCGTCATAGACCCGCGCCTGCTCCACCGGGTCGCCGGCATCGATCAGATCGACGAAGTTAACGCCTTTGACGACGCGGCCTGCGTGGACGTCCAGGCATGGTATGATCCGGGTTTTCAGCATCGGCTAGCCGCGTTCGCCAGCGCGTCGCAATAGCGCCAGGGCTTCCTGCGGATCAATCCGGCCGTCATAGAGCGCCCTGCCCGAAATCGCGCCTTCGATGCCCGATTCTTCTTCGTCCATCAGCGCCCGCAAGTCCGCGATTGAGGCAATACCCCCCGATGCGATCACAGGGACATTCAAGGCCCAGGCCAGATCGACCGTCGCATCAATATTGACGCCGGAAAGCGCGCCGTCCCGGTCGATATCGGTAAAGACAATGGCGGCCACACCGGCCTTTTCCATCGCCAGCGCCAGGTCGAGCGCCTTGACCTCCGTCGTTTCCACCCAGCCGCGGCTCGCCACCTTGCCGTCGCGCGCATCGATGGAGACCAAAATCCGGCCAGGATAGGCCCGGCAGGCAGTGCGGACCAGTTCCGGGTCCTCCAGCGCCGCCGTGCCGAGAATCACCCGGCGCACGCCACGCTCCAGCCAATGGCTGATCGTATCCATATCCCGGATACCGCCGCCCAGTTGCACCGGCACGGGCACGGCCTCCAGGATGGCTTCGACGGCGGCGCTGTTCACTGGCTCGCCCGAGACGGCGCCGTTCAGGTCGACCAGATGCAGCCACTCGAAGCCTTGCGCGGCGAAGGCCCTGGCCTGGGCTGCCGGGTCGTCGTTGAAGACGGTGGCCTGCCCCATGTCGCCCCTCAACAGGCGCACGCATTGGCCATCTTTCAAATCGATTGCGGGGAAGAGGATCATCAGCTTTTCGGCAAATCTGTCAGGCGGAGGTTTTTGAAGTAGAAATGGCCCTCGACGAACTGTCCCTTGACGAAGGCATAGGCAGGATGACTGCCCCAGCGGGCATAGCCAAGTCTTTCGTACAGCCGGATGGCGGCCGTCTGGGTTGCGCGGACGTCCAGGTTCAGAATTTTGAACTTAAGGGCGCGCGCCCGCGCTTCAAGCGCCAGCATCAGATCCTGGGCGAGGCCGTGGCCGCGCGCCCACGGCGCGATAAAGGCGCTTTGTATATGGATGGCATGTTTCTGCGCCTCGCTGTTGCGCGAGGGCAGGGCCAATTGGCCGGAGCCGCAGATCTGCCCATCAAGGCGCGCAATGAACAATTCGCGTTCCGGCACGACGAGCACGCCCCGCCAATAGGCTTCCAGCGTTTCGCGCGGGGGCGGCGCCACCCAGCCGAAGCCGCCACCATCGATAATGGCCATGTCGGTCGCTTCGCACAGATCATGCAGATCAGCGGCGTCCAAACGGCTTGCCGGCTCGATCACCAGCTTGGGAGGCGGCGCAGGGTCTTGTTTTGCCATGGGTCTAAGGTTTCCACCGCAGGAATTGACGCAGCAACTGCAATCCCACCGCCTGGCTTTTTTCCGGGTGGAACTGAGCACCGATGATATTGTCCCTACCCACCAGCGCGGTGACAGGCCCGCCATAGTCCGTCACGGCAATGCAATCGTCCTGCCGCTCGCAGACCAGATGGTAGGAATGGACGAAATAGACATGGGCGTGCGGCGGCAGGTTCGCCAGTACTGGATGCCCGGGCCGGATGATCAACAATTCGTTCCAGCCCATGTGCGGCACCTTGATCGCGGGGCTGGAAGGCTCCAGCGCTACGACCTTGCCGGGAATCCAGCCGAGGCCTTGATACTCCCCGTGCTCGGTGCTGACATCGGCCAGCAACTGCATGCCCACACAAATGCCGAAAAACGGCCTGCCATTCGATTGGACCGCCTCAACCAGGGATTCACGCAGGCCCGGCGCCCCATTGAGACCTTTGAGGCAACTGGCAAAGGCCCCCTGCCCCGGCATGATGATCCGGTCCGCGGCCAAAACCTCTTCGGGGCGGGTGGTCACCTCTACCTGCGCAGCGATGCCCTCATCGGCGGCAGCGTGCTCGACGACGCGCACGACGGACCGGAGGTTCCCGGAACCACAATCAACTACCGCTATTCTCACGCCGCACCGGTCTCCGCAAAAGCGCGTTTCATCAAGGTCAACTCCGCCTGCTCCAACGAGCGGCCGAGGACGACCGGCTCGAACCGGAAGCCCTGGCGGGTCAGCATCAGGCGCCACCAATCTCGCGCATTAAACCCTACCAAAACACTAACGGTCAGGGAGGCAATGCCGGAAAACACTTCGGGTAAACCGAAATACTGGAGGGCAGTGCCCAGCGCCACGTGAACCAGCACGAGCAAAATCGCAGACACCCACATTCCGTGGAACAGGAACCACAACGGCCCGAACAGGAAAGCCCAGAACGAGAAACCCTCCGGCAGCACGATGGCGCTGCCCGGATAGGGTGGGCGTTGGACGGTATAGCTCCGCACTAGCCCGCCTCACCGCCGCCGAGCGTGCCCTTGGTGGACGGAATGGCATCGGCCCGGCGCGGATCGGTCTCCACTGCCTGCCGCACCGCACGGGCCAGGCCCTTGAAGCAAGACTCGGCGATATGGTGGCTGTTCGCGCCGTAGAACGTCTCCACATGCAGCGTCGCGCCGGATGCGCTGGCAAAGCCCTGGAACCACTCCCGCACCAGTTCGGTGTCAAACGACCCGATCTTCTGGGTGGGGAACTCGGTCCGCCAGACCAGGAACGGCCGGCCGGAAAAGTCAATCACCACCCGGGAAAGCGCCTCATCCATCGGCAACAGGCAGGAGCCGTAGCGGACAATGCCGCGCTTATCGGCCATGGCCTGCTTCATCGCCGTGCCGATGGCGATGCCGACATCTTCCGTCGTGTGGTGGTCGTCGATATGCGTATCGCCGTCGCAGCGCACCGTCAGGTCGCACAAACTGTGCCGGGAAAGCTGCTCCAGCATATGGTCGAGGAAGCCCACGCCGGTCGCCACGTCATAGGCGCCGGTCCCGTCCAGATTGACGGTCACGCTGACTTTGGTCTCGTTCGTATCGCGTTGCAGGCTGGCGGTTCGCATGGCCGCTCGGTGCTTTCGGCTGCCGGTCCAAATCGGTGCATCTCTCATACCGCCGAAGCAGCGCCGCGGCTAGGGGCGGCTTGACCCAGCGCCGCATCGGTCTACATGGTGCGGACATGTTCCGCGAAAGATCTCTGCCTCATGTCTGATAATGCCCCCGTGCTGCATGGCACGACCATCCTGGCTGTCCGGAAAGGTGGCAAGGTCGTGATCGCCGGCGACGGCCAGGTTTCCTTTGGCAATACCGTCCTGAAGGGCACGGCGCGAAAGGTGCGCCGCCTGGGCAAGGACGGTGGTGTCATCGCTGGCTTTGCCGGCGCGACCGCCGACGCCTTCACCCTGTTCGAGCGGCTGGAAGCCAAGCTGGAGCAGTATCCCGGCCAATTGACCCGCGCCTGCGTGGAGCTGGCGAAGGACTGGCGGATGGACCGCTACCTCCGCCGCTTGGAAGCCATGATGGCGGTGGCCGACAGCCGGGTCTCCCTCGTAATGACCGGCAATGGCGACGTGCTGGAGCCCGACGACGGATTGATCGGCATCGGTTCCGGCGGGGCCTATGCGCTGGCCGCCGCCCGCGCCCTGCTGCCGGTCGAAGGCCAGGATGCGGAGGCGATCGCCCGGCGTGGTTTGGAGATTGCAGGCGAAATCTGCATCTACACCAACGACAACATCCTCATCGAAAGCATGGATTCCGACGTATGACCTCGTTCAGCCCAAGAGAAATCGTCTCGGAGCTTGACCGCTTCATCGTCGGCCAGCAGGAGGCCAAGCGGGCGGTGGCCATCGCGCTGCGCAACCGCTGGCGGCGTCAACAACTCGAAGGCCAGATGCGGGAAGAGGTTCTGCCGAAGAACATCCTGATGATCGGCCCGACCGGCGTCGGCAAGACCGAAATCGCCCGCCGCCTGGCCAAGCTCGCGCAGGCCCCCTTCATCAAGCTGGAGGCCACCAAGTTCACCGAGGTCGGCTATGTCGGCCGCGACGTGGAAAGCATCGTCCGCGACCTGGTCGAGAACGCCATCCACATGACGCGGGAGCGCATGCGGGAGGAGGTCAAGGCCAAGGCGGAATTGCTCGCCGAAGAACGCGTGATCGACGCCCTTGTCGGCTCCAATGCCAGCAAGGAGACCCGCGCGAAGTTCCGACAGATGCTCCGCGATGGCGAACTGGCCGACCGCGAGATCGAAATCGAGCTTCAAGACTCCGGCGGCTTCCAGATGCCGACCATGGATATCCCCGGCATGCCAGGTGCACAGATGGGCATGCTCAATCTGGGCGACATGTTCGGCGGCGCGTTCGGCGGCAAGACCAAGAAACAGACCATGTCTGTCGCCGACAGCTACGACGTGCTGGTGGCCGACGAAAGCGACAAGCTGCTGGACCAGGAGAAAGTCACCCGCGCCGCCATCGACGCCGTGGAAAACAATGGCATCGTTTTCCTGGACGAGATCGACAAAATCTGCGTCCGGTCCGAGCGCGCCGGCGGCGATGTTTCCCGCGAAGGCGTGCAGCGCGATCTGCTGCCCCTGATCGAAGGCACCACGGTCACCACCAAACACGGCGCCGTTAAAACCGACCACATCCTGTTCATCGCCTCCGGCGCGTTCCACTTGGCGAAGCCCTCCGACCTGCTGCCCGAACTGCAAGGCCGGCTGCCGATCCGGGTAGAGCTTGCCGCGCTGACCCGCGACGACCTGGTCCGCATTCTGAATGAGCCGGAATCCAGCCTCATCAAGCAGTACGTTGCCCTGCTGGGCACCGAAAACGTGCGGCTGGTCTTTGAAGACGACGCCATTGAGGAAATCGCCAATCTCGCCGCAGAGATCAATTCCAGTGTCGAGAATATCGGCGCCCGGCGGCTTCAGACCGTTCTCGAAAAACTGTTGGAAGAGATCAGCTACACCGCCTCGGACAAGCCCGGCAGCGAGTATGTCGTCAGCGCCAGCATGGTGCGCGAGACGGTCGGCGAACTGGCGAAGGACGCCGACCTGAGCAAATTCATCCTGTAGCTGGCTCTATTCCCCCGGCAGCGGGATGAAGTCCTCCGCGTCGCCGGGAACAGTGTCGAAGCGGCCTTGGCGCCAGTCCTCCTTCGCCTGCTCCAGCCGCTCGCGGGAGGAGGAGACGAAGTTCCACCAGATATGCCGCGGCCCCTCCATCGGCTCGCCGCCCAGCACCAGGGCGCGCGCCGCTTCCTCCGCCCGCATATCCACCAGCGCGCCCGGATGCAGCACGATCAACTGACCTTCGCCGAAGCGCGTACCGGCGACCGACACCGCGCCGGACGCGACATAGACCGCGCGGTCCACATACTCCGCCGGGATCGTGACGCGCGCACCCAGTTCCATGGCGAGATCGGCATAGATAGTCGGCGAGGCCGTCTGTAGCGGTGAGGTCTGGCCGAACATCTCTCCGGCGATAATACGCGCCCGCACTCCTTCGCCTTCCACCAGCGGCAGGTCTGCCTGGCCGAGATGGACGAAGGCGGGCGCACCCTCCTCCTTGTCGTTCGGCAGGGCGATCCAGCTTTGAATGCCGAATAGCGGCCGCGCCTGCTGAGACCACGCCGGATCGGTCCGCTCCGAATGAACGATGCCCCGGCCGGCACTCATCCAGTTGACGTCGCCCGGGTTGATCGGCTGGGCCGAGCCCAGGCTGTCCCGGTGATAGATCTGCCCGTCGAACAGGTAGGTAATGGTCGCCAGTCCTATATGCGGGTGCGGCCGCACATTGACGCCCTTTCCCGCATCGAACACGGCTGGCCCCATCTGGTCCCAGAAGATGAAGGGGCCGACCATCTGCCGTTCCCTTGCCGGCAGGGCGCGCCGCACCTCGAACCCGCCCAGGTCGCGCGCCCTGGGGATGATCACCTGCTCGATGGAGGCCACCGCTTCGGCGTCACCGGGCGCCGGGTCGGGACAGGGGTGAAAGCTCATGGCGCATCTCCTGTGTGTGGGGTGGGGTAAAGATGGAACTGCATCTGGTCCCGCCGCCCCTCCGTTCAACCGCCCGGCTTTTGCCGGGACTGCAAAAGTCGTTGCCGAGACCCGTCAGACTTTCAAGTTACAATCGGTTATAGTGCCTGGACCGGCGTTCGGGTCACCTGCCGCCACGATCGAAACAGAAGCGTCAAACCATGCCAGAAAAAATCACCGCCGTCGTTGCTGCGACCGATGGGTCAGGTATCGTCAAACACGAGCCGGTCAACCTGCGCGAGCCGTTCTCGAACGAAGCCGTGGTCACCGTCACCGCCTTCTCCGTGAACAGGGGCGAGTGCCGCCGGGCGGAGCGCTCGGAAGAGGCGATCCAGATCGGCTGGGACTTCGTCGGCAAGGTGGAACGCCAGGCCGCGGACGGCTCCGGTCCCGCGCCCGGCACCCGCGTCGTCGGCTTTTCCCCCCGCATGGAAGGCTGGGCGGAGAAGGTCTGCATCGACACCAACTATATCTGCCCGATCCCCGATGCAGTCAGCGACGCCCAGGCATCGACCCTGCCGGTCGCTGGCCTGACCGCCTTGCATTCGGTTGAGGCTGGCTCCTGTATCCTCGGCGACAAGATACTGGTGACGGGCGCGACCGGCGGTGTCGGCCTCTTTGCCGTGCAACTAGCCCATCTGTGCGGCGCGGACGTCTTCGCCCAGGTGCGGCGGCAGGAGCAAGTCGCCTTTGTCGAGGGCCTGGCCCCCTGCACTGCGGTCGTCTCATCCAATGGGGAAGGTATCGTAGCAGCCGGGCCCTTCCGGCTGGTGGTCGACGGCGTCTCCGGCGGGGTGTTGAACGCGGGCATCCGGGCGTTGGCGCCCCGCGGCATGGCCGTCTGCTACGGCGTTACGGCGGAGCCGGAAATCGGCCTGGAGGTGCAGCACTTCATGACTCGCGGCCTCGCCCAGATCATGGGCTTCCACCTCTACAACAAGAGTGAGAGCGATCCCCCGTCGCAACATCTTGCGCGGCTCCTGCGCCTGATGGAAACCGGCCGCCTGACCTGCCCGCTTGGCCGCGAAGCCAGCTGGGAGGATATCGACTTCGTTGCCCAGGAACTGATCGACCGGAAGTTCAGCGGCAAGGCGGTGCTTCACATTTAGCTGCCAACTCCCCCGGCCGAGCCACAGGCGAGAGCCGGGGCCCAGGGTTACCGGTACTTCTTGAAACATGCGAGGAACTCTTGGCCCCGGACCGCCTCTCGCGAGCCGTCCGGGGAGAAATGGCTTTGAATGCGAATGCCATCTCTGCGAAAGCCCCTACTCCATCGTCAGCCACAGCACGTCCTGAATGCGCTCCGCCCCGGTCAGCAGCATGACCAGGCGGTCGAACCCCAGCGCCATGCCGGACGTGCGCGGCATTCCCCGCGCCAGCGCCTGCAACATGCTCTCCGGCAGCGGATAGGTCTCACCATAGAGCCGGGCCTTCTCTGCCTGGTCGTGTTCGAACCGGGCCCGCTGCTCCACCGCATCGGTCAGTTCGCCAAAGCCATTGGCCAGTTCCAGCCCGCAAACATAAAGCTCCACCCGCTCCGCCGTCGCAGGATCATCCGGGTCCATCCGGGCGAGCGCTGCCTGCTCCCTCGGATAGCCGGTCAGGTAGGTTGGCGCGCCAAGGCCCAGCCAGGGCTCGACCTTGTTCAGCATGACCCGGAAAAAGACATCGTCCCAACTGTCGTCCGGCGCGGAAACGATGCCCGCTTGCTCCTTGGCAGCCGCGGCAAAACCCTCAACGTCACCGGCTACCGCCGCCAGATCAATTCCGGCATACCGCGCAAAGGCATCGGCGCAGGTCAGCACGTCGGGATCGGCGGCCAGGTCGCAAACCTGCCCCTTCCACGCCAGGAAAGGTGGCAAGCCAATCGCCCGCCGCCCCCGCCGCAGGATTTCCAGGCAATCTTCTATCAAGCGTCCGGTGCCATGATACACCCGGTACCATTCCAGCATCTCGAACGAGGGGTGGTGGGTCGAGGATTGCGGCTCGTCCCGGTACACTTGGCAGAACTGATAGAGCGAGCGCTTCTCGCGGACGACCAGCCGCTTCATCGCAAATTCGGGCGAGGTGTGCAGATAGCGCCGCTCGCCACCGGCGGTCACCGGCATCGCGCCCAGATGCACTTCAAGCCCTGGCGACACCTGAATCGCGGGCGTTTCGACGGCCATAAGACCCTCGCGGTCGAAAAAGCGGGCGATGGCTTCGCGGATGGGGCGGCGCGCCTCAACCGGCCTCATTGCGCTGGCTCAAGGTACCGGCTAAACCGCACGCAACATATTCTCCCCTCGACTGTGAGTTTCCGATGAAGGTTCAATCAAACACCATCCGCCCCGGTAATGTGATCGAGCACGAAGGCCAGCGCTGGATCGTGATCAACTACGAATTGATTACCCCTGGCAAGGGCAACGCTTTCATCGCCATTGAGATGCGCAACGTCCAGACCGGCACCAAGACCAACGCCCGCTTCCGCACCGCCGATACGGTGGAGCGCCTGTTGACCGACAACAAAGAATGCCAGTTCCTTTTCGCGGATGGCGAAAACCTGACCTTCATGGACAACGAGACCTTCGACCAGTTCCTGATTCCGGCGGAACTGATCGGTGAAGCCGCGGCCTTCCTCCAGGAAGGCATGACCCTGGTCGTCACGTTGGTCGAAGGTTCCGCTATCGGCGTGGAAATGCCGAAGAGCGTAACCCTGGAAATTGTCGAGGCCGACCCGGTCGTCAAAGGCCAAACCGCCTCCTCCTCCTACAAGCCCGCGGTGCTGGAAAACGGTGTCCGCATCATGGTGCCGCCGCACATCACCACCGGCACCCGCGTCGTCGTCAGCCCCACCGACCGCACCTACATGGAACGCGCGAAGGATTAAAAAACCCGGCGGTTTTGCCGGATAGACGTCTTCGGTTGGCTGGAGAGACACTGGAGGAACGGTCATGACATGGTTCGGAAGGTTGCTAGCCACCGCAGCGGTCGCCGGCGCCACTGCTCTGTCGGTTCCGGCGCATTCCCTGGAGGAAGGAGCCTTACCCACAAGCCAGTGCAAGTCGGAAGCGGCGATGAGTTCCGCTCGCCACTTGTCCTCGTCTTTGAATGAGGCCGTTTCCGTCGCCAACGAAATCCTGAACGAACACCACCTGCGCGCTGATGTCTCCACCGATGGGTCGCATTATCAAGTCGATGTCGAATTCGATCACCTGCGCGATGTGGACGTTCCACATCCGGACGCGGATGAAATTTACTATCTGACGGACGATACGACGGCGCTTTTCGTGGACGACCGCTCAAGGATCAATCCACTTTGGAAGGTCTACGAGAATACCGTAATCGCAGCGGACCTGGCCTATGAAATCACGTTCGACTTCGAAAACGGCATTGCGGCGACGGGTGTGCTCGACCGCGGCCTGGTGCAGGGAAAGCTGCCCGGCTACAGGGTAGAAGCGGTCTACGCCGACGCCTACTCAGGCTTTGCAGGCATGGCGTTGGAATACACCGGCGGCGGCGATATCGCGCCCCACCGCATTTACGGGATTGCAGGCAGCCACGTCTTTTATCACACCGACCTGCGGACCTGGGCTTCCGGCATGACGATGGGCCGGGCGCAGTTCGTCTCCACCGAAGCCCTCCGGATGGTCCGCGACGCCGCGGATTACGCGTCAGCGGGCAGCGCTGGCGGCGAAGTATTCGTGACAGGACAAAGCCAGGGCGGCCTGACCTGTCAAGGCATCGGATATCTCATCCAGGCCTACCTGGACTCGCTTCGGCATCAGAACCACCATCTGGTCCATGTCGTGTCATGGGGCGCGATCGGCGCCCTCGAAGCGATAGCCCGCATGATCGAAGCCGACCAACGTGGCGACCGGCGGGACTTCCCGGCATCCCTTGAGCGGCATTGGGCCTTCACGGAGCCCTCTTACGCGAGCGCAATGCCGGTCTGGGACAGTGTCTCCCGGCATTGGTCCGGCCTCGAGACGGACAAACTGCATGACCACGTCATGGAAACGGCAGGGCGTATGGGCACGGTCGGCTTTTTCTTCGACATAGACCTGTTTGCGAAGGCTGGCACGTTCATCGGCCCTACCCTGGCATTTCCCTCCGAACTCCTGATTCCGGACCTTTGCGAAATGCTGGTGGCCGAACGGGAAGCCGGTATCCAGGGTGGGGACTTGGGAATCGAGCTAGAGGGGCATTTCCTGAACGGCTACGAGCGCGCAGTCGACCGCGGCGGTCTCGCTCTCGCCAAACCGGCAACGGTCACAAAATGGGACTGGGTCATCGACATGCTGCCCACGTTCGAGGAAATCGGCAGCATTTGGCTCACGATATTGTACGAGGACCGCCTCGCCGCCAGCACCGGCAACTGGCAATATTGCCTTCAGGCGGGCGAATGGCGCACCAACCGCAACAGCTATTGCGAAGAGACCTGGTGGCCGGGGTGCGGCCCGGTCGATCTGCCGGGTTGGGACAACAGGATGTCCGATGCAGCAGCACCGGCAGCCTGGTGCCTCATCACCAAAGAAGCCGAGCTTTAAAGACCGGTTTTGTCAGGCTCGAGACAGCTATCTTATACCAGCGGCAGGGAGTAATGATCTTCTCTCTCCCTCATCCCGAGTGCCGGCGCAGCCGGCGTATCGAGGGATACAGTCGCCGGCCTCTCGATACACCCCGGACTGCGACCCGGGGCTACTCGAGGTGAAGGCCACTATCCTCTGCCGTTGGTATTACGACGGCGACCAGCCGTAGGTCTTGGCACAAGCGCCGCCCATCAGCATGTCCCGTTCGGCATCGGTCAGGCGGTTGGTCTGACGGAACGGTCGCACGCCCTGCTCGTAATTGAGCACCGCCGCAGCCCGGGTCCAGTCCGTCCCCCACAGGCAGCGCTCGAAGCCCCAGGCGTCGAAAACACGGGCCAGCGGGTCCCAGATGTCATCATAGGGATCGCCCTGCTCCGAGAGCGTGCAGGCGCCCGAGACCTTGATCACCACATTATCCCGCTTGGCGAGGTCCAACACCTTCGGCAGGTCGGCCCAGGGATTGGCGTGTACCGGCAGTTCGCGCGGCTG
Organism: Alphaproteobacteria bacterium; assembly: GCA_965222315.1. Lineage (GTDB taxonomy): Bacteria > Pseudomonadota > Alphaproteobacteria > Bin95 > Bin95 > JACKII01. Next base: position 1,876,847 of record OZ244951.1, on the reverse strand, counting down.
GAAGATGCCCAGATGGTCCAGCACCCAACGCGTGTTCGGGTGCTTGTCGATCAGCTTCTGCCCTTCCTCGATCTTCCCCCAGGTCAGCAGGTTTACAGGCAGGTCGTGGCGCGCGGCTTCCTCCGCAATGCGGTTGATGCCGGCATGGCTCGCGTCGCGCTCCGGCCCGTGGGTCAGCATGATACGGACGCCAACCGTGCCTGGCGTCTTTTTCCAATCGGCGATGACATCGGCGAGGCCCGGATTCTCGGGATCGATCGGCTTCACCAGCGCGAACTTGCCCGGATACTTCTGCTGCACCTCGCAGGCATAGCTGGCGTCGTACTCGTACATGGAGAAAGACGAGACAAAGATCGCACCATCGACGCCGACCGCGTCCATGGCCGCAACCATGTCCTCCCCATTTACCCGCGGCGGCCAGTTCGGCACCGTCGCCCATGGGCGCGCCGGCGTGTTCGCTTCATAGACATGGACCTGAGAGTCGATGACGGGCATGGGAGGGGTTTCCTATAGGCTTGATTGCTGTTGTTGGCGGCAGTGTAAGCGAGAGCCGTGCGGCGGGCCAGGGAGGCGATGCCTGGAGTCTTCGGAATCAGCCCACATCAATAAACAGCCCATCCAAATCTCGCGAGCCATGGACGATGCGGACGACCTCCACACCATCGGGAATGATCCGGTAGAACAAAAGATAAGGCGCAATTACAAAATAGCGCAGTTCAGGCCGCAAATCCTCCCGCGCCGGACCAAGATACGGCCATTTGGCCAGCCTCCGGACTGCGTCTGCTATCCTATCCGACATCCGGTCGGCGGCGAGTGGATCGCCGTCCGCTATTGTCGCCCATATTTCGAAAAAATCATCATCAGCCTGAACCGTTCGGATGGCGACTGGCGGCGGACTGCTAAGGCTCACGCTTGTTTAGCCTGCCAGCGCCGCCGCGCTTCAACCTTCAACTTATCCCAATCCATCGGTTCGCCTGGCCCGCTGGCGATTCCTTCGTCCCAAAGCTGACGGACCTTCTCCTCCACCGCTGCTTTCTCCGCCCGGCGCTTCTGCCAGGTCTCCAGCGCTTCCCGAACCACGGCCTCCGCGTCAGGATAATCACCCGCGGCCACAGCCTCATCGACGGCGGCCTTCAGGTCATCGGCCACATTGACTTGATCCGTCACGGGTACCACACCTCCTCAAAGACTCGCCTATGATACCCTAAAACCGCGTCAACTGCCACGCCAGCAGGTCGGTCGCCACCATGAAGTCCTCGATGCGCATGGCTTCATCCGGGTTATGGGAGCCGTTGGCGTTGCGGATGAAGATCATGGACGTCGGCACGCCCGCCGCAGCGAAGGCCGCCGAGTCGTGCGCAGCCCCGCTCGCGATTTCCATGGCCTGGATGCCCTTCTCCCGCACGCCCTGCCACAGGCTGTTGCGGATGATGGTGTCCATCCGCCCCGGCGCTGCCTTGGTCACGTTCCCCAGTTCGAAGCGGACGCCGCGGCGGGCGGCGATGGCGCGGGCGATCTCCTCCAGCCGGCCTTCCATCTCCCCCAGAAAATCCGGGTCGAGCGAGCGCAGGTCGAGCGAGAACTCCACCTCGCCGTTGACGATGGTCATGGCGTGGCGCTTGGCGTCGGTAAAGAACTTGCCGACAGTATAGGCGAAGTCGCCGCCGCCTGCCTCCGTCTCCGTCCAGATGGCGTCGAGCGCCATGACGAACTCGCTGACCGCAATCACGGCGTCCTGCCGGTTCCAGCGGGGCTCGCCACCGCAATGGGCGTAACGGCCGAGGCACCGGGCGTGCGGCAGCCGCCGGTTGCCGCGGATGCCGGTGACGACACCGACCGGGATTTCTTTCTCCTCCAGCACCGGCCCCTGCTCGATATGCGGCTCCAGGAAGGCACGGATCAGGCTAGTATCCAGCACCGCAGGCCCCGTCTGCAAGGCCTCTGGATCACCGCCCAACGCCGCCATGTGCTCCGCCAGCGAGACGCCATTATCGGACCGTTTTGCCTCCAACGCCCCCTTTGGCAGCATCCCCAGCGCCGCACGGGAGCCCAGATAGGAGACCCCGAACCAAGCGCTTTCCTCCGCCCGGATGCCCATGACGGTCACGTCCACGTTGGGCGTGATGCCCGCATCCTTCAGCGCCGCCAGCGCCGTCAGGCCGGAGACCACGCCCGCCGCGCCATCGAAGTTGCCGCCTTGGGCCACCGAATCCAGGTGGCTGCCGATCAAGACACTCGGCGCGCGCCGGTTCTTGCCCGGCAGCGTGAAATAGGAATTGCAGGCCGGGTCCTGCGCCACACCAAGGCCCAATTCGCGGGCGGCTTCGGCCATAATGTCATGCGCCTTCTGCTCGCCTTCGCCGTAGGAGGCGCGGGTGATGCCGATGCCGTCATAGGTATGCTTTTCCATCTCGGCAAAGAGGTCGGCGGCAAACGAGGTGCGGTCGGCAACGGCACGGGCGAGGTCTTCCACAGGGGCAGGCTCCAGGGACGGTGGGAGTAGAGGTAGATAGCCGAACCTACCCGCGAGTTCGTACCTTCGTCCAGACAGCGCCGGACTACGGCTAAGCCTTATTCGATCACATGATGGTCGGCAAACACCGTTGGTTCCACCGGCGTACCATCCAGTTCCGAAACGTGCTCGGCAAAGGCAGAGAATCCGCAGGGTATTATGGTACCGCTCCTGGCGTAGTTCAAGAAGATATACTTTGTGTTGTCAGGCGACAGTGCGAAGAAATTGGGGTCATCAAACGTGCCGCCGAAGACCCAGACGAAGTCAGGGCGCCCCTCAAGGTCGAAATACAGCTTCGTTCCACACTCACTGCAAAAATTGATCGAGATGCTATTCCCGCTACGCTCGGACCGATGTACGAAAGTTTTCAGGTTCCCGCTCAAAATTTCGAAATTGTGCCTGCGAAATACCGGTTCAATCAAAAATCCCGAGCCGGTCGCACGTTGGCAGAAACGGCAATGGCATACCGTGACCCTTTCGGGCTGACCGCTGACCCGATATCGGATATCGCCACAAATGCAGCCGCCTTCTTGCCTCATTTCAGCATCCTAAACCGACTATACACGATTGCATCGTAGCGCGGCTCACGCCGCCGTCCACCCCCCATCGATCAGCAGGGTGTGGCCAGTGGTAAAGCTTGCTTCGTCCGACAGCAAATAGAGCATGCCGCTGGCGATCTCGTGCGCCTCGCCGAAGCGCTTCATGGCGTGGCGGTTTCGGGAGTTTTCGCGCGCTTCCGGGTTGGGATTGCGGGCCATGCCGGCGCGGAACAGGGCCGTATCGGTCGCACCGGGCGCGACGCTGTTCACCCGCACGCCGTCCCCTGCCAGTTCCAGCGCCGCGGTCTTGGTCAGGCTGACGATGGCACCCTTGCTTGCGATATAGGCCGCGTTCATCGCCCCGCCGCCGAACGCCAACTGGCTGGCCACCGTCACAACGCTGCCGCCGCCTTGCCGCCGGAACGAGGGCAGGCAGGCGACCAGCCAGAGCCAGGTGCCCTTCACATTGACCGAGTAGACATCGTCCCAATCCTGCTCGCTGATACCGTCGATGGGGATACCGCTGCGGGAGATGCCGGCCACCGTCGCGAGCCCGCTGAGCCGCCCGGTCTCCTTCTCCGCCAGCGCCACCGCCTGTTCCGCCAGTCCCCGGTCGCGCACGTCGCCAGTCAGCTTGTAGGGGGTCGCTAGCCCCGCCATGCCGTCCGCATCCCGGTCCACGGCCACCACAGCCGCCCCTTCAGCGAGGCAACGTTCGGCGAGCGCCAGGCCGATGCCGGAGCCCGCACCGGTAATGATAATAGTCTTGTCGGCGAGGCGCATGGCGGCGGCTCCGGTTCGGTGGTTTGAGGAGCCGCCAGTTTAGCGCCTTGCCGCTATTCGTCGAGGATCACCTCGAACCCGCCATAAACCATCCGCTTGCCGTCGAACGGCATGTTGTCCTCCCAGGCTTTCAACCGCTCGTCCTCCATCATCTTCGGCATGGCAGCGTCAGCGACTTCCTTCGATGGCCAGACGATCCAGGAGAAGACGACCGTTTCATCCTCTTCCAGCTTCACCGCCATCGGGAAGGACGTAAGCTTGCCGTCGGGCACATCGGCGCCCCAGGTCTCAACCATACGCAGCGCGCCGAGTTCCTTGAATACGGGCACGCATGCGCGCGCCATCTGGAGATACGCCTCCCGGTTCGCGTTCTTCACCGGGGCGAGAAATCCGTTCACATAGGTCATGCTGTTATACTCCTTAGGTTGCGCCAAATGCGGCTTCGAGCGCCGCAATATCGAGCTTCTTCATCCCCATCATCGCTTCCTGTACCCGCGCGGCGCCCTCACCGCCCCGGCTCAGCAGGCGCGGCAGGGCTTTTGGCACAATCTGCCAGGAAATGCCGTAGCGATCCCTCAACCAGCCGCACATGCTCTCTGCGCCGCCATCGGCCGTCAGCGCCCGCCAAAGCCGGTCGGTCTCGGCCTGATCTTCCGTCAGGACGGAGATCGACGCGGCCTCGTTGGGCTTAAACATCGGCCCGCCGTTCAGCACCATGTAGGGCGTTCCGGCCAGCGTGAACTCAACCACCAGCGGCGGCGCGTCAGGATCGGGGCGAACCTCCTGCTCGATCCGGCTATCCGGCAGCAGCGAGACATAGAACGCGGCCGCTTCGTGGCCGTTCCCGTCGAACCAGAAGCAGGTCCGGACCTTGGCATTCATTTCCATTGTCGCCTCTCCTTCCGCCGTCAGAGCGTCTTGGCAAGCGCTTCGAGTTGCCGGGCAGCGGCTGTCCAACCGGGCTCGAAGCCCATCTCCGCATGGGTCTTGCGGTCTTCCAGCGTCCAGTGCCGGACGCGGGCGTCATAGATCGTCCTGCCGGCGCCATCATCGGCAAAGGTGATCACGGCGGTCAGGAACGGCTTGTCGCCAGGCGTCCAGGTCTCTGAATCGCGGTAGGCATCCGTGAAGACGAGCCTTTCTTCCGGCACCACCTCCAGATAGATGCCGTGGTTCTCCACTTCCGTCCCATCGGGGCTGCGCATGACGATAAGCGACTTGCCGCCCGTCCGGGCGTCCACGATGGCTTTCGGGGTCGTCCAGGGCGCTGGCGTGAACCATTGCTCCAGCAACGGGCCTTCGGTCCAGCAACGCCACACCAGATGGCGTGGCGCAGCAATCGTCAGGCGCAAGGTTAAGTCGCGCGGGTCCGCCCCGCCAATTGAATCGGTCACGGTCGAGTCCCTTTCGTTTCATTGATGTTGGCCCGGCGAAGGCGCAGCGACGCCAAACAGGAGTTCGACGTATCTGCGCAGATGATCGATGCTGTCGAGCGCGGCGTCGGCCCCGCCGTTGGCTTTCGCCAGAATGAACGCGCCCTGCAGCACCGCCTGGGTGTGCAATGCAAGGCTTTCCGCGCTCCAGCCCTTCCCTTCCAGCTGGTGATCGCGCATGGCAGCGGCAATGTCGTCCACCAGCGTAGCGGCGTGATCGCGAATGCAGGCGGTACAGGCATCCCGGATGCCCGGCCGGGCGTCGAACACCTCCTGCACCATCGTGCCTGCGAAACAGGTGAATTCTGCTGGAGCGCCGGCGATCAGTGACCTGCGGAAGTCGATATAGGCGAGCAGCCGATCGAGCGGATCGGCCGGTGCGTGGTAGGGCGCGGCGGCGAACAGGGCGCCGGTGGTCGCGCTCCAATGCGCTGCCGCGGCGACGGCCAAGTCGTCCTTCGATTTGAAGTGATGGAAGAACGCGCCCTTGGTCACGCCTGCGGCTCTGCAAAGATCGTCCACGGTCGTGGCGGTGTATCCCTTGGCCCGCACCTGCGCCAGTGCCGCATCGAGCAGGCGCGTCCGGACATCCGGCTTGTCGCGAGTGGCGGAAACGGCAGCTTTCTTCATAGTGTCGACACATACCAACCGGTCGGTTTTTTTACAAGGCCAAAAGAATGCGGGGCGACCTGCTGCCCCGCCGTGCCTGCGACGAGCGGCCTAGTCGGGCGCCTTCACCACCCCCGCGGCAAGCAATTCATCGATCCGCGCGCCGGAATAGCCGAGCTTCTCCGCCAGCACTTCCCGCGTGTCCGCGCCAATCTCCCGCCCGGGCCATTTGATCTCTCCCGGCGAGGCGGAGAGGCGCGGCGCGGGCGCTGCCATGGCCACATCGCCCAGCACCGGATGCGGAACCCGCTCAATCGAGCCACGCGCGGCATAGTGCTTGTCCTGGAACACATCGGCCATGGTGAAAATACGGGTTGCCGGCACGTCCGCCGCCGTCAGCATCTCCTCCAATTCCTCCAGATCATGGGAACCGACCCAGTCCTGCACCATGCCTTCCAGCAGGTCCTGGTTCTGCCCCCGCGCGCGGGCGGTGGCAAAGCGCTCGTCCGTGATCCAGTCGTCTTTGCCCATCACCTGACAGAACCGCCGGAACAGCGCCTGCCCGGTCGCCGCAATCTGGATGTCGCGGCCATCCCGCGTCTTGAACAAGCCGTTGGGGGAGACGCCCGGCAGGGTCGTTCCCGCCCGGTTCGCGACAAAACCCAATTGGTCGAAGGCTGGCACAAACTGCTCCATCAGGCTGAAGGAGCTTTCCATCAAATTTGCATCGATCTCCTGCCCTTCGCCGGTGCGGTCCCTATGGATCAGGGCCATGCAGATGCCGAAAGCGGTGTAGATCCCAGTGATGTAGTCGGTCAGCGGCATCGCCACCCGCGCGGGCGGACGGTCCGGATCGCCGGTGACATGGCGCAGGCCGCTCACCGCCTCCCCGATAATGCCGAAGCCAGGGCGCGGGCTATAGGGGCCTGACTGCCCGAAGCCGGAGATACGGGCCATGATAATGTCCGGCTTAACTGCCTTCAGATCGTCATAGCCAAGGCCCCATTTCTCCAGCCCGCCCGGCCGAAAATTTTCGATCACCACGTCGGAGGCCGCCACCAGATCCTTGATCACCTGCTGTCCATCCGGCGTCCGCATATCGACCGAAATATTTCGCTTGTTGCGGAGGATCGAGGCGGCGAACAAAGCGACGTCGCCGCCATCGTCCAGCGGTTTGTGCTTGCCCATGGCACGGACCGGGTCCCCCTGCGGCGACTCGACCTTGACTACATCGGCTCCAAAGTCGGCCAACAGCCTGCCGCAGAACGGCCCTGCAACGGTGGAGCCAAGCTCCAGAACTCGGGCATGGGCGAGTGGTCCCATCTGGCGGGGTTTCCTTCTCCGGCTGGCAAACGACTAATTGGGACTATAGCAGCGCGCCGGGCCAGGAAAACTGGTGGCAGCGCCAGAGGCCCGGTCGAAACGCCAGCATCGGCGGGCCTTCCCCGAACCAGACCGCCAAACTGATATGCTAGTCCCCCTGGAAGCGTTGCCACCAGCCGCCGCGGGGCCTCCGCCGCTTCGGCCCATCCTTGGGCTGCCGGGCACTCCCCCAGATCGCGGCGACGGGGTCATCCGGATTGCTGTCAGCATCCCCTGCAGCCGGCCTTTCCGCCGGACTACCGGCATCATCAAGTGGTCCGCTGGGCGCGCCAGCGTCCTCGCCAGAGAATGGTTCATCCGTGTCCTGCGAGGACTGAGCGCCCGCTGCTTCGCCGGCCGATGGAGCATCATCCGCAACAACAGTCACCGCCGGTTCCGGGGCCCGGTGCATTGCCGCTTTCTGCACGGCATCAGCCCAAGCCGGCGCAACCGGCGGCCGCCAGTACCCATCGTCAGGGTCAGGTGCCAAAACAGCAACGTCCCCGCCATCCTCCGGTCCTGGTCCGCTGGCACCTTTGCCGCCGCCAAGCAGGCGGTCCACCAGTTCCGTCGTCGCGTTGTCAGGCGGTCCTATCCGGTTAGCAAAAATATTGATGAGGGTCTGAGAAAGCTCCCGCCGCAGATCATCTTCCGTCGCGCAATCTTCCTCGAATACAACACCGTCCATGATAAGGCTGTTCAGAAGGAAGTTGACGCTCGCCCGCGACACCTGCAGGTCGGGTGTTATATGGCCTTCATCGACGGCATCGCGGATCGCGTCTCGCACGGCGGCGCTCAAGGAATTGCGCTCCGTCACGCCCTCCCGGATCAGACGCGGGGTTTCCCGGATAATGAGCGCTGTCTGGGCCGGGGTGATTCGGGGCCAGCCAACGGAGGCCAGTTCCTCGATGAAATCCGACAGGTCTTCCGGCAAAGCGCCGAAACCGGGCGGCAACGAGCGGATATCTTCCCCCGTTACATGCCGGCTCGGATCGTAGATTTCGTACCCGGCCACGGCCAAATGGGGGCGGTTGCCGGACACAATCAACCGGCTGAGCGAGCCCTCCCCCAACCATTCGGAACGCTTCACCTGTTGCCCGAACTTCTGAATAATGCGCAGGCCCAGCGCCGCGCCATGCACCGGTCCCTCGGAATCGGCAACAGTCCGCTCCACGTAGTCCAGGATCTGCTCGCGAAGGTCCACGGCCTCCTCAGCACTCCGGCTCTCAGGATTAGAGACGGTTTCTCTCACCGGCGCACCTACGGCGTCGCTTGGCACCAGATACAGATCGACCCCATCCGCCAACAGCCGCAGTTCCGGGCGCAAGGCGACCAGTGCATCGACCATCGCGCGGAGCCGCCCGAAGCCCAGCCAGCTACTGTCTTTGAATATCGGATATTCCGGCAGGATGATGGAGGCGACATCCGCAATCGCTGCCCGTCCGTTGCCCTGTACATGCCGGACCAGTAAGTCCGCCACGAAGGCCAGTTCATTACTGTGGTCAGCAATCGGCGCCTGAATCGCCGGTAGAGATGACCCGCCGCCGGCCGCACGCGCAGGCAGCGCTTCATCCACACCCAGCGCTTCTTTGATGAACAGTTCGTCTTCGAAGGCGAAGTCCGCCGCTGCTTTCAGTGCCTGCACGGTGATCTCGGTGGAGAGCACCGCGGTCCGCCGGTCATGCTCCCGCAGGCGCAGCAGCACGGGCGTAAAATCGGCATCCGCCGACAGGATGATGAACTCGTCATAATGGGTCGGATGCTGCAGCGCCTCCATGATGTCGAGCGCCATGGAAATGTCCGCGGAGTTTTTCCCGTGGCTGGTCAGTGCCGGGCAGTCGATGGTCTGAAAGCCCGCAATGGTGAACCGGTGCCTGTAGCGCCCGAAAACAGCGGGGTTCAGGTAGCAGCGGCGGGTCAGTATCCGCCGGTTTGGCGCCTCCGCCTCCGCCTCGTCCTCATGGCCACCGAGTTCAAACCAGCGGAGCCAGCCGCCGGGATTCCGTGAAAACGCTTCCGCCGCCGCACGGCTGGAACGGTCCAGCGCCCCGTAAACATTGTCGAAATCGACATACAGGGCGCTCTTCAATGCTGTCTTGTTCATCATCAGTCTTTCAAAATTTTGCCATCAACCGAATGTTGTTGGCAACCACAAACACTCAAATATTGGTGCCACAATGCACCAATCTACTCCTTGTCCTGACGAAAATACCGGCGTTCATTTACGGCAACACACCACTCCACGATTTGGCTTATGTGTTCCCCGGCCGCAAGCCTTTCAAGTCACCAAAATTCCGCACAATGCCAGAGGCCTGCCTGGGCGCTTCCTGCAACGGGTATAAAACTGCCCGAAGCACCCAGGTATAGCCGCGAATAGCCCTCTAAACGTCGGACATGACGTAGACAGCGCGGTCGGCAAGCAGGTCCTTGGTCTTCTCGCCATAGGCCTTCATGTGTGCCGACGCACCGTGCGCTTTCAGATGGTCCAGGCTGGCCCATTTCTCCACGACGACGAAGGTGTCGTCACCGTGCTTCTTCGCAAAACCGGCATCGGCGCAATCAATGGTCGCGCCATATTCGACGCAGCCGTCCTCGGCGTGGACGGCCGGAACATTCGCGTTGAACAGGCCAAGCACTTCATCGCGCTTGCCGGGCTTCGTGGTGATGACGGCGATAACGTGAACGCGGGACATGAGAATTTCCTTCCGGTTGGTAATTTCAATTTGGTAGTTGGCGGCCTTAGCGGCCGGTGAAGTTCGGTTTGCGTTTCTCGGCGAAGGCGCGGCCGCCTTCCTGCTGGTCTTCCGAGCGGGAGACCTTCAGCAATTCCTTCCGGGCCAGACCTGCCAGTTCGCTCGGCCCGCGCGCCAACACGGTCTCGCGCGTGAAACGGCTGAGCGCACCCATCACCAGCGGCGCACTGTCGGCCAGTACGCTCGCATATTCCATGGCGCCCTCGACCGCCTGGCCCTTGGGTACGACCTTGTTGACCATGCCGACCTCATAGGCGCGCTGGGCGGAGAAGTGCTTGCCTGTCAGCATGAACTCCATGGCGACCTTGTAGGGCACACGGCCCGCATGGCTGGCGATCAGGCCGCCGCAGAAGCCAATTTGCGCTTCCGGGTAGAAAAAGTCCGCCGTCTCGTCAGCCACGGCCAGATCGCAGAACTGAATCAGGCAATAGGCCCCGCCCACGCAATAGCCGTGCACCGCGCCGATAATCGGCTTATCCACGAACACACCCGTACCTGGCATGCATTCCCACAGATCCGGGTTCCGCGGCGGGTCTTTCAGGTCTGCCCCGACGCTGAACGCCCGGTCGCCGGCCGCCGACAGGATCGCGACCCGGTCGTCGGATGCCTGGAACGCCTCAAAGGCGTCGCGCAATTCCGCCACCAACTGGTTGGACAGCGCGTTCAGTTTCTCCGGCCGGTTTAACTGGATATGGGCAATCCGACCCTCGGATTGGTAGGTTACGACGGAGGACATGGGCAATGCGTTTCCTTGTGTGTGATGGCTGCCACTGGCGGTGGCACTCGACTGCCCTATGTAATAGCATAGAAGGTGCGCCGCGCGTAAAGGAGACGATCCGATGGACCTCGCCACGAAACCCGAAGTGCATGCCCTGTTCCATGAAGGCACTTCGACCGTTTGCTACATCGTCGCCTGCCCGGTGACGAATCAGTGCGCCGTGATCGACTCAGTGCTGGACTTCGAGCAGGCGTCGGGTACCACCACCACCACCTTCGCCGACAAAGTCGCCGACAAGGTCAGGGATCTGGGCCTGACAGTGCAATGGGTGCTGGAAACCCACGCCCACGCCGATCACCTCTCCGGCGCGCCCGCCGTGAAGAAGGCACTGGGCGGCCAGACCGGCATCGGCCGGAACATCGACAAGGTGCAGTTAACCTTTGCCAAGGTCTACAATCTGGAGAAAGATTTCCCGACCGATGGCCGCCAATTCAATCACCTGTTCGAGGACGGGGAGCAATTCGCGGTCGGCAACGTCCAGGCCAAGGTCATGCACACGCCGGGCCACACGCCCGCCTGCCTCACCTATGTGATCGGCGACGCCGCTTTCTGCGGTGACACGCTGTTCATGCCGGATTTCGGCACGGCGCGTTGCGATTTCCCCGGCGGCTCGGCGCAAACGCTCTACCAGTCGATCCATCGCATCCTGGCGCTACCGCCGGAAACGCGTATCTTTGTCGGCCACGACTATGCGCCGGGCGGCCGGGAGTATGCCTGGGAGACCACCGTCGCCGAACAGCGCGCCTCCAACAAGCATGTGAAGGAGGGCACCAGCGAAGATGCCTTTGTCGCGATGCGGACCAAGCGCGACGCGGAACTGGCCATGCCGACCCTGCTGCTGCCCGCCATCCAGGTGAACATCCGCGCAGGCGAACTGCCGCCGGCCGAAGACAATGGCGTTGCCTACCTGAAGCTCCCGCTGAACCAGTTCTGAGGCCGTTCCGAGCCGATGCCCGACCAGACCCTCGACGCCACCGGCCTGAAATGCCCCATGCCGGTCCTGCGCGCCCGCCGCGCTCTGAAGCGCATGGGGAGCGGCGAATTACTGGAGGTTCATGCCGATGATCCCGCGTCGGCGAAGGACTTCCCCGCCTTCTGCGAAACCACCGGCGATGTGCTGGAGGAGACGGCGGCGGACGGCACCACCTTGATCTTCCGCATCCGGAAAGCTTAGCGCCTGGTTGGTCTGGCGATTGCGGATGCCGGTATGCTAACCATCCTGAAAATTTCGGGATTTCAGGAAAGCAAGATGGCAAACCTTTTCCGTCTCATGGCAGTTGCAGCCGCCTTCATGCTCGCATCGTGCCAGCCAGGGACAAGCGTCACCGATCAGGATATGGGCGCCTCGCCGGTGGTTGTGACCAATGTGGCGGCGACAGACTTGGAAGGAACGGTGGTTTACGACGAGGTTATCCCCTTCACCATTGGCCTGAAGGACCCGGCCACCGGCAATACCGACCCTAGCAACAACATCACCGGCGCTTTGCAGAGCAGGGTGATAAAATCCAAAAACACCGGCACCCTGATATTCGCCTACCGCTTTCGCGACCTGGTCTTTACCTATCCCCCGACCGTGCAGCCCCAGTTCATCGAGTTCGTAAAGTTGGATGGTTACGACCGGAGCTTCTTCCCATTGGAAGTTTTCAATGTCGATACCTCCCAAAGCCTCGGCGCGGAGACCTGGGGGGCCATCAGCACAATCGCACCGTCAGGCATTCCCAATGCGATCTATTTTCATTGGGCCTCGTATTTCACCAAGCCGGAAGGCACCACGTTTGTGGCGTTTTTGACCAAGGCGACCAAGTACAAGACCGGCAAGTACCTGTTCCTGTCGCCCAGCATCACCGGCGGCTCCCACGCCAATACCGAGGCCAGGCTGGACGGCGTCGCGATCCCTGCCAAATAAACCTTATTCTTCCGCCGGTCCCCAATAGCCGCGGTAGACGCCGCGGGAGCGTGTCCGCGCCTCGCCGCCACGCGCCTCGATCTCCGCGTCCGTCGGCTGCAGGCGCAGTTTCCGGGTACGCAGCCAGCGGAACAGGCGCTCGTGCAGTTCCGCGCGAATATCAACATGAGCCGGGTCGTCGGCCAGGTCGTTCTGCTCGGCATAGTCGGCCTGCAGGTCGAAAAGCTGCGACGCGAAATTCTCCCAAAACAGATACTTGTAGCGTTGCGACCGAACCATGTAGCCCCGGCACTCGGCCGTTGGCGCACCTAGCGTGGTGCGCGCGTCACGCATGGCGTAGTCGGTCTCGGCGATTGCCACATCGCGCCAGGGAACGCCATCCCCTTCGAACAGCAACGGCTGGAGCGAACGCCCTTCCAGCCGATGATAGGCCGGCTCGCCGCCCAGCGCCTCGACGAAGGTCGGGATAAAGTCGATCCCCTCCACCAGGCTTTGCACCCGCTGGCCGCGCGTCGCATCGGCCTCGCGCCGGGGGTCGTAGACGATCAGCGGGATGCGCACGCTTTCCTCGTGCAGCAACTCCTTCTCGCCCAGCCAATGGTCGCCCAGATAGTCTCCATGGTCGGACGTGAACACGATCATCGTGTTCTCGAACAACCCCCGCTCTTCGAGGAACTGCCAGAGCCGCCCCATATGGTCGTCGATCTCCGCAATCAGCCCCATATAGGCGGGGATCACCGTCTCCCGCACCTCGTCGCGGGCAAAGGTGCTGCTGTCTGCATGCTGCATGAAGGCACCATGTACCGGATGCGGGCGCTCCCGTTCGCGATTGCCTTTGTTCGCCGGGATCACGTGCTCCGGCCCGTACAGGGCGTGATAAGGGGCCGGCGCCACATAGGGCCAGTGCGGCTTGATATAGGAGAGATGGATGCACCAGGGCTCCTCCCCCAGCTGGTCGATACATTCCATCGCCCGTCCGGTCATGTAGGCGGTCTCGGAATGCTCCGCCTTGATGCGGGCCGGCTCCCGTGCCCATTTCATCTCCCAGCCGGAGAGGATTTCACCGTTGGGGCCGAGCGCGGAATTGGCGAAATCGTGCCAGGGATTCTCGCTCTCATAGCCATGAGCCCGCAGCCATTTGTTGTAGGGCAGGTCGGGGTTATGGAAGCCCGTCGGCTCCATCCCGTCGTCACGCTCGAACGGCTCGAACCCGCATTCGGAAAGATGCACCCCCAGCGGAGAATTCGGATCAATCCCTAGCCGCTGCATGTCGGCTCGGTTCGCCATCATGTGCGTCTTGCCGACCAGGATTGAGCGCACGCCCAAGGGCGCAAGGTGATCGCCCAGAGTCCATTCATCCACGCGCGGCGGGAAATTGTTCCAGACCGCACCCGTCGTCGTCATATAACGCCCGGTATAGGTCGCCATCCGCGATGGCCCGCAAAGCGGCGCCGGACAGTAGGCATACTCAAAAACCGTCCCCCGCGCCGCCAGCCGGTCGATATTCGGCGTCTTCATATGCGGATGCCCCATGCACGAGAGATAGTCCCAGCGCAACTGATCGCACATGATGAACAGAACGTTCTTGACCGCGGACATGGGCTGTACCCTTCCAGCTTCGTGCTTCAGAACAGCCGTCTCATTCACCTTCCTGAAACCGCACCGCGGCATTCAGGATCCATTCCGGATGCCTTTCCCACAAAGCGCCCGGCGCTTCGGATTTCCGCCTCCGGAATGGTTCCTGACTTTCCTCAGGACTGTGAAGCGTCTGGAATCTGAAGGTTTGGTGGCCTACCCCGCAATCACCGCATGCGCCTCAATCTCTACCATCGCGCCTTCCGCCAGCAGGCCGGAGACCTCCACCAGTGTAATGGCCGGAAAGTGCCGGCCCAGCGTCGCCTTCCACGCATCGCCCAGCGCCCGGCCCGCGTTCCGATATTCCGCAATCGAGGTTACGAACCAGGTCAGCTTGACGATATCCGTTGGTTCGGCACCCGCCTCGGCAATGATGGCAATGCAATTCGCCAGCGCCTGCTCGCACTGGGCCGCAAAGCCTTCCTTCATCGCGCCGGTGATCTGATCGGTACCGACCTGCCCGGCGACGAACACATGACGGCCCTCCGCAACCGTTCCGTTCGAAAACCCTGGCGGGCGCTTCCAGCCTTCCGGTTGCAATGTCTGCATGAGCCTATCCTCCTGTTGATTGATGCTTCGGGTGTAAGACAGCTTACCGCCCCTGGCAACTATAGGCGGCAGCCCCCACTTCCGAGGCTCTCAACTGAAAGCACCAGCCATGCCATCCGCTCCAAACCCCGTCCTGCAAACCGTAGCACTGCCTCAAGGTCCCTGGCCCACGCTGGATCCGTTCCTGTTCTGCGTCCACCATTTCGACCGCTATCCGGCGGGCGACGGCTCGTTCGGCCCGAAAGCGGACCTGGCAGGCCGCCAGATCGGCCAGGACTTCAGCGGCAAGGACGGCTGGAGCATGTATCACGGCGACCACGTCCCCGGCTTCCCGCAGCACCCGCACCGCGGCTTCGAAACCGTGACGGTCGCGCGCCAGGGCTATATCGACCACTCGGACTCCCTGGGCGCGGCCGCGCGCTTCGGCCAGGGCGACCTGCAATGGATGACCGCGGGCGCGGGCGTGGTGCATTCGGAGATGTTCCCGCTCCTGAACGAGTCCGGGGACAATCCGACCGAACTCTTCCAGATCTGGCTGAACCTGCCCGCCCGCAACAAGATGGCGGAGCCGCACTTCGCCATGTTCTGGAACGAGACCATCCCCACGATCACAGAGCACGACGCCGAAGGCCGCGCCATCTCCATCACCAGCTACGCCCGCCCCTATCAGGCGGCGAAGCCGGTGCCTGAACCGCCGCCCGCCTCCTGGGCCGCCGATCCGGCCAATATGGTAACGATCTGGGCAATCCGACTGGCGCCCGGCGCGCGCTGGACCCTTCCCGCCACTGCCGCGGACTGCAATCGCGTGCTCTATGCCGTTTCCGGCGGCAGCGTGTCGGTTGCGGACGAGACGCTTGCCCACCGGCACGCCATGGTCCTGCAACCGAATGCTGCCATCGCTCTCGAAAACGGCGAGGCCGAAACGGAATTGTTGCTCCTCGAAGGCATGCCAATCGGCGAGCCTGTCGCCCAGCACGGCCCCTTCGTCATGAACGAGCAGGCAGAATTGCAGGACGCTTTTCAGGAATACCAGCGCACCCAGTTCGGCGGCTGGTCCTGGCCCTCGCATGGCCCCGTCCACGGCCCGGACGCCAAACGCTTCGCCCGCCACCCCGACGGCAGCGAGCAACAGCCGCCTGCGGACCGCTAACCGTCAGTACTGGACAATGCCGCGCCGCCGCGCCTAGCTTCCGCATCGACCCATGCACGCGGCCAATGCAAGCGAAAGACGGACCAATGGAACTGATCGGCGAAGACCTGAGCGTTACCCATCCGACCTGGGGCAAGATCTACGTCCGAAACAAGCGGCCCGCGGATCAGACGGCATTCGCGCCTGACCGGGTCGTCGTCATGCAGCATGGGGCCACTTATGGCTCGGCAGCATTTGACCTGCCCTTCGCTGGCATTTCCTGGATGGACTACATGGCGCGCCGGGGGTTCGACGTTTATTGCCTCGACCTGCCCGGCTATGGCCGTTCCGACCGCCCGGCCCAAATGGCGGAGCCGCCGGAAAACAACCCGCCCTTCATGCACACGCCGGATGCTGCAGAGTGTGTAGGCCATGTGGTTGATTTCGTCTGCAAGCGCCGCGGCGTAGAAAAGCTTTGCCTGGTCGGCTGGTCCTGGGGCACGGCGATTACCGCCCTTTTCACGTCGAAGAACCCCCGGCGGGTCGAGCGCCTGGCACTCTACGCACCGATTTGGCTGCGGGACCAATCCGGCGCGAGTGCGGTTGATCCCGGCGGTAGTCTCGGCGCGTACCGGTCTCCGACAAAGGAAGCAACGCTCCAGCGCCGGCAGAACGGTCTCACACCGGAACAGGCAGCCGAGATCATGCCGCCAGAATGGTTCGAGATGTGGTGGGAGGCCACCACCTCCTCCGACCCGGATGCCCCACCCAATAGCGTTCGCGCGCCAAACGGCGTGGTGGAAGACGGGCGCAACTACTGGAGCGCCGGCAAGGCTCCCTACGATCCGGCACTTATCACCTGCCCGGTTCTGGTGATCGTGGGAGAGTTGGACCGCGATACCAGTCCGAACCTCGCCGTCTCGCTCTTCCCGCGGTTGACCAATGCCGCATGGAAACGCCTATCCATCGTCAGCGGCGGCACCCATTCCATCATGATGGAGCGAAACCGCTTCCTCCTGTTCCGCTCCGTCCAGCAGTTCCTGGAAGAGCACCCGCCCGCCACCAGCAACACAGCGTAAGCGGAACCCGGCCTAAATCTCCACCACCACCTTGCCGAAATGCCCGGCGGCCTTTAGGTAGTGAAACGCCTCTCGCGCCTGATCGAAGGCGAAGGTTTTGTCGACAACCGGCTTGAGGTCCGCAGCAGTAAACGCCCGGTTCATGCGCTCAAACATGGCGCGGCTGCCGACATAAATCCCATGGATGCGCAACGAATTGCGGAAGATCAGCGCCGGGTTGATCTCGCCGCCGGTCAGCACACCGATCAGCGCCAAATGGCCGGAAATCCGCGTCGATGCGATGGACCGCGGCAGCGTGCCCGCGCCGCCGACTTCCAGCACATGGTCAACGCCATTGCCGCCGGTGGCCTCCAGCACGCCTTTCTCCCAATCCGGCGTGGTGCGGTAGTTCACGGTCGCCCAGGCGCCCAGTCCCTTCGCCCGCTCCAGCTTCGCATCGCTGGAGGAAATCACCACCGCCCGCGCGCCAGCCATTCGGGCAATTTGCAGGCCAAAGATGGAGACGCCGCCAGTACCTATGCACAGCACCGTGTCGCCCGCCTTCAACCCGCCCTTCTCGACAATGCCGTGCCATGCGGTAAGCGCGGCACAGGGCAAGGTGGCGGCCTCCACAAAGCTCATATGGTCCGGGATCGGGACCACGCCCCGCTCGCTCAGCACCACTTCTTCCGCCAGCACGCCGTCCATGGCCCCCCCCGAGGGCGCTCGCCATGCCGTCCGCCGTGATCTCGCCATCTTCCCAGCGCTGAAAGAAGCAGCTGGCGACGCGGTCCCCCACCTTGCAGCGCGAGATGCCAGGCCCAACGGCGATAACCTCTCCCGCGCCATCCGAGTTCGGTATCCGCGGGAATGGCAGGCCGCGCGCCGCCGGATCACTGACCGTCAGCAGGTCGCGGTAATTCAGCGACGATGCGCGCATCCGCACCAGCACCTCGCCATGCCCGGGCACGGGTGTCGGTCGCTCCGCCATTTACAGCGCATCGATGCCGTCGCCAGAGACGATTTCATAAGCTTTCATGATACAACCCTGTGTCCTTGTGGATCAGGCATACACGCCGCCCCAGACGTCCTCCGCCGTATTCACGACCAGTTCCAGCTTGCGCCGCTGGTCGTCATAGGAAATATCGTTGCCTTCCTCGGTCGAGGCAAAGCCACATTGCGGCGCGATCCCCAACTGGTCGAGATCGGCATATTTACCGGCTTCCCCGAACTTGCGCTTCAGGTCGTCGAGGCTTTCCATCTCCCCGACCTTGGTGGTGATGAAGCCTGCCATGACCCGCTGCTTGCCTTTCGGCAGCAGGCGCAAGGGCTCCAGCCCGCCCGCGCGCTCTGTGTCGTATTCCATGAAGAATACATCCACGCCGGTCCTGTTGAAGATCGCGTCCGCTGCCGGATCATAGCCGCCCGCCGCCGCATAGGTGCTGCGGAAATTGCCCCGGCACATGTGCATGGCGATGGTCATATCGGCGGGGCGGTCTTTGATCGCTTCATGCATCATCCAGGCATAGCGGTCGATCAGCCAGTCGGGGTCGATACCCTCCGCCATCTTGGTCTCCCGGTGCTTCGGGTCGCAAAGATAGGCGAAGAAGATATCGTCCAACTGCAGGAAACGGCAGCCCGCATCATAGAACGCCTGTACCGCCTTCCGGTAGGTCGCAGCTATGTCGGCGAACAGTACGTCCTGATCCTTGTACTCCGGCAGCGCGATGTCCGCCGCCGCCGTGCGGAAGTGACAGCAACTTGGCCCCGGAATGGAGATTTTTGGCACCGCGCTCGTCGTATTTGCCGCCACAAAGCGGAAGTGATCCAGCATCGGATGATCCGCCGGGAAGTCGAGCTTGCCGGTAATCATCGGAAAGATCGGGCGAAGCTGCATGCCAGCGAACTGCACGCCCTGGGTCCGCTCCTCCAGGTCGAAGCCGGTTAGCCCGCCCATAAAGTCGTAATGCCACCAGGACCGCCGAGCCTCTCCGTCGGTCACTGCGGGCAGGCCCACTTCTTCCTGCATCCGGATCTGGTCGGGGATCGCCGCATCTTCCGCCGCCTTCAGACCCGCAGCAGAGAGCGTGCCGTCCTTGAAATGCGCCTTCCGGGCGGCAACGACGCTCGCCGGGCGCAGCAGGCTGCCAACATGGCCGGCGCGGAAGGGCGGGGTTTTTGCTGCCATTTCTCCGATTCCTACGCTGGGACCTTGCCCCGGACCTCTTCGCGCACGATCCGCGCCCCGTCTGCCAGTGCCTTCAGCTTCGCAAAAGCCAGCGAACGCGGCAGGTATTTGAGCCCGCAATCGGGCGCCGCCACGAGACGTTCAGCATCGATATAGGGCAGCGCCGCGCGCAGCCGCTCGGCCACCTGTTCCGGCGTCTCCGCCTCCATCGCTCCCAGGTTCAGCACGCCATAGAGCACATGCTTGTCCGGCAGCCTCTTGAGCATAGCCGGGTCGAGCTGCGGTTGCGCCGCCTCGATAGAAACCGCAGTAACGCAGGTATCGTTTAGTTCGCCCAGGAACTCATAGCCCGCCGGTTTCTCCGATACGACATAGGCGTAGCCGAAGCACATATGCACCACGGTAGGTACGGTCACGCGCGCAAACGCGCCGTTGATGGCCGCCTTGTTGAACTCCCGCGCCTGCGCCGGATGGGCGGCCATATGCGGCTCGTCGATCTGGATCACGTCCACGCCCGCCGCCTGCATCGCCAGCACTTCTTGATTAAGCGCTTTGGCGTAAGCCTCCACCACCAGGCCAAAGTCGCCGTAGTGCTCGTCCAGCGCCATCTTCGCCATGGTGAAGGCGCCGGGAATGGTAATCTTTACCGGCTTGTCCGTGTGCGCCTTCATAAACTCAACGTCGCGCACCTGCACCGGACCGGTCCACTCAATCGGTCCGCTGATGCGCGGCACCAGCGTCGGCGTACCCGTCCGTCCTGGAACCGTGCCCGGATTGTCGATGTCGATGCCGCCCAGCGCGTTGGCGAAGTGGTTGAAATAACTCTCACGCCTGACCTCGCCGTCCGACACGATGTCGAGCCCGGCCCGCTCCTGGTCATGCAGAGCCGCGAGGGCGGCGTCGTCCTGCGCTTCTTCCAGCAGTTCCTCGGCGGGCAGCCAGACTTCTTTCATCCGCACCCGCGGCGGCCCGCTGCCCAGCAGTACGGTCTTGTTCACCAGCCAGCCCGGCTGCGGATAGCTGCCGACCAGCGTTGTCGGGATCAATGTGTTGAACAGCATTTTTGTCGGGCCTCGATTGCGGATTTCTGCCGATACTCGGCTCGACGGCCCCCGCGTGCAAGCGCTAAGCTTTCTGCCGGAAACGCCGCACGCCCTTCGCAGGAGCGCGCCACAGCCGCCGTAAGGAGAAGTATCATGTCCGCCGACGCCAGCAAGACCAAGCCCCGCGCCAAGTTGAACCGCCTGCACCACGCAGCCTGGGTCACCAATGATATGGAGGCCACCCGGCAATTCTACGAGGAAGTGATCGGTTTGCCGATGACCGCATGCTGGAAGGAGAAAACACCCTCCGGCGTCGAATACTGCCACACCTTCTTCGAATTGGGCGATGGCAGCGCGCTCGCTTTCTTCGACTGGACCGATGAAGACACCAACCCGCGCGGCCGCGAGTCGCCCGGTCATTTGGCTATGGAATGCGATGCCGAGACCCAGGCCGCCATCAAGGAACGCCTGGAAGCGGCGGGCTACAACACCCGCCTGACCGACCACGGCTACTGCGTTTCGCTCTATGCGACCGACCCGAACAATTTCCGCCTCGAATTCACGGCGGATGCTGCGGATTCCAAGGAAATCTTCGCCAAGCACACACCACACGCCCACCGCTACCTGCGCGAGTGGATGGAAGGCGACCGGACCGTGAATAACGATTTCCGGGAGCACTGAGGCGGCAAGGCTCCCCTTTCGATAGGCGCTCTGACGAACGCTATTCAGGATCAGATTGGCGGGGTTTTCCGAAGCGTTTCATTCCGCGTAGCGGCAAAGCCGCGGATCAAGGGGCGTTCCTGGCAACAAGCCCTACCCAGTTCCCCTTCTGCGCCGCAAGCCACGCCAGCCACTGCTGTAAAGATCGAACCGCCGGTCCTTCAACTGCTGCACCGTCCCCTGGTTGCGGCTGACGAAAAGGTCGGCGAAGCGCAGGTCCGCGAACGCGATCATCTCCGTATTCGCGCCGCTATCCGCCGCCACCCCGTCCCGCGCAAACGGGAAGTCGCAGGGCGTCAG
This sequence comes from Alphaproteobacteria bacterium, assembly GCA_965222315.1. Lineage (GTDB taxonomy): Bacteria > Pseudomonadota > Alphaproteobacteria > Bin95 > Bin95 > JACKII01. The sequence continues at coordinate 1,855,550 of OZ244951.1, read as the reverse complement.
CACGCAACTCTCGGCATAGTGAATATCCATGTTCTCCACATGGGGCAGGTTCCCGACAACGCCGGACATCACGATATAGCATTGGTTCTCTACCGCTCGCGCCTGACAGCAATAGCGCACACGGTAGTAGCCCCGGCGCTCATCCGTGGAAAAGGGCACGAACAGGATCAGCGCACCCTGGTCGACCAGATTTCGCGACACTTCCGGAAACTCGCAGTCATAGCAGACCAGCACGCCGATCGGCCCGCAATCGGTGTTGATCGCCGCCAGCCGCTCGCCGCCCTTGATGTTCCACCAATAGCGCTCGGCCGGCGTCGGATGCAGCTTGTCCTGGGTATAGATTCCACCATCCCGCAAGAACACATACCCGGTGTTGCGTATGCTCTCGTCTTCCTGCGCCGTCGGGTGACTGCCGCCGATAATGTTGACGTTATAGCGTACGGCAAGCCCGCTCATGAACTCGCGGTAGCGTTCGGTGTACTCCGCGACCTTGGCGACACCTTCTTGCGGCCCCAGCGGCTTTTTCTCGGCTGCCAGCAGTTGCAGAGTGAAGAGTTCCGGGAAAACGACGAAGTCACTGCGGTAGTCGCTCGCCACGTCAACGAAATACTCGACCTGGTCCTCGAACGCCTGCACGTCGGAGATTTGGCGCATCTGAAACTGTACGGTCGCCACCCTCACGCTTTCCGGCAAGCGTCCCATAGGCTGGGCCGAGCGCGCCTTTTCCGACTCCGTCACCAGCGGATTGCGCCAAAGCATATGGGTTGCGTAGCCCCGCGACTGCCGGTCCTCGCGCAGATAGTTCGGCAGCAAGCCGATAATCTCGTAACCGTTGGCCAGATGGAAGTTCACCACCTGATCCCGAATTTGCTTGTCCTGTACCAGTTCCAGGTACTTCTCCGGCGACCCGACCTTCGCTTTGGCCCGGCCGTAGCCCGGCATCCGCCCACCAAAGACGATGCCCTTTAGCTCCCAGTATTCGCAAAGCTCCCGCCGGGCATTGTAAAGCCGCTGGCCGATCCGCGTCCGGCGAACGTCGGGATCGACGGCGACCTCCATGCCATACAGATAATCACCGTCCGGATCATGGCGGGAGGCAAAGCCGTTGCCGGTAATCTCCATCCAGGTATGCGGTTTCAGGGCCACATCCCCGCCGATGACGAACGTTGCCGCGTGCCCGACAATCTGGTCGCCCAGTTCCACGACGAACTGGCCTTCCGGGAAGTTATTGATCTGGCCCCGCACGCACTCCCGCGTCGTCGCCATCTCCCCTTTGTAGATCTTGCGGCTGAGCGCAACGATCCCCTCCACATCGCTCATCCCCGCATTGCGGACGATCAGGCGCGGCTTTTCGGATTTTTTCGGTCGGCTGGCGGAAGATTTGGCCACGATGGTCTCATCCGGTTGCTGGTGAAAAGGGAAGGGCAGCACTGCTGTCCGGTCGGACAACAGTTTTAGTGGTCAGCCAAAAACAAATTGGAAACCAGCCATCCGCCGCCGAACAACGCGACGAACAGCAGAACGGAGCCAACGGCGATCTCCACCTCGTACTTCTCGATGAAGACTTCCGCCTTCGCACCGATCACATATACCAGCGCCGCCACTGCGTTGTAACGCAAGCCACGCGACAGCGCGACCGCCAGCAGGAACTCTCCGAACGGCATGCCGGCCACACCGGCGGCAACCGTCCCCAACTGAAACGGCACCGGCGTGACGCCAATCAGGAACATCGCCCAGAAGCCATTGTCCCGGATATCGCCCTGCACTAACTCATACTCCGCATAGACGTGCGTCGCATACATCAGAGGCTCAACCACCGCATCGAAAAGCCATGCCGACGCTACGTAAGTCGCGCCCGCGCCCAGCACACAGCCTAGCGTCAGCAGACCCGCCAAAAAGAAGGCCTGCTTGCGCCGCGCCGCCATCACCGGAATGAACAGCGGCTCCATCGGAAATAGCATGATGGAGTTTTCCAGAAAGGAAACCACTACCATCCAGAGCGGCATGAACCGCGAGTGCAGGATCGCATCAATGCGCTGACGGAAGCCCCGCGGAGCGCTGGCAACTGCCATGCAGCCTAAGCCACCTTTCCGGTTGCCCGAAGGCCCGTCACTTCGGTCAATTTCTCGGGCGTATCGATGTCCAGCAGCACAGCACTGTCCGCCACTTCCACCTCCGCCAGCCGGTCGACGAACTCGGCGAACAACGGTTTCGCGCCCTGGTCCCCCTCCAATGCCAGCATGGCCGGCAGGAACTCCGTACTCCAGAGCACCGGATTGCCCCGTTGTCCGTCGCAGGTCGGCACGACTATCGCCCTGCCCTCCAGCGGGTTGAAAGCCGCGATCAGCTGGTCGATATGCGCCGCCGTCACCCTCGGCATATCTCCCAGCGCCACCAGCACGCCGTCCAACCCTGGCGGCAGCGCCCGCAGCCCGGCCTTTAGCGAGGTACTGAGTCCATCCGCGTAGTTGGGATTGTGAACCGTCAGCAGGTCCCGTCCCGCCAGCAACGGGCTGACTTTGTCGGTCTCGTGGCCCGTCACGACCACCGTCGCGCAACAGGCAGAGGCCGCAACCGCATCCAGCGCCGAGGCCAGCATCGGCGTGCCATCCACCAATTGCAGCATCTTGTTGGCCTTACCCATCCGGGTCGAGCGGCCTGCCGCCAGCACCAGCGCCCCAATCCGCGGCGCACGCGGCGCCTCGTTTGTGCTGCCGAGCGGTGCTGTACCGTCGGGCTGTGTCGCGCGCGGATGCCCGCGGCTGGGAATTTCGGCGAGCAGACCACCCACCCCCATGGCCATGATCTCCTGCGCCCCGACGGGCAGGTCGGCGCAGAGCCGGGCCAGCACCCAGTCGAAGCCATTCAGCTTTGGCGAGCGGGCACAGCCGGGCAATCCCACCACCGGGATACCCTCCACTTCACCCATCAGGATCATATTGCCGGGATCGACCGGCATCCCGAAGTGCGCAATCCGGCCGCCAGCCGCAACGATGCCCGCCGGCAATGCGTCCCGCCGGTCGACAATGGCCGATGCCCCGGCGATCAGGATGATGTCGGGGTCGTCAGCCAACGCCTCCCTTGTCGCCGCGGCAATCGCGTCCGCCGTGTGTGCGCAGCGCCTTTCGCCCAACAGGGAGGCGCCGCGTTCCGCCAAGCGGTCCGCCGTTATCCCAACGGTTTTGTCGAGCACACTTTCCTTCACGGTCGGCAGGGTGCTTTGAACCAGCGTGGCCTTTTTCGCATGGAATTTCGCAACCGAAAGCATTGGTGCGGCGGCGGAGGTTGCCACGCCCTCAATCCGTCGGATCACGGATTCCCGGCTGGCAAACGGAATGATCTTGATCGTCGCCACCATCTGCCCGGCCTTGACCTCGACATAGGGCTCCAGCGTCGCAACCGTCGCGCTCTCGTCTATCAGGTTGATGCGGTCCAGCCGTGTGCGATCCAGCACCAGCACGCCATCATGCTCGGCAAACAGGTTGACGCGGCCCGTAAACGGCGCGTTAGCCCGCACGCCCTCGCCCGGAAACAGCTTTGCGATGCGTTCCGCCGCTTCGTCCTCGCCGATCTCACCGGGATCCAGGCGGACGGCAATGACCTCCGCAACGTCCGCGTCGGCAAGCGCCGCCACGTCAGCGTCACTCAGCAGGCGGCCTTTCTTGAAAGTTCTTTTACCGGCGCGGACCGAGTGAGCCAGCAATGCTCCCGCGGCCGCTGCCACGGGTATCGGGCCAAAGATCATGCAGCAGCCTTCGCTTTCACTTCCTGACCCGCCCCCCGGTGCAATACCTGCGTGATCTGCGCCATGATCGCGATCGCAATCTCCGCCGGCGCACGACCGCCCAGATCCAGGCCAATCGGCGCATGGATCTTGCCAATCTCGTCTACGCTAAAGCCCGCCTCGGTCAGACGCTCCACCCGGCTGCCATGGGTTTTGCGAGAGCCGAGGCAGCCGATGTAGAACGCCCCGCTCCGCAGCGCCACGTGCAGCGCCGGGTCATCCAGTTTCGGATCGTGGGTCAGGGTTACCACCGCCGTCCGGTGATCGGGCGCCAGAGCCTCCATCGCTTCGTCCGGCCAATCCTCGTTCAGATCGACGCCGGGAAAGCGTTCCGCAGTCGCAAAAGCGCCGCGCGGATCGATCACGGTCACCGCATAACCGGCAGCACTGGCAATAACAACCAACGGTTGTGTTATGTGCACCGCGCCGACGATAATCAGCCGGCGTGGCGGATTGTAGACATGCAGGAAAAAGCGTTCGCCGTCCGCATCCATGCTATGGCTCCGGTCATGCTGGCGGGCCTCCGCGGCAGCGTCGGCGACTTGCGGCGGCAGGCCGGGACGGCCCTCAATGCCATCATCGGTCAGCAACCAGTCCATGCCGGAATCCAGATGAACAATGCGCACGACCGCACGGTTCTCCGCCCGCAGCGAGACGGCCTTATCGAACAATTGGGACTGCATGGATCAGCGCTCCACCCGCTCAATGTAAATTTCCAGCTTGCCGCCACAGGCAAGGCCCACTTCCCAGGCCTGGTCGTCGGAAATGCCGAAGTCCAGCAGCCGCGGCTTGCCGTCCTCAATGCAGTCCATGCCTTCAGTGACCACCGCACCCTCGACACAACCGCCCGAAACGGAGCCCATGAAGGCCCCGTCCTCGTTCACCACAAGCTGGCTGCCGACGCCACGCGGGGCAGAGCCCCAGGTCGCGATCACCGTGGCCAGGGCAACGCCCTTCCCATCAATTCGCCAGTCGCGGGCTTGCGCCAGGATCGCATCGGCTTCTGCATTGGTCAGCGCGCCGGGATCGACCGCATCGGGGTTTAGAGTTTGCTCCGCCATTCTCGCATACCTTTCCGCATGGAAACGTCCGTCTGGGACAGCGCTCCGGCAAGCGCGCCGAGGCTCTCCATATTGTGGACGGGCCGGAAATCATCAACATGGGGCAACATAGCCCGTGCACCGCTAGATTTGGGCTGGAACTGGTCGTAGCGCAAGAGCGGGTTCAACCAGATCAGGCGGCGGCAGGACTTTTGCAACCGTTCCATCTGTTCTTCCACACCCTCCGCCGCCTCCCGGTCAAGCCCGTCAGTGATCAGCAGCACCACCGCCCCCTGGCCCAATACGCGGCGGGACCAGAGCCGGTTGAAGTCCTCCAGGCTTGCACCGATGCGGGTGCCGCCGGACCAGTCCTGTACCTGCTCCCCGATTTTCGCGAGCGCCCGGTCCACTTCCTTGCCCCGCAAATAGCGGGTGACGTTGGTCAGCCGCGTGCCGAAAAGGAAGGTATGCACCCGATCCCGGTCATTGGTCAGCGCATGCAGGAAGTGCAGCAGCATCCTGGCATAGCGTTCCATGGAGCCGGAGATATCGCAGAGCACCACCAGCGGCGGCGGCCGCGTCTTGCGACGGCGGTATTGCAGCGGGATCGAATCACCGCCACCCCTGAGCGCCTTCTGCATGGTGCGGCGCAGGTCGGCGCGGGCGATGCGGCCCGTCGGCTCGAACCGGCGCACCTTGACCTCAGCCAACGGCAGGGCAAGGCGGGCCATGGCGCGCTTCGCGACCTCCAACTCCTCCGTGCTCATCTGCTCGAAGTCCTTGGCCTGAAGCTGCTCGCGGGCGGACCAGGTCATGTCCGCCTGGATTTCGATTTCTTCCTCTTCCCGCTCCTGAATTTGGTCGCGGGGCGGCATCATCGCCTCCGCCAGTCTGCGCTGCAGCGGATCGCCTTCTTCCTGCTTTTCCGGATCGTCGATGGCCAGGGTCGGCAGCATCATGTCGATCATCTTGTTCAGGATGTCCGGATTGCGCCAGAACATGGCAAAGGCCTGGTCGAACAGGTCGATCTGGTCGTAGCGGTTGATAAGCGACGAGCGCAGCGCCCAGTAGAAATCGCGCTTTTCGGTAATATCGACGGCCCGCACCGCCTCAATCGCCCTCAGCGTCTGCCCCGGCCCCAATGGCAGCCCGGCGGCACGGAGCGTGCGCACGAAATGCATGATGTTTTCGGGAATGCGGCCGGAGGTGTTGGCGGGAGCAGCGCTGTCCAAACTACCCTCCCTTCATCCCGAGTGCCGGCGGAGCCGGTGTATCGAGGGATCGTTTTTCTGGCCTCTCGATACGCCGCTGTCGCGGCTACTCGAGGTGAAGACCGTCAGCGGTGAAGCAATGGGTAGAATCAAAGCCCCTCTCGCCGGGCCTCGGCAAGGCTGGCGTTCACTTCGGCCAGGATGCGTTGGGCCTCACTGCCCTGAAGGCGTTGGATGTCGTCCTGATATTTGAGCAAGACGCCCAGCGTGTCGTTGACCACTGCCGGGTCGAGCACCAGCGCATTCAATTGCATCAGCGCGTTGGTCCAGTCGATACTCTCCGCGACGCCCGGCAGCTTGAACAGGTCCATGCCGCGCACCTTCTGGATGAAGCCGACGATCTGCTGCGTCAGTTCCTCACTCGCGCCCGGTGCCTTCAGGCGGATGATCTCCGCCTCCCGCGCCGCATCCGGGTAGTCCACCCAATGATAGAAACAGCGCCGTTTCAGGGCGTCGTGGATTTCGCGAGTCCGGTTGCTCGTGATGATAACAATCGGCGGCTTGTCGGCCTTGATCGTGCCGAGTTCAGGGATCGTCACCTGGAAGTCGCTCAGCACTTCCAGCAGATAGGCCTCGAACGGCTCATCAGTGCGGTCGAGTTCGTCGATCAGCAACACCGGCGGTCCTTCGATACCGCCTTCCATCGCCTGCAGCAGCGGGCGCTCGATCAGGAATTCCTTGCGGAAGATATCGCTGGAGAGCGTGCCGCGGTCGGCATCGCCCATGGCCTCCGCCAGGCGGATCTCGATCATCTGACGGGCGTAGTTCCACTCGTAGACGGCGCTGGCCACGTCCAGCCCCTCATAGCACTGGAGCCGGATCAGGCGGCGGCCCAATTGCGCCGACAGGACCTTGGCGATCTCGGTCTTGCCAACGCCGGCCTCTCCTTCCAGGAACAACGGCCGCCCCAGTTTCAACGCCAGGTAAAGCGCCGTCGCGAGCGAGCGGTCACTTACATAATTGCCACCGGCGAGCAGGTCGGCGACGCCGTCGACGTTTTCAGGAAGTGCCATTCGATGTCCTTGATGCCCGCGCCGGCAGAGAAAAAATTTCATCCTGAGCAGCCCGGATCGCGGACGTATCGAATGGTCCGCCGCCTACCGAAGCACACTCCACGATATGCCCCAGCGTACCGCCGGAGCTACGAAGGATGAGGCTATTGGTGGTTGGGCCTAACACGAAGGACAAAACCGTCTAAGCGATGCTCGCCACGGCCCGGCGCGCCATCACGCCGACCAGATGGGCCCGGTATTCGGCGCTCGCATGAATGTCGCTGTTCATCTGACCAGCATCGCCGCCCATGCCAGCGACCGCATCGGCGTTAAATGCGTTCGCCAACGCCGCTTCCATGCCGTCATGCCGGAACACACTGGCCGCCGCGCCCGTCACCGCAACACGGATGCCGTCCGCCGCTTCGGCGGCGAACACGCCGACTATTGCATAGCGGGAGGCCGGGTTCGGAAACTTGGCGTAGGCCGCGCGCTTCGGCTTCGGAAACCGCACTTCCCGGATGATCTCGCCCGGCTCCAGCGCTGTTTCGAACATGCCGGTAAAGAAGTCGTCCGCCGTAATCTCCCGCGCGTCGGTTACCACCGTCGCGCCCAGGCCGACCAGCGCCGCCGGGTAGTCCGCCGCCGGATCGTTGTTGGCGATGGAGCCGCCAATCGTTCCGCGGTTCCGCACCATCGGGTCGCCGATCATGCCCGCCAGTTCGGCGAGCGCCGGGCAAAACGCTTTCACATCGGCGGAGTTGGCCACGCTGTCGTGCTTTGTCATGGCACCGACAACCAGCGTACCGTCTTCGACCCGTATACCGGCAAGGCCGTCAACGCCGCCCAAGTCGATCACATCGGTCGGCATGGCCAGCCGCTGTTTCAGCGTCGGGATCAGCGTCATGCCGCCGCCCATTAGAGTCGCATCATCGCCCGCCGCAAACTTTGCCTTGGCATCGTCCAACGAGCCTGCGCGGTGATAGGTGAATTCATACATCTGGCTTCGCTCCTATCCTGCTAGCTCTAAGATTGGCCGCTCATGGCGCGGGCGCCGGCCATGATGGATTTGACGATATTGTGGTACCCGGTGCAGCGGCAGAGATTGCCCTCCAGCCACTCCCGCACCTCGTGCTCGCTCGGCGCGCCGTTGCGGTTCGCCAGCGCCACCCCCGACATGATCATGCCGGGCGTGCAGAAGCCGCACTGCAGGCCATGGTTCTCGCGGAAGGCTTCCTGCATCGGATGCAGGTCGTCACCATTCGCCAAGCCTTCGACGGTGGCGACTTCTGCGCCTTCGGCCATCAGCGCCAGGTAGGTGCAGCTTTTCACGGCCTCGCCGTTCACATGGACGGTGCACGCCCCACACTGGGAGGTGTCGCATCCGACATGGGTGCCGGTCAGGCCCAATTGCTCCCGCAGGAACTGAACGAGCAGGGTACGGCCCTCGACCTCGCCGGAAACCGGCTTGCCGTTGACGGTCATCGAAACGGAAGGCATGGCAATGCTTCTCCCCGAGAGAACAGCAGAATGATTGGGCAATGTGGCGGGCGGCCCCGGCACGGTCAACGTGAAAGCGCGCCGCGGCGCACGAACCGGTTGGCTAGGTGAACAAAATCAGCAGGGCGACCACGGTGACAGCGGCGATTAGTATCCACATCCATTGCGGCATACCCCTGGCCGTCGCCTCCGTTGACGCCACCACGTCGGCAGCTTCGTCCGCGACCCGGCTTGCTGCATTCTCAACCGTTTCTGCGGCCTCGACTGCCGCCTCGCCAGCGCCGCCGATCGACGGTGCGCCATCGCTGTAAGGCTTCTCTGCCGGCGCGGGCGCTTCAGCTGCTGCTGCTGCTGCTCCGGCAGCCGCAGCGGGCTTTTCCTGTGGTGGCTCCTCGTCCGCCGGCCGGCCGCCCGATGCCTTTTCCGCCACGATTTCCGAAAACTTCGCAAAAAACTCATCAGCCATTTTTTTCGCGGTGCCATCGATCAGGCGGGAGCCGATCTGGGCCAACTTGCCGCCGACCGACGCATTGGCCTCATAGGTCAGCACCGTTTCGCCGCCATCCTCGGCAAGGGCGACATTGGCCCCTCCTTTAGCGAATCCAGCTGCACCGCCTGTCCCCTCGCCTTCAATTCGATAACCGTTCGGCGGATCGGGATCGACGATAGTGACCTTTCCGGCAAAGCGCGCATTGACCGGTCCGACCTTCGCCCGGACTTTGGCGGTGAAGCCGCCTTCCTCGTTCCGCTCCAGTTCCTCGCAGCCGGTGATCGCCTCCTTCAGCACGTCGGGATCGTTTAACGCATCCCAAACGGTCTGCCGGGGCGCGGGAATGCGGTATTCGCCACTCATTTCCATCGTTTCGATCCTTCCGATTTGCTGTCGGCGCTTTGGGGCCGGGAACAACGTTGAAGCCGGCACAGCCATTCTGTTTCATGTCTAAAATAGGCACCGGGCACCGACTGCGGTATGCCAATTATAAGAAAAATGTTTGCGTTCCGGCTATGCGACTGCGTAAACCGGCACCGGTCTTTTACCGCAGTTCTGTATCGCGGAACTGGCGAGCAAGCAAATTTGGGAGGACGGTCAGCCATGACCGGGAAGCGTACTCTCGGCCTAGTCGCGTTGCGTTTGGGGTATTCCCGGCGGGATCGGCAAGGGCGGCGGGCGCGGATGTGCCTAACCTGGACGAGGCGGAACTGGGTTTGATCCGGATCGTGCAGTCCGTCGGCGTTCTCCTATCCATCGGCCTGTGCCCGAAATTTGGGCCGGCGTTATGGCGCCAAAATTTCAGAACTCTGTGGCAGCGTCCTTTCTGGTCCCGTCCTTCCTGGTCTTCGGCTTCATACTCTGGTGAATTTTTTGTTCTTCCTGTAACGCAGCAGACGGATGACGAATCAGAGATACGTCATCACGCAGAGTGTGGTGGCGTATTTCAGGGATCGAGAGGAAGATGATGAATTGGAAAAGCTTGGCGGTTGTGGCTTTGGGCGTCCTCATGCCTGCAGCAGCACTAGCCATTTGCCCCGATACCAGCGTAACGAAGCTGGAGGGCATCTGCCTTGACGCTAGGTGCCCGCCAGGCACCACAGCCTACATGGCAACCATCGAAAACCGGTTTCCCAACCAATTGTTCATCACCTACGCCTTCCGCCGCCCGGACCAGGCCATCATCACGGCCGGCCTGACGCTGCAACCGGGCACATCGCGAATGCCACTGGGATTCGGCCGGGCGCAAATGCCCATAGGCGAAAATGCCGAAGCCAGCATGGGCCGCCTCCGCATTCTTGAATGCGGCGCGAATCCCGACATTATCTACAAATGGCGTCGTAAATAGGTGCGGCTCAGGCCGCCCCTGACACCACCCGCAGGAACTGCCCCACTTTCAAAATTGCTTCCTCGTCGATTCCGTGGCCCAGCCCTGCGACCGTGTAGCTTTCCACGTCCAGTCCGGCCGACTGCAGCGCATCAAACGCTGCTTTCTGGCTTTCCGGGGGGACCACTTCGTCCCGGTCCCCGTGCACCAGCAGCACTGGCGGCTTGTTGGTCATTTCCGTCGCCAGCAGGTCTGCACCCAGCAACCGCCCGGAAATCCCAATCACCGCCTTGGGCTGCACCGCCCGGCGCAGGCCGGAATGCAACGCTACCATCATGCCCTGGCTGAAGCCCAGGATGTAGAGTTCCTCCGGCGGCACGCCATGCGCTTCCAACTGCGCATCGAAGAAGGGTTGCAGCATCTTGTCGACGAAGCGCGCACCCTCCAGCCGCTGCTCCGTGCTGGCGCCCTCAATGTCGAACCATTGAAAGCCCCAGACCGCCATATGGCAGGGAAAGGGCGCATCCGGCGCGACAAAGGCGGCATCCGGCAGGACCTGCCCCAGATAGGGTGCAAGCCCGATCAGATCCGCCCCATCCGCGCCATAGCCATGCAGCAGCACAACCAGCTGCTTGGGCGCCTCCCCAGACTGCGTGCCCTGGTGATGGCTCATCAGCGTGGTGCCTTTGACTTCCGGATCGACGGCCATGGCTTGGCTCCCTTTGCGCGGCGTGCGAGGTTAAATGCGGTCCAACCCTAACCGCTCCGCCCCATGACCGTCACCCGTTTTGCCCCTTCGCCCACTGGCTACCTGCACCTCGGCAGCGTCTACTCCGCCTTGTTCGCACAACAGGCAGCGCGTGCGGATGGCGGGCGCTATCTGGTGCGAATCGAGGATATCGACACGACCCGCTGCAAGCCGGAATTCACGGACCGGATGCTCGGCGACCTGGACTGGCTCTGCCTCGGCTCGGACGAGAAGCCCGAGCGCAGGCAATCGGACCATCTGCCGGAATACAAAGCGGCGTTGGAGCGTCTGGATAGCATGGGCCTCACCTACCCCTGCTTCTGCACCCGCGCCGACATTCAGCGGGAAATTCAAGCCGCCGGCGGCGCACCGCACGGCCCGGACGGTCCAGTCTATCCCGGCATCTGTCGCGGCCTGCCGCGCCCGGAAGCACAGAATCGCATCGCCGGCGGGGAGACTCCCGCCTGGCGGCTGGACATGGCCGCCGCACAGGCGGTCACGGGCAGGCTCTCCTTCCACGACCGTGGCCGGGGTTGCCTCGCGTGTCGCCCGGAGGCGTTCGGCGACGTGGTGCTGGCGCGCAAGGACACCCCGACCAGCTACCACCTCTCCGTTACGCTGGACGACGCCCTGCAAGGCATCACGCTCGTCACCCGCGGCGAAGACCTCCTGCCCTCAACCGATGTGCACCGCGTCCTCCAGGCCCTGCTCGGCCTGCCGGAGCCCGAGTACTGGCACCACGGCCTCCTCCTCGGCCCCGACGGCAAACGCTTCGCCAAACGCGATAAGAGCGTCAGCGTGCCAGACCTGCGGAAGGATGGCCGCACGGCGGCAGAGATTGTAGCGATGGCAGAGAGGCTGGCGGAGAAGACGTGACCGGTAGAACCGCAGCGGGAGCCAAGCGGGCTTGATCGCCGGTGCTCTTGCAGGCAGGCTTTGGCTCCCGTATCCGCCCTGCCGAGTCTCCCGCCCATGTCCGCCGCCGCCAACGCCCCTGACCCGATCACCGTCTCCGTCGTTCAGCACCGCCTGACCGCCATCGTCGAGGAAATGGGGGAGGCGATGCTGCGGACCAGCTACAGCCAGATCCTCAACTCCAGCCGCGACTTCTCCACCGCCATCTGCGACGCGCAAGTGCGATTGGTAGCCCAGGCGGAACACATTCCGGTGCATGTTGGCGCACTCACATGGGCTCTGAAGGAAGTCGTCGAACGCTTTGAGGGACAAGTGAAAAAAGGCGACCTATACCTGCTGAACGACCCCTACCGCGGCGGCTCGCACCTGCCAGACGTCACCGCCTTCGTCCCCGTGTTCGCGGGCGAGAAGCTGCTGTTCTGGACCGTCAACCGCGCCCACCATTCCGACATCGGCGGCACCACCCACGGCGCCTACAACCCCGAAGCGACGGAGATCTTCCATGAGGGCTTCCGCCTGCCGCCAATCAAACTCTATGACCAGAGTGTCTGCCGCGACGACCTGCTCGACCTACTGGCGCTGAACACGCGCCTGCCGCGCGATTTCCTGGGCGATCTGGCGGCGCAACTCGGCTCCGTCCACCTGGGAGAACGCCGGCTGGAGGCACTGTTCAACGACTTCGGCGCGGACACCGTCGCCGCCTCCGTCGAACAGATCCTGGATAGCGCCGAGCGCCAGGCCCGCGCCGCCGTCGCCGAATGGCCGGATGGCACCTACGAAGGCTCTGCTTGGCTCGATGACGACGGTTTCGGGCGTGAAAACATAAAGATACACGCGACAGTCACGGTAAAAGGTGAGGAAGTCGAAATCGACATGACCGGCTCCGACCCGGAAAGCCGCGGTTTCGTCAACTCCTCCCACGCCAACACCCAGAGCGCCATCGCCATGGCATTCTCCTTCCTCTTGGATCCTCTGACGCCAAAAAATTCAGGTACAATCAGACCCTTAACGGTAAAACTTCAACAGGGAACGATGGTGTGGCCGAACGAGGGCCTGCCAGTCACCATGTGCACCAGCCATTGCGGCAACGAGATCATCGAGGCCGTCATCGTCGCGCTCTCTCAAGCGACCCCTGAACGCGCCATGGGGGGTTGGGGCCGGCGGCTCCGCCTCGCAATTCAGGGCGACGACCCACGCACCGGCAAGCGCTTCATCTGGCACATGTTCCACGCGAGGCCGGGCGGCGGCGGTTCGATCGCGGGTGACGGCTGGCACTGCTCTGGGGAGTGGCATTCGGCGGGCGGCTTGAAGTTCGGCTCGGTGGAGGTAGCGGAGGTCCGCTTCCCTCTCCTCTTCAAAAGCCATGAATTCCGCCCCGGCTCCGGCGGCGAGGGCCAATTCCGCGGCGGCGTCGGCGCCGTCATGGAAATGCAGGTGGAGACCGCTGGCCCCGCCCGCGCCAACACCGCCGGCGACGGCATCCGCCATGGCGCGCGCGGCATTTCCGGCGGCAAGGATGCGAAGCCGCACGACTACCGCCTGATCCATGCGGCCGATGGCTCAGAGACGAAGCTCAAAACCAAACTGGTTGGCATCCCTGTCGCGCCCGGCGATGTCTTCCGAGTGCATTCCGGCGGCGGCGGTGGCTGGGGCGATCCGGCCAAACGCGATCCGGCCTTCGACGCAATCGACAAAGAGCTTGGCCTGGTCTAACCCCTCCCCATCAAAGCAAGGCGCACCCGCGTCGTACCGGAAGGGGCAGAGCAATGACCATATCGGTTGAGGACACGGACATCCGGGCCGCGGTCGCTGCCGGCTACCTGACAGAGGCGCAGGCCGCCAACCTGCTTGGCCTTGCCGCCGCCCGGCAGACCAGCGCCGATGGACGCCAGATGGCTGACGAGCCATTCCAGCTATTCCGCGGCTTCAATGAGGTCTTCATCACGGTCGGCCTGTTGATGTTCGCAGGCGGCTATGCGGCCGCTGCCTGGGCTATATCCCTCGACCGGACGGTCTCGCTTGCCCTGTTGGGCGTGCTGGTCTGGCTGGGGGGCGAATACTTGACCCGCCACCGGCGTATGACCCTGCCCAGCATGGTGCTTGCGTGCCTTTTCGTCACCGCCTTTGCCCGGGCGGCCTTCGACCACTTCTACGTTTTCCCGCCGACCGACGCGTGGCCGGTTATTTACGGATTGGTAGCCGGGCTTATTGCAGGGGGGCTGTTCTACTGGCGCTTCCGTCTGCCCTTTACCCTGTTTCTGATCGGACTGATGGCGCTCGCCGCCTCCCTGATCGCAGCGGGCACCATCGATCCGGAGCAGCTTCAGTCCACGCTCGAAAACCGGCCCTTCGCCATTCTGGATATCAGCGTCGGCTCGGTCTTTGCCTGGATTATTTTGGGTCTGGGCGTCGTCGGATTTGCGCTCGCCATGCGCTTCGACATGGCGGACCCGCACCGCCTCTCCCGCGCGTCTGCCTGTGGGTTCTGGCTGCACCTGCTCGCCGGCCCTGCCCTCGTCAACACCCTTGCCCTGACCCTGCTGAACCAGCACACCACACCCGCCTATGCCGGGCTGTTGGTCCTCATCGCCCTGGTGGTGGCAGTTTCCCTCATCATTGACCGGCGTTCCTTCATGTTGTCGGCCATCGGCTATATGACCGCGCTGATTGCCAACGTCCTGTTCAAACAGGAAACGGACATGAGCCTGGGCGTGCCATTGATCATCCTCTGTCTCGGCATGCTGATTATCGGCCTGGGGGCAGGCTGGAGCAGCGCCCGCAGTACCCTCATGCGGCGGCTGCCGGATGGTGCCTGGAAGCGGCAATTGCCGCCTTACGGAACTGCGTAGCCCAGCCGACGAACAGAGGCAGCAGCCGCAGGTATCACTTCACCAACCGCTTGGCAGCCGTCCATGCCGGTGCGAGGACAAATTGCACGACCGGTATCAAAACCGCACCGGCAAGCAATCCGGCAACGCCCGATCCTACCGCTGAAGCCAAAAACGCCGCGCCGGCACCCCAATGCTCAACCGCGCGGACCAACGATTCGACCAGATGTTCCGGCCCATGCCATCCGAACGCTGCCAAACCATGCACCAGAATGCCGCCGCCTACCCATACCATCGCCGCGGTGCCCAGCGTGGCAAGCCCGGTCAGAAAGTAGGGCATCCCTTTTACCAGCCACCAACCGGCGCGCCGTGCAATGCGGCCCAGGAAGCTGCCGGGATCGCGGCGCACCAATGCGACACCGGCGTCGTCCGCCTTCACGATCAACCCAACGGCACCGTAAACGCCGAAAGTGATCACCACGCCCACCACCGCCAATACCAAGGTCTGGGTCAGGTAGTCCGCGTCGGGAATGGTAGAGAGCGCAATCGCCATGATCTCCGCCGACAGGATGAAATCGGTTCGGATCGCGCCCGTCACGCGCGCGTTCTCCAAGGCTTTCGGATCTGTGGGCGCGGCCTGAATCTTCTGTTCGTGGGCGTGCGCCTCATGCGGGAACAGCGCCTCGAACACCTTCTCCGCCCCCTCGTAGGCGAGGTAGCAGCCGCCGACCATCAAGAGCGGCGTGATCGCCCACGGCGCAAACGCGCTCAGTACCATCGCGATGGGCAACAGGAACAGCAGCTTGTTCCGGAGCGAACCCTTGGTGATCCGCCAGATCATCGGCACCTCTCGCGCGGGGGAGATACCGGTGACATAGCGGGGCGTCACGGCGGCGTCGTCGATCACCAGACCGGCCGACTTCGCCCCGGCCCGACCGGCATAGGCAGCCACATCGTCAACCGACGCCGCCGCCAATTTCGCAAGCGCCGCCACGTCGTCCAACAACGCGACCAATCCTATGCTCATCAGCGTTTCCCGTCCCGCGCTCGAATCGTCTCGTGACTTACCACTTCTCCCCAAACGGCCGAAGCTCAATCAGGAACGAACGGGCGGAGCGCGGCTGGTTCGCCAGGTGATAGATCTCCGCCGCCAGGTCGTCAGGCTTCGCATAGAAATCGTCCGGGAAGTCCGGCCAGCGCTTGCGGGCGAATGGCATGTCGATGACCGCGTCGATCACCACATAGGCCACATGCACCCCCTTTGGCCCCAGGTCGCGGGCCAGCGCTTCCGCCACCATGCGCTGTGCCGCCTTGGTTGGCGTCCAGCCAATAAAATCCGGCTTTCCCCGCATCGCGCCGGTATTGCCGGTACAGATCAACGCCCCCTCGCCTCTCTCGCACATGGCAGGGCAGAGCGTCTGCGCCGTTGCCAGCAGGCCAGCCGCATTGACCCTGAAATTCCACTCGAAATCGGCAATGGCGATGTCCTCGTAGCGGCCGCGGCTCGCCAGCGTCGCGTTATAGATGATCGCGTCCGGCGTGCCCTGCTCCGCAGCACAGCGCTTCAGGGTTTCGACGAAGGCTGCCGTCTCGCCAATGTCGGCCTGGTAGCCCTTGGTCCCCGCAATCTCCCTCTCCCAGCTTTCCAGCCGGCCGGCATGGCGTGCGATCATAGAGACGCGGTAGCCGTTCGCTGCAAAGTGCTTAACCGTCGCCAGGCCGGTGCCAGGGCCGACGCCGATAACGATACAATGCTTGTCCTGGTGCTGCTTATCCGGCGAACCGCTCACTGGATGGCCTCCCGGAAGGCCGGACGGTCGGTAACGTGATCGTACCATCTCTGCACGGCGGGAGTTGCGGCCTCCTCGATACCCAGCCGTTTGGCGAAGAACAAAGTCCAGGCGATCACGATATCCGCATTGGTGAACCGGTCTGCGCAGAGGTAGCGCCTGCCGTCCTGCAACACCGCATCAACGCAGCGCCAGCGTGCCAGAAACCAGACGCGGTAGTCTTCCGCCGCCTGCGGCACCCGGCGCTCCTCCGGCTCCAATTCGGTGTAGCGGAAGTAGATTGTCTGCGGGAAGGTCAGCGTCGCATCGGAGCGGAACAGCCAATTGATGTAGGCCCCAAAATCCGCCTCCTCCGGCCGCACCGCCAGGTCGGTCGGCCCGTATTTCTCCGCCAGATAATGACAGATGCCCGAACTCTCTGTCATTTGCGTGTCCCCATCAATCAGGCAGGGCACCGTACCCAGCGGATTCACTTCCTTGTATTCCTTAGCATGGACCCGCGGCGGAAAGGGCAGCGTGATGAGTTCATGCTCCAGCCCCATCTCCAAAATAGTCCAGAGCGAACGCACCGAGCGCGCACCGGAGCAATGATACAACGTGATGGTCAAAGGGCAGGCCTCCGCGTTTAAGTTGCGTGCAGGCTAGCCGCTTATCCCTTCGTAGGCCATGCCGCATCCGGGGGACAACGCTGACGCCGACGGCGCGAAATGCTGCCAACCGCCGCGCCGCCAGCTAACGATTGCGCAAGGCCTCGATCAGTTCGGCCTTGGTCATGTCCGACCGTCCGCTGATTTCCAGTTCCCGGGCGCGCTCATAGAGATCGTCCTTGGTCCACTCTTCGTAGGGAGGTTTTCTGCCACCCTTGACGGACGGATTCTGCGAGGGGTTCGCGCGCGCATTGGCGATGCGAGCCGCTTTCTCCTTGCTCGCGCCCTGGTCGCGCAGGGCCTCGTAGGTCTCGTCGTCCTTCACGCTTGGTCCGGGAGACTTTTGCGGCATCGGTTGCTCCTTCCATGGCTCTGCGGTGTACGTCCAGCAAGACTCCATGTGGCGACCATAAGCCGATTGTCCAGTTCCGACCCTGCCGCCCTCAAACGGGCCACGCCGCATCCTCGATATGCAGTTCCACCGCGTTGCCGCCGGTCCACCGGTCACGCCGGATGCGGCCTGCCAGATGAATTGCCCGCCCCTGGCTCTCCAGCAGCGCCTGCCCCAATTCGGTGTCGCGGGCGCGGAAGGCAATGGCCTTCAGCTTGCCCTGCCCCACCCCACCGATACGGCAGCGCACATGGCTCTCCCCCACCGTATCGGCGAAGGCGACCTGGGCGTTCTGAATGCAAAAGCGCGGCTCTGCATTGCCGGGTCCGTAGGGGCCGAGGCTCTCCACCAGATCGGCCAGATCGGCGTTCGCCCCATCGGTGCCGACCGCGCCTTCCAGGGTCAAACTGGCCTCCGCCTTCGCCTTGTCGATGTCAGCGGCCATGCGCTCGTTCAGAAAGGCATGCAGATCCGCCAGTTTACGACGCTCCAGGGAGAAGCCCGCCGCCATTGCGTGGCCACCGCCCGCCAGCAACAGCCCCTCGTTCCGCGCGGCGATCACCGCATCGCCAAGGGAAACGCCGCCAATCGATCGCCCGGAGGCCTTGCCGGTCAGATACCCGGTGCCATTGTCTTCCCAGCCGATGACGCAGGAAGGGCGGCCCATACGCTCCACCAGGCGACTGGCGACAATGCCTATAACGCCCGCATGCCAGCCCTCCCCATCCACCAGCACGACCTGGCTTTGCTGGCTCTCTGCCTGAAGCAGCGCTTCTTCCAGCACCGATTGCTCCACCGCCTGACGCTCGGCGTTCAGACCGTTGAGTTGGTCTGCGATCTGCCAGCACTCCCCAGGGTCGGCGCTTGTCAGCAAACGCACCCCAAGGTCCGACGAGCCAAGCCGTCCGCCCGCATTGATCCGCGGTCCCAGCAAGAACCCAAGGTGATAGGACGACAGCCGCTCCTTAACGCCCGCGACATCACTCAGGGCGGCAATGCCGCTGTTGGCGCGCTTCTCCATTACCTTCAGCCCCTGTTGGACAAAGGCGCGATTCAACCCGGTCAGCGGCACCACATCGCAAACCGTCCCCAAGGCCACCAGATCCAGCAGGTCGAGCATGTTCACCGCCGGTGCCCGTCCGGCATCCCGCAGCGCCCGGTGCAGAGCGACGGCAAACAGGAACGTAACACCGACTGCCGCCAACTGACCGAAGCCCGCTTTCTGATCCAGCCGGTTCGGGTTCACCACAGCCAGCGCTTCCGGCAGCCGCGCCTCCGCTGTGTGATGATCGAGCACGATGCAGGAAAGCCCCATCTCCACTCCTGCGGCCAACTGGTCGAAGGCCGTTGTTCCGCAATCCAGGAACACCACCACCTTCGCCCCCGCCGCCGCAAGATTTTCCAGCGCCGGCACGTTCGGGCCGTAGCCTTCGGTCATGCGGTTGGGAATATGGATCAGCGGTTCCGCCCCTGCGCTCCGCAAGAGGCGTGTCAGCAGCGCGGTGGAGGTCGCGCCGTCGACGTCATAGTCGCCGAACAACGCAATAGCTTCACCATGCTGCACGGCCTCCGCAAGGCGCGCTGCAGCATCATCCATGCCGTGAAAGATCGACGGATTCGGCAGCAGATTGCGGAGCTTGGGCTCGCGGTAATCATCGACCGCGTCCAGCCCCTCAACCCGCGGCGCGAGCAGGCGGCCAGCCATTTCGCTCAAGCCATAGCGCTGGCTGATCGTTTGAGCCAAGCGGGGGTCGGCGGCCCGCCAAAGCCAGCGTCTGCCGGTTAGCGATTTGACGATATTGAGGGCTGCGGCTTCGCTCACTTCATACTCCGTCATTGCGGGCAGCCCGGCCCCACGCCGGGCGACGAAGCAATCCGGGAAAGCTTATCCCTTGCCGCAATACCCTCGGTCGTCAGGCAAACCGCGCGAGCCGTGGGTTGCGGTCGAACATGTGCTTGGCGCTGGTCACACGGACGGTGCCGGTGCTGGAGATCATGGAGATCGACTGCATCTCACAACCGCCCGGAATCCGCTTGATGCCCTGAAGCATGCTGCCGGTGGTCACGCCGGTCGCGGCAAAGATCACATCGCCGGACGCCAGTTCTTCCAGTGTATAAACCCGGTTCAGATCGGTGATGCCGACCCGATGGGCGCGGCCCCGTTCATCGTCGTTCCGGAACAGGAGCTTGCCCTGGAACTGCCCGCCGATGCAGCGCAACGCCGCCGCGGCCAGAACACCTTCAGGCGCACCGCCAGAGCCCATGTAAATGTCGATACCGCTGTCCGCCACTGTTGTCGCAATCACGCCGGACACATCCCCATCGGTAATAAGGGCAATGCGCGCGCCTGCCTCCCGGGCCTTGGCGATCAGTTCTTCATGGCGAGGACGGTCGAGGATGCAGGCAACCAGATCCGAAACGTCGCAGCCCTTGGCTTTCGCTAGGTTCTTAAGGTTCTCTGCCGGCGCAGCCTCAATGTTAATCAGATCAGCCGGCAACCCGCCGCCAACGCCGATCTTGTCCATATAAACATCCGGGGCATGCAGGAAATTACCGCGGTCGGCAAACGCCAGCACGGCAAGGCTGCCTGCCATCGCCTTCGCCGTGATCGTCGTGCCTTCCAGCGGGTCCAGCGCGATGTCGATACCGGGGCCGCCCTGGCCAACTTCCTCACCGATATACAGCATCGGCGCTTCATCGCGCTCGCCTTCACCGATGACAACGACGCCACTCATGGGCAATTCGTTCAGGGCGGTGCGCATGGCGTCAACCGCGGCCTGGTCGGCTGCCTTCTCGTCGCCCATGCCGATCAGGCGGGAGGCTGCCAGTGCGGCGGCTTCGGCTACACGGATCGCCTCGAAGGCGAGTTGATGATTAATCCCACTCATAGCGCTCTTGCTTTCCCCTTTGGATTGGAACTCTTAGCGGTTGGTTGTCTCTTAAATACTTTACGCGATTCGGATCAATGCCGGAGGCTGCGCAACCGCGCTCATCTTGGTAATTTCATTGAGCGCAGACATCACGTCGGCTTCGTTACACTCATGTGTCACCATGACCACCGGCACGATTTCGCCAGGATTGCGCCCTCGCTGCACCATCGACTCGATTGATATTTGGTGCTTGCCCAGCGCGCCGGTGACCCCGGCAATAACACCCGGCTCATCCGACACCATCAGACGCAGGTAGTAGGCGCCGCGGTGCTGGTCCATCGTTACAGCGCGCGCGGGCTTTAGGGCCGAAACGGGCACCCCAAACGCCAGGGCGTTGCGCCCTGCTGCGATGTCCACCAAATCGCTGAACACGGCCGATGCCGTCGGTCCTGCTCCGGCACCTGGTCCGGTCAACACGACCGTTCCGACCAGACTGCCATGCATCTCCACCGCATTGGTCACACCGTCGATTTGACCAAGCGGGGAGGTCTTGCACAGCATCACGGGATGAACGCGCTGCTCAACCCCGGCCTCCGTCTGCTGGGCGATGCCAAGCAGCTTGATGCGGTAGCCCAGTTCCTCCGCGAACGCGATATCTTCAGCGGATACGCTGGTGATGCCGGAGACGTAAACAGCTTCCTCGTCGACCGGAATGCCGAAGGCGATGCTGGCCATGATCGCCAGTTTCTGCGCCGCATCATTGCCGTCGATATCGAAGGCCGGGTCAGCTTCGGCGTAGCCCAGATCCTGCGCTTCCTTCAGCACGTCATCGAACGGGCGGCCCGTTTCCCGCATGGTCGTCAGGATGAAATTGCAGGTACCGTTGAGAATGCCGTAAATGCCGTTGACCCGGTTCCCGGCAAGTCCTTCCCGCAGCGCCTTCACCACCGGAATACCGCCCGCAACGGCCGCCTCGTAAGCCAGCACCGCACCGGACGCCTCGGCCAATTCCGCCAGTGCGACCCCATGCTTGGCAAGCATCGCCTTGTTAGCGGTCACCACATGCTTACCCGCCTTCAAGGCAGCCTGCACCGTCGCCAGCGCCGCGCCGTCGGCACCGCCGACCAGTTCAACCACCAACTCCGCATCGGTTGCTGCCGCCATCGCCACCGGATCGTCATGCCAGGTATAGGGCGAAAGGTCGATGCCCCGGTCTTTGCCCCGGCTCCGCGCCGAAACGTCTGTTATCTGGATCGCCCGGCCTGCCCGCGCGGCGAGCAAAGCGCCGTCCGCCACAAGCACGCGCACTACTTCCGCACCAACGGTGCCGAGCCCCGCAACGGCGATTTTCAGGGGGGCTTTGCTCATGAGGTTACTCCGCCGCCTGGGCCATAAATTGCCCTGGGTCTTTTGAAAGGAAAGTCTTCAGGTTGCGCGCAGCCTGCCTGATCCGGTGCCGGTTTTCCACCAGACCCAAGCGCACATAGCCTTCGCCATACTCGCCGAAGCCGACACCCGGCGACACCGCCACCTTGGCTTCTGTCAGGGCAAGCTTGGCGAAGGTCATGGAGCCCAATTCCTTGAAGCCCTCCGGCAGTGGCGCCCAGCAGAACATGGAAGCCGGCGGCGGCGGCACATTCCAGCCCGCTTGGCCAAAGGCCTCTACCAGCGTATCCCGGCGCTGCTTGTACATCTCCCGGACTTCGGCAACGCACTCCTGCGGCCCGTTCAGCGCCGCGGTCGCCGCCACCTGGATCGGGGTGTAGGCACCATAGTCCAGGTAGGACTTCACCCGTGCCAGCGCCTCAATCAGCATGGGATTGCCGCAGCAGAACCCTATCCGCCAGCCTGGCATGGAATAGGTCTTGGAGAGCGAGGTGAACTCCACCGCGATCTCCTTCGCGCCTGGCACTTCCAGGATCGAGGGCGGTGGCGTGCCATCATAATAAAGCTCCGCATAAGCCAGGTCGGAGATCACCCAGATGCCATGGTGACGGCAGAAATCCACCACCTCTGCATAGAAGTCCAGGTCCACGACCTTTGCCGTCGGGTTGGACGGATAGCAGATAATCAGGCCGACGGGCTTCGGCACCGAATGCTGCACGGCCCGCTTCAACTCAGCGATAAAATCATAGCCGTCGGCGACTGGCATGTGCCGTAGGGATGCTCCCGCGATAATCGCGCCGAACGGATGGATCGGGTAGCTCGGGTTCGGCACCAGCAATACGTCGCCTGGCGCGGTCATGGCCTGGGCGAGGTTCGCCAGCCCTTCCTTGGAGCCGAGTGTTACAATCGCTTCCCGCTCCGGATCGATGGAGACATTGAAACGGCGCTCATAGTAGGCGCTGATCGCCCGGCGCAATCCCGGAATACCCCGGCTGGTGGAATAGCGGTGGGCCCGCGGGTTCAGGGCCGCCTCCCGCAGTTTCTCAACAATATGCGGCGGCGTCGGCTGATCCGGATTGCCCATGCCGAAGTCGATAATATCCTCGCCCGCTTGGCGAGCGGCTGCCTTCATCGCGTTCACTTCGGCGAAGAGATAGGGCGGCAGGCGCTTCAGCTTCGGGAATTGCTGTTCAAGGCGGGAGGAACTTGTCGGCATGTTCGGGCTCAAGGGTCGGATACTGGAGGTTGGCGGCATCAATGCATATTAAATCTTCTGAGGCTCTACAGAAGCATTTGGCAGACTCCGCGAAGCCTTTGCTTGCGGCGTATCCTTGTCTGTCGCAGCAACGGTCGGGTCAACCGAAATCGTTCTATTGCGCTCTTAAGCGCTCCAAACAGCTCGCAAACCATCGCCCTCGCGCTTATTGCTCCGGTGGAATCGCCAAGGGCTCGACCGATGCTGGCGGCGGCGCGCCCAGGTCAACCGCCCGCACCCGTCTTTCAGCCGGCGTGCTCAGTGCCCTACCCTGCCCTGTCCGCTCGATTTCCAGTATCTCTTTGTCCATGCGCACCTGTGCCTCGTCCCGCACCGGGCGATCGGGTACATCGCCCAAATTGGGATAAGGCTCGTTGTCGGGCCCAATCCGCTTCGACAATCGCCAGGCTCCGTCCGCAGGGGGATCGGGAATATCGTTCAGCCAGTCGGAACTATCGCGGTACGCTTGTTTTGCCGGTTCCGTGGAACATGCGGCCAGCGCGAGGACGGCACATATCGTTACCGCCCTGAAGATAAAACGGGGCACGATGCTAAAACTGTCGCAAATTCCAGCCATCTGTTCCAAAAACCGGCTATGGTTGCGCTGGGGAGTGCGCGTACAAATGTGTAAGCATCGGGCCATCGCCGTACAACCTTGCTGTGCGAACTTGTTCAGTGATGGTCCTCGGCACGGAGGCGAGAGGAAAGCAGCATTATGACCGACCAGACCAAACCAGCCGCAGATATGAGCCAGGAATTCGCCGCCATCGCGGAACGGAGCCAAAAGCTCATCCAGGAGTTTCTGACCCGCACAACGGAAGAAGGCGTTGCGGCCAAGCCCGGCGCCGACCCGAATCTCGACCCTGGCGGTATCGGACGCGCCTTCCTGGAAATGACCCAGCGCATGATGGCCAACCCGCAGCAGGTGATGGAAGCCCAAACCCAGTTGTGGCAGGCCTATATGCAGCTATGGAGCAATACGACCCGGCGCATGCTCGGCCAGGAGGCAGAGCCTGTCGCCCAGCCGAACAAAGGCGACCGGCGGTTCAAGGATTCCGACTGGTCGGAGAACTTTGTCTTTGACTACATCAAGCAGTCCTACCTGCTGACCGGCCAATGGCTGATGCACAATGTGGATGACACCGAATTCCCGGATGAACACACGCGGGACAAGGTCAATTTCTACATGAAGCAATTCGTGGACGCGATGGCGCCCACGAATTTCGTCGCCACCAATCCTACCGTGCTGAAGGAAACCGTAGAGACACGCGGCGAGAATCTGGTCCGTGGCCTGAACCATCTGCTGGAAGACCTGGAGGCTGGCCAGGGCTCGTTGAAAATCCGCCAGACCGCGCCCGACACGTTTGAGGTCGGCAAGAATATCGCCGCCAGCAAGGGCAAGGTGGTCTTCCAGAACCGCCTGATGCAGCTCATGCATTTCGAGCCCGGCACCAAAACCCAGTTCGCTCGACCGCTGCTGATCGTGCCACCGTGGATTAACAAGTACTATATCCTCGATCTGCAACCGAAAAACTCGTTCATCAAATGGGCAACCGACCAGGGTCATTCGGTTTATGTGATCTCGTGGGTGAACCCTTACGAGGAGCTCGCGAACGCCTCGTTCGAGGACTACATGCAGGAAGGCCCGCTGGCCGCCCTCTCCGCCATTGAGGAAGACATCGGCATTGGCGAGGTCAACGCCGTCGGCTATTGCCTGGGTGGCACGCTACTCGCGTCGACGCTCGCGCACATGGCAGCCATCGGCGACGACCGCATCAAAAGCGCGACCTACTTCGCCAGCCTGGCGGATTTCTCGGAACCGGGTGAACTCGGCGTGTTCATCGATGAAGAACACATCAAGATGATCGAGGAAATGATGGAGGAGAAAGGCTATCTGGACGGCAACCAGATGGCGACCACCTTCAACATGCTGCGCTCCAACGATCTTATCTGGTCTTTCGTCATCAACAACTACCTGATGGGCAAGGATCCCTTCCCCTTCGACCTGCTCTACTGGAATAGCGATTCGACCCGAATGCCGAAGGCGATGCACAGCTTTTATCTGCGCAATATGTACCAGCAGAACCTGCTGTCGCAGCCGGGAGCGCTGACCTTGCTGGGCACGCCAATCGACCTTGGTGCGATCAAGACACCGACGACTTCCATCGGCACAAAAGAAGACCACATCGCGCCCTGGAAGGCCGTTTACAAGAGCGCCCGGCACTTCGGCGGCGAGGTGAATTTCATCCTGTCGGCCTCCGGCCACATCGCCGGTATCGTCAACCCACCGGCGGCAAACAAGTATGGCTACTGGCTTAACAAAGACCTGATCGACGACCGCGACGAATGGGCGGCAAAAGCGGAGCAGCATGAAGGTTCCTGGTGGCCGCACTGGCAGGAATGGGTCAGCCAGTTCGCCGGCGACCAGGTTCCTGCCCGCGTGCCCGGCAAAAATAAGCTGAAAGCGATAGAGGATGCGCCAGGCAGCTACGTTAAAGCGTAAACGCGCGCACATACCCTTCACAAAAACAGGCCGGAGCCGCTATGGTTCCGGCCTGATTATTTTTTCGGAAGGATGAACGCCATGACCATGTCCGTCGGCGTGATCGACCATTTCAACGTCAAGACCACCAAGCTCGACGAAACCGTAAAATTTTACGACGATGTGCTCGGCCTGAAACCCGGCGACCGCCCGAACTTCGCCTTCCCCGGCGCCTGGATCTACTCCGAAGGCCGCGCCGTTCTGCACTTGATCGACATTTCCGGCACGGATGAGGCGGCGAAGCCCGACACCGGCAACATCGACCATATCGCCTTCGTCAGCCGCGGTTTTGAGGCGATGAAGCAGCATTTGGAAAATGGCGGCCACGACTATGAGGCCCGCGAGGTGCCCGGCGGCCGGCTGCTCCAGATCTTCGTCCGCGATCCGAACGGCGTATTGCTAGAACTGAACTACGAAACGAAGAACGAGCGCTAAACCGCGCAGCGATAAGGAAACACCGCCCATGGATGCCATCGCCTACAAGGTCGAACCCGGCTACGTCTTCCCGACAGAAGAACTACTGGTCGATGCGGAACTGCAGCGCTGGCGTCATGCCTGCTGCGAGATTCCGCACGGCTTCTACCGGGACCGCGTCGATCCCGCGATACTGGCCGCCCGCCCGATCAAGGTGATCGGCCACGCCCTGTTCGCGAACTGGACCGACCGCGGCTACGTCCATACCGAAAGCCGGATCAAGCAGCACGCGCCGATCCCGATGGGCACGCCAATCAACTTCAACGGCAAGTTCACCGCCGTCGATGATCACAAGCGCGGCTGGATGATGCATGGGGCCTTCACCTACCACGACCCGGCAGGCAACCTGCTGCTGGAGGTCTGGCCGATGGCGTTGATGGCAGACCAGTCCAAGATGCGGCCACGACCGCCCGCCGAAGCCTCCGACCCCTATTCGGAGGCTCTGCGCCCGCCGCCGAAGGTGGACTTGGAGCCTGGTTGGGAATTGCTCTACGAGCGCCAGATCAGCCCGGCCAAGTGTCTCGGCTATAGCGGCAACACGCAAAACATCATCCACACCGACCCGGCCCACGCCCAGAAGTTTGGCTACCGGATGCCGATCTTTGCCGGCAACGGCATGGTGCAGAACCTGATTCAGGCGATGCAGAAGGACGGGTTGCAGGACAGCTTCGACGTGCACGTGCGCATGCTGCGCCCGGTGCATTGGGACGATGGCCTCGCCATCATCGGCCAGCGCGGCGCGGGCGGCAAAATCACCGCCGTTCAAGCTATCGGCCCGGAAGGCAAGCCGACCAACGATTTGGTCGTGTTGACCTAAATTAAGGAGGAAGCAGAGCCATGGGCCGGAAAATTCTGCTGATCACCACTGACCAGCAGCGCTATGACGGCTTGGGCTTTGCCGGGGGCCAGTTTGCCAGGACACCGGTGATTGATGGCCTCGCGGCCAGCGGCATCGCCTATGGCCAGGCCCGCAACCAATGCGCCGTCTGCATGCCGGCGCGCTGCACCATCCTGACCGGCCAGCACGTCCGCATGCACGGCGTAACCTCCAACGGAATCGCCTTGCCCGCCGATCACCCCAGCATCGCCCACGCCCTGAAAGCCGCCGGCTATAAAACCGCGCTGATCGGCAAGGGCCACTTCGAGCCGCACGCGGCCAAGGACTTTTTCGAAAACACAGCGGCGGGCGAGGACAATTTCGGCCCGCACCGCGGCTTCGACCACATGGAACTGGCAGGCCACACCGGCCGGGCCGGACGCTCGCTGTTCCATTACCCGAAATGGCTGGCGGCGGAGCATCCCGACGCGGTCGCCGGGTTCCATGAGTACACTTCGAAGGGCGCGCCCAGCGCCCTTGGCGGCGGCGACACCGGCGCACCACAGGTAGCTGACAACCCGATACCCATCGAACTCTACCACACCCATTGGACCGCCCGGCGGACGGTGGACTGGCTCTCAACGCTGGCGGCGGACGACGACTGGTTCTGCTGGATGAGTTTCCCGGACCCGCACCACCCATGGGACGTGCCGCTGGAGGCCAAACAGCGCTTCGACTGGCGCGGCCTGCCCTTGCCGCCAGGGTATCCCGGCAGCCGCGAAGCGTGCGAGGAATTGCTGGCGACCAAGCCCTGGCATTGGCTCGCCTGGTACCGGGGCGAGGCGCAATTGAACTTCGAGGTGCCGCCTGCCTATGTGCCCGCCGAGACCACGCCCGACCATATCCGGGAGGTCAACGCCGTCGTTCACGCCAAGAACGAACTGATCGACGAGGCCATCGGCCAGGTGCTGGCCCATGTGCAAGCGCGCGGCTGGGACCCGGACACCGATATCATCTACACCACCGATCATGGCGAATTGCAGGGCGACTTCGGCATGCTGTTCAAAGGCCCCTACCACGTCAATGCGCTAACCCAGGTGCCTTTGGTCTGGCGGCCCGCACCCTCAGCCGGCATCGCGCCAGCCGAAGTGCCGGAGCCGGTCGGCCATGTAGACATCGCACCGACTCTGATGCAGGCGGCCGGTCTCTCTGTGCCGGACTGGATGCAGGGCACTCCCCTGCCATCCGCGCCGGGCGACGTCCGCCGCCAGCGCGTCATGACCGAATGGATCGACGAATTTGACGGCAACGAGATCATCATGCAGTCCATGGTGCGCGACGGCCATTTGGTCACCGCCTACCGCCCAACGAACCGATATGCTGGCACCGAAGGCGAACTCTACGACCTCGCCAACGACCCCCACCAATGGCGCAATCTCTGGGACGACCCGGGCTCCGCGGCGCTGAAGCGCGACCTGCTCAACGACCTGGCCGCCAACCTGCCCGACGGGCGCCCCGATCCCTTGCTAAAGATCGCGCCGGTCTGACTTCTCCCCGCCTCCGTCATTGCAGAAAGCCCTTCCCCTCGCCGTCATTGCGAGGAGCCGCAGGCAACGAAGCAATCCAGGGAAATCGCTTAAGGCCCCTGGGTTGCTTCGGCTCCGCCTCGCAATGACGCAACGTACAGTTGAACACGGCCTGCCCTCTCGACTCGCGGCACAAATCCGCCATCATAGCCGCCAACACCATCTCAGCCCGGAGTAACCCCTATGCCAGATAGCACTCTCTTCGACGAAGCCACCCGCGTCATGCCGGGCGGCGGCTTCGGCAACTTCGACAGCGAAGTCATCGTGCGCGAAGGCAAGGCCGGGCGCGTCTGGGATGTGAACGGCAAGGAATATATCGACTACCTGATCGGCTCCGGCCCGATGCTGCTGGGACATGCCCACCCCGCGGTGACGACAGCCGTCGCAGAACAACTCACCCGCGGCACTACCTTCTTTGCCAACAACGAATACGGCATTAAACTCGCGGCAGCGATTGTCGATGCCGTCGCCTGCGCGGAGAAGGTGCGCTACGTCTCCACAGGCAGCGAGGCGACCTTCTACGCCATGCGTATCGCCCGCACCCACCGCAAGCGCGACAAGGTGCTGAAGTTCGAGGGTGGCTTCCATGGCATGAGCGACTATGCGCTGATGAGCATGGCGCCCGCCAAGCCCGGCAACTTCCCCCAGGCCCAGCCGGACACACCCGGCATCCCGCAGTCGCTGCGGGCCGAAATGCTGATCGCGCCCTACAACGACATCGACGCCGCGGTCAGCATGATCCGCGAACACGCAGACGACCTGGGCGCAGTTATCGTCGAGCCACAACAGCGCCTCATCCCGGCCAAGCCGGGCTTCCTGCAAGCGCTGCGCGAGGTAACGGACGAGACCGGTGTTCCGCTGATCTTCGACGAGGTCGTGACCGGCTTCCGCCACGCCTATGGCGGCGGCCAGGAATATTACGGCGTGACACCCGACCTCTGCGCGCTGGGCAAGGTCATCGGCGGAGGCTTCCCGCTCGCGGCCATCGCCGGCAAGGCCGAGTTCATGGACCATTTCGACGCTGGGGCGGTCGCACCGGAGGACTGGGTGCGCATGACCGGCACGCTGTCCGGCAATCCGGTCGCCGCCGTCGCGGGCCTCGCCACTATGGAAGAGCTGAAAAAGCCCGGCACCTACGAGCGCCTGCACGCCACCGGTCGCGCCCTTATGGATGGCTTCCGGGACCAGTTCGCACAAGCCGGCATTCCCGCCCAGATTGTCGGCGAGCCCCCCATGTTCGACGTTATCTTCACGGAGCAGGAAGTGGTCGACTACCGCTCCTCCCTGACCGGCGACCCATCGCTGCTGAAGCAGTTCAATACCGGCATGCGGGAGCGGGGCGTGCTCAAGGGCGATGCGAAGATCTATGTTTCCTGCGCCCACGATGAGCGCGACGTGGCCGACACGCTCGCCGCCAGCGCGGAAGTGGTAAAGACGTTGCGGGCCGGCGCTTAGAAAACCCCACCCCCAGGTGTTCTCAAGTCCCTGAGGCCACAATGCGGCATGCAGGAACCTGCCCCGGACGTGATACGGGGCTCATTCTGGAGGCCGCTAATTTGAAGCGGCAGACGCTTCGAATTAGCGGCCTCTGGAATGAGCTCTGACTTGCGTTATGGATTGGAAACTTCTTTGACTCGCCTGTCCTCCGGCGGCCCCAGCCTCATCACCTCCCGCAGTGTCGGCCCCTCATATTCCGTGCGGAACAAGCCTCGCCGCTGCAACTCCGGCACCACCATACCGCAAAAATCGTTCATCGTGCCGGGCACCGTCGCTGGCAGCAGGTTGAAGCCGTCGGCGGCGCCATTCCGAAACCAGTTCTCCATATGGTCGGCCACATCCCCTGGCGTGCCGATCACCATGCAGTGGTTCCGCGCGGCCTTCGCCTGAATGGCGACCTGCGCCAGCGTATAATTATTCTCCCGCCCTATACGAACGAAGGTCCCCGGCCCGCTCTTGCGAAGGTCGTTGGCCTCCAGGTCCGGCATCGGCCCATACGGATCACAGCCGGAGAGGTCGATCCCGCCGAGCAACCGCCCCAAGCCCTCCACCGCATCCGTCACGTCCACCATATCGTGGAGGGCGTCGAATTTCGCCCGCGCCTCCTCCCGCGTCTCGCCGATAAAAACGGAGAGCCCCGGCATCACTTTGATGCTATCCGCGGAGCGCCCAAACCGCTTGGCCCCGCGCTTAATCTCGGCATAGAACGTGCGCGCCGCCTCGAAATCCGCCTGCGCCGTAAAGATCACGTCAGCGATACGCCCGCCCATCTCCACCGTCTTGTCGGAGCCGCCCGCCTGGATCACGATCGGCCGCCCCTGCGGTGAGCGGGCGACGTTCAACGGCCCCTTTACCTGGAAGTATTTCCCCTTGTGGTTCAGGTGCCGGACCTTGGCCGCATCAAAGAACCGCCCGCTTGCCTTGTCCATCATCAGCGCATCCGCGTCGAACCCATCCCAGAGCCCCATGACAACATCGGCGAACTCGTTCGCACGCTCGTAGCGGACCTCGTGCGGGTCGTGGCGCGCCATGCTGAAATTCTGCGCCTCCTCCAACTGGCCGCCGGTCACGCAGTTCCAGCCCGCCCGGCCGCCGCTGATGTGATCCAGTGAGGCCATTTGCCGGGCAACGTTGTAGGGCTCCCAGTAGCTGGTGGCGCAGGTCGCGGCGAGACCGATATTCTTCGTCACGCCCGCCAGCGCGCAAAGCAGGGTGACCGGCTCCATCCGGGCGACCTTGGAACTGTTTTCGATAGCGTGCAATTCATCTCCACCGACAATGGCGATCTGGTCGGCGATGAACAGCATGTCCAGCTTGGCAGCTTCGGCGATGCGGGCAAATTCGATCCAGCGCACAAAATTGGTGCCGCCATCGGCCCACGCCTCCGGATGCCGCCAGCCGAGATGGTGGTAATTGCCGTCAGCAGTCAGAAAGACGGCAAGATGCATCTGCCCTGCACCAGCGGACTCGGCGCTCATCGGTTCGTTTCCTGCCACTCGGTTTGCTTCGTTGACGCGAACTGAACCTCACTTCCGCCCAAACGGCAACCTTGCCGGGCAGGAACGGCTCACCGCTACAGCAACAAACCCACCAGCAGCCCACCCAGCCCTGCCGCTACGATCCAGGGCAGCGCCTGGATCCGGCCATTACTTCGCCCCAGCGTGCGCTCGCCGATGGCCTCCGCCTGTTCAAGCAGCCTGGGCAGGCGCTCTGCGGCTAGACGCGCCTTTTTCATGCCCTCTACCAGGCGCGCATCAGGCCCGCGGTTCTGGATGATCCAGTCTTCAATCAGCGGCCGGGCGATCACCCACATGTTGACGCTGTCGTCCAAGTTTCGGCCAAGGCCCTCCGCCATCAGCATGGTTTTCTGCAGCAGTAGCAAGGAGGGCTGAGCCGGCATGTCGAACTGCGCGGTGACCTGGAACAATTGCATCAGCAGCTTCGCCATGGAGATTTCGGCGATAGGCCGGTCCAGGATCGGCTCGCCAACCGCCCGCAAGGCTTGCGCGAACAGGGCCGGGTCCTGCCCCCGGGGCAGGTAACCGGCCTTGACATGCGCCTCCGCCACCAGCCGGTAGTCCCGCTGCAGGAAGCCCAGCAGCACGTCCGCCATGAAGTCTTGGCCTGCCGAATCCAGGCGCCCCATGATCCCAAAATCGACCACCGCCAGGCCGCCATCGTCCCGCACGAACACGTTGCCGGGGTGCATGTCGGCATGGAAAAAGCCATCGACGAAAACCTGGCGGAAGAACACCTCCGCCGCGATAGCCATGATGCGCTGGGTGTCGTGGCCTGCCGTCCGCACCGCCACGGCATTGTCGATGCGCAAACCACCGACCCTCTCCAAAGTCATCACCCGCTGCGCCGTGCGCCGCCAGTCGACCGCCGGTACCTTGAAACCTGGATGATCGGCGAAATTCTGGGCCAGTTCGACCGCCGCCGCCGCTTCCAGCCGCAAGTCGAGCTCGATCCGTACGCTTCGGTCGAAGGTGGCAACCACCTCCCGCGGGCGGAAGCGTCGAACCGCAGGCACCAGCAGGTGCACCAGCCATGCCGCCGCCGCAAACAATGAAAGATCGCGCGCAAACTGGCGCTCCACGCCTGGCCGCAGCACCTTCACCGCTACCGGCTCGCCCTCGGACGTCACGGCCATGTGGACTTGCGCGATGGAGGCGGCCGCCACCGGCACCGGCGAAAACTGCTCGTAAAGAGACGAGACCTTCGCCTGCAAGGCTGCCTCCACCACCTGCTCCCCGCCTGGGAATGGCGGCAGGCGGTCCTGCAACGACGCCAGGTCTTCCGCAATCTCCTCTCCGAACACGTCGCCGCGGGTGGAGAGCGCTTGGCCCAGCTTGACGAAGGTCGGCCCCAAGCCACCGAGCGCCAACGCCAGCCGCTCCCCCGGCCGCGCCGGAAGATCCCGCTTCCGCCACAGGCGCAGCGGCACCCGTACCAGCGGGTTGGGCGTCATCAGATCCGGCCAATACAGGCAATCGTACCGGGCGAGCGCCCAGCCGATCTTCGCAATCCGGAAAGGGTGAGAAAGAAAACGGAGCATTGGCCCTACGCTGGTGCCCGGCCCGCGTGCAGGGCGACGATGCCGCCCGACCAGCTATCGTAGGTGACTGCCTTGAAACCAACCCGGCGCATCATCGCCGCCAGGCCCTCTTGGTCCGGAAACTGGCGGATACTCTCTGCCAGGTAGCGGTAGGAAGCTTCGTCCCGCGCCACGACCTTGCCGATCTTCGGCAGGATGGAGAACGAATAGGCGTCGTAGAGCTTGTCGAAGCCGGGCAGGATCACCTTGCTGAACTCCAGACAGAAGAAGCGCCCGCCTGGCCGCAGCACGCGCAGAATTTCTGCGAGCCCGACCTGGGGCTGCGTGACATTACGCAGGCCGAAGGCGATGCAACACGCATCGAAGGAACCATCCGCAAACGGCAGACTTTCCGCATTGCCCACCGTCCACTCGATCCCCTCGATCAGTCCACGGTCGATGCCCCGGTCTCTGCCGACGCTCACCATCTCTTCGTTGATGTCGCAGACCACGATGTCCGGCGCAGCGTCCAGTTTCGCCAAGCGAAAGGCGATATCGCCTGTCCCCCCGGCCAAGTCTAAAATGGTTTCGCCCGGCTTTACCCCCATGCGCCGTACCAGACTGTCTTTCCAAACCCTGTGGACACCGCCGCTCATGAGGTCGTTCATCACGTCGTAACGTTTCGCAACAGATGAGAAAACCCCCTTAACCAATTGGGTTTTTTCGTCTTGCGAGACGGTGCGGAAACCAAAATGCGTGTCGGCCATCAGGGGATAATCCTGGGGATATGTTGCGGGCAAGACCATAGCGGAGGCAGCACGGCACGGCTAGCATCTGGCCCATGCCCGAATTACCCGAAGTCGAAACCACGTGCCGCGGCCTGGCTCAAGCCCTAACCGGCGCGACCCTTGCCCGCGTTGAGGTGCGCCGCCGCGATCTGCGCTGGCCGATCCCTGATGGCCTGGAAGCCCGCCTGGAGGGCCGGCGCATCGAACGCCTGGACCGCCGCGCGAAATACATCCTGGTCCATCTGGATGATGGCGGCATCTGGATGATCCATCTCGGCATGTCTGGCCGGCTGATTGTGGAGCGCACAGGCGACAACAAAGAAAGCCGCCGCGACGAACCCCACGTGCATGTGCTGGTGGAAACTGCCGCTGGCGACCGGGTGCTTTACCAGGACCACCGCCGCTTTGGCTCGATGGATTGGGTAACGGCCGGAGAGCTGGCCAATCACCCCCGGATGAAGACACTCGGCGTAGAGCCCCTTTCAGGTGCCTTGAATGGCGCCAGCTTGCACGCGATGTTCGATGGGCGTTTCTCCCCCTTAAAGGCCGCCCTGCTCGACCAACGCATGATTGCGGGTCTCGGCAATATCTATGTGTGTGAGGCGCTCAATCTGGCCAGCCTCTCCCCATTCCGCGAATCCGGTTCCCTCTCGCCCGAAGAGGCCACCCGTCTCGCCGACGCGGTCAAGACAACGCTGGAGGCTGCCATCGCCGCTGGCGGCTCGTCCCTTCGTGACTACGTACAGGCCGATGGGGAGCTTGGCTATTTCCAGCATCGCTGGCGCGTCTACGGCAAGGAGGGCGAGCAATGCCAATGCGGCACGAACCGGCCAATCGCGCGCGCGGTGCAAAGCGGCCGCTCCACTTTCTATTGCCCCGCGTGCCAAGCCTAAACTACAAACCTGCCTTCAGCCGGTGCCTGTTGCTTGCGCGCCGGCGCTTCACCACCCACAGCCTGTCGAGGGACTCTACTCCATGGCTTATGAAATGATTGCCGTCGAAACAAAAGGCCGGGTCGGCCTGATCCGTTTGGACCGGCCGAAAGCGCTGAACGCTCTTTGCGCTCAACTCATCGACGAGCTGGCTGACGCCATCGACCGGTTTGAGGCAGACGAGAATATCGGCTGCATGGTCCTAACCGGTAACGAGAAGGCCTTCGCCGCGGGCGCCGACATCAAGGAGATGAAGGACCGTGGTTATATGGACGTCTACATGTCCGACTTCATCACCGTAGGCTGGCAACGCGCATCCGAAGCACGGAAGCCGATCATTGCCGCGGTCGCAGGCTATGCGCTCGGCGGCGGCTGCGAGATCGCCATGATGTGCGATTTCATCATCGCCGCCGAGAACGCCAAGTTCGGTCAGCCAGAGATCAACCTGGGCACCATCCCCGGCGGCGGCGGCACCCAGCGCCTGCCCCGCTTCATCGGTAAGGCCAAGGCGATGGATATGTGCCTGACCGGCCGCATGATGGATGCGGAAGAAGCGGAGAGGGCCGGCCTCGTGACGCGCATAGTACCGGTGGATAACCTGCTGGATGAAGCGTTGAAAACTGCGGATAACATTGCGCACAAGTCGCTTCCGATCACGATGATCTGTAAAGAAAGCGTCAACCGCGCCTTCGAAACAACGTTATCGGAAGGCGTGCGCTTTGAGCGTAGGCTGTTCCATTCCACTTTCGCCACCGAAGACAAGATGGAAGGCATGGCAGCCTTCGCCGATAAGCGGGACGCCGTGTTCAAGCACCGCTAGCCGCCGACCCTTTGCATCAACCGCCCTGGTTATATTGGCTGGTTGCGGCATCCCTGCACGCTTTATGGGCGCAGGTTCACTTGACCCGGGCCGCTACGCCTCCTATAAGCCGCGATCTTTGGAAATAGCAGACAGTGACAACGCAAAATGGCTAACTCACCCCAGGCACGTAAACGCGTCCGCCAGTCGGTGCGCCGCACCGCGGTTAACCGCTCGCGCGTGACCCAGTACCGGACACAGGTAAAGAAGGTGGAAACCGCCATTGCAGGCGGTGATAAAACGGCCGCCCAGGAAGCTTTCCGCAGTGCCCAGCCAGTGCTGATGAGCGGCGTAAACAAGGGCATCGTTCACAAGAACACGGTTGCGCGCAAAATCTCGCGGCTCTCCCGCCGGATTAACGCCCTGACCTAGAGCCTTCGGGCCATCCCTTTTCAGTTGAAGCCATACCCAGGTGACTGGGTGTGGCTTTTTCTGTTTGCGCCCCAGTATCGGCCTCTAAGACAGCGATACAATCCGTCTGCCGCCGATAACCATATAGCCAGTAGGGTCAAGGTTTTTATTTCTGGCTTCGTCATATTTCTCCATGGCTCCAATTTCCAACCTCCGCTACATTGGGGTCATCAGGCGATTCGAACCAAGCATTTGCCACAAACCAAAAAGACAAATACAGGAGGTTTTAGAAATGAATTCCCTCAACACGATGAAAACCTTGGACACAACCTCCAATAATCAAAACACTAACACTATAGACTTTTTAGAAATTACAGCCTAACGCGGCCTAAAAGCCGCATTAAACTTCGTGTTTTCGGGGTTTTCACTAATAAATCGACTAGGCTGAAGGTTACAGAAACATGACGTCAGGTAAAATGGTAGAGGACGCGTCTCCGCAAGAGACGTGGGAATCGCTGGCTGTAAATACTTCGTCGATACTTATCGACGTACGCACCGATGCGGAATGGCATAACATCGGGATGCCAGCTTTACCGGAAGGGCGGAAGAACCTGTTCTTCATTTCATGGCAATTTGCGCCCGATATGCGGGTTAATGCCAGCTTCCTGGAAGAGATGGAAGCGGCCGGAATCGAGAAGGGCACGCCCATTTATTTTCTCTGCCGGTCGGGAGTGCGGTCGCGGGCAGCAGCCGAACTGGCAACTGCAGCCGGCTACGGCCCCTGCTTTAATGTTGCAGAGGGGTTTGAAGGAATTGCGGGCCCGGACGGGGTCCGCCACGGCGGCTGGCGGGGCAATGGCCTGCCAGAGACGAAACCAACATAGAATCAGAATTGGTGCCGGGACAGTTTGATGAATATGCACGAAATATCGGAAGAGCGGTCGATCCAATGGCAGCGGATCCGGGGAAAATTACGGGCGGAATTCGGCGACGGCGTTTTCCGCAGTTGGCTGATGCCGATGACACTGGCTCACGCAAACGGTGAATCGGTGACAATCTCGGTGCCGACCCGGTTCATCAGGGATCGGGTGAACTCCATTTACGGTGATCGCCTTCGGGCCCTGTGGACCGAGGAGGCGATAGGCGAGATCGAACTAGTCGTCGATTCTGACCTGGAAAGCCGCACCGCAGCCGCCAACGCCGCGCGGGAATCGGAGGAGGCATCTAAGGCGGCAGAGGGTGACGAGGCAGACGAAGCGCCTGCGCCGGCCGCAGAGGCGGAATCCGGAGTATCGGCGATCGACGGGCCGTTGGACAGCCGTCTGACCTTCGATAACTTCGTTGTCGGGAAGCCGAATGAATTCGCCTACGCTGCCTGCCGCCGGGTTGCGGAGGCGGCACAGGTCGCCTTCAACCCGCTATTCCTCTACGGCCCGGTCGGCATGGGCAAGACTCACCTGATGCACGCCGTCGCCTGGCACATCCGCCAGCGCGATCCGTCCCGCCGGGTGCTCTACATCTCCGCCGAAGCGTTCATGTACCAGTTTATCCGCGCCGTGCGTTTCCGCGATCAGGTCTCCTTCAAGGAGCAATTTCGCTCGGTCGATGTGCTGATGGTGGATGACGTGCAGTTCATCTGCGGCAAGGAATCGACGCAAGAGGAATTCTTTCACACTTTCAACGCCCTCGTGGACAACAACCGCCAGATTATCATCAGCGCTGACAAGTCGCCCTCCGATCTGGAAGGCCTGGAAGACCGCATGCGCTCCCGCCTCGGATGGGGTCTGGTCGCCGATCTACACCCAA
This sequence comes from Alphaproteobacteria bacterium, assembly GCA_965222315.1. Lineage (GTDB taxonomy): Bacteria > Pseudomonadota > Alphaproteobacteria > Bin95 > Bin95 > JACKII01. Next base: position 1,817,630 of record OZ244951.1, on the reverse strand, counting down.
CCGACTACGAACTGCGCCTTTCCATCGTCGAGGCCAAGGCCGAGACCTTGGGTCTGGAAATTCCCCGGACGGTCATGGAGTTCCTTGCCCAGCGCATTCCGTCGAATGTCCGGGAGTTGGAGGGGGCGCTCAACCGCTTGGTCGCGCACGCCCAACTCGTCGGTCGCGAACTCACGGTGGAAACGACCCAGGACCTGCTGCGCGACGTGCTGCGCGCCAACGACCGCCGCGTCTCCATTGAGGACATTCAGCGCCGGGTCGCTGACCACTACAATATCCGTCTGGCTGACATGTCCTCCCCTCGCCGGGCACGCGCCGTCGCCCGCCCACGCCAGATCGCGATGTACCTGGCGAAACAGCTTACCACCCGCTCCCTGCCGGAAATCGGGCGGAAATTCGGCGGGCGCGACCACACCACCGTCATGCACGCGGTGAAGAAGGTGGAGGAACTTCGCTCGGCCGATCACATCCTCCAGGAAGATATCGACCGCCTGCGCCGGAGCCTGGAAAGCTAGAACCACGCCAGACATCGGGATTGTTGAGGCGCAAAAACACTAGGTGCTACTTCGCCTCATCTAGCGTCCGGCGGAAAACCCAGTTAAAACCCGCGCACATCGTTCTTTACATGCGCGGGAGACGCTCCTTATGGGGATCACAGGCCAAGACAGCCTCGGCACCCGCCGCCAGCTTAAGGCAGGCGGCACGACCTATGACTATTTCTCGATCGAGGCCGCTTCGGCAAAGGTGGGCGACATGTCCCGCCTGCCAAACTCGCTGAAGATTTTGCTGGAGAACCTGCTGCGCTTCGAAGACGGTCGCAGTGTCACTACCGACGACATCAAGCAGTTCGCCGCGTGGCTCGATACCCGCAAGTCCACGGCGGAAATCGCCTACCGCCCGGCCCGGGTGCTGATGCAGGACTTCACTGGCGTTCCGGCTGTCGTCGATCTGGCCGCCATGCGCGACGCGATCACCAAGCTCGGCGGCGACGCGCAGAAGATCAACCCGCTCTCTCCAGTCGACCTGGTCATCGACCACTCGGTCATGATCGACCAATTCGGCACCAAGGACGCGTTCAAGCAGAACGTCGATCTGGAATTCGAGCGCAACCGCGAACGGTATGAGTTCCTGCGCTGGGGCGCCAGCGCGTTCAAAAACTTCCGCGTCGTGCCGCCCGGCACCGGCATTTGCCATCAGGTGAACCTGGAATATCTCTCCCGCACCATCTGGAGTGATGAGGACCAGAACGGCAAGCTGGTCGCCTACCCGGACACGCTGGTCGGCACCGACAGCCACACCACCATGGTCAACGGCCTCGCCGTGCTCGGCTGGGGCGTGGGCGGCATCGAGGCGGAGGCGGCCATGCTGGGCCAGCCGGTCTCCATGCTCATCCCAGAAGTGGTCGGCTTCAAGCTTACCGGCAAGATGGCCGAAGGCGTTACGGCCACCGACCTGGTGCTGCGCATCGTGCAGATGCTGCGCCAGAAGGGCGTGGTCGGCAAGTTCGTGGAATTCTATGGCGACGGCCTGGACCACCTGACGCTCGCCGACCGGGCCACCATCGGCAACATGGCCCCGGAATACGGCGCCACCTGCGGCTTCTTCCCGATCGACGGCGAGGCGATCAATTACCTGCGCTTCACCGGCCGCTCCGAAGAACAGTGTGCGCTTGTCGAGGCATACGCCAAGGCCCAAGGCATGTGGCGCACGACCGGTAGCCCCGATCCGATCTTTACCGACACGCTGGAGCTCGACATCTCCCAGGTCGTGCCAGCACTGGCCGGGCCGAAGCGGCCCCAGGACCGCGTTGACCTGCCGGACATCCCGGCCTCGATTTCCAAGGCGATCGAGGAAATGGGCGCGGGCAATTCCACTCCTGCAGAAGGCACCGACTACCAGATCGATCCGGGCGACGTGGTCATCGCGGCGATTACATCCTGCACCAACACCTCCAACCCCGCCGTGCTCATGGCCGCCGGTCTGGTGGCCCGCAAGGCAAGAGCCAAAGGCCTGACCGTCAAGCCGTGGGTGAAGACCTCCCTCGCGCCCGGAAGCCAGGTGGTCGCCGACTATCTGGAGCATTCCGGCTTGCAGGACGATCTGGACGCACTGGGCTTCAACATCGTCGCCTTCGGTTGCACCACCTGCATCGGCAACTCCGGCCCGCTGCTACCGCCGATTGCGGACGCGATCGACGCGGGCAACATCACGGTGGGCTCCGTGCTCTCCGGCAACCGCAACTTCGAAGGCCGCGTCCATCCGCAGGTCAAGGCGAATTACCTCGCCTCCCCGCCGCTGGTGGTCGCTTACGCCATCGCTGGTTCGCTGAAGGTCAACCTGACAACCGATGCGCTCGGCAAGGATCAGGACGGCAACGATGTCTTCCTGAAGGACATTTGGCCGAGCAATGCCGAAGTGCAACAGGCGCTGACCGATCACCTGACCCAGCAGATGTTCGAGGAACGCTACGCCAACGTGCTGGACGGACCAAAGGAATGGCAGGCGATCAAGGTTACTGGCGGCGAGACCTACCAGTGGAACAGCGGCTCCACCTACGTCCAGAATCCGCCCTATTTTGAGGGCATGCAGGCGGAACCTGGTGCGGTTACCAACATCGCCGGCGCGCGTCCGCTGGCAATGTTCGGCGACTCGATCACAACGGACCACATCTCCCCGGCCGGCTCCATCGCCCGCAACGGCCCGGCGGGCGAGTATCTGACCGAGCATCAGGTCCGTCCGGTGGACTTCAACAGCTACGGCGCCCGCCGCGGCAACCACCAGGTGATGATGCGCGGCACCTTTGCCAATATCCGCATCCGCAACCAGTTGGCGCCCGGCACCGAAGGCGGCGTGACCCGTCACCTGCCCTCCGGCGAAGAGATGAGCATCTATGATGCCGCCGCCCGCTATCAGGCAGAGGGTGTGCCCCTGGTCGTCATCGGCGGCAAGGAATACGGCACCGGCTCCAGCCGCGACTGGGCGGCCAAAGGCACGTACCTCCTGGGCATCAAGGCGGTGATCGTGGAGAGCTTCGAGCGCATCCACCGCTCCAATCTGGTTGGCATGGGCGTGCTGCCGCTGGTCTTCAAGGAAGGCGAAAACCGCGAGACCTTGAAGCTGGACGGCACCGAGACCTTCGACATCGCCGGCATCACCGAACTGAAGCCGCGGATGGACGTACCCTGCACCATCCACCGCGCCGACGGGTCGGTGGAGACGATCCAGTTGCTCTGCCGGATCGATACCCTGGACGAGGTCGATTACTACAAGAATGGCGGCATCCTGCAGTACGTCCTGCGCAACATGATGAAAGCGGCCTGACGGGCACCGCCGTTAAGTCACCCCGGACAGCGCGGAAACGTTGATCCGGGGCCTCCGCAAGCGAGGCTTCTCGCGACACAAGAGACCCCGGAACAGCGCGAGCCGTTCCGGGGTTTCCTATCCGTGCCGGCATTGCGGAGCCGCTAAACCTGCTTCGGCACCGGCGTCAGCACAGGCTTGCCGCTGAAGTGGGCTTTAAGGTTGTCGTAGACGAGGTCTGCCATCGCCCGGCGCGTCTCGTGGGTGGAACTGGCGATGTGCGGGGTCAGCACCACGTTCTCCATCTTCATCAGCGCCGCGGGTACTTCCGGTTCGCCGTCGAACACGTCCAGGCCCGCACCCGCGATCGTGCCGTCCTGTAGCGCCTTCACCAACGCGGGCTGGTCGATAATCGGCCCGCGCGCCGTGTTGACCACGAAGCCATTCGATCCCAGCGCCTGCAGCACCTCCGCGTTGACGATGCCGCGGTTCGCCTCCCCGCCCTCGCACGTCACCAACAGGATATCGCTGACCTCGGCCAGTTCTACGATGGAAGGGTAGGAGCGGTAAGGCAGATCGCCGAGCGGCTTGATATCGTGATACTGGATTTGCAGACCGAACGCCTCGGCGCGCCGGGCGACGGCCCTACCGATACGGCCCAGCCCCAGGATACCGAGCCGCTTGCCCTTGACCGTGGTGCCAAGGTCCATCCGACCTTGCAGCCACTTGCCTTGACGAAGGAAGCGCTCGCTCTCGCCGATGCGCCGGGTCACCATCAGGATGAAGGTCATGGCAAGGTCGGCCACGTCGCCGGTCAGCACTTCCGGCGTGTGCGTCACGATCACATCCCTCGCATGCGCCGCCGCCACGTCCGTTGCATCGAAGCCGACACTGAACGATGCGATGATCTCCAGGCTAGGCAGGGCGTTGATCAGGTTCGCGTTCGGCCCCTTCATGCCACCCGCCAGAATACCCCGGACCTTGCCGCCCACGGCCTCCAGAACCGCGTCCGGGTCTTTCGGGTTCACGAAGTCATGCAGCGTGTATTCTTTCTCCAGCCTCTCCACCAGAAAGGGCGGCAGTTGAGAGACTTGCAGCAGGTCGGGCTTGGAGCCGGTCATGGTGGGGCGTTTCCTTTTGGGGCATGTGTTTCCCGTTGATAGCCCAGCCCTCGCCTGCGGACAATCACAGACGCTGCGTTGTGGCCATGGCGCCTCTTCTGCTTCAATCTGTGAAACGAACGGAAAGGAACCGCCTCATGCCCCTAACAGCCATCGTCACCGGCGCGGCGTCCGGTATTGGCCAGGAAGCCTGCCGCGATCTGCTGGCCCAAGGCTGGACCGTGTATGGCCTGGACGTATCGGACAAGGCCCTTGCCCCCGCGGTCCGAACACTGGCCTCGCCAGACTTCCATCCACGGGCCTGCGACCTGCAGGATGCGGCGGCGGTTGCGGCCACCATGAGCGGCATCCAGGCCGACGCGCCGCGGGTGAATGCGCTGATCGGCTCGGCAGGCCTGTTCAAGTCCGCGCCGCTGCGCGACATGCCGGTGGATGAGTTCGATGCCCTGTTTGGCGTGAACGTCCGCGGTCTCTGGCTGACCTGCAAGCACGCCATGCCAATGCTCGAAGCCGCCGCATCAGCGGGCGAGATCGGGCGGATCGTGCTGCTGTCGTCGGTCTCCGCCATCAGGCCGAAGATTCACAGCGGCGCTTACGCCATGTCGAAGGCGGCGGTCAGCCAGTTCACCCAGGTGTTGGCGGCCGAATGCGCGGAGCACGGCATACTGGTCAACGCGCTCGCGCCCGGAACGGTGGAAACGCCGATGATTACGGGCGGGCTCGCCGCCGCCGGCGAGAACAGCGGCTGGCGGCCTTCGGGCAACTCACCGCTCGGCCGGATCGCGCAGCCCATCGATATCGTGAAGGTGATGCGCTTCCTGCTCAGCGAGAATGCAGACTACGTCACCGGCACCATTATCCCGGTGGACGGCGGCACCCGCGCGGCGTTCATCCCGCCGCGCTGAGCCTTAACCGCAGAGTATTGCTCGCGCCTCTTCAACCGTGCGTTTGGCTTCGGCGTCCAGGGCCGAATCATCGGCACTGCTGATCGGGTGTTCTATCGCGACATAGCGGTAGCCATCCGCGCCCAGCACGCGGGCCATCAGGTCCGCCGCAGAAACGAACTTGGTGGTCATCACGCCCACCGCCGGCACGCCCAGCTTCTCGACCGTTATTGCGTCATGCAAACTGCACGACGAACAACTGCCTCAGTCGCCGATGCCAGTGACGGCCGCGTCCCAGCTCTTGATTTCGTCCACGATGTGGGGATCGGCCGGCGCGCTGTAGTTCGACTTGGTGCGCCAGACGACGCTTGCGCCTTCCGCCGCCAGATATTTCTCCAGCGCGTCGAAATACGGCCGCGTGCCCCGCTTGCCGTTGGAGATGATGCCGACAGTCTTACCCCGCAGGGTATCGAGCCGACCGGCCAGCGCGAAGGCATTCGCACCGTCTCCATAGGTCGGGTCCAGAACTTCCATGCTCATGGCGTGAGCCATCTCCTTTTCGTTAATCAATTTCACAGTCGACGCACGCACCGATAGCGACGGTGCAGGCCTTGCTCTTCGGGCCGAACCAGGGCGGGATCACCGCGCCGAAGCCGCCCGCCGGGCCGCCTGCCGCGATCACCAGCAGGTCGTCCGGCTCCGACAAGCCCCGGTATTCCTGGTTGCCGCGGCTGCCGACGACCGCGCCCTTGCCGCAATCCGCCCACTCGCGGCGATAGATCTTGGCATTCTCATAGACATAGTTCCGCACGTCTGCTTTGGACCAACTGGCGCGGGCGAAGTGCTCCCGCAATTGCGGCGGCACGATGATGGCGTAATTGCCTGGATAGATCGAATAGTGCCGCATCGAGGCTTTGATCTCGGCGCAGAAGGTATCGAGGATCAGTTCCGGCTCTGTCGTCCACTCATTCATGATCTGCCGGGGTGCGCCCGCCGACATCACGGTCACGGCGGAGGCATGTTCCGGAATCCCGCGCTCCTCCGCCAGAGGCAGCCAGGGCGAATTCTCCTCGTCCTCCGCCACGCAATAGCTGATCTTGCCGGGGTGCCCCAGAGTGGAGCGGTCCACGTCGCCCGGCCTGACTTCCAGCAAGTTGCCGAGCGCCAGCCGGATCGCCCGCCCAATAGCCGTTGTCGCCCGGTCGGTATGGCCCAGCGCGTTGAAGGTGCCATCCATACCCAATTCCTTGCGGATCGGGCCGTTGACGATGGTGAGGATCGCGCAACCACCGGTGCTCGCCGTCGCCCCGTGCAACAGGAAGGGCTCCTGCAACATGGCGGTGAATGCCGTCACGACGACAGGAAAATGCATCGGCAAGCAGCCGGCCATGACCGCGTTGATCGCCAGCTTCTCCGCTGTGATGGAGCGGGCGCGCACCGGCTCGATGCCGACCAGGTGCTCCGGCGGCAGCATCGCCCAGTCGAGGCATTGCTGCACGGCATCAGCGGTTGGCGGCACGATCGGCAGCCCGTCGGTCCAGTTACGGGAGTGATAGAACTCCTGCGCCGCCATGATGTCATCAACGGTGTAGCGCTCTGAGGTTAGCTGCATGGCGTTATCCAGGGATTCCTTGTCTTCATGCCAGGACGGCTAGCAGGTTCTTGGCTGGCCGCCAAGCCGTCAGGCATTGATCCGCGGCCGGAACAACAACTTGATGTAGGAACGCAGCATCAGAATCTGCTGCGGCAGTACCTGCGGGTCTTTCAGCGTTTTGGCGGAGACAATCGCTCCTTCCACGCTGCACGAGACCATATCCGCCAGATGATCCAGGTCGATATCATCCTGCATGTCGTAGCGGTCCGCGATCCGATCCAGCATGACCCGGAACCGCCGGCGCCACGACAGCATTGCCTCCCGGCTGATCTCCTGGAACTCCCGGTCGAACAGGCGTTCGTTGTAGCAATAGGTGGCGATCAGGCAGCCGGGATGCCCAGTCGGCAGGTCCGCCATCATCTCGGAAAACAGCTTCAGGCCGATCAGGAAAGCGTGCAGCGGATCATCGTGCAGTTCCTCGGCGCGGGCAAACAGGTCATCGAAGAACGAATCCTCTCGCTCAACATACCGTTCGAGCAATGCCAAAGCGAGCGCCCGCTTGTCCGGGAAGTGGTAGAAGAAGCCACTCTTGGTTATGCCGGCTTCCTCGATGATTTCCTCGATGGAGGTCGCGCCATAACCCTTCGCGAGGATCGCCGCCTCGGCGATGTCCATCACCCGGGCCCGGGTTTCCTGCCCTTTGCGCATACCGAGTTGCCTTTCCATGGTGAACGCCTATTGCCCGTCCTGCCAAATACTGTACCGCAAGTGCAGTTCAGCCGTGAAGTAATACACGATGCATAGGCCGTACAAATCTAAGTTATTGATTTCACTACAGTAATTTTTCTGTAGAGCCTTTACCGCAGGCTCACTGGTTTGTCGCGGCCGCTTTCGCCATTTTCCGATGCGTGAACCGAAGCAAAGGAAAATCGAAATGCCGAACGCAAAATACCGTAACACCCTGCCGCAATTAAGCGGAAAGACTATGCTGACCGATGGTGGTCTGGAGACTTTCCTGGTCTTTCATATGGACATCGACCTGCCATGCTTTGCGGCGGTCAATGTCTTGCGTATGCCGGATGGTGACCAGATCTTCCGCAACTATTATAAGCCATATATCGAACTGGCCCGCGCATCGAACCTCGGCCTGGTGCTGGCGACGCCGACCTGGCGCGCAAGCCCGGATTGGGAAGCGGAAATGGGCTACAGCCATGCGGAGATGATGGATGCCCACCGGCGCTCCGCCGCGCTGATGGCGTCGATCCGGGACCGGTACGAAACACTGGAGTGCCCGTTCGTCATCAGCGGCGATCTCGGCCCGCGCGGCGACGGCTACATTCCCGGCAACGCGATGAGCACGGCAGAAGCCGAAGCGTATCACCGTCCGCAGATCGCGCTGCTCGCGGAAACGGAGGTCGACATGATCACCGCGCTGACGCTCAACTATGCGGAGGAAGCCATTGGTATCGCCAATGCTGCGAAGGCGGAGGGCATGCCCGCTGTCATCTCCTTCACGGTGGAGACCGACGGCTGCCTGCCGACCGGCCAGAAACTGGGCGAGGCCATTGAACAGGTGGATGCGGAAAGCGGCGGCGCGCCAGAGTACTACATGATCAACTGCGCCCACCCGACCCATTTCGCGGATGCGGTGGCGAATGGCGAGGGCTGGACAAGGCGGATCAAGGGCATTCGCGCCAATGCCTCCCGCCTCAGCCATGCCGAACTGGACGCCTGTACCGAACTGGATATTGGCGATCCCGCGGAGTTGGCGGCCCAATACCGGCAACTGCGGGAGTCCCTGCCGGGCCTCACGGTGTTCGGCGGCTGCTGCGGCACTGATCACCGCCATATCGGCGAGATCTGCCAGCAGATCGCGGCCTAGCGGTTACCCCCGCCCCTGCTCCCCGGACTTGATCCGGGGTCCAGGGTTTTGGTCAACCGCGATGGACTAAACCTGGGCCCCGGCTCTCGCCATAGGCTCGGCCGGGGAGTGTTGTAGGGTTGGCTATGGTTTCGGGCCGGCGCTATTCACCGTCACCGGCTGCCACTTGGGCCTCCACCATCTCGCAGAGGTAGTGGTAGAGCGCCAAGTGCCCCTCCTGGATGCGCGGCGTGTGGCGGCTCGGCACGGTCAACAGGGCGTGCGCGAGAGGGCCAAGCTTGCCGCCGCCCTCGCCGGTGAAGGCCACCACTTTCATCTGCTCTTTTCGCGCGGCCTCCGCCGCCTGAACCACATTGGCCGAGTTGCCGCTGGTCGAGAGCGCCAACAGCACGCCGCCGGGCCGGCCGTGCGCCTCCACCTGCCGGGCGAAGACGCTCGCATAGTCGTAGTCGTTCGCCCAGGCGGTCAGCACCGCCGGATTGGCAGCCAAGGCGATCACGTTCAGGCCGCGCCGCTCCTTTAGAAAACGCCCGACCAGTTCGCCCGCAATGTGCTGCGCATCCGCGGCTGAGCCGCCATTGCCGCAGACCAGCACCGGCAAGCGCGCGGCCAAAGCGGCGGCGGTCCACTTGACCGCATCGGCCATCGCCTTGTCGAGGCCGGGCGCAGTTGCCGTGGCCGCCACGATAGCGGCGCTTTCAGTCAGATAATCACTCAGTTTCAACGGCTTCAGCCTTCGTCATTCAGGCAGGCGATGATGTTCGTCGTGCTCTGTCCACCCACCAACGGCGCCAGCAAAACCTTACCGCCATGCGCCTGCACTACATCCGCGCCGACCACGGTCGCGACAGTGTAGTCCGCGCCCTTCACCAATACATCCGGCAGCACGGCACTGATAAGATCAAGTGGGGTGTCCTCAGCAAAGGCGCAAACAAGATCGACCGGCTTCAGCGCCGCCAGCATCAGCGCGCGGCTCTCCAGCGGCGTCACCGGGCGCGACGGTCCTTTGAGGCGGCTGACCGAAGCATCGTCGTTCACGCCCACTACCAACCGGTCGCAATGGCTCCGTGCGTAGGCGAGCAGCGCCACGTGTCCAGGATGCAGCAGGTCGAAGACGCCATTGGTGAAGCCCACCTTCAGCCCGGCTCTGCGCCAAGCGTCGGCCTGCCGCGCCGCGCCCTCCCGGTCAATAACCAAGCTCGCCGCGGAAGCCACGCCGCCGCGCGCCGCCCGGATCTCACCTAACGTCACCTGCGCCGTGCCGCGCTTGCCAACGACCACGCCGCCCGCTTCGTTGGCGAAGGCCGCAGCTTCGGGCCAGTCCAACCCGCTTGCCATGCCTAGCGCCAGGGCGGCCACCACCGTGTCGCCTGCGCCGGAGACGTCAAACACCTCCCGCGCCTGGGTCGGGATGTGAACCGGCGGCGCGCCCGCTCTGATAACGGAGAGGCCGTCCTCACTACGGGTCGCGAGCACGGCTTCAAGCCCGCATTCGGCAATGAGCTTGGCGCAGGCGGCCTGGACCGAGGCATCATCGCGGACCACCATCCCGCTTGCCTCGGCAAGTTCCTTGCGGTTCGGCGTAACCGCGCTGGCGCCGGTATAGGCGCGATAGTCCGGGTTCTTCGGATCGACCAGCACACGTTTGCCCGCCGCACGCGCGTCCGCGATTACTGCCGCCGCCACGGACCGGCAAGCAGCGCCCTTGCCATAGTCGGAGAGCACGACGATATCCGCCGCCGCCAGCCGCTCGCGATAGGCCGCGAGCAGCGCGGCGGTCTCCTGTTCGGAAGCATCCGAAGAGTCTTCCCAATCATGCCGCAGAACCTGCTGGCCCTGGGCGAGGTAGCGGGTTTTCACGCTGGTCGGGCGCCTTTCCGAAGTAACCAGTCCCTCCCCCGCGACCCCCCAATCGCTCAGGAATTGCCGCACCTTCTGCCCGTCCGGGTCCTGTCCAATAAGGCCGACAATATCAACCGCTCCGCCCAGGCTCGCCAGGTTGGCGGCGACGTTGCCCGCACCACCCAGCATCTCCCTAGCCTGACGGTGGCGCAGCACGGGCACGGGCGCTTCCGGCGAGATGCGCTCCACCGTGCCCTCGACATAGCGATCGAGCATCAAGTCGCCGATGACGAGCACCCGCGCAGGAGTTGCGTTCGCGAGATGGTCGAGAAAATCCACGGTCCCGCCCTTACCGGTACGGATCGGCGCTATGGGAGAGGTAGCCCCGCACATAGTCGCGCACGCCGTCCTCGATGGAATGGAAAGGCTGGTTGTATCCCGCCTGGCGCAGCTTGCTCATACGCGCCTCCGTAAAATACTGGTAGCGGCCGCGCAGCGCCTCCGGCATCGGGACATAGTCGATGCGGGCGGGCTCGCCACAAGCACTCGCCAGCGCTTCGACTAGCGCGCGGAAACTGCGCGCCTCCCCCGTGCCGACATTGTAAAGGCCGCTTGCCGGCTGCTGGCGAAGCAGCCAGAGCGCCACGTCCACGCAATCTTTCACATAAACGAAGTCACGAAGCTGCCCGCCATCGTCATAGTCTGGGTGGTGCGACTGGAACAGCTTCACAGCCTCGCCCGCCGCGACCGGTGCGTAGTTCTTGGCGACAATGCTCTGCATATCGTCCTTGTGGTACTCGTTCGGGCCGTAGACATTGAAGAACTTCAGCCCCGCCCAGAATGGCGGCGCGGGCTGGCCGCGGTCCACCTGGTCGCGCGCCCAGCGGTCGAACCAGTGCTTGGACCAGCCATAGAGGTTCAGTGGCCGGAGCTTGGCCAGTTCCTCGGCGCTGTCCTCATCATCGAAGCCCGCATCGCCATCGCCGTAGGTTGCAGCGGAGGAGGCATAGACCAACGGCAGCCCACGCTCTGCGCAGAACCGCCATAGCTGCTTCGACGACTGGAAGTTCAGCCGCAACACCGCGTCGCCATCGCTGACAGTGGTGCTGGAGATCGCGCCCATGTGGACGACGCCGGTTAGCGCGCGCCCCTCTGGCCCCACCAGCCAGTCGGCTAAAGCCTCCGGCGCAATCACATCATCAATCAGGTGATGGGCTAAATTCCGCCACCGGCCGTCGCTGCCCAGCCAATCGCAGACGACAACGGGTTCACCGCCCTCATCATTCAGCGCAGCCACAATGTTAGAGCCAATGAATCCGGCGCCGCCGGTCACGAGGATCATCGCAACACCCCAATCCAAATACTCTCACCCTGAGTAGCCCGGATGTTATCCGGGCGTATCCAAGGGCGCTGTTGCTCGCCCCAGGCCCGCCCCTTCGATGCGCGCTCCGCGCTACTCAGGGTGAAAGGGGCGGTGGTGTTGGCTTTTGTCAAAAAAACACCTCCGAAATCATGCATTCCTTGCCATAAGCGCTTCACCGGCGATTGTCCAAACTTTCGCGAGTTTGCTAGAGTCGGCAAAACCCCCTTCAAGGAGATCAGTACATGGCCGAATTCGACACCGTCATCCGCGGCGGCCTCGTCGCCACCGCGACCGATATCATGCTTGCCGATGTCGGAATTGAGGGCGAAACCGTCACGGCCATCGCGAAAAACCTGCCTGCAGGAAAAAACGAGATCGACGCCCAGGGGAAATACGTGCTGCCGGGCGGCGTCGACAGCCATTGCCATATCGAGCAGCCGAGCTCCATCAGCGGCAAGATGAACGCCGACACCTTCCTGACGGGCACCCGGTCGGCGGCCTGTGGCGGGACCACCAGCGTGATCTGTTTTTCGCCGCAGCGGCAGGGCTGGTCGCTCGCCGATTCGACCGCCGACTATCACGAGCGGGCGAAGAAGGCGGCCATCGACTATACCTTCCACCTGATCATCAATGACCCAAATGAAGATGTGATGAGCACGTTGCCGTCGCTGATCGCCGACGGCCACCGCTCCATCAAGATATTCATGACCTATGACAGCAACCGGGTCGAAGACGCCGGCGTGCTGAAGCTCATGGCGCTGGCCCGTGAGAACCAAGCGTTCCTGGTGATTCACGCCGAGCATCACGAGATGATTAAATGGCAGACCCAGCGGCTGCTCGACGCCGGGCTGACGGACGCCAAATACCACGCCTGGTCGAAGCCGCCGGTGGTGGAGCGGGAGGCAGTGCATCGCGTGGTCTCCATGGCGGAACTGCTGGACCAGCCTGTGCAGATCTTCCACGTCACCTGCGCCGAAGCGGCCGAGGAAATCCACCGCGCCCAGCAGCGCGGCCTGAAAATCTTCGGCGAGACCTGCCCGCAATACCTCGTGCTGACCGCCGACGATATGGACCGCGCCGATGGCGAGGGCGCGAAGTTTGTCTGTTCGCCCTCCCCCCGCACGCCGCAGGATATCGAAGCAATCTGGGGCTACCTGAAGACTGGCGTGCTCGGCATGGTGTCGTCGGACCACGCGCCGACCAACTTCAAGACGCCCAGCGAGTTCTCCACGGACATCAAAATGGCGGATGGGCCGGATACGCCCTTCCCGAAGATCCCGAACGGAGTCCCTGGCCTTGAAACCCGCCTGCCGCTGGTGTTTCACGAGGGGGTCTCCAGCGGGCGGATTACACTGGACGAGTTCGTGGCGCTTTCGAGCACCAACCCGGCCAAGCTGTTCGGCCTTTATCCGAAAAAGGGCACCATCGCGCCGGGCTCTGATGCCGATATTGCCATTTGGGACCCGGAAATGCAGGTCACCATCCGGCAGGAAAACCTGCATCATGCCATCGACTACACCCCTTATGAGGGGTTCCAGGTCAAAGGCTGGCCGGTGACAACGCTGTCCCGCGGCAAGGTGGTGGCGGATGGCGGCGGTTTCGTCGGGCAGGAAGGCCATGGCCGGTTCCTGGCGCGCGCGCCCTATGACTATATCGCGCCGCGCGGCGTCTTCCCCTCGCCGTTCGACCCGTTCGCCGGCCGCAGCTAGGGTCAGGCAGCGCCGTGCTAGCCTCCGTCTGGCGCCTGTCGGTCAGCGAGCGCGGCGATGACCGCCGCCGCCGGATAGTCGCCCACAGCCTCGGACGGCATAACGGCACTGAAGGCCATCCGGACGACTGGCGGCCCATCTCCGTATTCGCCCATGGGCCGCCCCGTCTCGCCTGGCTGCGCGGGCCACTGATCGGTGGCCTGAACGGCGGCATGGCCTGGGGCTGGCTCTATGTCAGCCACCTATGGATACAGACGCCGATGCGGGGCAAGGGACTAGGCGCAGAACTCATGGCCCGTGGGGAACAACTCGCCCGGCAATACGGCATGCGGGGCGCGCACCTGACCACCGCCAGCTTTCAGGCGCGCGGCTTCTATGAGAAACAGGGCTATTCCGTCTTCGGCGAGTTGGAAGACATGCCCCCCGGCGAGACGCTGTTCTATATGAAGAAGCGGTTTTGATGCTGGCTCTGTTTAAACAGGAGCCCTCCTGCTGAGCCTGTCGAAGCATAGTATGCGGACGCAGCGACAGCCTCTTCGACAAACTCAGAGCGTCGGTAGCTCAACCGGCGATGGGAAACTCTGGGAACGAAACCAACGCAGGGACCTGCAGCATCACCCCAATTCTTTATAGCGCGCCTTCACTTCCGCAACCTTGGCGTCGATTTCCGCGTCGGTCAGGTAGCCCAAATTGACCAGATTGGTTCGCACACCCAGCAGCCAACGGTCATAATAATGGATTGTGTCGTAGATCGGCTCGTCCAACTCCTCCTGCGCGCGGCGGGAGGTATCGGACGTAAAGCGGCCATCCACCTGGCGCAACAACATGCTCATGGCGTCGATGCGCTTGTCTTTCAGGGTCAGCTCCGGCTCGTCGCGGACGACTGGGCCAGCGTCATCCAGACCACCAAGATCGGCAACAGAGCGCTCTGTCGGTTCGGAACGGTCCGGCGACAGGGGCTTGCGGGGGGTGTTGTCACTCATCGCTTCATCCTTTTTCCGGCCGAACCTTAACAGGAAGCATCCGGGGCAGGAAGTCCGCGAGCGCATCCTCCGCAGCACCGAACAAGGCCTTTTCAACGCCGGGCGCAGCGACGAGCGCAGCGTTGCCATTGCGCATGGCTTCCCCCTCCAGAAATTCGCCGGCAAAGCAGCCCGCTTCCTGGGCAATCAACTGGCCGGCCAGCACGTCCCACGGCCACAGATGCCCTTCCCAGAAGCCATCGACCTCGCCACTGGCAGACATGGCCAGACCTAGCGCTGCAGAGCCGGTGACCCGGTATTGAATGCCCTGCTCCCGCAAGGCCGTCATCATGGTGCTGAAGACGGTTGGTGTCTGCCGCCGGGATTGACCAAGGTCGACCATCGCTTCCCGCGGCTCGACCGGCTGCCGCCACAGCGGCTGTCCATTGCGGACCGCACCCTTGCCGGCTTCCGCCAGGTAAAACCAGTCCAGTGCTGGAGCGTAGACGACGCCCAGGCGCGGCGCGCCATACTCCAACAGTGCGACGGAGACGCACCAATGCGGAAAGCCGCGGATATAGTTGGTGGTGCCGTCGATCGGATCGACCACCCAGAGCAGATCTGCCGCCACCGCGCCGCCGTCTTCTTCTCCCAGAAATTCGGAGCCGGGTAGCAAAGCGGTCAACTTGGACCGCAGCAGCCGCTCGACAGCCTGATCGGCCTGGGTCACGAAGTCCTGCCAGCCCTTTGTGTCGATGGTCAGCCCTTTGACCCGCTCGGCTACGGCGAGCGCGCCCGCCTCCCGCACAATGGCGCTGACGGCGTCGATAGGCAGGGATGAAGACATAGGGCAAGCTTCTCGCTGGCTGAGATCGGACGTTGACGGATCGTGCGGGAAAGGCTGCACTTACCGTCAAACCCGTTCTACGCTTGCCTCTAAGGACTTCACCATGCCACCCAATGACCTAGTTAAACTTTCCGCCGTCGAATTGCGCCGCCGCATCGGCAGCAAGGAAATCTCGCCGGTGGAGATCCTGGAGGCCTGTATCGCCCAGATTGAGGCCGTCAATCCGGCGGTCAATGCGATCTGCGCCAGGGATTTCGACCGGGCGCGCGAGCAGGCGAAGCAGGATGAGGCTGCCGTGTTGGCGGGCGAGGAATTAGGCGTGCTGCACGGATTGCCCTGCGGCGTGAAGGACTTGGACGCTACCGCTGGCCTGCTGACCACACTCGGCTCGCCCTTGCACAAGAACGACATCCCGGCCGCGGACAATTTTATGGTGAGCCAGGTACGCGCTGCGGGCGCAAACCTGTTCTGCAAGACCAACACGCCGGAATTCGGCGCGGGCTCCAACAGCCGCAACCCGGTCTGGGGCGCAACGGGCAACCCGTTCGATCCGGTCAGGACGGCGGGCGGCTCCAGCGGCGGCTCTGCGGCGGCGCTGGCCTGCGATATGATGCCTATTGCGACTGGCTCGGACACCGGTGGCTCTCTGCGCAATCCAGCGGCGTGGTGCGGCGTTGTTGGCTTCCGCACGACGCCCGGCACCATCCCGAACGACAAGCCCACCTTTGGCTGGTCACCACTCTCAGTTGTCGGGCCGATGGGCCGGACGGTTGAGGATACGGCCCTGTTGATGGCCGCGCAGGTGGGCTCTACCAACGCCGACCCGCTCTCCCGAGGGCTCTGGCCGGAAGATGTGCTCAGCCTCGACCGCGTCGACCTCGGCTCGCTCCGGGTGGCCTTCAGCGCGGACCAGGGCTTCGCGCCGGTCGAAGACGCCTACCGCCCGGTGTTTGACGAGCGCATGAATGCCATCAAGGGCTACTTCCGATCCTTCGACGAAGCGACGCCGGAACCCGGCGGGCTGGATCGCGCCTTCGATGTGATCCGCGGACTTTCCTACGCCCAGCGCTACAAGGCGCAGTACGAAGAGGACAAGATGAAGCTCGGCCCGAACGTGCGGGCCAATTATGAGTTGGCGGCCTCCATGAGCCTGGCCGATGTGGCCTGGGCGCATGGCGAGCACACGGCGCACTACCGCCGCTATGCCCGGTTCTTCGAGGAATTCGACCTGTTCATCACGCTGATCACGCCGATGTCGCCTTTCCCCTGGGAAACGCTCGCGCCGATGGAGATGAACGGCCAGAAATTCGACAAATACTATACCTGGATGGGCACCGCCTACGGCGTCACCATGAGCGCGCATCCGGCCATCACACTGCCGTGCGGCGTCGATCAGAACGGCATGCCGTTCGGCTTCCAATTGGTCGGGCGCTACGGCGCGGATGAGGAATTGCTGGCCGCCGCCTATGCGTTGGAGCAGGCCATGGCCCGCAACCCGAAAACCGCCCGGGCCGTGCCGGACTTCAGCAAGCTGAAGGAGCCGGTGCCAGCGCTTAAGAGCATCGTCACCGACCCGCCCGGCCCGCACACCGCATAGAGGTTTCGATGGCTGACCAACCGATACTGCTCTGCGATGCGCGCCTGGCGGACGGGCGCGCCGCCGACCTGCTGATCCGCGCCGGCCGGGTTGAGGCCGTGGGCGCGGCCGGGTCTCTTTCGCCGGCAGAAGGCGAGGCCCCGCCCATCCGCATCAACCTCGCCGGGCAGTTGCTGCTGCCCTCCCTGGTGGACGGACACACGCATCTGGACAAGACGCTGTGGGGCATGCCCTGGAAGCCGCATAGCGCCGGGGATTTCCGCGCAAGCCGGATCGATACTGAAAAGGAAGAGCGCAAGACCCTGCCGCCGGTCGAAGAACGCGCGAGTGCCTTGCTCCGCTCCCTGGTCGCGCAGGGCACTACTGCCACCCGCACCCATGTGGACGTGGACACCGACATCGGCCTTGCCAGCCTGCACGCACTGGTACGCCTGCGGGAGAAGTTCCGCGACCTGATCGACATCCAGATCGTCGCTTTTCCGCAAAGCGGTATCTGCCGCTCGCCGGGCGTGACCGAGCTGCTGGACCAGGCCTTGCGGGAGGGGGCGGACCTGATCGGCGGCATCGACCCCGAAGCCTATGACGGCGATCTGGATGGCCACCTCGATGTCGTCTTCGGCCTGGCCGAAAAGCACGGCAAGGGCGCGGACATTCACCTGCATACAACGGGTGAGACCGGCTGGCGCGAACTGGCCGCCATCGTCGACCGCGCCAAGGCGCTGGGCGCACAGGATGCCGTCACCGTCAGCCATGGCTTCTGCCTGGGCGAACTGACCGGCGATGACCTGGACGCCCAATTGCAGGACATGGCGCGGGCGGGTGTTGCGGTCGCCAGCAGTGCCGCGGGCTATGTACCCATGGCGCCGGTCAAAAAGTTGACCGACGCGGGCGTGCCGATTTTCGCCGGCTCCGATAATGCCCGCGACCGCTGGGGACCCTACGGTACCGGCGACACGCTGGAGCGGGCCATGCTGGTCGGCTGGAAACAGAATTTCCGCCGGGACGAGGATCTGGAATTCGCCTATGGCATGTGTTCAGCCATCGGGCGGAACCGGATGGGTCTGCCGGAAGCGGGTCCGGCGGAAGGCATGGTCGCCGACCTCATCGCGCTGCCCGCCGAATGCGTGGCGGAGGCCGTGGTCAACCGCCCTCCCCGCAGCCTGGTGATGAAGGCCGGCCGGGTGCTCTATCAGGCCGAACCGCAACAGGCGCCCACGCTGGCCCTGCACCCCAAACCGAGCGAGCCGAATGCATGAGTGACGGCGCATCGCCCTTTGCGGAAACGGTGCGGCTGGAGAAGCCCGCCTATATCGACCCGACCGCCCGCCTGTTCGGCAGGATCGAGGCGGCGGAGGGGCTGAACATCTGGCCATACGCCGTCATCCGGGCCGAGTCGCACCGGGTGCAGATCGGCCGGTTCTGCAATATCCAGGATCATGCGATGATCCATATCGGCTACGACACGCCGACAATTGTCGGCGACTATTGCTCGATCACCCATCGGGTGGTGCTGCATGGAGCGGAGATCGGCGACCACTGCCTGATCGGCATCGGCGCGATCCTGATGGACGGTGTGAAAGTCGGGCGGAACTCAATCGTCGCGGGCGGCGCTTTCCTGCCCGAAGGCACGGTCATTCCAGAGAATTCCATCGTCATGGGGATGCCCGGCAAGGTGGTAGCGACGCGGGACAACTTCCGCCAGACCCACCGCAACGCCCTGATTTACTACGAAAACGGCCTCGCTTACGCCCAGGGCCGGCATGACGTCTGGAGCGATGCGGCGGTCATGGCGCGGATAGAGCGGGAGGTAGACGCCGCCGTCACCGCTGAAGAAGGAGAGACCTGAGCATGGCAAGCGAGGACGACGCAAAAATCCGCCGTTGGGCAGACCTGATTTCGGAAGAAGAAATCCATGCCTACGCCAAGGCTGGCTTTGGCCGCAAGATCGGCATCGGCGCCAAGCCCGCCCTGCTCAACATCGACACGACCAACAATTTCGTGGATCCCGCCTACGCACTCTGCGCCGCCCGGGATGAGGCGCTGATCGCCAACCTGATGCGCGTGACGGAAGCCTTCCGCCGCCTCGGCCTGCCAATCTACTACAGCCGCCGGGACGATCGCAGCCACCCCATCAAGCGGGGCGTTTGGAACCTGAAACTGGGCAATGCCGGTACGTTCGAATACCAGAACGACCCGCGCGCAGATGAATGGCCGCTCGAATATGCGCCCAGGGAGCGAGATGTGGTGGTGCTGAAGAACAAGCCCTCCCCCTTCTTCGCCACACCACTGGAAAGTTGGCTGCGCTATGACGGCGTGGATAGCCTGGTAATCGTCGGCATCTCCACAAGCGGTTGCGTGAGAGCGGGGGCGCTGGATGCGTTCAACCACAATTTCCGCACCACGGTGGTGGAGGATTGCTGCGGGGACCGCTCGGCGCGGGTGCACCGGGCCAACCTGTTCGACATGGACATGAAGATGGCGGATGTGGAACCGCTGGACGCAGTGCTGACCGAGCTGGAAAACCGATTCGGCCAACGGACCGCGGCCTAGCCCTAAAGCAACATCCGCAGACCCGTCACCAGCAGGAAGAACGCAAACGCCAGCTTCAACATGCGGGGCGGCATACGGTGCGCCAGCTTTGCCCCAAAAGGCGCGGTCAGGCTGGCGAATGGCGCGATCAGCACCAGGCCCAACAGGTTTACGTGCCCGGCACTGGCATAGGGCAACGCGTCCAGGCCCCAGCCCGTGATGATGAATCCGACAGCGGCAGGCAAAGCCACGATCAGGCCGATGGCGGCCGCGGTACCGACAGCGCGGTGCACGGGAAAGCCGAAGGCGTTGAAATAGGGCACGCACAACGTGCCGCCGCCAATGCCCATCATGGCGGAGAGCCCCGCAATCGAGAAGGCGGAGCCCCAGCCGGCGGCACCTCTCGGCAGTGTGTCGCGCACCCGGAATCCCGGTGGCGTCAGCGCCATGTAGGCAGCGACTAGGAGCGCCACCACACCGAAGACGGCCCGCAAGGCGCTGCTGCCAATCGACCCCGCGATCACCGTGCCCGCAATGGAGCCGGCAAAGATCCAGGGCCCCCAACTCTTCAACAGGCCGATGTCGACCGCTCCGCGCCGGTGATGCGCCCGGGCCGACATAATCGACGTCAGCACGATGCTCGCGAGCGAGGTGCCGACCGCCACATGCATCCGCACCGACTCGTCGATCTGCAAGAAGCCCAGCAGGCTATAGAGCACGGGCACAACGACGATGCCGCCGCCGACTCCCAGCAGGCCCGCCAGAACACCGGCAACGCAGCCGGTCGCAACTAGGACAACGGCCAACGGACCAAATGTGCTGATTAGATCGAGAACATCCATGACAACCCTTCCGGCCCATTCGTTGCCGGCAATGGCTTTCGGCCAGGACAAATTAGTGTAACCAGCAATCCGCCCAAAGCGATAGCGTCCCTCCCGTCCCTTGGAATGGTTCACTCTTCTCCGCTAGTATGATTGCTTCCCGGCTGCGGATAGAGCCGCCATGATTGACACTGCGGAGTCCTCTCCATGCCCCAAACGATGTTCGACAAGATTTGGGACCGCCACGTAATCCAGCAGCGGCCGGATGGGCAGTGCCTGCTCTATGTCGACCGGCATCTGCTCCATGAGGGCTCGTTCCATGGCTTCGGCTATATCGCAGAGCGCGGTATGCCGCTCCGCCGTCCGGCCCAAACCTTCGCCATCGCCGATCACTACGTGCCGACCACCAGCCGCGAGATCGACGATATCGAGGACGATGTCGCCCGCAACCTCGTCACTGGCTTGGAGGAAAATGCGGCCAAGTTCGGCGTGAAGCATTTCGGCATCAAGGACGAAGGCCAGGGCATTGTCCATGTGGTCGGCCCGGAACAAGGCATTACCCTGCCCGGCCTGTTGATGGTCTGCGGCGACAGCCACACCGCGACCCATGGGGCGCTGGGCGCCTACGCCTTCGGCATCGGTGCTAGCGAAGTCGCGCACGTGATGGCGACCCAGTCCATCTGGCAGATGAAGCCCAAGACCATGCGCGTGACGGTCCGCGGACCGCGGCCCGCGGGCGTCACCGGCAAGGATGTGATCTTGGGCATCATAGCACAGATCACGGCAGCCGGCGCCACGGGCCATGCGGTGGAATACGCGGGCTCGCTGATCGAAGAGCTTTCGATGGAAGAACGCATGACCGTCTGCAACATGACCATCGAGGCGGGCGGGCGCACCGGTATGGTCGCGCCGGACGACAAGACCTTCGCCTACATCAAGGGCCGCCCCTACGCCCCGCAAGGCGAGGACTGGGAGAAGGCGTTGGCGGAATGGCGGGCGCTACCTAGCGATGACGGTGCGATGTTCGATGCGGAAGTCGCACTGAATGGCGCGGACCTGGAGCCGATGCTGACCTGGGGCACCAGCCCGGAGCACGCGACCGGCATCTCCGCCGCCGTGCCATCGCCTGATGACGCCGAAAGCGCCGAGAAAGCGCAGGAAATCCGCGACGCGCTCGATTATATCGGCCTGACACCGGGCCAGCGCATCCAGGACGTGGCTGTGGACAAGGTGTTCATCGGCTCTTGCACCAACAGCAGGATTGAAGATCTGCGGGCCGCCGCCGCCGTCGTGAAAGGCCGCAAGGTACAGGTGAAACAGGCCATGATCTCCCCCGGCTCCTTCCTGGTGAAGCGCCAGGCGGAGGCAGAGGGGCTGGACGCTATCTTCAAGGAGGCTGGGTTCGAGTGGCGCGAGAGCGGTTGTTCCATGTGCGTCGGCATCAATGGCGACCTCGCCGAAGCGGGGGAGCGTGTTGCCTCCACCAGCAACCGCAACTTCCGCGGGCGACAAGGCGTCGGCGTGCGCACCCACCTGGTCTCCCCCGCCACCGCAGCCGCGACCGCTGTGACGGGCAAATTTTCCGACCATCGCACGCTCGCTTAAGGACTGGCCAATGCCCCTCATCCCCTTCACCCAGGTCTCCGCCGCCGGTGTGCCGCTGGACAAGGCGAACGTCGACACGGACCAGCTCATCCCCGCACGGTTCCTGAAATACCCGCGGGACGAGAACAATGCCGACCGCTTGTTCCATGACCTGCGAAAGGATCCGGCCTTTGTGCTGAACAGGGAGCCCTACAAGAGCCAGGGCCAGATTCTGGTCGCTGACCGCAATTTCGGCTGCGGCTCCTCACGGGAAAGCGCGGTCTATGTCCTGCAGGACTGGGGCTTCCGCGCCGTTATCGCGCCAAGTTTCGGCGATATCTTCCACAATAATTGCTTCAAGAACGGCATGCTCCCGGTGCGCCTGGCCCCAGAGGTCTGTGCGAGAATTAGGGCAGACCTGACGGCCACCCCCGGCGCCGCCATATCTATCGACCTGGAAGACCAGACCGTCACTGCGCCTGACGGCAGTGTCCATACTTTCGAGATCGACGACTTCAACAAATACTGCCTGGTTCGCGGGCTGGACGATATCGATTTCACCCTGGAGCACACAGCCGATATCGACCGGTTCGAGCGGGACAACCGCCCCTCCTGGCTCGGCCACAACGCTTGACGCCGGTGGCTTGATCGAGATCAAGGCGTCCTTGCCATTGGCCCTCCATCGTTCCGGTAAATACAGGAACGGAGGTTTTACGATGATCAATAGTGCCGAAGTAAAGTCGCTGCTGGAGCGCCGCCTGGCCGAACTGGCGGAGAAGGTCGAGGATATTGAGGAAGAACTACGCGCGCCGGTCAGCAAATCCTTTAGCGAGCAAGCCGCGGAGCGCGAAGGGGAAGAGGTTTTGGAAGACCTCGAAGAGGCGAACATGGCAGAAATCGCTGCGATCCGGGCGGCTATAGCCAGGCTGAACGATGGCAGTTATGGCGAGTGCGCTTCCTGCGGCAAGGATATCGCCCCGGCCCGCCTGCTGGCGATCCCACATACCGCGCTCTGTGTGGACTGCGCCAGCCAGCGGGAGAAGCAAAAACCGGGATAGCGGCAGTTTTCCGTCTGGAGCCAGGACAGCAACAGCGCTATTTCCCTGAGACATGACCAAAATCTACATTGACGCCGACGCCTGCCCGGTGAAGGAAGAGACCCTGCGGGTGGCGGAGCGGCACAAGCTGCCTGTGTTCATCGTTTCCAACGGCGGCATCCGCCCTCGGCCAGCCCCGCTGGTGCAGACGATCATCGTACCCGACGGTCCCGACATCGCTGACAAGTGGATCGCGGACCGAATCGGACCCGGCGACATCTGTGTAACAGGCGACATCCCACTGGCCTCCCGTTGCATAGAGGCGGGCGCCAAGGCGATACAGCATAACGGGGAACTTTTTACGCCTGCCAACATGGGCCAGCGTCTGGCAATGCGGGATCTGATGGCCGACTTCCGCGCAGCCAATCCGCTGGCGCAGGGCGGCAAGGGCCGGAGCTTCAGCAAGGCCGACCGGTCACGGTTTCTTGACCGGCTTGAACACACGGTGCGTCAGGCGCAACGGGAAGCGAAGCCGGCTTAGCGGTCTGGTAGGTCCACGACGAAATCTGTGGTGGCCCAACGATGCTTGCGGTCGTGAACCCGGACCCGAACCTGCTTGTAGCGCGCTGGAATCAGGACCGCGCGGAGCCCACGGGTAAATGGCTGTTCTTCCACGTGCGGGTGAAACAAAACACGTTCGCCGAGCACACGTTCGCTATCGGGTGCCAGAATGACCCATTTGTCCGCGAAATGGTCCCAACCTTCGTCCTGGTGCCGGACCGTAACCGAAAAATTGTAGCCGCCAGCCGAACTTGGCTCTGCGATCACATTCTCAATCACCGGTTCGCCAGCCATTGCGGAAAAAGGTATCCACAGGCAGGCAATCAATAGGTATCTGAGCGTACGCATCGTCTGCTTTGCCGCCTCCGCGAATCGCTATTGCCTGTATAGACTGATGGACCGGTTCCCAGGGGGCCGGCGTTTGTTAACTATTGAAATGTCCCTAAAACCCGGAAACCGTCAATGGCCGATCTTTTTTCGAGTGCAGCGAAAGCCGACTATACCGCGGCCGACATCGAGGTGCTGGAGGGGTTGGAACCCGTCCGCCGCCGGCCGGGTATGTATATCGGCAGCACCGATGAAGCCGGACTGCACCACCTGGCAACGGAAATCCTGGATAATTCCATGGACGAGGCGGTCGCGGGCTTTGCGAGTGTCATCGACCTGGAACTCGCCGCCGATGGCTCCCTGACGGTTCGGGATAATGGCCGGGGCATTCCCGTCGATCCGCACCCAAAGTTCCCGGCGAAGTCAGCGCTGGAGGTGATTCTTACCACCCTGCATTCCGGCGGCAAGTTTGCCTCCGACGCCTATGCCACCTCTGGCGGCCTGCATGGCGTCGGAATTTCGGTCGTCAATGCCTTGGCGGAATGGCTCGTTGTGGAGGTGGCGAGGGATCGCACGCTCTACCGCCAAACCTACCAGCGAGGCGAGCCGGACGGGCCGCTGGTGCCTGTCGGCTCCATCGCCAACCGCCGGGGCACAACGGTCCAGTTCAAGCCCGATCCGGACATTTTTGGCGCGCGTGCGAGCCTGCAACCAGGCCGGCTGTTCCGCATGGCCCGGTCCAAGGCCTACCTCTACCGAGGCGTCAAAATCCGCTGGCGCTGCGACCCCGCCGCCCTACCGCCGGAAAGCCCGATTCCGGCGGAGGCAGAGCTTCAGTTTCCCAACGGCCTCGCCGATTTCCTGTCCCTGCTGCTGGAGGAGCGTGCACCGCTGCTGCCGGTCTATGCCGGTGAATTGCAACTTCCAGGTAAAGCCGGACGCTGCGAATGGGCGGTCGCGTGGTGTGACGATCACGGGGAGCCGCACAGCCATTCCTA
Organism: Alphaproteobacteria bacterium; assembly: GCA_965222315.1. Taxonomy (GTDB): domain Bacteria; phylum Pseudomonadota; class Alphaproteobacteria; order Bin95; family Bin95; genus JACKII01. Next base: position 1,792,672 of record OZ244951.1, on the reverse strand, counting down.
CTGCAACACGATTCCGACACCATCCGGCGGTAGCCACGAGAACGGCTTCCGCAATGCGCTGCTGCGCTCGGTTAAGACATTCGGTGAGCTTTCCGGCCAGAAGAAGACCGCTCAGATCACAGGCGATGACCTGATGGGCTCGGCCGCTTTCGCCCTCTCGGTCTTTATCCCGAACCCGCAGTTCCAGGGCCAGACCAAGGAACGGCTGGACAGTCCGGAAACACAGCGCCAGCTGGAAGCCAACCTGAAGGATCATTTCGATCATTGGCTCTCTGCTGATCCCAAGGCCGCGGGCCTGCTGACCCAGCACCTGATCGAGCGCGCAGAGGACCGCCTGCGCCGCCGGGCCGAGCGCGACCTGCAACGCAAGACCGCCACCAACCGGCGGCTGCGCCTGCCGGGCAAGCTGTCTGACTGCTCCGCTACCGGTCCGGAAGACACCGAAATATTCTTGGTGGAGGGCGACTCAGCCGGCGGATCGGCCAAGCAGGCGCGCAACCGCAAGACTCAGGCAGTTCTGCCGCTGCGGGGCAAGATCATGAACGTCGCCAGCGCCACCGCAGAACGCCTCCGGGGCAACCAGGAACTGTCGGATCTGGTGCAGGCGCTCGGCTGCGGTATGGGCAAGCAGTTCGACATCGACCGGCTGCGCTACGAGCGCGTCATTATCATGACCGATGCCGATGTCGATGGCGCGCATATCGCCAGCCTGCTGATGACTTTCTTCTTCCGCGAGATGCCGAGCCTGATCACCCGCGGCCACCTCTACCTGGCACTGCCGCCGCTGTATCGGCTGGCAGCGGGCGGCACAACCATCTATGCCCGGGATGACGCGGACCGGGAGCATCATCTGGCCACCACGTTCAAAGGCCGGAAGTCGGTGGACACAAGCCGCTTCAAAGGCTTGGGCGAGATGCCGCCCGCGCAATTGAAGGAAACCACCATGAACCCAGACACCCGCACTTTGCTGCGTGTCGAGTTCGGCACCAGCGACCAGGATGCCTCCACGGCCCGCGAAGCCGGCGATCTGGTCGAGCGGTTGATGGGCCGCAAGCCGGAACTGCGGCTGCGCTTCATCCAGGATAACGCCCAGTTCGCCGATGAATTGGATATCTGAAGAATGATGGCGCTGTACCTACAGGCGATTCCACCAGTGTATTCGCTATTGTTCAACGGCGCAGCAATACCCTTATAACTGTAGCCTGGGAACTCTTCCAAAGAAGCCGATCCCGGACGCCGTAACATTGCTGGTGGCAGTCTGACAATGATGATGGAACGGTCCATAAAGCGATGGATTCTGTTTGGTGCGCTTGGCTTGACGCTGGCTGCTTGCAGCGGCAACCGTATTTACCATGCCGGTTATGGCCGTTATTCGGCGAGCACAGCGTTTACAGGCGCCCCTAACGGCGAAATGGCACTGGCGGTGTACGGCAGCCCAGCCCCTGGCGATCAGGCAGCGCTGGCGCAAACCATTGCCGAAGGGTTGAATGGAACCCACGTCGATTACAAAACAAAGTTTGTGCCGACGACCTCGCCGGACTTGACCGGTTACCGGACTACTGTCGTTTTTGGCCCAACCACACCAGAGGAAGTATGCACGGTCAGTAATACCACCGGAATGGCCAGGAAATCACCCACATCCGTGACCGCCGCATTTTGCTTGGGCGACGAAGTCATGTCGTATACAGTCGGCTCTCTGACTGATATCAAGAATGTCGATGACCCGGCTTTGGTCTCCTACATGCGCCATGTTGGCTACACACTATTCCCTCTCGAAAACCCTAACTATGCTTCCAAGACCGGCGTGCCCTTCACTTGGTGACGCATTACCGGTTGACTTTGCTGCCAATCAGCATTACGCGCTAGTCATCGTGGATGCGGGCAGCTTGGCGATGTCAACTCTCACCCGAACCGAAAATCAGGATCTTTATGCCTTTTGACGTCCTAGGACTGAGCGACGAAGTTTTACGCGCTGTACATGACACTGGCTATACCGAGCCGACACCCATTCAACGGGATGCAATCCCGGTTGTTCTGATGGGCCGCGATGTTTTGGGTTGTGCCCAAACCGGTACGGGCAAGACCGCCTCGTTCACCCTGCCGATGATCGACATTCTGGCATCGGGTCAGGCAAAGGCCCGGATGCCGCGCTCTCTGATTATTGAACCAACGCGCGAGTTGGCGGCGCAGGTCGCGGAAAACTTCACCAAATACACCAAGTATCAGAAGTTGAACTTCGCGCTTCTGATTGGCGGTACGCGCTTTGGCGATCAGGAAAGGGCGCTGGATCGCGGCTGTGACGTGCTGATCGCCACGCCGGGCCGCCTGCTGGATCTGTTCGAGCGTGGCAAGATTTTGCTGTCGGACGTTAAGGTCTTCGTCATCGACGAGGCCGACCGGATGCTCGACATGGGCTTTATCCCGGATGTGGAGAAGATCGCGAACCTGATGCCGCGTATGCGCCAGACGCTGTTCTTCTCCGCCACCATGCCACCGGAGATCCGCAAGCTGGCCGATCAGTTCCTGATCAACCCGAAAGAGATAACCGTCGCGCCGCCGGCCTCCCCAGCGGCGACGGTTGCGCAGCACAAAGTTACCGTGGCGGACAAGGACAAGCGGGCGGCTTTGCGCCAGTTAATCACCCAGGAAGACGTCACGAACGCGATCATCTTCTGTAACCGCAAGCGCGACGTCGATGTATTGCTGACGTCACTGAAACGGCATGGCTTCGATGCCGCCGGCCTGCATGGCGATATGGCCCAGCCCGTACGCACAGCAACCCTGGAGAAATTCCGGGAGGGCGAAGTACGGCTGCTGATAGCCTCCGACGTGGCGGCTCGCGGCCTGGATATTCCTTTGGTCGGGCATGTGTTCAATTTCGACGTCCCCGTAAACGCGGATGACTATATCCACCGGATCGGCCGCACCGGCCGGGCGGGGCGTAGTGGGCGATCATTCACGCTGGTGGCACCCGACGACACCAAACTGCTTTCGGCGGTCGAAAGCATGCTGGGCAAAGAAATTCCAGCAGTCGAACTGGAAGGTTTTGGCGCTGTCGAGATGGAGGAAGGCGACGGCCGTCGTGGCCGGGGCCGGGGACGCTCTTCGTCCGGACGCGCTGCACCAGCCCGCAGCGAGCCGAAGGCCGACAAGCCGCGTTCGTCCGGCAGCAGCGCACGCGGGGAGCGAGCGCCTGCGCAGCGCGGCAGCCGCAATGAGCGGAACGACCGGGATACGAGCGCGGACCGTAACCGGTCCTCCAACCGCCGCCAATCTGACCGGAATGAGGATACGCCGCTAGGCTTTGGCGACGAAGTCCCAGCCTTCATGCTGGTCTCCAGCGCCCGCCATGCCCCGGATGCGGAAGCGGCCTAGTTAGACCGCGTTCCCATTCAACAGATCGGTACTGAAGCTCATCAGCAGCCGCACCAATTGCGTCCGGTTCGCACATTGGGTTTTCGACAGCAGTGACTTCACCTGCACATTGACCGTTTCCACCGAGCGCGAGCGGCTGTCCGCGATCTCACGGTTGGTCAACCCATTGGCAATCATGCCTGCCAATTCGGACTCGGTTTTCGTCAGGCTGAACACCGCACGGACCAGTTGTTCGTCTGGCTTCGCCGGCAAGCTGGTATCCAGACTGAATAGAACAGCCCCAGCCCACTGCTTGCCGCTCAACGCCTCCGAGCGGTCAAGCGGTACGACTTCAAGACAGAGGGCACCGGGTACACCGTCGGAACCGGTGACAATCGCTTCCTTCCGGGGCCGTGCGCCGAACCATCCGTGATTGAGAACGCTGGCCTGCATATCGGATAGCCGCTTCTGCGCTCTATCCTCCACAAGGCGGAGCCGTCCAGCCGGATCATTGCTGAACATACGGTATTCCTGCTGCTGCCGCTCAAACTCCCGGTTCCGGAATGCGACAAAGCCGGCCCGGTCCAGGATAGCGACACCGATACGCAAGCGGTCCATTGCCGTCACCAGCGCCTGCTGTTCCTGCGCCAATTGTTGAGCGGGACGCCCCAACTCGATTGCCTTAGCCAGATGGGGCATGAGAGCGGCGGCAACCGCACGCTCCCCGGTCCCTAACCGCCCGCGATCGGCGCCCAGTTGGACGGAGAACCGCCCGCGCAGCCGGTTGTCCTTGTTCAGAAGACAGGCGGCGCGGTGACCGATACCCATCCGGCGCAGAAGCCGTACGTTCGGCTTGCGCAACAGCTCACGGTCGCTTTCCGCAAGAACGGAATCGTCAATCAGGTCTACTTGGTCGGAGGCGGCCGAGTGTGCCTCGAATACGTCCTGATCCGCCAGTTCTGCCGCAAAGAACAGTCCGATGTACTTTTCCAGCAGCGCTGCATCATTCGATGCGGAGCAGAACGGGGCCGTGATACGCCGCTCCGTCCACTGCCCATTCAACTCAAACACAATGCAACCGTGGGCTCCGATAGCGTCGGCGACCTGGTCCAGCACTGCCGGCCAAAGTTCCGGCGCGGCGACGGTGTCGTATATTCTGAGTAACAAATCGTTGTGATCTGGTTGCACTACCTGTCACCCTCTTGTTCCGTACCGTCGGAAACAGAACCAAACGGTCACAATGGCGCGCTACCTCACGGTTGGAGCCTGATGTGTCTCACGCAGCGATCCGGACATACTCAAAATCGCCGCCCTTGTTGTCGATCCCGACACGGGGCGGGGCAATCCAGCTGGCATATTGGCCAGGCTCCGTCACCGGTTGCATGAGCGACTGGATGTAGTCGGAATCTTCCGGGGTCGGCAGGAAACCGCCCTCGGCCTTCGCCCAATCGCCCTCGCTCAGAACCTCACCGGTCGGGGAGACCAGCATACCCTGAAACGCGCCGATTTGGCGGTAGAATGCCTGGTGCGGCAGGGTGATGGCAAAATCGATGCCGCGGTCGCTCAGGATCTTGTTCCAGCGGGCCACGCCCTGTGCCGCGTCCTCGATATAGTCATCACGCAGGCGCATATTGAGCGCTGCCAGCGCCGGTTCCTGCACTTCCTTGAATGCACCGTCCACAAAGCGGAGGACCGGGTACGTATCATTCACCAGCTTGTGGTCGTCCTGGATGTAGGTCTCGCGAAACCGCCCCTTGATGCCGGCGTTAAAGGCGTTACCGGCATTGGTGGAAAGCTCGTTCCCGAACAGGTCCAGCGTCAGTGCGAAGTGCAGGTTCGCCTTGCGCTGGATTGCGGGCAGATCGATCACGCCCAGTTTGCGGATTGCGTCGGCATCGTAGGGGTCAGTGATCCCCGCTTCGTTCATGGCGTCCGCCGTACGTTGGATGATGCGCCCGACGCCGCGCTCGCCCACGAACATGTGGTGGGCTTCCTCCATCAGCATGAAGCGGCAGGTGCGGCTGAGCGGGTCGAAGCCGCTTTGCGCCAGGCTCTCCAACTGCATTTTGCCGTCGCGGTCGGTGAAGTAGGTGAACATGAAGAAGCTCAGCCAGTCCGGCGTCTGCTCGTTGAACGCCCCCAGCATCCGCGGCTTGTCATGGTCGCCGGAACGGCGTTGCAACAGGCCCTCTGCTTCCTCACGGCCATCCGCGCCGAAGTATTTCTGCAGCAGATAAACCATGGCCCAGAGGTGCCGCCCCTCCTCCACATTCACCTGAAACAGGTTGCGGAGATCGTAAAGGCTCGGTGCGGTCTTGCCGAGATGGCGTTGCTGCTCAACGCTCGCGGGTTCGGTGTCGCCCTGGATCACGATGAGACGGCGCAGCAGGGCGCGGTATTCGCCGGGCACTTCCTGCCAGGCCGGCTCCCCGTAGTGCTGACCGAAGGGAATGGTACGCCCCTCTTCCTGCGGCGCCAGCAGAATGCCCCAGCGGTATTCCGGCATCTTCACATAATCGAACATGGCCCAGCCCTCGCGGTCCACGTTCACCGCGGTGCGCAGATAGACCAGTGCCTCCTGGAAACCTTCCGGCCCCATGTCTTTCCACCAGTCCAGATAGCCCGGATGCCAGCGCTCCAGTGCGCGCAGCACGCGGCGGTCAGCGCTCAGGTCAACATTGTTGGGTATGGATGTGGAGTAGTCGACGGCGCCGATTTCGGAGTCGGTAGACATAAGCGGGCTCCCACTTTGACGCCCCATTGGGCGCGAAACAGACAGCGACTAATCTAGCTGATTGACGCGGCGTTGGCAGCAACAGTTTCGTGCCGGCGGCAATCACCGCTATGGTTCAGCCTTGGCAAACCGTCAACAAGGCCCCCTGCGGACCGGCCGGAGAGAACGTCCCATGATGATCGTAACCTTCCCGAACTTGATGCCGGCACAGATGGTGGCGGAGCTCCGAAGCCGACTGGAAGAGGTCTCCTATGTCGATGGCCGGCGCACGGCTCGCGGGGGCGCAGCGAACGTCAAGAAGAACCTGGAGGTCGATATTGCCTCCACCGAGCATCAGGCGCTCAAGGACAAGGTGCAACGCCATCTTCGCGACAATGCGGACTTCCTTACGATCACGCAGGCCAAGGACATTCAGTCCATCCTGTTCAGCCGCTATGAGCCGGGCATGGCTTATGGCGACCATGTCGACAATGCGATTATGGGCCGGTTCGGGCCAAAGCCGATGCGCACCGACGTGTCCTTCACCATTTTCCTCAGCGATCCAGGCGAGTATGAGGGCGGCGAACTGGTCATTGACAGCGATATCAGTCCAACCGCTTTCAAGCTTCCGCCCGGTCACGCGGTGATCTACCCCACCCACTACCTGCATCGCGTGAACCCGGTGACCCGGGGGGTACGCCAGGTGGTGGTTGGCTGGGTTCAGAGCCTGATCCGCGAGCCGGAGCGTCGGCAGGTGCTGCTGGACCTGCAGCAGGCGATGGGTCAGTTGCAATCCACCTTGCCCGGCGGCCCCAACCATCCAGCTTTCGTGCGGCTGCATAAAATTTACATCAACCTGCAACGCATGTGGTCGGAAGTTTAGCGCATCCGCGGGGTCTTGGGAGGGGGCACTCCAAAAGTCCGCAATGAACAAGAAAACGGCGGCTGCTGTTTCCAGCGGCCGCCGTTTCCGTCACTTCATGCGGACAAGCGCCAATCGACGCAAGCCTGATACAGTCGTTTTACTTCGCGACCGTCAGGTTCTCCGCCGAGGCTTTGCCGTTCTTGCCCGGCTGCAGGTCGTAGTTCACAACCTGGCCTTCGCTCAGACCGGAAAGGCCAGCGCGCTCAACCGCGGAAATGTGCACGAATGCGTCTTTGGAGCCGTCATCCGGCTGAATAAATCCGAAGCCTTTGACGGAATCGAACCACTTTACGGTACCTTGGGTCATAACTTGTCTTTCGGTAGTGTGTATGCAACCGGGCACTCCCGGTTGCTTCTCGCCTCTACGGAACGTCGCTGGGTATTGAGGCAGAGGGTATTAACCGAAAGCATCGTACGCATAGAAATTCTGTCTTGAGACACGCTTTAGATAGGCGGTTTTCCAATTTGTGCAAGCTGAAATATTTCCCGCACCTGCGATCAATACGCATCCGCAGCCGCCAGCTACTACAAGTCGCCGCCATCGGCCAAAAGAAAACGCCCACTTGTGGGTTTCAGCTATTTCGTCGCATTTTACCAACGGCACTCTAACGGAGGCGCGCATCTTTCCGAAGGTTAAGAGCGCCCGCCGCAGCCGCTGGCTCACTGCAATTTTTCTTTCCTGCCGGGCGGCAGTAGCCGGCCGTCAGCACCGCGGCCATTAAAATACACGGCGCCCCGGGCCGCAGAATGAACACGCTGGCACCCTGGTCGCCGTGTGGCTCGCTCATGCCGTCGCCCCAATTTAACATATAGCCAAGACCGGTTCCCAGCTTTCCCCAGCACTAACCAGATAATGTCAACGCGCTATGAGAAACCGCCCGTGCGGCCTCAGACGGTCAGCACCATCTTGCCGACGACCTTGCGGTCCTGGATGGCGCGGAGGGCATCCTGCACCCCCTCCAGCGGATAGGTCTTCCAGACCCGCGGGTTCAATCTGCCGGTCGCGACTTCTGGCAGGATGGAAACCAGCCGGTCGCGGGTTTCAGCCGGGAACCGCTCGGAATGCTCGCCGAAGACCGCGCCGATGACGCTGAAGTTCTTCACCAGGATCATGTTGGTGGCCGCCTGGGCGATGTCGCCACTCGCAAAGCCGATAATCAGGATGCGGCCTTCCCAGTTAATGCAGCGCACGGACTGAGTGAAGGCATCGCCACCGACCGGATCGAACACCACGTCCGCGCCGCCGGAATATTCCCGCACCTTGTCGCGCAAGGATTCGGTCGCGTAATTCACGGCGAAGTCCGCGCCTATGTCCTTAGCGATTCCGCATTTCTCGTCGGTGCCTGCCGCCGCGATCACGGTCGCGCCCAACAGTTTGCCAACCTCAATCGCCGCGATGCCAACGCCGCCGGTCGCGCCAAGCACCAGCAGCGTCTCGCCTGCTTTCAAGTGGCCGCGATGGGTCAACGCGAAGTGGGCGGTACCGTAGGCGACAGGGAAAGCCGCCGCTGTCACGAAGTCCATGCTGTCAGGGATCGGCGTGACGATCTCGTCCGGCAGCACGATTTCCTCCGCAAAGCCGCCGCCGTGCCGGGCGAAGGCCAGCACCCGGTCGCCGGGCTTCAAATGGGTGACGCCCGGCGCGCACTCCAGCACCTCGCCCGCCACTTCCAGGCCGGGGGTGAAGGGCAGCGCGGGCTTTACCTGGTACTTGCCCTCCGCCATCAGGATGTCGGGGAAGTTGATACCGGCGGCCTTCACGCCGATGCGGACGCCGCCGGGGATCATGGCGGGGGCCGCACGCTCGCCCACCACCAGATTATCGATAGAGCCAAGTTCGGGGCAGAGAACGGCGCGCATGTCTATTGATCCTTAGCAACTTCAGCGGTGGCCTGCGCCCGCAACTCGCGGCGCATCAGCTTGCCGGTGGGAGTGAGCGGCAGTTCCCGCTTGATAAAAATACGGTCCGGCACCTTGTAGCTCGACAGCAGGCCGCGACAATGCTGGCGGAGCGCCTGCGGGTCGGGCTCCGGGCCGGGGTCGGGAATAACGAAGGCGACAATGATCTCGCCCTTAACCGGGTCGTCGACGCCGGTCACGCCCGCAATCGAGACACCGTCCGCCTGCTGCAAGGCTTCCTCGACCTCGGCCGGGGAGACGTTGATCCCGGAGCGCTTGATCATCTCCGAGATGCGGCCGGCATAGACCAGATACCCCTCCTCCGTCAGCGAACCCAGGTCGCTGGAACGGAAGAAGCCGTCTTCAGTGAATGCATCGCCATTGGCGAAGGCGCTATCGCCGGCATAGCCGGGGGTCAGATAGCCTTTCAGCAGGATTTCACTGACCTCGCCCGTCGCGCAGTCCTGGCCAGTCTCCGGGTTGCGGATGCAGACGGTTACGCCCGGCAGCGGCGGACCCTGGCAGCGCGCCCGCTTCTCCAGTGGCCAGTGGTGGGGCGTGACGCAGCAATTGCCGTAGCCTTCGGTCTGGCCATAAATGTTGCAGATCTCGGTCATGCCCAAGTCGTTGGCGGCGCTGAAAATATCCTGCGGCGCTCCAATGGTGACGCCGGTCCGCAAGTTCGCGGTGCGTTCGGGACGGAAATTCTCATGGGCCAGCAAGGCGCTGGTCATGGCGGGCAGGGTGTAGAACACGGTGCAGCGGTGTTCCTGGATCAGGTCGAGCGCGCCGCCCGGTTCGAACTGGCCTTGCAGCACCAGGGTGGAGCCATGGCTGACCGCCGCGATCAGGGCGTTGACTGCGCCATAGGACCAGAACAGCGGGATGGAGATGAGGAAGCGGTCATCCGCCGAAACGCCCATCCGCTCGCCTATATTGAATCCGTTTTCGATAGCGGCGTAGTGCTGGAGCGGCACGCATTTCGGCCGGGAACTGGAACCTGACGTATAGAGCATCACCAGCGTATCACCCGCGCTCGGGCCATATCCCGGATTCAATTCCTCCAACGGGGAATGCATCCGGTAGGCTTGATAGTCTGGCCGATCGAGCCGGACCACCGTACGAACGCTGTCCGCCTTGCCCGCGCCGCGCAAATTTACGACCTCCTCCGCGAAGTCCTTTCCCCGATAGTCGGATAGCGCGAACACGGTCCCTACCTGGGCGTCTTCCAGCAGGAATTCGAGCTCCGCTGCCGTGGACCAGGTGCTGAAGGGCGCCAGCACCGCGCCCAACGTCGCCGCGCCGAAATAGACCTCCAGCCATTCCAGCCGGTTGTTGGAGAGCAGGCCCACCCGGTCGCCCCGTCTGACGCCATCGGCACGCAGCTTGCCGGCAACCCGCGCCGCCGTGTCGGCTAACGCCCGGTAGGAAGTGGTTGCGCCGTCCGCAATCACCGCAGGATGATCCGGCGCGCGAGCCGCCTGCTCACGCAATAGGTCATAGGCTGTGCGGCTGAAGGGACTTTGCATTGACGGCCTGAAACGGCAAGGTTCGGAAAAGTGCCGCACGATACCGCCTGGCTGCCAATCCACCAAGTCCGGCAAGCCCGAAAAGGAAGCTCCTAATGCCGCTGCTCGTGACCGAGCCCGCCCGTCACGTGGTCCAGATCACCATCGACGAGCCCGCCAAGATGAACGCCATGAGCCGCCAGATGATGATGGAACTGTGCGAACTCTGGGACCGGCTCGACGCCGATCCGGCCTGCCGGGCCATTGTCACGACGGGTTCCGGGGAGCGGGCCTTCTGCGCCGGGGCGGACCTCTCCGGCGATCTGACCGCGTCGGAGGAGATGGCGGCCATCGTCAACAAGTCGCTGTTGAAGCTGACGCCTTTCTCCAAGCCCATCGTCGCCGCCGTAAACGGCACCTGTGCGGGCGGCGGCATCGAATTCATGCTGGCCGCCGACATCCGCTACGCCGCCGAGCATGCGAAATTCGGCCTGCCGGAGGTGAAGTGGGGCGTCTACCCCTTCGGCGGCGCGGCGACCAAGCTGGTGCGCCAAATCGGTTATGTCCACACCATGGACCTGATCCTGACCGCCCGCATGATCTCCGCAGCCGAAGCCGCCAAGATCAACCTGGTGAATGAGGTGCTGCCAAAGGAGCAGGTGCTGGACAAGGCTATTGCGACGGCCAGCATGATCGCCGCAAACGCGCCGCCCGCGGTGCAGGCGGTGAAACAGCAGATCAGCACCATGCTTACCAGCGAGGCCGCCCACCATGAAGACCGCGACCAGGCTTTAGGCGACAAGGTCCGGGCCAGCGCCGAATTTCAGGAAGGCATCAACGCCTTCAAGGAGAAGCGGACGCCCAACTATGGGTGACGTATTGCGGCCGCATACCGCCCGCCTTCCACTCCGGCGGTGGCCGTGAGCAGTTTTTTCGCCGACGCCATCGCTAGCTTGAGCCTTTGGCATCTGGTTATCGCTACCGTAGCGACCTTTGTCGGCGGCTTCATCCGCGGCTTTGTCGGCTTCGGCGGCGCGCTGGTATCCATTTTGGTAATCAGCCTGTTGCTTGGGCCGAAAGCCGCTGTCGCCATCGCGACGCTCGCGGGCCTGCCGGCGATGTTCCAACTGTTGCCGAGCGCCATCCGCCATTCGGAACGGCGGTTTGTCGTCCCATTCGGCCTCGCCACGTTTGTGTCGGCGCCGCTCGGCGCAACCCTGCTGGTCTCGCTCGACCCAGCTCTGATGAAGATGGCTATTGCCGGTTTTGTGCTGCTGATGGTGACGATGCTCTGGCGCGGCTGGAGCCTCCCCGCCAGCAGTGGGACGGGGAGGCTCGTCGCGGCCGGCGCGGGTGCAGGCTTTATCCAGGGTTCCGCCGGTGTCGGTGGGCCGCCCGCCGTAATCGTCGCGCTCGCCCGGCCGGGCACGGTTGAGGTGCAGCGCGCCAACACGATCGGCGCGATCACCGGCCTGAATTTTTGTGCGCTCGTGCCCTTCTGGTTCTATGGCATGTTCACGGCGGAGGTTCTCCTGTTCGCCGCCGTCACAACGCCGGCCTATTCCCTCGGCACCTGGCTCGGCTCCCGCTATTTCCGAACGGGAGGCCAGCGCCATTTCCGCAACGCAGCACTGCTGTTTCTCGCTGTCACCGGTGCGGTGACATTGAGCATTGCCGCGCGCGATTATCTGGCCGGTTGAGAGGCTACTTCGCCTTCTTCAACCGCCAGCGGAAGTCGCAATGGGGGGCACCCTGCATGCGCGTCTGGGTGCGGGTAAATTCCCAGCCGGGACGCATATGCGCCTCCGCCGCGAAGTCGACGCCGCAGGTCATGAGAGCGCCGATTTCCGGCTCACCTATGCTGCGGAAATAGTCGGCGAAGGCGCAGCCGGTGATATTGTGGCCGTAGGCCGAGGCGGAATCCTCCACCACCGTCTTTTCCACCGGGAACGCTGGGCCGTCGACATCCTCATCCCGCGGATGGGAGTCCGGGACGAACCCGCGCTTGCTGCGCCAGGCGACATAGTTCTCGGCGATGGCCTTCCCCACGATGGCATGCGCCCGTTCCTTGCCGAGTTCCTTCTCCATCGCCTTCACTATCGGGATCACTGCGCGGGCCTGGATCTTGGTAGCTTCCAGGATCGGATCTTTCTTGGGCCGGCCTGTCATTGAAATTTGCCCATCACGTCCGCGGCAAAGGCTTGCTGTTTTTCCAGCGCCCGCTCCACCGAACCGGCGGCGACATTAACGATCATGGTGGAAAGGCCGCGTTCCGCCAGCGCGGCCACGTCATCCTGACGGGCGGCAGCGCTGCCGGTCATCAACATCCGGCCACCGTCGGAACTTTGCTGCTCCTGTTCGGAGTGTGCCATGGCGCTGTAGGCAAGGCCGATGCTGGCCGGGTCGCGGCCTGCCTTCTCCGCTGCCTGACGCAGCTTGGTGAGCGCCGCGTCATAGGCGGCAAGCGTATCCAGCGGCGCTTTCGGATTACCGCCCGCAATCGGGTACCAGACATCGCCCAACGAAGCGAGCCGCCGCAGGGCCCTGCCGCTTTCGCCGCCAACCCAGACCTTCGGCCCGCCAGGCTGGAGGGGCTTCGGCTCGAAAAAGATGTTTTTGAACTGGGTGTACTTACCCTCGAACGAGGGATTCTCCTCGGTCCAGAGGGTCTTGAAGGCGCGGATATATTCGTCTGTCACAGCGCCGCGCTCCATGAATTCCGGCGTCTGCAGCAATTCGAACTCCTCCCGCATCCAGCCGGTGCCGATGCCCAGTTCCACCCGTCCGCCGGAAAGTTGGTCGGCGGTCGCCAGCGCCTTAGCCGTGAAGATCGGCTCCCGGTGGGGGATCACCATGATGGAGGTCAGCAGGCGGGCCTTGCTGGTAATCCCGGCCACATAGTTGAGCAACGACAATTGCTCGAAGCACATGCCGTCAGCGCCACCGGCCCAGCCGCCGTCGGGGCTGTAGGGATATTTGGACTCGATCTGGCGTGGCACGACGATATGGTCGGAGATGGTCAGCACGTCATAGCCCAGCGCCTCTGCGCTCTCGGCGATGGCGCGGATCGCCTGGGGGTTGGCTAGGGGGCCACGGTGGGGAACGGAAAGGCCAAATTGCATCTGGGAGTCTCCTTATCGGGTATTGTGCCCTATACTGCCGTGACGCGGGCCATCTGGACAGAGGCCATTGGCTGCCGCAGATTTGCGGCATCAAGAGACACCACGGAGACAAGCATGTCCGCCACCAGCACATTCGCCCGTTTCGACGACAGTCCCGCCAATTGGAAAGGCCCGGATCTGGCCGCCCAGCCGGAACGCTGGATGGTTAATCTTTCACGCGCGGAGTTGGACGATCTGGATGCGGTGATCCAACGGCACGGAAAACGGACCGATGACCTGACAAACCTTCGGCCGGAGGACTTGCACCTGCCGGTTTTGGGCGAGCGTCTGGAATCGGTACGCGAGCAGTTGCTGAACGGCGTAGGGCTGGCCCTGCTGCGCGGTTTCGAAGTTCAGAACTACTCCCTGCGGGAAGCGGCGACGGCCTATTGGGCTGTCGCCCTGCATCTGGGCTCACCGGTTTCGCAGAACGCGGGTGGGCACGTGCTGGGGCACGTGCGCGACCTGGGCTTCGACGCCAGCAAACCCAGCGGACGCGGCTACCAGACGGCGGAGAAGCTGTCGTTTCATGCGGACTGGGGGGATGTGGTCGGTCTGCTGTCGATCCGTACATCCAAGTCCGGCGGGTTATCCAGCGCCGTTTCCTCCACCGCGCTCTACCACGCCATGATCGACCGGCATCCGGAACTGATGCCGCCGCTGCTGGAAATCGTCTACCGCGACCGACGGGACGAAGTGCCAGCCAACCGCGAGCCATGGTACCGCATTCCGGTGTTCATGCCTCACAAAGACCGGGTCTTTTGCCAGTATGTCCGCTCCACCGTCCGCAAGGCCCAGCGCTTTCCGGAAGCGCCCCGGCTGACGGCCTTGCAGGAGAAGGCCTTCGACAAGATTGACGAGCTGGCCGCCAGCGACGAGTTCCGCCTGAATATGGAATTCCAGCCAGGTGACATGCAGTTCCTGTGCAACCATTGGATCCTGCACAGCCGCACCTCCTTTGAGGACTGGCCGGAATTGGAGAAACGGCGGCACTTGCTCCGGGTTTGGCTTGCCTGCCCAGGCGGACCGGAGATGCCATCCTATTATGACGAGCACCAGCCGCTTTCGCTGACCGGCAGGCCCCAGGGCATCCGCTGCCCCGGTGTCGAACTCTCGGCACCGCTGGAGGCTGTTGACGGGGGCGCAGGCGACAGCGCCAAGCGCTTGCGGGAACAGAACGCGCAACAGGGCGCGGCGCTCGCGTAAAGATCACGCAGGCGGCCAGCCTGGATATCGGACCGGAATTCCGGCAAACCCTGCGCAACCGACGAATAATGCAAGAGAGCCAGCCCCCATGAGCAACCGCCCCTCCGGCCGCGCACCAGATCAGCTGCGCAATGTGACGTTCGAGCCAGACTTCAGCCTGCATGCCGAGGGCTCCTGCATGGTGCGCTTCGGCAACACGCATGTGCTCTGCACCGCGTCGGTGGAAGACCGGGTGCCGCCATTCATGCGCGGCCAGGGCCGGGGCTGGGTAACGGCGGAGTACGGCATGCTCCCCCGCGCAACCCATACACGAGGCGACCGGGAAGCGGCACGCGGCAAGCAATCGGGCCGGACCCAGGAAATCCAGCGGCTGATCGGGCGGGCGCTCCGCTCCATCGTCGACCTGAAGGCGCTGGGTGAAGTGCAGATCAAAATCGACTGCGACGTAATACAGGCCGATGGCGGTACGCGGACTGCGGCGATCACGGGGGCTTATGTGGCGCTCTATCAGGCCTGTCAGCACCTGCAACAGCGCAAGGTCATCAACGAGTTGCCGCTTTCCAGCGAAGTCGTGGCGATCTCCTGCGGCATCTACAAGGGAAAGCCCGTCCTGGACCTGGACTATGCCGAGGATGGCAATGCCGACGCGGATGCGAACTTCGTCATGACCGGAAAGGGCGAGATTATCGAGGTGCAGGCGACCGGCGAAGAAGCACCGTTGTCTCGGGAGACCTTTAACCAACTGCTGGACCTCGCCGAAAAGGGCTGCGGCGAACTGGTAGGGATGCAACGCCGCGCCATCCTGAGTGTTGTCGGGCATGGGCTATAGGCAGCACAGATTATGACCGCCCGGCGTTTCACCGAGCCCAAACTGGTCCTCGCCAGCCATAACAAAGGCAAGCTGGCCGAATTTCAGCGGCTGTTTGCGCCCTTCGGCGTAACGTTGGTCGGGGCAGGTGAACTGGGCCTGCCAGAGCCGCCGGAGACCGGCGCGACCTTCGTGGATAACGCGCTGATAAAAGCGCGGGCAGCGGTGGCGGGCAGCGGTCTGCCGGCGCTTTCGGATGACTCGGGCATCGCCGTTCACGCGCTCGGCGGCGCGCCGGGGGTTTATTCTGCCGACTGGGCCGGGCCCGGCAAAGACTTCGGTCCCGCCATGCAACGGGTGGAGGATGGCCTAAAGGGGTCCGCCGACCGCACCGCCGCCTTCGTTGCGGTCCTGGTGCTCGCATGGCCGGACGGTCACTACGAAACAGCCGAGGGCCGCGTCGAAGGCCATGTCGTCTGGCCGCCACGGGGCAGTGGCGGCTTTGGCTACGACCCGATGTTCGTGCCTGAAGGCGAGACCGAGACCTTCGGTGAGATGGCCGTGGGCGAGAAAGGCTTTGCCCGCAAGGCAGCCTTCAGCCACCGCGCCCGTGCCTTTGCCACGCTGGCCGAGAAATGCTTCAGCCAGTAACGCCGCCGGGCAATCGGGAGCCGCTTTCGGTCTATCTGCATTGGCCATTCTGCGGTGCGAAGTGTCCCTATTGCGATTTCAACAGCCATGTGCGTCCGCTGGTGGAGGAAGACCAATGGGTCAATGCCACGCTCCGGGCGCTGGATTACTGGCATGGCCAATACCCCGGCCGGGAAATACAGACGATCTTTTGGGGTGGCGGCACCCCTTCCCTGATGGCGCCGGCGTCGGTGGAACGGGTTCTCAGCCATATAGCCAAACGCTGGGGCATAGCTAACGATTGCGAAATCACGCTGGAAGCCAATCCGACCACCCACGAGATCGAGCGGTTCGAGGGTTTCCGGGCGGCGGGCGTCAACCGGCTCTCGGTCGGTATCCAATCGTTTGAGCAGGAGGCGCTGGATTTCCTGGGCCGCACCTACACGGTGGCCGAGGCAGAGCGGGCGCTCGGCCATATCGCGGAGACCTTCCCCCGCTATTCCTTCGACCTGATTTATGCTCTGCCCGACCAAACATTGTCAGTGTGGGAGCGCCAGTTGGAGCACGCGCTCAGCTTTGCCGACAAGCACCTGTCTCTCTACCAACTTACCTTCGAGCAAGGCACGCGCTTCTATCAATGGATGCAGTCGGGCAGGATCGAACCGCTGGACGATGATGTTGCCGCCGACCTCTATGACCTGACCGTTGAGCGGCTGGCCGAAAAGGGCCTGACGCTCTACGAAATCTCCAACTTCGCCACGCCCGGCGAGGAATGCCGCCACAATCTTGTCTATTGGACCGGCGGCGACTGGATCGGCGCCGGGCCGGGCGCGCACGGCCGCATCGGAAAAGCACCCAGCCGGCTAGCAACATCCGAATGGCGGTCGCCGGAAAAATGGCTGCGGCAGGTCACCGAAACAAGCAATGGTTGTGAAACTGCTCAACGATTGAGCCGGGACGAAGCGGCAGAAGAACTGATTTTGACGGGCTTACGGCTGGCTGGCGGCATCAACCTCCAGCAATTCCAGACGGTGAGCGGCGTGGCTTTCACCGAAATCGTCCAGGAATCGGCCCTCGGCGAACTCGTCAGGAACGATCTTGCTATAGCGACAGCCGGGAATTTCCGGTTGTCTGGTCAGGGACGGCAGGTGCTTGATTCCATCATCCGGTTTTTGCTGGCGCGCTAATATGGACGAGGGAATGCCGGCGCCAGTGCTTTTCACACAGACGCTTGACCACTACCATTAATTGCATCATAAAAAGGCGCTTGCTTAATCTGGCGGCATTACGGCAGTCGAACAACAAAAACCCGGCACTGCTCCCACCAGGAAATGAACAGCAAGACGCGGCTTCGTCCATGACCCTCAAAACTTGGCCTCCACCATGGAGGCTTTGTTTTGCCTGGCAACCGAGAGAGCCTGAACCGGCGCGTTGCGACCCCGCCACGTGCGGACTTCCTGCCGTACCAGATAGCGCTGGCCGAGCCGGTCGGTCGTGAACTTCTCGATAAGCGCGGTTTGTCCGACCGCCACCCCATAGTTCGTCGCCGGTTCCATCATGTCCGACAGTACCAGCCTAACCGAACGCTGCTCGAAGCTCCGGAAATATCCCTCCGTGACGAACCCGTTGCGCCGGGTGATGCGGACCAAGGTGTTGCGGTAAAGGCTGAAGCGGAATACCGCATCCGGCGGCAGGCTGGCCCATTGCGAACGATGCTTCCTGTTGGCGGCCACAAGAACTGGCGGCTCTGCCAGGGTTTCCACGTCGTGGGTGTGCACGGGCACGACTTGATAGGTCCCGTCCCGGTAAAACACATCCACCCGCACCAGATCCCCGAAACTGGCAATGCCGCCCCGCACCGGCAGGCCATCCCTCGAGATGCCGGTTCTGCCTGCCATTCTGATCCGCACGTGACGGATAGGGTCCCCTTGTGGCGACACTGGCGGGCGGTCGGGCGGCGATCCGGCGGCGATCCACTCGGACAGCACTTTGACCAGAGGCGCGTTGACCTCCGGATCCGGAATCCGGGCGAGGTCGCCCTTTCGGAGGCGGTGAACGGCGCGGCGCTCGTAAAGCACCCGCTCGCCCTCTTTCTCCATGCGGGCGCGGCGGACGGTGCCGGCATGGCCCGGTCCCCTGCCCCGCCGCTGCTCCGAACGGGTGACCTTGACGTCGCTCAAGGCGGCCAAGACCGACAGCCGGAAATCCGGCCAGGGCAACGGGAGCGGCACATCGATGATGCCCGCATTCCGCCGCCGTGCATTCATCAGTTCGAACATGGTGCGCTCGCTCGCGACCGCTACCACGAGGGCGTCGAGCGCGTGGCTGCGGATATCCGCGCGATTCTTCGAAAGGCCCCAGGCCCGGCGCAGCACCGCCGTCAATTGACCCGGCCGGGCCCGGACATGGCTGTAGGCCTCCTGTGCGGGATAGAGGCCGCGCAACAAGGCCAACGTACAACGGGCGACGTAGCCCGTATCGTTCAGGTTACGGTTCAGGACACTGCCTTCACGGTCGGCAAAGGTCCGGGACATGAGGAGGCGCGTTTTGCGCGCCGGCAGCGCCATCCAGCGCACGCGCGAGACGAAGGTCCGCCACCAGTCCGCATCGCCGCCGCGCCATTCGTAGGGCGTCAGGTTGCCCTTTGCCTGGTTCTCCGGCGCAAAGCAGATGACGGTGTTGTTACGGGAATGGTCGCTGCTCCGGCTGACGGGCTGAATGTGATCGATCTGAACTTCGGCGCCATTCGTCAATTGGTACAGACTGATCTCCTCACCGGAATAGACGCATCGGCCGCCCTGCTCGTTCCAAAGCATATAACGGTCGGTGAGCGCACTGCTGACTTCGACCAGACCCAGCACGTCCGACAGGGTCTCCCGGGCCGCCCGCCGTGCCGTGGCGGTCCTGCGATAGCTCTCATCGGCGGCGGCACGCTGCTCGGGGGTCAGGCCAAGATCCTTCGCCACCTCAACGTGGATGCGGGCCGGGCGAACACCCATATGTCGGATGATTGCCTGCACCTGCTTGGCGACCTCCAGCACGGGGCGGTAGATGCGGGGCTGCCAGGCTGCCTTTAGAATATGCTTGTCATGCGCCAGACGATCCAAGCCGGCTTTCCCAGCGGCATCGAACACGAGGTGCCCCTGCTCGAGGAATGGGATCATGCGAACGGCCGCTTGTAGCGATACCCGTCCGCCCCCCCGCATGACGGACAATTCCCCATCGGCATACGCGTCGCAGAGAGCCTGCCGATAGATATCGGAAATGCCGATTTCCGTCAGTTTTTCCGCAAAATCATCGGCGTTTCCGGTTTGCGATGCAGCGGTGGCGATCGCGTCCAGGCAGCCGGGTTCGGCCTCGAACGCCTGCCAGGCTGCGCGGCCCAGGATACTGCGGAGCGTTACCGTGCCGATGGCCGCGCCGAGGCGTGAGACAAGATCGGCATCTTCCGGCTTCCGGCCAAGAAACGAGATATTCGGACCAAACGCCAGCCACCGGCGAATGTCGAACTTGGTCACGGTGGCGGTCCGGCCGAACCGCGCTGCAACCATCCCGATCTCTACCGAGGTAAGACGCCGGATCTGGCCGTCCTCCGCAATGCGGATTTTGGTAACCGAATCCAGGAAAGCGAAGCGCTCCATTGTCGGGCCACGCCGCATACCCATCGGCTCGTCCGGAAAATAGGGGCAGGACGTGCCGCGCGCATGCAGCCGTCGAGGCCGTTGCTGGAACGCAATCCGCTCGAACGTGTCCTGCAGGGCTTGGTTCGCCCGGTCGAGGCCGAATTGACGTTGGGCATTGAACAAGGCGGCCACTTCGGCCTCGACCATCGGGCGGGACAGAACGGCGGCATAGTCGCCCTGCCGGTTCCGGGTCCGGGCCGCAAAGGCAGAGTCACGAGCCAGCATTTCACCTGCCGTTTGGTAGCCCGCGGCACGGCGTTCGTTTCGGGTCGCGGCGGTTACGATAGGACCCGCCGCCGGTTCGCCGGCGGCGGCCGGAATATCGGCCGGCAGGGTGGAATGCGCGGCGGGCACATATCCCCGGCGCTTCACGGCGTGAAACAGGGCGGCCCCAAACTCCGCCGGCGTCAGAAGCCGGTCCAGGCCCTGGACCCGCAGTTCCAATGGAGAGAGGCGTCCTCCGGGTTCGTCGGATGGCCACATGCCTTCGCCCTCCAACAGTCGCCGCAGGGACTGCCGCCGGCTGGACTGGCGGGTGAACCGGCGGCGCTGGGCGCGATGCCGACGCCGTTCCGCCAGCTTTGGCTCTTTGGTGTAAGGGTTCTCAACCGGCTCAAACAGACGGACATGCAAGTGCTCTATTTTACCATCGGCGATCCATGCGATCGCACAAGAACTTAGGCCGATATCGACACCAAGTATGCTGCCCTTTTTACTTTCGTATTCACTCGAAAGATTTTCTATAGCGGATTTCATCGAGATCAATGGATTATTGTCTGAAATTTTTCCATTGATCTTTTGCTCTGTTACTATAGGATTTTCTGTGGGACTTCGAGGGGAAGCCACGTTAAGAAGATCATCTTCGCAGGGTAACCCTTCCCGGTTTTCCGGGAAGGGGATCCCTTCTTGCCCACTACTTAAAGCGGATTTCAGCCACCCCCGGCCTCCACACCCCGACATTGCTCTCTACCATTTTTCGTTAGGCTTTTGGCGTTAACCAAGTTTGTAAGACACCGACTGTACTAAGTTACATTCATATATCAACTTTAAATTGTATCTTGTTGACATGCTAATACCGTTGCGCGGTACGCGCACTGACTGGAAGAACAGCAGGCAACCGCTTGAATCTCGTCCCTGCAAAGCCCAAACTGGCGCGATTCAAGATGCAGAATGGCCGGCCCCGGAGAACGAATGAGCGACACGATGCTTGGCAAGACGGTGCTGGTGACCGGCGCGACAGACGGTATTGGGCTGGTGACGGCGCGCGAATTGGCAGCAAAGGGCGCGCGGGTGCTGATCGCCGGGCGGAACGAGCAAAAGGGACAGCGAGCGCTGGCGGCGATACGCCAGGCGGTGCCGGGCGCGGATCCCTCGTTCTGGCGGGCCGACCTCTCGCAGATGGCGGAAGTGCGGCGGCTCGCCCAGCGTATCGGCGAGGCGGAGCCGCAGATCGACGTTCTGCTTAACAATGCGGGCGGCATCTTCGCCAACCGCCAGGAAAGCGCCGACGGCATTGAAATGACCTTTGCGCTCAATCACTTGAGCTACTTCCTGCTGACATGGGAAATGCTTGACCTGTTGCGCGCCGCACCCGCTGGCCGGATCGTGAACGTGGCGAGCAAGGCGCACGTGGGAGCAACGCTGGACTTCGACGATCTGGAGTTTAAGCGGGGGTACCATGCCCGCAACGCCTACCGCCGTTCCAAGCTCTGCAACGTGATGTTCACGCGCGCGCTGGCGAGAAGGCTGGAGGGCTCCACCATTACCACTAACAGCCTGCATCCGGGGTTTGTGCGCACCAATTTCGGCACCCCGCGCAATCCGTTCTACTTCAGTTGGGCGGTAAAGGGTTTGATGATGGCCATGGGCATCGGCGTCGAGGAAGGCGCTAAGACCTCCATCATGCTGGCGAGCGGCCCGGCGCTGGAGGGAGTCAGCGGCAAGTACTACTCCGAAGGAGTAGAAACCCAGCCGACCAAGGCCGCCCGTGACGATGCGGCAGGCGAACGGCTCTGGCAGGTGAGCGAAGAGATGGTGGCGAGAGTGGTCGGAAAATAGCGCGCTGATTGAAAGGCGCTGATACTGATTTGCGTAAACGCAACAATATTATTTTCTTGAACGATTTGGCATAACTGGATGCTTATACTGGGAATCTTCACCATTTTTATTTTGTGAAAATAAATGAAATGCATAATTTCTTAAAATTTCTATTGAACTATACAACCATTTACATTCTTCAATTGGGTTTGTTTTATATAATTTCTTTGCCCTTTTGTGACCATGACCCCATGCAAATCTCGAAGCCAATCCATCACTTAGATAATAAACTGGAGCATGTATGAGGTCATTTCGCTTATCTTCTATCCTATCGACTTGCTTCAATATCCAAATAATCTCACTTCGGACAGGCGCACATATAAAATGCCCTATTACGTCTTTTTCAAGCGTAGCCTTCAACATCTCTCTCTGGGCGCGATCAGTATTACATGAATACCACATAGCATCAGATAATAAGCGATTTGGGATCCCGGTAGCAGACGAAAATATCGCGCCTAGTGCTTCGTGCAGATTGTTCCACGCTAACACCACCTCACCAAGTGTCCGCGCGTATTCTTTGTAAACTTCATCACGAAAATCGGTCTTAAGGAAGCTATCAACCACTTAAGGACCCCACTTACTCCCCGTTCAGAATGTGATCCGCGATCTTCTCCGCGGTCATCAGGGTCGGGCCGTTGGTGTTGGCGCAGGGGACGCTCGGCATGATGCTCGCATCGCAGACGCGGAGGCCGGCAACGCCCCTCACCCGGCCGGTGCCGGTGGTGACAGCCATGGGATCGCCGTCCGCGCCCATCTTGTTGGTGCAGGAGGCGTGCCAGATACCGTGCACGTTTTCCTTGATGAAATTTTCCAGCACATCTTCGCTGTTCATCAGATCGTCAACCGTCGGCCCTTCGGCAATCACGTTCTTGATGATGTAGTCGCGGAGCGAAGAATTGGCGTCCATCGCCCAGCCCGCCATTTGCGTCAGCACCTTGTTCTTGGCGGTCACCTGCGCGAACGCCCGCACGCGGTCTGAATAGGCCGCCGGAAATGGCGTCTCGATCACGCCGTTCAGCGAGGGGTGACGGTAGATCTCAATCGCACGCTTGTAGGCGTCCATCATCCGCTCCAGGTCGCGGCGGTCGCTGCACAGTTCGAAGTCCACAATCGGCTCGTCGCGATAGTCTTTGGTGTCCAGCCTCACCTCGCCGGTGGAATAGCTCTTGTAGACGCTCATCAGCAGGGAGCCGAGCCGCCAGCCCACCTGGTGCCAGGTACTCTTGGCAATCTGGATCAGGAACATGTCGCCGGGCGGCGCATCGCCAATGCCGGAGGAATAGCGCAGGCCCACATGAATGTGGCGCTTGATCCGCTCCGGCTGACGGTATTTGGCGTGCAGGAAACCCGCCAGTCCCAGCGCCGGGTGCTCCATCAGGTTCTGGCCGACGCCGGGCAGCGCGTGGCGGACCTCGATCCCCATCTCACGCAGGTGCCCCTCCGGGCCGATGCCGTTCCGCATCAGGTGAGCGGGCGAGTGGATCGCGCCGGTGCAGAGGATGACTTCGCGGGCGTTGAAGGTTTGGGTCTGGCCCTTGTGCACGGCTTTGACACCGGTCGCCTTCAAGCCATCGAATAGGATTTCCGAAACCTGGGTCTCCGCCTGAATGGTCAGGTTTTCCCGCTGGCGCGTGGCCGGGTCCAGATAGCCGATGGCGGCAGAGACGCGCCGGTCGTAAATGTTGGAGATCGTGATCGGGAAGTGTCCGTCTTCCCACTTGCCGTTCTGGTCGGGCAGGTATTTGTGGCCCAACTGCTTGAACGCGTCGGCGACGGCGTGGGCGTGGCCTGGCCAGTCCTCCTGAAACAGGCGGCGGATGGGGATTCGGCCTTCCTTGCCGTGATATTCCCCGTCAAAATCCATGTCGCGCTCGACCTTCTTGAAGTAGGGAAAGCATTGCTCCCAACTCCAGCCGTCCGCGCCCTGGCGGCCCCAGTCGTCGTAGTCGTTCGGGGAGCCGCGGTTCAGCAACTGCCCGTTGATCGAGGACCCGCCCCCCATGACGCGCGCCTGCTCGTACTTGCGGATCGGCGGCCGCGGCGCATCGGGACGGTTATGCTCCTTGGCCTGGAGGCTGACTTTCAGCGTATTCCAGTGGAAGCGTGGATCGAAATAGACCGTGCCGGGGTAGCTGTTGTGTACCTCCGGCGGGATGTTGCCGTGAGGGGTGTCGATACCGGCTTCCAGCAGCAGCACCTTGTTCGAGGAACGGGCGGAGAGACGGTGCGCTAGCACGCTGCCGGCCGAGCCGCCGCCGACGATGATATAGTCGAAATCGCTCATGGATCAGGCGCTTCCCTTGGGGAGTTTTGGTCGTTGGGCAGATGGTAGCGCGGGTTTTGGGTGCCATCTACTCCCTTGGCTGAAGGAATAGGTTCCAGGCACCATCTCTCGATACACGCCTTCGGCGCACTCGAGATGAAGAGAAATGGTGATCGGCAACCGGCACCATGCCTACGTTTGGCCCGGCTTGAAATCTAACTGCGCTTTACTCCGAATGGTCCGGTCCGAGATCAACCTTCCCTTCATCCCGAGTGGCCCGGCCAAAGGCCGGGCTGTATCGAGGGGCGGTGTCAGAACCCCTACTGCGCCGTCCAGCCGCCATCGACGGCCAGGCTGGTGCCAGTCACGCTGGCGCTGCCCGGCGACGCGAGATAGACGACTGCGGCGGCCACTTCTTCCACCGTGGCGAGGCGGCCAATGGGCATGCGGTCGAACACCCAGTCCGAAAATTCCTTGTTTTCGAAGAACGGCTTGGTCAGCGGCGTGTCGACAAAGGTCGGCGCGACGGCATTCACGCGGATGCCATGCGGGGCCAATTCCAGCGCGGAGGCGCGCACCAGCCCCTCCAGCCCCCATTTCGTCGTGCAGTAGACCGAGCGGTTCGGTCCGCCAACCCTGCCCATCTGGCTGGTCATATGAATGATGGAGCCGCCATTGCCCGCCGCCAGCATCCTTTGCGCTGCCGCCTGGCCAAGGACGAACATGCTGGCGACATTCAATTCCAACAGGAAGTCCAGGTCTTCGTCCGGCACTTCCAGGTAGGGTTTGGGCCGGTTGCTGCCCGCATTGGCCAAGAGAATGTCGAGCCGGGGCAGATCAGCGATCACCTGCCGGACCTTCGCCCGGTCGGTCACGTCCAAGAGGCAGACGCTGGCCTTGCCGCCGCCAGCGTTGATCTCCTCGGCAAGTTCCACCAGTTCGCTTTCGGTACGCGCGGCGCAGATGACTTCCGCGCCTGCATTCGCCAGAGCCAAAGCGCAGCCGCGGCCAAGGCCCCTGCCCGCGCCCGCGACGAAGGCCGTAAGGCCGGTCAGATCAAAGGGGTTCTTGCTCATCGCCGAGGCTCATCCGCCCATCAGTTTGCGGACTTCGTCCCAATTGCCGCGGCCTTGCTGTGCTGCGCCGATGATCGCCTGCTCCCGTTCGGCCACCTTGCGGACGGCTGCGGGCAGGTCTGCCGCCAGGTGGTGCGGAATAACCGCCGCGCCGTTCCGGTCCATGTGAACCAGGTCGCCGTCCCGGACGGTCAAGCCGCAGACCTGCACCGGCCCGCCGAAATCCACCATGTGCAATTCCCCGTGGCTGGGCTTCTCGCCCGACGCCAGCATCTGGATGCCATCTGGCATGCCGGGAATGTCGCGGATTGCGCCATTGGTCAGCACGCCGACGACGCCCAGGCTCTTGTGCACGTTCGCCATGACATCACCCCAGCAGGCAGCAATCCCATGCGGACCATCCATGTCCTGGTGCACGCAAATCTGCGGAGCCTCATTCATGGCGACATAGTCGTAGTAGGCAATCCGGCGCTGCTTCTGCGCAAACGCGCTGTCCCCTTGCGCACGGGTCGTGCGGATCTGGGCCGTCCTGGCATAGCCTACCCGGGCCGGACGATCCGGGTGGGAGCACATCAAAATGTCTTTGGTGTAGCTGTAGAGCGTGAAAGCCGGGTCCAGCACTTCGAGGCCATTGCAGATTGCTGGCGTATCGAAGCCGGCCAGTTCGGCGAGCAGATCGGGAGAATGGTCGGGCATCGCGGACTCGGCTGTCAGGGTTGGTTGATGCCCTACTTGTACCCTGCCCCGCCCAGCATTGACTAGGGCAGATCCCGATCCAATCGGATCGGGTGAATCTGCCATAAATGTCAGAATCAGAGCATCTTGACCGGCAAATTGATCGCAATAGCGATTCAATTTGAACCGGCGATGCTCCAGCCGCGCCATCGGCCTGCCCCGCATTTCCGCTCGCATTGACGGAGAGAAAACCCACATGGCGGGTATGAGCCGTCAAACGAAAGGAGACGGACGATGCTTAGACGCGTGCTTAGGACCGCAAGCCTGGTGCCGGCAGCGCTGACCGCTGCGGGCGCCGTGGCAGGCTATTTGGTTATTTCCCGCTGTAGGACCCGCGATGAAGCGATCCAGCCCGGGCCGGAGGACGGCGATGCAGCAGCCACGCCGGAAGGCAATAATAGGCGGCGCCGGCGACCCTCGCAGCAGTATGTGCGCTCGGCTGGCCCGCATGAAATGACAAACCCGCCCAGGGATGGCTGGAGTGAGGTGGACGAGGCTTCCGACGAATCCTTCCCAGCGAGCGACCCGCCCGGACGGTATTAGAGCATCGCCCGAAACCTCACGGGCCGAGCAATGGCTTCGGATCGACGGCGCGATCGTGCTTGCGCAGTTCGAAGTGCAATTGGGGCTCGGTGACGGAGCCGGTGTTGCCTACGGTACCGATCGTCGAGCCGCGGGTGATCGGGTCGCCCCGCTTGACCGCCATGCTGTCGGCATGGGCGTAGGCGCTGGTCCAGCCGTCGCTGTGGCGGAGCAGGATCAGGTTGCCGAAGCCCGGCAGCCCGTCACCGGCATAGGCGACCTCGCCGTCTGCTGTCGCCAGGATGGGCGTGCCGCGCGGAGCGGCTATATTGATGCCATCATTGTGCAGGCCACCGGATTTGGGCCCAAATTCCGAGACGATGCGGCCCTGCACGGGCAGCAGGAAGCTGGCACCTGCCGGTGCAGCAGGTTTGCTTGCGGCAGGCGCAGCAGGGGCCGCGGCGCGCGCATCTGCGGTCGTTGCCGCCGTCCGCGAGGGCTCCGTTGCACGATCGCGCGGAACCGGCGCGTTGTCAGCAGCGACGGCGGGCGGGTCTGCGGGGGTTGTTGCCGGTGATGCTGACGGTGTTGTTGCGGGCGGCGGGGGCTCGTCGGCCGGCGGCGCGCTTTGCTGGAGGCCATCGTCGGCAGACGCTGCCGCGGGCGGCGCACCAGTGCCGATGGTGACGCCGCTACCCGGCGCATCGTTGGTGACCGGCGGGCTGTCAGGCAGGCGCTGGCTCGCGACTGTCCGTGAGCTGACCGGCCCAAGCGGGATGGCGAGGCGTTGTTCGGGGAAAATCGTGTAGGGCCGCCGCATTTCATTCGCCGCAACGATCTCGCTCGACTGGACGTTGTAACGGTTGGCGATGGAGAGGAGTTGGTCGCCCGGCTGCACCACATGCACGGTCTCGTTCGGCATGGTGAGCACCTGCCCCACCAAAATGCGGTCATCGGCGAGGCCGTTCTCGCGCATGATACCCAGAACCGTGACGTTTTCCTGGCGGGAGAGGCCGGTCAGCGTGTCGCCGGGACACACCCGCACCTGCCCTTCAACGCCCGTGGACGGGTTGCAGGGGCCGCTCCGCCCCGATGACTGGCCGCCATTGTCGTATGGAACGCGGGCAAAACCGCAGGCGGTTAACGCCGCAAGCGCGCCGATACACAGCATTTTTGCCAGTGAACGCAGCGATATCATCTGCCGCTTGTCCTTCAATCGGTTGTTCCTCAATCGGGCGCTGGAACACGGGACCGGTGGCAGGCCCGCACGGTCGCGACGTTAACACGATTCACCGACGGCGCAGCGCGGCGAATTACGGCCAAACGCCCTCGAAAGTTTCCATGGTCGCGCGGTCGGTCAGATCGACACCGAGCGGCGTCACCGTGATCCAGCCTTCTTCGATCAGGTCTTCGTCCGTGCCGGGCGTGGTGTAGGCCTGCTCCTTCTCGGTCGAGACCCAGACATAGGAGTCGCCGCGGGGGTCGACACCTTCGACCAGATGACCACCCGGTTTGCGGCGTCCCTGAGGCACCAATTTCACACCACTGACCTGATCGGGCTCCACATCCGGGAAATTGACGTTGATGATCACGTCGGTGGGCCACTGCCGGGTAAGGATTTGTTGCAGCACCGGCACGAGATGGGCTTCAGCCGTTTGCCAGCGCACTTCATGCCTCGGCATCCGGTTCTGGGAGAAGGCAATGGCGGGCACGCCGAGCAAAGCCGCCTCCATCGCCGCACCCACCGTGCCGCTATAGAGCACATCGCCGCCGATATTGCCGCCGCGGTTGATGCCGGAGAGGACCAAATCCGGCGCCTCCGTCATCACGTGGCGGAGCGCCAGCAAAGTCGCATCCGTCGGCGTGCCATTCACCGCCTTGCGGCGTTCGCCCAGATGATAGACCCGCAGCGGGATTTGGATGGTGAGCGCGTGGCTGGTGGCGCTTTGTTCGTAGCGGGGTGCGATCACCCAAAGCTCGCGCACCAGCGGCGCAATCAGTTTTTCCAGCAGAGCAATGCCGGGTGCATCGATGCCGTCGTCGTTGGTCAGAAGAACGCGGGCGTCCGCCAGGTCAACCATTGCCCCCACCGATTTGTTCCTTTCCCCTCATGTACGGCCGCAGCGCTTCCGGCACCGCTACCGAGCCGTCAGCGTTCTGGTAGTTTTCCAACACCGCGATCAGCGTGCGCCCCACCGCCAGGCCGGAGCCGTTCAGCGTATGCACGAAAGCCGTCCCCTTCCCCTCCGATGGACGGTAGCGGGCATTCATGCGGCGCGCCTGAAAGTCACCGCAATTGGAGCAGGAGCTGATTTCGCGGTAGCCATCCTGACCCGGCAGCCAAACCTCGATGTCGTAGGTCTTGCGGGCGCCGAAGCCGGTGTCCCCCGACGAAAGGATAACGGTGCGGTAAGGCAGGCCAAGGCGTTGGAGCACGTCTTCCGCACAAGCGGTCATGCGCTCATGCTCGGCTTCCGATTGTTCCGGTGCGGTGACAGAGACAAGCTCCACCTTCTCGAACTGATGCTGGCGGATCATGCCGCGGGTGTCGCGCCCGGCAGACCCCGCTTCCGAGCGGAAGCACAAGGTGTGAGCCGTCCGGCGTATCGGCAGGTCGCCCTCGTTCAGGATTTCGCCGGCCACCAGATTGGTCATGGTGATTTCGGACGTAGCCGTCAGCCAAAAACCGTCCGTCGTTTGGAAGCTGTCTTCGGCGAATTTCGGCAATTGGCCGGTGCCGAACAAGGCGTCGTCGCGGACCAATACGGGCGTATTGGTCTCTAAGTAGCCATTCTCGCCGGTGTGCAGGTCCAGCATGAACTGCGCCAACGCCCGGTGCAGGTTCGCGACCTGCCCCTGCATTACGACGAAGCGGGCGCCGGAAAGCTTGGAGGCCCGTTCGAAATCCAGTCCGCCCAGCCCTTCGCCCAGGGCTACATGATCCTTTGGGGCGAAGTCGAAGGCCCTCGGCTCGCCGTGGCGGCGGATTTCAACGTTGTCACTCTCGTCTTCTCCGTCCGGCACATCGTCGGCCAGGATGTTGGGGAAGCCGGCAAGCAGGGCGTCGATGTCTTCGGCGGCAACTTTCTCCTCCGCCTCTGCGGCGGCGGTTTTTTCCTTCAGGCCTTCGACTTCCGCCATCAGGTCCGAAGCGTCCTCACCTTTGCCCTTGGCTTGGCCGATGGCCTTGGAGAGCTCCTTCCGCCGGGATTGCACTTCCTGGAAGGCCGTCTGCGCGGCCCGGCGCTTTTCGTCCAGCGACAGAATCGCGTTGGCGGCGGGCGGCGTGTTACGGCGGGCAAGCGCGCGGTCGAAGTCTTCTGGGTTCGAGCGGATCCAGCGCAGGTCTAGCATGGGCTAGAGGTCATCCTCGTCATCGTCGTTGAAACCGTCCTCAGCCTCACGCTTGGCGCGTTTGCGCTCAATTGCGCGGGCCATGAAGATGGAAATTTCATAAAGAAACAGGCCCGGTATAGCGAGGCCCAGCTGACTGACCACGTCAGGTGGCGTCAGGAGCGCGGCCATCGCAAACATGATGACGACCGCGTACTTGCGGCGCTTGGCCAGTGTTGCAGCCGTCACCAGCCCGGCGCGGGCGCAGAGGGTGATGGCGACCGGCATCTGGAAGAAAATGCCGAACGCAAAAATCAACTTCATCACCAAGCCAAGATACTCGCCGACCTTGGCCTCCAATTCGATCGGCAAGCCGCCAGCAACCCCGGCGGTCTCAAACGACAGCAGGAAGCTCCAGGCGAGCGGCATGATGAAGAAATAGAGCATCGCCCCGCCCAGAAAAAACAGGACAGGGGATGCGATCAGATAGGGTAGGAAGGCGCCCTTCTCGTTTGAATAGAGGCCGGGCGCGATGAATTTGTAGAGCTGGTTGGCGATGATCGGGAAAGACAGGAACAGTGCCGCGAAGAACGCTACCTTGATATAGGTGAAGAAGGTTTCGGTCAGCGCGGTGAAAATCATCCGCCGGCCCTGGCCCTCCAACTGATCCGCCAGCGGGGCGACCAGAAAGCCAAAAATCTCTTCCGCAAAATAATAAGTGACGAAGAAGGTGCAGATCAGCCCGACCAGCGAATAGAGCAGGCGCTGGCGCAGTTCGATCAAGTGTTCGATCAGCGGTGCGCGCGTCTCCTCCTGGCGGATTTCCTCTTCATCGCGGGTTGTTTGGGCGCTCATGATGAGACCGTGCCGTCCGGCTTGGGCTGCTTTGATGCTACGTTGCTGCCTAGCGGCAATTCCGGCTCCTCACCTTCAGCCTTTTCCACCGTATCGCCACTAGCCGTCTCAAGCGGTAGCGGCGGTTCACCGGCGGTATCGTCGGCAACAGCCTTCGCGGCTGGGGAGGCGATCTCCGCCGATTCGGCGCTCCAGTCCTTCACGCCTTCCGGTTCTTCTTCGCCGGTCAGGTTCGTCTTGGCTGCAGATTCATCATCGGCAGCGGCAGGCTTTGCGCCCTTCTTCTCCAGGCCCGAGACGTAGTTCTCTATCGCCTGTTCGGGCGAGGAAAACTTGTTGATGCCTTCCTGCAGTTCTTTGAGTTCGTGCTGACGGGCTATGTCGTCGACACTGCTCTGGAACTCCCGGGCCATAGACTTAAGCTTGGCCACATACTTGCCAAACGTATGCAATGCCAACGGCAGATCGCGCGGACCGATAACGATCAGCGCAACTACACCAATTACCAACAATTCGGTCCAGCCGAAATCAAGCATCGCGGTTCCGCCCTATCAAGCGAGCAGCCGGAGGAGCTAAGAGGACTTAGCCTTATCGTCTTGATGCTCAGTGGAGGCCTGAGACGTGGAATCCTCGACCCGAGCCGCCGGCTTGGCCGCGGCATCGTCCACGGTCTCGTCGTCCTTCATCCCGGCCTTAAAGCTTTTGATGCCCTTGGCCATATCGCCCATCAGACGGGGTATCCGCCCAGCGCCGAACAGAACGACGACGATCAGGACAACAATCAGTATCTGCCAAATGCTGATCCCCATGGGACCGCTCCTTCAGGCTTACGGTATAGGTTTTAACGCGACCGCGTTATCGCAGAAAGGATGCGGTGGAGCAACGCAGACAAAAGGGCTACTTACGCGCGGGCGAAAACCATGGCCGCACCGGGCGGTACCGATACGTTAACCTCGTCGCCTTCCGCCAGGCTATCATGCTGCGACCCGCGTGCGGTCAATTGCACCGCGCCGTCATCCACACTGAGGCGGTAGAGGGTCGAACGGCCCAGTGAGCGCCGCAGCGCGATGGAGCCGTTGTTGCACCGGCCACAGAAACCAGGGCCGTATTTCACCTCAAGCTCTTCCGGCCGGACGATGATTTCCACCGGCGTACCGGACGGGAGGCCCGGCGCTTCGACCACACCGGCAGGTGTCCAGCACTCGCCATTCTGCACAACAGTGGCGAAGCGGTTCACTTCACCGAAGAAGGCGGCGACGAAGGGACTGGCCGGATGGTTATAGAGCTCCGCCGGGGTGCCGACCTGCTCGATCCGGCCATCCTTCATCAGCGCAACACGGTCGGCCATGAACATGGCTTCTTCCGGATCGTGCGTCACCATCACGGCAGAGCACCCGGCGCGGCGCAACGCATGCACCGTATCAGCACGCAGGCTCTGGCGGAGACCAGCGTCAAGGCCGGAAAATGGCTCGTCCAGCAGCATGATGCTGGGGGCGGGCGCCAGGGCGCGGGCCAGGGCCACGCGCTGCCGCTGGCCGCCGGAAAGTTTATCCGGATAATCGCCGGCACGGTCGGCGAGTCCAACCTCCGCCAGCATCGCGAGCGCCCGTTCCTTGCGAGCGGCGCTGCGCAGGCGCTTCAGGCCAAAAGCCACATTTTCCAAAATCGTCAGGTGCGGGAACAGGGCAAAATCTTGAAACATAAAGCCGATTTCGCGCCGCTCTGCCGGAACGAACCGACCCTCGCCGCTCACCGGCTCGCCGCGCAGGCTGACCGTGCCGGTATCGGGCCGCTCCAAACCAGCGATCAGGCGCAATGTCGTGGTCTTGCCGCAGCCGGACGGCCCGAGCAGCGCCACAATCTCGCCCTTGGCGACCGTGAGGTCGATACCATGCACCCCAGCGGCGCTCTTCGCGCGAGGGCTGGGATATGCCAGACTCACCTGATGCAGTTCCACCCCCGCGCCGGAAGCAGCAGCGGCGTCTTTCCTGGCGGTCAGTGGCCGAGGCAAGGATAGTGAAAAGCTCATACGGGTCGAATGCTCACGCGTTCGGGGCTTGTTGTAGGCAACGATACTATCTCATATAGATATTGCAAACCATTCTCAATCGCAATGAAACAATTTGCCGGGTGCGATCTTCACCGCTCGTTAGCGTCCCCGTCAACCTCCTGCTGGTCTGCATTCTCCGTGGGCGGCGGCAGGTCGAGCATGGGGGCGGTTTCCAGCAATCCGGCGGCCCGAAGCTCGTCAATGCCCGGCAAATCGCCGATTTTCGCCAGCCCGAAGGCCTCCATAAAGGCAGGCGTCGTTAGCCAGGTGAGCGGACGTCCCGGTACTTCCTTACGCGGTCCAGGGCGAACCCAGCCAGTATCCAGCAATGCGTCTAAAGTACCGCGGCTGAGCGACACACCCCGGATCGCTTCGATCTCCGGCCGGGTAACGGGCTGGTGGTAGGCGACAATGGCGAGTGTTTCTTCCATGGCGCGGGAGAGGCGGCGCACCTCCTGTTTCTTCAGCGCCAGAGAACTGGCGAGGTCGGGCGCGGTGCGGAAGGTCCAGCGTCCCCCGGCCAACACCGGCTCCACCCCCCTGCCCGCATAGTCCAGTTGCAAACGCTCCATCACGGCCGACGCCTTTACGTTTGGCGGCAAGCGCTCTGCAATCTGAGTTTCGCTCAATGGCTCCTCTGCCGCGAACAGCAGGGCTTCGGTCAGGCGGACTGCTTCGAGAAAATCATCCATCGGAACTATCCATCGCCAGGCTCCTCGTTCTGACCGGCGCGATCGCTGGCGCTGCGGGGCGCAATGAACAGGCGGCCGTAGGTTTCTTCCTGATGCAGACGCACCTTGCCAGCCTTGGCCATTTCCAACCCGGCAACGAAGGTCGCGGCCATGGCGGAGCGCTGCTGAATGCCGGGCTTCAGATCGCGGGGCAGAAAGTCCTGCAAATCCTGCCAGACCGGCAGCGAACCGACGATGCTCTCCAGCCGCGCGAGCGCATCTTCGACAGAGGTCAGCAGGCCAGGATCGATGGTCAAGACCGCTTCCGGCGTGCGTTTTGCGGTGATGGCGCCGTAGGTTTTCATCAGGCTGACGAGGTCCGGCTCCCAGTCGATATCTCGCTGCACCGGAAGCCCTTCCGGCTGGCCGCGGCGGAGCCAGTCGCGCCCGAGCCTTGGCAGGGCCATCAACATGCGGGCCGCCTGCTGCATGGCTTCCAGACGGCGCATTTGCTCGGCAAGGGCCGCGGCCATCTGCTCGGCAGATGGCTGGTCGCCATGCGGTTCCTCCCTCGGCAGCAACATCCGCGACTTCAGGTAGGCAAGCCAGGCGGCCATCACCAGATACTCGGCGGCAATCTCCAGCCGCGCGTCTTTGGCGCTGGCGATGAAGGCCAGGTACTGATCGGCGAGCGCGGAGACGGAGATGGCAGTCAGGTCGATCTTGCGGTCCCGCGCCAAGCTCAGCAACAGGTCGATGGGACCTTCGTAGCCGTTCAGATCGAGGACCAGCTCTTCCGACACCCTGCTACTCCATTACGTGAACACGGTCAGGATGGCTTGGCCCAACGCATTAACAACGAAACTAATGGCGTGCCAGATGAAGTTCAGGTCCATGCCGATCTCCCGTCCCAGCATGGGTAGCAAAAAGATCAGCCCCAGGACGATGAAAAAGCCATAGCGCTCCATCTGCGCAAGCGGACGGGCCAGGGCCTCAGGCAGCAGGCCGACGGCGATGCGGCCACCATCCAACGGCGGGATCGGCAGCATGTTAAAAGTTGCGAGCACCAGATTGATGAGAATGGATTTCTCCAGGACGGCGGCCAGCCAAATCTGCATATCGCCCGGGACAACCGGCAAAATGTTGATGAGAAGTGCAGAGGCGCAGGCCAGCAGAATGTTGATGCCCGGTCCCGCTGCCGCGACCAGGACCATATCGCGCCGGGGACTGCCGAGCCGCCAGAAGGCGACCGGCACCGGCTTTGCATAGCCAAACAGAAAGGGCGCGCCCATCATCAGCAACATGCCTGGGATCATCAGCGTGCCCACCGGGTCCACATGCTTGATCGGGTTGAAGGTGACGCGGCCCTGCATCTTTGCCGTCGGGTCGCCCAGCCTCCAGGCAGCCCAGCCGTGTGCGGCCTCGTGGAAGGTGATGGCGATCAGCACCGGAATGGCCCAGATCGAGATCAGGTAGGTCGTTTGCGCTAAATCGCCCATTGGGCTCCCTTAGGCTTGCGGCAGCAGGGCGGCGAGACGCGCCACCCCGTCAGCAAGGTCAAATGATTGCGCCGGCGGGCGGTCTATCCGCTGCCAGCGATCCCAGGCTTTGCCCGTCAGATATGGCGAAGCGGCAGCGACATCCCGCATTTCACTCAGTTTGCCGTTGCAGTGCAGGACGGCGTCGCAGCCTGCCGCCAGCGCCTTTTTGGTCCGGTCGCCGACCGAGCCGGTAAGCGCCTGCATGCACACATCGTCCGACAGCAGGAAGCCGTCAAAGCCGATGGAGCCGCGGATGATCGCCGCAATCAGACGCGGCGACTGGGTAGCGGGGAGGCTGGGGTCGATGGCGTCGAACACGATATGCGCGGTCATGCCGATGGGCAGGCCGTGCAATGCGCGGAACGAGGCAAAGTCTGTTGCTTCCAGTTCGGCCAGCGGCTGGCTCACCCTTGGCAAGGCGTGGTGGCTGTCCACCTGCGCGCGGCCGTGGCCGGGAACGTGCTTTGCGACCGGCAGCACGCCACCCGCCAGCAGCCCCTCCGCCATGGCCTGGCCGAGCCGCGCAACGAGCGCCGGGTCGCTGCCATAGGACCGGTCGCCGATTACATCAGTCGCCACGTCCAGCTGTATCACGTCCAGAACGGGAGCGCAGGCAACGTCGATGCCAAGGGAGGCAACATCCGCCGCAATGATCCGTCCGGCAAGCCATGCGGCCTCCGCCGCTTGCTCCAGTGGCAGGGCCGCAATGTGAGCGGCAGGCGGCAGCTTGTGCCACTGGGGCGGCTTCAGGCGGGCGACGCGGCCGCCTTCCTGATCGATCAGAATGGGAGCGTCGGGCCTGCCGACGCAGGCGCGCAGGGCATCCACCAGCGCGCGGACCTGAGACGGGGTCTCGATATTTCGGGCGAAAAGGATAAAGCCCAGGGGCTGGCTTTCGGCGAAAAAGGCGCGCTCATTGGCAGTCAACCCAAGGCCCGATAGCCCGAACAGGCAGGCCCTAGGGTTCGATGACAAAGCAATCGACCTTTCGCGCCTTCAACTGGCTGCACAGCAGTTCCGCCAGCGCCTTGTCCACCAGCGGGCCGCCCTGCACACGGGTGTAGGTGTTGCCGCGGCTGTTGGTGAATTCCGGGTAGAAGCCCTGCAACCGGCCGAGCAGGTCCGGATGGCGGCTGCTGATCCGCGCCCATTCAGCCTTTGCCTGGTCCTCGTTCGCGACCGAAGCAATCTGGACGTGATAGGCCGGGGCAGCGGGATTGGGATCCTTGGTGACCGCGGGCGGTGCATTGCGGGCCACTGGTGCTTGGGTCGCGGGATCGTTCCCGGATGGCGGCAGGGAAGCGACCGGCGTATCCGTGCCCTGCGCATCTGCGTCCGGCGGATTGGTTACCGGCGCCGGGGCGGTGGTAGCGGGTGGCGATTCGGTGCCTCCGCCCTGTTGCGCCGCGATGGTGGCATTCAACTGATCGCGGGTCATGGGCTGCTCGGCAGGAGGCAGCAATTCCTTTCCGCGGTCGGGGTTGCTGCCTGCGGAGAGGCGTTCATAGATCGGCTGGTCTTGATGGGGCACACGGGCCGGGTCATCCGTCGCGGCTGCGCGATCAGGGGAGGATGGCCCCTTGATCGTCGGAATGGACTTGTCCGGGCTGCCGGTCAGCACCCAGACCGCGATGCCGGCGGCGCACAGGCCGACAAAGCCATAGACGAACCAGCGGAACCAGCGCGCCGCAGAACTCTCCTGCGGCTCGTAGGCCGGATCGTCGTTGCGGAACAGGGTCTCGGTCTGGCTCGACACTACATACTCTCCCTGGGCGCGACCCCCATGACATTGAGGCCCGAAGCGACCACTGTGGCCATCGCAGATACCAGCGCCAAGCGCGCCTTCGTCACTTCCGGCGCATCCGCCTGGATGAACCTCAAGGTGGTGTCGTCACGGCCCTTGTTCCAGAGCGCATGGAAACTGGCTGCGACCTCTCCAAGATAGAACGCGATTCGGTGCGGTTCATGCGCAATCGCTGCCTGCTCCACAATGCGCGGCCAACTGGCCAGCACTTTGATGAGGCCAAGTTCGTCCTCGTCGGTCAGGCCGGAGAGGTCGGCCTTGGCCAAAGCGGCGGCGGTGACGGCCTCCGCGCCGAAGGCTTCGGTGGCATGACGCAGGACGGAATGGGCGCGGGCGTGAGCGTATTGCACGTAGAAAACCGGATTCTCGCGACTTTCCTCCAGCGCCTTCGCCAGGTCGAAATCGAGCGGGGCGTCATTCTTCCGGGTCAGCATGATGAAGCGCACCACGTCGCGGCCCACTTCGTCCACCAGTTCCCGGAGCGTAACGAAATCGCCGGAGCGCTTGGACATGCGCACCTGCTCGCCCTCACGCATCAGGCGCACCAACTGGCAGAGTTTCACGTCCAGTTCCGCTTCGCCATTGGTCAATGCCTTGACGGAGGCAGCGACGCGTTTGACGTAGCCGCCGTGGTCCGCGCCCCACACGTCAATCAGGGTCTTGGCGCCGCGGCGCACCTTGTCCTGGTGATAGGCTACGTCGCTGGCGAAGTAAGTCCACGAACCATCGGACTTTTTCACCGGGCGGTCGGTATCGTCGCCGAACTGGCTCGACCGGAACAGGGTCTGCGGGCGCTCTTCCCAATCGTCCGGCAGCTTGCCCTTGGGCGGCTCCAGGACGCCGGCATAGATCAGGCCCGCGCCTTCCAGCGTCGAAAGCGCCTTGTCCACCGCGCCCGCCTCGACCAGTTCGCGCTCCGACGAGAACACGTCATGCATCACGCCGAGACCGGCAAGGTCGGCGCGGATCAGGTCCATCATGGCGTCGATGGCGAAACGGCGGACGACCGGCAGCCAATTGCTCTCATCCTGGCTTTTCAGCGCGTCGCCATGCGAGGCGGCGAGCGCCTCGCCGACCGGCACCAAATAGTCGCCGGGGTAGAGGCCCGCGGGAATCTCGCCGATATCCTCGCCCAAAGCCTCCCGGTAGCGGAGGAAAGCAGAGCGGGCGAGTTCGTCCACCTGCGCGCCGGCATCGTTGATGTAGTACTCTTTCGTAACGTCGTAGCCAGCCTTGGCCAGCAAGGCCGCCAGCGCGTCGCCGACCACCGCACCGCGGGCGTGGCCGATATGCATCGGGCCGGTCGGGTTGGCGGAGACATACTCCACATTGACCGGGTGCCCCTGCCCCAGATCGCCGTCGCCGTAAGCCGTGCCTGCTGTCAGAATTTCACCAACGCGGGCGTGCCAATAGGAATCGGCCAGTTTCAGGTTCAGGAAACCAGGCCCGGCCACTTCAGCGTTCACCACGTCCGGCAATTCAGCGAGCGCGCCCGCCAGCCGCTCCGCCAGGTCGCGGGGCTTCATCTTGGCCGGTTTGGCCAGCACCATGGCGGCGTTGCAGGCCATGTCGCCATGGGTGGGGTCGCGGGGCGGCTCCACCGTGATGCGGTCGATGGGCAGGCCGTCCGGCAGCGAGCCGTCCCGGCTCCAGCCGCTGAGAATGTCCTGAATCGTGGCGAGAAATTCGCGGAAGGGGTTCATATCGGCCCGTTAAATCTGGCTGTGTCGGTCAAAAATGCGCTCGTGTTCGCGCAGCGCATAGCGGTCGGTCATCCCCGCTATATAGTCGGCAACCACCCGCCGTGTCTTTTGCGGATCGCCGCGCCCGCTCTCAACGTACCATTCGGTCGGCAAAATCGAGGGCTCCTCCACGAACTGCTGGTAGAGGTCCGTCACGATCCGCCTCGCCTTCGACGCCATGCGGTTGACCAGGTAATGCCGGTACATGCGCTCCTTCAGGAATGCGCGGAGCGCGTTCAGGTCGGCGAGCATGGCGGGCGAAAACGCCACCGCGGGCCGGCCGAGGGTGCGGATACCCGCGGCGCTCTCCGCCCCCGAATCCTTCAAGAGCCGACCGCTCTCGGTTGCCAGGTCGTAGACCATGGCCCCAATCATCCGGCGAATGGTCTCATAGATGGTGCGCTGGCGGTCGAGCTTCGGATATTTGGCCTGCACCTCGCGCAGCAGGTCACCGATCAGGGGCAGTTCCGCGACGTCGTCCAGTTCGAACAGTCCCGCCCGCAAGCCGTCGTCGAAGTCGTGGTTGTTGTAAGCGATATCATCGGAGAGCGAGGCCACCTGCGCTTCCGCACTTGCATAGTGGTCGAGGTCGAGGGCGTGGCGCGCATCGTAAGACCGAATCCCGCCCGGCACCGACTTCGGCTTGCCGTCCTCGCCCAAGGGAACATTCGGGCCGGCCAGCGGGCCGTTGTGCTTGACCACCCCTTCCAATGTTTCCCAGGTCAGGTTGAGGCCATCGAATTCGGCGTAGCGGCGCTCCAGCCGGGTCAGGATTCGCAATGTCTGGGCGTTGTGGTCGAAGCCGCCGGCGTCGGCCAGCATCTCGTGCAGGGCGTCCTCCCCAGCATGGCCGAAAGGGGTGTGGCCGAGGTCGTGGGCCAGCGCCAGCGCCTCCGCCAGATCCTCGTTCAGGCCCAGCATGCGGCTGATGGTGCGGGCGATCTGCGCCACCTCGATCGAATGGGTTAAGCGCGTGCGGTAATAGTCCCCTTCATGATACACAAAGACCTGTGTCTTGTGCTTCAGCCGCCGGAAAGCATTGGAGTGGATAATGCGGTCCCGATCGCGCTGAAACGGCGAGCGGTTGGTGGCTTCCGGCTCCGGTACAAGGCGGCCACGGCTTTGGGCTGGGTCGCTGGCATAGGGGGCTGGCACTCGGTGCGGCTTTCGGCTTCGGCGGGTACGTTCAGCGAGCTGGCAAAATGCCAGCATTTGACGATGGGCGCGAGCGTTCTAAATATATGCGAATGAAACTCAACCTCGAAATCTGCTGCGCTTTCGTCTATAGTAGCGTTTAAGAGTTGCAACCTGTTGGATCAAACCCCCTAGATCAAAGGCGAGTGCGATGCCCGAAGCGATTGCCGATCTACCTGCCGTCAGCCTGAGCAAGGCTGCCGCCGACCGTGTCGCCCACCTCCGTCAGATGGAGGGCGACGAAGCGCTGATGCTGCGCCTGACCGTTTCCGGCGGCGGCTGCTCCGGCTTCCAGTACGGCTTCGATTTCTCCAAGGAAGTCGCCGACGATGACCATGTCTTCGACTATCACGGCGTCGCCCTGGTAGTGGACGAGGTGAGCCTGGACCTGCTGGCGGGCTCCGAAGTGGACTATGTGGAGGACCTGGCCGGCGCGGCGTTTGTGGTGACGAACCCGAACGCGACGGCCAGCTGCGGCTGCGGGAGCTCGTTCGCGGTTTAAGACACTGCGCCGGCGTCCTACCAAAAAGAAAACCCCTGTAGCCGTGGTGGCTGCAGGGGTTTCTTGTGATCCGGCGTGAAAGCGCAGGACTTCGGCCTTTGTCAGGTCCGCTTGCGCCGTGCCGTTAAGGCAAGGGCAGCAATGCCCGTGCCCAACAATGCGAACGGCAGAGGCACAGGAATTTCCGGCGCTGCGGTGTCTTCGACACCGACCTGAAAGCCGTGCCAGTTCTCGGACGTATGGTTGAGCGTAACCTGGGTGTAGTTGCCCAGCACCCTGACGATGCCATGCAGTTCGCCGGCACCCGTGAAGCCGTTGCTCGTAACATTGCTGAACGAGCCGGTGCCCCAATGGCCTGCACCGGCGCTGACCGTTTCAATCGGACCGCTGAAGGAAGCCACGTTGCCATTCCAGCTTACCAGCGCAAAGATCGGATTCACGACCGCCTGGGTGAACGAAATCGTTACCGCGCCGCCACCGTTCAAGGCGATAATGTCCGAATCCGGCGGCGCATTGTCGATATTGCCGCCCGTATAGGGTGCCGGCGAGCCTTCGCCCCAATAATTCGTTCCGCCGTTGGTATTCGCGAACGAGTACGGTCCGCTGAAACTGACGCCCACGGCTGTCCCGCCAACATCAATAGTCCCTGTTACGCTCAGGGAACCCTTGGCCGTCCAATCTATCCAATTAACGGGCACCGCTGCTGCGGGTGCCGCTGCCAACATCAAAATGGCTGCGGCGGTTGATAACACTCTCATTTTTGGGTCTCCTCTAAGAACCACCTGACTAGCGGGCTTGTAGCCACCGCTAGTATGACGTTGGCGGAGCCCCTTAGTGCCGTCTCTCATAGTATGCAAAATCGTCAAACACAAGAAAATTGACGCACATTTGTAGGCTTACTCCATATTTGTACAGGTAGAATTTGCCAAGCCCACGTCCGCCAGATGGTGGGCGACGAAGCGCTGATGCTGCGCCATGCCGTCTCTGGCGGCGGCTGTTCCGCCTTCCAAGTCGGCTTAGACTTCTCCAACGAAGTCACCGATGACGACCAGTGTTCAACTATCACGGCGTCACCCTAGTGGTAAACGCAATGAGCCTGAATCTGCTGGCGGGTTCCGAAGTGGACTATGTCAAGGATCTGGCCGGCGCGGCATTCATAGCGACGAACCCGAAGGCGACGGCCAGCTTCGGCTGCGGAAGCTCGTTCGCAGTTTCAGAGATAGGGCGGGGTGCTGGGTTCACCTCGCGAGCAAACCCTTCAACACGGTCAGGGTGAAGGGCTGGTGTAGGACGTCGGCACCCCCTCACTCAGCCGCTTTAGGCCAGTTTTCCCGGAGGCTGACATTCGTCTCGTTGTCGCCGGTGGACCAGCGGCGCAGCGTGCCGCGGTAGCGGTCGTAGGGGCCAGTGACGGGCTCGGCGCTTGCGCGGTAGAACGGCACGTCGCCGACGATGGTCGCACGCTCCGCCGTGCGCCGTTCGGGCCAGTAGTCGGACACGGCATAATGCTGGCAAGCCCGGTTGTCCCAGAAGGCAATCGAGTTCGGCTGCCATTTGAACCGGCACTGATATTCCGGGAAATCCGCCTGTTTGCAGAGGATATCCAGCAGACGGGCGCTTTCCTCGTCACTCATGCCAACGATCCGCCGCGTGAAGCCGATGTTCACATAGATCAATTGCTCGCCCGTGTCCGGATGGGTGCGGATGACGGGGTGCTCTGGGTGCGGATACTTCGCGTCGAACGCGGCCAGTTTCTCAGCGCTCATGCCCTTCTTGACCATGCGCCGACGGAAGAACTCGAAATCGTGGACGGCGTTCCGGCCGGTCACCAAATCCCGGATGTCTTGCGGCAGACCGCGATAAGCTGCGCCCATATCCGCAAAAAGCGTGTCGCCGCCAACGGCAGGCGTTTCCGTGACGCGCAGGACGGAGCCCAACGGCGGCGTCTTGAGCCAGGTCACGTCCGAGTGCCAGGCGTTTTCGGAGCCGGGATGGTCGGCGTC
Source organism: Alphaproteobacteria bacterium (assembly GCA_965222315.1). Lineage (GTDB taxonomy): Bacteria > Pseudomonadota > Alphaproteobacteria > Bin95 > Bin95 > JACKII01. Next base: position 1,750,397 of record OZ244951.1, on the reverse strand, counting down.
ATGCGTAATGTGCAGGATTTCAGGCCGCTCAATATGCCGTTGCGCAATGGGGTGCGCTTCCAGTTCGCCAAAGGCGGCGGCGAAGGCCAGGTGCTGATCGCGCGTAATGTCCTGGTCACGGAAGAAGATCACCTTCCAGTCGAGCAAGGCCCGGTAGAGCTTGTCCCGCAATGCATCGGTCAACGGTTCGCGCAGGTCGATATTGCCGATCTCGGCCCCAATGGTCGGGGTCATTGGCGTGATCGTGATCTGGTCCGTGGCGGCGGTTACGTGGTTCATCGTTCCAGCCTCCCCTATGCCAGCCCGTGCGCCTGTTCCATGTCCGAGAGCGCGCCGTCGACCGCATCGACGATCATGCCGACTTCTTCTGCATTGATCACCAGGGGCGGGCAGAGATTGATGATCGTGCCGGCGCGGGTCAGCAGGCCGCGCTCGCGGATAGCGTTGGCGAGGGTGGTCAGTTCCGGTCCGCCTTCGGCGAACTTCTCGCGGGTGCCGCGGTCCTTTACCACCTCGATGCCGGCGATCAGGCCGAGGCCGCGCACATCGCCGATAGTCGGATGCTTGGCCCGCAAGCCCTCCAGCCCGTCTTTCAACAGCTTGCCCATCTTGGCCGCGTTCTCCACGAGCCCCTCGCGCTCGATAATGTCCAGGTTCGCGAGCGCCGCGGCAGCCGCCACCGGATGGCCGCCATACGTAATGAGGTGCGAGAGGGTGTTCTTGTCCTCGAATGCCTCCACCACGTGCGGGCGGCACATGACGCCGCCCATGGGCACGTAGCCGCTGGTCAGGCCCTTCGCCATGGTCATCATGTCCCCGACCACGCCGAAATGCTCGGACGCGAACATCTTGCCTGTGCGCCCGAAGCCGTTAATAACCTCGTCGGTAATCAGCAGCACGCCGTGCTTGTCGCAAATCTCCCGCAGGCGCGGCCAGTAGCCTTCCGGCGGCACGACGATGCCGTTGGCGGCGCTGATCGGCTCGGCGATGACGGCGGCGACGGTCTGCGGGTTCTCGTATTCGATCATCTGGCCGATCTGGTCGGCGCAAAGCAGGTCGCAACCTGGAAAGGTTGCGCGAAAGTCGCAGCGGTAGCAGTTGGGCGGGCTCGCGTGCAGGACGCCCGGCATGAAGGGCGAGTGGTAGGGGTCGCTCACCGGGCGGGTGCCGCTGACGCTCATCGCCGCGTAGGTGCCGCCGTGATAGGAGCCGCGGCGGCCAATGATCTTCTGCCGCTTCTGGTCACCCCGGTGATAGTGGTACTGGCGCGCAATCTTGATGGCGCTCTCCACCGCTTCGGAGCCGCCGGAGCAGAAGAACACGGTGTTCTGGTCGCCGGGGGTTATTTGGGCCAGACGTTCGGCCAGCTGGATCGCCGGAATCGTCGTGGCTGCCGTGGAGCTGGCATAGGCGAGCGTTCCGGCCTGTTTGGCGATGGCCTCGCCGATTTCCTTGCGCCCATGGCCCACGTTCACGAGCCACAGACCGGCCAAGGCGTCGATATAGCGGTTGCCGTCGATGTCGGTCAGCCAGATGCCCTTACCTTCGACCAAGACTTTCTTGCCCGCATCATGGGCGAGCGCACCATAGGGTGAAGCATGCATGAAGAGGTGCTCGGCACCGGATTTCTTCAGGGCTTCCTGGTTGGAAAGCGCGGCTACGTCGTTCATCGGGCTGTCTCCTCCTGGGCTGAAGGTCAAAGCCTAGCCGAAAGCGGCGGAAGCGCCTACATATTGCGCACAACGCGACGTGAGGAATTTTCGTGACAGACAATGCAGATGGCTTGATCCCGGAAATATGGCGGGCGCCGGACGGCTCGGCGTTGTCCTGCCGGGAGAAGATCAAGGTTCTGAACGAGAACCTGGAAGAGCTGCAACAGATGGCCCAGGACGCGCTCGAAGACGCCATCATCATGGGCGCCGACGAAAAGCAGATCCGCGCGGTGCTGGAGAAACTGGTGATGGGGCTGGAAAACCCTTACGCCAGCTAACCAGACAAACCCGCGGCTATTTAGGCTCGGCATCCGCCAGACAGCCGCCTGTTCAGCGGCTTGTTAAACGACGAAACCGGGCGGATAGGTTTTTTGGAGCACCGCCTTCCAGTCCGGATCGTTCACCGGATCGCCTGTCGGAGAGAACGGCACGCTTCGGGCGCGCAAATCATCCTCGAATATCGTCCGCACCATGTCATGGTCCAGATCGTTAGAACGGTTGTGGTATTCGTCCGCCGCCGCCTGGTTCTTGAACGCATAAGCTTTCCACAAGATGGAGAGCCGCACCTGGTCTTCCCGGAAGCGCCGGACACTTCCTTCATCATGGATTTCCCAGGCGTTTGCATCGGCCGCATACAGGCGGCATTCACGCTTGATGTCGCCGGGCTGCAACCAGTCGCTCTCCGGCCCGACCGGCCCAACCCGGTGCCACATATATTCATTGTCGGAGACCACCCCGACGTTCCACATGGGTGATTGGACACTGGCAGAAGGAGCATCCGGCCCGTCCGGCCAATACTCGAACTCGCCCGCCTCGCCCGCGTAGAACCAAGACAGCGTAGAGGCGATCGGCACCGCCCATTCATGAAACCGGTTTGAGTAACCCATGCATTGGAGCATCCAGAACGGGAATTTCTCGCAGCCGCGAAAGTAGGGCAGGTCCCGATGGGGTGGGCTGCCGCCGGTCGGGCAACTCAGGTTGATCATGATGGCGCTCGGCTCGATGATCCCGGCATCAAAGGACTCGCGCGCCGCCGCCATAAAGCGCTCATTGTGAAAGAAGGGCTCGGCTCCTTCCACGCGCACCTGGCGGGTATGCGCCCAGAAGATCCGGAAGAATGGAATGTCCAAGCCGTCGTCGTTCTTCTTGTGCACCCTGGCCGACAGCGGATAAGGCGCGGACCGGCGTACCAGCGCCAGCACGGCATCGGGGTCTTCAAACGCCGGGTCGAGCCAGACCGGCTTTGCGATCATCGCAGCCGGCCGCAGCCGTGCTTCTTCCGCCAGTGCCATATTCATGGCGCGTATCCTCTTTTTGTGATCCGGTCGCCGTCTTTCAGATAGACCGGTCCGGCATTTTGCTTGGGTTATTATGCGCAACCGCCGGTAGCACGGCCAGACCCTAATCATCCTGGATAACGTCAGGCAGGCCGGTCGCCACTGTTTATTGGCACGCATCTGCGGCAGATTCTGCATCGTGGCTTTAACCCGCAGGTTTCCGGACGTGACGGTCCGGATTGGCATTGGAAATGCTTCTACGCTTGACTAGGCTTTTGAACTGACCGTAGCCCCGCACCGAAGGACCGCCACCCATGACTGACGAATGGCCCAGCATCCTGGCCCGTACCGGCCTGGAAAAGACCTATGAGGAATTTCCCGACGACGTTCGGGAGGCCCTGTCTTCGGCTATGGGGCTGGTGGAGCGGATGAAGGCGGAGCCCGGTTATACGGATGAGCCCGCCCATGTGTTCCAGGCAGGCCGCGCGCTGGACAATGCGGGGGAGACAGGCAAATGAGCGATGATCTCCTCTACATGAGCGCGGCCGAGGCCGGGCGGAAGATTGCGGCGAAGGAACTTTCCTCCAGCGAATTGACCGAAGCGCTGCTGGTCCGGACCGAGGCGATCGACGGCAAGCTGAATGCCTATATCCGCCTGCTCGGTGATACTGCGCGAAGCATGGCGAAGGACGCTGACGCAGCGGTGGCCAGCGGCGACGTCAAAGGCCCGCTGCACGGCGTGCCGATGGCGCTGAAGGACATTATCGACCTGGAAGGCGTCCACACCACGGCCCATTCGAAGCTGCTGCTGGATAATGTCGCCAAGTCGGACGCGTTCGTCACTGCCAGGCTGAAGGACGCCGGCTGCGTCATTACCGGCAAGCTGGCGACGCATGAGTTCGCCATCGGCGGCCCGGCCTTCGACCTGCCCTTCCCGCCCGCGCGCAATCCCTGGAACCCGGAGCACCACCCGGGTGGTTCCTCCTCCGGTGCGGGCACGAGCGTGGCGGCTGGCATGGTCCCGGCGGCGCTGGGCAGCGACACCGGCGGCAGCGTGCGCAATCCGGCGAGTTGTTGCGGAATCGTCGGCATCAAACCGACCTATGGCCGGGTAAGCCGCATGGGCGTGGTGCCGCTGTCGTTCAGCCTGGACAATGTGGGGCCGCTGACGCGGACGGTCGAGGACAACGCGCTGATGCTGGGCGCAATTGCGGGCTTCGATCCGAAAGACCCAGCCAGCGACCCGCGCCCGGTGCCGGACTACACTGCTGACCTGCGGAAGGGCGTTAAGGGCCTGAAGATCGGCCTGATCCGGCACTTTTACAATGAAGACCTGATCGCCGACGAGGAAATGGCCGGCAGTATTGAGGCAACCGCCAAGCTGCTGGAAAGCATGGGCGCGGAGGTGCGGGAAATCCGGCTGCCGCCGCTCTCGCAATACGCGGCCTGCAACCGGGTGATCCTGTTGAGCGAGGCCTACGCCATCCACCAGAAGGACCTGCAGACCCGGCCCGGCGACTATTCCGCCACGACGCGGCGGCGCATCCTGCCGGGCGCCTTCATGAGCGGCGCAGACTATGTCAATGCGCTCAGGATGCGGGAGAAGCTGGTTGCGGCCTTCAACGAGGCGATGGAGGGGCTGGACGCCGCCGTCACCGCCTCCAGCATGGAGCCGCCGGTGAACATGGCGGATATGCAGGAGGTCGAGCGGACCTATGCCCGCCAGGCGCGCGCGCCCTTCAACCTGATCGGCAACCCGGCGATTGCGATTCCGAGCGGCATGCACTCCAACGGTCTGCCGCTCGCCTTGCAAATCGTCGGGCGGGCATTCGACGAGGCCATGTGCTTCCGTGTCGCCTGGGCGGTGGAGCAGGAGTTGAACGTGGGCATCCAGCGGCCACCGGTCTGAGGGCTACCGGGGTAGTAATTCGAGCTGCCGGGAAAATCGCAAAAAGAGGAAAGTGACGTGCTAAGCCTGATCCTCGCGACCCTTGCATTTTTGGCAATCCACTTCGTGATTTCCGGCACAAGGCTGCGCGACCGGTTGGTGGGAATGATGGGTGAAGGCGCCTATCTGGGCGTCTTTTCCGCTGCGTCCCTGGCGCTGATCGTCTGGATGTCGATGAGCTACGGCCCGGCGCTGGGGGATGAGGCCAACACGTTTCTCTGGACCGCGCCTGGCTGGTGGACGCATTTGGGCGGGATCGTGATGCTGGTCGCCTTCCTGCTGGCAGTGCTTGGCATGACCTCGCCCAATCCGGGGGCGGTCGGCCAGTCGCAGCGGGCGGCAGATGGACCGGGCGGCATCCAGCGCGTTACCAGGCACCCGTTTCTTTGGGGGGTGGCGCTGTGGGCGGCTTTTCACCTGGTCGCAAATGGTGATTTGGCAAGTCTTGTGCTGTTCGGTGGGTTCCTGGTGCTGTCGCTTGGGGGCACGATGATGATCGACGCCAAGCGGCAGCGGAAAATGGGCGAGACCTGGGCACAATATGCGGACCAGACCTCGAATGTGCCGTTTGCAGCGATCATTGGCGGGCGCCAACGCTTGGCGCTGCGTGAATACCGTGGCTGGCAGGTGATACTGGCGGTCGGGATATTTGGCGTGGCCTTCGCGTTGCATCCCCTTTTGTTTGGGGTGTCGCCAGCCTAGCAATCTTCGCCTGCCATGCCCTTGTCCCGGAGTTGTTGGCGGGCGTTTTCATTCTTCGACAATCCTTCCAGTCCCATGCCGCGCAGTACATCCTGGGTCTTGGAAAACTGAATGTTGTCGTAGGGTACGATCTCGACACGGTTGCCCCAAGGGTCGAAAAAATCCAAGAAGCGGGAGGAAGCCTTCTCCACGCCCATTTCTTCCACTTTGGCGCGAACGGCTTCCTTGTCCATCACCACCAATCCGAAATGGCGATGGCGGTCTTTTGGCTGCTCCGCAACTTTCGCCAGGTTGATGAACTGATCACCCAAATCGATGAAGGCAGCCGTATCGCTCTTGCTCCGCAACGTGAATTCGAGGAACGCCCCATAAAATGCCAGGGCTTCCTCAATATCGCCAACTTCCAGGGCAATGTGATTGATGCCGACGGCACGGGCTTTCCGGGTCATGGTGCGATCCTCGTATGGCGAAAGAGTCTACCGATATGGGACCGTCATGCCGCATTCGCCACCAGACCGTTGACCTTCTTTGCCGTTCGCCGCAGCATCGGGATCAACCAAAGTCGTACGCCTTCCTGAGGAAACCGCCCATGCAGTATATCCGCGTCGAGCAGGATGGTCCGGTCAAGACCATCACAATGACCCGCGGGGAGAAGCGCAACGCGCTCAACCTCGCCATGCTGGACGAGATGACCGAAGCCTTTCACGCCGAGCCCGCGCCCGCCGACCGGGTGATCGTGCTGAGGGGCGAAGGGCCCTCCTTTTGCTCCGGCATGGACCTGGCCGAACGGTTGGAGAAGCCCGCCAAGCCAAGCGAGTCGCCTATCGAGGTGATGCTGCATGCAATCGAAATGAACCCGTTGCCGGTCGTCGCCGTGGTGCATGGCGACGCGATTGCCGGCGGCAATGAGTTAGCGCTGCATTGCGATTTTGTGGTGGCCAGCACGTCGGCGCGGTTTGGCATGAGCCTGGCGCAGATTGGCCTCGCGCCGACCTGGTTTCTGACCAAGAAGCTGATGGAAGTGGCGGGACCGGTGGCGGCGCGGGAAATCCTGCTTCTGGGCGATCCCCTCCCCTCCACCAAGATGCACGACCTTGGCATTATCGGGCGGGTGGCGCCGCCCTATGAGTTGCAGAAGGAGGCGCAGAAGGTGATCGACCGGCTGGCTGCCAATGCGCCCCTGTCGCTCAGAGCGATGAAGAGCATGATGGTGCGCCAGATGGCCTACCGCGACGGCATCGAGCACGCGGAGCAGGACCGGCTGGTGAACGCCACGCGCGACAGCCAGGATTCGAAGGAGGGCATCCGCGCCCGCCTCGACAAACGTACCGCGGACTTCAAGGGAGTATAAGGGCCATGGCCGTACGCATGAGCAAGCCGTGGCGTCCGTTGAACGCCGCCGAGGCGGACAAGGTGGCCGGCAATCTGGGCGTTTACCAACTCGCCAACGATGCAGGCGAGGTTCTCTATATCGGCGTGGCGGGAGGCCGGTCGCTGTTCGGCCTGCGCGGGGAAATCCAGGCGAAGGCTGCGGAGCCGCCGGAGGGCGCGACGCAATTCCGGCTGGAAGTAAACACAAGCTACCGCACCCGGCACCGCGAACTGCTGATGGCCTATAGGTTCGACCACAACGAGAACCTGCCGCCGCTGCAACCGGCCGACGACGGCAGGGGACTGGGGAAACTCAGTCCGGGGTGAAACCCTCCCTACCGTCATTGCGAGGCGGCAAAGCCGCCGCGGCAATCCAGGGTCCTTGCCGACATCCGCCGAGAATGGATTGCTTCGTCGCCAAGGGCTCCTCGCAATGACGGCGAATTAGAATGCCTGCCACGCTGAACCAAACACTGAGACAACGGAAACGCCCCCATGGATCTCTCTCTCTCCGAAGAACAGAAAATGATTGTCGACCAGGTCCGCCGCTTTGTGCGCGACGAGATTTGGCCGCTGGAAGACAAGCTCGATCCCGACACGGACGAACTGCCGGAGGCCGATCACGCGCGGCTGGTTAGCCGGACCCAGGAAATGGGGCTCTACGGCCTGGACATTCCGCCGGAATATGGCGGGCCGGACGTGGACATCGTCACCCGGACCCTGATCGCTATCGAGATGAGCCAGCACCGCGCCGGCCTCTACGCGCCCTGCTACGGCGTGTTCGGCGGCGTCGGCGGTCCCGGCCAGATGCTGGAGGCCAACGACTGGCAAAAGGAAAAATGGCTCTACCCGACCCTGCGTGGGGAGAAGAAGGCGTTTTTCGGTCTTTCCGAGCCCTCCGGCGGCTCCGATCCGGCGCGGGCGATCCAGACCCGCGCGGTGGAGGACGGTGACGATTACATCATCAACGGCTCCAAGCTCTGGATTTCCAACGCCGACCGGGCGCAATACGGCCTGGTGTTCGCGCGCACCGATCCGGACAAAGGCCGCGGCGGCGTCACCTGCTTCATCGTGGATACGGACACCCCCGGCTTCCACGTGCGCCGCATCGTGCACACGCTGCGCTCTGCCCGCTACGCCACCGAACTCGGCTTCACCGATATGCGCGTGCCGAAAACGCATATTCTGGGCAAGCTCAATGGCGGCTTCTCCATCGCCAATGACCGGCTGGCGCGCCAGCGCATCCCCTATTCCGCCGCCTGTATCGGTGTTGCGATCAAGGCGCATGAACTGGCAATCGAATACGCCAAAATCCGCGAGACCTTTGGCGCACCGCTGGCCTCCCGTCAGGCGATCCAGTGGATGCTGGTGGATAACGAAATGGATATCCGCGCCGCCCGCTGGCACACGCTGGAGGCAGCCAGTAAGGCCCACAATGGCGAGCCCTTCCGCATGGAAGCCTCCATCGCCAAGATCACCGGCAGCGAGGCCGGAGGCCGTGTCGTCGACCGCTGCATGCAGATCCATGGCGGCCTGGGCGTGGCCAAGGACATGCCGTTCGAGCGCTGGTACCGGGAAATGCGCATCCGCCGCATCGGCGAAGGCCCGAACGAGGTTCAGCGCCACATCGTGGCCCGCGACGTGCTGGGCATGGGGCTGCGTTGATACGGCTACCCGCCCCCTCACCTCCCCGGACTTGGTCCGGGGCTCATTCCAGAGACCGCCCCAATCGGTGACGTCACAACCAGCCACCGTCTCCGGAATGGGTCCCGGGTCAAGCCCGGGAAGTGGGGTATTTTTTGAACTTCACAAAGATTGATCACGATGACCACCGCCACACTCAACCGCCTGCCGCTTGAAGGCATCAAGGTTCTGGACCTTGGCCAGATTTATAACGGTCCCTATGCCGGCTTCCTTCTGGCGCAGGCGGGGGCGGACGTGGTGAAGGTGGAGCCACTGCGGGGCGATGCGCTGCGGGGCCGCTCGCGGCATGGGGAGACGATCCCCTGGTCCATGGCGGCGCTGAACCAAAACAAGCGGGGGTTAGCGCTGGACCTGAAATCAGGCCAGGGCAAGGCGCTGCTGTTCGATCTGGCGCGGCAGGCGGACATCCTGCTGGAGAACTTCGCACCTGGCGTGCTGGACCGGTTGGGCTGCGGGGCGAAGGAGCTTCAGACGGCGAACCCGCGCCTGATCTACGCAACCGGCTCCGGCTTTGGCACCACCGGCCCGGACAAGGACAATCTGGCGATGGACCTGACCATCCAGGCTTCCAGCGGCATGATGAGCGTCACCGGCCCGGAGGGCGGCGCGCCCATGAAGGCGGGGATGGCGGTCTGTGATTTCTTCGGCGGCATCCACCTCTATTCCGCTATCATGACGGCTTTGTTCGAGCGCTCCGTCACCGGAATCGGGCGGGTGGTGGAAGTGGCCATGGTGGAGGCGGCGCTGCCGGTGCTGACCACCAACATTGCCGGTATGCTGGAGAATGGCGGCGTGCCCGTGCCGCGGCGGGGCAACCGGCACCCGGCGAAGGCGGCAGCACCCTACAATGTCTATGAATGCCTGGACGGCCATGTAGCCTTGCTCTGCATTCGGGAGGAGCATTGGCATAGTGTGGCGAAGGTGATCGGCCGGGAGGATATGCTGGCAGACGACCGCTTCTCCAGCCCTGCCAACCGCGCGGCGCACGATGAATTGGTGGACGAGGCGGTGATTGCCTGGAGCAGCAAGCTGCCGAAGAAAGAGGCCGCCAAGCAGATGCAGGACGCGCATGTGGCCTGCGCTGTGATCCGGGACCTGACCGAGATTATCAGTGACCCGCACATGCGCGGACGGGGGACGATTTTCGACCAGGAGCACCCGAGCCTGGGCCCGGTCCCGATGCCACGCTCGCCGCTCCGCTATCACGGCGCGCCGCTGCCGCCGGATGTGCCGAGCCCGGACCTGGGCGAGCATAGCCGGGTGGTGCTGGCGGAATGGCTCAATCTCAGCCAGACTGAAATCGATCTGCTTTATGCTGAAGGAGCTGTCGCCTAAATCACGCCAAATGCCAGCATAGCATCGGCGACTTTCTTGAAACCCGCGACGTTGGCGCCCCGCACATAGTCGACCGGGCCATCCTTTCGCGCGCCGTGTTCGACACAGGCGATATGAATGTCGGTCATGATCTGGCGCAAGGATACCCGCAAATCATCTTCGTCCCGGTGCAGGCGTGCCGCGTTCTGGCTCATCTCCAGACCAGACATGCCCACGCCGCCGGCATTGGCCGCCTTGCCTGGCCCGAAGAGGATCCCGGCGGAACGGAAGGCGCCGATCGCGCCGCTGGTGCACGGCATGTTGGCGCCCTCGACGACCGCACAGCAGCCATTTCCCAGCAGCGTTTTCGCATTTTCTTCGATTAGTTCGTCCTGCGTCGCACACGGCAGCGCCACATAGCAGGGAACATCCCACGGCTTTTTGCCTTCGTGATAGGTGCCTCCGAACAGATCGGTATAGGCCGCGATGCTCGCGCCTGGTTTTGCCTTGTGCCGCTTGACCCATTCCAGCTTCTCGCAGGTGATGCCGTCCGGGTCATGGATGAAGCCGCGGGAGTCCGACAGCGTGACCGGCTTGCCCCCGAGGAGGATGAGTTTTTCCGCGGCGTGAATGGCGACATTGCCCGCACCGGATATAACCGCCGTCTTTCCCTCAACCGCGGCGTCGATGTGGTGCAGCATGTCCTCCAGGAAATAGACGGCCCCGTAGCCTGTGGCCTCCGTCCGCATCCGCGAGCCGCCATATTCCAGCCCCTTGCCGGTCATGACGCCGGAAAAGGTGTTGGTGAGCTTTTTGTAGCGCCCGAACATATAGCCAACCTCACGCTCGCCGACCCCGATATCGCCGGCCGGCACATCCATATACGGGCCGACATAATGGTAGAGCTCGGTCATGAAGCTCTGGCAGAAGCGCATGATTTCGCGCTCGCTGCGGCCCTTTGGATCGAAATCAGCGCCGCCCTTGCCACCGCCCATGGGCAGCCTGGTCAACGAATTCTTGAATATCTGCTCAAAGCCCAGGAATTTCAGGATGCTGGTGTTGACCGTCGGGTGAAAGCGAATGCCACCCTTATAAGGGCCGATCGCGTTGCTGAATTGCACCCGGTAGCCGCGGTTGATCTGGATATTGCCATCATCATCTTCCCACGTGACGCGGAAGGAGATGATCCGGTCGGGCTCGGTCAGCCGGTACAGGACGCGCGCCTTTTCGTATTCGGGGTTGCTGTTGATGAAGGGTATCAGGCACTCGGCCACTTCTGCGACGGCATGGTGGAATTCCGGCTCCCCCGGATTGCGCGCGATCACCCAATCCATGAAATCGGAGCAATTCAGGTTTGTTGACATCGTTGGCGTCCTATCATCTGGTTCTATACAGACTGACTACGGCTTGTCCGGTGAAGTGGATGCCATACAGCGAGGCTGCCAAGCTGCTCCCAGTATCATGGCCGATTGCCGGCCCACTTGCGGAACTGGCCATCCGGGCGACATGATATCGGTAAGGGCATGAACGGACCAGCGGCCAGCAGCCTACGGGACCGGTAAGCTAAAGACAGGCATCATCGAGACAGCCAGAAAAAGGATCAGCCCATGGCCATTCAACGCATTCACCACGTCGCCTACCGCTGCAAGGACGCGCTGGAGACGGTCAAGTGGTACGAAAAGTACATGGGCATGACGTACCAACTGGCCTTCGCCGAGAACCGGGTACCCTCCACCAAAGAGCCAGACCCGTATATGCACGTGTTCCTGGATTGCGGGAACGGCAACGTGCTCGCCTTTTTCGAACTGCCGACCAAGCCCGACATGGGCCGGGACGAGAACACGCCGCCGTGGGTCCAGCACATCGCCTTCGAAGTCGAATCGATGGATGAATTGCTGGCCGCCAAGGCCAAACTGGAGGCGGACGGGATCGAGGTGATCGGACCGACCGACCATGCGCTGTTCGAGAGCATCTACTTCTTCGACCCGAACGGCCACCGGCTGGAGCTTTCGGTGAACACGCCCATTGACGGTGTGATGGAACGCCTGGACGCGGTGAAATGGCCGATGCTCGAAGAGTGGTCCAACACCAAGCGCGCGCCTCAGCATGCGGCCTGGATACATAACGGGTCGCTGAAGAAAAACTGATTTTTGGCGTCATTGCGAGGAACCGCAGGTGACGAAGCAACCGATCAGCGCCAGGGCCTGAATCGTTCTTCGATGGGTTGCCGCGCCGACCGGCTCCGCCGTCCTCCTTGCAATGACACCGGGGAAGAGTGAGGGAAGCACCATGCCAAGCTGGATCGATAGCGCAAACGCTGCTGGGTGTGATTTTCCTATTCAGAACCTGCCGTTTGGCGTGTTCTCGAAAGGCGGTGACCAGCCGCGCTGCTGCACCGCAATCGGGGATAGGGTGATCGACCTTTCGGCCTTGGAAGCCGCCGGCGTGTTGGATGCGGGCGGCAGCGGTCCAGTGTTCGATCAGCCAGCGCTGAATGCTTTTATGGCGCTGGGCCCGAAAGTCTGGGCGAGTGTGCGGGCGCGGCTCACGTCGCTGCTGCGCAAGGACGGCGACCCGGCGCTGCGCGAGAGCCTTGCCCTGAAGGCCAAGGCACTGGTGCCGATGGCGCAGGCAGATATGCACTTGCCGTTTCAGGTGGCGGACTACACCGATTTCTATTCGGCCAAGCAGCACGCATTCAACGTCGGCGTCATGTTCCGGGGGCCGGAGAACGCGCTGCCTGCCAACTACCTGCACATTCCGATTGGCTATAACGGACGAGCGTCCTCGGTCGTGGTGAGCGGCACGGAGTTCCGGCGGCCGCTGGGGCAGTTGAAAGCGCCGGATGCCGACGCGCCGCACTTTGGCCCCTGCGAGCGGCTGGATTTTGAATTGGAAATGGGCGCGGTGGTCGGCACGCCTTCTGCGTTCGGGGAGCCGGTTACAGTGGCGGAGGCAGACGCCATGATCTTCGGCTATGTGCTGCTGAACGACTGGTCGGCCAGGGACATTCAGGCCTGGGAGTATGTACCGCTAGGCCCGTTCCAGGCGAAGGCGACGGCAACCACCATCAGCCCCTGGGTCGTGACGAAGGCGGCCCTGGAGCCCTTCCGCCGGGCCGCGCTAGAGCGGGAGAAGCCGCTTTTGCCCTATATCGACGATGCCGCGCCCCGGCACTACGACATCGTGCTGGAGAGTGCGCTCACACCCGCGGGCGGGCGGGAATCCCGTTTGTCGCTGACCAATGCCAAGTACCTCTATTATTCCGCGGCCCAGCAGTTGGCGCATCACACCTCGAGCGGTTGCCCGATGCGGACCGGCGACCTGCTCGGCTCCGGCACCATCAGCGGGCCGGAAAAGAGCGAGTGGGGCTCTCTGCTGGAGCTAAGCTGGGGCGGCAAGGAACCTTTTGCCCTGACGGATGGCGGCGCGCGGTCGTTCCTGGAAGATGGAGATACACTCACCCTGCGCGGCTGGTGCGAGGGGGATGGCTACCGCATCGGCTTTGGGGAATGCGCCGGAACGGTGCTGCCGGCGTTGGCGACCGCGAAAACCACTGGCGATTGAAGCTCCCATCGGTATTAAGCTCGGTGACCGGGAGACTCGTCGGCACCATCTGCTTCGAGTGAGGACTGTCTCGATTCAGTAATACCATCGGCAGGGCGTTTTGAACGTCCCTCCCCTTCATCCCGAGTGCCAGCATAGCTGGCGTATCGAGGTGAAGGTCACTATCCCTTCCCGTTGGTATAATAAATTACCTCAGCGATCCATGGAAATTAACTCTACATGCGATCTACATATCATCTACATCCGGTCTACATTTCTCTACAGGGCATCGACATTCTCGGGCCGGAATGTCGATAAATGTCGATGAATGTAGACAAATGTAGATGTTTTTTTCCAGCGCCCTATATTGAGGTACTTGGGTACTCGCCATTAACCATGCACTCATGCGGTTAACGAGAGGTTCATCTTAAATCTCCGGCACCACGATTGGCTCCAGCGCCGTCTTGCCGAGGATCATGTCGGAGGCTTTTTCCGCGATCATCATGGTGCCTGCCGCCAGGTTGGCGGACATCATGCGCGGCATGATCGAGGCATCGACGACCCGCAAGCCCTCCATGCCATGCACCCGAAGCTGATCATCCACCACGGCGGTCCGATCGGTCGAGGGCGACATGCGGCAGGTGCCCATGGGGTGGTAGGTGGTTGAGCCCAGGCGGCGGGCGGCGTCCAGCATCTCATCGTCGGTCTCGATACGCTCGCCCGGTATCTCCTCCCCATCGAAATAGGGCATCATCGCAGGCGCCTGCATCAGGCTACGGGCGAGGCGCATGGCGGCCACGGTGACGCGTTGGTCGGTCTCATGGGCCAGGTAGTTTGGCTGGATCGAAGGCTTCTCGAACGGGTCGGTGGACTTCGCCCGGACATAGCCCGCGCTCTCCGGCCGGTGCTGCCAGGCGGCGACGGTAATGCCCGGCCAATCGGCCAGCACGCCGTGCCTGCCCTCATCATAGCTGGCGGGGGTGAACAGAAACTGCAGGTCGTTGCTCTTGGCCGCCGGATCGGAGTGCCAGAAGCCATAGACCAGGGACGGGTTCATGTTGACGATGCTATGCGGGTCGCCCGCCAGATACTTCACCACCTCCCAGGTGCGGCGCAGGCCATGGGCGCGTTCGTTCAAGGTCTCGATATTCTTGACCCGCGCGACGAAACGGGTGGCGTAGTGGTCGCGCAGGTTCTCGCCGACGCCGGCGAGTTCGTGCTGCACCTCCACGCCCAGGTCTTTGAGCAGGTCCCCGGGACCGATGCCGGAAAGCTGCAGCAATTGCGGCGAGTTGATGACGCCGCCGGACAGGATGACTTCCTTGTTTGCCCGCACTTCCGCCGGCGCGCCGCCCTTGCCGCCCTTGTTGTAGGCGATGCCAACGGCCTTCTTGCCCTCCAGCAGCACCTTGGTGGCGAAGGCGTTGGTGATGACGGTCAGGTTGCTGCGCGACTTGGCGGGATGCAGATACGCGCGGGCCGTGCTGACCCGGCGGCGAGAGCGGACGTGGCGCTGCACGTAGCTGATGCCCTCCTGCCGCTCCCCGTTATAGTCCGGGTTGAAGGGGATGCCGATCTCCTGCGCGCCCTTCAGGAACACTTCGCAGAGAGGGTGCTTGTAGGGCATGGTCTCCACGGTCATCCCGCCATCGCGGCCACGGAAGGTGTCGTCCCCTTCCCCGACCTTGCCCTCGCAACGCTTGAAATAGGGCAGCACGTCGGCATAGCCCCAACCCCGATTCCCCATTTGGGACCAGCTATCATAATCCATGCGCTGGCCGCGGTTGTAGATCATGCCGTTGATGGAGGAGGAGCCGCCCAGGGTCTTGCCGCGAGGGACCGGCATCTTGCGCCCGTTGATGTGGGGACCGCTCTCGGCCTGGTACATCCAATTGATGCCAGGATTGTCCAGATTCTTGATGAAGCCTGCGGGGATGTGCAGGTAGATGTTCCGGTCGGGCGGCCCGGCCTCCAGGATGCAGACGGAATGCTTGCCATCGGCCGTGAGGCGGTTCGCGAGAATGCAGCCTGCCGAGCCTGCGCCGACGATCACGTAGTCAAAAGTATCTGCCATGGCTTTCCTGGGGACGCCACGCGGGCGGTCCCTGTTTCCAGTGTCTCTGTGCGGTTGCAGCCAACGCTAGCGCCATCGGCGGTATTGGCCAATAGCGAGACCGCCAGGCCAGGACAGCGGGGCGCTAAACCCGCGCCACTGTCCGCTGGCCGAACAAGCCGGTGGGACGGACCCAGAGCATGGTCACAACCATGAAAGCGGCGATCACGCTGCCGCTGCCCGGCCCGACCACCGGGTCCAGATAGCCAGACGCCATGTTCTCCGCCACGCCGACGATCAGCGCGGCGACGAAGGCGCCGCCGAAGCTGGTAAGCCCGCCAATCACGACGACCGGCAGGACTTTGGCCAGGACCAGGCCCATGCCGAAGCCGCCCAGCCCGTCAATGCTCCAGAGCACCCCACCCGCCACGCAGAGGCCGCCCGAAATGACCCAGGCCAGCGCCAGATAGTGCGGGACGCTCATGCCCATGACGGTTGCGGCCTGGGGGTCGTCGGCAATGGCGCGCAGGGCGATGCCCGCGCGGCTGTGGCGGAAATAGGCCATCACCGCGAGCACCAGGACGATGGCCACGACGCTTGCCAGCAGGCGGGAGGGCGGCAGCGGAATATCGCCGATCCACCAAAGCTCGCTGAGGAAAGGATAGGGCAGGCTGCTCGGCAAGCCACCGAGAGTGAGCGCCGAGCCGCCGCGCATGAACACCCCAAGGGCCAGCGTCGCCATGACAACGGCGACCACGGGCCGGCCGATCAGGTGGCGGACTACCAGCCGGTTGAAGAACACGGCCAGGGCGGAGAGGATCGCGATGGCCGCGGCAAGGGCCACGGCGAATGGCGCACCGGCAGCCTGCACCCCGACGCCGGTGATGCGCGCACCCAGGCTCACCCATTCCCCCAGCGAGAAGTTCAGAACGGCAGACGCCCGGTAGACCACCACAAACGCGACGCCCACCAGGGCATAGACCGCGCCGGAAAGCAGGCCGCTGATCAGCAGTGCCAGAAAGAATTCCATCGCTGCGGCGGCCTTTCGTGCTGCCCTGCCAGCTTCAATACTCCGCAAACATGCGGATGATCGCGTCCCGGTCTGCACCATGGGCGAGCGCCACCATCAGGAGGATGCGCGCTTTCTGCGGGTTCAGGTTATCGGCAGCAATGAAGCCCCGGTCGTTCATGGCCTTGCGCTGGGTCACGCGGCCGCTGCCGGCGCGGGTGGACACGACAACGGTGACGCCCTGCTTGACCGCCTCTTCGAGCGCCGCCACCTCCACCGGATGACTCATGCCGGGGGCGAAGCTCGCGGAAACGATGCCCTTGGCCCCGGCATCGACGAAGGCCCGCACCGCCGTGCCGTCGACACCACCGTAGGAGTATGAAACATCCACCCGCGGCAGTTCAGCGACGCCGCTCATGTCGAACTCGGTATCCGGCGCGCGGCGGCGGAGGGGCTGGCGGTAGTAGCGGATTTCGTCGCCATCGGCATGGCCGAGCACACCGAAATCCGGGGTGCGGAACGTCTGGAGGCGCAAGGTCGAGGTCTTGGTGACCTCCCGCGCGCTCTGGATTTCATCATTCAACATGACGAGGACGCCCATGCCGCGCGACTGCGGTGCTGCGGCGACCCGGACAGCGTTGTAAAGGTTGAGTGCCGCGTCCGTGCTCTCCGCGCTGGCCGGACGCTGCGCGCCGACCACGACGACCGCCTGTGGCACCTTGAGGGTGAGATTGAGGAAATAGGCGGTTTCCTCGGTCGTGGCCGTGCCATGGGTGATGACCACCCCGTCCAGGCCAGGCTCCGCCGCCACCGCGTCATGCACCGCGCGTACCAGGTCCAGCCAGTTTGCCGGGCCGATCTCCGGCGAGCCGACGGCCTTGTAGGGCACCAGGGTCAGGTCGGCAGCCTCGCGCACCACCGGGAACTTCTCAACCACCTGGTCGATGGTCATTTTATTGCCGGTATGGGCGTAATCCAGCAGGTCGAGCGGGCCATGCCCGATGGAGGAAATGGTGCCGCCTGTGCCGATGATTGCGACTTTCGCCATGAACTGTCTCCGCTGTCTGAAAGGAACCAGCGGAGACTGTAGCTGACCAACAGGCGGCGCCGGTAGGCGCGTTTACGCCGCGAGCTTGTCCAGTTCGGCCATGATGGCGGTGCCCATGCCCGCGGTCGAAACCAGCGTGCCGCCGGGGGTCATGATATCGCCGGTTCGGTAGCCGGCATTCAGGACATTGTCCACGGCCTTCTCCAGCAGGTCGGCATCCTCGCCCATGTCGAACGTGTAGCGGAGCAGCATGGCGAACGACAGCACCTCCGCCAGCGGGTTGGCTTTGCCCTGGCCGGCAATGTCAGGCGCGGAGCCGTGCACGGGCTCATAAAGCGCCATGCGGCGGCCGGTAGTGGGGTCTTCCGCGCCCAGTGAAGCCGACGGCAGCATGCCGAGCGAACCGGTCAGCATGGCCGCGCAGTCGGAGAGGATGTCTCCGAACAGGTTATCGGTGACGATCACGTCGAACTGCTTGGGCGCACGCACCAGTTGCATGGCGCAATTGTCAGCGTACATGTGGGAAAGCTGGACGTCCGGGTATTCTTCCGCGCCGATCTTGGTGACCTCTTCCCGCCACATCACGCCGGATTCCATCACGTTGGCCTTCTCGACCGACGTAACCCGGTTGTCGCGTTTCCGGGCCAATTCAAAGCCGACACGGGCAACGCGCTGGACCTCGTCCGAGGTGTAGACCTGGGTGTTGATGCCGCGGCGGCGACCATCCGGCAGGGTCTCGATCCCGCGCGGCTCACCGAAGTAAACGCCGCCGGTCAGCTCCCGCAGGATCATGATGTTCAGGCCGGAGACCAGGTCCTTCTTCAGGCTGGAGGCTTCGGCCAGCGCGTCGAAGACGATAGCAGGGCGCAGGTTGGCGAACAGCCCCATCTCCTTGCGCAGCCGCAGCAGACCACGCTCCGGCTGGCGCTCAAAGGGGATGGTCTCCCATTTCGGGCCACCGATGGAGCCGAACAGCACTGCGTCGGCTGCCATTGCGTCGGCCAGGGACTCATCGGTCAGGGGCGTGCCGTGAGCATCGATGGAGGCACCGCCGACCAAGCCTTCCGACAGGTCGAAAGAGACATGGCGGCGCTGGTCCATCCAGTCGATGATGCGGCGGACCTCGCCGACGACTTCGGGGCCGATTCCGTCGCCGGGCAGGACGTAGACTTTTTTATTGGCGGGCATTTCAGACAGTTTTTTCGTGGTTCATGGGACTGCGAGCCCCGCGTTTCCCATGAAACGCGCCCCTGCGCAAGGTGAAACGCGCCTTTGTGCAAAGGCGGTGGAGGTCACGGGCAGCCTTGGCAAACAGGCATCGGAACGGACGCTAGTTCTGGAGGTCAGGCACGATCCCCTGCTCCCGAGCCCAAAGGGCGGCCTGGGTGCGGTTGGCGACGCCCAGTTTGCGCAGCAGATGGCGCAACTGCGCCTTCACCGTCATGTCGGTGGTGCCCAGGTCGTTGGCGATCATCTTGTTGGAATAGCCTGACAGCAGGCCGCGCAGGATGTCTTTCTCCCGCGGGGTCAAACGCGGCCGGGCACAAGGGACGCCGGCCTGCGCCAGCAATTCGCCGACACGGGTCGGGAACAGCCCTTCGCCGAGCGCGACCAGCCGCAGGGATTGAATCAAAGCTTCCGCAGACATATCGGTAAAGACACAGCCATCGGCGCCGGCCCGGATCGCTTCCACCAGAATGCCGTCCTCGCCGGGATGGGCCATGGCGAGGACCCGCGCATCCGGCCAGAGCCCTTGCAGTTGCTTACGCCATTCGAGCACCGGCGTTGCGGAGAAATCGGGCGTGACGGCCAGAATGACGCCCGCCCGCAGGGTAGCGGATGGCGCGGCTTCCAGCGTACTGGCGCCATCGAATTCCCCCAGCACAGCAACGCCGTGGCGGGTCAACAGGCTCTTCACCCCTTCCCGGTACAGCGCTTCTCCCCCGACCAGGACAACGCTGAGGGCAGTCCCAATCGACTCCGCCACTGCATTTGCGCCCCCGGCGCGATCAATTGATGGAATGGTGTTTGCTTGGCTGACTGCCATCATTGTCGTCTCTCCTCACCGTTGCGGTGCCGATGCCGCAGCCAGACTGCAGCCGTAACCGCACCGCCCGCGGTCATCCAACCGTTATCCATGGGAGCCGTTAAAATTTCGAAAATTGCACCGGTTGACTGGCCCCCTGCCCCCTGGCTGGCGCGCGCAACGGCCTTCATGCTGAAAAAGCGTCGTTTCACTTGCTCCACTCCTCGGACGCCTGATTAACCACTGACAGTGGGCAGGCGGCCATTTCGCTGGTCCAGCGATCGTGCCTCAAACCGGAGGTAGGAAAGCTGTACCCTCTTTATGATTACAACTTAAAGGTAGCATCATTCCCGGCAAGTACGAAGACACTGTTTGACTGTGACCACGGTCACACTTTGGCTGTTTCCCGGGAGAAACAGCATCAAGAAACCGCCAGCAGCAGCCTAAGGCCATCCTCCAAAGACCGCTCCGCCCGTACGCCGAGGGCCGCAGCAGCAGCCGACGGATCGCCGAGCGAATCGGCAATATCCCCCGCCCTGGGCGGCCCGTGCGTCACCTGGAGCGGCACGCCCAAGACATCGGCCATCGTCTCCGCCAGGGTCAGTATGGATACGCGTCGGCCGGTGCAGACATTGAAAACCGGGGCGTCGAGGCTTGCATGGACCATCCCGGCGATGAGGTGGCGGACCACGTCGGCGACATAGATGAAGTCGCGGGTTTGCTGGCCCGCACCGTCGATGGTCAGGCCCTCCCCCGCCAGCATCTTCCCCGCAAAGATGGAAATTACGCCAGAATAGGGCGATTTCGGGTCCTGGCGCGGGCCGTAGACGTTGAAGAAGCGGAAGCCGCAGGTGGAAACACCATGCACCTGACCCGCAACTTTCGCGTGCAGTTCAGAGCCGAGCTTGTCGGCACCATAGGCCGTCAGCGGTTTCGGCGGTTCGCTCTCGCGGAGGGGCAGGTTGGTATTGTCGCCGTAGACCGCGGCCGAACTGGCGTAGACCACCGGGATTGGACTGCCGTCGTGGGCTGTCCGGGCCGCATCCAGAACCGCAACCGTACCGGTCTGGTTTACGCGATGCGTGCCGGTCCAATCTTCATTCGAGCGCGCGACGGACGCGATGGCTGCCAAGTGAAAGCAGCCGTCCATGCCCTGCATCGCGGCAGTCACGGCAGGCGGATCGCTGACATCGCCGATGACCATATCTACCGACTGCTGCGGGATATTGGAGCGTTTGCCGGTGGAAAGGTCGTCCAGCACGCGGACCGAATACCCTGCCGACAGCAAGGCATCCACCAAGTGCGAGCCAATGAAGCCGCAGCCGCCGGTTACCAGATACTTCGCCATAACGTCCCTCACCCTGCTCCGCTCTACTGTATCAGTACAATGAAGAATGCGTCAGTCCATGCGGCTAACCTGTTGCCAGCATAGCCATATTGCCGCCCCAGCGGGCGACTTTCCGGTAGATGGTCGACGGACTGATCTCCAGAAGCGCCGCCGCACGCGCCACGTTGTTGTCAGCCTGGGCCAAGGCTGCCTCTATCGCTTCCCGCTCGACTTCGGCCAGAGGGCGGACTGGGCTCCCGTCGGTGCCTGGGTTCTCACCATTGATCACCCGCAAACCGCCGGCACCCGCCGCCTCAGAGTCAATAGCCAGCGGGCCGCTTGCCGGCAGAGCGGTATGGCCCTGCAATTGGAGGGTTGCCGTCAGCATCTCGGCTGTGATGGTTTCGCCCTCGTTCAGGACGACAACATTGCGGATGACGTTCTGCATCTGCCGGACATTGCCTGGCCAGGAGTAGGTCTGCACCGCGCGCTCCGCAGCCCGGTCGAACTGGCGGAAAGCCCGTTCCTCCTCCCCCGCGCAAACGGCGAGGAAGTGCCGGGCAAGCGTCAGCAGGTCGCCGCCCCGCTCCCGCAGCGGCGGCAGGGCGATAGGGATGACGTGCAAGCGGTAGAAGAGGTCTTCGCGGAAACGGCCTTCCTGCACCTCCCGCATCGGGTCCCGGTTCGTGGCGCAGACGAAGCGCACATCGACATGCTGCGTGGCGTGCCCGCCGACGGGGGTGATGTTTCCCGTCTGTACGAAACGCAAGAGCTTCACCTGCAAATCGAGCGGCATCTCGCAAATTTCGTCCAGGAACAGGGTGCCGCCGTCAGCGAGCATCGCGGCACCGGTCCGGTCCGTGGTAGCACCGGTGAAGGCACCTTTTACATGCCCGAAAATCTCGCTTTCCATCAGATCCTTCGGGATGGCAGCGCAGTTCAGGGCGATGAACGGCATGCCCGCGCGCGGGCTGGTTCGGTGGATGGCGTCCGCGCAGACTTCCTTGCCCGTGCCACTCTCGCCCGTGACGAAGATAGAGGCCTTGCTTTTCGCCGCGCTTTCGATCGTGCGGTAGACGGCCTGCATCGGAAGGGAGCCACCGACAAAGCCACAGAATTCCTGCCGGTCGCTCTGGCGGTAGGTCTGAACGATCTGCCGGAGTTGCTGACGCTCCACCGCGTTGCGGACAGTATAAATCAGACGCTCGCCACTCACCGGCTTGACGATAAAATCGAACGCCCCTTCCCGCATCGCCTCCACCGCGCTGTTGACGGAGCCGTTGGCGGTCACGACCACCACCGCCGCGTGCAGGCCGGCGGCACGGACATGCTTCAAGACCTCCGTCCCGTTGCCATCCGGTAGTTGCAGGTCGAGGACAATCACATCCGGCGGCTGGGAGGCGAGCGCCGCCAACGCTGCGGCGACGCTCGCAGCGTCTTCGATACGGTGGCCGTCAATCGACAGATATTCCCGATAGACCCGGGCCATGGCCGGGGAATCTTCGACCAGCAGAATATGGGCGGCGTTGTTTGACATGGGCCCCTTTGGGAAACAAACGGGTTTCTTGCGTCCCTAAGAGTAGCCCACCTTTCCCAAATATCTCTTAAAGCTGCGCCACTCATCCTGATACGATAGAAGGTAGACGGTCCGTACGGGCCACGTGTTCACTTTGCAAAGGCGCCCCTTTGATGCTGCCCAATGCCTTTCATTCCCTCGACTTCGGCCTCGGCGAGACCTGCGACATGCTCCGGGAGAGCGCCGCCGACTTCGCCCAGAACGAGATCGCGCCGCTCGCGGAGCAGACGGACAAGGACAACGCCTTCCCCATGGCGCTCTGGCCGAAGCTTGGGGCGATGGGCCTGCTGGGCGTGACCGTTGACGAGGAATATGGCGGCGCGGGCATGGGCTATCTGGAGCACATGGTGGCGATGGAGGAGGTCTCCCGCGCGTCGGCCAGCGTGGGGCTTTCCTATGGCGCGCACTCCAACCTCTGCGTGAACCAGATCCATCGCAACGGCACGGCAGAGCAGAAGGCCAAATACTTGCCGAAGCTTGTGTCCGGCGAGCATGTGGGCGCGCTCGCCATGAGCGAGCCCAATGCGGGCTCCGACGTGGTGTCGATGAAGCTCCGCGCGGACAAAAAGGGCGACCATTACATCCTGAATGGCTCCAAGATGTGGATCACCAACGGGCCGGACGCCGAGACGCTGGTGGTCTACGCCAAGACCGACCCCCAGGGTGGCCCGCGCGGCATCACGGCGTTCCTGATCGAGAAGGGCTTCAAGGGCTTTTCCACCGGCCAGAAGCTGGACAAGCTGGGGATGCGCGGCTCCAACACCGCAGAACTGATCTTCCAAGATTGTGAAGTGCCGGCGGAGAACGTGCTGGGCCAGGTCGGGCGCGGCGTCAACGTGCTGATGAGCGGCCTCGACTATGAGCGGCTGGTGCTTTCGGGCGGCCCGCTCGGCATCATGCAGGCCTGCATGGACACGGTGCTGCCCTACGTGCACGAGCGCGAGCAGTTCGGCGAGCCCATCGGCAACTTCCAGATCATGCAGGCAAAGCTCGCCGACATGTACACCACCATGAACGCCTGCAAGGCCTATGCCTATGCGGTGGCGAAGGCCTGCGATCGTGGCGACACCACCCGCATGGATGCGGCGGGCGTGATCCTCTACACGGCGGAGAAAGCTACCTGGATGGCGCTGGAGGCGATCCAGTGCCTGGGCGGCAACGGCTACATCAACGAGTACCCGACCGGACGGCTGCTGCGCGACGCGAAACTCTACGAGATCGGCGCGGGCACCCAGGAGATCAGGCGCTGGCTGATCGGGCGGGAGCTGTTCGCGCAGAGCGGTTAGTTGCCTCGCCCTTTTCGCTTTACCCGCTCACCTTCCCCGCCTTGAGCGGGGATCCATTCCGGAGACCTATCAATAGCAGCGCCAGGCGCTTCGGCTCAAACGCCAATGGAATGGGCCCCAGCTTTCGCTGGGGAGGGGGAGTTGGAGATGGCCCCTTACGTCTTCGACGCCTCTGCATTAATGACATTGATCGGCTGGCCCTGATCGAATGCCACAACCTGGTCGAAGATCGCCTGGAATTGGGTCTCGTACTCTTCGCTGGTGACGTAGCCGATATGCGGGGTCGCGACCACGTTCGGCAGGGTCAGCATCGGGTGGCCTTCCGAGCCAACCGGCTCCTGCTCGAACACGTCGACGGCGGCCATGCCGGGGCGGCCGGCCTTCAGCGCCTCGTAAAGCGCGCCCTCCTCGATCAGGGGCGCACGGCTGGTGTTGACCAGTAGCGAGTCCGGCTTCATCAGCGCAAGGTCACTCGCCGTGAACATGCCACGGGTGGCGGGATAAAGCCGGACCAGCAGGCAGACCACGTCCGACGTGGCGAAGAAGGCCTCGCGGGTCTCGGCCTTGCGGAAACCGTCCGCCACCGCCTCGGCGCAGGATTCCTCGCCGCCCCAGACCTGCACGTCCATATCGAAGGCTTTGGCGTATTTCGCCACCGCCTTGCCGAGCCGCCCGTAAGACCAGATGCCCATGGTTTTGTGCCGGACCGAGTGGCCGACGCCCATCTGCCAGTTCCCGGCCTTCAGCGATTCCATCTGCTGCGGGATCTGGCGCATGGCGGCCAGGACCAGGCCGAATGTCAGTTCCGCGGCGGCGTAGGATGGCGTGTCCGAATGCTGGTCGGAACAGAGCAGCACGCCATGCTCGGTGCAGGCGGGCACGTCGATGTGCGGAAAGACGCTGCGCTGGCTGATCAGCTTCAGGTTCGGCAGGCGCGCCAGCAAGTCGGCCTGAATCTTGGTTCGCTCCCGGAACAGGCAGACGGCCTCCGCATCCTTGAGCCTTTCGGCCAGCGCGTCCGTCTCCTGGACGTGATCGTTCCAGATGATGACGTCGTGGCCGTCCAGCTTGGTGAAGCACGGCAGGTGGCGCAGCGTGTCGAACCAGTCGTCGAGAATGTGGACTTTCATGATGACTCCTTCCGGAAGGGGCTATGGCATAGGGCGCTGCTGGCCCCTTCGATACGCTGACTTACCCTTCGCGACACACAGTGGTGATCAAGGGAAACCGGCAACCATCTAGTGCTCCAGCACCACCGCACCCTGCCCGGCCAACTCGTCGATTTCAGCCTGGGAGTAGCCTGCCTCCAGCATCACTTCCGCCGTGTGCTCGCCAATTGCGGGCGGCTGGCGGAACAGGCCGAGGTCGTGGCCGCTCATCTCCATAGGCAGGCGGGGCAGCTTTACGGGATCGCCGTTCGGCATGTTAACGGGAAGCATACCGCGGCCCGCATTCAGATGCGCATCACCATGCAGGTGCCTGGTCTCCGCCACCGGCGCGAAGGGGATGCCGATACGCTCGGCAATCGCCACCATCTCTTCCATGGAATGCGGCTTGACGAGTTCCGCCACCAGCGGCAGCAAGGTCGGCCGCATCGCCACGCGCGCCTCGTTGGTGGCATAGTCCGGGTCGTCAAGCAGGTCTTCCCGCCCGAATTCCTTGCAGAAGCGCTGCCAGTGATTGTCGGACGTGATGCCGATGAAGATCGGCTGGCCGTCGCGGGTCTCGAACAGTTCATAAACCGCCCAAGCGCCCTCACGCGCGGGCATGGGCGGCATTTCCCTGCCCGTGATTTTCTCGCCCGCCATGTGCTGGGTCATCAGCCAGGCGGTGCTCTCGAACAGCGCGCTCTTGATGAACTGGCCCTTGCCGGTGCGTTTGCGCTCCTCCAGCGCGGCCAGCGCGCCGACCACGGCCATGGTGCCGCCCATCATGTCGATGACGCTGGTGCCGGCCCGCACCGGCCGGCCCGGCGGCCCGGTCATGTAGGCGAGCCCGCCCATGAACTGCACCACCTCATCCAGCGCCGGGCGGTGCTCATAGGGGCCGGAAAGGAAGCCTTTCAGCGCGCCGTAGATCAGGCCCTCGTTCAGGTGCTTGACCTGATCGTAGCCGCAGCCGAGGCGCTCCATCGTGCCGGGGCCATAGTTCTCGAACAGCATATCGCACTGGCTGATGAGCTTGTGGGCGACCGCGAGTCCGGCCTCGCTCTTCAGGTCCAGGCAGATGCCGCGCTTGTTGCGGTTGAAGGCGGTGAAGAAGCCGGAGGCAAAGCCGGGCAAACGGCGGGTCTTGTCGCCGGCTGGGGCGGGTTCGATCTTGATCACGTCCGCACCCAGATCACCCAGAATCACGCCCGCGGTCGGTCCCATGATCGTGTGGCAGAACTCCAGCACGCGGATACCGGCGAGGGGCAGGGTGTCTTCTGTCATGGCACGTACTTCGATCTATTGCGAAATGGTATCGAGTTGCGGCCAGAACTCGGCCACCACCTGCTCATAGACGGCGCGTTTGAACGGAACAATCAGGCTGCTGAGCGCACCGGGCGCTACCCACTGCCAAGCATCGAACTCCGGATGGTCGGTGGCGATATCAATGTCGCTGTCACATCCCTTGAACCGAAGCAGGAACCAACGCTGCTCCTGCCCGCGGTACCTTCCCTTCCACGCCTTGCCGAGCAGGTACGGCGGCAGGTCGTACCGGTGCCATGTCTGACTTTCCGCGATAATCTCAGCCTTGTCGGTGCCAATCTCCTCATGCAACTCCCGGAGCGCAGCGTCGCACGGACGCTCTCCCTCATCGATGCCGCCTTGCGGCATCTGCCAGCCATTGGGGGTATCCAGCCGCCGCCCGACCCAGATCATGCCGGACGAATTGACCAGCATGACGCCGACGCAGGGACGGTACGGCAGATCCGCTGCGCGTATCGGCATCGGGTCCTTAACCTTGTTTCTGGTTGTAGAGGGAAATGCCTCGCAAAAGGTCGAGCGCCCGCTCCAACTGATAGTCAACCGGCGCTGCTTTGGCTGCCTTGTCGGCTTCACCCTCCTCACCATCATTGCCCGAACTGTCGAGCGCGCCGCGGAGGTCCGCCTCCCGCCGGCGGGCCGAGTCGTCGATCTCCTCAATCCGCGCAGGCTTTACTTCAATGTCGGGCACCACCCCCTTAGCCTGGATCGAGGTGCCGGATGGCGTGTAGTAACGCGCCGTCGTCAGGCGGATGGCACCATGGCCGGGGATTGCCTGGATGGTCTGTACCGAGCCCTTGCCAAAGGACTGCGTTCCCAAAATGATCGCCCGCCGATGATCCTGTAGCGCGCCCGCGACAATCTCCGACGCGGAGGCGGAGCCGCCATTGATCAGCACCACCATGGGCAGGCCGTTCAGCACGTCCCCTTCCTTGGCGTTGAATCGCTGGGCGCCTTCCTTGTCCCGGCCACGGGTGGAGACGATCTCGCCGCGGTCCAGGAAGGCATCGGACACTGAAATCGCTTCGTTCAGCAAGCCGCCGGGATTGTTGCGCAGGTCGAGCACCAGCCCGCTCAGCTTGCCGTCCGGCGCCTCCTTACGCAGGCTTTCGACCGCCTCGTTCAACAACGTCGTCGTCTGCTGATTGAAACTGGTGATGCGCAGGTAGCCGATATCGCCCTCCAGCCGCGAGCGGGCGGACTGGATCTTGATGACCGCGCGTGTCAGCGTGACGTCGAAGGGCTTTTCCTCGCCACGGCGGATGGTCAGCGTCAGGTCCGTATCCGGGGCACCGCGCATCTTCTCGACCGCCTCGGCCAAGGTCAGGCCCAGGACCGGTTCGCCGTCCAGATGGCTGATATAGTCGCCCGGCTGCAAGCCGGCCCTGAAGGCGGGCGTGTCGTCGATGGGGGAGACCACCTTGACCAGGCCGTTTTCCATGGTGACTTCGATGCCGAGACCGCCGAACTCGCCCTTTGTCTGGACCTGCATGTCCTCAAAATTCTCGGGATTGAGGTAGCTGGAGTGCGGGTCGAGGGACGAAAGCATGCCGTTAATGGCCGCCTCGATCAGCTCTTCGTCCGACACTTCCTCCACATACTGCGCCCGCACCCGTTCGAACACGTCGCCAAACAGGTTCAGGTAGCGGTAGGTCTCTGATGACTTGCCCTGTGCGCTTGCCGAGCCACCGGCGAACGCCAGCATTCCGGCAACAAGCACCATTCCAGCGCTGCGAAGCATCCGTGTCTCCCATTCATTCAAAATGGCCACCGCAGGCTAACTGCGGTCGACCGTAAACCAGGCCAGCGGATCGATTGGCGACCCATTCTGCCGGATCTCGACATAAAGCGAGCCATGCCCGGCTGTCAGGCCCAACGGCTCACCGCCCAAGACCCATTGGCCAGCCACCATACTACTGTCACCCAGTCCGGTCAGGACAGAGTGAAAACCGCCGCCATGTTCGATGATCAGTAATATGCCATAGTCGCGGAAGGGACCAGCATAGACCACGCGGCCATCCGCCGGGGATAACACCGGCGTGTCCGGCGCTGCCGCCAGGGTCACGCCCTCGGTGAACCGCCCCTGCCCCTCTCCGAAGCGGTAGATCACCTGCCCGCTGACCGGCGCGATCAGCCCGCCTTCCCGGCCCACCAGCCCTGCGAGCCAAAGCGGCGCTCCATCGGGAGCGGCCGGTTCCAGCCCGCGCGCCAGCGCCCGGGCGCTGCGCCGTTGCCGCTCTGCCTTGATCGCTGCCAGCCGCGCCGCGCGCTCCGCATCGATCCGGCCCAGCAGTTCACGGAGGCTCGCCGCACTCTTCGCCAACCGCTTGGCAATCGCGGCGGTTCTGTCGGCGGAATCGGCCTGTTCGGCCAACAGTTGGTCTTTCTGTTTGACCACCTCGGCCAGGGAGAGATAGCGCCGCTCCAGGTCCCGCTTCGCCGTTGCGAGACGTTCCCGCTCTGCGGCGATCTTGGCTTCGGCCTTGTGAATATTGGCGATATCGTCCGCCAGCAAGGCCGCTCTCGCCTCCAGCCGCGGCGCCAGTCCGCGCAGCAGCAAGGCGGTGCGAAGCCGGTCGTCGCTGCTGCCATGGCCCATCAGGGCGGCCTCCGGCGGCAGGGCGGTCAGGCGGACAAGGGCCGCCACCACGCTGCCGGCCTGCACCCGCCGCTGCTCCAACTCCGCCTGACGGGCGTTCCGCTGGTCTTCCAGGTCTTCCAGGCTCTCGCCGATTGCAACGATGGTCTTCTCATGCTGCCGCAGATCGGCGACCGCCACCTGCATCGCAGTGCTGAGCGTCAGCAACTCGCTTTGCAAGGCAGTCTGTTTGCCGAGGCGGGCCTGCCGCTCGGCCTCCGCCTGCCGCAACGATTCTTCGGTCTGCTGGAGTTCGCCTTCAGTAGCGCGGCGTTCCGGATCGGTGGTTTCGGCCGCGGCTGTCAGCAGGGCGAGCGCCAGCGCGGCGGTACCGAGCCGCGCGGCACGGCGGCTCATGATTCATTCCCGGTGGTAGGGATGCCCGGCCAGAATTTGCTGTGCCCGGTAAATCTGCTCGACCAGCATGGCGCGGGCCAGCATGTGCGGCCAGGTCTGTCGGCCAAAGCGGACGGTTCGTGTAGCGCGCGCCCGGATGCTTTCATGCAAGCCGTCCGCTCCACCAATGGCAAAGCCACAGGCGGGCTCGCCGCCGTCCCGCCATGTTGAAAGGAGATTTGCGAAAGCATTGCTGGAAAGATCGTCGCCTCGTTCGTCCAAGGCGACAACCGGACCAGATTCGGGCAGTGCTTGCAAAAGAAGCGCCGCCTCTGCGGCTATTAAACCGCCGGGCGGCGATTGCCGCCTTTCCTGCAGTTCGCGAATTTCAAGCGGCCAGACGATCCGTTTCTGGTAGGTGGCGATCAGGTCGTGAACCGCGCCCCGCCGCAGACGCCCCACGGCGGCAATCACGATCCGCATAACCGCTCCCCGCCCCTATTGTGTTGCGAAGTTGCTGTGCGCCGTCTCTGGCGTTGTCAGGCCCCACATGGCCTCGACCTTATAGAACGCGCGGACTTCAGGCCGGAACAGATGAACGACCACGTCGCCCGCGTCGATCAGAACCCAATCCCCTTGAGCCTGACCTTCGACCTTGACGCGAGCGGCTGTCTCCTTGACCGCCCGGCCAACATAATCCGCAAGCGCCTGCACCTGGCGCTGAGAGCGGCCGCTTGCAACTATCATGTAGTCAGCCAGCGGGCTTTTCTCCGCCAGGTCGATGGTGACGACGTCCTCGGCCTTGTTGTCGTCGAGGACTTCAAGAATGCGCGCCAGCAATTTCGCGCCGGCAGGCTTCTTCCCTTTTGCCGTTTGGGGAGCGGCCGCGGAGACGGGTGTCTCCTGCGTTTCAAGGTTGGGTTCTATTGTTTGGATCCTCCAAAATCCGCTGCCGACAGACCTGCTTCGCGCAGGGCGGTAGACGAGGCGGTGTGCAACTTGATCGGAAAAAACGCCCATGCCGGCGGCGAAAGACCGGCCAACCGGCCCGCATCTGCCGCATCAACACGCTTCCGCGCATATCGTTGGGCTACCTTGCCTAGCATGGCGCGGGAAGAATAAGCGGGGCGCCCGAACACTGCAATGGGAACGGACTCCGCAATTTTCTGCCACCGCGCCCAACGGGGCAATTGGATAAGGTTGTCTGCGCCCATGAGCCAAACAAAATGGGTGCCGGGGAAGCGGGCCTTCAACATCGTCAGCGTGTCCGCAGTATAGCGGGTGCGGAGGTGCTGTTCGATATCGGTCGCGTGAATGCGGGGGTGCCGGGCCATCGCCTCAGCCGACGCCATCCGAGCCGACAACGGCGCCATGTCATCGGAGACCTTTAGCGGGTTTTGGGGAGAGACCAGCCACCAAACCGCATTAAGCCGCAAGCGCTTCAGGGCCTCCCGCGAGATGTACAGGTGCCCCTCATGCGCGGGGTTGAACGAGCCGCCGAGCAGGCCGATCCGCCCTCCGCCTTTGCGGCCCAGCCCCTGGATGCTGGGAGCAACCGGAACGCGCATCGTCATTCCCGTGAGTGCTCAGGGCCGCGTTTGACCATTGCCCTGCACCACGTACTTGTAGCTGGTAAGCTGGTCGGCACCGACCGGGCCACGGGCGTGGAACTT
The DNA here is from genome assembly GCA_965222315.1 of Alphaproteobacteria bacterium. Classification (GTDB taxonomy): domain Bacteria; phylum Pseudomonadota; class Alphaproteobacteria; order Bin95; family Bin95; genus JACKII01. Next base: position 1,719,383 of record OZ244951.1, on the reverse strand, counting down.
GTCGGTGGAAATGCCGATCTCCGCACCGAAGCCGAACTCGCCGCCATCGGCGAACTGGGTGGAGGCATTATGCAGGACGATGGCGCTGTCCACCTCCCGGATGAAGCGGCCGGCGACCGTCTGGTCGTCGGTAATGATCGAATCGGTGTGATGAGAGCCGTACTCGTTAATATGCGCCATTGCGCCTTCGACACCATCCACCACCCGGACAGCAATGATTGTGTCCAGGTACTCGGTGCGCCAATCGCTTTCCACCGCGGGGGTCACCCGCGGGTCCACCGCCTGGCTCAGGTCATCGCCACGCACGGCACAACCAGCGGCGAGCAGGGAATCGATGAGCGGCTGCAAATGGCTGTCCGCCGCCCGCCGGTCGACCAGCAGCGTCTCCGCCGCACCGCAAATGCCGGTGCGGCGCATCTTGGCGTTGACGGTGATGGCGCAGGCCATGTCCAGGTCCGCGCCCGCGTCCACATAGATATGGCACAGCCCCTCCAGATGGCCGATCACCGGCATGCGGGCTTCATTGAACACCCGCTCCGTCAGGCCCTTGCCGCCGCGGGGCACGATCAGGTCGATGGCCCCGCGCCCGCGCAGCATAGCGCCCACCGCGATGCGGTCCTTGGTCGGAATGCGCTGGACGGCGTCACTGGGCAGCCCTGCCGACGACAGGCCCTCACGCATGCACTCGATCAGGACGCCGGAGCTTTCGAAACTGTCGGAGCCGCCACGCAGCACCGCCGCGTTCCCGGCCTTGACGCATAGCCCGCCCGCGTCTGCGGTGACGTTCGGGCGGCTCTCATAGATGACGCCCACCACGCCGAGCGGCACTCGCACCCGGCTGATGCGCAGGCCATTCGGCTGGGTCCATTCCTGATCCGCCGCGCCAATGGGATCGGGCCGGGCGGCAACGGCCTCCAGGCCCTGCGCGATGCCCTCAATCCGGTCCGGCGTCAGGCGCAGCCGGTCCATGAAGGCAGCGCTAATGCCATTCTTTTCCGCCAGCGCACAATCGGTGGCGTTGGCGTCCAACAGGCTGTTCGCCCGCGCCCGCACCCGTGCAGCAGCTTCCCGCAAGCCCGCGGTCTTGGCTTTCGGCGTTGCGGTGCCGAGGGCTTCGGTTGCTTTCCGCGCCTTCGCGCCGATTTCCGCAATCAGGGCGTCTGCGTCGATATCCGTCAAAGGCTGTGTCATGCTTATACCGCTTTGTTTGCCGGTTCGGACGCGCCTGCGCCAAGCCGCAAATTGGTCAGCGCCAGATCGTCCCGGTGAATCATAGCGCCGCGGCCACGATAGCCAAGCAGTGCCTCCAACTCTTCGGTCTTGTGGCCGCAAACCTTGGCAGCCTCTGCGCTGTCATAGGCAACAAGGCCACGCGCCAGTTCCTGGCCATCCATGTCTGCGATTACTACCGCATCGCCCCGCTCGAAATGGCCCTCCGCGGCGCGAACGCCGGCCGGAAGCAACGAGCGCCCTTTCGCCAGGGCGTTAGCCGCGCCGGGATCGACCCGCAATCGTCCGCGTGGGTTCAGGCTGCCGGCGATCCAGTTCTTGTAGGCATTACGGGGCGTCGTCGATGCCTCGAACCATGTAGAACGAGCCTGCCTGCTGCGCAGGTCCCGAAGGGCGTGCGGCGCATGACCGTTCGCGATCAGCATATGGCAGCCCGCACCGAGCGCGATCTTTGCCGCCGCCAGCTTGGTCACCATGCCGCCGGAGCCGTCGGCCCCAGGTTTGCCCGCCATCGCCTCGATCTGCGGGTTGATTTCGCGGATGTGCGGCAGGAATTCCGCATGCGAATCATGCCGCGGATCGCCCGTGTAGAGCCCGTCAATGTCCGAGAGCAGCACCAGCACGTCCGCCTCGATCATCGCCGCCACACGCGCCGCCAGACGATCATTGTCGCCGAAGCGGATTTCTTCCGTCGCGATAGTGTCGTTTTCGTTGATGACCGGGACCGCGCCTTTCTTCAGCAGCATGCCCAGCGTGTTGCGCGCGTTGAGGTAGCGCCTGCGCATCTCGCTGTCGGAGAGGGTCAGCAACACCTGCGCAACCGGCATGCCATGCGGCGCCAGCGCAGTCTCGTAAGCGTGGGCGAGCCGGATCTGCCCCGTCGCCGCCGCGGCCTGGCTTTCCTCCAGCCGCAGCGTGCCCCGCGGCAGTTTCAGACTGCGCCGCCCAAGCGCGATAGCGCCGGACGAGACGATAACGGTCTCGATCCCCGCGGCGCGCAACGCCGCCAGATCCTCGGCCAGGGCGTGGAGCCAGGCCTGCCTGGGTGTCCCGGTTGCCTGATCGACCAGCAAAGCCGAGCCGATCTTGACCACGACACGCTTTGCACGGTCGAAGGGACTGGTCATGGAATGAAGGGTTCCGGCTCAACTTCGGCCAGCTGGCGCTCGGCCACATGCTGCATCAGGCGGCCGCAAAGCTCATCCACGCCGGCGCCGGTCGCTCCGGATAGCAACATAATGTCATCAGCCGCGCAGCCTGCCGCTTCCGCCAGGTAGCCCAGTTGCAGGGCGCGTTCGTCATCGTCCATGGCGTCGGTCTTGTTCAGGACCAGCAGTTCGCGCTTGTCCTCCAGCCCCGCATCGTAAGCCACCAACTCGTCACGCACGGTATGGTAGGCGGCGCCCACGTCCTGCCCCATTGAGCCATCGACCAGATGCACCAGCAGATCGCAGCGCTCGATATGCCCCAGGAACTTGGTGCCGAGCCCCGCCCCTTCGTTCGCCCCTTCGATCAGACCGGGAATGTCGGCCAGGACAATCGTATCTTCACCTCGGCGCACCACGCCCAGGTTCGGATGCAGCGTCGTGAAGGGATAGGCGCCGACCTTGGGCTTCGCCGCACTGGTCGCCGCCAGCAGGGTGGACTTGCCCGCATTGGGCAGGCCGATCAGGCCCACATCGGCAATTAGCTTCAGACGAAGCCAGATCCACGCTTCCTCGCCCGGCCAGCCGGGATCAGCCCGCCTTGGAGCCTGATTGGTGGAGGTCTTGTAGTGGGTATTGCCGAAGCCGCCATCGCCGCCCCGCAACAGCACCAGCGTCTGTCCGGGCTCAGTGAAATCGGCCAGCACCAGGCTACGGTCTTCGCTTAGGATTTCCGTACCGGGCGGCACTTTCAAGACCACATCGTCCCCGCGTGCGCCCGTGCGCTGGCGGCCCATTCCGTAAATGCCACGCATGGCCTTGTAATGCTGGCGGTAGCGGTAATCGATCAGGGTATTGAGATTGTCGACGCACTCAATGACCACGTCACCGCCGCGGCCGCCATCGCCACCGTCAGGACCGCCATACTCGATAGACTTTTCCCGCCGGAAGCTGATGCAGCCGGGGCCGCCATCGCCGCTCTTCACGAAGATTTTCGCTTCGTCGAGGAAGCGCATAACGGGATGTCCTTTAACGGCAAAGCCCGATCCATCGGGACCGGGTGCATTTGCCTGCTATTTAAATGTCCGCGCCTGCCACCAACAAAGCAGGCGCTGAGACGCGATTAGTCGTCGCCGCCGGCGGCCGCAGCGGCAGTTGCCACTTCCGACTCAATGGCGACGAAAGAACGGCCACCGCGCTTGCGCTCGAACTTCACCTGCCCGTCGCTCAGGGCAAACAGGGTGTGATCCTTGCCCATGCCGACATTCTCACCGGGATGGAACTTGGTGCCGCGCTGGCGGACGATGATGTTGCCGGCCAGCACGTTTTCGCCGCCAAACTTCTTCACGCCCAGGCGGCGGCCGGCACTGTCGCGGCCGTTGCGGGACGAGCCGCCTGCTTTCTTATGAGCCATGGATCTGTCTCCTATGCCCTAGCTTAAAATCAGTCTTCGATTAGCCTTCGATGGCCGTGATTTGCAGCACCGAGTGCAGTTGCCGGTGACCGTTCTTGGTCCGTGACTTCTGACGGCGGCGCTTTTTGAAGATAATGACCTTGTCGCCGCGGGACTGGGAGACGATAGTCGCCTTCACCGCTGCGCCGTCGACGGTCGGGGTGCCGATGCGCGGGCTGTCGCCGCCGACCATCAAAACCTGGTCAATGGTGACTTCGCTGCCCTCGTCGCCAGGCAGGCGTTCGACGGTGATCTTGTCGTCTTTAGCGACGCGGTATTGTTTACCGCCCGTCTTGATGACTGCGTACATGATCTCATTCCGATATGCGCCCGGGCGGCCTGGAATGCTGGCCGCGCGGAAAGCGTTATTGTTTTCGTGGTTCGAACCGTTATCCGCTTTTTCAAGCGAATTGCGAAACCTAGTGATCTGCGCGTCCCTGTCAAGACTTTCGGCGCGGCTGCGGTGCGCCAAAATTGCGATATACTTGGCCTTGCGGCGGGGCGGCTCAATGCTTAGGTTGCGCGCCTGAACTCGGCAAGACGTTCCATGTCTGCGGCCGGTTCAATGCGGAGAGGTGCCGGAGTGGTTGAACGGGGCGGTCTCGAAAACCGTTAAGGGCGCAAGTCCTTCGAGGGTTCGAATCCCTCTCTCTCCGCCATAATTATTTGCGAGAATTTTGTGTAAATTATTGTTAAATAACGACAATAGTTGATTGCGCGGCTGTGGTTGATAAACAATCCTCTTGTTTTGCAGCACATAATGCTGCACAAAGTGCGGTGCCAAGGAGGCGTCCGCATGAAACTCGTTCTGCGCAGCAATACCTATCACATCGTCCGGCGAGTCCCGACGCGCTACGCTTCGGTCGAGCCTCGAACCAAGGTCTCGATTAGCCTGCATACCGATAGCCGGTCGGTGGCCCAGACCAAGGCAACGACGGTCTGGAACCAGATGATCGAAGCCTGGGAAGCACGGCTGGCGGGAGATACAGACGATGCCGCGGCCCGTTATGATGCCGCCAGGGAACTGGCCGCGGTCCGAGGATTCCGCTACCTCAACCAGAAGCAGGTCAGCGAACTGCCGTTGGAGGACATTCTCGAACGGGTAGAGGCCATTTCCGCGCCGAACGGAGTTCCTAACCTGATCGAAGCCGCCGCCTTGCTGGGTACAGTGCCCGAGCCTGAACTTACCGTGCGCAAGGCGCTGGACCTCTACTGGACACTGGCGCGCGACAAGACCCTGAACAAGAGCGTCGACCAGCGCCGTCGATGGCGCAATCCCCGGATCAAGGCGATTGATAATTTCACCGGTGTGGTTGGTGACAAGCCCATCGATAGAATCACGCGGGACGATATGCTCGACTTCAGGGAATATTGGCAGGAGCGGATTGAGAAAGAAGAACTGACGCCCAATTCGGCTAACAAGGACCTGATCCACCTCGGCGAGGTCTTGAAGACCGTCAACAGCATGAAGCGGCTGAACATAGACCTCCCGCTCGGCGGTCTTTCGTTCAAAGAGGGTGAGCGACCGAACAGGCCGCCCTTCTCTACAACGTGGATCCGTGACCGTTTGCTGTGTCGTGGCGCTCTCGACGGTTTGAACGGCGAAGCGCGCGTTCTGTTGCTCGGCATGGTCAATACCGGTTACCGGCCCAGCGAGGGAGCCGCGCTCACCGCCCAAACGATCCGATTGGATACGACCATCCCGCACATATCTATCAAACCAGACGGTCGGCAATTGAAGAGCCAGAATGCGCGCCGCATCATACCCCTGACCGGTGTGTCCCTCGCAGCGTTTCGAGAATACCCGGAGGGGTTTCCCAGATACCGCAACAACCCAAGCTTGAGCGCAACGGTCAACAAATACCTGCGGGAGAACGGACTGCTGGAGAGCGAGCGGCACAGCATGTACTCGCTCCGGCATGCCTTCGAGGACCGCATGCTGGAAGCTGGGGTGGACGAGCGGGTCAGGCGGGATTTGCTGGGACATCGGCTCGACCGGGAACGCTACGGCAAGGGTGCGTCGCTGGAAAAGGCTTTGGAACTCCTCAAGCCGGTCGCCCTCTGATTGAGAAACGCGCGGGCGCGCTGCCGGGTATTTGCCTTTTGGCGCGCTTCTTCTAGCGCAGCTTCCAGCCGTTCGTATGTCGGAATGGACAACGGATCCTGGTTTACACAGTGTGCGACCGTCGCCAATGCCCGCTCCAATCGTTCGATGGAAACCATCCCCAGCGCCCCGGCTACCATGGCTGGCTCAATGCATCCGCATCCGTACTCACGACTGTACCTCGTCGAGGTGGTCGAGAACCGGTCGGATTAAAGCCGTCGCCGGAAGAGTGATGTGACTGTAGATGACCCGCCCACTATCGAGGATTTCCCGGCTGGCCGGATTTTCGGGCTCATCTGCTCGCCGCAGTTCGCCCTGGAATTCCAGCTCGCCGGTTAACAGCGAGCGCGTCACGCGGACGGCCAGAACCCACTCCTCGCTACGGCGGATTTCTTCCACCGCCAGCGCTATTGCCGTTCCGTCCTTGGACTTTGCCCCAGGCCGTACAGGTATCGTCGTCAGGTGAGCATTGAAACGCCAAAGCACCGGTCCCTTGATACCTGAATCGATCAAGGCCTGCAGCAGACGCAATTGCGCAAGTTTGGCGTCGGAGAATGCCGCCGTCTTGCCGCGTGACACGGCGACGTCCGACGTCACCATGCCTGCCTGCACGATCGCCCTCAGCTTCTGATAGCGCGCTTCTCGTTCCTGCGGATCCTCGACTCCGTCGAGATTGTTGAACAGGTCGGCAGCGGCGCGCAGGGTCATTGTGCTGGCCATGGAAGCTCCAGAACTGGGTTCGTTTGACAGCTATAATAGATGAGAAGATTTTTCTCTGCAAGATAGAAATTGATCATATCTCATAGAAATGTTCCGGTCAGACGCGGAAATTCAGGTAGTTTTCGGCATGAGAGGCGTACCTAGATTCCTAAGAGCGTGTTTGAGAAGGGAATTCCATTGGGGCAAATCACGTGATTCATGGGCGGTCGGCTTTCCTTCCAAGAGACCCGACGCCAATGCCCCGATCCAAACGACGCAAGCCCTACCCGACCGATCTGACCGACAGCCAATGGGCCGTCCTGGAGCCCTTGATCCCCGAGGCCAGGCTCGGCGGACGACCGCGGAAGGCCGAAAAGCGTCATATCGTCGACGCCATTCTCTATCAGCTTCGCGCCGGATCGGCCTGTCGGTTGCTGCCGCACGACTTCCCGCCTTGGCAGACAGTCTACTACTATCTGCGCCGCTGGCAGGCCGAAGGCGTTTGGGCAACCGTTCACCGTAACCTTCTGATGGCCGACCGTGAGCGGGCCGGAAGGGAGGCCTCTCCGAGTGCCGCCATCATCGACAGCCAGTCCGTGCGCAGCGCGGATCAAAAAGGGGATTCAAAGGCTTCGATGCGGGTAAGAAAATTCATGGCCACAAGCGTCACATCCTGACCGACACTGACGGACGGCTGTTGCGGGTCGAGGTACATGGCGCTGGTGTGCAGGACCGCGACGGCGCCAAAAGCCTGCTGCAGTGCTCGCGCAGCCTCTACCCCTTCGTCGAGCGGGTCTTTGCGGATGGCGGGTATGCCGGGAAATTGGTGAACTGGGTCAAGGACAAAACCAACCTCGTGCTGGAAATCGTCCGCCGCATGCCATCGGCGGAAGGCTTCGTCGTCATCAAACGGCGCTGGGTCGTCGAGCGTACCTTCGCCTGGATCATGAAGTGCCGGAGGCTTGTTCGAGACTACGAACAACTCCCCGCCGTCGCTGAAACCCTGATCCTCATCGCTGCATCTGCTACATTGCTCAGACGCTGGCCGTGACCCTTCTCAAACGCGCTCTAAAAAGCGTTTCTCAGACGAACACACAACGTTCGCCCTGCGGCAGACGGAGCAATGCACTTCGGTAGCTGAGATTTACCGTAAGACGGGCGTGGCGGAAGTCACGCTCTACCGCTGGAAGAAGGTCTACGCCGGCGTGGGTGTCGCCGCGATCCAGCGCCTGAAGTAGCTCGAAGGTAAGCGTCCGGCGTAAGTGCTCTTGACGGTTCAGGCGGCTCGATAGTTCCAGGGCAAGAGTTCGTCGATCCGGTTGATCTTGTGGTCCGCAATGCGGTTGAGTACCTGGGTCAACCAAGCTTGGGGATTCACGCCGTTCAGCGTGGCGGTCTCGGTCAGCGTGTAGGCGACGGCGGCTGACCTACCGCCCCGGTCGTAGCCGGCGAATAACCAGATGAGATGACCGTTCCCGCCTCTTCCGCACAATCGCGGAGGAGTGCACTGGCCAGTGCGATCGATGAGTTGAAATGAACCGCCCCGGGTTTCCCGGAGAGTGAATTACTCCGAGGATGCCTGTTATGAGCAAGAGACGTTACACCCCAACCTACCCGGCTGAGCTTCGCGAACGCGGCGTTCGGCTTTTCAGGGAACTCCGCGCCGAATATGCCAGCGATAATGCGGCGTATCGGGCGATTGCGCCGAAGCTTGGCTGCTCTCCGGATAGCCTTCGCGTCTGGTGCCAACGGGCCGAACGCGATGCCGGTGAGCGCCCTGGCCTGACCGGCGCAGAGCAAGACCGGATCAAGGCATTGGAACGCGAGGTTCGGGAACTGCGCCAGGCCAATGAGATCCTGAAGAAGGCCAGCGCCTATTTTGCCCCTCCTCTCGGCGAATGCTTGCATTCGCCTGTCGGGCAACGGGCGGAGCTCGACCGCCCGTTCAAGAAATGACGGCGTTCATCAACGAGCATCGGAGCGTCTTGGGTGTCGGGCCGATCTGCAAAATGCTGCCGATCGCACCGTCGACGTACTATGCCCGGGCCGCCATCGTGCGCGACCTGGATCTGGCCTCCCATCGCGCCAGGCGAGACCGGGACGACAGCAGCAGGATCGAGTGTGCCTTCAATGCCAGCGGTGGCCGGTACGGGGCCCGCAAGGTCTGGCACGCGCTGCGCCGGGAAGGACACAGCATTGCCCGCTGCACGGTTGAGCGACTGATGAAAGCGATGGGCTTGCAGGGTGTTGTGCGCGGCAAGAAAGTCGTCACCACCAATCCGGACACCTCCCGGCCCTGTCCCGACGACAAGGTCAACCGGACCTTCGCCGCGGAAATGCCGAACCAACTCTGCCCTTACGGCATTTGCACGCAAACGCCTACCGGGTAACAGGTCTCGGACTTTACCTACGTCTCGACTTGGCAGGGCGTCGTCTACGTCGCTTTCGTCATCGACGTGTTTGCCCGAAAGATCGTCGGCTGGCGGGTGTCCACCTCAATGACCACCGCCTTTGTGCTGGATGCATTGAACCAGGCCATCTGCCAGCGGGCGCCATCGCGTGCCGGCGGCCTGATCCACCATTCAGACCGCGGCAGCCAGTACTTGGCGATCAAGTACACCGAACGCCTGGCCGACGCCGGCATCGACCCATCTGTCGGCAGCGTCGGCGACTCTTATGACAACGCGCTCGCCGAAAGCATCATCGGCCTGTTCAAAACCGAGGTCATCAAATTCCTGGGTCCCTGGAAGTCCGTGGCGCAGGTCGAGTGGCAAACCCTCAAATGGGTCGCCTGGTACAATACCGAACGCCTGCACAGCGCCATCGGATACAGCACCCCCGATGAAGCGGAGAACAACTTCTATGCAGCGCTGGAAACTAAAGCCATGGCCGCGTAACTAAAATCAATCAGCCTCCGGCAAACCCGGCGCCGTTCAGTCGGACGTTGAACCGCCTCGCAGATCACCTCGGCATCCAGTGCATCGCTCTTACTGCGCTTGAGGTGGGCCTTCACATAGGACGACGGTATCAGCCTGACCTCGCGGCCCATGGCGGCAAGCGTGCCGCCCCAGTGGTGGGCGGTTGCGCAGGCTTCAATGCCGATCAGGCAGAGCGTCAGCTTTGAGAAGAATGGCACCATCTGCTTGCGGTGCAACCGCTTCGTCAGCACTACCTTGCCGCTGGCATCGACGCCGTGCACCTGGAAAACGCTCTTGGCCAGCTCCAGGCCAATAATTGTGATGGTCATTGTAAACGCTCCTGGTTCTGCTTCGGAAATCCATCCGCCAGTGTACAAACCGGCGGCTGGGGTGGCAGGGGCGTCCACATCATCAAAATAAGGGCTGGTGAAGGAGGCCAGCCCTTATGGCCACTGCTCTTTTAATTGATCTTCGTTCTCGTGTCGTTGCAGCCGTCGATGACGGCATGAGCCTCCTTCGGGCAGCGGCCCGATCTGGCGTCAGCTGCTCGTCCGCCATCCGCTGGGTCAGACAGGCGCGGGAGACGGGCGATATCGCGCCAAAGCCTCAAGGCGGTGCTCGGCGGGAAAGCCTCATCGACCGGCACAGCGATTTGGTCATGGGTTGGATTGATGCCGAAACGGACCTGACGCTACCGAAAATTGCGGTTCGACTGGAAGAGGCGACAGGCTATCGGCCGCCGCCAAGCGTGGTGCATGAATTCTTCAAACCCCATCGCTTAACGCGAAAAAAAGGCGGCGCACGCGGCCGAGCAAGAGCCGCCGGACGTAGCGCTGCGCCGCACTGTCATCGCAGTGCGGCAGATTAAAGGCAAAGAAATGCGTCTTCTGCTCGACGCCGCCGATCTCGACCAACGACTCGCCAAAGTCGACCTGCCCATGAGCCAGCGCATGATGCAGCAGCACAAGCATCTCCAGGCTGCACCACTGATGCTCCCGTATGTAGGTCTTCACGATTGTGTAGCCGTCCGAAAACCCGTGCTTGTCCCGAAGCCGTTCGAAAACGCGTTTGGCTGCGTGGTGCTGCTTCCTGGGCCGACCAATATCCTCCTGCAGCCACCGATCGATGATGTCCGTGAACCCATCCAGCTTTGGTCGCTTGACCGGCGTCACCCTTCGGTAGCCCGGCGGGACCGAGTACACGATCATCTTGTCCACGCTGTCGCGCGATATACCAAACGTCCGCGCTATGGCCCGCTTGCTCAGGCCTTGCTGGAAATACGCCCGGCGCGCCTTCAGATACAGTTCCACGGTGAAAATACTTCCCCCCCCCTGTCGCCAGAAAGGGAAAAAGTCGACGACTTTTACGCCGCCCGCGTCGGGATGATCCCGACGCTATCGGGGCAGACTTTCCCACTGCCGATTGCAGCTCAACAAGCCGCTCGAGCCAGTTGTCCGGCATGACGCCCTTGCGGACGATCCAGCGGATTCGGCTCATCGCGCTGACAATCAACAGCTTACGGATATCGGCCTGGCCCATTTTGCTGATCCCGCCCAACCGCGTCTTGCCGCCTGTCGATCGCTGCCTCGGGATCAAACCTAGCCAGGCAGTGAAGTTTCTACCGCTGGAGAAGGCACGCAGATCGGGCGCGAAGGCCATCACAGAGCCAGCCGTCACTGGCCCAACGCCGGGCACCGTGCACAGACGGCGCATCTCGGCATTTTCCTGCGTTGCGTCCTTTAATTTGCGGTTCAGCATTTCGATCTTTTCGGTCAGCAGGTCGATCTGATCGAGGTAGAGTTTGGCAATCTCTCTGACCGAGTCCGGCACTTCGGCCGTGTTGCCATCCAGCAGGCCAATGAACTGCTTGAGGCGGCGAGGCCCTTGAGGCACATCCAGCCAGAATTCGGCTAGGTGACCCCGCAAGGCATTGATCAGTTGCGTGCGTTGGAGGACAAAACATTGGTGCGTCCGGAAAGCGACTGCGCGCCCCTGATGCTCGGCGCTCTTGACCGCGACGCAATGGATGTTCGGGCGCAACACCGCTTCAGCAATCGCCGCCGCGTCCGCTGCATCGTTCTTCTGCCGCTTGACGAAGGGCTTCACATAAATAGTCGGGACCAATCGGACATCATGTCCGATGCGCTGAGCGAAATGCCCCCAATAGTGGCTGGTCGCGCAGGCCTCCATCGCAACGATGCAAGGTGGCTGCGCGCCCAGCAGCTGCATCAGCTTCGCCCGCGACAGCGTGCGATTGAATAGAACCGCCCCGCCCCGTACCGCAGACCTGAAAGCTTCGTTTGGCGAGGTCAATCGCCAGGACATGAACGTCTGACATGGGTTTCTCCTTCTATGACGCCACCATGGCGCCACGCTGACACCTTAACGATACCGGCCGGGAGGGGGCATCCACATAGGGTAATCGCGGGCGTGAGTTACCCTGAACTGATCAGATTCTTGGAGGGCGGCTGTTCCACGTTAGGATGGAAATACGGGCTCACGACTGGACGCCGGGCCCAAGCATCGAATGGAGAACAGCCATGGACGAATATATCGGTCTCGACGTGCCCATGAAAGAGACAGCGGTGTCGATCCGCCGTAAAGGAAAGCGCATCTGGCACGGCAGGTGCGCCTCCGATCCAAGGATCATTGCTGAACTTATTCGTAAGTGGGCACCCGCCGCAAAACGCGTGGTGTTCAAGACCGGGCCTCTGTCCGTATGGTTCTATCATGCGCTGCAAGAAGAGGGAATGCCGGCGATCTGCATCGATGCACGCCACGCCAAGGCAGCGCTCGACATGGCCGCCAACAAGACCGATGCGAACGACGCCGATGGCTTGGCACATCTTGCAGAGGCGGGCTTCTTCCGCGAAGTGCGGGTGAAAGGGTTCGAAAGCATGCTGACCCGCACTCTCGTGGCGGCACACACCAGGATTGTCAGGATCACCACCGAGCTTTCGAACCAGGTCCGTGGCATCATGAATACATTCGGGCTGCTCGTTCCCGCAGGCAAAGGGAGCGCGTTTGAGAAAAATGTCCTCGCCCTGCTTGTCGGTCAGGAAGGACTTGCTCCCATCGGGCTGCCGATGCTGGAAGCGTGGCGTAGCATGCGCATGCGTGCTGCGGAAATGGGCCGCCAACTTGTCGCTGCTGCACGTCAATGCCAAGCATGTCAGATCTTAGGGCCGGATGTAAAAGTAGTTGAGTGATATCAAAGGGGCGTGATTCAACCGTCTTTGTCGAGAAGATGGAGGATCGAATGCCCTTGAATGATATCACTCACCTACTTTTACATCCGGCTGACGGTTGCACTCGAAACGCCGGTCTCGGCGGCAGGGTCCGTGCCGGTTAAGCGTTGCCGGCGCAGCGCAATAATCCGAGCGACGGTTGCAGGCGGCGTGGGATTGTGCGGCCGTTTCAGCCGGGACGAGCAGTCGGACAAGGCTTCGATGCCTTCAGCCTGGTAGCGGGCAAATCCCTGCGGCCCATGCGGCGGCCTCCGGGCTTTGCCCGGCCAGCATCGAAGTCACCATATGCTCTCGACTGAGCGGCGTCAGGCGCGCATTCTGATGGATGTTCATTCGGGCTTCCCTCCGGGAAAGATTGAAGCTTGGTAACTCCCGCCTCCTCGGTCAGACTCGAATGGACAACCTACTGCAATCTCACACCTAGCGCTTTGGCGAATTTTGTGAATCGATAGAGCCATCACCGCACGGAGTATCGCAATGGCTCAGCAACCGCGTTTTTGGGGATTTTACGGATCGCCTTCAGGAATTGTCGACCCATAGCGGCTCGTTGGAAAAGCTCACCGCGACCGTCAATTTCGAGCTGTTCCGGTCTGACCTGGTCGCTGCAATGCGGCCGCGATATCGCTTTTCCTGATCCAATCGCGGAATCGGGCTACCTGTACCCACTTCCCGAATTCGAGCGCGCTGGGCTCGTGCATCGTGTGCCGCTCGCGCCTGCTGCCGCGCACCGAGCCAAGGGGGCCGACACCATCCAGACGCTCGTCATGGCACTGAAATCCGGCATGGCCACCAAGGCGCTCAGCGAGATGATCCTCCCCTATATCACCACGGCCGCGGGCCTCAAGCTTGCCGCGCAGACCTTCGACATGGATGTGGCGAAGCTGCAGTGCTGCACGGGGATCGATTTTTCCGGCGCCGCCTCTTGACCTTCCAGTAAGTGGAAGCCCCATCTGTATGATCGGAACCTGGAAAGCGACCCACATGACCGATGCGCCACATCTGACAATAGCAATCGACGGGATGTCCTGCGCGTCCTGCGTGGGCCGGGTCGAGCGAATCTTGCGCGAGATTGACGGCGTGTGCGACGCGTCGGTCAACCTGGCCGCCCGCACCGCGTGGCTTTCAATGACAGCTCCGGCCGATCTGGCCGACGTCGCGGCAGCACTTGACCACGCCGGGTATCCCCTGCGCACGCAGCGCGTGACACTGCACATCCCGTCGATGTACTGCGCCTCCTGCGTCGGACGGCTTGAGGCGGCGCTGGCCGCAGTGTCTGGCGTCACCGATGTCACCGTGAACCTCGCCGCGCGCAGCGCCACGATTCGCCACGCCGAAGACGCGACTGGGCCGAGGGCGCTGATGGCGGCCGCACGCGCGGCGGGCTATCCTGCCGAACTGGCCGTCGCGGACAGGACCGAGGAGGCGTCCGCGCGTCAGGCGGTCGAGACGCGGCAGACCGCGCGCCGGACGGCGTTTGCCGCCGCGCTGGCGCTACCGGTCGTCGTCGTCGAGATGGGCAGCCATGTCATTCCCGGCCTGCATGGTCTGATCGCCGGAACGATCGGCCAGCAGGCCAACTGGATCCTCCAGTTCGTGCTGACGACGGCGATCCTCGCGGGGCCGGGGCGAATGTTCTTTGTCAAGGGGATCCCCGCTCTGCTACGCGGGGCGCCGGACATGAACAGCTTGGTCGCGGTCGGCACCGGCGCGGCCTGGGCGTATTCGGTGGTGGCGACATTCCAACCGGACATTCTGCCCGAGGCCGTGCGCGCGGTCTATTTCGAGGCGGCCGCGGTCATCGCGGCACTGATCCTGCTGGGGCGCTGGCTGGAGGCGCGCGCCAAGGGGCGGACCGGCGCGGCGATCCAGCGGCTGCTGGGCCTGCAGGCAAACACCGCGCGCGTGATTCGCGATGGCGTGCCACAGGATGTCGTCGTCGACAACATCGTCGTCGGCGACACTCTTCTAGTGCGTCCCGGCGAACGCATCGCACTGGATGGCGAGATCACGCAAGGCTCGGTCCATGTCGACGAGAGCATGATCACCGGCGAGTCGGTGCCGGTGGCCAAGGCGCCCGGCGATCCGGTGACGGGTGGCACGGTCAACGGTGCGGGCGCGCTGCAGGTCCGCGTCTCGCGGGTGGGTGCGGACACGACGCTGGCGCAGATCATCCGCATGGTCGAGGACGCGCAGGGCGCCAAGCTGCCCGTGCAGGCGCTGGTGGACCGGATTACGCTGTGGTTCGTGCCGGCGGTGATGGCCGTGACGGCGCTGACGGTCTCAGTGTGGCTAACCGTTGGCCCTGACCCGAGCATGACGCTGGCGCTGGTGGCGGGAGTGTCGGTGTTGATCATCGCTTGCCCCTGCGCGATGGGGCTGGCCACGCCGACCTCGATCATGGTGGGCACCGGGCGCGCGGCCGAAATGGGCGTGCTGTTTCGCAAGGGTGACGCACTGCAATCGCTGGCCGGGATCGACACGGTGGCGCTCGATAAGACCGGGACGGTTACTGAGGGGCGGCCCGAACTGACGAACCTGGTGTTGGCCAAGGGGTTCGAGCGCACAGACGTCCTGTCGGCGGTGGCGGCAGTGGAGGCCCAGTCGGAACACCCCGTGGCCGCGGCGATCACCCGCGCCGCGGAAGCCGAGGGTGCGGCACGCCTTGACGCGGACAATTTCGAGTCAATCACCGGGTACGGGGTGCGTGCGCGCGTCGCGGGCCGCGACGTGCTGGTCGGCTCCGACCGGCTGATGACGCGCGATGGGGTGGATACGGGCGCGTTGGCCGACATGGCCGCCGACCTCGCCACAACCGGGCGCACCGCGCTTTACGTGGCACTCGACGGGCAGGCCGCCGCGGTCATTGCCGTGTCCGATCCGGTCAAGCCGTCAAGCGCCGCAGCAATCCGCGCGTTGCACGCCGCCGGGCTGTGCGTGGCGATGATCACAGGCGACAATCGCGAGACTGCCGACGCCATCGCGCGCGAGGTGGGCATTGATCACGTCATCGCCGGGGTGCTGCCCGACGGCAAGGTCGCGGCCATCGACGCGCTGCGCCGCGAGAGCCGCCGCGTGGCCTTCGTCGGCGATGGGATCAACGATGCGCCCGCGCTGGCCCATGCGGATGTCGGGATTGCGATCGGTACCGGAACCGACGTGGCCATCGAATCCGCCGATGTCGTGCTAATGTCGGGCGACCTGCGCGGTGTGGTGAACGCATTTCAGGTCTCCCGCCACACAATGCGCAACATTCGGCAGAATCTGTTCTGGGCTTTCGGCTACAATACCGCGCTCATTCCGGTGGCGGCGGGCGTGCTTTACCCAGCCTTCGGGCTGTTGCTGTCGCCGGTTCTGGCAGCCGGGGCGATGGCGCTCAGTTCTGTTTTTGTGCTGTCAAACGCGCTGCGCCTACGCCGGTTGCGCCCGGCTATGGCCGAGGGCGCGCGTGCCGGAGCTTCAAATTCTACGCACGCGGCCCGACTGGCCCCAGCGGAACAGGAGGCTCACGCATGAATATCGGAGATGTAGCGCGGATCACAGGGCTGCCCGCCAAGACCATCCGGTATTACGAGGATATCGGCCTCGTGACCCCGGCACGCGATAACAACGGCTATCGCCAGTTCAACGATAAGGATCTGCACAAGCTGGGCTTCATCGGGCGCGCCCGCTCTCTTGGCTTCACGATTGAAGATTGTCGTGCGCTTCTCGCCTTGTATGAGGATAAGGACCGCGCAAGCGCGGATGTCAAACAGATCGTCCAACACCATCTGGAGCTTGTCCATGCGAAGATCACCGAACTGAAGGCGATGCGTGCCACGCTCGGCCATCTCATCGAGAGTTGCGCAGGTGACCACCGGCCGGAATGTCCGATCCTCGAAGATCTGGCTGTGGTTTTACAGAAAGAGCCAGTCTGATGCACGTCGTGTTCCCTGAAAGTCAGATTATCGCGCCGCGTCGGGTCACAGGGTCGTGGCTGGACACGCGCTCTCGCCCAATCAATTACCTAATCACGTGTCAATTTTCCTCTATATTGCTACTGGCCTTTCTTGCGGTTATCGCTGCGAGCACGGTCGTGCATGCGGTGAGCGCGAACGCGATGACACTGGAAATGGCCGTAACGGATGGCAGCGTGATGGCCATGGAGGACTGTCAAGGCTGTCCGACAGGTGGCGAAGGTGCTGCGGACTTGAAATCGTGCCAACTCGATTGCACTGCCACCAGTGTGGTGACCCTTCCCGCTGCATCGTCTTTCATTTACTTGATGCCAGTCCTTCGTCAGGGCCGCCCCATGAGCGAGACCATGCCGAATAGTCTGCGTGAACCGCCGGATCCGTTCCCACCCCGATACCTCATCCGATCCGACGTTCACGGGCGCTGACCACAGCGTTCCCGTGACCGTCGGACTAAGTATTTCTGGAACCTGAACGGTTTCGGGACGCACTTAATCGCGCGAACCCCGATGGTAGAGATCAGATGAGACAGACACATGAAATCGACATTCACACCGGCGCTGTCGCGGCGCGGATTTTTGGCAGGCAGTGGTGCGGCAATATCCATGCGTCCCGTATGGGCGGGCACGCCGAATACCTTCACCCTGCGCGCTGCACAGGGACGGGCGCAACTGGTCCCCGAACGCTGGGGCGAAACTGACGTCTGGTGCTATGGCGGCGCCGTGCCCGGCCCCAAGATCCGGGTGCGGCAAGGCGACCGGCTGAGCATCACGGTCGAGAATGCACTGGCCGAGGAAACGACCGTGCACTGGCACGGGCTGCGGGTGCCCAATGCCATGGACGGCGTGCCTCATCTGACACAGGCGCCCATCGCGCGGGGTGAAACCTTCACCTACGAGTTCAACGCGGTCGATGCCGGCACATTTTGGTATCACCCGCACCAGCGCAGCTTCGAGCAGGTAGGTCGCGGGCTCTATGGCGCGCTGATAGTCGAGGAGGCGGACCCGCCGCAGGTGGACCGCGAACTGGTCTGGGTGCTCGACGACTGGCGGCTGACGCAGGACGCAAGCATCGCGGGCGATTTCGGCGGCTTCCGCGACATGAGCCATGCCGGGCGGCTCGGCAACACGTTGACGATCAACGCTCGCGTCCCCGACGCCGTGCCAGTGCGGGCGGGCGAGCGGATCCGGCTGCGCCTGATCAACGCCGCCAATGCCCGCATCTTCACACTCGATTTTGGCGATCTTGCGCCGCAAGTGATTGCGCTCGACGGCCAGCCTGTCACACCGCACGCAGCGCCTGGCGGGCGGGTAGTGCTCGGCCCGGCCATGCGCGCCGACCTGATGCTCGACGTGTCCGCCGCGCCCGGCACGAAGGTCCGGATCACCGACCGGTTCTTCGCGCAGGACGCCTATGGGCTGGTCGATCTGGCGGTCGCGGAGACGCCCCTGCGCGACTCCCCGCCAGACTGGGACATGGCGTTGGCCCCAAACCCGCTGCCCGAGCCCGACATCGCCCGTGCCCGCCGTCACGAAGTGACCTTCACCGGCGGCATGATGGGCGGAATGGTCGAGCGCCAGATGGGCCTTGCCGATGACCGCGGTGGTATGGGTGGCATGATGGGTGGTGGGATGATGAACCGGATGCACGACAGCGGCATCTGGTTCGTCAACGGCGTGGCGGCCGAAGGCCACATCCTCGACCCGATGCTGACGCTGGAGCGCGATGCCTCCCACGTCATCGCCATGACCAATGCCACGGCGTTCCACCACCCGATCCACCTGCACGGCCATTCCTTCCGCGTGATCAACCGCGACGGCACGCCGACGGCGCATCGCGAATGGCAGGACACTGTGCTGATGGCCCCGCGCGAACGGGTCGAGATCGCCTTTGTCGCCGACAACCCCGGCAACTGGATGTTCCACTGCCACATCCTCGAGCATCAGGCGGGTGGGATGATGGGGGTGATCCGTGTCGCGTGAAGAAGATGAGATGATGACCATGAACAATCCGATCACAAGACCGCTTCGCCGCCGCAGCGTGCTTGCCATGTTTGGCGGAATAACAGCCGCCGGACTGTTGCCAGCCCGGCGGGCGGAGGCCGGGGGCCCGGCGACATGTGTGTTGGCATTCGACGGCGATGCGGTTGTCGCCGCGGGTGAGCGGGTGTGGCGGTTTGATCTGTCCGGCGACGCAACCCTCCTGCCTGAGCCGAGCAACCCGATCCGGGCGTTGGCCAGTCACCCAGATCGTCCGGGGCAGCTCTTCGCGGCGCTGGAGGGCGGCGGCCTCGACCGATCCGACGATGGCGGCGGTACATGGGGTGCTGCCTCGAGCGGATTGCCCCAAACTCAAGTCGCGGCGCTCGCCATTGCGGCCGGAACGCCGGATACGATCTATGCCGCCGTCGCGGGCGACGGGCTATGGCGCAGCGAAGACGCGGGGAAAAACTGGTCCTTTGTGATGGACCGTCCCTGGATCGCCGAGGCCGAGCGCGAGGTGCTGACGCTCGCCTCGGTCAATCTTGCCTCAGGCATGGGCGGCATCTGGATCTACGCCGGCACCGAGCGCGGCCTGACCCGCGTGCCGGACTGCTTCTGCCGTTGGCAGGACGTGGTGGCGGGAGACGCGATGGACGCGCTGGTCGAGGGCACGCCGCCCGCGCCCGAGGCCCCGCTGCCCGAGGGCAAGCCTGTACTAGCTCTCGCCTCGGCAATGGCTGCTCCGGAACGACTTGTCGCCGCGCTGCCCTCGGGCCTATGGGCGTCCAACGATGGCGGGGTGAACTGGTCGCGGAGATCGGGCCACGCCACGACCGCGCTCGCCGCTCACCAAAAAGTGCCATCCCGGATCGCCGCCGCCACCGCGGACGGCGTGCTCCTCAGCCATGACGGCGGCACCACCTGGGCCGCACTCTCAACCACATGAAAGGACATCACATGAAACGTCTCGCCTTGGCCGTTTTCCTGGCTTCAGCCACCCCGGCGCTCGCAGCCGAGCCCGTTACCATCTGGCGCAGTCCCGGCTGCGGCTGCTGCGACGCCTATGCCGAATACCTGCGGGCGGAGGGCTTCGCGGTCACCGTGGTCGACGATAATGACTTCGTCGATCGCTCTGTCGCCGCAGGCGTGCCCGAGCAGGGGGTGGGCTGCCACCTCGCCATGATTGACGGCTATGTCGTCAGCGGTCTGGTTCCCGCCGAGATCATCGAGCGGCTGCTCAAGGAACGTCCCGACATCACTGGCATCACGCTGCCCGGCATGCCCGCCAATGCACCAGGGATGGCGCCAGCGAAGACGGGCACGCTGCGCACCTACTCATTCGGGCCCAACGGAGTGACGGTCTATGCCGATGAATGACATCGCAACCACCCCGCGGAGGAACTTGGGCGCCGCCATAGCGGACGCCGTAAGTGCGCACTTCACGCGGGCCGGCCTCTTCACGATGGCTCTGGCGGGTGCCTGCGCCACCGTCGCCTTCGACTTCTTCGGCCAGAGCCTCAGCCCGATGCTGGGCTTCGCCAATCTTGCGCCAGTTCCACTCGCCAACAACGTGATCCAGACGCTGTTCGGTGCGCCATACCGACCAGGCGCCGAATTCCTGCACTACTTCGCGGGGATGGTTGCCTATCCAGTTGGCTGGATGGTGCTCGCGAGGCCCATCGCGCGCACGCTCGCCTCGGGGCTGGGCTGGGCGGTGCCTGCCGTCCTCTACGGCGTCCTGCTCTGGGTCTTTGCGCTTTACGTTATGGCGCATCTCGTCGCCGGTAATCCGGCCTTTCTCGGCTTCACCGGCATCACTTGGGTCGCGCTCGTCGGCCATATCCTCTTCGCACTCGTCGCCGCTTGGGTGGTGGCATGGCGCGACGATACCAGGGAGGCAGGCTGATGGGCGACTGCATGGGCCAGATGATGGGCGGGTCTATGATGGGCATGATGCTGGGCGGCGGACTCGTCCTACTGCTGCTGATCGCGGTCTTGGTCCTCGCGGCGGCGGCGCTGATCAAGTATCTGCGGAGGCCCGGATGACGCGCCGGCGCTCGATCGCAGCAGCCGCCGCTCTTGTGGCGGCGATCGGTGCGGCAGGCTGGATCGCGGCGACCCCAAAAGGGGCGGACGTCGAAAGTCTGACCTTCCTCGGCGAGACGGTCACCGCGGCGCAGCTTGCGCTTGGGCAGGAGGTTTACGCCGCCAATTGCGCCTCCTGTCACGGGGCGAACCTGGAAGGGCAGCCCGACTGGCGCAGGCGGAACGAGAACGGCCGGATGCCTGCGCCGCCGCACGATGCGAGCGGCCATACCTGGCACCATGCCGACCGCCAATTGTTCACGATAACCAAGCTCGGTGTGAGCGCCGTCGTGCCCGGCTACGAGAGCGACATGCCCGCCTTCGAGGACATCCTGTCCGATGACGAAATCGCCGCGGTTTTGGCCTTCATCAAAAGCACCTGGCCCGAGCGGGAGCGCGACAACCAGGCGCGGATCACAGCCGCCGATGAGGGCGGGTCATGAGCGACGGAGACCGTCATATCGCTCGCCCTGTGGGCGGAAGGCTGCTCGCGATGATACCCGTCGCTATCGTGGCGCTGATTTTCGTCGCCTTATACTGGGGGCTTTGGAACAAGGACGACCGGCTGCCATCGGCGCTGATCGGGCGATCGGTACCGGATTTCGCCCTGCCGCCGATCGAAGGGCGCAGCGACGGTCTTTCGTCGGAGGACCTGCGCGGCGAGGTCTCCATCGTGAACGTCTGGGCCTCCTGGTGCGTGCCCTGCCGTGTGGAGATGCCCCTGTTGGTCCAACTGGCCGAAACCGGGACGGTTCCGATCTACGGGATCAATTACAAGGACGCTCCCGACGCAGCGCTCGGGTTTCTCGCCGAGCTCGGCGACCCCTATACCCGGATTGGCGCCGACCGGAACGGGCGTGTCTCCATCGACTGGGGCGTCTACGGCCTGCCCGAGACCTTCGTTGTCGATGCCGGGGGGCGGATCGCATCCAAGCATGTTGGGCCCTTCGATCGCCGCGTACTGGAGGAAGAGATCCTGCCCGTCGTTCGCCAGTTGCAGGCGGAGGACGGATCATGAGGCGGCGCGACCTGCTGACCGGTGCGCTGGCGCTTGCCGCCATGCCCGCTGCCGCACAACCCTTGATGCCGCTGCACGAGACCCCGCGCGAGATGCTCTCGCCGCCGTTCGTAGATGGCGACGGGCGCGACCTGACGCTGGCGGATTTCCGGGGCCGCATAGTGCTGCTGAACGTCTGGGCCACTTGGTGCGCGCCTTGCCGCGAGGAGATGCCGACGCTCGACCGTCTGCAGGCGCAGCTTGGCGGTGACGATTTCCACGTCCTGCCCCTGTCCATAGACCGGGCGGGGCTCGGGCCGGTCCGGCGCTTCTACGACGAGATCGGCATCCGACACCTGGGCCAGTACCTCGCCGAGGACATCCGCGCGATGCGCGCCTTCTCTGTCATCGGGCTGCCCACGACCCTGCTGATCGACCGGCAGGGGCGCGAACGCGGCCGCCTGACGGGTCCCGCCGAATGGGACAGCGCGGAGGCGATCGCGCAATTCCAGACCATCATCGCTGAAAGGAACAGATGACCATGCCTGACACACCTTATGACCAGAACGCCGCCCGACCGGGGGGCTTCTCCATTCCGTTCGGGCGCCGCGGCCTTATCCTCGGCGCTATGGCGCTGATCGGCGCAGGGCTGTGGCTCAACTGGGGCTGGGTGGCCGCTATCGGCGCCGCCCCCCTGATCCTCGCCCTCGCTCCCTGCGCCGTCATGTGCGGGTTGGGGCTCTGCATGATGGGCGGCTCGAAATCCTGCGCCGCCCAGAAGAATTCGGACGCCGGTCCGGATACCCCGAGGGAGTGACCCTCGCCACACCAAAAGGAGCAATCCGATGAAGACGATCCAGAAATACGCAATGGCCGCCGTTCTTGGCCTCGGGCTCGCCACCTCCGCCGCGCTGGCGGAGAACGACGCCCCCGCCATGCCCGAGGGACAGATGCAGGGCATGATGCAGATGATGCAGGCCATGGGCCCGATGATGGAGCACTGCACCGAGATGATGCAGCAGATGGCGCATCATCAGCCCGGCCACCCCGACAGTGCGACGCCCCCTGCCGGGCAAGGCAAGACCCCAGCGCCACAGGGCGGCTGACATCAAGACGCCCGGGCTGCACCCGCCGCCCGGGCGACCTTCCTGAAAGACCTGATCCGATGAACGCCACTTCCAATGCCAATGGCTTGCGACGCATCCGGCGCCTTCTCTGGGTGGCCGTTGCCGGATCCGCCTTGGCTTTCGGCGGCGCCGTTCTCTGGCGCGCCCTCACCCCCTCCGACCTGCCGACGCCCCGCGTGACGGGCAAGGCCGAGATTGTCAACGCCTATACCCTGACCAATCATACAGGGCGCTCGGTGACGCCCGATGCTTACGACGCGCGGTGGCAACGGCCGCCGTTCTTGGCCTCGGGCTCGCCACCTCCGCCGCGCTGGCGGAGAACGACGCCCCCGCCATGCCCGAGGGACAGATGCAGGGCATGATGCAGATGATGCAGGCCATGGGCCCGATGATGGAGCACTGCACCGAGATGATGCAGCAGATGGCGCATCATCAGCCCGGCCACCCCGACAGTGCGACGCCCCCTGCCGGGCAAGGCAAGACCCCAGCGCCACAGGGCGGCTGACATCAAGACGCCCGGGCTGCACCCGCCGCCCGGGCGACCTTCCTGAAAGACCTGATCCGATGAACGCCACTTCCAATGCCAATGGCTTGCGACGCATCCGGCGCCTTCTCTGGGTGGCCGTTGCCGGATCCGCCTTGGCTTTCGGCGGCGCCGTTCTCTGGCGCGCCCTCACCCCCTCCGACCTGCCGACGCCCCGCGTGACGGGCAAGGCCGAGATTGTCAACGCCTATACCCTGACCGATCATACAGGGCGCTCGGTGACGCCCGATGCTTACGACGGGCGGTGGCAACTGGTGTTCTTCGGTTTTACATTCTGTCCCGACATCTGCCCGACCACACTCGCCTACATGGCCAGCGTGATGGACATCCTCGGGCCTGAAGCTGACCGGGTTGCGCCAATCTTCATCACCGTGGATCCGGCGCGCGACACCGTCGACGTTATGGCGGAGTACGTAGCCGCGTTCCATTCGCGGCTGATCGGCCTCACTGGGACCGAGGCACAGATCTCCGAGGCCGCCGGCAATTTCCGCGTCTGGTACGAGCGATCCGAGGACGCAACCGCGCCCGACGGCTATCTGATGGCGCATTCCGGCTACATCTACCTGATGCGCCCCGACGGCGGCTTCGACTCCGTCTACCGGGAAGGCGATCAGCCGCCCGAGGCGCTCGCCGACGAAATTCTCATGCGTATCGAGAGGGATGGAAGATCCTGATGAAGCTTTATCTTGCCGCGGTGTGTATTGCCGCATTTCCCGCAGCCGCGCTGGCGGAGGTCCTCGTCAGCGACCCCTGGGCGCGGGCCAGCATTCTCGCGTCGCGCCCGGGCGCGGCCTATCTTGCGCTGAGCAGCGATGCCGACGACCGACTGCTGTCAGCGACGACGCCAGTCGCGGATCACGTGATGATCCATGCCTCCGAGACGGGAGCGGGTGCCGCCACGCGTATGATCCATCTTGACGCGCTCGATCTGGAGGCGGGACAGACGGTTCGGTTTGCTCCCGGCGGGATGCATCTCATGCTTATGGGGCTCGCGGGCAAACTCGACGAAGGTACCTCGTTTCCACTGACGCTGACATTCGAGCGCGCGGGTGCGATCACCGTGGAGGTCCCAGTGCTCGGAGTTGCGGCGGCGGGGCCGGAGGTAAAACCATGAGGCTGACTGCCCTTGTCGCCTTACTGTCCCTCGCAGGCGCCGCACCGGCCGCCGCGCACCATCCCGGCGAACGTCTCGACGAAGTGATGGCGGAAAAGGAACCGGCCTTCGAGCCCAGGGATTCGCGCCGCATGCCGGCGCTGGTGTTTACCGGGGCGGATGGCGCCAGCCACGATCTGTCAGGGCTTGCCGATCAGATCGTCGTGCTCAGTTTCCGACCTGACGGGTGCGGCGCGCTCTGCGCGGATCAGCAGGCGCTTCTGCAGGAGGTCCGCGATGCGGTAAACATCACGCCGATGCGCGACATGGTCCAGTTCCTGAACTTTAGCGGCGACGCGGCGTTCGAACCGGACGAAGAGGCCGGGAACTGGCGTTCTTTCAATCCCGCCGACGGAACGGTGGTGGAAACCGCCGCGGCCTTCGCGACGCTCTCTGCTCGAGGGACGGATACACCCATGGTCCATGTCATCGACCGGGGCGGACGTCATGCCGGCATTTTCCACGGCGCAGGGTTCGGGCGCATGAACATGGTGCTCTACATCAACGGCCTGACCAACGCGCCGCCGCCCGAACCGGGACTGCTGGACCGACTGTTCGGAGCATTTCGATGATGGCGCGGCCAGGTAAATGTGCGGCGCCGGGACAAGATTGGCTGGGTGCGCTTCGTAGGTATTTCGCCTTCGCCGCCATTGCCCATCTGGTCTGGGAATTCGCGCACCTGCCGCTCTATACCATCTGGCTCACGGGCACACCCAGTGAACTCGCGTTCGCCGCGGTTCATTGCACCGGTGGCGATATCCTAATCACGCTCAGCACGATCATGCTGTCGCTTTGTATTTTCGGAAGCGCGGATTGGCCCCACAATCGCGTACGCCGCGTGCTCGGGGGCGCGGTAATCTTCGGCGTCGCCTATACGATCTTCAGCGAGTGGCTGAACATCGAGCTGCGCGAGGCCTGGGCCTATCGCGAGATGATGCCGGTGATCCCGGTGATCGACGCGGGGCTGAGTCCGATCCTGCAATGGGTCGTCATCCCGGTTGTCGGCTACTGCTGGGCCACCGGCCTCCGGCCGTGGCGGCGCGCACGTGTGGAAGTCGCGCATGGCTGACCTATCGCTTCTCGGGATGACCGCGGCTTTGCTGGCCGGGACGATCTCCTTCGTATCACCTTGCGTCCTGCCGCTGGTGCCGGGTTACGTATCTTACATCGCCGGACGGACCACGGTCAGTGAGGCTCGGTTCGGCCGGGGGCATGTCATCTGGCTCAGTCTCTGCTTCGTCCTCGGCTTTTCCACCATCTTCATGGCGCTCGGCGCTTCGGCGACGGCAGTGGGCCAGGCATTGCTGCAATGGCGCTACGAGCTCAATCTCGTTGGCGGCGGAATCGTAATCCTGTTCGGGTTCTTCATGATCGGCGCGGCGCGCATCGGCGCGATGGAGCGGGAGCTGCGCTTCCATCTCGACATCCCCGGCGGTAGGCCTGCCGCGTCCTACGTGCTGGGGCTCGCCTTCGGTTTCGGCTGGACGCCATGTATCGGCCCCATACTCGGCGCGATCCTGACCGCCAGCGCGGCGAGCGCAACGGTCGGCCAGGGCGTCACCCTGCTCGCGATCTACTCCGCCGGACTTGGCGTGCCGTTCCTTATCGTCGCCGCCTTTACCGACCGGCTCGCCGGGCGATTGCGGGGCGTGGGACGGATCGGGCGCAGACTACACCAGGGTGCGGGCGCAATCATGATTCTGATGGGAGTAGCGATGATGACAGGTCAACTCAGTGCAATGTCCTATTGGCTGCTGGACGCCTTCCCGGCTCTGGGGCGCATCGGATGACCCAGGACAAGGATGGTGTGCCCGAGGCAACGCAACGGACCGTTGCAAAAAGCGGCCGTCGCGGCCTGCTTGTCTTCCTCGCAGCCGCGGCCGGAGCGGTCACGTTCTTTCATGGCGCCTCCTGGCTGCTCGACCAGGCGACCGACGATCTCAGCTTCATTCCGGTGGACGATCCGGCCGGGTTTCGGCGCCTAAGCCTTGTCGGATCGACAACCGGCGCAATTGATCCCTTCGCCGGGATCGCTGCGTCCGGTGAGGTTGCCGAGATGGACGAAGTCATCCCTGAGGCGGATTTCTGCAGCGCCCTTTTCGGCCGGGCAGGCTTCCAGCTTGGAGTTGTGCCCATCGCGTACTTCTCCGACTTCAATTGTCCCAATTGCGAGCTTATCCTTGAGGACCTGATCGCGCTGGAGGCCGAGGCACGTGGGCGCGTGCATATCCAGCGCCACGAATGGCCGATCCTTGGTGAGTCATCCGAAATCTCGGCGCGGGCGGCGATCGCCGCGGGACGGCAGGGAGCGCAGAGTGCGTTCAACCGGCGGCTGCAGCGGACGAGCTTCGCGCCGAGCGAAGCATACCTGCGAGACGTGGCGCAATCCGCAGGGATCGACGCGGATCGACTGCTCGCGGATATGGCGAGTGACGCTACGACGCGCGAGCTTCACACGAGCGCAGCTCTGGTCCGGCGCTTTGCATTTCCGGGAACCCCGGCGCTGGTGGTCGGTCGCACCATCGTAGTCGGCACAATACGGACGGCAACGCTGAAAGCGCTGGTCAAAGCGGAGGAATCCGCAGGCCCCCCGCCGGTATGCCGGTAGACCGGCAAAAGCCACCAACATAACGATGAGCGTTTGCCGCTTCGCGCCAGCCACTCGAATTAGAATCAATAACTTACGGTGAAGAAGATTGGGCATCGGACCCATCCTCTCCGCCACAGAGCTTACCGTCATATTCAGCACTCGACCCCATATACGAACCACGCATGGTGGCGTCACCACCAATTTCTTAACAGCCATTTTCGAAGCGATATCAGTAACGAATGTTGACGTTATGATCATAATCGGGATTTCATTCATTCACCAATGATTCTTTATAATAAAAATTTGTTATTTCCGCCTAAAAATGAAATTTTCTTAGAGCCAGACTTAAAAGTATTTGAGTGATATCAGAGCCCAACCCAAAATGAGTTGAGCGGTTTCAGGAGGTTGTGGTTCTGTCCGGTTGCCACAATAGACGGAGTCGACAATGTCCTCGACCGAAGCCGCTCGCCTGGAGTATCGGCGGGAGACGCCTCGATATGCAGGTGACCTGACGGACAGAGAATGGGCGCTGATCTTGCCGTTCATGCCGCCGCCGAAGCGGCTCAGGCGACCGCGAACAACGAACCTGCGCGAAGTGACGAACGCGATCCTCTACAATGCAGCCACCGGCTGCCAGTGGGCCATGTTGCCGAAAGAATTTCCGCCATACTCGACCGTGCAACGCTACTTCTATTACTGGCGTGTTGGCGGTCTGCTGCAGACGATCAGATTTGCGCTCGCCCTGGAGACACGCGAGTTGGAGGGCCGCGAAACTCAGCCGACGGCCGGCGTTATCGATAGCCAGAGCGTGAAAAGCACGGAAAGCGGCGGCATTCGGGGCTATGACGCAGGCAAGAAAATCAATGGCGCATGCGCCATGCGGTCGTGGACACCATCGGCCTGCTCTTCGGCCTCGTCGTCCACGCCGCCGATATCCAGGATCGTGACGGTGCGCCCGCGGTGTGCGCTTCGATCCGCAGAGCGTGCCCATGGCTCAGACACATCTTCGCCGATGGTGGCTATGCCGGGCCCAAACTGCGTGGTGCACTCGACCGGATCGGCGCCTGGACGATCCGATTGTGAAGCGCTCCGACACCGCCGGAGGCTTCGAGGTCATCCCGCGTCGCTGGGTCGTGGAACGCACCTTCGCCTAGCTCGGCCGATGCCGCAGACTGGCGAAGGACTGGGAGAAATCCATTGCGTCTGCCGAGGCTTGGATCAACGTCGCTCACATACGTCTCACTGCCCGACGCCTCGCAAGATATTGCTATTCCTGATCGATTTTCGGGTCGGGCTCTCAAAGGGGTGTGATTCAACCGTCTTTGTCGAGAAGATGGAGGATCGAATGCCCTTGAATGATATCACCCGCCCGCAGCATAACCGATAACGTACACAATCTTTCGCACATTTGCCGAGCGCGGCAGTTCCGATCAGACTGGCTGAGTGGAACCGGAAATGGACGACAAGACAGACCAGAAACCGATGGGCCAGGTTATCCAGATTGATGAAGTCCGCATCCGCGATCACCTGAGTGAGATGGTGCGGGGCATGGTCGAAGAGGCGCTGAATGCCATGCTGGACGCCGAGGCGGATCAGTTGTGCGGCGCGGGCCGGTATGAACGGAGCGAGGGCCGCATGGACAGGCGCGCCGGCCATTATGAGCGTTCTCTGGAAACGAAGGCCGGCAAAGTGCAGTTGCAGGTGCCAAAGCTGCGCCGGCAGACCTTCGAGACCGCGATTATCGAGCGCTACCGGCGGCGGAAAAGCTCCGTCGAAGAGGCCTTGATCGAGATGTATCTGGCCGGGGTCTCGGTCCGGCGGGTCGAGGAGATCACCGAGGCGCTGTGGGGTACACGGGTCAGTCCCAGCACGGTCTCGAACCTGAACAAGAAGATTTAGGCCAAGATCGAGGCCTGGCGGAACAAGCCGATCGAGGGCGAACATCCCTATGTTTTCCTAGACGGGATCGTCATGAAGCGCACCTGAGCCGGCGAGGTCCGCAATGTCTCGCTCTTGGTAGCCATCCGTG
Organism: Alphaproteobacteria bacterium; assembly: GCA_965222315.1. Taxonomy (GTDB): domain Bacteria; phylum Pseudomonadota; class Alphaproteobacteria; order Bin95; family Bin95; genus JACKII01. Next base: position 1,690,129 of record OZ244951.1, on the reverse strand, counting down.
TCAATGCCGAGGGCTACCGGGAGATCCTGGGCATCTGCGAGGGCGCCAAAGAGGATAAATCCGGCTGGTCAGCCTTTCTACGCCATCTGGTGGACCGCGGGCTGCAGGGTGTCGAACTGGTGATCTCGGACGCCTGCCGCGACTTGGTGGAGAGCGTCGAGGAATACCTGCCGGACGCCCGCTGGCAGCGTTGCATCGTGCATTTCTACCGCAACTTCTTCAGCCATGTACCGGCGGCGAAGGTGCGGGAGGTCAGCCAAATGCTGAAAGCGATCCACGCTCAGGAGAACCGAGAAGCCGCCCTGGCAAAGGCTAGTGTCGTCTCAGACCTGCTCCTCCACCAGCGTATGGGACTGACCTCGCCGATGGCCATGTGGCCGAGACCCTGACCGACTATGCGTTCCCGGACAGCCATTGGATCAAGCTGGACATCCGCATTAACCATGTTTGTTGACGACTTTGCCGGTAGCATTGGCCGTTGAGGTACAATGGTCGGAGTGATTGCTCAATTTGGGGCGTTTGAAAGGGCTGGTTCCCCGACTTTCGGTGGTTTTGGACAGACTCATGCCTTTAGAGCACGGCGCTCATGGAAGACGAGGCGGTCAAAGTTGTAGGCGATGTTGGCCAATGTCAGTTTGGCCTCGGCCCGCGACAGGCCGATGGTGCGGATGAACAGGCCGAAGCGCATCTTTTGATGGGCAAAGACATGCTTGATGCAGGCGCGGATGGAAGATTTCTTCGCATTGGCGCGTGCGGTCGCCTTGGACATCGGCTTTCCGTTCGGTTTCCGGCGATGGATGTGGCTCGTCAGCATGTGCGAGACTAGCCATTCTTCGTTCTGCTTCGAGCGGTAGGCCGTGTTGGCCCAAACCTCAGACGATGTATTGTTCGTTGTCACCAGTTGCCGAAGCATGCGCCTGTCCGCTTCCGCGGCAGACGTCACAGTGCATTCCCGGATGAAGCCATAGCGCCGATCAATGGCGATGTGAGATTTGTACCCGAACACCGGCTGGGCGCTCTGCGGCAACGGTGAGCCGTCCGGGCGATAGCGGATCTTGCCGCAGATCTTCAAAGTCCATCCGTTGCCCGGCAGTGGTTTGGTCGCAAACCACGAGAGGGGGCCTTGCGTATCCTTCTGCGCCGCCTTGTTCGGCGCGTCCGGCCAGATTTCCTTGGCCAACTTCCCGGCTTTGATCTGGGCCTTTTCGTCCTCGGTGTTCCGCTGCTTGGGCGCGGGTACCAGGCTGGCATCGACGATCTGCCCGCCGATGGGGATGTAGCCCTTCTTCTGCAGTTGCCAGTCTAAGGCCTTCATCACCCGCCGCAACGTGCCGGTCTCGGTCAGTTTGTTGCTAAACAGCCGGATCGTGTTCTCGTCCGGCGTCGGACCGCCCAGGTCGAAACCCAGAAACCGCACCCACGAGAGCCGATCCCTGATCATGAATTCCATCCTGGCGTCTGACAGATTGTGCTGCGCTTGCAGGATCAGGGCTTTAAACATCGCCACCGGATCGAACGGCGGCCTCCCACCCTTGCGCCCGTCGCCATAGCCAAGGCCCTCGACCACCCAGCCGCGGAAATACTCGAAGTCCACCGTCGCATCGAGCACTCCAGCGGATCGCAGTGCTCACTCAGTTTTTCCAGATGCTCTGAAAGGCTAAAAAACCCACGCTGTTCCATCGGACTGCTCCATCAATTCGATGGAGCGAGTGACCGTTCCCGCCTCTTCCGCACAATCGCGGAGGAGTGCACTGGCCAGTGCGATCGATGAGTTGAAATGAACCGCCCCGGGTTTCCCGGAGAGTGAATTACTCCGAGGATGCCTGTTATGAGCAAGAGACGTTACACCCCAACCTACCCGGCTGAGCTTCGCGAACGCGGCGTTCGGCTTTTCAGGGAACTCCGCGCCGAATATGCCAGCGATAATGCGGCGTATCGGGCGATTGCGCCGAAGCTTGGCTGCTCTCCGGATAGCCTTCGCGTCTGGTGCCAACGGGCCGAACGCGATGCCGGTGAGCGCCCTGGCCTGACCGGCGCAGAGCAAGACCGGATCAAGGCATTGGAACGCGAGGTTCGGGAACTGCGCCAGGCCAATGAGTGTTGGTTTCCACTGAGAACTGACCCGGTGGGGTGCTGATTTTTCACTGAGAGTTGACCCATGTGAACACCTTCCCCTGACGGATTTTGTCGGGGAGATATGGAGTGATCGACATGGGATTTTTGAGTGTCATCCGACGTTGGGCCTTGCGTGACAAGATGCCTATCCGCGAGATCGCCAGGCGCACGGGCCTGTCTCGCAACACCATCAAGAAGTACCTTCGCGAACCGCCCCGTCAGCCTGCATGTCTACCCGGATCGGTTGGTCATCGTGGCCGAGGGGCAGACGGTTTGCACACATGAGCGCATCATCGAGCGCTCGCATCATAAGCCCGGCAGGGTTGTCTACGACTGGCGGCACTACCTCGCAGTCATCCAACGTAAACCTGGGGCTCTGCGCAATGGCGCGCCGTTCACGGAAATGCCTGAAGCCTTCCGCCGCCTGCAGGATCATATGCTGCGCAAGGAAGGTGGGGACCGGGAGATGGTCGATATCCTGTCCCTGGTACTCCAGCATGACGAAAACGCTGTCTTGTGCGCCGTAGAGCTGGCCCTGGAGGCCGGCGTGCCGACCGAAACGCACATTCTGAACCTGCTCCACAGGTTGGTTGATCGCAAGCAGACCGATCATCCCGAGATCGATCCGCCGGAAGCGTTGGCACTGGCGACGGTACCGAAGGCCGATGTCGACCGCTATGACGGCCTGAGGCAGACCAAGGAGAAGCGCCATGCTTCATGATCCAGCAGGAGCCTCGATCGTGATCATGCTGCGCAGCCTCAAGTTGTATGGCATGGCCCAGGCCGTGGATGATCTCGTCGCACAGGGCGCACCTGCCTTCGAGGCCGCAACGCCGATGCTGTCTCAACTGCTCAAGGCGGAGATGGCTGAACGGGAAGTCCGATCCATTGCGTACCACATGAAGGCCGCGCGCTTCCCGGCCTACAAGGATCTCGCCGGCTTCAACTTCGCGTCCAGCGACATCAACGAGGCCACCGTCCGCCAGCTGCATCGCGGCGAGTTCATGGAAAACGCTGAGAACGTCGTGCTCATCGGCGGTCCGGGGACCGGAAAAAGCCATGTCGCGACAGCCATCGGTGTCCAGGCCATCGAGCATCACCGCCGCAAGGTCCGCTTCTTCTCAACCGTGGAGCTCGTAAACGCGCTCGAGCAGGAAAAAGCTATGGGAAAGGCCGGGAAGACGGCCGAGATGCTGACCAAGATCGACTTGGTCATCCTCGATGAGCTCGGCTACCTGCCGTTCAGTGCATCCGGCGGCGCATTGCTGTTCCACCTGCTCAGCAAGCTCTACGAGCGCACCAGCGTCATCATCACAACCAACCTAAGCTTCGCCGAATGGGCCCAGGTCTTCGGGGATGCCAAGATGACAACCGCCCTCCTCGATCGCCTCACCCACCGCTGCCATATCCTCGAAACCGGCAACGACAGCTACCGCTTCAAAGCCAGTTCCGAAGCTGCAAAGAAACAGCGAAAGGAGGCGCCCACATTGACCAAAACCTGACCGCTGATAAGCTACTGAGGTGGGTCAATTCTCGGTGAAAACACCGGGTCAGTTCTCGGTGAAAATCAACACGTAGATCCTCTACCAGAAGCCGCATGCGTGGCGACAACCGGAGATCGTCCTCATCGACAATGACACCAAGCGCAGCTTCCAGTTTACGTCGCCCCTGCGCCACGATGATGCCACGCTCAAGCAAGAGCGCACGCAAATGGTTGATCAGCGCCGTGCGCTCTGCCACCAAACGCGAGCGCGCGCGCAATGCTTGGATGTCCGATTACACCTCGCTCTTGACCGACACGAACCGCATCGTCGGGCGCGCAGCTGCTTCCGCGACCGCCTCGGCATCCCGGTCGTCATTCTTGTTTGCTTTCACATAGGGCCGAACATATTCGTAACCGTCCGGCATTGAGAGCCCGACTCGAAACTCTGTCATGCATACCAATACCTTGCGAGTCGTCGGGTAGTTAGGCGGATATGGGCGATGTCGATCCATGCTTCGGCTGAGGGGATGGATTTCTCCCAGTCCTTGGCGAGCCTGCGGCATCGTCCGAGCCAGGCGAAGGTACGCTCGACGACCCACCGCCGCGGGATGACCTCGAAGCCTTGGGCGGCGTCGGACCGTTTGACGATCTGGAGCGTCCACTTGCCGATCTTGTCGAGGGCGCAACGCAGCTTCGGCCCTGCATAGCCGCCATCAGCGAAGATGTGGCGGAGCCAGGGGCAGGATTTGCGGATCGAGGCGAGCACGCCCGGCGCGCCATCGCGGTCCTGCACGCCGGCGGCATGGACGACCGCGCCAAACAGCAGGCCAGTGGTGTCAACAAGGATATGCCGCTTGCGCCCGTTGACCTTCTTGCCTGCGTCATAGCTCCTAACGCCGCCGCTTTCCGTGGTTTTGACAGTCTGGCTATCGATCACGCCCGCCGTCGGCTGCGCCTCGCGGCCTTCCAGTTCGCGGGTCTCCATCGCCAGCGTGAAGCGCATCGTCTTGAGCAACCCGCTGTCCCGCCAGTCGTAGAAGTACCGCTGAACGGTCGAATACGGCGGAAAGTCCTTCGGCAGCATCGCCCATTGGCAGCCGGTCGAGCCGATATACAGGATCGCGTTCATCACCTCGCGCAGATCGGTCTTGCGCGGTCGACCAATCGGGCGCGGCGGCGGCATGAACGGCGCGATCAACGCCCACTCATGGTCAGTCAGATCGCTTGCATAGCGCGGCGTCTCCCGCTGATACTCACGGCGAGCGGCTTCAGTCCAAGGCATCATCGGCTCCGTCCAGTCTGCAAACCAGACGGAATCACATCCTACTGAAACCGCTCAACTCTTTTCGAGTTGGGCTCTGAGGCTCTTGACGGTTCAGGCGGCTTGATAGTGCCGGGCAGGAGTTCATCGATCCTGTTGATCTTGTGATCGGCGATGCGCGCGAGGACGCCTGACAACCAAGCCTGGGGATCGACGCCGTTCAGCTTGGCGGTCTCGATCAATGTATAGGCGACGGCGGCGGATCGGCCGCCCCGCTCGGAGCCGGCGAACAGCCAGATGAGATGACCGTTCCCGACTCTTCCGCACAATCGCGGAGGGATGCACTGGCCAGTGCAATCGACGAGTTGGAAAAGGAGAACGGATCATGAAAGACCCAGATGTCTTTGTCGGGCTCGACGTCCACAAGCTGTCAATCACTATAGCCATCGCCGATGCCGGTCGTGGAGGCGAGGTTCGTCGCTACGGCGAGATCCCGAACACACCGAACGCTGTCACGCGGTTTGTGAAGAAACTCGGCAAGCGACATCACAAGCCAGAATTCGTTTACGAGGCTGGGCCATGCGGGTACGTGCTGTTCCGCCAACTCAGCGAGCTTGGCGTCAGTTGCCACGTCGTCGCGCCGAGCCACACGCCGCGCACTCCATCAGACCGGATCAAGAATGACACCCGAGACGCCGAGAAGCTCGCCAGGCTCGCCCGCGCTGGCGAGCTAACCTATGTCTGGACGCCCGACCCGATCCACGAGGCGATGAGGGACTTGGTGCGCGCGCGCTATCTCGCCGCCAAGGATGTCCGGCACGCTCGTGCTCATGTCCAGATGTTCTTGCTGAAAAACGGCCTGCGCTATGACGGAAAAAGCTGGAGCTACCGCCACCGGGTGTGGCTTGCTGACCGCCGCTTCGATCATCCCGCCCAGCAAGTCGCTTTCCAAAGCTTTTTGAACCGCATTGAGCAGGCTGAAGCGCGCAAGAAAGAACTGGAAACGCAAATCGGCGAACTCTCCGAGGCTTGGCCGTTGGCGGCTACCGTCAGGGCTATCCAGGTACTCAAAGGTGTTGGGGCGATCATCGCCACCACCCTCGTTGCGGAGATCGGCGACTTTTCGCGCTTTTCCAGCCCCCGCCATCTGATGGCCTGGCTCGGTCTGGTACCCGGCGAATACTCAAGCGGCGGTACCGTACGCCAGCGTGGCATCACAAAAGCAGGTAATACCGCCGCGCGGTCACTGCTGTTCGAAGCGGCGTGGAGTTACCGGACGACACCGAAAGTGGGACAGTGGCAACTGGCTAACCGCCCGGATGTGGCCCAGGAGTTCAAGGACATCGCATGGAAGGCGCAGCTGCGCTTGCACGGTCGCTACAAAAAACTGATTGGGCGGGGCAAGCGAAGCAATGTAGCTGTTACGGCGGTCGCGCGTGAGCTGGTCGGGTTTATCTGGGATATCGCTCGCCGCGTGCCTCTTGCCGTCGCCTGAGAACAGGCTTTGCAAAAACCGATCGGTAGCCCTCAGGGCGTCGCGCACGGGTTAGAAGGAATCCTCGGGCAAAAATTTGGGCAGGCAGCGTCCGACGCCCGCAGCCAGATCGAGGCAGCCTTCCGACGCAACGTCATCATGGGGTACCCAATCCCCGAATAGGAGTTTGAGCGACCGTCGAAAAAGCGCGGCGCCCTGACCCCTGAGGATCGTCAAAAAGCTATCGCCTTGGTTCGGCAAGGGGAGAAGTGTGTGCCGTATGGTTGACAACGGTCATAGGAATTTTTTCGGCCAAGAGCGATGGCCCGAATACTGCGCTCGGCCACGTTGTTGTCGATCTCCAGGAAGCCGTGGTTGAGATATGGCCGCAACCGCTTGATCCGGGTGAGCGCATAGCGGATAGCCTGCGCCAGGGGTGACTTGCCGGAGATCCGGTGCAACTGGGCCGCCAGCCAGGTCTCCAGATCGTCCAACAGCGGCCGGGCTCCGGCCTGGCGTAATCGGACCCGCTCGTCCGGCGAGGAGCCTCTTGCCTGCTTCTCGATAGCATAGAGCTCCGCGATCCGGCGGATGGCTTCCTTGGCGATGGCGGAGACCTGCGCCTTGTGCACATCGACGAATTTTCGCCGGATGTGCGCCATGCAGGCGACTTCCTCGACCCGTCCGGACCGGTAGAGATCGCCGAAACCGGCATAGCCATCCGCATGCATCCAGCCGCTAAAGCCGGTCAGATGGCCGACCGGCCTGGCGCCCTTGCGGTCGATGGAGAATTGGTACCAGGCAGCCGGCGAGGCGTCTCCGCACCAGGGGCGTTCGTCGCGGGCATAGGCCCAGAAGCGCGCCTTGGCCGTCTTCCCGGTGCCTGCGGCCTGCATCTTCACCGGCGTATCATCGGCAAACAGCGCCTGCCCGTTTTGAACATGATGGCCAATGGCGTCTGCCAGGGGTTCCAGCAGGCGTGTTGCCTGGCCGACCCAATCGGTCAGGGTCGAGCGCTGCAGATCGATGCCGTCGCGTTCGAAGATCTGGCTCTGCCTGTAGAGATGCGCTGATCGGGCTTTGGAGCCGCTCCGAGGTCGGGAATGGTAACCTTACAAGCCCATCAGCACGAGGAGTATCATCATGCAATTCTTTGTCGGAATCGACGTCGCTCTGGAAAGTTCAAGCGTCTGTGTCATTCATGAGACAGGGACAATCATCAAAGAGGGGCAAGCCGCAAGCGATCCGGAATCTCTCGGGCGTTTCATTCGCCATCAGGGCCGGAAGATCGAACATGTGGGGCTTGAGACTGGAGGGCTGTCGCAATGGCTCCATGCAGGGCTTGAAGCTCAAGGCTTTCGCGTCACGGTCATGGAAGCTCGGCACGTCCACGCCGCCTTCGCGGCGATGCGGATCAAAACGGATCGAAACGATGCCAGAGGTATCGCGCAGCTGGTACGTTTGGGCTGGTTCAAGGCCGTACACGTCAAGGCGGCCAGCGCACAGGAAACACGTGCCCTGCTAAACGCCCGGCAATTCATGGTCGATAAAGTCACTGCGTTGGAAAACTCGATGCGTGCGAACTTGGGCAACTTCGGTCTGAAAGTTGGGATCGTATCCCGGCGAAACTGGCCTGAGCGTGCCCGGAACCTGGCTGAAGGCCACCCGACGTTGGAAATCTTCGTTGAAGCAATGCTGAAGATCCGTGCTGTATTGCTGAGCGAGCTGAGAGACTTGGACCGAAGGCTGCTCGAGGTGGCGCGTGCCGATCCCGTGGTTCAAACCCTAATGACAGCGCCAGGTGTCGGGGCGATCGTTGCCCTGACATTCAGAAATGCTGTCGACGATCCCGACAGATTCCGTCGATCCAAGGATGTAGGGGCCTGGCTAGGTCTGACACCAAGCCGATACCAGTCGGGACAGATCGACCGGAGCGGCCATATAACAAAGGCTGGCGATGCGTCGGTACGCACGGCCCTCTATGAGGCGACGACGACGTTGCTCGGTCGTGTTGTACGATGGTCGGCGTTGAAGAACTGGGGGCTGCGGGTTGCCCGACGCAGTGGGATGAAAAAGGCGCGGGTGGCGGTCGCGCGGAAACTAGCGGTGATCCTTCACAGCATGTGGAAAACGCAGATGCCATTCCAATGGTCGGCCGACAAGGAGACTGCCGCCTAATCCGGTTTGCCGGCTTTGCGAATGTCGCGCCGGTAACGAAGTCCCAAGCGGGGACGAAGGTTGGGTGAGCACGCATCTGCCGGTGTTGCCTCGAGCACGGGGTAGAGATTGTGCCGTCCACCTCCTTAGTTCGCATCATGTGGCAGAAACACTGACCACGGACAGAAGCATGGACCCGCTTGAGACACGAAACACTTGACTGAAACGGCCCGATCACAGAAGCGGCAGGTGATCGGCGTATTTACCGACCAGCACATGCGTCAGCAGTCCCGGCCCCGGCCTGCCGCGCTCAATCGGACGCGACGGCAGCGCTGCCTGCACGATCTCTTCACAGCATGAGCACGCCATGCGTGGCCGAACGATCCGGTTCACGATGAAGCGGCCGGGCACGTACTCCAGCTCTTCGGTCACGTCCCGGCCGAGTTCGCGCAGTTTGCCGCCGCACGCAGCACAGGCGGTTCCAGGTGAAAGGGTGACCTCTTCCCGGACCAGGTGCTCCGGCAAAGGGCGGCGCTTCGGCTGTTGCTTCTCGCCTTACTGCGGAAGGTCATTTGTGACCGGCGCGTCGGCGGCGCGGGCGATCTCCTGCTCTTCAAGCGTCAGTTCGAGCTGGTCGATGCTCTCCGAGCGTGAACCGAACTGATGCCGGCGAAGGCCGGAAAGCTGGTGCTGCAGCTTGGCGATCAGCACGTCGCGGCTGGTCAGTTCCGATGTCAACGAGGCGATCAAGCCCTTCAGCAGGGCCGGATCGTCAGGCAGGTCTTTTGCATCGCTAATCATGGCAAAAAGCTAGCAAATCGAACGCTTACGGGGAATCCCAGAACGGTCGAAAAATGGCAGAAAACATGGCCTTCTAGCCCGTCGCCAACGGTCGCCAGGTCCGCAACGGAGCGCGCCAGTCGATGCCCTCCAGCAGCATCGACAACTGCGCCGCGGTGACGTGCACCTTGCCGTCGGCGACCGACGGCCAGACGAAGCGACCCTTCTCCAGGTGCTTGGAAAACAGGCACGCACCCTGGGCGTCCCACCAGATGATCTTCACCAGATCGCCACGGCGGCCACGGAAGACGAACAGGTGCCCGCCATAGGGATCGGCGTTCAGGATTGCCTCGGCAGACGCTGCCAGTCCGGCAAAGCCCTTGCGCATGTCGGTGACGCCGCCGGCGAGCCAGATCCTCGTCGAGGCCGGAACAGGGATCACGCCTCCAGGCTCCGAACCAAGCGGGCAACCGCATCCATATCGACGTCGCCGACCAACCGGATGCTGCGCCCGTTCGCCAAGGCGATCTCGATACAGCCAGCAACCGGCGGTGTTGATGGATGGTGGCGTGCCGGCTCGTCAATGACCTCAAGAGGGAGAAAGTGCGCCGGCGCCGTTGCGTCATCAGCCGGCTGAAAGCGCGGATCGCGCAGCCAGTTGAAAACCTGGTTGGCATTGAGGTCGTAGCGACGGGCAACCTGCGCGACCGACACGCCCGGCACCTGCGTTTGCGCCACAATGCGGCGCTTCTCGTCGTCCGGCCAAAACCGACGGACCCGCCGCTTCGCCGTTGCCATCAATCCCGCCTCAAGTGTCCATTAACGTTAGTGGACATTTACGCCCACACTATCGGGCAGGATCGCGGTTCAGCCCCTCTCCGCAAGAGCAGTCAGGCCGGACGGTTACACATATTTCGGCGACATCAGGCGGATCGTGTGGCCCGCAGCCCCAAGCACGCGTCCAAGATGGTGGGCCCCGCAGCACACTTCCATCGCCACGACGCAGACTGGGAGCCTGCCGACGAAATCCAGAACGCCATCACGTCGAAGGCGCCGGCGCATAACCACAGCGCCCGTCTCATCCAACCCGACGAGACTGCAAACGTTCTTACCAAGATCAATTCCAAGAACATATATCGACATAGCTCCGTTCTTCTCTCGCTTGAAGCAGAAGCAACCTAAACGATTGCTCCTAATACTAACGACAGTGAATAATGATCTCCTCTCTCCTTCATCCCGAGTGCCGCCGCAGCCGGCGTATCGAGGGATACAGTCGCCGGCCACTCGATATGCCCCGGACTCCGATCCGGGGCTACTCGAGGTGAAAGTCACTATCCCCTGCAGTTGGTATAAAAGGGGCGGGCCATCCCACAATCACATAACGGAAATCCGCGAGGTTAATGCGGGTCTCCACCTACACCGCTGTAGAGACCGGCAAACTCCGGTCGAAGGCATTCAAGGTCCGGGAAACAGTTGACCTGCCTCAGCAAATGATCTGCAGGGACATGGTAGCCGAGACAGAAGTCATAAAACAGCCGGTCTGGCTCTGCCTGTCGCCCCTTCATCTGGCCAAACCTCCAAACTCGACTGCAAATGATGGAATCACAAAGTGTTATGCGCCGCAAGTACCGGCCTTTTCACAGATATTGACTATTCTCGACCACTCACATAAATCATGGTTTTATTGGAAAAAACTGCAGTTTCTAATTTCCTAGAATTTTGTAGGGAAGCCAAAGCACTAGATCCGGTATAATTATGATGATTGCCAATGCAAGTAACTGCAGGCAAACAATTGGTGCTGCACCTTTATATATATCTGAAAGACTTATCTGTGGCGGTGACACGCCTTTGAGGAAAAACAACGCGAACCCAAATGGTGGCGTCAAAAATGACGTTTGAAGATTTATCGCGATCAGAACAGCTATCCAGGCCATCATCTGCTCTCTAGACCCGAAAGCATCGCCAAAATCCAATCCCGACAGGATCGGAAAAAATATTGGCAAGGTAATCAATGCTATTTCAATCCAATCGATAATGAAACCAAGCGCAAAGATGACGCCGAGAACGAGGAAAAGCATACCCCATGCCCCAAGTCCCGCTGCTTCCATTAGGTCGAAAATCAGCTCATCACCGCCAAGCGACCTGAACGTATAAGAAAATACCGATGCGCCGATAACGACAAAGAAGACCATCCCGGTCATTTTGACGGTTTGCCGGAGAGCATCTGCCAGCATGAAGAGTGAAATGCTCCGGTTGAGAATAGTCAGCAGAACCGCGCCAGCAGCGCCCACCGCACCGGACTGGGTTGGCGTCGCAATTCCGGCTACGATCGAACCCAGAATCATCACGATTAGCGCGGTCGGGAAAGCAAAGCTGCGCAGGATGTAAAGCAGCAATTGCGCCACAGTCATGCGAGGCAGCGACTCGGCTTTGGGGGCAACGGTCGGATCCAGGATGGCACGGATCAGGAAATAGGCCAGCATCAGAGAAAAAATGATGCCAACCGGTACAATCGTTACGGTGAACATCACAGCAATCCGGATGCCGAGCAGATCAGCCAAGAAAAACAGCATGATCGCCGGCGGGAAGATGATGCCGAGGGTTCCTGCCGAGGCGACGGTGCCGCTTGCGAAAGACGGGCGATAGCCGCGCTGCAGCATTGTTGGGAGCGCGATCAATCCAATCGTCGCAACGGATGCGCCGACAAGGCCTGCAGCGGGAGCTAGGATGAGGCCGATCACTGCAGTCGCGATCGCCAAACTCGCCGGTACGCGCCGCATGATAACTTGAAGGCATTCCAGCAATTCCCTGGCGATCTGGCTGCGCTCCAAAAGGATCCCCATAAAGATCAGCATCGGGACCGCCGGGTAAATGAGGTTTTCGCCAATCATGCCGTAGGCACGTGCCGGGATGTTGTACATCTCCATGGCCGACATCAGGTCAAAACTGATGCCGATCAGGGCAAAGCCGATGCCCACAGCGGACAAGACCAAAGCCACCGGATAGCCGCTGAACAGCAACAGCCCGAGGGCGGCGGCCATTATCAACGGCAGATAGATTTCAATTGTTTGCATGCGGATGGGTGCTCAATTCTTGCCGGTCTGGATGAATTTGACTTGCCGACCGACAACCCGCGCCGCTGCAATCATCAGCAACAGCCCCGCCAAGGGTACTGCAGATTTAATGATCCATCGCTGTTCTAGCCCAAGGGCAGCGCTCGACCGTTCACCGGCTTCAAAGGCACGCCAGGCCTGATCTCCGCCAGCCCACATCAGCAAAATTGCTAGTGGCGCAAGGCCAAACACACACCCCAAAATCTCGACCCAAGCACGCAGCCGGGGCGAAAAGCGGTTGCGCAGAACATCGATCCTCACATGTCCGTCGGACAGATAGGTGTATGCGATGCTCAACATCACCGCCGCAAAGAAGAAATGCCACTGCAGCTCCTGCAGTTGCGTAGACCCAACATTGGCGAATTTTCGACCAATTATGTCAAAGATAGCGACCGACATTAATGCGGGTAAAAAAATATATGCAGAAATTCGGCTAAATATTTTGCAGATTTTTGCGAAAAAGCCGAGATATTCGTCGTGTTCAGGTTCTAAAATTTCTTTGTTAGAGTCACTCATTGAGAATACGCCTTTTCTCTTCAAATTCCACTTGGTCGATCTCCCCTCGGGCGAACCGTTCTTTTAGAATATCGAGCGGCGTCGGTTGCGATGAATGACGCGCACGACCCTCGTCATTACCTCTGCGCGGACTGGCAAGCCGGACCACCAAAACGACAGCAACAACGACCAGCGCCACCATCAACAGCATTCCGAATGGCCCGAACATCCAGCCGTGCCACGATCCTTCCCACCAACCGTGGCCATATCCCGGGCTGCCGGTCTGCTGCGCGACTGCGCTTTTCGTCGTCAAAGTGAGAATGGTGACACCGCTTATTGCCTGAGTGAATCGACCCACCTTTGAGACCTTTCTTCCATGTTCCATTCCTGACCGAACCTCGTCTCATTTAAGGTTGTTACGATGTTACGATCCAGAGCCGTCCCTTATAGGCGTCAGATGCACCGTCAAACCTTACGCCGTCGCCACCGCAGGCTGACATCACGAGATCCTTTCCAGATAACAAGATCCTTTCCAAATAGCCGTTCAAACTCTATTCTCTATAGCGACTAGAGGTTCAAGAGGTTTTTTTATGGTTTCTATTGGCTCACTGTCCAAGATGAGTGGCGTAAAAGTGCCGACGATCCGCTACTATGAGCAGGTAGGGCTCTTGCCTGAGCCCGAGCGCTCCGAAGGAAATCAGCGGCGCTACAGCAGCCAGGCGGTCGAACGCCTTGGCTTTATCCGCCACGCCCGCGATCTCGGGTTTTCGGTCGAGGCGATCCGGGAACTCTTGGAACTGAGTGACCAACCGGACCGGTCTTGCCAAGAAGCAACCAGGATCGCGCGCGAACAACTTTTTGCGGTTCGCGCGCGCATTGTGAAACTCAAGCGATTAGAGAGCGAGTTGGATCGAATCGCGTCCAGATGCTCTGCAGATAAAGCATCACAATGCTATGTTTTGAAAGCCCTGGCCGACCATTCTCTCTGCGAGGATGCGCATTGATTTCGGTCGTATTGCTTGACGTTCGGCCAAACAGGCGATTGATCTTTTAATATCGATGATTGCGCGAGCAGTGTTGTTGGCGCTTCACTTTACGGTGCATTCTTAGATGAGCCTAAGAATGCCAAGCGCAGGCTTGCGGCGGCGCAACACTCAGTTGACTTACTATTTGATTATTTCGGCTGCAATCTCAGATACCGATCCTGTCGTGGTTCGTCAGACATTCGGAATGGTCGCGCAAGACCTCCAACACACGGCAATCCGCTGTGCGGCCGCCGTCGCATTCATGTACCATGCGCTTAAGTTCGGTACGCAACGCCTTGAGTCGGGCAAGGCGCTGCTCAACCTGCTTCAACTGACGCCGGGCTATCGTGTCGGCTTCGCAGCAGGGCTGGTCCGGATGGTCGGACAGATCAAGGAGCTCGCGGATCGCCTCTAGCGTAAATCCTAGCTGTCGGGCATGCCGGATGAAGGACAACCGGTCGAGTTCTGCATCGCCATAGCGACGCTGCCCGCCCTCGGTGCGGCCTGGTTCCGGCATCAACTCGATTTGTTCATAGTACCGGATGGTCTGCGCCTTGGTTCCGGTCTTCTTCGCTAGCGCGCCAATTGTCAGCATCGGACCTCCTGAAACATACAGTCTATGTAGATTTTGGATTGCCTATCGGCAAGTCCGTTTTATCAGGTCGGGGCGTTATGGCTGCGCCGGAGCGACAGGATAGCCGCTTGAACCTCTAGGAGGTACAGGGTTTAGCCAAGCCTGCAAACACGACCACACGCAGGCATACCCTTTGAAATTTACTCCGCTTCAGAAAACCCTTTGGGCGCTAGCAATTGCTGGTGTCATAGCATTCGGGTCGCTTCTGTTTTGGACCGAATACCGCGATGACACCACAAGCCGCTCACAGGAACCCGCCTATTATGCCGATTTCGAATTAACCGACCATCAAGGTAAAGTCCGCACGGATGAAGACTTTGCCGGCCGCTGGCTACTTGTCTTCTTTGGATTCGCCAACTGCCCCGATGTCTGTCCGACCACGCTGGCCGAGGTTGCGGCGGTTATGGACGGTCTTGGCGCCAAAGCGGGACAGGTCCAGCCTCTTTTCATCTCCATCGATCCCGAACGCGATACCCCTGCTGCACTCGCTGAATTCGTGCCGCATTTCGAGGCGGGAATCATCGGCCTGACCGGGACGCCGGACCAGATCGAGCAAACGGCGGACAACTTCTACATCTTCTATGAAAAGATTGAGGAGGCTGCGGCGGCGGGCGGCTACACCATGGGTCACTCCTCCCAACTATTTCTATTCGACCCATCCGGCGGCTACGTGAAGGCATGGCCCTACCGCACGCCGGTCGAAGAGATCCTTGCCGACCTAAACAAGCGAGTAACCGGATGATGAGAAGGGTTTGTGGCGATACGGCACTGGCAGCCGCCTGGGGTGTCGCGCTGGCCGCGTCGCTCGCAGTGCTGTTCATCGGAGAGGTGTTGGGCCAAATGCCCTGCATTCTGTGCTGGTATCAACGCGCGTTCATGTTTCCACTGGCCATTATTTTGGGCCTGGGGCTGTGGTGGCAGGATCCGCGCGTAGGGCGATACGGCGTGGTTCTGAGTCTGGCTGGCGGCGCTATCGCCCTTTGGCATTCGGGGCTCTATGTCGGCCTAATTCCAGAGCCGATCGAGCCGTGCACGGCGACCGGCCCCTCCTGCACCGACAGTAACCAACTGATCCTTGGCGTTCCAATTCCCATTCTATCGCTTTTGGCCTTTGTATTAGTTGCAGGCTTGTCCGCTCTCTCGTTAAAGGTACCCCGACCATGACCCGAAAAACACTTGTATTGTCTGTCGTTGGCCTCGCCTTAGCAGTATTTGCCGCGGCGGCTTGGTACGTGACGCAACCCGAGCCTCAAGCCATGTCTTCATCGGATTCTGCGGATAGGACAGCAAACTCGCCCCAAGTTGCCGAAACATCGACAACTGGGCCACGTGCCGCATCGCAGCAGGCAGCCGCCCCCGTTGCGAAAACGGCCTCTAGCGCTAAATCGACTGAACCTGTCTTACAGCGCTTTTATTCGCCAGTTCTTGGGCCTGCGGAAGCGCCGGTAACCATTGTTGAGTTTTTTGACCCAGCTTGCGAGGCCTGCCGCGCCTTCTACCCAATCGTCAAGGACATCATGGCCAAACACGGAGACTCGGTCCGGCTGGTGCTCCGCTACACGCCATTCCACGGCGACGCGTCAGAGCAGGCGATCCGCGTTTTGGAGGCGGCGCGGATGCAGGGCGTCTATGAGCCGGTGCTGGAGGCCGTCCTGCGCGAACAGCCGCGTTGGGCCTCGCACGAAGCATCGAACGCGGGACCAATTCTCGAGATTGCTACCACCGCTGGGCTGGATCCCGACGCCGCGCAGCGGCAGATGAACTTGCCTAGGGTGAATACGGTGTTCGATCAGGACCGCATGGACGTTCAAAATTTGGGCGTTCGCCAAACCCCGACATTTTTTGTAAATGGGCAACCGCTTAACCCGTTTGGGGTGGAGGAGTTGCGGGCGTTGGTTGCGGCGAAGGTCGCCGCTTCCGAATAGTGGTCAAAAAGGACAGACGGACAAGAAGTCAAATGAAGAAATCTATCCTCGCGGCTCTGGTGGCCTTAGCTCTCTCGTTCATGATCCCAGAAACAGCGCTCGCCGGATCGGAGGATGTCGTGATCGAAAGCCCTTGGGCGCGTGCATCAATCGGCACAACACGGCCCGGCGTGGCCTATATGATGCTGCGCAATACCGGCAGTGAGCCAGTGACGGTGACCAGTATCGCGACGCCTATCGCGATGATGGCTGAAATCCACCGCACCGCGACGAATGACAAAGGGGTCAGCACCATGGCTCCAGCGGGTAGGATCACCATAGCTGCCGGCGAGACGGTGGCGCTGGAACCTGGCGGGCGGCACGCGATGCTGATGCAACTGCAAGCCCCGATGACCGAAGGAGAGACATTCCCGCTGACGATTACCTTCGCCGACGGTGGTAAGGTGACGGTGGAGGTGCCCATCCTAAGTCTGGGGGCACGTGGGCCAGAAGGGTAATGCAGCGGCGCGCGTTTCTGGGTTACGTCGCAGCGGGGCTCGGCGCGCTCGGTTTGGCGTTATTCGCCGGCTGGTGGCAGGTGGACGGCCCCGGTGCGCCCGAACCTGTGGCACTAAGGCCCCGTGCGCTGTCATCAATGGGCTTTCGTCTGATCGATCATGACGGACAGCCAGTGGGTCCGGAGACATTGATCGGACGCACATCCCTGGTGTTCTTTGGCTTCACATATTGCCCCGATGTTTGCCCGACCACTCTGGCGGACATCTCGGATTGGCTCGAAGCGATGGGCGAAGATGCGGAACGGCTGAATGTCGCATTCATCACGGTTGATCCCGCGCGCGACACGGTGGAGACGATGGCGAAATATGTAGGCTTTTTCCATCCCGCAATTCGCGGCTGGACCGGGCCGGAGAATCAGGTCGCCCGCGCCGCGGAAGCTTTCCGAATCACCTACAAAAAAGTACCAGTTGAAGGTAGCGACTATACAATGGATCACACAGCCAGTGTGTTTGTGTTTGACGCAGGTGGACGCTTCGCCAGCACGATTGACTATCACGAGCCCAGAGAGATTGCAGTGCCCAAGATTCGCGGTGCAATGAAAAAACGTACGGATAAGGCAACATGAGGATGAAAATACTGACTGCCGGGATGATGGCCGCTTTGGGCGCATCGATGGCAGCCTCAGGCGCAATGTCCAAAGCCCCAGTGCCGCCGGAACCGGCCAGCGCATCCGCCGTCGAAAACGCTGCCATGCAACCGAGTCCCGTTCCAAATAGCCTCAGTTCGGCTCGGTCAGCGATGAGCGAGGTGGACACTTCCCGGTCGGCAAGCGAAACGCAACTCGTCACTGTATCGCGCGAGATTGCACGCGGCGAGACGCTTGACTGGGTTTTGGCAGAGGCCGGCCTCGCGGTTTCCGACCGCCACGAAACCGCGCTCGCCTTAGGCGCGGAATACGATCTGCGGCGGCTGCGGCCTGGAGACCTCGTCATAACGTCAGTCACACCGGATGGCGCGCCGCGACATGTCATACTGAAGTTCGAAGACGGCGTGCGGATTGAGGCGTTCTTCGACGGTCGTAACCGCATAGCGACACGCATTGTGGAACCCGATCAGGAGCAATTTTCCGTGGCCGGAGAGGCGCGCATCGACAGTTCGATTTTCGCTGCGCTAGACGAAGCTGGGCTGCCGGTGCGTTTCGCGACCGATCTGGCGCAGGTGCTCGGCGGTACCGTGGATTTCCGGCGTGATCTTTCGGGTGGCGAGATCCTGCGTCTAATTTGGCGGGAGACCCGCGTGGGCAACGAGATCGTGGGACAACCCGAGATCACCTTTGCGGCCCTTGATCTCGGCGACGCTCTCTATGAGGTCGTTTGGCCCGAGGATGCCTCCGGCCGCGCTGCAATCTTTCGCGATGGAGAGGTAATGCTCACCTTCGCCCAGCCGGTGGAGGGCGCGCGGCTGAGCTCGGTTTTCGGCCGCCGCCGCCACCCGATATATGGCAATGTCCGAGTGCATACTGGCGTTGATTTTGCAGCCGCGCGCGGCGCACCTGTTCGCGCGACTGCGCCTGGCCGCATAAGCTTCATCGGTCGGCGCGGTGGCTTCGGCCGCGTCGTCGAGATCGCTCACGGAGCAAATATCATGACCCGCTACGCGCATTTGAGTGCAACGGCGGAGGGAATCTCGATCGGCGCCCGTGTTGCGGCGGGCGATGTCATCGGCAATGTAGGCGCCACGGGTACCGCAACGGGCCCCAACTTGCATTACGAGGTGCGTGTCAATGGCCGACCAACCGACCCTCTGTTGGACGACCGTCTCGCGTCCGTAACGGAGACAGAAGCGCAGCAGACCCTGCTGATTGGCCAGCTAAAAGACGCCCGGGTACGGCTGGAGGAAAGACTGACGAAGAATGCCTTTGGTGGACCACTCTAACACGTGCCCAAATTTACCCGTCACAGCAAGCGGCTACCATCATTGGTTCAAGGTCCTGTTTGAGCTATGCCTCACAACGAAGCCTTGCTGGTGAAAACCAAATCGAGCCGTTTGGCGGGCATTTCGGCCTTGGCCGCCGCATTGTTGCTCGATCAGCTTACTAAGGGCTTCGTGACAGCGAATGCTGCCCGTCTAGCGGAAGGCATTCCGGTATTCTCTGGTTTCAACCTGATCTTCCTGCGTAATTACGGCATCAGTTTTGGCCTGTTCAATCAGGTCCCCTCTTGGATTCTAAGTGTTGCGGCGCTGGCGATTTCGATTTGGATAGCGTCGATGATGTGGCGCGCAAAGCAGACGTGGGAAGCCGTCGGATGCGGCCTGATCATTGGTGGCGCGCTCGGCAATGTCGTCGACCGGATGCGTCTCGGAGCCGTAACAGACTTTCTGGACTTCTACGTCGGCAAATACCATTGGCCCGCGTTCAATTTCGCCGATGTTGCCGTCGTGACAGGCTTAGCGCTGCTGGTCCTGTCACCAACTATCTCGCGTCGGTCCCACGCGTCTTGACCGGACAGCATTGCTTTCAAAAGACGAGCGGTTCAGGCGACTACCTACTTGTTGCGGATCTACAAGTTTGCGCCGTTACGATTCTCGAATTTAATGGTCCTTATTGGCAGAACCAAATCCCCGGTTCAAAACCGCTATGCGCTGAGCACATCCAACTCAGGGCAAGACGGCGCGTCATCGCCTCCACATTGGGATACGGTTTCGCTTAGGATCCGCTCCAGCCTCGTCAGGCCGGCGATCTTCGATCTGACGCTATCCAGATGAGCGCGGGCGATCTTCTCGACCTCGGCGCAGGACGTGTCTTCCGGTTCCGCTAATCCGAGTAACGTTCGGATGTCGCCAATGGGAAAACCAAGCTCACGGCTCCGCCGAATGAACGTCAGCACCCGGACATGGCTTTCTGCGTAGCTTCGCCGACCGCCAACGGTGCGCGGCGCGGCAGGCAGGAGATCGATGCGTTCGTAATATCGGATCGTCTCGATGTTGACTCCGGTTCGCTTGCACAGATCGCCAATCGAAAACGCGCCCGCTTTCGAAGATGCGATTGTCGTCATCTGAATTCTTCTGACCCGCTCCCCGTTTTTGGTCCGCTCGGCTGGGACCTCGTGGGGGTTAATTGGGCCTTGCTGGCGGTAGCCTGCTGAGCCCGGGTTGCAGCGCTGCCGGCGGTTTGTTGCCGATGGCGCTGTGGGGACGAACCTCGTTGTAGTCTCTACGCCAGTCCTCCATTTTTCGCCGCGCATCGTCAAGGCTCATGAACCAGTGGGCGTTCAGACACTCGGCCCGGAACTTGCCGTTGAAGCTTTCGATGAAGGCATTGTCGGTCGGCTTTCCCGGAGCGATGTAGTGCCATTCGACTTGGGCGCAGTCAGCCCATCGCAGGATCGCGTTCGACGTAAACTCCGTGCCGTTGTCGGACACGATCATGCAGGGGGTCCCTCGCCATTCGACAAGCCGATCCAACTCACGGGCAACGCGCTGGCCCGACAGAGAAGTATCGGCCACCAGCGCCAGGCACTCCCGCGTGAAGTCGTCTACGACCGCCAGCACCCGGAAGCGCCGTCCGTCGACCAGCACGTCGTGGATGAAGTCGGTCGACCAACGATGGTTCCGGCCTTGCGGGATTGCCATCGGCGCTCGTGTCCCCAGCGCCCGCTTGCGGCCGCCGCGCCGGCGGACTGCGAGCTTTTCCTCGCGATAGATCCGGAAGATGCGCTTATGGTTCGCCTCATAGCCCTGGCGGCGCAGCAGCAGGTGCAGGCGCCAGTAGCCGAAACGGCGGCGTTCATCCGCAAGCCGTCTTAACTCTTGCCGCAGCGCGTCATCGTCCGGCCGCCTGGACACGTACCGGTAGGTTTTCGGCGACAGGCCCACCAGGGCGCAGGCGCGCCGTTGCGAGTAGCCTCTTGTTTCGATTGCCCAGCTCACGGCATTCCTCCGGGAACCCGGCGTCAGAAGTTTTTTCCGAGCATCTCGCGCAGCGTCGAGACGTCCATCATCTGCTCGGCCAGCAGCTTCTTCAGCCGGGCATTCTCGTCTTCTAGCTGCTTCAGCCGCTTCGCGTCCGAAACCTCCATGCGGCCTGTCTTTAGATGATCGACAATTCTCTGCCCATGGCTTATAAATTCAGCCTCGGCTAATAAATAGGGAGCCGGCTACAATGGAGTTGCGGCGAGAATCCATCCGACCGACCGCGATCGTCGCGCTGGCGTTGCTCGTCTCTATCATGATGGCGGGATCACCGGCGCGCGCCACACCGGCGAAAGAGGCGCCTTGGCTGCCCGAGGCTGCGGCCTATCGGTTGACCTTGCATTACGGAAACCTGGCACCGGTTCCGTGGCAGGCCATCACCCGCGCGTGGGAAGAGCCCTATCGAGGATCTGATTTCACCGCGGGCCCACTTGAGCGTATTGCGAAGCAAAGCAGCGTTAGTCCTAATGCGCTGAGAAACGCGATTGAATCGGAGAACCTGGAAGCTCTGTTCGCGGCCGCGACCCGGCTGGTAGCAGGGCGGATCGAGGAACAACTCGACCGGACGATGGGTGCAGACTCCCCTGCCGGGGCACAACGCGCCGTGGCCGAGGCGCGGGAGCTTTACCGCGCCTTTGCTGACCATCTCGCAGCGGCCGATCCGGAGAATGCAAGGACGCTCGGCCGAGCCTGGCTGGAACTTGCCAGCGCCACCGGCTCGGCCGGAGTTCTGGGAGTTGGGGCCGTGCCGCCAGACACCGCGCGGATGGCGGAGGCGCGAAACACGATCTCGGCCTATCTGGCCGAAAACTACCTGCGTGAATCATTCGCACAGCGCAGGGTGCTGAGTGCGATCCCCGAGACCGTTGTCCGAACCGGGCGTACCGTGAATCTGCCCGCTACCCTGCCGCCCGGATCTGACATCTTCGATCAGGATCCCCTGCCACGACTCGTGCTCAATTTCGAGGAACAGGGGATCGACGAAAGCGACCTTCCGCTAATCGCCTATGGGGACATGTTGTTCGATAGCCCCGAAATCTTCGGTGCACCGGCAAGCGAACTCGGCATTACCTGTTCGATGTGCCACAACCGCTCGGATATTAATAACCGCTTCTTTATCCCGGGCGTCAGCCACCAACCGGGAGCGGCGGATGTAGACGGGGCCTATTTCAACCC
This sequence comes from Alphaproteobacteria bacterium, assembly GCA_965222315.1. Taxonomy (GTDB): domain Bacteria; phylum Pseudomonadota; class Alphaproteobacteria; order Bin95; family Bin95; genus JACKII01. Next base: position 1,668,021 of record OZ244951.1, on the reverse strand, counting down.
GCTGTTCAACGACAGGCGGGCGGATTCGATCGATATACCCAGCCTCCGCGGTCTGCGCTTTACCGGCCCCTACGGCCGCGATGGCCGTTTCGCGTCGCTCCGCGATTTCACGCGCAATGTGATCGTCAACGAATTCGACGGCGAGGAGCCCACGCCCTTCATGCTGGATGCCCTGGTGGCCTACATGCTTGAGTTCGATTTCCTGCCGAATGCGATGGTGACGGCCGAAGGTGCGCTGAGCGATCGGGCGCCGGCGGCGGCACGGCGTGGCGAAAAGATCTTCAAGCGGCCCATGGCCGGGCTCGGCGACCAATCTTGTGCCAGCTGCCACATCCCGTCGGCCAACTTCTTCGACCGACAGGCCTACAATATCGGGTCGGGCGGTGAATCTTACGAGGGGGCACGCGCGGGCACGTTCGACACGCCAACGCTGCTGGGCACTGCCTATACCGCGCCTTATTTCCATGACGGCTCGCTACCGACGCTGGCCAGCGTCGTGGACTGGTTCAACAATACAAAATCGCTTGGGCTATCCGAGGGGGAGCGGTCCGACCTGACTGCGTATCTTGAGGCCGTTGGCGCTGCGGACGAGCCTTATGAGTCGTTTGATGAGCGCAACACCCCATTCCGCCTTGCCTTCGAGGAACTTACCACCTTCGCCTCGACCCTCAATACCCTGCTGCCCGCCCGTGACGCGGAACATACGCTGCTGCTGATCGACACGGTCTCCGCGGACCTTGCTGCGGATGCGGGCATCATGTCGAACCAGAGCGCCCGACCCGAGATCTACCGGATCGCCGAAATCCTTTTTGCGGTCGGCGACGCTGTACGAGCCGATGACTGGGAGACCGCAGAAGCACATTGGACCAAGTTCAAGGCCGAGGCCAAAGCGATCGACGAAAGGGTTTACTGATGACGCATTTTGTGAACCGACGACACGTTCTGAAGGCCGCGTTGGGCATGCTCTTGGTCACCGGGTTGCGCCCCGCATTCGCGCAGTCAGACAGGCTGCGGCTCGCCTTTATCCCGCAGGAAAACCCGGAAAAGCTGCTTGGCGACATCGACGCCATTTCCGGTTGGCTGTCGCAGCAGATCGGCGTGCCGGTCGAAGGGTTCGTGACAATCGATCACGCCGCCGCCGTCGAGGCCTTGCGAAACAAGGATGCCGACATCTCGTTCATGGGCGCGCTGCCGTTCGTGCTGGCGGAGGCTGAGATCGGCGCGGTACCGTTGCTCTCCGAAGTCTATCGCGGCGAGCCGTATTACACGGGACGAATTTTCGTGCGCCGCGACAGCGGTATCGAAACGCTTGCCGACCTACGCGGCAGCGATATCGCCTTCGCCGACCCGATCTCGGAATCGGGCTACCTGTACCCACTTGCGGAATTCGAGCGCGCTGGGCTGATAGCCGGCCCGCAGGCAGCCGAAGACTTCTTCGGACGGATCTTTTTTGCTGGCGGCTACCAGCAGGCGATGCAGGCCATGGCCGAAGGGTTGGTCAATGCGGCGGGCGCCAGCCAGTATGCCGATCTTCTGCTGACACCGGAGCAGCAGCCGCAAGTGACCTGGATCGCCGAGAGCCCCAAGATCCCGAGCCATGTGGTGATCGCGCGCCCCGGTCTCGACGCTAGGCTCAGAGATCGGTTCGTGGGCGCTATGATGAAGCTGAATGCGCCCGAGCATAGCGACAAGCTGCGTTACCTTTACGGACCCGACGGCTATGTCATCGCCAATCCATCCACGTATGAGGGTGTGCGCGACATGGCACGGCGCTATGGATTGCTCGAATGACGGCCGCTGTTCAGATCGACGAGCTGAGCTTCTCCCATGCGAGCGGGGAATTGCCGGCGTTGGAATGTGTCTCTATCTCCATAAAAGAAGGCGAATCCGTCGCACTTCTTGGGCCGTCCGGCGCCGGAAAGACGACGCTGCTGGGTCTTCTCGACGGCCAGCTTCGTGGGTGGCGAGGCCATGTCTCCGTATGCGGCCTGCCGCTCTCTCCCACCCACCCTCCGCCACGCGAACGGCGCCCCGACACCGGCTTTGTTTTCCAGGAATTCGCGCTGGTCGAGCGAGCGACGGTGCTGCGCAATGTTCTAAATGGCCGGCTCGGCCGGATGTCACCGCTGCGTGCCTTGTTTGGACAGCCGACCGGCACGGACCTTGCCGTAGTGCAGGCTACCCTCTCCGATTGCGGCATAGCAGACCTTGCTGGAAGGCGGGTAGATTCCCTCAGTGGCGGCCAGCGCCAGAGGGTCGCGATTGCCCGTTGCCTTGCCCAGGAGCCACGCCTCATTCTGGCGGACGAGCCGGTAAGCAATCTCGACCCGACGCGAGCGGCAGAGATCCTGACATTTCTGACCGGCGCAGGCCGGGCGCGCGGCGCGACCACCATATTCTCGTCGCATCAGCCGGAACTTGCCAAACGCTTTGCCGAACGGGTCATCGGCATACGCAATGGTCGGGTGGTCTTCGACATTTCCGCGTCGGCTGTGACCGGCGATGCAACAGCCGAGCTTTATCGCGACACGGACCCTGTGCCGGGTAGGCAGCTTCAGGTTGTGCACTGATGCGCGGGCGCGGTGTTTCGGGTTTCGTGGCAGGCGCGCTCGTCGCCAGCGCCGTGCTCTGGTCGGTTGCCACTACCGATGTCGAGCTCTCGCGCCTGCTAACGGCCGGCCCGCGGATCGTCGACTTCCTGGATAGGATGTTCCCGCCCAGCCCATCGGTAATGGCGGAAATTCTCAAGGGCGGTGCAGAGACGATGCGCATCGCCATTCTTGGCACACTCGGTGCTGTTCTGCTGTCGGTGCCGCTGGGTATTCTGGCCTCCGAGACGATGGCGCCGGCGGCAGTCCACCGAACGGTGCGTCCTCTTCTCGCGCTGATCCGGGCGATACCCCTGATCCTTGTCGCCATGCTGATGGTCGGTGCGGTCGGCCTCGGTCCCTTGCCGGGCATTATCGCGGTCGCCTTTCACGCCACGGGAATGCTGGCAAAATTCTATGCTGAGGCCATCGACGGAGTGGCGCGCGCGCCGTTGACGGCACTGGAAAGTGCGGGCGCCGGGCCGCTATTGCGGTTGCGCTATGCGATTTGGCCGCAAATGGCGCCCGTCGTGGCCCGCGACACGATCTTCCGCTTCGAGTTGAACCTGCGAGAGTCGCTGGTCCTAGGTATTGTCGGCGCCGGGGGGATTGGGTTTTATATCCAGACTTATGTCCGCTCCTTCCAGTACGACAAGGCGGCGAGCGTCACCCTTGCCGTAATAGTGATGGTCGTCGTGATTGAAGCGATGAACGTCGCGCTCCGTCGACGGTTCTCCTAATCCATAAACTCAACCACCATCTGCCAGCGCTGCGGTTGACGCGTGTTCGCTTTCTGCCGGCGGCGCCTCTCTTTCGTTCGTATTGAGAAGTCGCAGTGCATTGGCCACAACGAGCAACGAAACGCCGACATCGGCCGCAATAGCGCCCCACATTGTCGCCATGCCAAAGGCGGTCAACCCGACGAACAGCGCTTTCGTCGCCAGCGAGATCCCGATGTTCTGATGGATGATGCCCATCGTGCGGCGCGAATGGCCGATCAGCCAGGGCACCTTGCCGATGTCGTCGGTCATCAAAGCGATGTCCGCCGTCTCGATCGCTGCGTCAGAGCCGACCGCGCCCATGGCGATGCCATAGTGCGCCCGCGCCATGGCGGGGGCGTCATTCACGCCGTCCCCGATCATCGCCACCACGTCGTGCTGGGCCACCAGCTCCTCGATGGCGGTGACCTTGTCCTCCGGCAGAAGCTCGGCCCGTACCTCGTCGATGCCCACTTCAGCCGCCACCGCGCGCGCCGTGCGTTCGTTGTCGCCCGTCAGCATCACGATGGTCTTCACGCCTTGGGCGTGCAGCTTTGCCACGATGCCGCGCGCATCGGGGCGGATGCGGTCGCGCAGTTCGAGCACTCCCACCACCCCGGCCTCGTGACCGATGGCGACCAGCGTTGCGCCAGCGTCCTCGATCCGGTTGCGCAATTCGGCGGGGATCGCGTCGCCAAGCCCCTTTTCCGTGGCAAAGCGGTCCGATCCGAGCCAGATCGCGCGCCCATTCAATCGCCCTTCCAGCCCACGCCCCGGCACCGTGCGGGTATCCTCCGCTGCCGCGACCGTCAGGTCCTCCTGTTTGGCACGGTCTAAAATTGCCCTAGCCAGCGGATGTGAAGAGCGCGTCTCAAGCGACGCCGCCATCGCGATGAGCTCTCCTTCGCTGGCGCTGCTAAGCAGATGCACGGAGGCAACTTCCGGTCTACCCTCGGTGATGGTTCCGGTTTTATCCATGGCCAGCGCGGTGGTTCGGCCAGGAGCCTCCACGTAAGCGCCGCCCTTGATTAACACGCCCGACCGGGCGGAGGCGGTGAGCGCGGCGACAATGGAAACGGGCGTAGAGATCACCAGCGCACAGGGGCACGCGATGACCAGCAGCACCAGCGCATTATAGAACCAAAACCCCCAATCCCCGCCCATGGCGAGTGGCGGCAACAGGGCGATAAGGACGGCTAGCGCCATGACGGCCGGAGTATAAACGCGCGCAAACCGCGTCACCCACTGCTCCACTTCGGCCCGGCGGGAATGGGCGTCGCCGACCATGCGGATGATTTTCGACAACACCGTGTCCGCCGCCGTCTTGGTGGCGCGCACGATCAGCGTACCTTCGCCATTGATCGTGCCGGCATAAACAGTGTCGCCGGGCTCTTTGGAGACTAGCGCGCTCTCACCCGTGATTGGTGCCTGATCGACCGCGCCCATCCCATCCGTTATCTCGCCGTCGAGCGGAATACGGTCGCCGCCGCGGACCGCAAACCGGTCTCCGACTGCGACCTGTTCGGCCGGCACCGTCGCCTCACTGCCGTCCGGGCGGATCACCCTCGCCGTTGGCGGTGCCAGATCGAGCAGTGCTGCGACCGCGTTCCGCGCCCGCCCGATGCTCCAACTCTCAAGATAGAGCGAAAGCGAGAAGAAGAAGGCCACGGTCGCCGCTTCGAAATACTCGCCGAGCCCGACCGCACCGGCCACGGCGATGATCATCAACAGATTCATATCGGGCGATAGCCGCCGGGCCGACGACCATGCCTTTGGTGCGACCAGCCAGACCCCAAACAGGATGGCCAGCCCGAAGAGCCCGGCCTCCGGCAAGGGAATCGGTGCCTCGCCATGCCCGGAGAACAGCCCAAGCGCGCCGGCCATGCCTGTCTCTACGATGTGCCAGAGGAAGCCGGCCGCCCAGAACCCGCCGCTGGCGCCCGTGAACCATTTTTGTCGGCGAAGATGCGCGGCCCGGTCGGCGTCGGCATCGTCGGCATTCCATGGCCGGGCGCTCATGCCCGTGCCGTTGACTGCCTTGATGATCCGGTCGTCGCCGACCGCACTGGCCGTATCGAGTACGGTCATCCGCCCGTTGATCACGTCGAAACCCAGATGCTGCTCGCCACCGACCACCGGCCCGACCACCCGGTTCAGGATCGCCACTTCCTCGACGCAATCGAGCCCGTTGACCTGAAAACTGCGTCCGGCGGCGTCCGGAGATCCCGTTGAAACGTCAGCGCCGCAGCAGGCATGATCGTGGTTGTGATCGTGCGCAGCTGCCTGACAGCCGCCGGCAGCGGCATGATTGTGCTGGTGGGAATAGGTATCGGAAGGCATAACAAGAACCTCAATGTTGCGCAGGTTCTCCAAAGATAGTCCCTTCAGCTACTAGAGCTTCAATGATCAAAACGGTATGCTGCTTGAATGAGGTTTGGTCGACGATGGTTTTCTCCGCGTGTTCCGGCACCCGGTTCTTCAGTAAAGGCTTGGGACGCGAGAGATCGATCAGCGCCTCGGCCCCGCCCTGTTGGTAAAGGTCGCGGAACCAGTAAAAGCTATCTCGCGAACAGCCTATCATTTTACAGGCCTAGCTGACACTGCCGAATTGCTTGACAAGCTCCAAAAGTCGCAGCTTCGGCTTGATGATCTTCTCTTGAATGCTGGTCACGGAAATGCTGGTCACGGATCGACACTCCTTGATTGCGCTCCAGCGGAGCAGAAATGTCAGATCAAGTTACGTGCCCTACAGTTTAACGTTGATGACTGGAGTTGAGCCGGTTTCGTGGACAGGTTTTGGGTCATACAGTTTGTGTCAGATCATCTTGCCTCCCTTCGTATTCGATGGGCGATAGGTATCCAAGCGCCGAGTGTTGGCGGGTCAGGTTGTAGTAGCCCTCAATGACGTAGAAGACCGCCATCGTGGCTTCCGCATGCGATCGGAACCAAGGAGTGTCATAACCTCTGTGTATCTGGCCTGTCCCATGCAGGTTTCAGATACCGTCACGCGTTGAAGCGCTCGGCAAACAGGATAGCGAATTGGTTTCGGGCGGCAAACCACTCCCTGACATTCCTGCCGCCTTTCTCGAAGTTGCGGATGGCGAGATAAATCAGCTTGGTGGCAGCGTCTTCGGTCGGGAATGACCCGCGCGTCTTGATCGATTTGCGGATGACCCGGTTCAGGCTTTCTATGGCATTCGTCGTGTAAATGATCCTGCGGATTGCCGGATCGAAGGCGAAGAACGGGATCACCTCCTGCCATGCCCGCCGCCAAGCTGGGGCGATCGAAGCGCATTTACCGGCCCATTTTTCCTCGAATGCGTTCAGTTCGGCGGCAGCCTGGTCGACCGTGGCAGCCCCATAAATCCGGCGCAGGTCGCCCGCCACGGATTTGCGGTCCTTCCAGGCCAGAAGTTCAGGGAATGGCGCACCAGGTGCACATCGCGGCCCCGGGGGACGGATAGTGGCACCTCGCCATCCTGGCCCTCCAGCCTTCTGCCGGCGCTACCGTTACGCCGGTTCGGCTGCTCCGGCGGGGCATCCTTGCCTGTCTCATAGCCCAGATGCGCCGTCAGCTCGGCCCCCAGCATCCGCTCCATTAGCTTGATCTTCAGCTCTTTCATCGGCCCGGTGTCGCCAAACAAATCCTCAGGCCGCTCGCAGCCATTCAGAAGTTCGTCCAGTACTTCGTTGGAAATCGTCACTGTCCTTGCTTCTTGTCCGTCGTCAGAGTTTTTCGGACTGCGCTCAGGTTTTCGTAACGGAGGCTCTGGTTCGGTTTCGGGATCAGTTTAGGCGGCTGCTTTTCGGTGCTGCAACCGTCGGGTTTCGATGGTCTTGGTTTTGATCTCCTTTCTCATTTTCAGGATCTGCGCGCCACGTTCGCAATACACATCGGCGGGTGTCAGGTTTCCCAGGCTCTCGTGGTATCGGCGGTCGTTGTAGTACTCGACGAAGGCGCCGATCCGCCGTTCAAGGTCGCCGGGCAAAAGTAATTTTCGAGCAGCACGCGGTTCTTCATGGTTTGGTGCCAGCGTCTCCGTTGGCCGGCAGGCGTTGCGTGCAACGCCGAGAGGCGATCTTGCCTTGGGTCTGAGGGTGATGCGGGGCGCCGCGAACATGTTCCATACCCTTGGCCTTGTGATACTTGGCCAGGTCACCGGCGATGTAGGAAGATCCGTTATCGCTGAGTAGCCTCGGGCGATGGATGAGGGTTGCCTGGTCACAGCCTGACGCCTGCAGCGCCTGTTCCAGGGTGGCGGTGACATACTCGGTCTTCATCGTCGTGCACAGCTTCCATGTGATGATGTAGCGGCTGTAATCGTCGAGGATCGTGCTGAGATAGAACCAGCCCCAGCCCGTTGCCCGGCAGTGGTTTGCGTGCAAACCATGAGAGGGGATGACCTTGAGATAGGTGAAGTCGGTTTGCTAGAGCTCGTTGGGACGGGTTGTCTTGTTCTTGAATTCATCGGCGGCCCGGATCACCACATGCGCCGGCGCCGTGATCAGATCCTCGGCCTTCAGGATGCGGTAAGCCGATGATTCCGAGATAAAATATCGCTTCTCATCGGTGTATTTGACGGCAGTTCCCGGGGTGTCAGGTCCTCATGGTCCAGCGCGAACGCCACGAAGTCGGAACGGACCGTGTCGGGGATGCGGTTCCAGACCGCCTTTGGCCTCGGAGAACGATCCGCCAGGGCTTCCGGGCCGCCGTCGACCCAGCGGGCATACCAGTCATAGTAGGTGCTGCTGGGGATGCCGATCATCGACAGCGTTCGCTTTACCGGCAGATGCGAGGCCTCAACCGTGCGGATGATTTCCAGCTTCTCAGAGGCGGGGTATCTCATGTATCGTCCTCCCCAACCCCTGTCATACTTTTTTCAGCAGCCGGTTTTCCAAGGTCAGCTCGGCAACGACTTCCTTCAGGGCCACCGCCTCTGAGCGCAATTCTTTGACCTCCGGCGCCGTGGCCTGACGCGCCGTGTCACCGGCCAAGCGACGCTTGCCAGCTTCCAGGAACTCCTTCGACCAGGTGTAGTACAGGCTTTCTGCGATACCCTCGCGCCGGCACAGGGCGGCGATGCTCTCTTCGCCACGCAGGCCAGCCAACACGACGCGGATCTTCTCCTCTGCTGAGTAGTGTTTGCCGGTCGTCCGCTTGATGCCTCTGACCAGCTTGTCAGCGGCATCTTTCGATGTTCCGGGTTTCTTGTTCATATTCGCTCCACCATGGATTCGATGAACCAGAAATTCTTCTGTAATCGGGCCCAGTTTTGCAAGGGTATGGCGGCTGAAGGTGCATGCTTCTGTCCGTGATCTGCGTTTAGCACTCACATGATGCGGTTAGCGTTGGTTCGGGAAAGCCCATCTCCGCTGCGACTTTGATTTCCAAGCCAGGATTTCTGTCGGCTTTTCCCTTACCACGTCCCTTCAGGAGCGCCTTCCTTGCGGAAGGGTTTGTGTTCCTCGCCTATCAGGCGGCTCTGAACTCTGTGCTGTCCAGCCACATTCGATGCATGATGACGGCCAGCTTCCTTGCGAGTGCAATCTTGGCGCGCTTCGCACCCCTTCTGGTGGCGACGCGCATGGCCCATGCCTTGAGCGGTGTCCATCGGGTGGATCTGACAAGCATCACATGCTCCGCTTCGTAGAGCGCGGCCCTCACGCTGGCATCTCCGGCCTTGGTGATCGAGGTGACCCGGTCCGTTTCACCGGATTGGTATCGTCTTGGCGTGAGGCCAAAACAGGCGCCCACCGACTTCGATGAACGAAACCGTTTGGGGTCGTCGATAGCGGCACGGAAGGTCATCGCAATGACAGCACCAACACCGGGAATGGTCATCAGGCGACGGCAGACCTCATCGGTGCGAAACTGATCCCGGACCAACTTGTCCAATTTAACAAACTCGCCTGCCATCGCGTCGCGTGCTGACAAGAGAGGTAAGATCGCCGCTTCCAGAACCAGATTATCTGCGATCAGGGTGCAAACCAGGTCGCAAAACCGGCCTCGGGCTCCTTTGGGAAGTTTCAAGCCAAACCCTCGGAGAAGCCCTCGAACCGAATTGTCTAGTTCCCGGACGCGCCGTCCCAGAATGTCACGCGCCGACAGCATCAACCCCAGGTCCCGAGCAGCAGGCGTCTTCAAATGAACCGGCTGAAACCACCCCATGCGAAGCAACTCAGCTATGCCGCGGGCATCCCGCCGGTCCGTCTTAATCGGAATGGCAGACAGCGCGGCATGGACCCGTCGTGTCTCCATCAGAACGCTGTCCACCCCCCTCTGCTTTAGGCCCTCTGCCAGGAACGCTGACATGGGGCCAGCTTCGAGGCCGATCGCACCAATTGCATCAGAAAACGGATCAAGCGCTGTTGCGAGGTCATCAGGATCGCTCCGCGCGGAAAGTTCTTTTTCGACGTGGCCGGCAGCGTCAATAACGCAAATAGCTGTGTTCTCGACCGAAACATCAAGCCCTACGTAATAGGTCATGGTCATCTCCTCTGAGTTACAAATCACCACGACAATTGTGGCGACTCGGCCCGATGACCGCATCTCCGCTCCTCAAACGCTCAATTCTGTCCGACAAGCGCTGACGTCACACAACGTAGGTAAAGTCCGAGACCTGTTACCCGGTAGGCGTTTGCGTGCAAATGCCGTAAGGGCAGAGCCGGTTTGGCGCCTGGGCAACAAACGCCCGGTTGACCTTGTCGCCGGGACAGGACAGCAATGTGTCCGGATTGGTTGTGATGACTTTCCTGCCACGCACAACGCCCTGTAATCCTGCCGCTTTCATCAGCCGTTCCACCATACAGCGGGCGATGTCATGCCCCTCGCGGCGCAACGCATGCCAGACCTTGCGCGCGCCATAGCGGCACCCACTGGCGTCGAAAATGCGCCGGATCTTCCGGCTGGTCGCCGCATCGCTCTTCGCCCGGTCGGAGGCCAGAGCAGGGTTTCGGACAACCGCGGCGCGAGCAAAATACGTCGATGGTGCGATCGGCAGCATTTTGCAGATCGGCCCGACACCCAAGACGCTCCGATGCTCGTTGATGAACGCCGTCATTTCTTGAACGGGCGGTCGAGCTCCGCCCGTTGCCCGACAGGCGAATGCAAGCATTCGCCGAGAGGAGGGGCAAAATACGCGCTGGCCTTCTTCAAGATCTCATTGGCTTGGCGCAGTTCCCGGACTTCAAACTCCTATGCCTTGATCCGGTCTTGCTCTGCGCCGGTCAGGCCAGGGCGCTCACCGGCATCGCGCTCAGCACGCTGGCACCAGACCCGCAGGCTGTCCGGCGAGCAGCCAAGCTTCGGGGCAATCGCCCTGTAGGCTGCATTATCGCTTGGATATTCGGTGCGATGTTCCTTGAAAAGCCGAACGCCGCGTTCGCGTAGCTCGGCTGAAAAGGATGGGGTGTAGGGGCGGTTCTTCATAACGGGTATCCTTCGAGTGTTTTTACTCTCCGGTAAACCCGCGCCGGTACATTTTCTCACCGCCGTTGACATCGGGGTCTTCCTTCGGTTCGAGTTGGTCTCAGCAACCCAACCCTTCCGACAATTTCCCGATTACCATCGCGCCCTCGATGACGTCCTACAAAGCTACGGGTGGCCGCAGACGCCATCAAGGGCGCTACGCCGAGCTACACCTCTCCTGGGAACATGACCAAGACTTTTTGCCGAAGGGATTTTGTTCCCAAATTATTGAAAACTCTGGAAACCCGGGGCTCCGCGCACCCCCCGACCAGGCCGGCTCCCGGGAAGGACCCAAGCCCGCTTCAGCCGAGTCAATGCGCGCCAACCTCGCCAAGCCACTGAATTGGAGCAGACTGTCCCATCTGTCCCATGAGTCCCATAAGCATCGGCTGTTCAAGAATTTTTTATAGGGCATACGCCGGTCAGACGATCGGCAGTAGCACCACGGAGAATGAAGAAAGCCTTTAGCTGTTATTCTTATGGGACTCATGGGACAGATGGGACAGGTATAGAGAACTTCCTGATATCTAACAGAAAACCGTGTCCCATGAACCGTGATGTTTTTCACGGCCATGGGACACAGGCCCCAAGGGGATGGGCTAATTGATTACCCTCGCCGTCATTCACCCAGGTCCAGCGATACGCCGAAGTGACGTTCAAAATGGTCGACGCACACCGGCCAGGGTGGGATCTTATAGCCCCATGGCCGGTGTGAGCCCGTCCCGCGCTCACGCTCGGCCGGACATATCTCCTTCAGTTCCTTGGAGAACCGCCGATCGGGTGGCGGATCGCCCTCGAAACGACGTTGCCGGAACCAGTCCATACAATCCGACCGCAACACTTCGGTGGTAACGAATTGCGTGTGGGTCTGCCAGTCGTCGGCTCCCTCTTCGTCGCCCGTATGCTCAAAGCTGTTCCCAAGACCCTGCGGCAATCGCCCCGACTGCAGCACATCCAACCACCATGCGCGCACGCCCCGCAGACTGTTCAACTTCTGTTCGCGCAGCCCGTGGCTGTCAGGCGGACTCCGGACGTCAAAGTCCGCTAGGTCGATGGAACGAAGATACGACATCAACGCCGCTGGGCCCCCATTGAGCCGCTCCTGGTGCAGGGCGTCATAGTACGCCCGCTCTTTCTTGCCGGCGCAGTTGTAGACCGCAAAGCGCCGCTCGTCCGCCGATGCCAGGATCGCATTCCAGCTATTGGACGTGATCGCCAGCCGCGTGAAGGAGTCCACCTCAAAAACATCCAGACCTTTCCGCTCAATCGCCTGACGATGACCGGTAATCCGAGCCTTGAGAACTTCCGCCTGGGCAATATTGCCGGAGAACACGCCCTCCTGCATGTGTCCCAGGAGGCAGGTCTCCAGGTGAGCATTGAAGTTGCCGGTCAGATGCGTTGGCGTATCCATGTTGACGTAGTTTTTGGGCCGCAGCATGCCTCCGGCGTATTCGATGAGCGAGTCCTTACCGACGCCTTTACCGCCGATGAGAACCAGGGCGACGCCGGGTTTGACTGCGGGGTACTGCACCATGTGGGCAAACCACTTTATCAGATAGTCCCTTGCAGCCGGATCGTCCGGGCAAACTACGTCTTCGATCAACGCAAGGAACCGTTCGCAACTCCCCGAGACATCAGCGGAGACACTCCAGCCGCGCCACATGTTCAGCATGCGATCCGGGCTGCGGCCGGACGGATCGAAGACAAGGCCATCAAAGTCTTTGCGCAGAGGGTGCTGGAGCCAGTACCGGGACAATGGAGCTTGCTTATCCCTGACGAGCACCCGTCGGTTCGCCATCTTCAACTCGAACGATGACTTGCTTAGAAGATCGAAGTCATCATCCTTGAAACGGGCTATCGCCACACCGCCCGGCACATCGACGACCGCGTAGTCCCGGTTCACGCGCCAGACATCAGGGTCGTCGTCTTCACCGGGCTCATCATCAAGGTCGTCAAACTCATCCAGGAGTTCTGCCAAGCGTACCTTCCTGGTTTCTAGCACTCGCCGGCAAGCCCGCTCCAGAACCCGCTGGCGCTGCCGGTCGTCAGTGCGGCTCCACCATTCACCCGCATTACCGCCGTCCGCATCGAACGCCTCTGCTACTTCTTCCAGGGTCATCCCTTTTCCAAACAGGTCCAATGCCTTTCGCCAGCCGATCCCTGATCCGGACTCATCCCTGATAGATGACGATCGTTCGGTCTGCCCCTGGAAGTCTCGCAAAAATGCCGGACCGTGTTCCCCGAACAGCCACCGAAGATCCTCAGATCCGATCCGCTTGACGTCCATTGCCATGCCATCGCCGAGAACCTCGGAAAGGTACGTGGGAAGAATGCCGCTGCCAGTATAGGTTAACCACTTACCGCCACAAAGCCTTGGCGCGATCTCAATCCGCTTACAAGGGCTGAAGTCGCGGCCATACTCTGAACCGGGGCGTATCAGTCCTTCTGCTTTCAGCGCTGACCGGTCTTCATCACTGCAGACGAATAAGACATGGACCCCGCCCCCGCTGGGAGACACCTCAGCATAGGTGTCAAACCGGTCCAGGATTTCCGCAGCCCAAGGTTCGAGAACCCCAGACTCAGGATCTCTACAGCCGTCGATATCGATGCCGCTGAGATAGAGCCCGGGATACTGCGGCAATGGTCCAAGCATGATTCCAATGCCTGCACTATCGTTGGGTGCAGAGGTTCGGGCACTTAGTTGTTCTACTCTCCGCTCCGCCTCGCATTGGGTTCCCCAGCCTTCGGTGCTGGCGGTGCCGCACGCTTTGCCAGTTTTGGGGCTGATCGGAATTCGTTTGCCGTCGGCATCTCTGCGCCAGGCCACCCAAAGCGGCGCATCGCAGATAAGGTCTTCGAGCGACACTCCTCGTTCAGGAAACGGGACTAACTCGGGGTCGCCAAGCTTTCTTTGTAACGAACCATCAGTTTCCCTGTCGTTCCCGCCAACAGGACGCTTGCGGTCCCGAATAGCGGTTTTGCTCTTATTCTCCTGCATTGCTGGGTTCTCTCCGATATCATTCGACTATTGGATGCTGCCGAACCACGGAGTTCGAAAGAGCCATAGGATTCGCAGCACATTTTGCGGTACATTTTGGAATACGATGATTCATAAAATCATTAATTTACAATATATTATGTAGAGTTTTACCTTTAAATGGCGGACTCTCTCTCCGCCATGAGTTAACATTTTGATATTAAACAGTTACATGCCTTTGGTTGTGCTTTATTCAACCGTCTTATCTCAGGCTTAGCGGGACACCTCCGTACCTTTGACTGGCTGAGACGCGGCAGTTCACTGGCAGACGATGCTGATAGCGATGCTGTCTCAGTTTGGGAATTCGGCGGTACGGTTAGCGCTGCATCTTGGCCAGGATATTGGGGAAGGCGGCTTTCTTGGTGCAGATTCGGCAGGACCGGCCTTTCTGCAGTGCTGGGTAATGAGCGCTCAGACTTGAGCTTCGGAACCAAGTATCAGCATGCGCTGCTCGGCCCAGTCGACCGGGGTTTCCGGAATGATCGTCAGGCGATTGGCGGTCAGGTCGATCGGCTGCTTGCCGGCAAGGATGGTTTCGACAATTTCCTGTGCAAGGAATGCGATGCGCAGCAGACGGCCGGCACAACTGTCACCGATGCTGTGGCCAGCGGCAATCTCGGTCAGGGACCGGCCGTCGCCCTTGAGCATGTCGTTGCGGATGGCCCAGGCCTTTTGTTAGCAGGCGGACCATCGTGGCATCGGGTCCAGCTGCCGACGCTCTCTCGTCAACGAGCCGCATCTCCATCCCTTCCCGCTGCAGGCATGCCGGCACGGACAGATCATGCGTCTGCTCGTTAACCATGCCTTCAATCTTATGGCCCAGCATGTTGAGCAGGTCGGAGATAGCCAAGGAGATGGTGACGCCATCCTCGGCGATGGTGATTTGCTCGATGAGGGAGCGCAGCTGCAGCCTGCCGTTGGGATCGGTTGCCTTGGAGCGTTGTTCGGCGAAAGCCTCGGCCCGATCCAGCGCCTGGAGTAAGCCCAGCTCCGGCACGCCGATGGCAGTGAGGATGATGGCTTGTGGGAATCGATGCCCCTTGAATGGCGATCTGCGCATCTCGTTGCCCCCCCCCAAAAAATGCCAATCCTCGAACTCAGCCAGCCAATAATGCAACAGACCCCCAAAATTCACTTCCTTCCACGCCGGCCTGCACAATCGTTTCAACCGAGAACGCCACCTCGTCAGTTGGAAACTTACAAGTAGGCGTTCCCCAGACAAAAGATGCCACGCTTTCATAACGCGACCTGTAATTGTCTCGTACACTGTATATACAGAGAATATAATCTGTAGATATTACCTGATTGATTTAATTATGAATACACTCAAAACACACAACCTAAAATTGGTTATATTAAAATTCACTCTCCTAAATATGCAAATCTGCACAACAGACCAATAAAACTGAAAAGAAACCCCTAGTATCTGACAAAAAGCTCACTTTGTTACATATGTATATACATGTTTTCTGAGAATACCTCCTTGACATACTAAACTTACTGTCATATCGATTCTGTGCAATTAATGCCTGTGGTAATATGTTGCTATTAAAAGGGGTAATATCCGATGGCGCGCTATCCATTCGTCCCACCAGTCGCTACAGATGATACTGCGACCACTAACCAGGGACAGCCTGTCTTTATTGATCTCTTGGATAATGACTATGATTTGAATGGTGATAAGATTACGATCAACTCTATTAATGGTCAATTATTACGGAATTATAATCCTGATCTTATTTTTTTGACGGGGGGATACATTGAAGAATTCAACAACGGAAAAATTACATTCTACCCGGACCCAGGTTTTGTTGGGGTCGTAACGTTTACGTATGTAATCAATGATCGAAATTTTTGGGTGAACGGCAATACAGCCCAAGGCACCGTCACAATCGATGTAACCGGCAATGTAAACAATCCGCCCGTCGCCGCCGACGATTTAGTGGCGACCGGCAAGGATATGCCTGTCACGATCGATCCTCTGGCAAACGACACCGACGGCGATGGCGACGCGCTAAGCTTATTGACCTACGATGCTGCCGCCGGCGGCAATCTTACCGAAAACCCAGATGGTACGCTGACCTACACGCCGAACACCGGCTTCGTAGGAACCGACAGTTTTGCCTATACCGTCACCGACGGAAACGGTGGGACAAGCACCGCAACCGTGACTGTCAATGTCGCCGCGGTAAACAATCCACCCATCACCGCCGACGATTTCGTGGCGACCGACAAGGATATGCCTGTCACGATCGATCCCCTGGCAAACGACATCGATGGCGATGGCGACGCGCTAAGCTTATTGACCTACGGTGCTGCGACCGGCGGCAATCTTACCGGAAACCCGGATGGTACGCTGACCTACACGCCGAACACCGGCTTCGTAGGAACCGACAGTTTCACCTATACCGTCACCGACGGAAACGGCGGGACAAGCACCGCAACCGTGACTGTCAATGTGACCGCAGCCTCCCCCCATGATCCGTCAACCTTACAGCATGATGAGCACATGGCGGTGTTCAATCTGGTTAAACACGCAGACGTTACGCATACGGCCATCAATAATGGTTCCTGGTTTGATCCCGCCACCTGGGCAGGGAATAGCGTGCCCGGTGATGACGCCAGAGTCCTGATATCCGATGGTGTTGTAGTAGACTATGATGGTATTTCGAATGACCGCCTGATGACGGTCCGGGTTGACGGAGAACTGCACTTCTCCACCACTACAGACTCCAAAATAGTGGTGGATACGCTTGTCGTCGATCAAAACGGCACACTCACAGCCGGCACGAAGAGCAATCCGGTCGCCGGCAACGTTAAAGTCGAAATCGTCATCGCCGACAATGGAGACATCGATGTCGCCTGGGACCCGCTCCTGATTTCGAGAGGTCTTGTCTCGCACGGGACCGTAGAGATGCATGGGCAGGAAAAAACCACGCACTTGAAGGTTGCGGTAGATCCCTTGGCGGGGGAAACCTCGCTTACGTTAGAAGAGGTCCCTGACAATTGGCAGATTGGCGACACTATTGTCCTAACCGGCACGCAATATGATGGCTATATTTGGGCAAACAACCCAAATAGTTATCGGGCGCCGCAAGATGAAATATTGACGATATCTAATATCAATGGCGATACAGTTTTCTTTGATGCACCCCTTCAGTTTGACCATCAGACACCACGTGCGGACCTGAAAGCGTCTGTCGCAAACTATACCCGCAATGTGTCCATCGAGTCAGAGAATGGCGGCGCGGCAGAGATCCACCACCGTGGTCACGTGATGTTCATGCATAGCGACGATGTGGATGTCCGCTTTGTCGAGTTCAGCGAATTGGGGCGAACTGACAAGTCGGTGCTCGCCCTGAACCCGCACGAGTTTTCCAATATCGCCTCAGACAGTAATGTTAAAGGGCGCTATTCTTTCCACCTGCACAAAACCGGCATCGACGACCCGATGGCTCCGGTTATTGCGGAGGGCAACGCGGTTTTTGGCTCCCCTGGCTGGGGTTTTGTGCATCATGACTCTCATGCCATTTTGCACAGCAACGCCACCTACGACACGTTCGGCGCGGGCTATGTCGCCGAAGCAGGTAATGAAACGGGCGCATGGACGAACAATATTGCCATTTTTGCCAAGGGCATAAACTGGAGCCTGGCGAAAAACCAAAGTGATGGCGCCAACTTTGATACAGGAAAAGGCGGTGACGGGTTCTTTTTCCAGGGGCGGATGATCAAGGTAGCAGACAATGTTGCTGCGAGCGTAAATCATGGGTTCACGTACTTTCACAGAGGGCGTTATCAAGATCTTGATAATGACTTGGATGGTCAGATCAGGTTCGATCCAAGCCTGTTCGATCTTCCAGAAGTGCTCGGCAACGGACCAATAGACCCTAACAAAACTCCTATCCTGCATTTTTCGGGAAATGAGACGTTTGCGGCAAACGAAGGCCTGCATATTGTGAAGAACAACCCATATCAAGGGTTCGACGTTCATTCTAAGATTGTCGATTTTACTGCGTGGGAAGTAAATGTCGGTGCTTTTTTTGAATACACTGGCCACTATGTACTGGATAATCTGGATTTAATTGCTAAGTCGACACCGGCAAGGGCGGGCGCGATCGGCGATGGTATTATTTTCGGTCAAAATGCTGTCGATATGGTTGCGATCGATCCGAAAATCGATTCTTTCGCAAACGGGATTAATCTAGACAAAAATTTTAGCTTCAACGAGAGTGTTGATGTTACCCAATACAAGGTTGTCAATCCAACATTCTTGAACATCGTCAATGAAGATATGAAGCATTTCGACCCGAACGTGGATGAGCTAATTGTGAGCAGTTCATTGCAGGGAAATAATCTTGCAATTGATCTTAATCTACCACTTTACTATGATTCTGCGGATCCACATGTGACCATTGCCGGGGTCAAGACTGATAGTATTGGCACGATTAACATTCCGGCTGGGACGGATGGTTTTGATCACAGTTCCGAACCCTACGGATACGATGTAACGAAGAACCATGTAATTGAGATACTGGAGCAAGATGGGTACTATAGCACTCAGGGCGTAAACTATTTTATATTGGAAAGCTATTACACAGACCGCGGGACTGGCGAAATCTTTAAGACTGGTAATATTGTCGAACTATCTGACACATTAGATAACATTCTCGGACAATTTGCCCCTTATGAAAACGCGAAATATGCCGGCACGATTAATCTGAACAATACAGCTCCCGTCGCCCAAGATGACACCGCATCTACATCAATCGAAACTGACGTGACGATCGACCTGCTGCAGAACGACTGGGACGCGGACGGAGATGCGCTAGAGATCGACGGCATCGCCCAGCCGACCTATGGGACCGTTTTCGACAATGGCGACGGCACGATCACCTACCGCCCATCCCTAAGCTTCGCCGGAAGCGAGTCCTTCAAATATTGGGCCAGTGACAGCCAGGGCGGGTTCACGGAGGCGTTCGTCAACGTGGATGTTTGGGCTGTGTAACGATGGTTCCGGGGAAGGTTCTAACGTTTCCCACAAAGAGCCAAGACCTATCCCGTTTTGATATTAGGAAACCATCCCCTCCCCCGTTCATCTCTGGATGAATGCCTGTTCATGCGGACATCTCCTGAAACGTGGAGCGTATTCGGTATTGATTGAATCGCGGGGGATCCCCTTGAGACCAAGTTTATGACTGAGCTGCACATCCGCATTAACCATTCTCAAAGCTTTGTTGAAGCCCGCAACCACATCAACAAAATCGGGAATTTTTGGAACCAGGCCAAGCGGCATCTCGGCCGCTCCACGATTCCGGCTTTCCGATCCACCGCTGCCGACGGCTGCCTCGCAAAACGCAGCGACGGCGCTGGCCGCACACCCGTCACAGGGCCGCTTCCACCCGCCACGGTCATAACCCCGACGGGCCAGCGATCCCATCCGGCCAGGTGATACGTTTAGAAGTCCCGCTTCCACTTCACACCGACATTGGTGCCGCCCTGGGTTCCGATGTCGGTTTCGACTGCGAAATTGTCGTAGACGTCGATCTCAACCCGTACCCGCGGCGCGCTGCCGTCCAACGGCTGGGTAGCGCCGACGAACACGCCGTCGCTCACATTCTTGCCCACGGTGACGCCCGTGCCGTCGCCATCGTCCTCCAACCGCAGAACGTCGAGCCCCACAGCGCTTCTTATCTGATCAATGCGGCCGCCGGACCCATCGAGCAACGTCGCGATGCCGCTTGCCAGCTCCACCGCCTGAAGCGCCGTCAATGATTGCCGGGACTGGCCGAAAAGCAGCCTGGGCATGACTTCTCCATTCGGCAGTGATGGCGTCGAAACGAAATCAATCTGCGGGTCGGACGCCCTGCCGCTGACCACCACGCCGCCAGTAATACCATCATTGCTCCGAGTCAGCCTGACGTCGAGATCGGGATCGACCGGGGTTGCACCGGAAAATGCGATTCGGCCGGTATCCAGGTCAAAGGTGCGCCCGACGAGAACCAGTTGGCCACGCACTTTCTCAATGCTGCCACGTACATTCGGCCTGCCGGAATTACCGTCGACGGCGATATCCATCTGCCATTCGCTATCGAGCCCACGGCCGCGCACAAACAGACTGTTCGGCGCATAGATGCGCAGGTCGAGGCCAACGAGACTGTCCTCAGAGGGTTTCTCCCGCGGTTTCGGCGCGCCCTTGATCCGGACATCGCCCAATGTCGCAATATCGGGGGGAAGCGCATTGATCAGGCGTACTTCTGCCCGGTTGACCAAAACCTCACCGGAAATAGTGGGTCCGGCGATGGGTCCTTTGACGGCTATGTCGGCCGACATTACGGCTTCCAGTTCCGGGCGGCGGACCAGCGTTGCCTGCCGTGTCTCGATTTTGCCGTCCAACGTGCCCTCCTTGACCGACAGACGCGCCGTCACAGGCCCGTTGCCTCCATCATTGCCGACCACGTCCACAACGAACGCACCGTCGGGCGCAATCTCGGAAACCACGGACAGATCGGCCAGAATCGTGCCGGTTTCCAGGTTCTCATAGCGCCCATCGCTGAGCGCGATACTGCCGGCCAGCACAGGATTTTCCAGGGTACCTGTCACAGCCAGATCCAGCTCCGCCGCGCCTTCCAGGTAGTGGTCCGGCGCGGGCAGCGCGGCCCAAAGAGCCTCGACGCGGCCTTGCCATTTCACGCTGCCCTTGAGAGCCGCATTGGCCTTCGGCAGCGGGACTATCCCGGCGGAAGGCCGCAAGGCCACGCTTGCCGCAACCAATGCCGGGGCCCCGAAACCGCCGTCCACGCGTCCGTCCACCGATGCAGTCCGTCCGTCCCAATCGCCTGACAGCGTAATATCCAGGCCGGCCGCCTCCCGCGGCAGGTGCTCGGAGCGCAGCGCCTTGACCTCAGCCTGAAGCGTTGCCGAGCGCTGGCTGTCAAACGCCGTGCTGGCCTTCAGCGCGCCGCCTTGGATCGACAGGCCAGCTATCGCCGCCAACCGGCTGATATCCGGCAGGTCCAGCGCCACCTTCCCCCGCAGGCGGTTGCCGGCCAACGACACGTCGCCGTCAACGCGCCCGCCAGGAATGTCCAGCGCGATGCCGTTGGCCCGGACCGTGCCCTCCTCCATCGCGATTGTTAGCGGTTGGCGGAGGCTCAATGTTTCGCCGGCATATTCGGCGAGGAACCGGGATATCCGTATCATCTGGCGGGGACCGGTCAGCGCGGCGCGGGCGGTCATATCTGCCGTGATGTCCCGTCCGTCAGGCGCAGTTCCCACCAGCGCGGCCTGCATGTTCAGGCTTGCCAGTGTTCCCTTCGCCTCGACCGTACTGGAGGAGAGATTGATACCGCCCATGGCCGCCGTTTGCGCCTCGACAGACGCGGTGATAGCGGGCTCCGCTGCCAGCACGTCACGAATACCGGCGCGGGCGGACACCATCTCAACATTTATTCCTTCGGCGCCGAACCGCGTCAGCACGGCAGTGACGTCAGCATCTTGCCGGGCACCTTGCGTGCGCAGCGCCAGAGTACCGCGCCCAGCGCCGGACAGCGCGGTCCCAGCGACCCGGCCGATATCTTTCAGGTTGGGTGAACTCCAGGAAACTCGACCGTCCGCCATGCCGTTGGCAAGGTCTATTGTGATGGGCGTTTCTCCCCGCGCCTTCACGTTGAGAGCGGATGCCTCCAGCGTAGAAACCGTCAGCGTTTTGCCCTGCAGCACAAATGCGGCTTGGGCCTCGGCTTCTCCGAACGGCTCCGTTTCCGCCGTAAAAGTCGCCGTACCGGATATCGTCTCCGCAATCCTCACTTCGTGAACGAGGCGGGCATCGCCGACAGGCTCGCCATTATAGGAAAAGCCTGTCAGGGCTGCATTTCCAGTCAAGTCCGGGTTGGCAAGGCTACCGGCAACCTGGCCCTCCGCCAGCAATCCACCGCCGGCTTCTATGTCATAGGCCGCCGCGATCGGCGCCAAGTCATTCGCTGATGCCTTGTAAGCCAGAGAAAGGACGCTGCCATCCAACCGCATCGCCCCCTGGAGTGCTGCATTCAGCAAGGGGCTCGCGATATCGGCGCGCGTCAGTTCCACCTTCTCGTCAGCCACCAGCCCAGCGATATCCAGCGTTACCGGTCCATCGCCGGTAAGGTTCAGCCGGTCGGCCCGAAGGGCGTCTGCGCTGCCGTCTACCGAGAAGCGCACCTCGCCAGCCGCCAGCCGCACATCTGCCTCAACCAGCACCCCGCCCGCGTCAACGGCAGGGGAAACGAGGGTTGCCGCATTCAATCGTCCCTTGGCCCGCAGGTCGTCAGGCACGCCTTCAACCTGGCCATTGAACCGGAACCCGCTCAGTTTGGCGCCTGGCAGCAGCGGTTCGCCAAGCTCCGGGATGTCGGCATCGACACGCAAATCCATTTGGCCCGAGTTGGCGTCGAATGTTCCGCTGGCCAGCATTGCCCCGAGGCTGCCGCTGATGTCCAGATTGTTCAGGGTCATAAGGCCGTCTTCCGCCGCGACCAGGTCGGTTTTGAGATCGACCGGTTCATCCAGCAGAGGTGCGGCGCTTTCCTTCACCAGGCCCTGCGCCCGCGCGCGGACATCCAGGCGGACATGGGCCGGCTGAACGGATGGCACCGCTATCCGGCCTTCCAGGTCGCCGACATCGCTAATGGCTGCGCGCAGATCCCCCGCCCATTCGAGGATCGGACCTTCGCCGTCCAAATGTACCTCCGCCGCCGAGCCTGGGGGCAATCCGGCCAGCGTCGCGACCAGGCCGCCGGGTGCCTCATCGGCGTCCAGCTTCAGGCGGAGGGTATCGGCCGCGAAGTCCCGCAGATAGTTCAGCCGGATTTTGCCGGCAATCGCGTCGGTCCGGGTCAGGCTGAACGTGGCGCTCTGTTCATCACCTTCATCCCGGAGACTGCCCTCCGCATTGAAGGCAACCGCCTGCTCCCCCAGCACGCCAGCAGCGATCGTAACACCATTTAGGGCCAAACCATCCGCAGCAACCGTCAATGGCGCCCGCGGCCATGCAATCTCTACCGGGCCGTCGGCTGGCGCAGCAGCAGGCGGACTCTCCCCGCCGAACACCGGTTGCCGCAGGACCTGCACATTGGTTGCAGCGAGGCGGGTGATGACCAGTTCGCCCCGCACCAGCCGCCCCGGGACCCAGCCCATGGATACCCGCTCGATCCGCAGCCAGACGCCGTCCCGGTCGGCAACGGCCAGCCCGACCAGGTCGGTGGCGTCATCCTCCACCTTCTCCAGACGCTCGACAGTGATTTCCAGAGAGCCGGGCACGTTGATCCGCTCCAAAGCGAACTGGACAAGCGCGCTCTTGATCCCAAGCAGCGAAATGCGGGCATTGAGCGGGCCCGGTGCCAGCAGCATGGCTGCAAGGGTCGCAATCAGGATAGGGAGTCGCATCAAAAGGCCTGCCCTATGGAGAAGTAGATCTGGAACGAATCGTCGGTCGGGCGGCCGTTTAACGGCACGCCGACATCCACACGGATTGGACCGATTGGCGAGTAGTACCGCAAGCCAACACCAGCCGCATACTGCACCCCTTCCGAGAAGGCCGGAACCACTTCTTCCGACACAGAGGCTGCTTCGAGAAAGACGGCAGCGCCGATATCCCAGGCAATATTGGCCCGCAGTTCAGCAGTGCCTTCCAGGACTGAGAGGCCACCGGTAGGGTCGCCGGAGGCATCAAGCGGCCCGATGCTACGCTCCGCATAGCCGCGGACGGAGCCGCCGCCGCCTGAATAGATGCGGCGGCCCGGCGGCACCCGCGACAAGTCCTGGGCAATGACGGAGCCGACCCGCCCACGGACCGCGAACACAAACCGGTCAGCGTTATCCAGCGGGAAGTATGTTGACCCGACAACGTCGCCGCGGAGAAATGCCGTAAATTCATCGCTATATGTGCCGGCAAATGGCGTCACCTCTGCCCGGATGCGGACACCATCAGTCGGGTCCAATATGTCGTTGGACGTGTCGTATTCCGCGAACGTTGGGATACCGCCCAAGGCGGCTAACCCAGAGGAGTCACTTGATTCCGACTGGGTTAGTTCGAACAGGCCGCCGGCACCGACACGCAAATTGGGCGTCAGTTCGCGCTCCAGTCCAACGCTAAGTGTACCGCCGTATTCGTCAAACGCCTCGTTGTCCAGGTTGCGCAACGACAGACCGGCCACTAGGTCCTGGCCGGGGCGTTCAAATTGCGGCTTGCGGAACCGTGTTTCGAACCGCTGCTCCTCCAAGCCTGTCATGGCCCTCAGGTTTATCGACTCGTTGGCGCCGAACAGGTTGCGGTGAGAAAATTCCAGCCGAATGCCTGGCCCCTCGTCCGTCGAATACCAAACGCCGCCGCCCACTGACCGGAACGGCCGCTGTTCCATCACCACGGCAACCGGCGCCTCGCCGCTCTCCGGCGGGTCTTCTGGCAATTGGACCGCGCCGGCGTTGAAGAGCCCGGTGTCTATCAATTCCCGCTGGAACTCCGCCAACTGGCGGGCATCTACCGTTTCACCCTTCTTCCAGGGCTGGTAGGTCCGCAAGTACGTCTCGTCGATGTCCGGAATACCCTCGAAAGACACATCGCCATAGACAAGCTTCGGCCCCGCCCGGAACGTCGAGAGGACGGAAATTTCCTGCCGCTGCAGGTCCGCCTCCGCGTCACGGCTAACCCGCGAAGCATAAGGATAGCCCCGTTGCCGCAACCGGTTCGTGACAAAGGACTCCGCTGCCAGAATAGCCCGTGCCGCCGCAGCACTGCCCACGGGCGATCCGCTCTCCTTAGCATCGGGCGGCACCGGATCGCCGTTTTCATCCCTGTCCGTAATCACGATCCGATGGGCCGACAGGATGAAAGGCTGGCCTGGTTCAATGGCCAGTTCCACCAGCGCCGATTCCTTGTCTTCCGCCGGCGTCACCGACGTACGGACGGCGGCTTCAAAGTAGCCGAACGACTGCAAGACCTTCTTTGCAATCTCCTGGTCGCTTTCCGCACGCCGCCGTAACAGCGGAATGCTGGGCACGCCGTCTTCCTGGAAGCGGTAGAGATACAGCGACCGTTCCAGCAAATCGGTTATTTCATCGGACGGGGATCCCGTTGCGTTAATTTCATAAGAGCAACACTCTTCCGTGGTGTCGGCCTTCCCGCCGGTCTGTTGCGCTAATGTTGGCGAGATGCCGAAAACAACGAGTGCAGCGACGGCTGCAGCCCGGATCAATGCCAAGGGTGATGGCACAGTATTCCTTTAACCCCGGACCTATGGCCGGGTTTCTTCGGGAGATCGGGGCACCATATCAACATGCATCCTGAACGCCAAACGGAGTCCGGCGCTGGCACGCTCTTGACCCGGCTCCTGTCCGTCGCCACGTCTGTCGGGTCAAACGCAATCAGCGGAAGCACCGACATGCGCATTGAGATTATCTGGTGTGCGCCTTGAAACTATGAGCCCAGAGCCCGCCGTGCGCGGGACTTGCTCCTGGCGAAGGCGCCGGACGCAGACATCACCCTTACCAAGGGGGTGGGTGGCATTTTCGACATCGTCGTCGATGGAACGCTATGCTATTCTAAGCACGAAACCGGCCGGTTTCCAACCGATCCGGAAGTGGAAGCGGTGCTGGCTTGAACGCGGCGCGGGTCGTTAAAACCGGCCCACCGCCGCAAAATGGGTTTGTCGCGGCTTGGCCAGCCGATCACCTCAGCACGTAATGCGTTACGCATCCGCCTTTGCCGCGGGTGAGTGGTCCCAGATCGTGTCCAGCCTTGCAAGCATGTCGTCGCAGAGAGCCCGCACCTCCGGCTCAATATCGGGTGCCGTCTGCTTACGGACGGAACGGGCGTGCGGCACCGATGCCATGACCGGCGTTAGGGTTACGCCCACCAGATCGGCGATCGGCTGGATCACGCGCAACGGATCGACGACGAGAGATTCATAGCGCACCAGCATGGCCCGCGGGTCCGTGTCGAACCCCTGATCGAAGAACAATTGGTGGCGCAGGTACCAAAACCAGGCGTTCGCGGTCGCGTCGTTCCAGGCCGGGCTATACTGGCGGCAGAGTAGGCCCAGCGTCTCATCGCTCATACAGCCGCCGCGCCATCCAGCAGCCTGCGGTCCTTCGCGCACGATCTCGTCGATACCGTTGCGGTGCCCTGGCCAGCGCACCAGGATGGAATTCACGCAATCGTCGTAATGCCGGTACATCCAGACCGCGCAACTGTCTGGAAACAACTGCATTAACTGCCCGACCCGGTGGCCGTCCAAAAGGGCTTTCACCATGAAGAAATGGGCGGGGTTTTCGAGAACAAGGTCCTGGATCACCATATCGTCGCGAAGCTGGAAATTGTCGTTGGCGCGGGGGTCGGCTTCCCGGAACACCTTGGTCTGGCTCGACCATTCGAACACGTCGATCACCATGTTGGTGCCCGACCGCGGAAAACCGGTCAGGAAACTGACCCGCTTGTCGGCAAAGGTCTCCGCCTGGGAATGCAGGCGCTGTAGTCCGGGCTTTACCCTGACAAAGGCTTTGCGGGCATAGGGCTGCACTTTATCCAATACGCGCACTGGCAATCTGCTCCATCTATCGACCGCCGCCAATCTACCGGCAAATCATGGATCAAGACTAAACAGACGTTCGCCAAATGCCCTGCTTTCCCGCGATTGACCCGGTGCGGCGCGCTCCCTATGTTCCGGGCCTTCTCTCAACATCACCCAAAGGAACCCCGTGATGTCGGACCGCCGCTCCGCCGCTCTGAACGCCCGCGCCTGGCCGTTTGAAGAGGCGCGCAAGGTCCTGAAACGGTTGGGAGACAAAGTGCCGGCGAAAGGCTATGCGCTGTTCGAGACCGGCTATGGCCCCTCCGGCCTGCCGCACATCGGCACGTTCGGCGAGGTGGCGCGCACCAGCATGGTCCGCCACGCCTTCACCCAGATTTCCGACATTCCGACCAAGCTGTTCGCGTTTTCCGACGACATGGACGGCCTGCGGAAGGTG
Source organism: Alphaproteobacteria bacterium (assembly GCA_965222315.1). Classification (GTDB taxonomy): domain Bacteria; phylum Pseudomonadota; class Alphaproteobacteria; order Bin95; family Bin95; genus JACKII01. The sequence goes on along the minus strand of OZ244951.1, from coordinate 1,641,171 downwards.
CCGGACAATGTACCGAACCAAGATCTGTTGGCCAAGCATCTCGGCAAGCCGCTGACGCGGGTGCCGGATCCTTTCGGCACCCACCCGAGCTTTGGTGAGCACAACAATGCGCGCCTGCGGGCCTTTCTCGACAGCTTCGGCTTCGAGTACGAATTCCAGAGCGCCACGGAATGCTACAAGTCGGGCCGCTTCGACGAGGCGCTGCTTCAGGTGCTTAAGCACTACGATGCCGTCATCAATGTGATCCTCCCGACGCTCGGGCCGGAGCGGCAGGCGACCTACAGCCCGTTCCTACCGGTCTGCCCGCGCACCGGCGTTGTGTTGCAAGAGCCGATCCTCGAGCGTGACGCCGAAAAGGGCACCATTGTCTACAAGGACCCGGAAACCGGCGAGATGACGGAAACGCCGGTCACGGGCGGGCACTGCAAGCTGCAATGGAAGGCCGACTGGGCGATGCGTTGGTACGCGCTCCACGTCGACTACGAGATGAGCGGCAAGGACTTGATCGACTCGGTCAACCTGTCTTCGAAGATCTGCCGCATCCTCGGTGGCCGACCGCCGGAGGGCTTCACCTACGAGCTGTTCCTGGACGACCTGGGTCAGAAGATCTCCAAGTCCAAGGGCAACGGTCTCTCCGTAGACGACTGGCTGGCCTATGCCCCGCCCGAGAGCCTGTCTCTTTTCATGTTCAACAAGCCCCGGGCGGCGAAGAAACTCTACTTCGACCAGATCCCCAAGGCGGTAGATGAATACCGCACGTGGATCAGCAAGTTCGGCAGCCAGGAAGAGGCCCAGCGGCTGGAGAACCCTGCCTGGCACATCCATAACGGTGAACCGCCAGAGCCTGACGCAGATCTGACCTTTGGCATTCTGCTGAATCTCGCCAGTGTGGCGAATGCGGAAGACAAGGACGTGCTTTGGGGCTTCATCAGCCGCTACCGGCCGGATGCGACGCCAGAAACGGCGCCCATGCTGGACCGGCTCGCGGGCTATGCCGTGCGCTACTACCAGGACTTCGTGAAGCCGGCGAAACAGTTCCGAGCGCCGGATGATAAGGAGCGGGCGGCGCTGGCCGATCTGCGCACGGCGCTGGCCTCAGCACCGCCGGAAAGCACGGCGGAAGAGTTACAGAACCAAGTGTTCGAGATCGGCAAACGCCACAATTTCGAGAACCTGCGCGACTGGTTCAAAGCGCTCTACGAAACGCTCCTCGGCCAGAGCCAGGGGCCGCGCATGGGGAGCTTCATTGCGCTTTACGGCGTCGGTGAGAGCATCGCTCTGATCGACGCCGCGCTGGAGGGCCGGGCGGAGACGTAACAGCCCAGCTTCATGGTTCTGCGCCGCTGGCCAGCGCGAATTGACCTAGGTCAATTCCATCCCGATTGACCGCGTACATACTGCATCCTGCCGTTATATGCGGGTTCTAGCGCTACCCTATTGGGGCGGCTGTAAGATGCAGCCGCTTCCCGTTCGTTATGCGCACTTGATCGGCTGTGGTTGGTCCGTAACAATGGTTTGGAATATGAACCAAGGGCTCGGTCATGAACATTTGGCGGCACACTCCCGGGCGGGAGCGACTTTACCGGCCATCCGTCGCTTCAGCGGCGCAGATGCCGGACTGCGCCAGTTGTCCGGTACGCGACCATAGCCTTTGCAGTGGCCTGAAACCGAATGAATTGCCGCGCATCGCTGAACTGACCACGGTCCATGACGCCGAACCGGGCGAGGTGCTTTATTTCGAGGGTGATGCCGCCCGCCATTTCTTCACCCTGCGGCGTGGCGTGGTACGCCTAGTGCGAACCTTTCCCGATGGCCGACGCAGCATTGTCGGCTTCCTGCACGATGGCGATTTCCTCGGCGGCCGCTTCGGCGAACGCAACTATCACACGACGGCCGAGGCAGTGACCCAACTCGAATACTGCCGCATCCTGGTGGAAGACCTGCAAAGATTGGCGCTGGAATTTCCCGGACTGGAGCATCGATTGCTGGCCATGTCGGCTGACCGGATGGATGCTGCCGAAAACCATATCGTGCTGCTGAGCCGCAAGACAGCGGCGGAGAAAGTGGCGGCCTTTCTGCTGGCATCGCAGGAATGGCACAAACAAGGCGATAGCGATGAATTCGACCTGCCCATGTCGCGCTCCGACATTGCTGACTATCTGGGCCTGACAATCGAGACCGTCAGCCGGGTAATGACAAAACTCGCCAGCACGGGCCTGATCACGATCCGCGACGCCCGGCAAATTTCGGTCAAAGACCCGCTGGAATTGAAAGCGCTGGCCCGCCCCGAAGGCGTTGATCTCGGCGATTATTAGCCGTTGAAACGCTGGCATTGGCGGAAGCCGCAAACCGGCTCCCGCCCGATGGCAGCGCTCCTGCTACTCAACCGACCAGCTTGCTGTTCTTGACGAAGTTCCGCCAGTTTTCCTGGTAGCTGAAGGCCGTGCGGTTGATGCCTTTGATCTGCTCTTCCGACATCTGGCGCACCACCTTGCCCGGAATGCCGAGGACCATGGAGCCTTCCGGCACTTCCATGCCTTCGCGGACAAAGGCCTTCGCGCCGATCAGGCAGTCCTTGCCGATCTTGGCTCCGTTCAGCACGACCGCACCGATGCCGACCAGCGAGCCCTCACCGACCGTGCAGCCATGCAGCATGGCCATGTGACCGACGCTGGAGTTCTTCTCCATGGTCAGCGGGAAACCGGGGTCCGCGTGCAGCACGCTGCCATCCTGCACCTGCGCGCCCTCGCCGATGGTGATCGGTTCGTTGTCGCCCCGGAGCGTGCATCCCCACCAGATGGACGCTCCTTTGCAGATGCGGACATTGCCGATCACCACCGCATTGGGGGCAATCCAGCAATCGTCCGGATCGTCCAGGATAGGGGCTTTACCGTTCAGTTCATAGAGAGGCATTAGCGGGGTCCCATTCGGATGGCGCCATCGACGCGGATCGTTTCACCGTTCATGTAATCGTTGCGAACCAGCTCCATCGCCATGCTGGCATATTCGTGGTCGTGACCGGTCCGCTTGGGGAACGGCACCTGCTTACCCAGTATATCCAGGGTTTCGTCCGGCAGACCCTTCAGAAGCGGGGTCAGCATAATACCCGGCGCGATGGTGTTAACGCGGATGCCATAGCTCGACAGGTCACGCGCCGCGCAGATGGTCAGGCCGATCACGCCGCTCTTGGAGGAGGCATAGGCCGCCTGCCCGATCTGGCCTTCATAGCCAGCGACCGAGGCTGTGTTGACGATTGCGCCACGGATGCCGTCCTCGTTCACCGGCTCCTCCGCAGCCATCTGGGCCGCAGCCAGACGCAGCGTGTTGAAGGTGCCGATCTGGTTCACCTCGATAATCTTCCGGAAATGCTCCAGGTCCATGGGCTTGCCCTGGCGGTCGACGATGCGCACGGAGCCGCCGATGCCGGCACAGTTGATACAAACCCGGGTCGGACCGTTCGCGGCCTTGGCTTCGGCAAACGCTGACTCGGCGCTTTCCGCGCTGGAAACATCGACTTCGACGGCGATGGTCCCGTTGCCGAGTTCAGCGGCCGTTTGTTTCGCCAACTCGATGTTGCGGTCGAACAGCGCGACCTTCGCGCCGGCTTCGACCAGCTTAGCGGCCGTCGCCCGGCCCAGCCCCGATGCGCCGCCGGTTACGACCGCCGCATGGCCTCTTACATCCATGGATTTGCTTCCTTCCGTTACGAATTGCTGGCAGCGTTGGTAGCATCCGCTCCCAAGGGCCGCTAGGGCCGAAAATCCGCCAAGCGAGACGCACGCATGACCGACACTATAGCCACCCTCTCTCTGATTGCCGTGCCGGTCACGCCAAAGACGGTCTGGACCTTTGTCCGTCTGACGGCAGCCTCCGGGCACGAGGGCCTGGGCGAGGCGACGTTGACCGGCCAGGAACAGGCGATCGCCGACGTGGCGGCGCGCAGTTCGGGACTGGTCACCGGTGCGGCGATCAATTCGGCAGAGACTGTATTCGCCGCCCTCCCCTTCGGCACTCTGCCGGAAGCCGCTTTCTCCGCCGCCGTCATGCAGGCTATGCGGGACCTGGAGGCCCGCAGCGACGGCGTGCCCGTGGCGGCGTTGCTGGGCGGGATGCAGCGCCGGGAGGTGCCCACCTACGCCAATATCAATCGCCGCACGCTCGACCGCAGCCCCGAAGGCTTCGCCGCCAGCGTTAGCGACGCGGTAGCCGCAGGGCACGAAGCGTTCAAAATCGCGCCGTTCGATGACCTGACGCCTGACCTCGAAGCCAGCGATGCCAAACCTCTTATCGGCCAGGGCATTGCCCGGATTGAGGCCGTGCGCGATGCCATTGGCCCAGAAAAGCGCCTGATGGTCGACTGCCACTGGCGTTTTCAGGCCGATTGGGCCATGGGCGCGCTGGATGCGCTTAAGCCCGTCGGCCTCCACTGGTTCGAATGCCCTGTACCCGACACCGAGGCGATGATCCCCGATCTGGTCCGCATCCGCGCCGCCGCTAACCGCCAGGGCGTTTTGTTGGCGGGGCTAGAGAACGCCATCCTCCGCCAAGGCTTTCAGCCATTCCTGGAAGCCCGCGCCTATGATGTGATGATGCCGGATGTGAAGTACGCGGGCGGCCCGGACGAGATGATGCGGATCGCGGAGCAGTTCGCAGCGGCGGGCGTCACGTTCTCCCCTCACAACCCCTCGGGCCCCATCTGCCATGCGCACAGCCTGCAGATCTGCGCCGCCGTGCCCAACCTCGCCGTGCTGGAGACCCAATTCGACGAAACACCGTTGTTCGACGGCTTGGTGGGCGGCGGGTTGCCGCCTGCGGAAGACGGCATCGTTGGCCTTTCCGATTCTGCTGCGGGTATCGGTGTGAGCCTCGACCAAGGAGCTTTGGACGGCCTGGAAACCCGCGTTTTGTGGCAGGCCGCCGCGTAACCCCGCCTACCGCTTGCCCCCCGGCGTTCCCGCCGCTAGGTTGCGACTTAAGTCTGACGTTAGATTTCCCTGGAGCCCCTATGAATATGCGTTTTACCGGCACTGACTCCTATGTCGCCACCGACGACCTGATGCTGGCGGTCAACGCCTCGATCACCCTCGAGCGTCCGCTATTGATCAAAGGCGAGCCGGGCACCGGCAAGACCATGCTGGCGGAAGAAGTCGCCAAGGCGCTCGACGCGCCGATGATCTCCTGGAACATCAAGTCGACCACCAAAGCCCAGCACGGCCTGTACGAATATGACGCCGTTAGCCGCCTGCGCGACTCGCAGCTGGGTGACGAAAAGGTCAGGGACATCCGCAACTATATCGACAAGGGCAAGCTCTGGGATGCATTCACCGCCGACCAGAAAGTCGTGTTGCTGATCGACGAAATCGACAAAGCCGACATCGAGTTCCCGAACGATCTGCTGCAAGAACTCGACCGGATGGAGTTCTACGTTTACGAGACCGGTGAGACCATCAAGGCGAAGATCCGCCCGATCGTCATCATCACCTCCAACAACGAAAAAGAACTGCCCGACGCTTTCCTGCGCCGCTGCTTCTTCCACTACATCCGCTTTCCGGACAAGGAGACGATGGAGCAGATCGTCGATGTGCACCATCCGGAAGTGAAAAAGGAACTGGTGAAGACTGCCATGGAGGTGTTCTTCAACCTGCGCGAAGTGCCGGGCATCAAGAAGAAGCCGTCCACCAGCGAGTTGCTCGACTGGCTGAAGCTGCTGATGGCCGAAGACATTGATCCGGAAGAGCTGAAAGGCAAGGATGGCGGCCAGACCATTCCGCCGCTCTATGGCGCGCTTTTGAAAAACGAGCAGGACGTGCACCTGTTCGAGCGGCTGATCTTCCTGTCCCGCCGCGAACGCGGGTAACGCACCGTCATTGCGAGGAGCCGGCGACGACGAAGCAGCCCAGGCCGGCTCCTCGGCAAACTACGTTAAACACAGGATTGCTTTGGCTCCACCTCGCAATAGCGCCGGGGTGGATGCCGCCAAGTCAACAGAACGAAGGCCAAAGCCCCATGTTCATCGACTTCTTTTTCAAGGTGAAGCAAGCCAAGATCCCGGCGACGATCCGGGAATGGCTGATGTTGGTCGAGGCGATGGAAAAAAACCTCGTCATGTACAACATCGACGACTTCTACTACCTCTCCCGCGCCTGTCTGGTGAAAGACGAGAAGTATTTCGACCGCTATGACCGGGTGTTCGGCACCTATTTCAAGGGCGTCGAAGACATTACCCAGGGCCTGTTCGGGGAAGATATTCCGGACGAATGGCTGGCCAAGCAGGCAGAGCTTCTCCTGTCCGACGAGGATAAGGCCAGGATCGAGGCCCTCGGCGGCTGGGAAAAGGTCATGGAGGAGCTGAAAAAGCGCCTCGAAGAACAAAAGGGCGAGCATTCCGGCGGCAACAAGTGGATCGGCACCGGCGGCACCTCCCCCTTCGGCACCGGCGGCTACAACCCGGAAGGCGTGGCCATCGGCCAGAGAAAACGCCGTCAGGGCCGGGCGCTGAAGGTCTGGGACCAGCGCGAGTACAAGAACTACGACGACAGCTTGCAACTGGGCATTCGGAACATTCAGATCGCGCTACGCCGCCTGCGTGAGTTCGCGCGCACCGGCCTCGAGGAAGAGTTCGACCTGGACTCCACCATCGACAAGACCGCGAAGAATGCCGGCCTGCTGGACATCGTCATGCGGCCGGAGCGGACAAACCGGGTCAAACTGCTGATGTTCTTCGATGTCGGCGGGTCCATGGACGACCATATCCGCGTCTGCGAAGAACTGTTCTCCGCCAGCCGGGCGGAGTTCAAGCACATGGATTTCTACTATTTCCACAATTGCATTTACGAGTATCTGTGGAAGGACAATCGCCGCCGTCATGACGTGCGCCACAACACCTACGACGTGATCAATACCTACCAGACCGACTACAAGGTCATTTTCGTCGGCGATGCTTTCATGAGCCCGTACGAGATCACCTACAAGGGTGGCAGCGTTGAGCATTGGAACGAGGAATCGGGCGCTGTCTGGCTGCAACGCATGCTCGACCATTGGCCGAACGCCATCTGGCTGAACCCCCGTCCCGAAACCCGTTGGGACCATACGCCGAGCACGCAGGTGATAAAGGAACTGATGGTCAACCGGATGTACCCGCTCTCCGTCGACGGCCTTGACCGCGGGCTGAAGGCGCTCAGAGGCTAAAGCCGGGTCGGCGGCAGTGGCCGGGCCAGAAGCCGAACGATCCACTGCCCCGCCGGACAATTACCTTCTCTACGATGGTGAATGCCCGGTGTGCAGCCGTTACGTCCTTTGGACGGGATTACGCCGCCATTGCCCCGACATCACGCTGCTCAATGCGCGGGAATGGCCGGAGTTAGTCGCCCATCTCCGCGAGAATGGCACCGAAGTTAACGATACCATGGTGTTGCGAATGAAGGGGCAGCAGTATGAGGGTGCCGCAGCTCTGACCAAGATCAATAGTCTTGTCGAACCAGCCTCCTTTCAGGAGAAGGCGATGCATGTGTTCACCAAATCGGCAAGCATATTGGAGACAGTTTACCCGCACCTCGTGCGGTGCCGGAAATTGTTACTGCGTTTGCTCGGCCGGCCGGAAATTACGTAGCGCCTAGGTAATCAGCAGTCCCTGAATATGTCTCGCCGCAGGCGTTGCCGCGGAAACCGAATTTTTCCTCGCCGCTCCACGCAATTTCCACTTGCTGAACCGCTTCCCGCGTGATTTTGACTGGATAGCGGAAGAAGCGGATTTCCGTTACCACAATAAGCAATGAGCGGAACCGCAAATGCGGGTTCTCATCAAAGAATATTTTGATCTTCTCTGTGTCGAACGGACGGCAGCGAAACACGTGCCAGTCATTAGCCGCATTGAATCGGAACGTGCTGAATTGCGGCGGTTCCCGCTGTAGTTCCGCCCAATTGTTCGCCGACCGATCAAAAAGGAATACGTGGGTCCGAAGATTCAAGTGCGGAACGGTGTACATTCCATAGCCGCCTAGCTTCCATGGATTGATGCGTTCATTTTTCACCAGCCACAGATGTGTACAAATCCAGCCAACGTGAACGGCGAGTATTAATGCGATTGCACCAATGGTAACGCGGCGCCACTGTTTGGGAGACATCATTTTGCCAGGCATTTTCAGCTTAGATAACAAGGCGAGCTATCTCCTCTAGGCTGTACAAATCCACCAGCAACAATGTTCCACAAATAATAATCAGCCAGGGCCGCATCCCGTATCCAAACGCGATGCACAGCAGTGCGATATTGAGAACCTGGAAGTTCATTTCGTCAGCATAGAGCCCCGCCCCCAACAGAAACGCGATCTCGACAAACAGGAATAGCAAATGCCGCACGCCTGCCAATAGCAGGACGCCCACCGCAGCCTGCCACACCACGATGAAGCCACCGATGAACTGATGCCATCCGCACGGCTCCTGTCCAACCGTATCGCCACAGAGAAATCCGAACATCCGCTCCGTCGGCGCGCCATAAACACTGAGGTAGGATATGAACGACCCATCAAAAAAGGTCCCCGCCAGAATTTTTTGCGCCGCTGCAGCCAGCATAACGATTCCCAACGTGGCACGCAGATACCAGCGGTACAGATCGCTTTCCCACCACCGGAAACCGAATAAAACGGCAACGGGGATTGTCCAAACTGTTAGCCAACCATGATTGTGGTACGAGGCCCACCTAGACGAAATATAAACCGCCATAGCAATTGTAAATATTGCCAGACCTATCCATGAGGTTTTTCTGAATAGAGACAAAATTGCAGCAATGAAAAAAACCCCAGTCGCTGCAACAAGATGATACCGTTCTGTTGCATAGACGGTTTCAATGCCCGGCAATTTCTCGAGAACAATGGAGACAATCGCAACCCCCATTGCGACTCTGAGATACAAATCCGATTGTTTCTGGTCGATAGATCCAAACGGAGAAAAGAGCGCGCTCAACGTTGCGGCACTGGAAGCAGTCATATCAGGTTAATCCAACTGTGGTGAGCGCAATCCATTGCCAATTACAGCCTGAACGGACGCGCCTGTCTACGATTGCCCCTTTGCCAATCCGATGCGGCCTGACTCGCTGTACTTTTCGGCGAAGCGGCGTCAAACTTTAACGCTTCGAATCTTCACGTAACAAGGCTCCCCCGATGCGCGTCATCACCACCATTCCGCAGGGCAATCTGCGCGAGTCCGCTGCAGCGGCAAAAGCCATCGAGGCCCGCGGCTTCGACGGCATCGTCACCCAGGAGAACAAGCACGATGCCTTTCTGCCGCTCGCGGCAGCGGCGACGGTGACCGAGCGGGTGGAACTGGCGACGGGCATTGCGATTTCCTTCAACCGGTCGCCCATGGTGGCGGCGCAGATGGCCTGGGATCTTTGCGAGAGCACGGGGGGCCGCTTTGTGTTGGGCCTTGGCACCCAGATCAAGGCGCACAACGAGAAGCGCTTTTCCGTGCCGTGGAGCGCCCCGGCCCCCCGGATGCGCGAGTATCTGCAGGCGCTACGCGCCATCTGGAACACCTGGGCGACTGGCGAGAAGCTGCGCTACGAAGGCGAACACTATACCTTCACCCTGATGACGCCGAACTTCACCCCGCCCCACACCGCGCCAGGCTTGCCGAAAGTAACCCTGGCGGCGGTCGGGCCTTACATGTTGAAGGTCGCTGGCGAAGAAGCGGACGGCGTGCGCCTGCACCCCTTCTGCACCCGTAAGTATATGGAAGAGGCCATCGTGCCCCGGATCGAGGCGGGGCTCGCCAAACGGGGCCGGTCGCGGGACAGTTTCGAGATTTCGGGCGGCGGCTTCGTGGCGACCGGGCCGGACGATGAAAGCGTGCAGAAGATGCTGGACTGGGTGCGCTACCGCATCGGGTTCTATGGCTCCACACCTGCCTACTACCCGGTGCTCGAAGCGCATGGCATGCAGGAGTTGGGCCTGAAGCTCAACCGCATGACCAAGGAAGGCAAATGGGACCAGATCGCGGCGGAAGTGCCGGACGATCTGCTGCACGCCTGTTGCGCTGCAGGCAGGCACGACGAGATAGCGGGCATCATCGGAGAGCGCTTCGGCGGCATCTCCGACACGCTATTCGCCAGCATCTCGACCGATATACCCAGCGATTTCCCGCCGGACCTGATCCAGGATATCCAGCGGATTCCGAGCGTGTTCAAAGGGCACCTGACGGCGGCCTAGCGACGGGCCGCTTTGTCAGCCGGGTCCGGCCGGTTTCCGGACTGTGCAGAAAATCCAGCCTTGCATGGGATGGAGGGGTTTCAGCCGTTCCAGCATTTTGGCGTACCAGCAGCCAAGCCGGAACAGGAAGGCGTTGAATTTGAGGTAGTTGGGGTATTGCCCGAGGAAGGCAAACTCCTCCACGTCCAGGCCATGACTGCGCGCGAGCCACCGGACGCGCCGCTTGGTGTTGCACTGGTATCGGGTGGGGAAGGTGTCTTCCTCCGCCCGGCCTTCCACCCGCCGCACAATCCAGGGATGCAGCCGGTTCGGCATCAATGCCGCCACGAGCGAGCCGTAGTCATAGAGGCTGGGGGTCAGGAACACATAGCGCCCGCCCGGTTTCAGCACCCGTGCGATCTCCCGGAAGGCGGCGTCGCCGTCGGGTACATGCTCCATCACGCTGCGGCTGAAGGCCAGGTCGACCGAATTGTCGGCAATCCCCTGCATGTCGCCTACTTCCTGGATCAGCAGTTCCAGATCGGGGTCATTGATGGCGAAATCGATCACCTCCGTCCCGATCAGGCGGCCGGCCCGGCCTTTCAGCTGCCGCAGAACCGGTGCGGTGCGGCCACAGCCGATTTCCAGCACCGTCGCATCGGAACACAGGCGTCCTTCGACCGCCGCTTCCAATTGACGGTAGGGGTGGTTTTCCGGCGGAAAATACCTGTCGATCAGGGATTGGATAGCCGGCGTGAACTCTGGCATGAATCATCCTGGCGGAAGAGTGAGCGCCTGGGACAATACCAGTGAAACCCTACGATTTGGTAAGCGGCCAGGCCGGAACCGCAACCGTTCCTATCGGGCCTCCCGCCACCACATGACCGCCAGCAGGGCGGCTGCCAGCACAAACATCAGCCAGGCAGGCAAAAGCGGATGCTGCTCCAGGCCAGTGACCGTATGGGCCTCGTTCGCTTGCAGGCCGATCCATCGGCTGCCGGACGCGTCCCGGCCCGGACTGACACGGCGGAGGCTCGGCACCCGGTCGATCAGCCAATGCACGCTGCCGCCGCTGGCCTCAACTGCCGGCTCCAGCCGCTCCGGACTGGTGCGGGCGTCCTCGAACTCCAGCGGGTCGAGCGCGCCGATGGGCACCACGACACTGTTCACGCCATCTTCAATGCGGTAGAGGCCCTGGCCCGTCACTTCCGCCACCCCGCCGAAGCGGCCATTGCTGATCAGGCTGAGCGACAATTCGCGGGAATTGCCGTCAGGCGTCACCAGCCGGACCGGCGGCGGCGCATCCGCCATGGTGCGCCGCTCCACCGAGATGCGGTTGCCCTGCACCTTTGCAAAGAGGGCTTCCTCCTCCAGCTCAGGCTCCTTCATCAGCCAATGGGCGAGCCGCCGCAGCAGTTCGCCATGCGGGCCGCCGCCGTCATAGCCTCGCGCCCAAAGCCAGATATGGTCGGAAAGGAACTGAGCAACCCGGCCTTCGCTGCCCGGAACGCCGATCTTGTCGAGCACCAGCAGCGGCTGGGTATTGATGCCGTTCATCAGTACCTGGCCGCGAATGGCGCGGGCAGGCACCTGGCGGAACCAATGGCCCCAGCGCTCGCCCATGCCGAGATAGCGGGTCACAGGGTGCCGCTTGCCCATTTCTGTAATGGCCGGGCGGAACCTGGACTCGGCGACCGTTGCTTCCGGCAGTGTCGGCATGACATTCGCGATGGGCGAGCGGGAGAGCGAAATCAGCGGATCGCCATAGCCAGGCCCGACGGCCTCCAGCAGCGCGCCGCCTGTCCGCACGTATTCGGCAATGTTCTGGAGGTAGCCGGGCGGTATCAGGCCGCGCTTGGTGTAGCGGTCAAAGACGATCAGGTCGAATTCGTCCAGCTTCTCCATGAACAGTTCGCGGATGGGAAAAGCGATCAGCGACAGTTCGGTGATCGGCGTCGCGTCCTGCTTTTCCGGCGGGCGGAGGATGGTGAAATGCACCAGATCGACGGCGGGGTCCGATTTCAGCAGGTTGCGCCAGGTGCGCTCTCCCGCATGCGGCCTGCCGGAAATCAGCAGCACGCGCAGGCGGTCGCGCACTGCGTTGACATCCACCACGACCCGGTTGTTTTCCATGGTCAGTTCGGCGGGGCCTGGCCCTGCGGATACGTCGATCAGTGTCCGGCCTGCCCTGACGAGGGGCACCTCTACAATGGCGGGCAGGCCCGGCAGCACTTCCGGCTGCGAGATGATCTCCCCGTCCCGCCGGACGGTCAGAACAGCGGGCGGTGCATCGATGGTTCGGGAGCCGAGGTCGTCCACCTGCAGGTCCAGCAACACAGAATTGCCAACGATGCCATACTTCGGCGCGCGGATCAGGCGGATACGCCTGTCCTGCTCCCCCTTCTCTCCCGTCAGCAGCACATGCACCGGGCCGGTCGTCTCCCCCGGGGCGGGCAGGTCATGCACCTGCCCGTCGGTGAGCACGACGATCCCGGCGCGGCGGCCGGCAGGCACATCCGCCAGCGCGTCGCGCCAGCTGGAGAAGAGGCGGGTGCCCGGCTCCGAGGAGGACGGCGCACCGGCGCGGACTTCCCGCCATTCCAGGTCGGCCATGCCAGCGGCAGATTGGCGGAGTTGCTCCAGCGCTTCCTCCGTCCGCTCGGCACGCTGGCCAATGTCTTGGCTCGGCGACTCGTCGATCAGGGCGATCGCGACGTCCGGATGGTTCTGCCGTTGCTCCTCCAGCCAATGCGGTTGCAACATGCCCAGGCCGATCAGCACGAAGGCCAGCGCCCGCCACCAGGTACCGCGTGCGCGCCGCCAAAGCGCAAAGCCCAGCAGCAGCAACGCTGCGGCGCCGAGCGCGGCAATCGCCCACCAGGGCAGAAGCGGCAGAAAGGCGACGCTGAACCCGCTCATTGGCTCAACCTGTTCAAGATGGAGGGGACATGCACCTGGTCGCCTTTATAGTTCCCCGTCAGCACATGCATTACGAGATTGACACCGAACCGATAGGCGAATTCCCGCTGCCGCGGACCGCCCGGTATGACGGGATATCGCGGCCGCCCGCTTTGATCGAGCGCCCAGGCCGCGGCCCAATCGTGCCCGCCGATGATGACGCTGGTAACACCGTCCCGCGCCGCGTCGGCGTTAGCCTCAACCCAGACGGCACCGCCGGTATAGCGGCCCGGAAACTCCTGCAGCAGATAGAAGGAGCGGGTCAACACATGCTCGGACGGAACCCGGCTCAGCGGCGGCACCCGAACGCCGTCCAGCAATTGGCGCAGCCGCTCGCGCTCCGGCGTGCTGCTGCCTGAGCCGGAGCCGCCCGTGCGGTACTGGTCGCGCGTGTCGAACAGGATTGTGCCGCCCTGCTCCAGGTAGCGCGCAATCCGCTCCCGGGCGTGGTCGCTCGGCAGGCGCTGGCCTGCGCTCACCGGCCAATACAGCAGCGGAAAAAATGCCAGTTCAGAGCGCTCGATATCGACACCAACCGGCTGGCCGGGCTCGATCGAGGTCCGGTCTGCCAGTACCCAGCTCAGTCCGGAAAGGCCCGCAGCGCTGATCCGGTCCAGCTCTGCATCGCCCGTCTCGACATAAGCCAGGCGCGTCTCGAGGGTGGCACGCCAGTCCTCATGATTGTCGGCCATGGCAGGATCGCCGGTCAGCGGCAAGGCAAACAGGCAAAGAACGGTTGCGGCGGCAACTCTGCGCCATGGCGCGTGACCCCGCAGCCACAACGACGCCACAAAATCGGCGAGGAGGAGGAGGAACGCCGCGAGCCAGAGCCATGCGGCGATATCCTTGCTCTCCGCGCCGCCAAAGGCCCGTTGCTCAACACCGCCGGGCCATGCGGTTTGGGGCTCCAGGGTTTCAATCGCAGCACCCAGATTGAAGGCGCGCAAGTTGCTTTCGTCGCCATAGTAGCCGGGCGGATGCTGCGGCCCGAGCAGGCGCGCTTCCCCCCGCGCTGGCAGGGCCTGCACACCCGGCGGCGGCTCCTGCAACTTGCCGAAGCCATCCAGAACCTGCCGGGCGGGCAAGGCAGCCTCCACCGGCAAGTTTACGGCCTTGCCGCTGCCGAGCCGCACCAGCCGCTCCAGCATCTGCACGAACAGGCCGGAGAGCGGCAGGTCGGACCAGTTGGCATTGGCTGTCACGTGGATCAGGACGATCCAGCCCTCCCCCCGTTGCTCCGCGGTGACCAGCGGCGTGCCGTCGGTGAGCGAGGCCCAGGTCTTGTCGCGCAGATCCGCAGCAGGCACGGCCAGAATCTGGCTGCGCACCAGCACGTCGTCCGGCACGGGCAGACCGGCGAATGGCGAGGCTTCCGGAAAGGCCGCCAGGGGCTGCGGCTCGTCCCAACTGAGCGCGCCGCCCAGCACGCGGGACGCGGGACGCACGCGCACCGGCAGCCAGTCGTCCGGCGTCGCCGCGATTTCCGGTCCGGCAAACCGCACCAGCACGCCGCCCTCCGTCAACCAGTCATTCAGCCCATCTGCCTGCGCCGCCTCCGGTGTCAGGCGGCCTCTGGTCATCATCAGACTAGGAACCGACTCCAGCAGGTCGCCAAGGGACCCCTGCTCCAACTGCGCCACTTCCGCCAGCGCGCTATCGATGTAGTGGGATGGGTCAAGCAGGGGATGGCCGGGTTGCTCCGACCCGCCTTCGACCAGACCGACGCTCCGTTGCAGCCAGCGGTCATCCAGCAACACGATCCCGCCAGCGCCAGAGCGGCCGGCGATACGCAATTGCCGGGCCTGGTTCGCCAGATCGCGGGGCAAGGCCCAGTCGGCGGAAGCCTCGGTCTCGCCCGCCGCGAACGCCAGCGGCTGGTTGGCGATGACCCGGCCATCCTCGGCAATGGCTTCCACGGTGACGGTCTGCGGCGCGGGACTCGCGGGACGGCGGGCCAGGAGGCCAAACCCTGTCGCCTCCGCCTCCGGCTCCGCCAGCAGCAGCGGGGCCTGGCCATCGGCATAGACCGTCAGGCCACCGAGACGTTGCAGGCGGCGGATCAGCGCCTCGTCGGCAGGGCTGGCAAGGCCGTCGGTCAGCCAGAACGCCTCCATCGGACCGTTCAATTCTTCGAGAGACTGGACCACCGCGGCGCGGTCGGTCTCCCAGGGCTGAGGTACCATCGCCCCAACCTCCGCCCGCCACGCGGCGGCTGGGCGGAAGGAGACCGGCGGGGCGGCTTCCAGACGGGCGGCAGTCGTCAGAACGGCAACGGCACGGTCAGTGCGCCCAGCCTCCTCCAGCAGATTGTTCAGGACGGTCCGCCGTTTCTCCCAGTCGCTGCCGGGCGCCCAGCCATTGTCCACGACGATCAGCAACGGCCCATTGCCGCGCACCATGTGCTGGGGTGCCAGCACCGGCTCGGCCAGCGCCAGGATGACCAATGCCGCCAGCACCAGGCGCAAAAGCAGCAGCCACCACGGCATGCGGGCGGCGCTTTCTTCCTTGCCTGCCAGTCCCATCAGCAGCGCGATAGCCGGGAAACGGACCTGCCGCGGGGGCGGCGGCGTCAGACGGAGTAGCCACCAGAGGCCAGGCAGGATCAGCAGTCCCGCGAGCAGCCAGGGTTGCGCAAAGCCAATCAATCCGAGTTCAAGCATGGGCCGCCTTCCGTCCCAGGCTGATCGCCTGATGCAGCGCCAGCAGGGATGGCAGCGGCGAGGTATCGGTCAGATGCTGCCGGTAGGTCCAGCCGCGGCGGGCACAGATGGCTTGCAGGCCACGGATATGAGCAGCGTAACGCTCGGCGTAGGCGTCGATCAGGTCTTCGGCGCGGCGGAGCAGCAGGTCGCCCTCGCCTTCCAACCCTTCGAGGCGGACACGCCCGGAAAGGTCTAGGCGTTCCTCAGCTGGGTCCAGCACTTGCACAAGGTGTCCGCGGACACCCGGCGCAGTCAGCGCGCCAAGCCGCTGCTCCCACGCCTCCAACGGCTGCCAGCCGTCGGTGAACAGAATCACCGTGCCGTGGCGGGGCAGATCGGCGAGCGGCGGCAGACTGTCCTGCCGGCCCGCGCGGGCCATGCGGGCCGTGATCCGTTGCAGAGCCGCAGGCGTCTGGCCGAGCGGCTTGGTATCCGCGCCGTCCAACACGCCGACCCGCTCCCCGCCCCGCAGCAGCAGGGCGGCGAGAGCCAGCATCAGCACGGTGGCCCTATCGCGCTTTTCGGGACGCCGGGGAGAAGCGGCGTAGGCCATGGAAGGCGATTGGTCGAGCCAGAACCAGAAACTTTCAGCCGTCTCCCACTCGCGCTCCCGAATGAACAGTCGGTTACTGCTGCGGGCAGAGCGCCGCCAGTCGATCTCCCGCAGGCGGTCGCCCTGTTGATAGGGCCGGTATTGCCAGAAACTGCCGCCGGGTCCGGCGCGCCTACGCCCATGGCTGCCGAGCGATACCGTGGCCGCCACCCGCAGAGCTTGAATGCGCAGGTCCGGCAGGCGGGCAGCCCAGTCTTCCGCCTCATGGCGCAGTTGCGTTGCGGGCAATGCGTTCAACCGAGCACCGCCACCAGAACGCGAATAATGTCGTCAGGGCCAACCCCTTCGGCTCTGGCCGCGTAAGTCAGGCCGATACGGTGGCGCAGCACCGGTGCTGCCAACGCCGACACATCGTCGAGGGAGGGCGCATAGCGGCCGTCCAGCAAGGCGCGGGCGCGGCATGCCAGCATCAGCGCCTGCGCCGCGCGCGGCCCCGGACCCCAGTCCAGGTGCTGGCGCACCAGCTCGCGCGCTTCCGCCTCTTCAGGGCGACCGGCCCTGACCATATTCAGAATGCCGTCCATAACCTTCTCGCCCACTGGCATCTGGCGGATCAGATTTTGGGCGGCAATCAGGTCTTCGGGGCTCATG
The DNA here is from genome assembly GCA_965222315.1 of Alphaproteobacteria bacterium. Lineage (GTDB taxonomy): Bacteria > Pseudomonadota > Alphaproteobacteria > Bin95 > Bin95 > JACKII01. Next base: position 1,624,126 of record OZ244951.1, on the reverse strand, counting down.
GCAGCCTGCGGCTTCGCCTCTTCCACTCCGGTCGTCGCGCGGAGAATTTCCGCCTCTGTCGCCCGGTCGGGATAGGGCACGCGAATATCGAACAGAAAGCGGTCCAATTGCGCTTCCGGCAGGGGGTAGGTGCCCTCTTGCTCAATCGGGTTTTGGGTCGCCAGCACGGTGAAGGGCGACGGCAAAACCCTGTGCTCGCCTGCGACAGCCACCCGCCGCTCCTGCATCGCCTGCAGCAAGGCGGACTGGGTGCGGGGCGAGGCGCGGTTGATTTCGTCCGCCATCAGAAGCTGGGTGAAGACCGGCCCGTCGATAAAGCGGAAGTGCCGCTTGCCGTCCGGGCCTTCCTCCAACACTTCGGACCCCAGGATATCCGCCGGCATCAGATCGGGCGTGAACTGAACGCGTTTTGAATCGAGCCCGAAGACCGCGCCCAGCGTCTCCACCAGCCGCGTCTTGCCAAGGCCCGGCACACCGACGACCAGCGCATGGCCGCCTGCCAGCAGGGCAATCAGCACCTGGTCGATCACATCGCGCTGGCCGAAAAACACCTGGCCGATCGAAGTCCTGGCCTGCTCCAGACGGGCCGCGGTCTGATCGACCTGCCCTACCAGGGCGTCGGCGCTCTCGGCGATGCTGGTCTCTGCCATCGGATATCCTCTCTAAGGCGCGCAATACCCTTTCTACTATGCCGGGAACCGATCGGATTTGCGAGGAGACCTTTGCGCCGGACGATCACAATATCGAAGGCGGAAAGCGCGTCCGGGTACAATCATCGTAATTAAACGGCGGCTTATTAACCAATTGTTGGTTGAGCATGGTCTTAACTTCCGCTACCCAGAATCAACGAATTTTGCATGTGAAGGAGTCTAGTTGGCTGGTTCTACCGCCTCCCGATGGCTGGATATGCTTGGCGTTTCCCGCGCGCCATCAGGCAGGCTGGTCCGCGAGTCTGCGCAGGTAGCGGCCCCGGCGGCGCCATCCGGGCCGCCCGAAGCGGTGGCGTTACCGGCAACGGACCGGCCATCGCGTTTGCTAGATCTGATTCCCAATCCCGCCTGGTTGCGCCATCCAGACCTCAGTCTTGCCTATGTCAACCAGTGTTATGCGAAGGTTGTGGGCCACCCGGATATAGCCGCGGTCCTGGCATCACAGCAGGAAATGGGGGTGGGGCAGCTCGGCGGGAACGGCAAGGCGCTGGCGAAACGGGCGCTGCGCACCGGCCATGAGCAGACCGAGAGCATCTCCGTCGTGGTGGATGGCCACCGCCGCCTATTCCAAATTGTGGAGCGGCCGGATGGCAGCGGCGGCACGGCGGGCATCGCCACCGACATGACCGCCCTGGACGAGGCGCATGCCCAACTCGCCTCCCACATGAGCGCACACCAGGAGGTGCTGGAGCAACTCCGCGCCGGTATCGCGGTGTTCGACGGGGAGCGGCGGCTGCGCTTCGTCAACCGCGCCTATGCCGCCATGTGGGGCCTCGACTATAGCTGGCTGAGCCACGGCCCGACCCAAAACGATATTATGGAGCGGCTGCGGGAGACACGGAACCTGCCGGAAGTCGTCGACTTTGCCGAGTTCCGCCGCCTGTCGGACCAGCGCTTCAGCAGCGTGATCGCCCCGCAGGAGCAGTTGGTGCATCTGCCGGACACCCGCTGCTTCCGGGAAATCTGCGCGCCGCACCCGCTCGGGGGGTTGCTGTTCGTTTTCGAGGATGTCACCGACCGGCTGGCGCTGGAACGCTCCTACAACACGCTGATCGACGTACAGCGGGGCATCCTGGACCAGCTTGCCGATGGGATTGCCGCGTTCGGCACCGATGGCTGCCTGACGGTCTGCAACCCCGCCTTCGAGCGGCTGACGGCGAAACCGGCGGACGGAGCCTCCAGCGGCGCGCACCTCTCCGCCGTGCTCGACAGGCTGGGCACGCAAGTACAGGAAGATGGCGGCTGGCAGCCCTTCCGGGAAGCCGCGCAGCGCGCCATCAATGCGCGCGACGTCACCCGCCAGCGCACCCACCTGACCGACGGCCGCACCATCGACCTCGCCCTCAGCCCGCTCGCCGATGGCAGCGTGCTGATGACCGTGCGGGACATCACCGACACCCACAATGTCGAGCGCGTGCTGATGGAGCGCAACGCGGCGCTGGAGGAAACGAACCGCCTGAAAACCGACTTTCTGGCCAACGCCTCCTACGAATTGCGCACGCCGCTCACCACAATATCCGGCTTTGCCGAGCTGCTGGCGGAGGGCGTCGGCGGCAGTGTCACAGACCAGCAGCGCGAGTATCTGGACGGAATCCTGAAGGCGGCCTCTACCCTGACAGCGCTGATCGACTCGATCCTGGACGTATCGCCGGGCGAATCCGGGCAATTGGACGTTAATGCGGCTGAGATTTCGCTGGCTCCCCTCCTGAATTCGGTCGTGGAGGTGGTCCGCCCGCAGATCGAGGCCAAGGGCGCCAAGTTCCGCCTGGAGATCGAGCCGGGCATTGGCACCATTCAGGCAGACGAGCGCCGCTTGCGCCAACTGGTGTTCAACCTGCTTTCCAGCACCGCCCGCCTCTCCGCCAACCGCGGCACCATTGCGGTTCATTGCACGGGCGGCGCAGGGACGATCCGCATTCAGGCGGAGGTCCAGACGACGCTCAGCCCATCGGAGGTCCGGGCGATCGAGAGTGAACTGACGCTGACGCTGGTCCAGCGGCTGACCGAATTGCACGGCGGCGACATGAACATCACCATCAGCGGCAGCGAAACTGTGATGATCTCCTGCGACCTGAACCGCAAGCAGCCCTTGGAAGAACGCCTTTCCGCGGCACGCACGAATTAGCGCCAGGCAGCGGATTGCGCATGGCCCGCGCCCTCTCTAGTGTGCGCTCGATCCAACAACTTGGCGGAAAAATTGCATCATGAATACCCGCGCCTTTCAATTTACGCAGCATGGCGGCCCCGAGGTTCTCGAGTTCAAGGAAGTCACCCTGGGCAACCCCGGACCGGGCGAGGCGCTGGTGCGCCACCAGGCCGTCGGTCTTAACTATATCGACACCTACCAGCGCTCCGGCCTCTATCCGATGCAACTGCCGAGCGGCCTGGGCCTCGAAGCCAGCGGCGTGGTCGAAGCCGTGGGCGAAGGTGTCACCAACGTCGCGCCGGGCGACCGCGTTTCCTACGGCACGGGCCCGGTCGGCGCATATGCCGAGGCGCGCATCATGCCGGCTTCCGTCCTGCTCAAGCTGCCGGAAGCCATTGCGTTCGAAACGGGCGCGGCCATGATGCTGAAGGGCATGACGGTGGAGTATCTGCTGCACCGCACCTTTGAAGTGAAGCCCGGCATGACCGTTCTGTTTCAGGCGGCGGCCGGCGGTGTTGGCCTGATTGCGGGCCAGTGGCTGAAATCGCTGGGCGCCACGGCCATCGGCACCGCGGGCGGCCCGGAGAAATGTGCGCTGGCCAAGGCGCATGGCTACGAGCACGTGATCGACTACAACACCGAGAACGTGGCGGAGCGCGTACGTGAAATCACCGGCGGCAAGGGCGTGCCGGTGGTCTATGACTCGGTCGGGAAATCCACCTGGGAAGGTTCGCTCGATTCCATCAGCCCGCGCGGCCTGATGGTGACCTTCGGCAACGCGTCCGGCCCGGTGGACGGCGTGAATATGGGCATTCTGGGCGCCAAGGGCTCGATCTATGTCACCCGCCCCTCGCTAATGGCCTACACCGCGAGCCGCGAGGATCTGGAGCTCTCCTTCGGCCGGTTGGCCGATGTGGTTGCGGGCGGCAAGGTGAACATTCCCATCAACCAGCGCTACCCACTGGCCGACGTGCCCCAGGCCCACCGCGACCTGGAAAGCCGCAAGACCACCGGCGCGACCGTGTTTACGGTCTAGCCAAAGGATCTGGCGCGAGCCTATTGCCGGAAAGGGAGGCAGAGCCTATCCTTTCCGGCGCCGGTCCTGGTGCCGGCGCTAAGCGGGTGTAGTTCAGTGGTAGAACGTCAGCTTCCCAAGCTGAATGTCGTCGGTTCGATCCCGATCACCCGCTCCAATTTTTTCAATAATTTATATGAGAGTAGCTCGTCCTATACCGAGCTTTTGGCCTGGATGTGGCGATGGGGCCGGCCTCTCGTGATATTGTCGCCATCACGTCGCTCTTCCAAAAATCGCCCAGCATCAGATTGCTGGCGCTGGCGGGCCGCTGGTGAGACGATTTCAGCCGCCGGCGTCAGGCAGCGAGATGCTTGGATCGATCGCTTCGATCATTGCGCGTTCCTGGGCGCTGATCCGCTGAATGGTTATCACTTCGACCCTGCGCTTAGGTTCTCCGCTATGGAATGACTATTTGACGAAGGGTTCCACTGCAAAGGGCGTCGACAGGGAAAAGGACGGCAATAAGACGAGCGCGCGTTACCGATACCAAGGGGAGCTAGTAAAGCGAGCTGTCCATCAGTTGCAGCACGGCACTGGCAGATGTTTCTGTTCCCTGGACATCAAAATATGTGATTCCCGGAAACTCATACAATTAGACGAAATTATCCCTATTTTACTGAATTTCTACAGTTTTTTTGGAGTATTGTCCCGTCTTTTGCTATCGGTTGTAGATCTCAGGCCTTCGCGCCTGCACCGTGAGTGTATCGGAGCTATCACCAATGCGGCATTCGCCGAATCCCCAACAAAATCTGCCGGAATCCGACAAATGTCTTGGCTGGCTGAAAGCCATGGGTGGCGTCTGACCTGGTAGCCGCCGAGGCGACCCAGAGGCCGCGGCGGAAGGTCCACGCTCGCTGGATTTCCGCGTTCCCGAGACCCTGCCCCGTTTCCCATTGAAGGGACGTGCTTTTCCGTCAATCGGCTGCGTGCCCTGCACGGCGCCTGCCGCGCCGAGGGAACTGCCGCGTCTGCGCCCCGACTGGCGACCTCACCTTTACTGCGCACCATGAAGAGGAAAAATTGCATGAATCAGGAAGCCCTTCCCGATACGCAGACAGTCACGAAAGTCACCCATTGGACCGACCAACTGTTCTCTTTCCGGGTCACCCGCCCGCGCAGTCTGCGTTTCCGGTCGGGTGAATTCGTGATGCTGGGCCTGCCCGGAGACACCGGAAAGCCTATCCTGCGCGCCTACTCTATTGCATCGCCTGTTTGGGATGATGAATTGGAGTTCTATTCGATAAAGGTACCCGATGGCCCGCTGACCTCGCGATTGCAGAATATCCGCGAGAATGACCCGATCATATTGCGTCCGAAACCCGTGGGCACGTTAGTACACGACGCGTTGAAGCCCGGCCATCGACTGTGGATGTTGGCCACGGGCACCGGGTTTGCGCCTTTTGCTAGCCTGCTGCGCGACCCGCAAACCTGGGAATGGAACGAGTGCGTAGTCGTCGTTCACACCTGCCGGCAGGTTGCGGAGTTGCAATACAGCCAAAATCTGGTCGAGGATTTGCCTGGCGATGAACTGATCGGCGATATGGCCGAGGGCAAACTGTTCTACTACCCAACAACAACCCGCGAACCCTCAACCTATATGGGAAGAATCACGGATAACCTTGCGTCAGGCAAGGTTTTTCAAGACCTCGGCCTCTCCGATATGCTCGATCCGGAAACAGACCGCTTCATGGTTTGTGGCTCTCAGTCCTTCAATAAGGACATGAGAGAATTGCTCGAAAGTCACGGACTGCGCGAGGGGTCGAATTCGCAGCCAGGTGAATTTGCGATCGAGAAAGCCTTTGTCGGGGACGGGTTGTAGCCATGGCTGACCGACGGTTGCTGATGAGCCTGCTTTACGCCAGCAATCTCGTTCACCTTTCCACCACGGGTCTGTTGCCGGCACTGCGCCAACCCAGCGCCGCCGACCATCGTTTTCATCGCGGCGTGATGGCCCAAGACCTAATCCGCCAGCCGCTGGACAGCCCTATGACGGAAATCCCGCAAGGCTTCTCGACTGCCGTGGCAGCCACCCGGGCCGAACACTCACCATGCTGAAAAATCAGGGGGCGAGGGATGTTCACGCCGCCGGTGTTGCGCCCGATAAATCGGCAGCGGCGCAGAAGCCGAAGGAGGGGGTTGCAGGACCCAAAAGACGCCGGCGGCGATCTTTGGCCAAGGCGGCCACCTGGCGGTTGGTTGGGTCGCTCGACACCCTCGTCCTTTCATTCGTTACGTTGACGCTCTTAGGGCCATACCTGGACGTCCACACGACATCAATGGAAGGCAGCGCCCGCATTGCCGGACTGATCGCTGCGACGGAAACTGTCACCAAGATCGTGCTATACTATGTCCACGAGCAATGCTGGGGGCGGGCGCAATGGGGATTCATCTCCGTCAGAGATGCCAAGGTCCGGGAAACTCGACGGCGTTCACTCCTGAAAACCGCCTCCTGGCGCATCCTTGCAACCGTAGACACAATCCTGCTGGCGTTTCTTTTCACCGGCAGTGTCGGCGCGGCACTGTCGATTGGCAGCCTAGAGATCCTCACAAAGATGATACTGTATTACTTCCATGAACGTGCATGGGAACGGATCACAAAACTATAAACGCCCGTCGCTGATCCGGGGGAGGCGTCCGATTTGATCTGACACCCGCCTTTGCTGGTTAATTTCCATCTTGGTATATAATAAAAAGAAGTTTCAAACGTTAGTATTTCACGACTTATTCGAATTTGACTTCAACAATTCAGTCCATCACGAATCCGCCATCCACATACAGGGTTTGCCCCGTCATGAACCGGGACCACTCGGAGGCCAGGAACAGCACCGGCCCGGCCACATCCTCTGGCGCGGCGATGCGGCGGAGCGGTGTTTGGGCGATGAGGGAGTCTTTGAGGTCCTCTTTCGCATGTCGGCTGGCATCGGTCGGGTAGACCAGACCGGGGCAGACGGTGTTGACCCGGATGCCGAGCGGCCCCAGCTCCGCCGCCAGATTGCGGCTGAAGCCGATCAGGGCGGCCTTCGCGGTGGTGTAGTCATGATAAGGCACGACGGGCCGGGCGACCAAGTTGCTGGCGACGGTGACGATGCAGCCGTCCGCCCGCGCCAGCATGGACGGCAGGACCGCCTGCGCCATGCCGTGGGCGGCCTTCACCGCGCCGTCAATCTGGGCCTGGAAGGCGCTCCAATCCAGTTCCCAGAACAACGTGCGCCGCTCCGGGTCGAAGACGTAGGGGCTGAAGGCATTGTGCACCAGCACGTCGATCTTGCCGAACGCGTCAAGCGTCTCCGCCGCCAGACGTTCGGCTTCGGCTCGGTCGGTGACGTCTGCCTGGATTGCCAGCGCGTCGCCGCCGGCTGCCTCGCAGGCAGCGACGGTGGCGGCGGCGGCTTCGGCATTTTGCAAGTAGTTGACCGCGACCGAAGCCCCCTCCCCTGCAAATGCGCGGGCAATGGCGCCGCCGATGCCGCGGCCGGCGCCGGTGACGAGCACGGTTTTACCGGCGAAATCCATGGGGCTCAGTCCGGGATCAGGTCGGTTTTGACAACCTGACCCATGTCCAGCTTGGCCTTGATCAAGCCATGAGCCAGATAGGCGTCGGCGCCCTGCTGCAAGACCTCCAGATCGAAATGACCGAGGCCTTTGGCCCGTGTCGTCGCTGACTGGGCGGAGGCGTTGCGGAGTTTGATGATCGCCAAATTCACCGCCTCGTCGCGGCCATTGATGGCGTGCGTCACGGCGAGCTTCGCTGCCTCTTCCGGCTCGTCGATCATCCATTGGGTGCTATCGCGGTAGGCGATCAGAAAGCGGCGCAGTAGCGGCTTGTTGGCTTTGAAATAGGCGCGCTGCACCACAAACATATCGCTCGGCACGTTCAGGCTGTCGGCGACGTTGATGACATTGACCTCACCCAATCCTTTCAGCCGGCCGACATAGAGGCCGGTGTCGGTGGCAGCGGTGGCGTCGACCTGGCCCTGAATAACAGGCGCGAAGTTGAGCAGGCCCGTGACCTGAAGGGTCACGTCTGACTCGCTGAGCCCAGCCTGATGCAGCAGAAACAACAGATTCTGGCGGGTGCCGCTGTTCAGGCTGTAGACACCGACGGTCTTGCCTTTCAAGTCGGCCGCCGTCTTGATGCCGCGCCCGACCGGCGAGACGACGTTGAACACGTTCTGCGGGTAGATGTTGTAGATCGCGACCAGATCCTCGCCCTTGTCCAGCGCCTGGTAGAGCGAAGCCGGGTCGGTAAACGCCACCTCCGCCGTGCCGGCCAGCATGTTGGTGATGGCGGAACCGCCGCCGGTGCCCGGCACAAAGCCGAGGTCTATGCCCTGGGCCTTGAAGAAGCCTTTGTCCGGCTCCGCCAGGATGTTGGTGATCTCGCTGATGGCGGGCCCCCAGCCAGCGATGGTGACCTTGTCCAGAGCCAGAGCCTGGGTCGGCAAGGTGGCAAAGGCCAAAGTGGCGGCAGCAGCGGCGAGAGTGCGCAATCTCATGTTTCATTTCCCTTCTGCCAGCCGCGGAGCAGCCGGCGTTCAGCCAGAACGGTGAGGTGGTAAAACAGCATCCCCATCGCCGTAATGACGATGAAGAGGGCGAACATCAGGGCGGAATCCATCATGCCCTGGGCGGCAATGATGCTGGCGCCGAGGCCCTGGCCGCCGCTTATGAACTCGCCAACGACGGCGCCGACCAACGCCAGGACGATGGCGACGCGGACGCCGGATAGGATCAGCGGCAAACCCGCCGGGATCTTCAGACGCAGCAATGTTTGCAGCCGCGTCGCGCCTAGCATGCGGAACAGGTCGCGCTTGTCGGGCGGGGCGTTTTGCAGGCCGGTGATCGTGTTCTCCAGCAACGGGAAGAAGCAGATCAGCGCGGTGATGACGATGACTGACGTCAGGCCGAAGCCGAACCAGACGATGAAGATCGGCCCCAGCGCCAGCTTCGGCACAACCTGGCTCGCCAGGACATAGGGCCAGAGGAGACGGCGGAGCGGCTCTACCTCGCCCAGCACCAGGCCGCAGGCAAAGCCGATGGCGCTGCCCAGCGCGAAACCGAGCAGCGTTTCCACGCCTGTCACCCAGATGTGCGGCCAGAGGAAACCCTGGGTCAGGCCCTGCCATAGCACGGCCAGCACCGCCGATGGCGCAGGCACCACCATGGCGGAAACGCCGGAAAGGCGCGCCCAAGCCTCCCATGCGGCCAGGACTGCCACCAACAGCCCAACTGAAAGCAGGCGGGTCATGCTCATGCCGCAGCCTCCGCGTGTGGCGCGAGGGCAGCGCGGATGTCGTGGCAGAGCGCGGTGAAGCGCGGATCGTAGCGGCTTTCCACGCCATGCCGCGGTGGCAGGTCTATCGCGGTGGTGTGAGCGATGTGGCCCCGGTCCATCACCGAGACATGGCTGGCGAGATAGACCGCCTCCGCAATGTCGTGCGTGACGAACAGGACCGTGGTCCCGCGGGCGCGAATGAGGCGCAGCAGGTCGTCCTGGAGTTCTTCCCGCGTGATAGCGTCGAGGGCAGCGAAGGGCTCGTCCATCAGCAGCGCCGGCGGCTCAGTCACCAAGGCGCGGACGAGCGCGGCCCGGCTCTGCTGGCCGCCGGAAAGCTGGCGCGGGTGGCGGTGTCCGTAATCGCCAATGCCCATCAGCGCCAGCAGGTCTGCGGCGCGGGCCCTGTCGTCAGGCGTAACGCGGCGGTGAAGGGAGATCGGCAGCAGCACATTGTCCAGCACCGTCCGCCATTCCAGCAGGCTGGGCGTCTGGAACACGAAACCAACTTCGGCGGAGGGACCGTTAAGGGTCTGGCCAGCGATGCGGACGCTGCCGCTCTCCGGCAGCAGCAGGCCGGCAGCCAGCTTTAACAGGGTAGTCTTGCCGCAACCGCTGCGGCCGACTAAGCAATGGAAGTCGCCGGACGCGAGCGCCAGGTCGGCGCGCTGCACGGTTGGTCCTTCGCCGGGATAGGCATAGGTCGCCTGTTCGATGGCGAGGAAAGGAGCGGCGTCAGTCGGCATAAGGGCTCAGCCGGTCTGCCGCGGGTTCGGCGCGGGCGTCGATCTCGCAGAGCTGCACAAGGTCCGACAGGTTGAAACGGCCGTCATGATGCCAGCCCGCCTCCGGCGCGGTCATATCGCCCAGCGCAGCGATGCGGGTAACGCCGGCCTCGCCAAGTGCCGCGGCCAGCCGGTACAGGTCACGGGGCGGCGCGGCGATGCCGACGGTCTGGAGCAGCGTGCGATAGGGGGCGACCTGGGCCGGGACGGCGGCCAGATCATCGACGGCGACCACCCGCACGGCGCGGTTCAAGCAGGAAGGGCCAAAGCCAGCGCCGTCTTCCTGGTACGACACGCTCCAGGCGCCGGCCTCGTCGCCCAGCACCTCACCGCCATGCGTAAATTCCTCTTGCTGGCGCCAAGCAGCGACGCTGCCAGCCTCCGCCATGGACAGGCCGCGGCGGGGGTAGCGTTCGCCGAACGCCGCCAACTCGCGCCCCAGATAGCGGGCAAAGATTCTGGGCGAGACAGACCCTCCCCGTTCGACGAACACCACGTGCGGCGCGAAGCAGCCCTGTTGGTCGTAGCGGGCAACGTCATAGGCGGCGCGCCGGGCGGTATCGCCTGCCTTCGCCGGGTCGAGCGCAGCGGCTGAAATCATCGCGAAGCTGACCTTGTGGCCATAGGCGAGGAAGCGCTTGGCAGGCGGCATCCGGCTCTGGATCGCCGCCAGCGACTCGTTGCTGCCATAGGCGAGCGTCAGGTCGGCGGCGTTGAGCAGCGCACGCTCTGGCGCTTCCTCCCCGCCCTGCCACCAGACGACGGAGAGGCAACCGGCGAGGTCCGGCGCGACCTCGGCCAATACCTCCGCGAACCAGGTGGCGAACAGCGGCTCGGCGCTCGGCACTTTGCCGATGCCGCCAGACTTGACCAGCAGGCCACAAACCTGGGTCCAGAGCGGCAGACCCGGCACGTTGCCAGCCCAGATATGCGCCAACAGCGGTGGCCCGAATGCCTTGCCGAAGCCGCCCTTCGCCAGCGGCTGGAAGTCGTCGAGAATGGCGGGGTTCGCAAAGTCCTCCGCCAGGAAGCGCAGCAGTTCCGGCTTGCGGAAGGTCTTGAGATACTGGGTCAGGCCCAGCCGCACCATCTCCCGGTCATAGCCGGTCACGACGGGCAGCAGGTCTTCCATCTTGCGCCGGAAAGGGTCGCTGCGGTCAAGCAGGCGGGCCACGGCGGCATCCACGGCATCCACCACGCGTGCCACCGGTTGCGGGCGCAGGCGCTCGGCGGCCTGCTGGTGCACATGGGCGGCAAGGCGGGCAATGTCGTCCAGGCCCAGCACCGGCACCTCGACCGCCAGAGGGCTGCCGGTGCGCGCGAAGGTCAGCGTCTGCCAGGGCAGCGCCGCCGCATCGAGTCCGGGAAGGTAACCTGCGCGTTCGGCCATGATGGTTCAGCCAGCAGCCGCCGCGCTCAGGAACTCGTCGACCGCCATGGAGCAGCCCTGCGCCTCCGCCCCCGCCACCCGGCCGAGCAGCAGGAAGCCGCCGTCCACTTCCACGCCGGCATCCTCGGTCAGGATGGTGGTGACGATGTTGTAGTGGGCCAAGTCCGTGTGGGCGAGCACGCCGGTCTCGCCCTTTGGCACGGCGGCGCCGGTCAATGGATTGACGACGCGGGTCCGTATCCAATGCGGCCCGGATTTCACCGAGGGACAGACCGCGTTGCCGTTGTCATAGAACTGGGTCGAAAGCTCGGTCATCCCGTACATGTTGATGCAGTCAGCCCGCGCCACGCCGAAGGTATCGGCGAGGCTGTTGTAAAAATCATCCAGTTCCAACTCGCGCGACTGGCCCTTGAAGCCGCCGGTATCCAAGATGCGGCTGCCGGGGGGCAAATTGAAGGTTCGATCTTGGACCTGAAAGGCATCCATGGCGTGGACTAGGCTGAAGCTCGCGCCGAGCAGGGCGTAGGGCTCGCCGGTAGCTTCCGCGCGCTCCAGGTCGGCGATCAGGCGGGGCATGTCGATACCGTCCGGGCCAATCAGGTGGCCGCTCCTGGGTTGGCCGAAGGTGCGGACGGCGAGGTCCAGGTAATGCGCCAGCGAGGAGTTAGGCATGGTCTCCACCGTCGGAAACAGGATGCCCAAGGCCATTTGGTCTGCACCTCGCATGAAGCGCCCGGCAAAGTTGCGGCGCATGGAGGCGTCATAGACGTCGAGGCTCGCGTGATAGCTCTTGCCCCGCAGCCCTCCCTGGGTGGTGCCGCTGGTCATGAACACGGCGGCGGCGTCTTCCGGAGGGCAGCAGGTCAGGTCCAACGTCTTGAAGGCGTTGATCGGCACCGCAGGGATGTCGGCCCAATGCTTCACCGTGCGCGGAGTCTTGCCGCGGGCGCGGGCGAACTTAGCGAAAGGCCGGTTGTGCTGAAACTGGTAGGCAAACAGCGTCAGCGCCAGAGCGTTGAAGGCGTCGTCGCCTGACTCATCCGCCGCGATGAAGTCCAGAAGCTCGGTAACGATCGGGTCTTGCACCATGGCCATGCGCCTGTTTCCGTCTGGGAACCGGTGCTAGCGTCGAATGCGAGTGCCGTCTCAAGCAAGTCCCATTCCCTCCGCCGGCATGATCCGGTTCAGGTTCAAAGGGTCATCGTGCCCGTACGGTTTTGTTACCCCGTACCTAACGATATCTCAGCCTCCGTGGCGAGGCTCCCCTAAGGGTTTTCAAAAGCCTTTGTACTTCGCCCGGACACCGCAAACAAGGATGATTGGTCCAAGGAGACTATAAGCAGTCGCTTGCACGGGTCAGTCTGCCGGCCGGCAACGGGCCGGCTACGGAACCACGCAAACGGCCCCCGAATTGAACAACTTCTGGGGAAACAACACGGGTTGCCGAACGGGAGACATGGGGCATAGTCTTTGACGCGAAGAGCCGAACCCTCTGAATATTCTCCGCTCTAAATATTCTTTGTGTCTGCTCGCCCAGGCTATCTGACGACGCACGGGGCCTTTGGAAATAGAGATACGCGGAGCGAAATAGAATGAACGATGCCGCCAAAGTGGATCTGCCGCCGGTCAAACACGCAGAGGTTGATTTCGACGCCGTGATTATCGGGGCGGGTGTTTCCGGCCTGTATCAATTGTACCGGACCCGTGAATTGGGCCTCAGGACGCGGGTGTTCGAGGCTGCGTCGGATGTTGGCGGTACGTGGTACTGGAACCGCTATCCGGGCGCGCGGTTTGATTCCGAAAGCTGGTCCTACGGCTATTCGTTTTCAAAGGAACTGCTCGATGAATGGGACTGGGACGAGCATTTCGCGGCCCAGCCCGAAACCGAGCGGTATTTGAACTATGTCGCCGACAAGTTCGATCTCAGGCGCGATATTCAGTTCAATGCGGTCGTCATGGCAGCCCACTTCCAGGAAGATAGCCATAGCTGGAAAATCACCCTGGACGATGGCTCCCATTGCACTGCGCGGTATCTTATAACGGCTGTCGGCGTTTTGTCGGCGGCGGTGCTGCCGCGTATTCCCGGCATCGAGAGCTTCAAGGGTCAGTCCTGCCACACCCACAACTGGCCAAGCGAAGAGGTCAGTTTCGCCGGCAAACGCGTTGCGGTGATCGGCACCGGCGCGACCGGCATCCAGGCCATTACGGAGATCGCCAAAACCGCCGGCCACCTGACCGTCTTTCAACGGACCGCACAATGGTCGGCGCCGCTGCACAACTCCAAGGTAACGGCGGAGCAAATGGCGGATATCCGGAAGAATTACACCGATATCTTCGCGCGCTGCCAGGAAACCGTTGGCTGTTTCATCCATGCCGCCGACCCCCGGTCGGTTTTTGAGGTGACGGATGAAGAACGCGAGGCATTCTGGGAGCAGCGCTACAGCGAGCCCGGATTCGGGATTTGGATGGGCAATTTCCGCGATGTGCTGACGGACCTTGAAGCCAACAAGATGATGTCCGATTTCCTCGCCCGCAAAATTCGGGAGCGCGTCACGGACCCTGCCGTCGCCGAGAAACTGATCCCGAAGAATCATGGCTTCGGCACGCGGCGGGTGCCGATGGAAAGCGGCTATTTCGAGGTGTTCAACCAACCGAACGTCGAACTGGTCGACCTGACCGAAACGCCCCTGGAAAGCGTCACACCAGATGGAATTCGCACCTCGGACAACGAGTACGAATTCGACATGATCATCTATGCCACCGGCTTCGATGCCATTACCGGCGCGTTCGACCGCATCGATATCCGCGGTTCGGGCGGCGTCTCGCTAAAGGACAAATGGGCCGAGCAGCCGGTGACATTTCTGGGGATTCTGGTCGATGGGTTCCCCAATTTCATGATGGTGATGGGCCCCCATGCCGGTCTCGGCAATTTCCCGCGTGCGGTTGAGTTCACAGCCGACTGGGTGGCGGACCTGATCGGACACGCACGCGCCAACGGCGCAAGCCGCGTGGATGCAACGCCCGAGGCCGCTAAGGCCTGGACGGACCACGTGATCGAGACGAACGATGGACTGCTGTTTAACGATGTCGACTCGTGGATGACCGGCGTCAACAAAAACGTGGAAGGCAGGCAGGTGCGCCGGGTAATGCGCTACAGCGGCGGCCACCCGGCGTTCCGGCGGCGCTGCGAGGAAGTCGCTCAAGGCGGTTACCAGGAACTGACGATGGACTGAGGCCGGGGCTATTGGGCTGGTACCGGCAGCACAGAGCGGCTGACCGGTGACTGCCTGAAGCCAGCCAGGGCCGGCCTATTCAGCGGCGCGGAGTTGACTGGCTGATAGGGCGTGACCCCATTCCGATTGAGACGACAGCCAATGCTGCTCAGGCTGACGTTCCGCCAGACTGTCGTCCACCTCCACTTCATCGAAACCGCAGGCACGGGCCATCGGGTACTGGTCGGCGATGACGTGCCCTTTTGCGCGCAGTCTTCCCGTGAAGCCCAAAGCCCGCAACTGGCGCGCCAGCGAAAAACCGCGGCCATCGGCAAAGTTGGGGAAACTGATGGCGATCAATGGGACGAGGTGAAAATACCGGACGAGGTCGCGCGCGTCGGCGTCGTTGTTGATCGCCAGGCCCGCACCTTCGTCACCGCCACCCGACTCCAAGGCCGCGAGAGGTTGAAGGGGTGTCGCGCTCACCGCGCGGTTGAAACCGGTATCATTGATGATGGGCATCCGAGTTCTCCTTAAAAATGATAGAACGTGTATTCGCCGGGTGAAGAAGCGCTGACGCCGCTGCTCGCAGGCACGGCAGGGGACGCTGCCGGCGCGGTGCCCGCTTCCGGATAAAGCGCAGCCTTGAACGGAGCCGCCCCCAGCCGGCGGTAGGCCTCCAGGAATGTCTCATCCTTGTGCAGCCGCACCGCGCGATAGGTGTCCAGCAGGCGTTCGATGGCAGGGACGACCTCGTCATAGGCGAAGCCGGGGCCTGCCCGCTGGCCGATGGCCGTGGTTTCGGTCGCATCGCCGCCCAGCGTGATCTGGTAGCTTTCCACCCCGGCCTTCTCCAGGCCCAGAATGCCGATATGGCCCACATGATGGTGGCCGCAGGCGTTGATGCAGCCAGAGATTTTGATCTGCAGCTTGCCGATATCCCGCGCCCGGACCGGGTCGGCAAACCGCTTGGAGATTTCCTGGGCCACCGGGATCGAGCGGGCCGTTGCCAGCGCGCAGTAATCCATGCCCGGGCAGGCGATGATGTCGGAAACCAGACCGATATTGGCCTCCGCCAGGCCCGCTCTCTGGAGGCTGGCGAACACGGCGGGCAGGTCTGCCGCCTTTACGTGGGGCAGGACAATGTTCTGCTCGTGGCTGACGCGCAACTCATCGAGGCTGTAGCGCGCTGCGATATCGGCCAGCGCCCGCATCTGGTCGGCACTGGCATCGCCGGGCGCCGCGCCGATGGGTTTCAGCGAGACGGTGACGATCCGGTAGCCAGCCTGGCGATGCCCGGTGACATTGGTCTCGACCCAGGCTGCGAGGGCCACATCCGCCGCAAGCGCGCGATCCAGGCTTTCGTCCCGATCCGGCAGGATCTCGAATACAGGCGGCGCAAAATAAGCCTCGATACGGTCGACCTCAGACGCATCAAGGGCATAGGTCGGCCCGCCATTCTCCACCAGCAATTGCTGGAATTCGGCTTCGACGTCGGCGCGGATCGTCTCCAGCTTGGCTTCATGCACAAGGATTTTGATGCGGGCTTTGTATTTGTTGTCCCGGCGGCCGTGCAGGTTATAGACGCGCAGCACCGCCTCCAGATAAGGCAGCAACTCAGCCTTGGGCAAGAATTCGCGAATAACCTTGCCGATCATCGGTGTCCGGCCGAGCCCGCCGCCGACGATCACCTCATAGCCGGGCTCCCCGGCTTCGTTGCGCACCATGCGCAGGCCAATGTCATGCGCCTTGGTCACGGCGCGGTCGTTCGGGGAGCCGGTGACTGCAATCTTGAACTTGCGCGGCAGGAAGGCGAATTCCGGGTGGCCGCTGGACCATTGCCGGACGATCTCTGCCGTTGGCCGCGGGTCCTCGATCTCATCCGCAGCCGCACCGGCGAAATGATCCGCCGTCACATTGCGGATGCAGTTGCCTGAGGTCTGGATGGCGTGCATGCCGACATCGGCGAGCGCGCTCAGAATTGCCGGCACGTCGGCCAATTTCGGCCAATTGTACTGGATGTTCTGGCGCGTGGTGAAATGGCCATACCCTTTGTCCCAGCGCTCCGCGATCATGGCGAGTTGCTGCATCTGGCGCGAATTGAGCGTGCCGTAGGGAACCGCGACCCGTAGCATGTAGGCATGCAATTGCAGGTAGAGCCCGTTCTGCAGGCGCAGCGGCTTGAACTCGTCCTCCGTCAGGGCGCCGGACAGACGGCGCTGCACCTGGCCGCGGAACTGCTGCACGCGGTTGCGGACAAAGCGGTCGTCGAATTCATCATAGCGATACATGGGCTGACTCCTGCCGGCGCACGGCCGGTGTTTCGGCCTGGCGGCCTAAATCGGTGCGGTTGGATGGGCCGAGGGTGCGGATACGCTCGCGGTAGTGGAGCGGCTCCAGCCTTCCCTCCCCGTCTCTGAAAACGTCAATCAGGTAGGGTCCGACCACCGCCGCTTCCTGCGGCAGCGCCGTGGCGAGCAGGCCGTCGGCAGCCTCCGGCGTGTCGGCAATGGCGGCCTCGGCCAGTTCGCGCGACCATCCGTACGCGGGGGTCAGATAGACCACGTCACCGTCCATCAGGTCATTTGCGGTTACGGCTTGCAGTACCGGGGTTTTCGTCATCGACTTCCTCCAGTGGCGGCGGCAACCGCCTCTTGCTCGGGCATTTTCACACCGGCTTCCCCTGGCGCGATGCCCAGGAAAAGGACCGTCGGCCCCGCGATCCCGGCGGCGGTCATGTCAGCGGTCAGAGCGCCCAGGGTGGTGGTGGCGATCGTCTGGTCCGGGCGGGAGGCATTCTCGACCACGCTCATCGGTGTCGCGGGATCGGCGCCAACCATAAGCAGGCGGCCTTGGATGAATTGCGCGGCGCGAACGCCCATGTAAATCGCCGCTGCCGCTCCCGGTTGGGCCAACCCGCGCCAATCCTGCTCGGCAAAGCCGTTCACATCCTGCCCAGTCAGGAACCGGAGCGCCGAATTGCGCCTCCGCCTGGTGAGCGAGACCTTGGCCGCGGCCGCAGCAGCGATGGCCGCGGTGATGCCGGGGACGACGGCATAGCCGATGCCCGCCCCGTCCAGCGCATTCATTTCCTCGTCGAGACGGCCGTACACACCGGGATCGCCGGACTTCAGCCGAATGACCAGATTGCCGGCCGCAGCCTCTTCCACCAGGCGCGCGTTGATATCTTCCTGCCGCCAGCTGGGGCCGCCGGGAGCCTTTCCAACCGGGATGAGCCGGGCTTCACGCCTGGCCAATTCCAGCACCGCCGCCGAGACCAGCCGGTCGTGGATCACCACGTCAGCCTCGTGCAGCAGTTTGCGCGCTTTCAGGGTGAGCAGATCGGGATCGCCGGGCCCCGAGCCCACCAAATGCACGAAGCCTGTTTGCGGCGTCCGGTCCCGGATTTCAGTGGCGAGACCGCAAAGGGCCTCCCGCGCCTTGGCCTCGCCGCCTTCCTGCAGGGCCTTGCGGCCGGTGCCGGCGAAAAAGCGCGCCCAAAACTGCCGGCGCAGCAGACCCCGCGGCAGTCCCGCCGCCACGCTTCGAAACTCCCCGGCAATGCGGGCGAGCTTTCCCAATTGCGGGTCCAGCCGCGCCTCCAGATCAGCCTTGATCTGCCGGGCGAGCACTGGCGCCGTCCCGCCGGTCGAGATGGCGACCGTGACGGGATCGCGGTCGACGATTGCCGGGATGATGAAATCGCTCGCGTCCAGATTGTCGGCGACATTGCAAGGCACACGCTGAGAGCGCGCCAGTTCTGCAACCCTTGCGTCCTCGCCAGCGTCCTCTGAAGCCGCATAGACCAGCACCGCGTCCGCCAGATCGCTTGCAGCGGGACTGCGCGGAACGAGAGAGACGCGACCGGTGAATGCCAGATGCGTCACTGTCGGAATGGGATGGCCGGCAAAGACAAGCAACCGGGCTTCAGTTTTGGCAAGCTGGCGCAGTTTGGCGAGCGCTGTCTCGCCACCGCCGGCGACGACAACTGTCCTGCCGCGCAAGTCGAGGGTAATCGGCAAATGCCGCATTGGTGAGAGCTCCCGTACACACTCACGGTGCAGACGCGATGGCCTGAAGGCTTCGCACTATAGGGAGAATGGGGAAATTTTTCTAATTAAATGGAGAAATTTGAAGTCGATAGGGAAATTATCGCTTCACTCCCACATAATTGCGCATTTCGTTCCTCCAGTCGAAAATATTCGGAAATACAGAAAGGAAAGGGTAGGTCGCGCATGAAAAACTTCAGATTGGTTTCGAACTCCAGCACTTCACCCCGGCAACCGAGGCTGCCGCTGGGATGGATGGTAGCGTTCCGTCCGCGAATGCCGGCAGGGACGGATCGGCCAGGTCATTTCAATGCGCGCACCACTGTCCGCTATAGCCAGGTCGTTGCAGGCAGGGACAAAGCCGCCGCGGCTGGCAGCCGGTTTGGTTTACCTGGGTGGCGCGTTAGGGGTGGTCTGGGGGCCAGAATTTCGACGGAAGGTTGCCGATGCTGGGCCGCGGCCCCTCCGTTAGCTCGGCCGGGGAGTGCAGCGTCGTTTTGGAGCCAGGCGATGATTTTCGCCGCCTGAGGCGATTGCGCTTTCAGAGCCGCGCCAGCGTGTGTTGAGGGATTGCCGAAGCCGCCTAGTCATCCGTTCCGCCTGCCTCGTCCACCTTCAGCCTTGCGTTGCCGCCGAGGAACTTGCGGAGGCGCTCCTGGGTCTCCGGCGGTTTGGCGAGGTTGGAGTTCATGTATTCCATGAACAGGCCGTCATCGTGCGACAGGTCATTAATGCGCGGCAGTAGGTTGGTGATCTGCCAGTTGGTGAGCGGCGTGTTCTCCGCGATCTTCTCTGCCAGTTCGAGGGCCTTGGCGCGCTCCTCCCCCGCCGGCACGACATATTGCATGACGCGGGCCTGCCGGGCTTCCTCGCAGGTGAGAATTCGGCCGGTTAGCATCATGTCGGCCATGGTGGCGTAGCCGATCACCCGTTGCACCCAGACCGTGCCGCCGCCTCCGACGAAGATGCCCCGCTGACCCTCCGGCAGGCCAAACACGGCCGTGTCCGCCGCGACGCGGATGTGCGTTGCGCAGGCAAGCTCCAGCCCGCCACCGATCACCGGGCCATGCAGAGCGGAGATGAAGGGGATGCCGCCGCGGGAGATCAGATTGAACGCCCGGTGCCAGAGCGAGCCCTGCAAGGGAGAGGTATAGAAGCCGCCCTGCTCCAGCCGCTCGGCTAGCCAGGCCAGATCGAGGCCGGCGGAGAAGTTCGGACCGTTTCCGAACAGCACCGCGGCCCGTGCTTCCTGAGACGCGCGGGTGGCGGCCTCGCAAAGCCCCTCCAGCACTTCGGCATTGATCGCGTTCCGCTTGTCCGCGCGGTTCAGGCCGATCAGCGCGACCTTGCCGTGCTGCTCATAGGTGACGATTTCGGAGGACATGGGTATTTCCTTGGTGAAGACGGAGTTGATTTTTTGGGCTTCTGGTTCACAGGCCATAGAGGGTGCGGGCGGCCTCAGTGCTGATGCGGCCTTCGCGGAGGTCGCGGCGCACGGCTTCCCGGTCGCGAGCCTTGGGGTCACCATAGCCGCCGCCGCCGGAGGTTTGGATGATTACCTTGTCGCCCTTCTGCACCGCGATGTTGGTGGCGGCGGGGATGCGGATCAGCTCATCGCCGCGCTGGATGGCGAACATAGCGAGGCTGCCAGGCTCCCCGCCTGCCAGCGCCCAGGGGCCATTCATCATGCGGTCGCCATTGGTGGACAGCAGCACGCCGTCCTCCACCACCTCATAGATGCGCCGTACGCCCATGCCGCCACGGTGCTGACCCGCGCCACCGGAATCCTCCACCATCTCGTAGCGCGCGATGCGCACGAATTTATGGTCCATCTCAAGCGCCTCGGAGGGCGTGTTGGCGGTGTTGGAGAGCATCTGCGCGACCACGTCCGCGCCGTCATCGCGCAGCCCTGCGCCGTTGCCGCCTGAGACGGAGTCCGCGAACATCTCATAACCGCCGCCGGGTACTGGGCGGCTCATGGTGATAATGTTGGTGCAGTCGGCTCCTGCTGCCGACAGCCGCTCCGCAATAACGGAGCCGAGCGCGCGTTTGACAGCCGTCGCCGTGCGGTAGGCCGAGCCCATGCGCCCGCGGACGGGTGCGGGGTGGTGTGGCTCCAGGATCGAGCCGGGCCGGGTCTTGATGCGAATGGGCCGGTAGGTGCCGTCATTGGTCGGCACGCCGGAGCCCGCGATCTGGCCGAACACGGTCATTACGGCGCTATGGGTGGAGGCAACCGGGCAATTCACCGGCCAGACCACCTGGTCGTCGCTTTCGGTGAGGTCGATGAAGGCTTCCTCGCCCTTGATTTCGACCTTGGCCCGAATGACCGGCTGGGGGCTGTCTAAGGTCTGGCCGTCGAGAATATCCTCTCCGTAATAGGAGCCGTCCGGCAAACTGGCGATGGTCTGGCGCAGCATCCGCTCCGAATAGTCCTGCAACTCCGTCATGCAATCGGCTACCAGTTGCTTGCCGTGTCGACGCACCAAATCCTGCATCAGCGAGCGGCCGCGCATGACGGCGGAAAGCTGGGCGTGGAAGTCGCCGAGGACGATGCCCGGCAGGCGGCAGTTGGCGCGCAGGATGGACTCAACCGGACCGTCGTAGAGGTCGGCCTCGTTGATCTTCATCGACGGCAGGATGATGCCTTCCTGATAGACCTCCGTCGCGTTGGCGTTGGAGCCTGCGACGGCACCGCCGACTTCCAGGTGGTGGCAGATGCTGCCGGTGAAGGCGACCAACTCGTCATCCACGAACACCGGCATCAGAATGATGATGTCGTTGAGGTGCTGGCCGTTCTGGTAGGGGTTGTTGGTGATGTACATCTCGTCCGGGCGGGTTTTGGAGAGATCGTAGCGTTCCCGGAAGAAGGGCACGGCGGCGGCGAGCGAGTTCATGTGGACAGCGATGGCTTCCGCCTGAGCAACCGTGCGGGCGTCGGCGTCCATCAGGCAGGTGGAGCAATCCTTCGCTTCCCGCACGATGGAGGAATAAGCGGCGCGCAGCATGATCTCGCTCATTTCCTGCGCGATGGAGCGGAAGCAGCCGGAGAGGACATTGAAGTCCGCGGGGTCGATAGAACGGGTCATTGGCTGGCTCCTTCTTGGCGGGAGAGGTGGAGGACGCCCAGATCGTCGGCGTGGAGGCTCCAGCCGGGCGGGACCAGGGTGCTGGTGCTGTCTTCGACGACGATCAGGGGGCCATCTGCTTTGTGGCCCGGCGAAAGGCTGGTGCGCGCCACGACCGGATAGGCACGGGACTCACCGCCATAGAGCACCTGGCGATCGCCGGGCGGCAGGGGCGCGCTTTCCTCGCTGACGGGGGTCACCGTGCGCCCGCGGGGGTGCAGGGCGGTCAGACGGAGGGAAATGGCCTCCACATCGCGCTCGTGGAAGGCGTGGCCATATTGGCGGGCATGCTCCTCGTGGAAGCTATCGGCGAGATAGGATTGGCCTTCATTGAGGAGGCGCGCCTCCTCAACTGGCACGCGCAGTTCGTAGCCCTGGCCGCGGTAGCGGGCATCGACGGTGAATTGGTGCGACAGGCCTGCGGGGTCGTATCCAAGGCCCGAAAAAGCCTCTGCCGCGCGGCCGCGCAGGGTTTCCAGCTTCTCTGACAGCATCGCGGGTGTCAGGCTGCTGGCGAGTTGCGCGCCTTCGGCCAGTACGTAATCCATCCGCACGTCGCTGACGGTTAAGCCAACGGCGGAGAACACGCCGGGATTGGGCGGCACCACGATCTCTCGGATATCGACCTCATTGGCCAAGGCGGTGGCGATCAGCGCACCGGCACCGCCGCAGGGAAAAAGAGCGTAGTCGCGGGGGTCATAGCCGCGTTTCACCGACACCCGGCGCAATGCCTGGGCCATGTTGGCGGCGGCGATGCGGAACACGCGCTCTGCCAGTTCCGCCGCAGTGAGGCTGAGCGCGGCTTCCAGGGGTTCGGCGGCTTTGCGGCTAAGTGCGGGCTCAAGCACGATACCGCCCGGCAGCGCGATGCGCGGATCGAGCAGGCCCATTAGCAGCATGGCGTCGGTCAGGCAGAAATGCTCGCCGCCATGGCCATAGCAGGCCGGGCCAGGCTCTGCTCCTGCCGATTGCGGGCCCACCTGCAACATTCCGCCCGCGTCCACCCAGGCGATGGAGCCGCCGCCCGCACCGATGGAGACTATATCGGTCATCACGATGTTGAGCGGCAGGCCGTCGACGCTGAACTCCGACGTTCCCTTGACCGTGGTCTGCGGCGCGCCGCCTGTAATCAAGCAGACGTCGGAGGAGGTGCCGCCCACATCGATGCTGATAATGTCCGGCTTCTCCGTCGCCCGCGCCACTGCCGCCGCGCCGGTCACCGCGGCGGCAGGGCCGGAAAGGAACATGTTGGCCGCCAACCGACGGGCC
Organism: Alphaproteobacteria bacterium; assembly: GCA_965222315.1. GTDB lineage: Bacteria > Pseudomonadota > Alphaproteobacteria > Bin95 > Bin95 > JACKII01. The sequence goes on along the minus strand of OZ244951.1, from coordinate 1,601,087 downwards.
GCCTCCACCGGCGCGACGCCACCGTTGGAGAGCATAATCAGTGGCGTGTGCTGCACACCGGCAGAGCGCGCCTGGTCCTCGAAGCGGGAGAGGTAGCGATCCACCACCGGGCGCACGAACGCGCTGATGACGGTCGTGCTGGTGCGCTCATACTCCCGGTGCTCCGGTGCGATATCGCTGGAGAGCGAGACGTACACATGCGGATGCCGCTCGGCGATCAGGCGGCCGATGGCCTGCTCATGCATTGGGTTGGCGTAGGCATGGATCAGGCAGACAGCGATGGAATCGATGCCTTCCTCATTCACCAGCCGGTCGACGATTTCGACCACCTGCGCCTCGTCGAGCGGCTTAACCACCGAGCCGTCCGCCGCCAGCCGCTCCGGGACTTCCAGCACGCGGTCGCGGGTCAGGAGCGGCTCCGGTTTCTGGTAGAACATGTCGTAGACAACGGACTTGTCCGAGCGCTGGATGAAGAGCAGGTCGCGGAAGCCATCGGTCGCCAGCAGGGCCACGTTCGCGCCACGGCGCTGGATCAGGGAATTGGCGGCAATGGTGGAGCCGTGCAGCAGCTCCGTCACCTCTGACCCGCTCGCGCCCATACGGGCGAGTAATTCGGAGAGGCCGGTGACAGCCGCGCGGCTCGGATCATCCGGCGTGGAGGGGGTCTTGTGGATGGTAGCGGCCCCATCCTCCCGCACCGCGATCAGGTCGGTAAATGTGCCGCCGACTTCAATTCCTACGATCACGAGGTGTCTCCGTCCGTCTGTTGCCGGTCGATCATGCTTGAACTGGCAATGCTAGAGCAAAGTCACCTCGAGCAGAAACTGGTAGCTGCGGTTCTCGTCAGGTTTTCTCTCCCCGGACGGGCCGTTAGAGGCGGTCTGGGGGTCAGCATTTCGACGAACGGCTGTAAATTCTGGGCCCCGGCTCTCGCCTATGGCTCGGTTGGGGAGACTGGCTCTACCCTGAGACCAACTGGGCAACTATCCGGCGCGAATCAGGTTGATGCCGTCCAGGCGGTAAGGCGGCTTGTAGTCCGGGTCCGGTTCATGAACCGGGGGCGTGTCCGTGTGTGCCGCCATGCGGTTGAAGGCGTCGCGCAAGCGCCAGGCGTAAAAAGCCAACACCGCTGCAGCCGGTTCGCCCGCCTGGACCGCGCAGAGGCAGGCCGTCGCCCATATAGCAGTGCGGATGCCGTTGCCGACGCCGTCGCCCGTGACCGGTGGCAAGGCGATGGCAGCGTCGCCGATGGCGATCCAATTGGTGCCTGCGCACGGTTGGGCCAGATGGGGGGCGGCGTTGAAGGTCTGCGGCTCCCCACCCACTGACTGAATCAGGCGGGGCATGACCTGGCTTTCTGCGAGATTGCTTTGCAGCAGGTCTCCGCCGTCGTTCGGCACGTCGCGCTGGGACTGGAGCAGCGCGCTGTCCGGACCGGTCGGCAAGAGGAACAGCCATCCGCCCGGCACGGCTTCGAAGATGGCGCGGTCGGCCTGCCAGTGCTGGCTTGGGGTGACTTCGGCCATCGTGCAGCGGGGGCCGTTCGCCTGCCCCGGCGGTTTCGTGCGGCCGGCGGCGAGCAGGCGCCATGGTGTGGCGCTCACGGATTGCGCGGCTGGCGGCAACGTCTCCAGCATCGACGCCAAGCGTTTCTCCAGGCAGGCAAGCAGGGCGGCGCTCCCGATGACCACGCTGGGCTGCTCGATCAGGGCAGGTTCGTCCGGCGGCAAGGGCTTGACGGCGCGGAGGCGGACCCGGTGCAGGGCGGGCAGGTCTGCCGGGGCGATGCCCCAAACCTCACGCAGCAGGGAGAGCGTGCCGGGGTGTAACAACAGGACAGGCCCCGGCGCAGGCGGCGGCCCGGTCAGATCGAAGGCGATGCGGTTTCGTGCGAGCAGCAGGGCCGCGGTCAGGGCGGCGACGCCCCTGCCCTCTATCGTGACCGCGCCGGCATCCGGTTGTGCAGCAGGCAAACCGGTCTCCGCCAATGCCTAGTCAATCAGGCGGCGGATGCCGGCCACCATCTCGTCCAGGACGCTTTCGTGCTTCTTCACCATGGCCTTGGTATCGTCATCGTTGGTCTTGGCCGCAATCTCCGCCAGTTTTGCCTTGGCTGGTGCGGCGACATCCTGCGCCTCCAAGGCCTTGCCGGTCGGATTGCAGGGTCTCGGCGTATCCGTGTCGCCGATTGCCTGGACCCATGACGGCAGGGTGAACGGAACGCCATAACCGGCCGCCTGTAGCCGGTAGGCCGTGTCGTGCAGGCTGTACATGGAGCGGCGCGCCTGCTCCAGCATCACACCGCGGGAGGCGTTGCCCTGGTGGAAGGTCAGGCAGAGGCCGCGCAGTAGGGCATCGTAGTAGGTGTCGGCGAGGTCCTGCAGGTCAGCGTAAAACTCCTCGGACGCCCGCACCGGCTCTGTCTTGACGGCGAGGTATTCGTCCTCACGCAAGCCCGCCAGCTTTTCCTTCACCAGGCTGAAGCGCTCGTAATGGCCGACGCCCTCGTCGATGATCAGCTTGATGAGTTGCAGGAGTTTTTCCTGCATCCCCGGCTCCGGATAGTCCTGGGGCCGGTTCATGATGCTGATCTGGATGTGGGTATAAATGCCGTCGAGGCTGGTCGGGTCCGGCAAATTGTAGAACGGGCTGAACTTCTCGACGGAAATGAAATCGTCGAGTTGTTGGCCGGTCAGGGGCGCCAGCTTGAATTTCAGTTGGGCCTGAGTCGGCCGGCGGCCCATGATGGTGGCGCGGTCCAGCGTGGGCTCGCCGCCCAGCAGCATGATGGCCTCGTTCGCCCAACGCAGGTGGCGCATCTCGTCCACCGCGACCATGAAAACTTCATGCGAGGCAGCGAACAGGCGGCTGGCCCGGTCTCCCTGCAAATCCGGGTGATGGTGATCGATGGCGGTCTGGGCGTAGCGGCGCTCCGGCGGGATCGGCATCGCCTTGATCGAATAGCTGGCGTAGAGGTATTCAACGCAGAGCGAGTGTTCTGCGGTGGCGAGCACGGCCAGTTCTTCCCGGATCTTGTTCCGGTCCCAGGGCTCCTGGATCGGCGGCAGGGGATGCGGCTTGTAGACGTCGGTTTCCCGCTCGTCCACGACGAAGGGCAGCGTCTCCCAATGCTGGACCATGTCCGGCTGGCCCATCTGGTTCTCGTGCCATTCGTCCGGCGTCGTGCCCGGCTTGTCCGGCACGGGCTCGGAGCGCTTGCGCTGGAAGTTCAAGGTCTGGTCGCGCAGGCTGGGAGCGGCCAGCGGGTCTTTGTAGGCGTCGTCCAGAGGCGGCTTCACGATGTCCGGCTTGCTGCCGGCCCAGTAGTAGCAGCCGCAGTCGGCGAAGTCCCATTGCCAGGGGGAGCATAGGCTCTGGGTCAGTTCGCCCGGCTGGATCAGAGCGGGATCGATCACGCCCTCTTCGTTCAGGTACTTGGCGCGGGGGCCGACCATGACGGCCAGCTGCACCTCGCCGTCGTCGCTGCGGAAGATGCCGCCGATCTCGAAGCCGTCGGACGCGCCGAAAATATGGTCTTTGAACGCCGCGATCAGCCGAGCCGGATTGAGGAAGCGCTTTAGAAAGACCTTGGCGCTGGGCTTGTCGAGGTGTTCCGGCTGCTTGCCGAAGACAACGATGATGGTGTCGTCTTCCAGGTCGGTGATGGCGCGGACCACGTCATAGCCGTTCTGGCCATAGAGGTCCTTCATCGCGTGCTTGTCCGGGTTGCCCCCGAACTTGCCGCCGATATACCAGAGCCAGAGGGCCTTGGACGCGTCCTCGCTTTCGGCCGGCAAATCTTCCGCCTTCAGGTCGAAGGGGTAGGTGAACAGGTCCGGGCGGATATCCGCCAGCTTTGCGCCGACGCCGTATTGGAAGTCGAACACCAGGCCGGGAAAGAAGGCCCGGCTCATCATGCGCTGATCGAATTCCAGGCCGGGGTGGGAATTGTCGACGCCGCTTTCGGGCCGCGTGTTGACCGGATTGCCGCGCACCACATGGGCCGCACGTGCGGTCAGGTTGCGGGGCAGCAGCATATTCGGTTTGTTGGTGACGCTGTCGTTCATGTCCTTGGTCCCCTGCCCCTAATAGTCCGTTTTCATGGCTTTTTGCGCGCCCGCGGCCTGCTCCCGCATCTTCTCCGCCCAGGCCTTCAGTTCGTCATACTGGCGGCGGGTGACGGTGAACGGGTAGCGGTCCGCGCCGCGCATGACGGCGGGCATCCGCTTGTCATAGAGGTGCATGGGCTCGCCGGGGTTCCTGATCCATTGCTCGATCACATCCGGGTTCTCGCGGGCCAGATCGTCGAAGAATTCGGTCGCAATGTTGCGGCGATGGCGGCGGCGGCCGAGCATGGTGAGCGGGAGATCCTCCACCGTCGGCACGTGGTTGGTATTCCAGAGCAGCTCTTCGGCCTGTTCCGGCGTGAAGGGCGTGCCCGGTTTCTCTGCGTTCCGGCTGTTCTCGTTGCGGAACCAGTCGTTCCAGACGTCGATATTTGAGAGGCCCGCCGTCTCGAACGCCCGGTTCATCAGGTCGCTGACGGAGGCGCGGGTCCCCTCCCAATTCTCGCCGTCGGAAACCCATTCAGGCGTGCGCACCTCGTCCCGCAGCAGGCGGTCGGCAAGGCCATCGGCGAGGGAGACCGGCTGGCGGCGGTCGGGCGCATAGTGCGGCGGCGAGACCGCGACGCGGGCGAAGGCGGGCGCCTCCACGCCTTTGATCTGGCAGGTGATGATGCCGTCGCTCATATCGTCGATCATGCCAAGCCCGTCCTGCACCGCATCCGGCCCGACGGTGTAGGCGAAGAGGCCGGGCGGCAGGTTGCCCACGTCGGCGGTGGGGCCGGAGATCAAGCGGAGCAATTCGCTCTGGTCTGCCGCACTGCTGACCGCCTTGGCGTCGCCCAGATCGGGCAGGACATCCACCAGTTTCTCCGGCAGGTCCTCGAAGCGCAGGAGGCCGTATTTCGGCCAGGGCGAGTCCGGGTTGACGATCAGGCGCTCGTCCGGGATTTCGAAATCGTCCCAGTCGCGCCCGAAGAACTGGTTCAGCGCCTTGGCCAGCAGCCATTCGCCGGTCTCCGACCAGATGCTGGGCTGTTCCTTTACCCGGTCGTGGAAATTGGTGGTGGCGTAGGCATGGCCCGGCGGCGGGTAGAACCGCAGGCGGAGGCCGGGGAATTCGGCGTTCGGTTTGATGACCTGCACCCGGCCGTGCGGGATCGTTGCGCCGTCGATCAAGATGGGATTGTCCGCGCCGGGCTTGGTCTTGCCGATCAGGCGATGGATGGCGTGATCGCTGCCGCCAACCTCGACCTCTGACTCGATCTTGTCTCCTTCAGAGCCGGTAAGGTGATAGGCCTTGTGATTGGCATTGTGCACGCGCCAGGTCACATCGGCGAGCGACAGGCCGTTGGCGGCGAGCACATCCGGCGTGATCGCGCCGGCGCCGCCGTCCCATTCACCATGGAGTTCGAAGAAGGGGCAAGCCGGGCGGATACCTTCCGCGTCCTTGAAAACGATCTCGCCGCCGGCGGGCGGTGGCTCGGCACGCAGGGTGCCGTCGCCGTTGACGATGAGGGTTTCCGCAGCGGCGACCCGGGTGCGGCCGGAGCCATGCGGGGCGTAGTCGGGGGAGGTCCACTGGTAGTTTTGCAGTGGCGTTGAGGAACCGCCAACGCGGGCGAACGCCATCGGCGACACCAGCCAGATCCGTTTCAGCATCCTGGATATCCCCTTTTTGTCTTGCCGTTTTTTTTGGGCGGCAGCCGGTACGGGGCCGGACCGCTCGACAAAAAGGATGACAGACAATCAATGGCAGGTCGATAGTGCGATCACCTAAATATTTAGGGGAAAATGCATGAAATCATTGACCGGGCGATGAAAACCCCCAACGTCTAGGCCAGAATACGATGGCTTAGTGGTATGCAGGAAGTGAGGTGGCAATGAACTTAGCCGCTTTATTCGGATCAGACGTATTCGTCCGCTACACCGCAGACTATTCCTGGCGCAGCAACCAGATGGCCCATGGGATGATGGGCTTTTTCGGCGCGACCCTGATGGCCTATGCCTATGGCGTGCTGGGTTTAGCGCCGGTCTGGGCAATCACGTTCATGGTGATCCCATTCCTGAAGGACTTTACCGACTACCTGGCTGACCTGGCACAGGAATCGGCGGTGTTCCAGATCAAACCCACCCATTTGGCGGAGATGAGACGCGACGCGCTCACCGACAATCTGTTCTGGAACATTGGCGCGGTTCTGGCTGTGCTGTTCGCGGTCGCCCAGGATGGCAAAGGCTTCTGGTTCTGGCTGATGCTGGCGCTGGTCATTGTGTTCGCCGCGTTGGTTCTCTTCTGGGCACTGCCGCACTACAGCGCGGAGAAGCGGCGCTTCGACAAGGCTGGGCTGCCGTTCTTCTTCCGGCTGCCGAACTTTACCGGCAACCCCGCCGCCGTGCGGGAGGTGACCGCAGACGGGTCCGGCGAATGGCAGGCCGGGCGGGCCGGCGCGGTCGCGGTGGTCGAAGCCTTTGCCTATGCCGAAAGTGACGAGCCTGCCCATCTGGTGATCGATGGCCCGTCCGGCGCCAGAAAGACGCCGTTGGCGGTCGGCATCGGCTCCGGCGCGACGGTCAGGAACAAGAGCGTCCGCTTCCTGTCGCAATCGACGCTGATTGAGGAAATCCGGTCCGGCAGTCCACAAACCGAGCGAGCGGATACCGAACCGCTCGACCCGCGGGACGCTGACCTGGTGGTGGTGGACGACGTGGTGGCGCCGGTCAGCGGGGGAACCGTGCCGGACTGGCTGCAATCCAAGCGGACCGTATGGGTAACGTCTGGAGGCGATGCGGCCGAAGCGGCTATCAACGCCCTGCGCGCACGGCTGAATGGGCCGCTGGAAGTTGTCCGGCTGGACGAGCCGAACCCGGATGAGGCCCTAACCCGCAAGAAACCCACATTCGCATTGCAGGCAATCGCGTTTATCGGACTGGCTGTTCCGGCGGTGCTGCTGTTGGGCTCGCTGGCGCTGGTCTTTTTCGGCTGACGACTGCGCCCCCTCCCCGGCTATGGGCAGCAGACCTGCGGCGTGTTAGCCTTGCGCTAGCGGGTTAACCAGCGAAAGCGAGTACCGGCAAATGGCCGACTATGACGTGATTGTCGTGGGGTCCGGGTTTGGCGGCGGCGCAGCAGCCTGCCGTCTGGCGGAGGCCGGCGCGAAGGTGCTGGTGCTGGAGCGGGGGCGGCATTGGACGCCCGCCTCCTACCCGCGGACACTTACCGATCCCTGGTTTTTCGACCACGCAGACCCGGAGTGCGCGAACGGCTGGCTCGACCTGCGCTTTTTTCGGGGCATGATGGTGGCGCAAGGGGCGGGCGTCGGCGGCGGCTCCCTCAGCTATGCCAGCGTCGTCATGCGCGCCGATGCGGAGCGGTTCGAGAAAGGCTGGCCGGAAGAGGTCAATGCTACGAGCCTCGCCCCGTTCTACGACCTCGCCGAGCGCATGTTGAATGCCGGGCCCGTGCCGGAGGGACAGGAGACCCACCGTTCGGCCATCCTGCGCCGGGCGGCGGACAAGCTTGGCTATGCCGACCGGTACGAGCGCGTGCCGCTGGCCGTGACGTTCGACCCGGAATACAGCTATGACCTGCCCGATCCGGTGAACGCCAAGCATGCCAAACCCTTCACCAACGGCCAGGGGCGGCAGCAGGCAACGTGCGCCCACCTCGGCAATTGCCATATCGGCTGCGAGGTTCAGGCCAAGAACACGGTCGATCTGACCTATCTGGCCCAGGCCGAAGCCAACGGCGCGGAAGTGCGTGCGCTTCATTCGGTGCGCTCCATCCAGCCGGAAGGCAATGGCTACCGCGTTCGCTGGCTCTGCACGGCGGAGGCAAGCGATGGGCCGGGGTCAGCCACCGCGGGCAGGGTTGTGCTGGCGGCAGGTTCGCTCGGCACCACGGAATTGCTGTTGCGCTGCCGGGACGAGTACAAAACGCTGCCGAATGTGAGCCAGCAGCTAGGGCATAGCTGGAGCCCGAACGCGAATTTCATGACGCCCGCCTTCTACCCCGACGATGTGGAGGTCAACCAGGGCGTCGGCCCGCTCATCGGCTCTGGCCTGACCTTTATGGATGGCAGCTTCCAGGGCCAGCGCTTCTATATCGCGGACGATGGCTTCCCCAACCTGCTGCTAAACGCGGTGCGCGACCGGTGGAAAGGTACCTGGCTCGGCCGCAAGCTGGCGGAAAAATTCGCCCGCGGCCTGGGCGAGTTCAACCCAACCGACCGGATGATGCTCTGGCTCGGCGAGGGCGTGGACGCGGGCAATAGCCGTCTGCGGCTGGGACGCATCTGGTACAAGCCCTGGCGCACGGCCCTGAAGCTCAATTGGGATGTGAAGGCGTCGCTCGGCGTCTATGACGCGATCATTGCCCTGCAAAAGCAATTGTCGGAGGCGGGCGGCGCGACAGCATCGGTGCCACCGCAATGGCGCTGGTTCAAGTGGGGCGCAAGCGTGCATCCGCTGGGCGGCTGCAACATGGCAAGGGATGCCTCTGGCGGCGTGGTCGATCACCGGGGCGAGGTGTTCGGTCATCCCAACCTTTTCGTGGCGGACGGCGCCGTCATCCCGCGGCCGATCGGGCGGAACCCGGCGCTCACCATTGCGGCGCTTGGCGAACGGACCGGCGCGCTGATAGCGCGGGATATGGCCAGGGAGATACGGGCATGAATGCGCCGTTGGATGCGCCGGGCAGGACTCCGCCGCCTGCGCTCTCCCATGTCAAAGCCTGGCATCCGGGCGCGCGCGTCGTGCGGAGTGCGCTGGGCGCCCACCTGTTCGTGGTGGACGGCAGCCGTCTCTATGATATTCCCGCAGACCTCGCCGAACGGCTGGAACGCGACCTGACAGCGGGGGATTGGGCCGGCGTGGATGCGTTGCTGGCGGATGCCGCACCCCGGAGCGAGCCCTACATCGGCGCGGAGCCTATGGAGCCGCCTGCCCTGCGCGCTATCTCCCTGAACGTGGCGCAGACCTGCAACATGGGCTGCGGCTATTGCTATGCCGACGAGGGGCGCTTTGGCGGCAATGCCCGTTCCATGACGGTCGAAACCGCCAGGGCCACCATCGACCGCCTGATCGCGGAGGCCGTGCCGGGCGGGCATATCGTTGTCGGCTTCATGGGCGGCGAACCGTTGATGCAGCGCAAGCTGGTGCATGAGGCGACGCATTATGCCGTTGAGCAGGCAGGCAAGGCGGGCCTGGCGCTGGGGTTCTCGATTACCACCAACCTGACCCTGCTGCGGGAGGAGGATGCGCGCCTGTTCCACGACTTTGGTTTCGTGGTGCAGGCGAGCGTCGATGGCCCCAGGGAGGTGCAGAACCGCTTGCGTCCGATGAAGGGTGCTGGCGGCGTAGACAGCTATGGGCGGGTGCGCCGAGCGCTGGAGATTATCGAGCGCGTGGGCAGGCCGCGGTCCTTGTCGGCGCGGGCGACGATCACGCCGCAGAGCGGGGCGCTCTGGCCGATCCTGGAACATTTGCAGGAATTGGGCTTTGACGATGTGGGCTTCTCCGCCGTCACCGAGTCGCCGAACCCGGACCTCGCCTTCTCCCGCGCCGAGTTCGACGGTTTTCTGGCGGAAATGGTGCAGTGCGGGGAGCAGGCGGTGGCGGCGATCCTGGACGGGCGGCGCCTGCCGTTCAGCAACCTGGAAACCGCGCTGATGGAGATCCACCGGGGCACGCACCGGCCCTATCCCTGCGGCGCGGGGGCGGGTTATCTGAGCGCCAACGCCGACGGCGACCTCTATGCCTGCCACCGGCTGATTGACGATGACGCCTTCGCCATGGGCGGGACGGACGGCAGCGACCGGGAAGCACGGGCGGCATTGCTGGCGGCGAAACACGTGGACCGGCAGGAGCCCTGCCGCTCATGCTGGGCGCGGTACCTTTGCGGCGGCGGCTGCTATCACGAGGTGGACCGCCGGGGCCGCAGCGCGTGTGACTATATCCGCGGCTGGCTGGAATTCTGCCTGGGGGCCTATGCCGAGATCAGCGAGAAACAACCGGCGTATTTCGGGGTGCGCCCCCGGTGAGTTTGGTTGCGGGCATTCCAGAGGCGGGGATGAGGCCCGGGTATCGTGCCTTGGTGTTTATGGAGTGGCCCTGAAACAAGTTCAGGACGATGAAGTGAGAGTTATTGGTTGGGAAGCAAACGTTCCAGCCGGGCGCGCATCTTGGGGCCGATGGGGCGGCTCGCGCCGGCGACCTTGTTAACCATGACGCAGGTGCTGGTGGCGAAGCAGCCGCTGTCGCGGAACAGGCCGTGGGCGGTGGTGAGCGAACTGCTGCCGATGCGGAGCAGGCGGGTGCCGATGCGGAGCTTGCCGGGGAAGTAGCTCTCCAGCAAATAATTCACGTTCAGATTGGCGAGGATCAGGCCGAAGGGCTCGTCAACTCCCTCAGCGGCCCCCTTCAGCACGTCAAAATCAAAATGCAGGCGGCCGCTTTCCACGTATTTGGCGATGGCGGTGTTGTTAACATGCCCCGCCTGGTCGGTATCGGAAAAGCGCACGTTTTCGTCGACCCAGTGGCTGTAGAGCGCCGGGTCGGCCAGGTCGAAATCGGTGATCATCGCTACTATTGGCTCCGTTTGCCAAGGCGAAAGGCGGGACGGGGCGGCACGAACTGGCGGCGCAGGCGGTGGCCGCGTTCCTTGCTCCGCTGGCTGAGCGCGACTTCCCGCAAACGGTCGGCCAAAGCGTCGAAATACGCGGGGAGTTCCGCCGGGTCCAGCGGAATGTCCTGCCGGAAAGCCGGGTCTCCGACGGCTTCGTCCATCACGATCTGGAGATAGTCCAGGCCCTTGGGCTCGCTGACCGCGAAGGAGATGTGGATCGACGGCCCCTCCGTAGCGAGCGCATCGTGGAAGCGGCCGCGCGGCAGGTAGATCAGATCGCCGGGCTTGGTCACAAACTCCGCCTCGACCTTGCCTTTCCGGCGGTGGATCTCGTCCGGCGGCATGCCGGTGAAGCGGGCATGAAGCACCGGGGCGTCCAACTGGCCCTCGTAAATACGCCAGCGCTTGCTGCCGAGCGTCTGGAGGGCGAACACGTCCGTGCGGTCGAAATGGGTGTCGAAGGCCTGGTGGTTCTGCTGCGAGATATAGGCGTTGCCAGAGCATTTCGCGCCGAGACCCTGGGCAAAGGCATCGACAAGACCGCGGATTTCCGGCTCCAGCGTTTCAACCTCGTTAAGGATCAGGCTGGCGCCACGGTCAAGGAATTGCTGCACGCGGCCCGGAACCGGCACCATTTGCATCTGGCCGGTACGGTCCATCCGCTGCTGGCAGAACTGAGGAGCCGGGATGGTCTTGGTGTCGAGGACCATCAGGAAGTTCAGATGGTTCCAGATTTCCATATTGATCATGCGGTTGAGCGCGTCCCAATCCAGCATGGAACCCACCTTGTCCGCCCCGCCCTCGATGTGCAGCCATTGCTTGCCGCGGGCTTCCTCCAGGAATTGTTGCACCGGGTAGGGCGACAACAGGCTTTCAAAGTCAGTGATGGGCATGGGGCTCCGTCCAACTGTCAGGCATTGGCAGTGCTGGCGAGATAGTCCACCGCCGCGCTGACGCCGCCCTTGCTGATAGGCACCTGGCAGACCTGCAGGGCCGCCTCCACCCCGCCGAGCGCGCCGATGATCATGGGCTCGTTCAGGTCGCCCATATGGGCGATCCGGAAGACGCGGCCAGCCAGATCGCCAAGCGAGCCGCCTACAGCGACGCCAAAGGTATCGCGCGCGGTATTGCGCACCACTTCGGAGTTCATCCCTTCGGGCGTGCGGATGACGGTGAGGGCGTCGGCGCGCGCTTCCGGCTGGGAAATATTGAACTCCAGCGCGCCGCCCTCGCACCATACCTCCACGGCCTTGCGGGTGGCGGTGGCGAGGCGTTTATGCCGGGCGTACACGCGGTCCCAGCCCTCTTCGTTCAGCATCTTGACCGCCTCGGTCAGGCCAAAAACCATGTGCTCCGGCGCGGTGCCGCAGAAGCGGCTGTAGCTTTCGGTGCCGAGGCGCTGCGGCCAGGAGAAATACTCCATCTGGCTGCGGCTCTCATAGCTGGCGGCGAGCGCTTTCTCGCTGACGGCGCAGATGCCGAGGCCCGGCGGGCACATCAGGCCCTTCTGGGATGCGGTAATGACCACATCGACGCCCCATTCGTCCATGCGCACGGGCATGCAGCCGAAGCTGGCAACCGCGTCCAAGATCAGCATGGCAGGGTGACTCGCAGCGTCCATGGCCGCACGGATGGCGGCAATGTCGGAGCAGGCGCCGGTGGCCGTTTCCACATGCACGGCTAGGACGCCCTTGATTTTGTGCTGCTTGTCTTTCGAGAGCACGTCTTCGATCACCGCGGGGTCGATGGGCTCCCGCCAGGAGCCCGGCACCTTGACGATATTGTAGCCCAGCCGTTGTCCATACTCGCCCCAGACCCGGCCGAAGCGGCCGACTTCCGGCAGAAGCAGGCTATCGCCGGGGGAGAAGCAGTTGACGAACGCCCCTTCCCAACCGCCATGACCGCTGGATGTGTAGAGAAATACCTGCCCTTTTGTCTCGAACAGGCCTTGCAGATCCCGGAAGAGCGCTTGGCTCATTTCCTGGAAGACGGGACCGCCGAAATCGATCGCCGACCGGTGCATGGCGTTCAGGACGCGGTCCGGAATATTGGTGGGTCCGGGTGTCTGCAGGAACTCACGACCGCGCATGACCATAGGGCCAGAACTCCAGTAAAAAGTCTTTCCTGGTCTTCCCTGCCTGAATTTGGCCGCGCCGGCAAGTGAGCCGGGTGGCGCATGTCAGTATAGGGCGCGTGCGGTTCGCTCGGGCTGAACGGCCGGCCCCGCCTGGCTGGACACGGGATTCGTCCTGGCAAAGCGCGGCTGCAATGCCGGGCGGAGAATCGGCGCTTTTGATGATCCGTGACACAGCGGATGGCTCCAGCGGCGGGCCGAAGGGCTATCGCGCCTATTCCTATGACTGGAGCGATCCCGGCTACTTCCTGGAGTATATCCCGGCGATTGCGCCGGAAAGGGAGGGCCGGTCCAACTTCATTCACAACCCGGTTCTGGTCGATGCCGGTGACGGGCCAATCCTCGCCTATTGGTACGACGTAACTACAGACAACCAGGACCCCGACCGTCACCAGTGGGCAAAGATCAAGGGGCGCCTTTTTTGGGCCGGCATGAGTTCACACCCGACTTCACCATACGCAGCCTGTTCCCCGTGACCGCAGATCAGTTCTTCGGCCACTACCATGTGGCTGGAGGTTACCACACAGTGAGCAGCTTGGGCGACCGCCGGACAACGTTCTTCCCGGTTTGGATCGAGCCGGATGGGGATGTCCACTTCGCTAAGGTCGAATATTTTGTTCCGGGCAACCAGCGACCTGGCGCGATCCGGGTACCGGAAATTGTGACGACGAACCGTGACGTCCCGCTTCAAGAGCGGGAGCGGCATGTGCGGGAGGAGAATGCGCTGGAGACGCGGTAAAAGCGGCAGGGTATCCGGCCCGAAATAGGCAGCGCTCCCGAACACCAACAGCGTAGGCTCAGCACTGCAATACTGCGGCGTGAAATGAGTGGCGGCGAACTCTATTTGCTCTACGCTCTATGCTGAACGCTGAGGTTTTGATTCGGTTCTCTGCCGGATCGGCAGGGCGTAGCGTCGAGAATCGGCAGGAGGCAGGGATGAAATTGCTTGGAAATGGGTTGCGGGCTGGCGGGCTGTTGGTGAGTTCATTCATGCTGCTGTTCGCGGCTACCGCATTGGCACAAGAGTCGCTGCCGTTCCCACCGAAGCCATCCGGAAGCACGGCTGGCCTTACCATCGCGGATTCCACCTACAGCCCCTTACCGCCGCAATCGCACCTGCCGGCCAATGCACCGAACATTGTGGTGATCATGCTCGACGACGTCGGACCGGCGTTGCCGGATACCTACGGCGGCGTGATCCACACGCCGACGTTGAGCCGCCTGGCGAAAGACGGAATTTCATACAACCGCTTCCACAATGCCGCGATGTGCTCCCCCACCCGCGCTGCCCTGCTCACGGGGCGCAACCATCACCGGGTCGGAAACGGACAGATCGCCGAACTCTCAAACGATTGGGAGGGGTATTCCGGGCGCATTCCGCGCACCTCCGCGACGGTCGCCAAAGTCCTCAGCGCTTACGGCTATGCGACATCAGCATTCGGCAAGTGGCACAACACGCCGGCCAACGAAACCACGGCCGTCGGCCCCTACACGAACTGGCCGGTGGGCGAGGCCATCGGTTTTGACTATTTCTATGGCTTTCTGGCCGGAGAATCGTCCCAGTGGGAACCGGCCGTCGTCGAGAACACCGTGCGGCTCGATCCGTCCCATGGAAAGGAAGGCTATCATTTCACGGAGGACATGGCGGACCAAGCTGTATCCTGGATGAAGCAGGTCCGGGCGCTGACGCCGGACCGGCCCTTCTTTTTGTACTGGGCCCCTGGCGCCTCCCACGGTCCGCATCACATTTTTAAAGAGTGGGCGGACAAGTATAAGGGCAAGTTCGATGACGGCTGGGACGTTATGCGCGAGCGCACCTTCGCCCGTCAGAAGGAGCTTGGCTGGATCCCCGAAAACACCGTCCTCACCCCCCGGCCTGATACGCTCGCCGCGTGGGATGACATTCCGGAGGATGAGAAGCCGTTTCAGTTGCGCCTGATGGAAGTGTTCGCGGGCTATACCGAACATGCCGACACCCAGGCTGGCCGGCTGATAGACACGCTCGACGAGCTCGGCATCCGTGAAAACACGTTGGTTTTCTATGTCTGGAGCGACAACGGTTCCAGCGCCGAAGGCCAGAACGGCACGATCAGCGAGCTTCTGGCGCAGAACGGCATCAGCACGGAAGTCAAAGATCACATCCGCGCCATGAACGAGCTTGGGGGGCTCGACGTGCTCGGGTCGCCCAAAGCCGACAATATGTACCATGCCGGCTGGGCCTGGGCGGGATCGACGCCGCACCGGTCCACCAAACTCATTGCAGCCCATTTTGGCGGAACGCGGACGCCGCTTATTGTCTCCTGGCCAAAGGAAATTGCGCCGGACAAGACACCGCGCCCGCAATTCCACCACGTGAATGACATCGTCCCGACGATCTATGACGTATTGGACATCGAGCCGCCAAAGCTTGTCGATGGCATTACGCAGGACCCTTTAGACGGCGTCAGCATGGCCTACACATTTATGGCTGCCGACGCGCCAGGGCAGAAGGCGGAGCAATATTTCGAGGTGATGGGCAGCCGCGCCTACTATCGGGATGAGTGGATCGCGTCCGTGTTCGGTCCGCGTACTCCTTGGGTCCCGGGTATCGACCCGAGCATTTTCGAATGGTCGCCGACGGACGACACGTGGGAGCTTCATGATCTCAATACGGATTATTCCCAAGCCATGAACCTGGCCGACCAGCATCCGGACAAGGTCGAATCGCTTGTGACCTCGTTCCGCGAAGCCGCGAAGGCAAACAAGGTTTATCCCGTTGGTGGCGGCCTTTGGTCGATCGTTTTTCATCCGGAAGACGCACCATCCAATCCTGCGACCGAGTTTTTGTACACGCAAGAAGTCGTCGGCGTTCCGGAATTCACGGCCCCGAAAGTGGGAGCGCGAAGCAATCTCGTCACCATTGAAACGGTGTTGCAACCGGACTCGGAGGGAGTGCTCTATGCCTTGGGCGCCTTCTCCGGCGGCCTCGCCTTGTGGGTGGAGGACGGCAAGCTCACCTACGAGTACAATTTGTTCGAGATCGAGCGCACCCGTATCGAATCCACCGGACCGCTGCCCAGCGGCGAGGTCACGATCGAGGTGGAGACCCGGAAGGCCAGCGACAAACGCGGCGGGCCGCTCGATGTTGTCCTGCGGCTGAACGGCAAAGAATTGGCAAAAGGTCAGGTGCCGCGTTCAGCGCCGCTGGCCTTTACCGCCAATGACGCTTTCGATGTCGGCAGGGACAGCTACTCGCCCGTGTCGCTTGCATACTTCGACCGCAAGCCCTTTGCGTTCAATGGCACGATAGAGGGCCTCAAGGTGGAATACCTGAAGTAGCGATCCGTCCTGTCAGGATCTGTTCGCAACCAGGAACATGATGGGGTGAACGCAGAAGTCGGATATGACCCGTGTTCGCGCTGTTCACCTCATCAATAGTGTTTGAAACTGGGTTGAGTCCGTATGGGAGGAGACGCGTTTGAAATATTCGCTTAGAGCACTGGCAATAGCCGTGCTTCTGCTGCTAGGCGTCTCTCCGCACGCATCGGCCGCGGATGATTGGGATTTCGCCATCGCACCCTATGTGCTGGCGCCGAATATCAGCGGCAAGACAAGCCTTGGCCGGTTCGTCAACGGTGCTGACATCGATGTCGATACAAAGGATATTCTCCGCAACCTGGATCTTGGCGCAATGATCCATGGCGAAGTGCGGCACAAAAGCGGTTTTGGCGCCATCGTCGACTACTCGTTCATGGACCTGTCCGGAACGAACAACGCCCCTCTCGTACCCGGGGCGAAAATCAAGTCCGAGGTCTTCCAGGGTATTCTCGAAGCCTATGGCAGCTACCGCTTTGACGCGGCGCCAGAGCACAAGATCGATGTCTATGGCGGTATCCGCTGGTGGCAGATCGAAATGAAGGCAAAGCGCTACAACGCGCCTAGCCCGGATATTTCAAGCCAACGCAATGAAGACTGGGTTGACCCGGTGATCGGCGCACGTTGGGTTGCCGAGTGGTTTCCCGGCTTTCGCACCAGCCTGGCAGCCGATATTGGCGGCTTCGGGGTCGGCTCGGATTTTACCAACTCCGTCCAGGGGTTGGTCATCTACGATCCCTGGGAGAATGTTTCATTCGCCGCCGGCTACCGCGCCCTCTGGGTGGACTACAGCACCGGCGACGCGGGAACCCAGGACCATTTCTCTTATGACACCGTCACCCATGGGCCGCAGCTCGGCGTGATCTTCCGTTTTTAGTCGAACACCAATGACCGGTTTGCGGTATTGCCGTGGCCGCAACATCGAATGCTCCGAAATCCTAGGCAAGCACAGAGGTAATGGCCAATCAGTCCCAACCCAAGGCGATATCGTCCCTTAGCCATTCCGTCTCCGAGAGGCCACAGTGATGCGGACTTTAAAGCACAGCCCAAAGGAGTTCGTAGCCGATGGGCTGTCTCGACGAGATTTTCGACTCCGAGGCCCTCACCCCTGACCAATACCGGCACCCGGCGAAGGACATTGCCGCAGTCATCGGCGTCACAATCAACCGCGGTCGCTATCGATGCTTGCGCGAGCGCGCCGGAGAATTTCTGCGCGACTCAAGCCGGCCAGTTCCAACTGCTCTTCAGAAACCCGTGAGATGGCCTGAGACAAGCGGGCGTACTGGTAGGCGTGCAGCCCATCGACGAGCATATGTCCAATCCGTGACAGCATTGCACTGACCACAGGGCTGCGCACGGCACTAAGTTCGCTCATCGCAGACTTCTCCTTGTTCGGGAGCGTAAGCCGCGGGAGGGAGATGCTAGACATTGTTGACTCCTTCAATGTTTGATTTTGATGCGTTGCAGCATTAATTTTGCTGCACTGCGAATTTGGGGTCTCTTTGAGGGACTGGACACCCCTAGCTATGTCACAGTGGCGTTGCCTCCAAGGCACAGAAAGGACTGCGTCATGGACTTTCCTGGTATGATCGTTCTGTTCGCCCGAGTGGTGGATGCAGGCAGTTTCTCGGCTGCATCAAGAGAGCTGAATCAATCGCCATCCGCGGTCAGCAAGCAGATCGCACGGCTAGAAGATCGTGTCGGCGTGCGGCTTTTGGCGCGATCAAAGGACGGTGTCGCGCTGACAGATGAAGGGCGTGCGTTCTACGCGCGATGTGCCGATATCCGGCGCAACATCGAGGCGGCCGAAAATCTTGTCGTTTCATTCGGGGATCACCCGAAGGGGCTACTGCAGATTGCGTCGACAGTAGCTTTCGGCAAATCTCAGATTTTGCCGGTGCTGCCAACCTTCTTAGCCAAGTACGAAGACATACAGATTTCGGCTACTTTTTCTGACCGGAAAGTGGATTTCTCGCAGGATCAAATCGATATTGCGATCCAGTTCACGGAGCAGATTGAAGATCAATCCCTATTCGCGCGAAAGATTGCGCATAATCGACGGGTAATCTGCGCCGCCCCCGCCTACCTGGAGCGTGAAGGTTGTCCGAAGACGCCAAAAGATTTGGAACGCCATAACTGCCTGCAACTCTCGACCGTATCGCGTTTCAACGATTGGCATTTTAAGGAATTTGAAGCGCAAGGGTTTAGCTTGCGTAGCAATTTCGAGGCAAACAGTGCCGACGCTCTCTACCATGCAACATTGGCCGGGATCGGTGTATCTCGACTATCGACTTACCTCGTTAACGACGATCTACAAAACGGCCGTTTGATCCGGATATTGCCGAACTACGAAGATAACGGCTCCGATATCTATGCGGTCTATTCAGCCCGCCAGAACTTACCGCCAAAGGTGCGCGTATTTATCGATCATCTCGTGTCAAAGTTTTTGCCGGTCCCGCCGTGGGAGCAACCGAAGCACAGTCACTTGTAGCGAGTAGGATTGGATAGCTGATGGTGCTCCAGAAACGGCGGGTTTTGACCGGTCGCTGATCCTTTGTTTTGCCTGCGTGTCTAATCGGACAGAAACCGTCGGCAAAGTTTGTTTGGTATCGGAACGTTTGCACCCAGCCGTTAGCAGAGCCGTGCGTTTCCTGACCGATACTTAAACGATCAAGCGCCAGACCAGCCGTTTGGTGGAGTCAGTCGAGCGCCATTGGCAACACGGGCGCTAACCATATGCACCACTTTCACCATTCCTTCCATCGCCCCTAGCCAATCCGGCCCTGAAACGCCACATTAGAGAGCGATTTCATACTCAGCCTGCAGGAGTTCCCATCCCATGCGCCTTCTGGACGAGATTTTCGGCTCCAAGACGATCACACCCGACCGCTTCCCCCATCCGGCCCACGACGTTCCGGCCGGAGACGGTGCGTTGCAGAAGGCCGTGCTGGCAGGCGGCTGTTTCTGGTGTGTGGAGGCGGTGTTCCTGCAGTTGGACGGTGTGGAGAAGGTGGTCAGCGGCTATGCTGGCGGCGATGCCTCCACGGCTGATTACCAGAGCGTGTGCACCGGCATGACCAAACATGCGGAAGTGGTGGAGGTGACCTTCAACCCCAAAAAAATCACCTATGGCGAGATCCTGAAGGTGTTCTTCGCCATCGCCCACGACCCGACCCAGTTGAACCGGCAGGCCAACGATGTGGGCCCGCAATACCGCTCCGCCGTGTTCTATGCCGACCTGGAGCAGAAAGCGGTGGCGGAAGGCTATATCGCGCAACTGAACGAGGGCGACCTGTTCGGCGGCAAGCCGGTGGTGACCACGCTGGAGCCGCTGGAAGAGTTCTTCGAGGGCGAGTCCTATCACCAAGATTATGCCAACAAGAACCCCTACCAGCCCTACATCATGCACCTGGCCGCGCCGAAGGTGGAGAAGGTGCGGGAGCACTATGCCGGGCGGCTGAAGGGGTGAGTCGCGGCGGCGATTGGTGCAATCAAGTACCGCTGCTGCCCGTCGCATTCCATCTACATGCGATCTACTTTTCATCGACATCACATCTACATGGGATCAACCTGGTATCTACATTTCCGGCCCGGAATGTAGATTTTTGTAGATGAATGTAGACAAAATCCGGAAATTTTATGATGCGTTACCTGGATAACGCTCTCTTCCTTCTGAAAGCACGCTGCCGATCATGCCCGTCTCCCTAGCCTATGACGATTATGGCAGCGGACCGCCGCTGCTGATACTGCACGGCTTGATGGGCCAGGCGCGCAACTGGGCGACCCAGGCGAAGCTGTTCGCAGGTGACTACCGGGTGCTGGCGGCCGACCTGCGTAACCATGGCCGTTCGCCCTGGGCCAGCGGCATGACCTACGAGGAAATGGCCGAGGACGTGGCCGCGCTGATCGAGACAGTAGGCGCGCCGGTCAGGATCATCGGCCATTCCATGGGCGGCAAGGTTACCATGGTGACGGCGCTGAAATACCCGGACCTCGTCGAAAAGGCTGTTGTGGTCGATATCTCCGCGGTGAAGCACACGGACTCGCCATTCTACGGCTATTTCGAGGCGATGCTGGACCTGGACCTGTCGGCCGTCACCCGCAGGGGGGAGGCCGACCGGCTGTTGCGGGAAGCCCTGCCCGATCCGGCAGAACGTGCCTTTCTGCTGCTGAATCTGGCGTCGGGCAAAGATGGCGGGCTCACCTGGAAGCCGAACCTGCAGGAACTGTATGACTGCCTGCCAGATATCCTGGACTGGCCGGAGCACCTGTTCGGCTACCGGAACGACGGCCCCACCCTGTTCGTGGCGGGTGGCAACTCCCCCTACATCCAGGAAAGCCACAAGCCGGATATTGCCCGCCTGTTCCCGGCGGTGCAGCACGCGGTCATACCCAATGCCGGCCATTGGGTGCATGCCGAACAGCCCAAGGCTTTCTATGAGACGGTCTCGGGCTTCCTCCGCGATTAAATCCGCTCTATGTTGCGCCGCAACATCGCTTCGCTTTTCACTATGAGGTCCGCCCCATGGCCGCTTCCGACATTCACGGTCCCACCAGCCACATCTATTTCTCGCAGCGCCTGCGCCTGCACTATGTCGACTGGGGCAACCGGGATGCGCCGCCGCTGCTGCTGGTGCATGGCGGCCGCGACCATTGCCGCAACTGGGACTGGGTCGCCCAGGAACTGCGTCACGACTACCATATCATCGCGCCGGATCTGCGCGGCCATGGCGACAGCGAATGGCTGCGCGGCTCCGTCTACCGCATCCAGGACTATATCTACGACATCGCGCAGTTGATCCACCAGTTGGACCTGGCGCCGGTCACTATCCTCAGTCATTCGCTCGGCGGTCAGATCAGCCTCGCCTATACCGGCATTTACCCGGAAAAAGTGAAGAAGCTGCTGGCGATCGAGGGCCTCGGCATGTCGCCGAAGCGCATGGCGGAGCAGGCCAAGACGCCGCCGCATGAGCGCATGCAAAAATGGATCGAGGAGTTGCGTGGCATCGCAGGCCGCACGCCGCGCCACTACAAGACCCTGGACGAAGCCTTCCAGCGGATGCACGAGGCGAACAAGCACCTGTCGGCGGAGAAGGCCCGGCACCTGACCGAGCACGGCGTGCACCAGAACGAGGACGGCACCTATACCTGGAAGTTCGACAATTACGTCCACGCCGACCGCCCCTTCGGCATGTCGCCGGAGCAGAACGCCGACCTATGGGCCCGCATCACCTGCCCGACCATGCTGGTCTATGGCGAGGAAAGCTGGGCCAGCGATCCGGTGAAGGACGGCCGCGCCCAGCACTTCAACACCGCCGAGATCGTCCGCATCGCCGATGCCAGCCACTGGGTCCATCACGACCAGCTCGACATCTTCATGAGCCATGTGAGGCGGTTCCTGGCGGACTGACCCGGATCGCCAGGGAGAGGGGCGACGGAAACCCCGCCCCTCCCCTTTCGGGCTGGTGTCAGCGCCCCTTCCAGTTGGGAACGCGGCGCTCCGTCATGGCGGCAACGCCTTCCTTGAAGTCCTCGGTCTGGCGCAGGCGGTCTTGGATCGAAAGCTCGTGATCGGTCGCGGCTTTCACCCGGTCGGCCAGGTCGCGGCGCATGGTCTTGCGCGTCTCCATGATGCTGATGGGGGAACACTCGGCGATTTCGGTGGCTAGCCCGATGGCCGCGTCGCGCAGCTCTTCGGCCGGCACGATCATATCGACCAGGCCCCATTGCAGCGCCTGCTCCGGCTGGATGCGGCGGGAGGTGTAGAACATCAGCTCCGCCCGGCTCTTGCCGATGACTTCCGGCAGGGTCGTGGTCAGGCCGAAGCCCGGATGGAAGCCCAGGCGGGTGAAGTTGGCGGAGAAGCGCGCTTCCGGCGAGGCAACGCGGAAGTCCGGCACCAGCGCCAGGCCAAGGCCGCCGCCGACCGCTGCGCCCTGGATCGCGCCGATGACCGGTTTCGGCGTGCGGAACAGGCGGACGGCTTCCTGATAGAGGTGGCCCTTGCGCGGCTTCGCGTCCTTCACCGGCGCGTTGAAGTTGGCGCCGGCGCAGAAATTCTTGCCGGCAGCGCACATGACAATAGCGCGGCAATTATTGTCTTCGGCCAGATCCTCGAAGCATTCGGCGAAGGCTTCGATCAGGTCGTAGTCGAAGAAATTGTGCGGCGGCCGCTGGATTTCGGCGACGGCGACGTAGTTATCGAGGGTGACCTTCAGGTCGGTGTAATTGCCGTATTCGGGCATGAGTTGGTTCCTTTGTTGGGGGTGATGTGTTCTCAAAGGGTCGGTGCTTTCTCCGCCCGATTCCCCGGACTTGATCCGGGGTCCATTCCGGAGGTTTTTCCGTTAAGTGTCTGGCGCGCCGGATAGCAGGTCTCGGGAATGGGTCCCAAATCAAGTTTGGGACGATGACCGGGTATAGCATCCGGGTGGATCCATCCTCACCGCAGCCCCAGGCCGCGGGCGATGATGCCGTTCAGGACTTCGGTGGTGCCGCCCTGGATGGTGAGCTTGGGCGCGATGGTAGTAGCGAACTCCAACACGTGCTGGAAGGAGGCCATGTTGGTCGGGTCGGGGTCCACGAAGGCGGCGAGGTCGCGGGCCTTGGCCGGCAAAGCCTGCTCCCAGAGCGTGCCGAGGTTCTTGACGATGGAGCCTTGCAGGGTCGGCTCCAGCCCCTCCGCCAGCATGCCGTTGACGGAGACCGACATACGCCGGAGCGTGTGCAGTTGGGCCGTCAGGCGGCCGATGCCTTCCGCGCCGCGCAGGTCCGGCTGGTCGCCGAGCACGCGCACCAGTTCGGTCAGGATGTAGAACGTTTCCAGAAAACGCTCCGGCCCACTGCGCTCGTAAGCGAGTTCGCTGGTTGCCTGCTTCCAGGCCTCGCCCGGCGTGCCCATCACGTACTTGTCCTCGACGAAGGCATCCTCGAACACTACTTCGTTGAATTCGTGCCGGCCGACCATGTTGATGACTGGGTTGATGGTGATGCCAGGGGTTTTCATGTTGACGACGAACTGGGTCAGCCCCTCGCGCCGGTTCTCTTTCGTCGGCGGCGCAGTGCGGAACAGGCCGATCATGTAGTCTGAATTGTGCGCGTTCGAGGTCCAGATCTTCGCGCCGTTGATCAGGTAGCCACCGTCGGTCTTGGTCGCCCGCGTGGTCGCGCCGAACAGGTCGGAGCCGGAGCCGGGCTCGCTCATGCCGATGCAGAAGGTGCAGTCGCCCGAGACAATCTTGGGCAGGATCTCGTTCTGAACGTCCTCGTGCCCATACTTCATGATGGTCGGGCCGGACTGGCGGTCCGCGGTGAAGTAGGAACTCGTCGGCGCGGAGACGGCCCGGAATTCCTCCGTTATTACATAGCGATCGAGGAAGCTGCGCTCCTGGCCGCCGAACGTCTTAGGCCAAGTGATGCCGATCCAACCCTTGGCGGCGACGCGCTTGCCGAAGGGCCGGTTGAAGCTGGAGGCTTCGTCCTTGCTCATGGGGTCGAAGGTGCCGGCGGCGATTTCCTCGTTCAGGAAGGCGCGCACTTCCTCGCGCAATTCCTGGCATTCGGGCGGCAGGCGGATGGGATCGAATTGCAGAACGCCGGTAGTCATGAGTAGCGTGTCCTTATCGGAATGCGGGCCTAGCGGGGAGCAAGCTTATCTGGATGCCACGAGCGGCCAGAGCGAATCCGCGCCGTTCCGCGCAACGCTCTCGCCGAGCCGCACGGCCCAGGCGCTCTCGCTGCCATACTCGTCACGCCAGGCCCAAAGGCGCTGGGTAAAACGGTGCAGCACGTGCTCATTGGTGAAGCCGATGGCGCCGTGCGCCTGGTGAGCGATGGCTGCGCCCTGCCCCGCGGCCTCCCCGCAGCGGATCTTGGCCCCGGCGATCTCCAGCAGCATGGCGTCGCCCTCCAGGCACTGCTCGCGGTCGATGGCGTCAGCAGCGGAACTGGAAGCGGCGGCGGCGGCGGCGGCCTCGCACGCCAGGCGGGAGAGATTGTGCTGCACTGCCTGGAAGCCGCCGATGTTGCGGCCGAAAGCCTTGCGCTCCTGGGCGTACTGCACGGAGATGTTCATGGTCGCCTCCAGCGCGCCAGCGATCATGGCAGAGCGAGCCGCCGCCCCGAGCAACAGCAGGTCGAAGGCCGTAATCGGGACCGCTTCGCAGGCGGTGGGCGTAACACCGGTGAAGTCCACCATGCCTTGCGGGTCGTGCGCGATGGTCTGGCCGGGCGCGATCCGGCAGTCGGCGGCATTGACCAGCGCGACGTAGGACGCGCCGTCCTTCTCCGCCAGCACGGCGAAGATTTGCGCATCCGGCGCGAAGGGAACCCGCTGGGCCATGCCGGAGAGCCTGCCGTCTGCGCCAAGCGTGATCCGGTCTTTCTCCCGCACCGGAGCGGCGCTCATCGGACCCGCCGGGCAGGTGATGCCACCGGTCGCAAGGAGCCAGCCTGCCAGCAAGGTCTCGGCGAGCGGCACGGGTACGGCGTACTTGCCCGCTACGCGCAGCACATCGAAACCGTCCATCATGGTGGCGCCTGCACCGCCGACCTCGTCCGAGACCCAGGTCAACGTCAGGCCGGATTCCTCCAGCGCCTCCCAGAGCGGCTGTTTCCAGCTTTCGTCCTTGGCGCTGGTGACGGTTTGCGGGTCACAGCGGTCGCGGAAAATGCGCTCTGCCGTATCGACAATGATCGTGTCACGGTCGGCCATCTGTTTCCTCCAACGCAGGCAGCGTGCGGCCAGCGTACTATTTTTCTTGGCCGCAGCAGCCTAGCCGGAGTTCGGAGAGGGGCCTAGAGGCTTGTCACGGCCCCTTCTCCACTTCAATCGCCGAAGCCGTGGAAGCGCGCGATGTCCGCAACGCTTTCGCGGTCGGCCTTCACGTGGTTGGCGGCGAACTCGTCATTGGGGTAGCCCATAGCGATGGCGGTAACGATAACCTCCTCGTCCGGGATGCCGCAAACCTCGCGCACGATATCGGAGCGGGAGATTCCCTGGCCATTGACCACCGTGCCCAGGCCGCGGTCCCATGCGGCCAGCACCAGGCCGTAGCTGAGGGCGCCGGTATCGAAAATGCAGGTAACGCCGCTCGCCAGATCCCGGTCCACAGTCAGGATAAGGGAGACCGGCGCGTCGAACTGGCGGAAGCCGCGCAGCACCCAGTCGTGGCGCTTTTCCTTGTCGTAGCGGTCGATTTCCATCGCCGAGAACAGCTTCTTCGCGATTTCCACCTGCCGGTGACGGTGGATGCCGTGGTAGCCGTCATGGGTCTTGATGTCCCGTTTCGGCTCCTCCTGCGCGGCCATGCCTTCCATGTTGCGGCGGCGCACCTCGTCCAGAAGCTCGCCCGCTATGACGTGGACGTGCCAGGGTTGGGTGTTCATGGAGGAAGGGGCGCCAGCGGCGGTGGCGATGATCTCCTCGATTACCGCGCGCGGCACGGGGTCAGGCTTGTAGCCGCGGACGCTGCGGCGGGTGCGCACCAAGTCTTGGAATTCCATCACTGTCTCTTTCTAGTCGGCAATTTTCACATCGGCCCAGGCTTCAATCTGCTGGACAATATCGTCCAGGTTCGCGCTTTCGCCCAGTTCGTAGGTGCCTGCCTGTAGCATGCCGCGCACCACATTGGCGATCAGCATTGGCGCGCCGGCATTGATGCCGAGCTTCGCACCCAGACTCACGTCTTTCAGCATCAGGCCGATGGCGAAGTTGGAGGCCTGCTCGCCCTTTAGCATGGCGGGCAGGGTGCGCTCAGTCGCACCGCTGCGCCCGGAGGACTTGTTGATGACGTCCGACATCGTTTGCAGGGTCAGGCCGTATTTCTTGCCCACCGCCACGGCCTCGTACATGGCGAGGCGGTTGCAGGCGGCGATGGTGTTGTTGACGATCTTCACCACATGGCCGTTGCCGGTGTCGCCGCAGTGCATGACGTTGGGGCTAATGCTTTCGAGGTAGGGCCGGACCTTCTCGAATGCCTCCAACGGGCCGCCGACCATGATGGCGATAGTGCCCGCATCCGCGCCCGCCGGGCCGCCTGAGACTGGCGCGTCGATGAGCGTGACACCGCGCTCGGCCAACTCAGCGGCCATGATGCGGGTGACGTCCGGGTCGCCGGAAGTCTGGTCGACCAGGATCTTGCCGGGCGAGAGCCCTTCGGCCAGGCCGCCCGGCCCGAAAATCGCCTCCCGCACGTTCTCGGAGCGCGGCAGGCAGGTCAGCACCACGTCACAAGCCGCCGCCAGCGCCGCGCCATTCTGGGCCGGCACCGCGCCCTTGTCCGTGAAGCCTTGCACCACGTCCGGGCGCAGGTCGAGGACATGCAGCTTGTGGGACAGCATCAGGCGGCGGGCCAATGCTCCCCCCATGGCGCCGAGGCCGACATAACCGATTTCCATGATGGGATTTCCTCTGGTGGGTGTTGGATGTTTTGCGGTTGGGTCGGGACTTTAGCGCGGAATTGGCGGCTGTCAGTAGAAGGCGATACGTCCACGCAGAAATTCGCGGGGCCAAAGGGCGGTTTATTTTCTGCACCGAAGGCGTAGCCTGTCGCCGAGCCAGCATCCGTCACGCCTAAGGATTCTCCCCCATGCAGCAGCAATTTCTCCAGTACTACTGGTATGGCCAGCACTACACTGTCGGCTACCGCACCCATGGGGAAGCCACGAACCCGAACGTGCTGATCTGTATGCATGGCATCAGCCGCAATGCGCGGGACTTCGACGTGATCGCAGAGGCGCTGTCGGACCTTTACTACGTCGTCGCAGTGGATATGCCGGGCCGCGGACAGAGCGAGTGGATGGACGACAAAAGCCTCTACGGCAATCCACTCTACGATACGGTGGTTGGCGAGATCATCGCTATGACGGGGGCACAGCAGGTGGATTGGATTGGCACCTCCATGGGCGGCAGCATCGGCATGCGCATCGCCGCGATGGAGACCTCGCCCATCCGCAAGCTGGTATTGAACGACATCGGTCCCTACGTGCCCGCCGAAGGGCGCCGGGACAATGGCGCGAGCTTTGGCCTCGACAACCGTTTCGCCAGCGAGGCGGAGGGCATCACCTGGGTGCGGGAGAACCGCACCGCCCTCGGCCCCTTCACGGAGGCAGAATGGGAGCAGTTCGGCCGCGACTCGCTCCGCCAGATTGCGGATACGGAATGGGGCCTGGACTACGATCCGGGCCTCGCGCAGTCGCGGTCCATGGGCTCCACCGACAACTGGGACCAGTGGGAAAAGATTGCCTGCCCCGTGCTGGCCGTCTGGGGCCTGGACTCGAAGCTGCTGACCCGCGACACGGTGGAGCGGATGAAGACCACCGGCCCGAAGGCGGAGGTGCTGGAGGTGCCCGGCGCCGGCCACTGCCCCGGCCTGGTGGACGACCGTCAGATCGGTGTGATCCGCGAGTTCCTAGCCCGGTAGGCTTTCGGGCTGCCGCGGGCTCTGCCATACTGGTTGAACCCGTAACGCGGAGCTTCCGACCATGGCCGACGGCGGCGACGAGCCCGTTGCACTGAAGATCATCAACCGCCTTGCCGAGATCGACCCGGCGGCTTGGGACGCTTGCGCTGGACCTGAAAACCCTTTTGTCAGCCACGCCTTCCTCTCCGCGCTGGAGGATTCCGGCTCGGCGGTGGAGGATGAGGGCTGGGGACCGACCCATCTGGTGTTGGAAGACGAGGACGGCCGCCCGATCGGAGCCGTGGCCGCCTACCTGAAAAGCCATAGCCAGGGCGAGTATGTCTTCGACCACGGCTGGGCCCATGCCCTGGAGAATGCGGGCGGCAGGTATTACCCGAAGATCGTAGCGGGCGTGCCATTCTCGCCAGTGCCGGGGCCGCGCCTGCTGATCCATCCGGAAGCCGATAAGGCCCGCGTGACGGCGACCCTGGCGGCAGGCCTCGTCAAACTGTGCGAGGCGCATGAGGCGTCATCGGTGCACGTCAACTTTCTGCCACAAGAACAGTGGGAAGCGTTGGCGGAGCATGGCTTTCTGCAGCGGCAGGGCCAGCAATTCCATTGGGAAAACAAAGGTTACGAGACATTCGATGACTTCCTGGCCGCCCTCTCCAGCCGTAAGCGCAAGAATATCCGAAAGGAACGCCAGGCAGTGGTAGATGCGGGCGTGACGATCCGCAGGCTCTCTGGCGACGACCTGAAGCCAGAGCATTGGGACGCCTTTTACCGCTTCTACCGCAGTACAACCGACCGGAAATGGGGCTGGGACTACCTGAAACGCGGATTCTTCGACCTGCTTCAGGAGAGGCTGCGGGAGAAGGTGGTGCTGGTGTTCTGCGAGTATGAGGGCAAGGCGGTGGCCGGGGCACTGAACCTCCAAGGCTCCAATGCGCTCTACGGGCGGAATTGGGGAGCGCTGGCGCGGTTCAAGAACCTGCATTTCGAAGCCTGTTACTATCAGGCGATTGAACACGCCATCGAACAAGGCCTGCAACGGGTCGAGGCGGGCGCACAGGGTCAGCACAAGATCCAGCGCGGCTACCTGCCGAAGGCCACCTACAGCGCCCACTATATTTCCCATCCAGGCTTTCGACGCGCGGTTGCGGACTTCCTCCGCCGGGAGCGGGAAGCGGTGGACGAAGATATCGATATCCTGATGGATTACTCGCCATTCAAGAAAGGCGGCTAGCGGCGGCGCGCGGGTCGGTGACATTCTTCACATCGCGGGCGGCCGGCATTATGTAAATTTGGTGGCTGAATAGTACTGAATTAGCGCTGATACTGGGCTGATGCTTGGGGCGAATAATGGAGGTGTGCCATGACGGCTCCCGATAGTTGGCAAGTTTCAACAGAGGCCGCAGAAGTCTATGAGCGCTCCTTTGTGCCGGCGATTTTCGGCGCCTGGGCGCCGCGTGTGGCCGACGCTGCAAATATTGGCCCCGGCGATCTTGTCCTGGATGTTGCCTGCGGAACCGGGGTGCTCGCCCGGGAGGCCCTGCGCCGGACCGGCGGCGGCGTCACTGGCATCGACCTGAACGAAGGGATGCTCGCCGTCGCAAAACAGCAGGAGCCCGGCATCGATTGGCACCAGGGTGACGCGGCCGCGCTCCCATTCCTTGACCGATCATTCACCGCGGTGATTAGCCAATTCGGTCTGATGTTCATGCCGGACCGCACCCAGGCGCTGCGCGAAATGGTGCGAGTGCTCTCGCCGGGCGGCCGTCTGGCAATAGCCGTCTGGGCATCGGTCGAGGAGGCAGAGGGTTATAAGACACTGGTGGATATCGCCGCGCCGCTGGTTGGCGCGGAGGCCGCCACGGTGTTCGCCGCCCCCTTCGTGATGGGAGATGCCGCGGAGTTGATGGACGCCGCCCGGGAAGCCAGCATTCCGGGCGGCAAGGTCGCGCTGCACCGCGGGGAGGTACGATTCCCGTCTGTCGGCGAATTCGTCCGCATCGAAGTCAAAGGCTCCCCGCTGGCGGAGAGCCTTGATCAGACGGCGATGGGCAAATTGGCCGCTGCCTGTGAGACAGCCCTGGCGCGGTTCGTCGTACCGTCAGGTGAAATCGTGATGCCGATTGCGGCCCACATCCTGACGGCGACAAAAAGTTAGAGCGCCGGCCCGCCTGCAGACTTCAAGAACCGCCGTCAGGCTGAAACCGTCAGGCCTTCGTGAGCGCTGAGCCTCTCCCACACATAGCCGGCGACTGCGCCGGTAATCGCCCATCCAAGGGCATGTACGACCAGCGATGCCGATGCGAATTGGCCTGAGAGTTCCGAGGGCACATTGCTCGTGAGTTCTTGCAGGTGGGGCGCGCCAATCAAATGTGGCACCGCTATCAGCACGACGCCGAGAGTAATTGCCCGCCGCGTTGAGACGCGCAGCACCAGGAAGAGCCCGGCAGCCGTCACTATCGCTGTGCCGACCCACCAATACTTGCGAGCGGCAAGCTCTGCAGTGGCGGCACCCGGCAGTTCGGGCGGGAGGCCGAGGGCTGGCGCCAAGCCCGTTACGGCAAAAGCCGCAGCGCCCCACATCAGCCCGTTTCGCGCCTCGATCGGCGACCCGGCCAATATCATGGCGCCAAGCAGCGCCAGCGCGAACCCGAAATACGTGCCCAAGGCTGCTACGGAAGTATAGAGTGTGCGCTCCAACCCGTCCTCTGGCGCCCATTCATCGTGCCCGCCAGACCCGTCAACCAGCAATATCGGCGGCACATCCGTCATCATGCCCCCGGCTAAATGGAGGGCGACCTGTGCGGAACCGGCTACTGCGGCCTGGCCGCCGCCTTCGTATTTCTCCGCTTCGATGATCAATGGTGTCGTAGTGAACTGCTGGGCGACGGAAACCGTCAGGCCAGCAACAACCGCTGCGGCCAGCGCCGCGGTTATCAACCGTGTCAGCATGTCGGTGCTTCCCTTAAGCAACCCGCCTCAGTGGCAGGGAAATGCCATAGCGTGACGGTAGTCGTGCGCCGCGTTGTGCAGCGCTGCCGAGTTGGAAAAGCCTGTCACAAAGACAATGCCCAAGCCGGCTGCGACCGCCAGCGCGGCGATCAGCTTGGTCGAAGCCGTGGCCGCGGTCCGGATAGTGACTGCTGCGGTATTCATAACATTCCTCCGATCAACCGTTTTCGCCGGATAACGCGCATTTAGGCTACCCGGCATTGGTGTAGAATCAAAGGGGATAAACAGACGGCTTTGGCCATGGCTCTAAGCTTGGCCGCGCTCCGCCAAACGTCCTCCCCGACGTCCGCTGAAACCGCGCCGCAGCCGTTAAGGGCTGCAATGCGGGCGCCGGCAGGTCTCCTGGCTCACGGGTCGTCACTCAAGCCAGCCTTCCCGGGCTGATGCCCAGTGGCCAAGTGCGGCTTGCGCTCACCGTTCACAGTTGCGGGGGCAGCCACGGTCTTGGTCCCTGATGGGTACGCCTCACCGTGTTCCCTCTTAGTCCCGGCGCCATTTGGCTACCGGGAAACCGACATCGTTTATATAGAGCACCCGGCCCGCCGCCTGTCAACAGGCACGGGGTGCCTGCGGCGTTCACCTTAATACTGCACGACACTGCGGATGGATTCGCCGCTGTGCATCAGGTCAAAAGCGCTGTTGATGTCGTCGAGCGGCATGGTGTGGGTGATCAGGTCGTCGATATTTACCCGCCCCTCCATGTACATGTCCACGATCTTCGGCACGTCGGTCCGGCCCCTCGCGCCGCCGAAGGCAGTGCCGCGCCAGGAGCGGCCAGTGACAAGCTGGAAAGGACGGGTCGAAATCTCGGCACCGGCGGGGGCAACGCCGATGATGATGCTCTCGCCCCAGCCGCGGTGGCAGCATTCGAGGGCTTGGCGCATGACCTGCACGTTGCCGATGCACTCGAACGAAAAG
Organism: Alphaproteobacteria bacterium; assembly: GCA_965222315.1. Lineage (GTDB taxonomy): Bacteria > Pseudomonadota > Alphaproteobacteria > Bin95 > Bin95 > JACKII01. The sequence goes on along the minus strand of OZ244951.1, from coordinate 1,569,569 downwards.
TCCGCGCCACCGCCGGTCAACTCGACCAGATGGCCGACCAAATCTTTGTGGTCGGAGGGATTCACGAAGTCGGTCATGCCGAACTTTTTCGCGATCTCCGCCTTGGCCGGGTTCAGGTCGACACCGACGATCTGGCGTGCGCCCGCCATCTTCAGCCCCTGAATCACGTTCAGGCCGATGCCGCCCAGGCCGAAGACGACGCAGTTGGTGTTGGGCTGAACCTTGGCCGTGAACATCACTGCACCAATGCCGGTGGTCACACCGCAGCCGATATAGCAGATCTTGTCGAACGGCGCGTCCTTGCGGACCTTCGCCAGCGCAATCTCCGGCAGCACCGTGTAGTTGGCAAAGGTCGATGTGCCCATGTAGTGCAGCACCTTCTCCCCCTTATAGGAGAAGCGGCTGGAGCCGTCCGGCATCACGCCCTGACCCTGGGTCGCGCGGATGGCGGTACAGAGGTTGGTCTTGGGGTGCAGGCAGCTTTTGCACTCACGGCATTCCGGCGTGTAGAGCGGGATCACGTGATCGCCCGGCGCAACACTGGTCACGCCCGGGCCCACTTCGCGCACAATGCCCGCGCCCTCATGGCCCAGGATCGCTGGAAATGCGCCTTCCGGGTCTGCGCCCGACAGGGTAAATTCGTCTGTGTGGCAGACGCCTGTGGCCTTAACCTCCAGCAGCACCTCGCCCGCCTTCGGGCCTTCGAGCTGGACCTCGACGATTTCTAACGGTTTGCCTGATTCAAAGGCTACGGCGGCGCGAACATCCATGGGTCGGGCTTCCCTGCTTCCTGTCTCTAACGGGCGCGCATCATGGCCGGTTCGATCGGCAAATGCAAAGTGTTGAGGCATTGTCTGGACGGGCCTGACGATACAATGCGGCAGCGGCGCCATCCAGGAAAGAACCTGAGGTAAAGGTTGCGTAGCAGAGGATGTCATACCAGATAAAAGGCTGCGTTCGGCCGTTGGATGCCGAAAAATTCCGTGACAAATCCAGAAAGGATGCAATTGAAATGGCACAAGGAACCAGGACCAGTGAATCTGGCGGAAGTTCTGCGCGATCTGACTATGCAGAGGTGGAGAAAGACGTTCAGGAGTTGAAAGAGGACGTCAAAAAACTCACTGATACTTTAGAAAAAATCGTCAAGACCCGCGCCGAACAAGGGCGGGAAGAAGTTAGCGCGAAATATGACGCTGCCAAACGACGCGCGGAGGATCTGCGCGATCAGGCGGACGACAAGTTAAACGAGTCCCTGCTGCACGCCCGGTCCACCGTCGCGAACCGCCCATTGACGAGCATGTCCGCCGCTCTCGGCCTCGGGGTTGTGCTTGGCCTTCTGTTGCGCCGCCATTGATACGATACAACCGGAGGGGAAAAGCCGATGCTGCGTTTGGCATTGCGTCTGCTGTCAATAGCCCGGTTTGCCGGCGCAATGGAAGCAGCCAAGGCTGAAGCCGTCGCGCGCATTAGAGAAACGGCAAAGACCGCGGCTATCTTTAGCATCGCTACGATTCTGGTCATTGTTGGCGGCATTTTCGTGGCGACAGCAGCGGTGCTGGGCCTTGCAACCGTTTGGCCGATGCATTGGGCGGCGCTTACCGTCGGCGGCATGTTGATCTTCATCGCAGGGCTGGTCCTATTGGCAGCCCGCCCGCCGGCGGATCAGCGAACATCGCGGCACCCTCCACCCCGCCCGGAACAAGAACCCGCCGAACCGCCAGTGGATTGGACTGAAATGATCCGTCCGCTTGAAACCTGGGCGCGGCAGCATCCGGGCAAGGCAGCGCTCGGCGCCGTCGCGGTAGGCGTCGTACTAGGCCTGCTCTCGGGTCAAAAATCTGACGATGACGACTGAGCCGCATTCGGTATGGCGCTTTGGCAACGACGCGACGGGCCTCAATCGGGCGGGCTGCGCCCGATCACATGCCCCACCGCCTGGAGTGAGGGCACGCTATCAACCACCATTTTCGTGACAATCATCATGGGTACGGCAAGCAATCCGCCCAATGGGCCCCAAAGCCATGCCCAAAATGCGACTGCCAGAAAGATGACCATCGGACTTAACAGCAAGCGCCGCCCGAGAATGGCCGGCGTGATTACCTGCCCTTCAAGCCCGTTGCAGACGAAATACACCAATGGCGCAGATAGCGCATAAAGGGGATCATTGAACGACAAGAGCCCGACCAGTGCGACGATGACAATACCGGCCAGCGAACCCAGGTAAGGCACGAAGTTCAAGACCGCGGCCAGCACTCCCCATAGGTAAGGGGTCGGCATGCCGATAGCGTACATCCCGGCGCCGATAACGATCCCCAGCCCTGCGTTAATCAACGTGATCGTCGCCAGGTAGCGTGACAGATTCCGTTCAACATTATCAAGCAAGGTTCGCAAATCGGCCTGGTGATTGGGGCTTAGGACATGCAACAGGCGCTGCACCATCTCATTCGAGTAGCTCAGAAAAAAGAACAGCAGGAATAGGGTGGACAGGACCTGAACGCCGATGACCGGCAGTGTCGATGCAACCTGTTCGATCACGCTCGGCTCTTTTATGACGACCTCGTCACTCTTCTCGCCGCCCCCCTCGACCTTCGCAATTTCCCGAACTTTCTCCGACGCCTCGGTAACTGTCTCCATCGGTTCCCGGAGCACAGCCACCTTGTTCTGGAGTTCATAGGTGATGCCAGGCAGGTCACGGAACCAGTTGTCGATCGGCTCCGCCAGGTAGGCGACCGCGGTGACAATCATACCTGTTGTTACCAAAAGGATGATGGACGCTGCCGCCGGAGGCGGGAGACCAGCCCTGGCCAAAAACCGCAACACCGGCCGCAATACCAAGTACATTAAAAGCGCCATAACAATAGGAATAAAAAAATCTGAAGCAATATGAAGCGTAAATAATACTGCTATAACAAAAAGGCCTACTATCGAAAATTTTACGGCTAGGCTACTTATTTCTGTTTTCATTCGAAAAATACTCTCTCTGGAAAAACGCGTTTGCGTTCTTCATCATAACTACAAACGGGCGATTATCATGGCATCGGTGCGTGCAGGAACCTATCTCAGCAGCAGAGAAGTAATTCCACAACCCGTACAGCGGCGGTTTTGGGTTGATGGCACAGGATATCGGGTGAAATGGTGACAGACCCCGAAGATATGAAGGTCGGTTGATCGCGTATTTTGAAAAGACGGCGACCGGATGCCGTGATGAAAGGATGGTATATGGCGGACGAGCAAATGTCGATTTCTCAGGTGCTCGCGACACTGCACGACACAACGGACGCGGAAGAAACAGCCGTCGATGACGTTCTGAATGCATTTGGCCGACGAGCCTATGGACCAATTCTGTTTGTCGTTGGCATCATCAGCCTGTCACCCGTTGGCTCAATCCCAGGCGCTTCTATCCTGACCGGGTCTCTGATTGTCGTGTTGATGACGCAATACCTTTTCAGAGAGCACGCCCCCTGGGTGCCGGAGTGGATCCGGGCGCGGAGCGTACCGGCAAAGCAGGCAAAACAGTCGGTCGAGACGGTCAAACCGTACCTTGAGAAAATGGAGACATTCGTCCGCCCGCGATACCATCAACTGGCCGCCGCACCATGGACCTACATCGTCGCCATCGTTTGTATCACCCTGGCACTGTCCATGTATCCCCTCGCCCTCGTGCCTTGGGGCGTGATGCCGCCATCCCTGGCCCTGACGCTTTTCGGACTGGGTATGATGAGCGCCGATGGATTGCTGATCGGCGCAGGTCTGGTGGTCAGCGGCGCCTCATTCGGCTTCTTGATGTGGATTTCCTTGGGCGGCGGCGTATTCTGAACGCCGCAAGCAAGAACCAGGAACGCCCCAAATGGAATTCAACCACCTCCTCTACGAGACTGCCGACGGCATCACCACCATCACGCTGAACCGGCCCAACAAGCTGAACGCAGTCAATGGCGAGATGATCGACGAGTTGATTGCGGCAGCCGACGCGGCCGACGCTGACGACGCGGTGCGCGTCGTTATTGTCACAGGTGCGGGACGGGCGTTTTGTGCGGGTGCAGACCTGTCGCGCGGGGCGAGCGCGTTCGACAGGAACGCTCGTCCGGCGGAGGAAGGACCGAATGCCGGGCGCGACGGCGGCGGAAGGGTGACCCTGCGGATCTATGACTCGAAAAAGCCCTGGATCGGCGCGATCAACGGCCCTGCGGTCGGATTCGGCATGACCATGCAATTGGCGTTTGACATGCGCCTTGCCAGCGAAACCGCCCGCTTCGGCATGGTGTTCACCCGCCGCGCGGTGGTGATGGAGGCCTGCTCCTCCTGGTTCCTGACCCGCGCGGTCGGCATGGGCCAGGCGCAGGAATGGGTGATGACCGGCCGGGTGTTCGACGCGGCGGAGGCGCTGGAAGGCGGCCTGGTGCGTTCGGTCCACAAACCGGACGACCTGCTGCCCGCCGCCCGCGAACTGGCGCGGGAGATCGCCGACAACACAGCCGCCGTGTCCGTCGCCTATAACCGCAACCTGCTCTGGAAGATGGCGGGGGCCGACCACCCGATGGAAGCGCACAAGCTCGACAGCCCCGGCATGCGGGCCCTGGGCGCCGCGCCGGATGCGAAGGAGGGCGTGGCCAGCTTCCTGGAGAAGCGTGCGCCGAAATTCACGGACAGCGCGGCAACGGATATGCCGGGCTACTACCCGTGGTGGCGGCAGCGGGTGTTCGAGTGACCTGGATCAAAGCCTGACCGCTTTATGGGAGCCAAAATGGAGGCAATGCCCCACCTCAAGACCCAAAGAACCATGCGCATGAGCCAGCTCCTAAGGCTGCCGGTAGTGGCCATGCTGGGACTGGGGCTCCTGACCGGATGCTATACCGGCAACATCGCCGCCAGCGGCGATCGCATCCCGGCGGAGCCTGCCCCAGCGGAATCCGTATCGACTCAGAAAATGGCCCCGGCAGCTGAACCTTTGCCGCCGGAGCAGCCGATGAAAGGCACCCTAACCGATACTGCACGAGCCAGGAATGTCGGTAGCTCGCAGGCCCTGCCCCATACCTCCAGCCAACGATCCAGTGCGCACCAACAGCCGAATTATGAGTACCACAAGGACGACGTGCTCTCCGCCCCGCCCGAGGCCCGCAACGGGCCGCGGTGGGACGAGCGTCTCCAGCCGGAATACCAGCGGCGGTTGAGCAGGATCGACGACACCGTCTACGATATCCGCCAGCGCTCTCAACTGGAACAGTTGCGCCGCGAAAATGCCCAGCGCGAATCGGACAAGGCCAGCCGCACGCCAAGCCGGGTCGACAATTTCCGCCGCGATGGCCGGGACGCATCGGGCTTCCGCTACTAGAGGGACGCCGGAGCCTGATGCTTCTAAGACAGCGCCGCAAAGCCTGACCGGGCTAATGACCTAACCTATGGCCGTAATTCTGTTGGCAGACGGCGTTAAATTGCGCCCTTAAATGGCTCCCTCTGCCCGCATCGCCGAAATAGCCTCTGCCGAATAGCCCAATTCCGTCAGCACTTCGTCGGTGTGCTGGCCCAGCATGGGCGGCGGGCGGTCTACGGCCGGGCCGTCCTCGTTTGTGACGTAGGGCGCGCCAATGCCATAGGCCGGACGCTGGATTGGGCCGAACTGCCCCATCTCCGTCAGAACACCACGATGCTGCAATTGTGGATGCAGGCTGGCTTCCGGCAGGGAACGCACCGGGGCGGCAGGCACGCGCGCCTCCCCCAATATCGCGTCCCACTCGTCCGTTGTCCTGGCCTTGAAGGCATCGTGCATGGCGGCTTCGACCATGTCGTAATTGGCCTTGCGCGTGTTGAAATCGGCGAACTGCGGATCGCTCAGCCATTCGGCACGCTCCACCACCGGCGCCAGGGTCTTGAACTGATTGTCGGTCAGGCACGTCACCATGATGAAGCCGTCCGCCGTGGTGAACACGCCGGCAGTGGGGATCAGTGCAGGTGAGCTGTTGCCGACACGCGGCGAGTCGGCGCCCGTGTTCAGATAATTGCTGATCTGCGGGCCCAGCACGGTCATGGCGGTGTCCAGCATGGCAACATCCAAGCGCTGGCCCTTGCCTGTGCGCTCCTTGCGCACCAACGCACCCAGGATGGCCATGGTTGCGCTGATGGCGGTCGGCACATCGACGGCCATAAAGCCCGCCCGCACTGGCGTATCCGTCAGGCCGGTAACGGCAACCATGCCGCTGGTAGCCTGGATCGCGCCGTCATAGGCCGCCGCCCCGGCATAGGGCCCGGTCTGGCCGTAACCGGTGACGCTGCAATAGACGATGCCCGGCTTGCGTGCTTTCACCGCGTCGTAGCCGAAACCTAGCTTTTCGATCACGCCGGCCTTGTAGTTTTCCATCAGCACGTCGGCGCTATCAATCAGCTTCCAGACGATTTCCTTTGCTTTCTCGTTTTTCAGGTCGAGCGTGATGCTGCGCTTGCCCGCATTGACGGAGAGGAACATCGGGCTGAGGTCCGCCTCGCCCCAGTCATTGTCGCCTAGCAGTTGGCGGCCCTGGTCGCCGACGCCCGGCTGCTCAATCTTGATGACGTCCGCGCCCAGATAGGCGAGGTGTTGGGTTGCGAACGGGCCGGCGATGACCTGTGTGAAGTCGACGACGCGGATGCCTTCAAGCGCGCGCATGGGCGGTGTTCCTCGGCAAGTGTTTGAATGTTGCCTGGGATGATGGCGGAGGATGGAGCCGCGGGCAATCGCCTGAGGTGCCGCTGCCGGTTTCTTTGGGTGAAGCGGCGGCGCTACCCCTGCCCTATCCAGGGCGTGAACGGCAGGTTCAGGCTCTCCGCAACAGCGCGGTAGGTCAGGTCGCCTTTATGGATGTTCAGGCCGCGGGCCAGGTGCTCATTGCTGGCCAGCGCCTGCTCGTAACCCTGATTGGCAAGCGAGAGCACGAACGGCAGCGTCGCGTTGTTCAGGGCGAACGTGGAGGTGCGGGCCACTGCCCCCGGCATGTTAGTCACGCAATAATGCACCACGTCGTGCGTAACGTAGGTGGGATTGTCGTGGCTGGTTGGGCGGGAAGTCTCGAAGCAGCCACCCTGGTCGATGGCGATATCCACCATGACGGACCCCTTGCGCATTTTCTTCACCATCTCCTCCGTCACCAGCCTCGGCGCAGCCGCGCCCGGCACCAGCACGGCGCCGATCACCAGGTCGGCGCTGGTCACCAACTCCTCGATAGCCTCGACCGTGGAATAGCGGGTGTTGAGAGACGGGCCGAACTGCAGGTCCAGATCATAGAGCCGTTGGAGGTTCTTCTCGATCACCGTCACCCGCGCCTCCAGCCCCATGGCCATGCGCACGGCGTTGGTGCCGCTGACACCCCCGCCGATCACGACCACGTCCGCCGCGGGCACCCCCGGCACGCCGCCCAGCAGGATACCAGCCCCGCCCTGTTCCTTCTCCAGGTGGTGCGCGCCGACCTGGACCGACATGCGCCCGGCAACCTCGCTCATCGGGGACAGCAGGGGCAGGCCGCCGCGGGCATCCGTAACTGTCTCATAGGCGATCGCGATGGAACCGGAGGCAAGTAGCCCCTCCGTCTGCGCCTTGTCGGCCGCGAGGTGAAGGTATGTGAACAACACCTGGTTCGGGCGCAACATGGCGATTTCGGCGGGCAGAGGCTCCTTCACCTTGACGATCATGTCGGCCTCGCCGAACACCTGCGCCTCACTGGGTGCAATGCGGGCGCCGACCGCCTCGTAGGCTGCATCCGGGAAGTTAGAGCCTTCGCCGGCGCCGGATTGGACGACGACTCGATGGCCGTGATGGATCAGTTCCCGCACGCTGCCCGGCACAAGGCCGACGCGGTATTCATGGGTTTTGACTTCCTTCGGCACACCGACCAGCATGATACTCTCTCCTTAGCCTGGGGTTATTGAATTCCCTGATGTAAGCCGCTTCTGCAGTACCGCAATCAGCAGTAACCCCGGAATGGCCACAATTGCGGTGAGCAAAAAGTATGCCGGCCAGCTTACGTGCTCCGCGACGAAACCGCCGGGTGCCGCCATGAACGTGCGGGCCACCGCCATAAACGACGACAGCAGCGCGTACTGTGTGGCCGTGTAATTCCGGTTACAGAGCGCCGCCAGGAAGGCGACGAACGCCGTTGTGCCCATGCCGCCCGCCAAATTCTCGAAGCCGATGGTGGCGGCCAGCGCCGTCACGTCATGGCCGACCAAGGCCAGGCCGCTAAAAGCCAAGTTGGAGAAAAGCTGGAGGACGCCGCAGATCCACAGCGCCCTGATCAATCCCAACTTGGCGATCAACAGGCCGCCGAGGAACGCGCCGACCAATGTTGCGCCGAGGCCGAAGATCTTCACCACATTGGCGACTTCCGTCTTGGAGAAGCCCAGTTCCACGTACAGCGGGTTGGTCATGATGCCGACCGCCGCATCACCCAGCTTGTAAAGCAGCACGAAAGCGAGAAAGGCGAGCCAGCCTGGACGCGAAAGGAACTCGGCGAAGGGCTCGACCACGGCGCGTTTCAGCCATGCCGCAGCCCGCTCCGCCGCCGAACCGATGGCCGGCGGAATGACCGGCGCTTCCGGCTCCCGCGCGAGCAGAGTCGCCAGAATGCCGAGGCCCATGCAGGCGGCCATGACGATGTAGACGGTGCTCCAGGGTGCGGCGCTCGCCACGTAGAGCGCGCCCGCACCGGACGCCAGCATCCCTACCCTGTAGCCGAAAACGATATTGGCCGCGCCTGCCCCCTGTTCCTCCTCTGCGAGGATTTCCACGCGGTACGCGTCGATGACGATGTCCTGGCTGGCGCTGGCAAAGGCTAACGCGACGGCCCATAGCGCTGTCCAGCCAGGGTCGATGGTGGGGGACGTCTGGCCGAGTCCGATCATGGTAATGATGAGGGCGATTTGTGTCGCAAGCAGCCAGCCCCGCCTGCGCCCAAGCCAATTGGTGAAGGGTGGCAGCGGCAACTGGTCCATGAGCGGCGACCAGAGGAACTTCAGCGTGTAGGCCGTTCCGACCAGAGCGAACAGACCGATGGCGCCCTTGGAAACGCCCTCCTCCGCCAGCCAGAAGGTCAGCGTACCAAAGGTCAGCGCCAACGGCAGCCCGCTGGAAAAACCCAGCGCCAGGATGAGAAGGAGGCGCGGGCGGGTGTAGACCTGGGCGGCGGCGAGCCAGTCACGGATCATAGGGCCCCTACCTCTCGACCGTCATCGCACGGCGCAGCCGAAGCATTCCAGCGGCCGGCACCGATGGATTGCCGCGCCCGCCTTGCGGCCTCCCAATGACGGCAGGAGAAGCAAGGTTGGAGGCAGCGCGCCGCTTGGGGACCATACCGCTAATTTAAGCCAACCGCGGCACCCAGCGTCGGGCCGATTTCGTCGTTCACAACGAGGTCGGCGTAGCTGTCCAGGTCCGTCGCCTCGCGGTTCAGGATCGCCATCCTGGCGCCCACCTTCTTCGCCAAAATCGGGAAGCCCGCCGCCGGATACACCTGGAGCGACGAACCGATGGCGATCATCAGGTCGCAATTGTTGGTGGCGATCTCCGCCCGGCGCATTTCCGCCTCCGGCATAGATTGGCCGAACGAGATAGTCGCTGTCTTTACGTACTCCGACGCGCAGGACGGGCATTCCGGCATGGTTTCGTCGCGGGCGAAATCCTCCAGGATCGGCCTGATCTCCATCCGCGTGCCACAGTCCAGGCATTTGGCGTAGGTGGAGTTGCCGTGCAGTTCGATCACCATATCGTCCGGCACGCCCGACGCCTGGTGCAGGCCGTCGATATTCTGGGTGATGACGGCCTGGCACTTGCCCCGGCCGACCAGTGACGCCACGGCCAGGTGGCCGCGGTTCGGCTCAGCCACGGTCATCGACTTGTCGGTCTCGATCTTGCGCCGCCATGTCTCGCGCCGCATCTCGCGGCTCGACATGAAGTCATCGAACATGATCGGCTTGTAGCGGGTCCAGATGCCGCCCGGCGAGCGGAAGTCCGGAATGCCGCTTTCAGTAGAGATGCCCGCGCCCGTAAAAACCACCACCCGCTCGGCAGCGGCGATCAGATCGCGGAGGTTGTCTACCTTGCTCATGGCCTTTCCTCCCTCAGCAGAATGCCCGGCTGCGCGCCGGTCCTTACTCGGCCGCTTTCGGTTGAGTCTTGCCGGCCTCGTAACTGTCCAGATCCTGGTCCGGCCGGTCCATGGCAAAGACGCTCTCAACATGGGAATAGTCCATGTAGCCCAGGCGCGCGAGCGGCTGGTAGGCCATCATGTCGACCAAGCCGTCCTTCAGGATGCTCTCGGCGATGTGAACGCCAACCACCTTGCCGAAGACCACGTTATTCTCGCCGCGCGGACCTCCAGAGGGCAGGCGCGTGCGGAACATGAACTCGCACTCCAGCGCCGCCGGGGCTTCCAGGATGCGGGGCACGTCCACATGGCGGCACTCGGCTTTGGTCAGCCCCGCCAGCTCGAACTCGTCCACATCCGGGTCCACATGCGCCGACGAGATGTTCATCGCGATACGCATGTCGTAGGAGCAAAGGTTAACGACGAACTGGTTCGTCTCCTCCAAATTGGTCAGCGTATCCTTGCGCCCGCCGCCAGGCCGGGGATTGTTCGGCGCAAACACGATCATGGGCGGATTGTCGGCAACGGCATTGAAAAAGCTGTAGGGGGCCAGGTTCACTACACCCGCCGCGCTTTTGGTCGAGACCCAAGCGATGGGCCGCGGGGCCACCAGCGCCTTGAACGGATTGTACTTGAGGCCGTGATTGCGCGAGTCATCGTAGAAGTAATGGGACATAAGGGCTTGCTCCGTTCGGCTTGCAATTGGCGGCAATGAAGGGTTGGCTCCACGATTAGAGACATTCGCTGGCCAGCGCAACGCAGGCCACTGCACAGGAGACGAATACGATGAGCAAGATTGTGTTGATCACGGGCGGCAGCCGCGGCATCGGGGCGGCCTGCGCGCGCCTGCTGGCGGCGGAAGGTTATGAGGTCGCCGTCAACTACGCCAGCAATTCGGAGGCCGCCGCGACCGTCGTGGCGGAAATCCTGAATGCCGGCGGGCAGGCCATCGCGGTCAAAGCCGACACGAGCGACCGGACGGCGGTCGAAGAAATGTTCCGGACGGTGGACCGGGAACTCGGGCCGCTCACCCACCTGGTGAACAATGCGGGAGTCATCACCCAGCGCGGACGTTTCGATGAAATGAGCCAGGAGACCATCGACCGGATGATTGGCGTGAACGTGAAAGGCTACATCTACCCGACGCTGGAAGCGATCAAGCGCATGAGCACCAACCATGGCGGCAAGGGCGGCGCCATTGTGAACATTTCCAGCGGATCGGCGCACAAGGGGTCGGCGAACTCCTCTGTGCTGTATGCGATGACCAAAGGCGCTGTGAACTCCATGACCATCGGTCTCAGCCAGGAACTGGCGAAGGAAGGCATCCGCGTGAACACGCTCGCCCCCGGTCTGATCGAAACCGACATGCCGGGGCCGGAGGAACTCGCCAAGCGTGCGCCTGGCCTGATCCTGGGTCGCGCGGGGCAGGCCGACGAGATTGCCCACGGCGTGAAGTATTTGCTCTCCGACGAGGCGAGCTATACCAGCGGCGCAAACCTGCGCATCGCAGGCGGCGTGATTTAGGGAGGCTCCCCTCCCCGCGCCAAGTTTGCTACGCTGGTCGCCAACGAACCAAATCAGCACGCTGCCGGGGAACTCCCATGAACGCCGTTCTCGACCAAGACAGTTTCCGCGCCGATGTCCGCGGCTGGATCGCCGCCAACTTCCCAGCCTCGCTCCGCAGCCGCTCCTACGCCGCCATGGTGGACAAGGAGCCGGCCCTTCAGGACGACCTGGAAACCTGGCGCCAGCGCCTTGCCGGGCAGGGCTGGGGCGCGCCCACCTGGCCAGGCCAATATGGCGGCGCAGGCCTGAGCGACCCGGAAGCGAAGGTCATTCAGGAAGAATTGGCAGCGGCAGACGCCTTCAATCCCATCCCCTCCCTCGCCGGCATGGGTGTCACCATGGTCGGCCCGACCATGCTGGAATACGGCACCGACGACCAGAAGGCCCGCCACCTGCGCGGCATGGCAAGCGGTGAAGTCCGCTGGTGCCTGGGCCTGTCGGAGCCAAATGCGGGCTCGGACCTTGCCTCGCTTGCCACGCGGGCGGAGGACAAGGGCGACCACTTTGTCATCAACGGCCAGAAGATCTGGACCAGCGGCGCGGACATCTCGCAATGGTGCGGGGCGCTGGTGCGCACGGACCCGTCCGTGAAAAAGCGCGACGGAATTTCCTTTGTGCTGCTGCCGATGGACCAGCCGGGCGTGAGCACAAGGCCGATCAAGCTGATCTCCGGCGTCTCCCCCTTCTGCGAGACCTATTTCGACGATGCGCGGGCCGACAAGGCCGACCTGCTGGGCGAACTCAATGACGGCTGGAGCGTGATCAAACGCCTGCTGCAACACGAGCGCCAAAGCCAGACCAGCGCCGCCCGCCGCACCGTCGACAACGAGGAGCCGCTGCCCGAAATCGCCAAACGCTATGTGGGCACGGATGCTGACGGCACGCTCTCCGACAAGGAATTGCGCGTCCGCATCGCCGACAATCTGATGGCGGACAAGGCTCACAACCTGACCATCGCCCGCATCCGGGCGGAGGCGCAGGGCCAGGTAAAGGTCAGCGCCGCAGCCTCCATCCTGAAGAATTCCGCCACCAACGTCGCCCAGACCAAGGCGGAACTGAAGATGGAGATCATGGGCAGCCAGGGCGTTGGCTGGGACGGCGACGCCTATGAGGCGGACGAGTTGAAGAACGTCCGCGAATGGCTGTTCGGCAAGGCGGCCAGCATCTATGGCGGCTCGTTCGAGGTGCAGAACAACATCATCGCCAAGAACATCCTGGGCCTGCCGGAAACCACGCAGAAGGGGTAGGCGCACACGCTTTCCCTTTCCCTTCATCCCGAGTGGCCCGGACACCGTCCGGGTTGTATCGAGGGAGCCCCCCGCCCCTCGATACACCGCTGCGCGGCACTCGGGGTGAAGGCGGAGTGAGACCGAAGCCTCCTCCTGATTGAGCCAGACAAAGAATATTCCAAGGAACCGCCAGCATGGCCGCCCTGACCGAAGAACAATCCATCATCCGCGACCAAGCCAAAGCCTGGGTTGAGGAAAAAGCCCCCGTCCAGCAGTTCCGCGCCATGCGCGACTCCGGCGTGGCCGGGCGTTTTCAGCCAGCCACCTGGGCGGAAATCGCCGCCCTCGGCTGGGCAGGCATGATCGTGCCGGAGGAATATGGCGGCTCCGGCCTGGGCTACATGACCTTCGGCCTGGTCTTGGAGGAAATGGGCAAGCACCTGGTGGCCTCCCCCCTGCTCGCCTCCGGTCTGGTAGGCGCATCGGCCATCATCCTGGGCGGCAGTGAGGCGCAGAAACAAGCGCACCTGCCCGCGATTGCCAAGGGAGAGAGCATCGCGACGCTGGCCATCGACGAAGGTCCGCGCCATGCCCCGGCCAAAACCGCGCTGAAGGCCGAGAAGACTGCTGGAGGCTTCGCACTGTCCGGCGCAAAGACGTTCGTCATGGAAGGCATGACGGCGGACCTGTTCATCGTAGCCGCCCGCACCTCCGGCGCACCGGGCGAGACCGCCGGCATCAGCCTGTTCCTGGTCCCGGCCTCAGCCGACGGATTGAGCCGCACGGCTATGGAGACGTTTGACAGCCGCGGCTATGCCCAACTCTCCTTCGCGCAAGTGGAAGTGCCCGCCGATGCCGTGCTCGGCCAGGTCGACAAGGGCTGGCCTATCCTGGATGCCACGCTGGACCGCGCCGCCACCGGCCTCTCAGCGGAGATGCTGGGCACCGCCTCCCATGCCTTCGACATGACGCTCGACTACCTCAAGACGCGCAAGCAGTTCGGTCAGGTCATCGGCTCGTTTCAGGCGCTCGGCCACCGGGCGGCGACGCTATTCACGGGCAAGGAACTGGCCCGCTCCTGCGTTGAGGCAGCCCTCCAGGCACTCGACGATGGCGCGGCGGACGCGCCACAAGCATGTTCCCTCGCCAAAGCCAAAATGGGCGACCATCTGTTTGAGATGTCGAACCAGCTTATCCAAATTCATGGCGGCATCGGCATGACGGACGAGTTCGACGCCGGCCTCTACCTGAAGCGCGCCCGCGTCGCGGAGGCCGCCTTCGGAAACCGCGCCTACCACCGGGACCGCTACGCGCGGCTGCAAGGTTTCTAGGAACGCAGCCCTATACCCTAACAGGCTGGCAAAGAATGCCCCCAGGGATATCCCCGGGGGCTGCCGGGATCAGACCTCGCCCGCCTGCACGGCCGCCCAGGCCTGGTCCAGGGTTTTGCCCATGATCTCAACCATCTCGTTGATCTCGGCTGGCTTCATGATCAGGGGCGGAGTGAAGCCGATGCTGTCGCCCATGGCGCGCACAATCATGCCGTTTTCCTTGGCCAGATTGTCGATGTACGCGCCAACCTTACGGGCGGGCTCAAAGGCTTTTTTCGATGCTTTATCCTCAACCACTTCGATCGCAGCGACTAGGCCGACGCCGCGCACTTCGCCAACCAGCGGATGGTCGGCGAACTGGCGGAGACCGTTCTGCATCAACGGCGCGATGCTCTGCACTTGGCTGACCAGGTCGATTTCCTCATAAATCTTCAGCGTCTCGACCGCGACGGCGGCCGATACCGGATGGCCGCCATAGGTGTAGCCGTGGCCGAACGGAGGGCCGCCGTCAGCCGTGCCTTCCGCGATGCCCTGGTAGACATGATCGGCGACCAGCACCGCCGAAATCGGCAGGTAGGAAGCGCTCAACGCCTTGGCGCAGACCAGAATGTCCGGCTGGATGTTGAAGGTATCGCAGCCCCACATGTTGCCGGTACGCCCGAAGCCGCAGATCACCTCGTCGGCGATCATCAGCACGTCGTACTTCTTCAGCACCGCCTGCATCTTCTCGAAATAAGTCCGCGGCGGTACGATCACGCCGCCCGCGCCCATGACTGGCTCGGCGATGAAGGCCGCGACCGTCTCCGGCCCCTCCGCCACGATCATCTGCTCCAGGTCGGCGGCAAGGCGCGTGGCGAAGTCTTCCTCGCTCTCCCCTTCGGCTGCATTGCGGTAGTGGTGCGGCGTCGACGTGTGCAACACACCGGCGAGCGGCAGGTCGAAATGCTTGTGCATGTTCGGCAGCCCGGTCAGCGAGGCCGCCGTCCGGGTCGTACCGTGATAGGCCTTGAGCCGGGAGATGATCTTTTTCTTCTCGGGCCGGCCGATGGCGTTGTTGTAGTAGTGGACTAGCTTCACCGCCGTGTCGTTGGCTTCGGAGCCGGACGACTGAAAGATAACCTTGGAGACCGTCTGCGGCGCCAGTTCGACCAGCCGCTCAGCCAGATCCACAATCGGCGTGTGTGTCTTGTAGCTAAAGGTATGGTAGTAAGGCAGTTCCAGCATTTGTTTGTAAGCCGCTTCGGCCAAACGCTTTTCGCTGAACCCCAGCGACGCGCACCAGAGGCCCGCCATCGCCTCCAGGTACTTGTTCCCCTCATCGTCGTAGACGTAGACACCCTCGCCCTTGGTCAGCACCAGGGAGCCGGTCTCCTCGTGCTGGCGGAAATTGGTGTGGGGATGAATGTGATACTTGATGTCCCGTGCGGCGGGGGAATTGGGCATGAAGTTCATGAGAGGCTCCGTCAGAAGATGCCGGCTGGGCCGGAACGTGGCTTGCTGTTTGGAAAGGTGTGCCTGCGTATGCCGAAAGTCTAGCGCCAATTGAGCGGGACGGATAGGCGGTGATAGAAGTCTGGGGCCGTGCGACGGGTTCCGCCTTACTTAATATGTTCAAACAACCACTGAGCGTTGCGATTGGCGGGGTTGCCACCGCGCGTGATGTAGGGTGATTCCCCAGACAGCCACATGTAATTATCCCAATACACGTTCTTGATCGCCACTTGAGCAGGATCGCCAGCAACGCCCCTAAGATTGTACTCCGCTTGATATGGTGAGTCATAGAGCTTCACCGCGCCGCTCGAAGCCCGATAGCTGAGGAACAGGGGCGCTTTGGCGAGGCGGTAGTAAGCGCCTTTCTGACCAAGGACCACGATGAAATCCAGCGGTGCCGCACCTTTCCGGCAATAAACCCAGGCGTTCTGTTTGATGCCGTCTGGGGCTGAAAGGTAGCAGTTGCTTGCGGTATTCCGGATGCGCTCTCGGGTGCCCGAGTCGGCCTGGCGCATGGGCAGCTTCCAGCCCTTCGGAGGGGTCTCCCACCCCCGCTGATTGACCCAAGTCCAGTTGTAGGGCATGCGCAGCGACTGATCGAACAGGTCCGAGTAGCCGTCCTCGGCCTTCACATTAAACAGGCAGATACGCTGGGTTTCCTCCAATTCGCGAACCCGTTCCGCCTGCATTTCCGCCCCAGTCTTCTTGCCTGGTTTGACGCCCAGACCTGTCATGCACTCCTTCATGCTCTGGCCTTTGCCGCTTTCCCCGTCGCCAAGAACGTAGTTTTCAACGCGATTTTCAGCATTGGCATACCAACTGCTCATTTCGGCGTCGTTGCTGCCTAGCCAGTTTTTCGCCAGCGTCTCTGCCTCCGCGCGTGCCGCGGCCTCGCGCTGGGCAGGCGGCGTGCCCATAGTGCGGATGAACGCGGCCCATAGGTCCTTAGTCCCTTCCGTAGCGACCAACGCGAAATCTTTCATATTGCTGGGCGTGTAGGAACTCCAGCCGGGATAGCTGGACGCGTCGGGCTTCCAGACAACGTCACCGCTCTTATAGGAAAGTATCTCTGCATTGGAATGGGTGTGCTGCTCGGATCCACGGGCGCATAGATAGCTTTTGACTTGGCGGATCTGTTCATAGTTATCGACCGGCAGACGGACAGTGTGCTCCGAACTGAACGAGTCCTGAAACAGATGCACTGCTCTACCAAACAGGAAATAGTTCCGGTCTACTTCCACCCGTGCAGATGCAGCGCCACCATCCCAGACGACCATCGCGGTCTCTGGCGCGATCGCCGCATTCACAAAGTATTGGACGAACCGCTCCCTGGACTTGGTTGCAGCCTGTACACCGCCTTGGCCCCCTACCTCGTCGTAGCGCCGCATGAAGTGGTCATACTGCACGTCAACCGGTTCCTGTGCGACGGCGTCAAAGCAATTGTGCTTGCCCGCCATGGAGTTCAGGACATTGAAGCCGCCGAGATCGACCCACCGCTCGCCGATAATGGCGTCAAAAACCGCCTTGTAGGTGGATTCGTAGCGATGATCTTTGTAGGATTGAACTTTCAGGCGGCGCAGTTCTGCCTGCGCACCGGGGTCGGAAAGATCGGTGTTCTTGGCTAAGCCGCGTGTCCAGTGTTTGCGCGGGTCATTGGGGTCCGGCTTGACGATGGGATCTCCGCCCATCACCTCCAACGCGGCAAGACGCGTTAGCCACTCATGTCCCATTGGGAAAATGTTGGAAATGCCTGTCCCGGCACTTTGAGTGAAAGCATGGGTGGCAACGGGGACGGTGGCAAGCGAGACCGCTATCAGCGCAGCGAGGCCCCCTGTACGGCCGAGATTAAGGGATCGTTTAGCCTTTCGTTCAGAAGCACCGGTTCGCACGCATGTACCATTTTTGGTCATTCCCGGCATCTCTCCTGAAAGGATATCTTCATTGTTCGGAAACATCAGCCCAAGACCCCTTACACCCAGTTCAATTAACAAACTGAGACGCTAATTAGCAGCAATCCTCTATTCAAGTTTTATTTTTGCCGTCGGTGTATTTCTCTCAAAATTATTTTGAATAATCCCATTTTGAAATGATATCTTTCTCACAATTATCGTTGATTTTGGCTACAATCTCATACTCTCACTTAATTTTTAGTGATATCCAGGTATCCGCAGGCCGGAGGGCAAAGTACAAAATCCTCCGACACAACGGCTGGCGCATGTTTCCTGTTTGAAGCTAGAGATGGTCAGATAGGAGCCGATGGTAAAAATTGCGTCCTCCTCTCCCTTGCCCTATCCGCCTGCCCGCGGCACCCTCTACCCTGGCCTCAAGACCCACCGTATTATTGCTCTGGAGACTCAGCCCATGCCGCAGAAACCGCTCCGCGTCGTCATCGCCCAGATGAAGCACGAGACCAATACCTTTTCACCGGTGCCAACACCCTTGGGGCGCTTCGCATCGGGGCAGCCGGAGCCCTTCCGCAACGAGGAGGTGATCCCGGCTTTTCGCGGTACCAATTCCGCCCTGGCGGCCTTTGTCGAACTGGCGGAGGAAGCAGGCGCGGAGATCGTGACGCCCATCGCTGCCTCCGCCCGGCCGAGCGGCCCGGTGGAACGGGCTGCCTACCAAGCCATGAGTGACGCCATCTGCGACGCGGTTGCCGAAGGCTGCGACGCCTGCCTGCTCGACCTGCACGGCGCGATGGTGACGGAGGACCATGAGGACGGCGAGGGCACGCTGTTGAAGCGCATCCGCTCGATCGCGCCGGGCCTGCCGATTGCGGTGGCCCTTGACATGCACACAAACCTCTACCCGGAGATCATCGATAATTGCACGACGCTCGCGGGTTTCCAGACCTACCCGCACATCGACAATCACGAGACCGGCATGCGCGCGGGCAAAGCCTTGTTCGCCATGCTGAACGGCAAGGCCAAGCCGACCATCGCCTGGGGCCAGAAGCCGATGCTGCCGCACGTCATGTGCCAGGGTACCGGGCGCTTCCCCAACAAGGACCTGCAGGCGCGCACCAAGGAGATGGAGGCGGAACCGGATGTGCTGACCGCCACCCTGTTCGTCGGCTTCCCCCATGCGGATATCAGCCAGGCGGGCCTCTCCGCCGTGGTGGTGACCGACAACAACCCAGAAAAGGCGCAGAAATACACGGACGAGTTGCTGGAGTTTGCCTGGAAGCATCGGGCCGACTGGGTCTACCAGATCGAACCGCTGGAGCAGTCCCTCGCCCGCGCATCGAAGGCGACGGACGGGCCGGTCGTGCTGCTTGACCATTTCGACAATGCCGCGAGCGGTGGCACCATGGATACCATGACGGTGCTGGGCGCGATCCTTGACGCGGGGTTGGAGAACGTGGCCGCCTATGCCATCTGCGACCCGCGCGCGGTGCAGGAGATGATCGCAGCGGGCATCGGCAACACCTGCACGGTCAGCCTGGGCGGCAAGATGTCGATGCCATCGCTGGGCCTGCAAGGCGCGCCGCGCGAGGTGACGGGCAAGGTCAAGCTGATCCACCACGGCCAATACCGCAACCAGGGCCCGGCAGGCACCGGTGTGCTGTTCGACCAGGGACCGACCGTGGTGCTCGACACCGGCAAGGTGGAGATCGTCGTCATCAGCCGCCAGAACGAGCCGAACGACCAACAGGCCTTCCGGGCGCTTGGCATCGACCCGACACGCAAGAAGTTCCTGATGATCAAGAGCCGGGTGCACTTCCGCGCGGGCTTCGAGGACATGGCCAAGGACATTATCGAGTGCGCGGGCACGGGCGTCTGTACGTCGGACTACGGCCAGCTGTCCTTCGAGAACGTGCGCCGGCCGATCTATCCGCTGGATGAGATGTGAGGTCTAGATGGAATAGTCTTGCAAGGATCGAAAGGAGCGCATATTATACGCATTCCTTGTTGATTTCTTAAGGATGAACAATGGCAAGGAGCCTCAGCCACAAGGGTGGGTGAGGATCGGTTCACTGCACCTCGGCGCAAGGAATTCGCCTAACGGTTGCAATGCATGTGGAATCTCAAAGGGGTGGTAGCCTTTGTTGCCTCATGTTTCCTTCTTGCAACTGAACGGCATTTGAGAGGAGATGCGAGATGATCGATTACCGATCTTCTGCTGTCATCGCTCAGGTGTTCGTTCAGACCGCCATCTCCTCGTTCCGTCATGTATTCGAGGATGCGGCGAATGAACGAACTCAAACTGAACGTCGATGACTATCAGTTGGAAGCAACCTGGGAGCCTGTTGGCCCCATTTGGCTGGAAGCGCTTAAATGTGTGGTTTTCGGACTGCGCGATGCGCCGCACAGCAAACTTGCCATCGTTGCGACTGTCATTGTGGTCGTGATTGTCCTGTTCACGGGAGCATCGCTTCCAGTGACGGCGATCGCCTGCGGAACAGTCGGCAGCGTTTCAGCGGCGGGCATCTTTGCCGGTGCCAGCCGCGGAAGGAAATCGCGTGAGCGACAAATCGAAAGTGCGGCTGAGCCTGGCGATGCCGCAGACGACCAAGGCGAAGATCGATGAACTTCAGGAACGTGTAGGCGCGCCTACCGTGACCGAAGTCATCCGCCAATCCATCGCCCTGCTCGACACCATCACTGCCGAGCAGAGCCGCGGCGCCAAAATCATCATCCGTGATGACGATGGTGACCGCCAGTTGATGCTGCTTTGACCGACAGGCGCTTGAGGTAATTGCAGCCGAAGCCTCACGCCGTTGCGGCCTGCGCCGGCTCGATGCGAGGGGTCTCCCTCGCCTGGTGCGAGAAGTACAGGACCAGCAGCAGGTCGAATGCCACCACGGTCAGGTTCCAGCAATAGAGATAGACAAACGGACTGAGCGTGCCGGTGTCCTGCCAGGCCAGAAGTTTGGCCGAAATCCCCAAGAAATAGCCGGTGCAGGTGAGGAAGACGAAAATCAAGCTCTTGCCCGCCGCCGCACGCGTCCGCAGCATCTTGGCGATGGACCAATACCAACTGCAGGAAAAAACGAAAAACATCAGCGCTTCCAGCACGTCGTTTCCCAGCATCACACCCTTCCCCGTTCCGTCGGTTGGCCAAAGGCAGGCCGGTCAGGCCGCCCGCGTCGATCCGCTAACGCTAGACCCGAAATCCGGCATCCTGGTGTGAGAGAGATCACGCCTGGCGCGTGAATTCTTACGGGGAAAGGTAGCGATCAGGGTCTTTCGCACATTTCTTCAAGGGGCGGCTCTTTAAGGGGCGGCGGTTCCGTGGTGGTTGCTCCGGGCTTCGTGCGATGGGGCCATGTTCATGTATTTGCGGGCTGACCATTGTGTGCCGATGATATGGCGAAGCCTGGCAGCGGCCAGGTTCAGGCAGGATTGACCTTCCTGAAACGCGCCCACCACGCGGGTCCGCCGGCAGATCTCCCGCATGATCCGCTCCAGCGGATTGTTGGTGCGCAGCTTTAGCCAGTTGCTTCCAGGGAATGCGTAGTAAAGGCCGCCGCCCGGTTCTCCTGGGCGTGGATGGCATTCAGCGTGTGGCTCACCTCCCGCACCTTCGCCGCTGGCACATGGCTGAAGACGTTGTGGGAGAAATGCACGGCGCAGCGTTGCCAGCGGGCGTCATCCAGGTATTCCTCGACGCTCTCCACCAGGCCGCGGAAGACCGCGAACTCTGCGGGCGTAATCGAACGGCATCGTCGAGCGCCTGCACGGCCTAATCCATACCCGAAGACGGCACCGTTAAAATTTTACCGTCCTTGCATAGACCTTACAACGGCTGGACGCATCGCGCTAAAGCTTGACCGCCGCCAAGCCTTTCAAGGCTGGATCCTGCAATACGATCCGCCAGACGGGCACCTGCTCCAGCAGGCTGCTCATTTGGCCATGCCGACGGAAGCTGGACAACAAGATGTCTTCCAGCACCAAATCTTGCCAACTGTCCAAAACCCCGCCGCAAAAATAGACGCCGCCCCAGGCCCCGGTCGCCAGAACCATGTCCCCGGCAAAGCGGCCGAGCACCGCTGCAAACAAATCGGCGTGACCTTGGTACCGCGCACTGCCCTTGGCCGATGCAGGATTGGCCGCGTTGAACCGTTGCCAACCCGGCCCGGCAATCAGATCCTCGACGGTTTCGATCTGGTCCAGCAAGGCCATTTCGGCTTGATTGGTTGCCGCATACCGCATGTGTCCAGCCTCTGTCGGCAGAACGGTCCAGCCAGTGTCATGCGGGATAGCAACCGCGGCTCCAAGCCCGGTGCCAACATTCAGCGCCAGCACCGGCAAGGGTTCCGCAGGGACCTCGCGGCGGCTGACGGACTGAGCATCGCCGTCCTTGAGCCCCGGCAGGGCGTAGGCGACCGCAGCCAGATCGTTCAAAATCCGTACCGGGATGCCGCCGAACCGGGCCGACAGTTCCGATTGGTCCAAGTGCCAGTCCGCATTGGTCATCGCGACCTTGCCCGCACGGACCGGGCCCGCAGCGGCAATCGCCATGCCGGTGAAGCGCCGCTCATCGATTGCTTCGGCCGCGCTGTAGGCAGCCAGGGCAGTCTCGAAGTCTGCAAAAGCGTTGAGGGGCAGACGGCGGACGGCTTCTGGCTCGCCGGGCTCGCGAACAAGGGCAAAGCGGACATTTGTCCCGCCGATATCCGCAATCAGGCGGCATTCCGGTCCAGACACGGCCGTCCTAGGCCCCGGTCAGTTGGGACAGGAACGCATTCCGCCAGGCCGTCACGTCATTGTTCGAAATTCGCTCCAGAAGATCGGCGTGGCGTTGCTGGCGTTCGTCACGGCGCATGGAAATCGCGGCGTTCAGCGCATCTGCGACTTCGTCCTGATCGTAGGGATTAATGATCAGCGCCTCTTTCATCTCGAACGCAGCGCCCGCAAATTGCGAGAGGATAAGGACGCCTGGGTCATCGGCATCCTGAGCGGCAACATATTCCTTCGCGACCAGATTCATGCCATCGCGCAGCGGCGTTACCAAACCGACCGACGACGCCCGGCACAGGGCCGCCAGGGTCGATCGAGGCAAAGAGCGATGGATATACTGGATCGGCGTCCAATCGTAGTCGCCGAAATCGCCGTTGATCGAACCGGAGAGATGCTCCAGTTCCCCGCGGATGTCGGAATAGGCTGACAATTCCTCCCGCGTTGGCGGGGCAATTTGCAGGAGCGCCGTCTGTTTGTGTTCCCGCGGGTTGTCGTATCGCTCCAGGAAGCGGCGATAGGAATGGAACCGGTCCGGCAGCCCTTTTGAATAGTCAAGGCGGTCGACACCCAAAATATGGTGCTTGATTCCGCTGCTCTTCAGACGGGCGATTACCTTGTCGGCTTCTGGTGTCCGTGCCATTTCCGAAAAGGCTTCGACATCAATCCCGATGGGGAAACTGCCAAACTTCGTGCCGCGCTGCTCGTAGCGGAACGGGTGTGTAACGGCGGAAACCTGAGGCTCCGTCTCTGACACATAGCGCTGGAGATTGATTGCGTCGCCCGCGGTCTGGAAGCCGACCAGATCGTAAGCGAACAGGCAGTCGATCAGCCAAGCGTGATCGGGCACCGCCATAATGATCTCCGGCGATGGCATCGGTATGTGGAGGAAAAACCCAATCCGGTTTGCCACGCCAAGCAGCCGCAATGCGGCGGCCAACGGGATCATTTGGTAGTCGTGAATCCAAATCACATCGTCCGGCTCGATCAGTGCCGCCAGAACCTGGGCAAATCGAGTGTTTACCGCCTTGTAGCCTGCCAGGGATTTCGATTCGAACTCCGCCAGATCCAAGCGGTAGTGAAATACGGGCCAGAGAGACCGGTTGGAGTAACCCAGGTAATAGTCATCATACTCAGCCGCAGACAGCGGCACCGTAGCGAGTGTCACCGTGCCGTGCCGCTCCAGGTGGATACCGATCCTGGCCCCGTCCTCGACGATTTCACCATCCCAGCCGAACCATATGCCTTCCGTCTCGCTCAATGCATCGCTGACGGCGACCGCCAACCCGCCGGATTGGGCGGCGTTGCCCGGATCAGCAACACGGTTGGATGCAATGACGAGGCGGCTCACAACGCTGTCTCCCAAGGTTCCGACAGGCGCATAGCGCCATTGATAATCCCGACCATGGAGTATGTTTGCGGGAAGTTACCCCAACCCTCCCCTGTCACAAAGTCCGTATCTTCTGACATCAGGCCGAGGTGATTGCGGGCGCCCAACAGATCGACAAAATACTCGCGTGCTTCCTCCTTCCGGCCGACCTTGATCAGGGCGTCGAGCCGCCAGAATGCGCAAACGTTAAAGCCGACGGCAGGCTCGCCGAAATCATCCGCCTCCTCGTATCGCAACATGAACGCCCCACGACCGAGTGTGTCGGAAAGGGCATCCACCGTGCTCTGAAAGCGCGGATGGTTGCCGCCGATCATGCCCACCTCCCCCATCAGCAGAACACTTGCATCCAGGGTCTTGCCTTCGAAACTCTCAACAAAGGCATTGCGCTCCGCGGACCATGCCCGCTGCAGGATGGTCTCCCGGATGGTTGCCGCCCGTTTGTTCCACATGGCCGCCTTTGCCGCGAAGCCCAGCCGGGCCGCGATCTTCGCCAGCCGGTCGCATGCAGCCCAGCACATGACGGAGGAAGAGGTATGGATACGCGCGCGGCTGCGCAGTTCCCAAATGCCCGCGTCCGGTTGGTCGTGCAATTGCCAAGCCTGTTCGCCAAGAGGCTCCAGCAAGGCGAATGCGTCCGGTCCGGCATTCATATAGAGCCGCTGGTCAAAGAACGCCGGCGCTGCGCCTAAGATCACGTTGCCGTATGTGTCGTGCTGGAAATGCTCGTGAGCCTGGTTCCCGATCCGGACCGGCCCCATACCGCGATATCCCGGCAAGGCGGTCGCAATCCGTTCGGTCAATTCCCGCTCCAACCCGACCCCCAAGACCGGCTGGATATGTCCGCCGACCGCATCGCTGACCACGTTCATGAGCCAGTTGAAATAGTTCTCCATCGTTTGCGTCGCCGCCAGGCTGTTCAGCGCCCGCACCGTGAAAAAGGCGTCCCGCACCCAGCAATACCGGTAGTCCCAATTGCGCCCGCTGCCTGGCGCCTCCGGCAGCGACGTGGTGACCGCTGCGACGATCGCCCCGGTCGGTTCGTAGCTGCACAGCTTCAACGCAATCGCAGCGCGGATCACGGCATCCTGCCATTCCATCGGTATGGCCAGCCGGCGGGACCAGGCCCGCCAATAGTCCCGTGTCTGCCGCAGGAAGCGCGTTGCAACCTCTTCCGGCGCCTCAGTCAACGACTCGTCCGGTCCTAGAATGAAGTGGTATTCCCGGTCCAGATTGAACGATTGCTCGTCCAGCACATAGTCAATCGGCGCGTCGGTCGTCACCCGTATCGCGAAGTCGGGCCCCTCGAACCGCAAATGACTGGTGCCCCGCGTTAATTCCGGTGGACGTGCGCCCCAGTCAAACCGCGGACGGATGCGCACCCGGATGCGAGGCGACCCGGACAGCGGCCTGATCGTCCGGACGACCATTTGGGGACGGAACATCCGGCCAAGGGCCGAAAAGCGGGGCGCAACGTCTATAATCTCTATGGAGCCGGACGGGCTGTTCAATTGGGTGCGGACAATCGCCGTGTTCGGTTCGTAGCGCTGGGAGGCGCTGGTCTGGCCGAGCAGTTCAAAGGCAAACGCGCCGTCCAGCGGATCATCCGGCCCATGCCCCAGCAGGGAATGAAACACCGGCTCGCCATCGAAGCGCGGCAGGCAGAGCCAGACCAAGCGTCCGGCCTCGTCAATCAAGCCAGCGATAGAGCAATTGCCAACCAGTGCTAGTTGCATCCGGACATGCCTTTGAAACGGAAAGAGCCAGCATTCAAGCAGGTGGCGAGCCAGCCGACAAACCCATCCACATCCGGCAACCGATACCGCGCGCAAGTCGGGCCGGGACCGACCTTCACACCGACGCCGCCCATCGCCTGCACGGCGGCAAAAGAATCCTCGTCGGTCGTATCGTCACCGGCAGCAATCGGCACACGGCCGGCAAACGGCGCGTCCGCCATGAAGGACCGGATGGCGTTTCCTTTGTTGACCTGCGCAAGGGCCAGTTCCGCCACCATATTTCCCTGAATTACCCGAAGATCAGGATTGCCATCGCCGAGGCGCGCTGCGAATGCGCGCGCCTCCTCTTCCAATTCCGGACGGTTCCGGAAATGCAGCGCCACACCTGCCGCTTTACGTTCAAGCAACAGACCGTTCCGGGCGGCAAAGGGACTGATCGCGTCAAACAGGCCGCCGACCATTCCGGAATCCAACTCGCTCACCGATACATTGCCGTCAGAATCGGCTGTCTGCGCGCCATGCCCGCCCGCCAGAGGCACCCGCAAAGGAGCTACCATGGTCAGGAGGTCACGAACGTCCCGGCCGGAGATGATCGCCAACGCACCCCGAAGCTCACCAGCCAAGCCGGTTACGATGCTCCGTGTGCGCGGCCGAAGCACGACCGCGTCTGGCGTGGCTTCCAACCGGACCAAGGTCCCGTCAAAGTCCAGAAACAACGCCGCTTCGGCAAAGTCGATATCTTGCATCCGCTATTCGGTCCAATCTCTTCAGGCGGCGGGTTGAGGGGTCGGGCCGGAAGGTCCGTCATCCTGCCTTGAAGAGAGTGGCGCTATCGCTTCCCGTTGTCAGGAAGGCGGAAGGTCCCTCCCGACTAAGGGTTAACAGGGACCGAATTCAGCGGCGGGCGCGAACGCTTTAACAGGCTGTTGACAAAGTACTTTGCCGGACTGAAAAGCCATCCTTCGACAGGCTCAGGATGAAGGGCTAAGCGCTTAGGCATCTGAAAAGCGGTAAGAATGTTTTGCTTCACCCTGAGCCTGTCAAAGGGTGTTGCTAGTAGTTTGGTTTTTTCAGCAACCTGTTCGGCCGGCAGCGCCTGGTTTGCCCGGGACGCTTAATAATAAAGGGCTTTCTGCGGCATGCCTTGATAGAGGTGGGCGACTTGCTCGCCGTAGCCGTTGAACATGAGGGTCGGACGGCGCTCGCTGGTGCCGATGAGCTTTTCTTCGGCCTGGCTCCAGCGGGGGTGAGGCACGCCGGGGTTCACGTTGGCCCAGAAACCGTATTCCGCGCCCAAAACCTCCATCCAGAAGCTGGTCGGCATCTCCTCGACGAACTCGAAGCGGACGATGCTCTTGACGTGCTTGAAGCCGTATTTCCACGGCACCGCGAGCCGCATGGGCGCGCCGTTCTGCTTCGGGATCGGCTTGCCGTACATGCCGGTTGCAATGAAGGACAGGTCGTTCATCGCCTCGTCCAGACGCAAACCGTCGATATAGGGCCACGGATACCAGAAGGCGCGCTGGCCCTTGGCGACGGACGAGTCGACGAAGGTTTCCATCTTCAGATACTTGGCCGAGCCGAGGGGCCGGGCCATGTCCACCAGCGCCTTCAACGGGAAGCCGCTATAGGGCACCGCCATCGACCAGGCCTCGACGCAGCGGTGGCGGTAGAGGCGTTCTTCCAGCGGCATCTTGCGGATCAGGTCGTGGCCGTCGATCTCGATCTTTTTCTCGACCATGCCGTCGATCACGACCTTCCAGGGGTCGATTTGCAGCTTCTGCGCCGCCCGGCTGATCTGCTTGTGGCTGCCGAACTCATAGAAATTGTTGTAGGTCGTCGCCACCCGCTCGTCGGTGATCGGCCGGTCGAGGGTGAAGGCCTTGTTGCGCTCGACCGGGTAGAGGTCATGGCTCGGCGCCCCGAACGCCAAAGACGGCAACGCGCTGCCCGCAATCAATCCGGCGCTGGCGCCCAGAAACGCCCGGCGGTTCATAAATACGGATTCCGGGGTCGCCTCGCGCTCCGGCAGATCCCACGAACGGTTTTTGCGGATCAGCATCGGTTCTATTCCTTCACTTCAGCAAGTGACGCTCTCTCTATGCATAGCTAGGATATTCCGGAATGACTTCCCAATAACGAACCCGTGTGCCCCTGTCCTGGGGGCTGCCGTCTTTCGAACCATAAAGGAAACCTGCCCATGAGCGATGCAGTCCTGCTCGACATTACCGATGGTGTTGCGACCGTCACTCTGAATGCGCCGGAAGTGCGGAACGCGCTGACCGCTGAGTTGCGTACCCGCCTCCGCGAGGTCATCGCGACGCTGGAATTCGACGATGCCGTGCGGTGCGTGGTGATCAAGGGCGCGGGCGACCATTTCCAGGCGGGCGGTGATATCCGGGTAATGCAGGAACGGCTGGAGATGCCGGAGGCGGAGCGCCGCAACACGATCATGGAGGGCATCCACCTGTTGCATCTGCCGCTGTTCGCCATCCGGCGGATGGGCAAGCCGGTGGTGGCCTCGATCCAAGGCGCGGTGGCCGGGGCGGGCATGGGCCTTTGCGGCGCGTGCGACCTGGCGATTGCGGCAGACGATTCGATTTTCACGCTCGCCTACTGCCATATCGGCGCGAGCCCTGACGGCGGCTCGTCCTATTTCCTGGGCCGCACGCTTGGCATGAAGCAGCAGTTCGAGCTGGCCTTCCTCGGCGACCGGTTTGGGCCGGAGAAAGCGAAGGAGTTGGGGCTGATCAACTGGGTCGTGCCCCGCGCCGACCTGGAGGCCGAGACGGCGAAGCTGGCAAGGCGGCTGGCCGATGGACCGACCCATGCCTATGCCAACGCGAAGAAGCTGTTCAACGCCACCAACCACCTGACCATGGAAAGCCAGTTGCAGATGGAGGGCGAGTTGATCGCCGACAGCATGTGCACGGAGGACCATGCAGAGGGCGTGGCGGCGTTCATGGGCAAGCGTAAGGCGGCATTTAAGGGGCGTTGACGCGCATCTCTCGCCGTCATTGCGAGGAGGCGGCCGCAAGGCCGGTGACGAAGCAATCCAAGGTAGGCCGGTTGCCAGGTCCGTGATGATGGGTTGCGTCGTTGCTCTGGGCTTCGCCCTACGCGCCTCGCAATGACGCGGATTTTGGAGCCTAACCTGCCGCCAATTCCTCAATCGCTTTCGCCACTGCCAGGGTGCGGTGTGCGCCCTCTACGTGCAGGTTCTCGATCAGGCGGCCGTCTAGGAGCACGACCCCCTGCCCTTTCGCCTCCGCGTCGGTATGGGCGGCGACGATGCGGCTTGCGTCTTCAACCTCTTTCTCCGACGGCGCGAAGATGCGGTTGGCGGGTTCCACTTGCTTCGGATGGATCAGGGTCTTGCCGTCGAAGCCCATCTCTTGGCCCTGCACGCAATGGGCTTCGAATTCGGCATCGTCGCCCAGGTTAAGGTGCACGCCGTCCAGGATGGCGAGGCCATAGGCCCGCGCTGCCAGAAGGCAGAGGCCGAGCCCGGTGACGAACGGCAGGCGGTCGCGGGTGTGGGCGGCTTGCAGGTCCTTCGCCAGATCGCTCGTGCCCATCACCAGGCAGGCGAGGCGCGGCATCCGAGCGATGTCCTGGATTTGCAGCATGGCTAGCGGCGTTTCCACCATGGCCCAGAGGCGCATGTGCGCCGGTGCGCCCGCTTCATCCATGATTTGGCCCGCCTGGATCAGCATGGCCGCGCTTTCCACCTTGGGAATCAGGATCGCTGCGGCGCCCGACTGTGAGGCCGCCACGATGTCATGATAGCCCCAGGGCGTGCCGAGGCCGTTCGCGCGAATCACGACCTCCCGCTTGCCGTAGTCGCCGGAGGATGCGGCGGTGCAGGCCATCTGGCGCGCCTCGTCCTTGGCATCCGGCGCGACGGCGTCCTCGAGGTCGAAGATGAGGGCGTCGGCGGGCAGGCTCTTGGCTTTTTCCAGAGCGCTGGCGCGGCTGGCAGGCATATAGAGAACGCTACGGCGGGGGCGGATCGTGTCGGTAGCGGAAACGGTCATGGCGGCGCGGCTTTCGGTTGGGTAGCGGGCGGACTGGCGGATGGTGTAACTCGGTGAGGCCCTATATAGCCGGGGCTTCCGTCCGCTGCACCCCGTTGGAAGCAAGATGCGCTACGTCCTTTCGATCCAATCCAGCGTCGCCCATGGCCATGTGGGCAACAGCGCCGCCGCGTTTGCCTTGCAGCGGATGGGGCGGGACGTGATGCGGATCGACACGGTGCGCTTCTCGAACCATCCGGCGCATGGCGGCTTTTCCGGCGGCCCGGCGGAAGCCGCGGAGATCGATTCGCTGGTAGACGGCCTGGTGGCGCGGGGATTTCTGGGTGACTGCGCGGCGGTGCTTTCCGGCTACCTGGGCACGGCGGCGAACGGGGAAGCCGTGGCGCGGGCGGCTGAGCGGGTGCGGGACGCCTCCCCCGGCGCTCTGTTCGTCTGCGACCCCGTCATGGGCGACGATCCGAAAGGACTGTTCGTCCACGCCGACATTCCAGCGGTGATGCGGGAGGTTCTGGTGCCGGCCGCCGATATCGTGACGCCGAACCGGTTCGAGTTGCAGACGCTGACCGGCTTGCCCTGCGATAGCCGTGAGAGCGTGCTGGACGCCGCGCGGCTGGTGCTGGAATGGGGGCCGCACACAGTGGTGGTGACGGGCTTGCGCTTCGCCGAAGACCGGATCGAGACCCTTGCCGTGACGCAGGAGGCCGCATGGTCGGTGCTCGCGCCAAGGATCGATGGTCCTGCCTTTGGCGCGGGCGACACGTTTTGCGCCGTGTTCCTGGCGCGCTACCTGGAGCAGCCGGACGTGGCGCGGGCCGTCAGTCTGGCCTGCGCCTCCGTCCGCGCCGTGCTGCGGGAAACGGTGGAGGAATTGGCGCTGATTCCCGCGCAGTCGGCCCTGGTTGCCCCGCCTGAAGTGATCGCGGCGGTGCAGGTGTAGGTGTAGGAAACTGCCCACGCGCCCTCCCCTCTCCCGGACTTGATCCAGGGGCAGTTCTGGAAGCCTGTCATCCGACGCGCCGGGCGTTTCAATCTCGCCGTCTCTGGAGTGGACCCCGACTTTCGTCAGGGAAATGGGGGAAAAGCTGCGGGACTTTCATGATGAATCGGGACTGATGAGGCGGGCCTACGGCATCGTCCTATAGTAGTGCCACAAAGTGACGGCGGCGACGGAGCGGTAGGGTGCCCAGGTCTCGGCCAATTCGCGCGAGTGTTTCGGCTTGGGGCGCTCTTCCAGGCCGTAGAGGCGCTTTTGCGCTTCCTGGAGGGCCAGGTCGGCGGCGGGCCATAAATCCGTGCGGCCCATGGCGAAAATCATGTAGACTTCCGCACTCCACGGGCCGATGCCGGGGACGGCGGTGAGCGCTGTCATGATCTCCGCGTCAGTCATTCCGTCCAGCCGGTCGAGCGGCAGGCGGCCGACGATAACATGCTCCGCAAGAGCGAAGGCGTATTTGATCTTGGGCCGGGAGAAGCCGCAGGCGCGGACGGTATCCTCCCCCAATTCGCAGAGGCGTTCGGGCGTCAGCGGCTGCACCGCCTCCTCCAGCCGGGCGAAGATCGCGCGGGCGGAAGCGGCGGAGACCTGCTGGGCCACGATGGCGCGCATCAAGGTAGGGAAGCCCGTCGGGCGGATTTCGAAGGCGGGCGGTCCAGCCTCCGCCACCGCAGCGGCGATGGCCTTGTCCCGTTCAGCAAGCGCCTGGAGGCCGGCTTGCATTGCCTCTATGCGAGGGTCCGCGGGGGCGGTCACGCCGGGACGGCGACAGCGGGGACGGTTGCCGCAACCGACCGGGGCCGCATGAAGAAAGCGGAGGCGACTGCCGTGAGAAGAAGGAGCGCCGCCACCGCCTGGTGCGCGGCGGCGAGCGGCAGGGGCACATTGGTCACCAATACCGAAACGCCCAGCGCGACCTGAAGGCAGGCAACGCCCATCATCACGGTGACAGCGGCCAATGCCGAGCGGTTCAGGCGGGCGCTGCGCGTGCGCCACCAGAACGCCACCGCCAGCACGAAGGTGCCGATGGCGATCCAGCGGTGGTTGAACTGGATGGCCGACGGGTTCTCGAACCAGTTCAGCCAGAACGGCGCCATGTGGCCATATTCTGCCGGAACGAAACGCCCGCCCATCAAGGGAAAGGAGTTGTAGATCAGGCCCGCATTCGTGCCCGCCACCAGCGCGCCCGCGCCGATGGTCACCATTATCGCGACGGCCAGCAGCCACGAATGCCAAGCGAGCGAACGGCTGACCCGCACCCTTTGCCCCGGCGGGATCACCAGGGAAAGCGCCAAGTGGAACAGCATCGCCATGATGATCAGCGCCAGCAGCAGGTGAACCGCCAGTCGGTACTGGCTCACGTCGGTCCGATCGACCAGACCGCTCTTCACCATCCACCAGCCGATGACGCCTTGAAGGCCGCCGAGCAACAGCAGTCCGGCGAGACGCCAGGCGAGGCGGCTGGTCAGCCAGCCTTTCAGCAGGAAGAAGGCGAAGGGGACAAAGAACAGAATGCCGAGCAAGCGCCCGCTCAACCGGTGGATATATTCCCACCAGAAAATCGTCTTGAACTCGGCGAGCGACATGCCGGCATTGACGAACTGGTACTCCGACGTTTGCCGGTAGAGGTCGAACACCCGCTGCCATTCGGCCGGAGAGAACGGCGGCAGCGAACCGATCAGCGGCCGCCATTCGACCATCGACAGGCCGGATTCGGTCAACCGGGTGATGCCGCCAATAATGACCATAGCAAAAACCCCGGCTGTACAAATCAACAGCCAGGTTGCAATAGCCGTTCTGTGTCGAATGGCGAGCATCGGGGGGGCGTCACTCCGCGCATCATTGCGTATACAAACGCGAATTTACTGCCGCGCGCATACCCCTTCAAATGACCGGTTGCCGCAAGAACAAACCGCCGCGGCCTCCGCCCCGATGCCGCGCCGATGTCTTGACGGCCTGCCGTTTGCAGCCGACAAGACCGGTAACGGAAACACGCTGCCCCCAGAGGACAATCGCCATGAATACGCCAGTGCCCACTAACACCCGAACCGGCGGCCAGGTGCTGGCCGACGCCCTGCGCCTGCATGGCAGCGAGACGGCCTTCTGCGTTGCGGGTGAGAGCTACCTGGCGCTGCTGGATGCGCTCTACGACCATGGCGACTTCAACCTCTATACCTGCCGGCACGAGGGCGGGGCGGCAAACGCTGCCGAGGCCTACGCCAAGATTACCGGCAAGCCGGGCGTGGTGATGGTGACGCGCGGGCCGGGGGCGTGTCATGGCTGTATCGGCCTGCATACTGCCATGCAGGACTCGACGCCGATGATCATGCTGATCGGCCAGGTGGCGCGGGACCAGTTCGACCGGGAGGCGTTCCAGGAAATCGACTACCGCCGGATGTTCGGGCAGGTCGCCAAATGGGTCGGCCAGATCGAGGATGCCGACCGCATCCCGGAGTATGTCGCTCGCGCTTACCACACGGCGACCAGTGGCCGACCAGGCCCGGTGGTGCTGGCGCTGCCGGAAGACATGCTGCGCGACCGGGTGGCGGTGGCGGATACGGCGCCATTCTCCTCGCACCGTTCCTCCCCCAGCGCGGACGCAATGCAGGAATTGCGCGGTATGCTGGCAGCAGCGTCCAAGCCATTGATGCTGGTGGGCGGCGGCGGCTGGACACCGGAAGCGACCACCAGCATTCAGGCGTTTGCCAAAGCCAACAACCTGCCGGTCATGGCGTCCTTCCGCTGCCTGGACTTCTTCGACCAGAACGACGCGCTCTACGTGGGCGATCTGTCGACCGGCACCAATCCGACGCTTGTCCAGGCGGTGAAGGAGTGCGACCTGCTGGTGACGGTCGGTGCGCGCCTGGGCGAGATTACGACCCAGGGCTATGACCTGATCAAGCCGCCGAACCCGCACATGCAACTGGTGCATGTCCACGCAAGCGCCGAAGAAATCGGCAGCGTCTATCAGCCTGCGCTCGGCATTCAGGCCGGGCAGCAGGAGTTTGCCGAGGCCGCTGCCGCGCTCCCGCCCCTGGATGGGGCGAAATGGGATAGCTGGGCGAAGCAGTGCCGGGCGAACTTCCTGGAGTGGGCGACGCCACGGGAATATGGCGGCCACATGGACCTGGGCGCGTGCATGGCCGAGGTCCAGAAGCGGATGGAGCCGGACAGCATTGTGACGGTGGATGCGGGCAACTTCTCCGGCTGGCCCATGCGCTTCCTGCGGTTCGGGCAGAAGGGCACGTTTGCGGCCCCGACTTCCGGCGCGATGGGCTATGCGGTGCCGGCCGCGGTCGGCGCTTCATTGGCGAAACGCGAGGCCCGCGTGTTCGGCTTTGTCGGCGACGGCGGCTTCATGATGACCGGCCAGGAACTGGCGACCGCCATGCATTATGGCGCAAAGCCGGTGATCCTGGTGTTCAATAACGGCATGTACGGCACGATCCGCATGCACCAGGCGCGGCACCATCCGGGCCGCTATGTGGCGACCGACCTGCACAATCCCGACTTCGTTGCCCTGATGAAGGCCTATGGCGGCCACGGTGAACTGGTGGAAAAGACCGAGGAGTTCGGCCCGGCGCTCGACCGAGCGCTGGCGAGTGGCAAGGCGGCGCTGATCGAAATCCGCCAGGATCCGGACGTGATCTCCACCACCACCACACTCTCCAAGATGGAAGCAGCGGCGCGTTCGGAATAATGGTTCAGGTGCTGGGCATCGGGCAAATTGGTCGCCCCTGCCCTGCACTCGAACAATTGCGGCAGGTTAGCCCCGTTGCTGCTGGATCAACTGCTCCAACGCGCTCCGGCTGATGGCGCCGGGGACCACCTGATCGCCGACCACGAAGGCGGGCGTGCCGCGGATGCCGAGTTGCTCGGCCAGTTCGTAGTTGGAGCGGATGGCGCTGTTAACCTCGTCGCTGTCGATCTTGGCTCTTACGGCATCTGGATCGATACCCATAGCGTCAGCCAGTTGCAGCAACGAGCTTTCGGTATACGAACCACGGCCGCTCATGACCTTCTTATGGAACTCACCGTATTTCTGCGGGGCGACGATATTCACGGCGAGCGACACGCGGGAGGCGATGACGGATGCTTCCCCCAGGATCGGAAATTCCTTGAACACCACCTTGACGTCGTTGTGCGCAGCCGCCACTGCCACCACGTCGTTCAGGACACGCTTACAATAGCCGCAACGGTAGTCGAAGAACTCCACGACGGTGATGGCTGCATCCGGATTGCCGATGAACGGGTCGCCCGGCTGCTCGAACAACTCCTTGGCGCGGGCACTCAGCGCATCGCGCTGGGCCGTCTGTTTCGCCAGTTCCTGCTTCTCCTGATAGGCCGTGATAGCCTCGACAATGATTTCAGGGCGTTCGCGCAGCAATTGTTCGACGATCTCCCGGACCCGCTGTTCGTCCATGTCGTCCGCCATTGCGGGCGATGGTACGAAACCAATCGCTGCCGAAAGGGCGATCAGGGCCGCCACGCTCATTGCCAGGATGCCGCGCATTATTTGTCCTTCCATTAACGGTGGGGCGTACCATCGTGGACTGGCTCGCAAAGTGCAAGGCGCGGCGGCCTCCGTCACAGGGAATTGAGCGCCCCACACACCACCAACAGGTTCAATGAATTGGCTGATTCACGAGACACGTGCGGATGCAAGCGTTTGGATCAGACTACTAGCGCTGCCGCTCCGCCCGCGCCCGCATTACCCGCTCGGAGGCTAGCTTCAGGTCTTCGGCGCGCAGCCAGCCGGGCGTGCCTTTCCGAAATTCCTGCTGGGCGCGGTGTGCTTGCAGCGCCGCAAGGTCCGGATTGCCGTAGCGCCATTCCGATTCCGCCAGCGCCAGCGCTGCCTCCCCCCGTTCGCCGACTTTCCCATAAGCCGTTCCCAACAACCGCCAGCCGCCGCCGCTGTCATATTCAAAGTCCAGTGCGCGTTCCAGCATGGGAATAACCTCGCGCACCTTTGCTGGATTGCCAGCCTCGACCACCGCACGGGCATAGGACATCACAATCAAGGGCTGACGCCGGGAAAGCTCCACCGCCTTGGCGTAGGCCGTGATGGAGCCGGCGCTATCCCCCGCTCAAAGCGGATCTGACCGTCCAATTCGTGGAAGTAGGCGTCGTTCGGGTATTGCGCGAGCAGCTTGGACAGTTCCTTATCCGCTGCCACGGGATTGCCCAGCCGGTGGTAGGCGACAGCCCTGGCGTAGAGGGCGGGGAGGCTCTGGTCGCTTTCGGGATAATTTGCCATGACCCGCGAGGTCGGGTCCAGGAACCCGGCCAGCTTCGCCTGCATCCGCGCGTGAGTTGCCATGGCTTCGGGCGAATCGTTCAACCCCGTATAGCGGGACCGGTTCATATGGTTCCGCAGCGCCGCTACCCGGTCGCGGGAGAAAGGGTGAGTCCGCATATAAGGGTCTTGCTGGGACGGCGGTAGAACCTCCTGGTTACCCAACACATCCAGAAACTCCGTCAGACCGGCGGCGGATTGCCCCGTCGCATCCAACAAGCGAGCCGCAGCCTGGTCGGCCGAAGATTCATGCGCGCGGCTGTATTGCAGGTAGTTGCGGATTGCGGCTTCCTGGCCGCCGGCAGCGACCGCCGCCCCGACCCGCGGATCGCCGGAGGCTACCGCCGCCGCCACACCGAGGATCGTCGAGAGGATCGCCGTCGCACTGACACCGCGCAATTGATCCCGGCTGCGGGCCAGATGCCCGCCCTCGATACGGCCGATTTCGTGGGCGAGCACGCCCGTTACCTGATTCGGCGTTTCCGCCCGCTGGAGCAGGCCGGTATAGATGAATATCTGCAATCCGCCGGCGACGAACGCATTCAGGTCGTTGTTCCGCACCAAGTGGATGCGGACGCTGTCGGCGTTTAAGCCGCTGGCGCGCAGCAGTGGCGTCGCGAGACCGCGGATGGTAGCTTCGATCTCCGCATCCCGGATGAGTGTGCCGCGCTGGGCCCAGGACTGACCTGTCTGCACGACGGTCAAAAATCCTACGATCGCCCACACCAAAGCTGCTCTCACCCAACGGTGCCGACGCAATTCTTTAGTCATGAGAGCCATGCCCGGACCTGTTTCTGCCGATCGAATGCTTCCCCGTACAGCTAGGCACGCGAGGCGGCCCCGTCAATCTATTGCCTCCGCCAAGGCCTGTATAACAGCCCTAGGTGCATTGTTGCTGGTAACCGCCTGTGCTGACGAACGGTATCTGGGAGAGCCGGGTTTTGTGGAGGGCTTTGCGGGGGCGGCGGTGGCCGATGAACCCCATGCATCCCTTGCCGGGCGTGACCTGCTGGCGGCCGGCGGTATGGCAGGCGACGCGGCGGCGGCGATGTTTTTCGCCCTCGCCGCCACACGGCCTTCCTCTGCCGGCCTGATGACCAGTGGCTACTGCATCGGGCATGAACCGACGCAGGATGTCCACTTGGCTTACCGGTTCGAAGCGCCGGCCGCGGTCCGCGCGCTGGCGGCGGTGCAGGCCCGTTTCGGCACCCTGCCCTGGCGGCAGACGGTCAGCGCCGGAGAAACCATGGCGCGGTTCGGCACCCGCATCTCCAAAGCCTTCACCGAGGATTGGCGATCCATCCCGACACATAGTGAGGCAGCCGTCGCGATCTACGGCGCGGCGCCGAAGGTGGGGGACCGGGTGCGCAATCAGGCGTTGGCGGGACTGCTGGGCCAGATACGGCTGAACGGCGCGGGCGCATTCTACTCCGGCGGCGCGGCCCGGCAGATGTGGTCCGCCATGGAGGGTGCGGGCCTGCCGTTAGACAAGACAGAGTGGCGGAAGGCGGTGCCGCAAGCCCAGCCGAGCGAGCGGGTGGAATTCGGCAATCATGATCTGGCCTTCATCCCGTTTGCAGGGTCGCCCGGTCCGCAGGAGGCCGCGATATGGCCGGCCCTGGAGGATCAAGGCGCCAACGCCTTGCCCGGGTTGCTGCGGCAGGCGGGAATCTCGGCGGGGGGCAACATCAGTGCCGAGACCAGCTTCGCGGCGATCGACCGCTTCGGCACGGCCGTCGCCTGCACCCTCACCATGGGCCAGCCGTTCGGAACCGGCCAGATGATCGCCGGCCTGTTCATGCCGATCCCGGGAATGCCCACGACCGGCCCGGTGATCCTCAGCAACCGCCCGACCAACGTCACTTTCGGGACAGTGACCGGCAGCGCCGCACCGGGAATACCTGCTACGGTAGTACTGGAAACGATCGGAGATGACGTTTCCCTGGAAAGCGCCATCAGCAAGCCGCGGGCGCTGCCTGGCCCGGACGGCCGGACACTCACGGAAACGGGCGCAACGCCGCCCGGGGGCGGGCAATCTGCCACTGGCGGCCTTGGCCGGGTCAATGGCATTATCTGTACCGACGGATTGCCCCACTATCCGTTAACCTGTTCCGCTATCGCTGACCCCCGCGGCAAAGGCTACGCAGCGATCGCGGAATAGCCTGTTCAAAACAAAAGGGACTATATCGAACCTATGGCTTTTCACCCTTCCGCCCGAGGCGCCGCCGTTTCTCCGTTTATTGTAATGGACGTGATGAACCAGGCAGCCGAGAGGGAGGCAGGGGGTGGAGAGGTCCTCCATCTGGAGGTGGGCCAGCCCAGTGTCTCAGCACCGACGGGCGCCCGGGAAGCCGCCAAGCATGGCATCGATACGGATAAGCTGGGCTATACGCTCGCCCTTGGCATTCAGCCGCTGCGCGAGCGGCTCTCACGGCACTACCAGGAATGGTACGGGCTAAACATTCCGCCGGAGCGTTTTGCGGTGACGACCGGCTCCAGCGGCAGTTTCCTGTTGAGCTTTCTCAGCGCGTTTCAGCCGGGCGACCGGGTGATGCTGACGGACCCGAGCTACCCCTGCTACCGAAATATCCTCGCGGCGCTTGGCGTTGAGGTGGTGCGGGTGCCGGCCGGACCGGACACGCGCTATCAAATCGATGCCGGGATGCTGGACGGCGTGCCTAACCTGGCGGGGGTTGTTGCGGCCAGCCCCTCCAACCCGACCGGATCATTGCTGCCGGACCGCGACCTGAAGGCGCTGGCTGAGGCCTGCGACGCGCGCGGCATCCGGCTGATCAGCGACGAGATCTATCATGGCCTGATCTATGAAGGCTCAGCGGGCTGCGCCGCCGCCTACTCTCGCAGTGCGATTGTTATCAACAGCTTCTCTAAATACTTCTCCATGACTGGCTGGCGCATTGGCTGGATGATCATGCCGGAAGACCTGATCACGGCCATTGATCGGCTTGCGGCCAATTTCTTCATCAGCCCCCCAGGCGTTTCCCAGATCGCAGCGCTGGCCGCCTTGGATTGCACGGAGGAGTTGGATGCGAACAAGGCCGTCTATGCCGCCAACCGCGAACTGATCCTGAAGCGTCTGCCGGAAATCGGCATCGGCAATATCGCGCCGCCTGACGGGGCGTTCTATGTCTATGCCGATGTCGGCGACCGAACCAACGACTCCATCGATTTTTGCCGCCAGTTGCTGAACGACACCGGCGTCGCCATCACCTCCGGCTTGGACTTCGATCCGGACCGGGGCAACCGCACCGTGCGCCTTTCCTACTGCGCCGACCAGGACGATATCGCCGAGGCCATGGACCGGATGGAAGAATGGTTGCAGCGGTAACGCACCGCTTCACCCAACTGTTATTTCATCGCAAGCCCGTCGCACGGTAGCGTCTGACCGTCTTGCCTCTGCCCCTCCTCCACCCATTGGACTTGCCTATCAATGCCAGATTCCCTTGCGTCAGCCCCAGATGCCGCAACCGACGCAAAATTCCGCGATCCGGTCTGGACTGCAAAAGGGGAGCGGCGGGCGAGCGTGCGTCTGCACCGGCTGACCACGCTCTGGTTCAACACGGGCACGCTCTGCAATCTGGAATGCGCCAACTGCTACATCGAAAGCTCGCCCAGGAACGACCGCTTGGTCTATCTGACGCTAGCGGACGTGGTGCCGTTTCTGGACGAGATCGGACGCGACGGCTGGCCAGTCAGAGAGATCGGCTTTACGGGCGGCGAGCCTTTCATGGCACCGGAATTCATCGCGATCCTGGAGGAAACCATGCGCCGCGGGTTCGAGGTGCTGGTGTTGACCAACGCCATGCGGCCGATGATGAAGCTCGCAGACGATTTGTTGGACCTGCAGGCGCGCTATGGCGAGCAGCTGACCATGCGGGTGTCGCTGGACCACTATGCCCAGGCAGAGCACGAGCAAATCCGCGGCCCGCGTAGCTGGGCACCGGCGATCAACGGCATCCGCTGGCTGGCCGGGAATGGCTTCCGCCTGAATATTGCCGGGCGCACCTTCTGGCCGGAGGGCGAAGATAGCATCCGTGAGGGCTTCACCCGCCTGATCCAGACCGAGGACTGGCCGGTCGATCCCGCAGACCCAGCGGCCCTTGTCCTGTTCCCGGAGATGGATTTGCAGGCAGACCCGCCGGAGATCACGACGGAATGCTGGGAAATTCTCGGCAAGCGCCCACAAGACACTATGTGCGCCTCCAGCCGGATGGTGGTGAAGCGCAAGGGCGCGGAA
Source organism: Alphaproteobacteria bacterium (assembly GCA_965222315.1). Lineage (GTDB taxonomy): Bacteria > Pseudomonadota > Alphaproteobacteria > Bin95 > Bin95 > JACKII01. The sequence continues at coordinate 1,529,455 of OZ244951.1, read as the reverse complement.
CGGGCCACCATCGCGGCCTGCACCCTGCTGCCCTATGACCGGGAGTTCGAACTGGGACGAAGTCTCGCGGAAGCCTGCGGGCCCGTGCCCCTGAACCACCCGCATTGCGCCACTTTCTGCGTGCTGGGCGGGGGTTCATGCAGCGTTTCGGATTGACCGGACGGGTTTTGCCTTGTTACCATCAGAAAACGTGGTGATTTGCACGACCAGCTTGCGGCCACGTAAAAAAACTCGCTAAACGGTCGGGACAAGCCTGTGCCGACCTGCATATGCGGTCGGCTTTTTTGTTGGCCGACCGCATATGCAGGCTTATCACCGGAATACTCCCGGCCATCCGTGGAAGGGATTCTGGACTAATGTCAGATCAAGAATTTATCGCCCGCTGTCACCCTGAAACTCGCGCCATCCGCGCCGGCCTCGACCGCTCGCCGAACGCTGAAACCAGCGAAGCCATGTTCATGAACTCCGGCTTTGTGTTCGATTCGGCTGAACAGGCTGACGCAGCCTTTTCCGGCGACATTCAGCGGTACCTATACGGCCGCTACGCCAATCCGACCGTGACCATGCTGGAGGAGCGGCTTCTGGGCTTGGAGAAGGCCGATGTTTGCCGTGCAACCGCTAGCGGCATGGCTGCGATTTTTGCGGCCCTGGCCTGTTCCGTAGAGGCGGGCGACCGGGTCGTGGCGGGTTCGACCCTGTTCGGCTCCAGCCTGCACATTCTGAACAAGATCCTGCCAAAATGGGGGATCGAGGTGGATTTGGTGCCGCCCTCAGACCTGGATGCCTGGGCGGAAGCCCTGTCGCGCCCGGCGAAGGTCGTATTCGTTGAAACGCCGACCAACCCAACCCTGGACATTATCGACCTGCGGGCCCTGGCGGACCTGAGCCATAAGGCCGGCGCACGGCTGGTTGTGGACAATGTGGTGGCGACGCCTGTGTTGCAGCGCCCTTTGGAAATCGGGGCCGACGTTATTGTCTATTCCACTACCAAACACATGGACGGCCAGGGCCGGACCCTGGGCGGGGCGGTGCTTTGCGACGCGGAGTTCGACAAGGATTACCTGCAGCCATTCCTGCGCCACACAGGGCCGGCGCTGAGTCCCTTCAATGCCTGGACCGTTCTGAAGGGTCTGGAAACGCTTGCCTTGCGCGTGCATCAGCAGAGCCGGAGCGCGCAGTTCCTGGCGGAAAAATTGGAGGCGCTGCCGAATGTAACCCGCGTCGCCTATCCGGGCCTGAAGAGCAATCCGGGCCACGAAGTCGCCAAGGCCCAGATGGACGGACAGTTCGGCACTGTGCTGAGCGTGGAAGTGGCGGGCGGGCGGCCCGCGGCCTTTGCGTTCATGAACGCGCTGAAGCTGATCGACCTGTCCAACAATCTTGGCGACACGAAGTCGCTCTCCTGCCACCCCTGCACCACCACACACCGGGTGCTGACACCAGAAGAGCGGGAAGCGGCGGGCATTACCGAAGGCCTGGTGCGTGTCTCGGTCGGGCTGGAACACCAGGACGACTTGTGGACCGACCTGAAGCAGGCAGCGGAAGCGGCGGCCGCCACCGTGGCGGCCAGCGGCGTAAAGGCAGCCTGAAAGCCCGGCGGGCCGGCAAATTGGCGCGCCGCTCATAGTGGTGAGTACCACTCATGAGGTGTGCGTTTTGACAGGGACTGCTATAACGGGCGCGCTGGCTGGCATAGGGCCATCCGGCCTTGCCTGTAAAAGAGCGTTAGCGGGACCTGGTCCATGTATTCCGAGACGACACGATCGGTATTGATAACCGTCGAGACAGAGTACCTGCCCGAGCAATCGGAGCCGGAACGCCGCCGGTATTTCTGGGCCTATCATGTTACGATTGAGAACCAGGGCCAGGAGACGGTGCAATTACTGAACCGCTACTGGAATATTGTGGATGGCGCCGGGCACGTTGAAGAAGTGGCCGGACCGGGCGTGGTTGGCGAGCAACCGGCACTCGGCCCCGGCCAGCGCTTCAAATACACCAGCGGTGCGCCACTGGCGGTACCGGGCGGGTTCATGTCAGGCCATTACGAAATGGTGACTGCGTCCGGTGAGCGGTTCAACGCCACCATCCCCGCATTCTCCCTCGATCTGCCGCATCAGGCCGCACGGGTCCACTAGGCAGGCCGCCCAACCATGCAGCGGGGCCACCCCAGCGTTATCAACCTGCGCCCGGTGCTGTTCATCGTCGGTGTGATGCTATCGGCGCTTTCCGGCGTGATGCTGATTCCGGCCATCGTCGATATCATCCTGGGGAACACCGATTGGCGGGCCTTTATCTTTGCGGCAGCCGCGACCGTGTTTGTGGGCGGGGCGCTGGCATTCGCGACTTATACCGACAGTCCCCGGCTGGGCCTGCGCCAGGCTTTCTTGGTGACGGCGTTATGCTGGCTGGCAGCGGCCGTTTTCGGCGCGTTGCCCTTTACGCTGATGGAAGTGCCGCTCAGCTACACCGACGCCTTTTTCGAGGCGATGAGCGGGATCACCACCACCGGCTCCACGGTAATAATCGGCCTGGATCATGCGCCGCCGGGCATCCTGATGTGGCGGGCCTTGCTTCAGTGGATGGGCGGTATCGGCATCATCGTCACGGCCGTTGCGGTGCTGCCGATGCTGCAGGTCGGCGGCATGCAGTTGTTCCGCATGGAATCGTCGAGCCGCACCGAGAAAGCATTGCCGCGGGCAGCCCCGTTGGCCGGCTGGATCGCCTCGCTCTATGCCGGCATGACCGGCGTTTGGGCCATCATGCTGTGGGCGGCGGGCATGACGCCCTTCGATGCGATCTGCCATGCCATGACGACGATTGCGACGGGAGGCTTCTCCACCTCCGACAAGTCGATCGGCCTGTACACCCAGCCGATGATCCACTGGATCATCACGTTCGGCATGATCGCAGGCTCTCTGCCGTTCGTGCTCTATCTGCAAGCCGTGCGCGGACGCCGCGCCAAGCCCTTGCTGGATGACATGCAGGTGCGCTGGTTCCTGGCAACGCTGAGCGTTGTCATCATTGGCCTGACGCTCGCCCAGATCGTTTTCTTGGAGCAGGACGTGCTGGAGGCGCTGCGGCTCGGCGCGTTCAACGCCACGTCGATCATAACCGGCACGGGCTATGCCACCGACGAGTACGACCGTTGGGGGGCGTTTTCGCCCACGATCTTCTTCGTGATCATGTTTATTGGCGGCTGTGCAGGCTCCACCACTTGCGGGATCAAGATATTCCGCTTTCAGATCCTGTTTGCGGCGGCGGGCGTTCAGTTGAAACGGCTGGTGCAGCCGCACGGCGTCTTCATCGCCTACTACAACCGCAAGCCCATCGGCCAGGACGTGGTCGAGTCGGTGATGGCGTTCTCGCTCATCTACGCCGCCGGGTTTGCGCTTCTGACCATCGCCCTGAGCGTCATGGGGCTGGACTTCCTGACCGCCACCTCCGGCGCGGCCACGGCAATTTCGAACGTGGGGCCGGGACTGGGCGATGTTATCGGGCCATCCGGTACCTTTGTTGCTTTGCCGGACGCCGCCAAATGGGCGCTGGCGGTCGGTATGCTGTTCGGGCGGCTGGAGTTCTTCACGATTCTGGTCCTGTTCGTACCCAGCTTCTGGCGGACCTAGCCAGCGGACCAACCCTGCCGATTGCCCTGCCTGCCAAGCTGGGATAACTCTTGTTCCAACAGAACCTGAACCAATCCCAAGGGAATACGTCCATGACGAAGCGTCTTTGGTATACCGGCGCGCCATTGGACCGCCTGTCTCACCGCCGGACCGATGAGAACTGGCTGAAAGACCGCCTGGCCAATATGGAAACGCGTCTGGTGCCGGTCTGGCGCAACCAAAACCTGGCCCACCATGAAGACGACCGGGCCTTGCTGCCGACGCTGGGCGAGGCGCGCGACCTGCTGGAAGCCGGCAAGCATGTGACCTTGCTGGGCATCCGGGAGGGGCAGGCCTATTTCGCGCTGGACCTGTCGCATCACGACGATCCCTACATCCATCCGCTGCTGGAGGCGCAGGGCGCGTTCGACGATCTGCGCAAGTTCGGCCCGGCCATCGACCAGCACGAGGGCGCGATCCTGGCGCACGCGCGCGGCTTGATGTTCTGGCATGCGCGGCACCAGTTCTGCGGTATCTGCGGCAGCCCGACCGAAGCGAGCCAGGCGGGCAATCAGCGGGATTGCACCAATCCGGATTGCAAGGCCCCGCATTTTCCGCGGACCGATCCGGCGGTCATCATGCTGGTCTACAAGGACGATTATTGCCTGCTCGGCCGGAACAAGAACTTCCCGATCCGCGGCATGTACTCGACGCTGGCGGGTTTTGTGGAGCCGGGCGAGAGCCTGGAGGAAGCCGTCTCGCGGGAGGTGCTGGAAGAGGTCGGCGTTACCTGCCTGCCGGAGAATGTGCACTATTGGGCGAGCCAGCCATGGCCCTTCCCCGCCTCTCTCATGCTGGGCTTCCATGCCAAAGCGGAAGACATGGAAATTGTCCTGCAAGAGGACGAGATGGAGGACGCGAAGTGGTTGCACCGGCTGCAGATGGACGATCCGGAATCGGTAGGCGTAAAATTCCCGCGCGTTGATTCCATCGCGGCGCGATTGATCAAGGCCTGGATGGAAGGCGACTTCAAGCAGTAGAGACAGGCAGCGCGATTTTGTTAGGCAGCGGCTCGCTGGCTCTGGATCGCGCTGACCAGCCGGTCGGCGGCGCACAACACCTCGTCTTCCGTCGTGGGCCGGCCGATGGCGAAGCGGATGGTGGCGCGGGCGTCTGCATCGGACAGGCCGAGGGCGGCCAGCACGTAAGACGGCTCCACGGCGGCAGACGAACAGGCAGAGCCGGTGGACATTGCCAGTTCCGGCACGGCTGCCATGAGTTCCTGCGCATCCACACCCGGAAAGGTGAGGTTCAAATTGTGTGGCAGGCGGTGTTCCATGCTGCCGTTGATGCTGGTTTCCGGCAGCCCGCTCATGATCCGGTCCAGGAACTTGTCCCGGATCGCCGCCAGCCGTTCGGCATCCGCTTCCATATCCTGAGACGCCACCAACGCGGCCTCCCCCAGGCCGATGCAGAGCGGTGCCGGCAGGGTGCCGGAGCGGAGGCCACGTTCCTGGCCGCCGCCGTAGAATAGCGGCTCCAGCCGGATACGCGGACGGCGGCGGACATAGAGTGCGCCAATGCCTTTCGGGCCATAGACCTTGTGGCCGGAGATGCTGAGCAGGTCGATGTGCTGGGCCTGGACGTCCAGCGGCACCTTGCCGAACGCCTGCGCCACGTCGGTGTGGAACCAGGCCCCCCGTTCACGGCAGAGCGCGCCGATCTCGCCTATCGGTTGCAGCACGCCGATCTCGTTGTTGGCGGCCATGATGGAAACCAGCGCAGTCTCCTCCGTCACGGCCTCGGCGAGCCGGTCCAGATCGACGAGGCCATCGGGGCGGACCGGCAGGAATTCGACGTCCATCCCTTCCCGGCCCAATTGCTTGACGCACTCCAGCACGCATTTGTGCTCGGTTTCGAGGGTCACGATGCGGTTGCGTGGCTTCGGCGCGGCCCGGCGGAAGCGGCCAGCCCCAAGGATGGCCATGTTGTTCGCTTCCGTCGCGCCGGAAGTATAGACGATCTCCCGCGCTTCCGCGTTGATCAGCTTGCCGACAGCGGCGCGGGCTTCTTCGACCGACGCTTCGACGGCGCGGCCAGCCGCGTGTTCCACCGAATGGGGATTGGCGTACTGCTCCTTCCAATAGGGCAGCATCGCATCCAGTACCCGCGGATCGACGGGCGTTGTGGCTTGATAGTCGAGATAGACGGGAGCATTCATGATGACCAACACATAAGCCCGGTTCGCCGCTCTGTCACCCGCGCTTAAGCAGCGTTTTTGCGATGGAACAGGTGCTTCCAGCGTTCCGCAAAGGCATCGATGGCCGCTTCCGCCGTTCCGCTGCCGATGCTGATGCGGATCGCCGCCCCGGCCAAATCGTCCGGCACGCCCATGGCGGTCAGGACCGGGCTGGTTTGGACCTTGCCACTGGAACATGCCGCGCCCGCGCTGACGCAGAAGCCCGCGAGATCGAACGCCATCACCTGCGTCTCTGCCGGAACGCCCGGCATGGCGATGCAGGATGTGTTGGCGAGGCGGGGCGAGGCCTGGCCGAAGATTTCGGCGCCGGCGGAGGTCAGCACGGCTTCGAGGCGGTCGCGCAAGGCGGCTTGGCGTTGCTGGTCGGCGAGGCATTCGTTCAGCACTGACAGGGCGGCGCCGAAGCCCGCGATACCCGCCAAATTCTCGGTGCCGGGCCGCCGGCCCTGCTCCTGACCGCCTGCCGCGAGGTTGGCGGCAATGGCGAGGCCTGGGCGCAGCAGAAGTGCGCCGACGCCCGCGGGGCCGCCGATCTTGTGGGCGGAGACGGTCATCATATCGACACCGAGCCCAGCCAGGTCGAGGGGAACTTTGCCCAGCGCTTGCACCGCATCGCAATGCACCAGCGCACCGTAGGCGCGGGCGATTTCCGCGGCTTCGGCTACGGGCTGAATCACCCCGGTCTCATTATTGGCAAACATGAGGGAGACCAGGGTATCCGGCCCCCGCCCTTCGAGTGCTTCCGCCAAGGCGGCGAGGTCTAGGCGTCCGCCAGCATCGACCGGCAGCAGGCCGCCCGGCGGGCATAGTGCGGCGACGGAGGCATGCTCGACAGCGCTCGCGAGGACGTGGGAGCGGCCAGAGCCGGTAAGCGCAAGGCGGTTGGCTTCCGTTCCGCCGCTGGTAAAGATGATGTCTTGCGAACGGGCGCCTGAGTGCTCACTTAAAGCATCGCGCGCTTCTTCAACGACGCGGCGCGCGTCCCGCCCGGCACGGTGTACCGATGATGGGTTTCCGCCTGCCATCAAGGCAGCAACCATCGCTTCCGCCACGCCGGCTTGGACCGGAGCGGTTGCGTTGTAGTCCAGGTAGATTGGGCTGGAATCGCGCATCGACGTGCAAACGACAGAAACAGCGGTCGAATTCAAGTGATTCTTTCGCTGCATGTGCTATACAGGGCGGCTTCGTCAGCGCGGAACAGCCCGAATTCGAGGCAAAAAAGAAGCCGCCGCCGACCATTCCGACAGTAGGCGTCAGAGGATCAAGAGCAACACCCTATGCCTGAGGTAATATTTAACGGACCCGACGGCCGCCTGGAAGGCCGCTATCACCATACGCCGGAGCCCAATGGCCCGCTGGCGGTGATCCTGCACCCGCATCCGCAGCATGGCGGCAGCATGAACAACCGGGTCGTCTATGAACTGTTCCAGATCTTCAAGAAGCGGAACTTCTCGGTGCTGCGTTTCAACTTCCGCGGCGTCGGCCGCAGCCAAGGCGCCTATGGCCGTGGCGAAGGTGAACTGTCAGACGCCGCCGCCGCGCTCGACTGGATGCAGACGCTTAAGCCGGACGCAAAGAATGTTTGGGTTGCGGGCTATTCCTTCGGCGCGTGGATCGGCATGCAATTGCTGATGCGCCGTCCGGAGATTGGCGGCTTCTTTTCCATTGGCGCGCCGGCGAACCTGTATGACTTTTCCTTCCTGGCCCCCTGTCCGTCGTCGGGCCTGTTCCTGCATGCAGGACAGGACGAAATCGTGACGGAAGACGCGGTCAAGAAACTGGTCGAGAAGCTGCGGGCGCAGCGCGGTATCTCCATTGACTATGAGCGGGTGCCGGGCGCAACCCACACCTTCGGCACGCACATGGAGCAGATGTGCAAGTCAGTCGAGAAATACCTGGACCGCCGGATGATCGAGGATGCAGCGGAAGCAGCTTAGCGCTGCTGCCCTTGCGTCTGGCGCGCGTGAACCTGATATGGGACATGAGCGGTTAGAGAGCCCGTTCTCGGAATCAGGTACCGTCTACACTCGATCTACATTCCGTCTACATGAGATGAACCCGGTATCTACATTTTCCGGCCAGAATGTAGATTTTTGTAGATGAATGTAGATGTATTCCGAAAAAAACTCACAGCGCTAATATAGTAACGTGCCCGGTATCCTCTGGCCTTTGTGCGCCATCCGCGGAAGAATGGGGTTAACAAACCCTGAAGGGCCAGCACCAGTCGTTACTGGCAGCCCGCGCCGGAGGATAGCCGCCCATGCATCTAGGCCTGTTCAGCTACAATGTCGACTACGGCGCACGCCCGGACGAGATCGCCCGCGCCGCCGAGGAGCGGGGCTTCGAGAGCCTCTGGTTCGGCGAGCATACGCACATCCCGGCCAGCCGCCAGACGCCCTATCCCGGCGGCGACCCGCTGCCCAAGCCCTATTATCACATGGCCGACCCGTTCATCTCCCTGATGGCGGCGGCCGCCGCGACCCGCACGCTGAAGCTGGGAACCGGCGTATGCCTGGTGCCGCAGCACCACCCGATAGCCCTGGCGAAGACGGTGGCGACCCTGGACCATCTCTCCGGCGGCAGGGTGTTGCTGGGCGTGGGCGGCGGCTGGAACCGGGAGGAGTGCGAGAACCATGGCGTCCCCTTCCCCAAGCGCTGGAAGTACCTGCGGGAAAGCGTGGAAGCGATGAAGCGCATCTGGTCGGACGAGGAAGCCAGCTATGACGGCGAGATGGTCCGGTTCGAGCGCATCATCTCCCACCCCAAACCGGCGCAGACGGGCGGCCCGCTGGTGATCTATGGCGGGGCGACGGAGCGTGGGCGCGAGCGGGTGGCGCGCTATTGCGACGGCTGGATACCCATCGACATCCTGATCAAGGACCTGCCGGCCCAGATCGCTGATTTACGGCAGCGGGCGGAGGCCCACGGCCGCAATCCGGACGATATCGAGATCTCGGTCTTCGCCTTCGAGGGCGCCACGCCGGACGCGCTCAAAGAGTATCAGGATATGGGCGTGAAACGGGTCGCCCTGATCACACCGCGGCGGCTGGACGATGCCTTGCGGGCCATGGACGACCTGGCCGGCCTCATCCCGCAGGTGGCCTAGACCATGGCCGGTGGCGATTCGATGAAGGTGCTGGGGCGCTACCGTCCCTATGGCTGGCTGGCGACGGTGGGGGTGATCCTGCCGTCCGCCAATACGGTGATGGAGCCGGAGCTGGCGAGCATAGCCCCGGAAGGCGTGACCTTCCACGGCGCTCGGACGCCGGTCCGCGGCCTGCCCAGCCAGGAAAGCCTGGAGGAGATGGCGAAAGGGACCGAGACGGCGGCCCTCGATCTGGCGAGTGCGGAGGTCGACCTCATCCTTTATGGCTGCACTTCCGGCAGCTTCATGACCGACGGAGAACGGTTGACGGCTCGCCTGGAGACCCTGACCGGGACACCGGTCGCCACCACCTCCCAAGCGGTGATGGCCGCGTTGCGTGCCTTGGGCGCCCGCAAGGTGGCCCTGGCGACACCCTACCGCCGCTTCATCACGGAAGGCGAAGTGGCCTGGCTCGAAGCGGAAGGGTTTGGCATTACCAGCGCGGTCGACCTGGATATGGGCGAGACCGAGCAGGAGCGGCGGGGCATCAACCGCATCCCGCCCGAAGTGTGCTACCGTCTGGGCCGGGAAGCGGACCGGCCAGACGCTGACGTGCTATTTCTGTCCTGCACAGCGATGGCCAGCCTGCCGGTTGTCGAAGCTCTGGAACGGGATTGCGGCAAACCGGTCGTGACGAGCAACCTGGCCAGCGCCTGGTATGTGCTCAACCGGCTCAATATCCTGCCGAACACACCGGCGCCATATACATTGATGGTTGCCGCCTGCGAGCCCTCGGCAACTGCATAACCAGGTCAGGGGCGGTTTTGGGGTGGAACTAGGCAATGTGCTCAATTAAGTGCAGGAACTGCCGCCGCTTTTAGCAATTTTGCCCGTTTCGGCGTGGCCCACGGTATTAAGCCATTTGATATACCGAGATACACCAATTTTTTAAAAAAAGGCTAATGACATTCCCCGCAATTTATGGCAAATTGCAACTGTCGATGGCGAATTGCTCGTGGCAGCGAACGCAGCTTCAGGAATTTACACCGTCGATCCTTATGGGTTAAACCGTTGGGCAGGCACACTGTCCACAATTGAAAGGGCACGCGATTATGACTAAAACTTTCACCAAGGCTCTTGCTGTCGCTGCTGTTGCTGGCGGCCTGGTTGCCGGCGGCGTATCGTCTGCGAGTGCGGCGATTATTGGCAGCGCCAACTACTTTTACACCATTGGCTCGTTTTCCTCCGCCGGAACGCCGGACCTGGAACTGCAGCTCGACGGCTCCACGATTTATACACTGCCCAACGCGAATAGCGCTGTCGGCAACTCGATCAGTCTCGCTACTGCCGCTCCGTCCGCTTTCGCTGCGCTGGTTGCGGTTCTGCGAAACAACGCGCCGAACGACATCACCACCGAAGGGTTGAACGTTGGATCGATGATCGGTTCTGTGACCGTCTCCGACTTTGATTACAGCCTTCCGAACACTGATGACCTTCAGGGCGTCGGCACCATCGTCGATATTATCCTGACCATCAATCAGTTCGGCACGGTGACGACCCCGTTCCCGCCGCTCGGCACGGCTTTCGTCAGCACCTACGACATTGATGTTGATGTAGAGGCAATCCCGCTGCCGGGCACGCTGGTGTCGGCCGCATCTGGCCTGGCTCTGGTCGGCTTCATGGCTTACCGCCGGAAGCGTTCTTCCTAAGCAAGCCCTTCAGGCTGCGGGCCGTTGGCCCGCGCACCTACCATAACGACCGAAAGCCACCTGTGGTGCCCTACAGGTGGTCTTTTGGCGTCTAGATTTTTTGGGCGCCAAACCAAAATCGATCGGTTGCACTGTCATAGTGTTGACCACGAATTACGAAGGGCCGAAAATCTGGGGGAATACGATCTACGGTTAGCCGGGAACTGCAATCATGGCCAAAGCGACCTCCCCTACTCAGACCTATGATGCGTTGGTGGTCGGCGCGGGTGTTGGCGGGCTCTATGCCCTGTACCGCCTGCGCGACAAGCTCGGACTCAACGTGAAGGTGTTGGATGCTGCCACCGATGTGGGCGGCACCTGGTACTGGAACCGCTACCCGGGTTGCCGCTGTGATGTGGAAAGCTTGGAATACTCCTTCAGTTTTGACCCAGACCTGGAACAGGAATGGTCCTGGCCGGAGCGCTACGGCAACCAGCCGGAAATCCTGGACTATGTCCGGCACGTCGCGAAGCGTTTTGACCTTTATAAGGACATCCAGTTCAACACGCGGGTAAATCACGCTACCTACGACCGCGAATCGAATGTCTGGACCCTGGAGACAGAGGCAGGCGAGACATTCCGTGCGCCAATCACCATTATGGCGACGGGCAACCTGTCGATTCCGCGGGTTCCGGACTTTCCGGGCCTGGAGGATTTTCAGGGCGACACCTACCACACCGGTCTGTGGCCACATGCAGGCGTGGACTTCACCGGCAAGCGTGTCGGCGTGATCGGCACCGGCTCCAGCGGCGTGCAATCAATCCCGATCATCGCCAAACAGGCGCAGGAACTAACCGTGTTCCAGCGGACACCGAACTTCATCCTGCCAGCACGCAATGGCCCGATGGACCGGGAGATAGAGGCGAAGCACAAGGCGGAGTACCGCGAACGCCGGGATGCTGCCTACGACACGCCCTTCGGCATCGCCGGCTTCCCACCGCCGACCAAAAGCGCCCTCGAAGTGACACCGGAAGAGCGGCAGGCCAAGTACGATGCCAAATGGGCCGAGGGTGGCTCCATCAGCTTCCTCTATTCCTACACCGACCTGCTCACCAGCAAGGAAGCGAACGACACAGCCGTCGCCTATGTGCATGAGCGGATCAAGGAGATCGTGAAGGACCCGGAAACGGCGGAACTGCTCTGCCCGAAAAACCACCCAATTGGCACGAAGCGGCTGGTGCTCGATACCGACTACTACCCGGTCTACAACGAGCCGCATGTCAGCCTGGTGAATGTGCGCGAGGCAGCGATTGTCGGCCTGACCGATAAAGGCGTGAAGCTGGAGGATGGCCGCGAGTTCGAGTTGGATGCTATCGTCTTCGCCACCGGCTTCGACGCCATGACCGGCGCGCTGAAAGAGATCGATATCCGCACCACCGACGGCCAATCGCTGACCGAGGATTGGGAGGCTGGCCCCTACACGATGCTGGGCATCATGTGCGCTGGCTTCCCCAACATGTTCATGATCACCGGCCCCGGCTCCCCCGGCGTGAAGAGCCAGATGATTCTCTCGTGCGAGCAGCACGTGGACTGGATTGCCGACTGCGTAGACTTCATGCGCGAGCAGGGCCACGCCGCCATCGAACCGACGCCAGAGAGCCAGTTTGACTGGACCATGCATGTGAAGGAAGTGGCCGACCAGACGCTCTATCCAGCAGCGGCAAGCTGGTACATGGGCGCCAATATTCCCGGAAAGCCGCGGGTGTTCATGCCCTATGTCGGCGGCGTGCATACCTACAAGAAGAAGTGCGACGCGGTCGCCGCCGACGGCTACCCCGGCTTCCAGTTCACGCCGGCAAGCAATGTGAAACCGGCGCTGGCCATGGCGGGCGACGACTGAACCGCGGGCCTGCCGTACCTTCTCACCAATCCTTAGGGGTCATTCCATGAAGTGGCGGGGCCGGCGACAGAGCACCAACGTACAAGATGTCCGCAGCAGCGGGTCTGGGGGCCGTGGCGGCAGCCGCTTCGGCAGACGCTCAATCGGCGGCGGCCCGTTCGGTCGAAGGGGTCGAATAGGGATGCCACGAATTCCCATGCCAGGTGGACGCCGCGGCGGCATGGGGATTGGTGGCATCATTGTTGTCGTCATCGTTATGTTGCTCTTCGGTGGCGATCTGGGTTCGATCTTAGGCGGCCTGAACGGTGGCGGTGGCCAATTTGCGCCACAGACGCCAAATAGTGCCGGCCAGCAAAGGCCAGCCGCGACAACGCAGGCATCTGACGAACTTGCCCAGTTTACCGCAGTCGTGCTGGCTGAAACCGAGGATGTCTGGCACAAGCTATTCCGGGCTGGCGGCAGCCAGTACGAGGAGCCGACACTGGTTCTGTTCCGGAACAGAGTCCGGTCGGCGTGCGGCTCCGCCCAATCGGCGATGGGCCCGTTTTACTGCCCTGGCGACCGCAAGGTTTATATCGATCTCAGCTTTTTTGACGAACTGCGGAACCGATTTGGCGCGCCAGGGGACTTTGCCCAGGCCTACGTGATCGCGCACGAGGTCGGTCACCATGTGCAGACGCTACTCGGTATCTCAAGCCAAGCGCGCCAGGCACAGTCTCAAGCGTCGAAAACCGAAAGCAATCAGATTCAAGTGATGATGGAATTGCAAGCCGATTGCTTTGCCGGAATCTGGGCGCACCACGCACAGGAAACCGCCCAGATTCTTGAGCCCGGCGATATCGACGAAGCGCTAACGGCGGCGGCGGCCATAGGTGACGACCGGCTGCAGCAGCAGGCGCAAGGTTATGTTGTCCCAGATGCCTTTACGCATGGCACTTCGGAACAACGACAACAGTGGTTCCGGACGGGATATCAGTCCGGTCAAGTCAACGCCTGCAATACATTCGAAGCTGGCAATCGCTAGGAGCTATTGCCGCAGCGCTCCCCGCTGACTTCATGCGGGTTCCCCTACTCTGCGGCGACCGCGACCGGTTGCTCTTCTTCGTCAGTTGGGGTCGGCAGCATGGCAATCGCCGCAATGGCGATGCCGGCAAACACTGCCAGGACAATGAAGAGTTCGAAGAAGTCGCCTGTGCTGTCGAAGACGAAGGCGACCAGGGGTAGCGCCGCCGCGCTGGAGCACAGCGAAATGGCAAAGCGCAGGCCGTAAGCGGTGTTCACCCAGCGCTGCGGCACATATTTGCCGAACAAGGCATCGCTGATCGGCTGGGTGCCCACGGTCGCGACCATCACCATGAACAGGCCGAAGATCATCACATTGTCCGTCGCCCCCGCACAAAGCAGCAGCGCGGGCGCCATGATGCCATAGCTCATGAGGAACAGCCGCTTCAGCGGGTATTTGTCCGCCAGCATGCCGCCCAGGAGCTGCGCGCCACCCGCCGCCGCCAGAATGGCGGAGGTCAGCACGCCGATGCCGAGCAGCAGGCTCAATTCATTATCGACCCGCAATCCTACGATCTTGGTCAGCGAAAACGTCATGGCCTGAAACACGACGCCCATGCAGAGCGTCAACAGCGCCAGCAGCCCCATGACCCGCATGAACGGCCCAACTCCTATATCCGCGATGAAGTCCTTCAGGCTGGCGTTCTCGTTCGCCTTGGCCCGCGACACATCCAGGTTAAGGCCGCGGCAGCGCAGGTAGAACACGACGCCGACCGCCATGCAGAAGAAGCCTGGCGCGATGAAAGCCGCCCGCCAACTAAACGAGACGGTCAGCCAACCGGCAACGATTGCGGCACTCGCCATGCCAAGGGACCCGAACACACCGTTCACGCCCAGCATCTTGCCCCGGTTCTCGCCCGCCGCCCGGATGACCATGGGAATACCGACCGGGTGATAAATGGACGCGAACAAGCCAATCGCAGAAAGCGCGACGAGCATGTGCCAGGGCTCTGTCGCCAGTCCTGCCAACACGCAGGATGCGCCAATGCCGAGGAAGAACACGGTCATGGTGCCAACCGCGCTCCACCTGTCCGCCATCCAACCGGCGAGCGGCGCGCCGGCGCCGAACAGCACAAAGCCCAGCCATGCCAGGCCCGTGAGCCCGGCGAAGTCCATGCCGAACTCGGCCGGCAATTGCGGAAAGGCTATGATCGCCGCGAATAGGAGGATCAGCATATGATCGAAGCTGTGACCAATGCAGAGGAAGGGCATGGGCCCCCGCAAAAAGGCTTTCATCTCTGGTCTTTCCTCAGTTCCCGCCGTTTTCCGGCGGTATCGTCTGCTTTTGGGTTTCTTCGCCGATCCAGGCGAGGAAGTCTTCATTGCCGCCCGTGATCGGCAGCGCCACCACGCAAGGACAGTCATAGCCATGCAGGCTCTTGATCCGTTCGGTCACCGCGCCCGCTAGGTCGGCGCGGGTCTTGGCGATCAGCGCCGTCTCCGCCCCCTGCTGCACCTCTCCATCCCACCAATAGAAGGAGGTGATGCCACCCAGAATATTGACGCACACGGCCAGCCGCTCCTCGACCAATGTGCGGCCCAGGCTGGCGGCTTCTTCCGGCGAGTCGGCGGTTATATAAAGAAATACAGGCTGCATAGAACATTTGTACTACAAGGTTGCCGCTCTCATATATCACACGTCTGCGAAAAACAGTTGCCCCTTTCGCGCACGGCAGCTATGAAGCGCGCTCATCGCTTAACGTCAGTCCGCGAGGGTTCGCGCACTGGCGCGTTTTCTATTGGATAAACTTTTAACGGAGAGCTGGCATGTTTGAAAGCCTTCAAGGCCGCCTGGGCGATGTCTTTGACCGCCTGCGCAAGCGTGGTGCGCTCTCCGAGACCGACGTCAAGGCGGCGATGCGCGAGATTCGCGTGGCGCTGCTCGAAGCCGACGTGGCTTTGCCGGTCGTCCGCTCCTTTATCGACAAGGTGACCCAGGCCGCGGTCGGCCAGGAAGTCCTGCGCTCGGTCTCGCCCGGCCAGCAGGTCATCAAGATCGTCAACGACAAGCTGGTGGAGATGCTGGGTTCGGAAGCCTCCGAACTGAACATCCGCGGAAACCCGCCCCAGGTCATTATGATGGTCGGCCTACAAGGCTCCGGTAAGACCACCACCAGCGGCAAGATCGGCCTGCGCCTGAAAGAGCGCGAGAACAAGAAAATCCTGATGGTCTCGGTCGACGTTCACCGTCCCGCCGCCATGCAGCAGTTGCAGCAACTTGGCCAGCGCGCCGAACTGGACGTCGTTTCACCGGTCTTCGGCGAGATGCCGAATGCCATCGCCAAACGCGCGGTCGATCAGGCGAAAAAGGGCGGCTACGACGTTCTGATTGTGGATACCGCAGGCCGCCTGTCCATCGATGAAGCGATGATGCAGGAAGCCGCGGCAGTCAAAGAGATCGTCCAGCCGCAGGAAGTGCTGCTGGTCGCCGACGCCATGACCGGCCAGGACGCCGTGCAGGTCGGCGAGACCTTCCATCAGCGCCTGGGCGTCACCGGCATCGTGCTGACCCGCGTCGATGGCGATGCGCGCGGCGGTGCGGCTCTCTCCATGCGCGCTGTGACAGGCCAGCCGATCAAGTTCCTGGGCCAGGGCGAGAAACTCGACGCGCTCGACGTCTTCCACCCCGACCGCATCGCCAGCCGTATCCTCGGCATGGGCGACGTGGTCAGCCTGGTGGAGCGCGCCAGCGAATCCATTGAACAGGACGAGGCCGAAAAGCTTGCCAGAAAGGTCCAAAAGGGCCGCTTTGACCTGGAAGACCTGCTCGGCCAATTGCGGCAGATGAAGAAAATGGGTGGCCTTGGTGGCCTGATGGGCTTGTTGCCGGGCGCCGGCAAGATGAAGCAGGCCATGGCTAATGCGAACCTCGATGAAAAGCTGCTGGCGCACCAGGAAGCCATCATCCTGTCGATGACGCCGAAGGAGCGGCTGCACCCGGAGATCATCAAGGCGAGCCGCAAGCGCCGCATCGCGGCCGGTTGCGGGCTGGACGTACAGCAAGTCAACAAACTGCTGAAACAGCACCAGCAGATGAATCAGGTGATGAAGAAGATGAAGAAGAGCGGCGGCAAAGGCCTGGCCGGTCTTCTGGGCGGCATGGGCGGTCCCGGCGGTGGCATGCCACCAATGGGCGGCGGCGGCATGCCCCCTATGGGTGGCGGCGGCATGCCGCCGTTTGGACGTTAAACAGTTTGACCATTTGACCACCACTGGTGGCCTGAACAGTACAAAGGAGACAGTTTTCGTATGCCATTGAGACTGCGTTTGACCCGCGGCGGTTCCAAGAAGCGCCCGTATTACCGCATCGTCGTTGCTGAGGGCACCAGCCCCCGTGACGGCCGCTTCATCGAGCGCGTGGGCACCTATAACCCCATGCTGCCGAAAGACCATGAGGACCGAATCCGCCTGGTCAACGACCGGATCAGCTATTGGCTGAGCCATGGCGCCACCCCCACCGACCGGGTTGCCCGCTTCCTGGCGGCTGCCGATCTGATGGAAGCCCGGGCCGTGCCGGAGCAGACCAAGAAGAACCAGCCCAAGGCAAAGGCGCAGGAGCGCCTGAAAGAAGCCGAGGACCGGCGCAAGCAGGCTGAAGAAGATGCTGCTGCCGCTGCCGAGGAAGCCAAGGCCGCTGCTGAAGCCCCTGCAGAGGAAGCCCCGGCTGAGGAAGAAGCCCCGGCTGAAGAGGCTGCCGCCGAAGAAACCAAGGCTGAGTAGGCAAGGCTGGCTTTGGGAATGGTGATGACCATGGCGAAACCGGCTGATGCCAAGGGCAATGCTGCAACGGAGGCGCGGGTGTGCGTCGCCGCGGTGGCGGCTGCCCATGGCGTGCGTGGCCTGTTGCGCCTGAAGCCGTTCACCGAGGTTCCCGAAGACTGCGTCGCCTATGGACCGCTGAGCAATGCCGACGGCTCCCGGATTTTCCAATTCGAGAAGCTGGGTATGCATAAGGGCCAGGTTCTGGTCCGTCTGGAAGGCGTTGCCGACCGGACAGCGGCCGAGGCCATGCGGGGCGT
Organism: Alphaproteobacteria bacterium; assembly: GCA_965222315.1. Classification (GTDB taxonomy): domain Bacteria; phylum Pseudomonadota; class Alphaproteobacteria; order Bin95; family Bin95; genus JACKII01. The sequence continues at coordinate 1,511,839 of OZ244951.1, read as the reverse complement.
CCGGCTCTATGTGCCGCGAGGCGCGCTGCCTGCCATGGAAGACGAGGATGAGTTCTACCATGCCGACCTGATCGGGCTCGCAGCCGTGCTGGCAGATGGGACCGAAATCGGCAAGGTACGGGCAGTCTTCGACTTCGGTGCCGGCGACTCGCTGGAACTGAGCCATACTGCATCCGGCAAGCCGCTACTGGTACCATTCACGCGCGACGTGGTGCCGGTCATCGACATTGCGGGCGGCAAGGTGGTGGTCGACCCGCCGGCGGGCCTGCTAGATGACGATGGCGAAACCGGTGACGACGGCTCGCTGGCAGGTGAGCCATGAGCTGGAAAGCCACGGTCCTGACACTGTTCCCGGAAATGTTCCCGGGCCCTCTCGGCCATTCGCTGGCCGGACGGGCGTTGGAGCGCAGGGATTGGTTGCTGGAAGCCATAAATATCCGCGGCTATGCCGACGACCGCCACGCGACGGTGGACGACAATCCGTTCGGCGGCGGCGCGGGCATGGTGATGCGGGCGGATGTCCTGGACAAGGCGCTGGCGGCCAACGCCGACCCGCGCGGGCCGGTCATCTACCTCTCGCCGCGCGGCAGGCGGCTGGACCAGGAACTGGTGAAAGAACTTGCCGCAGGGCCAGCCGTCACCTTGCTTTGCGGCCGGTACGAAGGCATTGATCAGCGCCTGATCGATGACCGCAACTTGACGGAAGTCAGTGTCGGCGATTTCGTGCTTTCAGGCGGCGAAGTAGCGGCACTCACCTTGCTTGATGCCTGCGTCCGGCTGCTGCCGGGCGTGATCGGCGACCCGGCATCGCTCTCGGAGGAAAGCTTTGAGAGCGGCCTGCTGGAATACCCTCAATACACCCGCCCGGCCGAGTGGCACGGCAGGGCGGTGCCGGAAGTCCTGCTTTCCGGCAATCACGCGGCAATTGCGGCCTGGCGGCGCGCGGAGGCCGAGAAAATAACCCAACAACGGCGCCCGGATCTCTGGGCCCGTTACGCCGGACGCTTGAGCCAAGCGGCGGCGCATCAACAAAAAGGCTAGGTTGAAACCATGGATCTCATCAGACAAATCGAGGCCGAAAACATCGCCAAGCTGGTGTCGGAGCGGCCGGTTCCGGAATTCCGTCCGGGCGATACCGTGCGCGTGAACTACAAGGTCGTCGAAGGCACCAGGGAACGTGTGCAGGCCTATGAAGGCGTCTGCATCGCACGCAAGAGCGCCGGCATGTCTTCGTCCTTCACCGTGCGCAAGATTTCGTCGGGCGAAGGCGTGGAGCGTGTCTTCCCGCTCTATTCCCCGAATATCGACAGCATTGTGGTGGTCCGCATGGGCCGCGTGCGCCGGGCGAAACTCTACTACCTGCGCGAGCGCCGCGGTAAGTCCGCGCGCATCACCGAGCGCAGCCGCGCCTCGCGGAACGCGATGGAGGCCAAGGCTGCCGCGCGTGCCAACGCTGGTGCGGAAGCTGCTGCTCCGAACGAGTAGCATTGATCTGGATGCCGGGCGCGCTGTAGATAGAGCGCCCGGAATTCTGGGGCTAGAAACGCTAGGAGATTTCAGCGATGGCGGGTCCGCGTACGCTTTTTGACAAGATTTGGGAAAATCATCTGGTCGCCACCCAAGAGGACGGCACCTGCCTGATTTATATCGACCTGCATCTCGTCCATGAAGTGACCAGCCCGCAGGCTTTCGAGGGCCTGCGTATGGCGGGCCGCGGCCTACGCCGCCCGGACAAGCACCTGGCGGTGGTCGATCACAACATTCCGACCACCAACCGCGCGGGCGGCATCGAAAACGAAGAGTCCCGCATCCAGGTCGAAACGCTGGAGAAGAACGTCAAGGCGTTCGGCGTCCCCTATTTCCCGGTCATGGATGTGCGCCAGGGTATCGTGCACATTATCGGGCCGGAGCAGGGCCTGACCCAGCCCGGCATGACGGTGGTCTGTGGCGACAGCCACACGGCGACGCACGGCGCGTTCGGCGGCCTGGCCTTCGGCATCGGCACGTCCGAGGTCGAGCATGTGATGGCAACTCAGACGCTGATCCAGCGCCCCGCCAAGAACATGCGCGTGACCGTAAACGGCAAGCCGCCCGTGGGCACGACCGCGAAGGATCTGGTCCTGGCCATCATCGGCAAGATTGGCACCGCAGGCGGGACCGGCCACGTCATCGAGTTTGCAGGCGAAGCCATTCGCGGCCTCTCAATGGAAGGCCGGATGACCGTCTGCAACATGGCGATCGAGGCAGGCGCGCGCGCCGGCATGGTCGCGCCGGACGAAACCACCTTCGAGTACCTGAAGGGCCGCCCCTATGCGCCGAAGGGCGCTGCCTGGGATGCTGCCGTTGCCTACTGGAAGAGCCTGCCGTCCGACGAAGGCGCGGTCTACGACAAGGAAGTGGTCCTCGACGCGGCGGAGATCATCCCATACGTGACCTGGGGCACCAGTCCGCAGGACGCGCTGCCGATCACGGGCGCCGTGCCTGACCCGGCAACCATCGCCGACGAGCACCGCCGCGCCGCGGTCGAGCGCTCCATCGAATACATGGACCTGAAGGCCGGTCAGAAGCTCACCGACATCAAGGTCGACATGGTTTTTGTCGGCTCCTGCACCAACGGCCGGATCGAAGATATCCGCGCCGCCGCCGCAGTCGCCAAGGGCAAGAAGGTCGCCGACAACGTCCGAGCGTTGATCGTGCCCGGCTCCGGCCTGGTGCGTGAGCAGGCAGAGCAGGAGGGCCTCGACGAGATCCTGATCGAGGCTGGCTTCGAGTGGCGCGAGCCGGGCTGTTCCATGTGCCTAGCCATGAACGACGATAAGGTTCCGCCGGGACAGCGTTGCGCCTCTACCTCGAACCGCAATTTCGAAGGCCGCCAGGGTCCTGGCAGCCGCACTCATCTGGTCAGCCCTGCCATGGCGGCGGCGGCGGCCATCACCGGCCATTTGGCCGACGTACGGGAATTGACTTAATGAACCCAATGATCGCCCTCGACCTCGATTGTGACTGGCTCGACGAAGACGATGAAGACGACGAGCCGGAAGCGCTGGGCGAACTGTTCATCCGCGACGACGCGACCGGTCAGTTGCATCAGATCGACTCGGCCCATCTCGTGCACTTCGTCGCCTTGTACGAGCGCGAAGACGACCTGTTAAACTGACTTCGGTAGCTGGAGGAAAAATCATGCGGAAGTTTGAGACCTTCACCGGCGTTGCGGCCCCCATGCCCTCGCCGAATATCGACACCGACAAGATCATCCCGGCGCGCTTCCTCAAGACGATCGAGCGTGTCGGCCTCGGCAAGTACCTGTTCAACGACCAGCGCTTCAATGAAGACGGCTCGGAAAAAGAGGGCTTTGTCCTGAACCAGGAAGCTTACCGCAGCGCGGAAGTCCTGGTGGTCGGCGACAATTTCGGCTGCGGTTCCTCCCGCGAACACGCCCCCTGGGCGCTGGCGGATTTTGGGGTGAAGACCGTGATCGGCACCGACTTCGCCGACATCTTCTTCAACAACAGCTTCAAGAACGGGATGCTTCTGATCAAGCTCCCGAAGGAAGTGGTCGATGAACTGATGGACGACGCGCGGAAAGGTGCGAACGCCCGCCTGACCGTCGATCTGGAAGCCCAGGAGATCACCCGTCCGAACGGCGAGAAAGTGCCGTTCGACGTGGACCCCTTCCGCAAGCACTGCCTGCTGAACGGCCTCGACGATATCGGCCTGACCCTGGAGAAGGGTAACGATATCGACAATTTCGAAGGCAAGGACGGCCAGGCCCGGCCCTGGGCGCCCAGTATCGCTGCGGAGTAGCTCATTTCCCGTTGCTTTATGCAGAGGTCCAGACGAACGTCTGGGCCTCTTTTTCGTTCAAAACACCGTCGCGCCGCTGGCGACCGACGCATTTCCGGTCCTAGCCCGGTTCTGGCGCGTGGTGCGTATCCACCAGACCTTAGCCGAAAAAAAGGGGAAGCCTCTATTAGCGGGGCCTGTCAGTCAGGCCAGTCACCCGCTTGCGCTTCCAGTGCCTCCATATCATCGTCGGACAAGCCGAAATGGTGGCCGATCTCGTGGATCAGCACGTGGCGCACCAAGTGGGCCAGATCCTCGCCCGTTTCACACCAATAGGCGAGGATAGGCTGGCGGTAGAGGAAGATGCGGTCTTGGTCATCTGGCGTGTCGCTGATACTTTTCCGGTCCAGGGATACACCAGAATAGAGCCCCAACAGGTCGAAGGGCGTTTCCAGCCGCATCTCTCTGATCGTGTCCGCATCGGGGAATTCCTCAATCAGGATGGCGATGCTGCGGGCATGCTCCCGCAGCCCAGGCGGGATATCGGCCAGGGCAGCTTCCGCATAGCTGAGCATCTCTTCCAATGAAGGGGGGCGTCGCGCTTCCATTTCCCTATACTGGCATCGGCAATACCTTTATCCAACCGGGAGAAATCACGAAATGCGCACTTTGATACCCGAGGGTGAACGGCGCGCGGTCATGGCCGCAATTCCGGAATGGCAGACCGTCGATGGACGGGATGCGATCTTCCGGTCGATCAAATTCGACGATTTCACCTCTGCATTCGGCTTCATGACGGAAGTCGCGCTGGCGGCGGAGAAGCTCGACCACCACCCCGAATGGTTTAATGTCTATAGCCGCGTAGACATCACGCTGAGCACGCATGATGCCGATGGTTTGACGGCCCTGGACATCAAACTGGCCGAGTTCATCGACCGCGCCGCGGCGAGACATTAGCGCCAGGCAGTTTGGCGCTGCCTGAAATGAAATCTCAGGCCGGGCGTCTGCTGGATTTTTCGGCCTTAAGGCGTAGACTTTAAGGGGTCGACTTTGCAGGGAGCGTTTAGTAATGTAGTGTCTCTGTGTGATGCAGCTTTACACAGATACTGGGTCTGCTGCTGATTAACTAATTAGCGCACGAGTATAGTCCCTGGTTACTTGAAAAATGACTGAAGACTGCACTCGCCACAATAGACCCTACGTTATCGGGCGGCCTGTAGTAATTATGGGTCGGAACAACTGTACTATAAATGAATGCGCAGGTTAGGGAGAAATATCCTCATGCGAGTAATGTTAAGTACGCTAGCCGGTGCTGCCGGTGTGGCGCTAATGGCATTCCAGCCAGCTCACGCCGAATGCGGCCGTGTTACCATCGCCGATATGAACTGGGCTTCCGCCGAGTTCGCGGCCTACGTCGATAAGATCATCCTGGAAGAGGGTTATGGCTGCTCGGTCGAACTTGTGCCGGGCGACACCATGCCGACCTCGACCTCCATGGTTGAAAAAGGCGAACCGGATGTGGCGCCGGAAATCTGGCCGAACAACGTGAAAAAGCAGATCGATGATGCTGTTAAGGAAGGCCGGCTTGCCTACGCGGCCGAAATCCTGACGGACGGCGGCGAAGAGGGTTGGTGGATCCCGCAATACGTGAAGGATGCCAACCCGGATATCGAGACGGTCGAGGATGCGCTAGAACGGCCGGACCTGTTCAAGCATCCTGAGTTGCCGGACACTGGCGCTGTCTTTGGATGCCCGTCTGGCTGGAATTGCCAGATCGTGTCCGAGAACCTGTTCCGCGCCTTCGGTGCCGAAGACAAGGGCTTCGAATTGGTCGATCCGGGCTCCGGTGCCGGTCTCGCGGGCTCAATTGCGAAAGCTTATGAGCGCGAGGAAGCATGGCTCGGCTACTATTGGGCGCCGACCGCGGTGTTGGGCAAGTATCCGATGTACAAGCTGGACTTCGGTGTGGAGCATAACGCCGACGAATGGAACAATTGCACGTTGGAACCCAATTGTCTCGAGCCGAAACCCAATGATTGGCCGAAAGCGTCGGTCGTGACCGTGGTGACCAAAGACCTGGCTGAACGCGCGCCGGAGGCGATCGACTATCTGAACAAACGCGCATGGTCGAACGCTGTTGCCAACGAAGTTCTGGCCTATATGGACACGAACCAATACTCCGGCGAAGAAGGTGCCTATTATTTCTTGAAGAATAATGAGGACCTTTGGACCGGCTGGGTCTCTGACGAGGTCGCTGCCAAAATCAAAGACGCGATCTAATCGCAGGACTGGCGGGCGCCGCGGCCGACCGCAGCGCCCGCAGTTCCGCAGCCTCCGTCGGCTGCGGCGGGGCCCATGGGGAACGATAGTTCACTTGGGCCCTAATTCTATTTCTGTTGAAACAGACAACAAGAAACAACATCGAGGCTAAAACGATGGCTGACTGGTTGGTCGAATTCCCAGCGTTGCCGCGGGAAACCTTGCTGGCATTGCGACGCAATGTCGATGACGTGTATCGGGAGTTCTCTCGATCCTACGGTGTCGCGATCGAAGATTTTTTCGACCCGTTGCTGCGTTTTATGATTTGGTTCGAGCAAATATTGCTGAACTCACCCTGGTGGTTGGTTATTGCCGTCGTGGCCGCTCTCGCCTATGGCGCTGCCCGCAGCATTCGTATGGTGATCGGCGTGATCGTCGCCTTTGTCCTGATTGGTGTCTTCGGCATGTGGGAAGATACCATGAGTACGATTTCAATCATTCTTGTTTGTACCATTCTCTCGATCGTCATCGGCATTCCGATAGGCGTCGCCATGGCCCGGTATGACCGCGTCCAATCGACGGTCACACCGGTTCTGGACGTCATGCAAACCATGCCGCCCTTCGTCTACCTGATCCCGGTGGTGATGCTATTGGGGATTGGGCGCGTGCCGGGCGTCATTGCCGTTGTCATTTATGCCATTCCCCCAGTGATCCGCCTGACCAACCTCGGCATTCGGTTGGTCGACAAGGATGTGCTGGAAGCCGCCAACGCATTCGGCGCCAACTTCCGTCAGCGCCTGCTGGGCGTGCAGATCCCGCTTGCCATGCCAAACATTATGGCGGGCATCAACCAGACCATCATGATGGCGCTTGCCATGGTTGTGATCGCGTCGATGATCGGCGTGAAGGGCCTCGGCCAGCCCGTGCTGAAGGCGATTACCAACCAGTATTTCACCATGGGACTGCTGAACGGTTTGGCGATCGTGGCCATCGCAATCATTTTCGACCGCGTCAGCCAAGCCTATGGCGCCCGGGTCCAGAAACACCGCGGGGCCGGGCATTGATGCCCGACCGTCACCGGACCCGATGATGCCCGACCGTCACCGGACCCGATGCCAGATAGATTGAAGAGACAAATACGCCATGGCGAAGATCGAAATTGAAAACGTCTACAAGATATTCGGCGAAGATCCGCAGTCGGTGCTGCCACGGGCCCAGGCGGGGGAAGGCAAGGATCAGATCCTTGCCGACACCGGCCATACTGTCGGCCTGCACGACATCAGCCTCTCGATGGAGGAGAGCAAGACCTTCGTCGTGATGGGGCTTTCCGGCTCCGGCAAGTCCACACTGATCCGCCACCTCAACCGATTGATCGAGCCCACTGCCGGGCGCATCCTGGTCGATGGACAGGATGTGATCGGAATGAACGACACGGAACTGCGCGAGTTCCGCCGCACCAAAATGGGCATGGTCTTCCAGCGCTTTGCCCTCTTCCCCCACCGCACGGTGATCGACAATGTGGGCTACGGCCTGGAGATGCAGGGTGTCGGCAAGCGCCAGCGCGGCGAAAAAGCGGCTGAATGGATCGAAACGGTTGGCCTTGCCGGCTATGAGAACTCCTTCCCGGCACAACTGTCGGGCGGGATGCAACAGCGCGTCGGCCTCGCCCGAGCGCTTTGCGGCGACCCGGAAATCCTGCTGATGGACGAGGCATTCAGCGCGCTCGATCCGCTGATCCGCTCCGAGATGCAGGACCAGCTGATCGCGTTACAGGAGAAGCTGAACAAGACCATCGTCTTTATCACCCACGATCTGGACGAGGCGCTGAAGCTGGGCGACAAGATCGCTATTCTGAAGGACGGCCGACTCAGCCAGGTCGGCAATCCGGAAGATATTCTGCTCAGTCCGGCCGATGACTACGTGGCCGCATTCGTGCGCGACGTGAACCGGGCGCGGGTGCTCTCCGTCGACGTGGTCATGCGCCCGCCGCGCCTGCGCCTGACCACCGAGAACATCGACACCGCCCTTAACGAGATGCGGGGCAAGAAGGCCCAATATGGCTATGTGTTCGACGGTGACCAGTTCCAAGGTGTCGTGACGGAGGAGGAGTTGGCGGCTGCTGCCAAGGCGGACGGCCGTGGTAAACGCACCCTCTTTGATGTGGCCGATGCGACCCAGTCTATCTCCTCCAGCACAGTGCTGGAGGAAGCACTGCCGACCATTCTGGGCTCAGATGCGCCGGTCGCGGTCGTGGATGATGACGGCAAGTTCCAGGGCGTCATCTCCAAGCAACAACTGATCCGCGTGCTGACGGAACACCGTGAGGACACGGACACTGAAACGGCGGCCTAAGCCGCCGCTTCACCGCTGGAATGTATACTGGCAGGGAACCGGGGCAGGCCTTAGAAACCGCTGCCGGGCTCCGCCAGATAGGCTTCCTCTTCCGGCGTGCTTTCCCGGCCAAGTGCCGCGTTGCGGTGCGGAAAGCGGCCGAAGCGCGCGATCACGGCACGATGTTCCTCCGCATAGCGGGTCCACTCGGCATTGCCCAGGGGCTTGATCAATTCGATGGCGCGGTCCTGGTCTTCCAGGTTCTCGCTATGCTCGAACGGCAGGTACCAGAACAAGCGGAGCGATGCCGGTGCGTCCCGGTCAAAGCCGTTCTCGATTGCGAGTTTCGCCATTTTCAGCGCATGCTGGTCCTGGGCGAACGCCTTGGCCTCGCCCCGGTAGAGCTGGCGCGAGAATTGGTCCAGCGAGATCACCAACGCCAGATTGCCTTCCGGATTGTCCTTCCAGAAATAGTCGAGCATGCCGAGGGCAGTGGCGGCATGCAGGCCGCCGAAGCGGCGCCTGATTTCTGCGTCGAACGCTTCGTCCTTCTTGAACCACGCGGCGCGCGGTTCGCCATAGTCAGGGGCGTCCTTGGAGCCAAACCAGAAGTCCAGGACTTCCCGCGCCGAAAACGGCGGTACGGAATCATTCATGGTATAAGCTCCGATTGAAGGAAAATGGGCAATGCGTCGGTCATCAGGAGGCTAGGAAGTAAGGCTTTGCCGCGTGAACGGCAACCCGCGCGCTGCATTTTTCCGGTCAGCGGCGGCGCATGCCGCGCCCGTCCCGATCCACGTCAAAATGTTTGCGTGCGCCAGCCCCGGAATGGGCCCATCCGTTCCCGCCTATTCCCTTGAAAGGTCTCAGCAAAAAATACGGTAAGCCAAGCCTGCCACCAGAATGACGGCTTTCGTGGGGATTCGTTCCGATTGAACGCAACCGGGCCTCGGTGGAACATTCCGGTCATCGATACCAATCGCGAACGGAAGGAACATACGCATGAGCAATCAGGGCAAGGTCTGGTGGAACGAGTTGGGCACACGTGATGTCGCCGGGTCCAAGGCCTTTTACGGTTCGGTCATTGGCTGGACGTTCGAGGAAATGGATATGGGCGATGGCAACATGTATAATATTTGCCTGCACTCCAAGGGCCCGGCCGGCGGTATCTTCAAGATGGATGGCCCGCCGTTTGACGGCTTTCCCCAGCATTGGATGGTCTACTTTGCCGTGGATGACGTGGATGCCACGTGCAAGACGGTGAAGGCAAACAGCGGCTCCATCCTCCAGGAACCGTTCGACGTGTCAGGCGTCGGACGCATCGCCTTGGCCGCCGACCCTTCCGGCGGCATGTTCGGCATGATCACGCCCGCGGAAGGCACCACCGGCCAGCAGTAGCACTCGGCCTGCGGACAGGACTGGCGGGAGAAGCTGGCATCTTGCCCCGTCACTCCCCCTGCCCTGCCCTATTTCACGGAGAGCAGCGCCGCCGTCTATCCGTAGCTCTTTGCCATCCCCTCCGCCGGATCGGCCTGCGGGCCCCACGGCATGATGGGGTAGCGCAAGCCCACCTTGCTGAGCCCTGCGAGGCCCTCGACGCCACGGGCGAACTCGTGGGGCGGCATGGCGAGCAACATCTCGTCATCGGCAACACCGCCATAGCGGCGCTCGGCGAAGCACGGCACGCTGATCGAGGTGTCGTTGGTCAGCAGCGCCCGGCCCCAGCTATCAGCGCAGGCGCTCTCACCTGTAATGGTCATGTCGAAGCGGCGGTAGCGCTTCCACTGCAGGCCGTTGACGAACAGAATCGTCTGTCCTGGCGTTGCATAGAACAGCACGATATCCGGCGGGTCGAGACGGCCGGAGCGCAACGGCGAGACCACGGTGCCGACCCAAGCACCGTCGTCATACGGCGCGCGGGGCATCGTGTCCTGATGGCTCTTTGCAGCTTCGCGGTTTTCGAACCAGACGCCGTCCATGTGCTCGCCGGAGAGGCAGCCTTCGTCCGGCACATCCAGCCCCATGACGCCGCCGCAATTGCCGCCGGGGCGGACATTGTCGGCGGCAATACCCATGGTAAAGCCCGCGACCCGCGCCTGCGTCACCAACTGGCAGGTGGTATAGAACCGCCCTGCCTTCGGACGGCGCAGGCCCCGCACGCCCTCGAACTCTTCCTGGCTTTTGAAGCGTTTCATGCCGATGGGCATGGTGCGGATTTTCAGATGCTCGATCAGCTTGACCGAGAGGTTGGCGAGTTCTTCCGCACCGACCTGATATTCTTCTGGGATAGGTTCGCCGTGGGCGTCGACGGTAGCACCGGGCATTTGACTTTCCTCCGTTGGTGATTTCAGGAAGGATGCCATGCAGGCCACGCTGGAAGGAAGCCCTCAATGCCATTCGCACCGTCGCACCACTGCCAAATATTCTATGAGAGCCTGGGCGAAGGGCCTGCGGTCGTGCTGGCCCATGGCCGGGGCGGCAACGCGGCAAGCTGGTTTCAGCAGGTCCCGGCTTTCCTTGCGGCAGGCTACCGGGTCATTTCGTTCGACCATCGCTGCTTTGGCCGCTCCTATTGCCCGCCAGCCCATTTCGACCGCGCCTACTTCGCCGACGATCTGGCGGCGGTGTTGGATGCGGCAGGCGTGGAGAAGGCGGCAATAGTCTGCCAGTCCATGGGCGGCTGGACCGGCCTCAGGCTGGCTGTCGAGCGGCCGGAGCGAGTTGCGGCCTTGGTGCTCTCCAACACCACCGGAGGCGTCTCAACCCCGGCGGCTGACATGGCGATCGCCATGGCAAGGCAGGCATTCGCCGAGCACGGCATTGCGACCAGCGCCGTCGCTGCGGACTTTCCGGCGCGGCAGCCGGAACTGGCCTACCTCTACCGGCATATTGGCAGCCTGAACGTGCAACTGACCGACGACCTGCACTCGCAAAGCCCCGCCTCTACAACAGCCGAGGAATTGGCAGATCTGATGCTGCCGGTGCTGCTGATCACCAGCGACAACGACACCATCTTCCCGCCAGCAGCGATCAAGGAGATTTCAGGGCTGATCGGCAACGCGCAGTTCCAGCAATTGCCTGCTGCCGGGCACTCGCCCTATTTCGAAACGCCCAGTGCCTTCAACGAGGCGGTGTTGGGCTTCCTGACCCAGCACCATCCCGCCTAGACGCCACTATTCGAGCACATACCAGCGGTCGTCCGGGTCGAAGGCATCGATCTTGTCGGCGATCGCTACCGTGTCCGGCCCCAAGTCGGCTTCATAGAGCACCCCGCTCTCGCCAATCAGGAAGCTGATAACGCCGGTCTCGTCATACTTGGCCGGATAGGCCAGCAGGGCGTGCCCCGCCACCATCTGGCTGTTGATGATGTAGCTGAGTTCACCGCCAGGCGCACTCGGCCCCTGTTTGGTCAGGATCTTGTAGAAATAGCCCAGATAGGGCTCCGGCTCGTATTCCGCCCCATCAAACTTGTATCCCGCCGCCGTCGCCGATGCCATGAACGCGCCGATGGGGCTGGCCTCTTCACCTTCGTCCGCCGGCCAATACAGGCCATCGCGCTCGCCCGGCGTGCTGATGATCCGGGAGGCGAACTCCATCACGCCATCATCGTCGTGGTCGGTCTGCCTGTACTCAGACTGAATATCCACATAGGCGAGCATCAGGTCCGTCACATCGATTTCATTCTGGCCGATGCGGCGCAGGCGGATTTCTTCGCGCGCGGCCTCTGGATTGAAGGCCCATGTGCCATCGTCCTGCTTTTCCAGCCGGATCGGAAAAGGCCACTGGCCCTCCCCAACATAAAGCGTCGCCAGGTCGCCGCTGGTATCGACCGCAACCCGGTTCAGCGTCTTGTAGGCTTCCAGAAACTCGCCCCAAACCTCCCGGTCGCGGGCCTTCTCGCCGGTCAGCAGAATGTCTTCCGCTTCGGGTCCGAAAACCTCAAGGACCGCTGCTTTGTCCGCTGCCTCAAGCCCCTGAATGACGGCTGTTACCGCGGCATCCGGAGTCGGATACTTCGACGGTTCCGCCATTGCCGACGCGAAGGGCAGACCCACCACTAAAAGGGTCGAAATAGTCCATTTGATCATAGCTCTCGCCCTTCCCTAATTGCGTCCGCGCCGGCCGCCGCCGCGCTGCGCTTTGGCCTTGCCACGGCTTTTGTTTCTGCTGGCACTGGCTCTATTCTTGGAGCGCTTGTGCTTGTCGGCGCCCGTTTTGCGTTTGGGCGCTGCGCCAGCCTTCCTGTTCGGTGACTTGGCCGCTACCTTCTTGCTGCTGCGCTTGCCACGGTCCAGTGATCTTTTGGAGGCCGTGCCACTGCCTTTGGCTCCCTTAAACGCATTGTTGTCGCGTTTCTTGGCCGCTGACCCTTTGCCCGCGCCGCCGCTATCGCGCTTCTTCATTCGGCTTTCGAGGGACGCAGCCTGACTTTTCTGAGCCGGGCGCTTGGCGCTATTTATGCTACCACCGGCCCCCCGGTCAGCGACCTTGCGGGTGGAGCCCTTGCGGTTCCCTACCTTGTCATTGCGCTTCTTGATCTCGTTCCTGGCGCGGTCTTGCTGCCGGCGGTCCGGCCTCCATTGGCCGTCCTTGTCGACATTGATGTTCACGTCGCCACCGACATAAACGCCACCACGGCCCGGCGGATAGGGCCGGAAACCGCCGCCGCCCCAGCCCATCGGCGGTGGCCTGCCCCAATAACCATAGTATGGATCGTCGTCGCTGAAGACCTCGTTGACGACCATGCCAGCGCCGAACGCCAGAATGCCGGTCGCGATCAGTTCACCGGACGAGTATTTATCGTCGTTCTCCTCTACGACAGTGGTCGATGTTGCAGGCTGCGCATAAACGGTCTGCGTATCGTACACCGGAACGTAAACAACATTGGGATCGGCAGGTGCGACGGTAATTTCATCGTCCTGAACCTCGACGGTCTGGGCGTCATTGGATTCCAGATTGCCGACTGCAGCAGCGCGGGCGCGTTGACGCTGCACTGCATCAAGCACATCACCGTCCTGCACGAGCATGGCGTCACCCAATTGCTCGGTCCAGTCGATCTCGTCGGCCATTTTCTTCAAGACGGTCGGGAACCCAGCCGCGAGCACCGCAACGGATGGATCCCAGTCTTCTTTCTGGGTCGCCTCTGTCCGCTGGTCGTCGGGCATGTCCTGGTTATCATCGGCCCAACGTTGCGCTTTGACGATGTCCAAGGGGTATGTTGCGGCTACCAGCACCTGCGCCAGCAGGGAATCGGGATAGAGCGCGACCGGAGCGACCAGGTCGTCCAGCTCCTCCTCTGTATAGGCATCTTCCGGCAGGGCTTCGTCGTCAACAGAAGCCTCCGATGAATCTTCATCGCCGGCGGCCGCTTGCTCGGCTGCGGCATCAGGCTGTTCCTGCGCTTCCTCTCCAGCGCCTTCCTGCGGCGGAGACTGTTGAGCCAATGCGACGGTAGCGGGCTGCCCACCTATTAGCGCGCCCCCCGCCGACAACAAAAACAGCAGTCCAACCTGCCGCAAAAGGCTCGTCATCGCTCGCCTCCCCTTAGCTTTTTCAGGATGAGACAAAGGTACGGGCAAATGACTCAGCCTGCAACTGATGAGCGGACGCTGCCGCCACGCCTGCCAGCGCCGCCAGTCAACGACAGGGCCGCCATTGCGAACGCCGGAACCGGCCGGGTCTATCACCATTCGAAAGCCGCCGGACGGTCCGCAGCCGATCAGGCATAAGGACCAAAACTCTTGCCACGTCGCTCGAAAATCCAGCAAGGGAACCGCCACCGACCTTCAACGGGGGAAACCCATGGAAGACTTCACCCTTCTGATCGACCTGCATCGCCATGGCGAACGCCAGGGGCCGGGCGGGGATGATGAAACGCGGCTGGCGATCACGCTCGCCGGGTTGCATGCCCGCGAGGACCTGCGCGTCGCCGATATCGGCTGCGGCACGGGCGCTTCGAGCCTGATACTGGCAGAGGAACTGGACGCGGTCGTGACCGCTGTTGATTTTCTGCCGGAATTCCTTGCCGACCTGGAGGAAGGGGCGAACGAGGCAGGGCTGTTGGACCGGATCGAACCGCTGAGCGACCCCATGGACGCGCTGCCGTTCGCGGACGGCGCGTTGGATGCGATTTGGTCGGAGGGCGCGATCTATAATATCGGCTTCGAAAACGGCGTGAAGAGCTGGCGGCGGTTCCTGAAGCCCGGCGGCGTGCTGGCCGTCTCCGAAATCACCTGGCTGACCAACGATCGGCCCGCCGAGTTGCAGGACCACTGGGACGCGGAATATCCGGAGATTGCAACGGCAGCGGAGAAAATGGCGGTGCTGGAGGCGAACGGCTACTCCCCCATCGGCTATTTCCCCCTGCCGGTGCATTGCTGGCTGGAGAACTACTACCGGCCGATGCAGGCCCGCTTCGATGAATTCCTGGCTCGGAACGCGAACTCGGAGGAGGCGCAAGAAATCGTTGCCGCCGAAAAGCACGAGATCGCCCTCTACGAACGCTTCTCCGCCTATGTCAGCTACGGCTTCTACATCGCAAAGAAGGTGCAGGACTGACGGCGCTGCCGGTTTTAGGCCGCCAAGCTCTCCACCGGCGGCACGAACGGTGAAGTGGCGTCGTAACGCTCACCCGCCCGCAGGCAGAACAGCGGTTGCAGCAGCGTGTCGGTCACCATCTCGTTGCCGCTATTGTCCTTGAGCACGAACTCACCGGCCAATTCATCAAGCACGCTGATATCCGCCGCCATGCCGGGACGGATGGTGCCGATCTCGTCCGCCAAGCCCAGCAGGCTCGCGGCGTTGGAAGTCACAGTTGCCACCACCTCGTCCAGGCTCATGCCAAGCGCCAATAATTCGGTCATGGCGATGGTGAGGCTGAAGGGGGCGACGCCGAAGAAGGGATTGCTGGCGCGGTCGTCATCCGAGCCCGCCTTGGGCAACTTGACGTTGTAGCCATGCATGTCTGCGCCCAGCGTAAAGGGCCGCAAGCCGGTATCCAGCACTCGCTTGGCCACGTCGAAGCTGAAATGCGAGCCGTGGCCCACATCCACATGCACGCCCCGGTCCAGCGCCTCCCACACCAGTGGATGCACCTCGCCAGTCTCGCTCGACACAAAGCCGCCGGGATGCCGGGTGAAGGGATGGGCGAGCACGTCGCCTGCTTCCATCAATGGCAGCAGTTCGCGCACCACCTCGTCCGGGTCGATGCTGGCGCCTTCCGCCGTCGGCCAAAGCTGGCCCAGGTGAATGTAGAGCGGCAGCCCCGCCCCGCGCGAAATCTCCTTGCCCAGGCGGATCACATCCAGGCCCCAGCGCGACGCCCCGCCGATCTCGGCATGGGCCTTGATGCCCTTCACCATGTCCGGGCTTTCTTGTGCGACGCGGGTGGTGTGCTCCACGTTCACACCATGCGGGCCGTACAGGTCGGGATAGAGATGCCCCTCCAGCCCACCCACCAGATAGCAGGAGATGTAGCAAAGGCAACGGCTTGCCGACGGCTCCGCCACATAGTGCCGGTAGCCGCCGAGCGTCATGCAACTCGGGCCGCCCTGGTCCACCAGCGTCGTGACGCCGGAATAGACGCCCACCGCATCCGCCGGCAGGCCGAAACGACCCGTCACATGCTGATAGACGTGGGCGTGGGTGTCGATCATGCCGGGAATGGTCAGCTTGCCCGAGACATCGATGGTCTGTTTGCTCGGCTGGTCCGACAGGGAAGGCTCGACCGCCACAATAAGCCCGCCGCGAATGCCGATATCCTGGGCAATTGCATAGGGATTAACCGGATCGACGATGCGGGCATTGGTCAGGACGAGATCGAAGGGCGGTGACATCGGAGGGTCTCATTCAATGAGGCAATGGTATACCCAAATCAGCAAGAAGCAGGCCAAAGCCTTGAACCTCGACCGTTGCGCTGAGGGGCGGTATGGATAGGGGCAGAACAATACCCATTTCGAGGAACCCCATCATGGCCAAGCGCGACATCGACCTGTCATCCACCGACGTCTTCGACATTATGTATTCCATGCGCGCCATGCGCCGGCTTAAGCCCGACCCGGTGCCTGACGACCTCATCATCAAGGTGCTGGAGGCCGGCTTGCAGGCCCCGAATGGCGGCAACAATCAGACTTGGCACTTTGTCGTCGTCAAAGACATGGAGATGAAGAAGAAGGTTCAGGTCTGGTACAAGAAGGCCCTGGATGAGGTTGTCGGGCCCCGCTACGCCACCAGCGCGCCGCCGCCCGGCTCAGACGCCGACCGGTATCATCGCCAGCATCTGGCTGTGGAATACCTGACCGACCACTTCCACGAGGCGCCGGTCTGGATCGTCGCCTGTATCAAGGGCCAAAGCGGCCTGCCGTCCCGCATGGCGGGCGCCTCCATCTATCCGGCGGTGCAGAACATGATGCTCGCCTGCCGGGCCCTCGGCCTCGGTACCAACCTGACGACGCGGCATCTGGTGTTTGCCGAAGAAACAGAAAAAGCGCTGGAACTGCCGGAAGGCGTTCTCTCCTATGCCATCCTGCCGATCGGCTATCCCATGGGCAATTTCGGTCCGGTGACGCGCGGCGACCTTAGCGAGTTTGTCTCCTTCAACCGCGTCGGCACCCCCTGGGACGCGTTGAAGAAGTAGGAAGCGATGAGCGCAGACCAGCATGTCGTCATTGTCGGCGCGGGCCACGCAGGCGGGTCCGCTGCCGCCGCGTTGCGCCAAGGTGCCTGGGAAGGCCGGATCACGCTTGTCGGCGATGAACCCGACCTGCCCTACCAGCGTCCTCCCCTCTCCAAGGGCTGGTTGAAAGGCGAGGAAAGCGCCGAATCACTGGCTCTACGGTCAGCCAAATTCTATGACGAACACGCCATTGACGTGAAGCTCTCCACCACGGTGCAGGCCATCGACACGGAAGCACAGACGGTGACCTTGTCGGCGGGAGATCATCTGCCATTCGACTACCTGATCCTGGCGACCGGCAGCCGAAACAGACCCCTGCCGGTCGATGGTGTTGACCTGGCCGGAATTCTGGAGCTGCGCTCCGCCGCCCACGCGGATGCGCTGAAGGCGGCGCTCCAGCCAGGGCGCAGGCTTGCCGTCGTCGGCGGCGGCTTTATCGGCCTGGAGGTGGCCGCATCCGCCCGCAAGCTGGGCGTCGCGGCAACGGTGATTGAGCGGGAGCCGCGGCTGCTCTCCAGGGTCGTATGCCCGGAGGTTTCCGCCTATTTCAGCAAACGTCACCGGGAAGAAGGCGTCGAGCTCCTGACGGATGTCTCGGTCACCGGCTTTGAGGAAAAAGGCGGTCACGTCACCGGCGTGCGTCTGGCTGACGGCCGGACGATCCCCTGCGACATCGCCCTCGTTGGGATCGGCGCCATCCCAAATCAGGAACTTGCGGAGAGCGCAGGCATCGAATGCGCCAACGGCATCATCGTCGATGACGAAGCCCGCACCACTCATCCAAGGGTTTTCGCTATTGGCGACTGCACCAACCGGCCCATGCCCTTTTCGGGCGGACGAATGCGGCTGGAAAGCGTGCCCAACGCGCTGGAGCAGGCAAAGCAGGCTGCCTGGGCCATCTGCGGCAAGCCCAAACCCACACCGGAAGTGCCTTGGTTCTGGTCCGACCAGTTTGACATGCGCCTGCAAATTGCCGGGATTCCATCGGGCTCCGTTCAAACTGTCGTGAAGGGCAGCGAGGATGACGGAAAGTTCGCGGTATTCCACCTCGCCAGTGACGACCGGGTGCTGTGCGTCGAGGCGGTGAGCTTTCCCCAAGCCATGGCAATAGGAAAAATGATGATCGGCAAGCGTTTACACGTGCCAATTGAGCGCTTGAATGATGAAAGCATCCCGCTGAAGGATCTGGCGCGCTAGAACGGCATGGACCAAATCCCAGGCCAACCCTCGGAAAAGAATCACTTTTTGGAGTCCGGTTTGTGACGATTGTCACTGAAATTCGGCTTCCGAGCCCCTATATTCTGTTTTGAGAGACTCACCGCCGGAGACGGCAATCATACGCAGGGCTCAGGCACTGTGGCCGGATGCGGAGGTTCTTTTTCTCAACCCCCTTGTTACCCACTACTAGCGGCCTTTGCGGGCCGCTATTTTTTTGCGGAAACAGGGTCTTTCTAGCGCGCGACATTGTTGACGTCCCCTATTCCGGAACCTACGGTGCGCTCAATCCCGCAAAAAGCGGGTCATAAAGCATGGAGGATCCGCAAATGGGTTTGATGCAGCGTTCGCTGCTCGCAGCCGCAGCGGTGACGGTGACTCTCACCGGTACCGTTCAGGCCGAGGAACCGAAGTACGGCGGAATTTTGAACTACGTCGTCGGCTCCCGCCAACCGAGCTTTGACGGCCATCAGGAATCGACATTCGGTGTTATCCACCCGATCGCGCCGTTCTACAGCCTGCTGATCAAGGTGAATCCCGAAAACCCCGGAGATCCGACGGATTTCGTCTGTGACCTTTGCATTGGCGACGTGCCGGAGCCAACCAACGACGGCAAGACATACACCTTCCCGATCGTCCAGAACGCCAAGTTCCACGATGGCGAACCGCTGGACGCGCACGACGTAGTCGCGAGTTTCAACCACATTATCAACCCGCCAGAGGGCGTGCTCTCAGTTCGCCGGGTGATGTATGAACGCGTCGATCGCGTCGAGGCAACCGACGACTATACGGTGGTTTTCCATCTGAAGAAGCCCTCTGCGGCTTTCATTCCTGCGCTGGCCAACCCGTATAACTGGATCTATTCCGACCAGAAATTGGCGGAAGATCCGAACTGGTACAAGACCAACATAAGCGGCTCTGGCGCCTTCAAGCTGAAAGAAGTGCAAGCCGGCGCGCTGATCAGCGGCGTTAAGAACGAAGAGTATTTCAAGGAAGGTCTTCCCTACCTTGACGGATTTAACGCGATCCTTGCGTCCAAGCAGTCGATCCGTGTGCAGGCGATCCGCGGTGGTCGCGCCGATATCGAGTTCCGTTCGTTCCCGCCGAAATCGCGCGATGACCTGATCCGGGCGTTGGGCGAAGACAAGATCACGGTCCAGGAAAGCACCTGGAACTGCAATCTCTCGGTCTCGCTCAATCACAATCTTGAGCCATTCAAAGACCCAAGGGTCCGCAAGGCGCTAACCCTGGCGATCGATCGCTGGGGCGGTTCGGAGTACCTCTCCCAGATCGCGATCATGAAGACTGTCGGCGGCCTGATTTATCCCACCCATCCCTGGGCGCGCAGCAAGGAAGAGCTTGAGGAGATTGTCGGATACTGGCCGGATATCGAGAAATCACGCGAAGAGGCCCGGCGCCTGTTGAAGGAAGCCGGTTACGAAAACCTCTCGTTCGACCTGGTCAACCGGAACGTCGACCAGCCCTACAAGATCGCCGGCACCTGGCTAATCGGCGAATGGAAGAAGATCGGCGTGACTGCCACGCAGCGGGCTGTTCCCACTGGCGAGTGGTTCCGGTCCTATCGTGAGACCAAGAACTATGAAGCGGCCGTAACAGCGACCTGTCAGTCGGTTGTGAACCCGATCCTTGATCTGGCCAACAACCTGTCGATTGACCGGGCCAATCAGAACTACCGCGACTACATCAATCGCGACCAGGACGCTATCTACGACAAGGCCGCCAACGCAACGACTAACGAAGAAGCCGGCAAGTATCTGCGGGAATTCGAGAAAATGGTTCTCGATGAGAACGCCCACTACATGATTGTGTTGTGGTGGCACCGTTTGATCCCCCATCGCAGCTACGTCAAAGGCTGGAAAGTCAGTCCGAGCCACTATCTCGGCCAGACTCTGGTCAATGTCTGGCTCGACAAGTAGCGAACCTCCGCTGACCGGGCATGCCTGGTCAGCTTCTTTTGGTCTGCAAAGTGCCTGTCCCCTGGGCCAACAGCCAGGGGGCAGGGCACTGGATTGCTCCAAACATCCAGGTTCCGAGGCCGGTAAGGCCCCTATGGAAAGAGCACCGCATCGATGCATAAGTATCTGGTGAAACGCATTATCATGATGCTGCCGACCTTACTCGGCGCGGGCATCTTTATCTTCTTCCTTCTGCGGCTCATCCCAGGCGATGTCTGCCTCGTGCGCCTTGGCGGGCAAGGCGGGTTTGTCGACGAGGCCGCGATCCTCGCCTGCCGGCAACAATTCGGCCTTGATCAGCCGTTGATCATTCAGTTTATCACTTGGTTCGTGAACTTTTTTACGTTCGACTTCGGCATTTCCATGTGGACATCGCAGCCGATCATCAACGAAGTCGGTCTGCGGTTCGAGTTGAGCCTGCAAATCGCGATCATGGCGACATTGGTGTCGATCCTGATCGCAATCCCGATGGGGATCGCCTCGGCGGTGAAGCAGAATACCTGGGTCGACTATAGCGTGCGCACATTCGCTATTGCCGGCATTGCCATGCCGTCGTTCTGGTTAGGCATCCTGATCATTATCGGCATTCTGCTGGTCACCCAGTGGTGGACTGGCGTGCCATGGCTGCCACCAATTAGCTACGTGCCGATTTGGGAAGACCCGCTTCACAACTTATCGCAGTTGATCTGGCCCGCACTGGCTACCGGCTACCGCTATTCCGCCGTGGCGACCCGTATGACGCGGTCCGCCATGCTGGAAGTGCTGCGGGAGGACTATATCCGCACGGCCCGCGCCAAGGGCGTGATCGAGAAGCTGATTGTCAACCGCCACGCCCTCAAGAACGCAATGCTACCGGTCATAACGGTGATCGGCATTGAGTTCGCCTTCTTGATGGGCGGCCTCGTCGTGACCGAACAGGTATTCAATCTCAATGGTCTCGGTAAACTGTTCGTCGATAGCGTAACCAACTACGACTACACCATGACCCAATCTCTGGTGCTGCTCGTTGCGGTTGTCTTCGTGTTATCAAACCTTGCAGTCGACGTGCTGTATGCGTGGCTCGACCCACGCATCCGATACAGCTAACCGGCAGCGAAGGAGCAACAATCATGACCGCTGTCACAAGCATCGAATCCACCCAGTTGCCGCCCAAAAAAGGCATTGGAACAATTCTCTGGCGCTGGTGTAAGCGCCAACCGTTAGGGGCATTCAGCGCGCTGGTTCTGGTAATTGTCATCATGGTAGCGATATGCGCCCCATGGGTGACGCCGTATGATCCGGTGTTGAACGACTTCGCCAACATGCTGACGGCGCCGAATGCGGACTACCTGCTCGGCACCGACCAGTTTGGCCGCGACGTCTTGAGCCGCATTATCGCGGGCGCCGAAACCGCCCTGTTCGTCGGCTTCACCGCCGCGTTCTTCGGGTCGACCATCGGGTTGGTTCTGGGTGTCACCAGCGCCTACATGGGCGGGATATTCGACCTGATCTTCCAACGGATCATGGACGTCTTCATGGCGTTCCCGTCGATCATCATCGCCCTGGCCATCGTCGCCACCTTCGGCTCGGGTACACAGAACGTTATCCTGGCGATTACCATTCCGATGATCCCGAACTGTGCCCGTGTGGTGCGCTCCAGCGCGCTGCAGGTGCGGGAATTGCCGTATGTGGATGCGGCACGTTCATTCGGTTTCGGCCATGCGCGCATCATTCTGCGCCACATGGTGCCGAACGTGACGGCTCCCTACCTCATCATGTTCACCAGCTTCCTTGGCCAGGCCATTCTGGCGGAGGCATCCCTCTCCTATCTGGGATTGGGTGTGCAGGAACCGACCCCGGCCTGGGGTCTGATGCTGCAAGGCGGTGCGGAGGAATATGCGGAAAGCGCGATCTGGATTGCGATCTATCCGGGTCTTGCCATTACGCTGGCCGTGTTCGCCTTCAACCTGTTCGGCGACGCTGTCCGCGACACGCTCGACCCCCGCCTGCGCTCCCAGTAAGGGAGCCAGGCTGGTGCCGGGCCAATCGACAGAATTGGGTGAACGCTGTCCCTGGGCGGGCAGCGACCCGCTCTATCAGCACTATCACGACACCGAATGGGGTGTGCCGGAATTCGACGACTGCGCCCTGTTCGAAAAGATCGTCCTGGAAGGCTTCCAGGCCGGCCTTTCATGGATAACCATCCTGCGCAAACGGGAGAACTTCCGCGCCGCCTTCGATGGCTTTGCGCCGGAAATCGTCGCCCGCTACGACGAGACAAAGCAGGCAGCGCTTATGGCCGACACCGGCATCATCCGGAACCGCGCCAAGATCGAAGCGACCGTCGGCAATGCCCAGGCTTGGCTCACGATGATGGAAAACGGCTCCTTTTCCGGCTTCCTCTGGCAGTTCGTCGACGGCCAGCCCCTACAGAATACCTGGCGCTCCCATGACGATGTTCCCGCTCAAACCCCGGCCTCCAAGGCGATGGCCAAAGAATTGAAGCGCAACGGCTTCCGCTTCTGCGGCCCGACAACCTGTTATGCGCTGATGCAGGCCATGGGCATGGTAAATGATCACTTGGTCACGTGCCCGCGCTATGCCGAAGTGGCAGCACTTGCCTAGCGGTTCTGCGCCACCATGCTGATACGGTTCAGTCTGCTGCTATGGGGTCTTTGCGTGGCCCTCATGGTTCCGGCTGCGCCATACGCCAACGCAGAGGCTCAGCCTCCCCTGCCTCAAAGCGTGCTTTGGATCGGCAACAGCTTCACCTATTACAACGGCAGCATCCCCGCGATGGTCAAAGCCCTGGCCGAAGAGATGAGACCACACGGCCTGCGAACGGTGCGGGTCGGCATGAAGACCGTCGGCGGCGCCCACCTGACGGATCATGCCAAGCGTGAGGATCTGGGTCTGGGCCAAGGTTGGGATCTGGTTGTCCTGCAAGGCTACAGCGACGAGACCATCAATCCGCAGAAAACCACGGACTTCCAGCAAGCGCTGACGGCGCTCGCAGCGGACATTGATGCCAGCGGCGCCAGACCGATGCTGTTCATGACCTGGGCCTACAAGCACAGGCCCGCCATGACCCAAGCCCTGGCGGCAGCCTATCTCGATGCCGGCATTGCAATCGGTGCGCCCGTAGCGCCGGTGGGGCTTGCCTTCGCCAAGGCGCGGGCCGAACGCCCCGAACTCGCCCTTTATGTCGCCAAAGACAACAAGCATCCGAGCCCGGCGGGGACCTACCTCGCGGCCTGTACGTTTTATGCCAAGCTATTCGGTTCTTCTCCGGAACAGGCGGCGTTCAAACCGGAAGACCTGTTGGCGCGAGATGCAGCCTTCCTGCAACGTATCGCCTGGGAGGCAGTTACCGCCTATTCCGCATCGCCAGCAACTTCTGCGGTGGCTAGCGGCGGGTAGGCGTGCTGCTGCCCCTGGTAGTCGATTACCTGCCAGCCACCGCCACAGCTTTCTGGCACGGGCTGGGCATATGTCTCCCCCAAGGGCGACTTGCCGAAGCCGCCGGGTATATCCAGCACGTATTCCGGCTGGCAGAGGCCCGAAAAATTGCCCCGCAGCGCCCGCACCAGGTCACGGCCTTCCTCGATGCTCAGCCGGAAATGGCTGGTGCCGGGCGCAAGGTCGGGGTGATGCAGGTAGTAGGGTTTGATGCGGTTCTCCACGAAGGTCCGCATCAGCGTCCCGAGAGTGGCCACATCGTCATTGACCCCGCGCAGCAGCACGGTCTGCCCCAGCAATGGAATCCCGGCGTCGGCCAGGCGGGCACAGGCGGCGCGCGCTGCCTCACCGAACTCCCTCGGATGATTGGCATGCACGGCCACATAGACCGCCTTCCGGCTCCCCAATGCCTTCAGGAAATCCCGGTTGATGCGCTCCGGCTCAACCACCGGCACCCGTGTGTGGAAGCGCACCACCTTCACATGCTCGATGGTATCAAGCGCCGCCATGATCGCTTGCAGCCGGCGCGGCGACAGGATGAACGGGTCACCTCCGGTGAGGATAACCTCCCAGATTTCCGGATGCGCCCGGACATAGGCAAGCGCCTGCTCCATCTCCGCCGCGCTCAGCGTTCCGTCGCCGTCGGGGCCTACCATCTCCCGCCGGAAGCAGAAACGGCAGTAGACGGGACAGACATGCACGGCCTTCAACAGCACCCGGTCCGGGTAGCGATGGACAATGCCTTTTACTGGCGTATGTGGCTTGTCGCCGATCGGATCGGCGCGCTCTTCCGGCAGCAAGGTTAGCTCTGCTTCGGTCGGCACGAACTGCCGGGCGACAGGATCCGAGGGGTCGGCCGGGTCAATCCTGTCGGCAATGGCATCGGACACGGCAACGGCAAAGCGTGCCTGAACCCGCCGCAGCCCCGGCAAGTTTGCCGAATGGGCCAGCCCCGCCTCCGCGAGTTCGTCAGCAGATTTGTAGGGCACCCCGCCTCAGCCAGCCAAAAGCTGTGATTCCGGCTCTGCCGCAGTGGCGGCCAGTGCCGGTGGCGCCACGGCTTCGCCAAGCCATGCTTCGATCTTGCGTCCCATTGCCTGGCCCGCCGCACCGCGAACGACCTCCATATGACTACCTTCCTCTACCTCGATCCTGGCGTTGCCACCGAAGACCCGTTGCCATTCGCTTCTCGCAATGTCGAGGTAAGGATTGCCGGACGCAAACACAATCAGCACATGCGGCAGGGCCATCGGCTCGGGCCGGTAGGCTAGGCTGGCGACCAGGTGCGCCTCGTCGATCTTGCCCGGCGCTTCCCGCAGGCCCATAGCGGCTGGGACGGTGTTGAGCAGACGTGCCATCGCCAGGGAAATCGATCCTTCCCGCAATGGCCGATGCACCGCACGGGCGCGTGCGCCGGGCTCGCCACTGGGCGGCTGCGGGTCGATCATCACCAGGCTGCCGACCGCCTGGCCTGCCGCCACCAGTTGGTTCGCAATCTCTACGCACAGACGCGCGCCGAAACTGTAGCCCAGCAGGCGAAAAGGGCCATCCGGCTGCACTTTCCGCATTTCGGCGATGCAATGCCGGGCGAGCCCTTGCATAGAGAAGTCGGGCCTTTCCTTGCCGGCCATGCCCCGCGGGTGAATGCCTATAACCGGACGGTCGGGATGCAGCCCGGTCACGACTTCCAGATAGTCCGAGAGGTGCCCGCCAATCACATGCGCCGCAAAGAGCGCCGGGCGATCCTTGCCCCGCTTCAACTCCGTCACATAGCTGGCTATGCCATGTTCCTTGTCAGCATCGATCCGGCGCGCCATCACCGCGATGGAGGCGCCATCCAGCATCAGGCTTTCGAAGGGCAGTTTGATTTTCAGGGCCGCCTCGATCTCCGTCACCATCGACATGGCTTGCAGGGAATCGCCGCCCATATCGAAAAAATCATCCGCTAACGTGAACCGGCCGTGGCCCAACACTTTGGACCAGATGCGGACCAGTTCTTTCTCCGTCGAGGAATGAGCCAGGTCCCGGGCGGAGACTGCTTCGTCAAGCAGCGACAACGGATCGGGCAACCGGCCGCGGGCGACCTTGCCATTCGGCGACAATGGCATTTCCGGCACCGGCAAAAAGGCAGAGGGGACCATGAAGCCCGGTGCGCGCTCGTTCATAAAAGCGCGCAAATCTGCGGCTTCGGGCACCTCGGAACCGTCCGCCGGCTGGAAGAAGGCCGCGATCTGCGTATTGCCCTGACGGCCGGTAAACGGCACGACGCCGGCCAATGCAACGCCGGGATGTTCCACCAGCATCTGCTCGACCTCGTGTGGACGCACGGTGTAGCCGCGGACCTTCACCTGCTCGTCCTTGCGGCCGACGACCGTCACGTCGCCGTTCTCATCCAGAAAACCCAGATCGCCGGTATGGTAACGCCAGTGGCCGGGCCGCTTGTGGTCAGGCATGAACACTTTGGCGGACCGCTCCGGATCATTGTGATAGCCATGCGGCACCATTGGCGTGGAAAAGGTCACCTCTCCCAGTTCGCCTTGCGGCACCTCCTCGCCATGCTCATCCAGCAGGAACAGTGTGCCCGCGTGGATCGGCTTTCCGATCGGCAGCACGTCATGCCGGATCGGCTCGCCATGGCGGTAGGTGTATACCGTCATCGCACCATATTCGGACGAGCCAAAACGGCTGATAAGTTCGGCACCCGGACGGAACTTTTCGTTGAACAGTTCCAAATCGCTGCGGACGATCGGCTCGCCCAGCAGAAATATCCGCCGGATATGGGGCAACCCCTCCGTCGCCGCGGCGCACATCTGCCGGTACAGAAACATGTAGCTGACGAAGTTGGTCACCCGCCGCTCATTGATCCAGGCTGCGAGCGCGACCGGCCCCAGGCGACCAAAGTCAAAGCATTCCTGCCGGACGCCGTCACACAGCATCCGCAGTTGATCTTCCCAGCGGAAAGCCCAGAAGGAGGCGCCGACATCGCCCGGCTGGAACCCGCTGGCGCGGTTCCGCTCCCACCGGTCCAGGAAGAACTGGCGCGGATTCACCGAACCCTTGGGCCGGCCGGTCGAACCCGAGGTATAGACGATGGTCGAGAGCGATTCCGGATCGGCATCGACGGGCGCGAACGCCGGAATTGCCGCTCGGTCGGGCGTGTCCGTCGGCATTGCGACCTGAGGCACGCCCGTGCCATGCAGGGCCGCTGCCAGGTCGTCCATACCCGGTCCAACCAGGAGGCGCGCCATGCCGGAATGACGGACCAGGTCGGCCAACACCTGCACCGGATGGCGGGGGTCGAGCGCGGCGATGCACTGGCCCGCTTTGAAGCAGGCCAGGTTGGCCGTCACACTGTGAATACTGATCGGGCCGAGATAGCCGTTGATGTCATTTTCACTCTGCCGCTGGTCATGCAGCAAATGGGCAAGCCGGTCAGAGGCGGCATCCATCTGCTCGAAAGACAGGCTGGAATCGGGCTCTGCGACCGCTGTCGCATATGGCTGGCGAGCAACCTGGGCGGCAAACTCTTTCAGAAGATCCGGCAAAATCTGGATACCCATGTTGTTATTGATTTTATTGGGAAGTGCTCTCTTGGAGCAGTGTAGTAAAGCCAGTTGCAACCCACCGTCAACCGCAACAACCACCAACTTATAGTGCACGTCGCCGCACAATTCCTTACCAGCCCCTTATCCGCTGCTGGCACTCGGCATAGGCACCCGGTTAGACTGCAGACTATGCGCAATTCCTGGAGACCAACCCCATGTCAGATATTCGCCGCGTGACCTCGCCCGATGCTCCGGAACCACCGCCGGAGACCTGGTCAAACTGCCTGGTGGTCGGTCAGGTCGCCTATATCGCCGGCCTGACCGCCCGCGCGCCTGACGGCTCCGCCCAAGGCGGGTTGGACGACTACGGCCAGGCCAAAGCCATCTTTACGAAGATCAAGGTGCTGGTGGAGGCTGCCGGCGGCCAGATGGGCGACGTGGTAAAAATCAACGTCTATGTCACGGATATCCGTCGCCGCGAGCAGGTCTGGAAGGCCCGCCAGGAGTTCTTCACCGGCAACTTCCCCGTCAGCACGCTGGTCGAGGTCTCCAAACTCGCCGACCCCGCCATCACGGTAGAAATCGAGGCCGTGGCGCACCTGGGTGCGGGCGGTTAAGATCCCACCATCCGATAGCATAACCGGTGACAACGCTGCCGATACGAGGAACCCCATGAACGACACTTACGAGCTTTACGCCATCAAATACGGTTCGGTCGTGAACCGGCCCATGAGCGAGAATTTCATCGGCGGCGATCCGCACGATACCAGCAAGGCGCTGGACTACTTCATCTGGGTCGCGACCAACAACGAGCGCACCTTCGTCATCGACACCGGCTTCAATCATGAGGTCGCGGCCATGCGCGGTCGCAAGATCGACCGCCTGCCGCGCGAAGGGCTCGACCTGCTGGGCATCGACGCCAATAAGGTCGAGGACGTGATCATCACTCACCTGCATTACGACCATGCGGGCACGTTCGGCGACTTCAAGAACGCGCGGATGCACCTCCAGGAAAGCGAGATGCACATGGCGACGGGTAAGTGCATGTGCCACGCGCCATTGCGCATGCCCTACCATGTGGAGGACGTGTGCGAGATGGTCCGCAAGGTCTATCTGGAGCAGGTATCCTTCTATGACGGTGACGAGCAGATCGCGCCCGGCATCAGCCTGCATCTCTGCTCCGGCCACGCCAAAGGCATGCAATCCGTGCGCGTCAAGACCAAACGCGGCTATGTGATGGTCGCGAGCGATGCGACACACTTCTACATGAACTTCAAGGACAAGAAGCCCTTCCCTATCCTGGTGGACATGGCCAGCATGATTGAGAGTTGGGGCAAGCTAAGGCGCCTCGGCGACAGCATCGACCACGTGATCCCAGGCCACGACCCGGCCGTGCTCGACTACTACCCTGCCGCCGACCCGAAGCTGGAGGGCATCGTCTGCCGCCTGGACGTCGAACCGAAGGTTTCCATCGCATGACCAGTTGGAACGACCGCCGTACGGCCTTCCGTGCTGTAATCGAGGGGGAGCGCTGTGTCCATCCCGGCTCGGTCTATGACCCCATGTCCGCCCGGATCGCCCAGCATATTGGTTTCGAGGTTGGCATGTTCGCGGGCTCGACCGGCTCGTTGACCGTGCTCGGAGGGCCGGACCTGATCGTCATGACTCTGACCGAGTTCGCCGACCAGTGCCTGCGCATCAACCGGGCGGCGGAGATACCGCTGATGGTGGATGCGGACCATGGCTACGGCAACGCGCTGAGCGTCATGCGCACCGTCAGCGAATTGGAGACCGCAGGTGTCTCCGGCATGAGCATTGAGGACACCGAACTGCCCCAGCCCTATGGCGAGGCCAAGCAGCGCCTGCTTTCGCTGGACGAGGGTATCGGCAAGATGAAGGCCGCGGTGGCAGCGAAGGAGGACCCTGCGCTCTGCATCGCCGGGCGCACCTCCGCCATCGCCATCGCCGGGCTGGACGAGGGCATCAAGCGGGCCAAAGCCTATGAGGCATGTGGCGTCGATGCGCTGTTCATGGTCGGCGCGACCACCCGCGCTCAGGTGGAGGCCATCAGCGAAGCCACCACTCTCCCCCTGGTCCTGGGCGGGGCCACGCCGGAACTGGAGGATCTGGACTATCTCTCGGCCCGCCGGGTGCGGATCGCGCTGCAAGGGCACCAGCCGATCATGGCCGCGCAACAGGCGGTATACGCCACGTTGAAAGCGCTGCGGGACGGCGTAAAGCCCCGCGACCTGCAAGGCCTCCCACCAAAGGAACTGACCCAGGTCTTTACCCGATCCGATGCGTATGACGCCTGGAGCAAGGACTTCCTCGACCAGGGCTGAGAGCGCGGCAACAGGCCCTTCGATACGCCGCTGCGCGGCTACTCAGGATGAGACAGAAGGGGATTTCATCCCGAGCAGCGCTAGCAAGAGCGCGTATCGAGGGGCGTCCGCCCCTCCTAGGCGCAGAACATCGCCGCACATTGCTTGCGCCCTCTGCACAATCGCGGGTAGCATCTGCAGCCAATACTGTTGGCTCTATGGCGAGGACATCCCCATGCATGATCTGGTTATTCGCGGCGGCACAATTGTTGATGGCACCGGCGCACCGAAGTTCGTCGGCGACGTAGCCATCGACAATGGCAAAATCACCTCCGTCGGCGGTACCGCGGGCCCTGGCCGGGAGGAGCAGGACGCCACCGGCAAGTTGGTGACGCCCGGCTGGGTGGATGTGCATACCCACTATGACGGACAGGCCACCTGGGACCCGGAACTCGCCCCTTCCTCCTGGCAAGGCGTGACGACGGTCATGTTCGGCAATTGCGGCGTCGGTTTCGCCCCTTGCAAGCCGAGCGACCACGAAGCCCTCATCGACCTGATGGAAGGCGTGGAAGACATTCCCGGCATCGTATTGGACGAAGGGCTGAAATGGGACTGGGAGAGCTTCCCGGAATTCCTCGATGCGCTGGAGCGCCAACCGCGCGCCATCGACATCGCGGCGCAGATGCCTCACCACCCGCTGCGCGTCTACGTCATGGGCCAGCGCGCCATCGACTTCGAGGACGCAACCCCGGACGACATTGAGAAGATGAAGGAACTGACGGAAGAAGCCCTGAAAGCAGGCGCTTTCGGCTTCACCACGTCCCGCACCGAGTCCCACCGCACCACGAGTGGCGAGCGCGTGCCCGGCCGCTATGCCAAGACCGACGAGTTAATCGGCATCGGCCAGGCCTTCAAGGCCGTCGATCACGGCGCCTATGGCATGCTCAATGACTTCGAGGACGAAGACGGCGAGTTCGAGTGGATGAAGCAGGTCGGCAATGAAACGGGCCGCCCGCTCTGGTTCCTGCTCACCGGCCGCTATTCCGATCCGGACCGCGTTAACCGCCTGATGAAGGGTGTCCATGCCGCGCGCGATGCCGGTGCCAGCGTGACGGCACAGGTGGCGAACCGTGCCGTCGGCGTGATCCTCGGCCTTTCGACCTCGCTGACCCCGTTCAGCGGCCGTCCGAGCTTTGCGGCGCTCAACGGCCTGCCGCACGAAGAACGCGTCGCCAAGCTTAAAGACCCGGCCATGAAGGAAAAGATCCTGAACGAGCCGAACTCCGACGAGTTGCTGAACAAACTGCCGCCGCTGCAACGCGCCATCGCGAGCCGCTGGGACCGCATGTATGTGATGGATGACCCGCCGCAATACGAGCCGCCGGAAGAAGCCAACGTTGCGACCGCTGCCAAACTCGCCGGCAAGTCGGAGCAGGAATTCGCCTACGACTTCCTCGTTTCTGACGAGGGCAAAGGCATGATCCTGTTCCCGGTCACCAACTTCCACACCGGCGACCTGGAGCCGGTCTATGAGGTGATGCAGGACGACGCGACGATCATCGGCCTCGGCGACGGCGGCGCCCATTGCGGCCAGATCTGCGACGCCTCGATGCCGACCTTCATGCTGACCCACTGGACCCGCGACCGGACCAAGGGCGGCAAGTTCCCGCTGGAATGGGCCGTGCGCCGGGTGACCAGCGAGACCGCAGACTTCTTCGGTTTCACCGACCGCGGCCGCCTGACACCCGGCCTGAAGGCGGACGTCAACATCATCGACTATGACAAGCTGACGATCCGCCGCCCAGAAGTGGTCTTCGACCTGCCCGCCGGCGGCCGCCGTCTGGTACAGCGCGCCGAAGGCTACGAGGCCACCTATGTCTCCGGCGTGAAGGTGTTCGAGAACGGCCGGCACACCGGCGCGCTGCCGGGCAAGCTGGTCCGCGCGGGCCAGGACGCAGCGGTCACCGCGGTCGCTGCCGAGTAAGGACAATGGCGGTCCTCTCCCCGCATAGCTGTGGGGAGAGGCTCAGCCGGCCTTAACGGGCCTGTCTCACTACGATCATGGTGGAGTGCCCGCGATGGCGTCGAGTACCGAAGAACGCTTGCGCCTTGTTGAGGACTATGAAGCCATCAGGCAGCTAAAGGCGTTCTACGCCAAATGCGCCGACTCCAAGTACACGGACGATCATCGCCGCAAACCGCAGGCGGAGGTCGACGCCATTACCCGCCGCCAGGTTGACACCGTCTTTACGGAGGACAGCGTGTGGGACGGCGGCGCGCAGTTCGGCGAAATCCGGGGGCGGGATGCGATCTATGCGCATTTGCGGTCGGGAAGATGGACCTTCTCGATGCACTACTTCGTGAACCCGCATATCGAGTTGGATGGCGACAGCGCCCATGCAACCTGGATGCTATGGCAACCCTGCACGTTCGAGGATGGCAACCGGTCGATGCTGATGTCCGCCATCACCGAGGACGACTATGTGCGCACCGCTTCTGGCTGGCAGTTACAGCGCTACCGTTTCATCCTGAAATTCCTGGTGCCACACGATCAGCCCTGGTCCCTGGCCGGCAATGCTCCGTTCAAGGCGTGAGACAGAGCCTGGGACCTGCCGCTGTTTGGGTTATTTGTGTGCATAGCTGAGCCGAAACACCCAGTGTCCCGGCTAAACGCGCCCCGCCCGGACGATCACCATCATTGGCCTGTCAATTTCCTGCACCAAGGATGGCTGGGCAACAACCTGCGCTGCCGTAGGGCCCCATTCGTTCACATGTTCGATCGCAAACCCAGCGTCGATCAAAAGATTGAGCGTCGTGGCCAGCTTGCGGTGGTACTTAACCACCCCATCAGCAAACCAGTTCGTCGTCCGGCGGCCCTCGTCAGAATAGCGGTTCAGCCGCCATGCCGGCTTGCCGTCAGGTTCCTCGATCCAGCCGGGATCAGCGGGCGCCATGAAGATCGGGTGCTCGATGCTGAACACCAGCTTTGACGCCGGCGTCAGTGCCCGCCAGATGCTGCCGGCAAGCCGCGCGAAGTCTTCGACATAGTGAAAGGCGAGCGCACTGTAGGCGAAGTCGAACGCCGCCTCCGGCAGGACCAGCGATTCCAGGTCAGCGCGCTCATAGACGACCCGGCCGTCGTCAGTCTCGTTTCGGGCGCGCGCCAGCATCTTTTCGGAAAGATCCAGCCCCAGCACGGACGACGCCCCATACTCGGCGGCCCAGCGCGAAAACCAGCCAAAGCCGCACCCAAGGTCAACGACCCGCTTGCCGGTCAGGTCGGGCACCAGCGCTCGGATTGAAGGCCATTCCGGCGCGCCTGCGAGTCCGTGTTGAGAACGCGGCAACTGGCTGTATCCGGTAAAAAAGTCCGGATCGTCATAGATGTTTTGAGCCATACTCGGCTCCTTCAGCAGCGCTACCCCGCCTTGCGAGCCTGCTTCTTGCGCTCATGAATGTCCAGGTAGCGCTTGCGCAGGCGGACGCTCTTCGGCGTCACCTCGACCAGTTCGTCGTCGTCAATATAGGCCAGCGCCTTTTCCAGAGTCATGTTCACTGGCGGCGTTAGCACGACCGACTCGTCCTTGCCGCTCGCGCGGAAGTTGGTGAGCTGTTTGGCCTTCAGCGGGTTAACGTCCAGATCCGTGGTCTTCGCGTTCTCGCCCAGAATCATGCCCTGATAGACTGGGTCGCCCGCGCTCACGAACAGGAAACCGCGGTCTTCCAGGTTAAACAGCGCATAGGGCACCGCCTTGCCCTGCTCCAGGCTGACCAGCACGCCCGTGCGGCGCGTCTCAATCGGACCCTTGTAAGGCGCGTACTTGCTGAACACCCGGTTCATCACGCCCGTGCCGCGGGTATCCGTCAGAAATTCGCCGTGATAGCCGATCAGGCCGCGGGAGGGTGCCAGAAACACTAGGCGCGTCTTACCGGCTCCGGCAGGACGCATTTCCTGCATTTCCGCCCGGCGCACGCCGAGCTTTTCGACCACCGCGCCGGCATATTCTTCGTCAACATCGATGACGACCTCTTCGATCGGCTCCTCGCGCTGGCCTTGCTCGTTGGTCTGGAACAGCACGCGCGGGCGGGAAACGGAAAGCTCGAAACCTTCCCGGCGCATGCTCTCGATCAGCACGGCAAGCTGCAATTCGCCCCGCCCGGACACCTCATAGCTGTCAGCGTGCTGGGTCTCGCGAACCTGAATGGCGACGTTGCCCTCCGCCTCACGCAGCAGGCGGTCGCGGATCAAGCGGCTGGTGACCTTGTCGCCCTCTTGGCCTGCCAGCGGTGAGTCATTAACCGAGAACGTCATGGCCAAGGTCGATGGGTCGATAGGCTGTGACGGCAGGGCCTCGGTGACTTCCGCCACGCAAATGGTATTGGCGACGTTGGTCTCGCTCAGGCCCGCAATGGTGACTATGTCGCCCGCCTGTGCCTCGTCCAGGGTTTCGCGCACTAGGCCGCGATAGGCCAGGAGCTTTGAAATCCGGCCGTTCTCGACGAGGTTGCCGTGCCGGTCCAGCGACTTTACCTGCATATTCGGCTTGATGCGGCCCGTCTCAATACGCCCTGTCAACAGGCGGCCCAGATACGGGTCGCGCTCCACCGTCACCGCCAGGATGGAGAACGGCGCATCCGCATCGACCTTCGGCGCGGGCACGTGCTCCACGATCTTGTCGAACAGCGCGTCCATATTGCCGGGGCGGTCTTCAGGATCTTCGGCAGCCCAGCCCTGCTTGGCGCTGGAGAACAGCGTCGGGAAGTCGAGCTGCGCCTCGTTGGCGTCCAATGCTGCGAACAGGTCGAAAGTCTCGTCCTGCACCTCGAAGGCGCGCTGCTCCGGTTTGTCCACCTTGTTGATCAGGACGATGGGGTTAAGGCCAAGGCGTAGCGCCTTGCCGACCACGAACTTGGTCTGGGGCATCGGCCCTTCGCTGGCATCCACCAGCACGACGACGCCGTCGACCATGGTCAGGATGCGCTCAACCTCGCCGCCGAAATCGGCGTGGCCGGGCGTGTCGACGATGTTGATGCGCGTGCCCTTCCACTCAACGCTGGTGCATTTGGCCAGGATGGTGATGCCGCGCTCGCGCTCCTGGTCATTGGAGTCCATGGCGCGCTCCGCCACCTGCTGATTGGCACGGAAGGTGCCGGACTGATGCAGCAGGCAATCGACCAGGGTGGTCTTGCCATGATCGACGTGGGCGATAATCGCGATATTACGGATTTGCATGGAAGCAGGGCTTTCGCAAAAAACCGCAGGCCAGCAGCCAGTGTTCCCCTTAGCAAGCCAGTCCGCGGCGGTTGTTTATTTTGGAATTGACCGCTAAATAGGCTGCACCAAGACTTCGGGCAACCGGCGTGTTGTCACGCGGACGCGTCAACAGTGCGTGCGTCAGCAAGTCCACGCCGGCAATCTGCCGCCGGCACCCGTTTGGTTTTGGTTGGCGGCGTCTTCTTGAGATTTTCGGTGAGGCATTTGTGAGGCTGGAAGAGCGAGCATCGCGCCTGATTTGCGCCCTTCTCGCAGGCGTTTGGTTCGCCCAGCTATGGGGGGCGGCATCGCCCGCCGCTGCACAGAAACTGGGCGGGATCATTGGCACCGGCGTATCCGAAATGGCCGGCGGCGCGCTTGGCGTCCTCGGTATTTCGGTCATCCCCAACGAGTCGGCCAGCACCCTGTTCATCGATAGTTCCAGCTCCGACGACTACAACTTCCAGGCAACCCAGTTTGGCGGCGCCTTTACCGTGAGCGATGAGTTTCCGCTTTACATGGAAGGCTTTATCGGCGCGTCACGCTACGACCCGACGTTCGTTTTCAGTGGCCTGACCCAGGAGCGAACTATCCGCGCCAAATGGACGAGCTTCGCCGCGACCGGCGGCCTCGGCTGGGATATCCCGCTGACCGACACGCTGACCCTCCGTCCCATCGGCAACTTTACGCTCGGCGCGATTGTCAGTGACGCCAGCGTAGCGCAGGCCATCCTGAACGACATCCTGGGCACCGAAATCGACTTTATCGAGGACGGCGAGATGTTCGCCGTCGGCTATGGCGGCTCGATTATGCTCGACTACGAGTATTACACCCCTGAATACGAGATCGATTCGGAACTGCGCTACAGCCACATCCAGTTGCAGAATATTGGGTATTCGCGCAATTATACCAAGGTAAGGTCAGACGCCATCACGCTCGGCATGTGGAACCGGTTGCGCGTGCCAACCGGCTATCGCGCGTTCGGCGGTCCCATCCGCGGCGTCGGCGAATTGGCTGGATCGCTGTTGCTTGGCGATCAGTCAAAGGCCCTGCAAAGCGAATGGCTGCTGCAGGTGGGCTTGGGGGTCGAATTCGACACGGCAAAGCTCGAATGGTTGCCTTTGCTTACCCGCCTTCGCATCACCGCCCGCGCCATCACCGGCGACGAGATGTACGGATCCTCCATCGGTATCGGCGTCACGTTCTAGACGATGCAGGCCCACCCGACCACACCGGGTCGGATGGGCTGTGCAGATCGATAGGGCAAACGGGGGCCGACGAGAGTACTCCTGGCCCCTCCACTAACCGCCCGATCCAGACAGATCGCGCTTCACTCTAGTTCGTGAGACGTTCCTCGTCGAACGGCGTGATTTGGCTCAGGTCCTTCACCATGTACGGCACCCAATAGTCGGCGACATATGGCCGGTAGCCGGTCGCGGAATAGGGCACCGGATGGCTTCCGCCATATCCATAGGTGTAGTCCGGGTTGACGATCACCGCTTCCGCCATGTCGTCCTGACTGAAGATGACGTCGCGCACATAGCCGTAGCCCGCGCCGCGACCGTCGCGAACCGTGTCGCCGATCAGCTCTCGCAATCGGTAGTTGCCTTCGCGTGCTGAATAGTCGTCGACGTCTACCAGGACATCGCTGTTGAAGTCATCCTCATCGAACGGAAGATTGACGGCGTTGGTTTTTGTCCGCTCGACCTTGTCCCAGGGGATGCGGGCATGGGTATCGCCGATATCCATGAAGCCGCCACCTTCGATAACAGCCGCCTTGATCTTGCCGTCCTTCCCAATAATCAGGTCTTCAATCTCGCCAACCGTTTCGCCGGACTTGCCCTTCGCCTTGGCGTCGAGCAATTCGGTTGCGCGCCAGCCATCATAAAGGTCCGCGTAATTCCAGGATGTAATGTCAATCCAGTCCTCAGAGTTAGGCGGCGTAGGTGCGGCCTGATCCTGGCCTTTCGCACTTAAAGACGGTGAAGCCGCCACCAGCGCAAGCATCGAAACTGCTGTGGCTGCCATGCGAAAAGTATATTGCGTGTTAATCATCGGCATAACTACCTCCATATTTAGAACGCAATTCACACGTCGGGCGAATAATGCCCGCTAATGACATTTCCGCCGTTAACGACGCTTTGGCAGACGTGGGTGTGTTATTTTTGGTTTCAACCCGCAGTCGCTCCCGTGCACAGGCCAACCAAATGAACGCGCTGATACCGGCGCCGCAAGCCTGGCTGGCACAGCAGACGGCGAGCCGTTATTGTGGTGGCTTCGATTGCATCCGCCCTTTCGGAGCCAGGCCCATGCCCATCACCCTCACCCAAGAACAGACCGATGCCTTTTGGCGCGACGGGTACATTTGCGTCGAGGATGCGGTCTCGCCCCGGCAACTCGCCGCTATGCGCGGCCTCATAGCCGATTGGGTGGAGGAAAGCCGCGGCCACGCCACCCCTTTCGGTCCGGAGACCATCGACGGTCGCCCCCGCTTCGACATGGGGGAAGAGCACTCATCCGAAAATCCGGCGCTCCGGCGGATCAACAACCCTTCCGACCTTTACGGGCCTTATGAGGACGTGATGCGGAACGCCCGCGTCGCCGAGATGGTGGCCGACCTGATCGGCCCGAACGTCAAGTTCCACCATGACAAGATCAACCTGAAGCTGCCCGGCTCCAACACCGAAGTGCACTATCACCAGGACTTCCTGTTCACGCCGCACACCAATGACGACATCGTCACCGCCCTCATCATGCTGGACGACGTGACGGCGGAGAATGGCTGCCTCAAGGTCGTCCCTGGCTCCCACAAGGGCGGCCTGCATACGCTGTTCGAGGATGATACCTTCACCGGCCGGATGCAGGCCGGCGTGACGGCGGAGATGAAGGCCCAGGACATTCCCGTCACCGGCAAGGCCGGCAGCGTCTGCCTCATGCATACCCGCCTCGCCCATGGCTCGGATCCGAACCACGGCAGCGCCTCCCGCGGCCTCTACATCTGCGTCTACACCGCGGCGGACGCGTTTCCCCTGGCGAAGAACCCCATGCCGAACCCGAACGAGGGCTCCATCGTCCGCGGCGAGCGGTCCCGCATCGCCCGGATGAATGTTGAAGCGGTCGAACTGCCCGAACAGCCCAAGAGCGCCAGCTTCTTCACGGTCCAGGGTCAGGCATCGAAGGCGGCGGCGGAATAGGCCATCGGGCCGGACGCAACAGCCAGGCGATCCGCTCTCCGGGCGATTCTTAACCCCTCCGGTAAACGGTACCTGGAAACCGCATTTTGCTACCACAGTACTTGGCCGGAAAAACCATCTACATTTGTCTACATTCCTCTACATTAATCGACATTCCGGGCCGAAAATGTCGATGCCGGGTTTACGGGATGTAGATGCAATGTCGATCAAATGTAGATGCAATACCATCGCCCTCGCGCTGGTATCGTCGGCCTAACTCTTCTCCCACCCGCTATTGTTCAATCGTCCCATCCTGCGTGCCGGTTCAGGCTTTGCTTCCAGATAAGATAGCGCGTTAATGTAAACGAATGGTTAACCTCCACGCCCCTAACACAGTCCTTTTTCCAGCACCAATTGTGTGAGAAATGACAAATCTCCTCATCGTCTACCATTCCCGCACCGGCGGCAGCCGCCAGATGGCCGAAGCCGCCGCGGAGGCGGCCCGCGCGGAAGGCAATGCAACCCTGAAACGCGCCGATCAGGCAGGCCCGGACGACTTGCTCGCCGCCAGCGGCTATATATTCTGCTGTCCAGAGAACCTCGCCGCCGTCGCTGGCGTGATGAAGGATTTTTTCGACCGCTGCTATTACCCGGTCCTGGGCCGGATTGAGGGCCGTCCCTATGGCCAGATGATCTGCGCCGGCTCCGACGGCGAAAACGCCGCCCGCCAGATCAAGCGCATCGCCACCGGCTGGCGGCTGCGCGAAGTCCAGGAGCCCCTGATCGTCTGCACCCACGCCCAAACACCGGAAGCCATCCTGGCGGAAAAGACCATCCCGGAGGAAGACCTCGCCCGCTGCCGCGACCTTGGCGCCGCCATGACCGCCGGGCTGGCTCTGGGCGTGTTCTAAGCGCCCGGCCCTACGCCCCCCGCGCTCTGCCGCCCCCTACTCCCCCGCTTTAACGCCTGCGCCCACCGTGCCCGCTTCACTGCGGGCCTTGGCGGCATCTTCCAGCTTTGCCGCGGCGGCGGCCTCGCGCCGGTCCCGCCGGGCCACTTTCGCCTCGCGGTAGGCGATATAGGTGGCGCTGCCGAAGATCACGGAGCCGCCTATCCAGGCCCAGGCGTCCGGCACTTCGCTCCACACGAGGAAGCCCACAATGCTCGCCCAGATCAGCCGGGTGAAGTCCAGCGGCAGCACGGCCGTCGAATCCGCCTTCTTGAAGCTCTGGGCGAAGGCCAGATGGCCCAGCGTCCCCAGAATGCCCACAATCACCAGGAGCCCCAATTGCGCCCAGGTCGGCGTTTCCCACACGAAGAAGGCGAAGACGCCGGTGATCGGCGTCATGAAAATGCCCATGTAGACGGTCAGCGTCGCGCTGCTCTCGGTCTTGCTCATGGACTTGATGATGGCGATCGCAATGCCCCAGGTGAGCGAGGAACCGATGATCAGCAGGGTACCGAGGTTGATCTCGGCAAAGCCCGGACGAACCACCAGCAGCATTCCGACAAAGCCCAGCGCCAGCGCCGTGATCCGCCGGATGCGCACCCGCTCGCCCAGCACCAGGATCGCCAGCAGCGTCGCAAACAGTGGCGCGGAGAAGCTCAGGGCCGTCGTCTGTGCCAGCGGAATCAGCGTGACGCCGGTGAAGAAGGCCAGCATCCCCGCCGCCTGAATACCGCCGCGGGCAGCATGCAAGTGCAGCTTGCCGGTTTTCAGCGGACCGAGTCCCTGGCGCACAAAGATCGGCGCCAGCACGAGCAGGCCGAACAGGTTGCGGAAAAACGCAACCTCGAACGGCGGCAATGACTCGCCGATAAAGCGAATCAGGCTCTGCATGGCGACAAAGCAGACAGTCGCAAACAGCATGAGCAGCATGCCCTGCGTCGCGCCCGACGAACGGTCAAAAGCGCCCTGCAGTGCGCCGACAGCGGTCATTAGATGATTGTCCCGGAAAGAGTTAAGCTTTGCTTATAGCGCATACACCCTTGCCAAAGCTTTGCCATTTTCACATGGCGGCCCCGCGCTTTGCCTCCGGCCGGCAGCTCTGCCTGTCAGCCGCCCTTGCGGTTCAACTGCGCCTCCCGGTAGGCGATATAGGTCGCGCTGGCGAAAATCACCGAACCGCCGGCCCACGACCAAGCGTCTGGTATTTCGTTCCACGCCACATAGCCGATGATGCTCGCCCATATCAGCCGTGTAAAGTCCAGGGGCAGCACCGCCGTCGCATCGGCATGCTTGAAGCTCTGCGCGAACAGCAGGTGCGATACCGTCCCCAGCAGGCCGATCAGCGCCATGATGGCCAACTGTTCCCAGGTCGGCCAGACCCAAACCGTCATGGCGGCGGCAAAGGTAAAGGGCAGCAGGAAAAGTCCCTGGTAGGTCACCAGCGTCGCGCTGCTCTCCGTCCGGCTGAGCAGCTTGATCAGGGCGATGGAGCAGCCCCAGGTAATGCTGGAGCCGATGATCAGCCAGGTGCCCAGATTGATCTCCGCGAATCCCGGTCGCACCACCATCAGCATGCCGACAAAGCCGATGGCGAGCGCCGTCATCCGCCGCATCCGGACCCGCTCGCCCAGGAACAGCAGCGCCAGCAGTGTGGCAAACAGCGGGGCGGAGAAACTTAACGCCGTCACCTCCGCAAACGGGATCAGCGTGACACCATAGAAAAACGCCATCATCCCGAACGCCTGGGTGCTGCCGCGAAGCGCATGCAGCTTGAAACGCTTGGTCTTCAGCGGCTCCAGCCCATGGCGCATGAAGATCGGCGCGAGGGCCGCCAGGCCGAAAATGTTGCGGAAAAAGGCGACCTCGAACGGATGCACATCCTCCCCGGCGACGCGGATCAGGCTTTGCATCACGACGAAACCCATGGTCGCCGCCAGCATCAGAACCGTGCCGCGGCTGGTGCCGCTCAGACTGGAATAAAGGCCGCGCAGGGCGGCGGGATCGGTCATAAAGGGCGGGCACTCCGGCTTCGGTCGGCTGACCATAACCCAAGCCTGCCTGTAACGGTCCTGTTAAATCTTCGCAAAACTTCAGCCTGCGATATTGGCTAAGCTGCCTACGGTTGCTAGGTAAGAGGCTCCGGACAGGCCTCAAGGAGGGCCATGATGCCAGACGACCGCGCCAGCCTGCTCGCGCATTACACCCGCGTGCGCAACCAGACGGAGGCGCTGGCCGCCCCCCTCTCAGCCGAGGACCAGACGGTCCAGTCCATGCCGGACACCAGCCCGACCAAGTGGCACCGCGCCCACACGACCTGGTTCTTCGAAACCTTCCTGCTGGAGGCCTTTACGGAGGGGTATGCGCCGGTGGAGCCGGATTACGCCTACCTCTTCAACAGCTATTACGAGCAGGCAGGCCCCCGCCATTCCCGCCCGGACCGCGGTCAGATCACCCGGCCCGGCATCGCGGAGGTTGCATCCTACCGCGCCGCCGTAGACGAGCGCATGGCGGGCCTGCTGGAGAACGCTTCCGCGGCCGAATGGGAGCAGGTTCAGGACCGCGTCACCCTCGGCCTGCATCATGAGATGCAGCACCAGGAATTGCTGGTGATGGACGTTAAGCACGTCCTTTCCCGCAATCCGACCGGCCCCGCCTACAACGCCCCTCCCGCCGCCGCCACCGGCATGGCCGCACCGCAATCCTGGGTCGCCTATGACGGCGGCCTGGTCGATACCGGCCATCGCGGCAACGGTTTCGCCTTCGACAACGAGGGGCCGCACCATCAGGTGTTCCTCCGCCCTTACCGCTTGGCCTCCCGCCCCGTCACTTGTGGTGCCTGGCTCGAATTCATGGCGGACGGCGGCTACGAACGCGCCGAACTCTGGCTGTCGGAGGGTTGGCACACGGTCCAGACTGAAGGCTGGACCTCCCCGCTTTATTGGCGCGAGACGGAAGACGGCGATGGTTGGGAGCGCTTCACCCTGCACGGCTGGCAGCCGGTCGATCCGCGCGCGCCCGTCAGCCATGTCAGCTACTTCGAGGCGGACGCCTATGCCCGCTGGACCGGGTTCCGCTTGCCCAGCGAGGCCGAATGGGAGGTCGCGGCAGGCGATCTCCGCATTCAGGGCCAGTTTCTGGAGGATGGCGTGCTGGAGCCGCAACCCGCCTTCGCCGCCCCCGGTGGCCCGGATCTGCAACAGGCCTGGGGCACCGTCTGGGAATGGACCCAGAGCCCCTACAGCCCCTACCCCGGCTTCCGCACCCCGCCGGGCGCGCTCGGCGAGTACAACGGGAAATTC
The DNA here is from genome assembly GCA_965222315.1 of Alphaproteobacteria bacterium. GTDB lineage: Bacteria > Pseudomonadota > Alphaproteobacteria > Bin95 > Bin95 > JACKII01. The sequence goes on along the minus strand of OZ244951.1, from coordinate 1,469,621 downwards.
ATGGTTAACCAGATGGTGAGCCGCGGCGGTTGCGCTTGGACCCCGCGCGGACAGATGCGCCCCACCTACCGCAACTTCTTTCCGCCGGCGACCCGCTGGCATTGCTCCGGCCTGCGTCTGGCGCAGGATGTGGATGGACCGCTGGTATGAATGCTGCGATCGACCAAAGCGTGCTGGCAGAGGTGCTGGAAGGCCTCCGCCTGCCGCAAAAGACGCTGTCGCCCAAATTCTTCTACGACGCCCGCGGCTCCGACCTGTTCGAGCAGATCACCCGGCTGGAGGAGTACTACCCGACCCGCACGGAGGTCGCCATTCTGCGCGAACACGGCCCCGCCCTCGCCGAAGCCATCGGGCCGGGTGCGGTCATCGTGGAATTCGGCGCGGGCAACCTAGAGAAAATCCGCCTGCTGCTGGATGTGCTGGAGAAGCCGCAAGCCTTCGTCCCCATCGACATCTCCGGCGAGCATATGAATGAGGCCGCGGCGGCTTTAGGAAAAGACTACCCTGGCCTGCGCATTGAGCCGGTGGCAGGCGACTACACCAAACCGCTGGACCTGCCCGACTGGGCGATGGCAGCGGGCGTCCACCGCGTCGGCTTCTTCCCCGGCTCCACCATCGGCAATTTCCCGCCGCACGAGGCCGTCGCTTTCCTGAAGAATGTGCGCACCATTCTCGGTGGCGGCGACCTGGTCATCGGCATCGATCTGGACAAGGACCCGGACGTCCTCAACCTCGCCTATGACGACCCGGCAGGCGTCACCGCCGCATTCAACCTAAACATGCTGAGCAATCTGAACGCGCTGGTGGGCGCGGACTTCGATCTGGAAAAGTTCAAACACCGGGCCTTTTACAACACGGCGCTTAACCGGATCGAGATGCACCTGGTCAGCCTCGAGACTCAGACGGTCACGGTTGGCGGCGAACGGATCGCCTTCACCGAGGGCGAGTCGATCCACACCGAGTGTTCCTACAAATACACGATGGATGGCATCCGGTCGCTGGCGGAATCCTCCGGCTGGCGCGTCGCCAAAACCCTCTGTGACGAGCACGACTTTTTCAGCCTGCACTATTTCGCGACCGCCTAACCCAACGCCCTTTCACCTCGAATGGCCCGGACACGGTCCGGGCTGTATCGACAGGGCTGGCGCGCCCTTACACTATTGCGACCGGCCTGACCGGCGAGCCAGTCGCGCCCGTGAACTTCACCGGCACCATGTTCAGGCAGAAGCTGTGAATCCCCGCCTTCGCCAAAGCATCAAGGGCCAGGTTCTCCACCAGATAGACCCCGGCCTCCGCCAGGCAGTGCTGATGGACGGGCATCTGCGCTTCCACCTTCTCAGCCGGCAACACTTCCACCGCCATATTGTCCGCGCCGATGGCGACCACGTCCTGCTCGGTCAGCCAATGGGCCGCCGCCTCGTTCAGGCCGGGCTCGCCGGAGAGGAATTTCTCGTTGTCGGTCATGAAGAACCGGCCCCAGCCGGTGCGCACGAACACCACGTCGCCTGGCCTTAAATCCACCTTCGCCGCATCCATCGCCCGCTTCAGGTCGTCCGGCCCGACCGCGCGGCCATTTTCCAGATAATCGCCACCGTCCGCGCCTGCCACGTCCAGCATGACGCCGCGGGTGATGATCGGCGGGCAATGCTCGATGCCCAAATGGGTCAGGCCCCAATCGTCCACTGTGTCGTCCACCGGATAGCCGCCATAGAGTAAGTCGCCCTTCGAGAAGTGCCCCAGCGCATCCATGTGCGTCCCCACATGGGTGGTCATCTCGATCCGTTCCAGCGTGGTGCCGGCGTCGTTCGTGCCGCCCATTGCCCGGCGGCGCTTGACGGAATTCCGGGCGGTGGAGGAGGTGCTCATGATGAAGGGCGTCTGAGCTGGCTTGAAGCCCGGCGCGCCCATCTGCGTCTCGAAGGACAGGTCCCAGACCTCCCCTCGCTGCACCTCGCGCAAGGCCTGGAGCGTGTTGGCGGGCGTCAGCAGCGCGCCCGCGCCGATCTGGTCGCCCTCACCCCACTTGTCGGCCCAGTGGCGGTGGTCGTGTACGCAATTGGTCATGGTTCTGGCGTGTCCCTGCTAGCCGGTATCCTGAACGGCAGAGCCTAGCGGGGCGCAAAGAACGGCGCACTTATTTTCCGCGCCATCACATTCTCTAACGCACTTCCCTGAAGAAAGTCAGGGTCCATTCCGGAGGTCCCGGCCCCTAGCGCCGGGCGCTCCTCGGTCACGTCTCTGGAATGGGCCCTGGATCAAGTCCAGGGAAACGAGGTGCCACGGACGATACTCTTGCCCCTCAAGCCAGCTTTTTCTGCAAGTTCTCATCCAGCACCGCCAGGAACTCCTGGGTGGTCAGCCAGTCCTGCTCCGGGCCAATCAGGATGGCCAGGTCTTTGGTCATCTTACCGCTTTCGACCGCGTCCACACACACCTCCTCCAGCGCCAGGGCGAACTGCTCCACGTCCGGGCTGTCGTCCATGATGCCCCGGTATTTCAGCGCCCTGGTCCAGGCGAAGATGGAGGCTATCGGATTGGTCGACGTCACCCGCCCCTGCTGATGCATCCGGTAGTGCCTTGTGACCGTGCCATGCGCCGCCTCCGCCTCGATCGTGTTGCCATCGGGCGTCATCAGCACGCTCGTCATCAGCCCCAGCGAGCCATAGCCTTGCGCCACCGTGTCGGACTGCACGTCGCCATCATAGTTCTTGCAGGCCCAGACATAGCCGCCTTCCCATTTCAGGCAGCAGGCGACCATGTCGTCGATCAGCCGGTGCTGGTAGGTCAGACGCCGGTCATCGAATTGGCGCTTGAACTCCTTGTCGAATACTTCCTCGAACAGGTCCTTAAAGCGGCCGTCATAGCCCTTCAGGATGGTGTTCTTGGTCGATAGGTAAACCGGGTAGTTGCGTTGCAACCCATAATTGAAACATGAGCGCGCAAAGCCACGAATACTCTCGTCCAGGTTGTACATTGCCAGCGCGATGCCCGGCTCTTCGAACTGAAACACCTCGCGTTCGATTGCCGGACCGCCATCCGCGGGCTCGAAGCGCATGGTGAGCTTGCCAGGCCCCGGCACGGCAAGGTCGGTGGCGCGGTACTGATCGCCAAACGCATGGCGGCCAATGACAATGGGCTTGGTCCAGCCCGGCACCAGCCGCGGCACGTTCCGGCAGATGATTGGCTCCCGAAACACCGTGCCGCCCAGAATGTTGCGGATCGTGCCATTGGGGCTGCGCCACATCTGCTTCAGGCCGAATTCCTCGACCCGGCCCTCGTCCGGCGTGATCGTCGCGCATTTGACACCGACGCCGTACTCCTGGATCGCCTTCGCACTATCGACCGTGATCTGGTCGTTGGTGTCGTCGCGGCTCTGCATGGAGAGGTCGTAATATTTCAGGTCGATATCGAGATAGGGCAGGATCAGCTTTTGCTTGATGAAATCCCACATGATCCGGGTCATTTCATCCCCGTCGAGTTCGACGACAGGCGTTTTGACGTGGATCTTTGCCATCAGGTATCTCCGGGCACGGACAGGGTCGGCAGAACTGCTGCCGCACTATAGCCGCCGTATCAGGCCTGTCGCGCCCGACTTTCTGCCAACCCGAGGGCGTCAAATGCCGCATCCAGGCTGTCGGTGGAGACCAGGAGCTCCCGGATCGACGCCCCGGCAAATCCCTCATCGATCGTGTGCTCGATCAGTTCCAGCAGCGGCTCCCAAAAGCCCGCTTCGCCCAGCAGCACAATCGGCTTGTCGATCTGGCCCAATTGCCGCCAGGTCAACACCTCGAACAATTCATCCAGCGTGCCGAGCCCGCCCGGCAGGATCAGGAAAGCGTCCGACTGGTCGATCATCGCCTGCTTCCGGTCGAGCATGCCCTCCGTAACGATGGTGCGCGTCAGGTTCATATTCTGCACCTCCTGCTTGCGCAGAAAGGTCGGAATAATGCCGATCACCTTGCCACCCGCCGCAATGGCGGCATTGCTGACCACGCCCATCAGGCCCAGCGCCCCGCCGCCATAGACCAGTGTAACGCCCCGTTCGGCCAAGCCCGTTGCTGCCGCTTCCGCCAGATCGCGAAAACGCGCGTTCCCGCCCATGCGGGAGCCACAGAAAACACAGACGGCTTTGTCGGTCATCGTCACCCCGTTTCGGTGTGTTTCATGTATATGCCTCCATCCCGGCACATCCCGGCACAGGAGTAAACCGCGACCATCGGCGATAGCACCAGTTCATGCCTGAAGTCTCACCCAGCATTGATTTGGCGTGAACACCGTCCGCCGCTAAACCCGGCTGCATGAAACACCTGCTTCTCTGCCTCGCGTTTGCGCTGACGCTCTCTGCCGGCGCCAAGGCCGAATCCATCCGCCCGCCGGTCGTCGTGGAACTCTTCACCTCCCAGGGCTGCTATTCGTGCCCGCCCGCCGACCGGCTGCTCGGTGAATTGGTGAAGGAAGAGGGCGTCGTCGCCATCGGCTACCATGTGAACTACTGGGACCGCCTCGGCTGGCCCGATCCATACGCGACCAAGTGGGGCACCGACCGGCAATACGGTTACGCTCATGCCCAAGACACCAGGCGGGTCTATACGCCACAGATCATGGTGGATGGCCTAAAGCCCGCCGTCGGATCCGACGAGGCCCATGTGCGCCGGCTGATACAATCGGCGAAACGCGCCGGAAAGCCGGCATCTCCCGCCCTTCGATGGCAGGATGGGCGGACCATCCGCATCGCCCTGCCGGACGCGCCGGAGGCGAAAGGTGCGGAAATTTGGCTGATCCGGTTTGACCAAAAGCAAACCACCCATATTCTGCGCGGCGAGAACGGCGGCAAACGCCTTGCCTATCATCACGTCGCCCGCGCGCGTCAAGCTCTTGGCCGGTTCGGCGGCGCGGCGCAAACGATAGAAGCCAAGGTGGAGCCGGGCGACAGCCCATGGGGAGTGGCAGTGCTTGTCCAAGAGAGCGGACCTGGAGAGATTTGGGGAGCCACCGCGCTTCTCGCCCAATAGGGGCGGACCCAACAGCGCCGCAGGCGACCTGCGCGCGCTGCTGGATGCGCGCGCCCTCAGCCTTTCGGCCCTGTTCGTACTGGGGCTGACGCTTTGGCGGCTTGCCGCTCTCTACACCAGCGACATCAACCTGTTCTTTGACGAGGCCCAGTACTGGTACTGGTCCACCCACCCGGATTTCGGCTATTTCTCCAAGCCGCCGGTGCTCGCCTGGCTGATCTGGCTCTCGACCGCCGTGTTCGGCGAGAGCGAGTTCGGCATCCGCGCCCTATCCCCCATCTGCTACGCCCTCACCGCGGCTTTGGGCGGTGCCACCGCCTACCGCCTGTCCGGCGCGCAGGCCGGCGCCTGGACCGCCGTCATGCTGGCCCTGCTGCCAGGCGTGAGCGTTTCCGCCACCATCGTCTCCACCGACGTGCCGCTGCTGCTCTGCTGGGCGGCGGCGCTCTATTGCTATGTCCGCTATGCGCAGAACGGCGGCCTCTGGTGGATCGGCCTCGGCATAGCGCTGGGCCTGGGCCTGCTCTCCAAATACGCCATGATCTACTTCGCGTTGGGCTTGGCCTTCACCATGTTGCTTGTCCCGTCTCAGCGCAGCATGCTCACGCGCGGCGGCTTTTGGGGCGCGCTAGTGCTGGGCGTCGTGCTGTTCCTGCCGAACGTCTGGTGGAACTGGGCCAACGACTTCGTCAGCTTCGGCCACACGGCGGAGAATGCCAATTGGCAGGGCTTCCAGCTCAAGTTCAACAAGCTGGGCGAGTTTGTCGGCGGCCAGTTCGGCGTGTTCGGCCCGCTGCTGTTGATCGCCCTCGGCTGGGCAGTCTGGCATTGGCGCGGGCTCGCGGCGCATGAGCGCGCGCTTGCCGCCTTCGCCCTGCCGGTGCTGGCGCTGATGACCCTGCAATCGCTGCTCAGCCGCGCCCACGCCAACTGGGCCGCCGTCGCTTACATCTCCGCCACGATCCTGGTGGTGGGCTGGCTGGTGCGGCACGGCCGGACCGGCTGGCTGAAGATCTCTCTCGCCCTGCACCTGCTGGTGGCTGCTGCCGTCCTGCACGGCACCTCTCTCGCGCCCCTGACCGGCATCGACCCCTGGCACCGCCAGCGCGGCTGGACGGCCCTGGCGGCGGACGTGCGTGCGCTGCTGGACCAGCACCCGGAGGCCGTTCTGGTGGCAAGCGACCGCAAGATCGCGGCGCAGATGATGTTCTATGTCCGCCCCCACCCCTGGGACATGGTGAAGTGGAACACCGACGGCCACATCGGCGACCACTACGAACTGACCAGCAGCATGAGCGACCTGGCAGACCGCCCCGCCATCTTCCTAACCCGCGGCAATAATCCGGATATGCTCGCCCGGTATTTCACCAGCGTCACCGCCCTCCCAAGCGTCGCCCGTCTGCGCCCGACCCGCCCGCCGGAGGTCTACTACGTCTTCCTCCTGGATGGGTATAAGTGGCCGGAATGAGCCACTTCCGCTTGCCCGCGGCGGGCCGGGTCGATGTGCTCGCTCATGGCATCGTCCGCAAGGTGCCACACCTGCAAGCCTTCCTGCCGGAAGCAGGAAGCATCGGCTTCCGCCTCCGCCCATCCGGCGCCACGGAAGCCATCGCCGGCTGGGGCTACCGCCCGACCGCCGACCGCGCCCGCCGCCTCGCAAAGAAGCGGGGGATCCCCTATTGGGCGCTGGAGGATGGCTTCCTCCGCTCCGCCGGTCTGGGCTCTGATGGCGCGCCGCCGCTCAGCCTGATCGCCGACGACCTGGGCATCTATTTCGACGCGACCAGGCCCTCCCGCCTGGAAGAATTGCTGAACACCCCCGGCCCACTAGCCGAAGGCCTGCTCCGCCAGGGCCGCGACCTGGTTGCGTTCAAGAACGAACACGCGCTCTCAAAATACAATGCCGCCCCGCCGTTCGACCCATCTTCCCTCCCTTCCCCCGGCGGCCGTGCGCGGGTGCTGGTGGTGGACCAGACGGCCGGCGATGCCTCCATCGAGTATGGCCTGGCCAACGCCGCCAGCTTCGACGCCATGCATGACGCTGCGGTAGCGGAGAACCCCGGCGCACAGGTCGTGATCAAACGCCACCCTGCCGTTGCCGCCGGCTACCGCGAGGGCCTGATCGATCCTACGTGGTACCCCGATGCACTCACGCTGGATGCGCCCTGCAACCCGGTCGAATTGCTGCGCACGGTGGACAAGGTCTACACCGTCACCAGCCTATTGGGGTTCGAGGCGCTGCTGCTGGGCGTGCCGGTGCATTGCTTTGGCATGCCCTTCTACGCCGGTTGGGGCGCAACTCAGGACGCGCAGCCCTGCCCCCGCCGCACGCAATCCCGCTCACCAGACGAAATCGCCGCCGCCGCCCTCATCGGCTATGCCCGCTATATGGACCCGCTCACCGGCGAGCCATGCAGCGCCATGCAGGCCGCCGAACGCCTGCTCACCTACAAGCAGCGCGCAGAGGCCAACCGCGGTCACTGGGCCGTCGCGGGCATCGCCTTCTGGAAGCGTGCGCCCCTCCGCCAGCATCTGGGCGGCCCCACCAGCAGCGTCCGCTTCCACAAAACGCTGGAGGCCACGGTTGCCGACGCCAAAGCAAGCAAAGGCCGTCCCGTCCTCTGGTCCGCCCGCGAGTGTCCCGAGCACGCCCCTCTCATGCGCGACGCCAACGTCATCCGCATGGAAGACGGCTTCATCCGCTCCGCCGGCCTCGGCTCCGACTTTCACGGCGCCGCCTCCATCGCGCTGGACGACACCGGCATCTACTACGACCCTGCCAGCAACAGCCGCCTGGAGCGCATTCTGGCGGAGCATCCCTTCCCGCCGGAACTCAAAGCCCGCGCGGCAGGCCTGATCGACCTTCTCCGCCGGGAGAAGATCACCAAGTACAACACCGGCAGCGCCCAGCCCCTCACGCTGCCGCAGGATCGGCCGGTCCTGTTCATCCCTGGCCAGGTGGAGGGCGACGCCTCCATCCGCCGCGGCGGCGCGGGTATGGAGACCAACACCGCCCTGGCCGAAACCGTCCGGAAGGAAAACCCCGCCGCGTTCCTGCTCTACAAGGAACACCCGGACGTTCTTGCCGGGAACCGCAAGGGAAAGCTCTCCGCTACTGCGGAAAGCCTGATCGACGCCCGCGCCGACAGCAACGCCATCCCAGCCCTCCTGGAGCACCCAGCCGTCTCCGCGGTCCATACACTGACCTCCCTCACCGGCTTTGAGGCCCTGATCCGCGGCAAGCCCGTCGCCACCTACGGCCAGCCCTTCTATGCCGGCTGGGGCCTGACCACGGACCATTCGCCCATCGCCCACCGCACCCGGCGCCTGAGCCTGGAAGAACTCACCGTCGGGGCGCTGCTCCTCTATCCCCGCTACATCGACCCCGTCACCGGCCTGCCCTGCGAGGCCGAATTCCTTGTCGAACGCCTCGCCAGCCTGATCCGTGATGGTGGCCCTGTCCGCACCGATGGCCTCTACGCCCTGTCCCGCTATGCCAGAGCCATCCGCTACGGCCTGTTCCCGCCGAGACACGCCCGGACCTACTGAACTGCTTTGCGCCGGACGCGGTAGCGCCGATCGGGGAAGGCGCAGCGGGGGAGACAGCCCCGCCCATGACACCTCGTCATCTTCTTCGCTTTGCCGCGCGTAGGTAGTACAACGCACCCATATTGTTCCGGAGCAACTCCCTCATGACCGCCGCCTCGTCTCTCACCCTGCCCGACCTGCTGCCGACCGCTGCCGACGCGCTCAAGGCCGCAGAGGCCTTCACCGAGCAGGCCCGCCAAAGCGTATCCGCGATGGTATCCAAAGAGGGCAAGGTCTCGGCCGGCCTGTTGGAGCAGGAGCAATTGGCGGCGCACGGCCTGGCATGGCTCACCACCTACACCACAGCCCTTCGTGAACTGCTCAACTGGGCGGAGCGCCAGGAAGCAGGCACCGGCCTCGGCGAGTTGGAAGCGCTGACCCTGCAGGCCGGCTTCGGCGAGTATCTGGCCCAGATGGCAGGCGGTATCGCCATCAGCGCAGGCGAGATCGTCCGCCCACACGATATGGGTATCGGCGATGGGGCGCTGCACGCCCTCTACACCCCGGCGGTTTCGGAATTGATCCGTGGCGGCAACACCAACGCCGTCCGCATGCGCATCGCCGCACTGATCGAGGAGGGAGCTGCCACCGGCGAGTTCGGCGAACTCGGCCTGGACGACGAAGCCCTCAACATGATCCGCGACCAGTTCCGCCGCTTCGTGAACGAGCAGGTCCTGGAAGCCGCCCACCAGTGGCACTTGAAGGACGAACTCATCCCCATGCTCATCGTGAACCAGATGGCGGAAATGGGTGTGTTCGGCCTGACTATCCCGGAGGAAAACGGCGGCTTCGGTATGGGCAAGGTCGCCATGTGCGTGGTGACCGAGGAACTCAGCCGCGGCTATATCGGCGTAGGCTCTCTCGGCACCCGCTCCGAAATCGCCAGCGAACTGATCCGCCTCGGCGGCACGGAGCAGCAGAAGCAAGACCTGCTGCCCAAGATCGCGTCCGGCGAAATCTTGCCGACGGCGGTATTCACCGAGCCCAACACTGGCTCCGACCTGGGCTCGCTGCGTACCCGCGCGGTGAAGAACGGCGATGTCTACAAGGTCACCGGCAACAAAACCTGGATCACCCACGCAGCGCGCACCGACCTGATGACGCTTCTCGCCCGCACCAACCCGGACCAGCCGGGCTACAAGGGTCTGTCCATGTTCGTCGCGCCCAAGCCGCGGGGCACGGACGAAAACCCCTTCCCCGCTGAAGGTATGAGCGGCGGCGAAATCCACGTGCTCGGCTACCGCGGCATGAAGGAGTACGAAATCGGCTTCGACGGCTTCGAAGTGGCGGAAGAAAACCTGTTGGGCGGCCAGGAGGGCCAGGGCTTCAAGCAGCTCATGGCGACCTTCGAGAGCGCCCGCATCCAGACCGCCGCCCGCGCCGTCGGCGTCGCCCAGCGAGCGATGGAGCTTGCCCTCGACTATGCCAGGGGCCGCGAGCAGTTCGGCAAGTCCATCTACCACTTCCCCCGCGTCGCCGGCAAAATCGCCTGGATGGCGGTAGAGACCATGATGGCCCGCCAGATTTCCTACTTCGCCGCCCGCCAGAAGGACCAGGACCGCCGCTGCGATATCGAGGCCGGCATGGCCAAGCTGCTCGCCGCCCGCGTCGCCTGGGCCAACGCCGACAACGCGGTGCAGGTCCACGGCGGCAACGGCTACGCCCAGGAATACGAGATCAGCCGCGTCCTCTGCGACGCCCGGATTTTGAATATTTTCGAGGGTGCCGCCGAAATCCAAGCCCATGTCATCGCCCGCGGCCTGCTGGAGCGCCGGAACTAGCAAGCCCGCCGGGTTCGCGTGTCCCGGCCGAAGTAGAGCGCAGAGCCGGCGTCTCCAAAACCTCCGCTCCCTCCCTGACTTCCGTCAAGGAGGGGAAAAGCGGGAACCGGGCAGGCAGAAATCCCCTACAGCGTCGCGTGCCGCGCCCGGGCGCCACGCTCGATGGCGGCGGCCGGCAGACGATCCACTGCCAACTTGTAGCGGATCATCTCCAGAAGCCGCAGTTCTTCCTGGCTGAGCGCAGCATCTGCCGCCGCCACGTCGCAGGCGAGCGCATAGGCGGTCTCGCACAGCTTCTCCGGCAGCGCCTCCGCTACCAGGGAGAGCACGGTTTCCAGCCCTTCCTCATCGTCCAGCATGGCGGTGCAGTTGTTGGCCGCGCTCGGCAGCATGTCGACGTCATAGTCGGCGAACACCGGCAGGTGCTGCACGATGCTGCCGATGGTGGAAAGCTCGTTGTCGGTCATGTCGCCGTCGGAGGCGGATACCAGCACCATGACGTAAATCAGGGCGGATTGGTGGTCGAGAACAGAGGAGTCGGACACGGGATGGAGCGCCTTTCTGCGGTCGGGCAACATGTGCCCTGCGGTAATTCATCTGCCGATAAAGAGCGCCCGCCTCCCGCCGTCAAGCCCCAGCCGCCTATTCGCCGCTCCCTCCCCGCGTCAGGCCGCTCCTCAGCGCTCGCCAATCACCTCTTTTTCCAGCAGAAACGCCCGCGTCAGGCTCGCGGCCTCCGCCAGACCGACCCGCTGGATTTCCACCCCAGGCGGAAACGCGCTGGCGAGCCTGGACGGCAAGGCGGAGTCCAGCATGACGAACACGCCGGCGTCGCCCTCCCGCCGCACCAGCCGCCCGAACGCCTGGCGTAGCTTGCCGCGCGCGATCTGGTCGTCGTAGCGGCTGCCGCCAAAGGCCTTGCGCCGCGCCTTGTGCAGGATATCGGGCCTGGGCCAGGGCACCCGGTCGAACACGATCAGGCGCAGCGCCCGTCCCGGCACGTCCACGCCGTCACGCACCGCATCCGTCCCCAGCAGGCAGGCATTCTCGTCCGCCCGGAAAATGTCCACCAGGCTCGCAGTGTCCAGCTTGTCCACATGCTGGGCGTAGAGCGGGATCTCCCCCTCCTCCAGCGGCCCTGCCAGCCTTTGGTAAACGGCGCGGAGCCGGTGAATGGCGGTAAACAGGCCCAGTGCGCCGCCCTGCGCCGCCTGGAACAGCACGCGGTAAGCCGCTGCGACCTGATCGGCGTTGTTCTTGCCCACATCGCCCAGCACGAAGACGCGGGTATTGGCGGCATAGTCGAACGGCGATTCCATCGCGGCGCGCAGCGGGCTCGCGCTCAGGTGCGGCGCGCCCACCCGCATCTCCGCCGCAATCCAGTCCCGCTCCGGCTGGCCGGTGGTGTCGCGCAGGGTGGCTGACGTCACGACAAGCCCATGGGCCGGCTCAGCCACCGCACCAGCGAAGGGGATGGACGGGTCCAGCCAATGCCGGTGCATGCCCACGTCCCGCTCCTGACCGGCGATCCGCTCCAGCGCGAACCAGTCCACATATTGCTCCAGCGGCTCCTCGGCGAGCGCGGTCAGCATGTCGGACCAGGCCGCCAGCTGATGCTCGCCCCGTCGGGTAAGCGTTCGTGCCAATCCGTCGATCCGCTGGCGGGTGGTCTGATCCAACTCGTCCGCCTCGTCATCCAGGCGCCGAAGCAGCATCAGGCGCAGCTTGGCCATCGGCTGCCGGATGCTTTCAAGTGCTGCGGAGAGCTTGGCCGCCGCCTCATCCAGCCCTTCGACCGTCGGCCTAGCCTCGCACTCCAGGCTGAACGGCCCGTCGGTGGAGGCCGCCCGCGCCCGGACCTGTTGCCTGACATGCGCCAAAAATGCTTCCGCCGGTCCTTGCGGCTTATCGTCGGTCAGCCGTTGCAGCCAGCCCTCTCCTGGCAGCTTGGTGCCGGCCATCAGGGCGGCGTCCAGCAGCTCCGCCGCTTCCTGCCCGGCCGGCAGCAAGTCCTCCAGCCGCCGCCGGAGCCCCCGCGCCCGGCTGTCGGACCGCCCCTCCGCCCCCAACAGCCAACGCCGCAACTCCCGCGCCTCCAGCCCCGTTATGGCCGCGGCAAAGGCACTGTCCGCCGCATCGAAGACATGGTGCCCCTCATCGAAAACGTAGCGCGTCGGCAGATAGCCTTCCTCCGCCCCGCCCAGCGCCGCCTGCGCCATGACCAGCGCATGATTGGCAATCACCACATCCGCCTTGCGCGCCGCCCGCACACTCGCCTCGATGAAGCATTTGCGGTAGTGCGTACAGGCGGCGTAGATGCACTCGCCCCGCCGGTCGGCCAGCCCCAGCGACAGCCGCCAGCCCGCCAGATCGATCAGCCAGGCTGGCAGGTCGCCGCCCACCATGTCGCCATCCCGCGTCGCACCCACCCAGCGCGCCATCAACCCCAATCCGATGGCATCCGGCCCCTGCGCGAACAGGGAACCGCTCGCCTCATCGAAATTCAGCAGGCAGAGATAGTTCTCCCGCCCTTTCCGCACCACGACCCGGGCCTGCTTGTCCACCGGCAGCGGAAACAGCCGATCCAACTCCCGGTCGATCTGCTGTTGGAGGTTGCGGGTGTAGGTGGAGACCCAGACCGGCGCCTCGTTGATCTCCGCCCAGAGCGTCGCAGGCGCCAGATAGCCGAGCGTCTTGCCGATGCCCGTGCCCGCTTCCGCCAGCACCATGTTCGGCTGACCTTCAAAGGCACGGGGCTGGAACGCTGCCGTCACCGCATCGGCATAGTCCGCCTGGCTCGGCCGTTGCTCCGACTCATGACCCAGCAATTCGATCAGGCGGCGGCGCGAATCGGCGGGATCGATGGGCTCGGCGCCCGGCTCCCCGTCCGGCGGGCGCTCCTCCCAATTCGGGCGGCGCTCCCAGGCCTGCATGGCATGACGGGCGCGGCCGGCCGTGTTCCCCTCCGGCAGGCCCGTGCGCGCCAGAACCAGCGGCCCCCAGGTCCAGCCGCCCCGCGCCATCTGCCAGGCTAGCGGCGCGAGGGTTACGTCACCCGACGCCGCAATTTCCTGCAACAACAACGCGGCGGCATCCGCCAATAGCTGCGGTTCGTCCGCCAGATGCCCCCGCACCGGCAGGCCCAAAGCCACCGCCAGCCCCCTCGGCGTCGGCACGCACCCCATGGCGGGCCGGGCAAAGGCAAAAAGCTCCAGCAGGTCGTAGCAGCGCAGGTCATTGACCCGCAGGCGCTGCGCCGTCGTGATCCGGTGACAGACCAGTGGCGGCTGCGCTTCCGCCAGCTTCGCCGCCTCGCGCAACGGCATGGTGGTCGCCGCGCCGTCCGCTGCGCGCCAAGCCGCCTGACGCACGCCACAGACCAGCGCCGGAATGGCCGCGAGCGCGGGTCCGCTATCGTCTTCGGGAAGGTTCGGCGCGTCGCTCATGCAGCGGGTCGGTGATCCGGGTTTAGAAATTAAACGGCTTCCAGGCACAGTGCCGTCCGATTTGCCTTCCCTGCAAGCCGTCAGGCGATAAACCTGCCCCATTGCGCGACCTCGGCGCACCGTGTTTCATAGCTGTTTCGGCGCGAAAATCGCCCGGCCCCGCAAGCGGAAGAGAGATCATGCAACGGCCCTATCTGTTGTTCCTCGGCGACGTTCACGACCAATTGGCGGCCAAGACCGCCGACGGCATCGCCTATTGGCGGCCCGACTGGTGCGTCGGCCAATTGCGTCTGCCCGGCTGCCAGGCAGACGTCGGTTTACCGGATGTAACCGTAGCAGAAGCCGCTGCCAAAGGAGCCAAAACCCTGATCGTCGCCGTCGCCAATTCCGGCGGCGTCATGCCGGACCATTGGTCAGCCGTCCTGGTAGAGGCCATGGAAAACGGCATGGACATCGCCAGCGGCCTGCACACCCGCCTCGGTAAGATTCCCGCGGTGGCAGACGCGGCGGCGAAACACGGCGCGGCCCTGCACGACGTGCGGTACTCGGACCAGACTTTCAAAACCGGCACGGGTGCCAAACGCTCCGGCAAGCGCCTGCTGACCGTCGGCACCGACTGCTCGGTCGGCAAGAAATATTCTGCCCTGGCGATTACCAAGGAACTGGAAGCCCGCGGCATGGACGCCAGCTTCTGCGCCACCGGCCAGACCGGCATCATGATCGCCGAGCGCGGCGTGGCCATCGATGCGGTCATCGCCGACTTCATCTCCGGCGCGGTGGAGTGGCTTTCGCCCGAGGCCGATCCGAACCACTGGGACGTGATAGAAGGCCAGGGCTCCCTTTTCCACGCGGCCTTTTCCGGCGTCACCGTCGGGCTTGTGCATGGCGCGCAACCGGACGCCATGGTGCTCTGCCACGAGCCGACCCGCACGCACATGCGCGGCCTGAAACACGCGCCCATTCCCTCCCTGGAAAGCTGCTTCCGGCCCTACGCGGCCCTTGCCTCGCTCACCAACCCGGACGCGCGCTTTGTTGGCATCTGCATCGATACCCACCTGCTGGAGCCAGCCATCGCCGACCGCTATCTGAAGGAAAATGAGGATAAGTTCGGCTTGCCCTGCGTCGATCCGTTGAAGGGCGGAGTTGGCCTGATCGTGGACCGGCTGGCAACGCTATGAGGCGGCTGTCGGCCCACGAAAGCGTCTTCCCGCTCGCCAATCCCTTCACGATTTCGCGTGGCACCTACACCACCTCCCCTGTCGCCGAAGCGGTGATCGAGGCCGATGGCGTCAGCGGCCGTGGCGAGAGCTTCCCCTACCCCCGCTATGGGGAGAGCATGGAAAGCGTCCTCGCCCAGATCGAAAGCGTGGCGGACGCCGTGGCAGGGGGCGCTGGCCGCATGGAATTGCAGGCATTGCTGCCCGCCGGCGCGGCCCGGAATGCCGTGGACTGCGCCTTCTGGGACCTGGAAGCCAAGCAGGCCGGCAAGCGTGTTTGGGAAGTGGCGGGCCTGCCGGCCCCGTCGGTCCTGACCACGGCCTACACCCTATCCAGCGGCTCCCCGGCGGAGATGGGAGCGGCAGCGGCCGAGCATGCATGGCGGCCCGTCCTGAAGCTGAAACTCATGGGCGACGGCGATGACGAGACCCGCGTCGCCGCTGTCCGCGCCGCGGCGCCCAAGGCCAAGCTGATCGTGGACGCCAACGAAGGCGCGTCGGCGAACGATGCGGAGAGGCTCTGCCACGGCCTCGCCAAGCACGGCGTAGACCTGATCGAGCAGCCGGTCGCCGCCGGCGACGACGCCTGCCTCGCCGGGTTCGCGCACCCCGTGCCGCTCTGCGCCGACGAGAGCTTCCACGACCGTTCCAGCTTCGACGCCGTCGCCGGGCGGTATGAGTTCATTAACATCAAGCTCGATAAGACCGGCGGCTTAACGGAAGCTTTAGCCGTCGCGGAGGAGGCACGGCAACGCGGCTTGCGCATCATGACCGGCTGCATGCGCGGCACCTCCCTGGCAATGGCGCCAGCCACCCTGATCGCCGCCATGTCGGAAGTCATCGACATCGACGGCCCCCTGCTCCTGGCCGAAGACCGCCCGCACGGCATGGTCTACAAAGGCAGCGAGGTTGAGCCGCCATCGAGGGAGTTGTGGGGGTAGAGAGCGCAAAAGAGACGGGCAATGACGAGTCGGTCGAAGCGCTGCCGACCACACGACACTGTTCTCCCCGGAAACGCACAGCGCTGTCGTCTCCCAGAAGTGCGCAGCGCTGTCATCTCCCCGGAAGCGCGCAGCGCTGTCCGGGGCCCAGCCATGCCATGTCACCGCCTCTGGGTCCCGGCGCTCCGCTCGGCACTCCGCCCGGCCCAAGGCCAGGCATCCGGCCGGGAAGGGTGATTGAGTGAAACTCCCCATCCCCCGCGACGCCTACCTCCTCGCTGCCAGCCAAGCAGCAAGGGTTCTCGGCCCCGGCCTCGCCATGATCATCCTGGCCGCACGGTGGGAGCCTGTGACCTTCGGCGCGTTCGCCTGCCATTTCGCTCTTGCGAGCCTGATCGCCTTCCTGCCCGCCACCGGCTTGTCGGCTTTCATCCTCGACCGTGGCGGCCGTGCGCCTGACTCACTGCGCAACGCCCTCCGCACCTGCGACCGTCTGTTAGCGTTTACCTTGGCGGTGCCCCTCATCGCCGGCTTGGTCGCCTTCGGGCTCGACGATGACCGGACCAGCATTCCCGTCACGCTCTATATCGCGATGACCATTGCGGCGTTTGTGGAATTGCGCATTTCCGCCTTCCGGGCGACCCGGCAGGAGAATCAGGTCTTTCCCTTTATCCTGATCGCCAACGGCGTTTTCATCCTGGCGGCCCTGATCCCCGGCCTTGGGGCCTGGGCCATCGGCCTGACCTGGGCCATGGCGCGGGGCTTTCAATTGCTGGTGCTCCAGACGAAGGCCGCAAGGGCTTTCCCGGCAGGAGACAGGGCAAAGCCTGCAACGCCAGAAATCATGCCCTTCATCGCCTCCCAGTCCGCGGGCGTGTTCTACGCGCACCTGGACACACTTCTAATCCGCGCCTTCCTCGGAGAGGCTGGGGCCGGGCTCTACAATGCCGCCCTCCGCCTCCTCCAACTCGCCAGCATGGGCGCGCAGACGCTTTCCCAATGGTTCCAGCCGCGCCTCGCGGCGCACGCGCCCGACTCACCCGATTGGCTGGTACAGCGCAAGCTCCTCCGCCTCTGCCTCGCCGCGATGGCTGCAGGTGGCCTGGCCATCTTCACACTGGCAGGCGGCCAACTCATCTCGCTCCTCTACGGCCCCGCCTACGAGGCGGCTGCTCCTATTCTGTTCCTGGCAGGATTCGTCCTCGCCTTCCGCTGCTTCGTCGCCGGGCAGTGGATGGAACTCACCGCCCGCCAGTTGGAGACCCACCGCGCCCGCGATTCCTGGCTTCTGCTCGCCGTGTTCGTGGCGCTGGCCTGGCCGCTCGCGACGAGTCAGGGCGGCAGCGGCGTGATGATGGCGCACCTGCTGGCGCTCGGTCCCGTGGCCGCCTTCAGCGCCCGCTCCCTCGCCCGCGCCGCTCCGCCCCCTCGTCAGGACTAGACGCAGGCGCTAAAAGCCAGCCATGAGCCAAGAACACCCCCATGTCGGCCTGCTGGTCACCTGCTTGGTGGATTCCATCCGCCCGGAGATCGGCTTTGCCACACTGAAACTGCTGGAGGATGCCGGCTGCCGCGTCGACGTGCCGGAGACGCAGACCTGCTGCGGCCAGCCCGGCCTGAACTCCGGCGCGCGGGAGGAATCAAAGCCGCTCGCCAAGGCCGTCATCAAGGCATTCAGCGGCTTCGACTATGTGGTTGCCCCCTCTGGCTCCTGCCTCGGCACGGTCAAGACCCACTACCCCGAGCTGTTCGCGGACGATCCAAAGTGGCTGGCGGAGGCGGAAGACCTCGCTGCCCGGTCCTACGAATTGCTCAGCTTCCTGCACGAAGTGCGTGGCTGGAAGCCCGTGGGCGTCAAGTACAATGGCTCTGCCACCTACCACCATACCTGCTCCGGCCTGCGCGAACTGAGCATCTACCAGCAGCCGCTGGCGCTGCTGGAGCACGTGCAGGGCCTCGAACTGGTTCCGCTTGAGGGCGAGAATGCCTGTTGCGGCTTCGGCGGGACGTTCGCGGTCAAGTACCCGGATATCTCCACGGCCATCGTGACGGACAAGACCCACCAGATCCAGGCGACCGGCGCGGATACACTGCTCGCCGCGGATCTCGGCTGCCTGATGAACATGGCGGGCAAGCTTTCCCGCGAGGGCCGGGGCGACATCCGCGTCTTTCACCCGGCGGAAGTCCTCGCGGGCATGGCCGACGGCCACGGCCTCGGCGGCTCGGGAGCCAAACAATGAGCACCGCCAACCGCTCCCCCGCCCATTTCAAGCGCGAGGTGCGCGACGCCCTCGCCCGCCCCAACCTGAAAATCGGCCTCGACCGCACCATCGGCCTGCTCCAGACCCGGCGACGGGACGTGCTGGCCAAGTACCCGAACTTCGAGGAAACGCGCGAACTCGGCGCGCGCATCAAGGATCACACGCTCCAGCACCTCGACCACTACCTGGCAGAGTTCGAGAAAAACGCTACTGCCTCCGGCTCCGTCGTGCATTGGGCGGAGACGCCGGAAGAGGCCTGCAAGATCGTCACCGACCTTTGCCGGAAAGCCGGTGCGAAATCGGTGACACGGGTCAAATCCATGCTGGGCGAGGAAATCGGCCTGCCGAAGGCTCTGGCCGATGCAGGCATCGAACGGGTCGAGACCGATCTGGCCGAACACATCATCCAGCTTGCCGACGAGCCGCCCTCCCACATCGTCATCCCGGCGATGCACAAGACGCGGGAGGAAGTCGCCCACCTCTTCGCCGGTCATCACAAACTGCCGATCATCGGCGAGGAAGTCGGCGTGCTGGTCGAAAGCGCGCGCCAGGAACTCCGCCCAAAATATGTGGGAGCGGACGTTGGCATCTCCGGCGCGAACTTCCTGGTCGCTTCCACCGGCTCCGTCTGCACCGTCACGAACGAGGGCAACGCCGAGCTCACCACCGAACTGCCGCGTATGCACATCGTTACCGCGGGCATCGAGAAAGTGGTGCCGACCCCGGACGACGCGCTGGTATTGTTGCGCCTATTGGCGCGCTCCGCCCTCGGCATCGAGTTCACCCAGTACACCAGCTTCTTCACCGGCCCCCGCCGCACGGACGAGACCCGCGGGCCGGAGGAAATGCACATCGTCCTCGTCGACAATGGCCGCACCCAAATGCTCGCCAGCGAGATGAAGCCGATGCTCCGTTGCATCCGGTGCGCGGCCTGCATCAACCATTGCCCGGTTTACAGCGTGATCGGCGGCCACCCCTACGGCGCGACCTATCCGGGGCCGATGGGCACGGTGCTTGCGCCCGTCATGCATAGCCTGGAAGTGGCAAAGGACCTGCCCCACGCCTGCACCCTGAACGGCCGCTGCGCCGAGGTCTGCCCGGTCAAAATTCCGCTGCCGGACCTGATCCGCTCCCTCCGCGACGATACCTGGCGGCGCAAGCTGGTGCCCCAACCGGCGCGGCTGGCGGTGAAGCTCTGGGCTTTTGCGGCGGCGCGGCCTTGGCTCTACCGGCCAGGCGCAGCGATGGCTTCGCGCCTCATGCGGTTCTGGGCGCGCGGCAAACCGATGATCCGCTCCCTGCCCTTGGCGGGCGGCTGGACCGGTACGCGCGACCTGCCGGCCCCCACCGGCGGCACCTTCATGGCCCAGTACAAGGCTAGGAACAAGGCGCAACAGAAGGCAAAACGATGACCAGCGCCCGCGACCGCATCCTCAGCCGCATCGCCGAAGCCCGCGGCAGTGCCCTGCCCTCGCCAGAGGTCATCGCCACAGAGCGCGCCGCCATCCTGCCGGACGAGAGCGCGAGCCAGCCGCCCATACCGGAGCAGGATACCATCACCCGCTTCAAGGCCATGGCTTCCTCCGAGCGCCTGACGGCCACAGTGGTTGAAGTCGCTGCGCTGGAAGACGTGCCCCAGGCCGTTGCCGCCTATCTTGCGCGCGAGAGCCTGACACGCGAAATCGCGGTTGCGCCCGCATTGGCCGAATTGAATTGGGGCGATATTCAAACCACCACCGAAATCGGCGCGAACCAACCCTGTGCCGTGACCTTGGCGGAAGGCGGCGTGGCGGAAACCGGCAGCCTGATTTTCCGCTCCGGCCCCGAAACACCGATGCTGCATAACTTCCTCGGCCTGCATCACGTCGCGGTCGTGCCGCGCGGACAGATCGGCCGCTACCTGGAAAGCGTCTTTGCGCCCGGTTCGCCTGACTTGCCTCGAATCCTGTCGCTCGTCACCGGCACCAGCGGAACCGCGGATATCGAGGCCGTCAACATCCGTGGCGCCCACGGCCCCCGCTACCTGCACATTGTGTTGGTGGGTTAACCGAACACCGCTACAATGCGGGCTACCGACAGAGAGAGAGAAAACACCATGGGTATAATCGGTACAATTCTCGCGGGCCTGATCGTCGGCCTGCTGGCCAAATGGGTTGTTCCGGGACGCGATCCCGGCGGCATCATCGTCACGATCCTGATCGGCATCGCCGGCAGTTTTGTCGGCAAATGGCTCGCTATTCAGTTTGGAATGGGGGCGCTCGGGGCGTTTACGATTGGCGGCATCGTCATGTCCGTCATCGGCGCGGTAATCCTGCTGGTCGGCTGGCGCATCATCAAAAAGAACATGGACTGAGACCAGCCGCTTTTTTTTCGAGTACAATTAGCGAACCCTTAGGAAACTCCCATTAGGTTTGGCCTTAACCAAGCCAAATGGGAGAACATCATGGCACGTCACCGCCGGTCAGCCTCTGCCGAAAACCTCAGCCGGGAAAGCCTGGAAACACTGTTGGACCTGGTCGAAATCCGCCTGGGCCACGTGGAAATTTACGACCGGGAAGACGCCCGCGAACTTCGCCAGCTCCAGAAAACCCGGGAACAGCTAACCACCATTCTGGGCCTGCCCGAACCACCGGCCTTGCCTCTCAGCGTCACCGACCGGCAAATGCGGGTGGCCTGAAGCAATACGCATCCAACACACACCCTTTGGTTCTGCGAAAGCGCGAGGCCATGCAGGGAGGACGTTCGCGCTCCAGATTCTCGGAGCAACAGCGTTTGTGAGCATCATAGCCGCCATCAGCTTCTTCGGCGCTTTTTTGCTCAACATCAGTGCTTGGTGGGAGGCGTTATGAAGAAGCCTGGCCGCCACCCCGGATCAGAGAGTCGGAGCGGTATGCATGAGCGCAATCCGATAAGCCGTCCCGCAGCAAATGCCAGCGCGGGACGGGACCTCGTCTACCCGTCCAGCTTCGGCTTCAGCAATTGATTGACTAGGGCCGGGTTGGCCTTGCCCTGGGTCGCCTTCATCACCTGCCCGACAAAGAAGCCAAGCAGCTTGTCCTTGCCGCCCCGGTATTCGGCAACCTTGTCTTCGTTCTTGGCGATGATGTCGTCGATAATGCCTTCGATCGCGCCGGTGTCGGTGATCTGCTTCAGGCCCTTTTCTTCCACGATGGCCGCAGCATCCTTGCCGCTCTCGATCATCGCTTCGAAGACGTCCTTGGCAATCCTGCCGCTGATCGTATCGTCCGCGATCAGGTCCAGCAGCCCACCCAGCTTTTCCGCCCCAATCGGCGCGGTGGTCACGTCATAGCCTTCGCGGTTCAGGTAGGCGAAGTAGTCGCCAGTAATCCAGCTCGTCGCCAACCGGGCGTCCCGGCCTTTCACCACGCCTTCAAAGAAGTCCGCCGTCGCCTGATCCGCCGTCATCACCCAGGCGTCGTAGTCGGCAATGCCATATTCCTTCACGAAACGCGCGCGCTTCTCATCCGGCAGTTCCGGCATATTGGCCCGCACCTGTTCAATGAAGCTGTCTTCCAGGCGCAGCGGCAGCAGGTCGGGGTCCGGGAAATAGCGGTAGTCGTGCGCGTCCTCCTTGGAGCGCATGGAGCGCGTCTCGCCCTTGTTCGGATCGTAGAGCCGGGTTTCCTGCACCACTTCGCCGCCCTGCTCGATCAGCCTGATCTGGCGGCGCGCCTCATACTCGATGGCCTGCCGCACAAAGCGGATGGAATTGACGTTCTTCACCTCGCAGCGCGTACCCAGCTCATCGCCCGGATGCCGCACGGAGACGTTGATATCGCAACGCATGGAGCCCTGCTCCATGTTGCCATCGCAGGTTCCCAGGTAACGCAGCACCTGCCGCAACTTGGTCAGGTAGGCCGTCGCCTGCTCAGCCGACCGCATGTCCGGCTCGGAGACGATTTCCATCAGCGCCGTGCCGGAGCGGTTCAGGTCGATATAGGATTGGGTCGGGTGCTGGTCATGCAGGGACTTGCCCGCATCCTGCTCCACATGCAGGCGGGTCACGCCGATGCGCTTGGGCACCTCCCCGTCCGGTTCCACATCGACATAGCCGCCGGTGACGATCGGGTGCTCGAACTGGCTGATCTGGTAGCCCTGCGGCAGGTCCGCGTAGAAATAGTTCTTCCGGTCGAAGCGCGAGTATTTGTTGACCGTGCCGTTGATGCCGAGCCCGGTCTTCACCGCCTGTTCCACGCAGCGCTCGTTGAGCACCGGCAACATGCCCGGAAAGGCCGCATCCACCAAAGAGACGTTGGTATTCGGCTTCTCCCCGAACGACGTTGCCGCGCCGGAGAACAGCTTCGCGTTCGAGGTAACCTGGGCATGCACCTCCAGCCCGATCACCATCTCCCACTCGCCGGTTTCGCCTTTGAGGCGCTTCGGTGTTTCTAGAAGGTCTGCCATGTTCGTCCTACCAATCCGTACCTGTCTGCGGCCTGCAACTGCCTGAACCCTAGATTGCTTCGCCTGCGGCTTCTCGCAATGACGGCCAGCGTTAATACCCCGCCGGCCTTGCCTCAAACCCTGCCGCATCCTCCAGCGCCTGAGCGGTCTGGAACAGCGTCACTTCGTCGAAGGGCTTGCCGATCAGGTGCAGGCCCAAGGGCAGGCCCTCATCGCTCAAGCCCCCCGGCACGCTGATCGCCGGCAGGCCCGCCATGCTGGCCGGCACCGTGAACACGTCGTTCAGGTACATGGCCACCGGATCGTCCTGCTTCTCGCCCAGCACAAACGCGGCGCTCGGCGCGGTCGGTGTCAGGATGGCGTCCACACTCTCGAACGCGTCCGTGAAGTCCTTCAGGATCAGCGAGCGCACCTTCTGCGCCTTAAGGTAATAGGCGTCGTAATAGCCAGCGCTCAACACATAGGTGCCGATCATGATGCGCCGCTTCACCTCCGCCCCGAAGCCCTCGGCGCGGGTGTTCTCGTACATCTCTTTCAGGTCTTTGCCCTCGACCCGCAGGCCGTATCGCACACCATCGTACCGTGCCAGGTTCGACGACGCCTCGGCGGGCGCGATGATGTAGTAGGTCGGCAGGGCGTACTTGGTATGCGGCAGGGAGATATCGACAATCTCCGCCCCCTGCTCCTTCAGCCACGCCGCCCCTTGGTTCCAGATGCGGTCGATTTCGGCCGGCATGCCGTCGACTCGATATTCCTTTGGCACGCCGATGCGCATGCCCTTCACACCGGCCCGCAGCTTTCCGTTGAAATCCGGCAAATCATAGGGCGCGGACGTGGAGTCCTTCGGATCGTGCCCCGCCATCACCTGCAGCATGGTGGCCGCGTCTTCCACCGTGCGGGTCATCGGCCCGGCCTGGTCCAGGGAGGAGGCAAACGCCACAATCCCCCAGCGCGAGCAGCGGCCATAGGTCGGCTTCATGCCGACAATGCCGCAGAACGAAGCCGGCTGCCGGATCGAGCCGCCGGTATCCGTGCCGGTCGCGGCAATCGCGATCCGCGCCGCCACCGCCGCCGCCGAGCCGCCTGACGAGCCACCCGGCACCCGCTGCCGGTTATCGCCACCACCGGCAACCCAGGGATTCGTCACCGGCCCAAAGTACGACGTGATATTGGCCGAGCCCATGGCGAACTCATCCAGGTTCGCCTTGCCCAGCATGACCGAGCCGCCCGCCTTCAACTTGCCTGAGACCGTGCTTTCATAGGGCGGGACGAAGGGCTCCAGAATGTGGCTGCCCGCGGTGGAGCGCACCCCTTCGGTGCAGAACAGGTCCTTCATGGCGATCGGCACACCGTCCATCGGCCCGGCGCTCTCGCCCTTCGCGCGACGGGCGTCGGCCTCGTCCGCAGCCGCCAGCGCCACTTCCGGCGTTTCCGTGATGAAGGCGTTCAGCGTCTTGTGCTGCTGCATCACCTCTATGTGCGCCTGGGCCAACTCACGAGCTGAAAACTCGCCGGCATCCAGCCCTGCCCGCGCGCCCGCAATGGTCAGATCGGTCAGCTTGCTCATTATTCGACCACCTTCGGCACGGCGTAGAAGTGGTCCGCACCGGCCGGCGCATTGCCGGTCACAGCGTCGGCATAGCCGCCGTCCGTCACCTCGTCCTTGCGCAGCGGCAGCGGGAAATCGCCGACGCCGGTCATCGGCTCAACACCATCCACATTGACCTCGTCCAATTGCTCGACAAAGGTGATGATTGCCGACAGGTCGCTCGCCCAGGCTTGCAGTTCGTCGTCACTCACCTTAATGCGGGCCAGGTTGGCGATGCGCGCCACCGTCGCCTGATCCAGCGCCATATGCGCATTCCTTTTGTAATTTGCCGTTTGTCAGGAGGGCTCAGCCCATCTCTAGCCAGCACTCCCGGATTTGCAAGCCCAGCGACCTCGCCGGGCTACCGCGTCACACGCGCCTCGCCGGCTTGGACGTGGGCTCCCGGAAAATCGGCGTCGCCTTGTCCGACCCCGGCCGCCGCATTGCAAGCCCCGCCGGCGTGGTGCGCAAGGCCCAGCGGTTTTACGAAACCGCAGAACGGCTGGAGGCCCTCTGGCGGGGCGAAGCCGTCAGCGGCATCGTCGTCGGCTTGCCCCTGAACCAGGACGGCAGCCAGGGCCCGCGCGCCCAGGCGAGCCGCCAGTTCGCACACAACCTCTCCCGCCATTTCGACCTGCCGGTCGCCCTATGGGACGAGCGCTTCTCCTCCGTCGCGGCGGAGCGCCTACTGCTGGAGGAAGCCGACCTTTCCCGCTCCCGCCGGCAGGAACTGGTGGACCAGACGGCCGCCGCCTTCATCCTGCAAGGCTGCCTCGATTTCCTCATCGCGCCACCGGTTCCTGACGACGACGAAGACGAGGACAACGACGAGGATACTGACGAAGAGGCCGAACCCGGCGGAGACGGCCAGAACTAGACCATGGCGACCGTCGCGCTTGCCATCCTGCCGGTCGTTGCCGCCATCGCGCTCGGCTATCTCTTGAAGGTGCGGGGCGTGCCGCAACCCATTTGGTCCGCGGCGGAAAAGAGCGTTTTCTTCCTGTTTCTGCCGGCGCTGATCGTCCACCACGTCGCCATCCGCGACATCGCCTTCGCCGAGGTGCTGAAGATGGTCGTGCCCATCGTCGGCACGATCCTGATTATCGCAGTGCTGTCCTACTGGTCCGCCCGCTGGCTCCTGCGGAGCACGCCAGGCACCGCAGCGAGCGTGCACCAGTCCTCCATCCGCCTGAACGGCGTCGTCATGATCGCGATCATGCCCGCCATGCTGGGCGGCGAGGTCTGGCCCTATGTGGCCGTGATGACATCGGTCTGGCCCGTGCTGACCAGCAGCCTGTCGATCATGGTCTATGTCCGGGCGAGCGGCGCCAGCACCTCGTTGAAAGGCACAGCGCTCGCCGTCGTCAAGAACCCGGTAATTATTGCCGTGGCGCTGGGCGTCGGGCTGAACGTGGCCGGCCTGGGGCCGATGGTGGAGGCGTTCGGGCTGTTCGACCTGATCGGCCAGGCGGCTCTCCCCGTCGGCCTGCTGGCCGCGGGCGCAGCGCTGGAGTTCCGGGCGCTAAAACGCTCCGGCCCGCCGAGCCTTCTCGCCACCCTGATCAAGCTCGCGATCATGCCGCCGCTCGCCTATTTGCTCTGCCAGGCGGTTGGCCTGCCGCTCCTGGTGACTCAGATGATGGTGATTTCCGCAGCCCTCCCGTCCTCCCCTTCGGGCTATGTGCTGGCAAGCCAGATGGGCGGCGATTCCCAGACCATGGCGAGCGCCATCACCATGCAGCATGTCATCGGCATGGCGAGCGTCGCGCTGGTGGCGGGTTGGATGCTAGCGGGGTAAGATCGAAAACAATGGTTTTTTTCATCATCGGCGGTCGGGTCAAAAACGTATCATCCGCGAAGGTCTCGAACCGAGGTTTTGACACTCTGAGTACGGTAGCTTTCCATGCCCCGGTGTAATGTCTCGGAAACCACCGATATTTGCCCGTCATTTCCGCGACTCTGCAAAATATGCCCGGCGAGCGTCTGAAGACACTCATTTCGCAGGTCTTTTTGCGGCTGCTCAAACAGTTACCAACACTGCAATGATACACGGACGGGGCTAACGAACCCCTCCCCCTTGCCCCCCACGCGACTCCGGCGTAAGCGTCCCGTTTATGCCTGACATCATCTTCCCGCATCAGCACATCCTTGGCATCGAGGGCATGTCTCCCGATGCCATCACCACCATCCTCGACCTTTCCGAAAGCTACGTGGATCTGAACCGCGGCCCCGACAAGAAACGGTCGGACCTGCGCGGGCGCACGATCATCAACGTGTTCTTCGAAAGCTCGACCCGCACGCGCACGTCCTTCGAACTGGCCGGCAAGCGGCTGGGGGCGGACGTGATCAACATTGCGGTCAGCGCCAGCGCCATCAACAAGGGCGAGACCCTGCTCGACACCGCGATGACCCTGAACGCCATGCACCCGGATATCCTGGTGGTACGCCATCCACATTCGGGCGCAGTGCAGCTTATCTCGGAAAAGGTCGACTGCTCCGTCATCAACGCGGGCGACGGCTGGCACGAGCACCCGACCCAGGCGCTGCTCGACGCGCTGACCATCCGCCGCCGCCTGGGCAAGCTCGCCGGCTTGAACGTCGCCATTTGCGGAGACGTGGCGCATTCCCGCGTCGCGCGCTCCAACATCCTGCTGCTGCACACCATGGGCGCCTATGTGCGCGTCGTGGCCCCGCCGACGCTGCTGCCGGCGGACGTGGACCGGCTCGGCGTCGATGTCTACACCAACATGGCCGAAGGGTTGGCGGACGCCGACATCGTCATGATGCTGCGCGTCCAGACGGAGCGCATGGAAAGCGCCCTGATCCCGTCGCGCCGCGAATATTTCCGCTATTACGGCCTGGATGCGGAGAAGCTGCGCGCCGCCAAGCCCGACGCGCTCATCATGCACCCCGGCCCCATGAACCGTGGCATCGAGATCGATTCGGACGTGGCCGACGACATCAACCGCTCGGTCATTCCGGAACAGGTGGAGATGGGCGTCGCCGTCCGCATGGCCTGCCTCGACCTGCTGACCCGCCATCAGCTCGCCAATATGCAAGACGACATGGCCTCCCTCGCGGAGGATAGCGAATAATGCGCCGCGCCTTTGTCAACGCCCGCCTGCTCGATCCGGCGTCCGGCCTGGATGCCCATGGCGGCTTGCTCATCATTGACGAAGCCATTGCCGACTGCGGCTCCCATGTCCGCCCCGGCGAACTCTCGGCCGACACCGAGATCGTGGATTGCGATGGCCACTGCCTCGCGCCCGGACTGGTGGACATGCGCACCCAGTTCCGGGAGCCGGGGGAGGAGCACAAGGAAACCATCGACAGCATCTCCCGCGCCGCCGCAGCTGGTGGCATCACGGCGCTGGCGGGGCTGCCCAACACTCAGCCGGTCATCGACGACGTGGCAGTGGTGGAGTTTGTCGCCCGCCGCGCGCGCGAAGTGAAGCTGGTCAAGATCTTCGTCTACGGTGCGGCCACAAGGGGCCTGGAAGGCAAGCAGATCACCGAAATGGGCCTGCTGAAGGAAGCAGGCGCGCTGGCCTTCACTGACGGCACCCGCGCCATCAGCAACGCCCGCGTCATGCGGCACGCGCTGTCCTATGCCAGCGCATTCGATGCGCTCATCATTCAGCATGCCGAAGACCCCAGCCTGGCCGCTGGCGGCGACATGAATGAGGGCGAGTTGGCGACCCGTCTGGGCCTGGCCGGTATTCCTGCCGCTGCCGAAGCCATCATGCTGGAGCGTGACCGCCGCCTCGTCCGTATGACCCACGGCCGCTACCACGCCGCCCACCTCTCGACCGCGGAGGGCCTGGAAGTCATCCGCCAGGCCAAGGCCGAGGGCCTGCGCATGACGGCGGAGACCGCCCCGCCCTATTTTGCCCTGAACGAGTCCGCGGTGGACGAGTACCGCACCTTCGCCAAGGTCTCGCCGCCACTCCGTGCGGAGCCGGACAGGCTGGCGGTGGTTGAAGCCCTGAAAGACGGCACCATCGACGTCATCGCCTCCGACCACTCCCCGCACGACCAGGAATCAAAGCGCATCCCCTTTGGTCAGGCCGAGCCCGGCATGGCAGGGGTCGAAACGCTGCTGCCGCTTGCCTTGGAACTCTACCACGACGGTCACCTGCCGCTGCTGGACCTGCTGCGAAAGATGACGGTCGCGCCAGCGGAACTGCTGGGCCTGCCGCTGGGGACGCTCGGCGTCGGCAAGCCCGCCGACCTGGTGGTCTTCGACCTCGAACGCCCCTTCCGCATCGACGTCAAAAACAGCGCGGGCAAGAGCAAGAACGCCCCTTATGAAGGCCGTCCCGCCCAGGGCCAGGTGCGCATGACTGTCGTGGATGGCCGGATCGTCTATCAGGCGATAGACTAACGGTTATATGCTCAATCGTTCACGCCTCCCCGTCCCGTCCCACGTAGCCGCGCTGCGGTGTATCGAGGGACGCCTAGCCAGCCGCGCGCCCTGCAATACGCATCAGGCAACGCCTGCTGCCGCGCAGCGTAAAACCTTGCGGAGGGCACCCAATGCCTGACCTGCTCGGCGACGCTTTCTATCAATGGCCGTATTACACGTGCCTTGTCCTCGCCTATCTCCTGGGCTCCGTCCCGTTCGGGCTGATTCTGACCCGGCTCGCAGGGCTTGGCGACATCCGCCAGGTCGGCAGCGGCAATATCGGCGCGACCAACGTGCTTCGCACCGGCAACCGTCTGGTCGCGTTAGCCGTGCTGCTGCTGGACGCCGGCAAGGGGGCGGTGGCCGTCCTTCTTGCCTGGCAATACGGCCCGGACATGGCCGTGTTTGCGGCCGCTGGCGCCGTGCTGGGCCATTGCTTCCCTATCTGGCTGAAGTTCAGGGGCGGCAAGGGTGTTGCGACCGCCCTTGGGGTGCTGCTGGCGCTGGACTTCCCGGTCGGCGCCATCGCCTGCCTTACCTGGGCGACGGCGGCATTCCTTTTCCGCCTGTCATCGCTGGCTGCCTTGCTCGCCATGGCGGGCGCGCCCATCGCCGCGCACTTTCTCTCCCTGCCGCAAATTCGCGACGTGACCGCGTTTATCGCTGTCCTGGTGATCGTCCGGCACTGGACCAACATCAAGCGCTTGACACGCGGTGAAGAGCCCAAGATCGGCAGAAAAGAATAAGACCAGCGCCGCGGTTTCACGCTCGGCGATCAACGAGGCTTCCCAAAACGCCCCTGGCCGCGCAGACTTCCCGGCAAAGAGTAACCGCCCCGGAAGCGCCACATGCCCCTCACCATCACCTCCATCAACCCTGCCACTGCCCCAGACTTTGCCGGGGAGGTCTCCGGCCTCGCCTGCCGTGATCCGCTAAGTGCAGACCAGGTTGCCGCGATTGAAGCAGGCATGGACCGCTTCGCTGTCCTGGTCTATCGCGGCCAGCACCTGACGGACGAGGAGCAACTGGCCTTCACCCTCCATTTCGGGGAGATCGAAGGCAAGGGCCGTGGCCGCAGTTCCGGCCATATCCATTTCCGCACGGACGAGCAGGCCCGCAAGCTCGGCAGCGGCATCGGCGACTTCTCCAACATCGGCGGCGACGGCAAGCCCCTGCCGCCGGACAGCCGCGCTCACATGTTCAAACTGGCGGACCGCCTCTGGCATTCCGACAGTTCCTTCCGCCCGACACCGGCAAAGTACTCGCTGCTGTCCGGGCGTGCCGTGCCGTCCTGGGGCGGCAACACGGAATTCGCGGACATGCGCGCGGCCTATGACGCGCTCGACGCCCGGACCAAGGCGGAGGTGGAGGATCTCGTCTGCCTGCACTCCCAGATTTTCTCCCGCGAGAAAGTCGGTTTCGCGGCGATGAGCGAGGCCGAACGGGCGGAATTCAAACCCGTGCGCCAGCGCCTGGTCCGCACCCATCCCGTGACCGGCCGCAAATCCCTGTTCCTCTCCTCCCACGCTGGGCAGATCGAAGGCTGGAGCATCCCGGATTCGCGAATGTTTCTGCACGAGCTGACAGAGCACGCGACCCAGCCGCAGTTCGTCTACGCCCACCAATGGACCGTCGGCGACTTGGTCGTCTGGGATAACCGCGCCACCATGCACCGCGGGCGCCGCTTCGACCCCGCCGAACCAAGAGACATCCGCCAGACCCGCCTGGCCGGCGACGTGGCGACCATCGAACAGGTGGATTGACGTGACGGCATCTGCCGCCCTGGCGAACCAAACCTGCCGGCTCAATGCCCGCCCAACGCCGCCGACATGAACCCCGTTATTTTCCTCGACTATGCCGGCGTTACCCTATTCGCGATCACCGGCGCGCTCGCTGCTTCCCGCAAGCAAATGGATGTGATCGGCTTTCTCTTCCTCGCCACCGTGACTGGCATTGGCGGCGGCACCGCCCGGGACCTTATCCTCGGCGTCCCGGTTTTCTGGGTTGAGCAGCACCAATACATTCTGGCCTGCGCCGTCGCCGCGATCGTAACTTACTTTACCGCGCATCTGCTTGAATCACGTTACCGGTGGCTGTTGTGGCTGGATGCAATAGCACTCGCCGCCTATGGCGTTTTCGGCGCTTACAAGGGGTTTTCGATCACCGGCTCACCGGTCATTGCCGTGATGATGGGCATGATCACCGGCACTCTGGGTGGGATTCTGCGCGACGTGCTGACGGGCGAGCCGTCTGTTCTGATGCGCAAGGAAATCTACATCACCGCGGCAATGGCAGGGGCGGTCGCCTTCGTTCTGGCGCGAGCAGCGGGCCTACCGGTGCTCGCAGGATTTGGCCTCGGCTTCGTGCTGGCTTTCGGTATCCGGGGCGGTGCTTTGGCCTTCGGCTGGACGATGCCCGCCTACAAGTCTCGCCCAGGACGAACGCCGCCCGACAGCGGATAACCCATGCTCCCATCATCCATTCACGCGCGCCTGTCGACGGAAAGACGCTGGGATTCCTGACTGTTCATATTAGTGTAGCAGGCAACAAAGCGTTTTCCGAAGGAAACCCCACCTATGCGCCTCATCCGTTTTGGTGACGCCGGAGCCGAAAAGCCCGGCATTCTCGATGCCCAGGGCAACATCCGCGACCTCTCCGGCCTGCTGCCGGATATCGGCCCGGCCCAACTTTCGCTCTCGTCTCTGGCGGCCCTCCGCTCGCTCGACCTTTCCGTCTTACCGCTGGTCGAAGGCTCTCCCCGACTAGGTCCGCCGGTCGGTGGCGTGGGCAAGATGATCTGCCTCGGTCTCAATTATCTCGACCACGCGCGGGAGGTGAACAAGGAACCGCCCACCGAGCCCCAGATCTTCAACAAGGCGATCAACTCGCTCTGCGGGCCGAACGATCCGATCATCCGGCCGAAGAACAGCCAGAAGCTGGACCACGAGATCGAACTCGCCATCGTCTTCGGCTCTACCTGCCGCTATGTCTCGGAATCGGAGGCGCTGGACTATGTGGCCGGCTATTGCACCTTCAACGACGTGTCGGAGCGCGAATTCCAGTTGGAGCATGGCGGCGGCTCGACCAAAGGCAAGAGCGCCGATAATTTCGGCCCGCTCGGCCCCTGGCTGGTCACGGCAGATGAAATGGGCGATGCCGGCAACCTGAAAATCTGGTGCGAGGTGAACGGTATCCGTCACCAGGACGGCACGACGGCAGACCTGATCTTCGGTGTACGAAAGGCCATCGCGAACCTCTCCCAGTTCATGACCTTCCTGCCCGGCGACGTGATGGCGACCGGCACGCCCGCGGGCGTCGGCCATGGCGCGAAGCCTCCGCGCTATCTCCAACCCGGCGACGTGGTGCGCTGTGGCATCGAAAGCCTGGGCGAGCAGGAGCACACCGTCGTCCAATACGAAGAGTAACCGCAATACGACCGGTAACCGGCCGACGGATATACGCTGCGGGCTACTGGACCTCGTTAAACCGGCCGAGATTGCCCAACAATTGCTCTAAAATGGTGATCTTGTTGCCCTCGGTCGGCGTCTCGCGCGACACCAGCGTCAGTTCCTGGCCATCTTTCTCCGACAGGGTCGAGACCCGGGCCAGTTGCAGGTACTGATCGAAATCAAGGATCAGCACGTCGCGCGCAACCACATCCGGCTTGAAAAAGGCCTGATGCTGCTGCACTTCGCCGATATAATACCACCGGTTCCGGTCAAAGGCCGAAACCGTGCTCGGCGTCCCCAACAGATCGACCACCCGTTGCTGGGAAACATTGTCAGCACTGAGTTCCGCAGCAACACCTTCCGGCAGCAAGTGTCCGCGCCGTGTCTCCGTCACCGCACAGCTTGCAACCGCGCAAGCCAGCAGCACCGCGAAAATACCCTTTCTCGCCGCTACCGGCAGCGATCGTGGTAACGTGTCACGCCGTTTTGGAACGGGCATCGCCTTATCTACCTGCAAGCATCATTACTCTTCGAGACAGTTAGCGTGATTTCAACCTGGATCAAGCACGCATTGGGCGTCAACCGCGGGGCCAACCCCCAACCAGCTGCTCAGGCAGTGTTCGCGGCTGCCCGCTCGCCGGTCTTCTATACCGAATGGGGCGTGCCCGATACCTTCGATGGCCGGTTCGAATTGTTGGCCCTGCATCTGCACCTGTTGTTGGTGCGCCTGCGCCGTGATGGCGACAACAGCACAGCCTTTTCTCAAGGGGTGTTCGACGTCGTTACCGGGCATTTTGATGAAGCTCTGCGGGAAACCGGCGTCGGCGACATGTCCGTCGGCAAGCGGGTCAAGGCCATGACCCAGGGATTGTATGGCCGCCTGTCGGCTTACAATGCGGGCTTCAATGCCGAATCGGCGGACGAAATGCGTGACGCCCTGCGGCGGAACCTCTTCGGCACGGTTGAGGCGCCGGACGATGCATGGATTTCCGCGATCCTCTCCTATCAGACCGCGGCGACCGCCCATCTGGCCAGCTTGCCGCTTTCAGCGCTCCATTCCGGTCAGAATC
Source organism: Alphaproteobacteria bacterium (assembly GCA_965222315.1). Lineage (GTDB taxonomy): Bacteria > Pseudomonadota > Alphaproteobacteria > Bin95 > Bin95 > JACKII01. Next base: position 1,436,438 of record OZ244951.1, on the reverse strand, counting down.
TATTTCCAGACCCGGGCACCATCTCATGAAGCCCACCTGCGATTTTTCCACCCCTCTCGCACTCGGCGACCTCAGCCGCGCCCCGGCCCGCTTGACGCTTGAAGCCGGCCCGGACGAGCGCACGGCCATTGCCGAGCGTTTGGGCCTGCCATCTGTCGCGGCGCTTTCCGCCAAAGTCACGGTCCGGCGGACATCATCCCGCGTCTTCGTTCAAGGCACTTTTGCCGCGCAGTTTATGCAGATTTGCGTGGTCAGCCTTGACCCGTTCGATGCGTCGGAAGAAGGCGATATAGACGAAGAGTTCCTGCTAACCGATGATCAGGACAGTCCAGAAATCGACCTGGACCCTGATGGGGTCATAGCGGAGCCGCTCTCTGGCGACAGTTTGGATATCGGCGAACTGGTCATACAGAACCTCTCGCTCTCCCTCGATCCTCACCCGCGCGCGGCCGGTGCCGCGCTCTCGGATTTGGAGTTCGAGGATGAACAGTTCGGCAAGCCTTCCAGCCCCTTTGACAAGCTCCGCAATCTTCGGTTGAAGCAGTAAACATTGCCGTCGCGCCCGTCGGCAGCTATCAACTGTGATTCAAAATTACATCTCCGATAAGATTGAGCCAAACGGGAATGCCAAAGCACGCGGTAATCGCACTAGACGCCATGGGCGGCGATCACGCGCCGGAAGCCGTGCTGCGCGGTGCTGATATGGCGGCCGAGCGGTTTCCGAACCTCCACTGGCTCGTTTGCGGCGACGAAGGCAAGATCAATCCGCTGCTGGAAAAGCTCCCCCGCCTGGATGGCCGGATTGAAGTTCAGCACACCGATTCGGCCATCGCCGGCGACGAACGGCCATCGGTAGCGCTGCGGACCGGCAAAGCCTCCTCCATGTGGCAGGCGATCCAGGCCGTCTCGGAAGACCGGGCCGCCGCGGTCGTTTCCGGCGGCAACACCGGTGCGCTCATGGCGATCTCCCGGTTTATTCTCCGCTCGCCGCCCGACATCGCCAGGCCTGCCATCATCAGCTTTTTCCCCACTGCGCACGGCGAAACCGCCATGCTCGACCTCGGCGCCAATGTGGATTGTTCGGAGGAGCAGTTGGTGCAGTTCGCCATCATGGGCGCCATCTTCGCCCGCGCCGTTCTGGGCTTGCCTCATCCGGTTGTCGGCCTGCTGAATAATGGGGTAGAGGCAATTAAAGGCCGGGACGAGATTCGCGCTGCCGCCCAGCAACTGCGCGAGGGCCAGTATCCCTTCACCTTCCACGGCTTTGTCGAAGGCGATCAGATCACCAAGGGGGCCGTTGATGTGGTGGTCACCGATGGCTTCACCGGCAACATTGCGCTCAAAATTGCGGAAGGCACGGCGGAACTCTACAGCCACTTCATGCGCGGCGCTTTTGAATCATCCTGGATGGCGCGAATCGGCTACATATTTGCGCGCAAAGCCTTGCACCAGCTAAGAAGCCGCGTTGACCCCAGGCGGTATAATGGGGCAGTTTTCGCCGGACTGGACGGCATCGTCGTCAAAAGCCATGGAGGCACCGATGCGCTGGGCTTCGCCAACGCGATCGGCGTGGCCGCTGATATGGTGGAACAAGGCTTCATGGAAGATATCCGTAAGGAGTTCGAACGGTTGAACTGGACCCAGGATGAAACCGTGAAAACGGCGACCGCATAGACCATGCTTTACCGCTCTCAAATTTGCGGATGCGGCTCCTATCTTCCGGAACGCGTCGTTAAGAATGCCGAAATGGCTGCTCTGGTCGATACATCCGACAAATGGATTGTCGAACGTACCGGCATCCGCCAACGGCACATCGCCGCCGACGGTGAAAACACTAGCGATCTCGCATTCGCCGCTGCGCGCGCCGCGTTGGCCGATGCCGGCATGACGGCGGACGATATCGACCTGATTGTCCTGGCGACCGCGACACCCGACTATACATTTCCGGCGACGGCCACCCAGGTGCAGGCGCAATTGGGCATGCATCATGGCGCGGCGTTCGACGTGCAGGCAGTATGCTCCGGCTTTATCTATGCCCTCTCAATCGCCGACAATTTCGTCAAGACCGGCCAGGCCCGGGGCGCGTTGGTGATCGGCGCGGAAACATTCTCCCGCATTCTCGATTGGGAAGACCGCGGCACCTGCGTTCTGTTCGGCGACGGCGCAGGCGCGGTAGTGCTACGGCAAGCGCCTCTGGGTGACCCGGCAAGCGACCGCGGCGTGCTCTCCACCCATCTGCACTCCGACGGCCGGCACCGGGAGGCTCTCTTTGTCGATGGCGGCCCCTCGTCCTCTCAGTCCACCGGGTTCCTGCGGATGCAGGGCAAAGAGGTATTCCGTCACGCCGTGACCAACCTCGCCAACGTGGTGAAGGAAGCCCTGGAAGCGAACGGCCTCGAAGCCGCCGATGTCGACTGGGTCGTGCCGCATCAGGCCAACCAGCGCATTCTGGATGCAACCGCGCGCAAACTCAGCATCGACCCTGCCAAAGTCATCAGCACGGTCAGCCTGCACGCCAATACCTCGGCCGCATCGGTACCACTGGCCCTTTCGACGGCGATCGAGGATGGGCGGATCAAGACCGGCGACCTGCTAATCCTGGAAGCGATGGGCGGCGGCTTTACCTGGGGTTCTAGCTTAGTCCGTTGGTAGGCAGCCTCTAAAGAGCCGGTTTTTCTGACATCAACGGTTGACAATCTTCTCCTTTCGTACTGATGTAAGTGCACGAAAGAGGGAACTTGGACATGGCTGGGCAAACATTAACGCGAGCTGATTTGTGTGAGGCGGTCTGCAGTGAGATCGGCCTGTCACGGGTCGATGCCTCGGAACTGGTTGAGTCGATCTTAGATGAAATCTCCGATGCGCTGGTTCGGGGTGAACCGGTCAAGATTTCATCCTTCGGCAGCTTCCTTGTCCGCGACAAGGGGGAGCGGTGGGGACGCAATCCGAAAACCGGTGAAGCGGCCCGCATCGCCCCGCGGAGCGTGCTGGTATTCCGCCCCTCCAATATCCTGCGCGACCGCTTGAACGGTATCGTGCAAGATGGAGCGGCGGACGACGGCCTCGATTAAGGGGCAGGCGGCGATGCCTCCTCCGACGCCACCCGCAGGCCGCGCCAAGAGCGCCGACGCCTTTCGCACGATCGGCGAGGCTGCGGCGGAGGTCGGGGTGGAGCCGCATGTGTTGCGCTTCTGGGAAACCAAGTTTACCCGGCTCAAGCCGCTGACGCGCGCTGGCGGGCGCCGTTACTACCGGCCCGCCGACATTGAGCTTCTCCATCGAATCAAGCGGCTGCTGCACGATGACGGGCTGACAATCCGTGGTGCCCAGAAACTGCTGCAAGGCCTCCAATCGCCGGATCTGCTCGACGCCCTGGCACAGGCCGAACCGGCCGGCGCCACGTCAGAGCGACGCGCGCCGGCGGAAGATGCTACCGCAGCCCGCCCCGCTCCCTTGCCAAGGGACATTGCCGGAGACCTCGCGGCGCTTGCGGCGGAGGCGCGCAGTATCGCCAATGGCGGCCCAATACCGCCGGTTCGCGGCACGGACTGATTGCCATCGGCGAAGGCCGCCGCTATGTTCCTCGCCTTGTCGGAGCGTGGCGCAGCTTGGTAGCGCGCCTGTCTGGGGGACAGGAGGTCGTGGGTTCGAATCCCGCCGCTCCGACCATTACTGCCCAGTTCCCTTATTTACTCTATCCCCCTCATTATGCGGCGAAACTCAGCAGCGGCTTCACTTCCCGGCCGAATTGCTCAATCTGCGCATTCCGTTCCTCAATTGACCCCAGGAATTCCAGTTCCAGGTGCCGGGCGCCCGCCTCGTAGAACTTGTTTATCGCTTCGGCAATATCTTCTGGCTGTCCCAATGCTGCATAGCGCTTGGTCGCGCGCGAAAAATCCATGGCATAGCGCTTCGAGAGCAACGCGTTCGCATCGTCATAGGCCTGTTCGTAAGTCGGCCCGAGGCGCATGAACAAGAGGTGCGCCGCCCCATATTCCGGCAAGTCACGCTTGGCCGCCTCGAAATGCCGGCTGATCTCGTCCAGGGCGTCCCGGAACTGGTCCGGCGTCACCACATAGCTGATATAGCCGTCGCACAACGTACCCGCCCGCCGGAAAGCAGCCGCCGTCCGGCCCCCCACCCAAAGTGGTGGCCCGCCTTGCTTGGCTGGCGCCGGCAGCATCTGGGTTTCCGGGAAGCTGAAAAAACGTCCTTCATGACTGACGGGCTCGCCGGTCCAGAGCTTACGCAGCACCGCAATCCCCTCGTCCAGCCGGGCACCTCGCTGGTTATGCGGGACGCCAGCTGCTGCGAACTCGCCGGGAAACTCGCCGCCTACGCCCAAGCCCATGATGAAGCGGCCGCCGCTGATCAGGTCCAGTGTGGCGGCCTGCTTCGCAACCGGTGTCGGATGCCGCAATGGCAGCAGGTAGACCGACGTGCGCACATTCAGCGTCTCCGACAGCGTCGCCACCTGCGCCAATTGCACGAACGGGTCCAGAATCGGCAGCGCGAAGGCCAGATGATCGCCCACGGCGATAGCGGAAAAGCCACCCTCCTCCGCCAAGCGCACCAACCGCCGGGCCTCTGCTGGATTGGGCAATTGCGCATGCAGGCCGAACGTAATTTTTGAGGCCAGTGGCAACGTCATCCTGAATACTCCCGCCGTTTGTCCCACCACGGCGGAACCTTGCCACAGATCGAACGAGCCGCCAATTAGAAGGCTGGCCCTTCCTGACCCAGCGCCCGCTAACCCGATGTAAACGCTTCCAACCCTATCCTGCAGAGGCGGCTAGCGGAATCAACATCGGCCAAGCACACTGAATCAATGGCGATACCCAAAATCCGGCAGCCACCCTACAGCCGTATTTTTTGAAGAGCTTATCTGTTGCAATTTGTAAGCGAAAAATGTAATATACGAACATAAAAGATAGAGTGTCGCTGGAACGGGCGGGTACAGTAGACAGTCACGATGTGTTGGAAATCACAAAAGGGAATGCGTCATGGGGAGTAACACAAGGGTTTTCAAATGGTTGCTGCTGGGCTCGGTGGTGGTTATCGGCCTCGCTGCCAGCGCAGTGATCTAAGACATACCCCCTGATTCAAAATGGATCAGGGCCATGGCATGTGACGCAATAATTAAGACATTAACGCGGGTGCTGCTATCGCCACTTAGGTTCAAGGCTGTTGCTTGACCACTCCCAGTAACCGCGAACCGTCAGGCGCCCAACGCCAATGCTGCAGAAGCCCGCGCAAACTTGCCCCCGCGTTCGTTCAGTGCCTCAAATAAATCATAGATATTGTCAAGCTTGCCGCCGAGCACGGTCATATAGTCCGGGTTCACCGCGTTCCGGTGCAGCATGATGGGGCGGCCATCGTCGCTTTCGTTGCGCAGCAGCACCGTCTTGATTTCATACCGCGCGCCGACCGGCCGCAAACCTGCCAGCACGGGCAGATAGCGCTGCGCGTCCCGCTGCATATGCATCCAGAGCGAACCATCCGGCACCGGCACGTCAATGGGGCTTTCAGCGGAGGTCCAGGCCCGGTGCGGGGTGTAGCGCACATGGGTCAGCGAATAGCAGTCGGCGGCCGGATAGGGCATCACGGAGAAAAACGGCCCATCCATGACCGTCACGCCCAGACCAGCGAATTCCGGCGGCGGCTCGACCAAGGCGATTTCCGCCAGTTCGTACTTCAGCGGTATGGCCTGGTAGTTCCCGCCCATCTGGTTGGCGAATTGGCCGTAGGTGGCGTCGAACACCACCGGTGCAACCATCGGCCCGCCGCTCTCCAGCGTCACATGAATCCGGCCGGGTTCCGGCTCTATGCGATTGACCCGCGTCTCCGTCAAGATATGCACGCCCGCGCGCTCTAACCGTTCGCGCATCAGGTGGCGCAGGCGGACGGCGTCAAACGCAAACTCCCGGCAACGCCAGACATCTTCGATCAGATCCCGATTAAACAGGCCGCGCTCCGCCTTGCTGGCCGGCGCGATCGGCGCCCCCATCCCCTCGAACATCTTGAGGAAACGCTGCGCAGTCACCTTGGAGCCATTGCGGGCAATGGCGTACAGCATCTGAAAATCATCGACGATGCAGTCTGCAAAATCGGCCATGAACCGCTCATAGAGCGCCAGCGACCGCCGCGCCGTCACGAAGCTGCGCGGATAGTGAAAGCCGGTATGCACCCGCGCCTGATTCACCAGGGATGCGCGGGTCAGCAAATCGCTTTCCGCCTCCACCACCACCACATTGTCTGCGACGCTGCGCATGTAGAGCGCGAGGCAACAGCCATAAAACCCGCCGCCAACGATGATTGCCTCAAAACGCTCCGGCCCGGCGTCAGTCAACAGTCAGCCCCGGTCGATCAGGCCGCGCAGCAGCCCAATTGCGGTGAACAATTCGCTGGTCGGATCATCGCCTTCGCCGGGCCGCATCTCGACGGTCACCACACTGTCATAGCCCACATCGCGCAGCACCGGGATCACCCGTTCGACGAATGCCGCCTGCGCCGCGACCGGTCCCAGTTGCGGCGCGCTCACATGCGCATGGCGGATATGCGGGGCGACCGCGCGGATCGCGTCCGGCTCCTCCCCCATCATCATCATATTGCCCGTATCGGCCACCTGCGCGACGCCCGGATGCCCGGCCGCAGCGGCCATGTCGCCTGCTTCTGCCAGTCGGGTCATGAAATCGCAGCCATAGTCTGACGCGTTGGCCTCCAGGCAGAAGACCGTGCCAGACGCTTCCGCCATCGCACCGATCCGGCGCAGTACGGGCAAGGCTTCGTCCCGCGCCGCGGCGAACGACCTCTCGCCCTTCAGCCGGTTGCGGGGCGAGCCGAACACCAGCGGCCCGCAGCCAAGCGCGCCTGCCAGTTTTACCACATGAGAGAGGTGGTCCAGCAGCGGCTGCACTTCCGCCGCCGTGCCGAACAAGCTCAGTTCCGGCCGCCCGAACAACAGCGCCTGCATGGAGACAACCGGCAGACCAGCCTCCCGGTACTGTGCGCCGATAGCCTCAGCTTCCGCGACGGTTGCGCCGGGCACATCGGGAAAGATGCGGCCGGGTGCGACCTCAATGGCATCCACACCGGCATCCCGCAGGCGCGGCAGAATGGCGGCGTCCTCCGCCTCCGTCCAACCGATATTGCTGACCGCCAGCCTCATGACCCGTGCTCCCGCCGCCAATCCTCGGCAAACGTCCCGATACCCGACAGGCAGCTTTCCGCGCTTTCCAGGTAAGCGCCCGGCTCGCCCCAGGCCCCGCCATGGATCGTCTGCATGTCATAGTGCAGCGGCGGGTTTTCGGTACGGTTGGCATAGGGCACACCCGTCACACGCTCGGCCACATCCGCCACCGTCACCGGCGGCACGGAGAAGTTTACTGTGTGAAGGCCAGCGCCGGCCGCCGTATCCAGATCGCGCCCCAGCCGGTCCAGATGATAGAACTGAAAGCTGGAGCGCTCGTCGAAGCCATCCACCGGCTTACCGGTCAACAGGTCGAAAATCAGGTTTTTTTTCAGCCCCTCGCCGAACAGCCCCGGCAAACGCACTATCGTGTGGTCCGGCACCTGTTGCCTGACCCATTCCTCCACCTGCCAGCGATGCAGGCCGTAAGCGTGCAAGCCATCGGTCTCAATCGGCGTGTTCTCGTCTACTCCAATGGGGCTTTTATAGACATCCACGGTCGAAATCAGGACCAGCCGTTTGATCTCGGCCTGCCCCATCAAGTCGAGCAGAGGTGTGATACCGGCCCAATCTTCCGCCGGGTTCTGGTTTGCCCACCACTTCACCGCCTGCACACCGGCGCAGACCACTTCATCGAAGCGCTGCCCTGCCATCTCCCGGAAATTCTTGGAGTTGTACCGGTCCGTGAATGCCTGCTGGCGGTCCAGGTTGGAGCCGACAAATCCCGTATAGCCAATCAGCGCGCGCCGCATCAGCCCTGCTCTCCCCGTTTCATTGCGCCTTCCTTTTCCGAGCCTTCCACGTTCAGCCGGTCACCGCGTTGGAACAGATCGCCGCCGCTGAGTTCGGTCGCAAACAGTTCGACCGGGTCGGGCGTCGACTGCCGGATAATTTGCAACAGGCCAAGGCAAATCGCCGCCATCACCCCGAAGTTCGCGCTGAACAGCAACGACAGAACGATTGAGAGCGAGGTCCAGCCGGGCGCTACTTCATCCAGCACCAGCCATATGCCGAAGGCGCCGGCTGCAAACAACACGCTACCCAGGCTCAGCACCGCACAGACCAGCGCCAGCCACAGCACCAGCCGTCCGGCAGACGAAGAGATCAGCATGGATGCGATACGCAGTTTCTCGCCAAAGCCGCCCAGCAGGTGGCGGCGCGGCGGCGCGTCAAATTCAAACCGCCCCTCGGCAACAAGACCGGATAGGTCGAAAATGCGGAAATAGCGCATGGCCCCGCCAACCGCCTGGAGCCTGGTAAGCGCTGTCCTGTTCATGGCAAAGGCGCGCGCCTGAAAGGTTTGGATATTCCGGCCTGTCGCGAGGCGCATGCCCCAGCGGACAATGTTGGCCCCGACCCGCTCGACCGGCGATTTTGGGCGGTGGGCGTGGAACGTCTTGATCATGTCCCACTTGCCGCTGGCGCAAAGCTGCATCAGCCGCTCAATGTCGGGAATGCCGATCTCGTCCGGATGCAGGCTGACGATCAGGTCGCCAATGGCGAAGCGCAGGGCTGCCGTGCTCAGTTCCTCATAGCCCATCGTGGCGTCGACCATGACGATGCGGATATTGCGCACCGTCAGGCCAAGATCGCGCATCTTCTCCCGCCACTCGGGCGACGGCATGGAGGCGACGACAACGATTTCGAAATACTGAAAGGTTTTGTCGGCAAACCCAAAGACGGCTTCAACCTGGCGGAGATCGCGATCCACAGAGTGGGAAGCAACGACCACGAAGGAAATCAGATTTTCCCTCGCCAAACGCCCAAAGGCACCCTGGTCAGCAACGCCCGCCGGGGTATCCGCCACCAGTGAATTGGAACTCGCTTGGTCCATTCGAGGGGAAGCCTCTCTCCTTAACGGGCATTGGCTGTCGCATGCAGGAATCGCCCCGGTTGCCGACGCCACTCGCTTTTAGCGGATTTTCCCCCAATTCGCGAGACCCGTGGCTTGGCCATTCCGCCGCTTATGCCGATCATTGGGCATTGCTGGTTTCTGTCGTAAGCTTCCCCCCAATCGCGAAACATGCCCGACATGAGGAAACAACCGATGAACGCCACCCCGCCCGTAAATAAGAACAATCCCTGGCAGCCGGAACTGGATGAACTTGCCCGCCGCGAAGCCTTTGCCGAACAGCTTGGCGGGGAAATGCGGTTGAAACGCCAGAAAGACGGTGGCCGCTACAATGTGCGCGAGCGCATTGCCCTATTGGCCGACAAGGGCTCTTTTCACGAGATCGGCAAGATCGCCGGCATGGCCCAATACGACGGCAACAACGATCTGGAGAGCTTCATGGCCTCCAACTTCGTATTCGGCAGGGCCAAGGTGGAGGGCCGGCCCGTCGTCATCGGCGGCGACGACTTCACCGTGCGCGGCGGCTCGGCCGATGCGACCATCAAGGAAAAGCATCAGCTTTGCGAGCGGATGGCGAACGAGCTGCGCCTACCCCTGTTGCGCCTTGTGGAGGGATCCGGCGGCGGCGGCTCCGTGAAGACCATTGAGACCACCGGCCGCGCCAATGTGCCGGGCGTCAGTGGCTGGGAGATGGTGGTCAACAACATGGCGACCGTGCCCCGTGTCGGCCTCGGCCTTGGCTCGGTCGCGGGCCTGGGCGCGGCGCATCTGGCCGCCACCCACTATGCCGTCATGGTGCACAAGCAGTCCGCCCTGTTCGTTGCCGGCCCGCCGGTCGTCGAATGGACCGGCCAGAAGCTAACCAAGGAAGAACTCGGCGGGACCAAGATCGCGCTCCGCTCCGGCGCCATCGATCACGCGGTCGATACGGAGGAAGAGGCGTTCGAGGCGGCCCGCAAATTTCTCTCCTACCTGCCCTCGTCGGTCTATGGCCTGCCGCCCCGCACGGAGCCGACGGACGATCCGGACCGCTGCGACGAGAAGCTGATAGAGGCCATCCCCCGCGAGATCCGCAAGACGTACAAGATGCGCCCCATCGTCGAGACTCTGGTGGATCAGGGCTCCTTCTTTGAGATGGGCCGGTACTATGGCCGCTCCGTGATCACGGGCTTGGCGCGCGTCGATGGCTGGCCGGTGGCCGTCATGGCGTCCGACCCGATGTTCTTCGGCGGCGGCTGGACGGCGGAGACCTGCCAAAAGGTCGAGAAATTCTGCGACCTGGCCGAAACCTTCCACCTGCCGGTGATCTATCTGTGCGACTGCCCCGGCTTCCTGATTGGCAAGCATGCGGAAGAAAGCGGCGTCATCAAGCAGGGCGTTCGCGCCATGAGCGCCATGTGGCAGACAAGTGTGCCATGGTGCACGGTCATCGTTCGCAATTCCTTCGGCGTCGCCGGTGCGGCGCACAAGAACGGCGGGCGGCTTGCACTGCGCTATGCTTGGCCCTCCGGCCGCTGGGGCTCCCTGCCGCTGGAAGGCGGGATTGAAGCCGCCTACAGCGGCGACATCAACAGCGCGCCGGACCCGGTTGCGAAAAAGCAGGAGATCGAGGAGCGGCTGGACAAGCTCCGCAGCCCCTTCCGTTCGGCCGAGGCATTCTTGATCGAGGAAATCATCGACCCGCGCAAGACCCGGCCCCTTCTGGTCGAGTTCGCCAACCTCGCCGCCCCACTGCGGACGCCGGGACCGGTGTCGTTCGGCATGCGGCCCTAATCAGGCCGAACAACCAGCACGAACGTCTCAAGCACAGTCACACGAACAGGCGGAGCAGTCACCCACTCCGCCTGACAGGAGCGGACCGCAGCCGGGAAAAAGCGGCCCGCTCTCGTGTCGTGCTAACGACGGCTAGCCCGGACGCAGCGCCCGGGCGGGCCGCCTAGCTCTTGTCTGCGTCTTTGTTGTCGCGATCGCCGTGATGCTTTTGATGACGGCCGTGTTTGCTCATCTCGCTCCGGTCGATTGCGCCATCATCGTTCCGGTCCAGCCGGTCGAACATGTGGTCCATGCGGCCGGACATTTCAGATTGGTCGAGCGTACCGCTCTTATCCGCATCCTGCCGTTCGAAACGGCGTTTGATATGGTCGGCCATCATGGCGTTGACCATGGCCGTGTATTCGGCCTGATCCAGCTTGCCGTCCTTGTTTGCATCGAACTCGGCCAGCTGCTGATTTTTGAAGGCCTCAGTCTCCGCCCGGGTCACCTTGCCGTCATTGTTGGCGTCAAGCATGGTAAACATCATCTCGCCGCGGGAATGGCGGCCATCCCGATCATCGGCGCGATGGGCGATGGCACTGGTGGCAGCGCCCAGCAGAACGATGCCGGCCGATGCAGCCATTACAATCTTGGTTCGCGTATTCATGACATAGTCACTCCTGTTAAAGTCCTGCCGTTCGAGAGCGTGGCCATCGGAACCGCGCCTCTGACAATGCAGAATGTAGCTCGCACTTGTCGCAGACCTGTCCCCGCAAACCGGCTATTTTGTGAAGGTCTGTATCGGCGGACGGCTCTGTTACAGATTGATACAAACTTCGATATCGCCGTCGGCCCTCACTCTGCCATATAGGTAGCCATGAGTGACGAACCCCACATCCTGGTGGTGGATGACCACCGCGATATCCGCGATGCCCTGTCCAAGTACCTGGCCCGGAACGGTTACCGCATCAGCCAGGCTGACAGCGCCGCAGCCGCCCGCAAGGTCTTGCGCGACGCCTCCATCGACCTCTGTGTCGTGGACATCATGATGCCAGGGGAGGACGGCCTGTCGCTCACCCGCGATCTGCGCTCTCAGGGCAACATGCCAATCATCCTGCTCACGGCGGTTTCGGAGGAAACCGACCGCATCGTCGGGCTGGAAATGGGCGCGGACGACTACCTGACCAAGCCCTTCAATCCCCGGGAATTGCTCGCCCGGATCAAAGCCGTTCTGCGCCGGACGCAGGCCTTGCCGTCTCAGCCGCTGGGCCTGGCATCCGGCCGTCTGAAGATCGGGCCGTGGCTCGTAGACCCCGCGGCGCAGGAGGCGGTCAGCAGCACGGGCGAGCCGCTGGTCTTGAGCACGGCCGAATTTCGCCTCCTGAACGCCTTCATTACCCACCCGCAACGGGTGCTCACCCGCGACCAGCTCCTGGACCTGACCCAGGGCCGCAGCGCGCTGCCCTTCGACCGCTCCATCGACAATCTGGTCAGCCGTTTGCGGCGTAAGATAGAGCCCGATCCGAAAAACCCGACCCTGATCAAGACGCATTGGGGCGGCGGCTATTCCCTCGCCGTACCAGTCGAACCCGCATGACCAGGCGGTTCCCCCTCCGCCTGCGCCTTTGGCCCCACGGCCTGGCAGGCCAGCTGATTGCCGGTATGATTGCGGTTTTGCTGATTACCCAGGGTCTCGTCATCGCCGTTGCCGTTCAAGAGCGGCTGGAGCGCTTCAACCGGGACAGCGGCAACTTCCTTGCCCAGCGGCTGGCCTTGGTGGCCGACCTGCTGAAGACCACGCCACCCGCCCTGCACGGCCATGTCCTGCGTGTCGCGAGCGCACCCGGCTTCCGTTTCCGCCTGCGCCAGCAACAGCCCGGCCTGCCGCCCGCGCCGCTGTTTGAGAACTGGCTGGCGCCTCACCTGCGCGCGCAAGGCCTGACCGGCAGCGTGGTTTTCACTCTGCCAGCCAATGATGATGATCCCCGTCGTGCCCATGGCGGCCTCGTCGCGGTGCCGGTGAAGGTCGGCAATCAAGACGTATGGCTTACCCTAACGGCCCGCCGCCGGACGCCACCTCCCTGGCCGCGCTATGCGTTGACGTCTCTGTTGCTGGCCGGCGTCGGCAGCATCCTGGTCATTGTTCTGCTGGTCCGTCAGGTCAGCCGCCCGCTTGCCCGCCTGACCGCCGCCGCCGAGCGTTTCGGCCGTGGCGAGACAGCGCCGCCCCTGCCCGAACAAGGGCCGAGGGATATCCGTACAACCATTTCTGCGTTCAACCGTATGCAGGAACGCCAGCAGCGGTTCGTGCAAGACCGCACCCGCATGGTCGCCGCGGTCAGCCACGACTTACGCTCGCCCATCACCGCGCTTCGCCTGCGCGCCGAAATGGTCGATCAGGATGACCTGCGCGAGCGCATGATCGCCAGCTTGGACGAGATGCAGCAGATGGTCGAAGCCACTCTTGCTTTCGCCCGCGAAGACGCCGCCAAAGAAGCGACCGAGACCGTCGACCTCGCCGTCATCGTTTCAGAAGTGGCTTCCTCCCGTGCGGAATTGGGCCATCAAATTCAATGGTCCGGCGCACCTGAGACGCCCTACGCCTGCCGTCCCGCCTCGATCAAGCGGGCGCTCGGCAATCTGCTGGACAACGCCGTCCGCTATGGCGGCTCGGCGGAGGTGACTTTGGACGGCACCAATGTCGTTATCCGTGATCACGGCCCCGGTATTCCCGAAGACCGGCTTGAGTACGTATTCGAACCGTTCGCCCGTCTGGAAGAGTCCCGCAGCGCGGAGACAGGCGGAACCGGCCTGGGCCTCGCCATAGCCCGCACCATCGCGCGCAACCACGGTGGCGACGTCCACCTGCGCAACCGTGCAGGAGGTGGCCTAGAGGCGGTGCTAACGATGCCGACGACACTCGAGTAAATTCCGGTCCATTTTGTAAAACTTGATTATCTCAAAGATATTTGCTATCAAGCCTATAAGTATTAACTTAGGGGCGCGTATTAGAATGCATGATTTTATCCATACGGGCAGAATAATTTTAAATGTCACTGCCCTAATGCTGGTTCTCGCAGCGTGCGGCTCACACAAGGGGGTAGAAGAATTTCAGCTCTATGCGCGATTGTTCGATGAGGTTGAAAAGGCCTCCGATCCAATTATTGACAGGGTAAAAGTTGCCGAACGCGCCCAGGGGCGCCTCAATATTCAAAATAACAAAGAAACTAACGGCGTCACGGCGCAAATTCCTCTCGACTTAGACAGTGAGATTGCTCCGTTTCATCCTGACCACGCGGTCTATTTCGCTGACGGTGCCGACCCACCTTTTGCTGGCGCTTTGCGTGGCGCGATCGACACCGTAGATAACTACAATCGTACCTTGCTTGCCTATGCAGATGGCAGCAGCCTTGACGCAGCGAAGGCGCAAGTTGGCATGCTTCAGAGTCAGGTCACTGGGCTGATCACCCTAGTCACTGGCTCGCCAATCGGACCTGCGATTACTGTACCACTTGAAATAATCAAAGAGGCATCCGGATTGGCATTAGATGCCGGGTCTCGGGAAGCGTTCCGCAAGCAGTTGGACGCAACTGGAGGTGCGGTCAGTACGTTGCTCGACGAAATGCGCAATCAAACACCAACGATGTTCGACAACATGATCGCGATTGACTTAAAAGCGGTAAGAGAAGCTCAGTTTCTCGGAGGAAAGGTCAACCAACGAACATCAACACAGAAAACAGCACTGGCGAAGAAGATAGAGCCCCATCGGAACCGTATTGAAGCCACCCGCAAGATTTTGGCTGAGTGGGTTGTAATGCTGGACTATGCTCGGATAGCACTCACACATGCTCGAGCCTCCTTGAATGAAGACGCTGGTAGTCTAGGCCGCATCAGTGAGGCTGCGACTTTAATCGGCGACGTCCGGGTTCGGGCGGAAAATATCCGCTTAATCCTTGCTGGTGAACCTTGATGACACAGCATTAGATGGAGATACGACAAATGACACTAAACACCGATATTTCGGCTCTACGCCAAAAAAACCGCGATGCTATGGTTGAACTCCAAAACCAGAACATTCCTAGTCTGACTGATGCCGAGCGGGAAGTACTAATTACTGAGTTTCAGCGGTTGCAAGATGTTGAGACAGCCTTGCTGCACTTGAAAACCATCGCTGGCGCTCAAGCGCTACAACAAGCGACGGCTCCACTGCACAAGGCCAACCTTGATGCGCAGCGCAACGTGATTGAAAATGTGTTAAGTGGGTTGGGCGGAGTAATCAGCGGTGCAGTGGGAGATGCCCTATCTCATAGTGCCACCTTAGGCCCTGCGGCTGGCGCGGTCGACGGTAATATTGATGCTTTCGCTGCTTTTTTGGCGGAACAAATCGGGCAACTCAATTATTTCACAGCGCAGGAATTTTTCATCAAAGGTAGCCAACACCATGGCACCGGTGAATGCGCCGGCCTCAACACCGACCCTCCAAAGGATCTTTGGCCAAATATCTTGCCGCTGGTGAGAGTGTTGGACGAATTCCGCAACCGTATAGGTGCCCCTGTAAACCTACGGAATGTTTACCGAAGTCCTGCATACAACGCGTGTATTGGGGGCGTGTCCCAAAGCCAGCATATGCAATTCAAAGCAACTGATATCGCCGTCACCAGCGGCCCGACGAGATCAGAAGACTGGCACGCTCTGCTGAGAACCATGCGAGATGAAGGGCTGTTTTCCGGAGGACTTGGTCTCTATAACACGTTCGTGCATGTTGATGTCCGCGGCCACATTGCTGACTGGGATAATCGTTAAGCTAATATCTCGTCAGAATAGGCAACCCTCGCCGCTGATGGTCTAGGTTTCGCCTGAAGGATACCGTATCGTTGCGTCCGCGAACAAAAAGGACACGACGATGGATTTCGGCCTATCCGACGACCAGCGCGCCCTGCAGGAAGCCGCGCGGCGCTATTCCCGCGAGAAGTTGCTGCCCCACTACCAGGCACGAGAAGGCGAAGGTCACTTCAACCGGGAAATGGTGGAGGAGATGGGCGACCTCGGCCTGATCGCACCCGACCTGCCGGAAAAGTTCGGTGGCCTGGGGGTGCCGGGCGTCACTGCCGGCATCATTACCGAGGAGATTGCTTATGGCGACCACTCGGTCAGCTATATCCAATTGCTCACCATGCTCTGCGGCGGGGTCGTGGCGGAATTCGCGCAGGAAGACGTCGCCAACGAGTATCTGCCAAAATTCATCAATGGTACTAAGCTAATTGGCTTAGGTCTTACCGAGCCACGCGGCGGCACCGATGCCGCGAACCTGATCCTGCGCGCCCGGCGCGACGGCGACAGCTTCGTGCTGAACGGCGAGAAAGCCTCCATCTCCGCCGCTGCCCAGGCCGACCACTTGGTGGTGGCCGCCCGAACCGGCGGCGAGGACGAGGGTGCCCGCGGAGTCACCGCCTTTCTGGTCGATATGCACCTGCCGGGCATCAGCCGTGCCGCCTACAACGACCTGGGGTCGAAGGCCGTTGGCCGCGGCTCTGTCTGGTTCGAGGACGTGCGCGTGCCCGCCCACATGATGATTGGAGACGAAGGAGCCGGCTTCACCCAGGTCATGCGCGGCTTCGACTATTCGCGCGCCCTGATCGGCCACATGTGCCTCGGCCCCGCCCAGGCCAGCATGGATGAGACCTGGCCCTACACGCTGGAGCGCGAAGCCTTTGGCCGTCCCATCGCCGAATTCCAGGGCGTCACCTTCCCGCTCGCCGAATTCGACACCCAGATTGAGGCTGCCCGCCTGCTCTGCCAGAAAACCCTGTGGCTGCGCGACCAGGGCCTGCCCCACACGAAGGAAGCTGCCATGTGCAAATGGTGGCTGCCGAAGCTCTGCACCGATGCGATCCAGCAATGCCTGCTGACGCACGGCCACCTCGGCTACAGCATGGACATGCCCCACCAGCAGCGGATGCGGGATGTGATGGGCCTGCAAATCGGCGATGGCACCGCCCAAGTGTCCAAGATGGTGATCGCCCGCGAAACCGTTGGCCGCGCCGCTGTCCAGTACGCGCGGAAATAGGGGTAAAGGCAGATGGCAGGCCCTCTCGACGGCATTCGCGTCCTGGACCTTTCCCGCTTCGTCTCCGGCCCGCACGCAACGCAGATGATGGCCGATTTCGGGGCGGATGTGGTCAAGGTGGAGCCGCCGGGCAGCGGCGACCCGACCCGCCAACTCGACAAAATGGCCGGCGAACCGGACAGCCTGTTCGCCATCACCATTAGCCGCGGCAAGCGCAGTCTGGCCCTCGACCTCTACAGCGACGAGGGCAAGGCGGTTCTTGCCGATCTCATCAAAAGCGCCGACGTGCTGGTGGAGAACTTCCGTCCCGGCACCATGGAGCGCATGGGCTTCGGCTGGGAGGCCGTGAAGGCTTTAAATCCCCGTCTTGTCTTTGTGCGCGTCTCCGGCTTCGGTCAGGACGGCCCCTGGGCCGGCCGTGCCGCCTATGATCCCGTCATCCAGGCGCTCAGCGGCCTGATGGAGTTAACCGGCCCAACGGACGGTCCGCCAACGGTCTGCGGCACCATCATCACTGATTACCTGTCCGGTCTGCACACCGTTATCGGCACCCTGACCGCCCTGCAGTCGCGGGAGCGTACAGGCGAAGGCCAATGGGTCGATGTCGCCATGCTGGACGGCGCGACCTCCATGCTGAACACGGTCTTGCCGGAATACTTCCTGCATGGCCGGGCGCGGACCCGCCAGGGCAACCTGAACCCGATTTCGGTGCCCTCTCAGACCTTCCCCTGCCGCGATGGGCGTTGGGTGCATATCACGGCCGCCAACGACGCGGATTTCGTCAAGATCAGCCGGGTCATCGGCCGCCCCAACTTGCCGGACGACCCGCGCTTCGCCACGATAGAGGCGCGGAAGCAGCAGCAGCCACCAATTGAGCAGATCATCACCGAATGGACCATGAGCCACGACTCAGAGGAGGTCGAACGCCTGCTCCTTGCCGAAAAGCTGGCGGTGACCCGCGTCGCCACCATCGACGATGTCGCCACCAACCCGCAGTTGGCGCACCGCGGCCACTTTGTCGACGTGGAGCATCCGGTGCAGGGCAAGATCAAGGTCGCCGGACCTGCCGTCCGCTTTTCCGGCCACCCTTCACCAGAAAACCACCGCATTCCGCTGGTAGGTGAGCATACTGCAGAGGTCTTGCACGAATGGCTTGGCTATGATGCCCAACGGCTGGCGGCATTGCGCGAGACCGGCGCCATCGGCGCCAGTCGGGAGATCTGATCATCTGAACCAATCCAGGAAGACCCCGCCAAAATGATCGACACGACCCCTATTCTCCCGTCCATGCGCCTGGATGGACTTGTTGCCGTGGTTACCGGGGCTGGCCGTGGCATCGGGCGCGGCTGTGCGCTTGCCATGGCGGAGGCCGGTGCCGAAGTCATCGCCATGAGCCGCACGGCCACCGAAATCGAAGAGGTTGCCGCCATCATCCACGCCAAGGGCGGCGAGGCGCGCGCGGTCGTCTGCGACGTGAGCGATGCCGTGGCATTGCGCGACGCCTTCGCTGGTCTGGGGCGCATCGATGTGCTGGTAAACAATGCAGGCATCAACCGGCCCGAGCCCTTTCTGGACTTGACCGAAGACGCGATTGATCAGGTTTTGAATATCAACGTCCGTGGCGCGGTGCTGGCAGCCCAGGCTGCCGCCCGCATCATGGATAGCCAAGGCGGCGGCGTGATCATCAACATGTCCTCGACCTTCGGCAAGGTTGGCAGGCCCGGAACCAGCATTTATTCGGCCACCAAGCACTTTATCGAGGGCCTCACCAAGTCGGCTGCAGTGGAGCTTGCGCCGAGAAATATCCGCGTGGTCGCGGTCGGCCCTACCGCCATCGACACGCCCATGACTAATGCGCGCCTCAACGACCCGGTTGCCGGGGGTGATCTGCTCTCCCGCATTCCCATGGGCCGCTTTGGCCAAGTGCCAGATGTGGTCGGCGCGGTCGTTTTCCTGGCTTCCCCTGCCGCCGCCCTGATCACCGGGACGACGCTGATGGTTGATGGCGGTTGGACCGCACAATAGTGGCCAGAGCTTCCCGTTCAAAGGAAACCGCCCATGCCCTCCCGCCTTGCCCAGTGCCTACCGTTCGACGTGCCGATCTTTGCCTTCAGCCATTGCCGCGACGTGGTCGTGGAAGTCACCAAGGCAAGCGGCTTTGGTGTTTTGGGCGCTTCGACCTTCAGCCCGGAGCAACTGGCGATCGAACTGGACTGGATCGACCGGCATGTGGAGGGCCGGGCCTATGGCGTCGATGTCATCATCCCCGTCCGCTATAACGCGGAGGCGGAGGCGCAACTCGGCAAGTCCGACCTGCACAAGCTGATCCCACAAGAACAGCAGAAATTCATGGACGACATTCTGGCGGCTGAAGGCGTGCCGGAACTGCCCCCCGACGAACGCCCCCGCGTTCACGCGGAGATCGTCAACGGCTATGGCGGGATGACCCCGGACGGCGCGCGGCGCCTGCTGGATGTTATCCTGCGGCATGACCAGGTGCGCCTGGTCGTCAGCGCCCTCGGCGCGCCACCGCCGGACGTCGTGAAACGCCTGAAAGACAATGACATTATGGTGGGCGCCCTCTGTGGCAAGCCGCACCAGGCCCAGCGCCACCTCCAGGCCGGCGTCGAAGTCATCATTGCACAGGGCACGGAGGCCGGCGGCCATACCGGCGACATCGCCACGCTCGTCCTCGTGCCCCAGGTGATCGACGCCATCGATAATGCGGTGCCCGTGTTGGCTGCGGGCGGCATTGCCCGCGGCAGCCAGGTCGCAGCCATGCTGACGTTGGGCGCGGAGGGCGTTTGGTGCGGCACTGTATGGCTCGGCACCCAGGAAAGCGAACTCTCGCCGTTCGCCAAGTCGGCCATCTTCAACGCCCGCACCGAGGATGCCGTCCGCCGCCGCTGCCGCACCGGCAAGACCGTGCGCATGCTGAAGAGCAAACTGTCGGAGGTCTGGGAACAGCCAGGGGCACCGCCCTACCTGCAAGCGCCGCTGCAAGGCATCTTGTTCAACGAGATCACGGCGCGGGTGCAGCGGGCCGAACGCGCCGACCTACTATCGATCCCGGCAGGACAGGTCGTCGGCACGCTGACCGGCGAAACCTCCGTCCGGCAGGTCATGTACGACATGCAGGTCGAAATGGCCGACGCGCTGGAGCGGATGGGAGTCTTCGGACAAGCGCCGGAGTGAACCTGCACACACCCCAGGCACTCCAACGCCCCAAACTCGCCCTACCCCAACCCCAATGTGGCCTTGCCTTCGGACCAGGGCGCGCGCCGGTCGCCAAGTTCCCGAAGCACGGCCCAGGCCAGGCAATAATTCGACGACAACAGCGGCTTGCCCATACCCGGTCCCAGGTCTCGGATCGCCGCCAAAGTCGGCATGCCCGTGCCGCTCAATAGCACGGCATCTGCGTCCTTGATCGGCAGGTCGGCCAGCGCCAAAGCGGCGTCCTTGCTTGAAAGGCCGTATATCCGCCGCGTGTCCGCCGAGCCGATGTCGATACGCTGGGCCGCCGTCACAGTCAGGCCCGCCTGCTCCCAAAAGGCGACGCTCGCGTCGATAATGTTCTGCGGATAGGGCGCGAGCACCGCGATCCGCGCGGCACCTACCGCCTGCAGTGAAGCCAGCACCGCCTGCGCCGCTGTGATGACGGGGTAGCCGAAGCGGGCTGACGCGGCGGCCACAATTTCCGCCTCCCGGTCCGCACCGAGCAGGTAGGAGGAGCCCGTACAGGCGAAGCCGAACATATCCGGCTTCAGCGCGTCATAGGCGGCCAGCGCCCCATCCAATCCAGTCAGATAGTCCATCAGCCGCTGCTCCGACGACGTGGCGCTGCCCTGCAACCGGGTGATGAGCATCTCCGCATCGTTCGGCAGCAGGCGCCGGAACTCCGCTTCCACGGTGGGGTTGGCCTGCGGCGTTCCGATGCCGATCCAGCCGCCTTTGCCATATTCGCGTTCTGTTCGTTGCATGGCTTGCGTCTTCCTGTTTGTGCTCAACCCATTGCATGGTCGCCGAGGGTCAAACCCGGCGTTCAGAGGCCCGGCAGGTCGACGACCAGCGCCGCATGATCGGAAGCGTGGGGGCGATGTCTGCCGACAGCCGGATAACGGAAACCCTGATACCGCTCCGCCTGCCGGTCAAGGCCGCTGCGGATGATGCGGGGCACGGCCTCCGGAAACCTTTCCGCCAGGGCGGGCGACGCGATCATAACGTCCGGTTTCGAATAAATTCCGGTGTGCGGCAGATGAAAAGACCAGCGCTCTGCCGTCGGCATCCGCCGGGTCAGGTCCTCACCGAAATCCAGGAGCGGTGCCGACGCCCTGGCTTTTCCAGCGTCAACGCGCGCCGGTTCATTCAGGTCGCCGAGCACCAGCCACGCCGCCTGCGCCGGGTTCGGAAAGCGGCGTTCGATCAGGCGGATCACCGCCAGCGCCTCCAACTGCCGGACTGGCCAGGAGGCCTCTACGTCCGGGTAAGGCGCTTTGAAATGGCAAATGAACAGCGAAATCGCGCCAAGATCTGCCTCCAGGCAATCCCGCCGGAAAATGCGGTCCTCCGGCCCACAGCCTTCAACCGGCGCAAGCCCCAGCGAAGCAGGGGTCTCCGCTGCATGACTGTTGACGGAGACCGGCGCTAACCGGCTTATCAGCGCGACATCCAAACCCCGGCCGTCGTTGCCGGGCCGGCAATGCCGCCATGGGTAAGGCTTGGCGCCCACGGGCACCAACAATCGGTCATGGAAGTAGTCGAGCGTGGACTGGTCGAACACTTCCTGAAGTGCCACTACATCCGCATCCGCTTCCATCAGGACACGGGCAGTCAAGGCGCGATCGATCGGGTCAAGCGCTTCGGCGGCTTCCGTCGCGTCTTCCGGCATGTCGCCATCGCGGGCGCCATCAAGGCGGGGCGCCCCTTGCGGCTGACGAAGGCGCAGGTTCTGCACGTTGAATGTGGCGATACGCACGAAGGTTCCGACCCTGTTTGCGTTGAGTGCCCAGGTCAGTCTATCCCGAACCCGGCGCCAGAAGTCTCGACAGCCAGGAAATTTCGGCGCTACATTTTGTCAAACACCGCTCCCCAGACGAAACGGAGCAAACCGATCAACCGGACGGAAACGGGAAAAGGCGAACGCCATGAAACTCAAACTCCACCGCGCCAATGACCGCCCGACGGGCATCGCCTCGCCGAAGAACTTCACCGGCACCGTCATGCAAGACCCTGTGCTGGTCGGCGAAGCGCCGTCCCGGATGCGGGCGACCAACGTCACTTTCACGCCAGGGGCCCGCACCGCCTGGCATCAGCATCCGGTAGGCCAGACCCTGCTTGCCATATCCGGCGTCGGCCGGGTGCAGGTGGAGGGCGAACCGGTGCAGGAACTTCGCCCCGGCGACACCGCGATCATCCCTCCGGACACCCGCCACTGGCACGGCGCAGCACCCGACCGGCTGTTTACGCATCTCGCCATGTCGGAAACCGCCGACGACGGCAGCGGCACCGAATGGTTCGAGCACGTGGACGACAGCGACTATGGCAAAGCCCCGGCCTGATCAGGTTATCCGGCTCGCCGTTGCATGGTAATGCTGGTGGGCCGGTCATAGCCTGCGTGGCTGCTCTCGCCGGTTTTGATGAAGCCAAGACGTTCAAATGTCCTGTGGTTCTCCAGTAACTCGATCCGGCATTGTAACTCCAATACCGGCAAGCCGCGTGCAACGGCCCGCTCGCTGGCCTTCTCCACCATCAGGCGCGAGAGCCCCCGTCCGCGGCAGTCCGGACGCACCGCCATCTTGCCGAGATAAAGGCGGCCTGGATCGCCTGCTTCCGCCGGTTTGTGGGTGAAGAATACGCATGCCGCCAAGGCGCCCATTTCGTCCTCGGCAATCCAAATTTCCTCCGACAACGCATGGGCGCACACGCTGTCTGTGGTCAGCCGGTGCATGGAGGACGGCGGGTCGATCCGCCCCTCCATATAGGCGAAGCATTCCTGGACCAGCGACAGGAGGGCGCTGAAATCGTCGCCCTCCCCTGCCCGGCGAAACGTCAACGCCGGCATCGCGTCTAGACCACCGGCACCTGACCGGAAGCCAGCATCGCGGGCGAGATCACATCCACGTCCAGCGGCACCCGCCAGCGCTCGGTCTCGCGCACCGCGGGCTCGGCATTCGGCGGGGGGCCGCCGTCGAAGGTAAAGCCTTCATAGCCGTTGGTCTGGACCTCGTTGCACTTCTGCACATAGATCGGGAAACCGCCAATATAGGGCATGAACACGCGCGGGCGGCCCGGGATGTTCGCGCCCACATACCAACTGGAGCAAGTCGACCGGAGGGAGATTTCCGAGACCTCGTTTACGTGATCGACCCAGGCATCCTGCGCTTCCTGGGTCGGTTCGAAGGTCTGGGCGCCCACATCGCGCATATGGGCCATGCAATCCACCATCCAGTCCGCATGCTGCTCGATGGACTGGATCATCTGGGCAAGCACGCTGGGCGAGCCGGGGCCGGTGATCATAAAGAAGTTCGGGAAGCCGACCGTGGACAGGCCAAGGTAGGTCCGTGGCCCCGCTTCCCAGACCTTCTTCAATGGCAGGCCGTTTTTGCCCCGAATATCGATCCGGTCGAAGGAGCCAGTCATCGCGGCAAAGCCGGTGGCGCAGACAATGGCGTCCACCGCGTATTCCTCGCCATTGGCCACGATGCCGTTGGCCGTCATCCGTTCGATACCGCTCTTCGCGATATCGACCAGCTTCACGTGCGGCTTGTTGTAGGTCTCGTAATAGCCGGTATCGACACAAAGCCGTTTGCAGCCGAATACATTGTCGGGGCTGAGCAGTCTTGCCGTCTCCGGGTCTTTGACGATCTCCCGGATCTTCTCCCGCGCAAACTCGGCGATGGTGTCGTTGGCTTCCTTGTTGAACAGCAGGTCGCCGAACGCCCCCAGAAACGGCAGGCCGCCGCGCGCCCAGAATTCCTCATAGGTCTTGCGGCGCTCTTCCTCGCTCGCCTCCAGCGCGGACTTGGTATTAAAGTTGAAGTAGAAGCCCGTCGGCCGTGAGCGCGCCTTGGCACGCATGGCGGGATAGTCCGCCTTCACCTCTGCTTCCCATTCCGGATCGACGGGCGAATTCCAGGCGGGCACCGTGTAATTCGGCGTGCGCTGGAAAACGTAAAGCTGGCTTGCCTGCTCTGCGATGATTGGGATCGACTGGATACCGCTGGACCCCGTTCCGATCACGGCGACACGCTTGCCGGCGAAATCCACCTCCTCATGCGGCCACTCGCCGGTGTGGTAGACTGGGCCCTCAAAATCGTCGAGCCCTTCGAACGCCGGCTTGTTCGCCGCCGACAGGCAGCCGACCGCCATAATGCAGAATTGCGCCGTGACCGTGTCGCCCTGATCGGTCTCCACCGTCCAGCGCTTGGCCGTTTCGTCGAAGTGGGCTTTGGTCACGCGGGTGTTGAACTGGATGTCTTTCCGTAGGTCAAAGCGTTCGGCGACATGCCGCGCGTACTCCATGATTTCCGGCTGCGGCGCGTACTTCTCCGACCACTCCCATTCTTGATCCAATTCCTCGGAAAAGGAATAGGAATATTGCATGCTCTCGATATCGACCCGCGCACCCGGATAGCGGTTCCAATACCAGGTGCCGCCGACATCGCCGCCGGCTTCAAAGACACGCGCGGAAAAGCCGTGTTTGCGCAGATTGTGCAGCATATACATGCCGCCGAAGCCGGCACCGACGACGATGGCGTCGTAGTGCGGAGGCGTTGCGATAGCGTTCATGTCGGATAGGTCCCGTTTGCAGACATCATTTGGCTTGGAGTCTCTTCAAATCCGCGCCGAATGCAACCGTAACCAGGGCCGCTGCCTAGGGTCCGCCCGGCGCCAACCGTTTCGCCAGGGTCGCCAGGGCATCCTTGTCGGTCAGATAGACCGAGCGCCCCTTGCGTCTGATTTGACCGCTTTCCAGCAACTGACTGAAGACGCGCGCCACCGTCTCCCGCGTCGTGGAGGCACGGCTGGCGATCTCCCGCTGGGCCGGGCACGGATAGATCAGCCAGGAACCTGCCGTAATCGGGTCCGGCTTCGCCATCCGGCACAGATCCAGGATAACCCGTTGCATCGCGCCCAGGGTTGCCAGATCCATAATCCGCTCGTCGCAGGAGCGGACAATCATCGCCAACTTGCGCATTACCGCGAGCCCAATCGGCGGGTGCTGTTCCATCAGTTCTAGAAAATGGTGACTGGAGAGAGAGGCAATATCCGACTTCTCATCCGCTACCACGGTTGCGGACCTCGGAGCATTGTCGATTGCCGCCATCTCGCCGAAATACTCGCCCGCGTTTAGGGTTGCATAGGCAACGGGCCGTCCGGAGAGCGAATAATTCATAATCCTGACCGAACCGCTGACCAAGAAATAGACGTCACGGTCATCGGTGTCCCGTTCCACAACGGTCTCATCCCGCCGGTAGACCCGCCAGGCGCAGGCCTTTGCCAACCGCTCACGGTCAGACGGCTCCAGGCCGGACAGCAGCGCGATGCCATCCAAACTCGCCATAGTGTCCCTCTGCATTTGCCTTAGTTTGTTTTGACAAACTTTTCTGCTAATCAGCCATTAGCAGGTTTCCTGGTACAAGTCGCGCCTCCTCTTCGCGCCCGCTTGCGGAACCGGCGCAAGAAAGAAGAATGAATGCCGGGTTGCCTTTCGCTCTTTATCAGCGCCCTAGCACTTGTCGCTATTCTGACGGCTGGTCTTTCTCAACCATTGGCCGCAAACAGCATACGCTTGGGTATTCCAGGGCATGACGACCGCGAGACGGTCGAGGATAACCAATACCCCTGGCGCACCATCGGTCGGGTCAACAATGCCGGCCGGTCCTATTGTACCGGCGTGCTGATCGGCGAGCGGCAGGTCCTGACTGCCGCCCATTGCCTGCGTTCCCGGGGCGCGCAGGGCGGTTTGAGCAAGGCCAGCGATATCCACTTCCTTGCAGGCTACAGCCGCGGCTCCTACCTCGCGCACAGCCGCGCCGTCGCCATCGACCGCAGTTGGAGCGACGGTGTTCAGGCGCAGACCGCCGACGACTGGGCCGTCATCACCCTTGCAGAACCGGTCGGCAAGAAAATCGGCTACCTGAAACTGGAGCGGTTCGGCACCAAGTCCTGGCGACAGGACCGGCGGGACGGCAAGCGCTACGCCCAAGCGGGCTACAGCCATGACCGCTCCCACGTCCTGACCCGCCACATCAATTGCGAGATTCAGGGTTTTCTCAAAGGTTCCCAATCATTTGTCCATCGGTGCGATGCCACCAATGGCGACAGCGGCTCGCCGATTTTGGTTCGTAGGGGCAAAACCTACTCAATTATTGGCCTGCATGTGGCGTCTACCCGTGACCGCGGATTTGGCATCGCTATCACGGGCGCGCGCATCGCCTCCCAGTTGCCGAATTGATACAGAAGACGCCACGCGTGCCTGTGCGATAGCAGCAGCGTCGTTCCGGCGGTATAAAGCCAGCAGTGCTCATTCTCCGGACCGCAGGAAATCGCTCCCATGAACCTCACTGCGTTAATGACCCGCGCGGCCCGATCCCGGCCAGGCAATCCCGCGATCCTCAACGGGACCGAGGTGCATTCCACCTACGCCGAACTGGCGGAGCGGGTCGGCCGCATCGCTGGCTGGCTGCGCGGTCCTGCCGGTCTCAAACCAGGCGACCGCGTCGGGTTCGCCATGACCAATTGCCCGGAATTCGTCGAGGTGCTGTGGGCCTGCTGGCATGCGGGCCTCGCCGCCGTGCCGATCAACGCGAAGCTGCATGTGAGCGATTTCCAGTACATTTTCACCAATTCCGGCGCCCGACTCGGTTTCGCCACGCCGGACCTGGCTGACGATCTGCACGGCCTGCTGCCTGACCTGCCCGCGTGCAAGGCCATGGTTACGGTCGGCAGCGATGCCTATCAGGCCATGCTGTCTGCCGATCCGCTGCAAATGGAGCCACGCGCCGCCGATGATCTGGCATGGCTGTTCTACACCAGCGGCACCACCGGCAAGCCCAAGGGCGCGATGCTCAGCCACCGCAACCTGCTCGCCTGTCTGCAAGGCTACCTCTCGGACATCGACCAGGTGGAGGAAGACTATCACTGGCTGCACGCCGCCCCCATGAGCCATGGCGGCGGCCTCTATGCCTTGCCCTTCGTCGCCAAGGCGGCAGCCCAGGTTATTCCCGCAAGCGGCAAGTTCGATCCGGCGGAGATCATGGACATGCTGCGCACCACCACGAACCTCTGCTTCTTCGCGGCCCCCACAATGGTCAAGCGCCTGCTGGAGCACCCCGCCGTGCGGGAGGGCGACACGGCGAACCTGCGGACCATCGTCTATGGCGGCGCACCGATGTATGTGGCCGACGCCAAGGAGGCACTGGGCTTGTTCGGACCGAAGCTCGCCCAGCTTTACGGCCAGGGCGAAAGCCCCATGACCATCACCGCGCTTGGCCGGCACGAGTTCCAGCGCACCGACGCGCCGGAGTTCGAGGCCCGCCTCGCCTCTGTCGGCCGCGCCTTCACCAATACCGAAGTCGCCATTTTGGACGGCCAGGACAACCCGCTGCCGGCCGGCGAACTTGGGGAGGTCTGCGTCAAGGGCGAGCCGGTGATGGCCGGCTATTGGGCCAACCCGGAGGCCTCCACCGAGGCGCTGCGCAATGGCTGGCTGCACACCGGCGACGTGGGCGTCTTGGATGCGGCTGGCTACCTGACGCTGAAAGACCGCTCCAAGGACATGATCATCTCCGGCGGCACCAATATCTACCCCCGCGAGGTGGAGGAGGTGATGCTGCTGCACCCCGGCGTACTGGAAGTCTCCGTCGTTGGAGAGCCGGACGAGGAATGGGGCGAGAACGTCGTCGCCTTCGTCGTGCCGCGGCAGGGCGCAGGCCTGGATGAGAAAGACCTGGACCGCTTCTGCCTGGACAACATGGCCCGGTTCAAACGGCCGAAAAACTACCATTTCATCGACGCGCTGCCGAAAAACAACTACGGCAAGGTGTTGAAGACCGAGTTGCGGGAGCGGTTGGCCACCCAATAAGCATGGCTATCCTCGCGCTACTCACACCGGCCCATTGTTGCTAGGTTGGCCGCCAAGTTTAACCGAAACCCCAGAGAAACCCCCATGGAACTCGTTTTCCGCGACGACCCTTACGCGAAAGAATGTACCGCCACCGTGATCAGCGCCGGGCCGGAGGGCGTGGTCCTCGACCGGACGGTGTTCTACCCCACCGGCGGCGGTCAGCCGGGCGACTCCGGCGTTCTGGTGGCGGAGGACGGCACCGAAACGCCAATCGCCGAGGCCCGCAAAGGCGATGGCCCGGACGATGTACTGCACACCGTGCCCGAAGGCGCGCCCCTGCCCGCGCCCGGCAGCAAAATCACCGCTCGTATCGACTGGGAGCGCCGCCACAAGCACATGCGGATGCACACGACCATGCACCTGCTCTGTTCCATGGTGCATCATGGCGTGACCGGCGGCCAGGTCGGGGCGGAGAAGAGCCGCCTGGACTTCGATTCCGGCGATCATACCTACGACAAGGAAGAACTGACCGCCCAGTTGAATGCGCTGGTCGCAGCCGATCATCCGGTCACCAGCCGTTGGATCGACGAGAGCGAGCTGGACGAGAACCCCGACATGGTCCGCACGCTCTCCGTCCAGCCACCCCGCGGCGCGGGCCGTATCCGCCTGATGGCGGTGGGCGGTAACCCCGATGGCGGCGCGGTGGACCTCCAACCCTGCGGCGGCACCCACGTTGCGCGGACGGGCGAGATCGGCAAGGTGCGCGTCGCCAAGATCGAGAACAAGGGCAAACGCAACCGCCGCATCAACATTGTTTTTGATGAGTAGCGATCTCGGCCACCTCACCCTTCGACAGGCTCAGGGTGAAGGGCTCCGACAACTTTTGAAATAGTCTTCACCCTGAGCCTGTCGACGGGCGCTCTGCAATCTAGGAATTCCACCCATGACCGACTACGCGAACCCCCAAGCCCTCGTCAGCACAGAGTGGCTTGCCGATCATCTGGATGACCCGCACGTCAAAATTGTCGACGCATCGCACCACCTGCCGACGGCAGGCCGCGACGCGCGCGCCGAGTATGACGAACGGCACATTCCCGGCGCGATCTTCTTCGATATCGACGCGGTCAGCGACCACTCTTCCGATCTGCCTCACATGTGGCCGGACGCAGATCAGTTCGCGGAGCAGGTGGGCGCAATGGGCATTGGCAACGGCGACAAGGTGGTGGTCTACGATACGGTCGGGCCGACCGGCGCCGCGCGCGTCTGGCAGACCTTCCGCGTCTTCGGCCACACCAATGTCGCGGTGCTGAATGGCGGTTTCCGCAAATGGCTCGCCGAGGACCGCCCGGTAACCGACGCTGTCATCGAACGCGAACCAGCCGAATACCTGGCCGAAAAAGCAGAGGCCCGCATCCGCTCCCGCGAACAGATGCTCGCCAATATCGAGCATCCGGTAGAACAGGTGCTGGACGCCCGCGCTGCCGGCCGGTTCATGGCACAAGAGCCGGAACCGCGCGAAGGCATGCGCGGCGGGCATATTCCCGGCAGCCTCAACCTGCCTTACCCGCAATTGCTGGGCGAGCATGGCACCTACAAATCCGCCGACGAACTCAAAGCCGCCTTCGACGCTGCCGGCATCGAAACGGACAAGCCCATTGCCACCACCTGCGGCTCCGGTGTGACGGCATGCACCCTCGCCCTAGGCCTCTATCTGATTGGCCGGGACGACGTTGCCATCTACGATGGCTCGTGGAGCGAATGGGGCAGCCGACAAGACACGCCGATTGAGAGTTAGAGCCGCAATATGAGCAAAGACCTGACGGGCAAGCGCCCTGAGACTATCCTGACCCATTCTGGACGCCATCCGTTCGACCATTTCGGCGTGGTCAACACACCGGTATTCCGCGCGTCGACCATCCTCTCGCCCAGCTATGCCGACCGCAAGCGCGAGAAGGGCGAGCGGGAGCCCCGCTATGGCCGCCGCGGCACGCCAACCACCTTTACCCTCGAAGACGTGCTGGCGGATATTGAGGGCGCGGACGGCTGCGTGCTCTGCCCGTCGGGTCTGAGCGCGATCACGACGGCCATTCTGCCGTTTGTCGGCCAGGGCGATCACATCCTGATGGCGGACTGTGTTTATGGCCCGGCGCGGAATTTTGCGACCAAGTTCCTGCCGCGCTTCGGCGTCTCCACCACGTTCTTCGACCCCAACATCGGGGCCGATATTGCCGGGCTCATCCACGACAACACCAAGGTCGTCTATCTGGAGTCCCCCGGCTCCCTCACCTTCGAAATCCAGGACACGCCTGCGATCGCCACGGCCGCGAAGAAGCGCGGCTGCATCGTCATCACCGACAACACCTGGGCAACCGGCCTGTACTTCAAGCCGTTCGACCTGGGCTGCGATATCTCCGTCCATGCGGCCACCAAGTATATTGTCGGCCATTCCGACGCCATGCTGGGCGCGATCACCTGCACGGCGGAGACCTACGGCCCGATCCGCGAGGCGTGGGGCCAGTTGGGCGTCGCCGCCCCGCCGGACGATGTCTATCTGGGCACGCGCGGCGTCCGCACCATGGCTGTGCGGCTCGCCCAGCATCACAAGAACGGCCTGGCGGTGGCCGAGTGGCTGGAAAGCCGCCCGGAAGTCGCCCGCGTCCTGCATCCTGCCCTGCCGGGCGACCCCTATCATGAGCTTTGGAAGCGCGACTTTTCCGGCGCCAGCGGCCTGTTCAGCTTCGTCCTGAACCCGGTAAGCGAATCGCAACTGGCGGCCCATTTCGACGGGCTGGAACTTTTCGGCATGGGCTCAAGCTGGGGCGGCTATGAAAGTCTGATGACGCCCAACGACCCCAGCAACTACCGCACCGCTACGGAATGGCAGGCCGAAGGGCCGCTAGTGCGGCTGCACGTCGGCCTGGAAAACCCGGCAGATCTCATTGCCGATATCGAAGCGGGCTTCGCGCGGATGAAAGCGGCGGAATAAAGCATCGTGCGTTAACGCACAGACTTAAGGTTGAGCTGCCTCCATTGTCTGCCACGGCAACCAAAGGAGCCAGCCATGACCGCGAGCGCCACACCGACTCCGTATGATATCCAGCAGTTGATCGACGCGCATTTCGCGCCGCTTATCTATCGGGCCGGATTGCCGCCATCAGGCGACCGCGCGCCCGGCGGCGTCTGCGGCATCTATTATGAGGGCGAGACTTACTATCAGCCCCTCGGCTCGATCGACACCAGCGGCACTCCGCCGGATGAAAACACCATCTTCGGGATCGGCTCTGTCACCAAAGTGCTGACGACCTCCATTGTCGGGCAGCAATCCGATACAGTCCTCAAGTCCGCAGTGAAGCCTTATCTGCCGCCTGGCTATGGACTGATGCCCGGCGAAGAAGAAGTCACCTTTGCCGATTTGGCGACGTTTACCGGCGGCATCAATCCGAGTGCGCCGCCCGGCAAGTTCGACAACTGCACACAGGCGGAATTCCAGGCATTCATCAACACCATGGACCCGGACCGCATCCCGTCGGCCAACCAATACTCGGACAGCAGCATCGGCTTCCTGGCCCAGATCGTGATGGGCATGGCGGGCTATACCACGTTCACGGCCGACACGACGGGCGCATGGCTTAGCGACAACTTGCTGACGGCGCTTTCCATGACCCGAACAGGCACATGGCGACCGCCCTTCAATGCGGACTGGGCGTCCTATGCCTTTAACTTTGCGGATGGGGCGTATCAGCCTGTTTCCTATGAGCCCTGGGTTCCATGGGGCGCGGCGGGGCGAGTCTACTCCACCTGCGCCGACATGATGAATTTCGTTCAGGCAAATGTCGGCGTCAGTCAGATCGGCGGCAAGACCATACCGCAAACCATTCTGGACGGAATGCAGACTGCCCAAGAACCCTGGGCGCCGCCGGAGGGGGACGGTTACTGGCGGCAGGCGTTTGCCTGGATGATCTTTAAGAGCGCAAAAAAGGGCGTCAAGTTTTGCGGCAAGGCAGGAGGAGTGACGGGCGTGAATTCATTCATAACTGTCTGCAAAGACGAGAAACTCGGCGTGGTCATTCTGACCAACATGCGCGGTACCTTTCCCGAAACGGCCGCGAAGGCGATTACGGAAGGGCTCATCGCACTCTAGTAAATCAGCCCAATTGCACCACCGCTCCGGCCAGCCTTACCGCCTACGCTGCCTTCCGCGGTGGCTAGGTCAGTCGAAACGCCTGACGATGCCGGGCGGGGAAGTCAGGAAGTAGAAAAACCGCCCGGGAACATCTCCCGTGTTCTTTACCCGGTATTTCCAGCCGGTGGTGTAGTGCGTGCAGTCACCTTTTTCCAGCACATAGGCTTGATCAAGCGCAGCGACATCCGTACCCCAATAGACCGTGAACTGGCCATCCAGAATGTAATAGAACTCGTCGCACGGGCCGTACTGGTGGATGGCTGTGCCGTCGTCGTGCGCCTCAATGGCAAAAACGCATGTTTCGTCTCCGGGGTCCATGTAGCAGACGCCGACATTACCCACGCCCTCAATGCTGTAGAACTGGCGGATCGGGACCGAGATGTAGTGAGATTCGTCGTGCCCCGGGCCGAAAATCGGCACCTCCGCTTCGCGGACGACTCGCGGCTTTTGCGGCTCGGATGACATGGCGGCCTCTCCTCAGTTCGCGGTTGAGCTCGCTCAGGATGCAGAATCTGGCATCGCCAAGTCCAGAAAGTATGTGGTGACCAGCCCACTCGAAGTGATGTCCAAGGGCGCAGCTAAAGGCCTGATCAATACCTGAAGGGCTTGCAGTGCCGCTGACCAATCCGGCGATGAGGTCCCGTCTAAGCGCGACGCAGCCTGTAGCGCATGTTTCCAACATCCTGCGCTGCGCTCCCAAAACGCGATTAATGATGGTCGATTCTTTATGTTATTTATGCTATACATGTGAATGTTACAGTTTCATTACAAAATCGAAGGAGACTAAAACTGTTCTTGCCTGATCAACAGACCGCGGGAAGCGGCCTGGCGCAGAATGACTGAGACTGAAATCCGGTTCGCGCTGACCGGCACGCTCTCGCAGCGCCTGAAGCGCCACTACCTGAAAGATGCATCCGTACCCTCCGAGCAAAACGAAACCGTATATTATGACACGCCAGAGCGCCTCTTATGGCAGCACGGCGCGGAATTTCGCGTTCGCCAGAATGCAAAAGGCATCAAACAGACCGTTAAATACCGGACCGAGAATGGCGGCCTGTTTGCGCGGGAGGAGGCAGAAATCGACCTGCCATCGACCGCACCCGACACCGATCATCTGCACGCATCGATACCCGCTGACCTCTCCGCCCGCATTGCAGGACAGCTTTTCGAGCCGGTGTTCCACACATCGGTAAGCCGCCAGAAAGCGGTCTTCCAGTATGGCGGTTCGCAAATCGAACTTGCCTATGACCAGGGCCATATCTCTGCGGGCACCCGCCATCAGGAAATGCACGAGGCCGAGCTCGAACTAAAAGAGGGCAACGATACCGACCTTGCCGACGCTGCCCTTGCCTTCCTGGAACAGATACCAGCGGGCCTGCTGACACAGGGTAAGGCCGCCAGGGGGTATCAACTCGCATCAGGCGGAAAGCCGAAGCCGGTCTATCAGGACAAGCAGGAACTGCCGTCTACCACCGTACTGCCCGACGCAATTGCTTCCATGCTGCGCGCCGGGTTCGCTCAGGCACTTGCCAACCAGGCAGCCCTGCTGGAAACAGACGACCCGGAGGCCGTACACCAGATGCGGGTCGGCCTGCGCCGCGTCCGCTCAATCGTCTCCGCCTTCCGCCCTGTCCTGGATCTCTCTGGCGCCGGCGGCCTCCTCCAGGAAACCAAGGACTTTTTTGGCCTGCTGGGCGATGTGCGTGAGGCCGACGTCTTCATCACCGAAACCATCGAAACCTTCCCGACTGACCATGGCGGCGAGGAACGCCGCGCAGTATTGGTAAGGGAGGTCGACCGCTTCCGCAGCCAGGCCCGCAAGCAGATGAAAGACTTTGCCGCCGGACCCGCATTCGCGCGATTGGCGCTGGGCTGGCTCCGCTGGATCGAGGGGGGCTCCTGGCTTCGCTATGACCAGCCGCTCGACCGGCTGCTGCAAACCCGGCCCGTCGGCCAGTTCGCCGCCGGACGCCTCGCCAGCATGAACAAAAAGCTGCAAAAGCGGGGCCATCGGGCACTGACCGGCACGGTAGACGACTGGCACGAAGCACGCATTGCCGCCAAGAAACTGCGGTACGCCGGCGGCCCGCTTCTCGCAGTGGTCGATGACAGCGGGATGATCGAGCGCACGGCCAAAGGCACGCCGCGCGCAACGAAACGGCTGGCCAGGCTGCAGAACGAACTGGGCAAGTTCAACGACCTCTGCACCGTCGCCCCGTTCCTTGACCGTGTCGCCAGCACCGTTCCGGCACGCTCGCGGCGCACCTTCGATGATGCCGCCGCCTATTGCAGCGGCTGGTGCGAGGCACAGGTCCAACATGCCATTCCCCGTCTGGAAACCAGTTGGAAAGCGTTCGAAGCCGCCATGAAGGAACCGTCATGACCACCCGTGTTTGCGTAATCAATGGCAAGGGCGGTTGCGGAAAAACGACGGTCGCCACCCACTTGGCGGCAGGGCTGGCAGTATCCGGCCTGACCACGCTCCTGGTGGACCTGGACCGCCACCGCGGCGCCAGCCGCTGGCACAAGATCCGGCCGAAGTCCGCGGCAAGGCTGTCGCTCGACGACTGGCGCAAGGACTTTGGCGCGGTTCCGAAAGGCACGGACAGGGTCATCATCGACTGCCCGGCCTCCCTGCGATTGCCGCAGGTGCGGGAGATCGTGGCGGAGAGCGACCTGCTGATTGTGCCGCTGCTGCCCTCCATCTTCGATCAGCACGCGACCAAGCTGTTCCTGCAACGGCTCCAGAAGATCAAGAAGGTACGGACCGGCCGCAAGGAAATGCTGATCGTCCATAACCGATGCCGGGAACGCTCCGCCGCCTCCCGCCAATTGGACGAATATCTGGCAGACTTGGGCCACGAGCCCTTTGCCCGCATCAGCGACCGGTCGCTCTACCCGCAACTGGCATCGCAGGGTCTGAGCGTCTTCGATGGCAAAACCAAGCCAATCCAGCGGCTACAGGAAGAGTGGATGCCGCTGATCGAAGAGATCGAAGCGGTTAGCCAGCCTGGCTGAGCGGCCGGTCCGGCAGACAGCCGGGCCCGGATTTGCTGGTGCCGGCCAACGCCCAGGCGGCTGCGATTGCTCTAATCCCGCCAACCCGGCTGGTCACGGTCCAGCATACGTTTGATTGAATCGAAGTGCGACTGGACTTGGGTCAGGTCGCTTTCCTCGTTGATCTGCCGGGCGGTCTTCTTGACCAGGTCTTCCGGGATCTGGCGGAAGGGACGGCCCTGGGCCTTGGCCAGGATCTGCAACTGAGCCGCCCGCTCCAGGTAGTAGAGGTCGTCGAAAGCCTTCGCCATGGTCTCCGACGTAACGACGACACCGTGATGGCCGAGAAACGCAATCGGCTTGTCTGCCATGGCGTCTGCGATGCGGCCGCCTTCCTCCGCATCCAAGGCGATGCCGCCATAGCTGTCGTCATAGGCAATCCGGTCGTAAAAGCGCAGCGCCCCCTGCTCCACCATCTCCAGCCGCCCGCCCTCGACGATGGTCAGGCTGGTGGAATAGGGCATGTGCGTGTGCAGCACGGCGCGCGCTTTCGGGCGCTTCGCGTGAATCGGCGCATGGATGTAGTAGGCCGTGGCCTCCACCTCGCCCTCCCCATCCAGCACCCGGCCGTCACGGTGGCAGAGCAGGATGTCGGAGGTCTTGATCTCCGACCAATGCTTGCCCTGCGGGTTGACCAGGAACTCCTGCCCATCCTCGCTGACGGCCAGCGAGAAGTGATTGCAGATGCCCTCGTTCAAGCCGAGAACGGCGGCATACCGGAGGGCGGCGGCCAGGTCTTCGCGGTCTTCCCGCAGGTCGTTGCGCATTGGGTCGGGTACTCACAACTCAGAAAATGAAATCGT
Source organism: Alphaproteobacteria bacterium (assembly GCA_965222315.1). Classification (GTDB taxonomy): domain Bacteria; phylum Pseudomonadota; class Alphaproteobacteria; order Bin95; family Bin95; genus JACKII01. Next base: position 1,400,467 of record OZ244951.1, on the reverse strand, counting down.
TGGCGTCCAGCGCCGCGGTCACATTGAGCAAGGTGATAGTGCCTCCGGCTCCGTCGTCAATGACAGAGTTCGCGCCACTGATCGACAGGTGATTGTTGAACAGGTCGGCGAAGTCCGTGATCGCGGTGACCTGGGACAGGTCGATCTTCTCGTTGTCGTTAAGTGCTTCGAAATCGTTGATCTGCTCTGCCCCGAACCCGTTCTGGAAGATAAACGTGTCGTCACCATTGCCGCCCACATAGATGTCACCACCGCCCCGGCCGCGCATGGCGTCGTTGCCGTCCAGACCCTCGATACGGTTGGCGCCGAACGTGCCGTTAAGGATGTCGTCATTCTGCGAGCCGCGCAGGTTCTGAACATTTGCGTAGGTGTCGCCAGCCGCGTCGCCGGTGTTGTTGCCGTTGATGATCAGATCGACCGTCACGCCGCTGGTTGCCGTGGCATAAGCGGCCGTGTCGGTCCCGGCGCCGCCGTTCATGTGGTCGGCTCCGCTTCCGCCCTCCAGCACGTCGTTACCGGCATTGCCCAACAGCGTGTCATCCCCCGATTGGCCGCGCAGGACGTTCATCTCTGCCGATCCCAGGAGGAAGTCTGAGTGGCTCGACCCGAAAAGATTCTCCACATTCACCAGCACGTCTCCATTGGCACCGCCGCCGCCGGCAGTACGGGCCATGGGGATCGTGACGCTGGAGAGCGAGAAAGGGTTGATCGCGGCAAAGTCGAAGGCGCCGAACAACTGTGCCACCACACCGGTAGCCGACTGGCCGTAGGAGACTGTGTCGGTACCGCTGCCGCCGTCGATCAGGTTCGCCCCGATATTGGTGGTGATCAGGTTGTTCTCATCATTGCCGAAGCCGTCGATGTCGTCGGCACCCAGCAGCGCCAGGTTCTCAAAATTATCTTCCAGCGCATAGGTCACCTCTGTGCCGACAGTGTCGGTACCGCCAACAATAAACTCCGCGAGTTCGATGCTGGCGTCATCGATCAGATAAAGATCGTCACCACCCCCTCCCTGCACCACACCATCAACCGTACCGCCCCGCCCATCGAACTCGTCACTGCCATTCTTCAAGTCAATGTCACCGAGAACGATACCCCGGTTGACCACCCGGTCGTCGCCATTGTCCCCATCGATAGCGCCATCACCACCAGAACCGTCGATGGTGCCATAGTTGAACAGCACAGCCGTTTCGCCAATCAAACTGGTGTCCAACTCGACAGCTTCATTGCCGCTGACGCCAACGGAAATAAGACCATGGTTGACGACCAAATTGTTGGTGCCTGAGACCTCAACCCCCTCATCCTGGCCGGAAATCACGCCATAATTGATGATCACATTGTCACTGCCATCTGCGAAAACGCCGTCATTGCGGGCACCAATGGTTCCTTCATTGACCAGAAACAAACTGCCGCCAAAACTATTCACCCCTCTGCTCTCGCCGAAGACCGAGCCCGTTTCATAAATATGGACTTCGTTGAATCCGGAGCCGGCGTCGTTCAACAGACCCAAAGCGATCCCATCGCTTTCGCCGATCAGGCCACCATGAACCAGAATGGTCTTGCTGCCATTGGTGTTATCACCGTCCAGTGCATCACTGATCGACGTTACGAACACACCCGGCAGAATTAGGTATGTATTCGCGAATACGTTCGCATTGATCGCTACGTTTGTAGAGGTACTTTGAACAACAATCGCCATGATATTCCTCCGTCACATCAGCAAATCACAGCACAAGTGTACACTAATGCCTCAGAAACCCGAAGTGAGGTTCATCACAGCCCCCTGGCGCCAGAAATTCCCCCTAAAGCGTCAGTCCGCCATCGGCGATAACCACCGTCCCTGTCGTGTAGTTGCTCTCGTCGCTGGCCAGATGCACAGCCACCGCCGCGATCTCCTCCGCCGTTCCCAGCCGCCCCAACGGCTGGCGGGCGATGAAGTCCTTGCGCGCCTGAACCGGATCGTCGAAGGCGTTGATGCGCTCGTCAAGTGACGGCGACTGCACGGTCCCCGGCGCGATGGCGTTGCAGCGGATGCCCTGGCCGATGTAATCGCGCGCCACCGACTTGGTGAATCCGATCACCGCCGCCTTCGTCGCGCCATAGACCAGCCGGTTCGGCACGCCGGAGATCGAGCCCGACACACTCGCCATGTTGACGATAGAGCCGCCGCCCGCCGACAGCATGCCGGGCAGGAAGGCGCGGGTCATCCGGAACAGGGACTTCACGTTCAGATTGAAGCCGAACTCCCACTCCTCCTCTGTTGCGTCGAGCACGCTGCCGTGATGCACGAAGCCCGCGCAATTCATCAGCACGTTCGGCGTTTCGACCTCCGCCGCGAGCGCGTTTACCGCGGCGTCTTCCAATACATTCAGCGGACGGGTGGCGATGCCGTCTATGCCGTTTAATTCCGCCAGTTTCGCCTCATTGATGTCAGTCGCCAGCACCGTCGCGCCTTCCGCAGCGAAGGCGAGAGCACAGGCCCGGCCGATGCCCTGAGCGGCGGCGGTAACGAGGGCGAACTTTCCGGCAAGACGGTCGGTCATGATTTCAGATCTCCTGAGGCCAGCGCACGGAAGGGCCACAAATATGTGAAGTTTTCAGCACCGAAAGTAACGGCTCATTGGCATGAATGTCACCCTCCGTGATGGCGATGTCATTCGCCATTGCGGCGGTACTCTCCGACGATGCGCTGGTTCCAATCGGGACGAACATTCATCCATCGGGAGACGTTCAACCATGTCCATGAAAGCCCTGCTATCCGGCGCAGCCGTTGCCGCAGTCGTCGGCATCGCCGCGGCCCAGGCATCGGCCATCACGCTGAAGGTGACGGTCACCAATATCGCACCCACAGGCGGCACCTACCTGACCCCGATCTGGGTCGGCTTCCACAATGGCAGCTTCGACAGCTACGACGGCGGCGCCGCCTCCGCCCCGGAACTGGAAGCGCTGGCCGAAGACGGCAACACCGCCCCAATCTCCGGCGTGTTCGGCGCGGATGGCACCCTGGTCGCCACCGGCATAGCGCAGACCGGCAATCGTGTGCAGGCGACACTCGGCGGCCTGCTTGCGCCCGGCGCATCCACGATGGGCACCTTCACCGTCGATACCACGGGCGACAATCAGTACTTCAGTTATGCTTCCATGGTGCTGCCCTCCGGCGACTACTACGTCGCGAATGGCAATCCGCTCGCCCACGATCTCTCGGGCCTGACATTGGGAGACACCAGCTCCTTCTTCATCGGCGCGCCCGGCACGGTCAACGATGCCGGCACAGAGGTGAACGACTTCGCCACCTCGGCGGGCAATCCCCTGTTCGGCATTGCGGGCGGCCAGACCGGGCCGAACCAAGGCGCAGATGAGAACGGTGTGAACACCAACGTCTCTGCACCGTTCGCCAATTTCCTGAACCAGCCGTCAGGCGGCGTTCCGAGCGAACTGAACTTCAACAACTATCAGAACGGCATCGCCCGAGTGGACGTTGAAGCCGTTCCGCTGCCCGCTCCAATTGCCATGATGGGCGCGGTGATGGTCGGTGCGGGACTCTTCGCCCGCCGCAAGCGCCGGACCTAGCCCAGAGTCGCGCGCTCCGCTGTCCGCTACGGCACAATCCCTGCAGGGAGTTTGCAGCAGTGGGCAGCGACAGCCCCCGGCGTCGTCAGCCACACACGACCATCCGCGCGCTCCTTGATATGCGCCAGCGCCCGACGCAGATGGCGAAGGCGGTAAGGCTGGCCAACGAGGTAGGCGTGCAGCGCGATGCCCATCACCAGCGGCTGATGGGCGGATTGGTCCAGCATCTCATCGAAATTGTCGACAATCATGTCCGCGAACTCCGCAGCGCCCACCTTGCGCGCCACGATGGCGGGAATATCGTTCAACTCCTGCGGATAGGGCATGGAGAGAATGCGTCCGCCGGAGCGCGTGCGGAACCAGACCGGCTGGTCGTCATGGCACCAGTCGAGCAGATAGGTGTAGCCCGTCTCCTCCAGCAGGTCCGGCGTCACGCGGCTCTCCGATATCCAGGGGCCGAGCCAGCCTGCGGGCCGCACGCCCTCCTGCCGCTCGATGATGGCCGCGGAGTCCGCCAGCAAGGACTGCTCCTCGGCCTCGCTCATGGTGCCCTGGCGCTCCGCATTGGTGCGGCCGTGGCCGACCACCTCCACGCCCAGCGCGCGGAAGGCATCCATGGCGGGGGCGGCGTAATCATACATGCTGGTGTTGGCCAGCACCGCCACCGGCAGGTCCAGATCTCGGAACAGGTTGAGCAGCCGCCAGACGCCGATACGGTTGCCATAGTCCCGCCAGGAATAGTTCAGCACGTCCGGCTGCGGCCCGCCCGGCGCGAGTTCCGCGCCCAGTCCCTCGCCAAAGGCGAAATGCTCCAGATTGAGCGCGATATAGACCGCCAGCCGCCTGCCTTCCGGCCAGGAATAATCCGGCCGGTCCGGCAGGGGTACATAGTCATAGCGGCCGTGGCCTGGCAGGTTCGTCACCCGGCGGTCTCCCCATCCTAGTGCGAGTGCCGGGGGGTCTTGTTCCGCACCCGCTGGTACTTCACCGCGCTTTCCAGCACGCCGCCCGTCTCTAACTGGCCCACATCCGAACGGTAGATCTCCTGCCATGGCGTGTGGTTGTCAAACACGGGCGGTTCGTAGGCCGCGCGCCGCCGGGCGATCTCCTCGTCCGAGATCAGCATGTCCACGCGGGCCGCGTTCAGGTCGATCCGCACCGGGTCGCCATTCCGCAGCAGGGCAAGATTGCCGCCCGCCGCACTCTCCGGCGAGGCGTTGAGGATGGAGGGGGAGCCAGACGTGCCGCTCTGCCGGCCGTCGCCAATGCAGGGCAGGCTCTTGATACCCGCGCGGATCAGGGCGTCCGGCGGCTGCATGTTCACCACCTCCGCCGAACCCGGATAGCCAAGCGGCCCGGTGCCCCGAATGAACAGGATCGTGCGGTCGTCAATGCCGAGCGCCGGGTCGTTCAGGTTGTTGTGGTAATCTTCAGGCCCGTCGAACACGATGGCCTTGCCCTCGAACACATTCTCCTTGCCCGGCTCCGACAGGAAACGCGCCCGGAAATCGGCATCGATCACGCTGGTCTTCATGATGGCGCTGTCGAAGATATTGCCGCGCATGACAAGGAAGCCCGCCTTCTCCATCATAGGCTCGCCATAGGCCTTGATCACGTCGCGGTTCTCTGCCTCCCGGCCCGCGCAGTTCTCGCCGATGGTCTTGCCGTTGATGGTCAGCGCGCCCTCGATGATCTTGCCGGCCCCGATCAGCTCGTTCACCACGGCAGGCACGCCGCCCGCCCGATGGTAGCCCTCGCCCAGATACTCGCCCGCAGGCTGCATGTTGACCAGCAGCGGCAGGTCGTAGCCCGTGTTCTGCCAGTCATCCAGGCTCAATTCGACACCCGCATGGCGCGCAATGGCGGCCAGGTGGATCGGCGCGTTGGTTGAGCCGCCAATGGCCGTGTTTACCGCAATGGCGTTCAGGAATGCCTCCCGTGTCAGGATCTTGGATGGCGTCAGATCCTCCCAGACGATCTCCACCGCGCGCTTGCCGGTCTCGTAAGCCATCTGCCCGCGCTCGCGGTAAGGCGCCGGGATCGCCGCACAACCCGGCAGCGACATGCCCAGCGCCTCCGCGAGGCTGTTCATGGTCGACGCCGTGCCCATGGTGTTGCAATGCCCCATCGAAGGAGCCGAAGCCGCCACGACCTCGATAAACTCCTCGTAGTCGATCTTGCCCTCGGCATATTCGACCCGCGCCTCCCACAGCACGGTGCCGGAGCCGACGCGGCGGCCCTTGTAGTTGCCATCCAGCATCGGCCCGCCCGAGAGCACGATGGCCGGAATATCCACGGTCGCCGCCGCCATCAGCAGCGCTGGCGTAGTCTTATCGCAGCCGGTGGTCAGGACGACGCCGTCGATGGGGTAGCCATGCAGCAGTTCGACCAGTCCCAGATAGGCCAGGTTCCGGTCCAGCGCCGCTGTCGGGCGCTTGCCGGTCTCCTGGATCGGATGGGTCGGCACTTCCAGGCAGACGCCGCCCGCGGCCCTGATGCCTTCCCGCACCCGCACCGCCAGGTCCAGGTGAATGCGGTTGCAAGGGCTGAGGTCGCTGCCCGACTGGGCAATCGCGATGATCGGCTTGCCGGACTGCAACTCCTCCCGCGTCAGGCCATAGTTCATGTAGCGCTCGATATAGATCGCGGTGGCGCTCACATCGTGCGGATCGTTGAACCATTCAGAACTGCGCAGGCGGCGGCTCTTGTCGGACGAATTGGCGGTCATTGGGCAGGTCTCCAGCGGCCTGGCACTGCAGAAGCGCAGGGCTCATTTTGTAAGCGCTACGATCCTAGCATAATGCGAACCGCGGCGCGCACCATGCTTCCGCCGCGCGGAACAGAACCTCTCGCGCGCCGCGCTGCCACGTGACCGCCATAAGCCGAGAGGCAGCCCCTATTCGTTGCGGACCAGTTCCGCCTTGACGTGCCGCTCGATCTCGTCAACAGGCTGATTGGTCAGGTTTTTCGCCACCTCAGCCACCACCCGTTCTTCAATCTCCTTGTGCAGCATCTTGCGCAATTCACCCAGTACACCCGGCGCAGCGACCAGAACCATCCGGTCGAACTGATGACGGTGGGCCATGCGGTAGAGGATGCCGGCGAGGTCATGCGCAAACCGCTCCTTGGCGAGTTCGTGCCAATCGGCATCATCGACCGCCGAGCGGTGGGCAGAAGGCCCATCATGGAAGCGGCCGGGGCGATTGGCGCCCTGCTCCCGGGTCGGCGGATTTTCTTGCTCTTCCTTCCGCACAACCTCAAAGACAGGAAATTCGGCGTCGCCCACGTTCTCGAAGAACAACGCCTTTTCACTGTCGGCAACCAATATCCATGTGCCGTGGGCCAATTGCGACGGACCGCCGGCGCCATCGCTTGTGCCACCGGCTTGAATACCTGCATTAGGCCGGCCCGCACCCGGCTGACCCCCGCTGGCCCGTTTCCGGTTCATGCCCTTGACATGTGTGGCGCCTGCCGAGCCTTCGGCGGCGCGTTCCAGTTCCTCCCTGGTCGAAATATCCCGCGCCAGGTTCCCGCCGGACCGACCCGACCCGGAGATTGAGCCTGCCGCGCCACCACCCTGCGCATCGTCGTATTCCGGTTTGCTTCCGTCAGGTTTGGCCATGTTTTCGATCCTCCATAATCAAAGGGACCACCAGCGCCGCTGCCGCATTCAGCGCAACCGGCGCCTCCTTCTGTTATATAGGAACGCCGACCGCCGGCCGTAACCGGTTGGACGGCTCGCGGTCATACGGACTGGCGGGCGATTCAATTCGCCAGCACATTGCGCTAAGATCGTCCAGCGAACGGTTGCGGCTTGGACCGGCGTTACACGGCAACCCCAGCCTCACCTGCTGCCAAGGACCATCTCCAGCGCCAACCCCAACGCAAGGACGCCAGCACCATGACCGAGCCGACGGAACACGCCGCCGCCAGCCAGACCCCGCTGACGGTGGAGACCGCCCACCGTTTCGTCACCGACAGCGCCATCCGGCTGCTGTTCCTCGGACTGTTCGCCTTCTGGTCGCTGCAACTGATCGCCCCCTTCGTCACGCTGGCGATCTGGGCGGTGGTGCTAACCGTCGCGCTCTACCCCATCTACGCCTGGCTGGCGCGGGTATTGGGCGACCGGAAGAAGCTCTCCGCCTTCCTCATCACCCTGGTCATGCTGATAATTGTGGTCGGCCCGGTCGGGCTGCTGATCGCGGGCCTGGTGGATTGGATGGCCGTCTTCGTCGGCAAGCTCGGCAGCGGCGATTTCCGGGTGCCTCAATTGCCTGAGGCCATCCAGAACCTGCCTATCGTCGGCCCCAAGCTTCATGAGTTCTGGGTACTGGCGACGACCAACGTGGCTGACGCGCTCTCCAGCGTCGGTCCGCAACTGGTAGACGCCAGCAAGGCGGTTCTGGGCTCCATCGCGGGGCTGGGCGGCAGCGTGCTGGCCTTTGCGGTCTCCAGCATCATCGCGGGCTGCCTGTTCGTGCCAGGACCGAAGCTAGCCCATGCCGCCGGTCAGTTTGCCGAGCGCATCATCGCCCGCCGCGGCCGCAAGTTTGTGGAAATGGCCGGCGCCACCATCCGCAACGTCTCCCGCGGCGTCATCGGCATATCGCTGCTGCAGGCGCTCTTGATCGGCATCGGCCTGATTGCGGCGGGCGTGCCGGCGGCCGGGCCGCTCGCCATCGCCTGCCTGGTGCTGGCGATCATCCAGATCGGGCCGGGCATCGTGGTGATCGGCGTGCTGATCTGGTCATGGTCCACCCAGGACACACTGACCGCCGCCCTGCTCACCGCCTGGCTGATCCCGGCCATGTTCGGCGACAACGTGCTGAAGCCGATGGTCATGTCCAAGGGCCTGACCGTGCCCATGCTGGTGATCCTGATCGGCGTCATCGGCGGCACGCTCGCCTACGGCCTCATCGGGCTGTTTTTGGGGCCGATCGTGCTGTCGGTGTTCTACGAACTGCTGGTCGCATGGGTGAACGACACCCAGGACAAGCCTCAGGACACGCTACCGGAGTAGCACAGGGAGAATTTCGCTCAAAAACTACGCATTTATCTACATTTATCGACATTCCGGGCCGAAAATGTAGATGGGCGGTTTATCTCCTGTTTAGGTGATGCGTATGTTTTGTTTAGCCAATGCGTAGGCCATGTGAGGCATTTGGATACCGCCCAATGCCTCGTCACAGCGCCGCCTCACCCCTATATGGGGCGGCGGCGCCCTCCTCCCAAGCGACAGGATGCACCCATGACCCAGTCCTTCGGCAATCTGGAAGCGGGCCTGCAAAGCTGGCGGCGCAAGACCAACCACAACCGCATGATGGAGATCCAAGAGGCAGCGCTCAGCCCCAGGCAAGGCCCGGTGGAGCTTGCCTTTTTCGGCTCCTCCGCCTTCCGCCTGACCTCGCCCGCGGGCATCACGGTGATGCTGGACCCGTGGCGCAACCATCCGTCGGGCAAGTGGGACTGGTATTTCCGCGACTTCCCCCTGACGGCGGTGGATATCGGCGTCTCCACCCACGCCCATTTCGACCATGACGCGCTCAACCGCCTTGACGCCCACGTGAACCTGGACCGGCTGATCGGCGAGTACCGCTTCGGCGACGTAAATATCACCGGCATCGCCGACAAGCACGCGACGGACTCGAGCGCCGCCATCTATGACTTCAAGGCGATCATGCGGGATTTCGACGGCGTCGACATCACCCCGCCGGGCAATCCCCGCTCCTGGGACCATTGCCTGATCCTGGTGGAGACCGGTGGCCTCCGCGTCCTGCACTGGGGAGACAACCGCCACAATCCGCCGGAAAGCGTCTGGCGCATGCTGGAGAAGCTGGGGCCGCCAGGACGAGGCATCGACGTGCTGCTGCTGCCCATCGACGGCTCCCAGCACGTCATGGGCTATCATATGGCCGAAAGCGTTATCGCGCGGTTAAAGCCCGCGATGGTCGTCCCCCACCACTACTATATCCGCGAAGTCACGCAGCGGCAGAGCACCCTCCAGCCCGCGGACGAGTGGGTTGGCCGCCAGGAAGGCGCGGTCTGGCTCGACGCGCCGTCGATGGTGCTGGAGCGCGAGGGGCTGGCGGAAATGCAAGGCCGGGTGCACTATTTCGGGCCGCACGTGGCGTTCGACGCGCGGGCTTGGCGGACCGGCGATTTGCCCTAGATCAAGGCGCGGTACCGGGAACCCGGCTAGGATGCCCGCCTATACCCGTCGCCCATTCCCATCACCGGTGGAGGCAGAGCCATGATCGTACAGAACCCGGACCGCCCGGAGGGCACGCTGGAATTCACCGTCAGCGGCCGCGTCACGGGGGTGGACTATGACACCGTCCTGGTCCCCGCCATCGAAAAGGCGCTGGCGGAGCATGACCGCATCCGCATCCTGGTGCAGTTCGCGGACGACTTCGCGGGCTACTCGCTGGAGGCCGCCTGGGACGATACCAAGCTCGGCCTGCGCCATTGGCGGGGCTTCGACCGGGCGGCGGTGGTGGCGGACGACCACCTCGTGCGCATGACGATGAAGGCGTTCTCGTTTGCCTTCCCCTGCCCGTTCCGCACGTTCGCATCGGGGGAATTGGAGGAGGCCCGGCTGTGGCTCGCCGAGGATCTGGGCACCATCCACCTGCGGGAGCTGGGCGGCAATGGGCTGGCGGTGCAGCTGATCGGCCAGGTAGACAGCACCGCCTACGACCGCGCCTCGGAGGAGATCGACGCCTTCATCGGCCAGCACGGCCGCATCCGCCTGCTGGTCGATCTGCGGGAATTCGACGGCTGGCAGGGCCTCGGCGCCCTCGCCGAGCACCTGAGCCTGGTCCGCGACCACCACCGCGCCCCGGAGAAAGTCGCCGTCGTCGGCGCCGCCGCCTGGCAGCATCTGGCACAACAGATCATCGGCCAGTTCCTGAACGCGGAGACGAAGTACTTCCAGGGCGCGGAGATGGCAGACGTGGAGCGATGGTTGAAGGAGGGGTGAGGAGGTGGAGTGATCCTGCCCCAATCCTACTCATAGGAATGGTGGTTCGGCGTCAGAGATCACTCCAAACTTCGGATGACCGGGTCAGCACGTAAAGGACACCACTAGGCTATACGCACATAGTTGGCGTAGCAGCGTGGCGCGAGAGGCACTCGATGGAGTTGGGCAAGATAGATAAAAAAGCTAGAATCAGTTAGTGAATTTTGCCCACTCTGTCGATATAAACGCTTCAGCTTATGAAGAATCTACGGAACATCAAAAGATATGGCTATTTCGGTGTGGACAATTGGCTATGAAAAATCATCAATTGATGATTTTTTTGCTACTTTGCAAGAGAACGGCGTTGAAATTATTGTAGATATTAGAGAAATTCCAAATTCCCGGAAAAAAGGGTTTTCTAAAAATTCCTTGTCTGCTGAATCTTTTAGAAACGGCATGAGATATATTCATATAAGACAGCTGGGGGATCCAAAGGAGGGCCGCATCGCTGCGAAAAATGGAAACTACTCAAAATTTAAAAAAATATACAAATATCACTTATCTTTGGAAAAGACTCAGGATGCCATCGATTACTTATACTCTATGGCAAACGACTCGAACTGCTGCCTCCTTTGCTATGAGAAGGATCACTTAACATGTCATAGAAATCTTGTAGTCGAAGAGTTAGCCCGTAAAGGAGGTGTTAACGTTCAACATTTAGTTGTGGTATCAGGAGCTTCTGGTGTCAATGAGTGGTGTAGGCAAAATGGCGAACGATGGTACGCGGTCAGGTGAAACAGAAGCAGTTGTGATGATTAAGGCAGCGCCACAAGTTGGCGCTCGCCACGGAGAAACGGTCTGCTGCGCAGCGATAGACCTGTACGGAAATTGGCTTAGATTATACCCAATTTCATTTCGTATTTTAGATGACAGACAGAAATTTGGTCGATGGGACCGAATAAAATTTAAGTGGCGAAAACCTACAGATGATCAAAGAATAGAGAGTCGGCGCGTAAACCAACAAACATTGCAAATCGTAGGTGCTCTGGCGCCTCGCGAAAGATGGGATTTCCTCCAAAAATCGATTGTTTCAAGTCTTACAGATGAAAGAAGAATTGGGCGGAGTCTTGCTCTATTAAGCGCAAAAATTGGAGGCTTTTTTATCGAAAAAAAGAGCGAAGATGAAATTGTGGAAGAGCGCCAAAAATTCGAAAGGCTGCGAAGCCAAAGTGACTTATTTGCGCCACAAGAACTAATTCCCTATCAACCGTGTCCCTATAAATTTAAGTACAAATATGACACCGCAGACGGCACAAGAGAGGGAACCTGCCAAGACTGGGAAACCGAAGCGACATTCTTCAATTGGAGACGCCATTATGGTGAAGCAGATACATTAGCGAGAATGCAACGGGTATTTGGTGAAGAATATCCTGAAAAGGGAATGTTACTCGCAATGGGAACTCATTCGAGGTGGCCGGATACTTGGTTAATAAATGGTGTAATTCGACTAAATCAAAGCCCGCAAGAAAGCTTATTCTAAAATCATATGAATAAAGATTGTATAATACACTTCTTTCCATCCCCTCACCCCACCCCCACCATCTCCGTCCCGCACAGGAACCTCACCGTCCGCTCCGCATCGGCGACCTCCTGGAAGCCGTCCGGTTTGATCTCTTCCCAGAAACGCCGCTGCGCCGCCAGGTTCGGGAACCAGAGTTCCGGCATCCCGGCATAGGGCGCCCGCGCCCTATCCGTGCTCAGGTTCACCACATAGCGGAAGCCGCCGACCCGTCTCAGATTCTCCACCACGTTCGGCAGGTGCACGTCGAGCCAGTGGTCCACCAGCTTCTCCATGCTCACCCCTGCCCTGAGCGGCACCAGGGAGACCTGCTTGACGAAGCCGCTCCGCGTGCAGGGAAAAGGCTCATTCAGGGTGTTGGTCTCCAGCGGCAAGGCCCCGTCCACCGCCACATATTCCGTCGTCGCCCAGGGCCAGTAGGGCTCGGCCTTCTGCTGGAAACTGTCGGTGGGCACCTCCCCGCTCGCCCGCGCCGGCCATGGCGGCGCCTCGGGGTAGGATAGCTGCGCGACACCGTCCCAGACCGGCCGCCCATCCACCAAATCCCCATGCATCTGCTCATCGAACAGGGTCGCGACATAGCGGCTGGCGTGCAGCCTGCCCGCCGCCTTCGCCTCCGCGTTCCGCTGGATCACCGCCGGCATGTGGTTCGCAAACCAATGCGCGATGAGTTCCTCTCGGCTGGTCTCCTGCCGGCGCTTGATCAGGTACATCATCTTCACGCCGGGCGTCGGTTCGGGCCGGGTCATGGCAGGTCTCCTTACGGCAGGGTCTCGGCGCGCTCATACCGCCGCCACGCGCTCATCTGGAGCGCCGAGGTCTTGCAGTGCAGCACCACCGGCCTGGTCTTCACGGCGAAGGCCGCGGCGACCTTCTCCGCCACCTCCTCCTCGCTCTCGATGGTGATGCCCTCCGCCCCGAACGTCCGCGCCCAGGCGGCGAAGTCCGGGTTGGTGAGCCGCGTGCCGTCCATAAACGCCCGCTCCGGATAGCGCACATAGGAGTGCATGCCGATGGTGCCGTACATGGAATTGTCGGAGATCATCATGATCGGCGCCGCCCCATACTGCACCGCCGTCGCGAGCTCGTTGCCCATCATCAGCGCGCCGCCGTCGCCGATAAAGCAGACGACCTGGGTGCCGGGCCGCCGCATGGCCGCTGCCACCGCCATCGGCATGCCGGAGCCCATGGCGCCCACGATGCTCGACAAGAAAATCTGGCTCTGGCGAAAGCCGATATAGCGGTGGACAAAGCTGCCGAAATTGCCCGCGTCGGAGGTAATGGTGGCGTCGTCCGCCAGATGCTTGTCGATTTCGCACACGATGGCGGCGAAGTTGACGCCGTCCGTCGTCGGCTCCCATTCCTTCGCCAGCAGGTCGTTGTGAATCTTGTTCAGCCCCTGGACCCAGCCCTGGCGCTTGCCACTATCCGCGGGTGCGCCGCGCTTCAACAGCGCCTTGATCACCTCATGCGGGCTCGCCGGAATGCCCAGGTCGGCGTTCCAGACCCGCCCGATCTCGTTCGCATCCGGCCACACATGCACGAAGGGAAGCTGCGGCTGCGGCGCTTCCGGGAAGCTGTAGGACTGGCTGACCGTATCCGTCATGCGCTCACCGAGGCAGACCATCAGGTCAGCCTTCTTCATTTCGCCGATCAGCGCAGGCGGCACGCGGATGCCCATATAGCCGCCATAATTCGGATGCCGCGCATCGAACGCCTGCGGGCGGCGGTGGGAGGGGCTGACGGGCAGCACCCAGTCCTCCGCCAGCCGGTTCAGGTCGGCAAAGGTTTGCGGGTCAGCCACCGCATCGGCCAACAGCGCGCCGCCGACCACCACCAGCGGCCGCTCTGCCTTCGCCAGCATGTCCGCCAACCGGTCCAGGTCTTCCTCCCGCGCGGCGGCCTTCACCTGGGGCCGCGGCTTGTTAAGCGCCGCGTCGGTCTCCTCGTCGAACACGTCCTCCGGCAGGATGACGGCGACCGGGCCGGGCGTGCCGCTCTCGGCGATGTGGAAGGCGCGGGCGATAGCTTCCGAGGCCGTCTCCGGCTCGTTCACGTGAATCACGCTCTTGGTGATATCGGCGAGCAGCAGGGAATAATCCTGCTCCTGCAGCGCCTGGCGGCCGAAATCCTTGCGCTCCACCTGGCCGACGAGCATCACCATGGGTGTCGCGTCGTGATAGGTGGAATGCAGCGCCACCAAACCGTTGGAGAGCCCTGGCCCGCGGCTCACCATGCAAACGCCCGCCCGGTTGCGCAGCCGCCCGTCCGCCGCCGCCATGAACCCCGCCCCTGCCTCGTGCCGGCAGACGACCACGCCGATGGAGTTGCGCTCCACCATGGTGGAGGTCAGGCCGATATAGCTCTCCCCCGGCACACAGTAGACCTGGTCCACGTCGTGCACTTCGAGACTGTCGCAGATCAGGCGGGCGACGGATTTGGTTTCAGCGGATTGGTTCATGGCGCATTCCTCCGGGCCGCGCCTATACGCAAAGCGCGAACGGTTATCCGATTGGTTTTGTGTTGCGCGAATTGTAGGCCGGTTCACGGCGAAAGCCAGAGGCCATCATCCCCGGGCCGTCAGAGCCGGGGCCCAGGATTGTTCGCGCGGCTGGCACATGGACCCCGGGCACCGGCCCTGCAAGCCGGTTCCGGGGAGATGGCGGGCATGTGATACAAGCTACTCCGCCGCGACCGCCTTCCCTGCCTCAGCGGCCGCATGCTCCGCCTCGATCTCTTTGGCCTTTTCTTCGATCAGCCCCACCATGTGATCGACGATATCGCTGTTTTGCAAGCGGTGGTCCGGCTGGCCCGCCACATACACCATGTGCGTACCCTTGCCGCCGCCGGTGATGCCGAGGTCCGTCTCCCGCGCCTCGCCCGGACCATTGACGACGCAGCCGATCACCGAGACCGTCATCGGCGTCGTGATATGCTCCAGGCGCTGCTCCAGCACCTCGACCGTCTTGATGACGTCGAACTGCTGGCGGGCGCAGCTCGGGCAGGAGATCACGTTGACGCCGCGGTGGCGCAGGCCCAGCGACTTCAGAATATCGAAGCCGACCTTGACTTCCTCGGTCACATCCGCACTCAGCGAAACCCGCAGCGTGTCGCCAATCCCGGCCCAGAGCAGGGAGCCCAGGCCGATGGCGCTCTTCACCGTGCCGATGCGCTGGCCTCCAGCCTCCGTCACGCCCAGGTGGAGGGGATAGTCGCAGACCTCCGCCAATTGCTGATAGGCCGCAACGGCCAGCAAGGGGTCGGAGGCCTTGCAGCTAATCTTGAACTCAAAGAAGTCGTGGTCTTCCAGGATCTGGATGTGGCGCTGGGCGCTCTCCACCATGGCTTCCGGGCAGGGCTCGCCGTATTTCTCCAGGAATTCCCGTTCCAGGGAGCCCGCATTCACGCCGATGCGGATGGAGCAGCCGTTCGCCTTCGCCGCGCGCACCACTTCCGCTACCCGGTCATCGGAGCCGATATTGCCCGGATTGATGCGCAGGCAGGCCGCACCCGCGTCCGCCGCTTCCAGCGCTCGTTTGTAGTGAAAGTGGATGTCCGCCACGATCGGCACCCGCGCCGCCCGGCAGATTTCCCGCATCGCCGCGGTCGATTCTACGTCCGGGCAGGAGACCCGCACAATATCGGCGCCCACGTCTTCCGCCCGGCGGATCTGATCGATGGTAGCGCCCGCATCGCTGGTCAGCGTGTTGGTCATGGTCTGGACGGTGATCGGCGCATCGCCGCCCACCGGCACATTTCCGACCATAATTTTGCGGGACTTGCGGCGGACAATATCACGGTAGGGACGCAGGCTCATCGGAACCCCTCAGGCGAGCGATTGCAGGTGTCGGGCCTCTATATGGCAGCGGAATGGTGAATCCAACGTTGCCAATTGTCCGGGTCCGCCCGGATAGGGCCGGCACCGCCCGTCGCACTACGTGAAACAGCGACGCCGCCACCCCGCAGGCAACACGGAAGCTAGTGCGCCGCCAGACGCCGCCGGACCACCCGCAACCCGCCCAGCAGCCCTACGCCGCCCAGCAGCATGGCCGCGGTGCCTGGCAATGGCACCGGCGGCGCATATGGGTCGAAGAATGCCCCGGCATCGGTCGGGATTGCGCCGATACCCGGAACCGGCGCATCCGGCCGCAAGCGGAAGTCATTGTTCATCCAGTCAATGAACCAGTCATCGTATTCGGCAAGGTCGATTTCCGCATTGTTCTGAATCAGGATGTTCGGATTTTGCACGACTTTGTTCGTAATGTTGTCAGATATTATATTCCCGCTGCCCGCACCATTTGCCCGAATCCAAACGGTGTTCGCTCCGTTAATACTGCCGTCATCATCCAGTATCGTATTGTTTGCGATCAGCGCATTCTCGGCGGCCGCCATGAAAATGCCGTGGTAGGTTGATGTCACGAGAATATTGTTCTCGACGACCCAGTCTTCGGCAGTCCCGTTGAAAATTGCATACCCCTGTGTGCCAGAATAAAACGGATCGGCCTTATCTTCATTGGCAATGCACAAATTTCCCCGAATGGTGAGACCAACCACCGAGCCCGCCCCGATAACCCCATTCTCCTTGGAAAAACTCTGGACGCAGTCATCGTGATTGTTGTTCACATCCTTGAAATTCTTGAAGAGATTGTTCTCAAGCAGCGTATAATCGCCCAGCGCCTTGACCGCATCCCCCGCCACGCCATTCACCGTGTTGTGGGTCGCCTGGGTGTTCGTCGCGGCATGATCGACAACGAAGCCGCCGCTGACGCTGTGGACGTAGTTATTGTAAAACTGGTTGTTGCTGCCGGATACGAACACGCCCCGGCCGGCATTGTTGTTCCAGTCTGCTGCAGTCCAATCCGAATTGTCGCCGTAGCTGATGATCGAGTTTTCCAGGCGGTTGTCGTTTCCGGAAAACTTGACCGCGGTGAATGCCGTGCCGGAGGGTGGCGGCAGGATATCCAGGCCGCTGAACGTCCAATGGTTCGATACCCGGACATCGATATTGCGGATTTGCGCCCGGTTGTCCGGATACAGAGACTCGATCGTGACGTTGCTATTAAGCGTCGGCGCACCGCCCAGGATAATATTGCCGCCGACATTCACCTGGTTGAAGGAGTCGCCGCGGATAACGACGTAGCCGTAGCTTCCGGGGCCGACCTTGATCGTGTCCCCGTCCGATGCCTGGCTAATGGCGACAGCCAGTTGCATGTCGTCAAACGCATAGAGCGTCATCGCCTTCACCAGACCCGGCGCAAGCGCAATTGCTCCGGCCAGAAATCCTGCTGTCAAATTGCGCAACACCGAACCCACCTTTGCGTGCACTAGAGGTAACAATCGGGCTCGGAAGCTAGTGAATTAATGATTCGTCCACAATCATGTTAATTGAATTAAATTCATAAAATAGGTGCGCTACTCATCAACTCAATGCATAATAAATGAAATAATGATATACAAAATATACCTTTGTATTTTATTGAGAATCAATCTTTCTGGTAAAACTGATATTTCCTTCTCCCGACTTATATCCAATGCTCGCAACATCGGGTACTAACACCTTTGGACTCACACCCTGATCCGCCGGTGATTTTGGGTCTGACAATTCCCTTCAAAGCGACAGCTAAACTTTTAAGATACGCTTAGCTATGGTGATTCGCGCGGACTGCTCCCAGCCAAACCGGCGTTTTTCCGATGCTATATCCGGCGTACCCCTGCATCCTCTGGCTTCGCGGCATCCGTCTTGCTAAGCATCCAAGCAGCCATATTATTCGATCATGTCACCCTACGAAGGGACAAACCCAATGTCTGACCTGCCGAACAAAGTTCACATCCACGAAGAAGGCCCCCGCGAAGGCTTTCAGATCGAACCCGGCCCCATCAGCACTGCCCGCAAGATCGAGCTGATCGACGCTCTGTCCGAGACCGGCCTGGAAAAGATCCAGGTGGCCAGCTTCGTCTCGCCGAGGGCCGTCCCAGGCTGGGCGGATGCAGACGACGTGGTGAAGGGCTTCAAGCGCAAGCCCGGCGTGAAATACCATGTGCTCTGGCTGAATGAGAAAGGCCTCCAACGCGCCCTCATGCACCAGGCGGACGGCGCTGGCCTCGACATGTTCGGCTCGATCTCGACCACCGCGTCCGAGACCTTCATGCGCAAGAACACCAATCGCGGCTACGACGACAACATCCGCATCCAGGGCAACCAGATCAAAATCTACCAGGAAAACAACATCCCCGTGGTGCGCGCCAGCATCATGACGGCGTTCGGCTGCAATTATGAAGGCCCTGTCGCGGTCGAGACCGTGCTGAAGCGTCTGGCGGAGATCCTTGCGCTCGCGGATGAAATGGGCTGCTCCATCGAATATGTCAGCCTGGCGGACACGATGGGCTGGGCCAATCCGTCCTCGGTGAAACGGCTGGTCGGTGCCGTGCGTGAGAAATGGCCGGAACTGCGCATCAACCTGCACCTGCACGATACCCGCGGCCTGGGCATCGCCAACGCGCTAGCCGGAATTCAGATGGGTGTGACGGAGTTCGACTCGGCCGTTGCGGGCCTCGGCGGCTGCCCGTTCGCGGCGCTGAAGGGTGCGGCTGGCAATGTCTGCACCGAAGATCTGGCCTTCCTCTGCGAGGAAATGGGTATCGAGACCGGCATCGACGTCGACAAGCTGGTGGAAGTCGCCCAACTGGCAGAGGACATCGTCGGCCACCCCCTCGCCGGCTCCCTGATGCATGCAGGCACCCTCACCGCGGCACGGGCGGCGGCGAAGGCGGCTTAACCCGCATCAGCTTTGCATGCCGTCACTTCCCTGAAGCCGCGCAAGTGGCATTCAGGGTCAGTTGCAACGGTCATTCCCACTGGGAACCGGGCTCGCCGCGGCTGCCTCACGGCTTGAACAAGCCTCAGACAGCAGCCGCTTCACCTCAGGCAGCGGTCTTCCGCTTGCGCCAGGCCCGCATACCGGCCGCGCCGAGGCCAAGCATCGTCAGCGCACTCAGCGCAGCGGGCGGCGCCGGGATAGGCTCCACATGGATCGCTGCGCCTGGCTCGTCTTCATAAGCCCAGGCCCGGATTTTCAGTTTCGGGCCGACCCGCCCTCCGGCCAGCGGTTCTTCGCCAACAACAATATGGGCAAACCCATAATGTTCGTCGCTGTTTTGATGAAAGACAAAGCCGATAATGTTGTGGCCGACAGAGACCTCGGCGGCATGAAGAATGCCATATGCCCCTTGCACGGCCGTCCCACTGAGCGTTGCCTGGGCAATCGCTCCCGCTTCGAATGAGTATTGGGCAGCGACCGTGTCGTTGATGACGTCGCTTACGCTGAAGACTGGCGCCGTCAGAACGAATGGCGGGTAGCGGAATGACTGGTCGAAAAAGGCAACATGCCCTGGGTTCGGCCCAAATCCCCCACTTCCGTAGAAACCGGCGCTATGAGAGCCCGCAAACACTATCTCATCTGCGAACCCGTCTCCATCGACATCCCATCCAGCAGTCGATGTCGTTCCGTCGAACTGCGGCACGACCTCCAACGGTCGGTCTGAAACCCGCACGACTCCGCCATATGCTGCCGTGGAGGCCGATGCGGCGGTGACGGCCGCGCCAGCGGCCAGGGCAGCCATTCGGTTGGTATATTGCTTGGAAGAAATAGTTCGAACTCCCTGCTTCGGTTCAACGCAAGCTCAATCAAGCCTCCGCACACGAGCGATCAATATGTACCCATCATCAATCTACAGACTTGGGCTTTCTGACCGGCGACGCCACGCCCGCATACCCGCCGCGCCGAGGGCGAGCAGTGTCAAGGCTCCCACCGCGGCAGGCGGTGCCGGGATCGGCTCCACGTGAATCGCGGTTTGCGGCTCATCTTCATAGGCCCACCGCGTGATCTTAAGGCCCAGACCCGTGGGGTTGCCGCCTTCACTCAGCTTAGCCAGCTCCATTTCGGCATATCCGTAGTGCAGCGCGCCGTCTACAATGAGCTTAAATCCGATAATGTTGTGACCGAAGGTAAGGTCGCCTAGCAACCGGGCGCTCGTCGTAATCACGCCGTTCCCGGTCGATCCCGGATTGGCGAATGCAAATAAACCGTGGTCGGCCAAATCACTTGCCGGTACGTCAGGGCCCACCAGGTCGCTGGTTGCAAACACCGGCATGGTTATATCGTTAGGCGGGTTCCGGAAGGTCTTGTCGAAAAACGAGAGATTGGAACCGTCCGTTTCCTTGAACGCGAGCGCGAACACATCCGCAAATACGGTGCCGTCCGCCCGCCCGTCGCCATCGACATCCCAGGCGGCCGACGTATAACCATTGCTATAGAAGTCCGCAATCACCTGAACAGGCTTGCCGCTGACCCGCACGACCTTAGCTTCGGCTACGGCCGGCGTGGCGACTATGGCAACTGCCGTCAGTTTACTGACGTAATTATATCGAAACATTCCGATTACTCCCACTACAAAACCAGGATGAGTTTACTATAATATCTCAGAAAAAGCGACCGATTCCCTGCTCTTTATACATATTTAGCCATTTGGATTAATACTAACATTCCAATGTATACCGGAGTCCGCGCAAAGGCGAAGGCCGCTTGAGGTCAGCGGCGGCCCCGCCACGACCTGACGCCCGCCGCGCCGAGGCCCAGTAAGGTCAACGCGGCCACGCCGGCGGGCGGGGCCGGGATTGGCTCTACATGAATGGCCTTGCCGACCTCCGTTTCGTAGGCCCACGCTGCGACGGTCATGCTCAGGCCAAGGACGGTATTGCCATCGACATATTTCTGGAACCGGAGGTCCGCATAGCCAAGCTGATCGTCGAAAACGAAACCAACGAAATTCTGACCAAGTCCCAATTCCCCTGCAAAACCAAAGCCGGTGACAAAAAATTCGGATGCAGACGAGTCTAAGCCGTATTTGATTCCGGCAAAAGAGCCAGTAGTAGACCCTATATACCCCGGCGCATTAATTGTTGAACTAGCGTCATATACATGCATTTCTATTGAAATTGGCGGATAACGGTGACGGTAGTCGAAGAATGCAGCCCGATTCGAACGCGAGACATCTACTCGTTCGACGGCAAACCCAAAATACCGGACAACAAAGGCTGCATCCTCGTTACCATCTCCATCGACATCCCAACCAACCGCGGGCTGCTGCCCAAACCAGTCCGAGGCCGACGTCGTGGCAGTCAAGGTGACCGGGCGGTCGTTAACCTGAATCAGTTCGGCATTGGATGGGATCGGGACCGACATGAAAGTCGCAGCGCTGCCTGCAGACATAGCCGCGAGGGCCATCTTGTCAGAAAAAGACCGTTGTTTCATGCTTCCAACCCCTGTCTATACAATCCATTGCATAGTATAGCAGGGACTGAGGCATTCCCATTTGTCCAAAAATCCTGAAACTTTGCACACGCGCCTGATTACGCGTGCGAAGACGAGGGTGGCCTACCCCCTCACCCGCCGTCATTGCGAGCCCCGGATACTTTGGGACGCGGCAGATTGCTTCGGCACCCGCCTTCCAGCGACCGCCTTCCAATGACGGCAAGAACCGGAAAGCCTACCCTTGCTGCACATTCCCGATCCGCACCGGCACGCCGAATTCGCGGTTGCAGATCTCGGCGAGCCTGGCGACGCCTTCCCTGATCTGCTCAACCGTTGGCTGACCGAAGCAGAGGCGCAGGGAGTTCTTGCCCGTATCCGGGTCTGCCACCCATTCGCGCCCCGGATTGATCATCACCCCTTCCGCCTGGGCCGCGGCAAACAGTTTGGAGGTGTCCACCTCCTTCGGCAGGGTCACCCAGATGAAGATGCCTCCCTCCGGCGCCCGGAACTCCGCCGCTGCGCCAAAATTCTCGGCCAACGCCTCCTGGATGGCGTCGCACTTTTCCTTAAACAGCCCGGTTAGCTGCTGCACGTGATCGTCGAAGTGCGCCGGGCAGTATTCGGCGAGCGTCACCTGCTCCAGCGCACCGGTGCCGGCATCGGTCTTAAGCGGAAGGCACTGGGCAATGAACTTCCAGTCCGCCACCAGGTAGCCAACGCGCAGCGCCGGACCGATGGTCTTGGAAAAGGTGCCGCAATAGATCACCCGCCCTTCGTCATCGAGGGAGTAGAACGCCGGCGGGCGCTCACCGCTAAACGTCAGGTCGGCGTAGCAGTCGTCCTCAAAAATCATGATGTCGTGCTTGCGCGCGATCTCAAGGATCGCATGCCGCCGCTCCAGGCTCATCACCGTGCCCGTGGGATTCTGCACGGTCGGGATGGTGTAGAGATACTTGCAGCGCTTGCCCTGGGTCGTCACCCCGGCCAGCACTTTCTCCAACTCCGCCGGGATGATGCCGTCATCATCCATGGCGACGCCCACATACTCCGCCTTCTCGTCGCGGAGCCTCGACATGGTGCCGCCATAAGTCCCCTCCTCGATGATGACCACGTCGCCCGGCTCCAGCAGCGCCTTGTGCACCAGGTCCAGGCATTGCAGCGAGCCGGAACACATCAAGATATTGTCCGGGGTCACGTCCATGTCGCACCAGCTTTTCAGCCGGCCGACCAGCCATTCGCGCAAGGGGCGGTAGCCCTGCGGCCCGGTCTGGAGGTTGTAGATGGCCAGGTTCGGCCCTTCCTTCTCCAGTGCGCGGGTCGCCGCCGCGATCAGGTCCGGCACCTTCACCGCCTCCGGCGCATTGTTGCCGCCGACGAAGTAATAGGGCGCAAAGCCTTTGAACGGCGCGGGCGCGGGGGCCGGAAGTCCGGCGCGGACATGGGCGGAAAGATCGAAAGCCATCTCGGATCCTCGGATTGTTTGACAGGCCGTTAGCGGCGCATTGGGTACAGGCAATCCACCCTAGCAGCCGCGTTTCGTCAATCCAGCGATTGCACCTGGCAGCCGAATATGGCCCCCTAAAGACAGAACAGTACAACAAAGTACGCTATTGGGAGACGCCACGATGGGTTCTGCAACCGGCCAGCGGCCGGCCTGGGTCCGCTCCAATCAGGGCACCGCCACAATGCTGGCAGGCGGGCTCGTAGCCTTGCTTCTCTATATCTGGCTTCAGGAATGGACGCACCGCGAGTTGCGCGACGGCTT
Source organism: Alphaproteobacteria bacterium (assembly GCA_965222315.1). Classification (GTDB taxonomy): domain Bacteria; phylum Pseudomonadota; class Alphaproteobacteria; order Bin95; family Bin95; genus JACKII01. The sequence continues at coordinate 1,377,284 of OZ244951.1, read as the reverse complement.
CATGCTGGGCTTTTTCAGCCTGGTCGGCGCGGGCGCGTGCCTGCTCTGCGCGTTGATAATGATCGTGGACACTCACCGCCACCGGGTCGAGGAAGATATGGAAACCCTCGGCTGGATCGACTGGCTGCTGACCGTCGTCATACTCGCCCTGCTCTATGTGTTTTACGAGTTGGCCTGGCGTTTCGGCTTCGCGCTGGTCGCGCCGTTCTACCTGGCCGCCGCAACCTACATCTTCGGCGCGCGGCCCTGGTGGACGGCGATTGTCTCCGGCGTGCTGACAACGGCGGGGATTGCCATCGCCTTTTGGGCCATCGGAATCGAACTGCCCCTGCCGTTCTTCCTAAGCTTTCTTGAACCGTAGGGGCTATTGCTATGATCAATATCGATGCGCTCTACGATGCTTTCGCGCTGGTCTTCACCTTCCAGACCATGATGTGGCTGGCAATCGGCGTCACCATCGGCGTCGGTGTCGGCGCCATGCCGGGCCTGACCGCCACCACTGGTGTGGCGTTAATGCTGCCGCTGACCTTCACCATGGACACGGCGGCGGCGCTGGGCCTGCTGATCGGGCTCTACAAGGGCGCGATCTACGGCGGCTCGATCAGCGCCATCAGCTTCGCCACCCCCGGCACCAGCGAGGCGGCGGCCACCGTCTTCGACGGCTACAAGATGATGCGCACCGGCAAGGGCCGGAAGGCGTTGCTGATGGCGCTCTATTCCAGCGTAACGGCGGATTTCCTCTCCGACCTCATCACCATCCTGATCGCGCCGATGCTGGCCCTGATCGCCCTCCAGTTCGGCCCGTCGGAGCGGTTCTGGCTGATGGCCCTGGCGATCTGCCTGCTCGGCGCTTTGTCGGGCGCGCATCTGGCCAAGGGCATGTTTTCCGCCGCGCTCGGTCTCTATATCGGCACGATCGGTCCCGATCCGATTTCCAGCGTGCCACGCAACACGTTCGACCAGTGGTGGCTCGGCGATGGCATTCATCTGATCCCGCTGGTGATCGGCATTTTCGCCATGGGCGCGATGCTGGAGCGCGCGGTGGAGATGCTGAAGGAAAGCCGCCAGGCGCGCGAGATGCGCGCTGCGATGCAGGAAATCTTCTCCACCAAGGGCGAGGGCCTGACGTTCCGCGAATACCTCTCCTGCTGGAAGGAGATGGGCATCGGCCTCGGCGTCGGCTCGTTCGTCGGCATGCTGCCGGGTCTGGGCTCGACCGTCGGTGCCTTCCTCTCCTATTCCATCGCCAAGCAGGTTTCGCCGCACAAGAAGATCGGCACCGGCAAGCTGGAAGGCATCGCGGCGGCAGAGGCCGGCAACAACGCCACGGTCGGCCCTACCTTGATACCGCTATTGGCGTTCGGTATCCCGGGCTCGGCGGTCGCCGCCCTGCTGGGCGGTGCGCTGATGCTGCAGGGCGCGACCCCTGGCCCGCGCATGTTCGAGCTGTTCCCGGAAGTGGTCTATTCGCTGTTCATCATTCTGCTGGTCGGAAACATCTTCAACCTTGGCATCGGCCGTATGTTCGCCTTCGTTTATTCGAAGCTGGGCGAGTTGCCCGCACCGGTCCTGGTGCCCATGGTGATGCTGATGGCGGTGATCGGCTCCTATGCCTTCGAGAACAATCCCTATGACGTGCTGCTGATGCTGATCTTCGGCTTCGTCGGCTTCTTCATGCGGAAGTTCAAGATTCCGGAAGCCCCGCTCATCATCACCTTTCTCCTGACCCCTGTGGCGGAAGAGAACATCCGTCGCGGCCTGCTGATCAACGAGGGCGACTGGATGGCAACCCTGTTCAACAGCCCGCTCGCGATCGGGCTGGCGGTCGGGGTTGTCGTGCTGACCTCGCTCTCTTCCAAGGCCCGCCTGACCGAGCGGATGAAAATGACAGACGAGCCGGATGAGGATGACAAGCAGGAGACAAAGAAAGGCTGACGCGTCCCTTAACCTGCGCCCTTCGACAAGCTCAGGGTGATGGGCTGTTTAAGTAGTTCAAGATGACATGCCGCAGAAAAGCCCTTCATGCTGAGCCTGTCGAAGCATCAGCGTCAGCTAGGCACCTCCGTGGTCCCCTCAACCCTATCTCAATTCCTTTGCGCTAAGGCTTTGACCCTGCCCTACCCAGGACCGAAGCCCATGCGCCTTCTCACCATCTCCTCGCTTTATCCGAACGCCGCGCAGCCAACGCATGGCGTCTTCGTCGAGAACCGACTGCGCCGGATCGTGGCGACCGGCGAGGCCAGCGCGCGGGTAATCGCGCCCGTGCCCTGGTTCCCGCTTTCCAACCCGGCCTTTGGCCAGTACGCCCAATTCGCCGCCGTGCCCCGGCGGGAGGAACGGTACGGCCTCACCATCGACCATCCCCGCTACGTGGTGGTGCCGCGGCGCATGACCTGGCAGCCGCGGGCCTATCTCCGCGCCATCCGGGCGGAGGTCAAGAAACTGATGGCGGAGGGCTTCGACTTCGACCTGATCGACGCTCACTACGCCTACCCGGACGGAGTGGCAGCAGCAGCGCTCGGGCGGGAGTTGGGCAAGCCGGTCGTGGTCACCGCCCGCGGCTCCGACCTGCACCAGATCGCCGACCTGCCGGAGCCTCGCCGCCAAATCCAGGAGAGCTTTGCCGGCATTGACCGAATGATCACCGTTTCCGGCGCCCTTGGCGAGGCCGCAGCGGCGCTGGGATATCCACGCGACCGGATCAAGATGCTGCGCAATGGCGTCAACACCAGCCTGTTCCGTCCCGTGGACGGCGCCCGCTGGCGGGCGCGGACGAAACCCGGCCAGATCCTCATCACCTCCGTCGGCCTGCTAATCCCGCGCAAGGGCCATGACCTGCTCGTCGCCGCCATGGCAATGCTGCCCAATGCGCACCTGCTGATCGCCGGTCAGGGACCGGACAAGGAAAAGCTGGAAACGCTGGCCAAATCCCTGGGCGTCGCAGACCGGGTGGAACTGGTCGGGTCCGTCCCGCATGAGGAACTGCCGGCGCTCTATTCCGCCGCTGACATGCTGGTGCTGGCCACCTCGCGCGAGGGCTGGCCGAATGTCCTGCTGGAAGCCATGGCCTGCGGCGCACCCGTCGTCGCGACCAGTATCGGCGGCATTCCGGAAATCATCACCCGCCCCGAAGCAGGCATGATCGTGCCGGCGCGCACGCCGAAGGCACTGGCCACCGGTATCCGTCAGATCATCGCCCATCCGCCCGACCGCGCCGCCACCCGCGCCCATGCGGAGGCCCACGGCTGGGACGAGGTCATTGCAGAACAGGTAAAACTCTATCAAGACGTGGTACGGAAACCAGCGAGACTCGCAGCATAAGGAATCCAGGAGAGCATGAGCGAACGCGTCGCCGTAATAGGTTTGGGCTATGTCGGCCTGCCCGTGGCGCTGGCGTTCGCAGCGACATTCCCCGGCACCATCGGTTTCGACATCGACGCCGCCCGCGTTACCGCCCTGGCGCACGGCGAGGACTGGACTGGAGAGGCCACGCCCGACGCACTCTCCGCCAGCCCCTTGCGCTTTACCACCGCGCCCGCGGATATAGCCGCCGCGACCTTCTACGTCGTCGCCGTACCGACGCCTATCGACGCGAACAAGCAGCCTGACCTCCACGCCATCGAGAGCGCCTGCCGCACGGTCGGCAGCGTGCTCTCCCCAGGCGACGCTGTGGTTTTTGAGAGCACGGTTTACCCAGGCCTAACCGAAGAAATCTGCGGCCCTATTTTGGCCGAAGCATCGGGTCTTGCGGTGGGGAAAGACTTCCACCTCGGCTACTCGCCGGAGCGGATCAACCCCGGCGACCGGGAGCACACCATCGACCGCATCGTGAAGGTCGTGGCGGGTGACGACGCGGCAACGCTGGAACGCATCGCTGCTGCCTATGGCCGGATCGTCCCCGCTGGCATCCACCGCGCGCCCTCAATCCGGGTGGCGGAGGCTGCGAAAGTGATCGAGAACACCCAGCGCGACCTGAACATCGCGCTCATGAATGAACTCGCACTGATCTTCGACCGGCTCGGCATCCGCTCGGCTGATGTTCTGGCGGCGGCAGGCACCAAGTGGAACTTCCTGCCCTTCACGCCCGGCCTGGTCGGCGGGCACTGCATCGGCGTCGATCCCTACTACCTGACCGCGCGGGCCGAAGCCGCCGGTTACCACCCCCAGGTCATTCTGGCGGGCCGCCGTATCAACGACGCCATGGGCGCCCATGTGGCCCAGCGCCTGGTTAAGCTGCTGGCGTCGCAAGGACTGGCGGTAAAGGATGCCCGCATCGGCGTGCTGGGATTGACCTTCAAGGAAAATGTGGCCGATCTCCGCAACAGCCGGGTGCCGGACATCATCAGGGAATTGACCGAGTACGGCGCCGAGTGCCTGATACACGACCCTCTCGCAGAACCGGCCGCGGTCCGCGTTGTGCTTGGCCAAGACATCCGTCCGCTACAGGCGTTCCGCAATCTGGACGGGCTGGTGCTGGCCGTGCCGCACACGTCCTATAAAGCGCTCGGCGCAGCAGAATTTGCCGCCATGCTGAAGCCTGACGGGGTGCTGATCGACATCAAATCTATGCTCGACCCAGCAGCCATCCCGCCGGGCATTGCCTATTGGAGCCTCTGAGGAATTCCCCATGCGCGAAGCCACGCCCTCCAACGGCGTCCACCTGGTCACCGGCACCGCCGGGTTCATCGGCTTTCACCTGGCCCGCCGCCTGCTGGCGGAGGGGCGGCAGGTGGTCGGGCTCGACAGCGTTAACGACTATTACGACGTCAGCCTGAAAGAAGCCCGCCTCGCCAAGCTGGCGCAGGAGTTCCAGGGCTTCACCAGCCACCGCCTTCTCCTGGAAGACCGCGCTGGCCTGGAACAATTGTTTACCGACACCAAACCCAGCGTCGTCATCAATCTCGCCGCCCAGGCGGGCGTACGCTACTCGTTGGAAAACCCCCGCGCCTACATCGACAGCAATGTCGTAGGCTTTACCAATCTGCTGGAATGCTGCCGGGCGCATGAGGTCGAACACCTGGTCTACGCTTCCTCCAGCTCCGTCTACGGCCTGAACACCAAGGTACCGTTCTCTGTCGGCGACACGGTTGACCATCCGGTCAGCCTCTACGCCGCCACCAAAAAATCCAACGAGCTCATGGCGCACACCTATAGCCATCTGTTCCGCATCCCAACCACCGGCCTCCGCTTTTTCACGGTCTACGGTCCATGGGGACGCCCGGACATGGCGCTGTTCCTGTTCACCCGAGCCATTTTGGCGGGCGAGCCGATCAAGGTGTTCAACCACGGGCGAATGCAGCGCGACTTCACCTATATCGACGACATTGTCGAGGGCGTGATCCGCATCACCGATCGCCCGCCAGAGCCCGACCCCGCCTGGAGCGGCGACGCGCCGAACCCGGCCACCTCCAGCGCGCCCTACCGCGTGCAGAACATCGGCAACAACCAGCCCGTGCAACTCCTACGCCTGATCGAAATCCTGGAGAAAGCGCTCGGCCGGACAGCGGAAAAAGTCATGCTGCCGATCCAGCCGGGCGACGTACCCGCTACCTTCGCCGATATCGAACCGCTCGCCGAAGACACCGGCTTCCGCCCCCAGGTCAGCATCGAAGAAGGCGTGAAGCGTTTCGTCGAGTGGTACCGGGCATTTTACGCGGCCTGACGCTACCCGTGCGCCGCTTGAGTTGATAGGCTGATCCTGGCTTCTTGACCGGCAGGGAAAACACAGGCGCCCCATGCCCTTTGCTATCGCCTCGAAAATGCAAGGCGTGCGCCAATGGACACTGTTTCTGGCGCTAGCGTCGATGTTGGCCACGCTTGCCTTGTCGCCGGTACAGGCCAGCAGTCCCCTGAACGATGTCAGCGGCGGTGCGCTCGATACCTCGACCGAAGACATCCGCGTTGGCCCCGACGCCACACCAATCATGAAGGGCGAGACCGAGGACGACGATCCCAACGAAGACTTCGTGATCGTGCCAATTCCCGGGGCGAACCCGACTATCGGCGCATACCTGTCCGTAGGCGCGGCCTATTTCTATTCACTGGATGAGGGGAGCAAGGCGTCCTACACTAGCGTCGGCGGGTTCAAGTCGGTGAATGGCAGCGGCGGCTGGGGCGTTCTTCAATCCGTGTCCTGGCTGGACGACCGGGTGCGGGCCAACGCCGCCTTTGGCCGTGTCGATCTGCGTTACGACCTCTACGGCATCGGTGCAGACCCCGGCTCGGACGGGTTGAAATTGCCAATCGACCAGTTGGCCTATGCCGCCACCGGCGATATCGCCTACGGCGTGAGTGAAGAGGTCTATTTTGGCGTCAAAGGCCGGTACCTTGAATCCGAACTGAATTTCGACGTAGGCGCTGCCATCGGCATACCCGGCCTTCCACCGTTGAACCTGAACGTGACCAGTGCCGTGGTAGGCCCGACAGTTGAAATCGACGCGCGGGACAGTCAGTTCGCGCCACGGGAAGGTTACCGCATTCAGGGTGAAGTCCTGTTCAGTGTCGCCCAGAGCGTCAATGAATACAGCTTTCAGCGGACCCAGCTTTCCGCGAACTATTACCTGCCCATGTTCGAAGAGGACTCGATCGCATTCCGGGCAGCAGGATGCAATTTCGGCGGGTCGGGGCCATTCTTCGAAATGTGCCTTCTCGGCGCAGAGGACGGACTGCGCGGGTATCCGGTCGGGCAGTATATCGACAGCGCCCTGTTTTCCGCGCAGGTGGAGTACCGCGGGCGGATCAGCGAGTCATGGGGCTATGTTGGCTTTGCCGGGTTCGGTGTCGTGGCACCGCAATTTTCCGGACTGATTGACCGGGAACCCCTTCCCTCTGCCGGGGGCGGTATCCGTTACCGCGTTTCCGAGAAAAACCAACTGGACCTGTCGCTGGACGTAACCGTGTCCAAGGCCGACAGCGCAATCTATCTCTATGTCGGGCAGTCGTTCTGAGACCCGACTCGCCTGAACGCCACTCCGAACCCCTACCGGCTCGTACCGAAGACAAAGCGGTAGTGCAGCGCCTCTGCCCCATCCAGGTCATTCGCTACGCCATTGGCGACAGCGGCGGTAACGCCGCTCTCGCCACCCTCCAGCGCGATCAGCCACTCGACCGTCTGTCCGTGCGGCGCCGGCTGGCCCTGATGGCGCAGCGGCGCATTGGCGACATCCAGGTCGTTTTCCAGCAGGCAGCCGCCCACCATGCCGGACTTGTCGATCGCACCCGGCAGCACGTCGCTCTCGATATGGGTGCGTAACGCGGTCTGGGCGTCCTCACCCTCCGGCGCCTGAAACCGCACCAGTGAGAGCGCGCCGCCGAACCCGAAAATCTGATCGACGGTCACGTTGAGCGTCAGGCGCTGGAACAGGCTGAACTGCCCCATTACCCGCTTGGACCACTCGGTCTGATCGGCCAGCAGCGCCATATAACCCGGCGCACCCAGGTCCGACACGTCGCGCGTTTCATACCAGGCAACGTATTTTGGGGAGACGGTGCCCTCGCAAGCCACGTACCGGCGGGAGCGCAGAAAGCCGGGCAACTGCGTCCGCTCGTCGATATGTTCGCGGTTGTACCACTCATTGAAGTCCTGCTCGTGCTCGTCTGGCACCTCAGTGAATGTCATCAGCATGCCGGAACCGAGCAAAGGCATTAGCGGTCTCCCATCAAGATCAGAGTGTTAGAGCGATTTGACGATATCCTCGCACATCTTCTTCGCATCGCCAAACAGCATCATGGTATTGTCGTTGAAGAACAGCGGGTTATCGACGCCGGCATAGCCGCTGGCCATGGAGCGCTTCACGAACATCACCATCCGCGCCTTATCCACTTCCAGCACGGGCATGCCGTAGATGGGCGAGCCCGGGTCCGTCTTGGCGCTGGGGTTGGTGGTGTCGTTCGCGCCGATCACGAAAGCGACGTCAGTAGAGGCGAAGTCGCGGTTGATGTCATCCATCTCCAGCACCTCATCATAAGGCACATTGGCTTCGGCCAGCAGCACGTTCATGTGCCCCGGCATCCGCCCCGCCACCGGATGAATGGCGTAGCGGACCTTGACGCCCTCAGCCTTCAAAAGATCGCACATCTCCCGCAGGGCGTGCTGCGCCTGCGCCACCGCCATGCCGTAGCCGGGCACGATGATCACACTGCCGGCGTTTTTCAGCATGAAGGACGCATCGTCTGCATTGCCTGCCTTCACCGGCCCCAGACCAGCCGCTGCGGCACCCGCACCCGGTCCGGCCGTCTCGCCGCCAAAGCCACCCAACAACACGCTGATCAGCGACCGGTTCATGCCCTTGCACATGATGTAGGAGAGGATTGCGCCGCTTGCGCCCACCAATGCGCCGGTGATGATCATCAGCGGATTGTCGAGCGTGAAACCGATACCGCACGACGCCCAACCCGAAAGAGAGTTCAGCACGCTGATCACCACTGGCATATCCGCGCCGCCGATGGGCAGCACCACCATCGCGCCCCAAATCAGACAGACCAGCACCATACCCCAGAACAGGCCCTCGCCGCCCCAGCCGCTAAAGGCGATGGCGGAAAACGCCAGGATCAGCGCCAGGAAGCCGTTTACCGCCTGTTGGCCGGGGAATACGACGGGCGTGCCGGTCATCAGGCCATGCAGCTTGGCAAAGGCAACAACCGACCCGGTAAAGGTTACCGCGCCGATGGCCGCCGACAGCATCATTTCAACCAGGCTGCTGGTCGGCAGGTCTATACCGGACGGAATCCCGTAAAGCTCCGGTGAATGCAGCGCCGCGCCCGCGATGAAAACCGCGGCAAGACCCACCAGCGAATTGAAGACCGCCACCAATTGAGGCAGTTCGGTGATCTTCACCCGCAGCGCCACAAACATGCCGATGGCGCCGCCGATGGCGATACCGCCCAGCACCATCACGAATGTGGTAATCTGCGGGGCGAACAGCGTCGCGCCGATGGCGATCGCCATGCCCAGAATGCCGATGGCATTGCCGGTCCGCGCGCTCTCCGGTGAGGCCAGTCCGCGGATCGCCAGGATGAAGCAGATCGCCGACACCAGGTAGGCGAGATTGATGATATTCGCGCCCATGATCTCAGCTCTTCTTCTTGAACATGTCGAGCATCCGGTGGGTGATGATGAACCCGCCAAATATGTTTACGCTTGCCAGCACCACCGCGAAGAAGCCCAGAATCTTGGAGGTTCCCAGCAGCGCCGGCCCGGCCGCTATCAACGCGCCCAGCACGACCACGCCGGAAATGGCGTTCGCAACGCTCATCAGCGGCGCGTGCAGCGCGGGCGTCACTTTCCAGACCACGTAGTAGCCGACGAAGCAGGCCATCGCGAATACCGTCAGGCCAAAGATGAAGGGATCGACGCCGCCCGCCGCCTGGTCGCCAATCCCTGCGGACTGGTTGGCCAATGCAGCGGCCTCGCCTGCGATGCCTTTGGCCTGGAGCGAAAGGTCATTCAACTTTTGCGACAGCGCCTCTGCGCTTTCGGTCAGTTTGACCGAATTTTCCTGGGGAGAAGCAGCCATCCCGCTATTCCTTCTTTTCCAGCAGCACTGGATTGGTGATCGCGCCATTGCGGCAAAGCAGGGCGGAGGAGACAATCTCATCCTCCCAATCAATGCTCAATGCCCCGGTGTCCTGGTCGATAAGCGGCGTCAGGAAGTTGACGATGTTCCGGGCATAAAGCGCGCTCGCGTCGGTCGCGACCGTCCCCGGCAGATTGGTCTCGCCGATAATGTGAACGCCCTTGTGATTGACCGTCTCTCCGGCTTTCGAGGGCACGACATTGCCGCCCCGCTCCACCGCCATATCGACGACGATGGAGCCTGGCCGCATCGTCTCAACCATCTCCGTAGTCAGCAGGATCGGCGCCGGCCGGCCGGGGATCAGCGCCGTGGTGATCACCATGTCGGTGCGCGGCAGGATCTCCAACAGCTTGGCAGCCTGCTGCACGCGGTAGTCGCTGGACATTTCCCTGGCATAGCCGCCACTGGTCTCCGACTGTTTGGCTTCCGCCGAGTCCACTTCGACAAACGTCGCGCCCAGGCTTTGCACCTGCTCTTTCGCGATTGGGCGGACGTCCATGGCCGAAACCACCGCGCCCAGTCGGCGCGCCGTCGCAATTGCCTGCAGACCGGCAACACCAGCGCCCAGCACCAGCACCCGCGCCGGTGCGATTGTTCCCGCCGCCGTCACCATCATCGGAAACGCCCGGCCAAACCGCGCCGCCGCCTGGACCACCGCGGCATAGCCTGCCAGGTTCGCCTGGCTGGAGAGGGCATCCATGGTTTGCGCCCTTGAGATGCGGGGCACGAACTCAAACGACAAGGCCGAAACACCCGTCTTGGCATAGGCCTCCAGCCGATCATGGTCGTCATAGGGACTGAGGAGTCCCAGCAGCAAGGCACCCTGCTTCGCCCCTTTCAGGGCCTCCGGAGCGGGCGGGCGGACGGCTACCAAAATATCCGCCGCGGCCACACCGGCTGCCGCATCCGGCGCAATTTCTGCGCCCGCTTCACTCAGAACCGCATCGGGCATGCCCGCGCCGTCGCCAGCGCCGGTCTCTACCAAAACGGTAACGCCCAGCCCCTTCAATCGCTTGAGGGAGTCGGCGCTAATAGCGACACGACGTTCGCCGGGCGGCTCTTTCGGAACGAATAGCTTCACGGGATGCAATCCACTCTGTTTATCTGGAGCACACATGGGCCTCGTATAACCCCATGTGCAATCCCTGTTGATGCCGGTCTGGGCATTGTACCTTGTTGTGGTGTTTTGCGCAGTGCCGAAAAATGAACGGCGCTAGGAAGAATTGCAAGTGATACTCAATTTCAGACCACTTTTCATACAGTTCCACGGAGAGAGGCATTTCTCTACCCCGCAAAACGGATCGCTCCTATAGTGCAACGCAAAGAATAACTGCCGTCAGATCGCGTTGGATTTTTTATGCCGCTCGAACACAGCCACTCACTTCATGCCATTCATGACCGTATCCATTCCAAGAACAAGAACAGCCATGTCAGCGATTGGATTCTGGGCGGAATCGACGGCGCGGTCACGACGTTTGCCATCGTTGCCGGCGTCGTAGGAGCCGCGCTTGAATCCCAGATCATCATCATCCTGGGCCTCGCCAATCTGTTGGCCGATGGTTTCTCCATGGCGGCAAGCAACTACAGCGCGGTGAAGTCTGACGCGGACGATATCAGGCGGCTGTGGGCGATGGAGGAGCAGCATATACGCGACATACCGGACGGCGAGCGGGAAGAAATCCGCCAGATCATGATCGGCAAGGGCCTGACCGGCGATGCGCTGGAGCAAACAGTCGACGCCATTTGCGCTAACGAGGAAACGTGGATCGAAACCATGTTGGTGGAGGAGTTCGGTGTCCTGCCCGAAACCCGCGATCCATGGAAAGCCGGCCTTGCCACCTTCAGCGCGTTCCTGGTCTGCGGGGCCGTCCCACTGGTTCCGTTCGTGTTCGACATCGCCAACCCCTTCCCCTGGGCAATAGCCGCGACGGGCGCAGTGTTCTTCGCCATCGGCGCGGGCAAGTCGATGTGGGCCCTCTCGCCCTGGTACCGTTCGGGGTTCGAGACGCTGGCCATCGGCATGGCGGCCGCCGGTGTCGCCTACGCGGTCGGCTATTGGTTAAAGGGGTTGGTCGAATAGGCCCCGTTCATCGCTGAGCCAATGCACGTAGGGAGACAAGCATGCCGAACACAGGACTTGAGGCGGTTTGGGAAGAGCACACGCGATGCGAGTTCGAAACGCGTGATGTTGAGGCAACCATGGCAACAATGGTGGACAATCCTTACGTCAACCACATCCCGACGATGGCTGGCGGTGTGGGCCATGATGCGCTGAAGCGCTTCTACAAATACCATTTCATCGGTAACAACCCGCCGGACATGGGCATGACACCGGTCAGCCGCACCGTTGGCGCCGACAGCCTCGTCGATGAGTTGATCGTCAGTTTCACGCATACGACAGAAATCGACTGGATGCTGCCGGGCGTGGCACCCACCGGGCGCAAAGTGGAAATTCCGCTGGTTGCCATCGTGCGGTTTCGCGACGGCAAGGTAGCGCACGAGCATATTTATTGGGATCAGGCCTCAGTACTGGTCCAAGTCGGGCTGCTGGAGCCAAAGGGTCTGCCCGTCGCCGGTGCAGAGACCGCACACAAGACCCTGGATCCGGCAAAACCCAGCAATCAGTTGATGAAACGCTGGGCGGAAAGCGAAGGAAAACCGATCTAGCCCCTTCCCTTCGGGCATCCGGCTGGACTCGCAAGCCAACCTTGCTCTATCCCAAGAGCCTGAAAAAAACATACTGCAAGGGTCCGTATAACGTGGTTTCGGGCCTGATATTCTGACTGGAAAGATTGATGATGGATTCCCATACGGGTCCCTTGCTGCTGCTCGTCCAGGCCAATATCGCGCCGGAGCACGAGGACCAGTTCAACAGCTGGTACTACCACCATGTACCGAAACTGCTGGAGATTCCAGGCTGGCTTTGGGGACGTCGCTATCTGAATGTGAGAGGCACGACCAAGTATCTGGCGCTCTATGCGGTGGAGAACATGGACCAATTGGCCCTGGTGATGGCGTCGGACCCGGCATTGAAAGATCCGCGCGCCGTGGAAGAACGGGCCCGCTTCGACGCCATCCCAGGCAAGACGGATGTGGTCTCCAATGTCTATGAACAGATCAGCGGCAGCCACCTGCTGCATCCATTCTTGCGTGGCGAGCATTTTCTGAGCGTCGTAATGGCCGACTGCAACGACCCCGAGCAAGAAGCAGAGTGGAATGCATGGTACGACCACAGCCATGTGCCCAACCTGACTCGGGTGCCCGGATACCTTGCAGGCGCACGCTTTTGCGTTAAGGAAGACCCAAGGTTCAGCGGCAAGGCCATGGGCCCGAAATACCTGGCCCTTTATGAATGGGAGGGCGAGCATTGCCTGGAGACATTGGGTGATCCCGACAAGCGGCGCCCGGAGGCCAAGGCCGAGTTGGCGGAATGGCACGCCTACGGCCTTAAGCTGGCCGATAATGTGAGTTGGAACGTGTTCAAGCCCATCGCCACCCATCATGCCTTCCGGTAGGCATCAGGCGCTTACTGCACCGGCACAACACGCGGCAGGCTGACCAGGCGGATCGGTCCGATCCACAGGCCCCCGTTGCGCATATCCAGGCGCGTACTTAGCTCGTTCTGACCGTCGGCATTGGGCCGCGAGAACAGCCCCATACCGATCTGCGCATAGCCCAACTGCTCGTGCTTCACCCAGCCTTCGGTGGTGGCGATGGTCAGGATTGCTTCCGGCTCTATCATCCGCAGGCGCATGGCACCCAATGGCCGCATCTCCTCGTCGAAGGCCAAATCTCCGTCCACGGATGCTTGCAGCGCGCCGAATTCAATTTTCGACCGGGTCACCTTCAACTCGCCCCCTGCCCGCTGCCATGCAATCAGCGCGCCTGGTGCCGCATCCCGCGGCAAGGGCGCGATGATTCCGTCCAGGATTGCCCTGTCGATCCGGCGGCCGAAAACGGTTTCCGCGGGCAGCACGACGCCGGTAGCCTCGGCGGCAAAGTCGGCGGCCTGAAAGTCCAACGGCATACGGACGTCCAGCGCGACAATTTCCGCCGAGCCGCGTCCTCCTTGACCGTTCGCGGGCACCCATGCCACCTCATGCAGCGCCGCCGTCGCCAGCCAGCCCGGCCTATCCTCCCGCGGCGCCAGCAACCCTCCCGCACGGCGCACGGTGTAGGTGCGGGCGCCACGCCCACCAGCGGGTGACCAGCGCCACGTGTGCGCTTGCCCCAGCGTATAAACCATATTGCGAGGGCTCAGCGCTTCCGCTTCAATCAGAATTTCCGGGATTTCCGCCTCCAGCAGGCCTTCGCGCGCCTGATGGACCACGCTCACGCCGCGCAGACGGAGCCGCACCGTAAAGGGAAAGCCGGAGCGCTCCTGTTCCGCGATGGTGATGCGCCAGCCCTGCTCGGTCGAGCGGTCGAGGAAGGCGCTCAACTGGCGCTCCCCAAAGCTGGCAATGAAGAACCACCAGATCGTGACCGCCGCAACGACGGCCATGACGAGCAGACCGGCGACGGTCGCGAATAGCCTCATCGTCCTGCCTCCCCGGCCATGTTTGAAAACGACCGCCGCGGCAGGTCCGGAGAGGCAAGCGGCGGCAGCACCAGCGCCTCCTCTAACTTCTGCTCGAACTCCCGGCGCTTCAGCCCCGGCGCGATCGGCGTGCCGATGCATACCCGCACCGTGCCCGGCTTGCGCAGGAAGCTTTTGCGGGCCCAAAAAAGGCCGGAATCGAGTGCGACGGGCACGACTGGTAATCCCAACTGGCTGTAGAGGGCGGAAACGCCCGGCCGGATCGGCGCGCTCTCGCCGGCGGCAACACGGGTTCCCTCCGGAAAGATGATGAGCGTCAGGCCTTCGTCAACCCTCTCCTTCGCCTCCCCCAGCATCTGACGGAGCGCCGCCGTATTCGCTGCCCGGTTGATCGCGATGTGTCCGGCGCGGGAAAGATACCATCCTACCACCGGCACACGCAGCAGTTCCTGTTTGATAACAAACACCACTTCACGCCGGAGCGCCGGAAACAGGAACGTTTCGAACGCACTTTGATGTTTGGCTGCTATCAGCACCGGCCCCGGCGGCATCTGCCCTTCCAGCCGGTAGTCCATCCCTACGATTACCCGGTTCAGCCACAATACCGCCCGCGCCCAGGCCGTACCCATCGCGCGTGACCAATGGCGCGGCCCTGCCAGAAGCGGCAGCCCGGCAAGCGCCATCACGGTGGTGACGCTGAAGAAACACAGGTGGAAAAAAAACGACCGGATGGCCTGCATGGAATTCCTAGCAAAATGCGCGTTTGAACCATCTTTAAACAGCCAGACTAATTGTAGCCGGTCAGGATACCCAGGCCCATAGCAGCTTTATGTACTCTCCGACGATCAGGCGCCAGGCATTGGGGTTTTGCCACCACCCCTCGCTGGGCATATCGGCTGCCGATACGGGATGAGGAATGATCCGGACATCCGGCATCGCGCGGCGGAACAATTCGGCGCTCCGGGGCATATGATACCAGGAGGTCACCAGGCGCACCTCTGTCAGCCCGTGCTGCGCCGCCCACGCGGCGGCGAATGCGGCGTTTCCCAGGGTGTCGGTGGCGGTGTAGTCCAGGTCAACACAGCACGGATCGGCTGTCTGCTCGGTCAACGCCTCCAATGCGGCCAGCGTCGTATCTTTGTGAACGCCCGTAATCAGAAGCCGTTTGCCGCCTTCGCTCAGCAGCCGGAAGCCGGTCGCAATACGCTCCGCCCCCCCGGTCGGGACAACGATGCCTTCATTTTGGGAAACAGGCGGCGGCTCTTCGCCGCCAGGCAGCTTCACAATGAACACCAACAGCCCGATCAGCCAAAGCGCGACGACAAGCTTGGCCAGTTTTCGGGTCAATTGCCCTTTGTCGCGGGTACGCCGGCGCATGACCATCTACAGCAACCGCTGCAGCCGCCGCTTCGCGGTCATGCTGGCGACAATGACGGTAAGCGCGATCAGCCCCAACGGAACGGCGGCAAGCCATATCCAATCGGTGCTGTGAAGGCGCAGGACCGGCATGAACGCATCGTCCATGCCCGCCGAAGCCTGCCCCAGCGCGAACAGGAACGAGGCGGCAAGCGCAAAGCCCAACACCGCGGCGACGGCGGCAGAAATGGCGGACTGACGGACCAGGCCGGCGGCGATGAACCGGTCATCCGCACCCAGTTGGTGCAGCAATTCCACCGCCTCGCGGTGAATGGTCATGCGGGAGAGAGTCAGGAAAACGGCGGTCAGGCCGGTGACGGTCAACACCAGCACCAATTGCAGCGCCAAACCACCCCGTAGCCAGGCGGTGTAGTTCACCAGCCGCGCCCGCCAGACCCGGTGATCATCGACAACCGCTCCGGGCGCGGTAGCCTCAATCAAAGCTACGGTTCGCTCCTTCTGCGCCTGGCTGTCGTCGCGCAAGCGCACATGCAGGACGCGGGGCAAGGGCAACTCCTTCGCCCCCGCGGTCTCGCCCAGCCAGGGGGCCAGCAAGTTCACTACCTGGCTGACGGAGAGCAATTCCGCCTCGGCCACGCCCGGATCAGCGCGCAGTTTCATCTGCAGCGCCCGCGCCCGGATCGCATCAGTGCCAGGGTGATCGCTCGGCGCAAGCTGAACAGTGATCACGCCGGGGATCGCCTCGTCCCACCGGTCGAGCGTCCGGTCGACGGTCAGCAATGCGGCGAGCGACAGCGTCGCCAGGAACGTCGCCAGCCCCAAAACCCACGGCAGGTAGCGGCTGGAGGCGTCCGCACGAAAGATCCGGCCATGCGCCCGCACCGCTATCATCCCGCCACCGCCTCGGTCTTTGCCGCGGGCATCAACCGGCCACCCGCCAGCCGGTATTCCGGATAGCCAAGTCCCTGCACCAGGGCACGGTCATGGGTGGCGATCACGACGGTCGTGCCTTCCTTGTGCAACGCCTGGATCAGGCCGATCAGACGCATGCCGATCTCTTCATCGACACTGCCGGTCGGCTCGTCCGCCAGCAGCAATTGCGGACGCCCGATCACTGCCCGGGCCAGCGCCACCCGCTGCTGCTGACCGCCCGACAGCGTTGGCGGTAAGGAGTCGAGCCTGTCGCCCAGGCCAACCCAATGGAGCAATTCTTTGGCATAGGAGACCCGCTCCGCCGCCGGGGTTCCGGCGACCTGAAGCGGCAGCATGACGTTCTCCAGAACGCTGAGATGTCCCAGGAGCCGGAAGTTCTGGAACACCATGCCAATCTGGCGGCGTAGCGCCGCCCGTTCATGCCGTTGCAGCGCCGTCACCTCATGGCCGAGCAGCCGGAGGGTGCCGCCGCTCGGCTGAAGCGCCAGGCCGATAATGTTCAGGAGGGAGGTTTTGCCAGCCCCGCTCTCGCCGGTGATGAACGTGAAGGAGCCGGGCGCAAGCGCCAACGTCACATCCAACAGCGCTGCCGCCTCCGCCGAATATTGCAGGGAAATCTGGTCCATCGTGACCACAGCGGCAGGCACATCCGCGCCGGGGGCCTCGTGGCCGCCGTCCATCGCCTGATCCTGATCCATCGATTCAATCATGAGGCTTCCACTGCGCCGTTACCGGTAGCGCCGTCAGGCCAAACCATTTACATTGACCGGCGGTGGTACGCCGCTCTTCATCCGCTGTAAGCGCAGTCATTCGTTTACCCAAGGCCACAGGAAGCCGAGCAACCATGGAACTTGCCTGTCCCAATTGCGAAACCCAATTCTTTGTAGCCGACAATGCGATCGGGCCCAATGGCCGCAAAGTGCGGTGCAGCGCTTGCCAGCATACGTGGCAGGCCAAACCGGCGCCGGCAGCCGCCGGAACCGGTGCAGCAGCGGCAAAACCGGCTGCCGCGGCCGCTAAACCCGCGGCCGCGCCCCGGCCCGAGGCGGACGATGAATTCCATTGGCCGGCGGAGACTGCCACCGAATCGAAACCGGCCAGCACTGCAAATCCCGCCAAGCCGGGTACGGAGGCGACACCCGATACCAAGCCCGCTGATACACCGGCGGCCGGAGCACAGGCCCAGCAAAAGCCCGCGTCATCGATCTATTCTTCGCCGCTGGAAGCCTCGATGGTGGATGCGCCGGAGCATAAGAGCGGCGGCAAGCGGATTGCCGTTGGTGTCATCCTGCTGGTGCTGGTCGCAGCATCGTATTTCTTCCGCGACCAGATCGTGGCGGCCTATCCTGATGCCGCACGGCTCTACGAACTTGCCGGGATCGCCGTAAATTCACCGGTAGCCGCGCCAAACCAGCCCACCAGCCAATAGCTTCGTCCGGGAAGCAGAGGGTCCGCTTCCCGAAACGCTGAGGCCTCTCCTCCGGCAACAACCGACGATATTATTCCGCCGCCCGGTCCTCGTAAGTTTCGAAGAACCGCTGCTTGGTCGCCTTCTGGTTCTCGTAGATCGAGCCCTGGTTCTTCGCCGCCGGCAGGGGTAAACGCACCGGCACCTGCTCCAACCTCGGCGTGCGCGTGCTGACACCGCGGGCCATGCGGCTTTCATAGTCCTCGAACGTGCCCTTCAACTGCACCATCGGGAAGGCATCCGCCGCCGCATACTCGGTCAATAGCAAGCGCCGCTGCCGGTTGCCGGTGTTCATGGCAGAGCCGTGCACCGCCCGCACGTGATGGATGGTCATAGAGCCGGCAGGCCCGGTCAGCATGTGCGCGGTCGCGACATCGCATCCCTGGTCCGCCGGATGAAACGCGCCGCAGAAATAGCCATTGTCATCGTGGTGGTCGTAGACCGGCCCCTTGTGACTGCCTGGCACCACCAGCAGCGGCCCGTTGCTTTCGTCGCAATCGTCCAGCAACAGGCCGGTCGCCAGCACATCGTCGTTGGTATGCGGGTAAAAGGCCCAGTCCTGGTGCCACTCCACCGGCGCGCCATAGCCGGCCGACTTCATGTTCATCTTCGCGCCATAGACCCGCTGGTTCTCGCCCAGCAACGGCACCAGCACGTCCGTAATGTCCGTATCGCAGAACAGTTCCCAAAAATAAGGGAAATGCTTGTGCGGTTCCTTGATTCGGCGCACACGCGGGTTCTTCGGCGAGTGGCTGTCTTCCAGGTCATAGACCTCGTTGTGCTCCGCCACCTCGCTGGCCCGTGCGATGATTTCCTCCGTCACGCTGCGCAAACGCGCGAGCTTTTCGGGGCTCAGCACCCCTTCGACCACCACATAGCCAAGCTCGAAAAACTGCTCGGCCTGTTGTTTCGTTAGTTGAACACCCATGGCTCGCTACTCCTTACCGTTTGACCGGATCGTAACGGGTCCCTTGCGCTCCTGCTATGGCAATGTGCCGAGGTCGCGCAGATCGCTGCCGCTGGGAAGCGTCAGGTCGTTGATGGTCGCATTGGCGGCCAGCACCCGGGCGTAAGAAGTGCGCTCGGTCGTGGCCTTGTCCACCATGATCCGCTCGATGGTCGGCAGTTGGGAGTAGGCGTAGCCCAGATTGACGCCCACCAGGTTCTCCGCATCCACGCCCGGATCGTAGATATCGAGGTCAAACCCGGCTGCCAGCAGTTTGCGCGCCAGATCGATATTCGGACTCTCGCGCAGGTCATCCGTGCCGGCCTTGAATGCCAGACCGGCCAACAGCACTTTTGCGCCTGGCGCCAGCCCCTCTGTCGCGTACTCGAACATCCGGTGCTTGTGCGCTTCGTTGGAGCGGATCAGGCTGTCCACCAGATGCGTGTTCGCCCCGCAATCCGCCGCAATGTATTGCAGCGCCCGCACGTCCTTCGGCAGGCAGGAGCCACCGAACGCACCGTCCGGACGGGTGTAGTAGGGCGAGATATTCAGCTTGGTGTCAGATTTGAAAATCTCATGCACCTGAGTCGCCTTGATCCCAAGGGAAAGGCACACACGACCGATTTCATTGGCAAACGCCACCTTCACCGCATGCCAGGAATTATCGACAAACTTGGTGATCTCCGCCTCGCGGAAGCCAACATAAAAGGTCGGAGCGTCGATATGGGCGTGCAGTTCTTCCATGGCCGCGTTTGGCTGGCTGTCGGCCGTGCCGATGACCACTTTCGGCGGTTCGAAATAGTCCTGCACCGCAGAGCTTTCGCGCAGGAACTCGGGGTTGTAGACAAGCTGCAACAGCTTGTCCGCCGCATCGCCCAGGCGGGCGCGGAATAGAGGTTCGATAAGGCCCTCGATCGTGCCGGGGCGGATGGTCGAACGGTAGGCGACAGTCAGCGGCTTCGCGCGGTCCTTGCTGATGGCCGCTGCGATCTGGCGCGTCACCTCGATAATATACTTCATATCGTGAGAGCCATCCGCCGCCGATGGCGTGCCAACGCAAACGATGGCCATATCGGCATCGTCCAGGTGGCCGTTGATGCGGACATCGGCATGAATCAAGCCGTCAGCCAGCCCCTTCTTCAGCATCTCATCCACGCCGGGCTCCACAATGGGAGAGGTACCACCCAAGATTGTGCGGACCTTTTTCTCGCTGACATCAACGCCAACGACGGTATGCCCTTCGCTGGCGATGCAGCAGGCGGCGGTAAAGCCAACATAGCCCAAGCCGAATATTGCTACTTTCATGGTGCCCTCTCTCCTGGGGAGGCAGTTCTAATTTCTACCGTTCATTACTTAATCATTCTTTACCAGCAAGGCGACGAAGGCGCGCTGTGACCTAACGATTCACAGCCTCAAATCCCAAAGCCTGCCTCAGCATCCAAATGCAACGCTGAAACCGGAGGCGGACCAGCGTCCCAGCCGCCCGCCAGCGCTCCAACCCGTTACGCAGTTTGGGGGTAGTCAGGATCACCGGCAGGTGCAGCAAAAACGAAACCAGTACCACAAATCCCCGTACCGCCCACCGCAACCGTGCGGCGAACCTGGTACCGTTCAGGTAAAAGCCCTCGTCCGTGGTCCGCCGCCATTTCCGCTTGAGCGCCGGCCAGTCCTGCCGTGTCGGGTGGCCAACCGCCAGCGTGTCGTCATAGGTCAGCGCGTAACCTGCAGCCCTTGCCCGGAAGCACCAGTCCATATCTTCCGATAGCCCCGGCACCATCGGCCCCGCCGCTTCGAACACGCGCCTCGTGGTCAACAGGTTGCCGGTGCCGGAAAAACCCTTCTTCTCGATGTACATCTGCATCCGGAAGGCAAAGACCTCCTCGAAGGCTTCCGCGCCCGAACGGGGCGGCGGCGTCTCGTCGAACGTATCGACCCGGCCGCCGACAACCCGGTCCTTGCCCGCCAGTTCCAGCGCGCGCGCCAACCAGCCTTGGGCCGGCAGACAATCCGCGTCCAGGAACAGCAGGTTCGGCGCGCTCGTCTCCGCCACCCCACGGTTGCGGGCACAGGCGGCTCCCTTCTCCGGCTCATTGGTAAAGCGGACCTGCGGAAACGATTCCGGCAAATCGCCCAGGCCGCCGGGCGTCCCGTTATCGACCACCAGCACTTCCACACGCCCGCCCGGCACACGCCCGCCCGGCACACGCCCGCCCGGCACAAGCTCGTCCGAAACAGGTTCATCCGGCAGTTGGGGCAACAATGCCTTGAGGCATGTTTCCAGTCGCACCACGTCGTTGAAATGCGGGACGATGACCGCCAGCACCGGAACTTGCCCGGCTTCCTTCGGGTGCGCGTCGGCACCGGTCATAAGTCATCTCCCTTAATCTTGCGCGCTTTATAGAATGCACTTTACGGACGTGCCATATCGCCAAATTGCACGCACATGGGCGCATGGTAAGGAAGCGCCAAATCCAATAAATCCAAACCCAATAAATAACGACGAATGAGCGAGCGTTATGCCGGAAATCTCCATCGGCGTTGTCATTGTGACCTTCAACTCCGGCTCGGAAGCGGTGGACTGCGCCGAGACGCTGCTGGCGTCGGCTCAGGCGGCGGGTGTTCCCCTGCGCGTGGCACTGGTCGATAATGCATCGTCCGACGATACCATGCCGCGTCTCCAGGCATGGGCCTCCGGCGAAGCGGCGTACGAGGTGCCGCCGGAAGTCCCGTTTGCGGTCAATGCAGTACCAAAGCCGCTCGCCTATTCCGAAGGCGGACCGGACCTGGCCCCCTCGGCCGCTGACGCGCCGCTCCAAGTGGCGCTCATCCAGACGGGCGCGAACCGGGGCTTTGCAGGTGGCGTCAACGTTGGCCTCGCCTATCTGGCGCAGTATCCGGACATCCAGCACTTCTGGGTGCTCAATCCCGACAGCCTCGTGCCGCCACAGACTATCGGCAAACTGGCGGAACGGCTGGCGCGTGGAGACGACTACAGCCTGATGGGCGGGCGGGTGAACTATCTGGACCCGCCGGGCCTGATCCAGATCGACGGCGGACTGGTGAATTGGAAAACGGGCGTCACTAGCAACTACAACGTCCGCCAGCCTTCGGCGACCGCGCCACCGCCCGACCCCGCCAATCTGGATTTCATCACTGGCGCCAGCATGGTGGCGAGCCGTGCCTTCTACGAAATGGCAGGTGCGATGCGGGAAGACTATTTCCTCTATTATGAGGAAGTGGACTGGGCCATGCGCCGGGGCGCGCTGCCATTGGCCTATTGCGAGGGGCTCGATGTTTTCCACCGGGCGGGAACGTCCATCGGCTCGCCGACACCCAACCGCCCGGCGACACCGCTTTCGCAATATTTCAAGCACCGGGGACGCATCCGGTTCCTGGGCCGATTCAGGCCCGCAAACCTCCCCTTCGCCTATTTCTACTCGCTCGCCTATACGGCCAAGATGCTGATGGTGCGGGCGTGGCCGGAAGCCTGGGCGGTTGTCACCGCGACGTTCGGTTGGAAAGCGCCCGAAGCCATCCGGCGCCGCCTTGGCCCGGAGGCGGGAAAGCTGGCGTTCGGCCCGCCCGGCGACTGAGGCCGCGCAGCGCCGATTGAAATTGGCCAGCGCCGCCGCTAGTCCTAGAGAAACCGTTTCACCATCCAGTCTTTGCCCTCGGGAGGGGCCCTATTCATGGAATACCGCAATCTGGGCCGTTCCGGTCTGCGCGTCTCGACTGTCGGGCTTGGCTGCAACAATTTCGGCATGAAACTGGACGAAGCCGGTACAAAGGCGGTGCTGGATGCTGCCTTCGACGCCGGCATCACCCTGTTCGACACAGCGGACATGTATGGCGGCCGCGGTGGCTCCGAGACCCACATGGGCGCGGTCATGGGCGCGCGGCGCAAGGACATCGTCCTGGCCTCCAAGTTCGGCATGGCCATGGACGACGAAGGGCACAAGCTTGGCGGCTCACGCCGCTACATCATGAGCGCGGTCGAGGACTCCCTGCGCCGCCTCAAGACCGACTGGCTGGACCTCTACCAATTGCACCAGCCCGACCCGCTGACCCCCATCGACGAGACCCTGCGCGCGCTTCAGGATTTGGTGAGCCAGGGCAAGGTCCGTTACGTCGGTTGCTCCAACCTGCCGGCCTGGCAGATGGTGGAAGCCCACTTCGCGGCGGAACTCGCCAATGTCGGCGGCTTCGTCTCCGCTCAGGAAGAGTACAACCTGCTGAACCGCGGCATCGAGAAAGACGTGCTGCCGGTCGCCCGCAAATATGGCTTTGGCCTGCTGCCCTATTTCCCGCTCGCGAGCGGCCTGCTCACCGGCAAGTATCAGCGCGACGCGATGCCGGAGGGCGCCCGCCTGACCGCCACGCCGAAATTCGCGAACCGCACCTACGTGACAGATGCCAACTTCGACAAGGTGGAGAAGCTGGACGCCTTCGCCAAAGAGCGCGGCCACACCCTGCTGGAATTGGCGTTTAGCTGGCTGCTGGCGGAACCGGTAACCGGCAGCGTCATCGCCGGCGCCACCAAGCCGGAACAGATCGCGAGCAACGTCAACTCAGCCGGCTGGACCCTGACGGCGGACGAGAAGGCCCAGGTCGATGCGATAGTGGCTTAACCAGCCTGAAAGTTCGGTTTGCGCTTTTCGACGAAAGCGCGGACTGCCTCGTGATGATCGGGATGGGCGGATAGCGGCACCAGCCGCTCCGCTTCCCGGTCGAGTGCGGTTTCGTAGTCGATCGTCAACGCATCTTCCAGATTGTCCTTCATCGCCGCCATGGCTGCCGCCGGTCCGCTGGCCATATCCTTGGCCATTTCAAAGGCAACCTGTTGCAGGTCTGCTCCCGGCACGACCTTGTTGACCAGGCCGATCCGCATCGCTTCTTCCGCCTGCACCCGTTCCGCCGTGAACATCAACTCGCGCGCCTTCGACGTGCCGACCAACTGGGTCAGCATCCACGAAATGCCGTAGTCGCCGGAGAGCGCCACATGGCGGTAGCCGGTGGTCAGGAAGGCGCTCTCCGCCGCAATGCGGATATCGCACGCCATGGCCAACGCCATGCCTGCCCCGGCCGCCGCCCCCGGCATTGCGGCGATCGTCGGCTTGCGCAGCGCACGGATTGCGCCGGTCAAACCCCGCTGCCGCCATTTCAGGTCGGCGATGCGCTCTTCCGGCGTCATCTCCGTCTTGCGGTTGCCGCCCATGCCTTTGACATTGCCGCCCGCGCAAAAGGCCGTGCCTACGCCGGTCAGCACGATGGCGCCGACCCGGTCGTCCCGGCCCCGCTCCTTTACCTGCTCCCGGATGAAGGGGGTAATCTCGTCGCCCATGGCATTGCGCATTTCGGGGCGGTTTAGCGTGATGACCGCCACCCGCTCCCGGATCTCACAAAGCAGCGTCGGTGCGCCGGTATCGATGGTGATGGTCTCGGTCATGTCGGGGTTCCTCTTGGGCGCAATAGGTTTCTAACGCAGCGCTGCCCGACTGTATTGGCGGAGCAGGCCAATGCGGTTGAGATGCTGTGCGGTCGCAGCACCGATGTTTCGATTTTTCCACGGCAGGCATCGTTGTAGGATTATCTTTACGGAGCCCGGCAAAACAGGCAACCAGGAGCGAAGTCTCAATGGACATGGATGCAGTTCTCCTAGCCAGAATTCAGTTCGCGTTTACGGTTGCCTTCCACATCATCTTCCCCAGTTTCACCATCGGCCTCGCGGCGTTCATCGCCACATTGCTGATCCGCTGGCGGCTGACAGGCGCGGACCATCTGCACCGTCTCGCACGCTTCTGGACCAAGATTTTTGCCGTCTCCTTCGCGATGGGCGTGGTCTCCGGCATCGTTCTTTCCTACCAGTTCGGCACCAATTGGTCCGAGTTCTCGGTTGTCGTCGGCAACGTAATCGGCCCGCTGCTCGGCTATGAGGTGCTGACGGCCTTCTTCCTGGAGGCATCCTTCTTGGGGATCATGTTGTTTGGCTGGCGCCGGGTCTCACCCAACCTGCATACGGCGTCCGCCATTATCGTTGCCTGCGGCACGGCATTGTCCGCTTTCTGGATCTTGGCGGCAAACAGTTGGATGCACACGCCAGCGGGTCACGAGATTATCGATGGCATCGCCTACCCCGTTGACTGGTTTGAAATCGTTTTCAATCCGAGTTTCCCCTATCGTTTCAGCCACATGTTCACAGCGACCTATCTAACCACATCGCTCGTCGTCCTTGCGGTCGGGGCCAAGTACTGGTTCGCAGGCCGGTTCCCCGACGAGGCCAATACCATGATCCGCATGGGCCTGGGAATGATCATCGTGCTGGCACCGCTGCAAGCCCTGATCGGCGACCAACATGGCCTTAACACCGCCAAGCACCAACCGACCAAGATCGCAGCGATTGAGGCGCATTGGGATAGCACTCATCCAGGCGATCTCGTGTTATTCGCCTGGCCAGACGAAGAGCGGGAAGAAAACCTCTACGAGATCGCCATTCCGAATTTGGCGAGCCTGTTGATCACCCATTCCCTTGATGGAAAGTTTGATAGCCTGAAGGATGTGGCGCCGCAGGACCGTCCGCCGGTAAAACCGGTGTTCTTTGCCTTCCGCGCAATGGTCGGGCTGGGCCTCCTGATGATTTTGGTCGGGGTCGTCGGCGGCTATCTCTGGTGGAAGGGACGGCTGTTCGATACGCGCTGGTTCATCGGCCCTGTCCGGTTTGTTTGGCCAATGGGATTCATCGCCATACTGGCCGGGTGGTGGGTTACCGAAACCGGCCGCCAACCGTGGATCGCTACCGGCATTCTGCGCACGGCGGATGCGGCCTCGCCCGTCAGCTACAACGCAGTCCTGACCAGCCTGATCCTGTTTATGATCGTCTATACGTGCGTGTTCAGCATGGGGCTTTTTTATATCAACCGGTTGATCGAAAAAGGGCCGGCTGGAGCCGAATCCGACCCGTCGGCTGATGAAGGAATGGGCGCAAGCCGCCCGATCTCCGCAGCATCTTCTGCTACCCGCGAAGCCATCCGGACGGGAGACTGACCATGGACGATATGGCGAACTGGCTTCCGGTAGTTTGGGCAGCCCTGATCGGCACCGCCGTATGTTTCTACGTTATTCTGGATGGCTTTGACCTGGGTGTCGGCATCCTCTTCCCTTTCTTTCCAGCAGAACAGGACCGGGACGACATGATGAATTCTGTCGCGCCGTTCTGGGATGGGAACGAAACCTGGCTGGTACTTGGCGGCGGCGGCCTCTTCGTGGCGTTTCCGCTCGCCTACGCGATCATCATGCCGGCATTGTACCTGCCGGTTATCGTGATGCTGCTGGCATTGGTCTTCCGCGGCGTCGCCTTTGAATACCGGTGGGTCGCGAAGCCAAAACACCGTGTTTGGGATATTGCCTTCGCGGGTGGCTCAATGACGGCAGCTTTTGCCCAAGGACTGATCCTCGGCGGTTTCCTGGAGGGGATCACCGTTTCCAATGGCCGGTTTGCCGGCGGCACCTTCGATTGGCTTTCGCCGTTCGCGGTCTTTACTGGCGCCAGCGTTGTCGTTGGGTATGCCCTCCTGGGTGCCTGCTGGCTGCAAATGCGGGTGGATAGCCCGGTCACGGCAAGAGCAAGGATGTTCGCGCAGAAAGCCGTAGTCGCCGTCGTCGCTGCAATGATCGTAATCAGCCTTTGGACACCTCTATTTTCCGACCGTATTGCCGATCGCTGGTTCAGCATCCCCAACATCCTCTATCTCGCCCCAATTCCATTGCTGGCGGCACTACTGGCCTTCGTTGTCTGGTCGTCTCTTTCGAAGGGCAAGCTGGTGGTGCCTTTCCTGGCTTCCGTTGGGCTTTTTTTGACCGGTTTTGCCGGGCTGATTGTCAGCAATACGCCCTATTTGGTGCCTCCTGCCGTAACAATCTGGGAAGCGGCGGCGGCGCCTGCTTCTCAGCTCATCATGTTGATAGGCACAGCAGTCCTATTGCCCGTAATTCTTGGCTACACGGTTTTCGTGTACTGGACATTCCGCGGCAAAGTTCGGCCGGGAGAAGGCTACCACTGACGATCAGGAGCCGTCGGTCCCAGCCCACTGTTCAAAGCAAGCGTTCCGCCAGGGTCAATGTTGCCGGCAGAGTGACGAACGAAATCGCGGTCTGGATGGTGACGATGGCGGCCATGAGCGGCGCGTCCCCGCCAAGCTGACGGGCCAGCGTGTACGCGGATGGCGCCGACGGCACCGCACCGAAAATCAGCGCCACCATGGTCTGCGTGTCATCCAGGCCGACGACATGCGCGATAACGATGATGGCGACCGGGAAGGCGACGAGTTTCGCCAGACAGGCAAGCGCCGTTGGCCCGATGGCAACCGCCATTGCCTTGACCCGCAGGTTCGCACCGACACACATCAACATGATCGGCAAGGCCGCCCCGCCGAGGATGCGGGTGATGTCATGCAGGATGGGGCGCTCTTCGGGCCCAAGAGACAGGTTCCAGGCCACCCCCAGCGCCACGGCCACCAGCAGCGGGTTGCGGACCAGATCGCGCAGAATGGCCGTCGCTATCCGCATGCCCTTGGCCTCGCTTACCAAGCCAACCATCAGTGCGACGACAGACACATTCGTCGTCGGTATCAGCATCGCCACGGCCAGCGATGCCAGCGCCAGTCCTTCAAGGCCGTAAAGCCGCTCTGCAACCGCAAGCGCGACAAAGGAATTGTGCCGGGCGGCGCCCTGCAGGATCGAACTGGCGACGGGCGCTGAATACCCGAACACCTTTGGGCCGGCGAGGCCGAGGAGGAGTGCAACGGCGAATGAACCCAGGATCACGGCCGCATAGCCGCCGACGAGGTCCGCGTCGAAGTCCGCTGTCGACATGTTGTAAAACAGCAGCGCCGGCATCAGCACCCAATAGACCAGCCGGTCGTTGAGATTCCAAAATTCAAAGCTGGGTATGCCCCCACGCCGGAGGAGGTAGCCGAGCACAATAACGATGAAGATCGGGGCGATGGCGAGGACGATGGCAAGCATCGGACGATAGTACGCGGAATGAGAGCCTGCTTGCCAGCCGGTTTCGCGGTTGCCTGCCATGCGTCACTGGCGGGGGCAAACGGAGCCCGCAGCCTACAGGCCTTCGTCCTCCGCCGAAGGCACGAACACCGGCACGTCATAGTCTTTCAGGCGTTGCCAATGGTGCTGTACGTCGCCCTCGAACAGGCCGCGGGTGATGCCCTCCACCAGTTTTGGCACGGCCACGTTCATGGCGTTGATGGAACAGCCGCTCGGGCCCAGGCTCATGGTCGCGCCGATGGTGAAATCGTGAATGTCGGCGAGCCATGGCGCGGTGCCGGGCACCTTCTCCGTCAACTCGCCATTCGGCCCGATATAGGAGTAGTGGCCCAGCCGCTCGTCGGCTTCTTCCGCTGGCGGAGTATAGCGGTCGGCCCAAGTTGCGATCTTGTCTGCGAAGTGGGCAAGTTCTGGCCGCCGGGCAAAGTCTATATCGATGCCCGTGCCGGTGATGATGAAGTCGGCGTTAAACGCTCCCTTTGCCGTCGCAATCTCTAGCCGCCCGTTCTTCACCTGCACGCCGCTCCAGCCCGCGCTGGTATGAATGTGGAAATTATTGTGCCGCCGCATCCGGTCATAGGTGCCTTGGGGAATGCTTTCGCGAAGACCCAGAATGTAGGCCATGAAGCGCCAGCGCCACTCGTCCGGCAGGTCGCGCAGATGGCGGATGAAGCCCGGAAAGGTCAGCCAGCGGAAAGGCTGGACCCGCTGCATCTGCTCGCGCCGCACGAACAGATGGACCGACTCGGCACCGGCCTCCAGGGCGCAGGCGGCATTGTCGGCGGCAGACGCACCCGCGCCCAGGACCGCCACAGTCTTGCCCATCAGCGCCTCGAAGTCGATCTCGTCCGCGGCATGCGCGCGGTACTGGACCGGCAGCGCCTCGACATAGTCCGGCATCCACCAGCGCCCAGTGCCGTCCTGGCCGGTCGCGAGCACAATCTTGCGGGCGTAGACCGTTTCCTCACCGGCGGGCGTAGCCAAAGTCGCCCTCAGGCCATAGCCCGGCGCGGGTTCGATGCCGGTCAGCGCCACCTCGTTCCGCACCGGCAGGTCCAGCACGCGGCGGTACCAGAGCAGGTAGTCGTTCCAGTCGTCCTTGTCGATCAGGTCAAGCGCCTGCCAGTCCGCCTCGCCATAGGCGGCCTGATGCCAGGCGATATAGGTCAGGCTGGGCAGCCCCAGGTCCGGGCCGGTATAGTCCTTGGGCGAACGCAGCGTGTGCATCCGGGCATAGGTGACCCAGACACCCTCTTGCCCATATGGGGCCTTGTCGATGACCTGAATATTGCCGACGCGCTCCCGCTTCAACGCAAACGCCGTTACCAGCCCGCCCTGCCCGCCGCCTGCAATCAGCACATCCAGCATCGCCTTGCCATCCGGCCCGGTCCTGCCCGGCATCCAGTCTGTTGCGGGATGCTGCGTCAGCCAGAGATCACGCCGGACCTGCTCCTCCAGGCGGGCGAGCCCTTCGGCGGAACGGGGCGGGCGGCGCAGGTCGTCGGGCAAGGGCACTTCTCCGGCAGCGGTTACCGGAGTTTAAACCGTGAGGATCACCGCTCCCACCGTTTCCCGTGCCTCCAGCGCGCGGTGTGCCGCCGCGGCATCGGCGAGCGGCCAGGCGCGGGGCGAATCCATCCGCAACACCTTGCTGCCGAGCGTCTGGAACAAGCCTTCCGCCATCTCGACAAGGTGCTGGCGCGAGTTGGTGTAGTGGAACAGCATCGGCCGGGAGAGTGTATAGGAGCCCTTGGAAAGCATCGCGACCGGCATCGGATCGATGGGCCCGGAGGACTGACCGAAATTCACCAGGTGTCCGCGGTCCGCCAGACACTCCATCGAGCCATAGAACGTGTCTTTCCCGACTGAATCATAGGCGACGGTTACACCCTTGCCCTCGGTAATGTCTTTCACGCGGGCCACGAAATCCTCGGCCTTATAGTCGATGGCCTCGTCGCAGCCCGCGGCCTTTGCAAGCTCCACTTTGGCAGGGCCGCCCGCCGTGCCAATAACTGTCGCGCCCTGATGGTTCGCCCATTGGCTGAGCAACAGGCCTACCCCGCCCGCCGCGGCGTGAACCAGGATCGTATCGCCGGGACCGACCGCATGCACCTGATGGAGCAGCATGGAGGCGGTCAGCCCCTTCAACAGGACCGCCGCCACAATGCGGTCGTCCACGCTGTCGGGTATACGCAGCACCAAATCCTCATGCACCAACCGCTCGCTGGCATAAGCGCCATAGCCGGCGGTGAAGTAGGCGCAGCGCTCGCCCACCAGGATGTTGGTGACGCCCTGGCCGGTAGCGGTGACCCGTCCGACCGCTTCCAAGCCCGGTATACCCGGCAGTTTCAACGTGTCGTAAAGGCCGGAACGGACATAGCAGTCATGGAAATTGACACCAATGGCGGCCTGCTCAATGCGGACCATGCCCGGTGGCGGATCGCCCACTTCGACCTCTTCCAGCCGCAGAACCTCCGGTCCGCCGTGCGCACGAAGCATGATCGCCTGGGCCATGGGTTTGTCCTTGTGATTGCGGGATAGAAAGAGTGAAGCCTACTTCGCCCGCTCGAAATCCATACTTTCGTCGGTGGGCTTTCCGGTCAGGTAGCGGCGGATCAGGTCGAGGGTCATTTCGATCGCGCCGTTACGCACCCGCTCCGCATTGCCAACCAGGGCGCTGGTGCGGGTAACAACTTCCGATTCGGTGGCGAGCGCCATGGTAAAGGCAGGCTGGGCCGGCTCGTCATTCGGTTCGAACACCACGGCGAGGCCATGGGTGGTGCCGGTCTGCTCCCGCACGGTCGTGGCGGCATTGGCCGCCAGCGCCTCAGTCGGGCTCGACAGGTCGAGAGCGTGCATCATGTCGATGGGCCGGGAACAAACGGCGCTCCGCTGGAAGATGCCCCGGCCGGCATCGGCGCGGGCGAGACGTCCGCCGACGCTGCCAAACGTGCCGACCTCCGCTACCGCCAGACTGCCACCGGCGGCGGCCAGCGCGTCCAGAATAGTTCCTTCCAGCGTCGCACTATCTTCGCAGAGGATGGCGTTGCCGATCCGCTTCCGCACTTCGTCTGCTACCGGCTGCACGATGGCCTTGGCTTCTTCCAGCGTCGGCGCTTCGACCATCAGCTTGGTCTCAAGCTGCGGATAGTGGGCCTGAAAGCCGAGCTTGACCGCACCGGCGGGCGCAAGGCTTTCGACGCCCTGGAGCAGGTTGTCCACCCGGCTTTCGCCCTGACCGAAAGAATGAAAGCGTTTCAGGTAGACAACACTGTCCCTTCCCGACATCTCGCGCAGGCGGGGGACGAGTTGGTCTTCCAGCATGCGGTGCAATTCCCGCGGCACGCCGGGGGTAAAGAAGAACCGGCCCTTTCCGATGGTGATGGCGAAGCCGCAGGCGGTGCCGACGGGATTGTCGATGAACTCCGCCCCCTCCGGCAGCATGGCCTGCTTGCGGTTGTTGGGCGGCATCACCCGGTCGCGTTCGGCATAGAAGCTCTCGATCTTGTGCAGCCACGCCTCGTGCAGCACCAGGCCGACACCGGCGCATTCCGCGGCGATGGGGGTGGAGAGGTCGTCCTGGGTCGGCCCCAAACCGCCATTGACGATCACTGCATCCGCCCGGTCACCCGCCAGTTTGAAGGCCCGGATCAACTCTTCCTTGTCGTCACCGACCGTGGTCTCCCAGGTCAGCGGCAGGCCGATTTCCTGGAGCCGCCGGGAGATATGGGCGAAATTGGTGTTGATCGTCTTGCCGGAGAGGATTTCGTCCCCGGTGCAAATGACTTCGATGCGCATGGGCTGGTTTTCTCTTATGTCTTGGGGCGTTCGGTCTTAGAGGGATTCCGGCGGCGTGATCCAGTTGTGGAGCGCGATGCCGCCGTCAATGTTCAGAATCTCACCGGTAATATAGGCGCTGCGCTCGTTGGAGAGCAGGGTTAGGATACCATGAGCGATATCCTCCGGCGTGCCGGGCCGCCCCAGCGGCACCATCTGCTTGATCGCCGGCATGGTCGAGGCGTCAAAACCACCGCCAGGTATGGCGCCGGGCGCGACGCCGTTCACCCGGATGCCGAAGCGCCCCAGCCCCTTCGCCAGTTCCTTTACCAGCATTTCCTGCGCGGCCTTGGCGGCGCTGTAGTGTGGCAGGTTCCGCGGGCTGTAGCGGTGCAGGGAGGTGATGAAGACCAGACTCCCCTGGCGCTCCGCCGCCACCATGTCGCGCGCCAGTTCGCGGGCCAGGAAAAAGCCGGAGCGGACATTGGTGTTGGTCATGCCGTCCCAGGTTTCCTCCGAAACGGTGAAGATCGTGTCGTTCTCCAGCCGCTTGGGCGAGGCGCAGTGGACGAAATAGTCTGCCGTCCCGACTTGCTCGCGAATGGCGGCCAATAGCGGCTTCCAGCCATCCTTGCTGCCCAGATCGGCGGCAAGGCCGCTGACATCAGCGCCGGCGTCTTTCAACTCGGCCACGACCGGGTCGAGGTCCGCCGGGCCAAGGCCGCAGGCTACAATCCGCACGCCTTCCTTCGCCAGCAGGCGCACGGTGCCGAGGCCAATACCATTGGTCGCGCCGGTTACGACCGCGGTCTTGCCGCTAAATTCGCTCATGGATCGGACTCTGTTGTCATACGGATGGCTTCTTATGCCTGAAGCCATCGGTTGAAGCTAGCGCTTGACGTCTTCCGGCCCGGCGGTCCACTCCATTCCGGTATCCCGCAAAGCCTTAAGGCCCCATGGCCGAAATCCTCGCCACCATCGTTCCGCTGTTCATTGTCGTCTTCCTGGGGTTCGCCGCCGGGAAGCGATTGCCCGTGTTCGATGCAACCGGTGCGCAGAAACTCAATGCGCTGGTGTTCTACTTCGCCATTCCCGCGCTGGCCTTCCGAACCGTCAGCAGCGCGGTAACCAATGGCGGCATCGAGCCCCGGCTGCTGCTCGCCTATTCCGGGGCGGAGGCTTGCGTCTTTGCCTTTGCCGCGCTGACGGGCTGGCTGGTGTTCCGGCGCAGCATGGCGGGCTGTGTGGTGATGGGGCTGGGGGCAAGCTTTTCCAACGGCTTTTACATGGCGCTGCCGATCACCTTCGCCTTGTTTGGAGAGGCTGGCGTCGCGCAACTCCTGCTGGTGCTGGTTTTTGACACGATGGTGCTGCTGCCGTTCGGCATGGTGCTGCTGGATATTGCCAAGGCGCGGGATATCGAGAGCGGCCGGCGGGGCGGTCAGGTCCAGGGTATTGCAACGGTGCTGAAGACCGCGTTCGGCAATGTCATCCGCAACCCGGCGTTGATTGGCGTGATGGCGGGCTTGGCGTTCGGTGTGAGCGGCTTGGCGTTGCCGCAGATGGCGGACAAGACGCTGGTGCTTATCAGCCAGGCGGCGTTGCCCTGTGCGCTGTTCGCCATCGGTTGCGACCTGGCGCACCGCGGCGTCACCAACGAACCTGGTGCGATCGCGACCGTGGTCATTACCAAGCTCGTGCTGTTCCCCGCGCTGGTCTTTACCTTCGGCGCCCTGATCGGCCTGCCCGTGCTACCGCTGGTGGTGGCGACCCTGGTGGCCAGCATGCCGGTGGGCGCGACGGTCTTCATCGCCGCGAGCCAGTACAACGCCGCGGTCGGCACGGCGACGACCGCCATTCTGTTCTCCACGTCGCTGGCGGTCTTCACCATAACAGGCGTACTTTACGCCTTGCGCTCCCTTGGTCTGACCCCTTAGGAGTCTGCCTCATGCTGACTGTTGCCGAAGCCTTCCAAGCGATCCCCGGCCTCGTCCGCGAGGATGCCGCACTGTGCCGCCGGTTGCGCCATTTTACGGGCCAGTTGTCGGTCGCGGCGGGCGACGAACGCTGGTTCCTGCCGTTCGAACGCGGCCAGCCTAGGGAGGCGATCCCGGCAGGCACGGTCTTACAACCCGCCGCGGTCAGCTTCAACGCCGCGCCGGAAGTCTGGCTCTCCCACTGGCTGCCGGTGCCGCCTGCGCCGGACCACGATCTGTTCGGGCTCGCCAAGTCGAAAAAGATGCGGATCGACGGCGACATGACGATCTACATGCAGCAATTGCAGAACATCAAAGACGTGCTGGCGAAGCCGCGCGTACTCTTCACCTAAAGGAGTTTTCCCATGGGCTGGTACGTCCACCACGTGAACATCCCCGCGCACAATGTCCGGGAGAGCGTCGCCTTCTTCAACAAAGCGGCAGGCATGGAAGAATGCCCCTGGGTCTATCCCGACCCGGAGAAGCAGGATGACAAGCCCTTGGACAACCGGGCGTCGCTGGGCAACCACAATCGCGGCCTGCATATCGTGACGGAGCGGCCCCTGTTCGCCCACGAAAACGGCTTCATGCACAACCCGACCATCGGCGGGCACTTCGCAATTACGGTGAGCGATCTGGGCGCGGTGAAGCAACGGCTGGAGGCAGCAAACATCCCGTATGACGACGCGGGCGTCTACGCCATGGCGGAAACGCATCAAGTCTATTGTTACGACCCATCCTACAATCTGGTGGAAATCAACCAGAACGTGGGTGAGCGGGCCGGCCCCGGCCCCGCTCCGGATGAGGAGCACGGCCGGGTTGATCAGCCAGGAGACTGGTACCTGCACCACGTGAACATCGCCGTCGTCGATATCCGCAAGGCGGTGGCGTTCTACACGGACATCCTTGGGCTGAAGGAAAAGGCCCTGGATCGGCCGCCGGAAGCCGGCAACTTCCGCTCCGACCCGGAGGCGATCGCAATCTTCGGCTCCGAAAACCGCGGCCTGCACCTGATCAAGCCGGTGGCAAGTTGGGGCGTGGACAACGGCCTCGCGCACAATCCCAGCATCGGCGGCCACGTTGCCATCTGCGTGCCGGACCTGAACAAGGTCACCGCGAACTTGGATGAGATGGGCGTGCCCTACTCCGACGCGGGCAGCATCGCCATGAAAGGCATGCGCCAGATCTTCTGCTTCGACCCCTCCATGAACCTGATTGAGTTCAACGGGCCGGTTTGAGGTATTTGTTCAATGCCAACCCCAGCCGTCATTGCGAGGCGCCCGCAGGGCGACGAAGCAATCCAGGGGCTTTGGCACAGATTACGCCTAGATTGCTTCGCCCCCGATCAAGTCGGGGACTCGCAATGACGGCAGAACGAAACTAACGCCGCTTCTCAGATGAAGCCCCCATAAAGATACCCGCCATGTCCGCCCCCATCGAACCGATCACCGGCCGCTATATCCACCTGGAACTCGCCGGCAAACCGCACCGGGTCTATTTCGAGGAATCCGGCCCGACGGACGGCATTCCGCTGGTCTGCCTGCACACGGCGGGCGCGGACAACAAGCAGTGGCGGCACCTGCTGACCGATCAAGAGGTGACAGAGCACTATCGCGTGCTGGCCTTCGACATGCCCTGGCATGGCAAGTCTCTGCCGCCCAACGGCTGGCGGCAGGATGGCGACTATGCGCTGACCGCCGCCAGCTATGCGGACTTGATCCGCACGTTCTGCGCCGGGCTAGAGCTTGAAAAGCCGGTGGTGATGGGCTGCTCCATCGGCGGACGGGTCGTGGTCTATCTGGCGATCCACTACCCGGAAGAGTTCGGCGGACTGATCGGGCTGGAGGCGGCCGACTTCCAGCCGGAAAGCTGGTACGATCTGGAATGGCTGAACCGCCCGGACTTCGACGGCGGCAACGTGGCGTCCGCCGTGGTCAGCGGGCTCGTCTCCCCCACCGCGCCCGACGAATACAAATGGGAGACGCTCTGGGGCTACATGCAGGGCGGACCCGGCATCTTCAAGGGCGACCTGCATTTCTACCGGGTGGACGGCGACTTTCGCGGCGACACGCACAAGATCGACGTTTCGAAATGCCCGCTCTACCTGCTGACCGGCGAGTATGACTTTTCCTGCACGCCCGCCGACACGCGCAGCACGGCGGCCAAGATCAAGAACGCGCCGGAAGTGGTGGAGATGAAGGGCCTCGGCCACTTCCCCATGAGCGAGGACCCGGCCCAATTCCGCACCTACATCCTGCCGGTGCTGGAGGCGTTGCGGGGGAAGCTGGCGTAGCCCCGCCCTAATCTTCCGGCAGGTTTGCTAGCACGAGGCCGCTAATCTGAAGCTGGAAGTCATGGCAATAACCAAGGGCGCACGAACCTGCCAAACTCCCTTCTGTGAATAATTACGAGCCACTTTTCGACGACCCGAATCTTGATCGTCCGGGCACGGCGGCGGTATCCTGCAACAGTCTAACTTCCTTGGAGAAAGCAAATGAACAGACTGATACTTTGCCTGCTCGCGTTCGGATGGTCGACGGCGGTCGCTGCGCAGCAGACCGTGACTGTATCCTTCGAGCGCAAGGGCGGCGCGTACGTGGCAAGCTACGGCTCGCAAGAGCTTACCGGCACGGAGTATACTGACTATCTGGTCGATACCTTGCCGAACGACATGGTCACCGTGCAGTTGCAGGGGACCGGGCACCAGTCCTTCGAAATCATGCCGCCAGGCGACGGCAAAGCGATGACGCCTACGATGCCTCAAATGCCCCATGTGACGTTCACGTCTACCGGCGGCATCTACCGGGTACGCTCCTTCATCAGCAGTCAGACCTTTATCGATAACGGGAAGACAATGCGTTACGCTATGATCTTCCAAATTCGGGGCAAACGCCGCTAGGCAGACGGTGGCCGCGCTGGCGCGTTACAGCCGCTGGCAGCGCACTGGCCATCCAGTGAAGAGGACCTGCCATGGGACAATTGGTAAACGGGCAATGGTCCGACAGCGACGAACGCCCGACCGATGCGGGGGGCGCCTATCTGCGGACGAACTCTGCCTTCCGCGATTGGGTCACCGCCGATGGCAGCGCCGGGCCAACCGGCAATGGCGGCTTCAAGGCGGAGGCCGGACGCTACCACCTGTTCGTCGCCCACACCTGCCCGTGGGCGCACCGGGCCGCCATCTACCGCAAGTTGAAGGGGCTGGAGGACGCAGTCTCCATCTCCTACGCCGACGCGCCGAAAACCCACGGCTGGTCGTTCACCGAGGCGTTCGAGGATATGGAGCCGGGGAATGATGGCATATTCCGCCTGCACCAGGTCTATACCGCCGCCGATCCCGCCTATTCCGGCAAGGTGACGGTGCCGACGCTCTGGGACCGGGAACGGCAGAGCATCGTCAACAACGAGTCGTCCGAAATCATCCGCATGCTCAATTCGGCCTTCGATGGGGTGGGCGGAAATGCCGAGAACCTCTGCCCGCCGGACCTGCTGGCGGAGATCGACGAAGTGAATCCGTTCGTCTACGAGCACGTGAACAACGGCGTCTACCGCGCGGGCTTTGCCAAGACCCAGGAAGCCTATGAGGAAGCCGTCTCGAAAGTGTTCAAGGGCCTGGACTGGATGGAACAACGGCTGGGCGACAAGCGCTATCTGGCCGGCGACCGGATAACCGAGGCCGACTGGCGGGCCTTCCCGACCCTGTTGCGGTTCGACCCGGTCTACTACAGCCATTTCAAGTGCAATGTCCGGCGCATCAAAGATTATCCGAACCTGTCGGCCTACACGCGCGAACTATACCAATGGCCGGGCATTGCAGACACTTGCGACCTGGAGGGGATGAAGGTTGGCTACTACGCCGCGATGCCGGGCCTCAACCCATCCGGCATCATTCCGGTGGGGCCGGATATGAGCTGGCTGCTGGAGGCACACTGCCGGCGCTAAGCGAAGCCGGCCGCGTCCCCTTCCTCTCCCGAACCAATGGCCCCGGCGATCAGTCGATCGGCGCGAGCAGTTCCTGCGCAGTCACCAATTGCCGGACCCCGTGAGAATGACTTTCCTCGAAGACGTTCCCGCCTTCCGCCCATTGGTGCAGGGAGGCGATGTCCAGCTTGGCGCAATTGGGGCGGACGTTCCAGGTGACCTTCAGCGGCGAGCATTTCGCCTCTGTATAGGAAGGACCGGTGGTCGAACCGGCAAACAGGACCGGCGCGCCGGTATCGCCCGGCAGCGCCTTGGCCTGGTGCAGCCCGCCGACAACGTTGCCGGCGTAGCTATAGTCGCCGAAGTTGCGCGCGTTGGGGTCATTGACCACCAGAAAAACCTGGGCCTCGACGCGAAGCTGCGGGTTGGCGCAGGCATCGGACAGGCAGGAGCCAAGACCCGGCCCCGGCGAGACATCGCAGGACGTGTACACCCAATGCACTTCAATGCTGTCGCCGGGCTTCACACCGCCATAGGCGCCCTGCCCGCCGGCCGGGTCTTTCAACTCATCCGGCGTCAGGGCTCCGGTTTCGTTGCATTGCCAGCCGCCGTGTTCGCCGCCCCCGGCGGAGACCGAGAAGCCCGGCCCCTTGTGCTCCGCGTTGGTGTGCGTGTGGATATCGCAGAGGTTCATTTTCGAAGCGGGCGGCGCAAGGCTGATGACACGGGCGTTGGCCCCGGTTTTGACCGAAATGTCGCGCGGCGTCTGCGGACCGTAACCCTGGCAAATTCCGGCCGCGTGACCGGCGCCTGTGCCGGCGATCAGTCCTGCGATGGCGGCAGCGGCAACGGCGCAACAGGTCCGTGTCATTCTTGGTCCCTCTCCGGTGTCTTATTGATCATATCGCGAATACATATCGGTATTGGAGGGCGCGCTACGCCACAGTGATCTTGCTTCCGGCCCTACGCAATCGAATTGATCTATCTGGAGTAGTCCGCCCCTCATTATTGATGCGTTCGCATGAAATATATCCGGTCGCGAACCAATTTCCGGTCGGCGCCCGGCCGACAACGCGTGGACGCCCCTTTCCGCTGAACGTGGCGGGTTATGCAAAAAAGAAAGGGTGGCAATTTCTTGCCACCCTTAGTGGGTTCGGGGGGGTTGTGCTAGATAGCCCTCACAGACAGGGCTTTTTACGCCTTGCGGCGTAACTTGAGCGCGCCCATCGCAGCGATGCCGCCGAGCAGCAAGGCGAGCGGGGCGGGAACCGGGATCGGGTTCGCGTCCGTTTCGAGCGCGACATTGTCGATAAAGGTAGATGACGAATTAGTGCCGCCAAATATGTGCAATGCTTCGATTTCGAGGCTGGTAAGTGCCAGTCCGGCGAGGTTCGAGGCCGCGAACGTTTCGGCACCGCCAGAAAGCGTAGGCGCGAACATATCGGTTCCGACAAGGGCCGCGCCGACAAAACCCCGGACCGTCACCGAACCGTTCGGCGCTGCACTGCCAGCATCAGCGTCGAGACTCACGAATTCAAACGTGGTCGCGTCAGTCTCGGTAAACGTCAAAAACGCATTTACGCTTGAACTACTACTGGTCTGGTCTGGCCCGATATAGTTCGGAGCCGAAAATCCGGAGATCAGGGAAGCGAGGGGAATAACGCTGGCGTCGACCCCGGAAACCGTAAACCCGTCCTCCATTGCCGGACCGGTAAACGAGCCCGGCGCCAAAGCATCGAAATCGATCGTCACCGGCACCGCACTGGCGGCAACGGGTGCGAATGCGGCCAGGCTGGATACCGCTGCTACGCTTAGGATCTGATGGAACTTCATGATGGTGCGCCTCTCTCTGTCAGGGGATACCGGCTTTGGCTGAACCGGTAATCAACGCTTGTTCAACAGACTTCGTTAATCGTTCAGGTTCACACTCTCGCGCCACGCCAGCGAGGGCTCGACGCTTCGCCTGGTCAGCGTTGCCGTGACATCCCATAACGGCGACCGTCACCCGGCTTCATTGACCGACAGCCCGATCAAACAATTTCAAGGTGCCGGCGGCTATCCGAAACGCGAACAATGACAGCCATAATGCGAACTATTCGCAATTTTTTTGGGGCCGCTGCACCTGTCACCCGACCGGCTAGCGCGCCCGCTGCAGTGTTGCCGACGGCAGTTCCCCGAAACGCGCCCTGTAGCTCGCCGCAAACCGGCTGGGATGGGCGAAACCGCAATCGAAGGCGATATCGGTGACAGTGACCCCTGGCGCAGCGGCTAGCAGGCGTTCGCGCGCGCGCTCCAGCCGGAAACCGTTCAACACCGCCCGCGGCGCGGCGCCCCGGTGCTGGCGGAACGCGGATTGCAACAGACGGGAACTGATACCCAGGGCCCCTGCGACGCCCTCGACCGTCAGCGGTTCGTCGGAGTGTGCGCGAAACAGCTCCTCCGCCGCGAGCACGTGCTGAAGCGAACGCGCCGCCCTGGATGCCGGTGTCCGGGCATACTGCCCCTCCAACTCCGCGAACAGATCCAGGATCAAGGCCTCCGCCGCCTGCAGAGGTCGGCCGCAGTGCAAGACGCTGTCGGGCTGGCTAAACTCCGTCGCGAAATAGGTCAGGAAGTCCCGGAGCGCCCGCCCGGCCGGCACTGAGGACGCCTCGCCGCTGCCACTTTGCAACGCCGGCGTATCGGGAGCGAGCGCAACCACCGCCCGGAAATGCCCGCTGCCTTGCGGCATCGTCCGCGTTTCCCGGTAGCCGGAGCCGAGGAAGAGCGACTGGCCCTCCGTTACCCGGAGCACATCTTTGTCTGACTTTACAGCCAGTTCGCCGGCCAGCGGCACCAGAAGACTTAGACGCGCCTGTTCGGTAAGCCCGATGTCGTGACCGGTCGAGAATACGGTCCCCACCATGACTTTGCCGAGTCTCAGAGACCGCAGCCGCATGAATGGCTGGAAACGGTCGGTGAAGCGGAAATATTCGGCCCGATCGAAGAAGATATCCTGCCCAGGATATTCCTTATCTGACCGGATCTCTGTCACACACGGTAACATCGAAAGATCCTCAAGTCGCATTTGACCCGCTTTTGATATGAGCGGATTATCTATTTTTGGTTGTAGAGCGGCTTCTAGCACCAATCACATTTTTGTGAGCGCTAAACCGTGCCACACCTTGCCCACGCGCACAGCATAATTTTCCGGATGATGAGAAGAGAGCCGGCGACTACCTGCAGCAGCGCCCGTCCCTTCCAACTGACGTAGCCCAAAGACACGCTTTAGACTGGCGTGTCCCCCGCCATCTGAACCCGGTTCATGCGCCGCCAATGGCCCTTGTAGTCGTGCATGGCGATGTGCATGACGCAGCGGTTGTCCCAGACCGCGACAGAACCCGGCTCCCAGCGGAAGCGGCAGGTCATCTCCGGCCGGGTGGCGTGTTTCTCCAAGAAATCCAGCCAGGGCTTGCTCTCAGCCTCCGTCATCCCCTCGAAATACTGGGTGTAGGAGCGGTTAACGAAGAGCCCCTTCCGCCCAGTTTCCGGGTGGGTGCGCACCACCGGATGCATGGCCTCGGTCGGCCGCCAGGCGTCGTCGTCCCTGGTCGGCATCACGCGCCCGCTGATGCGCTCCCTGGCCTGAGGTCCCGCCACGCGGATGTCGGAGTGGAACGATTTCATGCCGTCCAAAATTGCCTTCATGCCATCCGATAAGGTCTCGTAGGCTAGGTATTGGTTCGCGAACAAGGTGTCGCCTCCGGCGGGCGGCACCTCTTCGGCATAGAGGACGGCGCCCGCAGGCGGCTCCGGCATGCAGGTGGTGTCGGCGTGCCAGTCTTCCCCGATGATACGGACATCATCCGGCGCGGTGCGGACCCGCACAATGTCGGGATAATCGTCTGTCGGCACAAAATTCGGATGCCGGAACAGCGGGCCAAAGCACTTGCCAAAAGCCATCAGCTGCTCGTCGTTCAGGCTCTGATCGCGGAAAAAGATCACCAAATGCTGGTGCCAGGCGGCCTTGATCTCGGCGAACGTCTCATCCGTCAGGTTGTTCAGATCAACGCCATGGATCTCCGCGCCGATTGAACCGGCGATGGGGCGAACCTCGATATGGGCGAAACCGTCTAACGGCATGGGCTGTGTTCCTCCGATTGCTTGGTTATAGTGAGACCCAAACGCAACCGGAGTGCAAGATGGCTGACGCCCAAGCTGCCGAGATCAATTGGCGGGAAGAAATCTACCAAGCTCTGAAAGAGTTGGAGATCAAGCAGGTCCATTACGTGCCCGATGCGGGCCATAGCCATGTCATCGAAAAATGCCTCGCCGACCCGGAGATCGAAGCCGGCATGCTCGCCAATGAGTTCGAGAGCGTCGGTGTCTGTTGCGGCGCGTGGCTGGGCGGCCAGCGGGCGGCGATGCTCATGCAGTCGTCCGGCATCGGCAATATCACCCATGCCATGGGTCTTGCCACCTCCGGGCGCTTCCCGTTCTTCGCGGTCATCACCATGCGTGGCGAGTGGGGCGAGTTTAACCCCTGGCAGCTGCATGGCGGCCAGTCGGCGGAAAAGATGCTGGACGCGGCAGGCGTCATCACCATGCGCGCCGACTATGCGCATGAGGTCGCCGACATGGTGCTGGCGGGCGCGCGGCTCGCGTTCAATTCCTATTGCCCCGTGGCAGTGCTGATCGGTCAGCGCGTCATCGGCGCCAAAGTCTTTTGAGGGGTATGGATCATGGTAGCCAATCTCCTCCCCCGCCGCCCGGCCATCCACCAGTTGCTTGCCGGACGCACGAACAAGCTGCTGATCGTGGCGGGCCTGGGGTCCGCCATCTGGGACGCCGAAAGCGCGGGTGAGAACCCGCTGAACTACTACCTGCTGGGCTCCATGGGCAGTGTGGTGCCGACCGCGCTTGGCCTGGCGCTGGCGCAGCCGGACCGGCGCGTGCTGGCGCTGACCGGCGACGCGGAGCTGATGATGGGCCTCTACGCCCTGCCGACGGTTGCGGTCCGCCGCCCCTCCAACCTGACCGTCGTTTGCATCGACAATGAGCGCTTCGGCGAAACCGGCCGCCAGGTCTCGCATACGGCGGAGGGCGTGGACCTGGCAGGCATCGCGCGCTCGTCAGGCTTCCCGCACGTGTTGGAGGTCAACAACGAAACCGGCGTCGATGCGCTCCGCACCGCCATGTACACGGCAGAAGGCCCGCTGTTCGCGGTGATCAAGGTCTCCAGCGATATGCCGCCGGTGGTGATGCCCATCCGCGACGGGTCCGTCGGCAAAAGCCGCTTCCGTGAAGCGCTGCTCGGTGAGCGCGGCTTGAAGGAGTAGGGTGGTGTCAAGCAGAAGGGGCCTGACATGTCTTCTTAAGCTTCTTCCCGTGCTATATGGCACAGAATGGAGGAAGCCATGTCAGTCTCAGCGAAGCCGTCAACACCGTCCAGGCGTGATGCTGCCAGCAAGCTTGCCGAGCAGCGGTTGAGCGTACTCGAGCTTGCCAAAGAGCTCGGCAATGCGGCGGAGGCCTGCCGCCGCCGGGGGATGGACCGCACCAGCTTCTACGAATGGAAAAGGCGCTTTCAGACCCATGGCTTCGATGGCCTGAAAGACCTGCCACCGGTCCATCAATCGCATCCGATGACCACTCCGCCGGAGACGGTTGCCCGCATCCACGCCCTGGCGCTGGAGCATCCGGCGTATGGCTGCAACCGGCTGGAGGCGATGCTGGCGCTCGAAGGCGTGCGCGTCTCGGCGATCACCATCCAGAAGATCCTGAACGAAGCCGGCCTCGGCAGCCGGTATGACCGCTGGCTGAAGCTGGAAGAACAGTTGGCCGGCAAGGCTATCGAGATCACCGCCGAGCAGGCGGCCTTCATCGAAAAGCTCAATCCCGCCTTCCGCGAGCGGCATGTGGAAAGCGGCGCGCCAGGCGAACTGCTGTC
The DNA here is from genome assembly GCA_965222315.1 of Alphaproteobacteria bacterium. Classification (GTDB taxonomy): domain Bacteria; phylum Pseudomonadota; class Alphaproteobacteria; order Bin95; family Bin95; genus JACKII01. The sequence continues at coordinate 1,333,782 of OZ244951.1, read as the reverse complement.
CGCCGACACTTTCTTCGTCGGCAGCCTGAAGGGCGTGGGCAAGGTCTACCTGCATGCGGTCGTGGATACCTACGGTTCCTATGCCTTCGGCTTCCTGCACGTCTCCAAGCAGCCGGAGGCCGCGGTGGCGGTGCTGCACAACGACGTGCTGCCCTTCTACCGCAGGCTCGACCTGCCGGTCGGCGCGGTGCTGACCGACAATGGCCGCGAGTTCTGCGGAACCGAAACGCATCCCTATGAGCTCTACCTGGCGCTGAATGGGATCGAGCATCGCCGCACCAAGGTGCGCTCGCCGAAGACGAACGGCTTTGTCGAGCGCTTCAACGGCACCGTGCTGGACGAGTTCTTCCGCCTGAAAATGCGCGAGACGTTCTACGAGAGCGTCAAAGCCCTACAAACCGACCTGGACGCCTGGCTCGTGCACTACAACACCGAACGGCCCCATCTCGGATACCGCAACCAGGGCCGACGCCCCATCGAAACCGTCAACCTGTTCGTCAGTCAAGAAGCTTAAGAGGACATAATCAATACGAGCATACCAAACCGACGCTTGAACATCCCAACGGGTTACCCTTGAATGGATTTTGACTTACTGCAGGAATACCGAGAGCTACGGCGGTCCATCGCCGCCCCCACTTCCCCCTTGCCTCCCCTCCCGGTGGCGGTCCAAGCTGGCGTCAACGCCAGTTCTGGCCTGCAAACTTCGGGAGCCCCAACATGAAATTCGGCATTTTCTACGAATTGCAATTGCCCCGCCCATGGGCGCAGGACGATGAGCGGAAGCTCTATCAGAATGCCCTTTCCCAGGTCGAACTGGCCGACAAGCTGGGCTACGACTATGCATGGCAGGTGGAGCATCACTTCCTGGAGGAATATTCCCACTCGCCCCAGCCAGAGGTCTTCCTCTCCGCCGCCAGCCAGCGGACCAAGAACATCCGCCTCGGCCATGGCATTATCCAGCTTCCCTCCAACCACCCGGCACGTGTGGCAGAGAAGGTTGCCTGCCTCGACCTCGTTTCCAATGGCCGCGTCGAGTTCGGCATGGGCGAGGGCGCCAGCATCACCGAACTAGGCCCCTTCGACCGCGATCTGGAAACCAAGCGGGCGGTCTGGGAAGACGCCGTTCGCTGCATCATGCCGATGTTCACGACGGAGGGCTGGGAGTATGACGGCCCTTACTTCAAGTTCCCGCTGCGCAATGTCTTGCCTAAGCCGGTGCAGAAGCCGCACCCGCCGCTCTGGGTCGCCTGCTCGCAACTGGAGACCATCGAGATGGCCGGCCGCCGGGGCATCGGCGCACTGGGCTTCCAGTTCCTCTCCGCCGACATGGCGCACGCCTGGGTGCACGCCTATTACAATTCCTTCGTGAAGCGGCAGGAAAAGCTGGCCGACTACCAGAGCAACTGCAACATCGCCATGGTCAGCTACTTCATGTGCGCGGAGACGGATGAGGAAGCCCGCCGCCGGGCGGAAGGCGTGACCTTCTTTCAGTTCTCGCTGGCCTATTACAGCGGCTCCAAAGGCCGCGAGCGGGCCGACCCGGGTACGGTCAGCCTTTGGGACGAATACCAGGCCTGGAAGAAAGCCAACCCGGAAGCGGCGGAGAAGGCGCTCCGCGGCGGCCTGATCGGCTCGCCGGAGACCATCCGCAAGAAGTTGCGGCGGTTTAAGGAAAGCAAGGTCGACAGCATCATCCTGTTGAACCAGGCTGGCCGCAACACGCATGAGCATATCTGCGAGAGCCTGGAACTGTTCGCCAAGGAAGTGATGCCGGAATTCCACGCTGACATTCCGGAACACGAGGAATGGAAGCGCCAGGTCTTGGCGGGCGAGATCGAATTGGAAGAATTGGATACCACCCCCTTCAAGGATCGCGCCGGCGTCGGCAAGGGCGTCAGCATCGACAAGCTGGTAACCCCTGCAGAGTAAACGCCACCTTCCTACCCTTCGGCAGTGAAAACTGGGGGCCATCCCGGAGACGTTCCACCCTGGCATCCGGTGCTTCGGGCTCGCTGCTTCCGTCAGGAACTGGAGGGAGAAGTGGCGGCACCATACGGCAATATGCGAAACCCGCTTCGGTCAAATGCCCCCAAACAAGCGAAAGCCCCCGCCTTTCCGGCGGGGGCTTTACACCTTGCACAAATCGGAGCGATCAGCGGCGGCGGCGTGCGACGATAGCAAGCCCGCCGATGGCAGCAGCCATCAACGGCAATGCGGCCGGTACCGGCACCGGGTCAACCGTCACCTGGAAGGTGTCGCTGCCAGAACCGAATCCAAAAAGGTCCCCGGCGGGAATGTCATCGGCGAAGTAAGAAATCGTCACCGAATTTCCAGTGAACGCGGTTGTCATCGAAAATGTCCCTAAATCCGGGATCACCGCATTCCCGGTCGATAGGGCCGCAACGCCAACGACATGCTCCGCCGCACTGAAGCTCATATTCGAGATGACAATGTCGAGGGTTTGGTACACGTTATAACTGGTCGGCGTTAACGTCACGATGTTGGTCGTCGGATCGAAATCCACTTGTAGCGAATCGTTCCAAAATGACGGGTTCGCAATTTCATCCGACTCGTCCAACTCAAACCCCGCATTGGGGACCGACTGGCCGATCCTCTCAAGAACTCTTGGGCCGCTAGAGCCATAATCTGGCAGATCCAGGTCAGAACGGAAATCAGCGGATACAACGACCGCTTGTGCGCCGGAGGCGCATACGATTCCAGCCAGCGCTAGCACCGAAACTATCGAAAACCTCATAGCTCATCATCCTTAATGTTGTTCACCTTGTTGTGCATCCCCCCACTTCACGTCGATGCTGTGTGAGTGGAAAACGCGCTTACTATCGAAGATAATATTCGGTTACGTCAACAAATTTTCCATAAATTCAATGCATGTGTATGCATCATATGCATGTAGGCAAATCATTGCAGTGAATACATGGCCTCATCGTAAAATTGAGCCCCTCTCCGTCCGCAGTCTGCGATTTCTGCACTTCGCCGTTGCCCCTCAAATACTGTTGATAACGAAACGCCGATAGGCAGAAAATTCTCTCTGAGCCGCAACCCTTCTGAAAGCAATTTTCTGATATACGTTTTCGAGGCGAAAAAAATACACCACATGCGCGGCAGGGTTGAAAATAGCCCTTGCCGAGACCCTGTAAAGTACATATGTATTGTCCAAGAAATGCACACTCTCCTTCGGGAACGTTGGAGTTATGCAACACCAAAAAGGCAAGGCAGCTAACGCAGCGAAATAGCCTGTTAAGATAGAGAGGTGTGTAATGATTGAAATGTTCGCCGGCTTCGTAACGGTCGTGATGATCCTCAAACTGGCGGTTGCAGGGCTTCTCCTGGTCTGCGCGGCCATGCTGGTAATCAATAAATGCCGAGCGCTTTTGGCGGTCCGCACAGGCCACACTGTAGAGCCGACAGAAATCTCACGCGCTGGATGGGGAGCGGTTTAGCTGCAAGTGTATGCTGCCGTTTATCGCAAAGAGCCGGTGCAAGGCAGGCTTGTATAGAACCGCGCCTCGACATCTTGAAAGCCGCAATCCACAGGTAGGCATGGTTCAAGGGCAGCCATCGCTCTGCCAGGCATTGCGGAAGTGGGCGGGGGCCTGTCCCGGTGCAATGATGATCAGGTCAAGCCGCAGCATGGCATCAGAATACGCCGAATTTTCCGCCGTGAAGAATTCCGCAGCGGCCGCGATGCGTGCGGCCTGACGCTCGCTAAGCGAAAAGAGGCCACGCCCGACCGACGCCCGCGCCTTAACCTCCACGAAGGCCAAGACCTCGCCATCAAAGGCGATCAAGTCCACCTCGCCCGCCGGGGTGCGATGCCGTCTCGCAAGGATCGTGTAGCCTTCGCTTTCCAAATACCGGGCCGCATGGTCTTCCGCCTCCCGGCCCCGCTGCTCCCGGCGCTGACGTTCGGCCTTGCTGCCGGATACATCGCTCATCCGCCTGACTCCTGCCTGGCCAATTCCAGCGCCCGGGCATAGATCTTGCGCCGCGGCTGGCCGGTCGCAGCGGCGACGGCCGCCGCAGCATCCCGTACGCTGTCCCGCGCCAAGGCTGCCAACAGCATCTCATCCAGGTTCGCCTCCCGGTCCGGATCGGCAACAGGCGGCGCGGTCAGGATAACGCACTCCCCGCGCGGCGGATCGGCTTCCGCTCCCGCTGCCAGTTCGGCAAGCGAGCCGCGCCGGTATTCCTCAAACCGCTTGGTCAGTTCCCGCGCGAGGCAGGCCGGACGATCCCCCAGCACTGCTGCCATATCCGCCAGCGCATCGGCAGCGCGGCCCGGCGATTCATAAAACACCAACGTAGACGGGACCCCGGCCAGTTCCTGGAGCGCCGCCCGCCGCGCCGCCTGCTTCGGCGGCAGGAAGCCTGCGAACAGGAACCGGTCGCTCGGCAAGCCCGCGGCCACAATCGCGGCCAGCAGCGCGCTCGCGCCCGGCAACGGCGTTACGGGCAGCCCGGCGGCCAGAGCGGCTTCGACCAGCCGGTAACCAGGGTCGGAAACCAACGGCGTGCCGGCGTCGCTAACGAGCGCTACCGCCTGTCCCTCTTCCAGCCGGCGCAACAGGCCGGGCAGCGCCTGGCGGGCATTGTGCTCGTGATAGGCGATCAGGGTCCGGCAGAGGCCGTAGCGTTCCACCAGGCGCACGGTCATGCGCGTATCCTCGCACGCAATGGCGTCGCAATCGCGCAGCACGCGCAGCGCGCGCAGCGTGATGTCCTCCATATTGCCGATAGGGGTCGCGGCCAGGTAAAGGCCGGGCGCCAGGGGTGAAGGCGGCAGCAGTTGATCGAGCGGTTCCATCGGCGCACCATAGCGGCTCTGCGCCGCCCGCCAATCCGGACCTTATGACACCTGTCATTCCGGCGTGGATGGCGCACCTTTTGAGGCACGTATTGACAGCCGGACGTTCCGCTCATGCCCATCCAGTACCGTACCTCCCGCGCGACCGCGATCCGCCGTGGCCTGAAGCGCCGCTGCCCGTCCTGCGGTCAGGGCCATGCGTTCGCCGGCTATCTGAAGACAGCCGATCATTGCGAGCGCTGCGGCACCGAACTCGGTCACATCCGCGCCGATGACTTCCCGCCCTACCTCACGATCTTCCTGGTCGGCCACATAGTCGTGCCGCTGCTGCTGATGGTGGAGCAGACCTATAACTGGTCAACCCAGTTGCACATGGTCGTATGGCCCCTTCTGACATTGGTTCTGGCATTGCTGTTCCTGCCGATCCTGAAGGGGGGCGTGCTGGGGCTGATGTGGTCCATGGGCATCACCGGCCGCGAGATTCAGGGCCGCGGCTAGCGCTGCCCAACCTGCCGCCCGTGGCCGAAACCCGCAAGCAAGCAAACCGATGAAAGAGCGCCCCTTCTGGCAAACCAAACAACTCTGGCAAATGACGCCGGAGGAGTGGGAATCGCTCTGTGACGGTTGCGGCAAGTGCTGCCTGTTGAAGGTGGAATTCGAAGACACGGGCGAGATCGAACCGACCTCCGTCGCCTGCCGCCTGATGGACGCGGAAAGCTGCCGCTGCACCGACTACGACAACCGGCGGGATCACGTGCCTGACTGCATTGACCTAGCGAAAGCGGACCTGGGGGCGCTGCCCTGGCTGCCCTCCACCTGCGCCTACCGCCTGGTGGGAGAGGGCAAGGCGCTGCAATGGTGGCACCCCCTTGTATCCGGCGATCCGAACACGGTGCATGAGGCGGGTGTTTCGATCCGCAACAAGACCATGTCGGAGGATGATTTGGCCGACGAGATGGACCTGATCCACTACATCATCGACTGGAAGCTGTGAGCGGACAGGCGGAAAAGCCGAATACCCTGCCAGCCGGCTTGACGGTCAGGATCAACCCGCGCGCGCGGCGGATATCCCTGCGCGTGAATGCCAAAGGCGAAGCAGTGCTGGTGCTGCCGCATGAAAAACTGCGGGCGGAGGGCCTGCGGTTTGCCGCGCAGAAGCAGGATTGGCTAGTGCGGCAACGGACCCGCCAACCTGACAGGGTGCCCTTCGCGCCTGGCAGCACGATTCCCGTCCGGGGAGAACCGCACCGGGTGGTCAACGATCCGGCTGGGCGTGATCCGGTATCCCTGGACGGCGCGACGGTGACGGTCTCCGGCCAGCCAGCCATGACGGAGCGGTTGCTGACCGGCTGGCTGAAGCGGGAGGCTGCCCGGGACTATCAATCGGCCGTCAGCTATCACGCCGCAACGCTCCGCCTGCCGGAGCCGCCGATTACCTTGCGCGATCCCAAGACGCGCTGGGGCAGTTGCTCCTCGCGCAAAACCCTGTCGCTGTCCTGGCGGCTGATCCTCGCCCCGCCGGATGTGCTGGATTATGTGGCCGCACACGAAGTCTGCCATTTGGTGGAGATGAACCACTCGGCGCGCTTCTGGGCGCTGGTCAGGCGGGTTTGCCCGTCCTACCGGCAGCACGAAGCCTGGCTGAAGGAGCATGGCCGCAGCCTGCACCGGTACGGATGAGGCAGATACACCCGATCCAATTGGATCGGGATCGGCCCTAGCGCGGGAACGTGAAGACCATGCGCGCGCCGCCTAGCGGAGAGTCGGTCACCTCCAGGCTGCCGCCATGACTTAGGGCGACATCGCGCGCGATGGTGAGGCCGAGACCGGCACCGCCGGTGGCCTTGTTGCGGGAGCCCTCGATACGGGAGAATGGACGGAACACCTCCTCCCGCATCGCCTGGGGAATGCCCGGTCCGTTGTCATCGATCATCACCGTGACCACCAACCGGTTCGCAAATACCCGGATGGTGCAATGCGTGCCGTAGCGAAGCGCATTGGCTACGACGTTGCCGAACGCCCGGCGCAGCCCCTCCGCCCGGCCGCGGACCAGCAGGACATCATCGGCGGCATCGACCTCCACCTGCTCGTGCCGGAACGTCGATGCGAGCGTGGTAAGCAGGGCGACGATGTCGACGCTTACCGTCGGTTCGGCAATCTGATCGCGGGCGAAGTCCAGGTAGCCCTGGATCATCGACTCCATCTCGGCGATGTCGTTGCGCAGACCCTCCCGGTCCTTGCTGGCGTCAAGGAACTCCACCTCCAGCCGCATCCGGCTAAGCGGGGTGCGCAGGTCGTGGCTGATGGCGGCCAGCATTTCCGTCCGGCGTTGCACCTGACGCTGAATGCGGGCCTTCATCCGCTCGAAGGAACGGGCGGCCCGCCGGATTTCGTCGGCGCCGCGTTCGCGGATCGGGCCGAGATCTTCGCCCTTGCCGAACGCCTCCATCGCCACAACCAGGCGGCGGATGGGCACCACCTGCTTCCACAGGAAATACGTGGCCAGGCCGAGCACCAGCAGTGCGGTGCCCAAAATCCAGACAAAAAAGATGTAGGGTGTGGACGTGGTGATGCGGTCGAGCGGCAAACGGCAGGCGATGGTGTCCTTGCTCAGTTCCAGCAAAACATGCACGTCTTCGCCATATTGCCCGACAGTGCGGACCGTTGCATTCGGCAGTGCCCGACTGAGTGACAGTTCCAAGGCCCGGAACGATGGTTCCACCCAGGGGAATGCCTTTTCGAGATCCGGCGACTCGGCGTGAGGCGTGCAGCGAACAAGAGTGGCGCGCTCCCAATTCAGCGCAAGATCAGCCGGCATCGCGTCCGCCTCGTACTGCCGGATAAAAAAGACGATGTCGGCGGTGACGCTGTTCGCCAGGCGGCGTTGAACCGTGTCCCAATGGCGGTCGAAGAAAAACCAGGTGGCGATGCCGAACAGGAAAAAGATCGGCAACGCGATCATCAGCAGCGAACGGCGGAAGATATCCTGGGGCAGGAAATCCCGAAGCCGCACGCGGGGCAGCCAGCGGCGGCGTTTGCGGACCGGGGATGGCGGTTGGGTGGGCTGGGCCATAGGGCGGGCAACCCCTGCCTAGAACCGCCGGCCGGTCAGCCGGTAGCCGATACCGCGTACCGTCTGGAGCCAGTTCGGATTGCGCGGGTCGGGCTCGAACTTTTTGCGCAGGCGGGCGATCTGCACGTCGACGGCGCGGGCCGTTGCCCCCTCCCCCAGCATTTCGGCCAGGTCGTCGCGGGATACATCCTCGCCGACCCGCCCTGCCAGATAGCGAAGCATCCGCTGTTCCTGAGAGGTAAGGGTCAGGCGGGCACCGTCGCGGGAGAGATCGCCGGAGTCCACGTCCAGCATAAATGGCCCGAGCATCAGGCGCGGCGGTGGGGCCACATCAGGCTCGTCGGCCACCGGCGCCTGGCGGCGGCGCAGCACGCGCTCAATCCGGAGCACCAGTTCGCGAGGGTCGAACGGCTTCGTGATGTAGTCTTCAGCGCCGGTGGAGAGGCCCTCGACCCGGTCTTCCGGCCCGTCCAAGGCGGTGATCAACAGGGTGGGCGGCGCGTCGGGCTTATCCGCCAGTTCCTTCGCCAGCACGAGGCCGCTTTCGCCCGGCATCATGATGTCGAGCACCACCAGATCAAAAGTGAAGGAGGCCATTTTTTGGCGGGCGTCAGCCACATGCTGGGCGGCCACCGCGATATAGCCCTGGGCGTTCAGATAGCGGCAGAGGAGATCGGCCAGGCGTTCGTCGTCATCGACAACGAAAATATGGGCCGCCTCGCCACTCATGCGCCGGGCTTCGCTTGGGAAAGCGCACCGCCGATGCGGATGGGCTCGATAGCGGAGGCAAGCCCACCAGCGCGCAGGTGAACCAGCGCCCCGCAGAGCGTGGCCTCGCCCTCTGCGGGGCTTAGGCGGTCACCGGGCAGTTTCCGTGTAAATCGCTGAATGGGCGGTTCCGGCTTCATACCGATGACGGAGCGATAATCGCCGGTCATGCCGGCGTCGGTCTGATAGGCAGTGCCGCCTGCCATTACATAGTGATCGGCGGTCGGAACGTGGGTGTGGGTGCCAAGGACGGCGGAAACCCGCCCATCGAGGAAATGCCCCATGGCCATCATCTCGCTGGATGCCTCCCCATGCACATCAACCAGAATGGCATCGACGGCGGAGCCCAGGGGCGCCTTGGCGAGCAGGCTGTCCATGGCGGCAAAGGGATCGTCCATCGGGTCCATGAACAGGCGCAACATTACGTTGACAACCAGCACGCGCTTGCCGGAGCGGCCCCGTACCAGGTGGTAGCCTTGGCCCGGCGTGCCTTTGGGAAAGTTCAGCGGGCGGAGGAGACGGGGCTCACTATCGATGAACCCCAGGATCTCCCGTTGGTCCCAGATATGGTTACCGGTGGTGATAACATCGACACCGAGGTCGAACATGCCTTCGCAGATTTTGGGGGAAATTCCGAAACCGTGAGCGGAATTCTCCCCGTTGACGACGACGAGTTCCGGCTGATGGGCAGCGATCAAGCCCGGCAGATGCGCCTCCAGCGCGTCACGGCCAGAACGGCCGACGACATCGCCAACGAAGAGAAGAGCTAGGGAAGTGGAATCGCTCATTCAAAAAAACAGTCCCGCAACATCGAATCGGTTGAAGCCGGGTGCGGTGGCTTCGAGTCAAGGCGGCGGAAGGCAGTGTGGAGCCGCTTGGCCGCTGGTGGAAACAAGCTCCTGGGTCCGAAAGTAAGGTGGGCGTCACGTGAGGCGACCAAGATCGCAACAGCGGCAACTCCCCGGACCAGAGGCTATCGACCCCGGGGCATAGTGCACCTGGCGCACCCAGCAGCCCCACGGAACGGTATCTATGCGTCTTTCCCGTCCGGGACAAGGTCATCTGGCGAAGACGGTCCTGCTGCCGCAGTCAACCCCTCCAATTGGTCAGCGATCCGCCCAGCCCAGGCGCGCAGGGCGGCATTCTCCGTTTCCAGTTCGATAAGGCGCGCGGTATCGGCGGACGGTTCGGATTGCGTACGCTGCAATTCGTCGAGAATCTCGAGCGCGGCGATCACCAGCAGGCGGCGGTCATCCGCACCGGGAGCGGACTTCGCCACCGGCTCGACCCTGGTGTTAAGCGCGGCGGCCAATTGGCGGAGGTGATCCTCCTGCCCCGGCGCGCAGCGGAGCGTATAGGCGCGCTGGGCGATGGTGAATGATATGTCTGGCATAATTCGAAACTCTCTGTCGCACACCATCGCACGCTTGACGCTTTGACGGAAGGCGGGCATTTTCGCCGCGCGTTGGCGCTGGGTTTCAGTCCGGCGCAGGCTTCCGCATTTCCCGCCAATTTACCGGAGTTGAGTGCAGCGCATGGCGCAGGCTACCAACCTCTCTGCCGATCACCTGCGCAGCATGGCCAATGCCATTCGCGCGCTTTCCATGGACGCGGTCCAAAAGGCCAACAGCGGCCACCCCGGCATGCCCATGGGCATGGCCGACGTGGCCACCGTGCTGTTTACGCAATTCCTAAAGTACAACCCGGCGGAGCCGCGCTGGCCAGACCGCGACCGCTTCGTGCTGTCGGCAGGGCACGGCTCGATGCTGCTTTACAGCCTGCTGCACCTAACCGGCTATACCGACTGCCGTATGGAAGACATTCAGAACTTCCGTCAGTTGGGTGCACGGACGGCAGGACACCCGGAATACGGGGAACTGGCAGGAATCGAGACCACTACAGGCCCGCTGGGCCAGGGCTTTGCCAATGGTGTCGGCATGGCGATTGCCGAGCGGCAGTTGCGCGCCGAATACGGCGAAGATCTGGTCGATCACTTCACCTATGTGATCGCCGGTGACGGCTGCCTGATGGAAGGCATCAGCCACGAAGCCGCCAGCCTGGCAGGCCACCAAAAGCTCGGTCGGTTAATCGTGCTGTTCGACGACAACGGCATCTCCATCGATGGCTCGACCGACCTCTCGGTTTCCGATGATCATACCGCGCGCTTCCGGGCCTATGGCTGGCATGTGGAAAGCGTCGACGGCCACGATCCGCTGGCGGTGGCGGAGGCGATCAAGGCGGCCAAGGCCGACGCCCGCCCCTCCATCATCCGCTGCAAGACCACTATTGGCTATGGCGCGCCGAACAAGGCCGGCACTTCCGGCTCGCACGGTTCGCCGCTGGGTGACGAGGAGATCAAAGGCGCACGGGAAGCGCTCGGCTGGACCGCGCCGCCATTCACCGTACCGAACGAGACCCTGAGCAATTGGCGGGCTGCCGGTGAGCGCTGCACCGACGATTTCGATGCCTGGAAGGAGCGCCTGGAGGCATCTGACCGGAAGATGGAGTTCTTGGCGCAGATGGACGGCGTGGTTAACGTCGCCCTCGATGCGAGGGTCCACGAGATCAAAACCGCCATGCGCGAGTCGGGCAAAGGCCCCGCGACCCGCGCATCAAGCCAGGACGTCTTAAAGGTTTTGGTGGACGCCGTGCCATGGATGCTGGGCGGCTCTGCGGACCTGACCGGCTCCAACAACACGGACACGCCATCCCTCGCGCCGATCACCGCAGACAATCCCGGCGGCCGCTACATGTACTACGGCGTGCGCGAGCACGCGATGGCCGCTGCGATGAACGGCATGGCCCTGCATGGGGGCATCATTCCCTATGGCGGCACCTTCCTGGTGTTCAGCGATTATAACCGCCCAGCTATCCGGCTGGCGGCGCTGATGGGCATCCGCGTGATCCACGTGATGACGCACGATTCCATCGGACTTGGCGAGGATGGCCCGACCCACCAGCCGGTCGAGCACCTGGCGGCGCTGCGGGCAATCCCGAACCTGCTGGTGTTCCGGCCGGCCGACGCCATCGAGACGGCGGAGTGCTGGCAATTGGCGCTGGAGCACACGACGACGCCGAGCGTCCTCGCGCTGACCCGCCAGGGCCTGAAGCTGCAACGGACCGAGCCCGACACCGTCAACAAGTGCCGCACTGGTGCCTATGTGCTGGCGGAAGCCGATGGCGAAGCCCCCCAGGTGGTGCTGGCTGCCAGTGGCTCCGAAGTCGAAATCGCCATGGACGCACGCGAGCAGTTGCAGGCGGACGGCGTCGCGACGCGCGTGGTTTCTATGCCCTGCATGGAATTGTTCGCGGGGCAGAAAGCGGACCTACAAGACAGCATTCTGCCCAAAGACGTGCCGGTAATCGCCGTTGAAGCGGCAATCGGTCAGGGTTGGGACCGCTGGACCGGCGGGCCGGACCGCTTTATTGGGATGACCTCGTTTGGGGCGTCGGCCCCATACAAAAAACTGTATGAGCGTTTTGGCATTACTGCTGATGCCGTTGCCAGCCGTGCAAAAGCGCTAGTTAAAGGCTAGTCAATGTGCCTAAAGTAAAGTCTGCAAAGACTCTCGCGAAGTCAGGAATTGGAGAAATAAGATGGCTGTAAGAGTTGCAATCAACGGGTTTGGCCGCATCGGGCGCATGGTATTCCGCGCCGCGATGGAGTCGAGCCGCACCGACCTGGAATTCGTCGCGATTAACGACCTGGGCTCACCGGAAATCAACGCGCACCTGCTGAAGTACGACTCAGTCCATGGACGTCTTGACCAGGAAGTCAGCGTCGATGGCGACACCATCCGCGTCGGCGACCGCTCGGTGAAAGTCTGCGCCGAGCGCGATCCGAAGAACCTGCCCTGGGGCGAGATGAATATCGACGTGGTGATGGAATGCACCGGCATCTTCACCAAGCGCGAACAGGCGGCCATGCACCTGGAAGCCGGCGCGAAGAAAGTGCTGATCTCGGCCCCGGCCACCGGCGCCGACCTGACGGTCGTCTACGGCGTTAACCACGACAAGATCAACGGCAGCCAGACGGTGATCTCCAACGCCTCCTGCACCACCAATTGCCTTGCTCCGGTCGCCCATGTGCTGAACCAAGCCATCGGCATCAAGCACGGCTACATGACGACGATCCACGCCTACACTGGCGACCAAAAGTTGCATGACACGCTGCACAGCGATATTCGGCGCGCCCGCGCCGGCGCCGTCAGCCTGATTCCGACCTCGACCGGTGCGGCCAAGGCCGTTGGCGAGGTTCTGCCGGAACTGAAGGGCAAGCTGGACGGCACCTCCATCCGCGTGCCGACCGCCAACGTTTCGGTTGTCGATCTGAAGTTCGTGCCGACCCGCGCGACCACCGTGGAAGAGGTGAACGATGCCATCCGCCGCGCTGCCGGCAATGAGCTGGCCGGTGTGCTGGGCATCAATGACGAGGCGCTGGTTTCCTGCGACTTCAACCATAACAGCCTGTCCAGCGTGTTTGACGCAACACAGACTCAGGTGATCGACGGAACGCTGGTGCGCATCCTGTCCTGGTATGACAACGAGTGGGGCTTCTCCAACCGGATGCTGGATACGGCGGCCGTCTACGGCACCGCTTAAGAAAAAAAGAGGGAACAGAGCGATGAAAACAACCCAGAAAGTCCGCAAAATCCTCTCCCATTACGAGAGCGATAATCCCGGCACCAAGGCGAACCTCGCCCGCATCCTGATGCAGGGTAAGCTGGGCGGCTCCGGCAAGCTGTTGATCCTGCCGGTCGACCAGGGCTTTGAGCACGGCCCGGCGCGCAGCTTTGCGCCGAACCCCGCCGGCTATGATCCGCACTATCATTTCCAGCTGGCGATTGACGCGGGCCTCAGCGCCTTTGCCTCGCCGCTCGGCATGATCGAGGCGGGCGCGGATACCTTTGCCGGTCAAATCCCGACCATTTTGAAGGTGAACAGCGCCAACAGCCTGGCCCGCATGAAGGATCAGGCAATTACCGCTTCCGTCGGCGATGCGCTGCGCCTCGGCTGCTCCGCGATTGGCTTCACCATCTATCCGGGCTCCGACGATCAGTTCGAGATGATGGAAGAAATCCGCGAGATGGCGGAAGAGGCCAAGGCCTCTGGTCTAGCCGTGGTGATCTGGTCCTACCCGCGCGGCGGCGACCTGGACAAGAAGGCGGAAACCGCCGTCGACATCTGCGCCTACGCCGCGCACATGGCAGCACTGTTGGGCGCGCACATCATCAAGGTGAAGCCGCCGACCGCCGAAATCGGCCTGGAAGCTGCGCGCAAGTCCTATGAGGGCATCGACACCTCGACCCTGGCGAAGCGGATCGAGCATGTGGTGCAGTCCTGCTTCAACGGCAAGCGCATCGTGGTGTTCTCCGGCGGCGAGGCCAAAGGCCTGGACGGCATCCTGGGCGAGATCAAGGAACTCTACCAGGGCGGCGCCAACGGCTCCATCATCGGGCGGAACACGTTCCAGCGCCCGCGTGACGAGGCTATTGCCATGCTGAACCAGATCATCGCGATCTATCAGGGCAAGGGCTGAGGCCGTCGACGCTTCTTTCATCCTGGGCAGGCGCCCTTCGATACGCCTCGCTAGGCTCGGCTTCTCAGGATGAAATTGGGCGCTTGCCTATGAAAACAGTCAGGTTTTATCCTAAGTAGGGCCGGAGGCCCGTATCGAAGGGCGTTTAGCCGTGGTTGACGACGACCGCTTCATCTATCTGATCTCGCCCGAGGCAATCACCACGCCCGCCGAACTGGACGCCTTTGCCGGTGCGTTGGAGGAAGCGGTGGCGACGGACCTTGCCGCCGCCTTCCAACTGCGCCTGAAGAACGTCTCCGACGACTGGATCGGAGAGGTAACCAAGCGCCTCCTGCCGATCTGTCAGGCCCGGGACGTCGCCTTTATCATGAACGATCGCCCTGATTTGGCCGTAAAGCTTGGCTGCGACGGCGTGCATGTAAGCCCGGACGATGCGGACTTCGCCGCAGTGCGGAACATTATCGGCGACGAGCTGATCTTCGGCGCGACCTGCCGCGCTAGCCGCGATCTGGCCTTCGAAGCGGGTGAGGCCGGGGCGGACTATGTCGCCTTCGGCGCGTTTTACCCGACCCAGACCAAAGCCGCTAAAAGCAAGGCAACGCCTGACACTCTGGAATGGTGGGGCAGTATCGCGGAACTTCCGTCCTGCGCTATCGGCGGGATCAACCCCGATAACGCCAAAGTGCTGATCGAGGCCGGCGCGGATTATCTGGCTGTGGTCTCCAGCGTCTGGAATCATCCGGACGGCGCAGCCGCAGGTGTGCGGGCGCTGGTGAAGGCTTGCGCCTGACTGCGCCTGCCGGCGTGGCCCGATCGCAACATCAATGCCTGATTCCACCTTTGCCGGGAAAGGCATGAGCTTCCGGTCGTGACCAAATCGACAGACAATACCACTTGCAACAGCAATCTGCCGCTTTCGGACCTGTACGCAGCAGCAATAGCGCCGGTACGAGGCCAGCCTCTGCCCCAATTACCGCGCACGCTATACGCCTATGTCCGCAGGACAAGCGCCCGACAACAGGTTGTCCTGTGTGTGCTGACGGTGCTGGTATTTCCCTTGACCCTCGCGCCGCTGGAGTTGCAGCGCCGGATAGTAGACGACGCCATCGGCGGCAGCGACACTCGCCTGTTAGCCATTCTGGCCGGCGTGTATCTGGTGGCCATCATAGCGCTGGCCGGCCTGAAGTACCTGCGCAATATCTATGCCACACGCATCGCCGAGGGCATCGCCAGCATCCTGCGCCGCCGCTTCACCCGCAACAGCGAGCGGGACATCAACGCCAATGACGGCACCCGCCAGTCGATCCTGGTGACCGAGTCGGAGAAAATCGGCGGTTTCGTCTCCGAGAGTATCGCCTTTCCCTTATTGCAGGCGGGCATCATCGTCAGTGTCAGTGGCTATATGCTGACTGTCGACCCGCTGGTCGCCGTGGCGGCGCTGCTCTTTTTGATACCCGCCATCGCCGTCGTGATGGTGACGCAACCGGCACTGAACCGACTGTCGGAATCCAAGATCGCGGAAACCCGTGCCTTGAGTGAGGACTCCCTGGACCGCGGTGCAGAGGATATAGATGCTGGCGGCAAAAAAGCTGGGCAGACAGGTTCGAACGGCGGCATCGACGCCGAACGTCACATCGACCGCATCTACCTTCTGCGACTTCGCTTTGCGGCGATAAAATTCCTGGCGAAGGGCATTAACAATACTTTGAACCACCTGGGACCGCTCAGCGTGCTGGCCGTCGGCGGCTGGTTCGTGATCCAGGGGCAGACCGAGGTCGGCACCGTGGTCGCCTTTATGTCCGGTTACGAGCGGATGACAGGACCGGTGCGCGACCTGCTGAATTTCTACCGGCGGTTGGCAATGATGCGGGTGCAGTACCGTTTGGTCTACGACGCCGGTCAGGGCAACGGCAACATGGCCTCCTTTTGATGCGCCAGTCCGGCCGCGGGGGCTGGGCACTGCCTCGCGGCTTCATGCAGCATGGGGCAGCGGCGCCCGGCGCTCTACATAGACGAGGTTGAGGACAGCCAGGGAATCCGCATGACCATCGCCAACGAACCGAAATGGGTTGGACCCGTCACCGACTACGGCCCGCTGATCGTCTTTTTTGCCGCCTACCTCGGCTGGGGACTGATCCCGGCGACCGGTGCGCTGATGGTGGCGACCTTAATCGCGCTGGCGGTCTCGTGGTTTACCCGCCGTTCCATTCCGACCATGGCCGTCGTCACGGCTGTGATCGTTGGGATTTTTGGCGGTTTGACGCTCTATCTGAACGACGAAACCTTCATCAAGCTGAAGCCCACCATCATTCAGGCCATCTTTGCCGTGCTGCTGATCGGCGGGGTGCTGATGAAGAAGCCGCTGCTGAAATACGTTATGCAGAAGGCCTGGCCGCTGGATGACGCGGGCTGGATGAAGCTGTCCCTGCGCTTCGGCTTGTTCTTTGCCGCCATGGCGTGCCTGAACGAACTGGTCTGGCGCACCATGGACACGGACACCTGGGTAATGTTCAAGGTGTGGGGCCTGATGATCCTGACCTTTGGCTTCGCCATGACCCAGGTGAAGGTATTCGAGAACCACCGCCTGCCCGATGCGGACGAGCCATCTCAAAGCCGTGGCGGCTAGGCACGAACCATCGTGGCCATCGCCGCTACTCCAAAAGATCGCATCCTGCAGGGCATCGGGCTGATTTGCCTGGCGATGCTGCTGTTTTCGGGCCTGAACGCGTCGGTTAAGACGCTGTCGTCGGACTTCCCCATCGGGCAGTTGCTCTGGGCGCGGTATGTCGGCGCGTTGGTCGTCATGGTGCTGCTGTTCTTTCCCAAGCACCGCTGGGGCCTGTTCCGGCCGAAGCGCATCGGCATTCAGGTGCTGCGCGGCGTTCTGTTGTTTGCCTCCTCCTCGCTCTATTTCAACGGACTGATCCACCTGCCGCTTGCGACCGCAGCAACCATCAGCATATGCAGCCCGCTGCTGATCACGGCGCTGTCCGTTCCCTTCCTGGGGGAGGCAGTAGGCCCCCGGCGCTGGGCGGCGGTGGCTGTGGGCTTCATCGGGGCGCTGATCGTGATCCGGCCCGGCATGGAAGGCACCAACCCTTATATCCTGTTCATCGTCGCCAGCATGACCTGCGGCACGTTTTATGCCCTGCTCACCCGCAAGTATTCGGGGGAGGAGAATGCCGAAGTCTCCGCCACCATCGCAACTGTCGTGGGCGCGGTGCTAGGCACAATCTGGATTATCTCCGACTGGAAAACGCCGACCGAGCCATTCGACATCACACTGATCTGCGCGCTGGGCCTGTTCGCCGCCATCGGGCACTGGCTGTTCACCATGGCGTTCCAGCGGGGACCGGCGGCGGTGATCGCACCATTCAGCTACCTGCAATTGGTGGGGGCCACGTTCTTCGGCTTTATTTTGTTCGGTGATTTCCCGGACCGGTTAACATGGGTTGGCGCTGCAGTTATTGTTGGCTCCGGTATCTACATCGCGCATCGGGAACGCATCCGGAGCCGTACGAGAGCAGCAATGTAGGAAGGAAGACACCATGAGAATCCGTCCTGTCAGTATCCCCGTCGGTGCTGAGATCACCGATATCGATCTGGCCACCGTCGATGACGCCCAGGCGCAGCAGGTTCACGAAGCACTGATGCAATACGGCGTCGTCTTTTTCCGCGACCAGGAAATGACGCCGCGCCAGCATGCGGACTTCGCCAAACGGTTCGGTGAGGTGCCGTTGGCGCAGAAAGCCTCCTTCGGTGTGGATGAAAACGCGCCGGAGGTCTCGACACTGGTCTATGACCGGGAGCGGCCGCCGAACGTCAATCACTATCACCCGGACGGCCTGTTCCGGGAGCATCCGGAGTTCGCCTCGGTACTCTACGCCAAGGAAGTGCCGGAGATCGGCGGTGATACGATCTTTGTGTCAGGCTATGCGGCCTATGAAGCGCTGTCGGACCGGATGAAGCAGTATCTGGACGGCATGCAGGCCCAGAACGACTTTATGAAACTGCACTCCCGCCCGTCGAAAAAGCGGTCGTGGAAGGGCGAAAGCGGCAAGGGCATGGCGGCTGCGCGCGACGCCAATCCGCCGGTCGAACACCCGGTGGTGCGCACCCACCCGGTGACCGGTAAGAAATCGCTCTATGTGTGCGAGAGCTTCACCTCCTGGCTGGTCGGTGTGCCGGAAAAGGAAAGCAACCACGTACTTAGCTACCTGTTTGATCATCTGTCCCTGCCGGAGTTTCAGTACCGGTTTGAATGGCGGAACAACTCGGTCGCGTTCTGGGACAACCGCTGTACCCTGCACTATGCGGTTGCAGACTACTGGCCGCGCTACCGATATATGCACCGGTGCAGCATCCGGCTGGGTGAGAAACCGTTTTAGCGGCGATGACGGAGACGCCGGAACCGCATCTGCCGTCGGCCGCTGGCGGGCTTTCCATCGAGAGCCTGACGGAGCGGGAGGCGATCCTGGCAGCCGTGCCCGATCTGGCGCGTCTGCGCATCGACGTGTTCCGGGAGTTTCCCTACCTCTATGACGGCTCGCTCGACTATGAGCGGGAGTATCTGGCCGGGTATGCCTCAACCGAGGGCGCAATTGTAGTGACGGCGCGCGATCCGGCGGATGGGAACAGAATTGTGGGCGCTGCAACGGCGATGCCGCTGGCGGCGGAGCATGAAGAGTTGCTGGCGGCGTTCCGGGACGCTGGAATGCCGGTGGCGGTGATGTACTACTGCGCCGAGTCGGTGCTGGAGCCCGCTTACCGTGGCCGCGGCGCCGGCCATGCGTTCTTCGACCACCGGGAGGCCTGGGCCAAAGCGCTTGGCTATGACAAGTGCTGCTTCCTGGCGGTGGACCGGCCGGACGACCACCCGCGCCGCCCCGCTGACTACCGGCCGCACGATGCTTTCTGGCAGAAGCGCGGCTACCGGACCGTGCCGCGCTTCCAGGCCCACTTTTCCTGGCAGGACCTAGACGAGACCATGCAGTCGCCAAAGCCGATGACCCTTTGGCGGCGCACGCTATAGCGCTTGCCGGTTGCCCTCCCCCGCGGCCATGCTTAGACCTAGTGCCCAACATTCCATTCGGCATAACGGGAACACGCGCTCATGGCCTTCAAACCCTTCGATCTGACCGGCAAGACGGTCCTCATCACCGGCGGCAATGGCGGCATCGGTCTCGGTATGGCCGAGGGTGTGGCTCAGGCGGGCGCGGACGTCGTGATTTGGGGCACCAATCCGGACAAGAACGCCGCTGCGCTCAAAGAGCTGGAGCAATACGGCACCAAGGTCACCGCCATGAAGGTGAACGTCGGCAGCGAGGCCGAGGTTGAGGACAATTTCGGCAAGACCCTGGATTTCCTCGGCGGCAAGGTAAATGCCTGCTTCGCCAACGCCGGTATCTCCGGCGACCGGCGCAAGATGAAGGACGGCTTCGGCGGCATGGACTATGCCGAGTGGCGCCGCGTTCTGGACATTAACCTGGACGGCGTGTTCTTCACGCTGCGCGCCGCTGCCCGTCACATGAAAGAACGCGGTGAAGGTGGCGCACTGGTCGGCACGTCCTCTACCGCCTCCATCATGGGGCAGGCCCGCGGCGAGCACTACGCCGCCTCCAAGGGCGCGATGAATGCGATCATCAAGGCGCTGGCCGTCGAATACGGCCGCCACGGCATCCGCGCCAACGCGGTCCTGCCTGGCTGGATCGAAACCGAAATGACCGCCCCCGCCTTCAACTGGGACCGCTTCCGCGACGCCGTGCTGCCGCGCGTGCCGTCGGGCCGCTGGGGCACCAAGGAGGACTTCGCCGGCATCGCTGTCTACCTTGTCAGTGACGCCAGCCGCTACCACACCGGCGACGTGATCGTCATCGACGGCGCCTACACCCTGTTTTAGTGGTCCGACCGCCTGATACGAGATTGATTTCCCATCCTATAGTAGGAATACCCAGTGAAATTTGGACCCAGCATGGCGTCGACAACTGGCTTAACCGCCCTGTCGGTGCCCGCCAGCGCGAAAGTAGATCAGGCGACAATCGATGCGATCTCCACCCCGAACGAGGTCGAGACCTCGATCGGCACACTGCGCTTCAATGACGGCGCGCCGCTGCCGGAAACCGCGGCCACGGTCTACGACTACCTCGACCGGGCGCGGGGCGTGGATGCGTTCCTGAAAGGAATGCCGGCTGCCTCGCTGCACATGCTGATTGAGGGAGCCCACAGCCTCGGCGCTGTTGAAGCAAACCAGGTGGTGATTTTCGACCGCCTGATGGATGCCCAGTCGCTGTTCCTGACTGCGAACAGTTCTACCATGTACGTGATGCCTGACCTTGACCTGGAGCGTGACGGGCCGACCGTGGTGGAGGTGCCGCCAGGAACGCTTGGCGCATTTAACGACGCCTACTTCCGCTATTTGGGCGACGCAGGCCCGTTCGGTCCCGACAAGGGCAATGGTGGAAAGTACCTGGTGCTGCCACCGGGCTATGAGGGGGAAGCACCGGACGGATATTTTGTCGTGCGCTCGCCGTCCTACCACGTTTGGATCTTCATGCGGATGTCTATCAAAGATGGACTGGAAACCGCGCGCCGGGCCGTCGAAGAAAACCTGAAAATCTATCCGCTGGCCAACGCCGACAACCCGCCTGCACTGGAATTAATCAGTGGCTCCGGCAAAGCATTTAATACGATCCATGCCAACAATTTCCACTTTTTTGAAGAGCTTAACGCGGTGATCCAGAAGGAACCGATTGATTTCATCAACGTCGAAACCCGCGGCCTGTTCGCCTCAATCGGGATTGCGAAGGGGAAACCGTTCGCTCCTGACGAGCGGATGCGAGCGGTCCTTGAGGACGCGGTCGCGATCGGCAACGCCGCTGCCCGTTCCACCGTCTGGTATCCGCGTGAGGGAATGACGATGGATGGCATCAAGATCTACGATGACCGCCAGTGGATCATGGGCTTTCTGAACCGCGATGTGTTTTTCAACGGCGAAGACAACTACACCATGAATAGCGACGCACGGGTGATGTTCCATTACCCGTACACTGCAGTAACGCCTGCAATGGCGAAGCCGCGCATTGGCATCGGTTCTGACTACGGCATCGCCTATGTCGATGCGGCGGGCCAACCATTTGATGGGTCGAAGACCTATAAGGTCAATCTCCCGGCAAACCCGCCGATTAAGGATTTTTGGTCACTGACGGTTTACGACAGCCAGACCCGGTCCATGCTCCAGAGCGAACGCCAACCACCGGCACTCGACAGCATCCAGAACGAGCCGAAAACCAATGACGACGGCTCGGTGGATATTTATTTTGCGCCTGAAGCCCCAGCGGGCCAGGAAAATAACTGGGTCCAGACAATCGCCAGCAAGAGCTTCTTCGTCATCCTGCGGATGTACGGCCCTCTTGAAGCATGGCATGAGAAGACCTGGAAACCAGGCGATATTGAGCTAGTGGAGTAGCATAGATGTCCGAACCATTGGTACTCACCGAGCGCAAGCAATATGGCGACCGTGGCCACGTCGCCTGGATCACCGTCAATAAGGTGCGCAAGGCCAACTGCCTGGACCACGAAACGCTGCTGGAATTCGCCGATGCGGTGAATGCCGAGAGCCAGTCGCCGGACCTGCGCGCCATGGTCATCACCGGCGCGGGCGAGCGCGCCTTCATGGCCGGGGCCGACCTGAACGTGATCGCAGGCCAGGACGCGGACGGGGCCAAGCTGTTTCTGACCCGCGTACACCGCATGTGCCAGTCGGTGCGGGAATGCCCGGTGCCGGTCATCGCGCGCGTCAACGGCGCATGCTTCGGCGCGGCTTTGGAACTGGTCGCAGCCTGCGACCTGCACATCGCCAGCGCCAACGCTGCCTTCGGCATGCCGGAAGTGAATGTCGGCCTGCCGAGCGTCGTTGAGGCATGCCTGCTACCGCAGCTCATCGGCTGGGGCAAGACCAAACACCTCGTTTATACTGCCGAGACCATCGACGCGCAGAAGGCGCTCGACTGGGGCCTGCTGGAGGCGGTTTGTGAGAGCCAGGCCGCTCTGGATGCGGAGGTTGAGCGGGTGGCGAGCATGATCGTGCATGCCGCGCCGAACTCGATGCGCCTCCAGAAAGACCTGGTGCGCCGATGGGAAGGCATGAGCGTGGACGCCGCCATACTGGAAGGCATCCGCGTCGCCGAACAGACCTACCGCCTCTCCGACGAGCCGAACGAGTATGCTGGCGCGGTGCTGGCGGGACTGAAAAAGTAGGGAAACCTTTCCATGCCGACCGACAAACAAGTCATCAGGGACCCGCGCGTGCCGGAGACGGGAGGGCCGTTCAACCTCTGCGTCACCTATAACGGCTACGTCTATGTGAGTGGCCTGCCGCCGTTTCAGGAGGATTTCTGCGAGGGCCTGCGCAAGGCGCGGGAGGAAGGGCAGCCGCTGCCGAAATACAAGCGGAAGCCCATCGAAGAAGAAGCGGTCATCGTGATGAACCACTTGAAATGGCTGCTGGAATCGGCGGGCAGCGGCATGGAGCACTTGCTGAAGGTGGTGGTCTGGCTGCGAGACCAGTCGGAGCAGGCGAGCTTCGATAAAATCTATCGCTCCTACTTCCCTGACACCGAATGTCTGCCGACGCGCACGCGGATACAGGCGGGCGGCACGCCATTCGATTGCGGGTTGGAGATCGACGCCATCGGGTATGTGCCGAGCAGCGGCGCCAAGGACCTCGGCGAGGAGCAGGCGGAAGTGCAACCTTAGCGGCTGTTTGGGACGAGCGGAATGGCATTCGAACTCTGGCTCGCCTTCGCCGCCGCCAGCGCAGCGCTGCTGGCGATCCCCGGCCCGACCGTGATGCTGGTGGTCAGCTACGCACTCGGCCAGGGCCGGGCGAGCGGTTGGGCGACGGTGCCGGGCGTAACGCTTGGTGACTTTATGGCCATGACTATTTCGCTGGCCGGCGCAGGGGCCGTGCTGGCGGCGTCTGCGGAGCTGTTCACGGTGTTGAAGCTTTGCGGCGCGGCCTATCTGATCTATCTGGGCGTAAAGCTCTGGCGGGCCGAGCCTCAGCCACCCGGCGCGCCGAACCTGCGCCAGCGGGGCCGGGCGCGCGCCATGTTCGCCAACGCCTTCGCCGTCACGGCGCTGAACCCCAAAAGCATTGTCTTCTTCGTCGCCTTTGTGCCCCAGTTCGTCGATCCGGCTAGCCCGGCCCTGCCGCAATTCGTGGTGCTGGAGGCAACCTTTCTGACACTCGCCGCCGCAAACGCCGCGCTTTGGGCCGTATTGGCGGGGGAAATGCGCCAGCGATTCCGCAAACCGGGGACGCTTCGCCTGCTGAACCGGACCGGTGCTGGCTTTTTGATCGGCGCGGGCGTTCTCACGGCGATCGCAAGGCGTTAGGGTGGGCATCACAGACCAGCCACCAACAGAGAGACCGTCCCCCATGACCCTGCACCAGATCGTCCGCTACCCGGTCAAGGGCCTGCCCGCCATCACGCTAAGCGAAGTCGCTCTGACCGCAGGTGAGCAATTGCCGGGAGACCGTCGCTTTGCCTTCTGGCGCGGCGAAGATGCGCCGGAAGGCGGCCGCTCCCCGCACCAGCGGCGCTTCAACTTCCGCCAAGTGGCCGACGACAACGCATTGGCGGCCTTGCGTGCCGCCAGCAGCGCGCCGGCGGCAATCGATATCACCGCGCCCGACGGCTCGTCCGTCAGCGTCGACCTGGAGACCGATGCTGGCAAGGCCGCGCTGGCGGAGTGGATCGGCCAGTATCTCGGCATCGGCAAGCCTACCCTGCTGGAGAGCATGGGCGGCCAGGGCTTTACGGATATTGGCGACAAGACGCTCTCGCTGATGAACCTGAACTCGATTGCCGACCTGTCGGAGAAGGCCGGTCAGCCGATTGAGACAGAGCGGATGCGCGGCAATCTCTATGTGGAGATGCCGGCCTGGAGCGAGTTGGATCTGATCGGCAAGCGGATAACCGTCGGTGCGGTCGAATTCGAAGTGGACAGCCCGGTCAAGCGCTGCGTCGCAACGGAGGTGAACTACACCACCGGCCAGAAAGACCACCCGACGCCCCAGACCCTGATGAAGAACTACGGTCACGCCGATTGCGGCATCTACGTGCGGGTGGTGAATGACGGCGTGATCCGGGTCGGGGATGCGGTAGCGTTTTAGTGTCTGCACCATTCCTTATGGCGTCATTGCGAGAAGCCAACGGCGACGAAGCAACCCATCAGCGCCGGCGGTCTACATTCGCCTTTGATAGGTTGCTTCGTTGCATTGGCCTACGGCAACTGCGCCTCGCAATGACGCCGGTTCCACGATGGGAAACAAAAGCATGCGCCCCCTCCCCCCTGGCCTGACGGCCTACCGTCAGACGCCGGAATTCACGGAGGCGACGGTGCCCGCTGCCTTGCTGCGCGATCACGCGACAAAAGCGGGTGTGTGGGGCCTGATCCACGTGACGGCGGGGGCGCTGATCTACCGGATAAAGACTACTGGCGAGGAACACCGGCTGACACCGGATACGGCACCGGGCGTTGTGGCGCCGGAAGATCTGCATTCGGTTGAGCCGGACGGTCCGGTCTCTTTCCATGTGGAGTTCTGGCGCTAACCAACTGCGCAGCTTGCGGGGCCGCCATTCCTCCGCCATGCTCCCATATAATGCCAAAGTATCAGGAGTGAAACGATGGAAGTAGGCATCTCCCTTAATATGCTGCAGCAGCAAGGCCGTTCGGACGCTGCCGTGATGCGCGATCACATGGCCATGGGCGACCTGGCGGAGCCGCTGGGCCTCGACTCGATTTTCGCGCTGGAACACCACTTCACCGGCTATTCCATGAGCCCGCAGCCGACACAGTTGCTGGCCTATTTCGCGGGCCGCACCAAGCGTGTGAAGCTGGGTACGGCGGTGATCGTGCTGCCCTGGCACGACCCGGTGCGCGTGGCGGAGATGATCGCGCAACTCGACATCATGTGCGGCGGGCGATGCCTGTTCGGTTTCGGCCGCGGTGCTGGCCGGGCGGAGTATGAAGGCTTCCGTATCGACATGGGCGAAGCCAGGCCCCGCTTCGTCGAGGCCGCCCAGGTCGTCGTGAAGGCACTCCGCGACGAAGAATTCGAGCATGATGGCGAGTTCTTCAAGATCCCGAAAATGTCGATCCGGCCCCGGCCGATCTCCCGGCCGGAAGAACGCTTCTATGCCTCCTCCGTCAGTCCGGAATCGGCAGAGGTGATCGCCGGCATGGGCCTCGGCATGCTGGTCATCATGCAGAACGAGTGGGCGAAGTGCGCGGAGGACGTAATCAAGTTCCACGAGATGACCGTTAAGGCGGGGCACAAACCGCGCCCGCCGATCATCTCCACCAACATTGCCTGCGCCGAAAGCCGCGACGAGGCGGTCGAGTTGGGCCAGCAGTATCTCGGAAACAAATGGGACTCGATTGAGGCGCACTACAAATTCTCGGACGGCGGCCTGGCCAACGTGAAGGGCTATGAGAGCTACGGCAAGATGGCTAAGACCTACACGAAGATGAAGGACCCGGGCTTCCGCAAGAAAGCCAACGAGTTCTATGTCTCGATTCAGGTGGTCGGCACGCCGAAGGATTGCCTGGAGCAGATTGCAGAACTGCGGCGGCTGACCGGCACGGAGCATCTGGTTGGCGAATACAGTTTCGGTGGCATGCCGCACGAGCGCGCCGAACAGAATCTGCGTCTGTTTGCGCAGAAATGCGTGCCGATCCTGCAGACCGACGAGGCCTTTACCAAGCCGATCACTCCGGCGGGGATCAGCGCTGAGTTCGTCGAGAAGCACGAGGACGTGTTCGCCCCGGCGTAAGGAGTTTTAGCCGGGCCCGGCCGCTGCTTTGCAGGCGGACGAGTCCGGCATTCTGGTGCAGTGCCCGCCCGTGAAGAGCCGGGAAATGCGCTTAAACTACTTTAGCAATGGTGGGCTCCAAAACCGGCTCTACACCGTCTTTGGTGCCAACCCAGCCAGTCCAGTCGATTGTCATTCTGTTCTTGTCCAACACCGTGGTTGTCCGCAGTTCCAGATTGGCGGCGTCTTTTATCACGCTGGCGCGCTCCAATTGCAGCCGCCGCTGATCTTCACTCGACTGATTGCTTTTTTTTGCCAACGCCTTGTCGATGTTCTTGACGGCCTTGCGAGCCAAAGCCACAGGACCTGCAAGATCCCTTTTCCTCGGATACCGCCGTCTGATACCGCCGCGGATCGCTTCGTGGTTCTTGTCTGTGTGGATTACTTCGCCCAGAGCTGGCTCTAATTCTTCGACCTGCGGGTCATTGGTAAGTTCTTTCAGGATGTAGTCATTGACGACATTGGGGATCGTGAGGTCGGCGATCGCGTTTCTCTCTGACGGCAGGCCGTCGACAATATTGTCCCACATGGTCTGCGCTGAACCGACGACAATCGCATTCCACCGGGGGTTCAAGGTTTGCTGCCGCAATATGTGCGCCGCGGTTTCGCCGTATTCCTGCTGGACAGTGTACCACTGCAACTGGTGGGAATAGACCCCGTGTTCGCGGCGCACATAGTCCTCGAACAGATAGCCATCCAATACAAGCTTCCGGAACGCATCCGGCGGGACAAACCCAGTCAAAACAACCTGACGCTGGTCCTTCGGATTCAGATGCATAGCCAGTGCTTTTGCAAGTGAACGGTCCATCTGCACCATCTCGGATGACAACTGGCGGAGCGACTCGCGCATCTTGGCACCACTGTGCAGCAGCACCTGTACTTTCTTGAACCAGGAAAGCCAAAAGTCTTTGTCGTTCTGGCCCGTATCCGGGTTCTGATCGTACTTCGGCTTGGCGTAGATCTTGTCGAGATCCCGATACAACTGCGCCACAAGCCGTCTTTGGACCAGCGGCTGCAGCGAGCCTTTAGCGGCCGCGGTCTTCTCCAGCGATGTCAGGCTGGCGATACGGCCGGTTAGCGGTGACCGGTCAGCGTGTTTTTGCAATTGCGTCAGCCCCGCTGGGGCAGAATGTGCCCCGCGCGGCCGGCCAGCCCTACCTGAGCCGCTCCTTCCGGGTGCGCGCCTGCTCAGCGGAACTGTCTCTTTGCTTTGCGCCATTGCTTCGGTATCCGATCACTTCGGCCTAACCGGCTCATGCATCCTCGGCTCTCGCCTGGCGTGACGCCAGACGAGAAGCCGCGGAATGGTGAGGGCAACACCACTTCTCCTGAAGCAGCCGCTACTTCTTCAACTGATAGTCCGCCGGTTTTTCCTTGAAGACAACCTCGAACGGTTCGCCCCAGTCCGAGTCGTAATCGACCAGCGCGCCCGGCTCATCGCATTCGGCGACCAGGTGGAGCGCCGAGCGCAACACGGCCATATGGGCTTCCTTGTCGTCCGGACGGCCGAACGGGTTGCCCATGGGGTGATTGATGAACAGCGAGCGCGGCGGCTTCACCAGCGCGGTCAGATCGCGGCCGGTGGATACGCACACGGTCGGGATACCGGCGGCTTCAACAACGCGACAAACCAAACCCACGGTTTGGTGGTCGAGCGGTCAAGCAGGGATCCCAACAAAAACATCTACGCCATCGGCCTTCATCGCCATCGCGAGCGCCGGGGCATGCTCTTCCAGCACCGCGCGGCGCTTGTAGATGCGGCCCATGAAGCCGCTCCAGAAGCGCGGCGCGACGGCCCCGATTTCACCCGAAGCCGCCAATTCGCGCAGGCGGTCGATAGGGAAGACGCAGTTCAGGTCCACGTCGGCGTCCGAGTGGTCGTAGTAGCTGTCATGAATCTGGAAACCGCTCGAATCCGCATCCGCCGGGATCTGGTCCAGGCGGAAGTCGTTGCGGGAGTCCGGATCCCAGGCGGGCATGGTGCATTGCGAGACGCCGCCGCTGGTCAGCATCGTGACGGTGCATTCAGCCAGCGGCTTGGTCAAAGGCGTGAGCGGAGCATCGTCATGCTTGCTCCAGTCATAGCGTGGGAAGCCCATGGCGCCGTATCGCTCGGCCAGGGCGTCCACATAACGGATCGGGTCCATTCGGTAGTGTCTCCTCCGGTGGTGGCGGACGGCGGCGACAAGCGCCGCCGCAGTCCTTGCCAACAATCTATACGGAGGGAACAGCCGATGCCAAACACCCGGCTGCGGCGGCAGGACTAAATCGACATGCAGACATATTTGATTTCCAGATAGTCTTCGATGCCGTAGTGGCTGCCTTCCCTTCCGATTCCGCTTTCCTTCATGCCGCCGAAGGGTGCGACCTCCGTCGAGATCAAGCCGGTGTTGACACCGACAATGCCGTATTCGAGGCCCTCGGAAACCTTCCAGGCGGTGCTGAGGCTCTCGGTATAGAAATAGCTGGCGAGACCGAATTCCGTGTCGTTCGACATGCGGATGGCCTCGTCGATCTCCTTGAAGCGGAAAAGCGGCGCCAGCGGGCCGAACGTCTCTTCGCGCGCCACTTTCATGTCGGGCGTTACATCGGCGATCACGGTTGGCTCGAAATAGGTGCCGCCAAGCTGGTGCCGCTTGCCTCCGGTGACGATACGGGCGCCCTTGGTCAGGGCGTCGTCTATATGCTCCTCGACCTTTTCGACCGCCGCCATGTCGATCAGCGGGCCAATCTCGACGCCGTCAATAAAGCCGTCGCCGACTTTCAGACCACTGACGGCCTGGGCCAACCGGGCGGCGAAGTCGTCATAGACGCCGTCCTGCACCAGCAGGCGGTTGGCGCAAACGCAGGTCTGGCCAGCATTGCGGTATTTCGAGGCCATGGCACCATCGACGGCGGCGTCCAGCCGCGCATCGTCGAACACGATGAAGGGAGCGTTGCCGCCGAGTTCCATCGACACTTTTTTCACCGTGCCCGCCGCATGTCCCATCAGCAACTTGCCGATCTCGGTCGAGCCCGTGAAGGAGATCTTGCGGACGATCGGGTTGGTGCAGAGTTCCTTGCCCACGTCACTGGTGTTGCTCTTCGACGTGATGACGTTCACCACCCCAGGCGGGAAGCCCGCACGGTCGGCCAGTTCGGCAATAGCGAAGGCCGAGAACGGCGTCGAAGACGCGGGCCGGATCACCACCGGACAGCCAGCCGCGAGCGCCGGCGCGACCTTGCGCGTGATCATGGCGTTGGGAAAGTTCCATGGCGTGATTGCCGTGCAGACGCCGATGGGCTCCCGCAGCACGATGATGCGCTTGTCCGGCTGGTGGGCGGGGATGGTATCGCCGTAGGCGCGCTTCGCCTCCTCCGCGAACCACTCGATGAAACTGGCGCCATAGGCAATTTCGCCCTTGGCCTCGGCCAGCGGCTTGCCCTGCTCCAGGGTCAGGATCGCGCCCAGATCGTCCTGGGCCGCCATCATCATGTCGAACCATTTCCGCATGATGCCGGCGCGCTCCTTGGCCGTCATGTTGCGCCAGGTTGGCCAGGCGGCGTTGGCGCATTCGATGGCGCGGCGCGCCTCGGCGACTCCCATGTCAGGGATCGTGCCGATTTCCTCCCCGGTCGCGGGATTGGTGACGGGATGTGTCGCGCCATTGTCGGCGCCAACCCACTCCCCATTCACATAGGCTTGCTGGCGGAAGAGGGCGTTGTCTTGCAGGTTCATCGGTTGGCCTCCGTTGCTGGGAGTCAGCGCTCCAGAATGGGCGCAAAATTCATCAATCTCTCAAGCAACAGATGGCATCTGATGGGCAGCTTTCAATCGCCCGGCGGACATCCACCCTGGCACACACCATTGCAGGCGCTGGTGCCGGCCTACCAGCGCCGCGGCTCCAGACCTGCCTGAAACCAGCGGATGAAATTATCCATGCCGAATACGGGCACGCCCGCGGCCCGGCGGACATCGGCGGCATAGGGCGGCATGTTGGTGCATTCGAGCACGATGGCCCCCAGGTCCGGCACTGCTGTGTGGAGTCCTTGGGCTGCCAAGATCATGTCCGCCCGCGCTTTCTCCACATCCAGTTCAAGCTCGTTGCCAAGGATGACCCGGGCGAACTCGCCATTCGGGTCGGTACCGGCAACCGGCGTGTTCAGCGGCACCCCGGCACCGCGCAGGTGGTCCGGGGTCAGCGAAGCCGCCGAAATGGTGAGCACGCCCACCTGCTTGCCCGGCGGCAGCATGGCTTGGACCAATGGCACCTGCATGAGCGAGGACGCGGCCACCGGCACTGCCAGCGCCGCCGCCAGTTCCGCCTGGAACAGGGAGAGAAAGCCGCAATTGGTGGTGATGCCGTCGGCACCCATGGCGATCAGTTCCCGGCCTGCCTCAATGAAAGGCTCCAGCAGGCCGGCCGCGCGTTCCTGCACCACCCGTTGCGGCGAGGCACCGCGGACGATCTTGTAATGCACCGGGAAGTCCCATGTGAGCGCATTGCCGACCTCGCCCGGAATACGCGGGAACTGCGCGTCCAGCATCAGAATGCCGAGGCTCGCGCCTGCCACGGCCTTGCCGCCTGTTGCGATCATTGCTTTCCCTTTTTCTGCCGAACGAGGCTTGCCGGCGCGGAATTCACCTTTGCCGCGTGGACCCTACCCGCTATTTTCCGGAAACAGTACGGAAGCCATTCAAGGTGCTGCAAGCGTCCGGTTGTCATTGAGCGAGGGTCCACCATTTTTTCACGGCTGCGGAAAAGCGTGCTGAAGCGGAAGGCCCGCCTCAAACACCCTGGCGGACACTTCCTGGCCCACGAGTTGGGGGCGGATTGGCTGCTAAACCATCACAACTACGTGGACCGGCAATTGGGCGTCTTCCGTGATTTCGAGAGCCGCCAAATCGCCGCGTTGCTGGGCTCCGAACGCGGGCCGTTCGATCTGTTCCTCGATATCGGCGCGAATTTCGGCCTTTATTGCGTGCTGGCGGCCAAGCGCAACGTGGCGCGCAGCGTGGTCGCGTTCGAACCGGACCCGCGAAATTATGCCCAGCTCCAAGCCAACCTCTACCTGAACGGCCTCACGCAAAAGGTCGAGGCGCGAAGAGAGGCAGTGTCGGATAAGGGCGGTTCGCTCAGTCTGTCGCTCTATTCCGATAACTCGACCGGCAAAACGCGGATCGGCGGGGGTGACCAGACCGGCGCCGGAGATATCGACGTACCGTGTCTTGCCTTGGATGAGATGTTTGATTGGAACGGTCGCACCATCGCCATGAAAATCGACGTGGAGGGGCACGAACTGTCGGCCCTCCAGGGAATGCGCCGGACCCTTGCAAACAATAATTGCTTCATTCAGGTCGAGATATTTCCGGAGAACGCCGCGGCGGTCGATGCCGAAATGGCCGCTGCCGGATACCGCGCGGTAGCGCGGATCGACGAGGATTACTACTACCTCCCTGCTGCTGACGGAGCGCAGGCGACCGCCGCGGCCGTATCGTGAACATATTCGTCATCAACCTGGATCGTTCGCCGGACCGCCGGGCGGCCGTTTTCGCGCGCCTGGGGGAACTGGGGTTGCATGCCACCAGGTTTCCCGCCTTTGACGGCGCAACCCTTAGCTCGGCGGAGCAAGGCTATAATGGCCGCAAGCGCCGCCTGATCTATGGCAAAGACCTGACCATCGGTGAGATCGGCTGCGCGCGCTCCCACCTGGGGGTCTATGCCGAAATGGAGCGGCAGGGCGTGGAGTGCGCGCTGGTGCTGGAAGACGATGCCCTGATCGACGACAGCCTGCCGGATGCCATCGCCGCGCTAGAGCAATGCCGAAGCGAGTGGGATCTGGTCCGCTTCCTGGCCAAGCCGAAGGATTTGAAGCGAGCGCGTCCGGTTCGCAATTTGGCAAACGGATTTACGCTCTGCCGGGTCTATGGCACGCCGGGCGGGGCCTATGCCTATGTTCTAACCCGCAACGCCGCCGCCAGGCTTGCGGAGGCGGGCAAAGTGCTCTGGCGGCCGATTGACACGCTGCATGGCCAGGTTTGGGCGCACGGTTTGAAAGTGCGCTGTATCATCCCCTGCCCGGTCGCCCCGGACATGGAGAACGATTCGACGATCGGCGACGGCCGGTTCGAGCGCAAACTCGCGCTGCGCGGCTGGGAATACCTAGCGTTTCCGCTAACCCGGTTCGGCTTCAAATGCTTTGACGCGATTACCAAGCACGGCACGCGCTGGATAGGGATCGCCGCCGACACCATTGCAGGACACAAGGCCCCATGAGCACCAGTCAACGCGCGCGCGGCCTTCAACTGTATACCCCGTTTGCGCTTGCCCTGGATTTTCTGGTCCGGCCCGTGTTTCCGCGGCGCCCGCATATCCTCGTTCCCTGCATGCTCAAGTCAGGCTCGACCTTTCTGGCGCATGCGCTCGCGGCACATGGCGGCCTGCGACGGGCGCGACTGACCCCGACCTGGGGGGCGAGGGAGCAGGAACTCTGCGAAATCCGGCTCTCGTACTACAACCACCTGGGCTACGTTTCCCAGCACCACATCAAGAACAGCGAGTGGACGCAGGAACTGATCCGGCGCTACCGCATGACGACCGTGGTGCTGATCCGCGACCTGTTCGATATCACCGTCAGCTTGCGCGATCACATCCGCCGCGAATCGCCGGTCATGTCGGTCGCCCATTTCACTGCCGAACACGCACGGATGCCAGACGAAGAACTCGA
This sequence comes from Alphaproteobacteria bacterium, assembly GCA_965222315.1. Classification (GTDB taxonomy): domain Bacteria; phylum Pseudomonadota; class Alphaproteobacteria; order Bin95; family Bin95; genus JACKII01. The sequence continues at coordinate 1,300,990 of OZ244951.1, read as the reverse complement.
AGAAGCCGTGGCCGATCTGGCGATCCCCTGGTTCGTCAACTTCTACGCCGGCTGGCGCCAGGATTCGGACGCCCTGTTCGTGGACTATGAGGATTTGACCGCCGATCCGGCGGCGGTGCTGGCGACGATTCTGGATCGCGCGAGCGTCAAGGCGACCCCAGCGTCGATCGCGCGGGCTCTGGAAAAGGTAGAGGGCCAGAGCAACCGTTACAATAAGGGCCAGAAAGGCCGCGGCCAACGCCTTAGCCCGCAGGTGAAAGAAAAAATCATCCGCCAGTTGCGTTACTATCCGTCGATCCTGGACGACATTTACGTCCAAAAGATGCTTGCCGCCGCCGAATAAAGCCACCGCGCCGGTCGGAGCCGCAGTGAGGCCTGCAGAGGGGCGGCATGCGCACAATCCGGCTCGCAGGATGCACAGGGTGTTCTTCATTGCATTGTGGCCCGCCGTACTCCTTCGGCGTGCTGAAGCAGATCATGGGCCTAAAAGGGGGTAAAGAACCTGCGGCTGCACAATTTCGCCATCGGACCAGCCGACGGTGAAATCTAACTGGAGACGCCGGTCAAGGCCTCCGGCCACCAGGGACGCGCCTTTGCGTTTGTCAGTCCGGAGCCCCAAGAAGGCCCGATGGAGGTAGCGCTTCAACCGCTTCGCGGAAGACGTGCGGGATTGGTTCACCTGCTGGAAATGCCGGGTTTTCTGCCTGAAAGACGGCACACCGACCGAAACCGACCAATTCCTGGAGGAGCCGTGGCGGGACTATTTCTGCGTCCCGGCAGAGCGGGCAACGCGATACGGGCTCTGACCTGGAATTGAGCCATTGCTCATCCCCTGGCATCGCTTGGCTTCCGTTGCGGTGCTTGCCATAGTGTCCGGCAAATTCCGAAATACGCCCGCTTTCATGACGGGCGATCCAGGCATAAGGAAACGCCACGATGAGCAGAAGCACCAGTACCGTCGCCAGCCGGGCGGGCGTCAACCCGGAATGGCTCGCCAAACGGGTCGAGGACGTGATTGAGCCTGACCTGCCGATCTGCGATCCGCACCACCATCTCTGGGACTTCCCGGCGCATCGCTACCTGCTCGACCAATTGATTGAGGATACGGAGGACGGCCACAACGTGGTCTCGACGGTCTTCATCGAATGCACCGCATTCTACCGCGCCGATGGGCCTGAGCATATGAAGCCGGTGGGCGAGGTCGAGTTCGTCAATGGTGTCTCCGCCATGGCGGCCAGCGGCCGTTATGGTGACGACCGGCCCTGCGCCGCCATCGTCGGGCGGGCGGACCTGTCGCTCGGCGCCGGCGCTGCGGAAGTGCTGGAGGCGCTGGTACTGGCCGGTGGCGGCCGCAAGGGCGGCGAAGGCCGGTTCAAGGGCATCCGCCATGCGGCGGGCTGGGATGCGTCGGAAGAGGTCTACAATTCGCACACGAATCCGCCGGAGCACCTCTACCTGGACAGCAAATTCCGCGAAGGCTTCAAGGTGCTGTCGGGTATGGGCCTGACGTTCGAGGCCTGGCTCTACCATCCGCAATTGGCTGACGTGGCGTCGCTCGCCGCGGCCTTCCCGGACGCCAAAATCGTGCTGAACCATTGCGGCGGCCCCTTGGGCATTGGCCCCTATGCAGGCAAGCAGGACGAGTATTTCGCCGACTGGCAAAAGAACATCCGCGCCATCGCAGCCGCTTCGGAGAACACCTACATCAAGGTTGGTGGCATCGGCATGCGGGTTAACGGCCACGGCTTCAACGACATGCCCGAACCGCCCTCCAGCGAGCATCTGGCCAATGTGTGGCGGCCCTGGATGGAGACTTGCATCGAGGCGTTCGGGCCAAAGCGCAGCATGTTCGAGAGCAACTTCCCGGTGGACAAGGTCTCCGGCAGCTACCGCACCTACTGGAATGCGTTCAAGCGGATCGCGAGTGGTGCCAGCGCCGATGAGAAACGCTGGCTGTTCCACGATGCCGCCCACACTTTTTACGGCCTGGAGACACTCGGCCAAGGGAAGCGCTAACCGTGAGCTTGATGGCCTTTGACTGGATCGCCAAGCACGCCGAGGCCCAGCCGGACGCGCCCGCGGTCCATGACCTGTTATCGGACCGCCGTTACACCTACGCGGAACTGAACGACCGCGTCGACCGGGCGGGCCTGTTCCTCTACGAGCGCTGCGGCGTCTCCAAGGGCGACCGTATCGCGCTGCTGATGCACAATTGCTCCGACATGGTGGAGTTGATCTTCGCCGCCTGGCGCATCGGCGCGATCTGTGTGCCGATGAACTAGCGGCTGGCGGTGCCGGAGATTGCCTACATCATCGGCGATTGCCAGCCGAAGGCGCTGTTCCACACCAGCGAATTCGCGGACAACGCCGAAGCCGCTGCCGAGCAGTATGGCGAACATGTCATGCTGGTGGAGGCGGCGGACGGCCAAAAGTGCCACTATGAAGGCGGCTTGCGGGCTTCTTACGGCAACCTGCCGGAGGTGGAACATGGCTTCGACGACCCGTGGGTTATCCTCTATACCAGCGGGACCACCGGACGGCCCAAGGGTGCGCAGATCACCTATGGCATGCAGTTCTTCAATGCCGTCAATTGCATTGTCGCCAACGGTATCGGCAAGGATAGCCACGGCCTGACGCTGTTGCCATTGTTCCATGTGGGCGGCCTCTGCGTCTATCTCAGCCCGATCCTGCATGCGGGCGGCATGAACACGATCATGCACGAGTTCAATCCGGAAGTGATGCTGCGCTTGATGACAGACCGCGACGTCGGCCTGACCCATGCCCTGGGTGTGCCGACCAATTTCCTGTTCGTCAGTCAGTTGCCCGCGTTCAAGGATGCCAAGCTCGATCATCTTCAATGCGTTGGCGTCGGTGGCGCGGCGCCGCCCCTAGCGCTGCTGGAGACCTATGCCAAGAAGGGCTTGTTGTTCGAGCACGCCTGGGGCATGACCGAGACCTCGTCTATCGGCACGTCGATTCCCAAGCATATGGCGCTGGAGAAAATCGGCTCGTGCGGGCTGCCCGTCATGCATGTGGAATGCAAGATCGTGGACGATGACGGCAACACCCTGCCGCCTGGAGAGACCGGCGAGTTACTGATCCGCGGACCGACGGTCACCAATGGCTATTGGAAGCTGCCGGACGCCACGGCTCAGGCGTTTCTGCCGGGCGGCTGGTTCAAAACCGGCGACGCGGCGCGCATGGACGAGGATGGCTATTACTATATCGTCGACCGTTGGAAGGACATGTTCATCTCAGGCGGCGAGAACGTCTACCCGGCGGAGGTGGAGGACGCGCTCTACCGCCTCAATGGCATCGCCGAGTGCGCTGTGATCGGCGTGCCGGACGAACGCTGGGGCGAGGTCGGCCGCGCCTTCATCGTGCAGGACGCAGGCGCCGGCCTGACGGAGGAGCGCGTCATCACCCACTGCCAGGAGCAACTGGCCCGCTACAAGACGCCGAAGAGCGTGCGGTTTATCGACGAACTGCCGCACAATGCGACCGGCAAGGTGACCAAACACATGCTGCCCAGGGACTAAGCCGGTTTCTCGCTGTCCCCTCCGGCGGCGTCAGGTTTAGCCCCATTTCAAGAGGGGCTTAGCGGAGGGACCAACACCATTGCGGAAAAAGCCCCTTCGATACGCAGGCCATGCCTGCTACTCAGGGCGAGATAGAAGATCTTTCGAGCCAGACGGGAAAGGACCATCCCCCATGAAAATCGGCGCATTTATGTTCGCGACGGACTACAATATCGACGTTGTTGAGCTGGCGACCGCAATGGAAGAACGGGGCTTTGAAAGCCTGTTCGTGCCGGAGCACACGCACATTCCGGCCTCGCGCCTGACACCGTTCCCCAGCGGCGGCGACCTGCCGAAAATGTACATCCATACCCATGACCCGCTGGTTTCGCTCTCGTTCGCGGCGGCGGCGACCAAGAACCTGAAGATCGGCACGGGCATCTGTCTGGTGCCGCAGCACGACCCGATCATTCTGGCCAAGGGCATCGCCTCCCTCGATATGCTGTCGGGCGGGCGCTTTGTTTTTGGCATTGGCGGCGGCTGGAACGTGGACGAGATGGAAAACCACGGCGCCACCTACAAAACCCGCTTTGCCATGATGCGCGAGAAGATCCTGGCGATGAAGGAAATCTGGACCGAAGACACCGCCACCTTCCATGGCGAGCATGTGGACTTCGACAAGATCTGGTCCTTCCCGAAGCCGGTGCAGGAACCACACCCACCGATCCTGCTCGGCGGCGAGACCGACCATACGTTGCGCCGGGTTGTGGACTATTGCGATGGTTGGTTCCCGCGCGGGGGCCCCAAGTTCGATCCGCATGCGAGCATGGAGCGTCTGCGCCGCCATGCCGACGAAGCAGGGCGGGACATGAGCACGCTACAGGTCAGCGTCTTCCGCGCGCCGACCGACAAGGCCGGGCTCGACAGCTACCGCCAGCACGGCATCGACCGCGCTATCTTGCCGATCCCCGACACCAGCCGGGATGAAGTGCTGAAGCTGCTGGATAGCTACGTGCCGCTGCTGGGATAGCGCACTGTAACCACCTTAGCTGCCCAATCTCCCACGAAAGTGGGAGATTGGGAAAAGGTAGAGTGGGAAGCTTGCCCCCTGACCATGGGGGCCATCTGCGCGGGGAACGGTGGAAGTCCAGTACATCGGGACTCGGAAATACCGCCCTTCAGAACAACAGCCAGATTCCCGCGATCACTACGCCTTGCACCGCGCAGGCGAGCCAGAAAAGGCGCAGGGCGGCGTGAATGTCTGCCGCGCCGCACATGCGCCGGCCGGCAGCGTGCATCCAGGTGTCCGGTACGGTTTCGCCCTCGTAGGTCCGCGGCCCGGCGAGGCTGAGGTCGAGCGCGCCCGCCATGGCGGCTTCAGGCCAGCCGGCGTTGGGGGAGCGGTGCTTGGCGGCATCGGCCCGCATCGCTTGCAATGACCGCCTGCCGGCCCGGCGGTCCAGGAAGGCGGCTGCGACCAGGAGCAGGCCGGACAGGCGGGCGGGGATGTAGTTGGCGACATCGTCCAGCTTGGCCGCGACAAAGCCGAAATCCGCATAGCGCACGTTCTTGTGGCCGATCATGCTGTCGGCAGTGTTGAGGGCCTTGTAGGCGAACAGGCCCGGCAAGCCGAATGCCAGATAGAACAGCGCCGGCGCGACGACTCCGTCCGAGAAATTCTCCGCCGTAGACTCGATGGCGGCACGGGCGACGCCGCATTCGTCCAGGGTCTGGGGATCGCGGCCTACGATCATGGCAACCTGGCGGCGGCCCTCCTCAAGGCCTTCGGCCAGGCCGCGGGCGACGGCGCGGACGTGATGGGCGAGGCTGCCCTGGGCCAGAAAGATGGCGGCCGCTGCGATTTCGATGAGCGCGCCAAACGGCAGGGTCTCCGCTACCGCTTCCAGCAACAGGCCGGCGACGATGGCGCTGGCCAGCAGCACGGTCACCGCCACCACACCGCCCCGACGCTGGTTCTGGGCGTCGCCGTTGTTCAGCCGCTCCTCCAGCCAAACGAGGCCCTGGCCGCACCAGACGACCGGGTGCCTGAAGCGCCGCCACAGCCAGTCCGGATCGCCGATGACGGCATCCAGGATCAGGGCGAGGACGAGCCAGCCTGCGCGTTCCGGCATGACAGGCTAGCCCGCCGCCGGGGCTGTGCAGCCGTGGAGTGCGGCGCAGAGGCGTTCCCATTGGGCCTGGCTGCCTGGCAGGCCAAAGCGAAGCCATTGCGGATGCTTCGGGAATGGCCGGGTCCATATGTGAGCGCGAGCGAAGCGGTCATGCCACTCGGCAGCCGGGCCAGGCGTCCGCACCAGGCGGAAGAGCGCGGTGCCGCCCTCCGCCACGAGGCCCGCCTGCGCCAACATTGAGTCGAGCCGATCCGCCGCCTGCGCGAGCCTTGTACGGGTTTGCTCCTGCCACGCGCGGTCAGCGAGGGCCGTTGCGCCGATAGCAAGTGCGGGACCGCTTACCGCCCAGGGACCCAGACGTTCAGCAAGGCGCTGGGTCAGCACCGGATCGCCTGCGGCGAAGCCAAGGCGAAGGCCCGCAAGGCCAAAGAACTTGCCGAAGGAACGAAGAATGAGCAGACCCGCGCGGCCGGTGTGCGATGCAAAGCTCGCGGAAGGCGCCACATCGGCGAAGGCTTCGTCCACGACCAGCAGACGGTTCGGTCCCGCCCAGTTGAGCAAGGCCGGATCGGCAAGCCGTCCGTCGGGATTGTTGGGGGAACAGAGTACGAGCACGTCCGCGTCGGCCACCGGCTCAGGCACTTCCAGCACCGTATGACCGGCATTGCGCCAGGCAGGGGCGTGCTCGCCATAGGTTGGGCCAACCACCGCCACCTGCCGCGGTGACAAGAGAGTCGGCAGCACCTGAATGATCGCCTGGGTGCCAGGGGCCGCTGTTAGAGCCGTGGATCCTGGCAAGCTGTAGGCCGAGCGCGCGGCCTGAAGCAGGCGCTCCTCTGCGTCCGCTTGAGGCAAACGGGTCCAGGCGCCCGCGGGCAGGTCCGAGACCGGGTAAGGCCAGGGGTTGATGCCGGTTGAGAGGTCGATCCAATCCTCTGCCATTCCACCATATTCGGCGCGGGCCGCCGCCAGATCGCCGCCGTGATAGATGCCGCTAGACATGGTCGATCACGTGCATGAAGGAGCCCATGACCTTGCCCGAACGCATCCCTGCCGGTCCCTGCTCCCGCTGGCCAAGGTGGCCGGCGTGGAACAAGGGCTGGGCGCGGCCGGCCTTGATGGTGGTGGCGTAGTGAAATTCGTGGCCGCGCAGCTCGCCCTTCCATGGCGCGCCCATCAACGGTTTCAGCGTGCGGTAGCCCAAGTGCAGCTTGCGCTCTGCAAAGCTGGTGACGAGGGGCAGCAGGCCCGCCATTTCGTGGCCCACGCCATCGGCATCCACGATAGCCTCGCCCAGAGCCATGTAGCCGCCGCACTCGCCGTAAATCAAAGCATCGCGGTCGGCGGCGGCTTGCAGGCCGGTCCAGAAGTTTTCCGCCGCCGTCAGTTGGGCCGCGTGCAGTTCCGGGTACCCGCCCGGCAGGAACACGGCGTCGGCTTGAATGTCAGGCGCTTCGTCCGCCAGGGGTGAGAAGGGCATGACCTCCGCCCCTGCCCTTTGCCAGCCTTGCAGCAGGTGTGGATAGGCAAAGGCAAAGGCCACGTCGCTTGCCACCGCGATGCGCTGGCCGAGGGGGGCGAGCACCGGCGCCAAAGAGTCGGGCGCTGCGGGCAAGGGTTGCGCCAGGTCTTGGATTGCGGTGGCGTTGACGCCCATGACCGCGTCGGCGGCTTCCTCGATCAGGTCGTCGAGGCCGGCCAACTCCATCGCCTGGACGAGGCCCAGGTGGCGGCTGGGCGTGTCGAGGCCGGGCGTGCGGGGCACGGAGCCGAGCAAGGGCACGTCTGCCTTGTGAAAAAGCTCGGCAGCGAGCCCGGCATGGCGGGGGCTGGCGACGCCGTTCAGGATGACGCCGGCAACACGCACGTCTTCCCGCAGTCGGGCGCAGCCGAGCGCCACCGCCGCCGCGGTCTGGGCCTGGCGGCGCACGTCCACCACCAGCACCACCGGCAGACCGAGCATGGCGGCGAGGTCCGCGGTGGAGCCCGCCCCGCCCTTGCCGCCGTCGAACAGGCCCATCACGCCTTCGACCACCAGCAAGTCCGCATCGCAGGGAGCAATGCTGCGGATCAGATCCGGGCGCATCGCCCAGGGGTCAAGATTGACGGACGGGCGGCCAGTGGCGGCCTCGTGAAAGCGGGGGTCGATATAGTCGGGGCCGCATTTGGCGCCCGCCACGTTCACCCCCATCTCCCGGAAGCGGGCGAGCAGGCCGAGCGTTACCAGCGTCTTGCCGCTGCCGGAAGACGGCGCGGCGATCACAAAACCTTTGTTCATGACGTCACGGCGCTCATGCGCTGGCGCTGGCTTGGCCGTCTTGGGGCACGACCAGTTCGCGCCCGGCGAGCGCGCCGAGCCAGTCCAGTGACTGGCGCAACGCCACCACCGGACCGATGGCGACCACGGCGGGAGGCTTCAAAGTTGCGGCGACGGCACCCGCTTCGGCGAGGCGGCACTCGACCACCTCTTGCGTTTCTGTCGTGGCGTTGCGGATGAAAGCGACGGGCTCGTCCGGGGAGCGTCCGGCAGCGAGCAGGCGGCCAGCGATGCCATCCATGTGCTTCAGCGCCATATAAAGCACCAGCACGGGGGCACCTTTGGCGAGCGAGGGCCAGTCGATGCTGTCCGGAACCTCCCCCGTCGTGTCGTGGCCCGTGATGAAGGCGACGGCGTGGTTGGTGGAGCGGTGGGTTGCCGGGATGCCCGCATAGGCAAGGCCGCCGATGCCCGCCGTGATGCCGGGGATCACGCGGAACGGAATGCGGGCTGCCGCCAAGGCAAGACCTTCCTCCCCGCCGCGGCCAAAGACGAAGGGGTCGCCTCCCTTCAGCCGCAGGACGCGGAAGCCCGCTTCGGCCAGTTCGATCAGCTTGGCGGAGATGTCCCGCTGTTTCGGGCTGGGCTTGCCGCCGCGCTTACCCGCATAGATCAGGCCGGCGCCCGGCTTCGCCATTTCCAGGATGCGGTTGTCGACCAGGCTGTCATAGACAATCTGGTCGGCCTGGCGGAGCGCATTCCAGGCGTGCAGGGTCAGCAGACCGGGATCGCCGGGGCCGGCGCCGGTTAGCCATACCCATCCGGGGGCGAAATCGGGTAAGTCATCAGGCAACATGGAAAAGACCATAACAGAACATTCCCAGCTTCGGCGAGGCTGGACGACGGGAGCCTGTGCCGCAGCCGCGGCCAAGGCCGCTTTTGCCGCAATGGTGACGGGCGAGTTCCTTGATCCGGTAACGATCAAGCTGCCGCGCGGCCACGAACCGGCATTCGCACTCGCCGAATCGGTGCTGGGCGACGGCTGGGCGCGCGCGGGCGTGATCAAAGACGCAGGCGACGACCCGGACGTGACCCACGGCGCGCTGATCCAGGCGACCGTGCACCGGGGCTCCTTGGGGAGCGGCGTGTCCTTCAAGGCGGGTGAAGGCGTGGGCACCGTGACCAAGCCCGGCCTGCCGTTGGCGGTGGGAGAGCCTGCCATCAATCCGGTGCCAAGACGCATCATCCGGGAAGGATTGGCGGAGGTGGCCGTGGCACTGGGCGTGACGGCAGATGTGGTGGTGGAGATCAGTGTACCGGGCGGGGCGGAGATCGCGCTGCAGACCTGGAACCCGCGACTGGGGATTATCGGCGGCCTCTCTATCCTGGGCACGAGCGGGGTGGTGGTGCCTTATTCGTGTGCTGCCTGGATCGCCTCCATTCATCGAGGGGTAGACGTGGCGCGCGCCACCAATTTGGTTCACGTGGCGGCGGCGACGGGCCGGACCTCGGAGGAGAGCGTGCAGCGGCTCTATGGGCTGGAGCCCTCTGCCCTGCTGGATATGGGGGACTTTGCCGGCGGCTTGCTGAAATATATGCGCCGCCATCCCCTGCCCCGGCTGACGATTGCCGGCGGCTTCGCCAAGCTCTCCAAGCTGGCGCAAGGCTACCTGGACCTGCATTCCGGGCGCAGCCAGGTAGACCTGGACTGGTTGGCACGGGAGATGCATGAACTGGGAGGCGAGCCGCCACAGGACGCCGCAAGCGCTGGCGCGTTTTTGGCGGCGGCGCGGGCGCAGGATGTGGCCCTGGCCGACCGGGTTGGCGTCCTGGCGCAGCAGGCAGCGGTAAATACGCTGGATGGCGCGCCGGTGACGGTGGAGGTACTGGTGATGGACCGGGCAGGTGGGATAGTCGGCAGAGCGGGAGGCGGTGGTGCGGCGTAAAGTGTTGGTTCTGGCAGGAACGGCCGAGGCGAGGGACTTGGCATCCCTTTTGGCGAAACGCCCGGATTGGCGGACCATCAGTTCGTTCGCCGGACGGACGGTCGCCCCGAAACTGCCGGTGGGCGAGGTTCGGACCGGCGGCTTCGGCGGTGCGGCCCCACTGGCGCGCTTTCTGGCCGACGAACGGATTGCGGCGGTTATCGACGCGAGCCATCCCTTTGCCGAGCGTATCTCCCGCAACGCGCAGGCCGCGGCGGACACGGCGCGCGTGCCAGTGCTTCGCCTGAACCGGCCGCCGTGGGAGCGGCAGACAGGTGACCGGTGGCACGAGATCGGCGACTGGCCGGAAGCGATGCCGCTGCTGGCTGGGCTTTCGGCGCGCGTGTTCCTTGCTATCGGATATCAAGAATTGCGGGCATTCAGCGGGTTGGACGGCAGTTTCTTTCTCGTGCGCACGGTCGATCCGGCGCCCGCGCCGCTGCCGCTGGAACGCTATGAGGCAATCACCGGCCGCGGGCCGTTTGCGTTCGAAGACGAGATGAATTTGTTGCAGGAACATGCCATTACCCATGTTATCTGCAAGAATAGCGGCGGCAGCTCCGCCTACGGCAAGATAGCGGCGGCGCGGGAACTGGGCCTGCCGGTCATCATCAAGCGGCGGCCGCAGGGCCTGCGCACCGCCGCAGTGAGTACGATCGAGGATGCGGTGGCGTGGCTCGAAACGGTGGCGGGCTGATGACATGCTGCCGAGCAGCCATAGCCTGGCTGATTTGCTGCCTGGCGATTGCCTTTGCGGCGGCGCCGGTCACGGCGGCAAATCAGAGCTATACGGAGCGCAACCAACGGCTGCTCGCCGAGCCGCCATCCGACGTCAGCGTGCCAGGCGCGGCGGAGGACCGGGTGTTCTCTCTGCTCAACCAATTGCGGAAGGGAAAAGGCTTGCCGCTGCTCCGGCCCAGAGGAGGGCTGCGGGATGCAGCGCGGGTGCAGTCCTACCGGATGCTGCGGGATGATTATTTCTCGCATCAGGACCCGGACGGCGGCAATGTCGGGGAGCGTCTAGCGGCCGTCGACCGGCAGACGCTCTATAGCGCCATCGGGGAGAACCTGGCGAAGATCAGTCCGCCCGGCCAGGACCCGGCCCGGACCGTGCATGATGGTTGGGTCGACAGTCCCGGCCATTACAAGAACATGATCGCCGACCGTTTTACCCATGTGGGCATCGGCTGCGCCGTGCAGAAGCGGATATTGGTGTGCACACAGGTATTCGGCAAAACTACCGGCCGGTTGCTGTCGCCCCTGCCTGCCCGGCCGGGTCCCAGCGGCAGGACCGACGTGTCCGCCAGCATCCAAGGGCTGAACTATGGCGGTTGGGTGCTGCTAGACCGGCGGGGAACCGAGCGGGCCAAAGGACTTGGGACAATGCTCAAATGGCCAACGGGTCTCAGCGGCGAGTATCAAGTCCGTATTATCGGTAAAGCGCAGCGGGGCAACCGCGTCTATCTCCTCCGCTTCTTCGGGCCGTCCGTCGTTCTCGACTGACCGCCGCCAGGAACCATTGACCATGACCCAAGCCGTATCTCCCTCTCATGATCCCGCCTCCCCTGCCCCAGAGGCGATGGCGGCGGTCGCGGAGCTTTACCACCAATTCATGACCGGGCTTATCCTGGCGGTTTCGCTGAACCGCGGGCGGCATGACGCGGGCGAGTTCCTGTTCCGGGTCTTCCGGCACCAGCATCACGAGAAGTTCCTTTCCAGCTTCGACAAGCTGGGGCTGACCGGGATGCCGGATGCTGTCGCCTGTGCCGCCTACCATTACCTGTCGAACAGCGTGGGCGGGGTCGGGGTCGAGTTCATGCGCGAAAGCGACCGGAAGGCCTGGGTGCGCTTCGTGCCGCCGCGCTGGATCTATCCGGACGCCACTATTTGCGGCGTGCCGAGCGAGGCCAGCCGGGGGATGCTGCGCGGCTGGTATGCGCAGAACGGGGTGAGCCTGAAGAACCCGCGCCTCGGCTTTATCTGCACATCGCAGACGACCGACGGGCAGCACGGGCTTTCCGGCTACTTCCTGGAGCATGACCGCGATCTGGCGCCTGAGGAACGCTTGCGGTTTTCGCCTGGCGAACTGCCGCCGCAGTTCGACGCGGACGCTGCGCCGAAACTGCCCGCCGCCGATTGGCCGGCAGAACGCCTGGCGAAGGCCAGCCGGAACTATGCGATGGAGTACGTCCGCTCCAGCCTGCCGCGCATGGCGGAGCTGTTCGGCCCTGCGGAGACGGCAGCGATTGCCGGGAACGTGGCGCGAATGATCGGGGCGCAAAGCTACCTTGCGACGGCTGCGGGTCTTGGCGTTTCGGGCAACAGTCCTTTGGATTTCGCGCGTTTCCTGGCGGCCGAGGCGGCGGCCGAAGGCGATACGGTGGAGATCGGTGAAGAAGGCCAAACCGCCGTGGTGCGCCGGTTTGGCTGGCGCCTGACGAGGAATCTGGGGCCGCTGCACCCGTGTGTTTTCGATGCCTGGAACGCGCTGTTCGAGGGGGCATTGACGGTGCACAATCGCCATTGCGTCCTCGACGTAGCGCAGCGATTGGACTATGGCGATCCCTGTATCGAGTGGCGGGTGCGTCTGCGCCCGCATGCCTGAACCGAATTGAATTTGTAAACGCCAACAATCCGAGGAGTTCGAACCAATGCAGTTGCTTGGTGGCTTTCTTTCCCCCTATGTCCGCCGCACCGCGGTTTCCCTGAACCAGATGGGCCTCGCCTACGAATCGGTGAAAGTGCCTGTTTGGGACACGCCCGAAGAGGTGAAAAAACACAATCCGCTGGTGCGCATTCCGACAGTCGTCATGGATGACGGTGATGTGCTGGTGGAGAGCTATGCGATCCTGGACGCTCTGGATGAAATGGCAGGCGACAAGCGTTTGACCCCCGCCAGCGGTGCCGAACGCCGCAAGGTCATGAAGGTCACCGCCGTCGGCGCCGGCACGATCGACAAGACCATCTGGGCAGTCTACGAGCTGCGCTTCCATGACAAAGAGCATGTCTCCCGCTCGTGGGTTGAGCACAACGAGGCGCAAGCGCTCGGCGGCTTCGAGTGGCTGAACGGCCTGGCAGAAAAAATGGGTGACGGCTGGCTCTGTGGGCCGAATGTTACCCAGGCTGACGTGACCGCCGCAGTCGCTTACAGCTTCGCCAATAAGGTGCGCCCGAAGCTGGACCTGGCTGAAAAGTTCCCAGCCCTGGCGGCCCACAATGCCAAGGCCGAGGCGCTGGACGCGTTCAAGAACGCGCCGCTGCCGAGCTAGGCCGTAAGTAACCCGTCTCATTGCGGGGAGCCCGAAGCGACTCGTCTGGCGACGCGGCTATCCACTGGGGCAGCTATCGAGGTCAGATGAAACATCGATGGATTGCCATGCCCGCTGCCGCGGGCTCGCAATGACGGTGAACATTGGGAGGGCGCTTTTTGCCCTCCCTTTTTTTGCCCTTCTTTTCTTAGCGCCGGTTGACAAGGCCACCCGGCTCATGGCGCATGAGGGCCTGATATCCGACCGAACCGAAACAGCGGGAGCCCGCACGCCATGTTCAAGGCCATCTATCTGGAAAAGGACGATAACGGCGTCCAGCACAGCATCCGGGAACTTGACGAAAGCGTCCTGCCGGAAGGCGACGTGCGCGTCGGTGTGGAATATTCCACCATCAACTACAAGGACGGCCTGGCGATTACCGGAGCCGCGCCGGTGGTGCGCAATTACCCGATGGTGCCGGGCATCGACTTCGCCGGCAAGGTGCTGGAGAGCAGCAACCCGGAATTCAAGGAAGGCGATGCGGTCGTCCTGAACGGCTGGGGCGTCGGCGAAGGCCATTGGGGCGGACTGTCCCAGCAGGCGCGGTTGAAGGGCGACTGGCTGATCAAACTGCCAGGCGCATTCACCAGCCGCCAGGCCATGGCCATCGGCACCGCAGGCTACACCGCCATGCTGAGCGTGCTCGCCCTCGAGCGGGCTGGCCTGCAGCCGGACAAAGGTCCGGTGCTGGTGACGGGTGCGGCTGGCGGCGTCGGCAGCGTCGCCATCGCCGTGCTGGCGAAACTGGGCTACACGGTCGAGGCCTCCACCGGCCGGGCATCGGAAGAAGACTATCTCAAGGGCCTGGGGGCGGCGGGCATCATCGACCGCAACGAACTGTCAGAGCCGAGCAAGCGACCAATTGGCAAGGAACGTTGGGCTGGAGCGGTGGACGCGGTCGGCAGCCATACGCTGGCGAACGTTCTGGGGCAGACCAAGTATGGAGGTGCGGTAGCGGCTTGCGGGCTCGCGCAGGGCGGCGATCTGCCGGCGACGGTCTACCCGTTCATCCTGCGCGGCGTTTCCTTGCTGGGTATCGATAGCGTCATGGCGCCGAAGCCGGTGCGGGAACAAGCCTGGGCGCGCCTCGCCACCGATTTGGACGTGGCAAAGCTGGAAGCGATGACGGTTGAAGTGCCCCTGGGCGATGCCCCCGACGCCGCTGCGGATATTCTGAAAGGACAAGTCCGCGGCCGCGTAGTGGTGAACGTCAATGCCTAGTGGTCTTATCGAACCGCTTGCAACGGCAAGCGGTTCGAGAAAGCGCAGCCTCCGATCCGTCGAAATCGGCTGGCAAAGCGCGCAACCTCGAACTTAGAGCATGGTATCCGGCCGGACTGGCCGCATCTGGGATCCAATCTAATCAGAGTATGCTTTAAGCGTTGAGGCGCTTCAGCACTTCCTGCAAGACAAACACCCGAAGCGCGCTGGAGAGGTTGCCGCCACGCCCCTTGTCCACTTCCGCGACGACCTGGGCGACGGAGATGTTCCGGTCGCTGGCAATCGTCTTCAACTGATCCCAGAACGGGTCTTCCAGCGAGACACTGGTGCGGTGGCCCGCAATGGTCACTGATCGGCGGCGTAGTTGGTCGCTCATGAGTTTGCTCCTTAGCTACCTATAAGTTTGATTAGCACCCGCTAATCTTAATGCCGAACCAAGATCCGGATTGTCGAAGTACGCTCTCTGCCTGCCATGCTCCCGTCTCACCCTTAATAATTGCGCATCATGGTGCCGTATTTGAATATGTCGCGACAATCCGACCATGCTCATACTGCCAGGCTCCGTGAAAGCCCTGGTCAGGTCTCGGATTTCATGCTGACAGGGACGCTCAGCGGTACAGTTTGGATGATCGTTTGAACGGCAAAAAAGCTGGCAGCATAACACCGGCGCGAAACCGGACGGCCAAATGCCTGTATTTGACCGCTTCGCCATTGCCGGGGCGCTGCGCCGCGGATCGACCATCATCGAACCACCTCACTGTTATGTGCATTCTTGCGAAAGCACACACCATATTGCCGGTATTTTCCCAATGATGCAATGTCTGAAAGAAAGACCACGGCCGGTCAATCATTCAAGACTATTTTACCGCCAGTGATGGCTTCAACAATTCGTCCTGGGATTCTTTGCTGAACGTCAAAGCAGCAACCGTAAACTACATGTCGGTCCGCCGCCGCCGCTGGCGTTGCCACCAGGCCCAGCGGGTTGCCAGCCTGCCATGAATGGTGATTTCAGCGCTGGTCATCAGCAAGGCTGCGACGAGCAGCGGCAATAGATAATAAATGGCGCGGTAGGTGATGACCGCGGCGACGATGGTCTCGCGCGTGATTTCATCGGGCAGTAGCAGCAACAGCACCGCCTCGAACACCCCAAGGCCGCCCGGCACCTGGCTCAACATGCCGGCGATGTAGGCGATCACGAACAGGCCGATGAAGTGCCAATAGTCGAGCCCGCCATGGACCGGCAGCAAAAAGTAGAGCGCACCCGCTGCCAAACCCCACTCCACCGCCGCCGCACAAAGCTGAGTAAGCACGATCCTGATGGACGGCGGCGGCAGTTCCACGTCCTTCAGCCGGATCGTGGGCTTTCGCAGCAGACTCCAGAACAGGTAGCAACTGCCGACCAGCGCCATCACAACGCCGATCAGGTAGGCGCCGGTGACCGGCACATTCATCGCCAGTGTCAGCGCTTCCGCATTCAGCAGGATCAACAGACCCGCAATCGTGACCAGGCCCAGAATATAAGCGGTGCCGCCAAATACGATCACGCGGGCAATATCGACGAAGCTGACCCGCCATTGGCTGAAAAAACGGTAGCGGACAGAGTTGCCCGTTACAGCACCGAAGCCCAGATTGTGGCTGAAGGAATAGGCGACAAAACTCACCAGCATGATGCGTTTGAACGGCATGGGCCGCCGAATGTACTGGAAGGCGGTCGAGTCGTAGATCGTCAGCGTCAGGTACGCGCCAACGGTGCACACCAGGGCTAGCATAATGCTGATCAGGGACAATTCCCCGAATTGGGCAATAACCAGCTCGTAATCCAGGATCTGCGCCTGCTTCCACAGCACCCAGAGCGCCGCGCAACCGACCCCGACAGCGACCAGAATACCAAGAATGTGGCCAAGCCGCTTCAGCATTCTATCTAATGTTCCCTGCTTGAGCTGTCATTAGGGTCAGGCTTGCCGGAATTTCGGAATGGTCAGGTCTTCCGACACGTTGTCGAAAACCACTTCTACTGCCTGACCGATGGCGACGCTATCCGGATCATCCGTGACGAGATTGCTCATTACCCGGGCCCCTTCTTCAAGCGTCACCGAGACAATGACATAGGGAACGTCGCCAGCAAAGGCCTGCCCTGCCGGGCGGCGGGCGACGGTAAATGAATAGATCGTGCCCTTTCCACTTGCCTCGATCCAATCGACCTCCGCATCTACCACGCCAGGCACGAGCTGGCGGGAATAGAGAAAGGCCTGGCCAGTGGCACGGCAGCGCTGAATCATCAGCTTGCCTTCCTTCGCGCCGTCCCAATAAGGCTGGCTGTCCGGATCGATGGCGGGAACCGGCTTCGAATAAGTCATGGGTCAGGCTCCCTTAATCTTTGGTATTGGATAGGACGACCGTTGCGCCGGACGACAGGACGCCGCCAGTACCATGGCAGACGGCATTCGTTAAGCCGTCCACCTGACGCGCGCCGGCGTCCCCGCGCAATTGGCGTGTCGCCTCGATCAGCAGGAAGATGCCGTACATGCCGGGGTGGCAATAGCTGAGGCCACCGCCATTGGTATTGAGCGGGAAGTCACCGCCCGGCGCAGTGCGCTGGCCCTTCACAAAATCCTTGCCCTCCCCGATACCGCAAAGGCCCAGGGCCTCCAGTGTCAGCAGCACGGTGATGGTGAAGCTGTCGTAGAGCATTGCCATGTCCATGTCCTGCGCGCCCCGGCCCGCCTGGGCGTAGGCGCGCTGGGAGGCATGCTCCGCCACCTCCAGCCGGGCCATGTCGGGCATCCAGTTGATGTTGACATGAGAGGCGCTCTCGCCGTGCCCCAGCATATAGACCGGCTTGGTCTTGAGATCCTTGGCCCGCTCCTCCGTTGTCATCACGACCGCGCCGCCACCGTCGGTTACCAGGCAGCAGTCAAAACGGCCGAGCGGGTCGACGATCCGCGGCGCATCCAGCACGTCGTCCAGGGACATGGGGTCCTGGAAGGCCGCCGCCGGGTTCATCCGCGCCCAGGCGCGGGTGGAGACCGCTATTTCCGCCAGGGTCTCACGCGTGGAGCCGTACTCGTGCATGTGCCGGTTCGCCGCCATGGCGTAGGCTCCGGCGGGCAGCGGCAGGCCGCTGACAATATCCCATTGGTTGGAGAACAGGGCCGGACGTCCGCCGAGCGAGCGCGCGGCCTGGGACTTCTGCATGGAGCCGTAGAGGATCAGCACCGTGTCGCAGACGCCCGCCTTGATCATCTCATAGGCATGGCCGGCATGCATGACGAAGGCCGACCCGCCGACATTGGTGCCGTCCAGATACTTGGGGAAACGGATACCCAGATATTCCGATAGCAGGTTCGGCTGGGTTGCGCCCGGCCCCGGCATGCCCCACATGCCCGCAACGGCCAGGCCATCCACATCAGCCATGGTCAAGCCGGCTTCGGCCAATGCTTCGTTGGCGCTGCCGCGCATCATGTTGAGGACGTGGGTGCCAGGCAGCGCACGACCACGTTCGTGCAGGGGCGCGTCGGAGACTCCGACAATAACGGGTTGGCGGGACACGGTTTGGCTGTTTCCTCAAGCTGGAGCCTGTTTCTTTGCCCAAGCAAGCCCTGCGCCAGCAGCCTGTCAAGGCGCGTATCGCCCTGATGATTGACTTCCGCCCGTTTCAGTGGCTTGCCTTAGAGCCAACCGAAGGAGGTTCCCCATGCGCGTCATCCGATATCTGGTCCTGCTAACCGCGGTTTGCTGGATTGCGCCGTCTTTCGCCGGTGACCGGCACGCCGGCTACTACTACCCGAAGCCGACATCGATCGAGGAGTACGAGGCCCGCGCCCCGATCCTGGACGGCAATGACCGCAAGCGGCGGCGCGACTTCATCTCCGGTATCGTCCGGGAAATTGCCGACGAGCCCTACCCGCCGACCTATGCCATGTTCGCCAAGGGCGCAGAGTCGGAGAAGCTGATCATCGTCGCCGTGCAGGAAGGCTTCTACGACACGGTTTACCGGGCGCGGGCGTTGTTTGCTGCACTGACGGCACTGTCCCGGCAGACGCCGCTATTCGCCGAGTTCGATCAGGAAGACAATTTCACCTTCTTCGACCTTTGCTACATGCTGGGCTTTCAGCAGATCACGATCTCCGACGGCCAAAGTTTTGCCCATCAGGTGCATCTCATTACGCCGAGCTACAAAGCGAAAGCGCAGTAGCGCGCCGCTACAGCAATCCCAGCGTCCGCAATTCCTCCGCGAGTTCGGGCGGCAAGGCGTCGGTGTCGCTGCCGTCGAGGTCCGGCGGGGCGTCCTCGGGTTTGTAATAGCGCCAGCCCTGAAACGGGCGGTGAGAGCGGGGAACGGTCGGGATCAGTTCCGGGTCGAGGACGATGGCGCAGCGGCGGCCTGCCTCCGCATCCTCCCGCGCTTCGAAATCGACGATGCGCTGGCGGGCGAGAATCACGCCCTTGATCACCCAGAACAGGCACCCACCGGACGCCAGGATTTCGGCCCCGCGCCGCGGGAAATTGCGGGTGAGATGACGGTTGAATTCGGAGCCGGTCTCCTCCCGCCGGAATGCCTGCCAGCGGGCGAGGTCGTCGATGCTGCCGGTGCCGACCGACAGCTTGATCATATGCAAGACCGGGCTGGAATCTGGCTCGCTCATCCGCCTTTCCAGCGGTTCACGGGCGCCAGGTCAATGTCGAAAAGGTCCATAGCGCGGGCAAGCGTGTAGTCCACCATCTCCATGATGCTGCCCGGCCTGGCGTAGAATGCAGGGACCGGCGGCGCGATGATGGCACCGGCCTCCGTAGCTACGGTCATGGCGCGCAGATGCCCGAGATGCAGCGGCGTTTCCCGCGGCAGCAGGACCAGCCGCCGCCGCTCCTTCAACACAACATCCGCCGCGCGGGTCAGCAGGTGAGTAGTGTTTCCGTAAGCAATTTCGCTCAACGAGCGCATGGCGCACGGCGCAACGATCATGCCCATGGTCTTGAACGAACCGCTGGAGATCGCGGCGGCGATGTCGTCGGGGCCATAGTGGTGATCGGCAAGCGCCTGAACATCGGCGACCTTCCGGTCCGTTTCGTGCGCCAGGGTGATTTGCGCAGAACGAGTCATGACCAGATGGGTTTCGATGGGCAGCGGACGCAACAATTCCAGCAGCCGGACGCCATAGATCACACCGGACGCGCCTGAAATGCCGACGATCAGGCGTTTGTTCATGGGCGGGACGGGCTTGCATGATGGAGCTTTTTCATGGCCTACCAAGGCCGCATCGACCCTGCCGGAGTCAAGACTGAAGTCGAGCCTGTCGGCGACACGGGCGGCAAGCCACACGCCGGAAGCGGCGGCCGGAACTCGGCCTTGGCGAATATTTTTGAGTTCCCGGTTATGCGCGACTCTGATAACCAGATCGTCTGGTTTGACCGCTCGATTCCAGAACACTTACGGTGCAGAGGCAGTTTTCGGCATAATGGTGCACATGATCCAGCCTTTGCGCGTAGGTGGAGTTTCGATGGTACTCAGCCTGTGGGCAGTTTTCGCCGCCGTCTCGCCGGCCCTCGCCCAGAACGTCAAGGCGGATAACGGCCAGGCAAATAGCGGGAAGGCCAATGGGGCGGACAAAACCGAGATGGAAGCATGGGCGGAACGCTTCGAAATCCGGGGCGGCATCCTGGCCCATGACACCGGCTACCTGCTGGAAGCCGGACCCCGCAACGACGTTTACGCCGTCAACGCAGAATTGCTGTTCCCCAGCCCCGGCTTTCTGTCATTTGCCTTCGATCCCCGGCCGAAGATCGGCTTCAGCCTGGCACCGCACGCCGACGCCATCAGCTTTGTCTATGCTGGGCTCAACTGGGACATCCCCGTCTATGGCAACTGGTTTGTGATGGCGGGCGTCGGCGGCTCCTACAACAATGCCGACCGCCTGACCGAATCGGACTTGAGGCCGGGCGAGACCAGGGAGCAATACCGCCTGGTGGGCTGCCATGCCCTGTTCCATCTGTCGGCAGGGTTCGGCTACCGGATCACCGAAGACGTATCGGTACAGCTTTACGGCGATCACATCTCCAACGCCAACCTTTGCGGCAATAACGAGGGCCTGGACCAGTGGGGCATCCGGCTCGGCTATGCGTTCTGACCGCCCGTCCGCGTCACTTTCAGCCTGATACCATTGGCGGAGCGGAGCGTGAGCCGCGCTGCCGGTTGCGGCGCGTCCGCGCCCGGCACCGGCTCGAACCGGTAGCCGCGCAGCAGCATCGCCAGCAACAGCACCGCTTCCTGCATCGCAAAGCCCGCCCCGGCGCACACCCGCGGGCCCATGCCGAACGGCAGATAGCCCTGGCGCTGGGCCGCCTTGGCATAGGGACACTGCCACCGCGCCGGATCGAACGTGTCGGGCTCCGGCCAGATTTCGGGATTGCGGTGCAAGGACCAGGTCTGCACGAACACCACCGAATCCGGCTCTGCCTCGCGCGTGGCCAGCGTTTCCGGCTGGATGGTGTCGCGCGTGACGAAGGCCAGCGGCGGATAGAGCCGCAGCGATTCGCGGAACACGTCGCGCGTAAACGGCAGATGGCGCAGGTCGGCAAACGCGATTGGACGCTCGCCTAGGGCCGCCAGCACTTCCGCGCGCGCGCGCTCCTGCGTCGCCGGGCATTCGCTCATCAGATAGAGCGTCCAGGCGAGCCCGGCGGCCGAGGTTTCGTGGCCGGCCAGGAACAACACGCAGATCTCGTTCAGCAGCGCGTCCCGGCCCGGCGTTGCGCCGTCGGCGTCCGGCCTGACCAGGCTGGCCAGAATGTCGTCCTGCGGCACGGGCTCGCCGGCGGCAATCGCCGCCAGCCTCTTGTCCAGCAGACCGCCCAGCACCCGCCGCATGCGCCGGGCCTTTCCGATGGCCCGACGGCGGCCGGGCAGCAGCCACATCGGCAGCCGCGCCATACTCATCATGCCATGCGCATAGGCCAGGCCTTGGAACGCCTCGAACGTCTGGAACAGGTCGGCGGCGGTCGGCTCGTCGATGGGCTCGGAAAAGATGGTGCGGAAGATAATGTCGGCGGCAACCATGGTTGCCTCCGCGTCGATCTGGACCGGGTGGCCCGCCCCGGCAGCCCGGTCGAGCCGCGCGCAAAGGGCGTCGCCCGCATCGCGCATCATCGGGAATACGTCCTGCAGCCGGGCCTGTTCGAAGGCCCGGTCGATCAGCGCGCGCTGCTTGCGCCAAGTGTCGCCGTTGCTGGTAAAGACGCTGAGCCCGACCAGCGGCGCCAGCATGTCGTACATCACCCGGCTTTTCGGGAAGTCGAACGGCCGGCGCACCAGCATTTCCCGCATCACCGCCGGGTCGCGCACCGTATAGGAAAAGCGCTGCCGCGTGCCTGGCAGCCTGGGAATCTTATGCCGCCCGACGCCGGTCGCGTACCCGCCCGCCTGAAGGAAGCCGATGCTGGAGCGCAGCGCCTCCCGGATACGGCGCCAGGCGGAGATGTCGGGCGGCAGCGGCTCCGGCTTGGGCGGCACGAACAGGCCAGGTTGTGAACCGGATGGAGAACTGGGTGGAGAACTCATGGCGGATCAGCCTCGCCCGCGTTCAGGCTCCAGCCGATGCGGTCGCCGGGCGGGGCAAGCGGTTCGGGACCGGCCGTCAGGCGGAAGAAATTGTAGGGGCCGGCAATTTCCTGGGCCATCAGGTATTGAAAATGAAACAGCAGCGGGTCGCGCCGCACCTTTTTGAACTGCTCTTTCGGCATCAGCAGGTGGAAGCGTGGCGAAACCTGGATGGGGTGGATTGGCTGCCCGGCGCTCCGCAGGCGGTCCGTCGCCGCCAGCGGGTCGATGGCACAGGAGGATGCCGGGTCGGCGGGCGAGGTCACATCCACCCAGACGGTCGGATGATCGACGATCAGGCGGCCCAGGTCTTCACGGAACCGTTTCGCGCCCAGCAGCCGGGCCAGCAGCGGGATGCACTGGCCGAGGGACAGCAGCTTGAGCCTGGGGTCGGCGAGCGAGTCGGGCCGCATCTCCTCCAGCTTATTGAGGGCGCTGATGGCATGCTGTGCGCCGATGCTATGGCCGACGATCAGGATTTCATCGGGCGACGGGTCATCAAGGCCGGCGGCGAGGCGCTCGGCGAAGTAGCGGTGGCGCTCATCCAGGCCATCGATGTCGTCCTTGGCCCATGCAACGAGAAAGCCAAACACGCGGGCGAGCCAACAGGGGTTCCAGCTTGCCTCCAGCCGGTCCCAGACGAACACCCAGGCGGCGCAAACGGCCAGGAATGCCAGCAACGCCCCCCACCAGGGCGCGCCGAGATTTCCAGCCAGCAGGGCCGTCAGCAGGGCCAGCAGCAAGCCCGCCAGGATGAAGCCCGCCACCAGCACCGGTGGGAAAAAGATCGCCAGATAGGCGGGCTTGGCCGCGCGGCGCAGCATGCCAAGGAAACGCGCTTCCCGGAAGGCTAACAGATAGCCAATCATCAGGCTCAGCAACGGCCCTTTTCGCTTCGGCCAATGGCGGCGGACGATGTCGTCCCAGCGCAGGAACTCGTAGCGGGTCTCGGTGTGGTGGCCATCATAATCGGCCTGCACCCGCCAGCGGGAGGCACGGGGGCCGTCATTCTCGCGCCTGGTGACGGAGACCGTCGCGCCGTCGAGAGCTGCCTGCTTGGCGGCCTCACGCTCATACATGCTGTGATAGGCTGCCGGCCCGCGCGGGTCGAAGCCGTGCAGGAAGAAGACGTGGCGCTTGCGGATAGGCCCCTGCCCCTCGGTCATGGGGCGCTAAAACAACCGCTCGCTGGCGATCCTGGCACCCTCAACCATGGCGCCGAGCTTGGACCAGACAACGCTGGGCGCGACACGGCCCGCGCCTGCCGACGTGTCGAAGCCGCAATCGGTGGCGGCCAGGATGCGGGTGGGGTCGCCCAGGGTCTGGCCGACGCGCTCCAGCCGGTCGGCCACGGTCTCCGGGTGTTCGACATAATTGGTGGTGGTATCGATGCAGCCGACAATGACGTTCATGTCGTCCGGAATGTTCTTTGGCGTGAAGGCCCGGTATTCGTGCTGGTGGCGCGGGTTGGCCATGGGGAGCAGCAGGGAGCCCGCATGCGCCTTCGTCAGGATCGGCAGCATTTCGGCAATTGGCACGTCGGCGTCGTGCGGCCCCTCGTAATTGCCCCAGCAGGCGTGCAGGCGGATGCGGTCCTGGGGCAGATCGGCTGTGACCCGGCGGATTTCGTCGATTACCTGCTCGACAAAGGCGAGGAATTCGCTGCGGGGGCGGTCGGCGAAGTGACCATGGCCTTCCAGCGCCAAGTCGGGGGCATCGATCTGGAGGTCGAAGCCGTGCTCGATGATGGTGCGGTATTCGATGGCGACCGCGTCGGTAATCGCCCGCAGGTAGGCGTCGAAACTGTCGTAATACTCGTTCGGAATCGCGGTGGCGACTATGCCCGGCGACGGTGCGGTGAAGAAGGTGCCGGTGGGCTTCTGCCCCTCCAACCCTTCCAGCGCACGCTGGAATTGGCGGCATTCGGCGGCGACGGCGTCGGGGTCCAGGTATTTGAGCGCGCCGACGACCTTGGGCGGGGTCATGTTGGAGACGACCGGCTTGCCGTCGAAAATGGCCTCCCGGATCGGGGCGAAGTCCGGGTGGTTCTTGATGTCCTTGAAGGGCTCGCGGTAGCCGCCGTCGCCGAAACCGCTCAAGCGGCGGCGCAGATAGAGAAAGAACGCCTCCCGCGGCTGCTCGCCATTGTTGACGAAGTCGAGGCCCGCGGCGACCTGCTGGCGGACGTTGGCGCGGGTCGCCGCCTCCCCCATCTCCGCGATCTTCGCCTCATCCACCGCCTGGCCGCCGGCGCGCTCGGCATAGAGGCGGGTAAGGTCGAGCGGGCGCGGCAGGCTGCCCGCGTGGGTGGTGAGGATGCGGCCATCGGAGCGCAGCATGGTATCGGTCCTGGTTCATGGCGTCGGGTTCGGGCCGTGATCGTAATGCATGTGTGGAGCAAAGCCCAATAGGATTGGGCCGGGAGAATGCAGGACGCGGATTTGCAAAGGGGGCGTGCCGTGACCGCTGTATCTCTTGGTTTCGCCGTGCGCATTTCAGATACGCTCAGGGGTTGCAGCGCTTAGCCGTGACGCGCGCCTGTGTGACAACGCGCGAACGGGGTGATTGGGGGTGGGATGAATGAAAGCCTGATGCTGCTCTGGCTGACCGGCACGCCGCCCTAGTGAAGCATTAAGACACCGGTTCAATAGCCTGTTTTTGAATATTTTTATCGAAATGCACCCAGGTATTGCTTCCCCCGCCGGCCAGGAATGCCTGCATTTCCTGGCCCGCCAGCAAGGGGGCCGCGAACCGCATCGCGATGACATGATCTGGGGCGGAAAGCTGCTCAAACATGGGCGAAGCCTTCTTCACGGTTGGATTGGGCCGGCTGTCCTGCACCCGCGGTAGGCCGATGGCGGCCCATTCGCGCGGCGAGGCGCTCACCCAGGATGAGCAGCGACGGCGTTAGAATGAGGGTAAGAACGGTGGCGACGGTCAGGCCGCCGGCAATCGCGCTGGAAAGCTCGGTCCACCACTGGGTGGAGGGCGCGCCGAACGCCATGTCGCGGCCGAGCAGGTCGATATTGACGCCGACCACCATCGGCATAAGGCCCAGTACCGTCGTGATCGACGTCAGGAAAACCGGGCGAAGACGCTGGGCGCCGGTGCGCAGGACCGCCTCCAGCGGTTCCTCGCCGCGGCGGCGCAGGTCATTGTAGGTGTCGATCAGCACGATGTTGTTGTTGACGACGATCCCTGCGAGCGCGATGACGCCGATGCCGCCCATGACGATGCCGAACGGCCGCCCGGTGACCAGCAGTCCGAGGAAGACTCCCGCCGTTGAAAAGACGATGGCCGACAGCACCAGGATCGCCTGATAGAAGCTGTTGAACTGGGTGACGAGCACGGCCAGCATCAAGAAGATACTTGCAACGAATGCAGTCGCCAGAAAGATCATCGATTCCTGCTGGTCCTCACTTTCACCAGCGAAGTCGAACGAAATCTCCTCCGGCAGATCAGCCGCGGCTAGCGCTTCCGACAGGCGGCTGACCTGCGCCGCCACCTGCTCGCCTTCGGCCACATCGGCCTCGACCGTCATGACACGGCGGGCGTCGATGCGCTCGATGGTCCCGGTCTTGGGCACCGGTTGGAAGGTGACGAAATTCTGGATCGGCACCATGCCCTTCTCGGTCGGGATGCGTAGCTGTGTCAGTTGTTCCAGCGTCCGCCCGTCCCGCGGGAAGCGAATCCGGATGTCGACTTCCTCGTCGGTATCGTCAGGGCGGTATTCGGCGACCGGAACGCCGACGGTAAGCAATTGCACCGCCTGCCCCAG
Organism: Alphaproteobacteria bacterium; assembly: GCA_965222315.1. GTDB lineage: Bacteria > Pseudomonadota > Alphaproteobacteria > Bin95 > Bin95 > JACKII01. The sequence goes on along the minus strand of OZ244951.1, from coordinate 1,275,197 downwards.
CAGGGTCACGTCGGCGCCATAACGCGCAGCCTCGCTGCGGTCGACGGCCAATTGCCATTCCACGCCAGGCAGGGGCCGGCTGTCCTCCACGTCGGCGAAACCGCCCAGGTCGGCCATGATCGAGCGCACTTGGCCAACCGCATCTTCCAGCAGGGCGGTTTTTTTGGATGACACGTGCAACTGTATCGGCTTGCCGCTGGTCGGGCCCTGTTCCTGCTCCCGCACCTGAATGAGGACACCGGCAATATTGGCGGTGCGTGCGCGAAGGTCCTGGATAATTTCGGAGGCGGGCCGGCGGATTTCCCAATCGATCAGTTCGAGTTGGATAATGCCAATGACGTCTTCCGCCGTGTTCTGGCGCCGCTGCTCGCCGAGCGTGCGGGCGTAGACACTTTCGAGTTCGTCCATGTCGAGGACGCGCTGTTCGACAGCGGCGACCAAGGCGTCTTTTTCCCAGATCGAGAGATTGTCGCGGGATTTGACTTGGATCTGCAGGAATTCCGGCTCAATCGACGGGAAAAACTCGACGCCGCGTCCGAACGCGCCATAGGCCCCATAAGCGCCCATCAGCATGGCGAGGGCGGCGAACAGGGTCAGACCCGGGCGGCGCGCGAGCGGGCGCAGCACGCGGACATAGGCGCCAGTCAAGCCGGGAAGCTGGCTCAGGTCACCGCTTTCGGCGATAGTGACGGCGCTGTCCTGCTTCTCCATGCCGGCCCGGCGCTTGCCGATCATGCCACCCAGCACCGGAATGAATACCAGCGCCATGAACAGGGAGGCGGTGAGCGTAATCAGCACGGTGATCGGCAGGAACTTCATGAACTCGCCGACCACCCCGCTCCAGAACAGCAGGGGCAGGAACACGCACAGCGTCGTCGCCGTGGAGGTGATGATCGGCCAGGCCATGCGCTTGGCCGCCTCCGCATAGGCGGCCTTGGGCGATGCGCCGTCCGCCAGGCGGCGGTCGGCCAGTTCGGTCGTCACGATTGCGCCGTCCACCAGCATGCCCACCACCAGGATCAGGCTGAACAGCACGACGATATTCAGCGTCAGGCCCAGGAAGCTGATGACGGCGATGCCCGCCAGGAACGAGCCGGGTATCGCCAGCCCCACCAGCAGCGAGGTCCTCACCCCCAACGCACCGACGATCACGATCATCACCAGCAGGACCGCGGTAAGAACGTTGTTTTCCAGATCGCCCAGCATGTCTCGCACCTGCTCGGACGAGTCCTGCAGGTAGTTGACGGTCACGGATTCCGGCCAGTCCTCGCGCGAACTGTCGATGACAGCGCGAACGGCCGCCACGGTGTCGATGATATTGGCGCCCGAGCGCTTTTTGATTTCCAACGCGATGGATGGCTGCCCGTTGATGCGGGCAAAGCCCTGCGGATCCCGGAAGGTGCGGCGGACCGAGGCGACATCCTTGAAGGTCACGACGGTGCTGCCGTCGACCTTGATCGGCAGTTCGAGCACGTCGTTAACGTCTTCGATGGTGCCCGGCACTTTCAGCACCAGCCTGCCCGCGCCGGTGTCGATCGCGCCTGCTGCCACCAGCCGGTTGTTGCGACCGACCTGGCTCAACAGCGTCTCGAACGAGATGCCGTAGGTCTCCAGCATGGTGGGATTGACCAGCACTTCGAGCAGGGCCTCCCGCTCGCCGCCGATATCGACCTCCAGCACGCCCGGAATCGCTTCGAGGCGGTCCTGCAACGTATCGCCCAGGCTAACCAGTGTCCGCTCCGGAACCGGCCCGGACAGAACGGCGGTCAGGATCGGAAACAGCGCGGTGTTCACCTCCTGAACCACCGGCTCCTCGGCTTCCTGCGGCAGTTCCACTTTCGCCCGGTCCACCGCTTCACGCACATCGTCGAGCGCAGCGTCGGCATCGAAACCGGCCGCAAATTCGAGCATGACGGAGGCATGGCCCTCGGATGCGGTCGCGTTCATCTCCTTGATGCCCTCGACCGATTGAAGCTCGGTCTCCAGCGGCCGCACCAGCAGGCGTTCGGCGTCCTCCGGGGCGATGCCGTCCAGGGTCACGAACACGTAGACCATGGGGATCGGGATATCCGGCGACGATTCCTTGGGGATCGTCATGTAGGAGACCGTGCCGAAGACAAGGATGAACAGAAAGGCCAAGGCAACGGTCCGCGTCCGCCCAAAGGCGGCATCGATCAGGCTATGCATGGTCTAGTTCCGGTCCACGGCATTGTATGTTACCTGGCTACTGCCGTTCGGCTCGCGGCTGCTGCGGTCAGCGGTTCCTTGCGGATCGGCTCCGTCCGGTTTCTGCTCCACGGGCCGGACCTTGGCGCCCTCGTTGACAAAGCCCTGACCGACGGTGATCAGGCGGACGCGATCGGGCAGGCCCGACACCCAGACACCATCCGTCTCCGCCCGGACAACCTCCACCGGAAAGAACTGCACCCGGTCATCGCTATCGACGGTCTTAACGCCCAGAACGCCGGACGTATTCAGAGCCATAATGGCGGGCGACACAAAGTGCGCCGGCACCTCGCCCGTTGGCAGCCGGACCTCTGCGCTCGTGCCGGATGGCAGACTGCGGTCGGGGTTGGGCACCTGGATTTCAACCGGGAAGGTACGGGTTTGCTGGTTGGCGGTTGCCGAGACGAAGGTCACTTTCCCGGTTCGCTCCGCTCCCGAAATGAACCGGACCGTCGCCTCCTGCTCCGGCCTGACATCGCCGATTTTCTGCTGTGGGATTTGCACGTGGACCTTCAGGGGATCATTGTCGACGACCTGCGCAAGTTCGCCGCCGACCGTCACCGCTTCGCCCAATTCGACCGAGAGCCGATTGAGTGAGCCCTCAAACGGGGCGGTGATCATGGTGTCGGCAATCTCCTCGCGGATCTGCTTGACGGCGGCTTCCGCTGCCTGCATTTGCGCAAAGTTCTCGGCCAGCCGCGCTTCGGTCACGTTGTTGTTCTTCATGAGTTTTTGCGCAGCCGAATAGTCGCGCTGGCGCTGGATGAGCACCGCCTCCGCCTGAGCCAGCCGGGCCGGGCGGTCGCCTTCGTCGAGTTCGACCACCAAATCGCCAGCCTGGAGAAGAGTCCCGCGCTGCTGCTGTAGGGCCACGACCTGCCCAGCGGTTTGCGCCCTCAGGATAGCCGTACGGTTCGGCCAGACTTCCGCCTGGCTGACGATGAAGCGCGTCACCGCGCTGACCTCCGACACGGCGATTTGAACGGCGACCGCTTTCGATGCCGTTGCTTTCGGCGCGCTCCGCTGTACCGGCGGGGCTTCTTCCAGCATTCCGCTGGCCATCCAGCCCACCACGGCCACGGCAGCCCCGACCGCGATCCAGGGCGCCCATTGGCGTTTGGTTTTGCGGCTACGGCCGGAAGAATCATTTTCTTGCGGCTTTTGGATTTCTTCAGTCATATCATTCTTACCGTTCAAAACATTCTGAACAAATACGCCCCTCCGATACGCCGGAAGGGTCTTATTCGTATCAGGTGCCGGGCGTTGAAAACTGTTCGATCAGGTCGTCGTAGCTGCGGCGCAGCGCTTCATAGAACGCATTCAGTTCGTTCAGCCTTGCGCGGCTGTCTTCCCTGTTGCCGGGCAGATCGCCGATGGTTTGCCGGATGACCGATTGCGCCTTGGACAATTGCTCCGACTGCACCCGCAGCAGGCGCTTGTAGGGGGTGGACGCGATCTCGAAATAGTCCTGACGCTCACCGGACCGGCTGGTGCGTTCAATAATGCCGAGGCTCTCCAGCAGGCGCGTATTGGTGCTGATGCTGCCGCGGCTCACCTGAAGACGCTTCGAGAGTTCGCCGAAGCTGATCGGACCGCCCTCGATGATGATCAATCCCATGATGCGGCCGGCAATCCGCGAAAGGCCCTGCGCTTGCGCAATCAGGCCGAACCGTTCGACGAAATCGTCAATCGTGTCTTCTGCTCGTGATTCCATACGCCCTACTTAGGCGTTCGATTCATTTAGTCAAGATTGAACAGTAAGATTCGAGGCGCGGTGATTGGGTTAATCGGCCGCCTCGGTGCGCTCATGCAGCCGGGCCTCGAGATTATGATCGGCGGGTAGGCGGGATGGTTGGTTGCCCCTCCGCCGTCCATGGACTTGATCCTGGGATCGGCGGCTATTCAACAGCCGTCTTTGCGAGCGGGGGCGAGGCCGCCGCGCGGCAATCCAGGGAGGGCTGGTGCCGTGCTCAAGCGCCGCCTGGGTTGCCGCGTCGCCTGCGGCTCCTCGCAATGACGGTGGGAGGAGTGGCGGCCTGCGCTTCACTCCGTCTTGCCGAGGCGTTGCTCTAGGACTTCGAGATTAGCGCGCATGGTCTGCGTGGTCGGATGCTCTGGCCCCAACAGCCGCTCGATAGTCTCCACCGCCTTGCGGAGGAAGGGCTCGGCCTCTGCCAGCCGGTCCTGGCCCATCAAATTTACCGCCACATTATTGTAGCTACCAGCGGTATCGGGATGGTCCGGCCCCAGCACGCGCTCGGCGATCTCCAGGCCCTTGCGGTAGAGCGGCTCCGCCTCCCCATAGCGGCCCTGGGCGTCCAGGTTGGAGGCCACATTGTTGTAGCTAGTGGCGGTGGAGGGATGGTCCGTCCCCAGCACGCGCTCGAAAATCTCCAGGCCCTTGCGGTAGAGCGGCTCCGCCACCCCATAACGGCCCTGGGCGTACAGGTTAGAGGCCAGATTGTTGTAGCTGGCGGCGGTGAAGGGATGATCCGGCCCCAGTACGCGCTCCCGGATCTCCAGGCCCTTGCGGTAGAGCGGCTCCGCCTCGGCATAGCGGCCCTGGTCGTCCAGGTTGAAGGCGACTGCATTGGCGGCACGGGCATAGGCAAGCGTGTCCTCGCCATCCCGTTTCGCCAAGGCCAGCATATCCTGCGCAAAGCGGAGGCCGAGGGTGTAGTCACCCGCCTTGTTTGCCAGCGACTGCGCTTTGAATAGGTAGTCTGTGTTCTCAGGCTGTAACTGGGCGGCCCGGATGAAGTGAGTTTTGGCAGCGCGGTAATCGATACGCTTTTCTGCGATCTTACCACGTTCATAGCTAGCCCGGGCTTGTCGAACAATAGCCGCGCGGTCCGCCTCCAGCGCTTGAATTTCCTTCAGAAGCTCATCTGCTTTATCCAGCCGGTTTTCCGCCAATGCCGCCAGCGCCTCATCAAACTGGCTTTGCGCTATACCGGTCCCCTCGCTCCGGAACGTCTCTAACTCCCGGCGTAACCGCTCCAGTTCAATAACCGTTGTATTGTAGGCCACCTGCAAGTTCTGCTGCTTGGCCTCGGCATCCGCCAGAGCGGCCTCTGCCAGTTTCAAGTCTTGCGTCTGCTCGGCGATGGTTTCCGCGTTAGCCGTGCCGCTCTTCAGGGCCTCGGTCAAGCTGGAACGGTAAAAACTTACTTCGTCCTGAAGTTCCTGGGTGCGCACTTTGATCTGCGCTGCGAACACTTCCGGCGATAGCTTGACCTCTAGCTTGAGGTCGCCGCAAACCAGGAACGTCTTGTTCTGATTACCGGTGTTCACCACAGAGCAATTGTCGGCGCTGATATCCTGCGCGGCAGACGGCCCTGTTAAGGTTAGAGTAACGCAAGAGAGTACGAGTAGACAGCGCATCATTTTTCGCCGCCTCCACGAATGACCGTCGTTTCATTGCCATCGCCCGTGTTGATGACGGAGCCATTGGTCGCTTCGATGGATGTGCCACCAAAGAAACTGCCGATTGCGAGACCGCCAACAAACAATACGCTGGAAACAACGGCAATTGCCTTTGGGCTTAGGTTTCGCGTCCGCTGCGTTGCTACTGAGGGTGTTGCTCCATTTGGACTTGAGCCTGCGCCCTGAGACGACTCGGCCAATCGGAGTTGACGCCAGGCAATCAGCAGGCCCACTGCGCCAATAACCGCGCTGATCCATCCCGGATTGCTGAAAAACGCGCCCAAGGCCGTCTCCATCCATGAAGCGTCTGCGTTTTCTGTCCCGCTTGCCATCGCCCTGAGTGTCGCCGTCGCGCCATTTCACCTTCAGGTAGCATAACATAGGGATTTGGGAGTGTCGCTGGTCTTGAAGTTATTAAATGTTGCTATTATGTTCTTTAATTGATTGTGGTGGAGTCGGCAGATTCGGGTGCTTTTTTGGCTCGGTTGGGAGATTGCTTCGTTGACCGGCCTCGGGGCCGGTCGTCTCACAATGACGGTGGTGGGGCAGAGAGGCGAAAATGGTTAAATTTGTGATGATTTGTAGATGCGATGCGAAGGGGCAGACGCTTCACATAGCCTGGGGATTAGTAGCGTGAATCCGGGTGCTCCAGCATCGACAACACGGCGAGGGTAACGGTCGGTAGAGCATCGCCGGTTCAAATTGAAACGCTTTTGCGGACAATTTGAGGGCCAAGACGCTCTAATTCTTAAATTTTTAGGCGGATCCCAATCCGATTGGATCGGGATCTGCACTAGCGGGCCGCAGAAAAGCGCCCGGAAATTGACAGCAGCCCGTTAGAGTTCGTGCACGTGAACGTCCTGCGCGGAGTGCCGGGACAATATCTCCACTGCCCGCTTCTCGTGCGCGGCATCGCGCAACCTCACCCAAAGCACCAAGCCGCCATGGTCGAGTTGGGATTGGATGTAGTCGGCATGATGGCGTGCCAGAACGCCCGCAAGCAGGGCACCGATCGCGCCGCCCCCGGCGCCGGCCGCGGCAGCAGCCGCGATGGCGGCGGCCACCGCGCCTCCGGAAGCGACGACCGCCCCGGCCGCAGCCACCGCGCCCACATAGAACAGTCCGCCAATCAATCCACCTTCAGCATCGCCGCGTGATTCCGATGAGACATAGACAGCCCGCGGAGCGTTGGGATCATCCTCCGCATCCTCAGCTCGCCGGTAAGCATGGCCCAATTTTTCCCTCACCGTGTCTTCCCCAGCGAGGAGACTGAGATCGACCCGGCCAAAACCAGCGGTGAGAAGTTCGTCTATTGCCGCCTCAAGGGTTTTTGAGTCCTGAAATACGCCAACTGCCTCACGCCCAGAGACGCTGCTTTCCGACATGTCATACTCCTGCACATTCTGTTTCATGAAAGTACAGAATGAGTCGTATTTGGTGTCGGCAGCATTGATCCGAATCAAACCGTCGGCCCCACCCTTCCGTTCGCGTCGCCAAAACGCTGTCAAGCCGTAGGTGCGATCGCCCTCGGTAGAGGGGCGCCCGTCTATGCTGGAGCGCTGCGCGAAGCAATTTCCCTCATTCGGCACCCTATTAAAGCCGTTTGAGACGATGGCTGGGCTTGAATATGGCAAATATTCCTATTACGTCCTAATGTTGATCATTATGGAGGAGGTGACCTTGGAAAAGCCGGGCGGCTGGGTTGGAAAGTTTACTTTTTAGATGAATTGTAGACGCGATGCGACGGGGCAGACGCATTTGTCTACATTTTAACTCATTGGAACTGTTACGTTTTTGGGGAACCAAGGTGCGGAATGTAGATTTTTGTAGATGAATGTAGATGTTTTGGAGAAATCAGCGGCACTGGGTACCGCAATTGCTGAGATCAATGCGGACGCATGAGTTGGGTTGACCGCAGCGCCGGGCGGTACGGTAGGAGCCTCTGGAATGGACCCCGGATTAAGTCCGGGGAGTGGTACCGGTCGGGAGTGGTACAGGTAGGGGGTGGCGGGAGTGATAGAGGGGGCTTCCCCGGTTTGGGCCGGGGAGCGCCTCGGGCAAGGGCTTGGTAGGGGCCGTGGCCCCTGCCCTCACGTGCCGAAGAAGTCGTTGCCCTTGTCGTCGGTCACGATGAAGGCCGGGAAGTTCTCGACCTCGATCCGCCAGACGGCTTCCATGCCGAACTCCTCGAAGTCCAGGCATTCGACCTTCCGGATATGGTCCTGGGCCAGACGCGCGGCGGAGCCGCCGATGGAGCCGAGGTAGAAGCCGTGGTTCTTGGCGCAGGCGTCCACCACCTGGCGGGAGCGGTTGCCCTTGGCCAGCATGACCATGCTGCCGCCCTTGCCCTGGAACTCGTCCACGAAGCTGTCCATTCGCCCCGCCGTGGTCGGCCCGAAGGAGCCGCTGGCATAGCCCTCCGGCCGCTTCGCCGGGCCGGCATAGTAGATCGGGTGGTTCTTGAAATAGTCCGGCATCGGCTTGCCGTCGGCCATTTCCTGCTGGATGCGGGCATGGGCCAGGTCGCGGGCGACGATCATCGGGCCGGAGAGCGCAAGGCGGGTCTTGATCGGATGGGCCGTCAACTGCTTCAGGATCTGCTGCATGGGCTGGTTCAGGTCGATGGAGACCACGTCGCCGCCCAGTTCCTGCTGATCGATTTCCGGCAGGTACTGTGCCGGGTTCATCTCCAACTGCTCCACGAAGACGCCGTCGCGGGTAATCTTGCCCAGCGCCTGACGGTCGGCAGAGCACGAGACGCCAAGGCCGATCGGCAGGGAGGCGCCATGGCGCGGCAGCCGGATGACGCGGATGTCGTGGCAGAAATACTTGCCGCCGAACTGCGCGCCGATGCCCATCTGCTGGGTCATGTGCAGGATCTGCTGCTCCATCTCCACATCGCGGATCGCCTGGCCGTGCAGGCCGCCCTTGGTCGGCAGGTGGTCATAGTAGCGGGCAGAGGCCAGCTTGACCGTCTTCAGGTTCATCTCGGCCGAGGTGCCGCCGATGACGATGGCAAGGTGGTAGGGCGGGCAAGCCGCGGTGCCGAGGGTGCGGATCTTCTCGTCCAGGAACTTGACGAGGCGTTCAGGGTGGAGCTGCGAGGGGGTCGCCTGATAGAGGAACGCCTTGTTGGCGGAGCCGCCGCCCTTGGCCATGAACAGGAATTCGTACTCGCCGCCCGCCTTCTGCATCATGTCGAGCTGGACCGGCAGGTTGGAGCCGGTGTTCTTCTCCTCGAACATGCTGATCGGCGAGAGCTGGCTGAAGCGGAGGTTCTCCTGGTCGTAGGTCCGGAATACGCCGCGGCTAAGCTCTTCCTCGTCCGAGCCGCTTGTCCAGACGCGGTCACCCTTCTTCGCCATGATGATGGCCGTGCCCGTGTCCTGGCACATGGGCAGCACGCCGCCCGCCGCGATGTTGGCGTTCTTCAGCAGGTCGAGCGCGACGAAGCGGTCGTTCTCGCTCGCCTCCGGATCGTCAAGGATCGAACGCAACTGGGCCAGATGGCCGGGGCGCAGGAAAAAGCTGATGTCCTTGAACGCTTCCCGCGTCAGGTCGGCCAGCGCGCCCGGCTGGATGACCACGACCTCCTCGCCGCGGAAGGTGTCGACCGCCACATAGTCGCCATCCAGCTTGCGCCAGGGCGTATCCTCGTGCGGGGCATCGAACATGGGGAGGTATGCGAAGTCGGCCATGGGGAGCGCTCCGGTCGGTAAGGTTGGCTTGGGGACGTTGTATCAGGTTTTTTTACGGAAAGCGTCGAGGCTGATGACCTCGCCCGGCCCTTCCGGCGGGGTGGGATCGCCGCCATCAGGATCATCGTCGGGATCGATCTCATTGCCATTGGCGTCGTTGTCGTCGGCCGCCACCTGCCCGTTCAGGGCAGACGAGAATTGCAGGCCGAAGCCGACCGAGGGATCGGCAAAGCTGACGATGGCGTCGAAGGGTATCGATAGCCGCTCCAGCTTCTTGTTGAAGCTCAGCGTAACTTCGAAATGCTCGTCCGTGACGTCGAGATTGTAGAACTGGTGCTGCAGGACGACCGTCATCTGGTCTTGGTATTGCGCCCGCAGGACGTCCGCGATCATCACGCCCGGATAGGTGGTGCGGAACGAGATGTAGAAGTGCTGCTCGCCCAGGAAGCCTTTCTCGGCCACCTCCGCAATAGCATCGCGCATGACGCCTTTGAGCGCCTGCTCGACCATCTGATCGTAGTATTCTCGGCTGTGTGAGTCGTTCGGGCCGGCCATTGGGTTGCTGTCTTATAAAGTGCGCAGAACAGGATTGACGCCTTTGTAGCGCAGCCAGACCGAAAGCGATAGTGGGAGGGCTTCTGTTGCCCGGTGCCCTCCCGAACCGCGCTTGCTTAGTTAAGCAGCGAGTGCGTAATCGTTATCATTCGCACATAGGTTTTGGCCCGATGACGGTGGTACCATGCCGAGCAAAGGATACGTCTTTACCACGCACGTCGATCCTGTTTCGCCCCCATTTCTCACCCACCGATTCGGCGGCTAAGAGAGTTGGTGGAGGCGCCCGGTACTGCCCCGGGGTCCGCAACGCTTATTTCACGTACCGTTTATCGCCATAGTCAGGTGCGACCTGACACTCGTTATATAGGGCGAAGGTGTTCAGATTGGAAGGGGCGCGCTATAGGAAGCCCGGCTGAAACAAAAATAGTGCAAGGTCCCGCCCGTGCCCCTTACCCCCGAACAATCGCAAGAGCTTGCCGAGGCCCGCAAAGCGCGGGCGGAAACCCGCAGGCCAACGGTGGCCGCGCTGGAGGAGATGCTGTTCCAGGCGGTGCCCGTGCTCGACCACGGCTTCATCCGGGTAATCGACTATATGGGCGACGACTCGGCCATCGTGCAGGCAGCGCGGGTCTCGTACGGTGCCGGCACCAAGCAGGTCCGTGAGGATGAGGGGCTGATTCGCTACTTGCTGCGCCACCGGCACACCACGCCGTTCGAGATGTGCGAAATCAAGTTTCACATAAAGCTGCCGATGTTCGTCGCACGCCAGTGGATCCGCCACCGAATGGCCAATGTGAACGAATATTCCGCCCGCTACTCCCTGCTCGACCGGGAGTTTTACGTGCCTGCGCCGGAGCAACTGGCTGCGCAGTCGGTATCGAACCGCCAGGGCCGGGGCGATGTGCTGGAAGGCGCGGAGGCCGCGCGCGCCTTGCAATGGCTCAAGGCCGACGCCGAGCAGGCCTTCGACCACTACGAGACCATGCTGAACGAGGATGAAAACGCTCCCGGCCACGATCCAGCAGCCCAGGGCCTGGCGCGCGAGTTGGGGCGGATGATCCTGCCGCTCTCGACCTATACCCAATGGTATTGGAAGTGCGACCTGCACAACCTGCTGCACTTCCTGGCGCTACGCGCGGACGCCCACGCCCAGTACGAAATCCGGGTCTACGCAGACGCCATGCTGAAGGTGGTGGAGAAGTGGGTGCCCGCCGTATTCAAGGCCTTCAGCGACTACCGGCTGGGCGGTATGGAGTTGTCGGCACCGGGCCTTGCGGTCGTGAAAAAGATGCTGGCTGGCGAACCGGTCGCGCAAAAAGAAAGCGGCCTCAGCCCCCGCGAATGGCGGGAACTGATGGCCGCCCTCGGCCGCGACTAGTGGTCTGATCGAAACGCTTGCACCCGCAAGCGCTTCGTGAATCACCCGACTCGTTCAATATGTTGGTGGTTCGATGCGGCAAACGGACGGGTACCCTCCGCTCGCATCGAACCACTAAGCTTGGAAGCGCCCTGCTCCTAGACTGCCCACGGCGCCATTGGGGCGATGGCCTGGGTGTTGGTTGCGGTTAGGCCGATGTCTTCCAACTGATGGGCCGACATTTGGGCAACATCACTATTTTCAGCGTTGCGGGATGACCAATCGGCGATAAAAGCGCCAAGGCTGCCAGTGATGCTCGCTAACCAGTTCGAGTGTTCGGGTGCGTGGGGATTCAGGACTGCTGAGGTCATGATCGCTCTCCTTTCGGCTATTTTGAAATATCTGCCTTCAACATAAGAATTTGCTGCGCCGCAACATCCTAGGAATTCGCACCTCAGATCCCCATTAAACGCATAGCTGGCGCGGGACACATGTGTTTCCCGAGAGCGGCAGCTTGGGACAATCCAAAACAGCTCCCTGAAGTCGGGAACCGTGGTGTTTAGGGCTGCCAGGGCGCCTTGCCCGCCTCCCAGCTTGCCTGTTCCGGAGACACGCCTAAGTCCTTGAGCTCCACGGCGCTCATCCGTGCAAGCTCGGCCCGGCCGGCGCTGCGCGCCGACCATTTCCGCAGCATCGCAGCGAGCCGCTTAACACGGTTCGCCGTGCCACCGAGACCAGCCGGACAAATGGTGGGATAGGTAATGCCAGCCATGAGAAACGCTCCTTTGTCAGTTCATTTTCATGCCACCGCATTTAGAACTATTGTGCGCCGCAACATCCTCCGCATTCGCAGGTCCGCTTTGCAAAAAGCGAATGGATCAAGCGAGTTCCCCTAAATTTTTTGCGAAACAGACGCGTTGCGCCCAGGCATGGGAACGATTATGTTGCGCGCTCTGTAGGCCGCAGTAGCTCAGTCGGTAGAGCAACGCATTCGTAATGCGTGGGTCGGAGGTTCGAGTCCTCTCTGCGGCACCACCATTTCATAACTCTTTGTAATCATATTGTTATCCGGAAATGCGCGGGAATTTGTCCACCCGACAGATCGCGGTATATTTGCAATCGGATCGAATCTGAAAGCTTGGTCGGCGCATCTTTGATTGCGCGACTGCCCGCGCACTCGAAAAATGCGCGATGTTCCAAAATGGGTCAGCCGCAGCGAGGGATTACAACCCCTGAGCGATGGGGCGGACATTTTAGCAGCTTCCGATCCGGTATCGGTTTTTATTGAGCGGTGGCGCAATGCCAGTGGGGCAGAGCGTACCAATTTCCAATGCTTCGAAATGAGCTTGCAGTACTGCTCGGTGTTGAAACGCCAACACCCGTAGACAATGCCAGTGATACAAATGAGTACCGCTATGAGTGCCCCTTACAGCGCTTGCAGGTGGACGGCACCAGCACCACCGGTTGGGGGCCGTGTTGCAAGGCTGGTAGAGGTCTCCGGCAAGACGGCGTTTCCGTCCAGCTTAAGTATCGCCGAAGAGGAAACTCAGCACAACATACCGGGTGCCTTTGCGCACGGGGCGGACCTCATGCAGCATGGATGACGAAAAGATCAGAGCCTCCCCTGTCCGGGGCGAGTATTCCTGACCGCCATACTCCGGAAAGATCAGGCCGCCGCCATCATGGGACTCGGCGTTGAGGTTCACGGAACAGGCAAAGCGCCGGTGCGCAACCTGGGCGTCCGTATTGTCCCTATGGCCATGGGATGCCCCGATAATATCGCCACCAGAGGCTTTGTACTGACCGATCCGGAAACGTTCGTGTTTGGTGATGGTGTACTGGAAAGCCTTGCGGATTTCCGGCAGAACGCGTTGCCATAGACGCTGTGCGATAAAATTGTTTGTTTCCTGGGTGATAACCCAATGATCGACTCGATCGTTCCGGCCATAGTCCGGAATCCGCATTTTGTAATCCTGTTTCCTGTTCTGAACGCCGTGGCCTGGGTCGACGAACTCATTGCCCTGCATCGCAAAGACCGTCATTAGGCGCTGGCAATCCTTTGGACTGAGAACATCCGGCACCATCAGCACCGGCGCATGCATTTCGCCCTGCCGATGGGCGCGCTGGGCGGTCAGGGTCTCGATATAGGCGCAGGCGATATCACCATGGTCGGCGGCATGATCATCCAGCACCGCCATGACATGACGGTTCGGGCGTAGCACGACGGATATTATGGGCGGTCCCCCTGCCACCAGCAATTGGGGGACAAGCTGGCGGGCAGCATCCAAGGGAGGGTCACTTAAAAACTGGAATGGCAGGCTGTATTCGCGTTGATAGGCCAGAACCTGCGGCGGACTAAGGGGCAACAGCACAAATGTCTCTGCCCCAAGGCCCGCCAGCCGGTCCGACCAGGCGGCCAACTGTTGCAGCCCGCGCAACACCGCCGGGTCCTGCGGATCGCGGACAAACACCATCACATGTGGCTTGCCGCTAACGGCATCGCTGCCCAGGCCTAGCAACTTGCCATGGGCATCGAATGCCTCAAATGTCGGCGCTATATCGCCCGTTTCGAGTGTCGGGCGTTGCTTTTCTGCCATCCGCCTGTCTTGTCCAACTGCCACGTGGTAAAGAGACTGCATTCATAGTTTCCTGCAGAATGCCGATTCGGTCCAGAAGTACCGGAGGCGAGCTGAAGGCCTGAGGGCCGAAACAATGGGCATATGGTAAAATCCTGGGCGGGGCCGCTGGGCTCGCGTTAGCCGGGCCACTGGGTGCCCTTTTGGTTGCGGCGGCCGGGCATTTTGCCATGAACATCAATCGCTAAAACAATGTGCCCGATAAAACGAGCGAAAACGTCACCCGGCAGACCGGATGTGGATGCCCCCAAAGCGCTTGCCGTTTCCCTCCGTCAGGAGATAGCGCTCACGCCATCCTGAAATTCTGCTCCACGTCATGATTGCCCATATGATCCGGGCCATCTTGTTTGCCAAGGCGACCTTGCGGTGTCAACGGCGTGCCTTACCCAAGGATTTTCCGCCGGTGGTACGGTCCAAGGTTATTTCTACTCTTGGCGCGATTTGGGTTTGTTCGCGATGCTCAACGGGTTGCTTGCAATGAGCGCGAGAGAATTGAAGGGCCGGGAAGCCAGCCCAACCGCTGGAGTGATCGACACTAAGAGTGTAAAAACCACCGAAAGCGGCGGGGTTTCAGGCTATGACGCCGGGAAGCAGGTCAAAGGCCGGAAATGCTACATCTTAACCGATACGTTCGGATTGCTTCTGGTGATCCTTGATCATGGTGGCGATATCCTGGACCGCAATGGCGCACCCGCGGTACTGAAGGCCGCCCGGTTTCGTTCTCCGTGGTTACGCCACATTTTTGCGGACGGAGGCTACGCTGGCGGCAAGCTAAGACGAGACATCAAGGGCAGCGGCGAGTGGGTGATCGAAATCATCCGAAGAACCGACAGAGCCAAGGGTTTCGAGGTCTTGCCTCGGCCTTGGGTGGTTGAACGGACCTTTGCTTGGCTTGGCTGCTGCCGCTGATTGGCGAAAAACTGGGAGAAGGGGTCGAAAGCGCCGCCGCTTGGGCCTACATCGCCAGCGTTCGCATTATGACCAGACGCCTTGCAAGGTAATGTATTACAACTGAACTTTTGAGTTCAGGCTCTAAGGGTGCATGTCGATCTTCACCTTGGGTCATTTATAACCGGAATTTAACAGAAGAATCGTCTCGTTATCGCAAAATAAACTGAATAGGAACAACTAACTCGAGGCGCGATTGTTGCCATTCTACAGGCATTTTGGGTAGAGGTTCGGCGCGTTTGATTAGTGCACGGACCTCCTGGTCCAACAATCGGTGCCCGCTACTGCGCTCCACACGGTAGTCCAATACCAACCCACGGCTGTCCATGACAAAATACAACAATGCTGTTCCTTGCTGCCGGCGCGAGCGGGCCCTATTTGGGTAGCGCTGATGTCGAGCCAACCAAGATTGGAGGCGGGCAATATAGTCTGCCTGCGCGCCAGACGTGCCGGCGCCTGCTGAATTGGCTCCGCCACCCGCGCGGGTGCCAGGGTTCGCCCCGGCCCCACGCGCAGTCGCTTCGTTCTGATCTTCCGATGCGTTGGAACTACCCTGACTATCGTTCGAACTGTGCTCTCTGTCAGAAGGCGCCGCACGGGCAGCGGCTGTCTGGGTCTGAGGTGCCTTGGAGGGCTCAACGGATTTTGCTGCCTCTTTGCGCTTCTCAATTGGTTTGCGTTCGGGTTCTGGCGGTTTCTGCCGGGGTTGAGGAGCGGCGACCTCGTCCTCTGGCGTTTCGGCTCTTGCAACGACCAAACGATCCGTCGCCGATTCCGTATAGCGGGGCTTTGTCGGCACGGGAGCATCAACCTTGACCTTCTCCGCATCAATGGGGTGAACGACATGGGGCTCGTGAGAGGTGGAGGATGCTGGGTTACTTGGCTGTGCTTTTTTTAGCTGCGCCGTGTTCGTCCGTTTAACGGGTCGCGCCTCTCGGGGCCCTGTTTGACGTGTTGGTCTCGCATCCGCTTCAGTCTTCTCTCTAAGAGGTTGCTCCAAAGTAGCCTTGGCGATCCGGCCCCGCGGCGAGGACGCCAGGGCAAGTGGCGGTTCGCTAATGGCATGGTCGGCTCGTACTTTTTCCGGGTATTGAAGCGGTTGTGCGGTTCTCGGCGGGATCGCTACGGCAGCAGGCTCCGCTGCGAGAGCTTTTTGTTCGGCTGCCGTCTGCGGTGGTGCTGTGGCTGGAGTTGTTTCCGCGATAGCCTGTTTGGCTGGTGTTTCTGATCTTGTAACAAGGGCGTTCTCTGGGACTTGTTGCGCCAGGACTTCCTGCTGCATGTCGGCTCTCGGACTCTGATCCGGCTTCACTTCTGAGGCGCTTGCTCCGTCATTAGCTCCCGTGTCACCTAACGATATGGCAATTCCGCCTCGACCGGCGCCCGCTGCGCCGGAACGCTCAGGCGCTGCGAAGATCAGCATCGCAGCCATTCCATGCAGCAAGATGGCTACAATCCCGGCGGCAAGCCAGCGAAGTCTGCCCAACTCTGCCATCACTCGCCGCTGACCGTTAGCAGTTGCAGGCGGTCGACCCCTGACTCACGCAGCGTGTCCATGACGCCAACGACGTTGGCGGCGTCAGCAGTGCCATCGGCCTTGAGACGCACTTGTAGGCCGGGCGCCTCCGCCAGGCGCTCTGCTACCACCGCCGCGAGCATGTTTGCGTCAATTTCGCTGTTGTCGATCGCGATGCGACCGTCCGCAGCGACCAACACCACCATTTCCTGCGCATCCGTAAGGCCGTCGCTAGCGGACCTGGGCGGTTGGATGGCGAACGGATCGCTTGCCACGAGGCGCCCCGCCAGCATGAAGAAGATCAACAACAAAAAGACGACGTTGATGAGCGGCAGCACGCGTTCATCGTCAGATCGGGGCTTGAGCGAGGGTTTGTTCAACAGTTTCATCGGGAGGGCACGTTTACTACCGCAGTGATTGAATGAGGGCGAGGTTATGCGCGCCGCCCTCGGCCAGCCGGTCGAGCACGTCGATCGCACGCTGCAGCGGCACGCCCTGGGCCGGCCGGATCAATATCCGTTGGCCTGGCTCATCGCGGAGACGTTCGGCTACCCTGGCAGCAATCGCATCTAAGCTCATTGTCCGCGCACCGAACCGCAGGCCGTTCGCGCGAATATCGACCAACATGGCCCCTTTCAGGCTTTGGTTCCCGCCCGATGCTGGCGGTGCGGACAGTTCAATCGCCCGCCAATCCAGGAAGGACGAGGCCAGCATGAAGAACACCAGCAGAATGAATACCACGTCGATTAGGGGCGTGAGGCTGATGCGGGCACGCCGCTGCGGCGTCTCATGCAGGAACATCGGCCAGCCTGTTTTCGGGAGTGTCGGCCACCGGCATTTGCGCTCCGCCATGCCGTGACCCGAGATCGACGGTAAACGCGGCCATCGCGATCCGGTCCATGGCATGGGCCGTTCGCTCGACCCTACGCTCAAGCCAGTTCAGAAGCGCCAGCGTCGGCATGGCCACAGCAAGACCGACTGCGGTTGTCAGCAACGCTTCCCAAATGCCGCCAGACAGGATTGATGGATTGACTTGGTTGCCGGCGGCTTCCAATTGCTGAAAGGCGCTGATCATGCCGAGCACCGTGCCGAACAAACCTAGCAGGGGAGCTAAGCTTGCAACCACCTCCAAGAGGCGAAACCAGGACCGTAGCCCCTCTAGCATCTCGCTTCCGTAGCGGTGCACTTCGTCACGAACCTTGGCTTCAGGCAGGCGCATGCGGTAGCCGTTGAACGCCCGTACCAGGACCTGAGCCACGGGATTCGGTGATCCTTCGGCTGCAGCGAGTGCTCTTTCCCCGTCGCCGGCGCGGTAGCAAGCGAGCGCCTCTTCCGCCGCCTTCTCGTCGCCAATCCTTACGAGACGGAATTGCCACAGTTTGGCAATGCCGACGCTTACGACAAGGATCGACATGCCAATGAGGATCACAACGACCGGGCCACCGGCTTCAAGAAAATTCTCAATGCCGGGTAACGGCGAGTCCAGGAGTGCAGTTGCGTTCAGTGGAGGCCCTGTTTCGTTCATTGCTGATTACCTTCTAGCTCGGGGATGGCTGCATCCGTCTTCGGTCATCTCGCCTGCCTCACCCTCAGCCGTGATCCGCGCAAGGACGGTCGGTTCAGCGATGCTGAGAGTTGGTTGGACAACTGTCGTTAGTGCCGTTGCCCGGAACTGTTTGAACACGGCCTTTGATTTGGGAGTTGGCTTCAACATCACTACGAATGGGTTCCGCGAGAGGGTCGGACCTTGATTTGGGTGACGGATAGACAAGCGGATATTGCTCAGTGCGTTAGGTCGCTGGTCGGGCTACTGGCTTGAAACCACCAGGGCTCTGGAGTTCTTGACCGTGTGACATCCCATGGCCGCAATGGGATGCAATAGCCGTAACAGGCGAGCGCCTCGCCCAGCCCCCGCACCGCCGGCAACGTCAGGCGCACCGCTGCTGGTTGAAACCATCGGCCTAGCAGGTCGGCAGCGTAAGTGTCCCACCGGCGCTGACCATAGGCGGCAACATGAACGATGCTTTCCTCGTCCTCTGACAAACAGGGGCAGTTGACGCTGTGGAGCGCAATCGGTCGGCATCCCGCAACATGGCAGTGCCGCATGAGAGCATTGTGACTTGCCATCGCCGGCAGGCATCCGACGAATTGAAAGTATCTGGTAAGAAAATCGCTGGTTTCCTCACCCTGGCGATGCTGGTGGGCCCAGAGCCGGGTTGCCCCCAATATCATCTGCTCCGCTGGATACAGGTCACCCGGATGCTTCGGAGTGGATCGACACACTTTCTCCTGACCTCGCATGGTCATCCTTCCTTTTTTGCGAATGCGTTGCATTATCAAAAATACCCTATTGCGAATGCGAATTATTTGCAATAGGGATCTAGAAAGTTACCCCACTAAGGAGCCAATCTCTCATGTTTATCGCGATGAACCGTTTCCAGATCGTACCCGGCCACGAAGAGGAGTTTGAAACCATCTGGCGCACGCGCGACAGCCACTTGACCGAAGTGCCAGGTTTTGTCGAATTCCAATTGCTGCGCGGGCCGGCCGCCGACGACCACACTCTTTATGCCTCCCATACCTTGTGGGAGAGCCGGGAAGCTTTCGAAAACTGGACGCGGTCCGAAGCCTTCCGCAAAGCCCATGCCGGAGCCGGAGACCGGGGGAAGATCTACCTTGGCCATCCGCACTTCGAAGGCTTCGACGCCGTCATGGAGACCAAGGGCGCCACGAAAAGCGCCTGAAGCCCCGGCGATCCTCATTTGGTGAGAATCAACCGGCCAGCACGGGTCAGTTGCAACACATACTCCTCGCCGCGGTGGGCAATCACCACCCGGCGAGCCCCTTGGAGCAGGTCGGTTGAACTCAATCGCGGCGAAGGGTTGTTGGAGGCATGGTCTACCGAGCCGCGACCGCTAGCATTCGCTGAAATATTGTTGGCATTGTCCATGAGGCGTACCTCTCTTTCGGCGGGTAAATGATGGTGATCGTCAGGTTAGGGATGGGCGGACAGCCGGATCGGCGGGCAAGACAACCGGCCGGCCACTGTCAGGATCAGCAAAAACCGAGAGTGCCGGGCCGTAGACTGGTGCCAGCACGTCACGAGTGAGCACCTCGGCGGGCGTGCCATGCGCGGCCACCCGCCCTGCTTCCAGCAGGATGACATGGTCCGCGAACAGCGAGGCCAGGTTCAGATCATGCAGGACGGCCAGCACACCAACCCCCTGGCGGGCGACATCACGGGCAAACGCCAGGGATGCTGCCTGGTGGCGCAAATCCAGGCTGGCGGTAGGTTCATCCAACAATAGGTAGCGCGCTTCCTGTGCCGGCAACGGCATCAGTTGCGCCAGAGCCCTTGCCAGATAGACGCGTTGCAACTCGCCGCCCGAAAGAGTGTGGCAGGTGCGTTCAGCAAACAACGACGTGCCGGTCGCTTCCATCGCCGCTTCAACGTGTAAGGCGGCATCTGCGGCCGGTTCCAGCCCTTCATATGGTGTGCGGCCCATCGCGACGATCTCCCATGCCTTGAAGGGGAACGTAGCGTGGAAGCGCTGTTGCATCACGCTAACCCGTTTCGCGAAGGTTCGGCGAGGGAACCGGTCGAGGCGGTCGCCATCAAGGGCGATCTCTCCGCCCGCGAGAGGCAACAGGCCGGTCAGTGCGGCGACGAGGGTCGACTTGCCTGCACCGTTCGGTCCGACGACCGCCACAAGCGAGCCGGTATCGATGGAGACGCTCGCATCATCGAGCACCGTGCGGCCGCCACGCTGGACCGAGATTCCATGTGCGGAAAGCATGCTACCACCCTCCCCGCGCGCGCCAGCGGATCAACAGCCACAAGAAGAAAGGACCGCCAATTGAGGCCGTCACGATCCCAATCGGCAATTCAGCCGGCGTCACGATGGTTCGAGCCAACACGTCCGCCGCCAGCATCAGGGCCGCGCCTAACAAAATCGATGTAGGGATCAGGGTGCGATGGCCGGGGCCGGCCAGTAGCCGCACGATGTGGGGGGTCATCAAGCCGACAAAACCGATGACACCGGTCAGCGCGACCGATGAACCGACTGCCAAGGCACACAGCACGATCAGGCTACGCTTGATCCGCTCCGGCTCAAAGCCAAGATGATGAGCGTCGCTCTCTCCGAGCGAGAGGGCATCCAGCGCCCGCGAACAATAAAGAATGCCGCAACAACCGAGAACAATCAGAACCGCTGCCGGCGCCAAGGCAGACCAGGTCGCGCCCGAGAGGCTGCCTAGCATCCAGAAATTGATGTCGCGGATCTGCTGATCATCACTGAGGAAGATCATAAAGCCAATCCCGGCGCCTGCGATCGCAGTGATCGCTGTGCCAGCCAGAAGCAGCGTTGCGATGTCCGTCATGCCGTCGCGGCTTGCGATCAGGTAAACGAGCGCGATTGCCACTAGTCCGCCGGCGAAGGCAGCGACCGGAAGCAAAACCGGGCTAATGCTATCGGGCAAGAAAGGAAATAGGGCTGCGCCAAAGACAATCGAGGTTACGGCCCCCAACGCAGCGCCTGATGAAACGCCGATCAGGGTTGGATCGGCAAGCGGGTTGCGGAAAAGCCCTTGCAGCGCCGCACCACTGGCAGCCAGGGCTGCTCCCGCCAGCATGCCAAGCGCTGTTCGCGGCGCGCGAATGGCCGAAAAGATCAAGTCCTCCCGCGTGCCAAGTTCGGCCAGCGGGGCCAGGCCCAGTTTCGCCAAGGCAATTGCCAGTACCTGCAACGGTGAGATTTCCACCGCCCCGAAGCCGAGGCCGGCCAGAACTGCTGCAGTCAGAAGCAAACCGGCCAGCGCAACAGTGAACCGGCGCCGGCGCTGTTCTTGCGATAGATAAATGCCTAGCGCAGGAACTGTGTCTGGCAATGATGTGTTCGCGCCTGTCATTGGGGCGAAGATCCGCTGTGCAACGCTCTAGCCAGCGTGTCGACAGCCTCCGGCAGGCGGGGGCCAAAGCCGAGCAACAGCATGCCATCCATCGCGATCAGGCGGCCATTCTTGGCTGCTGTGGTCCCGGCGAATTGCGGCTGCGCCAGCATTTGCTCCTTGCCACCCAGAGCCTGCAACGTTCGGTCGGTCACCACAATAACTTCGGGATCAAGGGCGTTCATCGCTTCTGGTTCGAATGGCTTGTAGCCATTGAGTTTCGCGGCGATGTTGTCACCCCCAGCGAGCTGGATCATGGCATTCGAACTTGTGCCGCTCCCACCTGCCATCAAACCACCGCGCCCAACAGACAGCAGAAACAAGGTGCGCGGACGATGGGCCGGCTCGCCGACCTGCTGTTGGACAGCCTGAACTGCTTCGGCCACCTGTTGAGCCAGCGCGCCAGCTTCCGCATCCCGACCGACCGCGGCGCCCACCGCGCGGATTTTTGCTACCGTACCCTCGACCGAAGGTTCGTCAGGGATGCGGGTATAGCGAACTCCGGCCTCTTGGAGCACGTCCACTGCACTATCCGGTCCGGCATCCGCAACAGCGATTATGTGATCTGGCGCCAACGCCAGAATCGGCTCTGCGGACAGCTGACGCATATAACCGACATTGGGAAGTTGCTGGACTTCAGCCGGAAAACCGCTCGTGGTGTCAACCGCGATCAAATCGTTTCCTCGGCCAAGGGCATACACGATCTCCGTGACATCACCCCCGATAGAGATCAGCCTCTCCGACGCCTGGACTGGAATCGCTCCTGCAAAAACCAGCGCAGCGCCGAATAGGGCTCCAAAACGCTTCATAGAACGAGTCATGGCTAATCTCCTCAAAAATTCAGCTTGTAGGAGATCATGGCCTTGAAGTTTCGGCCGGGTTCACTCGCGCCTGTATAGGTACGTGAATAGTCTTCATCGAATATGTTGTCGACGCCCAGGTCTAATCTGACACCGTTTAACAATTCGTCATTAGGTTCGTACGAAAAATAGAGATCATGTACCTGGTAAGGATCGCGTTCTTCATCCGGATCATTCGTCTCGTCGAATTTTCCTGCAAATATACCCCGCCAGCCAACTATGCTACTTATTTCCGGAAGCTTGACGGCAAAGCCCGCAGTAACCTGTGGTGGGGCAAGCAAACCGATATAGTCTCCGGTCGCAGCGTCTTTGCCATCAACAGTTGAGACACCCAAAAAAGCTTTGAAACGCCGGCTCTCGTATCCGGATTCCAGTTCGAAGCCGCTGAGTTCTGCTTCTGCGACATTGCGAGACGTCGTTGTGCCATCACATGCTCCGGGGATGAATGGATTGCAATCCACGAACGGCGTGGGCTGGTCCACGTCGAGTGCGATAAAGTCTTCACCGTCGGTCATGTAGTATGATGCCTTGGCTTGGAAACGGTCACCATCCTCGATCACGCTGTCGAATTCGACGCCTCCGCCAAACTCCAACGTCGTCGTTCGCTGCGGCTTCAGATCCGGGTTTGGAACAAAAAAATTGTCAACCGTTGCGCCTGGCCCAAGCGGGATCTGGAAATGGGTCCCGGTAAGAAACATTTCGTTGAATGTCGGCGCGCGGAATGCTTTGCCCCAACTAGCGAAACCCATCAGCCATGGCACGGGCTTGTAGGTTGCTGCTATCCGGGGCGACACCGCCGTTTCGCGAGTCCCATCGGCGACATCGCTGTCAATGCGGTAGTAGTCAAAACGTACGCCAGGGACGAGCAGAAATTCTCCAGGAAGCACGTGTAGTTCAGTGAAGGTCAGTTCCGCCTGCGCAAATGCACCTAAAGAGTCGCTGTCGGCATCCGGCACACCACCCCAAGCGGCACCACCTTGCTCGCCATTCTGAACATCGCGATAGTACTCAACACCATAGGTAAACAGCGCCTGTGACGCTTCTGATAAATCATACCTCGAACGATTATCAACGCGGAAACCAAGAGTGCTGACATCACGCTCGAGAAGCTCTCCGGCAGGTCCAAGACCTAGATTGTCCAGTCGCTGTTCTTCGTTACTCGTTCCGGTATAGTAGGCAATAGCGTCCAGATTTATCCATGGATTACTAGGATTGTCGTAGGAGTATGCAAGACGGAATGTGTCGGCGCTAATGTCCTTGTCGACATTATCATCACTGCCCAATCCCTGCGCATTGTTTGGTTCTTGTACTTGCCCGCCATAACCAATGTAGGATGCTTCCAGAAAATGATCCTCCGCGAAGGACCATCCTACCTTCGCAAGACCAGCCAGAATTTCGTCATCGCTGTCGAGTGTTTGGCCGCTTCCAAGCTCAATATCACCGCTATCACGGTAGGTGAGGTTCGCAACAACATCCAGTCCGTAGCCGGGTTGCGCATAGGCTGTTAACGAGCCAAATTTTTCCACATTAACGTTTTGATACCCAACCGACGTCCGGATGCCAAAAGTCTCGTCAGGATCGAGGAAGTCGCCAGCATTCACGGTACGAAACTCGATCACACCTCCAGTGCCGCCGCTCCCATAAAGGGACGATGACGCGCCACGCAGCACTTCAACGCTACTCAACAACGCCGGATCAATGAAAAACCGCCCATCGTGTGCAGAACCAAAATTTTGCCGGGTCCCATCGAACAAAACGATGACATCGGCCCCATCGAAACCGCGAATGCTTGGCACCTCGCCCGTGCGCCGGGGACCGCCCGTCATCTCCACACCCGGCACAAACTGAAGGATGTCGTCTACTGTCGATGGCTGGAGTGTTTCGATCTCGTTCCGATCGATCACGGTCACCATACCGGGATTGTCAAACGTCGGGATAGGGTTCCGCGTGGCGGTAATGGTGACCTGGTCGAGATACAACGGTCCTTCCGCCGGTTTTGCTGGTTGAGAGGATGCCGTGTTGCATGCCAACACCGCTGCAAACGCCGACATCCATGCCATTGCGTCGTTCCGGGACTGGGACATTACCGTTTGTGCTCCGCAAGTCATTTCGTCTTTCTGCTGGCTGGCGTAGCTGGCGGTAAGATCCGCGCTCGGCTGGCTGTTCGGGTTCTCTGTTAATAACGATACTCATTCGCATTCGCAATATGCAAAAGATAATCATTCGCATTCTCAGATCGGAAATGATTATCTGCGGCTCACCCCGCGTCCATGGCTAGTGGCATTACCCCAACGCTTGAAACCCTCGGTTTCTGCCGCCGATGTTTCATCGGGATCAGCGTTCTAGGTGGAAGGCTTGGACGCTGTGGAGTTGTGTTCGTCGATGGACCGGTTGATAGCGGCCTGGAGGTCGACGATGGAGCGGTAAGCTCCATATTTGAGCCACTGGATGCATCCTGGGACGCTGCTTTATCTGTTGCCACGATGCTGAGACATCGCGCACCGGAGCGCTTGTGCATCGCGGTCAAGGAGCGAATTTTTAATTTTCAATGATTTTTGGTTGCGGGGGCAGGATTTGAACCTGCGACCTTCAGGTTATGAGCCTGACGAGCTACCGGACTGCTCCACCCCGCGGTATTGGATTTTCGTGTTGCCGGAGACACGAACGCCGCCTTGGGTATTAGCCTCAGGCGGCGTGACAAGGTTTCGAGATGAATTGGGTTTGGTTTCTTCCGTCCTCTGTCGGGTTGGCATTTGCCGTCCCCGCATCTGCTGTCATGATCTGGCAGCGACCTACTCTCCCACGCCTTAAGACGTAGTACCATCGGCGCAGGCGCCTTTCACGGCCGAGTTCGGGATGGGATCGGGTGGGGCGACGCCGCTATAGCCACCAGATCATGACAGCAGATGACGGGCAACAAATAATGGACAACAGAGGTCAATGACGCGTTTTTCCTGTTTTCGCTGGCAGCCACCGATCATGGAGGGTCTGTCTTGATCCTCCAGTTTCGAGGGCGAGTGTCTTGTCTGGCCTCATCCGGGCCGGACGCTGACGATAAAACTCAAGCCTATCGAGCAATTAGTACAGCTTAGCTCCATGCGTTACCGCACTTCCACATGCTGCCTATCAACGTGGTGGTCTTCCACGGCTCTCAAGCGAGACCTGGTTTTGAGGGGGGCTTCCCGCTTAGATGCTTTCAGCGGTTATCCCTTCCGTACATAGCTACCCGGCGTTGCGGCTGGCGCCACAACCGGTACACCAGAGGTACGTCCATCCCGGTCCTCTCGTACTAGGGACAGCGCCTCTCAAGTCTCGTACACCCACGGCAGATAGGGACCGAACTGTCTCACGACGTTCTAAACCCAGCTCACGTACCACTTTAATCGGCGAACAGCCGAACCCTTGGGACCTGCTCCAGCCCCAGGATGTGATGAGCCGACATCGAGGTGCCAAACACTTCCGTCGATGGGGACTCTTGGGAAGTATCAGCCTGTTATCCCCGGAGTACCTTTTATCCGTTGAGCGATGGCCCTTCCACTCGGGACCACCGGATCACTATGACCGACTTTCGTCTCTGCTCGGCCCGTCGGCCTCGCAGTCAGGCGAGCTTTTGCCATTGCACTCAGCGGTTGATGTCCGACCAACCTGAGCTCACCTTTGCGCGCCTCCGTTACGCTTTGGGAGGCGACCGCCCCAGTCAAACTACCCACCATGCAGGGTCCCGGACCCGGCTTCACGGGTCGCGGTTAGATACCAAAGATCAAAAGGGTGGTATTTCAAGGTTGCCTCCATGCCAGCTGGCGCCGACACTTCATAGGCTCCCACCTATCCTACACAGTCCATCTCTAGTACCACTGCAAAGCTATAGTAAAGGTTCACGGGGTCTTTCCGTCTGACCGCGGGAACTCCGCATCTTCACGGAGAATTCAATTTCGCTGAGTCGATGTTGGAGACAGTGGGGAAATCGTTACGCCATTCGTGCAGGTCGGAACTTACCCGACAAGGAATTTCGCTACCTTAGGACCGTTATAGTTACGGCCGCCGTTTACTGGGGCTTCAATTCAGAGCTTGCACCCCTCCTTTTAACCTTCCAGCACCGGGCAGGCGTCAGACCCTATACGTCGTCTTAGCGACTTCGCAGAGCCCTGTGTTTTTAGTAAACAGTCGCTACCCCCTACTCTGTGCCCCCCGCCACCAGTTGCCTGATAACGGGGCTCCCTTCTTCCGAAGGTACGGGAGCATTTTGCCGAGTTCCTTCAACATCGTTCTCTCAAACGCCTTGGTATACTCTACCAGTCCACCTGTGTCGGTTTGGGGTACGGTCTTATGCTGGGGCTATTTCCTGGAACACCCAGGCAGCCGGGATCAATCCGATAAGACCCGACTACTTCCGGTATTCGTCACCACCAGCAGGCTCAGGAATATTAACCTGATTCCCATCGACTACGCCTTTCGGCCTCGCCTTAGGGGCCGGCTTACCCTCGGCGGATTAACCTGGCCGAGGAAACCTTGGACTTTCGGCGGGAGTGTCTCTCACACTCCTTTTCGCTACTCATGCCAGCATTCGCACTTCCGATACCTCCAGCATCCCTCACGAGACACCTTCGCAGGCCTACGGAACGCTCCGCTACCGCTTTAGACACAGTTATCAGATGACAAACGATGCCATTGACCCGGCAATCATGACGGCCCGAAGACCCCCATCACCGCCGTGCCAGCGCACGACCTGTCATCCTGACGTCTCACCAGCGCACGAATGCACTGCAACACTGAAGACAAAAAGCAACGCATCACTGCATCGCCTCTCATCTGACAACTGTTATCTAAAACCCTCAGCTTCGGCGGGCGGCTTAAGCCCCGGTACATCTTCGGCGCAGGACGGCTTAACTAGACCAGTGAGCTGTTACGCTTTCTTTAAAGGATGGCTGCTTCTAAGCCAACCTCCTGGCTGTCTTGGCTATCCCACATCCTTTCCCACTTAGCCACCACTTGGGGGCCTTAGCTGGAGGTCAGGGTTTTTTCCCTCTCGACACTGGACGTTAGCACCCAGTGTCTGTCTGCCATGCTCATACTTACCGGTATTCGGAGTTTGGTTCGAGTTGGTAAGGCTCGCGCCCCCCGTCCCGATCCAGTGCTCTACCCCCGGTAGTAATACATGACGCGCTACCTAAATAGCTTTCGCGGAGAACCAGCTATCGCCGAGTTTGATTGGCCTTTCACCCCTAACCACAGGTCATCCCCGTCTTTTTCAACAGACGTGGGTTCGGTCCTCCAGTACGTGTTACCGCACCTTCAACCTGCCCATGGCTAGATCACTCGGCTTCGGGTCTAATCCCTGCAACTCAGTCGCCCTATTCAGACTCGCTTTCGCTACGCCTACACCTATCGGCTTAAGCTTGCTGCAAAGACTAACTCGCTGGCCCATTATACAAAAGGTACGCGGTCACCCTTCCGAAGAAAGGCTCCCACTGCTTGTAGGCATTCGGTTTCAGGTCTCTTTCACTCCCCTACTCGGGGTGCTTTTCACCTTTCCCTCACGGTACTTGTTCGCTATCGGTCGCCAAGGAGTACTTAGGCTTGGAGGGTGGTCCCCCCACGTTCAGACAGGGTTTCACGTGCCCCGCCTTACTCAAGGACCTGTATGCTTTCTACCTATACGGGGCTATCACCCGCTATGGCCTGACTTTCCAGACAGTTCTAGTTCTTACATACAGGCCACTGGCCTGGTCCCCGTTCGCTCGTCACTACTAGGGGAGTCTCTGTTGATGTCCTTTCCTCCAGGTACTGAGATATTTCAATTCCCTGGGTTAGCTTCTCTATCCTATGTATTCAGATAAAGATGACCTTACGGCCGGGTTTCCCCATTCGGATATCCACGGATCAAAGCCTGCTCGCGGCTCCCCGTGGCTTTTCGCAGCGTGCCACGTCCTTCATCGCCTCTTGGCGCCAAGGCATCCACCAAATGCCCTTCTCACGCTTGAGTTTTCTCGCCCTCGAAGCTGAAGGATCCGATCGCCAACCGTCCGGAGACAGCCAACCATCAAACCCCAGGAACTCACTTCGAGGTTACTCAACGAAAACAGTTACTACTGCGCGCTGCCCATTCCTCACCGCCAGTTTCCCAACGGGTAGGGCCAAGGGACAACGCGCAAAACGCGTCAGAAGATGATCAATACCAATCACACCTCGCGGCATGACCGACATGATCATTTGACCTAATTCATCTCTTCACTTGTCCAAGAACGATACCGAACCAAGGTTCAGTTGCCAGACGGCCAAACCAAGCCATCTCGCAACTCAACCCCAACGGGCTGTCGCGTTAGTCTTATGCGTATGAACCAACTTCCAAACCAACGACCGGGTCTTAACAGGTGCTGCTGGCTTCTCGGCAATTGTTACACAATCGCCTGTCAGCCTACCGGACAGCCGTGAACCGGCTTCGCGTTGTTTGCTCTTCACTTCGTTACAAGCAAACAACGTTGGTGGAGGCTGACGGGTTCGAACCGACGACCTACGGCTTGCAAAGCCGTCGCTCTCCCAGCTGAGCTAAGCCCCCAGATCCTGGAAAGACTGTCATCTCCGGCAGGCACCGGCCTCTCTCGCCGATTGCTCATGCAATCGCCTGGCGGCCGACTGAACGGTCAGGAACCAGCTTCCCGCCGCTTGCTCTGCACTTCGTTACGAGCAAACAACGTTGGTGGGCCGAGTAGGACTCGAACCTACGACCTCACCCTTATCAGGGGTGCGCTCTAACCACCTGAGCTACCAGCCCGAATTCGGAAACCACAAGCCCGCAATCAACAGCCATTCCCTGGCCGGGGACTGCAGGCATCTGATTATTGGAAGGGATACGCCGGCGGCGGCGTAAGTTGCTTGATCCGCTCTGCCATCGGCCGAAGCCGAAAGCAGGCTATTTGCAGTGATCGTCGAGGACTTCCCAGAATAATCCGGGCGCCATGCCAACAATCAACTCTTAGAAAGGAGGTGATCCAGCCGCAGGTTCCCCTACGGCTACCTTGTTACGACTTCACCCCAGTCGCTAATCTTACCGTGGTTGGTTGCCTCCCTAAGGTTAGCGCACCAGCTTCGGGTAAAACCAACTCCCATGGTGTGACGGGCGGTGTGTACAAGGCCCGGGAACGTATTCACCGTGGCATGCTGATCCACGATTACTAGCGATTCCGCCTTCATGCACTCGAGTTGCAGAGTGCAATCCGAACTGAGACGATTTTTGGGGATTCGCTCCAGGTCGCCCCTTCGCTGCCCATTGTAATCGCCATTGTAGCACGTGTGTAGCCCAGCCCATAAGGGCCATGAGGACTTGACGTCATCCCCGCCTTCCTCCGGCTTGTCACCGGCAGTTTCCTTAGAGTGCCCAACTAAATGATGGCAACTAAGGATGAGGGTTGCGCTCGTTGCGGGACTTAACCCAACATCTCACGACACGAGCTGACGACAGCCATGCAGCACCTGTGCGGTATCCAGCCGAACTGAAAGGTTCCGTCTCCGGAACCCGCGATACCCATGTCAAGGGCTGGTAAGGTTCTGCGCGTTGCTTCGAATTAAACCACATGCTCCACCGCTTGTGCGGGCCCCCGTCAATTCCTTTGAGTTTTAACCTTGCGGCCGTACTCCCCAGGCGGTTCACTTAATGCGTTAGCTGCGACACCGGAGGCCTAACCCCCGACGTCTAGTGAACATCGTTTACAGCGTGGACTACCAGGGTATCTAATCCTGTTTGCTCCCCACGCTTTCGCGCCTCAGCGTCAGTTCCGGTCCAGCGAGCCGCCTTCGCCACTGGTGTTCCATCCAATATCTACGAATTTCACCTCTACACTGGATATTCCACTCGCCTCTCCCGGACTCTAGCAGATCAGTATTAAGCGCAGTTCCCAGGTTGAGCCCGGGGCTTTCACGCCTAACTAAATCCGCCGCCTACACGCCCTTTACGCCCAGTAATTCCGAACAACGCTAGCCCCCTCCGTATTACCGCGGCTGCTGGCACGGAGTTAGCCGGGGCTTCTTCTCCTGTTACTGTCATCATCATCACAGGTGAAAGCGCTTTACAACCCTAAGGCCTTCTTCACGCACGCGGCATTGCTGGATCAGGGTTTCCCCCATTGTCCAATATTCCCCACTGCTGCCTCCCGTAGGAGTCTGGGCCGTGTCTCAGTCCCAGTGTGGCTGATCATCCTCTCAGACCAGCTATCGATCGTCGCCTTGGTGAGCCGTTACCTCACCAACAAGCTAATCGAACGCAGGACCCTCAAACAGCGATAAATCTTTCTCCCCGAAGGGACGTATGCGGTATTAGCAGCCGTTTCCAGCTGTTATTCCCCACTGCTTGGCAGGTTCCTACGCGTTACTCACCCGTCCGCCACTAGACCGAAGTCTCGTTCGACTTGCATGTGTTAGGCATGCCGCCAGCGTTCGTTCTGAGCCAGGATCAAACTCTCAGGTTGAGCTTCCTTGATGACCAGCCGAAACCAATCATCAAACTCAACTGACAAAAGCCGACCCCGCACAAAATCGGAGCGTTCCTCCCAAACATCTTCATCATCCCCAGCGCAACAAATACGCCAGAAACTCCAATGCTCAGGTAGGTCTATAGGTCGTAATGTCAGAAGACCTGACATCACAAAAGACACACGGAACGGCTCTAATCTCGTACAGGTCAAACCTCAGCCTAACCTACACCGCCGACCGCGTATCCCTTCCATACGCATAAAACTAATTGTGCAAGAACGAGAGAGCCGCCAAAGGCGGCTCCCGGCCCCGAGGCCGTTTGTTTGCGGCCCGGAACAGACGCACTGTATATGCCGGCACCTGCCCCGGACGCAATAGGTACATATCCCTAATTTCACCAATCGGCGATTTCAGGCTGTTTCCTGCCTTACATAGCCGTGACGCCACCGTCGATCGTGACGTTCTTGCCTGTGATGTAGGTTGAACCCGGCATCATCAGGAATAGCACGGTCGGCGCGACGTCCGCCGTGGATGCGTAACGGCCGAGCGGGATGCGGGCCATGGTTTGGGCCGCGAACTTCGGCCCGCGCACCACCTCGGTCATCGGCGTTTCCACCGTGCCGAACGCGACCGAGTTCACACAGATGCCATAGCGGGCCCATTCCTTGGCAGCGCTCATGGTCATGCCGAGCACACCGGCCTTGGCCGCGCCATAGTTGATTTGGCCGATGGTACCGGCCGTGCCGGCAATGGACGACACGTTAACGATCTGGCCGTTGGTCACCTCTGCGTCACTGCCCTTGGCCTGCTCTATCATCTGGCGGCCGACGGATTGCAGGGTCAGATACACGCCGGTCAGGTTGACGTTGATCACCTGGTCCCAGGTCTCCCGCTCCATCTTGTGGATCATCGCGGCGCGCACGATGCCGGCATTGTTGAACAGACCGTGCACCCAGCCCCATTCCTTTACCATGTCGGCGACCATGCCATCGATCAGCGACTGCTCTGTCACTGACCCTGTATAGACCATGCAGGAATCGCCCAGTTCGCTTTTAAGGCTCTTCAAGCCGTCGCCGTTCATATCG
This sequence comes from Alphaproteobacteria bacterium, assembly GCA_965222315.1. Taxonomy (GTDB): domain Bacteria; phylum Pseudomonadota; class Alphaproteobacteria; order Bin95; family Bin95; genus JACKII01. Next base: position 1,243,477 of record OZ244951.1, on the reverse strand, counting down.
ACGGCAGCGACCCGGCCGCCATTCTGGACGATCATGGACGAGACCTCCCTGCCGATGCCCTGGGCGGCGCCGGTAACGAGGATGTTGCGGCCTTCCATGCTGAAAGGGTTTGTCATGGATGCGTTTCCTTCTGTCTGTTACGCAATTGATCCGAAGGCGCGCACTCTGCCGGAGCGCCTCCTGAATGACCAGCCACTTGCACGCAAGAACGCGCGCAGCGATGCTGTCCGGCAATGAAAAGCCTTCAATGAGGAAACAGCAATGAGTGACCGGTGGAAAACACGCCCGGAAGGGTCGACCTGGGGTGATTGGGGCGACGATGATCAATTGGGCCGGGTAAACCTGATCACGCCGCAAAAGGTGTTGGAAGGTGTGGCGGAGGTGAAGGAAGGCATTTCGTTCTGCCTCTCTCTGCCGTTGAACTATCCCGGCGGCAATCTGCTGACCCCTGCCCGTGGCCCCTACACCCTGCGGCCGACCGAACTGCCGGACGGCACGAAACGCTACCTCTATCCGGCATGCCTGGATGACCCGCACTACACCGATGTCGGCAATGACGATCGGGCCGATATCGTCCTGCAATACTCCACCCAATGGGATACGTTCGCCCATGTGGGCAGCATGTTCGACGCTGATGGCGACGGCGAGCCGGAGATCCGCTTCTACAATGGCTATCAGGGCCATGTGCATGTGAAGGGACCGGTCCGCTACAACCTGGACGGCACGATCGAGGAAACCGGCGACCAAACCGGCGCGCGCAAACTCGGCGTCGAAAACATGGCCGTCAAAGGCATGCAGGGCCGCGGCGTACTGGTGGATCTGGAGCGCCATTTCGGCAAGGAACGGCACTATGTCGGCTATGACGACTGGATGCGCGCCCTGGAGACCACGAACGTCGAGGTCACGCCGGGCGACATGCTGCTGATCTATACCGGCTTTGCCGACTACATCATGGAGGCCGAAGGCAACCCGGATGCCCATACGCTCCACAATTCTTACGCGGTTCTGAATGGCCGTGACCGGCGGTTGCAGCAATGGATAGCGGATTCCGGCATTTCCGTGATTTGCGCCGATAATTTCGCGGTGGAAGGCTTTCCCTCCCGCCCCGCGATGGCGGAAAAATATGCCCGACTGCCCTTGCACGAGCTTTGCCTGTTCAAACTGGGCGTCAATATCGGCGAGCTATGGTATCTGAGCGAGCTGGCAAAGTGGCTGCGGGAGAACAACCGCACACGCTTCCTGCTGACCGCGCCGCCGCTCCGGCTGACTGGGGCGGTCGGCTCGCCTGCCTCCCCCATTGCAACCGTCTGACTTCACGAGATCGTAACCTGGGCGACGATCTTCATTGTTGTCCGGGTGCGGTTCAGGTATTCTCGGACCCAAGTAACCTGAGGAAACGAGTCAATATCCATGCGCATTTGCGTCAACGCCAATCTCTGCCAAGGCCACAATCGTTGTTTTTCACTCGCCCCGGAACTTTTCGATGTCGATGACTTCGGGCTGGCCACCGCGGTGAACGACGGCAAGGTCCCGGCGGGGATGGAAGACAAAGCGCAACTGGCCATCGACAACTGCCCGGAATTCGCCATCACCGTGATTGACGAATAGCAACGGCAGACAGACGAAAAGGAACAGAGGGCCATGACCGAAGAAATCAAAAGCGGCAGCGGCTGCCCGGTGCACGATTGGGCCACCGACTATGATGTGATGGACGAGGGCTATACCAAGGACCCCTCTCCGATTTGGTCTGACCTGCGCGAACGCTGCCCGGTCGCCCACACCACCCGCTGGGGCGGCTCCTGGATGCCGACCAAGTATGAGGACATTCAGAAGCTGGCGAACATGGTGCCGGCGCTCTCCTCCAAGACGGTCACCGTTATCCCGCCTGACCCGGTATTGCGGGAGGAGTTGATCGCCGAACTGAAACAATACGGCACCGAGAACCCGCCGATCACCGCCGATCCGCCGGAGCACTCGCCGTTCAAACGCCTGATCCTGCCGTTCTTCTCGCCGCGAGCAGTGGAGGGCTACACGCAGATGACGGAAGACCTCTGCAACGGTCTGCTCGATAAGCTGGAAGAACGTATGAAGGCTGGCGACCCGGACTGCGACGGCGCGGTTGAGTACGCCCAGCAGATTCCGCCGCGGGTGATCGCCTATATCCTTGGCATCGACATGGCCCGCGCCGAAGAGTTCACCCAGTGGACCCAGGAATTGCTGGAACTGGGGCAGACCCAGCCGGATTTGCGGCGTTCCGCGCGCCTGAAGATCATGAACTTCTTTGCCGAGGAAGTCGCCAAACGCCGGGCGAATCCGGGTGACGACGTCATCAGCCAACTCTGCGCGGCGGAGGTCGAGGGCGAAAAACTCTCCGACCACAAAGTCGCCGGGGTGTGCAACCTGCTGCTGGTGGCGGGCATCGACACGACCTGGAGCAGCATCGGCTCCGCGCTGTACCATTTCTCCACCCATCCGGAAGACCGGGCGCGGATCGCAGCTGAACCCGAACTGATCCCAACCGCCGTGGAGGAATTGCTGCGTTTCTACAGCCCCGTGACCATGGCGCGGAAAGTCACCGAGGAAATCTCGTTCGAAGGCGCGGAGATGAAGCCCGGCGACAAAGTTCTGATGACCTTCCCCGCCGCCAACCGGGACCCCGCCGTATTCGACCGCCCGGACGAAGTGGTGCTGGACCGCCAGCAGAACCGCCACATCGCATTCGGCACCGGCATTCACCGCTGCGCGGGCTCCAACCTGGCCCGGATGGAACTGCAGGTCGCCATCCGCTGCTGGTTCGAGCGTTTCGGCGACAGGTTCGAAATGCGTGACTTGAACGCGGTCACTTGGGCCGGCGGCCAGGTCAAAGGCCCCCGACGCGTACCGATCAGGCTGACCTGATAGACTGGACGGCCTCCGCTTTGATCGCCCCGCTGCTCCGGCAGCGGGGTTTTTCTTTCCGCTGTTGGTCCCTGACCAACGGCCGACCTCCCCACTCTATTCTGCCTAATGGCAATCCGGCCTACAGATTCCGTCGTCTCTGGAACCGCCGCTGTAATTTCGCGTTAGCCGTTCGGCCGTTCCCTTCAGCCATTCCAGCCCTCCCCAGCCAGTGAGAGTCACCGCAGCCATTGCGCCGAAGCGCGCCACCCGTACAATAGCGATCGGAAGCTGGCGCCGCCTGTTCTGACCGTCGGCGAACGGCTGCGTTCCCTGCCCCGAGAGTGATGCCTGCCAAATGGACATGGAATTTCGTGAAAGCACCATCTCCGCCTACGGGCTGGAAGCGAGGATCTGGCGGGCTGGGTCCGGGCCGAAGCTGGGCTATTTCGCGGGCTTCACGGGGCTGCCAAAATGGACGCCGGTGCTCAGCCTGCTCGCCGAGAATTGCGAGGTCTCGGCCATCTCTCTGCCTGGCTTTCCGGGCGGCGGCCGCGGACACCTGGAACTCGATTCGCTGTTCGATTGGTCCATGGCTGCGCACGACCTTTATTGCGCCGCGGGGCTGCGCGGGGAGGCGCTGATGGGCTGCTCCGTCGGCGGTGCGCTCGCAGCAGAGGTCGCGGCGGTCTGGCCGGAAAGCGTCTCCAAACTGGTGCTGCTCGCCCCCTTCGGCCTCTATGACGACGCGAACCCGCCGGCTGATCCCTGGGCGCAGCGGGGCGACAAAGTCGATGCGCTGATGTGTGAGAGCCCCGGCGCCTACAACAAACTCCTGGAAAAGCCAGGCAATGCCGATGCGGTCGAATGGCCAATCCAGATGACCCGCGCGCGGGAAGCCTCTGCCCGCTATCTCTGGCCCAACGGGGCGACGCACCTAGAAAAACGGCTTGGCCGGATCGCCTGCCCGACCCTGGTTCTTTGGGGTGACAGCGACAAGGTCCAGCCCCCAGCCTATGCCGAACGGCTCAAAGCCGGGATTGTCGGGCCAGTGGCGGTCGAGAGCATCGCCAAAGCAGGCCACATGGCCGAACTCGACCAGCCTGAGGCGGTCGCGGCGGCTGTCCGGCAGTTTTTGACCGAGTAGGTATCATGAGACTAACCGCGATCGATGGCTCCTTCGCCCGCGAGGTTACCGGCATTAACTGCGCCGATCCGCTTGCCGAAGCTGACGCGCAGGCCCTGCGGGAGGCGTGGTCCCAGCACGGCGTACTGGTCTTCCGAAACCAGCTTTTAGAGGAGGCGGCGCTCGTCCGCTTCTCCGAAGCCTTTGGCCAGCCCGACCGGATCGTGCGCGAGGACTGGGCCAGCAAGAAAGAGCAGGCCGTCATCTATATCTCCAACCTGCTGGACCGGAACGGCACCGCCATCGGCGGCCTGGGTGCGGGGGAGATAACCTGGCATTCCGACCAGAGCTACCAAAGCGACCCGGCCACCGGCTCCTTCCTCTATGGCGTCGAAATCCCGAAGGACCACGGCGCGACGGAATTCGCCAACCTGCGGCTCGCCTATGAGACACTGCCGCGATCCCTCAAGGAACAAGCCGACAAGGCGTGGGGCGTGTTCAGCTATGCCTACCGCAGCGCCGGCTATGATGAGAGCCCGGAGGCCTCAGCCAAGGCGCGGGCGAAGTCACCGGACGTGCTGCATCCGCTGGTGCACCGCCATCCCACCGAAGGCTGGGGTGCGCTCTACCTCGACCCCGGCACCATGCCCGGCGTCGAAGGCATGACCGACGTCGAAGGCCGCGCCCTGATTGAGGCCTTGCAGGCCCACGCCACCAAGGCCCCCTACGTCTACCGCCACGAATGGCGCATGGGCGACCTGGTGATGTGGGACAACGGGTTTCTGCTGCACCGTCGCGGCGTGCTCGCCCCCACGCAGCCACGCCTGTTGAAACGCACCACGGTGCGCTTATCTCCTGAGCAACACATCGTTCCCCTTTCCCGTATGCCGGAGGCCCCAGTGCCATGACCGAAAAAGTCATCAAAACCGACGAAGAATGGCGCGAGATTCTCTCGCCGGATGCCTACGCCGTCACCCGCCAGCACGCGACCGAGCGGGCCTGGTCCGGCGTTTACAATGACGAGAAGCGCGCGGGCACCTATTGCTGTGTCTGCTGTGGCCAGGACCTGTTTCACTCCGATACCAAGTACGAGAGCGGCTCCGGCTGGCCATCTTACTGGAAGCCGATAGACAAGGACCGGGTGACCCTTCACGAAGACCGCTCCCTCGGCATGGTGCGGGTAGAGGTGCAGTGCTCCAAGTGCGACGCTCATCTCGGCCACGTCTTCCCGGACGGCCCGCAGCCAACCGGCGACCGCTACTGCATGAATTCATTGTCGCTGGAACTGAAGCCGGAAGAGTAGTCAGCCGCCAAAGGGGAAACGCTCGACCAACAGGAAGGGCGCTTCCCGCGTTTCCTGCCGGTATAGGCAGACGGCGTCGACCGCCAACGGCTCTTCGGCAAAACGGGCCGCCAATGGAACCAGATAGGTCATGACCGCCTCATGCAGCGCCTCGTCAGAGGTCGAGCCCAGCATGGTCATGTGGAAGCGGAATTCCTCCATCACATAGGGATAGCCCCATTGCTGGAGGTACCGTTCCTGCCGCTCGCTGAGCCCCCGCCCCCGGCGTTTGGCCAATTCTGCTTCGGAGGGCGGCGCGCGGAACTGGTCGAAAGCCATGACGCAATCGGCAGCGAGCCGGGCCATATCCGCCGACGTAGCCGTCAACGCGAACGCCTGGAAACGCCCGATCCGCTGCACGCTGACGGGCGGCGCATGGAAGGCTGCATGCTTCGCAGCGAATGACCGGACCGCATCACCCAGATCATCCGCCGTACAGCCGTCGGCCAAATGAAAAGGCGGCTTCAGGGTTGCGTGAAAGCCATAGTTGCGCGGCGACTCGGTGGCGGCTGCCAGTGCGTCGGCAGAGAGCCCCGGCACCTCCGGCTGTGGCAGAGCCCGTCCACTGACCGGATCGCGGCCGAGCCAGTTAATGCCGAATTGCCAGATATCCGTGTCTTCTGCCGGTGCAAAATAAATGGCGTAGCGGTCGGGGCTCGGCATCACACCACCCTCGCCCCGGCGACATAGGTCGCCCGCACCACCGGCACCTCTCCCGCCAATTGCACCAGAATCAGGTCCGCGCGCTTGCCGGTAGTAATCTCGCCCCGGTCATCCAGGCCCGCGATTGCAGCAGGCGCTGCGCTTGCCCAGCCAACGGCTGTGGGCAAATCCACGGCGCCGCCGGCTGCCTCCAGCAGGAACACGGCATGCAGCATGGAAGCCGGGACATAATCGCTGGCGAGCAAGTCCAGCAATCCCGCCTTCGCCAGTTCCATGGCGGAAACGTTGCCATAGCTGGAGCCGCCGCGAACGACGTTCGGCCCGCCCATCAGGTTGCATAAGCCGAGCGCCTTTGCCCGCTCCGCCGCCGCCAGGCTGGTGGGAAACTCGGATATGGCCAGCTTTTCCGATGCCGCGAGTTCCACATGCTCCACCGTCTCGTCATCATGGCTGCCCAGGGGGATGCCGTGTTGATGACCAAGCCGCACCAGATCCGTCCGGATTTGGGGCGCGAGTTCCCTGCTCCGTTGCAGGAGGCTGTCGATGTGCTCGTCCATCTGCGCTTCCGTCAGCCGTTGGGAGGCCAGATGGCGGCGGCGATACTCGAGAATATCGGGGGATTGCCGGTGGCCGGGCGCATGGTCCATCAGCGTGATGAAGCGCAGGCGCGGGTCGGTCAGATAGGGCTCCAGAATGCCGATGGTGTCAGGGTCCGTGACCTCGCACCGGGCATGCAGATAATGCTCGGCCCGGAGCACGCCTGCACTCGCCGCCGCTTCCAGTCCGCCGAGGATCGGTCCCAAGGCTGTCTTGCGCTCGATCTTGCGGTAGCTGGTGCCGAAGGGCAGCGCGTCGAACACCGTTGTAATGCCGCTGGCCGCGACTTGCGCGTCGTGCGCGACCGCCGCCGCCAGGGGGTTCCAGAAAATGCCGGGCCGGGGTTCGAAATATTTCTCCACCGCGTCGGTGTGCAGGTCCACCAAGCCAGGCAGCAGATAGCCACCACCGCAATCCACATCACCTGAGGTGCGCCCAGGCTCGATGGCTGCGATCTCGCTGCCTTCCAAGCGCACCGCACCGTCAACCACCGCCGATGGCGTTACAATCCGGGCATTGGCAAGGACGGTCATCGGCTCAAACCATTCGCCGCCCGCCAGACCAGACCGCACGGACGACCGGCACCCCGTCATGCAGCCGCACCAAAGCCAGGTCGGCCCGCAAGCCTGGCTCCAGACGGCCCCGGTCGTCCAGTTGCGCCAGCCGGGCCGGCGTCGCTGTCACCGTGGCAATGGCGGCAGGCAGGCTCATGCCCGCCTTCTCGTGCAGCAGGAATGCGGCGTGCATAAGGCTGAACGGCGCGTAGTCGGAGGAAAGACCATTTACCAGCCCATCATGGGCCAGGTCCAAGGCCGAAACGTTACCGCTGTGCGAGCCGCCGCGCACCACATTGGGCGCCCCCATCAGCACGCCGATACCGGCCTTGTTTAACGCCGCGGCCGCTTCCACGGTTGTCGGAAATTCGGCGATGGTGATGCCGTCGCGCTGCGCTTCGGCCACATGCTCCAGCGTGGTGTCGTCATGGCTGGCGAGCGGCAGGCCCTCGCCCTTGGCACGCCAGCGTTCCAGGATCGCGGCGCGATGCTTGGGCGCCAGTTCCTGGCCCTTCGCGATGCGCTCGGTGACGCGGCTTTCGAAAGTTTCGCCCTGCTTCAGGCGCGGCGTCAGGAAGGTGCGGTAGGCATCCATGTCACGCCACTGACGCTGGCCCGGTGTGTGGTCCATCATGCTGATAAGGGTCAGCAGGGGCTCGTCCCAGACCGGCTCCATCAGGCGCAACACCGAGGGGTCGGGCAGTTCGCAGCGCATGTGCAGGAAGTGTTCGGCGCGGAACAGATCGTTCGCCATGCCTTCCTTGATGGAATTGATGGTGACCTCTAGGAATTCCCGGCGGCCCGGCGCATCGGAAAACTCCCCGACCGAGACCGAGTCGTAAACCGTGGTGATGCCCGCCCCGGCGCAAGCCGTGTCATGCGCCAGAATGGCGGAAAGCGGTGTCGACCAGAGCATTCCCGGCCTTGGTTGCAGGTTCTTCTCGATGTTGTCCGTGTGCAGTTCCACCAAGCCGGGGATCAGATAGTCCCCCTCCCCGTCTTCGCCCTTGGCCGAGCCACTGCCGAGCGCGTGGATACGGCCGTCCTCGACCGAGACATGGCCAGCAACGACCGCATCGGGCGTCACAAGTTGCACATTGGAGAGCGTGAATTCGGTCATGCGGCAGCCTGGAATTCCGTTACGTCTAGCAAGCGAGAGGCGATGGCATCGCGCACCGGCGCGTCGTGGCAGATGGCGACCAGCGCCGAGCCTGCCGCCCTTGCCTCGTTGATGAGCGAGACCACCGTATCGCGGTTGGCGGCGTCAAGCGAGGCTGTCGGCTCGTCCAACAGCACGATGGGGTAGGAGCGGACAAAGCTGCGGGCGATATTGACCCGCTGCTGCTCCCCGCCGGAGAAAGTGGCCGGCGGCACGCTCCACAGCCGTTCCGGCAGCGCAAGCCGGTCGAGCAGGCCGCGAGCTTTGTCTTTCGCCGCGCTTTCGTCCACGCCTTGGGCAAGCAAGGGCTCAGCGACGATGTCGAGCGTGGGCACGCGCGGGATGACGCGCAGGAACTGGCTGACATAACCCATGGTCGCGCGCCTGACGGCGAGGATGTCGCGCGGTTCCGCCGTGACCATGTCCACCCAGCCTCCGTCATGCTTGACGCGGATATAGCCCGCATCCGGCAGGTAATTGGCGTAAAGCGAGCGCAACAGCGTGCTCTTACCGCTGCCGGATGGGCCGGAGAGCACGACGCACTCGCCGGGGGAGACCGTGAACGAAACCTGGCCGAACACTGGCAGCCTGACGCCGCCCTGGGTGTGCAGGGTGAAGGTCTTGGCGAGGTTTTCGACGCGGAGGATGGGGGCAGCGGTCATGCCATCCATCCTCCAACCACCAACCGCATTTCATCCTGAGTAGCGCGCAGCGCGTATCGAACGGGTTTTGGCACTGCAGCAAACTGCCCCTTCGATACGCTGCACGAGGCGCAGCTACTCAGGATGAAATCGGTGTTTAGAGTCACGTTCATCAGCATTAAACCTGCAAAACGGCGGAGACGAGGAGTTGCGTGTAAGGGTGGTGGGGATCGTCCAGCACCTGGTCGGTCAGGCCGCTCTCGACCACTTCGCCATCCTTCATCACCATCAAGCGGTCAGCCAGCAGGCGCACCACCGCCAGGTCGTGCGTCACTACCACCGCTGCCAGTCCCAGCGAGCGGACCAGCCCGCGCAGCAGGTCAAGCAGTCGCGCCTGCACGGAAACGTCGAGGCCGCCGGTCGGCTCATCCATAAACACCAGCCGCGGATTGCTCACCAAAATGCGGGCGATCTGCAGGCGCTGCTGCATCCCGCCCGAAAAATTCTGCGGGCGGTCGTCGATGCGGTCGTGCGGAATCTCCACCTGTTCCAGCCAATCCAATGCCTCCGCCCGGATTTTGCCGTAGTGCCGCGCGCCAACGCCCATCAGGCGCTCACCCACATTGCCGCCGGCGGAAACGCCCATGCGAAGGCCGTCGCGCGGGTTCTGGTGGACGATGCCCCAGTCCGTGCGCATCAGCAGGCGGCGCTCCGGCTCGGAAAGGCGGAAGATATCGGTCAGGCCGCCGGTGCGGGTCTCGAAGCGGATCGTGCCCGCGGTTGGCTCCAGTTTGGCTGACAGGCAATTGAGCAGTGTGGTCTTGCCGGAACCGCTCTCGCCGACAATGCCAAGAACCTCGCCCTGATAGAGGCGGAAGCTGACATCGCGGCAGCCGGTGCGGCCACCGGGATAAATCTTTGTGACGCCGTCGGCGGTAAGGATGGGGTCAGTCATGAGTTGCCGCTCCAAGCCCGGCTCTCACCGCCTCATCGGCCAGCGGCCCCACATGGCCCGCGGCCCGGCGCTTGCCGCAATAGTCGCTGTCGGAGCAAACGAACATATTGCCGCCCTGATCATCCAAGATCACTTCGTCCAGGAAGGAATCCGCTGCGCCGCAAAGGCCGCACACATCCTCCCATTTTTGCTTCTGGAAAGGGTAATCGTCGAAATCCAGGCTCTCGACGCTGGTATAGGGCGGGATCGCGTAGAGCCGCTTTTCCCGGCCTGCGCCGAACAATTGCAGTGCCGCCATGTCGTGCATCTTCGGATTGTCGAATTTGGGTATGGGGCTTGGCGCCGTCACATAGCGGCCATTGGTTAACACCGGGTAATCATAGGTCACCGAAATGTCGCCAAACCGGGCAATATCCTCGTAAAGCTTTACCTGCATGAGGCCGTATTCGGCATAGCCGTGCATCTTGCGGCACTCGACCTCGCGTGGTTCCAGCTTGCGCAAAGGCTCCGGGTTCGGCACCTGGTAGACCAGGATCTGGTCCGCGCGCAGTGGCTCCTCTGGGATGCGGTGCCGGGTCTGGATGATGGAGGCGTCGCCAGTGTCCTCGGTCGTTGCTACGCCGGCGGTCACGGCAAAGAAGCGGCGGATGTTGACGGCGTTGGTGGTGTCGTCCGCACCCTGGTCGATTACCTTCAGCGTGTCGTCACGGCCCAGAATAGAAGCCGTCACCTGAATGCCGCCCGTGCCCCAGCCATAGGGCAGCGGCATCTCCCGCCCGCCGAAGGGCACCTGGTAGCCAGGAATCGCCACCGCCTTCAGCAGGTTGCGCCGGATCATGCGCTTGGTCTGCTCGTCCAGGTAGGCGAAGTTGTAGGCAGGATTTTGCGCAGTCATTCCGCCGCCTCCCGCGTCACACTGGCTTCAGCCTGCTCCGCCATCTCACGGCGCAGGCGGCGGATCAGTTCCAGTTCCGACTGGAAATCCACATAGTGCGGCAGCTTCAGGTGCTGGACGAAGCCGGACGCCTCCACATTGTCGGAGTGATAGAGCACAAACTCCTGGTCCTGGGCGGGATAGACGGCTTCCTCACCGAACTCCTCCGCCCGCAGGGCACGGTCAACCAGGGCCATCGCCATCGCCTTACGCTCACTATGGCCGAAGGTGATGCCGTAGCCGCGGGTGAATTGGGGCGGCACATCCTTCGCGCCTTCAAACTGGGTGACCATCTCGCATTCGGTGACGGTCGCCTCGCCGATGCAGATGGGAAAGCCCAGTTCTTCCGACTCGAACTCCACCTCGACTTCGCCGAGGCGGATTTCTCCGGCAAAGGGATGCACGCCGCCAAAGCCACGCTGCACCGAATAGCCCATGGCGAGCACAAAGCCCTCGTCGCCCCGGAACAGGTTCTGCAGGCGCTGATCCCGGTCGGCAGGGAACTGCATCGGCTCGCGGGTAAGGTCGAAGGGTTGCATGCCCGGTGTTTCCGGGGCGGAGGCAGGTTCCATCAGGCCCTGCGCGCCCAGCATATCCGCGACGCGGGGCATGGCTTCGGCGAGGGGCTCGTTCGCCACCGGTGCTCCACCGGGCTCCGCTTCCTCATCGAGCAGGGAGAAATCGAGCAGGCGGTGGGTGTAGTCATAGGTCGGGCCGAGAACCTGGCCGCCCGGCAAATCTTTGAATGTCGCGGAAATGCGCCGGCGGATGGCCATGTCGCCGGTCTCGATCGGTTGGGTGTAGCCGAAGCGCGGCAACGTCGTGCGGAAGGCGCGGAGCAGAAACACCGCCTCCACCAGATCGCCCTGCGCCTGCTTGATCGCCAGCGCGGCCAGTTCCGGGTCGTAGAGCGAGCCCTCCGTCATCACGCGGGCAACGGCAAGGCCCATCTGCTCCTGGATTTGTTTGACGGAAAGCGCGGGCACATCCGTCGAGCCGCGGCGGGTTTCCGCCAGCAGGTCGTGCGAATTCAATATGGCGCGCTCGCCGCCCTTGACCGCTACATACATGGTTCAGGCCTCCTCGGCCGAGACGGTGCGGGGCAGCGCCATGACGCTGTCGCCCGCCGCCAGGATCACGTCTACGCCACTGGGATAGAGCGCGTGGTTGTCCGCCCATTGCGCAATGAACCTGGCCGGCAGGCCTCGAGGGCTGGCCTTAGCCGAGCCTTTGATGCCGGGGCCGGACAGGGTGAGCGGCGGGCCGCCGCTCAGTGCCGGCACGGCCAGCAGGAGAGTGGCGGAGCGCTCCGGGTAGAGCGGATCGCCGATGCTGAAGGCATGCAGTGGCGGCGCGGATTCGGTATCGGCCACCACCGCAAAGCTCGCCTGGCCGGCATCGGCCACGATGGGGCAGCCGCAATGAAAGCGCAGATAGGCCATCGCGTCCGCCGATGCCGCGGCGTGATCAAGCCAGACCGGCGTGTCCTGGTCGAACAGAGCCAAAGCAAGCGACGCCAGCGTGCCGGACCATGGCGCGGGCTGCGCTTCAGGGGCAGCAAGCGCGCGGATTGCGCCAGGATGGGCCATCGCATCCAGCACTGCGCGGAACACCTGTTGGGACTGTCCGACCGGATCGGCAAAGCCCGGCAAAATGGAGGCAGCAGCGGTCATTTCGCGTTCTCTCCCCGCACCAGGGTAAAGAATTCAACCTTGGTGGCAGCAGACTTGCGGGCGTTTTCCGCTTTTTTTGATGCGAGCGCCGCCTCAATGGGTGCTAGGACCGCGCCGGCCAACTCAGGACGCTGCTGAAACAGAGCGTCCAGTTGGGCGATCAGCTCCGCCTGCTGGTGAGAGCGGCCCGCGGCATAACCCATGCCGACCGTGCCATCGGCCAGCCGCACAGCGGCGCGGGTCACGGTCTTTTCGCCCATGTTGAACGGCGCACCGGAGCCGCCCATGCGCCCCCGCACCATCACCGCGCCGGTCTCCGGACGGCGGAGCCAGTGGATCCCGTCCGGCGGTCCGAGGTCATCAACAGCGGCTTGCAGAACGGACAGGTCCGCGCGAGACAGCACCGACAACCAGCGCTGACGTGGATTGCCAGTGCTAGCGGTCATCGCCGCAACTCGGAAAAATACAGATGATATTAAATATTTGTCTAGCTTTCTGGCGCCATTCGATCTATGCCTCCTTCCTACGCCTCTAATTCATCCTAGACAAGTTACATCTCCATGACACCATCCGCCCCGGAACCCCGCACGCCGCTCTGGCGCAATATCGCCGATACCCTACAGCACGACATTCGGCAGAACGTGCTGAAGCCCGGCGATCGATTGCCGACTGAACAGGATCTGGTTGCCCGGTTCGGCGTGAACAGGCACACGGTGCGGCGGGCCATCGCGGAACTCTCAGAATTGGGCGTCCTTCGGGCGGAGCAAGGACGGGGAACGTTCGTACAGACCGGGCGCATCGACTACCAAATCATGCGCCGGACCCGATTTTCCGACAGTATGCGGGCACAGGAACGGGAAACCGGAGGCACCCTTCTGGATTCGCGGGAGGAACGGGCAGATACCAAGACCGCAAGGGCGCTGGGCATTTCCGCAGGCGCTCCGGTCATGGTGCTTGAACTGTTGCGCTCGGCCGATGGCTTTCCTGTGGCCATCGGAATGCACGTCTTTGCCAAACAGCGGTTCCCCCAAATTCTGGCGGACTATGAGCAGACCCATTCCATTACGGAGGCACTGGCTTTGGCTGGCGTGGCCGACTATGTGCGTGGCCGGACCCAAGTCTCGACCCGCCTGCCGGCACCAGCCGAAGCACGCCTGCTGCAGGTACCGAAAACCCGGCCGTTGCTAGTGACGGAGGCCGTCAATCTGGACATGGACGGCGCGCCGATAGAGTTCGGCGTCGCACGCTTTCCGGGCGACCGGGTGCAGTTGGTGTTTGAGCCCTAAAGGACCGGACTACAGGCGCCGGCGGAACAGCGCATCGGCCGGATTTGGCTCCTCGGGCTCAACGCCGTCCATCGGCTCGCCCAGAGGGTGCCAAAGGGTCCGGCTTTCGATCTCCAGCACCCAGAGGTCGGGGTCGCGATCGCGCTGGCGCTGCCAGTAGGCGTCGCAGTCGGCTTCGGGCACGGGTTCTGCGCCGGTTGCCGAGCGCCAGACGCGCTCGCCCTCCAGATCGGTCATGGGGGCGAGAACGCTGCCCCGCCCCTCCGGATGCCGCCATTTCAGCAGCACACTGCCGGCATCCGCATCGCCGCGGGCCAGGACGGTCGCCGGAACCGCTTCCGCCCGGCAGACGGTCAGGCAGGCGTCGATCCAGAGGCGGGCGCGGAGGCGGGCGGGTTGCATGGCGTGCCCCGGCCCTAGAGCCGATAGACCCGCGCAGCCGTATCGTGGAAGAGCGCCGCCTTCTCCGCTGCGGAATAGTTTGCGGCTAGCCGCTTGAAGGAATTCCAGAGCACATTGTAGCTGCAGGCGATTTTGTCGACCGGGAAATTGCTCTCGAACATGCAGCGCTCGACCCCGAATAAGTCGATCGTGTGTTCGTAGTAGCGGCGCGTGCGCTCCATCAGTTCCTGGCTCGACGGCGGCTTCGGCTTTTCATCCCAGGCAAAGCCATTCACCTTCATCACGATACCGCCGAGTTTCGCCATCACGTTCGGGCATTCGGCGAGCGGGCCGATGGCCTTCTTCCAGGCCGCGAACACTTCGTCTTCCTTGCCCGCGTAGGGGCCGACGCCGATGGGGCCGCCAAAATGGTCCAGGATGATGGTGGTGTCCGGGAAGGCTTTCGCCAATTCGGTCAGTTCGGGGATTTGCGTGTGATAGCACCACGCCTCGAAGGTTAGGTTGCGGGGGCCCAGGTGCTTGAAACCTGCGCGGAACGTGGCATCGCCGTACATGCCTTCGGGCGGGTTGGTGCGATGGTTCTCCACTTCCGGGCTCGCGTCCCAGGTCGCGCCGACACGGATGCCGCGGAACCGGCCGTTACCCGCATGAATTTGCGCATCCAACGCTTCAGCAGACGGCTTGTCGCCCTGGCGGAGCGGCGCACTGCCGACAATGCCCGCTGCGATCTGCGTCTTACCGTACATGCCGGAGGCGCACATGGCGGCGATGCCGTTAACGAACTCCGTCTCGCCGATATAGGCCATGTGCTTCGGTCCATCGGCGCGGAACATGGCGCCGCACTCGATGAACACGGTCTTCACGATGTTATGGCCGCTGTTTACGTCGGCCAGCATGTCATCAAGCAGGTAGCGCTTCTGAACATAGTTCCCGCCCCGCGCATCCCAGAGGTGGTGGTGCGGGTCGATGATCGGCAGGTCGGGCTCGAGGGTTTCTTCTTGGGTCAGATCGAGCCAGGCGGCGTTCTCGGAGGCCATGGGCGTTTCCTTGTTGCGGTTTATTCTACCTTAGCACTAGCATTTCCCGCATCACAAACCGCCTGAACGACAGGCCTATAGGAGGAAAAGCCCATGCGATTGGAAGGAAAAGCCGGAATTGTTACCGGAGCAGGCCGCGGCATTGGCCGTGCGGTCGCGTTGTTGCTCGCGAAAGAAGGCGCGAGCGTCGTCGTCAACGACCCCGGCGTTGGCCGCGGCGGGGAGGATACGGAGGAGCGCCCGGCGGACGAGGTGGTCTCCGAAATCAAGGCGGCTGGCGGCAGTGCCATCGCCAACTACGGCTCGGTCGCGGAATACGACACCGCGGGGCGCATGGTTAAGGAGTGCGCCGATACGTTCGGCAAGATCGACTTCCTGGTCAATGTCGCCGGCATGCTGCGCGAGCGCATGATCTGGAACATGACGGAGGAAGACTTCGACCAGGTGATCAATGTGCACCTGAAAGGCCACTGGAATATGTGCCACCACGCGATCAAGCTGATGCGCACCCAGCGCCACGGCCGGATCGTGAACTTCTCGTCGGACGCGTTCAAGGGCTCGGTTGGCCAGTGCAACTACGCCGCCGCCAAGGCGGGCATCATTGGCCTGACCCGCACTATCACGCGGGAGTGCGGGCGCTATGGCATCACGGCCAACGCCATGTGCCCGATGGCGGCAACGCGCATGACCGTGAACGACGCCGTCATTGCCGGCTGGAAACGGCGGCTGGAGAGCGGGCTGCTCACCCAGGCGCAGTATGATGCGCGGATGGCCATGCCGGGGCCGGAATATGTGGCGCCGATGGTCGGTTATCTCTGCACGGACGAGTCGGCGGACGTGAACGGCCAGATCTTCCACGCCGAGAAGGGCCTGATCCACACCTACTATTATGGTGAGGAAGCGCGCTCCATGTACCAGCACGAAAACGACGGCATGTTCACCGTCGATGACCTGGTTGAGATGATTCCCGCAAGTCTGATGAACGGTATCCCCAACATCGCGCCGAAGCAGGAGGATTGAGGCTGGTTCGGAGCACAGTCCCGGCTCTCCCGCCGGACTTGATACCGCGGGAGAGCCGGGACCTTCCAAAGTCGATTACTCAGATTGTGATCCCGAAAGGCCGTTCATCGCCGTTCCGAGCGTGCGCTACCACGTGTCGATCATCGGGCGCTTTTTCTTGTCTCTCGGGGCCGGCGGACGGATCGACGCCAACAGGTTGACCACCCATTTGCGCGTGTCCGCCGGGTCAATCACCTCGTCGAGCGAGAAGTTGGCGGTGCGGTTGATGGCTTTGCCGGATTCATAGAGATCGGCCACCAGCTTCTCGTAGAGTTTCCGCCGCTCTTCCGGATCTTCGCAGGCTTCCAGGTCGGCCCGGTAGCCGAGCTTCACCTGCCCCTCAATTCCCATCGGCGCGAACTCGCCGGTGGGCCAGGCGACGTAGAAATACGGGAAGCGCAGATTGCCGCCCGCCATGGCGCTTTGGCCCAGGCCGTAGGCCTTGCGCGTGATCACGGTGAAATAGGGCACCGTCAGGTTCGCGCTGTTTACGAACATGCGCGCGGCGTGCCGGACGAGGGCTGTCTTTTCGATCTCCGGCCCGACCATGATGCCCGGCGTATCGCAGAGATGGACGATCGGAATGTCGTAGGCGTCGCAAAGTTGCATGAAGCGCGCGCCCTTGTCTGAGCCGTCGCTGTCAATAGCGCCACCCAGATGCTTCGGATCGTTGGCGATGACGCCGACCGCCCTGCCCTCCAGCCGGATCAGGCAAGTGACGATGGTCTTGCCGAAGTCCTTGCGCAGTTCGAGCACCGAGTCTTCATCGGCCAATGTCTCGATCACGTCGCGGATTTCGTAAATGCGCAGGCGGTTCTCCGGCACGATGTGGCGCATGCGGCGCTGGTCCGGGGCCGTCCAATTCTTGAGCGGTCCCTGGAAATAGGACACGTACTTCTTGGCGACCTGGACCGCTTCGGCCTCGTTCTCCACCAGAATGTCGATGACGCCATTCTTCGACTGCACGTCTGTTGGACCGATATCCTCCGGCGTAAATACGCCCAGGCCGCCGCCTTCCACCATGGCCGGGCCGCCCATCCCGATGTTCGCGTCGCGGGTGGCGATTACCACATCCGACGCGCCGACCAGCGAGGCATTGCCCGCATAGCAGCGCCCGGCGACGATGCAGACGATGGGCACATGGCCCGACAGCTTCATGAAGTGGTGGAACGTGTCCATGCCGACGAAGCCGCCATAGTCGTCGTCGCCGGGGCGGCCACCGCCGCCCTCCGCGAACAGGATAACCGGCATGCGGCCATCGTCGGCAAGGTCGATGCCTTTGTCCGTCTTCCAATGATTGTGGACGCCCTGGGTCCCGGCGAAAACGGTGTAGTCATAGGCCAGCACCACTACCCGCGAGGCCGGATCGCCGAACTGGTCTTCGTTCACCTGGCCGATGCCGACGATGATGCCGTCGGCGGGGCTGCGGGTGCGCAGGTCTTCCAGGCTCCGGCGGCGCACCTGTGCCGCGACGACCATGCTGCCGTATTCGATGAAGGTGTCAGGATTGACCAGGTCGTCGACGTTTTCCCTAGCCGTACGGTGGCCGGTCTTGCGGCGGCGGGCGACAGCCTGGGGCCGGTTTTCGTCATAGATCAGGGACTTGCGTTCCAGCACTTCGGCCAGGTCGGGGCGGATATAGTCCGGGTCTATTTCCTCTTCCGCGGACACAGCGTCGTCAGCCGAGTCGGAGGGCTCCAGCGCGATGAGGAGCTGATCTTCCCACATGGTGTCGCCAGCCTCGGCATGGATGGCGCGGACGATGCCGGCGGTTTCCGACTTGATCTCGTGCTCCATCTTCATGGCTTCCATCACGGCCAGCTGCGCGCCGCGGGACACGACGTCGCCCTCGGAAACAGTAACGGAAATGATGGTGCCCTGGAGTGGCGTGCGGACAGCGACCATGCCCTCTGCCAATTGCTCCTCCGCCGCAGCGCGGGCAGCCGCACCTTGCCTGTCGTCCGCCTGGCCGAAAGCGAGCACTGCCAGCGGGTCGGACGAGTCGACCTTCGCTCCGGCCCGGCCACGGCGGGAGCCCGCCTCTGTCGTCGGCGCGAAGAACAGGTGCGGGTGGGCGGCGTGATCGGCCTCCACCAGCCGGGCGGCGTTGGCCCCGATGAAATCGGTGTCAGTCCGGCCTTCCTTCACCGCGTCTTCCCGCAACAGCGCTTGCAGGAAAGGGATGTTGGTGGGCACGCCTGCCACATGGAACTCGCAGAGCGCGCGGTAGGCCTTGGTCATCGCATCGGGGAGACTTTTGGAGCCAGTGTGAACGATCAGCTTCGCCAGCAACGAGTCGTAGGCCGGATTGGTGCGATAGCCGGCATAGCCATAGCTATCGACGCGGATACCCCGGCCGGAGGGCGGCTCGAAGGCGGTCAACGTGCCACCACCGGGTTTGGCCTCACCGTCTGCCAGCATGGTTTCCGTGTTGACGCGCAACTGCACGGCGATGCCGCGTGGCGTGGGTACCTCGTCCTTGCGGAGGCCGAGGTCGGCGAGAGTCTGGCCCGCCGCGATCTGCAACTGCACCTCGACCAGATTCAGGCCGGTGACTTCCTCGGTCACCGTGTGCTCGACCTGGAGGCGGGGGTTGGCTTCGATAAAGAAGAACTCGCCCGTGTCGGCGTCTACCAGGAATTCGACCGTACAGAGGTTCTTGTAATTCACCGCCCCTGTCAGCCGCAGCGCCGCATCCAGCAGCTTGTCGCGCACCACCAGATCGAGGGTTGGCGCGGGGGCGATCTCTACAATCTTCTGGCGGCGGCGTTGGAGCGAGCAATCCCGCTCCCACAGGTGGGAGACTTCCTGGCCGTCTCCGACCACCTGCACCTCGATATGGCGGGCGCGGCGGACGAGGCGCTCAACATAAAGGTCGCCATTGCCAAAGCCGGACAGCGCCTCCGACTGGCAGCGGGTGAAGGCCTCTTCCAACTCGCTTTCGGTGAGGACCGGCCGCATGCCGCGCCCGCCGCCACCGGCCACGGCCTTGACCATAACAGCGCCGTTTGGGCCGAGGTCTTTCAGGAAAGCCCTTGCGTCTTCCAGGGAAGTCGGGGCGGCGGTACCGGGCAGGGTCGGCACGTCCTGCTCCACGGCGAGGGTCCGGGCGGCATGCTTGTCACCGAACAGTTCGAGGCTCTCGGGCGAGGGACCGACAAAGGTGATGCCGGCCTCGGCGCAGGTGCGGGCAAACTCCGCGTTCTCCGAGAGGAAGCCGTAGCCCGGATGGATCGCGGTTGCGCCGGTATCCTTCGCGGCCTGAATGATCGCGGCACCATCCAGATAGGCGGCAACACCCCTGCCCGGCAGTTGAACCGCCTCGTCCGCCTTGCGCGTATGCAGGCTGGCGGCGTCGTCCGCTGGATAGACCGCGACGGTCGGCACGTGGAGTTCGGCGGCGGCACGGGCAATGCGCGTGGCGATCTCGCCGCGGTTGGCGACGAGCAACTTGCCGGAATTCATGGGGTAATCCTCAAGGGCGGAACGGTTTGTTAGACGAAAGACTACCGTGCGATCTGCCGAAGGGGAATGGCAAGAGAGCGGACCTCCCTCGCCATGAACCGCCAAACCATGGCTGGGTTCGCTGCTAGTGGTTCCAGCAGGCCGCTAGCGGAAGTAACGGTTCTCCGGTCTGGGCACGCCCAGGTTCTCCCGCAAGGTCTTGCCTTCATACTCCGTGCGGAAGAGACCCCGGCGTTGCAGTTCCGGAACCACTTTATCGATGAAATCGTCGAGCCCGGCAGGCAGGTAGGGGAACATGATGTTGAAGCCGTCGCAGGCACGCTCCATCAGCCAGGCCTCCATCTGGTCGGCGATGCTTGCCGCGGTGCCGACCATGGAGAGCCCGCCGTAACCGCCGACCCGGCCCGCCAATTGCCGGACGGTCAGCCCATCCTCCCTGGCGATTTTCAGGACCCGGTCGCGGCCGCTTTGGCTGGCGTTGGTGGGCGGCAGTTCGTGTTCGGGCACCGGCTTGTCCAGGTCAAAACCCGACACGTCCGCCGACAGCGCCACCGCCAGCGAGCCGAGGCCGCTGTCGAGATGGACCAGGCTGTCGAGCAAGGCGCGTTTTTCCCGCGCCTCCGCCTCGCTGTCGCCGACGACGACCAGCGCGCCCGGCAGGATCTTCATGTGCTCCGGGTTTCGGCCAGCAGCCTCCATCCGGCCTTTCACGTCGGAGAGATAGGCCTGGCCGTCGGGGATGGTGCGGGCGGTGGCAAAGACCATCTCCGCCGTTTCCGCCGCCAGTTGCCGGCCCGCGTCAGAGGCGCCGGCCTGAACGATCAGCGGCCAACCCTGGACCGGCCGGGCAATGTTCAGCGGTCCACGGACTTTGAAGAACTCGCCCTGGTGGTCGAGCACGTGCAGCTTCGCCGGGTCGAAGAACACGCCGCTTTCGACGTCGCGGATGAAGGCGTCGTCGGCCCAGGAATCCCAGAGGCCCGTCACCACCTCATAGAACTCCCGTGCGCGCCTGTAGCGGTCGGCATGGGGCATCTGCTCGTCCTGACCAAAATTCTTCGCCGCATCGGGGTTGGAGGTCGTGACGATGTTCCAGCCGGCCCGGCCCTTCGAGATGTGATCCAGCGAGGCGAAGCGCCGGGCGATCATGTAAGGCGGCTCGAACGTGGTGGAGGCGGTGGCGATCAGGCCTAGCCGCTTGGTCATCATCGCCAACGCTGGCAGCAAGGTCAGTGGATCGAATGACGTGTTGGTGGCGCTGCGCTTCAGCCCGTCCATCGGCATGTTGAGGACCGCCAGATGGTCGGCCATGAAGAAGGCGTCGAAACAGCCCTGCTCCAGCTTCTGTGCATAGGCGACCAGGTGCTCCAGTGAGAAATTCGCTTCGGGCGTGCCGCCCGGATAGCGCCAGGCAGCCGTGTGGATCGAGACCGGGCGCATGAACGCGCCAAGGCGGAGTTGGCGGGGTTTTCCGGCGGGCATAGGCGGACCTTGAGCAGCGAGAAGATGGAACAAGCAGAATACACGCCCTCAGCGGTTGGCGGGAAGGGCGCGCCGCGCTAGCCTTCCCGGCAAAGACAATTGCACAGATGCACAGAACGGAAACGCGCCATGCCCAGCCCCATAGACTTGTCCAACGGTCAGAGCTTCGCCCAAGGCTTCCCGCACGACTTCTTCCGGCACCTGCGCGCCAACGACCCGGTGTTCTGGCATGAACCGACCGAGCATACGCCCGGCGGCGAAGGGTTCTGGGTGGTCAGCCGCTACGACGATATCGAGCATGTGTTCCGCAAGCCGGACCTGTTTTCGTCGGAGAAAGGCCCGGGCCGGGCCTTTGGCGGTACAACGCTGATGGACGATCCCTACGCCGGCAAAATGATGATCCAGACCGATAATCCGAAGCACGCGCGGTTACGGGCATTGGTAACGACCGGCTTTACGCCCGCGACTCTGGCCAAGCTGGAAGCCGACGTCCAGCGCCTCTCAAGCGAGATCCTCGACGAGGTCGAGGACGAACAGGAATTTGATTTCGTCGATCGGGTGGCAAAGGAACTGCCGCTCCAGGTGATCTGCGCCATGGTCGGCGTCCCCCGTGAGGACCGCGGCATGCTGATTGAATGGCTGGACAAAGGCGTCGCGGAGCCGAGCGACGGCGTTATCTCCGCCGAGTATTTCCGCAAGGTCCGCGACTATGGCAACGACCTGATCCAAGAGAAACTGCGGGACCCCGGCGACGATATTCTTTCGGTCATCGCGCATGCATCTATCGACGGCGAGCGGCTGACCGACCGGGAACTGGTGGCCTTTTTCATCCTGCTATTCTCCGCCGGATCGGAAACCACGCGCAGCGCAATTGGCGGGTCGATGCTCGCCTTTATCCAAAACCCAGACCAGTTGCAGAAGCTGCGGGACGACCCCGGCCTGATGCGCTGGGCGCTGGAGGAAATCGTGCGATGGACCACGCCTTCCATCTACAAGCGGCGGACCGCGATGGCCGATACCGAGATTTCGGGCCAAAAGATCGCAGCAAACCAGAAAATCACGATCTGGGAGCTTTCGGCGAACCGCGACGAGAGCAAGTTCGACCGGCCTTTTGACTTTGACATCGCCCGCCGCCCGAACCGGCATATTGGCTTTGGCGCAGGCGTGCATTTCTGCCTGGGCGCGAACCTGGCCCGGCTGGAAATCCGTAGCGTATTGAATGAGTTAATAGGGCGATACAAAGACTTCAGTCTGGCAGGTGAGCCGGCGTGGACTCCCAGCAACCGGCTGCTCGGCTTGCGCACATTGCCCGTCCATTTCCACCGCGCCTGACCAGGCTGCCTGAGTACTAAGGCATCACCTGCCAGGCATTAGTACCGGGGCGCTAAGCATATTATACGATGGCATAATCATTTATTTTCCCACGAATTTCTTGACATTATTTTAAGAACGATACATTTGTACGGCGCGGGTTAGGGAAGCTGTTCGTTACAGGAGAGAGAGATGAACCAGCTAACCTTACGCTCCGCCCTCGTGGCCGGAGCATTGCTTCTTGCGCCAGGTGTGCAAGCCGGATTGATCGACACAGAATCGGTCGGCGGCGTTACACCTAGCGATGATCAGCGAGTTGATAACGATTTCCAGTCTGAAGGCGTCATTTTCACACCGGGAAACCGGTTGAGTGACGGCCAAAGCATGAGTCTGCGTGCGGAGGCGACCGGCGGTGTTCGCGGAGGCGACACGTTTGGCTTCGTCACCGATGTGCGCGGCACGCTCGTGATCGACGAAGGCCGGGACGCGGCAGCGAATGCCCGCCTTGGTAACTACTTCATGCGAATGGGGGACGGGTTCTTCGAAGGCGACTTCGACCGCAAATCCCCGTTCCTGACCATGTCCTATCTGGTCGCTCCCACCTCGCCCATTTCCCTGGAAGTCTGGGACCTGGACGGCGTGCAAAGCCAAAGCTCCAGCGAGGGCGTGCGGGTGGATGCGGTCGCAGCCAATGGCTCCGTGCTGGCCAGCATCGATAGCGGCCAGATCGCCGTGAACAACAGCCAGTCCCTCGACGGACAGGCTTTGACCTATTCGTTCTTTGCCGCGAATGGGCTGTTGCTGACCGATATCGACCGCCTGGAACTGTTCTTCACCGGCTCCAAATTGTCGAACATCGGCATCGGCTTCGACAATTTCGAAACCGGCATTGATCCGAACGACCTGAGCGCCCTCAACAATCAGAACACCGGGTTGCCCGGCGGTGAGGACGTTACCAAAACGCCTGTACCGGCCAGCTTCGTGCTCATGGCGGCCGCAATCGGTATGGCGGGTTTAGGCAAACGGATGGCCAAAAAATCGGCAAAACCGGGCCGCCAAGGATAATTCCGGCACCCGCCAGGCAAACTGCCGGGCCGCAGATCCGGAAATCGTATTTGACCCGATAAAATTCGGTCATTTTCCGGCCTGCGGCCTAGACCGTGGCCTGCGGTATCGGCACAATGCTTCCGAACGATAAAACAACAGGAAGCGCTTGATGTCTGAACCTATGCTGTCGGTGGAAGACCTTACGGTACAGTTCCACCTGAAACGCGGTACACTAAAAGCGGTGAACGGGGTCACGTTTGACGTCGGGCGCGGCGAAACGTTCGGTTTGGTCGGTGAGTCGGGCTCCGGCAAATCCGTCACCGCCCGCGCAATCATGCGCCTCGTCCCGTCCCCGCCTGGTGAGGTTTCGGCGGAGCGTGTCGTTGTTGACGGCCAGGATATCTACAGTCTGAACGATAATCAGATCCGGGGAATCCGGGGCAAAAAGATCGCCATGGTTTTTCAGGAACCCATGAGCGCGCTAAACCCCGTTTATACGGTCGGCAGCCAGATCGGCGACGTTCTGAAAACCAATCTCGGCATGAACAAGGCCGAAGCGCGGGAGCGCACCATCGAACTGCTCGACCTGGTGGGCATTCCCTCAGCCAGAGGCCGCGTCGACAATTACGTGCACGAGTTCTCCGGCGGCATGCGGCAGCGTGTGATGCTGGCGATGGCACTGTCCTGCGACCCGACGTTTCTGATCGCGGACGAGCCGACGACTGCACTAGACGTGACCATCCAGGCAACAATCCTGCAATTGATCACTTCCATGATCGACCGGTTCGACATGTCGCTGCTGTTTATCACGCACAATCTGGGTGTGGTTGCGCATTCCTGCGACCGGATCGGCGTGATGTATGCCTCCCACCTGGTGGAGATGGGAGAAAAGCGGGAAATCTTTAAGAATCCCATGCACCCGTACACCATCGGCCTGTTGAACTCGATCCCGCGGATGGACACCAAGAGCGAGTTTCTGACGCCAATTGACGGCTCGGTCTGCAACATGATGGACCCGCCAACGGGCTGCAAGTTCAACCCGCGCTGCCAGCACGCCATGGACATCTGCCGCCAGGAAATCCCGAAGTTCCGGGAAGTGGCGCCAGGTCATTGGGCGGCCTGTCACCTGAACGATATGTCCTAATCCCTCGACCAACTGACAGATAAGGAACCCACATTAGTGAGCGCTCCCCTGCTTGAGGTCGAGAACCTCACCAAATTTTTTACGCTGAACGGCGACATGGTCTCCCGTATCGCGGGCAAGACCCAGACGCTGAAAGCCGTCGACGACATCAGCTTTCACGTCAATGCCGGCGAGACGCTTGGCCTGGTCGGCGAGAGCGGTTGCGGCAAGTCCACGACCGGCCGCCTGATTACCCGCCTGGTCGAACCGACCAGCGGTGCCATTCGGCTAAAGGGCGAAGACCTGCTGGCATTTGACAAGACCCGAATGCAGGCCGTCCGCAAGGATGTTCAGCTCGTCTTCCAAGACCCCTATTCCTCGCTGAACCCGCGCAAGACCGTCATGCAAATCCTTGCCCGGCCGCTGGAAATTCACGGCCTGGCGGACAATTGGCGTTCCAAGCGTGAACGGGTACTGGAGCTGCTGAACCTGGTCGGGCTTGGCCATGAGCATATCGACCGCTATCCGCATGAGTTTTCGGGCGGTCAACGACAGCGGATCGCGATTGCACGGGCGCTATCGGTTGACCCGGAACTGGTGATCGGTGATGAGCCGGTCTCTGCGTTGGACGTGTCCGTGCAGGCACAGATTCTGAATCTGTTCCGCGAGTTGCAGCAGAAGATGCAACTGACCTATCTGTTCATCGCCCACGACCTGAGTGTTGTCCGCCACATCTCCGACCGGGTGGCCGTGATGTATGTGGGCAAGATCGTCGAGACCGGGCCGGTAGACGAAATCTTCGAACGCCCGCAACACCCTTACACCCAGGCGCTAATGGCAGCCGTGCCGGAGGCCGACCCGGACAAGCCGGCGCCGCGTTTGCTGCTGACCGGTGAAATCGCAACGCCGATTAACCCGCCGCCTGGCTGCCGCCTGTGCAAGCGCTGTCCGATTGCCACGCCAAACTGCGAGACCGACCCGCCGCCACTGAGAGAGATGGCGCCCAATCATTACGTGGCATGCCATAATGTCTGATCGGTAAGTGGTCTGCTCGATTCCATGAAGCCCGGCAGGACATGGTTCTGCCGGGCTTTATTGTGTGAGGAGCATGGCCGGAGGCTTTCGTGCCCAGGCAAATCTTAGAGCCCAAAAAGAAAGGGCGGAGCCTCACGGTTCCGCCCTTTTTCTATGCCAGGGGCCGAAGCCCGCTAGCGTTCAGTCATTCTGGGATCGAGGATGTCTCGGAGCCCGTCGCCGAACAGGTTGAAGGCGAGCACGCTGAAACAGATCGCCAGCCCTGGGAAGATCGCAATCATCGGGTGGCTTTCCATGTGATCCTGGGCGGCCCGCAGGTCCGAACCCCAATCAGGCTCAGGCGGAGGTGTGCCCAGGCCGAGATAGCTCAGCGCGGCAATGATCAGGATCATAAAACCGAGCCGCACCGTAGCATTGACGATCAACGGCGAGATGCAGTTCGGCAGGATTTGGCGCATGGCGATCCAGACGCTGCGTTCGCCCATACACTGCGCGGCCTCAACATATTCCTTCTTGCGTTCGACCAGGGCCTGTCCGCGGGACAATCGCGCGACCTCCGGCCAGAAGGCTATACCGAGCGCAAACACCAATATCGCATCGTTCCAGAAGCCGTGCAGCTTCCATTCTCGGGCCACGGTTATGATTAACAGGTAGAGTAATAGCCCCGGGAAGGCTAAGAACCCGTCCGTGATACGCATGACGACGCTGTCAATCCTCCCCCCGTAGAAGCCTGACAGAATGCCGATGGGTATGCCGATCGACATGCCGAGTATCACCGCGGCCACGCTCATCAGGATCGTGCGCTGCCCGCCGATGATGACCCGGCTGTAAATATCACGCCCGAACTTGTCCGTGCCCATAATGTGCTCAGCACTGATCGGGGCGACCCGCTCGCGGTAGTTGGACTTGATCGGGTTGTGTGTCGCCAGTGTCTTGGCAAACAGCACAACAACCAGCAGGCACAGGATCATCGCTGCACCGATGGTCGCTGTCCGGCTCTTGCGCAGTTCGTGCCAGGCATTGGACGTTCCGGCGCGGGCGCGACGGGTACGGATGCGCCACGGCGTCTCCGTATCGGCGACGATATCGACCCGCTGGCGGGCATCCAGTTGATTTTGGGCTACTTCAGTCATTGTTTTCTTTCCCTCTCCGCTAGCCGCCGCCGACACTGACACGCGGGTTGAGGACGCGGTACAACAAATCAACCAGCAGATTGATCAATACCACCTTGAAACCAAGGAACAGGATGCCCGCTTGGATCACCGGGTAGTCGCGCAACTGGATTGCCTGATAGATCGTCAGTCCAATACCTGGCCATGCAAAGATGGTCTCCAGCACCACCGTGCCGCCAAGCAGGTTGGCGAATTGCAGGCCGGCAATGGTTACCGTCGGTATCAGTGCGTTACGCAGGGTGTACTTGTAGATCACCTTGCTCTCCGGCAGGCCGAGCGAGCGGTGGGTGACCACATAGTCCTTGCTGATCTCGTCCAGCATACTGGAGCGCGTCAGGCGGGTGGTATAGGCCGCCTGGCGGAAGCCGATCGCGACCGCGGGCAGGATCAGATACCAGATGGATAGCCCGAAATCCTCTCCCGGCCCGACATAACCCGACGACGGCAACAAACCGAAGTAGAGCGAGAACACCAGGATCGAAAGGATCGCGAACCAGAATTCAGGGATCGAGATACCGACGAGCGAGGTGACCTGGGCGCTGTAGTCGGTGATGCTGTTGCGCTTCACCGCGGCAATCGTGCCAAATGGAATGGCGATCAGCAGGGAGAGGCCAATGCCAACCGCGGCCAAGTAAAGCGTTGCCGGGATACGCTCGATCAGTTCCAGAGCAACGGGGCGCCTGGTTACCAGCGAGTTACCGAACTGGCCCTGGAAAATATCACCCAGCCACCAAGCATAGCGTACGTACCATGGTTGATCGAGACCGAGCTCTTTTTCCAACGCCGCACGGGTTTCCGCATCAATCTCGGTATCGATGTCGGCCATTGTGTCGATGATGTCGCCCGGCAAGGCTTCCACCATCATGAACACGATAAACGACAGTATGAAAACAATCGGGATTAGCTGAAGAATCCGATTGATCGTATAAATCAGCATGCGCTGTCCACCGGTCTAGGGCTGTTTGGCAGCTTTGTCATTGCGGTCACGAAAATGGGCAGCCGCCCCCCCGGCCACGGCCGGAAGAGCGACGACCCACCGGTCGCATTAGCTGTCGAAGTACGCAGTGCGGACACCGCCACCGTGGTAGTTTGGACCACCGGTGAGCTGGGGTTCGTACCCTTTCAAATTCTTCACCGAAGCGCCGGTCAATGGCACCGAGTGATGATAGATGAACACGCACTCGTCGTTAACGATGCTGTCGACTTCGGTGTACATTTCCTTCCGCAGGCCCATATCGGCGGTGGCGGCGGCTTCCTCGATCAGTTGGTCGCAGCGCTCCGACTTGAAGCCGATGCGGCGCTTGTTCGCCGCCGCATCGGAGGCGATCCACCGGCCATAATGGCCATCCGGATCGAAGCGGAAGCTGGAAGCGGTGGAGTCGATACCGTAGTCGTCTTTTTCGTATTTGGACTGGAGAACCGGGTTGTCGAACACCTCGTTCGTGGCCGCGAAGCCGGCTTCCAGCAGCATCGCGTGGAGGATTTCGCCACCATTGCGCATGTACTGATAGGCCTGACGCGAAACCACGGCGATCGGCATATTTTCCATGTTCAGCTTGCGCAGAATGAAGCGCGTCTTCTCCGGGTCATATTCCGGGCCCGCCTTCACGTCGGGCAGATGCCAGGGAGACTCCGACGCATAGAACGTGTCCATCTTTTCCCCCAAGCCGTTGAACACCGCCTGATGGATTGCTTCCTTATCGATCGCATGGACGACCGCCTGGCGAAGCATCTTTGCATCCTCTCCGCCCGACATCGCGAACGGTCCGGACTTCGCCTGGATGTTGTAGTGCGCTAGGCCAACCTGGGGGGATTTGAAAACGTTGTAGGTGTCGCTTTCGTCCTCAATAAAACTGGGCGCGTCGAAGTAGGACATGTTCTCGATCATGTCGACTTCACCGGACCGCAGCGCCGTCAGACGCACCTTGTCTTCGCGTTTCGGGAAGGCCTCAACCGCATCTAGGTAGGGGAGCGGGTTGCCGTCTTCGCCCATTTCGAAATAATTCTCGAAGCGAACGAGTTCGGTCTTGGCGTAGCGCTTCCAGCTCTTGAACTTGAAGGCACCGCAACCGATCGGATGGTTATCGACATTGTCGACACTGTCAGGAGCGATCAAATTGATCGGATAGTAGACTAAGTTCGCCGGCAACACAGCGCTCGGCTTTTTTAAGTAAAAATGGACGTACTGGCCGTCCGCCTCCGCGCGATCGATATTCTTAATTGCAGAGCGGTGCAGTGCGTGCCCGATTTTCGGGTCTTGCATGCGTTGAATATTCCAAACAACCGATTCGGCATCAATTGTTCTGCTGTTATGGTATTCTGCACCCTGACGCAGCTTGAACGTGTACTTCATCAGGTCCTTGGACCCTTCCCACGACTCGGCTACGCCCGGCTGCAGTGACATATCTTTGCCAAGATCGACCAGCCCCATCGTGGTCAGCGCCATCGGGTTCGAGACGTAGTAGACAAAGTTGCGATGCGGATCGAGACCGCGACCGTCGGTACGGGTAGCATAACGCAAAGTGCCGCCGCGCTTCGGCATCGCCTTTGCCGGGCTCGATGCAGCGGTGGCTACTGCACCTGCGGCGGCGGTTGCCGCCATAAACTCGCGGCGATTCAGGCCGGTTTTCTTGGTGGAATCAGACATTAATTGGTCTCCCATCTGGACTAAGCCGCTGGCATTGCAGCGCTTGATTGCTCCGGTTCCTCAGTAACTGGCGTGGACCGCCTTTTTTTTATGTACCAGCCAACTCCCCGAACGAGCGGGATTTCGCCGATCCATGCGGGAGCCTACCCTTAGGTGCGACGCCATAGCAAGCCCCATCGCTGCACAATTTTCCTGATCCGAACAGCGATGGCGACCGTGCCTGCCGGAGGCGGCTTTGCCGGAGGCGGATGCCCAGCCGGGAGACTACCGTCATGCCGCTTGGTTCACGGCACGCCATGGAATGGGCTAAGCTTTAGCGTCACTGCCGCCCGAACCAATTTTGCCCCCGGCCGGAGCTACGAATATGCCAACCCATACCGTCCGCGTTCACCCTTCCGCCGACCGCTTGCCCAGGGACCAGCAGCTGGTCTGGAGTATCGCGGCGTTTGCCGCGGCCCCCGGGCCCATAGAGCCCGATGTTGAGGCCATGACCGGGTTGCGGATGGCTGATTCGCTGGCGGTTGCGCTGGCAGCAATCGACCGGGAGGCGGTGCGGGCGGCCCGCCAAATGGGCTTGGCGCACCCCCGGTTGCGCGGCGCACGGGTGTTCGGCTTCGACGTGCCCGTGCATGCCGAATGGGCGGCGTGGGCCAATGGCGTAGCCGTGCGGGAGCTTGATTGGAATGACACGTTCCTGGCGGCAGACTTCGCCCATCCCTCCGACTGCGTGGCCGGCCTGCTGGCGGTGGCGCAGCAGACGAAACGGACCGGCGCGGACCTCACCCGCGCCATCGTCGTGGCCTATGAAGTGCATGTCGCGCTGGTAAAGGCCATCGACCTGCATAGCCACAAGATCGACCATGTGGCCCATTTGGCGGCCGGCATCACGGCAGGATTGGGCGCGTTGTTGGGACTGAAGGCAGAGACGATCTACGATGCGCTGAATCAGGCCGTCCACCTGTCCTTCGCCACACGGCAGTCGCGCAAGGGCGATATTTCTTCGTGGAAGGCCTACGCGCCCGCCTGGGCCGGCAAGACCGCCATCGAGGCCGTTGACAGGGCCATGCGGGGCCAGGGCGGGCCGAGCCCTGTCTATGAGGGAGAGGATTCGGTGATTGCCTGGATGCTGGACGGGCCAAGAGCGGAATACGCCGTGCCGCTGCCCGATGCCGGCGCGCCGCCGCGGGGCATCATGGAGACCTATCCCAAGGCGCATTCCGCCGAATACCAGGCGCAGGCAATGATCGACCTGGCCTTTGACCTGCGCGGGCGGATTGATCTGACGGAAGTCTCTGACATCGTGATCTATACCAGTGACCATACCCACCGGGTGATCGGCTCCGGCGCGAACGATCCCCAGAAATACGACCCGCACGCCAGCCGGGAGACGCTGGACCATTCGCTTCCCTATATCTTTGCCGTAGCGCTGGAGGATGGCGACTGGGACCACATCGGTTCCTACACGCCGGAGCGGGCGGGGCGCCTGGAAACGCACAAGCTGTGGAGCGCGATCACGACGGAAGAGGAGCCCCATTGGACCGAGCGCTACCACGAGCCCGACCCGGCCAAGCGGGCCTTTGACGGACGGGTCGAGGTGACGATGCGGAACGGCGCGGTGGTCGAGGCGGAGAAAGCCGTCGCCGACGCGCATCCGAACGGCGCAGCACCGTGGGGCGAAGAACAGTACCGGGCAAAGCTGGAGCGGCAGGCGGCCCCGTATCTGGAAGCGGTTGCGGTGAACCGGCTTTGGCAGGCATGCGTAAGTCTTTCTGGGCTCGACGCGGACGGGTTGCTCGCGCTAAACCCGCTTATCCCCGCGCTTGGCGAAGAGCCGCGCACCTCCGGTATTTTCGATTGGAACGAATGACATGAGCAAGACCATCGCCATTCTAGGCGGCACCGGCGACCTGGGCACCGGGCTTGCCCGCCGCTGGGCCAAGGCCGGGCACCGCGTCATTATCGGCTCCCGCGCGGCGGAGAAGGCGCAGGAAGCCGCCGCTCTGGTCGAGGGCGCAGAAGGGATGGACAATCTCTCAGCAGCAACCGTGGCGGATATTGTTGCGATCACGGTGCCGTATGAGAACCAGTTGCGGACGCTTGAGGCCGTGAGGGAAGCCCTGAAAGGCAAGATCCTGATCGACACGACCGTGCCCCTGATGCCGCCGAAAGTCGGCACCGTGCAGTTGCCCGAAGGCGGCTCTGCAGCGGTGAACGCCCAGAAATTGCTGGAGGAAGCGATTGTCGTCTCGGCATTCCAGAATGTGGCGGCCGACAAGCTGCAGTCGGGCGAAGACCTGGACTGCGATGTGCTGGTCGCTGGCGACAAACTGGCAGCGCGGGAGGAAGTCATCAAGCTGGTGGAAGACGCCGGCCTGAAGGGCTGGCACGCCGGACCGTTGGCCAACTCCGCCGCGGCGGAAGCGCTGACCAGCGTGATCATTCAGATCAACCGCCGGTATAAGATCACGGCTGGCATCCGTATTACTGGGTAGGTTCTCCAAAGGCAGGAGATAGCGGCGATCTGCGCGGCCGGGAGGCCGGGCATCCTGCCGGGAATGCCGTTTTTGGTATTGTTGGGCGCGCGGCCTAGCCCTACCCCAGCAGCAGAGCCTCTTGCGCTGTTTCGGGCGGGTCGAAAACGGCCCGTTCATCTTCCACCCGCACCTTGCCCGCCGCTACCAGACTCAAAGCCAGCGGGTAAAGCCGATGCTCCATCGTGAGGACACGGGCTGCGAGGATGTCCGGGTCGTCGCCAGGGAGAACCGGCACGGCGGCTTGCGCGATGATGGGGCCGTCATCCATCTCGGCGCGGACGAAGTGTACCGTGCAACCGTGCAGGCGCACCCCCGTCTCCAAGGCGCGCTCGTGGGTGTGCAGGCCCTTGAACGACGGCAACAGAGAGGGGTGGATGTTGATCAGGCGGTCGCGCCACTGCTCGACGAACCAAGGGGTCAGCAGCCGCATGAACCCGGCAAGGCAGACCAATTCCACACCGGATTCCCGCAAGCGCGCATCAAGGGCATGTTCGAAGGCTTCGCGGTCCTTGCCGAACGGCTTGTGATCGACAACCGCTGTTTCGATCCCCTTGTCTGCCGCAAACGCCAGGCCCGCCGCATCGGCCCGGTTGGAGAGGACCAAGGCGGGCTCTGCCGGAAAAGCGAGGTCAGCCTGGGCGGCCTCCACCAGCGCTGCCATGTTGCTGCCGCGCCCAGAGAGCAGGATGCCGACGCGCTTTTTGGCTCCATCCGTCATGTCCAGGGTGCCTCTCCGGCATAGGAGACTGGCTCCCCGCCGTCTTCAAGCGCCACAATGTTGCCGAGAGTTAGAATGCTGGCCTCTCCGGCCTCCGTCAGCGCAGCGCGCACGGCGGCCTCGGCATCCGGCGCGACCACCAAGACAAGGCCGACACCGCAATTGAAGGTACGCAGCATCTCCGCCGGCGCCACGCCCCCCGCTTCCATCAGCCACCGGAACACGGGCGGCAATTCCCAGCCGCCGGCACTTAAGGCGACCCCCAGGCCATCCGGCAGCACGCGGGGGACATTGCCAGGCAGGCCGCCGCCGGTGATATGGGCGACGGCCCTCACCTGCCTAGTGGCCGCCGCAGCCAAAGCAGAGCGGATATAGAGCCGGGTCGGCTCCAGCAGCGCCTCACCCAACGACTGATCCGATGAGAAGGGCGCGGAATCGCCGTACGACAGTCCGAGGTCTTCAACGATCCGGCGGACCAGGCTATAGCCGTTCGAATGGACGCCGCTGGACGGCAGGCCGAGCAACACGTCCCCCACCTGTACCCGAGAACCGTCGATATAGGCGTCGCGCTCCACCGCCCCGACCACGAAGCCGGCCAGGTCGTAGTCGCCCTCGGCGTACATGCCCGGCATCTCCGCCGTTTCGCCACCGATGAGGGCGCAGCCAGCCTCCTTGCAGGCGCGGGCTATCCCGGCGACGACTTCCGAGGCGATCGCCGGCGAGAGTTTGCCGCTGGCAAAATAGTCCAGAAAGAACAGGGGCTCGCCGCCATGCACGATCAGGTCGTTGGCGCACATGGCGACCAGGTCCTGGCCAATCGTGCCGTGCTGGCCGGTTTCGATGGCGATTCGGAGCTTGGTGCCGACGCCATCGGTGGCCGCCAGCATCAGCGGGTCCCGATAGCCGCATTCCTTCAGATCGAAGACGCCGGCAAAGCCTTTCAGGTCCGGGCGGCTGCCCAGCCGGGCGGTTGCAGCCACCAATGGGCCGATCTGCCGGACGAACTCATCCCCGGCATCCACATCGACACCCGCATCAGCGTAGGTGCGCCCGCCTTTCGACATGCAAATGTTTCCTATATATTCTCATTACGCTATCGCTGGCGCTCAATCCTGATAGACCACCACCGACAGCCCGCCGGTATCAGCCGGCAGACCATAACGAAAGGCCTTTTCAATGCAACGCGACGTGCGGGCTACCGGCTCATCCCGGGCAAGAAACCTGCTCACCGCCGCTTTCTGCGGGCTGGCCTTGATGGCATTGGCCGTGCTGGCACCGGGCACGGAAGCGCAGGCGCAGACGAACGGCGCCTACACCGTGCGCGACGTTCAGGTCAGCAAGACCGCCGCAACGGGCGTTGCCGCCCAGGAAGCGGCAACCCGCGATGCGCGGGACCAGGCCCTGGCCTACCTGTTCAGGCGGCTGACTCCCGCTTCCTACCACAACCGCCTGCCGCAATTGCGGGCTTCCCAGGTGGACAGCATGGTGGTCGCGACGGACATCCAGGAGGAGCAGGTGACGGCCACCGCCTACACCGGCACGATGTCGCTGACTTTCTCACCCGAAGCGGTGCGCCGGGAGTTGGAGTCGCGCAACATCCCCTACACCGACCAGATCAGCCCACCGCTGATCGTCGTGCCCGTGTTTGAACGGGCGGGCGCCTTGCAGCTTTGGGAAATCCCGAACGCCTGGGACAGCGCCTGGCGGCAGCGGGTTGGCGCGCAAGGCATGGTGCAGACTGTCATGGCGGCGGGCGAGCCCGGCGAGCAGCTTATCATCAGCGCGGATCAGGCATTGGCGGGCGACGCAGCGCGGCTCCAGGCGCTCGCCCAGAATTATGGCGCGAGAGGCGCACTGGTCGCCCACGCCAAGTTCAAGATCGACCCGCGGACGGGCCAACCGGCGCTTGACGCCAGCGTCAAAGGCTATGGTGCGGCACCGCCCGGCCCCCTCTCGCGGACCTTTGTCGGCAGTTCAGGCCTGGCGGGCGGCGCGGACAAGGCGGCGGAGGAACTCTCCCTCGCGGCGGCCGATGGCCTGTCGGAGATGCTGGCGGAAGCCTGGAAGGCACAAAACCTGCAAACCGCCAGTGCCGGAACGGATGAAATCACGGCGACCACCCAACTGACCCATCTCGGCCAATATGCCGGGCTGGTGCGCCAATTGCAGGAAATTCCGGCCGTGGCGCAATTCTCCCTCGCCAGCCTGAGCGCGAAGCAGGCCGTGTTCCGCCTGCGATTGCGCGGCGGCTCAGGGCAGGCGCAGAGCGTGTTCAGCCAGTACGGCATGTCGCTGACGGAAACGCCTGGCGGGTGGGTGCTCAATGGCGGGGGGTAAACTGGCCCAGCCTTGTTGCTGTCCATATAGGCACGGGCGATGACCGTCAGGGAGCGCGCCTGGTGGTGGCTTGGCATTATCGCAGTGCTATGCGGCTTCGTCTGGCTGTTCAAAGGTATTCTGCTGCCGTTTGTGGCCGGCATCGCCATCGCCTACTTCCTGGACCCACTCGCCGACTGGATGGAACGTCACCGCATAGGCAGGGGCGTCGCTGCAATCCTGTCGCTGCTGCTGTTCCTGTTGATAGCGGTCGTGTTCCTGTTGTTGCTGGTGCCGATTGTTCAGACCCAGGTCAGCGAACTGTCCGAGCGGCTGCCGGGTATCATCAAGGCGGTGCAGGAAGGCCTGACCGCTCTGCTGGCTCGTCTGAAAACCGTTCTGTCGCCGGAAGATTATGACCATCTGCGGAATGCCCTGGCCGGGCAGATTCAGAAGGCGCTCCAAATGGTGTCCAGCTTGCTGCAGGGCGCGCTCAGCCAAGGCGTCGCCCTGTTCGAGTTTCTGTCCGTCATCGTCGTAACGCCGGTCGTTGCGTTCTATCTGCTGCGGGACTGGGACCGGATCATGGGCGATCTCGATACTTTGGTGCCGCGGGAATACCGAGCGACCGTGCACGAGCAATTGGAACTGGTGGACGAGACGCTAGGGGGCTTTGCGCGGGGTCAGGCTTCGGTTTGCGTGCTGTTGGGGCTCGGCTATGGCGGCGCGCTGGCGCTGGCGGGCCTGCCGTTTGGCTTTACGGTCGGACTGACGGCGGGGCTGGTTTCCTTCATCCCCTATCTTGGTTCGATGTTCGGGTTGGTAGCAAGCGTGGGCCTGGCGCTGCTGGAGTTCGAGGAGTGGTGGCGGGTCGCTATCGTCGCTGCGGTCTTCCTGATTGGCCAGGCGATCGAGGGCAACTACCTGACGCCGAAGCTGGTGGGCGAGCGGGTGCGGCTGCATCCAGTCTGGGTGATTTTTGCCCTGTTCGCGGGAGGCTCCCTGCTGGGCTTCCTCGGTATGCTGATCGCGCTGCCGGTCGCCGCCGTGATCGGCGTGCTGGTGCGTTTCCTGATCGAGCAATACCGGGCCAGCCGCCTCTACGACGGTCAGGAAACACCGGGCCAGGAGGAACGGAAATGACCGCCCCGGCCAGACAATTGCCACTGCCGTTGCCAGTGCGGGCGGCACTCGGTGAAGCGGACTTCCTGGTGACCGGCAGCAACCGGGAGGCGGTGGCCTGGCTGGATGCCTGGCCGGAATGGCCAGGTCAGGGCCTGGTGCTGCTTGGCCCGCGTTCGTGTGGCAAGAGCCATATGCTGGCGATCTGGCGGAAACGCGCGGATGCAGCGGTAACACAAGGCAGCGCCCTGACGCTGGAACAGGCGGTCAGTGCAACCAGGTCCGTCGCCGTCGACGATGCCGACCAGTGTCACGACCTCAGCGTCCTGCTTCACCTGGTGAACCAGGTGAAAGCGGCGGGCGGCACCCTGCTGCTGACAGCATCCCGGCCTCCAGCGGAATGGGCGGCGGCGCTTCCCGACTTGCTATCGCGGCTGAATGCGCTGCCTGTTGCATCATTGCAGGCGCCCGACGACGCGCTGCTGGCCGGCCTGGCGGCGAAGCTGTTTCACGACCGGCAAATCACCGTGCCTGATGGCGTGGTGCAGTTCATGCTGACCCACCTGGAGCGCTCCTGCGCCACCATCGCCGATGCGGTCGAAAAGCTCGACCGGGCGGCCTGGGCGGAACGGCGGGCCTTGACCGTGCCGCTTGCGCGCCGGATTCTGACGGATCAAGACTAACCCCTCTCACACGACACTGTTTTCAAGGAGACTGACGGCATGGACATGGGTATTCGCGGCAAGAAGGCCATTGTGGAAGCGGCCAGCAAGGGCCTGGGCAAGGGCTGCGCCATGGCGCTGGCGGAGGAAGGCTGCGACCTGGTCATCAACGCCCGCACCGCCAGCGAGTTGGAGGCGACGGCGGAGGAAATCCGCAAGGCTTATGGCGTAAACGTGGTGGCCGTGCCGGGCGACATCACCAAGCCGGAAATCCGGGATGCCGTGCTGGCGGCGTGCCCGGAGCCCGACATTCTGGTGACCAATGCGGGCGGCCCGGCCCCCGGCAACTTCCGCACCGACACGCGCGAGCGCTGGCTGGCGGCGCTGGAGGCGCAGTTGCTCTCACACGTGGAAATGATCACGGCGGTGGTGGACGGCATGGCCGAGCGCAAGTTCGGGCGTATCGTCAACATCACCAGCCAGAGCGTGAAGATGCCGGTGCCGAACCTGGGCCTCTCCACCGCCGCGCGCATGGCGCTGACGGGCTTCAGCTCGACCATTTGCCGGGAGGTTGCGCCGATGAACGTAACGATCAACGGCCTGCTGCCTGGCCCGTTCGACACCGACCGTCTGAAGGGCAATTTCGCCCACGGCGCGAAAGTGACCGGCAAACCGGAGGAAGAACTGCGTCAGGCCCGGATGAACGAAAACCCGTCGAAGCGCTTCGGTACGGC
Source organism: Alphaproteobacteria bacterium (assembly GCA_965222315.1). GTDB lineage: Bacteria > Pseudomonadota > Alphaproteobacteria > Bin95 > Bin95 > JACKII01. The sequence goes on along the minus strand of OZ244951.1, from coordinate 1,205,804 downwards.
CGAGGAATTCGGGGCGACCTGCGCGTTCCTGTGCAGCGTGCATGCGGGCTTTATTACGGGCCAGAACATCCTGATGGACGGCGGCCACTTCCCGGCGAACATCTAGCGCTTTCCGTCGGGGAAAGCGTGTCCCGGCACTCACGGAAGCGGAGAGCCGGGATCTCCCCAGGAGTTGCGCTCGGAAGAAGATCCCGGCGTTCCGCCCGGCGCTATGGCCGGGCATCCAGCCGGGAGAGGTAAGGCCTTGCCGTTAGCCCTTGCGGCGGCGGAGGAGGCCGAGGCCCAGGATGCCGCCGGCCAGCAGCGCCAGCGTCGGCGGCAGAGGGATGGCCTCAACCGAGTACACATCCGTCGAACCGCTGACCTCGTTGGCGACGATCAGCAGGTTCTTGCCCAGGGCATTGTCGCCGGCGTCGACGAACACCATGCCTTCCGGACCCATCGGATTGGCCGGGTCGGTATCCGGCAGTGAGTAGTCGCGGTCGTTCTGGTAGAGCAGAAAGTCCGGCGCATTGGGGTCGGTGATGTCGTAGACCATGATACCGCCCATCCGCTCCAGGCCGATGAACGCCAGGGTCATGCCGTTGACAACGCCGAGGGTCAGCGCCTCCGGCTCCGGTCCCTTGGCGTCGCTGCGGGAGTCGAAGTCCGTGTTGTCGTCGTTCGAGGAGTTGAACTCCGCCGGGAACATGGCCGCGGTGATCTGCTCGAAATCGTCGCCGCTGTCGAAGATCAGATTGCCGTTCTGATCGAAGATGGAGAACGAGCGGGAGCCATAGGCATAAAGCTCGTCAAAGTCGCCATCGCCGTCGGTATCACCGTCGATGGTTGAGACCTCCAGGCGTCCGAGCACGGCGTCGTCCTGAAGAGCCGCCGCATTCGGGAAAGCCGCGGGGTCGAGCGTCAGATCCTTCACCCGGGCGTCGGCATCGCGGGCGTCGCCTTCATTGGCGGTGACGATGTAGGTCTGGCCGCCCGCATCGTAGGAGGCGATCGAGTCGGGCATGTACATGCCCTTGACCGGATGCGTCGCAATGTTGATGCCGCTGTCCCGGTCGCTGGGGTCGAGGCCGTTACCGGGCAGGCTGTGGTCCTTGACGCCAAGCGGCTTGATGTCGGTCACCGTGTTGGTGTTCAGGTCCACGACGGCGAGCGAGTTGGCCTCCTGGAGCGAGACGAATGCCTTCGAACCGTCCGCGCTGACAGCGACATATTCCGGTTCGACATCGTTGGCCGCGGAAACGCCGGGGAACAGGCGCACGCCCTGGGCGCGCAAGGAGGCTTCCTGGCCGTTGAACGCGGTGAAGCCGGCGGTCGCCACCGAGGCCGAACCGACACCGCCGGAAATATCGATGATGCTGACGGAGCCTTCGGGATTGACGACGTCCGGCTCCCCCTCGTTGGCGACGACGATCTTGGAGCCGTCTGGGGTGAAGGTCAGCATGTCGGGCAGCGCGCCGACGGCGACCGTGTTCTGGAGATTGCCGTTCACGTCATAGAACTTGACGCTGCCGGGGTCGGTTGCCGTGGTGGCTTCGACCGCGACCGCGACGACGCCGTTCTTCACCGCAACGCTGTTAGGGCCGCCGCCGCCGACATTGATGGTGTTGATCGGCGCGTTGCCGCCGAGCAGGTCATACACATCGACGGTGTTGTTGGAACTGTTGGTGACGAAAATCCGGTTGGTGCCGGAATCGAAAGCGGAGATTTCCGCGGCGCTGCCGTCGAAGATGCCCGTGGTATAGGTCTTCAGCAGGTTCATCTGAAGCGTCGCGGCGGCGGCGGGCGCGGCAGCGCTGGCAGCGAGAATCGCGAGGCTTGCACCCGACAGCGCGGCAAGGCGGGAGGCGCCGCTCAACGATGGCAGAAACGACGGCGGAAAATGGTAGAACATGGAAAACTCCTAAAGCCCGGGAAACTGATCCTGGCGCCGATGCGCCGGAGTACCGGCTTTGGAGATCGAGTGTGTCGGTTCGGTTACCGATTGATGAAGGTTTGGTGAAAGGCGGATGGGCCGCCGGGTAATGCGATTTTCGATTGCGCGCGATCAATCAACGGCAACTGTGTGGGCGGTGAGGGTCAATACCTGCTGCTGGCTCAGAACAGCAACCGCGCCGCCGCGACGCCGAGGCCTGCGATCGAGGCGACGAGGTCGGCGAAGCCCCGGTCCTCGCCGGTTGCGAGGGTGGCGATGAGGTGGATCAGCCAGCCAGCGAGGGCGAACAGGCCGAGGGTGAGCATCCCGGCGGAAGCCCAGCGGGCGGGGTGGCGTTTCGCCTGCCACTCGGCGACTTCGGTGGTGAGGGTGAATTTTTGCTCCTCGTCGAGGGCGGCGAAGGCTTCTGGCTGGAGATCGCGCGCCCAGGTCCCGCGGTCCTCCCGGTCGCGGCTGAGGAGCGCGAGGGGGCTCGCGACCAGGAACAGCAGGTGGAAGGCGGTGGGCAGCAGCGTCGAGAGCAGCATGGCGGTGAGCCAGAGGCCGTCGGTGAAAGGGGCGGCCGCAGCGTCGGCGATGGTTTGGGTGACGTCGATGTCTTTGAAATTCGCAAGCAGGTCCACGCTTTCGAAGGCGAAGGCCAGCAGGATTGCGAGCAGGGCGAAGAAGCCGAGCGCCAGAGCCAGGTCGTAGAGGCCGTGTCGCAGAACGAGGGCGGCAAACTCGCGGCCCGAGTGCGGCCGCCTAAGGCGGTTGCGCAATTCAGAACCGAGTTTGCGGCTGACCCACCAGGAGCCCCGGTCGGCCAAACCATTGGCGAGCGGCAGGAGGAGGAAGAAGCCGCCAATAAGGACGGAAGCTTCATCTCTGACAAAAAGCCCTCCCAAAATGCCCCAGATGAGCACCACGCCAATCGCGCTGAAAAGCGAAATTGACAGGGGGTGCCGCCGTCCGCTTTTCGGTTGTCCAGCACCGGCAACGGCAACGGCACCGACACCGGAAACGGCACCGGCAACGGCACCGGCAACGGCAACGGCAACGGCACCGGCAACGGCAACGGCAACGGCACCGGCACCGACACCGGAAACGGCACCGGCAACGGCACCGGCAAAGGCACCGGCAACGGCAACGGCAACGGCAGCGGCACCGGCAACGGCACCGGCAACGGCACCGGCAACGGCACCGGCACCGGCAAAGGCACCGGCACCGGCAAGGGCACCGGCAACGGCAGCGGCACCGGCAAGGGCACCGCCAACGGCAACGGCAAAGGCAAAGGCAACCGGTATTGCCAGCCCTGCCGCAACCCATGGTTTTCGGCGGAAGCGGAAATACCGGGCAGTGGCGACCACCCCCAAAAGGCAGGAACCCGACAAGAAAAAGCCCGGAGCGGCGGCCTCTCCCCAATCCGTTCCGGCATTGCCAACGGCGAAAACACCGAGACCGATAATGACGCCAAGCGCGACCCGATACGCCGCCCGCCCCCGGAAAGACCATGCCGCCGTCAATTGTTCTTCCCACCGACGGACAAAGGACGCGCCAAACCAGGCAACGGCCGTCAACAGGATAGGCATAACCCCAACGAGCGGCCCCAGCCAAACCCGGGTCTCCTGCGCCGCAGTGAAGAGAACGACGCTCGCCACCTTCGCCTCGTCCGGGCCGAGCCAGCCCCAGATCAGCCAGAACAGCAGCCAGCTATAGGCAAACGCCAGGCAGAGGCTCACGCCGAGCGCCAACGGGCCGTTGCGGCGGCCATAGACGCACCAGGCCAGGATCAGCGCGCGGCGCAGCGCATGGCAGTAGACATGGCCGAAATCCTGCCCGGTCAGCGCGTCGGCAGCACGTTGGCGGTAGAGGTCCGCCTTGACGAGCTTGTCCCGGCGACTCTCGATGCTTTCCCGCGGCCAGAAATAGCTGATGATCGCCAGCAGCGTACCGACAATGCCGGTGACGACGCCCCAGTCGATCCAGGCGAGTGCGCCCGCCGCTGCTGCTGTTTCCGCTTCTCCGCCCAATGCGCCGCTCCGGTTGCATTAACGGGATGGTAAGGGGATTGCGGTATGGTGTCGAGGTGGGTTCGAGGTTCGGCGCGGCGGAAGATCCCGGCTCTCCACCCGGCTCTCCACTCGGCGCTGGCGGCCGGGCAGTCGGCCGGGAAAAGGCCGTCGCTTGCAGAAATTCTTGCGGAAATGAAGGACGCTTATCGGCAATGTTTTGGTAATATATTACCACATGCAAAGCGTCTACAGGGGATAGTCATCGCATCTACAGGAGATAAACAGGACCTCTACATTTTCCCGCCAGAATGTCGATAAATGTAGAGGAATGTAGATAAATGCTTACCCAAGTTTATCATCCAACATAGCGTTACCAAATTACCGCTTTCCGACCCCCTCCCCTCACCCGCCGCCCTGTGCTAGCGTTCCGGCTCCTGCCCGTCCCGGACTTTTCCCCATGGAACGCACCTTTACCAATTTCCTCAAGGCCCTGCGCGGCGCCGATGTGCCCGTCTCGGTGGCCGATACGCTCGACGCCATGCATGTGGTGGAGCTGGTCGGCTGGGAGGACCGGGAGCGGCTGAAGACCTCCCTCTCCTTCGCGCTCGCCAAGTCGGAGGAGGAGAAACACGCCTTCTCCGACACGTTCGAGGACTTCTTCCGCGCCGACAGCTTCCGCAACCAGGAGGACGACGAGGATGAACGCCGGAACCCGGCTGCTGGCGGTGATTCCGGGGAGGCCGACAGCGAGCTGGCCCGGATGCTGATGGAGGACGACCAGTCGGGGCTCGCGCTCTCCATGGAGCAGGCGGCGGCGGCCATCGGGGTGGAGAACATCCGCTTCTTCACCCAGCGCGGGCTCTATGTGCAGCGCATCATGAACGAGATGGGGCTCCAGGACCTGGACGCCCAGATCAGCGAACTCGGCCGGGAGATGCAGGGCGAAGGCATGCCCGGCGGCGGTGGCATGCCGGGGGAGGGCGACGGCTCCGGCGGCGGACAGGGCATGCGCCAGCAGCTGCAGGAAGGCCGCTCCTACCTGTTCGAGCAGGTGCGCGACTTCGTCGAGCAGCAGTTGCAACTGCACGGCGCCGCCACTTCCAAGGAGTTGAAGGAAGACCGGCTGCGCCGCTCCCGCCTCGGCAACATGGACAGGCGCGACCAGGAAGAGATGCGCAAGATCGTGGACAAGATCGCCAAGCGCCTGGTCGCCCTCTACGCCCGCAAGCGCAAGATCAAGGACCGCGGCCAGCTGGACGTGCGCCGGACCATGCGCAAGAACTACGCCAATGACGGCATTCTGTTCAGCCTCGAATGGAAGATGCGCAAGCTGGACAAGCCCAAGGTGATTGCCATCTGCGACGTCTCCGGCTCGGTCGCGGCGGTGGCGCGCTTCTTGCTCCAGTTCCTCTATGCCCTGCACGATGTGCTCTCCGGCATCCGCACCTTCGCCTTCAGCGGCAAGCTGATCGAGACGTCGGACTTCTTCGAGCGGCATCTGGTCGAAGAGGCGGTGGAGAAGGTGATGAACGCCGTCGGCTACATGCCGACCGACTACGGCCAGTCGCTAAGCGACTTCCGCGAGGGTTGGCTGGACATTGTCGACAAGCGGACGACGGTGATTATTCTGGGCGACGCGCGCTCCAACTACACCGACCCGCGCGCCGACATCATGAAAGAGCTCTACGAGCGCTCCAAGCGGGTGATCTTCCTGAACCCGGAGCCGCCGCCGCTATGGGGGACGGGCGACAGCGAAACCAAGCGCTACCGCCCCTATTGCCACGTGATGAAGGAATGTTCGACGCTCAATCACCTGGAAAGGCTGGTCGAGGATCTGCTGGAGAGCGCCAACAAGCTGGCGTAAGTGTCCACTGTCGGCTCCACAGCGGATTGTTGCGGATTTGTTCATACAGTTTATATAATCATATACTAGCATTCCGCAGATTTCGTTAGGGGCGCCGATGAATGTCCGTTCGGCAGATCTGATACTGGCAGCAATCGCCGCCGGCCTGCTTCTGTCGTTCGCCCTGGCATTGCAATACGTGCCACGCCTCTATCCGCCAGACCCCAACCTGCCTAGCACCGCAGCCATACTGGGCTATAATATTTCGCTGGCATACTGGAAGTTCCTGGCGCTGCTCGGCGCCGGCGGCCTGTTTGTGTCGCTCGCCGGCATGCGCAGCAAAGCCGTGCCGCCGGATACGGCGCACCACTCCCGACAGGCCAAGCCGCGCGGCTGGCTGTTGTGGCTGGAACGGTTCGGCATGGTGGGGCTCGTCACGGTGCTTTATTGGCCCGGCGCTCTTGCCCGGTTCGGCCCGCATATCGAGGCCGACTATTTCATCAATGTCCTCTGGCGAATGGTCTGCGGCCAGGCGCCATACACGGATTTCGAGTTCCTCTATGGCCCCTTGATGCTTGGGCTTGCCGAAGCCTGGATCAGCGCCACAGGCTATTCGATGGAGAGCTACTACACCTACTATTTTTTGCTGCAGCTGCTGTTCTTCGGCACACTGCTGCTCGTCTTGCAGGCCTATATCCGCACGCCCTGGAAACGGTATTGCGCGCTGCTGGTTTTGCTGCCGTTCGCGTTCGACTCGCTGCTGGGACTGAACTGGATGGCTTGGCGCTACTTCCTGGCGCCGCTGGCGATACTGACCGCCGCAGCCAAGCCAAGTTCCATCCGGTACGGCCTGATGGCTGGCGCCATGGCTGGCGTCCAGCTTGCGGTTTCGCATGAGTACGGCATTGCCGCCCTCGTGAGCGTTCTGGCAATTTACGGCATAAACCTGTTCTACCCGCACCGGTGGGCCGCCATTCGCGCCGGTGCTGTGGCAATTGCCGTGAGCATCGCTGTTTGGGCAGCGCTGGCCTGGGCTGCCACCGGCAGCGGATTTGGTGACTATCTCGGCATGATGGCGGAAGTGTCGGCGCGTTCGGGGCGCCTTGGGATCGGCCAGTTTGCCTTTCACTGGACAATCCATTCGGCCGCCCTGTTTGCCGTACTGTGCTGTGTCGTGGCGTGCTTCAGCGGCAGCCTGCGCCAACTCGGCAAGACGCCGCTGGCCGCAGGTGATCTCCACCTGATCGGCGCGTCGGTGTTCCTTGCCGCGACCATGCGGATTGCCCTCCAGCGGCCGGACTTCTACCACATGGCCATTCCGTTCCTGCCATTGATGCTCGCCGTACTGGTCAACCAGCCGCGCAGCCTGCTCTGGCAGAGCCGGACACTGCAGAGTCTCACCGTGACGGCCGTCGTGGTGGCGGCGGTGGCGCACACAGCCGGTCATTCTCACATCGCGCGGTGGCAGTTGCAGAACCAAGCCCGCGGCATTGTGCATGAATTGCAGAACCGCCCCACTGCTGGCCCGATCGTGGCGCGCGGCCAAAGCATCCTGGCAGAACACTATCAGAACGACCCAGACCTTGCGGCGGTAGCGGAGCGGCTGACAGAGCCCGATCTCAATGACCGACCGGTGTTTTTCTACTACAACGCCTGGGCGTGGCCGGCACGGACCGGAATTTGCCCGGCGGGCTACAGCTTCTACGATCTGCTTTACGCCACCGACCGCGCCCCGCATTCGGCGATGCTCGACAAAAACCCAGACATGGTCGTCGTCATGCACCGGCGGGACTACAACCAGCTTTGGGGAGCCAATCCGCCGGTTGCGGAAAAACGGGCCTTCACCGACAGCCGCAAGGTTTTGCATTGGGTCTCGTCACCCAATTATGCCCAGAGCTCCTTCGAGAACCGGATTGAGTACTTTATGTGGGCCAATAGCATCGGCTACCGCCTCAAAGAGCACTACGAGCCGGTCTTTGAACATGGTCAGGCCATGGTCCTGCTCCAAAAGCAATAGGAGCCTGCCCCCGTTTGCGTTGCCTACACCCACTGAACATATGCTAGGGCAGATTTACCCGATCCGATTGGATCGGGTAAATCTGCCCTAGGCCGAGGAGTCCCTAACCGATGCTGGTTTCAGCGCTGCTGACAGCGGCCGGTGTTTATGGCGCGGTCGTCGCCGTGATGTATGGCCTGCAGCGCCGCCTCATGTATCCCGGTTCGGAACCCGCCGAACTGCCGGAGGCGGTAGGTTTGAGCGGGGTGGTGCCTGTCAAGCTGACCATGGCCGACGGTATTACGCTGCTGGCATGGTGGATGCCACCCGCAGCGGGCAGGCCGGTGGTGCTCTACTGGCACGGCAATGCCGGACCCTTGCATTGCCGTGCGAACAAGTTCCAGTCTTTCGCGGCGGCGGGATATGGCATGCTGATGCCCGCTTACCGCGGGTTTAGCGGCAATGAGGGCAAACCGTCAAAACCATTGCTTCTGCGCGATGCGGAGGCCGCGCTGGCCTGGCTGAGCGCTCAAACCAACGCGTCCCTGATCTACTACGGCGAATCACTCGGAGCCGGCGTGGCTTTGCACCTTGCGGCGAAGCATCCGCCCGGCGCGGTGGTATTGGAGGGCGCATTCGACAGCGCAGCCCGCCTTGCGCAACGCCGCTATCCGGTGCTGCCGGCCAATCTGCTTTTACGGGATCGTTGGGACAATTTCCGCCTCGCCCCTGCCTGCGGAACGCCCGTGTTGATGCTCCATGGCGGCCGGGACAGCACCGTGCCCTTGATCCATGCCGAACGCCTGTATGCAGCGTTACCGGAGCCGAAACGCTTCGTCCGTCTTGACGAGGCCGGCCATATAGATCTGTTCGAGCATGGCGGCGAGACCATCGTACTGGACTGGCTCACTCAGCAAGAACGACAAGTGCCTCGGCGGCCGTAAGTGAACCCGCAACAAACAGGCAGAAGCTGGCCACCCCGGACAGGGCCGCCAAAATCCGAAGCACATGGCCAGGCCAACTGCCGAACACCGTCATTGGCATCTTCTCGAGTAGCAACTTTCGGACACGGCCGCGCAGGATCACTTCGAGCGTCAGGTAAGTCAGCATGGTGCTGACCAGTGCCAGCGCCGCACCGATGACGTAAAATAGGATGGAGTCAGCCAGTGCTACGATGCTGGCGCTGCGTTCGGGGTTCCGGGCGATAAAGTTACCGAAGAAGGTCAGCAACGCGATGATTGCACCGCCGTTGAACACCAACAGGCTCTTCATTGCCAGCATGGCGACGTCGAACACCCCTCGCTGTAGCACGCTGAGGGTTTCCACCTGCTTTTCCCAGACGGCGCGGCTGCTGTCGCTGCGCCGCGGGTTCAGCCTTGGTTTGCCGGTCATAACGCCGATGCTCCCATGCGGAGAGTGGAACGCCAGCTAATCCACTCCGCCTGCGGGAATCAAGGGTTCCCGGTCACCGCTGCACTGACGACCAGCCGGGCTAGCGCCGCTCCGCAAAAAACCGTTTCAGCATTTCGGCGGCTTCCGCTTCCTGCAGACCGCCATAGACTTCCGGCGCATGATGGCAGGTGGGATGGCTGAAGACCCGCGCGCCATGCTCCACACCGCCGCCTTTGGGGTCATAAGCGCCAAAATAGAGCCGCCGGATGCGGGCGAGGCTGATGGCCTGGGCACACATAGCGCAGGGTTCGAGCGTGACATAAAGATCGCAGCCGGCCAGCCGCGGCGTCCCCAACGCTTTAGCTGCAGCCCGGATTACCATGATTTCCGCATGGGCCGTGGGGTCATGCCCTGTCTCGACCTGGTTATGCGCCGTCGCCAATATTGCGCCATCCGGTCCGGTCAGCACAGCCCCCACGGGCACCTCCCCCGCCGCGGCAGCGGCGCGCGCCTGTTGCAAGGCCGAGGTCATAGGGTGCACAGGCCAACTCATCAGCGTAGAGTAACGTAACGGCTCAAGGCCGTCTGCTAAAAGGAGCAATACCCGATGGAATGGCATGTCATTCTGGCACTCTTGATCGCCGTCGCCGTAACCCTCATCTACTCGCAGGTCTTGCGCTTCATGCTGAAGAAGACCATGACCCCGACGGAGGTGGTTCTGCTGGGCGGGACGGTGTTCGTCTGTAGCCTGGTGCTCGACATCTTCATCTGAACCCCTTTCATCTGACTCCCCTTTATCTGAATCCCTCGACCGAAGGCCGAAACCATATGAACGATGCCGCTACAGAAGCACCAGCCGGAGAACGCATTGCCAAGCGCCTTGCGAGAGCCGGTATGTGCTCCCGCCGCGATGCGGAGCGGCTGATCAAGAACGGCCGCGTCTCCGTCAATGGCAAACTGCTGAAGAGCGCCGCCTTCAACGTGACCCCGGCGGACCGGGTTCTGGTGGATGGCAAACCCGTCCCCCAACCGGAAGCCGCCCGGCTCTGGCGCTATCACAAGCCCGCCGGCCTGGTGACGACGGCCAAAGACCCGCAACAGCGCCCGACGGTATGGGAGCGCCTGCCGCCGGACATGCCGCGGGTGATGAGCATCGGGCGGCTCGACCTGACGAGCGAGGGCCTGCTGCTGCTGACCAATGACGGGGGCCTGGCGCGGGAGTTGGAACTGCCGAGCCGCGGCTGGATCCGGAAATACCGGGTGCGGGTGCACGGCATGGTGGATCCGGCCAAGCTGGAAGCCTTGGCCGAGGGTCCGGAGGTGGAGGGTGTCAAATACGGCCCTATCCAGGCGACCCTGGACGAGCAGAAAGGCAGCAACGCTTGGCTTACCGTCTCCATCCGCGAGGGCAAGAACCGGGAAATCCGGCGGGTGATGCAGTGGATGGGCTATCACGTGACCCGCCTGATCCGCATCTCCTACGGTCCTTTCGCACTGGGGCAGTTGGCGCGAGGCGGGGTTGAGGAAGTCCCCCGCAAGATATTGCATGCGCAATTGGGCGGACTTGTGAAGCCGACACCGACCGGCAGCCGGCGCAACAAGACCTAGCGGCTTATGCTGACGCTGTTGCCGGCACCAAGGGTGGCGGCAACGGTGTGGCGGGCAGCACTCCCGACATTCGAAGAGAGCAAGTAGCAGGCGCCCGACCGGTTTTGCCCCACCCTTGTCACAAGCTGATCCAAACCGGCCTGTTGGTATCCACAGGCAGGTTTGTATAGTGGCGCAAACCAATTCTTGAGGAAGCCTCATCCATGGACGAATCCCGCATTCCCGTTCTCGTCGGCTCCGGCCAGGTCACCCAGCGCGAACCGGACCCGGCGAAGGCACTGGACCCGTTGAGCCTGACGGCGGAGGCCTGCCGCAATGCCGCCAACGACGCGGGCCCCGGCCAGAAACTGCTCGAATCGCTCGACACCATGGCGCTGCTGCGCTCGTTCTCGGACACGAGTTGGCGCTTCACCTCGCCCTTCGGCGGTTCCAAGCATCCTCCAAAGTCTCTTTGCGCCCGCCTGGGTGCAGACCAGATCGCGCGGAAATACTACACTCACCCTGGCGGAAATATGCCCCAGTACTTGATCAGCCGCTTCTCGGAGGCGATCACGCGGGGTGAGATGCAGGCGGCCATCGTCACCGGCGGCGAGGCTCTGGGCACCCAGAAGGCGGCGCAACGCGCGGGCCTACAACTCGATTGGAACGAAGATCCCGGCGGCGAGCCGGAAGTGCTGGGCGTCGATACCCGCGGCTGGAACGACATGGAAGACCGGCACCGCATGGCGGGCGCGATCTTCGCCTATCCGATGATCGAGAACGCCATCCGCGGCGCCCGCGGCCGCTCAATCCCGGAGCATATGATGGCCATGGGCAGGCTGTTCGAGGGCTTCGCCGAGGTCGCCAAGGAGAACCCGCTGGCCGACCGGCGCGATGGCTTCACGGCGGAGCAGTTGGCGACCGTGACCGAGAAGAACCCCTATATCGGCTTCCCCTATCCGAAGCTGATGAACTCCAACGCCTTCATCGACCAGGCCGCCGCCGTCATCCTGACCAGCGTCGCGAAGGCCAGGGAAATGGGCATCCCAGAGGAGAAGTGGGTCTACCTGCACGGCTGCGCCGATACCTACGACCATTGGTTCTTGAGCGACCGCATCAACTTCTACACCTCGCCCGCCATGCGCATCGCGGCGCGGGAGGCGTTCGACATGGCGGAGTGTACCGCCGACGACATGGCCTTCCTCGACCTCTATTCCTGCTTCCCAAGCGCGGTGGAAATCTGCTGCGCCGAGCAGGGCATTGCGGAGGACGACCCGCGCGGCCTGACCGTCACCGGCGGCCTGCCGTACTTTGGCGGACCGGGGAACAATTACGTAACCCACTCGATTGCGGAGATGATGAACAAGGTCCGCTCCCAGCCGGGCGCCAAGGGCATGGTGACGGCCAACGGCAACTACGTGACCAAGCAGGCGGTCGGCATCTACTCGACCGAGCCGCCGGCAAAGCCGTTCGCACCGAAAGACCCGAAGACCTACCAGGCCGAAATCGACGCCGCCAAAGGCCCGAATGTGGTCGAACACGCCGAAGGCACGGCGGAGATCGAGACCTATGCGGTTATTCATGACCGGAAAGGCCCCAGCTATGGTATATTGTATGGCCGTTTGGACGACGGCAGCCGCTTCATTGCCAACCCGCCGAGCGACCCGGCCTTGCTGGCGGAGATGGAATCCCGGGACTTCCTGGGAGCAAAAGGCCGGGTTGCCAGCAAAGACGGTCTGAACACCTTCATTCCTGCATAGGAAACCTCCGATGCGCTGCGACGCCTTCTACGAGAAGGGCCTGACCGTGCCGCTGGCCCGGTTCGGGCTGGTCGCAACGGTCTATACCCTGGCGGTTATCGCCATTATCGCCTTCGACAGCCTCTGGGTGACGGCGATCGGCGGGTTGGCGGCGGCGTTGAGCGCCGCCCGGCTGTTCGTCATCGCCCATGACGCCTGCCATGGCAGCTTTACCAGGAACCGGATCGTGAACGCCGTGGTCGGACGGCTGGCCTTCCTGCCGGCATGGCACAATTTTTCACTTTGGGCGTATTTCCACAACGGCGTGCATCACCAATTCACCAACCTGGCGGGGCGCGACTATGTCTGGGTGCCGCTTTCCTGGCAGGAGTTCCCGCGTCTGCCGCGCTGGCGGCGGCTGGCGGAACGGGTGTTCCGGCATCCGACCACTGTGGGTTTTCCGCTCTACTATATTGCCCGGCTGTGGGCGCCGAAGCTGATCTTGCCGTTAAGCCGGATGCCCAGGCATGTGCGGCGGCGCGGCCTGGGCGACCTGGCCTTACCGCTGGGCTTTCCGGCGCTGCTGACGCTGGCCGTGCTGTTGGCGCATCTGAGTGAGGCGGAGATCGATCCGCTGGGCCTGTCGCTGGACCTGGCGGCGACCGTAGTTGCGCCATTCTTGGTGGTAAGCTGGGCTATCGGCTTCGTGGTCTATTTCAACCACACGCATCCGCGTATTCCCTGGTTCCGGGATGCCGGCGCGTGGCGGCGGGAGTTCCACCAGTTCGAAGGCTCCGCCATGCTGCGCTCGTCCGGCATATGGCAATGGCTGATACCCGGCCCGATCATGAACCACACGGCTCACCATCATGACCCGCGCATTCCGGTGGGCAAGCTCGCCGCGGCGCACGACTTCATCGCCCGCCAGCGCAACCGCCCAAACCACGCCTGGTTCTGGAGCCCCCGCAAGCACTGGGCAGTCATGCGGCGCTGCGCACTGTTCGACTATGAGGGTGGCCGGTGGCGTGCTTTCCCCAAACGCCGCCGGGCTTAATACTGATTTCCTGATGACAACCAAAGGTTGGCGTCACACAATACCATTGTAAGCTTTTGATCGGGAGGGACAAACAATGATGAAGATTTTGAAAACCCTTGGTCTCGCCGCTGTCGGCATGCTGGCCGCACAGACCGCCAACGCCGCGCTGATCTCACCAGATGCTGCAAACGCTTCAAGCGAATTCAGCGCCAGTTACGTTGCCGAGAACACAATCAATGGCTCGGGCCTGCCAGCGAATTTCACGGCTGCGGACGCTCATGCCGACTACGCGCAGGGCAATCATTGGACGACTGATGGCAGCAGCCCAACCAGCGAATTCATCACGTGGATCCTTAACTCACAACCGACTCTGTATGGAATCGTCATCTGGAATCACCGCTCAAATATCATTGCAGCAAATTCCGGGTACGAACCCGTTTTGTTCGACCTAACATTGTCTGATTACCTGTTTGATACTATCATCAAATTTACAGATGTGGCTTTGGCACCAGACACCGCAACGGGCCAGTACTTTGATTTTGGCCGCGGGGTCAACGGCGTATTCCTTGTGTCGTTCAACGTAAAAGCCACTCAAAGCTCCACGTCATACACCGGCCTCGCCGAAGTTGCTTTCGAAGACGCACCACCGAGCGAAATCCCAGTCGCACCGGCTTTGCCGCTGCTGTTGTCGGGACTCGCCGGGCTTGTGGCGTTGAGGGTCCGGCACCAGCGGCCCGCTTAGCCGGGACGGGCAACCCTCTTGCGGGAATTGCACATAGCGTTCAGAATCTGAATAAATGATTCAATGCGTGCTGCCGTAGGAGTTCGCGATGCGAAAATTGATTCTGGCCGCGTTCCTCGGCCTGGGCCTCGCCGGATGCAGCACGGCCACCGACATTGTTGCTGCGCCGTTTCACATCACCGCCGACGTCGTGCGGGTCGTTCCAGTCGCCGGCGATGTGCTCGCGGCTCCATTCGATGTCACCGGCAATGTGATCGACTAACCCCTGCGGGATGAGACGGCACTACCCTTGGACAGTGCCAGGGGTTAGGCTTTCAGGCAATGAACCCAAAGGAATGCCTGAATACCGCCATGCTCCAAGACCTTCCCCTTGCTGGCCTGAAAGTTATCGACTGCGCCAGTTTCATCGCCGCCCCGGTCGCTGCCACCGTACTCGCCGACTTCGGCGCGGATGTGATCAAGATCGAACCGCCGTCGGGAGAGCCCTATCGCCGGGACGATCCGGCGATGCGGGTGCCCTATAGCGAATACCCCTACAACTACATCGTCGATAACCGCTCCAAGCGGGCGATCACGTTGGACCTGAAGATCGAGGCAGGCCGCAAGGTCCTCCACAAGATGCTGGAGGGCGCGGACGTGTTCGTCACCAACGCGCCCTTCCCCGCCCGCGAGCGGCTTAAGGTCCGATACGAGGACTTCAAGGATCTGTACCCTCGCCTGATTTACGCCAGCGTCACCGCCTATGGCGAGAGCGGGCCGGAGGCCGACCGCACCGGCTTCGACTCGACGGCGCTCTGGGCGCGCACTGGCCTGATGGACCTGGTCAAGCCCTCGCCCGACAGCGCACCCGCCCGCTCCCTACCCGGTATGGGCGACCACCCGACCGCCATTAGCATGGTAGCGGCGATCATGATGGCCCTCTACCGACGGGAGCGCACGGGCAAGGGCGGCGAGTGCGCCACGAACCTTATGGCAAATGGCCTCTGGTGGAACGCGATCTGGACCCAGGCTGCCCTTTGCGGCGCAAAGGTCGAGGGCCGCCCGCCCAGGGAGGAAGCCGACAACCCGATGCACAACCTCTATGCCTGTGCCGACGGCCGCTGGTTCCACCTGGTTATGATCACCAAGCCTGACCGCTTCAAGCAGGTGGTGCGTGCGGTTGGCCTGGACCATCTGGCGGACGACCCCCGCTTCGAGACGGTGGAGAGCCGCAAGCCGCACTCCCGCGAATTGATCGACGCCTTCGATGCGGTGTTCAAAACCAAACCCTGGGCCGAGTGGAAGGCGATCCTGACCGAACACCGCTTCACCTTCGGCGAGATCGGCACGGTTGACGATGTGGCAACCGACGCGCAGATGCGCGAGAGCGGCACGATCGTGCCTCACCCGGAACCGCAGGCGGCCGGCGCAGATCTTACTCTCTCCAGCCCCTTCTGGCTGACCGGTGTGGAGAAGCGCCCGCCCGCCATGCCGCCCGGCCTCGGCGAGCACAATGCGGAGGTGCTGGCGGAACTCGGTTTCAGCGAAGACGAGGCCGCCGCGTTGAAACGGGACGGCGCGTTCGGCTAGGCGCCGGACAAGACCTCCAGAGAGGAATAGCCCGATGACCGATCACACCTTAACCCTGCAAGAAGCCGAGGCCGCGCTGGCAGACCTCCGTGCGCTGGCGATGGATGAATACGGCGTGGAGCTGGAGCAGCTCTTCTTCTCGCCGGATGAGGAAAGCCGGATGCGGCTGGTCCGCCTCTCGGGCATCGTGGTGAAACGCCCCTTCGCCGTGCCGGAAGAACAGGAGGATTATTCCGGCAATCTGGGTGCATCCAAAGCCTGGTATTGGGACGTGGACAAGCTGAATGACCCGGCGAAGGAGAAGACGCCCGAGTATCAGTTGCTGGAGAAGGTCCGCACCGACGCAGGCATGGATAAAGACAGCCTGCTCGGCATCGTGCAGGAAGCCGGGCTGATGTACGTTTTGGGCAACTGGCTCTACGGCAAAGTCACGAAGGAAGAGGCGCGCAGCTTCGTCGATCTGTACTACGAAAAGAAGTCCAGGGAGACCGAGCTGGCCATCAGCGCCGCCAATCTGCTACCGGTCGCCGGACTGCTTGCCGGGGTCACAGGTGTGCCCGCCCTGGGCGTAAGCTTGGCGATGCTATTGGTGCAGTATGGTTTCGAGAAGCTGACCGCACCTGATACAGGGCCCGACACATAGGCGGCCGAACACAACCGGAGACATTCTTCTTATGAACCTCGGCAAACTCGGCATCTGGTACTCTTCGGACAAGCTTACCCCACCGCAAATGGCGGAATTGATCCAGAAGATGGAGGCGCTCGGCTTCGGTTCCTACTGGTACCCGGAAAGCCGCTACTACGAGAGCATCGCGACCGGCGCGTACCTGCTGGCGAATTCGTCAACGATCAAGGTCGGCTCTTCCATCGCCAACATCTACGCGCGCGACCCGTTCACGGCAGGCGCGGCGCGGCGCTCGCTGAACGACATGTATGGCGGGCGCTATATCGCGGGCCTCGGCGTCAGCCACGTCCCGATGGTGGAAGGGCTGCGCAAGCATGAGTATGGCAAGCCGGTCGCCACCATGCGCACCTACCTCGACGGGATGGAAGCAGGCCGCCAGGACGGCGAACCGGAATGGCCGGTCGCCATCGCCGCGCTCGGCCCCCGCATGCTGGACCTGGCGGCGGAGAAAGCCGACGCCGCCCTGCCCTACAACGTCACGCCCGAACATACCGCCATGGCCAAGCAGAAGATGGGTCAGGACAAGGCTCTGGTGGTCGAGCAGAAATTTTGCCTGGAGAGCGACCCGGCAACGGCCCGCGCCTTGGCCCGCAACGAGTTGAAGCGCTACATGGCGCTGCCGAACTATTGCAACAACTGGCTGCGGCTGGGCTTTTCCCAAGACGAAATCTCAGGCGACGGTTCTGACCGGTTCATGGACGCCATGGTGGTCTGGGGTGACGAGGCGGCCGTCCATGCCCGCATGCGCGAGCACTTCGACGCCGGCGCGACCACGGTCGTCATGCAGCCGGTCCACGCTGACGGTGACACGGCGGCGCGCGACCGGGCGCTGGAAGCTGTGGCGCGGTACCGTTAGGCCGTAGGTGAATACAGGTGGACTGCTACGGCGATATGCAATCAAAGGTCCAATCCTGAGCAACTGCCCAAACCTCAATCATCAACAGCCTATTCAGCACCTGATAATTTTACATTTTCAATACTTATCCTGCGAATATTGATCGACCTTTGAAAATTCGCACCCTAGAGTGCTTGGTGTCACTTTCCAATTAAGGAGAGTCATGCGCACGAAAGGGCACGGTATGACAACAAAAATCCTCGTTGGCTTGGACGGGAGGGGGTCCGGCGAACGCGCCCTTTCCTTCGCCAAGAATTTGGCGACCATGATCGGTGATTGCGAACTACTGGTCGCCTACGTCATCGAATGGTCGCCCTATTCATTTCAGACCCCGGAAGAAAACGCCCAGCGCCACAAACGGCGAGAGGAAGAAATTTCGACGGCGAAAGAACGCATTATCGACCCAGCTGTCGCCGCGCTGACGGGCGACGGCATGAAAGCGCGCGGGCTCGTGCGGCACGGCGATGTGGCGGACACATTGATACGTCTCTCGGAAGAAGAAAGCGCAACGCAGATTGTCGTCTGCCGGTCGTCTGAAGGCGGGTTCGCAAAGCGCATTTTCGGCAGCGCCACCGTCAATTTGGTCATGAACGCCACCGTACCCGTTACGGTCGTCAATTAAGGTTAGGTGCAATGCGGATATTTTTGAACTCAGTCTTGGGTATCTTGGCGTCTGTCCTGATCTGCACGCCGGTGCGCGCGCAGGAAGCGATGTCGCTGGACCAACAGGTCAACGCGGTGTTTGCCGAGATTACCGGCCCCTTCGTCAGCTTTGTATTTGCGCCAATTCCCGGAACCTCCTTCCCCTGGATCGTGCTTTGGCTGGTGATCGCCGCTACGGTTTTCACCGTCTATTTTGGCCTCGTGCAGGTTCGGTTCTTCGGTCATGCCATCGCCCTGGTAAAGGGTGACTATTCCGATCCGAAAGATGCCGGTGAGGTCAGCCACTTCCAGGCGCTCGCCACCGCCCTCTCCGGCACCGTCGGCCTTGGCAACATTGCCGGCGTTGCGGTTGCCGTTGGGATCGGCGGTCCCGGCGCGACATTCTGGATGATCCTGGCCGGCCTGATGGGCATGGCTTCGAAATTCACCGAATGTACCCTCGGGGTGAAATACCGGAACGAGTACCCGGACGGCACCGTCTCCGGCGGGCCGATGTATTACATCTCGAAAGGGTTCAAGGAACGCGGCCTTCCCGGTGGCAAGGTCCTTGCGGTCCTGTTCGCGATCTTCTGCATCCTCGGCGCCTTTGGCGGCGGCAACATGTTCCAGGCCAACCAGGCCCATGCGCAGATTTCCGGCATCACCGGCGACTTTCCAGGGTGGATAACCGGGCTGGTGTTCGCGGCGGTCGTGTTTGCGGTGATCGTTGGAGGCATCAAGTCGATCGCGAGGGTGACGGAAAAGGTCGTACCGTTTATGGGCATCCTCTATGTCGGCGCAGCGCTGATCATCATCCTGATGAACTATGACAAGATCGGCTGGGCGTTCGGCCAGATCTTCGAAGGCGCCTTTACCGGTCTCGGTATCGCAGGCGGCTTTGTCGGCGCGTTGATCCAAGGCTTCAAACGGGCTGCGTTCTCCAACGAAGCCGGCGTGGGTTCGGCCGCAATTGCCCACGCGGCCGTGCGGACAAAGGAGCCGATCACCGAAGGCGTCGTCTCCCTGCTGGAGCCGTTTATCGACACGGTGGTGATCTGCACCATGACGGCGCTGGTAATCACGATCACCGGCCAGCTTATCATGGACCCCGACACCGGCCTCTATGTGCTCAATGGGTCCAGTATTGCCACGATAGACGGCAACAGCGGCGTCGCCCTGACATCGGCGGCTTTCGCCTCTGCGTTTAGCTGGTTCCCGTACATCCTGGCGATTGCGGTGGTCCTGTTCGCCTTCTCGACCATGATTTCCTGGTCGTACTACGGGCTGAAGGCGTGGACTTATCTGTTCGGCGAAAGCAATACGGCAGAGTTGATCTTCAAGCTGCTGTTCTGCGCGTTCGTCGTGATCGGAGCGGCGGCGAGCCTCGGACCGGTGATCGACTTCTCCGATGCCGCGATCTTCGCCATGGCGGTGGTGAATATCACCGGCCTTTACTTCCTGATGTCCGTGGTCAAGGCGGAACTCGCATCCTACAGCGAGCGGCTTTCATCCGGCATCATCAAGAAGGTCAATCACTAACCCGTAGCCTACGTGCGGGGCAGAGCCGATGGGCTTTGCCCCGCACCGACGGGTCCTATTCTGCGGCGACTGCTTGCGCTGCCGGCTCGAAGCGGAAGCCTTTGTAGCCTTCGGCCACCACTTGCTCGCAGGTCTGGCGATAGGAGCCGACACCCGCGATATAGGGCATGAAAAGACGCGGCTTACCGGGAATGTTCGCGCCCATGTACCAGGAGTTCGCCTGCGGAAAGAGCGTCTTGTGTGCCACCACCTGAACGTGATCGACCCACTCGTCCTCGGCATCGCGTTCCGGCTCGATAATTTCCAATCCCTGTGCCCGCATGTGAAGCATGGTGTCGACCACAAGATCCACATGTTGCTCGATGGAATTGATCATGTTGCCCTTCACCGACGGGCTGCCCGGCCCGGTGACCATGAACATATTGGGGAAGCTCTCGGACATCAGGCCGAGGTAAGTGCGCGGCCCTGCCTCCCATTTCTGCTTGAGCGCCAGGCCATCCCGCCCGCGAATGTCCACGTTGAACAACGTCCCGGTCATGGCGTCGAAGCCGGTGGCGAAGACGATGGCGTCAAACTCAAACGACCGGTCGCCGACGATCAGCCCTTTCTCCGTCAGCCGCGAAATCGGCGTCCCGCTGATATCGACCAGCGCGACATTGTCCCGGTTGAAGGTCTGGTAGTAGCCATTGTCGATGCAGATGCGCTTCGTGCCGATGGGGTGCGTGTGCGGGCAGAGAATTTCCGCCGTCACCGGGTCTTTCACCGTTGCGCGGATCTTGCCCCGCACGAACTCCGCCATCGTGTCGTTGGCTTCCTTGTTCGTCAGGATGTCGTTGAATGCGCCCAGGAATGCGCCGGTACCAGCCTTCCAGCGCGCTTCGTAGGTCGCCTGACGTTCTTCTTCACTGACCTCCAGCGCCGACTTGTCGTTGACCTCCCGCAGCACGCCATTCGGCATGTAGCGCATCTCAGCCCGCTTCTCCGGATAGTCTTCTTTCCAGAAGCGCGCGTAGTCGTCGGTCATCGGCATGTTGCGCGCGGGGATGGAGAAGTTGGCCTGACGCTGGAACACGGTCAGGTGCGCCGCTTCCTCGGCAATGACCGGAATCGCCTGGATCCCGGAGGAGCCGGTGCCAATCACCGCGACCCGCTTGCCCTCGAAGTTGACCGGCTCGTGCGGCCAGTTGCCGGTGTGGTAGGTCTCGCCCCGGTAATCATCCAGGCCGTCGATCTTCGGAATCTGCGCGGTGGAGATGCAGCCACCGGCCATGATGAAATGCTGGGCCGTCACCTGTTCGCCGGCGTCGGTTTCGATATGCCAGCGGCGGGCGGCCTCGTCGTAATGAGCGGCGCGCACCTCGGTTTCTAAGGTGATATCCCGGCGCAGGTCGAAGCGGTCGGCGACGTGGTTGGCATAGCGCAGGATATCGCCCTGGGCCGAAAACTTCTCCGGCCATTCCCATTCCTGCTGCAAGTCCTCGTCGAAGCCATAGGAGTACTGCATGCTCTCCACATCGCAGCGAGCGCCCGGGTAGCGGTTCCAGTACCAGGTACCGCCGACCCCGTCGCCGCGCTCGAAACACCGGACGGAAAAGCCGGCCTTGCGGAAGCGGTGCAGAAGGTAAAGGCCGGCGAAACCAGCCCCGACGATCACGGCATCGACGCTGGAAGGCTTAGTGGCGGAAGCGGACATGATGTGGTTCCCGAATACTTTTGGTGCCCAGGGTGGGCGGTATTGGGCTTTAGTATAGACTCTGAACCGGACGAATGACCACTCCCGCTACCGGAATGGCGGTTCGTCGAACGAGCGCAGCTTGCGGGAATGCAGGCGGACGCCTGTCTTCTGCAACAGATCAATGGCAGCAAAGCCGATGCGGATGTGTTCGGACACCGCGCGGGCATAGAAGGAACTGGCGGGACCCGGCAGCTTGATCTCGCCGTGCAGAGGCTTGTCGGACACGCACAGCAACGTGCCGTAGGGCACGCGGAAGCGGTACCCCTGGGCCGCGATGGTAGCGCTTTCCATGTCGATCGCCACCGCCCGCGACTGGTTGAACCGCAAGGCGGAATGGGTGTAGCGCAGTTCCCAATTCCGGTCGTCGGTCGTCACCACGGTGCCGGTGCGCAGGCGGCGCTTCAATGTGGTGTCGTTTTCGCCCGTCACGTGCCGCGCGGCAGCCTCCAGGGCCAGTTGCACCTCCGCAATGGCCGGGATTGGAATTTCGGGCGGCAGGACATCGTCCAACACATGGTCGTCGCGCAGATAGGCATGGGCCAGCACGTAGTCGCCGATGATCTGACTGCCGCGCAGACCGCCGCAATGGCCGATCATCAGCCAGGCCTCCGGACGCAGCACCGCCAGATGGTCGGTGATGGTCTTCGCGTTGGAGGGGCCAACCCCTATATTGACCAGCGATACGCCGCCGCCGTTCGGTGCCCTCAGGTGATAGGCCGGCATCTGAAACCGGCCCTGCCCGCTCGCAGCCGCCGCCGCGGCACTGTCGCCACTGCCCGGTTCGATCACCAGGCCGCCGGGGCATGAAATGCTGTCGTAACGTCCCGCGTTCAGTTGCTCGATTCCCCAGGCGACGAACTCATCGACGTAGCGCTGGTAGTTGGTGAACAGGATGAAGCGCTGCACATGGTCGGCAGGGGTGCCGGTATAGTGCTGCAGGCGATGCAGCGAGAAATCGGTGCGGCGGGCGTCGAAGAGCGCAAGCGGCCGCGTATCGGCGAAATACCCGCTCCAGGTGCCATCGGCTATCTCATCGCCAAGGTGAGCGAGTTGCGTCGTCGGAAACAGGCGGGCCAATTCCGCCGACGCCTCGTCTGCCGGTGGCCCGCCATCGAGCGCACTGATCACATAGGGATAGGGGATTTCCTCGTCCGAGACACCGACTTCGACAAGCGGTTGATAGTCCCGCATCAGCGGTTCGAGCTGCTCCAGCAGGTAGGTCCGGAACAGGTCGGGCCGGGTGATCGTCACGCTGTAGGAGCCGGATGCAGACAGGCGGGCATAGGCCCGGTCGAGCCGCGGCGCCACCTGCTCCTGCCGGTAGGTCAAGCGTACCGCTGGGTAGCAAAACGCACCGGCCGCCCGCGACGCCGGGTCAGGCAGCGTACCATCTGTCAGGTAGGCGCGGAGCGCGCCGCGCAGCGCCTCAGCAGCCGCGGTGTAAAGCGTCTCCAACTGGCTCACGACTGCTTCAGGGCTCTCACAGGCAACAAACGTCATCCCCAAGCCCTTCCCTCAAAGCCAGTGCGGGTCCGATACGGGTACGCTGACGATCCTAACACCGCCGGCCGCCGATCTCACGCGCCTTATCGGACGGTTTCGAGCCAGCGCCTAGCCCCTTCCTCCAGCGTTACAAACGCCGCGCCCTGCTCCATCAGGTTCTGAATGAAGCGCTCCAGCATCAGCATGCGGTGGCCGCGTCCGATCACGAACGGATGCATGGTGTAGTTCAGCAGGCCCCAATCCGTGTTGCGGACCATATAGGTGAACTCATCGCACCAATTCTCCAGCACGTTGTTTGCGTTCTGCAAGCCGGGAAACAACATGTTGGGCATGCGGATATATTCGAAGTGCGGGAAGTCATCGAGGCTCCAGGAAATCGGCATTTCGACCAAGGTGGACACCGGCCCAAAGACGGTTTTTTCCTCATCGTGGACCTGATCGCCAGTCCGCGCGTAATAGGGCATCCAGTCATGGCCCATCATGCTGCTGTCATAGAGGAAGCCATGCTTCAGCAGCAGGGGAACCGTCTCGTCCGACAGGTCCCAGGCGGGGGACCGGTAACCGCGGGCTTTCTGGCCAGTCACCTTCTGGATCAAGTCATTGGCGCGCACCAGATGCGCCTCCTCCTCGCCTTCCTTTAGATTGGCGGGCGGCACGTGGGTCCAGCCGTGATGGCCGACCTCGTGCCCCCCTTCCAGGATCATCTCCACCTCCCGCGGGTAGGTTTCGATAGTCATGCCCGGCACGAAGAACGTGGATTTGATGCCGTAGCGCTCCAGCAAGGAAAGGATGCGCGGCACGGCCACGGCCCCGAATTCGCCGCGGCTGACTGGCGTCGGTGTCTTCATCCCACGCGCGATCCAGCCGGATATGGCGTCGAAGTCGAAGGAAACATTGACGAGGTGGGTCGACATGGCGGTCGGCATCCTTGGCGAATGGAAAAGCTGCCCCTATCATCCCCGCCAGCTTAACCAATCACAAGTAAGGATGCGCCCTATGGCGGAGGAAATTCTGGTCGGCGACCTGGTAGCCGAGTTCTTGCAAGCAGCCGGCGTCGACACCGCTTTCGGCGTCGTCTCGGTGCATAACATTCCCATGTTGGACGGTATCGGGCGGCGCAACGCCATCCGCTTCGTGCCGACACGGGGCGAGATGGGCGCAGGCCATATGGCCGACGCCTATGCCCGCGCCAATGGCGGTCTGGGCGTCGCCATCACCTCAACCGGACCAGGTGCAGCCAACATCACCGGCCCGCTGGTGGAAGCGGTCTTTGCCGGCTCCCCCATGCTGCACATCACCGGCCAGACCGCGACCGGCAATGTGGACAAGCGCCAGGGCGCGGTGCATGACGTGGCCGACCAACTCGGCATGCTGGAGGCGACCAGCAAGACCGCCTTCCGCGTACGCTCTGCCGAAGGCGCGCTCGGCACGCTGATGCAGGCTGCGCGTGCCGCAATGACGCCGCCGACCGGCCCGGTCAGCATCGAAATTCCGATCGACATCCAACGGACGAAGATTCCACGCCCGGAACTGCTCGACAGCCTGAAGATCACCCCGCCCGCACCCGATGCCGGCGACGAGGCCAGCCTGGACCTGATCGCAGAGAAGCTGCTGAAGGCGAAACGCCCGCTGCTCTGGACCGGCAATGGCGCAAAATTCTCCCGCAGCGCGGTACAGCGCTTCATCGATCTTGGGATTCCGCTGGTAACGAGTGGCCTAGGCCGCGGCGTCGTGCCGGAAACCGACCCGATGGTGCTCGGCTGCTTCATCGCGGTGCCGCGCGTCGAGGCGTTCTACAAGACTGTTGATTGCATGCTGATCGCGGGCAGCCGCGTCCGGGCGCACGAGACTCGCGACCTGTCGGTCGAACTGCCGGACTACCGCATCCAGATCGACATCGACCCGGCGGCGAACGGCCGGACATATTCCTCCAGCCTGTTCCACGTGGGTGAAGCGGGCGCGGCCCTGCATGCGCTGGCCGACCGTCTCGAAGGCAAGCTGAACCTGCCCCAGTCATACCGGGACGAGGTAAAGCAGCTGAAGGCCGACGTCCACGCGGACTACAAGAAGACTCTCGGCCCCTATGCCGATTTTGCTGACCAACTGCGCGAGGCCATGCCGGACGACGCCCTGTTCGCGCGGGACGTCACCAAGTCGCATACCACCTGGGGCTACCGGCTGTTCCCGATCCTGTCGCCGGAAACCAACATCTACCCGGTCGGCGCAGCCATCGGCCCTGGCTTCCAACTCGGCATGGGCGCGGCGCTCGGCTCCGGCCGCAAGACGGTCGCCATGACCGGCGATGGCGGCTTCTTCCTGAACCTGGGCGAAATCTGGACCGCCGCGCAGGAGAATATCGACTGCTGCATCCTGGTCATGAACGACGCCCAATACGGCGTTATCAAGGACATCCAGGACGCCCTCTACGGCGAGCGGCATTTCTTCGCCGACCCGGTCGGCCCACCTTTGGACAAACTGGCTGAACTGTGCGGGATGCCTTACTTCAAATGCTCGGATGGGGCCAAGTTTGGCGAAACGGTTACGGCAGCGTTGAAGATCAATGGCCCGACCATGGTTGAGGTGGATATGAATGCGATTGGAGAGTTCCCCCGCTACTTCGTCCCGCCGCCCTATGCGGCCAAAAACTAGCCTGTTTGGCGGAGCGGCGGCGTTACTGGCGCTGCTGCTCTGCTGCCTCCCCGCCCGCGCGGCGGAGGAGTTGGGCACCTACGACACCGACCTTCACCAGGTGCGGGCCGTCGCCGTTGCAGGCGGCTTGCGTCACCCCTGGAGCGTTACTTTCCTGCCCGGCGGTGGTTTCCTGGTGACGGAACGGGAAGGCAGACTGCTAAGGCTTTCAGCCGACGGCGAACAGCGCACCGAAATTGACGGCCTGCCGGAAGTCTATAGCGTAAATCAGGGCGGGCTGCTGGATGTAGCACTCGATCCGGCGTTTGCGGAGAACCGCTACGTCTACCTGACCTATTCAGCGATTGGCGAAAAAGGCGGCAACACCAATCTGGCCCGCGCCCGCCTAATCGATGACACGTTGGAAGACTTCGATGTCCTGTTGAACGGCGAACCGGACTATGACGGCGGCCGCCATTTCGGCAGCCGTATCGCCTTTCTGCCGGACGGCTCTCTGGCGTTCACAATCGGCGAGCGCGGCCAAAAGGACCCAGCCCAGGACCTGATGAGCCATGCGGGCAAGGTGATCCGTCTTAACCGGGATGGAACGGTTCCCGCTGATAACCCCTTTGTCGGGGGCACGGACACTCGCCCGGAAATCTACTCCTACGGCCATCGAAACGCCCAGGGTATGATCCTGCATCCGCCGAGCGGCAGGCTCTGGCTGCACGAGCACGGGCCGCGCGGCGGTGACGAGGTCAATATCGTCCAACCCGGCGCGAATTACGGTTGGCCGCTGGTCAGCCACGGCATCAATTATGGCGGCTCGCCGGTCGGCACTGGCAAGGCGTCAGCCCCCGGCATCGCGGAACCCATTCACTATTGGGTGCCCAGCATCGCGCCCTCCGGCATGGCCTACTATGACGGCCAGGCCTTCCCTAAGTGGCGCGGCTCCGTCTTTGTGGGCGCGTTGAGGGACCAACTGCTGGCGCGGCTCTCGCTCGATGGTGACCGCGTAACCGGCGAAGAACGCCTCTTCGCCGGTTCTTTCGGCCGCATCCGCGACGTCCGCCAAGGGCCGGACGGCCTGCTCTATCTGCTCACCGACGAACGCAATGGCCGCCTGATCCGGCTGGAGCCAGCGGACTAGCGCATCTTAACCCACACTGCCTTCCATCACGCTGGCCATCCGGCGGGCGAAGGCGACCGGGTCGGGCAGCGGCTCGCCCTCAACGATGCGGGCCTGGTCCAGCAGCAGGAAGGCATAATCCTCTGCCTTATCCGCCGCGTCCGGGCCGTCCAGCTTCTCCGCGAGGCGCTTCACCAGAGAGTGCCGCGGGTTCAGTTCCAGGATGCGCGGCGCGCGCTCCACCTTCTGGCCGTGGTGGCGCATCATGCGCTCCAGGTGCAGGTCCATATCGTTCTCGTCCGCCACCAGGCAGCAAGCGCTCTCAGTCAGGCGGTCGGAGACACGCACGTCCTTCACCGCGTCGCCCAGCGCCAGCTTGAAGGCCGCGATGACGTTGCCCACCGCACCCTCGGGCTCCGCCTCAGGCTGCTCCGGCGCATCGGCGGCCTTGATATTGGCTAGGTCGTCGCCCGCCCGCGTTGCCGACTTGAACGGCTTGCCGTCGAACTCGCCGACCATGCCGCTCCAGAACTCGTCGACCGGGTCGGTCAGCAGCAGCACCTCAACGCCTTTGGCGCGGAAGCCCTCCAGTTGCGGCGAACGCTTCAGCGCGTCCAGATCGTCGCCGGCAATGGTGTAGATGGCAGTCTGATTCTCCGCCATGCCCTCTACGTACTCGGCCAAGCTAATCCAGCCATCGCGCTTGGTGGAGCGGAAGCGGGCAATCTTCAGCAGCGCGTCCTTGTTGGCCTGGTCTTCGTAAAGGCCTTCCTTCAGTACCGCACCGAAATTCTCCCAGAATTGCACGAAGGCTTCCGGCTCCTTCTCGGCCTTGGTGGTGAGTTCGTTCAGCACCCGGCGGGTGAGGCCGTTTCGGATCTGGCGGACCACCGGATTGTTCTGCAACATCTCGCGGCTCAGGTTCAGCGGCAGGTCTTCGGAATCCACCACGCCCCGCAGGAAACGCAGCCAGCCCGGCAACAGATCCTCGACCCCTTCAGTGATGTAGACCCTGCGGACATAGAGCTTCAGCGCGTTCTTGCGCTCCGGATGGAACAGGTCGAACGGCTTTGCACCCGGCAGAAACAGCAGGGCAGTGTATTCGATCGTGCCTTCGGCCCGCCAATGGATCGTGTGCCAGGGATCGTCGAAACCGTGGCCGACATGATGGTAGAATTCCTTGTACTGCTCTTCCGTGATCTCGCTCTTCGGGCGGGTCCAGAGGGCGGAGGCCGCGTTGACTGTCTCCGGCTCGTTCGCCTCCTCGCCCTCGGCAGGTTCTTCACCCAGGGCAACAGGGATGGCGATGTGGTCCGAATACGTCTTGATGATGGAGCGCAGCCGGTTCGGCTCCAGGAACTCATCCTCGCCTTCGCGCAGATGCAAGGTGATGACCGTGCCGGTCGCCGCCTTCTCCGCCGGTGCGACAGAGAAACTGCCCCGGCCATCGGATTCCCACGAATGGGCGATGCTCTCGCCTGCCTTGCGGGAGAGGACCGAGACGCGCTCCGCGATCATAAAGGCGGAATAGAAGCCAACGCCGAACTGGCCGATCAGGTTCGAGTCCTTCTTGTCGTCGCCCGACAACTGCTCGACAAAGGCCGCCGTGCCGGAGCGCGCGATCGTGCCCAGGTTCTCCACCATGTCATCCCGGCTCATGCCGATGCCATTATCGGCGATGGTGATGGTACGCTCGGTCTTGTTGGGCTGGATGGTGATCTTGAATTCCGTTGCCTCGCCCGCCAGCGCCCCATCGGTCAGCGCGGCATAGCGGAGCTTGTCGCAGGCGTCGGACGCGTTGGAGATCAACTCCCGCAGGAACACTTCCTTTTCGGAATAGACCGAGTGCACCATCAGGTCGAGCAGCCGCCCGACCTCCGCCTGAAATTCCATTTGCTCCGCAGTCGTGCTCGCGGCTTCGCTCATCATGCGACGTCCTCTGTTATGAACATGGAATAGGGTCCAGCACCCAAAGTCTGGCAGCAATATGGCGGCAAGGGTGCCAGGATCAAGGGGTATGCCCTAAACCCGCAGCCGCGGTCTATCGCAGCGATTTTACGGGCAGCCATTGCAACCCTAACGGAATCTCCCCATTCTGCAGTGCAGCGAACGCTTAGCCGGAGGCGCCGATGGATAACCCCCGTTCCGGGCGGTCCACCGACGAATACCGAAGCCCCCCATCCTCTGGGAGTGGCCGCGTTCTGGCTGTCCTCGGCCCCACCAACACCGGCAAGACATTCCTCGCGGTGGAGCGGATGCTGGCCCACAACAAGGGCATGATCGGCTTCCCGCTCCGCCTGCTGGCGCGCGAAAACTACGACAAGATCGTGGCGATACGCGGTTCCGGCCAGGTCGCGCTGGTCACGGGCGAGGAAAAGATCATCCCGCCCAACCCCAAATACTATGTCTGCACGGTCGAGAGCATGCCGCTAGACGTCATGGTCGACTTCATGGCTATCGACGAAGTCCAAATGGCGGCAGATCCCGAGCGCGGCCACGTCTTCACCGAACGGCTGATGCACGCGCGAGGCCACAACGAGACCATGTTCCTCGGTTCGGAGACAGCGCGCCACCTGATCCGCGCGCTGGTGCCAAGCTGCGAGTTCATCACGCGGCCCCGCTTCTCCACCCTCTCCTATGCAGGCCACAAGAAAGTCACCCGCCTGCCGCCGCGCTCCGCCATCGTCGGCTTCTCGGCGGGAGAGGTCTACCGCATCGCTGAACTGGTGCGCCGCCAGCGGGGCGGCACCGCGGTCGTCATGGGCGCGCTCAGCCCCCGTGCCCGGAACGCCCAGGTCGGCATGTACCAGTCGGGCGAGGTCGATTACCTGGTCGCGACAGACGCCATTGGCATGGGCCTGAACATGGACGTGCGCCACGTCGCCTTCTCCGCCTTGCACAAGTATGACGGCAACCGCGTCCGAGATCTGCTGCCAGGCGAAGTCGGCCAGATTGCCGGGCGCGCCGGGCGGCACATGTCCGACGGCACCTTCGGCACGACCGCCGGCGTCGAAGGCATGGACGAATCACTGGTGGAGAAGGTCGAAGCGCACGAGTTCGAAACGCTCCGCTCCCTCATGTGGCGGAACAGCGACCTGGATTTCCGCTCGGTCGATGGCCTGATGCGCACGCTGGAGGAAAAGCCGCCCTACGCCTTCCTCCGCCGTGCCCGGCGCTCCGACGACCAGCGCACCCTGGAAGCTCTCGTCAAGATGCAGAGCGTCAAGGACCGGGCTCAAGGCTACGACGCCGTCCGTCTGCTCTGGGATGTCTGCCAGGTGCCGGACTTCTCCAAGACGCTGACGGACTCGCACACCCGCCTGCTCGCCCGCATCTTCGGCTTCCGCGCCGCCGACCACGGGGAAGGCAAGCTGCCAAGCGATTGGGTGGCAGGCCACATCAACCGCCTGAACCGCACCGACGGCGATATCGACACGCTGATGGCAAGGATCGCGGGCACCCGCACCTGGACCTACATTGCTCACCGCACCGGCTGGCTTGACGATCCGGAGCACTGGCGCGGCCAGGCGCTCGCCATTGAGGATACGCTCTCGGACGCCCTGCACGACCGCCTGACCCAGCGCTTTGTCGATCGCCGCACCGCCGTGCTCGTCCGCCGCCTGCGCGATGGCGACGAGTTGATCGGCGGCGTCACGCCCGAAGGCCAGGTCATGGTCGAAGGCGAGCATGTCGGCGCTCTGTCCGGCTTCCGCTTCACACCGGAGGCCGCCGACCGTGGCGAGGACGGCCGCGCCTTGCTCAACGCCGCCAACCGCGTCCTGCGCCAGGAGATCGACGGCCGCGTCCTGCAACTGGCCCAGGCCAAGCACAAGGAATTTGCGCTTGCCGACGGCAACCGCGTGACATGGAACAGTGAGCCGGTGGGCGTATTGATCAAGGGCTCGGACTGGCTCAAGCCCTGTGTCGAGCCGATCTCCAGCGCCCTGCTCGACAGCCGCCACCGCCAGGCATTGCGCAACCGCCTGCAAGCGTGGCTGGACGAAGAAGTCCTACGCAAGCTAGGCCCGCTGGTCGCGGTGCGTGCGCTCGACGGCAGTCCGGCACTCCGCGGCCTGGGCTACCGGCTGGCGGAGGGTGCAGGCGTGCTCGCCCGCAGCGACGCCCGGCGCGACCTGGATAGCCTCACCAAGACAGACCGCAAGGCCCTGACCAAGCCGGGCATCCGCATCGGACACGACAGCCTCTACATCCCGCAACTAATGCGGGGAGCGGGGCAGCGCTGGCGGCTTTTGCTCTGGCAGCTCTATTTTGGCGAACGGGAAACACCGGCCGAGCGCGCACCCATTCTGCCCGTCACGCCGGAGACCGATACGGACTGGCTCCGTGTCTTTGGCTATGTCGTGATCGGCCAGCACGCCATCCGCCTGGACAAGTGGGAGGCCTTCACCGCCGCGGTGTTCCGGGGCTCCGCCGATGGCAGCATTGCTGGAACTGCTGCACTCGCTACCCTCGCGGGCATGAGCGAAGAGGACCTGCCCAAACTGCTGAAACGCCTGCGGTTCTTCCCCACGGGAACCGCAAACGAGGAGGGCCAGCCGGTGTTCTCCCGCCGCGCGTTCAAGGAAGCCCGGAAAGCGCGCCCGCCCCGTTCTGCAAAAACCGTAGATGGCAAAGCGTCCAAGCGGAATGCCAAGCCTGCGCGCCAATCCAAGCCAACCACCCCGTCCTTCGCCAGCGCGGGTCCTGCGTCGCCCCTGCCCTTCGCAGGCCTGCGGGACGCTCTCGCGATTGCAGGGTCGTCATGACTCTATGGCGGTAGCAGAACCGGAAACGGCGGATGCCCTGCGCCTCGACAAATGGCTGGTGCATGCGCGCTTTTGCAAGACCCGGGCGATTGCGACCACGCTCATCACCAAGAAGCGTATCCGCATCAACCGGCAGGTCATCTCAAAAGCCAGCCGTCTCGTCCGTGTCGGCGACGTGCTGACCCTGCCCCGCGGCCGGGACGTGGTCGTCATCCGCGTTCTGGGTATGGGAGAACGGCGGGGACCGCCTGCGGAAGCGCGCCTGCTCTATGACGAACTGTCGCCTGCCGACGAAAGCGCTCCGCAAGCCCGGTGCAATTGATTTAGGCTGGCAAAAGCGTTAGGCCAATCCTTCCCGTTTCAAGCGCGCCCTCCGAGGGCCCCAGCGCTGTCTTCCAGGAGCCACCGATGACCTACATCGTCAACGAAGATTGCATTAAATGTAAGCATATGGATTGCGTCGAGGTTTGCCCTGTCGACTGCTTCTATGTCGGGGCGAACATGCTGGTCATCCATCCCGACGAGTGTATCGACTGCGGCGTATGCGAGCCGGAATGCCCGGTCGACGCCATCAAACCGGACACCGAACCGGGCGCGGAAGAATGGGTGGAATTCAACCGCCAGTATTCGGAGGAATGGCCGAACATTACCCGCAAGGGCGAGCCGCCGGCCGATGCCAAGGACTGGGAGGGCGTACCCAACAAGTTCAAGGACCACTTCGACCCGTCACCTGGCGAGGCTTAGTGGTTACCCTCACCTGAATATGCTGTGGGAAATTGTATACGGCGGGGCCTGGAATCAGGCCCCGTTTTGTGTTATAGATATGTTGCATCTGATGATGGTCCATGGCGATTTCGCCAACGTGAAAGCGGAATGACAGTAAACGACACACAGCGAAGCGAAATGACAGCAGCCGAATTCATGGCACTGGACGTTGAATAGCTGGACCGATCTCAAGACATCGACCTGGAGTGAGCCCGACAACCGGCGGGAACGGAAACTGCGCCCTAAAGCGGCGTAGGCCAGCCGTTCGAATAGCCAAAAAAATGGCACGCAGCGCCGCAGACTCACTCTTTAAAACCGTGAACCCAACCAACCGAAGGTCACCGCAATATGGCAAAACAAGCAAAGTTCAAACCGGGCGATCACGTCGTCTATCCGGCCCACGGCGTCGGCATGGTGACCGCGATCGAAACGCGGGAAGTCGCCGGGATGGAACTGGAAATGCTTGTGATCGAGTTCGAGAAGGAAAAGATGACGCTGCGCATCCCGCTCGGCAAAGTCGATTCCGCCGGCCTGCGCGGCCTCGCGGCGAAGAAGGACATGCAGGATGCGCTGAAGACTCTGAAGGGCAAGGTCCGGATCAAGCGCACCATGTGGAGCCGCCGCGCGCAGGAATATGAGGCGAAGATCAACTCCGGCAGCCTGGTGCAGGTCGCCGAAGTGGTGCGCGACCTCTATCGCAACGCCGACCAGCCCGACCAGTCCTACAGCGAACGCCAGATCTACCAGTCTGCCCTGGAACGCCTCGTCCGCGAACTGGCCGCCGTCGACAAGGTCTCGGAAGAGAAAGCGCAGGAGAAGCTTGAAGAGATCCTGATGGCCGCCTCCCCCGTCGCTGCACCCGCCGACGAAGAGACCGACGAGGACGACGATACGGAAGACACGGCCGAAGCAACCACCGAGGACAAGAGCGAGGAAGCAGCCGCCTAAGGCTGCCTCCCTCCCCTCACCGCGTGATTAATGCCGCTGGTAGGCATCGCCCTGCCGGCGGCTTTTCTCTTCCAGCGCCCGCACTGCCGTCACCATGAAGGCGCAGGTCGGCGTCGGCACGCCCAGCCGTTTGCCCTCATCCACCACGCCGCCATGGATCGTGCCGATCTCGGAACGGCGGCCCGCCATCACATCCTGATACATGCTGGGGTGCGCGTCCGGCATCTTGTCGACGAAGTCGCTCACCCACTGCACGGGGTCGTCGTAAAGCAGCTTGATCCCATTCGCCGCCGCGCAGGCCGACGCCTCCAGCACGCAGGCCTTCGACAATTCCCAGGTGTGGGGATTGTCCTTCACCTGCCCCGTCTTCAGGCCGAACAAGGAGCAGGACGCGCTGACCGCGATGTTGGCGTTCAGCTTGCTCCAGACCACCGGCCAGATGTCCTCATAGGGGTCGCAGGTAAAACCGGAGGAACGCCATGCCTCCACCGCACGCTCCAGCCGATCGGTCATGCCGCCGGCCGCCTCCGCAATGTTGATGGCGGCCATTCCATTGTGATGCGCATGGCCCGGCCCCCGCATACTGGCGCCGAAGCCGCCTGCGATGCCGCACAGCACCCCGCCTGCATGATCCGGCAGCAGCCCCTGAATGCGTTCCACGTTGCCGAGGCCGTTCTGGAGCGACAGCACCATGGTCTCCGGCCCGACCATCGCCTTCGCTCCGCCCAGCGCGGCTTCGGTGTCGTGCCCCTTGGTTGCGACGATGGCGAGTTCGACCGGCCCTGCCGCCGCCGCGTCCGTGGTGGCATTGACCTTGGCCACCCGGTCGCCCGACGCGCCCTCGACCCGCAGGCCGCTTGTGTTCATGGCGTCCACGTGTTCCTGCCACTTGTCGAACATCCAAACCTCATGGCCCGCATCCGCCATCAGCGCGCCATAGACGGAGCCCATCGCGCCCGCCCCGATAATGCCAATCTTCATTGTTGCCTCAATCTGTGATCAGAGATGGTTGGAGATTGGCGGAGCGATGGCCTAAACTCCAGCGAACTCTCACAGAATCCGCTGGAAACGCGCCGTTATGACCGTCCTGACAGAGATGAAAATTGTCCCTTCCGGCAAGCCGCTTGGAGCGGATATCGAATCCGTCGACCTCTCCCAACCGCTGGATGCTCCAACGATAGAGGCCATCCGCAACGCCTGGCTCGACCATCTGGTTATCCGCTTCCGCGGCCAGTCCCTGACACTGGAGCAGTTGGAGCGGTTCAGCGGCTGTTTCGGCCAGATGGACAAGGCGCCGGTCACCCCCTGGACCGGCAAGCCCCACATTCCGGACCACCCCTATGTCGCGGTCATGTCGAATATTGAGCAGGACGGCAAGCCCATCGGTTCCCTCGGCTACGGGGAGGCCGTCTGGCACACGGACATGTCTTACAAGGACGAATGCCCAACCGCCTCCATCCTGTATTCCGTGGAAGTTCCGCCGGCGGGCGGCAACACCAACTTTGCCAACATGTACCGGACCTACGAGAACCTGCCGGCCGATCTGCGCGCGCGTGTGGATGCCGGCCTTATGTGCAAGCATGATGCCTCCACCAACAGCGCCGGCCAGCGCCGGGCGGGTTTCGAGGGTATGACCGACCCCCGCGAACTGCCGGGCGCCATCCACCCGGTGGCGCGGACGCACCCAGAGACAGGGCGCAAATGCCTGTTCCTAGGCCGCCGCCGCAATGCCTACCTCATGGGGCTGGACCTGGACGAGAGCGAGGCCCTGCTGGACGCGCTCTGGGACGCCGCCAACGACCCAGACGCGGTCTGGAGCCAGGAATGGCGCATCGGCGACGTGCTGATGTGGGACAACCGGGCCGTCATCCATCACCGCGACGCCTTCGAGGCGACCGACCGCCGCCTGCTCTATCGCACACAGTTACAGGGCGACAAACCATACTGATGTAACGCCTCGGAAAAAACCGGAAAACATCTACATTTATCTACATTCATCGACATTTTGGCCGGGAAATGTAGATGCCGGGTTTATCCGATGTAGATGAAATGTCGATCGAATGTCGATGCGATGTAGATCCCTCCGGGCACGCTATGTCCTGTACCCTGTGACCGGAACCTGTCAGTCCCGTTCACAGGTGCGACACTATAGCGCTGAATGCTGAACGGTCGGTTAATCCCAACGGCAGGGAATTATCCCGCCGTTAATCCCACTGTTCCTACCTCATGCCGAACCTGGCTTCTCCCACAGCACGACCGGGGTTTCGCGCCAGCCCCGGGCCGCGCACAGGCGCTCCCGCTCCACCGCCGTCGCAGCCTCGTCCACCGCAAAGCCACTGTCCGCCAGAACGACCCCATAATCAGCCAACGCCGCAGCCCGGCTGATGATCTCATTCCGCACGTCCCGCGCCACCGCAGCAGGCTCCCGGACCAGCGGATCGCCCCAGCCGCCCGCGCCCGCGACCTCGTGCCGGAACACCTCGCCCCGCTTCACGATCTCCGTAAATTTGGGCGGCATTGGCCGGGCCTCGCCCTCCGGGTCCCAGATGTTGGCGGAGGGCTCGCCCGGATAGCCACCATAAAGGCCATAGGGCCGGTGCGTCTGCCGGTCCGCCCGGATTTGCAGCACGCCCTCCGCCTCCGTAAATCGGTAGTCCCGGCGGTAGGGCGCGCCACCTCGGTACTGGCCCGCGCCGCAGCGGTCGGTCACGAACTCATAGGCCAGGATCTCCAGTGGATTTTCCGCCTCAATCACCTCAACCGGCTGGCTCGCCATGTTGGCGTAGATGTTGGAATTGCCGTCGAGCCCATCCGCCCAGGGCCTGCCGCCCCAGGTGCCGCAGGTGAAGTCCACGAAGATGAAAGGCTTGCGGTCCTTGTCATACCCACCGACAGAAATGCCGGTGTTGCCGCCATCCGAGGCCGCAAACACCTTGTCCGGCACCAGTTGCGCCAGCGCGCCGAACAGGCAGTCGACCATGCGGAAGCCGGTCAACCCCCGCGCGGCGCAGGCGGCAGGCAGCTCGCCCCAGGCGACCGTGCCCTGCTCCGCCGTCACGTCGATGCAGCGGAAATAGCCCTCGTTCGTCGGGATGTCGCCGTCCAGAATGCAGCGGATCGCGGCGTAGCTGGCGGCCTTGGTAAACGAGAGCGTGTTGTTGATGGCCGCCCGCGCCTGCGGGGCCGTGCCGGTCCAGTCCACATGGAAGCGGTCCCCGGTTTTCGTTATGGTCACGAACAGGCGGATCGGTTTGCCGTGATCGACGCCGTCGTCGTCGATCCAGTCCTCGAAACTGACCTTACCGTCCGGCAGCTTGGCGATGGCGTCTTTCGCCATGCGCTCGGCGTAATCAATCAGCCTGTCCATCAGGTCCAGCACCACGTCGCGGCCATGCCGGGCGATCAGGTCCAGGAACTGCGTCTCCGCTATGTGACAGGCCGAGAGTTGCGCGCGCAGGTCACCGAAATAGAGGGTAGGCGCGCGCACGTTCTTTTCGATGATGCGGAAGAGCGTCTCGTTCGGCTCGCCCCGGTCGTAGAGGCGGCTTGCCGGAATACGCAGCCCCTCCTGATAGATCTCCGTCGAATCCGCCGCATTCGAGCCCGGCACCCGCCCGCCCGTATCGACGTGATGGCAGATGACGGCGGCGAAGGCCACGTGCACGCCCTCATGAAAGATCGGCTGGAAGACGAACAGGTCCGGCAGGTGCATTCCACCCTCGTAGGGATCGTTCAGGCAATAGACATCGCCCTCCCGGATGCTGTCGCCATACCGGTCGATCACCGCGCCCAGTGCGCTGGGGATCGACCCCAAATGCCCAGGCAAGGTCAGCCCCTGCGCCACCAGCCGCCCGTCCGCCGCGCAGAAGGCGGTGGAGAAATCCATATTGTCCTTCAACACGCCGGAATAGGTGGTGCGCACCACCGTCAGCGCCATCTCGTCGGCGATGGAGTGAACCGCATTCTTGAACAGTTCGAACAGGACGGGATCGCGGGCGGCGGCGGTTTCTGCCATGGATGGCGTACCTTTTTGCAGATGGGCGGGCGCGGCGCGATTGTGCGCCAAGCCAAAGGCCATTGCCAAGTGCGGCAACCCGGTTGGGGTTGCCAAACCTATTGGGCGGGTTAGACTTCCGTACAACACATTCCGCCATACGGTCGGAACAAAACCAAAGGCGAGGCAATGCTGAGATTCAACTGGATTGAGGCCGCATGGACTGGCGGCGCCAGGCCTTCACCGGCCGCACTACCGGCGGTTGTTACCCCATTCCTCAATCCAGCAGCGCCGGTCTGACAAACATCATGGCAAACAGGGACCTGATATCCGGGCTTGTGATGTTCGCCTTCGGCATTCTCATGCTGGCCTATGTCATCCCCCAAGAAATCGTCGAAGGCGGCGATTACACGATCTCGCCGGCGCTGCTGCCGCAGATTTGCGCGGTTGGCATCACCGCCCTCTCGGCCTTGCTGGTGGCAAAGGCGGTATCGCAGCGGCGCAGAAATGGAGACGATGCAGTCGAAACGGAAGAAACCCGGCCCATGCCCTGGGCGCCTGCAATCGTGGCGCTCACAGCCGTGACGGCGGCCGTGGTCATCTTCCGAGTGGTGCACCCCGCCCCTGCCGTGCTGTTCCTGGTCGCAGCCCTGATGCTCTACATGGGCGAACGGCGTTGGTATTTTGTGATTGGCTTGCCAGTGGCGCTGCTCGGGATCGGCTACCTGCTCTTCTACGAAGTCCTTGGCTTAGTGGTGCGATAGGGGCCGCCGGAATGCAGGATCTGATACATGGTTTCGGCGACGCCCTGACCTTCGCCAACATCGCCTGGATCGCCTTTGGCGTGGCTCTGGGCTACTTGGTTGGTGCACTGCCGGGACTCGGCAAGGGCACTGCAACCGCGGTCGCCATCCCCCTCACCTTCTATATCCAGCCGCTCGCAGCCATCGCCTTTTTGCTCGGCATTTCCAAAGGGAGCGCGGCTGGCAGCGCTGTCTCCGCCATTCTGATCAACACGCCTGGCGAGCCTTCCTCGACGCCGACCGCCATGGCGGGCTACCCGCTTGCCCAGCGCGGCAAGGCGCAAAAGGCCCTGAAGATGGGTCTGTTTGCCTCGGTCATCGGTGACGTGGTGGCGACGCTGGTGCTCATCGTGCTCGCCCAACCGCTCGCACGGTTCGCCATGCTGATCGGACCGGTGGAGCTGACGGCGATCCTCGCCTTCTCGCTGATCTTCATCGCCGGCCTCTCCGGCAAGTCTCTCACCCGCGGCCTGATCGCCGGCCTCTTCGGCCTGCTGGTTGCCTGCGTCGGCTTGGAAATCGAAACCGCATCGCCGCGCATGACCTTCGGCATGGTCGAACTGTATGACGGCCTCCCGCTGATACCGGTCGCCATCGGTATGCTGGCGCTCTCCGAAATGATGATCCAGGTCGGCCAACGTTGGGATCCAACCAAGCAGGCTGACCTTACCAAGACCGCAGCAAAATCGCCGGAAGACACCGTTGTCACCCGCGCGGACTGGCGCGTCTCGCTGCCGGCCATCGGCCGCGGCTCGGCAATAGGCGTGGTGGTCGGCATTCTGCCGGGCCTCGGCACCAGCGTCGGCTCATTCCTTTCCTACGGCGCCACCCGCCGCCGTTCCGGCAAGGGCGATGCGTTCGAACGCGACGGCGCTATCGAAGGCGTAGCGGCGGCGGAAAGCGCCGACAACGCCGTGGTTCCGGCGAGCCTGGTGCCTCTCTTCGCCATCGGCATTCCGGGCAGTGTCATCGCCGCCATCCTCATCGGCGCGCTGATCATCCACGGCGTGACGCCAGGTCCGCTGATGTTCCTGGAGCAAAAGCCGCTTATCATGGCGATCTATGCCTCCATGCTGGTCGCGAGCGTCGCGCTGCTGCTGATCGGCTATTTCGGCCAGGGCGTGTTCGTCCGGATCATCCGGCTGTCCCCGGCGCTGGTGATGCCCGTGGTCGTGTTCCTGTGCTGCATGGGCGCCTACCTCCAGGGCGGCGGCGCGTTCGGGCTGGGCATCATGATCCTGTTCGGCCTGATCGGCTTTCTGGCGAAGAAGTTCGACTATTCTTTCGTTACGTTCCTGATCGGCTACATCCTCGGCCCGTCATTTGAACTGTCATTGCGTCAGTCGCTGGCGCTGGTGCACGATCCGTCCGAGATATGGAATCACCCGATTGCCATCGTGTTCGGCGTGATCACGGTGCTTGGCATCTGGCAACTCAGCCGGATGAAGCGCCGGGCTTCGGAAGAAACCCACAAGACCATCGCCGAGGCCTGACCGGCCTCACTTGTTTACGGCAACCTTTAGGGAGGATTGCAATCAATGTTGAAGAAACTTCTGAGTACGGCCGTCGTCGCCGGCGCCGTTGCGCTTGGCGGCGCCGCGCAGGCCGCGGAGGACTGGCCGACCGAACCGCTCACCATGCTGATCGGCTACGGCGCCGGCGGCGGCACCACGGTGAAGGGCCGCGTGCTGGCCAATGTTCTGTCCGAGGAACTGGGCCAGAAGGTCAACGTGCTGAACCGTCCTGGCGGCGGCCAGTCGGTCGCGCTGACCCAGTTCAAGGAAGAGGAGCCGAACGGTCACATGTTCTTCTTCGGCGCGCTGACCGGCGTGACCCTGCAGCCGCAGTTGAGCAAGGCCATCGACTACGGTGTCGATGACTACGAATATGCAGGCGGTATTACCGAGTTCCAGCCGGCGATGATCATCCCGATCGATCGCGACTACACGACCATGGAGGAGTTCATCGCCTGGGCGAAGAAGGCCGATCGGGTGAAGTACGCCGCGCTGTCGCCCGGCGCGAAAATGACCATGCAGGTCATCGCCGCCCAGGAAGGGCTGGAGAACGTTGACTACATCCCGACCCGCGGCGGTCGGGAAATGATGCAGTTGATCATCTCCCAGCAGGTCGATTTCGCGTATTCCGGCGGTCTGCACGCCAAGTATCCGGATCAGGCGATTTCGGTGGCCGCTGTCACGTCGGAGCGCCTGCAGACGGACCCGGAAGTACCGACGCTCATGGAACTCGGCTATCCCGTCGCCTTCGACACGCCAACTGTGATCCTGTTTCCCAAAGGCACCCGCCAGTCCATCCTGGACAAGATGGACGCCGCGCTGAAAGTCGCGTCGACCCATCCCGACATGATCAAGGTTAGCGAGGCGGTGAGCTACCCAATTAGCTACAAAACGGCTGCCGAATCCAAGGCTATGGCGGAGGAATCCTGGAAGACCATCGCCGAAGTCATCAAGTCCACCGGCTACGAGGCCAAGTAGGCCGTCCAACATTCTGATTTCCAGCCCGGCCCGCTCCAAGGCGCGCCGGGCTTTTTCTTGCCGGCGATTCTAGGCGCCGTCCCGGCTCAGTCTTCCGGCCGCACGCCATAGACCGCCTGGAAGCGCTCCTGGAACACCGGCCAGACTTCGGGATTCAGCAAACGGTCGGGCTTCTTCCCATCCCGCACCGCGATCAACTGCTCTGCCGTGATCTTGGCGATGTTGCGGCGGCTCTCGAAAGTAATGCCCGCCGTGTGCGGCGAGACGATGACATTGTCCATGGCCAGGATCGGATGATCCACCGGCGGTGGCTCGATATCCCAGACATCCAGCCCCGCGCCCGCCAGCTTGCCGCTCTGCAAAGCCTCAGTCAGCGCAACTTCATCATGGATATAACCGCGGGCGGTCGCGACGTAGATCGCACCATCCTTCATGGCATTGAAAACGCTCGCGTCGACCATGCCCCGCGTTGTCGGGATCAGCGGGCAGTTCAGCGAGACGAAATCACACTGTGCCACCATCTCGTGCAGGCTCTCGCACTTCTCCGCGCCGCGCGCCTTCACCTCTTCCGCCGATAAAGGCGGATCGTAGGCCAGAATGCGGCAGTTGAAGATGCCCCGGCACATGTCCGCCAGCCGCGTGCCCACATGGCCAAGCCCGATAATGCCCAAGGTCTTGTTGTTAAGTTCGATGCCCTTGAAGGCCACCCGCTCGGTAATGCCGCCCTTCCGGGTGGCCCGGTCGGCGTCGATGATCTTCTTCGCAACCGTCAGCATCATGGCGAGCGCGTGTTCGGCCACGCCTTCCTTGTTGCCGCCTGCCTGGTTGACCACGGCGACCCCTGCCTTGGTCGCTGCCTCCAGGTCGCAGACGTCATAGCCCGCACCACTGGTCGATAGCATCAGCAGGTTCGGGCACTGCTCGAACAGCGGTGCCTCACCCCAAAGCGGCTTGGGCAGTTCGTCCTTGGCCGAGTTGATCTGATAGACATGGGCCTGACGGAGCGCCTCGATATTGGTGTCCATATCATCATGCCGCCCCCGCTTGTCGACGGCGAAGCCGCCATCGGTTTCCAGGATCTCCAGCATGATGGGGTCCATCACGGTGTCGAAATAGATCAGATTCATGGCGTTCATAAGCCGGGCGTTCCTTCAGCAGGGATAAGCGGCGTAGGCCGCCGCAGGATTTGCCCATATTCTAGGTCCGGCGGTGCATTGGCGCTATAGCCGCCGTTCCGCTCCTCCCCGCCAGCCCCGCGGGACGGCGATGGACCAGGCAGCATGCTAACGCCGAGGCCCCCATCGATGACATGCCTCTCTGTCGGCCCAGACAGACCTGTCTTGCGATACGATGCGTCAATCTTGGGGAGGCAGGGGCACGCAATGGTGCCCCTTCGCTGGGTTGGGAGGGATGGCTCCGCGAGTAAGATTCGAACTTACGACCGATCGGTTAACAGCCGATTGCTCTACCGCTGAGCTATCGCGGAACACCCATCCGGCCAGGCCGAAGCGCTGGCTAGGGCGCGGAAACTAGCGATCTGAATCGCATTTGCCAAGTCCGGATTTCAGAATTTTTTGCTACCTGCGTCAGCCTGTTCACGGCAGCCGGTGCTTCCGTAAAAATGCCCAGGCTTCCGCTGGTCCGTCCACGTCCAAACAGCGTGGCCCCATCCATTGCAGCATCCGGGGTGTAATCGCAAACGGCCGCCGCGATGGCAGCCAGTGCCCGCCGCCGCGGATCGTCCAAAATTCCACCACCGGCACCTCCGGCGTGCCGCCCCAGCCCGCGGCCTCATAGCTGCAACCGTCGTCGGGCGCGCGGTCGGGCATGACGTAGCGAGTCACGGGCTTCGTGCCCTGCAATCCGTGGAGATCAAGCCAGAACGCGAGCGTGTCCTGTGCGGAGCGCAAAACGATACCGCTGTTGAGCAGTTCACCGCCCTCCCAGCGAATCACGGGGTCTTCCGTGCCAGGCGCGATCAGAATCGGCCGCGCACTGGCGGGCTCCGGCAGCTTCCGGTCAGGCAGGGTCGCAATAAAAACAGCACCCGCCGCAAACACGTCCGGCCGCTCTATCAGCAAGCGGAAAGTCATCATGCCGCCGTTGGAGGCACCAGCCACATAGACCCGCGCCGGATCGGCCTGACGCTCCGTCACGGCCCAAGCCGCCAACGCCGCCAGGAACCCCACATCATCCGGCGGACCGTTCGTCACCGGCCAGCGGTTGCGAAGATCATACCAATGTTGATTCTCGCCGGTGGGATCGCCGGACTTGGGATTGGTGCCGTTCGGCGCGAGCAGGAGGAAGCCTTCGGTTTCGGCCAGTTCAAGCCACGAATAGTGGGGGGAACTCTGCCGCCGGAACATTTTCCGCGCGCTCTGCCCGCCGCCGTGCAGGACGATCAGCACGGGGGCTCCTGCCCGGTACCGCGCCGGACGGAACTCCAGAAATCGCCGCTCGCCGGCATCGAACGGAAAGGCGCGCTCGGTCATGCTGGCCGGCAAAGGCTCCCGCGGCGTCTGCCCGTATGCGGCAGCGCACCAGAGGAACGCAGCCAGAATGAGCATGAGAATGGGAAGCAATTGGCCCGCAGACGGCCAGCGGGCGGCGGTCTCCGTCATCAGCCGGACCCCGGAATGGTGGAGGCGCGAACCGGAATCGAACCGGTGTACGAGGATTTGCAGTCCTCTGCATCACCACTCTGCCATCGCGCCATCCTGCAACTATTGCTGCAAGCAGAGCCGGTGTCGATAGTGCGGCACGCAGCGGCGGTCAAGCAGAAACCAGCAAGCGCGCGCGCATTTGTTCGATCGCCGCCGCCCCGTGAGCCTTGCCCTTCGGCGAAAAATCGGATGCAATTGTTAGGTAACTATAGTATCGCAACCGGATATCCGAACCTACTCTTACCGGCGCATTCCGGGCAAAGCGCGCAGCGCGCAAACCGCTGCAGTGGCAGTCTCGGTACCGACGTCAGAGGAACAGACGCGCACAATGGCTAATATCGACCTTGCCCGGCACAACATGGTTGAGGGTCAAATACGCACGAACAAGGTGACGGACGCCCGTCTGGTGGGCGCACTCCGCCTCGTGCCCCGTCATATATTCGTGCCCCCGGCGCGTCAGGCTATGGCCTATTCGGACGACCCCGTCCCCCTTGGCAACGGACGCTCGCTCCTG
The DNA here is from genome assembly GCA_965222315.1 of Alphaproteobacteria bacterium. Classification (GTDB taxonomy): domain Bacteria; phylum Pseudomonadota; class Alphaproteobacteria; order Bin95; family Bin95; genus JACKII01. The sequence continues at coordinate 1,162,269 of OZ244951.1, read as the reverse complement.
CCGCCCATGGTGGCCGCCCGCCTTTATCAGGCTGCTGCCGTCACTGAAAACGATCTGGTTCTCGTTGTCGGCGCAGGTATTGGCTACGGCGCCGCCGTGCTGGGGGAACTGGCCAGTGCGGTCGTGGCGCTTGAGGATGACGAAAGCCTGCTCGCCGCCGCACGCAGCGTGCTGGAAGGAGGCCGCGAGGAGCTGGCCGAACTCGGCACCGGCGACAACATCATCCTGGTCGAAGGGCCACTGGCCGAAGGCTGGGCAAAACAGGCGCCCTACGACGTGATCGCCATTGAAGGCGCGGTGGAAGAAGTGCCCCAGTCCCTTCTCGACCAATTAGGCCCGAACGGCCGCCTGGTCTGTGTGCTGCGGGAGCCCGGCCAGCCCGGCCGCGCAACCATTATCCGCCATTCAGGCTCCGGCTTTGCGGAGACCAGCCTGTTCGACGCCATGCTGCCCATCCTGCCAGGCTTCACCCGCGCCCGGGAGTTCGCACTTTGATAAAGCGACTGACCAAGACTCTTCTCGGTTCAGCAGCGATTGCCGCGCTGCTGACCGGGACTGCCTCGGCAGAGATGGACCGGATGCGGGCCACCTTTGCCAAGACCTATCTCACCAACCCGACCCTTCAGGCGGAGCGCGCCCGGCTGCGTGCCGTTGACGAAGGCGTCAATCAGGCCCTTTCCCGCTCGCGGCCAACTGTGACCTTTCGGGCCACGGCCGGCGGCGGCCTCTTCGCAACCAACGGTCCCAACACCAGCGGAACCCGAGAATCAACCCGCACCCCTGCCTCCGCCGACCTTGAAGTCCGCCAGCCCCTTTACCGTGGCGGCACCAACCCGGCATCGGTAGAGCGCGCGGAGAACGAGATCCTCGCCGCCCGGGCAGCATTGCTGAACACAGAGCAACAGGTCTTCCTGGATGCCGGCACCGCCTACATGAACGTGGTGCGCGACCAGGCGGTTGTGGAGTTGAACTCGAATAACGTCACCGTCTTGCGCCGCCAGTTGCAGGCGGCCCGCGACCGCTTTGAGGTAGGAGAAGTCACCCGCACCGACGTCGCCCAGGCGGAGGCGCGCCTTTCCGGCTCCCGGGCTGACCTGCGTCAGGCGGAGGGCAACCTCGCGTCGTCCCGCGCCACCTACGAGGAAATCGTGGGCGAACGGCCAGGCTATCTGGAGCAGCCGGGTGCCTATGACCGGCTGCCGAATAGCCTGGAGCAGGCGATCCAGTTCGGCACCCGCAACAACCCGACAGTTATTCAGGCGACTTTCAACCACTTGGCCGCTGCCCGGAATGTGCGGGCTGTCTACGGTGAGTTGTTGCCCAGCGCCGATCTCGTCGGCCGCGCCGGCGTGGACTACGAACAGTCCGGCGACGATGTAACGGGAACCAGCGGCGAGGCGTTGCTGCAAGTTACCGTGCCGCTCTACCAGTCAGGCTCCGTGCGCTCTCGCGTGCGTGAAGCGAAACAGATCGCCTCCCAACGGCTGATCCAGATCGAACAGGCCCGCCGCAACGCAATCGAAGAAGCCACCATCGGGTGGGAGCAGTTCATCGCCGCACGCGCTCGCCAGACCGCACTGGAGTCGGAGGTCCGCGCTCAGGAAATCGCGCTAGAAGGTGTCAAACAGGAGGCGCTGGTCGGCACCCGCACGGTTCTTGACGAGTTGAATGCGGAGCAGGAACTGCTCGACGCGCGCGTCACGTTGGTTGAAGCCCGCCGCGACCAGGTCGTCGCTGCGTTGGTATTGGCCCAGGCGGTAGGCCTGCTCTGGGCTGAACCGCTGGAGCTGGAGGTTGCTCACTACAACGTCCGCGAGCACTATGAGAGGGTGCGCGGTACGTGGAGCGGCACCGGCATCAACGAGAAATGGCAGCCAGCCTCAGCCAAATAGGCGCAGCGGAGGACACAACATGGCAGACGATCCCAACAAAGGCCCAAAGCCATTTCCGAGCGCCAAGGATGGTGCGTCGGACGACGACATTTTCGCTGAAATGGGCCGGATGCTGGCACAGGATCAGTTGAACCCGGCCAACGCAGCCAAACCGGCAAAGCCCGCCGCTCCGCCAACCGCCGCAACCGCACCGGCAACACCGGCAGCGGCACGGCCGGCAGCCCAACCGGCACCGCCCTCACCGGCACCGTCTTCACCGGCACAGGTAGCGGCAAAACCGGCACCTGCGCCAGCGGCAAGTCCCGCGTCGCCGCCCGGCAATGATCAGCCACTGGAGCTGACTGAGGTTATCAAGCCAGGCAAGCCGCAAGGTACCGCGGCATCGGCGCCCGCAGCCACCGCTCCACCGGCAATGCCGGCCCAGGCCCAGGCCACGACGGTCAGTCAGGCCGCCGCCATGCTCACGCCAAAGCCTGCTCCCGCTGTCCCTGCCCCTGCTGGTCCTGCCCCTGCTGTCCCTGCCCCTGCTGTTCCGACCGCGGCAGCGACGGTCTCCAACCGCAGCCTGGACGCAATCGTCGAAGACGTTGCCCGCGGCATGATCCAGGAATGGATAGGCAAGAACATGGAACGCATCGTCCGCGAAGAAGCGGCCAAGGCTGCGGCGAAAGTACCGCCGAAAACCTGACGATAGCCGTTTTGGACTATTGTTGCCGTTAACGCCTGGAGCGTAGTTTCCAGGCGTTTTCGCTTTTGAATGAATGGCGGTTGCGACCGCCCCACCGCGATCACCCGCGAGAGAAGACCATGCCGGACACCGCCACCGCCCCTGCCAAGCAGGCGCTCGACAAAACCATCGACGCCGCCGCCATCGAAGCCCGCCATTATGAGGCGTGGGAGAAGTCCGGGGCGTTCGCCGCCGACCCTCTGTCGAACAAAGAGCCTTACACCATCATCATGCCGCCGCCGAACGTGACCGGCAGCCTGCATATGGGCCACGGCCTGACCTTTACCCTGCAAGACGTGCTGATCCGCTACTTCCGCATGACCGGGCGCGACGCACTCTGGCAGCCGGGCCAGGACCACGCAGGCATCGCCACCCAGATGGTGGTCGAACGGCAATTGGCGGAGCAAGGCGTGACCCGCCACGACCTGGGCCGTGAAGCCTTCATCGACAAGGTCTGGGAATGGAAGGCGGAAAGCGGCGGCAGCATCGCCGGCCAGTTGAAACGCCTCGGTGCGTCTGCTGACTGGCCGCGCGACCGCTTCACCCTGGACGAGGGCGTCTCCAAGGCGGTCCGCAAGGTCTTCGTCGATCTCTACAAGGAAGGGCTGATCTACAAGGACAGCCGCCTGGTCAACTGGGACCCGGCGCTGGAAACCGCAATCAGCGACCTGGAGGTCGAGCAGAAGGAGGTCAAAGGCCATCTCTGGTATTTCAAATACCCGGTCGACGGCCAGCCTGACCGCTTCCTGACCGTCGCCACCACCCGCCCCGAAACCATGCTGGGCGACACCGCCGTCGCCGTGCACCCGGACGACGAGCGCTACCAGGACCTGATCGGCAAGCACTGCATCCTGCCCATCGTTGGCCGCAAGATCGTCATAGTTGCGGACGAATACGCCGATCCTGAAACCGGCTCCGGTGCGGTCAAGATCACGCCCGCCCACGACTTCAACGATTTCGAGGTCGGCCGGCGGCACGATCTGGAGATGATCAACGTGCTCGACCGCAAGGGCCGCATCAACGAGAACGCGCCCTCGGACTACCTGGGCCTCGACCGGTTCGAGGCGCGGAAGAAGGTGGTTGCGGCCATCGAGGAGTTGGGCCTGCTCGACAAGATCGAGCCGCACACCCACATGGTCCCCTATGGCGACCGCGGCGGCGTGCCGATCGAGCCTTACCTGACCGAACAATGGTACGTGGACGCCGAAACCCTGGCGAAACCAGCCATCGAGGCCGTGGAAACCGGCAAGACCAAGTTTGTGCCGGAAAACTGGTCCAAGACCTATTTCGAATGGATGCGCAACATCCAGCCCTGGTGTATCAGCCGCCAGCTTTGGTGGGGCCACCAGATCCCGGCCTGGTACGGCCCGGACGGCGAAATCTTCGTCGCCGACAACGACGCGGAGGCCGCGAGCCTTGCGAAAGCACACTATGGCAAAGATACGCCCCTAGAGCGCGACCCGGACGTGCTCGACACCTGGTTCTCGTCTGGCCTTTGGCCGTTCTCCACCCTCGGCTGGCCGGACAAGACGCCGGAGCTTGAGCGCTATTATCCGGGCGACGTGCTGGTCACCGGCTTCGACATCATCTTCTTCTGGGTCGCCCGCATGATGATGCTGGGCATCCATTTCATGGGCGACGTGCCCTTCCGGCATGTCTACATCCACGCCCTGGTCCGCGATGAAAAGGGCCAGAAAATGTCGAAGTCCAAGGGGAATATCATCGACCCCCTGGAAGTCATCGACGAATATTCCGCCGACAGCCTGCGCTTCACCCTGGCGGTGATGGCCGCACAGGGTCGGGACATCAAGCTCGCCAAGAACCGGGTGGAAGGCTACCGCAATTTCGGGACGAAGCTCTGGAATGCTGCCCGCTTCTGCGAGATGAACCAGTGCGCCCTGCCTGCGAATTTTGATCCGGCGCAGGCGAAGCAGACCGTCAACCAGTGGATCGTCGGCGAGACCGCGCGCGCCGCCGCCGAAGCCGCCCAGGGCATCGAGGCCTATAAGTTCAACGAGGCCGCGGGCGGCCAGTACCAGTTCGTCTGGAACACCTTCTGCGACTGGTACCTGGAATTCATCAAGCCGATCCTGAACGGCGACGACGCGGCAGCCGCTGCCGAAACCCGCGCCACTGCCGCCTGGGTGCTCGACCAGATCATCCTGATGCTGCACCCGTTCATGCCCTTCATCACGGAGGAACTGAACGAGCACTTCGCCTTCGTGCCCGACCGTCCCCTCATCACCGCGCCCTGGCCGGTGCTGGAGGGCCTGGAGGCTCCCGAAGCCAAGACAGAAATGGACTGGGTCGTCCGCCTGATCACCGACATCCGCGCCGTCCGCGCCGAAATGAACGTGCCCGCCGGTGCGCAGATATCCTGCCTGGTGCAGGGCGCTTCGCCGGAGACCCTGGCACGGCTGGAGCGGCACGCGGGCTACATCCATCGCCTCGCCCGACTGACCGGCGTCGATGCAGCGACGGAGATGCCGAAAGGTGCAGTGCAGATCGTCGTGGGCGAGGCAACCTATGGCCTCCCGCTCGCCGACGTGATCGACATTTCGGCGGAGAAGGACCGGCTCGCCAAGGGTATCGAGAAGGTGGAGAAGGAAATGGGGGGCATCGACAAGCGCCTTTCCAACCCCGGCTTCCTCGCCAAGGCCGCGCCCGAAGTGGTCGAGGAAACCCGCGAAAAACGCGCAGACCTCGCCACCCAACGCGACAAACTCACTGCAGCCGTCACCCGCCTGGCGGAGATGTAAGCCCCCAGTTTCATCCTGAGTAGCCCGGATGCCAATCCGGGCGTATCGAAGGGGCAGCAACAACCGCTCGCCAGCCCCTTCGATACGCGCTCTCTAGCGAGCGCTACTCAGGATGAAATTCCGTGGAGAGCTTACGCCCCTAATTCCGCGTCCGCGCGTACTCTGCCGCATGCTTTCCAGCACGCCGTCCGAACACGCTGCCGCTCATCAGGCCGGTGCCGCCCGGATAGTTCTCGTAGAACAGGCCGCCGACCAATTCGCCCGCCGCATAAAGGCCAGGAATCGTCCGGTCCGTTACGTCCTGCACCTCGTTCTGCTCGTTGATCTTCACCCCGCCGAAGGTGAACGTGATGCCCGTCGTCGTCACATAGGCATGGTAGGGCGGCTCATTGATCGGCAGCGCCCAGTTGGTCTTGTTCGGCGAGAGGCCGCTGGTCGTCACTCCGTCCAGCACCGCTGGATTATAGTCCGCGTCGGAGCCGCAGGCCGAATTGTAGGCGTCGATGGTGGCCCGCAGTTTGGCCGGATCGATATCCACGCCTTCCGCCAGTTCCTCAATCGTGTCCGCCACCACCTTTGTCACCTCGCGAATGCGGTATTCGTCCCGCAGGCGGTGGACGGTTTTCTGGTCGAAAATCTGCACGGCGGTCCGGTGCGGCTGGGCCATGATTGCCTTGCCAAAGCGCACATAAGTCAGGTTGCGGTAGTCCTCGCCCTCATCGACGAAGCGGTCGCCATCCAGATTGACCATGATGCCGAGCGGATAGGAGTGCTTCTGGAAATTGTCCAGGATCCAGCGGTCGCCATAGGGCGGGGCGGAGATGTCCCAGCCAACCGAATGGCAGCCGCTCCAATTGCCATAGGACTGCGCCCCAATCGCCAACGCCATGTTGATGCCGTCGCCGGTATTGTGCCGCGTTCCCCGCACCCGGCAGAGATCCCAGCCCGGCCCCAGGTAGCGCACGCGCATTTCAGGGTTGCTCTCGAATCCGCCGCAGGCCAGCACGACAGAGCGGCCGGGAATGTCCTCATAACCATTTGGCCCGCGCACGGTTACGCCGCTGATTTTATAGTCCTGGTCCTGGATGAGCTTGGTCGCCCCGGTCTCATACCGGATTTCGATGCCGAGCTTCGCCGCCCGCTCCAGCAGGAACGTCACCAGGCCCGCACCGCCACCGACCGCCTCTATATTGACACCGCCATAGAAGACCTGCTTGCCCTCCACCTCATAGGACTGGCGGCCATACATCGGGATGAAGCGCACGCCATTCTCGCGCAGCCAGCCCATCGTCTCCCGGCTGTCATTGATCAGCGTCCAGGCCAAGTCTTCATTGGCCTGATGGTGGGTCACCTTCATCAGCGTGTCGTAGAAGAACTGCTTGTCGTGGGTCGGCAGCACGATCTGCTCGCGCTCCGCCTCGCTCAGGTCGGGCATGACGTCCTGGCAGACATCGTCCAGACCGTCATGGGCAAAGCGGAAGCCGCCGGCGGTGAAATAGCTGTTGCCGCCCTTCTCTTCCTCCGATGCTTTTTCCAGCACCAGCACGCGCGCGCCGTGCAGATGGGCATTGATCGCGGCGCACAGCGCAGCATTGCCGGCACCGGCAACGATAACGTCATAGGGGGCGGTATCAGTCATGTTGGCTACGTTTCCACTCGTTCATGATGTTTTTGACGTTGACGCCTGTTGAATCGGCTAGTCTTGTTCTAGCCCGCTACGAGAGGGTAAACCAAGCCCAAGAGCGAGGCTGGCCGTTTCCGATGCGGTGGTCCTGCCATAGGAAAAGTATAGCGAAGTAATATGTCATGACCGATTTTCTGATTGTCGATGATCACCCCATGGTGCGGGCGGCCCTCGAAACCACGTTGCAGCGGGCCTATCCCGGCAGCAATGTTCACCAGGCCGGCTCGCTTCAGGAGGCTGAAACCGCCCTCGTGATGTGGCCCAATACCGGCATTGTTCTGCTCGACCTGAACATTCCAGGCGCCGATGGGCTCAGCGGGCTCCACACCCTCCGCACCAGCCATCCCAGTGTTCCCGTGCTCGTGGTCAGCGGCTTCGATGGTCAGCGCTACCAGGCAGAAGCCCGAGCCGCCGGTGCCGCTGGCTTCGTCTCGAAAGCCGCCGATACCGATCAGATGCTGGATGCCATTGCAGCCGTATTGGCTGGCGACAGCTATTGGCCGGAACAAGACGATGGCGTAGCAGACAGTGAAGAAGCCAGCCTCAGTGAGAAACTGGCGACCCTCACCCCGCAGCAGATGCGGGTGCTGGAGTTGCTGGGCCAGGGCATGTTGAACAAGCAAATCGCCCACGAACTCGACATCGTCGAATCTACCGTGAAGGCCCACGTCTCCGCCATCCTGCGCAAGCTGAACGTCTATTCCCGCACCCAAGCGGTCCTGCTCGCGCAGAAACTGCGGTTCGACTGAACCGACGCGGCTCTATTCCGGCTCGGCAAGCCGCCAGCAATGCTCGATATAGGCGCGCAGGGCCGCCGGACGTGCGGGCTTCAAGAAGCGTTCGACGCTAAGCGCTTCGGCTTGCATCCCAATCTCGGCCGACCGGTCTGCCGTCACCAGCGCAGCCTGCAGGCTGGGATAAATCCGGCGCAGGCGGTGCACCGCCATCAGTCCGTTCACATCCGTATCCAGGTCCAAGTCGGCAATGAGGAAATCCGGCTCAGCTTCCTCGTCCTCCAGCCGCTCCACCATTTCCTCATAGCTCGCGGCCGTCAGCAGCGGACAGTTCCAGCGTTCGAACAGCGCCTGCATGCCGCGCGCAATTTCCCGGTCATTCTCCAGCAGCAGCACCAGGCGGCGGCTCCAATCCACATGCCGGGCCGCCCCCGCACCCGGCGCATTGGTCTGGTCAGTCGCCGTCCCGCCCGCCGGCCGTTCTCCCCGCGGCAAACGCACGGCGAATCGGGTGCCGATGCCGGGCTGGGAGGTCAGCGTCACTTCGTGCCCCAGCACGTCCGCCGTCCGCTGAACAATCGCCAGCCCCAGCCCAACACCTGGCACGTCGCCGGTATCCTGACTGCTTCCCCGGCGGAACTCCTCAAAAATCGCGGCCTGATCGTCCTCCGGGATACCCGGCCCGTTGTCCCAGACCTCAATCCGCAGGCCATCGCAGTCGCGGCGGACGCCGACGACGACGCCACCATTCTGGGTGTATTTCACGGCGTTGGTAATCAGGTTCTGCAGGATACGGCGCAACAAAACCGGGTCCGTCCGCGCCCAGGCCGACGTTGCCACGCAGATGAACTTGAGCCCTTTCTCCTGCGCCAGACCAGCGGCTGCCTGCCGCAAATCCTCCAGCAGCGGCCCCAGCGGCACATCACGCACATCCGCAGTGATGCCGCCGCTATCGAGCTTGGAGATCTCCAGCAGCGCACTCAGCAACCCTTCAACCGAATGCAGCGCACCGCTCAGCCCCTTCAGGTTGCGCTGCGCTCCGTCCGAAAGGTCGGCCGTCTCATCTTCGAGGGCGCTCAGGTACAGATGCGCCGCGCTCAACGGTTGCAACAGGTCGTGGCTCGCTGCCGCCAGAAACCGCGTCTTGCTCTGGTTCGCCGCAACCGCCGCAGCCCGCGCCTGTTCCAGGGCCTCCGCCGCCTCCCGCCGTTGCCGGACCTCCCGCTGCATTTGCAGGTTGACCTCAACCAGTTCGCGGGTCCGGGCCTTTACCTCGGCTGCCAGTTCCTCCCCGTGGTGTTCCAATGTCCGCTTGGCTTCCCGCTCCGCTGTCTTGTCGGCGAACGTGGCTACGAAGCCGCTGTCGGGCATCGCACGGAAGGCCGCCTCGATCACCGTCGCGCCGGGATAGAATACATCGATCTGGATCGGCGCCCGCGGGCGCCGGCGCATGATCCAATTGACGATATCCGTGGAAACCTTCCTGTCGAACCTGGCCCGGTGCCTGTTGAGCAGTTGCAGCACTTCCCGCACCCGCATTCCCCGGCGCACCGCATAATAGGGCAGGTTCAACAACTCGCAGGCCCGCCGGTTCCACGTCACCAGCCGGTTTTCGGCATCGAACACGGCAACGCCCTGGGCAATGTTGGTCACGGTGGAGGCCAGCAGCGCCGCGCCGTCGGCCACGGCCCGCACCCGCCGTGCCTCTTCCACCTCCAGCAGGGCGGAGACGTCGCTGATGACCGTGACAATGCCTCCATCAGCAGTATGCGTGTGACTGACCTGCACAGTCCGGCCGTCGGTAAATTCATGTGTATGGGGCAGTTGCGCCGGTTGACGGTGCCGTTCGATGAACTCGGCGAGCCAGGCTTCCCGGTCATCGTCGGCCTGCTTGATCAGGCCAAGCCGCGAGACCTCCCGCAGCAATGTCTCGTAGGCGACGCCTGGCTGGACCTTGTCGCCAAGCCCGCTCCAGAAATCATGGTAACGGCCATTGCACAGCACCAGACGGTCGTCTGCATCCCAGAGGGCGAAGCCTTCGCCAATCGCCTCCACCGCGTCCTGCAGGCGGCGGCGGGCTACATCGGCCTCCATCAGCGCTTCGTCCAACGCCCGGATTTGGCTCGGTGCCGGATCGTAGATATCCAGATCGGCCTGCGGTCTGCTCCGGACACCCGTCAGCGCGGGCGCATTCTTCGGCGTTTTGTCGTTCATCGCATGTCCCGTACCCGATCTGGCTGCCTTCAGTCCAGCAAGAGCCGCCGCAACCCGCCGGGCGCCAGCACCGAAAGCGGGTGCACCTCCACTTTCGGGTTGGTGTAACGGCCGCTCACCGAATAGGAAACGGCAAATACACCCTCGCCGCCTGTCAGCACGTCGCCGACCAGCGGCACCGCGCTCAACAGCCGGTTCAGCACATAGACCGGCACGACTGCGCCACTCATGTCCACCACCTGGCTCGGTATATCGACGCCGCCCCGGAACGTTACGCCCAGCGAACCGCCATAGACACGGCCTTCCCTGATCGTCAGCTTTTTGTCTTTTAGTGTGAAGGGCGCCTCCAGCGCGGTCATCTCCAGGCCCTCTGACCCGGCGAGCAGTTCCAGCGGTCCGGTGATGGAGGCATGCTGCAACACCCGCATCATCACCGGTGCCTCAACCATCCTGAAGTCCCGGACGTCCAGCTTTGCATCAATGTCGGAAAGATCGGATGCCGCCGTCCCGGTAAGCTTCAGGACACCGCCTTCGATGCGCCCCGGCATTCCCATGGTGCGCATAAAGGCGCCGGCGTCCCCCGCATTGACCGACAGGCCACCATCCGCCGCCAGGATGAATTCCGCTGGTTTGCCGCCATCGGGCCTGGCGGAAAAGTTCGCGTTCAGCACCCGTTCACCCTGCAAAAGCAGGCTGCCCCGCATGTCGTGGAAAGGCGGCCCGTCACGCACCCGCACGCTAAGGCCACTCGCTTTGATCAGCAGCAATGTCTTGCCGCCGCCCGGCTTCACGCGCGCGTCACTGCCCGTGTTGGCCAGAATGACGGGCCGCAGATCAAGCCGCCCCTGGCCCAGTTCGATCTCATAGCCTTCTGTCGGCAGCGGCCGGATCGTCGCCTGCAGGTCGGTGCCGCCACCCAGCTTCAGCGCCGAAAACCGGATGGTCGGGCGGCCCTTCTCGCCCGTCCATCGGGCATTCCCGGCGATTTTGAGGCCGGGTCCGGCAACCTGGAAGGATTCGACGCTCCGCAACACGCCGTTTTCGCTTACCATGCGCACCTTGCCGGCGGCATAGCTTCCCTTGGGCTTCTGCCAGCCGACGGGTGCCACCGATAATGCGGCTTTGGTCAGGTCCAGTTCGGCATCCAGCCAGGTCCGGCCGTCATTGCCCTCCGTCGCCGTAAAGATGAACCCCGTCGAGCCATCGATAAAGGGCGGCTGGAAGGCCGCACCGTCGAGGCCAACCCGGCGCCGGGCGGCATTGTCCAGCCTGCCGATCAGCGTATAACGTCCCCGGTAGCGGCTCTCGCCGCCAAACGGCATGTGGACGGACAGCTTGACCGGCTCCCCTTCGACCCGCGCATTACCGTCAAGGCGCAAATCGGTTTTGCCGACGTCAAAGGCAAGGTTCGCGCGATCAAGGTCGCTGCCGCCCACAATCCCCGGCAGGAAAGCGTCCACGCTACGGCCCTTCGCCGTAATCTCGATATCGTCGAGCCCCAGTTCCGCAATCGGCGGCATGACCAGGCGCAAAACCCCGCTGACCTGACCCTTCATCACCTCAGGCTTCAGGCCCAGGTAACCGGCAAAGCCCAGCGGCTCCCTGTCGAGTATCGCCATCAGGCTGGCAGCAGGACCGCTCGCCTCCAGGTCCAGTTCCAACACTTCATGGCCTTTGCCCTTGTCGATACCCGTCACCCGCAGCAGCCCGCCAGTACCGGTCATGCCACCGGTCTCGCCCGTCAGGATTCTTGCCTCGAACAGTTTCTCGGTGATACGGGCCTCCGCATCGATGCCCGTCGCCTCCGGCAAGGGCTTCCAATAGGTCATCGACACATTGCGGAGCGGCATCCGGGAGTCGACCGCTACATTCGAGAGGACCAGCGGCTCGCCGACCCCACCGATATCGGCCGTAATCACCGCATCCAGCGTCGGCACAGTCCCGCCGCTTACATTCTCCACCACCCATTCGCGCGCCGGCGGACTGACCGGCAACGGCCAAAACCGCTTGACAGTCGCCAATTGAAAGTCACTGCCGGACACGGTCAACTCAGCCTTACCGCCTGCCGGGCCGCGGCGCGCGGAACCCTCGACACGCACCGTGGCCCCATCCGGAAAATCCAGCGCCAGAGTGTCCAGCGTCCACTCGGCACCATAATTTCTCAGCGCAACCTCGGACCGGATGCCGCCGAGAACCAGCGGCCCCTCGAACAAATCTGGCAAGGTTATGGTGGAACGGTCGGCGTGCAGCCGCAGGTTACCGTTCCGCAATTCGCCCGATGCATCGAACAGGAGCCCCGCATCGCCTGACAGCACCGCATCGACCCCGCCCAGGCGGCTGAATGCGGGGGAAATGGATGCCAGCCAGGCAGGCGCCACGCCGCTCACATCCGCAGTAACCGCAATATCCCCATCGGCGAGTTGCGCGCCATCACCCGATAGCCGAAGCGGGCGCCGCTCCTCCGCGTCCGCGTAGTGCAGGCTCAATTGATCCAGATGAACGCTGGCATCCTGCAACGAAACTTTGCCGATCAGGCTGACCCGCTCGAATGACAGCTCGCCTTCATCGGAGACGGTAATCTGCCCCTCGCCCAGCTCCAGCGAAAAGGTGACCACCTGCGGCCCCAAATCCGCCGGGAAGGATGAGGTCATCGTGCCGCTGATCGGCGCCTCAAGCCCACGCTCGCCCACCAGGGGCGGAATAATGCCGGACAAGATCGACGGATCGACCTCGTCCAGGGTCAATTCTGCTGAGATTTCAGGCGCCGCGCCCTCTACGGTCGAACCCTGATGCGCCTGCACGGCCCAACCCACCGTGCCAAGGTCCCGGTCAATTTCCTCCCAACGCAGCAATTGTTGCCGCATCCGGCCTTTCCCGTGGAAAACGACCCCGTCCGGTTTGCGCTCGAACGTAGCGCTGATATTCGGTGCCCGCCAGGCGTGCCCCCGGTTCGGCTCCGAAACCGACAGGCTGGCATATTCAAATCCGACCCGGCGCAGATAGCGCATCCTCGGATCGCGCTGCCACAATGCCATCAGTTCAGTGATGTCAATCTCCGGCTGATCAGGCTCGGTTGCGGGCACACCAGGTTCAGTTGAACGGGTTTTGGTTCCGAGCAAGACCCTGCCGCCATCCTCGATGGTCGCTCTCAGGTTGATGCCTTCCAGGATCACCTGCTCCGGCGCCAGGACACCCTCTTTCACCAATGCTTCGATGCTGACGTGAATGATGGCAGTCGGAATGTCAGACAGCAGGTTGCCGTCTGGCCCCACCGCGCGGATATCCTCGGCACGCAGCACGAATTTCGCGCCTTCCCGCGCCAGCAAAAGACTGCCGATATCGACCTCCGCGCTGCCGCTAACCGCCGAAAGTTGGGCCTCCGCATGAGGCTTCAGCCGGTCGAGCGCCAGCGGGTACTGATCCAACCGCCAGGCAAGAAAAAGCACCCCCACAACCGCCAAGGTCGCGAGGCCAAGCATTCCGCGCACGCAAAGGCGAACAAACTTCCGCATCGGCTCCTTTCAGGCTCTCCTGTTATATAAGATCGGCCGCGGCTTGACCTAAGCGCTTTCTCTGCTCAGTTTCGCCTCATCTGCTAAGATTCGCGCCATGCAGCCATCATGTTGCCCAAGCCTGGAAAGAGCGCCCGCCCCGTGTTCCCTGCCACGATACCTGAATCCCCCCTGCCGGCCGACCTGTCCCTGGCGGACAACGCCGCCGGGGAATGGCGCACCCGGGCGGCAAAGCTGGCGGCTGAACACTCCGACGCCACGTCCCGCCTGGATGCACTCTATGCCCTCCCAAAGGGAAAGGCGCTGGCGGACGGCATTTTCGGGTGCAGCCAGTTTCTCGCGGGCGTTACGGCCCAGAACCCGGTTTTTGCCCTGGATCTGTTCGAGCAGGGGCCGGATGCGGTATGGCCCGGCATCCTGAGCCTGCTCGCAGAGACGCCGGCCAGCGACACCGCCGCCAAGCGCCAGCTCCGCTTCGCCCGGAAGCAGGCAGCGCTCGCCATTGCCGTCGGCGATGTTTCAGGTGCCTGGAGCGTAGCGCAGGTCACCGAGGCCCTCTCCGCCATCGCCGATGCCTGCATCCAATACGCCCTGGCATTCTCCCTGACGGAGCTTGCGGCACGCGGCCGGCTCGACCTGCCCAACCCCGAAGATCCGGCGACCGGCTCCGGTGTCTTTATCCTCGGTATGGGCAAGCTTGGCGCGCGCGAACTGAACTATTCGAGCGACATTGACCTGATCGCGCTCTACGACCCGGAGGCCGTGCCCACCAACCGCCCCGACCGCGTGGCGCAGGACATGGTCCGGCTGACCCAGCGCTGGGTCGATCTGCTCCACGACCGCACCGCCGACGGCTTTGCCTTCCGTACCGATCTGCGCTTGCGCCCCGACCCCGCCTCCACGCCGCCTGCCATCAGCGTCCCGGCAGCAGAATTCTACTATGAGAGCACCGGCCAGAACTGGGAGCGCGCGGCAATGATCAAGGCCCGCGTCGTGGCGGGCGACCCCGGGCCGGGCCAGGCGTTTCTGGACTTCCTCAGCCCCTTCGTCTGGCGGCGCAGTTTGGATTTCTGGGCGATTCAGGACATTCACTCGATCAAGCGCCAGATCAACGCCCACCGGGGCGGCGCAGCGATTGCCGTGGCCGATCACAACATCAAGGTCGGCCGCGGCGGCATCCGCGAGATCGAATTCTTCGCCCAGACACAGCAGCTTATCTGGGGCGGCCGCAATCCATCACTGCGCGTCCGGCCCACGTGCGATGCGCTGGATGCACTGGTAGGGGCTGGGCAGGTCGACCGCCAAACCGCCGATGAGTTGAAGGAGGCCTATACCTTCCTCCGCCGCCTGGAGCACCGCCTGCAAATGGTGGCCGATCAGCAAACCCAGAAAATGCCGCCTGATGAGGGTTTGGACGCCATCGCCCGTTTTATGGGAGAGGCCGACACTGCTGCCTTCACCGCCAGGGTGCGCAAGACGCTGGAAACGGTGGAGCGCCACTACGCCGACCTGTTCGAAGACGAGCCCCAATTGGCCGTTGAGGGCCTTGGCAATCTGGTCTTTACCGGCGGCGATCCCGACCCCGGCACACTGGAGACCCTTGCCGGTCTCGGCTTCAAGACGCCGGAGCGTGTCGATGCCGCGGTCCGGGGCTGGCACCATGGCCGCATGGCGGCGACCCGTTCCAATCGCGCCCGCCAATTGTTGACCGAACTGATGCCGAGCCTGTTGCAGGCGCTCGGCAATACGGCCGATTCCGACGAGG
The DNA here is from genome assembly GCA_965222315.1 of Alphaproteobacteria bacterium. Taxonomy (GTDB): domain Bacteria; phylum Pseudomonadota; class Alphaproteobacteria; order Bin95; family Bin95; genus JACKII01. The sequence continues at coordinate 1,146,982 of OZ244951.1, read as the reverse complement.
CATTCGGCAATTTTGATCACTTCCTGCACGGCCTGCCCGCGGGCGTTCAGCTTTTCAGCCTGTTCCATACTAACCCGGACCTGTTGAGCCTGGTGGCGGAGATCTGCGGGTCGGCTCCCTGGCTCGGCCAGCATATGCGGCGGCGTCCCGCCGTCCTCGATGCCGTGCTGGCGCCCGGCTTTTTCAGCCCTCTGCCCGACCGGCAGGAAATCCGCGCCAGCCTTGAGGCCATGCTGGAACAGGCACACGACATGCAGGACACGCTGGACCTCGCCCGCCGGTTTGCTAGCGACCTGACCTTCCGCGTCGGCGTCCACCTGCTGCGCGGGCGCACCAAGGGGCCGGACGCAGGCCCGGTCCTCTCCGCCCTGGCCGACGAAGTTGTCTCCGCCATGCTGCCGGCAGTGCAGGACGCCTTCGCCGAGCGGCACGGCCGTCTGCCCGGCGAAGGGCTCGCCGTCGTCGGCTATGGCAAATGGGGCAGCGGCCAGCTTACCCCTGGCTCCGATCTCGACATGGTGATCATCTACGAAGCGGAGACCGTCACGACCCAAAGTGATGGCGAACGGCCCCTTGCCGCCGCCACCTACGCCCAACGCATGACGCAGCGCCTGATGACGGCATTGAACAGCGAGACAGAGAGCGGCCGCCTCTACGAAGTCGACCTGCGCCTGCGCCCCGATGGTGACAAGGGTCCGCTCGCAAGCCAGATGGAAGGCTTTGCCAATTACCTGACGAATGACGCGTGGACCTGGGAGCATCTGGCCTTGGTCCGCGCCCGCTTCATCTGCGGCTCCGCGGCGATGGCGGCGCGCTTCGAGCAAATCAGGGCGGACGCGCTCACCCGCCCGCGCGTTCCCGCGGAACTTGCCGCCGAAGTCGATTCGATGCGCCGGCGCATGGCTGCCACCCACAAGGGTGAAAGCCCGTGGGACGTCAAGCACCGCCGCGGCGGCCTGGTCGATACCGGCTTCCTCAGCCAGTTCCTGGTCCTCGCCCACGCCGCGGCGGAGCCGGGCCTGCTGCACCCCCGGGCCACGCACCCCATCGCCGCCGCTGCCGCAAGCGCCGATATCATCAGCAATGCGGAGGCGGAAGACCTCGCCACGGCGGAGGCGTTTTGGCTGGGCCTCCAGAGCCTCCTCCGTCTCACCGGCGCGGATGTGGCTCCGGACCGGCTCTCGCGCCCATCGGTGCAGGCCGTCATTGCGAACGGTCTCGACCTGCCGGACCTGCCCCAGGTCGAAGCCGCCGCTGCCGACCACGCAGCCCAGGTCATGGCCCTCTACGACAAACTGATCTTGGCGTAGAGACCGGCAATGTCACCCGTCCGCCTCGTCATTCTCGTTTGCACCGCGCAGGTCTTGGCGCAGATCGGCGCTTATACTTGGCCGGCGCTGTTGCCGGGCATGGCGCAGGAGTGGAGCCTTTCGAACAGCGAAGCGGGTTGGATTACCGGCTTGTTCTACCTGGCCTACACCGTCTCCGTTCCGATCCTCGTAACTTCGACCGACCGGATCGACCCAAAAAGAATCTATCTGCTCGGAGTCGGTCTGACCTTCGCCGGCCATTTGGGTTTCGCCCTCTTCGCCGACGGCTTTTGGAGCGCTGCGCTGTTCCGGGCGCTCGCGGGCATCGGCTGGGCCGGCACGTACATGACCGGACTGAAGCTGCTGGCAGACCGCGTGGATGGCCGCTTGCTCTCGCGTGCCACCGCTGGCCATGCAGGCAGCATCGGCGTTGCGGGGGCAGTATCTTTCGTCTTTGCCGATGTCATCGCATCGTGGGGCGGCTGGCAGGCCGCTTTCCTGGCCGCTGCCGCTTGCGCCGGGCTCGCCTGGGCCATCGCCTGGTTCGGCACCCCCTGGCAGGAGCCAAAGCCACGGTCCGCCGCCAGGCTGTTCGACTTCGGTCCCGTTTTCCGCAACCGCTCCGCCATGGCCTACGGCCTCGCCTACTGCGTGCATACGTGGGAGATGAACGCGCTCCGCGGCTGGGGGGTTGCATTCCTCGCCTGGGTGGCGCTCACGACGGAGACCGACACTGGCTGGTTCGCACCGACGGCCGTTGCCATGACGATGGCATTGCTGGGTACGGCCAGCAGCATGTTTGGCAATGAACTATCCATCCGGCTTGGCCGCCAACGCCTTGTACACCTTGCGATGACCCTCAGCATCATTTGCGCGGCGACCATCGGCTTCCTCGGCCCAACCAGCTACGCCATCGCGGTCGCCTTCGTCCTGGGCTATGGCGTGGTGATCTGGCTGGATTCGTCCTCCCTGACCGCCGGCGCCGCCGGCGCTGCCGATCCGGACAAGCGCGGGGCGACCCTCGCCATTCACTCCATGCTCGGCTATGGCGGCGGCTTTGTCGGGCCGCTCTCCATGGGTTTTATCCTGGATTGGTCTGGCGGCATGTCGGTCAACGGCTGGGGCTATGCCTTTGCAGGCACCGCCATTGTACTGCTGGCAGGCCGCATCGCCTTTACCATCCTCCGCCCGCGCGACCTCGCGGGAGACCGGGCCGCAAAGAACTAGGCAGGCACCCGCCGACGGTACCAGCCCCCGACAACCACCCCCACCACAAAGCCGCCAATATGCGCCCACCAGGCGACGCCGCTTTCCTCGTCCGTGTTCTGGCTCATATAGACCTGCACCGCCACCCAAACGACGATGATCACCCAGGCCCGCAGGCGTATCGGCAGGAAGATAGGCGTCAGCAGCGTGATGCGATTGCGCGGGAACAGCACCAGATAGGCGCCCATCACTCCCGCGATCGCCCCGCTCGCCCCAACCAGTGCCGTCGTCGATTCCGGGAACATCGCGCCCTGCAGCAAGGCCGCGGCCATGCCGCTGCCCAGGAACAGAACCGAAAAGCGGATGTGGTGCAGCCGGTCCTCGACCAGCGCTCCAAAGACAAACAGCGCCAGCATATTCGCGATCAGATGGGCCACCCCGCCATGCAGGAACTGGTATGTCACCAGCGTCGCCGACACCGGCAGCACGTCAATGGTCTGCGGCCGGGCGATCCCTTCATAAAACGCGCCCGGAATGAAGCCGAAGGCATAAACAGCCTGCCATTCCCCGGTCGGCGGTAGACCGCTTAGCCATACCTGGATCATCACGCAGAACAGCATCGTGCCCCAGGTCAGATAGGGCGCCCCGACCCTGGACAGTTGTTGATCGCTGTGGACCGGGAGAAACGGCAATGCCGGCTGGCCTTCGTCAGACGCTCAGCAGCGGCTTGGGCGGCGCATCCGCCAGATCGCACCAGACCGGCGTGTGATCGCTCGCCTTAGGCTTGCCGCGCGGCTCCTTGTCGATCCCGGCATCGGTCAGCCGGTCGGCGGCAGCGGGCGACAGCATCAAATGATCAATGCGGATACCCTCGCCGCGGTGCCATCGACCCTTTTGATAGTCCCAGAAGCTGTATTCGCTGGAAGCCAGCGGATGCACAGCCCGGAAGGCATCGGTAAGCCCCAGATTGGCGATCCGCCGAAATGCCTGGCGCGAGCGAAGCAGGTAGAGCGCATCGTCCGCCCATTCCGCCACATCCCAGCAATCATCCGGCGTGGGAATGACGTTGTAGTCGCCTGCCAGCACGAATGGCATCCCCTCATCCAGCAGCGCTTCCGCCCGGTCCCGCAGCCGGTCCATCCAGGCTAGCTTGTACTCATACTTGGCCGGGTCATCGGGCGGATTGCCGTTCGGCAGGTAGAGGCAGCCGACCCGCACCCCCTGCACGGTCACCTCCACATACCGGGCCTGCTCATCCGCATCGCCGCCGGGCAGCCCTTCCATCACATCTTCAAGCCCCAGGCGGGAGAGCAGCGCCACGCCGTTATAGCTCTTCTGTCCTACCACGGCGCATTGAAAGCCCAATTCCTCGAACACTTCCGCCGGAAACTGCGCGGCCTCGCACTTGATTTCCTGCAGGCAGATGACGTCGGCATTGCCAGCGGCTACCCAGTCCCGGACCGCATCCAGACGGGCTTTGATAGAGTTCACATTCCAAGTGGCGATACGCATCGGCAGACTATACCCCTATGGGTTAGGGAACGCCACGGCTCACCGCGTCAATGCCGCGTAGCCCGTCCACAACGAAAAAGCCCCCGCCAGGTCAACCGGCGAAGGCTTTTCACTACTCATTTCCGCCCGGACGTTCCGCCACGCGGCAGGCGGCATTCAGACCGGAACGGCCACTGCTTACGCTGCGGCTTCCGCGAAAGCTTCCTCTTCCACCTGCTCGGCAGTCGGGCCAGAATCGGTACCCTTGGCTTCCGGATCGCGATCGACCAGTTCGACCACCGCCATCGGCGCCGCATCACCATGGCGGTAACCCGCCTTCATGATACGGATATAGCCACCCTGCCGCTCGGCATACCGGGGGCCGAGTACATCAAACAGTTTCTTCGCGACCTTCTCGTCACGCAGCGTGGAGACCACCTGACGCCGGGCGTGCAGGTCACCGCGCTTGGCCAGCGTAATCAGCTTTTCCGTGTATGGCCGGATATCTTTGGCCTTTGGCACGGTGGTGACAATCTGCTCGTGCTTCAGCAGCGCTGCTGCCAGGTTGGCCAGCATCGCGCGGCGGTGAGCGCGGGTCCGGCCGAATTTGCGGCCGCTCATGCCATGGCGCATGGGTACAATCCTTTGGGTATCAAACGCGGTTTGGTCTGGTTGGTTTAGTAGGGCTCTTCCAAGCGCTTTGCCAGTTCTTCGATATTGTCCGGCGGCCAGTTCGGAATTTCCATACCGAGGTGCAGGCCCATCTGTTCCAGCACCTGCTTGATCTCGGTCAGCGACTTGCGGCCGAAGTTCGGGGTGCGCAGCATCTCACCCTCGGTCTTCTGCACGAGATCGCCGATATAGACGATATTGTCGTTCTTCAGGCAGTTGGCGGAGCGGACGGACAGTTCCAGTTCGTCCACCTTGCGCAGCAGGTTCTTGTTGAACGGCAGTTCGGCCTGCGGCTCATGCTCGACAACCGGGCGCGGCTCGTCGAAATTGATGAACAGTTGCAACTGGTCCTGCAGGATGCGCGCCGCGACGGCGACCGCATCGTCCGGGCTGACCGAACCGTTGGTCTCCACCGTCAGAGACAGCTTGTCATAGTCGGTAACCTGCCCGACGCGGGTGTTGTCCACCTTGTAGGAGACCTGACGCACCGGGGAGTAGATCGCATCCACCGGGATCACCCCGATGGTCGCTTCCTCGCCACGGTTGGCGGCAGCCGGCACGTAGCCTTTGCCGTTTTCCACGGTCATTTCCATGTGGACATGCGCGCCCTTGTCGAGGGTGCAAATGACAAGGTCCGGGTCCATCACTTCGATGTCAGCGCCAGCTTCGATCATACCGGCGGTGGCGACACCGGGACCGGTTGCGTCGAGAGTGACGCGCTTCGGCCCTTCGGCATGCATCAGCAGGCCCATCGCCTTAATGTTCAGGACGATGTCGGTCACATCTTCCCGGACGCCTGGAATGGACGAGAACTCGTGCAGTACCCCGTCGATCCGCACCGACGTTACAGCAGCGCCCTGCAACGATGACAGCAGGATACGCCGGAGCGCATTTCCGAGCGTAACGCCAAAGCCACGTTCCAGCGGCTCTGCGACAACGGTGGCTGTTCGGTTCTGGTCGGTCCCCGGCTCGACCTCAAGCTTTGTCGGCTTGATGAGGTCGGTCCAGTTGCGTTGCATCATTGTCGACATATAAATACCTATTCCTTGCTGCGTCGCTCCGCGTGAAACTCAGCCCCACGCGGCCCGCGAGTCCAACATGGCGGCAAGTGCGTGCTAGACGCGGCGGCGTTTCCGGGGACGGCAGCCATTGTGCGGGATCGGCGTCACATCGCGAATCGCGGTGATGACAAAGCCCGATGCCTGCAGCGCCCGAAGCGCCGATTCACGGCCCGAACCCGGACCGCGAACGTTCACTTCTAACGTTTTCATACCGTGCTCCTGCGCCTTGCGCGCCGCATCTTCGGCGGCGACCTGAGCAGCGAACGGCGTGGATTTCCGCGACCCCTTGAAACCCTGGCCACCGGCCGAGGACCAAGAGATTGTGTTTCCCTGCACGTCGGAAATTGTGATGAGAGTGTTGTTGAACGTGGAGCTCACGTGCGCAACACCGGATGAAATATTCTTGCGCTCGCTGCGGCGAACGCGTGTCGTCGTTTGACGGGCCATCTTTGCTTAGATTCCGCTCTATTTCTTCTTACCGGCAATCGCACGGGCCTTGCCCTTGCGAGTACGAGCGTTGGTGTGGGTACGCTGACCGCGAACCGGCAGGCTACGGCGATGCCGCAGGCCACGGTAGCAGGCCATATCCATCAGACGCTTGATCGCCATGGCACGGTTGCGGCGAAGATCGCCCTCAACCATGACGTCAGCATCAATCGTCTCACGGATGCGAATAACTTCATCTTCGGTCAGTTCGTTGACTCGCCGCTCCTGCGGCAAGCCAAGCTTGTCGCAAATCTGCTGCGAGGTGGTTCGGCCAATACCGTGGATATATGTCAGCGCGATCAAAACACGCTTATTCGTCGGTATATTGACGCCGGCAATTCGCGCCACGTTAATTCCTCCTTGGAACCCAAAAGCAACGGTGCGACCACCGAACGGAAAATCGGGGAAGTCGCGCACTATATGGTTCAACGCGCTGCTGTCAACGCGCTGAGCGGTTTTTCCCGAATTGAGACAATCTACCGCAAACGATTAGATACCGCGAAGGTATCGCACCGGCGGCGGCGTCAGGCCAATCCGAGGGCTTTTTCCAGATCTGCTGCCACCTGCTCAATCGGCGACATGCCATTGATGCGGGTCAGCATCCCCTTGTTTTGGTAGTACGGCACGATCGGCGCGGTCTGTTCGTGATAGACCGCTAGCCGCTTGCGCAAAGTCTCTGCATTGTCGTCGGAACGTTCGCCGCCGGTCTCCGCTGCGCGCTTCTGAATGCGGTCCACCAGAATGCCTTCGTCTACGGTCAGTTCCACAACAGCATCCAACGAACGGCCTTTTTCAGCCAGCAAATCGTCTAGCGCCGCTGCTTGTGCCTTTGTCCGCGGAAAGCCATCCAGAATGGCGCCTTTTTCCATCGTGTCCGGTTGATTCAAACGTTCGGAGATAATCTGAACCACCACCTCGTCCGGCACCAGGCCGCCTGCGTCCATTATGGCCTTGGCCTTCTGCCCGATCTCGCTGCCGGAGGCGACCGCCGCCCGCAACATGTCGCCGGTGGAAAGCTGGACCAGGCCATGCTTGTCCTGCAATTTCTGCGCCTGCGTCCCCTTGCCGGCGCCCGGTGGGCCTAGCAGGATAATATTCATCGGCGGCGACCCCTTAGCTTAGATTTCTTGATCAGGCCTTCATACTGATGCGCCAGGAGATGAGACTGAATTTGGGCGACCGTATCCATGGTCACGTTGACGACAATCAGCAGGCTCGTGCCGCCGAAATAGAACGGAACCGCGTAGTGAGCTATTAGCAGTTCAGGCAAGAGACAGACCGCCGCGAGGTAGCAGGCGCCTAGGACCGTCAGCCGTGTCAGGACATAGTCTATATACTCAGCCGTGTTCTTGCCGGGCCGGATGCCAGGGATGAACCCGCCATAGCGCTTCAGATTGTCTGCCGTCTCCTCCGGATTGAACACAATCGCGGTGTAGAAGAAGCAGAAGAACACGATCATGCCGATATAGAAGGCCAGATAGAGCGGCTGCCCATGCCCCATATAGGCGGAGATAAAATTCAGCCATTCCGATTCCGACTGACCGCCGAAGTTGGCGATTGTCACCGGCATCAGAAGCAAGGAACTGGCGAAGATCGGCGGGATGACGCCGGCGGTGTTCAGCTTCAGCGGCAGGTGCGAGCTGTCGCCGCCATACATCTTGTTGCCGGCCTGACGCTTCGGATACTGCACCACCAGGCGACGCTGGGCCCGCTCCATGAAGACGATGCCGGCGACCACGCCAACTGCCATCAGCAGGAACAGGATGATCACGCCGGCCGAAATCGCGCCGGTCCGGGACAGCTCGAACAGGCTTGCCAAGGCAGTCGGCAGGTTGGCAACGATACCGGCAAAGATGATAAGCGAGATGCCGTTGCCAATACCGCGGGAGGTGATCTGTTCGCCCAGCCACATCAGGAACATGGTGCCGCCGACGACCGTAATCACCGTGGTGATACGGAAGAACATGCCGGGGTCCAGCACCGCGCCGCCACTTGAGCCACGCATTCCCTCAACCCCAACCGCAAGGCCATAAGCCTGGACCGCTGCCAGCAGAACGGTACCCCAGCGGGTATATTGGTTGATTTTCTTGCGGCCCGACTCGCCCTCTTTCTTCAGCGCTTCCAATTTCGGCGAAATCGCCGTCATCAGCTGCATGATAATAGAGGCCGAAATGTACGGCATAATATTGAGCGCAAAAATCGTCATGCGCCCCAGCGCGCCGCCGGAGAACATGTCAAACATGCCCAGCAGGCCGCCCGCCTGGCTCTCGAAAATCTCAGCCAGCACCGCGGCATCGATACCCGGAATCGGGATATAGGTTCCCAAGCGGTAAACGATCAACGCGCCGAGCGTGAACCAGATCCGTTGTTTCAGTTCGGTCGCCTTCGAGAAGGCGCCGAAATTCACACTGCTAGCTAGGCGCTCGGCGGCGGAGACCATGCTTGTGCCTCAATTCTTGGACTTGCCAGGAAAACGGTGACGGCAACCCTATTCAGTGGCTGCGACAGGCGCGGACAGAGTAACACTGCCGCCGGCACTCTCCACCGCGGCAATTGCCGGGCGGGAGCCGCTATCGACGGAGATCGATAGTTTCGCCGACAAGGTGCCATTCGCCAGCAGACGGATCGGGCCTCCATTGGCCCGCACCAAACCGGCAGCGACCAGCGCATTCCGGTCGATGGTGGCGCCGCCGTCCAGCTTGCCTTCGTCGATGACCTTCTGCAGCCGGCCAACATTCACAACTTGGTAATTCACCTTGTTGCGGGCGTTGAAACCGCGCCGCGGCAGGCGCCGGTAGATCGGCATCTGGCCGCCCTCGAACCCATTGATGGCCACGCCGGAGCGCGCCTTCTGGCCCTTCTGGCCATGGGTCGAGGTCTTGCCCATTCCGGAGCCGATACCCCGGCCGACACGCGAGCGCTTCTTGCGCGCGCCGGTATTGTCGTTGAGTTCGTTCAAACGCATGCCATGCATCCCTGATATCGGCCGTCCGCGCTGGTGGCGCAGCGGCTCAAGATACCTCTTCGACTTTCACCATGTGGTGCACTTTGCGCAACATGCCACGAATTGCTGGCGTATCTTCCAGAACCCGGGTGCTGCGCATCTTGTTCAGACCCAGACCAACCAGCGTCGCGCGCTGATCGGACGGCCGGCGGCTCGCGCTGCCGGTCTGGGTAATCTTCAGGCGCTTGGTATCAGCCATCGGCCTATTCCTCGCTATCCGATGCAGCGGTTTCCGCCGCATCATCATTCGCCGGCGCGTCATCGCCACGGCCACGGCGGCCAAGCACGTCGGCCACTTTCTTGCCACGACGGGAGGCAACCATACGCGGAGACTGGATCTGCTGCAGCCCGTCGAACGTCGCCTTCACCATATTGTGCGGATTGGAGGTGCCGGTGGACTTCGCCACCACGTCCTGCACGCCCAACGCCTCGAAGACGGCGCGCATCGGCCCGCCCGCAATCACACCGGTGCCCGGAGGGGCAGCGCGCATCACGACCTTACCAGCGCCGAAATGGCCCTTGATGTCATGGTGCAGCGTCCGGCCCTCACGCAGAGGAATGCGCACCATATGCCGCTTGGCCGCTTCTCCGGCCTTGCGGATGGCTTCCGGCACTTCCCGTGCCTTGCCGGTACCATGACCGACCCGGCCATTGCCGTCACCTAGGATCACCAGGGCTGCGAAGCCGAACCGCTTACCGCCCTTCACCACCTTAGCGACGCGGTTGATGGACACCAGCTTCTCAATGAATTCCGGCTCTTCGCGTTCCCGGCGATCGCCGCGAGGTCCTCTTGCCATGCTTCGATCTCCTTAGAACGTCAGACCGGCTTCACGCGCGGCATCCGCCAACGCCTTCACCCGGCCATGATATCGATAAGCACCGCGGTCGAAGACCACAGTGTTGACGCCGGCATCCAGTGCTCGGGTTGCCACGGCCTTGCCTACTTCGGCAGCGGCGGTGACATCGGCACCGGTATCCAGCTTCGCCCGGAAGTCTTTCTCGACGGTGGAGGCGGCGGCGACTGTGCGCCCTGCCACATCGTCGATCACCTGGGCGTAAATGTGCTTGCCTGACCGGAAAACGGACAGACGCGCACGGCCGCTGGACCGCTTCTTGAGCGCTATCCGCACGCGGCGGCGGCGGCGCTCGGTCTGTTGATGAGCCTTCTGCATGGCTATTTCTTCTTGCCTTCTTTGCGGAAGATGTACTCGCCTTCGTACTTAACGCCCTTGCCCTTGTACGGCTCCGGCGGACGCCAACCACGGATTTCGGATGCGACCTGCCCGACCTTTTGCTTGTCGAAGCCGGAAATCGCAATGTGAGTCGGGCGCTCGCACTTGACGTCTATCCCATCGGGGATCGGGAAGATCACGTCGTGGCTATAGCCGAGCTGCAACCGCAGGTCCTTGCCCTGCACTGCCGCGCGATAGCCGACGCCGTTGATTTCCAGAGTCTTGGTCCAGCCTTCGGTAACACCTTTGATGATGTTGGCAGCCTGGGCACGATACGTGCCCCACATTGCCCGCGCCTTCTTGTGCTCGCTGCGCGGTTTGATGTGAAGCTGGTTGTCTTCGATCACCCCTACCACATCATCATGCAATGTGATGGAGAGTTCGCCCAGTTTGCCCTTTGCCTTCAACAGGGCGCCATCGATGGTCACCTGGGTGCCGGCGGGGATCGAAATCGGATTATTGCCTACGCGTGACATCCTTCGCTCCCTAGAATACTTCGCAGAGGATTTCGCCACCGACATTCAGCGCGCGCGCCTCATGGTCGGAGACAACCCCCCGCGGGGTGGATAGGATCGAAATGCCAAGACCGCCGCGGTTGGGCTTCAGGTCTTTGATCTTGGAGTAGACCCGGCGGCCCGGCTTAGACACACGCTGAATGCTGTGAATAACCGGGGCACCTTCGTCATACTTCAATTCGATTGTCAGTTCGGCAATACCGGTGCGGATTTCCGCCTCGGCGTAGCCGCGGATGTAGCCCTCGCGCTGCAGCACATCGAGCACGTTTGCCCGAAGCTTCGAGCGCGGGGACTTGACCGTCGGCAGACCCCGGGACTGTCCATTACGGATCCGGGTCAGCATATCGGCCAAAGGATCGCTTATCGCCATGCGTGTCGCTCCTCTGCCTTACCAGCTAGACTTGGTCACGCCCGGCGCACCGCCGAACTGAGCCATGTCGCGCAAACCAATGCGGGAAATACCAAATTTACGGTAGTAGCCGCGCGGCCGGCCGGTCAGACGGCAGCGGTTGCGGATACGGTTCTTGGCGCCGTTTCGCGGCATCTCTGCCAGCTTCAACTGGGCCATAAACCGCTCTTCCGGCGGCAGGTCCCGGTCCATGACGGTCTTCTTCAGCTCGGCGCGCTTGTTGGCATGCTTCGCTACCAGGCGGCGGCGCCTGTTGTTTTTCTCAACGGCACTGACTTTGGCCATTCCGCTGTCCTCCTACGCCTGGGCTACGAACGGCATTTTGAAACCGGCCAGAAGCGCGCGCGCTTCGTCGTCGGTCGGTGCCGTCGTGCAGATGGTGATGTTCATACCGCGGATCTCGTCGATCTTGTCGTACTCGATCTCGGGGAAAATGAGCTGCTCACGCAGACCCATATTGTAGTTGCCGCGGCGGTCGAAGCCGTTCGGCGACAGGCCGCGGAAGTCGCGGACACGCGGCAGCGCGATCGTCACCAAACGGTCCATGAACTCGTACATCTGATCGCGGCGCAGCGTGACCTTGCAGCCGATCGGCATGCCCTCGCGCAGCTTGAAACCGGCGATCGAGTTCCGGGCTTTCGTCACCACCGGCTTCTGGCCGGTGATCAGGGTCATGTCGTTGACCGCAGAATCGACCTTTTTCGAGTCGGCCACCGCTTCGCCGACACCCATGTTCAGGACAATCTTGTCGAGCCGGGGGATCTGATGAACATTCTTGTACCCGAACTGATCCTGCATCGCCGGCCGGATCGTGTTCAGATAGATTTCTCGTAGACGGGTCGCCATTGCTATCGCTCTCCCGGCCTAATCGATCTGCTCGCCGGACCGCTTGGCAAAACGGACCTTGCGGCCGTCCTCCAGGATCCGGAAGCCGATACGGGTGGCTTGATTGGATTCACGGTCGAAGTGCGCAACATTCGACAGATGAATCGACGCTTCCTTTTCCTGGATACCACCAGGATCGGTCATGCTCTGCTTGGCATGGCGCTTCACCATGTTCACGCCCTGCACGAGCACCCGGTTCTTGTCAGTAATCACGCGGAGGACTTCGCCGGTACGGCCTTTGTCCTTACCCGTCGTCACCATGACGGTGTCGCCTTTACGAATACGCTGCATGACTACAGCACCTCCGGCGCCAGGCTGATGATCTTCATGAAGCCCTTGCTGCGAAGCTCGCGCGTCACGGGCCCGAAGATACGGGTGCCAACCGGCTCATTGTTGGGATTGATGATGACCGCGGCGTTGCGGTCGAAACGAATGGAGGTACCGTCGGGACGGTGCACTTCCTTCGCCGTCCGGACGATAACCGCCCGGTGCACGTTGCCCTTCTTTACACGGCCCCTGGGGATCGCGTCTTTGACGGATACAACGATAATGTCCCCGACACTGGCGGTGCGGCGGCCTGTGCCGCCCAGGACGCGAATGCACTGTACGCGCTTCGCTCCTGAATTATCCGCAACGTCGAGATTGGTTTCCGTTTGGATCATGGACCTAATCTCCTCAAGTCCGCCGGAGCCGCATTGGCTGCTCCCGCGTATATCGTACTAATTGGCGCTTTCGCGCCGCACTCTTTCCGCCGGCCACGCTCTCAGGCGTCAGCCGCAACGCCCTCGGAACGCGACTGCACGCCCTTCGCCACGCGCTCAATCGCTACCCAGCGCTTTTGCTTGGACAGTGGGCGGCTTTCCTCAATCCGCACCGTATCGCCTTCGCGGTACAGATTGGCTTCATCATGCGCCATGAACTTCTTCGAGCGGGTGATGATCTTCTTGTAAATCGGGTGCGTCACGCGCCGGTCAACACGGACGACGATGGTTTTGTCGCCCTTGTCACTTACCACGAGGCCCTGAAGGGTACGTTTTGGCATGCTTTTCGATTGTCCTTATCGTGCCAGCGGTCTAACCGGCGGCCTGCGCCTGGCGGCGCTCGCTTATTATGGTCAGGCAGCGTGCGATATCGCGACGAATTTCGCGCATCCGCGACGTGCCTTCCAACTGGCCCGACGCCTTCTGGAAACGCAGGTTAAACGCCTCGCGCCGCAATTGCGTCAGATTTTCCTGGAGCTGGTCATCAGACAAGCTCCGAACATCGCCGGACTTCATGGCTTATTCGGCCTCCGCCTTCTCGTCATTCTCGTCTGCTGCTTCGGCCTCGCCATCAGCAGCCTCATCAGCGACCTCATCGCCATCAACTGGCGCGTCCAGATCCTCTTCCGGCATCATCTCATAGACGACTTCTTCGCGGATCGGCAGATAGGCCGGGCGGCTGACAAACTTAACCGGTATCGGCAGCTTGGCCGCGGCAAGTTCGAACGCTTCGCGCGCGATTTGCTCCGATACACCGTCGACCTCGAACATGATCCGGCCTGGCTTCACCTTCGCGACCCAGAATTCCGGCGAGCCCTTGCCTTTGCCCATACGGACTTCGGCAGGCTTCGAGGAAACCGGAACATCCGGGAAAATCCGGATCCAGACCTTGCCCATGCGGCGCATCCGGCGGGTCATCGCCCGACGCGCGGCCTCGATCTGACGGGCCGTGATACGCTCCGGCGCCATGGCCTTCAGACCATAGGAACCGAACGCAATGTCAGTGCCGCTCTTCGCAAGACCGTGAATACGGCCTTTATGCTGTTTGCGAAACTTCGTTCTCTTGGGGCTCAGCATGAGTCCTCAGCCTTTCCCTGCTAGTCCGCAGCGCCGGAAGGACGTTTGTCGTCGCCACCGCGATTGCGGCCCCGGCGCGGACGGTCTTCCCGGTCGCGGCGCGGACGGTCATCACGGTCACGGCCGCCCGGACCGCCCATCGTCGATTGCTGTTCAGAGAGACGCTTGTCCTGCGCCATCGGATCATGCTCCAGAATCTCACCTTTGAAGATCCAGACCTTGATGCCGCAAATGCCGTAGGTCGTGTGCGCCTCGGAGGTCGCGTAGTCCACATCGGCCCGCAGCGTATGCAGCGGCACACGACCTTCACGGTACCATTCGGTCCGCGCGATCTCGGCCCCACCAAGGCGGCCGGCTGCATTGATCCGGATACCCAGGGCACCCAGGCGCATGGCCGACTGCACAGCGCGCTTTAGTGCGCGACGGAACGCAACGCGGCGCTCCAACTGCTGAGCAATGTTATCGGCGACAAGCTGTGCTTCGATTTCCGGCTTCCGGATCTCAACGATATTCAGCGAGACTTCATTGGCCGTCAGTTGCGAAAGAGACTGGCGCAGCTTCTCGATGTCCGCGCCCTTCTTTCCGATAATGACGCCGGGGCGGGCCGAGTGAATAGTCACACGGGCACGCTTTGCCGGACGTTCGATAACGATCTTCGACACACCGGCCTGGCCGAGCTTGTCGTTCAGGAACTTGCGGATCTTCACATCTTCTTCAAGAAGATCGGCGTAGTCCCGGCCTGCATACCAGCGGGAGTCCCAAGTGCGGTTGATACCGACACGCAGACCGATTGGATTGACCTTATGGCCCATTAGTCTTCTTCCTCCGCCTCTTCACGCACGACGATGGTCAGGTGGCTGAACGGCTTCTGGATTTGCGCACCGCGGCCACGGGCGCGGGCATGAAAACGCTTCATGACCAGTGCCTTGCCTACGGACGCTTCCGCTACCACCAACCGGTCGACGTCGAGGTCGTGGTTGTTTTCCGCGTTCGACACTGCCGACAGCAGGGTCTTGCGGACATCATGGGCGATACGCTTGGTGGAGAATTTCAGCGCCAGCAGCGCCTTCTCCGCCGGCATGCCGCGGATGCTCTGCGCAACCAGATTCAGCTTTTGCGGGCTGATGCGCAAGTTGCGCATGACCGCCTTCGCCTCATTGTCCGGAAGCGCGCGCACTGCAGATTGTTTGCCCATTACCGCCTCCGTGCCTTCTTGTCGGCCTCGTGGCCATAATAGGTGCGGGTCGGTGCGAACTCGCCGAACTTGTGCCCGACCATTTGCTCGTTAACCGAAACCGGAATGAACTTCTGCCCGTTGTAGACCCCGAAGGTCAGTCCAACGAATTGCGGAAGAATAGTGGAACGGCGGGACCAGGTCCTGATCACCTCATTCCGGCCCGAGCCGCGCACGACATCTGCTTTTTTCAGCAGATAGCCGTCAACGAACGGACCTTTCCAAACAGAACGCGCCATAATCTATCGTGCCCTAACGTTTGTGCCGCGAACGGACGATCATCTTGCTCGACGGCTTCTTCGGCGAGCGGGTGCGGTGGCCCTTGGTCGGCTTGCCCCACGGGGTAACCGGATGACGGCCGCCCGAGGTACGGCCCTCACCACCACCATGCGGGTGATCGACCGGGTTCATGACGACGCCACGCACATGCGGACGGCGGCCTTTCCACCGGTTACGGCCGGCTTTACCCAGGTTGATGTTGCCGTGGTCGGGGTTGGAAACGGCACCCACCGTCGCCATGCATTCCTGCGGAACGTTGCGCATCTCTCCCGAGGAAAGACGCAGCAGCGCGAGACCGGCGTCGCGGCCAACCAGCTGCGCATACGCGCCGGCGGAACGGGCAACCTGGCCACCCTTGCCAACCTTCAGCTCGATGTTGTGAATGATCGTGCCGACCGGAATCCGGCGCAGCGGCAGCGCATTGCCCGGCTTGATGTCCGAGCCGTAGCCGGAACGCACCTTATCGCCGACCGCCAACCGCTGCGGCGCCAGGATATAGGCAAGCTCGCCGTCTTCATATTTGATCAGCGCGATGAACGAGGTCCGGTTAGGATCGTATTCGATCCGTTCCACCGTCGCGTCCATATCGATCTTATTGCGCTTGAAGTCGATCGTGCGGTACCGGCGCTTATGTCCGCCACCACGCCAGAACGACGTCGTGTGCCCGTGATGGTTCCGCCCGCCGGACTTGTTTAGGCCTTCGGTCAAAGATTTGACCGGCTTGCCCTTGTAAAGTTCCGAGCGGTCAACGAGCACCAGGCCGCGCTGGCCCGGAGTCATTGGTTTGTATTGTTTCAGTGCCATTGTTACAGCGTTCCCAAACCCGGCCTAGCGCGCCGAAATGCCGGTGGTTACGTCAATTGAATCGCCCTCAGCGAGAGTGACTACGGCTTTCTTCCAATCGGGACGGCGGCCAATGACGCCACGGAAGCGCTTGACCTTGCCGTCCATCCGCACCGTGTTCACCTTGGTCACTTTGACCTTGAACAGATGCTCAACGGCAGCGGCGATCGCTGGCTTCGTTGCATCGATGGCAACCTTGAACGTCACCTGATTGTGCTCGCTGATCAGCGTTGCTTTTTCAGTGATGTGCGGCGCACGGATAATGCGCAGCATCTCACCTTCGCTTGGCGCAGCCGCAGCGGGCCGGATACGTCGGGCGCGGCTCATCCTAAACGCTCCTGTAGGTGCTCGACCGCTTCGCGGGTCATAACAAGATTTTCCCGGCGCAGAATGTCGTAGACGTTTGCGCCTTGCTGCGGCAGCACATCGATGCCGATCAGGTTCGACGTCGCCTTACGCAGGTCGTCGTTAACCTCCGCACCACCAACGAACAGCGCAGACTTGATGCCCAGGGCATCCAGCTTGGCCTTAAGATCTTTCGTCTTGGTGGAGCCGGCTTCCGCGCTGTCCAGCACGATCAGCTGGCCGGACGCCGCCTTGGCGGACAGCGCGCAGCGCATCCCCATGGCGCGGATCTTCTTCGGCAGAGAAAAGCCATGCCCGCGGACGCGCGGTCCGTGGCTGACACCGCCGCCGCGGAAAAGGTTTGCGTTCTTGGAGCCGTGACGGGCACGGCCGCTGCCCTTCTGCCGGCCGAAACGGGTCTTGGTCACGCTGACCTCGCTCCGCTCCTGCACTTTGTGAGTACCGGCCCGGCGCTTCGCAAGCTGCCAGGTCACCACCCGGTGGAGAATGTCGGAGCGAACCTCCGCACCGAACACCGCGTCGCTTACTTCAAGCGTCCCGACGTCCGTATTCTCCCAGTTTTTTATCGTCAATTCCATCAGAGCTTACTCTTCGCTCTCGGCTTCGGTTGCATCACCGGCCGGAGTCTCGTCTGCAGGCGCTTCATCGGCGGCGGCCGCGTCGGCGCGAATGGCCGCCGGGAACGGAACACCGTCCGGCAGCGAACGCTTCAGCGCATCGCTGATCAGCACATAGCCGCCCTTGGCGCCGGGGATAGCGCCCCGCACCAGAACGACGCCCTTTTCGATATCGGTCCCGACCACTTCCAGGTTCTGGATCGTCACCCGCTCGTCACCCATGTGACCGGCCATTTTCTTGCCCTTGAACACCTTACCGGGGTCCTGGCACTGTCCGGTAGAACCGTGGGAACGGTGCGAGATCGAAACGCCGTGGCTGGCGCGAAGGCCCGAAAAGCCATGGCGCTTCATGGCGCCGGCAAAGCCCTTGCCCTTGGACGTGCCGACCAGGTCGACGAACTGCCCCGGAACAAAGTGGTCCGCCACGATTTCGGCACCCACATCGACCAGCGCGCCGGAGGGCACGCGGAACTCCACAACCTTCTGCGGCGGTTCCACGTTGCGCTTGCCGTAAGCGGTCCGGTTTGCTTTCGACACGCGCTTGGTCTTGGCGAGGCCGGAGCCGATCTGCATGGCCGTGTAACCGTCACGCTCTTCCGTACGGTGGCCAACGACGCGAACCTGGTCCAGCTTCAACACGGTAACCGGAATGTGCCGGCCGCCTTCGCCGAACACGCGGCTCATGCCCAGCTTGGTTGCGATAACGCCTGTACGAGTCGGGGTCATACCTTGATCTCCACATCCACGCCGGAAGCCAGATCCAATTTCATGAGCGCATCGACCGTCTGCGGGGTAGGGTCGACAATGTCCAATACCCGCAAATGGGTCCGGACCTCGAATTGATCGCGCGATTTCTTGTCGATATGCGGCCCGCGAAGAACCGTATACTTCTGAATCCGGGTCGGCAGCGGGATCGGGCCCCGGATCGATGCGCCGGTGCGGCGCGCCGTCGACACGATCTCGCTGGTCGACTGGTCAAGGATTCGATGATCGAATGCCTTCAGCCGGATTCTAATATTTTGATGGTCCATCGCTTTTTCTTACCGCTTTGTAAAACCGTTACTTAGAGCCGAACCGTCAACTACTCGATAATGCTGGCGACGACGCCGGCGCCGACGGTGCGGCCACCTTCGCGGATGGCGAAGCGCAGACCTTCATCCATGGCGATCGGCGCGATCAGGTTCACCACCATCGCGATGTTGTCGCCCGGCATCACCATTTCCGTGCCTTCCGGCAGTTCAACCGTGCCCGTCACGTCCGTCGTGCGGAAGTAAAACTGCGGACGGTAGTTGGAGAAGAACGGCGTGTGACGCCCACCCTCTTCCTTCGTCAGCACGTAGCACTCACACTTGAACTTCGTGTGCGGCGTGATCGAGCCCGGCTTCGCCAGAACCTGACCGCGCTCCACGTCCTCGCGGCCGATGCCGCGCAGCAGACAGCCAACATTGTCGCCCGCCTGGCCCTGGTCCAGCAGCTTGCGGAACATTTCCACGCCGGTCACCACCGTCTTGGTCATGTCGCGGATGCCGACAATCGCGACTTCCTCGCCAACCTTCACCACGCCTTGCTCCACACGGCCGGTCACCACCGTGCCGCGGCCCGAGATCGAGAACACGTCCTCGATCGGCATCAGGAACGGACGGTCCACCGGACGCTCCGGCTGCGGAATGTACTCGTCAACCGCCGCCATCAGCTCCAGGATCGCGTCGTGGCCGATTTCCTTGTTGGAATCTTCCAGCGCCGCCAGGGCCGAGCCCTTGACGATCGGAATATCGTCGCCCGGGAAGTCGTAGGACGACAGCAGCTCGCGGACCTCAAGCTCCACCAGCTCCAGCAGTTCCTCGTCGTCCACCTGGTCGACCTTGTTCAGGAACACCACCAGCGCCGGCACGCCGACCTGACGGGCCAGCAGGATATGCTCGCGGGTCTGCGGCATCGGGCCGTCGGCCGCCGACACCACCAGGATCGCGCCATCCATCTGCGCCGCGCCCGTGATCATGTTCTTCACATAGTCGGCGTGGCCGGGGCAGTCCACGTGGGCGTAGTGACGGTTCGCCGTCTCGTACTCCACATGCGCGGTCGAGATCGTAATCCCGCGCGCCTTCTCTTCCGGCGCCTTGTCGATGCTGTCATACGCCTGGAATTCCGCACCGCCGGCTTCCGCCAGAACCTTCGTGATCGCTGCCGTCAATGACGTCTTGCCGTGATCAACGTGACCGATCGTGCCGATGTTGCAGTGCGGCTTGTTACGCTCGAACTTTGCTTTACCCATGTCTTCTTACTCCAAGCGCTGTGTCTGTTAGCCCGCCAGCTTCGCGCGGACTTCATCCGCAACGGCCTGGGGCACTTGATCATAATGGTCGAATTGCATGCTGTACTGGGCACGGCCCTGGCTCATGGAGCGCAGCGTGTTGATGTACCCAAACATGTTGGCCAGCGGGACCATGCCATTGACGACGCGGGCATTGCCACGATCGTCCATGCTGGCAATCTGGCCGCGGCGCGAGTTCAGATCGCCGATCACGTCGCCCATATATTCTTCCGGTGTCACCACCTCGACCTTCATGATCGGCTCGAGCAGGGCAGGCTTGCCCTTTTCCATGCCTTCACGGAAGGCCGCGCGGGCCGCGATTTCAAACGCCATCACGCTGGAGTCGACGTCGTGGTAGGCACCGTCGATCAGCTTCACCTTGAAGTCGATCACCGGGAAGCCAGCCAGAATGCCGGACTCCATGGCGCTGCGGATGCCCTTTTCCACGCCGGGAATGTATTCCCGCGGGACGGAGCCGCCGACGATGGAGCTTTCGAAGGTAAAGCCTTCGTCCACAGTCTTGTCGATCGGTTCGAACACCAGCTTGATACGCGCGAACTGGCCGGAACCGCCGGACTGCTTCTTGTGGGTGTAATCCACTTCCGCGACGCGGGTGATGGTTTCGCGGTAGGCCACCTGCGGCGCGCCCACGTTCGCTTCAACCTTAAACTCGCGCTTCATGCGGTCGACAATGATGTCGAGATGAAGCTCGCCCATGCCTTTGATAATAGTCTGGCCGCTTTCGACGTCGGAGGTGACGCGGAAGCTCGGGTCTTCGGCGGCGAGACGGCTGAGGGCGATGCCCATCTTTTCCTGGTCGGCCTTGGATTTCGGCTCAACCGCGATCTCGATCACCGGATCGGGGAACTCCATACGCTCCAGGATCACCTGGTTGGTCGGATCCGACAGGGTGTCGCCGGTCGTCGTCTCTTTCAGCGAGGCGATGGCGACGATATCGCCGGCCCGTGCTTCTTTTACGTCTTCCCGGCTGTTCGCATGCATCAGCAGCATACGGCCGATGCGCTCGCGCTTGCCCTTCACGGTATTCATGACGCTGCTGCCGCTGGTCAGAATGCCGGAATAGATGCGCACGAAGGTCAACGAGCCGACAAACGGATCGCTCATGATCTTGAACGCCAGCGCAGCAAACGGCTCGTCATCAGAGTTGTTGCGCTCGATCTGCTCTTCCGTGCCGGCCTTCACACCCTGGATGGCGGCCACATCGACGGGGCTCGGCAGGAAGTCGATGACGGCGTCGAGCAACGGCTGCACGCCCTTGTTCTTAAAGGCAGAGCCACACAGAACCGGAACAAACGCGTTGGCGATCGTACCCTTGCGGATGCAGGCCTTCAGCGTCGCCTCGTCGGGCTCATTGCCGTCGAGGTACGCTTCCATCGCAGCGTCGTCCTGCTCTACGGCAGTCTCGATGAGGCGTTCCCGGTATTCCGCGGCCTGATCGGCAAGGTTATCGGGGATGTCGAGATACTCGAACTCCGCACCCAGGCTTTCATCTTTCCAGATGATCGCCTTCATCTTCAGCAGGTCAATGACGCCGGCAAAGTCCGCTTCACTGCCGACCGGCAACTGGCAAACCAGCGGCACCGCGCCAAGGCGGTCCACCATCATATCGACACAGCGGAAGAAGTTGGCGCCGGTGCGGTCCATCTTGTTGACGAAACACATCCGAGGCACGCCGTATTTGTCGGCCTGACGCCACACGGTCTCGGACTGAGGCTCAACGCCCGCAACCGAGTCGAACACCGTTACCGCACCGTCGAGCACACGCAGGGACCGCTCCACCTCAATGGTGAAATCGACGTGGCCAGGCGTGTCGATGATGTTGACGCGATGATCACGCCAGAACGTGGTGGTCGCCGCAGAAGTGATCGTGATGCCACGCTCCTGCTCCTGCTCCATCCAGTCCATGGTTGCAGCGCCGTCATGCACCTCACCGATCTTATAAGACCGGCCGGTGTAGAAGAGGATGCGTTCGGTGGTCGTCGTCTTACCGGCATCAATATGGGCCATGATGCCGATATTGCGGTACATATCGAGTGTAGTGTCGCGTGCCATTGCTGATGAACCCTCTGTTTCGATCTACCAGCGATAATGCGAGAAGGCGCGGTTGGCTTCTGCCATCCGGTGGGTGTCTTCCCGCTTCTTCACCGCACCACCGCGGTTGTTCATGGCGTCCATGAGCTCGCCGGCCAGGCGGTCCTGCATGGTCTTTTCCGGGCGCGAGCGCGCGGCGTTGATCAACCAACGGATCGCCAGGGCCTGGGCGCGCTCGGCACGCACCTCGACCGGCACCTGATAGGTGGCGCCACCGACACGGCGGGAGCGCACTTCCAGGTTCGGACGAATATTGTCCAAGGCAGTATGGAAGACCTGCGGGCCATCGACACCGCCACGGTTCTGAGCGGTGTCCAGCGCGCTGTAGAAAATTTTCTCAGCGACAGCTTTCTTGCCGTCCAGCATCATGCAGTTGATGAACTTGGTGATCGTCAGATCGCCATATTGCGGATCCGGCAGGATCTCGCGTTTTTCGGCAGCGCGGCGGCGCGACATGAGTTTGCTCCCCTCGCCTTATTTCGGACGCTTGGCGCCGTATTTCGAACGGCGCTGGCGGCGGTTGGCGACGCCCTGGGTATCCAGGACGCCACGGATGGTGTGATAACGCACACCCGGCAAATCCTTCACGCGGCCACCGCGGATCAGCACGACTGAGTGCTCCTGCAGGTTATGGCCTTCGCCCGGGATGTAGCTGGTAACTTCATAGCCGTTGGTAAGGCGCACACGGGCGACCTTCCGAAGGGCCGAGTTCGGCTTCTTCGGCGTCGTCGTATAGACGCGTGTGCAGACACCCCGCCGCTGCGGGCAGGCTTCCAGGGCTGGCACTTTGTTACGTGCCTTTTGCAGGACCCGCGGTTGGCGGATCAACTGATTGATGGTGGGCATTCGCTATATCGCCTCGTTGCCAATCACGTCAGTCGCCGGTTCGAACTCACGCCGCCGCTCCCCAATGGAGCTGCCATTTTTCCCGACATTGCTTGCGTTTCCGCAAGGCGTTCCAAACCGCCGTAACCCCATTTCTCAAAGCGCACGGGACGGTTGCCGATTCCGGCGCCCGCCATGGTTCTTTGAGGCGTGGGGTGATCAACCGGCCGCCGGGGCCACACAGTCGGTGCAGCGGGTGATGGCCGGAAGACGTAGCGTATAGGGAATGCCTACTGCCAAACGCCCTTTGTCGAGAGGGCCGTGATCTACTCTTCTCCCCCGGCCGCGTCAACACCCTATCGAAAGAAAATACCGTCCGCGGTAGGTTGACGCTTACGTCGCGACCGCCGCGGCTTCGCTGACGCGATGCTCGAACGCCGCCGTCATGAGGGCGCGGGTATAGGCTTCCTGTGGCTGATCGAACACAGCATCGGCGCTGCCCTGTTCCACCACCTTCCCGTCCTTCATCACGATCAGGTCGTGCGCCAAAGCCCGCACAACCTTCAGATCATGGCTGATAAACAGGTAGGCCAGCCGGTGCCGCCGCTGCAAATCCCGCAGCAACTCAACGATTTGCGCCTGAACGGACATATCCAGCGCGCTCGTCGGTTCGTCCAGGACCACAAACCGCGGCTTCAGGACCATGGCCCGCGCAATCGCGATGCGCTGGCGCTGCCCGCCGGAGAACTCGTGCGGGTAACGGTCGGCCATCCCGGCCTCCAGCCCCACCTCCTCCAGCACTTCATCAATTAGCCGATCCTGGTCCGCGGCACTATCCGCCAGCCGATGCACGCGCAGACCCTCCCCGATGATCTGCCGCACCGACAGCCGGGGCGACAGCGAGGAGAAAGGGTCCTGAAAGACAATCTGCATCTCCCGCCGCAAAGGCCGGAGCGCCTTGCCCGAATAGGCCCGCAAATCCTCCCCCCTGAACCGCAGGCCGCCCTCAGCACGCTCCAGCCGCAACAGCGCCAGGCCGAGTGTGGTTTTGCCGCTGCCACTCTCGCCGACGACGCCGACAGTATGCCCTTCCCGTACTTCCAGGGAGATGCCGTCTACCGCCTTGATATGCCCCACCGTGCGGCGCAGTACGCCTCGCTTGATCGGGAACCAGACTTTCACGTCCTGCCCCTCTACGACCACCGCAGCGTCCACCACCGGTGCATCCGGTCTACCTTTGGGCTCCGCCGCCAGCAAGTGCCGGGTATATTCGTGCTGCGGGCGTTCGAGTATCTCTGAGGTGGCACCATTTTCGACGATTTCACCGTCGGTCATCACGCAAACCCGGTCCGCCACCCGCCGGACAATGCCGAGGTCATGGGTGATCAGCAGAATCGCCATACCAAGCTTTTTCTGAAGCTCCTGCAGCAATTCCAGAATCTGCGCCTGAATGGTCACGTCCAGCGCTGTCGTCGGCTCGTCCGCGATCAAAAGATCCGGATCGTTCGCCAGTGCCATCGCGATCATTACCCGCTGGCGCTGACCGCCTGAAAGCTGGTGCGGATAGCTGGCAAGGCGGCTTTCCGGGTCGGGAATGCCCACCAGCCGCAGCAGTTCCAGCACCCGCGCGCGCGTCCGCTCAGCGCTCAAACCCTTGTGCAGGCGCAGCATCTCGCCGATCTGCTTGTAGACCGTGTGTAGCGGGTTCAGGGCCGTCATGGGCTCCTGAAAGATCATGGATACCCGGTTGCCGCGAATCTGATGCAGCGTCCTCTTGGAGGCGCCGATCATCTCCTGCCCCTCAAACATGATCGAGCCGCCGGGATGGCTCGCCACCGGGTAGGGCAGCAATTGCAGCACGCTAAGCGCCGTCACCGACTTGCCCGAGCCACTCTCCCCCACCAATGCCACTGTCTCGCCCTTGTGAAGGTCGAAGGACAGGCCCCGAACCGCCTCCACCGTGCGCCCGGCGGTGCGGAAGGCGACTCGCAGGTCGCGGACCCGAAGCAGGGGCTCGTTCATCGCCGATTCGCTCATAAACCCAACTTCCTCGGGTCGAAGGCGTCACGCACCGCCTCTCCCACAAATACGAGCAGGGAGAGCAGCACGGCGATGGTGAAGAAGCCGGTCAGCCCCAGCCATGGCGCCTGCAGGTTCGCCTTCCCCTGCGCCAGCAAGGCCCCCAGGGAGGGCGATCCCGGCGGCAGACCGAATCCCAGATAGTCCAGGCCGGTCAGGCTTGTGATGCCCGCCAGCAGCGAGAATGGTAGGAAAGTAAGCGTCGCCACCATGGCGTTCGGCAGCACATGCCGGAAGATAATGGTGATGTCGCCGACTCCCAGCGCCCTCGCCGCCCGGACATAGTCGAAATTGCGGGCGCGCAGGAACTCGGCCCGCACCACGCCAACGAACCCCATCCAGCCGAACAGCAGCATGATGCCCAGGATGGTGAAGAACCCTGGTACAATCACACTCGCCAAAATGATAAGAATGAACAGGGTCGGCAGGCTCGCCCAAATCTCGATGAACCGCTGGAACAACAGATCGAACCAGCCGCCATAGAAGCCCTGCAATGCCCCTGCCCCAACGCCGATGATCGCGCTCAGAACCGTCAGGGTCAGGCCGAAGATCACCGAAATGCGGAAGCCGTAAATCAGGTTCGCCGTCACATCCCGCGCCTGGTCATCGGTGCCGAGCCAATGCTCATCATCCGGCGGCGAAGGCGCCGGCTCCGCCAAGTCCCACGATACGGTAGAATAGCTGTAAGCAATCAGCGGCCAGACCATCCAGCCCTTTTCGCCAATCTTCTCCTGCACGAACGGATCGCGGTAGTCCGCCTCCGTCAGGAATTCACCACCGAACTCCGTCTCGGCATAGGCATTGAACACCGGCATGTAAGGAGCACCGTCATACCAGACCAGCACCGGCTTTTCGTTCGCCAGAAACTCCGCAAAAAGGCTGAGGATGAACAGCACACCGAACAGCCAAAGCGACCAGTACCCGCGCTTGTTCGCCTTGAAGTTCGCCAGCCGCCGGGCGGTAAGAGGGGACAGCGCCATCGTCACGCCCCCCTGGTCTCAAAGTCGATGCGCGGGTCGATGATCACATACATCAAATCCCCCACCAGGTTCATGATCAGCCCTAGCAGCCCGAACACATACATGGTGGCGAACATCACCGGATAATCCCGGTTCAAAGTCGATTCGAAACCAAGCAGCCCCAACCCATCCAACGAAAAAATCGTCTCGATAAACACAGACGACCCAAAAAGGATCCCGACAAAGGCCGCCGGGAACCCGGCCACCACCAGCAGCATTGAGTTGCGGAACACGTGGCCCCAAAGCACCCGGCTCTCGCTCAGCCCCTTCGCCCTGGCCGTCACCACGTATTGCTGCGAGATCTGGTCAAGGAAGCTGTTCTTGGTGAGCAGGGTGAGCGTCGCAAACGCGCCGATCATCATCGCCGCCAACGGCAGCGCCAGGTGCCAGAAATAATCCACCACCTGTTCCCCAAAGGTCATGTCGTCGAACCCTGGCGAGGTCAGGCCACGTAACGGAAACCAGTCGTAATAGTTGCCGCCGGCAAACAGCACGAGCAGCAGGATCGCAAAGCCGAAACTGGGGATGGCGTTGCCGACGATAATCACTCCACTAGTCCATACATCGAACCGGGAGCCGTCCCGCACCGCCTTCGCAATCCCCAGCGGAATGCAGATGATATAGGTCAGGAAGGTCGTCCAGAACCCCAGGGTGAGCGAGACGGGCAGCTTCTCGATAATCAAATCGACCACGGTCTGATCCCGGAAGAAGCTCTCGCCGAAATCGAATGCCAGGTAGCTGCCCATCATCTGAAAAAAGCGCTCGTGCATCGGCTTATCGAAGCCGTATTGCCGCTCCAACTCCTTGATGAACTCCGGGTCCAACCCCTGGGCCCCGCGGTAGGCCGACGATGCGCTGGAATCGCCTGCGCCCTGTCCCTGGCCGCCGCCCGCCACGAAATCGCCGCCGCTTTGGGTTACTCGTTCGATTGCGCCGCCACCCTCCCCGGTCAGGTTGGCGATGGCCTGCTCGACCGGCCCGCCGGGCGCCACCTGAATCACAATGAAGTTGATGATCATGATGCCGAGCAGGGTCGGGATGATCAGCAGCAGGCGGCGTATGATATAGGCCAGCATCAGTTCGTCGCCTTCCCGCGGGCCTGCCGCAAGGCCGCCGCCTTGTCCGCATCCCACCACCAGGTGCCATAACTCGTTCCCCGGGCTGGCACGACCTCCGGACGGCTGAACTTATTCCAATAAAGGATGCGGTCGGCCGACAAGTGCCAGTTCGGCACGATGAAATGATGCGACAGCAGCACCCGGTCCAGGGCGCGGGTGCGGACCACCAGGTCCTCCCGCGTCGGTGCGGCGATCAGTTGCTCGATCAACGCGTCCACCGCCGGGTGTTTCAGACCCGCATAATTGCGCGAAGACGGCAGGTCGGCCGCCTGGCTTCCCCAAAAACTCCGCTGCTCGTTCCCCGGTGAATCGCTCTGCCCCCAGCCGAGCGAAATCATGTCGAAGTCGCGGGCGCGGATACGGTTAACGTACTGGGCGTCGTCCACTTCCCGGATGATCAGGTCGATCCCCAGCCGCTTGAGGTTCCGCTGGAACGGCAACACGATCCGCCGGAATGCACCGCCCGCCCGCAGCAGCATCTCGAACTCCAGCGGTTCGCCGGTCTCACCATCGACCAGCTTCAGGTCTTTGACCTCATACCCGGCCTCGAACAACAAGGCGAAGGCCTTGCGCAGATTGTCCCGTGGCCAGCCATCGCCGCTGGTGACCGGTGGTTCCGGCGGCGGACTGAAAACTTCCGGCGAAAGCTGGTCGCGGAACGGCTCTAACAGAGCCAGTTCTTCCGGCGAAGGCGGTCCCACCGCCGCCAGTTCGGAATTCGAAAAGAAACTGTCCGAACGGGTGTATTGGCCAAAGAATAGCTTTTTGTTCGACCACTCAAAATCAAACGCGAGCGCTATTGCCTTGCGCACCCGGATGTCCTGAAACACGGACCGGCGCAGGTTCATAATGAACGCCTGCATCCCCGCCGGGCGCTCATGCGGCACGGCCTCCATGATCAGCCACCCCTTGCGCACCGCTTCCACATTATAATCCTGCGCCCAGGCTTTCGCCTGGTTCTCACGGTGATAATCGACATCACCCGCCTTCACCGCCTCCCGGATGACGGTAGGATCGCGGTAATAGTCGTATCGGATACGGTCGAAATTATCCTGGCCCTTGTTCACGGCCAGATCCTTGCCCCAATAGTCCTCCACCCGCTCCACCACCACATAGCGTCCCGGCTCAAAATCCGCGACGCGATAGGGTCCGGAGCCGAGCGGCGGCTCCAGCGTGGTCTTGGTGAAGTCGCGGTCCTCCCAGTAGTGCTTGGGCAGCACCGGCAATTGACCGACGATTAGCGGCATCTCCCTGTTCTCACCCTCCGTAAAACGGAACGTCACGTCGTGCTCGCCGGTCACCTCCGCGGATGCAACGCTGCCGTAATAGAAGCGGTAGAACGGCTGCCCCTTCTCCCGCAACGTATTGAGCGAAAACACCACGTCTTCCGGGGTGACTGGCTTCCCGTCGTGCCAGCGCGCCTCCGGCCGCAAGTGGAAGGTGATCCAGGAGCGGTCTTCCGGATAGGTCATGGATTCGGCGAGCAGAC
The DNA here is from genome assembly GCA_965222315.1 of Alphaproteobacteria bacterium. GTDB lineage: Bacteria > Pseudomonadota > Alphaproteobacteria > Bin95 > Bin95 > JACKII01. Next base: position 1,118,581 of record OZ244951.1, on the reverse strand, counting down.
CGTATTCCGTAAAAGGTTCATCGGCGCTGGAGACCAGCAGCGTTTCATTCGCATTGCCGGCGCCGGCGGGATTGCCCTTCGGAATGTAGGCGTTGAAGCTGTCGAACGTGCCGGTTGCCGCCAGATTCAGCGTGCCGCCCTTGGGGGCATCGGGATTCACATAGTCAAAATGGGCGAAGCCTGGCGGGTATTTCGGCTCGCCATGCATGGCAATGGCATGGGCGCGCTCAATCAACCGCGTTTCCGCAACGCCCAATCCTGGGGCCAGGGCAAGCAGCAATGCGGCGAAAACCGCGAACGCTATTGGAATTGTCCGGCAGGAGCCCTTTTGCATCATGCCCTTAATACTGGGGTGCCAGCAGTTTGGATGCCAGAGGGATCGCACAGATCACCGAAAATTCAAGCCCGGATTGTTTCGGGCAGATCCAGCCGCATTTACCGGCCCGCTCCCCATACTCAACCGCGAAAAACCGATAGGTGCCGTCGCTCATGTTCACCGTTCCGCCAGGGCGTCAGGCTTGGGAGAGTAACGCCACCGCCTCGGCGTGTACACGCGCATCGCCCGCCGCAATCACGGAGCCATCGCTTTCCAGGCCCAGCGGCTTGCCAGCCCAGTCGGTGATGATACCGCCCGCACCCTGCACCACCGGCGCCAGCGCCATGAAGTCATAGGTCTGCATGCCCGCTTCGATCGTCGCATCCAGATGGCCGGAGGCGACCAGCGCATAGCCGTAGCAATCGCCCCCATAATTACACCCTGCCGATGCCGCCCGGACGCTGTTAAACGCAGTCTCGCGCGCGCCGGCAAACATTTCAGGCGAGGTCGTGTTGATCCAGGCGTCGGCGAGCCGCGTGCAGGCGCGGGTCTGCGCGGCCGCCCCGTTAAACGTCGTCCTATGCCCCGCCGCACCGATCCAACGCTCGTCCAGCACCGGCATGTCGATCACGCCCAGCACCGGCTCGCCCTTGTAGGCCAAGGCAATCAGCGTGCCGAAGGTCGGCTTGCCCACGACAAAGGCACGGGTGCCATCCAAGGGATCCAGCACCCAGACAAAATCTGCGTCCGTTCGCTCGGTCCCGTGCTCTTCGCCGATGATGCCATGGTCTGGCGCCTCCCGGGTGAGCAACCGGCGGATGGCGGCCTCTGCCTCCCGGTCGGCCCGCGTCACAGGCGATTCGTCGCCTTTGCGGACCACATCCAGATCGGCGCGGAAGTAGCGGCGCAAAATAGGGCGGCTGAGGTTGGCCGCCCTTGTTGCAAGATCGATCAGATCCTGAGTGACAATGGTCATGCCTGCCTCTCCGGCCGGCCCGGTCTGGCTAGTTCTCTGCCGGTTTTTCGGCTTCGTCTGCCTGCTGCGTCTCCGCGGGTGCCTCCGCGGCGGGTTCCGGCAGAGCCGGCGCATTATCGGTGAAAGACCGCATGTAGAGAATAATGGCTGCCCGGTCTTCCGGCTTCCTCAAACCAACGAAGGACATCTTGGTACCGGGCACGTAATCTCTCGGCTTGTAGAGAAACTTGTTCAGTTCCTCGTAACCCCAGTTACCTTCCATCTCCGCCAGCGCGCCGGAATAGGCGAAATCTTTCGCTCCCTTGTCAGCGCCAACCATATTGGCCAGGTTCGGGCCGACCTTGTTCACGCCGCCAGCTTCGAACGTATGGCAGGACGCGCACTTCTTCGCGACTTTCTCCCCATCTTCGACCGTTGCTTCTGCCAGAAACGCGGCAATCGGCTCTGGCCCCACAGGTCCGGTGTCTTCCGCCGGTGCGGCCGGTGCTAGATCGGCGAAAAGATTGGGGCCGTCGTGATCTCCCTGAGCGTCGTGGCGCGGAATTAAGAGACCAGCGACAAAGCCCAACAGCATCGCGACAACGCCTGCGGTCAGAACCGCGGCTGCGATCTTGTTAATCTCCATGCTGTTCATTGAACGGCTTTCCTCGAAGCGGCGAGTGTGAGCGGCATAATTTTCTAGGACAGACCACTAACCCGCCGATGCGCAGCGGCGAATGCGGCTCAACGCCACTGCAGGCAAAACCCCGGCGGCGAAAGTCGACTTGCCCCCACCGCCAGCGCTAAACAATCCCCAATACCGGCCGCAGCCCGGCTCTAAGCCCGGCCCGGCCCAAAACACAGTACCGCGGAATTGCTGCCATGCGCCCGATCAACGTCATCCCTGCCCGTTTGGCCTCTACCCGGCTGCCCAACAAGGTTCTCGCCGATATCGGCGGCGCACCGATGATCGTGCGGGTGATGGAGCGGGCGCAGCGGGCCGGCACCGGCCCTGTTCTGGTCGCGGCGGCGGAGCAGGAAATCGTCGACGCCGTTCAGGCGGCCGGCGGTCATGCCGTCCTCACAGACCCGGATCTTCCCAGCGGCTCCGACCGGATCATGGCCGCACTCCGCACGTTCGACCCGAACGGCAATTATGACACCGTCATCAACGTCCAGGGTGATTTGCCGACCCTCGATCCGAAGACGATCGCCGAAACCCTCACCGTGCTGGCAAACGACCCGGCAGCCGACATCGCCACCCCTGCCGTCGAAATCGTGGTGGAGGAAGAGCGGACCAACCCCAATGTGGTCAAGGCCGTGTTTGGCGCAAACCGCCGGGCGCTCTATTTCACCCGCGCTACCGCTCCGTCCGGCGACGGCCCCCACTTCCACCATATCGGCCTCTATGCCTACCGCCGCGCCGCTTTGGAACGCTTTGTCAGCCTGTCGCCAGGCCTCCTGGAACAGCGGGAAAAGCTGGAGCAATTGCGGGCGCTGGAAGCCGGTATGACCATCGCCATTGCCGTCGTGGACACGGTACCCTTGGGCGTAGATACTCCGGCACACTTGGAACAGGCACGTGCCTGGTACGCCGCTCATCCCGAAGCCTAATCTCTTTCAAGAAGCAACAATGTCTGATCCTTCCCGCACCATTTCCTTCCAGGGCGCTCCCGGCGCGTATTCCGATCTGGCCTGCCGAACCGCGTACCCCGACTGGACCACACTGCCCTGCGGCTCGTTCGAAGGCGCTTTCCAGGCCGTCGAGGAAGGCCGCGCCGCCCTTGGCATGATTCCCATCGAGAACTCATTGGCGGGCCGCGTCGCCGACATTCACCATCTGCTTCCGGGTACCGGCCTCCACATCGTCGGCGAGCATTTCCAGCGGGTGCAGCACCAACTACTAGGTGCGCCCGGCGCAACCTTGCAAACGATCAAGCGGGTACGAAGCCACGTTCACGCCCTGGGCCAATGCCGCAAGGCATTCAAGCGCCTGGGCCTGGAGGCCATCGTCCATGCGGATACGGCGGGCGCCGCCGCCGACCTCGCCAAGAGCGGCGATATAGAGGAGGCGGCCGTTGCCTCGACCCTGGCTGCGGATATCTATCGCCTGAACATCCTGGAGAAGGACATAGAGGACGCCAGCCACAATACCACGCGCTTCATCATCCTGTCCCGCAGCCCGGTGCGGCCGCCGCCTCCGCCCGCCGACAGCAGCGACAAAATCATTACCACCTTCATCTTCCGGGTCCGCAACGTTCCCGCCGCCCTGTTCAAAGCAATGGGTGGCTTTGCCACCAATAGCGTGAACATGACCAAGCTCGAAAGCTACATGATAGAGGGGGAATTCACCGCGACGCAGTTCTATGCCGACGTTGAAGGCCATCCTGATCAAGCCTCCCTGCGCAATGCGCTGGAGGAGTTGGAATTCTTCAGCCGCGAAGTCCGCGTGCTAGGCGTATACCCCGCTCATAAGTTCCGCGAAGAAGAAGGCTTTTAGTGCGGAAACCTCAGCACCAACAGAAAAGCCCGCAGAACCTTCAGGTCCTGCGGGCTTTTTGCGGCTAGTCTGAAGACCCGGCGCTAGGCGGCGCGGGCGGCCTGTGCCTGATCAACCAGGGCCTTGAACGCATCCGGCTCGCGCACGGCCAGATCGGCGAGGACCTTGCGGTCCACCTCAATCTGGGCCTTGTGGATGCCGTCCATGAACTGACTATAGGTCATGCCGTGCTCGCGTGCGGCCGCATTGATCCGCTGAATCCAGAGGGCGCGGAAGTTGCGCTTCTTCTGGCGGCGGTCGCGGTAGGCGTATTGAAGGCCCTTCTCGACCTTCTCAATCGCAACGCGGAAACTGTTCTTGTTGCGCCCCTGATAGCCTTTGGCCATCGCGACGACTTTTTTGTGGCGGGCGTGGGCGGTAACACCGCGTTTCACTCGTGCCATGATCTTCTCTCCTTATAGCCAGAAGCGGGTTAGCGGTCGTAGGGCATGAACTGGCGGACGATTTTTGAATCGGCCTCGCTCAAGATCTTCGTACCCCGCGCCTGGCGCTTCATCTTCTGGGATTTGTTGGAGAGGATATGGCGCTTGTAAGCCACATTCCGCTTGATTTTGCCGGTACCGGTCCGGCTAAAGCGGCGTTTGACACTGCTTTTCGTCTTCATCTTGGGCATTTTCTGTCCTTCAACTAAAGGTGATGGTCGCCATGGCAATGCCCGGACACTGGCCAGAAGGCCGCGTCTCGCGCCAGACAACCCGTACGAAGGGCGGGCTTATAGGCGTACATAGCCCTAGACGCAACCGCCACGATTAGTTCCCCGCCACGTTTGATAGGGTGACATATCGCGCTCCTTCCCCATATTGCGTAGAAGATTTGGCGCGAACGGCGAAGTGAAGGAACCACGACATGGCCCAGCAAGCCATTCTATTGATTGATGATGACGAGCCCCTGCGCCAGTCGCTGGCAGAGCAATTGCACCTGCACGAGGACTTTGAGACCTACCATGCCGCAACCGGCGCAGAAGGCCTCGAAGCATCCAAAAACCGGCACTACGACGCGATTATCCTGGATATCGGCCTGCCGGATATGGATGGCCGCGACGTCTGCCGCATCATGCGAAGGAACGGTGTTGCCTGCCCCATCCTGATGCTCACGGCGGCGGAGGGCGACGCGGATACCATCCTCAGTCTGGATTCCGGCGCGAACGACTTTGTCTCTAAGCCCTTCCGCATTGGCGTGCTCCTGGCGCGGTTGCGCGCCCATCTGCGCCAGCACGCCCAGAGCGAAGACGCCGTGTTTACCATTGGCCCGTATACTTTCCGTCCATCGGCAAAAATGCTGCAGGAAAACGGAACGGACCGGAAAGTGCGTCTGACGGAGAAGGAAACGGCGATCCTCAAGTTTCTCTACCGGGCCGGCCAACGGGTTATCGACCGCGAAACTCTTCTGCATGAGGTGTGGGGCTACAATCCGGGTGTCACCACCCACACGCTGGAAACGCATGTCTACAGGCTGCGCCAAAAAATCGAGTCTGACCCGTCTGATGCAAAAATCTTGGTTACCGAAACAGGAGGCTATAAGCTGGTTCCGTAACTTCTTAATAAGAGCCGCGATAGAATAGGCTCTGACAAAGCAAGAACGACAATGCCGGCGTTACACGGGCGGGTGTCGCCATTGGAGTGAAAGGTGCGAGCGGCGGTGAGCAGTTCTCAAACGAAGGGCGAGTCCAAGCGGAAGTTTACGGTGCGGTTTTGGGGCGTGCGCGGCAGCGTCGCCACGCCGGGAACGGAAACGGTCCGATATGGCGGCAATACATCCTGTGTGGAAATCTGGTGTGGCGACCGCCGGATTGTAATCGACGCGGGCACCGGTATCCGGATGTTGGGACGCCAGATGGTGAAGGAAGGGCCGGCGGATTTCGACCTGCTGCTCTCCCACACTCATCTCGACCATATCGAGGGCCTGCCGTTTTTTCCGCCCGCGTTCGCGAAGGGCAACATGTTCCGGATATGGGCCGGACACCTGTTGCCACGCACCACCATCGAACAGGCGTTGAGCCAATTGATGTCGGCTCCGCTGTTCCCAGTGCCGCTTGATGCCTTCAGCAATCAGGTCAAGTATTGCGACTTCCGAGCGGGCGACGCGCTGGTGCTGGGGCCGGACATTCTGGTGCGGACCACCATGCTGAATCATCCGAACCATGCGGTGGGATACCGGGTAGAGTTCGACGGGCGTTCGGTCTGTTATATCTCCGACACGGCCCATGTGCCGGGGGAGACCAACCAAAACATTCTTGGCCTCATCGAGGGCGCCGATCTCGTCATCTACGATTCCATGTTCACGGAACCGGAGTTCGCTGAGCGGCCCGACTGGGGGCACTCGACATGGCGGGAGGGCGCGCGCCTGGCGAAGCTTGCCGGCGCACACAAACTCATCCTCTTCCATCATGACCCGGTCCGCACGGACGCCGAACTGGACTCTCTCGGCGCGGAGGCCGCAAAGCAGCTGCCTGGCACAATAGTTGCCCAGGAAGGCGCGACGCTGACCGTATAGCCGGCGCGGCACGGCGACGATAAGCCAGCGGGCGCTTTCCTCCCGGCCCCATAAATGAGATTAAAGGTGTAGCGGCCCGTTCAAGAGCCGCAGCCTTAATCATAGGAAACTCCCATGTCCCAGCCAGCACGCGCCTCCTATTGGGCGCCGGCGATCGACAGTCCCTACGCCTGCGCCCGGTTGCTGGTGACGCTGCTGCTCGGCACCATCGGCAGCTTGGGCATGTGGGTCGCCGTGGTCGTCCTGCCGGAAGCACAGGCGGAGTTCGAGGTCGACCGGGCGGGCGCCTCCCTCCCCTACGCCGCCACGATGATCGGCTTCGGGCTGGGCAACATCATATTTGGCCGCCTGACCGACCGGTTTGGCATCGTGCTGCCGGTGATCCTCTCGGCCACCCTGCTGGGCGGCGGGTTTATCCTGGCGGCGCAATCCGGTGCCATTTGGCAGTTGACCCTGGTACAAGGGGTGCTGATCGGACTTGGCACCGGCGGCTCCTTCTCGCCGCTGATCGCAGACCTCTCCCACTGGTTCACCAAACGGCGGGGGCTCGCCGTTGCGGCCGGCGCGACCGGCAACTACCTCTCCGGCGCGATCTGGCCGACGCCGGTGCAGACCCTGGTCGCCACCGGCGGCTGGCGTGATGCGTACGAGATCATCGGGATCCTGTGCATTGCCACCATGGTACCCCTGGCGATGCTGCTCCGCGCCCGCGCGCCGCGGACACGGGCCGCTGACGGCACCATGCAGTTAACTCAAAGTGTCCTCAAGCAATCGCCCTTCACCCCCCGCCAGTTGCAATGGCTGCTTATGATTGCCGGTGTCGCCTGCTGCGTCGCCATGTCGATGCCGCAGGTTCACATTGTCTCCTATTGCGTCGATCTTGGTTACGGCGCGGGGCCGGGCGCGCAGATGCTCTCCCTGATGCTGGCGGGCGGCGTCATCAGCCGCCTCCTGACGGGATTCCTCGCGGACTATATCGGCGGCGTGCGCGTCCTGCTGCTTGGCTCAGTGTTACAGGGCTCGGCGCTGTTCTTCTACCTGCCGTTCGAGGGCCTCGCGTCGCTTTATCTCGTCTCTTTATTCTTCGGACTTTCCCAGGGCGGCATCGTCCCCAGCTACGCCATCATCGTGCGGGAATACATGCCGGCGAGGGAAGCCGGCGAGCGCATCGGCATCATCATGGCCTGCACCATTTTCGGCATGGCGTTGGGCGGCTGGCTGTCCGGCGAGATCTACGACCTGACCGGCTCCTACGCAGCCGCATTTATCCACGGCATCGCCTGGAACGTGCTGAACCTGGGCATCTGCCTGACGATCCTCTGGCGGACCGGCTCACGCCGGACGGTAGCAGCCTAGCGGTCTGATCGAAGCGCTTGCATCCGCAAGCGCATCGTAAATCAGCTCACTCATTCAATAGGTTGCTGAATAGATCCGCTAGAAGGTGGCCTACCGGACCCAGGCTCAGTAAATATGCGCGGCCTTGCGCACAGGTTGCGGCTTCTGCTCGCGCAGTTCGCGGGCCGCCGCATCCATGCGGCCCGGATTGTTCGCCTCCAGGATCGGCTTGATCCATTGGCCGAAGCGGGCCGCTTCCTCGTGATGCAAATACCCCGACAGGCAGAAGGAATGGCAGCCTGCGTCGATGAATTGCTGCAATGTCGCCGCGCACTGTTCGGGGTTGCCCACGACCGCGATGCCCGCGCCGGGACGGAACTTGGTCAGGCCGCTCCAAAGGTGGGGGGCAATCCACAGGCCCTTTTCCGCCGCCAATTGCTGCACGCGCTGGTTGGCCTTGGAGGACGCGGTATAGCGCTTCAACTCGCTCCGCGCCGCCTCCGGAATGTTGCGGATCAGCTTGTCCGCCGCCTCCATCGCCTCTTCTTCGGTTTCGCGGCAGATCATCTGGAGGCGCATGCCGAACCCGATGGCCTCGTCACGTCCATACTCCGCGGCCCGGTGGCGGATTTCCGCGATGTTTTCCGCAATCTTCTCTGGCAGGTCGCCCCAGAACAGATGCACATCCGAATGCTTGGCCGACAAGTTCCAAGCCTCTTCCGAGCCCCCACCGAGATAGAATTTCGGGTAGGGGTTCTGGAGTGGCTTCGGCACGACAATCGCGCCGTCAACCTCATGGAAGCGCCCTTTGAAATGCACGGGCCCTTCCGCGGTCCATAGCTCCTTCAGAAGGGTGACCTCCTCCTCCATGATCGCATAGCGGTCTTCTTTCGCCAGCGTCACGCCTTCGGAGCGGATTTCCTCGTCCGCCTGGCCCGCAATCAGGTTCACGCAGATGCGCCCGCCGGAAAACTGGTCGAACGTCGCAATCATCTTCGCGAGCAGAACCGGGTTCATATAGCCCGGCCGGGCGGCGATCAGCGGCGCCACCTTGGAAGTGGCCGCCGCCGCGAACGCGCCCGATACATAGGCTTCCCAGCAATACCGCGCGACTGGGATCAGCATGTAGTCGAAACCGTTTTCTTCGACGGCCGCCACCACACGCATCAGGTGTTCCGGCGTGGTGCTGATGGTCTCTTCCTCGACGCCGTAGGCCTGGGTATCGCCGCTGGTGGGCAGGAACCAGCCGAACTCAAGCGGTTTCATGGGCATTTTTCCTCTGGCAGTCCGGGCATTTGGTATTGTGCGCAGTATGGCTTGCAACAGGCGGTGCCGCCAGGGGTATGCTCGGTCGCATAGCAACCGATCTAGAGGACCAGCGCCATGACCGATGTCTCATTCCCTGCAAACATGCTCATCGTGATCGCCGAGATCGATGCCGACGCGGAAGACGCCTGGAACCATTGGTACGACCATGTCCATCTGCCGGACGCCCTGGCCTGTCCGGGCGTGCTTGGCGGCCAGCGGTATAAGTCTTCCGGCAGTCTCAGCCTGACCGACCATGGCGAGCGGCAGGTCAGCGGTACGGTCAGCTATGCGACCATCTACGCTGTGACGGGCCCCGAAGCCCTGGAAACGCCTGAGTTCAAAGCCATGGCCGGCTGGTACGATTTCACCGGCAAGATCAAGGCCCGGACGCAGGTCTTCCGGCAACTTTAGCGCCTTCAGCCTCGATAGACGGCATTCCAGCTCGCGCGGTTGTTGAGCGTGTCTTTGTCGAACCCGGCCAGCGCCTTGTAGTGATCGGCTGTGTTCGCCAGTTCGTCGGCCGACACAATATCCAGCAGGTTCTCGAAACCGTCCGGCGCCCGCTCGTGCACCATTTCCATGGCCTGCTCCGGGCCATTGCGCCGGTTGGCCAGCACGATCTGCGCCGTTGCCGGACGGCGTTCGGCGTCATACGCTTTTAGCGCTTCAACGATACCGTCCGCACTCGCCAGATGCCATGCCAGCCGCCGGGCGTCGAGGATGGCCTGGCTCGCCCCATTGGAGCCGATCGGGTACATCGGATGGGCCGCGTCGCCGAGCAGTGTCACTCGCCCGAAGCTCCAGGCATCGACGGGGTCGCGGTCCACCATTGGGTACTCGAAAACCGCCTCAGCCCCGCGGATAATGTCGGGCACCTTCAGCCAGCCGAAGTCCCAATCCTCGAATGCCGGCAGAAAGTCGGAGGCGGGCACCTGGCGGTTCCAGTCGCTCTTGCGCCAGGTCTTCAGGTCGCTGAATCGGATTTCGGCGATCCAGTTGATGAGCGCCTCGCCCTCATCCTCCGCTGCCTTGGAGATCGGATAGCATACGAATTTCTGTGACTGATGCCCGGCCATCACCATGCTGCGGCCCGAGAGATAGGGCTTGCCGCGCGTCGTCGCCCGCCAGAGCACATTGCCGTTCCAGATCGGCTCCCCTTCATCCGGATAAAAGCGCTTGCGCACGGTCGAATGGATACCGTCCGCACCGATCAGCAAGTCGCCTGCGGCCTCAACCCGGCTACCGTCCGGTCTTTGAAACGCCGCCGTCACCCGCCCGCCGGTCTCGCTGAAATCCACGAATTGATGGGCCACCAGCACCTTGTCCGCACCCAGCCGCTCCTGCACCGCCGCCAGCAGCAGCAACTGCAATTCGCCACGATGGATGGAGTACTGGGGCCAGTGATAGCCCGCGGCTTTGCCACGTGGCTCCTGCCATATTTGCTGGCCGTGCCGGTTGGCGTAGATCAGTTCCGCCGTCGGCACGGCGGTGGCTGCCAGCTTGTCCGCCAAGCCCAGTTCCGTCAGCTCCCGCACGGCATGCGGCAACACATTGATTCCCACACCTAACGGTCGCAATGCCGGTACTGCTTCGTACACCCGGCAGGGAATACCAGCGGCATGCAGGCTTAAAGCGGTCACCAGCCCACCGATACCACCACCGGCGACAAGCGCTTCCATTGTGTCTCTCCAACATCTGACGCAAACTTAGTCTCCCAATAACACGAACCCGTGAAGGGAGGCACGCATGACGCGCCGGCGCGTGCTGATTGCTGGAGCGACCGGTCTGGTCGGGAAGGCGGTTGCTGAACACCTGCTGCATGCGGGGGAGACAGACGTGATCGCCGTCAGCCGCCGCGACCCGCATTTGCCCGGCGCAATGTATGTGGCGGCTGACCTGACGGACCCCGCCGTCTGCAATGAAATGTTGAGCGGGCTCGACGGCATCACGCACATCGTCTTCGCCGCCCTCTATGAAAAGCCGGACCTGATCGCCGGATGGCGCGATCCGGAGCAGATGGCGGTGAACCGCGCCATGCTGCTGAACCTGCTGGATGCGGTGGAGCCCACCTCGCCCGGCCTGCGCCACGTCTCCCTCCTGCAGGGGACCAAGGCCTACGGCGTCCATGTGGAGCCGATCAAAGTGCCATCCAAAGAACATTGGCCCCGCCACAATCACGAGAATTTCTATTGGCTCCAGGAAGACCTGATCCGCGAGCGCCAAACGATGGGCGGTGGCTGGACCTTCAGCATCTGGCGGCCGCAGGCCCTGTTCGGCAACGCGCTCGGCAGTCCGATGAACATAATTGGCGCATTGGGCGTCTATGCGGCCCTGCGCCGGGAGAAAGGCCTGCCGCTGAACTTCCCCGGCGGCGGCGAACTGGTGACGGCGGCGACCGACACCCGATTGCTTGCCGAGGCTATCTGCTGGGGTGGCGAGGCGGAGTCAGCGCAGAACGAAACCTTCAACGTCATCAATGGCGATGTGCTGGTCTGGCCCCACATTTTCGGCTGCATCGCCAAGACATTCTCCATGCCCATGGGGGACCATGCGCCAGAGGCGTTGGCGGAAACAATGCCGGGCGAGGAAGCATCCTGGGCTGCGATGGTCGAAAAATACGACCTGCGCAACAATACACTGGCAGCATGGATCGGTTCGTCCTGGCAGTTCACCGACCGCTCGCTCGCCACCGGCGTCGAACACCCCGCCCCATCCGTCCTGAGCCCGGTCAAACTGAACCGGGCGGGCTTCACCAAGATGATAGACACAGAAGAGAGCATTGTTTGGTGGCTGAAGCGTCTGCAACAGGAACGCTGGCTGCCGACTTGAGGAATACCGCACCATGACCCGCATTGCCGTTGGTGGCTTCCACCACGAAACCAACACTTTCGCGCCCACCAAGGCCACTTATGAGCATTTCGCCCGCACCGATGGCTGGCCCGGCCTGCAACGGGGCGCCGGCATGCTGGAGGCTTTGGCGGGCAAAAACATCCCCCTGCCCGGCTTTGCAGATGCGGCCCCGGAGGATTGGCAGTTACTGCCGACCGTCTGGTGCAACGCCAGCCCCTCCGCCCATGTGGAGCAGGACGCCTACGAGCGCATCACCGCCATGATGCTTGAAGAGTTGCGGGCGTTGGGGCCGGTGGACGCCGTCTTCCTCGATCTGCATGGCGCGATGGTGTGTGAGCATCTGGAGGATGGCGAAGGCCCGCTGCTGCAAGCGGTGCGCGCGGCCATCGGCCCGGACGTGCCGTTGGTCGTGAGCCTGGACCTGCATGCCAACGTCACAGAAGCGATGTTCGACGCCGCCGACATGCTGGTGGGCTACCGCACCTATCCGCATGTCGACATGGCGGAGACCGGCGCGCGCTCGGCAGCGCTCTTGCAACGTATCTTGCAGGATGGCCGCCCCGCCAAGGCCTGGGCCAAGCTGGACTGGCTGATCTCCATCAACTGGCAATGCACGCTGATGGATCCGGCCAAAGCGGTCTACGACGCCATGCCAGCGATGGAGCAGGGCAATGTCTGGAGCACCTCCTTCACACCCGGATTTCCACCCGCCGACATCCGCGATTGCGGCCCGGCAATCTTCGCATATGGGACGGACCAGACCGCAGCCGACAAGGCGGTCGCTCAGGTCGCTGCGGATATCGAGACCCGCCGGGCTGCATTCGATGGCGGCTATTATTCACCCGCGGAGGCCGTGGCGGAGGCCGCCCGGCTGAACGCCCAAGGCATCCGCCCAGCCGTCATCGCCGACACCCAGGACAATCCTGGCGGGGGTGGTGACGGCAATACTGCGGGCCTGCTGAAAGCCCTGGTCGAGGGCAAGGCGGAGGACGCCGCCTTCGGCCTCTACATCGATCCCGCCCTGGCGGAGGCGGCGCACGCCGCAGGCCAGGGCGCCACAATTCAGGCAACGTTCGGCGGCAACTGGCCCGGCGACGACGCCTTCACCCTGCCGGCGGCGGTAGCGCGGTTGGGGAACGGCCAGTTCCATTGCACCGGCCCCTTCTATGGCGGCAACGACATGGACCTGGGCCCGATGGCTCTGCTCAGCGTGGGGGAAAGCGGCGTCCGCGTTGTGGTCGCGAGCCGCAAGGTGCAGGCAGCCGACAAGGAAATGTTCCGCTGCCTGGGCGTGGAGCCGACAACCACGGCGATCCTGGGCCTCAAGTCTTCCGTCCACTTCCGCGCTGACTTCACCATCGAGGGCGGCGAGATTCTGGTGACGACCGCACCCGGCCCCGTCACCGCCGATCCGGCCGCCCTGCCCTACCGCAACCTCCGGCCCGGTGTGCGGCTGGGCCCGAGCGGACCGGCGTTCGGGGGCTGACATGCCATAGCGTAAAACCCTATGGTTGATACTGGCCTCCAACCCTGGGAGACGTTGAATGACTGAGAAACTCACCGGCGGCTGCGCCTGCGGGCATATCCGTTACAGCGTCGACGGCGCGCCACGCTACATGGGCAACTGCCATTGCCGCGACTGTCAGCAAGCAACCGGCAGCGCCTATTTCCCTGGCGTCGGCGTCAAGACGGAGAATTTCACGCTGGAGAGCGGCGAACCTGCTTGGTACGAGCGCGCCGGCGACAGCGGTAACGTGATCGCCCGCGCCTTCTGCCCGAAATGTGGCTCGCCGGTGTTTCTGCAAGGCAAGGAGCGCCCGCATTTCCGGGTACTCTACGCCGGCAGCCTGGATGATCCGTCCGTCTTCCAACCTGCGCAGAACATCTTCATGAAGAGCGCGCAACATTGGGCATGGCCGGACAAGGATATGCCTGGCCACGATGCGATGCCGGGTTAGGGTTCGCAGTCAGGTTGCCGGGATGATTGACCAATTTGATGGATAGAGACGGATAAAGACGCAATGACCAAAATTCAGCACGCTCCCTCCGCCGCACGCGATGTGTGGCGCGGGCCGGACCTTGCGGACCAAAACCTCTGGGTGCGCACGCTGACTACCGCAGAGGTTGCGGAGATTGACGCCGCGCTCGCATCGGTGAAGGCCGGCGGCGGCCCGGCCATCGGCTTTGGCAAAGACGCCTTCGCCCTGCCAACCCTCGCCGCCAAGATCGACGCCATCTACGAGGACGTCCAGCACGGTCTCGGTTTCGCTGTCTTGCGCGGTCTGCCAGCGGAGAAATACAGCCGCCAGGATCTGGAGACGATCTATTGGGGCATCGGTAGCCATCTGGGCTACCCGATCAGCCAGAACCCGGAAGGCCACCTGATTGCGGAGGTGACGGACAAGGGCTCCAGCTATGCCTCCAACATCAACGACCGCGGCTACCGCTCCCGCGACAAGCTAAATCCACACGTCGACACATCGGACGTAACCGTACTGCTCTGCGTGCGGCAGGCAGACGATGGCGGCATGAGTTCGCTGGCGAGTTCCGGGGCGATCTACAACGAAATCCTGGCGACGCGCCCGGACCTGCTGCCAGTCCTCTACCGCGGCTTTCACCATGACCTGCGCGGCGAAGGGCCGACCGGCTCGCTTGACGAGGTGACCGCGCGCATCCCCGTGTTCAGCTACCACGAAGGCCTGCTGTCCTGTTGCTACAATGACAAGATCATGCGCTCCGCCCATGCCAAGCGGGGTGAGCCGCTGACGGCGGAAGAGCTGGAGGCTATCGACCTGGTGATGGAATTGGCGGAAAGCCCAGCCTTCCGACTGGATTTCCGCTTGCAGGAAGGCGACCTGCAATTCGTGAACAACTACACGCTGCTGCACTTCCGCGCCGCGTTCGAGACCCATCCGGACCCGGAACAACGCCGCCTGTTGCTACGCCTCTGGTTGAACACCCATGCGCCCCGCCCGCTCGCCGACGACTTTGCCGACCGCTACAACACCGGCCCCCGCGGCGGCGTGTTTGTGCGGGATGCGCAGGCGGCGGAGTAGGCTTTGGCCATGCGCCTGATCGGCCGCTACGCCTCCCCCTTCGTCCGGCGGGTGGCGGTGACAATGCATCTCTACGGCATGGCCTATGAGCATGAGAGCGTTATTCCGTTTGGCGAGACCAAGGCTGGACTGGCGCCACTTAACCCGATCACGCGGGTGCCAGTCCTGGTGCTCGACGAAGGGGAGGCGCTGGTCGACAGCGCGGCGATCCTCGACTATCTGGACGAACTGGCGGGGCCGGAGCGGGCGCTGACCCCGCCGCGCGGCCCGGAACGCCGCCGGGTCATGCAGCAGCTGGCGGTCATGTTGGGCACGATGGACAAGCTGGTGGCCGTCCTCTACGAGCGCCGCTTCCGGCCCAAGGAACTCTGGCACCAGCCCTGGCTGGAGCAGTGCGACCAACAGGTGACGGACGGCTTCCGCTGGCTGGACGGGCAGTTCGAGGGCGAGTGGATGACTGGTGGCCGCATGAGCCAGGCCGATATTACGCTGGCCGTGTTCTGGGCCTTCGGTCTTGCCGTCCGGCCCAATTTCTTCGACCGGCTCGGCTGCGCCAATATCGATGCCCTCAGCAAGCGGCTGGAGGCGACGGCGCCGTTCCAGGCAACCCAACGCGAGCCAGAGCCTTTGCCGGCTGCCGGTTGAGGCTTTCTCGCAAAACGGAAAGCGCGGGAAAGCCGGGATTATTGCCCGGCTTCCCTGCGCCCATTGGCAGGTCAGGTGATCACCCTGCCGGCTGTTTGGTCTTGCGGAGGTAGGGCAGCACGGTTTCGTAGTCGCCGAACCTCGCCTTCGCTTCCTCGTTTGAGACGGCGGGCGTGATAATCACGTCCTCGCCCTGCTTCCAGTTGGCGGGCGTCGCCACCTGGTGCTTGGCGGTCATCTGAATCGAGTCGATGGCGCGCAGGATCTCATCGAAATTGCGGCCAGTGGTCATCGGGTAGGTTAGAACCAGCTTCACCTTCTTGTCGGGGCCGATGACATAAACCGAGCGAACGGTCGCGTTGTCAGCCGGGGTCCGCCCCTCCGATGAGTCGCCTGCTTCTGCCGGCAGCATGTCGTAGAGCTTGGCGACTTTCAGTTCGTTGTCGCCGATCAGCGGATACTCCACCGATTGACCGGTCGCGCTTTTGATGTCGTTCTTCCAACTGACGTGGTCTTCGACCGGATCGACCGAGATGCCGATCAGCTTCACGCCGCGCTTCTCGAATTCCGGCGCCATGCCTGCGACCGTACCGAGTTCGGTTGTGCAAACGGGTGTGAAGTCTTTGGGATGGGAGAATAGGCAGACCCAGCCGTCGCCGATCCACTCATGGAAGTTAATCTTTCCCTGGGTGGTGTCCGCGGTGAAATCGGGGGCCGTGTCGTTGATGCGAAGACTCATAGCGGTTTTCCTCTATTGACTGTCCGCCTTGGCAGCGGGTCGAAGCGTCATCCAACGGGTGTAACGCCGTTTCGGGCGGCGACACCTCAGACGGTACATAGGACGCCATGGGCATATTACGAGTTTCGTCGCTAAAATCTTTGTGTATCGTCACACTTTCCGGCACAGAGTTCAGCAAGGGAGCAATGCCATGCGCCAGATCAGGATCGGCGACATTACCATCGACGCCGTAATCGAGCGCGAAGGCCCCTGGCGCAAGCCCGCGGACTTCTTCCCCGCCTTCGACCAGGCGACCTTCGACGCGCACCTGCCCTCCATGGAGCCGGAAGTGTTCGATGTCGCCTCCGGCATGCTCATGATGACCTACCAGACATTCGTCATCCGCACGCCGAAGCACACTATTCTGGTCGATACCTGCACCGGCGAGCACAAGGGCCATCCCGCGCCCTTCGACTTTCCGGGCAAGGAGCGCTGGCGGGAGGAGTTCCTCGCCCTCGGCATCACGTTCGAGGATGTGGACTACGTCTTCTGCACCCACCTGCACATCGATCATACGGGCTGGAACACCACCCTGCGCGATGGCCGTTGGGTGCCCACCTTCCCCAACGCCAAGTACATCTTCCACAAGGATGAATACGCCGTGTGGGATGCTGAGCATAACAAGGGAGCGAACCCGCTGGGCACCGTATTCCGTGACAATTGCCTGCCCATCGTGGAAGCCGGTCAGGTGCTGCTGGTGGATGACGATTACCAGTTGGACGACCTGGTGACCCTGACCCAGACGCCGGGCCACTCCCCGCACCATTGCTGCATCAACCTGCATTCGCATGGCCAGCGGGCGATTGTTTCCGGCGACCTGATCCACCACGCCATTCAATGCCGGGAACCCGGCTGGGCCGCGGCACCGGACTGGAACCCGGAACAGGGCATCGAGTCCCGCCGCAAGTTCATGGAGGACGTGGCCGATACTCCGACCCTAATCCTGCCGATCCACTTCAACAACCCGACCGTGGGGTTGATTACCGCTGATGGCGACGGGAAGCGCTTTAACTACAAATTCAAACGGGATTGAGGCGGGATTTCCATGGGGCGAGAGGCGCTTGCGTCTGCCGTCCTTGGGTAGAATGGGATTGCCTGAGACTTGCCAAACGAGAGATAAATCCCTATTTCTTTCTTAAGAAAGGGGTTTGACCGATGTCCACCGCCGCTCAACTTGCCAGCACCGTCACCGTTCCTGCATTGCCGCCGGGTACACAAGCGGTTCTGGCCAAGGCAGCCCTCCGCGCCACCCGCCTGCTTGGCATGAGCAACCGGGAGTTGGCGGAGGTGCTGGGCGTTTCCCAACCCGTCATCTCACGCATGGACCGCCACGGCGCGCCGATGCCTGCCGACCCTAAGAAGCTGGAACTCGCCACCCTGTTCGTGCGCTTCTACCGCTCGCTGGACGCCATTACCGGCGGCGACGACCGGGCGGCGGCGGCTTGGCTGCGGGCCGATAATACGGCGCTCGGCCGGAAGCCGATTGAGGCCATCGCCACCATCGCCGGATTGCTCGACACCTTGGCCTATCTGGATGCCCGCCGCGCCGTCGTCTGACCCCAATCCCGAACCGCGCGCCGGCACGGTTTGGCGGTTGGTGGAGGCGCAGAACAGGGTCTCGACGATGAAGCTCGTCGATAATTTGGACGAGCAGCAGACACTCGAAGATCTGCTGGACGCGACCAAGCCGCCGGTCCCGCCGGAATGCCGACACCTGCATTGGCTGCTGTTCACGCCGTTCCGCTATGAGGCCCGCAGCGATTCCCGCTTCCGCCCCGCCGGACGAACACCCGGGGTCTTCTACGCCGCAGAAGCCATTGAGACCGCCGTCGCCGAAATCGCCTTTTGGCGGCTGCTATTCTTCCTGGAAAGCCCCGGCACGTCCTGGCCTGTCAATCCGCTGGAGATGACGGGCTTTGCCGCGACCTATGACACACCGCTCTGCCTGGACCTGACCGCTCCGCCACACGACGGGCGCGCCGCTGAATGGCTTGCACCGGCGGACTATAGCGCCTGCCATGCCATTGCGGCAGAAGCGCGGGCGCAGGCTTGCGGGGCCATCCGGTCCAAATCCGCCCGAGACCCCGCGCAAGGGATGAACGTCTCGCTGCTCACCGGCGCTGCCTTTGCGGCACCGGCGCCGGTCGCCTATCAGACTTGGCGGCTGCGCCTTTCCGATTCCGGTGTCCTTGCGCTCTGCGAGGCTCCGCAGGGCCGCCTGCATTTCCCGCCGACCGCTTTTGCCCGCGACCCGCGCGTCGCCGCCCGCCTGACTTAGTGCACCGGCAGGGCGTCGCGGTAGAGGCTGCGCTCGCTGACGTGCTCGAATCCGATGCTGGCGATATCGTCCAGCAGGATGCGCACCTGCGTGTCGCGCCCGGCCTTGACTGCCGCGTCCACCATGATCTGGAAGAAAATATCCCGCTGGGCATGGCTGCCGCCGATCTGGTGAAGGTCGCGCCGCACCGGCCACATCAGGTCCAACGCGCGGCCATATTCGCCCTTCTGGTGCGCCGCCATGGCTTCCACTACCGGAACGCCTAGCGTCTGGGTCACCGCGCCGATCACACCCTGCGGCGCTCCCTGGCCGTTCATGCTGGCGAGCAGTTGCTCGACCGCGTCGTAGCGACCGGTCGCGGCCAGCGCCATGGCGTCGTGTGCGCTGCTGAAGGGGTTGGCGTGGTCGGAGATCCGCTCGGCGCAGATCTCCGCAATCGTGTGCCAGCGATCGCCCACATCGACGCCGCGCAATTCCAGCCGCTTTAGCAGGGAGGCAACGTTCTGGAGGTCGATGGTCGCGTCCGGCATGGCCTGAACCAGCGGCGATTCGGGATTGCGGACCTGATTATCCAGCAGGTGCAGGATGCGGTCGTACTCGCCCTTCTCCAGCAGGAACAGGCAGAGATGCCACCAGCAATGGTGGGCGATCTGGTTGGAGTCGGCCCAATTGGCGGACAGCGGCTCCATGAAGGCGACGCCGTCATCGACCCGGCCCTGCATGACATAGGTGTGAGCAACGGCATGGGCGCCCCAGGCGCTGTCCGGCATCCGCTCAACCGCATCACGCCCGCAGCGCTCGGACGTGGCGTAGTCGCCCGCTTCCTCGTTGGAGAAGGCGCGCACGGCCTGGAACTGGGCAAAGTCCAGCGTGTCTTCTGTCCAGGCGGGTGCTGCGCGCTCTGCAATATCGCGCATCCAGCGGCTCTCCCCGCTCCAGAACAGCTCGAACTGAGAGAGGCGGTGCGCCAGGATATCGGTGGGATTGTCGGCCAGATAGACCTCCATGATGGAGACGCCGCCCTGCAGGTGCCCGGTCTGCGCGACGGAGACGGCTTCGGCGAACGCGCGCTGCCGCTCGGTCCCGCCAATGGCGGCCGGTTTCACCTCCGCCAGCAGGCCCTGCACCACCGGCACGAACTTTGCCGTGCGGGCCGAGTGCAGAATCCACGCTTTCAACAGCTTCGGCTCCAGGAAGTCCGGGTCCGCCTCAATAGCCGCACCCAGATGCGCCATCGCGTCAGCCTTCCAGCCGACGAAGGAGCGGGCGCCCTTGTCATAGGCCTCGGCCGCGGCAGCGTTTGTAGTGGAAAGCTCGTAGCCGTAGCTGTCGGTCAGGGTGGTCATGGCGGGGCGTTCTCCATGGAGGAATTTCCAGTTTCGTTCCCAGTTTAATGAACATTGTCCAGCCTGACCAGAAGAGAGCGAAAATACGTGTGGCGACCGGCGGTATCGCCTGCCTCAATCGAACTGCGTCAGGTGATCCCTCAGCGTCGTGCCGGTGTACTTCTCCCGCACCAGGCCGCGCTTGCGGAGGATGGGGATGACCTTATCCACGAACTCTTCGATAGCTCCCGGCGAGTGGGTCGCGGTCAGCATGAAACCGTCACCGCCGGCCCCGGCCATGAATTCCTCCATCTGATCGGCGACGCTTTTGGCTGTGCCGACGAACTGGGGCAGGCTGACGCTCTGGCCGTGGCGTTTGGCGACTTCGGCGAGCGTCATCGGACGGCCGTCCTTGTCCCTGTAGCGGGTCCGCATCCGCTGCAACTCCGGTTCATCGCGCTCGATCATGATGGTGTCGTCAGGGAACTGGCTCAGATCGAAATCCAAGTGGGCGGAGAGGATGGCCTTGCCGCCCTCGACGGGCACTAGGTCGTTGTGCTCCTGCTGTTTGGCGCGAGCGTCGGCCTCGGTCTCGCCGATGATCGGCTGCATCCCGAACAGAATCTTGCAGGCGTTGGGGTCGCGCCCGATTTCCCGCATGCCGTCTTTGATGGAGCGCAAGTACTCGCCCGCATCTTCCGCCCGCGGTTGGATGGCGAAGATGGCGTCGGAATACTTGGCGGCGAATTCCCGGCCCTTTGGTGAGGTCCCTGCCTGGATGATGGCCGGGCCGTTCTGGGGCGAGCGCACCACGTTCAGCGGCCCCCGGCTCTTGAAGAAATCGCCCTCGAAGTTGACCCGGTGCACCTTGTCCGGATCGGCGAAGACGGCGTTCTCCTTGTCCATCACCACCGCATCTTCGTCCCAGGAATTCCAGAGCGCCTGGCAGGCCTGGATGAACTCATGCGCGCGGTCATAGCGCTGGTCGGCAGGCAGGCGGTCTGCGCCGTAATTGTTGTCCAGGTTGGAGTTGATGCTGGTCACCACGTTCCAGCCCGCCCGGCCGTCGGTCAGGTGATCCAGCGTCGCGAACAGGCGGGAGACATAGTAGGGATGCGAATGGCTGACGCTGAAGGTCGCCGCGACGCCCACATGTTGGGTCGCCGCCGCCATGTAGCTGAGCAGCGGCACGGGATCATGCTCCGGCGCCTGTACCGCATTGCGGAGCGACGCGCCCATATCGCCCGCGTAAGTGTCGGCGATGTAGTTCAGGTCGGCGAAGAACACCATGTCGAAGCCACCCCGCTCGCACACCTGTGCGATGTGCTCGTAGAGCTTGGGCTTCCGCCAGTCATAGTTCACATGATCCGTCTTCGGATGCCGCCACATGGCGACCGAGTGGTAGGTTGGGCCATGCACCAGAAATTGGGCCAGGTGGAAGGGTTTGATCGTCGGTTTGGACATGGGTTCTCGACCGTCCTCGTTCGCTAGGCAGTATCAATACCAGATCAGCCGCCTGCCGGCATCGCGGTTTGCGGCGGCGCGCTTAACCAGAGGTGGACGGCTGCCAGTTTCGCTCGAATCGTGGGCGTCAAGATGAAGGGGTAGATATCGTTAATCCCCATTGACCGGTTAACGTGGTTCAGCGCTAAGCCGATCTCGACGCCAATGGAAATCAGTTTTCCGGCATCGGGCTCCAAGTAAGCGTCATAGCCCGCAAAGGGAAGCAAGGGAGAGACCAGACCGGCAGCGGCGAAGCTGTCCGTAATGTCGGTCAGGTGCAGCAAGTGTGCCGTGCATTCTGCCCAATCCTCGTGAGGATGGCTGGCGGCATAGGGGGTGACGAAGCGGTCATTCCAATTGTCCGGCGGCCCTTGGCTGTAATGGCGCTCCAGCGCTGCGCCGTAGTCCGCGGATTCGTCGCCGAACACCTCGCGGAATTGCTGATGAAACAGGGGCCGCTCTCTCAGCCGTTCGAACAGAAAATGCGCCAGTTCGTGCCGGTAGTGACCGATCATGGTGCGGTATTGCTCGCCCAGTTCCAGGCGCCGGCTGACACGCTCAACATGGTCGGCCTCCGTCACGTTGATCGTCACGAGGCCCTGTTGGTGCCCCATGATGACGGCAACCTCTCCGGCGCGTGTATCCTCCGACATCAGGTGAAACACCGGCTTCTGACCGGCATCGTTCGGGGTGAACCAGCCCCAGCGGCCCAGGTTCGCCAGGACCCGCCGCTTCGCCCGCTCGGAATCCGCCCAAAGCGTCAGGTTCTCGTTATGGAATGCATCCGGCACGACCTCCGTCATCCGGCAGGAATGGCAGAGCCCGCCATCGGCTCCCGCAGTCCAGTTGCAGCCAACCACGTTCCGGTTGCTGCAGCCCGCAGCACCCGTGACGAACCAATCGTTGGCAACGTCGAAAAAGATCTCGGCCCCGCAGCCGCAGGTCAGGTTATCGAAAGCCAGCGATCCGCCGCAAACCGGGCAGGAGTAGAGTTTCATTCCGTTTAACCCCTGGGAACTGGACGATCCGGCACCGGCGCTGGTTGCGAAGCCCGACCACGCCGCTGCTTGCGGCGTTCCAGCTGCAACATTGCAAGGCCCGATCCTACCACCAACAGCGTGCCGGCGGCGATCCACCAGTCGGGGATGTCGCCCCAGATCGTATAGCCCAGCACCACGCCCCAGAGCAGCGAGAAATAACGGAACGGCGCAACTGTCGCCCCCTGGGCCAGATGGAAGGCCGTGATGGTCAGGTAGTGCGCCAGACCGACCATGCTGCCCGCCACAAAGAACGCACCCAACTGCCACCATTCCGGGATAGGCGTCTCGCCTGACAGGAAGAACGCGCCGCCGATTGCGCCGGCAATCTGGGTGTAGAGCAGCAGCGTGGTGGAGCTGTCGATGCCGGCCAGCTTGCGGGTGACAGTGTCCCTGGTGGCCGAAAGCAAGGCCGCGGCCAGCGGAAACAGCATCACCCAGTCGAGCCCCTCCGGCGACGGCCGCAGCATGACCAGCACGCCCAGAAACCCAAGCCAGATGATCACCCAGCGCGCGCCGCCGACCTTCTCCCCCAAGAACGGTCCCTGCATCAGGGCGACGAACAGGGGTGCTGCAAACAGCACCGCCATGGCATCCGCCAACGGCAGGCGCTGAAACGAGGCGACAATCACGAAGCTGGTGAGAAAGCCCAGGATGCCGCGAATCCAAACGAGCCGCGGGTTCTTGGCCTTGACCTGCCGCCAGCCCCCATCCCGCTGCACCAGATAGCCCAGCAACACGAACGAGCAGATGTTGCGGATAAACATTACCTCGCCCGGCGAATAGGTAACCGTCAGCAGCTTGACGATCGCATCCTGCGTCGCGAGCAGCATGGTGCCCGCAATGATGCAGAGGATGCCGCGGGTGGTAGGGGTCATCAGCGAGGAGCCAGAAAACGGCGGGAGGAAGGTGGCTTGCGCCGGGAAGCGCCGCTAGCATGGCGGGCAACGCGCAAGCAATCAATGCTCGCTATTTAGGCAAGTCTTTACCGTTCAAGGGAACACATCCATGTCTGGCACACTCAACGGCTTCGGCCCGCTCGTCTCGACCGAGTGGCTGGCCGCTCATTTGAACGAACCGTCCGTCCGCGTACTCGACTGCACCGTGACCCTGCATCCGCTGCCTGGCGGCGACATGCGGGCGGAGACGGGCCTCGCCGATTTCGAGAAGGCGCACATTCCAGGCGCAGGCTTCGCCGACCTGATCAAAGACCTGAGCGATACGTCCAGCTCTCTCCGCTTTACGCTGCCGAACGTGAAGGCATTTGCGGCGGCAATGGGGAAACTCGGTGTCGGCAATGACACCCACTTGGTTCTCTATGCCGATGTAGCGCACTGGGCCACCCGGCTCTGGTGGATGCTGCGCCATTACGGCTTCGACACTGCCGCGGTCCTGGATGGAGGCCTGCATGCCTGGAAGGCGGAGGGACGCGAGACCGAGAGCGGCCCCGCCAAGCCGGTCGATGCCAAGAGCCTGACGTTCACCGAAAACCGGGGCCTGTTCTGCGACATGGGATCGGTCAAAGATGCGATGGGCGCGGACTCTATCCTGACCGTCAACGCGCTGACCGAAGAACAGCATGCAGGGGGCGGCACCAGCTACGGCCGGCCAGGGCGCATTCCGGGCAGCGTTTGCGTTGCAGCGCGGGGCCTGACCGACCCTGCGCAGAACCACCGCTTCCGCCCGCTGGACCAATTGCGCCAGCAGTTCGAGGTGGCGGGCGTTCTCTCCGCCCCGCAGGTCATCACCTATTGCGGCGGTGGCATCGCGGCCAGCGGCGACGCTTTCATCCTGCACCTGCTGGGCCAGGACAATGTCCAGGTCTATGACGCGAGCCTGCAGGAATGGGCCCGTTCCGACCTGCCGATGGAGGTGGACTGATAGCGCTGGGCGAGATCCGCGGCGGGAATTTATCAGCGTCAAGACGCCGGATACAGCCCCGCCACCTTCGCCCGCAACTGCACCATTGCCAGCACGGCGTCGAGCATCGGCGTATCGACACCGACGATGTCGCCCAGTTCGGCAACTGCCGTCACCAAGGCGTCGATCTCCATCGGACGGCCGCGCTCCAGATCCTGCAGCATTGAGGTTTTGTGCGCCCCGACGCCGACGGCGCCCGCAATGCGCTTGTCCAAAGGCACCTTGAACTTCGCGCCCAGCGCTTCGCCGACGGCCTGGCCCTCCTGCATCAGCTTGACGACAACCTCCCGCGTGGCTGGGTCGGTACCGATCTGCTCAAGCGTGGCATGGGTCAGGGCACTGATCGGGTTGAAGCAGAGGTTGCCCCAGAGCTTCACCCAAATCTCGTCGCGGATGGCGGTCCGCACAGGCGCACGCAGGCCTCCGGCAATCAACGCCTGCGACAGCGCCTTGGCGCGGTCCGTCCGCTCGCCCGTCGGTTCGCCGAGAGAGTAGGTGTTGCCCTCAATGTGCTGGCATATGCCCGGCTCGACGATCTCCGTCGCCGGGTAGACGATGCAGCCGATGGCCCGCTCCGGCCCCAGGCCACGCCACTGTTTCTGGCCGGGATCGACGGTCTCAAGCGTCTTGCCTTCGAGATCGCCGCCGAGGCCGTAGAAATACCACCACGGCACGCCGTTCATGCAGGTAACGACGGCGGTCTCCGGCCCCAGCATCGGCTGCATCAGATCGACAACACCGGCGGACTGGTGCGCCTTCAGCGTGACGATGACATAATCCTGAGGGCCGAGGCTGGCGGGATCATCGGTGGCGGTGGGGTGGACGGTGAACTCCTCCTCCGAGGAGCGGAACGTCAGGCCGCTCTCCTGCATGGCCTTCAGATGCGGGCCGCGCGCGATAAGCGAGACCTCGTGCTCGGTCCGGGCAAGCATCGCGCCCAGATGCGCGCCGATAGCGCCTGCGCCGTAGATGGCGATTTTCATGGCGACGCTTCCCCGATTACGAGCCCAAACCCAGCTTTTCCGCCAAGCCGATGCGTTGCAGCTTGCCGGTCGCGCCCTTCGGGATTTCGTCCAGGATCAGGATCTTTCGCGGCACCTTGAAATCGGCCAGGCGGGTGGCGGCAAAATCTCTGATCTCCTGCTCGGTCGCTTCCATGCCCTCGCGCAGGACGGCAGCGGCTGCAACCTCCTCGCCCAGCGACTTGTGAGGCATGGCAAAGGTCACGACCTGGGCGATGGCGGGATGGTCCATCAGCACGTTATCGACCTCCGGCGGGGAGATTTTCTCGCCGCCGCGGTTGATGATTTCCTTCAGGCGGCCGGTGATGGACAGGTATCCGGCAGCATCCATCACGCCCTGATCGCCCGTCCGGAACCAGCCATTGGTGAAGGCGCCTTCGTTGGCCTCCGGATTGTTCTCGTAACCCTTGGTCACGTTCCGGCCGTTTATCACGATCTCGCCGGTTTCGCCGCGCGCCAGGATATTGCCGGCCTCGTCCATGATCTCAACCTCCGGTCCCGCGGCAACCCCAACGGTCGCAGGCTTACGCTCCCCTGGCGGCAGTAGGTTGGAAGCCATCTGGTGGGCTGCCTCCGTCATGCCGTAGCTCTCGATCACCGGCGCGCCGAAGGTTTCCTCCAGCGCCGCCATCACCTGCGGCGGCAGGGAGGACGAGGAGGAGCGGATCAGGCGCAGATTCAGGCGCTTGACCGCTTCCTCGTTCCGGGGCGCGCGGGCGAGGATCGCCTGATGCATGGTCGGAACCGCCGTGTACCAGGTGGGCTGAATCTCATCGGTCCAGGCGAAGAAGCGCAAGGCGTTGAATCCAGGCGTACACCAGACACTACCCCCCGCCGCCAGAGAGGAAAGCGTCGCCGCCATCAGGCCGTGAATGTGGAACAGCGGCATGATGTTCAGGCATTTGTCTTGCGGCTTCAGCGCCAGCGTTGTTGCGATGTGCCCCGCCGACGCACAGACATTGCCGTGGGTCAGCGGCACGATCTTTGGCCGGGAGGTGGTGCCGGAGGTGTGCAGCACCAGGGCCACATCTTCCTCCGCCGCCGATCCGCCTGATGCGGCCTGACCGCTGCCGGCATCCTCGCTCAGCAATTCGAACTCGCCCGCCTTGGCCCCGGACGGCACCGAGAGCCTGAGGAGCGGCACGCCCAGTTTCTCCGCTGCGGCAACCGCCGGCGTGTCGTCGCCCTCCATGATGACCAACGCCTTCGCGCTCAGATCCTCCATGTAAAAGGCGAACTCGTCCTCCGTGTAGGATGGGTTCAGCGGCGCGGTGGTGGCATAGCAGGCAATGGTAACAAAGGCTGCCGCCATTTCCGGCCCGTTCGGCAAAACGATGGCGACGCGGTCGTTGCGGCCAATGCCAAAATCATTAAGGGTCTCGCCGGTTGCCTCTGCCAAGGCGCCGAGTCCGGCGTAGGTTAGTGCTTTCCGCTCCGGCGCACCGATCGCCGGGGCATCGCCGTCGCCCTGCCGGAGGATATCGCGGATGGTGGTGGCAGACATAGCATGGCTCCTGAAGCCGTCGGAAGTCGGACGGTCTATATAGAGCCTAGATACCCGTCCTGCCTAGGCCGCTGCGTCCTCGCCTGCGGGTTCCTCGTAACGCTCCGGCCAGAGATGTTTTACCACCGGGCTGTGCTTGGAAAAGGCATGGCACGTGTTCAGCAGAGCTGCCGGGCGCATGGATTCGCCTTCGGAAACGCCGTCCTGCTGCTTTTGGAACTCCAGGTAGGGAAACACGGTCTGATAGGCCGTGGTGCCCAGCGGGTACATCAGTTCAAGAATATGCGTGCAGCCCTGGGACCGGCCATAGCGCTCCTTCACCTTGCGCATATAGCCGGGACCGATGCGAATGCCCGCCAGGCGCTTGAAGTTGAGTGCGGCCAGCGGACAGACCTGATAGGGCGTGTCCAGGCTGACGGCCTCGGCTTCCATGATGGTCAGACGGTTGTCCACGGTGATACGGACCCGCATATGGTGGACCGGCTCGCCAACCCCGACCACGCCGCGATGATGGTTCTCGAAGGGGTAGGCTTTAGTATCGGTGATTTCGCCCTCGATATCGAACAGGCCATCGTCCCGCACAAAGCCCTGACACTGCACCCGGCGGGTGTGGAGGGGGCGGCGCGCAGCAGGCGGTCTGAGATCGTTGGGCAGGTCGGTCATGGTAAGTTTCCGGTCTTATCGGCTGCCGCGTTGCATCCGGCGGAGCGGTTCGTTTCGAACATCCCCAGCAAATGTAGCGTTCGGCGGGGAAAGGCAATTGGGCGGGGTGACGCTCTGCCATAGCCTTCTGGTTCAGAAAGAGCTTCGGCGGCAATGGCATGATCGCTATTCAATAACCATATCCGGCTAAGACGAAACTAACCAAGCAACCGATTCTCGGCCTAGAGACCGTTAGCGATTCCTTAATGCACGAACCGGACCATAGGCCCAACCCCCACCTCCCCCTGTTCACGGCCAGTTGCGCCCAGGGCGCAATGCCTGGCCGGAATTCACGATTTGGTTTCATCCGATAAGAAATGCCTATTATGTTTGCAAAGCGTTTCAGGGTAGTGACCCGGCTTGGCGTGCTATTTGCGCCCGGCGGCACCCCCTTCAAGATGCCTGCGGGAGACGCACCGTGTTGAATGATAGCCAACGCCGCCGCGGCCGGGTGATTACAGCAGACGACCCAATCTTCCTGCTGCGCTGGCTGCAACACCCCACCAAAGTCGGCGCCATTACCCCGAGCGGCCGCGCGCTCTCCAAAGCCATGGTGCACCAGGTGGACTGGCTTCGGCCCGGCCAGGTGGTTGAATTGGGGGCGGGCATGGGCTCCTTCACCCGTGAACTGCTGAAGCAGACCCCGGCAACCGACCGCTTGCTGATCGTCGAGCGCGATCCGGTTTTCTACGCCCGCCTGCAACAGCGCTTTCCCAGCGCGCCCCTGGCGATGGGCGACGCTTCCGCCCTGACGGACCTGCTGCGCCGGCATCAGGTGGAGGAGGTCAATGCCGTGGTCTCCGGCCTGCCCTTGCTCTCCATGCCTGGCAATGTGCAGCATGATATCCTCGATCAGGCGCTTTCGGCGGGGCCGGACGTGGTGTTCGTTCAGTTCACTTACGGCTTCCGCAGCCCAGTGCCGAGCCGGAAACTTGCCGAATGGGGCATTCGTGCCGAACGGACCGGCTTCGTCGCCAAGAACGTGCCGCCGGCCTGGATCTGGTGCTACCGCAAGGGCTGAATAGCACTGCGCGGCCGGGCATTAGGCGGCGTAATGCGGACAGCGCTGATGCGATTGCCGGTCCGTCGCAGGATCCGGAACCGGAAACCGAAAAACTCGAACATCTGGCCCGCTTCCGGTATCAGCCGCGCCTCGTAGAGGATCAGGCCGCCGACGGTCGTCGCCTTGTCATCTGGCAATGACCAGTCGAACTGCCGGTTGAGGTCGCGGATGGTGACGGTACCCGGCGCGGTAACCGATCCATCCGGCTGAAGGCGCACGCCGGGCACTGAAATATCGGTCTCGTCGGTGATGTCGCCGACGATCTCCTCCAGAATATCTTCCAGCGTCACGATCCCCATCAGCGCGCCATACTCGTCGACCACCAGGGCAAAATGCTCCCGCCGTTTGCGGAAGGCCTGAAGCTGATCCCAAAGCGTGGTCGTATCCGGAATGAACCAGGGCTCCGCCGCGATCTCTCCGATCAGGTTCTCGCTGAGTTCGGTCGGGTTGCTGCGGATGGCCCGCAGGAGGGCCTTCGCATGCAGAATGCCGACAATGTTGTCCGGATCGTCCCGCCAAAGGGGAATGCGCGTATAGGGACTGTTCAGCACCTGCTCGACAATCTCATCCACCGGCAGGCTGGCATCGACCGATGCCACTCGGGAGCGGTGGGTCATCACGTCATCGACCTCGACCTCGCCCAAATCCAACACGCTGCGCAGCATCTGGCGCTCTACGTGGGTGTCGGGATCATCATCGCTGCGGTGAAGTTCAATGACGCCGCGCAACTCTTCATCGTGCGCTTCCTGGTTAAGAACCGAGGTTTCATCGATCCGCAGCAGGCGGAGGATGCATTTGACAATGAACCGGACCGCGATCACCGCTGGCCGGAGAACAAAAACCACCCAGCGCACCACCGGCGCGACAATCACCGCCATATGATCCGGGTGGGTAATCGCGATGGTTTTGGGCAGGACCTCGGCAAAAATCAGCAGCAGCAGGGTCATGCCAAGCGTGGTGAGCGCCACGCCGGCCTCGCCGAACAGGCTGACCAGCACGCTGGTCGCCAGCGACGCCGCCATGATGTTGACCAAGTTGTTGCCCAGCAGCAATGCGCCCAGCAACGTCTCCTTATCCTCCCGCAGGCGGCGGACGATGCGGGCGCGCTTGTCGCCCTTCCGCGCCCGCTGGTGTATACGGGCACGGCTGGCTGCGGTGAGCGCCGTCTCGGACCCAGAGAAAAAGGCGGACGCGCCTATTAACACAAAGATGATGAGGCCGGAAATCCAGAGATTGCTGTCCATCGGCGTCCATTCACTTATCGTCACGTGATTGTAGCGGGGGATAGTCTGCCGGGCGGCTCATTGCAACGCCAGCCGCTGAAATGCCGGGAAAAGTCGCGGGTTCTAACGATCCACCAGTACTTTGGCCCGCTCGAACACCTCGCGGAACATCGCCTCCGTCAGGCGGCCGGTCTGGGTATTGTAGCGGGAGCAGTGATAGCTGTCGGCCACCATCAGACCGTCGATCTCATGCAATGCGCCGTGGGAAAAGGGGTAGCTCGCGAGCCGCACACCCAAGGTGCGGAGCAGGCTGTCATGGGCGATGCGGCCAAGGGCAACTGCGACTTGCAGGCCCTGCACATCCCGCAGCTCTCCGGCGAGGTAGGGCCGGCAGTTGGCGATTTCTGCGCCAACCGGCTTGTTCTGTGGCGGCAGACAACGGACAGCATTGGTGATGCGGCAATTAACAAGCCTCAACCCGTCGTCCGGGTCGGCCTTGTATTCCCCGGTGGCAAAGCCGGTCGCCAACAGCGTCGCGTAAAGCAGGTCACCGGCAAAATCCCCGGTAAACGGCCGCCCGGTGCGGTTGGCGCCGCGCAGACCCGGAGCAAGGCCAACCACCAGAACTGCGGCCTCCTCCGGCCCAAAGGATGGCACGGGTCTGTTGAACCAATCCGGATAAACCGCCCGCTGCTCGTCGCGGAAAGCGGCGAGACGCGGGCAAATTCGGCAGTCGGCAGAGGGCGCGTGCATCGGCCTTAGTTGTATGCGCCTTCACCCTCGTCGTCATACTCGATCGCGCCATCATCGCGATCAGCGGGCCCTTCATCCATGACCGGCCGCTGGGTGCGCGGGCCGCCACCGGAGCGCTCCACAAAGCGCTGAAGGGAAGTCAGATCGATGAAATGGTCAGCTTGGCGGCGCAATTCATCCGCAACCATCGGCGGCTGTGTACGGATCGTAGAGATAACCGTCACCCTAACGCCCCGGCGCTGAATTGCCTCTACCAGCCGACGGAAATCGCCGTCGCCGGAAAAGAGGACGATATGATCCACATGCTCGGCCATTTCCATGGCATCAACCGCAAGCTCAATGTCCATGTTGCCTTTGATTTTGCGCCGGCCGGTGGCATCGGTGAATTCTTTGGTCGGCTTCGTGATCATCGTGAAGCCATTGTAATCCAGCCAATCGATCAGGGGCCGAATCGGGGAATATTCCTGATCTTCCATCAGGGCGGTGTAATAAAATGCTCGCTTCAAGTAGGTATTCTGCCGGAAGTAATCCAACAACTTCCGATAATCTATATCGAAATTCAGGCTGCGAGCGGCTGAATATAGATTGGCTCCATCGATAAATAGTGCAGTCCGCTCTTCAGGATAGTCCTTGACCATGTAAATCTCGTAATGCTGAGGTTCAATTTTTGGCGCTAAAACCGCGCCGAATCAATCATCTGATTGGCGCTTAGGCGCCCCTTAGGATCGATAAATGGTGATTCATAGACGCTTTTCAAGCTATTTCAGATGTATAGACTACGGTGGGCCCTGTTACATGTATGCTCACGGCGGGCTTCAACGTTACCATGCGCTATAATGTTGCCCTGCTACGTTCAACGCCAATGGCAACAGCGTCACCTAGTCCATTGCGTATCGTTGCAGAGCGTCATATTGTTAAAGGCTTACCTATGGAGGAATAGTATGGCTCGCGTAACGGTCGAAGATTGCGTTGAACTGGTACCCAACCGCTTCGAACTGGTTCTTCTTGCGGCGCAGCGCGCCCGGGGAATCTCTGCTGGCGCGGAACTCACCATCGACCGCGACCGCGACAAGAACCCGGTCGTGGCCCTTCGCGAAATCGCTGACGAAACCATCCAACTCAACGAATTGCATGACTCGCTGATTCAGAGCAATCAGCGTCAGTACGAGCAAGTGTTTGAACTGGACGAGAATGCACCGGCCGCGTCGAAGCACGACGACGACGATCCGCCGCCCGCAGAGGAGTTGGATCTGGCTTCTCTCGCCAGGGAACTGGCTGCACAGGCTGGCGACTATCAAGGCCGGGACGACTAGCACCCTCATCATGCCGCCCGCCATGACTTCCGGCTGTTACTAGGCGCATCAGAGAACGGGCCATGGAAGTCGCGCGCCTTTCTGAACTGCAAAGCTCAATCAACCAGAATTCGCCCTCGGCGGACTTTCAGGTGATTGAGCGCGCCTTCGCCTTTGCGGATTCCCATCACGAGACCCAGTTGCGGGCATCGGGCGAGCCCTATATTTCGCATCCGTTGGCAGTTGCCGGTATCGTCGCGGAGAAACGGCTCGACACCGCCAGCATCGTTACCGCGCTGCTGCACGACACAGTAGAAGACACGACCGCCACGCTGGAAGAGGTCACCAGCCTGTTCGGCGACGAGGTCGCCGGTCTGGTCGATGGCGTCACCAAGTTGACCAAGCTCGAACTGCGCTCCGACCAGTCGAAGCAGGCGGAGAATTTCCGCAAGCTGGTGGTCTCGATGTCCAAGGACATCAGGGTGCTGCTAGTGAAACTGGCCGACCGCGTTCACAACATGCGCACGCTCCACTACATCACCAGGCCGGAAAAGCGCGAGCGGATCGCCCGGGAAACCATGGAGATCTACGCCCCCCTGGCCCAGCGCATGGGGATGCAGGACTGGCGGGACGAGCTTACCGACCTGTCGTTCGCAGTACTGCATCCGGGGCCACGATCCTCCGTCATCGCCCGGCTGAACTATCTGCGTGAGCATGGCCAGAACCTGGTCGGGCGCGTCATCGGCGATTTGCAGCGCATATTGGATGAGAACAACATTCAGGCGCAGATTTCAGGCCGAGAAAAACTCCCACATTCCATTTGGGAGAAGATGAAGAAAAAGAACGTCCCGTTCGAGCAGATCACGGACATTATGGCGTTCAGGATTATCGTGGATGACGTTGCCGAATGCTATCATACGCTTGGCTGCATCCATAGCACGTACAAGGCGATCGTCGGCCGCTTCAAAGATTATATCAGCGTGCCGAAGCTGAACGGGTACAAATCACTGCACACCACGGTGATCGGCCCAGACAACCTGCGTATCGAAGTCCAGATCCGCACTCGTGAAATGCATGAGATTGCGGAATATGGCGTTGCCGCCCACTGGTACTACAAGGAAACCGGCGAACCGGGCATCGTCGATGGCCAGCAATATTCCTGGCTGCGCGGTCTGGTCGATATTCTGGACCATACGTCGAATTCCGACGAGTTTCTGGAACATACCCGCCTGGAAATGTACCAGAATCAGGTTTTCTGCTTTACGCCCAAAGGGGAGCTGATCTCGCTGCCCCAGGGCGCAACGCCGGTGGACTTCGCCTATGCCGTCCACTCCGATATCGGCGACACATGCGTCGGCGCAAAGATCAATGGCAAGCTGGTACCGTTGCGCACCAAGCTCGGCAGTGGCGACCAGGTGGAAATCACCACCTCCCGCAACCGCGCGCCCTCGCCGGAATGGCTGCGCTTCGTGGCGACCGGCAAGGCACAGGCCCGCATCCGCCGCTCCATGCGCCTGCAACAGCGTGAGCAATACGTGCAACTCGGCAAGGAAATCGCGCGCAACGCCTTTGTCGAACACCACACCGACATGACGGCGAAGACCCTGGCTCCGGCGCTGGAGCAATTCGGCCACGAAACGCCCGAGGACCTTTACGCTGCTATTGGCGAAGGCCAGGTGACGGAGCGCGAACTGTCTACCTGCCTGTTCGCAGCAACCCGCCTCCCGCATGGGCCGGACGACAATGTCATCCCGTTGCTGCCAGCCAAACGGCAGACGCAACGCAACGCCCAAAAGAAACCGCCAGTGGCGATCCACGGCCTGATCCCCGGTCTGGCGCTGCATTTCGCCCGCTGCTGCCATCCCCTGCCCGGCGACCCTATTGTCGGCATCGTGACAACCGGCAAGGGCGTGACCATCCACACCCACGACTGCGCCTCGCTGGAGAGCTTCCACCACACGCCGGAGCGCTGGCTGGATGTAAGCTGGGATCCGAATGCGGCCACGCTGAACACCGCACGCCTCAGCATCATCGTGGAGAACCGGCCGGGGCAACTTGCAGAAATTTCCTCCACCATCGCCCAGGGTCATGGCAATATTACCAACCTGCGCTTCACCAGCCGGGCTGAGGACTTTATGGAGATGCTGATCGATATTCAGGTTATGGATGTTTCCCACCTGAGCAATATTATCGGCGCTCTGCGTGCTCAGCCGTCGGTCGTTTCCGTCAACAGGGCGCGCTCATAGCCCGCCTGCCATCCCAGGTACCAGGTCTGCCCATGCCGCTCCCCTACTTGCGCCTTGGCGTGAACATCGACCATGTCGCGACCGTGCGGAACGCCCGCGGCGGCGCTGTGCCCGACCCGGTGCGGGCTGCACAACTGGCCAAGAACGCCGGCGCCGACGGCATCACCGCCCATCTGCGCGAAGACCGCCGCCATATCGGCGACGCCGACATCCAGCGCCTTCGGGACGAGGTGGATCTGCCGCTCAACTTCGAGATGGCGGCTACCGACGAGATGCGCGGCATCGCTCTCGCGGCCCTGCCCCATGCGGCCTGCCTCGTGCCGGAGAAGCGGGAGGAACTGACCACCGAGGGCGGGCTGGATGTACGCGGCCAGGACAACCGCCTGCGCCCGATGATTGCGGCGCTGGGCGATGCGGGCATCCGCGTCTCCCTGTTCATCGAAGCCGATCCGGAACAAATCCGGGCGGCAGCGGCCAACGGCGCGGCGGTCGTCGAACTGCACACCGGCAGCTATTGCGATGCCGCGGGGCAGGAGCGGCAGGACCTGCTGCACCGCCTGCGGGATGGCGCCACGCTGGCGCACTCGCTCGGCCTGGAATGCCATGCCGGCCATGGCCTGGACTTCGACACCGTAGGGCCGGTGGCCGCAATCCCGGAACTGGTTGAGCTCAATATCGGCCATTTCCTCATTGGCGAATCGATCTTTTCCGGGCTGGAGCCTGCCATCCGGAAGATGCGGGCCGCCATGGATGCAGGCCGGGCGGGAGCCGAAGCATGATCGTCGGTATCGGCAGCGACCTGATCGACATCCGCCGTATCGAGAAGACCCTGGAACGCTTCGGCGAACGCTTCATCAACCGCATCTACACAGAGGTGGAAATCGCCAAGTCGGAGCGCCGCCGGCAGCGCGCCGCCAGCTACGCCAAACGGTTCGCAGCGAAAGAAGCCTGCTCGAAAGCGCTGGGAACCGGGCTTTCGCGGGGCGTCTTCTGGCGGGACATGGGTGTGGTAAACCTGCCCGGCGGCAAACCCTCCATGCGTCTGACCAACGGCGCACTGACCCGGCTGGAAACGCTGATACCTGCCGGTATGGCCGCGCAGATCGACATCACCATCACCGATGACTACCCGCTCGCCCAGGCATTCGTCGTCATCTCGGCCATTCCGCAAGATATGGTTGGCGGCAAAGCTTGACGTCAGCGTCAATCCCCCATTCATTGCGCCGCATAGCATGCGGGCCTGCACATCCGGAGAGACCCTTTGGCAGATAAGTCTAGTGGCGGCTGGCGGTCGGTCGCGCGGACCGTGGTTATCGCGGGCGCGATCGCCTTCACCTTCCGCAGTTTTGCGTTCGAGCCGTTCAACATCCCATCCGGCTCCATGCTGCCGACGCTGCTGGTGGGCGACTATCTGTTCGTCTCCAAATACTCGT
This sequence comes from Alphaproteobacteria bacterium, assembly GCA_965222315.1. Lineage (GTDB taxonomy): Bacteria > Pseudomonadota > Alphaproteobacteria > Bin95 > Bin95 > JACKII01. The sequence continues at coordinate 1,082,984 of OZ244951.1, read as the reverse complement.
ATGGCTACAGCAAACACTCCCTGCCCTGGAGCATTCCGGTGATCCCCGGCCGCATCCTGTTTACGGAGCCAGAGCGCGGCGACATCGCCGTATTCCGTTTCCCTGCCGATACGTCTGTGGACTATATCAAACGCATTATCGGCCTGCCGGGCGACACGGTGCAATTGAAGCAGGGCCGCCTCTACATCAACGGCGAGCAGGTGCCCCGCACCGATGCCGGAACATTTGAGGAGCGGGATGAATACAACCGCGTCACCCGCTGGAAACGCTTCGAGGAAGTGCTGCCGGGCGGGGTCACGCACTACATCCTGGAGCGCAGCGACCACCACCCCCTAGACAACACGCCGGTCTATACCGTGCCGGACGACCACTTCTTCGCCCTTGGCGACAACCGGGACAACTCGGCCGACAGCCGTGTGATGGATCAGGTGGGTTTCATCCCCATGGTCAACCTGGTCGGCCGGGCGGAGGTTATGTTCTTCTCTGTAGACTACGACAGCGACAATTTCGGTATATACGGCATTCCCGGCGGCATCCGCTGGGACCGCATCTTCAACCGCGTTTCGCCTTAATCGCGAAGGACCGTTCTTTGCCGGAACCGGGTAACGCTACGCTCGCCGATATCCTCCAGCACCGCTTCGGCGACGAGAGCCTGCTTGAAGCCGCCCTGACCCATCCCAGCACCGGTGGCCGGGACAGCCGGCACCGCTATGAGCGCCTGGAGTTCCTGGGCGACCGCGTTCTGGGCCTCAGCATCGCCGAACTGCTTTACACGCGCTTTCCGGGTGAAAACGAGGGCTCGCTCTCCAAGCGACTGGTATCGCTGGTGCGCCGGGAGACTCTCGCCGAAGTGGCGGAGATGCTGTCGTTGGAAAAGCACCTGAATTTCGCAGCCTCTGCCAAGGCGGAGGCGGGTAAGGCGCGGGAGTCGATGCTGGCTGACGCCTGCGAAGCCCTCATCGGCGCGTTGTACCTGGATGGCGGCCTCGAGCCCGCCCGCAGTTTCGTCCACCGCCATTGGGAGCCGTTGCTGGAGGCCGCCGCCGCCCCGCCGCTCGACCCGAAAACCGCCCTTCAGGAATGGCTGCAAGGGCACGGCAAGGCCCTGCCGGTCTATACCGTCCTGGCCCAGGAAGGACCGGCCCATGCCCCGGTGTTTTCCATCCGCGTGACCGCCGCGGAAGGTCAAACAGCCGAGGCCGACGGCACGAACAAACGCAGCGCAGAGCAGGCCGCTGCCGCCCTGCTGCTTGCCCGAATGGAGGCAGCCGATGACTGATGAAACCCAGGCCACTGCCGGCGCGCCTGACAAACCGAGGGCCGGCCTGATCGCCCTGGTCGGCGCACCCAATGTCGGCAAGTCCACCCTCATCAACCGGCTGGTCGGTGCGAAGGTCGCCATCGTCACCCCCAAGGCGCAGACAACCCGCACCCGTGTGTTGGGCATCCGCGTGCACGAGGCGGCCCAGGCAATCTTCATCGACACGCCAGGCATATTCCAGCCGAAGCGGCGGCTCGACCGGGCCATGGTCCAGACCGCCTGGCGCGAGGCCGGAGACGCCGACATCGTCTGTTTCCTGGTAGATGCCAGCCGCGGCATGGATGGCGCCACCAGGGCCGTGGCGGAGCGCCTGCAGAAGGCAGGACGGGAGGTCGTCGCCGTCCTCAACAAGATCGACCGGGTGAAACGCCCGGCCCTGCTGGACCTGGCGCAACAGGTGACGGAGGCCGTGGACTGCTCCGACGTCTTCATGATCGCCGCGATCAATGGCGACGGTGTGGAAGACCTGTTTACGAAACTCGCCGGACGCCTGCCGGAAGGGCCGTGGCTTTTCCCGGAAGACCAGCTTTCTGACATGCCGGACCGCTTGATGGCGGCGGAGCTGACCCGCGAAAAGCTGATGCTGAGCCTCCGCAACGAACTGCCGTACGACCTGACCGTCGAGACCGAGGACTGGCAGGAGTTCCAGAATGGCGCCGTCCGCATCTCCCAGGTGATCTACATCGCCCGCGACAGCCAGAAGCCCATCGTCATCGGCAAGCAGGGCTCGCACATCAAACGGATACGCAGCGCTACGCAGAAGGAACTACAGGCGATCTACGAATGCCCCGTCCATCTGTTCATCCATGTGAAGGTGCGTCCGGGCTGGGACGAGGACAGCAGTCACTATCGCGACCTGGGGCTGGACTTTAACGCATGACCGGCTGCTCGTGGGACCGGTCGCCCCCATGATCGAGTGGGCCCATGATTGAATGGACCGACCGCGGCATCCTGCTCGCCGCGGAGCCGCATGGGGAGGGGCACGCGGTTGCCCAAATGCTGACGGAAGAGCATGGCCGCCATGCCGGCCTCATCCAGGGCGGCGCGTCCCGCAAGCGCGCGCACGAGCTTCAGCCAGGGGCCGAAATGCAGCTGGCCTGGCGCGCCCGCCTCTCCGATCACCTAGGCACCTATACCTGCGAGTTGCAGACCCCCCATGCCGCCTTCTGGCTGGAGGACCGGCGGCGCTTGTCGGCTATCGCCGCGGCCTGTGCTGTCGCTACCGCTCTGCCGGAGCGGGAGCCGATGCCGGGCGTCTATCATGGCCTGCAGGCGTTCCTGGGCCTGCTGGACGACGATAGCTGGCCCGTCGCCTACATTGCCTGGGAATTGGGCCTGCTCTCCGCCCTGGGCTTTGGCCTGGCCCTGGACCGCTGCGCCCGCACCGGCGCTACGGAGGGCCTGGCCTATGTCTCCCCCCGCACCGGCGCTGCCGTAACGGCGGAAGCCGCCGGCGAGCTGGCTGCCCGCCTGCTGCCCCTGCCTGGCTTCCTGACGGGCGCGCAGGACTTCACCGACGCCGACGTGGCGGCGGGCTTGCGCCTCACAGGTCACTTCCTGCAGCGGGACGCCTTCGGAGCCGTGAACAAAGACCTCCCCGCCGCCCGCCACCGGCTGGCGGACCTGTTTGAGAGTTAGCTACCCCCCAGCCACGCCTTGCGCATTGACATAGACTGCGTAGAGCGACTGGCTCGCCGCCATGAACAGGCGGTTCCGCTCGCGCCCGCCGAAGCAGACATTGGCGCAGCGCTCCGGCAGGCGGATACGGCCGATAGCGGCCCCATCCGGCGCGAACACCATGACGCCGTCCAGCTCCGCCGAGCCCATACCCCAGCCGCACCAGAGGTTGCCGTCGGTGTCGCAACGCATGCCGTCCGGCGTGCCACCCGGCCCGGCGTCGATATGCACCCGCCGGGTCGATTTCTGCACGCTCTTGCCGTCGCTGGACATGTCATAGGCGAGGATGGTGCGGGTCGGCTCCGACCGGCTGGCGACCACGTACAGGATGCTCTCGTCCGGCGAGAAGCAGAGGCCGTTCGGGCCGTCGATATCGTCGGCGATCACCGTCATCTTGCCGGTGTCCGGGTCCAGGCGGTAGACGCACATGGGCAGTTTGGCCTCGGCCTTGTTGCCCTCATAGTTGCCGAGGATGCCGAACAGCGGGTCCGTGAACCAGATCGAACCGTCCGACTTAACCACCACGTCGTTGGGCGAGTTCAGCTTCCTGCCGTCATGGCTGTCGGCCAGCACGGTGATGGAGCCGTCATACTCGGTGCGGGTCAGCTTGCGGGCGTGATGGCAAGTCACCAGCCGCCCCTGGCGGTCGCGGGTGTTGCCATTGGCGAAGTCAGAGGGCTTGCGGTAGACGCTGGTCTCGCCGGTCTCCTCCTCCCACTTCAGGATGCGCTGGTTCGGGATGTCGCTCCAGAGCAGGTAGCGCCCGTCGCCGAACCAGACCGGCCCTTCCGACCAGCGGCACCCCGTGTAGAGCCGCTCCACCGCTGCCGAGAAGATGCGGATAGAGGCAAAACGCGGGTCCAGCACTTCAATCGCGGGATCGGGATAACGCGGAAAGTCGCGCCAGCCTGCGGATGCGGGATAGTCAACGGACATGGGGGCGGTTCCTCTTATAAGACAAGTCTCCCGGCCCTGGACCAGGATCTCCCTGAACTATGGCTGCATTCCCCCATCCTCGGTCAAGCCTCGGCAACCAGCAGGACCGCCAAATCCAAGCGCGCCTTATCCCTGACGAAAGTCAGGGCCTATTCCAGAGGCCGAACCGTCAAGCGCCAGGCGCTACAGCAGACTCGCCTGCGGAATGGGCCCTGCATCAGTCCAGGACTGGTGCGTCTCTACCCGCCCAGCGCTTCCACCCAGGTCTGCTCGACCTCGCCAGCGTCGGCGTTCTTGGCGACAAAGCTCTTGCCGATGCCTTTTACCAGGATGAGTGTCAACTGCCCGCCCTCGGCCTTCTTGTCTGACGCCATGCGTGCCATCAGCTTGCCGACCGCAGGCGGCTTCTGGCCCATGACCTCCAACGGCGCAACCGGCAGACCTACGCCTGTCAGGTGGCTCTCAACCCGCGCCACGTCCGCGGCCTTGCACAGCCCCAACCTGGCCGAATGCCGAAAGGCCAGCGCCATGCCGACGGACACCGCCTCCCCATGCAGCACCTGGCCGCCATAACCGGCCTCTGCCTCAATGGCATGGCCGAACGTGTGCCCAAGGTTCAGCAACGCCCGGACGCCGCCTTCGCGCTCGTCCTGCGCCACCACTTCCGCCTTGGCGAGGCAACTGACCCGCACCGCCTCGGCCAGTTCCACCGGCTCCAGCGCGAGCACCTTCCCGTGGTGGGTTTCCAGCCAGGACCAGAATTCCGGCCGGTCGATCAGGCCGTACTTGGCAACCTCCGCATAGCCCGCCAGCAGTTCCCGCTTCGGCAGGGTCGACAGTGTGTCCGTATCGGCCAGCACAAGCCTCGGCTGGTGGAACGCACCCACCAGGTTCTTGCCGTGCCGCGTGTTGATGGCAGTCTTGCCGCCGACCGAGCTATCCACTTGGGCGAGCAGGGTCGTCGGCACCTGCACATAGTCAATGCCGCGCAGCAGGATCGCCGCCAGGAAGCCGCCCAGGTCGCCAACCACGCCGCCGCCCAGCGCCACCAGGAAGCTCTTGCGGTCAAGGCCGGCATCCAGCGCCTGGTTCAACAGATCCTGCAGCAGGTCGAAGCTCTTCGAGCCCTCGCCGGACGGAATCGTCATCACCTCCGACGCGATGCCTGCAGCCGCTAGCGAGTCCTGCATGACGCCTGCATAGAGCGGACCCACCGCCGAATCGGTCAGGATCACCGCCCGGCGTCCCGGCAGGCGCTCGGCGATCAGCCCGCCCGCCTGCGCAATCAGGCCGCTGCCGATCAGAATGTCGTAGGACCGGTCCTGCGCATCGCCCGCCAGGTCCACTCTCAAGCGTTGCATATCGGTCATGCCCTGTTCTCAAACACCTTCATCAGACCGTTCTGCTGGAGCGCCTCGATCACGCGGTTGACACTATCGTCCGGATTGCCTTCCGAGGTGTCGATCTGCATATCGGCCAGGCCATAGATCGGGTCGCGCTCGGCAGAAAGGGTCTGCAGCCGCTCCATCACACCGTCGCCGCCTTCCAGCATGGGCCGGTTGTTCCGCTTGACCACCCGCTGGGCCAACACCTCCAGGTCGGCCTTCAACCAGACGGAGATGGCGCGTTCGGCAACAAGGGCGCGGGTCTCCGGGTCATTGAAGGCTCCGCCGCCTGCCGCCAGCACGTGCGCCGGTTCCTTCCGCAGCAGGCGGGCGATCACGCGGCGCTCGCCATCGCGGAAGTGCGGCTCGCCATACTTCTCGAATATCTCGGGAATGGTGAGGCCGGCGGCCGCTTCGATCTCCGCATCGGCATCGATGAATTGGACGCCCAGGCGGTTGGCGAGGCGTTTGCCGACCGTGCTTTTGCCCACGCCCATCATGCCGACCAGTACAATGGTGCGGTCAGGGCGGGCAACGATGTGGGCAGCGCCCGAGGAGCTTGCTATTGATGTATCGTTCATAGCGCGCTTCCATGGCGCAGGAATGGTATGCAGGTCAAGCTATCGGCGCGGTGGGAATCCCTTAAATTCCTGCTAACGACACATTGTGTACCGGGAACCGGAGCCGCGAGGCCCTTCAAGTAGGCGGGTAAATGGGACAAATCATCGGCGCATTGTTTCTTCTGATCGTTCTGACGGCCGTCGGCGGCGCGCTATATATCGCAATGGGCGATATCCCCCCGCCCACCGAAACCATTGAAAAGACCATCCCCGATGCCCGGTTCAAATAGCCCCGCCAACCGCTGGACCACCCTCCGGCGGGCCTTACCCGCAGCGGCGGCCGCCCTGTCTCTCTGCCTTGCCGTCTCCGCTGCGGAAGCGCAGACAATCAAATTTATCGAGAGCGACCCCCAGCGGGCCGGCACGGCGCAGCCAAGACAGTTGGGCCTGCCGGAAACCCTCTGGGCCGGCGGCATGCGTCAGGGCTTGGGCGAGGCTATCGATGCCGTAGAGGCTACTGGCATTGTTGCCGCACACCGTGCGCTCTCCGATCTGCTGAAGGCCGCCGCGGCCCCACCCGCTCCCGCCAGTGAAGGCGAGACCCTGGACCCGCCGCTGATTGCCCGCCGCGTGGCCGCCCTCGCCCGATTGGGCGCAGAGGACGAGACTCTGGCCCTGGCAGCCAGAACGCCCCAGCAGTTCCGCACCGCCGGCATCCTGGCAACGGAGGCGGATATCCGCCTCCTCCGGAACGATCTGGCGGGGGCCTGCAACCTGACCAGCGGCAATCCGGCAGCCATCGCAACGACCGACTGGCAGAAGCTCCGCGCCTTTTGCAGCCATGCACTCGGCCAGCCCGATGCCGCCATGGCTTCCGCCATGCTGGGCAGTCTGACCGCGGGGACCGCAGACGACACGTTCGCCGCCATGTTCCTGGCGCTGCAATTCCCGGACGGCGCGAAACCGGCCGGCATCGTGCCGGCACAACCGCTCCACGCCGCCATGTACCGATTCCTCCGCCTGCGTCCGGCCGGCGCCCAGGAACTGCCCGAAGCGCCCGCCACGGTGCTGGGGAGTCTCAGCCGCAATCCCAACCTTTCCATCGACCTCCGCACCATCGCCATGGAACGGGCGGTTGCCGCCAACACCGGGTCCGCCGAGGTCCTGGCCCAGCTTTATCTGGAAGGCGGCGGGACCGAAGGCGTTGGCCCGGCCTACCGCAGCGCCGCCTTCGCCCAGAATGCGCAGGCCAAGCTGGCGGCCTTGCCGACTCTCTGGTCGGCTGCGCGCGAGGCAGGATTGGCGGCCCAACTCGCCCCGCTGACGGTGGGCATGGCGGCCGTCGGCGACCCGGCAGCGGCATCGCCGGACGTAATGCTGGCCGCCCTCCGCGCCGCCTTGCTCGCGCGGGACAAGCCGAACATCAACGCCTGGCGCAATGCTCTCAATGCGACCGCGCGGCAACCAGAGGGCGCTGCCAACCGTGACAGGAGCTATGCCCTGCTGGCACTGGCGGGCGAGAGCGTACCGCCTGCCGGGCAATGGTGGGCTGACTGGCTCGCCGCGGCGAAGCCGTCCGACGCGCAGCAGCAACTCGTTGGCGGCACCCTCGGCGCATTTGGCTATGCCTTCGCGCTGATGCCCTCCCCGCAGATCAGCCGCAACAGCGCTGCCGGCAAGATCGCCCGGCTGGCGGAGAAAGCCCCGGGAGAAGCCGCCTTGCGCGCGCTCGCCGCCCTTGGTGACGGCAGCGAGGCTGACGCAGCCATGCAGGTGACGGCGGTCCGCACCCTCGCCTTGCTGCATCCGGGTCATGCACGCGCGCTCGCCTTGGAACTGGCTATTGCCAGCGGGCTCTGACCGGCAGTGACCGAAACCATCCCGTTCGACCACAATATCGACACCTTCCTGGAAATGATGGCGGCGGAGCGCGGTGCGGCGGCAAACACGGTCGATGCCTACCGCCGCGACCTGACCGCCATTGCGGGCCTGATGCACCCGGTCCGGCTCGGCGAGGCTAACGCCGCAGCCATCAGCGATGTATTGCAAAGCTTGGCAGCCGGCGGCCTGTCTCCCCGCACCCAAGCGCGGCGGCTGTCTGCACTGCGCCAGTTCTACCGCTTCCTGGTAAGCGAAGGCCTCCGGGCAGACGACCCCACGGCCACCCTGGACGCCCCCCGCACCGGCAAGGCTCTGCCCAAATTCCTGTCGGAGGCACAGGTAGACGCCCTGCTTGACGCCGCCCACGCCATGGAGGGGCCGGAGGGCCTGCGCCTCGCCGCCATGCTGGAACTGCTGTACGCGAGCGGCCTGCGTATCACCGAACTGGTCAGCCTGCCTGCCACTGCCGCCCGCCAGGGCGCGGAGAGCGGCGTCATCTGGTTGGTCGGCAAAGGCGGGCGGGAGCGCATGGTGCCGGTCGGGAGCGCCGCCGCGGAGGCGCTGGCCGCCTACATGAGCGTCCGTGGCGTCTTCATCACCGAGCCCCGCCTCGCCCGTTGGCTGTTCCCGTCGCGCAGCAAGGAAGGCTACCTGACCCGCCGGCGCGTCGGGCAGTTGCTGAAGGAGCTGGCGCTGGAGGCCGGCCTCGATCCGGCCAAGGTCTCGCCGCACGTCCTCCGCCACGCCTTCGCCACCCACCTGCTGGCCCATGGCGCAGACTTGCGCGCGCTCCAGACCCTGCTCGGCCATGCGGACATCGGCACCACTCAGATCTACACCCACGTCCTGGAAGAACGCCGCCGCGCCCTCGTCCTCCAGCACCACCCGCTGGCTCTGTAGCTAGTCTACCAGCCGCCCGTCAGCGTCCCGCACCTCCGGTCCATGCACCCTGGCGCGGCCATCGCCAAAATCGGCGTCGCGGCCCAGGAGCGCCGCCTTCAGCCCCTGCTCCTTCGCCACTTGGCGGAAGGAGGCGGTGCCCGGCGCCAGATGCGCCCTGGCATCGTTCTCTGCCGCCATGCGCTGCAATGTGCGCGCGCCCATCAGTTCCAGGCCCAGGTTGACGATGCGCTTGTTGGCGGCCAGCAGGTCCGGGTCCACCTTGGCCAGCCGGTCGGCGAGCCCTTCGACCTCCGCCTCCAGCATATCGGCAGGCACGCTCTTCAGCACCAGGCCGATGGAGACCGCCTCCGCTCCCGTAATGGTATCCCCCGTCAGCAGCAGGCGCTTCGCCCACTGCGGCCCGCAATTGTAGACCCACATCTGGTTCGGCAGGGAGCCCAGGTCGCGCGCCGGCGGAAAGCCAAAAACAGCATCGTCCGCCGCAATCACCATGTCACAGAGCAGGGCAATGTCCGTCCCGCCCGCAATGCAGAAGCCATGCACCTGTGCGATCACCGGCTTGTGCATGTCGAACAGGGCCATCCGCTCCCGTTGCGCCTTCTCCAGCCGCCAGATGTCGTCGTCAATGGTCGGCTCGTTGTAGATGCCGCCGTCGCGGTAGCACTTGCCCTCGTCAGCGCCTGCCGTCTGGGAGGTATTCGGCGAGGGCGTCAAGTCATAACCGGCACAGAAGCTGGGCCCCGCGCCCCGCAGGATCACGCTATGCACGGCCTTGTCATTGTCGGCCTCCCAGAGCGCCCGGTTCAACTCCTCCTGCACGACGATGGAAAGGGCGTTACGCTTCGACGGACGGTTCAGGGTGATCCGCGCCCGGCCGCGCTCGACCGCGTAAAGGATATGGTCATAGGCTGGCATAGTGTCGGCTCCGCTTCGGTCTGAGTGCCGCCCCATTCTGCGCAGCGCTCATGCCCAACGCCAGCCATCACCGTGAAACGCACTCAATTACCACATTTAGCCGTCCTGAAAAAACCATCTACATTTGTCTACATTCATCGACATTTATCGACATTCCAGGCTGAAAATGTAGATGGCCGGTTTATGCGATGTCGATCTGATGTAGATCGAATGTCGATGCCTTGCGAACCGCATCGACCTTGCCACGCCCAGCCGGCGGAAGCCTCCTGCGCCTAGCAGGTCTCAAGTCCTATATGGTCACCTATCGCACCCGCCCAACAGAAAAAACGCTGCCTCCCGGGGAAGGCAGCGCCTGCATGTGCCATCGGCGGTAAGGCAAAGGCAGATTAGGCTTCGAGAACCGCGACCTCGTCGCCTTCCTCGATCGAATCGCCTTCCGCCACCAGGATTTCCTTGACGGTACCGGCGGATGGCGCGCCGATCGGAATTTCCATTTTCATGCTCTCAACAAAGATAATCGGGTCGTCTTCTTCGACCTTGGTGCCCACCGGTGCTTCAATGCGCAACACTTTGCCCGGGATTTCGGACTCAACAGTCGTATTAGCCATGGTTGGTATTTCCGTTTGAGGTACTAGATAGGGTGGCGAAACCCTACCGGCCGCCTCCGGCCCTGACAAGCACTCGGAAAAAGGAATACCGCCCATGCAGCCCATCCGGAGCATCGACGATCTGCACGCAGGCTACCGGCGCTTCAAAGAGGGCCGCTTTTCCGAGGCGCGAGACCGCTACCAGCACCTGGCCGAGCAGGGTCAAAACCCCAGCGTCATGCTGATCGCCTGCTGTGACAGCCGTGCCGAGCCGGCCCTGATCTTCGACGCCGGGCCGGGTGAATTGTTCGTCTTACGCAACGTCGCCAACCTGGTGCCTCCGCCCGCAGACGACAACGCATTCCGCTCCACCAGCGCCGCTATCGAGTTCGCGGTGACCGTCTTGAAGGTCAGACATGTGGTCATCATGGGCCATGCCCAATGTGGCGGCGTGCGGGCTTATGTTGACGGCGCGCTCGGCGGCGATCAGGCCGGCCAGTACATTCACCGCTGGGCGTCCCTGCTCAAACCCGCCTACGAGCGTTTGCCGCCGGGGTTGCCCGCGCCCGAAGCCGCCGCCCACCTGGAAAAGTCCGCCATCCGCTATTCGCTGGAGCAATTGCGCAGCTTCCCCTTCGTCGCTGAACGCGAATCGGCAGGCACGCTTAGCACCCATGGCGCGTTCTTCGGCATCGCCACCGGCGTGCTGGAATGGCTGGATGCGGGCGAGGGCGACTTCCGCCCTATCGCCTAGGTCGGCGCCGCGGGCTAAACTCCCGAGCAACGAACGAGCAGTTACCCAGGGAGCTCACGCAATGTCCGTCCCCTCCGACATCGAAATCGCCTGCGCTGCCGCCATGCAGCCCATCCCGCAGATCGCGGGCAAGCTCGGCCTGCCGGAAGACGCGCTGGAGCCCTATGGCCGGACCAAGGCCAAGGTGGCGCTCGACCGCGTGCCGGGATTGGCCGACAGGCCAGACGGCAAGCTGATCCTGGTCACCGCCATCTCCCCCACCCCGGCGGGTGAGGGCAAGACCACGACCACGGTCGGCCTGGGTGACGGCCTCGCCAAGATCGGTAAGAGTGTCGGCATCTGCCTGCGGGAGCCTTCGCTCGGCCCCTGTTTCGGCCAGAAGGGCGGGGCGGCCGGCGGCGGCTATGCCCAGGTCGTGCCGATGGAAGACATCAACCTCCACTTCACCGGCGACATGCATGCCATCGGCGCGGCCCACAACCTGCTCTCCGCGCTGGTCGACAATCATATCTATTGGGGAAACAGCGCCGGCCTCGACGCCCGGCGCGTGACCTGGCGGCGCGTCGTAGACATGAACGACAGGGCGCTCCGCGATATCGTCACCTCATTGGGCGGGGTCACCAACGGCTTCCCGCGCCAGACCGGCTATGACATCACGGTGGCCTCCGAGATCATGGCGATTCTTTGCCTGGCGACCGACCTGGATGACCTCCAGCGCCGCCTCGGCCAGATCGTCGTCGGCGCGACCCGTGAGGGCGAATTCATCACCGCGAAAGACTTGAAGGCCGATGGCTCCATGGCGGTGCTGCTGCGCGACGCGCTGATGCCGAACCTGGTGCAGACGCTGGAGAACAACCCGGCCTTCGTCCACGGCGGCCCATTCGCCAACATCGCCCATGGCTGCAACACCGTCATCGCCACCAAGACCGCGCTCAAGCTCTCCGACTATGTCGTGACGGAGGCTGGCTTCGGCGCAGACCTGGGCGCGGAAAAGTTCTTCGACATCAAGTGCCGCAAGGCCGGCCTCTCTCCCGCCGCCGCGGTGGTGGTCGCGACGGCCCGCGCGCTGAAGTTCCACGGCGGTGTTGCCCGCGCCGACCTGAATACGGAGAACGTGGCGGCGCTGGAGGCGGGTCTAGCCAACCTCGGCAAGCATCTGGAGAACGTGAAGCAATACGGCGTGCAGCCAGTCGTCGCCATCAACGGCTTCACCGCCGACACGGACGCCGAACACGCAGCGATCAAGGCCTTTTGCGACGGTCTCGGCGTCCAGGCCTCCATCTGCACCCACTGGGCCAATGGCAGCGCCGGCACCACGGAACTGGCGGAGATCGTCGCCGCGACCGCGGACAGCGGCGCTTCCAGCTTCGCTCCGATTTACCCCGACGCCATGCCGCTCGCCGACAAGGCGCGCACCGTGGCACAGAAGATCTATGGCGCCGACGACGTGGATATCGCCGGCCCCGCCGCCCGCCAGTTAAAGCAGTTTGAGGAAAAGGGCTACGGCCACCTGCCGGTCTGCATGGCCAAGACCCAGTACAGCTTCTCGACCGATCCTTCGGCCAAGGGCGCACCCACGGGGCACACCGTCGAAATCCGTGAGGCCCGGCTCTCGGCCGGCGCGGAGTTCGTGGTGCTGATTTGTGGCGATATCATGACCATGCCCGGCCTGCCCCGCACCCCTGCGGCGGAGGCCATCGGCCTCAATGCAGCCGGCGAGGTCGAGGGACTGTTCTAGGCTTGGCGCCTGGACCCGGAATCCCTTGATACGGTTCCCGCCTACCCGCGGCTGGCAATATGCCACGCCGCTCAAATTTCAGAGCCTCGCGCGGCTGGTGTACCGCCATGTGGCGGCCGTCACCTGGCCCGCCATCATCCTGATTGCCGCGGCGCACTTCCTGTCCTCCTGGGCGATCATCGCATTCAGCGAGGGGGAGGTGATCTCCTCTCCGGCGGTATTTTGGTACTATTACCTGGTGACCGCCACAACGGTTGGCTATGGCGACTACGCGCCCACGACGGAGGTCGGGCGGGCCATCGCCGTCTTCTGGATCATGCCGGGCGGCATCGCCATGTTTACCAGCATCGTGGCCAAGGTGGTGCAGAGCGCCGCCATTTACTGGAGACGCACCATGGCAGGACAAGGCGACTATAGCGATTTTGTGGGCCACACCGTCATTCTCGGCTGGCACGGGGAAAACACGCGCAAGATGGTTGGTTATATGCATGGCGACCGGCGGGACCGCGAAATCGTGCTCGCTGCCCATCGTGTGAGGGAGAACCCGCTGCCGGACCTGGTCCATTTCGTCCACGGCGAAACCCTGACCGCCGCGGCCCTGCTAACCCGGGCCGGCGTCGCCAATGCGGGCAACACGGTCGTCACAGGCCACGACGACAACGAAACCCTGGCCGCCTGCCTCGCCGTCGCGGCGCACAGCCCGCACACCCACCTCGTCGCCTTCTTCAACGAAGAATCCATCGCCGATCTGCTGAAGGCACACTGCCCCGAAGCCGAGTGCCTGGTGCCCATGACCATGGAGATGCTGGCCCGCACCGCCGACGACCCCGGTTCCTCCCGCGTTCCGAAAATCCTGCTCTCGACCCTGGTCGGCCCCACCCTGTTCAGCCTGGAAGTCCCCGCAGATCTGCCGCCTATCCCCTATGCCGATATCCTGCAAGGCGTCTATCAGCAACACCGTGCAACCGTCCTTGGCGTTGCCACCGGCAAGGGCGTGGACGAGATCCATCTCAGCCCTCCCGCCGAACGTATGGTGCAGGGCGGCGACATCCTGTACTACATCGCGGACAGGCGGCTCGCCTCTTCCAGTGTCGCCTGGTCCTCTTTCGGCCAGGAAAACAACTGATGGCGCTCAGCGGCAGACTAAAAGGCCTTTTCGGCGGAGGCGGCCAGCAGAAAGGCCCCCTTGGCCTGCACCTCGGCAGCGCCATCGAACTGGACACAAGCACGGTCGCCCCCTCGGCGGATGACCTCTGGTTCACCTTGCCCGAAGGCCCCCTCCCCCTCTGCGCGGAGGGGTTGATCGACTTCGGCGACGGTACCGTTGCTTTCCGCTACTACACAGAAGAGCATGAGCTCCTCCAGATCATCTGCGGTGCGGACGGCAGCGACGGCAGCATCCAGGAGATGAAGTTCTTCGTTCCCCTGGGCTCCATCTACCCGGAAGACGACGAGTGGTCCGAGTGGGAAGGCGACAACAGCCCCGTCGGCCACCCCACCTATTCCCTCACCGATGGCCCGGAATATGCCCGCGAGTGGTTTCAGGACGAAACCGGCTGGGTCTCTCCCGTCACTTTCAACGAGCAGGTGGCCGATATTGAGGGTGGTCGCGATCACATCCAACAGCACGTCATGCTGTTCGCGCGCACCCTACCCTCCATTGAAGGGCTGGCGGACCGGCGGGAATTCCTGCTGATCTCCCTGGAAGAGCACCCCGATGGCCGCAGTGTCGAAGCCATGGTAGGCATAGACCTGGAACCCGCCATGTTCCGCATTATCTAAGCAGACAGACGGAGCCGCACCTCAATGGATTTTTCGATCGCCGCCTCAACCGCAGGATTGCCGGAGTTTCTGGCTTACCTCGCCGTCTCGGCAGTATTGGTGCTGGTTTACATCGTCGTCTACAGCACGATCACTCCCCATAACGAGTTCGGCCTGATCCGCGAGAACAACATGGCCGCCGCCGTCGCGTTTTCCGGCAGCCTGCTGGGCTTCGTCACCCCGCTGTCCGCCGCCGTCACCAACTCAACCAGTCTCGGCGACTGCGTCGTTTGGGGCCTGGTCGCCCTGGTGGTGCAGATTGCCGCCTACCTGCTGCTCCGCGTGCCGGTAAGCAACCTGTCTGGCCGGATAGCCGAGGGCCAGATCGCCGCCGGCATCTGGCTTGGCGCCGGTTCGCTTGCGGCGGGCATGGTCAATGCCGCCTGCATGTCTTATTAGGATTTCACCGTCATATCCGCAAAGGAAGTTCCCCGCATGAAACGTTCGAAAGCCGTTGCATTGACCCTGATGGGGGCAAGCGCCATCGCGCTCCAGGCTTGCGAAGACAATAATGTGGAGGCCCAGGTCTTTCAGGACCTGCAGGGCTGCATCGACGCCAAGGACCTGACCGAAGCGCAGTGCCGCGAAGTCTACCAGGGTGCCGTCAGCGAGCACGTGCAGAATGCCCCGCGCTACGCCACTCAGGACGAATGCATCGCAGCGCACGGCGCCGAGGCCTGCCAGCAGCAGACCACCAGCAGCGGCGGCAGCTTCTTCATGCCCCTGATGATGGGCTACATGGCGGGCCGGATGTTGGGTGGTGGCTACGGCAACCCGAACCCGCTCTACCGGGACGCAAAGAATCCCGGCAATTTCCGCACCGCCGACAATAAGGCCGTCCCGGCCAAGTTCGGAAAAACAAATCTGCCCGGCTGGGCCTCCCAAACCACCCGCACCCGCACCCAAAGCGCCAGCCGCGGCGGCTTCGGCCGCAGCACAAGAAGCTACGGCAGCTAGCTAGCAGGTTAGACCTTACCGAAGGGGCGGCCTACGATTCCGTCGTCGGCTCCTTCGATGTTTTCCGGCCTAAAAGTTGAAGTCGCCGGCATCCATATCGCTGACCTGGGCGTTGAGTACAGTAATGACTCCGCCCAGACCGTCGATGATTTCCACATGCGCGCCAGCCTGGAACATATGATTGGCCTGCAGGTCGGCAAAGCTCACGATTTCCGTGACCATCGACAGGTCGATTGTTTCCAGCGGGTTGAACTCGTTGAAATCCGTGATCGTTTCCAAGCCAAAGCCGTTCTGGAACACAAACCGGTCGCTGTCAGCCCCGCCGGTATAGGTGTCGCCGCCGCCACGCCCTTGCAGGACATCGTTGCCGCCCGAACCGTTCAGCACGTTGGCGGAAAACGTGCCGCGCAGCGTGTCCGCCTTGATGCTGCCTGTCAGGTTCTGGATCTGGCTATAGGTATCGCCCGCCGCATCGCCGGTATTGTTCGCGGTGACGATCAAATCGGCGGTCACGCCAATGGACGACAGTTGGTAGGCCGCCGTATCGACGCCGCCGCCGCCATTAAGCTGGTCCGCGTTCGCGCCGCCTTCCAACGTATCATCGCCCATTCCGCCATTCAGGATGTCGTTACCGTTGCGCCCGCGCAGAATATCATCACCGTCACCGCCATCGATCCGGTTCACGCCAAACGAACCCCAAAGCTCATCGGCAAAGACAGAGCCGGCCATGTTCTGCATCTGGGAGTAGCTGTCCCCCAACGCATCACCCTGGTTGCGGAATGGTAACACCAGGTCGGCCACTACCGGGCCTCCCGCCAGGCTGTAGGCCGCGGTATTGACCCCGCCACCGCCGACCAGGGCATCGGCGCCGGCACCGCCCTCCAGGAAGTCGTCGCCGGCACGGCCGTTCAGGGTGTCGTTGCCGCCATTCCCGAACAGGAAGTTAACGCGCCCGTCGCCCAGCAAGGTGTCGTTAAGGGCCGAGCCGTGCAGGTCCTGGACCCAGGCATACGTATCGCCGGCGGCCTCGCCGGTATTGTCGCCGCTGTTGATCAGGTCGGCATAGACAGCACCGCCGGCATCCTCATAGCTGGCGCCGTTCCTGCCGGAGCCGCCGCGCATCTCGTCCGCACCCGCGCCGCCGTTCAGAATATCATTGCCCGCGCCGCCATCCAGATAGTCGAAGCCCTCGTGCCCGATCAGAATGTCGTTGCCGTCATTGCCGAAAATCTCGTCGTCGCCGATGCCACCGTTCTGGGTCTGACTGAGGTGGGTTCCGACGCGAACGACCGAAGACTGCGCCTTGTGGCCGAAGATGATGAAGGCCTCGCCATCGGAAAAGCCGCCATACGCCCCGACCAGGATATCGTCGAAGCCGTCGCCATTGATATCGCCCAGCTGCTTGCCCAGGTTGCGCGCAATCGTTCTGAACTCCGGCGTGCCTTCGATGCGGAAGCCGTCGTCGCCGTCCAGCCTGGTCAGGTCGATGTCTGCCGCAAAGCCTCCCGCCTTGCCGAAAACCACATAAAGCGCGCCAACATTGGTGCCAGCGAGCGTATCGAAGAAATGCGCTCCAATCGCCACGTCATCGAAGCCATCGCCATTGATATCGCCCAGAATACTGGCGGAGATACCGGTGTAGTCGCCGGATCGCGCGCCATGCACGCGGAACCCATTGGTGCCGTCGAGAGCCGAGAGGTCTTCGGTCCGGCGGAACAACGATTTACCGAACACGACATAGCCGGTGCCCGTGCTGTTTTGGCTATAGGGATCGGCGTAAGGCGCGCTCACGATGAAATCGCCGAAGCCGTCGCCATTGACGTCGCCGCCGCCAGATATCTCACGGCCCAGCCGGTCGCCATTGTTCAGGCCGGCCATGAAAAAGCCCTGGGCGCCATTTAGACTGCTGGCAACCACCGATGCACTGATACCGGTGCTGTCCGGGCGGCCGAACACCACGACGGCCCGTCCTTCGTTGCCGTTGGTACTGCCCGAATTTGGATCATCCAACGGCGCAGTCATCCCGATATCGTCATAGCCATCGCCATTGATGTCACCCAAGCTGGAAACGGAAAGGCCGCCCTGCTCGCTGGTGCCGATGGTAGTGAGTACGCTGCCCTCACCGGTTGAGAGATGGGCAAGGTTGATAGAGCCGCCCTGGGCCCCATCGTCCCCATCCAACTGTTGCAGGTTGGAACGCCCACCGAAAACCAGATAGGCAGCCCCCTCGCTGTCATCTGTTGCACCTGACAGGGGATCGGCGAACCTCGCGCCTATGAGGAAATCATCGAAACCGTCGCCATTGAAATCACCTGCCGACGACACCGAGTAGCCCAGATCATCGCCACCATTGGGGCCGGCGGGAGAGAAAATATATCCATCGGCCCCGGCATTCAGCACTGGTGTACCGGATGCGGCAAAGCCGGCGGCTTGGCCGAATAGCAGGTAGGCCTGGCCGCCAGTCGTATTGTCGACGCCGATGATAAGGTCATCGAAGCCGTCGCCGTCAATATCGCCAGCACCGTTTACCGATTGACCGAACTGCTGATTTAAAGTCGATCCGTGGACCTGAAAGCCGTTGTAGCCGTCCAGCAGACTGGTCTGGATGATGCCGTCGACTGCCGCGTCGGCGGCATCCAAAGCCGCCAAATTAGGCGCCCCGCCAAACAGCACATAGACCGCACCGGCTTTGGTCGTCGCACCGAAATCGTACTCGTCGGCGCTAATGATGATGTCTTCGAAGCCATCACCATTGATGTCGCCCGCACTGGCAACCCATTCGCCAAATTTGCTGTTGAATTGCGCGCCAGCAATCAGATAGCCATTCGAGCCGTCAATCTGGTCGAGCACCAATACGGGAGCGAATTCAGGCATACTGGCACCCTCCTCGGATGTTGGGAGCAACGATGCTACAGTAGCCTCTCGCCGGGTGTCAGGCTAGCTGGTAGTGCCTGAAGGCTAGACAGCCCTGCGCCGTCTCCGGGCCAGGCCGGCTAGTACACCGACGGCCGTCAGCCCGCCCACCAGCGCGCCCGGAACCGGCACCACGCTTTCCTGGGTGCTGATCTCCACATTGTCGAAGGTGGCGGTGAAGCCCCCGCTCGACGCATTGGTGGTGTGGAAGCCAAGGGTGATCGTGTGCGTCCCGGCCGTCAGCCCATCCAGGTCGATATGATGGGCGAACACGTTGGTATTGCTGGCTGCCTGAAATCGTCCCAGCGAGGAGCCGTTCAGGAGTACGTCATAGCTCATGACACAACCGGAACACACGCGGTTCGATGCAAGCATATCCAGGTCGTAATCGCCTGCCACCGGCGCGGTGAAGCTGTTCGTCGCCCGCACCTCAATGTTGGAGCCGCCGGGCGGGGCATTAAAGCCCACCAGCATCGCCAGCCCGGAGCCGGACGGCAAGGCCGTGGTGGTCGTCACAAAGGAATTCACGCCACCGCCGCTATTGTCCGCCTTCACCCAGTCGGACACGTCGCCGTCGTCGAAATCATCGGAAAACACGATGGTCGTCGCACCGGCCGACATCGCCGACAGGCCAACGCAGGTTCCGAGCAATGCTCCCAGTAATCCACGGATCATCTTTAACGCTCTCCCGTTCCTTTACTTATACAACCGTAAGCAATTTAGCCGGGAGAGGCCGGGCCGCGCAACGACCGAAGTCACTACGCGCCCGGTATTTGGTACTACTACTCGGCTGCTGCTTGCGGCGCGACCTTTGACAGATGGCCGAAGCGGTCCTTGTGGGCGGAGGTATCGCGCTCCTCCAGTTGGATCTCGCCAGCCAGCACCTGGCGCTTCCAATCCTGATGTTCGCCCTCCGCCGCGTGGAATTCCGGCATCACCTCTTTGGCGAACAGTTCCAGGCTCTCGCAGATATGCTCGTGGCTGTTCTTGCCCGCCTGGTTCAGCAGGATCACCTGGTCGATATGGCTGGTCTGGTACTTGCGCAGCTTGTTGCGGATGGTCTCCGGCGAGCCGACCAGACCGCCCCGCAGCGCCTTCTCGACCACATCGGCATTAGCGTCCTTCCATTTGGTGAACTCGTCCCACAGGTTCACCGAACCCGCAGGCGGCCGCTCCCGCGTCTTGGACTGGCCGTAGAATTGCAGGGCGAACTGGAAGAAGGTCAGCCCCTCCGCCCGCTCGCGCGCCAACTCATCGGTCTTGGCGCACATGAAGTAGCTGACCAGCGCCATGTTCGGATTGATCTGGTAGTCGGCCAGCTTGTCCAGCCGCTTGGTGATGGAGTTGTAGTACGCCGCGACCCAGGCATGCGCCGCGTCCGACGACACGAACTGGAAGCCCAGCGCCCCCATGCCCCGGCGGCCGGCCATCTCGATGGTATCCAGTTGCGAGCAGGCCACCCAGAGCGGCGGATGCGGCGTCTGCAGGGCTTTCGGCACCACCAGCCGCGACGGCATGGAGAAATACTTGCCGTCGAAGGAGACCGGCTCGTCGCCGAACATCGGGATGATGGCCTGTACCATCTCTTCCCAGATTTCGCGCTTGTCCTCGAAATCGACGCCGAACGGATCGAGTTCCGTCTTGCTGGCGCTCTCGCCCATGCCGAACTCAACCCGGCCGTTGGAGAGCAGGTCCAGGGTCGAAACCCGCTCCACGACGCGGGCCGGATGGTTGGTGGTCAACTGGATGATGCCATGGCCAAGGCGGATATTCTTGGTCCGCTGGCTGGCGGCGCCCAGGAACACTTCCGGCGCGGGGGAGTGGGAATACTCTTCCAGAAAGTGGTGCTCCACCTCCCACGCATAGTCATAGCCCAGCCCATCCGCCAACTCGACCTGGTCGAGCGCGTTATGATGCAGCCGGTGCTCGGAATGCTTTTCCCAGGGGCGGGGGATTTGAAGCTCGTAAAAAATGCCGAATTTCATCGGGACGATTCTCCAGGGTCAGATTGGCTTGTTAGCCCTTAGTATAACGCTATTCCCGGCTAGGTGGGAAGTAGCGCTGCGGCGAGGGATTCCGTGTCGGCAAGGTGTGCTTCGACCGGCTCCAGCAGGAAAGGACGGTCCAAAATCTTTCTGGTGATCCTATGGCATCTACATCGGATAATTTCTGTTATCAAATGTGAGGGGAGTGACATTATCTATCTATATGCAAAAATTTAACATTACATTCATGAACTATATAATTGATCGCACCGTAACTAATATTTCTTCTACTCTTTTATCCGGATCCGTAAGACCGCTTGAATCCTCCCAAAATCCAATTGTTTCTCTATCCTTACCAGTAAATGATTTACCATTAAGGTGTTTTGTACCATACGATATTGTGTGAGTATTTGCCCTTGGTCCCTCTAACCAGAACTCGATACCGTTTATACCGTAAACAAAGCTATTCATAGCTGACGCATCCAACGGTGGTGATGTTACTGGCTTGAATAGAAAACCTCCATGATAAGCGTCATGGCGCGCCCTAAATTTTATTACCAAACCCCGAATCGCATAACGAAAATTAATCGAAAACGCTCCGATACCCGTTGCAGGTGAGATATACTGTGGTAAATCAGTGACAATATCGAGAGGGTAATACAGTCCCTCCAATATTTGTGGTTCTGGTAAAATTTTATCAAAATCAAATTCTGGAAGGTTACCTGGTTCATCCAACGGTGATTTTTGCATTTTTGCCGCTATATCATTGCATATATGAAGAAAATTAATGGATATTTCCCTTTTTATATCATTTTTGTTCACAAATGCACGCCTCTGCCCTATTTTCTCTTCCTCCACTTTCTGAAACCATTCCACCCAAGCCGCAGAATTCGGGAGAGTTATGCCAAGACCTCCCTTCTTGAATTTTGGCATTGGCGGTAGTTTAGACCAATCAAATCGCCAAAATTGCCAAGTATTTCTATTGGCATATTCGTAACTATTTTTAATCATATTAATGTTATCGTATATATTAACCAAATCCCTCATAAATAAATATTGCTTCGATAAATCTGGCACAATTGCTTGGGAGTCATTGATTGCCCCGGTATAGTCCGTATATACTTCTCCTATCGTTGTTCCGCCAGTTTCAGCAATTTCCTCTGGGAATTTGTTAACATAGCCAATCAAGGAAGATTGGTTTGGCAAAGTCGATGATGTACCAGTTCGGTACATATTAACCTTCAAGACTTCTAAACCGATTGTTTTATTAATTTGCTGTTGTAATTCTCCATTTAGTGAGAAACCACCAACCAGAAGGTCGACTTCCCCTTTTATATAGGTTTTATCTGACAGAGTTTGAGAATAAAACTCGACAACAGCAAACATTTCTCCGCCAACTTTAACTTCCGTGAGGAATTGGTCACCAAATTGATTGAGAAATTCTTTCTCCCCCTTATTTTTAAGTATACTCTTTGCATCAATCGTCAATGTTGGCTTTTTTAATCGAATCTTCTTCAATGTTTGTGTAATTTTTACGAGCATATATATATTTGTAGAGTTATACTGAATTGTTCTCACAAAGTCGACTTTTGCCGAAGCACCTCCAGCCCAAGAAGGAAATTTTGATGATATGGAAATGTTCATATGATTTAGAAAATCTTCGTAGCTAGTAATAGAAAAAATATTCGCATTTGTTGTTATAAAATTTTGTTCTACCGGAACCTCATCTTCTATAGCACTAGATTTTAGCGATCCGTTAATTGAATTTCGACCAACACCCAAATAATTAATTCCCGATTCACGAGTAACTTCTGAAAATTGGCTAAACAAAGTTAATGGTGAGCTGTTAATATTATAAGTGCGTTTGCTATATTCCGTGCCATTATTCCATATCATTTTAACTTGGTCATACAATGATGATGAGCGGTCCACTTGGAAATCCGGATCGCTAAAAAGCTGGAAAATTGGATTGTCACTCATAACGCATAGCCTCCTAAGGCGTGAGCCATATTTCCCCTCGGATTGGAGTGGGCCCACTCCAGATATGGAACCTATTATGACTAAAATTGCTCATCGTGACAGGGAATTTTGTAAGTTGGTTTTCATCCAAACGCGTGCTCTTCGGGATAGCAGGGCAGCGGTTGCTCGCCCCTCGCCATCTCATGGAACTCCGCCGTTCTCAGAGTGTCAAAATCCCGGCTCAAAACCTCCGTCGTTTTGAGATGTTTTTGTCCCTCTCACCAATGAAACAAAATCCGCCCCTCCTGCAATACTCCACCATCATACTGAAATTCAGCCGTTGCCCCACGTGTGAATGCCCCCGCACAGCTTCCGCGAACAAAAAAAGCAGCCCTACCCCCGCCCCGCCCGGATCAGGGTGCCTGCACCCGTCTCGGTAAAAATCTCCAGCAGCACGGCGTGGGGTTTGCGGCCGTCCAGGATTATCGCCGCCTCGACCCCGCCGCGCACCGCCTCCAGGCAGGTCTCGATCTTGGGGATCATGCCGCCGGAAATCGTGCCGTCGGCAATCATCTCCTCGGCCTTGGCGCGGGTCATCTCCGGGATCAGGTTCTTCTGATTGTCCAGCACGCCCGCCACATCGGTCAGCAGCATGAAGCGCGCAGCCTTCACCGCCTCGGCAATGGCGCCGGCCGCCGTGTCGGCGTTGATGTTGTAGGTCTCGCCGTCCGGCCCGACGCCAATCGGCGCGATCACCGGGATCAGGTCGCTATCGGCAAAGGTCTTCAGGAAGTCCGCCTGCACCACGTCCGGGTCGCCGACAAAGCCCAGATCAACCACCTGCTCGATGTTCGAGTCCGGATCTTTTGTTGTCCGGGTCAGGCGCTTCGCCTGGATCAGGTTGGCATCCTTGCCGGAAATGCCGACCGCGCGCCCGCCGGCCTTGTTGATGGCCGTCACGATCTCTTTGTTGATGGAGCCGGCCAGCACCATCTCCACCACCTCGACCGTGGCGGCGTCGGTCACCCGCAGGCCGTCCACGAACGAGCTTTGGATGGCGAGCCTCTCCAGCATCCGGGCGATCTGCGGCCCGCCGCCATGCACGACGATGGGGTTGATGCCCACCTGCTTCAGCAGCACGATATCGCGCGCGAACATGGCCGCCAGTTCCGGGTCGCCCATCGCGTGCCCGCCATACTTGATGACGAAGGTCGCGCCGGCATACCGGCGCATGAAGGGCAGCGCTTCGGAGAGGACGCGCGGGGCGAGTAGGCGTTCGTCGGCGTTGAGGGTCATCAGAAAAACTCTATCGGAATATGTCTGGCGAACAGGATCAGGCGGCCATTCTCAACTCGGGAGGGCCTGACCGGCAAGATACGACCGCAGGCGGGGTATACCAAGCCCGGTGTCGGCGCTGGTCGCAATCACCACCGGATAGGCGGAGGTGAAATTCTTGCTCTCCGCCTCCACCGCCGCCACCACCTTTTCCAAGGCATGGCCCGGCGTCTTGTCCGATTTGGTCAGCACGATCTGAAAGGTCACGGCGGCCCGGTCCAGCATCCGCATCAGGTCGCGGTCGCTGTCCTTGATGCCGTGGCGGCTATCGATCAGCAGGCAGAGCCGCGCCAGTTGCGCCCGTCCCTGCAGATAGCTGAAAATCAGTTCCGTCCACGCCGCGATCTTGGTTTTGGATGCCTTGGCATAGCCATAGCCCGGCAGGTCCACCAGGGTCAGCCGGTCGCCCAGATTGAAGAAGTTCACTTCCTGTGTCCGGCCCGGCGTCTGGGAGGAACGGGCCAGCGCCTTCCGCCCGGTCAGCGCATTCAGGAGGGTGGACTTGCCAACGTTGGAGCGGCCCGCGAATGCGATCTCCGGTGGACCGGGCGGCGGCAGGTTGCCCTTCTTCGCTGCCGCCCAAAAGAACTGGCACTCCAGTGCGAACAGCTTCCGGCCCGCTTCAACCGCCGCTTCGGTCTCGTAGTCCGACGGCTCCAGTAACGGCGCTTCCGGCATCAGGTCCTCTTCCGTCTCCGGCCGCCGGCATTGCGGCCACCGGACCGGCGCGGCCCCGGCCCGCCCGACTTGCGAGCACCACCGCCCTTGCCGCCCTTGCCACCGCCACTAGGCGGCGTGTCGTCAGGCGCACCGTCGGATGCCTCCGCGGTAGAGGAGTCCGCGGCATCAGCATCGCCGGCACCGTTCTCCGCCTTGGCCTCATTGGCCCCATCACTAGTCTCATCGGCACCGGCATCAGCCGCCTTGCCGCCCTTGCTGTCCTTTGTGGCAGCCTTGCCGGCCGCCGCTCTGCCCGGCTTTGCCGGACTCCCGGCACTGGCGCTCTTCGCAGCCTTCGCCGCCCGCCGGTCCTTCCGCATGATGATCCACTGCTGCGCAATCGACAGCGTGTTGTTCCATGCCCAGTAAACCACCAGACCCGCCGGGAACGACGCCAGGAACACGGTGAAGATCAGCGGCATGAACAGGAATATCTTGGCCTGCACCGGGTCTGCCGGCTGCGGATTCAGGCGCTGCTGTATGAACATCGTGGCGCCCATGATCAGTGGCCAGACACCGAAATGCAGGAAGTCCGGCGCGCCCCACGGCACCAGCCCGAACAGTTCGAAAATGTTCGAGGGGTCCTTGGCCGACAGGTCCTGAATCCAGCCAAAGAACGGCGCGTGCCGCATTTCAATGGAAACGAACAGCACCTTGTAGAGCGCGAAGAACACCGGAATCTGGATCAGGATCGGTATACAGCCTGCCGCGGGATTGACCTTCTCCCGCTTGTACATGGCCATCATTTCCTGCTGCATCTTCTGCCGGTCGTCCGGATAACGCTCGCGCAGTTTGGTCATTTCCGGCTGCAGCAGCTTCATCTTACTCATTGCTTTGTAAGACTTGTTCGCCAGCGGGAAGAACACGATCTTGACGCCCAGCGTCAGGATCATGATCGCGATGCCGAAATTGCCCACAATGCTGTAGAGCCAGTCCAGCGCATGGAACAGCGGCTTGGTGAAGAACCAGAGCCAGCCGAAATCCACCGCCCGGTCGAACAAGGGCAGCTGATACGCTTCCTTGTACTGCTCCAGCAGCGACACTTCTTTGGCGCCGGCATAGAGGCGGGTCGTCACCTCAATCGCCTGGCTGGCGCTGACGCTCTTGCCATTCTCGTTCAGGAAGTCGGTCTGGAATTTGTCCCGTCCGTTCGCGGACAGGCGATGCCACAGCCGCGCCTTCATCGGATTGGCCTGGTCCGGCACCAATGCCGCCAGCCAATACTTGTCGGTCATGCCGACCCAGCCGCCGGTCGAGTTGAAGACCGCCTCGCCATCATCCTGCAGCGTGTCGTAATCGATCTCTTCCAGCGTCTCGTTGAAGACGCCGATGGGCCCTTCATGCAGGATGAAGAAGCCGGAGGTATACGGCATGCCGTCCCGGCCGATCAGACCGTAGGGGAACAGCGTCGCTGTCGTGTCGCCGGTCGCCCGAACCCGGTCATTGACCGTGAACATAAAGCCATCGTCGAGCGTGATGATCCGCTCGAACGTCAATCCCTCGCCATTGTCCCAACTCAGCGTTACCGGCGCGTTTTGGGTCAGAACATCGGCGCTCGTGGTCCAGACGCTGTCCTCGTCCGGCACTTTCACCGCGCTGTCCGCCGCTACCCAGCCAAACTGCGCGTAGTAACCCCTGGCCGTGCCGCTGGGCGAAAACAGCACCACATTCGGCGCATCGGGCTCAATCGTTACCTTGTAATTCCTGAGCACCAGATCGTCGATCCGCGCGCCGGTCAACGCGATGGAGCCGGTCAGGCGGTCCGTTTCAATCGGCAGGCGCGCGGAGGCGGACAGTTTCTCTTCCCGCGCCGGAACCTGCACGCCCAGTTGCGTCCCCGGTGCCGCCACCGTGCCGGGCGCTGCCGGCACGCCTTCTGCGTTCGGTGCGCCGGGCAGTGCCGTGCCGTCCACTGCATCTCCCGCGGCGGTCTGCGGCGGGGGAGACGGGAAAAATGTCTCAATCGCCAGCTGTGACCCGAGCAGGATGGTGACGGACAGCGCGATGGCTAAGAATAGGTTCCGCTGCTCCATGGCGCGCGCTTCAATCCTCGATTGGTATAGGGAGTTGGCTTGGCGAGGCTGTCTTAACCCGTCTAGGGCACCGGATCAAAGCCACTGCCGCCCCAGGGGTGACAACGGACGATCCGCCGCAAAGCAAGACCGCCGCCTTTCACGATCCCGTAACGCTTCAATGCGGTGATCGCGTATTCAGAACAGGTTGGCTCGAACCGGCAGGTTTTGGGCTTTAGCCAGGAGAATCCGTAGCGGTAGACCATGACCAGACCGATGGCAGCGCCGGAGAACAGTTTCACGCCGCGTCCTCGTCCCGGGGCGCCTGCTTCCGCCTGCGGCGTTCCGCGGCCCGGCGCTCGATCTTGCCCAGCGCCGCCCGCAAGTCCGCCAGCAGGTCCTGGAAGTCCCGGTCCTTGGCGTCGCTGCGCCCGACCAGGACATAGTCATGGCCTGGATTGCCTTCCACCGGCAACACCTGCTCGGCCGCTTCGCGCAGCCGGCGGCGCACCCTGTTGCGGATGACAGCGTTTCCGACCTTCTTTGACGTGGTGAAGCCGACCCGGATGCAATCCTCCGATTCTTCACCGCCACGCTCGCCCGCACGCCGGCGGTAAGCCTGCAGCGCCATGCCGGGTCCGGAGGCATGCAGCCCGGCCTTCGCCGCCCGCACGAACTCCGCGCGCCGTTTCAGCCGGGGAAGCACGGAGGCTGCCTCAACGGCCCCTGTCCCTAAGCAGACAGGCGCTTGCGCCCTTGGTTGCGGCGCTTGTTCAGAACCTTGCGGCCGCCGACGGTGCTCATGCGGGAGCGGAATCCATGACGGCGTTTGCGAACCAGGCGGCTCGGCTGATACGTACGTTTCATAAAAGGTATCTCACACGAATGGGCCTCCATATGGGGCCGGTGTCCAAGGAGGCAGGCTTATAAGGGCCTGGCACGGGATTTGTCAAATGCTGCGGGCTGTGGTTCGCCACCGGCTCCACCCAATGACGGCGCCACCAACCGCGAAACCACCATCTCCCTGAAGCCGCGCGAGCGGCATTCAGGGTCCATTCCGGAAGACGGCCCCGTAAACCTCAAGCACGCCGCATCTGTGGCCTCAGGCATGACTCCCGACTTCCGTCAGGAGATGACCCAACAGGAACCCGGCCCCTGAACCAACCGTATCGGACCCGCGGGAACTCATCGCCCAAAATTCACCCAGGCCGCCGCCCGCGCAAGGCCGACAGCCGTGCCACCACGCCCCGGAGAGAACGCACCTCCTGGTCCGTTAGCCGCGCCCGGCGGAAAATATTGTGCAGGTTGCGTTGCATGGTCGGGCGCAGGTTCTTCTCGCGGTAGTACTCGGCAGCGTCCAACTCCCGGTCCAGATGCGCCAACAACTCATCCACTTGGTCGCCGGTCGCCGGCTGCCGTCCAGCCTCCGGGGGCTCCACCTCAGCCTCTGTCACCTGGGTCAGGAAATATTCATAGCAGACCAGCAGCACCGCCTGCCCCAGATTGAGGGAAGTAAACGCCGGATTCAGCGGCACCTGCACGATGGCCTCCGACCGCACGATGTCCTCGTTGACAAGGCCGAAGCGCTCACCGCCGAACAGCACGCCCGTTTTCAGGCCCCCCGCGACAGCCGCCTTCAGCTCTCCCGCCGCCCCCCGCGGCGCAACGGTCCGCTTGACCATGTCTCTGGGCCGGGCAGTGGTGGCGTAGACCCGGTGCAGACCCGCCACCGCCTCCGCCGTGGTGCCGTAGACGCGCGCGGCCTCCACCACGATGTCCGCGCCGGAGGCCATCGCCGTCGCCTTAGGATTCGGCCAGCCGTCACGCGGATCGACCAGCCGCAGGTCGGTCAGCCCGCAATTCCACATCGCCCGGCAGGCAGCACCGATATTCTCCCCCAACTGGGGCTGCACCAGGATGATGGCGGGGCCGGTCGTCTCTTCAGTCATTAGGCTCATTCGGCATGATGGTTTCTCACCGGCGCCCTAGTGGTCTGATCGAGCCACTAGGGCAACCGCAGTTTGGGGCTCCTGTTAGCCGATCCCATCCAGCGCCGTACAGGAAACCTGTCGCCACACCGCCCGGTCCAACATCGCCGCAGAGCCGAAGCCGCCCAGGCTATCGCCGCCGCCCCGGCACCGGATTGACCCGCCCCGGCCCTGCAATCCATATCGCCAGCGCAGAAACGGCACAGAGCCCAATCGCCAGCATGAATGCCAGGCGGTATCCGCCCGTCAGGTCAAACGCGAGGCCGGCCACCCACGGCCCGGCGGCCCCGCCACCCAGCAACGCAATCGTCATTGCCCCGAAGATCGCGCCATAGTTCGGCCCCTCGAAGCTCTCGGCCACAATCGGCCCCATGACGGAGGTCAGCGCGTAGCCGAGGAAACCCTGCGTCCCCACCATGACGTAGAGCAACGGCAGCGACGGGAAGCCCTCCATCGCCAGCAACAAGGCGTAGCAAATGGCGAAGCCCGCACACGACGCCGTCCAAACCCATACCCGCCCGATCCGGTCCGACAATGCACCCAAACCGATCTGTCCCGGTATCCCGGCAATGCTGACCAGCCCCAGGGCCCAGGCAGCGATGAGCGGGTCGTAACCCTGATCGATCAGGTATTTCGTCTGATGCACCTGCACCGCGTACCAGGCGAACAGCGCGCAGAAGAACCCAAGGGCGATCCACCAGAACCGCCCGGTCCGAATGGCGCTGCCGACCGTCCAGACTGCCGCCTTGGCCTCGCCGGCCCCTGCAGTGCCATCGTTCTCCGGCGGGGGCGTCCGTACGCCATCCGGCTCCAGCCCCACGTCAGCCGGCGTCTTGCGCACCAACAGGTTGATAGGCAACAGCACCGCAAACACCACCAGCCCCATGGCGGTGCAGGCGGCGCGCCATCCCTCCCGTTCGATAATGAGCTGCAACCAGGGCAACAGCAGCACCGCGCCGATCCCGACACCGGAAAAGGCAATGCCAATGGCAAACGCCCGCCGCCGCACGAACCAATGCGGCAGGTAGAGCGACTGCGCGGTAAAGCTCATCAGGTTCACGCCGACACTGACCAGCGCGCCCAAGGTCAGGTAAAGGTGCCAGGGCACTTCTATCAGCGGTGCGAGCAGTAATCCTGCCCCCATCAGGCACGCACCGGTGAGCAGCACCACCCGCGGCCCGTACCGGTCCATGATCCGTCCGACCATGGGGGCAATTGCACCCGACAATAGGAAGCCGAACGAAAACGCCCCTGCCGCCAACCCCCGCTCCCAGCCGAACTCATCGGTCAGCGGCGGCAGCAACAGAGAGAAAGCCGTCCGCGCCGTCACGCTTACCGCCAGCGTGATGAAGGCGACGGCGATAATGACCCAACCATAGTAGAACGGCAGGCGCGCCTGCCACCGTCGGGAATCCGTATTTGTCACCAACGCTCAGCCAGCGCCAAGGGCATTCAACGCCACCTCGCCCGGCCGCTCCGGCACTTCCGGCCGTGCGCGAAACGCACCGGCAAATACAGGTTTCATCGCATTTCTTCTCCGGCCCGGCGCTGAACAGATCCAGGCGTTTCAGGTCCAGAGGATAGAGTCTGCCTACAAAACGGCAACTGGCAACCAACGGAAAACGCAACGGCTGGCGGCGAGGACTTTGCAACTCGTTGATTTCGCCTTTTCTCCAACCGTCATTGGAGGCGGAGGAAGAAGGTCGCGAACTCACTACAGCGCAGGGAGAGGAACTCGCGGTGCGGGATATGGAAAACGCGCTCGACCAATCCCGGTTAAGCCCGACCCGCCCTCTGCAAGCAGCAGATCCCGTCGTCCGTCACCCGCACTTCGCCATTCGCGCGCGTCACATAGCGCAGGTCGCAGGCCGTCTCCCACACCGGCAAACGCGGGCAGGACGTGCGCCAGGCGTCCATGACTTCCTCATACGGCCGTGACGCCTTCGCGATCCATTCAACCAGGTCCAAGACCAGGGCCTCGGTCTCAGCCGACACTTCAGCGGGCGCATCGAATGGCATGGGCATCACTCCCTGGCGAAATTCCCGGCACACTTTGTTCCAGGCACACTTTCAGTCTGTCTTGCGCTCCCGACTATAACGCCGCACCATACCTGCACCCTATACGCCGTTCGTCGGGAGCCCAGCCATGCCGAAACGCCTGACCATCGACCAGATCGAGGAATACGAGACCGACGGCTTCACCTGCCCCGTCCCTGTGCTCACCCCGGCGGAAGTGCGCGAAGCCCGCGCCGCCATCGAAGCGTTCGAGGCCAAGACCGGCCGCACACTCGACTATCCGGAGAAGTCCAAGTCCTACCTGCTGTTCGATTGGGCGGACAAGCTGGTACGCCACCCCGCCGTACTGGACGCGGTCGAGGACCTGATCGGCCCGGATATCCTAGTCTACCACACCACCATGTGGATCAAGGATTCAGGCACGCCCCAGTACATCGCGTGGCACCAGGACGGCACCTACTTCTACCTGGACCCGGCCCTGCACGTAACCGCCTGGGTGGCGCTGTCGGATGCCAGCGTCGAGGCCGGCTGCATGCACGTGCTGCCCGGCACCCACCTGGACGACTGGCACCAGCATGGTGACGACACCAGCCCGGACAACCTCATCCTGCGCGGTCAGGCCATCTTCGGCCAGTTCGAGGGCCAGACCGGCGTTCCCATGCCGCTGAAAGCGGGCGAAATGAGCCTGCACCACACCAAGCTCGTGCACTGCTCCCACCCTAACCGCGCGGGCGACCGGCGCATGGGCTTCGGCATCTCGTATATTCCCGCGCATGTGAAGGACATCGGCGCAACGCCCGGCTCCGCCATGCTGGTGCGGGGCGAGGACCGGCACGGCCATTTCGTGCCGGAGGAACGCATCGGCGCGGAACTAAGCCCGGAAGCTTACGCCAACCATGAGCGCCTGATGAAAGCCTTCCGCGCCCGCCAGGACGCCCAGGCCGAGATCAAAAAGAAAGTCGAATACGCCCCGGTCCGCTAACAGGGCATCTATCGGCGGGATAGAACCGGGGCGCGCTGGCTAATTGGTGGCCTTTTCGATCAGATTGACCGCCTCGATGACGCGCTTCGTGGCTTCCGCGATCAGATAAATATCGCGGCCCGTCTCAATATAGACTTCGCCGGGGCGAGGCTTTGGGAGACGCCGGTCGTCGTACCGCACGATTACCCGGTAAACCACATCGTCCGGGATACGGTCGCCTTTGGCCCATTTTTTCTGCTGCCCCGGCGGAATACAGGAGCCTTTCTTGGCAAGCCCCGGCGGACAATGCCCCTTACCGCCAGCGAGACCCGTTGTTGCCACTCCCGTTGACAAAAGGGCCGCGAGGCAAAGCATTCCAAAGACTTTTGAAACAGGTCGGGGTCTCATTGCGGATTCCTCCGAACGTCGCCGGGCGTATGCCCGACTCGAGATCAACACACTTGGGGCGCGAAATCCAAGGTCCAAGAGGGTTAATCCATTTCCCTCTTAAGACCTAATTCCGAAACGCGATCGCCTCAATCTCGGCCCGGCTGATACCGACGCTCTCCGCCGCGCCGACCATCTCCGCCCAGGTTTCCTCGTCCACCGGCACGCCTTCCGCACCGCGCTCGGCCTTGGTCGCCCGCTCCGGGTCGCCCGGCACCAGTACCGGCAGCGCCGGATCCGCAGGCGGCGAGTCCTTGACGTGGGCGATCGTGGCATCGGTCTCGGAGTCAAAGAACGCCTTCGTCACCAACCGCATGGGATCGATGATGACCGACAGCATCCCGTTCAGGATCGTATCGGTCTCGTGCTTGTTCTCTGGCAGGCAGGTACCGCCGCCCGACAGCACACCGCCGAACAGCTCGTTGATGACAGAGAGGCCATAGCCCTTGTGCTCGCCCATGGCCCGGATCGCGCCCTTGGGGCTCGTGTACATGGCGTTCGGGTCCGTGGTGGGCTTGCCTTGATTGTCGAGCAGGTATCCGTCCGGCATCTGCTCGCCCTTGTTCTTGGCGACCCGCACCTTGCCGCCTGCAACGATGGAGGTGGCGAAATCCAGCACCGTCGGCGGGTTGTTGCCTGTCCCTGGCATCACCGCGCAATAGGGGTTGGTGGTGAAGCGCGCATCCGTGCCGCGGAACGGCGCGACCAGCCCGTCATGGCCGTGCACGTTCACATGATGCATGGAGACCATGCCGGCCTCCGCGCACTGCTCCCCCCACGCGCCGATACGGCAGAGGTGGAAGGAGTTCCGCACCGCCACGACGCAGACGCCGTGTTGGCGCGCGCGCTCTATGCCCAGTTCCATCGCCTTCTTGCCGACCACCTGGCCATAGCCGTGCTTGCCATCGATCACCAGCGTCGTGCCCTCGTCGGAGACGATCTCGATCTCCGCATTGGGCTGCAACTCGCCTGTCGGGATGCACGCGATGTAGCGGGGCAACATGCCGATGCCGTGGCTGTCATGGCCGGAGAGGTTGGCGTCCACCAGGTTGTTGGCGACCTGCTGTGCCTCTTCATCGGCACTGCCGCCGCCACTGGCGATGGCGCGGCACACCGCGCGGAGATTGTCATGAGGGATGGACAGCATGGAGCGAATTCTCATAGGCGTTATTGATTGCCCGCCATGATAGCGGCGGCGGCGGCAAGGTCCAGCATGCATACCCGGCACGGCAAGCAGCGGCTGGCATTCGTCTGTCAATCGACCAGCCTGCACCGCCATGCATCAATGGCCAAAGAATCGAGCGAAAAGAAGCCTAACCCCGCGGCTTCTGCATCTCCCACTCCAGGTTGGCCTTCACCGCAGGCCAGTCATAATGGGTGATGGAGTAGACCGCCGTGTCGCGGATCGAGCCGTTCGGCATGATCATGTGCTGGCGCAGGATGCCGTCCAGCCGTGCGCCCAGGCGCTCGATGGCCCGGCGGCTCTGGTGGTTCAGGAAATGGGTGCGCAGTTCGACGGCCAGGCAGTCCAGCTCCTCGAATGCATGGGTCAGCAGCATCAGCTTGCACTCGGTATTGATCGGCGTGCGCTGAACGCTGCGCCGGTACCAGGTAGAGCCGATCTCCACCCGCCGGTTGGTGGCATCAATGTTCATAAACGTGGTCATGCCGACCGCCCGGCCATCCATCGGGCCGCCCGTCTTGTCGATCACCGTAAAGGGCAGCATGGAGCCCTTCTCCCGCAGGCCCAGCCGCCGCTCGATCTCCGCCGGCACGGCATCGGCGGCAGGCACCGTCGTGTACCAGAGCTTGTGCAACTCGCCATCGGCGGACGCCTCCGCCAGATCGGCGGCGTGCGCCTGGCTGGTGAGTTCCAGACGGGCGTGGGTTCCGTCCAACGTGACGGTGGGGGGCCAGGGTGCCATGGGGTATCCTCGGAAAAAGATTGAGCTATGAATAGGTACCGACAGTAATGAAAAGACCGGACTGGTCTAGCAAGGAGGAAAATCGCATGAGTGGGTTGTTGGAAGGGCAGATCGCCGTCGTCACCGGCGCGGGCTCCGGCATTGGGGAGGCGATTGCGCTCGGCTACGCCGCACAAGGCGCAACAATCGCTGTATTGGACATCAACGCCTCCGCAGGCGCCGACACGGCGAAGCAGATCACCAACGCCGGCGGCAAGGCCATTTCCGTGGAGATCGACGTCACCGACCCCACAGCCTGTGATGCAGCCGCCGCCTCGGTGCAAAGCCAGATGGGTGCGATCACCACGCTGGTAAACAATGCCGGCATCAACCGGCGCACGCCCATCACCGACGACAAGGCAGAGGTCCGAAAGGACTGGGACGACATCATCGACCTGAACATCAAGGGCGTCTTCAACATCACGCACGCCTTCCTGGACCAATTGCGCGCAACCAAGGGCCGGGTGGTGAATATCGGCTCGATCCAGAGCTTCGTGCACGTGCGCTGGCCGAATTCCGCCGCCTACACCACGTCGAAGCACGGCGTGCTGGGCTTCACCCGCGCCCTGGCCGCCGAACTGGGCCCGGAGGGCATCCGCGTCAACGCCATCGGCCCCGGCATGATCGAAACGCCGCTGAACAAAGCCGCCCGCGAAAACAATCCCGGCATGATCGCCCAGATCATGCAGCACACCCCCCTCGGCCGCCCCGGCAAACCAAACGACATCGTCGGCCCGGCGATCTTCCTCGCCAGCGACCTTGCCGCCTATGTCACCGGCGGCATCGTCATGGCCGACGGCGGATTCAGGAGTGTCTAGGGGACGACAGAAGGGGCAAAACAAACAGGACCAATCAGACAGGGCAGGATGGACAGGGTACGATGGATCGTGTGGTTGAAAGGGTGATCACCTAATGGCGGCTTGGCAGGATTTGGAGCGCGAACTGGATGTCTGGCGGCGCGCAGGCCGGTCTCCCACCTTCTGGTGGCGGGATGACGACGCCGAGGCGCCGACGCCAGCGCTGGAACGCCTGATTGCCCTGGCCGAGCGGCACGGCGCACCGCTGCATCTGGCGGTCGTGCCCCGGGGTGTTTGCACCAGCCTCCGGGAAAGGCTGGCGCGGTCCCCGGACGTTTATGTGATGCAGCATGGCTATGCGCATCTCAATCATGAGCCGCCTAGCGCCCGCGCGTCGGAGGTTGGTCAGCACCGGCCCCTCGATGACCAGATCGCTGATCTGCGGGACGGCTGGCGGCGGCTGGTGGAGGCGCAATTGCCCAACCTGCTGCCCGCTTTTGTCCCACCCTGGAACCGCATCGGGGACAAGACGGTCGCCCATCTGCCAGACCTCGGCTACCGCCTGCTCTCGACCTGCCATGCACGGGAGAGCGCCAGCCCGAAGCCGGGCCTCCATCAGGTCAACATTCACATGGACCCCATCCGCTGGAAGGGTGGCGCGGCCTTCCGCGGGACGGAGGCGACGCTGGAAATCCTGGTCCGGCATCTGCGGGAGCGCCGCACGGGCCTCGCCGACCCGGACGAGCCCACCGGCATCTCCACCCATCACCTCCAGACGGACGAGCCCGCCTGGGCCTTCCTGGAGGAGTTGCTCACGCGCCTCGGCCATCGGACGGAGATGGAATGGTTCCGCCTCGCGTCACTCACCGGTCCGGCTTGAAGGAAGGTTCATGGTCGATATCGCCTTTGCCCCGCCGGAGGAGCGCGAGGAAATCGCCCGCTTCATGCATAAGGTGTTTCCGCGCGCGAACCTGCCGCTGGACACCTGGCGCGCCCTGCTGGCCCGGCGCTGGCCGCAACCGGCGGATCATTTTGCCGTCACCGCCCGCGACGGCGGCCGCCTCGTCGGCGTGCTCGGCATGCTGCCGGCAGAGCGGCCCACTACGGCAGGGGTGAAGCTGACGGTGAACCTCACTTCCTGGTATCTGTTTAAGCCCTACCGCAGCGGCGGCGTCGGCAGCGAGATGATGCGGATGGCGGGCGCCGGCCCGGCAGCGGCCGTCACCAACTTCAGCAGCGCGCGTGGGGCCGCCGGCGCGGCCGAACGGGCGGGGATGATCGTGCTCGACCGCGAGCGCCTGCTCTGGCGGCCGCGTCCGTCGCAGCCTCGCCGCCTGCCGGTGCACACAGACCCTGCCGTTCTGAACCGGGTGCTGGGCGAAGGCGACCGGCGCATCCTGGCCGACCATGCCGGGCTGAACCTCTGCGTCGCGGCGGTGGAAACGCCGGACGGGTTCTGCCCGCTGGTCTATGTGGTCAAGCGCAAGCATGACGACTACGTCACCCATGAAGTGCTGTATGCGGGCGACCACGGCCTGCTGGCCCGCCACGCCAGGGTCATCGCAGAGGCGTTGCTGCCGCCGGAGGGCGCGGTGCTCTCCGTCGACCGCCGCTTCCTGCCGCCGGACATGGACGCCGACGCCGTCCAGCCGATCCCCGTGCCCCGCTATTACATTCCGGGGGATATCGAACCGGCGCATGTGGACTATCTCTATTCCGAGATCGTTCTGCTCGACATGAAGATGAGCTGAGGCGCGCACCATTCCGGCGTCCGTCAGGGCGGGGTTGGGCCCTTGCCGACGCGGGGATGCGGGCGGGGACCATCGGTGACAGCCATGCAGACGACGATCTCGTCCGGCAGCGGCGCGTCCCCCAGCATCACGGTGATCGTGTCGATATGATCGAACGACCAGGGCTCGTCCTTGTGCCCTAGCGGCAGGTCGAGGGATGCGCCCACAGCGCCAACCTTCACGTTCGACGGGATCAGCGCCTTGCCACCACCGACCGCTGCCCGCATCGGCGCGCCAAGCTTCGGATGCACCAGCGCCGCGCCGTGCTCCATCTCACCCGCAATGCCCACGATAGCGCCCTTGCCATAGCTGACGGGTGCTCCACTGAGTCGGGCAACAGCGTCCGCCATCAACTGCTCGCCCAGCGCCCCACCCATGTCGAACAGGGGCGAAAGGTCTTCGACATAGCCCTTACTGGCAAACGGATTCTGCACCACCGCCATGGCAACTACCCGCACGATGGGGTCACACGGTTTGCCACTGACATCGGCTTCGGTGGTTTCCCGGAATAGCAAGGTTTTTCGGACCAACATGTAACGACCTCATACTTTTCGGCGTGCCAAGTACTGCAAACACTCACAAAAGCGGATTGGCAGGTAGGGCAAATACCAACTTATTGCTAAAGAGCATTATTTTCACTTTTCAACATGGCAGGCTTTTCCTCTGCGCCCAGTTGGTTACAATATATGCGATCGTATCCAGTGTTGAGGGGAGATACCAGGATGTCATTGTCAAAAATTGGGTCATGGGTGCTAGTCCTGGCCGCCACCATAATCGTAGCTTTCGGGCCAGCACGCGCCCAGGCGGATGTTTTCAAATTTTCGCTGACGGGCCTCGAAGGCGGTGGCATCTTCTTCGGGGAATTCTCCGCCACAGATCTGAACCTGGATGGGGTTATAGTGGCCAACGGGATTGGTTCTAGGGGTGAGCTTGATTCATTGACCGTAAACTTGAACGGCAATGCAATACTCCCAGACTTCACCGTGAAAGACCCAAATGTTTTTGGCGGCTTAATCTATAAGACTGACACACCGTTGCTGGGTGACGATTTTATTCCAAGCGAAAGATATGCGGAAATCATGAATTTCGCCCAATTTAATCCAGATGGTGTCATTGACTTCGCCTCTAGATTCGACGTGCCTGGCGGTACGCAATTCGACGACAGAGACGGGTACCTGACGGTATTGATCGGAGACCCTGAAACCGGACAGGTGTTGTTCGAAGAGTATATCGCCGTCACTGGCCTGATTGAGGTCAGTCGCGTGCCACTGCCTGGGTCTCTTATACTCGTGGCTTCTGGATTGGCGGGCCTCTTTGGCCTCTCGGCCCGTGCAAGACGCCCTATTCGGCGCTCAGGCCATTCTGTTCGCTAACGGCTTCCGGCGAGGTTCTCGATCAACAGTGATTGTACAAGCACCGTTGGTTAGTAGTATTGATAGGCTACTACTATAACGCCACAGAAGCGGTAAGTGCTGCCAGCACCCGGATCTCTGCAATCATGGAGGCTGCTGGCAATGAATACTCTCATCATTACACCGGAGGTCGCAGATGATGGCCACAGCGCCCGCGTAACATTCTCAGACGGCACGGAACCGCTCGTCTGGACCATGACCCCGGACATGGGGCCTGGCCTCGACGCCGGCGGCACGGCGGAATTCGCGTTAATGGCGGCCCTGCCTTTCGCCATGGCCCGCGGCGTCAATCTGCATGTGCGCGGCACGGTTTGCCCCGTTTCAGTGGGCAATATGGAACTGTTGATGGCCAATCGCTCGGTTTGGAACCCCTCCCGCCTGACGCCCGTGCGGATTACCGCCGACAGGATAGAATGGCGGGGCGGGTACGATCCCGCCGGCCCTCACATTGCAACCATGTCCGGCGGCGTCGACTCGACCTTTGCGGTAGCCGATAATATAGCGACCCCAGATGCAGCGCGGCACCGCCCGGTGACGGCAGGCATGTTGATACGGGGGTTCGATTATTCGATGGATAGCACACCAGGATATGAGAACACCTACTCTGCCGTTCGTTCCATCAACAAGCGTTTGGGGATCGATACGTTCTCCATCGAGTCCAATGCGGCCCGGCTTTCGCTGGCGGCCGTCGGCGAAGCGGGCGTCTGGTATCCCTACACCGACTTTCATCCCAGTTTCGTGGCGGCGTGCATGCACCTGATGGAGGGCAGGTTTGCCGGTGGCATGTTCGCGGCTGACTTCGACTACCGCAACGAGCGCTACATACCGCATTGGGCCACCACATCCGCGACACACCCGCTGCTATCCTCCGGTCATTTCCCGGTCGAGGTGCGGGGCATTGATACACCGCGTCCGAAGAAGGTGCGCGCCCTGCACGATATGGGTCTTTGGGACGGCATCGTCGTCTGCAGCGTCGCCGATCAATTCGGCCACAATTGCGGCCGATGTCTCAAATGCCGGCGCACGGTCCTGATGTGCCTGGCGCAGGGCCTGGACCCGGGCTCTGTCTTCCCCGTGCGTCCCTCCAAGATTTCGCTGGTTAGCAATCCGGTGGAAGCGGCCGTGCATGCCGCCTTTGCGGAAAGCACACTCGACGCCTGGATGGCGCATCACTTGCCGATGCTCCGCGCCGCACTGCGAGCCCGGCTCGCGCTATATCCCCTGGAACAAAGCGCCCGGCGCGCCCTCAAACCGGTCAAGCGGCTATTGCGCGGCACGAAATAAAGTTTCCAAGCCCGGCTGTCACACCAGCGCCAACCAATCAGTGGGGAGCCGCCACCCTACCTAAGCCCACCGCGCCTCGTCCGTCTTATCCTCAGCTGTCAGCAGGGTCGTTGTGTACACGACCGTCCAATCGCACAGGTCATAGCGGCGGCTGAGCTTGCGGCGCACCTCCGCCTCCTCCGCGTTCGCGGGCAGCTTGGAGCGTTCCCACATGGCAAGGTCGGGGCGTCTCGTCAGTAGCAGCGAACGGACCGGCTCCTCCGCGCTTGCCCCGGCGTCCCCGATCCGCCAAAGGCCAATCACCTGGCTGTCGTAGGAGGACTCGAACCCCGGCCACGCTCCCTCGCATAGCGCCAGAAACTCATCCCAATGCGCTGCGGGCGTCTCGAACCAACGGAAGGCGAAATTGCCCTGACGGCGGGGCGGCTCGATCTGGCCGCTGTCAGTTGGGGCCGGCCGCAAGGTCGGCGTCATGGCGAGGCTCTCCGCCGACTGGACATCCGCCACGCCCTCCAGCAACAATGCCTCCGCCTTTGCCGCCGTCACCGGCACGCCTTCAGGCCACGCGGTAATGACGTTCAACTCATCCCGCGGCGCGCCGATCTGGCTGCGGAACGCGCCATAGAGCACACCGCCCGCCCCGGCCAGCCGCTCGGCTCCCCCAGCCTTCAGCGCCTCCGCCACCGCATGCCATTGCCGTGGCTCGCAGGCGAGGCGGTGGTGCACAAAGAAGTCCGCCATTACCGCCCCTGCTTCAACTGATCGTAGGGCACGTCCTTGTCCACCCGGATGTCGCCCGGCATGCCAAGCACCCGCTCGGCGATAATGTTGCGCAAAATCTCGTCCGTCCCGCCCGCGATCCTGCCTGACGGCGAGCTTAAGACAGCCTCCTGGAACATCCCCGCCATCGGCGAGTCCGCGCCTATAACGATACCGGCCTGTTCCATCAGGTCGGTGGCGAAGTTGGCAATGTCCTGGCGCTTATTCGAGGAAATGATCTTGTTGATCGAGCTTTCCGGGCCCGGGTCCTCGCCCCGGCTGAGCGCGGTCATTGTGCGGAAGACCGAAAGCTTCAGCCCCTGGCTCTCTACATACCAGTCGGCCAGCCGCTCGCGCACGCTGGAGTCCTGGATCGCGGGTCCGTCCTCCAGTTCCAACTGGCGCGCGAACTCGAACATTTCCTCGAAATCCGGCGGCGCAACCTGCCCCACCGCCAGCCGCTCGTTCATCAAGGTGGTGAGCGCCACACGCCAGCCGCCGCCGACCGGGCCTAGCCGCTGGCTATCCGGCACGCGGACATCGGTGAAGAACACCTCGTTGAAGTTGCTCGTCCCACTGATCTGCTTGATCCGGCGCACCTCAATCCCCGGCGAGTGCATGTCCAGGAAGAAGAAGGAGAGGCCCTTGTGCTTCGGCACGCTCGCGTCAGTGCGCAACACGATAATGCCCCAGTCGGAGAAGTGTGCGCCGCTCGTCCAGATCTTCTGGCCGTTGATGATCCAATCGTCGCCGTCGCGCTCCGCCCGCGTCTTGGCGTTGGCGACGTCGGAGCCGCCGGCGGGCTCCGAGAACAACTGGCACCAGATCTCGTCGCCCTTCAGCGCCACGGCGGCGTAACGCTGCTTCTGCTCCTCGGTCGCATAGGCGAGCATGGTCGGGATGCACATGCCGAGGCCGATTTCATAGGCGCCACGCGGCACCAGATAGTTGGCTTCTTCCTGGTTGTAGATCACCTGCTCCATGGCGGTCAGGCCCTGGCCGCCATATTCCTTCGGCATGGTGATGCCGGCGAACCCGGCCTCGTATTTCTTGCGCTGCCATTCCTTGGCCAGCGGCACCAGCCCTTCCTCGCCATACTTGGCGGCGAACTGCTTGCCGGGCTCTTTCTTCTCTGCGTTGGCATCGAGGAAGGCGCGCACTTTCGCACGATATTCGGCCTCTTGCGGGGTATCGGTGAAGTCCATTTGGGTTCTCCTGTTAGGCCGCGTTGCGTTCTTCAAGGCGAGAAACGAGGCGCTCTTTCCAGCGCTTCTCGCTCCCAAGCGTCAACGCCAGCAGTTTCGCCCGGCGCAGATAGAGGTGGCAGTCGAACTCCCAGGTAAAACCCATGCCGCCATGGGTCTGGATGTTCTCTTCCGCCGCAAAGACGAAGGCCGTATTGCCTGCCACCCGCGCCGCAGCAGCAGCTACCGGCAGTTCCGCAGCACCCGAGTTCAGCGCCCAGGCGCCGTAATAGGCGTTAGAGCGCGCCAGTTCCGTCTTCATGTAAACGTCCGCCAGCTTGTGCTTGATCGCCTGGAAGCTAGCGATGGGCCGGCCAAAGGCGAATCGGTTCATCGCGTAGTCTTTGGCCTCCTCCAGGCATTTCTGCGCGCCGCCCACCTGCTCAAACGCAAACAGCACCGCCGCGCGGTCCTGCACCTGGGTTAACATCTCCCAGCCGTCCGCCGCCGCGCCGAGTAATTCGGCAGGCGCACCATCGAAGGTGATTTTCGCGTGGGAGCGGCTGGGGTCCAGCGTTTCAATGGTTTCGCGGGCGACGCCGGCGCCTTTCAGGTCAACCAGGAACAGCGCCGGTTGGCCACCGTTGTTCGCCACCACGACGGCCAGGTCGGCAATGTCGCCATCCGGCACTGGCATCTTCACGCCGGTGAGCTTGCCGCCGCTCACTTCCGCCTTGATGTTTTTTGGCAGCAGCGCGCCATTGCCCTCGCTCGCCGCCAAGGTGCCGATGACCTCGCCGCTCGCCAGCCCCGGCAGGTAGCGCTTGCGCTGGTCGTTGGAGCTGGCCATCCGCACCGCCTCCAGCGCGAGGTAGATGGAGGAGGAAAACGGTACCGGCGCCAACGCCCGGCCCAACTCCTCCGCAATCACGCAGAGGTCGACGTAAGAGAGTCCCACCCCGCCTTCTTCCTCCGGCAGGGCCGCGCCGGTCCAGCCAAGCTCGCAAATCTGTTTCCAGAGCGCGCGGTCGAACGGCTCCTCGCCCTCCATGACGGCGCGCGCGCTGGCGTTTTGCTCCAGAAAGCGCCGCGCCTGATCGCGCAGCATCCGCTGGTCGTCGGTGAAGTCGAAATTCATGGGGCTAGGCGATCCCTCGGTGCGATGTGTTAGACTTTGGACCAAGGATAAGCGCGCTGGCAGGTGGTGCCAAGCGCAGTCACAAAAGGAACCAAATCCATGAGTGCAGCCATGCCCTCAATCGCC
Organism: Alphaproteobacteria bacterium; assembly: GCA_965222315.1. Taxonomy (GTDB): domain Bacteria; phylum Pseudomonadota; class Alphaproteobacteria; order Bin95; family Bin95; genus JACKII01. The sequence goes on along the minus strand of OZ244951.1, from coordinate 1,040,759 downwards.
GGCGCCATCGATATGGCGCTCACCCCTGCCGGGCAGCGCGCAGGCGCCGACAGCGGCGACCCACAAGTCAAATCTGCCCAGATTTCCGACAATGACGGCATCAAAACCGGCATCTGGGAATGCACGCCCGGCGGCTGGCCCATCGAGAACCGCCAGGACTGCGAGGTCGCCCATATCCTGAAGGGCAAGGCGACAATCACCGACGCCTCCGGCGCGAAGCAGGAACTGACCGCAGGCTCCGTTATCGTCCTGCCCAAGGGCTGGACCGGGCGCTGGGACGTGACGGAAACCGTGCGCAAGGTCTATGTGATCGTCGCTTAGAGACCCTTTCAGAATCACGAAGGGCCGGGCAATCGCCTGCCCGGCCCCCCGCATCGGTCAACCGGATAGCGTTATTCCGGCGTGTAGTGCGAAATCTTCGCGCCTTCGAAGTTCAGGCCGCCATAGAGGCCCTCATTGCCGAAGATGTAGCCGACGATCGGCGCTTTCTGGTTCTTCGTGTTCGCGGAGCCCGAAACACCGGTCTTTACGACGGAAATCGATCCATCGACGCCTGCTTGCCAATTCTCGCTGGCGCGGAACTTGTCGAGCGCGTCGGACGTCATGAACATGATGACCTCTTTGCGGGACTCGATCCCTGCCTGAAAGCCCAGCGACCCGGACGTGGTCTGATAGTAGCCCTCCGTCGTGCCATCAATTTGCAGTGCGCCCGTGCCGTGCGATGCGCCGACGATTAGGCCACCCTTCACCACATGCGGGAACACTAGAATGCCTTCAGCTTCCTTGCTCAACGCGGCGGCAGCCGGATTCTTGCTGTAGAGCAGGCTGAGCGCGGATTTCACGTTCGCCTCAATTTCCTTTGCGGATTCAGCGAATGCAGCCATTGGCAGCAGCAAAACGCCAATAAGAGCGCCCAGCAGCGCTTTGTGCAGATTAGGTAACACCATAACGGATTTGCACCTTTCCAGGGGAGAGAATGGACAACAGGCACCCATCATAGGCACCGGCTGGGAAAACAACAGCTTTCCAGAAGTAGTTCCCGGCACCACGGTTCTCAAGAGCGGCCTGAAAGCCCGGCTCAAAATAGCGTTGATAACTTCGTAACCGTCAGAATTAAGCGCGATTTTATTTTGCTTTGCTAGTTTCCCCTCACGAAATGAGGAGAGATCAGGAATGAAATTTGGTTTAATTTTTGGGGCAGTGCTGATTTCGGCAGTATTGGCTCAGACGGCGCAGGGTGCCATCGTCGGTATTACCTTTTGCAGCGGCGCCATGACTTGCGCCGCCACCACTCAACCGCCGGACCCGGTCTCACCGGACCCCAATGACGGCGTCTTCCTCGCCTGGGAAGAGATACAGCATCTGACGTTAACGGCATCACTGCAGGTCGACCGCGTACTGGACCCCAATGCCAGCTATGTCGACGACCTTGGCGGCGGCGTCTACATGCTGCAGCCCGGCCTGACGGTCTCCAGCCACTATGTCCAGTGGGATCCGGGCAATGACAGCTCGGCCCGGGCGGTGATGACCATGAACTTCGAGGGTATCGTTCTGGGCTTCATCACCTCGGACCAGAACCTGAATTGGAGCAATTCAACCCTGGGGCTTTGGTCGATCGACTATGGCAACTTTGCCAACCGCGGGCTGGAGGAAGACGACATCACCAATATCAGCGGCTATAGAGCGACCCTGTCCTGGGAAGCGGATAGTCCAGGTGATTGGGCCCGGATCATCACCGCCGCAGCGCCGGTCCCCATACCGCCGAGCGGCTTTGCCGCCACCGCCGCGTTCGCCTCCCTAGCACTGCTGTGCCTTCGGCGGCGCTAGTGGTTTGATCGGAACGCTTGCATCTGAAAGCGCTCTGGCCGTTTGCATACCCACGTGACGACGCCAAACGATCGAAAGATGGCAATCAGCGGTACATGTAGGTGCCCTGCCCGCTCGCCAGCACCTTGCCCGTCGCGGGGTCCGTCACCTTCGCGTCGGCGAAGTAGAGGGTTCGGCCCGCGCGGGTCACCGTCCCTTCCGCTTCCAGAAAATCGCCCTTGGTCGAACCGATGAACTGGCACGACGTCGCGACCGTCACCGCCCGCTTTCCCCCGGGATTGTCCGGGTCGTAGGTACCCGCGAACATGCCCACGGAATCCAACAACGCGGCCATCACGCCGCCATGCACAATGCCCTGGCGGTTCCGGTGGACGGCCCGGAGCGCGACGCGCATCCGCACGAAACCCTCCCGCCACTCCACCTTGTCGAAGCCCATAACGGCCTCATAGTCGGTGCCGTCGCTCTCGGGCAGGTAGGAGCCTTCCGCCACGCTCTCAGCCGCCATCGGCCTTAACCGCCTTTGGGGTCAAGAAGCCCTGCCTCGCACGCCTTGATCTGCAAGGCCAGATACTTGGAGAAGATCCGGCATTGCGCCAGGCTACCGGCCGTGAACCAGAGCCCCGGCTGTGGCGTGCGCTGCCACATGTTGCGCAGTTCCTGGCCTTCGCCGAAGCCCCAGACCGGGCCCACACGGTCGGCAACCTCGTCACCCATGAACTCCCGCACCGTATCCTGCAGGTTCAGGTAGCCGGTAGCGCACACGATCAGGTCGGCCTCGACTGTGCTGCCGTCCTTCATGCGCATGCCCTCGGCGACCAGCGTGTCCATGTCGTCGTAGTGGGCGAGCTTGATGCGGCCATCCATGATCATATCGGACGCGCCGACATTGAAATAATAGCCGCCGCCGTGGCGCAGATACATCATCTGGAAGCCGGTCTTGTCCGGCCCGCCGCCATGGTCCAGCTTGAACCCCGCGGCCTCCAACCCGGCCAGCAGATCCTTGTCTTTCTCCAGCATATCCTTGGTCAGTTGCTGGAAGGACTTCACCAGCACCGGATAGGGGGAGGCGGTAGCCAGCAGGTCGCTGTCTTCGACCGGCGGCCCCTCGAAATAGTGGGCATAGACCCGCTGCGCCTGTTGCAGGCTGACGACATGGGTGGGGCTGCGCTGGACCAAAGTGACTTCCGCCCCGCAGGTGGTCAGTTCCTGGGCGCAGTCGTGGCCGCTGGTGCCGGTGCCAAACACGATGGCCTTCTTGCCTTCCCATTCCTTGCCGCTCTTGTAGGCGCCGGAATGGATCAGCGTGCCAGCGAAATCCTTCTGGCCCGGCAGGTTAGGCATCACCGGGATGGCGGAAACGCCGGTGGCGTAGATCACATGGCGCGGCTTCACCACCCGCTCGCTGCCGTCGGCCACGTTGCGGAGCGTGACGGTCCAATGACCCGCCGCTTCGTCATAGGCGCCCGTGACCATCTCGGTCGAAGTCCAGACGTTCAGCTCCATTGCCTCGGCATAGTGCTCGAACCAGTTCGCCAGCTTGTCCTTGGGGATATAGACCGGCCAGTTCGGCGGGAACGGCATGTAGGGCAGGTCGTTGACCCAGACCTCGTTGTGCAGGGTCAGTGAGTGGTAGCGGTTGCGCCAGTTGTCGCCGACGCGCTCGAAGCGGTCGACCAGCAACGTATCGACGCCAAGAACGGTCAGGCGGGCCGAGACGGTCAGGCCGGCCTGGCCCGCGCCGACCACCAGCACGGCCGGCTCGTGGTCCTCATATTGCTGGGCTTTCCGGCGGAGATCGGCCCAATTGTCAGCCCCGTATTGGCGGGCATATTCCTGGCCACCCGGGCGCCGGTCGCCGATCAGTTCCTCATGGCCCACGATTTCGTCGAGCGAGGAGGCAAAGATCCAGCACTTCACCTTGCCCGGCGCATCCGGGTCCGGCACCAGCCGCAGCAGGCCGCTGCATTTCCCGATGACGGTCTCGAAGGCGATTATGGCCTCGATACAATCCACCCCGGCGCGAGAAACGGCTCGGGGCTTTGTACGCCCCTCCGGCAGATGGAAGTTGCGCGGCTGCATGGCCGGCAGTGCCTCCTCCAGCATAGCCTCGATCTCGCCACGCCCGCCAAATGTCTCCAAATTCCAGGTCATGGCGCAGACATCGCGCCAAAAGCAATCGGCCTGGAACAGGTCCAGCACTGCCTCGGCATCCTGGGATTGCATGGCCTGACCGAGTTCGGTGAGCCACTTCTCAGTGGTTTCGACGGGGTTCATGGTGGAGACGAGCGCGTCCATGGCGTCACTCCTTTCTGACAGAGTTGTAATGCTTTAGTCGAAAGGTAGCGAAGCAAGGCGGCTGCAACAATGGATACATCGCCGCTTCCCGGCATGGGGGCTAGCCTCTAAGCAACAGGAATGGGAGGAAATGGGAAACGTAAGAGCGATATTATTCGTAAGCTTGATGGCGGGCCTTTTCCTGGCGGTTCAGCCGCCGGTAGCTGCGGCCAACGGCTTGACGGATGCGGTCCGGCACGAACTTTCGCGGGTGCTGCGCGGCGACCCCATTGCTCGCTGCATGAAAGAAGAGGACAACGCCACGGTCTGCATTGGCCGTATTTCAAGTGCTTGCGAGCAGAACCCGCTGGTGCGGAGCTTCCAAGAAGTGGCGTTCTGCGTCAGCCTCGAATATGAGGCGTGGGACACCCACCTCAACCGGGCTTATGGCAAGCTCCGGAGGAGGCTGGCGGCAGAAGATGCCGAGGATGGCCGCCTTGAGGGCAAAAGCCCCAGCTCGCGAACAGGGAATCTGAAGGAAATGCAACGTGGCTGGATCCGCTACCGCGACGGCCGCTGTAGCTTCGAACGGTCATTGATCGGCACCAGCGCTTGGAGTGCCATCGACGCCACACGCTGCATGACGCGTCTGACCGGGGAACAGGTGATCTACCTGATATCGTACCTGGATTTGGATTAGGGTCAGCGGTCGGGCGGCGTCCATTCGGCCGGCGGCACCTCGCGCCGGCGCAGGCGAATGGCGAGCCCGACGGCGACGCCGACGCCGATGGCAACGGTCAGGTCCGCCACGACCGTCAGCACCAGCGTCAGGATGAGCAGAACCCGGTCGGACCGGCGGGCCGCCATGTAGCCGCGCCACTTGTGCGGCTCGCTCATGTTCCAGGCGGTCAGGATCAACAGGCCCGCCAGGGCCGGCATCGCCAGATAGCCCGCGAGCGGAGCGGCTACCATCATCACCAGCAGGATGGTTAACGCATGCACGATGCCCGCCACCGGCGTGCGCCCCCCGGCGCGTACGTTGGTGGCGGTGCGGGCGATGGCGCCCGTTGCGGGCAGGCCGCCGAACAGGGCTGAGCCAAGATTGGCGGCTCCTTGGGCGATGACCTCCGCATTCGGGCGGTGCTGGCCGCCGATCATCCGGTCGGCAACAATGGCGGACAACAGCGATTCGACGCCGGCCAAAAACGCGATGACCAGCGCAGACGGAAGCAGTTCCGCCAGACGCGCCAGCGACAGCTCGGGCAAGGTCGGCACCGGCAGCGTGGCTGGGAGCGCACCGAACCGCGACTGGATGGTGTCCACCGGCAGCCCCGCCAGCGCGACGGCAGCGGACCCGATGGCAACGGCAACCACCAGGCCCGGAAACCGCGGAAATGCGCGTCTGAGACCGGTAATCAGGACGATGGTCGTCAGTCCGACCGCCAGCGCCTGCCAGGTCAGGGTCGGGCGTGCCTCCCACAGCACCGGCAGCTTGGCCAGGAAGTCCGCCGGAACAGATTCCACTGAGAGACCCAGCAAATCCTTGATTTGGCTGGTGGCGATGATGATGGCGATGCCGATGGTGAAGCCGTTGATGACGGCCTCCGGCACATAGCGGATCAGGCTCCCGGCCTTGAGGAACCCGGCGACCAGCAGAATGATGCCCGCCATCAAAGTCGCGAGCACCAGCCCATCATAGCCGTACTCCGCGATCACGCCATAGACCACGACGATGAAGGCGCCTGTCGGACCGCCGATCTGCACACGGCTGCCGCCCAACGCCGAGATCAACAGGCCCGCGACGATTGCAGTCACCAAGCCGGTGGCAGGATCGGCGCCAGAGGCAATAGCGATGGCGAGGCTGAGGGGGATCGCGACCATGGCGACCGTGATCCCGGCTACGGTATCGGCCGCAAAATCCTGGCGGGTATAGGCCGAAAGGGTCGTTAGTAATTTGGGCTTCATTGATGCAATCGCAGCAACTGAACGGGCAGCCACAGACTGGGTGGGTTGCTAAAGCGTACGCCTCTCCAAGCGGGGGAAGCAGGCGACCAATTGGCGTAGACCCGTCAGCTTTATGTTTTCGCCCAGAATGCCGCGCCAGTGTTGAGAAACTCGTGCCGTTCCTCGGCGGAGAAGCCGAATTCGGCAAGGATCTCGTCCGTATGCTGTCCCTTGGCAGGCGCGGGGCGGTAGGTGGCGTTGTATTCCCCGTTCCGCCGGACCGGCACGCCCATGGCCTGCGGGACATTCGGGGCCATCGCATCCACCAGCGGCAGGTGGGCCGTCAGGTTCGGGTCGCCCGCAATATCGCCAAACGTATTGATCGGGCCGCACAGAATGTCCGCTGCGCCCAGCCGTTCCAGCCAGTAGGCGGCAGGCCGGGAGGCGAATAACGGGGCGATGACTTGGTCCAACGTTGCCCGCCGCTCAACGCGCTGATTGTTGGTCGCATAGTCCGGATTGGCCGCCAGTTCACCCAGTTCTAATGCTGCGCAGAATTTCTGCCAGTGCTCGTTACGCAGGATCGCGATGGTGAAATACCGGCCGTCGCTGCCCTGGTATGCGCCTGCGGGGGCCAGGTTCTTGTTCTGATTGCCCTGGCGGAGCGGTACCTCGCCTGAGGCCATGTAGCGGGTATAGCCGGCCGTCATCAGGCCCAGCGCCGCGGCTATCAAGCTGACGTCGATATTGGCGCCGCCATGCCCATTCTGGCGCCCGTAGAGCGACAGCAGGATGGACTGCACGGCATAGTTCGCCGCTGCCATGTCGATGAGGGGAAAGCCGACACGCGTCGGCGGGCCATCGGGGTCGCCGACGAGGCTCATCAGGCCGCTCATGGCCTGGATGATCGTGTCGCTGGCCGGATTCTGCGCATAGGCGCCTTCCTGACCGAAGCCGGAGACGGTGCAGTAGATCAGGTCCGGCTTGATCGCCTGGCATTGCTCGTAACCGAACCCGAGTTTCGCCATGACGCCGGGGCGGTAGTTGGAAATCAGCACGTCGGCCTTTCCGATCATCCGGGCCAGGACTTGCTTGCCGCGCTCCGACGCCACGTCCAGGCCGATATCACGCTTGTTCCGGTTGAGGGATATGAACTGTCCGTTCTGCTCCCCGTCCACATGGAAATGGTCGGCGGGACGGGACCAGTCGCCGGCGGGGCGCTCCACCTTGATCACGTTCGCGCCCATGTCGGAGAGCACCATGGCCGCATACGGACCGGCGACCCCCTCTGTCATGTCGATGACGGTGATGGCGGAGAGAATGCCGTGCTGCTGCGGAGTCATGATTCAGGAGCTATTCGCGCGCGGGTCCGGGGAACTGTTTGCGTAGCTCGAATTTCAGCGCCTTGCCAGAGGGATTGCGTGGGATGGCGTCAACGAACACCGTGCCCTTCGGCTGTTTATACCGCGCCAGCTTGCCATCGCAGTGCTTTAGCACCTCGTCCTCGCCGATGCTGTCGTCGGCGCGCACGGCCACCACCAGGGGCGACTCGCCCCAGCGTTCGGAGGGGATGCCAATGACGGCGCATTCCTTCACACCGGGGTGCCTCAGCACAACGTTCTCGATTTCCGCTGGATAGATGTTTTCGCCGCCGGAAATGATCATGTCCTTGATGCGGTCCTGGATGGTGATGAAGCCGTCTTCGTCCATCACTGCGACGTCGCCGGTATGCAGCCATCCATCGCGAAGCGTCTCCGCCGTCGCTTCCGGGTTGTTCCAGTATTCCTTCATGATGTTGCCGCCGCGGAGCAGCACCTCGCCGGGTGTGTTGGGCGGCACGTCATTGCCGTTCTGATCCACCAGCCGCGCGTCGGTATGGAAGAAGGCTTTACCGGTGGAGCCCAGCCGCTCCATCGCGTCCTGCGGGCTGATCAGGCAGCCGGGGCCACAGCATTCAGTCAGGCCGTAAACCTGGTGAATCTCGATCCCGGCGTCCCGGTATTGCTCCATCAGGGCGACCGGCACTGGCGCCGCGCCGCTCATGATCCAGCGCAGTTGCGCATAATCTGCCGGGTCCGGCATCGGCACCTGCAGCATCGCGCCCAGCATGGCGGGCACGGCGAGCGTCGCGGTGATCTTTTCCTCCGCCGTGATTTTCCACATGCCCATGGGATCGAAGCTGCGCATCAGAACGCTGGTGCCGCCGCCATAGACCATGGCCAGCAGCGGCGCGAGCGCGCCGACATGGAAGAGCGGCAGCACGATGGAGAATCGGTCGCCGAGGCGCGTGTCCAGCGTCGGCATCATCGTCAACAGCGCCCAGAATGTCGTCTGATGCGAGTGGACGACCCCCTTCGGCAAGCCGGTTGTGCCGCTGGTGTACATAATGAAGAGATTGTCGTCGTCGAAGCCCTGCGGCTCTGGCTCATCCGCCGGGGCATTGCTCACCAGCGCGTGGTAGTCTTGGGCAAAAGCGCAGAGAGGCGCGCCAGCCGCCACTTGCAGCCAGGTCTCAACCTCCGTCGAGCCTTCCTTCCGCAACGCCTCAACCGTTTCGGCGAAATCGGCGTCGAAGATCAGCGTTTTCGCCCCTGCATTGCCCAGGATGTAGCCCAACTCATACGGCACCAACCGCCAGTTCAGCGGGACGGCCACGGCACCGATCTTGGCGCAGGCAAAATAACACTCGAAGAAGGCAGAGCCGTTCATCAGCAGCAGCGCTACCCGGTCGCCTGGCTCAACGCCCTGCCCCATCAGCATATTCGCCGCTTGGTTGGCGCGAGCATTGATCTCGTCGTAGGTGAACCGCTCGCCAGAACCAGTATCGACCAACGCCTCCATCCGCGGATCGCGACGGGCGCGGTTCGTCAAAATCTGCCCAATATTCACTCGCATCCGACGCTATCCTCTAGCCTATATTGTTATTGGCGAGAGACTATAAATGGGTGTCATACCCGTGTCATTCGGCGGCTGCTACAATTGGGGATCGTAAGAGAAAATGGGCCTGGAGGAGAACAAATCTGAATGGTGCATGGCCGCCACATAGCGCTGGAAGGCGCGAGCAATATGCGCGACCTCGGCGGATTGCCGCTCGGTGACGCCGGACGGGTCCGCTCGGGGCGGCTCTACCGCTCGGCCGCGCTGAATGAACTAACCGATGGAGACCAGGCCCTGCTCGCAGGGCTTGGCCTATCCGCTGTGGTCGATCTGCGCTCCGAGGCGGAGCGGTCCTATGCCCCCTCCCGCCTGCCGCCCGGCCTCCCGGTAATCGCACCGGGTGACGGCGGCGTCGGCTCTATACCCGGCTACAAGCGAAGGCCCAATCCGGTGACGGAGGCCGACGCCCGCCGAATGATGCGGGAAGGCAACCGGACCTATCCCCTGCGCATGGCGGCTGCCATGGGTGCGCTCTACCGGACGCTGGCGGAAACGGAGGGCGGCGTGCTGTTCCATTGCGCCGCCGGCAAGGACCGCACTGGCTTCGCCGCGGCGGTTATCCTGATGACCGCCGGTGCCAGCCATGAAACGGTGATAGAGGACTACCTCGCCACCAACACCATTTGGGACCGGAAGAGCGCCCGTATCTCCGGCCTGCCGGTGAAGGCACGGGAAGCCGTCTTCTCCGCCCGCGCCGAGTATTTGGAGGCCGCGCTGGAAGCGATGGAAAAGGAATTCGGCATGGCGCAAGACTATCTAACTGGCCGATGCGGGGTCAGCGCCAGCCTGCTGGAGCAAGTCACCGAAAGCCTGCGGGAACGCCATCCGCCGGCAGGCGCATAATCCATCCTAGGGCCTCTCCCTAAACCTCCGGCGCTGAGCCTCCCCAAACACACTAGTGGCAGAAGCCCGCGTGCTTGTTATACCAACGGCAGTGGCGGCGCGCTTGCGTCCAATACCCAAAAGTATCCTTTGAGGAGCATCCCCATGGATGGTGGCCAGGCCGTTGTGCGCACCCTGATCGACTATGGCGTCGATACCGCATTCTCCGTTCCGGGCGAGAGCTATCTGCCGATCCTCCGCGCGATCCAGAATGCCGGCAATGCGATCAAGCTGGTGACGCCACGGCACGAAAGCGGTGTCACGTTCGCCGCCGAAGCTTTTGGGAAGCTGACGGGCCGTCCCGCTGCCGGGTTCGTCAGCCGCGGGCCGGGAGCGACCAACGCCTCCATCGGCGTACACACGGCCAGCCAGGACTCGACGCCGCTGCTTTTGTTCATCGGCCACGTGCCCACGTCATCCAAGGGCCGGGAGGCGTTCCAGGAGGTCGACTATCACCAGATGTTCGGCAAGATGGCCAAGGGCGTGTTCGAGCCGGAGAAAAGCAGCGACATCCCGGACGTGGTCGCCCGCGCCATTACCCTGACCACCGCGGGCCGTCCCGGCCCCGTGATCGTGATCATGCCCAAAGACATCACGGAAGGCGACGCAGGCGATGCCGCTGCCCCGCCGCTCCGCCCCCGCGCCCGCGCCGGCATGGCCCCGGATGACGTGACAAGGGCAGCGGCGCTGATCAACGCTGCCAAGCGCCCGATCATGATCACGGGCGAGATGGCTAGCATCGACGATGCACACCTGGCCCTGGTCGCCTTTGCGGATGCCAGCGGCATTGCGGTCTCCGCCGCCTACCGCCGCCAGGATACCTTCCCGAACGATCACGCCGCCTATTTCGGCCATCTGGAGATCAACCGCGTTGCCTTCCAGAACAAAGCGTTCGAGGAAGCCGATCTGATCATCGCCATGGGATGCCGTCTCGACGGCATTTCCACCCAGGAATTCACCATCCCGCGCGCCGACCAGAAACTGATACACATCTTTCCCGACCGCGACGTTCTAAGCCGTGGTCCGGCGGAGATCGCCTCGGCCGCCGACATCGTGCCGGCGCTCCAGGCGCTGACGGCGGCGGTAGCTTCGCCCTCGCTCGAGCGTTTGGCCTGGCGGGATGAGTTGCACGCCACGTACGACCAGTTCGCCAGACCCGGCACGATCCAGATTTATGGTGATGTTGACCTCGCGGCCTGCGTGGCGGAGATGCAGAGCCAGGTGCCGGCCGACTCGGTGATCCTGACCGACAGCGGCACCTTTGCCCGCTGGGTTCACCGCTATTACCGCTTCACACGGCCCCATACCCAGGCAGGCCCCATGTCCGGTGCGATGGGCTATGCGGCGCCCGGCGGCATCGGCGCGGCTTTGGCCAAGCCTGGCACAACAGCGGTGGCCTTTGTCGGCGACGGCGGCTTTCTGATGAGCGGCCAGGAATTGGTGACGGCGGTGCAGCACCGCCTGAAGCTGGTATGCATCCTCTGCGACAATGGCGCCTGGGGCTCGATCATGGTCAGCCAACAGCGCCGCTATGGCGAGGAAGGCGTCCATGGCACCCGCCTGCAAAGCCCGGACTTCGCCAAGGTGGCGGAGGGCTACGGCATGCCGTCCTTCACGGTCGCCAAAACAGGAGAATTCGCCCAGGCTCTGGCGCAGGCGATGAAAGCCGACGGTCCTGCCCTGTTGCACTTGCTACTAGACGACCGCGACATCAGCCCGTTCACGGATGAGGTGAGCGTCTGACGCATGGGTGGAATGAGGATAGGTTCGGTACCTTGCAATCGGGCTTGTCCTGCCTACTTCTATCCGAGTACCAGCAACGTTTTCATTAGATTAGGAGGAAAGTTAAAATGGCTCTAAGTATCGATATCGGGATACCGGATGCTGACCGGAAAGTCATTGCCGAAGGCCTCTCCCGCGTGCTGGCCGATAGCTACACGCTGTACCTGAAGACCCACAATTTTCATTGGAATGTTGAGGGGCCGATGTTCAACAGCCTGCACCTAATGTTCGAAGGGCAGTATACGGAGCTGGCAACGGCAGTTGACGAGATTGCGGAGCGGATTCGCTCGCTGGGGTATCCCGCGCCAGGTAGCTACAAGGCATTTGCCGAATTGACCTCCATCGAAGAAGCGACAGAAAAGGTCAAGGCAGAGGATATGATTAAGCAACTCGCAAAAGATCATGAGACGGTCGCGAAAACGGCGCGAGCGGTCTTTCCTTTGTGTGATAAGGCCAGTGACGAACCGACCGCTGACCTTTTGACCCAGCGCATGCAACTGCACGAAAAAACTGCATGGATGCTGCGGGCGATGGCGGCCTAGACTGCCTAAACAGCATTCCCGAAGCCCCAGCCCGCCGCTGGGGCTTTTTTTACGCCGCCACTTCCCGGCTGAACTTCGGCATCAGGTGCAGCAATTCCTGCGTGTATTCGTGGCGCGGGTCTTCGAACAAGGTCTCTGAGTCCGCCACCTCACACAATTCGCCGTATCTCATTACCGCAATTCGGTCGCACATTTGCCTGATGACGGCCAGATCGTGGCTGATAAACAACATGGTCAGGCCCAGATCGTCCTGCAAATCCTTCAGCAGGTTCAGCAGAGAGGCCTGGATCGACACGTCCAGCGCGCTCGTCGGCTCGTCGCAGATCAGAAAGCGCGGGCGCATCACCAGCGCACGGGCGATACAGATGCGCTGGCGCTGACCGCCGGAGAACTGGTGCGGGTATTTCGCGCCGGCGTCGGCATCCAGACCCACCCGCTGCAGCACGTCCGCCGCCAGTTGCCGCGCCGCCGATTGGTTGGCCATGCCGTGATGGATCACCGGCTCCGAGATGATCTCCCGCACCCGCATGCGCGGATTGAGGCTGGAAAACGGATCCTGAAAGATGATCTGCATGTCCACGTTCGCCTTGCGCAGGCTAGGGTCGCGCGCAAGGTTGGTGATGTCCCGGCCGTCGTAGGTAATACGCCCTTCCACCGGGCTTTCCAGGCCGACGATCATCTTCGCCACCGTGGACTTGCCGCTGCCGCTCTCCCCAACCAGGCCGAAGGTCTCGCCCTGCTTGATTTCGAACGACACCTTGTCGACGGCCCGGAAATAGGTGTTGAAGCGTTTTATCAAGCCCTTGGTCTTGACGAAGTCGATGGAGATATCCTCTACCTTCACCAGCGGCGTATCCCGGTCGGCGGCCCGCTCCAGCCCGTCGAACCATGTGAGCCGGCGGCTCATGCTTTCGGTCGTGGACAGGTTACCGGCTTCCGCGCTGGCATGGACCAGTTCGAACCGCTCCAGCTTTACGTCGGTGCGCGGCACGGCTGCGATCAGGCTTTGGGTATACTGGTGGGTCGGCCGGTTGACGATGTTGAGGGTCTTGTCCACCTCAATCATGCGGCCGTGCAGCATGACGGCCACGCGATCCGTCACCTCGTTGATCACGGCCATGTCGTGGGTGATCAGGATCACGCCCAACTGCCGGTCGCGGCACAGGTTCTTGATCAGTGCCAGGATTTCCGACTGGATCGACACGTCCAGCGCGGTGGTCGGCTCGTCCGCCAGCAGCAGTTCCGGCTCCCCCGCGAGCGCGATGGCGATGACCACGCGCTGACGCATACCGCCGGAGAATTGGTGCGGGTACTGGCTTAGCCGGTGCTCCGGCTCCGGTATGCCCACCTGGCGGAGCAGGTCCGTCGCCCGCGCCCGAAGCGCATCCCCCGTCAGGCCCAAGTGCAGCCTTATGGTCTCCATGATCTGGAAACCCACGGTCAGCACCGGGTTCAGCGCCGTCAGCGGGTCCTGGAAAATCACGCCGATCCGCTTGCCGCGCATGGCCTGCATCTCATCGTCCGGCAGCGCCATCAGGTCGGTGCCATTGAGAACGACAGACCCCGTTTCGATATAGCCCGGATAGTCGATCAGGCGGGTAATCGCGGTAGAGATCGTGGACTTACCAGCCCCCGATTCCCCAACAATTCCGAGTATCTCCCCGGGATCGACAGAGAAGGTCACATCGCGCACTGCCGTAAACTTGCCTGCTCGGGTCGGATAGACAACGGTTAGGTTCTTAACGTCGAGCAATGGCATCGGCGCAACTTCCTTTTGCGGGGCGCGAACGGGCTTAAGGCCAGGATAGAATAGGGAAACTATTCCCCGCTGTCAGTCAGGGATTGCAGAGCGGCAAGGGCTCTTTGGCGCGCCGGCTTGTGGTCCACAATGGCTGCGGTACCGCCAGCTCCCGGTTCGTAGCTGAGAGCGCCCGGCTGCCAGCGGGCGAGATAGGCGCCGGTCTCGTCGAACTTGGCACCCTGGGTGATCGGGTTGAAGATGCGGAAATAGGGTGCTGCATCGGCCCCGCAGCCAGCAATCCATTGCCAGTTGGCGATATTCTGGGCCGGGTCTGCATCGACCAGCGTGTCCCAGAACCAGGCCTCACCTTCTTTCCATGAGATCAGCAGGTGCTTGGTCAGGAAGCTGGCAACACCCATGCGCACGCGGTTATGCACCCAGCCCGAGTGCCAAAGCTGGCGCATTCCTGCATCAATCCAAGGATAGCCGGTTTCACCTTTCTGCCAGGCTTTCAAGGCAGCAGGATCGTTAGCCCAGGGAAAATCTTCGAATTTCGCCTGAAAAGGCCGCTCGCCCAGTTCCGGGAAATGGTAGAGCAAGTTCGAGGAGAAATCCCGCCAGACCAGTTCCCGCAGGAAGGATTCTGCGCCCGCGCTCTTGGCCGGCTCGGCGTCCTGGGCATAGCGTGCCGCATGCCAAATCTGCCGGGGCGACAGTTCCCCAAAGGCCAGATACGGCGACAAGGCCGACGTGCCATCCAGGTCAGGCCGGTTACGCGCCGTTCCGTAGTCCTGCACGGCCTCGTCCAGAAAATGTGCCAACCGCGCCTCACCTGCGCCAGATCCAGATGGCCAGGTCTCCCGCAGCCCCCCTGCCCAGTCCGGCTTCGTTGGCAGAAGGCCCCAATCGTCCAACGCATCAGACGGAACGGCGAGCTGCGGGCTTGCCTGCGCTTCTGGCGCGGGCAGCGGCGCGGACGGCTCCCCCAAAGCCATGCAGGCCTTATAGAATGGGGTGAATACCTTGAACCAGCCGCCCTGCTTGGTCTTCGCCTCCCAGGGCTCACGCAGGTAGTTCGACGCAAAGCTTTCGGCGGCAAGCCCTTTATCCCTGGCTTCCGTCTTCAACTGGCGATCGATCGCAACACCCCAGGGCGTGTAGCGGCGGTTCCAATACACCCCCCCTGCCCCGATGGTCTCCACCACCGCCACCGCGTGTTCCTTCTGGCCACCGCGGCGGAGAATCAGTGGCACGCCAAGCGCGGCCAATTGCTCGCGCAAACGCGACAGGGCATGGTACAGCCACCACCGCCCTGCACCGCCCAAGGGTCTGCCATCCGCCGCATCGTCCAGAACATAGAGCGCAACGGCAGGTCCGGCCTGCATGGCAGCGGTCAACGCCGGGTTGTCGGCGGCACGCAAATCGCGGCGGAAAAGAACAATGGTTGGCGCAGGCATCGATCACTCCCGGATCGTCGTCGAATCGTAACCTTAGTTGATTACGAGGCGTTGGCGTTTTAGACCTTTCACTACCCCGCGACCGACTGCCTCCCCACGCGGCCCGGAGCTAGCCGATGCTGATGACGCAGACCTACCGCTACCGCACCATCTGGATATCAGACGTGCATCTGGGCTCCAAAGGCTGCCAGGCCGAACTGCTGCTCGATTTCCTGAAGCATACCGAGAGCGATACCCTGTATCTCGTCGGCGACATTGTCGATGGCTGGCGGCTGAAAAGTGCATGGTACTGGCCGCAGGCGCACAATGACGTGGTGCAGAAGCTGCTGCGCAAGGCGCGGAAAGGCACCCGCGTTCTCTTCGTGCCCGGCAATCACGACGAGTTCGCCCGTCCCTTCGTCGATCACCAATTCGGCGGGATTGAGGTTCACCGGGACCTGATTCATGAGACCGCCGATGGCCGCCGCCTGCTGATTATACATGGCGACGAGTTGGACGCGGTGGTGCAGTCGGCCAAGTGGCTCGCCCATATCGGCGACTGGGCCTACCGGGCAGCCATGGTCATTAATGTGTTCTTCAATCTTGCCCGGAAAAAGCTCGGCTACCGCTACTGGTCGCTCTCGGCCTACCTGAAATACAGGGTCAAAAACGCTGTCGCCCATATCGGCAAGTTCGAGAAAAGCGTGGCGGACATGGCCAGACAGCGCGGTGCGGACGGCGTCGTCTGCGGTCACATCCACCACCCGGAGGTGCGGGAGATCGGCGGCATCCTCTATGCCAATGACGGCGACTGGGTGGAAAGCTGCACCGCCCTGGTGGAGCACGAGGATGGCCGCCTCGAACTGCTACGCTGGACCGTGCCCCTGACCGACCGCCAGGCCGCCGGGCAAGGCATCGAAAGCATTCCGTTTGCCACTGGCGTCACCGCGCGGGCTTAGCAATTGAGCCTGCGCATCCTGATCGTTACCGACGCTTGGCACCCGCAGGTCAACGGCGTGGTGCGGACCCTTTCCTTGGTCGGAGAGGAATTGCGCCGCGGCGGCGACGTGGTGGAATTCGTGACCCCCGCCGAATTCCGCAACATTCCCTGCCCCACCTACCCGGAAATCCGGCTCGCCATTGCAGGACCGCGCGCCATCGCCCGGCGGATAGAGGCATTCCAGCCCGACGCCGTGCACATCGCGACGGAGGGGCCGCTCGGATTCCTGGCGCGGCGCTATATGCGCAAACGCAATCTGCCCTTCACAACATCCTTCCACACCCGGTTTCCCGAATATATCCATGCCCGCGTCCGCCTGCCGGTGCGCTGGTCCTACGCGATGATCCGCTGGTTCCACGGCCCGGCTGCCCGGGTCATGCCACCGACGCCCAGCGTGCTGCGCGACTTGGAAGCCCGCGGCTTCCGCAACCTGGCGCAATGGACCCGCGGCGTGGACACAGCCCTGTTCCGGCCCGGCCCGAAACCCACCTGGGCCGCCGCATTGCCAGAGCCAGTGATGCTCTATGTCGGTAGGCTGGCAGTCGAAAAGGGTCTGCCCGATTTCCTGAGCCTCGACCGGCCTGGCATGAAGCTGGTAGTCGGCGACGGTCCTGCCCGCGCCGACTTGGTGCGTGCGCACCCCGAAGTTCATTTCATGGGCGCAAAATTCGGCGAACAGTTGGCGGAGGTCTATCGCGCCGCCGACGTTTTCGTCTTCCCCAGCCGCACCGACACGTTCGGCCTGGTCATGCTGGAGGCACTCGCAAGCGGCGTGCCCGTCGCGGCATATCCCGTCATGGGCCCGGTGGACGTGATCGGCCCCGCAGTCGGCGGTCCGGCCTCCATCGGCTGCCTCAACGATGATCTCGGCACTGCCATCGACCGCGCCTTGCCCGCCGCCCGCAGCAATTGTCGTGCCTATGCGGAAGGTTTCTCCTGGACCGCCTGCGCCGCCCTGTTCCGCCGCCACCTCGCCCCCTTTGGCCCGCATTAGAGCGGACATTACGGCTTTCTCTGGCGCAAGCCGGCGCTAGGCCGTAAAACACACCATCTCTAATCTCCGATACGAGGCTTGCCCAAATGCAACTTTCCACCGACAAAATGATTGGCAAGAAGGACGGCCACATTGGCTGGATGACCTTCAACAACCCCGAACGCCGCAACGCCATGTCGCTGGAGATGTGGGAAGCTGCTGGCGAGATCATGGCCAATTTCAAGGCCGACCCGGACATCCGCGTCGTCGTCATGCATGGCGCAGGCGACAAGGCCTTCGTCTCCGGCGCTGACATCAGCCAGTTCGAAAAAATGCGCGCCGACGCCGCCATGACAGAGCTTTACAACCAGCGCGCCGACGCCGGCCGCTCCGCCATCCGCGATTTCGACCGCCCCATCATCGCCATGATCCGCGGCTTCTGCATGGGCGGTGGGCTCGGCATCGCCATGTCCGCGGACATGCGCTTCGCCGCGGAAGGCTCCACCTTCGGTATCCCGGCAGCGCGCCTGTCCATCGCCTATACGGGCGAGAACATCGTCAACCTCTACAATCTGGTCGGTCCGTCCCGCGCCAAGGATATCCTCTACAGCGCGCGCCGCCTGGACGAGCAGGAAGCGCTCTCCATCGGCCTGATCAACCGGGTCTTCTCACCGGAAGCCCTGGAGGACGAGACCCGCGCCTATTGCGAGACGCTGGCGAACAACGCGCCGCTCTCGATCAAGGCGCACAAGGTAATTCTGGGCGAACTCTCCAAGAAGCAACCGGACATGAGCAAAATCGACGAAGTCGCCAAGATGTGCTTCGACAGCGCCGACTACAAGGAAGGCCGCACCGCCTTCATGGAAAAACGCCCGCCCGTCTGGAAGGGCGCCTGATTTTCCGCCCGTTGTCCGGCGGTGCTGACGATCAGCGCCGCCGGAACAGCCACAACAGAACCAGACCGGGAACGCCCAGCACCAAAACCGCCGGCCACAGCAAAACGGTTTGCATGTAAGGGTCCCAAACCTCCGGGGCCAAGTAACGTTGGGTCAATGCCTGGGCAAGGTTCAGCGTGTCCGGCGAGAACTGGAACCAGCGCTCGCCGGCTGCCGACAAGCGGAAGGCGCCTGTTTCCTGCCAGCTCAGCAGGTCGCCAACGCCGCTAGCAATACCGGCGAGCAACAGCACCGCGCCGAAGATCCGTCCAACCACCATCATACCCATCCCTGTCTCACCCATGCCGGTCAGGCCTATCATGCCATGCGGCGTTGCGGAGCACCGAACCATGGCGCGAGACGTTGCGCAACGCATCTGATTTGACTAAGTTCCGCCGTTCCAATCTGGAGAGGTGGCCGAGTGGTTGAAGGCGCACGCCTGGAAAGTGTGTATACGTTAACAGCGTATCGAGGGTTCGAATCCCTCTCTCTCCGCCACGACTTAACATTTTGATATTAAATAGTTAAATTCCTTTAGTTGAGCAATATTCAACTGTGTTTTCCCCAGGCTTAGCGGGACATCTCCCTACCTTTGGCTGGCTGAGACGCGGCAATTCATTGGCAGACGATGCTGATAGCGATGCTATCTCAGGTTGGGAATTCGGCGGTACGGTTAGCGCTGCATCTTTGCCAGGATTTTGAGAACCGGCACTGTCTTCCCGCCGATTCGGCAGAAATGGCCTCTCTGCAATACCGGGCATTGAGCGCTTAAGCCTGCGCTTCGGCACCAAGTATCAACATGTGCTGCTCGCCCCAGTCGACCGGGATTTCCGGAATAGCCGCCAGTCGGTTGGGGGTCAGGTCGACCGGCTGCTTGCCGGCGAGGGTGGCCTCGACAATCTCCGGTGCAAGGAATGCGATGCGCAGCAGACAGCCGGAATAGCTGTCACCGATGCTGTGGCCAGCGGCGATCTCGGTCAGGGACCGGCCGGTGCCCCTGAGCGCGGCGGTGCGGATGCGCCAAGCCTTTGTCAGCAGGCGAACCAATGCGGCATCGGGTCCAGCTCCCGACGCTCTCTCGTCAATGAGCCGCATCTCCATCCCCGCCCGCTGCAGACGCGCCGGCACGGAGAGTTCATGCGTTTGGTCGTTAACCACGCCGTTACTTTTGCAGCCCAGCATGTTTACGAATGTGGTGATAGCCAGGGAGATGGTGACGCCTGGAGTTGACCCGTTTCAGTGGACACCTTGAAGCTATCAGCGGAGGTGTACGCTATGCAAAGGTACCGACCGGCTTATCCGCCGGAATTTCGCCGTCAAATGGTGGATTTGGTCCACTCGGGCCGAACGCCGGAAGAGCTCTCCGAAGAATTCGAGCCAACCGCACAGTCAATCGCGAAGTGGGTTCGGCAAGCGGACCGCGACGCCGGCAAGCGTGTGGATGGCACGACCAGTGCCGAGCGCGAGGAATTATCCAAACTACGTAGTGAAAACCGCCGCCTGTGGCAGGAGCGCGATATCTTGGCAAAGCATGTCCCGGACCTGATCCGGGGGCGGCAGCCTGGTTCGCGCGGGAGAGCAAGGCCAACCCGAACGGGTCTGGCAGTTCATTAGCGTGCACCAGGCCATTTATCCCATCCGCACGATGGCACGCGTCCTGAAGGTCTCTGGATCCGGCTATTATGCGTGGCGCAAACGGCTAGCATCGGCTCGGGCTGCGGCGGATGCCAATCTGACCCGGCAGATCCGCACGATCCATGCGCGATCCCATGGCACCTATGGCGCGCCCCGCATCCGCGCAGAACTGCATGCCGAAGGTGTGGCCGTTGGCCAGAAGCGCGTGGCCCGGTTGATGCGGAAGGCCTCTCTGACAGGCGTCAGCCGCCGCCGGAATGCGCCGGCAACGACGTGGCCGCATCCGGATCACCAGTCTGCAAACGACCTGGTGCGCCGGAACTTTGCTGCCAAAAGTGCCAATGCACTCCGGCCTTACGGCGATGCTAGCATCGCCTACCGGCTAACAGGTAGCCGACACCACCTACGTCCCAACCGTGGTGGGCTTCATCTATCTGGCTGTCGTGTTAGATGCTTGGTCCCCCGGATCGTCGGCTGGGCCTTTTCAACAAACCTGAAGACACGGCTGGTGCTGGCTGCCCTTGATATGGCGGTCGCGGTACGCAAGCCCGGCGATGTCATCCATCACTCCGATAATGGCTCGCAATATACGTCGTTGGCTTTTGGCAACCGTTGCAAGGAGGCTGGGGTTCGTCCTTCAACCGGATCGGTCGGCGATGCCTATGACAATGCCATGTGCGAGAGCTTCTTCGCGACCTTGGAGTGCGAGTTGCTGGATAGCCGGCGGTTCCGGTCGCATGCAGAAGCCAGGATGGCGGTCTTCCACTTCATCGAGGGCTTCTACAATCCGACCCGCCGCCACTCGGCGCTTGGATACCTATCGCCCAGCGAATACGAACGAAGGCAAGATGACCTGACACAAACTGAGTGACCCAAAAACTGTCCACGAAAGTGGGGCAATTCCAGCTATGACACTCCTACCCGTCTACCTATTTTGATCATCTGGCCAAGCGGGCCGATCCGGGCCGGCTGTCAGATCATGCCCGCCGGGATGAGGCTTTGCGCCCCGAGATCCGTCGCGTGTTCGAAGATAAAGGGCCAATCTACGGCGTCCGGAAGATCTGGCGGCAGCTTTAAGGCCGTCGAATACGCCACATTGGAATGGGTCGACTGGTTCAACAACCGTCGTCTGCTTGAACCCATCGGGAACATCCCGCCCGCGGAAGCCGAAGCCAACTACTACGCAACTCTGGAAACTGAAGCCATGGCCGCGCAACTAACGTCAATCAGCCTCCGGTAAACCCGGTGCGGTTCGCACGCCGGATTATGCAGAGGACAAGTTTTATGCGACCCTGAACCCCCATGCTAAAGTTGACCACTTGTCCAAACGACCAGGGCAACCTCTCCGCAAGCCGGGAAGTTTCGTCTGGGGAAATGAATCTTCGAGACATGAACGTCTGACGTGGGTTCCTCCGTTAATAACGCCACCGCAGCGCCGCGAGATGGCCAACGTGAAGGGGCATCCGCCCGATCATTTCGTTGCAATGACATCAACCTCGCTCACTCCGGCGTGCCAGGAAGAGGCCGGCTAGCATTGCCAGGCAGCTATTTGGGCTAGCTGGCCGCAAGGTTAGTTGGCGCGGCAAGCTGAGGTGGGAGAAATTGTCTGCATAAGTGGGACTCTCTGCGACGCTCACTGCTTAAGCGAAAGTCAACCAACATGCGCATATCTGCCGGACGGCTTAACGACAGATCAGTGGGTTGCCTGATCACTTCATGCCGAACAGGTTCGGTCAGATGAGTATCATCATCGGTGGAAAGACGCTCGACGGCGATATTGGCGAATGGGCAGCCTCAACGCGGCTCGACGGGCCTGGAACCGGCATGCCGGGCTATGCCATCTACGGCGATCTGCAAGGCGGCGTCTACACGGTCGCGATCACCACCGACGGCCTGTCCATTGGCCCGAATACCACGATCTGGGTCGATGCCGATTTAGACCGAACGACCGGCTATCAGATCTGGGGCCTGTCCAACGGCGCGGAGTACAACGTCAATTTCGGAGCTGATGGCGTGGCCCGGCTCTATTCCGGCGCGGCAGGCCAGACTCTGGTCGGAGATATCGACTATGCGCTCTCCGCAGACGGCGCCACGCTCGAACTAGCCATCGACGCCTCGCTCATGGGATCGCCCAACGCGATCCGCGTCTATAGCGATGTCAACGATAGTGTCTACCTGCCGAATGACTACGCGCTTGCCAACTTTATCATAGACGACGTGCCGCCGGTGGTCGCCGGCGGGAAGACGCTCGACGGCGATATTGGCGAATGGGCAGCGTCGGCGCGGCTCGACGGGCCTGGAACCGGCATGCCGGGCTATGCCATCTACGGCGATCTGCAAGGCGGCGTCTACACGGTCGCGATCACCACCGACGGCCTGTCCATTGGCGCGAATACCACAATCTGGATCGACTCCGATCTCGACCGGGCGAGCGGTCATCTGATTTGGGGATGGTCCGGCGGCGCGGAGTACAACGTCAACTTCGGGGCTGATGGCGTAGCGCGGCTCTATTCCGGGGCGGCGGGCCAGACGCTGATTGGCGACATCGACTACGCCCTGTCCACAGACGGCGCCACGCTCGAGCTCGCCATCGACGGCTCGCTGATGGGATCGCCCAATGCGGTTCGCATCTATAGCGACGTCAACGACAGTGTGTACCTGCCGAACGATTACGCGCTTGCCAACTTTATCATAGGGTCCGTGCCAATAGTCGTAGCCGGCGGAAAGACGCTCGACGGGGTGATTGATCCCGGAGAGTGGCTCGGCTCAGAGCTTCTGTTCGAGACCGGCGCCGGGCAGCAACCTGGGGGTTATCGGCTCTACGGCGCGATCGAGCAGGACGCCACACTGGGCGACGTGTTCGTTTTGGCGATCGAGAGCGAGCTTGCGGCGATCGGCGCCAACACCACGATTTGGATCGACACCGACCGCGACACTGCTACCGGCCACCAGATCTGGGGCTGGGCCGGCGGCGCAGAGTACAACATCAACATCGGTGTGGACGGTGTCGCCAAGCTTTATTCCGGCGGCGCCGGTGCGACCTTTGTCGCCGATCTCGACTTCAGCCTCGCAGCGGATGGGTCAGGCTTGGAGGTGGCGCTGCCGCAAGGGCTGATGGCCGGCACCCCCACCTCAGTTCGAGTTCTGGCCGATGTTAACGAGCACATCTTCATGCCCGACTCGTATGCCGGGGCAAACCTGGTGATCCACCCGGCACCGACCGGCGGACCGGTCGACGACCCGCAACTCAGGATCGGCATTGTTTATTCCGACACCACCGCGGCAAACTATTACAACATAACGAACTACGGCCAGTTGTTCATGTCGATGCAGAACCAGGCGATGCAGGCCGGCATCCCGTTCGATCTGCTGACCGAGGGAGACCTCATCGACCCGGCGAACCTGGCCCAGTACGATGCTTTGGTCTTTCCCGGGTTCAGCCATGTCAAGAGTGCTGAAGTCGACGCCATCGCAACCAGTCTTGCCGACGCTCAGAGCAATTACGGGGTCGGCCTGATCGCTGCGGGCAATTTCCTGACCAATGACGAGACCGGCGCGGCGCTTCCTGGAAACTCGTATGCGCGGATGTCGTCGCTTCTCGGTGTCACGCTAGAGGGTTTCGGGCAGACCGATGGGGTAGACTTGGTCGCCACGGGGGCGGGGCACCCTATCCTCAACGGCTATACCAACGGCCAGCTTGTGGGCGCCTACGACAACCTCTCCTACTTAAACTTCACTGACACGACCGGGGCTGGTCAGGTACTGTTCGACCAAGTTGTAACCACCCCTACCGGCGGGACAGCGACCCTTGACGCGGTGATTGCGACCCAGAACGTGGCGCGCAACGTCCACTTCGCCACGGACGCGATCATCGGCAACAACAACATCCTTGGCGAGGCAATTGACTGGGTATCGACAGACAACGCGCCGGACGTGTCGCTGCTGATAACCCGCGGTTCGTCGCTGTTCTACTCGCGCAACGATATGGATCAGGCGCAGGAGTCGTGGGACGTCATTGAGCAGGACCCAAGCATTTACGACGCGATGCTGCCAATCATCCAGAACTGGTACGACACCTGGGGCTTTGTCGGCTCATACTACATCGACATCGGCGCGAACCCGCCCGATCAGTACACTGACTGGACTGTCTCGAAGCCATACTACGACGCGATCCTCGCATTGGAGAGCGAGATCGGCTCGCACTCCTACACTCATCCACATGATACCAACGAGCTCCTGCCCGACACGCCGGAAATTCTAGCGCTGGTCGCCCTGGTGGACCCGCGCAATCCGAACGCGGTCGATCCCTCCACGCTGACACAGGCGGAGCAGGATCTTCTCTTCTCCTCGTACCGCTTTCAGTTCGAGACCTCCAAACTGATAATCGAGCATGAACTCGGCATCAATGTGGCAGGCGCAGCAGTGCCTGGCGCGCCAGAGAATATCGACACGACACGCGAGATAATCCGCTTTTACGACTATCTCTCGGGAGGTTTCTCCGGCACCGGCGCGGGCTATCCAGGCGCCTTCGGCTTTGTGACGCCGAGTGAGACAGGGGCGGTATACCTAGCCCCCAACATGAGCTTCGACTTTTCGCTGATCGGGTTCCAGGGATTGACACCGGCGGAGGCGGCCGCGGTTTGGCTGGACGAGTACGCTGAGATCACCAGCAATGCGACCGCGCCGATCATTGCGTTTCCCTGGCACGATTACGGCCCGACGAATTGGGATATCGGCGACCCCACCAACTACACGCTTCAGATGTTCGAGGCACTGATTGGGCAGGCCGCGACAGACGGCGCAGAATTTGTCACCGGAGCCGATCTGGCGGATCGTATCGCGAGCTTTGGGACATCGAGCCTTACCACGTCGCGGTCGGGGAACATTCTCACCGCCTCTGTCACGTCTTCCGACGCCGGGCGCTTTGCGCTGGACGTTAGCAGCGAGGGCACAATCGACAGCGTCACGGGATGGTACGCTTACGATGATACCAGCGTTTTCCTGCCGCAGACCGGCGGAACCTTTGAGATCGTGCTCGGCACGACGCCTGCCGACGTCACTCATGTTAACGATCTGGGGCAGCGCAACGATTTGATCTTGCTGTCGGGCGACGGCACCGATCTGAATTTCGACTTCGACGGCCAGAGCGACGTACACATCGGACTTCAAACCCAAGGCAGCCAGACGGTCGCTGTCACCGGCGCTGACTTCGCCCGCTTTGCGGTCGATGGCGATCTGGTGCTCAGCTTTAACGCTGGCGGGCAACACAGCGTTGCGCTCGACATGGAGGCGGCTACCACCGCCCTGAACGGTGGCGCTACGGACGACATCTTGATCGGCGGCAGCAACGCCGACACGGTTCGCGGCCAGGAGGGCAACGACCTGCTGCTTGGCGGGCTGGGCGACGACACCCTGGAAGGCGGTCTCGGAGATGACCGGCTGGAGGGCGGCAGCGGTAATGACATTCTTAGCGGTCAAGGCGGACAGAATACCTTTGTCTTCCGAGGCGGCGACGGTGACGATACGATCGACGATTTCGTCGTCGGCGCCGACATCCTGGAGTTCGAGGACGTAGGCTATGCCCTAGCCGCCGATGTTTTGGACGGTTTTTTCGACAGTTCCGGTGGAGCCACTCTGACCTACCAGGGCGGAAGCGTTCAGCTCTCCGGCATCAGCGCTGCTCAGCTTGACGTCAATTACATCTTCGTTGTCGATCCGCTTCTGATTGCCTAGCCACTTGCCGATTTAATCAGGCGTCGCAGGAAAGGGAAATCCGGAATGGCCTTCAAGATATTCGGTGCCCGCAGCCCGCAGATGCGGTTTCCGGGATAGCTATACTGGAGGGGAAGCAGCGATCATGTGCGGTATCATCGGCGTCCTGGCCAACGAAAGACCGGCAATCCCGATCGTGGTTGATGCGTTACGGCGGCTTGAGTACCGCGGCTATGATAGCGCCGGTGTGGGAGCTGTCGATTGCGGCCACCTTAATCGGCGGCGTGCTCAGGGCAAACTTGCAGCCTTGATTGACCTACTCGACCAGAATCCACTCCCTGGCAGCAGCGGCATCGGTCATACACGATGGGCAACCCACGGCAGCCCGACCGAGTCGAACGCCCATCCGCACCGCTCAGGACCGGTGTGCGTGGTACACAATGGGATCATTGAGAACTACCAAACACTGAGATCGGAGTTGGCTGCGGCAGGCGCTACGTTCGAGTCCGAGACTGATAGCGAGGTCATCGCGACGCTCTGCGCTGCACTGCTCCGGCTCGGTCTTGGCCACGAAGAAGCAGCGAAGGAAACCTTGGCAAGGCTTAAAGGCGCGTATGCGCTCTGCTTCCTGTTTGAGAACGCACCTGACATGCTGATCTGCGCGCGGCGCGGTTCGCCATTGGTCATCGGCTTCGGAGAAAGCGAGGTTTTCGTCGGCTCGGATGCCATTGCATTGGCGCCGATGACCAACCGGATATGCTACCTGGAGGACGGAGACTGGGCAGTCGTGACGCGGAGCGGGGTGGGTATCCACGATGCCTCGGGGTCCCTGGTCGAGCGGCCAGTTCAGACGGTGCCGCTGGAAAGCCTCCTTGCTGACAAGGGCGAACACCGCCACTTCATGGCAAAGGAGATCAGTGAACAGCCGACTGTCGCGGCGCGGGCGCTTGGCGCGTGGACCTCGGCCGATCGCAGCCAGGTCAGATCGGCGGCCGAAGCGATTGACTGGTCTACAGTAAGCCGCCTCACCATTGTCGCCTGCGGCACGGCCTATCTGGCCGGTCACGTGGCCAAAATTTGGATAGAGAAACTAGCGCGGCTTCCGGTCGAAATTGAGGTCGCATCGGAGTTCCGCTACCGCGAGCCGCCACTTTCTGCGGGCGACTTGACCATGGTGATCAGTCAATCCGGCGAAACCGCTGATACGTTGGCGGCGCTGCGCTATGCCAAGGCTGCGGGCCAAAAGATACTCGCGCTTGTCAACGTCACCACGTCAACAATCGCCCGGGAGGCTGATGTGGTCCTGGCGACCCATGCCGGACCCGAGATCGGCGTCGCCTCGACCAAGGCCTTCACGGCCCAGATGATATGTCTTGCGGCATTCACATTGATGGTGGCCCGCCGACGCGGGATGCTAGACGCAGACGATGAAGAAGCGGCAATCAAGACGCTTTCAAGCGTGCCACGGGTGATGGCCGAAACAATTGCGCTTGAACCTCACTTCGCTGACCTCGCGGCGGAGATTTCGGTCGCGAGCAGCGTGCTCTTCCTCGGCCGGGGAATGATGTTCCCGCTGGCGCTCGAAGGTGCTCTCAAACTGAAGGAGATCACCTACATTCACGCCGAAGGCTACGCAGCAGGCGAGATTAAGCACGGACCCATCGCGCTCGTTGATGAGGCGACGCCGGTAATCGCCCTCGTGCCGGCTGGCGAGTTGATGGACAAGACACTGTCGAACCTGCGCGAGGTGGTCGCGCGCAAGGGCAGAGTTGCGGTCATCGGCAGCGCCACCGCCTGCCGTGATTTCGGGGATGCCGCCTGGCGCTGCGTCGCGCTCCCCGATGCCGATGCGCTGATTGAGCCCTTCTCTTACGCCGTAGCGATCCAGTTCCTTGCCTATCACGCTGCCATTACGCGCGGGACCGACGTGGACCAGCCCCGAAACCTCGCAAAATCGGTGACCGTCGAGTGACCACCGAGCAACCGAACCACGCAAACAGAGGCCAATATGCAAGACGCGGACGCGCCTGCATTCTTTTCACCGCCGTCGTGAACCTCGCAACGCAGTTGGACGTTGCGGTACCCTCATAGGTGCCGCGGTGCCCGAGCCCACCACGCTCTATCATCCAGCGGCGGCCTTGGATGCCGTTTCGCCGGGAATTGCAGATTGGGACCAGCAGCGGTCTTCTAAAGGAGAGTAAGATGACGATCGAGACGCAGGCTACAATGATGGGGCTGTTGGTTTGGATGCTTGCGATGTGTGCCGGCGCGCTGGTGCTGCTTCAGGATGCCGGTGCGCAGGAGGCACCCGCGACACAAGGAGTTCTGGCTGAAGCCCCTGCTCCCGAGGTTGCAGCGGTTGACGGAGTAGCAGTTGCAAACAAATTGGAGCCCTCAGGAATACCATGCAAGCCAAGCGCCAGCCGCAGGCGCTTTATGCATCTTACCCGAGCCCTGGCAGGTGGTTTCGGCGTGCAATACTGGGGCGAAGACTACACCGCTGAGGGACTGACCGAGCAGCCACATGGGCTCCTTATCATCGAGGTAGCGAAGGTAGGTGCGCTGCATAGCGAATCGGGGAGAGAAGTGTTCTTCACTTCCGACGAAATCGCCATAATCTCGCGCGATGGTGAGCGTCCGGTGTTGGGCTATTTGAACGTCAGCGAGATTGAGAACTATCGCGATTACTGGATCGACTTCGTGATGCAGAGCGTGCCGGACGATAGTGTGGAGCTGCCTCAGTGGTACGGACCACACGCTGGTCACGGCGACCACCTGGCCGCCTATTGGATGCCAGCCTGGCGCGACGTGATATTGGCGCGGGTCGACCGGTTGATGGAGTCGGGTATTGACGGTCTGTTTCTGGATGACGTGCTGCACTACTACTCATACGCAAAAGGCACCAATTTGCGCTGGCCCCGTTCAGGGTGGCCAGAGGGGCCGCGGGACGCGCCTGGCCTCGCCCGGGCGATGATGGAACTGGTGGTCGCGATCGCCGAGCGTGTGCGGGAATGGAACTGTAACGCCTTAGTCTTTGCCAACAATGGCGTCTTTATCGGCCGCGACGCGGCTGAGGCATTGACGGATAATAGCACTAAGTCTGTGTTCGACAGTTACCGCGATGCTATCGACGCAGTTACGGTCGAGAACGTCCTGTCACCAATGGCAAACCCCAGTACCCGCGTTGTAGTGAAGAGTGATTTTCTCGACTACGGCCTAAAAGTCTTGACCCTGGACGTGGTGTCGCGCGCTGGCACCGAGGATTTCACCGACCTGCGTCAGACTCTGGCGAAAGAGGCGCAAATCACCGGTTTCTATCCTTATCTTGTCGAGGATCACAGCTTCAATCGCTTGTGGGCGCCGATTGCCCTGCACGGGAAGGAATAGGCACGGGCGGGCGGATACCGCGGTGAAGGAGTTCGCGCAACCCAGCATCGTCCGGCGCACCAGCCAACAATTCCCGATAAAACGGCGTGCCGCGCAGGTCACTGGCAACTAACATCCAAATAGCGCGGTCCCAGTCAGTTAGAGGCCCCGCTGCAGCGGACAGCAGGTAGGCGTAAGTCTCTTGCGGTTGCCGGCGCCACCCATACCACGCCGCTCCGACCAGCGGCACGTCTTCGAATGTTTTGCTCGTCATCATACTTTGATAGGGTGACAAAGCACGAGCACCTTGGTAGCGCAAGATTTGTAGAAAGGCAGCAGCCGGTGCCCGCACGTCATTCGACCCTCCCCTGCTTCCGCCGCGGGCAAGCGCCCGCCGGAGGGCGCTCAGGTCGCCGGTTTGGCCAATGATCCGAATGAGTACTTGCCAGTCTTTGTTATCGAGGGCGGGATCGCTGGCGAGCCACAGCGCCAACATGCGGCGGCCGACGCCACCATGGCCAGTGCCAATGAAAACCGTTGCCGTGACGGCGCCCAACTCCGCATTGATCTCGTTAGCGCGTATTGCCAGCTCAACCGCCGCATCGAGTGCGCCACGTCCGACGAACGTCTTCAAGCTTACCTCAAGTCCATCGCCATCGTGTGGTGCGGCAGTAAGCCAGTCGAGCGCTTGCTGGAGCGCCACATCCGGCTCACCGGCCTCAATGTTAAGTTCGAGAAGTTGCCGGCGCGCCAAAGGCGCGTCATTATCATTGGACTCCGATATTGCCGTAAGCAATTTGCGGTAGGCATCAACATTGCCAGCATCGAGATAAAGCTCGCCCAGACGCTCTCGCTCAAACGTAGTCAGGCGGCGCGGCACGGTTGCCGAAAGAAGCTCGGTCTCTCTGACATCATCGCCAAGCAAGCGGTACCAGTAGCCCAAGGTCTGCCGCCGTTCGGCATTGGGGCTAAGCGCCTGAGCTTGCGCCTTATAATTGACCGCCCTGCCAAGATCGCCAGCCAGCACAGCGACTTCCGCAAGCTCATCAAGCATCTGGGAAGTCGGGCCACCCATGTCGATGACTTGACCGTAGGCGGTCTGAGCGGTCTCAAAATTACCTGCCGAAGCTGCCAACCGAGCGTGCATCAACTGCAGGTTTTCGGTAAAGGCGATGTCGCCCTTCAGCGCATCAAGCTGCGCAAGGGCTTCATCTGGCGCCATACGAGCGAGCTCGGCTTCAAGTTTGGTGGCCGGGTCAGGTTTTAACAGGAAAACCGCAAAGATGGCGAAGACGCAAACGACAACGAGAGCGAAAGTATAGCGCTGCATTGTTGTGCTAACCTTGCGGACAGGGCGTAGTGATGGACATTTGGGTAGGGAAACCCGATGGCAACGGGAGGTCCACCGCCATATGGCCATCGGGACCGGCTGTGACCTGCTGCCAGTGCCGCCGTGTTACGCCGTCAGCCTCGTAGAGCGTAACTTCGTAGCTTAGGCCGGACGAAGCGAGCCACTCTGTATCTGCAACGTCAAAGCCAAGCAAAGTGGCTCGGACAGCGCAGCCTTCGCGCTTGAAGTCGAGAATTTCCGCGCGTGCCTGTATCAGCGCCGGCGCCGAACCCACCCCAACCATGGCGGCTGGCGTGTCGGTATCGGCGAGTACGATTTGCGGTGAGTCGTTGCCCGGGTCGAGTCCCACATAGAGAGAGCCATTATGGCGGGACGCACCGATCACACCGTCACTTTCGGCTAGGTCGAGCGCAAGCCCTTTAGCGGCATCGAAGCGGGCCGTGTGCAGTCCGCCACGGTCCTTGATACGCCAAGTGCGGCCACCGTCACCGGCAATAACGCGGAAACCCTGGAAACCAGCAACAGTCTCAGCATAGCGGAGCGCATGGACCGGGGCGATCTTTGCCGTGAGCGCCAAATCGAGGTTGCTGCGAACGCTTTGAAGGCTGGAGAAAGCGAGCGCCGATTGGGCAGCGAACGATACTTGGAAGGGCTTGAGCCGACGCGGGAACTCAGTGCTCTCAAGGGTTTGCGCTAGAGCCTGGAAGCCAATTAGGTTGCCGGTCCAGAAATCAGTGTAAACGGCGTCGCCGCTCAGCGCGTTGTAGACTTGGAGGCCGCCGGAGGTTTCGAGACCGAGCGGCCATAAGTTCGAGAGTGAAGGCATTGTGTTCGACGCCCGCCCGCCACCGCCGCCCATGTTCCAAGCACCGGCTTCGCGTGTCGCGGCGATGGCACCAGGAAATGGCAGTGAATTCCCGCCCCAAACGAAGAGCTGCGGTGCGCGATTAGGGGGCGCCAGCGCAGCGATGCGGTCGAGGGCGCCACGGGTTTCGGAGGCAAGGTCAAAGGACACGCTGCTGTACTTGCGCGGTGCGTTCGGTGTAATGTCCAGTGCTGAGACAGCAGGCTCGGAAAACGCGGTGCCGAGGTTCTGTACGGCAGTAACCAGGACGCCCCTACCGGCCTGGTGCGCTGCGCCGGTCGCGAGCGCGGCAGACTCCGCCTCTGCATCATACTCTGCGAAAAATCCCCAATTCAGGATCATGGTCAAACCCATGGTCGCCGGCTGTACGTGGGGAAGTTGCAACAGACGGACAGCAGCTTCGCGGCCGCGCGAAGCAGCCGGCCCTGCAATGCTAGGATCAAGGTCGCCCGCGAGCAGAGCGACGCTAAACGGAAGACTGGGATACTGTGAAATCAAGGCGGATTCTAAGACCTGGGATGCCAGCGGAGGGCGGTCGCCGAACTGCAACGCCGGCAGTTGCGTCAACCAGCCCTCCGGCGTCAAAGTAGCGAAGAACATCCGCCGGCCGCTAAGTGTAGTGGTATCAGGAATGGGCCACGGAGATCCGTTGAGCGCGTGTGCAAAGAGGACGAACGGATCAACGGTCCAGAGCGGGCCGCCGCGTGGGTCGTGTCTGACCAGAGCGCTATCGTGTGCATATACCGCCTGCGGGGCCAGAACCACTAGATCGATCGCAGCATCGCCGCTCAATAGGCGGAGGCGACTTTCGGCCTCGTCCGTAGTGGTGATACGAGAGTATGGTCCTCTCGCGATCTCGAACGCCGTCTCGAATCCGATAGTCCCAGGATCGAGTAATGCGATCGAAGTGAGCGGGCCGACCGATAGGTCTCCATCGGCTTGCTTTGCGCCGAAACTTTTCAGGTAGACGGCACCTGATTCTGTCGCGGCTGCGGCACTGGTGAGTCCGGTATGCCCAAACACGATCGTTGCCGGTGCCCGGCCGCATCTGTCCTTGAATCCGGCGCGCCATGTGGCAAAGCCGACTGGATCGCCGACTGCCCCGTTGAACCATGAGATGGTGGCGGCCAGTGGAGCGTCAGGCGGCGGCGGCGTGCCAGTCGAAATATCGTGGTAGACGAGGCGGTAACCGAGATGGTTGAGCGGCATCTCGGCGTAGCGGTGAATGGGTGTGTAACGTGGCTCAGCACTGCGCGCACCGTCATAGAGCGCAAGGATCGTGCGCGGGATCTCTGCGACATCGCGGCAAGCTGCGGCGGCAACTCCCGGCACAGACAGGAGAGTGACTGCCGCAAGAGACAGGGCGCTAGCCAGGTTAAATCCCAAAAGGGGTAGCCGGAACCTAAACCAAATGGAGCGCAATACTAACGGATATACTTCTTTTAGGTGGTTAGTATCCAATACTAAAGCGACCCCCCTTAATCCATGTGCAGAGTTGATGGTCTTATTATTTTGCTTCATGCTCGTGTTCAACCAAAAACTTCCAAGATAAAATTGATAGCGTGTTTCTAAGTTGTTGGAGGAGTTCGGAATGAACTGGCGAGGTTTCAGTCGGATCTTTGGCTCAATAACTCTAGTGGGCGTCGGCATGGCCGCCATCGCAACTGATAAAATCGTTTCGGAATATGGTACGGGGGTCATTATCAAACCCGTGTCGACCGCAATCAGCCACTTGGAGTCTTTCGCTTCCGATGGCGGAAACAGACTTTCAGCTTTCATTGAGCACTGGCTGAACGCGGAGAACGACGTGGGCATTGCGAATGCGACAGACAAAGTCATCGCCACTCACGTGCCCGCCGGAAATTATCAGCTTGATCGCAGCACAAAGGACCGCGAAAAGGAAGCGGAGAAACTAGGTGGCGTCAGCGCTTTGGCCCTGCCGCAAGCGGGGGCGTCCAACTCCCAAAACATTGGGATGTGTGACCAGGTAGGGGGCGGTATCGATGTCGCAGTTCTTGGCGACCGCCTTGCCTTGCGCTTCTTTGAGCAAAGTACGCTGGCAGCGGCACCCTCTACAAACGGCGCATCGAGAAGCGAGAACATTGTCTTTGAGCGGCTCGACCTGTCGGGTTCCTATGAAGTCGGGGCGAACGGCGCTGTATCTTTACCGGCCATTGGGCATGTCGATGTCATCAATCGCAGCCTTCCCTGTATTGAGCTGCTGGTAACACGTGCCGCAAGCGAGCGTCTGCGGCTGAACGGAAGCGTCAGCGCCGCGTTCGCGTCGCGCCCTCCAATACTGGTGCGCGGCATGGTTCGAGCGCCGGGGACGCATGCCTACTCGCCGGGTCTCACGGTGGAGCGCGTGCTTGCTCAGGCGGGTGCGATCGAGAGGGCTGAACTTCTCTCGCCGTTACAGATGGCCGCCCTGCGCGCCCGCCAGCAGGAGTTGGACGCGCTTGCTGCAGGTCTGATGCTCGAACGGGTCCGGATCGACGCCGCACTTGCCGACGACATTGAGCTTGCGACCAACACCCAGGCTTGGGAAACCCTTGCCAAAACAATCGGTGCTGACAGGGTCAAGACCGAGCGTGGCGTCCTCCTCGCGGAGCTCGCCGAGGAGAAGGTACGAAATGATCTTAGTTCGGATCGGATCGACGTCCTAGATGTCCGGATCTCGGCAGCGCAAGAGCATCTCGAGGTTATTAAATCGCAGCTAGCCTACCTCGCCGAACACTACGAGGCGGTTGCAAAGCGACGCAGTCAGGGCATTACCACCGAGAACAAGGTCAAGGTGGCCAAGGATCGGATGATGGCAATGGAGCGCACGGTACTCGAGCGCCGGGACGTGCTCCTGAACCTCACAGCCGAACTAAATCTTGTTCGGCAAGAGGCGGCGGTACGTCGGGCGGAGCGCCGCAAAAGGTTGGCGATGGCTGCGCGGGCGACCGCCATGGAACGATCGTCGGTGCGTGAGCAGTTGAACACAGTGCAAGCCCAACTTGAGGCGAGAGACCATAGTGATGAACAGACCTTCACCGTAACAATCCTGCGTACGGAGCCCGGTGGCATTGAGCGCTTCATCGCAGCGCCAGAGACGCCGGTGCGGCCGGGAGATCTGGTCACGGTTGCAATGACCCGCGACGACAGCAGGCCGGTCGAGGTTCCGGCGGCCTCTGAGGTCGATCTCAACCCTTCGCGTGATCTGGTTATTCCAGTGTCATCGCGTATAGCGGCAAACGACGCAAAATGACCGCCGGATCAGAGCCTTACTTACCGAATGAACATGAACCGTTCCTTCGCAGCCTGCTCGGCGCTGTGGTCTTGCTGCTCGTGGCTCGGGCGGCTGAGCCGCTGTTTTTCGGGGAAGGGTTCTACGCAGCCCTAACAATTCATCCATACTGGCTCTTCGTGATCCTCGCCGCCGTGCAGGGCGGCCTCTATGTGGGCGTGTCGACTGCGGCAATGGCAGCACTGCTCATGGATTGGCCGCCACGGCCTGCTGGCATCGACATCACTGCCCACTACGTTGAACTCGCCATCCTTCCGGTGCAATGGCTTCTCATGGCGATCATTGTTGGCTCAATCCGCCAAGCACAGATCCGGCTGGAGGCGGAGCTTAGGACCGAGAACGCGCGGCTTAGGCGAATGAGTGAGGATCTGGCCACCGAAGTAAATCGTATGGATAGCGACGTCGCGGCGCTTGAGTTGCAGATCGCTACTACTACGCACGCGGGCGGCGTAGAGCGAAGCTTGCCAGCGCTGTCGGTGCTGGCAATGGCCGACACTGAGTCGTTCGAGGCCAAGTTTACGGAGGCTACAGAGGCGCTTGGTTTCGCGGGGGCAGTATTCTACGCCGGGGACGACGAGCCATTGGGTGTTGGTGTACGGCTCAAATTGACAGCATGTGAAGCAGAGGAACTACGTCGGCTGACATCAGCCGGACGAACCAATGAGAGGGCCGTTGCCGATGGCACTGAGGTTGCCGTCGGCGTAGGAAACAGCGGTTTCCTAGTAACGATAATGCCACGCGGGCGCCCGGCCTCCATAACAGATAGCGGCGGCGCCGCGATTGTCGAGGATCAAAGCGCTTCAACCATCCTGTCGCCTGAGCCAGTCACGTGCACCGTCGCACTGGCAGCTGCATTGGCATTCTATAACTCCCGGCCGGCAATCCATCTCAGACCGGTCTCCTGTTCAGATCATCAGCAGATATCGCAATGATTGGATCAATTCTCTACGTGCAGACCGTGTCTGCCACCCTAGCTACGGCTGACCTCGTGCTGACGTGGCTCTGGATTGCGGGTGACCATTCCACGTTGCTGACATTGGGATATCACTTCGTCATTCTCGGTATTATCGGCAGCGTCGCGCTGGTGTTCTGGCCGCACCAACGGATGCAGACAGCGAATTCGCTGCTGCTTGGTTTTGTACTTGGTCCAGTCGGCGGACTTTTTCTCCTAATCTTGGACCTCGACCATGGCGATGCGCTAGCATCAAAAATCAACCCTGCAAAAAGGGCAACAGCGCCGTCCAGCACAGCAGAGCTTTTGCACGCGGAGATCCTGCAGGGTCGCCGTCACCGTGCGGGTAGGGAGGCGCTGATTCCCTTTGCTGAGGTTTTTGCTTCAGGCACGCTGCAACGGCAACAAAAGGCAATTGCCGCGATCTCACTGAGCTACCGCCCGGAGATGCTGCCGGCGCTTAGACTGGCCCTTGCTTCTGATGTGCCGGCCATCCGGGTGCAAGCCGCGGCGGTCTATGCCAAGCTGCGAGGGAGTTTTGATGATCGTGCAAAGGCAGTGCGCGCAGCCGCTGTCCAGGGCCCACTCACCCGAAGCGTCGCCGAGGAGGCCGAGGCGGTTGCCGCGTCGGGCTTTATCGACAAGGACTCTGCGAATGAACTCAGGGCGTTGGCAAGGCGCGTCACTCTGACAACGCGTTCTGCACCACCCCTACCGAGAAAAGGCGCGCTGGTGCGGCCGCCTCCGCTGAAACGCTACGCCTGCGGAGGCATCGCGTGAGTGCATCAAATACATTGGATGTCTGCATCGTTGTCGAAGGCTGCTATCCGTATATTGCGGGCGGCGTGTCGTCGTGGTTGGACTGGCTGATACGAAACCAACCCAACACCGCCTTTGGAGTCGTCGCGCTGGTCGCCGACGACCGGCCGCGCGAATTAAAGTACCAGTTGCCGGATAATGTGGCGTACTTCCAAACGGTGCCACTCGCCCACCAACTTGAGCGACCTGGTCTGTCGCGGCCGCTGATTGATGTGGAGGCGTTCGCCGACCTGCTCTATCGGGTTGTCCGCGAGGGGGACGTTGAGGCGGTTCACGCATTGGCCGAGATGGCGGTAAAGCCTGTGCGGCGCTCCGGTCTCGGCCGGCTATTGCGGCGAACGCCCCCCAGTTACTCGGACCTATTGTGCTCGGAGCCCGCCTGGGCTGCTATGGTGACCTGCTACCAACGGATCGCCCCGCATGCATCCTTTTCGGACTTCTTTTGGGCTTGGCAGAACCTCGTTGGAGGCATGCTTTCCGTAGTCATGGCACCAACGCCACCGGCGCGGGTATATCATGCGATCTCGACCGGCTATGCCGGGGTTTTCGCGGTCCGCGCTGCGGGTCGGAACGGAGCCCGGTCAGCTATCACTGAGCACGGTATCTACACAAACGAGCGCCGCATTGATCTGGTGATGGCAGACTGGATTGCCGACACCGTCAGAACAGGCCTTGGCAGCGAGGGACGAACTGACGTTAGGGCCTTCTGGATCGAGACCTTTGAGTCTTATGCTCGCGCTGTCTATTCCGGCGCCGACAAGGTGACCACCCTCTACGGCGCCAACCAGTCGTTCCAGCGAACCCTCGGCGCGCGTGAGAAATCGCTACAGGTTATCCCTAATGGCATTGAGCTCGAGCGTTTCGACAGTATCGAGTCTGGCCAGGCAAAGCGGCCAACAGCGGCACTGATCGGCCGCGTAGTGCCAATCAAGGACATCGAGGCCTTCATCGCTGCCGCCGCAGTTGTGCGAAACGTGATCCCCGACGTAGAGTTTTTATTGATTGGGCCAACCGATGAAGACGAGGACTATTTCGCACTTTGTAAGCGGCGGATTGACGAACTCGACCTCGGGGAGACCATTGTTTTCACGGGCAAAGTCAACATCGTTGACTATCTAGGCCGCATCGACGTCCTGGTGCTTACTTCAATCAGCGAGGCGCAACCACTGGTACTGCTTGAGGCTGGCGCGGCGCGGGTGCCCTGCGTTACCACCGACGTCGGGTCCTGCCGGGAGATCATCGAAGGAGCGCCAGACGAGGTGCCAAACCTTGGTATTGCCGGCCGCGTCGCACCGGTAATGGACGCCAAGGCAATCGGGGAGGCCATTGCAGAGTTGCTGGGTGACGCCGACCTGCGCCGGCGGTGCGGCGAAACACTGCGCAAGCGAGTTGAAACGTACTTCACCTCAGAGCTCTCGGCGCAGCGCTATGCTGCTCTCTATGAGGAACTAATGTTGGCATGAGCGTTCACACGGATCGCGCCAACGGAGCGGAGACGGCCCGCGGGCCTGGCGCTGCGCTGACATGGTTACTTGGTGGCAGTCTGCTGCGTCCGGTGATCACTTTCCTGGGAGCAGTTGTCATCGTGGCCGGTCCTTGGCTGGTCTCAATCTTCGCGCTGGCAATCGTATCGGTGACAATGACGCCGGTGCTGGGCTTCGAGGCAGTCGAGGATCTGCGCTTGACCGTCGTCTATGCGTTCTGCCTTGCTCCCTTGGTTGCAGGGCCATCAGGCGCCATCGCAGCAAGGTTGATTGCGGCCGAGGTGGATAGCGGCGAGGTACGCCAAGCGCCGGCGCTGTTCCTGGTTGCCGCCATCGGCTCCGCGCTATTGGCCGAAGGGTTTGCGCTCGGCCTAGTACCACTTCTTGGTATAGCGCCTTTTGAGTTAGCAGCCGCGTTCGTCTTTCTGACAGGCGCTGCGGCGCTATTGTGGACTAGCTTCGCGGCACTGACAGCACTAAAGGCCTATCGCCATTTGATCTGGTCCTTCTCCGGCGGAATGACCGTTGCCGTCGCCTGCATCATGCTGGGAACGCGCGGGGAGACCGACACCGAACTCTTGATCTGGTCGTTTACGGTCGGCATTGCTATCTGCGTGTCCCTGACGGTGATCCGAGTGCGCCGGACAGCTTCAGGATCCGATGCGGACCTAATGCAGGCGGTCCGTGATATGCTGCATGCGGTGCGCCGGTTGTGGGTCCTCGGGCTCGGTATTTTGCTTGCCGTAATGGGGGTGTGGGCGGACAAGTGGGTATATTGGTTATCGCCAGAAGCTATGCGTTCAGCTGCGGGTTTCCTACACTACAGTCCTTACGACAGCGTCATGTTCGTAGCCCACATCTCAACAATCCCAACCTTTGCGGCGGTATTCCTGTTCCATGACTCGAAGCTTATGAGTGGGGTCGGAGCTTTCCGCGTTAGCCTAACCGACAGGTCCACCTATGAAAATATCCGCAACTCCGTCGAGGCGCTTGGGCAGACGGTTTGGTCGGGGTTGTTTTCTATCGTCTTTCTGCAGGCGGCTTTGACCACCGCTATGGTCCTGATGGCGCCCGCGCTGGCAAAATCACTCGATTTTAGCTTTGGCCAGCTATTGACGCTTAGGGTTGGGTTGATCGCGGTATTCCTCCATGCCGTCTTTTACCTCTGTTGCGCCGTGATCCTTGTTTGCAACCGGGCGCGTCTCTTCCTCATTCTGCAAGCCCTCTTTCTCCTCCTCAACTTTGCGGTGAGTCTCGGCTTTTATCTTCAAATCGGCATGTCAGCTTATGGGCTTTTCTCCAGCGCTCTCATCATGGCTGTCGTGGCGTTCTTTGTCGCTTTTCGAGCGCTTATGAAGTTCGACTACCTAGCGTTCCTTGGAGAAAACGATGCTCTTTACAAAAAATGAACGACCGCGCTGGGCCTATCCGAGGCGGCAGAGAGCTTCTTGAGGAAGTGACTGACACAATCTTTTGGTTGGCATTCTTAGGCCCTACAGCTTCCGGTCTTTTTGGATGCTGCGATTGTTAAGCTGGCGATCCCTGGCACCAGGTTCAAACTGCGCCCGATAATAATAGCGGCACCGTCCGCACTGGCCACACCTGCTTAATGCGTAGGTAAAAAAGTACCGCCCTCCCCCACAACCAAACGGTATACAGGCTGCGCCGAACTCGCGGGCAATGGGAGCCTGCGGACAAAAATTTCCTTCCGTTACGGTGCCATAGCAACATTTCGTGAAAGGAGTGCTAAATACAACCCTAAGTTATAACAGTATACGATATTATTATATTGACCAGTGAACTCATATACTCGTAAGGTTTGGTTAACACTGAAGGCGTACAACTTATGCTATAAAGAGGTAAACCGGCGATATTACGGTTTTGTCTATCCAGAGTGGGGGAGGTTACGGTGTTCGATGGACCAAGAGAAATTATCGTACTTGACGGACACGTTCTGCGCGGCACCGCAATCTCGGCGCTTTTGGCGGAGCATGCCAAGGAATTTGCCCTCAGTGTGACCTGGACCGATAAGGTTCCTGAGGATAGTACCGGCAAGGCCGTCTTTGCGGAGGGCACGGCAGCTTGCGTATATGTGATCGGCGGCCGGTCGCTCGTTGAGCCCGAAGTAGAACTGACCCTGAGACGCTGCTTGCTGGCGCTCACGGGGCGGCCTCTCGTTGTTCTGGTCGACGAGATTGATGCTGAGGGCATTGAGATAGCGATCGCCCACGAGGTGCGTGGCGTAATTCCGACCTGGATGCCGTCCGAGTTCGCAGTCGCCGCCATTCACTTCATACAGGCAGGCGGACACTACTACCCGAATTCGAAGTCAATCCCGCACGGTATCGAGCACGCAACGCAAACGGCGGTAGCGCAGAATGGTGCGGACAGCCGGCCCTTGGCGAACGGGACTCCCTGTTCGCATATCCCCTCCCCGACCGAACAACACGTGCCGGAATCCTGTACCTGCCTGTCCCCTAACGAGACCGCGAGCGATGACGAACCGAGCATCGGGGTGCAGGTTGGTAAGCAAACGGTCCACCTGACTCCGCGCCAGATTGATGTGATGGACGGACTGGAACGCGGCCTGTCCAACAAAGCCATTGGGCGGGAGCTTAACCTGTCGGAATCGACGGTGAAGCTGCATGTGCGCCACTTAATGCGGAAGTTGCAAGTCGATAACCGGACCAAGATCGCGGTATTGGCCTTGTCCTCCCACCTTAGGTCATAGGATTCTGTAACCTTATTAGCGCCGATGCAAAACTTACTCAGCTCTAGAGTACGCCCCTTGGATCGGACATAATCAGGCGGCTTTCTTGATCGGCGGAAGGATGTGCTTCACTTCCTATGACCTGCTTCCCAAAAATCGGACCGTTCTGAGCTGGAATTTTCCACTTATGCTTCCCGTTGCGGGAGGAGGAGGGTGGAGTTGCCCCACTTTCGTGGACAGTTTTTTTGGGTCACTCAGTTTGTGTCGGGTCATCTTGCCTCCGTTCGTATTCGCTGGGCGATAGATATCCAAGCGCCGAGTGTCGGCGGGTCGGATTGTAGAAGCCTTCGATGAAGTGGAAGACCGCCATTCTGGCT
Organism: Alphaproteobacteria bacterium; assembly: GCA_965222315.1. GTDB lineage: Bacteria > Pseudomonadota > Alphaproteobacteria > Bin95 > Bin95 > JACKII01. The sequence continues at coordinate 999,923 of OZ244951.1, read as the reverse complement.
TCTGCATGCGACTGGAACTGCCGGCGATCCAGCAACTCGCACTCCAAGGTCGCGAAGAAGCTCTCGCACATGGCATTGTCGTAGGCATCGAGACGATCCGGATGATCGTCAAGGGAAGCGCCTACAACCGTACGCCCGGAGTCCGTGGCAAGATTACATTCATCGAAAACCTTTTCGCCCCGAATGCCTGATCCTTCTGAAAGGTAAGGCGTTTCAGTCCAAAAGCGGCAATGCAACAGACCCCGACAATCTGTGCAACGTCCATCGCCATCTGATCTCACGCCAAACTATGAAGACCTTCTGAGCTGCAGCCTTTGCCGGCTGGCAAGACGCCGTTATGGCCTTAGCGATCGAGGGAAACGCGATTTGCTCTATCTGGAAGCGTTAAAGTGTCAAAGTCGGCGGCGGGGTTCGGCTACCGACGGATAAGCGCAAATGGGATGGGAATGCCCTTCCCGATCACCGGGTTTCTAAACGACCTGAAAGGCCGCGGCTGGACCATCAATCAACACAGCCGATCCGGAATAGAAGGGGCATCCAACCTCCTACCGCCCCTTCGTCAGGCGTTGAAGCCGGTCGATTTCTTTGGATGCCTCGCTGAGGCTACGCCTCAAGCGCGCCATCGCCTCTTCCTCTACCGCATCCTGTTTTTGGAGCGTGTCCTGGGCTTGCTTCGCCAACTTCACGGCGTTCCTGTCAGACTTGACCAGTTCAGCCATGAACCGCTCGTCCGACAGATTGGCGAGGGCGGTTTTCCGTTGATCCTGACTAATCGAAAAGCCGTTCTTCGCCTCCCCGGCGACTTGTTGGATGCGGGCAGCAGCCTCGTTCAACGCGCCGTCCAGGTCTGCCGACGGCAGTTCGACGCTGCCGGTCCGGTCCAGGCCGACCTCCGGAACGATAATGACGGTGCCTGCCGCAAATCCGTTGGCCCGGCGCAATTGGGGGTTGGCTTTGAGAAGCGCGGATTCCGCCTTGCGCAGATTTTCCGCACGGCTGGGTCCGCTGATATCGTAAACGCGCTCGGCAAGCGAACGGAGCGACGTTTCGTTCCTGATGCGGGTGATGCCTCGGGCCATGGCGCAAGGGCTCCTTTCTGCAAGCCTGCGTTAGCTGGCGAGTAAGTTGAGGGCGTCGAACGGCGGGTTCAGCCCATTCGGGAAGACGCGGATGTTCCCGAACGTAATATTGCCGATGACGGTCGCAGCGCCGGCCTCGCCGACATTGATGTGCATGGCGTCCTGGTCGGAGCGGCGGCGGACGGCGTTGTTTCCGGCGATCACCCGTGGCGCGGTGATCGAAACGATGGCTGGAACCGCGCCGATGGCTTCCAGCCGGACCTGGTTGTCGGTGAAGGTCGTCGTGGCATCGCCGGTATCCATCGCGGAAACTAGCGGCTGATTGGTCTCGCCCGCATGGTAGATCTGGTTGGCGTTGATCAGAATTTGCCGCTCGCGGACCGGACCAACGGCACGCAGGCTTTCGTTGGTCACGGCGAACCATTGATTGCCGACGGTTGCGAAGACGATCTGGTCGGCGGCCAGGCCTGGGACGCTGGCTGTAAATGCACCAGCAGCCGGGGAATTCGGCCTTGTGTTGGCCTCCCCGATCAACAGGCCGATCCAGGCGAGCGAGCGGTCGTTCTGCGTGTTGGTCAGCGCGCCGCTCACACGATTGCCACGGGCCGAAAGCTCGAAATAGGGCAAGCGTCCCCAAATACCGGCAGCGGGACTGGCGGCATTGCCCGGCCCAATCTCCGATACGGTGTTGCTCTCAACCGAGACGATGCCGACCCCATAGACAGCGACACCAACATAAGTCTGGCTCTGGTCGCCGCCCTGGCCAACGCCCCGGATACGGTTTCCGGAAACGAGCCCCTCCTCGATCCGGGAGAGCACGATGGCGCCCGCGCCAAGCTGATCGACGCTGTCGGCGATATCCTCAATGATATTATTGTCGATAGCCGTGTAGCGAATGATCTGCTTGCCGGTGGCGGCGATACCGGCTTCCCGGCAGCGGCGGATGATGTTGCGCTTGATAAGCAGCGTGCCGAACTGGCCTTGCAGACGGATGCCGCTGCCAGCCAGATCGCCGATGCTGTTGCCTATCACCTGGGCGTCTATCTCTGTCGCTGGTACGAAGTTCGGAACCAGATCGACACCGTCGCCAGTCTGGCTTCCTCCGCTGATCTGATTGTCCTGCAATCGCAGGTGATTGACGCCGAGGCGCAGACCGGTGCCGTTCGAGGTGACCGCGTTGCCGTCGATGGCGGTCGCGCCGAGGTTGGCCTCAAACCAATTGACGTCCATGCCCGACGTGCCGCCCAGAACCATGTTCCGGTCGAAAATCGCGTTGGCGATATTGATGGCAAGGCCGCCGAACTGCACACCGGCTTCCGACCCGAACAGGATATTGTCGAGCACCCGAAGCTCGGCAAGGGCCAGAAAATCCGGGCTCTGCTGCACGCCGAACGCATCGCTGGTGCCAAGTGACCCGAGCGCGACCGGCGCCAGCGCCAGGCATTCTTCGATCTTGGTGCCGATGGCGACACCATCCAGCGCGATGGCCGGATCTCTGCGGACATCGCCGCTGGCGACAACCAGCACCGCAATACGGCGGAGTGCTGCAAGCGCGGTGTTCTCCAAGGCGATGCCCGCGACCGGCGTTGCCGGAACACCGACATCGTCGGTCCCTTGGAGGCGCGCCACGATGCTGAAGCGCTGCAACTGAATATCGGCGGAGCGGCGGACACGGATCGCGGGACCGGTGCCCTGATAGACCAGCAGGGTCAGCGCCCCCTGCCCTTCCACCGTCACCGCAACGCCGCCGTCGATGGTAACGGGCGCCTGTAAGACATAGGTGCCGCCGGAAAGGCAGACCGTACCGCCCTCCGACCCGATCTGATCGATGGCGGCCTGGATGGTCAGCGCGCCGGCATTGTGGGTTTCCGGCGTAACGCAGACAGTGCAGCAGCAACTCTCTGCCTCGCTGCCGAAATTGGGCGGCCAGAAGACGCGGCAATCCTGAACCGAATTTGGGAATGTCACGATGGCGAGGCGGCTGTAATGCCGCTGGATTCCATCCGGTGGCGCGCTGGTAAGCTCTTCGATCTGCGTACCGGCGGTGCGGGCGGCGAAGCGCCAATAGTCCATTGCACGAAAACCGCCTGTGGGCTGGGCGGCAGCGGAAAACTCCACCGTAATCCCCGATTCCAGCACTAGCACAGTGCCGGTTGGCGGCACGGGGATCAGACCGTCAGAGGCGGGAGCATCCAGGTCCACCCACTGATTGCCATCGGTGTCGCGGATGATGCCACGCTGGTCCCACCGGATCAGGCGGCTGCGCCGGTTGGCGGGCGTGTCCGTGCCGATGCCGCTCGGCACCAGATCAGCAGCGATGGTGCCTTCCAGTTCGATCTCGCGGGTTTCCTCGTTAGCGACGGCGACCCGCAGCATCTGGCCCGACTGGTGATTGAACTCCCGGTGGTCGTCGGTGACTTCCACCCAGTCGCCCGCGCGGAAGCGCAGAACCTCGTCACGGCCGATGCGCTGCACCGTGATGCGGTCGGCGGGGTTGCCGAAGCTCTCGATACTGGCGGCAACCGAGGCGTTTTCGCGGCTGAACTTGAAGCGCGCGTCGGTCTGCGCCGCACCGACCGTGTGCAATTCGACCCTGTAAAGCTGGTTCTCGATCCCGGTAAAGCCACCGGTCGGCGGTACCAGGCAGGGATCTTCCGGATCCTCGATTTCGATGGTGCGCGTGGTGAGCCGGGCGGTGGAGGGCGCGATTTCCGCCTCCCATCCGGCCAGTTGATCGTCCGGCGTGGCGCACGTCGTATTCGCACCGACATTGCTCAGGAACCGCACCTGCCAGACTGTCTGCCAGCGCGTTGCGGTGTCGAGCCCGCCCAGGGCGGGCTCCAGCAAGGCGAGGTTTTCGAGCGCAGTCACCTCGCGTTGCCAGGCGACCACATAGGCCAGATGCGGACCACTCGACTGTGGCAAGGGTTCCGGTGTTGGCCAATAGGGCTGACTGGTGTAGGGCACGAAGTCACCACCTGCCGGGGAAATCAGTTCGTCCAGCACGCCCTCCGGCCCGTTGGCGCCGTCGCGCCCGCGGTCGAATACTGCGGTGCTTGCATCAAACTGGCCGTGGCACTCGAGCAACAGGCCGTGCAGGTATTTGCGGCCGCGGCCGATGGAAACGGAGGGGCCTGCCGCAAGCTGGATCTGGAAGCCAAGAGGCGTTTCCAGCGGCACCACGGCCCGGCCGATGGTATCGACCGTCGCGGCGCGGATGCGGCGTTCGAAGATGGCGACCATCTCGTTCCAGTCGGCATCGAGCGCGGCCCGGCCCTGTTGCAGGAAGACGCCGGCATAGTCGCGGAGGGCGTCGAAGGTGTCTCTGCTGTAGTCGCCACTCATGGTTTTCGCGTGCCTCCTTTACGTCTCGAAAAAGACACCGGCTTCCAGACCGAAGCGCAGGTATTCGTCGAGCCGGATGCGCAAGTTCGCCTCGCGCTGCGGTTGGAACAGGTGGTGCCAGACGCCCATTTCGCTTTCATCGTCGGCGCCGGTGCGGATTTCCGCAGGCGCGGCCTCCCGCAACTGCGCATAGGCCGGATGGGCGTAGGAATGGGCGGTGAAACTCGGAATAAGCCAGCGGGCGATGCGGCTAGTGATGAGCGCCCGCTGGGCCTGGGTGATTTGGACGCCGGTTTCGGCCTCCCGCGCCTTTACTGCCTGGTCGATGGCTAGTTGTGGCTGGCAGCGGTAGCGCCGCGGCGTGATCGAGCCCTGCGGCACGAAGCTGAAGCGCATACAGCCGTCCTGGCGCTGGAAGGCCCGCACCGGCACCTCGCCCGGCTGGGACGCGCGGGCATGCAGGATGCTGTTCGAGACCAGCGGGAATGCTCTCGCCGTGATCCGGCCAATGACCGTCGAGGCGATAATGGTGAGCGCGCCTGCCGGTTCCGCCGCGGCGCCTATGCCGCTGATCGCCAGCGCTTCCGCACTGTTGAGTGTGTCGAGCGCAGCGGCATCGATCAGGGAATCGCGGATTTCGACGTTGGTGGTGTCCACCATGCGAAGTGGCCCGGAAATCGAACGGTCCAGCGTCAGTTCAACGCCGACGGCGGAGACCTGGAGGCTCACCGCTTCAGGCGAAGCCGGCCCGCCCACCTCAGTCAGGCCAAGGCCCGGGACCAAGGTCATATGGCGCAACGTGACCTCGCCCAGCGACTCGCCGCCGCCATTGGCCTCAATGCTGATCCGGCTGCCCATGAGCACCAGCCCATTGAGGCTGACGCAGGCATCTGAGCCGCCGGAAAGCACGAACGGCGCGGCTGCATTCAAGATCGGGCGCAGGCCATCGCCTGCGCGAAGCTCCACCTCCGCCCCGGCGGCAAGGTCGAGCAATACCGGCGCTGCAAAAATATCGTTCGCGCGGATTTCCACGATCCCGCCCGCCGCGGGCAGCGCGTTCAGCGCGTCCTGGATAGTCGCGTGGACCGGATGGGGGAAGACGACAAGCGGGCGCTCGGTCGTGGGTTGCGCCAGTCCAGCCGCCCGGTTGTACTCGCCGCCGCCAATCTGGCCGGGGAAGCCGAGGTGGAACGTTGTGCGGACCTCCCTCTCCTCTTCATCCGGGAAGGCGAAGCGGCCCCGCTCCGGATCGACGCGTACCGGGAAATTGACTCCGGCAGCGGTATGCGGGGAGTGGTTCCACCCCGGACCGTCATCAGCCAAATCGCAGGTCTGAATTTGCTCTACCGGGACGGCCACGCCATCGACAAATATCTCGAACGCGCGCGGATACCAGAGCGCGGGCTCATCATGCAATTGCCGCCGGGTGAGGAAGCCCGGCACGTTTTCCGGCCTGGCCAGATGGGTGATGTGGTCTTCGGCGAGTGGCCGGTTAATCAGGGGCCGGTCAGCGCCCAGCGGGTCGAACCGGTAGCGCCGCGCATCCACCATCGAAGCGGGCGTATTGCTCTGCCGCATCGCCCCCAGCCGCCAGAGATAGAGACCAATATTGGGCAGATTGTGCTTGCCGCCGGTACTTTTACGGCTGCCCGCGCGGTTGATCGAGCGGACATCCACCGTACGGGCAACCGGATCGAACGCGCGGCCCACCGGCTCCAGGGTCAGCGGATCGGCCAGATCGGGCGCCCAATGATGGCCTGGCCGGATGTGGTTCATGTACTGGCAGGTGGCGACGAGCTGGAAATACTCCACCACACGGGCGGGCCAGCCGGTGACATCGTGGGCAAGCTGCTCAAGGACAGCCGCCGTGCCCTTGCGGCGGCGGTAGCCGATCGTGTTCGCGACCTCTGTCCGCGGGCTGACAACGGTGCCTTCGATCTCATGCAGCGCGCGGTAGCCGATCACGCCGCCGATATAGGGCGTAGCCCAGTCGGCGGCGGTTTCGATGAAAAGATCGTCGAGCAGTTGCTCTATATTTTCCTCAATGACACTGCCTTCGCGGGCGAGCACGGCGAAAAGCGCCCGGAGCGGCTCGCCCTCGTCAGCGTCCCGCATTCGGATGATGGCGGGCAGCAACTCGTAGAGCGCTTGTGGCGTTATACGGTTCATGACATCGCCTCCAACTGATCCAGCGGATCGGGCGACAGGGTCAGGATCTCGGCAGGCAGCAATTTGCCGGCCGCGGACAGGCGGCCCGGCTGCGCCGACAGCAACGGATGGGCGATGGCGTCAGCCTGCGGCGGTGCGGTGCGGTAGAGCTTTTCGATATCAACCGCAAGCACACCAGCCACCTCATGCGCCTTCGCGGCTACCGCGGAGAGGGCGACTGGCTGGACGAAGTCGCGCGCATCGAAGCTGAACGCCGCGCGAAGGGCTGCCTCAACCGCACTCAGAACCGCGTCGTTTTCATAATCCGGGTCGATGGCAACGCGGACGCCCAGCCGGAAATGGGCGGGCACATAGGAGAGCAGTTGGAACTGCACGAACGGGTCGCCCAGGTCCCGGTAAGCCTGCAACAGGGCCGGATAGGTCGGTCCGTCCTCGGTTATCATCGCGCCGTTGGTGCCCGCTACCGTGACGATGATGCGCCGGGTCTCACCGGTCCAGACCCAGCGGGCATCCGCCTTCTCAATACCGGGATAGCCGAGCGCGAAGTCTCGGTAGTCGGTGATAGAGACCAGACGCCCGAGCGTCAGCGTATAGATTGGCGCGCTGCGGCGGGCATCGGCGGAGGTTTCCGGGTCATCGCCGCCGAGCGCTGCCAGCGGATTCCGCACCGAACGCAGGCCGAGGGGCTGGTCAACGGCGAGGCTCAACTGCCCTGCCCTGACGTTCCCGGCGAGGCCGAGGCCAACCCGGTACTCCGCAACCAGATTATCCCGGCCAGCTGGCGGCCGTGCGCCTTCGACGCCATCCCCGAAGCGGATCGTGGTTTTGCCCTCGTCGTCAAGGGCCGTCGCGAATACCCGGTTACGCGGCCCCTGGCCATAAAGGAAGGGTACTTCACGCCACTTCACGCCATCGGCCCGCAACTCCAGCGTTGAAGCGATCCCCGACTCCGCCGGCGCGAGCAATTGGGTCACCGGGTTCTGCTTCAGCTGGAAGCTCTGATGTGGCCGGGAGGGATCACCACCGCCCAGGATTTCCGTTGCGCTCTCTCCGTGCGAGGCGCGGGCGACATTGGCGTGGATCGAGAGATTGCGCCGGTCATAGGCATGGGTCAGCGCTTCGACCAGGACAAGCCGGGATTGGGTGGCGTCGATGGCCTGAACTTCCGCCAATATCGCGGTTTCCGCGACCGTTTCCGTGTCATCGGCGGCCTCCACCGCCTGCAACGCGGTTTCCGGAGCCTCGAGCGTCCCTTCGAAGCCGTCCGCATCGCGCAAGCGCCAAAGCAGATCGGTGCTGGCCGGGATTGCCTCCGGGTCGGCCATCAGGGTCAGGCGGTCTTCGGTAAAGAGCGTTCTCATGGAAATGCCGTCGTCGGCGGTCAGTGTGAGCGTGTCCGCGACCACTTGGACCTGGGCGCGGCGCCCCGCGAACATGAGCAGCCGCTCTTCCGGCAGGTCGGCGGCGCGGCGGTCCAGCTCGACGGTTGATCCGGCGATCCAGCCGTAAAGCGGCGTTTCGGCCAGCGCGAGTTCCACGCTTTCGCCATAGACACCAACGGTACGGTAGCCATTCTCGAACGAGGAAAGATGCTCGCCTGCTACAGTCAGCAAGGTTGTCTTGCCGCTGACGCCCCAACGGGCTTCCGCGTCCTCTGCGGCGTTGGTGATGCTGTACAGCTCCACCAAGCCACCCGGCAGGGTGAGGACGACCCAGCCGCCCAGGACAAAGCCCTTATAGACCGCATCGAGGGCGATCTTGTTGGATGCGGGAAAATCGAAATCCCAGTCCGGTATCGGCAGTTTCGAAGAGGTCAGGCCGCCCGGACCGCTTACGGCCGCAACGATGATGATATCGGGATAGCCGAGATTATCCCGCTGCTCTGCGGTCAAAACGCCCGGATGCGGCGCGTTATAGCCAAACAGAGAAGCGCGGGTGCGGAGGTGGTAGAAACGATGCCCTGCCTGCGCCGCCTCGCCCGGCGGATTGATGGAGCCGAGCGGCCGGTCCCAGGTAACAAAGGTCCGGTCGAGATCGGGGAAAGCCTCCACCCTGGTGACCCGGCGGAAATCCCACAGTTCGGACCCGGCATTGCTGCCCCGGTCATCCCCGACAATCAGGATGGCGTCGCCCATTTGCAGGCCGGTCGCCTGCCCCTGCAACCATGCGCCCAGATCGCCCGTGTTCGGGGCGATCTGCCGGTTCTGGCGCGGCTGGAAGCGGTTCCAGGCAACGCGGGCTTGGAGGGGCGCCAGTGTCTCAAACACTTGCGGCGTTTCTTCCGGCCCCGGCTGACTTTGCACGCGCGTGCCGAGCGGAATGGTCAGGTCGGCGACATCCGGCTCGGCCCCCGGCGGATCGTCCATCAGGAAGACCAGATCCGTCTCCGCCGCCGCGCCCGGATGCAGGCGGTAGCCGATCAGACGTGCAATCTCGCCAATCGACAGCCGTTCCAGCGCCGTGCCGATAAAGGCCTCATTGGCATAGCGTTCCTGGTAGAAGCTCAGCACTTCGCAGGCGCTGGCCCAGGCGTCGATAAGGGCGATGGTGAAATCATCGTTGTCGCGGGTTTTGAGGTCTGCGAGCGGCGCATGTTCGGCGGAGGCCAGCGCCGTCAGGATCGACGCCTTGAACTGGGCATGCGTGCCGGCGCGATACGCGATGGCGGAGAGGTTCGGGCGGTTCCAGATCGGTTGCAGCGTACTGACGGCGATGCCATCGCAGCACCCGCAAATGTCCAGCGCTTGCGCCGTGTCGGGAAGGCCAATGCGGATCGGTGCGTCACTCATTTGCCGCCTCCCATCTCCAGCCGGAGCGCGCCGCGCTCTGGGAAGTTCGGGTTGTTCTCGAGCTGGGCGATTTCGAGCCGCCCCATCTCGATCACGCCGTCCTCCAAGGGAACCGGATCGGGCCGCCCGCGGCGGCGGAACAGCGTTGCCTCGACCGAGGTGACGCCCTCAACATCCATGACGGCGGCGTAGATGGCGCTCAGGTAAACCGGATCGCCGAAGCTGAAACTATCCGGATGGAAGAAGCCCGTTGAGCCGTCCGCAGTGCGCCCCGTCCCGAGCACGCGCAACACCTCCTCGCGCACTTGCGCGCGGAAGTGGTCCGGACAAACGCAGACGAACAGGTCGAGTTCCAGCGCGACGTAGCGCGGCGCATCGATTTCCAGGTCATAACCGGCCATGCGGAACCGGTCGAGGAACACGATCAGATCGGCTTCGAACTCCGCCGTGATCGGGCGGCCGCCAAAGCGGTCCACCGTCAGGAACACCGTGTGGCCATGGCCGTTAAAGCGGAAGGTGCAGGCAGCGCGCTGCACATCCGGGAAGCGCTTCGCCACTTCCTCATAGTCAGCAGGCGTTACGGCGCGTTCCTGGGTCCGGTAGGCATAGGGCGCGGCCTCCCGCACCGCCTGCATGCTTTCCGGTTCTATGCCGCCCAGGCCCGGCAGCGGATTGCGCACTGCGAGGATGCCGCCCTGGTCGGAGATGGCATGGCGGATCGCGTCCGCGCCGACATTGCCTTCGACGCCATTGCCAACCCGGTAGCTTGCGAGGAACGCCGTGCCGGAATTGGGGCGGAGGCCGTTACGGTCATCGCCGAAGCGCAGGCGGGCGCTGCCGTCGCGCTCCGTCTCAACCACGAAGTAGCGGTCGTCGGCTGCGGTGCCCAGCAGGTCGCGCCGCGCATCCCACGGATCGGTGCCGATGGCCGTCGTACCGGCAAGCGTCACTGCCGGGCGGCGTGCGTCCATCGTCTGGCGGATCGCGGCGAAGGCGGAGGCAGGCGAATTCAGCGTGGGCCATGGCTCTGCCTGGGTAACCGGCCCTTCCGCCAGGAGCGGGCGGAAACGCGGCGGCACAGCCTGCGGCTCCTGCCGGTCACAGGCCACATTGGCAGGCTGAGGCACTAGGTACAAGTGCGGCTGCGGCACCGCCCCCAGGTCCTCGTCCGCGATGCTGCGGCCATGGTCCACCAGCACGATATTGCCGAGGGCGTGCGAAACATTCTCGATCAGGCCGCCGCCCGCGGTCTCGTCAGCACGGGCGGAAATGCAGAGCGGGAACGGAAGCGCGTCTTCCTCCGCCCAGCGGATTTCGGTGATGGCCGCGCCGGTCAGTTCATCGGTCAGGCCACTTTCGACCGCGCAAAGCTGCACGGCGTGGCGGTGGTTCGGATCGGCATCGGCGGCGAGACCGGTATGGGGGGCTATCCGCTCCTCGAAGATCAGGGTGTCGCCAATGGCCAGGTTCGAGAGGTTGCCCGCCAAGGTCGCCCGCGTTGCCACTGCGGGCAGGCAGCATTCCTCATCACCCCAGTCGTAGAAAAAGATCTGATTGTGCGCGACCCAGAGGACCGTGTCGTAGAGCGGCTCGAACACCACGGGCGAGCGGTTCAGGGCGTCGTCTTCTTCCGCCAAGGGAATCTGGGCGTCGAAACCGGTGACCTGGGTCAGGAAGCGCTCGCGCCCAGCCTGGATGCTTGTGCCGTTCAGGGAGGTCCGCACTTGCACCCAGGCGCGTGCGTTGCCGCCATCGTGCATGTAGTAGTCGACCAGCCGCGCATGCCGCCGGACTGAGGAGCGCCGCCGGGCGGTGGCGAGATAAGCCTCGGTCGCGACCGCATCCTGGGCATAGCTGAGGCGGTCGGCGGTATAGGCCAGCGCCTCGACCATGGTGACGCCCAGGTCTGCGGGACTGCGCTCCCGCCAGTCGGGCATGAGTTGCGCCATCCGGCCCAGCATCAAACGGCGGAAGCTCTGATAGTCCTTCGCGAGGTAGGAAAGCGCCGGCGTTTCTTCCAGTTCCGGCGGACAGTCGAGCGCGGGCTTGCAATCGAAGTCGGTCGGGCATTCGACCTTGAACGAGAACGCGATCTCCGCCAGCAGCCGGTCGATGCCATTCGGCGGGCTGAGCGAACCGGGGGCCGCCACCAGGCGCAGGCGGTAGATGGAGTAATCGCCGCTCGAACTGGTCCTGACCGCGACGACATGGTCCGGTTGCGGCAGGCCGGTCAGATAGGCGGGCAGTCCCGCCTCAATCGGATCGATCACCGCAAGGTCCGGCACGTCTGCCGGGGAGACCCACTCCACCCCTACGTCAGCGATGCGCTCGCCGCCTTCGATCTCAAAATTATCGGTGGTCAGTACAGGCGCAGGCTTCAGGAAACGCACGAGCAGCGTGCGCTGGCGTGGCGTCAGTGGCGGGGCTTCATTGTCCAGCACTTCGATAAAATCGATGCCGTTCAGCGTCGGATGCGCAAGCACGAGTTCGCGGCGGCGCGGGTCGCAGCAATGGTAGATCATGGGCCAAGCCCCCGCTCAAATTCTTCAACCACCTGCGCGCCGGTGCTGTTCAACTGGTAGGCGATGCGGATGCGCAGGGTCGAGTCGTCCGCATCGGTCGATACCCCGGCGAGTGTGATGCGGCGGCCGAGATATTGTTGCAGCGCGCCGGTAATCATCAACTCAGCGGTGGCGGCTGCTTCGGGGCTTGCCGGGCCAAAGACCAATTGCAGCACGCCCGCCCCGAAATCCGGCCGGTTCACCCGCTCACCCGGCGTGGTGAACAGGATTTGCTCGATCATGTCCCGGATATGATCCGCCTCGCTGGTCGCGGCGGTCCGGTTGCGTCCGTCGAAGTGATAGGGGAAGTCGAGCTGCATGGCTGTCCAGAGCCTCCCGTCAGGTCGCGATCACGCGGGTTTGCGCCTGCACTGGGATCATTGGCGTACCGGTAGGAATGCAGGTGCTGACGCTGTCCATCAGAACGACCGGCTGGCCGCCTGCGAACACTCTGGTCGCTGCCGTCACGAACGTGCCGGTCACGCATGGCCCATTGCCAGCGGTCGGCACGAACGGACACCCGGCTATCATCCAGGGCGAGGTCTGGGTCACCACCGGCTGGCCGGAAACGGTCACCCGAGGGAACGGTGCGGCTGGCAGTGCCTGGCCGCCATGGCTGCAGGTAAGCGTCGCGCCGAGATGCAGGATTGGTCCGGGCATGGTGTCTCGCGCCTCCCTTCCTAAATCACCGTGAGCGCGCCGTTGTTCACGGTCACGGTCGGCCCGACGAGCGTGATCATCGCGCCGCGGCCATTGGAAATATAGATGCCGGTGTCATTCACGATCAGCGATGCGCCCGCCGTCGTCTTCAGGACAATGCCGCCGGTCGGGCCGGGCAGGTCTGTTACCGTGATGCCGTTTTGCAGCATCGTCTGCATGGTGACGGCGGAGACGCCGGGCGGGGTTAGCTGGTGCAGCGCAGGGACCTCCGCAGCGCTACCGTAGAAACAGCCGCTCCAGATCGGATAGTCCGGGTCGCCGCCTTCGAACTCGACCCAGACACCGGCCCCGATGGGCGGCACGGCTAGCGAGCCGGTCTGGATACCGCTCATCGGGAAGCATGGCATGGCCCAGCTTGTCAGCGCCACGGAGGAAACCGCCGGGACAATCGCCTGCACCCGGCCAATGAGCATCGGATCCACATTGTTCACCACCGTGCCGCGATATTTGCCGTAGTAGGTCTGTGTCATGCCGGTATCGCCGATTGCGTGGGGAGAAGGCCGGACCGCTTGAGCGTGAACGACTGCTTGTAGGAGCCGCGCTGCAACTCGTGCCGCACGGACTCGACATAATGGACGCCATCGAAGGCATGCCCCGCGCCGCGCACGCCGACGAGCCCGCGCGCCTTCAGCGGCCGCCCGTAGCGAAGCACATCCAGCGTCCCGGTGCCGGTCACCGCATCGGAATGGCGCGCAGCATAAGCGAACCCACGGACGATGGCCTCGAACGGGTTCAATTGGGCCGTGTTGGTCAGCCGCGTGATCTTCGGCGGAATGGGCGGGACGGCGCCCAGGGGCGGCTGGAACGGGATGGCGCTTGGGATGGGGATCGGTATCGGCGCCTTGGTCTCTTTATTGTGGATGTAGACGATGGGTATCTCCGTCCCGTCCTTGTCGAAGGTGAAGCTCAGTTCCTCGACATTGGTCGTGACGCCGCTCTCCACCGTCAGCGCCGGTTGCACCTGCCCCACCCGGACTTCCGGCCCCCAATAGGCAAAGCTGGTTGCCGGGGCCGGTCCCGGCTTCATGAAGAAGGTATAGCCGGCCTCGTCAGCCAGGCGGCGGATATAGGCGAGGTCGGAATCCTGATGCCGCGGAATGCGGTCGGTCGGCAAAGGCGGCCCTTCGGCAGAGGGAATCACCTGCGGGATCACGCCAAGCCAGGCGTATTTCGCTAGGATCAAGGCGACGCGGGCAAAGGGCGGCATGCCGACATAAGGAATGCCGGAGAAATCGATGATTTCCATGGTCGCCGTCAGGTCGCGGCCCATCACCTTCAGCGTCGCGGGCTGACTGCCTTTGCCGGGCGTCATCTCGGTACGGGTCACGACGCCGTTGATTAAGGTTGTGGCCTGGCCGCTAATGGTCGCGATCAGGGCGACCCGCAGGATCGGCAGAGCGCCGCCGCCCGCCAACAGGAACACGGTATTGAGTGGAGAGTCCTTCTCCAGCGAGAACACCAGATCGAAGCCGCTGGGCGTGTCGCCCACATTGTCTTGGATTGAGACTGACTGCAACGCTTCCACAACCTCGCGCGGGGCGGCAACCGGAATGCCGGGCCCGAACATCAGCGAGAGGTCGATCGTTTTGATCATGGTTACGCCTGTCTCTAGTCCTCTTCCGCCCCGGGAACGCCGGCCGGGAGGGTCAGGCGTAGCGTCTTGCCAGGCTCCTCCAATTCTTCCGCCCAAATGACGCCGTTCGCATCCGCGAGCATCCAGAAAGCCTCCGGATTACCGACTTCGGCAGCGGCGATCTGGTCGAGGCGATCCCCCTGCGTCACGCGGCGATAGCGGAGCGTGGCAAACGCCTCCGGCGCGGGCGCGAAACGGCGCTTCAGGTAGGTGACGGCGCCGGCGGCGCTTCCCTCGATGGAGGTAGTGGGGATGCCGTGGTAGCGGCTGTCGGCCGGGAAATCCGTTCGCTCAACGATGCCGGCTTCGAATAGGGCTTGGATCGGGTTCTTCATGGCTCGTCCCTCAAGGCTTGTTCTTCATGGCTCAGGGCAATCCGGCAATGCCAAACGCGGAGAGTTCGCCGCCTTGCGCGCGGGCAGCTAGCTGCTCTTTGGCTTGGAGGTAGGAGAGATAGAGGCCCGCGCCGCGGTGGCGGAAGCCCAGATCATCGACGCTCAACACGCGCAACGTCAGGCTGACCTTGGCCCGGATCGGGTTCAGGGCGGGGTCGAAAAACTCCTCCGTGATCGAAAGATTGGTAAGGCGAACCGGCGCTATCCGGTTCTTGCTCCAGATGAAGAGAGCGAGCGACGTTTCCGCAGGTGTGATGCTGAAAGAACCCGCGCCCGCTTGTTGGTTCTGGCGTTCCAACTGGGCCACGGTCGGATGGATCATTGTTTCCAGCGCGGAGAGGATCGGGAAGAGCCCAACCTCCGCCGCATCCGCGTTCTGGTCGGGGAATTCTAGCTGGTCGGTGGCGTCCAGTTCCGCCTCCAGCGTGATGGTCTCAACAGCAGGTCCGGTCAGACGCAGCGGCTGGGAGCGGTCCGGCTCATCGGCGACGCCCTGCACTTCCAGCGAGCGGGAGAGCGAGTCGGGCGTGTATTGCAGCGTGATGATCCGCTCGACCGCGCCATTTTCCGGGCCGATCAGGACGATGCCCGCGCGGGTCAGACGGGGGGAGCGGGGATAGCCGGTCATCAAACGATCCTCACCTGAACGCGGTCGGCATTACCGCCAGTATTCAACGATACTTCGATTGTAACGGTTCCAGCCGTCGTGCCGACGGTCAACTCAGCCTGGGTGGCGTCGCTCGGATCGGGTGTGAGGGTGCAGCCGCGCCGGTTGCCGATGAAGCGCCACCTCACACTTTGGCCAGCCGGCAGGTCGCCGATTTGCTCGACGCTGAGGGCAACCGTCCGTGCAGCTGGGGCTGCTCCTCCGCCTGGCGGGGCCGGCCGGCTTTTCGGCGTGTTGACGGGCGATGCAGTGAGGTTCGTGAACGCGGGCGGGCCTTGGTAATCGTCCACATGCTCCTCACCGTTGACCGTCGTCACCACCTCCAGATCTGTGCCGCTACGTCTGAGCGTGCGGCTGTGGTTCGTCGTAGTGAAATGCGTCCAGCGGCTGCCGGAAGCGGCGCGCGGATTGAAGAAGTGGAACTGCTGGTCCAGCGAGAATGTCACCGGCAGTCGGTTCGTGGGCGCTGGCGTCGTATGGCTCTGCACATGATCGCCTGCATCAATGGCGGCGTGCGGAACCGAGACATTGTCCCCCCGGATCAGGGTCGAGCCTGCGGGCGGCGCATTGAACTCCCCGTTAGCGTCGAGCACGAACGCGCCGGCAGCATTGTTGGCAAGCGTGCCAGTGCTCAAGGTGAAGCTCGGCGGGTGAAACGGCCAAGCCGGCGGGACGAAACGGTGAGTCGCAGCCGCCGGCGTCGGTGCTGTCGGAAACCGCTCGCCAATACGCAGCTGCTCTAGCACGGTCGCAGACCCATTGGCGCTAGTGAAGGTGTGCTGGAAGGCAGCGCCATAGGGGCTGGATGTCCCGCTGAGAGCAGACAAGACCGAGGTTGCATCGATGCCGGTGGGTGTGGAGGCGACCCGGAAATCGCTGAATGCAAAACCTGCGGAATTGGTTGCCGTCACCCGAAGCTGGCCCCCAACCTGTCCGGCATCGAGCGCGATAGCGCCCGTAGAAGCGTTTATGGTTGTGCCCGCG
Source organism: Alphaproteobacteria bacterium (assembly GCA_965222315.1). Classification (GTDB taxonomy): domain Bacteria; phylum Pseudomonadota; class Alphaproteobacteria; order Bin95; family Bin95; genus JACKII01. The sequence continues at coordinate 983,581 of OZ244951.1, read as the reverse complement.
GCTACAGAGGCTGCGGTATGAGCCGCGATCGACCAAGTGACATTGGTGCCGTTCGTGCTCGCGGTCATGCCTGTGAGCCCGCCCGGTGTTTGCGGAATGGCGATGGTCGGATCAAAGTTAAACGTGACGGAAGTCGGTCGCGTCGGAGCCGCCGGTGCTGCGGCGGGTCCAGGGGCGGCACCGGGAGCGGGCGCAGCCGCAGGCGTTCCCGGGCCGGTTTGACGCTGTAGCGGCTCGCGCGCCAGATCGCCTCTGTCCTCGCCCTGTTGCAAGGTGTGGGTGATCTCATGGGCGAGGAGACGGCGGCCTTCACGGCTTTGGGTATCCAACTGGCCGTTGGCAAAATAGATGTGGTTGCGATGCGTGAAGGCCCGCGCGTTGATCTGACGGCTGAGGTGCTCGGCTCTCGCGCCCGTGTGCAATCGCACCGAGGAGAGGTCGCGGCCGAAGCGGGGCTCGAAGGCAGCGCGGGTCGCATGGTCGATGCCCTGGCCGCTTTGGCTTTCACTGGCCAGCGCGGCTGCGAAACCGGGGCCAGGCGTGGACTCAGCATGAGCGATGCCACCGGCTTTGGGTTGGAGCATCTCTTCTTCTTCCTCCTCCTCCTCCGCCTGACGCTGTAGCGACTCTGCCTTCGGCTGAAGCAATTCCTCTTCTTCCTCCTCCTCGGCCTGACGCTGTAGCGGCTCCGGCTTGGCCTGGAGTTCCTCTTCTTCCTCCTCCGGCTGGCGTTGGAGCGCCGGCGATACCGGCAATGGGCTTTGGAGAGGGACCGGTCGCTCTGCGACGACAGCATCGGCAATCCGGTCGGCTTCCCGTTCCCAGTGGTCGCCGGGGGCGTTTACCCGCAACTTCGCTTGCAGGCCGAGGGCCATGCGGACCTTTTCCGCCGGTTCCGGTCTGCGGGCGGCAACGGGGGCGAAATCGTTACCGGTAAAGACGCGCTCGCTCATGGCCCAGTTCCCTTCACCAGGAACATCTCTACCCGCCGGTTCATGGCGCGGGTGATGGCGTCCTCTTCGGTCACGGTGGGCTTGCTCTCGCCGAAATGCGGCGGGCGGGCGGCATCAGCCAGCCGGTTCCACGGAACGCCTTCCCGCCGGGCCATCCGGTAGAAGGCAACCGAGCGTTTGCGCGCGACTTCCCTGTTAGCGGCCTCACTGCCGGGGCTGGAAGCATGGCCGACAAAGCGGAATTTCAGCGAGGAATCCTTATCGAATGTCTGAGCCTTTACCCCCTTGAAGGTCGCCTCATGCTCGCTTTTCGGCTGGGACTCGGCAAAGCCCAGGTTCAGGAAACGGTAGTGCTTGCGCGGTTCCACGGTCTGGACCAGACCCGCGCCGGTACGGGACGCTTCCCGCTCCACATCGGCGCTGGCTCCCTCCTCGATCCCCGTCGCGGTCTTGAAGGCCGCGCGCGCCTCGTCGCTGCGGGTTTCGAAGCGCCAGACCTCCCCGCCGAAAAAGGCCCTGGCGATTCCGTCTTCCGGGATGTGCGCCGCGATCTGCTTATTCACCGTATCGACGCGGTTCTGGTATTTGTTCCGGCCGCTCAATTCCGAGGCGGTCATCACTTTCCGCGCGAGCCACTCGGTCAGGCCCTCGTTGTAATGGCGCTCGTCCTTCGAGGCTTCGACCCACTTCCGGTAGGTCTTGTGTGCGTAGAAGTGCACCAGCTCGTGGATCAGCGTGGTGCGCCGGTCGGCGGCTTTCACTTTCGAATGGACGAAAACCTCCCGCTTGCTGCCGTCACCACGGGCGAAGGCCGATTGCCGGGAGGCGAGGATCAGGATTTTGGGGCCGACGGTCTTGTCCTTGATCAGTTTCTCGATCATCGCGCGGTAGGCCGCGTTCGAAGGATCAATGTCAAATTCATCGGCCTTCGACATTTTGCCGATAAAATTGTCCATCCACTGATTCAGGTAATCCATGTCGCCTTTGATCGACGATGGCTTGAACACGCTGACCGCACCCTCAATCGCGCTGTCGGAGAGCGGAGAGGTTATTTGCGGATAGTGACCCTTTACCCGGTTGTGGGCATCGACCGCATCGGTGTCCAGGTTCGCCTCCGTCGTGTTTTTCGACGACGGGGTCGTGAAGTTCCGCATATCGAGGAAATTGAACGCCTGGTTGAAGATGACGCCATCAGTACCGTCCATCTTGCCAGGCGCCGAGGGATCGACCCAGGGCTTACGCTTCTGCGCGGGGCCACCGCCGGAGGGCGGCGGGCGGGTAGGACCGGAGACCCGGACCTTCTGGTGAACCTGCTGAAAGCGGTTCGGGTCCTGCAGCTTGGGTTGCGGCGCGCTCGCTGGCGCAGCGGCCGCCGGGCCGCCATTTCCGGCGAATGCAATAGGATTGGCGGTTGTTTGAGAGCGTTTGGCGCGGGTCTTCATCGCTTCAACGCTCCCATGGTTGCGTGGGCGATGGCGGTGCCGAGACCCGTGGGACCCGAATTGGCGGGGCGCACTTCGCCCGCGTTAACCCGCGGCACGGACCCGGCCCCCTTCAAGGCATCCAGCGCGCCGGGCGCTGACAGCGCACGCTGCAATTCCGCCAAAATTACGTCCGCCAGGGCGGCGCGGGACATGTGCGGCCCGTCGATAACGATGCGATCGATATGCAGTGTCACGCGCTGACGGCTCATCGGAAGGCCCCCTGCTCCGCCTGGGTGAAGGGCTTCTCCAGCTTCGCGTATTCGCGCCTTGCCGCGGTCAGAATGTGAGCGGACGCTACCGCTTTGGCATCGGCGGCGGCGAGGAATGCGGCATTCAAAGCGATGGAGCGGATTGCGCCACCGGTAATGCTCAGCCGGGCAAGCTGTGCAGGCTCAACACGGTCCAGAGGGGTTTGAGGCGGGAAGATCCGCGCCCAGATCGCGGCTCGCGCCGCAGCATCTGGGAACGGAAAGTTCACCACATACCGCAGCCGTCGAAGGAATGCGGTATCGACCGCGCTCTTCAGGTTCGTGGTGAGGATCGCCAGGCCACGGTAGGCTTCCATCTGCTGGAGGAGGTAGGAGACTTCAACGTTGGCGTAGCGGTCGTGGCTGTCCTTCACCTCGCTCCGCTTGCCGAAAAGGGCGTCAGCTTCGTCGAACAGCAGGATTGCGCCGCCGTCCTCCGCCGCCGCGAAAATGCGGGCAAGGTTCTTTTCTGTCTCGCCGATATATTTGCTGATCACCTGGCTGAGGTCGATGCGATAGAGATCGAGCTGCAATTCGCCGGCCAGCACCTCTGCCGCCAGGGTCTTGCCCGTGCCGGAGGCCCCGGCGAAAAGCGCCGCCGCCCCCAGGCCGCGGTCACTCTTCGCGGCCCAGCCCCATTCCTGGTGGACACGCCAGGACTCACGGACATGCCCCGCCAAATCGCGCAGTTGCGCCATCGGCTCGGCGGGCAGCACCAGGTCATCCCAGGTAGCACGGCTTTCGATCCGGCTCGCAAGGCTGTCCAGATGGCGGCGCCCCTGCACCCGAGCCGCCTGCCAGAGGCTACCCAGCAGCTTTTCCGGCGGGACGGGCGCGCTATTGACGGCACTCTCGACGGTAGCCGTGATCCCGCCCCTGTCCAGCGCAAACTGCTCCGCCAGCCGGTCGAGACCCGGCCCCAGCGCATGCGCCTGAATGCCGAGGGCATCCTGCCAAAACGCCCGGCGCTCGAACCGATCCGGCGCGGCAAGGTCGATGCGGCGGCGGGGGCTACGCGCGGGCAACGGGGGATCGCCGCCTGCCAGTATTGTTGGCCCCTGCAGGCTGTCGGCCAGACGCTGGGCTTGCGGGGCGGCGGCCGCATCGGAAACTTCAATGAAGGCCGCAGCGCCGGAGAGCACCAGTTCGCGCTCCAGAAGGACCGCAAAGCCATGCCTCGCCGCCGGGTCGCCCGGAATATCGGCGGCGTCGATCGCCAGCAGACGCAGGCGGAGACCACGGGCGCCGTGAGCCGCTACCTCGCGGTTTGCGATGCGGTCGGGACTGGCCAGCAAGATGACCGTCAGCGGGCAGCCGGTTTCATCCCACGCGGCGGTGATGGCGCCGGCGGCTGCCTGCTCCCGTTCGCCGATGCGTCGGGAGGGTTCGATCAGCCGGACCACTCCTTCCAGCCGCCCGTCGCAATAGTTAATGCCCATCAGAAAATGCGTGATGCGCTCGTCCAGCACCAGCGAGCGCCGCAGCATCGGGCCGTTGCCGACAAGCTCGACCAGCCGCCAGCGCCGCAGGGGCGCTTCCGGGCAGAGCGCCTCCCACCCCTCCTCCGCCGTTAGCGCCAGGGCGAGGCCGGCATCCGGGCGCTCGCTGCCGCAAATGGCACGGATCTGGTCGGAAAGGCGTGGCTCCAGTTCCGCCGCAGCGGCGAGCAGCAGCATGGTCTGCTCCGCCCCATTCAGACCGAAAAGGTCCGCCAGCATGGAAAGCGGTGAGTCCAGATCGCGGGCCACGTCTTTGGGCTGCGGCTCCTCGCCAGTCGACAAGGCGGCCAATCGCTCGCCAAGGTCAGCAACCGCCGCCGCCATCGCCTGGCGCATGCGCCCGGTTGCAGATGGTCGAGGTTCGAAGGCGGCAGGTTGGTTCATGGGATCGCCACCGTAATCAGGCTCGGCGGATCGGTGCTGCGGTCAATCACCGGACTATCGACATCATCCACCCGCAGGCGGATCGGCAGGGAAACCCCGGATGGCAGGCCCGCAAAGACCGCCTGCACCTGCGCCGCCGGTGCGCCGGGGGAAGTCAGCAATTGCATCTCCCCCCCGACGATGATGGCAACGCGCTGACCGGCGCGGATGCGCGGCTCGGTATCGATGGTGATGAGGGTGCCGCCGGGGTCCGGCGCAGCCATGGGTACCGCTGCGGGCGCTAGTGCGGCTGGCAGGGCGTTGGTCAGGGTTTCGCGGCCATCGGGCTCAGTCAGACGCACCTCTATGTGAAACGGCCCGATGCGCCATGCACCCGGATCCGCGGCGCTGTTGGCGAGCGGATGCGCGCCCGCGAGCGGCGGCCCCGCGGGCAGTTGCACGACCAACCGCCGGTCGGTTGCCGGGGCCAACGGGGCGAGTTCGAGCACGCTGCCGGTGCCGGGCTCGGTGAAAAGAACGCGGGCATCGCCACGGGTGAAGCCGACGCCGGTCAGGGCCACCTGCCCGCCGAGGCGCATCACCGGCTGGCCGTCCAGCGGCTCAATGGAAAGCAGGCAGGGCGCGGTTGCATTCAGGTTAGGCTGGACCAGCACGCCGGGGTCGCGGCCCGTTACTGGGTCCGGCAGGCCGCCGCGGCTGAGGACCGGCAGGGTCGGGCGGGTCGGCAGTTCACGCTCGATCAGCACCAGGGACACGTCATAGGCGACCGTAGTGCGGTAGCGGGCCTGCAACGCTGTCCACATCTTCGACATATCGTCCATGGACAGCGTATGCGGCGTGATCTTGATGAGTTCCGCCTGATCGGCGAGGGCGGCGGCCTGAACCAAGCCCAGATTGTCTGGCAGCAAGTCATCGGGCGGGCCGGCGAGTTGCAGCGCGCTTCGGATTTGCTCGCGGCCCAGGATCGGCGTTTCGTGAAACATCTGCATGGCGTAGCCGAGCAGGATCTCCGCCTGAAGCTCGTCAGCCCCGATGGCCGTCAGCATATAATGCAGGTTGAGCGCGAGCCGCGGCCGCCGGATTAGCCTGCCGGAGCTGTCCCGGGTCGGGAAGTCATCCTGCTGGAGCGCCGCGTTCGGCGTGATGCGGTGCAGAAACACGTTCAGGGTCGGCTGCTGCTGATCGGCCTGGTCGTTCACCACCCGGTCGGGCGGGAGCGCGGTCACGGCGAAATCCGCGCCCATCACCTGACTCACCTCGCCATTGATCATGGCATCGTTCAGCATGTCCTTCAGCAACTGGGTCACCGCCGCAATCGCAAGCACGTTGCTCATCGCTTGCCCCCCTTGCCGCGCAGATAGTCGCCGAGATCGGTCGTTTTGGGCCGCTGCGGGCGCGGGCGAGGCGCGGGCGGCGCGGCTGGCGGGGAACGGAGGTCAATACGGCCAATATTGATGACGATTTCCGGTGGCTCGTTCTGCACGGCACCGGAGGCTGCCGACTGTTGGCGGCTGGGTTGGGGGGCGGAGAGCCCTGCGAAAGGCTCGCTATCCGGCGCAGGCTGTGGCGGGCCTTGTTCAAATTTCCGAGGTTCCAGGGGGAGCAAGGGCTCGGGAGGCTCTTGCGATAGAGGCCCCTGCTCCGGCTCAAACGGGCTCGCTGGTAGAGCCGGTTCCCGTGCCGTCTCGTGATGGTTTTCCGGGGAGGACGTAACCTCCGGCATCAAGGGCGGTGGCGGAGTGGCGGTTCCGGTTGAGCGCACCAGGGCAGCAGGAACCTCCTGCTCTACCCGGATTGATGTCTGAAAGATGGGTTCGTGCTGCCCGACAGGCGCTGCCGTGTTCCCCTGCTGGGTAGCAATCGTTTCGGCGGCTGGCGCCGGTTGCTGGGGCGGCCGGGGAGCGATTGAAGGCGCTGGCGTTTCCGGGGCGCGGACAATCTGCTCGCCCGCCACTTCCTGGAAGCCTTCGCCCGCCATCGCACCGCCCTCAAAGCGCGAGGCGATGCGCGGGCGAAGGCGGGGCTCGGCCTGGCCGGTGACACGGGCGATCAGATTGACGAGAGGATTCGTCATCCGCTTCTCGCAATCTGGAGATAGGCGGCGCGGCGGGCCGGGCTCAAAGCCAGAATCTCCCGTTCTGACCAGCCGAGCGCCCTTGCGATCTCCGCCACCTCACCCAACAGGCGGTAGGCGGCGGTCCTCACTTCCGCCCAGACATAGGCAGCAACGTCCAGCACCTCTGTCCAAACCTCGCCGCATGCCCCGCATGTCAGCGTGAAGCGCAATTCGGCGGCCGCCTGGATTTCCTGCAAGCGCTCTGCCGCCAAGGCGAGCGCCGCTTGCCACGGCTCGCCCTCACACGTGGAGGCAAGCCGCACCAGGGCGGTTTCCGAATCGTCCGCATCTGAAGCGGCCAAGGCCACGTCGCGGCTGGAGAACGGTCGCACCGTCACACTTTGGCCCGCCGCCATCAGCACTTCAGGCTCCGCCGCAGGCAGGGCATCGACCAAGGCGGCGGCTGATACAGCCATCTCCAGGCGTTCACCACAGGCCGGGCAGTCGGTCACGCAGACCATCTCATCCCCGAACGTCGCCCGGCGGAGCGCCAGCAGCGCCCGGTCGCGCTCCACCAAGGGGCGATCGGCCAAATCAGCACCGCCGCCCGCCGCCCACAGCAGAACCAGCGGCCGGTCGATGGTGCTTCGTCCTTCAGCGGTTTCCCAAGCCTGGAGCAGTGCGGCAGGCGAGAGGGTAGAGGTCATGGTTCACCTCCATTCGGCTCCAGCGCCCGGCCTAACCAAGCGTCGGCTCGGTTGGCTCGGCCACCTCGGTATCGCGAATCCAGCCCTCATTTTCGAGTTTGATTGACTGAATGGCGACGGCATTCGCATTAGCGTCCAATTCCGGCAGAGCCTGGAATTCCGAGACCCAGCAGCGGAACACCTTGTAGGCAATCGCGAGTTGGCCGGCCTCGTTATACATCTCGATGATGATGTCTTTGCGGAAGTTCGCGAGCGAGACTTCCGCCCCCAATCCCGCTTCGACATTCCAAACGAGGTTGGCCCAGGCCTCAAAGTCGGCGTCGTGGGTGACGCCGCGCTCCAGCATAATCGGTTCGAACTTGGAGCGCCCGGGGGATTTGCGGCTGGTCGAGCTGTCACCGCCGACGCGATGCTCCACGACTTCCGTCGTGCGCTTCAGTGCGCCGACCTTGGAGACTCCGGCGACAAACCGGCCATCCCAGCGCACGCGGAACTTAAAGTTTTTGTAGGGGTCGAAGCGCTGCGGGTTAACGCTGAATTCGGCCATGACGGTGCCCTCCTTCGCGTGGTTAAGCCTGGCTTTGCCCGGCAAGTTGTTGGATTTGAATGACGACAAACTCAGCCGGTTTCAGCGGCGCGAAGCCTACGGCGATGTTGACGATGCCCAGGTCAATGTCGGCCTGGGTCGTCGTCGAACTGTCGCAGCGCACGAAATAGGCTTCCTGCGGGGTAGAGCCCTGGAACGCGCCCTGGCGGAACAGGTTGTTCATGAAGGCGCCGACCGAAAGCCGAATTTGCGCCCACAACGGCTCGTCATTCGGCTCAAACACGACGAACTGGGTGCCGCGGTAGAGGCTTTCTTCGATGAAGAGCGCGATGCGGCGGACCGGAACATATTTCCACTCACTCGCCAGGGCGTCCGCCCCGACCATGGTACGCGCGCCCCAACTGACGGAGCCCGTCACGGGGAAGGTGCGGAGGCAGTTCAGGCCGAGCGGGTTCAGAACGCCGTTTTCCGGATCGCTCAGCACATATTCCAGCGCCTGCACCCCGCGCAACCGTGCTTCGATCCCAGCCGGTGCTTTCCAGACGCCGCGCGCGGCATCCGTGCGGGCATAGAGCCCTGCCATCAACCCGGCATTGGCGAAGGTGCGCAGGCGGTTGCCCTGCAATGGATCGGCGAGCCGCACCCGTGGGAAATAGCTCACGGCGTTGCGGTGGCGGAGCCCGGCATTCGCCGGATCGTTGATCCAGTCCCGCGCCTCATCGAAATCGTTAACTGTCGACGGCATATCAATCAGGATCATCGACCGGCGCTCTTCGGCGTAGCTGATCGCGGTTGCGAGGACGCCGGCGTCGGAAAGGCCGGGAATGTTCAGCATATTGAACAGATCCGCGTCTTCGAGGGCAAAGAGGCCGGTTTTGGCCGCCCGCGAGCCCTGAATTTCAACCGGACTTGGCGGGGAGCCATCATTGCCGGGCGTGCCTGCCTGCTGCGCCTGAACCGTCGGGCCGGTGCCGAGTTGAAAGGCCGCCACATTGGGGACGCCGCCAGTGCCGTTGGAAAGGGTCAGAGTCGCTGCACCCGCGCCGGTAAATTCGAACCGGTTCGAGGCTGTATCGCCGCCTGGTACTATGTAGAGCGTCCGGTCGATGACACTCACCCGCGCTTGCGAGAAGGACGGGTTGCTGCTGGCGCGCATCGCCGCCTCTATGGCGGAGCGGGCTTCATCCAAGGTGGTTGGCGCGTTGACCGGGGTCGCCGCGCCCGTGTCCTGCAACGTTACAGTTTCGCTCGCGAGGGTCGTGCCGCCTGAATCGATCAGATTGACCGTCATTTGCTCCGGATCGGCGAACACCAGGGCCGCGAAATCTGGGATGCGGTCACTCGCCGTGCCGGTGACGGCAGGCCGGACAGAAGCCGCGGCAGACGTCTCCCGTCCGCCGTGGGCGAGGCCCAGCGTCAGCGCCGCCGCCGCGCTGCGGATCGAGGCAGGCGCAAAAGTGACCGACGAACGCTGGTCGTTGCTGGTGCCGGAGCGCGCGCGGATCTGGTTGCTGTCGATATCACAGTCGAAATTGTCGAATGCGCCGTTTCCGGGCTCAAGCCCCCGCACACGGGTTTGGATAGCTCCGGCGAGCGTAGGCAGATCGGCTGGCAGCGCGCCTGCATCGAAAATGTCGAACTCGTAGAACGATCCGCCGTCCAGAGAAACCGCGAGCCGCCGGACATCGTCGCCGAGCGCGGCCGGCAGGGCCAGCAGATCACCGCTACGGGATTCGCCGCGCCCGTTGATGGCCGCGCCCTCGTTGGTCAGTTCGATCAGGTCTGAGGCCGCGCTAACGGCATCCACCGCATAATTGCCGGAGAAGGCGTTCATCGAGAGATTGCGGTGGGTCTCGACCCGGGCTTCGACCAAGCGGCCGCTGCGTTCCACCAACTCGCGGACGGTCAGGTTGAACAAGCTCGCCGGGTTTGACGTTGCATAGTCAACGCTCAGCAGCAGCGCATTGCCCCACTGCCCTTCGGACTTGGCTGACGCCGTCAGGGTGAGCGTGCCCCCGGGTGCAGTCAGCAACCCTACGGATGCCGCCGAAGCGCCTGAGGCGACCCTTACGATATAGGCCGTCGCGCCGCCATTCAGAAAGAAATGGTTCACGGTATAGCTGAGGTCGCTGTCAAGGCTCAGGCCGCCAAAGCGCCGCTCGAAATCGGCAAACGAGAATATCTGGGTCGCATCGTTAACCGCGCCCCGCGCCGTGTAGCCGACAAAGGCGGCGACCGATGTCGGAACCCCGGCAATGGCCCGCGAGCCACTGGGTACCTCTTGGATATAGACGCCCGGATATGAAACTGCGACTGCCATAGCAAAGCGCTCCTTGGCTTCCAGCGCGCATGCCACCGAAACATGAGCGCTTCTAACGGGCTCTGAAGAGCCCTACGCATTCAGCCTTTCAGACGTCGATGAGGCTATCCAATCACCTCTCAACCTTCCGCTAGAAAGCCGGGTCCGAGTAGTTCTTCTGAGATTCAGCCTAGTCCCGACTCAAACGCCAAATCAATGTGAAAAACGCGATGCCGAAAAGACATGACGACAATCCGCACCTGAGGCAGGCATAGACTGAAACAATTTTTGGACTACTACGTATTTAATGTATCCGTGTTATACTAATGGCACTGGTTACCGACCCACATGAGCCCAGCCGCGCGACGCGATGGACCGTATAGTATTGGGCGAGGCTATAAGCATGTTCCCGGCGTCGCATCCAGCCTGACGGATAGCGTCACGGGTTTTGACACGTTAACGCCTTCAGATCGAGCGAAGGACGTTTCTTGCGGCCACTCAGGCCATAACGGTGTCCTGGCACCTGGCAAAGGCGGCGGCTCAGAAGGTCTTCAAAGTTCGGCGTGAGATCAGATGGCGTTGGATGTTGAACAGGTTGTAGATAGCGGCATGGACGGCAAGGAATTGTTGGGCTGAGCCTAGCGGTCGGAAGTTCCGGCGCTGGCGCTCCCTTTGTCGGGTCGGCTGGTGCGAAACCCCGGCCCCATTGTTCGAGCGCCCAACCGTGACGTGGTGGTCGGTCAGTCCGAGGATACGCAGGGCGGCACCATAGGAGCGAAGGCGATCAGTGACGATGGCATCGGGCACATATCCCTGACGCTTCAATAAGTTCCGCAACAGCTAGAGAGCCGCTTTCCGGTCCCGGCGCGGCTGGACGATGATGTCGTGCACCTCGCCCTCATCATCGACCGCCCGCCAGAGATACTGGGTCCGTCCCACGACACGGATGAACACCTCATCCAGATGTCAGCGATCCGATGGTTTTGGGCGGTTATGCCGGATCCGGCCTGCGTAGGCACGACCGAACTCGAGCACCCAGCAGCGCACGGTTTCGCAAGAGACATCAATCCCTCGTTCGACCAACAGATCCTCTACGTCCGGTCGCTGAGTGCGAAGCGGAAGTAGAGCCAGACAACATGCCGGATACTGGCAGGGGGAAAGCGATGGCGGCTATAGGGGATCTGGCGCATGCCGATTGATATCGCAACCTCGCACCGAGCACCAACCAGTTAGCCTGACAACACCAAACAAACGCTTGAAGCGTTCCAAACTGACCGATCTGACCTACCCATATTCCTCAACGGCGAATGTTACCGGCAAAGTCGCTACCAGACATGGTTAATGCGGGTGCCCAGTTGAAGCCCGCAGAATAATCCATTTTTGCGCCGCCGCGACGGTAAATTTTCTTACTGCAACTGACATTAATGACATTAATCGACTTTTCACCGATGCTTCCTTTGCTGTATATAGTCGATGCTCAGAGTACGCTCGTTTGTTGGGCACTCGCTTTTTCAAGTAGTGTTTTATCTTTAGTCAAGCGGAGGTGACAAAGAATGACGAAGTTTTTGCTCAACGCAGGGGTTGCTTGCGCTTTTGCTCTGACCAGTACGCTGGCGCTGGCGGCCGATAATCAGTGCGAGGCAGAAGTTAAGGCTGAGCTCGCAGAAGAAGGGGTGTCTTGGGACAGCCTAAATGACGTCAAGTGGGATGTTGACGAACAACAAGCTAGCTCCGGTTACAAACGCGTCGCGGGCTACCAATTCTATGCGCGACCGAGCAGTTGTAAATCCGGCCGCATCGTCGTCTATATGGATGCCGATTGCCGCATCACCAGCGTTTCCGCCCGTGGAGAATGTCGGGCTATTAAATAAGATCGCGAGCCATCGACACAATTTCATCGGTCTCTTATCTCATGTTAGTTGCCCGGCTCGATTGCCGGGAAAGTCCAGCTTCCATCTAAAATTTCTTCCTGCGGCTGGTAGAGGCGGATGGCGTAGTTCCAACCCGGCGTGATCGGGATGCAGTTCACCTGGGCGTCACCGCAGCCGCCGAAATGGAGCGTGATGGAACCGTCGTCGTTCGGCTTGGCGGTGACGCCATTATAGCTGTTCCGGTTGAGATCATTGGGCTCCATGTAGCCGTCTTCGTTATAAACGGTGACCGACCAAAACGCATCCACGGGCACGTCCTTGACCGTGACCGCATGGGGAGTTTTGCCGTCGTTCTTCTCCACGCTATCCAACACATACATGGCGGCGCTGACAGGCAAACCGGCCCAGCCCGCCAGCGCGCCGACCACGTAGTCGACCGGGCGAACCTCGTCTTTGCGCCCAAAGGCATAGCGGGTGTTGAAGCCGATATCCGCCACGAGGTCATTTATCGCCTGGCGCGCCGCGGACAGTTGCGAAAGGTCCCAGTCCGGCGCTTCGAACGGTCCGTCGCCGCCACCGGACACCGCGATTCCGTCCTGCGCCTTGTGCGCAGCGGCGATGTCCTCGGGGTCTGCCGGGTCGGCGAAGGTCCGGAAGGCGACGGCCGCGAACCTTGTGCCGACCTCATCCTCGGTCAGCCTGTAGGTACCGGGCGTCGCTTCGACGAACATGTAGTGATCCTGGCTCATCACGTGCATCGACTGATAACGCCCGCCGATCTCGGGCAGCGTAATCTCCGCCGGCTCCGACAGGTCGAGGACGAGCGAGGAGTAGAGCGTATCCACATTCATCCGGATCACCGGCTGATTTTTGAGATCCACCATTTCGCGTTGGTGGGCGAGATCGCCCACCTTGACGCCGTAGGCTTCCATATTGGCGCGGATCATATGATCCGTCTCTGCTCGCACGAGGTTCTCGAGGGTGACCTCCTCAGCAAAGGTCAGCGTCGGGAGGCAAAGCGCTAGGATCAGAACAAATCTCATGAAAGTCTCCTTCCTTATCGTTGCGGCGAGCGCGCGGCCGGGGGTACGACAACGGCGTTCTCCGGCACATAACGGTCGAACATGTCGATCAGCCGGGCCGCTTCGCCCGCGTCGCCCCTCATCGTGATTTCCCCACTTTCGATTAACTCCTGCGGTGTTGCCTGGCTCAGATAAATCTTCGCCCAGGCTTCGCCTGACATGGCCAAGGCGACGTCGGGCTTCCGGTAGTGATCGTCCGGCGATGGGACGAATTCGGCCACGGCCCGGCGGATGTGCAAGGCCGCGCTGCTCCCATCCGGGAAATCACAGCGCAGAACCTTGTCCGTTTCGCCGCTTTTCGTCGGATCGATGCGGACGCGGAAGTAATCGACAAAGGTGGTGGGCGACGCAGCGATGAAGGCCGGTGCGGGCGGGATGACCCGTGGGAGCGTCACCTTGCCTTCGAGCGCGAGGGCTTGTGACATCAGGTGCGCCCGGTCGTTTGCCCCGGTCGAGACATAAGCCATCTGGCGCAACGCATCGGCCTTGGCCTGCCGGACTTCGGCGTCCTGCGGGTCCAGCTTGAACAGATAGTTCACCAGTTGCGCGGCCCAGGCATACTCTTTCTTTTCCATCGCCTTAGCCGCGGCAGCCAGAACCGCCTCGCGCCCGCCCATGAGCGGCACAATCCGCTCGGCCTCGTCCCACGGAGAAACAGGCTTGAGGTTGGCGGCGTCGTTGTCGTACCAGCCGACACACTGGTAGTGGACCGCCGGCGCGTAGGACGAGATTTCCCCATAGTTCTGAAGGTTGTGGGGGGTCTCCTTGAGATAATCAGGGAAGGTTACGAGGTGCCTCAGATCGTTAGGCCCTTTGCCGCCGAGAATGCCGCGCAGGCTTTGGTCGAGGACGAAGCTCGCGCCGTCAAGATAGCCTTCCAGTGTCTTCTGGATCTTCTCCTTGCCAACAACCGGCCGGCAAGCGGCGGAGATCAACACCTCGGGTTGAAGATCGCGATTGTGCTTGAGGCCGGCGATCCACTCGCGGGGATCGCGGAACACGTCGCCGCGCACCGAGTAAAGCTGCGGCGGGCTCGACCACAGCATGGTGGTGAAGAGAATCTCGCGGTCTGGCAGCCAAACCGTCGTGTGAACCTTGTCGTCCGACCCGTAGCGGGTGAAGAATTGCATCCGCACGCCGAGCACGGTCATTTCCTGCTCATCATCGACCGGCGTATTCACCGGGATGAACGCTCCTTCGTCCACTTCGAGATTGGTCGGCACGACCCAGGCGTCATCGCCCTTGTCCGGCATGAAGGTGTTGAACTGGATCAGCAATCGCGCCGTCAGATAGGGCCCGATCTCGGGGAAATAGGCCGGCGCGCCGCCGGCATTCTGCTCCACCACGGCATTCAGGTCGGGGTGGCCGATGATCATGATATCGTCCTTGCCTTCGGCGAGGACGCCGGCGCCTAAGCAGGTGTGCGAGTGCCCATAAATGATCGCTTTGACAGGCTTGTCGCTCACCGTGCGCAGCGCCTCGAACATTAACTCACCGTCGTGCTTGGTGTCGCCGGTATCAAAGCAGATCAGCCCCTCATCGGTATCGATCACGGCCATGGGCGCCAGCCCATAGCCGCCGAACACCCAGATCCCCTCGGCCGGCTGTTCGATCGTGGGTTCGGGCCAGGCGACCTTGTCGATCCCGTCGAGAAGCCGCTTGTTGGCGATCGCCCCGTTCTTTGCCTTCGCCAGTTCGACCGGCGCGCCCATATAGGCGTCGATCTGCGCGGTCGAGGCAGACAGGTCCCGGGTGCTCGCCCTTTGCGCACGGGCGGGAACAGTGATGAAGGCTCCGGCCGTTGCAGGCACTGCCGCAAGCGCCGCGCTGGAGAGCAGCATTTCACGTCGATTGAGTTTGAACGACATCGCTAGATCCTTTGTTTGGTGTGGGTCGATTGCGGGGAAGCCCCCTCTGCCGTCGAACATTTTGGAAACGGGTTCCCGGGGTGGGGACGCCGCGGCGATCATTCGGCGTCCCTGGCTTTCTTAAATGCGCGGCCCCCTTAATCCAGCCGCCGGGCGACGGGGGCGGTCCAGGTTGCATATCTCTCCAGGTCGGGCGCGTAGAGGCGCATGATGATGTCGAGGTCCATGTCAGTCCGGTTGATGGGCAGCCAGTTCTCCTCTGGCACGCCTTCGGGCTGTTCAGCGGCGACGACGATGCGGATTCCGCCGTCTTCGTCGAGCTTGAAGCCTGCGTTCTCGCCCACGCTGTACTTGTAGCGGTCATTGGGAATGAAAAAGCCGGTTTCGTTCTCGTAGAGCGTCACCGACCAGAAGGCATTGACCGGCGGCAGCTCCTCGGCAGTCATTACGATCTCGTAGTCGTGCATATCGTTCATTGGCGCTCCGTCCTCGGTGAGGATAGCGGGGTAGAGCGCCTCCGCGGCGGGTTGTCCTATGGGCCCGGACACGGATTGGAAGGTTTGAAGTTCAAGAGATATCTGCCCTTTGGGCTGGAACAGGCCGGTGAGGTTCTTGTCCAGAAAATCCTGATCGCCGAACTTGGCCAGTTCTCCTGCGGCAACCTCCTGCGCCACGGCGCGCAGGGCGTCACCGTCGATTTCCGGTGCCGTGTCGGGATCGTAAGCGTTGCCCGGTGCGATGCCGAGCGGTTCCAAAACCGCCAGCAGACCCGCGTCCAGTTCGTCGTTTGGATCGAACGTCGTGTGGTTCACTACGAACTGCATCACCTCGATGAAGCGATCCTCGAAGATCTCGAAATCCGAGCCATAGGGTGGAAATCGGGCCGTGTCCTCGCGCAGATCGAGGTTGCGGCCGACCATGTCTGGGCTGCCCCAGGAGCGGACATGCGCTTCACGATCGCCCTTGCCCAGGAATTCCGACAGCGGCTCCACATCGACGCTTCGCATGGCGGCGAGATTGCGCTCCATCCGCTCCGGTTCGGCAGCGTGCGGCATCACGCGAAACACGGCGCTGACGAAGTCACCCGTGGTCTCCACGATCATATCGACACCATCTACCGGTTCGCCGTCGTAGCTGGGCGTGCGTTCGCTGTAGAACACCATGGTGGCCGGTTCGTCGAAATCGCCCTTTGTGGTCGACAACGGGATATTCACATAGTGATCATAGGCCGTGACCATCAGCGAGACATAGGTCGAATCGAAGGCCGGAATATTCAGCACGACCGGCTCTTCCGTGACATCGATCATCGCGACGGTGTAGAGCGTGTCATTGTTGGGCCGCGCAATGACCCGCAACGTGTGATCGGCCAGCTCGGTGTTGGCCTTGACCCGGTTGTAGCCACCCGTGTTCTGGGGATTGTCGGGGTCGAGCGCGCCCTTTTGGTTCACGTTGAACATGGCGACGTACTGGTAGGAGCGGCGGACCAGTTCCTCCATCTGGGCGTCGGTGAGTTCCACCAGTTGGCCTTGCTGCGCTGCCGCCCCCATTGGAATGGAAAGACACGCAGCAAGCGCGAGGGACCTTGCAAGACGTTTCATCAACATTGCTCCTTGGTGGTTCGTTCGATTGCGAGGAAGGTCCAGAATGCTAGGGTCGGGCCTGTCGGCCCGATTCAGAACTTCCAGGCGCCCGTAAGCGTGACGTAGTCGGAGTCGAAGCGGTTCTCGGAACCGAAGTCGTGCATCCACTTTCCGAAGATGGAGAGCCGTCCGCCGGCGAATTCTGGGATCCAGACGAAGCCCGGGCCAAACCCTAAGGACGAAGATTTGAAGCTGCCGAGGGTTGCACCCGACCCGCTGTCCGCCGTCAGCTGCTGGTAGTAATAACCGCGCAGGCCAATGGCGAAGCCTGGCGACAGAAACTGGTTGGCAACGGCGTCCAAATGGAATTCCGTCCCCGTCCTGTAGTCGGTGGCCTGGTTCTCGGTGTTGATCATGAGGCCGGCCGCTGCCGACACCTCGGTCCCGGAATCCGGATTGAACCAGGTCGCGCCCCCAATTGTGTCGAAACTCCAATAGTTCCGACCGAGATCGACAAGGCTGCCGTCCGAGGTGTTGTAGGCTCCGGTCGGCGCGACGATTGTCTCGGAAAGCCTGAAGGACCAGGGCCCCGCGCTCCAGTTCAGTTGAACCGGGGTGAAAGCAATGTCGCTCAGAGCGAAGCTGTCATCCGAAAAGGGCAACCGCCCACCGAGCGGGCCAGTCAGCGCGCCGTCCAGCGCCGCATAGCCGAAGGGAACTGCCGCGCCGATGGTATAGCTGCCTCCGAGCACCGGCTGTTCGAAGGTGTAGGTCAGGGACGTCATGTTGAGGACGAGGTCCAAATCGAGGCCGAGGCCGACCTGACCCTCCAGAACCGCTGATCCGGCACTTCCCGATTGGTACCACACCACATTCGCGACCTGGAAACCGGGCTCGGGCGGCAATGCCAGAAAGATATCCCCCAGTGCACCGGGCAGATAATGGCTTCCTCCACCTTCGGCGGCCCGTGCCGTATCAACGATGGCGGTCACCATCGATAACGATATGAGAAGGAACGCCGCGGCACTGGCGGCGCGGAACTTCTGGCCCATGCCATTTATGCGAGATCCCATCGAAACAGCTCCTTTGGCTGGCGGAACAGGGGAAGTTTCTTCGGCCTCGCGGCTCAGTTTGCCAGTTCGACATCTGGAAAGGTCCAGCTGCCGTCGAGAATTTCCGGTCCTGGCTGGTAAAGCCGCACGATGTAGTTCCAGCCCTCCATGATCGGCAGGCAGTTCACCCGGCCGTCATCGCAGCCGCCAAAATGGACGGTGATCGAACCATCCTCGTTCCGCTCGCCCATGACCGAGTTGACGACGTAAGCATCGTGCTCGTTCTTCTCGAAGAACCCGTCCGCGTTGTAGAGGCTGACCGACCAGAACGCGCCCACAGGCACCTCGGCAGGCACTTCTATCTTGTATTCGCCAACGGGCAGGTTGGGGACGTTGGCGGGATACATGGCCTCGGTCTCGGGCAGGCCGCCCCAGCCGACGGCAGTGCCGATGAGGTGGCGAACCGGAATAACGTTTTCCTGTTTTCCGAAGGTCCCCTTGATCCCGCCGGCGAAGGGCAGGAGCGCATTGAGGCGTTCGATCAGCGCCTCGTAGGACTCCCGATCGTAATCCGCCAAGATGAAGGGATTGGACGCCGCCGCATCGATAGTCATCTGGTCCTGGATGGCATTCACCGCCGCCACGTCCTCAGGATCATCGGCATCGACCAGCGTACGCATGTAGACAATCACGTAGGGCGTATCGAAGGTGTCCATGTCGAGCGTGTAGATGCCGCCACCATGAAACACCTCGTTGATGTAGTGATCCTGATTGACCACCATCGCTGACATGTAGCGTTCGCCCACGTCCGGCAGTGTCAGCGTCGCGCCTTCGCTGATGTCGACGACCACGGTGCTGTAGAGCGTATCTCGGTTCATCCGGATGGTCGGCTGATTATCGACCGGCGTCGGCTCGCGGAAGTGGTAGAAGCGGTTAACGCCGCCGGCGAGCGTGACGTACTTGTCGAACTCAATATCGCTCGCAGCCCGCGCGAAATTGTCGATGGTCACCGGGATCTTGCGTGCATCAGCAGCGGCGTCCGGAGCGGCGTCAGCCTGGTGGGAGGATATGTAAAATGGTACAGCAAGCAAAGCTGCAACGAACAGGGCCAGGACAGAAAACTTCATTATTACCTCCCACTTGGTCATGCACTAACTTGACACTCTGGCGCCAGAGCCAATGAATCGCAGCCTCCCAAAATACGACCAAAATAAAAGGTCCGCGTAGACGATACTCGTTCTAGATTTTTCATTTTCTTGCCCAAGACCATCTACTATAGTGTTTCAATATTGACCCTTACATTTTCAGCCATATTCTTGACTATCTCGATATATTTCGAGATTTCTTGTGGCTTCAGTCCGGTGGTGAATTGCGCGTTAACAGCCTGCGACTGCTGCCGAAGCTCAGCAGCCAGGACTTCACCCTTTGGTGTGACCAACAGGGAAACCACGCGCCGGTCCGCGTCCGTCCGGCTTCGCGCAATCAGGTTCTGACCTTCAAGCTTATCGAGCAGCCTGGTGACAGCCCCCCGATCCAACCCAAGAAAATCAGCCAAGTCAGATGGGGTCGTCTTTCGGTCGAAGTGGATCGCCCCCAGAACAGCATAGGCCACCCGCGTCATTCCGTGGCCGGCCAGGCGCTCGTTGAACTCCGCCTCCATCGCTCTCGCAAGGAACGATGCCCAATACCCAACACTATCGTGAATGGACTGAGGTCGAGATGTGTCAGATGCGTTTTTCATAGTATGCTTGATAACAACAATTATTGTTAGCATCAATTAAAAAAGAAAGCAGAGGTGCACGCTCCTCAGTGCTGAACCATGGAGGCAAACGGCAAGGGCTTGGTGGTTCTCTATGTCGGCGGCATGCGTGAAAAAAAGCTCCACGGTACGGGCCGGCTTTATCTGTTTGATAACGAGGCCGGTAGCTTCAACGAGTACATAGGCCACTTCGCAGACGGTCGGCCGGAAGGCGACGCTTTCGTTTAGACAGACAGCGGCGGACGTTTCATCGGTCGGTTGACGGACGGCATCAAAACCGGTTCAGGCGTCGTCAAAACGAAGGAAGGATGGCTGGTCAAGGGCGAGTTCAAACATGGAGAGCCTGTCGGGGCCGTGTTGGTGACCGAGACTGACGGACAGCAAACGTCAAAGGGTGATTTTGGACGCCTAGCCCAAAATTCAGGGCGGGTTTAGAGGGCCGGTGGCTGTTGTCCATCGGCTTCAACCCACGGAACGTAGTCTATTTCGTCCAGCGGTATCGGTGTGTCTGACAGCTCCAGTACAATGCGTAGACCGTCTGAAAAATAGATGTTCTGTGGCTCGACCGACGAGCGCGGCTTTTCAGGCGAGGATAACGGCCCGCCGCCAGCAAACGCAAACCACTCGAGATTTTGCGCGCGTGCGAGGCTTTGGGCCAGATACCAGCGTTCCGCATCAACATCTGGATCAATCTTATGTGTCGTACCCAGGCCGGAACGAATGACGCCGATATCGCGGCTAATACTGCCGATCCACACCGGTGTGCCCCGGTAGCGTATCGGCGCAAGCCAAATTCTTAGGTGGTTGCGTTCGTGAATGTCAGCACGGGCGATCTGGAACGCTGCATCCTGTTTGCGGCCAAAGGCATAAAGGTCGCTGACCGGGGAATAGCGGTATGACGTGCCGAACAGAAACGACATGGTGGTCTCGATTGCCGACGCCGCCGTCACCCCCTCCGCGCTGTCCCAACCACCAGAGACCAACCCCGTAAGCGCGGTCTCTACATCAGCAATGAGAACGAAGTTAAGTGGATCAGCCTCAGTTTTACCAGATTTGTCGGTGACGCAACAAGGTAGCGCCTCTATCGCGGTGCGCAGGTCGCTCGGCGAAGTGATCTCCTGAATTTCGTCAGGCTGATAAAGTGCCTCAAGCTTGACTTGTTCAAGCGCTAGCCCCGGCACTGGCACTACCATTGATGCTTCGATGCTGTCTCCGTCGCCGATGTAGATAAGATTGAGAGCCTTCCAACCTATATCGGTTGTGCCATAGAGATAGCCTTCCACCGACTCGCCGGCGGGAACGGTGAGGGGTAACGAATTGTCCTCAAATTGGCGGTCAATCATGCGGTTGACGTCGCCTGTCAGCCAACCATGGTGCATAAACGCTGCTTCTGCCGGCGTGTAGTAGAGAGCGTCGAAAAACAGAGGCAGCAGCGTGACGTTGCGGTCGCCCTCGTTCTCGACGCGTAGCCAGATCGGCTGGATATTTTTCGAGAATGTGGGTACGCCAAACACCGCCCGCGCCTCGTCAGGCCCGAGGGCGATGGCGCTGATCGTCAGCCCTTCCTGCACTTTGGTAATCGTGCGATCCTCTAGCGCTTCTTTGTCATAAGATTGCGGCGAATAGGTCGCGCATGCAGCTAGAACTAGCAATGCCGCCAGCATCAAGGCTCGACAAATGCATACGCGGGCGATTCTATACATCCTGTATGGTTTCCGGGGCCGGAACTTGGCAATTAGTGACAGTAAAACGTCTACAGTCATACTTAATCAAGTGCTCTTATAACCTGATCCAAAAGTTCAGCTGCAATAGCAATATCTTGAGAGATGTCGCGTCATCAACCAAATGCTGGCGATCAGGGCCAATGTGGTGAAGCTTTCGTTGGTAATCTTCCAGTCCTTGGCCACCCGGCGGCAGCGGCCGATCTGAACTGGCCCCCGTTTTGACCGGACACCCGGCATAGCTCTTGGAAGGCTCAAGGATATCCTTGAGGACAGGCTTATGTCGGACGACTATCAACGCATTGAAGTGATCACGGGCACCGCCCGGCGCCGGCACTGGTCGGCGGCGGAGAAGCTGCGGATTGTCGAGGAGACGTTTGTGAGCGGCGAGACGATCTCGTCGGTGGCGCGCCGCAACGGTGTCGCAGCGAACCTGCTCTACCGCTGGCGGCGGCTGATGACCGAGGGAGGGACAATCGCTGTGCAGGCCGATGACGACGTGGTGGCGGCAAGCGAGATCAAGCGCCTGCAGCAACAGGTGCGGGAACTGGAGCGCCAGCTTGGCCGCAAGACCATGGAAGCGGAGATCCTGAAAGAGGCTCTCGCCAAGGCACAGTCAAAAAAACCGAGCTTGCACGCGCTCTCGCCCTGGAAGGACGATGGCCGATGAAGACCATCACTTCGACGCTCGGCGTCTCTCGCTCGAACCTGTATGAGCAGACCTCGGATGCAACAAGGCCGCGTCGGCGCCCTTTGAATTTGCAAGACGCGGCTTTATTGCGGCGGCTTCGCCGCCACGTTGACGACCGCCCAACCTATGGCTACCGCCGCATAACCGCCCTGCTGCGCCGGGAACTGGTGGCGGAAGGCTTGCCGCCCGTGAACCACAAAAAGGTCTTCCGCCTGATGCAGATGCACGGCCTGTTGCTGGGGCGCCACAGCGGGCGGCGGCATGGACGGACCCATGACGGCAAGGTCGTGGTGATGGCCTCGAACCGGCGCTGGTGCTCGGATGCGCTGGAGTTCGCTTGCTGGAATGGCGAGGTGGTACGAGTGGCGTTCGTCATCGACGCGCACGACCGCGAGGTCATCGCCTGGCAGTCGGTTGTCGGCGGCGGCATCAGCGGTTCCGAGGTCCGGGATATGATGCTGGAGGCCGTCGAGAAGCGGTTCGCTTCGATCCGGGCACCGCATGCCGTCGAATGGCTGTCGGACAACGGCTCGCCCTATACGGCCTATGAAACCCGCGTGTGCGCCGGACAATTGAACCTGGTGCCGTGCTTCACGCCAGTAGCCAGTCCGGAATCGAACGGCATGTCGGAAGCCTTCGTGCGGACGCTCAAACGGGACTATGTCCGGGTCAGGCCGCTGCCGGATGCAAAGACGGCCCTATCACAGATCGCTGGGTGGTTCGAAGACTACAACGAGAACCATCCGCATTCCGGGTTGCGCATGCGCTCGCCTCGCGAGTACATCCGCTCCCAACAACCCGCCGAGGTGTCCGGTCTATAGGGGGCAACATCACGAGCCATGCGGAGGTCCGTTCGACCACCCAGCGGCGTCCCAAGACCTCGAAGCCTTTGGCTGTAGTGCTCCTTCGGATGATAGCGATCATCCGCTCAACGCTGCCCTTGAGGGCTCGTTTCAGCTTGTGGCCCGCATAGCCGCCATCGGCAAAGACATGGCGCAGCAATGGAAAGCGATACCGGGAGCGATACCGGGCGGCCTTGAGCACATTCGGAGCGCCGTCCCGGTCTTGCACATCGGCGGCGTGGATGATGAAGAAGAGCAACAGGCCGAGCGTGTCGCCCAGGATGTGCCGTTTGCGGCCCATACCATTTTGCCGGCATCAACGCCCGAAACCCCTCCGCCTTCGGTGGTCTTGACGCTCTGACCATCTATCACGCCGGCCGTCGGGCTGGCCTCTCGCCCCTCCAGTTCGCGCGTGCTGGCTACCAGTAGCTGGTTGATCGTCTGCCAGAGCCTGGCGTCGCGGAAATCGCGAAAGTAGCCTCGCACCGTCGGAGCCGGTGGGAAATTCTTCAGCAGCGCGCGCCATTGGCAACTATCGCCGGCCAGATTAAGGATCACGTTGGCCACCTCCCGCATATCGGTCGTCCACGGCCTCCCGCCAGGCTTGGCTGGCGGAATAAGCGGCTCGATGATTGACCAGTCTTGGTCGGTCAAATCGCATGGATAGCGCAGGTGGTCACGGTTATGCTGGCTGCGAGCGATTTCACCCCAAGGCATCCAATCCTTCTTTTTGAACCTCAACAATTCGAGGAAATCGCGAGCCCATGATATCGCTCTACTCCTTTTCGATCAGGCTTGGGGGCTCCTCTCCGCACCACCAGACTGGCCGGTTGGCGATGCTGTCTCAGGTTGGAAATTCGGCGGCGAAATCGCTCACATTGAGCGCCCCCAGATGCATAGAGCCCGCCGCATCCAGCCGGGGCAGGATAGTGACGGTGCTGTCCGGCACGAAATCCTCGCGGGTTGCGAAGCCACAGGTCACCGGCACGTCTGCTCGGACACGCGGCGCCAGTCGGGTATTCTGATGGATGCTTATTCTGGCTTACCTCCGAGTGCGGTTGAAGCTTCGCAGCTCCAGTCTTCTCGTTCAGCCTCGAATGGACAACCTACTGCAAACTCACGTCTGGTGGTTCGATCGGACCACTAGCGTCTATTTCTTCGGCGGAACCCACAATTCCGCCTCCACCCTGGCCTTTGTCTTTTTCGGCGGGGTGGTCCAGCCTAGCATCTCGTAAATGCCGACCACGGTCTCCCCGCCGTCGGTGACCCACTCGACATGCAGGGTTTCGCCGTCGGCGTCGCCGTCAAGGATCCTCGCGTTTCTGGCTTCCAGCATCGGTCTTTTCGCTTCCTGTTCATGCGCGCCAAGGCCTTACTACGGCTTCCGGCAGGCCCTGGATTGCCCGCCCATCCACTGGTGGCAGGAACGGGCGTATCATTATCACGCCAAGCGCAAATCCGGGTCCAGTACCGGCGCGACGGCTCTCGCAATTGCCAGCAAGCGTGCGTCGCCCAGACGAGGGCCGGCTAGCGTCACACCCACAGGCAAGCCATTCGGGCCGACTGCGCCGGGCACGTTCACGCATGGCACGTGCAGCAGTGTCCACATGGCGTTCATCACCGCATCGCCGGTGGTTTCGGAGGGACCGTGCGGCGCCTCGCCGACGGAAGAGGGTGTCAGCACCACATCGAGATCCGGCCCGAACATGGCGTCGAAGACCGGCCGGCAGGCAGCCGCCGTATCCAGGGCCTCCAACAGCTTTTCAGGCGTGTGCTGGTGGGTGTTTTCCACGTGGTTGCGGAAGTCCTGGTGCAGCAGTTCGTAGTGCTGCAGATAATCCGGCAGGAATTGCACGCGCCCTTCGCCCTGCATCACGACCTTTTGGGCGGCATTGAGCGTTTCGAACGGGCTCGGCAAGTCCAGATCAAAGACGGTGGCGCCTTCCTCCGCCAACAGCTTGGCGGCGCGCTCCACCGCGGCCTGTGTTTCCGGTTGGGCGAGCGGCCAATTGTGCGTGCGCGTGAAGCCGACCTTCAGGCCCTTAACCTGGATTTCGGGCATCGTGTCGATGTGCCAGAGACGGAACGCGCGGGCGACCAGGACCAGGTCGTCGGGGCACCGGCCATACCAGCCAAGCGTGTCCAGGGTCGGCGAGAAGTGGCGGATACCCGGCACCGGCACCGTGCCGTGGGTTGGCTTCAGCGCGTAGATGCCGTTGAAGCTGGCCGGGCGGATGTGGGAGCCGCCCGTTTGCGTGCCGAGCGCAAGCGGCACCTGCTTGTCGCCAACTGCCGCGCCGGAGCCCGACGAAGAACCGCCAGGCGTCCGGGCGGGGTCCAGCGGGTGACGGGTCAGCGCCTTGCGCCCGCCGCCTGCGAATTCGACCGTATCGGTCTTGCCGAGGGAGAAGCCGCCGTTTGCAGTCATCACCCGCACGACTTGGGCATCCAGGGCAGGCCGGTTGCCATCATAGATCGGGGAATTGTTGGTGGTCGGCATGTCGCCGGAGTCGATCATGTCCTTGACGCCGAAGGGCAGGCCGTGGAGCGGGCCGCGGCTGCCGGCGTGGATCAGCACCTTGTCCAGTTCCTTGGCCTTGCGGATTGCCTGTTCCGGCGAGAGATAGGCCCAGGCTTTCACCGCCTCATCCCGCGCCGCAATCCGCTGGAGGCAGGACCGCGTCAGTTCCTCAACGCTGAGCTTGCGCTGCGCGATCAAGGACGCCGCTTCGGTTGCGGTCAGTTCATTGGGTTCGGTCGGGAGCATGTTCACTAGATTGCCTGTCTCTATTACTCGGTTTCAAAGGACTTACCGTCTGGCCGGTAATGCGGCTGATCAAAAAGCAGTCTTTCGCACGCAATCCATGCGCGAAAAGACGTTATGACCTTGTCTGCTTTTCGATAGCCGGTGCTCCAAGGCCGGGCATCCAGCGGCTAGTTCAAAACCGGCCGTCGTGCTCGCCATTGGGTCGCGGTCTCAAAGGCGTCACCGACCCGCATCACGGTGGCCTCATCAAATGGCTTGCCAATGATCTGCATGCCAACCGGCAGGCCCTCCGCCGAAAAGCCATTGCAGACCGACGCCACCGGCGAACCGGTCACGTTAAACGGCGATGTTAGCAGTGGCCGCTGGAAAACGTAAATCGGCGACATCTGGTCTATCGGCGGGGCGGGTGTCCAGCCGCCGGCAGTCAGCAGTACGTCATACTTGGCGAACTGGGCCTGGAGTTCAGCCGCCAGCACCCGGCGCATGCGCACCGCCTGAACGTAGTCCTGAGCAGACAGCACGGACGCCAGCATCATGCGGTCGCGGAAAATCTCGCCGTACTTCTCCGGTGTTGCCTGCATGGCGGGCTCGTGCAGCGCCATAGCTTCGCCCATCATGATGACCATATTGCAAGCGTGGTAGTCCTGCAGCGGCGAGAGTTGGACTGGTTCCACGGTGGCGCCGAGACCGGTAAGCACGTCCACCGTAGCGTCCATCGCATCCTTGACCGTTGCGTCGGCATGGTCGTCGCCGTCGTAGAAATGGCGTATATGCCCAATTTTTAGCCCTTTAACATCGCCGGTCAGGGCCGAGGTGTAGTCCGGCACCGGCTTATCGGCGGAACCGGGATCGAGCGGATCGTAACCTGCCAGCGCTTGCAGGATCATCGCGCTGTCACGGATGGTCCAAGTCATCGGCCCGCAATGGTCCAGCGAATAGCCGAGCGGGGAGACACCGCGGCGCGAGACCCGGCCATAAGTCGGCTTCACGCCCGCGATACCGCAAAAATAAGCCGGCATGCGGATAGAGCCTGCTGTGTCCGTGCCCAGCGTCCCCAACGCCAGCCCCGCCGCCATCGCCGCGCCGGAGCCACTGGAAGAGCCGCCAGTGAAGTGGTCGGTATTCCAGGGATTCCGGGCGGGTGGCGCGGGCAGGTCCCAGGATGGGCCGCCAAAGGCGAACTCGTGGGTTTGCAGCTTGCCGAGCAGCACCGTGCCGGCCTCTTTCAGCTTCGCCGCGCAGACGCTGTCGGTTGCCGGCACCCGGTCGGCATGCAGATGCGAGCCGCTGGTGGTCCGGATGCCGCCTGTATCATAAATGTCCTTCAGCCCGACCGGAATGCCGGTCAGGGGCCCACCCTCGCCTTTCGCAAGCGCAGCATCGGCAGCTTTGGCATCCTCAAGCGCACGCTCCGCCGTCACCAACAGGTAGGCGTCGACCTTCGGATTGACGGACGCAATTCGGTCCAGCAGGTGCTGTGTGAGATCGACTGCCGAGAGTTCACGCGACTGAAGCAGCGCAGAGGCTTCGGCGATTGTCAGGAAATGCGGCTCAGTCACGGTCATTTGCCGTCTCCCGGACCGGTGGAAACCGCCGGTTCAACGAAAACATGGGACGGCTCCAGCGCAATATCGGCTGTTCCGTGACGAACCCGCTGCTGCATTGCTTCAATTGTGTGCAGCGCAGCAAAGAGGCTATGCAGTTTGGCCTCATCCGGACGGTACCCTTTGACCGCGAGCATTGCGGCAAAGGTTTCGAAACTCATAGTCGGGTTCGTCATCTTCATTGGCTCCTGCTAGCTATTCCGCGAGTTTCAAGCAATTTTTATGCCAGAATATGACCTCTCCCCGGCAGTTGGCACAGCTCTTGCGTATTGCGGAATGACGGGATGCTAAGCGCCCGACCCGCATGAGCGCGGACTGGCTTGGCACCCGAAGTTGACTACAGCAATCCGGTCCAAGGGAGACCCTTTAATGAGGCTTACTTTCCACCGCCCGTGGCGCCACCTGATGCTGGCCGCCAGCGCGCTGGCGCTGAGCTTTGGCATCAGCGCACCGGCCGATGCCGGGGGAACGCTCCGCATCGCGATGACCGCGTCCGACGTGCCGACGACGACCGGCATGCCGAACAATGGCTATGAGGGCATGCGCTTCCTCGGCTATCCGATTTTTGAGGGGCTGGTACTCTGGGATCTTTCCAGCGCCGACACGCTGGCGGATATCCGCCCCGGCCTCGCCGAAAGCTGGACCCAGGACCCGAATGACCCCACCAAGTGGACATTCAAACTGCGCCAGGGCGTGACCTTCCACGATGGGTCCCCGTTCAACGCCGACGCAGCCGTCTGGAACCTGGAACGCTACTACAATCCTGATTCCCCACAGTTCGAGCCACAAGGCTCCGCCATTGTCCGGGCGCGCAATCCCAACGTCGCCGCGTACAAGAAGATTGACGACTACACGCTGGAGATCACCACCAACCAGCCACTCAGCTACTTTCCGTACCTCTTGGTCTACATGCTCTATTCGAGCCCGGCCCAGTTTGAGGCGGTCGGCAGCGATTGGGCAGCGTTTGCCAAGGCGCCCGCCGGCACCGGGCCGTTCAAGATTACCGACTTCAAGCCGCGCATCAGCGTAAGCCTCACCAAGAACGCGGACTATTGGGATCCGAACCGGGTGCCGAAACTGGACGGGATGGAACTCTACCCCATGCCCGAAGCAACCACCCGCCTCGCCGCGCTGCGCTCCGGTCAGGTCGATTGGATCGAGGTGCCACCGCCGGACGCGATCCCGAGCCTGAAGGGCGCGGGCTATGAGCTTGTCACCAACAGTTACCCGCACAACTGGCCCTGGGTATTCAATCTCGCCAAGACCGACTCGCCTTTCGCCGACAAGCGCGTGCGCCAGGCCGCCAACTACTGCATCGACCGGGATGGCATGGTCGAGCTGCTGAACGGCACCGCGGA
This sequence comes from Alphaproteobacteria bacterium, assembly GCA_965222315.1. GTDB lineage: Bacteria > Pseudomonadota > Alphaproteobacteria > Bin95 > Bin95 > JACKII01. Next base: position 955,209 of record OZ244951.1, on the reverse strand, counting down.
GCCGTCCTATGGCTTCTTCAAGAAGGGCGGTGACAAGTTCGGTGATCCGGAAAACGCCTACACTCTCGATACCGAGAAGGCGATGTCGCTGCTGAAGGAAGCCGGTTATGGACCAGACAATCCGGCCAAGGCCACGGTGATGATCTCCACCAGCGGCTCCGGCCAGATGCTGCCGTTGCCGATGAACGAGTATCTGCAGCAAATGCTGGCGGAGTGCAGCATCGAGATCGACTTCGAGGTGGTCGAATGGGGCACGATGCTGGTTGCCTTCCGCAACGAGCCGACCGGCCCGCAGGCTCTCGGCGCGGATGCGATGAACATAAGCTTGGTGTCCTCCGACATCTCCCAGATGGCGCGATGGTTCTGGTCCGGCAATATGGCGCCGAACGGCTCCAACTGGGGCCATTTCCAGAATGAGGAATGGGACACGATCCTGGCGGAAATCCAAAACTCCACCGATCCGGCGGTTGCAGCGGAAAAAATCCCGCGCCTGAACGAGATCCTAGTGGACGAAGCCCCCTGGCTCTGGATCGTGCACGACCTGAACCCGCGCGCGATGAGCACGGACGTGACAGGCTTTGTCTCCGCGCAAAGCTGGTTCCAGGACTTCACCAGTGTTGACCTGAAGTAGGCCGCACCGGCGGTGGAGGACTGACGGAGTCCTCCACCTCCATTTCATCGCCTTCCATCCGGAAAACATTATCCATGGAACTGTTTATCCTCCGGCGCATCGCCTACGCCGTGCCGATCCTACTGGGTGTCTCGGTCGTGATCTTCGGGCTTGTGCAGTTGTCGCCCGGCGACGTCGCCGACCTGCTGATCCCGCCGGAAGCGCCCAAAGAAGTCGCAGACCTACTGCGTCAGAAATTCGGCCTCGACCGCCCGGTACACGAGCAATACCTGATCTGGCTCGGCAATCTCATCCAGGGCGATCTGGGCGTCTCGATCTTTACGAACCAGCCGGTTCTGAATGATCTGACCTCGGCCATCGGCAATACGCTGAAACTGGCGGTGCCCGCCGCTATCCTCGGCTTTGCCCTTGGCATCATTTTGGGCGCGCTGGCGGCCGTGGGACGCGGCGGCTGGCTCGACAAGCTGCTTTCCGGCCTGGCGATCATGGGCGTGAGCCTGCCGCACTATTGGGTGGGCATCGTCCTCGTCGCCATCTTTTCCGTCACCTACAACGTGCTGCCGGCGCAGGGCATGGGGCCGCAGGGCTTCCCTTCAACATGGGAGCAGATCAAGCATCTGATCCTGCCCGTCGTTACGCTGTCGCTCATCCCCATGGGCGTCGTCAGCCGCCTTGTCCGGGCGAGCGTGCTGGAGATCATCAGCCAGGAATTCGTTACGACCCTGCACGCCAAGGGCCTGCTTAAACGGCGCATCCTGCTTCACATCATGAAGAACGCGGCGCCTTCGGTACTGGCGGTCATGGGCCTGCAATTCGGCTACCTGATCGGAGGGTCGATCCTGGTGGAGACGGTTTTCAACTGGCCTGGCTCCGGCAACCTGATGAACCTCGCCATATTCCGCCGGGACGTGCCAGTACTCTCCGCCACGATCTTGGCGCTGGCGGCGCTGTTCGTGGTCATCAACATTCTGGTCGACGTGCTGCAGGCACTGATCGACCCGCGCATGCGCCGCTAGGGGGACTTGGAATCATGACTACGGCTCACGCAGCCCCCGTCCCGACTGATGCAGAAGACGCGCTGGCCCGCGCCCAGGAGGGAATCGGTTATTGGGGACGGGTCTGGGAGCGCCTCAGTAAGGACAAGGTCACGCTGGTGGTAATCGGCATTCTTGTCCTGATCGTTCTGATGGCCATCTTTGCGCCCCTGATCGCCACCCACGACCCGATGAAGGGCTCCATCCTCGGCCGGCTGAAAGAGTTCGGCTACAAGGGGCACATTCTCGGCACCGACGAGACCGGCCGCGACCTGCTCAGCCGCCTGCTTTATGGCGCGCGCCTCTCGTTGATTTCGGGCGTCATGCCCGTGGTGTTCGCCCTGCTGATCGGGGGTCTGCTCGGCATCGCCGCCGGCTATTTCCGCGGCTGGGTCAACTCGCTGATCATGCGGGGCATGGATGTGCTGTACGCATTCCCGTCGATCCTGCTGGCCATCGCGATTTGCGGAATCCTCGGCAGCGGCCTGGAGAACACGATCCTGGCGCTGACCATTACCTTCATCCCGCCTATCGTCCGCATCTCGGAGACGGTGACGGCCCAGGTTCGCACGCTCGACTTTGTCGACGCCGCCCGGATCAGCGGCGCCAGACCCGCCACGATCATGTGGTACCACGTGCTCAACAACGTGCTGGGGCCGATCCTGATCTACACGACCAGCCTGATCTCCATCGCTATCATCCTGGCGGCGGGGCTGAGCTTCCTCGGGCTTGGCGTGACACCGCCGGATGCGGAATGGGGCCTGATGCTGAACAATCTCCGCCAGGCAATCTGGGTGAACCCGACTATCGCTGCGCTACCCGGCATCGCGATCTTCATCACCTCGATGAGCTTCAACCTGATGAGCGACGGCCTGCGCCAGGCCATGGATGTGCGCGTATGACTGCTGCAACTCCCACCTCTCCGCTGCGGCCCTTGTTGGTCGCGAATGATTTGCGCAAGCACTTCCCGATTAAGGGCAGGGTGTTCGCCAAGAAATCCGTCGTCCAGGCAGTCGACGATGTCAGTTTCGAGGTCCATAAGGGAGAGACGCTCGGCATCGTCGGCGAGTCCGGCTGCGGCAAGAGCACAACCGCCCGCCTGCTGCTGCATCTGATCCCTCCGGATGCAGGCGAAGTCATTTTCGACGGGAAGCCGGTGGACAAGCCGGAGGGTATTTCGACCAACGCCCTCTACCGCCAGATGCAGATGGTGTTTCAGGACAGCTATTCCTCCCTGAACCCGCGCCTTTCCATCGCCCAATCCATCGCGTTCGGACCCATGGTACAGGGCGTCCCGAAGAAGGAAGCGCTGGAGCGCGCCGTCTCCCTGCTGGAGCGGGTAGGCCTCGCCCCCAACATCTACGCCAACCGATATCCGCACGAGTTGTCGGGCGGCCAACGGCAACGGGTCAACATTTCCCGCGCGCTAGCGTTCGAGCCGAAGCTGTTGGTGCTGGATGAAGCCGTCTCCGCCCTCGACAAGTCGGTGGAGGCCCAGGTGCTCAACCTGCTGGGCGAGATCAAGGCGGATTTCGGCCTGACCTATGTCTTCATCAGCCATGACCTTAGCGTCGTCCGTTACATCAGTGACCGGGTTATGGTCATGTATCTGGGCAAGATGGTGGAGATCGGACCTGTCGAAAACATCTACGACGCGCCGCGCCATCCCTATACGCAGGCGCTGCTGGCGGCGATGCCGAGCATGTCACCTCGCAAGCGGACGGAGAAAGCGCCGCTGACCGGCGACCCGCCGAACCCAATCGACCCGCCGAGCGGCTGCCGCTTCCGCACGCGCTGTCCGTTCGCGGCGCCCGTCTGCGCCGAGAAAGCACCGCGTTTGGTGGCGCAGTCTTATGGCGGCCATGACCATTTCGCAGCCTGCCATCTTTACGATCCAGCCGCCCATCACCCAAGGGCGCAGGAGATACGCCATGCTCAGCTTGACCATGTCTGACCAACCCTACGACGTTGGCGATGACACCGCGGCGGTTGCTGCGGCGGAATCCGCCCGCGAACCGTTGGTCAGCATCCGAGACCTGCGCGTTCAATTCGCGACCCGCGCGGGTTCCATCGCCGCCGTCAACGGTGTCAGCTTCGACGTCGATCCAGGCCGCGTGCTTTGCATTCTGGGCGAGTCCGGTTCTGGCAAGAGCGTCACCCTCCGCGCCATCGCCGGCATCCTGCCGAAGGCAACAACGACCGTTGAAGGACAGATCAATTTCGGCGGTACCGATCTGGTCGGCCTGCCGGAGCGGGAAATGCGCAACATCCGCGGCGCGCGCGTCTCCATGATATTTCAGGAGCCCATGACAGCGCTGGACCCGGTGTTCACCGTCGGCAGCCAAATTGCCGAAAGCATTGTCCGGCACGAGCATGTTTCCTGGAACAAGGCCCGCGCCCGCGCGCTGGAACTGCTGGAACTGGTGCAAATCCCCTCCGCGGCCCGGCGGATGAAGGCATACCCACATGAAATGTCCGGCGGTATGCGGCAGCGGGCAATGATTGCGCTGGCGCTCGCCTGTAAGCCCGACCTGTTGCTAGCCGACGAGCCGACCACCGCGTTGGACGTGACGGTACAGATTCAGATCGTGCTGTTGCTGCGGGAGTTGCAGCGTGAATTGGGCATGGCGGTGATGTTCGTGACCCATGATGTGGGCGTTGCGGCGGAAATCGCCGACGAACTGGCCGTCATGTATGCAGGCCGCTTCGTCGAGCATGGCCCGGCGGTGGACGTGATCGAGCGGCCGCACCACCCTTATACCGCAGGCTTGCTCGCCTCGACAGTACATGGGGCAAAGCGGGGCTCTATCCTGCAACCGATCCCCGGCATGCCGCCGGACCTGACGCGCATGCCGCCCGGCTGCGCCTTCGCCCCACGCTGCCTCCATGCGGAGAATGCCTGTGGGGAAGCAGTGCCGGAGACGCTCACCATCGGCAATCAGACGGTCGCCTGCCGCCGCCAGGGCGACCCTGCGCCGCTTGGGCCGCTTGGCTAAGAGAGGGACGCGGGATATGGCGACGGGAACCAGGCCATCGCTGAAGGGGATCTGGGCCGCCATCGCCACGCCCTTCCGGGCGGATGGCTCGCTCGACCTCGACGGCATTGCCGCCAACGCCCGCCATTACCGTGAGGCCCTGTTCTTGGACGGCGTGTTCTGCCACGGCATCATGGGCGAAGGCTGGTCGCTGACCCTTGACGAACGCATGGCGGCGCTGGAAGCGCTTATCGATGGCGGCGGCGGGCCCAGTGGTCTGCCGGTCGGTGTTGTCATTACCCATTACGCATTGGCCGAGACGCTAACGCTGGCCCGTCACGCCGGACAGGCAGGCGCGCATCACATCGTGCTGATGCGGCCGCGCGGGCCTTATCAGGACGCGGAATTGAACGTCTGCGCCGAAGCGGCCGTCGAAGCGGCCGGCCTGCCGCTGGTGCTGTTCGAGTCGCCTGCGCCCGGCATGAGCTTCGGCCACGCCGTGATAGAGGCGCTGGCAGAACGCGGCTTGGTGCTGGGCATCAAGGCGACCGGCGGGACCAAGGCCGTCTCAAACCTGCGGGCGCTGGTGGGCAACCATTGCACCGTTTGCGACCCGCACGAGGACCAATGGCTGCGGGATCTGCTGAACGTTCCTTCGCTGCCGCTCTATGCCGACCCGGAGCCCTATCTCTACCAGACGGCGGACTGGCAGCCGGTCCGTGGCTACCGCAAGGCTCTTGCGGGCGGAGACGCACAAGCGGCCCTCGAAACATGGCGGAAGCTGGAGCCCTGGCGGCGGTTCTATCAGCGCTGGATCATCGGCCCGCTCGACCGCGGGCATTCTCCGGCTGCAGCTCTGAAACACTGGATGCAGCACCTCGGCCTTGCCGCCGGCCCGGTGCGCGCGCCGCTGCTGCCGCTCTCGCCCGATGAGGCAAGAACGCTAGACGCGGACCTTGCCTCCCTGCCCTACCCGCCTGCCCGCTAAGAAGGAACCCCGCCCATGCACAAGATCGCCATCCCCGACCATGTCGTCGATACCGTCATCGCTCGCCGTGGCACGGCGCATCCGCACGCAAACCTCGATCCGGCCAAGACAGCGCTGATCGTCATCGACCTGCAAAACGGCTTCATGGTGCCAGGCGTCGCCCATGCGCTCTGCGAAACCGCGCCGGAGATCGTGCCGAACGTCAACCGCCTGGCGGAGACTGCGCGCGCGACGGGTGGCAAGGTGTTCTGGATCCAGAACACCCACGACGACAATTGCCTGGAAAGCTGGTCGACCCTGCATGAGATGACGCCGCCGGAAGCGACCGCGAAACGGATCGAGAGCATGTCGGAAAGTGGCGTCGGCCATCAGCTCTGGCCGGACCTGGACGTAAAGCCGGAGGACGAGCGGGTGCTGAAATACCGTTACTCGGCCTTCCTGCCCGGCTCCTCCGACCTGCCGGAGCGGCTGCGGGCCGGCGGCTACGACACGGTAATCATCACGGGCACGGTGACAAATGTTTGCTGCGAGTCCTCCGCCCGTGACGCCATGATGATGAACTTCAAGACAATAATGGTGACCGACGGCAATGCGGCCAATTCAGACGAAGAACACAATGCCTCGCTGATCAATTTCTACCTGATCTTCGGCGACATCGCGAGCACGGACGAGGTGATCGGCTGGCTAACTAAAAATGCTCGGTCTTGAAGCCGGTACTCGCTTCCTGGAGCTTGGAAGTAAGATTTGGACCGTCAATGGGACGTCACACGGCCGTGCGAATAATAAACAAACGGCGACCGTCGCCGATGGTCTGCGGTGATAGCTCGAAGATTTTCGGATAGAGGGAGGCCATCCCTGACATATGGCCCGACGTATGCATTGCAGGATATGGAGCCCCCCCCTCTACTCTTCGGGCCTCCAAAAACGCCGGTTGGTGTCGAGAAAAACCCCTGTTCACCGAATTTGCCTCCCCTGTTCGGGCTGTAAACTGGACGCTTCTATAAACCTCGCCGGATCACTTCGGATTTGATTCATATGTGGACGCCCCCTATGGCAAGGGCTGGTGTGTGACGTCAGCGCTTGTCGGACAGAATTGAGGGCATGAGGAACGGAGGATTTCTGGTTCATCGAAGCCACTATGGAGCGAAGATGAACAAGAAATCCGGAACATCGAAGGACGCGGCTGACAAGCTGGTCAGAGGCATCAAGCGGAAGACCCGCAAGCACTATTCGGCAGAGGAGAAGATCCGCGTCGTGTTGGCTGGTCTGCGTGGCGAAGAGAGCATTGCCGCCCTGTGCCGGCGCGAGGGTATCGCCGAAAGCCTGTACTACACCTGGTCGAAGGAGTTCCTGGAAGCCGGCAAGCGTCGCCTGGCCGGTGACACGGCGCGTCAGGCCACGGCGCCGGAGGACAAAGAATTGCGCTCAGAGGCGGTGGCCCTGAAGGAAGTCGTTGCCGAGCTGACCTTGGAAAACCGGCTGCTGAAAAAAGCATGACCGGGGCTAGGGAGGACGACACATGAGATACCCCGCCTCCGAGAAGCTGGAAATCATCCGCACGGTCGAGGCCTCGCATCTGCCGGTGAAACGAACACTCTCGATGATCGGCATCCCCAGCAGCACGTACTATGACTGGTATGCCCGCTGGGTCGACGGCGGCCCGGAAGCCCTGGCGGATCGTTCTCCGCGGCCGAGGGCGGTCTGGAACCGTACCCCCGACACTGTGCGCGCGGACTTCGTGGCGTTCGCGCTGGACCATGAGGACCTGACGCCCCGGAAACTGGCCGTCAAATACACCGATGAGAAACGATATTTTATCTCGGAATCATCGGCTTACCGCATCCTGAAGGCTGAAGATCTGATCACGGCGCCGGCGCATGTGGTGATCCGGGCCGCCGACGAGTTCAATGACAGGACAACCTGCCCGAATGAGCTCTGGCAGACCGACTTTACCTATCTCAAGGTCATCCCCTCTCATGGTTTGCGAGCAAACCATTGCCGGGCAACGGGCTGGGGCTGGTTCTATCTCAGCACGATCCTCGACGATTACAGCCGCTACATCATCTCCTGGAAGCTGTGCACGACGATGAAGACCGAGGATGTCACCGCCACCCTGGAACAGGCGCTGCAGGCGTCAGGCTGTGATCAGATAGGCATTAAGCTCCGGCCGGATCAGGGATTTTGATACTTCCAGGATCGGCGTTCGCCAACGCGGTTCATCGGACCTCCCAAGGGACACTTCCGGCGTCTCGGCGAGAGTCTGAGAGGCCTTCAACGGTGGGCCTGCTTTCCTGATCGCTGCGTGCCGCAGGCCGGGAATCAGTAGCAGTCCAACAAATTGCCGATCTGCCCAATCCGCTGCTCGACAATCCGGGCCTTCCGAACCACCCCCGCCGACGGTTGGCCCGCCGAGCGCACCAACGGTGCAGGCAGTACACTTGCCAGCAGGGCAGCCTGCCGCCGGGTTAGCTGATCAGCGCCCTTGCGGAAATGGTGGAGGGAGGCCGCCTCCGCCCCATAAACGCCGGGTCCGAACTCGATCACATTCAGATAGACCTCCAGGATCCGCCGCTTCGGCCAGGCGACTTCCAGCCCAAGCGACAGCCAGGCCTCCAAAGCCTTGCCGAACCAGCCGCGGTTGGGCCAGAGGAAAAGGTTCTTCGCCGTCTGCTGGGTGATGCCGCTCGCCCCGCGCACGCGCTCGCCCGCGAGATAATTGTCCACCTGCTCCCGAATTGCATCTACATCGAAGCCATGGTGACGGCAGAACAGATTGTCCTCCGCCGCAATGACAGCAGCCGGCAGGTGCTGGCTTATCTGGCCAAGCGGCACCCAGTCCTTGCCGATGGGATGCCCCTCCGTCCAGCGGATCAGCATCAGCGGCGTCACCGGCGGCGGCACGACGGCGTAAAGCCCGATCAGCCCACCCGGCAGCAACACCAGCAGGATGAGCCCCATCCAGAACACCCGCCACAACAACCAGCGCATCAACCTCAACAGCACTGCCCCCGGCCTGCGCGCACGCTAGCCCACCCTGGCCATCGACGCGCCATCCACCGGCAATTCAATGCCGGAGACGAAACGCGCCTCGTCGCTCGCCAGGAACAGGGCGGCGTTGGCCACGTCCCAGGCATCGCCCATCCGGTTGTTGAGCGGCACCTTGGCGTCACGCTCCGCCGCCACATCCTCGCGGCTGCGCCCGGTGATCCCCGCCCGCCGGTCCACGGCCATCGGCGTATTCATCAGGCCCGGCAGAATGGCGTTCGCCCGCACGCCCCGGTCCGCATTCTGGATTGCCAATTGCCGGGTGAAGGTCACCATGGCCATCTTGCTGGCCGGGTAGGTTACAGTCGGATGGGCTGTCCAGTAGGCCGAGGCGGATGAGATATTGATGATGGAGCCGGACCCCTGCTCCCGCATCACCGGCAGGGCATGGCGGCAGGCAAGGACGCAGCCGAACAGGTTAATCTCCATGATCTTAGCGAAAGCTTCAGCCGTCACGCTCTCCATCGGCGCATCGCCGAATTCCACGCTGACGCCCACATTGTTGTCGAGAATGTCGAGCCGTCCCCACCGCTCCGTGCAGGCCTGCACAGCAGCCTTCACCGCCGCCTCGTCGGTAACATTCGCTTCCACCGCCTCGGCAACGCCGCCCTTCTCCAAGATCATGGCGGCGGTTTCCTCCGCCGAGACCAGGTAGCGGTCTACGCAGAGCACCTTTGCCCCTTCCCGCGCGAAGGTCAGCGCTGTCGCCCTGCCATTGCCGACATAGTCACCGCTCATCGCGGGCCCCTGCCCCGCGCCAAAGATCACCGCTGTCTTGCCGTCGAGCCGCATGGCGTCGTTCCTCCTGCTACTGTCGGGATAGCGCCATTATGAATAGTCTCACTTCACACGAAAGGCTATGGAACGTGATCTTTTTCCGGAAACTGCATGAAATTTTTCGTAATAAACCCTCTTTCAAATTGATTATTTTCGCAATTTTTTGTTCTTTTTTATAATATAAAAAGAGATTTTCCGGCTTATCGATAACTTCCTTCTGAATTAATGATGACAATGCGGCAGTTTTTATAAGGAAGTAGATTTTCGTTATGGTGGTTTAATTCCCTCACTCCGCTCCCATATATGGAGGACGCCAACAAACCCCGAAGAACTTGGTAGGATTACACCGATGACCGACAAACAAGCCTATACAGAGAAGCTCAAGGCCGAACTGGAAGAGTGGAACGCCGAGATCGACCTGATGCGCGCCAAGGCTAAGAATGCGTCAGCGGATGCGCGCTTGGAATATGAGCGGCAGGTCGATGATCTCGAATCTCAACGCGATACGGTCAAAACCAAATTGGACGAGCTTGAAAATTCAAGCACGGACGCTTGGGAAGATATGAAACAGGGCGCAGACCGGATATGGAAAGACATGCGCACCGCCGTGGAATCGGCTGCGAGCCGATTCCGCTGACCCGTATCAGGGTGCTGGTGCCGACGTAGCTAACCAGTAGATTTCGAGGGTATTCATTCCCGTTGGAGCCGCAATCGTAGCGTCACCAAGCTGCGGCGCGCTGAGCCCAGAAGCGCCGTACGCAATGCTCTCCGGGAGAAATACCATGCAATCCATCAACGGCAAAATCGCCTGGGTCACGGGCGCCGGCACCGGCATCGGCCGGGCGGGCGCCCAGGCCCTCGCTAAGGAAGGCGTCATCGTCTACCTCTCCGGCCGGCGAGTGCCAGAGCTTGAGGCCGTCGCCAAACGCATCGCGGATGCCGGCGGCACCGCTCATGTCGCCCCTTTAGACATCGTGGACGCCGACAATTGCTATGCCACGGTAGACCGCATCGTTAAGGAGCAGGGTCGCCTGGACATGGTGGTGAACAGCGCCGGACTGAACCGGCCGATTCGCCGCTGGAAAGACATCGACCAGGAGAATTTCCACACTGTCGTGGACGTGGACCTGAAGGGAGCATTCAACGTCTGCCACGCGGCCATCAAGCAAATGCGGCCCCAGCGTGACGGTCTGATCATCAACGTCTCGTCCATGGCGAGCCAGGGCCGGACCGGCGGCGTATCCGGTTTTGCCTATGCCGCGGCCAAGCATGGCATGAACGTCATGAACGAGAGCATCAACGACGAGCATGCCCACATGGGCATCCGCGCCTGCGCGCTGTGCCCCGGCGAGGTCGCGACCGAGATTCTGGACAAGCGCCCCAAGCCGCCCAGCCCGGAAGAACGCGCCCGCATGGTGCAGGAGGAGGACGTGGGCGAGACCATCCTGTTCATCGCCCGGATGCCGCCTCATGTCTGTCTGAACGAGATCCACATCTCGCCCTTGTGGAACCGCGGCTATATCGGCTCGCCGGACTTCACGGTTACGCGGGACGACTGACCCGCTGCGCCTATCCGAATGCGCCTGGAGGCTTAGCCGCAATTGCGTTAGACTTTGGTTTAATGTGCCCCTCGCGGGCAGCCAAACCCATTCGCCTTTTGCGGGAGCCTCCCACCCATGAGCCAAGCATCCAACAAGCCCTCTACCGTCGATGTCGTCGTTGTCGGTGCGGGCTTTTCCGGCCTCTACCTGATCAAGAAGCTGCGCGACGCGGGCTTTTCGTTCCGGGTGTTCGAGGCCGGCTCCGGCGTCGGCGGCACCTGGTACTGGAACCGCTATCCCGGCGCGCGCTGCGACGTGGAGAGCATGCAGTATTCCTATTCCTGGGACCCGGAACTGGAGCAGGAATGGCGTTGGAGCGAAACCTTCGCCCCTCAGCCGGAAATCCTGGAATACGCCAACCACGTGGCCGACCGCCACCATCTGCGCGAACATATCGAGTTCGACACCAGCGTGACCGCCCAGACCTATGACGAGGCAGCCAAACGCTGGACCGTCGAAACCAGCACGGGCGAGAAAGTCTCCGCCCGTTTCTGCATCATGGCGACGGGCTGCCTGTCGTCCCCCCGCGCGCCGGACATCAAGGGCGCAGACACGTTCAAAGGCCCGACCTACCACACGGGCCAGTGGCCGCACGAGGGCGTGGACTTTGCCGGCAAGCGGGTGGCGGTGATCGGCACCGGCTCTTCCGCCATCCAGGCGATCCCGGTGATTGCGGAGCAGGCAGGGCACCTGACCGTGTTCCAGCGCACGCCGAACTACTCCATCCCCGCCCGCACCGCGCCGATGAGCGACGCCTACGAGCAGGAGTGGAAAGCCAACTACCAGGAGCGGCGCGAGATCATGCGCCATACCCGCGTCGGCAACTTCTTCGATCAGGCCGACAAGGGCGCGATGGAGGTTTCCGACGCGGAACGCCGCGCCACTTTCGAATCCCGCTGGGCGGTGGGCGGCACGCGCTTCATGTCCTCGTTCAAGGACATCGCCACCAACAAGGCCGCCAACGATGCCACTGCCGAGTTCGTGCGCGAGAAGATCCGGGACATCGTCGAGGATCCGGAGACCGCGGAACTGCTGGTGGCCAAAGACTACCCCATCGGCACCAAGCGCATCTGCGCCGACAGCCATTATTTCGAGACCTACAACCGCGACAATGTCCGGCTGGTCGATATCAACCGGCAACCGATCCACAAGATCACGCCGGAGGGCATCCTGGCCGGCGATGAGCAGCACGAATTCGACGCCATCGTGTTCGCCACCGGCTTCGACGCGATGACCGGCACGCTGCTGCGGATCGACATCAAGGGCCGCGGCGGCCAGGCCCTGAGCGATAAGTGGGAAGCCGGGCCCCGCACCTATCTGGGCCTGATGACCGCGGGCTTCCCCAACATGTTCATGATTACCGGCCCCGGCAGCCCCTCCGTACTCTCCAACATGATGGTCTCTATTGAGCAGCATGTGGACTGGGTGACCGACTGCCTCGTGAACCTGCGCGCGGAAGGCGTCGAGGCAATGGAGGCCGACCTCGCCGCGGAGGACGCCTGGGTCGAGCACGGCAACGAGGTCGCCTACAAGACCCTCTATCCCAGCGCTGCCAGCTGGTACATGGGCGCGAATATCGAGGGCAAGCCGCGGGTGTTCATGCCCTATATCGGCGGCGTCGGCACCTATCGCGTGAAATGCGACGAGGTGGCAGCCAACGGCTATAAAGGCTTCCGCCTGGAGCAATCCGGCAACAACACCGCCGCCAGCCGGGCGGCTGAGTAAGGAGACGGCAATGGCGGTCACCATCCTCTCGGACCAGGGCACCGCTCAGGCCCCGTGGGGCCGCGTGGCGGGCAGTGCTCTAGGCAGGCACCGCCATAGCAGCGAACACCAACCCGCCCACCATGCCGAAGCACCCCTGGAACGTCCGCCGCCCGGCAAGGCTGGGCGCGTTGGCGCTGACTAACGCCGCCTCGAACACACCCGCCGCCGGGGCAAATGTCACCTGCGCCTCCGGGAAGTCCAGGAAGTATCCGGCCGCCGGATAGTAGGCCTTGAACAGGCATTCCTTGGCAGAGAAAACCAGCTTGCCCCTGTCCAATCGCCGCCCATCCGGCATCTCCACCGTGCAGCCCTCTGCCCATCCCTCCGGCTTGCAAACCTCGACCGCCAGTGCCGCCGGCAGGGGCTCCGCCGTCTCCAGGTCGAGTCCCAGTCCGGCATAACCGGCAGCCCGCCCCGCCACGGACGCCGCCCATCCGGCCTTGTGCGCGATGCTCCCCACAATGCCTTCCGGCCAGAGCGGCCGCCGGTCCTTGCCTACGGGGACCGCAACAGCCGGCTCACCCAGTGCCGACAGGGCCAGCCTGGCGCAGGCCCTGCCTGCTGTGAACTCCTGCCGCCGCGCCGGCCGCGCCTTCGCCATAGCCGCAACCTCCGCCGGGAACAGGGGCGGATGTTCGGCGTCGAGCGGCGCACAAGCAACTGCCACGTCCTTCGCCAATACGCCACGCAGCGCCGCTTCCAGGCTCATCGCTCGCCCTATTCCTTCCGCTTCGGCTGTCCTATCCTGGACCCCAACCAGACCACAAACGCCACCCGAGGACTATGCCCGCCATGTCAGCCACGCCCGAGTACAAAGTCTACGCTATCCGTTACGCCGACCAGGGCGACGGCCTGGTCTCCGCTGGCAGCCTGATGCTGAGCGCCGACAATGACCAGATGATCCCTGGCATGGCCTATTACGTCTACCTGATCGAAGGCAACGGCATGAGCATTGCCGTGGACACTGGCTTTGCCCCCGTGCTGACCGAGCGGCTAGGCTCCCGCCTGCATTTCTCCGGCCCCGACGGTCTGCGCCGCCTCGGCCGCGATCCGGCAGCCATCAGCGACCTGATCATCACCCACGCCCACTACGATCATGTGGGCTGCCTGGAGGATTTCACCAGCGCCACCTTCCACATCGACACGGAGATGATGCCCATCGTCGAAGGCACGGACCCCTGCCACCCCTTCTTCCGCCAGGGCTATGGCAAGCGCGACTGCGCCACCATCCGCCAGCTGAAGGCCGACGGCCGCCTGGTGGAGCACACGAACGTTTCCATACCCTGGCCGGGCATCGAACTGATCCACATCGGCGGTCACTGCCGGGGACAGATGGTGATACGGGTCAACACCAAGCGCGGCCCCATCGTGCTGGCGAGCGACGCCGCCCACCTCTACCAGGAGTGGGAGGAGGAGAAGCCCTTCGACGTCTTCTATGACATGCCCGCCATGCTGGAGGGCTACCGGACCCTCACCAACCTTTCGGGCGGCAGCCGGACCGAGATGATCGCCGGCCACGACGCCGCCGTCATGGCCATGTTCCCCGCGCCGGCGAAGGAGCACGAAGAGGCCATTGTCTCCCTCCACGAGGCGCCCATCGGCTAAACAGCCCAGACACGGTGCGATTCAAACAGCGTGCGATGTTTTGCCGGACAAAGGAGTGACCCAAAGCCCGTGTTTGTTCGAATAACACAGGGTATGACTGCGGCTGGCTGACGTCACCCTCCTGGTCGGCTGAACCATTACTCTTCCGGTCCCAAAATAAGGACAATCGCCTCATGGCCCGCTCGCCCCTCGCGACGATGTTCGCCATCGTCGCCATGGCCTTTATCGCTTCCGCTCCGGCAGGCGCACAAGACGCCACCTCAGCAGACACCGCCACCCCACCGCCAGCGGCAGAGGCCCAGGCCGAGGAAGATACCGGACAGGAACTGTCGCGCCGGATCACCGACCCGATGATCGATGACGCGGAACTGGTGGTTCGGTTGCTGCCACTGACAGTGGACGAGTTGAAGGCTGCCGCCGAAGCGTGGCTTGGCATCGTCAAGGCCAAAACGCGGGAAATGGCGGACGCCCAGGTCGCCATCATGCAGTACGAGGGGCCGGTCGAGGATGCCGTCCGCGAAAGCCTGACAGAGCTCTCGCTGCAGCGGAAAGCTCTCTTTGACAACTACAATGCGGTCGTCGATGCCTGGGAGAAGAAGGGCGGGTCGGCTGAGGAGATTTCGGTCTATCGCGACTACCGCAACGCGATCATCATCGAAGAAACCCGCACGGCCGACACCGAAACGCTCGCCAAGGAAGCTCTTGCGTGGGTACAGGACGAGGATGGAGGCATCCGGCTAGCCATCCAAACCGGCGTGATCATCGGCGCATTGATCCTGTTGGTTATGGTGGCCCGCCTCATCCGTAAGGGAGCCCGCCGGGCCTTCGGGCGGGTACCGCACGCTTCCAGCCTGCTGCTCGCCTTTGTATCAGGTGTGATTTACTGGCTCACCATCGCTATGGGCTTGATGATTGTTCTGTCCGCGGTGGGCATCGACATCTCGCCGGTCTTCGCTTTGTTCGGCGGCGCCGCCTTCATTTTGGCATTTGCTCTGCAGGACACGCTCGGCAACCTGTTTTCCGGCCTGATGATCATGATCAACCGGCCGTTCGACGTCGGCGAGTATGTGCAGGCCGGCGGCGTCGCAGGAACGGTCCGGTCGGTTTCGATTGTTTCGACGACCGTTGTTACGCCGGACAACCAGGTCATCATCATTCCCAACAAGTCAGTCTGGAACAATGTGATCACCAACGTCACCGGCAGCAAGACCCGCCGCGTCGATCTGGTGTTCGGCATTGGCTACGGCGACAGCATAGAGGACGCCCAACGGGTGATGGAGGAAACCGTGGCCGCTCACGACCTCGTGCTGGCCGACCCGGCCCCCGTTATCCGGGTTCATGAATTGGGCGACAGTTCGGTCAACTTCGTCTGCCGCCCATGGGTGAAAACGGTCGACTACTGGACTGTTTATTGGGACCTGCACCGGCAGGTGAAAGAAGCATTCGACGCCAACGGCATCTCCATTCCCTTTCCTCAGCGCGACGTGCATATTCATCACACGCCCGCCGTCCCGGCGGAGGCGCCGCCCCCTGCCCCGGCGATCACCTCTCAGGCAGAACCAGCTCCGTCGCCCGGCACCCCCGACAGCTACGCCACCGATGGCCCTGGCAGAGCGGAACCCGGTTTGGACGAAGAAGGCGGGGAGCGCTAATTAGCGGTACCTAATTACGTTATCCGAAAAACCCGGAAAACATCTACATTCCTCTACACTTATCGACATTCTGGCCGGAAAATGTAGAGGCCGGGTTTATTCGATGTAGATGAGATGTCGATCGGATGTAGATAAAATGTAGATGCGGTGCAGATGATCCGGTTGGGTGGCAAGCAACCGCTCATCCAACGTCTGCAATCACCTCTGGTTCCGGTATATAGTGCCCGTCACCCTGCCGGAAAAGGAGACGATGCGTGCGTCCTGGCCAGTCAGTCGATCTGTTCTACCGCGAAGACGGCAATCCGGATGGCCCGCCCGTCCTGCTGGTGCACGCCTTCCCCACCTCCCATGCCCTTTGGGAGCATCAGATCGCGGCGCTGGGCCAGAAATACCGCCTCATCCGCCCGGACCTGCGCGGCTTCGGCCAGAGCCCCGTGCCGGAGCTGCCCTACAGCATGGAGGATTTCGCAGACGACCTGATTGCTCTCCTCGACCGGCTGGGGATCGGGCGCATCAACTACTGCGGCATCTCCATGGGTGGCATGATCGGCCAGGTGCTGACCCTGACCTACCCGGAGCGGGTGCAATCGCTCGCGCTCTGCATGACCACCAGCGCCATCCCGGAGGACACCCCGCCGGAGGGCGACCCAGCCTATTATATCTGCAAGCGCCTGTTCGGCCGCGCCGCCGACCGCGCAGAGAGCGAGGGCATGGAGCCCATCGTTGCTATGTGCCTCGACCGCTGGTTCACGCCTGGATTTCAGTCAAGTCCTCAAGCCCGGCGTGTAGGGGAAATCGTCCGCCGAAACACAGCCAAGGGCTATCGCGGCGGCGTCGACGCCATGAGCGCCTTCGACGTGACGGCGCGCCTAGGTGAAATTAATGTACCTACATTGATTCTGCCCGCCGCGCTCGACCAGGGCACGCCGGTCAGTTGCTCGGAAACCATCGCCGCCGCCATTCCGGACTCGCGTATGGAGGTGGTGGACAACGCCCGCCACATCGCCATTGTCGAACAGCCGGAGACCTGCAACCGGCACCTGCTCGCCCATCTCGACGGCTACGCTGCCTGAAGAAGACCCGCGCCATGCCCGACGATCAAGCCACCGATCAAGCCACCCGGCAATTGCTGGAAGACTTCGCCCAGCCGCTCCTTACTCCAACATCTCCCTGAAGCCGCAACGCGGCATTCAGGGCCCATTCCAGAGAAGGCACCCCACCAGCGCCCGGCGCAAAAAGCAGCCGCCTCCAGAGCGGCGCCACAACTGCCGTCAGGGCGCCGCCGCCCCATAAAATTCGTTTCCGCCCTAGCAAACCAAACCAAATGGCAGAATGGAGGGTACTAACCAACGAGCACCCATCACCCCGCCGGAGCAAACCATGCGCCTATCCCGCGCCATTCCCGCCCGCAGCACTCTCTTCGCTGCCGCCCTGGCCTTAACCCTAACCGCCTGCGGCAGCCTCCTGCCGGCCAACAACCAGACCACCGACGCAGCGGAGCTCGAAGCAGGCGCGTATAAGCTCGACCCCGAGCACTCGACCATCCTGTTCAAGGTCAGTCACCTGGGCTTCTCCACCTATGTCGGGCGCTTCAACACGGCAGAGGGCGCATTGCGCTTCGACCCGGAGGCGCCGGCGGAATCCCAGCTCGACGTCACCATCGATACCGACAGCGCTGATACGCCCAGCGCGGAGCTTGACGATGTCCTCCGCGGCCGCGACTGGTTCGATACCGAACGATTCCCAACCGCCCGATTCGAGAGCACCGCCATCACGGTCTCCGGCGACAACACGGGCACGGTAACCGGCAACCTGACGCTCCGCGGCGTTACGAAGCCGGTCACGCTCGCCGTCACGTTCCGCGGCGGGGCCTATAACCTGCTGACCGGCGCATTTACCCTGGGGTTTGAAGCCAGTGGCGCGCTGAAACGCACCGAATTCGGCATGGGTTCCCTGGTGCCCGCCATCGGCAACGAAGTCACCCTGGAAATTCATGCAGAGTTTCAGCGCATCGACGGATAGGGTGGCGCTTCGTAAAATGACTGGGATCGCGCCTCGCTCTGTTTCGCTGAGGCTTTCCCGCAATTCATTGGAACCAGGCGATGGCCTCCACTGCTCCCTTCACCATCCGTGGCGCCCAGTTCAAGATGGTGTCGCTGCAATTGAAGGACGGCTCGCCGGATGTAATCATCCCTGCCATGAAGCAGCTTCTGGAGCAGTCGCCTGCCTTTTTGCGCGGCTCGCCGGTCATTCTGGGCCTGGACGAGTTGCCCAAGGGCGCGTCCGTCGATTTTCCAGGCCTGGTCGCGGGCCTGCGCGAGTTGAAGCTGATACCCATCGGCGCCGCAGGCGGCCCGGCCTCCATCCGGCAGGCCGCCGCCGCCGCCGGCCTGGCCCAGTTCACCAAGGGCCAGCAGCTTTTCCAGCAGGATGAAACCGCGGGCGAAGAAATCGACCCTACTGCCGTCCCCGCTGCCGCCCAAGCCCCGCCGGAACCGGGGCCTGCCCGTCCTTCCGCACCGGAACCAGAACCGGAAGCGGCGCCAGCCGTTGAATCGAAAGCCTCCGCACCGGAACCTGAGACCGAATCGCCTTCCCCCAGCGGCCTTCCCGCCTTGCTGGTCACCAGCCCGGTACGGGCGGGCAACCGGATTTATGCACAGGGCCGCGACCTCATCTGCACCGCCACCGTCAATGCGGGAGGGGAGGTCATCGCCGACGGCAATGTCCACATCTACGGAACCCTCAGAGGGCGCGCAATTGCTGGCGCTCAGGGGGATGACAATGCCCGTATCTTTGTCTCAAATTTCAACCCGGAACTGGTCGCCGTCTCCGGCCTCTACCGTGTCCGGGAGGACCTCGATGCCAAATTGATTGGCGCAAAAGTACAGGTCAGCCTTGTGGGCGAAGAGATGAAGCTGGACCTGTTGGATTAGGGTGCACACATGAAGCGTTGCTTTAGGGAGTTTTTCCGCGATGTCTGAAGTCATCGTCGTCACATCCGGCAAGGGCGGCGTGGGTAAGACCACTACTAGCGCCGCCTTTGCCACCGGCCTCGCCATGCGAGGGCACAAGACCGTTGTCATCGATTTCGATGTCGGCCTGCGCAATCTCGACCTGATCATGGGCTGCGAACGCCGGGTGGTGTTCGACATCATCAACGTGATCCAGGGGGAGGCGACGCTGCGCCAGGCCATGATCAGGGACAAGCGGGTCGAGAACCTTTACATCCTCCCGGCCTCCCAGACCCGGGACAAGGAGGCGCTGACCAAGGACGGGGTCGAGAAGATCCTGGCCCAGCTGCGCGAGGAATTCGACTACATCGTCTGCGACAGCCCCGCCGGCATCGAACGCGGCGCGCACTTGGCGCTCTACTTCGCCGACCGGGCCATCGTGGTCACGAACCCGGAGGTCTCCAGCGTCCGCGACTCGGACCGCATCCTGGGCGTCCTCGCCAGCCGTTCCCAACGCTCGGAGCAGGGCCGCCCGCCGGTCAAAGAGCACCTGATGCTCACCCGTTACGACGCCGCCCGCGTCGAACGCGGCGAAATGCTGAAGGTCGACGACGTGCAGGAGATCCTGGCGATCGACTTGCTCGGCATCATTCCTGAAAGCCAGAGCGTACTCTCGGCCTCCAACCAGGGCGTGCCGGTGATCCTCGAAGAAGACTCGGCCGCCGGCCAGGCCTACGCCGACGCCGTTGGCCGCTTCTTAGGCGAGGACATCAGCCACCGCTTCACGTCCCCCGAGAAAAAGGGCCTGTTCAGCCGCTTGTTCCGAGGTGCCGCATGAGCCTGTTAGATCTCTTCCGCGCCAACAAGCGCAACAAGCCCGCCACCGCCGCTGCGGCCCGTGACCGGCTCCAGATCGTCCTCGCCCACGAGCGCATTAGCCGCGACGGCGACGACTTCCTGCCCCGCCTGGAAAAGGAAATCATGGCCGTCGTCGCCCGCTATGTGGACGTCGACGGCGAGAAGGCCATCGTCAAGCTCGACCGCGGCGAGGACGTCTCCACCCTGGAGATCGAAATCGAACTGCCGCTGAAAAGCAAGGAAGATGCAAGGGCCGCGCGGTTGAGTGCTTAACGGCACAAAGCTCGCAGCCGCAATCTCCGAGTGTCATCCGCGTAGGGCAGGCGCAGTCTAACCTTCTCTAAAGACGGCACGCCCCGAGCATGCGAGGCGTCCTCGGGGCAAAAACTTCTTCGCTTTCGGCTTATTAACCTTATTTATTAAGAAAGGTTAATCGCAGCTTAACGCTGCCTCGAATGGAAGCGCCAGTGAAACAACCTGTTTGGGTATTCGGCATTGCGGCAGCGGCAGGCGCCCTTTTCCTGGGGACTTCCTTTCTCCAAGGCGATGGGGTGTCAAATGCCGCGCCCGCTGGCGCCACCATACCGCAAGTCATTACTGCCACCCCGGTTTGCCTGACACTCGATCAGACCGGGCACGAAACTTACTGGTCCGACGCCCTGAGCTCCCATTTCCGGGGCTCACCCGAACATGGCGTAACACATGGCAGGGTCGATGTTCTAACAGCAAACTTTGCTATAGAGGTCGATTGGTTCAAGAAATTCCACGAAGGCATCGGCCAAGCACTTCACTACGCCATGGAGTCAGGCAAACAGCCCGCAGTCGCTCTGATTGTGAAGCCCGATGAGGCCCCGCTCAACAAGCACATGGTATCGAAGCTTGCGCTGATCGAGCGGCTGACTGCTAGGCATGGCATCAGCCTGTTCATCCTCTATGAGGAAGCCACCTGCCCATCGCCCCGCCTGGCCCAAACGGCAATGCGGTAGCAAGACCGGCTCACCCAACCCCATCCGTTCCTGCCCCGCAGATTACCGCGACCACGGTCTCGCCCGCCTCGGCCTTGTGGCGGCCGGTCATCAGGGCTGCCAGCGAGGCCGCGCCCGCCAGTTCCGCCGCCACGCCGCACTCGAACCAGAGCCAGCGGGCGGCCTCCCGCATTTCATCATCGCTCACCAGTACCATGCGGTCCACATGCGCCGCGATCAGGTCCAAATTGATCGGCATGGAGCGGCGCGGCGCGAGCGAGCCCGACACGGTTTCGATCGCATCCAGCGTCACCAGTTCGCCCGCCTTCAGGCTCTCGTACAGGGTCGGAGCGCCGGTGGGCTCCACGCCCACAATCCTGATACCCGGCTTCACCGCCTTCGCCGCCGCCGCCATGCCCGCCATCAGCCCGCCGCCGCCGATGGCGATCACCAGCGTGTCGGCGTCCGGCACCTGGCTCAGGATCTCCAGCGCCAACGTTCCCTGCCCGGCGATCACGGCCGGGTCAGCGAACGGGTGGACATAGGTCAGGCCGCGCGCCTTCTGCGCCGCCAAAGCCGCATCCTGCGCCTCGTCCCACACCTTCCCGACGACCGTGACTTCCGCCCCCCACTGGCGGATTTTCGCCACCTTCGCGGCGGGCGTGCTCTCGGGCACGAAGATGGCGGCAGGCACACCGGCGCTTGCCGCGGCATAGGCAACCGCCAGCCCATGATTGCCGCCGGACGCCGTGACCAGCCCCCGCCCGCGCGCTGCCGCATCCAGGGTCAGCAGCTTGTTGGACGCTCCCCGCGCCTTGAAGCTGCCGGTGACCTGCAAACATTCCAGCTTCAGCAACAAGCGGCCTGCATCCAGCACCGGCCCGCGCATGGGCTGCGGGTCCAGGATCGGCGTCTGCCGCACACGCCCCTGAATGCGGGCGGCGGCGGCCTGGATCATCGGAAGGTCTACGGCGTGCTCACTCATCGGCAAAAACCTTTGGTCCTGAGTTGCTGGGCTCCACACTTCCCGTCATTGCGAGTCCCGGATGCAATCCGGGGCGAAGCAATCCAGAGGCCTCAAGCGATTTCCCCTGGTTTGCTTCGTCGCCTCGCAATGACGGCGGTGGGCGGGCAACGAGGTTATCGCAAATACCGTCACGCGCCCGCCTCTTCCCGGCCGATCAGGGCCAGCCAATCGTCCTCGCTCAAGATCGCCAGCCCCAGGTCCGCCGCCTTCTTGGCCTTGGAGCCCGCATCGGCGCCGACTACCACATAGTCCGTCTTCTTGGAGACAGAGCCCGCCACCTTTGCGCCCAAGGTCTCGGCCCTCGCCTTGGCCTCGGCGCGGGTCATGCGCTCCAGCGTGCCGGTAAAGACCACGGTTTTGCCGCTGACCGCCGACTCCTGCACCGCCTCTGGCGCTTCCAAGGTCAGAAATTGGCAAAGGTCATCAACCGCATCCCGGTTGTGCTGCTCGCCAAAGAAAGCCAGCAGATCGGCGGCCACGTCCTTGCCCATCTGGTCGATGGCGATCAGGTCGGCATAGGCCTCGCTCTCCGGGTCCTGGGCCGCATCCATCGCCTCACGCAGCGCCTCCAGCGAGCCATAGTGCCGGGCCAGCAACTTCGCCGTCGCCTGCCCGATCTGCCGGATGCCAAGCGCGAACAGGAAACGCTCCAACGGCCAAACCCGCCGCTCCTCGATTGCTTCCAGCAGGTTCGCAACGGACTGCTCGCCCCAGCGCTCCCGCTTCAACAGGTCCTCGCGGCGGTCCTTCAGGCGAAAAATATCGGCGGGCGAGCGGATGATCTCATCGGCCCAAAGCTCCTCGATCCGCTTCGCGCCCATACCCTCAATGTCGAAGGCATTGCGGCTGACAAAGTGCTTCAGCCGCTCCACCCCCTGCGCGTCGCAGATTAGGCCGCCGGTGCACCGCCGGACCACTTCCCCCTCCGGCCGCACGGCATCGGAGCCGCAGACGGGGCATTTGTCCGGAAAGTCATAGGGCTTGGAGTCCGCCGGCCGCTTCTCCAGCACCACCCGCACCACCTGCGGGATCACATCGCCCGCCCGCTGGATCACCACCGTATCGCCAGGTCGCACATCCTTGCGGGCGATTTCGTCCTCGTTGTGCAGTGTAGCGTTGGTCACCGTGACGCCGCCGACAAACACCGGCGCCAGCCGCGCCACCGGCGTCAGGGAGCCGGTCCGCCCCACCTGAATATCGATCCGCTCCAGCTTGGTTTCCGCCTGTTCCGCCGGGAATTTGTGCGCAATTGCCCAGCGCGGCGCGCGGCTCACCTGGCCGAGGCGATCCTGCCAGTCCAGCCGGTCTACCTTGTAAACCACGCCGTCGATGTCGTAGTCGAGCCCGCCCCGCTGCTCCAAAAATCCCGCATAGGCCGCCAGCAATTCCTCTGCCGACTGGCAAACGTTGGAGAGCGGATTGACCGGCAGGCCCCACTCATCCAATTGCGCCAACAGCCCGGAATGAGTCTCCGCTATCGGCGCGGAAAATTCGCCCAGGGAGTAGGCGAAAAAACCCAAATCCCGCTCCGCCGTGATCCGCGAGTCCAATTGCCGAAGGGAGCCCGACGCCGCATTTCGCGGGTTAACGTAGAGCGGCAGTTCAGCCGCCGCCCGCCGCTCGTTCAGCTTGGCGAAAGCGCTGTGGCTCATATAGGCCTCGCCGCGCACTTCCAGCACGGCGGGCGCGCCGTCGATCCGGTCGGGAATGTCGTTCAGGGTACGGGCGTTGGTCGTAATGTCCTCGCCCTCCGCGCCATCGCCACGGGTCGCCGCTTGCACCAGCCGCCCATTCTCATAGCGCAGGGACATCGACAGCCCGTCAATCTTCGGCTCCGCCACAGTGGCGACCGGCGCGTCCTCCGCCAACCCCAGGAACCGGCGGACCCGCGCCAGAAACTCCCGCACGTCCTCCTCATCGAATGCATTCGACAGAGAGAGCATCGGCCGTGCGTGCCGTACTTTGGCGAAGCCGTCGGAAACTGCTGCGCCGACCCGGTCGCTCGGGCTGTCGGCGCGTTTCAGATGCGGAAAGCGCTCCTCCAGCGCCGTATTGCGCAGGCGCAGGGCGTCATAGCCCGCATCGTCGATTTCCGGGGCGGACTGGGCGTAGTAGAGCCGGTCGTGCTGTGCGATTTCTCCCGCCAGCCGCTTCAATTCGGTGGCGGCTTCCTGCTCCGACAGGTCTTCGACGGGCTTTTCTCGGATACTCACGGGGCGCGGGCTCGATCAGTTGGACAAGTCACGCCCCGTGAGTAGCACAGCGCCGGAGTCTCAAGCCAGCGTCAAGCCAGCCCGGATAGCTCCTTGGTGTAGGCCTGCAGACGGTTGATCTCGTAGTCCTCGCGCCGGTTCGTCTTCGGGTTCCAGACGCTGCGGCCCTCCCGATTGACCAGATCGCCGCCATAGACATGGATGGCGTAGGACTTGGTGGGAAGCGGATTGTGGATCGCATGGATGTCGTCCGCGCTCAGGACGCAGATATCGCCCTGCTTCAGCAGCCGGTCGCCGATCTCCTCCGGCGCGCCCTCGCCATTCTCCGCGGCGTCGCTGAAGAAGCGATTGTGCTCCTCCCCGTCATAGACGCCGATCACGGCCCACATGCAGTGATTGTGCACCGGCGAGCGCAGGCCCGGCGGCGTTGCGATCTGCACGACGGAAAGCTGGTCGTCGCCATAGATAATGCGATCCTGGAGCGTCGGCCCTTTCACCCGCTCGTTGAATGCAGCGTCCAGGCCTTCCGGGTCTGCGATCGCCTCCCGCACCAGCCCTTCGACGACGGCGGCCGGGTTCCGGGTCTTCAACGCCTCTTTGCAATCCGCAACGAATTTATCCAGATCAACCATGGCTTGGGCTCCTTCTCGGGTTTCCTCTCGGAGCATTGCACACCCAATTGGAAACAATGGGAAGCAGTCTTCACGGATCAAAGGCAATTCGGCATTCTGGCTGCCTCAACTGTCCCTCACTTCTTGTTGGTCACTTCCGGGAATATCCAGAACGAACCGACCGAGAAAACGCCCAGGAATACCGCCACCCAGGGCGTCGTATCCTGCCCGAGCGAATGCAGAAACCAGGCGCTCAGCCAGGAAACGACCAACACCACGGCGGAAAATACGAGCTTGATCTTGACGGGCATGGCGAGCCTCCTCGACCGTTTCCGGAGCCACGGGGATAAGCGGGCAAAAAATTGGCCGGGCCGCGTCAGGCTCCGGTTTCCCGCAGCCTATTCTCCTGATATATCAGAGGCAAGCCGTCAACATTTTGCCTGGCTGCCTGCGCCCCATGGCCGATGCCAGCCTGCCGCTATCCGGAGGAGTTCAGCGTGAAAGAATACCGTGGCGACCGCACCATCGACGGGATCGAAGTCACTGTGAATGGCAGACCCCTGGACCCCCGGCTGGACCTGAAGAACATTTGCGACGACGGGTTCGAATGGAGCTTTGTTGGCGCCGCCTCCCAGCAATTGGCGCTCGCCATCCTGGCGGATCATATGGACGACGATGCCGCCGCCCTCGGCCTCTACCCGGATTTCACGCGGGAGATCGTGGCGAACTTCGCCAACGAATGGGAGATGACCAGCGACGATGTGCAGGAAGCCGTCGAGGCGCTCAGCTAACCCGCTGTCCTCGCACCTCCGCATCGCCTGCGCCTTGATTGCATGGCCAGGGCGCATCTGATATATCAGTTGCCAACATCAGGACTTCAGCCCTGCTGAAGCGGCTTTCCTGAGGAAGGATATGGAACCATGAGCACCGACACCCAGCGGCTGGAACTCACCGAAACCCCCATGTCGGAGCGGCAGCAGAAATACCGCCGGACCTACCGGGAGCGGATCACCGGCTGGTACAATGGCTGGCTGCATGTGGCGATCATCTACATCACCGGCTTCGCTGCGCTCTACATCTATATCTCGTCCATGCACAACATCACGCCGCTTGAATGGCTGACCGTGCCGGCGGCCTTTCTGATGTGCAATTTCTTCGAGTGGTGGCTGCATGCCAAGATCCTGCACCGCCCCTCCAAGATCCCGCTGTTCCGGGCGGTCTATTCGCGCCACACCCTGATGCATCACCAGTTCTTCACCGACAGCGAGATGCGCTTTGCCGGCCAGCATGACTGGCGGGTGACGTTCTTCCCACCCTACACGCTGATAGTGTTTACGCTGATGTCGATGGCGGGCGCATTCCCGCTGGCCTGGCTGTTCAGCCCGAATGTCGGCTGGCTGTTCATCGCCACGACGACCAGCATGTACCTGATTTACGAGTTCATGCACTTCTGCTGCCACGTGAACGAGAACTGGTTCGTGCGCAACATGCCGTTCGTCAACACGATCCGCCGGCATCATTTCGCCCACCATAATCAGAATATCATGATGGAGCGGAACATGAACCTGACCTTCCCGGTCATGGACTGGCTGTTCCGCACCTCCGACCTGAACCGCGGCCTGCTGGGTCACGTGTTCAACGGCTACAGCACGGAACACGTCAAAACCGACATGCGCAAGACCGCCGCAACGCCCAAGGTGCAACGCACCACGGCATCCGCCGTACCAGCGGAGTAAGCTCCCGCCTCATCCCTTCTCCCCCTTCACCTCCCTGGACTTGATCCAGGGCCCATTCCAGAGCCCCCAAATGGCAAGCGCCCGGCGCCTGCCGGGGAAGTTCCGGGAATGGATCGTTTCTTTCGTCAGGAACTGGCAAGTGCGGAATCGGCAGAACAAAACTTCTCAGCCATCTCCCGTCCCCGCCTCCAGCGACGCGCGGGTAAAGTTCTCCACGTAGTCCATCAGCCGGTCGCTCGCCGCGGCAGCCTCCGTCACTGCTCCGGCGCCGACGGCGTCCGCCAGGTCCGCATGCAGCCGCGCGCACAAAGGCAGGTCGGAAACTTCCCGGTAGTGCCGGTACCAGAACCGCCGCGACAGTCCCGCCACCAGCGCCATCGCCCGGCGCACATACTGGTTGCGGCATGCCTCCGCCAGCAGCGCGTTCAGCTCGCTGTCGAAGCGCATGAACTGCACGTCGTCATTGCCCTTCGCCGCTTCCCGCATGCCTGCCGCAATGGCCTGAAAGCGCGTCCGCTCGGCTTGATCGGCCCGCTCCGCCGCCAGCGCCGCCATCAGGCGCTCCACCTCCCGCCGCAGCAGCAGCAATTCCAACTGTTGCTGCACATCGATCTTGGAGACAACAATGCCCCGGCGCGGCAGGATCGCCACGAGCCCTTCCCGGGCCAGCCGTTGCAGGGCCTCGCGCACCGGTGTCCGCCCGATGCCCAGCGCCCTGACCAGCGCCCCTTCGGAGAGCGCGCTGCCCGGCGGCAGTTGCAGCGTCACGATCCGCTCCTCCAACTGCTCATAAGCAACATCGGTAAGGGGTCGGGTCGCGGACGCCGCTTGCATTGGCGGTTCGGATTTCACCATGAGCGGACCTGTAATTTCCTCAGCCGGAATGGCGCGGCGCCAGTGGTTCGATGGAAACGAACGGTACCCGTCCGCATAGTGAATCGAACCACCAACATACTGAATAGTAGCCTGATCCTTGAAGCACTTGCGGATGCCGGCGTTTCGATCAGCCCACCAGACGACAGGGCGGGTTGCCCGCGCATTGATATATCATGCATCGTCTCTTGCATCATCGCTGACGGCGGCACCATGCCGCCGACCGGAAACACACACCGCGAACGACCTTCTAAACATAAGGAGCACGCCATCATGTCCAGCCACGCCACAGGAGACGGCGGCATTCCCCCGCGTAACGCGGGCAAGCGCGGCCTGAAGCGCGTCATGACGCTTGGCGGCGCTTACGGCACCCGCAACTATACGGTCAAGGACCTGCGCGATCAGAAGGGCAAGCGCGTGCTGACCGAGACCCTGCCATTCTCCCCTGCTGAAGCCGCCGCGGCGGAAGAAGCCGGCATCGACACGATGAAGTGCCGCTTCGACCCGAACGCGCCCGACAGCGCCACCGCCATCCGCAAGGCCGCGCCCAACACCTTCATGGCCTTCTCCGTGCCGCTGGTCGCCGCGGCAACGGCGGACGAGGCCGTGCGTCTCGGCTACCAAGCCATGGCGCTCGGCGCGGATGCGATCATGTGCCAGTGGAGCCCCCGCTTCATTGAAGCCGCCGCCGAAGCCGGCATCCCGGTGCAGGGTCATGCGGGTCTCGTCCCCCGGCGCAGCACCTGGACCGGCGGCCTCCGCGCCGTCGGCAAGACAGTCGAAGAGGCCAAATGGGTCTACGACCAGATCAAGGCGCTGGAGAGTGCCGGCGCCTACGCGGTTGAGGTTGAGGTGATCCCGGAGGCGCTGCTGGCCGAAATCAGCAAGCGGACCACGCTCATGACCTCCTCCATCGGCGCGGGCAGCGGCGGCGACATCCAGTTCCTGTTCGCCGACGACATCCTGGGCAACAACCCGCCGCCCTACCCCCGGCATTCGAAGCAGTACCGCCTCATCTACAAGATGATGGAAGAAATCCAGCGCGAGCGCGTCGCCGCCTTCTCCGAATTCAAGGACGACGTAACCAACGGCCGTTTCCCGTCGGAGAAATACGTGATCAAGGCCCCGGACGGCCTGATCGACGGGTTCTTAAAGGCGTTGAAGGAGTGACCTTAATGCCGGACCGGCGGTCCCTGCCGATGTTGGCATACTCCGGTCCGGCTTCCTTCTGAGCAACGAAGCCACTCGAGAAACGCATCTGCAGTTGAAAGACAGTTGAGCGGAATCTTCTTTTTTGATATCATTGTATGCGCTAATAACATGGTAACTCACTTTTGGGAGCAAAGCGATGAAACAGTATGTTGTGGGAGCGTCGATGATGATGGCTGTCTTTGCTTCAGGCACCACGCACGCGAATCTTATCACCAACGGGGATTTCGCGACCGACTCTTCCGGGTGGACCTACAACAATCAGGGCGTTGACGGCGGCTACGCTGGCACTCTAGGCAATCCGGCCGGTTCGTTCTGGATCAACCACAATGGTAACAATGTCGGGTCAGACGCTGATCCGATGATCTCTCAGACAATTGCGACGGCGACCGGCAACCCGTACATCCTCAGCTTTGACTTCATCGCGCGGGTGATCGCAGGGCCAAAGGGGTTTGCGGTGGACATCAACGGCGTTGAATCCGGGACATACGACCTGGGTGGCGCCTGGGCGACAGAAACCGTTAATTTTTCTGCGACCGGCCCATCAACGACCATCTCGTTCCGGAGCGAAATCAATGGGACAGACTACGACGCTTTGGTCGATAACGTCTCTGTCGTGCAGGATCCCTCCGCAATTCCGGTGCCCGCTGCCGGGCTGCTCGGGCTTGCGGGCATTGGCATGCTGACGATGCTGGGCGCCCGCCGCAAAAAGGCGGCCTGACGGGTTCGTCCCTACTTCCCACCTTTCCTACTTCGATTGCGAGGCTCCGGGCGCACCCTATGTCCGGAGCCTTTGCTTTTCGGGGAAACGCCGCGCTATTATGAACCGCGCACCGGCAAATCAAGGCGTTCGGTCTGGCTGAAACAACCGTTTCCTGGGCTCCGAATACTGCCGGACCCCGCAGCCAAGCCAACGGCGAGAGGCGCAGGGGCCTTGTTTCCCCTTAATTTGGCTTGGTCAAACCGCCTGAAATACTAAGCCGCAACCGCCTTCGCCTCGGCCTTGTCCAGCAATGTCAGCCGCCACATTTCCCGCGACTGGTTTTCGTAGTCATAGCCGGTCGCCGAATGGATGGTGCAGCGGTTGTCCCACACCACCACATCGCCGGGCTGCCAGGCCCACTTCACCGTAAAGTCCGGCCGGGTCACGAAGGGCAGCAGGTCGCGCAGGATCAGCACGCTCTCGTGCTCAATCCCCTCCAGGTCGCAAATGTCCAACTGCTCCTGGGAGATCTCCTGCCCCTTCGGCAGCACGGCGCAGGTCGAACTGTTCATGCCGTAGAGCGCCGGTTCGCCGCTGACGGGGTGCTTCAGGACCAACGGCACCCGGTTCGGCGGGTTCGCGGCCCGCTGCTCCGGCGTCAGCACCGGGTACCCCTTGGAGTAGAGGCTGATCTTTTTGTCGTGATGGGCGAGCGAACAGACCGCCTCCAGCCCCTCCAGCTTCGCCCTGGTTTCATCGTCCATCGCCTTGAAGGCGGTGCGCATGTCGGCGAACAGGGTCTCGCCGCCTTCTGTCGGCGCCTGCTTGCAATGAAAGACGGAGCCGATGGGCGGGCTCGGGCGGAAGGTCGAGTCCGTATGCCACACCGGCCGGCGGGTCTCCGGGTTGTACTGGATATCCGCGTCGCTCCGCAGTTGCGGCACCGTCGCCAACTGAGCGGTCGGCTTGCCTTCCTCGTTCTTGATGTTACCGATCTTCAGGATCGGGAAGCCCGGCACCATCTTGTCTTCCCGCGCGACGGAGTTCCCATGTTCCACGTCGCCGAACAGTTCGGACCAAGCCATCAGCTCTTCCGGCGGCAGACCTATCAGGTCATCCCCCCGGACAGTCATCAGGCCGCCATGCCTGGTCCAGAGGTCAAACGCCTGCCGCTGGAAGGCCGGATCGCGCAGGTCCGCGCGGGTCACGCCTTCGATCATCACGCCGAAATCGCCATTCAGATTGGATTGCTTATGTTCCATGGCCAGCCACCGCTCCGGATTGTTAGGTCATCATCGTCTTAACAAATTTAGGCAAACGGATCGGTATCAACCAGCCCTTCTTCGATCGCCTTGATCTGCAACGCCATGTATTTGGAATACACCCGCGCTTGGGTCAGGCTGCCGGCGATGAACCAGGCGCCAGGCTGCGGCGTGCGCTTGAACATGTTGGCCAGTTCGCCATCCGCATCCTCGCCCCAGATCGGACCGATCTTTTCCGCCATCTCCTCGCCCAGTGCCCGGCGCACCAGTTCGCCCTGGGGGAAATAGCCGGTGCCGAGCACGATCAGGTCGGCGGGCACCAATGTACCGTCCTTCAACAGCGCGCCTTCCGGGCAGTAGCGCTCGATATTCTCATTCTGGATCAGGCCGATCTCGCCCTTGATCATCAGGTCGGACGAGCCGGCATCCAGGTTGTAGCCGCCGCCGCGCCGCCGGTATTTCATCTGGTGGCCGGTATTGTCTTCGCCGATGTCGAACTTGAAGCCGATGCCCTTCAGCCCGTCGATCATCTCCTTGTCGAGTTCCAGCATCCGCTTCACGGCAGCCTGGTAGCCTTCCACGATCATCGGCGGCGTGGAGGCAGTACCGATCAGGTCGCCGTCGTCGATGGTCGGCACATCGTCATAGAGCGCATAGTTCAGCTTGGCCGATGGATCGATGGACACCACCGTGGTCGAGCCACGCTGCACCAGCGTCGTCTCAACGCCGAAGCTGTGCAGGTCGAGCGCGATGTCGTTGGCGCTGGAGCCCGTGCCAATGACGATGGCCTTCTTGCCCTGATAGGGAGCGCCACTGTCGAAACCTTCAGAGTGGATGACGTCCCCCTTGAAGCTGTCCAGGCCGGGGATTTTCGGCAGCAGCGGGTAGCTGCTGACGCCGTTGGCAAAGACGATATGCCGGGGCCGCATCACCCGTTCGCTGCCGTCCGCCAGTTTCAGCGTGGCGGTCCAGCATTGCGCCTGTTCATCCCACTCGCCGCGGGTGAACTCCGTGCTGGTCCAATGATTGATTTCCATGACCTGCGCGTAGAACTCGAACCAAAGCCCCAGCATGTCCTTCGGGATGTAGTTCGGCCAGGTGTCGGGAAACGGCAGATAAGGCAGGTTATTGACCTTGATCGAGTTGTGCAGCGCCAGCGAATGGTAGCGCTTGCGCCAACTGTCGCCGATGCGCGGCCACTTCTCGACCACCAGCGTATCGACGCCAACCTGGTTCAGTCTCGCGGCGGCAGAGAGCCCCGCCTGCGCACCGCCGACAACCAGCACGGTCGGGTCATGGCCGTCATAGGCCTGCGCCCGGCGGCGGGCATCGTCCCAATTGTCGCCGCCGAAATTGCGGGAGTAAGCCGCGCCCGTCGGCCGGTTCGCCCCCCGCTTCTCCTCGAAACCGCGCAACTCCTCCAGCGATGTCGACAACACCCACGCCTTGTGTCCGGCAACGCCACCGTTGGCGGCCGGTACCAGGCGCAGCACGCCCTCGCCACGGCCAACCTTGGTCTCGAAACGGTAGAGCGCTTCAATACAGTCCCGGCCGAGCCGCTTCACCCAGCGCGGCTGCACGCGGTCCGGGTTGATCTCAAAACCCTTGGCCTGCACGGATGGCTGGCGCTCGACCAGCGGTCCGGCTATCGCGTCCGCGCCAACGCGCGGCATCAGGTGCCAGGTAAAGGCGAGCACGTCCCGCCAGTTGGCATCCGCGGTCAACAAGGCAGCCACCTTGGCCGCTTCGCCGCTCGCGAGCGCCCCTTCGAACGCCTCCAGCCAGGCGGAAACAACCCGCTCTACCTCACGGTCTTCGGTAGCCTTCAGGCTGTCCTGGGTCACATGATTCATTACAACATTCCTTGCCGGAGATTGGCCTACCGCACGAGCCGGAAACAGTTTCGGACTTCTTCCACAAACGCATCCGGCACTTCAAAGGCCGCAAAGTGGCCACCTTTCTCGCGCTCGTTCCAATAGACAATATTCTTGAAACGCTGCTCTGCCCAGCGTTGGGATGAATAGGAAATGTCGTGTGGGAAGATGGTGTAGCCCATCAGCACGCTGACCGGGTCCTGCTTGGCACGGCGGAAACTCTGCCAGTAGAGGCGGGCAGAGGACGCAGCGCTGTTCGTCAGCCAATAGATGGAGACGTTGGCCAGAATCTCGTCGCGTGTCAGCACGTTTTCCGGATGGCCGTCGCAGTCCATCCAGGCCCAGAACTTCTCGACGATCCAGGCACATTGGCCGGACGGCGAGTCGGCCAGGCCATAGCCGACCGTCTGCGGCCGGGTGGAATGCTGCTTGGAATAGCCGCTGTCCCAGTCATTGTAATATTTGAGCTTCTTGGCGGCGGTCTGTTCCGCCTCGGTCATCTGGTCGGGCGGGGTCGTGGGCCGCATCATCAGCATGTTCAGGTGAATACCGGCGCAGTGGGCAGGGTCCTGCGCACCGATGCAGCCGGTGACGGCAGAGCCCCAATCGCCGCCCTGCGCCACATAGCGGTCGTAGCCAAGCCGCCCCATCAGTTGCGCCCAGGCGTCGCCGATCTTCTCCACACCCCAGCCCGTCCCTTTCGGTTTGCCAGACCAGCCATAGCCGGGAAGAGACGGAATGACGACATGGAACGCGTCTTCGGCCTTACCGCCGTGGTCGGTCGGGTTGACCAGGGGATCGATGACCTTGTGGAACTCCAGGACGCTTCCGGGCCAGCCGTGGGTCAGGATCAGCGGCATGGCGTTTTCGTGCGGCGAGCGCACGTGCAGGAAGTGAATGTCGACGCCGTCGATCTTCGTCAGGAACTGCGGCCAGCCATTGAATTTCCGTTCCCATGGCCGCCAGTCGAACTTGTCCGCCCAATACCGGCACAGGTCCTGGGTGTAGGCGAGCGGCGTGCCCTGGCTCCAGTCATCCACCACCTCTTTCTCCGGCCAGCGCGTGGCGCGCAGACGGCGGCGGAGGTCATCAAGGTCGGCGTCGGCTATGTCGATCTTGAACGGACGGATGGCGTCAGTCATGGCAATAGCTCCTTCATCTCGAGTGGCGACGTAGTCGCGTATCGAGAGACGTGGCTTCGTCACAGGCGATCTCTCG
Organism: Alphaproteobacteria bacterium; assembly: GCA_965222315.1. Classification (GTDB taxonomy): domain Bacteria; phylum Pseudomonadota; class Alphaproteobacteria; order Bin95; family Bin95; genus JACKII01. The sequence continues at coordinate 921,631 of OZ244951.1, read as the reverse complement.
ATATGCCCGCTTGGTCAGCGGGCACTCGAGATGAAGCGCTAGATTAGGCTCCTAAAAGCTCTCCAGGCGCTGGTGCTCCGGCACATCCAGCTTGAAGCATTTGGCAGCATTGAGGCCAAGGATTTTGGCCCGCTGCACATCGTTCAGCATGCCCATCGTGCGCTCGATGGCCTGGTAGGAATGCGGCCAGGTGCCCTCGTGATGCGGGTAGTCGTTGGCCCAGCAGAAATTGTCCTCCAGCCGCCATTCCTCGGCGAGCGCAAGGCCGGCCGGATCTTCCTGGAAGGTCGCAAAGCCATTCCGGCGGAAATACTCCGACGGCAGCATGTCCAGTTTGGGCCGCACCCACATGTGATGCTTGCGGTAGGCCTCGTCCATGGCGTCCATCAGCCAGGGCACCCAGCCGATCCCGGCTTCGACCGAGGCAAAACGCAGGTTCGGAAACCGCTCCAGCACGCCGCTGGAGCAGAGGTTCGCAATCGGCTCGATGGTCGGCGCCAGCGAGTGGGTAACATAATTGATGATCGCGCCGCCATTGCCCCTGGCCGCCCGCGGGTCGCGGCCTGTCGAGACGTGGAAGGTCATGGTCAGGTCGGCCTCTTGGATCAGGGCCCACATGGGATCGAAGTGCGGCAGGTTGTAATTGACGTGATCCACGTCATGGGCGCCCCATACCGGTTTGCAGGGCAGCGACAGGATCGTGTAGCCCATCTTTGCCACCCGCTTGATTTCCGCCATCGCGCAGTCAAGGTCGCCCGTCGCGATGGCCGCGACCGGCACCATGGCCTGGCCATGGCCGAAAAACTGCTCTGCCGCCCAGTCGTTCCAGACCGCACATTGCGCGCTGGAGAAGATCGGGTCCGGCGTCGCCCACATGGCGAGGCCCTTGTTCGGGAAGATGATCTCCACGTCGATGCCGTCGGCACTGTTGTCTTTCAGCCGGTCTGCCGGATCGGCGCCGGCCTTGGAGCGGATCCAGTCTTCGCCCTCGAAGCTCATGACGCGCACGCGGTCCGGGCGGTAGCCCTCACAATAGCGCCACTGCACGCCATTCTCATCGGTCTCGATACGCGGCACCCGGTCGAGATATTTCTTGTCGATCCGCTTCACCCAGAGGTCCGGCGGCTCGTTCGCATGGCAGTCGGTGGAGACCATGAAGTATTTCTTGGGATCATCGACCCGCGCGGTGCGGCCCCAGCCTTCCGTGCCGGGCGTTTCCAGGCGCCAGAGATTTTCCTCGTTAATGGCAACGTCGTTCATGGCGGTGTTTCCTCTGAGGTTATTTGGGCGTCATGGTGCCGCCCCCCGCCATGACTGGCAAGCCGTTTACTCGATCCTGATGCTGTTAAACTGTTCGGGAACCAAATCCGCCAACAACTTGTCGATCTTCCCGGCGCTCGGCTGATGCATGAACGGGCGCCGCGGATAGAGCCGGTCGTTGACCCAATGCGCCGACCAGCTGCCGGTTGTTTCGATACATTGTTCGGCAAAGTTCTGGTTTTCGCCGATCACGCGCGCCCGCAACTCGATACAGCCGCTGATGAATATATCAACGTAGGACTGCACCATCGGGTAGGTCTTGTCCGGTTCTCGTGTGTACTCAGGTTTATTGACATAGATCCAGATCTGGCCGTTGGCCGGCGTCGTCGACCGGTCGAGCAGACGAACCTGCGCCGGCTTCACCGCCTCCCGGCAGTAATAGACCTCACGCTGGTCAGTCGCTTCGATGTCGCTGGCGTCAAAGATTTGATAGAAGGCCGCCGCCATCCTGGCGTCGGGCGAATTCGTGACTCCCAAATAGGTGGTGCTAAAGCCAATCGACACGCCCTGGGCATTCCAGGCGCGCTGGTATCCCGTAACCATGGCCGGAATGTTGCCGCCGGTGTTCGGCGCGGTACGGTCTTTCGATGCCTTTTGCATCAAACTGCCGTAGCCGATGGTGTATTGGGGCTTCTGATGATCGACCGCGGGATGGCAGGAATCGGCAAACGCATGACCGTTCGCCACAGCAATGACCAATCCCGCAACAACTGCCAGCCAATTCCGTCTCATTACAGCCACTCCGTGATGCACCGATGCCAGGAGTGGAGATCACCCCTGGGATCGAGCGAGTAGCCGCCATTTCAGTCCGGGCATCTGTGATTTTCGGCACAGTGAGCGGCGAATTTCCACTGGCTGTGATAGCCCTAGCGTCGTTCGACCAATAGCCCCTCGATCTCCGCCTCGCCGAAGCCAACCTCGCGCAGCACGTCCGCCGTATGCTCGCCCAGCACCGGCGCGCCGTGGCGGTATTCGGGCGTGGTGCCCTCGAAACGGGCGGCGTTGCGGGTCTGGCGCAAACGCCCGGCGACCGGGTGGTCGTGCTCGACGATGATCTCGTTCGCCAGCACCTGCTCGTTGTGAATCATGTCCTTGCGGTGCAGGACGGGCGCGCAGGGCACACCGGCTTCGTCCAGGATCGCCATCCACTCGTCGTTGGAATGGTCGGTCATGGCGGACTGGATCAGTTCCAGCCGTGCGTCGATGTTGAGATCGCGGAGCGCGGTGGTGACGAAGCGCTCGTCGTCGATCCATTCCGGATTGCCGGACGCCCGGCAGAACGCCTGCCACTGGCCATTGGTCATGGTGGAGACGGCCATGTAGCCGTCCTTTGTCTCATAGATTAGGTCGAGGAAGCTGGCGGCGCGCTGCAGGCTGACCTCCTTGTCCACATAGGTCTGGGAGCCCATGTCGCTGGACCAGAGAAAGGCGACGATCGAGTCCAGCATGGACAGGCGGATGTGCTGACCCTCCCCTGTCTTGGAGCGCGCCAGCAGGCCCGCCGTAATCGCCTGGGAAGCCGTCAGCGCCGTCACCTTGTCCGGCACGATGGTGCGGATCAGTCGGGGCCGCCGCTCGTCGCTGCCGCCCTGCACGGAGCAAAGGCCGGAGAGCGCCTGGATGATGGGGTCGTAGACCGGTTTGTGGCTCCAGGGACCGACCTCGCCAAAGCCGGAGATCGAGCAATAAACGATGTCCGGCTTTACGGCCTTGATGTCCTCGTAGCCGAGGCCAAGGCGTTCCATCACACCCGGCCGGAAGTTCTGCACCAGCGCATCGCACGAGGCGGCGATTTTCTTAACCGCCTCAATCGCTTCCGGCTGCTTCAGGTCGAGCACGACCGAGCGCTTGTTGCGGTTATTGTTCAGGAAGCTGGCCGAGAGCCCGCCCGACTGGTTGCCAGCGGAGCGGGTGAAGTCGCCGGAGCCAGGCGGCTCCAGCTTGATCACGTCCGCGCCCTGATCGGCCAGGATCATGGTGGCGAACGGGCCGCTGATGACGGCGGAAAGGTCAAGAATACGGAAGCCGTCAAGCGGACCGGGCATGGCGGGAAGCTCCAAGGGAATTAACAAACGCCCAGAAGCTAACCGTATGCCTGCAAGATGGCCAGAGACCACCGCCGCAACAGCCCTTTGCGCGCGCCGCGGCCAGCCCTTGTCTGGGCCAGTCCTTATCCGGGTCAGCCCAGGCCCCAATCCGTCTCCAGGCCGTAATGGATAACTGGCCCTTGATCTAATGGATCAAGGCTCGTTTCCGAAGCATCTTGATAATTGTCGCCAAAGGCATTGGCGGTGCCGTCGGGGAAGTACACCCCACTTTTTTCAGACGCATAGTAGAAGTCATCATCGGGATCGTCGTCGTCCCAATCGTCTTTATCTGCGGCAGAGCCAATCAGGGAAAAATCAAAGCTATCGCCCCAAGCAGTATCAGACTGTTCCGCCTGAGGATCGATAAAGACGTAAACATCTGTCATTTCCGCCTGGTCGTCGCGTTCTAGATATGGCGCATCTCTATAACCAGTCATGTTCGTTACTCCCGTCGGATGAACATTTACTATTCATCCTTACGGAAGAAACGGCGGAAACGGACGTGTGACGGCCGTCACACCATCACACAATGCCCGCTATTAGGGATCAGGCCGCGATGCTGTCCAGCGTCAGCTCAAACGTCAGTTCTTTGCCGGCTAGCGGATGGTTGGCATCCAGCTTGACGGTCTCTTCGTCTGCCTCAACCACGGTCAACTGCATTTGCTGGCCTTGACCATCAGACGCACTCAGCATGGCGCCGGGATGCAAGGGGATGTTGTCGGGGATTTCGCCACGGGGCACTTCATGCACCATGCCGGGGTTTTTCTGGCCATACGCCTCTTCCGGCGGGATAGTGACCGTCTTGGACTCACCAACGGTCATGCCGGTCACGGCATTCTCGAAGCCAGGGATGACCTGGCCGCCGCCAACGGTGAATTCCAGGGGATCGCGGCCGGCGGAGCTATCGAACTCCGAGCCGTCTTCCAGGGTGCCGCGGTAGTGAATGCGGACGGTGTCGCCTGCTTTTGCTTGGGTCATGGCAGGGCTCCTATTGAAACAGTGTAAAAAAAACAACGCCCACCCGGCGGGAGGCTGGATGGGCGTGCGTTGCTATGAAGGCCTGACTAATCCAGAACGACCAGATTATCGGCGGAGAGCCGCTGGCGCTTGTCAGGGATCAATTCATACTCGACCTTCTGCCCTTCGTTCAGGCCATTTAAGCCGGCTTTCTGGACGGCGGAAACGTGAACAAAGGCGTCTTTGCCGCCATCGGACGGTTCAATAAAGCCGAAACCTTTTACGGGGTCGAACCATTTAACGGTGCCTGTGGGCATGGTGCCTCTCCTGTGCAGTGAGTGCTCCCCCGCGCTATGCCGGGGTGCTGAAAGGCCTTAACCGAACGACGCTGAGTAGTGGCGAAGGTCGGAGTAGACGTAGGCCGAAACGCAGAGAGGTCCATAAAGACCACCCAGACGTAGCAATCAGGTGGCAAAATGTCAATGAGACGGCCCGAAAACCGCCCCTAATTCGTAATTAGTTACCGCATTGCCAGTGGCTTGGGACCACCCGTCGCCCAGTCCAGCAGCTCCACCGTATGCACCACGGGCACCGGCGATTTGCCGGCCAATTGGGTCATGCAGCCGATATTGCCCGTCGCGACAATCTCGGGTGCCGTCGCCGCAATGTTGCTGAGTTTCCGGTCACGCAATTTCGTTGCGATTTCCGGCTGGAGCATATTGTAGGTGCCGGCCGAGCCGCAGCAAAGATGGCCCTCCGCCGCTTCCGCCACCTGGAAACCGGCCCCGGCCAGCAATTCCTTCGGCTGGGTCCGCACCTTCTGACCATGCTGGAGCGAACAGGCGGCGTGGTAGGTGATGCGCTGCCCCGTGGGTATGACGGGGGTGTCAACACCGATATCGGCCATGAACTCGGAAATGTCCTTGGTCAGGCCCGAAATCAGCGCTGCTTTCTCCGCATAGGCAGCATCGTTCCGCAGCATGAAGCCATAGTCCTTGACCGTCGTGCCGCAGCCGCTGGCGTTGATGACGATGGCGTCCAGCCCCGGACCGCCGCCTTCCTTGGTCTCGGGCCACCAGGCGTCGATCATCGCCTTGGCCTGGGCATGGGATTCATGCTCCCGCCCCATGTGATGCACGAGCGAGCCGCAGCAGGTGGCACCCGCCGGATAGACAGTCTCCACCCCATGGCGGGAGAGCAGGCGCAGGGTCGCCTCGTTAATGTTTGGCGCGATGGCGCGCTGGGCGCAGCCTGGCAGAATGGCGACGCGGTGCTTTTGTGCGCCCTCCGCCTGATGCGTTCCCGGGCTGTCCAGCGGACTTTGCCCCGCCGGCAGGGGAGCCAATGCCAGCATCGCCTTTAACCGGCCCGGCAATAGCGGACCGAGCGGCTTGGCCAGGGCGCCCAGCGCCAGGGCCGCCTTGAACCGGTTCGGGTAGGGGATCAATGCCGCCAGCACCCGGCGCAACATACGGTCGAACAGGGGGCGCTCGTAGGTTTCCTCGATATGCTTCCGCGCGTGATCGACCAGGTGCATGTAGTGCACGCCGGACGGGCAGGTGGTCATACACGCGAGGCAGGAGAGACAACGGTCCACATGCTTGACCACGTCCGGCGTGGCGGGCCGGTCGTTCTCCAGCATGTCCTTAATGAGGTAGATGCGGCCCCGCGGGCTGTCCAACTCGTCGCCCAGCAGAACATAGGTCGGACACGTCGCCGTGCAGAAGCCGCAATGCACGCAGGAGCGCAGAATCTTGTCCGCCTCCGCAATGTCCGGATTGGCCTTCTGCGCTTCGGTGAAGTGGGTTTGCATGGCTTCGCTCTACCTTCACCCTGAGCCTGTCGAAGGGTGTTCAAGATGATACGGCACCCTTCGACAGGCTCAGGGTGAAGGGCAAAACCGCTCAAGCCAAAGCAAAAAGCAGTCTCACCCGATCCCCTCCGGCGGCACGCCGCCGAAGTCCCGGGTTATGACCTTTGCCGTGCGTTGCACCAACGCGGCCAATTCGCGGAAGCGCCGGTCGGTGACCCGCGCCGCCGGGCCGGAAAGCGAAATGCCCGCTATCGCTTCCCGCGCCTCGTTAAAGATCGGTGCCGCGACGCAACGTAGGCCGATCGCGTGCTCTTCGTCGTCGAAGGCAAAGCCCTGGTCCTTAACCTGGTCCAGCGACTTCAACAGCCGCTCCCGGCCCGTGATGGTATTCGCCGTGAAGCGCTCCAACCGGAGCCGCTCCAGCATCGGCTCCCGCGCCTGTTCGTTGGCAAACGCCAGCAGCACTTTGCCCACCGCCGACGAATGCATCGGCACCCGCGCGCCGGGGGAAGCCAGCGCCCGCATCATCTGGCGGCATTCGATCTGCGCCAGATAAATGATCTGGCCCGAGTCCTCGACCGCCAGATTCACGGTCTCGTCGCACTGCTCCATCAGGCCGCGCATGTAGGGCCGCGCGACCTGCACCAGATCGCGGGCGCGCAGGAAGGCATTGCCAACCGTGAACGCCTTCACGCCGACGAACCAGAGCGTGCGCTCCCCGTCGAATCGGACGAAGCCTTCCTGCTGCAAGGTGGAGAGCAGCCGGTGCGCCGACGAAACCGGCAAGCCCACTTTGTTCGCAACTTCCGTCAGGGTGATTCCGTCCCCCGTCTCCGCGACTTCCTGGAGCAGGCGCAGCGCCCGGACCAGGCTTTGCACCTGGCCCGAGCGTTCCGCGTTGGATTTTGCGGGCTTCAGAGGAATGGGCTCCGCCATGAGCCTGCCTTAAGCCGCCGGGGCAAACTGGAGGTCGTAGGCCGGAATGGTCAGGAACTCGGCCAATTCGTCGGCCAGCACCATCTCTTCCAGCAGCTTCGCGGCCGGGCCGTAATGCCCCTTGGCAAAGCCGTCCTCGCCATACTGTTGCTTCAGGCTCGCCACTTCGTTCGCCACGGCCTGCTTGATCAGGGCGCTGTTCACGGTCTCGCCCGAATCCAGTTTCACGCCGTGCTTGTGCCACTGCCAAAGCTGGGCGCGGCTGATTTCGGCCGTCGCGGCGTCTTCCATCAGATTGTGCAGGGGCACCGCACCCATGCCGCCCAGCCAGGCAGCGATATAGCCGATGCCAACATTGACGTTCATCAACAGCCCATCCATCGACTTCGGCCCGTCGCACGGCTCGGTCAGAGCAGCGGCGGTTGCCACCTCGTCGCGCTGGCGGTCGAGCTGGTTGGGGGTCTTCATGTGCTCGTTGAACACTTCAGTGGCGGCGGCGACCATGCCCGGATGCGCAACCCATGTGCCGTCGTGACCGTCGGTCGCCTCGCGCTCTTTGTCCGCCCGCAGCTTGGCGAAGGCGGCTTCGTTGGCCTCATCATCACCGCGGATCGGAATTTGCGCCGCCATGCCGCCCATGGCGAACGCACCCCGCTTGTGGCAGGTCTTGATGACGTGCAGCGAATAGGCCCGCATGAACGGTACGGTCATCGACACCGCAACACGGTCCGGCAGGACCTTGGTCGGGTCGTTGCGGTGTTTTTTGATGTAGCTGAAAATGTAGTCCCAGCGGCCGCAGTTCAGGCCGGCCATGTGCTCGCGCAGTTCGTAGATGATCTCTTCCGCGTGGAAAGTAGCGGGCAGCGTCTCGATCAGCACGGTCGCCTTGCAGGTGCCCTGGGCCACGCCCAGCTTGTCCTGCGCCCAGACGAACACGTCATTCCAGAGGCGCGCCTCCAGATAGTGCTCCATCTTCGGCAGGTAGAAATAGGGCCCGGTGCCCATATCCAGCGCCTTCTTGGCGTTGTGGAAGAAGTACAGGCCGAAATCGACCAGCGAGCCGCTCATGGGCTGGCCATCGACCAGAATGTGCTTCTCGTCCAGGTGCCAGCCACGCGGGCGCACCAGCAGGGTCGCAAGTTCGCTGCCCAGATTGTAGTCCTTGCCGTTGCCCGGATCGTGGAAGCTGATCGTCTTGGCAATCGCATCCCGCAGGTTGACTTGGCCCTGAATCATGTTGTCCCAACTGGGCGCGTTCGCGTCTTCCAGGTCGGCCATGAACATCTTCGCGCCGGAGTTCAGCGCGTTGATGACCATCTTGCGGTCGGTCGGGCCGGTGATCTCTACGCGGCGGTCCTGCAGATCGGCTGGAATCGGGGCGACCTGCCAGTCGGCGGCACGGATGTCCGCGGTTTCCGCCGGGAAGTCGAGCTTGGTATTGCCGGCGTCCAGGTCCTTCTGGAAGGCCTCGCGCGCAGCCAGCAGTTCATGGCGGCGGCCATCGAACTGCTTGTGCAGGCCTTCCAGGAAAGCCAGCGCGTCGGCGGACAGGATTTCGGCGTAACCGGGCTGCATCGCGCCCTTGATCTCAACGGCCATGGGAAGCCTCCTCTATCGCGTGATTTAGCCCCGCTTTCAGCAGGTCAATGTTTCACGATCAAGAATGCTTTCCAATAGGTGGAAGGCAACCACAAAATGATGTGCACCCGCCTATGGCTTTGAGACCGCGGCCGCACCCCAGACAAGCGGCCCTTCAGACCACCAGATGTGCATAAAGTACCTTCAGCCCCAAACCAATCAGAATGAGCCCGCCAAACGTCTCGACAATGCGGCCGGCACCCGTTCCGACAAGGCGCCCGATGTGCAGGCCCATCCAGGCCATGATGAACGTCACGGTGGCGACCGCGGCAATCGCCGGCAGAATCCGCTCGGAAACCAGCGCAAAGGTGATGCCCACACTCGCCGCATCCACACTTGTGCCGAGCGTCAGCGCGAACAGGGCCAGAAATCCCGGTGCGGCCGCCGGCGGTCCAGCGGCACCCGGTCGTGTGCCTTGGCGGATCATCCGGACGCCGAGAAATGCCAGAATGCCGAACGCAACCCAGTGATCCCATGCAGCGATCAGATGGCCGAATTCACGCCCGGCCAGCCAGCCCACCACGGGCGCGAGCGTCTCCATGACAGCAAAGCTGACCGCGATGGCCAGCCGCCGGAAATGCGACAGATCCCGGCATTGCACGCCTTTTGAAACGGTCGCGGCAAATGCGTCGGCAGACAACGCGAATGCCAATCCGACAACGCTGATGGAGGTCATTTTCAAATACCTGTTCCAAGTCAGGAACAGAGGTATATTTTGCGCTTAACTTCTTGCAACAACTCAATAAATCGCTTGAACAAACTAAGTTAGCACTGGCTTAAAATTGAGCCACAGCATTGACTCTGTAGCCGAACGAATATCGCCAAGGTTTCCGCTACCCCCCGGATCAACGGCATGACCGGCCCGCCTCCTCTCCCGGCGGAAAGCCCATTGGCGTGTGAGACAAAATGAAACGCCCGGCGCCCGCAATAAGCGCCGGGCGTTCCCCGCCAATTCGCGCTAGCCCGGCCGCGGTCTACCGCAACATTTTCACCACACCGTCTGCACAGGCTTCCATCCGCTCGATGCAGGCATCCAGAGTCGGCGCGCGGAAGTCAAAGACCATCTCGCCAACGCCCATGCCTTGATAGAGGCGGATGTCGTCGGCGATCTGCTCATCCGTGCCCGTGAAGTGGCGGCGCTCGCCGCTGGCCGTGGTGCCCGCGTTCTTGTCGTAGACCGGCGCCTTCAGGGATATTTCCAGCTTGGAGGGGTCCCGCCCCTCCGCTTCGGTCAGGCGGTACAGCTCGTCCACTTTGGCCTGGAACTCATGCGGCAGCAGCGGGGCGGCATCGACCGCACCGACCGGGTGCCAGCCATCGCCATACTTCGCCGTCCGGCGCAGCGCTGGCCGCGAGTGGCCGCCGATCCAGATGGGCGGGTGCGGCTTCTGTACCGGGTGCGGCTCGCAATAGAGCGCGTCGAACTGGTAAAATTTGCCCTGGTGGCTCGGCTGGTCCTCGGTCCAGAGCTTCTTGTAGATCTCCAGAATTTCGTTGGAGACCGCGCCGCGCTCGTCGAACGGGCGCGCGTCCACCGCCTCGAACTCCTCCCGCATCCAGCCGACGCCGACCCCGACGGTCAATCGGCCGCTCGACAGAAAGTCGATGGTCGCCAGCATCTTCGCCGTCAGCACCGGGTTGCGGTGCGGCAGGATCATGACGCTGGTCACCAAGCGCAGCTTCTCGGTCTTCGCCGCGATGTAAGTCGCGAGCGTCAACTGCTCCAACTGGTCGCCCTTGCCAGGAAACGAACCGTCCGTTGTGTAGGGATAGGGGCTGTCGATCTTGACCGGAAAGACCACATGGTCCGCGATCATCACCGAGTCGAAGCCCAGCCTCTCCCCGGCCTGCGCGAACGCGGTGAGGTCCGGCGGCGTCGCAACCGGTCCCCGCGTCGGGAGATAGAACCCGAACCGCATCAGGGATTCGGGCCCCAGGGCGCTTCGTTTAGAAGCTGGTTTTCCTGTGTCAGAATGTTCGGGCGCAGGTCCTTGGCAAAGTCCATGAAGGCTGCGTTGGAGAACACGCTCTTCCAATGCTCGCGGCGCTCCGCGTCGTCCTCGAACCGCCAGAGGTGGACGATCTGGTTCAGCGTGCCGGTGTCGGAGGTGAAATAGCCGACCAGGCGCGCCTTCTCCTCCGGCGAAAAGGCCGGATAGCCCTTGTTGCCGTAAAGCTCCAGCACCGTCGCCATGGTGCCGACCTTCAACGTGTATTTACGCAGTTCGTAGATCATGGGGGTTCCTCCTTGATTATTGATTGTTTAGCGGGTCTTCGGAATCTCCGTGCCCGCCATCCGCTCCATCAGCAGCGCGATGCGGGTGGCGTCCTTTTCCATGCCCTCCTCGGCCATCATCTGGCGGAACAGGGTGCGGACCAGGTTGCCGACATAGGATGGCACCTCGTAGGCCTCGGTCTCCTGACGCCACAGCTCCAGGTCCTTGTTGATGATGTAATTGGCGCCGCCGAAGTCGAAGCCGCGGTTCAGGACGAACTGACCGATCACCTTTTCGGTGGCGAAGTTGCGTCCCGTCGCCTTGTTCATGATTTCCAGCATCTGCTCCGGGTCCAGCCCCGCCTTCGCCCCGAGCGTCAGGGTTTCCGCGGTAGCGGCTAACCCGCAGAAGAACAGGATATTGTTGCATAGCTTCATCGTCTGGGCCGCGCCTGGCGCCTCGCCCAGGTAGGTGAGTTGGCCCGACATCGCCTCAAGACCCGGCTTGGCTGCCTCGAATGCTTCCTTCGAGCCGCTGCACATGATGGCCAGCGTCCCCGCCTCCGCACCGGAGACACCGCCGGAGATCGGCGCATCCAGGAACTGGATTCCCTTGGCCGCGAGCATCTCCGCCGTGGCCTTTGAGTAGGCGGAACCCGTGGTGCCGTGGTTGATGAAACACTTGATGGCGGAGCCTTCCGCCGCTTCTGTCGCGACGGCCTCCGCGATTCCGACCGACGGCAGGCAGGCATGCACTACCGGCGAGCGATCCGCCACCGCGCGGGCGTTCGCGGCGACTTCCGCGCCTTGCTGGGCCAGGATGCCGGTCGCCGTTTCGTTCGGATCGGAAACCAACAGCGGCAGGTCCGCCTTGCAGATATTGATGGCCATGGGCTTGCCCATAGCGCCGATGCCAATAAAGCCGATGGGAGTGTCTGTCATTTGCGCGCTTCCGGTTCGCTAACGGTCGGTGTTTTCCGGCAGTCTGCGGCGGCGGCCCGCGCTTGTCACGCCTCTTGTCAGGTACCGTGCCGCGCGCCGTCCCCGTTGCTCTCCCCCGCGTCGGCGCGTTCATCGACGTCTTCGGCAGACGGAATGGGCGTGCGAAACGTGACGGTGCGCTGCGGGTACGGGATGGTAATGCCCTCGCGGTCGAGCGCGCGCTTAACAGCCCGCACCACCTCGTCTCGGGAGGCGCGGATATCAACCGGCAGCGAGCCGGTCCACCACGCCACCTCGAAATCGATGGAGGACGCACCGAAAGCGCAGGCGAACACCTGCACGTCGCGCACGTCGTCGCGCACGCTGTCCACATGGCGCACGGCCTCCAGGATGACTTCCCGCGCCCGGTCGGCATCCGCCTCGTAGTCGACGCCGCAGATGAGAGACGTGCGCCGGTATTCCTGATTGGTGCGCACCGTCACCGGCTTCTTGAAAATCGAGGAATTGGGCACGACGATCAGCTGGCCGTCGGTGCGGCGCACCCGCGTCTCCCGCACTTCGATCCGCTCGACCGCGCCCTCCACGTCGTCGCAATTAATGTGGTCGCCGATGCGGAACGGCTCACGGAACAGGATCAGGATGCCAGCGAAGAAGTTCTCGAAAATGTCCTTGAAGGCAAAGCCGATTGCGACCGAGCCGAGGCCAAGCGCGGCCAGCAGGTCCTCCGGCCTGACCGAGGGAAAGACGATGGTGGCGGCGATCAGAATGCCGCCGACCCAGATCGCGGCCCCGCTGAGCATCTGGAGCACCTCGACCAGCGCCGAGCGACGGAAGACGCGGGGGCCGGTGCGGCCGATGGCGTAGGACGCGACGCGCGCCAGGCCCCAGGTCAGCACGAGGGCCAGCAAAGCACCGGCGATGCGCGGGCTTGCCGTCCCCAGCGCCTGCCAATAGCGCTCCGCCGTTTCAAAGCCGAGGGTTAGTAACGATTGTTCCACCCGGAAAATCTCCTGCACCGCTCCACAATTGCCGTCCACGCCCGCCAGCCTATCAAACCACGCAGCGGAATGGCTAATGGTTCCCCCCTCGCCGCAGTGGCCGATGCCAGCTTGGGATTTGACGCCGGGAGCCATGCACGGCACTATGGTTTCATCAAGCGCCGCGATGCGGCCCCCGGGAGGCGCCGGGGCGGGCGGTCCCCCATGGACCCTTTTGCCCGCAACCGAAGAATAGAGCGCGAGGCGCTCGTACCCAACGCCCGTGGAATACGTCCATGTTCAACGAGACCGTGGCGGCCGTGCGCCGTGGCGAGCGCCTGAACGCCAGCCAGGCCTTGAGCCTTGCCGAATGCGATGACCTGCCCCTACTGACAGAGGCGGCTGCCCATCTGCGCGATGAGGGCTTCGGGCCGCTTGTCACTTATTCTCGCAAAGTGTTCATTCCGCTGACCCACCTCTGCCGGGATGTCTGCCACTACTGCACATTCGCCCAGGCCCCCCGCAACCTGACCCAGGCCTTCATGACCATCGAACAGGTGCTGGAAGTCGCCCGCCAGGGGGCGGAGATGGGCTGCAAGGAAGCGCTCTTCACCCTCGGTGATCAACCGGAAGCGCGCTACAACCTCGCCCGCGAGGAACTGGAGCGTATGGGCTATGCCTCGACGCTCGACTACCTGCGGGCGTGTGCGGAGGCGGTGCTAACCGAAACCGGCCTGATCCCGCACCTGAACCCCGGCGTGATGACGGCAGAGCAGATCGTGAGCCTGCGCGAAGTCTCGGCCAGCATGGGCATCATGGTGGAAAGCCTGTCGGAGCGGCTGACGGAGAAGGGCATGCCGCACTATGGCTCGCCCGACAAGACGCCCGCCGCCCGCATCGCCACCTTGCGCGCCGCCGGTGAGGCCAAGGTGCCCTTCACCACCGGCATTCTGATTGGCATCGGCGAGACACGGGCCGAACGCATCGAATCCCTGCTCGCCATCCGCGATATCCATGATGAATTCGGCCACATCCAGGAAATCATCATCCAGAATTTCCGGGCGAAGCCGGACACCAAGATGCATGACGCGCCGGACCCGCCGCTGGAGGAGTTGCTGTGGACCATCGCGGTTGCGCGCCTGATCTTCGGCCCGGAGATGAGCGTACAGGCCCCGCCGAACCTCTCGCCGGACGGCCTGCAGCCAATTGTGGACGCGGGAATTAACGACTGGGGCGGTGTCTCGCCCCTGACGCCGGACTTCGTCAATCCGGAAGCTCCGTGGCCGCACCTGGACAAGCTCGCCGCCGACACTGCGGCTTGCGGCAAGCATCTGGTGGAGCGGCTGACCGTCTATCCCCGCTACGCCCAGCGGGCGGAGGAATGGGTCGACCGCAAGCTGCTGACCAAGGTGCTGCATGCGATTGACGCCGACGGCTATGCCCGGATCGACGACTGGTCCACCGGCGCGCCGACCGAGCCGCCGGAAGCCGACCTGCGCTGGCTGGAGGAGAAGCAGACAGCCTCCCCCTCCATCGCCGCCATCCTGGAAAAGCCTTTCCGTGGCGAGAGCCTTTCCGAAGCCGAAATCGTCACCCTGTTCCAGGCCCGCGGCCCGGACTTCGGCGCAGTGGCGCAAGCGGCGGACAAGCTGCGGCGGCAGGTGAAAGGCGACGAGGTCACCTACGTCGTTAACCGCAACATCAACTACACCAATGTCTGCTACTTCAAATGCCAGTTCTGCGCCTTCTCCAAGGGCAAGCTGACGGAGAACCTGCGCGGCGACCCCTATGTCGTGCCCCTGGACGAGATCAAGCGCCGGGTGAGCGAAGCCTGGGACCGCGGCGCGACCGAGGTCTGCATGCAGGGCGGCATCCATCCCGCCTATACCGGCCAGACCTACCTGGACATCTGCCGCGCGGTGAAGGAAGCCCAACCGCACATGCATGTGCACGCCTTCTCACCGCTGGAGGTATTCCAAGGCGCGGAGACGCTGGGCCGGCCGCTGAAGGACTATCTATACGACCTGAAGGAAGCGGGGCTCGACACCCTGCCCGGAACGGCGGCGGAACTGCTGGATGATGAGGTGCGCAACATCCTCTGCCCGGACAAGCTGACGACCCAGTTGTGGCTGGACGGGATGCGGGCGGCGCATGAGGTTGGCTTCAAGACCACGGCGACCATCATGTATGGCCATGTGGAGCGGCCGGAGCATTGGGCGCGGCATTTGCTGCGTCTTAAAGATTTGCAGGCGGAGACAGGCGGCTTTACCGAGTTCGTGCCCCTGCCCTTCGTCGCGCACGAAGCCCCCCTATTCCTCAAGGGTCTGGCGCGTCCCGGCCCGACTTTCCGGGAAGCCGTGCTAATGCACGCCGTCGCCCGCCTGGCGCTGTATCCGGAGTTCGAGAGCATCCAGACAAGCTGGGTCAAGATGGGCGAGCAAGGCGTCGCTGCCGCCCTGAATGCCGGTGTGAACGATCTGGGCGGCACCCTGATGAACGAGAGCATCACCCGCGCCGCGGGGGCCACCCATGGCGAGGAATGGCCGCCCAGCCTGATGGAACTCGTGATCCGCGGCGCGGGCCGCGCACCCGTGCAACGCACCACCGACTACGGCACCCCGCCGGAGACCCAGGTGCGGCGCTCGAAGCAGGCCGCGCCTTTGGCCGATGTGGTCAACCCGCTGGCCCGCGACTACATGCGGGAGGAAGCCGCCAACGGCGAAAAGCGCGTGTTGGTGCGGCCCGGCATTTCAGCCTAAAAACAACCGGCAAAAGCTACCTGCAAGCAAGGATTGCCCCATGAAAGCCGTTGTCGTCGCCGAAAATGGCGTCCAAGTTCAGGACGTCCCCCCGCCCACGCCGAAACCGAACGAAGTGTTGGTGCGCGTCCGCGCCTGTGGACTGAACCGGGCCGACATGATGGTCGCCTCCGGCATGGTCCATGGCAGCGCGGGCGGACCCGGCACCATTGTCGGCCTGGAATTCGCCGGTGAGGTTGCCGAACTGGGTGCCGAGGCAAAAGCCGAAAGCGGCCTGCAGGTCGGCGACCGGGTCATGTGCGGTGGCGCCCAAGGCTGGGCCGAATACGCCGTCGCCGACTGGGGCCGGGCGAGCAAGATTCCGGACGCCAACGTCTCCTGGAACGAGGCTGCAACCCTCAGCACCGCGCTCAACACCATGCACAATGCCGTTGTCACCGCCGGCCGGATGAAGGCGGGCGAAGCGGTGTTGGTGCAGGGTGCGTCCTCCGGCGTCGGCCTGATGGCGATGCAGATTGCGAAGAACAAGGGCGCGGGCCTCGTCATCGGCACCTCCACCAATGCCGAACGGCGGGCGAAACTGAAGGATTTCGGCGCCGACCTCGCCGTGGACAGCCGGGACCCGAAATGGGCCGACCAGGTACTGGAAGCCACCAATGGCGACGGCGTCGACCTGATCGTCGACAACGTCTCCGGCTACACCGTGAACGACGCGCTGCGTTGCACCAAGGTTCTGGGCCGCATCGTCAATGTGGGTCGCCTTGGCGGTGCTACCGGCGAGTTCAACTTCGACCTCCACGCCGCACGCCGCATCGACTATATCGGCGTCACCTTCCGCACCCGCTCCATCTCCGAAGTGCGGGAGATCGCCCGGCTGATGCGGGAAGATTTGGGCGAAGCGGTTGGCAAAGGCGAACTGCGCATCCCCATCGACAGCGTCTACCCTTTTGAAAAGGTAACGGAAGCCCTCGCCCACATGAAAGCGAACCAGCACTTCGGCAAGATCGTGCTGGAGGGTGTGGTTTAGGAAAGCACGCCCCACCAGGTCAGCCGCTCCACCCGCACCGCGATCACCGGCAGGTTTTCTAATGCCATCTGCCGGTATTGCGGATACTTGGCCCGTAGCAGCGCCTGCGCCGCCGCGTGCTCGCCCAGTTCTGATTCACCAAGGGCGGGCTCCAGAACCTCGGCCCGGCCCCACACCATGGCCCAGCCAAGCTGCGACCAGTCCTCGGCGTAATGATCGGCGACCAGCGCCACCTGCGGATTGGCCTGGATGTTGCGGATGCGCTTCAACGGCCGCGCGGTGTCCTTCGGCTTTTCATCGACCGTGATGTAGAGCGACCCGCTGCCATCCTCGCTCAAGGCGAAGCACACCGGCACCACGTGCGGTGCGCCGTCCGCATCCGCTGTAGCCAGCCGGGCCACCCGCTGCACCGCGAGCCAGCTCTGGGCGGCGGCCTCATCGGCCATGCGCTGCTACTCCGCCGGTGGGCGCACGCTGGCGAGGCCGTCGGCCTCCGTCGCCTTGATCGTGGTGCGCACCATCTTGCGGCGTGTTTCCGGCGGCCAGGGGCGGCCGCGGTGCATGGCGGCGCGGTTGTCCCACATGATCACGTCGCCCTCGCGCCATTGGTGCAGGTAGGTCCGCCCCTCCGCATGCGCCCCTTCCCGCAATTCATCCAGCAGCGCCACCGCCTCATCGACCGGCATCCCCTGGATACGCCCGCAATGGCTGGCGATATAGAGTGAGCGCCGGTTGTTCCTCGGATTGAGCCAGGTCATGCGCCAGTTGACGGCTGGCATGGCCGCGCGCTGCTCCGGCGTCATCAGGGTCGGGTCGATCCGGTCACGGGAGTGGAAATAGGCATGCTCGACCACCAGATCGCGCACCTGCGCCTGTTTCTCCGGCGACAACCGCTCCCAGGCCAGGCGGGTGGAGCAGAACTCCGTCTCGCCGCCCTGCCCCGGCACCACGCGGGCAGAAAGCACCGACGCCTTCGCCGGCTTGGCCAGGAATGTGCTGTCGGCGTGCCAAAGCTGGTTCGCGGCGGCCACCAGCCAGGAATTGTCGGCGGGCGGCAACAGGGAGCCATCGTCCGCGATATTGCTGATGACGCCCAGAAAGCTGCCTGCGCTGCGCGAACCGACCTTGCCGCGCTCCAACGGGCCGAAGCCGCGGGAAAAGGCGATCTGGGTCGCGTCCGTGATCTCCTGGTCGCGGAACAGCAGAACCGAATGCTCTTCGAACGCCGCCTCGACATAGGCAAATGCGTCCTGGTCACTGGCAGCGTCGAGCAGGGAGACTCCGCGAATTTCCGCGCCGAAGCCGGGACCGATTGGAATGGTTTCCATGGGTGTATCCTCCGATTTGACGATAGCTTAACGCCAAATGCCCGCCGCCGGAATGCTGGTTCTGACGCGCGCACCCCTCTTGCTTTCTGGCGGGTTCAGGTTTTTTGTGGCGTTCAGCGCCCAGCCTAGCAGAGAGCCGCCCCATGCAACCCACCTCCCCCATCTGGCCCGCCCAACTGGACCACCTGCGCCTTGAAAGCGCCGATCCCAAGGCGTTGGCCGATTTCTACGCCCGCGCGCTGGGGTACGAGGTCAACGGCTTCGGCGAAGATTTCCTGCTGCAAGCGCCGGACCGCCGCCTGGTGGTCGGTGCCGGCCAGAATGGTGGCCGCACCTATCACGCCTACCGCCTCCAGGATGAGCGGCAGTTGGCGGACGTGAAGACCTATGTTGCGGCGCAGGGCCTCGCGACCGAACCCTCCCCCGCCGCCGCCTTCAGGGAGGACGCCGTCGCCGTGCGTGACCCGGATGGCTGGCTGAACGTGTTCGGCCTGCCGAAGCCCGGCCTGCCCTCGCCCAAGGCCGCCAACGCCATCCCGGCCCGCGCCTACACCGCCCGCCTTCAGCATGTGGTAGTCGCGACGCCGAAGCTCGCCCCGATGATCGCATTCTACGAGAAGGGCCTGGGCTTCGTGCCCTCCGACTATGTCTTGCTGGACGAGGACGATGACAGCACCAAGCGCGTCGCCTTCTGGCGCACCGATCCGGAGCACCACAGCTTTGCGGCTTTCCAGGCGAGCCATGCGCGGGCCGACCATCATGCCTATGAGACCAGCGGCTGGATGGATTTCCGGGATTGGGCCGACCACCTCGCCAATCTGGAAATCCCGATTGCCTGGGGACCGGGGCGGCACGGGCCCGGCAACAACCTGTTCTTTATGATCGACGATCCGAACGGCGACCGGATCGAGCTTTCCGCCGAACTGGAGCACCTGCCCCGCGAACTCGGCCCCCGCTCCTGGCCGCATACGGAGCGCACGGTGAACCTCTGGGGCGCCGGCTGGATCCGGCAGTAGAGCCTTGGCAAGACGACAGCAGCGGCCACAGCAGGTCCGCATCCTGGGCGGCTCGCTCCGCGGTCGGTCCATCGAAACGCCGCCAGGGCGCGACGTGCGCCCGACGGCCGCCCGCACGCGGGAAGCGCTGTTCAACCTGCTGCTGCATGGCGGCTATGGCCCGGATGGCGGCAACATCCTCGCCGGCGCGCGGGTGGCTGACCTCTGTTGCGGTACCGGCGCGCTGGCGTTGGAGGCCTTGTCCAGAGGCGCTGGGAGCGCCGTATTGGTCGACCGGAATCACAAGACACTCGACCTCGCCCGTCTGAATGCCGCCAAACTGGGGCTGGAAGCACGCTGTACGTTCCTGGCAATGAACCTTCCGGGAGCCGTCAGCGGCGGCCCGTTCCAGGTTGTTTTCCTTGACCCGCCCTACGAAGAAGGGCTGACCGCCCCTATTCTCGAGGCCATGCTGCGCACCGGCGCGATTGTGGCCGGCAGCATCGTATGTGCCGAGACCGGGGCAAGAGAACAGTTGGAGACACCCACGGCCATGACCCTAGTGGACGAACGGACCTATGGCGCAGCCAGGCTCCATATTCTCCGCGTTTGATCTGTCGCAGTTTCCGCCCTGCGGATCTCTGCTCTGATCGTAGCCATGCAGACGGCCATCAGCCCTTGCATCCGAGGGGGAATATTGTCTGAACACCTTTAGGAAATGCGCCATCCCAATACATCGTTCTATCGTCATCGCTCGCTTCCATTTCGTCAGATTGTCGCACAAGCATAGATGCAATTGATAATGATTATCAATATCAATAATGTCGCCATATCAAGTTTGCGCAACTTACCCCGTAAATGGAGACCCTAGATGAACATGTTCCGTACCCTCGTAACCGCTGCAGCGGTTGCCACGGTAGGCCTATCGGCGGCAAACGCTGGAGAGGTGAATGTCTACAGCTACCGCCAGCCCTTCCTGGTGGAGCCGCTGTTTGCGAAATTCACGGAGGCGACGGGCCATGAGGTTAACGTCGTTTTCGCCAAGAAGGGCCTGATCGAGCGCGCCAAGCAGGAAGGCCGCCTCAGCCCGATGGATGTGCTGCTGACGACCGACATCGGCAACCTCACCCATGCCAAGGCATCCGGCATCACGGCCCCGGTAAAGGACGAGACGATCGACGCCGCAATCCCGGCGAAATACCGCGATCCGGAGGGCCATTGGATCGGCCTGACCAGCCGTATCCGCGTGATCTATGCATCGAAGGAGCGGGTCCAGAATCCGGAAAACCTCACCTACGAGGCGCTGGCAACGCCTGCATTCGAGGGCCGGGTCTGCACACGCTCCGGCAAGCACGCCTACCAAATCGCCCTGGTCGCAGCGATGATCAATCACCATGGCGTCGAGGGTACCGAGGAGTGGCTGACCGGCCTGAAGCACAATTTGGCCCGCAAGCCTTCCGGCAATGACCGGGCGCAGGTCAAGGCGATCTGGCAGGGCCAGTGCGATGTGGCGCTCGGCAACAGCTACTACTACGTCGCCATGATGGGGAACCCGGACCAGCGCGCCTGGGCCGAGTCGGTCAATGTTGTGTTCCCAAACCAGCAGGGCCGCGGCGCACACGCGAATATCAGCGGCATGGCGCTGGGCGCAAACGCGCCGAACAAGGATGCGGCGCTGGCGCTGATGGAGTACCTGACCAGCGAAGAGGCGCAGCGGATGTATGCGGAGGTCAATGGCGAATACCCGCTGCGGGAAGGCACGCCCTGGTCGGATATCCTGAAAAGCCTTGGGACCTTCAAAGTCGAAGATCTTAGCCTTGAAGCCATCTCGGAGAAGCGCGGCGAAGCCCTGTTGCTGACCGACCGGGTCGGCTACGACCAGTAAGCATCAATACCGGCGGGGAATGCTGCCGCAGGGCGTAATTGCGCCAGTTGGAAACCAGCATTCTCCGCCGCCCATCGCCCCAAACTTGGTTTGGGACCCATTCCAGAGGCCATTCATTTGATGCGCCCGGCGCTGCGGATTTACGGTCTCCGGAATGGGCCCCAACCTCCGCTGCTGCGATGGAGGGGGTGGGGGACTTGCCGATTGCCGGAGCTAGGGCGGTTCCGCTGAAGGCGGCCCCGCTTCTAGATCACCGGCAATTCCGGCGGGGCGCGGCTGGAAAGCAATTCGGGCGGCCCGTCCCGGATGACGATGTTTTCCTCTGTCACCAGCATATGGCCATCGGCAACGGTCATGCTGGGCTCCAGCGTGATCACCATCCCGGCTGAAAGAATCGTGTCGTCGAAAGCCGTGAGCGACGGCGGCTCGGTCAATTGCATGCCGAGGCCATGGCCCATCCGCCCAACGTCGCCGCCGCCCTGGTCGATGATTGCGGCCATGGACCGGTACAACTCCCGGCAGGAAACGCCGGGGCGGGCAGCATCGAGGGCCGCATCCGTCGCCCGGTGCAGGGCACGGTAAGCATTCTGAGCCAGTTCACCGGCATGGCCGATCGCGAAGTTCCGGTCGAAATCGCAGAAATAGCCACGCAGGCATGCACCGGTGTCGAGCATGAGGATATCACCTGCCGTCAATGGCTGGGCGTCCGGCGGAGAAATCACGTTGGCATAGCCGTCCTGTCCCGCGCCGCCGACCAGGTAGGGCACGTCCTCTGCCCCCTCCTCCAGCAAGGCGATCTTGAAGGCGCGGAAGGCTTCGGAAAGTGCCTGGTCCTGATGGAACAGCGCCGGCCCGCGCTCGAAGGCGCGAGAGGCCGCGGAGCAAGCCTCGCGGATTGTGGCGATCTCCGCCTCCGACTTGACCATTCGGACGGCCTGCACCAGCGGCGACGCATCGGTGAAGCGGGTGCCGGGCAGCATGGCATGCAGCCGCTCCAAGTCGGCAAGCGGCATGCGGAGCGTGCTCTCCCGGCCCATGGGCATGCCGATTCGCTGATACGGTTTCAGCGCCGCCGCCAGCAAGGAGACGCCATCGTCCGTTGGGTGTGGCGAAGGCCACGTGCGGATATCCTCGATCCAGGTGGTCCGCATCAGCGCCGCACCGATCTCCGGTATTACGGCTATCGGCTTGCCATTGGCCGGGACGACCAAATGCCAGGGACGGGTCGGACTCTCCCAGAACCGCGTGCGGAAGCCCGAGAAATACTGGACTTCCGCCGCCGTCGTGAACCAGAGCGCATCGAGACCGGCGGCATTCATCCGGCGCTGGGTCCGCTCTAGGCGGTGAGCATACTCAGCATCCGGAAAATCAGCGCCGGTGGGCATGAGGCCGGGCTAGACGGAGAAGCCGCCCAGCTTCGTCTCCAGGTACTCTGAGATGCCTTCGCGTGCGCCTTCGCGGCCCATACCGCTTTCCTTCATGCCGCCGAAGGGAGCGTAGGCGCTGGTCGGGTTGATGTCGTTGATGCCGATCAGGCCGAACTTCAGCGCCTCGAACGCCCGCATGCCGGTGGCGATGCTGTTCGTATAAACGTAGGCGGCAAGGCCGTAGCTCGTGTCGTTCGCCATTGCGATCACGTCGTCATCATCGGTGTAGGGCACAACCGGCGCGACCGGGCCGAAGGTCTCCTCCCGGTAAATCAGCATGTCGGGCCGCACGTCGGCAAGCAGAGTCGGCGCATAGAACATGCCGCGGTCCAGGCCGTTGTCCATCAGGCGGTGGCCGCCTGCCAGCAGGCGAGCGCCCTTGTCCACAGCGTCCTTCACCTGACGGTCGATCTTCTCGATGGCCGCCTCACTAATCAGCGGGCCGACGCCGATGCCGTCCTCCAGACCGTTGCCGGCGCGGAGGCGGATCACGCGGCTGGTGAACTCCTCCAGAAAGGCTTCCTGCTGGCTCTCATGCACGAACATGCGGTTCGGCGAGATGCAGGCCTGTCCGGTATTCAGGAACTTGACCGCAGCGGCACCCTTGGCGGCGTGGACCGGGTCGGCGTCCTTGAACACGATGAACGGGGCATGCCCGCCCAGCTCCATCGAAATGCGCTTCATGTTGCTGGCCGCCTGCCCCGCCAGCATCTTGCCGACGGCGGTGGAGCCGGTGAAGGTGATCTTTGCTACCAGCGGGTTGGTGCAGAACTCCTCCCCCACGGGCTTCGGGTCCTTGGCGGTGACCAGGTTGATGACGCCTTCGGGAACGCCGGCGTCGATGAAGCACTTGTAGGTCTCCATCGCGCAAAGGGGCGTCGCCTCGGCCGGCTTGAGCACGATGGTGCAGCCCGCGGCCAGCGCCGGGGCCATCTTCCGCGTCAGCATGGAAATCGGGTAGTTCCAGGGCGTCACCGCCGCGACCACGCCCACCGGCTGGCGCAGCACCATGAAGCGCTGGTCGGCGCGGGCGCTGGGAAGCACGTCGCCATAGATGCGTTTGGCTTCCTCCGCATAGAACAACAGGAAGTCAGCGGCGTAGCCGACCTCGTTGGTGGACATGCGGAGCGGCTTGCCCTGCTCGACCGTCATCAGGTGGGCGAGATCCTTCCGGCGCTCCAGCATCAACTGATGGGCCTTGTAGAGAATGGCCGAGCGCTCGAACGCTGTCTTGCCGGCCCAGGCGGGCAACGCCTTGTGAGCGGCGTCGATAGCCTTGCGCGCTTCCTCCGCACCGCCGTCAGGCACCTGGCCGATTTCCTCGCCATTGGCAGGGTTGAAGACCGGGAAAGAGCGGGCCGTTTGGCCCCAAACGCCGTCGATATACATGGGTGGGAAGCTCCGGATATAAATTGCTGAGTTTTGCCGCGCGGGCGTTGGGCGGAGAGATAGCGGGTTTGGGGGTAAGGGGAAAGGGCGCGCTGCGCCAGCGGCAGCCGTTTCCTTGCCATGCAACCGCCACTCCCCTAACATTTTCAGAGAGGGACGATGAGAGAAAGACGCTTTGCGATGAAAAACAAGCTGAGACTTACGGTTACCGCCCTGGGGCTATCGGCCTTGATCGCCGGGCCTGCGCTTGGGCAGATCAAGCCTACGCCGGAAGCAGCAGCAAGCGCCCTCTATCCAGGTAAGACATACTCGCCCTATGCCAAGCGGGCCTTCCCGAGCCACGTCTATTGGGGTGATAGCCACCTGCACACCGGCCTGTCGCTTGATGCGGGCCTGTTCGGCAACGTGACGGGCCCGGAACTGGCCTGGGCTTTCGCCAAAGGCGAGGAAGTGATTTCGTCCACCGGTCTGCCGGTGAAGCTCGGCCGTCCGCTCGATTGGATGGTCCTGACCGATCACACCGACATGATGGGGTTCGCACTGGACCTGCAAAATGGCGCGCCGAACGTCCTGGCCGAAGAAAAGGGGCTGGAGTGGTACGAAGGGTTTCAAAAAGGCGGTGACGAGGCCGGCAAAGCCGCATTTGACCTGATCTCGAACTTCACCGCTGGAACGGTGCCGGAAGCCTTCCTCAACGCCTACAGCACCGGTGCCCAACGGTATGACAATATCTGGGAACGGCTGATCGATGCGGCGGAAGATGCGAACGAGCCTGGTCAATTTACGGCGTTTATCGGCTTCGAATGGACCTCCGTACCGAAGGGTTTCAACCTCCACCGGAACGTGATGCTGCGTGACGGGGCATCTCATGCACTACAGGTCTCGCCGCCGACGACGCAGCCGCCCGTCGGAGAAACGGACCCGTTTTTCCTATGGAAATGGCTAGAGGACTATGAGGCGCGGACCGGCGGTACGGCCATGGCGTTCGGGCACAATGGCAACCTCTCGAACGGTTGGATGTTCCCAACCGAAAAGACTTACCACGGTGGCACGGTCGACAAGGACTACGTAACCAAGCGCGCCCGTTGGGAGCCGCACTACGAAATCACCCAGATCAAGGGTGACGGCGAGGCACACCCACAATTGTCGCCGGATGACGAGTTTGCCGACTACGAGACGTGGGACGTCGGCAATCTCGACCTGACCGAGTTGAAGAAGCCGGAAATGCTGAAAGGCGAATACGCCCGCGAAGCCTTGAAACAGGGCCTAGCTCTGGAAGCCAAATTTGGCGTGAACCCCTATAAGTTCGGTCTTGGCGGCGCAACGGATAGCCATACCTCGTTGGCAACCGCTGAGGAGGACAATTTCTTCGGCAAGTCCACAAGCGTCGAACCATCGCCGACACGCACGGAACACCCGTTCGTCGCCAGCGATCTGGGCCGTATCGAAGGCTACAAGCTCGTCGCGTCAGGCTATACCGGCGTTTGGGCCCAGGAAAACACGCGCCGCGCCATTTTCGATGCGATGCGCCGCCGGGAAACCTACGGCACTACCGGACCGCGCATGCTGCTGCGTTTCTTCGGTGGCTGGGAATTTACCGACGACGACCTGCGCAGCCGCGTGCCCGCATTCGCCGGATACCAAAAGGGCGTACCGATGGGTGGCGACATGCGGGAAGCGCCCGAAGGTGCAGAGGCGCCCAACTTCCTGATTTTCGCTCTCCGCGACCCGATCGGGGCCAATTTGGACCGAGTGCAAGTCGTTAAAGGCTGGCTGGACGCCAATGGCAAGACACATGAGAAAGTCTACGATGTCGTCTGGTCGGGTGACCGCGAGGCAGACGCCCAGGGCAAGGTGCCGGCCGTTGGCAACACCGTCGACGTGGAGGCCGCCACTTGGTCCAACACCATCGGCGCATCAGAGCTCTCGACGGTCTGGACCGACCCGGACTTCGATCCGGCCGAGCGGGCGTTCTACTATGTACGGGTGCTGGAAATTCCGACTCCCCGTTGGGTGCTTTACGACAAGGTGCGCTTCGGCGTTGAGTTGTCGAAAGATGCCGAGTTGACCGGTCAGGAGCGCGCCTACTCCAGCCCGATCTGGTACACGCCGGAAGGGTAGGATCACCCTGCTGGTTCGTCATACGCCGGGAAGGCAATAGGCTGGATGAAAAGTGCTTTAGGGCGCATCCTGCAGGAACCGCTCGTTCATTTTCTGGCAGCAGGCGGCATTCTGTTTGCCGTCCTGAGCGCAGTCGGCGAAGAGGGAGCGCTCGAAGCGCCACCCTCCAATCGGATTGAAATAACCGATCAGGATGCCGAGCGGCTTGCCAGCCGGTTCCAGGCAGCGTGGCGGCGTCCGCCAACCGCTGAGGAGCAAGCAGGCCTGATCGAAGAGTATGTACGCGAGGAAATCTATGTCCGGGAAGCGCGGGCACTCGGTCTGGATCAGGGTGACCAGGTAGTGCGCAACCGCCTGCGCCAGAAAATGGTTTTTCTCAGTCAGTCAATTGCCGGTGCCTTAGAGCCGGATGATGCTGAATTGGAGGGATTCCTCCGTGAAAATGCGGCAAAGTACGCCGCGCCCGGCACAATTGCTTTCGAGCAAGTCTATCTCGGCAATAACCCCAACGCGGAAATTGTCAAAACCACCATCACTGCCCTCAACGACGGCGCCGCGCCGCAATCCGTTGGGGAGCGGACGCTCCTGCCGTCCGCCATGCGCCCGTCCTACGGCAAGGCCATAGACGGCGTCTTCGGCAGCGGGTTCGCCGCGTCCCTCACGGGCCTGCCGCCGGGCGAATGGCGCGGACCGATCCGCTCAGGGTATGGCCTGCATCTGGTGCGGGTAACAGCACGGACAGAGCCCGCAGCCCCGAGTCTCGCGCAAATCCGCGAGCGCGTCGCTGACGATTGGCGGCGGAAGAAAGCGGAAGAGGCGACCGAGCAATGGTTTCAGGCGCGGCGGGCCGGCTATGAAATCGTCCTACCGGGTGATAGCCGCCAATGACCGCCTCCAGGGCAGCAATCCTGCGAATGCTTTTGGCTGCCTTTGCGGCGACAATGGTTCTGTGCACCCCCCGGCCCGGACTCTCGCATGCGCTGGACCCAGGCTATGCTGCCATCGAGGCACTGGGCGGCGAGCAATACCGCGTATTCTGGCGGCGGCCAGATGTCCAAGGCAGGCCGATGCCTTTGGCGCTCCGCCTGCCGGGTGAGTGCACACCGGCCGATGCGCCGCGGCCGCGCTCCGACGGCCGGGCCTGGGTCACCACCTGGGTTGCGGCCTGTCCGGGTGGTCTGAGCGGCGGAGAGGTCTCCATTGAGGGCCTGGAGAATACGCGGACCGATGTGCTGCTTCGCGTGGCCTTCTCGGAAGGCGCGCCGTTCACAACGCGGCTGACACCCAGCGACCGATCAGTGATTGTTCCGACAGCGCCATCGGCGGGCGATGTGGCGCTGACCTATTTCCTGCTTGGCGTAGAACATATTTTGGAGGGGTGGGACCACCTGCTCTTCGTGTTCGCCCTGGTCCTGCTCGTGCCCGGCATGCGTCAACTGATTGGCGCGGTGACAGCGTTCACCGTGGCCCACAGCATCACGCTCGGCGTGGCCACGCTGGATTGGGTGCATGTTCAGTCGAAGCCGGTGGAGATCCTGATTGCGCTCTCCATCGTCTTCCTGGCGTCCGAACTGGTCCGGCATCGGGACGGCAGGGTGCGGCTGTCGGAGCGTTGGCCATGGCTGGTGACCTTCGCGTTCGGCCTGCTCCACGGCTTCGGGTTCGCAGGAGCGCTCCGCGAAATCGGCCTGCCGCAGGACGCCGTCCCCCTCGCCCTGCTGACGTTCAATTTAGGGGTGGAGGCCGGGCAATTGCTCTTCATTGCCGGCGTGCTGGCGCTGGCGTACGTGCTTCGAAACCTTGCCGGCCACCGCATCACGCTTACGACGACCCGGCCCTACCTCGCCTACGGCATCGGGTGCATTGCAAGCTTCTGGCTGATCGAGCGCCTGGCTTAGGCGGGGGTGTCCGGCTTCGGCCCGCTGGCGCCTCAAAACGACGCCAGTTCCGCATTCAGCATGTCGGTGATCAGCATGTGGCCAGGGCGGTGGGTGATGCAGATTGGCGGCTTGGCCTGCTCGATCACGCTTTGCGGGGTGACGCCGCAGGCCCAAAACACGGGTACTTCGCCCTCGTAGACCGGCACCGGGTCGCCCCAGTCAGGCTTGGTGATATCGGCAATGCCGATCTCTGCCGGGTCGCCGAAATGCACGGGCGCGCCGTGCACTCGCGGAAAGCGCGAGGTGATCTGGATTGCGCGGATGGCGTCCGCCGGTTTGAACGGCCGCATGGAGACCACCATCGGCCCGCAATAAGGGCCGGAGGGCGCGGTCTGGATGTTGGTGCGGAACATGGCGACATCGGTGCCGCGTTCCCAATGGCGGAGCGCGAGGCCCGCGCTGACCAGCGCCTCCTCGAACGAGAACGAGCAACCAAGCACGAAGGCTACGAAGTCGTCCTGCCAGAGATCGGCGATGTTGCAGACCTCGTCGACCAGTGCGCCGTCCTTAAAGATGCGGTAGAGCGGCACGTCGGTTCGGATGTCCACGTCCTCGCCCAATTCCTCCAGCAAGTATTCGCCAGGGCGCGACACGGCCAGCAGCGGACAGGGCTTCTGGTTGCGGTGGCAGAAGCGCATGAAGTCCTCTGCCCAGTCCTTCGGCAGGACCGCCACATTGCCCTGGACTGCGCCCGGTGCGAGGCCGGGCGTGGGGGCTTGCAGATCGCCAGCGCGGGCGCGGAGGCGTTGGCGACCGGCTTCGGCGCGGATGGCGTCGGCGACCTGAAGCGGCGGGGCGGTGGTGACGTGGTTCATGATTAGTCTCCCAAAAGCCGGCTACCGGAGCGGCAAACTCAAGGGCGTGATCTGGTCGGCACTGCGCCCGGCATAGTCATGCTGAGGCACGGCGGAGATCATGCGCGCCTGCGCCTCCGCCAAACGGCCTGCGGCGTCGCGCCGGTCGAGGGTCAGCACCTTGCGGTCGGCGACGACCTTGATGCCATCCACATAGACATGTTTCACCGCCCGTTCGGCGGCGGTGTAGACGAGGCTGCGGAGCGGGTCGCGCGCCGGCATCATGGTCACGTCGGCCAGGTCGATCAGCGTGATATCGGCCTTCTTGCCCGACGCCAGCCGCCCGATATCGTCCCGCAGCAGCGCCTTCGCCCCGCCGATGGTGGCGGCGTGGAACAGGTCGGCGGTCTGGATCGTGTTGATGTCCTCCGCCGCGACCCGGGCGAGGATGGCGGCGGTGCGCATTTCCTCGATAAGATTGTGTGGGGAGCAGTCGGTGCCGATACCGATATTGACGCCGGCGCGCAGGTACTTGCCCAGGTCCTGCATGGTCTGGCCGTAGCGGGAGAACGGCGTCGGGCAATGCGCGACGGAGGTGCCGCTCTCCACCAGGGCGGGCAGGTCCTGCTTTGACCACCAATGCAGCCAGGAATGTTCGTCGATGAAGATCGCATGGCCCAGCAGCGTATTCGGCCCCAGCAGGCCGATGTCGCGGGCGAACTGGATCGGCGTTTTGCCGTGCCGTTCCACCATCACGTAGAATTCGTTGACGCTTTGGGCCGCGTGGGTGGTGACGGGGCGTCTGCTCTGGCGGGCGAGGTCGGCGCTGTCACGCAGCAGGTCTTGGGTGCAGGTGTCGATCTGGGCCGGATAGACCACGCCGGAGAGGCGGCCGGAGGGGTGGCTTTCGGCCTGCTCCATCACCTTGACCGCGTGGTCGAAGCCCTCCCTGCCCGCGATCTCGTTCCAGTCGAACTGGATCTGGTGCTGGTTCGACATGTACCAGCGGGCTGAAGCATAGCCGGGCGCGATGAAACCGCGAAGGCCGCTCTTAGCCACCAGATCGATCCAGCCGTCGAATGGCGTCGACAGGTCGGCGAGCGTGGTGACGCCGGAGGCGAGCAGTTCGGAATAGGCGACCTCCGCCCCGGCCTTCCGGCCCTCCTCGTCCAGCCGGAACGCCTGGCCGCGCTCATAGAGGCCGCTCATGTACATTTCCGGCAAACCGTGCTCCTCCCGCAGACCCTTGTAACTGGGCTCGTGGTGCGGGTGGGAATGCACGTCGATCAGGCCGGGGATGACGAAAAGGTCCTTGCCGTCGATCACCTCGTCCGCCGCGCCCGCATAGCCCGGCCCGACATGGACGATCTCGCCGCCGGCGAATGCCACGTCGATACCGCGGCGGTAGACATGGCTGTCGGTCGCCTCGTCCCAGGCGGCCACCCAGGCGGCGTTGCGGATCAGGGTGGTTTTGGCAGGATCAGACATGGTGGCGGGCTCCTGTGGCGTTGGGCACCGACGCGAAGTCTAGCCGATTTTGCCGGGTTGGCGAGCCTTGACCGGCGTGGGCAGAATCCTTGCGATATATTGATCCGAATCGAAGCAGTGGCGTAGGAACGTAGAT
The DNA here is from genome assembly GCA_965222315.1 of Alphaproteobacteria bacterium. Classification (GTDB taxonomy): domain Bacteria; phylum Pseudomonadota; class Alphaproteobacteria; order Bin95; family Bin95; genus JACKII01. The sequence goes on along the minus strand of OZ244951.1, from coordinate 891,457 downwards.
ATTATCCGAAACCGAGGCGGGCGATTGACCGCTTATAGCGGCCGCACCCGATATTCTTGATGAGCAATTCGTTGACCGCCCGCCTCTACACCCGGCTGAGCGCTGCGGCGCGCGATGACGGCGACCGTCCGGACAAGGCGGAGGCCGCCAACGGCCTGATCCACGTTACCGCCCTGTCCGCGACCAAGCTGGCGGACGGTCTGATCGACCCGAAGCTGGTGCTGGCGTGGCTCGTGAACGCGCTCGGCGCGGGCGGGTTGGTCCTTGGGCTGCTGGTGCCGGTACGGGAGGCGGGCTCGCTGCTGCCGCAATTGCTACTGACCAGCTGGCTGCATCATGCGCGTACCCGCAAGCGGTTTTGGGCCATCGGCAGCGCGCTGCAAGGGCTGGCGGCGCTTGCGATTGCCGCGGCAGCGTTCATGCTGGAAGGCCCGGTGGCCGGGTGGGTGGTCCTTGCCTGCCTGGCGCTGCTGGCGATGGCTCGCGCGGCGTGCTCGATCAGCCACAAGGATGCGCTCGCCCGCACCATACCAAAGGGACGGCGGGGATCGCTGAGCGGCGCGGCGGGCAGCGTCGCCTCGACATTGGTGCTGTCGTTCGCCGCGCTGCTGGCCTTGGGCGTGGTGCCGCTGACTGTCACCGCCATCGCGCTCGCTATTGCGGTCGCGGGCGTTCTCTGGCTGTTCGCGGCGGCGCTGTTTCTGGCATTGCAGGAACGGGAGCGCGACGAGGACGGCGAGGGGCAAGACCTGGCATCACTGGTGACGCCGCTCCGCGACGACCCGATGCTGCGGCGGTTCATCGGCGCACGGGCGCTGCTGGCCGCCACCGCCTTCGCCCCGCCCTTCATCGTGATGTTGTCGAGCAGCGGCGGCGCGGTTGGTGGAAAGGGTGAGGCGAGTCTGGGCACGTTGGGCCCTCTGATGATCGCGTCGGCCGCGGCCTCCATCTTCTCGGCTTATGTATGGGGGCGCCTTTCCGACCGGTCGAGCCGCCTCACCCTTATCGGCGCTGGCCTGACCGCGGCGGTGACGCTGGCGATAGCGGCGGGTGTCGGGCTCGCGACGGGCGGGCTCGGTGGTGTCGCGGGGGCCATGGCGGCAATCTTTGCCGCCCAAATCGCCTATGAAGGGGTCCGGATCGGGCGCAAGACCCACCTGACGGACATGGCCGACGACGACGAGCGTGCGCGCTACACCGCACTTTCCAATACCGTGATCGGCGGGGTGTTGCTGGCAGGCGGCGCGTTCGGCCTGCTGGCGGATTGGGCCGGGCCGGCCTGGACGCTCGCGGCGCTGGCGGCGATGTGCCTGGCGGCGACACCGTTCGCCTATGCCCTGGCGGAAGTGCAGACGGAGGCGCAGGCGGACTGACGGTCAGACGCCCGCGACGGCATGGCCTCCGTCGACGACCAGCACCTGGCCGGTGACGTACTGGGAAGCGTCCGAACAGAGAAAGAGCAGGGGCCCGGTCAGGTCGTCCGGCAATCCCAGGCGCCGCATGGGCACGCGGGCGGTCAGGGCCTGTCCCGGCTCGCTTTCGAAATAGGCGCGATTCAGATCGGTCAGGATGTAGCCGGGCGCGAGCGAGTTCACACGTACGCCATTGCGGGCCAGTTCACTCGCCATCTGGCGGGTGATCATGTCCAGCCCGGCCTTGGCCGCGTTGTAGGCGATGACGCCCGGATTGGTGCGGATGCCCAGCAGCGACGAGATGTTGACGATGGAGCCTGTTTCGCCGGTCTCCTTGAACCGCGCGACCATGGCCCGCGCCGCCGCCTGGGCCACGAACCAGGCGCCGGTCAGGTTGGTGTCGAGGACGGAGGACCAATCCTCCTCGCTCACATCAAGCAGGCGGCGGGTGACGGCGATGCCGGAATTGTTCACCAGGATGTCGAGCCCGCCCCCCTGCTCCAGGCAGGTGGCGACGGCCGCCTCAGCCTCCGCCTTTACGGTCACGTCCAGCTTGACCGTGAACGCCTTGCCGCCCGCCGCCTCGATCCCGGCGCGGACCTCTTCCAGGACGTCAGTATTCCGGGCTGCGAGGGCGACGGTAGCACCCGCCGCGGCCAGCGCCTCGGCAAAGCCCCGTCCCAGGCCGCGGGAGGCACCGGTCACCAGCGCAACCTTGCCATCCAGGCGGAACTGCTGGGCGGGATCGGTTGAGATGTCGGAAGTTGGCATGGCTCACGGGTCCTTTGCATGCGGTGCGGCGGGGCTAGACTTGACCGGCGTGGCTATGCCCCGCAAGGTCTGCCGAACGCAAGCTCTTTGGGGAGACCTCCCATGCGCATCGACATCTATTCCGACACCATTTGCCCCTGGTGCTATATCGGCAAGCGGCGGCTGGAGAAAGCCCTCGCCCAGCGCCCCGACGTGGAGGCGAGCGTGCATTGGCGCGCCTTTCAGCTCAATCCCTGGATGCCAGCTGCCGGTGTCGCGCGGGAGGAGTACCTGAAGGCCAAGTTCGGCGCGAGCGATGCCCAACGCATTTATGCCAACATCCGCGAAGTCGGCCTGACGGAAGACTTGGATTTCCGCTTCGACCTGATGACCCGCACCCCGAACACCGTCATGTCGCACCGGTTGATCGCCTGGGCGGCGGAGCAGGAAGGCACGGACCCTCAAGGGGCGCTGGTCGAGAACCTGTTCCAGGCCTATTTCCTGAATGGCGCTGACCTGGGCAAGCCATCCATTTTGGCAGAGGCGGCGGAAGCCGCCGGCCTTGATCCCAAGGCAGCGGAAGCCTTCCTCGCGACGAACGAACATCATGACGCCGTGGTCGCGGAAGACGCCGCGGCCCGGCGCATGGGCATCCAGGGTGTGCCCTGCTTCATCGTAGACGGGGCCTACGCCGTCAGCGGGGCGCAGGAGCCGGAATACTTCATGCCGCTCTTCGACCTGATCACCGCCGGCCAGGCAGCAGCAGAGTAGCCGCTATTTTTGCATAATTCGCAATAGTCAGAGGTTATTCTCCTGACTATTGCGATTTCAGAGCGCTCCCATATGTCTCCTACCGCAGTGCAAAGCGACACTGCTAGCGACAAGGAGACCTCTTATGAGCGAGTTTACAATCCATTCGGTAGCGTCTGCTCCGGCCCCCGCCCAATCTTCCCTGGAGACCGTGCAGGACAAGTACGGGTTTGTGCCGAACCTGTTGGGTGCTCTGGCGGAGGCCCCCGCCGCTCTCAATGGCTATTTGACCCTCGCAAATATTCTGGAAACATCCAGCCTCAGCAACCAAGAACGGCAGGTGCTGGCGCTGGCTGCCAGCCATGCCAACGATTGCGGCTATTGCCTGGCGGCACACCGGCCGGCAGCGCAGGCCGCAAAATTGCCGGCCCAGGCGATTGAAGCGGCCTCTGCCGGCGGCCCTATCGACGACCCGAAGCTCGAAGCGTTCCGGGCGTTTGTCGATACGCTGGTGCGCAAGCGTGGTTGGGCGGACCAGGAAGACCTCGCGGCCTTCATCCAGGCTGGCTACACCCAGCAACAGGCGCTGGAAGTGGTCACCGGCATCGCGTGGAAGACGCTTTCCAACTATGCCAATCACTTGGTCGGCACACCGATCGACAAGCCGTTTCAGCGGGTGGCGGCTTGAAACAAGCACCGGGTTCGGGGCGGCGGGAATTGGGTCAATGCGTGAAACCCATGGCTCCCCTGCCCTATTCCCGCTTCAGAACCCGGTCCACGATAAACGAACCGGCGCGGGAGGTTTGAAAGTCCGCAGCGAAGGCGGCAGGGTCGTAGACCTCCTCCACCCACGGCAAGAACCGGTCGGGATCGTTGCCGCCGGTGTCGGCTGCATAGCGCTCCAGGAAGCGGTCGAGCATGCCGGTCTTGGCGGCCTTCACATGGCCATAACGGATCGATAGCTGGCCCATGGCTTCGCTGACCGGCTTGCCCTCGTGCAGGTGGAGATAGAGGGCGGCGAAGAAACCGGCCCGGTCCGCGCCGGACTTGCAGTGCATCAGGACAGGATAGTCCATTTCGGAAAACAGCTTGGCAGCGCCGCGCAAGGTCGACTTTTCCGGCATGCCGCGGCTGCGGCAGGGAAAATTGATCAGAGCCAACCCCAATGCTGCGGCGGCATCGCGTTCCAACTGATAGGCGCCGCAGGTATCGCGGCGGCCACGCAGGTTCAGGATGGTTTTGATGCCGTGCCGTTTTGCCCAGCGCAGATGCGCCGGCCCCGGCTGCGCCGAGCGCCAGAGCTTCTCGCCGACCTTGTGCCGGTTGCAGTAGATATCGCGGATAAAACCATGATCGACAAAGGTCAGGTCCATCCACGCGCGCAGACGGTCCCGGCCCGCGACGGGCGGGGCGGCAGGGGCGATGGTCGGGATGTCTCTGGCAGCGGTCAACGATCAGTCTCTCACGCCGGGAGCGGCGACAGCTAGTCAGATAGGGCGCATAGCGCGTTTGTCAGCGCGGCACAACGTTGCCTTCGCGCCAGCATGTTTGCCGCCCTGGCGCGAACCGGGTAGAACCCGCGCCTACCGATATTGAACCGGATAGTAGATGGCCGAGCCCGAGCGAACCAAACTGCCCATCGACCGCAACAGTATTCCGCTGATGCGGCGGCTATGGCGCGAGTCGGTGCAGCATCACAAGAAACGCCTGATCATCGCGGGCTTGATGATGTCGGTCGTGGCCGGCACAACCGCCCTGACTGCCTGGCTGATCGACCCGGTGATCAACGAGCTGTTCGTCAAGCAGGACGACAGCCTGCTGGTCTGGATCGGCGTTGCGGTCTTCCTGACCTTCATGGTGCGCAGCCTCGCGACCTATGGCCAGGACCTGCTGATAGCCTATACCGGGCAGCGGATCATCGCGGACACCCAGAAACGGCTGTTCCGGCATCTGCTGCACCAGGACGTCGCCACCCTCCAGACCGATCATTCGGCGACCCTGCTCTCGCGCTTTACCTACGACATTAACATGATGCGCTTTGCCGTGTCGGATGCGGTGGTGGTGATCGGGCGGGACAGCCTGACCATCATCTTTCTGGTGGGGCTCATGTTCTATCAGGAATGGCTGCTGGCAACGATTGCGTTTGTGGTGGCTCCTCTCAGCTCCTACCCCATCCAATTGCTCGGCAAGAAGGTGCGGCAGCTGACACGGCAGACACAGGAGGAGATGGGCGACCTGACCACCCAGCTCGCCCAGAGCTTCCAGGGCATCCGCACGGTCAAGGCCTTCCAGATGGAAACGCAGGAGGAACGGCGTGCTTCCGGCGTGATCGAGAGCCTGTTCCACCTCAACTACCGCTCGGCCAAGGCGCGCTCCGCAACACAGCCGGCGACAGACCTGTTTGCTGGAATCGCGATTGCGGCCGTCATTCTTTATGGCGGTTCGCGCGTGATCGGCGGGGAGACGACGCCGGGCGCATTCTTCTCGTTCATCACGGCGCTGATGCTGGCCTACCAGCCGCTGCGGGTGCTTGGCCGGATGACGGCGCGCATTCAGGAGGGCCTGGCCGCTGCCGACCGGGTGTTCAACCTGATGGATCAACAGCCGAACATCGCGGACAAGCCCGGCGCTCCAGCCCTGCCGCGAGAGACGGGGGCGGTGCGACTGGAGAATGTCTCACTGCGCTATGGCGAGGGTGACGGCCACGCGCTCGAAGGCGTCACCCTGGAGGCCCCTGCCGGCAAGACGACAGCGCTGGTCGGCCCGTCCGGCGCTGGCAAGTCCAGCGTCCTCAACCTGATCCCACGCTTCTATGAAGTGACGGAAGGCCGGGTGGTCGTGAACGGCCATGACGTGCGGGATGTGACGCTTCATTCCCTGCGGGACAGCATCGCGCTGGTCAGCCAGGAGGTGATGCTGTTCGACGATACGGTCGCAAACAATATCCGCTATGGACGCTGGGATGCGACTGACGACGAAATCCGGGCAGCGGCAGCGGCAGCGGCAGCGGCAGACTTTGTCGAGGCATTGCCGCAAGGCTACGAGACCGTCGTCGGGGAACAGGGCCTGCGCCTTTCCGGCGGACAGCGCCAGCGGATCGCCATTGCCAGGGCCATCCTGAAGAACGCGCCGATCCTGCTGCTGGACGAAGCGACCAGCGCGCTCGACACCGAGTCGGAACGGCAGATCCAGCGGGCACTGGAAACGCTGATGCAGGGCCGCACCACCATTGTGATCGCCCACCGGCTTTCCACCGTGGTGAATGCCGACGTGATCCACGCGATGGACCGGGGCCGGGTGGTGCAATCCGGCAGCCACGCGGAACTGCTGGAGCAAGGCGGGCTCTACGCCAAGCTGCATGCCCTACAGTTTGCGGCGGCGAAGGAGTTTGCGGTAGAGGCGTGAGGGCTGTGGCAGGCTGCGGAAAAGTATTTTGCCGGACCAAAAAGCCATCCTTCGACAGGCTCAGGATGAAGGGCTAAGCGCTTCGGCATCTAAAACACGACAAGAGCATTTAGTTTCACCCTGAGCCTGTCGAAGGGTGATGCTAGTAGTTTGGTTTTTTTGGCATCCTGCTGACCGCGGCGGCTTGGCTCGCAAGCCGGCCCTGAACAACCGCCCGGCAATCCGGATTGTCGGCCGCACAATGGGTGGCGGGGATGGCGGTGCCTCCTGGCATTGATTGGCTTTACCGAAGCTTAACGCCCCGTGGCCGAAAGTCTGAGCGCCTGCCCACATCCCCCTTTGGCTTGTCCGGCCTGCATGCTAGCTTACCGCAAAGCCTGAAATAACGCCTGAGATTCAGAGGAAATCCCCATGCCAGACGGTGCGCCCGACATCCTGCAGCCGCTTGTCGATCAACTCAGCCCCGGCGCCTGGTCCGAACCGACCGAACGCTACACCATGGACTGGAGCACGAAGTTCTCCGGCTCCTGTATCGGCGTCGCGCGGCCGATGACGGTCGAGGAAGTCTCCAAGATCGTCAAATATTGCTATGAGAACGAAATTGGCATCGTGCCCCAGGGCGGGCACACCGGCCTGTGCGGCGGCGGCACGCCCTGGCCGAACAGCAACACGCTGGTGCTCTCGCTCGACCGCATGAACCAGGTGCGCGCCGTCGATACCGAAGGCATGACCATGACGGTCGAGGCCGGCGTGATCCTCCAGAATGTACAGAAGGCGGCGAAGGATGCCGGCTGCTTCTTTCCGCTCTCGCTGGGCGCGCAAGGCTCCTGCATGATCGGCGGCAATATCTCCACCAATGCGGGCGGCGTGAACGTGCTGAAATACGGCAACACCCGCGAGCAGGTGCTGGGCCTGGAAGTGGTGCTACCGGACGGCGAGATCTATCGAGGCCTGAAGCGGCTGAAGAAAGACAACACCGGCTACGACCTGAAACAATATTTCATCGGCGCGGAGGGCACACTGGGCGTCATCACGGCGGCCACGCTGAAAATCTATCCGGGCTTCGTGGACAAGGGCACTGCGATCTGCGCCGTGCCCAGCATGGCCGTGGCGCTGACCCTGCTGAACAAGGTGCGGGCGGCGACCGGCGACCAGGTGACGGCGGGCGAACTGATCCACCGTAGCCATGTGGAGAACGTTACCACCTATATCGAAGGCACGCGCGACCCGTTCGACCAGCCCTATGAGTGGTACCTGCTGCTGGAGATTTCGGCGACCAGCAAGATTGTCGATATCAACGCCGCCATCGAGGAAGTGCTGGGCGAGGCGCTGGAAGAGGGCCTCGCCATCGACGTGGTCATTGCCCAGTCGGAGGCGCAGAGCCAGCAGCTTTGGGATCTGCGCGAGATGCTGCCGGAGGCGAGCCGCCATATCGGCCCGCGCCTCTCCCACGACCTCAGCGTCGCGCTGTCGGACGTGGACGCCTTCCACGAGGACTTCATCCAATCGTGCCGCGCGGTGGTGCCGGACTGCTTCCCCATGGGTTTCGGCCATATCGGCGATGGCAACCTGCACGTCAGCGTGCAGCCGGGACCGGGCCAGCCGTATTTCGACGCCGAGACGGTGGCCAAGCTGGAGGACGCCATGTTCTCCTGCGTGAAGCGCTATGGCGGCAGCTTCTCCGCCGAGCATGGCATCGGCAGCCGCAAGATTCCGCAGATGCTGGCCTACAAGGACCCGGTGGAACTGCGCACCATGCGCGCGGTGAAGGCGGCGCTCGACCCGAAGAATATCATGAACCCCGGCAAGGTATTAGGGTAGGGATTCCCTGCCCTGCCCTACCGGCGACAAACCCAGGCGGCTGCCGGTCAGGCGGCCGTCTGCTCTTGCCGATGGGCCTTGCCCTCACGCCAGCGGCGGACACCGGCCGCGCCAAAGGCCAGCAAGGCAAGCGATGGTGCAAGCATGGCGGGCACCGGAACCGACCCCACGTGCACCGGCGTATCGGGCTCCGTCTCGTAAGTCCATTGCTTGATGGTGGGCCGAAAGTCGGGCGCGTCAGTCAGGTTAACAATGGCCCAACCGTAATGAGTGCTACCGCCAGATTGGAAGGCGAAGGCGATATTGTTGTCACCTTCGCTAAAACCGAATGCGAGTCCGGCACCGGATAGATAGCTGTAGTTTGAATTCGGCGGATTGATGCTGGTCTGTTGCCGCGAGTAAGAGAGCAACACGCCTGAATACAGGGGGTTTGCACCGATGCTCGGTGTAGCGCTCACAGAAAAGGGCGCCCCCCCGCTTGAAGACGGAAACAGAATCCCGAGCCCATTAAGCGTCGACGCGGACAAATACCCGCCAGGGTTCAAAAACCATCGGCGCTTCGATATCTGGTTGGAGTTAAAATTTCCACGAACCAGCCCGCTGCCCGAAAAAAACATGGACCGTCGGGCCTGCAGCACGAAATCGGTGTAGCCATCGCCATCGACATCCCAGGGGACCGAGTCCAGTTCGGGCCTGTTGTAGAGCGTGGGTTCCGGCAAATCGGTAAAGCTGATGCTGAGCGGTGTGCTCACAGTCACCAGCGCAGCGTCCGCCGCGCCAACCGCAACGGCCGCCGGTCCTGCGGCCGCCGCCAAGGCGAACCTACCGACAAAACTCTTCATTGCCATTTGCACGTTCCTTTCCACCATGCGTTGTGGTGGAAATCAAAGCACCTGTCCGGTCATTGCGCAATGGAGGCTTCTATAACTCCACATCCCCCTTAAACAGCCGTTGCGCGATGGTGCGGGCCAGGATCTCGTTGGTGCCGTCGGCAACATTGGCGGAGCGCACCCTTGCATAGGCCTCATGCAGGCCGAGTTCATTGGTGAAGCCCATGGCGCCGTGCGTCTGGATCGCCTGGTCGATGGCGCGGGCCGCCGCTTGCACCGAATAGGCCTTGGTCATGGAAAGCTCCTTGATCGCCCGCTCGCCCCGGTCGAGCAATTGGGCGACGTTGATGCCCATCAGGTGTGCCGCGTGGATCTCCGTCGCGGCGTTGGCCAGCGGGAAGCTGACGCCCTGATACTCGCTGATCGGGCTGCCGAAGGCCTGACGCTGCTGGGCATAGTCGATGGCCATTTCCAGCGCCCAGCGGGCCAGCCCCACCGCGCGCGCCGAGTTGTAGATGCGGCCCATGGAGACACCGAGCAGGCCGATCTTGAAGCCCTCATGCAGCTTACCGACCAGTTGCCAGGGCTCGACCTTAACCTCGTCGAAATGGGTGATGCCCTCATAGCCGCCGATATGGCCGTGCATGCGGATGATGCTCTCGACCTTGATGCCTGGCGAGGAGGTGGGCACCAGGAAGGCGCTGATGCCGCCCTTTTTCTGCGCGGCTAGGTCCGGGTCGGTCTGGGCGAAGACGATGCAATAATCGGCAATGGGGATGTGCGTCGTCCAGATCTTGGAGCCACTGATCTTCCAGCCGTCGCCATCGGGCACGGCGCGGGTTTTGAGCATAGCGGCGTCGGAGCCCGCGCCCGGCTCCGACATGCCGAAGCACATCATGGCCTTGCCGGCAATCATGTCCGGCATGATGCGCTCGCCCGCTTCCGGCGTGACGGCGGAGAGCACCGGGCTCGGCCCGAACGCCCAATGCGAGATGACGAAATCGCAAAGCCAATGGTGCGGCCCGCAGAGCCGGTAGACATGCTCCACCAGCACATAATAGGCGATCATGCCCATCTCCGAGCCGCCCAGCGCCTTCGGCACCGAGACATTGAAGAAGCCCGCCTTGGCCGACGCCATGCGCACGGCGCGGATATGCTCGATGACGGCGTCTTCGAGCCGCCCGTCGAGCCGGTACGTGTTGCGCGGATTGTTCAGGAGGTCGTGGTGTGCCTCATGCCGGGCGATGACCTCCTGCTGGCAGAAAGCCGTGACGGCATCAGCGATCTGGGTGAGTTCTGCGGGGAGGTCAGCGGCGATGGCAGGCATGAGGAGGTTCCCTGGCGATGGCGTTTTGGGTTGCCAGGGAGGGTAAGAGAGGCTGGGGCTGTTGTCACTAACGGTTGGGTAGCCCGAAGAGAGCGGAATAGACGCTTAGAGTACTTATGCTGAACGCAAAGATGATGAAATGGCCTAAAAACTTGCCCGATAAATTTCTTACCAAAATGCTCTCTTAATCAATCTTTCTCTTGATATTCTTCAAATTTTCATTAAAATAAAGCACTTCATGTGAACAATCGGACAATTTTTTCAGCAACTCTAACAGTAATTCTATCCACCAGACTCACATATCGATATATTCCACTAGAATTTTCATCAAAACTTTGTAGTATTTCTTCGTTCTTTTTTTTCATATTTTCAATAATATCTACTATTTTCCTTTCGGCGAAATGATCTACTTCAAAAATTTTAGAATTTCGGTCATGCAATGGAATTTCTTTCACAATCTTAGTTCGACTGACGCTGTCTCCTTTTATGAAGCGAACAAGCGTTTCTGCTTGTATTTTTACCGAATGTGCTGGTTCACGCTCCGGATGAAAAAGCAAATCGCTTGCCGGACCGAGGATCAAAGCATCCGTACACAGCGTTGCAGATTGCTTTTCGTCTGCACTTTGTAAGTTGAGAAAGATCAGTTTTTTAAGAAATAGCCGAAACCAGTTTCGATGCTGCTCCGCTTTATCGCCCTCTTTTGTTAGCAAGTCTTTCAATCCTCTACGGAATTTATTGTCGTTGCCATCTAATGAATCGGATTTGATTTTAACATTCTTTAATTCAATCCAAGGCTCCCGCACACGAATGCGGGCTAAAACCGAGCAACCTTCTGTGCCGGGATCAGGTAGCACCCGAAGCACTTTGGCGTGGTCGATAATCATGCCGTCGAGATGCTCCGCTACATTTTCCTCCCGAATGCCGTCAATCCGAATTGTCCTTAAGTCTTGAAAATGCCAGCTTCCAACGATTCTCTCTTTTTTGAGGTCGGTTTTGGTGCTTGTGCTTTTCGCGTTATCGAATTTGCCATTTATGTTCCCTTTAGCACCTGGGATACCGACATCGGCACTGTCCGCACCGAAATTGGCCTCCGCACCGAACCCCCTGTTCCGGCGGACCTCCCCCGAAGTTGACGTTTTAAGGGTCGTCCGATTGTCCGTGCCAAAATATTCTGTGTCGCCAGGGCCGCGGCGTTCGATTATCTTACAATTGAACGTATCAAAAATTATCTCTGCTTTGTAAATCGATAGTTCCAATTCGATCTCTTCATCTTTTTCGTCTTTCGACAAGTTAGAATTATCTTCGGCAAAACCAAGTGTAATTTTTTCCCTTCCAAAGCTTGCCAGGACTTCAACGTCGAAGCCATCAACTGGGCGGTTTGCAAAGCTATCTAGGGATACCGACGCGATATGGGGGTCTAACGGAGCCGGGAGATATTCTCGCGCTTTGTCATCACGCGCTAAGTCTGTCTCATCTGCTTCATCGGATTTCCGCCCCAAATACTTACCGAAATTGACCATTATTCCCATCCACCTGTAACAGCACTTACTCGCAGCATAGCGCACGTGGGTTACGAAATCGAGTTAGATTAGCAATGTTAGCGCCAATGGCTATGCCTCTGGTTCCGCGTTTTTACTGGACCGTCTGGGTCGAATCTTTGTGCGCATTCAGAGTTCTATCTACGCACGCCTTAGCCTGACACCCAATCATCCCTTTGGATCACACCCTCACCCCTTCTTCTTCGCCTCCCGGCCGATCATGAAGAACTTGTCGTTCGGGCGCACGGAGAGAAAATTGGTCATGCGGTTGGCGAGGGCGAAGAAGGCGGCGATGGCGGGCATGGGGCGGTTCCCTGGCGATGGCGTTTTGGGTTTTGCCGGGGAGGGTAGGAGAGGCCGGGACGGTTGTCACCGATGATGAGGAATCGCGGGCTTATATCGCCGACCCCGCATCATCACCGAACAGGCGTTGAAGTACGTCTGCAGCACTGTTCAGGTATTCCCGTTGTCTTTCGGCGCTCATCCGGTCCCAGGTGCGGTAGGGTTGCGCGAGCCGGGGGTTGCCGGCCAGCCTATCGCGGTTGCGCACCAGGAAGTGCCAGTAGAGCGGGTTGAACGGGCAGGCATCCGGCCCCGTCTTTGCCGAGACCTTGTAGCGGCAGCCGCCGCAATAATTTGACATTTTGGAGATGTAGTTGCCGCTGGCCGCGTAGGGCTTGGAGCCGAGCAGGCCACCATCGGCAAACTGGCTCATCCCGAGGGTGTTCGGCAGTTCCACCCACTCATAGGCGTCGGCATAGACCGCCAAATACCATTCATGCACTTCGCGCGGATCGCATCCCGCCAGCATCGCAAAGTTCCCGGTCAGCATCAGCCGCTGGATGTGGTGGGCGTAAGCCTCCCGCTCGGTCTGGCCGATGGCGGCGGCGAGACAGGCCATGTCAGTTTCGCCGGTCCAGTAGAAATCCGGCAGGGGGCGGGAGGCGTCGAAGAAGTTCTGCTCCCGGTAGTCCGGCATTTTCAGCCAATAGATGCCGCGCACATACTCGCGCCAGCCGATGATCTGGCGGATAAAGCCCTCGGCCGCGTTCAATGGGGCTTGGCCCTCGCGGTATGCCTCCTCTACCCGCCGGCAAACGGCAAGAGGGTCAAGCAGCCCGGCGTTCAGGTAGACGGACAGTACCGAGTGGTACAAGAACGGCTCCCCTGCCAGCATGGCGTCCTGATAGTCGCCAAAGCGGGGCAATGCGTGAGCGATAAAATGGTCGAGCGCCTGTCCGGCCTGCCGCGCCGTCACCGCAAACCAGAACGGCTCCAAATCGCCGAAGTGGCCGCCGAAACCGTCCGCCACCAAGTCCAGAACCCCGCGGGTAATTGCATCAGGCTCGAAGCGCGGCGGGTTTGGTGCGTCCAACCCCGTTTTCGGCGGCTTGCGGTTTTCGGCATCGTAATTCCACTGGCCGCCTGCCGGTTCGCCGTTCGGCTCCATCAGCAGCCCGGTCTTGCGCCGCATGTCCCGGTAAAAATACTCCATGCGGAGTTGCTTGCGCCCCTCGGCCCAGGCGCGGAATTCATCGTGCGAACAGAGGAAGCGATAGTCGGCAAGCACGTTGACCGGCAGTCCCAGGCGCTCCTGCCAGCCGCAGACCTCATCAACCAGCCGCCATTCTGCGGGCTCGACCAGTACGAGCCCGGCAGCATTGTGTCGTTCGATCGCCCGCGCCACCTCTCCCCTGAGCGAGCCGGTGTTGCCGGGATCGTCCAGGGCGACGTAGTCCACCTTCCAGCCTTTCGCCCGTAATTCATCGCGGAAATGGCGCATGGCGGCGAAACAGAAGGCGATTTTCTTCGGGTGATGGGGAACGTACGTCGCCTCCGCCATCACCTCGGCCAGGAGGATGACGTCGCTGCCCTTGTCTCCGCCGCGAAGGGAAGCCAAGCCAGACGATAACTGGTCGGCCAGGATCAGGATCAGTTGGTTGGGCAAGGCGTCCCTGAGAAAGCTTCGTGCGGGTTCATATCGTCTGTACGCACGCATTCACCGTCAGGCGCACTTTGCCGCCAAAAAACATGCCGTGATACAGCCGGTTGCGCTGCCGATTTTTGGGGCAGAAGCTTCTATCCCTTATTCTTCGCCTCCCGCCCTTGGTAACAAGGCGGCATAAGCGAGATGGCGTCAAAGAAAAAATAGGATAAATTCATAATATTGTTGATTTATATGTAAAATAATCTAAAGTGTTTTTATAATATTTTATTATATAGCATTTCAATTATTTGAATTGTTAATCACAATTCTAACACTACGAAAAGGATAAATGCCGATGTGCTGGGGACTTTCAGCAACAGCCGTGATGGTAACCGGCGGCCTTGTGGCCACGGATGTGACGGTTCGGCAACGCCGCCCCGCCGCAATCCCGGCGACCATTGCCTACTTCACGCTGATGGAAGCCTTGCAAATCGTCGGTTATCTGACTGTCGATCAGTGCGGCCTCCCTGTTAATCAGTCGATTGCATTTCTTTCCATTATCCACATCATCTTCCAGCCGTTCTTCATCAATGCTTTCGCCATGGAACTGCTTCCGGTCAAATTGCGGTTGAGAGTCCGATCCATCGTCTATGGTGTGTGTGGTCTATCGGCTGCGATCATGCTGCTCCAACTCTACCCCTTCGACTGGGCAGGCGTGTGCCGTCCGGGCAGCACGCTCTGTGGACCGGCTCTTTGCACGGTTTCCGGTGATTGGCATATCGGCTGGGAGGTGCCGTTCAATGGATTGGCAAGCATGTTCGAACAGATCATTGGCATCCAAACAGCGTTCCCAACCTATATACTCGCTGCGTTCGTCCTTCCGGTTCTATATGGCGCCTGGCGGTTTGCGCTATTCCATCTTTTGGTCGGGCCGATCCTTGCCAACCAGCTCTCGGACAATCCGAACGAATGGCCTGCAATCTGGTGCCTGATGTCGATCGGGATCGTTGTGCTCAGCCTAAGCCCCTGGCTCTACAGGCGTTTCGAGCGAAAGCCAGCAACAGCCGTCTAGGGGGTACTACCGCCCTCAGCCCTTCTTTTTCGCCTCGCGCCCCATGGTAAGAACTTACCCAAATCGACGATGGCGTCTTCGAGGCGGGGACGGTTGTCACCGTACCGAAAGGGAAAGCTTCATATCGCGCCCAACGTGACGTTCGGCAAACAGTTGTCTGGGAGATGGTCTCTCACCACGGTCCCCATGAGGAAATGCAGTTCACGCACCCTCGTAGCTGCGCTCTAGCAGCGGTTTGGCTTTGTCGAAGTCGGTCATGGAGCCGATCACCACTTCCAGATCGCCGGTGCCGAAATGCCTGATGGCGCGCACATCACGGGTGAAGCCATTTTCAAGCTCAATCGTGTCCGGATCGATCTTTAGATAGACGAGCAGGTTGCGCGTGCGCGTGTGGACCTCGACACAGGCAAAATTCTTGATCCGTTTGTAAGCGATGTAGTGCTTCAGCGTATTGACCTGCACGTCATCGCCGAGATTGGAGAGGAACTCCCGCAGCGCCTCATAGCGGTCGGTGAGTTCCTGGTCAGCTTGGTCCAGGTAGTCGGAAACAGTTTTGGCCCGCCCGCGCGAGCCGCCAGAAATCGGGGGCGCGGCATTGCTGTTGCCCACAGGCACAGAGACTGCATTGACCTGCTCCAGCAGCAGGAGATCGTCACCGAAGCGCATGTAGCGGATCAATTCGATATTGTGGTTCATCTGCTTAATTGCGTGCTCATCGTACTTGCTGAAATCGCCAGCGATGCAGATCAGGCGCGGCGAGGACCATTCGACTGATTGCGCCGCATCCTGGCCAAACGTTTTTAGGACCAGCATCTCGAAATCGCCACGGTGGGTGACGAGCCAATCCAGATAGAACAGGCCTTGATTGATCACGTTGACATTGGTGGCGCGCTTGTACTCGATGATAACCGGGCAGCCATTTTCGTCGAGGCCGAGCGTATCCATCCGCCCGCCATGCTCCCGGCCAGTGCTAAACTCGGAGGCTAGAAGGCGCACACCAAGGAATGTTTCTAGGTTCTGCTCGATCAGAATCTGGAGTGATTTTTCCAGTGCCGCTGCTGAGCCGTTGATTTCGGCAACCTCGCCGCCATCGACTCGGAACAGTTTAAGATCGCTCATGCCTCACCCCTTCTTCTTCCCCTCCCGACCCATCATAAAGAACTCGTCGTTCGGGCGCATGGAGAGGAAGTTGGCCATGCGGTTACTAAGGGCGAAGAAGGCGGTGATGGCGGCGATGTCCCAGATGTCGTCTTCCGAGAAGCCGTGGGCGCGGAGCGGCTCATAGTCGGCGTCGGTGAGGCTTGCGGAATCCTGGGCAACCTTCATGGCAAAGTCCAGCATGGCCGTCTGGCGGGGCGTGATGTCGGCCTTGCGGTAGTTCACCGCCACCTGGTCGGCGACCAGCGGGTTCTTCGCCCGGATGCGCAGGATCGCGCCGTGCGAGATCACACAATAGAGGCAGCCGTTCGCGCCCGAGGTGGCGACAACGATCATCTCGCGCTCGGCCTTGGTGAGGCCGCCCTCCTTCTCCATCAGCGCGTCATGATAGGCGAAAAAGGCGCGCAACTCGTCCGGCCGATGCGCCATGGCCAGGAAGACATTGGGCACGAAGCCCGCCTTCTCCTGCACGCCCAGGATCGTCGCCTGGATGTCGTCGGGCAGGCTGTTCACGTCGGGAACGGGATAGCGGCTGATGGGCGGGGTGGTCATGGGGCCTCCTCTATTGGCCAAGTCTCGGCGCGGGCGGGTGTTAAGCTCGTGTTTACCGCGGGCGGTATAGTGTGGGGAATCCACCGGGGACGGAAGGGTGTTGTCAGCAGAGCAGACAGCGGCGGAGATCGTATCGGGATACCATCGACATTTCCTCTACATCGCATCGACACGGCGTCTACATTTTTTCGCAAACATCGACATTTTCACCCCCAAAATGCCGATAAATGTAGAGGAATGTCGATAAATGTAGATGTTTTTTTGGGCAAAGGACTGCGGGCGCCAAACCTTTACCATGATACCGTCCCGCGAGTCCCGAAGCAGCCCCGGAAGCCGGCAGGGGCCAGGCTTCCGGGGCAATAGGAGACAGCCTTTGGTTAACGCACCCTTGACCGGAGACCGGCGGCGCTAACCGCCGATCTTGTCCTGGGTCTTGGTGTCGAAGTCGCTGGCATCGTGGCGCTCGTGCAACTGCTCGGAGGGCTCGCCCTGCATGCGGTTGACCATGCGGCCGCGCTTCACCGCCGGACGCTCGGCAATCTGCTCCTGCCAGCGGACGACATTGGTGTAGGTGTGGCCCTGGATGAACTCACCCGCGCCGTAGTTAAGGCCCTTCACCAGGTTGCCATACCAGGGCCAGACGGCCATGTCGGCGATAGTGTAGTCAGCACCGCCCAGGTACTCGTGCTTCGCCAGCCGCTGGTCGAGCACGTCGAGCTGGCGCTTGACCTCCATGGTGAAGCGGTCGATGGCGTATTTGATCTTCACGGGCGCATAGGCATAAAAGTGCCCGAAGCCGCCGCCAAGATAGGGGGCTGAACCCATCTGCCAGAACAGCCAGGAAAGCGCCTCGGCCCGCGCCATGGGCTCGGTGGGCATGAAGGCGCCGAACTTCTCCGAGAGGTAGAGCAGGATGGCGCCGGACTCGAAGACGCGGGTCGGCTTGGGCATCGAATGGTCGATCAGGGCCGGGATCTTGGAGTTGGGATTGGCGGCGACAAAGCCGCTGCCAAACTGCTCGCCATCCCGGATCTTGATGAGCCAAGCGTCGTATTCCGCGCCCTTGTGACCAGCTGCCAGCAGCTCCTCCAGCATGATCGTGACCTTGACGCCGTTGGGCGTGCCCAGGGAGTAAAGCTGGAGCGGATGCTTGCCCACCGGCAGTTCTTTCTCGAACTGGGCGCCGGCCGTGGGCTTGTTGATGCTGGCGAACTGGCCGCCGCTCGGCTCCTCATGCTTCCAGACTTTGGGCGGGACGTATTCTGCTTCGCTCATGGCTCATGCTCGCTTGCTATCGATTGGGCTGAAAGGAGTGTAGAGCACGCACCGGCGCTCCGCATCCCGCCTTTCCGCGAAGCAGTTGTGCAGAAGGCGGCAGGAAGCACGGCGAGCACCAAAAGGCCCCGCCGATAAACCAGCGGGGCCTACACAATACCGGCGGACGGCAGGGAAGCCGTTATTGCCGCCCTTCCATCCGGGAGAGCACCTTTCCGGCGGAGGCGCGGACGAAGGGTTCCTCATCGCCATCGACCATACCGCGCAGGTGGCCAATGCTGGCGCTGGTGCCGATCCGGGCCAGGGCCTTGGCCGCAAACTTGCGCACCTGAGGGGCGCGGTCGTGGGAGAGGTCCATGACCGCTGCCTGCGCCTCCGGCGTCGCCAAGCGGCCAAGGGCGTCTGCGGCGGCGACCTTGCCGCCCTCGTCCAGCCGCGGCAGGGCCTTGATGATACTGGGGACGGCCTCCGCGCGGCCCATGCGGCCCAGCATGTAGACAGCGCGCTGGCGCTGGTTCGGGGTCATCTCGGCCTCGTCATCGACGACGGCGATCAGTTCCCGGATCTCCGCATCCGAGGGCTTGGCCACCAAGTCTTCGAGGGTGTGGGCGCAGTCCGTTTCCATCACGTCGCGCACCCGTTGGGATAGTTCTGCCATGTCGTTCTCCTTAGCAGGATTCGACGTCGGGATCGTCGTTGATGCGGTCGCACTGGCTGTTGGTCAGGTCAGGCGGCGCATTGGTGATCGTGCCCGTGTTGTTGATCATCAGGTTGTCCGTGTCGGACACGTGGCTGTTGTCGCCGACAATGTGGGTCAACTCATGCACCCAGGTCCAGGGCGACGCGCTTGTGCCTACCCAGAAGCCACGCCGGCCGGGCGGGTGGGCCGCGCAGCCACGCAGGCCGGAGCCATCGCCATTGATGTAGTAGCAGACGATGTCAGCGCCCAGGTTGCGGCCGAAGTCGAACAGGTCGTCCTCCTCATCACTGACGCTGTGGCCGCTGCCGGAGCAGTCGTCCTGGTCCAACGTCAGCAGGTTAGCCGCCGTCACAGTGATACTGTCGGTCGGATAGATCCAGACATTGCACTCGCCCTGGTAGACCGTGTTGCCATTGTCCAGGTCGCGTTGCAGATTGGGCGTGGCGCCGCTGACGGTGACCAGGGCCACCTTGACGAACGGCACATTCTGGATGCGGTTCATCTGTTGCAGGACCGAGCGGTTCTGCGGGTTATCCGCGGCGTAGACGCCGAGGATATCCTCGCGCACCGACAGCCGCCCGGTCTTGTCCAGGCAGTTGTCGGCGACATTGCGGATGGTTGCGCTCATGACTATCGCATCCGGCTATTGCAGGTTGACCAGGACGGGCACCAGGCCGGTGCCCTCGTCGAGGGAGCCGAGCGCCTTGCCGAGCGTAGCGCCGAAAGCCCGCTTCCGGTCAGCGGCCCGCATGGCATGGCCAGGCGTCGGGGAGGTAGTGAGCAGGTCGCCGCCCTTGATCGGCCCGAAGGAGGCGTCGGCCTTGCAATAGACCTTGCCCACCAGGGCGACCGGATGCCGGTTCTCGCCGCTGGTCTTCTTATCCATGATGATGCCAGGCTTATAGCCGCCCGCGCCGGAGATCACGCCGACCGCCCGCGGGTCGTAGGCCGCCGCGCAAGGCTCGACCGAACCATCCTCGCACAACACCATGACCGCGCCGGGAATGGCGGCGGGCTCGATCGTGCCGGAGACGGTAAAGTCCTCGGCAAAGTCGGCGTTCTGCAGGATGATGTCGCCGCTGTCGCCATTGATGTGAATGGTCGCCTGGGACGTGGTGCTGTTGTCCCCGCTGGCAGGGTAGACCAGGATATCGCCGTCGGCTCCATTGCCGCCCAGGTACATATTACCGTTCTGGGCGTTCAGGCGGATGCGGTCGGCGCCGGTGCCGTCGCGCAGCACGACATCGCCGTCCGCGCCATCGCCGCCCGCAAAGAAGTTGCCGTTACCGCCATCGATATGGACTACGTTTGCGCCGCTATTGGAACGCAGGATAATGTCGCCATCGACGCCATTGCCGCCCGCCCGGATATTGCCGCTGTCGCCGCTCATATGAATGGTTGCCGCGGCAGTTGACTGGCTCGTAGCGGTTGCCGGCATCAGCAGAATGTCGCCATCTGCGCCATTGCCACCGAGAAGCGCGTTGCCGCTGCCGGCATCCAGATGAATACGCCGGGTACCGTCATTGGCATTAAGCAGAATGTCGCCATCGGTGTTGTCGCCACCCGCGGTGATGTTGCCAGTGTTGGAGTTAATGTTAATCGCCATGATCATTCTCCTGTTTTTACAAGCTACTCCCAATAGCGTCCCACTGGGCATTCAGGGAGTGACAGGCAAATCATGCGCTTCATTGGGCGATGTTCCTATGACCTGGATCACATAGCCATTCGGTCGTCCCAAGACGAAAAAACCCCCGCCAGGATGTCCTGGCGGGGGCTGCTCTCTCGTCGTTCTTTGACGCGCGGAAGGCGCGCGTTTAGCTGCTGTAGTACATCGCGAACTCAGCCGGGTGCGGCGTGTGCTCGAAGCGGTAGACCTCTTCCATCTTCAGCTCGATATAAGCGCTGATCTGGTCGTCGGTAAACACGTCGCCTGCGGTCAGGAAGCTGCGGTCGGCATCGAGCGAGGTCAATGCTTCGCGCAGCGAGCCGCAGACGGTCGGGATGTCGGCCAGTTCTTCCGGCGGCAGGTCGTACAGGTTCTTGTCCATCGCTTCGCCCGGATGGATCTTGTTCTTGATGCCGTCGAGGCCGGCCATCAGCATGGCCGCGAACGACAGGTACGGGTTGCCGGCCGGGTCCGGGAAGCGCACCTCGACGCGCTTGCCCTTCGGGCTCGCGACATACGGAATGCGGCAGGAAGCGGAACGGTTGCGGGCGGAGTAGGCCAGCAGCACCGGCGCTTCAAAGCCCGGGATCAGGCGCTTGTAGCTGTTCGTGGTCGAGTTGGTGAAGGCGTTCAGCGCCTTGGCGTGCTTGATGATGCCACCGATGTAGAACAGTGCGGCCTCCGACAGGTCGGCATACAGGTTGCCGGCGAAGGTCGGCTGGCCTTCTTTCCAGATCGACTGGTGAACATGCATGCCCGAGCCGTTGTCACCCATGATCGGCTTCGGCATGAAGGTCGCGGTCTTGCCGTAACCGTGCGCCACCATCTGCACGACATACTTGTAGGCCTGCAGGCCGTCCGCCGAATTGATCAGCGTGTCGAATTTCACGCCAAGCTCATGCTGGGACGAGGCAACCTCGTGGTGATGCTTTTCGACGTCGAGGCCCATCATCGCCATGACGGAAACCATCTCCGAGCGCATGTCCTGGGCGCTGTCGACCGGCGGAACCGGGAAGTAACCGCCCTTGAGCGGCGGACGGTGGCCCGGGTTGCCGTCTTCGAATTCGGAGCCGCTGTTGTACGGACCTTCGTTCGAATCGACCTTGAAGAAGGTGTGGTTCATTTCCGTGGAGAAACGCACGTCATCGAACACGAAGAACTCTGCTTCCGGGCCGAAGAAGGCGGTGTCGCCAACGCCAACGGAACGCATGTATTCTTCTGCATTCTTCGCGGTCGAGCGCGGGCAACGGTCGTAGCGCTGGCCGCTGATCGGATCATGCACGTCGCAGACCATGATCATGGTCGGTTCGGCCGCAAAGGGGTCCATTACCGCCGTCGTCGGGTCCATCTGGAGGCACATGTCAGACTCGTTGATCGCCTTCCAGCCGGCGATGGAGGAGCCGTCAAACATGAAGCCATCATCAAACTCATCTTCACCGACCGTCGTATGCCACTGGGTCAGATGCTGCCACTTGCCCCGCGGGTCGGTGAAGCGCAGGTCGATATGCTTGATGTCGTTATCTTTTATCGCCTTCAGCACGTCGTCCGGCGTTTTGCAGTTCAGAGTCATTGATTGGCTCTCCTAAAGATAGAGTCGGTCAGGGTAATGGCGGGTCAAACGGCTTCGCCGCCGGTTTCGCCGGTACGGATGCGGATGGCCTCGTCGACGGTGGAGATGAAAATCTTGCCATCGCCGATACGGCCGGTGTGCGCCGATTGCTGGATCGCTTCAACCGCCTGTGCCGCCATGGCATCATCGACGACCACTTCGATCTTCACTTTCGGCAGGAAGTCCACGACGTATTCTGCGCCGCGGTACAATTCGGTATGACCCTTTTGGCGGCCAAACCCCTTGGCCTCCAGAACGGTCAGGCCCTTCACGCCAACTTCGTGCAGGGCATCCTTCACGTCGTCAAGCTTGAACGGTTTGATGATCGCTTCGATCTTTTTCATCAGATAGTCACTCGGCCCTTGCCGCGGTTTCAGGATCCTTGACTGCAATAAGCAAACCGCATGCCAAAATTGCAAGCGGCGTAATTCCTTAACGGAAGCCTATTGCCAAAAAACACTATAGGCCGAAAAAACATCACGCCGCATGGTTTTTAGGCAATAAACCGCCCAATCATTGAGCCTATTGCCCGCAATTTAGGCCGCGCATCTCTCAATAGGCGCGGCCTCCCTCAAATCGTCAGCGAGGCCGTCTTTTCTCCGCCTAAATACCAGGCATCCATCTTATCCCAGTAGAATGCGACACAATCCTGGATGGCGGCTACCGAGTCTATTGCCTCTGGATAGGCCCAAATAGCATTCTCCGCCGTCCGGCCATTGGTGCTGACATTCCAATAGCTGGCGTCGCCCTTATACGGGCAATGGGTGCTGCGCTCGGAGGCAGCGGTCAGCGCCCAACGCACATCGTCCTTGGGAATGTAAAGCACCGGTGGCAGCCTGCCTTCACGCAGAACCAGCGCGCCGTTGCTTTCGGCGACCGTCGCACCGGCGAATTCCACCCGCACACTGTTGCCGAACGGCTCCAGGGTGATGGTGGGCGGGGTTTTTCCTTCGGCCATTGATTGCTCCTTGTGCATTTCGCGGCGCCAGTCTGACGGTATCGGCATCTCCCGCCAACCCTCCATCTCAGCGCTTTGCTTCCAGCCCCTGCCCAACCCTCTCGCCCCGGCGCATTATCGGGATCGGCTCCCCGAAGTCGCCCACAGGCACGAAGTGGCTGACGAGGTTCGGGCCCGCGACCGGATCATCCAGCCATAGGTGCATGGAGTAGCCGGGCGGCTCCCGCGTCAGCGCCAGCAATTGCTCGTCGCTAATATCGGCTGCGAACTGGTAGCAGGTGGCGGGGGCGGCCCACACCGGCCGCTGCCCGAACATGGCGGTGACCGGCCGGTGCACATGTCCACAAATGACCCGTTGCACCTGGGGATTCCGTGTCAGGATCGCAGCCAGCTCGCCGCCGCCCTCCGCCAATCCGACCATGCTGGAGAACGTCAGGCCCATATCCATCGGCGGATGGTGCATGGCGATGACGGTCGGCCTGTCCGGCGCTGCGGCAAGCTGCGCATCCAGCCAAGCCAGCCTCTCCGCACACAGCTTGCCATAGGCTACGCCTGGAATGACCGTATCCAGGCAGACCAGCCGCACTGGAGCGCCCTCCACCACATAGTGCAGAAAGCCGCCATCCGCCGGCAGCCAGGCCGTGTCGGCAAACGCAGCGGCAAAGCCCTCCCGCGCGTCGTGATTGCCGGGCAGCACGATATAGGGCGCCTTCAACCCGTCCAGAATGGCGCGGGCCGGGCCATACTGCGCCGGCGCGCCGTGATGCACCAGGTCGCCCGTGTGGACCACCAGATCGGGCTGAGGGTCCAGGGCATTGATTGCGTCCACCACCTTGGCCAGGGAGGCAGCCGCGTCGAACGTGCCGTAAGTCAGCACTCCGGCAGCTTCGATGTGACTGTCGGTTATCTGGACAAGGATCATGGCGGTCTCCTGCATTTTCGCTTATTCAAGCCTCCTCGCATGACACGCGCATGACGGAAAGGACGCAAGCCCCATGTATGTGCCCAAGCATTTCCTCATCGATGACCAGGCAGCACTGCATGAGGCCATGCATGCCATGGCCGCTGCCACTATCGTGAGCCAGGGCAGCGACGGCCTGATAGCGACCCATGTGCCGGTGGAGTTGCGCCGCGACCAGGGCGCCCATGGCACGCTCCGTTGCCACTTCGCCCGCGCCAACCCCCATGCGAAGGCCGTCGCGGAAGGTCAGGAATTGCTGGCAATCTTTCAGGGGCCACAAGGCTATATCTCCCCCAACTGGTACCCGACCAAACACACCGGGGGCGGTAAGGTGGTGCCGACCTGGAACTATCTGGCCGTCCATGCCTACGGCACGGCCACGACCTTTGAAGGGGTCGAGGCGCTGCGCCCGCACTTGGAGGCCTTGACGAACCGGCATGAAGCAGGACAGCACAAGCCATGGGCCGTAAGCGATGCCCCGGACGACTTCATCGAAACGCTCGCCCGCGGCATCATCGGGGTGGAGATCGCGCTGACCCGGATCGACGGCAAGAAAAAAATGTCCCAGAACCGCCCGGAAGCAGACAGACTGGGCGTCCGCGCCGGCCTGAAGGCTGCCGGCAGAGACGATTTGCTGAACCTCGCCGACGAATAGGAACCACCGTATGCCTACTATCGAATATTTCTACGCTGCGCACTCTGCTTACGCCTATCTCGGCTCGGCCAAGCTGATGGAGATCGCCAAGGAAGCAGGCGCGACCATCATTCACCGGCCGAACGACCTCCGCAAAGTCGTACCCGCCGCGGGCTCCACCCCGACAAGCGAGCGGACCAAGGCACACCGCGCCTACTTCTTCGGCCGGGAGATCAAGCGCTGGTCGGAGTACCGCGACGCCCCAGTGGTCGAGGGCACGCCTACCTATCACTACAACGATATTGGCCTGCCCAATTGCTTCCTGATCGCGGGCATGGAAGCAAGCCACAATATCGACATGCTGGCCCACACCTTGCTGGAAGCCCATTGGCGCGACGACGCCGACCTGGCCGACGAGGCAACGCTGCTGCGGCTTGCAGACAAGGCCGGCCTGGACGGCAAGCCCCTGCTTGCGGCGGCCAAGACAGCCCCGGTGCAGGCCCTGTACGCGCAGTACACAGACGAAGCCATCGAGCGCAGCGTCTTTGGCTCGCCCACCTATTTCGTGGATGGCGACATGTTCTATGGCCAGGACCGGCTTGAGTTGATCGCCCGCGCGCTTCGCCGGCCATTTAAATCCTAGAACACCTAGTTAATGCCGACTTCCAAGTGGAGTAATGATAATGAGAACCATTATCATTACTGGCCTCTCCTAAAAATTGAACTTTTTGAGCACTTCTTTTTGCCACCCTATTTCTGTAAGACTGGCAGGATCGATTCCGGATCGGTTCTTGCGAAGGCTCAATGGAAAAATTGTTATTCCGAAAGGTCGAACTTTGGGTTGTCGGCCTGATCGTTGTGCTCGGCCTGCTGTTGGTGGTGGCGTTCGGGAATGTCGTCGTGCACACGGTAAACGGTGGCGAGAGAGCGGGGGCAATCGGTGATGCCGCGGTCGCCGTCTCGGACATACCGGGATTGATCAACCGGATGGACCGCAACAGCTATCTGATGGTTCCGGAGCATGTTCATACCGGAAAATCGGGGTTCACCTTCAACTATGAGGCGGGCTCCAGGCCCGACGCCGGATATCTCCTGCTCAGCCGTTACGACGGCGATGATGAGCGATCCTACGTTGAACTGGTCGATCTCAATCAGCAGAAAGTGCTGCACCGCTGGGCGCCCGACATCAACGCGTTCCACGCCCACGCCAGCGCGCAGACCAATCTCATCGATATCACTGTCGACAAAGAGCAAAAGCGGATGCTGATCCGGCATCCCTATGTGCTGGAGGACGGTGGCCTGCTGATCAAAAGCGTGACACCGCTATACCGGACCGATGCTTGCAGCAACCTCGTCTGGGTCAACGATGACCAGATCTTCCATCATGCGATCGAGCGCGACGAAGACGGCACCATCTGGGCGCAGACCCACCAGGAGCCCCCCACCATCGAACACGTGCGCAAGACGACGTTTCAAGATGATTCCATCACCCACCTCAGCCTCGACGGAAAAATTTTGTTTCAGCGCTCGGTCTCTGACATTTTCCTGGCCAATGGCATGCCGAATTTCGTCTTCGGGTTCTTCGAGTACAACGACAACCCGATCCACCTGAACGATGTGGAACCGGTGCTGGAGGATGGCCCGTTCTGGAAGAAGGGCGACCTGTTCCTCAGCATGCGCACCCCGTCCATGGTTGCGCTCTACCGCCCCTCCACTGACAAGATCGTCTGGTACCAGATCGGCCCTTGGATTCATCAGCATGACGTGGACGTCGTGGATGACCACCGCATTGCCATCTACAACAACAACGATGCGTCTTATTATGACAAATGGGGTCAGGAGAACACCGTCGAGGTCAACATCGTCGATTTCGAGAAGGGCGAGGTCACCTCGCCCTGGCGCGAGCCGCTCAACAGGCTGGACGTGCGCGCCCAGACCGAAGGCCTCATGACCGTGTTGCCCGGCAACGAACTTTTCCTGGAGGAACAGAATTTCGGCCGCATCTTCCGGATTAAGGAGGATGGCGAGATCATTTGGGAATACGTCAACCGCGCCGAGATGGGCCGGATATTCCGCCTGGGCTGGAGCCGCCTGCTGACACCAGAATACGGCAGAATCGTCGCCGATGCAGTGGCCAACGCCAATTGCGAGTAGACCAGTTAAGGCCCTAGCGGCAGCCTAAACACCCAGCTCTTTCAGCGCCTTCTCCACGGCATCGAAGCTGAGCAGCACGCTCCCGTGGCGGCTTTTAAAATCCTGGACCGGTGTCAGCACGGTCAGATCCTCCCAGACATCATCCGGCAGGGGTTGTTTGTCCTTCAGCATGGCGCGCATGGCAGCGCCCACATGCCGAAGCTCGGCAACCGTTTTGCCCTCCACATGCCGCGCCATGATGGAGGCAGCCGCTTGCCCCAACGTGCAGGCGCGCACCACATGCCGGTAGCCGGTGATCACATCGTCTTTCACTTTCAGGTCCACCGTGATGCGGCTGCCGCAAAGCGGGCTGCGAACACTCGCCGTCGCGTCGGCGTCGTCCAGGCGACCTTCGAGGGGAATGTTCTCGGCCAGTTCCAGGATGCGGGCGTTGTAGAGCGCCTTGATTTGCCCGGCTTCGCTCATCGTGCTGGTGCTCCACTCATGCCGTTCAAGCCTCAGCCGCCGCCTGCGCAGCATTGGCCTCCGCATAGATGCGCGAAAGCATGGCGGCAAGGCCGTTATTGCGGGTCGGGGAGAGATGTTCATCCAGCCCGATAGCACCGACGAAATCTGGTTTGGTCGCCAAAATTTCCGCGGGCGTTCGATCCGAGTAAATGCGCAACAGAATGGCGATCAGGCCACTGACGATATGGGCGTCGCTGGTGGCGTGAAAGGTCAGCTTGCCGCCCTCCCCCGGCTCCGCCACGAACCAGACCTGGCTCTGGCAGCCGCGCACCTTGTTGGCGTCTGTCTGCCATTCGGCTGGGAATTCCGGCAGGTTGCGCGCCAGGTCGATGATATAGCGGTAGCGGTCCATCCAGTCGTCGAAGAATGCAAACTCTTCGATCAGTTCTTCCTGAGCTTCGGCAATGGTGGTCAAAACAGATGCCTTTCGTTGGACTCTCTCACGGCCAAACCGGATTGTTCCGGCAACACTTCCCCGCCGGCGTCATCGCGAGGGGCCAGCCTATGGCTGGCGACGAAGCAAGCCAGCTTAGCCCACGAGAGGCGCCGGCGCCGATGGGTTGCTTCGTTTCCGGGCTGCGCTGCGCGCCGAACACTGACGTCCAAGGGCCGAACTAAACAAAGTTCACCTTGCGCCGGTCGGGACCAGTAAAACTTTGCAGCAATTCCTCAAGGAACTCCTTTTCCACGTCCCGGGTGATGAAGACCAGCCGCGTGCGATGATCGTCGCTCGGCCATTTTTCCAGCATGACGGGCGGATGGAAGACGTGCTGCACACCGTGCACCACCACCGGCCCCTTGAAGTCCTGCACGTTGACGATGCCCTTGACCCGCAGCAGGTCCGGCCCTTTCAGCATCATCGCCATGTTGATCCATTCCTCGAAGGCGCTGGCCTCTATAGGTTCGTCTACGGTCAGACAATAGGCGCGGATCGACTCGTCATGGCGGTTCACGTCATGTGCGTGGTCATGCCCGTGATCATGATCATGGCCATGATGGTGATTATGCCCGTGCCCCTCGCCCTCTTCCCGCAGCGCAATCTCCTCCGCCTGGAGCCATTTCTCCACGTCGGCGATCTTGTTCTTCGGGTCGAACAGGCCCGCGTCGAACAATAGGGACGGTTCGATCTTGCCCTGCTCCGCCTCATGCACCGGCGCGCCGGGATTGAGCAGTTTCAGCCGTTCCCGCAACGCCGCCACTTCCGCCGGATCCGCAATGTCGCTCTTCGTCAGCACAATGCGGTCGGCCACCGCGGCCTGCTTCACGCTTTCGAACTGCTTGTCCAGGGTAACTCCGCCGTTCACTGCATCCACCGTCGTGATCACGCCGTCCATCCGGTAGCGCCCACCCACATAGGGGTCTGCCATCAGCGTGTGCAGGATGGGGGCAGGGTCCGCCAGGCCCGTCGTCTCGATCACCACCCGGTGGAATTCCGGAATCTTGCCCTGCTCCGCCGCCAGAGACTGCTTCATCAGTGTTTCCATCAGGTCGTTGCGCACGGTGCAGCAGAGGCAGCCCGAATTGATCAGCACCATCTCGTCATTCACCTGCTCGACCAACAGATGGTCGATGCCGATCTCGCCAAACTCATTGACGATGACCAGCGTGCCAGCCATCTCCGGCTGCTTCACGATATGGTTCAGAAGCGTGGTCTTGCCGCTGCCGAGAAATCCGGTAAGGACCGAAACCGGCTTGCGTTGATCGGGGGCGGTGGTGTCCCAGGATTCCATAACTGCGTGCTTCTCTGTTGGGCGAAAGCGTTCTCTATAGTATAGGGACGCGCTCAACGCATCCCAACACTTGGCGGCCCCGCGACAGAGCCGCATAGGCAATTCCCATGGCAAATGTCCCGTTCGCTGAGCGCACCACCAAGGCCGAGATCGAAGAAGGCACCGGTTTCGCCCCCAAATTCGACGAGCACGGCCTGATTCCCTGCATCACAACGGACCATGAAACGGGCGAGCCGCTGATGTTCGCCTTCATGAATGCGGAGGCATTGAAGCAGACCATCGCGCTGGGCGAGGCGGTCTACTGGAGCCGGTCCCGCGGCGAGCTGTGGCACAAGGGCGCCACCAGCGGCCACGTGCAGAAAGTGGTGGAGATGCGCATCGACTGCGACCAGGACGCCATCTGGCTCCGCGTTGACCCCCAGGGCAAGGGCAGTTGCCATGTCGGCTACCGCTCCTGCTTCTTCCGCAGCGTGCCACTCGGCGAGGGCAGCCCCGTGCTCCAGTTCGAGGAGACGGAAAAGCTGTTCGATCCGGAAGCGGTGTATGGCGCCGCATCGCGGCGCTAACCGCGCGCCGCCGCCCGCAAGCGCTTCAATTCCGCAAACGTCTCAGTCGCATCGCGCAGTACGGCGGCGATGCCCTCCACCTGCCCGGTGGCATCCAGTACCGGCGCGAGCGTAAACTGGATCGAGCGTTTCTCGCCGGCCTTTGTTACCGCCGGCACCGACAAGACCTCCTCCGGTCCATGGGCGGATTGGCCGGTTTCCATCATGTGACGATACCCCTGCCAGTGACGCTCGCGCAGGCGCTCCGGGATGATGATGTCGAGCGACTGCCCCAGCGCCTCTGCCTCATCAAAGCCGAATATCCGCTCCGCCCCGGCGTTCCAGTACCGAATGAGTCCGTCCCGGTCCGAATAAATCACCGCGTCCGGCAGTTCGCGTAGCAAGGCATTGCCAATCTGTGCAAGGCTGGCTTCGCTTAACATTGTCATGGATGGTTCCTCTGGGGCGGCCGTTCCTTCGTCCGGGCGCGGCAGGCCGAAGTAGGCCGGGTCAACTTCGTGCATGAAACAAGGTGGAGAGGCGAACTCTCCCTCCGGCGGAGGCTTGCGGTTCGTCACGGTCTGCTCCTTATGCCGCCCATGGCGTTTCGGTCAGGTCAAGTTCCGGCCGGTGCAGGCGCTCCCCGCGGGCGAGCATGACGCCGGACGCACCTGCAATCCCCAATTCCAGGCTCTGGGCGATGCGGCAGGCGCGGTCGATGAAGTGCGCCGCGGCGGCCGGTGGGCACACCTCGTTCGCGGTCTCCTCGAACAGCGCCAGCCAGCGGTCGAAATGCCGGCCATCCACCGGCAGCGGCATGTGCTTCGCCATTGGCTGGCCGGAGTAGCGTCCGCTCATTAGCGCGACAGAGGACCAAAAGGCATACATACGCGGCAGGTGCGCGTCCCAGTCGGCAATTCGTTCCTCGAACACGGGCCCCAGCATCGGGTCGCGCCGGACGCGCACATAGAAGGCATCGACCAAACGCTTGATCATGTCTTCTTCAATGCCGGTGGTCTCCTTCACCTCCTGGATCAGTGCGGCGCGGCGGCTTTCGTGTTCCATCTGGTTGGGCCTTCTCAAATCAGTATTTTAAATGCTAATTTAAGCTATCGGCAATCGCGATGCAACCCAACCCCGGAGAATGCAGTGCGCCTTACGTCCTTCACCGACTATGGTCTGCGTATCCTGATGCGGCTCGCCGGCGAACCGGAGAAGGTCTTCACGACGGAGGCTATCGCCGCCGAATTCCGTATTTCCCGCCATCACCTGACAAAGATAGTCCGCACGCTTGCCGGCGCGGGGATCGTCGCGACCCAACGCGGAACTGGCGGCGGCATTCGTCTCGCCCGCCCTGCGGAGGCAGTCACGCTGGGCGACATCGTGCGACTGCTCGAAGCCCGGCAGGCGCTGGTCGAATGTTTCCAGGCCGACGGCGGCGCCTGCGTGCTTTCCCCCAAATGCCGTCTGAAACCGAAGCTTCTGGCGGCGCGCCAGGCCTTCCTCGCGGACCTGGACCGCACGTCTCTTGCCGAATGCGCTTACGTGCCGTGACGGCCAGACGGCCTACTGCCCAGCATGCGCTTGCCATTCCCGCGGCCAGACGGGCCTGGCGGTCAACACCGAGCTTGGGCCGGTGTTTCTGGCAAGCGACGCCATCCACCTGTTCGAGGAAGTCGACCAGGAACTTCCCTTCATCGTGTTCTACGACATGGCGGAGATGCTGGAGGGCTATCGGACCTATGCCCAGCTTGTAGGCGAGCGCGCGTTTCTGGTACCCAGCCACGACCCGCTGGTGCCCCAAAGCTACCCGGCGGCAAAACCCGGCTTGGAAGGTCTGGAGCTGGATTTGAGCAAGGAGCCGAAAGCCCCCTAACGGATAAAGGCGATATCGCCCTTCGACGATAGCGTCACGATGCCAAGGCAATCGATCGTGGAGCCGTCGCTCGGCGTGCATTCCGTCACGTCGTTCAGCAGCACTTCGCCGACATCGCCGCATTCCATCTCCGGCATCTGGAAAACATGCAGCGAGGTCTTGTTGGCACGAAGCGGCCCCAACTCAACCAGCGAGCGGTCGTTGATAACGCCGGCTCGGTCAAAAAACGCCAGGTCGATCTTAAACACGTCATAGCCAACCGGCGTCTGGTTCCTTACGCGCAGGTACACTTCGCAACTGTCACTGCGCAGGCCGATGCTGTTCAGCTCAATATCGAGCTTTGCATC
This sequence comes from Alphaproteobacteria bacterium, assembly GCA_965222315.1. GTDB lineage: Bacteria > Pseudomonadota > Alphaproteobacteria > Bin95 > Bin95 > JACKII01. The sequence continues at coordinate 859,953 of OZ244951.1, read as the reverse complement.
CTGTGCATGGGCGGCGCCCGCAAACAATACGGCCATCACTGTCAGAATTCGCAACACGCCAGTTACTCCAGACCTATCAATCGCGAGGGGTTCTGCCTCGCATCATAAGCAAATATTACCGAAGCGTGAACCGGGTATCCATCGCCTACACCGGGTTCTGACGATTTGCAATCGGCCGTGGTTTCCGGGGGAATAGCCATCGGAGGCGGCAGGCAGTAAACCGGGCACCTGAACACAACAGACTGCCATTTGCCGGAGACTGCCGCCCATGCCCGCCATCATCTGGCCGAACAACGCCAAACTGGCCCTCTCCCTGGTCGTCAACGTGGAGGAAGGCGCGGAAGCCCGAGTCGACGAGGGCGACAAACGGCCGGAACAAGTCGATGAATTGGGCATCTCTCTCAAGGCTCCGATCCGAAACTACGGCAACGAAAGCAACTACGCCTACGGTATCAAGGCCGGCGCACCGCGGGTCTTGCGCCTGCTCAAGCAATACGGGATGCGTGCGACCTTCACCGCCGCGGCCCAGGCCCTGGAACGCGCGCCCGACCTCGCCCGGGAAATTGTGGCCCAACGGCACGAGGTCTGCTCCCACGGCTACAAATGGGTGCACCAGTTCGGCATGAAAAAATGGGAGGAAGAAAACTTTATCCGGCAGGCGGTCGACAGCATCGAACAGACCTGCGGCGTTCGCCCATACGGCTGGCTCTCACGCTACCTTTTGACCGCCAGCACCCGCGACCTGCTGATCGAGCAGGGCTTCACCTACCACATGGACGACTATTCCGACGACCTCCCCTTCTGGAACGATCCGGAGAAGCGCGACATCGTCATCATGCCGTATGCGCTCGACAGCAATGACATGAAGATGTGGACGGACCCGGCGATGACGCCTGCAAACTGGCTGGAATACGCCGTCGATACCTTCGACTGGCTCTACCGGGAAGGCCAAAACGGCGAACCCAAAATGATGAGCTTCGGCGTACACCTCCGCATCATCGGACGGCCGGGGCGCATCGGCTACTTCGAGAAGTTCCTCCAACACGCCGCTTCGAAACAGGATGTGTGGGTTGCGACGCGGAAAGAGATCGCGGATCATTTCGCGAAGACGACGGCATGAGCCTTCTCACTACCTCATTTCATCCTGAGTAGCCCTGGACGCAGTCTGGGGCATATCGAAGGGTCACATTTTGGGCCGCGAAAGCCCCTTCGATACGCCTGCTTCGCAGCCTAATCAGGATGAGATAGGGTTTTGGTAAATGAGATGCTCATATCATCCAAAAGGAATGCCCATGGACGGAATCGCCCGTTTCGCCGCTCACGCCGCGGACACCCCATTCGAGGCCATCCCGCCTGCCGCTATCGAGGCAACCAAGACCTACCTGCTCGACACGATCGGCGTCGGCATGGTCGGCAGTATCGCGCCCTACGCGGCCGAATTGACCGCTCTTAACGCGGGTACGGCAGCGGCCGGTTCGGCCCGCGTACTGGCCCAAGGTACGGGGCGGCTGCCGGTCTCGGGCGCAGCCTTCTGCAACGCCTACCAGATACACAACTCCGAATTCGACTGCGTGCACGAAGGCGCGGTCGTCCACCCGATGGCGGTGATGCTCGGCGCGATTCTCTCTCATTTGGACCGGACCGGCGGCGACACCTCCGGCAAGGAATTGCTGGCCGCCATCGCGACCGGCATCGACGCCGCAGCGGGCATTGGCGTCGCCAGCAACGCGCCGCTCAGGTTCTTCCGCCCCGCCACCGCCGGCTGCTTCGGCGCGACGCTGGCGGTCGGCCGTCTGATGGGCTTCGACGCGGGCACGCTGGTCGATGCCTGCGGCAATGCCTACAGCCAGATGGGCGGCACGATGCAGGCCCACACCGAAGGCTCACCGCTCCTCGCCATGCAAGTCGGCTTCAATGCCCGCAACGCCATCATCGCCTGCGACATGGCCGCCGCGGGCATCGCCGGGCCGCAGAACGTGCTGGAGGGGCCCTTCGGCTACTTCAACCTGTTCGAGGGCGACTATGACCTTGCCCCCGTTCTGGCGAGCCTCGGCCAGACCTGGCGCATCACGGAAGTCGCGCACAAACCTTTCCCCTCCGGCCGCGCCACCCACGGCATGGTCGATGCGCTACTCCAATTGCAGGCCGAACACGGCCTCGCAGCCGAGGCGGTCGAGCACATCCAGGTGGATGTGCCCCCCCTCACCCACCGGCTCATCGCCCGGCCGGCGAAGCAGGACATGGCCGTCGGCTACGCCCGGCTTTGCGGCCAGTATGCCTGCGCCAGCGCCCTGCTCTCGCAGAGTCTGGGCATCACGGATTATGCGGGTGCCGCGATCACCGATCAAGCCCGCCTCGCCCTGGCGGCGAAAGTCACGATTACCACCGACGCCAACCCCGATCCAAACGCCCTCTCCCCCATTAGAGTCACCGTGCGCCTCGCGGATGGAACCGAGCACTCAAAGACCCTCACCACCATCTACGGCAACCCGGCCAACCCAATGACGCGCGACGCCCACCTCGCCAAGTTCCGCACCAACGCGCAAGCCGCGGCCCGGCCGCTGACGGACAAGGCCATAGAGGCCGTCATCACCATGGTGGACAATTTGGACGAGCAATCGAGCGTCGCCCCGCTGCTCGACCTTATCCATGGAGGCCGGCCATGAACCCGGAAGACGCAGACCTTCCCGCCTATTGGGCCGAGTTCAATCCGCGCGAGATGCTGGCCGCCTATCCCATCGGCGAGGGCTTTCTCAACGGCCCCGCACAATGGTCGGCGGACGAGCTGCGCGCGAACCAGGAACGCCGCTTCCAGCGCGTCATCGCCCGCGCCTGGGCTGTTCCATTTTACCAGCGCCGATGGAGCGCCGCAGGGCTGGAGCCCGGCGACATCCAGACGCTCGACGACCTGACCAAGATCCCGACCTTCACCAAAGCCGACCTGATGGCCTCGATCGAGGCGCACCCGCCCTGGGGCGACTACCACGGCCTGGACCACAACCATCCTCACAGCTTCTTCCACACCACCAGCGGCACCACCGGCCTGCCCCAAAGCCTGTTTTTCGGCCCGAAAGACCGGGAAATGCAGAACCTGCTGCTCGCCCGCGCCTACCTGCTGCAAGGGATGACCGGGCGGGATGTTGTGTACTCGGTCTATGGCTTCGGCATGGTCAACGGCGGTCATTATGTGCGGGAGGCGGTAACGCACTTTACCAACGCACTTTTCATGCCAGCCGGCACCGGGCGGGACATGCCATCCGTCCAGCAAATCCAACTGATGCAACGGTTCGGTGCGACCGTGATCGTGGGCTTTGCCGACTATATCAAGCGCCTCGCCGAAGTCGCGAAGGAAATGGGCCTCGACCTGACGCAAGACCTGAAGGTCCGCATGATTTCCGGCCACCTCGGATCGGACGACCGGACGGCCCTGTCGGCTATGTGGGGCGGGGCGGAGCCGTTCGACTGGTACGGCGTCGGCGACACCGGCATCATCGCGGCGGAGGGGCCGGCTCATGACGGCCTGCATCTGTGGGAAGACGCCCATTTGGTCGAGGCACTTGATCCAGAAACGGGGGAGCCGGTCCCGGACGGCGCGCCCGGCAATCTCTGCACCACCGTGCTGTTCAAGGACGGCGTCTACCCCATCGTCCGCTTCGACACGCAAGACCTGACCACCCTGCTGCCGCCCGCGGGCGGGATTAATTTCCGGCGCATGGCGGGCTTCCAGGGCCGCAGCGATAACATGGTGAAGCTGCGCGGCATCAACGTCTACCCGACCGCCATCGGCGCGCATCTGGAAGATCTAGCCGAAGCGACCGGCGAATATGTCTGCCGCTGGACCCGCGACGGCGCGCGCGAGGAACTGACCATTGTGGTTGAAGTGTATGAGCAGTCCCTCCCCGTCGCCAAACGCCTGCGCGCGCTCCTGCGTGACAAGCTGGGGGTGGAGGTTGGCGTCGAACTGGCCGCGCCCGGCGGCACGGCGGCGCTCACCCAGATTGACAGCCGACAAAAGCCAATCCGCTTGTTAGACGAGCGCGGATAGTTTGGTGCCCCGTGCCCACCGACCGTTCATCGGGCGGCGGGCACGGGTGATACCTGGCAAGCAGTCCGGACTTTACCCCCACATCAGACTAGGGAGCCAAGTGATGATGCCGGGGAAGATCATGCAGAGGATAAGCGCCACCATCTGCAGCCCGACGAAGGGAATGGCTGACTTGTAGATGTCCATCATGTCGATGCCTGGCGGCACTACAGCCTTCATGTAGAACAGGTTGAAGCCGAATGGAGGCGTGATGTAGGCCATCTCCATGTTGATCACGAACAGAAGTGCGAACCACAGCGGGTCGAAACCGAGTTCGATCACGAGGGGGAAAAAGATGGGCGTAGTCAGCAGCACGATGCCCGTCGGGTCAAAGAACATGCCCAGCACAAAGAAGATGAGCATCATCACAATGATCGGCCACCAGCCGTCGCCGACGCTGCCAATCATGCCGGCGATCAGGTCCGCAGCTCCGGTTACCGCATAGAGCGCGGTGAATACCGAGGCGGCAAAGACAATCCAGATGACCATCGCGCTGAGACGCATGCAGATAAACAGCGCCGACACGAAGTTTTCCCGGGTGAGCTTGCGCTTGACCGCGGCGCTGACAACCGCGCCGAAGGCGCCGATCGCGGACGCCTCGCTGGGTGTCGCGAGACCAAAGAACATCGAACCCATCACCGCGAAAATCAGCGCGATCGGCAGAACCAGGCCCCAGAGCAGGCCGACCCTCTCACGGGCCGGCAGTCTCTCCTCCGGTGGCACACCCGGCCCCATATCCTTCTGGAAATGGCAGCGGATGAGAATGTAGGCGACAAACAGCCCACTAAGCAGCAACCCTGGCAGGATTCCGGCGATAAACAACTGTCCGATCGAGAGCCTGCCGAACAGTGCAAGGATGATCATCAGCACGCTTGGCGGGATCAGGACGCCGAGGGCGCCGCCCGCTGAGATACAGCCAATGGCGATGTTCTTCTTGTAGCCGCGCTTGAGCATCGCCGGCAGGGCGAGCAGGCCCATGGATGTGGTCGCGGCGCCGCTGATGCCAACCATCGCGGCGAAGAGCGTGCAAATCAGCACCGTGCCGGCGGCGAGGCCGCCACGGAGGCCGCCCATCCAGTGGTACATCAGTTCATACAGATCCTCAGCGATCCCACATCGCTGTAGCAACGCCCCCATAAATATGAACATGGGCACGGCCACGAGCAGGAACATGTCCATGGCCATGTACGTTCGGTTCGCGAGGATCGGCAGCCCATTCCATCCCCAGATCGGGATGATGAAGATAGCCGCAACGCCGCCGAGCGCGAATACCAGCGGCAATCCGGCGAGCAGGAGGAGGATCAGGCTACCAAAAAGGATTAGTGTCAGCCATTCGGGGCCGAGGTCGAGCAGCATACGGGTACTCCTTGGGAGTCCGGGAAACCGGCGGCGGCTAGAGAATTTTCACGCGCGGCGGGTACGGGTCGTACCCCTTGATAATGGTGAGCACGTCGCGAATGAGCTTCGCCACGGCCTGCAAGATGAAGAGGAAGCATCCCACTGGAACGGTCGTGCGCAGCGGATAGTACGCGGGCTGCCAGTGCGTCATCGTCGTCTCGCCGAGTTGCCACGAGTCGATAGTGATCTTCAGCGATTCCCAAAACAGCACGCCGAGGAAAAGAAAGACAAAGAAGCTGGTCAGGACATCGAGAATAGCGCGCCCGCGCACTGGCAGCCGGCCCCAAATGATATCGACGTTCACATGGCTGCCGGCGAGGTGCGTATAAGCCCCGGCCAGCACGATATAGCCACCATACAGGAACAGCGATATTTCATAGGCCCAGACTGACGGCTGGTTAAAGAAATACCGCATCACGATCTCCCAGATCATGATCGCGATCATGGGAACGATCAGGAACGCCACGATCCATCCGAACCGGGCATTGATCCAATCCGTAAAACGCAGGAAAGACTCGATTGCTTTCATCGTTAACCTCGGTTCCGGCCGAAACGGCCGGCTCGCACGCGCAAACCTGAAGCGGACGCGGCTGCCCGCCGCGTCCTCTGATTCGCTGTTCTGTATCTGGAAATAAGCCGCCTGGGCCCCCTCGTGACTATCTTCTCAGAGGGGGCCTGGCGCAGCATAAGGGAGCGTTCTAACGCTACGTCGGGAGTTTCTTCGGCCCGTAGTAGGCTTTGTGAAGCTCTTTGGCCTCGATATAGATGTCCATCATGCGGTCGATATAAGGGTCCTGGCCGCGCTTGCTGAGGAAACGGTCCCAGCACCATGCTGCGGCCTTTTTGAGCTCATCGTCAGGCATCATGAGCGTCTCCATGCCGCCCTCGGCCAGTTCCTTGCGGCCGCCTGCGTCTGCCTTGATGGTGAGCGCAGAGATGTCGAGGTTGTGCACGCGGGCCGCGGACAACATCACCTCCTGGAGGTCCTCCGGCATTTCGTTGAAGGTCTCCAGGTTCATGACGAGTTCGGTGACGTCGTAAGGCACAATCGAAGGATTGATGAAGTAGTCGCAGACCTCGTTGACCTTCATGCCGGCCCAGGCGTCGGGCGCGCCGAAGGCGGCAGCGTCGAGAATTTTGGTCTGGATCGCGGTGTAGACTTCGCCGCCGGGCACCGTGACGATCGACGCACCGTTTTCCACGAGCCAATCGGCCCAGATGCCGAAGGCGCGCACCTTCATGCCCTGGAAGTCGCTGTACTTCTGAATCGGGCGGGTCGAGACCATGCTGCCCCACTCGTCGGAGCATTCATAGGAGAGGTGCATCACGCCGTGCTCGGCATACGCCTCGCGCCACAGTTCCTTGAGGCCCATGAACTGGTACATGTACTCGTAGAATTCGAGGTTCGTGAACGGGAAAAACGGCACCGCCCAAAGGAATTCGCCCACCGGCACGATACCGCGGTGGTAAATCGAGGCCGTGATCGCAAGGTCCGCCACGCCAGAGCCAACGCCGCGGAAAGTCTCGCCGATGCCCAGCAGTACCTCGGCGTCGAAGTTCCTCACCTTGATGCGGCCGTTCGACATCCGGTTGACGCGCTCAACGAACAGTTTCGCGGCGCGATCCTGGGACTCAATGCCGATTCCGGTCCAGTTGCTTTGCAGCTTCAGGTTCCAGACCCGGTCCGACTGCGCCTTGACGATCGCGGGCATGCCGAGCGCTACGGCGCCGCCGCCGGCGATACCGGCAACTGCGGTCTTCAAAGCGTTGCGCCGGTTCAGCATTGTCGTGCCGCCCACTGTCTCGGCATCTGCCGATTTGGTCGTGGCGCTACCGGGCGCGGTCGCGCCCTTCTTCGTTACTTCGGTCATGCGTTTCAATCCCTCGTCGTTTTTATGGCTGCCGACTTCGTGACAATCGGTCAGCGGCTACATTTCATACTGTGGGCGGTTGGGAATGCCTCACCCGCTTGGGTAAGACGCTTTTAATTTTATAGGACAAAAGGCTAATGCCGTTCATAGCCGGACTCAACAGTTTTCTTTGTTTTTGAGAGGCAACAGCCCTTCCAGCCCGGGCACAAGCCAAAGCCTCCGATCCGTCAAGTGAAGCGGCTGGTCCTTCCGGTCGCCGAAGGCCTCTGGACCGCTTCTGCGCAAAAAGTAGGCGTTGGACGTCGGCTCCGAAGTGGCGGAAGCAAGCAGCATCTACCCAGATCAAACACCGGTGAAAATCGATTCGGTTGATTAACGGACGCGGGATTGCGCGTTCTGTCAGGGCCTGCGCCGTGGCGCAGCCATCGACAGGGCCAGCACGGCCCGCGCGCAGATCAGTTCGGCCGGCATTCCCGTCGTCTTGCAGTCGATTTCCGCCCGCAGCAGCCGGTCCAGCGCACTACTCAGCCTGGCGCTGTTCCAACCGCTCACGGCGGACACCATCGCTGGCTTGGCGCGGAAAAAGACCGGCGGCCGCAGCTTTCCGAGCGCACCTTCCGCATCCATGCCGCCATCGACCAGGTTCCGGGCCTCCGCCAGCCGCCCAAAGTGCCGGGCAAGGCCGCGTAGTATGGCGACGGTATTGGTGCCTTCTCCATAAAGACGCTGTAGCAGATTCTGTGCCGCGCCGGCCTGACCGGACGCCACTGCCTGGGCCAGTTCGTCGAGTGTGCTCTCAGCGACATCGCCCACAACGGCGCGGGCGTCCTCCATGGAAACCATCGCGCCAGCCCCCGCATAAAGCGCCAGCTTCTCCAACGCATTGCGGCTCGCCTGGCGGTCTGCGCCCAGTTGGGCAGTAACATAGCGCAAGGCATCGGGCGCAATCTGCACCTGGTGGGCGCCCAGCACCTCCTTCACCAGCGCAGAAAGCCCGGCCCCCTCATCGCGGTAACAGGCAATCGCCGCCGCGCGTTTGTGACTTTCCGCCAGTTTGCGCAGAGAGGAGCGCGCCGGAAGTTCACCCGCCTCCAGCACGATCACGGCGTCTGGCGACGGGTCGTCGAGATAAGCGGACAACGGCTTGGACAAGGCATCGGCGGCGGCGCGGATTCGCACTGCCCGCCTGCCCCCTGTCAGCGACATGGCGCGGGCCTCGTCATGCAACAGCGCCTCGTCAGCCTGGATGGCGGCTGGCGTCAGTTCGGCGACACGGAAGGGATCATTAATATCCTCCGCCACCGCCTGCACGGTTTTAGCGGCCAGCTCGCTGACCTGTCCCCGGTCCGCGCCAAAGATCAGCACCAGCGCCGCTTCAGCCGGGGGTTTCCCGGCGAAAGTGGCGGCGTTGCGGGGCGCGACCTTGACCATGAGGCCGGCCTAGCGCGCCTGCGCGAAATGCAACGCCAATTGCTGCCTGATCCGCTGCGCCAGCAGTTCGACCGCCCGCTCCTCCGCCGCGCCTTCGCTCACCAGCGTCGAGAAGTCGGACGGCAACTGTTCAGCTCCGGCATTGGCGCGCACCGTCGTTTTGAATTCCGGGATGGTAATCGCACCACCCGCCGGAACGAGCCGCACTTCGGCGGTCAGTTGCAGGTTACGGCGGCGCACGGATGCGTCTTTCTCGATAGCCGTCACCCGGCTTTTCGATTCCAGGTCGATATGAACCGTGTGGGTGGAAGGCTCCGCTGCCGGGGAGAACAACCGCTCCAACTCCGCCCGCAAGCGCACGCCCGCCCGGTTGGGGATTGGCGCAATCACTAGGTAATGCAACTTTTCCATTGCGGGCTCACCGCTACCGCCGCCCGTGCCATAGACCGGCTGGAAGCCACAGGCACCGAGCGTGCCTATAGCTAGCCCCGCCGCAAGCCAGACGATGAGAGCCGCAACCGGCCTACGCAACGACATTCACGATCCGATTCGGCACGACGATGATCTTGCGCGGATGCTTGCCATCCAATTGCCTAGCGACCGCATCGAGCGCCAGGGCAGCCGCCTCCGCTTCGTCCTTGGCGCAGTCGCGAGGCAGGTCGATGGTGCCGCGGGTTTTGCCATTCACCTGTACGGCAATGGTGATCGTGTCATCCACCACCAGCGACTGGTCGGCTTCGGACCAGGGCTGCCCGGCAAGGAAGGTATCATGACCAAGTTCGCGCCAAGCTTCCTCCCCCAGGTGCGGTGCCATGGGATTAACGGTCTGAACCAGGGTTTCCACCGCTTCCCGCATTGCCCATCCAAGGCTTTCGTCCGCTTGCTTGGGTGGCTTCACATCACCGATGGCATTGGCCAATGTCCGGATCTGCGCCACCGCGGCGTTGAGGTGGAACCGGTCCAGGTCCTTGGTGACGGCATCCAGCGCCTTGTGGCTCGCCTTCCGCAGCGCCAGCGCGGTGTCGGAGAACGATGCGGGCTGTGGCGAACCGGCCGCGGCGAACGGCACTGCGGGCTCCGTCACCAGCCGCCAGACCCGGTTGAGGAAACGCCAGGCACCATCGACGCCGCCCGTGGTCCATTCCAGGTCGCGGTCAGGCGGCGAGTCGCTCATCATGAAGAAACGGGCCGTGTCCGCGCCATAGGCTGCGATAATCGCCTCCGGATCGACCACGTTCTTCTTAGACTTAGACATCTTCTCGGAGCGGCCGACCTTCACCGGCTGGCTGGAGGCTTGGCGGATCACTGCGCCGTCCTTGCTCTCCACCTCTTCTGGCAGCAGCCAGGTGCCGTCATTGTCACGATAGGTCTCGTGCAGGACCATGCCCTGGTTGAACATGCCGGCGAACGGCTCCTTCATGTCAGCATAGCCGCAGTCGGAGAGCGCCCGCATGAAGAAACGCGAATAGAGCAGGTGCAGCACCGCGTGCTCCGCACCGCCTATATACTGGTCCACTGGCATCCAATAATCGATGGCGGCCCGGCTAAACGGCGCGCCGTCATTCTGCGGATCACAGAAGCGCAGGAAGTACCAGGATGATTCCCAGAAGGTATCGAACGTATCGGTCTCGCGCCGGGCAGGCTTGCCGCAGCAGGGGCAGTCCACGTTCTTCCAGGTGGGGTGATGGTCCAGCGGGTTGCCCGGCTTGTCGAAGGTCACGTCGTCGGGCAGCGTGACCGGCAGGTCGGCCTTCGGCACCGGGACGATCCCGCAATCGTCGCAATGGATGACCGGCACCGGGCAGCCCCAGTAGCGCTGACGGCTGACGCCCCAGTCGCGCAGGCGGAAGACAGTGGTCGGCTCGCCGTCGCCCAGTTCCTCCAGGCGCTCGCCGACCTTCTGTTTGGCGTCCTCGACGCTGAGCCCGTTCAGGAAGTCCGAATTGTAGATTGCGCCCGGCCCGACATAGGCTTCGGTCCCGACATCGAACGTCGCCGCATCGGCGTCCGGCGGCAGCACCACCGGAATGACGTTCAGATCGTACTTCCGGGCGAAATCCAGGTCGCGCTGGTCGTGCGCCGGGCAGCCGAAGATGGCGCCGGTGCCGTAGTCCATTAGCACGAAGTTCGCGATGTAGACCGGCAGTTCCAATCCCTCAACAAAAGGGTGCAGCGCCTTCAGGCCGGTGTCATAGCCACGCTTTTCCGCCTGCTCGATCGCTGCCTCGCTGGTGCCGAGCGCCCGGCATTCCTGAATAAAGGCCGCAGCGCCCGCATCGCTTTTCGCCATTTCGGCGGCCAGCGGATGGTCGGCCGCGATGGCGCAGAAGCTCGCGCCGTACAGTGTATCGGGGCGGGTGGTAAACACCTCCAACCGGTCATCCCTGCCACCCAGCCGGAAGCGCACATGCGCGCCATGGCTCTTGCCGATCCAGTTCTCCTGCATCGCCCGCACGCGGTCGGACCACCGGTCCAGATTGGCGATTTCGGCGAGCAGATCGTCGGCATAGTGAGTGATCTTCAGGAACCATTGGCTGAGTTGGCGCCGCTCCACCGGCACGCCGGAGCGCCAGCCCTTGCCATCCACGACCTGCTCGTTCGCCAGCACGGTATTTTCCGCCGGGTCCCAGTTGACCCAGCTTTCCTTGCGGTAAGCGAGACCCTTTTCCATGAAGTCGATGAAGATGGCCTGCTCGTGCTTGTAATAGTCAGGCTCGCAGGTCGAAAGCTCCCGCTCCCAGTCGTAGGCAAGGCCAACCGACTGAAGCTGCTTCTTCATGGTTTGGATGTTCTGGCGGGTCCAGACGCCGGGATGCACCTTCGCCTCGAATGCGGCATTCTCCGCCGGCAAACCGAATGAATCCCAGCCCATCGGGTGCAGCACGTTGAAGCCCGCCGCGCGTTTGTAACGCGCCACCACATCACCAAGCGTGAAATTGCGCACGTGGCCCATATGAATGCGGCCGGAGGGATAGGGAAACATCTCCAGCACGTAATATTTGGGCAGAGCGGGGTCGGTCTCTGCCCGGAAGGTCCGGTTCTCATGCCAGAGAGCCTGCCACTTCCGTTCGATCTCAGCGGGGTTATAGCGTTCCATAAACGGGATCGGCCATCAAATGGGTTGTCGGAACCCCTGCATCGCGCAAACCCATACGTAAAAGCAAGGGGCATCGCCGCCGCGGCGGCGGTTTGGGCTCGAAATCCGTCGCAACCGGCCGGGTAAATCTGGCCACCAGGGATCGCCGAGCCTTAAGTAGTGGACTGCACGCGCAACTCTCTCGCCCGCGTGAGAATGCTATCCTCGACGGTTTTGACCGTCCGTTCGCTTACCGAGCCGGAGACCCACTGACCGTCGACCAATTGCTCCCGGAAGATAGCAACCCGCAGGCCATCCGACCGCAATTGCCGGTCCAGGATGTAGATTTGCATCTTCACCCGCTCGCCCGGCGTTTCCGCGGCAGCGTGCCAGTCGGTGATGATCACCCCGCCGAACGGGTCTGCGGAGACTAACGGCAGAAAGGATACAGTGTCCAAAGACGCCCGCCAAAGGAACGAGTTCACGGCGATACCACTGCCGCCGCCGCCAGTTCCTTCCCCTTCTCCGTCACCAAACAGGGAGAGACCTTCGGAACCGAAGACTCCTTCTTCTTTGGTGTAGAACCCCTCCCCTCCTCTGTTGCTTGTGTTGGGGTAAGCATATTCGACCTCGTCGCTAGTGCTGCAAGCAGCGAGCGCCAGGCCGCCAACGAGGAGCAATACGCAAGATTTCATGGCGTTAGCGTTCCCATCATCAGGGTGAGGTATGAGAGTCCGCGCCGCAGCGCGCTTGTTAATCCGCTCATAGCACAAGCCTCCGGTCAGGAACAGCACACCGGACCGTTGCGCTTCTGCAACACCGCCTGATTTTTGTCACAGATGCGCACCGGAATGATTGACCGGGAGTTAGCGCCGGTTCTAGACAGATCATGGAGTCAGTTGTTTGGTAAACCTTTTCCGGTAAACCAGAACGACTTGGCGACAAGCCGGCACATAAAAAAACAGCCGGTTCCGTCACTCAAACAAACAAGGGTTTGGATATGAAAAAGAACCTCCTTGCCACCACCGCGCTGGTCGCGGCCGGCGCATTGGCGACGAGCGGCGCGTTTGCCGAATCGAAGCCGATCGAAATTGGCGTCGGCGGCTACATGGAGCAGTGGATGGGCTTCTCCTCGTATGATCCCGACATTGGTGATGACATCAACGACGTTGATGTGCAGCAGGACGCGGAAATTCACTTCACGGGTCGGACCACGCTCGACAACGGCCTGTCCTTCGGCGTGAACGTTCAGCTGGAAGCGCAGACCAGCAACGACCAGATCGACGAAGCCTATGCCTTCATGCGCGGCGGCTTCGGTGAAATCCTGCTCGGTTCCGAAAACGGTGCCGCGTATGCCATGCACTATGGTTTCGGCGACTTCAGCTCCGGCGTCGGCCTGAACACCGGTGACCTGAGCAGCTGGTTCTTTGCGCCGAATGCTTACCAGCTGTCGGGCACCTATGGCGGCTTCCGTCACAACGACAATGACAGCGAAAAGGTCCGCTATATCTCGCCGCGCTTCTCCGGTTTCCAGATCGGTGCGGACTACTCGCCGGAAGCGACGCAGGACGATGACAGCTTCCCGACTGAGCCCAGCAACGTCGGTACGCCAGAAAACGTCTGGTCGGTTGCAGCCAACTACCAGGGTGACTTTGACGGCATCGGCCTCGGCGTGTCGGCCGGCTACCAGGGCATCGGCGACAACAACTTCGGTACCGGTAACAACGACAGCTACAATTACGGCTTCGGTCTCTACACGACGTTCAGCGGCTTCCGCCTGAGCGGCTCCTGGACGCATGAGAGCGATCCCACCGCTGCCCTTAGCGACCGCGATGTTATCGGCGTGGGCATCAGCTATGGCGCCGGACCGTGGAGGGTGAGCCTTGATGGTGCTTATGGCACGCAGGACTACACCACAGCCGGCTTACAGGAGACCGAGCAGTTGTCCTTTGACCTGGGCGGCCGCTACACGCTCGGCCCGGGCGTCGAGGCGCGCGGCTCGATCTTCTACGCAGACCAGACCGACGCCCTCGGTGTTTCTGGTGATGACGCCGCCGGCTTCGCAGTCGTTGGCGGTATTCGCCTGGTCTTCTAATCTCCCGCCCTCACGAGAGAGTTAAGAGATTGGCGATCACGGACGGGCGGTCTTCGGACCGCCCGTCTTGCATTTCCGGTACACCCTGACGGGAATTTCTCTTGCCCTGGGGTGACCGAATGCGTTCCTCCGGCGCAACATTTCATTCCCGCGGACTTCTATAGCCAAGCCTGGGCAAAGCGAAAGATGCCGCTCACTGTTGCGGTTTTGCAACGTCCGCGGATTTTGTCACACATCGGCGATTGCCGCGATTGACCGGGATGCGGAGTAGGGAATAGAAATTGATCAATGTCGGGCAATTGGCATACCGTCACTCGGGTGTCATTATAGCCCGTCATAAAAAAACAGGCGCGGAAGCGTCTCGATATCCATCCAAGTAACAAGGGTTTGGACATGAAGAAAAACCTCCTTTCGACTACCGCGCTGATCGCCGCCGGTGCATTGGCGACGAGTGGCGCTTTCGCCGAAAACAAGCCGATCGAAATTGGCGTCGGCGGCTACATGGAGCAGTGGGTCGGCTTCTCCTCTTACGATCCCGACGTTGGCAGCGAGGTCAACGATGTTGATGTGCAGCAGGACGCGGAAATTCACTTCACCGGTTCGACCACGCTCGACAACGGTCTGACCTTCGGCGTGAACGTTCAGCTGGAAGCGCAGACCAGCAACGACCAGATCGACGAAGCCTATGCCTTCATGCGCGGCAGCTTCGGTGAAATCCTGCTCGGTTCCGAAAACGGCGTCGCGTATGCCATGCACTATGGCTTCGGCGACTTCAGCGCCGGCGTCGGCCTGAACACCGGTGACCTCGGCCAGTGGTTCTTAGCGTCGGATGCCTACCAACTGTCGGGCACCTATGGCGGCTTCCGTCACAACGACAATGACAGCGAAAAGGTCCGCTGGATCTCGCCGCGCTTCTCCGGTTTCCAGATCGGTGCCGACTACGTGCCGGAAGCGACGCAGGACGATGACGGCTTCCCGACTGAGCCCAGCAACGTTGGTACGCCAGAAAACGTCTGGTCGGTTGCAGCCAACTACCAGGGTGAATTCGACGGCATCGGCCTCGGCGTGTCGGCCGGCTACCAGGGCATCGGTGACAACAACTTCGGTACCGGTAGGAACGACAGCTACAATTACGGCTTCGGCGGCTATGCGACGATCGCCGGGTTCCGCCTGAGCACATCCTGGACGCACGAGAGCGACCCCACCCCGATCCTTGAAAGCCGCGACGTTATCGGCGGCGGTATCAGCTATGGCTCCGGTCCGTGGGTCGCCAAGGTCGACTGGGCCTATGGCTGGCAGGACTATACGACGGGCGGTGGTCCTAACACCGATCAGTTGTCTGTCGAACTGGGTGGCACTTACCGGCTCGGCCCGGGCGTTGAGGCGCGCGGCTCGGTCTTCTACGCCGACCAGGAAGACGGCGGTTTTGGCACCAAAAGTGACGCCACCGGTTTCGCGGTCGTTGGCGGTATCCGCTTGGTCTTCTAATCTTCCGCCCTCGCTTGAGGGTTGAAAGAATGATGATCGCGGACGGGCGGCTTTCGGGCCGCCCGTTTTGCGTTTGGGCACCGGTCCGTCATTCAGCGCCCTTGTTCTCTGGCTCCGGCAATGGCAGGAACTTAGCCTAACCGCCCGAACACGCAGTAGGATGCCCGCGCTAATGGCGATCTTGTGGCTCGTATCGTTTCCGAAATCCGGCAACACCTGGATGCGGGCATTCTTGGCCAATTACTTCGCCAATGGGCAGGAGCCAATGAGCCTCGCCCAGTTACAGGAGTTCGGCTTCTCCGATGCGCACGGCTGGCCTTATGAGAAACTGACCGGGCGGCCACATCAAACCCTGAGTGATGAAGAACTGGGCCAGCTTCGCCCCAAGGTGCAGGAGATGATGGCTCGCTCCCAGCGGGACAACGCCATTTTGAAATCGCATTTCCCGGTGTTCGACACCGGCGATGTGCCATCCATCAACCGGCGGGTAGCGCTCGGCGCCATCTATATTGTCCGCAATCCTTGGGATGTGGCTATCTCCTATGCCGACCACGCCGGCATGTCCCTCGACGAGGCGATCGACGCCATCGCCCAGCCAAGTCTGGCCATCGAGTCTGATACCCAGAACATCCGGCAATTTTTGGGCGGCTGGAGCGGCCATGTGAAAAGCTGGAACAATGTGGAAGGCCTGCCGCTGCATATCGTGCGCTACGAAGACATGGCCGCCAAACCGCAGGAAACTTTCGCCAAAGCCGTCGCGTTCCTGAACCTGCCGGCCGAACGGCAGCGCCTGCGCAAGGCCATCAAATTTTCCAGTTTCCGCGAACTCTCGCGCCAGGAAGCCCGCAATGGTTTTGCGGAGAAATCCCAAAATGCCGAGCGCTTTTTCCGCAAGGGCCGGGCAGGCGGCTGGCGCAGCATCATGACCGAAGACCAGGTCCAACGGGTACTCGAAGACCACCGGGAGGCCCTGACGCATTTTGGCTATGTGAACCCCGACGGCTCCATCGCCGTTACCAAACCCGCATAACTGCCGCGGCGCACGGTTGCCCCATGCCAGAAACCATCCCCAGCCAAACCCGCTTCCTTCCCTTCCGCGCGCGGACCAGTTTTGCGTTCGATACACCCAACGCATCCAAGGGCGCCCGGCAGACGGGGCAGCCCGGCACCATTTATCTGTCGAATCTGAACGCGTTCATCCGCCAGGCAGTAGTAGGCAGTCCCCATTTCGAGATGGCGGAATCGACGATCACCCTGAACTGCCTGCCGCTCGACCGATGGGCCACGACCGACTTCCGCGCCAAGAAGCTGCTGGTTCTCCTGCCGACCCAGGCGCTGGGCGACTGCGCTCAGGCGCTGATGGCGCTGCGGGCATTCCAGGAAGCGAAACGGCCGAAGACAATCACCGTCGCTTGCGCCGGCGCGGCCTACGATATCTTTGCGACCGATCCCTCTCTTTCGATCCGCCCGCTCTGGTTCGCCAAGTCGGAGGCTGATCGGGCCGATTATGTCCTGGACCTGGGTCACATGCTGACCGGGCAGAACGTCGACCTTTGGCCGGTAGATTTCGAAGGCACCCTGCTGGATGCGCTGGCGATTCCCCCCAGTGGTCACTACCACAGCGACGCCCGGCCATTGCCTGCCGGGCGGCCCTTATCGATCGGCCTGTTTCCTCTCGCCAGTTCACCCTTGCGCACCCTGCCGCCGGCCTTGGTCCGCCGCCTGTCCGAGGTCCTCGCGGGTTATGGCCATGTGACGGTCTCGCTCAACGATGGCCAGGAGCAGGGCCGGATGTTGCAGCGGAGTTTGGGTCCATTGGATCCGCAAGTTACGGTTCTAGCCGGCCAGACCTCGATCGGCGGTGTGCTCAACAGTATCGCAAAGCTGGATTACGCCGTGTTCGCCGACAGCGGCCCGGCGCACATGGCGAAGCTGTTCGCGGTCCCGGGCGTAGCGATCTATACATCCGCCCCGGGGGATGTGCTGCAGGGGCGCTTCCGCAACCTCTCAACCTATCACGCCGACTTCCAAGGCGAATACTGCGCCGCTCCGTGCGGCCTCGCCAAGGTGCGGCAGGCGGCGGATGGGCGCATCGGATGCATGGGCAGCCTGCAACTGCCCTTGGAAATGCTCGTTGAAACGCCCCGCACCCGCAACGACGCCGCGGTTCGACAACTGATGGCCGATCCGGTACCTTGCGTCAAAGCCCTGGCCAACCAATCTGAAGACCTCGGCATGTTCGTCGCAAACGACATTGAAGACCGTCGGCGCAGCCTCGCCTGACACGCTTTTTGGGATCTGCCGCAATGACCGAACGCCCGGACCTTCCGTCCGATATGCTCGACACCATCAGCTCGAATCTAGCCACCGTCCATGCCAAGATTGCGCAGGCGGCAAAGGACGCGGCGCGCGATCCGGCGGACGTTACGCTGATTGCCGTGAGCAAGGTACAACCGCGCGAGCGGGTCGAAGCCGCCCTGCTCGCCGGGCACCGAGTGTTCGGTGAAAACCGGGTACAGGAGGCAGAGGACCGCTGGCCGCCATTCAAGGAACAGTTTGCGGACGTTACGCTTCACCTGATCGGCCCTTTGCAAACCAACAAAGCGCGGGCCGCTGTCAATCTGTTCGATGTCATTCACACGGTCGACCGGCCGAAGCTTGCCGCAACGCTCGCCCGCCTTTTCGATGAAACCGGCCGCCGCCTGCCCTGTTACATAGAGATCAACACCGGCGCCGAGCCACAGAAGGCCGGTGTGCTGCCGGAGGACGCCGACGCCTTCGTCAAAGCCTGCGTGGAAGAATACCAACTGCCGGTCGTGGGTCTGATGTGCATCCCGCCCGCTGAGGACGTCCCTGCCCCGCATTTCGCCTTTCTGGCCGATATCGCAGAGCGGAACGGCTTGAAGCGGCTCTCCATGGGCATGAGCGCTGATTACGAGGCCGCTGTCCAACTGGGAGCGACCGACGTTCGCGTCGGCAGTTCCATCTTCGGGGCCCGGCAATACGGGTGAACACACTCACTCACTTGTTGGAGGACGTACGGGCATGCCGCCTTTGCGCAGAGCATCTGCCGCTGGGGCCGCGTCCGGTCGTACAACTGCACCCTGACGCCCGAGTTCTGATCATCGGGCAGGCCCCCGGAACCAAGGTTCACGAAACCGGCATCCCCTTCAACGACCCGAGCGGCAACCGCTTGCGGGACTGGCTGGGCGTGGACCGCGAGACATTCTACGACCCGACGAAAATCGCGCTCATGCCCAGCGGATTCTGCTACCCGGGCCGTGCGCCGAATGGCGGAGACCTGCCGCCTCGCAAGGAATGCGCGCCGCATTGGCACCCGCGCCTCCGGCCGGCATTAGCGGGAGTCGAGCTTACCCTCCTCGTCGGGCAATATGCCCAGGCGTACTATCTGGGCCGCACCCGAAAGCGCACGCTGGGCGAAACGGTCCGCGCCTGGCAGGAGTATCTGCCGGACTATTGGCCGACGCCCCACCCAAGTTGGCGGGTCAACCATTGGCTCGCAAAGAATTCCTGGTTTGAGACGGAGGTTCTGCCCACTCTTCGGCAACGGGTACGTGGAATTTTGGAGTAATACTCAGTGACCGACCTCCCGCAAATCACCGTCCTGCCTGGCCGCCACAAGCGTGCCAAGACGGGACACCCCTGGATTTACGCGAATGAAGTCGCGATGACGGCAGAGGTGAAAGCACTGCCACCTGGCAGCCTGGTTTCCGTTGTCAACAGTGGCGGCGAGGGCATGGGCACCGCCTTCTTCTCGCCGCATACGCTCGTCGTGGCGCGTCTTTTTAGCAAGCGCCAGGCCCAACCCTTCACCCCCGTGTTTGTGGCGGAACGCATTCGGAATGCCCTGACCTGGCGGGACAAACTGTTCGTCGAACCCTACTACCGGGCATTCCATGCGGAAGCGGACGGCCTGCCCGGCCTGATTATCGACCGGTTTGGCAGGGGCCTTGTATGCCAGTTCAATAGCGCCGGGCTGGAGAGGCATCGGGAAGCGGTGCTCGCTGGTATCGAGGCCGCAATTGAGCCCGAATGGCTATTGCTCCGCAATGACTCGGCGCAGCGCACGCTGGAAAAACTGCCGGCCGAGGTGGAGGTCATCAAAGGGAACATACCAGCGCCGCTGGAAATTCTGGAGAACGGCGTTACCTATCTCTCCGACTCGGCAGGCGGACAAAAAACCGGCTGGTTTTACGACCAGCGGCTGAACCGGGCCATGACAGCCGGATTGGCAACAGACGCAAGAGTGCTCGACGCCTACAGCTATCTCGGCGGATTTGGCCTGCTGGCGGCGCAACACGGGGCATCGGCGGTCACCCTGCTGGACCGCTCGGCCGGTGCATTGGAATTGGCGGGCGAAGCGGCCAAGCGCAATGGCCTCACGGAACGGGTGCAAACCGAGCAGGCGGAGGTGTTCGACGCGCTGGAAGCTTATGCTGCCGCCCAGCGGAAATTCGACCTCGTCATTATCGATCCTCCGGCATTCGCCAAGTCCAAGAAGGAACTGCCTGCAGCACTGCGCGGTTACCGAAAACTGGCGCGGATGGCGGCAAAGACCGTCGCGCCCGGCGGCTTCCTGCTGGCCGCGTCCTGCTCCCACACGGTCGATGCGGCAAGCTTCGCCCAGGAAACATCGCGCGGCATTCAGGAATCCTCCCGGTCGGCGCGCATCTTGCGGGCGACCGGTGCCAGCCCTGATCACCCTACCCATCCGCAACTGCCGGAAAGCGCCTACCTGAAAGCGCTACTCTACCATTTGGATTGAGGATGCTTGGGGCTGGCCTTTATGGACCGGCCCCTGGCGTTGTTAAGCGGCTGCTTGCTGCTGGAAGTTGGCCGGCGGATGAACACCGCTTGCCTTCAACTGCGCAGCAAGAATGGCTTTCAACCGAGCAAGCCCCGCTGCCGATGTCGCTTCGCAGCGGGCGACCAGCACATCCTGGGTATTGGAAGCCCGGAGCAGCCACCAGCCATCCGGCGTATTGACACGAACACCGTCAGTCGCGTTTACGTCGGCACCTTCGGTCTCAAGCCGGGCACGCACCTCATCCGGTACGACGAACTTGCGGTCTTCGGGACAAGGGAATCGCAGTTCGGGCGTGTTGATCACGTCCGGCAGGCTGGCTTGGAAATCCGCCAGCGTTTCATCGGAATTGGCCAGGACCGACAGCAGACGGACAGAGACGTAAAGGGCATCGTCGTACCCGTAGTAGCCATCGGCGTAGAAGATGTGGCCACTCATTTCCCCGGCAAGAGGGGCACCCAATTCGGCCATCTTCGCCTTGATCAGCGAATGGCCGGTCTTGTACATCATCGGCTTGCCACCCGCTGCGCTAATGGCATCGAACAGCACTTGGCTTGCCTTCACGTCGGCGATAATGGTTTTGCCCGGATGCCGCTCCAGCACCTCGCGCGCCAGCTTGATCAGCAGCTGGTCGGCCCAGATGACCGCGCCGTTGCTATCGATCACGCCAATGCGGTCGCCGTCGCCATCAAACGCAATGCCAAGCTCTGCGCCCTGACGAACAACCGCAGCCTGCAATTGCTCCAGGGTTTCCGGCAGCGTCGGGTCCGGGTGATGGACCGGAAAGGTACCATCGACGGCGGCATTCAGGATGGTATGCTTGCCAGGCAAGCGGTCGACGATGGCTTCCAGCGCCGGTCCGGTCGCGCCATTGCCGCAATCCCATACGACGTTCAGATCCCGGCCCGGTTTGTAGTCGCGGACGACACGTTCCACATAGGCGAGGTTCACATCGACGCTGTGCTCCGAGCCGGTTCCGGTCTCGAAGTCGCCTTCTGCTGCAATCCGGCCAATTTCCTGAATGTCCGAGCCGAAGAAGGGCTTCTTCTGCAAGGTCATCTTGAAGCCATTATAGTCCGGCGGATTGTGCGAACCGGTGATCTGAATGCCGCCATCCACCTCCAGGTGGTAGCAGGCAAAATAGAGCATCGGCGTCGGCGTCATACCGAGGCGGACGGCATCGACACCGCCAGCGTTCAGGCCTGCAACGACCGCGTCGGCCAACATGGGCGACGACAGCCGTCCATCATAGCCGACAGCTACCTTCGAGCCGCCCTTGCGGCGGGTCACCGTCGCGAAGGCCTGGCCGATGGCGCGGGCATCCGCGGCCGTCAGAGTTTTGTCGATAATCCCGCGGATATCGTATTCGCGCAGAATCGTAGGGTCGAACTTGTGCATTGTTTTGTTCACGCTCATCACTCGGCTGCCTCTGCTGTTTGGATCACAGGGGTTATGCCCTTGTAGCCACGGCCAATTCCGAAATACTCGAAACCAGCCGCACGCATCTCTTCTGGGTTATAGATGTTACGCATATCAACCATTACAGGGTTTGTCATCAAGGACTTAACCCGGTCCAACTGCAATGCTCTGAATTCATTCCACTCCGTCACGAGGGCGATACAATCCGCCCCCTCAATGGCCTGATAGGCGCTTTCGGCATAGAATGGCCCCGCTCCGATCTCCGCCTTGGCATTCGCCATGCCCTGCGGATCATAAACGCGGACATTGATACCGGCCCGCAGCAACGCCGGCACAACAGCAAGAGACGGCGAGTCGCGCATATCATCGGTATTCGGCTTGAACGTCAGGCCGAGCATTGCCACGGTTTTGCCGCTCGCCGCCGCGGCTCCGCCAAGGGCTTCGATAACCCGGTCAGCCATGGCCAGCTTCCGCCGGTCGTTGATGTCCGCAACAGTCTCCACAATCCGCAAGGGAGAGCCGTACTGGCGGCCGCTATAGATCAGCGCCAGCGTATCCTTCGGGAAGCATGAGCCACCGAAGCCCGGGCCGGGGTGCAGGAACTTGGCGCCGATACGGCCATCAAGGCCGATGCCCTTCGCCAGATGCTGGACGTCAGCGCCCGTTTTCTCACAGAGGTCGGCGATCTCATTGATGAACGTGATCTTCGTCGCCAGGAAGGCGTTGGCCGCATATTTGGTCAGCTCCGCCGTCACGATGTCGGTCACGACCATGGGGACTTCGCGAAGGGACAATGGGCGGTAGAGCTGATGCATCATTTCCCGCGCGCGATCGGTTTCCGCACCGATCACCACCCGGTCGGGATGCATGAAATCATCAATAGCCGCCCCTTCCCGCAAGAATTCCGGGTTCGAAACCACATCGAAATCCGCCTCCGGCCGCGTTTCGGCGATGATCCGGCGAACTTCCCGCCCGGTGCCGACCGGTACCGTCGATTTCGTGACGACGACGGTATATTCATCCAGAAGCTGGGCCACCTGCTCTGCGGCGGCATAGACATAGCGAAGGTCGGCATGGCCATCGCCACGACGGGACGGGGTGCCAACAGCAATGAACACCATATTCGCTGTCGGGACGACCTCCTGCAGTTTGGTGGTGAAATGCAGCCGTCCAGCTTTGCGGTTGTTAGCGACCAGCGTATCGAGGCCAGGCTCATAGATCGGTATCTCGCCGCGCAGCAGCGCCTCAATCTTCGAAGCATCGACATCGACACAGGTGACATCGAACCCGAATTCCGAGAAACAGGCGCCGGTTACCAGACCGACGTACCCTGCTCCGATCATTACGACTTTCATCAACTAAACTTCCTCATCGTGCACCATAGATTAGAGCACGGTTATGATCATAACCACTTTAACATGACGTAAGTGTGGCATTGATCACAGTTTTTGGACCTGATTCCCCTTGGCCCGGACATTCCCCCGAGCCCCCTCGGTTACCGGAAATACGCGCCCAGCACTCGCCGGGCTTCTTCGCCGAGGTCATCCCGCGCCAGGGCAAATGACAGGTTCGCTTCCAAGAAGCCGATCTTGTCGCCGCAATCAAAGCGCTTGCCCTCAAACCGCAGGCCATGAAACGGCGTGCTGCCGATCATGCGGGCCATGGCGTCCGTCAGTTGGATCTCACCGCCCGCACCAACGGCCTTCTCGTCCAAATAGGTCATGACTTGGGGCAGCAACACGTAACGGCCAATTACCGAGAGCGTCGAGGGCGCTTCCGCAGGGTCGGGCTTTTCGACCAATCCTTCTACGGCCGCGATCCGCCCGTCATCCTCTCCCACCTTCAGGATGCCATAGCGCTGGGTGTGTTCTCTGGGTACGTCCAGGACGGCGACCACATTGCCGCGGGTTTCCTCGTACACTTCGATCAACTGCTTGAGGCAGGGCTTGTCCGATTGGATAAGGTCATCGGGCAAAATCACCGCGAACGGTTCATCTCCAACCAGGGGTTTCGCGGACCAAACAGCGTGACCCAGGCCCAATGGTTCCTGCTGACGGACCGACGCAATCGCGCCTGGCGCCAGCACCATGCTGCGGGAAGCAGCCAAGGCATCCATCTTGCCGCGCTTTTCCAGCGTATCGTCCAGTTCGTAATTCAAGTCAAAATGGTCCTGCAACATTCCTTTGTTGCGGCCATTGACGAAAATGAACCGTTCGATACCGGCGTCGCGCGCTTCTTCCACCGCATATTGGATCAACGGTTTATCGACGACGGTGAGCATCTCTTTCGGCATGCTCTTCGTCGCTGGCAGGAAACGTGTGCCTAACCCGGCTACCGGAAACACCGCGGTCCTGACTTTCTGTGGCATGGGAACCCCTCTCCATGTCCTGCGCAAGCCAAGCGCAGAAGTATTCCAGTTACTTAATCACATAAAGGCTTACCCATGGTTAACCCGCCCGCCGATGCGGTAAATGGTCTAATGCAGATCGGGGGACAACTTTGTGATGGCCGTCACTGCTAAAGCGCCAGCAGGAAGTCCTTTGCGGCGTTAATTTTTGCCGCCAGGTAGGCGCTGCCGCCTCGGTCCGGATGGGCATGCTGCATAAGCCGGCGATGGGCCGCGCGCACCTCGTCCGCCGACGCGCCGAGTTCCAGCCCTAAAATGCGATACGCCTCTTCCTCCGTCATGGCCGCGCCCTCGTCGCCGGCGCCGCTTCCGCCGGAAGCCCCCGCCTGCTCGCGCCAATCGCCTCCCAACGTTCGGTCCAGATAAGCCTCCAACAGGCGCGCGGCCTGCTCGTCGTTGGTGCAGCACCAGCGGTAGAAGTCAACCAGCAATACCGTGTCCAGGTCGGACAGGCGGCGCCCCTCGAACGGGCCGGAAAGGATATCGCCGTCCATGTCGCCCGTGTCGTGGTCGAGCTCCATCGCCAGCGCCTGGGTTTCGACGCGGGATTGCTGCCCGCCGCTCGGCCCTTTAGCCGCCTTGAACAGCCGGGCAACCGTTCTCAGCCGCAGAAGCCACGGTAAAAGCATGGGTAAAGCGAACAAAGCCCAGGACAAGCGTCCACTGATAGCGAGAAACGCGACCACGCCGACGGCAAGGATCAGCGAAACAACACGCACTGCGACGGCTATCTGCCTTGGGGTTGCCCGCAACAGCCCCTGCACCAGCAAATAAATACCCACTGCCAGCGCAATTCCGAGGATCAGATAAACCACCATCCCCGTTACTTCTCCGGAAGCGCTTTGACGGCAGCAGCCAGACGGCGGACTTCGCCTCCCTTGCCCTTGGAGAAATCTGCCAGCGCCTTCTGCCCTCCAGCAGCAAACACCGCAACGGCCCGGAGCAATTCAGCTAGCTGGCTCGCGCTCGCTTCATCGAAAGGGCAATAGGCTCCGCCTGTAAGCTTGGCGATCTGCTTGAACGCGTTGGCCGCGATCGGGTTGCCGCCTTCCTGAAACATGAACGCCGGCACGCCCGACAGCGCGAGTTCGCCCGCGCGGTGGCAGACCTTGTCGATGTCCTCTTCGAAAGCATCGCCCACAAAAACCAAGGCGCCGACACGCTGCTTCTGCGCCTCCTCCCGTGCATGGCTCAGAACCTTGCCGATCTGGGTTTGCCCGCCAAGGCACGAAACGCCGGTCATCGCCTTCAACAAGGCATCGGCCTCAGTATACCAGCGGGAGGCCTTGCACTCGCCGAACCCGCGATAGAAGACGAGTTGGATCGCCAAATCCCCGACGTTCGCGGCTTCCTGAAACATCTCCGCCTGCAGATGCATGGCGCGGTCCCAGCTTGGCTGACGGCTGGCGGTCGCGTCCAAGGCAAAGATCAACCGTCCGGCAGCACTAGCTGCCGGCTTCGGTGCGCTCTCGACCTTCGCCAAAAACGCCTCGATGTCGGATCTGCCGCCGCCAGTGGCTGGCTGCCGGCCGCCATTCTTTTTAATATCGCGCGTCATACTCGCAATCTGGCGTCAGAACGCAGAAATTTCCAGTGGCCAGCCGTTTTGAAGCGGACGCCGGGGAGCGTTTTGCAGCGCCAGTTCTGTATAGCCCCAACTACGCCCCTAAACGGCATAGCAGCATTTCGGCCACAAAGAGTGTGGTAAGCGCCCGCTGAGGAGACGTTTCCTATGGAGATAGCGCCTCCACCTCTTCGGACGTTGCATCGATTCAGGTCATTTTGACACAAAGATAAACTTCGCACCCTCGAAACGTATGCATGGTTTCAAATTTCTATCAAACATAAAACCAAATATCAACTATTTGCCCTTATTTTAGCTGATCGTATGACCTTGGATACATCAATAATATTACATTGTAGTATTTACATTCAATACCCAAGGCATGACAATAAGTAATCTAAAAAAATAAAGTACCACGGGAAGAGTAGCGATGAACCTATTGTCTGCAGGCCAGTACGAACTGGCCGATATATCCGGTATGAGCACGCTGCCGGACCTGAGCACCGTCATATACATTGACGGCGAAAGCCTGTTCTTTCACGGATCAGAATTACCGCTAGCCATGGTCGATGCCTGGTTTGGCGGGGCTCAACAATTCGTCGATCTGATGAACAAAGGGCTGGACGCCGTCAAAGATTTTAGCGCCCAAAGCCAGTCCAGCCTGTCAAGCGTCGATTACGGCCAGTTGGACGATCTGGCCGGGTCGGGCTCAAACGGCACCCAACCTAGCGAGGAAGCCGCCCTCTTCGACGTGCTGGTTTCCACCTGGGACCAGTCGCCAGATCAGGCGGGCTTCTCGTCAACCTCCGTATCGGTTGCGGCGACCAGCGCAGCGAATACCGCCTACGCGCCCGTTTTCTCCACTTTGGTAGACGGCACTGACGGCGAAATTCTTCGGGACGTGGCGTTTGATGCTCAAGGCAACGTCTATGTAACTGGTGGCACTCAGAACTTTGCGGGCATCCCGATCACAGCCGGCAACGATTACTACAATCCGAATGGGGTCATCAGCGGCGGCAATTTTGTTCCGCACGACGTGTTCGTCCAAAAATACGATCCCTCGGGAAATCTGCTCTGGTCGACCCGTATCGGCGGCAACAATTATGACCGCGCCTACGCCATCGAAGTGGATGACCAGGGCAGTCTCTACGTCGCCGGACGCGCGGGAGAGGGCTTCTACACGACCCAGGGTGTCTTGCAAGAAAACTTCGGAGGCAACACCTCCGCATCCAAAAACAATCCCTACGGCAAGCAGGATGGCTTTGTCGCAAAGCTGGACGCGGGTAACGGACAGCTAGACTGGTCCACTTATTTTGGCGGAAAGGCAGGCGAAATTGTCCGCGATATAGACGTTGGCCCGGACGGCATCATCCATATCACTCAAACTTTCGTGCTGGACACCCAAAACCAGCATATCACCATCGATGCCATGCAACCGACCATGCGCGGCGTTGTCGATAATATCTATGCGCAATTGTCGAATGACGGTGCCGACCTCCTCTACGGCACCTATATCGGCGGCTATGGCGATACGGAGACAAAGGCCAGCAGCCCATCGATCATTGTTGAAGACAATGGCGACATAAACATGGTGATGAAGATCGATGCGGTGAATGCTCCAACAACCGCTGGCGCATTCCGGTCTACGCCCCTCGGTAAGAATGACTATTATTTGGTCAAGCTAGACGGGGCCACAGACGGCCGCACGATCAAGAGCGCAACCTACTTTGGAACCGAAGGTGCTGACTATACCGAAACGCACCAGTTGGCCGTAGATGAATTCGGTAACTTCATCGTCGCCGGCGAAACCACTGGCTCCATTTTGCCTGGCTCCGCCAATGGCTTTGAGTCCACCTATAGTGACGGCGGCAGCGACGGCTTCCTGGCCGTCGTCTCCGCGGATGGCAAAAGCGTGCTGTCGTCAACCTATTTTGGCGGCTCTGGCCGGGACAACATCGAGGGCATCGCATACTCTGACGCAGGCATCTTCGTCTCCGGAACCACCTGGTCCACCGATCTTCCGGTGACGGATATCAGTCATTTCGGCGGCTACAACGGAGGCTCCGACGCTTTCGTCGCCCAGTTCAGCCACGATCTGAGCGAGCTGCTCTATGCTAGCTATGTGGGCGGCTCAGGGAACGACCAGGGCCGCGCTTTGGCGGTCCATGATGACGGTACTGTTGCGTATGGCGGCTCGACGCTCTCCGCGGACTACCCGACCGTGAACGCTCATGACGACGCACTGACCGGAAGGTCAGCCGCTTCCCTGACGACCCTTTTCCCCTCGGCGCCGATGTCACCGCCGGTCGGCAGCGTCGTTTCCGTCACCGCGAGTTCCCGGCTCTATAACGGTGGTGCTGATGCGGTGATCAAGGTAGATGGGGTGATTGTAGGCACGGTCACGGTCGATGCGGACCGCTGGAGTTCCGAGACACAGACATTCACCTTCGACGCCGGTGTCGACCTCGACACAACAAACGTTGTCGAAATTGAATATACCAATGATCTTCAAGATTCAGGCGGCAACCGAAACCTGTTCCTGCATGAAGTCGCCATCGACGGTACCGCGTTGGATATGTCCAATGCCGATCTCACCGCAGCGACCGCCGCCTACAACGCGAATTTGGATATCCTCTATCTTGGCACCAACGGCTCGGCGGTGTTCGGTCAGAACAGCTCAGTGCAGCCACCCGCAGCGAATACCATCATGATTGAGGCTAGCTCGCGTCTGTATCAGGGTGGCGCCGAAGCGAACGTGGTGGTGGACGGCAATCTCGTAGAGACGATCCAGGTCAGCGCAGACCGCTGGGCCAACGAAACCGAGACATTCCATATCGATGCCGGCTTCGCGCTGGACGGTTCAGAAGAGATCGAAATCGAGTATTTCAACGATCTGCAATCCGGGTCCGGCAACCGCAATCTCTTCATCCATGATGTTGCTGCCGGGGGCCAGGATCTCTCGTTGGCCACGGCGGACCGGACATCGTCGGTAACTACCTACAACTCCGACCTGGATATTATCTACCTGGGGACGAACGGCTCCGCCATTTTCCAACCCGCGGCAGCTGGGCAGGGTTCGATGATTACGGTAATCGCAACGGCCATTCCGTATCTTGGTGCCGCCGAAGCTGATGTCATCGTCAATGGCAATATCGTCGGCAGTATCGCGGTCTCGGCTGACCGGACCCTGGACGAGCGGGATACTTTCCAAATCAACGTTCCACAGGCTGCGGAAGACATTCAGACCATCGAGTTCGAGTTCACCAACGATTTGTACCAGCCGGGTCAGGGCGACCGGAATCTGGCCATCGACGAGGTTATTGTCGACGGAGTTGAACTGGACGAATCGCTGGTCGATATCACGCCCGGCAAAGGCGGCTACTCTGCCGCGTCCAGCATCGTAACGCTCTGGTCCAACGGCACCGCCACCTTCGACATGGCGTTGCAGGACGATCTGTTCGGTGTCTAGCCCTCACGTCTAGCTTCCAACCCTGTCCACAAGCCCGGACTGCCCCCTTATAGCAGTCCGGGCTTCGTTTTATTTAAGGGCCATCCCTCCCCAAACCAGCCTGGGCATTTCCAGCCGGGGAGAGAGCCGCTAACCTGTGGGCAACAGGCGCGCCGCCGCCGCTTCTTAGCGACTCTATCAAAGGCCCATTCCATGCCCCGCCCTCTCGAAGGCATCACCGTTCTTGACCTGACCTCTGGAGGCGCTGGCGCCTTTGCTACCATGTTCCTCTCCGACTGTGGTGCCAGGGTGCTGCGCGCGGTCAGGCCCGAAGCGCCGCTGTTCCGCAGCGGCGGCTTCGTCATATGGGACCGCGGCAAGGAAGCCATCGACCTCGACCCGTCCACGGCCAATGGCCAGGCGGCGCTCGACAAACTGGTCCCCGGCCTGGACATGCTAATCGAGGATTTCGCCCCTTCCTCCCCCATGCAGGAGGTGATTGCCTACGACAAGCTCAAGGCGCTGAACCCGCGGCTGGTGGCCTGCTCGATCACCGCTTATGGGCTGCGCGGGCCGCTCAAGGACGAATTGCCGGACGACGACCTGATCCTGGCGCGTTCCGGCGTGCAGGGCGGCATGCCAGGCTTCCGGCCGGCGCCGGTGCACACCGTCCATCCGCTCCCGAGCGTCGGCGCGGCTCTGTTCGCCTGTATCGGCGTTTCGGCCGCGTTGCTGGCGCGGGAAGACACCGGCCGCGGCCGTAAAGTCGAGACCTCGATGCTGGCAGGCGCGCTGCTCTACCACCCGAAGGTGATCGGCGAGGGCATCGCCAAGCACGTGTTCCAGACCCACCCCTCCGGCAGCGCGCCGTTCTACAGCGTCTATGAATGCAAGGACGGAAACTACATTCAGCTCGGCTGCGTGCATCCGGGCTTTATCCGCATTGCTGCCGGACTGATGGGCATCGCCGACCTGGTGGCCGAGCCGCGCTTCCTGGAAGGCCGCGGGGGTGAGACGCCGGAAGACGTGCAGGAAATGCGCGACAAGGTCACCGAGATCATGGCGACCCGCACCGCTGCAGAGTGGGCCCAGATGTTCGAGGAGAACGACGTGCCGTTTGCGCCCTCCCGCCACGCGCAGGAGAGCCTGGAGGACCCGCAAGTCATCCACAACAAGATGGTGCAGCGTTTCGACGATCCGGCGGTTGGTGAGGTCGTGCAGATGGGCGCGCCGATCCACTTCACCGAAACCGAAGCCTCGCCGCAGGGACCACGCGCCACCAGCGTTGCGCCCGTGCCGAACTTGCCGGGCAAGGCGGAGCCGGGCGCGGCGCCTGCCAACGCCAGCGGGGAGAAAGACCCCCCGCCGCTTGCCGGTATCCGGGTCTTGGAGATCACCAACCTGATCGCCGGGCCGACCAGCGGCCGCCTGCTCGCCGACCTGGGCGCGGACGTGATCAAGCTGGAGCCGCCGGCGGGCGACATCTCCCGCCCGATCGGCCGGACCTACTTCTACAACGTGAACTTCAACAAACGTTCGGTCTGCTTCGATGCGGGCAAGCCGGGTGCCAAGGAGGCGATCCAAAGACTGGCCGCCTCCTGCGACGCGGTGCTGGCGAACCTGCGCCCTGGTGCTACCGAGCGCATGGGGATCGGCCCGGCGATCAATCCGAACCTACTGGAAGTCCACCTGACCGGATATGGCTGGACCGGCCCCTATTCCAAGCGTCCCGGCATCGATCCGCTGGCACAGGCCATGATGGGCCTGCAACGGGCGCAAGGCGGCCCCTATAACCCGCCCAGCTTCCCCGCGGAATTGGCGCCGACCGACTACACTACAGGTGCTATGGGCACGCTCGGGCTGATCATGGCGCTCTATCAGCGCAAGAAAAACGGCGTCGTGCAGCGGGTGGAAAGCAACCTGCTGAATGGCGGTGTGGTGCTGAGTTCGGCCTGGTTCAGCCAGTACAAGGGCCGGCCGGAGCGCCCGCTCGCCGACCAGCAGCAATACGGCCTGAACGCCTACCACCGGCTCTATCCGGTCGCAGGCGGCTGGGTCTATGTGGCAGCGGACGACCCGGCGCAGCAGCAGGCGCTGCGGGAGTGGCTGGGTGTCGGCGACCTGAATGCGCAGGGCGAGGGCCATCCGGCGGTCTCGGCGCTGGGGCTGGCGATGGCAGAGGCGTTCAAGGACCGGAAGCTGGCCGACTGCCTCAGCGGCCTGAAGGCAGCGGGCGTGCCTGTGGCCGAGTCGCAAAAGGGCGACAGCGAGCTGTTCCTGGACGATCCGCACAGCCAGCAGAACAATTTCGTCGCCGAGCGCCAGCACCCGAAGGTCGGGCGGATGAAGGTCGCCTGGAACTATATCCAGTTCTCCGACACCGCGCTGACCCAGGGGCGCCCCACGCCCTTGCTCGGCGAGCATACGGCGGAGGCGCTGGCGGAAGCCGGGCTCTCCCAGGCCGAGATCGACGCCGTGTTCGCCAGCGGCGGTGCTTTGAGCGAGGCGGTCTGATGGCCATCGACCGCGCGCTGTTCCACCCGGACTACAAGCCGGAGCCATTCTGGTGGGAAGCCGCCCGGCCCGGCACCGAAGACCACCGCGACCTGCCGGAGGCGACCGAGGTCTTCATCGTCGGCAGCGGCTACGCGGGCCTTTCCGCCGCGCTGGAACTGGCGCGCGAAGGCCGAGCAGTCACGGTGGCGGACGCGCTGGCCTTCGGCGAAGGGGCGAGCACCCGAAGCGGCGGGGGCGTCAGCGCGGGCATCAATCTCGGCAAGGGCATTTCCGGCGGGCCGGGCCAGGAGAAGCGCGGCGAGTCGCAGAAGGCCTTACTAGAGAACCTTCTCGCCGAGAGCCTGGCGGCGTTCGAATTGGTCGGCGCACTGATCGACCGGGAGGGTATCGACTGTCACTTCGAACGCCGCGGCCGCTTCGTCGGCGCCTACGCGCCCGGCCATCTGGACGGCCTGAAGAAAAAGGCAGAAATGCTGAACCGCCTGCTCGACCTCGGCGCCCGCGTCATTTCCCGCGAGGAGCAGCGGAGCGAGATCGGCAGTGACTTCTACCACGGCGGCATGGTGATCGAGCGTGCCGGCAAGCTGCACCCCTCGCTCTATCACAAGGGCCTGCTTGATGCCGCTGCCCGCGCCGGCGTCCACCTGACCGCCCATTGCAAGGTGATCGGGATCGACGGTGCGCCAGGCGCGTTCACCGTCAAAACCGAACAGGGCGAATGCCGGGCAGAGCATGTGGTGGTTGCGACCAACGCCTATACCGGGCCACTCACGCCCAGTCTGCAAAAGCGGCTCGTGCCGATTTCAAGCCAGATCATCACCACCGAGGAACTGCCGGAGGATGTGGCGCGCGAGCTGATTCCGAACGGCCGCACTATCTCCGAGACCCCGCGCGTCACCAGCTACTACCGGCTGCTGCCGGGCGACCGGCATGTAATGTATGGCGGCCGGGCGCGCTTTCAGACCGTGCACCCAGACGAGAGCGCGGCCCTGCTGCACCGCATGATGTGCGAGCGCTGGCCGCAACTGAAGGACGCGCGCATCACCCATTCCTGGTCGGGCCTGGTCGCCATGACGACCGATGCGCTGCCGCACATGGGCTATGAGAACGGCATACACTACTGCACAGGCTGCAACGGCAGCGGGGTCGCGACCATGACCTATCTTGGCCTGCAGATCGCCCGGCGGATCTTACAGAACGGCCAGTCCGACAGCGGCTACACCGAACTGGCTTTCCCGGAGGTGCCAGTGCCGTTCTACCGCGGAAATCCCTGGTTCCTGCCGATTGTCGGACAGTACTACCGGCACCTGGACAAGAAGGACCGGCAAAAAGTTAGCCCGACCTAGACACCTCGCCCTGCCCCAGCTCCCCCGTCCGCACTTTTGCCCTGGAACCACCCATGTATCCCGGCCTGACTGCCCAGACCCGCCCCGACCATCCGGCCACCATCATGGCGGGCACGGGCGAGATCGTGACCCACGCCGAGTTGGACGCTGGCTCCAACCGCCTGGCGCACTACCTGCACGCCCAGGGCCTGCGCCCCGGCGATCACATCGCCATTCTGATGGAGAACGTGCCCCAATTCTTCACTGCCATGTGGGCAGCGCTGCGTTCCGGCCTCTATGTGACGCCGGTGAACCGCTACCTGCCACCCGCCGATGTCGCCTACATTCTGGAGGACTCCGGTGCACAGGCGGTCATTACCTCCCCCGGCAAGGCTGAAACCATCCAGAATTTGGGCAACGGAGCGCCGGGTTGCCCGCTCCGTCTCTGCCTGGGCGGCCCGGCGGACGGCCTGATCGACCTGGACCGCGAACTGGCGGACTGCCCGGCAACACCGCTCGCAGAGGAGCCGCTCGGCGCCCTGATGTTCTATTCATCAGGCACAACCGGGCGGCCAAAGGGAATCAAACGCGCGATTAGCGGCTTGCAGGCCCGGGACGGCGCACCGATGACTCAGTCTATCAGGGAGTACGGCTTTACGGAGGATGCGGTCTACCTTTGTCCCGCGCCGGTCTACCACGCAGCCCCTTGCGCCTGGAGCATGGGAACACAGGCAATCGGCGGCACGGTGGTACTGATGGAGCGCTTCGACGAGGAAGCCGCCCTCCGCCTGATCGAACAATACCGCATCACCCACAGCCAGTGGGTGCCGACCATGTTCGTCCGCATGTTGAAGCTGCCGGAGGAAGTCCGAACGAAGTACGACCTGTCCAGCCACAAAACCGCCGTGCACGCCGCCGCGCCTTGCCCGGTGGAGGTCAAGCGGCGGATGATCGACTGGTGGGGGCCGATCCTGCTGGAATATTATGGCGCGTCGGAGGGCAATGGCCGCACCTCGCTCGACAGTAACGAGTGGCTGCGGAAGCCCGGCTCAGTCGGTACCGCGAAGAGCGGCGTGCTGCACGTCTGCGATGACGAAGGCAACGAATTGCCTCCGGGAGAGACCGGCCTTGTCTATTTCGAACAGCCAGAACTGCCCTTCGTCTACCACAACGACCCGGACAAGACGCGGGAAGCGCAGCATCCGGTCCACCCGAATTGGACCGCGCTCGGCGATGTCGGTTATGTGGACGAGGACGGCTATCTTTTCCTGACCGACCGCAAGAGCTTCATGATCATTTCGGGCGGCGTGAACATTTACCCGCAACAGGTTGAGGACGTGCTGGTCCTGCATCCGAAGGTGGCCGATGTCGGCGTGATCGGCGTGCCGAACGAGGATTTCGGCGAGGAGGTGAAGGCGGTCGTGCAACCTGCCCTCGGCATCGAGCCCGGCGAGGCACTGGCAGTAGAACTGATCGCGTTCTGCCGCGAACGGCTGGCGCACTACATGGTGCCCCGCTCGGTCGATTTCTGGGACGAACTGCCGAGGCTGCCGACCGGCAAGCTGTACAAGAACGAGATCCGCAAGCACTACTGGCCGGAAACCGGCAAGCACATTTAGTTCCTTCAAGCTCGCGGACCGCCTCTGATGTCTTTCTTGCGTGATATTGCGCCTTCCACCATCGCTGCGGGCTTCCTGGTGGCTCTGATAGGGTATGCCGGGCCTCTCCTGATCTACCTGCAAGCGTCGGAGGCGATGGGCTTTTCCGGTGTGGTATTTTCATCCTGGGTGTTTGCGATTTCGCTCGCCGCCGGGGTTTCCAGCATCCTGCTTAGCCTCTGGCTGAAGATCCCGGCGGTCACCGCCTGGTCGGCGCCCGGCACGGTGCTGCTGATCAGCATCGGCCAGACCATCCCGTTCACGGAGATTGTCGGGGCCTACCTGGTCACGGCCCTCGTCATCCTGGTGGTCGGCGCCAGCGGCCTCTACGACCGGCTGGTCGCCGCAATTCCCCGCACGGTCGCGAGCGGGATGATGGCGGGCATCCTGTTCCGCTTCGGTGCCGACGCGATGGCTAGCCTGGGCTCGGAGCCGGTCATGTTTGTGATCCTGCTGACGGCCTTTCTGGTGCTAAGCGTCTGGACGCCCCGCTACACCGTCATCTTCCTGCTGGGTATCGGCGTGGCGCTCGCCTGGGGCGTCTACGATGTTCCGGTCGAAACCGTCTCCGCCACATTGGCGACACCGGTGCTCACCATGCCCGTCTTCTCGGCCGAAGCCGTCCTGAGCCTCGGCGTGCCGCTGGTGCTCATCACGCTGAGCGGCCAGTTTCTGCCGGGCATTGCGATCATCCGAGCCAACGGGTACGACATCAGTGCCCGCCCGACCCTGGTCGTGGCCAGCCTGACCTCAATCCCGGCGGCGTTTTTCGGCGGCATCACGACGGCGCTGGCGGCGATCACGGCAGCGCTTTGCGCGAGCCCCGCCGCCCATGCCGACCCAAACCGCCGCTATACGGCAGGCGTGGCCGCCGGCGTGTTCCTGTGCCTCGGCGGCGTATTTGCCGGCAGCATCGTCGAATTGCTTGTGCTGCTGCCAGCGTCAATGATCGCCCTGTTGGCTGGCCTTGCGCTGCTCGGCGCAATCCTCAGGGGCTTGAGCGACACTCTCGCCGGGCCGAACGACGTGCAGGCAGGGCTGCTGGCCTTCATCATCACGACGGCGGATTTCAGCTTGTGGGGCGTGAGTTCCGCCTTCTGGGGCGTCGTCGTCGGCGTCGCGGCTGTCCATCTGACCCGGATGGCGAAATCCGTCGTCAAGCGATAGCGGCTGCTGTGGCCCGATCAGTTCGTCGGTTTGAAAGCCTGCCCGAGGCAGGCCGGTGCCTGCGCCCCAACCGACTTCCGCCAAGAGATCAGCGCCAGCACGGCGATGGTGGCGAAGTATGGCATCGCCGACAAGAGCTCTGGCGCGACCACTGTTATGCCTGCCGCCTTGGTATGCAGTTCCAACGTCATCACTGCGCCAAACAGGTATGCACCCGCCAGCAGACGCCAGGGCCGCCATGCGGAGAACACCACCAGTGCCAACGCGATCCAGCCACGCCCAGCTGTCATTTCCTCCGCCCACATGGGCGTCAGGACCAGGGAATAGTAACAGCCGGCGATCCCGGCCATCGCCCCGCCAAACGCGACGGCAGCATAACGGATCGCGTTCACCGGGTAGCCGATGGCGTGGGCGGACTCGGCACTTTCCCCCACCGCGCGCAGTTTCAGCCCAACGCGGGACCGGGTCAGGAACCAGCCCACCACCGCGGTCATCGCGAATGAGAAATAGACCAGCGGGCTGTGGCCAAAGACGATCCGCCAGACGGGATGCTCCGACAGCGCCGCCGGGAAAACCGGCCCAAACACGGGCACGGTCCGGCCGACAAACCCCTCCCCCATCAATGAGGAGAGGCCAACCCCGAATATCGTCAGCGCCAGACCGGTCGCTACCTGGTTGGCGGTCAGGGACAAAGTAAGGAAAGCGAATATCAGCGATGCCAACATCCCACCCAACATCGCCGCCAACACGCCGGCGAGACCAAATCCGGTCATTGTCATTACTGCGAAGCCACTGACCGCGCCGATGAGCATCATGCCCTCGATGCCCAGGTTGAGGACGCCGCTCTTTTCCGCCACCAACTCGCCCAGAGCCGCGAGGAGGATCGGCGTCGCTGCGCCGATGACTGTCATCGCGACGGATATAGCAATGGTCAGGGTGGCGAGTTCGTTCATTCCGCAGCCCTCGCCGCTGCCGGGCGACCACCGATCCGCACGCGGTAGGTGACCAGCATGTCGGTCGCCAGCAGAAAGAACAACATCATCGCCTGGAACAATCCGGCTGCGGCGTTCGGCAGCCCAAGCGTCGCCTGCGCGATCTCTCCGCCGACATAGGAAATTGCCAGGATCAGCCCAGCCAGGATTATGCCGAGCGGGTGCAAGCGCCCAAGGAACGCCACGATAATAGCCGTGAAGCCGTAGCCGGCGGGGAAAGCCGGCACCATCTGTCCGAACGGCCCAGCCGCCTCCAACACACCGGCAAGCCCGGCAAATCCGCCGCCGCACAGCAGCGCCAGCCAGATCGTCCGGTTGCGCTTGAAGCCGCCATGCCGGGCGGCGTTGGGGGCCGCGCCGACCACCCTCACCTCGTAACCGAAGACGGAGCGGGACAGCACCAGCCAAGCGATCACCGCAATCAGAAACGCCAACGGCACGCCCAAATGCATGTAGGTATCGCCGATTTCCGGCAATAGCTGGCTATCGCTGAACAAGCGGGACTGGGGAAAGTTGAAACCCTCTGGGTCCTGCCACGGCCCGCGCATCAAGTAGTAGAGCAACTGCACCGAGACATAGGTCAGCATCAGGCTGGAGAGTATCTCACTCACATGTAACCGGGTCCGCAGAAACGCTGGAATGGCCGCGTAGAGCATACCGCCGGCCACGCCGGCGAGGCACATCAGCGGCAGGATCCAGCCCCCTTCCATTTCCCAGGTGGCGAGCGCCACGCCGGTTCCGGCGAGCCCGCCCATCACGTACTGCCCCTCCGCGCCGATGTTCCAGACATTAGCGCGGAAGCCAATGGAAAGCCCGGTCGCGATCAGGATCAGCGGCCCGGCCTTGATCCCCAGTTCCTGCCACTTGTTAGGGTTCACCAGCGGTACGATGAAGATTTCATGCACCGCCGCCACGCCATCATACCCAAGCGCGGTGAATACCGCCGCTCCCGCCGCCATGGTCAGCATAACGGCGATCACGGGCGACAGGTAGACCATCGAGCGGCTGGGCTCTTTGCGGCGCTCCAGTTCAAGCAGCATCGGCGGAGGCCTCCACCGGTTCGCCATGGATGCCGCCCATGAGCAGCCCCAGCTCCTCGACGGTGAAGGCGGACACCGGCCGCGCCGCCGACAACCGTCCCTCGTTAATGACGGCGAGCGAATCACAGAGCGACAGGAGTTCATCGAGGTCCTGGCTTATCACCACAATCGCAGCCCCGCCGGCCGCCAGATCAACCAGCGCCTGGTGGATGGCAGCAGCCGCGCCGGCATCCACGCCCCAGGTCGGTTGCGCAACCACCAGCACCGAAGGGTTTTGCAGGATTTCCCGGCCCATGATGAATTTTTGCAAATTGCCGCCCGAAAGCGACGCCGCACTGGACCGAGCGCCCGTCGTGCGCACGTCGAAAGCCTCAATCACCTCTTCCGTGTAAGTCCGCGCTACCAGCCGCCTGATCAGGCCCCATCCGGTCATTCGCTTGCGTTCCCTGGCTGTCAGCAGGGAATTGTCGGTCAGGCTAAAAGTCGGCACCGCCCCGTGGCCCATTCGCTCCTCCGGCACAGCGCACAGTCCCAAGCGGCGCCGATCCGCCGAGCCCATTCGCCCAACCTCGCGGCCATCCATACGGATATCGCTGCCATGCGGTGCGAGCACTTCCCCTGCCAGCCCCAGCAGCAGCGCGTTTTGACCATTGCCCGCCACACCTGCCACGCCGAAGATTTCGCCCGCACAGACCGAGAACCCTATATCGTGCAGCGAAACCCCATATTCGCTGTCGCGCTCAAGGTTAAGCCCCGCGACCGCCAGTTTGACGGCGCCGAATGTCCGGCCTGCCGGCTTGTCGATGTCCAGCAGCGTGCCCCCGATCATCATCTCCGCCATGCTGCGTGGCGATTCTTTGCGCGGGTCGCACGTGCCGACGACCTTGCCTGCCCGCAGCACCGTCGCCTCGGTGCACAGCGTCTGCACCTCATGCAGCTTGTGGCTGATATAGAGGATCGAGCAGCCGCCCGCAGCCAGGCTGCGCAGCGTATCAAACAACTGCTGCACTTCCTGCGGCGTCAGGACGGAAGTCGGCTCGTCCATGATCAGCAGGCGCGGCTCCACCAGCAGCGCGCGGACGATCTCAATCCGCTGCCGTTCGCCGACGCTGAGCGTGGAGACAACCTGGTGGGGGTCCAGGCTCAGGCCAAACCGGTTCAGGATGTCCCGAATCCGCTGTTCCAGCGCCGCAAACGGCAGATCGTTGTCCATGCCGAGTGCAATATTCTCCAGCACGGTCATCGCGTCGAACAGCGAGAAATGCTGAAAGACCATACCGATGCCCATAGCCCGCGCGGCTTTCGGGTTGGCGATGGTCACCAACTGCCCATCCAACCGGATTTCGCCCGCATCGGGCTGCAGCAGGCCATAGACCATCTTTACCAGGGTCGACTTGCCCGCGCCGTTCTCGCCCAGCAGCGCATGGATCTCCCCCGGCCGAACCGCGAAGTGCACATCGTCGTTCGCCAGCACGCCCGGAAAAGCCTTGGAAATGCCGGATAGTTCCAACCGGAAAGGAGCGTCGTCCGTCAATCTGCGCATCCGATTCTGGCAATGAGCGTCATTCGGCTCAGTCGAGCGGAAACGGTTTCTGCAACCCTGTGCATATCGCCGAGTAGTCCGATTCGCTATCGGGCGTCAGGTAGCCGTGCCGGATCAGGAAGTCGATAATGACCAGATTGCAATTGAACTTGAACTCGAAGCTTTCCCGCACGATTGCCGCCACTTCCGCCAGCGGCATCAGCATGAAACTCTCCACCTCCCCGTCATTGTTCACGGGCGCGAAATCGGCTGGCAATTCCAAGTCGAAGTTGAACATGGTGTCGAGCTTCAGTCCGGCCTCCGTCTCCATCATGTAGCTGATGGTTCCGACTGGTAGGATGCGCTGCGCAAGCTCGTGCGGGATGGCGGCTTCCTCGTCTGCTTCCTTGACCATGTTTTCGTGCAAGCCCAGCCCGACCGGCTGACCGCCGGCCACCAGATTGTCGAGCAATCCCGGATGGGTCATCTTCTCCCTGGAACGCCGGGCGACCCACATGGCGATGTCATCGCCGCGGCGCACATAGCCGTTCAGGTGAACGCCGTAGGCCGGCAGACCGAAATGGTTGACCCATCGGCGGTCCACGTCCGCAAGCGGCCTGACTCCCCATCGCGGCGCGACCGGAAACATCTCTCCCCGCGCAGGCGCCAACACACCGTCAGCAGCCAAGTTGCGGCAAATCCCGGCAATCGCCTCCGTGCGATCCGCAACTGAGCCAAAGGCGGGCGAAAGCGCAATCTCCGCATCGGAAATGGCAAAAACGTCAGGAAAGCTGCGCAGATGATCGATGAAATCGGCCTGCAGATAGCCCACCGTTCGCCCCTCAATCGTCCAGGGCCGGTATCGGCTCAGGTCATGCGCATTGCAGCGGCGGATGTGGTCGAGATAGGCCATGGGGCTTTCCTTTGAAGGGCTGCGCCGTTAACACTCTGCGTCCCATGCAGCTAGAAGCTCCCATCGAACGCGCACGCCTGATCAAGCGCTATAAGCGGTTCCTCGCCGACGTCACGCTGGCCGATGGTCGCGAGGTGACGGCGCATTGCCCGAACCCCGGCGCAATGACCGGTCTGGCCGAGTCTGGCATGACCGTCGGCCTGCTACCCGCCACCAATCCAAAAGCGAAGCTCCGCTGGCGCTGGGAGCTTTGCCATGCCGATGGCGCATGGGTGGGGATCAACACCAACCGCCCGAACAAGCTGGCGGAGGAAGCCGTGCTGGCAGGCGCCATTCCCGAACTTGCCGGCTATGGCGGTCTGCGGCGGGAAGTGAAGTACGGCGAGAACAGCCGCATCGACCTGCTGCTCGAAGACGATGCCCGCGCGCCCTGCTACGTCGAGATCAAGAACGTCCACCTTATGCGCACACCCGGTCTTGCGGAGTTCCCCGACTCCGTCACGGCCCGCGGGGCAAAGCATTTGGGCGAACTGGCAACGATCAAGGCGGCAGGCAAGCGCGCTGTGATGTTGTTCATTGTGCAGCGGACCGATTGCGATACCATAGCGCTGGCGCACGACATTGATCCGAACTACGCAAAGGCGATGACGGAAGCGCGCGCTGCGGGCGTAGAAGTGATTTGTTACAAATGCGACATCAGTGAAAGAAACATCAGCGTGACGCAGCCGCTCGAGATCGTTTAGATTTCGGGTGGTAAAATCGCGCCCCAGAAAGGACCGGGTGTGAATCAAATGGAGCAGATATTGCCAGCACGTGCCGCCGGTATTGAGTTGCATGGCCCTACGGACTTTGAGGCAATGCGGAAGGCCGGCCGGTTGGCGGCCGAGACGCTCGACTTTATCGTCGACTATGTGCAGCCGGGTATATCGACGGAAGCACTGGACGATCTCTGTCATGAGTTCATCACCGCCCGCGGTGCCGTGCCGGCTCCGCTCGGCTATCGCGGCTATCCGAAATCCACGTGCATCTCCATCAACCACGAGGTCTGCCACGGCATTCCGGGTGAGAAGAAACTGCGGGACGGCGACATTGCCAATATCGACGTCACTGTGATCCTGGACGGCTGGCATGGCGATTCCAGCCGCATGTATCCGGTCGGCAATATCCGCGTGAAGCAACAGAAGCTTATCGACGTAACCTATGAATCGCTGATGATCGGCATTGAGACCGTCAAGCCCGGCGTGACACTAGGCGACCTGGGCTTTGCTATTCAGTCTTATGTGGAAAAGCAGCGGTTCAGCGTGGTCCGGGATTTTTGCGGGCACGGCCTCGGCCAAACCTTTCACGCCCCGCCGAGCATCCTGCATTACGGCACGCCCGGCGAGGGTCCGGTGATCGAAGAAGGCATGTTCTTCACCATCGAGCCGATGGTGAATATCGGCACCTGGGAAACCAAGATCCTGTCGAACGGCTGGACCGCCGTCACCCGTGACCGCCAGGCGAGCGCGCAGTTCGAGCACTCCATCGGTGTGACCAAGGACGGCTGCGAGATCTTCACCCTGTCGCCAAAGGGCCTGCACAAGCCGCCTTACAGCTAAAGAGCCCCTATTTTACTTCCCAACAGAAAAGGCCCCGGAAATCCGGGGCCTTTTGCTTTTGCCGATGCTCGTTTCCGCTACGACAGATCGCTGAAGCGCTTGAGATGGTAGTCCACGTCGCCGAACGTGCGGTCGACCATGGTCAGGCGCTTGAAGTAGTGGCCGGCGGCGTATTCGTCGGTCATACCGATACCGCCATGCAATTGGATCGCCTGCTGGCCGACATAGCGCCCGGACTTGCCGATCTGCACCTTGGCTGCCGACAGCGCCTTCTTGCGCTCCGCAGCATCGTCCTCTTCCACCCGCATGGCCGCCATCATCGCCATCGATTTGGCTTCCTCGTGCGCG
Organism: Alphaproteobacteria bacterium; assembly: GCA_965222315.1. Classification (GTDB taxonomy): domain Bacteria; phylum Pseudomonadota; class Alphaproteobacteria; order Bin95; family Bin95; genus JACKII01. The sequence continues at coordinate 817,767 of OZ244951.1, read as the reverse complement.
ATGAACATGTCCACCATGCGGTGCTGGAGCACCTGGAATTTGCCGATGGGCTGGCCGAACTGCTCGCGGGTCTTGATGTATTCGAGCGTCATGTCATTCAGGTGGCTCATCGCGCCGGTCGCTTCCGCCGCAATTGCAGCGATGCCCTGGTCAATGGTCTTCTCCAGGATAGCCAGGCCGCCGCCGACCGGGCCGACAACGGCATCGGCGCCGACCTGGACATTCTCCAGCGTGACTTCACCGGCACGCAGACCGTCCGCCGTCGGGTAGCCCCGCACGGAAACGCCGGCCGCATCCGCATCAACCAGGAACAGGCTGATTCCGTCGGCATCACGCGGGCCGCCGCTGGTGCGGGCGCTGACCACGATCTTGCCTGCAGCCGGAGCGCCAAACACCACGCCCTTCATGCCGTTCAACTTGTAGCCGCCACCGCTGGCTTCCGCCGTGGTCGCCACGTCGGCCAGGTTGTAGCGCGATTGCCGCTCGGCGAAGCCCAGCGCCATTTTCAGCGAGCCTTCCGCCACCTGCGGCAGGATCGCGTTCTTCTGATCGTCGGAACCGCCGTTGATGATGGCGCCCGCGCCCAAAACCACGGTCGCCATATACGGTTCGGCGACCAGACCTTTGCCGAACTCTTCCATCAGGATCATGGTCTCAACGGCACCGAGCCCGATGCCGCCATTGTCTTCCGGGATCGAGATTGCGAGCCAGCCGAGCTCCGCCATCTGCTTCCAGTTGTCGTCGGAAAAGCCAGCTTCGGTCGCCACAAGCACGCGGCGCTGCTCGAAGCTGTAATTGTTCTGTACGAAGCGGGCGGCGCTGTCCTGCAACTGGCGTTGCTCGTCGGAGAGCTCGAAATCCATCTTTGTTTCCTCGTTTGCGGCTCGATTGACACGGTTGCCCGCCAAGCTACGGCGAAGCCATAGCGTTGGCAAGCAACCGCGTGCCGGTTTTTTTATCCGCTTTTTTTTGACGCGCCTACAGGCCGAGTCGCGCCCGTGCGAGCCGCGGCACCATCAGACCGTTAACGATAAACTTCAGCCGTTTGTCATCGGTTTCCCTGGCTTGGTCGCCGCAGACCAACAACAGCTTTCCGGCTTGGGTTTCGCCCCAAAACCAGTCCAGCACATCGGTGTGGCCACCGCCATGGCCCGGCTGCGCCGTCACCGCTTCCTGGTAAAAGGTCTGCAGGTCGTCGTTGGCGCGCTTGAACGCCTCGGCCACCGGCAACGCGGGCAGCGGGTTTTCCGTCTCGATCCCGCGCTCGGCAAACGCAGCGATATAATCGGCGACGGCGTCAATGGAGAGGCCGGAAATGCCTACCGTCGTCCGACCCCGCCGCTCCAGTCCGAGTTCATACCAGGGCTTCAGCCCTTGCACCTCGCGCCGAAGAGCATCGGCTGGCGTATCCTCGCCAGCAGGCGCCGGGAAGGAGACCGGGCAGACCCAGCCGTCGCCGTCAGCCGACACCGTGCCTTCCGGCAGTTCCTCACCGTGGTCCACGATGAAGGGGCCGTCGCTTCGCTCCAGCAGACTCAGCGCGTGACGCAGCACCCTCTTCTGAAAGTCCGCGTCACCCGGCACACCGAGCGGCCGACCAAGTTCATAAGGCACCCAAAGGGCGCGCGGCGGCGTCATCTGCTCCGTATGGGCGCGGATCAGGCTGATCTGCACGGTTGGCAAGCCAGCGGCTTCCAGGTAGTGACCGATCGCGCTCACGGCGCGGGTACAATTCGGTCAAACCGGGATCAGCACAACGGCATTAACACCCTCGGCCTGCATCGGACCGATCAGGCTGTCGACCGCAGGCTTCATTTCCTTGGGATCGGTCGCGCCCATGAAGGAATAGTGGAAGTCCGCGACCGAGCCGATCTCGCCGTCCGCGGCCATCTCCTTCAGCCGGTCGAGCGGAAAGCAGATGTTCACGTCGTCCTGGAAGCCAGTGCGGTCGTAGTTGACCGAGATATGGCTCATGACGATCTCGCCAGGCGGCAGGTCGGATGGCAGCACCCGGTAGTCATTCGCACCGGCGCTGAAATTTTCGTCGTCCCGGCGGCCGAGGCCGGCCGTGGAGATGATCGCAACGCGGCGTTCGGCGACTGGCGGGCCGCTGACGCATGGGGTCGTCCCCATCGCCTCGCACGGGAGCTTGAGCAGGTGCTCCGCCAGTGCGGCGGGCAAATCGGATAGTCGGGCCAAAGGCGCTATCTCCTAATTTTGAGAATATTCACGGGCAGCCTAGGTGATGGACAGCCGCCCCGCCAGCACGCTCGCCGGAACGCACCTGCCCGCAAATTCGAAAGATCCACAAATGCGGCTATCAAGATCAACGCAAGCCAAGCTGCCGAGCCACGATCCCCTTCAGCACCTCGTTGGTGCCGCCGCGGATCGTACTGGATGGGATATGCAGGATGCCGTCACGCAGGGTGGAGTGGTAGGCGCTCATGCCCTGGGTCGCCGGCTGGCTGGGAGCGACAGCGCGGACGCCCTCGATCAACTCCCGCTCGAAGCGGGTGCCGACTTCCTTGACCAGCGCCGCTTCCGTCTCCGGCGACGCGCCTTCCTGCAGCAATGCAGAAACGCCTAGCGACATGCGCCGCAACGTCCGCAAGCGGGCCACCAACTGGCCGAAGGCGACCTGCACACGCGGATCGTCGGTTTCCTGCATCGCGCGGACGGCTTCTTCCAGGATGATGGTGGTCGACAGGAACCGCTCCGGCCCGGCACGCTCGATGGCCAACTCGCTGGTCACCTGCTTCCAGCCGTCGCCCTCGTTGCCGAGCATGGCCTCATCCGGCACGAACACGTCTTCAAACAATGTCTCGTTAAAGTGGCTTTCGTTGGCGATGTTCTTGATGCCGCGAATGGTGATGCCCGGCGTCGAGAGATCGACCAGGAATTGCGACAAGCCTTCGTGCTTCTTACCGTCCTTGATCGGCGTCGTCCGGACGAGCGAAATCATGTAGTGGCAGATATGGGCGTTCGACGACCAGATCTTGGCGCCGTTGATCTTCCAGCCGCCGTCGACCTTCTCCGCCCGGGTCCGGACACTGGCAAGGTCGGAGCCGCTGCCCGGCTCGCTCATGCCGATGGCGAAGTAGCACTCGCCCGCCGCGATACGGGGCAGGATGTCGTTCTTCTGCGCCTCGTTGCCATAGCGCAGGATCAACGGGCCGCTCTGGCGGTCGGCGACCCAGTGTGCGGCCACTGGCGCGCCGGCGGAGACCAGTTCCTCCGTGATGACGTAGCGGTGCAGCATGGTCTTTTCATGCCCGCCATACTGCTTGGGCCAGGTCACAGCCAGGTAGCCGCGAGCGCCCAGCTTGCGGCTGAACTCCGATGAGAGGCCAGAGCCCCAACAATCCGCGATCGGCGTAAAGCCGCCATTTTTCCGTTCTTCCCGCAGGAAACCGCGAATGTCCTGTCGCAAATCCTCCACATCAGCGGGGAAGTCCATTTTGGGAAAGCGGAAACCGGTACCGGCCATGGGGAAGCATCCTTGGCGAAGGGGAAATTGCGAGTGAGCCTGCATTATGCCGACAGCGACCCAAATGGTCTACGGTCACCAGACGGCGGCGGATCGCGCTACCCATGCCATCACGCCGGCACGAAAAAAGGGCCAGCCTCGCGGAGAGGCTGGCCCAAGTAGGGTCAGTGCAGAACAGCGGGTTGATCGATCACATGCACTGGCCGATGGTGTAGTCAGCGATCCGGGCATAGAGAAACTCCTCGTTGCTCATGCTCGAACCATTGATAAATTTCTGATAGTAGTAGGCAGGGGTTGGATACGAGGCGAGCCCTGGAATAATGCGCTTGGATTCTTCCACCATTTCCTTCGGCGGAATTTTGATTACCAGCGTATCAAGGGTACTTTGCACCAGTTCGAGGTTCGTGATCCGGTCCGGGATATGCGCGACGTCCTTACACTGATCGCGCATTTCATTGATGTCTTTGGGCCGGGGTTTGTCGCCAGTCGCCCAGTCGGCAATGAGTTTGCCGAAGCCAACATAGTCAGTGATCGTAACACGTGAGATAGTCATCTTTGTTCTCCCTGCAGGTTGTCAGTGGCGTGAACCAGCTCGCCAGTATGTCCTGGATACCCTCTGTCAGATAATCGGCAAAGGCCGGTATTCGAGCGGCGACCAAGCGGCAATCTTTTCGATGAGCGCCGTCATCGTTGCCGGCGTCGCGCCGTCATAGGCAACGGCCGCCGCGGCCTGCACATGGTGGTCGCGCTCGAAGGCGTCGATGGTCTCATACTGGGAACGGAAGAACACCTCCCCGACAATCAACGACCCGATGGGGCCTAGCCTGCATCCGCTGGATGCGCCGGTCCACGCCTCCAGCAGGACGAATAGGGTGAGCGGCGGGGTGCCGGCTAACGCCGCAATTTCTTGCGGTGAAAATCCGGCACCACTCAACCACCCCACTAACTTGTCGGTCACTTGCTTGACGTAAGCGTCCGGGTCGAAATCTGCGCCCATGATGGGCTTTAAACGATGCGCCAGAGCCAAAGGCGTCATCAGGCCTTCTTCCTCGCCACGCACCATGTCCCGATAAACCAGCCCGCCGGGCAGCGGCGTATCTCCAGGTCCATCATCATTCGGGAACTGATAATTTTCGCCTAACAACGGCACTGCGTAAGGCCCGATGCGGCGGCTAGGCTGCGGCGTATGCCCCGGAACCTCGAAGAACTTCGACCACTGGGCATACCAGTCCTTCAGCAAGGGCAGGTCTTGGGAGAGCCGCTGGGAGCCGAGAGCCAGGCTTTCGATCAGCGTTAACAGGCTGCGCCCATCGTCATCGACGCCGTCGTTCATTTCATAGAACGAGCGGATCATGGCGTGCCCCATGCGGTAAGCGGCGTGAGTGAATTCCAGCGGCACGCCGCGCTTCCCGTCCAGGTCAGGCTCCAGCGGCCCATTCTTGACGAAGTAGGCATAGACCTTGCCATCCAGCAGGCGGCGCAGGAGGTCGTTGAACAGCACCTGCCTGTAGGTGAGCGTCACGACATCGCGGGCCACCCGGAATTGCAGCCGCGGATCCTGCATGTGATGCGGAAGCTTCTCGTGAATGCTGGGCTCGTCCAGGCGGTTGTAGATCGTGTTGTGCAGGATCGAGAAAAGCACGGTGACCTGGCTGAGGATGACGTTGTCGTCGTTGCGGCTGTCGGCCGCCAGCGTCTCATGCCGGTCTGCTATGAGGATCGAGCGCTGAACATTTCCATCCAGGTTGTAGGGCGAATAGGGGCAGCCCGCCTTGCGCAGCGGCTCCACCGGCACGCGCGGCATGTCGATCCAGGGGTCACCCTGCATCGGACATTTGGACGTGCGGCTGCGCATCTGGCCAAGCCGCAAGGTCCCCCGCATCTCCCGCCCGAATTCCGGCGCATTATAGAGGTGCGGATGCACGCCGGGGCCGAGCCCATAGAGCGTATTGAGGATCAACCGGGCGTGCCGGGCGTTCTTATTCGACTGCGTATGGCCGTGGGCCTCGTCGAACGGCGTCAGACTGAAAGTGATGTCGTGCGCCGCGAACTGGGCCAGATAGGTGAAACCGGAGGGGATGTTCGGATTGTCGGTATCGATACCGCTGCTGGGCTTGGTCATTGCGACCGCAAGCTTGGAGAGCAGTTGCAACCGTTCCGGCGTGATCGATGGGCCTTTGCTGGCGGTTTCTGAGACATGACCGGGCGCACCGGACGGTTGCTCAAAAAGTTGGCGGGTACCGCCCACGGTTCCCGTGCCGTAAGGTCCAACCGGCATTGCGGAGCCGTTTCGCTCCGACGGACGCGCCAATGGGGCTCCGTGTATGTGCATCTTCGTTACCTCCGCTGTTCTTTCGAACTTATTGACAAACACTGTTAATGCTTAGTGTCAAAGAAACGTCAAAGCTATGATTTTTAACAAAAATTTACCGGAAGAGCATACGAATGTTGCCCCTCGCGCCACGGATTCCACCGCAAAACAGCTTGGTCCGAGCCGCCTTTTCATCATAGCGCTGACGGTATGACGGCCTGCCGGACCACCCGCGCCATCAGGCTTTTGATTGTTCCGGTGATTGCTGTTTCCGCCGTGGCCGATTTTGGCGCGGACGATGCGCTGATCGGTGTCTACGCGGGCATGCTCTTTGCCAGCAGCGCGGTCAGCAGATTGGCGGCGGCTGGGGTTGCCGCCCGCACGGCGGTCATGTTTCTCGCCTCACGCGACGGTAGCCGGCACGTAGGGCATTGAGACACTGTAAGCCATCGCTCACCCACTATGCGTTAAACGCATGACTCTGGTTCTTGAAAAATTATACAGGGAGATGATATAGAGGGTTATATTAACCCAGGTTACATTTAGGCAATTTACCCGATGGACGATGACGACATCTTATTTGCAGTACTGGTATCGGACGTAGCGCGGATGCTGCGGACCGAACTGGACCGCCGTGCACGCGGACAGGGGCTGACCCGGTCGCAGTGGCTTGCCCTGTCGCGCCTCGCGCGCTTTCCGGGGGTAAGTCTCTCGGAGCTGGCAGAAATGCTGGAGATGGAGAAGGCCCCGGCCGGACGCCTGATCGACCGCCTGGAAGAGGGCGGCTGGGTTCAGCGGGAGCCTGATAACAAGGACCGCCGGATCAAGCGCCTCTACCCGACCACAGAGGCGCAGACCATCTACAAGAAGATGCGCCGCATCACCCGTGAAACCATGGACGATGCCCTCGCCGGCCTGTCCGGCATCCAGCACGATCAGGCCTGTGAGGTGCTCGCCACCGTCAAAGACCACCTGCTGGGGATGACCAGCAACGGTACGGCAAACGGCTCTGGCAACGGCACGGTAAACGGAAGCGGCAGCACGCATACCAAAAATGTCAGGACCAACGGGTCCGCTAATCCTGAACTACCCCCGCTGCGGATAGGGAGCCAACCCGCATGAGCGACCAGAAATCCCGCAAATTCCTGTTGCGCCTCGTCCTGCTGGTCGTCATTCCAGCGGCCGCGATAGTCACCGGCGGCTATTTCTACCTGATCGGCGGGCGCTACATCTCGACCGAAAACGCCTACGTCAAGGCCGACATCATTCAGGTCAGCGCCGTGCTCGACGGCCAGGTCACCGAGGTAGCAATCGGCGATCATATCCGTGTTCACGAGGGTGATTTGCTATTCCGTCTCGACCCGAAGCCGTTCGAGTTAGCGGTGGCAAAAGCGGAAGCGGAACTCGACAGTGTCCGCACGCGCATCGAGACCTTGCGCGCGGCCTACTATGAAGCGAAGTCGGAAATGGGCGAGATCGAAGCCAATATCGCCTATTTGGAGCGCCAGGTTGAGCGGCACAAAAAGTTGCGTCAACGCGGGATTACCAGCCGGGATCATCTGGACCGGGCAGAGTCCGACCTGTTGGTCGCCGTAGAGCAGAGGGCGGCAGGCGACCGGCGCATGCAGCGCGCGCTGACAGCACTGGTTGGCGACCCGGAAATCCTGGCGGAGGATCACCCTCTCTTCAAGGAGAAGCTCGCCGCCTTGCGGGAAGCCCAGCTTGATCTCGACCGTAGCATCGTGTTTGCACCGGCAACCGGCATCGTCACCAACATGCGGCTGCAACGGGGCGAATATGTGGAGGAAGGCCGTCCGGTCTTCAGCCTGATCACCACCGAAAACACCTGGGTCGAGGCCAACCTGAAGGAAACCGACCTTACGCATGTGAAGGTCGGCCAGGAAGCGACCGTGACCATCGACGCCTATCCTGACCGGAAATTCAAAGCCGAGGTCGCCAGTATTTCACCGGCCACCGGCGCCGAATTCGCCGTACTGCCGCCACAAAACGCGACAGGCAACTGGGTAAAAGTGGTCCAGCGGCTTCCAGTCAAGCTGCTGATCCAGGATCGGAATGACCAAGACGCGCCGCTGCGCGCGGGCATGACCGTCTCCGTTTCCATCGATACCAAGCATAAGCGCGACGCGCTCGTGGCGCTGGAGCGGACACTGGACGGAAGCGCCCACGCAGCCGACTAACGCCGTGTTGGTGTAACGATAGCCGATTGATCTGACCGTGCCTCTCCCTGCATGCTGCTGAACACACCATGCAGGGAGATTTTCGATGACCACACGTTACCGCGTGATTGGCAACAACGGTTCGCCGTACTCAATGAAGTTGCGGGCGATTATGCGCTACCGCCGCCTGCCGTTCGACTGGGTTTACCGCTTGCAAGCGGTTCGGGAGGCGCTGGCAGACAAGGTTAAAGTCGGCTTGATCCCGGTGCTGCACATACCGGATGAAGACCGCTATCTGATTGATTCAACTCCCATCGCTTTCGAGTTGGAACGCCGTCATACCGGGCGCTCGATCCTCCCGCCGGATCCCGGTCTTGCCTTTCTCTGCCTCCTGATCGAGGACATGGCAGACGAATGGGTGACAAAAGCGATGTTCCTCTACCGCTGGGAACTGCCGGCCGATCAGGAATATTCCGCCCGATGGATCATTGCCGATAGCCGCCCGGACCTGGAAGGCGAAGCATTCGAAACTGCTGTCAACCACATCAGGGACCGCCAGGTCGGGCGGATGGCGCTGGTTGGTTGCACCCCCGGAAATGCACCGGTGATCAAGGAAAGCTACTGGCGGGCAATGGACGCGCTGAACGATCATGTGCGGGTAGACCGCTACTTGTTCGGCAGCCGGCCGAGTCTCGGGGATTTCGGCCTGTTTGGCCAGCTCAAGACCCTCGCCACCGATCATACGCCGATGCTGGAGATGCGGGCGCGGGCTGTCTATGTTGAGCATTGGGTACGCCAGGTCGATGACCTGTCGGGCGTCGAGGGCGAGTGGATCACCAGCGCGGACGGATTGCCGGACGCGACCCGGCGGTTGCTGGCCCTGGCCGGCGAAGTCTACCTGCCGTTCCTGGAAGCCAATGCCAGGGCAGCCGCAGCCGGGGATGACCATTTCGACATCGAACTCCTAGGCCAGCGTTATGCGCAAGCGCCGTTCGGCTATCAGGTCAAATGCCTCTCCTGGCTGCGTGATGAGTTTCAGGCGTTGCCGGATGAAAGCCGCGCATCCATCGAGCCATTGCTGCGCGATACCGGCTGTTGGGACACGCTCGCCGCCGCTTGATCCAGCGCAAGGCGGCGTTGCGGGATGAGTGCTCTCTTTCGTTCGGTGCATACTTAGAGAGCCGCCTCAATGACCGCCAACCTTGGCGCGACGCAACCATCGAAGCTGAAGCGCCGCCTGTCGCTCACCCTCGTCGTTCTCTATGGCCTGGGTGTTACGGTCGGTGCAGGCATCTATGTACTGATCGGCGAAACCGCGGGGAAGGCGGGCCTGTATGCGCCGGTTTCCTTCGTATTGGCAGCTGTCGTCATGGGCTTTTCGGCAGCAACATTCTCGGAATTCGTCGGCCGCTTGCCCGTAAGCGCAGGCGAGGCAGCCTATGTCCGGTTCGGCTTTCAAAGCCACGCCGTGGCACTGGCTGTTGGGCTTGTCGTAATGCTGGCCGGCATCGTCTCGTCAGCAACCATCAGCCTGGGCAGCGCCGGGTACCTCGGGCAGTTCCTCGACCCGGTCTTGAGCGTTGACCGCTCAATACTGACCGTGATCATCATCGCGGCCGTCGCAGCAATAGCCTGTATTGGCATTCTGGAGTCCGTGGCGTTCGCCGGCCTGATGACACTGATCGAGATCGGCGGACTGGCCGCCATCGTGATCGGCGGGCTTGGCGGCTCCCCTGAGTTGATCGCGCGCCTGCCTGAGGTCATCCCGTCCACCCTGGACGGCGCGGTTTGGAGCGGCATTCTTGGCGCAGGCTTGCTCGCCTTCTTCGCCTTCATCGGTTTCGAGGACATGGTCAATGTGGCGGAGGAAGTGCGCAGCCCCGAACAGACGATGCCCCGCGCCATCTTCATCACATTGCTAATCGTAACGGTGCTCTACTTCATCGTGGCGTCCATCGCCGTCCTCAGCGTACCGCGAGAAGAACTGGCTGGAACGGATGCCCCGCTTGGCCTGGTCTTTGGCGCGGTTACAAACCTGCCGCCAGGACTTATCGGCGGCATAGCGATCATCGCGACGTTCAACGGTATCGTCATTCAGGTCATCATGGCGAGCCGCGTGCTCTATGGCTTGGCCGACCAGGGGACAATCCCAGGCGCGGCTGGACGCGCAGTTGGCTATGTCTATGGCCGCACCGGCACACCGGTCGTCGCAACAGCGGCCGTAGCGGTTCTTGTCGCCTTCCTGGCGCTTAGCTTTGACATTGCGCGGCTGGCGGGCGCTACCTCCCAACTCATCCTGGCGGTGTTCGTGATGGTCAATCTGGCGTTGATTCGGGTAAAGCTGCGGGAACGGCGCGGGAACGGCGTAAAGCCATCCAGCCAGGTGTTCCAGGTCCCGATTGCGGTGCCGGCTCTGGGCGCGTTTCTGAGCGGGCTCCTTCTGGTATTCGGAGGCTGATGGCCTATAGTCGCCGAAATTGCGATCCCAGGAGCCGACCATGCTTGCCGTCATCTTTGAATTCTGGACCAACCCGGACAAGGCCGACATCTATTGGGATCACGCCAAAGCGATGAGTGAGCTTGTCAAAGACGCGGACGGCTTCATCAGCATCGAGCGCTTCGAAAGCGTGTCGGAAGAAGGCAAGTTTGTGTCCCTCTCCTTCTGGCGCGATGAGGCCGCGGTTCAGGCTTGGCGCAACCGGCTTCAGCACCGGGCGGCCCAGTCGGCGGGGCGCGCGGGCGCTTTCAAAGACTATCGCCTGCGCGTAGCGGAAGTGAGCCGCGACTACAGCATGGAGCGCCGCGATCAGGCGCCCGCAGACAGCCGCAGCGCACACGGCTGACCCGCAGCTCTCATGGATACTCTTCCGCTACTGGCACCGGTGGCTTGGTACGTATTTGTCATGGCCGGGACACCAGGGCCCAACAATGCGATGCTGGCCGCATCGGGCATGAATTTTGGCCTGTCACGCACGCTGCCGCATATTGCGGGCATTTGCGGGGGCATCACGCTGTTGATGCTGTTGACCGGTCTTGGACTGGGCGCGGTATTGGCTACCCTGCCGGAAGCGCAGACGGCCCTCGCCGCCGCCGGTTCGCTTTACCTGATCTACCTAGCCTGGCGCATCGCCAATGCCGCCGGGCCCGACGTTTCCGATGGGGCCGAACCAATCAGCTTTTGGGAGGCATTCGGGTTCCAGTTCCTGAACCCCAAGGGCTGGGTAATGGCGCTTAACGCCGCCTTACTGATGCCCGCATTCGACAGCGAGATGAGCAAAGCCATCGTCCTCGCCACCCTGGCGCTATCCATCGGATCCATGCCCATGGCGGTGTGGACGCTGTTCGGCATGGCGATTGCCCGCGTGTTTCAGGATGCCCGTTGGCGCCGTGTCATCAACTGGTCGCTTGCCGCCCTGCTGCTCGCAACCATTCCGTTCATGTTTGTGGACGGCTGAACCGGCGATACTCTACCAGCACTAGCAATGGATCAGCGTCGGGATCTTCGTGGCAGTGACGATTTTCTGGGTGGTGCGGCCCAGCCCCAGCAGGGATGAAAACATGTTCTCGCCGAATGCACCCATCACCAGGAAATCCGCCTTGCCATGCGTCGCCTCCAGAATGGCGCGTCCCCGACCTCTGGCGGTAAGCGCATCACCGTCAAACCGCTCTACCTTCGCTTCGATCTCGTGGGTCCGCAGGTAGTCCAGCAGGGGTTCCGGGTCGGCATCTTCATTGCTACTGTCCACCAGCACCGTGACCTCGCGGGCCTGGTGCAGAAGCGGCAGAGCGATACGCACCGCCTTCGCGGCCTGCAGCGTCGGGCTCCAAACCACCGCGGCCGACGTGCATACATCCGGCGGGAGCGACGGCGGGCATACCAGAACCGGCGCGGCCGTCTCGAACAGGGCGATGTTCAAGGCTTCCGCATCCGGGCCGTCCTCGCCCGAAACGCGCTCCAGAACAATCATATCGTTGAAGAAACCATGCTGCCGGATGGCATCGGCTGGCTTGGAATCCGTTTGAATCCACCGAGCATTGGGCAGATCACCGCAAATAGCGTCGAACGCCGCCTTCGCCGCCGAATCCGCTTCCTCGTCAGGTTCCGGGATAGCCACGGAGTCGGCCACCACATAAATCTCCGATCCCGCCGCGTGCACCACGTCGAGCCGCGCGTTCAGCTTGCGGGCGAACATCGCCGCCACCCGCAGAGAGTCGTGATCGTTTTCGCTGCCATCAATAAAAACGGACATGACTTTCATGGCTCTATCCCTTCAGCAATTTGCCGCCGCGGTCCGGCCATTTGCCGAGGCCGGATTTGCGCAACGACTGCCAGAGGGTACAGGTCACGCTGGTGATGACAGGTTTTCCCGTCTCCGCCTCCAGATCGTCAATCAGGTCGAGTGTCGGCAGGTCCATGCAGCTTAGCAGGAACCCTTCGACCTCCGGTCCATCCATTTCAAGCACGGTTTCCCGGACCATGCCGGGCGGCACGAGGGCCAGGCCGCGCAGGTGCTGCTGCTCCTCGCTCGCCAGCATTGACCGGTCGGTGACCACTTCGAAGCCACGTGCGGCGAAGAACGCGCATTCATGTGCGTTAATCTTGGCGGGATAGGGTGTTGCGAGAGCGAACTTGCGGATGCCCAAGTGTGCCAGCGCGGCCAGAATGGCGCCCGCGGTGGAGACGGCCGGCACCTGCGTCTGCGCCTCAATCTCGCGTTCGATATTTTCCGGCCCGTGTTCGACGCTGGAGGCCGTGCAGCCATAGGCGATGAGATCGACCCGCGCAGATGCAGTCTCAGCGACTGCGCGGGGCATGTGGTCGTGCATATTTCCCATCCCCTCCCCGCCAGCTTTCTGAAGACCTTCCGGATCGAACAACATGCGGGTCGTGTGGATCGAGACACCTGGTGGAGCGAGCCGCCAGAACTCGGTTTCCGCCACGGTATTGGTGGAGGGTACGATCAGGCCAAGCCGCAGGTCTTGGCCATAGATCCTGCGATCCTGATCCACATGACGGAAAGGCTGTGTCATGGGCGCGACGGTATCGGGCATGGGGCAGGCTCCCGCATTGTGGTGTAGTGACGTTGAACGCTACTGTGCCGCCCTTCCGCCCGGAAAGTCCAGATTGTCGCTATGACCGCCGAACAAGCCCGCCTCGCCGTCGATATCGGCGGCACATTTACCGATGTTGTGCTCGAGCATGGCGAGCGGCAAGTCACCACGAAGGTTCTGACCACACAGGATGCGCCGGAGCGGGGCGTGCAGGAGGGCATCGCCAAAGCGATGGCTGAAGCGGGGCTGGAGCCGGGCGAGGTCGGCCTGCTGATCCACGGGACCACGCTCGCGACCAACGCGCTGATCGAGCGCAAGGGAGCCAAGACCGCTCTCATCACCACCGAAGGCCACCGCGATTCCGTTGAAATGGCGCTGGAAAACCGGTTTGAGCAATACGACATCAATATCGACCGCCCCACCCCCTTGGTGCCGCGCCACCTGCGCTGGCCGGTGGCCGAACGGCTGAACGTGCAGGGCAAGGCCCTGCTCCCGCTGGATATGGCCAGCGTCGATGCGCTGCTGCCGCTGATCGAGAAGCATGAGATCGAGGCGCTGGCGATCGGTCTGCTGCACGCCTATACTAACCCGGTGCACGAGCAGGCGGTTGCAGCGAGAATTCAGGCTGCTTATCCGGACCTGGCCATCTCGCTTTCCAGCGAAGTTGCACCCGAAATCCGCGAATATGAGCGCCAGTCCACGACCTGCGCCAATGCCTACGTCCAGCCGAAGATGAGCCGCTACCTAACGGCCTTGGACGAACAGTTAAAGGCCCAGGGCTTCGCCTGTCCTTTCCTGCTGATGACGTCGGGCGGCGGCCTGACCGATCTGGCCACCGCCGTGAAGTTCCCGATCCGGCTGGTGGAAAGCGGCCCGGCCGGCGGTGCGATCCTGGCGGCCCGGATCGCCGAGGAATTAGGGCTGGACCGCGTCGTCTCCTACGATATGGGCGGCACCACGGCGAAAATCTGCCTGATCGACGATTTCAAGCCGCTGTCGACCCGCACATTCGAAGTCGCGCGCGCCTACCGTAACCTCAAGGGCTCCGGCCTGCCGGTGAAGATCCCTGCCATCGAGATGGTGGAGATCGGCGCGGGCGGCGGCTCTATCGCGAGCGTCGATGCGCTGGGGCGCGTGGCGGTGGGACCGGAGAGTGCGGGCTCACAACCGGGGCCGGCCTGCTACGACCAGGGCGGCACGCGCGCGGCGGTGACGGATGCGGATCTGGTGCTGGGGAAGATCGACCCGGCGGCGTTCGCGGGCGGCTCCGTCAAGCTTGCGCCGGAAAAGGCGGCAGAGATGCTGGAGACGACGATTGGCAAACCGCTCGGCATGGATGCGCCACTCGCAGCCTTTGCCGTGGCGGAGATCGTGGACGAGAACATGGCCAACGCCGCCCGCGTCCATGCGGTCGAGTGGGGCAAGGATGTGGCAGGACGCGCCATGATCGCCTTCGGCGGCGCCGCTCCGCTGCACGCGGCCCGGCTGGCGGAAAAACTCAACATCGCGAGCGTGATCGTTCCTGCGGGGGCCGGCGTCGGCTCGGCCGTCGGGTTCCTGCGCGCGCCGATTTCGTACGAGGTGGTGCGCAGCCGTTACATGCGGCTGGATGCATTCGATGCCGGCGAGGCGAACGCGCTGCTCAACGGGATGCGGGCCGAGGCGGAGGCAATCGTGCGCCAGGGTGCGCCTTCAGGCGGGTTGAACGAGGTGCGCTATGCGTTCATGCGCTATGTGGGTCAGGGCCACGAAATTACCGTTGAACTGCCGGCGCGGGCTCTCACCGAGGATGATGCGGCGACTTTACGGACGGCTTTCGAAGAAACCTACCGCGCGCTCTACGGCCAGACTGTGCCGGGCCAGGAGCCGGAGATCCTGACCTGGACGCTGACGGTCTCCAGCGGGGCGGTGTCGTCCGCGGTGGCCGTGTTGGACACAACCAGCAAGCATACGGGCGAGCCGGTAGGGACGCGCCGCCTGTTCGACAGCGCCGCCCAGGCTTATGTCGAGGCCCACGTATGGCGGCGGGAGAACATGGGCTCGGCGGAAGTGAGCGGTCCAGCTCTCATCGTTGAAGATCAGACAACAACGGTCGTGCCGGATAGTTTTACAGCGTCCATGGAAAAAAACGGCGCGTTGGTCCTAACCCGTAGGTCATAACCCACCGCGCCGCAGAGAGGTGACGCTCAAGCCCTGATTGGCAGCAAGGGCAGGGCCTGAACTTGCCACCGCGGTTTATGCGCGCTTGCGCTTCCGGCCGAGGTAGCCCATCGCGCCGAGGCCGCCTGCTGCCATCATCCAGATGCTACCAGGCAATGGAACGACTTCGGTCGTAACGTCGAACCTAACGGTCGCGTCGAGGCTGTTCCCCCCGTTGATGGCCACTCCCGCCGCAACCAGGGAATTGGTGGCGATGGAGATCGAGTCATCGGTGAACGATATTCCGGAGCCGATCAGTTCGTCGAAATCCTGATCAACTTGGACGACGCTCGTGATCTTCATCTGGGGCGGCCCAAAATCAAGATCCGATAACACCCAGTTAATTGTCGGAACGACGTTTAGCGCTACCGGTACCTGTACCAGTCCCAGGTCCAGCAGGGCCTCAAGTCCCATGACTAGATCGAACGTATCATCATCGATCCACTCCACCCCCAGAACACCGAGATCGATGCTCAGTACGGTTAGGTCCACGGCCACCTGCGCCAGCACTACGTCAGGGTTTGGAGCTGAAAGCGCCACACCCGACTGCTGCACCGAAACATCGACCAACGGCTGCCCTGCCAATTGCAAGCCGATGATTTGGGTATCGACCGTAAACGTATCACCAGCGATGGTGGCGTTCGCGGGAGCGGCACCCAAAGCAGATACGGCCGCCGCGGCTAGCGCACCCTTTGCTATTGCGTTGAACTTCATCACGTCCTCCTTAAAAGTTGTATTCTCAACCAAGTATGTTGGCCTGTCTGCCATAGCCTGTTTGTATTATTAGCCACATCTAAAAGTTAATCAAATATTTTAAAAGCGCATTAGTAGTAATTATTCAATATATGCTTGTACATGTGAAATTTATTTTACCTGTTCACAGTGTTGTTAACAAATTTTGATATTTAACATTGTATGTCTTAAAATTATATCGATATTATGATAGGAAAATCTTAGGGATATAAGTAAGTTCTTTTGCCTGGGCATGCAGACTCAAGCCATTTTTTCACTACTTTAGATTGTATTTTCACCAACGAAAACATCACAGATGTGCGCCACCTGCCCACAAAGGCAATATTTCACAGATTTGGCATCACAGATTTGCCACGCCGGATAAAATTCCCCCGAATTATTGTGTGCATGAGTTTTTGAGCATCTAACTACGCGTCGCCACCAATTAGACAGACTGCTTCGCCCAGCAAGCGATCAAGCGGCTCGGCGCTCCGCATTGGCGAGTCAGAAAATGCGGCAACAGGCTGAAAAACCCGCTGCCAATCTTCCATTGCGTATCCGGATAGCAGGTAGACGGAGCTGGAAAACGCCAACCAGCCGGGTTGGCTGGCTGGCATTTCCACGCCTAATGGATCACCCCAGGTCCGCGCTCTGCTTGAAGCTGTGCGGCATCGCGGGCGGCATACCTTCTTTTTCATGCGTGCGCACAACGCTGCGGGCGATGCCGCGCAGGTGCACCTCGTCCGGGCCGTCGATGAATTGCAGCGCGCGGCCCCAGGTCCAGAGGTAGCTGATCGGCGTGTCGGGCGTCAGGCCCATGGCGCCGAACACCTGCATCGCCCGGTTGGTCACCGTCGTCTGCAGGCGGGCGGCCACCACCTTGATCGCGCTCACCGCATCGCGGGCGGCGCGGTTGCCGTGCTGGTCGATCAGCCATGCCGTCTGCAGGCAGAGCAGCCGCGCCTGATCGATCTCGATCCGGCTCAGCGCCACCTGCTCCCGCACGGTGTCGTGGTCAATCGTCCGCTTGCCGAAGGTGTTGCGGTTCAGGCCACGGTCGATCATCAGGCTCAGCGCCACCTCGCACTGGCCGATGGTGCGCATGCAATGATGGATGCGGCCGGGGCCCAGCCGCGCCTGGGCGATCATGAAGCCGTCGCCCTCTTCCGCGATCAGGTTGGTGGCAGGCACGCGCACATTGTCGAACACCACTTCGCAGTGCCCTTCCGGTGAAATGTGATGCATCACCGGAATGTTGCGCACAATCTTCACTCCGGGCGTCCCCGGCGGCACGATGATCTGGGATTGCTGGCGGTGCACCTCCGCGTTCGGGTCGGTCTTGCCCATGACAATCATCACGCCCAGTTCGGGATGGGCGGCATTGGTGATGAACCACTTCCGTCCATTGATGACGTATTCGTTGCCGACCTTCTCGATGCGGGTTTGCACGTTCGTCGCGTCCGACGAGGCGACCTCCGGCTCTGTCATGCAGAAGGCCGAGCGGATTTCCCCGTTGAACAGCGGTTTCAGGTAACGTTCCTTTTGCTCCGGCGTGCCGAACATGTGGAACACTTCCATGTTTCCGGTGTCAGGCGCGTTGCAGTTGAACATCTCCGGCGACCAGTAGATCCGGCCCATGATCTCGGCGAGCGGCGCGTATTCCAGGTTAGAGCACTTGGTGCCCGGCACGTCGTCAGGCAGGCCCGGCATGAACATGTTCCAAAGACCTTCTTCCTTGGCCTTCGCCTTGATGTCCTTACAGAACGGCGGTGGGAAGGTGCCGGCCTCCGTCAACTCATGCCATTCGCGATCACGTGGCGCGATTTCCCGTTCCATAAATTGGGTGAGCTGCTCTTGCAGCGTTTTGACCTTGTCGGAGTAGGCGAAATCCATGGGGCAGGCTCCAGAAAACCGGTTCGTTGTTGTCTAGACGGTTTTCTATACGCCTGCACCATCGGCCGCTAGACCGCATTCTCACGCGGCCGAAGTCTGAGATTAATGGCCCCGGCCGCGGCTATACACGCTCAGAAAGTTCAATATGCACCATGATAATTTTCATAAACTGTCCGAAAAACACCAGTATCTAGTAGATTATTTTTCACTGTTATTGATTTTTTGTATAATAATAGCAAAACACATAAATATACCCATGTGTACTTCCAAAATTGGCGGCATACGTTCAAATCTATTAAAAA
Organism: Alphaproteobacteria bacterium; assembly: GCA_965222315.1. Taxonomy (GTDB): domain Bacteria; phylum Pseudomonadota; class Alphaproteobacteria; order Bin95; family Bin95; genus JACKII01. Next base: position 799,614 of record OZ244951.1, on the reverse strand, counting down.
ATTGCATACCATAGAAAAAATATTCTTCTTGCCCGGTGTGTATTTTCATTCATCTTGCATGAGGGCTTAGGCAAATAAGCACCTCGCAACGTCTACACGGAGAGCAGATGATGAACGTATGGAAAGCCGTAATCGGCACGGCGATTGGCATCGGAATTACAACTGGGGCCTCCGCCGCACCGGTAGGGTACAGTTTGGGCAACAACGGCCGCACGGTTGTAACCATGTCCGACCTGGCGAACCCCGCCTCGCTCAGTGGCACAGCGATCAACAACGGGGTGACGCTGAATGCCCTCGCATACCGGCCGACGACGACGCAGTTGTACGGTTACAGCAACGTCAACAACACCGTTTATCTGGTGAACCCGATGAACGGCGATGTCAGCCCCGTCGCATCGACCATCGACGGAACAAACGTCGCCGAGACCGGGTTTGACTTTAACAACCAGATTGACGCCGCCCGCATCGTCAGCGCGGCCGAAGACAATCTCGTGTTCTTTCCGAACAATTCTCCGCCAAATATTGCCCGGTTTACGAACCTGTTCTATGGCGCCGGCGACGTGAATGCCGGGCAGAACCCCTCAATCTTCGCCAATGCCTACACGAACGCCGTACCCAACGCATCATCCACTCAGCAGTTCGTGCTGGACGGTGAATGGGATGTCCTGGCGACGCTTGCCAACAATGCCGGGACCCTGACAACCGTCGGCGAGGTCATTTCGGGCGGATCTCCGCTGGATTTCACCAACACCGGCGGCTTTGACATCCTGTCCTTCGCGGAAGGCGACAACACCGCCTTTGCCCTGTTGACCACCGTCACTGGCACCGGCCTGTATGGAATCGACCTAATGGCCGATACAAACGGCAAGGTGAATGCCAACCTGATCGGGATGGTCGGAACGAACTTTGGCGTACTGGACGGCCTCGCGGTGGCGCCCGACTCGGTCGACACGTCCGCGGTCCCGGTTCCGCCCAGCGTGTTGCTGATGGGCGGTGCGATTGCGGGCTTGGCTGTTCTGCGCCGGCGGCAGAAACAATCGTAGCGGCCATTGCTGCCGGCCTTGTCCAGCCGGCAGAGGCATTGCAAGCCTGGGAGGCGGGTTCATTGAGCCCGCCTCTTTTGCATGTGCAGACCCCGCCGGCTGCTTGCGCGGCGGCGAGCCTACTATCGCGGAGGTAGTCCGGACGCTAAACAAAGATCATGGGCTTCTTCACCTTTCTGCGGGCGAACACCCGGCTTGCCGCCTTCGGCTTCGGTCTCTGCCTGCTTTCCAGCGCCGGCCAAACCTACTTCATCTCCCTCTTCGGGGGGGAGTTGAGGGCCGAGTTTGGCTTGAGCCACGGCGGGTTCGGCACGGTCTATATGGCGGGCACGCTCGCCAGCGCAGCAACATTGATCCTGCTTGGCCGGTTGATCGATGTCTGGTCTGCCGGAAGAACCGCTCTGCTGACCCTGAGCGGGCTTGCGGCGGTCGCGGCCTTCATGGGCATCGTTTGGGGGCCCATCGCGCTTGCTCTGGCGATATACGGCCTCCGCCTGATGGGCCAGGGCATGGCCGTCCATATCAGCGTGACCACCATGGCCCGCTCGTTCTCGGCACAGCGTGGGCGGGCGGTCAGTGTCGCCTCGCTCGGGCAGGCGGCAGGCGCGGCGCTCTCTCCGCCCTATGTGGTCGCATTGCTGGCCCTGCTGTCGTGGCGGGAAGCCTGGTGGATGACGGCGGCGCTGGTGCTGGCAACAGTGCCGTTGATCCTGTGGCTGGTGCATGGCCGGGCCGCCGCCCCTGTTCACGCCAAGCGTAGCGGCGACGGGCAAGCAAGCGCCGACGGGTTCCGCGTGAAGAACGTGCTGTGCGACCGCGGCTTCTGGCTGCGCCTGCCGGTGCTGGTGACACCCGCGTTTCTGTCGACCGGGTACGTCTTTCATCAAGTGCATATTGCATCGGCGAAATCCTGGCCGATCGAACTGATGGCCGCATCCTACACAGCCTATGCCATGGCGCTGGTCGTGGCCCTGCTCGCGGCGGGTTCGCTGGTGGACCGGTTTACCGCCAGGCGCATCGTGCCGTTCTTCCTGACGCCGCTGGCCCTTTCGTCTGTCGTCCTCGCCTTCGCGGAAGCACAGTGGCTTGTTCCGGTCTATCTGGCGTTGATGGGATTGGGCACCGGCTTTAGCGGTGTCATTCAGGGCTCGCTCTGGGCGGAACTGTATGGCACGCGCCACCTTGGTGCGATCCGCAGCTTCACCGCGGCACTGACCGTGTTCTCCAGCGGCCTCGCCCCGGCGGCGATGGGGCTGGGCTTCGACGCCGGCGCGGACGTCGCAACGATAGCACTGACCGGCGCAATATACTGTGCGGCGGCCTCCCTCATCGCGAGCTTTGCGGGACGGCCCAAGCCGACTAAGACGGGCCCAGCATCTTCTCCGGCCTGACCGTTGCGTCGAACTCCTCTGCCGAAACATAGCCCAGGCGCAGCGCTTCATCGCGCAGGGTCGTGCCATTAGTATGCGCGGCCTTGGCGATTTCGGTTGCCTTGTCATAGCCAATTAATGGCGTCAGCGCCGTTACCAGCATCAGCGAGCGGCCGACCAATTCAGCGATGCGTGCATCGTTAACCTCAATGCCGGCGACGCACCGGTCGGCGAAACTGCGGCTCGCGTCGGTCAGCAGGCGCACCGATTGCAGAAAGGCGTGCGCGATTACCGGCTTGAACACGTTCAATTCGAACTGTCCCTGACTGCCGGCAAACGTGATGGCGGTGTGATTGCCAATGACCTGGGCGCAGACCATGGTCAGCGCTTCCGCCTGGGTCGGGTTGACCTTGCCTGGCATGATGGACGAACCGGGCTCATTCTCCGGCAGTCGCAGTTCTCCCAGCCCGGCCCGCGGGCCGGAGCCCAGCAGGCGGATGTCATTGGCAATCTTGTAGAGAGCGCCGGCCAAGGCATTCAGTGCGCCATGGGAAAACACCAGCGCGTCATGCGCTGCGAGCGCCGCGAACTTGTTCGGCGCCGTCCGGAACGGCTCACCGGTGAGGGCGGCGATTTCGTCGGCAAACGCCTCGTCAAAGCCGATCTGGCTATTGATGCCGGTGCCGACGGCTGTACCGCCCTGCGCCAAGTCGTAAAGCCCCTCAAGCGTACGCCGGATATTGGCGATGGCGGCGTCAATTTGGGCGGCATAGCCAGAAAATTCCTGCCCCAGGGTCAGCGGCGTCGCGTCCTGGGTGTGGGTGCGGCCGATCTTGACGATACTGCCGAACGCCTCCCCCTTTTTCTCCAGAACCCAGCACAGGTGTTGAAGCGCCGGCAACAAGTCACCGCGCAACGTCAGTACGGCTGCGATATGCATCGCCGTCGGAAAGGTATCGTTCGACGACTGGCTGAGGTTCACATGATCGTTCGGATGAACCGGTTCCTTGCTGCCGACCTCTCCACCCAGAATCTGGATGGCGCGGTTGGCGATCACCTCGTTGGCGTTCATGTTGGTCTGGGTGCCAGACCCGGTCTGCCAGACGGAAAGCGGGAACTGCTCGTCATGCGCGCCCGCCGCGACCTCCGCCGCCGCCTCCTCTATGGCCGCCGCCAAGTTCGGAGCGAGCCGCCCCTGCGCCTTGTTCACGCGCGCTGCCGCCTGCTTTACCAGACCCAGGGCATGGACCAGCGGCACGGGCATCGTCTCGCTCCCAATCGGGAAGTTCACCAAGGAACGGGCCGTTTGAGCACCATAGAGAGCGCCTTCCGCGATCTGCATGGGTCCGAATGAATCGCTCTCCGTGCGTTTGGGGGCCGCCTTCACCATCATACTCTCCTTTTCCGCTGTCTTTCCCCATGTCGGAAACCAAACGGCAAGGTCAACCTTGCCGAAGCGTTGCGTCCATGCTCTATCTACTACTTAGGAACTATTCGCAGACACACCTGCCGGGAGCCGCCAATGGCCGATTACCGCGTCATGCTACAGATGCCCTTCACGCCGGGCATCGCCTCCGTTTTCGATCATCATCCGGAAATCGAGGTTGTCCAGTTCACTGAAACCTCCGAGGCCAATATCCTGCAGCATGTGGGCAATTACGACGCGGCCATATTAGGCGTCGCGCCGTTTACGCCCGCCATCATCGAAAAGGCCGACAAGTTGAAGATCGTGGCGCGCCACGGTGTCGGCTATGACGCCGTGAACGTGCCCGCATTGACCAAGGCGGGCATCCCGCTGGCGGTGGTCGGTATCGCCAACTCCATCACGGTGGCCGAACACTCCCTGTTTTTCATGTTGGCTCTGGCAAAGCGGGCCTTCCTGTTCGACCGGGAGACGCGCAAGGGCAACTGGGACATCCGCCGTGAAGTCCCGGCCTATGATCTGGCAGGACGGAAAGTGCTGGTGCTGGGCTTTGGCCGTATCGGCCGCCGTCTGGTGCCGATGCTGAACGCCATGCAGATGGATGTGCACGTCTACGACCCCTACGTCGTGCAGGACTCGATCACCACCGCCGGCGCTACCATCGTGGAGGATTTCCGCGCGGTGCTGGGCGATATGGACTTCGTTTCGGTCAACTGCCCGAAAGACGAAGCCACCACCGGCATGATCGGCAAGGCGGAGATTGAGGCGATGAAGCCCACCGCGTTCCTGGTCAACACCGCGCGCGGCGGCATCATTGACGAGGCCGACCTCGTCGACTGCCTGAAGCGCAACGTCATCGCCGGGGCCGGCATCGACCCGTTTGTGGTCGAGCCGCCGCGGGCGGAAGATCCGCTGTTCGCCCTCGACAACATCATCGTGTCCCCGCACTCCGCGGGTAACACCGAAGAGAGCATGTTCCGGATGGGCGCGACCGCCGCGCAGAACGTGGTCGACTGCTTCAACGGAAAGCTCAATCCCGACAACGTCATCAATAAGGAAATCCTCTGATGCGCCCCAACAACATTCTGGAATCGTGGAAGGCCGGCAAGGCCGTGGTGAACGGCTGGTGCGCCATCCCGTCGAGTTTTTCCGCCGAATTGATGGCGCATCAGGACTGGGACGCCATCACCATCGACTGCCAGCACGGCCTGGTGGACTACACAGATGCGGTCACCATGCTTCAGGCGATCTCCACCACCGACAAGACCCCGACCGCGCGCGTGCCGTGGAACGATCCGGCGGCGATCATGAAGCTGCTGGATGCCGGCGCCTATGGCATCATCGCCCCGATGATCAACAACCGCGCCCAGTGCGAAGCGTTCATCTCTTACTGCAAATACCCACCGGTCGGCCAACGCTCAAACGGGCCAATCCGCGCTGTCATCTATGCTGGCAGCGACTACCAGCCGAACGCCAACGAGAATGTTTTGGCGATCGCCATGATCGAGACCCAGGAAGCAGTCGACAACCTGGACGAGATTTTGAGCACGCCGGGCCTGGACGGTATCTATATTGGGCCTAGCGACCTGGCGCTGAGCTATGGCCGCAAGCCGGTGCTCGACCCCACTGACGAGTTCGTCTACGGCAAGATGATGGATATCCTGGCGGGTGCGAAGAAGCACAACGTGCCGGCCGGCCTGCATTGCGGCACGGCGGAGTTCGCATTGGAGATGATCGAGAAGGGTTTCCTGCTCACGACCATCGCCAACGACGCCCGCATGATGGCCATCGGCTGCCAGCAGGAACTGGGCAAGATGAAGGGCGCCGTGAAGAAAGAAAGCGGCAGCCCCTACTGACGGCCTCCAGCTGCGGAACCGGCCTCACTGGCTGGTTCCGCAGCCATACCCTATTAACACATCATCAATTTCCACCAAAACATCTACATTCCTCTACATTTATCGACATTCCAGGGCGAAAATGTAGATGCTGGGTTTATGTCATGTAGATGAGATGTAGACGCAATGTAGATCGGCTGTAGATGCCTTGCAGCCCCCAAGCGCAGTAGGCTATAGCCTCCCTGCCCCCATTCATATGGCCCCCACCAGCTCCACCGCAACCGGCTTAAGCCTCGGCGCGACGGTGGCGCGGGTCTGGCGCATCCGGACGACCGGCAGCCGGCTTACAGCAATGGTTCAGGCGGGAGACTGGCTAGGCCGTTTCCGCAAAAGTCGATGCCCAGACCGGCGGCAGCCTGCGCGCCCGCCTCACCGACACCGATGAAGGCGGCCGCTTGGAGGACCAGTATTATGATGTTCTACATACCCTTCTTTATTATGCATTCGGAATAAACTGCCATTTCCCTGACATTTTGAGGAATTTCTTCGGAAAAAACCAATATTAAACGTTTCCACAATATATTCGAATTGATATATTAAATGCACAAGCAAACTGAAATCACAATACCAACACCTCCCGAACGTGAAATGACCGTCGATGTTGTAGACAGCCTCGTGCCGGGCAGCTTGATATTAGAAACTAAGGTCACGGGCATTGGCGTCCACTGCCCGAAGAAGGCGAAAATCGAGGTTCTCAAATATCAAATTACCGGAAAGTCAGGATTAAGCCAATAAGGCGTCCGGTTTCGGTGGCAGAGCGTCCAATTTATCCTTAAGTCTCACGCGGGTATTTCGCACCTGAATGAGCTTCGACGGAGAGCGAATGGAACGGTTTCTGCAACGCTGGGCAACATTGGTATCGACGCGCGGCGGCGATGCCGCCGTGGTGCACGAGGGCGCGGTCTACAACTATCGCGCCGTCAACGCGGCCGCCGACCGTCTCGCCTGGCGCCTGTGGGAACGCCGGCAGGGCGACAACGACATTGTCGGGTACTATGGCGCGGTCGGAATCGCGCGCTCCGTCGCCATGCTCGCCTGCGCCAAGACCGGCATGGCGCTGTTCATCCTCGATCCGGAACAACCGGAGGCGGCGTTGCACGACCTGGTTGACCACTCACGCATGGCGCACTTGATTTGCGGGGCGGACGATGCCAACGAGGCGGCCACGCAGATCGGCGTTGCCCCCGTGACGGTCGAGGTAGCGCTGGATGCCGCCGCGGACGAACCGGCCTTTGCCAGCCCGCCGGAAAACCCCGATGCCATTTATTCGATCCAGTATACGTCCGGCTCGACCGGCCGGCCCAAGGGCGTGCCGCGCAGGCGGGGGCAGATGGACGCGCTGCACCTGACCCGCCGCGACAGCGGCCATCTAGGGCTGGGCGACCGGGTCGCTATCTTCAACCAATTCTGGTCGGAGGAAGAAAGCTACGCCCTGGCGAGCGGCGCGCAGATTGAGTGTTTCGATTTCCGCCGCCACGGACCCGCCAGGATGGGCGAGTGGCTGGCGGAGCGTCAGGTGACGCGGCTTGCAACCTATGTCGCCATGTACCGGGCGATGATGGCCGCAAGCAGCCGGCAGTTTCCGGCGGTTCGCACGGTCGAACTGGCGGGCGAGTTCTTGGTACGGGACGATATCGAGCAATTCGACCGGCGGTTCGGCCCTGACGCCGTGATTATCAACCGGTTCGCCTCCACCGAAACGTCCACCATTGCGGAATACACCCATCGGCGCGGCGACCCAATCGACTACGATACCGTGCCCATTGGCGAGATCGTCACGGCCGGCGACCTCTACGTCGTGAATGAGCATGACCGGCCGGTCGCCGACGGCGAGCCCGGCGAGATGGTGCTGATCTGGGACAAGTCTCCCGTCTCCTACCACAACGACCCGGAGCGCACCGCCCAGGTGTTCGAGCCGGCGTTTGACGGTTCCGGCCGGCTTCAGATCCGGACCGGGTTTATGGTCTTCCGCGACCATCGGGGCATGCTGCACCCGGTCGGGCGCAAGGACGAGCAGGTGAAGATCCGCGGCTATAACGTCCGTCCGTCGGAAGTGGAGCAGATGCTGCTGGCACACCCCGGCGTGGCGAAGGTGGCGGTTGCGGCGTTCGACGGGCCGCACGGCATCCGCCGGCTGGCCTGCCACTTTGTGCCGGCGGCGGCTGACGAGACAGGCGAACCCCTGACGCCCGGCTTGCTGCGCGCGTTTCTGGCGGCGCGGGCGGCAAACTACATGGTGCCGAGTGTGTTCCTGGCGCACGACGAACTGCCCACGACCGCCAATGGCAAGATCCACCGCCAAAAGCTGCCGGATCCAATGGCGGCGCTGGCCGGAATCGCGCGGGCAGAACCCGCCGACGAGACTGAGCGCACCCTGGTCGCGATCTGGCGCGACGTGCTGGGCCATGGCGACTTCGCCACCGACGAGGATTTTTTCGATGTGGGCGGCGACTCATTGCAGGCCATGGCGGTCCTGATCGAGACTGAGGCGAAGCTCGGGGTGCGGGTGCCGATGGAGAGCCTCATCCTCCAGGGCGCGAGCATCCAGGCACTGCGGGCCAGGATCGATGCGGTACGCGGCGGCGCGCTTTCTGGCGGGACCGTCATGCTGAAAGAAGGCGACCGTAGCGTGGCCGAGCATGACGCGCCGGTGTTCGTCACCCATGTCCGCGGCGGCCACCTCTCCGACTACGTGGAATTGCTGCACGCCATGCACCGCAGCCGCACGGTCTATGGCCTGCATCCGAAGGGCATGGACGGCGTGGAGACTCCCGATAACCGGATGGAGGCGCTTGCCGCCCACTGCGCCGCCGCCATGATCCAGCGGCAGCCGGAGGGGGCGTTCCGGTTGATGGGATACAGCTATGGCTCAGCGGTTGCCCTGGCGACGATCGACGCGCTGGTTCGGGCCGGGCGGACGGTGTCGCATCTGGTGCTGCTGGACCCCATCGCGCCCTGGAATGACAAGCTCCGCGATCTGCGCTCCATCGGCCGCCCGTTAAAGCAGGGCGATGCCCCCGCCGTGTGGCGGCGGTTATCGGTGCGCGTCGGCGACGCGGTAGGGCTGGAGGCGGCGGCGGCCCGCGATCTGGACGAGGCGCACCGCTTGGCCCTGCTGCGGTTCCGCCCAGGAAGGGTTGCCGCCGGGCGCATCCTGATCGTATCGGCGCGCGAGAACCGGGACGCCGTGGAAACCCGCCGGGAACTGACGCGGTGGCTGGCTGGCAATGTCGATGCGATCGAGCACGCCGGCGACCATATGAGCATGCTGCGCCAGCCGCATGTTCTCTCGCTGGCGCCGCGCATCGACGCCTGGTTAGACGGCTTGGTGTTGCCGGATCGCTTGAGCGTTTCCACCGGTCCAGGCGAAGCCCGCCCGGCTATTTAGGGCGTATAAACCACGCGTGGCAGCAAACATTTAAAAGGACTTCGGGAGGACCGAACTGTCCGTCGAAGCGCCTCAATATGCGAGCTATAGCCGGCCCGCCTGAACCTTGAGGAAGATGTCGGACAGGGGAGCGGAGACGCCCTCGCCTTGCTCGGCCACGACATTCCGTAGTGGCCCAGCCTCGCCTGGCCTGCTGGCTCGGTCTGTGTCATCCAGGCGGAACGGTGCGCATGCGTGATGCTCGGTGGGGCCAACCCGCGCCGCTGCCGCTGGAGGGTGGTAAACTACAAGGTCTACGTTCGTTAAAATGCTCCGCGAGCAGATAGCCGCGCCGTCAGGCTTGATTGCCACCGTTGGACGCGCGAGCATCATTGGAACAAACCCTCAATGGAATTTTCGAGCTAAGGTGAAAAGTAATGATCGTGATCGAACGGCAGGATGACGTCTTCGTCTTGACCATGGATGCGGGCGAGAACCGCTGGAACACCAACTTCGTTCGGGCGTTCGACGCACGGCTGGATGAGGTTCTGGCCTCGGAGGGGCCGGCAGCCTTGGTCACGGTGTCGGCCAACGAGAAGTTCTTTTCCAATGGTCTTGATCTCGACTGGCGCCGTGGTGACGGCGACGGCGCGGGTGGCGAGAAGGCGGTTTTCGGCCAGGAATTCATGGCGTTGATGGCGCGGTTGATCACCTTCCCCTTACCGACGGTATGTGCCGTCAATGGCCATGGTTTCGGTGCCGGTTTCATGCTGGCCCTCTGCCATGATGTCCGGGTGATGCGCGCCGACCGCGGCTATCTTTGCGCCAATGAAATGGAGCTTGGCATGCGGATTCCTGACGAGGAACTGGCCCTGTTCCGACACAAAATGTCCGGCAGCGCCTTTTTCGACACCGTGCAATTGGCTCGCCGCTGGACCGGCCCGCATGCTCAGGCCGCGGGTTTCGTTGCCGAAACGGCCTCCCTGGATGAACTCTTCGATGTGGCGATGGCGCAGGCGCGGCGGCTGGCGCCCCTGGGTACGAACAGGGAGCTTTTCAGCAGCTCCAAAGAACGAATTTTTGGCGAAGCGCCGTCGATCAATGACAGGAACGGTGCAGCATACTTCCTACGCAACTATCAAGGTGGCCACTAGAACGCCAGGAGGATCCCGTTGGCCGAGCCGGCTTCCCGCCCGAACTCGCCGATGCCCTCCTGCATGCCTTTTAATTTGCTGCCAAGCACCGCTTTGGAAGCCTGTTCTCTGGATTCCACAATGGGCTGGCCCTGATCATTGACACAACTAAGGATGAAACATGAACACCGCCAATGGAACAGAGAGCAAATCGGAATCTATAGATTTTGACCGCTTTCCGCGCGTCGATCTCTGTATGGGCCCAACGCCTATCGAAGCCATGCCGCGTCTGACTGAAGAATTGGGCGGGCCCAGGCTGTTTGTGAAACGGGACGATTGCACCGGGCTGGCCACTGGCGGCAACAAGACCCGCAAACTGGAGTTCCTGGTCGGAGATGCTCTGCAGCGCGGCGCGGACATGCTGGTCACCCAGGGGGCGATTCAATCCAATCACGTCCGGCAAACCGCGGCAGCGGCATGCAAGTTCGGGCTTAAGTGTCATTCAGTGCTGGAGCATCGGGTGCCAAATGACAGCGATGCCTATCAAACATCCGGCAATGTGCTGCTGGACAAGATTTTTGGCATGACAATGGAATACCGTCCCTCCGGCCTCGATATGAACTCGGAGACCGAGGCGGTGGTTGAACGGCTCCGCACTGAGGGCCGCAATCCGTACTTTATACCTGGGGGCGGCTCGAACCCGATTGGAGCTCTGGGCTATGCCGTCTGTGCGCAGGAGATTGTCAACCAAAGTGCCGAACAAGGCATCCAATTCGACTGGGTGGTGACGGCAACCGGCAGCACCGGCACTCAAGCCGGTTTGGTTGCTGGATTGCATGCCCTCGGATCGGAAATCCCGGTGATGGGGGTCAGCGTGCGCCAGCCGCGAGAACGGCAGGTTGCTGCTGTGTTCGGGCTGACAGAAAAAACGGCCGATATGCTTGGGGCACCGGGCATTGCCGTTGACAGAGTTCTGGTCGACGACGGCTATGTGGGCGACGGTTATGGTATCCCAGCGCCTTCAACCTTCGAAGCTATATCGATGACGGCAAAGACTGAGGGCATCCTGCTGGATCCCGTCTATTCTGCCAAGGGAATGGCAGGCCTGATCGGCATGGCCCGCGATGGTTTTTTCAAACCGACAGACAATGTGCTGTTCCTGCACACAGGCGGTGCCGTTGCTCTGTTTGCCTACCTGGACCAATTTTCTTGAACGGCAGGCCGCTCACCTCAGCCGCATATCGACAACGCCTCGGTCAAGGCGCTCGCCGGCGCTGTCCGATAGCAACGGATGGAAATTTCACCCGAACAATGGCAAAAATTTCCTGCCTTGAAAAAACGCAACCCCCAACAGACCCAGACCTCAATACTTAAGGGCCCAACTCGAAAAGAGTTGAGCGGTTTCAGTAGGATGTGATTCCGTCTGGTTTGCAGACTGGACGGAGCCGACGATGCCTTGGACTGAAGCCGCGCGCCGTGAATATCAGCGGGATACGCCACGGTATGCAAGCGATCTGACCGACCATGAGTGGGCGTTGATCGCGCCGTTCATGCCGCCGCCGCGCCCGATTGGCCGGCCTCGCAAGACCGATCTGCGCGAGGTGATGAACGCGATCCTGTATATCGGCTCGACCGGCTGCCAATGGGCGATGCTGCCAAAGGACTTTCCGCCGTATTCGACCGTTCAGCGGTACTTTTACGACTGGCGGGACAGCAGGTTGCTCAAGACGATGCGCTTCACGCTGGCGATGGAGACCCGCGAACTGGAAGGCCGCGAGGCGCAGCCGACGGCGGGCGTGATCGATAGCCAGACTGTCAAAACCAAGGAAAGCGGCGGCGTTAGGAGCTATGACGCAGGCAAGAAGGTTAACGGGTTGACCCTGCCCCCTGGAATGCCCCCGTATGAAAGATAGTCTGTCACCGAAGAAGGAGACGGACGAATGCGGAAGAGCCGGTTCAGGGAAGAGCAGATCATCGCGATCTTGCAAGAGCATCGCTGTAGCGCGCCAAGCGGAGCCGATACTGGTTGGACATTCCGTGACCCGCGGCCTGCGCAACGACCGCTTCATTCGGGATTTCATCGGTCAAATGGCAGGCAACAGCATGGCCGGATTGGGACTTGAGCGGCGGCTCTTCCTCGGAACAGATCGCCTTTGCATATGGGCAACGGGTATGGAACCGACAGCCCGATGGCGGATTGATCGGGCTGGGAACGTCACCTTCCAACATCACGCGCTGTCGCTTGACGGTCGGGTCCGGGATCGGAATCGCCGACATCAGTGCGCGCGTGTAGGGGTGACGTGGGCGGCGGAACAGGTCGGCAGTCGTTGCCTGCTCAACAATCTTGCCAAGATACATGACTGCGACCCGGTCTGCCGTATGCCTGACCACGGCCAGGTCATGCGCGATGAAAATGTAGGACATTCCGAAACGCTGCTGCAGATCCTGGAGCAGGTTGATCACCTGGGCCTGAATGGACACGTCCAGGGCGGAAACGGGCTCGTCGCACACGATCAGCCGCGGGTCGACGGCCAGGGCTCGCGCGATCCCGATGCGCTGGCGCTGGCCACCCGAGAACTCATGCGGATAGCGGCCAGCATGCCAATCTGACAATCCGACCAGACCTAGCAATTGGCGTACCCGGTCCTCGGCTTCCCGGCCTTCGGCGAGGTTGTGGACGGCCAGTGGTTCGGACAGAACGTCCTGCACCGTCATGCGGGGATTGAGGGACGCAAACGGGTCCTGAAAGATGATCTGCAACTCGCTGCGCACGGCCCGCAGCGCTTCGCCCGAAAGATGGGCAATATCCTCTCCGTCGAACCAGATCTGGCCGTGATCGGCATCGATCAGACGGAGGATCAATCGGCCGGTCGTGGATTTACCGCAACCGCTTTCACCCACGATGCCGAGCGTCTCGCCCTCCGCCACATCGAAACTGACATCATCAACCGCCCGGACATGGCCGACGGTTTTGGAGAGCAGGATGCCCTTGGTGATGGGGAACCATTTGGTCAGGTTCTGAACGGAGAGAAGTGACTTGGCGCCGGTGGCTCTGGTGCCGGCCGCACTCGTTTGAGTCTGGCTCACGCAGCGTTCTCCAATGGCACTTTCCAGCAGGCGGCAAGATGGGCTGGCGCCACTTCCGCCAGAGATGGGGGTGTCGAGCGGCACTGGTCGTCCGCAAAGGGGCAGCGGGGATTGAACTTGCAGCCCGCCGGCATGTTGTAGGGGTTGGGTACACTGCCGGAGATCGTGGTCAGGCTTTCCTCATCGACATGCAGCTTGGGCACGGAGCCCAGCAAGCCCAACGTGTAGGGATGGTGCGGATTGCCGAACAAGTCTGTGACGGATGCCGTTTCGACGACCTTGCCCGCATACATGACGACGACCCGGTCAGCGATTTCGGCAACGACGCCCAGGTCATGGGTAATCAGGATAATGGCCGTGCCGGTGGAGCGCTGCAGTTCCCTGAGCAGGTCGAGGATCTGCGCCTGGATGGTTACGTCGAGCGCCGTCGTTGGCTCGTCGGCAATCAGCAGCTTGGGGGAACAGGCCAGCGCCATGGCGATCATGGCGCGCTGGCGCATTCCGCCCGAGAGTTGATGCGGATAGTCGCTTGCCCGTTGGCGGGGAGACGGGATGCCGACTTGGTCCAGCATCTCCACCGCCCGTGCCCAGGCGGCGGATTTTTTGACGTTTTCGTGCATCAGGATGCCCTCGACTATCTGTGCGCCAATCGTGTGCACAGGATTGAGAGAGGTCATCGGTTCCTGAAAGATCATGGAGATTTCATGGCCGCGAATGCGCCGCATCTCGCCTTTCGGCAGCTTCAGCAGGTCTCGCCCCTCGAACAGGACCGACCCGCCTGCCATGACGCCGGGGGGCTGGGGGACTAAACCCATAATGGAGAGAGAGGTCACGCTCTTGCCGCAGCCGGACTCGCCAACGATGGAGAGGGTCTCGCCGCGGCGAACCTGAAAGCTGATATCGTCTACCGCCTTGAAAACGCGGTTACCGGATCGGAAATGCGTCGAGAGGTGGGAGACGTCCAATAGAACATCATCCTGAGGGACGACGTCGGTTGGCGGGACGCCGGATGAAATGACATCGGTGGGAATAACATCGGCCGGGCCGCTCATGCACTTGCCTTCCAAGAATCAGGTCAGCTAAAGACCAGAAGGGCGTCAGGATCGAGAAACAGTAGCATCAGGTAAGAATGTCCGGGCGGAGACGAAGACCGGTGCCGCCCGGACAGACCATGGCAAGGCTACTTCAGCGCCAGGCCAAGCCCCTTGTAGAGGCCGGCACCGTAAATGCCGTGAGCCCGCACCGGCTTGAGCTTGTCGCTCGCCACCAAGAACAATGGCTCATGGACGATCGGAATCCAGACCGCCGCGTCGTGAACCTGCGTTTGCAGCTTGGCCATCGTGGCCTTGCGCGCTTCGTCGGTCAGGGCCGAGTTGGCCTCGGCAAGCCATGCGTCGGTCTGATCGTCAGCCCAGTTCATTCGGTTCGGCGTCGGCCTGTTCTCCGACCGGAAGTACAGATTTAGCGCATCGCCGGTGCTGACGTAGGGATAGCTCATGGCGTACATGTCGAAGTCCTGCTTCGCCAGCAGGCCCCAAATCACCGTCGCGTCATGAATTTCGATATCCATGCCCACGCCCACCTTGCGCAGATCGCCCTGCATCGCCTGGAGCATGTCGGGGTTCAGCGTACCAGAGAAGCCATAGGTGCGGAGGGTCAGCTTCTCACCATTTTTCTCGCGTACACCATCGGAGCCGACCGTCCAGCCCGCTTCATCAAGTAGCGCTTTCGCCTTCTCAGGATCATAGCCAAACTGCGACAGGTCCATGTCTTCGTTATAGTCGAGTACCTTAGGCGAAATATAACCATAGGCCGGTTCCGCCAGGCCAAAATAGATGCTTTCCGCCAGCGCTTTCTGATCGATCGCAAGGTTCAGGGCTTCTCGGACCTTCAAGTCGGTTAGCTTGTCCCGGGTGATCTTCATGCCGACATATTGCGTCCAGAAGTAGGCTTCGGCCTGACTGACAGCCAGACCCGGCGTGTTCCGAAATTCTTCAATAGCCCAGTAAGGAATGTACTGGGTGACATCGACCTGCTTCGACTTGACGGAAGCGACACGCGTCCCCTCCTCCGGCACTACCTTCCAGATCACCTTGTCTACCTGCGGACTGGTGTGTTCATAAAAGGGAGGGCCCCAGTTATAGCCATCATGCTTGGTCATTGTGACCTGATTGCGGGGCTCCCAGCTTTCCATGCAGAACGGGCCAGTGCCGTCGAACGGCTTGGTGCCGTAATCCTCACCTAGCGCATTCACCTGGTCGATATTAACCACGGTGTGCGGATGCTGGGTCATCTGGAACAGCAGTTCCGAATAGGGCTGCTTCAGCTTGTATTCCAATGTGTGGTCATCGACAACGACAAGCTCGTCGACCTGACCAGCGCGGGCCTTGGTAACGCCCTTAGGGTGGGACTGCCAACGGTCAATCGAGGCTTTTACGTCGGCTGCGGTGAAAGGCTTGCCGCTACAGAAAGTGACGCCCTGCTTCAACTTGAAGGTGTAGACGAGGCCATCATCCGATACGCTCCAGCTTTCGGCCAGGCCCGGCTGCACCGTCTGCATGTCATAGTCGAGCGTGACGAGCGTGTCGCCGACCATGAACATGATCTCCGCTGTACCACGGGCGGTGGAGGTGTGCGGATCGTACCGGTCCGTATCGATCTGACGGGCGACAGTCACGACCGATTCAGCCTTTACGGCCACGGCGGAGAGCGACAACGCCGCCGCCATTGCGCCGAGGGTTAAGGATTTCCAGTTCAACGTCTTTTTCTCCTTTGTGAAAAACGCACCAAAACTAACTACGCATTCTCGGGTCGAGGACGTCGCGCATGGCATCGCCAAGCAGGTTGGCGGCCAGCACGATGGTGAAAATCACGATGCTGGGGATGGTGGCCACATGCGGCCTGAAGGACAGGAAGTTCCTGCCTTCGGCGGCCATAGTGCCCAGTTCGGGCATTGGCGGCTGGACGCCCAGCCCCAAGAAACTAAGCGCAGCGCCCAAAAGGATCATCTGGCCAAACTGCAACGTCATGTAGACCATGATGGTCGACAAGCAGTTCGGTACCAGATAGCGGAGGATCAGGGTGGATTGACGGACACCGACGGCCCGGCCGGCCTCCATATAGTCTTGACCGACAATCACAGCCGCCGCCCCACGGGTGACGCGAGCGACCGATGGGATGGAGGTCAGGGCCAGGGCGACAATCAGCGTGTTCATGCCTGGGCCGAGCACGGCGGCGATGGCCAGGCCGAACAGGATGGCCGGGAATGACAGCAGCACATCGATGCAGCGCATCAGCACGCCATCCAGCCGCCGGTAGAAGGCCGCAAGGATACCGATCAATCCGCCAACGATACCCCCGATGAACACTGCGGACAGGCCGATAATCAAGGTCGCCCGTGTGCCATAGAGCAAGCGGGTGATCATGTCCCGGCCTTGCGTATCGGTGCCAAGGAGATAGTCACCGCCGGGCGGCTTCAGGCGTTCGCGGATATTGTTGTCGAACGGATCGCTCGGCGCGAGATAAGGCGCAAACAAAGCGGCAAACAGAACGAGAATGAGGAAAATTCCGGCAGCGACCGCAACTTTATCACGCAACAACCGGCGGAATGCGGAGGCCGGACGGCCTGCCTGCTCGTCGCCGCTCGCCGCAGCGGGGGCCGCTACCGGTTGATCAATCGGCGTGGTTGCCGTCATGACTTTCGTATCCGAGGATCGAGGAATGCATAGGTCAAATCGACGATCAGATTGACCGCGATAAAGGAGATCGCAAGCACGAGGATCGCCCCTTGGGCCAAGGTGAAGTCACTGGAGATGATAGCGCCGACCGCCAGACGCCCGACACCCGGCCAGGCAAAAATCGTCTCCGTCACAACCGCGCCGCCCAGTAGGAACCCGATCTGTAACCCGACCAGCGTCACGATGGGGATGAGGGCATTGCGCAGCGCGTGGGAAATTACGACCCGACGCTCATAGACACCCTTGGCTCTCGCCGTGCGCACATAGTCTGCGTTCAGCACTTCAAGGACCGAGGTCCGGGTCATCCGTGCAACCGGACCGACAAAGATACCGCCAAGCGTGATCGCTGCGAGGGCAATGGATTCAATACCCTCGATGGTCCATAGCGGCCCCGCACGCCCTAGATAGGGCAAAAGCTGCCATTCGGTGCCTACATATTGGATCAAGATCAGACCGAACCAGAAGATCGGCATCGACACGCCGACAACAGACAGCGCAACGACGAAACGGTCGATCAGGGTGCCGCGGGTAACGGCGGCGATGGTGCCGAGAAAGATACCCATGGGTACCGCCCAAATCAGGCTGGCAATCATCAACTCGATTGTCGGGCCGATGGCGGCGCCAAGTTCCGTTGCCACCGGCATATTTGAGATAAAGGACCGGCCAAGGTCGCCCTGGAGGACCCGCATCACGTAGATCCCGAACTGGTAGATCATCGGCTCGTTCAGGCCCATGGACTCTCGGATGCTGGCGATTTCTTCCGGCGATGCGGTCGGTCCCGCCAGCACAGTGGCCGGGTCGGTCGGTATCAACTGCAGAAGCGCGAAACCAATCGCCAGCACCCCCAGTAGAACGGGGATGGAAATGAAGATGCGCTGGACGATGTGCCTTGCCATGGAGCCTAACTGCTAACCGAAGGAGTGAACTGAGTATGAGCAAGTACCATGCCAAATCGCGCAAATGTCAACATTGACGCGGTTTGGCGCAGACCAACCCGATCCAAGCGGATCGGGGGCTGCGCTAGTGGCTTGCTTAATCAAACCATCAAAATACCGAATTAGCGGGCTGATTCACGAAACGCTTGCGGATGCAAGTATTTCAATCTGACCGCTAACTTCCCATCATCGGCAGCACCATGGGCGCCAACTCGTCGGTCGTGCGCCCTGCCCAGTCCCGGCCTGGCACCAGTTTCATGGAGCGCTGCTGCGCCTCCTCCAGCGCCTGGCTCGCGGCGGCAAGATCGATGGTCTGCACCTCGCCATCCCTCACCACCTGGTCTCCATTGACGAACACGTCACGCACCGCCCGGTCACCCGCCACATAGATCAGCGAGCGCAACGGCTCCCGCATCGGCATCATGGCGGGGTGCTTCAGGTCCACCAAGACCACGTCCGCCCGCGCTCCAACGGACAGGCGGCCGATATCGTCCCTGCGCACGGCACGAGCTCCGCCGATGGTGGCGGCGTCGAACACATTCCCCGTCGTCAGGTCCGCAACAGACCCAGCGACGGCGCGGGCGGTGTAGAGCGCGGTGCGCATCTCATCCAGGTAATTGTGGGGATAGGTGTCGGTGCCGATGCCAAGGTTTATGCCCCGGCGCGCATACTCGCCGAACGTGTTCAATGCGATGCCGCGGCGCAGGAACACGGTGGGGCAATGGGCGACGGTCGCCCCATTGTCGGCAAGCAGGCCCAGGTCTTTGCGGGTCGTCCAGTGCAGCCAAGGGTGATGGTCCAGGAAGATTCCGTGGCCGATGATGGAGCGGTCGGTCAGCACGCCAAGTTCGTTCATCCACTGGATCGGCGAATGGCCATGCCGGCGCTCAATTTCATGAAACTCCGTCATGCTTTGCGCGGCGTGGATCTGGAAGGGCAGGTTGCGCTCGTTCGCGGCGTCATGGGCATCCCGCAACAGGTCGGCGGTACAGGTGTCGATCTGCGCCGGACAGACCATCCCGGAAAGCCGTCCGCTGGGGTGCTGGTTCGCCAGATCAATCAGGCGCAGCGCATTGTCGAAGCCTTTTTTGCCGTTGGCAGTGTCCCATTCATATTTCAGTTCATGACCGTCTTCGGTATACCAGCGGGCGTCGCGGAACATGGGGGCGGCGACGGCGCGGATACCGCTGTCCGCCAGCACGTCCAGCCAGCCGTCGAAGGGTATCGACAGATCGACGACCGTCGTCACGCCGGACATCAGCAGTTCGGCCATGGCAACCTGCATGGCGGCCTTGCTGCCTTCCTGGTCATTGCCGAACACCGTCAGATACTCATAGAGCGAGGAGTGCCAGAAGCCGGGGCTGAGCGTTTCGTCCGTAATGCCCTTGCGCAGCGGCTCGCTGGTCGGGTGGGTGTGGATGTTGACCATGCCGGGGATGACCAGCCGGTCCCGGCCATCTACCTCCCGGTCGAATGCACCCTCATAGCCTGGCCCGGCGTGAACGATAGCGCCATCGGTGAAAGCCACGTCGATGTCACAGGCATAGGCGTGCTGCTTGCCATCCCAGACGACAGCCCAGGCGGCGTTGCGGATTACGGTTGTGGTCATGGAGGCTCCAATTTTCTCAGGATGGCTGTCAGAAATGCCGGATTGGCTTGCAGACTAGGCTCAGGACTCATAACCAGAACGTCACGGTAGCAGCAATGCATATGGCGCTGAAGAAGGTGTTGGCGCAGCGGTCATAGCGCATGGCGATGCGGCGCCAGTCTTTGAGGCGTCCGAACATGCGTTCGATGCGGTTTCGCTGACGATAGAGCCCCTCGTCGTAGGGTACTGGCCGCAGGCGGTTGTTTCTTCCTGGAATACAGGGCTCGATGCCCATGGCCCGCAGTCCATCGCGGAAGGGATCGCTGTCATACCCTCTGTCGCCGATCAAAAACCCGGCGGGAGGCAAGGCCGGCAACATGATGGCGGCGCCCTTGTAGTCACTGGCCTGGCCCTCGGTCAGCAACAAGATCAATGGCTTGCCATCCCCATCGCAAACCGCGTGCAGCTTGGAGTTCAGGCCGCCTTTCGAGCGTCCGATGCAGCGGGATAAAGCCCCTTTTTCAGCAGGCTGGCCGCCGTGCGGTGCGCCTTCAGGTGCGTCGCATCGATCATGATGGTGCCAGTTGCCTGGCTCTCGGCTGCCAGTTCCGCGAAAATCCGGTCGAAGACGCCCGCCTCGCTCCAGCGTTTGAACCGGTTGTAGAGCGTCTTGTGCGGGCCATAAGCCTCTGGCGCATCCCGCCACATCAGGCCGTTCCGGATAACATGAATAATCCCGCTGATGACACGCCGGTCATCCACCCTGGGCACGCCCCGAGGTTTGTTCGGCAATAGCGGCCGGAGCCGGGCGAATTGTTCTTCCGAAAGCCAGAAATGATGCTCTGCCATGGACAACTCCCAATTTTGGGAGTTTGAATCATCCTCCAACCGATTCGGGAATCCCATTTATGGGTCCTGAGCCTAGGTACACTAAATAATCAGGCTGACTACTTCTCGGCGTTGCGCGTCGTCATCAGCGGCTGAATCCTGGTGCCGAATTGCTCTATGCCGACAACGAAGTCATCAAATGTCAACATCAACCCCTTTGTGCCGGGCACGGTCGCGGCTTCGTCGAGCATTCTGGCGACATTGACGTAGGACCCGCAAAAGGTAGCCATGTTGAAGTTCACCGCCTGATCCGGGATGCCCATGAATTTGGCGGTGGTGGCGCTGCCAGAATGCTTGTCCGCTGCGGCCTGATCCACAACCCAAGCCAGGGCTTCCGGGTCTTTGCCAGCTGCATAATGGGCCCACTTGGCCATGGCTGCTTCGTCGGTTTCGTCGGCGATCACCATGATCAGGACGTAGGCACCGACATCCCGGCCCGTTTGCGCCGCGGCATTCATGAGGTGCGCGTTGGTGCGGGCAAAGGCCGTGGGCGTGTTGAAGCCGGATGAAGCCACGAAGTTATAGTCGCAGTGTTCCGCAGCGAACGCCATGCCGGTGTCGCTTAAACCTGCCGCAACGATTTTGATGCTGCCGGGCGGTTGAGGCAGCAGGCGGCAGTCGTTCATGGTGAAGTGCTCGCCCTTGAAGTCGCTTTGGCCCGTGGCCCACAATTCCTTCATGATTTGCACGTATTCTGCGCTGTATTGATAGCGATAGCCGAAATATTCGTCACCCGGCCAAAGCCCCTGTTGCGCGTATTCCGGTTTTTGCCAGCCCGAAACGATGTTGATCCCGAAGCGCCCCGGCGCGATGGAATCAATCGTCACCGCCATCCTCGCGGCCATCGCCGGCGGCAGGGTCAGCACAGCAACCGATGCATATAGCTGTATCTTGCTTGTCACCGCAGCCAGACCGGCCATTAAGGTGAAGGACTCGAGGTTGTAGTCCCAAAACTCGCTCTTTCCCCCAAACCCGCGCAGTTTGATCATCGATAGTGCGAAGTCGAGACCGTAATGCTCCGCTCTCTGTACGATCTGACGGTTTAGGTCAAAGCTGGGCTTGTATTGAGGCGAGGTGGTGGAAACCAGCCAGCCGTTATTGCCAATAGGAATAAACACTCCTACATCCATATATCCATCCCATCGGTATATAATGCCAATCAGTACTCTCTGGCGCCTTAGCGCTAGGCGAGCAATTATGATGCCAAAATTAACTGCACGAGGCTGAAATCGCCGCGCTAAAGGCTCCATACTCCACATTGTCGAGTATTCGCCTATTTTGGCGCTAGCTGTTCCCATTGACCGTGATCCTAGCCAGTAAGGTTTCGACGATGGAGACATGCCACGGCCCGCCGGGGCGCGTGAGCATGCCACGCGCATTGAGTTCCGCCGCGATTGCCCGGAGGCATGCGTAACCCTAGGCGCGGCTACCGGCGACAACAGGCGGCATGCGCACGGCGTTCTGCCTAACGGACACCACCCATCTCTGCCCGTCTGAACGCGTCTGCGCCGTTGGGGTTCCGAACCGCACAGCCTGCGCCCCGGCGGCTGCCGGGCCTTATCCCTGGCCAAGCGACATTTGCCGGCTTTTAGTAATTCCTTCGACCAAGTGTAGTAAAGGCTCTCAGCAATGCCCACTCGTCAGCAGAGGGCAGCGATGCATTCTTCGCCGCGTAGCCCCGCCAGCAGGACGCGGATCTTCTCCTCTGCCGAGTAGTGCGCAAACTGGGTTACACAACGGAATTCTCGCTAATAGTCTAGGTCATGTTGACAAACTTCTGATCCAAACTCGGACGGCTGCGATTTGAACGAAGCCGAGATAGCTGTCAGCGGTCTTGTCGTAGCGGGTTGCCAGGCGGCGGGAGCATTTCAGCTTGTTGAAGCAGCGCTCCACTCTGTTTCTGAGCGCGTAGGTGATGGCATCGACAGAGATAGCCTCTTTCCGGTTGACCTTGCCGGGGATGACGGCAGTGCCACCACGCCGTGTGATCACCGAGCGGATGTGATCGCTGTCATAGCCACGGTCGGCAATGAACACCCTGGCTTCAGGCAGGTCCTCATTGACCAGTGCGTCGAAGCCTTTGAAGTCGGAAACTTCGCCGCCGCTTATCTCCGCCCGGACAGGCAGTCCGTGAGCGTTGGCAATGAGGTGGATCTTGGTCGTGAAGCCACCTTTTGAACGGCCAAAACCTTCTTTCTGAGTCCCCCTTTTGCGCCGGCTGCCAAGTGATGGGCCCTGATAATGGTGCTGTCGATCATGTGAACCTGACCGGGGCTGGCGCCGCCCTCGTTGAGGGCGTCAAGAACCAGTTCCCAAAGACCCGCCAGCGTCCAACGTCGGAACTGCCGATAAACGCTCGACCATTTGCCGAATTCCTCCGGCAGATCGCGCCAGGGTGACCCGGTCCGCGCGATCCAGAACACCGCATCCAATACAAGGCGATGATCCGAGGCCGGGCGGCCTCCGCGGCCTCGAACGGCTATCAGAAATGGCTCAAAGAACGCCCACTCGGCGTCTTCCATCAACAAACGCGCCACGGCAGCCCCCGCAAAAGCTACCTTGAATCAGATCAAAGCCGATTTGGGAATCCAGTTTGTCAACACAACCTAGGCTGATATCTTCCAAAGAAGGAATGTCGGGCAATATTGGGGCTAAACAATAACCCAGTTCAAAGCCCTTGCTTCATTCAGCTGCGCCTGCAGCGATCCTACTGGTGGCCAGGCCGATACCCGTCCTCAACAAAGAAGCGGTCGGTAGAGCGGAAATCTATTCGCGTCATCGGCTCGGAGGAGGCTACCATGTCGACATGTCAGAAACCTTCATTCTGAAGAAAACCAACGCCCTTTCGTAAATCGAACCTCGCAACCCAGGGTGCATGCATCATGCGTTTCGCTGCCATTGCCGACGTTCACGGGAACCTCCACGCCCTAAATGCGGTCCTGGACGACATTGCTGCGCAAGGTGTTGCCGATGTCGTAAACCTCGGCGACCATGTAAGCGGCGTTATGTTGCCTGCAGAGACTGCCGACCGCCTCATTGCCTGTAACTTCATTACAATCCGGGGCGATCAAGAGCGCATCTTGCTCGACCTTTACCGCAAGGGTCCGGAAGCATCGGATCGCCCAGATTTTCAGGCGCTGCAGCCCTATCATTTCGAATGGATGGCGGCACAGCCCGCTACGTTGCTCTACCGAGGAGACGTCTTCCTATGCCATGGCTCCCCCCGCAACGACGCTTGTTATTGGCTCGATCGGATTAGACCGGATGGGGGCATAGAGATGGCACCGCTTGCAGCGATTGAGGCCGAAGCGGAAGGCATTGCCGCTTCTTTGATCCTTTGTGCCCATACCCATCTGCCGCGCGCAGTCCGCCTCACTGACGGTCGCATGGCGGTCAATCCCGGCAGCATCGGTTTGCCCGGCTACCGGCTCGAAAAGCCTGTGCCGCACACTGTTCAGACTGGTACGCCAAACGCCAGCTATGCGATCCTGGAGAGGGAACAAGGGGGGTGGAGCACTACCTTTCGTCAAGTTCCTTACGACGCTACGGCCATGGCGGAATTGGCTTCCCGCAGTGGCCTGCCCGAATGGGGCCAAGCCCTAGCCACCGGCTGGATCAACAACACTGGGCTGTCCTGAGACAGGCCAAGTGTATTTGGACAATGGCCCCATCTATATCGCGGGCGAACTGGCGGATTACATCTTAAGATGGGGCGACGCCGCCGATGTGGCTTTCGGCATTGCGCAGCGAGTTTAGTCGGCGATTGACTCGAAGCGCGTCGCACGACTGAGCCGGACCTAAAGGAAGGGGCGGCAAGCCTATACCGTTATTGGAAAGCCTTCGCCGAGGCCGCCGGCCATCCGCCCGGGCCGCAGCGCGGTTTGGGCGAAGAACTTGCCGCCAGAGGCTTCGTCAAATGGCGGAGTGGCAACGCACGAGGTTGGTCGGGATTGGCTCTTCGCAAGAGGGGCAAATTCTCATGAACCCGCTCCACTCCGACCGTCTCTCCGCCGCCGAACGCCGGACCGAGGTCTGCGCCATCCTGGCAGCCGGCCTGCTGCGCCTGCAGGCGCGCCGGAGCGACGGACGATCCCGGCATATGCCGGAGAGTTCGCTTCCCATCACGCAACACCAGAGCGGTAATGCGAACCCGAACACTAGGAGAACCGCATGACCGATCCCATCCCCGCATGACTGGCGGCGCTGAAGACCGCCTCCACGTCCGATCTCAAGGCCCGATGGCGTGAACTGTTTGATACCCAGCCGCCCGCCGTTCAACCGGCAGTACCTGGAAAGCCGCCTCGCCTACCGCATCCAGGAACTCGCCTATGGCGGCCTCAAGCCCGACACCCTGCGGCGGCTGGAGAAGCTGGCCGAGCAGGTGAATGGCAAGGGGCAGCCCGGCGGAAGCAGCAGGAGCGCATGCCCAGGGCCGGCACAAGGCTGGTGCGTGAGTGGCAGGGCGTTGAGCATACGGTCACCGTAACGAGTGACGGCTTCGACTGGCAATGTAGGCCCTACAAGTCGCTCTCCGCCATCGCCCGCGCCATCACTGGGCCCCGACAGAACAGGCCGCTAAAAGGCCTTTTAAGTCGGGCACCACATGCCACAATCGGCCCCAAGCGGACTTTCGACCATGGCGCGATCAACGTATTGGGTTAGAGTATTGGTGTTTAGTCAGCGCGGTTTTGTTTGCATACCTCCGAACCATTCTATTGCTCGCTTTACGACTGTGAGCACAACTGACATACTTTTTCCCTAAAAGTAGCTTGGGTTACTATATTATTGTATGATCGAGCGACTGTAAATTTGCGCCAGAGCACTTATTGGCTGTGACTTGTTTGCAATATGTACCACAAGGCCTGGTGCCGCGGGGTTGTAACCATGTCGTCAAACCTTCGCTTAACAACGGTCGCTTTTGCCGATGTCGCGGGGTATTCGCGGCTGATGGCAGACGATAGCGCTTGGGCGATCAGCAGGTGGAGCGAACTGCGTGACGGCGTTTTAATCGCCCAAATGGAGGGAATAGGCGGCCGGCTTGCCAGCACAGCCGGGGATGCTGTGCTGATTGAATTTAAGAGTGCTACCGACGCGATTAGCTGGGCTATGAAAGTGCAGGAAGAGATCCGGGCCCTGCCAGCCGACAAGCGCTCCTTGCAAATCAGGATCGGCATCAACGCAGCAGATGTTGTTGAGGACGGGAACGACCTGGTCGCCGACGGCGTCAACATCGCTGCCCGGATCCATCAACTCGCAGCGCCAGGCGAGATCGTCGTAACGCAGATCGTTCGCGAAATCGTGCGCGGACGATTGGGCATCTCTTTTCGTGATCTGGGCGCCCCGCCGCTCAAGAACATCGACAGGCCGGTGCACGTCTTTGCCGTGGAAGAGCGACTGAATTCGCCCGAACTGGTCCGCCCCCACCTGAGTTGGTCGTCCAGACCGACGATTGCAGTTTTGCCGTTCCGCGATCAAGCCGACAACCCAAGCACAGAGTATTTCGGCGAAGGGATCACCGAGGACATCATTGCCGGGATATCGCGCAGCAGAGCACTATTCGTAATCGCCCGTAATTCCTCGCTCCACTTCGCAGACAGCAACAAGTCGTTGCGGGACATTGCTGGAGCCCTCGGCGTCAAATACCTGCTCTCAGGTTCAATCAGGCGTCAGGGCCCACGCTTGCGAATTTCGACCGACCTTATGGACGTGGATCAAAACCGGACCATATGGGCGGAGCGTTACGACGGAACCACGCAGGACGTCTTCGACTTTCAGGATCGCATTGTCAGTAGCATCGTGGCCGCGCTGGAGCCGAAAGTGCTGAGCGCCGAGGCGGCGCGACTCGGTTCACGCCCGACAGAAAGCATGGATGCCTATGACTGTGTGTTGAGGGGACTATCTGAAATCTACCGCTTCGATGCCAACAGCATGCGCGAGGTTCTCGCTCTTTTCGAAAATGCTACCAAACTTGATCCGGGCTATGCTCAAGCCCACGCCTATGTCGCTTGGAGCCTGAACTTCCTGGTCGCAGAGGGGCACTCTGAGGATCCGGCGGGCGATCGCCTGCGCGCAATCGCTTCGGCCAGAAAGGCTGTCGAACTCGATCCTGAGGATGCCGTCAGCTTGTCAATTCGCGCCCATATTCTCGGGCTCCTGGAAGGCGATCCTCACGGCGCGTTGGACCTTCTGGAAGACGCTTTGTCTTATAATGGAAATCTGCCCCTCGCATGGGGGCTTAGCGCAACGAGCTATGCCTATCTCGGTAATGGTGATGAAGCGCGGGAACGCTTGTTGAATGTTTGGCGGCTAACACCTTACGACCCGTTAAATTTTTTCTTCTGGACGGCGGGCGGCTTAGCTGAGTTTGTTGCCGGGAATTATGATGAGGCCGTGCAGTATCTACAAAAGGCCCGGCATGCAAAACCGAACTTTATCGCATGCTTACGGCTACTGGCGGCTGCACTCGCGATGCAAGGAGACAAAGAAGCTGCTGCACAAGTTGCAGAAGAGTTGCTCAAGATTGAACCAATTTTTTCGGTTCGGCAGTTCATGTTGTGGTATCCTCTAAAATCACCCGAAGCGCGCGAGCGGCTTGTTTTGGGACTTAGTTCCGCTGGTTTGCCGCAATAAACCGGCGTCTCGGCATCGGATGCGTAGTAATTACGTATTCTAGCCATTTGATCGAGATTCATTACGGCTGACCACCTTGGGTCACCGAACTGAAGAGGAGATATCAGGATGAAGAATGGTGGTTCTGGCCGGGGTGACGGCGCTACAAGCAATGGCCTTGGATTAGGTCTAGGGCTCGGTCTTGGCAACGGCTTGGGACTTGGCCTGGGAAATGGATTGGGTCTTGGCAACGGTTTGGGGCTAGGGCTGGGAAACGGTTTGGGACTTGGCCTGGGAAATGGGTTAGGCCTCGGCAACGGCTTGGGTCTTGGCAATGGTTTAGGTTTGGGGCTCGGGCTGGGTCTCGGCAACGGGCTGGGCCTGGGGCTTGGTGTCGAACAGGCGGCCAGGCTCACCGCGGGTGCCGACGCTGGCCTCGGAACATTCCGCAGCTATTATGCCACGCCGATTGAATTGGGCTTTGTCCCCTGGACGCTCGATTTCACGCCCGACAACGCGGGCGAAAGTTCCTTCCCTCTCGAATACATCATCAACCCATACCAACCCGATCCCACCCACGCCGCGCGCCCTAAGGTTCTGGCCTGGCGTACGGAGGATTGGGACCCAGCCTTGCGGTTCTGGACCTTGCCGTTTGACCCGCACCTTGGCGAATGGCTCCGGGCGGCCGACCGCTCAGAGCCGGCAACGCTGGCGGCCCTCGAATTCGCTGGACAGTGGGAACGATGGCACCCGACACGGATCAATGCGGTCTACCGCAGGTGGATCGAACCCGGCGATCTCCATTGGCGCTATGTCCCGGACCGGAATCAAAGCGTGAATCAGAATGAGGCAGACGCCTTGGCTGCGTTCACCGCGATCCAAGCAGAATTGGAAGCACTCAAGATCTACATGGAGGACGACCGCCTCAAATATATGAAGGAGTTGGAGTTTCAGGCCGACGGCCTACCGGTCTACATTATCCACTTCCTCGGCGCGAATTCGTTCGACCACCCCAATACGCTGAAGCTGATCGACCTAGGCCTTGCTCTGGGAAATGTGGCCTATATGTCCTACAAGGCCTTTTATGGCCGGGTCCGCCCGTCAGTGCTGCGGCCGGGCCTAACCGTACCGTTCGGGCCGCCGGCCCACCCAGCCTTCCCCAGCGGGCATTCCTTCCTGGCACACTTCATCGCCCTTCTGCTTTTGGAAATCCCAGGTATCAGAGCGCGTTATGGCGTCTCCCGCAATGGCATGCCGGGGAGCGGTGCTGTCCTCGCAAGACCAACATGGCAAGACTTTGCTGACCGGGGAGAAATAGCCTCGCCGCTTCTGCAAATCGCGCACAGGATCGGTGTCAACCGAGAGCGGCTGGGCGTGCATTATCCGTCGGATACCTATGCGAGCCGCCATCTCGCCGCCGGTATTTGGGACGCACTTCTGAACCGGCCGCGCGAGAACCCGCACTTGCACGCCGGAGGCATCATCGACTGCCCGACGCTGAACACTGTAATCGCGAACGCAGCGATGGAGTGGCCCGCGGATTGGACCTAGGCCTAAACGAACCATTCCGCGCCAGGCTGCGCCTCACGGCCTGACGCGGAGGCTCGAACAGTGACCTAAACGATGAAAACCATTAACCCCAGGTTGTTGTCATTTGCGACCAGATCGGCAAGCCGCCGCGGTATCGTCGGTAGGGCTGTATTCCCGCTTTGACCGTCCGGCACGGCAGACGGCAAACATGCCGAAGGATCGGTATTGGCCACATCATAAGGCGTGCTGACCTCGACAAGGACCAACAGCATCGGCGCCGTTAGCTGGCGCAGCTCCTCCTCGACCTCTGGTGGCAATTCGACCGTCTGAATCCCGTTTCCTTCGAGCACAACAGGAAAGGGTCCGATGGCGACGTGCCAGTCGATCACGCTGTCCAAGTCCCAACGGACTTTTTCCGGGGGCCTGTCAGCGGAGCCGATCCAAATCCGCAACTGTGCATCATGCACCGGGTAGCTACCGCGATTGCCGATCTCGATGCGCATTGCGCCGGGATCGATCGTCCAAAGGCGCTCGCCCGCCCAGTCAAGCGAGACGGGGACATAGCTCCCGGCGCCATAGGCGACGACGCCTGAGGAATACGCGATCCGCGTCGGTCGTTGATCCGCAACAAACAGGTCAACCGGCGGTGGGCTGCCTGGCGCATTGTGGTCACGGCCAGGGTCGGCAGGGAACATTCCCTGCGCCTCAAAAGCCCAGCGCACCGTTTTGTGCGTCAGCGCAGGCTCCCATGCGTCCGGCAGTCTTTCAGGATGGTTATCCGATGGAACAGGCAAACGCGTCATCATGCCGATACCCGCGGTTTCCATGGCCAGCTCCAGGCATTCCGCCACTGATGGCGACGGGCCGAACCCGGCGATCGCCCTGACCAGCAGGAACAGCGTCATGTGAGCAGCCCGGCGTCTCGTGTATCTGTCGGGCGCCTCACCGGTTTTCGTATCCCCGCCCAGGCACCGGTACAGCCGGAAAACACTCGACGACAGGATCTGCTCGGTCAGGTAGCCTTTTTTATCGTTGCAGCCGCCCGAGGAGACACTAAGGGCAGAACGGTTGAGCGTGCCGTACCAGGCCCAGCCAAGGCCCACCTCCCGGTCGTGGCGCCGGGTCGTAAAGACTAACGGGTAGGTGTAGCCGCGAAACTTCTCCGACACGCCGCCCCGCGTATCCGCGAGGCGGGAAAGCGGATCGAAGAATACGGCCGCCATCGCGTCCCCAGCGCTGTGGGCGAAGTCGAACTCCAATTTTCCGAGCCGTGCGGCCAACAGGTAGTGACCGAACTCGTGCAGGACCCAGCGTCCGCTCGTCGCGATACCGAGTGGTTGCGCCCATCCGCCATCGGGGCGCGCCCACCGGTTATGTTGCGCGATGGCGAAGCGCATATCGACAAACGGCAGCTCCCTGTTCCGGCAGTCAAATGCAACTTGGGCGTTGATGGTGCGGCCGTCTCCGCCAGGCCCCGGATAAATGCCGGAGCGATAGAAGATCTGAACCTCCTGCTGGGCCCGGACGACCAGCGTCTGCGGAGTCAGACCGAAACTCTCCAGCATGTCAAAAAACATGCGACTATTTCGGTAAGCGCTGATGGCACTGAAGTCGTCCCGCCGCGGGGCCGGCCAGGACGTGCCAGGAAGACGGACCGACTTGACGGTTCCGCCTACACCATTGTCGGCCTTGACGATGTTCGGGCAGAGCCGGACCTCGAAATACCCCGGTTCGTTCAACACGACATTGGCTGTTGGCTTGATCGTCTCGAGTATTCGATAGTCCTCAAGGACACTGTCTTTGCGCCCCGGGCGCCGCAACCGGTAGCTGTACTCCGCGTCCGGCGCCGCATCGTCAAACCAGCCGGGTGGTGTCCTGCGAAAAACCTCGGCGTCGCCTGGGGCCGCATGGGTGACCAGCGGGCTTCTCTTCGTCTCCACGACACCAGGCTTAAACTGGTCCTTTTGTGGGAAAATGATCTCACTAACGACCTCGTGACTGACGTTGGATCGATTGCTAGGTGGTGATCCCAGCGCCTTTCCGACAAAAAGGACAGTTCTGTTCGACGGCCGCCAGTCGGCAGTGAAACGGAGTTCGTCGATGGCGAGCGTATCCGCTTTCACACCGCTAGATAGCGCAATGTTGCCCAACAGCGCCTCCGACCTCATGGCGCCAGTCAGCGCGGTTTCGGCGAAAAAGAAAAAGGCCGGTTGGTATTCGGGGTCTACCGCGGCAGCGATTTCGGTAAAACTTCGCTGTCCGACACGAGGCAGTTCGATGTTGACGGACCGCACGATCAACTGCCGGCGGCCCTCGTCCAAATCGACTACGGTCATGGGAACGGTTACGCCGACGTCGTATGAGAGCACCGTGCCGTCGTCCGCATACACCTCGGCGGCGACCATCATGATCTGGGCAGGCAATTCGTGATCGTCCGTGCGTGACAAATTCCACGATGCAAGCCGCGGCTTCGCGTCAAGGTTGCCACCACCCGGACTTGGCCAAATAGGTAACCACCGGATGGTGCCGAAGTGTGCAGCCTTGCTCGGGTCCAGCGCTTCAAGCCATGACGGTGGCACGCCGAGCCCGATGCCGTTCTTGCATTTCAGATAGGTATTCAGCCTAGTCAGATAGTTGTGGGCAACAAATGGCGCGATTTGGTCGAGACTGGACACCGCCCCCCCCACATCGACAACATAGGGAACCTGGACATGTGCCGCGACTACCGCGCGGCGGTCGCCAACGTTAAGGGTCTGAAATCTCAGCCAAGCGTGCTCCGGTCCCGGTTCCCTGCCAAATGGCGGCCAATGCGGGTTTCCGATTTCTTCCGGTAGTGCCATTGCCAATATCCTCGTATTAAATACTGGGTCGCTGATTCATTGTACCTCAAAATGCGTTCTAAAGAGAGCGGTGTTTGCTGAGAGCATAGCTTTAAGTACGAAGGAAATGCCCCCTCACTGACATCTGCATTGTCCCGTCTAATTACGTTGTGGATTGTGTCTATAAAGCCATCATCGCTACAATAAGGTAGGTTCGCGATCAAAAAATCATTTCATGCATGGAGGCGTAGGACAGGCGACACGGCTTTTTCAAATGGTCGCTAAACGAACGGATGATCGGTAAATCAGGTTCGATGTCAAACACGGTCTTAGGAGACTGTATACTGCAGGAATACCTAAACGACCCTCTCTGTTACCGGATCGATCAGGTGCATTTGGCTTTTGTCGATGGTGAAGCCCATGCCTTGGCCCACATCGGCAACAGCCTTGGGGTCGGAGCGGCAACAGAGCTCTGTCTCCCCCAGATCGAAAAACACCATTGTGTCCATCCCCATGGGCTCCAGCACCTTCACCGGCGCATCGAAGTCCTGGTAATCGCTATGGGTATGGGCACGCTTGTGCGTGACATGCTCCGGTCTAATGCCCAGCAGCATTTCCTTTCCCGTATAGGCGGCGTAGCGTTCCTCCCGTTCTTTTGGCACCGACAAAGTCAAGCTGCCGCCGTTGACCTGGACATTCACGCCTCCGGCCGCCTTTCCAACATGGCAGGGCACAAAGTTCATCGCCGGCGAGCCAATGAAGCTGGCGACAAAGTGGGTTTGGGGCGAATTGTACATCTCGTCCGGCGTGCCTACCTGCTCGATCACGCCGTGGTTCATCACCACGATGCGGTCTGCCAGCGTCATCGCTTCGATCTGGTCATGAGTGACGTAGACGACGGTGGTTTGCAGGCGCTGGTGGATCTTTTTGATCTCCGTGCGCATCTGGACGCGCAGCTTTGCGTCCAGGTTTGAGAGCGGCTCATCGAACAAGAACACCCGTGGTTGACGCACGATTGCCCGCCCCATCGCCACCCGCTGACGCTGACCGCCCGAAAGCTGGCGCGGACGACGGTACAATAATTCGCCGATATTGAGAATTTCGCCTGCCAGTTGGACGCGTCGTTCAATTTCAGCCTTCTCCGTTTTCCGCAGTTTCAGGCCGAACGCCATGTTTTCGTAAACACTCATATGCGGATAGAGCGCGTAGTTTTGAAAGACCATGGCGATGTCGCGGTCCTTCGGCGGTATCTCGTTCACCACATGGTTTTCGATAGCAATCTCGCCCGCCGTGATATCCTCCAGGCCCGCGATCATGCGCAGGGTCGTGGTCTTGCCGCAGCCAGAAGGCCCGACCAGCGCGATGAACTCACCATCATTGATGTAGAGATCGATCCCCCGCACGGCTTGGACGTCGCCATACAGTTTCCATAGTTCGTTGAGCTGAATGTCAGCCATTGGTGCAAATCCCCTCCACGCTCACTTGATAGCGCCGGACGTTAGGCCGGAGACGTAGTAGTCCATGAAGAATGCGTACAAGACGACGATCGGGATCGTGCCGGCGAAACAGGCCGCCATCAGCGAGCCCCAATAGTAAACGTCGCCGCGGATCAGTTCGGTAAACACGCCGACGCCGATGGTCTTGGCTTCCTGCGCCTGGATAAACACCAGCGAGTAGAGGAACTCATTCCAGGACAGGGTGAAGGCGAACAGGATCGCGCAGATGATGCCCGGCATGGCCATCGGCAAGACGACCCGCCAGAGCGCGCCGAGGCGCGAACATCCGTCAAGGTAGGCGCACTCTTCCACCTCTACCGGGATGGTTTTGAAGTATCCCAGCAGCAGCCAGATCACGAATGGCGTGAGGAATGTCGGGTAGGTGATGATCAGCGACCAGTAGGTATCGCGGATCGGAACGATATCGTCGATGAAGTTGATGACGTCGATCAGCGGGATGAACAGCAGCGGCTGCGGCACCAGATAAGTGATGAACACGGCGATGCCGAATACCTCGACGCCGCGGAACCGCAACCGGGCAAGGGCGTAGGCCGCGAGGATGCCGATCGAAACCGAGATGATGGTGGAAACCACGGCCACGATGATCGTGTTGACCAGCCATTCTTCGAAAAAGGCCGTGTTTTCCGCCAGAAAGACATACTGATCGAGCGTGACGCCCGTGGTCCAGAATGGGTTGAACTCGCTCGGGTTCGCGATTTCCTGGTCCGGCTTCACCGAGGTAATCATCATGATGTAGAGCGGGAACAGGGCGAAGGCCACGTAAGGAATGAGCGCCAGATAATTGTAAGCTTCCTTGCGCCGCCGCCACGCGGGCGTCCGGTTGCGCACCGCCGGGCCGCCACTGGCAATCGGAATGCCGGTCGCCGCCGCATCGACGGCGGTCGGCACCAATGTAGGGCTGCTAGAGCTCATAGCTTGTATCCCTCCGCACCAGGCGCAGCAGGCCGATCACCGTGATGACCAGGATCGGGAACAGGAACAAAGAGATGGCCGCGCCGAGGCCGATTTCGTGATTGGCGATGCCAGTGACATACGAGTAGGTCGCGAACAGATGCGTCGAGTTCATCGGTCCGCCGCGGGTCAGCACGAAGACGATATTGAAGTCCGCGAGCGTGAAGATGGTCGAGAACAGGATCACAATCGCCAGGATGGGGCGGAGCAACGGAACGGTGATGTTCCAGAACTTCTTCCAGGCACTGGCGCCATCGATGTCCGCCGCCTCGTAAAGGTGCTGCGGAATGGAGACCAAGCCCGCCAGTATGGTGATGATGAAGAATGGCAGCCCGCGCCAAATATTGACGAAGATACAGACCCAAAGCGCCAGGTCCGGGTCGCCCAACCAGTGATAGGGGCCGATGCCCAGCGCGTTGAAGGGCCAGACATTCACCAGGATCC
Source organism: Alphaproteobacteria bacterium (assembly GCA_965222315.1). Lineage (GTDB taxonomy): Bacteria > Pseudomonadota > Alphaproteobacteria > Bin95 > Bin95 > JACKII01. Next base: position 765,278 of record OZ244951.1, on the reverse strand, counting down.
AGTTGATGTGGCTGTAAGTCGGATCGAAGATCAGCCACCAGCCGAGCGTTGTGAGCGCGGTCGGGGCGACAAACGGGATCAGGAGCGAACCGCGCAGGATCTTTTTGAGCTTCAGCGCCTTGAGCAACAACAGCGCCGCTGTCATCCCCAGGACAATTTTGAACACGACCGAGAAGAACGCGAAATAAAGCGTATTCCGGATTGTGCGCAGGAAAATATCGTCTTCCGTCAGAATATAGACGAAGTTATCGAGACCGATGAATTCCGGCGGATAGCCGATGAAGGCATCGCTCAGACTGAAATAGACGGCGAGACAGAACGGGTAGACGACCAAGGCGATCATCACGAACGCCGCAGGAAGAACAAACCCGTAGCCATCGATATCCGGCCCGGCCATTTTGCGCAGCGCCTTGCTGAACGGCCGTGACGGTGGCCGGATGACTTCCCGGCCTTCTGGGGGGTGAACGGCAGCCATTTTCGCCCTCTCGGCTGTAGACGGTTCCGGCCTGCCGGTTGGCAGGCCGGAACCCACAAACGATCCAAAGCCCGGCGTTAGCCGCGGCGTTTGAAGCGGCGATAGATGCGCGTCATCTGGCTCTCGAGCTTGGCGACCGCTTCCTCGGGCGTCAGCCGACCTGTTGCGCATTCAGCAAGGGCGTCGGGCAACAAATACTGGTCGTAGACCGTCTGCGCCGCCGAGGTCAGAAGCCCCGGCCAACCCAATGGATGGGTGTACAGTGCGATTTCGGTCGCGAACTTGTACTTCGGATCGGAGGCGAATATCTCGTGGTCCAGGAAGTCTTTCAGCACGGGCTGGTTAAAGCCCAGGCTAGCCGTCAGCAGCTTTTCCTGATTTTCCTTTTGGAAATGATACTCCAGGAACTCCTTCGCGAGTTCTTTGTTCTTGGCGAATCTCCAGACGCCGACGCCGACAAACGAAGCGCCCATATGGCGCCCGCCGGGGCCCTGGGGCGGCAATGCGTGATTCATGACCTCATGGATCGGACGGTCGGTGCCGGGGATCACCGCGTTTTCCCGAATGGCGCTGCGATAGGCGCTAATCGGATTGAAAATCATGCTGCACTTGCCGGAAACCATGCAGACATTGTTATTGCGGTCGTCCCAGGCCAGAACTTCCTGCTCCATCGAGTCGTTGTAGAGCGCTTTAACGAACTTGAACGCTTCGAGACCTTCCGGCGAATTGATGGCGATGGTTTCGCTGTCATCCTCCACCAATTTGGCGCCGTGGGACCATAGGATCCCGCGATTAATGAAGTTCGAGTCGTTGGAATGCGCCAACTGGATGCCGAGCGGGTGTCCCTTGGCTTTCAGTTTCTTACCGATGCGGTGCACGTCTTCCCAGGTGTCCGGGACTTTCTCGCCAACCTCTTCCAACAGGTCCATGCGGTAGACGAGCGGGAACGAGATGAAATACCAGGGCAGGCCCCTCTGCACGCCGTTCGGCCCCTTGCCCATAGTGTCGGTGGTCCAGCCGCCACCATTGGCACCGATCTTCTCGTAAATATCGGTGATGTCTTCCAATTGGTTGGCGTAGAGATAGGGGTTGGCCTGCGAGACATTGACGATGTCGTGGCCTTTCTGACCTTGCACCTCACCGGCCAGCACGGCTGGCAACTGCAGGTGGGCGACGCGGTCCATACGAACCTTTGCACCATTCTGCTTGCCGAATTCCTCAAACTGCCGGCGAAGTTCGTCGTCGGACTCCGGCACAAAATGTGACCAAACCAGCATGCGCAGTTCACGTTCTTGCGCATAGGCAGGCGCCTTGCCAGTAGCAAGGATGGCGGCCATGCCACCACCGACCGCCGCAGTCGTTCCTAGAAACTCCCGGCGGCTCTGATCCGATACCAGCTTAGTCTTTGGTTTTTTCGAAGACGTTTCCTTCACGGGTTTCCTCCATTTTCCGAACCTGGCACGCAATTGGCGTTGCGTTAACCAAGCGGTTGAACCCACTGTAATCTTGAACCTTTCTGGCGGAGTTTACATGTTCGATACTGGGCTTCTGAAGTTTCACCCAGGTTTGCAAATCAAGATTACGGATTGATGGTGGTTCATTATACCGCATGGCGCAATATCTAATTGACGAGTCCTCATCGAAATTTCCATGGGTTTTCCCTCCAAAATTCATGTATTTCTTGAATTTTTATCCGGATAATCTTGAAATCAATTGAAATTTTGGCGAGCATAGGCAAGATGATAACGTCCAATTTCCAGGCAATAACTGCAGTTGACTAAGGGAGATGCATAACGGAGTGAGTGCCGCTGAGGGCATTCCAGCCTATCAGGTACGGTCTTTGGCAGACGCACGGCAACGCCTACAAACAGTGCATTGACGATTGGCATGACCGCTACGACAGCCTGGGAATTTGGAGTTCACTTGCGGCAGATTTGCTGGACGACGGGACGCGGTTTACGAGACTTGAGGTCAAGGCATTCGGGCTTTCGCCGCCGACTGCCCAAACGTGGTGGCGAAACTCGGCGCGCTCAACATGACCTATTGCGGCTTCGGCTGGGAAAAGCGGCCCAAGCCGACCACAAGCGAGAAACTCGGCGAGGCGACCCGGCGCCACTATGAGCCTGCGATTGAAGCGTTCGGACCCAACCGCTGTATGTTCGACAGCAACTTTCTGGTGGACAAGGTCAACTGCTCCGACGGCGTGCCGTGGAATTCGTTCAAACGCATGACCGCAAGCTATGCCCCGACGGAGCGAGCAGCGCTCTTAAACGACAACGCGGCGCAGGCTTACGAGATCTGGCCGGCACCCAAGTGTCACGGCAGCACAAAGACGCCCGGGTAGGTCGCTGCCACAAGTGGCAGCTGCCGCCCCCGACGCTCCTCGCAGGTCATCTCATACGCGAAATATCCGTTGACAGCATTTGGGTCGTCCCAGTCGGTCGGATCGAACAGGACGCCGCAAACGCCGCTATCTGGCGGCAGGCGCACCGCCAGGCCGGGCACCGCGGGTTCAGACCATGACCGCGTACTGCCGAAGTAAGCGAGGTCATTCAACGATGTTACGTTGATCTGAATGCCGGAATTGCTCCCCCAGGCCCGAAGCGCGCGCCCCATATAGTAACCCACGCCGCTCGCGCCATTAACGAAACGGACTTCAAACATAATCGAATCGCCGTTTTCAAACGCAAACTTGAACACGTGCGTTTTCTGGTCTGTCATCGCACAAGGGGCATAGTGCACGGTCGTACTGGAAACGCCGGGGAACAGGCCGGCCGCACCAACAGAAACGTAGATGTTTCGTCGAGCTTCATAGAACCATGCTGCATGGTCCGGGTCGCCCATGTAGAACTGATCGTGCGGCCAACGTAACGTTCGCACGAACAATAGGCTCTTCGATGGAGCATTCGGCGCCAGATCGACGTTGAGTGCGATTCGCTCAAGCGGTTGTGGATCGGCCTCTCGCCTAATTTCGAAATTGAAAGTTGATGGCAGCATGGCCGCCCCGCTGCCGTTCGCCAAGCGAAGCCAAGCATTGACTGGCGCGCCGGCAGCGTTCCGGAAGGCAAAACTACCTCGCGATCCATGGGGCAGCGGAAACGCACCGGCCGGAAGGGTCAGCGTTGACTTTGTTGCAAACAATAGGCCGTCACGCATCGAGTATGGGTCGACAGAGCAATATTCTGCGTCATCGGCAACAACGAAACAGTGCTTGACCGTGCAGGCATAGCCGGGCGGGCGCTCCGGCTCTAGATTCACTTCACGCGCAAAGGCGGCATTCGTGGTTAGAACCAGCATTGCCAGTAAACAGAAGATTATTGAGAGCAATCGCGCCCAGCATGGTGTGCTTGTCAACGCCCGCCCTTTCGGCTGTTTTCCCCCTCTGGCGGCAGGCTACCGCTTCGCGCCTGATTGATCCAATCACGATAAGGGGCCAGGCGAAGATACGTCTGTTCGCCAGGGCATCGCCCCTCCCCGTTAATGAGAATGCCCGCCAGGCCAATACGCCCCTGTGAAGCGCCCGCGAAAAGACCAGCGCCGGAATCGCCCGCCTGCAGACAGGGCGGCGTATCTTGCAGCCTGATCACATAGGGGTTGTCCAAGTCTGCTTGGTCAGGACCCACCATCCTGATTTTGCCATTGGCCACCCAAAAAAAGCGGGAACTTTCAACAAAATTGACCATGTTAAGCACTTGTTTGGGAACGCCACAGAGATTCTGCGACGGCTCAAAAGCGATATACGCCAGATCGGCTTCCGCATGACCGTGAATATAGCGCGGCCGTGCCATCAGCGCCGAGCCGTCAGCGCAGATCAGTTCCGCTTTGCCACCAAGCACCGGAACACAGTGCCGCACTGTTAGTATCGCATGTCCGCCAATCAGCACACCCCGGCATCGGGATTGTCGTTCCAGATGGTTACCATCCGGTGGATACACCCAGGTTATCTGCACGTCGCGTTCGATGACGACGCCTGTCGTAGATCCATCGGCACGTTGAGGTGCGCCAAGAGACAACGCAAAAAAACCGGCGGCAACGATCGATCGATGCAGCCGGTTGACCATCGCTACATCACGGAGTTGATGAAGTCGTAGAACTCTTCCGTGATGCGCCGGCCGGAATTCGGACGGGATGAGCTGCAACTCGTCTTGCAGCCGGAAGGCTCCGCGGAAGTAACCCCGAACACATAGGGAAAGCCATTGCGGTAATAGTAAAGGCCCGATCCGCTGTCGCCAGGATTGACGTCAGACGAAAACTTGAACCGCCGGTTCCACCCGTCATTTCCCTTGGACGAAAAACTGCCGACGGACAAGGCACCGTCGCCATAAAGGTTGTTGGTCGTGCAGCCGGCGGGGCTGTGCCCATTGCTGCAGCCCGGATATCCGCGCCGGTACTTGGTGTGACCATCCAGGAACGATTTCGGCCGATACCCCCAGCCCATGCTCATCGGCGCAGAGGCGCCGCTGTCGGGCGTTGCGAACACAAGGGCGATATCGTGCTTGATGCAATCACCGCCGTCCCAATCGTCCTCACAGTCGTTGTTGATATAGCCCGGATAATAGCCGAAGGCATAAGCAGTCCAGGATCCCCAGGTCGGAGAGGTCCCGCCGTTCCGCCGCGGACGCAGTTTCGATGCCGAGAAATTGTTCCCGGCGGTAAAGACACAATGGGCGGCGGTGATCGCGATCATGCGGGAACTGTTTGCAGACAGAATGTTTGCCGAACAGCCACCATAGTCAGCCATACGTTGGTAGATCGAGTGTGTATCCGGCCAGCCGTCGGCGATGGCGCGCCGCGTCCGATTGTCGGTTGCGTTGCTCCATGATTTGACCGCCGCCTGCTCACGGGCGAGATCACGCTTGCTGGCTGGCTTTCCCTGAGGATTGGTCTCGTTGGGTAGCTCTTGAGTCCCCCGCGAATACCTCGCCAGCACTGCGCGCGGCGCCTCTACCTGGAAAAACCGGTTCGAGTTGATGTCAAAAAATTCAACAGTCACAGTGCCTTTCAGGCTACCCAGATCGTCAACGACTTCACCGGAAAAGTCCGCCTCGACGTCCGTAAATTCCTTCTCATCATACTCTGGAGTCAAATCCATTTTGTCAGTATCGACACCAACCCGTTTCGGACGATCCACTTCATAGATTGTCACCGGCAGTTTCGCGACGAGCGGCATGGGGATCCGCTCGAAGGATTCCGGCAAATCTCCCTGAGCTATGACTTTCCGCGGCGGATTTAGGCCATCGCCGGCATCCACATTGCCAGCAGTATCGGCAGGCGGCTTTGGTTCGCTCTTGATAGTACAGCCTTGAATCAACGCCACCGTCGCCAAGCAAGACACAACTGTTAAAACTCGTGCCCAGCGCTTCCTTAAGTTTTCTCGATCCGACATTCGATCACTCCCTAAAAATAATCGGGTTATTGTGACAAAACAAAATCCGGTACAAAGCGTTGTTAAAGTGTCAGATCTTTAAACAGGCATTTCCCATTTAAACTGACTCCGATCAGATTATTGGCGACAGTCTCATCGTTCAACCCTGTTTGTGCATCCAATCGAGGTCTCAGGAAGTTGTCCGTAAGTGCTGAGGGCGTGATGTCCTTAATCCGGCTACAAACCACCAAAATCACGGCTGTGCGACGTCATCACTGAGGATGAGGGCGATACAGTGTTCCGGCTGTCTCATCGCGTCTTGTTGGCACCCCGGATCGGACCTTCAAAGGAAAGGACGATGCCACGGCCTGTTCGAAAGAACCAACACCTGGGCCAGCGTTCTGTCGGCCTGCTCTGTGAGCGCGAGTAAGACTGATCGCCACGACGGCAGGCGTATCCGTCCGCCGTCCTCGTTCTTGAGGGTTCAGGCGGATTGGTAACTCCAGGGAAGAAGTTCGTCGATGGGGTTGATTTTATGGTCGGCAATCCAGCTTAGCACATCGGTCAACCAGGCTTTTGGGTCAATGTCGATTAGAGCGTTCCTCGCTTAATTTGGCGGATAGCCAGCGGCAGAGAAGAAGTTGGTGGCCTCAGTTGGCGGAATGGTGTCAATTGATGCTCGTACGGCCTCCACCAAGACGCCGTGCGTGCAGGCTGCCGCTATGCGCAGCAACGCTTTGATCTTGGAGAAGGCCATCTCGATTGGGTTGAAGTCGGGGGAATAGGGCGGCAGGAACAGGAGCTTCGAGGAGTGTCATGACCTCTGTGTATCTGGCCTGTCCCATGCGGGTTTCAGATACGGTCATGCATTGAAGCGCTCATCAAACATGATAGCGAATTGGATTCGGGCCGCAAACCACTCCCTGACATTCCTGCCGCCTTTCTCGAAGTTGCGGATGGCGAGATAAATCAGCGTGACGGCAACGACCGTCGATGGTTTCCGTTCAAGCATCCGCGCCAACAAAGAACCCTTCGGTGATCCCCGGCGCTAAGCCCAGCGGACTACGGCCATAGCAACGATGATCAGCAATTGCCGAATGTCCCGCTGGCCCATCTTCGAGGTCTTGCGGAGCCATTACTTGCCTCCTGTCGAATGCTGACGCGGCACCAGACCGAGCACGGCGGCAAAGTCCCGTCCCCGGCAGAACTGCTCTATCGGGGCCGCGAATGTCTTGACCACAACGCAGTGTTCGGACCGATACTTGGCATGGTCTGCAGCCGCTGAGGCATCTCGGCACTTTTTGACATCGCCGCGATCCGTGCTTTCAACGCATTGATTCTGTCGGACAGGTGCGCGATTTGCTCGATTAGCATCCGATAGATATCCCGGGCGAGTGCGGGAACGTCTGCGTCGGGATTTTTGACAACCCCAGCCAAACGCGGAACCTACCTGATGCCTTCAGAGGCGATGTGGCCGAACTTAGAGAAATGCGAACGCAGTACGATCACGGCCTCGGTGCGCTGCTTCACCAACTGCTCACGCGTCCAGTCATTGTGCGCGGTCGGCTTCCGCGGGAGGCGCTGACATCTGCCCGCACGGCTGAAACATTTCGTTCATCATTCGTTAATTCTATTGCCTTGCGGACACCTTAGGAACGCGTTTCCGATTCATTCCGTTCCAATGGAGTTCCAGATGAAAAAGCGATTGGCAGTCATACCTTTCGTAGCCGCGCTGGCGGCGGCGCCCGGGCTTAATGCGGCCGCGTCTTCCCTGACCCTTTTCCACAACAATGACGGCGAATCGAAGCTGCTGGGCAGCACGGGCTTCGGCGGGATCGACTATTTCGTCGGGGCACTGAATCAGGCGCGGACGAGCGCGGCCGGCGCCGGCCGCGACGTGCTGACCATCTCGTCAGGCGACAATTTCCTGGCTGGCCTTGCGTTCACCGCGAGCGAGACCCGCGTCGGCGGGCTGCCGGCCGGCAGCATCAATCCGATCACCCAAAATTACTACGATGCGCTGGCGCTGACGGCGATCAGCTATGACGCAATTACGATCGGCAACCATGAGTTCGACTTCGGACCCGACACGCTTGCGAACTTCATCACCGGCTACCACAACGCCGGCGGCGCGGCGCCGTTTCTGAGCGCCAATCTGGACTTTGCGGCCGAGGCAAGCCTGCAGGCGTTGGTGACGTCGGGCCGCATCGCAAACAGCACCGTCGTAACCGGCGGGGCGAGCGGCGAGAAGTACGGCATTATCGGCGTAACGACCCCGTCCATTGGTTCGGTGTCGCAGCCAGGCGGCGTGGTTCCGAACGGCCCCAGCCTTGCCGACGTCGCCAACGCGGTTAATGCCGAGGTGCAGTCGCTGGCGCTTCAGGGCGTCGACCGTGTTGTGCTGTCGGGCCACCTGCAGGGCCTCAGCCAGGACCAGAGTTTGGTGCCGCTGCTCTCCGGCGTCGACGTGATCATCGCAGGCGGCGGCGACGAGCTGCTGCGCAACGGCCCGGACGCTAACACCGCGGTGCCGTTCGGCCCATCCATTGACGGCCCCTATCCTACCATCAGCACCCAGACAGATGCCGACGGAAAAAATATCGCGCTGGTCACGACCCAGGGTGAATACCGCTATATCGGCGAGCTACAGGTCGAGTTCGATGCCGCTGGCAACGTGATCAACGTCGGCGGCGCGTCGCCAAACCCGATCCTGGTCGATCCCGCGGTCGTGCCGCAGGAGCTGGGCGTCGTGAACGGTATCGACATCCAGAACGATATCCTGACGCCGCTGCAGAATGACGTCGCCGCCTTGGAGGCCCAGGTCGTCGGAACGACCGACGTCAATCTGGACGGCCGACGGGCCAGCGTGCGGACCATGTCCACCAATCTGGGCACGATGGTTGCCGATGCGCTGGTCCATCAGGCGCAGCAGATCGGCGGCCTGACCGGCGCGCCGGTGATCGGAGCCGCGAACGGCGGCGGCATTCGCAACGACAGCGTGATCATGCCGGGCGACCTAACGGTGGCCGACATATTCGGCATCCTGCCGTTCTCCAACTCGGTCGTGGTCGTCAATGGCCTCACCGTCGCCGACTTGGTCAGCGCTCTGGAAAAAGCCGTCGACAGTTTCCCCGGCCAGAATGGCGGTTTCCTACAGATCACCGGCTTTTCGTTCGAGTTCAACAGCACCTCGCTGGAAATCGAAAAGATCACGCTGGATGACGGCTCCGTGATTTACACCAAGGCTGGTGGCGATCTGTTCGGCGGCACCCTGGATCTGGTGACCAGCAGTTTCACCGCTGCCGGTGGCGACGGGTTCGATGAGTTCGCCGCGCTTCCCGCCGTTGACCTCAGTGTCAACTATGGCGAGGCGCTGCGCCTCTATATCGAAAACGAACTGGGCGGCGAAATCACCGAAACGGACTATCCGGAGATCAACAACCGGATTTCAGCCGTACCGCTGCCTGCCTCCGCCTGGTCGATGGTGGCGCTGATGGGCGTCGGCGGTCTGGTGGCGGCGCGCCGCCGTCGTAAAGGATAGCGGCATCCTATCATCCGCGCCTCACAGGGCGTGATCGCGGTCCCGGCGCAGGCCGGGACCGTTTGTTTTTCCGGAAACGGACGATTTTCGCATGAAACGCTTGGTTTTCGCCCTGACGGTCGCCAGTATCGGTCTTCTGTCCGTCACTCTGAATGCGGCTGACGGCCAGGGCCGATTTACGGTCAAAGGCGCGGGCGCCGTCGAATGTACCCGGTTCTCAGCGGCCGTGCGGGACCGCGGGGCTGACCTGATCTCTTTCGCCGGATGGGTCGAGGGGTACTTGTCGGCGATGAATCGTTACGAGCCCGGCATCTACGACATGGCCGGTTGGCGCGGAACGGAGGTTATGCTGGCGGCCCTTTCCGGCTACTGCGGCACCAACCCCGAATCCGGCTTTCACGAGGCCATGGTGAAAATGGCCGAGCAGATGCGGCCCAACGCCGTCGCCGATCAGTCTGCCATGGTGACGTTGGGCAAAGGCGAAACCCAGGTAACAGTCTACCGTGAAACGATCCGGCGGACCCAGGCCCAACTGGCGCTCCGCGGACATTACAAAGGGCCGGTCGATGGCGAATGGAGCAACGCCACAGCAACGGCGCTAAGAGCCTTTCAGGCGGAAAAGGCCGTGCCGGCAAGCGGATTGCCGGACCAATTCACGCTGGTTCATCTGTTGCCGTGAACGCTTCGCGCCGCCGCGACCCGTCCGCGGAGCTTCGAAAAATCCATAATTTGTTAAGTTTTTGCGAAGCCTGTCCCGCTGCCGGGCGCATCCCCTCAAAGTGTAATACAGCGTACCTAGACGCATATCCCTGATCGCTGGTCGCGGGGGCGTTGCATCCCGGCGTCGGTGTTTGAGCAAACGGGAGAATGCATTTCCATGACCACCCTCATTAACGAATTTCAGCCGAACCCGACCGGCACCGACCCATCCACGGTTCTGTTGGAATTGCTGGGCGTGCCGGGCGCAAGTTTCAGCGCCGCTCTGGTCGCCATCGAGAGCGACTCAGGCACAGCCAATCCTGGCGATATCAACAATTTCGAAACTGTTTCGGGCACATTCGACGTCAACGGCCTGTTGACCGTCAGCATTGGCGATCTGGAAAACCCATCCTTCACCCTGGCGCTGCTTGATGCGTTCACCGGCAGCACGTCGACCGACATCGACGCCAACGATGATGGGGTTGCCGACGATCTTTCCGCTTTTGGCACGGTGTTGGACGCAATCGGCATTCCGGACACGACCGGTGACGAGGGCCTGCTGTATGGCGCGCAGCTCGGCGGGACCGACTTCGCCTATACGGGCGACGAGCCGCGCTTGGTCTTTCGTGATTCGGCGACCCAGGCATGGTTTGCGATCAACGATCCCGACAGTGGCCAGGTCTTCGACATCGCCGGGAATGACGTGACCCCAGCCGCGTTCGATATTGACCCCACCGTGGGCACGGATACCTTTGGCGCTATCAATCCGGCCTTTACCGGCACCAGCGTCGTCACGGCCCTGATCAACGAGTTCCAGCCGAACCCCAGCGGGGCTGACCCGAGCACGGTGTTCCTCGAACTGCTCGGCGATGCCGGTGCAGCATTCAGCGGCGTCGTGGTCGCCATCGACGGCGACACGGGCAACGAGGGGGAAATCACCGATTTTGAGGCTGTCGCGGGCACCTTTGATGCGAATGGCCTGCTGACGGTGTCAATCAGCGATATCGACAATCCGTCGTTTACGCTGGCGCTGCTCGACGCCTTTTCCGGCAGCGGCGCGACGGACATTGACACCAACAACGATGGAACCGCGGATGACCTGTCTGCCTTTGGCATGGTACTGGACGCCATCGGTGTGCCGGACACCGCGGGGGATGAGTTCGCGCTCTATGGCTTACAGTTGGGTGGGCAGGACTTCGCCTTTACCGGCGACGAGCCGCGCCTCATCTTTCGCGACAGCGCCGATGGCGACTGGTATGCGGTCAACGACCCCGACGGTGGCCAGGTGTTCGACATCGCGGCGGCGACCGTCGTCCCGGCTGCGTTCGACACAGACCCGACCGCCAGCACGGATACCTTTGGCGCGGTCAACCCTGCCTTTATCGGCGCGCCGTCGCTGGCCGTTTCGATCTTTGACATTCAGGGGGCGCAGCACACCTCGCCATTCTTAGGCCAAGCGGTCGTCACGACCGGGATCGTGACCGCCGTGGATAGCAACGGTTTCTACCTGCAGGATGCGGTCGGCGACGGCGATATCGCCACGTCCGACGCGATCTTTGTGTTCACCGGTAGCGCACCCGCTGTGGCGGTTGGCGACGGGCTGCAGGTTGAGGGTGCAGTCAGCGAGTTCATTCCCGGCGGCGCGTCGACCGGGAACCTGTCGACGACACAGATTTCCAGCCCTGTCATCACGGTCCAGTCCACCGGCAACGCCCTGCCGGCCGCAACCTTGCTGGGGCAAGGCGGCCGCTTGCTGCCGGACCAAAACATCGACGATGACGCCTTTGCCAGCTTTGATGCGGCGACCGACGGCATCGACTTCTGGGAGAGCCTGGAGGCGATGTATGTAACGGCGCAGGATCTGATGGCCGTTGGCAGCACAAACGGCTTCGGCGAGATCTTCGCCGTTGTCGATCAGGGCGCGGACGCCACTGGCATCTCCCAGCGCGGCACGCTGAACATTGCACCGGACGACTTCAACCCGGAAAAGGTGCAGATCGACGAGGACAGCGGCATCTTCAATTTCGCCTTCCCGGACGTCGATGTCGGCGACCTGTTGGGCGACGTGACTGGCGTGGTCGGCTACAGCTTCGGCAATTTCGAGATCCTGCCCACCTTGGATTTCACCAGCCAGATCATTGACGCCGGCCTGACCGCCGAGACCACCTCCATCGTCAGCGACGGCGACACGCTGACGGTCGCCAGTTACAACGTGCTGAACCTGGACCCGAACGACGCCGACGGCGATACGGATGTAGCCGATGGCCGTTTCGACGCCATCGCCCAGCACATTCTGTTTAACCTGAACGCGCCGGACATCATCGGCTTGCAGGAAGTGCAGGACAATTCGGGCTCCACTGATGACGGCACGGTTGCAGCCGATCAGACACTGCAAATGATCCTCGACGCTATCGACCTGGCTGACGACGGCTTCGTTAACGGCTCGAACAGCTATGCCTTCATCGACAACACGTTCATTTTGGACAACGCCAGCGGCGGCCAGCCGGGCGCCAACATTCGCACCGCCTTCGTCTACGACGAGAGCCGAGTCAGCGTCGTGCCGGGTTCGGTGCAGCCGGTTGGCTCCCAGGCGCCGGGCGAGGCGTTCGATGGCGCGCGCCTGCCGCTGGCCGCTACGTTCGCCTTCAACGGTGAAGAAGTGACCATCGTCAACAACCACTTCTCCTCCAAGGGGGGCTCGTCGCCGATCTTGGGCGTGGAGCAGCCGTTCGACGCCCGCCAGGAAGACGTGACCGTCAACGGGTCGCTGGACGAGCGTCAGGCGCAGGCGACCGAGGTTGCCGCGTTCGCCGGCAGTCTGCTGACGACCGATCCAAACGCCAACGTGGTGGTAATGGGCGACCTGAACGAGTTCGAGTTCGTCTCGCCGGTGGGCATTCTCGAAGGCGTAGGTCTGACCAATCTCACCAACGACCTTGAGGCGGACGAGCGCTACTCGTTTATCTTTCAGGGAAACAGCCAGACGCTTGATCATATCCTCATTAGCGACAACCTCGGTCTCATCGCGCCCGAGTATGACACCATCCATGTGAACTCGGAGTTCGCGGCGACGACCACCCGTGCCTCCGATCACGATCCGGTGGTGGCCGCATTGCACCTACCGGTGGGCAAGAACGTTATTGCCGGCGACAGTGGCGATAACCTGCTGATCGGCACGTCCGCCAACGACCTACTGGTTGGCCAGGATGGCAACGATACGATTCTGATGCGGTTCGGCGACGACATGGCCAACGGAGGCGCGGACAGCGACACCTTCATCATAGACGGGCGCTACCAGAACGGTGGCGACTATCACAGCATCATGGACCTGGATTTTGCCAGTGGGGATCTGCTCCAGTTCCGCCTGATGGATGGCGGCACGTTCAGCGATTTCGCCGATCCCTCGAATGAACTGGACGTGTTCGGCCAAAATGGCAATGGGGCGTTGTTCGACAGCGTGGATGATATCGTCGAGGCGCACCTGAACGGCGTCATGCTGGCCTCAGACGCCGGCGACGGAAACACGCTGCTGAGCGTCGCCGTTGGGGGCAAGGCACTGGATGTCGAGCTTGACGGAATTCTTTTCGCTTCCCTTGGCATTCCGGCGGGCGCGCCGGATCTTTCGCCCGGCAACGATCTGTTGATCGGCACCGGTGGCGACGATTCTTTGCTTGGCTTTGGCGGCGACGACACGCTGTTGATGCGGTTCGGCATGGACACGGCCAAAGGCGGCGCGGGCGGTGATTTGTTCCGCGTCGACGGCCGCTTCGTCAACGACGGCGACGCCCACACCATCGCCGACCTGTCGTTTGTCGACGGCGATATGCTAGAGTTCCGGTTCTTTGAACCGGGCACCTTCGACGACGGCGCGGACCTGCTGAACGATTTGTTTACGGCCAACAATGGTGGCACGGCCCGGTTCGACAGTGTCGAGGACATTTTGGAGGCGGACGCGAACGGAGTTCTAAACGTGACCGACGATGGCTTTGGCGGCACATTGCTGACGGTCTCTGTGGGCGGCAACCAGCTGATGCTGACGCTCGACGGGCTAGATATCGTCTAAGATAATATCTTCGCTCGGCTGGCGCGGCGTTACACGACGCGCGCGCCGGTCGAACGGTCGAACAGATGCACATGGTCCGGCGCGGTCCGCATCGGCAATCGGCCGCCGGTGTTGACGGGCGCGCCACCCGGCAGGCGCAGGGTTCGCGCCGCCTCTCCTGCATGGGCGTGCACCAACGTATCGGCGCCCAGCGCCTCCACCAGTTCTACGGCGACCGTCAACGTCACGTTTTGCGCCGATGTGAGTTCGAAATGCTCAGGCCGGACGCCGATTCGCAGATGCGACGGCAGGCCGGAGGCCCGCATGCCTGGCGGTAAAGGCTGCGACGCGCCGCCAACGTCGACGCTGGCCCCGTTTGATGCGGCCGCTGCCAGATTTATCGCGGGTGAACCTATGAAGCCCACGACAAAGGTGGCGGAGGGCCGGTTGTACAGGTTCATCGGCGCGCCGATCTGCTCCGCCCGGCCCTCGTTCAACACTACCAGCCGGTGGCCGAGCGTCATGGCCTCGACCTGATCGTGGGTGACGTAAACAGCGGTGACGCCCAGGCGTTGCTGCAGGCGCTTGATCTCGATCCGCATCTGCACCCGCAGCTTGCCGCCGCCTACACACTCGAGTGGAACTGCGAAACCGTCAATTTGGTCCACCGAATTCAGCGCTTCTTTCAATGTGTTACAAACAGGTACTGAATCTGCAAAGTCACAAGCTTCGGAGAACATTAGGCATGGAGAGAACGAATTTTGCCTGAATCGCTGGAGGCACAGTCACCAGCCCTAGCGCTACAACCCCAGAAAAAAACGCCATTTTCCGAGCGATGTGGCCAGCAGAGAATGGGTTAGTATGAGCATACTGGCTGAGCGAACCGATCTGAAATCGGAAGTTCTCCGTTTTCCGACACCCCGCAAGTTCCGCTCGTGGGTTGTCAGAATGCGAAGTCGCCTGCGTTCAGGTCGGTGGTCTGGACACCCAGCAGGGTGATTGTCCCGGCACCGTCGGTGATGACGGCGTCGGCGCCCACTTGGCTCAGGTGGTTGGCTGCGAGGTCGGCGAAGTCGGTGATGTTGGTGACCATGGACAGGTCGATCTTCTCGTTCGCGTTGAACGCCTCGAACCCGACGATCACGTCATTGCCGAAGCCGTTCTCAAAGAAGAACGTGTCGTTGCCGCCCTGGCCCAGCAGCGTGTCGTTGCCGGCCCGGCCACGGATGGCGTCATTGCCATTGCCGCCCCAGATCATATTATTACCAGCATCACCCCGCAGGTCGTCATCGTGGTTCGAGCCCTGCAAATCCTCGATGGACGTATAGCTGTTGCCCGCCGCATCGCCCGTGTTCACGTTGGCGAACTGCAGGTCGGCACGGACGCCCGCGCCCGCCGTCCAATAGGCCGCCCGGTCCGTCCCGGCCCCACCATCCAGATCGTCGCCACCAGCATAACCAATCAGGATGTCGTTGCCGTTCTGGCCGTTCAGCACATCGTTGCCACCGCGGCCATGGATCGTGTCATTGCCGTTGCCGCCCCAGATCGTGTTGCCGCCATTGTCCCCGCGCAGGTCGTCATTGTGGCTCGAGCCCTGAACGTCTTCGATGGACGTATAGGTGTCGCCCGCCGCATCGCCCGTGTTCACATGGGCGAACTGCAGGTCGGCCCGGATCGCTGCCGACGCCGTCCAATAGGCCGCCCGGTCCGTCCCGGCCCCGCCATCCAGGTCGTCGCCACCAGCATAACCAATCAGGATGTCGTTGCCGTTCTGGCCGTTCAGCACATCGTTGCCACCGCGGCCATGGATCGTGTCATTGCCGTTGCCGCCCCAGATCGTGTTGCCGCCATTGTCCCCGCGCAGGTCGTCATTGTGGCTCGAGCCCTGAACGTCTTCGATGGACGTATACGTGTCGCCCGCCGCATCGCCCGTGTTCACATGGGCGAACTGCAGGTCGGCCCGGATCGCTGCCGACGCCGTCCAATAGGCCGCCCGGTCCGTCCCGGCCCCGCCATCCAGATCGTCGCCACCAGCATAACCAATCAGGATGTCGTTGCCGTTCTGGCCGTTCAGCACATCGTTGCCACCGCGGCCATGGATCGTGTCATTGCCGTTGCCGCCCCAGAGCGTGTTGGCGCCATTGTCCCCGCGCAGGTCGTCATTGTGGCTCGAGCCCTGAACGTCTTCGATGGACGTATAGGTATCCCCCGCCGCATCGCCCGTGTTCACATGGGCCAACTGCAGGTCGGCCCGGATCGCCATCGTCGCCGTCCAATAAGCCGCCCGGTCCGTCCCGGCCCCGCCATCCAGATCGTCGCCTCCGGCATAGCCCAGCAGGATGTCGTTGCCGTTTTGGCCGTTCAGTGCATCGTCGCCGCCACGGCCATGGATCGTGTCGTTGCCGTTGCCGCCCCAGATCGTGTTGGCGCCATTGTCGCCCCGCAGGTCGTCATTGTGGTTCGAGCCCTGCAAGTCTTCGATGGACGTATAGGTGTCCCCCGCCGCATCGCTCGTGTTCACATGGGCGAACTGCAGGTCAGCCCGGATCGCTGCCGACGCCGTCCAATAAGCCGCCCGGTCCGTCCCGGCCCCACCATTCAGGTCGTCGCCACCGGCATAGCCCAGCAGGATGTCGTTGCCATTCTGGCCGTTCAGCGTGTCATCACCGCCACGGCCATGGATTGTGTCATTGCCATTGACGCCCCAGATCGTGTTGGCGCCATTGTCGCCCCGCAGGTCGTCATTGTGGTTCGAGCCCTGCAGGTTCTCGATGGACGTATAGGTGTCCCCTGCCGCGTCACCCGTGTTGACATTGGCAAACCGCAAATCGGCCCGGACCGCCATCGCCGCCGTCCAATAGGCCGCCCGGTCCGTCCCGGCCCCGCCATCCAGATCGTCGCCACCGGCATAGCCCAGCAGGATGTCGTTGCCGTTCTGGCCATTCAGCGTGTCATCACCACCGCGGCCATGGATCGTGTCATTGCCATTGACGCCCCAGATGGTGTTGGCGACGTTGTCGCCTCGCAGATCATCGTTGAAGTTGGTGCCCTGGAGGTTTTCGATGCCGGTGTAAGTATCGCCCTTGGCATCGCCGGTGTTGACTTGGGTGAAGATCAGATCGGCGCGGATTGCGCCTTTGGCGGTCCAGTAGGCCGCGCGGTCGATGCCGGCTCCACCGTTCAGAACGTCGGCTCCGGCATAGCCGAGCAGGACATCGTTGCCTGCAAGGCCAACGATAGAGTCATCTAATGCCGTACCAGGCAAGGTGTCATTGCCAACCGTGCCAACAATAGCGCCAACTGGCCCTATCGATGCCGGCGCTAAAATTTCAAAAGGCGCATACGCGGTAGACTTATTAGACTCATTGGATTCAAGAACTGAATTAGCCATATCGACAACAGCGTAGATTGTTGTTTGGCCAATAGCCCAATTTCCATTCAGGCTTGCTGATACGTTTGCAGTATACGCTTGGTTTGCCGATAATGCAGGGATCGAAGCATTTCCTATAGTGACTTCGCTGCCATCTGACAGGGTCGCTTTGATCTCGGCTATACTTGCAGCAGCAGCAGAGATACCGGTGTTTTTGACCTCGACCGAAACAGTAAACGGCTCACCAGACGCCGCTTCACTAACATTGGCGATCACGCTGACCGCTTTAAGGTCAGGCAACGCCTGAGTAACAGTGATGGAAAGCGCTTCGGTTCGGTTGTTGGTTTCGCTCGCCTCTGTCACTACGTCAAAGAGATCAAGAGCCAGTACGAGGCGATAATCGCCGATATCAAGCGCGGGCAGCGGTACGTTTGAGAAGGTAAGCGTAACAATGCTTGACGGGCTTGTCTGTGTACTAACAAGCGCGGGAATTGCCTGCGTGGCAACTATGCTCTGCTGGCCGGTTCCATCTGCACGCTCTACAACGAGTGCGGCAGTCGCTCCGTCGGGGATATCAATGGCTCCTGGGTTTGAGATCACGGCACTGCCTGACACAGTGCCGTCTACATTGCGAATGAAGTGTAAACTGTCAGCGTTCAGGTCACCTCGCTCTTCAAGCAACCTGTCTTCTTCCGTACCAAAAAACACACGTACTGAGTTGCTATCGTTGTTCGCTAATTTATCCGACGGTTCGGGGGTAACACTCCTAGCGCGGAAAAAAACATCATAATAACCGATTTCTTTATTGGAGTGAGCAAGATCATTGGTTCTCTGTAGAAAATATTCTCTAGATCTAATAAAATCTTGAACACTCATATAACCTTCTATTGTTTCTTGACCGGTTTTGGTATTTCGCCAAATTACATCGCCACTCACTAAATGATTGGCGATATCAATCGTACCGACGCTTTGCAACTTAACCGAATAGTCAAATCGCCCGCCTGGCTCTATTTGTGTCGAGGATATATCAAAATTGTATGCTTCAATATCTGCATACCCGACCCAGTTGGCAGGCTTATCGGCAATGGTAAACCGTACCGCGGTTATGTTGTTTGATCGATCAGACTCGAGGCCGCGCCGGTCTTCGTCGATGACAGCTAGAATATAAAGGTCTGTAGGATTCGTGCTGCCCGTTATTTCCTTAACTTCGCTCGCGCTAAAGTCGAGCGGGACAATTTCATAGTCGTCGTCTCCGGGGTCAATTCCTGTTCGCTCTCCCCCTCGGTTTGTTCCATACCATTCATTTGCCTGTAATATGTCATCATCTTCATCGAAGGTTTTATTGTTGCTTAGGTAGAAGTGTATGTCCGAGCGAGCCGAAGTTGCGGTCCCTTTGTTCTCAACACGATACATAATGTTAGTTTTTTCGCCGTAAGTAAGTTGTGTTTTTTCTAGGTAAGTATTTTCTAGAACTAGATCGGCGAGATTCGAAGGCCGGTTGCCAATCGTGATTTGCGAAGTTGCTATATTGTTATCTTCATCATTTTCGGGCCGTCGAGAGTTGTGGTCAACCCAAACACCCAAATAGGAAGTTCCAACCATACTATTTGGTATAATGTATTCAATTTTCCCTGAATAACTTTCGCCCGCATCGACATTTCTCGAATCATAAGTAGTGGCAAGGGTGTCCTTGCTATCTATTACGTTGTCTGATGAAATATAGAGACCTGTTGTAGGGGCTTGCGCTCTTTGTTGACCGACGTTTTCAATTGTGAACCGGATAGTTAATAAGCCACCCGGCGCATAGTTGCTTGCAGATACTTGGATGATCGTAGGGATTAGATCCGCCTTGCCGCCTGTGGTTGGGCCTGTTCCGGGGTTTGTGGTACCACCTCCTCCGCCAGAAGAAGTTAGGGTCGTGACCTTCGCTGCATAGTCTGCTGCATAGGTTGGGCTGTAGTCTCCGTTGGCTTGGATGACGTTGAACCCGATTTCGTCGGTGGCCGCCCCAGTAGATCCCACAAAAGCATATCGGTCGATGTTTGAAATTAGATCCTCTTCGATGGTATTCGCTGTAATTGGTACACCATCAAAAGTCAGGTAGCCTCCGCCAGGAGACCGATCTTGAACTGCAAAGTAGGTTAGATCGAAGATACCATCGCTATCGGACCAACCGCTCTCAGGGTAAATATCCGTAAGAGCTATCGACTGGTTTGGCGCTATCGTTACATTGTTCCTGGCAGCGTAGAGTTTGTAATTCTCTGTTCCTGCTGGAGGCGTGTTCCCAGAGGGCGGTGGAGGGTTCCCATTAGGAGGAGGGGGATTGGATGATGGAGGTGGGGGCGGCGAGACATAAAGATCAGCGATCCACTGATCGACTGTTCTCACATCATTGCCAATATCAAGATACTCAACGTTGGTAAGCCGGTCTTTCCCATCTGTGGGCGTAGAAACCACGATCTCCGAGCCATTCCGAGTCACTGAAACTTGACTGAGATCATGCTCATAATAGACAGCAGTATCCTGTAAACCAGGGCCACCGTTAATTATATCGTTTTCCCCTCCACCGATTAGAGTGTCGCGATCACTGCCGCCATCGAGGGTGTCGTTTCCGGAACCTCCATAAAGCGTATCGTTACCAGCACCACCATAAAGTCGATCGATTCCTACACCTCCATCAAGCAAATCATTGCTGTCATAGCCAAAAAGTTGGTCATTTCCCTCCAATCCCAGTATGAAATCCGATTTTTGAGTTCCATCCAAAGTATTTCCGACCCCTTGATCACTATTAATAGGGAAAGTAGTACTACCGTCATAGTATTTACCTCTTCCCATTATTATGGTGTTATTTTTGTAATCGTGAACTAACGGCGATTGGTAAAGTGCTAGAATATTGTTAGTGTAGAGCTCTTTGTTATGTTGCGCACCAAAGCCCTTGGGGAATAAAATCCCACCGTAGTGAACATCAAAATTACTAATCCTTGGAAGATGTATGGTATTAATTTGACCAAAGTCATGAAATCCAATATTGTATTCGAGAACTAAATTAGGAACAAAGCTATCTTTTACCAGAAATGGATCATAAAAATCGTCCACTTCAGGGTAAGTTACCCTATCTTCCGAATGGGATATTCCGATGTAAAAATCAGGAATATAAAGCTTAGTAACTTCATCATTAAGTATGAAATTATAATTTATGTCTGCGATTCTAGGGTCGATGGTATCGAAAAGTTCAGCGATATCCGGATTAAAGCCGGCCGAAGCCAGGGATACAACTGTTAAATCGATCCCGGGAATATCTCTAAACCTTTGAGAATCGACTAGCGTAAATACGTCAGCCATCGTCCCCCCAAGACTATGGCCGGTAACTATTAACCGGTCGATTGAATTGTCAGTAATGTATTTTTCAAGCGCAGAGATAAGCGGCGAAAAGGCATCGTAGTGTGCAAATATTCCTTCTTCATCGAACGTTTGGCCGTCCAAGAAGGCGTCATCGTTAGAATCTGTTCCCCTAAAGGCGAGCGTTACAATCTTCTCACCATTGACGACTGTCTCCAGAACCACGCCCTGGGCGTCATAATCCTCGAACAGATCAGCCGTGTCCGGGATGGCCTCGTAAAGTGCAGTACCATTGAAGTGGGCGTCTCGGGGTCCAGGTTTCCAATGGGGGATTGAATGCGGACTCAAATAGGGCGTAAGGTCGAAGGTCTTGAATGCATAGCTGCCCGCAAATTTGGTCTTAAAGTCGTCGCTCAGTCCCTGATCTGGGTTGGTCTCATAGGAAGCCTTGGCAGCCTCCGCCCCGAGCCAGAGTTCCAAGGTTGAGTTCGCGATGGTCTTTTTCATTTGAGTATTCCTATCCTAACTCGATTCTTTGTATTGGTGTTTACCTTGTATCAATTCTTTAACTCGATCATCCTTCGCTGTTAAACTTCTAGACTTATAGTCCGAAATTTCTTGGTTCTGGCTCTATTATTTGACGAGCAAGCCGATGGTGACCTAGTTGTTGCGGTCGTAGTAGCCCTTCAGGCTCCCGTCCGCCTGCAGCTCGTAGTGGACCTTGGCGCTGTTGCTGAATTTCTCCAACGTGAGAACTCTTCCGGCGATAGAGCCTTTCGCATGGCTAGAGCCGGCCGTGATCCCCCATTGTTGGCTGTCGCCCCAAGCGTAGATCGCCTCGACCTTGCCCTGAGGATCGACACTCTGCACCAGCAACTTGCCGTCCATGGCGCCATTGCCCCAACTGCCCGCCCAAAGCCCGGAATAAGGGACATACCCGGCAGGTACATTGGCCGCCGGCGCAGATGCCACCTCGCCTGTCGGAATGGACGCCGGATTACTCGTCGTATTGCAGCCCACCAATGACAGGCCAAGCATCAATGAGAGCACCACATACTTCATTATGATATTGCCTCCACATACCGATTTATGAAGGCAAGTCTGACTAAGCTGATTATCATATGTCAACTAGCTCGCCGGCCGATAAAATTGGAATAGTCAAGCCGGTTGATATGACACGATTTTACGCTGCCCTAACCGCGAGGAAACGGTTCTGCAGCGGGTCGAACTTGTTCGGAACTTCTCTTGGTTCGCCGTCGCAGGCGGATGCTGCGTTGGTTTTTCTCGCAGCAATCGTCACCCGATTTGCTCAGTTTGGCGAACGGTATTCGGCGAGGTGGTCCGAGCGTTGTATCAGTACCGAACGGGCGACGCAGCCAGGAGTCAGGTTGGCAGGTTCCATCACATCGGCACGAAACTACCGGTTCCCGCTGAGCTTTGGTCCCTACGGACGGCGCCAAGGTGTAACGATGAGGGAGGCAGCAGGAGGGATACTGTCAGCCTTGCACCCGAACCGCCCGCAAGGTGATTGCATCGGAGTTCGATTCTCAACCATCGGTCAATGTCTGCTGCACCGCTCACGACACTCCGGCGCTGGTGATCTTGCCCCTACAAACTCAAGGTGCAGGTTCTTGCACCGGACGGCCTCAAAGCCTCTCCGCAATTCCCAGCGGCCCGAGACGGGATAAAGGTCTGGGGCGTTCTGGCACCAACGCGTTCGTGTTCATTCCATGCGATAACCCGTTACTAAGTCTGGAACACTGAGCGACACAAGGTTGCTTCCACGCAGAACCAGGGTACCCTTTCCAATCGGCCCAGTTCAGGGGTATTCGGCAACCTTCGGTCCGACCTATTGTCATGCAAAACGTCCAGACTTACTCGCAGCTTGAGACCTACATCCGCGATACGATGCGGATGTCGCACATATACCAGCCGGTGATGTTGCGGGTTCTGTTGGACGGCGGTGGAAAGGCCACCATCGAGGAGGTGGCGAAGGCGCTTCTGAGTTATGACCGATCACAGGTCGAATACTATGAGATCCGAACCAAGAACATGGTTGGCAGGGTCCTGGCCCAAAATGGCGTCGTGGAGCCCGTCAGAGACGGGAGACGGATCATTGGCTACAGGCTGAATGTCAGCGCCCTGGACGAGGCGGAAGCACGATTGCTGAGGCAACTCTGCGACCAGCGGTTGGCTGCCTACCTGGACGCGCGTGGCGACGGCATATGGGGTCATCGTGGCCTGTCAGACGGCTACGTGCCGGGTTCCACGCGCTACGAGGTTCTGAAGCGGGCCGGGTACCGGTGCGAGTTGTGTGGTGCGCACGAAGGCCAGGCCGCTTTGCACATCGACCATATCGTCCCCAGGGCGCGCGGCGGCAGTGACGACCTCAGCAATTTCCAGGCTCTTTGTGTCACCTGCAATACGAACAAGCGAGACAGGGACGACACGGATTTCAGGGGCGTGCTGGCATCCTACGATGACCGCGCACCTGGTTGCGTTTTTTGTGGGATCGAGCAGGGCCGCATCATCGCAGAGAACGAGCTCTGCTACGCTGTTCGCGATGGCTTTCCGGTCACACCCTTGCACACCCTCGTCATTCCGAAGCGGCATGTCGCGGATTACTTCAAACTCTATCAGCCCGAGTTAAATGCCACCCATCGGATGCTGGATGAACAGAGGACACTGATCCGGAACCAGGATGTGGCTGTGACCGGGTTCAATGTCGGCGTCAACGCCGGCATTGATGCGGGTCAGACGATTTTCCATGTTCACGTACATCTTATCCCGCGGCGTCGTGGGGACGTTGCGGAGCCCCGTGGCGGTATCAGGGGTGTGATCCCCGACAAGCAGCAATACTGAATATCGAATGCGCCGACTGGCCTGGAGAAGTAACGGCTGCGGGCCGCTCGCTTCGCCTTCTCCGAATGCTTTCTTCGGTGATCAGCTACCCGAGCCGCCGGAGCAGGTTCCTGACGTTTGAGACATGCCATTGCCCACCCCTGCGGGTAAGCACACCGCGGGCGTTCAGTTCGGCAGCGATGGCCCTGAGGCTGGTGTGTCCCTGGGTGCGGATCTCCGCGACGACTGGCGCCAAATCGGTGGCATGATCATCGGCGTTCTGCGTGACCGCCCGCCGGAGGGCCACAGCGCCCTTCCCAGCGCGTCTGAGTGCGTCTGCGCCGTTGGGGTTGCCGAGCTTCACACCGCGCGCCCTGGCGGCTGCCAGCGCCTCTTTCGTGCGCTTCGAGATCAGGTCGCGCTCCGCCTCGGCCACCAGCGCCATGATGCCGACGGTCAGGTCGTTCGCCTCGGGCATATCACAGGCAACGAAGCGGACGCCGCTGTCTCTGAGAGTGAGCAGGAAGGCGGCGTTGCGCGACAGCCGGTCGAGCTTGGCGATGACCAGCGTGGCGCCGGTGAGTTTGGCTAGCTTCAGGGCAGCTGCGAGTTCCGGGCGGTCATTGCGGCGGCCACTCTCCACTTCGGTGAAGTGGCCCAGCACCTGCCCGCCGGTCGCCGCAGCGTAGGCGTCGATGGCATGTCGCTGCGCTGTCAGGCCCAGGCCCGAGCGCCCCTGCCGGGCGGTGGACACGCGCTCGTAAGCAATCAGCTTTCGCGAGGAAGCATTTTCTCTGCCCATGTACAAACCTGCCTAACGTTGGTTGCGCAGTTCTGTACGGAGTAATTGCGTCCTATAAAAAGGAGGGAAGCGGACAAAGCGTCCCTTACTCAGATACGAGGGTCGACCTCGATCACCTGGACCTTGCCCCGTTCAGGCTCCCGGTCCTGCTCGTGCCGGTTCGGCAATGCCTCTTTCCGCGTCTCGCCGTGCTCGTCCTCGTAGATCACGACGAAGCGCATCTCGTTGCCCGCGCCGCCGTTGCCCGAGACCGCAACCCGGCTGCGGGAGGCCGGTGTCAGGCCGAGCTCCGACATATAACGCGCCATCAGCTCCAACTGCTTGTTGGCGATGGTCAGCCAGGGCGACTGCTGGGCATAGCCTGAAGGTGTCTTCAGCAGCATCGGGGTTTCCTGCAGCCGCTCCTCCGCCTCCACCCAACGCGCGTAAGCCTGACAGTAGGCCGCCAGGGCCGCGCGGTCGGCGAGCGTGAGCACACCCACCTCGTATAGCGGCGTTGCCAGCCGCCGCCACTCCCTGCGCGCGACCCGTGTCAGATGCGGCGGGCAACGGGGCAGGCCATCCCGCACCACCGGGGCGTCTTGGGCATGGCGGCTCTGCGGCAGTGGCTTGCGGCCCCTCATGTACCGTCCTCCGTCTGCGGGGATGCCAGGAGGACCGGGGCCTTGCCGTTGCCGTGTGCGAGGTTCTCCAGGCGGTCGGGCGTATTGATGCCGTCCAGGAAGGCCTTCAGCCGTTCGCGGGCAGAGGATTGTTGCCTGGGTTCGACGTCCTCTACCGGAACCGTCTCCCGCCAGCCTGCCTGGGTCTTCAGATAGAAGATGGCGCACGTGGTGTCGCCGGCGCGGGCCTTCTGCAGCAGGCCGTTGGCCACATGGGCGATGGCCTTGGCCTTGCCCCTCTTGTAGCAAGCCGCCACTTCCGCATCCCGCTGGCGGATGGCCCGGAACGTGCTCTGGCTGATACCGAGATAGTCGGCGATCTGGTCCTGGTTCAGCAATGCGGCCAGGGTCTCCACTTCGCGCACCTGCTCCAGGGTCAAAGTGATGGTGGGCCGTCCCATCAGGCTGTCTCCCGCAATAACCGGTTGAAGAAGCGGCGGACCAGGTAGCTGCGGATCACCGACACACCCGTGAAGACGGTGGTGAGCCACAAGTGCTGGGTCAGGCTCGCCTGGACACCGACGATGGGGAAGGCCAGCAATTGGGTTGCCAGCGCCACCGCGCAGCCGAGGGCGACATTGCTTGTGGCCTCTATCAGGGACATGCAGCGGCTCTGGCTCATGCGGTGGTCCTTCCGGCAGCGGTCTCCTCGAACGACTGCCCGCTCTCGTCCAGGACGGCGGTGTCTCCCGTGAATGCCTGCCAGCGCTGTACCGCGACATCCACATAGGCCGGGTCCAGTTCCAAGGCATGGCAGATGCGGCCGGTGGTTTCCGCTGCGATGAGCGTCGTGCCGGAACCGGAGAAGGGTTCGTAGACCGCCTGGCCGGGCGAGGAGTTGTTCAACATGGGCCTTCGCATGCATTCCACCGGCTTCTGGGTGCCATGCACGGTCTCGGCATCCTGGTCCCGGCCCGTGATCTGCCAGAGCGTCGTCTGCCTGCGGTCACCGGACCAGTGTCCCTTGCCGCGCACCGCATACCAGCAGGGCTCGTGCTGCCAGTGATAGTGGCCGCGGCTCAGCACCAGCCGGTCCTTGGCCCAGATGATCTGCGAGCGGATGGCGAAGCCCGAGGCGGTGAGGCTGTCGGCGACGGGGCCGGCATGCAGCGCCCCGTGCCAGACATAGGCGACATCGCCAGGGAACAGCGCCCAGGCCTCCCGCCAGTCGGCCCGGTGGTCGTTCAGCACCTTGCCGGTGCGCTTGGTCTTGGCGGCGCCGGTCTCGTTGCGCCATGCCGGGTCGTAGGCGACGCCGTAGGGTGGGTCCGTCACCATCAGGTGCGGGGTGACGCCGTCCAGCAGGTATGCCACGTCATCGGCGCTGGTGGCGTCACCGCAGAGCAGGCGATGCTTGCCCAGGCGCCAGAGATCGCCCGGTCGGGAGACGGGCACCGCTGGTGGCTCGGGAACCTCGTCCTCGCGCGGGTCGGATTGGTTCAGCCCCAGCAGAGCGTCCAGGTCCGCCGCGGCGAAGCCAAGATCGCCCAGGTTGATCTCCAGGACCTGCAGGTCGCCCAGTTCGAGCGCCAGCAATTCCCGGTCCCAGCCCGCCTGCTCGGCCAAGCGGTTGTCGGCCAGGATGTAGGCCCGCTTCTGCGCCTCGCTCAGGTGGGAGAGTTCGATGGTGGGGACAGAAGTGAGCCCCAGCTTCTGCGCCGCCAGCACGCGGCCGTGCCCGGCGATGATGCCGTTCGCACCATCGACCAGCACCGGGTTGTTGAAGCCGAACTCCCGGATCGAGCCTGCGATCAGGGCCACCTGGGCGTCAGAGTGCGTCCGGGCGTTGCGGGCATAGGGGATCAGTGCATCAACCGGGCAGTGTGTGATTGCCTGTGCGCCGCACGGTGGTTCCGCCGCCGGGCTGATGCCTGTGTATTTGATCCTATGTCCCACTGCCACTGCCATGATCCCCGTTTCTCATATATTGGCCGTCCGCCGCCCATGGATCGCAGTATATCAATCTCCTTATCTTATTGTAATTTAGACACTTTAGGAAGGTTCCGGCCATCAGAAGACAATTGCCGCCATCCATGTCCTGCAACATAACGCAAGCTTGGCCGTGGATAGCGAAGCCCAAGCGGTTTTGCCGCCGGTGTGACGCATGTGACGTGATGAAACCAACCCTCCCACGCGCGCGCGTGAGGAAAAGTATGTTTTTTCGTGTCACTCGCGTCACCGTTAGCGTTTGACGGCCGAGCTTCCTCCGGCCACGATCCATAAAAAATGGAGGATCGGGCTATGGGGCACATCCATCTGGCCGTGTTGCCAAATACCGTCAAATGGCGAACGATGACCGAGCTTCTGGCGACCGGAGCCAGTGATCGACAGGTAATCGCTGCCAGTGCAGCGGCGGCAGAACGGGATCTGGAGCGGGCGGCACGTGACCCAGTCTTTGTCGAAGCCATTCGGCTGCTCGCCATGATTCCGTTTGCAGCAACAGGAGAAGCGTTTGGGCAGCAGCTGCGCAATCTGGGCCTTCAGGTAAGTGACCGTCCCAGCTTGCCGCTGTTGGTCGCCGCAACAGGGAGCCGGCTAGACCGTGTCCAGACCCGGCACGCGGGCGTGACGGACTTCAGCGAACTGAGCCGTCAGACGCTGTTGGGCACGTTGACGGCGACCATCGGGGCCGAACTGCCAAGCCTGTTCGGCGCAAGCCCGGAAGAGGTGCAAACAGCGACAGCAGGCTTAGCCCGTCCAGTGGGTTTTACGCCGTTCGCCCGCAGCTTCTTTGCCCGGCTGCTGTCCCAAACCCTCTCCAATTATCTCGACCGGAAGCTCTCGACGCTTGTCGGCCCAGGCCAACGGTTCGGCGACATCGGGGAACGACAGGCATTCAACACCACGCTCGACCGCTACTCCTCAGAGGCAACCAGCAGCATCGGCGCGTTCTCCTGGGCGTGGTACGCGAGAACGATCTTGCGTGACGGCCAGATCACGTCTGAGCGCTCGGCAGCATTCGGCGCCCTCGCTTTGCGCAAGGTGACAGAAGAACTGGTGCAGCATGCCTGATGCGGTTGTCCGGCACCGGAACGGCGGTGGCGATACGGAGTGGAAAACCCTCGATCTGACCATCAACGGTCCGGGCGCAAACTTCCAGATTGCAACCGAACGGATTGCCGCCGCGGTGCATCTCGCCCTGGACGACCTGCATTTGGATCTGCTCGACATCGCGGCCGCCGTTTTTGCTGCCGACCGGGTGGTGCGCCGAGGTGGCGACACCCGTCCAAAGCTGGGCGAACACTGGCGGCGCGAACTGCAGTTCGAAATCAAAGTGCGCTGCCCCGACCTATGGTCTCAACCGGAGATGGCCGGCGACCTCTGCGATATTGTCAGCTTCCTCACCGGCGACGATGTCGGCTTCCGCTTTGCCGGCGGACGCCGGCGGCTGGCACAGCAGGATTACCTGCCTATAGACCGTGTCGCAGAGCGCAACTCCTGCACTCCCAAGGTCATCCTGTTCTCGGGCGGCTTGGACTCGCTTGCCGGTGCCATCGAAACGCTGGAGCGCGAGGACGGTCCAGTACTTCTCGTCACCCATCGTTCAGCCCAGAAGATGATACCGCATCAAGACCGCCTCGCCGACGCCCTGATAAAGCGTTATCCGGGACGGATAACCTATGTCCCGATCCGCGCAACATTCATCCAGAGGGCCTCGCCGGAGAGCACCCAGCGGTCGCGCTCTTTCCTATTCGCTGCCTTCGGCTTTGTGTTGGCGCGCATGGCCAGCAGTAATGACCTGACCTTCTTTGAGAACGGTGTGGTCAGCCACAACCTGCCGATCAACCGCCAGGTCGTTGGAACAATGGCGACGCGGACGACACATCCTCTGGTATTGCATCGCATGGAGGCCTTCTTGTCCCGGCTTTCTGGGCACAAGTTCAGCATCGCCAACCCCTATGCTTGGCGTACAAAGAAAGAAGTGGTCGAGGTATTGCGCGACCACGACGCCCAGCATCTGATTGCCGATACGGTCAGTTGCAATCAGGTTCGGGACCGCTCCATCAGCAAGACCCATTGCGGAACCTGTTCCCAGTGCCTGGACCGGCGATTTGCACTGCTGGCGGCAGGTCTGGCCGATGCAGACCCGGAAGATGCCTACGAGATCGCCATGCTGACCGGAGACCGTTCGGGTGACCGGAAGCGCACGCTGGCCCTGGACTGGCCGGCACATGCCGGTCGCCTGGCAGGTGAAAACATTGATCGTTTTGCCGAGCGCTTCATGGGAGAGTTGGTTCGGATCGCCGAGGGCTTTCCGCGTCTGCAGCCCGACGACGTCATTCATCGCTGCCACGCCTTGCAGCAACGGCATGGCGTGGCCGTAAAATCCGTGTTGGAACAGGCCTTGCGGGACCATGCAACGGCCATCCTGGAGCAAACCCTGCCAGAAACCAGCCTGCTGAGGGCCTTCGTTGCCGACCGCTCCCGTTCCATCGAGATGCCGGAGCTTGAGCAACCGGTCACCCGCATTGAACCGGACCACACGGCGGCGACGGAGGATGAAGAGGCAGGCCCCCTGTGGCCGCTCCGGGTGCGGATGTACAACGAAAACGGGGTGCCGGTCATCGACGTGAAAGGGCTCGGCACCGTCCGCCGTGCGCCAGCAAGTGCCGCGCACGCTCTGCGGCCCCAACATGAGCAGGATCGCGACGCAGGCCTCGGGCTGGACGATCATCGCTACGTTGCAGCGGGCATCCTTTCTCCTGCAGCGGGCAGCAGCAAGGAAGCGGTTGCCCAGAATGTCCGGCGCTGCCGCCATGAACTGGCGAAATGTTACAAGGTTGTCGAAGACTGCTGGCCGGAGCACGACATTCTGATCCAATCGCGACGGCCTTACGGCTACCGTCTTGACCCTACCATCAAGCTATTGCCATCCGACCCCTGACGGCCGGGTTTTGGCGCTTTGTCATGACTGAACCCGGTTTGTCATGATCGCGCGGTTGACAAACCGATCTGGGCAAAAATCGACGGAACCCTGTCATGTTATGGCCGGTTTTTGTCATGACGGTCGTCCAGACAGGCGCCGAATAAGCCCTCATCATTGCAGGCAAGATGACCTGCAATCGATGGATGGGACGTCACCATGCACCCCACCGACCGGCCTACCAATCAAGATCCCTCAACCCTGATCCGCCCCCGGCGCCTTGCCGAGCGCTGGGACAAATCTCCACGAACCCTGCAGCGCTGGCGCGCCGCCGGCACAGGCCCCGCCTGGCTGCGGATTGGTGGCTCGATCTTTTACCGGATCGGCGACGTCTGCGCTTACGAAGAAGCCATGCGCAAGGCTGGGGGTCCGGCCGATGAATAGCCCGGCGCCCATCCCCCGCCTGCAGACCGATGCCGTCATGATCGAGCGACACGCAAACTTTCTCTTCAGTAGTCTCGAAGGCCCGATTGCGGTGCGCATGTTGCGCGAAACCGGTCTGCCGGATGCCCCACCCTGGTCCGAAAACCTGCATACAGGTCCAGACCTTGGTCCGCGTTTGGCACGATTGGCGGAGCGCGCCGCGGACGACCAGCGCGCCCTGTTCGTGGTACCGGCCACTCTAGCCGTGCCGGGCCGTGCCACAAAGAGAGCCATCGGCCAGACGACCGTCATCCTGGCCGATCTCGACAGTGGTGCCATCGCCAACAAGCGAAGGCATCTGGAGCACCATCTCGGACGCCCTTCGCTGGCCGTGGCATCGGGCGGCGTTACCGAAGACGGCGAGGCCAAGCTGCATCTCTACTGGCGCCTTGCGGTTCCGGCTGGCGGACGGGCTCTGGCCCAGGTCGGGGAACTGCGCCGCCAGATCGCGCTGAAGGCAGAGGGTGACCCAGCCGTCGCCCGGCTGCACCAACCTATTCGCCTTGCTGGATCCCTGCACCAAAAGCATGGCCACACGGCCCTGTGCCGGACTATCGGCAATGATGGGCCAGACTACATGCTGGAAGACGTGGCGGCTGCCATTGAGGCAATGCCAGCGTGGCAGGAGCCGTTGCCGGGCAAATCTACCGACCCAAAGACTGGTCCCTTGTTCACGGTCGCTGACCTCATGACCCATCCCGTTCATGAACACGGGGTCGATGGCATTACCCGGTTCGACGCGCTTTCCAAGACCATCGGGCATTGGGCCCGGCAAGTAAGACTGGGGACCGTCTCCCGGTCCGAAGCCTGGCAGTCTGTCTTGGGATACAACGGAGCCATGATCGTTCCGCCCTGGCCGGAGGACCGCCTGCGGCGTGAGTTCGAGGCGTTGTTGCAGCGGGACCATGACAGGTTCCGTTCGCTTCCGATGGCCGGCGCTCCTGGCGCGCTCATAGGCGGCGAGCGTGAAGCTGCACCCGGCGTGGAGACACCGCGGTTCCGATACACCGAGGATGCCCTTGCCGGCTACTTCGTCCAGTTGGATGGGGAGGTTTGGCGCTACGTTCCGGCCAAGGGCCGATGGATGCATTGGACCGGCAGCCACTGGCGCGTCGACGATACCAATGCCGTCCGCGACGCCATCCGCTGGATCTGCCGGAATGCGGCCAATACGAACGGTGATGAAAAGCTTGCCAATCGCCTGGCCAGTGACCGCACCATCAAAGCCGTCCTCGCCATCGCGTCGGCCGACCAGCGCATTGCCCTCACCGCCGACGTCTGGGACCGTAATATCAACCTTCTCAACACGCCCGCCGGAATGGTCGATCTGGCTACCGGCGAACTCCTGGCTCACGACAGCCGGCATTATGCGACGCAGATCACTAACGCATCGCCGGGAGGCGACTGTCCCCGATGGCGGAAATTCCTCCGGGAGATCACCGGCGGTGATGCGGAGATGATCGCCTATCTGACCCGGTTGGCCGGCTATTGCCTCTCCGGCTCCACCGAAGAGCATGCCTTTTTCTTCCTCTACGGCCATGGCGCCAACGGCAAATCCGTCTTCCTGAAGGTTCTGGAAACCGTCCTCGGCAGCTATGCCCGGACGGCCGCTGCGGAAACCTTCATGAACTCGCGCAATGCCGAGCATCCGACCGGCCTCGCCGGCTTGCATGGTGCTCGCCTGGTGCTGGTCTCCGAGACGGAATCGAACCGCACTTGGGCAGAAAGCCGGATCAAGGCAATCACCGGCGGCGACACGGTCGCGGCCCGCCTCCTCTACCACGACTTCTTCGAGTTCCAACCGACCTTCAAACTGGTCGTGGCCGGCAATCACCGCCCCCGTCTCGCCCATGTCGGGGAGGCCATGCGCCGGCGCCTACACCTTATACCCTTCGATGTCACCATCCCGGCCGATCAGCGTGATCATCATCTGATCGAGAAACTCTGCGTCGAGCGGGACGGCATCCTTGCCTGGGCCATCGCCGGGCATGCCGATTGGCGGCGGCATGGCCTGACGCCACCGGCCAAAATCAGGGCCGCGGTCGATGCCTATTTCGAGGAAGAGGACACAGTCGGTCAGTGGATCGAACAGGAATGCGATCTGGGCGAAGACCGCAAGGCCAAAGCGTCCGACCTGTATGCCAGTTGGTCTGCGTTTGCCGAGACCCACGGCATTGACAAGGGTTACAGCCGGTCATTGGGAGAGGCGCTGGCGGCGCGCGGCTTTACAAGCAGGCGATTCAAACGGGTCCGCCATTGGTTCGGCTTGGCGCTACGGTTCCGGCAAACCAGCCCATGAACCCGCTTGCCCCACGCCACCTTTCCGCTGCCGAACGCCGGGCCGAGATCTGTTCCATCCTGGCTGCCGGCCTGCTGCGCCTGCGGGCGCGCATGAGCGACGACCGGTCCTGCCCCGTGCCGGAGAGTTCGCTTCCCATCACGCAACACCAGAGCGGTCATGCAAACCCCACCGACAGGAGAACCGCATGACCGATCCCATCCCAGCACGCCTGGCCGCGCTGAAGACCGCCTCCACGCCAGCGTTGAAGGCCCAGTGGCGCGACCTGTTCGATGCCGAGCCGCCGCCCTTCAACCGGCAATACCTGGAAAGCCGCCTCGCCTACCGCATCCAGGAACTCGCCTACGGTGGTCTCAAGCCAAACACCCTGCGGCGGCTGGAGAAGCTGGCTGAGCAGGTGGATGGTCGGAAAGGTTCAGCCCGGCGGAAGCGGCAGGACCGCATGCCCATGGCCGGCACAAGGCTGGTCCGGGAGTGGCAGGGCGTCGAGCACACGGTCACCGTGACGGGTGATGGCTTCGACTGGCAGGGCAGGCCCTACAAGTCGCTCTCCGCCATCGCCCGCGCCATCACCGGCACCCGCTGGAACGGGCCACTGTTCTTCGGGCTGCGGAACCGAGGGGACACGGTATGACAGGTACCATCCTGAAGCACCGCTGCGCCGTCTACACGCGCAAGAGTTCCGAGGAAGGGCTGGAGCAGGCGTTCAACTCCCTCGACGCCCAGCGCGAGGCCTGTGAGGCCTACATCGCCAGCCAGAAGGCCGAGGGCTGGGTGCTGGTGCGCGACCGCTATGACGATGGCGGCGTCTCCGGCGGCACCCTCGACCGCCCTGCCCTGCAGCGCCTCCTCGCCGACATTGAGGACGGCCTTGTCGATGTCATCGTCGTCTACAAGATCGACCGATTGAGCCGCTCGCTTGCCGACTTCGCCAAGCTGGTCGATGTGTTCGACCGCAACCAGGTGACCTTCGTTTCCGTTACACAGTCGTTTAATACGACCACGTCCATGGGCCGGCTGACGCTCAACGTGCTGCTCTCCTTCGCCCAGTTCGAGCGGGAGGTCACGGCAGAGCGCATCCGAGACAAGTTTGCCGCCTCACGGGCCAAGGGCATCTGGATGGGCGGTTGGGCGCCGCTCGGCTATGACGTGTGCGACCGCAGACTGGTGGTGAACCAGGACGAGGCTGCGACGGTGCGGATGATCTTCGAGCGATTTGTCTCTGTGGGCTCCGCCACCGCACTGGCGCGGTCCTTGCGGGCCGAGGGTGTCTGCACCAAGCGGGGCAAGCCGTTCGACAAGGGCGCGCTCTATCACCTGCTGAACAACCGGGTCTATGTCGGCGAGGCGGTGCACAAGGGCACCAGCCATCCGGGCGAGCATGACGCCATCATCGGTCGGGCGCTGTGGGACAGGGTGCATGCCATCCTCGCCGAGAGCCCGCGCAAGCGTGCCGCCAACACCCGTGCCCAGACCCCTGCCCTGCTGAAGGGCCTGCTGTTCGGGCCGGACGGCGCCGCCTTCTCGCCGACGCACACGCGCAAGGGTGGGAAACTCTACCGCTATTATGTCAGCCAGACGGTTCTCAAGCAGGGTGCCGGCGCGTGTCCCATTGGACGCGTGCCCGCCGCCGAGATCGAGGCCGCCGTCATCGAGCAGTTGCGTGCCATATTCCGCCAGCCGGAGATCGTGGCCGGCACCGGGCGGGAGGCCGGCATGAAGAATGCCGGCGCCACCGAGGCCGACGTGCGTGAAGCCCTGCAGGCGCTCGACCCGCTCTGGGACGAACTCTTCCCCGCCGAGCAGGCACGGCTGGTGCATCTGTTGGTCGAGCGTGTAGATATCGGAGAGGAAGGACTGGTAGTCCGCATCCGGGTCAATGGCCTCTCCGGTCTGGCCCGCGAGATGCGGGACCGAAGCCTAGAGTACGCAGCATGAGCCGCACGGTGCCGACGCCCGAGAGCATCACCCTGCATGTGCCGCTCCGGCTGCAGCAGCGCGGCGGGCGCAAACGAGTGGCCACGCCGGACGGCAGGCCAATCACCCAGCAGCCGCAGATCGACAATGCCTTGGTCAAGGCGCTCGCCCGCGCCCATCGGTGGAAGCGGATGCTGGAAAGCGGCAAGTACGCCAGTCTCACCGAACTGGCTCAGGCCGAGAAGATCAACCGATCCTACCTCAGCCGGGTTTTGCGTCTCACCCTGCTAGCGCCGGATATCGTCGAGGCGATCATGGAGGGAAGGCAAGGGCCGGAGACCACCCTCGAACGACTGATGCAGCCGTTTCCGATTAAGTGGGAGAAACAAAGAGGACAATTCGGGTAGCCGACCAGCCAGGCCACGGCCGTTCCTGGCTCTGTAGAGACGAGTTGCTAACCTCGCTTTCGCGCCCGTTCCGAACTTTCATCGCCAACACCACAAATATTCGCCTTCACTAAATTCGCCATTTTATTTAGCGCGGCTGTAATACCCTTGAACGTAGCATAAATTTATCAGGAAATATTGGTAATATCACATTTTAATATTTGATTTATACATCGTATACACATCTATTCTAATTTCACCAGTTTTTAATCACTATTTACCCAGCGATTTTCTTTTGCTGCATCTGATGGGCGTCAAAGTCAATGCTCAACGCGTTGAAGTCAGCAGCTTGCTTGGAAAAAGCCTGCCCGATCCCGATTAGAACCGGCCCCGTCGTCGCCATCTGATTCACCAGAAGCGGTAAGAACTGGACCTCACCGATGGCGACCGCCTCACTGGCTCTGCCGGCATTGCTAGCAACCGCAACTGGGGTATCGGCTGGCATTCCGGCATCGATCAGCTTTCCAGCCATTTCAGCAGCAGTTTTGCCTCCCATATAGACGATAGTCGTTGTCCGGGGATCGGCCAGGCCCTTCCAGTCCAAATTGTCCGGCAGTCGGCCCTGACGGGAATGCCCGGTTACGAACCTCACCGATTGCGCATGGTCCCGGTGGGTCAGCGAAACGCCCAGACTGGATGCCATCGCGCTGGCCGCCGTGATCCCTGGCACCACGGCAAACGGAATACACTCTTGCTTCAGCCGAACGATTTCCTCGCCCCCACGCCCGAAGATCATTGGATCACCAGATTTGAGGCGGACCACATGCTTGCCCTGATAGGCGAGCTTGACCATCAGGTCGTTAATGTCTTCCTGGCGGCAGCTTTCCCGGTGCCCGCGCTTGCCAACCAACATGCGCTTGGCTTCACGGCGGGCGAGTTCCAGCACCTCGTCGCTCACAAGGTCGTCGAACAGGATGACATCGGCCGATTGCAGCGCCCGCAACGCTTTCAGGGTCAGGTGCTCTGCGTCGCCCGGACCAGCGCCGACCATCGTAACCCGCCCTTCGGCCGGGGCGTGGATATTCGCCGTATCGTTGGCGGCGGCAGCGGTTTCGGCGTTCAGCGGCTTGGTGAAAGCGAGGGTGCTGAAGCGTTCCCAGAACCGGCGCCGTTTCGGACCCGGAGCCAGATCACGCGCAACCTTGCTACGCAGAGACCTCGCGAGCGCCCCCCAGTCGGCCAATGCTGGCGGCAGCATTGCTTCAATCCGGCCGCGGATGACCTGGCCGAGGACCGGGGCTGCGCCATCGGTCGAGATACCAATCACGACGGGCGAGCGATTGACGATAGAGCCGAACTGGAAATCGCAATATGCAGTGCGGTCGATGGCGTTGAAGGGGACGCCTGCCTGTTTCGCCATTTCCGCCAGGTGAGCTGCCTCGTCTTCGCCGGATGCATCAGCCACGAACATCGCTGCGCCGCGGAGGTCGCTGGCCAAAACCGCCCGCTCGGTCCATGCCAGCGATCCGGAGGATGCCCCGCGCCGGAGCAACTCCGCCATTTCTTCGTGGACGTCGCTCGCGAAGATCGCAACATCAGCCCCGGCCGCCGCCAGCAGTTCCGCTTTCCAGGCTGCCGCATCACTGCCGCCGGCGACCACGGTGCTTTTGCCGGCCAAGTCGAAGAAGACTGGCAGCTTGGCCAAGGCTTCCATGCGCGCGCGGGCGGTCTCAGACGGCTTTCGCGACAGCTGTTTCACGCAGCATTCTCCCGATTTCGGCGCGGCAGGAGCCGCAGTTTGTTCCGGCGTTGAGCTTGGCCCCTACGGCCTCGACGGTCCGGCATGCGTCTTTGGTCACCGCATCGCGGATTTCGTTTGCGCCCACGTCGAAGCAGGAGCAGACGATGGCACCCTTGTCCGGCATGTCCGCGCCGGGGCGTCCGGCGAGCAGGCTGTAGCGGGCAGATGGTTCCAGGGCCGCATTCAGGTGACTGGCCGCCCAGCTACGGGAGGCCGCCACCGGCTCCCGGCCCACGAACAACAGTCCTTGGCACCGGTCGCCATCGAAGGCCGCAAACCGGTAATTGCCGCCGGTATTGTCCAGATAGCAGAGCATTTCCGGTGTTTCGCAACGTTCGGACGACAGGAGTTCCGCCGCCAGTTGCTCCCAAGGCTCCGGAGTCTCGTCCAGCGCGAATTCCAACCGCCAGCCACCGGTGGCGGGGGAGGCGGCGGCATAGGCAAACCGCCCTGGGTCGGGCCGCCTGGTCATCATGGCAAAGCCGTACCAGCCAGGCTCATACCGGGTGACGGTCACGGCGGAATGCTTCAGTTCCGGCTGGCCGGAAACGGGGTCCCGATGGCAGGCGATCAGCGCGCCGATCCTGCCCTTGCTGGCAAACTGGTCGGTCCAGTGCATCGGCGTGAAGACGCCGCCCGCTGGCTGCCGGTCGGTCACAACAGCCCGCAAGATGGCGCTTCCACGCGCGCTCTTCAGCAAGGCCAGGTCGGCGGACTGGAGGCCGCAGGTTGCCGCGTCGCTGGGATTGATCTCGACATACGGCTCCGCCAGATGGCTCATCAGGCGGGGTGTTCTGGCCGTGCGGGTCATTGTGTGCCATTGGTCGCGAATGCGGCCGGTGTTCATCTGCAGCGGGTAGTCGTCCGAAACAGCCGCCATCGGTGCCCGGAACGGCGTTGCGATGAAGTTTGCCCGGCGGTCGGGCGTGTAAAAGTCTCCGTCAGCAAAGAACCGGGATTCCTGGCGATCCGTGCCCGCCGGATAGGGCCATTGCAGCGGCTTCAGCGCATCGAACGCCTCCTGGCTGATCTCCGCCAGTCCCGAAATGTCCAGGTCGCGCGCACCCTTGTTGCCGAGCGCCGTCGAGGCAGCATACTCCGCAAAAATCTCCCAAGGCCCCGCATAATCGAAGGCGCTGCCAAACCCCATGCGCTGCGCCACTTCGCCAAGCTGCCACCAGTCGGGTTTGGCTTCGCCCGGCGGGGGCAGGAAGGATTTCTGGCGGGATATCCGCCGCTCCGAATTGGTGACGCTGCCGTCTTTCTCGCCCCAGCCAGACGTTGGCAGCAGCACATGAGCAAGGTCCGCCGTATCGGTTGATGGCGTGATGTCGGAAACCACGACCAGAGGGCACCTCGCCAATGCCTCACGCACAAAGTCTGCCTCCGGCAGGCTATCAACCGGATTGGTCGCCATGATCCACACGGCCTTCACCTGGCCAGCGTGGATCGCCTCGAACAGCTCTACCGCCTTCAGGCCGGGCTTGTCGGCGATGACCGGCGAGTCCCAGAAATCTTGCACCAGTTTGCAGTGGCCGGGATTGGCCAGTTCCATATGGCTCGCCAGCATGTTGGCGAGGCCGCCAACTTCCCGACCGCCCATGGCGTTCGGCTGGCCGGTGACGGAGAACGGCCCCATGCCGGGCCGGCCGATCCGGCCAGTCAGCAAGTGGCAATTGATGATGCTGTTGACCTTGTCCGTCCCGGCAGAGCTTTGGTTAACGCCTTGGCTGTAGACCGTGACGGAGCGCTCCGTCGCCGCAAACCACGCATAGAAGCGCCCGATGTCGGCTTCGGTCAGGCCCGTGATCCGCGCTACCTCCGCCAGATCGAAGGGGCTGGCGGTCTCCAACGTATCGCTCAAGCCGTTTGTGTGGTCACCAACATAGGCTTGGTTCGTATGGTCCTGATCCGACAGAAACGTCAGCAGGCCGTTGAATAACGCCACGTCACTGCCCAGCGCCAGCGGCAGATGCAGGTCGGCTATCTCACACGTCGCGGTGACGCGCGGGTCGATGACAACGACCTTCGTGCCGCGCTCCTCGCGCGCTGCTGCCAGACGCTGGTAGAGCACGGGATGGCACCAGGCGAGGTTGGAGCCGACCAGCACGACCAGATCGGCCAGTTCCAGGTCTTCGTAGGTGCCGGGCACCGTGTCGCTACCGAACGCCCGCTTGTGCCCGGCCACTGACGAGGCCATGCACAGCCGCGAGTTGGTGTCGATATTGGCGGAGCCGATAAAGCCCTTCATCAGCTTATTGGCGACGTAGTAATCCTCCGTCAGCAACTGGCCGGAGACGTAGAACGCCACGCTGTCGGCGCCATGCGCCGCAATGGTCTGCGAGAACCGGCCGGCGACCAGATCCAGCGCCTCATCCCAAGACGCCCGTGCGCCATGCACCATTGGATGGAGCAAGCGGTCGTCAAGCGACAGCGTCTCCCCCAATGCCGAGCCTTTGGAACACAAGCGGCCATAGTTGGCAGGATGGTCCGGGTCGCCTTTGATCTCGGCGGATTGGCCGTCAGCAGCCGGTTTTGCCAGTATGCCGCACCCGACCCCGCAATAGGGGCACGTGGTGCGGTGCCAGCCGTTTTCGCTCTCCGTCATGGCCGTGCCGCTATTCCGCCGCCGGCGCGGTTATCGCGCCGATGCCGAGCAGCAGCCGCCCATCCTCAACCTTGACCGGGAAGGTCTTTACCTGGCCGTCGTCCGCGCCCTCTGCCTCACCGTTGGAAAGCGAAACCACCCAATTGTGCAGAGGGCATGTGACGGAGCGGCCATGCACAATCCCCTGGCTGAGGGGGCCATCCTTGTGCGGGCAGCGGTCTTCCAGCGCAAAGACTTCGTCCGTGGCCGTGCGGAATACGGCCAGGCAACCGCCGGCGGTGCGCACTAGGCGCGCGCCTTCGCGCGGCACAGCCTCTAGCGGGCCGATATCAGTCCAGGCGTTATCGCTGCAGATCATCATGCCAGCGCCCCCGCGCGCGGTGCGGAGAAGTCGGCAAGCGGCGCAAATTCATGCGCATCCTTGCCTTCCGCCCGCTCTTGCCAGGGATCGATTTGCGCAAACTGCTGGCTGTAAAGGAAGCGTTGGTAGAGCGCCCGGCGGCGGTCCGGATCGTCCATCACCTGGGCCTGAACCGTGTCCTTGCCGACCCTCTTCGCCCATTTCCAAATGCGCTCCAGATAGCGGCCCTGCTCGCGGTAGAGCTGGACGATAGCGCCGATGACCTCCATCGCCTCATCTTCCGTCGCGACATTGCCCAACAGGTCCGTGCGCTTCACTTCCAGCCCCGCAGCGCCAGCGAAGTGGATTTCGTAGCCGCTGTCGACGCAGACAACGCCGACGTCCTTGCACGTGGCTTCCGCACAATTCCGCGGGCAGCCGGAAACGCCAAGCTTCACCTTGGCCGGTGTCCAGGAACCCCACATCATCTTTTCCAGCTTGATGCCGAGCCCGGTCGAATCCTGGGTTCCGAACCGGCACCAGTCGGTGCCGACACAGGTCTTCACCGTGCGCAATCCCTTGGCGTAGGCCGCTCCGCTGACCAGACCAGCCGCGTTAAGGTCAGCCCAGACGGCTGGCAAGTCTTCTTTCTTGACGCCCAGCATGTCGATCCGCTGGCCGCCGGTGACCTTCACACTGGGGATTTCGAACTTGTCCACCACATCGGCGATGGCGCGCAGTTCCGAGGCGCTGGTCATGCCGCCCCACATGCGCGGGACGACGGAGTAGGTGCCGTCCTTCTGGATGTTGGCGTGCACCCGCTCGTTGATGAAACGGGACTGGTAGTCGTCCTCGTACTCTCCCGGCCAGGTGCAGACGAGATAATAGTTGAGCGCCGGCCGGCATTTGGCGCAGCCGCCGGAACTTTTCCATTGCAGTTCCTGCATCACCGCCGGGATCGACTTGAGGCCCTTGGCGACGATCATCCGTCGGACCTCGTCATGGCCCTGGTCGGTGCAGCCGCACATGGGCTGGACCGCAGCGGGGTTATAGGCTTCGCCCAGGGTCAGCGCCATCAATTGCTCGACCAGGCCGGTGCAGGTGCCGCAGGATGAGGATGCCTTGGTGTGCGCCCGCACATCGTCGAGGGTGGTGAGGCCTTTCTCACAGATTGCCTTGACGATCTTACCCTTGGAAATGCCGTTGCAGCCGCAAATCTCCCCGTCATCCGGCAAGGCTGCAACGGCCGCCGAAGGGTCCAGCGGGGTACCTCCCGCAAAGGCCGGGCCGAATATCAGAGTCTCCCGCATCTGGGCAATGTCTTCTTCTTCGCGCAGCAGATTGAAGAACCAATTGCTATCGAGCGTGTCGCCGTACATGACCGTACCGATGATGCGGTTGTCCTGTAGCACCAGACGCTTGTAGACCCCGCGCGCGGCATCCCGGAACACGATCTCCTCCCGCCCTTCGCCTTCGGCGAAATCGCCGGCGGAGTAGAGATCGACGCCCGTCACCTTTAGCTTCGTTGCGGGCAGTGAACCATGATAGGCGGCAGGCTCGCCAGCCAGCGTCTTCGCCGCCACCTTCGCCATGTCGTAGAGCGGCGCCACCAGGCCGCAGACGACGCCGTCATGCTCCACACATTCGCCGATGGCGAGAATGTCGGGGTCGGAGGTCACCATCTGGTCGTTGACGATAATCCCCCGTTCAATCGTCAGGTGAGCATCGGTTGCAATGCGGGTTTCCGGCCTGATGCCGACGGCCATGACGACCAGATCGGCATCGATAACGGTGCCGTCTTCCAGCAGCACCGCATCGACCTTGTCCTCACCCAGTATTGCCTTGGTCGAAGCCTTGGTGATCACGTCGATGCCGCGCCCCTCCAGCTCTTCCTTCAACAGATAGCCTGCCGCCGGGTCGAGTTGCCGCTCCATCAGGTGCCCCATCAGGTGCAGCACCGTTACCTTCATGCCGCGCATGTGCAAACCGGCCGCCGCTTCCAGGCCCAGCAGGCCACCACCGATGACGACGGCTTTCTGGTCTGGCTTGGCCGCCGCTTCCAGCATCAGGTGCACGTCGTCCAGATCGCGGTAGGTGATGACCTGAGGCAGATCCTTGCCCGGCACCGGAATGATGAAAGGCGCGGAACCGGTCGCGATCAACAGCTTGTCGTATGGAGTGTCGCCCTTAGCCGACGAAATGACTTTCCGCTGCCGGTCGATCTTGGTGACGGTCTCGCCAAACCGGCAATTGACGCCGTGTTCTTCATACCAGGCGGAATCGTGGGTGATGATCTCGTCATAGGTCTTCTCACCCGACAGCACCGGAGAGAGCATGATGCGGTTATAGTTTCCGCGGGGCTCCGCGCCGAACAGGGTGACGTCATATTCGCTCGCTGAGTCCTCGAACAGGTATTCCAACATCCTGCCGGACGCCATGCCGGCTCCGATTAAAACCAACTTCTTGGGCATCTTTCGGTTCTCCTCTAAGCCGCTTCACTGCCACGGGCAGCGGGTTTCGGCGTCCGTTTCCGCTTGATCCCCGCCAGCAACGCCGGGTCCGGGTTCGCGCCTCCTTCATAAGCCTCCAGAAAGTCCAGAAGCTCCTGCCGGTATTCGTAATAGTCAGGGTGCTCCAGCAATGCCCGGCGGGTGCGGGGCCGCGGCAGCCCGACGTCCATCACGTTGCCGATCTTGGCGTTTGGGCCGTTGGTCATCATCACGCAGCGGTCGGCCAGCAGGATCGCCTCATCCACATCATGGGTGACGCAAATGGCTGTGACCTTGGTGCGGCTCCATACCTCCATCAGCACTTCCTGAAGCTCCCACCGGGTCAGGCTGTCGAGCATGCCGAACGGCTCGTCCAGCAGCAGCAGCTTCGGCGAGAGCGCGAACGCGCGGGCAATACCGACCCGCTGGCGCATCCCGTTGGAAAGATCGCTCGCCATCTTGCCCATGGCATCGCCCAGACCGACCCGCTCCAGGTAGTAGGCGACGATATCGTCCCGTTCCGCCTTCTTGGCGTGCGGATAGACACGGTCGACGCCTAGCGCCACGTTCTCCTTTGCCGTCAGCCAGGGAAACAGCGACGGCGCCTGGAACACTACGGCGCGGTCCGGCCCAGCGGTTGTGACCTCCGTCCCGTCCAGAATGATCCCGCCGCCGCTGATTTCCGTGAGGCCGGCGGTCATGGTCAACGCCGTGGACTTGCCACAGCCAGAATGGCCGATCAGCGTGATGAACTCGCCTTTCTGGACGCGCAGGTCGATATCTTCGACGACCGTTAGCGGCCCTTTCGGCGTCGGATAGACCTTTCTCAACTGGGAGTATTCAAGGTAGCGTTCCGCCCGCCGGGTGCGCGCCGCTTCCTGGTAGGCCTCCGGAAGGTTGCGTTCCCGCTTGCCCTTTTGCAGGTCGATTGGCACGACATTCGGCAGGTTGACGCCGCTATTGGTTTCGCTGCCCCGTTCCGACGCGATATCGATCAGATAGTTCGTAACCGCCGCCCGGAGCCGCTTGAACTCCGCATCATTGGCCAGGGCCGCGGCGGAGCGGGGGCGGGGAATTTCCACCTGGAATTCCTCCCCCAGCATGGCATTCGGGCCAGGTTTCAGCGCGATGATCCTGTCGGCGAGCAGGATGGCTTCGTCCACGTCATTGGTGATCATCACCACCGTGCGCTTGTCCTGTTCCCAGATCTGGGCGATCTCGAACTGCAATTTGGCGCGGGTGAGGGCATCCAAGGCAGACAGAGGCTCGTCCAGCAGCAGGATTTCCGGGCTCATGGCGAGCGCACGGGCGACGGAGACACGCTGGCGCATGCCGCCGGAAAGCTCCGACGGCAGCCGGTCCGCCGCGTGGGAAAGGCCCACCATGCCGATATATTTCGCGACCCGCTCCCGCCGGTCCCGGCGGGACGACTTGCGGAACACCTGATCGACCGACAGCCCGACATTGCCCGCAACGGTTAGCCAGGGCATCAGGGAGTAGTTCTGGAAGACCATGCCCCGGTCCGGTCCGGGACCCTGTACCGGCTTTCCCTTCAGCAGCACCTCACCCCGGTCCGGTTGCGCCAGCCCGGCAATGGTATTGATCAATGTCGTCTTGCCGGAGCCGGAGAAGCCGACGATGCAGATGAACTCGCCTTCCTCTACATGCAGGTCGATGTCGTTTAACACCGCGGTGCGCTGGTTGCCCTCACCGTAGGCTTTACCGACATTGTTCAGTTCCAGGAATGCCATGTCGTGTCTCCTCTACCGGTTATTGGTGAAGGTGAAGGCGGCCTGCAGCGCGAACATCAGCCGGTCGAGCAGGAAGCCGATCACCCCGATGGTCAGCACCGCCACCATGATCTTGGCGAGGGACTGGCTGGAGCCGTTCTGGAATTCGTCCCAGACGAACTTGCCGAGGCCCGGGTTCTGCGCCAGCATTTCGGCCGCGATCAGCACCATCCAGCCCACGCCCAGCGATAGCCGCAGGCCGGTGAAAATCAGCGGCAGAGAGCTTGGCAGCACCAGCTTAGTGATCGTGCGCCAGGTCGGCAGTTGCAGCACGCGGCCGACGTTCAACAGATCCTTGTCGATGCTGGAGACACCCAGCGCCGTGTTGATCAGCGTCGGCCACATCGAACAGAGCGTCACCGTGATGGCTGAGATCAGCAGAGACTTTGGCATCGCCTCACTGGGATTCAGATACACCGCGGAAATGATCATGGTGACGATAGGCAGCCAAGCCAGCGGCGAGACGGGCTTGAATATCTGAATGAGCGGATTGAGCGCCCCGTTCACCACCCGGCTGAGC
The DNA here is from genome assembly GCA_965222315.1 of Alphaproteobacteria bacterium. GTDB lineage: Bacteria > Pseudomonadota > Alphaproteobacteria > Bin95 > Bin95 > JACKII01. The sequence continues at coordinate 720,645 of OZ244951.1, read as the reverse complement.
CCGCACATTATGCCCAGCGGCACGGCGACCAGTGTCGCGATGATAAAGCCCAGCGCTACGGTCTTCAGCGATGTCCATATCTGGTCGAGATATGTCGGCGCGCCGGTATAGGTGCGGTGCTTGACCCGGTCTTCCTTGCCAGCCGCGATCAGCTTGGCGTTTCGCTTGTCCTGGCGCTCATAGAACGCGGCTTCCCTTTCGCGCTGGCGAACGTGGTCATCCCAGAGATTGCCGGCTTGTTCCGCCACCTGTGCCGGCCCCGGCACCGCGCCGAGCGATGTTTGCACCTGCGGAGCCATGTAGGCCCAAGCGGCCAGGAATGCAGCGATTCCCAGGATCGGGATCAGCAATACCTGCTGTAGCTCGCGCAACTGATGCTTCGGTGTATCGCCCAGGCACAGTTTGATGACCGGGAGGATAAAGCCTAGGCCGAACACGCCGAGCGTGCCCCCGGCATTGTTCAGATAGCCATAGAGCCGTTCCCGCTTGGCTTGACGCGCTGCGTCTGCTTTGTCTTCAAGAAATCCAGTAGGTGTTGTCATCAATTGATTGTCCGTGATTGAAATGACTTGGCTCATCCGTCCCTGCCGTCATTGCGAGGAGCGGCGCGACGATGGGATGGTTACCCGCCGATCACGGCGCCGCCTTCGACCGTCTGCTTGCCCTTCAGCCCGATTGGCAGGCTTTCGAGGTAGGCGTTCGGCTTGCGGCCGTCGTATGGGATGCCATCTATGATGTCTGTGGCAGGCGTCGGAGCCTTGAAGCCGTCGGTGTCCCATGGAAAGCCGTCTTCCGGCGCCAGTTCCTCGTCCACCAGCATCTTTGCGGCCTTCATGTAGATGTCCGGCCGGTAGACGCTCTTCGCGATCTCTAAATACCACTCGTCCGACTTGTGCCCGGGTATCTGGCCCCAGCGGCGCATTTGGGTCAGATACCAAATGGCATCGGAATAGTAGGGATAGGTCGCGAAGTAGCGGAAGAAAACGTTGAAGTCCGGAATCTCTCGCTTGTCGCCCTTTTCAAACTCGAACGTTCCGGTCATCGAGTTGGCAATGACCTCATAGTCGGCGCCCACATAATAGGACTCGGACAGGTACTCCACCGCTTCAGGGCGGTTAGCGTTATCATTCTGGTCCAGCCAGATGGCGGCGCGTATAAGCGCCTTGGTCAGCGCCAGCGTGGTGTTCGGATACTCCTCGGCGAATTCGGCCGTGATGCCGAACACCTTTTCCGGGTTGTTCTTCCATATCTGGTAGTCGGTGATCACCGGCACGCCGATGCCCTTGAACACCGCGGCCTGATTCCAGGGCTCGCCGACGCAATAGCCGTAGATCGTGCCGGCCTCGAGGGTTGCCGGCATCTGCGGCGGTGGCGTCACGCTGAGTAGCGCGTCGGCCTTGATCATGCCGCTGACATCGTTCGGCGCATAAAAGCCAGGGTGGATTTTGCCCGCCGCCAGCCAGTAGCGAAGCTCGTAATTGTGGGTGGACACCGGGAAGACCATGCCCATCTTGAATGACTTGCCTTCATTCCTGAACTTCTCGACCACGGGCTTGAGGGCCGCGGCGCTGATCGGGTGCTGCGGACGGCCATCGGCCATCTTCGGAATGTTCGGCTTCATCATCTCCCAGACCTCGTTGGAGACGGTGATGCCGTTGCCGTTCAAGTCCATGGAGAACGGCGTGATGATGTGCGCCTTGGTGCCGAAACCGATAGTGGCCGCCAGGGGCTGGCCGGCCAGCATGTGAGCGCCGTCCAACTCGCCAGTGATGACCCGGTCGAGCAGCACCTTCCAGTTCGCCTGTGCTTCCAGCGTGACGAAGAGGCCTTCGTCCTCGAAATAGCCAAGCTCGTAAGCGACGGCGAGCGGCGCCATGTCTGTCAGCTTGATAAAGCCGAATTTCAACTCGTCCTTCTCGATGGCCAGCATTTGACCGGCTGCGGCATGTGGCAGGGCAGCGGTGATGGTCAGTGTTGCGACAGCCGCAACCAAAGCGCTGAGCGTCAGTTGGAAACTGCGCGAGAGCCAACCGTTTGCCGGGACGCTAGCATTGGTCGTGTATGTCATAAGACCTCCGTCTTGGTAGGCCGCACGGTTGGCCGTTGCGGCAGGTGGAAACCAAAAGCGGCGCCAAGCTGACCGCCTTTCCCAAAGAAAGGACGGTAAGCTTGGCGCCGCTGCCAATTGCCCATCAGGGCGTGAGGTTAGTGTTCTCAGTGAGCCGTCTTTGGCTATAACTCCATATAAGCAAACGCCGTGCCAAAACTGAACACGCCGGCAATTGGCAGCCTTTCTCCCGCTTTCAGCCGTGCCCGGGCAAAATTCGGCGATTTCTCCGATGGACTTTTAGGCAGGTGCACGATCTTTGTGCATCGCAGCATAATCAATCTACCAAAGTTAGCTTCAACCACTCCTGGTCATTCCAGCGATATAGTCGTCAATATGATCAGGATCGAAAATTTGGCCGTCGAAAAAACCGTCTGGCCCAAGCCAAAGCGGGCCGGTCGGAGAGCCGACGGGTGTCGGTTGGCTCAGCATGCCTTCGGCCTTGGCATTAGCGGCAGGCACCGGGATGTCCAGTCCAGTCAAGGCCGCGCGATAGAGCGCCGGCTTGTAGGTTGCCCGTGCCGCCTCAAGATTTCCCGCCGTGTGTTCGGCCTGCCCCCAACGCACCATCTGTGTGTAAAGCCAGAGCGCATGGCTAAGCCACGGGAAGGTCGCTGCTTTTTGCGCAAATGCCAGAAAATCACTTACGCAGAGTGTTCTTCCACTCGGTGTCGGTAGTTTGCTGGCGAGGCTTTGTCGGATCACGTTCTCCGCTTGATCCAGATACGACTGTTTTGCAAGGATTGCCGCAAGCTCCCCCTGGTTCTCGGGGGCACCGCACCATTCACAGGCGCGGTAGATTGCGCGTATCAGGCCAGCGAGTTGGTCGCTATTCGCCTCTGCCCAGGCAGTACGAACGCCCAACACCTTCTCCGGGCTGGCCCGCCAGATGTGGGCTCCGGTGGTTAGGATCGCCCCCACTCCCTGTTCAACCGCCAGGCTGCCCCAGGGCTCACCCGCGCAAAAGCCATCGATCTGGCCGCCTTCCAACGCCGCCCCCATGAGTGATGGCGGCAAGACGGTCAGCTCAACATCGCGACCTGGTGTAATACCGGCGGAGGCAAGCCAGTAGGCCAATGAATAATGATGAGTGGAAAAGGCGTGGACTATGCCGAAAGTTAGTTTCCGCTGGCCATTTGTTTGCCTGGCGCCAACCTCTGCTGCCAGCCCGCTGACCGCCTCTGCCGGCGAAAAATCTGGCGAGGCTCCGTTACGCAAGGCACGTTCCCACTGGTTCTTCGATACGGTCACCGTATTGCCGCCAGTCCCCAGCGTCATCGGCACGATCATGGAGGAAGGCACTGGAGTCAGGCCCAAATTGGCGGCAATCGGCATAGGTGCCAAAATGTGGGCGGCATCCAGGTGTCGAACCGCCAGGCGATCACGGAGCGTAGCCCATGAGGTCTCCCGCACCAGATCAAGTACCAGGCCCTCGGCGTCAGCAAAACCGCACTCGGCCGCCACGATCAGGGGTGCTGCATCCAGCAACGGGATAAAACCGATCCTGATTACTTCGTCCGAGCCAGTCACGAGCCATCTTCCTTGTCGAGTAGAGTGGCCGCCATGACTAGGTTTTCGGCCACTTCGGCGATCCGTCTATTTTGATTCATCGCAGTGCGCCGCAACAGGGCATAGGCGTCAGGTTCCGACAAGCCACGGCTTTTGATCAGAAGACTCTTTGCGCGTTCAATTTGCCTGCGTTCCGCCAGTTCCGACTTAGTCGCTTCCAGTTCGCGTCGCAGCCGATCGAAAACGTTGAAGCGGCTGATCGCCGTGTCGAGGATCGGCTTGACCCGCTCCTTCTTCAAGCCGTCCACAATATAGGCGGAAACACCAGCGTCGATTGCTGCTTCCACAGACGCGGTGTCCGATTGGTCAACGAACATTGCAACAGGGCGCCGCACGGCCCGCGAGACTTGGAGCATATGCTCCAGCTGGTCTCTGTTCGGATTTTCGAGATCGATGAAAATGACATCGGGATCGAGTTCAGCAATCAGCTGGACCAGCCCCCCTGTCTCCGAAACTACAGTGATCCTGGCGCCCGCCGCCTCGCTCAAACCATCACGTATGATAGCGGCGCGGACGGCGTTGGCGTCAATCACCAGAATATGGAGCTTTCGAATGGTCATTCCACATTATTGTGCGGTGCAGCATAATATGGCAAGCAGTTTGGATCGGGAGAATTTCGGGGCGTTTAGAGGCATTAAATTCGAATGGGCTCGCTGCGGGCATACGCTATTGATCGCCGCAAAGCTGGACACCCGCATTATACCAAGGGCTCAAATGTCTGACTCTCAAGGGATTTCCGACTCGGTCGGATCGTGATTCGACTACGGCAAAGGAGTATTGCCATGGGATCACCGTTGTCACTTCGTCCGGATAATGATGCCCACGCATTGCGCCAATTGGCGAAGCAGTGCCGAAACTCACGCCAAATCCGCCTTTTTCCCTGTAGCAGCGATCTACGACAGCGTGAGCCGGACTGAGGCGGCGCGGATCGGCGGTATGGACCGGCAGACGCTCAGAGACTGGATGGTGCGGTTCAATGAAGAAGGACCAGAAAGCTTTTCTGATCGACAACGCTCTGGCTGCCCCTGTCGGTTAAGTGAGACGCAACAGGCTGAGATGGTCGAGATTGTGGACGCTGGTCCGTACCGCGATGCTAACGACGTCACTCGCTGGCGGCTCGTTGATCTGCAGTATGTTATCTGCGAGCGGTTTGGCGTGACGTATTTTGAGCGTGGCATCTCCAGTCTGCTGACTCGCTTATCATTTTCACATGTTTCGAGCCGGTCGCAGCATCCGGCCCAGGACCCTGGTACCAGCGATGCGTTTAAAAAAATCTTCGGACGCATGCTTGAGGCCCACATAGGCTATTTGCCAAAAGGCCAGAAGCTCGAGGTTTAATTTCAAGATGAAGCCCGCATAGGCCAGAATACTAGTCGAACCCGCAATTGGGCCAAGAAGGGCACTCGGCCATGTCTACCGGCGGATCAACGCTATCAGAACGCCTACATTTTCGGCGCCATTTGCCCGATGCACGGCAAAAGCGCAGCATTGGTACTATCGGCCGTCAACAACCAAGCGATGCAACTGCGCCTCAATGAAATCTTCCTACATGTTGCCAGAGACGGCTATGACGCCATGTTGATGGACTGCGCCGGATGGCATCAAACAGGATAACCCAACGGGCCGAAAAACCTAACCATCACCCTGCTGCCGCCACTCCCTCCTGAACCCTCGTCGAGCTGGCACGGCCCCACCCAGAGCCACAGTCACTCCTCAGCCAGTAGAGAACATCTGGCAATACTTGCGCGAAAATTGGCTCTCAACCCGAAACTTCCAAAACTACATTACCATCTTTGACACCGCCTGTGATGCTTGGGGCCGTCCAGATCAAATACCTCAATATGGAACCTGTTCTAATCCTAAAGGTCAGCTTCCAAAGATGAGGTGTTAAAATTCGAACGCCTGGGAAGATTTGGCAGTCCGTCCGTTCAAGTCATCGCACTTTTCGATGGCTGAACGCAATTCGCTAATAATTTGAGCATTGTGAGCCTGTTATAGTGGGCGAGCGGTACCAAGAGTTGGATATCAGCCGCAGTCGGTCCCCGAGCGCAACTGCCAAACCATCAATTAAGCCTGCTAAATTCAGCTCTCTTTTCAATGCGTTACAAGTAGGTACCTTTTCTACAAAGTCACAAGCTTCAGAGAACATCGGCCTGGAGAGAACAAATTTAGCCTGAATCGCCCGAGGCGCAGTCACCAGCCCATCCGCTACAAGCCTCGAAAACAACGATATTCTCGGGCCGTAGCAATCAGCGGAGAACAACTTCGTATTGAGGTGCTGGCTGGGGGACCTGGATTCGAACCAGGGATACCGGAGTCAGAGTCCGGGGTTTTACCACTAAACTATCCCCCAGCAGGGGCCGACGCGGGCGAAGGCGCGGTGTTTAGCAAAAGGTTTCGTGCCTGCCTAGTCCTAAGGTGCATATTGCTGCAAATTAATTGGCCATTCTGCGATTTTGATATTATTTGTTTGCTAACAATCACCAAAGCGCATCGCGCAACGCGCCAATGGGAGGCTGCGTTGGATATACGAGTGGGGCATAGGGATGACGGTAAAACAAGAACCGCGCCCCATTTGCCCAACAGGGGCCAAACGGTCTATGCCGCTTTGGACCTGGGAACCAACAATTGCCGGCTGCTGGTGGCAACGCCATCGCGAGACGGCTTCAAGGTAATAGATTCGTTTTCGCGGATTACCCGCTTGGGCGAAGGCCTTCATGCGTCCGGCAGGCTTTCCGAACTCGCAATCGAACGCACTATCTCCGCCCTGCGTGTCTGTTCCAACAAGGTCCGCCGCCATCGCGGCCTGCGCGCCCGTTTCGTTGCAACCGAGGCCTGCCGCGGCGCTAGCAATTGCTCTCGCTTCGTCGAGGAAGTTGCTTACGAAACCGGCATAACGCTGGAGATTATCACTGCTCGGGAGGAGGCCCAGTTGGCCGCCCGCGGATGTGGCCCGCTGCTGGTGCCGGAGCGGCGCTACGCTTTGATCTTCGACATAGGCGGCGGCTCGACGGAAGTTACCTGGCTCAAGGTCGCCGAGGATGGTACGACGGGCGAGCCTATCGGCAGCATGTCCATGCCCTGGGGTGTGGTGCGGCTAGCAGAAGAATACGGCAGCGGCGCAGCCAATCCGGAAATGTTCGAGGTGATGGTCGCCACAATCCGCGACCTCCTGCAATGGTTCGAGCGCCGGCATAATATCAGCACGCATCTACGGGACGGCCGGGTACAAATGATCGGCACGTCAGGCACGGTCACGACCATCGCCGGCGCCCATCTGAACCTGGAACGCTACCAGCGGGACAAGGTTGATGGCCGCCTCATGCAGTTCGACGAAATCCGCGCCATCGTGGATCGCTTCGCCGCGATGACGGTGAGCGATCTTGCCGCCCATCCCTGCATCGGGCCCGAGCGGGCGGACCTGGTACTGCCGGGCTGTGCGATCATGGAGGCGATCCTGCGCGAATGGCCGGTCGGGCGGCTGCGTGTCGCAGACCGGGGCCTGCGTGAGGGCATCCTGTTCAATCTGATTGCCGAAGACCGCTCCGTCTGATAGCCCAGCGGCATGGCTAAAGAAAAAGGCACCAGTGGTCGTGGTTCGCGCGAACTGACGACGCGAGTAAAAACCGCACGCCGCCGCTCCAACTCCTCGACACGCTGGCTGCAACGCCAGTTGAATGATCCTTATGTGGCTGCCGCCAAGCGCGATGGCTATGCCAGCAGAGCAGCTTACAAACTGATCGGATTAGACGAGAAGTACAATCTCCTGAAACCCGGTATGCGTGTACTCGATCTGGGCGCCGCGCCCGGCGGCTGGTGCCAGGTTGCGCTGCAGAAGATGAAGAACCGCGGCACGGTCGTCGGCGTGGACCTGCTGGAGTTTGGCCCGATCCCCGGCGCATCCTGCCATGTCCTGGACGTGGAAACGCCCGACAGCGAAAAGCAGATGGCGGAATGGCTGGGCGGTCAGGCCGATATCGTCCTCAGCGACATGGCCCCCTCCACCACTGGCCACCAGACCACTGACCAGATCCGCATCGTAGCATTGGCCGAGGTCGCCTACGAGGTAGCACAGGCCATGCTGGTGCCGGGCGGGACCTTCATCGTGAAACTGTTCCAGGGCGGCGCAGTCGGGGACTTCCTGGCCACGCTGAAACGCGACTTCGCCCAGGTGCGCCATGCCAAGCCACCGGCCAGCCGCAAGGATTCCTCCGAACTTTACATGGTGGCCCAGGGCTTCCGCGGCACTCCGCGCAGGCTGGATGGCGACGCTTAGGTTGGACGAATCGCACGCAGCGTTGTATTAGACCGCGTCAACCCTGCACCGCTCCCGCCGCATCACGCCGGGTCTTAAATTTGAGGGCTGACATGCCAGAATCTATGCCGCAACGCGATACCAGCGCCATTCCACTGGCGTTGACGTTTGACGACGTATTGCTCCGACCGGCCGCCTCGTCGGTTATCCCTTCCGACGCCAATACCCGCACCAAGGTCACGCGGGAGGTCGAGATCGGCATTCCCCTGATCGCCTCCGCCATGGACACGGTGACCGAAAGCGGGATGGCCATCGCGCTGGCCCAGGCGGGCGGCTTGGGCGTAGTCCATAAAAACCTTTCGATCCAGGACCAGGCCAGCGAAGTCCGCCGGGTGAAAAAATTCGAGAGCGGCATGGTGGTCAACCCAGTCACCATCGGACCCAATGCCCAACTGGCCGAAGCACTGGACCTAATGGAGCGCTACCGCATCTCGGGCATTCCCGTGGTGCAGGACGGCTCTGGCCGGCTGGTCGGCATCGTTACAAACCGCGACGTCCGCTTTGCCACCAATCCGGCTGAGCCTGTCATGTCGCTTATGACCCGCGATGTCGTGACTGCAAGGGAAGGTGTCACCCAACAAGATGCCAAGCGGCTGCTGCACCAGCACCGGATCGAGAAGCTTGTGGTGGTAGACAAGCACCAGCGCTGCATTGGCCTGATCACGGTGAAGGATATTGAGAAGGCGGCGTTGAACCCCAATGCATGCAAGGACGCTCATGGCCGCCTGCGCGTTGCTGCAGCGACCGGCGTCGGCAAGGCAGGCATCGCGCGGGCTGAGGCCCTATTCGATGCCGAGGTCGATATTCTGGTTGTGGATACCGCCCACGGCCATTCCGACGGCGTTATGCAGATGGTGAAGGCAGTGCGCCGCATGTCTAACTATACCCAGGTGATTGCGGGCAATGTGGCAACGGCGGAGGCGGCCAAGGCTCTGATCGATTGCGGCGCGGACGCCGTCAAAATCGGTATCGGCCCTGGCTCCATCTGCACAACCCGTGTCGTTGCGGGCGTGGGCGTGCCGCAACTGACTGCCGTGATGGAATGCGCTGCCGAGTGTGAACGCCAGGGTGTGCCGGCTATTGCCGATGGCGGAATCCGGGCGTCTGGCGACTTGGCAAAGGCGATTGCGGCGGGCGCGGACTGCGCGATGATCGGCTCGCTCTTCGCGGGTACGGACGAAAGTCCGGGCGAGGTGTTTCTCTACCAGGGCCGCTCCTACAAATCCTACCGTGGCATGGGCTCGGTCGAGGCAATGGCCCGCGGCTCAGCCGACCGCTACTTCCAGCAGGAAGTGAGCGACGCGCTGAAGCTGGTCCCGGAAGGCGTTGAGGGACAAGTCGCCTACAAGGGCTCGGTCAACACGGTGATCCACCAGTTGGTCGGCGGCCTGAAGGCTGCCATGGGGTACACCGGCAACGGCACGATCGAGGCGATGAAGCAGAACTGCCGCTTCCACCAGATTACCGGGGCTGGCCTGCGGGAGAGCCACGTCCACGACATCACCGTCACCCGCGAGCCACCGAATTACCAAACAAATTCACGGTAAGGTATCTCCTTCAACCCAGCGCCGGATGCTGTCCCAAGGGTATTTCCGGGGGTCTCAGCGATCCAACCGAACCGTCATCCCTAGTCCGATCCTTAGGTCTGTCGAAGAGCCTGTCTGCGCAATTAAACTCTTTCGTCCGGCAGGCTCTGGTTGAGGCTAGAATGAGCCAGTTCTGATCCTTCCATGCCGCCGAACAGACAGAGTTAAGACCATGACCGACCGCATCCTGATCCTCGATTTCGGCAGCCAAGTGACCCAGTTAATTGCTCGGCGGGTCCGGGAAGCTGGGGTCTATTGCGAGATCTGGCCCTATTTCCGCGGCGAGCCCGCTGCCGTGCGAGAATTCGATCCGTCTGGCCTGATCCTCTCCGGCGGCCCTGCCTCGGTCACGGAAGCCGAGGCGCCGAAAGTCTCGGACGGCGTCTTCGATCTGCAACTGCCAGTACTTGGCATCTGCTACGGCCAGCAGGCGATGGTTCAGGCGCTGGGCGGCGAAGTCACCGGCGGCGCAGAACGCGAGTTTGGACGCGCCGAGGTGACGGCCAAGGCCGCCTCCCCCCTGTTCGAGGGCGTCTGGCAGCCGGAGCATCAATATCTTGTCTGGATGAGCCACGGCGACCGGGTAACCAAGCTCGCGCCCGGCTTCGACGTTATCGGCACCAGCCGGCACGCGCCCTTCGCCGCCATCGCCGACGAGACGCGGCACCTCTACGGCGTACAGTTCCACCCGGAAGTGGTGCATACGCCGGACGGCGCCCGCCTGCTCTCCAACTTCGTCCACCGCATCTGCGGCTGCGGCGGCGACTGGACCATGGCTGCGTTCCGTGACCAGGAAATCGCCAAGATTCGAGCGCAGGTCGGCGACGCCAAGGTCATCTGCGGCCTGTCTGGTGGGGTCGACTCGGCCGTTGCAGCAGTGCTGGTGCATGAGGCCATCGGCGACCAGCTCACCTGCATCTTCGTCGATACCGGTCTGCTCCGCGCGGGCGAAGCGGAGCAGGTCGTTACCCTGTTCCGGGAGCACTACAACATTCCGCTGGTCCATGCTGACGCCAGTGACACATTCCTCTCCAGGCTCCACGGCGTCAGCGACCCGGAGCAAAAACGCAAGATCATCGGCTCGGCATTCATTGACGTGTTTGACGCCGAAAGCGCCAAGATCGGCGGCGCCGAATTTCTGGTCCAGGGCACGCTCTACCCGGACGTGATCGAGAGCGTCTCGGCGCTCGGCGGCCCATCCGTCACGATTAAATCACACCACAACGTTGGCGGCCTGCCGGAATTCATGAAGCTGAAGCTGCTGGAGCCCTTGCGCGAACTGTTCAAGGACGAGGTGCGGGCGCTCGGCCGCGAACTCGGCCTGGACGAAGCATTTGTCGGCCGCCACCCCTTCCCCGGTCCCGGCCTCGCCATCCGCATGCCGGGGGAGATCACGCCAGACAAGCTCGCCGTGCTGCGGGAGGCCGACCGCATCTACCTGGAGGAAATCCGCGCCGCGGGCCTTTATGACGATATCTGGCAGGCCTTCGCTGTGCTGCTGCCGGTGCGCACCGTCGGCGTAATGGGCGACCAGCGCACCTACGACTATGCCTGCGCTCTGCGCGCAGTAACGAGTACCGATGGCATGACCGCGGACTACTTCCCCTTCCCTCATGATTTTCTGGGCCGGGTGGCTACACGCATCATTAACGAGGTGAAGGGCATCAACCGCGTGACCTACGACATCACCTCAAAGCCGCCAGGGACGATTGAGTGGGAATAGCGCCGGTCTGGGGAGACACAATTCCTTGGCCGTCTGGATACACTTCATCGCTGCGCCGGCCGTACTCCTTCTAGGAGGCATAAACCTCGCCGCAGCCAAGGGCACGCCACGGCACAAGGCGATGGGCTGGGTTTGGGTGATCGCGATGCTGCTTGTCACCATCCCTTCCTACTGGATCCGCGAGACCCAGCCAGGTGAACTGAGCTGGATCCATATTCTCTCCGTCGCCTCGTTCGTCTCCATGGCTTTTGCATTGTTCGCTATCCGCCGCGGCAACGTGAGGGCCCACGCGAGCGCCATGACCGGCAGCATGACGGGCGCTGTGATCGCCGGTAGCTTCGCGCTCGCACCTGGGCGGTTTATCAGCAAGTTGCTGGGATACGGGTAACCAAACCGCTTCCGGAACATTCGCCCAGGCGCCGCCTCTCTGCCAATCCTTCCGCCATCCGAAATCCTGCACCTAACAAATCAGCTCTGGGTTTGAAATTTAGCCAAGGCTAACTATTTATAGACGGACAAATGTTCTTAGGCTGTACTGCATGGTGCAGCACGGGGTGAAAGCAGGGTAGCGGAGCACAAATGCCAGGGTCATGGACCAGACGCCGGATTTTGACGACAGCCGCAGCAATCGCTGCCGCGGCTGGCACCGGTCTGCGACTAACCCCGGCGGCGTCAGCGGCCTCCAAGCTTCAGATCACCGCAACCACCGGCATGATTGCCGATGCCGCACGCCAGATCGGCGGCGAGCACGCTGTGGTCACAGGGCTGATGGGGCCGGGCGTCGATCCGCATGCCTACCGCCAGACCCGCACTGACATTCTGGCGCTCGCCCGCGCGGACTTGGTGCTGTGGCACGGGCTCTACCTCGAAGCGCAGTTGGAGGCCTTCTTCCAGAGTTTCGCCAAGGATCGCTTCGTCCTGGCCGTGGCGGAGAGCGTCCCGCAGAAGCTGTTGATCGCCCACGACGTCTACAAAGACAAAGTCGACCCCCATGTCTGGATGGATCCGGAACGCTGGGTCTACGTGGTCCGCGCCATCCGCGATGTGTTGATCAACCGGAAACCGGACTCCGCCGTTTTGATGACCGCCAATGCGGGGCGTCATCTGGCCGATATCGCCGCCCTTTCCGCCTACGCAAAGAAGGTCTTGGCGACGGTCCCCGCGGACCAACGCGTGCTCGTCACTGCCCATGACGCATTCAATTATTTCGGGCTCGCCTATGACTTCGAAGTTGTCGGCATCCAGGGCATCTCCACCGAGGGCGAGGCCGGGCTAAACCGCGTCGCCCAACTGGTGGACCTGCTGGTCTCCCGTCAGGTGCAGGCGGTGTTCGTCGAGTCGTCCGTCTCCGACCGCAACATTCGCGCCCTGATCGAAGGCGCGGCGTCCAAGGGTCATCAGGTCGCCGTCGGTGGCGAGTTGTTTTCAGACGCCATGGGCGAACCCGGTACCTACGAAGGCACGTATATCGGCATGATAGACCACAACGTTACCACCATCGCCCGCGCGTTGGGCGGTGAAGCGCCCGAACGGGGCATGGCTGGCCGCCTGCGCGCGGCGGCATGAAGGAAGCAGGGACAATGAACGCAGCAAGCCTGAAATTGGTAGCCGCGGAAGGCCAAACGCTCCGCGAAAAAGCTCATGCCGACGCCGCGCTATCGGTGCGGGAAATGACGGTTTCCTATGGCGGCAAGCCCGCGGTTTTTTCGGTCGACGCCGCGTTCCCGAAGGGCAGCATGACTGCCATTGTTGGCCCGAATGGTGCCGGCAAGTCGACCTTCCTGAAGGCCATTCTGGACGTGGTCCCAAGGCTCTCCGGCCATATTGAAGTGTTCGGCCAGCCGTTCGTCAGCGCCCGTGCGCGGGTTGCCTACGTGCCGCAGCGGGCGACCGTCGACTGGGACTTTCCGACCCGAGTGTTGGATGTGGTGATGATGGGCATGCACCGGGAACTCGGCCTGCTCCGGCTGGTCCGCCCCCGCCACAAGGAAAAGGCACTCGCCTGCCTGGAGCGGGTCGGCATGGCGGATTTCGCTGGCAGGCAGATCGGCCAGCTTTCAGGCGGCCAGCAACAGCGCGTTTTCCTGGCCCGCGCACTGGCGCAGGAGGCTGACCTCTATCTGCTGGACGAGCCCTTCGCCGGCGTCGATGCCGCGACCGAGCGCACCATTATCAGCGTGCTGAAAGAGTTGAAGGCCGAGGGCAAGACGATCGTCTGCGTTCACCATGACCTATCGACGGTCGCTGACTATTTCGAGCGGGTCATGCTGATCAACGTCAACAAGATCGCAGAAGGGCCGATTTCCGAGGCCTTCACTGCCGAGAACTTGCAGGCAGCCTATGGCGGGCGGCTCGCTGCTACCCACATCGGCGAATTGCACCTCGCCACCGCCTGAGCCTGACATTCAGTCATGCTGGAGCCCCTGCTTGCCGCCCTTCTGCTAGAGTCGGGATATAACGCGGCGCTCGTCGCGATCGGGGCCGGACTGCTCGGCATCGCCGCGGGTGCCGGCGGCTCATTCCTGTTTCTGCGCAAGCGGGCATTGGTCAGCGATGCCGTCGCGCATGCGACTCTGCCGGGCGTCGGCTTGGCATTTATCCTGATGGTTAGCCTCGGCGGCGATGGCCGGTCCTTGCCAGGCCTGCTCGCAGGCTCCGCGGTCACGGCGGGATTGGGTCTTTACCTTGTAGACTGGATTTCACGGCGCACCAGACTGGCCGAGGACGCCGCTATCGGTGCTGTCCTAAGCGTGTTTTTCGGCTTCGGCGTCGTGCTGTTGACCGTGATTCAGACTCTACCCGCCGGTCGCCAGGCCGGCCTCGAAAGCTTTCTATTGGGCTCGACCGCCGGCATGCTGTTTCAAGATGCCGTTGTTATCGCCGCAGGCGGTGCATTGGCCGTGGCGGTCGTTGCCGCGCTCCGCCGTCCGATGACGCTCGTAGCTTTCGACCCAGAATATGCCGCAGCGAGCGGAGTCAATGTCCGCTTCATCGACCTGGCCATGATGGGGCTGGTGATGGCCGTCACCGTGATCGGGCTAAAGATCGTGGGGCTGATTCTGATCGTCGCCATGCTGATCATCCCCGCCGTCACTGCCCGTTTCTGGACCGACCGGACGGAGCGCCTGGTTCTGATCGCCGGGGCGCTGGGCGGCGTGGCAGGCTATCTTGGTGCGGCCATCTCCGCCTCCGCGTCCGGCTTGCCCACCGGGCCAATTATCGTCCTGGTGGCGTTCGCGCTGTTTCTGGCCTCCATGCTGTTCGCGCCGAACCGGGGTGTGCTGGCGGCGGCGCTTCGCCACCGCCGCTTCCGTCTGCGCGTGCATGAGCGGCAAGGCCTGCTGGCCGTCGCCCGGGGAGAGCGGATTTACGACGGACTCACCTTGCGGGTGTTAATGCAAGGCGGTCTTATCCGCCCGGACGGCGTTGCTACCGAAGCCGGGCAGGCTCAGGCCTCCAAGGCCCTGTGGGATGAACGCCGGTGGCAGGAGGCACGGCAGGTCCACCGCAACGAGAGCGTTGCCGGACGCTATGATGGCCTCACCCCTATCGAGAATGTCTTAACGCCTGACGAGATTGAAGAGATCGACCGCCGCATCGGCGGCCTGGCGCCGGTGGAAGGCATGACCGATGGGTAACGAGTTTGTCCAACTCTCCCTGACTCCAATGCTGATCGGCATCTTCGCCTCGGTTGCCTGCGCGCTGCCCGGCAATTTCCTGATCCTTCGCCGGCAAGCATTGATCGGCGATGCCATTAGCCATGTCGTCCTGCCCGGCATTGTCGTTGCCTTTCTGCTGACGGGCACGGTCGCGAGTCTGCCCATGCTGCTGGGCGCGGGCGGGGCGGCAGTCCTTGCCGTCGTGATGATTGAAGCAATCAAACGGCTGGGCCGCATTGAGCCGGGGGCAGCCATGGGCGTCACCTTCACCGCGCTGTTCGCAGGCGGCGTACTGCTGCTGGAACAGACAGATACCAGCAGCGTGCACCTGGATGTGGAGCACGCCCTGATGGGCAACCTCGAAAGCCTGGTCTGGTTCAGAGCCGAAGGCTGGGGCTCCCTCTTAGACCCTGCCGCGCTGGCCGCCATGCCGATAGAGTTGCCGCGGATAGCGATTGTCTGCCTCGCCATGGCGGTGCTGACATTCCTGTTCTGGCGGCCACTGAAAATCTCCACCTTCGATGAGGGCTTTGCCAACACGATCGGGATTCCGGCAGCCGCGCTGGGCTTCGGCCTGGTCATAGCCGCGGCGGTGGCTGCGGTCGCGGCGTTCGATGCGGTGGGCTCCATCATCGTCATCGCCATGTTCATCTGCCCGCCCGCGGCCGCCCGCCTGGTGACGGACCGATTGGAGGTACAGGTTGCCTGGAGTGTTGCGTTCGCTGTGATCTCCGCCGTGCTGGGCTATGTGTTCGCGGGCTACGGGCCCCTCTGGTTCGGCAGCCAGCACGCGGTGAGTGCGGCGGGCATGATCGCGGCAGTTTCCGGCCTGATCCTGGCTCTCGCCTGCCTGTTCGGGCCAAAACGGCAGAGATCCGGCGCACCGGCCACAGGTTGACCCAGGTCAAGGCACTGGCATCCCGCCGCCCTATGATGAAGCCTCACTTATAAGCAGGGAACGGTTGGCAATGCAGCACTATTTCGACCATTTGCTGGAGCGTTGCAGTGCTCTGCCACCCATGCCGACAGCCGTCGCCCATCCCTGCGATGCGGCCTCGCTGGCAGGAGCCGTCGATGCAGCGCGGCAGGGTTTGCTGGAGCCTATTCTGATCGGTCCGGAACACCGCATCCGGGGCGTTGCGGAAACGGAAGGGCTGGATATTTCCCCCTATCGCATTATCCCGTCAAAACACAGCCATCAATCGGCGGAAAAAGCCGTTGCGCTGGTCCGCGCCGGCGAAGCAAGCGTGCTGATGAAGGGCTCATTGCACACCGACGAACTGATGCATGAGGTGATGCGAAAGGAGACGGGCCTGCGTACGGAGCGGCGCGTGAGCCATGTCTATGTGATGCAAGTGCCCACATACCCACGGGCGCTGATGATCACCGACGCCGCGATCAACATCTACCCGACCTTGGAAGACAAGCGCGACATCGTCCAGAACTCCATCGATCTGGCGCACGCGCTGGGCATCGCGGTGCCCAAGGTCGGCATCCTCTCCGCCGTGGAAACGGTAACGCCGAAAATCCCCTCAACCGTCGAAGCCGCCGCGTTGTGCAAAATGGCGGACCGGAGCCAGATCACCGGCGGTCTGCTGGACGGGCCGCTCGCGTTCGACAACGCCATTAACGAGGAGGCAGCGAAGGTCAAAGGCATCAAGTCGGAGGTCGCAGGGCTGGTTGACATCCTGATCGCCCCTGACCTGGAGGCCGGAAACATGATCGCCAAACAGCTCACCTTCCTCGCCAATGCGGAAGCGGCGGGCGTCGTGCTGGGCGCGCGGGTGCCGATTATCCTGACCAGCCGGGCAGACAGCGTGAAGGCGCGGCTGGCTTCGTGTGCCGTCGCCGCGATCTTCGCCGCCTGGAAGGAGGGGCTGGCTGACGCTGAGGCAATGGAGATGTGAACATGGCTGATGACGCCGTTCTGGTGCTCAATGCCGGGTCTTCCAGCATCAAGCTCTCGCTCTACCGCCTGAACGGCGCGGGTCTTGGGCTCGCCTGGCATGGTGAGCTGGAGGGCATCGGCACCGCGCCGCACTTCCACGCCAAAAGTTCCGATGGCGGCCAAATTGCGGATGAATTGCTCGGCCAGGGCTTGGCCGATCCGCTCGGATGGGTAATGGACTGGATCGACGCTCATTTGGGCACGGCGAAGCTAATCGCCTGCGGCCATCGCGTCGTGCATGGCGGGCCGGGCCACGCCGCACCGGAGCGGATCGACACCAAGTTATTGGCAGCGCTTGAAGAGCTGGTGCCGCTCGCGCCGCTGCACCAGCCAGTGAATCTGGAACCCATCCGGGAAATTCAAGCGGCGCGCCCGAACCTGCCGCAAGTCGCCTGTTTCGACACGGCCTTCCACCGTGGCCACGGACGATCGGTGGACTGCTTTGCCCTGCCCTATCGATACTATGAGCAAGGCGTGCGCCGGTATGGCTTCCACGGCCTCTCCTACGAGTACATCGCCAGCCGTCTGCCCGACATCTCGCCGACACTGGCGGAGGGCAAGGTGGTCGTCGCACACCTGGGCAGTGGCGCCAGCCTGTGTGCACTGGACCATTGCCGCAGCGTCGATTCCACCATGGGCCTCAGCGCGTTGGATGGGCTGGTGATGGGTACCCGAACCGGCCAGATCGATCCCGGCGTCCTGCTCTATCTGATGCAACACGAAGGCATGACAGTGGATCAGGTCTCGAACCTGCTCTACCGCGAGAGCGGGCTGAAGGGCCTTTCCGGGGTGAGCAACGACATGCGTGCACTGGAAGCGAGCAGCGAGGATCGGGCGAAATTGGCCATTGCGGTATTCATCCACCAGATCGCGAAACAGACCATGGGCCTCGCCGGCAGCATGGGCGGATTGGACGGGCTGGTTTTTACCGCCGGGATCGGAGAACACTCGCCGCCGGTGCGCGCCGCGGTGCTGGAGAAGCTCGGCTGGTTCGGGTTCGCAGTCGATGTGGCAGCCAACAACGCTGGCGGGCCATTGATCACTAAGGCGGAAAGCGCCAAAGCCGCCTATGTCATCCCCACCGATGAGGAACTGATGATCGCTCGCCATACGGTGGAGGTGGTAAACAGCGGTTAGCCGCTGCCGTCTGCCGCCCTGGACCTGAAGCGACGCACGGATATACTCGCGGCCAGAATGTAACCGACCCTTTAAGGAACGCCCTCCATGAAGATGAAAGCCGCCGTGCTGCGCCAGTTTAATGCGCCACAACCATTTGCCGACTCGAAGCCGCTCTCCATCGAAGAGGTAGAATTGCTGCCGCCGCAGCATGGTGAAGTCCTGGTCAAAATGGGCGGCGGCGGCATCTGCCATTCCGACCTTTCGGTCATCAATGCCGACCGGCCGCGTAACACGCCCGTCGTCATGGGCCATGAAGGCGCCGGCGAGATCGTCGAGTGCGGCCCCGGCGTCAATGACGTCAAGCCGGGCGACCATGTGGTCTTCCAGTTCTCCCCCTCCTGCGGCCGCTGCCGCCGTTGCCTGGAAGGGCGCCCACAGGTCTGCGAACTGGGCGCTGTGACCAAGGCCCAGGGCCATCTGATGGGCGGCGGCTCCCGCCTGCGCGACCTGAACGGTAACGAGTTGGCGCACCACACCGGCGTTTCCTGTTATGCCGAGTACGGCGTGCTCGACCGCGGCTCCATTGTGAAGGTAGATAACGATCTGCCGCTGCATGAGGCGGCGCTGTTCGGTTGCGCCGTCATGACCGGCGCGGGCGCGGTGATCAACACGGCGCGCATCCGCACGGGCGACTCGGTCGCGATTGTCGGCCTGGGCGGCGTTGGCCTCTCCGGCCTGCTCGGCGCAGTTGTCGGCGGCGCGGAGAAGATCGTCGCCATCGACCTGTCGGACGAGAAGCTGGGCCTCGCCCGGCAACTTGGCGCGACCCATACGGTGAACGCCACCGACCCGAACCACGTGGAGCAGGTGCGCGACATCACCAATGGCGGCGTGGACTTCGCCTTCGACCTGGCCGGCACGATCAAGGCGATGGAGACCGCCTACAACGTCACCCGTTATGGCGGCAGCGTCGTCACCGCGGGCCTCTCCCCCAGCGCCGCGAACTTCTCCTTCAACCAGAGCAACCTGGTCAGCCAGGAGAAGTCGATCCGCGGCTCCTACATGGGTTCGTGCGTGCCGGTGCGCGACATCCCCCGCTTCATCGACCTCTACCGCCAGGGCCGCCTGCCGGTGGACCGCCTGGTCGACCGCACCATCGGCTTCGAAGAAGTAAACGCCGCGTTCGACAAGCTGCAAGGCAACGCAACGGTGCGCCAAGTGCTGACCCCGCACGGCACGGCGTAACCGCGGCCTTTCCCTGTCCCCCGGCGTTAGGCCGGGGGCCTCGCCACGAGAGCCTTCGTCATTCCGCTGCGGCCTGAGCGGCCTCGTTCTTCCAGGTGTGGAGCACCGGCAGCGCCTCTTTCGCGAACAGTTTCACGCTCGCTTCGGCCTCGTAGAAGGGGATGCCGCCGAAGCGGAAGGAAACGTTCAGCTCGAAGTCGCCGGCCACCTTCCGCCGCTTCTCCAACGCGCGGAGGATGCGGTTGGGCGTACCCCCAGCCTGCCGCCTTCATGAAGTTCTCGACGGCGGGTTTCAGGTCGCCGCCGGCCTTCCGCGCGAATTCGGCCTTCTGCTGGCAGCCGTCATAGCCCTTCACGTTCGCTAAGTGTTGGCCCAGTAACTCGTGGTGGTAGAAGTTGCTCTATGGGAAGTTGCCCCGGTAGCGCCATGAACGTCCGCCAGTCACAAATCATGGAGAAACGGGGTTGTATTGAGCCCCGACGCTCCCTGGCGGCCTTTATTGAGCGCGGCAGATTCCACTGCCCCGTACAAAGCGCGCATGGTATCGTCCGGCCGTACAATCAGCACCCTGGAGGGTCGGACGATGCGCGTAATCAAGGCAGCCCTGGTGTTTGGTTTCGGCGTGGCTGCCGCCGGCTGGATGGGGGCATGGGCAGCCGACATGCCACCCGGCCCGGGGCTGGAAGCGGTGGAGGGATACTGCACCTCTTGCCATCAGACCAACCTGATCCAGCGGAGTTCCGGCTATACCCGCCCGCACTGGGACACGCTTACCGCCCGGATGATCGACCTCTCGGGCGATCCGGAGACCCAAGCGGCCATCCTCGACTATCTGGCGGAGCATTTCCCGCCGAGCGGCAACCGCGCGGCAAAGCAGGCTGAAGGCCCGCTCCGCATCACATTCGAGGAATGGGTGGTCCAAACCCTAGGCCAGCGTGCCCGCGATCCGGTCGAAGCGCCGGACGGTTCGGTCTGGTGGGTCGGTCAGTGGAGCGACATTGTCGGCCGGCTCGACCCCGCAACGGGCGAAATGCAGGAGTTCTCAACCGAGTCCGGCGCCAAACCGCACTCGGTCAATGTCGGGCCGGACGGCGCAATCTGGTACACCGGCAACAAGAACGGCACGATGGGCCGGCTCGACCCGGCAACCGGCGAGGTTACCGCGTTCCCGATGCCGGACCCGGCGGCCCGCGATCCGCACACGGCGGAGTTCGACGCCCAGGGCCGCCTCTGGTTCACGCTCCAGCACAGCAACATGGTCGGCCGGCTGGTACCGGAAACCGGCGAGGTCAAGCTGGTGACGGCGCCGACGCCCGGCTCCCGCCCCTATGGGCTGAAATTCGATGCGGCGGGCAATGCCTGGGCCGCCTGCAACGGCTCCAACTGCCTCCTGAAGCTCGACCCGGAGAGCATGGCAATCACAGAGGTTAAGCTGCCGGAGGCGGGCACGACGGTCAGGCGGCTGTACATCGACGCGGACGGCATCATCTGGTGGGTGAATTCCGGCCTGGGCCGGCTCGGGCGCTACGACCCGGCGACGGGCGCGATCACCGAATGGCCCTCCCCCAGCGGGCCGAAGTCCCACCCCTACGCCATCGCTGTGTTCGACGGCGCGGTCTGGTACAATGAAAGCGGCGTGCGCCCGGACATGCTGGTGCGCTTCGACCCGGCGGCCGAGACCTTCCAAAGCTGGCCGATCCCGTCGGGCGATCTGTATGCGGGCATCTTACGGCACATGCGGGTCAGCCCCGACGGCAAGAGCCTCTGGATCCACCAGACCGCCACCAACGTGATCGGCCGGGTGACGGTCGAGCGTGACGCGACGCAGTGAGGCTAGCAGGCAAAGAGGCTAGGCCGCCGTGGCGGCGATAGGCGGATGGTTGGCTGCGAAATGGTTCCTGCGCTGGAGATTGTCCGGCACGAACGCGTCGTCGGCAATGGGAGGCTCCAAAGGTCAGAGGCAGTCGAACCCCCTATCCGCCGCCCTATCGCAGAGCCGGAGTTCTTCCTTCCAGGTCTGCCCGTCCGGCTGGCCGTCCCAGCCATAATTGCTGAAGATCATAAAATACCCCACATCCATGGGGCTTTCCTCATTGTGTTGTGTTTTGCGTTGGGCGGGAGGCTGGCATGGGGTGGGGTGAGAAGCAAGCACGCAAAAAACTCAGAAGCATACCCCCGCGAACGTACAAATCGTCAAAGATAGCTAACAAATATTAATGTTTTTCTATTCGTGATTTATATGCTTCAAACGCTAAAATACTAGCTTCGTCTGGACAATATTGGTAAAATTTCTCTACTCTTGCCCAATTAATTTTTGTTGAACCTTTTTGCAGAGTTATATTGAAAATATCCATTATCTTACACGGCTCCACTACTTTTTCCTCGTTTATTCGGAAATTAGATTCCTGAGCAATTTCCTTCAATTTTCCAAATGCCACCCGCAAATCGGAAAAATTGTCAGAAGATAAGGAAATATCATCGACATACACGGCGGGAGTTATTTCTTCTTGGATTTCTCTTAAATATTTACCGACCGCGGAATCATCTAAAACTAACGACGCCAGGATCGGAGATTGAGGGAAACCGTATGGAAGACAAAATTTTGGAACAAGAAAAGGATTTTTTATGCAACTCCACTTTGAAAAATGCTGCGCACGTTCTAATCCAATTTTGGATAAAACCCTCGCAACCCTATTTCTAGAAATCGAATAAAAATAATTTTTCAGATCAATTTTACAGAAATATGTGTTTTCTCTGTGTTTGTGTAGCGCAGCTATATGACCACCAGGCATTAGATGGTAGAAAAAGTCTGGAAACCGATGTTCAGAGCGCACGTCTTGGATAATTTTTACCGCGTATTCACGGCACTTCGAGTTAGGTACAAATACCGGCTTCCCTTTGACGGGATAAGAAAATAGGTAATTTTCGAATTCTACTGGCATAGTTGACGGCCATGCTCACAAGATCAGCGAACTGATTGGCTACAAGCAATGTAAGATACACCACCGGGAGCCACTTGCGAGCAAGACGGTTGAGATTAGATGTTTCCATCGGCACTCTCCCTACGTTTCACCGCCAGCAACCCGCAGCCCTATCCACATAGGGCCGTCAACTAAGAGGTCAAGGATAACCTCAAGCAATACTCTAGGCATACCATTAGGTCAGCCTTAGAGCATACAGGTGTGTGCTGCGAGTAGATCGCTGACAGCATGCCAAAAATAGATCGCTTTTTTTAATGGCGCAAGCAATTACAAAATCCTAACTAGGTACCCCATATCCCCCAGCGCCGCTCGTCCTAAAGCTCACCACGTCGCCGCGTTTCAGCACCCTGATCTCCTTCGAGCCCAGGCGCTCGCCATTCCCATCCGGGTTCAGCACGGTCTCGCCCAGAGCGCCCGGCTCGCCGCCGAAGACGCCGAAGGGGCGGCTTTCGTGCCGGTCGCCGAGGCAGGTCAGCACCGCCTCCGCCGCCAGCAGTTCCACGTCCTTGCGCAATCCGTCGCCGCCGCGATGCTTCCCGGCTCCCCCGGTCCCCTCCAGCAGTTCCAGCCGGTGGATCAGCACCGGGGCCTGGGTCTCGTGCACCTCCACCGGGATGTTGGAGCAGTTCATCACCGGGGCCAGACCCTGCGGCCCGTCGGAGTGCGCCCGGCCGCCATAGCCCGCCAGCACCATGTCGTAGAACACGAACGGCTTGCCCGTGCGGTCGTCGATGCCGCCGATGTTCGGGTTCGCCCAGTGGCTGAAGGCGCCCATGGCGCGGTCCGGCATGGCCTGGGCCAGCGCGCCGTTGATCGTGTCGAAAATCCGCACCTGGAGCGCTGCCCGCCCGCCGCTGGGCGAGGGGAATTTCGGATTGAAGAACGAGCCCTCCCGCGCCACCAGCTTGATCGGCCGCATGGCGCCGACGTTCTGCGGGCTGAGCGGGTCGCAGAACACCTTGATCGCAAACAAAGTATAGGCGCGGGTGTAGTTGATGTAGCTGTTGATCGCCGCCGGCACCTGGTCGGACGACCGCGAGAAATCCACCGTTACCTCCGCGCCCTCCGGGCCTTCTGCGAAGGTGATGTCGACTGAGAAGCGCACCGGCTCCGTGCCCGGCCCGTAATCGTCCATCTGGTCGTCGAAGCTGTAGGTGCCGGGCGGAACCTTGGCCAGCGCCTCCCGCATGCGCTGTTCGGAGCGGTCGAGGATCTGGTCGAACGCGGCCTCCACCGTCTCCCGCCCCTGGTCGCGGAACAGCGCGCGCAGGCGGGCGGCGGCGGTCAGGTTCGCCGTGTGCTGGGCCATCATATCGCCCCGCACCTTGTCCGGCACGCGCACGTTGCCGAGGATCAGGCGGAGGATATCCTGGTCGACCTGCCCCTCCCGACAGAAGCGCACGGGCAGGATGCGGATGCCCTCCTGAAAACTCTCGGTCACGCCGTGAACTTTTTGCGAGCCAGGGGCCGCGCCGCCCATGTCCATCTGGTGCGCGCTCGCGCCGACATAGCCGATGAGGCTGGGCTGCTGGCCGTCCTCTGGCTCGTCGAACACCGGCATGATCTGGAACACGTCCGGGAAGTGGCCGGAGCCCATCCACGAGTCGTTCAGCATGACGCTGTCGCCGGGCTTGAGCGTCTCCGGCGGGAAGGCCTTCTCCACATGCCGGATGACGAAGGGCATGGAGCCCAGATGCCCCGGCGAGAAATTCCCCTGGCTGATCATGCGCCCCTGGCGGTCGAACACCGCGGTGGAGAAGTCGTCGCCCTCCCGCACAGCCTCCGAGAACGCCGTGTGCCGCATGGTCGTGCCGAGTTCTTCCGCGATGGAGACGATGGAGTTCCAGATCACGGTGAAGGTGATCGGGTCGATGGTGGGGGTAACGGCGTTCATGTCATGCGCCTCCGGTGATGGAGATGATCAGATGCCCGCCCGGCCCGAGGCTCGCCTCGTCGCCGGGGAGGAGGACGGTGGTCGCCTCCGCGTCCTCAATGATGGCGGGGCCTTGGATCACGGTCGCCGGGCCGATAGCCTCGCGCCGCCAGACCTGGGTCGGCGTGAAGCCGCCTGCCTCCGGGAACCAGGCCGGGCGCTCCGTGGGCGGCTCGCCGGTGCCCTCGGGCAGCGTCTCCGCCGAAGCCGCGCCGGAGCCCTCCGCCCGCGGAAGCGTCACCGCCAGCGCCCAGTCGATCCCCTCGACCGCGCTTTCCGGGTCCTCGGCGAGATACCGGGCCTTGTAGGCGGCGCGGAAGGCCAACTCCGCCTCCGTCAGGAACAGGTCGTCGATGGGCTCTCCCGACGGCAGGTCTACGTGGATCTCGAAGCCCTGACCCACATGGCGCATGTAGGCGAAGCGCTTGTAGACCGGCACGACGCCGTCAGCCTCCGGCAGATGCGCCAGGTCTGCCTCCAGGCGGCGCGCCAGTTCCTCATAGATCGCGCGGACATCATCGGCGCTGGCCTCGTCAAGGCGCAGGACTCGGGTCATGGAGGTGTCGAGCCGGCTCTCCGCCGCCAGCATGCCAACTGCCGAGCCGACACCTGCGGCGCGCGGCACTACCACTTGGCCCACGCCCAAAGCCCGCGCGATCCGGGCAGCGTGCACCGGTCCCGCGCCGCCGAACGCCACCATGGCGTATTTGCGCGGGTCCCTGCCCCGCTCGACCGAGACCACCCGAAGCGCGTGCTCCATATTGCCGGTCGCGATCAGGTGGACGCCCCAGGCGGCCTCCTCAAGGCTTAAGCTCAATGGCTTAGCCACAAGCTCCATCAAAGCGGCTTCGGCGGCGGCCTTGTCCAGGCCCATCGCGCCGCCGTTGAAATAGCCGGGGTTCAGGTAGCCCAGCACCAGGTTCGCGTCCGTCACCGTTGGCCGTGCGCCGCCGAGGCCATAGCAGGCAGGGCCCGGGTCCGCCCCGGCGCTTTCCGGGCCGACGCGGATGGCGCCATCCACCGCCGCCGCGATCGACCCGCCGCCCGCGCCGATCTCGATCAGTTCGACGGCGGGCACGTTGATCGGCAGGCCGGAGCCCTTCTTGTACTTCACCGGGTCGATTTCGAAGGTCGGCGCGATCACCGGCTCGCCCTCGTCAATGGCGCCGAGCTTGGCCGTCGTGCCGCCCATGTCAAAGCTCAGCACGTGGTCCGCGCCGATCTGCTTGCCCACCTGGCCTGCCAGCAGCACGCCCGCCGCCGGGCCGCTCTCGACGATGCGAATCGGGTACTCGCGTGCCAGTTCGGGAGAGACCAGTCCACCGTTCGACTGCATGATGGAAAGGTCGCAGTCCGCCCCCATGGCGGCGAAACTCTCGCTCAAGCGGCGCACATACTCGCCGACCAGCGGCTTCACGAAGCTGTTCGCGACCGTGGTGTTGGTGCGCTCATACTCCCGCAGTTTCGGCGAGACATCGACCGACAGGCTGAGCGCCACCGCGGGCAGCCGGGCACGCAACGCGTCGCCCACCCTGCGCTCGTGGGCCGGGTTGGCGTAAGCATGCAGAAAGGCGACGGCCACGGCCTCATACCCCTCCGCCGCGATACGCTCCAACACATCCGCCATTTCGCCTAAGTCCAAAGGCTTCAGCACCTCGCCCTCATGGGTCACGCGCTCGGTGATCTCGAAGATCTGGGAGCGCGGCACCAGCGGCTCCGGCTTGACCATATGCAGGTCGTAGGTCTCGTAGCGTTTCTGGCGGCCCAGGATCAGCACGTCGCGGAAGCCGCGGGTCGTGATCAGCGCCGTCTTCGCGCCCCGGCGCTGGATGATGGCGTTGGTGGCGACCGTGGTGGCGTGCAGCAGGTGGCCGATAGCATTCGCGCCGACACTGGCCTTGGCCAGCAGCGCCGGCATGCCGTCGGTTACTGCTTGCGATGGGTCGGCGGGGGTTGAGGGCACCTTATGCACGGCGACGCCGCCCGTCGCCTCATCCCTTAAAACAAAATCGGTAAACGTGCCGCCAATGTCGAACGCGACGCGGATCATGCGCTATACTCCCGTGACCGTCAGCCTATCCGACCAATGGAGCCACCATATGTCCAGCCTTTCCGGCAAGACCGCCCTCGTCACCGGTGCCCAGCAAGGCATCGGCGCCGCCATCGTACGCACCTTCGCCCGCGAGGGCGCCAATGTCGTCATCAACTGGCTGGACAAGCAGGCCGAGGCGGAGGCGCTGCTGGCCGATGTGTCAGGCGCGGGCGGCAAGGCCGTGCTGGTGCAGGGGGATGTCTCGAAGCCCGCCGATGTCGAGAAAATGCTGGCCGCGGCGGACGGGCTCGGCGGGATCGATGTGCTGGTGAACAACGCGGCGATCTTCCCGCGGGTGGACTTCCTGGAGATGACGCCGGAGCAGTGGGACGGCCTTATGGCGATCAACCTTCGCGGCGTGTTTCTACTGACCCAAGCGGCGTGCAAGCGGATGGTGGCAGCGAACAAAGGCGGGGCGGTGGTGAACCTCTCCTCCGGCGCGGCGTTCCGGGGCAGCCCACGCGGCGTGCACTATGTGACGGGCAAGGCCGGGATTGTCGGCTTCACCCGCGCGGTGAGCCAAGAAATGGCGGCGAAAGGTATCCGCTGCAACACCATCGCCCCGGGCTTAACGGACACCGCCCAGCCCCGCTACGGCATGACCGAACAGGAAATTACGGAGGCCTTCGACAACCTGCCCCTCTCCGGCGCGATTGAGCCGGTGGATATTGCCGAGGCGGCGGCGTTCCTGGCGTCCGACAAGGCGAGGAAGATCACGGGGCAGACTCTGCATGTGAATGCTGGGGGGTATTTATGGTGAAGGGTCCGTTGCCTCAATTAACTTTTAAGTAGCAACCGAACATTGACAGATGCGGAGCTGTGACGATTGACAAAAGCAAACGAAGCTATGGTGAAATACCGAAATTTCATGAGGGAAATCAAATACAGAGTTAATGTCATAGGCAATGTTTTAGAACAGGCTAATAACGGAAGCTCAACAACCGGATATCGCGAAAGCGATATCGAACTTATTTACTTTCAACTCCGACACTGCTTGGAATTAATTATGTTTTCTTCATTGGTTGCTCACTACGCACACGGCCTTTCTCTCTCAGCGAAACTTCAAAGCAAAGAATACAACGCCACAAAAATCCTCAAATTTATTAGGAGCAAGAATCCAAAATATTACCCCAAACCCATGCAACCTAATCAAGTCAGAGATGTTAACGGCACATGGCAGACTTCCCCTCTTGAAGATGGGTATTTGACAGAAGAAGAATTTTGTAGCCTTTATGATCGCACTTGCGGTCGCATGCTTCATGCGCAAAGAAAACCTAAATTCGATAATAACTATCAAGAATTATTTGAAAATGCGAAAGCATACCGAGATAAAATTATGTTATTGCTGAATGATCACTGGATTCATATTACTGAAAAATACGCATTTCGCGTAGTCATGAATGAATCAAAAACAAATGACGTTTCGATTAATTATATGGAAGCGCGAAACACTAAATAGTTCTCAGCCATTAAATCGCATATATATTTTCTGCATTCACAAACAAATGCATAAGCCCTTCTCACGGCTCACCTTCCTTCCTAATATCACCACCATCTGGCTCAGTTCCGCGCGCTCCAACGCAAACACCGCACTCACCTACGCCAACCCATGGTACAGGTCCGGGCAGGCAGCGGATGATGGCATCCTCTAGCGCTTCAGCCCGCCGGTAGTCGAGCCGCGCTCAAATACCAGGATACTTACTGCTAACCTTCACCTCGAGGAAGGCCACCGGCCCGTATCGAGAGGCCGGCGATGGTATCCCTCGATACACCGGCTTTGCCGGCACTCGGGATGAAGGTGGGGGAAGGTCAAACGCACTGCCGCTGGCAAAATGGCCTCCCAACTTGTTCATTATGAGGGTTCTCCCTCATCCAGTAGCCTTCCCCCACCCCAATGGAGGCCGCCCCATGAAATCCGCCCTGCTCGCCGTTCTGTTCGCCGCCGTGGCCCTGCCCGCAGCCGCCGAGGAGTTGTTTTCCGGCACGCATACCTACCGGCCCGACTACGAAATGTGGTCGCCGGTGCCTGCCGCGGGGTGGGTGACCTCGACGATGGTGGGGGAGTACGAGGCGCTCTCCGGGCCGATCCCGGCGGGGCGGATCGAGTGCCGCGGCGGCGTCTTCTGGAACAAATCCATTCGCGAGTCGAACGGCGTCTGCCTCTTCGGCCAGGCCCCCGATACCTGGATGCTGCGCTACCAGGCAACCGAGACCAACCGCGCCAAACGCACCACCCCGCAAGGCTACATCCCCGTCGGCAAGTGGACCGCCGTGGAGGGCACCGGGCGCTATGCCGGCATCACCGGCGCCGGCACCTACCTGGCAGAGGGCGCGGTCACAGATAACGGCAAGTCCCGCACACGCTGGGAAGGCACGATTTCCATCCCGAGGTGATAGCGATCACACCCCCGCCTCTCCCTCCTCAACACCTGACGGTCTTTGCGGCAAGGAATTCCTCCCATAATCCGCACCCATCCCTACCCGCGCGCAAGACCACGACCCTGAGCCTGCTCGCTGGCCTGTTGATGCTGCCCGCGCCCGGCCTCGCCGCAATGGAGGGGCTGGTGCTGTGCCACAGCAAGCAGGACCGGCCGGACGGCACGTCCCGCATCGTCTTCGGCCCCGCCGACGCCATCGCGGAGTTGCAGGCCTCCGGCCACCAGCTCGGCACGCTCATCGAGCAGCAGGAGCCCCTGTGGGCGGAGGTGCCCAACATACTCTGGTCGCTGAATGGCCGGACCTTCCTTCTACGACCGCAATCTGACCGACCGCGGCGGCGTGCCGATCGGCGACGGCGGCGCGGCGATGAAGCTGTCGCCCAAGAAAACCGCCGGCTGTGAGGTCGCCGTGGCTCAAAAAGTCTGTCCCTACGACCGCAATCCGGCGTATTCAGTCAAATGCGGTTAGGGATGGGCGACGATGAATAGGATCATGCGATGAACACCGGCACCGAACCCCATGCGGGCAATTCCGTCATGCGCGTTATCAAGCACGAACTCGCGGCCATGCTGCCGCCGTTCGTCTTTTTCCTGATCGGCTTCAACCTGATCGCGTTGACCTTGCACCTGGTATTGCAGCCATACGGCGTGACCTTCGAAGGGGTGACGAAGGCGACGGTCGGTGCGCTGATCATCGCGAAGGTGGTTCTGATCGTCGATCACCTGCCATTTGCCAGCGCTTTTTCGGGCAGACCGCTGGTCCGACCGGTCCTGTTCCGGTCGGTCGTCTATACCCTTTTCACCATGCTGCTTCATGTTCTGGAAGAGGTGATTCGGGCGTGGGTGAAGACGGGCGGCCTTGCTGCTGGCTTCGATGCCTGGACCACGGCGCTTGTCTGGCAGCACCTGCTCTTCGTCCTCATCTGGGTGTTCGCACTTTTCCTCGCGTTCGTAACGTTCGACGAGATCCGGAAGGCATTTGGGCTGCCCCGGCTGCCGCAAATGCTTTGGAGCCGTATCCATGACCGCTAGTCTGCCCGCCTCGATTGCCGCCTTCTGGCTCGGCCCCGCGTTGGAGAGCCCGGAGGCCGCGCTTGCCCGGAAGGACTGGTGGTACCGCGGCGGGCCGGCGGTGGATGACGAAATCCGCCAGCGTTTCGGCCGCCTGGTGGACGAAGCCTGCGCCGGCGGCCTTACCGAATGGGAGGAGACGAGCCAGGGCGCGTTTGCCATGATCCTCCTGCTCGACCAGTTCACACGAAACCTGTTCCGTGGCACGGCAGATGCTTGGCAGGGCGACCCGCGCGCCTTCGGAATCGTGAACCGGGCCATCGACGCCGGGCTCGACCGCGCCCTGCACCCGGTGGAACGCATCTGGCTCTACCACCCCTTCCACCATTCGGAGCGGCTGGCGGATCAGGACCGCGGCCTCGAAATCCTCCGCGCCCTCCGCGATGAAGCGCCGGATGCATGGAAGCCCTATGTCGAGCAGTCGATCAAGGGCTGGACCCGCCACCGCAACATCGTCGCGGAATTCGGCCGCTTCCCCCACCGCAACCTGATCCTGGGCCGCGAAAGCAGCCCGGCGGAACTCGACTACATCGCCAACGGCGGCGAAAATTTCGGCCAGGCCGCGCCGGGCGCAGTGGCAATCCATCCGGAACGCCCAAAGGCCGGCAAGGCCTAGCCCCTTTCCCCCGCCGGTGCATGCTGCGGCTTCCCAAGGCCTGCCGCCGCAGCCCTTCCCATGCCTGCAACCACTCGCAGCGACCATCGCATCGACTATGAAGTCGTCGACCGCGTCGCCATCGTTAAGATGAACCGCGCGCCAGTGAATGCCATCGACCATCCGATGATCGATGCCATCCACGCCGCCATGCGCCGGGCCGATGCGGACAAGGAAGTAGGCGCGCTCGCCGTCACCAGTGCGCTGGACGGCCGCGAGGGGCTGATGGCCTTCCTGGAAAAGCGCCGAGCGAAGTGGACCGGACACTAGGGCAGATCCCGGTCCAATCGGGTCGGCTGAATCCGCCCAAAAATTTAGGAATTAGAGCATCTTGTCCGGCTAATTTTTCGCAATCGCGTTTCAATTTGACCCGGCGATGCCCTCGGCCGGCTGGATAATCGGCTTGCCCTCTCTTGACAGCGCCTGAGTCTCCGTATGTTATAACATCCGTATCGTATGTTATAACATTTCACTGCTGCATCAGGAGCCCTCCCTGTGAAGAAGTTTGTTTTCCCCGCCGTCTTTGCGGCCGTTTTGGTGATTTCGCCGCGCACCGAAGCCCAGGTGTTCGAAGTCATTCATCCCGATGTCGAGAAGGGCCAGTTCGAGCTTGAAGCCCTTAACGGCCTGGGCCTCGGCAGCATCGCAAATGGCGAAGAACGTTATGTGCTGGAACTCGCCCTGGGCTATTCGCCTTTCTCCTTCTGGAAGACAAAGCTCGCGGTGGAACTGGCAAAACCCGAACACGAAACCGCCGAAATCGAAGCCTATGAGTGGGAGAATGTTTTCATCCTGCCCTTTGGCAACACAGAGCATGATCACAGCCACCATGATGGCGGCGGCGGGTTTGAAATGGGGCCGGTCGGCCTTTATGCGGGCTTTGAGGTCCCCAACGAAGGCGGCATCAGCGAAGGCGGCATGGCACTCGGTCCGATCGCCGAGGCGAAGATTGGCCCGGTGATTACGGTCGGTAACCTGTTCCTAGATCTGCCATTTGTCGATGATGAAGACCCGGGCGTATCCTATGCCATCAGCGGTCAGGTTCCGGTCACGGACTGGATGGATCTGGGCGCGGAAGCGCATGGTTCGTTCGAGAACGCCTTCGGCTCCGGCGTTGATCATGGCCACTTCATCGGGCCGGCGGCTTACTTCTCCGCCTATCTAGGCCGCACCCGTATATTGGAGCCGCGAGTGGCGTTGCTGTTCGGCCTGAACGATGACGCGCCAGACGCGGTACTCTCCGTCAATTTCGAGCTCAAATTCTAGGCGGAGCAGGAGAGAGCAATCCTTCCCCTAATACCGGCCCCTTGACAAAGGGCCAGGAAATCATCGTATGTTATAACATACGTTATTACTTCTACCGACGAGAACGCCATGACCATACGCAAAAATTGCGCCGCCGTGTTCCTGAGTCTCCCGCTGCTGGCGTCGGGTGCGCTCGCGCAGCAGAAGGCGCACGAACACGGTCATTGGCAGATGAACGCGGCGGCCGAGGGTAACCTGCTGCTGATAGAGGTGATCGCGCCCGGCGCCGACGTCGCCGGTTTCGAGCATGAGGCCAGGACGGCAAGCGAGAAGGCCAAAGTCTGGACGGCGACAGAAAAGTTGAAAGACGGCGAAGCCCTGTTCGCCCTCACCCCGGCGGCGGGCTGCGAGCTGGAAAGCGCGGAAGCGGGCATTGCCGGACTTGAGGGCGACAGTCACGACAAAGAGGACAAACACGGGCACGAACATAAAGCCGAGGCCGGGGAGCAACATGCCGGCAAACAGGAGGAATCTCACAACGAGTATCACGCCGAATACCGTTTTGCCTGCGTTGACATTGAGGCGTTGCAAAGCATCCGCGTTCATATTTTCGAGGCCTTTCCAGATGCGGCAAGCATCGAAGCAGCATTTCTGGGCAGCAAGGGTCAACGGGCGGGGGACCTTACGCCGGCAGCCCCGGTTCTGGACGTTGGCGGGTTGATCTAAGCCCGGCCTCTGTCCATACCTGCCCGATGAACACGCCCGCGCCTGCCATTGAACTCGCCGGCATCCGATTCGCCTGGCCGGGCGCTGATGCGTTTACGCTGGAAGTCCCCCGCTTTGCGGTATGCCAGGGCGAACGGGTACTGCTGGTCGGCCCCTCCGGTTCGGGGAAGTCAACGTTACTCGCCTTGATCGCGGGCATCGCCGCACCCCAGGCTGGCACAGTCGAAGTCGCCGGCGCGCGCTTCGACCAAATGAGCGGCCCGGCCCGCGACCGGTTCCGCGCCGACCGGCTCGGCGTAATCTTCCAGATGTTCAACCTGCTGCCCTACCTTTCGGTCCAGGACAATGTGCTGTTGCCGCTCCGCCTCTCGCCAGCCCGGAAGGCGCGGGCGGGAGATCCGGCGGCGGAGGCGGCGCGTCTGCTTGCGGCCGTGGACCTCAATCAGCCAGGCCTCGCCAGACAGAAAGCGGCGACCCTCAGCACGGGCCAGCAACAGCGGGTGGCCGTGGCGCGCGCCCTGATCGGCAATCCGTCCCTCATCATCGCGGACGAGCCGACATCTGCCCTTGACCGCGACCGGCAGGCGAATTTTCTCCGCCTGCTGTTTGCGGAGGCCGACCGGTCCGGGACGACCATCGTCATGGTCAGCCACGACGAGACCTTGGCCCCCCGGTTCAGCCGCATGGTGCGCCTCACCGATATTGCCGGCGTCCGCAACGCGGAGCTGGTCTGATGCTTCTTCTCCACCTGACGCTGCAATCACTGGCCAACCGCTGGCTGACGGCATTGCTGACTGCCGCCGCCATTGCCTTCAGCGTCGCATTGCTGCTTGGGGTGGAGAAGGTGCGCACGGGTGCGAAGCTCAGTTTCGCCAACACGATTTCCGGCACCGACCTGATCGTCGGCGCCCGCAGCGGCCCAGTGCAATTGCTGCTCTATTCCGTCTTCCGGATCGGCAACGCCACCGCCAATATTTCCTGGGAAAGCTACGAAACCATTGCTAGCAACCCGAGCGTCGCATGGGCCGTGCCGCTCTCGCTCGGGGACAGCCATCGCGGTTTTCGGGTGCTGGGCACGACGCCATCCTATTTCGAGCACTACCGCTACCGGGACGGCCGTCGGCTTGCCTTCGCGGAGGGCGGGCAGTTCGACGACCTCTACGATGCCGTCATTGGCGCGGACGTGGCAGCAGCGCTTGGTTACCGGCTGGGTGACGCCATGGTAGTTGCTCATGGCATTGGTTCTGCGGAATTCATGAAGCACAAGAACAAGCCGTTCCGTGTGGCGGGCATTCTCACCCGTACAGGCACGCCAGTGGATCGAACAGTGCACGTCTCGCTCGGTGGAATAGAGGCGATCCACCTCGGTTGGGAAACCGGCGCTCCCTCCGGTGCCCCTGTCTCTCCCGACGAAGCCCGCGCCCTGGACCTACAACCGAAGAGCGTCACGGCGGCCCTGATCGGTCTCAAGTCCAAGTTTGCAACCTTTCGCTTGCAACGTGCCATCAACGAATACCGGGCAGAGCCGCTGCTCGCCATTATTCCCGGCGTGGCGCTGCACGAGCTATGGTCTTTGATCGGCACAGCGGAAGCGGCGCTTGGAGCGATTTCGATCATGGTCGTGGTTACGGCGATTTTGGGGATGATCACCACCATCTTCGCCAGCTTGAACGAACGCCGCCGCGAGGTGGCGATTCTGCGGGCGCTGGGCGCGCCGCCGCGCACCGTGTTTGGCCTGCTGTTGATCGAGTCATCGCTGCTGGCCCTGATCGGCGCTACTGCCGGTGCGGTGCTGCTCTATGGGCTGCTGTTTGCCTTCAGGCCGCTAATCAACGACCTCTACGGCCTCTATCTGCCGATCAACCTGCCAAGCCCGCAGGAATGGGGAATGCTCGCCGCGGTGGCCTTTGCTGGGGCGGCGGCGGGCCTGCCGCCCGCTATCCGATCTTACCGCCTGTCGCTTGCCGATGGCATGACGGTCAAGTTGTGACCCGCTATAATAAGTACCAGTATTATATGGAGCGCCCTTATGCACCTATCCCGCCGTCATAGCTTGAGGTTGGCACTTGGCGCCGGTTTGGCTGCCGCCCTACCAGGCATCGCTCGGCCGGGCCGCGCCATGGCCGCGGTCGAGCCCCTCGTTCTCTCCTGGGCGGACCTATTGCCGAAGGCATCCCCGCGCTCTGGCATTGCGGATTTCTCGCTTCAGGGGGTCGTGCCGCACG
The DNA here is from genome assembly GCA_965222315.1 of Alphaproteobacteria bacterium. Lineage (GTDB taxonomy): Bacteria > Pseudomonadota > Alphaproteobacteria > Bin95 > Bin95 > JACKII01. Next base: position 686,007 of record OZ244951.1, on the reverse strand, counting down.
GGGGCCTTGAAGCGCCCGCGCAATCAGAAAAACCGCAACTGCGGGAAGAATTGGACGGCATGCTCGTCAAAATTCCCGGCTATGCCTTGCCACTTCAAATGGAGAATGTGGGCGTCACAGAGTTTCTTCTGGTGCCGTATATCGGTGCCTGCGTGCATGTGCCTCCGCCGCCCGCGAACCAGTTAGTCATGGTCAACCTCAAAGAACCCATGGTATTCAATGATTTGTTCGAGCCCGTGTGGGTCACCGGGTCTCTCGAAACATCAATGAGCCAAATCCAAGGCTGGATCGATATTGGCTACCGCATGGCTGCCGACGACGTTTCACCATACACATTATGAGCTGAAAACGTCGTTGAGTCGCCGCACGCGCTGAACCTTCCGGCAACATCAAGATGAGGCTACAAGCTAAGCTGCTACACTCATCGACCGGAAAGAAGAACCATGAAAACCGCCCTCGTCACCGGGGCTGCCAGAGGCATCGGGCTCAGTATCGCGCAGAAACTGCATGGCCTGGGCTGGCGCGTTGCCATGCTCGACATTGACGGCCCGGAATTGACCACAGCCGCCGCCAGGATGGACGGCGCACTCCCCATTGAAGCGGATGTAGGCGACCCTGATCAGGTCGAGTCGGCCCGCCAGAAGTTGGCAGGCGAATTCGGCAACCAGCTCGGTGCGCTGGTCAACAATGCGGGCACCGCCGATTTCGGACCGATCCAGCAGGCCACCTACGAAGGCTGGCGCGAGGTCATGCGCACCAACCTGGATGGCCCCTTCCTGACGGTGCAGGCGTTCACCGCCATGCTGGCAAATGCCAAGGGTAGCGTCGTCAACATCACCTCTATCTCCGGCCAGCGGGCCAGCACACTCAGGGTCGCCTATGGCACGTCGAAGGCGGCGCTCGCGCACCTGACCCAGCAGCAGGCGGTAGAGCTTTCGGAGATGGGCATCCGGGTCAACGCCGTTGCACCCGGCCCGGTCAACACGGCAATGGCCGTGAAGGTGCACACCCCAGAAATCCGCGCGGCCTACCGCGACGCCATCCCGCTTGCCCGGTACGGCAAGGAGGCGGAAATCGCGAACGCCGTCGCCTTCCTGGTCAGCGAGGAAGCAAGCTACATCACGGGCCAAGTGCTGGCGGTAGACGGGGGTTTTTCAGCGGCGGGGGTCGGTCTGCCAGCCCTCCGTGGAGAGGCCTGACGCCGGGCTCAACCCTCAAAAAGATCGGCACAAAGGAAAGGCCGCGAGGGCGGAACCCTGCGCGGCCTTTCAACTGGCGAAAGCGACGATTCTTAGCCGTAAAAGCCAGTGATCGAATTGACCACCATATCAACTTCGCTGTCCGTCATTTGCGCGTAGATCGGCAGCGACAGGGCCATGTCCGAAAGTCGCCGGGACACCGGGAAATCCGCGTCGTCAGGAATGGCATTTTCGAACACCGGCTCTTTGTAGACCGCAGTGCCGTAGTGGCGCTTGGTCGGCACCCCTTTGGCATGCAGATGCGCTTCCAACGCATCGCGCTGTTCCGTCAGGAAGACGTACTTGTGCCGGACATGCAGTACCTGTTCCGGCCAGGTTAGGACCTCAACCGGTAAGGAGCCCAACACCTCGTCGTAGCGCTTGGCGATGGCGCCTCGCCGCTCGGTCCAGCCATCGTGCATATCCATTTTCATATTCAGGATCGCCGCGGTCAGCGAGGACATTTGGGAATTAAAGCCGACATTTGCGTACTTGCCGCCTTTAACCACCCCATGGTAGCGCAGTGAGCGGGCATGCTCATAGACGTCAGGATTGTCGGTCAGGACCGCGCCGCCTGTGCCAGGTGCGCCGACCAGTTTGTTGCGGTCGAAGCTGAAAACGGACGCATCGCCCATCGCGCCAGAAGCATGAGAGCCGAAGCGTGCGCCATAGCTTTGGGAGGCGTCCTCTACCAGTGCGATATTGTTGGCCTTTGCAAAGCCTTCGATCGGGGCCGGATCGCCAATGCCGCCAAACAGGCCAACCCAGATCATGGCCTTGGTCCGCGGCGTGATCGCCTTCTCCGCCATGGCAAGATCCATGGTTGCGGGCGCGCCATAATTAGAATCCCGGGGGTCGATCACATCCACGAATACAGGGGTCGCGCCGGCGCGGGTAATGCAATCGGCCGAGGCGACAAAGGTGTAGGCGGGAACCAACACCTCATCGCCAGGCCCAATCCCCAAACCCTTCATCGTGAAATAAAGGGCGTCAGTCGCAGAATTGACGGCGACCGCGTACTCGCGGCCGGTCAATTCCTTCAGGCGATCCTCGAATTTGAAGACCTCCGGCCCGTTGAGCAGTTTGCCCTCATGCATAACGCGGGAGAAAACCTGCTGCAGTTGTTCCTCAATCGAAACATTTTCCCGGCCCGCTCCAAAGAACGGGATTTGCGGTACCGATTCTGCCATCACGCCACTCCCCGATTGAGATACTCCGCGCCCCGCATATACTCGAGATAGGCTTTGATCCCCTGCTCGAGCGGCCATTCGGGCGCATAACCCAGCATGGAGCGTGCCTTTTCGACCGACAAGGTTCCGCGTGTAGGACGATCGCTATCGTCAATATCGTCGGACGCGGTCTGGATGCTCGGCTCGTATTCCTTGATCACATCGACCAGTTCCGTCAGGCGGCGGGCCGCGCCGAAGGTCATGTTGAACGCTTCGCCTGCCGCATTTGCGTGGGTGCATGCCAGGTGGAAGCCCTGCGCAATGTCTTCCACATAGGTGAAATCCATGATGTGGTCGTTCGCGGCTTTCACCAAGACGGGCTCGCCAATCAGGGCGTTCTCGCAGAATTTCTGAACGACACGGCGGTGCTGATCGGTCGGGCCATAGACCGCCGACGGACGCACGATTACATGCTCCATACCGGTCGGGAATAGGTAGGACTTGGTCAATACTTCGCCAGCGAGCTTCAGTCCGCCATAGATATTCAGCGGCTTCTGCGGGCCATCCTCCGGCATTGGGTCGATCTCGAAGTTGCCGTAGGTCATGGATGATGACGCATAGACGAACCGTTTGGTCCACGGCGAATCCCGCATGATTTCCAGGACGTTGACCAGACCGGTCGACAGTGAATTGAAAGCCGACTCAACATGGGCAGTCGCTACGGTAACCAGCGGAATGGCCGCCAGGTGACAGACAACGTCCGGTTTGAATTCCATGAAAATGCTGCGCATTTTCGTCTTTTCCATGGTCGAGCAACGCTCAATCCTGGCGCCTTTCAGCAGCACCTCTACACGCACGTTGATGTCGTGCATGATACTGGCCGACGGCTTGCCGGTATAGGAATAAGTGAAGTCGTCGAGCGCCATGACCTCGTGGCCATCATTCAACAAACGACGGATCAAATGTGACCCGATTAAGCCAGCACCGCCGGTAACGAGAACTTTCACAGCAACTTCCTCCATGCGGGATTCGGAGTGTTGGAATGGGACAACTGTTTAAGATGGCGGAAAGCTACCCGCCCGGTAACAGACGGAGAAATCGGATAATTCCCGATGGGCATGGGATACAGCCCCCTCATGACACTATGACCGGGCAACATATCTGCTTTCAGCCGTTACCGTTTTGATGTGGCCGAGCGCAATCGGCATACGCAGCAAAAATCGGCACCTTGTAGTATCACCGCATTGAAGCATAGCCATTTCGCTCTCTCCTAGAGATACATCCGTAAACGACTATTATTTTCGCTATATCGTTTACTTTCTAAAATCCTTAACACCTTGCATGAAAAGAGCAAAGCTCGTTTCGTCGCACGTTTTCGGTCCGTTGGGCCTGCCTAATCAATTTTCTGGTCCGCAGGCACACACCGATTAGGCGACTTTACAGGCCGCCCTTTGCAAAAAGGTTAAACCTGTTTCGCCCGGACATATGCACCGACCAGCGACTTGACTTGGTAGTCCCAGCTTAGCTCCGTCTCGATACGATTGCGGCCATAGGCCCCCATCCACTCCCGCTTGGCCTGGTCATCGACCAATTCCAGGATTTTGGCCGCGAAATCAGATGTATCGTTGGCTGCTGCATAGAGAGAGGCTTCCTGCGCAGAGTTGCGCCCTTCCTGCATATCGAACTGCACGGTCGGTTTGGAGAACGCCATGTACTCCAGTATCTTGTTCATCGTGGACTTATCGTTGAACGGGTTTACCGAGTCCGGATTGACGCACAAATCTGCAGACGAGAGGATTTCGAACAGTTCCTCGTCCGGTGAACGCCCGGTGAAGGTTACCCAGTCGTTGATGCCGAGGTCGGTTGCCATTTGCTTGGCATCCGCCAGCCCAGGCCCAGAGCCCACGATCACAAACTGAACATCCCTGCCCTTGTCGATCACCACTTCTTTGATCGCGGGCATCAGCAGGTCCATGCCTTCCTGCTCTGCAATCACGCCGACATAGCCGACCATCGCTTGGCGGCCATTCTTCCAAGCCGGATTGGGCGGGACCACTTTCAAGCGGTTCAATTCCGGGCCGGAATGGACGACAAACACGTTCTCCGGCTTTTTCTTGCCGCGGGTCTGGGCGATCTCCCGCAGGCTCTCATTGCTGGCGATGACGACGTCCGCCGTCCAGAAGGTCAGATCTTCAAGCCAGCTCATAACCTTCCAGAGCGGCCCCTTCTTGTTGAACTTCACCTCGTAAAGCTCAGGGCAAATATCGTGATGGTCAAAAACATACCGGCGGCCAAACAATTTAAACTGAAGCGCGACAAGGCACATGAAGTCAGGCGGATTGCACCCTTGCATGGTATCAAAGCCATGCTTGAAGAATATTTTCCAAGCCAAACGGGTTTCGTGGAATATTGCCGAAAAATACTCTAAAAAATACTCCGCCTTTGATTTTGCTTCCAAAGGAAGGTTGTGGCGGTATATGTGCACGCCCTCTATGAGCTCGTACTTTTTTTCGTAGTTTTTCCCCGTCGGGCAAATCACGCAAACCTGCGCACCGGCTGCCACCAATGTCTGACATTCGTTCCAGACCCGGCGGTCAAACGGCAAAGGCAGGTTCTCTACCACAACCAGGAGCTTGCGGCCCTGCAGAGGTTTTTCGGCCTGGACAGCCCTGAAGTTCGGCATATCCAGCTCCTGCCACTCGGAAAGTGTTTCCATTTTCTCTCTCTCCAACAATCTTGAGCGGCGTTTAACATACTCGGCAGCGGTTAGAAGCCTCAGAGAACGCGACTTTTTGGTCTTTCCGTCGTTCTGACGCGACTTTTGGGTGCGTCAATCGCTATAACCCCACCGCATCTACCGGAGCGTTACTCAAGCAGAAAAAATCGACCTGGACGCCACTTTATATGCGCATTCTGCACATCTCTGCCGACTATCCGGACCCGCTCGACCAACGCAAACCCAAGGCGATTTCGAACCTGGTTGCGCTTGCCGGCGCCCATGAGCACCGGGTCATTTCCATCAACCGGATGGGGCTCGGCACCGGCATTCACGCCATCGATTTTGCGGACGCGGGCGGCTGCAGTCACCGCGCGGTTGCCTATGGAGCCCCTCCGAAGGGCATTTTTTTTAGGAAGTACCTCGGCAAATTGGCCGATTGGCTCCTGGAGGACTGCCGGAAGGCGGGGTTCGTTCCCGACCTGATACATGCGCATAAGCTGACCGTCGAAGGCACGGTAGGCATGCAGTTGGCGGAAGCATTCGGCGTGCCGTTGGCTCTGTCGATCCAAGGCAACACCGATCTCAAGATCCTGAAAGCCAAATTCAATCTACGGGGCCACTTCCGCAAGATATGGCACGGAGCCACTGTCGCTTTCCCTTTCGCCGTTTGGGCTCAGAAAGAAATCGACGGGATGCTGGGTGCGCGAGCTTCGAACTCGCTCATCCTGCCCTGCCCGGGTCCGGCGGACAATGTGATGCTGCCGGAGGTTTCGGACAAACCCATCATCCGCACGGCCTTCAACCTGCACGACGTGCCGAGGAAGAATTGCGCCGGTCTGATTCGGGCGGTCGGCGAGGCTGCCAAGCAAATCCCCGACATTTCGCTGGAGATCATCGGTGGCGGCGACGCTTATCAGTTCTCCAAGATGTCCGTGTTGGCTGACGAAGCGGCGCCTGGCAGGGTCAAGTTCCTTGGCTTTGTACCCAACAGTGACGTACAGCAGCTTTTCCATGATGCCGCCGCTTTCGCCCTCGTCTCCCACCGGGAGAGCTTCGGCATGGTATTTGCCGAGGCGCTGTTGGCCGGCACTCCCTGCCTGATCCCCCGCGGCCAGGCCATCGACGGGTATTTTGAGGATGGCGGCTTCGTGTTGGCCGCCGATGCCGGCGATGTTGGCAACATTGCCGCTGGTCTGGTGCGGTTGGTGAAAGAGCAAGCGGCCTTCAAAGACCGGCTCCGCAAAGCTATCGCCAATGATGAACTGGCCATGTTAACCCAGAGTCACATCCGGCAGGAGTACATCCGCGGGCTGGAGATCGCCGTTTCCCGGAAATAGTCGAGCACCCAAAACAACCTAGCGAGGCCATGATGAAGCAGCATTTGGACCGAGCCACCATCGACGCATTCCACCGGGACGGCGTTACTGTGCTGCGTGGTGTTTTCGCTGACTGGGCAGAAACCTTGCGCCGCGGCGTGGACTTCAATATCGGGAATCCCGGTCCTGATGGCCGTTTTTACACCGGCGATCAGGGCGGTGGCCGGTTCATGACCGACTACTGCAACTGGCGGCGCATTCCCGAATACCGGGCATTCATCGAACAGTCTCCCGCGGCAGCGATCGCAGCGGAGTTGATGGGGTCCGAGCGCGTTCAATTGTTCCATGAGCACGTGTTGGTCAAGGAAGCCAGCGCCGATGTGCCAACGCCCTGGCACCATGACCTGCCCTATTACAGCATTACGGCCCCGCTCTCGGTCAGCCTCTGGCTGCCCTTGGATGACGTACCGCGGGAACGGACTCTGGAGTTCATTGCCGGCTCCCACCGCATGGGCAAATCGTTTCAGCCTCAGCGCTTCAACGGAAGCGCGATCAACGAAGGCGACGGCCTGGAGAGCATTCCAGATATCGAGGCGAACCGGGATCAGTTTGAGATATTGGGCTGGGCGCTTTCACCCGGCGACGCAGTGGCGTTCGATTTCCGCACCCTGCACGGTGCGCCGGCCAACAAGAGCAAATCTGCCATGCGCCGGGCCTTCTCGTTGAGACTGGTCGGCGAAGGGGCCCGCTTCCGGCGGAAAGAAGGCATCGTGACTTCTCCGCCATTTCCGGAGGTGACGCTCGCCGATGGCGAACCATTGGCGGGCGAGGAGTTCCCGGTACTGCTAGGCTCGTAATTGCCTCTATGAAGAGGCCCATGTGAAAAGGCCAGACCGCGTTTACGCACTGTCTGGCCCATCAACCCGCTGCTCTTTTGCTCTGGCAGCTAGAAAGTAAAGTCCAGCATATTCAAGTCTGCGACAAGCGCGTTCTGAATAATGATGGTCCCGGCGCCATCCGTTATCTCCGCATGCGCTCCGTTCTGGGAAAGGTGGTTGGCGGTGAGGTCGGCAAAGTCCGTGATATTGGCGACCAGGGACAGGTCGATCTTTTCGTTGTCGTCGAACTCGTCGAAGTCGGTGATCGTCTCAGCCGCCCCGAAGCCGTTCTGGAAGATGAACGTATCACTGCCAGCCCCGCCAGTATGCGTATCGCTGCCGCCGCGGCCCAGGATTGTGTCATTGCCCGCGCCACCGTCAATCGAGTTGGAACCAAACGTGCCGCGCAACGTATCGGCGTGATCCGAACCGATCAGACCGCGGATGGCATTGTAGGTATCGCCTGCCGCGTCACCGGTGTTAAGCCCGTTCAGGATCAGGTCTGCGAATATACCGCTCGCCGCATCCTGGTAGCTGGCAATGTCATTGCCGACACCGCCTTGCAGGGTGTCCGCGCCCGCGCCGCCTACCAAGATATCGTTGCCGCCTTGGCCAGTCAGCGTATCGTCACCCGTCAGTCCGAACAGAATATCATTGCCCGTAGAGCCTATGATAAAATTGTTCTGCGCATCACCCGTAATATCATCGTCCTGGAAGGTTCCCTGAATATTCTGTATCGAGAAGTAGGTATCGCCTGCTGCGTCGCCCGTATTGTTAAGCGGGTTGTTAAGGTCAATCGTTAAGCCGACCGTCGATGATAGATAGTTCGCGGTATTAATGCCGGTGTCGCCATCAATTACGTCAGCACCGGCGCCACCGTCCAACTGATCATTGCCGTCGCCGCCTTGCAGGGTGTCGTTGCCTGCGCGCCCGCGCAGGAAGTCGTTGCCGGCCTTGCCATCCAACTGGTTGTCGCCGAATGAGCCCCATAGTTCATCGCCAAACGCGCCGCCAATTAGGTGCTGGATGGAGATGTAGGTATCGCCTGCAGCATCGCCCGTGTTCTTGAACGCCTGCACGAGATCGGCAATCACCGCACCGGACAGTTCGTAAGACGCTATGTTCGATCCGGCCCCGCCATTCAATACGTCTGCGCCGGCGCCCCCCTCCAATTCATCGTCTCCGTTTTGGCCGAAAAGCATGTCGTCGCCCGCGCGTCCGAAAAGGACGTCGTAATCGTCACCGCCGAACAGTGAATTCGCACCGAAAGAGCCGCGGATTACATCATCAAACGCCGAGCCGATGACGCTCTGAATGGAGCCGAACGTATCGCCGGATGCCTCCCCCAGATTGGTGCCGGGGTTGACCAGGTCCACCACGACACGCGCCGCAGCATCCTCGTAGGTGACCGTGTTGGTACCGCCGCCGCCTTGCAGATTGTCCGCGCCCACGCCACCGTTCAGCGTGTCATTGCCTGGGCCGCCAAGCAGCGTGTCGTCACCGGCAAAGCCATTGATGATGTCGTCGCCGCCCTGGCCATCCAGCGTATCGTTACCGGGCCCGCCGTCGATAGTCTCGTTGGTGCCGTCGCCGACAAAGGTGATGTCCGTGGTGCTGTCTTCCTGCGCCACCAGCACCAGTTGATTACCCTGCTGCTCCAGAGAGAATTCAAGGCCGCGATTCTGGTCGTAGACGACCCGGTCGTGCAACAGGGTTAGGCCGCCGGTAAATTCAACCAGTGCAACCTGGTCGCCCACGGACACGTCCAGATTCTCATCCAGGTCCAGAATGATGGGTATGCTGCGGATTTCGACATCAGTCCCCACGCCCGCGAAGGTTAGGAAATCCGCCTGTCCGGCACCGAAGCCGTCAACATCCCAAACCCAGGTACTGCCGATCTCGAAGTCGATCTGGTCGATGCCGAAGGTAGCCGTCCCGATTGTATCCCGGCCAATCTCCAACCGGCCCCACATGGTGAGGCTATCCGCCGTCAGCGTACCCCCGTTTATGTCAAGCACGCCGCGCTCACCGACCCGAACATCACCGGCGTCAACGGAGCCACTATTGGTGATTTTGAGCTCACCGACGCCCCCGTTGACAGGCTCAGCGGTACCGTTAGGTGTCCCGTCTGTGGTACCGGACATGCTGATTCCGAGACTCTCGCCCGCTTCCAACAACGAACCCGCACCATCAACGATCACAAGTCCCTGCGAACCAGAATCGTCGCCAATGCCGAAACGCGTATTCGGTCCATTGTTGGATACACGGCCGCCATCAAGGACCCGCAATTCACCATGGGCGCCATCCCGATTACCCACAATAACTGATCCGCCGGAAACCAAACCGTTCAGCTGTGGATTCGTATTGCTGGTATTAGTGCTATAAAGGTCGATCGCAGAACCACCACCGGTGACGATGGCAACGCCGGTGGCGAAGACATCCCCTTGGTCATTGCCATTGCTGCCCCGCCCGATCCGCAACTGCGGGAACGGGTCGTCAGCGCCGTCGATAATCAGCCGGCCACCCTGATCAATGTAGAGTTCGCCATGACCTTTGTATCCGATCATGATGCGCGCACCGAATTCCGAATTGTCCAGGCTTCCAACCAAGTCGTTCTGCACGGTCACCGTCGAACCAGCGCCAGAGATAACAAGTCTGCCATCGTCTACGGAATCATTGCCTACAGTTAGGAACGACCCAGCATAACCTTGGGAATCAACCAAAAGGGAGCCGCCGCTGCGTACTTCCAGCAGGCTCTGGCCGCTGGATACCGGCTCGGAGCCCCGTTGGTCTGCAACAAAAACACTTGCCCCATCGCCCAGCACATTAACTGAACCGCCCTGTTCGATGATCAATTTAGCTTGGCCCGAATTGCCGACAATCAAATCCGAACCAAAATTGAATGCCGCCTGATCCGATGGGCCGATCTGCGTGATATTCAACTCCGAACCTACACCGCTAACAAGGCCATATCCATAAGAGCCATAGTCACGGCCCAACCGAAGGAAGGCGCGGTCAGAAATACCGTCTTCGTTCTCAACATTTACAACGCCGCCGTTGGTTACTGACAGGTAACCTTTGCCACCTACTCCACGGCCAATGCTGTTATAGCCTGTCGCATCCCCTTGCGCGGTTCCTGTATAGAAACCGTAAGCGCTGGACGTCTTCAACTCAGAACCAGCGCCATCGACGTTGATTTGGCCAACGCCGCCATCCCGTCCGACGGTCAGGTTGAAGGCACCGACAAATCCGCCTTGTTCAATTTCTAAAACGCCATAGCCATCGTTTCGGCCAACGGTGATACGGGCCGCTGCGCCTTCGGTCGTCATGCGCGACCCGGCTCCGGTTACCGTGGCATAGCCTTTTGCGTCGGCATTCCGGCCAATGTTGATATTAAAATAGCCGCCGGTGATCGTCCCGCTGCCATCGACATAACCGGTGCTGCGCGCTTCCAGCGTCGAGCCACCTTCGATCAACAAATTGCCGGTCGCCGAATAGCCCGATGATCCGCTAAAACCGACATCAAACCCGAGGCCATTGCCAGGATTGAGCGGCTCCATCACCAGGCTGGCGCTATTCGTTAGGGTCAGCGTGCCCGTGATATTGGCGTTGCTGGAACCGTAAAAGTTCGTTGCCACCTTGCCATACGTATTATAATAGCTGCCGCCGTCGAGCGTGATCGTTCCGCTCGATCCCGGGGCTGCATTGAAGTCGCCGCCGATATTAAAAAAGGCAGAACCGGTTGTATTGACGGTCATTGTTTCCTCCCAATTCCCCAACCTGGGGTGTTAAGCATCAAACAGAATTAGAGCCCGAAAGCCTCCCGTACCGCATCACCCATTCGGGTTATTTGGGCCGGCCCAAGCCTTTATCAGTAACAAATTCTCGTTAAACCGTCAGGTTAAAAGAGTGTGGATTTATTCAAGCATAAGGATGCACCGCCATGAAGCAACACACATGCGCTTCTGTGTTAATTCTACGGTCTTTTCCGGGTTTTCCTTAAACCTCAAAAAAAGAACCCCGATGCCATTACACAGGCATCAGGGCTCCTGGTACAGACGTCAGTTCAACGCCTCCGAGAGAATCTGGCGCCACTCAGCCAGCGGTGGCGGCGACGCTCGGGCGGGCGGCGACACGGTCGTACCACGCCTGCACATTCTTATGGTCCGGATTGATCGGCTGGTTGATGTTCCTGAAGAAGTCGATCCAGCAAAACAGCAGCACATCCGCCATGGTGAAGCGGTTGCCACACAAGTATTCCTTGCCTTCGATCCAGCCGTCGAGCTTCCCGAGGTTATCCTGAGCAATGGCTTTCAAGCCATCCGCCGCTTCCGGCAGGCACCGGAAACGGTCCTGGAACATCTTCAGGCCTTCGGCGAAGCGGAAGCCGTTGGCCATCGGCTCACAGATGTTCAGGTCTACCCGGCGGGTCCACATGCGGGTTTCAGCCCGCTGCTCGGGTGTGCCGCCAATCAAGTCACCGCCTGGATTCTTTTCGTCCAGATACTCGCAGATCGCCGTAATCTCCGACAGGTAGTTACCATCGTCCAAGATTAGCACCGGCGTTGTTCCAGACGGGTTCTTGGCAACGTGGTCTGCCTGCCGGTTTTCACCTTTCCTCAGGTCAACCATCTCCATCGGCAGTTCGATGCCTTTTTCAGCCATGAACATCCGCACCATGCGCGGGTTCGGGCCAATGGAATTGATGAGTTTCATGGGATTTTCCTCTTCAGAATGGAAAATCGCGCGCCCCGCCCTTCGACAATATCCGGGTGAAGCGCGCGACTGCAGGTAGGACTGCGCTCAGGCAGCCCTAGGCGTCGATGCGCGCGGTCGCGGTACCGGTAACGACTGTCTTGCCGTCCTGGTTCACAGTCGCCAGTTCCAGATCGACGACCTTGTCGCCATCTTCGTCCCGTATATCGACGACCGTCGCCTTCGCCGTCAGCGAGTCACCGGGCCACACCTGGTTGGTGAAGCGCACGCCGTACTTCTTCAGGCGGCCATCGCCGACATAGTTGGTTAGCATCTTGCCGGTCAGCCCCATGGACAGCATGCCATGGGCAAAGACGCCCGGATAGCCTGCGATTTCCTTGGTGTACATGTCGTCGGTATGCAGCGGGTTGTAGTCGCCGGAGGTGCCGGCATACATCACCAACTGGGTGCGGCTCAGGTCCTCGATCACCACTTCTTGGTGGGTATCGCCGACTTTCAGTTTGCTTGCAGAGAGTGCCATTGGTCCTGATCTCCCTTATTTCTGCTCAACGGGACGTTCGGTCTTTACGCCGACGCCGCGGGAGGTGACGACCAGTTCGCCGTTCTGGTCACGGTATTCCTGGATGGTCTCGGTAAAGGTCAGCTTGCCGGCACGCGCGCTGGTCTTCTCCCAGGTTTTGCCCGGTTTGGTGGTGACCGTGTAGACATCGCCCGGCTTCGGCTGGCGGTGATATTCGAAGTGCTGCTCGGCATGCAGACCGCCGGAGGATTTAGCGGGCTCGGTGAGGCCGGTGGCGTTTTTGCCGGAGCCGAACCATTTCTGGCCGACCTTCGGGCGCAGGAAATAGTCGGGATCGAACTGTGCGACGGCGCGCGGGAAGGTCGGCGGCGCAATAATGTGCCCGACCTCGGTCTTCTTGGCGTATTCCTCATCGTAGTAGATCGGATTGTCGTCGGCGACAGAGCGCGCAAACATCATGATATGGGTCGCTTCGACCGGGAACTTGACCTCGTCGGCCATGGGGCGTCCTCCTCGTGCTAGGGATAAAGTTCGTTCGTTAACGAGCCTTGACTATATCGCCGACCGGTGGCGGGCTCCAGTTCAATAATACTTTGTAATAAGGATCACCCATGCCCGCACTGAACCGCACACCGCAACGCGGCTTTGAAGACCTGCAGGTTGGCGAGAAATTCTACGCGCCATCGCGTACGCACACCGAGTCGCTGTTTTATGCCTTTCAGCTGGCAAGCGGGGACAACGCGCCCATCCACTACGACGTGGAGTACTGCCGCCAAAAGGGTTATCCGAACATGCTGGCGCATGGATTCCAGACGCTGATCCAAACGTGCCCCGGCTCCTGCGGCCTCGCCCAGCAGATTGAGGACGCACTGGTCGGCTTTCTGGAGCAGTCCAGCCGGTTTCTGAAGCCGGTGTTTGCGGGCGACACGCTATACCCGGAGCTGGAAATCACAGACTTGAAGCGCCAGCGAACAACCGGCGTCCTGACCATCGTCAACCGCGTCTTCAACCAGCGCGACGAGTTATGCCTGGAAGGCGAAATGAAGTTCCTGATGCGGTTGCAGGACACGAAATAGCAGGGGCTCATAACGCTGACACCCTCGCCCTGGCGCGATTAACGGGTTGATCGCAAATGCGCGGTATTGTCTCCCGTCAACGCAAGAGACAGGGATAGCGGGTCATTTCAGAAGCAGCCCCTTTCGTCCGGCACGGGGAACCATCGGCACAGGAAGCCTTGCGCGCCGGCCCCGGCAACGCTTGGTGGCAACGCGCTTTCCGCACCGCCGACGACGTCTTCATGGACGCCGCCACGCGGGTTTCCGGCCATCGGCCCAATCTGATCGTGCTGATGTTCCACGGCCTGTACCGGAACAAGGCGGAAGCGTTTGCCGATCACGTCGATCCGTATCAGCCATTTACGGAGACCGATTTCCGCCGGGTCATCGAACATTTCCAGGCCGCGGGCTACCAGTTCGTCAGCCCCGACCGCCTGTCGCGCGGCCTGCGGAGCGCCCCGAAGCGCGTAATGCTGACCTTCGATGATGGCTATGCCAACAACCTCCGCGCCGTGCCTTTGCTGAAACAATACGGCGTTCCGGCAACCTTTTTTATCACGGCGGGCAACGTGGCGAAGGGCGAGGCTTTCTGGTGGGACGTCCTGCACCGGGAAATGAGCCGCCGCGGTATCGGCCGGGCGAGCGCGGTCGCCGAACGGCAACGGCTGAAGGCGATGCCCATCTATGCCATCAAAAACACGTTAAAAGCCATGTTCGGCAATCATGTGCTGAACCCGGCGGGCGAAACAGACCGTCCACTGACACCGGCGGAGGTGCGGACCCTTGCGGCGGAGCCACTGGCGACCGTCGGCAATCACTCGACCGAGCACGATCTCCTAACACGCATCCCGGCGGAGCGCGCGCAGAAACAGATTGCGGAATGCCAGACATTGCTCGCCGAATGGACCGGCAAAATACCCACTGTTATTGCCTATCCCAACGGCAATTGCGACGAGACGATCATTCGGTACAGCGAAACGCTGGGCTTACGCACCGGCCTGACGGCAACGCCGGGGCGGGCCCGCCTGCCGTTGGATAGTGCCACACGCATGCAATTGCCCCGCTTCGCCTTGGTCGGCGGGGAGGAACTCGACCGGCAATTGCGGGCGGTCGAAGCGCCTGTAAGCCTCAGCCATATCAAGAACCACCTGTTCCACCGCCGCCGCCAGCAGGCCGCGTTCCGCTAAGCGTCGCTACCCGATCTCCAGGCCGGGCCGCCACTTTGCCCGCACCACCAGCGCCAGGCACAAGCTGCCCAAGGACAGAAGCGCCATGACCCAGAACGCCTGCCCGCCCAGGTTTTCGTAAAGCCGGCCCGACAGCGCCATGGTCAGGCCCATTGCCGCCCCCATACCGAGGGAAGAGTAGAGCGCCTGCGCACTTGCCGACATGCCGGGCGCGATGTGACGCTGGATCAGGGTCATACCGCCGAGATGGGTCGCGCCAAAGGTTATGCCGTGGAGAACCTGCATGGGCGCCAGCAGCCACAATTCAGTACCTGCCCCGGTGCCGGTCCAGCGGATCACGCCGGCCGCTGCTCCCAGGATCAGCATGCCCGGAATACCGATCCGGTCCAGAATTGGCCGTGCATAAGCGAACAGGATGATCTCCGAAATAACACCCAACGCCCACAATCCGCCAATCAGTCCTTCGGAGTGACCGGCAGCCTGCCAGTGGATGGTGGAGAAGCCGGTCAGCACCGCATGGCTCGCCATGTTGAGGGCAGCACACGCGAGGAACAGCAGGAAGAATCGGTTCGACAGAAGGGAGCGGATCGGCGGCCTTTCGCGGCGGGCAGGTGTTGCACGAACCGCGGGCAACGCCAGAGCAGCCAATAAAATGGCGCAGAGGCTAGCGATGAACAGGTACATGACCCAATCGGCCGACCGCCCCTCCAGCCACCAGCCACCTGCCATCGACGTTGCAATAAACGCCGCCGAGCCCCAGGCCCGCAAACGGCCATAGTCGAGCCCCCGCGCCTGCAGGTTAAGCAGAATCAGGTTCTCGCTCAGCGGATTGACGGGCGCCTGCACCGCCATGTGCAGCAGGGTCAACAGTAGTACCGGCCAGAAACCATAAGCCGGCACCATCATGCACGCCGTTACCACGCCGCCGATGCAGAGCAACCAGACCAGTTGCTTGCGGTCCTCCCGCGTATCGGCAAAGCGGGCAATCACAGGATTGAAGGTCGCCCGGGTGACCGAACTCAACGCCAGCAACAGGCCGATTTGCGCCGCCGTCAACCCATGCTCGGCCAGCCAGAGCGGGAAGAAGGGCTGGAATATCCCGACCATCCCGAACATGCAGGAATAGTAGACGGCGATGCGCAGTCGGGGATAGCTGCACGGCAAGGCGGTAATATCGGACATGGCGGGCATCCCTACACGCTTTTCGCGGCGAAGGCTTGCCTGTTTGCGGGGCTTATGCTTCTTGACGCGCTGACCTCAATTACCTCCCCGAACCGTCCGAGGACCGACCGCAGATGAGTGAATGGCGAGACGATATCTTTGATTGCCTCCAGGAGGCCGGCGTCCGCCAGGTCGCCTACGTACCGGATGCGGGCCATGCCAGGCTAATCGACCGGGCCCATGCGTCGAACGACATGCGCGCGGTATCCCTCACGACCGAGGAAGACGGCGTCGCCATGCTCGCGGGGGCCTGGCTTGGCGGCGACAAGAGCGTGCTGCTGATGCAGTCGTCGGGCGTCGGCAACACGATCAACATGCTGAGCCTCATCAAAAACTGTCAATTTCCCCTGGTGACCCTGGTAACCATGCGCGGCGAATGGGGCGAGTGGAATACCTGGCAGGTGCCCATGGGCCAGACCACCCAGGGCCATCTGGAACTCGCTGGCGTCACCTGCTACCGCTGCGACAAGCCGGAGGATGTGAAAGAGACCGTCGCGACCGCGCTCCGCTTCGCGTACTACACCAATTCCGCCGTGGCCGTGCTGCTCGGCCAACGCCTGATCGGCGCCAAGATCTTTCCGGAGGACTGAGCTGATGAGCGCTCTGCTAAAACGCCGCGAAGTCGTGGCCGAACTGCTTGCCGACCGTGGCGAGGATCTGCTGGTCGTGCCGGGGCTTGGCCAGCCCTGTTACGATTGCTTCGCCGCGGGCGACGACCCGCGTACCTTCTATCTTTGGGGTGCCATGGGCGGCGCGGTACCGGTAGCCATCGGCCTTGCGGTCGCCCAGCCGAAAAAGCGGGTGCTGGTCATCACTGGCGACGGCGAAATGCTGATGGGCCTGGGCTCCCTCACCGCCGCGGCGGCAGAGGGCCTGCCGAACCTAGGCATCTGTGTGCTGGACAATGAGCGTTATGGTGAGACTGGCCAGCAGAAAACCGTGACCGGCCGGGGCACAAATCTGGCGGCCATTGCAGCCGGTGCGGGCTTCGCCTCCAGCAAGCTGGTAACGGCGGAGACCGATGTTGCCGAGGGCGTCCGCCTGCTGCGCGACGCCGCCGGACCAGTGTTCGTGGCCTTCAAAGTGGACGATGCGCCGGAGGCTCCAGCAATCCCCCCCAAGGACGGCGCCTTCCTAAAGACCCGCTTCCGTCAAGCGGTGGTCGGGAAGATTTAGAACGGGCCTGGCGGAATTGGCGTACCTCGTCAGATAGTCCGGAAGCAGGGCAGGCATCTGACTTGTCCTGTGCCTGCCTGTCCCTACCCGATTTAACCTAAGGCACGAAACACCTCTCTTCGCGCGCATTACAGGGATGGGTGCGAAGCAGGTCGTGCTTTGGGGTAAACCGGAGGAGCTTCTCGGCAGCGGCTTCCTGAAAGCACAATGCCTTTACCTCCAACTATTGCATGCGGTTGGCTGGCTGACGGTCTCCTCGCGGCCAGAATGTACAATTTGAGCTTCCTTTTTATACATACATTAGAACCCCAATAGGCCCTCGTTCGCCTACTTTTTGATGTAGATCAAATATTCGCACTTAATGATCCAATAGCGTCCTCGCGGATCCACCGAGGTCACTGAGGAAGCGGGGCCCTTCCCAATTTCCGCGGCGTTCAGTGGTTCCTTGGAAAACTCAGGCAGAGGATTAAGCGCTATGTCAGTAGAGTATGTATCACCACTCCACACCTTCAGTATCGACGATATAACGGGGACATTCTCCGGACTCACGTATGCCGATGATCCGTCATTCATTGATACGGCGGGCGCCGTCATGGCCCCAATCACCGACAAGGACGGGAATGTTCTGTGGGGTGTGGACAGTGAATTCGGTTTCAATGTGACCGACTTCCTGGGTGCCGAGCAAAAAATCCTTGACGGCGACTTTGGCGAAGGCCAAGCGGGCAACATCATCGATCCGAATGATCCGAACAATGTGCTCGGCATCTCCATCAAGAACGCGGTCACCGACATCTTCCGGTCCGCGTTGCCATTGGGAACCTGGTCGCAGGGCCTCGGCGGGACGACGGTCAAGGCTTCGACCGAGCACTACAACACCATGGCCGACCTGCTGTCGGACCAGGCGTTCCCGAACGACCCAAATGCGATTGCCCCGCTGGACAATGACCTGCGGATGCTCGACCTCCGGCCGACCGGTCCCGGCGGAACCTACGAGCCGGGTCTTGTGCATCAATATTATGTCGAAGAACTGACCACGGCGCTGCAGCGCGCGATCGACAATAACGATTCGAGCGCCAACCCGGTTTCCTACTCAGATATTGATTTCGACCGTGATGGCACCAACGACACGTTCACAACCCGCTCCGTCAATATCAACTATGATACGGATGGCGACGGTGTTGTGGAATCGATCCAAATCGGCGGCGTCGATCTGGACAATGACGGTACTGCCGATGTCCTGGACAGCTACCTGAACGGCTTTGGCGGCACGGCCGATCTGGTCGATCTGCTGGAGCCGAACGAAAGCTCCGTCACCTACGACATCGCCTACAGTTCTGACTATTCGGTCACGCTGAAAGACGACGGAAAACTGCTGTACCGCTGGGGTACTGCGGTGAAGCGGCCAAATGACATCCGCATGGAAGTGAATATTGCGCTGCCCGACGAATGGACCGCGGATGGTGACAATAACGGCATCGCCGATATCCTGGAGAACGGTCATGCCGGTTTCGATATCACACGTGCCGAGTTGGTGATTAACCACGACATCACCAACAACCCGAACGACCAGGTCCGCCCGGAAGACTATGAGAACGAGGCCGCGATTGGCCGCCTGCCCTCCTACTATGTGGTCGAAGATCCGGACGATGCGACCAACACGCTTTGGGTCTCGCCGGTCGATACCTACAATGGCGAAGGCGACTTCCTGCCGAGCTATTTCAAATTGGATAGCTCCGGCAATATCGACCTGGGAGCTGGCGGCATCGCCGTCCATGACCCCGATGGCAATCTCGTCGGCTACCGCAACGAAGATGGCCTGGGCAACCCGATCGGTACGGTGCTGCGGGATTATTCCCTGGCAGACGCTGCCGCCTCCGCAGGCCTGACCTTCGAATCGGAAGATCTCGCTGAAGGTTTCACTCCCGACTGGTACACCACGACGGATCGAGAGCCGTTCGAGTGGTCTTACGACAAGTATTCGAGCGATCCTTACAAAAACGTCTATGAGAGCTTCCGGACGCCGGACGATGCGGCAAACGCCGGCTACACCGAAGCTGACCTCGTGTCCGGTCCGCGCTGGCGTCTGACGCCGAACAAGTTCGGTCAGGATCTGCCTGGGTTGGAGGTGCCGCTTATCCCGAACAGCCAACCGCCGTTCAACAGCAGCAACATCAAGTACGATACCGGTGAGTTCATCACGACGACCCTGAATCTGCTGGATTGGGATGAAGATGCCGACGGCGATGGCAACCCCGATCCGTCGCCGTTTTTGCACAGTTCCGGCTGGATGCTGGTTGATCCGGACCGCCTCGACGTGGATTCGGATGGCGTGATTGACGAAGGCTGGTCGCAGGTAAACGGCACACTCGGCGCGGGCGATCTGATGCCGACCGGTCCGATCCTGTCGGCGGTCACCCCAAACGGCATGAACCTCACCCAGAACTTCTTCGACACCGCGGTGTACGTCAAAGGAGACCGGCAGGACTCTGCCAAGCTCTATGACATGCAACTCGTCATCGAGTACGAGGGAGAGCCAGTTGCAGCGGAGGCCATCGGCACTGTCCAGTACCTGGACGAGTTGAGCCACGTCGCCAAAACAATTTCCTACCAGGACGGGCAGGTTTTCGATGCGCCCGTTGTTTTCGCTACCCCGGCGACCTATGCATCGTCCGCCATCGTCACCGTCACAATCAACAGCATCACATCGACCAGCGTAACGGCCTTCGTCGAGGAGGCTGACTACCTGGATGGTTGGCATAAGACCGAAGCAGCGACAATGCTGACTCTGGAGGAAGGCGTTTTCGACCTGTCAGACGGCTCGCACCTGGAAGTGGGTACCGTTGATGTCGCTGCGGGCGCAGTCGATACGTTCACCAGCGTGACGTTCAGTGAGGCATTCGACGATATCCCCGCTATCCTGTTGCAACTCCAAACCAACAATGGTCCGGATTGGGCTATTGCCCGTGCCGACAATGTCTCAACGACCGGGTTCGATGTAGCGATCCAGGAAGAAGAAGCCAGCGACGGCGTGCACTCGGCAGAGGTCGTAGGCTGGGCCGCCATTGATGCGCAGGACGCTTCAGGCGTCATTCAGTGGGGCGATATCGCAGCGCAGGCCTACATCACGGACGAGGAAGTATCGAGCAAGCGCGACGACTTCACCTTCGACTCCCAACTGGGGACCAACGTCCTCGTCGCGGGTTCGATCACGACCTACAACGACGACGATCCGGTGACGCTTCGCCTGACCAACCTCACCGATGACGGCTCTGCCGCCACGGCCGAGTTCTTGGCGCAGGAGGAACGGAGCCTGGATTCTGAAACGGCTCACGCTGGAGAAGCCGTATCCGGCATCGCCTTCGAAAGCGCCGGGATCCTGTATGATGGGGGTGCATCGTCGACCGTGGTCGCAACGTTCGACATGTTCGACTTCGCGTAAACCAGACTACCTGGAGGCCCCAGACGGCAATGCATCCGTCTGGGGCTTTGTTTTAGAACACCCTTTACATCTTTGGCCGCTCCGGCCAGTAGCGCACGCCCTCGCGCGCATAGCCGCCGCCGATGCCGACCGCTGTACCATCCGCGCGCCAGCAGGCCGCGCCGGTGAGCGTTCCATCAGCGGCAATCTCGATCCCGTTCATGCCCGCACCAATGCAGGGCGACGGCACCACGGCGTGGCCCATTCGGCCCAGCGCCTCGCGCACCGTGTCGCCGTAGCCGCGCTCCACCTCCACCGACTCGCCCTGTGTCCAGACGCGAGGGGCCTCGACGGCTTCCTGCAAGCTCATGCCGTGCTCCAGCAGGTTGACCAGCGCCTGCATGGCGGACGGGAAGATGCGCAGGCCGCCTACCAATCCGAGTGCATAGCGCACGCGGCCGTCCTTGCAGGCCATCATCGGGCTCATGCTCGTCGTCACGCGCTTGCCCGGCTCGATGGAGTTGGCCCGGCCCGGATGCGGGTCGAACAGGTTCATATAGTTGTTGGCAACGATCCCCGTGCCCGGAATGATGAAGCGCGCACCGAACAGGTTGTTGATGGTCTGGGTCGTCGCCACCACCCAGCCGTCATTGTCTGCCGCGGTCATGTGGGTGGTGTGGTTACTTTCGTGTGCCGCAACGCCCGCGCCCCATTCCTGGGTCCGGTCCATGGCGATCTGGCCGCGCCGGTCCTTGATATAGGACGGGTCGAGGATTTCCTTGATGGGCACGTTCACGAAGGCCGGGTCTGCGGTCGAGGCTACCCGGTCGGCAAAGGCGATCTTTAGTGCCTCCAGCAACAGATGCGTCGCTTCAACCGAGCCGAAGCCCATCTTGGCAAGATCAAACCCCTCCAGGATCGACAGCATCTGGTTGATATGCAGGCCGCTCGCGGCGGGCGGCGGCGGTCCGATGACCTCGTAGCCACGGTACTGGCCCCGGATCGCCTGCCGGTCGATGGGCGCGCAGTCTGCCAGGTCCGCCTGGGAGACGATGCCGCCCGCCTTGGCCATATGATCCGTCAGCTCCTGCCCAATCGCGCCGCCATAGAACGCCCCGATGCCCTCCTTGGCGATCGTACGCAATGTCTCCGCATAATCACCCTGGACAATGCGCGCGCCTGCTTTGATCGGCGAGCCGCCGGGCAGGTAGAGCTTGCTCATGTGCGGGCAGGTGCCCAGATCCGCTATCACCTCATCGGTGCATTCCGCCATGTAGGAGGTTGCCGCAAAGCCGCGGCTCGCGTGGCGGATCGCAGGCTCCAACACATCGGCAAGCGAGAAGGTGCCGAACCGCTTCAGCGCGTCCGCCCAACCTCTTAAGGCCCCCGGCGTCGCCATGGCGAGCGGCCCAGCGGTGTTTTTGCGGCCCACCGTTTCCAGCCGGCGGTCGGGCGTGTCGGCCACGGGCTCGAACATGTCCGGCGTCGCGGCCAAGGGAGCCTTGGACTGGTTGTCGATGATGACGTGCTCGCCGTCCGGCGTGCGGATGTGGAAGATGCCGCCACCGGAAAAGCCAACCATCATTGGCTCGACCACCGTCAGCGTGAACAGGGTTGCGACCGCGGCATCGACGGCGTTGCCGCCCGCCGCCAGCATCTCCGCCCCGGCCATCGCGCCGAGGGGATTGTTCGCTGTCACCATGCCGCGGGAGCCTTTGGCAGACTGCTTCTCGCAATCGAAGGTGACGTTCGCGCGCTCGCGCCAGTTCTGGGACATCGGGCTTTTCCTTATTCTGCGGTTAGCGAAAGCCTACGGTGGCGGCGGGCAAGGGGCAACGTGGAAGCAAGCCCCCTCGCGGTTCCTGCCCGGCGTGTCTAAGCTGCGCTTAGTCACAAGTTCCGACAAGCCCAAGAGAACGCCATGAAACGCCTGTTTATTGCCAACCGCGGCGAGATTGCCATCCGCATCGCCCAGACCGCCGCCGACATGGGGCTGGAGACGGTTGCCGCTTTCAGCGAGGACGATGCCCAGAGCCTGCATACCCAGGTTTGCAATCAGGCGGTGAAGCTGATCGGCAGCGGTCCTGCGGCGTACCTGGACATTGCAGGCGTTGTGGCAGCGGCAAAGGCGGCCGGCGCCGATGCCGTGCATCCGGGTTACGGCTTCCTCGCAGAGAATGGCGACTTCGCCCGCGCCTGTGCCGAAGCCGGTTTGACCTTCGTCGGCCCCTCGCCGGAGAGCCTCGACCTGTTCGGCGACAAGGTTGAGGCCCGGCGGCTGGCGGCAGAGATCGGCGTGCCGCTGCTGCCGGGTACCGACGGCCCGACCTTGCTGGAGGTGGCGCAGTCTTTCTTCGCAGGACTGGAATCAGGCACGTCGGCCATGCTGAAGGCGGTTGCCGGCGGTGGCGGGCGCGGCATGCGCGTGGTCCACAACGAGGAAGACCTGGTGGAAGCCTTCGAGCGCAGCCAGTCGGAAGCCCGCACCGCGTTTGGGCGCTCCGACGTGTTCATCGAGCAATACCTGCCCCATGCCCGCCATATCGAGGTACAGGTGCTGGGCGATGGCAGCGGCGCGGTGATCGCATTGGGAGAGCGGGATTGCTCGGTCCAGCGGCAGCATCAAAAGATATTGGAAATCGCCCCTGCGCCCAACCTCCATCCCGCCGTTCAGGCTCGCCTGCACAAGGCCGCCTGCGATCTGGCGGAGGCTGCCAAATACAAGGGCGTCGGCACGTTCGAGTTCCTGGTCGATGGCGACGACCGCGGCGCAGACACGACCATCGCCTTCCTGGAATGCAATGCTCGCCTCCAGGTGGAGCACACGGTGACGGAAGCCGTGACGGGTCTGGACCTCGTTCAGCTCCAGCTGGAGGTCGCAACCGGCAAGACACTTGCAGCCGTTCTTCCCGGCAAAGACGAAACGCCGGAGCCGCAGGGCTGTGCCATTCAAGCGCGGGTCAATCTGGAGACCATGCAACCCGATGGCTCGGCAAGACCCGCAGGCGGCATGCTCTCCGCCTACGATCCGCCGACCGGCAGGGGCGTGCGGGTGGACCACTATGGCTATACTGGCTACCGCACCAACCCGCGATTCGACTCACTGCTGGCGAAAGTCATCGTCCATGCGGGCGGATATGCGGAGGCGCTGGCGCGCGCCGAGCGGGCGCTCCGCCGTTTCCGGATCGGCGGCGCCGCAACGAACCTTCCGTTCCTGCAAGCCGTCCTGGCGCATGAAACCGTACAGAGTGGCGCTGCTTACACTCGGTTCATCGAGGAAAATATCGGTGACTTACTGGCTGTCGAGCCCGCCAATCCGCTCCACTTTGAGGCGGCCAACAACGGCAAACGCCCTGCCACCGCCGGTGCAAAGGTCGATGCCGGCGATCCGCTGGCCGTCCTCTTGCACGGGCGGGAAAAAAAACCGGAAGCAGGCGCGGGACAAACGGGAGCAGGCACGGGCAATGACGATATCGATGGCCTCGAAACCGTCCGCGCGCCAATGCAGGGCACCATCGTCTCGCTCGCGAAGGACGTGGGCGACACCGTGATTGCGGGCGAGCAATTGCTCATCATGGAAGCCATGAAGATGGAGCATGTGATCGCAGCCCCGGCCAGCGGCATTCTCCGGCAAATCGCAGTGGAGCCAGGTGACACGGTGTTCGAGGAATACGCACTTGCCTTTGTCGAACCGGCCGATATCGACACGGGCCGCATGGCTGACGAGGAAGACATCGACCTCGACCATATCCGTCCGGACCTCGCCGAAGTCGAGGCCCGCCGGGCCAAAACATTAGACGAAAACCGCCCGGATGCGGTCGCCCGCCGCCGTAAAACCAATCACCGGACGGCGAGGGAGAATATCGCTGATCTGGTCGATGAAGGCAGCTTCCACGAGTATGGTGCGTTCCAGGTTGCGGCACGGCAGGCCCGCGCCAGCATGGAGGAACTGATCGACCGTACGCCCGCCGACGGCCTGATCGCCGGTCTGGCGCGGGTGAATGGCGACCTGTTCGATGACGAACACGCGCGGGCCATGGTAATGTCCTACGACTATACCGTTTTGGCGGGCACCCAGGGTTTCAACAATCACCACAAGAAGGACCGCATGTTCGAGTTGACTGCGGACATGCGCCTGCCCCTGGTGATCTTTACGGAAGGCGGCGGCGGCCGGCCCGGCGATACGGACAAGATCTTCTCCGCGGACTTGCATATTCCAGCTTTCAAGCTGTTCGCCCGGCTCTCCGGTTTGGTGCCGATGGTGGGCATCACGACGGGCCGCTGCTTTGCCGGCAACGCCGTGTTGCTCGGTTGCTGCGATGTTGTGATCGCCACTAAGGACTCGAACATCGGCATGGGCGGCCCGGCAATGATCGAGGGCGGCGGGCTGGGCGTATACACGCCCGAGGAAGTCGGCCCGATGAGCGTTCAGAAAGCCTCCGGCGTAGTGGATATTGCCGTTGAGGATGAAGAAGAAGCGGTCGCCGTTGCAAAGAAATATCTCAGCTATTTCCAGGGGCCGCTGGACGAGTGGGAGAGTGCCGATCAGCGCTGGCTGCGCCGGGCCGTCCCGGAGAACCGCCTGCGGGTCTATGACATCCGGGCCGTGATCGAGACGATTGCCGACACGGATTCCGTGCTCGAAATCCGCAAGGATTTCGGCCTTGGCATGATTACGAGCTTTGCCCGGATCGAGGGGCGGCCCGTGGGCATTATCGCCAACAATCCGAAGCATCTGGGTGGGGCCATCGATTCCCCGGCAGCGGACAAGGCAGCGCGCTTCATGCAGCTATGCGATGCCTTCGACATTCCCCTGGTCTCCCTGATCGACACGCCCGGCAACATGGTGGGGCCGGAGTATGAGAAGACGGCGCTGGTGCGCCATTGCTGCCGGGTGTTCGTAATTGGCGCGAACATGACGGTGCCGTACTTCTCCATCACGCTCCGCAAGGGCTATGGCCTTGGCGCGCAGGGCATGGCGGCGGGCAGTTATCACGCACCGCTGTTTTCCATCGCCTGGCCAACGGCGGAATTCGGCGGCATGGGGCTGGAGGGCGCGGTGAAGCTCGGCTACCGGAACGAACTCGCCGCCATCGAAGACCCCGAGGAGCGCCTGCGCGTCTATGAGGAAAAGGTCGCCGCCATGTATGAGCAGGGCAAGGCTCTGACCGCGGCCACCAATTTCGAGATCGACAACGTCATCGACCCGGCGGACACGCGTGACTGGATTTTGGCGGGCCTCCGCGCCAGCCCGCCGCCAAAGCCGCGGGACGGCAAGAAGCATAGCTGGGTGGATACGTGGTGAGGAGAACTGGTAGTTCGGTGACGAGTAGCAATGCTGGTTGGAGGGACTCTTGACTTAACTGTAGGGCCTACTATTTGGGTACGTTAGGCGTAGCCATTACGAATTCATGAGCCATTGAACAAAAAACTGGGAAAATCAAATGTCCGATGCTGTGAAGCTGCCACTGACAATCAAATTCACAGGCGAGGACGCCGATGATCATTTTTTACCAGCCTACGAGGCGGCGCAGAGTCTTTATGGAAATGCTAGAGCTTTAACTATTGCTGTGAATTACCTTCACGAGGGTAAAGTCCGAAAGCGAAAGTTTTCCCATGATTCGTTTCAACTTAATTTCCTTGCCACTAAACCGGGCAGTTTTGAGACTTTATTTGAAGTGGTTTACCAGCCAGAAGTTATGGCTTTAGCGTTGGGCCTCCCAGTAAGTATAGCCGGAAATTTACTGACCCCTTGGCTGAAAACAATTTTTAATAGAGCAATTGGAAAGCCTGGAGAGTCTAGGATTGGTTCGCTTGAAGACGATGGGAGTCTAAACTCTGGTGATGTTCAAGCTCTAGTAGATGGAATAGAGCCCGCTTTGCGTGAAGTTCATCAACCTATTGGTGCTGGCGCGCGCAACGTGGTCATTATCAATGGAGACAATAACATAGTAAGTATGGACGCGGCGTCCAAGGAATATGTGAATACTTCGATCAGGATCGATTCTGTCGATGAGAAATATTTTAGTGTTGGAGGGTATAACTCCAACTCAAAAAATGGGCGAGTTTTTGATTATGAAACTGGAAAAACGATCCCATTTTATCTGGAAAATGATCGAGATCCATTAACTCTACAGGCAATTTTGGAAAGTCACAGAAATTATGCATTGAGAAATTTTAGTCACAATAAATCAGAGGTCGCTATTAAATTCAACAAAATTGTCGCCCCAGACGGAAGGGTGAAAAAAATTGTTGTTTTAAAAGCGCGAACTCAGATGTCTGATCTTTAGATGAAGCTGAGGAAGATGGAGTTTCATCCATGACTATCGGCACCCACCTCGACCTGCCCGCCGAGATTCAGGCGGCTATTCAGAACGCCATCGGCGTGGTCGATGCGCACATGGCGGCGCTAAATGCGCGTGATCCGGACGCCATAGCGAAGACGTTGCACTTCCCGCATTACCGGCTCGCTGGGAGTGCGTTCAAAGTTTGGGAGACGCCCGACACCTACTTGGATGACTTCTACGCGCGTGCTGGCGAGGGCTGGGGCCGCAGCCAGTGGAACCGGCAGAACGTCATCCATGCGGAGGCGGAGAAGGTCCATCTCGACATGGAATTCACCCGCTTCCGCACCGATGGCTCCGAACTGGGCACCTACCGCTCGATCTGGGTGATCACTTGCATTGACGGCCGCTGGGCAGCCCAACTCCGCAGCAGTTTCGCGCGGTAGCCGGCAAAGTTTCGTTATACGCGGCAACCTTTCACATTCTCTAATTCGATTTTAATAATAGCATTCAGGCCAATGCAATCGAACAAGGTCTGAGTCCATGGAAAATTTTACCCCAGTAAGCGGGCTAGTCGGCGGGATGCTGATCGGACTGGCTGCTGTTCTGTTCCTCGCACTGAACGGCCGAATCGCAGGCATCAGTGGCGTATTGGGCAGCATGCTGGGCGGTGCGGCGTCTGATTTGCCCTGGCGGGCGGCCTTTGTTGCTGGACTGGTCGCCGGCCCGGTCGTCGTCGCGCTGGTAACCGGCACCATGCCGCTGCCGGTGATTGAGACCGGCTGGCCCATGCTCGCCATTGCCGGACTCCTTGTCGGGTTCGGCACCCGCCTGGGCAGCGGCTGCACCAGCGGACACGGCGTCTGCGGTTTAGCAAGGGGTTCGCGGCGGTCTATGGCGGCAACGGCTGTGTTTATGTCCGTGGCGGCCGCCGCCGTCTTCGCCGTGCGCCACCTGGCGGGAGGTTGAGGCGATGCTTGTAGTCCTGACCAGCCTGATTGCAGGCACAATTTTCGGCATCGGCCTCGCAATATCCGGCATGATGAACCCGGCCAAGGTGCTGGGATTCCTGGACATTGCCGGCAACTGGGATCCAACCCTCGCGTTTGTCATGGGCGGCGCGCTATTGGTCTCCGCGCCGGGTTTTCTGCTGTTGCGGCGGCGGGGAGTCCCGCTTATCGGCGGCAAGCTCCATTTGCCGACACGTACCGATATTGATAGCCGCCTGCTGGGCGGCGCCGCACTGTTCGGCCTGGGGTGGGGCCTTGGCGGCTTCTGCCCCGGCCCGGCCATCGCCGGGCTCGCGACCGGGCTTGCCGGCGTCTACGTGTTTGTGGCGGCGATGGTGGCAGGCATGCTGCTGTTCCGGCTCGTACCGCCCGCTAGCTAAGGTTAAAATCAAGCTCCCCACGCAACCGGGCCTTTCCCAAGTCTCCTCCCGGCGGTTAACATGGCGGCAACGAACCCATATTCCCGAAGGAACGCCCCATGGCCAAGCTCCCTGCCCTCGCCGTCACCGCCGTACCGCGCCGCCGCGCGCAGGTGCTCGAACTCGCCCAGGAAATCGAGAAGAAGGGCTTTGCCGGGCTCTACACGCCCTCGACCCTCGGCGGCATGGCCTTCTGCGAGGCGCTGTCCGTTACAACCAAGAGCATGCCGTTCGGCATTTCCATCGCGCCGATCTACTCCCGCACCGTCGACGACTTCGCCATGAGCGCCGCGTTCATGCATGAAATGTCGGGCGGACGTTTCACCCTCGGCATCGGCATCAGCCACGGGCCGAGCCTGCAACGCATGGGCGTCGTTCCGGGCAAACCCTTGGGCGATATCCGCGACTTCATCACCAAGTACAAGGCGGTGGAAGGCTATGGCGACCTGGCGCCGGTGGTGCTGGCCGGAATGCGGCCCAAGATGATCCAACTGGCGGGTGAGGTCGGCGACGGGCTAGTGTTCGCCAACGCCGTGCGTTCCGCCGCCAAGCAGTCCATCGCCCACCTGCCGGCGGCATGCCAGACCGATCCGAACTGGTATATCGGCTGTATGACGCCCACCTGCATCTCCGACGATGTGGAGGCGGCGAAGGCCGTGCACCGCAAGACGCTCTGGCGCTATGCGCAACTGCCGAACTACCGCAACTACTGGAAGTCTGTGGGCTTCGAGGAAGAAATGATGGGCGTCGGGAAAGCCATCGCGGACAAGGAGCCGGAGAAGATCCCCCACTTCCTCACCGACCGCTGGCTGTCCGAAACCACCATGTTCGGCACTGCATCCCAGGTGCGGGACCAGGTCGATGCCTGGTACGACACCGGCGTCAAGACGCCTATCCTGGTACCATCCAGCGCTGCGGGCAACCAGTTGAAGGCGGTGCAGGAAGTGTTCAACGCTTACGGCGTCTAGCCGACAGCCCCGCCTTTTTCCATCTGAGGCTACCGAACCCGGCAGGCGGCAGCCATTGCACCTGCCGGGGCGTATCAATGCTGGAGCGTTCATGAGCATTACAATCACCGGCGCAGGCGGTTTTCTGGGCCAGCGTGTCACCAAAATCCTGGCGGAACGCGGCGAGACGCTCGTGCTGGCGGATATGGTGCCGCCTGCCGATCCGCCGGCAGGCGCGAAGGTACTGACCGGCAACCTGGGCCAGACATTGAACGAAGCCGTCACGGAGGAAACGACGGCTGTCATTCACCTGGCAGCGGTTGTTTCCGCGGGGGCGGAAGCGGATTTCGAGGCCGGCTACCGCGTGAACCTGACCGGGTTGCGCGCTACGTTGGAGCGCTGCCGGGCGTTGGGGACGAACCCCAAATTTCTGTTCACCAGTTCGCTGGCCGTGTTCGGCGCGGTGGATAGCGTGGATGACGCGACGGCGACCATGCCGCAAAGCTCCTACGGCACGCAGAAGGCGCTGGGTGAACTGCTGGTCAACGATTACAGCCGCAAGGGCTATATCCAGGGCCGGACTCTGCGCTTGCCGACGGTTGTGATCCGGCCGGGCAAGCCCAATGCTGCGGCCAGCAGCTTTGCCAGCGGCATCCTGCGGGAGCCGTTGGCGGGTGAGGAGAGCATCTGCCCGGTCTCGGCCGACCTGGCCTTGTGGATCGCGTCTCCCGCCAGCGTGACCCAGGCGTTGGTCCATGCGCTTGATCTGAACGACAGGGCATTTGCGCCCTGGCGGGTACTGAATGTGCCCGGCATCACAGTGACCGTGCAGGAAATGGTGGATGCCTTGGGCAAAGCCGGTGGCGATACAAGCCTGGTCACGTTCCGGCACGATCCGGCCATTGATGCAATCGTTGGTTCTTGGCCAGCCCATTTCGTCACGCCGCGCGCGAATGCCATGGGGTTCCCGCCCGCCGATGATCTCGATACGCTAATTCAGAACCACATCAACGGCCTGTAGGCCATGCAAAAGTGAAGAGGAAACGCCCCATGAGCGGCCTGTATTTTGAAGAGTTTGAAATCGGCCAGGTGTTTGATCACGCCCTGACCCGCACCATCACCGAGATGGACAATGTGATGTTCTGCGCGCTGACCCATAACCCACAGCCGCTGCACCTGGACGAGGAGTTCGGCAAGGAAACCGAGTTCGGCGCGCGCATCGTCAACTCGCTATTCACGTTGGGGTTGGTCATCGGCGTCTCCGTGCAGGACACCACGCTGGGCACCACCGTTGCCAATCTGGGCATGACCGATGTTGCCTTCCGCGCGCCGGTCTTCCATGGCGATACGATCCGCAGCCAAACGACGGTGCTGGAAAAGCGCGAGAGCAAGTCCCGCCCGAATGCCGGCGTGGTGCTGTTCGAGCATCGGGGCTTTAACCAGAAGGGTCAAGAAATCGCCTATTGCAAGCGGTCTGGCCTGATGCTGAAGCGGCCCGCCTAACGCCCGATAGGCGCAGCGCCGTCAGATGACGCCCTGCAGCGCCGGCGGCAGGACCGGTGTCACCGGCGAGCCTTGCTTGCCGCCGGAGGTGACAACCCGGTTCCGCCCCTGGCGCTTTGCCTTGTACAGGGCGGCGTCTGCGCGCCGGATAGCCGTTTCAGCATTGCACTCGTCCCAAAACACGGTGCTAACGCCGAAACTGGCGGTGACCGGCACGGAGCCGCCACCTGGCAGATCTACCGGCGAGGCTGCGACAGCCGCCCGTAAGCGTTCCGCGATGGCGGTGCCGGCTTCCAGACCGGCGTCGGGTAGCAGGATGATGAATTCCTCCCCGCCGAAGCGGGTGACCAGATCCGGCGTGCGCACTCCGGCGGCGAGCCGTGCGGCCACTTCCTGGAGCACGGCGTCGCCAGCCGCATGGCCGAACCCATCATTCACTGTCTTGAAGTGATCCAGATCGCAGACGATCAACCCAAGCGGCCGCCCGGAATCCAGAGCCCGTCCATGCAGTCGGGGCAAGTGCAACTGCAGATAGTGCCGGTTGTAGAGGCCAGTCAGCGCGTCGTGCATGGCTTGGTCCAAACTGGCAATGTGCCGGTTTTGGATGCGCTTTTGCAGGCGGTGACGGCGGATTTGCGTCGCAAGCCGGGCCGTGATCTCATTCCGGTTCAGGGGACGGAGCAGGTATTCGTTCGCGCCAAGGTCGAGCCCTTTGAACAGCAGTTCGCGCTGGTCCCGCGCGCCGATCAACACGAATGGCACATGCCGGCTCGCCTCGTCCGAGCGGGCCTGCGAACATAGCCGTAATGCGTCAATGGCAGGGCAACCAAGGTCAGCCAGGATCAGATCGGCGGCGACCGCATCATCCGGGCCGAAACTTTCCTGGCTGCGCAGGTCGTGCCGGTGTTCGGCTGCGACGGACGCCATCAGGTCTTGCACTTCCAAACAACTGGTCAGCAACAACAGGCGGGCCTCAGCGACGGGCTCATTCGCGAGTGCTTCGCCGCCGGCATCTCCCAATGCCACCGGCTGGCGCAGACGCCATTCGTCCAGCACGCGCTTGAGGCGCACGAGAGAGCGGACGCGGGCAAACAGGGCCATATCGTCCAGAGGCTTGGTCAGGAACTCGTCGGCCCCGCACTCCAGTCCCTGCACCATCTCTGCCGGCGAATCGAGGGCGGTTACCATGACGACGGGAATGTGGCTGAGTTGGCTGTCGGCTTTCAGGGTACGGCAGACATCATAGCCGCTCAGCCCCGGCATCATCACATCCAGCAAGATAACGTCCGGCGCACTTTGCCGGGCGGCGTCCAGCGCTTCTTCGCCGCTCGCGACCGCGGAGACGGTATAATATTCCGCCGTCAGCTTGGCCTGGAGCAGCGCCCTGTTGGCCGCATTGTCATCTACCACAAGGATCCGCGCCGTCATCTCCACCCAACCCCGCCGGCCATGGCTGCTTCGGCGTCGAAGCAACCGCTACGCCAGTCATTTAGCGGCAGAGGCGAAGGTACCCTTTGGGCGCGAATTCCCGGTTAATGAGAAATGTTCAAATGTTTCCTAACGGTCTCGATGAAGGTCGCGACCTTGATCGGCTTCGGCAGGTAATCCTCACATCCACCCCGCCGGATTTTTTCCTCATCACCTTTCATCGCGAAAGCCGTGACGGCGACCACCGGTATATGGCGTACGCTATCGTCTGCTTTCAGCCACTTGGTGACCTCCAGCCCCGACACTTCCGGCAATTGGATGTCCATCAGGATCAGATCGGGTTGTTTTTCCCTCGCGATACGGACGGCGGTGACGCCGTCATTGGTCTGCAGCGTGTCGAACCCGTGGGCGCGGAGCAGGTCGTTGAACAGCTTCATGTTCAACTCGTTATCCTCCACGATCAGGATCGTTTTTCCCATGCGTTGGCCTCAAGCCCGTGTCAGAGACGGAAAAAGGAGTACAATAGTTAAATGCAGGATAGCACAACTCTTACGTGCACCCGCTTGGTTAATTCAACAATACCGCAGGATTCCTTAATGATTTGCTTCAGCTACGGTCAAAATCTGCTCTGCTGCTGCAAAAAGGGCTGAAAAGCGTAAGGTTATGGCGACGCTCTGCCGGGACTGTTTTGCGGTGACCGACCGCCTGGTGGACCGTGACGCGCGTTGCCCCCATTGCGGTTCGCCCCGGCTGATCGGCCACCCGGACCTGTTTTCCCTGAGTGTCGCCCATCTGGACTGCGACGCGTTTTATGCCTCTGTCGAGAAGCGGGACGCGCCCGAACTGCGCCTATTGCCAATCATCATCGGCGGCGGCAGGCGGGGGGTGGTCGCCGCCGCCTGCTACATAGCACGGCAATATGGCATCCATTCCGCAATGCCCATGTTCAAGGCGCGTGCCGCCTGTCCGCATGCAAAGGTCATCCGGCCGAACATGGCCAAGTACAAGGCCGTGGGTGGTGCGGTGCGGGCGCTGATGCGCCAGGCGACGCCGGTCATCGAGCCAATCTCCATCGACGAGGCGTTCCTGGACTTCACCAATCTCCCCGGCATGGCTGAGCCACCGGCGCTGACCTTGGCGCGGTTGGCTGCCAGCGTCGAACAGACGTTGGGCGTCACCGTGTCCATCGGCCTCGCGCCCAACAAATTTCTCGCCAAGATAGCCTCCGACCTCGAAAAGCCCCGCGGTTTTGCGGTGATCGGCCACCAGGATGCCGCCGCGTTCCTGCGTTCGAACCCTGTTGGCATGATCCATGGCGTCGGCCGTGCCACCCAGAAGCGCATGGCGCTCGATGGCATCAGCCGCATTGGCCAACTGCGGCATTTTCCGGTGGCCGACATGACCAAACGCTTCGGCAGCTTCGGCGAGAGCCTGGCTTACTACGCCCGCGGAATCGACCGGCGGCGGGTGCGGGCCAGCCGCCCGACCAAGAGCATTTCGGGCGAGACCACGTTCGAAGATCCGATCCGTAACCCCCAGGTTCTTGCCAAGCGGCTCACTCCGCTGGCGAAGCGGGTGGCCGACCGGCTGCTGGTCAACGGTTATTTGGGTATAACGGTTACGCTAAAGCTAAAGACCGCAGGCTTCCAAACGCTCACCCGTAGCTACACCCTCGCCGACCGCACCAATCGGGTGGAGACCATCGAAGCGACGGCACAGATGTTGCTGGCCAAAGAGGCGGACGGAACACCCTACCGCCTAATCGGGGTGGGCGTCGCCAATCTGAGCAAGACGCCAGAATCGGAAGAAGCCGACCTGCTGTCGATCGCGCCGATTGGCTAACCCGCCTTTGGCAAGCGGCCAGCGGGTGGCAAGCCGCGCAGTGACGCGATTGTGTGTGCGGTGAGCCTCTGAAACCCGCCCGGCCCCCTTGCCTTTGAGGAGCTGCCCGCCTAGCTTCCGCCCCGATGTTTCCTCCGGGTTGAGTTGGGTCTTGTTCCTGAGCTTTTTTCCCCTGGGATCCGTCTGCTATCGACCCTATCCGCGACCCAGCTACCGAGAGGTTTCCGCTATGTCCCGTCTGCTTACCACCCTTGGCGCATCCCTGATTGCCGTGCCGCTGCTGATGCCCGTTGCTGCGTCTGCCCAGGATGCAGCGGCGCTGGAGACGCTGGAACAGCGCTTCAGCTAT
The DNA here is from genome assembly GCA_965222315.1 of Alphaproteobacteria bacterium. Taxonomy (GTDB): domain Bacteria; phylum Pseudomonadota; class Alphaproteobacteria; order Bin95; family Bin95; genus JACKII01. The sequence continues at coordinate 651,612 of OZ244951.1, read as the reverse complement.
ATGGTCGGCCTGCAACTCGGCCAGCGGATGATGGAGCAAGGGCTCGGCCAAAACATGGATGTCGATGCGTTCGCGCAGGCCCTGCGCGACACGTTTTCCGGCCAAGAGCCGCGCCTGAGCATGGAAGAAATGCAAGCAACGGTGCAGGAAATGCAGGCGGCGCAGCAAGGGCAGCAGGATGCAGCCGGCGCCGAGGCGATGGCCACGGGCGAGGCTTTCCTCATGGAGAACGCCGAAAAGGAAGGCGTTCAGACAACGGCCAGCGGCTTGCAGTACCAGGTTGTCGAAGCTGGCGAGGGCGACAAGCCCACCGCCGCCGACTCCGTAAAGGTTCACTACGAAGGCCGCCTGCTAGACGGCAAAGTGTTTGACAGTTCTTTCCAACGCGGCGAACCGGCTGTCTTCGGCGTCGGCCAGGTCATCCCCGGCTGGCAGGAAGCCCTGCAACTGATGTCCGCAGGCGCAAAGTACGAGGTATGGATCCCCTCTGACCTCGCCTACGGCCCGCAGGGTGCCGGTGCCGATATCGGCCCGAACGAGACCCTCAATTTCACCATCGAACTGATCGAAATTATCGAGCGTTAGGTGATTTCTTCTGCCGCGCGGTCCCGGGCACCGTCCGGGCCACGGCTTTTGGCAGGTAGCGGCGCACCTGGACCGTCGCGGGCACTGCGCCGCCCATGCTTTTCTCCGCCTCGACGATCACCACGCCGCCGAACCGCCGCAATCGCCTTGCCGCCAGCGGCTCCAGCGGCGTAACGATGCGCAGTAGCTTGTTGCTGAGCGCAGGCGGCAGGTGCAGGGCGTATTCGGTCTCCAACGGCTCGAACAGATTGTCTCGCAATACCTTGCGCAACTGCCGCCCGGTATAGGGGCGGCCGTGCCCGAACGGGATGCGGTCGCGCAGCGCCCAGAGCCCCCGGCGGTTCGGCGCAATCACCATTAACCGCCCCCCCGGCGCGAGCACCCGCCAGCACTCCCGCAGGAACGGCCGCAGCTCCTCGCCCGTCTCTAAGGCGTGCACCAGCATCAAGCGGTCCGCCAGAGAGTCGGCGATCGGCCAATCTACCTCCTCCACCTGGGCGGTCAGGTTGGGCTCGTCAGCAGGCCAGCGGTGAACCCCCTGGCTGGCCGGCATCAGCGCCGCCACCCGCTCCGCTTCCTCCAGGAATGGGCGCAGCAGCGGCGCCGCATAGCCGACGCCGACAATCCGCATGCCGCGCACATCCGGCCAGCGCGCACGGACGCGGTCACGCAACCGGCGGCGGGCGATCTGCCCCAATGGCGAGCGGTAGAATTCACGCAGGTGTTGAACGTCGGTTCGCATCCGGCCTCCACAGTGTTAGGATTGCCAGAAATTCTGCCCCGACGCCACTAAAGGAAGTGCAGCCATGGCCGCCCTCGAAATCATCCTCGTGCCCGCGCTCAGTGACAACTATGTCTACCTGGCCCATGACAAGGATACCGGCGATACCGCCGTGATCGACCCTGCCGAAGCGCCGCCGGTTGAAGCCGCCCTGCAGGCCAAGGGCTGGAAGCTTACCCACATCCTGAACACCCACCACCACATGGATCATATCGGCGGCAACCAGGAGTTGAAGGACAAGTGGGGCTGCCCCATTGTCGGACCGCGGGCAGAGTCGGCCCGCATCGACGGCATGGACGTGCTGGTCAGCGAAGGCGACACCTACGCGGTCGGCACGCAGACGGCCAAGGTGATCGAGACGCCCGGCCATACCACCGGCCACATCGCCTTTCACTTTGCGGATTCCGACGCGCTGTTCTGCGGTGATACGCTGTTCGTGCTGGGCTGCGGCCGCATGTTTGAGGGGAACCCTCCGGGCTTCTGGGACTCTCTGGTGAAGCTGCGCGCACTGCCGGATGCCACCCGCATCTATTGCGGCCACGAATACACCCAGGCGAACGCCCGCTTCGCCGTGGCGGTGGACCCGGACAACAAAGCACTGGCGGCCCGGGCCGCGGAGATCGATGCCTTGCGGGCCGACGGCAAGTCCACCGTGCCCTCCACGCTCGGCAGCGAGCGCGGCATCAACCCGTTCCTGCGGGCCGACGATCCGGCAATGCAGGCCGCCATCGGCATGAAGGGCGCCGCGCCAGCCGACGTATTTGCAGAGATACGCAAGCGCAAGGACAATTTCTGACCGCGGTCCCGGCGTCCAATGCCCGGCGCAACCACCGCGGCTGACGTGATCCGAACTCTGGGCCTGCAACCGCACCCGGAGGGCGGATATTATGGGGAAATCTTCCGCGACACCCCGGCGGATGGCAGCCGCGGTGCCTGTACCTCGATCTATTTCCTGCTGGCGGCAGGGCAGGTATCGCACTGGCACAAGGTCGATGCGGTCGAGATCTGGTTTTATCACGCGGGCGCGCCGCTGGCGCTCAGCGTCTGTGGCGATGGCCAGCCAATCGTGACCACCACGCTCGGTGCCGACCTGACCGCCGGAGAACGGCCACAGGGCATCGTACCGGCCAATGCATGGCAATCGGCCAGGAGCCTGGGCGACTGGACGCTGGTCGGCTGCACAGTCTCACCCGCTTTTCAGTTTGAAGGTTTTGTCCTGGCCGCACCCGGCTGGCATCCCGGCCAATAATCCACGCCCCCAATGGTCCACTTCCATCGAACACCGCTACATTCAGGAGACATCGCGTGAAAGTCTGGCTGCACCACATCAACATTAACCACCACGACGTCAACGCGATGGACAGCTTCTATGGCGACGTGATGCGCCAGGACGATATTCCGGAGATGCGGTCCGTCCCCTCCATCCCCGACGCGCTATACAGCGGCGCGTTGGCCTTCCGCGTGAGCGAGGGCGGCACACAGTTTCATTTGACCGAGACCGACACCGATGTCGGCATCCGCGCGGGCAAGCAGATCAACCCGCTGGAGCGCGGCCATGTCGCCTTCCGCACCGACGACCTGGAGGCCTTCAAGCAGCACCTGGAGGCCAAGGGCATTCCATATGTCGACTATGGCACCACCTTCACCAAACAGTGGGCGCAGATCTATTTCCATGACCCCGCCGGCACCATCATCGAAGTGCACCAGGTGCTTGAGTAGGATCGGTGGGAGCGAACGCGGCCAACAGACCATTCGACAAGCTCAGGGTGAGCGCTGTTTTTGAGTCAACAACCAATCGTCGCCAGTCCACTGGCCGACTTATTCCTGAGCCTGTCAAAGGATGACGCCGCGGGGAGAGGCATAGGTGCTGCGCTTCCTGGCAACGCGGCTGGCGCAGTCGCTGGCGGTGCTGGCGCTGATGTCGGTGGCGATCTATGGCCTGATCGGCCTGATGCCGGGCGACCCTATCGATCTGGCAATCTCCGCCGACCCCGACCTGCGCCCCGCCGATATCGAGCGCCTGCGCCAACTCTATGGCCTGGATGAGCCTTGGTTCGACCGCTACCTCGCCTGGGCCGGACAGGCGATCCAGGGCGAATTCGGCTATTCCCGCCTATTCGCCGCGCCGGTTGTCGACGCGCTGGCGGAGCCCATGGGCCGGTCCATCGTGCTGATGGGCCTGAGCCTGCTGCTCGGACTGCTTATCGGGCTACCGGCGGGCATGGCTGCGGGGGCCAAGCCGCACTCTCGCTTGGACTATACCGTCAACTTGATCTGCTTCGCCGGGGTCGCCATGCCGGCGTTCTGGCTTGCGCTGCTGGTCATCATGCTGTTCGCCGTGACCCTGCAATGGTTCCCGGCGAGCGCCGTGTCCGTTGATCCCAGCTTCTGGTCCCAGGCTCACCATTTGGTACTGCCGGTGATGACCCTCGGCCTGTTGCAGGCAGGCAGCGTGGCGCGGTTCATGCGCGCTGCGATCCGGGACGCGCTGGCTGCCGACCACATCCGCACCGCACGGGCCAAGGGGCGCTCGGAGGTCGGTGTGATCTGGCACCATGCGCTCCGCAACGCCATGATCCCGGTAGTCTCCATCCTGGCGTTGGACGTGGGGGCGCTGTTCAGCGGCTCCCTGATTATCGAGATGATGTTCGGCTACCCCGGCATGGGCAAGCTGCTGTTCGATGCAGTGATGGGCAACGACTACAACTTGGCGCTGGTGGCACTACTGTTTGCGACGGTGGTGACGCTGGGCGCGAACTTCCTGGCCGACATGGCCTATGCCGCCATTGATCCGCGGGTATCCTTCGGCGGGGGCAACCAGGCATGAGCCCGCTGGCGCGGGCCTGGAGCCGCTTCCGCCGCCACCGCTTCGGCCTGGCGGGGCTGGTCGTGCTGGCGCTGCTGGCGGGGCTTTCCGCCGCCGCCGGCCCCATTGCGAACGCGTTAGGCATCGACTCGGCGGCGGTAGACCTGTTTGGCCAGTTCGGGCCGCCGTCGCCCCAGCACCCACTAGGCCAGGATTCGCTGGGGCGGGACGTGCTGATCCGTCTGCTGGAGGGCGGGCAGGTCTCGCTCAGTGTGGCCCTGGCGAGCGCCCTGGTAGCGGCCTTGATCGGCACCGCCATCGGCCTGACGGCGGGCTATCTGGGCGGATGGCTTGATGCGCTGCTGATGCGGCTGGTGGACAGCGTCATCGCCCTACCGCTGCTGCCGCTGCTGATAGTCATGGCCGCCATCGACCCGGCCAAGCTGGGATTGGAAGCCGCCGCGGAGGAAAGCACCTTCGGCCTGATCCGCATCATTGTCATCGTGGCGCTGGTCGGCTGGACGACACCCGCCCGGCTGGTGCGGGGTGCGACGCTAGCGGCCAGAGCGCAGGGCTATGTGCAGGCCGCCCGCGCGCTGGGCGTATCGCCCGCCGCCATCGCCGTACGCCATATCCTGCCCAATATCAGCGGGCCGTTGGTGGTGGCCACAACGCTCGCCATGGGCCAGGTGATCCTGTTCGAAAGTGCGCTGTCGTTCCTCGGCCTGGGCATCCAGCCGCCTGTCGCCAGTTGGGGCAATATGCTGACCGGCGCGCAGGAACTGATCTGGCAGGCGCCGATGCTGGCCGTCTATCCAGGCCTCGCGATCTTTTTCACGGTTGTCAGCGTCAATTTCGTGGGCGATGCGTTACAGGATGCGCTTTCCAGCCGCGCTACCGAACGGGAAGGTCCTTAAAAGCGATGCTCGATGTGGTTCAGGTCTCCGACATTCACCTGTCGCCCACCCATGCCTGGTTTCAGGACAATTGGGATGTGTTCGTCGAGACGATGGAGGCCGACCCACCGGATTTCATCTTCGTCACCGGCGACGTTTGTATAAACGGGCCGGGACGCGCGCAGGAATTCGCCTATGCAAGGCAGCAACTCGACCGGCTGCCGGTGGCCTGGCGGGCGATCCCCGGCAACCATGATGCCGGCGACACGCCCCCTGACGAGCGTAACAACCACCCGCTGACCGAACCGCTTCGCGCCACGTTCCGCGAGATGATTGACGACGATTTCTGGGTGCAAGACCTCGCCAACTGGCGCTTCATCGGGCTAAACGCCCAGATGATTGACAGTGGTCTGGCCGGAGAGGCCGAGCAGTGGACATTCCTGGAGGGTGCGCTGACCGATGCGGGCGACCGGCAATTGGTGATATGGCTGCACAAGCCGCTCTATGTGCGCGACCCGGCGGCAGCGGGCCGTCATCTGACAGCCCTTTTTCCGGAAGGCCGGGTGCGGTTGCTGGCGCTATGTGAAAAGCATGGAGTGAGGTTAGTCGGCTCTGGCCACCTGCACCGCTACCGGCGGCTCGCGCACGGCGGGACGAAACTTATCTGGGCGCCGGCGACTTCGTTCCTGATGGACGGGCGCAAGAGTTTGCCGGGCACGTCCCGCCTTGGCTATATGCGGTACCGGTTCCGGCGGACGGGTTTCTCGGCGAAGCTAGTGGAGCCGCCCTTGTTCCTGAATCTGAGCGTGCGTAACTGGAATGCCCACAAGGGCTCCACTATCCACCTGCCGTCGCGCCCGCCACGTCCGGCGGCCGGCGAGCGGCTGCCGAAGGCTGACTTGCCGGGGCGCTAACGAGCCTGGCAGGGCGGCTCACCGGTACGTTCCGCTCCGCTGGTAGATCGTGTCGCGCTTGCTGTAGTCGTAATAGGTCTGTTCCTGCACCGTATCCCGTTCGGTCGGGTTACTAATCCCGACACTGTAGTCACGGAACCAACTGCAGGCCGAAAGGGCCAGAGCCAAGATCAAAATTGTTGCGGCTCGGATCATCGGCGCTGGCCTCCTTGGCAATGCTTAGCGCTTTGGCGTGTAGAACGGCGCGTTCGTCATCAGCGTGTTAGACTGATGAATCAGGTAGCCAGCCTCGCCTGTCTTCGCGAGAAAGGCCTGCCAGGCCGGGTCCGCCTGCATGGCGGCGCGGCGCTTTTCACGGTCGGCGGCGTCTTCGTAGCCCCAGATGTGCAGGTAGTTGTTCACTTCGCCGGTCTCGGTGATGCCATAGAAGATCGGCTCGCCCAGGTGCTTGCGCTGGATGGCGAGACCTTCGGCTTCATACATGGCCATCTGCTTGCGGATGGTGCCGGGGCGGCAGGTATAGGTGCGGACGTCGAACAGCATGAGGTTTCTCCCGAATGACTTTGTTGAAGAGTGGTACGGATGAAGCGGCAGTTTAGCCCATTCGGGCCACGACTGCGTCTGCAATTTCCTGTGTTCCGGTGTCGCCCCCGAACTCGGAGGGCCGGATCGCCTTGTCGGCAAAGCCCTGGTACACCGCCCGGTCGATGAGGCTGGCCGCTTCCGCACAGGCGGGCACGTCATGCTGCTGCGCGAGCCAGTCAAGCATCATTGCGGCGGACTGGATCATGGCGGTGGGGTTGGCGATCCCCTGGCCGGCAATATCTGGTGCGGAACCGTGCGCTGGCTGGAAAAGGCCGTGCTTGTCGCCCAATTCCGCGCATGGCGCGAGCCCCATGGAGCCGACGATGCCGGCCCCCAGGTCGGAGATGATGTCGCCGAACATGTTCTCCATCACCAGCACGTCGAAGTCCCAGGGCTTGCGCACCATGTCCAGCGCCATGGCGTCAACATAGGAATAGCGCCGGACGATGTCGGGGAAGTTGGCAGCACGCTCGTCATAGACTTCCCGGAACCAGGCGAAGGCGGGGAAGACGTTGGACTTGTCCACACAGGTCAGCTCGCCCTTCTTGCCCTTGGCCTTGCGCTGCTGAGCCAGGCGGAACGAATGGTCGAACAGCCGTTCGCAGACGCTGCGGGTCATTGTGAGGGTTTCGCTGGCCCGGTCGCGAGAGACCTTGCTGCCGCCGTTGAGGGAGGCGAACAGGCCTTCGGTCGATTCCCGCACGATGACCATGTCGATCTCGGCGGCCTGTGGGGAGCCGAGCGGCCCCGGCGCGTTCGGATAGGTTTTGACCGGGCGCAGGCCGGCGTAAAGCTCATAGGCGGTGCGCATGCGGAGATGGGGCGCTATCTCTGTGCCGTCAGGGTAGCGGACAGAGGGCAGGCCCATCGCGCCCAGCAGGATAGCGTCTGCATCGCCGCCCGCGTTGAAGTCGGCGGGGGCGATGTCTTCCTTATACTTCTCGTAGTGCGCCGCGCCGGCCGAATAGATGCTCAGCGAGAGCGAGAAGCCGCCGGTCTTGGCTTGCGCAGCTTTGAGCACAGCCTCGGCCGCCGCCATGATCTCCGCGCCGATGCCGTCGCCGGGATAAACGGCGATAGTGAAGTTATTGTTCTGCATGGGGGAGGGCTCCGGCGGGATGTTTGTCAGAGCCGACCGGATAGCTGATGGCGGTGCCTATTGCTAGGGCAAGCCTCGCCTTTTCGCCATCATTCCGATGAGCCCGCTGAAATGCGGTCGACGCGGCAAACCATGAAAGCCGATGCGGATTGGTATTGCCGATGGATTGCTTCGCCCGTGTTCCACGGACTCGCTACGACGACCGGAGCGGGGGCGATCTACTATCTCTCCAGCTCCACATTCCACGCATCGTAGCCATAGACCCAATCCGGATCGGTCTTCTGTTGCATGAATTTGTTCTGGTGGGACGTCAACTGCAGTTGCGAGGTGCGGGGCTTGCGCAGGGCCTCGAACTGGCGGAACGCGGCAGGTGTATCGTCCGGCCCGGAGGCCGCCAGGCAGCGGACCAGCACGACGGAATCCTCCAGTGAGGATGCCGCGCCCTGGGCCATATAGGGCAGCATCGGGTGGCAGGCGTCGCCGAGCAGGCAGGCCCGGCCCTCACTCCATTTCGGCAGGGGATCGCGCTCGAACAGGGCCCATTTGTTGACCTTCGGGCAGGCGGCCAATACCGCCTGCACCTCCGGGTGAAAGCCTTCGAACGCCGCCCGCATTTCGTCCAGCGAGCCCTCCGCCGACCAGGATTCGGTGGTCCAGTCGGTTTCTGGCTGGCTGGTGGTAAAGTAGATTTCGTCCCGGTTGCGGGTGGTAAAATAGATGACGATGTGCCGGTCCGGCTCCCACCACTTGGTGCTGTCCGCAATCTCCGCTCCGTCCAACAGTGCCGCTGGAAAGGTGGTGCGGTAGGCGGCGCGGCCCATAAATCGCGGCGCTTCCATCCCAAGCAGGTGCTGGCGGACGAGGGAGTGGACGCCGTCTGCGCCTATTAAAATGTCAGCCTCTGCTGTGGTGCCGTCCTCGAATGACAGGCGGTAGCCTTTGCCCGTTCCGGCAATGTCAGCCAGCTTTTTGCCGTAGCGGATGATACCGTCCGGCACCGTTCCCGCCAGGAACTCGTGCAGATCGCCGCGGTGCATCTGGATGTAGGGCGCGCCATAGCGCTCCTCCGCCACTTCCCCCAAAGCCGCAAGGTTGGTGGAGGTGCCCGTGTCCCAATCCCGGTTGTCCCAGGTTCGCGGCTGAAAGGCATTGGCGCGGATCTGCTCCTCCAGTCCAAAACCGCGGAGCACGCGCATCGCGTTCGGGCTCATCTGGATACCGGCACCGACACGGGAGAAGGCCTGCGCTTGTTCATAAATTTCCACGCCGATTCCGAACCGGCGCAGCGCGGCGGCCAACGCCAGGCCACCGATGCCCGCCCCCACTATCGTGACCGTATGAGTATGCCAGGACACCGCCAGTCTTCCTCGTTGTGCGCTATGCGCTCGTCAGATTATGACGGCGACGCTATCGCCGTTCCGGCATGGTGGCAATTCACCCGGTGTTAAACCGGTCCGGGGCAAAACCTGTTCACCTTCCCACTCAGGGTCAAAAAGCGGCATCTCCGCCGCGCCCTGAAACGATGTATAGACGCTGCCAAATCGCCTTAGATTCAGCGCCATCCGGCCATGGATTGACGGCAGGACCTAACCGAGCAGGACCGGGTGCAACGATGCGGACCATTCTTTCGAAACTGCCGTTGATCTTGTTCGTGTTGGCGGTGTTCGCCGCCGTCTGGCTGATCGGCGCGGTATCGGCGCGGCTCAATATTTTCCCCTACCCGCAAATCAACGCGTTGTACTTCGATTTAAAAGCGATCCACCGGTCGAACAATTTTCATCGGGCGACCTATGACTTCGTCGGGACGAAGACCCACCTCCCCGACCAAGTGGCGCCGGGCCTCACCCTGCTGACCACCCTTTTTCCGGAGCATGACTGGAACCCCGGTGTGCGCCTGATCGACACGGAAGGGGCGACTGTCCACGACTGGAAACTGGACTTGGACGACCTGTTTCCCGGCCGCACGATCGCCGCCAGTCCGATTCACGGCGCGCACCTCTTCCCCAATGGCGACCTGCTGCTCAATCTGTCCTATGTCGGCATCGCGCGCGTCGATAGCTGCGGGAAGAAGATCTGGTCGACCAAGGAGGGCAAGGCCCACCACTCGATTTCCCCGGCGGCGGATGGAAACTTCTGGATTTCCGGCCTGACGCCCCGGCGCCAAACAGACGAAGACCGGGCGTACATGGAGCAGTTTGGTGGGTTGCAGCCGCCGATCTATGAAGACCTTTTCGTGAAGATCTCGCCGGACGGTGAAATCCTGAAAAGCATCAGTTCGCTGGATGTGCTGAAGCAAAACAACCTGATGTATCTGCTCTACCGAAACGGCAGCCGCTCCAAAGGAACATCCAAAGATCCGGGCTATCATGGCGATATCCTGCATCTGAACGATGTCGAGGAATTGCCGCCAGAGATCGCCGACAGCTATCCATTGTTCGAAGCGGGCGATCTGATGGCGTCGCTCCGCCAGATCAGCAGCGTGCTGGTGTTCGACCCTGATACGCTGGCAGTTAAGTGGGTCGGCACGAACCCGCTAATCATGCAACACGACCCGGACTTCATGGGCGACGGCAAGGTCGGCGTGTTCAACAACAACACGGACCGGACGGACCGGGGCACGTTCCTCGGCGGCAGTAACATACTGGCGTTCGAGCCCCATACGGGCACCGTGGAGCAAATCTATCCAACCGAGAAATCGCCCCACTTCTACACCGCCTTCGCCGGAAAATGGCAATTGCTGCCGAACGGCAATTATCTGACCGTCGAATCCCGCTCCGGCCGGGCGCTGGAGGCGAATCAGGCAGGCGAAACTGTATGGGAGTGGTACAGCGAACGCATGGACGGCACCCATGTGCCGGAGGTGCTGGAAGCAACCCGCTACGACCTCAGCCGCGAGACTGTGGCCGGCTGGGCATGCAGCAATTAATGGGCTGCTAGAGCAGATCCCGAGCCAATCGGATCGGGTGAACCGGCCGGCTCATCTTGTCGATGGTTCGGGGTCCGTAGCGCTCCGCCAGGCGATGATGATGCAGTCCCGCCATTGGCCCTTCATGGGGCCGTACGGCATTTTCCCCATCCGGTGGTACCGGCCAACGACCCTGAAACCGCACGCCAGATGCAGGGCCAGGCTGCCTTTGTTCTCCGGAAATATCCGGCTTTCAATCAACCAGAGGCCCGCTGCCTCGGCCTCTTCCAGGAATGCGGAGAGCAGGCTGCGCCCGACGCCCAGGCCCCTTGCCGCCTCAGCTACATAGACCGAGTGTTCGGCAACCCCCTGATAGACAGGCCGCGATGAGAACGGCCCGCACGCCGCCCAACCAACCACGTTGCCTCCGGCTTCGGCCACGAGCCGCGGCACGGCGCGCTTGCTGGTGAAAAAGCGTTCCCAATCCGGCACCTCCGCCTCGAATGTCGCGTGACCGGTGGCGATGCCCTCGGCATAAATGCGCAGGACGGCATCGGCGTCGGCAGGTGTCATATCGCGGATCAGGACGGCTTCATGCACGGGGGTGAGCTTTCCGGTAGACATCGAGCAGGCGGGCCTCATCGACCTCTGTATAGCGCTGGGTGGTGCTGAGTGACGAGTGCCCCAGCAGTTCCTGGATGGTGCGCAGGTCGCCGCCAGCGCCCAGCAAATGAGTGGCGAAGCTGTGGCGGAGCGCGTGCGGCGTTGCCCGCTCGTCCAATCCCAGCAATGGCCGCAACTCGCGCAGGCGCTTCTGCACAATCCCGGCGGATAGGCGCTTGCCGCGCGCACCGACGAACAGCGGCCCGTCGCGGGTCAACCCGAACGGACAGGCATCGAGATAAGCGCCCGTCATTTCCGCCACCGCGGGGATCATGGGCACAAGCCGCTCTTTCTGCCCCTTCCCGACCACGCGGACGCTGTCGCCGAATGGGTAGGCGTTGCGGTCCAGCCCCAAGGCCTCGCTGATGCGGAGGCCACATCCATAGAGCAGCGCCAGCACCGCCTGGTCGCGCAGGCCGATCCAGGGCGCGCCGTTTTCGTCCGCAGCCTCCACCAGCGCGGACGCCTGATGAATTTCCAGCGGCCTCGGGGCGGGTTTTGGCACCTTCGGCGCGCGCAACGCGGAAAGGCCGCCTATCCCGCTTCCGCCCTGCCGGCGCAGGTATCGGTCAAGGCTGCGCAACGCCGACACGCCGAGCGCCCGCGACCCTGCCGCTTTGCCTGCCCGGTGCTGAAACGCCTGCCAGGCACGCAGGTCGCCGACGCGAAGGGCGGCCAAAGTTTCAAGGCCCGGCGGGCTGCCCAAGTGCACCCTCAGGAAGGCGCACACTTCCACAATGTCATGGGTATAGATCGCAGCCGTCCGCGCTGACAGCCGCCGCTCCCCCGTCATCCAGCCCTGCCAGCCGGTGACGGCACGGGCCAGGTCGGACGCGAAGGGGGTCAGGCCGGGTCCTCCGGCTGTGGTTCGGCGAGGTTCAGCCATGCGCGAATCGTTACGGCCAGGATGGCGGCGAGGAAACGGAGCAATTCCGTATTCTGCCGGGGATGAAAACGACCGGGCTCGCGGGAGCCGATGGCCAGCAATCCTTGCGGCACGTCCTCGTGGATCGAGAGGCGCAGCCAGACGACCGACTTGGCGAGGCCAGCCGCCTCCCCGAACATCGCGGGGTCCGGCGGATAGAATTCGCTGATCACCCGCACGTCCTGCAGGCGGCCTACCCTGGAATCCACCTCACCTGGCGACAGCAAGGTCAGCCCCGGATGGGCGCTTGGCATGGCGCGGTCGGGCGCCGATTCGACCCCCATCATCACCACGTCAGCATCCAACATCCCGGCCCAGTCCTCCACGACGGTTGCGATAGCGCGCCCGAAGGTAGGGGCCGCCAGCAGGGCTAACGCCGCCTTGTGCACGGCTTGCTGTGTCGCCTTGTTGGTGCGGCTTACGGACAGCAATTCCCGGCTCGCACCCTTTAGCGCCTCCAGCTCGCGGCGCTGGCGGTCAACCAGGAACCGCTGGAAATCCACGACGCCCTCGCCCTGATCATAGTCCGGCGGAGTCAACGCGAACAGCAGGTCGGGATTGTCCGCGAGAAAGTCCGGGTGCTGCCGCAACCAGGCCGCAACCGCCTCCGGCGAGAGGGTCTCTGCAGGCGGCGCGCGGCGGCGCTTCGGTTCGGGATTCTGCGCCACCGGCCTACCTATTGATCCAGAATCGACTGGCCGGTCGCGGCCCAGTCTGCCAGGAATGCGGCCAGCCCTTTGTCCGTCAAGGGGTGATTGTAAAGTTGGCGGATGACATTGGGCGGCAGGGTCGAAACATGCGCGCCCATCTTGGCGGCTTCCAGCAAGTGGATCGGGTGCCGGATGGAGGCGACCAGCACTTCCGTCTTGATCGCGTCGTAATTGTCGTAGATTTGCACGATGTCGCCGATCAACTGCATCCCATCATGGGAGAGATCGTCCAGCCGCCCGACAAACGGGGAGATGAAAGCCGCGCCCGCCTTTGCCGCCAGCAGCGCCTGGGTCGCGGAGAAGCAGAGCGTGACATTGACCATGATGCCGTCGCCGGAGAGCGCCTTGCAGGTCTTCAGCCCGTCCACCGTCAAGGGCACCTTCACCGCCACGTTCGGTGCAATTTTGGCCAGGCGGCGGCCTTCTTTCAGCATCGTCTCATAATCGGTGGCAGCGACTTCCGCCGACACCGGCCCCGGCACGACGTCGCAAATCTCCGCGATCACATCGACGATTTTCCGGCCGGTCTTGGCCATCAGCGACGGGTTTGTCGTGACGCCATCCAGCAGGCCGGTCTCGTTAAGATCGCGGATCTCTGTCAGGTCCGCCGTATCCACAAAGAACTTCATGCACCATCTCCACCGCGCGGCCCCGTGACCGCAGGAGCGCGACCGGGTATGATCTTAAGCATCGGATTCGTTGCGGGCAGTCTAGCCGAAGCTGCCAAGCGAGACTAGGCCGGACACCCTCAACCCCATGGAAGATATCCAGACCGTCCAGGTGGGACTGCCCGCCATTCTGCCGTTCGAGCGGCCGCTGACCTATGCGGTGCCGGAGGGGATGGCGCTCGCGCCCGGCGACTGGGTGGAGGTGCCGCTCGGCAAGCGGACGCTGACCGGCGTCGTCTGGGATGCGGATGAGGAGACGCCGCCGGATCAGACCGTTTCCGCCGCCAAGCTCAAGCCCGTCGCCGCCAGGCTGGACGCCCCGCCCATGCGGGAGCCTTTGCGCCGGATGATCGACTGGGTGGCGGCCTACACGCTCAGCCCGCATGGTTCGGTCCTGCGCATGGCCACGCACCTGCCCGCGCTGACGCAAGGAGAGGCAAGACGCACCGCCTACCGAGCTGCCGCGGCCTTGCCGGAGGGGGTGCGGCTCACCACGGCCCGCCAGCGCGTGCTGGAGGCCATATCCACAAGCCCTCTCTCCGCCCGCGACCTGGCTGCGACTGCAGGGGTGAGTGACGCCGTCGTGCGGGCCATGGCCGATGCGGGCTTGCTGGAGCGGGTATCGCTGTCGCCCCCCAGGCCCCCCTCCCCTGATCCAGACATGCCTGGCCCGGCGCTCACGCCGGAGCAGCAGACGGCAGCAGGTTCGCTCGTCGAGGCGGTGGAGACCAAGCGGTTCCAGGTGGATCTGTTGGACGGCGTGACCGGCTCCGGAAAGACGGAAGTCTATTTCGAGGCGATCGCCGCCGCGCTGCGTGATGGCGGGCAAGCTCTGGTGTTGCTGCCGGAGATTGCGCTGACCGCCCAATGGCTGGGCCGCTTCAAGGCGCGTTTTGGGACCACGCCCATCGTCTGGCATTCAGAGGTTGGGCCGCCTGCCCGCCGCCGCGCCTGGCGCTGGGTCGCCGACGGCTCGGGCCGGATCGTGGTCGGCGCGCGCTCGGCTTTGTTTCTGCCGTTCCGCGATCTCCGCCTGATCGTGGTGGATGAGGAACACGATCAGGCCTTCAAGCAGGAGGACGGCGTCCGCTACCACGCCCGCGATATCGCAATCGTTCGCGCCCGGTTCGAATCGGCGCCGGTCTGCCTAGCATCGGCCACCCCCTCCCTGGAAACTGTCGCCAATGTGGAACGTGGGCGCTACCGGCGGCTTACCCTGCCGGCCCGGCATGGCGGCGCGAGCCTGCCGACGGTCGAGCTGGTGGACCTGATTAAAGAGCCGCCGCCCCGTGGCCAGTGGATCGCCCCGCCGGTTGCCGACGCCGTGACGGAAGCGCTGGCGAACCAGGAGCAGGCGCTCTTGTTTCTGAACCGCCGCGGCTACGCGCCACTGACCCTGTGCCGGACCTGCGGCCACCGCTTCGCCTGCCCCCATTGCAGCGCCTGGCTGGTGGAGCACCGCTACACCGGCCGTCTGCAATGCCACCATTGCGGCCACAGCGAGCGTCTGCCGCCCGCCTGCCCCACCTGCAACGCGACCGAGAGCTTTGCCGCTTGCGGCCCTGGCGTCGAGCGCATCGCCGAGGAAGTGGCTGTGCGCTGGCCGGAGGCGCGCGTGGCGGTCATGTCGTCCGACCTGCTGGCGGGACCGCAGGCCGTCGCCGACCTGATCAATGCTATCGGCCAGCACGAGATCGACCTGATCGTCGGCACGCAACTGATCGCCAAGGGGCATCATTTCCCGTTGTTAACAGTGGTTGGCGTGATCGATTCCGACCTGGGACTGGCGGGCGGCGACCTGCGCGCGTCGGAGCGGACGTTCCAACTGCTGACCCAGGTGGCAGGCCGGGCCGGGCGGGCCGAGAAGCCGGGGCGCGTTCTCCTTCAAACCGCCGAACCTTCCCAGCCGGTATTGCAGGCGCTGGCGGCAGGCGACCGGGATGCCTTCTATAGAGTGGAGGCGGCAGGCAGGCGCGATGCGGGCATGCCGCCCTTCGGCCGCCTGGCAGCCCTGATCGTCTCCGCCAACGATCTGGGCGCGGCCATGGACTTCGCCCAGCAGCTTGCCGGGACGGCACCGCACGGCAGCGATGTGCGGGTCCTGGGGCCTGCGCCAGCCCCCCTTTCGCTCATCCGCGGCAGGCACCGGGTACGGCTGCTGATGCAGGCGGCGCGGAACGTGAACGTGCCAGCGGTGCTGCGTAGCTGGCTGGCCGGTGTTAAGCCATCGGGGAGCGTGCGCCTGAGCATTGACGTGGACCCCTACGGCTTCCTCTGAGCCCCGCCTCTGCCATGAAAGCGTCCAGTTGTCGCGAGGGCAGGCAGGAGGGCTCGCCATGGCTGCAAAACGTGTGCTACTCACCCGCTCAACCGGCGCATTGGTGCGTTCCGGCCGTCACCCTTGCGCAACAGATTGCCGTATTTCACGCGCTTCCGTGACTTTTGACCGTTTCTCCGGCCGTGAGGTTTTCCGACCGTGGCAACCAGCATTGGACCGGCTTCCGGGCTTGCCGCACGCTACGCGGGCGCGCTCTATGAGCTGGCAGACGAAGCGAAGACCCTAGACGACGTCGCCAGCGACTTGCAGGGCCTGAAGGCTATGTTTGCCGAGAGCAGCGATTTCCGCCGCCTGATACGTTCGCCGGTCATGCGCCGTGACGATCAGGAGCGCGCGATTGCGGCACTGGCTGAAAAAGCCGGCGCTCAGAAGCTGACCTTGAATTTCCTGCGCCTGCTGGCGCGCAACCGCCGCCTGTTCGTGCTGGACGATATCGTCGACGCGTTCCTGGCCATACTGGCGGAGCGCCGGGGCGAAGTCCGGGCCAAGGTGTCGTCGGCTCACGCTTTGAGCGACGACCAGATGGGCCGGCTCGAAACCTCTCTTCGCGACGTTGCCGGGGCGAAAGTCACCCTGGAAACGAGCGTCGATCCTTCTTTGTTGGGTGGTCTGGTCGTTCAGCTCGGCTCCCGCATGTATGACAGTTCCCTGCGAACCAAACTTCAGCGTCTGCAGCACGCCATGAAAGGGGTCCAGTGATGGAAATCCGCGCCTCCGAAATTTCTGACATTCTCAAGAGCGAAATCGCCAATTTCGGCGCTGACGCGGACGTGGCCGAGGTCGGTCAGGTTCTGTCCGTCGGTGACGGCGTTGCGCGCGTCTATGGCCTCGACAACGTCCAGGCGGGCGAGATGGTCGAGTTCGAAGACGGCACCCGCGGCATGGCGCTGAACCTCGAAACCGACAATGTCGGCGTCGTGATCTTCGGCGATGACCGTAATATCGGCGAAGGCGACACGGTCAAGCGGACCGGCGCGATCGTCGACACGCCGGTGGGCAAGGGCCTGCTAGGGCGCGTCGTGGACGGCCTCGGCAACCCGATCGACGGCAAGGGCCCGATCCCGGGTGAAGAGCGCAGCCTGGTGGAAGTCAAAGCGCCGGGCATCATCCCGCGCAAGTCCGTGCACGAGCCGATGCAGACCGGCCTGAAGGCGCTGGACGCCCTGGTCCCGGTTGGCCGCGGCCAACGCGAGTTGATCATCGGTGACCGCCAGACGGGCAAGACCGCTGTCGCCATCGACACGATCATCAACCAGAAGGGCATCAATGCCGGCGATGATGAGAGCAAGAAGCTCTACTGCATCTACGTCGCGGTCGGTCAGAAGCGCTCCTCGGTTGCGAACGTGCTGAAGACCCTCGAAGAGAATGGCGCGCTGGAGTACACGATCATCGTGGCCGCGACCGCCTCCGACCCCGCGCCGATGCAGTTCCTTGCACCGTACACCGCGGCCGCCATGGGCGAGTATTTCCGCGACAACGGCATGCACGCCGTCATCATCTATGACGATCTGTCGAAGCAGGCCACCGCCTATCGCCAGATGTCCCTGCTGCTGCGCCGCCCGCCGGGCCGTGAAGCGTTCCCGGGCGACGTGTTCTATCTCCACAGCCGCCTGCTGGAGCGCGCGGCGAAGATGAACGATGAACTGGGCGCCGGTTCCCTGACCGCCCTGCCGATCATCGAAACCCAGGCGAACGACGTTTCCGCCTTCATTCCGACCAACGTGATTTCGATCACCGACGGTCAGATCTTCCTGGAAACGAACCTCTTCTATAAGGGCGTCCGCCCGGCCATCAACGTCGGCCTGTCGGTTAGCCGCGTTGGCTCCGCCGCTCAGACCAAGGCTATGAAGAAGGTTGCGGGCTCCATTAAGCTGGAACTGGCGCAGTTCCGCGAAATGGAAGCGTTTGCCCAGTTCGCCTCCGACCTGGACGCCTCCACCCAGCGCCTGCTGGCCCGTGGCGCGCGCCTGACGGAGATCCTGAAGCAAGGCCAGTTCCAGCCACTGAGCGTCGGTGAGCAGGTCGCGTCGATCTACGCCGGTGTGCGCGGTTACGCGGACACGATCCCTGTCGGCGAGGTCGTCCGGTTCGAAGGCCAGATGCTTTCCTCACTGCGCGAAAGCGGCAAGGACATCCTGGACACGATCAACTCGACCGGTGAGTTGAACGACGATACGGACAAGAAACTCGGCGAATTCCTTGAGAACTTCGTGAAAAACTTCGCTTAAAGACTCTGACGAAGCAGCCTGAAGCGAAAGCGGAGAACGAGGCGTTATGGCCAGCTTGAAGGACTTACGCGACCGTATTGGTAGCGTGAAATCTACGCAGAAAATCACGTCCGCCATGAAGATGGTGGCCGCGGCAAAGCTGCGCCGTGCGCAGGAGCAAGCCGAAGCGGCGCGCCCCTACGCGGAGCGGATGGAGCGGATGCTGGCCTCGCTCGGCCAGAGCGTAAGCGGCACCCCCGGTGCGCCGCCGCTTCTGGCCGGCAACGGCAGCGACCAGCACCACCTGATCGTCCTCGCCACCGCTGACCGCGGCTTGTGCGGCGGCTTCAATGCGAACCTGGTGCGGCAGGCCCGCATCCTGGTGAGTGACTTGAAGGGTCAGGGCAAGGACGTCGAGGTAATGTGCGTCGGGCGCAAGGGCCGGGACGCTCTGCGCCGTGAACTCGGCCCGATGATTGGCGAGACGGTAGAAGGCATTGGCCGCAGGGCCGTGGCGTTCGAGGAAGCGGATGGCATCGCTGACCGCCTGCGCGAGCGGTTTGCCGCCGGCGATTTCGATGTCGCTCACCTGATCTACGCCAAGTTCCAGTCGGCGATTTCCAACATTGTCACCACCCAACAGCTTATTCCCGCGCCCATTCCCGATGTGGATGAAGACGGCGGCGACGACCTGGGTGGTGCTGTTTACGAATACGAGCCGTCCGAGGAGGAGATCCTGCAGGATCTGCTGCCCCGGAACATCTCGGTTCAGATCTACCGCGGATTGCTTGAGAACGCCGCCAGCGAACATGGCGCGCGGATGGCCGCGATGGACAATGCTACCCGTAATGCCGGCGAGATGATCAAAGGCCTTACACTGACCTATAACCGCACCCGTCAGGCAATGATCACGACCGAGCTGATCGAGATCATCGCCGGCGCCGAAGCTGTCTAGGTGGCCCGGCAAACGGATTGTGGCGACACTGATTGTGGCAACACTTTCGACCGAGTTTTAAGTTAAGGAGTTGACCCCCATGGCGAAGAACGCTGTCGGCCGGATCACCCAGGTGATGGGCGCGGTCGTTGACGTACAGTTTGACGGTGAGATCCCCTCGATCCTCGATGCGCTTCATGTGAAGCGCGCCGATGGCTCGCTGCTCGTGCTCGAAGTGGCACAGCATTTGGGTGAGAACAGTGTGCGCACCATTGCGATGGACGCCACCGAAGGCCTCACGCGCAACGACGAAGCGGAAGCCACCGGCTCCCCGATCACCGTGCCCGTTGGCCCGGAAGTGCTGGGCCGGATCATGAACGTCATCGGCGACCCGATCGACGAACGCGGGCCGGTTAACACGTCCAAGCGCTCCCCGATCCACCGCTCTGCCCCGGCATTCACCGACCAGGCGACGGAAACCGAGCAGCTGGTCACCGGCATTAAGGTTGTGGACCTGCTCACCCCGTACGCGAAGGGCGGTAAGATCGGCCTGTTCGGCGGCGCGGGCGTCGGCAAGACCGTGCTGATCATGGAGCTGATCAACAACATCGCGAAGGGCCACGGCGGTTACTCCGTGTTCGCCGGTGTGGGCGAGCGTACCCGCGAAGGCAACGACCTCTATCACGAGATGATCGAGTCCGGCGTTATCGACCTGGAAGGCGGCGAGTCGAAAGCGGCCCTCGTCTACGGCCAGATGAACGAGCCGCCGGGTGCGCGCGCCCGCGTCGCGCTTTCCGGCCTGACCCAGGCGGAATATTTCCGCGACGAGGAAGGCCAGGACGTGCTGCTGTTCGTGGACAACATCTTCCGTTTCACCCAGGCGGGTTCGGAAGTGTCAGCCATGCTCGGGCGCATCCCGTCCGCGGTGGGCTATCAGCCGACACTCGGCACGGACATGGGAGCGCTGCAGGAGCGGATTACCTCCACCAACAAAGGTTCGATCACCTCGGTGCAGGCCGTCTACGTGCCTGCGGATGACTTGACCGACCCGGCGCCGGCAACGACCTTTGCTCACTTGGATGCGACGACGGTGTTGAACCGCTCCATTGCCGAGCTGGGAATTTATCCGGCGGTTGACCCGCTCGACTCCACCTCGCGTATCCTCGATCCGCGGGTTGTCGGCGACGAGCACTACCAAACCGCGCGCCGCGTGCAGGAAACCCTGCAGCAATACAAAGCGTTGCAGGACATCATCGCCATTCTGGGCATGGATGAACTCTCCGAAGACGACAAGCTGGTCGTGGCCCGCGCCCGCAAGCTGCAGCGCTTCCTGAGCCAGCCGTTCCACGTGGCGGAGGTCTTCACCGGCACCCCGGGCGAGTTCGTGCAGCTTGAGGACACGATTAAGGGCTTCAAAGCCATCGTCGATGGTGACTATGATGATATCCCAGAGGCAGCGTTCTACATGGTCGGTCCGATGGACCAGGTCATGGAGAAGGCCCGCCGCATGGCCGCGGAAGCGGCTTAACCACGTCGGGATACATTAACCCATGACGGACGGAAAAGTAGACTTCGAGCTGGTATCGCCGGAACGGCTGCTCGCATCGAAAGCGGTAGACATGGTGGTTGTGCCAGGTGGCGACGGCGATTTCGGCGTCCTGCCCGGTCACTCGCCGCTGCTGTCCACCGTACGCGCAGGCGTCATCCTGGTTTACGATGGCCGGGAGGTTTCCGACCGGATCTTTGTGGCTGGCGGCTTCGCCGAAGTCACCCGCGAACGCTGCACGGTTCTGGCGGAAGTCGCGATGCCGGTGTCGGAAATCGACACGGGCAGGACGGAGCAGGACTTGCGCGATGCGCGGGACGATGTCGCGTCAGCAACCAATGACCATGAGCGCGACAACGCCAATCGCCGCGCCGACGTCGCCCAGGCGAAGTTGGACGCTGTCCGCCGCGCCGCCTTGCACTGACCTGAAGGCCATCGGCATCAATATAAAGCCGTCACGCAGCCCTGTTGCGTGACGGCTTTTCTTTGCGCGCCTGCATCAGAGCCCCCGCCCTTACCGAACCTGCCGGTAATAGGGACCATAGGGCACGCCATCCCGGCCGACCGTCAGTGCCTGCCGGCTGGCCTGCCTGGCGAGCGGCATATAGGTGGGCGAGGCACGCTCAATTGCAGCCGCCACGGCACCGGCGATCAGGCCGCCGATACCGTCCCCTTGCGGCCCTGCCGAAAATTGCCGCCGCTGCACATTGGTCCAAAGAGTCTCCCCAGTCTGCCCGCTCTTGAGCGTATAGCGGATCGCGACCGTCGTGGTGGTCGCCAGCACGATATATTGGGAGCTCCATTCTTCAATCACTGCGAACAGAACGGCATCGGCCCCAAAGATCGCGGCCAGCTTCACCGGGTCGGCGCGATGCACGAGGTCGGCATCGCCAAGGCCGTCGTCCTCCATTGTCCGGCGCACCATATGGGCCGGGAAGACATAATAGCCGCGCTCTGCCACCGGCACCGGCAGCGTGACGAGCAGACCGTCCGGCGCATTTACCTCCGCGCTCTTGTTGACGACCGGCACGACCAGGACCGAACGCAGCCCCTCTCTCGCAAAGCCCGGCGCGGCGGGCGGCGGCTTTTGCTGCTCGGCGCACCCGGTTAGAGCCATCACCACCAGCCCTGCCGCCACGGCCAGTTTGGATGGGAGCCGCATCAACTGGTCTCCCCGCTGGCCTGCGCCGGCGTAGCAGCGCCAGGCGCTGTCTGGCTATTCCCGGCATCGGCCTGGTCGATAGCGGTAATCATACGGTCCATGAACACCGACGATTCGGGCCAAAGCGACTTTTCCTGCTCGAACAGCCGCCGCGCATCCGCGGTATTGCCGGCTTGCAGTTCCAGGAAACCCAGTTCGGCATAGATTCCCGGCGGTACCCGTCCCGTTGGCTCCCCTTCCGCGATGATGCCCACCAACGAGGTCCGGTAGGCACCGAGCCGGGTCGGATTCCGATAATAGTCATAGAGGGACTCGGAATAGGAGCCCCAGTAGTATTGCCCCGTGGGCGCGCAGCCGGAAACCGCTAGTGCGAGCACGAGCGAGAAGCCCGCCAGCGTCATGTCACGGCCGGAAAAGGCAAGAGCCAGCCTCATCGGTTCGGTAGAGACACCGTGCGGGTCATTGCATCGGCCAGGTACAGGTTCTCCTGATAGATGACCGCGCCGCCGTCCTTCACCTCGACCTTGTGGGAGCCGGGCGTCAGGCGTAGCACGCCGGGCGCGCCGTCATACTGTTTCGCAACTCCCAATTCGACTCCGTTGACCCAGAGCACCGCCGTGTCGGATGCATTGGCGACGATCAGCCGGGGCCGCTCATCGACCGCGTTGGTGCGGGTCTCCGGGTATTTAACGTCACACCCAGCCAACAACAGGCAGCAGGCCAGCGCGGCAAAGACGGGCCGCAGACGCAGCCAATGCGCCCAGCCGGCCGGGAACCATATGGTCAGCATCGCTATTTCACTCCCGCGGCATCGACAACAAACAGGGCGTCCAGGTCTTGGCGCCGGACCGTGCCCTGGGTCACCGTTGCAATTGAGCCCTCATTGGTAACGCTATCGCCGAATGTCTCCACCACCTGCAACCGGCCGACCGGCGTCGGCGGTAGTTCGATGGGAAAGCCGGTCTGACGGCTCTTGATGGTCTTGCCCCGCCGCATCACCGCCAGTTCCTGCCCGGTACGCAGGCCTTGGCGCGCGCCGCCACTGATCACGATCTGCCCGCCGGAAACATCCAGAATGTCGCTCCACCAGGGCTTTTCTTCGAGCTTGTTCACCAACTCGTTCATCAGGTCGCCGATGGCGGCCGAGATCGCCTTGGCGTTCAGGGTTTCGTCATATTCCGACTTGCTGCCGAAGCCGAAGGTCGTCCCCGACTCGGTCTCTGCTTGCCCCGTGCCGTTGGCGGCGAATACGACGGCGCCCGTGCGCGGATCGATCAGGCGCAGGTTCACCTTGGCCCTGGCCACCTGTTTCTTGGTCTTGCTGAGGAAGCCGGATTGGCCTTCCGTCTTGCGGCCGAACTCCGTCAGGGAGCCGACAATAAGCGCGTTAGCCCCCGGCAGGCTGTCGGAAATGCCGGCCATCGCCCGTTCTTTCTCCACCACGGCAAGGTCTGGGCGTTCCAGCACGATGAACTTTTGGGTCTCGACCAACTGTGTGCTGAGCGTGTCGCCGACCTGGCGGCCCATGGCGTCCAACTGCTCGCCGGTCAGCAAGGCCCGGCCATAGAGTGTCTCGTTCGTGAACCGGCCAATCGCGACCTTGCGCTTCAAGGTTTTGGTCTCGGGCGCTTGCAGCGCCTGGGCCCTTTGGGCATCGGCGACGGCCTGGGGTGCGTCCACCGGCTTCTGTTCCGGCGCTGGCGTGGCACACGCAGCCACCGTGACAGCCAGAGCAATTGCGCCTCCCTTGGCCAAGCGGTGTAGCAGTGGGTGCCAGCACGTCCGCTGGCGACGACACGGACGATCCAATGAACGGTCCTCCAATTACGGTATGGGCACTCGCCCGCCCCCTCATATAGCGCGTCAGGATCGAAATGCGCCATGCCCTCCCCTCTGCCCACGTAGTACATATGCGCGACCGGCCCCCTTGCTCATTTCCGCTGCGCTGGTAGCTTTCAGTCTCCACGCCTGCTTTTGCCCCCCGCGCCCGAGGCCAAGCCCCATGTTCCGTATAGGTATCGATGTCGGTGGCACTTTCACCGATTTGGTCGCCGTCGACGATTCCGGCGGTGTTACATTCGCCAAGGCGCCATCGACCCCCGCCGACCAGTCCATCGGCGTGATGGATGGGCTGGACCGCCTCGCGGAAGCGCTGGGCATCGGGGTTGACAACCTGCTCGGCCAGACGCAACGCATCGTGCATGGTACCACCGTTGCCACCAACGCCCTGCTGGAACGCAAGGGCGCCAATGTCGGCCTGCTGACGACGGAGGGCCACCGCGACATTCTGGAGATGCGGGAGGGGCTGAAGCCCGACCGCTACAACATGCGTATGCCGCGGGCCGAACCGCTGATCCCGCGCGACCGTCGCCTGGGCGTCAAGGAACGAATGCGCCCGGACGGACGGGTCGAAGTCCCTCTTGACCACGATTCGCTGGCCACCGCCATTGATACGCTAAAGGCCAAGGGCTGCAACTCCGTCGCCATCTGCTACCTGCACTCCTACCATGACGACGCCCACGAGCAGGCGACAGCGGAGGCGGTCCGCGCCGCTATGCCGGATGCCTATGTCTGTCTATCCTCCGGCGTGTTCCCGCAGATCAAGGAATATGAGCGGGTCTCCACAACCGCCGTGAACGCCTATGTCGGCCCGGCGCTGGACCGTTATCTCTCCAGGCTGGAGGGGCGGCTGCAAGAGGCAGGCTACGGCGGCCCGGTGCTCATCATCCTCAGCCATGGCGGCGTCGCGCCGATTGCAGAGGCCATCCGCCTGGCAGCCGCCACCGTGCTTTCCGGCCCGGCAGGCGGCGTTGCTGGCGCGCGCTATGCCGCCCGCCTGACCGATGCGCCGAACCTGATCCCCTTCGACATGGGCGGCACCTCCACCGACATCTCGCTTATCTCCAATGGCGAGCCCACCCTCTCTGCCGACCGGGGCATTGCTGACCAACGAATCGCGCTCCAGGCCCTGGACATCGCGAGCATCGGCGCAGGCGGTGGCTCGCTTGCCAGTGTGGATGCGGGCGGTCTGCTGAAGGTCGGACCGGAGAGCGCCGGAGCGGACCCCGGCCCCGCCTGCTATGGCCGCGGCGGAACGCAGGCTACCGTGACCGACGCTTCTGCCGTGCTGGGTTTCTTCGATCCCGACAACTTCCTCGGCGGCTCGACGGAGCTAGATGCCGCGGCGGCCGATGCCGCGCTCGACCGGTTGGCGTCGGAGCTGAGCGTCAGCCGCGAGCAGGCGGCGGAGGGCGTGCACCGGGTCATCAACACCCAGATGGCGGAAGGCGTGCGTCTGGTCTCCGTCCGCCGCGGCATCGACCCGCGCCAGTACGCCCTGCTTTCGTTCGGCGGCGCGGCCGGCCTGCACGTGACGGAGGTCGCCCGCCAGTTAGGCGTCACCCGCGCCATCGCCCCCCGTGTCGCCAGTGTGCTGAGTGCCTGGGGCATGCTCGCCACCGACCTGCGCTTCGAGGCGAGCCGCACCCATATCGGCGACACCGGCGCGCTCGACGCCGACGCGGTGCGCGCCACGTTCACTGCATTGAAGGACGACGCGACCGCGCGGCTCAAGGCCGTATTTGATGGCCAGGTCTCCCACCGCTATGCCGCCGACATGCGCTATGGCGAGCAGATTTTCGAGATCGACGTGACCCTGGACGATCTGGACTGGAACGCGCCCGACATGCTCGCCCAGATCGCCGAACGCTTCCACCAGCGGCACGAGCAGCTCTACACCTATGCTTTGCGCGATCAGGAGGCAGTGCTGGTCAACGCCCGTGTCGCCGCCGTCGGCCAATTGCCCGAACTGCCGCAGGAGCCGCTCGCCGGCGCAAGCGAGCCGTCCAGCCCCCGCGCCTCCCGCCAAGTCTACATGAATGGCTGGCAGGAGACGCCCATCTACGCCTGGGACGACCTTGCCCCCGGCCAGACGATCGCCGGCCCCGCCATCCTGGAAAGCGCGACCACCACGCTGGTGTTACGCGGCGGTGACAACGCGACGGTCACACCTCACTTGTGGATCGACGTGGCGGTCGGCCAGACCAGCTAAAATACCATTCCGTTAAGCCTAAGGACCCAGCAATGCCCGCTACCGCTCAGAAGCCCGCAGCCGCGCCCAAAATCATCCTGACCAAGGTCGACAAGCGCGGCGTCGGCACCATCACCATCAACCGGCCGGAGGTGAACAACGCCTACAATCGGGACATGCTGCTGCAAGCCATCGCCGCCGTCACCAAATTGGCGCACGATCCGAAGGTCCGGGTGATCGTCATCCGCGGCAACGGCAAGCACTTCCAGGCCGGTGCGGATCTGAAATGGATCAGGGGCAATATCGACCTGTCGCCGGAAGAGAACTTCCTGATTTCGGTGGACACCACCAACGCCATACGCGGCCTGAACGAAGTGCCGAAGCCGACCATTGCGTTGGTGCATGGCGGCTGCTTCGGCGGCGGCACGGGCATTGCGGCGGCCTGCGATGTGGTGATCGCGTCGGAGGACGCCTATTTCGCCATCACAGAGGCGAAGTGGGGCCTGATGGCAGGGCCGATCTACCCAGTCCTGCTCGGCCGGATGGGTGCGCGCCACGTGCGCCGCTATTCCATCACCTGCGAGCGGTTCGGGGCCGAGAAGGCAAAAGAGTTGGGCCTGGTTGACGAAGTCTGCCCAGCCGGCGGTCTGGACGAAGCGGCAGCGCCGATCATCGACTCGATCCTCCAGGTCGCACCCGGCGGCATCGCCGAATCGAAAAAGTCCATTCTGGAGTGCGCCGGCATGGTAGTGGACGACCGCCGCGCCCGCGAACTGGCCCGCGACCACGCCGGCAAACGCATGACGGACGAGGCGGTCGAGGGCCTGATGAGCTTCATCGAAAAGCGCCCGGCCAGTTGGTACGCGCCCTATGCGGATGCGGAGAAGAAGTAGGCACGCTCTTGCCTTCCCGCCCGCGTTTCGCCACTATACGTCCGTAACAGTTTTACCTTCCGCATGCGGGGGAGCCGGGTCGCGCCGGCTGAGAGGTCTCGGACAGCACGAGACGACCCCACGAACCTGACCCGGTTAGCACCGGCGTAGGGAGACGTGCTTCTTGACCGAGCCAACCCTGGCGGAATTCCGCCAAAATCCAGCCGTACCCGGCGTCACCGTCGAGGCCAAACACTTGGCGTTCGACAGCATTGTGCTGTTCCAGGATCTCCGTCTCGACCTGAAATCGGGCGAATGGACCGCGCTGCTGGGCGACAGCGGCGTCGGCAAATCCACCCTGTTGCGTATTGCAGCGGGCCTGGATGCAGGCGAAGGCGACTACCGTGCCAGCCTCTCCGATGGCAGTCCGGTGCAGAACCATATCGCCCTGATGGCCCAGCGCGACGCCCTGCTGCCCTGGCTCTCGGTGCTGGAGAATGCCTGCCTCGGCGACCGGCTGCGCGGCACGGATGCCAAAGCCCACCGCCAGCGCGCCGCTGCCCTGCTGACCGAAGTTGGCCTCGGCGACTACCTGGACGCCCGGCCCGCCACCCTCTCCGGCGGGATGCGCCAGCGGGTAGCGCTGGTCCGCACGCTGATCGAGGACCGGCCCATCGTCCTGCTGGACGAGCCCTTCGCCGCCCTCGACGCCCTGAACCGCCACCGGATGCAGGACCTCTCCGCCCGGATGCTGGCGGGCAAGACCGTGCTCCACGTGACCCATGATCCCCTGGAAGCCCTGCGCCTCGCCCATCGTATCGTCATGCTGGAATGCCGCCCCGTCCGCCTGCGCGAGGAAGCCGTTCCTGCGGCATCGCCACCACCCCGCCCCGCCGACGATCCGGATGTCGCGGCCCGGCATGGCGTTCTGCTGGACCAACTGCTGAACCCGCCGGCATGAGATGGCTGCGCCCCCTCATCATCGCTGCTGTGCTATTCGCGCTTTGGCAGAGCGTGATCTGGCTGACCGGTACGCCCCGCTTCATTCTGCCGGGACCGGTGGCCGTGCTGGTGACGCTGGTGGAGCGCTTCGACATTATCCTCTCGCACGCCTGGGTCACGGGGGTGGAGGTCGTATTGGGGCTTTTGCTTGGCACCCTGCTGGGGGTCGTGACCGCGCTTGTCATGGCGGCAATCCCCGGCGCGACCCGCTGGATGATGCCGGTTTTGGTCGGAAGCCAGGCAATCCCCGTCTTCGCCATCGCGCCCCTGCTGGTGCTCTGGCTCGACTACGGCATGGCGAGCAAGGTCGCGATGGCGACCCTCATCATCTACTTCCCTGTGACGGCGGCGTTCTTCGACGGCCTCCGCCGGACCGAGCCGGACTGGCTGGCATTGGCTCAGACCATGGGCGCAAGCCGCCTCTCGGCCCTATGGCACCTGCGGGTGCCCTCGGCATTGCCCAGCCTCGCCTCCGGCCTGCGGGTCGCCGCCTCGGTCGCCCCCATCGGCGCCGTGGTCGGCGAGTGGGTCGGGTCGGAGGCCGGGCTAGGCTACCTGATGCTGCACGCCAACGCCCGTATGCAGACCGACCTGATGTTCGCTGCCCTGTTCGTGCTGACGCTCGGCGCGCTGGCGATTTACTTCACTCTGGATTGGGCCCTGAAGCAGCTCATTTCCTGGCAACCTGAAACGCTCAACTAAGGACTGCTGCGATGTTCCGATCCCTAGCCTTCCGAGGCGCCCTCGCAGGCGCTCTTGCCCTTACTGCCATAAGCGCGCAGGCAGCCGAACTGAAGGTCATGCTTGACTGGTTCGTCAATCCCGACCACGGCCCCCTCTACGTCGCCCAGGAACGCGGCTATTTCAAAGATGCCGGCCTGGAAGTGGTCCTCCAACCACCGGCCGATCCGAACGACCCGCCGAAACTGGTCGCGGCCCGCAAATACGATCTGGCCGTCAGCTATCAGCCGCAGTTGCATATCCAGGTCAGTGAGGGCCTGCCGCTGGTCCGTGTCGCAACCTTGGTGGCAACGCCGCTGAACACGCTCATCGTGTTGAAGGACGGCCCGATCAAGCAGATCGCCGACCTGAAGGGAAAAAAGGTCGGCTTTTCGGTCGGCGGTGTGGAAGATGCGCTGCTCGGCTCGATGCTTCGGAATCATGGCCTGAGCATGGCCGACGTCACCCTGGTCAACGTCAACTGGTCGCTCTCGCCCAGCCTGATCACCGGCAAGGTCGATGCCGTCATCGGCGGCTACCGCAATTTCGAGCTGAACCAGATGGACATTGCCGGCTATCCGGGCCGCGCATTCTACGTCGAGGAAGAGGGCGTGCCCTCTTATGACGAACTGATCGTCATCGCGCACAAGGACACGCTGGCAGACCCCCGGTTCAAGGCGTTCAACGAAGCCATCGAGCGGGGCGTGCAGTACATGGTCAACCACCCGGAAGAAGCCTGGACGCTCTTCCTGAAAGGCAACAAGGACCTGGATGACGAGCTGAACCGCCGCGCCTGGCGCGATACGCTGCCCCGCTTTGCCCTGCGCCCGGCCGCTTTGGACGTGAGCCGCTACACCCGGTTCGCCAATTTTCTGGCCGAACGCGGTCTGATCAAGACCCCGCCGCCGGTGGAGAGCTACGCGGTCGATTTGGGGCGGTAAGCCCTACGCCTACCCCGCCGCCACCGGCTTCCCGGTCAGGCTGGCGCGTTCCGAAAGCTCGATCCAGTTGCCGTCCGGGTCGCGCACAAAGCTATAGCGCACCTGCCCAATGGTCCGAGGCTCTGCCCCAATCACCGCGCCGCGCCTCTCCATCGCCGCCGTAAGCCCGTCGCAATCGAAGATCTGCACCGTCATGTAGCGGAGCCCTTTCTCCCGCCATCCGGGCGCTTCCGGCACACTGCCCGCCTCGGCCACGATCCGGCTGGCGCCCAGGCGGAAGGCGTTCGGGGCATCCGGCTGCAGCCCCAGCCGCTCTCCATAAAACCGGGCGAAGGCGTCCAGGTCGTTCGCCACCACATGCAGGGTCAGGTCGGCCGCTGCATCCTCCCGCAACGACAGAGGCACTGCATCCGGCGTCACGAGGTCAATGCTGCGGTCCGCTGCCAGCGTCACCGCGCGGTAGCCTGCCGCCGGCGCATCGGCCAACGGTGTACGGGTGTGGTTCACCTTGATGATACTGTCGCCCTGCCGCCAGCGGTGCTGATGGAAGCCGCCGCCGAGCTTCGCCAAATGGTCATAGGAAAGCCCCGCCTGCCCTTCCAGAAGCGCCCGGTAGCCATCAATGTCATTGGTCGCAAACCCAATATCGAATGCGGGTTTGGCAAAGGCTGGTTTTATGGCGGCTTGAGCCATCCGAAATCCCCGGCAATTCGTAACCTCTAGATACTCTAAGCCTGCCCGCCCGACCCGGCAAACCCGGCCTGTCAGCACTACTCCGCAGCGGCTTGCCGGGCCAATCGGTGCAGGGATAGAGTCAATAGACCAGCGTGCCTTCGCACCGCTATCACCCGCCCGGAATTGAGCCACGACCATGCAATATGTCTGCGACGGCCCTGACGGAAAGACCTGGTTCCGCCTCGAAGACGAGATGGAGGCGGGGATCGAGTCCGAGATAATGGCCCATGCTGTCGCCAAGCATTTCCGCCGCAATCAGGAATCCGCGAAGCGGACTTATAAGCCCACCTCCACCGTATCGTTCGAGCAGAACATCGGCCTGAAATCGCATCTGGCGAAGACCATGGCGCTGTTCCTCACCTTGCGGAACCGGGATGGCGAGGCGCTGGCCACAGCCATGCTCCCGCCGGGCGGCCAGGACACCCCCCGCTTCCAGTGCATCATTGTCGGCAAGGGCAACAGCGATCCGTACGAGGAACACGGCGAAGCGATTGAGATGCTCGCCGACCACTACGGCCTGAGCCTCGACCGCAGCCATTGCTTCCCTTACCGCCGCTGACAGCACCGCGCCTTATCCGCTCCCCTGTGACCGGCATCATATGTTAGGCACCGGGCCGCGCTTAAGCTAAGCTGACCATCCGCTAAGAGCGGAACAGCATAGCGAGGCGCCCCATGTTCGATTCCTTCATCCGCAAGCTCATCAACGCTGCCGCACGCGGCGTCTCCGGCAATGACTGGACGGCGGAGAAGGTCAACCGCCTCATCATCAACAGCCTGGTAAACAAGGTCCGCACCCGCCCGCATCCATGGAGCACGGTCTCCGACTACACCTCGTGGCGCTCACTCACGGACAAGACCTGGAGCGCCCGCCACCTGCCAGCGCGAAAGGAACCGGACGACCTGCCGCCTATCGAGAACCTGCTGGACCTGTTCAGGCGCCCGGACGGCCAGCAGAAGCTCAGCGACAAGTCCACCTGCCTGTTCCCCACCTTCGCCCAGTTCCTGACCGACGGGTTCCTGCGCACCGTGCCGGCCAAGGACGAGCAGGATGAAATCAGCCTTCGCCGCAACACCTCCACCCACAATATCGACCTCTGCCAGCTCTATGGCCGGACCCAGGAGCAAACCCTGATCCTGCGCCTGCAGAGCGAGGGCCAGGGTCAAAAGGGACGCCTGAAGTCCCAGATGATCGACGGCGAGGAATACGCGCCCTTCCTTTACAAGGATGAGGCGCTGGACCCGCAGTTCGAGGGCATCGACCCGCCCCTCGGCCTTGGCAGCATCCAGGGACCGGAGCATGCGGAGCACCGGGCCAAGCTGTTCGCCTTCGGCGGCGATCGTTCGAACTCCGCCCCCCAGGTCTCCATGCTGACCACCCTGCTGCTGCGGGAGCACAACCGCCTGGCGGGCGAGTTGGAGGAGCGGAACCCCGGCTGGGATGATGATCGCGTCTTCGAGACCGCCCGCAACATCCTGATCGTCCTGTTCATCAAGCTGGTGGTGGAGGAGTACATCAACCACATCGCCAGCAAGCCCTTCCGTCTGCGGGCCGACCCCTCCGTTGCCTGGAATGCGCCCTGGAATAAGCCCATCTGGATGACCAGCGAGTTCAGTCTGCTCTACCGCTGGCACTCACTGATCCCGGACATCATCACCTGGAACGGGACCCGCATCCCCGTGGGCATGACCTTCCTGAACAACTCGGCCTTCCTGGATGGCGGCATGCGCCAGGGCTTCCTGGACATGAGCGCCCAGGCGGCGGGCGCGCTCGGCCCCCGCAACACCACGGACGCGCTCCTGCATGTGGAGGCCAAGTCGATCCGCCAGGGCCGCGCCTGCGACCTGGACACCTATGTCCGCTACCGCGCCTATTGCGGCCTGCCCGCCCCACAGAAGTTCGAGGACATCTCGTCCGATCCCGAAGTCGTGCGCGTCCTGAAGGCGAACTACGCCTCCGTCGCCGATATCGAGTTCTATGTGGGCCTGTTCGCCGAAGACCGGATCATCAACTCGCCCCTGTCAGAACTGGTCAACACCATGGTCGCGGTCGATGCCTTCAGCCAGGCCCTGACCAACCCGTTGCTCTCCCAGCACGTGTTCAACAAGCAGACCTTCTCCGAGTATGGCTGGCAGTTGATTAACCAGCCCGTCAGCATCAAGGCCCTGGTCGAGCGCAACTCCCCCGGCGGCCCGATCTCCGGCTTCATCGGCATGACCCAGCTTGACTGGGACTTCATCTGACGGGCTGCCGGTGGCCCCAATGCTGTACTATTATACCTCTTTCAAAAAAAACCGCAAAAACATCTACATTTATCTACATTCCTCTACATTCTGGGCTGAAAATGTAGAGGAATGTATAGCCTATGTAGATCCAATGTAGATCGAATGTCGATCCAATGTATACCCGATGTAGAGGCGTGACAGCTAAAGCAAACCGCCGGTCCGGCTGAGAATAAATGGGCCTGCCTCCTCTGGTTCACAACCATCCTTTCCGGCGCGTGCCAGGGCGCAAAGCTCAGATCACCGCCCTCGCCAGTTCGTCCGCCAGAAAGTCAAACACCAGCCGCACCCGCCGGCTCGTCTGCAACTCCCGGTGCGTTGTCAGCCAGATTGGATACTCGAAAGGCGGCAGCGAGGGCAGCGCCCGCCGGACCAACGGTTCGGCGTCGCCCAATGCCTCCGGCAGCACGCCGATCCCGGCCCCGCATTTCACCAGTTCCCAATGCACCATGTGGCTGGCGGTGAGGACCGGAAACCGGCTGCGGTCAACGTTCAGCCCCAGGCTGTTCAAACCGTCCACCATTTCGTTCGATGTATTAAAGCCGATGAAGTCCGCCCGGCTCAGTTCTTCCGGCGTTGCCGGATTACCGATCCGCGCCAGATAGGTGCGCGCGCCATAGAGACGGGCACGGCCGTCCCGCACTTTCTTGGCGATCAGGTCCGGCTGGGTCGGCCGGAAGCCGCGGAGCGCAATGTCCGCCTCCCGCCGGCGCAGATCGACGGTGCTGTTGGAGGCGACGATTTCCACCTCGATGCCCGGCGCTTCCCGGCGCAGGCGCGCGACAATCGGGGGCAGCAAATAGATAGAGGCAATCTCGCTTGCGGTAATCGTGATCGACCCCTCGATCGCCTCCGCCCGGCCGCCCGCCGCCAGCGACACCCGGCCTGCCGCCTCCCCCATGGATTTGACGTGCTCCAGCAGATCCAAGCCATTCGGGGTCAACACCAAGCCGCGGCCCGCCCGTTCGAACAGGACAACGCCCAATTCCGCCTCCAGCGCCGCCACCTGTCGCCCAAGCGTCGGCTGCGCCATGCCGAGCGCACGCGCCGCCGCTGACAGCGAGCCTTCCTCCGCCGTCACTAGGAACGCACGGGCGCGGTTCCAGTCGAAATTAATAGAGCGCCAATCCATGCATTTATGCATAAAGAAAAGGCCTATTTCGTCAATTCCCTTATCGCAACTGCATAGTTATCTGAGCCCTCAACCAAGCGCCCTTGCCGAGCATGTCTGCAAGGCTCACCTAACAACCCTACGCACCAATGGAGGCCACCATGGCCAATCAATCCCGCTTCTGGGACCGGATCGCCAAGAAATATGCGCGAAGCCCGATCAAGGATGAGGCCGCCTACCAAGAAAAGCTCGCCAAGACCCGCGAATACCTGACGCCTGCCTCGGAGGTCTATGAGTATGGCTGTGGCACCGGCTCCACCGCCATCGCCCACGCCCCTCATGCCAAGCACATCCTGGCAACCGACGTTTCCGCCAAGATGCTCGAAATCGCCCGCGGCAGGGCCGCCGAAGCCGGCGTGGATAACGTGACGTTTGAATGGGAGGCCGTGGACGGCGCGCCTGATCCCTCAAGCCGCTACGACATGGTCATGGCCCACAGCATCCTGCATCTGCTGGAAAACCGCGACGCCGCCATCGCCCGGTCCTGGCGCATATTGAAGCCTGGCGGCGTCTTCGTCTCCAGCACTGCCTGCCTGAGCGACGGCATGAGCTGGTTCCGCTATGTGGCGCCACTTGGCCGCTGGCTGGGCCTGATCCCCTATGTTGGCTTCTTTTCCCGCCAGAACCTGAAGGACGCCATTACCGCCGCCGGCTTCCGCATCGACCACGAATGGCAGCCGGGCAAGAACAAGGCAGTGTTCATCGTGGCAGTGAAAGACGCCTAAAGTTCCACCCAAAGCTCGATGATACCGGGTTTCGGCTTGGTGCCGCGGTACCCGGTCAGGTCGTTGATCGTGAATGGCTCGTCATCCGCGTAGCCCATGGCGATCATCGCCGTGAGTGTCGCGGAAGCAAGGGCCTTGGCGCCTTCAAGATCCGCCTCGTAATAGTAGCGGATCTCCCGCTTACCCGCCGCGCCCGCGTGCCGTTCCTCGCCGGGCATAACAAAACCATCGACCTTGAGTTTTTCCGAAAGCTCCACGGCTTTGGACCGCGCACCGCCCGCAAACTGCAGGTAGACCGTCGGGCGGTTCGCCAGGACCTGCGCGTTCTTCTCGGCATTGTCCAACTTGTCGATGACATCGCCATAGGTCTGGGCGTTCGCCTGGTCGCTGACCCTCAATTGTTCGGAGATGCGTTTCAATTCCGCCCCCAGGACCGACAGCTTTTCGGTCCGGGCCTTAATGTCCTCTAGGTCGGTTTCAAGCTGACGCCGGGCATCGACCAGCGCCGCGACCGACTCGTTCAATGTTGTGAGGTTGGACGCTTCCAGGTCCAGCTTGGCGAGTTGGTCGGCAACCTGGCTATGCACCTTTACCGCCCGTTCTCGCTCATACTCGATGCGGCCGGTCTGAGCCGCAATGTTTACCTTCAGCTCCGCGATTTTTTCCTGCGCATCGGCGACGGCGTCCTGCACCGCCGCGTCGGCGTTCTCCACCACCTGCGCCTTGGTGTCTTCGAAAATGTTCCAGTTGGCATAACCCAGAACCGCGATTACCGCGGCCCCGATCATGGCATAGGTGCGGAAAAGCTGCTTCTGAACCGTTTCACGCACATCATCCGTCAGCCGCCGCCTGATGAGTTCCAGTTCGTCTTCGTCCATGACTATTCCTCGCCACAGGTCGAATGAGACTTCCCTTCATACGCTCTTTCCGGTCTGCGAGATAGCGCCTGCTGTCAGGACCGCCTCAGTCGTTCGCGCCCCGGATCGCGCCTATCACCGCCTCGGTGACTTCCTTGGTGGTCGCCTTACCGCCCACATCCGGTGTCATGATCCCTGCGGCGCAAACCTGATCCACCGCCCGCATCAAGCGCGCCGCCCCGTCGGCCTCGCCCAGGTGCTCCAGCATCTGCGCGGCGGTCCAGAAGGTGGCGACCGGGTTGGCGATACCCTTGCCGGTAATGTCGAAGGCAGAGCCGTGGATCGGCTCGAACATGGAGGGATGGCGGCCTTCCGGGTTGATGTTTGCCGTCGGCGCAACCCCGATACTGCCTGCCAGCGCCCCCGCCAGATCCGACAGGATGTCGGCGTGCAGGTTGGTGGCGACCACGGTGTCCAGGCTCTCGGGCTCCATCACCATGCGCACCGTCATGGCGTCGACCAGCATCTTGTCCCAGGTCACGTCCGGGAACTCTTCCGCCACTTCCGCCGCAATATCGTCCCACATCACCATGCCGTGGCGCTGGGCGTTGGACTTGGTGACCACGGTCAGGAACTTGCGCGGGCGCGACTGCGCGATGCGGAAGGCATAGCGCATGATCCGCTCAACGCCGACGCGGGTGAAGATCGCTACCTCGGTCGCCACTTCCTCCGGCAGGCCGCGGTGGGTGCGCCCGCCATTGCCGGCATACTCGCCCTCGGAGTTCTCCCGCACGATCACCCAGTCCAGATTACCGGCCTCCACATTCCGCAGCGGCGAGGTAATGCCCGGCAGGATGCGGGTCGGACGCACATTGGCGTACTGGTCGAAGTTCTGACAGATATTGAGGCGCAGGCCCCAGAGCGTAATGTGATCCGGCACGTCCGGCGCGCCGACAGCCCCAAAGAAGATCGCATCGAACGGCTGCAACTTCGCTAGCCCGTCTTCCGGCATCATCACGCCATGCTTCTTGTAATAGTCCGTGCCCCAGTCGAATGTCTGAAACTGGAACGACACATCACCCATACGCTCCGCCAGCGCTTCCAGCACGGCTGTGCCCGCTTCAATGACTTCGGGGCCGATGCCATCGGCGGGAATGGCGGCGATCTTGTGGGTACGCATGGCGGTTCTCTCGTCGGTTAACTCAGCGGCACGCGGTCTATGTGCAACCACAGGCCGCGGCTGTCACGGCGGCAATTGGTCAATCAGGACGGTTTCAACGCAAATCGCGGTTGCCCGCACGCCCGGAACCGC
This sequence comes from Alphaproteobacteria bacterium, assembly GCA_965222315.1. Lineage (GTDB taxonomy): Bacteria > Pseudomonadota > Alphaproteobacteria > Bin95 > Bin95 > JACKII01. The sequence goes on along the minus strand of OZ244951.1, from coordinate 615,243 downwards.
TAGCCTCACGGGCCAGGGAGATACCGACATGCCCAAGTTGAAAATCGGCGACAGCCCCCGCCGCGCCGAGGACATCCGCTTCATCACCGGGGCCGGCTGCTACGTGGACGACATGCGGCCGGAGGGGTTGCTACACGCCGCTATCGTGCGCTCGCCCCATGCACACGCCGATATCGCCGGCGTCGACACCAAAACCGCCCTGGCAGCCCCAGGAGTCGCCGCCGTACTCACCGGCCAGGACCTGGAGGCCGCCGGCATCGGCCCGCTCCAGCCCTACGAGCAGGTGAACATCTACTCCGGCGAGCCCTTCCGCTACCCCACCCAATACCCGCTGGCGACCGGTCAGGTGCGCTATGTGGGCCAGCCCGTCGCCCTGGTCATCGCCGGCACCCGCGAGCAGGCCCAAGATGCCGCCGAACTAGTCACGGTTGATTACAGCCCCCGCCCCGCCGTCACCTCCATCGCCGCCGCCGTCGCCAGCGGCGACCCGGCCAGCCTCTGCCTGGAATGGGAAGCCGGCGACCGCGCGGCGACGGAGGCGGCCTTCACCAACGCCGCCCACGTAACCAAGCTCGCCCTCCACAACCACCGCATTTCCACCAATTCCATGGAGCCGCGCGGCGGCATCGGCGCGTTCGATCCGGCCACCGGGCGCTACACCCTGCACGTCTCCGCACAGAGCATCCACATGGCCCGCGACCGGGTCGCGGAAACGCTGGGCGTGGACAGGCAACAAGTCCGCTTCGTCGCCCCGGATGTCGGCGGCGGCTTCGGCGTGAAGAATTTCATGTATCCGGAGATGGTACTGCTGCTCTGGGCGGCCCGCGCCACCGGCAGGCCGGTAAAGTGGATCGCCTCCCGCAGCGAGGGCTTCGTCTCTGACCACCAGGCACGGGACAACGACGCGCGCGCCGAACTCGCCCTCGACACGCAAGGCAACTTCACCGGCCTGAAGGTCTGGAGCCGCGGCAATCTCGGCGCCTACCTGACCGGCAGCATGGCCCGCATCTACACGGAGCAATTCATCAAACTGCCGGGCGGCCCCTACCGGATCCCGGCCCTGCACGTGGACGTGGGCGCGGTCTACACCAACACGGTCCCGACCGGCGTCACCCGCGGCCCCGGCTTCGCTGAATTCGCCAACATCATGGAGCGCCTGATCGACCGCGCTGCCGCCGAAACAGGCCGCGACCCGGCCGCCCTCCGCCGCCAGAACATGGCCCCCGCCGCCGGTATGCCGCACACCAACGCCGTCGGCGCGGTAATCGACAGCGGCCACTTCCCGGAGAACGTCGAGGCCGCCATGACCAAGGCGTCCGAGGGGTTCGCCGAACGCAAGGCCGCCTCCGAAGCCGCAGGCCGGCTCCGCGGTCTCGGCATCGGCTACCACATGAAAGCCACCTTTGGCGCGCCGGAGGAGAACGTGGAACTGCGTTTCGACCCCGATGGGAAGAATGGCGGTGCCATTACCTTCACCACGGGCACTCAGGCCATCGGCCAGGGTCACGAGACCAGCTTCCCCCAGATCATTTCCGACCTGCTCGGCCAGCCGGTCGAGGCCATCCGCTACCAGGCAGGCGACACGGATCTGATCGCCATGGGCGGCGGCCACGGCTCCTCCCGCGCGACCTTCATGGCGGGCACGGCAATTTTCATGGCAGTGGAGAAGATCAAGGAGAGGGGCCGCCGCATCGCCGCCCAGATACTGGAGGCTGCCGAGGCGGACATCAATTTCGCCGATGGCGACTTTACCATCGCGGGCACCGACCGCAGCGTCGGCCTGATGCAGGTCGCAGCGAAAGCGCGGGAACAGGGCGAGCCTCTCGACACCTACCAGCACTTCACGCGCGAGCACCACACCTTCCCCAACGGCTGCCACGTCGCGGAAGTAGAAATCGATCCCGAAACCGGCATGGTGCGCCTCGACCGCTACACCGCGGTGGACGACTACGGCACCGTCATCAACCCCCTGCTGGTGCACGGCCAGATGCACGGCGCGATTGCCCAGGGCGTCGGCCAGGCCCTGATGGAACATGCGGTCTATGACCCGGAAAGTGGCCAGCTTCTGGCGGGCTCCTTCATGGACTACGCTCTGCCCCGCGCCGATGACCTGCCCAGCTTCGACCTGACACTGGCGGGCGAGCCCTGCACGACCAACCCCCTTGGTGTCAAAGGCGCGGGGGAGGCCGGCGCCATCGCCGGCTACCCCGCCGTCGCCAACGCCATCCTTGACGCGCTGAAGCCCTACGGCGTCGCTACGCTGGAAGGCCCTGCGACACCCGAAACCATCTGGCGTTCGATAAAGGCGGCCGCCGCAAGGCAATAGGCTTCCGGGCGGGCGCCCCTTCTTCATACCGGCCTAGCAGCCGTCCACACACTTGCCGTTAGCGTCAAACGACATCGTCATGCCGCTGAGGGGCACGTGGACCGGCATGTTGGCGGCGTTGATGAAAGTTTCCGTGCGGGTTCCGGCAATGACCTTGCCATCCTTGGTCGCTTCCTCATTGGCGTGGGAGGCAATGACGCTTTTCGGCTTGACCAGCTTGTTCACCACATAGGCGGCTTCCATCGGGCCGGTGGTGAAGGTATCGCCGATATTGATCACCGCGAGTTCGGCCCCGTAGTGACCGCGCACCACCACATCCTGCTCCGCCGTCATGCCGGTATCGCCCGATAGATAGACCACCAGGCCGTTGCTGAACGTCAGTACATAGCCGGTCGGCGGGCCGACATAGCCGCCGATACCCGCGGCCTTCATGTGCTCACCCAACTCGCCACCGATGAATGCGGGCGAAAGGCCGTTGCTATGCGAGGCCGGGACGGTCGAAATGCCGACGCCGCCGACCGTTTTCGTGGCGCCGAAACGGACCAGCATCGACTTTGCCGGATCGCCGCCGTTGGCCTTGAGCTTGCCGGCGAAGAAGGGCGGCATTTCACTCCCGGTGACGATTGCGGCATCCTTTGCCAGGGCTATGTTGACAGTGTTGGAGTTCGGCGTGGCATCGACTGAGAAATCCGGCATGCCGCACGTGCCGGAATTCGGCGCTTTCATGTGCCGGTCACCGGCGTGATCGCCATGCATGTGGCTGACCAGAATAACGTCGATCTCGCCAAGCCGCGGATCATCCCCGCCGGCGACCGTGCGCCCGGCGTCATAGAGAATGCGCGTGCCGTTCGGGTCTTCGAAGATCAAGGCTCGGTCGAGCCGGCAGAATTCACCATCGACGCCGCCCAGCGGCGTGACTTTGACATTCTGCGCCATGGAAGGCGCTGCCATCAGAAACGGCCCAGCGGTTACTGCCGCCGCCAAGAGTAAAGCTGAAAAACGCATTTTTGCCTCCTCCGTTGCATGACCGCCATTCAGGGTCGGAACCAACGCTAGAGCGGATCGCCGCACCTGTCGACCCGCCCCTGCTGCCGAGACCTGCGTGACAGATGACGCCATGGTGCTGATCCGCCATCCCGCGCTCGACATTGTACGGGAGGCTACCGGCTATCCGCCTGCCGCCGTCGCGCATTGCTTCGATGCGTTCGCGACGGGCAACCAGGGCGGGAGATTACCTGTTAAATCACCCCTGCCTCTTTCAGCGCCGCCAGTTCTTTCTCGCTCTTGCCGAGCAGACCGCGATAAATCTCCGCCGTGTGCGCGCCGATCTCCGGACCAGCGTGCGTGATGCGTCCGGGCGTGCCCTCCAGCCTCGGCGTGATGCCGGGCATGACCACCTCGCCCAGTTCCGCGTCCGGCACGTGGGCGATGTTCTGGCGCGCCTCGTAATGCGGGTCTTTGGCAATGTCCTCTGCCCGGTAGATGCCGCCGAACGGCACGTTCAGGCCGACCAGCAGCGGCTCGATCTCATCGAAGTTCAGGGTCGCGACCCAGTCCTCGCACATCTTTTCCATTTCGTCCGCACGCTTGTTGCGCTCAGCGGCAGTCTTGTAGCGCGGGTCCTCAGCCAATTCCGGCTGGCCCATGGCTTTGGCGAGCCGCGGCCAGACGCCGTCGCCGCCCGCCGCGATCTGCACATAGCGGCCGTCCTTGGTCAGGAAGGTACCGGCAGGCGTAAAGGTCGGATTGCGGTTGCTGATCCGCTCCCGGTTGGTACCACTCTGGAAGTAATCCACCATCATATCCGCCGTGATGCGGAACGGCGCCTCATAAAGCCCCTGGTCGATCAACTGGCCCTCTCCATTGCCGCCATTCGCGTCCCGATGGTAGAGCGCGAACATGGTCGCGAGCGCCGCAAATGTGCCGGTGTTGTAGTCCGCCGTGGCAAAGGCCGGGCGTACCGGAATGCGGTCCGGAAAGCCCGTCGGGTACATGTAGCCCGAAAAGCCCAGCGCGATCCGGTCATAGCCGGAGCGCTTGGAGTAAGGCCCCACCTGCCCGTAACCCGAAACGCGGGTCATAATCAACTTAGGGTTGAGTTCGTGCACCACGTCCCAGCCGAGGCCCCATTTCTCCAAGGTGCCGGGGGTGAAGTTCTCAACCAGCACGTCGGCGATGGCAATCAACTCTTTCAGAATCGCCTGCCCTTCCGGCACACGCAGGTTCAGGGTGACAGATTTCTTGTTCCGCCCCTCCACCAGCCAGTTGCCGGAGCGATTGGCCTTGCCATCCACCGGGGAGCCGCGGAGCGCATCGCCCCTGCCTGGCTGCTCCACCTTGATCACCTCCGCGCCAAAGTCGCCCAGCATGGTGGCGCAAAAAGGCCCGGCAATCAGCGTGCCGATGTCCAGCACCCGGATTCCGGATAAAGGCAGGTTTTCGTCGGTCATAATCATTTCCTGTGGGGGCGGATGAACCTAATACGTGATCAGATCCCTGAAGCTGCAAAGCAGCATTCAGGGCCCATTTCAGAGGCGCCGGTATCGAAGCGTCTGCGCTCACAAATCTGCCGTCTCCGGAATGGGCCCTGACTTGCGTCAGGGACCGGGAGATATATTCAGGCTGGCGGAACACAAAATCAAACCAAGAGTGGCCGGGCTTGAAGCGCCTCGCTAGCAGATTGCTTCATCCCCGGCGAAAAGCCGGGGACTTGCAATGACGCCAGAAGGTGCGGCAGCCCCGCACCTTACTCCGCAGCCGCCGCCTTGCCGCTGCCGTCGGCCTCGCGGCGTTCCTTGGCGACGCGCTTGACCTCGTCGAATTCCGCCCGGCGGCGAGCCAGTTCCTCAGCCGGGATTTGGTCGACATTCTGGAAGTCCAGCTTCCACAACCCATCCTCGTTCCAGTGCTGCGGGTTTTGCAGCGTGGTCCGCGGATGCGCGGCGGTTTCCAGCAGGTCGAGCGCCAACGCCAACGTCTGGCGCTGTGATTCCGGCTCGTGCGGCTTGCCTGCGGCATTGCCGAGCGGGAAGTCCGAGAACAGGAACCGGGGCACGCCCGCGTGCTCCACAATGTCTTTGGCGCAGCCCATGACAACGGTGGGGATGCCGTTCGCTTCGAGATAGCGTGCAGTCAGACTCACGGTCTGATGACACACCGGTCAAGCAGCGACGATGACGGCAGCCTCAACCCCTTGGGTGCGCAGTTCGGCCAGCACGTCCGGGCAATCCTGCTCGACCGTGGTGATCTGGCTGCGATTGGTGGGGGTGCCGACGAAGCGCTCGGCGAGCTTGCCGATCCGGCCCTCTGCCTCCGCCGCTTTCAATGCCTTCAGCGGAAAGTAGCTGTTGATGTCGGCCGCGGTCGTATGCTTGCGGTCGATGCCGATATGCGAGATGCGCACGTCCGGCTCGCCCTCAATCGAGTCCGTGTAGACCCGATAGAACTTCGCCGCCGCATTATAGGGCGCGCCCGGCCCCTGGTCGCCCTTGTCCGGTTGGTAGGGCGCCGCTGTGACCACGAGCCCGACTTTGGTCTCGCTCAGCGGCTTGTTGAGTTTGGTAAAGGGTACGTCCCGGTATTGCGCCCACCGGTAGGGATTGCCGTAGCCGAGCGCGAGATAATAGTCCCGCAATCGCTGCATATAGGGTATCGGCGCGTCATGGGCCGGCGCAAAGCCCATCGTCGCGTCGATCTCCGACTGACTGGTCATGTTGGTGCCTTTCGTTCTGGTCTCCGGCGGATGAGACTGGAGGGGTGGAATCCAGACGGACTCCATTGGGGGAATTTATGGCGTGTTTTAAGGCGGCACGCAAATGGGCATCATGCGGAAAGCAAGGCCCTCAGATCCCCTTCACCACCTGGTTCGCCGTGAACGCCACATCATAGAGCCGCCGCATCAGCGGTGCGTTCGCCACCGCGGCCACATCCGTCACCGGCATAGGCAGGTCGCGCACCTCCATACCGGTCAGCAATCCTGCCATCGCCTGCCCAAAGATCGTGCCCGTCGTGATTCCCCGCCCGTTATAGCCAATCGGCGTGTAAAGCCCCTCGTCCAGCACATGGATACGCGGCAGGTGATCCGGCGTCATGGCGATCTGGCCATGCCACGCTTCCTCGAATTGCACCGGTCCCAGTTCCGGGAACAGCTTGGCTAGGCGCTTCGCCGCCCAACGCCGGGACAGACCGCCGTCCTTCGTCCCGAAAATCCGGCCCATGGAGCCGATGACAATCCGGTCGGACGCGTCCCGGCGCAGCGACACCATGATCTGCCCCGTGGTCCAGACCGGCTGGCGGCCCGGCAGTATATGCGCCGCCTTCTCTCCCAATGGTTCGGTCGCAAGCTGGAAAAAGTGGATCGGCGTGTAGGTCTTGGAAAGCCCCGGCCATAGGTCATCCGTATAGGCATTAGTGCCCAGCACCACCGCCTTCGCCCGCACCGCGCCCTTGGTGGTCTCGACCCGCCAACCGCCCCCTTCGTTCCCAGAACCGTCTTTCCGCAGGCCTGTTGCCCGCACGCCCGTGCTGATCTGCGCGCCCGCCGCCACCGCCGCGCGTGCCAGCCCGCGGCAATAGCCCATGGGATTGATCGAGCCCGCCCGCCGGTCCAGCAACCCGCCATGAAAGCCCTGGGTGCCGATCATCTCCGCCGCCTGCTCCCGGCTCAGCAGGTCCACCGGCGCGCCTAGCGCATCCCACTCCCGCCAGCGCGCCTCCAGGTCTTTCATGCCGGAGGGCGCGTGCGCCGCGTGGACCGAGCCGTTCCGCGTCGCCTCGCACCGGATTTGGAACTTCTCGATCAGGTCGAACACCATCTGCGGGCCGTTGCCGAACAATTTCACAAAGCGCGGGCCATAGTCCGGCCCCAGCGCCTGCTTTACCTCGCCGGGCGGCAGCCAGATACCGGCATTGACCAACCCCGCGTTCCGGCCGGAACCGCCATAGCCCACATGCTCCGCCTCCAGAACGTGCACCGCGAGCCCCTTTTCGGCACAGAGCAGCGCGGTCGAGAGCCCGGTAAAGCCGCCACCGACGATGGCGACGTCCACCGGTTCCTCGGAGAAGCCGCCACGCTCGACCGGTTCCTGCTCCTCGGCAGAGGCATCCCAGAGGGAGATGGGGCTGGATAGGTCCATAGCCGCTTATCCTTCCGCCAGCACGCTGGCATACTCTAGTCGATATTGCTGCCGCTCAGCACCAATCCCAAGGTCTTGCCGCCAAGCTGTTCCCGCTCCTGTATCACCCGCAGAGAGCGGGCGGATTGGCATTCGGTACCCCTGGCTTTAACCCTTAAATTCGGAGAGACAAGCAGACCAACCGCACTTCTGCCTGTCAACTATAGGGTACCGCGCAAGCAGTTCGCATTCGGTGAACACCGCTCGCAGCCGTGCCGTTCACGGCATGCAAATGCTATGGCTCAGGGCAGCAATGCCCTTACCCTCTGCCAGCCCCGCCGCGCCCGCGATCACCTGTCTACGCCCGACTGCGCCGCCACAGCGCCAGGAGCGCTAGGCCGCCTGCCATCACGGGGAGCGCGGCCGGCAACGGTACCGGCGCCAGGCGCACGACGCTGCCGTCGGTCGGCGAAAAGCCGTCTACGGAAACGTAGAAATCGCCATCGTCGTCGACGGTGAACCCGGTGGGATTGACCAGGTCGTCGAACAAGAGGCTCGGCGAGCCGCCGGCACCGATCTCATAGAGCGCGCCGGTCATGCCCGGCCCCAAGAGTCCGTCGCTGTCAAGCTCGAGCACATAGAGCGTGCCGTCCGCGCCGAAGGCCACGTCGATAAGGTTGGTAAAGCCGCTCTCAAGGACAGACAGAATGCCACTTTCGAGCGAGAACACCTCCGCGGCCCCGGGAATGAACGGAAAGCCCGTCAGCTGGACGACCGCGAGTTCGCCCCCTGGCCCTAGCGCCGCGCCCGTGGGCACTGCCTGATAGGTCGGTCCGCCAAAGCCCGGAAACAGCGGGTTAGCCGCCGGGGCCAGCACGGCTTCCACGGCGATGGATCCGCCAGCGGTAATCGACAGAACGGCATTGGCGCCGGGATCCGTCGCGAAAAAACCGCCGGCGTGACTGACCAGCGCGAACGGATTGCTGTCAGGCCCGGCCCCGTCCGGGTCGTTCGCCGTTTCGAAAGCCGCGAGATCGGCAACGAGTTGCGGGGATCCGCTGGCAAAGCTGACAACCGTGCCGAGCAAATTGGCGCCGGGCTCGGCCGCCAGCGTGGTGTCGCGTCCGGCAGGGTTGGTTCCCAAACCGATCACGGCATGGAGATTGCCGCCCGCGTCGAACGCGACCTCGTTCGGCCCTTCCGCCTGCGCTCCACTCGGCGGCGCGAGCGAAGGCAGGTCCTGGAATATCCGCGTCTGCACGCCGCCCAGATAGCTGCTGATGGCGCCGGACTGGCCATAGCCAGCCACGACCCCGCTGCCGAGCGTCACCGTCGGACCGGGCCCGCCGGCACCGGCTTCGGCAACATAGAGCGTGCCGTCCGGCCCAAAGGTCAGCCCTCGGGGGTTGGCGAGGCCGGTCATCACCGTCTGCGCGAACACCAACGGCTCTGCCACGGCGTTGGACGCGCCCGCCAGCATCGACGCCGCACACAACATGGCAAGCGCCGAGCCTGCAACGAAGGGCCGGCTCTGTCCGCTCATTCCGGAACCCGAATGATCATGCATGATTGTTTCCACCCGCTCTTTTGATTACGCGCATCGCTATAATTGCACTAAACGACGCCTCTGCAACGATACTGCATGCAACTGTTGCGCGATCAAACGGTATTTGCAGGGAGCAAAAAATATTCCATCATTTCCGCGGCGAGCCCGGTGCTGTTCACCGCACTGGCTGGCTCAGCCTTTCTCCGCCAGCACGCTGGCATAAACGTCCTTGTCGATATTTCCCCCGCTCAGCACCAGCCCCACGCTCTTGCCCTGGAGCCGCTCCCGCTCCTGCATGGCTGCCGCCAGGGGGGCCGCGCCTGCCCCCTCCGCCAATTGGTGGCAGTCAGTGTAATACGCCCGCATCGCGGCCTTGATCGCCTCGTCGCTCACCTGCACGACCCGCGCCGCGCCCGCATTGATCACCGCCACCGCCTCCGGCACCGGCACCCGGCAGGCCATGCCATCGGCCATGGTATTGGCGCTGTTGGTGGAGACCGGCTCTCCCGCCGCAAACGACAGGGAGTAGGCCGCCGCATTCTCCGACACCACGCCCACAATCTCCGTCTTCAGCCCCAAAGCATCACGCACCGCAATCATGCTGCAAATGCCGGAGCCAAGCCCGATGGGGACGTAAATCACATCCAGGTCCGGGCAGGCGGTCATCAGCTCATAGCCATAACTGGCAACCCCCTTCAAAAGCCACGGGTGGAAGCTCGCCAGCAGGTGCAGCCCCTCAGCCTCCGCCCGCGCGATGCAGGCTTCGTAGCAGGCCTGGAAGTCGTCGCCCTCCTCCACCAGCTCCGCCCCGAAGGCGCGCATGGCGGCGTTCTTCTCCACCGAATTGCCGTGCGGAATATAGATCGTCGCCTTAAGCCCGACGGCGGTGGCGGCGCGCGCGACGCTCTGGCCGTGATTGCCGCGGGTTGCGGTGATAACGCCCGGCACGTCCGGCATCTCGCGGCGCAGTGAATCCATATAGGTGATGCCGCCCCGCACCTTGAACGCGCCGATGGGGGTGTGGTTCTCGTGTTTCACCACCACGCGCGCGCCCAACCGCCCGGCCAGCAGCGGCCAGGCAATTTCCGGCGTTGGCCGCATGTGGCGATGGACGAGGGCCGCGCCCTCCTCGATCTCGCTCAAAGTGGGGAGGCTCATTCCGTTAATGCTCCAGATCTAACGAGCGACGAGAGGCGCCTGGCCCAGGTGCTGGCCGCCGTCGGTCAGCAGGAACTCGCCTGTGATGTGGCCGGCGCCGTAGAGGAACCAGATCACGGCTTCCGCCATATCCTCTGGCGTGCCGCCCGGCTTGTGCAGCGCCGTGCCCTTGGCGAGCGCGGCGCGGGTCGCCTCGTACTTCTCCTCGCCCATGCCCTGCTTCAGCCACTCACCGATCACAAAGCCGGGGCAGACCGTGTTCACCCGGATCTCCGGCCCCAGCACGCGGGAAAGCGACAGCGTCATGGTGTTCAGCGCCCCCTTGCTGGCCGCATAGGCGATGGAGGAACCGACGCCCATCACGCCCGCCACCGACGAGATATTGACCACCGAGCCGCTGCCCCCCGCCCGCATGTGCGGCTCGCAGGCCCGGGTCATCATGAACGCGCCGACCACGTTCAGGTTGTAGATGTTGTGGAAGTCCTCTTCCGACAGGCCGCCCAGGTTGGCGTGATCCATGAACACCGTGGTGCCTGCGTTGTTCACCAGGCCCGTGACCTTGCCGAATTTCTGCATTGTTTCATCGACCAGGCGCAGGCGGGCCACTTCATCGCTGACATCGGCCTGACAGACCAGCGCTTCAATGCCATGGGCGCGGCATTCCTCGGCGACCTTCTCAGCCGCCGCGGCGCTGCGCGAGTAGTTGATGACCACATGGCCGCCATTTTCCGCGAGCATCTTGACGGTGGCCGCCCCAATGCCGCTGGAGGAGCCGGTGACGATGGTGACGGTGTCTTTAATCTTGAGCATGAGCGGAGCGTTCCTGGATCGTGTTTGCGGGTTGATCGATTGAGACTTAGCATAGCGGCGCAATCATTCTTGGCGAGAAGGCATCTACCCCATGCAGGTCCGCACCGGAACCCTCCACCCCGACTTCGGCGCAACAGTTGAAGGCGTAGACTTGGCCCAGCCGCTGACGCCGCAGCAGGTCGCGGAAATTGATGCCGCGCTGGAAACCCACGCCGTTCTTGTCTTTCGCAACCAAGACCTCAGCCAGGACGCGCAATTGGCAATGTGCAAGCAGTTCGGCGAGATCGACTTGGGATTGACCAAGGCCCGCCCAAACGCACCGATCCGCCTGAAACATCCGGAACTGCTGGATATTTCGAATGTCGGCTATGATGGCGAGGTAGCAGAGCGCAGCCATGCCAAGATCATCAGCAATATCGCGAACCAGCTTTGGCACTCGGATTCCAGCTTCCAGAACCCCGCCGCCCGCTTCTCCATGCTCTACGGCGTCGTCGTGCCGCCCGATGGGGGCGAGACCGAGTGGGTGGACATGCGCATCGCTTACGAGACCATGCCCGCCTCTCTTAAAGAACGCATCCAGGGCCTGAAGGGCGAGCATCATGCCTTCCATTCCCGCATGCTTCTCGGCGCGTATATGCAGGAAGATCTGGCGGCGATCCCGCCTGCCGTCTGGCCCCTGGTGCGCCGACAGGAACGCACGGGCCGCGACTTTCTGTTTGCCAGCATGCATGTGCGTGAAATCCTGGGCATCACGGTCGCTGAGGGCCGCATGCTGGTCGCCGACCTGCTCGACCACGCGACCGAGCCCCAGCGGCGCTACCGGCACCAATGGCAGGAGGGCGACCTGGTCATGTGGGACAACCGCATCACCATCCATCGCGGCCGCCACTTCCCCCTCGACCAGCGCCGCGAGATGCGCCGCACTACCACCCTCGACCTGAACAGCCCCAGCGAGGCGCTGGTGGCCTAAACTGCCAAGGCGAGCACCAGGCCGTACCCCAATCCGGCCAGCGCCACGCTCCAACTAGGCCATTTCAGGACTTGCAGCATGGTCCAGCCGATGGCCACCGCCGCAATGTCCTGCGGTCCCGCCACACTGCTCGTCACCAGCGGATCATAGAGCGCCGCGCCGAGGATGCCGACCACGCCCGCGTTCACGCCGCCCAGCGCCCGCCGCAGGCCCGGCAGATGCGAAAGCCGCGTCCAGACCGGCAAAGCCCCCGCCATCAGCAGCAGCCCCGGCGCAAAGATGGCCACCAGCGCGATCAGCCCGCCGATCACGCCAAAACTGACCGCCCCGACGTAAGTGGCAAAAGTGAACAATGGCCCCGGTATCGCCTGCGCCACGCCATACCCGGCCAGGAAGTCCGCCTCGGACAGCCATTCCTGTCCGACCGTCGCGGTCTCCAGGAAAGGCAGAACCACATGCCCGCCACCGAATACCAGCGAACCCGCCCGGTAGAATGGCTCGGCAATGGCCGCGCCCGGCACGCCCACCTGCGCCGCTAGCGGCAATAGCACCAGCAGCCCAATGGCAAGGCCGATCAGCACGAACGGCCACTTCCCCAGTTTCGCGTCCCGCCCGACGGCATCCGCATCCACCGCCGCGCTTCGCTCCGCCAGGAAGTAGGCTGCGAGCCCCGCCAGCACCAAGGCCATCAACTGCCCGGCCACGCCCACCACCAGCAAGGACAGCACCAGCGCTCCGACTCCCAGCAGCTTGTGCAGCCGATCCTTGCAAAGCCCCGCCGCCATCCCCTGCACCGCGTGCAGCACCACGGCCACCGCAACCAGCTTCAGCCCATGGATGATGCCCGGCAGCAAGTCCGCTGGCAGCGCGGCCAGCCCGAACGCCGCCAGCAGCATGATCAGCGCCGACGGCAGCGTGAACCCAGCCCAGGCCGCCGCCCCGCCCGCCGCGCCCGCACGCTCCAGCCCAATGGCAAAGCCCACCTGGCTCGACGCCGGCCCCGGCAGGAACTGGCCGAGCGCAACCAATTCCGCATACCGCGCCTCGCTCATCCAGCCGAGCCGTTCCACGAACGCGCTACGGAAATAGCCGATATGCGCCGCCGGCCCGCCGAACGACGTGCAACCGAGCTTCAAAAAGGTCCAGAAGACTTCACCGGCAGCCATGGGGGCATCGCTCCTGCGGAAAACGGGATAGCCGTCTGGCTAATAGGGCGCTGTTACGGGCCCATGACAATGCTGTTAAGACCCGGCCTTGAGCATACGCCCAGCCTTCTTCCCTGAAGGTGCGCCAGCACCTTTCCGGAACCAAGGGCTATTCCAATCGAGAGCAACTCCAACAATGCACCAAATAGGGTGCCAAGCTCCGGCCCGGTAGAATGCCGGGAGGTTCCACACGCTCCCCTTAATTCACCGCCTTGTCGTGGCCTTCCCAATACGGCTTGCGCAGATCGGTTTTCAGGATCTTGCCCGCGCCCGACAATGGCAGCGGCTCGGTCACGAAGTCCACACTCCGCGGGCATTTGAACCCGGCAATCTGCTGGTGGCAGTGGTCCATAATGGCCTGCGCGGTTGCGCTCTCGCCTTCTTTCAGGCGCACGATGGCGTGCACCGCCTCGCCCCATTTCTCGTCCGGAATGCCGATCACGGCGCACTCGGCAACGGCGGGGAACATCTGCACGGCGCTCTCCACCTCGGCGGAATAGATGTTTTCGCCACCCGAAATGATCATGTCCTTCATCCGGTCAACGACATAGATGTAGCCGTCTTCGTCCATGTAGCCGCCATCGCCGGAATGCATCCAGCCGCCCTTGAGCGCCGCCGCCGTCAGTTCCGGTTGCTGCCAGTATCCCTGCATGACGTTCGCGCCGCGCACGCAAATCTCACCGACCTCCCCGCGGGGCACTTCATTGCCGTTCTCGTCCCGGATTTCGACTTCGCACCCCGGTGCCGCCTGGCCCGGCGAGCGGAACTTGTAAGCCAAGGGGCCTTCAAACACATGGCTTTCCGGCCCGTTGATGCAGGTGATCGGCGCACATTCGGTCTGGCCATAGGCGTGGAAGAACTTCACCGCCGGCATCAGTTCCATCGCCCGCATGATCACCGCTTCCGGCATGGGCGACGCGCCGTAGGCAAGACGGTGGAAGCTGGAGAGGTCATAGTTCTCCACACCCGGAAAATTCACGGTCATATTGATCATGGTCGGCACCAGCAGGGTCTCGGTAATGCGCCAACGCTGGATAGCTTCCAGTGTCACCTGCGGGTTAAAGGCCGGAATGAAATAGTGCTCGATCCCCAATTGGGTGCCGCCAAACACCGCCACGCAATCGGCGATATGGAACATCGGCGGGGCATGCAAGAAGCGCGTCTGCGCCTCGTATTGCAGCAGCACGATGCTGTTGAAGGCGTTGAACACCAGGTTCCGGTGGCTCAGCATCACGCCCTTGGAGCGCCCGGTCGTCCCGCCGGTGTAGAACAGGCCCGCCAGATCCTCATATCCCCGCTCGGCGTCGGGTACCGGATCGGCAGCAGCCAGAATCGCCTCGTAGCCATGCATTCCGGCGGGAACCTCACCGTCCCCCAGATAGACGACCTGCTCGACCAGGGGCAGCTTGCCTTCAAGGGCCTTCAGCATCGGCACGAACTGATCATCGATGAACAGGATCTTGGCGCCGGAATCGTTCATCCAATGCTCGACTTCCGGCGGCGCCAGCCGGATATTGATGGGCACGAACACGCCACCGGCCCAGACGGTGCCATAGAAGAACTCGAAATACCGGTCGCTGTTCAGCGCCAGGATCGCCGCCTGGTCGCCCTCGCCTAGCCCCAAGGCCCGCATCGCGCCTGCCAGACGGGCCACCCGGTCGCGTGTCTCCCCCCAGGTCCGCCGCCGGTCCTGGCCGTCAGGCCCCTGAATACAGGTGGAGGTCTGCTTGCCCTTAACCTGTGCAGAACGTTTCAGTCCTTGGGTGAGATACATGAGGGCGTTCCTTTTGTTATCCAGCAGCGATGCTTAAGTGGGGAGAAGGATAGCGCATATTTGCCATCGTCTGCACGTGCGGCGGAAGCGCTGCAATGCCGGCATTTGTTGGCGCCATGCGTGGGAGCCGGCGCCACAAAGGCGCCATCATGCTGCGAAGGGAGCACACCAATGCCATCAGACATCCAGGTCTGGAAGTTCACGCCGGTTGCGGTTCCAGACGATTCCCGCTGGCTCGGCCACCGCCCGGTCGCGGCCCTGTACGTCGCCGCGGAATCGCCCGCGGCAGCGCGGATCGTGGCCGCCAAGGCCGATGTCCCGCCCGACCAAGGCAAAGTCGGCAATGAGAGCGGGCACGCCCACAGCCGGTTTGCGGATGAAAAGCTGTACCGGGTCGAGGCCGCAAGCGATCAAGATCTCGCCGCACTGCCGCCGCCCGCCGAAGAGGCACAGGTTCTTGGCAAAATCGCGGAAGACGGCACCTTCGTAACCTGGTGACGTCCCTTCCGGCGGGCGCTCTCCACGCGATGCCGTCCGGTCAGGGGCGGATTTTCCAGCCCCGGATTGCCGCCGCCCGCCCCCGGATGGGCAGTTCACCCAAGTCCTGCCGCAGCCAGTCCTCCGGCACAGCTGCCACCGTCTGATCGCTCGCCACGATCACACAATCGGCCTGGCCATCCACGTTTCTGCCATAGCCTTCCAGCCGCTGGGCAATGTTCACCGTGTCCCCGACCACGGTGAAGTCCACCCGGTCCTTGCCGCCAATATTGCCTACCAGCGCCAGGCCGGTATGGATGCCGATCCGGACCCGTATCGGCGGCAGGCCGGCGGACCGGCGGCGCTGATTGTCCGATTCAATCAGACCGGCGATCGTCCGTGCAGCGCGCACCGCATGCTCCGGCGGATTGCCATCGGTCAGGGCCGGCACCCAGAACGCCATAATGGAGTCGCCGATATACTTGTCGATGATGCCTTGTTCTTCGGTGATCACCGCGCCCAACAATCCGAAATGCTCGTTCAGCATCCGGCCCGTCTCCTCTGCCGTCATATGCTCGGTCTGGGAGGTAAATCCGGCAATATCGGTGAACAGAACGGTCACTTCCGTCGACCGCGCCGTGATCTCGGACCGGAATCCCTGGCGGGCAAGCGCGCTCACCAATTGCTTCGGCACATAGATCGAGAAACTGCGCAGCCCCTCCGCCATCTGGTTGAAGGCGGTCGCCTGCTGGTCGAACTCCCGCACCCGGCTTTTCGGCAGCGGTTGAAAGTTCTCCAGTTCCAGCCGCCCGATCTGTGCCGCCGCTTCCGCCGACCGCCGCAGCGGGCGCGACATGTGGTGGCCGATCCCGATCGCCACCAGCACCGCCAGGGCGGCCAGACCGAGCGCGATCACACCGGACTCAACGGCGCGCTCAAACTCTTCATTCACGGCCTTTAGTTCGGTGTAGGCGCCATAATACCAGGGCGTATCGCCGAAGCGGTCGGTACGGCTCACGATATAGATATGGGTCGGATCGTCAGACGGATGAAACCGCACCTGGGCGCCTGCATCGGCGGCTTTCTGGAAGAAATTGCCGTCGGCCCCGTGCCAGATGTGCCGCAGCACGGAATCTGGCAGGATCGAAAGCGGTGGTGCCGGTGCCTCTGCCGACAATACCTCTGGGTGCCGGTGAATGTAGGAGTGTGCGAGCACCCGCGACTTGTCATAGAGGATAAACCCCTGCCATTCGGTCTTCTGGGCTTTTTCGGCCAGGAAGGTCGAAAGGTCGGCGGTCGCAATCGTGACGGCCAGCATCGCCTTGCCGCCCCCGGGCCAGTCGAACAGCGACCGGAAATTGAGCAGCGCCGACCCGCCGACAAAGACCAATTCACCCCAGTACGGCACGCCGTCCCTGCTTCGCGCGTCGGCGAACGTCGCCTCGATAGTCTCGCGGCTGGCGCGCGATACGGGTTCGAAAACGATGCTCCCATTACCCCGGTGCACGGACCAGCTTACGAGGTCGGGACGGATGACCGCCGCCGCCCGGATTTGCGGCACGGCGGCGAGCCCGCCCATCAGCCAGCCGGCGAAACGGCCGGTATCGGCGGGGTCGAGCGTTCCGGCGTCGATCGCAGCGAGCGTCTCTGCGGCCAGGGCTTCGGCCGGCAACAGATGGCCTTCGATGGCGGCGTACATGTCTTCCGACAGGTCAATGGACTGGCGGTTGGCAGACTCGAACGAGTTACGCAGGCTGGCGCCCCATGTCACCGCCAGGATCACAACGGCCGTGACCGCCACCAGCCCGGCGAAAACGGCCGCCAGCAGGCGCGCTATCGGCCAGCCGCGCGCTTTTCGGCGTGAAGAAGAAGCTCTTGCGTCCAGGTCCGCGGTCGTCAATGGTTTCCGCCAGTCGGTTTAACGCTCTCATGATGAGGACAATCTACCATGCTGCACGAACTTCGCACCTACACCTTCCGCGCGGGCCAAGCGCCGCTCGCCGCCAAGAATTCCGGCACCGTCGCGCGCGACATCCGCGGCGACAATTACGGCAAGCTAGAGGGCTACTGGCTGCCGGAAGTCGGCCCCCTGAACCAGGTCATGCACCTCTGGAGCTATGACAGCTTCGCCCACCGGGAGGAGCGCCGCGCCGCCCTCTCCCAGAACGAGCGCTGGGGCAGCGAATACCTGCCGCTGATCCGCCCGATCATCCTGCGCCAGGACATCCGCCTGCTCAACCCGGTCCTCAATATCAAGCCGCCCGCAAGCCAGGGCAGCAACATCTACGAGTTCCGGCACTACCGCCTGCAGGTCGGCGCCATGAAAAGCTGGATCGCCAAATTCACGGAGGCGATGGAACACCGGGAAAAATACTCGAAGATCGTGGGCCTCTGGACCACCGAGGCCGGACAACCGAACGAAGTCTGCCACATCTGGTCCTATCCCAGCTTCGAAGAACGTATGAAGGCCCGTGCTGCCGCAAGCCAGGACAAAGGCTGGCAGGAATTCCTGAAGTTCAGCGGCCCCCTGATCGACGAAATGCACTCCACCCTCATGCTGCCGAGCGACCACTCGCCGCTGAAATAGATTGAGTGAATTGCCGAGTATACAGAAAATGATTTCATCCTGAGTAGCCGCGCCAGCGGCTTATCGAAGGGGCAATTTCTGCCAGTAAGCCCTTCGATACACCCCGGACTTTGTCCGGGCCTACTCAGGATGAAATTCCTCTTTGGTCTGAAGAAAGCAACCCATGCCCGCCTCCTCCACCGCCGCCGCCATCGACCAGGTTCTCGCTCACGCCGACGCCAACCTTGGCCAGTCGCTGGACCGCCTGTTCGACTACCTGCGCATCCCCTCCATCAGCACCGACCCGGAATACAAGGACGAGTGCCTGCGCGCCGCGCAATGGTCGGCGGACCGCCTCAGCGAATGCGGCTTCAAGGCCGAAGTCCGCCCCACCACCGGCCACCCCATGGTCGTCGCCCATCATGATGGCGCCGGGCCTGACGCGCCGCACGTGCTCTACTACGGCCACTACGACGTGCAGCCGCCGGACCCGCTGGAGCTTTGGAATACCGGCCCGTTCGAGCCTGTCCTGGTTGATGGTCCGCACGGGCCACGCATCGTCGCCCGCGGCGCGGTCGATGATAAAGGCCAGGTGATGATGTTCCTGGAGGCCTTCCGCGCCTGGCACGAGACTACCGGCAACCTGCCCTGCCGCGTCACCGTGTTCCTGGAGGGGGAGGAGGAGTGCGGCTCCCCCTCCCTGCCGCCCTTCCTGAAGGCCAACAAAGACGAGCTTTCCCAGGCCGATGTGGCCGTCGTCTGCGACACCGGCATGTGGGACGTGGACACGCCCGCCGTCACCACCATGCTGCGCGGCATGGCCTATACGGAGGTGAAACTGACCGCCGCCAACCGCGACCTGCATTCCGGCCTCTATGGCGGCAGCGCCCTCAACCCGATCAATGCGCTCTCGCAAATCCTGGGCGGCCTGACGGACGAGCAGGGCCGCATCCAGCTTCCCGGCTTCTATGACGGCATCCCGGAACGCTCCATGGAGCAGAAGGCAGAGTGGGACTCCCTCGGCTTCGACGAGAAAGCCTTCCTGGCCGACATCGGCCTCTCCAGCCCCATCGGCGAGGCGCAGCGCAGTGCTCTGGAACGGCTCTGGGCGCGTCCCACCGCCGACATTAACGGCATCTGGGGCGGCTATACGGGCCCAGGCTCCAAGACCGTCATCGCGTCGGAAGCCTATGCCAAGGTCTCCTTCCGCCTCGTCACCGGCCAAAACCATGAGCAGGTGATCAAAGCCTTCCAGCAGTTCTGCGATGAACGCGCCCCCGCCGGCGCCAAGGTGGAAGTCACCGATCTGCACAGTGCCCCTCCCATGGAAGTCCCCCTGGACCTGCCCCAACTCGCCGCCGCCCGCAAAGCCCTGGCCGACGAATTCGGCCGCCCGGCGGTCACGGTTGGCTCCGGCGGCTCCATCCCCGTGGTGGAGAAGATGAAAACCATCCTCGGCCTCGACAGCGTGCTGATGGGCTTCGGCCTGGCGGACGACCAAATCCACAGCCCGAACGAAAAATTCGAGCAGGTGTGCTTCCACCACGGCCTCCGCTCCAACGCCCGCCTGCTGGCAGCCTTGGCGGAGGGATAGGAAAGGCGCTCATCGTGAAAACTGGCATGGTTCCGGATCACTGGCAGCCTGTCCGCATTCTGCATGCGCTGGACAAGCACTCCCGCAGCCTCGGCTGGCCGCCGGAGAACCGTGACACCAGCCAGATGGAGGCCTGGTGCGCAAAGCACTGCCGCGGCGGCTGGCGGATCGACTTTGACGACGACAGCGTCGCCACCTTCTACTTCGAAGCCCGCCGCGACGCCTCGGAATTCGCGATCCGATGGTTTCCGTACAAGTGTGTCTAGCGCAAGCCGTCTAGCATTGGTCCCTCCGCCGCTGCTATCGTGCCGCCAACGAAACCGGAGGAAAATTCGCCCATGGCGGCCCGTGTGCCTTATTTGAACCAGGAAGACCTGTCGGAGGAGAACAAAGACCTCCTCAAGCGCCCGATCTGGCTGACCCGCGCCCTGGTCAACAGCCCCGATACCGCCCGCGCCTTTCACGGGCTGGGCAATCATATCCGCTACGGCATGAAGCTCGACATGCGCCTGCGCGAACTGGCGATTTTGCAGGTCGGCTGGCTGGCCCGCTCGCCCTTCGAATGGAGCCACCACGTCAAGCTCGGCATGGATTTCGGCGTCACGAAGGAAGACATCGAAGGCCTGATCGCCGAAACCGCGGGACAAACCAGCAATCTCGGCGATCTCGAGAGGAAAATCCTGCTCGCCGCCCGGGAGATGACCGACAATATCGAGATGCCGGAAGCGCTTTTCAAAGAGCTTCAGGCCGAACTCGGCGATGAGCAGATGGTCGACCTGGTGGTCGCCATCGCCACCTATTGCGCCGTCGTCCGCATTCTGGCGTCCCTCCACATCGAGGTGGAGCCGGAATACCAGCCCTATCTCGACATGTTCCCGCTGCCGGCGGATTAAGGAAACAGCCCAATGCGTCTCAAAGACAAAATCGCCATCGTGGTCGGCGCTGGCCAGTCCCCCGGCGAGGGCGTCGGCAATGGCCGCGCCGTCGCCCAGGTCTTCGCCCGGGAAGGCGCGACCGTCGCCTGCATCGACCTGCACCAAGACCGCGCCGAGGAAACGGCGGAAATCATCCGCGGCGAAGGCAACAAGGCGCTGGCGCTCGCTGCCGACATTACTGCGGAAGCCTCCATCAAGGCCGCGGTCGAAGCGGTTGCCGCCGAGTGCGGCCGGATCGACGTGCTGCACAACAATGTCGGCGTCTCCATCGCAGGGGGCGACAAGCCCCTCGAAGAACTGACCGAGGAAGACTTCGACCGCTGCAATGCCATCAACCTCCGCGGCATGATCATGACCTGCAAGCACGTGGTGCCGGTCATGCGCCAGCAGAAGTCGGGCACGATCATCAACATCTCGTCCATGGCCGTGCGCGACCGTTACCCGCTGGTGGTCTACAAGACGTCGAAGGCCGGCGTCGTCGCGCTCACCGAACAGCTTGCCTACACCAATGCCGAGTACGGCATCCGCGCCAACGTCATCCTGCCGGGCCTGATGGACACTCCCATGGCGGTCGACACCCGCGCCCGCGAATTCGGCAAGCCCCGCGCGGAAATCGAGGCCATGCGCAATGCGAAGGTGCCGCTCGGCCGCAAGATGGGCGATGGCTGGGACGTTGCCTACGCCGCGCTTTTCCTCGCCAGCAATGAGGCCAAGTTCATCACCGGCGTCACCCTGCCCGTGGATGGCGGCGCCAGCATCTGGCTGGGCCAATAAGCGGAGAAGGGCGCCAGCGCGCCCTCTCTTCGTCGCGCGCGACATTGTGAGGTGTGCCGCACCTCACAGACGCTAGGATATGCCATGGCCTACTGTCACCGAGATGCGTGGCGGCGGTTACGGAGTATCCCGGCATGGACTATGACAGCCATTTCGAAAGCCAGCTCGACCGGCTAAAGGCCGACGGCAACTATCGTGTTTTCGCCGAAATTCTGCGCGAGCGCGGCAACTTCCCGAACGGTGTTCGGCGCACCGCGGCCGGCGAACAGCCCATCACCGTCTGGTGTTCCAACGACTACCTCGCCATGGCCCAGCACCCCGTGGTGCTCGACGCCATGCACGCCGCCCTGGATGCGGTGGGCGCCGGCTCCGGCGGCACGCGCAACATCGCGGGCACTACCAGCTATCATGTAGAACTGGAGCGCGAACTGGCAGCTCTGCATAGCCAGGAGGCAGCCTTGCTCTGCACCTCAGGCTATGTGGCGAACGAGGCGTCGCTCGGCACCCTCGGCCGGATGCTGCCGGACTGCCTGATCCTGTCCGACGCGCTCAACCATGCCTCCATGATCGATGGCATCAAGGCCGGACGCTGCGAGCGCATGGTCTGGCGACACAACGACCTCGCCCACCTGGAGGCGCTGCTCGCCACCCAGCCACATGAGCGGGCCAAGCTGATCGCCTTCGAAAGCGTCTATTCCATGGATGGCGACTTCGCCCCCATCGCCGAAATCTGCGACCTGGCGGAGAAGTACAACGCCCTCACCTTCATCGACGAGGTACACGGCGTCGGCCTCTATGGCGACACCGGCGGCGGCGTGGCGGAGAGGGACGGCGTGCTCGACCGCCTCGACATCGTCACCGGCACCCTGGCCAAAGCATTTGGCGTCATGGGCGGCTACATCGCGGCGTCTGCCCGGCTGATCGACTTCATCCGAAGCTTCGCCCCCAACTTCATCTTCACCACCTCCGTGGCCCCCGTCATCGCGGCGGGCGCGCTCGCCAGCGTCCGGCACGTGCGGGCCTCGGGCGAGGAACGGGCCGCCCTGCACGCCAACGCTGCCTACCTGAAAGCGGGCCTGGCGGAACGCGGCCTGCCGGTCATGGCCTCGCCCAGTCACATCGTGCCGGTGCGCGTCGGCGACCCGGTCCGCTGCAAGGCGCTCTGTGACCGGCTTCTGGCGGAATTCGGTATTTACGTCCAACCGATCAACTACCCGACAGTGCCGAAAGGCACCGAACGCATGCGCCTCACCCCCAGCCCGCAGCACACGCGGGCCGACATCAACCGTCTGCTGGACGCGTTGGGCCAACTGCTGGGCATGAACGATGCGGAGCTACGGGCGGCGGAGTAGCTTCGCCAGATAGTATCGGCGTACAAACTTGACCAACGGGGAAGAGCCTTTCTCTGGCGTTCCGCCGCTTCCTTCGAGGTGAATTTTCGGACGTGCTTCAACGGGTCGCCGCAATGTGGCGAGCCAATTTCTCCAGTGTTTGCCCGCCATATTCGACAGCGCCAAAGCCGATCACCAATTCTCTACGTTCCTTAGACGGATGCAGTTGACGGAGCGTGAGAACAGTCTTGCCATCGCTTTGGCTATCGAAGGTTAACAGCATTCGAAACCTGTCAGGATCGTTGTCTTGATCCGAACCATGCTCGACCTCCAATAGAGTAGGGAACACCATGCGGAGAAACTGCATTCGGTTATCGTAGCGAGTACCATCCGGCGCGATCATGTCAAATCGCCATACCCCGCCGGGAATGAGGTGGATCTCCTTGGTTTCGATCACGAAACCTTCAGGCCCAAACCACTCTTGTATTTGATCCGGGTCGGTCCAGGCCAAGTAAACGACTTCGCGGGGAGCGTCGATTACGCGGGTAAAAACAACCTCGCGATCAATAGGCCAGCCTCCCCACGCGGACTCAGATTTGTTCAATGTGCCGGCCATAGCGTAAATGCTCCTATTTCATGCGCTTGATATGAAGCTCCATGCGGTCCAGACGGCTTTCCCAGAGCAAGATATGTTGCCGGAGCCATTCATCGCTCACCCGCAATGCGCCCGGTATGATCTTGCATGTCCTGACCCGACCGACTTTCTCGGAACTAACGAGACCGCTTTTCTCGAGCACCCGCACATGCTTGAGCAGCGTCGGCAGCGCTATGTCGAAGGGCTCCGACAGTTCGCCAACTGATGCTGGCCCATCGCACAATCTGCTGACGATTGCGCGCCTTGTCGGATCAGCAAGAGCCGAAAACGCCATATTGAGGTCACTGGATAACTTAGCCATACGGTAAAGTATCCATATCGCCTATGCGGCGGTCAATATAAACTTTCATCAACGGCTAAGTATTTGGCTCGACAACACCCGAACCGTAAACGGACCCAAGAGCAAGCGCCCTCAGACTGCCGCTTGAACCCAAACAATGCGCCTATCGGTCCCCGACCCGCTTGACTTCCCCCCACAGAGACCCTAGCTTCTATTCCATGAACGTAGAGATGAACCTCCTCCTGCTTATCGGCCCGGCGCTCCTCTGAGTGTCGGGACCTTAGTGCTGCGTAGCGTCTCTCTTTAACCGTTCGAGTTTCCCCCATGCCCCAAATCGGTTTTTCACGCGGTCTGCGACTTAGCGGCGGTCGCCGGATTTTTGCGACCTGCGGTCCCGGCGGCCGAAGTCATACCGCGTCATCAAAATGCAATTCAGTCCTGTAAAAGCATAGCCGCCTTCAGGGCAGACAACGGAGACATCCCGCCATGCGCGCCGTAGCGTCAGACAAGTACAAAGCTTACGCCTTCCCCTATATCCCGGCCGACTTCAGCGACCGGACGTGGCCGTCCAAGACCATCGACACCCCGCCGACCTGGTGCTCCGTCGATCTGCGCGACGGCAACCAGGCCCTGGTCGAGCCCATGGGCACCGACCGCAAGATCCGCTTCTGGGACGCCCTCTTGAAGATGGGCTTCAAGGAAATCGAAGTCGGCTTCCCCAGCGCGTCGGATACGGACTTTGAGTTCGTCCGCCACATCATCGACAACAAGCTGATCCCGGACGACGTCACCATCCAGGTGCTGACCCAGTGCCGCCCGGAACTGATCACCCGCACCTATGAGGCGATCAAAGGCGCGCCCAGCGCCATCGTCCACTTCTACAACTCCACCTCCACCGCCCAGCGCCGGGTCGTGTTCGGCATGGACGAGGAAGGCATCACCGAAATCGCCACCTCCGCCGCCAAGCTGGTGCGCGAACTGAACGAGGCCGGCGCGGCGGGCGACACCAAGGTGCGCTACCAATATTCGCCGGAGAGCTTCACCGGCACCGAACTGACCTACGCCCTGGAAATCTGCGAGGCGGTAATGGACGTGCTGGAGCCGACGCCGGAAAACCCGCTGATCCTGAATCTGCCATCCACGGTGGAGATGGCGACGCCCAACACCTACGCCGACCAGATCGAGTGGTTCAGCAAGAACGTCAAGAACCGCGACTCGATCATCCTGTCCCTGCACCCGCACAATGACCGCGGCACCGCCATCGCGGCCACCGAGCTGGGTCTGATGGCCGGCGCGGACCGGGTCGAGGGCACCCTGTTCGGCAATGGCGAGCGCACGGGCAACGTGGACATCGTCACCCTGTCCCTGAACATGTTCACCCAGGGCGTCGATCCAGCCCTGAAGATCGACGACATCAATGAACTGATCCGCACGGTCGAGTACTGCAACCAGCTGCCCGTCCACCCGCGCCACCCCTATGCCGGCGAACTGGTCTTCACCGCCTTCAGCGGGTCGCACCAGGACGCCATCAACAAGGGCATGAAGGAGGTGCAGGAGAAACGCGGCGAACTGTGGGACGTGCCCTACCTGCCCATGGACCCGGCCGACGTCGGCCGCACCTACGAGGCGATCATCCGCATCAACTCGCAGAGCGGCAAAGGCGGCATCGCCTATATCCTGGAGACCGACTACGGCGTCGCCCTGCCGAAGCGGGCGCAGGCGGAGTTCTCCAAGGTCATCCAGCAGATCACCGACCGGGAAGGCCACGAGGTCCGGCCGGATCAGATCTGGGACGTGTTCAATGCCGAATATCTGGACCAGAACGGCCCGATCACCTTCCTGAACTACCAGACCCTGCCCGGCGAGGGCGGCGGCCGCGACCTGAAGGCCAAGCTGCGCGTCTTCGGCGAGGAGGTTGAGATCGCTGGCAAGGGTTCCGGGCCGATCAGCGGCTTTGTCGATGGCCTGTCCAATGCCTTCGGCTTCAACATGGACGTGGTCGACTACCGCGAACACTCGGTCGGCACCGGCAAGGACACCAGCGCTTTCGCCTATGTTGAGATGCGTTCCCCCGACGGCCAGACCCTGTTCGGCGTCGGCAAGCACGAGAACATCGCCGAGTCGTCACTGCGCGCCGTTGTCAGCGCCGCCAACCGCGCCTACCGCAATGGCCTGTTCCGGCTGGGCGGGTAACACTCAAAGCTGCGCAACGCGTGACCCCCGGAGCCCACAGGGCATCCGGGGGCCTCGTCAGAGGCTCAGCGTCCCCCTCGATATGCTCGCCCCGGACCTGATCCGAGGCGTATCGGAAGGCACCCCCCTCGCGTGTTACTCCTGACCCCGCTATAAAGGCGCCAACGAAGAAAGTACCGTTGGAGAAACGCCATGCATGTGGGCACCGCCGTCATCTTCCAGAATCCGGGCCGCAAACGCCCGGACTTTGAAGTGTACCAGGAAGACATCGCCCTCGCCGAAATGGCGGAACCGCTGGGCTTCGAGTCGATCTGGGCGGTCGAGCACCACTTCACTGACTACACCATGTGTCCGGACCCGTTGCAGTTCCTGACCTACATGGCGGGCCGCACCAAGACCGCGCAACTCGGCACCATGGTCGTCGTCCTGCCCTGGCGCGACCCGCTGCGCGCGGCAGAGCAGATCAGCATGCTGGACAATATCTCGAACGGCCGCCTGATCCTGGGCCTCGGCCGCGGCGCCGGCCGGGTGGAGTTCGACGGCTTCCGCCTGGACATGGCGGAGAGCCGCGGGCGCTTTGTGGAGGCGACCCAGATGGTGCTGAACGGCCTCGAAAACGGCCATGTCGAATTCGACGGCGAATTCTACACGCAACCGCGCGTCGATATCCGCCCGGAGCCGATCAAGAGCTTCCGCGGCCGCACCTACGCCGCCGCCGTCTCGCCCGAATCCTCCCGCATCATGGCCGAACTGGGCATCGGTCTGCTCGTCATCCCGCAAAAGCCGTGGGAGCACGTGGAGAAGGAATTCGCGGAGTACAAGACGCTCTACCATCACGTGAACGGCGAGCCTGCACCGAAACCTGTCTTTGCCGCCTGGACCATCGTCGATGAGGACGAAAACCGCGCCTACGAACTGGCCAGGGAATATATCGGCGGCTATTGGCAGACGGTCCTGGACCACTACGAGTTCCACAAGGACCATCTGAAAGGCCAAAAGGGTTATGAATATTACGGCAAATTCGCCGAGAACCTGCAGAAGGACGCGGAAGCCGCCATCGAGTTCTTCATGAACCTCCAGGTCTATGGCACGCCGGAGCAATGTATCGAGAAGATCACCCGCATCGGCAACCGGCTCGGCGCGGATCAGTTTACCGGTATCTTCTCCATGGCCGGCATGCCGCACGCGATGGCCAAAGCGAACATGGAACTGTTCGCCGAAACGGTCATGCCCGCTCTGAAGACCCTGCC
Organism: Alphaproteobacteria bacterium; assembly: GCA_965222315.1. GTDB lineage: Bacteria > Pseudomonadota > Alphaproteobacteria > Bin95 > Bin95 > JACKII01. The sequence goes on along the minus strand of OZ244951.1, from coordinate 588,285 downwards.
GCCCGCGGAGGAGCGCGTGCCCGCTATTGCGGCGGAATAGAACGGCAACTGCCGAAAATCTCGACAGAAGTCCAATGGCGTCCGGCACTCACGGCCGGTAAACCAAGTGTTATGCTGAAAGCGCTATCGAAGAATGCCTGCTGAGGAGGAGGCTCCCATGTCCGACGATCTATTTCCGGTTCCGGCCGATGTCGCGGCCAGTGCCCATGTCGACCGCGCCGCCTATGATGAAATGTACCGCCGCTCCGTCGAAGATCCTGAAGGCTTCTGGGGCGAGCATGGCAAGCGCATTGACTGGTTCAAGCCTTACACTCAGGTCAAAGACGTTTCCTTCGCCAAGGACGACCTGCATATCCGCTGGTTCCATGACGGCACCACGAACGCGGCCTACAACTGCCTCGACCGTCATTTGGCGGCGCGCGGCGACCAGACCGCCATCATCTGGGAAGGCGACGATCCGGCGGACAGCAAGCACATCACCTACAGGGAACTGCACGAGGAAGTCTGCAAGTTCTCGAATGTGCTGAAGGCCCAGGGCGTCAAGAAAGGCGACCGCGTTACGATTTACATGCCGATGATCCCGGAGGCAGCAATCGCCATCCTGGCCTGTGCCCGGATCGGCGCGGTGCACTCGGTCGTGTTCGGCGGTTTCTCACCGGACGCGCTGGCCGGCCGCATTCAGGATTGCGATTCCACCATCGTCATCACGGCGGATGAGGGCCTGCGCGGCGGCCGCAAGGTGCCGCTCAAGGCCAACACCGACGAAGCCTTGAAAGACTGCCCGGACTGCAAGACCTGTATCATGGTCAAGCGCACCGGCGGTGATGTCGGCTTCGTCGAAGGCCGCGATGTCTGGTACCACGAGGCCATGGCCACGGCCTCCTCCGACTGCCCGGCGGAAGAGATGAACGCCGAGGACCCGCTGTTCATCCTTTACACCAGTGGCTCCACCGGCAAGCCGAAGGGGGTGCTGCACACCACCGGCGGCTACATGGTCTACACGTCCATGACCCACCACTACACCTTTGACTACAAGGAAGGTGAGGTGTTCTGGTGTACCGCGGATGTGGGCTGGGTCACCGGCCACAGCTACATCGTCTATGGCCCGCTCGCCAATGGCGCGATCACGCTGATGTTCGAAGGCGTGCCGAACTACCCGACCGTCAGCCGGTTCTGGGAAGTCTGCGACAAGCACAACGTTAACATCTTCTATACCGCCCCCACCGCCATCCGCGCCCTGATGCGCGACGGCGACGCGCCGGTTAAGCGCACCGGCCGCAAATCGCTGCGCCTGCTGGGCACTGTGGGTGAGCCGATCAACCCGGAAGCCTGGCTCTGGTACTACAACGTGGTCGGCGACGGCCGCTGCCCCATTGTCGATACCTGGTGGCAGACCGAAACCGGCGGCCACCTGATCACGCCGCTGCCCGGCGCGACGGACCTAAAACCCGGCTCGGCCACCCTGCCCTTCTTCGGTATAGAACCGGCGCTGGTCGATGACCAGGGCGCCATCCTGGATGGCGCCACCGCTGGGAACCTTGTGATACTCGATAGCTGGCCGGGTCAGATGCGCACTGTCTACGGCGACCACGATCGTTTCATCGAGACGTATTTTTCGCTGTATCCGGGCATGTATTTCTCCGGCGACGGCTGCATGCGTGACGAAAACGGCTATTACTGGATAACGGGCCGCGTCGATGACGTGATCAACGTATCCGGCCACCGTATGGGCACGGCGGAGGTCGAAAGCGCCCTCGTTGCCCACTCGAAGGTGGCCGAGTCCGCCGTGGTCGGCTACCCGCACGACCTGAAGGGCCAGGGCATCTACGCCTATGTCACCCTGAACGCGGGCGAGGAGCCGACCGATGCCCTGCGCAAGGAATTGGTGCAGTGGGTGCGGCACGAAATCGGCCCCATCGCCTCACCGGACCTGATCCAGTGGGCGCCGGGCCTGCCGAAAACCCGCTCCGGCAAGATCATGCGCCGCATCCTGCGCAAGATCGCGGAGAACGACTTCAGCAACCTGGGCGATACCTCCACCCTGGCGGAGCCGCAGGTGGTCGATGACTTGGTCGAGAACCGCCAGAACAGGTAAGGCGCGCTTCAGCGCTACGATTTCCGGGGGAGGCCAACTGCGCCTCCCCTTTTTTGTGCGCTCTTTCGGTGTAGGCTGTTTCCTTCTCGAACAATCCAATCGAACACCCCAAGGGAACGCCAAGTCATGCCAAGCCTCCGCCCTCTCCTTGCAAATGGCGACGCCATATGCGCGCCGCTTGTTTTGAACCCTATGATGGCAACGCTTGCCGAGAAGGAAGGATTCGAAGCGCTCTATCTTGGCGGCGGCGCAACGGGCTACGCCAAGGTCATGCTGGAAGCCAACCTGAATGTCACCGAGATGTGCACAGCCGGGACGGAAATCGCCGCGGTGACGAACCTTCCGCTGATCCTGGACGGCGCTACCGGCTTCGGCGACCCAATGCACATGCACCGCACCATTCCGATGGTGGAGACCGCCGGATTCGCCGCTATCGAGATTGAAGACCAGCTCATCCCGAAGCGCGCCCACCACCATATCGGCATCGAACGCATGATCGAGCCTGAACTGATGGCGGCGAAGGTCGCCGAGTGCTGCGCCGCCCGCCGCTCCGACGACTTCGTCCTCATCGCCCGCACCAACGCCGTGCGGAACACCGGCATCGACGACGCGATCAGGCGGTTGGAGATGTACAAGAAAGCCGGGGCGGACGTGCTGCTGGCTTCGCCCCGCAATGCAGAGGAAGCGCGCTTCCTGGGTGAGCGTTTGCCGGCGCCGCTGATGTACCTTTGTTCGCCAGGCGGCTTACAGGCGATCGGCCTTACAAAAGAAGAAATGGCCGGGCTCGGCTGGAAGATCCTGGCCGACCCCGGCACCGGCCTGTTTGCTGCCTACGAGACCTGGCGGAACCTCTACCGGGAACTGGCTGGTTCGTTCGCCATGTCATCACGCCCGCACACGGAATGGCGGGAGTTGGAGCACGAGATGCATACCGCAATCGATCTGCCGAAACTCATCGACATTGAAAAGCGGACGGTCGAGAAGGGCTAGCCTTCCCCAAAAAGAAAACGGCGCGCCCCGAAGGGCGCGCCGCTCAATATTCGCCAGAAGCGTTTTGCCTATTCGACAATCCGCATCACAACTGCGCGGTTTTCCTGCTCAGGAACACCGTCTTCGGTGGCAACACGCTGCTGCGTTTCGCCAACCGCACCGATCGTCATGCGGTCGGTCGGGATGTTCAGCTGATTCAGAACCTCAACCACGCCCTGCGCACGGCGCTTGGACAGGTCCAGGTTGTAATCGGCGTCACCGACAGAGTCAGCATGACCCTGGATAACAACCTGGCCGCCATCTGCCGCGGCATCAGCGATAAAGCTGATCTGCTTCTGACACTCGAAGTCAACAGCATCGCCATCGGTCGGATAATAGCAAACGCCCGGCGCCATCGGCTGCGCGGTCAGGATCGCAATCGCGTTATTGTACATGTCGGCACAATGCTTGATGTCAGCGGTCTGATGCCCTTCGCTGGCCTGCTCATACAAGCACTCGTAGCCGGCGACAGCCTTGGCCATGGCGGTCGGATCTTTGGAGGCACCGCCATCAGCAAGGATACCATTGACCTCGGCGTGGGCAGCTTCGAAATCGCCTTGAGTGTATCCGCTCGTGCCGTACCGATCCAGCTCGCGGGCGCCCGGCGCCGTCATTTCGACCGGGCCACCGTTCGCCGCGGCCAGCGCCTTCGCGCCGTAGCCGTTGGCATCGGTCCAATCTTCTTCATAGCGCTCGATATCGGCCAGAGCGATCAACTCTTTGTACAGCGCCTTGTTATAAGCATCGCCCTCTGGCGCAGCCATCTTGGCGCTGTCGTACATAGTCGAGGCGCACGCGCTGAGGCCAAGGCCAAAGACAGCAATCAGTGCGGTATTCTTGAACGTTTTTAGCATCGCCAGCCCAATCTCCAATAATAGGGACATCTCGATTCAACTTGTCTGAACCATCCGCTTTAACCCAGCGCTATCCGTTATCGGTCACAGCAAGTGGGAATCGCAAGTTCAGGTAACCTTATAGTCCACTAGTAGCGCTATGAAAAGTGACAATACAAACTGAACATCACGCGCCGCTGTCGGTTTTTTAGCTATTTTGTCGCGCAACCTAACGCTCACCCCATTGCGCGCCTTGCTTCCTGCCGCGCGCTGTGCTTGTTCCAGCCTGCCGCAAATTGAACGCAAACGCGCAGTCTACCGGTACGTTTCGCAACCATTACGCGTACATTCCACAATCAATTGGCCACCATCAACCGAGCATCCATGGGAAGTAGCTTCCCTAAGAGCAGCTTCGGACTGTTATGGCTTAGAATTCCAGAAAGACGAACAGCCAATCATTTTCATCGCATGATCGGCCATTTTTAGGTTTACCGTTCCTTATGGATTTCTTTTTCTGCGAAAAGAAGCAAGTTTTTCAAACATTACAACACAATACCCCACCAATATATTCCCAACTCAACCCGTTTACGAACATATTTTATCTTGATCACGGAATTGTCGGGCCATGAACTATTGCCTCAACGCCCCGGTCCAGCTAATCTCCCTGGATGAAATCACGATGCACTTGAAGTGGGGGCGTTCCGTGGCTCCATTCACTTACCAGGGAAATTCGCCGTCGCCGACATATGCCAATTCCACAGCAATTGTCGAAGCCAGCGATATACCGATTCTGTCTTCAACTGACCGGTTGCAACGAACGTTGCTGCGGTGGATCGACGTTTGCGGCATGTCGGGCCAATTGTCCATCGACGCTGACGTCGTGGATGTGCTGGCCGGCCATGAATTCCTGGACGAACAAAGCTACTTAGTTGAAATCGATGGGACTGACCCAAGTCGTTGGGAAGTGGTTTGGGCAGGTACGGCAACGGCCTTCGGCAGCGATGTCGATTTCCGCGAGGGCTTCATCAGCGTTATTCCGGTGGAACGGTATGTCGAATTGGTGGCCAGGGAATATAACGATGCTATCCGATACCGGCGTGCCTCGGCCCGCCGGTTTACGCTTCGCGACAAAATCTGCGTGGATACGATGGATCAACTGATTTTCCCGATACGCGACGCAGACCGAACAGAGTTTGTGCTGGTTGTTGGGGAAGCGGTAACCGGAAGATCGTTATACGGGGGTCGAGATTCCGCCTCCAATCAAACTGGCGAAACGCAATGACGATAGAACGCATCCAAAACGGCGTCGAGATAGTTGAGCGAGAGACGTTTCCGCTAAGCGCGCTGGATGAGACGAAGGATGTCCCCCTCGGGCGCTTGGTCCGCTACTGGTTTTCGTTGCCCCGCCATCATGGAACTCTTCCTGAAATCGAGTCCATCGGGTTGCTGGAGATGGCGCGGCTCGGCGCGTTAGGGTGGTTCCATATCGTTGACGTGCATGACGAAAATCCGCTGCACTTCTGTTATGATGTATTTGCGCAGCGTGCGTCCGTCGGGCATCGCGGCATTCGCATCGAGCAAGTCCCGTCCAAGGCGCTACAGCAGGCCTTGGGCGAGGACTTACTCCGGGCAAAGGGCGTGACCATCCCATTATTTCAGGATGTCCGCACTAACCTAACCGGCCATTACCGCGAGTACCGGCGGATCACTCTGCCGTTCACGAGCGGCTCGGACGACATCTCGCACCTTCTCCTTGGCGTGCATTTCGATGAGTGACAGGTCTTCGGCAATCTGAGTCATCATATCCTTCTGATTGATCGACGTCATAAAGACCTTCTGGTGCTGATTGGTCAGGTGGAACCAACCGTCATACATTAGATCGCAGCCGGAATAGCCATAGGTGTTCTTTGGCAGCCCGCGCGCTTCCACATGGCCCAGGGTATTGCCGCAATGCCAACCGGCATCCGGCCAGCGCTCCAGGGTCATTGCCCGCGTCAGCCGGCAAAGCAGCCATGCCAAGCCGTTGTGCCGCTCGGTTTCCGCAACCCAAAGACCTCCGTGGTGGCCGATTTTGCCGCGTACGTCAGGGAATGCGGAGCGGGGCTGCGCCAGTTCCAAAGGCTCAGCCCCGAGTTCGGCGACATGGTCACCATAGTAGAGGCGCATCGACCGCTGCTCTTCCAGGTAATCGTCGGATTCAATCAGCCGGTCGCAAATGCATGCAACAATCTCACCGTCGGACTGACGACGGATCGCAACCCAGAATGAGTTGTCCGGTTCCAATCTGTGGTACTCAGGATTGAATGCGGCATTGACCAAGCCGTTCGGATTTACGCTCTTGAGAAACCGAACCCAACCGCGCAAGTCCATGTCGATGGTCGCCGAGTATCCAGATTTCCACAGCATCGTGAAACATGCGTTGATGAACGCCTGAGGTGTGCGCATTAACATCCTGCAGCTCCTTTCAGCTTGCTTTTGTAAGCGTTGCCATATTATGATATGTTACTTCGAGGTTAGTTGGACCTAGATGCCAGCAATCTTTGGTTTTTGCCGGTTTCTTGTTTAGGTCGATCTCTGATACACTGGATTGTATTATAGGTACATTTGCTCTTTCCTTCTTAATTTTTAGTGCACAGCTGTGAACTGCTCTGCAGTATGTTATTGAATTTTATCTGTGTACGCCAATGTCTAAGCGGCATCTGGGGGTAATTTGAGCCGGGTATCTCCACATTCCTCACCTCATTGGTATAGAGTGTTTATGTTAACTGTGCAGTTTCAGCGGCTATCAGGCTGATTTGGCAGCCGGGCTTGCCCGCCGCCGCCAATCGCGCCTAGGTTACGATATGATTGATGACCATTTCATCACCTGTCTTCTTAAGCTTCTTCCCGTGCTATATGGCACAGAATGGAGGAAGCCATGTCAGTCTCAGCGAAGCCGTCAACACCGTCCAGGCGTGATGCTGCCAGCAAGCTTGCCGAGCAGCGGTTGAGCGTACTCGAGCTTGCCAAAGAGCTCGGCAATGCGGCGGAGGCCTGCCGCCGCCGGGGGATGGACCGCACCAGCTTCTACGAATGGAAAAGGCGCTTTCAGACCCATGGCTTCGATGGCCTGAAAGACCTGCCACCGGTCCATCAATCGCATCCGATGACCACTCCGCCGGAGACGGTTGCCCGCATCCACGCCCTGGCGCTGGAGCATCCGGCGTATGGCTGCAACCGGCTGGAGGCGATGCTGGCGCTCGAAGGCGTGCGCGTCTCGGCGATCACCATCCAGAAGATCCTGAACGAAGCCGGCCTCGGCAGCCGGTATGACCGCTGGCTGAAGCTGGAAGAACAGTTGGCCGGCAAGGCTATCGAGATCACCGCCGAGCAGGCGGCCTTCATCGAAAAGCTCAATCCCGCCTTCCGCGAGCGGCATGTGGAAAGCGGCGCGCCAGGCGAACTGCTGTCCGCCGACACTTTCTTCGTCGGCAGCCTGAAGGGCGTGGGCAAGGTCTACCTGCATGCGGTCGTGGATACCTACGGTTCCTATGCCTTCGGCTTCCTGCACGTCTCCAAGCAGCCGGAGGCCGCGGTGGCGGTGCTGCACAACGACGTGCTGCCCTTCTACCGCAGGCTCGACCTGCCGGTCGGCGCGGTGCTGACCGACAATGGCCGCGAGTTCTGCGGAACCGAAACGCATCCCTATGAGCTCTACCTGGCGCTGAATGGGATCGAGCATCGCCGCACCAAGGTGCGCTCGCCGAAGACGAACGGCTTTGTCGAGCGCTTCAACGGCACCGTGCTGGACGAGTTCTTCCGCCTGAAAATGCGCGAGACGTTCTACGAGAGCGTCAAAGCCCTACAAACCGACCTGGACGCCTGGCTCGTGCACTACAACACCGAACGGCCCCATCTCGGATACCGCAACCAGGGCCGACGCCCCATCGAAACCGTCAACCTGTTCGTCAGTCAAGAAGCTTAAGAGGACACATCACCGAGATGCGCAAAAGCCTGGAAGCAAGACGGGCCGAGTTGAGCGCGGTTGAAGAACAGAACAACCGCGACCGCGCGCCGGTGGAACTCGACCAGACCCGCGTCGGACGGCTCAGCCGCATGGATGCCTTGCAGCACCAAGCCATGGCCAGCGCCCAGGGCGAGCGCCGCCGCCTCGAACGCTCGCGGATTGAGGCCGCCCTGGCGCGGATCGACGATGGAAGCTATGGCGAATGCCTGCGTTGTGGAGACGACATCGCCGAACCCCGCCTGCGCGCGGATCCGGCAAATCCCGTTTGCGTTCATTGCGCTGGAAACGCGTGAAACCGCAATTCAACCAATGACCGATTAATACCAAAGGAGCTTCCCATGGCTGTAACCGGCAGATGCTATTGTGGTGACATTCAGTATGAGTCCGACAATGAGGCGGACATGGCTATCCAATGCCATTGCCGCGAGTGCCAATATATTACCGGCGGCCATCCCAATGCGATTGTGATGTTTCCGCTGGCTGGCTTCCGCTTCACCAAGGGCGACCCCAAGACCTTTGCCCGCCCCGACCTGGAGAATCCGGTAACCCGCTTTTTCTGCCCCACTTGCGGCACCGGAATCGGTACGCGTTCCCCGGCCCGTCCGGATTCGATGATCATCAAGGTCGGCACCCTGGACGACCCGAGCCAGTTCCAGCCCAGGGCCGCCATCTTTACCCTGGACAAGCAGCCGTTCCATCACCTGCCCGACGGCGTGCCCGCCTTCGAACGCCGTCCCGGCTAGCCCCGGCGCCTGCCGCCGCTGTCAGGCATCATCTTTCTCGAAGATCGAAAGCTTCAGTTCCGGCGTACCGCCCATCCACAGGGCGAAGTCGCGATGGTCCGCCATGTCGTCGTCGGTATTCGGGTGCACCAGAATGGTAAGGCCGTCCCGCTCCAACGCCACATAGGGCACGATCTGCGGGAACATCTCGACCGGGAAATGCACCTGGTAGGACCATTCCGGATGCGGCCCCACCGGCTTGTCATGCCAGCGGCCATACACGGCATCGGGGAACGCCTTTTCCAGCTTGGCTCTGAGCGCCTCGGCCTTCGGCTTGGTCTCCGCGTCGTAGTAAACGTGGATGTGGTAGTCTTTGATCTGACCGACCACGGCTGCGGCATCGGACATGTCAGGCTCCTTTTCTGGCGGTGGTACAAGCTCTAATCGGCGGCTTGCACGGATTGCTGCTGTTGCGGCATGTTGGGATTGTCGGACTCCGGGTCTTCCAACCCCATCACACCGGCCGGATCGGCTTCTGCCCGGCCGGCCGCCGTCACCGGCACCTGCTCCTGGGCCAAGCCGCGAAATAGCGTATAGCATAGCACCACCAGGACCACCGCAAGCGGCAGTCCCGTCGTGATGGCCGCTGCCTGCAATGCTTGGAGGCCCCCGCCAATCAGCAGAGTTGCCGCCACACACCCCTCGGTCACGGCCCAAAACACGCGCTGCACCACCGGTGGATTGGTGTGGCCGCCTGCTGTCAGCATGTCGATGACGAAACTGCCGCTGTCAGACGAAGTCACAAAAAACAACATTACGATGATTGTGGCCATCACCGCTGTAACCTGTGCCGCAGGCAGGGCGTCCAGCAGCACAAAGAATGCCTGGCTCACATCGCCGCCGACATAGGGGGCGAGATCGACCTCGCCTGTGTGCTGAAACAGGATCGCACTTGCACCGAAAACAGTCATCCAGAGGAGCACGGCCGCTGTCGGCACCAACAACACCCCAACCACAAATTCCCGGATGGTGCGCCCGCGGGAGACGCGGGCGATGAATATGCCGACAAAGGGCGACCATGAAATCCACCAGCCCCAGTAAAACAGGGTCCAGTCCGCCTGCCAGTTGCCGTCTTCGGTCGCCTGTGTCCAGAGGCTCATCTGGATGATGTTCTGCAAGTACTCTCCGGTCGCTTCCAGATAGGCATCCAGAAGAAAGGCCGTCGGGCCCAGGACAAGCACCATGACCAGCAAGCCTATGGCCGCAAAAATACTCACCCGGCTGAGTTGGGCGATGCCCTTATCCAGGCCGGAAACAACCGAAAGGGTGGCCGCACCGGTAATGCCGGCAATCAGCAAAACCTGCGCCGTCTGTGACTGGCCAATACCCACCAGATAGTCGAGCCCGGCATTTACCTGCATGACGCCAAGCCCGAGCGAGGTTGCAACGCCAAACATGGTTCCCAACACGGCGAACACATCGACCAGGTGGCCCCATGGTCCATATATGCGATCGCCGATTAACGGGTAGAAAATCGACCGAAGCGACAGCGGCAACTTGTGGCGAAACGCGAAAAACGCGAGCCCCAGCGCGGTGACAGCGTAAATCGCCCAGGCATGCAGCCCCCAATGCAGGAAGGTCAGGCGCATGGCCAACTTGCCGGATTCCTCCGTCCCGCCATCGCCGTAGGGCGGGTCGAAATAGTGGCTGATCGGCTCCGCTACGCTCCAGAAAAGCAGGCCGATGCCCATGCCTGCGCTGAACAACATTGCGAACCAGGTAACCAGGCTGTAGTGAGGCTTCTCATCCGGGTCTCCAAGCTTGACGTTGCCGTAGCGTGAGATGGCAAGGCTGATGCAGACCAGCGGGAACAGCGCAACGGCGGCGGTGTAAAACCAGCCGAGTTTGGCGGCAATCCAAGCGTGAACCGCCTCCGCGCCGGCGGCAATTGCGCTCGGATAGACGATGCCCAGCAGAACAAATCCCAGGATCAGCGCACCCGCCCCCAGGAATACCGGCGCGGCGACATGGGGAAATAACCACAGTCTGCGCGTGGCAACTTGCTTCTGCACAAGCCCTGGATAGGTTGTCATCGCCGCTGTCCGCTTCCCTGCATTTGGCCGCCTCTCCTGCCAAAGACGTAAGTAGCCCTGAAACACTAGGCAACCGCATTGCACCGAAAGACGGCAACCGGCACTGGACTTGCCAAATCATTTCATCTCAAAGTAGGCGCGAACCGTTCGCCTGTGGAGGCTGTTTGTGCCCGATACCGTTGCACCGCCTGAGATTGTGTTTAGCGCCTGCCCGCACGACTGCCCCTCCACCTGCGCGCTGGAGGTAGAGCGGCTCGATCCCTTTACCATCGGCAGGGTACGCGGCTCGCACGACAACCTCTACACCGACGGCGCGATCTGCGCGAAGGTCGCCCGCTATGCCGAGCGCATTCACCACCCGGACCGGCTGACGAAATGCTACCAGCGGACCGGCCCGAAAGGCTCTGGCGACTTCCGCGAAATCAGCTTCGAAGCCGCGCTGGATGAAACCGCCGAAGCCCTGGCGAAAGCGGAGGCGAAATACGGTTCCGAAACGGTCTGGCCTTACAGCTATGCCGGTACCATGGGGCACGTGCAGTGGTATTCGATCCACCGCCTGCGGCACGAGAAGAAGTACAGCTACCAGCACTCAACCATCTGCACGACGCTGGCCTGGAGCGGCATCATCGCCGGCACCGGGGCATTGCGGGGCGCGGACCCGCGGGAGATGCGGGTCTCCGACATGGTGGTGATCTGGGGCACCAACCCGGTCAGCACCCAGATCAATGTAATGACCCACGCCGCACATGCCCGCCGGACGCGCGGCGCAAAGGTCGTGGTGATCGATACGTACCTGACCGATACCGCCAAACAAGCGGACCTGTTTCTCTGCGTAAAGCCTGGCACGGACGGTGCGCTCGCCTGCGCCGTCATGCACTGCCTGTTCCGCGATGGGCACGCCGACTGGCCTTATCTGGAGAAGTACGCGGACTGTCCGCAAGACCTGGAGCAGCACTTGGCAACCCGCTCGCCGGCGTGGGCGGAGGCGATATGCGGCGTGCCGTCGGCCCAGATCGAAGAATTCGCCGGTTTGCTTGGCGAAACCCGCAAGCACTTCTTCCGCATCGGCTATGGCATGGGCCGCCAGCGCAACGGCGCACACAACGTCCACGCGGTCTCCTGCATTCCGGTCGTGACCGGCTCCTGGCAGTTCGAGGGCGGCGGCGCGTTCCACAACAATGGCGGCATCTACCGCTGGGACAAGACACTGGTCGAGGGCCTGGACTACCGGGACCCGAACATCCGATGGCTCGACCAAAGCCGTATTGGCGACATCCTGCTGGGTGACAGGGACGCTCTGCGCGGCGGGCCGCCGGTGACCGCGCTGTTCATCCAGAACACCAACCCGATGATGGTCGCCCCTGACCTTGCAAAGGTGCATGAGGGTTTCGCAAGGGAAGACCTGTTCACCTGCGTGCACGAGCAGTTCATGACCGACACGGCGAAAATGGCCGACATCGTCATGCCCGCCACCATGTTCCTGGAGCATGACGACGTCTACCAGGGCGGCGGCCACCAATACATTATTCTTGGCCCGAAGGTGATCGATCCGCCGGAAGGCCCCCGCTCCAATGTCGAGGTCATCAATGCGCTGGCAAAGCGGCTTGGCTGCACCCAGCCGGCGTTCGACATGACCGCGCGGGAACTGGTGGACGAAACGCTAAAGGCGTCGAAGCGCGGCAGTTATGACCAATTGCTGGAAGACAAATGGGTCGACTGCCAGATTCCATTTGAGCAGGCGCATTACCTGGACGGCTTCGCATGGCCAGATAAGAAATTCCGCTTCAAACCGGATTGGACCGGCTACGGCCCGACAGACGACGGCACGAAAACCGGCCGCTTCGGCCCGGCTGAGACCATGCCAAGCCTGCCTGACCATTGGGACGTGATCGACAGCGCAACACCGGACAAGCCCTTCCGCATGGTGACGGCGCCGGCCCGCAGCTACCTGAACTCTTCGTTCACCGAAACGCCGACCTCAGTCAAACGGGAGAAGCGGCCGGAGGTGATGATCCGGGCGGAAGACGCCGCCAAAATTGGGGCCGCGGATGGCGCACCGGTCAAGATCGGCAATGAGAAGGGCGCGGTAACCATCCACGCCAAATATTTCGAGGGCCTGACCCCGAACACCGTCATCGTCGAAAGCGTCTGGCCCAACCACGCCTTCCCAGAAGGCATCGGCATCAACCTGCTGATCTCCGCCGAACCCGCCGCCCCCGTCGGTGGCGCGGTGTTCCACGACACGGCGGTGTGGATCAAGCCGGTTTAGGCAGCTAGTCGTCGCTCATCTTCAGCGCCGCGATAAAGGCCGACTGCGGAATTTCCACGTTGCCGAACTGGCGCATCCGCTTCTTGCCCTCTTTCTGCTTTTCCAGCAGCTTTTTCTTGCGGGTGATGTCCCCGCCATAACACTTGGCGGTCACGTCTTTGCGCAAAGCGCTGATCGTTTCGCGTGCGATCACCTTGGCGCCGATCGCTGCCTGGATCGGGATCTTGAACATCTGGCGCGGGATCAGGTCTTTCAGCCGCCCGCACAGGTGCCGCCCGCGATACTCCGCCTGGCTGCGGTGCACGATGGTCGAGAGCGCATCGACGGGCTCCGCATTGACCAGGATCGACAGCTTGACCAGCTGCCCTTCCTCGTAACCGGTGATGTGATAGTCGAAGCTGGCATAGCCGCGGCTGATCGACTTCAGCCGGTCGTAAAAGTCGAACACGATCTCGTTCAGCGGCAGCTTGTAGACGAGCATGGCCCGGTTGCCGGCATAGGTCAGTTCCTGCTGGATGCCGCGCCGTTCCTCGCAAAGCTTCAACACCGCGCCCAGATACTCGTCGGGGAGGAAGATCGTGGCCTGAATCCAAGGCTCCTCGATCTTCTCGATGCGCGTTACCTCGGGCATATCTGCCGGGTTATGCATCTCCCGCATGGAGCCGTCGGTCATGTAGATCTTGTAGACAACGCTTGGCGCGGTCGCGATCAGGTCGATGTCGAACTCACGCTCCAGCCTTTCCTGGATGATCTCCAGGTGCAGCAATCCCAGGAACCCGCAACGAAAGCCGAAGCCCAGCGCAGGCGAGCTTTCCGGCTCGAACTCAAAGCTGGCATCGTTCAGGCGCAGCTTGGCGAGCGAGTCGCGCAAATGCTCGAAATCGGCGGCGTCGATCGGGAACAGGCCGCAGAACACGACCGGCAGGTTCGGCTTGAAGCCCGGTAGCGGCGACGATGCCGGCTTGCGGTCGTCGGTAATGGTATCGCCGACATTCGTATCCGCCACCGCCTTGATCGCGGCGTTCACCCAGCCGATCTCACCAGGCCCCAATTCGCCGGTGGGCGTGCGTTTCGGCGAAAAGACGCCGACATCGTCGATGTCGTAGGTTGCGCCGGTCTGCATCATCCGCATCCGCATGCCTTTTCTCAGCACGCCTTGCATCACGCGGATCAGAACGATCACCCCCAGATACTGGTCATACCAGCTATCGACCAGCAAAGCCTGAAGCGGGGCATTGGCATCGCCCCCGGGGGGCGGCAGCAATTCGACCATCGCTTCCAGCACTTCCGGCACGCCCATGCCGGTCTTCGCCGAGACTTCCAGCGCGCCGCTGGCGTCGAGCCCGATCACATCCTCGATCTGCTGCTTCACCCGCTCCGGCTCGGAGGCCGGCAGGTCGATCTTGTTCAGGACAGGGATGATTTCATGGTCGTTGTCGATGGCCTGGTAAACGTTGGCGAGCGTCTGCGCCTCCACCCCTTGGGTGGCGTCCACCACCAGCAGCGAGCCCTCGCACGCAGCCAGCGACCGGCTGACCTCATAGGAGAAGTCAACATGCCCGGGCGTGTCGATCAGGTTCATGTAGTAGGTTTTGCCGTCCTTGGCTGGGTAGACAAGCCGCACCGTCTGGGCCTTGATCGTGATGCCGCGCTCACGCTCCAGGTCCATGTTATCCAGGACTTGCTCCTGCATCTCACGGTCGGTAAGGCCGCCGCAATACTGGATCAGCCGGTCGGCGAGCGTCGACTTGCCATGATCGATATGGGCGATGATCGAAAAGTTACGGATGAGCGCTAGGTCTGTCATGGCCGCACATATAAGCGATCCGCATCGCGGAGGGGAGAGATTTGATTAGCGCTGATGCCGCGGCGGAATCGGGCAGTCAGGGAACGCCAACTCCGGTCGCGCGCCGTTCGGGCGTCACATCGTTTATGATGAGCATGCAGCGCAAACCGCCGGTCTGCCTGGGCTCGAACCGATGCCAGATGTCGTCTGTGGGAACCAACAAACGAACTCGCCTACCCTACCCTACCCTTTCAAGGGCCAATGTGTCGTGGGAGCCTTTCACTATTCCCCAAAGGTCAAAACGATCTTGCCGGGCGATTTCCGGTCGAGCAGCAGGTCGAACGCGCGGGCGTAATCCTGCACCGGCAGCGCCTCCCGGATCAATGGCTTGAGCTTGCCTGCCGCCTGCCATTCGGCAAGCGCAGCGAAGGAGGCGCGCATCCCGTCCGGGTCGTGGTCGAAATGGGAATTCCAGAAGACGCCGGTGGCCGAAACACTCTTTACCAACAGGTGGTTCGCGGGAAGTTGCTGGATGCGTCCCGCCGCAAAACCGACGATCAGAAGCCGCGCGCCCCAGTTCACGCAGCGGAGCGACTGGTCCGCCAGGTCGCCGCCGATTGGATCATAGACCACATCCGCGCCGGCCCCGCCGCACAGTTTCTTGACCGTATCCCGAAGGTCTTGCGCGGTGGTGTCTATGATGGCGTCCGCGCCTGCGTCCTGCGCCGCCTGACCCTTGTCCGCGCCGCGCACCTGCGCCAGCACCCGCGCGCCCATGGCTTTGCCGATTTCAATAGCGGAGAGGCCGACACCGGAGGTTGCGCCCAGCACCAGCAACGTCTCCCCCGCCTTCAGGCCGCCCCGCTGCGCGAGCCCTATGTGGGAGGTGCCGTAAATCACGGGGAAGGCAGCAGCACTCGCGAAGTCCACATTGTCCGGCAGCGGAAACACCCGCTTTTCCGGCGCCAGCACCAGGCTCGACATGCCGCCATACTGCAGCGCCGTCATCACCCGGTCGCCCGGCTTGACGTGGGCGACGCCCTCGCCCACCGCCGTGACGGTGCCGGCAGCCTCAAAGCCCGGTGTGAAGGGGAAGGGTGGCTTAACCTGATACTTGCCCTGCACGATCAGCGAGTCGGCAAAATTGAGCGCAGCAGCCTCCGCCTTCACCAACACCTCGCCCGGCCCCGGCGCACCGGCGAGCGGCTCTCCCAGGCTCAATTGGGCGGGCGGTGCCCATTCGTTACAGATCAAGGCAACCATGGCAAAACACTTCCTCGGACGGCCGGTGTTCAATCAGGCTCCGAGAGATAACGGACGCGCGCGCGTTATTCCACCGTGACACTTTTCGCGAGGTTGCGCGGCTGATCCACGTCGGTGCCCTTCAGCACCGCGCAGTGATAGGCGAGCAATTGCACCGGGATGGAATAGAGGATCGGGGCAACGAACGGGTCGATCTCCGGCATCTCCACCGCAAAGACCGCGTTCTCGCCGATCTTCTTAATGCCCTTGGCGTCCGCGAACAGGATGGGCTTGCCACCGCGGGCCACCACCTCGTGCAGGTTGGAGGCGGTTTTTTCGAACAGGTGGTCGCTGGGGGCGACGACGACCACCGGCACCGTATCGTCGATCAGCGCGATGGGCCCGTGCTTCATCTCGCCAGCCGCATAGCCTTCCGCGTGAATGTAGCTGATTTCCTTCAGCTTCAGCGCGCCTTCCATGGCCAACGGATAGGATGAACCGCGGCCCAGATAGAGTACGTCCCGCGCCTCGCTCACCATTTTGGCAATTTCGGCGAGACGGCCGTCATGGTTCAGCACCTCCGCCATGCGCGCAGGCGCTTCCAGCAGGGCCTGGGTCAACGCCGCCGCCCGGGCCGCGTTGATACTGCCCTTGGCCACCCCCGTTGCAATGGCGAGCGCTGCGAGGACGGTCAATTGCGTGGTGAATGCCTTGGTCGAGGCGACGCCGATCTCCGGCCCGGCCAGCGTTGGCAGAACCGCATGGCTTTCACGCGCGATGGCGCTTTCCGGCACGTTCACGACCGAGAGGATGGTCTGCCCCTCCCGCTTGGCGTAGCGCAGGGATTCCAGCGTATCAATGGTCTCCCCCGACTGGGAGATACACATCGAGATGCCGTTTTCCGGCAGCGGCGCTTCGCGGTAGCGGAACTCGCTCGCGATATCCACGTCAGTCGGCACCCGTGCGATCTGCTCCAGCCAGTATTTGGCGACCAGTCCGGCATAGAAGGCCGTTCCGCACGCATTGATGGTAAAGCGGGAGACCTGCGCCAGGTCGAGCGGCAGGTCCGGCAGTTGCACCGAGCGGGTCGTGGGATTGAACAGCGAGCGCAACGTGTCGCCCACCACGGTCGGCTGCTCGTAGATTTCCTTCAGCATGAAATGGGGATAGTTGCCCTTGCCGATCATCGCGCCGGAGATCGCAGACTCACGGATATCGCGTTTGACCGGCTGGTTGGCGATATCGTAAATCTGTGCGGACTCCCGGCGGATAACGACCCAGTCGCCCTCCTCCAGATAAGACAGGCGGCGGGTCAGCGGGGCCAGCGCCAGGGCATCGGAACCCAGATACATCTCGCCATCGCCGTAGCCGAGCGCCAAGGGGCTGCCCTGGCGCGCGCCGATCATCAGATCGTGCTCGCCGGAGAACACGATAGCCAGTGCGAACGCCCCCTCGACCCGCGCCAGCATGTACTTGACCGCCTCCACCGGCTCACGCCCCGCCTCAAGCGCATAGGTCAGTAACTGGGCGATGACTTCCGTGTCTGTTTCGGTGGAGAATGTCTGACCGAGCCCTTCCAGTTCAGCGCGCAACTCCTGGAAGTTCTCGATGATGCCGTTATGGACCACCGCGACCCGGCCCGTGGCATGGGGGTGCGCGTTGTTCTCCGTCGGCGCGCCATGGGTTGCCCAGCGGGTATGGCCAATGCCGACAACACCGTCGATCGGCTGGGCGCTCACCAAGTTCTCGAGATTGACGAGCTTGCCCTCCGCCCGGCGGCGGTCGATATGGCCATTCACCAGTGTCGCAATTCCGGCGGAATCATATCCCCGGTATTCCAACCGCTTCAGGCCGTCCACCAACAGATGCGCCACCGGCTTGGTGCCCACGATCCCGATAATGCCGCACATATAGTCTATACTCCCGCACCGGTTCTTGGAGTGCCGCCACTACTGGGCCGCTCTGGATTGCTTTGCCCGCGCCTTTGCCCGGCGGAAACGCGCCGCCCAGCCTTCCCGCGTGTCTTGTGGCGCCCGCTCTATGGCGAGCGCGTCGGCGGGCACATCCGTGGAAATCGTACTGCCAGCCGCCACCAGCGCGCCCTCGCCAATGGTTACCGGCGCAACGAGGGCCGTGTTCGAGCCGATGAACGCGCCGGGGCCAATATCGGTGAAATGCTTGTCGAAGCCGTCATAGTTGCAGGTGATCGTGCCCGCCCCGATATTCGCACCAGCGCCCACCCGCGCATCGCCGATATAGGAAAGGTGGTTGGCCTTCGCGCCGGCTTCCACCACCGCCTTTTTCACTTCGACGAAATTGCCGATATGGGCGTCTTCCCGGATGTCCGCGCCGGGCCGGAGCCGTGCATAGGGACCGAGGATTGCGCCGTCCGCAATCGTCGCCCCCTCAAAATGGCAGAAGCCTTTGATCTCGACATTATTGCCGATGGAAACGTCCGGTCCGAACACGGTATGTGGACCGACGGTCACGTCCTGGCCGAATTCGGTGTCGCAACAGAGATAGACCGTTTCCGGCATCGGCATGGAAACACCGGCCAGCATCGCCGCCTCGCGCAGGCGCTGTTGCAGGATCGACTCCGCCGCCGCCAGTTCCACGCGGGAATTGACGCCGAGCAACTCCTGCGCCTCGCCCTCCACCACGGCGCACGTGCAGCCATCGGCCCGCGCCAGGGCGACAAGATCGGTCAGGTAATACTCACCCTTGGCATTATCGTCGCCGATCTGACGGAGCCACCCGAACAGACGCTGGCCATCCACTAGCATGACCCCGGAATTGGCCAGCGGCGCGGCTTTCTCCGCCGCGCTTGCGTCACGGAACTCCACAATGCGTTCGAGCGCACCGGCCTCCGACTGAATCAGCAGGCCATAAGCGTGAGGACCCGTCGGACGCAAGCCAAGCACCGCAACCGCGGGCCGCTCAGGCCCCTGGCGGGCTTCCAGCATGGCCTGCATGGTCTCGGGCGTGATCAGCGGCGTGTCGCCGAATAGGATGAAGACGTCGCCATCGAAACCCTCCATCACCGGCGCTGCGGCAAGGGCGGCATGCGCCGTACCCAGCGCCTCCGCCTGAATAGCCGTCTGGCAGGGCGCAACCGCAGCCGCCACCGAATCCATGCCGGGCGCCACGACAACACACACACGTTCGGCGCTCAGGCCGGCCACCAGGTCGGTCACATGGCGCACCATCGGCTTGCCGCCCAATGGATGCATGACCTTCGACAGGGCGGATTTCATGCGCGTGCCCTTGCCGGCGGCCAGAACAATCGCGCCCAATGCAGGTCCGGTCATCTTCTTTATCCGTATTGCGTGAGTTTCCACCGTCAGTTATGCCAGCAACAGCGACTCATTGCAGGCGGAACTTTGCTGATCATTGCATATAGCCATGTTTCCTTAAGGAAAGGCTGATGTGGTTGCGGTTCTGTTGGCAACCGGCTTCGAACCCGTGCGAATGGGTTGGCAAACCTAGTGCCACACCCCGCCCGTTCCGCCCACTCAACAATTGTTTCGGAAAGTAACTCCTTTGGCCCTGCCTGACGTGCTCATCTTGGACCTCGACGGCACCCTGATCGACAGCGCCGCGGACTTGGCCGATTCGGTCAACACCATGCTGCAGGAGATGGGCCGCGGCACCGTCAGTCTGGAGGCTGTTCGCGGTATGATCGGCGACGGCCTCGGCATGCTTGCCTGCCGCGCCCTTGCCGCAACCGGGGAGCCACCGGAACAGACCGAAATCCCTGCGCTTGCCGCCCGCCTGCTAGCCCACTATGTCGACCCCAAGCGCGAGCCAAAGACCGCCGTATTCCCCGGCGTGATAGAGGTCTTGCGCGATATGTCGGCGAGTGGCGTCAAACTCGGCCTCTGCACGAACAAGGCGCAGGCGGCCACCGAGCTGGTGCTGAAAAAGACCGGTCTCGACCGGCTGCTGGACCATGTGGTGGGCTTCGACCTCGCGCCGGTGCCGAAGCCCGATGCCGCCCATGTGCTGACCGCGCTGGCGCCTCTCGGCGCCCCGGCCAGTGCGGTGATGGTCGGCGACAGCGCCAATGATCTGAAAGCCGGCAAGGCTGCCGGTCTGCCGGTCGTGCTCGTCACCTATGGCTATGGCACGCCGGCGGCATTGGCGGCAGCCGACGCCACCATCGACGATTTCAGCGGCCTGCCCGCAGCATTGGCAGGGCTGGGTTACGCCGCCTAAGCCCCACCGCGGTTAGATCCAGGCGCGTTCAAGTCCAGCAATTCGCGCCACATTTCCCGCTGTCCGGCGGGATCATTCATTTCGCGGATCGCCCCGGCCGTCCCGACCGCGTTCTCCCGCCATGCGGGCAGCCCGGCGATGGCCCGATCGATGGCCTCAATCCAAGCCTCTACCGTGTTGGTTACCAGTGCGCCTGCACCGCTCGCCAACACGACAGGCACATGGGACCAGGTGTTGCTGAACAGGCCGAACGCGCCGGTCAGCGCCTGCTCCGTCACCTTGTTGTGAGAACGCCCGGCGGCGAAGGGGGTGTCGAGCGCGGGATAGAGGCAGATGTCATAGCGCTCGCCCGCCAATTGCTCTCCATACTGGAACCACGGCACCGGCCAGCGCATCTGCACGCGCGGGTGATCCGCAATTTCCGCGGGCCATTCCGAGCCCGCCGGGAGCGTCAGCATCACATCATCGCGATGGCGCAGCAAATGCAGCAGCACCGGCATCAAAAAGGCCAGTTCCGCCTGGTGGCTGCCCGTGCCGAGGTAGGCAACCTGCACCATGCCGGGTGAAGCGGGGGTGGCAAGCCGCTCTGCCAGCCCTTCCATCAGGCCGGCATGCCATACAGGATCCGTCCGCACCGTGGTGCTGTAGCGTTTGAGGTGATGCTGCAGATAGTTGGAACAAACCACGATCCTGCTGGCCCGCCGCAGCATTGGCTGGAAAGTGGTCCGCCAACGCGCGTCCAGCCGCTTCCGGTATCCCGCCGGCAGGCCCGCGTCGCTGGCATACGCCCCCACATTGTCGTCCAGCAGGTAAATCAGGCGGCGGGTCCGGTCAGTCATTGCAGAGGCGATGATTTCCGGCAGGTCCTGCCGGATGATCAGGTTTGCCTTGGTGGTGCGGAAGGCATTCGCCCCGAATTGCTGTATCCGGCCCTCCTCGGCCTTTTCCGACACCAGGTCGCCACAGCTATTGAGGAAGTAGAGCGTCGTCGTCGGTATCACGCTCCGCCGCCATAACAACGAGTCAGGACGCCCCTGATAGACGAGACTGACCAGACGGCTCATGGCGTTCGCCTCACCTAATCCGCCTTTATCCGAGCAGCCGCAGCACTTCAGCCGCTACGCCGGGCGAGGCTGTCAGACCCGGCGATTCGATTCCATAAAGATTCACCCAACCAGGCACGCCATGGGTCTCAGGCCCTTGCACCATGAAGTCCGGCTGCGGCTCGCCCGGCCCATGGATCTTCGGCCGGATGCCGCTGTAGGACGGCACCAGCGCATTGTCGGGCAGGCCGGGCCAGTAGGTGCGCACCGCGGCATAGAAGGAGTCGGCGCGGCGCGGGTCCACGTCGTAATTGATCGCGTCGATCCACTCCACGTCGGGCCCGAACTTGCACTGCCCGCCCATGTCGAGCGTCACGTGCACGCCTAGGCCGCCCGGCACCGGCATCGGATAGACCAGGTGGCGGAAGGGCTGCTTGCCCAGCAGGGAATAGTAGTTGCCCTTCGCGAGGTAGTCCTGGGGCACCGTCTCTGGCGGCAGGCCCCTGATCGCCCGACCCAGCTTCGGTGCGTGCATGCCCGCGCTGTTCACCACCGTTGTCGCCAGCAGCTCCATCGGCTCATCGCCGCCGACCCGGAGCAGAATGCCGTCGTCCCGCACCTCACCGCCCAGCACGGGCGAGAGAAAGGCGATCATGGCGCCCGCATCTTCTGCGTCGCCCTGATAGGCGAGCATCAGGCTGTGGCTATCGATAATGCCGGTGGACGGCGAGAGCAGCGCGCCGACGCAGAACACATCCGGCTCCATCTGGCGCACGGACTCGGGCGAGAGATACTCCAAGTCCGGAACGTCATTGGCGTCCGCCTGGGCCTTGAGCGCGTCCAACTTGGGCAGTTCAGCCTCGGTGGTCGCAACGATGATCTTGCCGAGCCGCTTGTGCGGCACGCCCCGCTCCGCGCAGTAGTCGTAGAGGAAGTGCTTGCCCTCAACACACGCCTTAGCCTTGAACGTGCCGGTCGGGTAGTAGATGCCGGCGTGTATGACCTCGCTGTTGCGGCTGCTGGTCTCGCTGCCGATCATGTCGGCGGCTTCCAGAACGATCACCTCGCGCCCGGCCTCTGCCAGCCACTTGGCACAGGCCAGCCCGACAACACCTGCGCCAATCACCACGCAATCTACCCGCTCGGTCATGGTCTCATTCGATCCGACAAGGAAATACGAAGCCGACGTTGTGGCTTGCCCGTTGCACCGGGTCAACCGTCACACCATTGTGAGAGCGCTTTACTAGGCTCCACCAACGACTTGCGCGACATTGGGGTCATCCAGACTCAACAAGGCGTCTGCCATGCGTGCCTTTCTCCTAGCTGCGATCACCGTCCTCGCTCTGGCTTTACCCGCCGCGGCGAGCCCGGCGCATTGGAAGTCGGAGGGATGGAAGACGAACTTCAGCAAGACGGAAGTGCCGTTGTCGGAGATCGTTAGCGGCGGCCCGCCCCGCGACGGCATCCCGCCCATCGACGACCCGAAGTTCGCCGCGCCGGGTGAGGCCGAATACGGCGCAAAGGAACCCGTGATCTCGCTCAGCATTAATGGCGACGCGCGCGCCTACCCTCTTTCGGTTCTGATTTGGCACGAGATCGTCAACGACAAGGTTGGCGGCGTCGCAGTTGCGGTTACCTATTGCCCGCTTTGCGATGCAGCCATCGTATTCGAACGGACCGTTGACGGTACGGTCCTGCGGTTCGGCACGACAGGCAAGCTGCGCAATTCCGACCTGGTAATGTGGGACGACGCCACCGAAAGCTGGTGGCAGCAGTTCCTCGGGCGCGCCATCGTCGGCGACTATCTGGGCACCGAACTCACCCTGCTGCCGAACCGGGTCGAATCATGGGAGCGTTTCCAGGAGCGTTTCCCCGACGGTAGAGTCCTGGTGCCGACAAACCCCGCCATGCGCCGCTACGGCGACAATCCCTATGTCGGTTATGACGAATCCCCATGGCCCTTCCTCTACCGGGGCGACATCCCGGAAGGCGTCTTTGCCATGCAGCGCGTCGTAAAAGTCGGCGACCGCGCCTGGAGCCTGGATCTGCTCCGGCAACGCAAAAAGCTCAAAGCTGCCGGCGGTCTCGTCCTGCGCTGGGAGCCGGGACAGGCCACCGCCCTTGGCGAGCGGAACATCGCGGAGGCAGGCGACATCGGCAATGTCATCGTCCAGCGGCATGGGAAGGACGTTGTCTACGACGTTACCTTCCTCTTTTCCTTCCATGCTTTCCTGCCCGACGGCATGATCTATGTCGATTGTGAGCGGGGCGAGGCCATTCCAAAGCCGCCGGTCATGTGCTTCTGACGAAAATTCGGGCGCGAAACACTGTGGCTGCCTGCGTCTTGTGCACGAAGCGAGAAGGGTGATACTGCCTGCCGGTCCGTGATCGGCGAGGCGCAGTGCGCGATTTCACTTCCAAGCAGTGGTTGACATTGCTCACCGTTCAGGCGGTGACGATCCTGTTTGGCGTGACCATCACCAGCGTCACGGTAATCTTGCCCCAGATGCGCGGCGCGATGTCCGCCACTCAGGACCAGATTGCCTGGGTCCTCACCCTGAACCTAGTCGCGACCGCCGCCACCACGCCGCTCACCGGCTGGCTGGCGGCAAAGCTGGGCTGGCGCACCTTAATGATCTGCTCGGTGCTGGGCTTCACCTTTGCCTCTGTCGCATGCGGCGCGGCGGAATCCTTCGAGATGCTGCTGCTCTTCCGGGTGATCCAGGGGGCGTTTGGCGCGCCGATCTTCCCCATGGGCCAGTCGATCATCCTGGCCCGCTTCGAAAGGCATCAACACCCGATGGCGCTGATGATGTGGGGCGTCGGCGGCGTCATGGGGCCGATCCTCGGCCCAACATTTGGCGGCCTGATGGCGGACATCCTCGACTGGCGCTGGTCGTTTTTCATGATAGCGCCGCTGGGGATGCTCGCCTGCATCCCGGTGCTGTTTTCCCTCGGCAATGAGGAGAAGGGCACCGCCCGGCGCTTCGACTTCATCGGTTTTTTCTGCATCGCCATCGCCATCGGCGCGCTCCAGTTGATGGTGGACCGCGGCCAGCGGCAGGACTGGTTCTATTCCGCCGAGATCATTACCGAGTGTGCGCTCGCTGTGGGTTTTTTCTACCTGTTCTGCGTCCACGCCCGCTTCGCCAGGGAGCCGCTGTTCGACCACAACACGTTCCGCGACCGCAACTTCGTCCTGGGGATCTCGTTCGCCTTCATCATGGGCATGATGCAGTTCGGACCGATGATCCTGTTTCCGCCGCTGTTGCAGGACCTGCGCAGCTTCCCGGAATCCATTGTCGGCTACTTGATAGCCATGCGCGGTGTCGGCAATTTCCTCAGCTTCTTCATCGTCGCGACGCTGACCCGCATCAACGCGCGCGCCACCTTCTGTTGCGGCCTGCTGATCCAGGCCGCGGCGGGAGCCTGGATGGGCTCCCTCGACATGAACATGAGCCTGGAGCATATCGTTTGGACCAATCTGGTGCACGGGTTTGGATTCGGGCTCTCCTACACGCCGATGGCCGTGCTGAGCTTTTCGACACTGGCCCCGAACCTGCTGACCCAGGGCAATGCCGTCTTCGCGCTGACCCGGATGATGGGAAGCAGCATCTTCATCGCCGTGATCCTGATGATTTTCGTGGAGTCGTCGGCGGTCGCGCGCAACTATCTGATTAGCTTCGTCACCGTGTTCAATGCCGACCTGTTTGCCGCCTGGATCACGCACTACGGCGACATGGCCGAAGCCACATTCAACCAGTTGGCGAGTGAGCAGGTTCGGCAGCAGGCTGCCATGATCGGCTACATCAACGCCTTCCACGTGCTGACGCTGGTGCCTTTATGCGCCGCGCCGCTGACATTTCTGTTCCGGGTGCGGCGGGGGTAGAACGGACCTATCGAACCGGCGGATTCCAGGGGGTGCCTTCCGGCAGCTCGTCGCCAAACAATTCGGGGTCTTCGAAGTCCTGCATTGCCTGCCAGTGCCGATCCAGGTTCGCGCGGAAAAAGTCTGCCGCCATGCCTTGCGCCAGCCGCTCCGCCCCCTCGCTTGCCGCCGGAATGTCGCCGGAGACGTTTCCGTGCGTCATCGCCGCGGCATAGGTGAAGCAATAGAGGTCTTGCAGCCACGGCGCTGCGCCTTCCTCCCGCTCCTGGAATTGGAAGCTGGGCGACAGCGCCGGGAAGGCCAGCCAGTCCGCCTGCGATACGCTGGCCTTTTCCGCCAGCAGGTCTGCATGGGTCCGGATCAGCGGCGCGTGTTCCGCCAGTTCCGGCGGCGCGGACAGGTCGATGGCGAAGCCGGTGCCGAGGATCACCTTGTCAGCATCAACTTGCCCTTTCGGCGTCTCCAGCCGGAGCCGCCCATTCTCCGCCACCACGGAACGCACCGGCGCCTCCAGCCAGAGCGCCGCGTTCTCATGCCGGAACACCCGCAGCACCGTGTCATGGGGCGGGGCAACCCGGTAGCTGGCGATATAGTCCAGCAGCTTCAGCCGCCATTCCGGCGGCAGGGTTGGGAAGCCATGGGTGAAGCCGCCATAGACAATGCCCTTGGCCTTGTTGATCCGCGGCACGGCTGGGGCACGGGCCAACACCGTCACTTGCCGCGCCCCCGCCTCCAGCGCGCAGGCAGCGTTGTCGAGCGCCGATGCCCCCAGGCCGATCACCGCCACGTCCTTCCCCTTTAACGCGGCAAAGTCGATTTCCTCCGCGGTATGCTGCGCGAACTCCCCCATGTGGGGCGTGAACGGCGCCGGAATGCGCGCCCGCGCCTGCCCTTCCCGTCCCGTCGCCAGGACCAGCTTGCGTGACGCTGCTATCTCCATCCTGCCATCAGCGTGACACAGGGTCAGGTCGAAGCCATGCTCAGCAGGCTCAATCCTCACCAGTTCCACGCCGTTCTCCACCGGCAGGTCGAGCACGTGGCGGTACCAGATCAGGTAGTCCATCCACATCCCGCGCGGGATTTTGCCGAGGTCGGCCCAGGCCGCGTCCCCATGCTGGGCCTCGTACCAGGCGCGGAAGGTCAGGTTCGGCAGGCCGAGCACCGGGCCAGCCAAGTGGTTCGGGCTGCGCAGCGTGTTCATCCGGGCATAGGTGACCCAGGGCCCTTCCTTGCCGGCCTCGGCGCGGTCCAAAATGCGCACCCGCCCGATCCCCTGCCGCCGCAACGCGAAGGTCACGGTGAGCCCCAACATGCCGCCGCCCGCAACAATCACGTCTTGGACCACCCTGCCGTCAGCCGTCACCGCTTCCGGGACCCAATTGGCGGGCGGGTAGTTCATGAGACGCAGGTCGCGGGCAAGGCTGGCTTCAAGGTCGGCGAGGGAGGCTGGAACTGGCACCGGTGTCTTCCATGCTGTGGAACCGGCAACACTATAGGAGCACCCGGCCTCCCTGCGGGATGTGACCGCTGGTGCCACCTCGCGCCTCAGGAATAGGCCGAATGGCTATCCGCCGAAATGTGGTCGGTCTTGGTCTCGTCATGCAGCGCCTCCGGCCCGAACAAGCGCACCGTCTGCCGGATAATCCCGGCCAGCGCCGCGCACAGCAGGCTGAGCGGTCCCAGGAAGATGAAGAACTTGATGAACCAGCGATGGTTGATGCCGTTGCTGTCGCCGGAGGACTCATCGACCAACCAGGCCAGATAGAAGTACTGGTAGGCGTAGCCGCAGAAGATCACCAGGAAGGGCAGGCACAGCACCAACCCGCCCAGCCACTCGACCCATAGTTTTGATCGCGGCTTAAACGAAGGCCGAAACAGGTCCAGCCTGACATGGGCATTGCGGGCATAGGCATAGCCGAGCGCGCAAAAGGTCACGATGGTGTGCAGATGCCATTCGCCGTCCTGAATCACGGGGGAGTTGATCAGGAAGTGCCAGTTGTTTTCCACCACGAACGACCAGGTGCGGATGTAACGGCGGCCAAAGGCGTCGAACACGATCAGCAGCGCCAGCCCCAGCATCAGCCAGGACGACGAAGCGCCGAGCCATAGCGCTGGCCTCTCCAGGCGGTCGGCGGCCTTGAGCCAGCCTCGCGCCCGGCGGTACGGGTCAGCGGGGGAAGGTGCGTTTGCGGTCATTTCCTGCCCCCTTAATACGGTTTCGCGTCGAACAGCAGTTGCGGCAGGCTCACCACCAAACCCGGCTGCCACATGACCAGCGCCACACACGCCATCTGCAGCACAACAAACGGGATGATGCCCACATAGATCTGCCGCATCCGGATGCCCTCTGGCGCGACGCCCTTGATATAGAACAGCGAAAGGCCCATCGGCGGCGTCAGGAACGAGGTCTGGAGCGTGACGGCCACAAGGATAGCGAACCAGTAGACCACGTCCTCCTGCGCGATATGCGCGCCGAAGTCCAACGGCGCCACAATGGGGCCGAAGATCGGCAGCGCGATCAGCAGGATCTCCAGCACGTCGAAGAAAAACCCCATCAGGAAGATGAGGAAGATCACCAGCGTCAGCACACCCCAGGAGTCCAAAGCGCCGAAGTCGATCAGCGCCAGAATGGCTTCTTCGCCACCCATCATGCGGAAGACGAGCGCAAAGCTGGTCGCCCCGATGAACAGCAGCGCCACCATGCCGATGGTCATGGACGCCCGGCCAAGGCTTTCCTTGAGGCCCTTCCAGTCCCAGCCATTGCGCAAGACTCCCAGCGCCAGCGCGCCCAGCACACCGACCGCAGCAGACTCCGTCACTGTGAATAACCCCGACAGGACCGAGCCCATTACCAGCATGATCAGCACCATGGTCGGCACGATCCCCCGCGCCACCAGCCAGGCGACCTTGGCCCGCGACGGCTCGCTGACGCGCATCTCCGCCGGTTGCGCATCCAGATACTGCGCGCGGGAGAGCTTTGGCGCGGCCTTGGGCTTCAGGAAGGCATAGGCCGCGATATAGAGAATATAGAGGCCCGCCAGGCTCAGTCCCGGATAGATCGCTGCAGCGAACAGGTAGCCGTAGCTGATCTGCAGCATCTCACAGAGAAACACGAGCAGAATACTCGGCGGGATCATGATGCCGAGCGTCGACGATGCCGCGATCGTCCCCAGCGCCAGCGGCGGGTCGTAGCCAGCTTTCAGCATCGGCGGCAATGCGATCAGCGCCATGACGATCACCGACGCGCCGACCACGCCGGTAATGGCGGCAAACAGCACCGCCATCACCGTCACCGACAGCGCCGTTCCGCCGGGTATCCTTCGCAGCAGCAAACCCAGCGCCAGCAGCAGGTCCTGCGCCAGCTTTGAGCGCTCCAGCAGCACCCCCATCAGAATCAGCAGCGGTACCGCCACCAGTTGCAGGTTCTCTGCCAGGAACCAGACCCTCGGGACCAACAGGAAGAACTGCTTGAACTCAAACAGGTCGAAGCCCATGCCGATGAAGCCGAACAGCACCGATACGCCGCCCAGAATCAGGCCGATGGAATAGCCGGTAAACATCAGCCCGAGCAGCGTCAGAAACATCAACAGCGGCAGGATATATTCGGCCATAGACGGGCTGGTTTCCTCAGCCCCCGGCAGGGGAGGCAGGGCGGGCAGGCGTGATCGAAGCCAGCACGCTAAGCCATCCCTACCCTGCTGTCAGCAAGACAACCGCCATTGCGTGCCCCACCCGCCCTCACTAGATTGCCCGGCACCGCAAACCCCTAGGGAGATAAAGTTAAAGATGGCTGATGGAATGCTAGACGGCAAAGTAGTGCTGGTGACCGGCGCTGGCCGTGGCATCGGCGCGGAGGTGGCGAAACTCGCTGCCGCCGAAGGTGCGAAAGTGGTGGTCAATGACCTCGGCGGGGCCGTGGATGGCGACGGCAGCGGCGATGCGACCCCTGCCCAGGAAGTCTGCAACGAGATCGCCGCCGCTGGTGGCGAGGCCGTGGTCAACGGCGACAGCGTTGCCGACTTCAAGGCGGCACAAGGCATGGTGCAGCAGGCCATCGACACGTTCGGCAAGATCGACGGCATCGTCAACGTGGCCGGCATCCTGCGCGACGTCATCTTCCACAAGATGAGCAAGCAGGACTGGGATCTGGTGATCGCGGTGCACCTGAAGGGCTCGTTCAACGTCGCCCGCGCCGCGGCGGAGCACTTCCGCACCCAGGAAAGTGGTGCGATGGTGCACTTCACCTCCACCAGCGGCCTGATCGGCAATTTCGGCCAGGCGAACTATTCCGCCGCCAAGCTCGGCATTGTAGGCATGAGCACCAACATCGCGCTCGACATGGCCCGCTACGGTGTGCGCTCCAACTGCATGTCGCCCTTCGCATGGTCGCGCATGATCGGCACGATCCCATCAAACACACCGGAGCAGGAAGCGCGCCTGGCGAAGATCAAGCGCATGGTCCCGGCCCAGATCGCACCGATGTGCGTCTATCTGCTGAGCGATGCCGCCGAAGGCGTCACCGGCCAGATCTTCGGCTCCCGGATGAACGAGCAGGTGCTGTTCAGCCAGTCCCGCCCGATCCGCTCGGTCCACAACGCCGATGGCTGGACGCCCAAGTCCATCGCCGAGGAAGGCATGCCCGCCATGATGCCGAGCTTCCAGGCGCTCGACCGCTCCGGCGACGTGTTCAACTGGGACCCGATCTAAGCACAAATGCAACAAACACCCACCCTTCACCTCGATTGGCGGCGAAGCCGCTGTATCGAGAGGAGGCCGGGATCGCACCTCACCTTGGTTCCCTCGATACACGCTCCGGCGCACTCGGGATGAAGGCGGGGCAAAAAAGACCAAAGGATTAGAGATACATGTCTGAAGGACTATTAGAGGGCAAAGTCGTCCTCGTGAACGGCGCGGGACGCGGCATTGGCCAGCAGATCGCCATTACCTGCGCCGAGGAAGGCGCCAAGATCGTCGTCAACGACCTCGGCGGCAATGTCGAGGGCGAAGGCCGCGATACCGGGCCGGCCCAGGAAACCGTGGACAAGATCCTGGCCATGGGTGGCGAAGCGGTTGCCAATGGCGGCTCCATCGCTGACTGGGACGACGCGCAAGCCATGGTGAAGCAGGCGGTAGACACGTTCGGCCAGATTGACGGCGTGGTGAATGTCGCCGGTATCCTGCGCGACCGCATCTTCCACAAGATGTCGGAGGACGATTGGGATTCCGTCATCGGCGTCCACCTCACCGGCTACTTCTATGTGGCGCGCGCCGCGGCGGACTATTTCCGCAAGCAGGAATCGGGGGCGATGGTGCACTTCACCTCCAATTCCGGCCTGGTCGGCAACGTCGGTCAGGTGAACTATGGCGCCGCCAAGATGGGCGTCGTCGGCCTCTCCCGCTCCATCGCGCTGGACATGAGCCGCTTTGGCGTGCGCTCGAACATCATCAGCCCGTCGGCCTTCACCCGCATGATCGAGACCATCCCGATCAAAGGGCCGGAAGGCGAGGTACGCCGCAAGCGCCAGGAAGCCATGACACCGGCAAAGATCGCGGCCCCGGTCGCCTATCTGCTGTCGGATGCGGCCAAGGATGTCTCCGGCCAGATCTTCTACGTCCGCTCGAACGAGATCATGCTGATGAGCCAGCACCGGCCTGTCCGCATCATCCACCGCGGCGAAGGCTGGACCCCTCAACTCATCCACGAGCACGCCATGCCGGCGCTGCGCCCGCACTTCACCCCCAGCGCGCCTAGCGGCACCTACTTCAACTGGGACCCGGTGTAAGTCACTAGGGGTCTGATCGATCCACAGGGCCAATCCGGACACGCATCCGCGGCCCGGATTTAATGCCCAGCCCCGGCGCCCTTCCAAGGGTTGCCGGGGCTTTTTTTGGGCTTCGCGCTAAACAGCACTTCAACAGGTCTCACCCCTCCTTGGGTTCTCCTCACCCCGGCTCAAATCAGCACTCACGCATGGGCCGACTCACGCCCTATATCAACGATAGCACTCCCTATCCAAGCCGAGTCTGATGCGCATACTTGTCTGCCTCTTTCTATGTTTCGCCGGGCTCCTGTCGGCCACTGCGCGCGGGCAGGAGGCCGCCACCTGGATCGCCCGCTATCCGCTTTCGCCCCAGCACCCGGCGGTCGCTATCGGCTGGAGCAACCTGCAAAAAGCCCTCGCGCCGGAAGTAAATCTCGAACTCCGCCTCAGCGGCCCCCGCCTGGGTACCCCGGAAGCACTGGAAAGCCTGGCCCGCGGTCAGCATCAAGCCGGCATCATTCCCCTCGCCAGCTACCCCAAAGCCTTCCCCTATTGGGCGCTGCTGGGCGAGATGTTCATGGTGGGCCGCGACCCGCTGGCTGCGGCCGCCGCGATCACCGAACTGGTCATGCTGGAATGCGTTCCCTGCCAGGAGAACCTCGCCCGCCAGAAGCTGGTGTTCCTCGGCACCTATGGCGCGGGTGAGTACGGCTTGATCGCGCCGAAGCCGGCCGAAGAGATCCGTCACCTCACCGGCCAGACCATCGCCACCCCGGGTAGCCTCTGGGACCGGCTCGCGGTCGATCTGGGCAGCAAGGCGGCAGGCGGCCTGCCCGATCCCCGGCAGGCGCTGGCAACGGGCGAGGTCACCGCGCTGATCGACGTGCCGTCAGCCCTGTTGAGCTCATCGCTCTCCGGATACGCCATTGCCTTCACCCGCCTGCCGCTCGGCGGGTACCGGGGCGCAAGTCCCCTCACCATTAACCGCAATGCCTGGGCGGAACTCACGCCAGACCAGCGGTCCCGTGTCTTTGAAGCCGCTGCCGCATCCCTGGTGCAGATCACCAGTGCCTACCAGGCAAAGGAAGCCGCGGCCCTCGCCGCCGCAAGGCGCAACGGCGCAACGATTGCCACCGGCGGCCAGCTCCTGCAGGACCGCATCAGGGCCTTTGCATCCAACGACCTGATCGGCTTGGTCGCGGTCGCGGAGGAGCGGTTCGGCGTAACCGACGCCGGGGCATTCAGTCAGCGCCTGAAGCAGATCTTCGACAAGTACGCTACTCTGCTCGCACCGCCGGTAGACAAGACCGCTGCAATCTCTCTTCTCCAGAGCGAAATCTTTGATAGGCTGCATCCGGAAACCTACGGGCTCGAATAAGGCTCGGGGTTTTGAGCCTTTCCGGGAAACCGCCCTTGAGCCAATACTGAGCGCCAATCCATGAGCTACGAACAGCCCTACAAGGGCATCAAAGTCGTCGATCTGTCCCAGGGCATCGCCGGCCCCTACTGCGCCATGCTGCTCGCCCAGTACGGGGCGGACGTGATCAAGGTGGAGCCGTTTGAGGGTGACTGGGCCCGCATCCTCGGCACCGTCTACGGCGACCACTCGGCCTTCTCCATCGCCGGCAATCTCGGCAAGCGCTCCATCGCCCTCGACTTGAAGACCGCTGAGGGCAAGGAGATCGTCGAGAAGCTGATCGAGGAAGCCGACGTCTTCATGGAAGGCTTCCGCCCCGGCGTCATCCAGCGCCTGGGCTTCAGCTATGAGGAGGTGGCCAAGCGCAATCCGAAGCTCCTCTACCTCTCCATATCCGGATTCAGCCAGCAGGGCCCCCTCTCCACCAAACCCGCCATGGACCCGGTGCTGCAAGCCTTCAGCGGCTTCATGATGGAGAACAAGGGCCAGGACGGCATCCCCCATCGGGCCAACCCGATCATCGTCGACATGTCCACGGCGCTCTACTGCTTCCAGGCGGTATCCGCCGCACTCTACGCCAAACGGGACGAGACCAAGGGCCGCTTCATCGACGCCTCCCTGATGGCGGCGGCAGCCAATCTCCAGATCGTGCGCATGATGGCCGTCTATCTGGAGAAAGGGGAGATGAAAGCCCCCTCCTCGCCGTCCGGCACGTTCCCGACGGCGGATGGCTTTATCCAGATCGTGGTGTTGCGCGACCGGGACTATGTCACACTCTGCAACTGCCTGGAGCTGCCCGACCTGGGCGCAGACCCGCGCTTCCAGACGCGCAACGACCGCGTCACCCATGCGGTCTATCTGAACCGCACCGTCAGCGAGGCACTGGCGACCCGCACCACCGCAGAATGGACCGCCATCCTGACCGAGGCCAAATTGCAGAACGAGGCCGTCCTCGACTACATGCAGTTCCTCAAACACCCGCATATCGAGGCGATCGACCTGGTCAGTTGGCTGAACCATTCCGGCTTCCCGGAGCCGATCCCGGTACCGAACCCGCCGGGCACCGTGCCGCTCGCCGACGGCATGCCCACCGCCCACGCCCCTCACCTGGGCGAGCACACGGCGGCAGTGCTAGGCGAACTCGGCTACAGCGCAGACGCGGTCGAAGCCATGCGCCAGGCCAAAGCGGTGATGGGCTAGGCACCCCCTCCACCTGCCACGGTACCAATTCTCAACCCGCCCCATCTCACCCTGAGTAGCCCGGATGCGATCCGGGCGTATCGAAGGGCGCCACAGCTACCCTATTACCCCAAACCTCGCTCCGAAAAAAACATCTACATCTATCTACATTCATCGACAAAACTCTACATTCTGAGGAAAAAATGTAGATGCCGGGTTTATGTCATGTAGATGCGATGTAGCCCCAATGTAGACCCGATGTAGATGCCACCATCGCAAACAGCACACCATCGATATGGTCTCGGCCCCTGCTGACGCAACCGGCTTAAGCCAGCCGAGCGTTAGGCTGCCGAAGATAGCCGCACCGCTAGACTTCCTGTAGGCTGATGCCGCTCGGCAGTAGTAGAAGGGCGAGGACCGGGGTGGAGAACGAGGCACAACAAGCGGTGCAAGCTACGGTAGACATTCTGCCGGAGGGGATTAGGCAGTACCGCAACCTGCTGATCATGCTTGCCAGTACGGTCGGCATCATCGGCGGGGCGTTCGCCATTTTCGGCTATGTCAGCCACACCCGCCGTGCGACCGTCCGGGGGGCGCGGGACGACCTACTGCGCCTGCCTGCCGAGCGCAAGCGGCTGGCGGCGGAGTTGCGCGGCAACACCTGGGCCGACCGCTACGAGCGGTGATTGCAGGGCGGCCTGGACTGGCTAGAGCAAATCTACCGGGGCGAGCGAAGCCGTCACGCCTTGCAGCTTTCGCTTCTATTCGCACTTGCGTATGCGTGGGCCCTGTTCTGCACCTTTTGGGGTTTGGGACTGATCGATGGCACAGTACTGGGGCAGGAAATCTTACCGCCATTGCAATCAAGGTTGCGTGTTTTGGCGGGCCCCGGGCTTGGGCTGCTGCCACCAGCGCTGTTCGTCGGCATCCGCTGGCTGAGCCAGCGGATCTTTCATTGGTATCAGGCAGGGGAAAAGCAAATCCGCAAGACTAGGCGACGTTGGCTTTGGCCATTCCGTTTGACCGTTTCTATCATTGCCGTCGCCGTTGCCGGCGCCGGAGGTATGGTCTTTGCCTTTGCTTTTTCTTTTGGTATTGCCGTCGCCGTCGCCGGTGCCGTTGCCGATGACGTCGCTGTTGCCGTCGCCGTCACCGTCGCTGTTGCTGCTGTCGGTGCTGGGGCCATTGTTAGTGCCGCTACCGTTGTCGGCGCGGTGGCCCGTGGTTTTGCCGGTGCCGAACTAAAAGACGATTGGAAGCTGCCAATTGCAACTCCGATAGTAGATTTCATGGTTGGTACAGTAGGAGTTTTTGGCATCTTAGCATTGTTATTTGGAGAAAAGCCTGAGCAGGCAATCGTATTCATCAGTTTTCAGCTTGTCCTGCCACTCATCAATGGCCTAACTGACTGGTTGTCTCTATGGGCAAGCCGTTATTTGGCTCGGACATTGCTGGACCAGATGCGGGAGCGGGATCACTGGCAATTGTTCAGGCGGGTCATCGTGGACTTTATTCTGGACCTAGCCGCCGCCCTGTTATTTTTGGCGTTTCTCGCCTTTTCGCTCGCCTTCCTGATGCAAGCAATCAGCGAAATCCGCAGTTTCGGCTATGACGTCACCGTGGAAATCGCCCGCGCTGCCGCGGATCCCCTCGGCGAAGGCATATGGCTCGCCGCGATCCTTTTCTCTACCCTAATCCCGACCGCGGTGCACGCCCTGCTGCTGCTGCTCAGCCCGCTCAGCCTGTACGGCCCGCCCAGGGCTGAGCGCATCGTCTGGGCGGAAACTCTTGAATCGCCACACTTCCGCCTCAAAAACACGACCTGCCAGCAAATCGCCCACGCGGCAGCCAGGTGGTCGATCGAACGAAATGACCTTTGGGCCATCCTTACTCGATACGGCGCGGTGCTTGGCTGTTATGTCTTGGCAGCCTGGGGCACATGGCAGCTCTGGCGTCTGATCTTCGGCCCCGGTTTCGGCCCCGCCGACGCCATCGCCTTCATCGCCGAACTCGGCGTGCGGGCGGTGCCCTTTTAGCGCGACACCTCCCGGCTATTCTCTGCCCTTATCAAATGGCTCTTAGCCATGGCAGACTGACGCCAACAACCAAACAGCACCCCAGGAACCGCTCATGCTCGCCACATCATCCCTCTCCATCGTCCCCATCGACGGCTCCTTCGCGCACGAAGTCCGCGGCCTGAACCTCTGGGAGCCCATGGCGGAGGCGGACCAGGAAGCTATCCGCGCCGCCTACCGCGAGCATGGCGTGCTGGTCTTCCGCCGCCAGGCACTATCCGAGAGCGAGTTGCTCGAATTCGGCAAGATCGTCGGCAACCCCTCCATCTACGCGGAAACGGCATGGCTCTCGACCTATCCGGAGGTCATCATCCTCTCCAACCTGCGGGATGCGCAGGGGGAGGTGCTGGGTGGCCTCGCCAACCACGAACTGACATGGCACACGGACCAGTCCTATTACGCCAAGCCCGTGACCGGCTGCTTCCTCTATGGCGTCGAACTGCCGGCCGAGGGCGGTATGACCTCCTGGTCGAGCCTGGCGGATGCCTATGACCGCCTGCCTGCAGACCTGAAGGCTACCATCGACAACGCCGTCGGCACCTTCAGCTTCGCCGCCCGTGTCGGCCCGCTACATCCGGGCCGGGACGCGAAGAACCACAACCTGAAGAAGCGTTTGGCGGAAACGCCGGACGTCAAGCATCCGCTGGTCAATGTTAACCCGGCTACAGGCCGGAAGTCGCTCTATATTGACCCCAATACCGTCACCGGCATCGACGGCATACCGGAGGATGAAGCGCAGGATTTGCTCAACCACCTGCTCGACCACACGGTGCAGCCGGAAAACGTCTATAATCATGACTGGCAGCCGGGCGACCTCGTGCTCTGGGACAATGCCACCGTCCTGCACAAGCGCGAAGCCTTCCCGAACGAGTGTCACCGCCTCGTCAAACGCATGATCATCGACCTGGACCCTGGCCAGCACGTCATCCCGCCGGTGATGCAATAGGCGCCACCCCCTGGGACCGCGCCAACATTGCGAAGCAGGTGAGGAAAGAGGAAAAGGCGAACGCACGCGGCCTCACCCAAATTGTGAAGCAATCCCCTGGTACCGGTCCAGCAAACGCAGCACCTTGCCCTCCTCCGCCGGCGGCACGTGGAACACCACGCGATTGAAGCCGAGGCCGATCAGGTTCTCGATCGCCGCGGGGTCCGGCCCCAGGCCGAACACGGTCAGGTCGATGTCCGCCATGCTGCGCCCTGCCTTCTCTACCGAGGCACGCAGCCGCGCCAGCCCGTCGTCCAACGCGATGCCCTCATGCACCCGGCCCGGCATCGGATTGATCGGCAGCCAGCCGTCGGCATAGTCGGCCACCCGGTCAAACACCCATTTCGAGTTCGCGCCGATCAGCACCTTCGGCCCGCCCTTTTGCACCGGCTTCGGATAGGACCAGACCGGGTCGAAATCCACATACTCTCCATGATACTCCGCCTCGTCCTCCGTCCAGATGCGCTTCATCGCCTGGATGCGCTCGCGCAGGATCTTCCAGCGGTGCTTGAAGGGCACGCCGTGGTTTTCCATTTCCTCGGCGTTCCAGCCCGCGCCGACGCCAAGCAAAACCCGCCCTTCCGACATATGATCCAGCGTCGCAATCGCCTTGGCGAGCCGAACCGGGTGGTTCTCCGTAATCAGGCAGATGCCACTCGCCAGCTTCAGCTTCGTCGTGACAGCCGCCGCAGCGGTTAGCGCCACGAACAGGTCATAGGTGTGGGAGTATTCCTTCGGCAGGTCGCCGCCACCCGGATAGGGCGTCCGGCGGCTCACCGGGATGTGGGAGTGCTCCGGCAGGAACAGCGACTCGAACCCGCGGTCTTCCACCTCCTTCGCGAGCCGGGCAGGGCCGAGCGAATAGTCGGTGACGAAGGTAAAAATGCCAAAATCGGTCATGGGCGGCCTCTCAGTCGAAAAATGCGGTTAATTCCTAACGGCAAGGCTACCCCGCCCTACCCGCCTTCTCCAGCCTTTCCACTGGCCAAAGCCAAATAGACCGCACAGATCAGCGACACGGCAGCCAGCACGGCAAAGCAAAAGGCATAGCTGTCCGTTGTCCGCAACAGCGCGCCGAAGATAAGCGGCCCGCAGACGATGCCCAGATAGGTAACGAACTGACTGCCTGCCGCGACGTCCGCAACCCGGTCCGCGGGCGCCAACCGGGCAAGCTCTGCAAAATAGAGTCCGACCCAGCCATTGCCGCTCGCGCCTGCCATTATGACGACCGCGTAAACCGCCACAATCGGCCAGCCGGAATCCATGCCCGCTAGCGCCAGCACGGCAATGCTGAGCACCACTCCGATCAATACAAGCACCCAACGTGCAGGGATCAGGGTGTCGGCGATAAATCCCAGTGCGATACGCGATCCGATGCCGGAGGCATGCAGGACGGAAAAAATCAGCCCCGCCACGGCAGGCTCGTACCCGGCGCTCTGCCAAAGAAACACCACCAGATACGTCGCCAATCCCATCTGACACACGGCCAGACCGAACCCGGTAAATGTCATTGCCCGCAATGCCGGCGCACCAAGAACCAGCTTCACCGCGCCGACGGCGCTGGACCGCTTGGCACCGTCACCGGCTCCAACAAGCGCTTTCCGTCCGCCCAAGCCACCGAATGGCGCCAAGGCCAGCAGCACAATCCCCATGGCGGGAATGGCCAGCACCGCTGCCTGCCATCCATAGGCCAGCATTAGCGCGGGCAGTATTGCGCCAGCCAGCATCCCGCCGGCAGGTGTGCCGCATTGTTTGAGGGAGAAAATCAACGCCCGGGTCTTGGCCGTGCTCAGCCGCGCCAGCACTTGCGAACCTGTCGGATTCATCGGACCCGACGCACAACCGACCAGGGCCGCAGCCAAAACCGCCGCCTCGATCGTGCCAATGGTCAAGGCGGCAACACCCAGACCGGCCAGGACGAGCAGCAATTGGAACACCCGCGTCGGCCCCAGCCGTTCCAGCAGCCAGCCGGACGCCAACCCGAACGTCATGCCCGCCACATAGACGACCGACACCAGAAAGCCCACCGATTCCGGCGCAATCCCCAGGTCAGCGGCTGCAACCGGAATGACCACGGGAAACGCATAGGCGGCAACCGTCAAACCCGCCTGAATCCCGAAAATGGTGCCGAGCGGCACAAGGACACCGGGGCTCAACACGCCTGCCATAACCCGCTGCCCTCCCGCTAACTAGTCCAGCAGTTGCCGACAAAATGCTTCAATGTCTCGGACGCATTCCAGTGGCGCGGGGACAACAAGCGGCGGCATCGCCACATCGTCCGCCTTTCGTAGCATGCTCCGCAATTGACCTCCAGCGCGCCGCATGGCTTATTCGCCCATCAAGCAGGGCCTACCATGCCCTCACGTGATTTGCTGCTGGAGGAACTCCCCCGAAATGACTACCGAACCCCGCGCGTTTGAAGGCGTTAACGTCCTGGACTTTACCCAAGGCGTCGCCGGCCCGCACTCCACCATGCTGCTCGCCCAGCACGGCGCTAACGTGTTGAAGATTGAGCCGCCGGACGGCGACTGGGGCCGCACGCTTGGCGCGACGTACGGGGACCAATGCGCCCACTCCATCGCCTTCAACCGCGGCAAGCGCTCGCTCGCCATGGACATGAAGCAGCCGGACGCCCAGGCCGTCGCCCGCAAGATCGCGGAGAAAGCCGACATTATTGTCGAGGCCTTCCGCCCGGGCGTTATGGCGAAATTCGGCCTGTCCTACGAGCAGGTGAAGGAGTTCAACCCGGACGTCATCTATCTGTCCGTCACCGGATTCGGCCAGAGCGGCCCGAACTCGAAACTGCCCGTCACCGACGCGGTAATCCAGGCGTATAGTGGCCTGATGACGGTCAACAAGGACAAGGACGGCCTGCCCCAGCGCCTGAACATGATCCCGGTGGACGTTACCACCGGACTCTATGCCTTCCAGGCCCTTTCCACCGCCCTGATGCGCAAGTTCCGCTTTGGCGGCGGCTGCTACGTCGACAACAACCTGCTGCAGTCCGCCATGGCCTTCCAGGCGGCGAAGATCATGGAATTCTACCTGGAGAAGGGAGAGAGCCAGCCGCTCTACGTCCCAGTCGGGACGATGCAGACCACAGACGGCTTCATCAACATCACCGCCATGCGCGAAGCCCACTACGTCGGCCTGTGCGAAGTGATGGGCAAGCCGGAATGGATCACCGACGAGCGCTTCAACGACCGCACCAAGCGCCTGAAGAACGAACACATCCTGATGCCGATGATCCGCGAAGTGTTCGCCACCCGCTCCACCAAGGATTGGGCCGACAGCCTGACCGCGGCGGGCGTGATGAACGCGCCGGTGCAGAACTATGGCGACCTGATGGAAGCCGAGCACGTCAAAGCCGTCGACGCGTTGGAGTACTTGGAGCACGAAGCTACCGGCACCATCCCGTTGCCGCACATTCCCGGCCAGCCGCGCCTGAACGGTGCCGACGCGCTAACCCATGCGCCCAGCATTGGCGAGCACTCTGACGCCATTCTGAGCGAATGGGGTTATTCCGACGCGGATATCGCCAAGATGAAGGCGAACGGCGCTGTCAAGTATCCCGCTCTGCAGGCCGCCGCTGCGGAGTAATAATCACAGACTGCTTCCTCCTTTTCACCCTGAGTAGCGGGGCGTAAGTCCCGCGTATCGAAGGGCCATTGCCAACACATCAACCGACCCTTCGATACGCCCCGGATTGAAATCCGGGGCTACTCAGGGTGAAACGTTTTAGAGAGGCTTCTCATGAAACTCCTCCGCTACGCCGCCGGCGACCAGATCAAGCCCGGCATCCTGGATGCCGACGGCAACATCCGCGACCTCTCCGCCATCGTACTCGACATCGACGGCGACTCGATCAGCCCGGAAGGCCTCGACGAAATCGCCATGGTCGATCCGGCCTCCCTGCCCAAGGTCATCGGCAATCCGGTCCTTGCCCCGCCGGTCGCGAACCCGTCCAAGGTGGTCTGCATCGGCCTGAACTACTCGGACCACGCCGCCGAAGTCGGCGCGACCCCGCCGTCCGAGCCCATCATCTTCCACAAGGCCACCACCGCCTACAACGCGCCGAACGGCAACGTTGTGAAGCCGCCTCACTCCACCAAGCTGGATTGGGAAGCGGAACTTTGCGTCTATATCGGCAAGCGCGCCTCCTATGTCTCCGAAGATGAGGCCATGGATTGCGTCGCTGGTTACGCTGTCGGCAACGACGTCTCGGAGCGCGAGTTCCAGCAGGAACGCCCGGCCGGCCAGTGGACCAAGGGCAAGAGCCCCGACACCTTCGCCCCCGTCGGCCCCTGGCTGGTGACCAAGGACGAGGTGCCGAACCCCGAAGACCTGAAGATCTGGCTGAAGGTCAATGGGGAGATGATGCAGAACGGCTCCACCAACAAGCTGATCTTCGGCGTGAAGAAGATCGTCTCCTTCGTCTCCGAATACATGACCCTGCTGCCGGGCGACGTCATCATGACCGGCACCCCTCCGGGCGTCGGCGCCGGCATGAAGCCGCAAAAATGGCTGAACCCCGGCGACGTGATGGAAGTCGGCATCGAGGGCCTGGGCGTTCAGCGCCAGGAAGTCGTCGCCTGGTCGCGCGATTAGGCCAAGTGCATCCCCGGAACGGCAAAAGCCGTATCCGGGGCCTCCCGCCCACCCCCACCGTCATTGCGAGGCCGCGGAACGCGGGCGAAGCAATCCAGAAGTTCCCACACATGGCGCTCACCTGGATTGCTTCGGCTCCGCCTCGCAATGACGGCAAGTTGTGCTGATCGTCTGCACCCGCCCCGAAAAGGAAATGCCCGTCATGCTGAAAATCTACCACTCCCCCGGTACAAGAGGCTTCCGCGTCATGTGGGTTTTGGAGGAACTGGGCGTCCCCTACGAAATCCAGCCGGTGAACTTCTCCGTCGAATATCGCAAGACACCCGAATGGCGCGCCATGCACCCGGTCAGCAAGGTGCCGGTCATGGACGACGGCGACCTCCGCATGCACGAATCCTGCGCAATGATCCAGTATGTGCTGGCGCGCTATGGCGAGGGCCGCCTGCAACCGGCGGCGAATGACCCGGCCTACGCCCATTTCCTGCAATGGCTCTGGTTCTCCGAGTCGACCTTCCAGCGGCCCCTGGGCGAGATCACCAACCACCGCCGCGAGTTCAACCCCGAACTGCCCGACGTGGTCGCCGAAATGAAATCCCGCGCCACCCAATGCGTCGAGGCCCTTGACGAAGCGCTGGCCGGCCGCCCCTACCTGCTGGGCGACCAGATGACGGCGGCGGACCTGAGCAACGGCTACGTGCTGCGCGGCTACGCCCGCAACGTCGGCGCGCCACTGCCGGTAAACGTCCAAGCCTTCTGGGACCGCCTGACCGCGCTGCCGAGCTATGACCGCGTGGTGGCCAAGGACAAGGAAACCGGCGAGCGGCTGAAGGGCTGACCCCTTCCCTCCAGGCACGTGTTTCGGAATGGCGCAGCCATATCCCGGATCTCCTTCGGTGGGGATAAAAAGCGGCCGTACAAGGCGTATTCAAGTAAGACAACCGGAGATGTAATCCGAAGGTGCGGTAACGGCAAAAGACGGTGCGGATATCAGCCAACATTCGCCATCTGTGCCGAAGCCGACTCCTGTTGGATGTCAAGCATTAAAGCGAAAACCAGCTGAGTTGCCGACACTTGTGCTAAGCTCAAGGCGTCAAACACTCTCAGGGGCATGTGAAAGCCAAAGGGAGCTTATGATGTTTCATACGTTCTTGCTAATCTTGGCATTGCTTATTCT
This sequence comes from Alphaproteobacteria bacterium, assembly GCA_965222315.1. Taxonomy (GTDB): domain Bacteria; phylum Pseudomonadota; class Alphaproteobacteria; order Bin95; family Bin95; genus JACKII01. The sequence goes on along the minus strand of OZ244951.1, from coordinate 545,863 downwards.
TGCAAATATGGCCAGGGCTCTCGATTGTGGGGACGCAAAAAACCCCTGCAAGGTTGCCACCGGGGAGTACCATATGGCCATTCCGGAAGGTTGGCAGGGTGGCCCCACCGTTATGCATCTGCATGGCTATGGCAGCAGCGGTGCAAAGATCATTGGCAGAGAAGCCTTCGTTAAGCGGTTCACGACTCGCGGATACGCTCTGATCGCACCTACTGCGATGCCTTGGGACGAAGGAAAACCGAATGATTGGGCGGTGCGTGACGGGTGGCTGATCTATCCGCGGCGCGACGTGCTGTTCCTTCGTGAGGTGCTGGCGGATGCGGTCGTGCGCGCCAAGGTTGATCCTGATCACCTGCTGCTGACCGGTTTCTCTCGCGGCGGCTCCATGGTCTGGGACGTTGCCTGCCACGCGCCGGACTTCGCACAGGCATATGCTCCGGCGGCCGGTGGTTTCTGGCAGCCGATGCCCCGTGAATGCCGCGGCCCTACGAACATCCTTCACGTCCACGGGTTCGCTGACCCCGTGGTGCCCATGGAAGGCCGAACGTGGCGCAATGATGAGTATCAATTTACGCTCAGGCAGGCCGACATCTGGAAGGGCCTTCAACTCTGGCGGCGGGAGAACAGCTGTCCGAGTAATGCCGCTGGACATGACATTTCTGAAGGCGTGTGGCGCAAGCGCTGGAAGTGTGAAGACGGCAGCCTTGAGCTTGTCCTGCACAAGGGCAAGCACGCACTGCCCCAGGGTTGGACAACCATGCTGCTCGATTGGTTTGAAGGCCTGAGCCGCTGAAACTGCGTCTGTGACTGATTTAGAATGCAACGGCCAAGAGTCGGTGATCACAGACCATACCAATAGGTGAAGTGACAGTCGTCATCCGGCCTCTATCTAGCTCGAAGAAACTAGTAACATCACTCGCTCAGATTTTTTGTGCGCTCCGTTTGATGTGCACAATCGGTCGATATTGATGTTGCCCCCTATAGACCGGACACCTCGGCGGGTTGTTGGGAGCGGATGTACTCGCGAGGCGAGCGCATGCGCAACCCGGAATGCGGATGGTTCTCGTTGTAGTCTTCGAACCACCCAGCGATCTGTGATAGGGCCGTCTTTGCATCCGGCAGCGGCCTGACCCGGACATAGTCCCGTTTGAGCGTCCGCACGAAGGCTTCCGACATGCCGTTCGATTCCGGACTGGCTACTGGCGTGAAGCACGGCACCAGGTTCAATTGTCCGGCGCACACGCGGGTTTCATAGGCCGTATAGGGCGAGCCGTTGTCCGACAGCCATTCGACGGCATGCGGTGCCCGGATCGAAGCGAACCGCTTCTCGACGGCCTCCAGCATCATATCCCGGACCTCGGAACCGCTGATGCCGCCGCCGACAACCGACTGCCAGGCGATGACCTCGCGGTCGTGCGCGTCGATGACGAACGCCACTCGTACCACCTCGCCATTCCAGCAAGCGAACTCCAGCGCATCCGAGCACCAGCGCCGGTTCGAGGCCATCACCACGACCTTGCCGTCATGGGTCCGTCCATGCCGCCGCCCGCTGTGGCGCCCCAGCAACAGGCCGTGCATCTGCATCAGGCGGAAGACCTTTTTGTGGTTCACGGGCGGCAAGCCTTCCGCCACCAGTTCCCGGCGCAGCAGGGCGGTTATGCGGCGGTAGCCATAGGTTGGGCGGTCGTCAACGTGGCGGCGAAGCCGCCGCAATAAAGCCGCGTCTTGCAAATTCAAAGGGCGCCGACGCGGCCTTGTTGCATCCGAGGTCTGCTCATACAGGTTCGAGCGAGAGACGCCGAGCGTCGAAGTGATGGTCTTCATCGGCCATCGTCCTTCCAGGGCGAGAGCGCGTGCAAGCTCGGTTTTTTTGACTGTGCCTTGGCGAGAGCCTCTTTCAGGATCTCCGCTTCCATGGTCTTGCGGCCAAGCTGGCGCTCCAGTTCCCGCACCTGTTGCTGCAGGCGCTTGATCTCGCTTGCCGCCACCACGTCGTCATCGGCCTGCACAGCGATTGTCCCTCCCTCGGTCATCAGCCGCCGCCAGCGGTAGAGCAGGTTCGCTGCGACACCGTTGCGGCGCGCCACCGACGAGATCGTCTCGCCGCTCACAAACGTCTCCTCGACAATCCGCAGCTTCTCCGCCGCCGACCAGTGCCGGCGCCGGGCGGTGCCCGTGATCACTTCAATGCGTTGATAGTCGTCCGACATAAGCCTGTCCTCAAGGATATCCTTGAGCCTTCCAAGAGCTATGCCGGGTGTCCGGTCAAAACGGGGGCCAGTTCAGATATCAACACCATCAAAAACGCCTGCTCAAAACCACCTAGTGGAAATAACCGATTTATCAGCACCGGTGAGGCCTTCTGAGATTTCCTGAGGAAAGCTTAAATTCAATGCAGCTCATAGTTGAATGTACGCGTATCAGATGCTGATTGGGCTTCAGCCGTCACCGTCGGCGAACGCCAGGACCGAATTTGACCCACGTGTGGAATTCTCCTGGTGCTATGGGCGCGCGGCAATCAAACTTGGAAAAGGGCACGATCGCCCCGACATCTTTCGCTGAACACGAAGGCGGAGTTGCGGGCGTCAGTGCGCCAAGGCGCTTCCCGGAACCAGTGGAAATGTTCCTTCGGTGCCTGGCGGCTTCCAGAAGAAACGCAGGGTCGAGGTCCCCTTACGTTCGAAGTAGTAAACAGTTAGCGGATACCAACCGGGTTCCGTCACTTCCATCCGGCCGATTTCGGAAAAGCGGTCACTATGGACGTCGGGATCCTCGAGGATCAGCTTGCCGTCGATCATCAGACGGACACCGTCGTTCGATTCAAAGCTGAATCCGTATGAGCCAACCTTGTCGAGATGGATAAACCCGGTGATCTTAGCCATCACGCCGTTGGTCGAGGTGGTTGTTAGAACCTCACCATCTCCGACGCTCGAATCGAGACTTGCAACCGGTGCACCGGGCGAGCACTTGCTGTCCATATCCCATTCGGCGAACTCGTCGATATGACGAACAAGATAGAACATGTAGCAGACCGCAAGCCCCGGCTTCATCTCTACATTGCCGGCTGACACCTGCGCCCGACTGCCAGGCGTCAATGCCAACAACCCACCTACGACCAAGACGGAAACCACCCAAACCACAACCGCGTTTCGCATGTCTTCTCCCGTTTCGCTTTCTGCAGCCATCATCCGCCAGTCGACGAATTCCGTCAATTGCGGTCAACCTAGATGTTTGATTCCGGAATGATATCGTTTGGACGAAGTCTGAGCGGCCCTGGCTCTGATGTCCACTTTTCAGCGATGCACTCAAAGACAGTTTGCAAATTCCACAGCGAAGACCGCAAAACCCAAAAACTGTGTGGTCAGATCTTCGTGCCAAAACCGCCCGCAGGTCTCACAGGCTTTTGACGGCGCAAAATCCCAACTCCCACCTCACCCTCAACCCCTCCCCATTGAACCACCGCTGCCCGTTGGATAGTTGCAGCCCCTTCCAGTAAGCTGCCCGTTACCCGCGCGGGCAACACTGCTTCCCAGGCTCACGGTATAACGGATGATGATAGCATGCGTCGATTTCTAGCCCTTCTGGCCGTCCTGTTCTTGACAAGCGTTCCTCTCTCAATGGCCGCAGCCCAGGAATTCGCCCTGGATGCGCCTGCCGCCGTCACCATGCGCGCCACCTTCCCAGTCGGCTGGACCGCGCCGGAGGCCAAAGGCGGCATCATCGAAGTCCGGCCCGCCGGACCCAAGGCGCGCCGCGCCGCTTATGCCTACACCATCAAGAACCCCCAGCCTGTCCAAGCACCGGAAGCGCCTGGCGACTATGTGCTGGTGCTTTCCTTCAAGGGCGAGGACCGCGTTTCCAAGCCGCTGCGGGTCGACCCTGCCACCGCGAGCCTCAACGCCGCCTCCGGATCCGACGTGGGCGCGGCCGTGACCGTCACCTGGGAGGGCCCGAACAGCCGCAACGACCACGTTACTTTCGCCGAACCCGGCGGCCCGCCGATCCGGGGCACCAGCTACGCCTACACCGGCAACAGCAAGGACGGCACCGTCACACTGAAAGCGCCCCAGGACGCCGGGCGCTACGACATCGTCTACGTCACCGGCAAGACCGTCATCGCCCGCACGCCGATCTCCGTCGGCAGCATTGCGGCTACTCTCGACCTGCCCGGCGAAGTAACCGCCGGCTCGCGGCTCGCCGTCGCCTTCGACGGGCCGAACAATCAGGGCGACCGCATCACCTTCGCCGCGCGGGACGGCGATCCGATCAGCCCAGCCAGCTACGCCTATACCGGCAATGCCAGGGATGGCCGCGTCACGCTCCGCGCGTTCGAACAGCCCGGCAGTTTCGACGTCGTCTACCTTTCCGGTGGCCGGGTGATCGGGCGCGCGCCGGTCGAGATCCTGCCGGTTGCAATGACCATCGTCGCGCCTGCCGAAGTGCCCGCCCTGCTGCTGTTCGAGACAGCCTGGCAGGGTGACGCCAATCAGGGCGACCGCATCGTCATGGCGGAACCAGGCGGGAACGACAGCCGCCACTACCGCTACATCGACCCGGCAAAGCCCACCGTCGCCATGCGCGCGCCCGAAGCGCCCGGCCCCTATGAGTTGGTCTACCTCACCCGTGGCGGCAAGGAACTCACACGCCGGGCAATTACCGTCACGCCTGCCCCGCTCGACCCCGGCCAGATCGAGGTGACACTCGCCCCCAGCGCCATGCTGGGGCCGGACGACGCCGTCGGCGTGATCCTCGACGCCTCCGGCAGCATGCTGAAGCGCCAGGACGGCGAACGGCGGATCGCCATCGCCAAGCGCGTGCTGACCGAGCTCGTCACCGATACCATCCCACCCGGCACCGGGTTCGCGCTCCGCGTCTTCGGTAACCGGGAGGCCAACGCCTGCCGCACCGACCTGGAATTACCGCTCGGCCCCCACGATCCGGCAAAAGCCGCAGGCGTGATCGCCACAATCAACGCCGTCAACCTCGCCAAGACCCCGATTGCCGAGTCCGTGGCGCTGGCCGCGAGCGACCTGGCCGGGGCCAGTGGCTCCCGCGTGCTGATTCTGATCACCGATGGCGAGGAGACATGCGGCGGCGACCCCGGCGGGGCAATCGAGGCTTTGCGGGCCGACGGTGTAGACATGCGCGTCAACATTATCGGCTATGCCATCGACGACGCCGGCCTCGCCCGCACATTCGAAGCCTGGGCCGCCGCCGGCGGCGGCGCCTATTTCAATGCCGCCAACGCGGACGAACTGAGCGCCGCCCTTCTCCGCGCGACCGCCTCTCCGTTCCAGGTATTAAGCGAAACCGGCGAACTGACCGCCGCCGGCCTGACGGGCGACCCGCCCCAGACCATCCCGGCCGGAACCTATATCGTCCGCGTCGGTGGAAGGGAGCACCGCGTAAAGGTAAAGCCCCGCGAACTAACCCGCGTCACGCCATAGGGGCCGCCCGGCACCACCTGCGCTATTTCTTCGATCCATTCCAGCCGTCGCTTAGTTCGTCACTACAATAGCCCCAACGGCCCTTGAACTGGTTGTGTGCGGCGTTGAACTGAAAGCGGATCGGCCCCCAGTGCAGCCGCCCGTCTGAAGCCTTTGTATCGCAGGTTTTGGCGGACCCATTCTCGGTCCAGATACCGGTGAAGGTCCGCGCGGCCGGGTCGAACTTACCGATGATACGGCCGCCATCTTCGGGATAGGTGGTGTGAAATTCGCCGCTGATATTCACCGTCTTCGGGAGCAGCATGTCGCCATAGGTCGTCGTCCACAGGTCGGACTTACACAAGATTTTCAGACTGCGCACATAGGCCAGCAGGGAAGGCCGCAGCCGCTTGTTCTTGACGATTGATGCCAGTTGGCCACCCACCTCGGCCGTCAGCGCAGTGCTGATCGACAGCGGGTCCATGCCGCCGGTGATATCTTTGATCAGCAGCGTATAGGACGACCCGGTCGGATCCTGTTCGCGGCTGTCGGCAACGATGGCGCTAATCATCGCGATGCCGTTTCCGCACGGATCGCTGAGTTTCCCGGCATTGGCGATGATGGTGCCCAGCGCCGGGGCAGCGCCGCCCAGAACCTTCGCGCCACCAGCGTCCAGAATTCGCCCGAGCCCGTCAGCAATCGCCTGCCGCTTTGCCGCTTCCGCTCCGCTGACTTCCTGTGCGACGGAAGTCGAAATGCCGGCCAACACAACACTCAACGTCAAGACAATCAGAAATGACAAACGGCATTTCATAACAGCTCACTTTCGAATCGCGCCCACCGAATGAACCGGCAATTCAGCCTATTCAATTCTCCTGCTTCCAGATTATTTATAACATAGGCCGCAGCATCCTGCGATTATCAAATAATCTACAACGAAATAGCACTGTCTTTGCCAAGAAAGCCGCATGCCCCTTCCCCGCCATTGCAACCGGTGTCAGCGAATGAACCGAGGAACGGTCACACAGTCAGCTACTCCCGCGGCCCGCCTGCGAACGCATAGGTCCGGCCGACGGCGCATGGCACAACCCGCTCCTCGCCGAACGTGTCGATCAGTTTGTGAATAGCGCGGAAGCCGGTGCAGTGGCCGGGGATGATCAATTCCGGGTTGATCTCCGCCATGTCGGCCACCGTCTGGGGCATGATGCTCTCCGGATACGGCCCGGAAAGATGGAAGCCGCCCATCACGCCATAGATCGGGATGGGCGCGAAAACTTCCCGCGCGTGCCGGAGCACATTCACGATTCCGGCGTGCGAGCAGGCGCTGAACACCAATATTCCGCGGTCCTTCAGGTGAACCGCGATAAATCGCTCCTCCATCAACAGTTCGTCTTCTGCCCAGGTGCCATCGGGCATCAGCTTCTTCTGCCCCTTCAACCCCTGCTCATAGCCGGAGACGCGGGGTATCTCGCCGCTTTGGTAGAAGCGGTCTTCCAAAATGGTCCGGGCTCCGTCGCCGAGCACGACCTGGCCGCCCGCCGCCGCCAGTTCCTCGGGCGAGGGCACGGGCTCATGCGGAAAGACGCTGCCATCCGGGTTGGACATGCCGCGGGTGACGAACATACCGTCGTTCACAAACACAGGCGTGTTCTTGTGGCCCTTGGCCGTTGCCACCAGCCGCAGCGCCGTCGTCATGCCACCAACATGATCCCAATGGCCATGGCTGAACACGGCACCATCGATCGTGCCAAAATCCACGCCCAGCCGGTCGCCGTTGCGTTCCACCGCATAACCCTCCGGCCCGGAGTCGAACAGCAGCGTGCTTTCCGCACCGCCCGACCGCGCCGTGATCACCAGTGACAGGCCCCATTGCGCGCAGCAAAGGCATTCGCCCGCCTGCATGGTGGCCCCAGCCTTACGCACGTTCGCAACCTCGCTGGTCACATAGCTCGGCGTGGTCGACAGGATGTCCATCATATTGTCGACCAGTACGGTGACTTCGCAAGAATCCAAGGAAACCAGGGTCATGACCAAAATCCTTCTTCACACGACCAACGCCGCGCCGTTCGACCACCCGGCAAGCGCCGGCAACCTTATCACCGAATTTCCTGCGGCATTAGTCATCCCTTAACCATTGCGGGGGAGATTAACCGTATCCCTCACCGCCTGCATGACCGGAGGCTCCCATCGACCACGCCGCTGATACGGACGAGCGGCTCGCCCGCCTGCAATTGGCCCGCAGTCCCAAGATCGGGCCAAAGCGGTTTGCCAGCCTGATCGACCGCTTCGGCTCGGCCAAGCGCGCATTGAAGGAATCCGGCTTCATCCGCCAGCGCATCTTCAAGGATTGGCGGCCCGCCTCCCTTGCCGCTATCAAGGACGAGGGCAAGGCGCTGAAGGCCCTTGGCGGCCGCTTCCTGCTGCGCGGTGATCCCGACTATCCGGAAATGCTGGAGCACAGCGCCGCACCGCCACCCTTGCTCTCGATCCTCGGCAATATCGACGCGCTTAATCGCCAATGCATCGCTATTGTCGGCGCGCGCAACGCCTCCGCCGCGGGCATGCGCACCGCCGAAGGCCTGGCGGAGCAGTTGGGACACCAGGGCATCGTTATTGTTTCCGGCCTCGCCCGCGGCATCGATGGCGCGGCGCACCGGGGCGCCCTCAATACCGGCACGGTCGCTGTATTGGCGGGCGGGATCGACCGAATCTTTCCGGCCGAACATGAGAAGCTAGCCGCCGCCCTTTGCGACAAGGGCGCACTGGTAAGCGAGATGCCACTGGGCACCGAACCCCGCTCCGAACTCTTCCCGCGCCGCAACCGCATCGTCGCTGCCCTCGCCCGGGTCGTGGTGGTGGTGGAGGCGGCACAGCGATCCGGCTCGCTCATCACCGCCCGTTATGCATTAGAGGAAGGGCGGGAGCTTTGCGCCGTGCCCGGTTCGCCCCAGGATCCGCGGGCTGCCGGGCCAAACCAATTGCTGAAGGCCGGCGCCCACTTCATCGAAACGGCGGAGGACGTGCTTGCCGCCCTCCCCCCTGCAGAAAGTTTTCTTTACGAGCCGATGCCGGTGTCGGCCTTTACGGGGTTACTGCCCAAAAAGCCGGAGGATATCGACAATCCGCCCTTGGATGACGACGACGATACATCGACAAAGGTCCTAGCGGCACTCGGCAGCACGCCGGTAACCGTTGACGAACTGTGCCGCCGATGTCACTTGTCAGGAACAGAAATGGCACGTCTCCTCGCAGAGCTGGAGCTTGATGGCCGTCTAGAACGGCATCCAGGGCAATATATTTCTTTGCGATAGGACGGACGAGAGCGGTCAAAGGTGAAGCGTGAAAGTCGTCGTCGTCGAATCGCCGGCCAAGGCCAAAACGATCAACAAATACCTGGGCGATGACTACAAGGTCCTCGCGTCCTACGGTCATGTCCGCGATCTGCCGGCTAAAGACGGCTCGGTCCGCCCGGACGAAGACTTCGCCATGGACTGGGACGTCAACAACGATGGCGACAAGCGGATCAAGGAAATCGCCCGGGCCCTGAAAGACGCAGACGGTCTGGTCCTGGCCACTGACCCCGACCGCGAGGGGGAGGCGATTTCGTGGCACGTGAAAGAAGAACTGGCGCGGCGCAAGGCGCTCGGCTCCCGGCAAGTGGAGCGTGTCGTCTTTCACGAGATCACCAAGAACGCGATCCTCGACGCCATCGAAAACCCCCGGCCACTCAACCAGGAAATGGTGGAGGCCTACCTCGCCCGCCGCGCCCTGGATTATTTGGTCGGTTTTACCCTCTCTCCTATTCTCTGGCGCAAACTGCCGGGCTCCCGCTCGGCCGGCCGGGTCCAGTCCGTCGCACTCCGCCTGATCTGCGAGCGTGAGTCGGAGATCGAAAAATTCGTCCCGCAGGAATATTGGTCGATTGAGGCCGCCTGCCTGACTGCAGCTGGCAAGGCCTTCACTGCCCGGCTCTCCCAATGGCAGGGCAAACGGCTGGACCGTCTCGCCATCGGCGGCAAGGAGCAGGCGGACGAAATCGTCGCCGCGCTGCAACGCTCCACCTACACCATTAACAAGGTCGACAAACGCCAGGTCCGGCGCAACCCGCCGCCCCCCTTCACCACCTCGACCCTGCAGCAGGAAGCCAGCCGCAAGCTGCGCTTCGCCGCAAGCCAGACCATGCGCGTCGCCCAGAAACTCTACGAGGGTGTGGATCTCGACGGCGATACGGTCGGCCTGATCAGCTACATGCGGACCGACAGTGTCGCCCTCTCCGGCGAAGCCCTGAACCAGGCGCGCGGCCTGATTGCCAATAAGTTCGGCCCGAAATACCTGCCGGAGCAGGCTCGGACCTTCAAAAACAACTCCAAGAACGCTCAGGAAGCGCACGAAGCTGTCCGGCCGACCGACATGAACCGGGAACCGGCTTCCCTGAAGCATGTGCTGGATGGCCAGCAACTGGCTCTCTACGAGTTGATCTGGAAGCGCACGCTCGCCTGCCAGATGGAAAATGCCGTCCTCGACCAGGTGAGCGTGGACATCGCCGCGAGCGAACAGCAAGCCATGCTGCGCGCCGTCGGCACCACCATTCGCTTCGACGGCTTCCTGACCCTATACCAAGAAGACGTGGACGACCCCGCCGACGACAAGGAAGGCGAGGGCCGCCTGCTGCCGCCGATGGAGCAGGGTCAGGCCGTTACCACCACCAAGGTCACGCCGGAACAGCATTTCACCCAGCCGCCGCCGCGCTTCACCGAAGCCAGCCTGGTCAAGCGGATGGAGGAATTGGGCATCGGCCGGCCCTCCACCTATGCCTCGATCCTTCAGGTGCTGCAGGACCGGCAATATGTGAAGCTCGACAAGCGCCGCTTCATTGCGGAAGACCGCGGACGGCTGGTCACGGCCTTCCTGGAGAATTTCTTCAAACGCTATGTCGAGTACGATTTCACAGCCGACCTGGAATCCTCGCTGGACGATGTCGCCAACGGAGAGCGCGAGTGGCGCGCCCTGCTGCGCGAGTTCTGGGACAGCTTCTTCGGCCGGGTTGAGGAAACCAAAGACCTCACCATCCGTCAGGTCATTGACGCTCTGGACGAGGAACTGGGTCCGCACTTCTTCCCGCGGACAGAGGACGGCTCCGACCCCCGCGCTTGCCCGGCATGCGGTGGTGGACGGATCGGCCTTCGCCTATCACGTACCGGCGCGTTTATAGGGTGCTCCAACTACCCGGAATGCAGCTACACCCGCGCGTTGGCTGTACCGGGCGAAGACGACGGCATCAGCCTCCCCAGGGAATTGGGGGATGATCCGGAAACCGGCTTGCCTGTATCGCTGCGCAAAGGCCCCTATGGCCTTTATGTGCAGTTGGGGGAGGCATCGGAAGAAAACAAAAAGCCCAAACGCGCCTCTCTGTTGCGCGGCACGCCGGCGGACTCGGTAGACCTGGACATGGCGCTGGCCCTGCTGGCCCTGCCGCGAGAGGTTGGCGTGCATCCCGAAAGCGGCCAGCCGATCACCGCCGCCATCGGCCGCTACGGCCCCTATATCAGCCACGACAAAAAGTTCGTCTCGCTGAAGGGCGACGACGACGTGCTGTCCATCGGCTTGAACCGGGCCGTCACCCTAATCGCGGAAGCCGCCGAAAAAGGTGGCGGCACCGGCGTCCTGCGTGAACTGGGCGAGCATCCCAAGGACGGCAAGCCAGTCTCGCTGAACAAGGGCCGCTTCGGTCCTTATGTGAAGCACGGCAAGACAATGGCCAGCTTGCGTAAGGCAAACGACCCGGAGACGATGACGCTGGACGACGCCTTAATCCTGATCACCGCGAAGGAAGAACGCGCGGCTGGCGGCGCAAAGGGCAAGGGCAAGGCGGCAGCGGCGAAACCGGCTGACGATGAGGCCACGACCACGAAGAAGGCACCGGCCAAGAAGGCCCCAGCGAAAAAGGCCGCTGCGAAAAAACCGGCTGCAAAGAAGAAGCCAGCTGCAAAGAAAAAGCCTGCGGCTGAGAAAGCGACTGAGTGATTTCTCCATCGTCATTCGTTCTATGCAACAGCGTCTCGCATAGCCGCGGAGCAATACCCACGCCCCCTGCCTTACCCGCCTTCTTGACGAAAGTCAGACCTCATTCCGGAGGCCTCATATCCGGAGAGCCCGGCGTTCGAAGCCAAACGCCTCCGGAATGGCCCCTTAGTGCCGCGCTGCGGCTCCAGGGCTGTGTCGGGATTGTTGATCACTCCAGCGGCGCGGGAAGGCCGGCATGACCACCGCCGTCCCCACCCGCGACGAACTGCTTGCCTTTATCCGCGAGTCCGACCGGCAAATGGACAAGCGCGACCTCGCCCGCGCGTTCAAGCTCAAGGGCCAGGCCCGCATTGATCTGAAGGAACTGCTGCGCGAATTGGAAGACGAGGGCCTGCTGGAACGCGGGCGCGGCAAGAAGATGGGCGCACCCGGCACCCTGCCCAGCGTCACCGTGGTGGATGTAGTGCGCGTCACCGGCGATGGCGACCTGCTGGCCCACCCCGCCGGCTGGCGTGGCGATGAAGAGCCACCGCAGATCCTGTTCCTCGCAAACGACAAGGACGCGCGCGACATAGCGGTCGGTTCGAAAGTGCTGGCGCGCCTGACCAAGACCGGAGAGCAGCGCTATACCGCCCAGGTCATCCGCCATCTGAAATCCGGGCCGCGCCGCTTCCTGGCGGTGGTGGCGGAGCTGGACGGCGCGCTGTTCCTGCGCGCTGCCTACCGCGGCGACCGCAACGACTACCGCATCACCTCCGCCGGCCCGCCGCCGGAACCCGGCACCATCGTCTGGGCCGCGGCCAAGCCGGGCCGCCGTTCAATCCCATCGGCCAGCATCGTCGAAACCCTAGGCCATCTGGACGAACCGAACGCCATCAGCGCACTCGCCATCGCCGAGCACGACATTCCGGTGGAATTCGCTGCTGAGGCCGTCGCGGAAGCGGAAGCCGCCAAGCCGGTCACTCTGGAAGACGGGCGCGAGGACTTGCGCCACCTGCCGTTGGTCACGATCGACGGCGCCGACGCCCGCGACTTCGACGACGCCGTCCATGCCGAGGCACTGGACGGCGGCGGCTGGCGGATCACCGTCGCCATTGCCGACGTTGCCTGGTACGTGCGCCCCGGCTCTGCCCTCGACCGGGAGGCGGAGATGCGCGGCAACTCGGTCTACTTCCCCGACCGCGTCGTGCCCATGCTGCCGGAAGCGTTGTCGAACAACCTTTGCTCCCTCCGTCCCGATGGCGACCGCGCCTGCATGGCCGCGGTCATGGAGTTCGACGCCGACGGCATCAAACGCCGCCACCGCTTCGTCCGCGGCCTGATGCGCTCTGCCGCACGCCTGATCTATGAGGACGTGCAGGCGGCCATCGACGGCAAGCCAAACGACCAGACCGGGCCATTGCTGGAGCCGGTCATCAAACCCCTCTATGCCGCCTACAAGGCGCTGGCCGCCGCCCGCGCCAAACGCGGGCCGCTGGAATTGGAAATGGGGGAGCGGGTGTTCGAGATGGACGAGGAGCGGCGCCGGGTCCAGTCCGTCGTGCCGCGCGACCGGCTCGACAGCCACCGGCTGATCGAGGACTTCATGATCGCCGCCAACGTCGCCGCGGCGGAGACCCTGACAGACAAGCTCGCGCCCTGCCTGTTCCGCATCCACGACAAACCAGACCCCGCCCGCATCGAATCCCTGGCAGGCGTCCTCGGCGAGATGGGCATCAAGGCCAGCCCCAACGCCATCACGCAGCCCCGCCAATTCACGGAGCTGGTGCGCAAGGCGGAGGGCACCGAATACGCCACCCTGGTAAGCGAACTCGTGCTACGCGCCCAGGCCCAGGCGGTCTACCACCCCGACAATATCGGCCATTTCGGCCTGGCGCTCGCCCGCTACGCCCACTTCACCAGCCCGATCCGGCGCTACTCTGACCTGATCGTCCACCGCTCGCTGATCTCCACTCTGGGCCTTGGCCAAGGCGGTCTGGAACCGGATTTTGCTGAGCGCATCCATTCAGTCGGCGAACATATCTCCATGACGGAGCGCCGCGCCGCCGCCGCCGAGCGCCAGGTGCATGACCGCTTTGCCGCCGCCTACCTCTCCGACCGGGTCGGCGAAACCTTCCAGGCCCGCGTCACCGGCCTTCACAAAGCCGGCGTCTTTGTGAGGGTGGCGGACATCGGCGCGGAGGGCCTAGTGCCGCGGTCCCTGTTGCCTGACGACTATTGGGAGCACGACCAGGCCCGCCACATGCTAATCGGCCGCAACACGGGCCTCGAATTCCGACTGGGGGACCCGATTGAGGTGATTCTGCAAGCGGCTGAACCCGTCAGCGGCGGACTGCTCTTCGCCGCCGCCGTCAGTGGCGCTCCCGCCAACGCCTCACGGCGCAGCGCAAACCGGCCGGGCGGACGTCCCGGCAATCGTTCTGGCAAAAGCCACAAGAAAGCCAAGATCGCCCGGCGCAAGCAAAAGGGCCGCCCCTGAGTTACGCCTCTGCCCGCAACTTCACCCGCGCCCGCGACCATCAATCGTCCGTGATAACCAATGTTTCCGCGACGGTGCGGAACTTACTCCCGGTAGAGCCGTTGCTGGTTATCTGCTACCATCCCCCGATGGATTTGGTACGGTGCCACATTGCTCCCTCTACGCGAGCCGCCCTTCTACCGCGCTGCGGTTCGGACAGGGCAGTTGGTAAATGGCTGGCCGTATTTTGGATTTGCCTTGCGTTTGGCCTCCTGGGCGCGTGTAGCGGCACCGGCAACCTGGACAAAACTTATTCCCGCGACAGCACCCAGGACATGTTCGATAGCGCCTATGGGCATGTTCAAGCGCACTTCATAGATCCCATAGGCATGGATACGATTGCTCTCGCCGGCCTGAGCCGTCTCAGTGTTATTGATGGCAGAATGCTGGTCAGGTCCGACGCGGATGGCGTGATTCTCCTGAAAGAGGGTGTCGAAGTTCAACGCTTTCCCCGCCCACCCGGTTTCGACCGTTCGGGTTGGGCGGACGTCACTGCAGATGTTGTGGAGCGCTCCAGGCAGGTCTCCCCGGTGTCGGCGGCCACACCTCGGGAAGAGATCTATACCGCCCTGATGGAGGGGATGGTCAGTCCCCTCGATCAATACTCGCGCTACGAAGATGCCCGGATTGCCGGCAGCCAGCGGGAAGCCCGCAACGGCTTTGGCGGCCTGGGAGTGACCATTCGTTCCGAGGATGGTCAGACCACCGTCGTTGAAACGCTACCGGATACCCCCGCATCCGGTGTCGGCCTGCAACGGGGAGACATTCTGACCCATGCCGACGGCAAACCCCTTGCCGGCCTGACGCCTCTGGACGTCGTTGAGTTATTGCGCGGGCGCATCGGCTCTTCTGTTACCGTCGATGTGACAAAGGCCGAGACCGGCATCACCCAGCGCTTGACGATGGAGCGGGTTGAGATCGTACCCCCAACGGTGCTCGGACAACTGGCACATGGTGTTGGCGTCATCCGCATCCGCACGTTCAACCGGCGGACCGCCGTCAATCTCGAAGATGAAGTCGAACGGCTGGCAGGCTTGCAAGGCGGCAAGCTCACCGGTCTCGTCCTCGATTTGCGCGACAATCCAGGCGGCCTGCTCGACCAGGCCGTGCAAAGCGCTGACCTTTTCCTGTCTACAGGCCCTGTCATTTCAACCAGAGGGCGCCACCCTGCAGCGAACAGTGTCTTTACCGCCGACTCCTACGAGATTGCGGAAGGCGTGCCTCTTGCCATCCTGACCAACAGCCGCTCAGCATCTGCCTCTGAAATGCTGGCCGCAGCGCTGCAAGACCGGGGCCGTGCCGTGGTGATTGGCAGCACCAGCCACGGCAAGGGCTCCGTCCAAAACCTTCAGGAAATGCCGAATGGCGGTGAATTGATTATCACCTGGTCGCGGATGCATGCCCCTTCCGGCTATTTGCTGGATGGTCTTGGCGTCCTGCCCAACATCTGCACCTCGCCGGCTTTGCCAGCATCAGCCCAGGCAGAGGGCAGCGCATCCGTCGCCCGCCTTCAGGCTGATCAGGACCGTCTGACCCGCCAATTTCAGGATTGGCGGCGCTATGACCGCATCGATCTGGGCCTCGCCGGTACATTGCGGCGGACCTGCCCGCCGAGCGCCGAAGCACCGGACACTGACCTTAACCTTGCGGCGAAAGTCCTCCTGCAGCCTGCCGCATACGCCCTGGCCCTTTCACCCGGTCTGCGGCCTCCCGGAACCGTTAGAGCGCAGGCTGATTTCCACCGCCGTTCTTGACCAACGGCCCGGCAATCGCCATACATCGGCCAGATAGAGTCTACCCAGAAGGTTTCGATCATGGCTAAACCCGCAACCGTTCAAATCAAGCTCGTGAGCAGCGCCGACACCGGCTACTTCTACACCGCGAAGAAGAACCCGCGTACGAAGCCGGAAAAGCTCGAACTGAAGAAGTTCGATCCGGTCGCGCGCAAGCACGTCGTCTTCAAAGAGCAGAAAATGAAGTAATGCGGCTGGGCCGGTTTCTCCCGGCCCGCCCTCCCCGATTTAGGGGAAAAGCCGCTGCACCGCCCAGCCGCCGCCGTGCCGCGTAAAGCGGAAGCGGTCATGCAGGCGGAACTCGCGGTCCTGCCAGAACTCAATCTCTGTCGGCACCAGCCGGTAACCGCCCCAATGCCCAGGGCGCGGCACCTCTTTGCCTGCATATTGAACGTCGATGTCTGCTACCCGCTGTTCCAGCAGCGCCCGCGATTCTAGCGGCTCTGACTGTATCGAAGCATGCGCGCCGACCTGGCTGCCGCGAGCCCGCGTCGCAAAGTAAGCATCGGCCTCCGGTCCATCCACAATGCTGACCGGTCCACAGACCCGCACCTGACGGCGCACAGACTTCCAGTGGAAACAAAGCGCCGCCTTGCCGCCAGCCGCGATCTCCCGCCCCTTCCGGCTTTGCTGGTTGGTGTAGAAGACAAAGCTGTCTTCATCCACATCCTTCAGCAACAGGATGCGAACGGACGGCATGCCATCCGGCCCAACGGTCGCAACCGACATGGCATTGGCATCATTCACTTCCGTTTCACTTGCGGCGGCGAGCCATTGGCGGAAGGTGTCAAAGGGATCGGTGGATGCATCCATGGCGCAAGCAGCCTTCGTTTCCGTGCGGATTGGGCGATGATCTCCAGGTAGTGCAGCCCTGTTCCGCCGCCAAGTCCAGCGCCCGCCCCTGTTGCATCGTGCCGCGCCCATTCCGGAACTTGCCTGAAGCACCCGCCGTTCCCATTTCCGGTGTGAACAAATGCGCGCCGGGTACGGACACAGTAGCGGCGCTCGACTATAAACCCTATGATAACCGACGTTTTGAGATAGAGGCCGGACACCGGCAATGCGTGATCCTTACAGTGTGCTGGGCGTTTCCAAGACCGCCGCGGCTGACGAAATTAAAAAGGCCTATCGCCGTTTGGCGAAGGAGCTGCACCCGGACCTCAATCCGGGGCGCGCGGATATTGAGCAACGCTTTAAGGACGTTTCCGCTGCCTATGACCTGCTCTCTGACCCGGTGAAACGCGGCCAGTATGACCGCGGCGAAATCGGCCCGGACGGCAGCCCCCGCGCCTTCTACCCAGGCGGCAGTGGCAATGGCATGGGCGGGATGGGACGCGAAGCCGGCGGTTTCCGTTTCCGCCAGGGCGGCCGCCGCTCCGGTCAGGGCCAGCAAGCGGGCGGCGACGACCTTTTCGACCAAATTTTTGGCATATTCGGTCAACGGGGCCGCGGCGGCGGTTTCCGAATGGATGAATGGGGCGAGGAGACAGACGCGCCTGCCGCCAATGACACGGTCAGGATTCGGATCCCTTTCACGTTAGCCATGAAGGGCGGCTCTCAACGCATCAGTTTACCGTCCGGTAAGGACGTAAACGTTCATATTCCCCCCGGCACTGAAGACGGCGCGCGCCTGCGATTGCCGGAACAAGGGCCTGAAGGTATGGATGGCCGCCGTGGCGACGCTATTGTCGCGATCACCGTTCTGCCCCATGCCAAGTTACGGCGGGAAGGCCAGCACATTCACCTGGATCAGCCGATCGATCTGCCGGTGGCGGTATTAGGCGGACGGATAACCGTCGAGACCGTCGACGGCCCGGTCACGATGACCGTACCGCCCGGTACCAACACCGGCGCCAAGCTGCGCCTGCGCGGCAAGGGCGTGCCGAAGGCCAATGGAGAGCCCGGTGGCGATCAATACGTGACCTTGCAAATCTCGCTCGCCGACCCGAAAGACCCGGCTTTGGTCGAATTTCTACGCCAGCGCCAGGATCAAAAAGCCAAGGCTTAAATCGCGCCCTCCAGCTCCCGCCCCTATGGCTCGAACCTCGGCGCGGGTTCCAGATCGTCGGCCAAGTCCTGCGGCAACTGCGCGGCCATCCCCGCCATGATCTGCACCTGCACGGCCACCGCTTCGACCTCGGCCTCATCCAGGTCTAGGCCCACCGTAGGGGCCGCTGCGCGCACGTAGGCCTCAGCGGCCGCCCTATCGTTCAGACTGTTCAAAGCCCCAAACTCACCTTGGCCAGGATATTCCGCTGCACCTCGCTGGAGCCGCCGAAAATCGTCGCCGCGCGGAAACCGTAATAGCGGCCAGCGGCGCTCGCCTCGTCAGGTGTCGCAACACCTGGCTCGTTCGCGCCGTCCACCACTTGCTCCAGCTGCTCGAACGGCAGGGCGTACATCCCGGCCGCCTCAACTATCATTTCCGTCGCCTTTTGCGTCGCCTCACTGCCGCGGAGTTTGATAATAGAGGCCGAAGCGCCCGGATTCTGCCCGGTGCCGAGCGCCGCCATCATACGCAGTTCGGAGTTGCTGATCGCCTGCGCCTCAACCTCCAGTTCGGCCATGCGTTTAACAAAAGCCGGATCGTCTTCCAGGCCATTCTCGCGCGCCAGCCGCCACAGGCGTGCCAAATTCACATTGATGCGACCAGTATAGAAACTGCCACCGCGCTCGAACTCCAGGAGATATTTGGCTACGGTCCAACCGTCATTTTCCTCACCGACGCGGTTCTCTTGCGGTACGCGCACGTCGGTGAAGAAAACCTGGTTTACCTCGTGATGGCCGCCGAGAGTGATGAGGGGGCGGATTTCAATGCCGGGCGTATCCATCGGGATCAACAGGAAGGTGATGCCCTGCTGCGGTTTACCCTCATTCGAGGTTCGGACGAGCGCAAACATCCAGTCAGCGAAATGGGCGTGCGTCGTCCAGATCTTAGAGCCGTTGACAATGTAATCGTTACCGTCCTTGACCGCCCGCGTTTTGAGCGACGCCAAATCGGAGCCGCTGCCCGGTTCGCTATAGCCCTGGCACCAATAGTCCTCGGTCGCGAGGATGCGTGGCAGGAAATGCGCCTTCTGCTCCTCTGTGCCGTACCGCATGATGACGGGGCCGACCATGCGAAGCCCCAGTGGAATGACCGGCGGCGCGCCGGCCTCTGCCATTTCGGTCTCAAAGATAAACTTCTGGCTGACCGTCCATCCCGGTCCGCCGTACTCTTGCGGCCAGTTCGGCGCGATCCAGCCCTTCTTGTGCAGGATCTTCTGCCAACGCACTGCATCGTCCCGGTCCGGGAAAATCAGGGAGCCGTTGACCCAGCGTTCGCGGATATCGTCCGGCAGTTCAGTGGCGAGAAATTCCCGCACCTCGTCGCGGAATGCCAAATCGGCATCGCTGAATTGCATGTCCATGGGGCCGGGTTCCTCTTTCCGATTTGAACGAAGCCTAGCACCCCGTTTTCATCCTGAGTAGAGCCGAAGGCTTGTATCGAAGGATGCATTGCACAACACTTGCGACCCGGCGGTACACCCTGGCCTTAAGCAGGGCTAGTCAGGGTGAGAAGAGGGGCGAAACCGTGCCGGAATCACAACCCCAGCACCACCTTCGCCAGGATGTTCTTCTGCACCTCGCTGGAGCCGCCCATGATAGAAATCGCCCGCGCCTCGAAGTACCGGTTGGCGGCGTCCACCTCCTCCGGCAGATGCGGACCAGGCGCGTTCAGGCTGTCAAACGGACGCTGGGGAATGGAGTAGTCGCAAGCCGCCATCATGGTGAGTTCCGTGACGAGTTGGTTCACCTCCGAGCCACGCAACTTGGCAGCCGATGATTCCGGCCCCGGATTGCCGCCCGCGGTCAGCCGCGAGAGCAGGCGCAGCGAACCCATGGCGATGGTCTCCGCCTCAATCTCCGCTTCTGCCATGCGCCGCACGAACGCCGGGTCCTGGTCTACCCCGGACAAAGCCGCCAGCGCGCGCAACCGCACCAGGTTCGCCACCAGCCAGCCGCCATAGAAATTGCCGCCGCGCTCAAACTCCAGCAGGTATTTGGCAACGGTCCAGCCATCGTCTTCCGCGCCGACACAGTATTCGACAGGCACAAGCACGTCGTCAAAGAACACCTGGTTCAACTCGTGGTCGTCGCCGATGGTGATCAGCGGGCGCACGGTAATGCCAGGCGTATCCATGGGCAGCATCAGAAAGCTGATGCCCTGCTGCGGCTTAGGGTAATCGCCAGTGCGCACCAGTGCGAACATCCAGTCAGCGGCGTGCGCGTGGCTAGTCCAAATCTTAGAGCCGTTCACCACATAGTCAGCGTCATCCCGCACCGCCCGCGTCTTCAGCGAAGCGAGGTCGCTACCGCTGCCCGGCTCCGAATAGCCCTGGCACCAATAGTCGTCACAAGCGAGGACACGCGGCAGGAAGCGGGCCTTCTGCTCCGGGGTGCCGAACTTCATCAGCACCGGGCCGATCATGTGGGTGCCAGTCGCCATCACCGGCGGCGCCCCGGCGCGGGCACATTCCATTTCGAAAGCATATTGGCGGGCAACGCTCCAGCCAGGGCCGCCATGCTCTACGGGCCAGTGGGGGGCGGCCCATCCGCGAGAATGCAGAATACGTTGCCAGCGGATCGCGTCTTCGGGAATGGTGAACAGCGCCGACCCGTTCAGCCACCGCTCGCGGATATCGTCAGGCAGGTTCGCGGCGAGCCACGCACGGACTTCGGCCAGGAAAGCGCCCTCCTCCCCGTCTAGGATGCCAGCGTCGTCAGGCATGGGAGCGTCTCCTACGGCTTCGTCCTGCCGCCCAGGGTGACCGATCGCATGAGAACCGGCAAGCAATGCCTGAAAGCCATGGACCTGCGTAGGGCATTGCGATGCGGTGCATTCAATTCGCCGCACCACAAAATGAACGGTGGCAGGCTTGAAATGAACCTGCCTTCGCGATACGCCATACACTAGAGAGTGTCACAATTTCCAGAGCATGAACATATGAATAATAATATATTTAAATTTTTGATGTATGCTTCCTATGCCTTAAACATTCGAAAGTATTCTTGGGTTTTTGTTGGAATATTATTGACATTCGCAACTAACGCTATGGGCCAGCCATCGGCAATGTCGCGACTGGCCGGTCCTGACACCTCCAGCCCGCGCGCCACTTACAAGACGTTCCTAGCCCTCGGCGAACGGTTGGACGACGAGTACAGGGCCTATCGCTCGGAAAAATCGATGGCCGGTGCGGCGGCCATCAGCAGCACCGGCAGGCAACTGCGACGGTTGTTCGATCTAAGCCAAGTACCGCCCGCGACGAGGGGTGGAGTCGGCTTCGGGGCGGCAATCATGCTGATCGACGTCATGAACCGCCTTCCTCAAATCGAGTTAGATGAAATTCCGGGCGGCGATTCGCTGGCGGAAGACCTACCCAATTCTTGGACGTATCCGAATACGGAAATTCGTATCACAAGAGTGAAGGAGGGCGACCACGCGGGCGAATTCCTGTTTTCCGCCAGCACAGTGGAGCACATCCATGAATTTCATCGCCGCGTTATCGATCTGCCGCCTGTCCGGGACACGAGCTATCAAAACTGGCGATATGAGCAGACTGCTGGCACAGGGCCCTTCTTTCCATATGATTACCTGCAAGCCTTGCCGGCCTTCTGGCAACAGCCAGCGCCAGAGACACCTCTCTGGAAGATCGTATTTGCCGCCGCCCTACTGCTTGCCGTTCTGATCGTCATCACGCTATGGGCCCGGTTTACGCTCCGCCTGACCAGAGAATCGGAGGGGATTCGGCGGCTCTTCTGGCGGCTGACAGCACCGGTTCTGATGGCCGTCCTTGTCACCTACTACACCGACTTCGTCGGTTTCCAACTCAACCTATCCAGCCTGGCAGCAGACGCGGAGAATATAGTTTCTTCTATATTGCTCAATATCGCCTTGGCATGGGCGGTCTGGCTCGGCGCCTATTTCCTCGTTGAATTGATTATCGCTGTCCCGGCGATCCCCAATAACAGCTATGACGCCCACCTATTGCGGCTGCTTGCCCGCGTAGCAGCTATTTTGGGCGTCGCAGCAGTTATTGTTTTCGGTGCAAACGATCTCGGCATACCCGCGCTAGGGTTGGTCGCCGGTCTCGGCGTTGGCGGATTTGCTCTGGCTCTGGCGGCGCAGTCCACGGTCGAGAACCTGTTTGGCGGCGTGTCCATTTTCGCCGACCGGCCGTTCCGCGTAAATGACTTCATCCACTTTGGCGGCAACGACGGCACGGTGGAGCGGATCGGGCCCCGTTCCAGCCGCATACGCGGCCTCGACGGCACGCTGATGACGGTGCCGAACAGCGACCTCGCCAAGATGCACGTGACCAACTATTCAGTGCGGGACAAGTGCTTGTTCCGCCACGTGATCGGGCTCCGCTACGAAACCTCGCCAGAACAGTTTGAATGGCTGGTTGAGGAACTGCGCGAAAAAATCGGCGCCCATCCAATGGTGGAAGAGGCACCAGGCTTTCCGCGTATTCGCATGACCGGGTTTGGTGCATCATCCATCGACGTCGAGGTGCGGGCTCACGTGCTGACGGCGAACTTCAGCGAGTTCCTGGAAATCCAGGAAGATCTGATCCTGGAAATAATGCGGACCGTCGAGGCGGCCGGCACCGGCTTCGCCTTCCCAAGCCAGACAACCTATCTGGGCCGCGACACCGGTTTGGACCAGGATGCGAAGAAGCGGGTCGAACGGGAATTGCGCCGGCGCAAGTGGGGACCGGAGCGAGAACCAGAAGAACATCCGGAATTGGCGGATGCCGGCGGACCCGACAACGACGAGGACGGTGAGCGCTGATAGAACCGGCGACGGCGGCAGATAGCTCACCATCTATGGCTGGCAGGCTTGATCTCCGCAGATAAAGCGGCTCTGGTATCGCCAACCATCGATACTTTGAGGAACAGCCCATGTCTTCCAGCGCCTCTCTGGACACTCAATTCCAAAGCGCTATCTCCTCCGGCAAGGTTGCGGGCACTGTTGCCCTGGCAGCAAAAGCAGACGGCACCGTGCTCTACAATGGCGTCTTCGGAGAGCGCCGGATCGGCAGCGGCCAGCCGATGACCGAGGACACGGTGTTCTGGATCGCCTCCATGACGAAGGCAATTACCTGTGTCGGCATGCTGCAACTGATTGAGCGGGGCAAGGCTGCCATGGACCAGCCCGCCGCCGAACTGCTGCCCGCCCTCGCCAATCCGCAATTGCTGACCGGCTTCGATGCGAACGGTCAGCCACAGCTTCGCCCGGCGGAGAAGGCGATCACCATCCGCCACCTGCTCACCCACACCTGCGGCATGGACATCTTCATGTGGAGCGAGGCCATGAACCGGTACATGGAAGTGACCGGTACCGACCGCAACATCGACCCGGACAACCCTAAGCTGAACCTGCCGCTGATTGCCGAGCCAGGCGCGCGCTGGCAATACTCCAGCGGCATCGACTGGGCCGGCATCGTGATAGAGGCGATTACCGGTAAGAAGCTTGGCGCTTATCTGAAAGAAACGATTTTCGACCCGCTAGGCATGGACAGCACCGGCTTTGACCGCACCGATTCCATGTACGAGCGGGCGGCGCCTTTGCACCTCCGTAAGGCAGATGGCGAGCTGCACCCACAGGATTTAGGGCCGAACGAGCCGCCCAAATTGCACCGCGGCGGTGGCGGCCTGAACACGACCGCCGGCGACTACATGGCTTTCATGCTGGAACTGCTGAACGGCGGCGGCCGGCTGCTAAAGCCGGAGACCATGCCGCTCGTTACCGAAAACCAGATGGGCGACATCCGCGTCACGCCGATGAAGACGGTTCAGCCCGCACTCTCCTATGATGCGGAGTTCTTCTCCGGCGTGCCCAAGGCGTGGACAGCGGCATTTCTCACCAACCTGGAAGACGCCCCCACCGGCCGCAGCGCGGGCTCGCTTGCCTGGGCGGGGCTGACGAATTGCTACCAGTGGATCGACCCGAAGAAGGGCGTGGCTGGGATCGTGCTGGCCCAGCATCATCCCTTCGCCGACCCGGCGGTGCTCGACCTGCTCTACGGGCTGGAGCAGCATGTCTATAGGACGGCAGGGTAGGCTTTCGCCAGCACCCGGAAGCCCCTAAACTCTCCGATAAAGCAAACGATCCGAGGAACCCGCCATGCTCACCGCCGAACAGAACACCATGCTGACCCAGACCGACCCCGGCACGCCTATGGGCGAGCTGTTCCGGCGGTTCTGGCAGCCGGTCGCGCTAGTTGAGGAAGTGCAGGATCCTGACTGCCCGCCGGTCCGTGTCAACATCATGGGCCAGGAACTGGTCGCCTTCCGCGATAGTGACGGCGAAGTGGCGGTGCTCGACGCCCGCTGTCCGCACCGTGGCGCACACTTGTTTTTTGGTCGGAACGAGGATTGCGGCCTGCGCTGCGTCTATCACGGCTGGAAATTCGACCGTACCGGCAAGGCCGTCGATCTGCCGAACGTGCCCGCTGACAGCAACCTGCACAAGACCGTGCGCATCAAATCCTATCCCTGCCGCGAATTCGGCGAGATGGTCTGGGCCTATCTGGGCCCCGACGCGGCCAAGCTTCCAGGCGGCAAGCTGCCGGAACTACCGATGCTGGAATTCGCGATGCTCCCTCACGCGAACCGTTTCGTCACCAAACAGTTGTTCGAGTGCAACTGGGCCCAGATCATCGAAGGTGACCTGGATACCGCGCATTTCAGCTTCCTGCACATGCCGGCCCCCAGCGTACCATCCACCACTCACGCCCACAGCCAGGCCGACGAAAAGCGCCTGCGCTGGATGCGCGACGATCCCATGCCACAGTTCGAGGTGCTGGAGCACGAATGCGGCTTCGTCGCCGCGGCGGCCCGCATTGCCGACGACAAGAAGTACTGGCGCATGACTCAGTACATGCTTCCGACCCACGGCACCGGCCCCTCCACCTTGCCGGGTGAGACCTATCACGGTTTCACCATTGTGCCGATCTCCGACACGGCGTGCTGGGCCTATGCCTATTCCTGGAACCCTGACCGGCCACTGTCGAACGAGGAGCGCACCAAGCTGGATGCCGGCTGGGCGCTGATCTGCGAGCGAGACGAGAACTATGTGCCGGTGCGCAACGTTCACAACGACTTCATGATCGACCGGGACGAGCAGAAGCACCGGACCTTTACCGGCGTAAAGGGCCTGGCCGAGCAGGACTCGATGATCCAGCACAGCCAGGGGCCGATTGTGGACCGGACGAAGGAAATCCTGACCCCGACCGATGTGGCGGTTACGCGCTTCCGGACCAAGATGCTGAAGGCCGCCAAAGACCTGGCCGCCGGTAACGAACCGGAAGCTCCGTACAAGCCTGAATTGTTCCGCGCCCGCCCCGGCTCCTGGTTGGCCGACGGCGACATGAGCATCAACGATGTGATGATGGCCCGCTTCGGCGATCCATTCGGCCGGGTCAAAGAGGACGTGCCGCAAGCCGCAGAATAGGCCGCAGACCTGCGGCTTCTATGTTCGCCGGATAATCTCTGGCGGGGCGAATGCCGTCACGGGCGGCGCATCGCCCGTGAATTTCTCGATCTCGACCAGACAGGTATGCGCGGATGGTCCCTGCGCCAGCCGCGACGTGCCTTTGTCTGGCGTCAGTATGTTGGGGTTGCCGTGCTTGCAAAGGCTGCCCGGCGTCCCCGGCTCCAGCGGATCGAACCACGCGCCGGTTGCCAATTGCAGCACATCGGGCCGCACACTGTCGCCGATCACCGCCGCCGCCAAGCACGCACCCCGGCCATTGAACAGCCGGACAATATCGCCGTCGGCGATCCCTCTGGCTGCCGCCGCGTCCGGGTGGATCGTCACCGGCTCCCGTCCTTTGATCTTGGACGCCCGGCAATGGCTGCCATGATCCAGTTGCGAGTGCAGCTTGTCCGAAGGCTGGTTGGAAATCAGGTGCAGCGGATAGGGCTTGTCCGCCTGCCCCAGCCACTCGTGTGGCTCCAGCCAGGCTGGATAGCCGGGGCAATCGTCATAGCCGAAGCCCGCCACCGTCTCCGAATAGATCTCGATCTTGCCGCTGGGCGTCTTCAGGGCGCTGGCTACCGGGTCATCACGGAACGCCTTCAGCATGATGTTCGGTTCCGCTGGCCGCGGCACCTCATGCCAGCCCTTCGCGCGCAATTCATCCAGCGTCGGCAGCTCAATCTGGCTTTCCGCATAGCTCTGGCGCGAGCGGTCATAGAGCCATTGCTGCCACTCGTCCGCGTCCCGGCCCTCGGTAAAGACGGCCTCCGCCCCCATCCGCCGGGCGATGCCGCTGAAGATGTCATAATCGTTGCGGGTTTCGCCAACCGGCTCTGCAACTTTCTCCATCGACACGATAAAGCGGTCGCGGTTCGTGATGCCTATGTCGCGCCGCTCCAGCGTCGTCGTACACGGCAGCACGATATCGGCATGCTTGGCGTGCGCGTTCCAACTCCACTCGTGACAGATGATCGTGTCCGGCTTCTGCCACGCCCGCAGCATCCGGTTCAGGTCCTGATGATGGTGAAACGGGTTGCCGCCCGCCCAGTAGATCGCCTTGATCTCCGGATAGGTCAGCTTCTGGCCTTGGTAATCTACCTTGCCACCGGGGTTCAGCAGCATGTCGCTAATGCGGGCGACCGGTATGAACCGGTCCACGCTGTTTTGGCCCTGGGGCAGTGCCGCCGGGCTCAGCACCTGATAGTCCAAGCCGATCGTATTGACCGCGCTGTAGCCAAAACCGACGCCGCCGCCCGGCAGGCCGATCTGTCCCAGCATGGCGGCCAGGGCGATGGCACCCCAAAACGGCTGCTCGCCATGATCCTGGCGAGTCAGCGACCAACTGGCCGTTACCAGGGTCCGCCGCCCCGCCATCCGGCGCGCCAGGCCACGGATAGTCTCTGCCGGCAGGTCGCTGATCCCAGCGGCCCAATCAGCATCCTTGGCAATGCCATCGCTTGCACCGGTCAGATAGGCCGCGAATTGGTCAAAGCCGGCGGTGTAGCGATCCAGAAACGCCTGATCGCAAAGGCTCTCGGTCAGCAACGTATGCGCCAGCCCCAGCATGATCGCCGCGTCGGTCGATGGCCGCGGGGCCAGCCATTCCGCCCCGAACTCGTCAATAGTATCCGCGCGCACGGGTGAGATATTCACCACCTGCACGCCTGCCGCCGCGGCCTCCCGCATGCCGATACGCTGCTCGTGCTGACCTATGCCCCCCTGCGCAATCTGCCCGTTCTTTGCAGCGAGCCCGCCGAACGCCACGATCAGTTCCGTATGCTCGGCGATCACCCGCCACGGCGTGGACGCATAGGCCAGATCCCGGAAACTGCCCAACACATAGGGCACCGCCACCGCGCCCGCTGCCAGGCTATAGGTATCGACGGAACGGGTATAGCCGCCAATGCTATTCAGAAAGCGATGCACCTGGCTCTGGGCATGATGGAAGCGCCCCGCGCTCGACCAGCCATAGGAGCCGCCAAAGATCGCCTCGTTGCCGTAGGCGTTGCGGATGCGGGTCAGTTCGTCCGCCACCAGCAGTTCGGCTTCATCCCAGGAGACCTGTACGAACGGCTCCCCGCCGCGCCGGTCAGTGTTGGCACCGGGGCCATTCTCCAGCCAGCTTTTGCGAACCATCGGCGCCTTGATCCGGCTCGGCGCATCCAGCGTGCTGAGGATGCCTTGGCCGATAGGGGACGGGTCGGCATCGGCTTCAAACGGGTGCAGCGCCTTGACCGTGCCGCCCTCCGTTTCCGCGCGGAAGATGCCCCAATGGCTGCTGGTCAGCGGAAGCGCGGCGGGATGGTTCATGGGGAGGAAGCTCCAATGCGGTTAAAACTGGCAATTAGACAGGATGCGGCGGCACGATATGGTGGAGGCGCGCCCTACTGCGCCGCCACCAGATGGGCTGCCGCGGCGGTTTCGCCCTTGCGGGGGTCTTTATAGAGCACACCGTCCTTCATGATCATAGCAAAGCTATCTCGGTGTTGCAGGAGCGAAACATCGGCGAGCGGGTTGCCGCGCACCAGCAACAGGTCCGCCAACTTGCCATCGGCAACGGTGCCCAAGTTATCCGCCATGCCCATCAGGTCCTGACCAACCACTGTCGCGCACCGCAGCGCTTCCGCCGGGGAATAGCCGAAAAACTCAACGAAATGGCTGATATCCCGCGCATTCATACCCATTGGCGTCGCAGCAAAACCGTAGTCCCCGCCAACAACGTTGCGGATACCCCGTTTGCGCACCTCGTGGTAGGTTGCACAGCAATTGTCAAACTTCCGGTGCAACTCCAGGTCGGCCAGCATTTGCGGCGTGACGCCCAGCGCCTCACCCTCCATCAGCGTGTTATGCAACAAGCCAAAGGCCGGGCCGACAAATACCCGGTCCTTCGCCTCCTCCAGCATGTCCAGTGCTTCCGCGTCCGCAAAGTCGCAGTGATAGATGCAGTCGACGCCGTGCCGCACGCTCATCTTCACGCTTTCCGACGAGCGGGCATGGGAGGCGACCAGCTTGCCGTTGAGCTTGGCGATTTGCATGAAAGCTGCCATTTCCGTTTCCGTAAGCGGCGTAATCTCACCCATGGCGGACGCCTTGAACTGGTCTCCCGATACGTTGATCTTCAGCGTATCGACGCCATCCCGGATGCACTCCCGCGCAATGCGGCGAAGTTCGTCCGGCCCGTCGCCGATCAAGCCAAAGCTCTCCTGGTAGAGGTGCCGCTTGCGCTCATCGCCTAGGCCCGCCGTCACCGTGATTTCCGGGCTCGCCGCCAGCATACGCGGCCCTGCGATCAGTCCAGAATTGATGGCATCACGCGCGGTAACGCCGAGCAAGGGCTTCGCCGAAGCCGCCTCGAAAATGGAAGTAAAACCATGCTCTAGCAGCAGGCGGCAGTTTTGCGCCGTCAGCAACATGTGCTGCTCTGGTGGGATAACGCCCAATTCTTCGGGCGCGCCGACGCCGGTGAAGGTCGGGTGGCAATGCCCCTCGACCAGGCCCGGCATCAGAGTCATGCCCGCCGCGTCGATAACTTCCGCTCCTGCCCCATCCAACGGCGCGTTTTTCGTCACGGTCTTGATCCGGTTACCCTCAATCAGGACCGACGCCGGATAGGGCGCATCCTCGATGGCGTCCCAGACCTGAGCGTTTTCGATCAGAATGCGTAGCATGGCGGCTTCCTCCATCGTGTGGCTAACGCCCCGGTATTTTTTCCCAATGCTATTGGGCGGCCCTCGCGCTGGTCAATTGGCGCGAGACCAGGCTGGCATAATACCCGCCACGCGCCATCAATGCTGCATGGCTGCCGGACTCCATTACCCGGCCCTCGTTCAAGACGGCGATGACGTCCGCATCGCGCACGGTCGACAGCCGGTGTGCGATGACGATGGTCGTGCGGTCGGCCTTCAGCCGGTCGAGCGCGTCCCGCACCAATGCTTCGTTGACGGCATCCAGGTGGCTGGTCGCCTCGTCCAGGATGAGGATCGGCGCGTCCTTCAGGAACGCCCGCGCAATCGCAACACGCTGCCGCTGCCCGCCCGAAAGGCTGGCCCCGCGCTCGCCCACCTTGGTCTCCAACCCGTCCGGCAGCATTGCAATCAGCGGTGTGAGTGCCGCGTGATCGATGGCCGCCGCGAGTTCATCCTCGCTCGCATCCGGCCGGGCTATCAGCACATTCGCCCGCAGCGTGTCGTTGAAGAGGTACGTATCCTGCGCCACCAGCGCGATCCGCTGGCGCAAGTCGTCCAGTTCGAACTGGCGCAGGTCCGTGCCGTCCAGGAAGATATGGCCCTCGTCCGGGTCCCAGAACCGCATCAGCAGTTGCGCGGTCGTGGTCTTGCCAGCGCCTGACATGCCCACCAGCGCGACCGTCTTGCCGGCGGGAATATCCAGGCTGACCTCTTTCAGCGCCTCCCGCGACTGGCCCGGATAGCGGAAGGTTACACCATCCAGCTTGATACCCGCCGCACCCGTGACCGGCGGCGCACCGGGGCCATCCTCCACCGGCACGGGCTCGTTCTCCAGCGCGTAATAGCGGCGGGTGGAGCCCAGCGTGTCCGCCAGTTGGCGGCCGATCTGTGCAATCTCCGAAATCGGTAGGAACGCCGCCATGGCCAAAAGCGCCAGCAGGGGCAGCAGCCCCGGCTCCAGGTTTCCGGCACCGACGGCCATAGCGCCGACGGTGACCACCGCCAACCCGCCAAGGCCGGTCATCACCTCCAACAGGCTCTGCTGGAGGGTCAGTTCGCCGAAAAACGGCATCCGCAATGCAATGTGATGGTCCGCCAACCGGTCGAAGCCGGAGGCGCGGCGGCCCTCGTCCTGATAGGTGACGATCTCGCCCAACCCCTGCACCGAGTCCACGGCATAGGCGCCGAGTTCCCCCGCCGCCTCCCGCGCTTGGGAGCCCAGCCGATCGATCCGCTTGCGCATCAGAAACGGGCTAGCGGCCACCACTACCAGGAACGGCAGCAAGGCCAGCGCGACCCAAGGGCTGGCCAGCGCGAGGACCACCATGACCGTAAACGGGATCAGCACCGCGACGAAGGCAGGGGCTACCGTGTGGGCGAAGAAATACTCGATCAGTTCGATATCATGAGTGGCGAGCGTCATCAGATCGCCGGTCCGCCGCCTGGTGAGGTAAGCGGGCGCGAGCGCATCCAGCTTGCGGAAGGTGTCGATCCGCATCTCCGCTAGCAGCCGGAAGGCCATATCGTGCGCCGCCCAGCTTTCCAGCCAGTGCAGCAGACCTGCCAACGGCGCGAGCACCCACAGCCAGGTCAGATAGGGCGAAAAATCCTGCCCAGTCTTGAGGCTGTAGACGATCATGGCGCTGGCAACGCCCACACCGATAAACGCCAGCACTCGCACGATGCCAAAGACAAAGGTTGCGGTCAGCCGCCCCTTCCAGGGCAGAATGACGCCCATCAGTGCCATGATCACCTGCCCCCAACTCAATCCCTCGGCTTTGAGAACTCCTTCGGTCGGTGCCAGTTCCGCCCCACCCGGTGTCGCCGACATGGTTTCCGCCGTCACGACAGTTCCCAGTCCGGCGCTTGCTTCTTCTTCCTCCGACTCCCGCACCTGCTCCGCCATCAGCGCGGCATAGGCCCCGCCCGTCGCCATGAGCGAGGCATGATCCCCGGTTTCGGCAACCTGCCCTTCGTCCAGCACGATGATGCGGTCACAATTGATAACGCTGGAGAGCCGGTGCGCCAGCACGAGCGTCGTCCGCCCTTCCATCAACCGGTCGAGCGCGGCCTGGATCACGGCCTCGTTCTCCGCATCGACCGCCGATAGCGCCTCATCCAGCACCAGGATGGGTGCGTCTCGCAGGATCGCCCGGGCAATCGCCACACGCTGCCGCTGTCCGCCTGAAAGCTTAATACCTTTCTCGCCGATGACTGTGTCATAGCCATGCGCCAGCGTCTGGATGAAGCCATGGATATTGGCGGCCTTGGCCGCTTCAACGAGGGCCTCATCCGTTGCATCCGGATCACCCATCCGGATGTTCTCACCCACCGTGCCGTGGAACAGAAAGGCGTCTTGGTTTACCACCGCGATCTGCCGCCTAATCTGCTCGAAGCTAAGCTGGCGCAGGTCCACCCCGTCGAGCGTCACCCGTCCCTCATCTGGATCGAAAAAGCGCAGCAGCAGCCGCACCACCGACGATTTACCCGAGCCGCTGGGGCCGACCAGCCCGACCCTTTCCCCCTTGTTTACCGCAAAGCTCAAGCCCCGGTGCGCCTCCACCCGCGCGCCTGGGTAACGAAACCGGACATCCTCGAAAGCCAGTTCGGGCTCCAGCGGCCGACGCGGCGCAGAAGCCGTCGCATCGGCCACCTCCGGTTTGGCCTCCAGCACGCTGTAGATGCCTTGGGCCGCCGACATGCCATTCATGCCCTGGTGCAGGACGCTACGCAGGTCGCGCATGGGCCGGAATATCTCGACGCCCATCATCAGAATCATCAGTAGGCCGGCCAGTTCCATCTCGCCCGCCTGCACTCGGAACGCGCCCACCGTCAGCGCAGCCGCCGCACCAACCGCGATGCAACTGTCGGTAATACCGCGCGCGAGCGCGCTGGTGCCCAGCACCCACATGGTCTTGCGGAACACGTCCCGCGCCTTGAAGGCCAGCATGTCGGAGCGGCGGCGGCTCTGGCCGAACGCCTTCAGGGTCGCCAGCCCCTGGATCGAGTCCAGGAACTCCGCTGCAAACGCCGCATAGGCCTTCTGCCGTCCCTGTGCGTTCTTCACGTCGAACCGGTGCCAGAGCGACGGCAGGAACAGCGCCGCCAGCGCAAAGACAAACAACACCAGCGCTACGGCCAAGTCGATCCAGGCAACAAAGGCAAAGATCAGCACCGGAGTCAGGAACGAGACCAGCAATTGAGGCAGGTACTGCCCGAAATACGTCTCTAACTGCTCCACGCCATCGACCATGGACAGGGTGAGCGTGCCCGAACGCTGTTGCCCGGCATAGCCTGGCCCCAGCTTGGCAATGTGGTCAAAGAGCGTGCGCCGGAGCTTTTTCTGCACGAGCGAGGCCGTGGTGTGCGCTACCATCGCCCGCCAGTATTCGAAGACTCCTCGCAGGATCATCACGCCCGCAATCGCCGTCACCGGCCAGAGCAGGTCACCCAGGGGCGCGCCGGAAAACACCGCCGCAATCAGCCAGCCGAGCAGAGCCAGCCGCGCAACACCCGCCCCCGCGGCGAGCAGTCCGACCGCGGTTGACAAGGCGATGCGGCCGCGGACACCTTCGGTAAAGGACCAGAGCTTCGGCTCCAGATACATGGGCTGATGCTTTCCTGAGGCGGAGTTGACCCGAGATCGTATTACGCCTGCCGCGCGCAAACCACCCTTATGCCCGCCGATGGTGGCAATTCCGGCAGATTGTGGCAGACTGACGGCCCTGACACTTCGCCGGAACCGGCGGCAAGCGAGGAGGCTTTCATGGCCGAATACATCCCCCCAGCTATCGATTGGGTGCGCGAACAAGTCGAACTCTACGAGGGCAGCGGCGGCAAGGAAGGCACGACCCTCCGCGACACTGGCCTGCCCTGCATTATCGTCACCCATATGGGCAACAAGTCCGGCGGCATCCGCAAAATCCCCCTGATGCGGGTCAAGGTCGGCGACGGCTATGTGCTGGTCGGCAGCTATGGCGGGCGCGAGAAGAACCCGGTCTGGGTGTACAACCTACGCGCCAACCCGGACGTGGAAATCCGCGACAAGACCGAGGTCACCAAGATGCGCGTGCGCGAAGTCCCAGAAGGGCCAGAGCGAGACAAGCTTTGGGCTGCGTCAGCCGAAGCGTTTCCGCCCTATAACGAGTACCAGAAGAAAGCCCCGCGGCTGATCCCCGTGTTCATCGCCGAGCCGGCGTAGCCTCGCACACCCCACTTCCCGGAAGCGCCGCAGGCGCTCTCCGGGACCCAGGGTTTCATCCGTCTTCTACCCCTCCGCCGCCAAAAACCTGCCCCCCGGACCGTCTCTCCCGAGCCGTCCGGGGAGCGAATGAGTTGTGCCTTACCCCGCCAGCCGGAAATACGGCAGCACCAAGTCAGGCGTTTCCTGCACCAGCACCGCCTCGACCGGCAAGCCAAGCTTCAGGTCCTCCAGTTTCGCATCCAGTAGCTTGGTCTGCATCCGCACGCCTTCCTCCAGGGTGACGGTGGCGAGAATGTACGGCACCTCCGCCTTGAAGCCGAAGTGGAAGGGATGATGCGTCTCGGTCCAGGAATAGAGTGTGCCCTTGCCGCTTGCCTCTATCCAATCGCATTCCATCGAATGACACTTGTCACACATGGGCCGCGGATAGTGACGGACCGCGCCGCAATCGCTGCACTTCTGCAGCAGGATGCGCCGCTCCTTCAGCCCATCCCAGAACGGCTGGGAGTCGATGGAGGGCTCCGGCATCGGCTTCAGGTATTCGTCCTGCATCGCTCAGACTCCCCGCTGCATGATGGCGAGCGAACCGTCGCCTAAATCACCATAGCCGGTCACCAGGCCGATTTCCGCGTCCGGCACCTGCACAGCACCGCCCTCGTGCCGTAATTGGCGCACCAACTCATACACATGGTTGAGGCCCGCAATATGCGCCTGGCTGAGCAGGCCGCCATGGGTATTGACCGGCAATTCGCCGCCAAGCCGGATGCGCCCGCCCTCGATGAACGGTCCGCCCTCGCCCTTGTCGCAGAAGCCGAGGTCTTCGATTTCCGCGATCACCATGCCGGTGAAGCAGTCGTAAATCTGGGCGACGTCGATATCCTTGTGCTTCACCCCCGCCATTTCGAAGGCGCGCGGCGCGGCCTTGGCTAGGCCCAGTTCCAGCATATCGGGCCTTTGCGTGATGGTGCTGGGTGAGTCCGGGTGCCCTTCCGCCACGCCGATGATTGAGACCGGCGCACGGGTGTCCTTCGCGTAGTCCTTGCCGCTCACGACCACCGCTGTCGCGCCGTCGCTTTCCAAGCAACAGTCGAACAGGCGGTAGGGGTCGGAGATCATACGCGCCGAGTGGTGATCCTCCAGCGTCAGCGGCTTTTTCATAATGGCGTTGTCGTTCAGCATCGCGTGCTCGCGCATGGCAATGGCAATCTCGGCGAACTGGTCCTCGTTGGTGCCGTAAAGCTCCATGTGCCGGCGGATCATCGGCGCGTAGAGCTGGGCCGGCGCAAAGGCGCCTACCGGGTTCTCGAACTCCGCAATCTGACGGAACTGGGGCATGGCCGCGAGCCTCGTCGTCACCCGGCTGTCGGAATAGCCGCGCCGCCCGAGCACAATCAGCACATGCCGGCAGAGCCCCGCCGCGATCACCGCCGCCGCGCATTGCAGCGCCGCTACCGGACTCGCCCCGCCCATGGGGGTTTGGGCTGAAAAGCGCACATCGGTCAGGCCGAGGCCGGTCATTACCTCTTCGGCGACCGGACCCAGCGAATAGGGAATCACGCCGTCGATTTGGTTCGGCTTCAAGCCCGCATCGCCAATCGCCTTGATCGAGGCTTCCAGCATCAGGCCGATGGAGCTTTTGTCGGTGCCTCGGGAATAGGCGGTCTCGCCGATCCCGGTAACGGCGGCCTTGCCGTTTAGGCTGTCTGGCATAGGCAGGTTTACTCCCTAGGGGTTCATTGGTTTATTGGCCGGAACTATAGCCCGCAACGGCGGGAGCGGTCACGCCCAGAAGCCGCCCGCATTGCTTGAACAACCCAGCGCCATGTAGGTGGCGTCCACCAGACCCTGCCCACGCTCATTCAGGAACAGGCCCGGCCCCTGGCGGTTCATGGCGTAGCCGAAGGCTAGGCCGTGCTGCGGATCGGCGAACCCCAGCGAGCCGCCTGCCCCAACATGACCGAATGCCTGCGGCCCCAAGATGACACTGTCGTCGCCCATCACCCGCCGCCGGTTGTCCATCGAGAGCATGAAGCCCGGCCCGAAACGCACCGGCACCTTGAGCGTCGCATCCTCGTGGCTGGCGGCCGAGCACTTGCCGAAACCGGTCAGCGTCGCTGCTGAAAAACCCAGTGGCTTTGCGGCTTCCTCGCTGACCATGGTGGCGAACAGCCCAGCGAGCCCGCGCCCGTTGGTGATGCCGCCCGCCGCGCCGATCTCCGCCGTCCGGCCTGCCCTTGTGTTGACGCCGCCGGCCATCCAGTCGCCGTGATTGAAGACGAACAGGTTCGACACACTGCCCCGCTTCACCGCCTCCGCCATAAAGGGCGTGCGCGGCGCGTCCTTGGGCGGCCGGTAGAGGATGATCGGCGCAACCCGCGACTCGACCGCTTCCGGCAGGCCGATCCAGTAGTCGATGCCGAGCGGTCCGGCGATTTCCTCGGCAAAATACTGGCCGAGCAACTTGCCGGACGCCTGCCGCACCATCTCGCCCACCAGATAGCCGAAAGTGACGGCGTGGTAGCTGCTGTGCGTGCCCGGCGGCCAGAATGGCGCCTCTGCCGCCAGCTTCTCCACCATATAGTTCCTGTCTAGCAGGCAGTCCGGCTTCAAATGCTCACGGATGGCCGGCAGCCCGGCGGTATGGTCCAGCATCATGAGGGTGGTGGTGCACTCCTTGCCTTCCGCCGCATATTCCGGCCATAGGCTCACGACCGGCACATCCAAGTCCAACTGCCCGCGCTCAGCCAGCAGATGAGCGCAGAAGGCGGTCGCCGCCTTGGTGCAGGAGAACACCGTGCAGACCGTATCTTCCTCCCACGCCCGGCCGACGGCGGGATCGGCGCTGCCACCCCAGAGATCAACCACTGTTTCTCCTTGCACCTTGACGCAGAGCGATGCGCCGACCTCGCCGTGCTCGGCGAAATTACGGACAAAGGTCTCGGCGACAGTCTCATAGCCGGGCGAGACATGGCCCCGGACGGTGCCGGTCGGGACTGTCTCGTTTAAATCAGCCGCGGTCACCCGAACCGCTCGCTTTTCAGCTTGATGCCATGGGCTTCGCGGTCCCAGGTTTCGTTGGTGACGCCCTGGGCGCGCAGTTCGTGCTTCATCACCTTGGCGGTCGGTGTTTTCGGCAGGTCGTCCATGATCCGCAAATAGCGCGGCACCATGAAATACGCCATGCGCGGGGTTAGAAACGCGATCATCTCGGCCGGATCGATCATGGCGTCAGGTTGGGGCGAGAGGCAGAGCATGACCTCGTCCTCGCCCATCTCGCTCGGCACGGCGATGGCCGCGGCCTCCCGCACGGTGGGGTGGGCAAGCGCCTCCATCTCCACTTCCAGCGAGGAAATATTCTCGCCCCGCCGGCGGATCGCGTCCTTCATCCGGTCGACGAAGTAGAAATAACCATCCTCGTCCTTCGTAAAGGCATCGCCGGTATGGAACCAGCCATTCTGCCATGATTTTGCCGTCGCCTCCGGGTTCTTGTAGTAGCCAGAATTCATGCCCCAGGGCCGGTCGGTGCGCACCATCATCTCGCCGACCTGACCGATGCGCACTTCACAATCGTTCCCGTCCACCAGCCGCACCTCGACACCCGGTCGTACCTTGCCGCAGGTGCCGCGCTTCTCCGGGTTCGCTTCGGAGACGATGGGAGTCGAAATTTCCGTCATGTTGAAGATGGTGTAGACATCCAGGCCGAACCGCTTGCTGAATGCCGGAATGTCGCCCGACAGCGGCACCATGAAGGCAAGGCGCAGCGGATGATCCGCATCCTTCGGCGAGGGTGGCTCCTTTGCCAGAAAAGTCGCCATCGAGCCTAGCAGAAAGGCGGCCGTGCAGTGCATCCGCCGGACGGAGTCCCAATAGGTGCGCGTGTCGAAGCGCTCGCAAAACCCGACCGAGCCACCCCGGCAGAGCATCACGAACAGGGTACCCATCCCGCCGATATGGAACAGCGGGAAGTTCATCAGCCAGCGGTCCTCGCCCGTCACCATGTGCCAGCTTTCGGGCCCGGCATTGGTATAGATGTGCAGGTAGGAGGCCAGCACGCCCTTGCTCGGCCCAGTGGTGCCTGACGTGAAAATGATTGCAAACGGGTCCCAGGGTTCGATGGTGTGTTCGGGCGCGGCGAGCGTACCCTCCGTGGAATAGAGGGCGTCTTCGAACAGCACGGTGGGCAGTGGCGTCTCCGCCGCACCGCCAATCGTGACGACCTGCTCCAGCCGGGCGAGGTGCACATCCGCCAGCCGCTCGCACAAATCACGATGCACCACGGCGAGCTTCGCATCCGAGACATTAACCACATGCGCCAGCAGGTTGCCGCGGTAGGCCGTGTTAATCGGCACATAGACCCCGCCCAGGTAATTGATGGCAAAGAAGGTCAGCGTGTGGTCCCAGCTGTTCGGCGCCCAGACCAGCACATGGTCACCCTGCGCCACGCCCAATTGCTGAAAGCCGAGCGCCACCCGTACGACGCGGTTCTTCAAGTCGGCGTAAGTCCATTCCTCGCCGCCGGCCGGGTGTGATTCGTCGTCGAACTTCAGAAACACCTTCTCAGGCTGCTCCACCGCCCAGCGGTCGATCAGGTCGCGCACAACCACCTTGTTCCGCGCGGGGATACGGGGGTCGGTGGTCTCCGGAGTCCAGGGGCTTTCGGCGAGGTGGATCATGGGGTGCTCTTTTACTGAAATACATGTCTCACGCGGAGTAGCGCTGCAGCTAGGTGCGCGTATCGAAGGACGCGCTGGCCACAGATTATGGTAAGCCCTTCGATATGACGCCCCGGATTTCGATCCAGGGCGTCTACTCAGGGTGAAACCAAGTAAAGGGCCGCGGAACCTACTCTGCTGCGCGCCGGGTAAACTCCGTTTCGGCCTTGGCGCCGTCGTCGGGATTGCCGTCGAAGACGATGCCGGCATAGCCGTCCGCCGCCACCTGGTTGACGATGGCGACAAATTTCGGCGTGCCGCCATTGTAGACGAGGTAGCGGATCGTGCCGGCCTCGTGCCCCTTCACGTTTGAGTTGTAGCCCGTGAACCAGCTTTTCGCTTTGCGCATCAGCATAACAGAGTACATTTTCTCCACATGCTGGGTCCAGCGCTCGGCCGCGTCGGCGGCTGGCTCCACCCGCGTGTGGCCGTTGGCGCGCACGTATTCCAGGAAGTTGGAGACCCAGTCCACGCCGATCTCGATGCCGCGAGGATAATTGGTGGAGGCGGAACCACTCTGCGGGCCGTTCGGCATGATCAGGTTCGGGAAGTCCTCGATGAACATACCGAGATAGGTGGTGATCCGCGTTTCCCACTTATCGCGCAGCTTCACACCATTCGCGCCGCGGATGTCGATCCGGTCATAGGCCCCGGTGATCGCATCGAAGCCGGTCGCATAGATGATCACGTCGAAATCGTATTCGGCCGCTTCGGTCTGCAGACCGTTCTCGGTCACCCGAACCAGCGGCTCTTCATTCAGGTCGACCAAGTGGACATTGTCGCGGTTGTAGGCTTCGTAGTAGTTCGTTTCCAGCGGCACCCGCTGCACACCGAAGCCGTG
This sequence comes from Alphaproteobacteria bacterium, assembly GCA_965222315.1. Lineage (GTDB taxonomy): Bacteria > Pseudomonadota > Alphaproteobacteria > Bin95 > Bin95 > JACKII01. Next base: position 507,133 of record OZ244951.1, on the reverse strand, counting down.
GTCCCGCGGGATCAGCTTCTCCGCCGTCACCGGGTCTTTCACCCGCTCGCGGATACGGTCGGCGACCCATTCCGAGAACTCCGCGTTCGCCTCCTCGTCCATGAAGATTTCACGGAAGTTCGCAAGCCATATGCCGAAGCCCGGTTCCTTATAGAGCCTGCTCCAGAGCTTCTCCCTCTCCTCCCGGCTCACCTCATAGAAGCCGCGCCGGTCCGGTTCGTGCTCAAATCCGCCAGGGGTGCGGGCGCAGGTCGCGAAGATCTCGTCATAGCGGGCGCGGATTTCCGCCATCTGCTCCGGTGTGATTTTCGAGTTGTTCAGCGGGGCGGCCCAATTCGCCCGCCGCTGGAACACGTGCAGCGAGCCGACCTTGTCAGCGATATCGCCGATTACCTGAATCGCCGTCGCACCGGTGCCGATGATGCCGACCTTCTTGCCGGCGAGGCCATAGCCCTCGTGCGGCCAATGGAAGGTGTGGAAGCTGTCACCTTTGAAGTCCTCGACGCCATTAAGCCGCGGCATGGTCGGGATCGACAGCAGGCCGACGCCCATGATCAGCCAACGGCAGGACATTTTGCGATCGCCATTGACGGTCAACCGCCAGATGTTCTCCTCGTCGTCGAAACGCGCGGAATCCACCCGACAGTTGAACTGCATATGTTTGCGCAGGTCGAACTTGTCGGCCACGAACTCCAGATATTTCAGGTTTTCGCTCTGGGGCGAGTAGCGTTCCTTCCAGTGCCACTCGTGCAGGATTTCCTTGGAGAAGGAATAGCCATAGGTATAGCTCTCGGAGTCGAATCGCGCGCCCGGATAGCGGTTATTGTACCACGTCCCGCCGAGGCTCGAATCCATCTCCAGCACGATCGCATGGATACCCATATCGACGAGCCGCTTGATCTGGTAGATGCCGGCGACACCCGCGCCGACAACGATCGTTTCATAGTGTTCCGTCTGACCCATCATTTCCTGCTCCTTTGGTATAAGAGCAAATTGTGCCGGAACGGTGCTCGCTGATCAATTGACCTGCATCAACCGACGGAGCGGCCTATTTGTCGAAACCGACCCAATGGGCAACGTTCCGGATGTCTTCCCGCTCGCTCACCAGCGTGTTTTCGATCTTGGTATCGTCCGCGTAACCCAGGCTCATCCCCGTCACCAGCAGTTGATCTTCTGGCACGCCCAGGTGCTTGAACACGGTTTCCTGATGGCCGATCCATGCGGCCTGGGCGCAGGTGTGCAGACCAAATCCGCGGGCGGCCAGCATAACAGTCTGCACATACATGCCCACATCGGCCCAGTTCCCCCGGCCGAGGTAGTCATCGATAGTGATGAATAAGCCAACCGGCGCATCGAAAAACTTGAAATTCCGCGCGCCTTGCCGGGCCGAGCCTTCGCGGTCACCCTTCTGAATACCGAGCAGGCCGTAGAGGCCCCAGCCAACGCCGCGGCGGCGGTCGCGGTGCAGGTCGCTCCACTTTGCGGGATAGTAGTCGTAGTACTCATAGCCTTTGCCTGTTCCGTCACGGACCTCGGCCAGGACGTCCTGGGTGATAGCCTCCTTCACATTGCCGGTGCAAAGCCATACGCGCCAAGGCTGGGTGTTGGTTCCGCTGGGGCTGCGCTGCGAGATCTCCAGGATTTTCTCCAAGGCCTCCCTTGGCACCGGCTGATCAGTGAAAGCGCGGATGGATTTGCGCGAGGTAATGGCTTCGAGGACATCCATTGAGACGATTCCGTATAACTGGGGGAAAAGACCGGTTCATGGGAATAAGCTGCGGCCTCCCAAACCGTCAAGGCACCGGGCGTTTAACCCCAAGCCAGGTCGCGCGGACAAACGCGATGGCAGCCAGCATGACCGCAACGATTTGGGGTGCGGCAAGCGAAATGTTTCTAATAATTAATTGAAAAGCTATACGGTAGAAAATGAGAGCAAGCACCGGTCCTTTGGATATATTCAAAGCGGCGCGGGGCGCAACGAACAACGATGCTTGCATGGATGCCGGTTCGCTCCGGTTGCATTCACGCAAGACCACGCTTGGCGGTATCAATCACGGGCTTCAGCCATTGATCGTGGATCGTCATAGAGGGTGCCGATGACGGCGACAGTACCAATCCGGCAAACATCGACTGGCGCGGCCACACGCAATGGTTTCGCGCAAAATTACGCACGCAGGGAGGCTCAAGCAGGCGAAAGTCAAGGTTCGCCGAAAATCGTCACTGCATTTTTGGTCAGCCTGCTGATCCCAGTCATTATTGAAATCGGCGAAATCGCTCTGCAGCCGCACCGGATCGTCATTCTGACGTGCATGCCATATCTGCTCATCCGCCTAGCCAGTGGAAAGGCGGGCAGGATATCATCGGTCGATATCCTGATTTTTCTCGCAGCGTTTTGGTGCCTTTTCGCCTACTCGATCGTCACCAGCAACTTTTACCGCAGCGCCTTAGGTACAAGGGTTCAGTTTGCCTTTTCCTTTTTCTTCGAAATGTACGGCGGATTTCTGATTGCACGCGTTGGCATCCAAAGCGCAGCAGATCTGAGGCGCGTAGCACGCTTCATGTTTTATTTTGCGGTGGGCGCGTTGCCGCTTGCCGCCGCCGAAGCCATCACGCACAAAGCATTCCTAATGGACCTATTAGGGAAAATACCAGCCTACGATGTCCGTTTCGGCATGCGCCGAGCGCAGGTCGTATTCGGCCATCCAATTCTCTATGGAACCTTTGTTTCGTCGGCGATGGGTCTAGTTTGGTACACTTTCCGTCCACAGGCCGGTCTCGGCTCTCAAATAGGACGCTCAGTTTTCATATTTTTTGCGCTGTTCTTTTCCTTTTCTATGGGCGCAATCATGTCATTTTTAGTTCAGTCAGGCTCAATAGTATATGAACGCTTATTTAATAATATACCAAAACGTTGGACTCTATTATTTGCTGGAATCGCAGCGCTGTATTTGGTTGTTGATATTGCAGCGAAAAGCAGTCCGTTTGCAGTATTTGTCCGCTACTTAACCTTTAATCAGCAAGCATCCTACACTCGAATCAAGCAATTTGAAGCGGGTATCGACAACATTTTATCACGCCCTATTTTTGGCTTTGGCTCTGGAACCTGGGACAAACCAATAGGGTGGGTTACAGGTTCTATCGACAACTTCTGGTTGTTGTCTGCGATGCAATTTGGCCTGCCTGCTTTTTTGCTATTGTCTGCTGGTCTGTTTATTTTACTCCGAAAACTCAGCTTAAAACCTTTGTCAGACGAGCTTGACAAAGCCAGCAGGGCGGCTGTGTTGACATCAATGGGCGGGGTTATCTTTGCCGGTGCCACCGTTCATTATTGGCAAGGTATGCTTGCGTTCGTCATGTTCCTTTTTGGCTCTGGCGTTTGGATTTTGTCACGTCCGGACTCAGCGCCCACCCCTCCAAACATCGATGCTGAAGCCAAGATTACCTCCCCAGCGGAGCCGCCGCTCGTTTCTGAGAAGAAACGGTATGTTCCCTATGGCCGCGATGGTTGAGCGAGTCGTTTCCAGAACAACCTTTTTGGGGTCTTGTTCCAACAATAGTTAACCCGCCGACAATAAGCATTGCTAGAAGTCAGGAGCTATTTTGCTGAAAAGCATTGCCGTACTTGCGGGTGGCCGCACCACGATTTCAGCAATCACCTTCGGGCGGAACATCCTTCTCGCCCGTTTAGTCAGTGTCGAAGACTACGGCATTGCGAGCACGTTCATCATTGCTATTGCCTTTATCGAACTACTCGCCGACCTCGGCATGGAGCGGATGGTCGTCCAAGACAGGCAGGGAAACTCCCGCAAGTTCGTCGGCACGATCCAAACTATTATGGTGGCCCGTGGTTTCCTGTTGGCTGGGCTAATGTATGTGATCGCTGAACCGATCGCAGCAGTCTTCAATCATCCTGAATTGACCTGGGCCTACCAATTATTCGGCTTGGTCCCCTTGCTGCATGGCTTTAACAACCTGAACATAATGCGAATGCAACGGCACATGTCGTTTGGTCCTCAGGTAAAGGCGGAATTTGCCGGTGCCATTGTGTCGCTTGGCCTTCTTTTTCCGCTAGCAGTTTGGCTCGGCGACTACAAGGTCATGCTGGTCGCTCTTTTGGCTGAATATCTTGTAAGATGCCTAACTACCCAAGTGATAGCCGACCGCCACTTTACCTTTGCCTGGGACAAGGCTGATTTCATTCGGGCATTGAAGTTTGGCGTACCACTGTTGCTGAGCGGAATGCTCGCGTTTGCAGCACTTCAGGGCGACCGGGTCATCGTCGGCAACCAATTCACTGCCCGGGACTTAGGTCTGTTCAGCGCCGCAGCAACACTGGCGATGACCCCATGCCTTATAACGGCGAAAATCTCGCAGTCATTCTTCTTGCCGTTGCTCGCAGGGGTACAGGACGATCAGGAAAAGTTCGACCGGCAGGCAGCATTGACGCTTCAATCCATGCTTCTCGTCGGCAGCAGCGCAGCGATCGCATTTTCCCTGCTAGGCCCGACTATTTTCAACATCGCCTTCGGCGAGAAAATGCTGGAGGGCACGCCTTATGTCACTCCTTTGGGGATCGCCTTTTCGATGCTTCTAGTACGTTCCGGTTCAATGCTTCCGATAGCCCTGGCGCGGGGCTATACCTTGAACCCATTGCTTGGCAATCTCGTCAGGCTGGTGTCATTGCCTATAGCCTTTGCAGTGGCAGTTAACGGCGGCGACATTCTGGATTTGATACTGGTAACGATTGCCGCGGAAATTGCCTCGCTGGCACTTACAGCAACCCTTCTTCAAACGAAGGTCAAAATTGATGCGCCTCGGCGTTTACTACCCACGTATTTCCTAGGATTTTTGTTGGTGGTCATGCTGGCCTATCCGGTCGCAACTGGGGACCATGCCTCCTGGCTCACAGGAATTCAGGGCGCTCTTTGGATTTTGATAGCAGCATCCTGCAAAGACCTACGCCATTTTATTTTTGGGCAAGCCAAAGCGCTGTTGGCCAATCGTCATCCCAAAGATCAAGATCTATAGCGACTAGCCTGCTCGACAAAGAAAAACCGGGCCCGAAGGCCCGGTAAAGTCAGAACAGGGAGGCTTAACGTCTGGGAGACGAGTTCTATCGACGCATGCGCATGCGCGGCGGCGGGAGAACTAATCGCTATCGCAATGCGACAACTGCGATGATCATCCACATCTTCGTCGTTAGAGGGTAACGGAATTATTGCTGCCCAGCTATGCACCGACTGCATGGCTTTGCACCTGCACTGGGCAACCGGCGGAATCCTTAGGCATTTCTAGCTTTCGGAAGCCAGAATTCGCTCAACAAGCTTCTGAACTTCAAACGCTTCGAGGATGCTGGCGAGGCTGTGACCTGTCTCCCCGCGGGTCATCGCAGCAACCATGTCGAGTTGACGCTTCAAAATCAAAGGCCGCATTTCTTCGTTTGGGCGGGCTCCGGAGGCTTCGCGCCAATCACCATCGGCCTCCAACCGCTCCGCTACCGCCCAGTCGCGCAAGCGCAACTTGCCCTTTGAACCATGCATGATCCAAAGATTGTGGTCTGGTTTCTCGGTCGTGCCGACCCCGCCAGCAAGTATCACTGGCACACCGCCCGCCCGCATTTCCGCCGTGCAGGCGATTTCAGAACCCTCGCCCACAGGATAGTCAACGGAGCAGGAAAGCATTTCGATCGGTCCGATCTGACGGAGTGTCGCAAACAGAAAGTGACTCACCACCTCCCGCGTAAACCCTCCTTGCTGCCGCCGGTCGAGCCAGGAGACGGCATCCATCTGCCACGGCCTGGGCCATTGTTTGAAGCCGATCTGGATCTCAACGCTCTCCAAATCCCCAAGCTCGCCTGCCCCCTTCCAAGCGTTGATCTGGTCGAAGGCAAAGCTGGCAGTGAAAGGAAAATTGACGGCGCAGCGTGCCCCTGCGCCCGTCAACCGGTCCACCGCGGCCTGAGACATTGCAACATCAACCCCTAATGGCTTTTCGCAATGCACGGCCAATCCCGCAGCAGCAGCCTGCTCCATCTGCTCCAGATGATAGGCCGGCGGGGAGGCAACATGAACAACGTCGCTTACAGCCAGCAGATCTTCTAGCGAACTGCATGCCAGCCCATCTGGAAAATCTTTCTTGTAACGCTCCATCGCCTCGGAAGATGGATCCCAAGCACCAGCAGATACCAAGACTGAAGGATCATGATCGCGGGCAACGCGCAATAATCGCTCCCCCATTATGCCGTAACCAATTGTGCCCATGCGAACGGGAGAGGACATCGGAAATTATCCTTTCGGACTAGGATTATTTAATCATGTTTAACGGCTCCCATGAGCATAACATTGCCATGCAAATGCAACAGTTGAGCGGCAAAACCTGCCGCCGGGAGCCATTCAAAATAGTCAGCCAGCCGCGCCGGGCGGTTGTTGCTGGCGAGGTCAGCCATATAAGCGCCAAAGTCCGGCGCGTCGCGCATGCCTCGACCATGCACCTGTTCGATTCGTTTCCAGATCGCCTGTTGCAGGGGGAAGCAGGGCGCTTCGCTGAGGCGAATCCGGTCATAAAGTAGAAAAACTCCGCCGGGCTTAAGGCTGTTCGATACTGCACGAATACAGCGCTGCTTGGCCTCGTCGTCGAGGTCATGGAAAACCAGTGCGGTAAAGGCCGCGTCGTAGACTCCGCCAACAGCGACAAGCGGTTCCTCCTGCATCAGGTCGGCTTGGCGCAGTGAGATTTGGTCTGTCCAACTCGCCAGGGCTTGGTGCGCTTCCGCCAGCAACTCGGGATTGAAGTCCAATCCGGTCAGCCGCAGATCATCGCGCCGCGTCAGAAGCAGCCGATCCACATAGCCGGTGCCGCACCCCAGATCCAGCACCCTACCCCGGTGAACCACGATGTCGGCCAGGACACTGACCAGAATGTCGAGTTGTTCATCGCGCGTAGGATGGCGCTGAATAGGATCTTGCACGGGCGGGGTCCTTTGGCAAAACGGGGCGGCGCGCGGCAACGCGGGCCGTGGGCAAATTGTTGCCAGCATGGTACTTATGACTCAATCCAAATGCACGCCTGCCGAAGGATACATGGGCCATGAACGAATCCATCAATGTCATGGATGCCGAATTCGAGAAGTTTGGCATCGGCCAGCCGGTGCCGCGCAAGGAAGACCCGATCCTCGTTACCGGCAAGGGCCGCTATACCGACGACATCAACCTGCCGGGTCAGGCTTATGGCGTGTTGGTGCGCAGCCCGATCGCGCATGGCGTTCTGAAAGCCATCGAAGTGGACGACGCCAAGGCCATGCCCGGCGTGCTCGGCGTCTATACCGGCCATGACCTTGCCGCCATGGGCTTCGAGAAAATGGGGGCCGGCATGAGCTTCAAGCAGCGCGACGGCTCCGACATGCCGAAGCCGGTGCAAAGCGTGCTGGCGACCGACAAGGTGCGCTATGTCGGCGACCCGCTTGTCCTGGTCGTCGCCGAAACAAAGACCCAGGCCGTGGACACAGCGGAGGCCGTTTTCCTGGACATCGACCAGCTTCCCGCCGTCACCCGCGCCGCCGACGCCGTAAAGCCCGGCGCGCCGCAGATCTGGGACGCGACGCCGGGCAATGTCGTGCTCGACTTCCTGCACGGCGATCCGGAGGGCGTGGCCAAGGCGTTCGCGGAAGCTGCGCATGTGGTCTCCATGGAAATCGACAACAGCCGCGTCGTCGTTGCACCGCTGGAGCCGCGCGCCGCCATCGCCGACTACAACGCTGCCGAAGACCACTACACCCTGCATGTCGGCTGCCAGGGCGCGTTTCCGATGCGCAACAACATGGCCGGCCTGCTGGGGGTAGAGCGCGACAAGGTACGGGTGCTGATCGGCAATGTCGGCGGATCGTTCGGCATGAAGTCCGCGCCCTACCCCGAATATGTCGCCCTCTTCGCCGCGTCGAAGGCGCTGGGCCGTCCGATTAAATGGACCGACGAGCGCTCCGGCTCCTTCCTCGGCGACAGCCATGGCCGCGCGCATGAGATGAAGCAGTCCATCGCGCTGGACAAGGACGGCCGCATCACCGCCATCCGGATTGAGGGCTACGGCAATATCGGCGCCAACCTCTCCAACGGCACGACGATGCAGCCAACCGGCAACGTGGTGAAGAATTCGATCAGCTGTTACGCGACGCCATTGCAGGAGGTCTCGACCAAGGCCGTGTTCACCAACGCGACGCCCGTTGGCCCCTACCGCGGCGCGGGACGGCCGGAGAACAATTACTACGTGGAGCGGTTGCTCGACACGGCGGCGCACGAAATGGGCATCGACCCGGTCGAAATCCGCAAGCGCAACCATATCCGGCCGGACCAATTCCCCTACACCACCCCGGCCGGAACCACCTACGACTGCGGGGACTTCACTAACCTGTTGGAAAAGGCGGTCGAGGCTGCCGACTATCAGGGCTTCGAGGCGCGGCGGCAGGAAAGCCTGAAGAAGGGCCTTCTGCGCGGAATGGGCATCGGCCAGTATCTGGAAGTGACCGGCCCGCCCGCCAAGGAAATGGGCGGCATCCGGTTCGAGGATGACGGCTCCGTCACTATCATCACCGGCACGCTCGACTATGGCCAGGGCCACGCGACGCCGTTCGCGCAGGTGCTAGCTTCGCGCCTCGGTATTCCGTTCGACAAGATCAAGCTGCTGCAGGGCGACTCGGACGAGTTGCTGGCAGGCGGCGGCACCGGCGGCTCTAAGTCGCTGATGTCGTCCGGCCAAGCCATCGTGGAGGCAAGCGAGGTGGTCAAAGAAAATGGCCGTAAGCTCGCCGCGCACTTCCTGGAAGCCGCCACCGCGGATATCGAGTTCCACATCAGCCCGCGCGGCGGCGAGTTTGAGATCGTCGGCACCGACCGGCGCATCGGTATCATGGAACTGGCCGCCCGCGCCCGGTCGGAAGACCTGCCGGACGATCTTCCGCGGAGTCTGTCGGTTTCTGAAGTGTTCGACGCACCGCCCTTCTCTTATCCGAACGGCTGCCATCTCGCGGAAGTCGAAGTCGATCCGGAAACCGGCGTTACCCAGGTCGTCAAGTACACAATGGTCAACGATTTCGGCGTTGTTATTAACCCGATGCTGGTCGGCGGCCAGGCGCATGGCGGCGTCGCGCAGGGGCTGGGCCAATGCCTGATGGAGAAAGTGGTCTATGACGAGGACGGCCAGGTGCTGACCGGCTCCTTCATGGACTATGCCCTGCCGCGCGCCAGCGACATGCCCGACATGAGCATCGCCTATCATGAGGTGCCGGCGACCACCAACGCCCTGGGGGTTAAAGGCTGCGGCGAGGCCGGGTGTGCGGGCGCCATGCCCAGCATCATGAACGCGCTGGTCGACGCGCTGCGCCGCGAATACGGCATCAATCATATAGACATGCCGGCGACGCCGCTGGCGGTCTGGGAAACGATCCAGACGGCCAAAGCTGGCAAGGCTGCCTGACGCCATGACGCTTACTGCCCGCGATGAACCGCAAACCGTGGTGCTGGGCGACCGGCGCTACGCCGTCTGCCGCAACTGGGCCCGATGGCCAGATCACGTGGCGCAGGGCTTCCTCAGCTGGGTCGCTGTCGGCAGCGATGGCCGCGTCTATGCCCTGCAACGCGGCGCGGTGCCGGTGATAGTGTTCGAGGCGGACGGCTCTTTCGCCGAAGCCTGGGGCGATGACCTAATCGCGGACGGCCATGGCATTTGGGCGACCGATGACAGCCGCCTGTTCATCGCCGACCGGGACGCGCACCAGATTCTAGTGACGGACCTTTCCGGCCGGGTGCTGCAACGGCTAGGCGCGCGGCACGCGCCACAGGACAACGCACCCTTCAACCATCCCACTCATGCGAGCCAGGCGCCGGACGGCGAAATCTATGTCTCGGATGGCTACGGCAACGTCAACGTGCACCGCTTTTCGGCGGATGGCGGGCTGTTGGGTACCTGGGGCATGACGGGCGGCGGGGCCGGCGAGTTCACCACACCGCACTGCACCTGGGCGTTGGCCGACCGGGTCTATGTCGCTGACCGGGAAAACGAACGGGTGCAGGTGTTCGACCGCCACGGCCGGCATCTGCAAGACCTGACAGGCCTGTTTCACCCCATGTGCATCTGGGTGGATGGCGAGGGCTTTGTCTATGTCTCCGACCAGGTGCCGCGCATCGTGAAATACGCACCCGACGGTAGCATCGCCGGGCGCTGCCGCGGTGCGATCAACGGCGCACACGGGCTCTACGGCGACGCAGTGGGCAACCTCTACCTGGCGGAACTGCCGCCCGCAGGCCTGACCAAGCTGGAGCGGCTCTAGCGGCTTCCGATACTGGTCCGGCCGGCGAGGCGTTGCGGCTCGATACCAGCAATCTCCAATATCAGCTTGCGTTTGACGGCGGCGGCGAAGGTCTCTCGGCTGTCTGCCTTCACAACAAAGCTGCCGGGACCACCCGTGATGGTGTCTTCATAAGCCTGCTCCAGATTGTAAGACACCGGCCGGCCGCTGCATTCCGAGGCGCGGCACAGAATGGCGAGACCGTTAATGGTGATGCCGGCGGCGATAATCTGCTGGCGCACCGGCTCGATTTCCAAACCGTTGAAGTTGTAGGCGCTGTCGCCGGAAAAATCGATCACACGGCGCAGCCCGCGGATATTGTTGTCTTCGATCAGGTCGTAACCCACCTGCAAAGCATTGCCGATGGCGTTGGATCCAAATGCCCGCCTGGGCGCTGCGCGTAAAGCAGAGGCAAAAGTCTGGGCATCGTCTTCCCCTCCGATAATTGTCCAGGGCACGACAACGTCCTGATGCAGAAAGTCTCCCCACTCGACAAAGGTGATGGCCACCTTGCCGTACCAGCCACCGGTCATGGCATTCAGTACTTCCGCATCGGTGATCGCGGCCGCATAGCCTTCCCGCTGGAAAGCGATCTCCGCCTGGTCGATCGAACCTGAAGCGTCAGAAAGCAGGACGAGTTCCAGGTCAACGGTCCGATGCTGAGCCTTCGTCGGGAAGGCTAGTACCATCCCAAGGAGCGCGAGAAAGCAGATACGACGCATTAGCACAACCTCCATCAAAGCCCATAAGGGACTTAATTCTGCTCTTACTTTCGGTTAAAAGTAAGCATGATACATGCCAATCTCGAACCGCTGATTGTGTGCTGACGTATGACTCAAATGCCTCTGCCCAAGGCTCTCCGCACTCAATACCAAGAAACGATAGACCACGCCGCAGCTCTACACAGGAAAAAAGATTGGGAATCCGCCCTGCTGTTCTGGCAGGAGGCCTTGGCACTGACGGATTCTCTTCCTGGTCCTTGGTTAGGCAAGGGACAGGCCCTCGAAAACCTAGGCAGGCATGGAGACGCGAGGATCGTTTTTGCAGAAGCAGTTGCGCGTTGGCCACAGAATTTTGGGCTAATGGTTGGGCAGGCACGGTCGACGGAGGCAATGGGCGATCTAGACTGTCCTCTTAAGCTTCTTGACTGACGAACAGGTTGACGGTTTCGATGGGGCGTCGGCCCTGGTTGCGGTATCCGAGATGGGGCCGTTCGGTGTTGTAGTGCACGAGCCAGGCGTCCAGGTCGGTTTGTAGGGCTTTGACGCTCTCGTAGAACGTCTCGCGCATTTTCAGGCGGAAGAACTCGTCCAGCACGGTGCCGTTGAAGCGCTCGACAAAGCCGTTCGTCTTCGGCGAGCGCACCTTGGTGCGGCGATGCTCGATCCCATTCAGCGCCAGGTAGAGCTCATAGGGATGCGTTTCGGTTCCGCAGAACTCGCGGCCATTGTCGGTCAGCACCGCGCCGACCGGCAGGTCGAGCCTGCGGTAGAAGGGCAGCACGTCGTTGTGCAGCACCGCCACCGCGGCCTCCGGCTGCTTGGAGACGTGCAGGAAGCCGAAGGCATAGGAACCGTAGGTATCCACGACCGCATGCAGGTAGACCTTGCCCACGCCCTTCAGGCTGCCGACGAAGAAAGTGTCGGCGGACAGCAGTTCGCCTGGCGCGCCGCTTTCCACATGCCGCTCGCGGAAGGCGGGATTGAGCTTTTCGATGAAGGCCGCCTGCTCGGCGGTGATCTCGATAGCCTTGCCGGCCAACTGTTCTTCCAGCTTCAGCCAGCGGTCATACCGGCTGCCGAGGCCGGCTTCGTTCAGGATCTTCTGGATGGTGATCGCCGAGACGCGCACGCCTTCGAGCGCCAGCATCGCCTCCAGCCGGTTGCAGCCATACGCCGGATGCTCCAGCGCCAGGGCGTGGATGCGGGCAACCGTCTCCGGCGGAGTGGTCATCGGATGCGATTGATGGACCGGTGGCAGGTCTTTCAGGCCATCGAAGCCATGGGTCTGAAAGCGCCTTTTCCATTCGTAGAAGCTGGTGCGGTCCATCCCCCGGCGGCGGCAGGCCTCCGCCGCATTGCCGAGCTCTTTGGCAAGCTCGAGTACGCTCAACCGCTGCTCGGCAAGCTTGCTGGCAGCATCACGCCTGGACGGTGTTGACGGCTTCGCTGAGACTGACATGGCTTCCTCCATTCTGTGCCATATAGCACGGGAAGAAGCTTAAGAAGACATCTAGACGCTGCCCAGCAGCAATGGAAGATCGTCGCAGAAGCGTGGCCAGACAGTCACCAGGGAGCCTTAGGCTTCATCCGCACGTCTTTGCAGCAAGGCGATGGCCAAGCGTCACTGACGCTCGCCAAAGACGCCCTGAGCCGATGGCCTGACGTTCGCGAGTCAGTGACTTTGGCGGCAAACGTGGTCCAAACCACCCTACCGCCGGATGAGATACTGATGTTCTGGCAGGAGGTGTTCGACGCCAATCCGCAAAATGTTGCAATCGCACTGGCGTACTCCGAAGCGCTGTATTTCTTCGAGTCGGCGGAAAGAGCTATTCAGTTGGCACTCAGTTGTCTAACTCAAGCGTCAACGGATACAGACCCTGGGCCGTTCCGCCAGCTTGCGATCCGCACAGCCACATGGCTGACACGAGCAGGGCGCTTGGACGACGCGTTAAATGCAGTGAATATTGGTTTAGACTGCCAGCCCTATGACCAACAGCTACTTTTGATGAAAGGAGATATTCATTCTGCGCTAGGTCACCACCTCGCAGCAGAAACTGTTTTCCGCGAGGTGGTGCGGCTGTCACCCGACAATTTGCAAGCCTATCTTGGCCTTGCTTTACTGTCGGCAATTAGGGGCAACGATGCGATCCCAGCGACGCAATCATCGGGCCGGTACCGCAGTTCCCGCCTGATTGAACTGACTACTACGAATATCAATCTAAAGCGGCCGATTGTCCAAGGCGATATCGCAGAAATCCAGGAAAGCCCACCCGGCAATACGGGCACCTTGGTAGTGCTAATTGGTGGCGCTTACCGAAAGAGCTTGGGTATGCCCATTGAATTAATGGACCGGTATTTTGCGGCACGGGACATGTCTGCGCTGTACGTACGAGATGGGGCGCTGCGGACACTAGCTGAAGGCGCAGATCGCTCATCGCCCCCAGAGGTCTTCGAACGGCTTATCCGCCGAACACAGACGAAGCTTGGCAGCAAACGGCTCTATCTCGTCGGAGTTTCGGCCGGTGGGTTTGAGGCCATTCGTCTGGGCTTGCGTAGCGAGCCGAACGGAATCATTGGCATCAGCGCACCGACCAATCTAACACAATCCTTTGTTGATGCCGTCCAGGACAAGCGCGCGCGTCTTTTAGTGAAGCGCTTCAACCGCCTTTATAGCGACTACGACCTGGATATGGCGCTGCCTATGAAAAACCACCCGCACCCACCGCCAATCCACCTGATTTACCCGGTCGAAAACTACGGCGACAGAGTCCAAGCGGAGTATCTTGAAAGCTGGCCGAACGTCACTCTACACGCAATCACTGGCTGGAAAGACCACAATGTCCATGAAAAGCTGATCGCATCCGGTGAGTTGTTCAGCTTTTTCGACCGACTGATCGAAGCCTAGCCGCGACTAGACCTACTGGTCAGAAACGAAGGAACCGCCCTATGCCCGACACCCTTGCTCCACGCTATTCCCACCTGGTTCCGCCAGACATGCTCGACGAAATCTTTTGGAAAGACGGCTTAGAGCCAGAAGACGAACGCCTATGGGTTCCGAATGGCCCCGGCCGCTGGTCGCGCCCTCTCTGCCTGAATGTCTCTCAGGGATACTGGGTGCACATTACCAAGGTCACGCAGCCAGGAATTATTTCCCGCCATCGTCACCCGGCTCCGGTGCACGGCTTCGTGCTTGACGGGCGTTGGCGGTATCTGGAGCGCGACTGGGTAGCGACCGCCGGCAGCTACCTGTTCGAGCCGCCGGGCGACGTACATACCCTGGTGGTGGATGAAGGCGACACCATGCTGACGCTGTTCCACAATTCGGGCGCCCTGCTCTATTGCGACGAGGATGGCAATACGATCGGCTCCACCGACGTGTTCGACCGCGTAAACGCGGCACGCAAGCACTATGAGGCCGTCGGGCTCGGTGCGGACTACGTGAAGCGGTTTATTCGCTGACAGCGGCCTCTGCTTAAGCGAGCGCACCCGGCAGGGCGGCTTCGAACAGGGCCATTTCCCGTTCCGGGGCGCAGCTGATAGAGATTCAGCGGTCCAACGGGAAGACGTCCGGCATTCGGACGAAAATGTCCCGTTCGATCAAGCCTTGCTCCACTACGCGCGCGAACTTGCCGTCGCGGCCGCAATCTATCGCGAAAAAGTTAATCGCGGACGATAGCACGGTCAGGCCGTTTGATGCCACGATACTCGCAATGCGTAGGCGGCTTTCTGCCACGAAGACAATAGTCTGCGCCCAATATTGAGAAGATTCATTCGGCGGCGCGCCCTCTGGTGTCACGTTCTTGGCAACACAGGGGAACAAAGGCATATTCCAGGGACTAAACTCGCGCCATCCATACCCCTGCCTCTGTACTTCCCTCCTCGGATCGACTCCTTGCCTCGATTGTTGAATGCCCTGACCCTTGGCCTGCTCGCTGCCATCCTATCGTTTATGGCAGGCGCGGCCATGGCAGCCGATGCGCCTGCGCGCAGCGCCATGGTTGGCTCCAGCGACGCGCCCAACACGCTGACTGTGTATTTTTCATTGTCGTGCCCTCATTGTCTGCAGTCGATTGAGGCTGTGCACAACAAGGTCGAAACGATGGTTCGCGAGCGCAAAATTGCGATCGAACTGGTCGAAGTGCCGGGCATGATCGGTAAGCCGCCAGACACGAAATATGACACGATCGAGCAGAAACGGCGGGCCATCCGCAACGGATACCAAGCCTCTCTTGTATACTCCTGCGCCGCCAGCATGGAGCCGGAGGTGAGTTGGCGTCGGATCGAGTCCTTTTACTACGCCCTACGGCAGACGGTCGATCCGGAAAGGTTCGATTATGCCGACTGGGCGTTTGCGGAACCAGAGCATCTGACGGAAAAGGCGACCAAGCCTTGGCCGAACCCGGACGCCACGCAGAGCGGAACGATGATCGCCGCTTACTATTATTCCCGCTTACAGGTGGGCACACCGCCCTATTTGGAAATGCAGCAGTGCGTTTCGGCCGCCGATCAGCGCAAGGCGGTTGTCACGCGTCTCGACGCGCAAATGGCCCGATTCAAATCCAGCGGATTCAAAGGTGTCCCCATCTATCTTTGGAACGGTGTCCCCATCCGCCGCTCCAAGTTTGAGGAAATCATGCGCACAGGCTCGAAATAGCACGCGAGCAATAACAGCAGCGGCAGTTCTGTGCCTGCCTCTTGCGGAAACGGTAGGCCGGCGTCATATCGAACATAGAGAATTCTACACGGTCGCCGACTGGCCCCTCCCCCTTGAACTCCAGATATGAGGACGATTTTATGACCGCCGCGCTCAGCGAGCAGGTCGCGCGACGGCGCACCTTTGCCATCATCGCCCACCCCGACGCGGGCAAGACAACACTGACCGAAAAGCTGCTGCTGTTTGGCGGCGCCATTCAGGCAGCGGGTGCCGTCAAGGCACGGGGGGAGCAGCGCCGCGCGCGCTCTGACTGGATGAAGGTGGAGCGCGAGCGCGGCATCTCCGTCGCTTCGTCCGTCATGACCTATGAGCATGAGGGCAATACTTTCAACCTGCTTGATACGCCCGGCCACGAAGATTTTTCGGAAGACACCTACCGCACGCTGACCGCCGTCGACTCCGCAATCATGGTGTTGGACGGTGCCAAGGGCATCGAGCCGCAAACCTTGAAACTATTCGAGGTCTGCCGCCTGCGCGACATCCCGATTATAACCTTCATTAACAAATTCGACCGGGAAAGCTTGGAACCGTTCGAGCTGCTGGACCAAATCGAGCAAACACTGGCACTGGATGTTACCCCCGCCAGTTGGCCTATCGGAATGGGACGCGACTTTATCGGTTGCTACGACCTTTTGCGCGACAGCCTGCATCTGGTCTCCCGTTCCCGTGATGGCATGCCGGATCCCGGCGAGCGTTGCCAAGGCATCGACGATCCGAAGTTGGACGCTCTACTGCCCACGGATAGGGTCGCTCAACTACGGGAGGAAGTGGAGATGGCGCGGGCGCTTTGCCCACCTTTCGATATGGAAATGTTCCGGCAGGGGCATATGACGCCCGTCTTTTTTGGCAGCGCTATCAATAGCTTCGGTGTGCATGAGTTACAGGAAGGCTTAGCCGCTCTAGCCCCGCCTCCACGCGCTCAACCAACCGAAGGACGCTCGATTGATCCGACAGAAGACAAGGTCAGTGCTTTCGTCTTCAAGATCCAGGCCAACATGGACCCAAAACACCGGGACCGGATTGCGTTCGTTCGGCTCTGTTCCGGCGAGTTCAAACGGGGCATGAAGCTGAAGCACGTGCGCAGCGGTAAGAACTTGGCGATTTCCGCACCGCTGATGTTCCTCGCACAGGACCGCGAAGTCGCCGAGCAAGCCTATCCAGGCGACATTCTGGGCATCCCGAACCATGGCAACTTACGTATCGGCGACGCGCTTACCGAAGGCGAGAACCTGCGCTTTACCGGCATCCCCAGCTTCGCACCTGAGCACCTCCAGCGCGCAATGCCCGAAGACCCAATGAAAGCGAAACACCTGGGCAAGGCACTATTCGAACTGGCAGAGGAAGGTGTCGCGCGCGTGTTCCGGCCATTAATGGATGCCTATTGGATAGTCGGAGTCGTCGGCGCCTTGCAGTTCGAAGTGCTGACCGACCGTATCCGCACGGAATATGGCATTCCGGTCCGCTTCGAGCATGCTGGCTTGCACACAGCACGGTGGATCAGTGGACCAACCGAGCGGGCAGTGAAAGACTTTCAGGACAAGAACCGTTCCGCCTTCGCCGAGGACCACGACGGCTCGCCCGTTTTCCTCGCGCGGAATGCGTGGCATCTTTCGCATACAGCCGACCAATTCCCCGACCTCTCGTTTCTGAAAACAAAGGAATAGTAGAAAGACTTGCAGATACCGCTCTGATAGGCTTGAATAATCACTATTGGTTGTAAGAGACGTCAGAATACAATAACGAACCTAGAGAGCGGAACCACAACAGATGAACAAGCATGCGCTGGACCCTATCGAAATTGCAGGAGTCTTTGAGACTTGTGCCTATACATCGCTACGCAAAGCATCCCGGGTTGCAACGTCGATCTTTGATCACGCGACCGAGTCCTTGGGACTAAAATCCACCCAGTTGGCCATCCTGGTCAGCGCAGCCTTGCACGGCCCCATCACAATCCGCCGACTAGCGGAAGAAACAGTGATGGACCCATCTTCACTTTCCCGCGCATTGCCGCGGCTTGAGGAAATGGGCCTGATCGAAAAAGTAGTGGGAGAGTCCCGACGCAGCCGCGTCGTCACTGTTACCGATGCCGGTCTTGCCAAAATCAAGGAGGCCGTCCCTATCTGGCAGAGCGTCCAGGCGCAGATGCTGAAGGCGGTTGGACCTCACCAACATGAACTTCTGTTGGACCTGCTGCGACGGGCAGCAGAGATGGAAGGCTATGGCGCTCAGCGGACCCAAACGCTTTCGCCCAAGTAATCATGGCCAGGCATCTGAACCCAAGTCCCAAAATATGCCGGTCGCTGCCTGTATACCTTCGCGGAACAGACTAACTAGGCCATGCTCGTTCGCGCCATGTTGATTGCAACCGGCATAGCTTGAAGGGAACCAGACAACCGGTACGCCCAACCGCGCCTTGAAAATCTCTGACGGGTTGGAGCCGGATGACGACGGCAAGATGTTCGGCTCTTCCCCAGTCGTCTCAATAATTGATTGTCGGAAGTGCTGCACCCACGGGTCGTCTGGATCGGTGCGGCTAGCCAAAAACTGATCGCGCCCGATATTCGTGTCGATAGCTATATCTTCGAATCCGTGGGCGTCCAAATGCGTCCGCAACGCCGGAACAAACACCTCCGCCGGTACATCCACCGTATGGCGAATCTGGCAGGTAGCCTTTGCATAGCTTGGAACGGCGTTGACGGGATTGTCTGGGTTACCGGCGCTCATCGCCAGCACGATGAAGCTTGTCCACGCCAGAACCTTTTCGTGCTCGGAAAGCTCAGTGAAGCCCCATTCTGGATCCGGCTGCGGCATACCCTCGACCGGATCGGCGATAATGTCATGGCAGGCGGCACGAACCGAGTTCGGCACATGCTTCGGGAGCCAATCTTCCAAAAGGATGCGGCCCTTCGGCGTTGTAATGGTCGCCAAGGCCTGGGCCAGGATGATGGCGGCGTCCGGCAGTACGCCGCCAAAATGCCCAGAATGCAGACCGCCTGACCGCTCCAGGTCGACAACCAGCGAAAAAAATACGCCGCCGCGACAGCCCAGGTTCAGGTCCAACCGACTGAAGGACTTGCGCGGGCCGTCAAACCCCAAAAACGCATCCGCCTGGAATACTTCGTTGTGCTGCTGCAGCAGCGCGTCCAGCCCAGGCGAGCCCTGTTCTTCTCCGGTCTCTATCATGAACTTGGCGTTGAAGCCGAGCCGGCTGCGCTCCGCCAGGACCGCCTCAAGCGCCAGCATGGCGAGTGTGTGTTGTCCCTTGTTGTCGACTACGCCGCGTCCGTAGAGCCGGTCACCCTCGCGGCTGGTTATATAGGGATCGCGTCCGTTCTCCCACTCACTTCCCACTGATCGGACCACATCGCCATGACCGTAAAGAAGTACGGTCGGGAGCGATGGATCCTCGATCCGGCTGGCTACGAGCACCGGGCCCCGGCCTGCTACCGGATTATCGAGGGTTACGTTTTCGAATCCCATGCTTTCAAAAGCCGGGGCCATCAGGTCGCGTTGGTAGCGTCCCAGCTCTTTAAACCGCTCCGGCACCTGGCTTTCCGTCGGGACGGCAACACGGGCGGCGAGATCGGCCTCAAATCGGCCATCGTCAACAAAAGCTGTGGCACGCTGTATCGCAGCGGCCCTGGCAGCGATGGGCATGGAATGAGACTCCGACAGATTGATCGAACCGCAAACTTACAAAGCCGACGTTCCAATGCAAACCGCGAGATGTCCCTCGCCACACGTTATCGTGACTAGAAATATTATGGGTCGGGTTTAGGTGAAAAACTCACACCAACGAAAGGATATTGATATGAGCGACGTAAGACCCGAAAATAAGGAGGCACATACGCTCGATGAAAAAATAAAGCGGCCACACCGCGCCACACCATTGCGCGGCGGAATATATCCGGTGGTCGGATCTATTATTGGAGCCGTCGCTCTTATTGCTCTAGTAATCTATTTCATCTAAATAAAATACGATTTCTCTGGCGAACGTTACTCTCGCTCTGCAACCCGCCAAAGGTTGCCTCTGCCCAGGCCACCTTTGGCGGGCACGTTTCATTACGCCCCGCTCGTCGGTAAGCCGGGCATCTGCGCTAAAATAGCAGAACTGAATGCCCCATCCACACACAAATTCTGACCGGTGATGTAATCCGCCTCCGGTGATAGAAAGAATGCAATGGCGTTTGCGATATCTTCCGGTCGGCCAATGCGCCCTGTTGGTACCAGTGCCGTCCGCGCGCTCGCAATAGCGTTGTCGCGGTAGGTAGTCTCAGTCAGCGGCGTTCGGATCATACCAGGCGAAACGATGTTGACCCGGATACCATCCGCCGCCCACTCCAGCGCCAACGTCTCGCCCAGGATGATCGTGCCCGCCTTAGAGGGG
The DNA here is from genome assembly GCA_965222315.1 of Alphaproteobacteria bacterium. Lineage (GTDB taxonomy): Bacteria > Pseudomonadota > Alphaproteobacteria > Bin95 > Bin95 > JACKII01. Next base: position 486,974 of record OZ244951.1, on the reverse strand, counting down.
CTGTATGCGCCCATTCCACGGTGCGGCCTCATCCCGGACATGCTGGCGATCAGGACAATGCCACCGCGGCTTTCTTTTAAATGCGGATAGGCCGCCTTCGCCAGCAACCAGCCACCACGCAGGTTGATATTTATCACCTTGTCCCAGGCCTCAACCGTCAACTCTGCCAAAGGTGCTGGAGAAGTAACTCCAGCATTGGACACTATCGCGTCCAGCCCGCCGAATGCCGACACAGCCTCGCCCACCAATCGTGCCGGTACGTCAGGATCGGCCAGGTCACCGGTAAACAGGCGAGCATCCGCCCCCATGCCTTTCAGTTCATCGACCAATGCCAGTGCATCGTCTGTCTCCTGCACTTCGCACGCTGCGATGGAAGGTTTCTGGCCGCGCGCTAGCGAGGCTTGTACCAATTTCCTGCAAGCGGCGCCGCCTATGCCAGGGCTCGCGCCAGTTATTAACGCCCGCATTCTGTATCCTCCTTTAACTTGTCGTAGGAACTAGCCCATTGATCTGATAAGAAATATGACTTGATCGGAAGTGCCGTATCTAACCTAAGTCAGTCAGAGTATAACGGGCACGGCTGGAAAAGGCGCTACCCTAGCGGAGGTTGAAGCACTTGTCGGATGTCGGCGCGTGGCTCGAGCGCCAAGGCCTTAGCCAATACGCGGCCCTTTTCGAAGAGAATGATATTGATCTGGAGGTTCTGGTCGATCTGAATGAGGATGACCTGCGCGAACTTTCGGTATCCTTCGGCCATAGGAAGCGCTTGTTAAAAGCCATCGGCAACCTAAGAGCCGGTCAAGAGGGTGGCAACGTCCAAGCGTCGACGAGGGCTCCAGCAATGCCGACCGGCCTGCCAGCGGGAGAGCGGCGGCAAGTAACAGTGCTTTTCTGCGATATGGTCGGCTCCACCGCCATGACTGCAGCAGCTGATGATCCCGAAGACATGTTTGAACTGATCGCCGATTACCACGCCGCATGCAGTGATGTGATCGAAACCTTTGGCGGCTATGTTGCCCGGTTGGTAGGCGACGGAGTGCTAGCCTACTTCGGCTACCCACAAACATTGGAGGGCGAGGCTGAACGTGCCACGCGGGCTGCACTAGCCCTGCGTGCAGCAGTACATGAACTCGGTGAGCAACGGCGCGCGAGGCTCTCAACCAGAATTGGCATCGATACGGGCCTGACGGTGATCGGTGATTTTATTGCTCAAGGCAACGCAGAGGCGGACGCCGCCGTCGGCGACACACCAAACCGCGCTGCGAGGCTCCAAGGGCTCGCGGCGCCCGATCAGATCCTCATCAGCCACAATACCCGCCGCTTGCTTGGCAACCTGTTCGACTTGAATGACCTCGGCCCGCAAGATCTCAAGGGCTTTGGCGACAAGATGCGGGCCTATTTGGTGGAAAACGAGGCTGAGAATGCCAGCCGCTTTGTCAACTCCTCCCAAATTGACGACCGGCCTCTGGTGGGACGAGAGAAAGAACTGGACACGATAATGGACCTGTGGCGCACGGCCGCGGCAGGTCAAGGGCAAACGGTGTTGGTTTCCGGCGAGCCTGGAGTTGGAAAATCCCATCTGATCCAAAGCCTGCGGCGAACCCTGGTCAAAGAGGCGACGGCCCTTCTGCTCTACGAATGCTCGCCCTTTTACAGCAACTCCGCTTTTCAAGTACTGGCAAGCCAGCTGGCCCGGGCTGCCGGTCTAGAGAGAGTAGATACCACGGAGCAAAAACTGGAGAAGCTGGAGAAGCTATTGGTTCCCGGCATTCCGCCGCGGCATGCAGTGCCTCTGCTAGGATTCCTTTGCGGCGTGCCGACAGATCACCGTTATCCCCGCATGGATATGGAACCAGAGGAACGCAAGACGGCCATTCTGGAACTGCTGACCAACCAGTTAGAAGGTTTATGTCAGGATGGGCCGGTTCTTACTATCGTCGAGGATGCCCACTGGGTTGACCCAAGTTCTGAAGAGATGCTGGCAGACCAGATTGAACGGGCTCAGCGACTGCCGCACCTGATCCTTGTGACCCACCGGCAGGGATTAGAGCCTGCCTTATTGAAGAATTCGCCGGTAACGCGCCTTAAGCTGAACCGACTGGACCGGGAAAGCGCAGCAGCACTAATGATCCGGGTGGCGGGTGATCCGCTGCCGTCTGCGGTGCAGCAGCAGATTTGGGAAAAGTCCGACGGTGTGCCGCTCTTCGTGGAAGAGATCACGAAGTCGGTGCTGGAATCTGGCTTACTCGATCAAAATTCGGACAAACCAGACGGCCAAGTACTCCCTGATTTTGCGATTCCGGATACACTCCAGGACTCATTGATGGCGCGCCTAGATCGGCTTGGACCTGTCAAGGAGGTGGTTCAGTACGCTGCAGTGCTGGGCCGCAGCTTCGCCGCGGATATGCTGCAGACAATGATGGACCTAGATGCGCGCCGGATGGAACGCTCGCTTTCTGAACTAATCAATTCCGAATTGCTCTATACACGCGGCCACGCACCGCACGAAACCTATGTATTTCGACACACACTACTCCAGGAAACCGCCTATTCAGCTATGCTGCGCGGCAGGCGGCAGATGTTGCACCGGAAAGCAGCCAAGGCGATAGAAGGTGTGCGACCTGATATTGTCGAGCGGACGCCTGAGATATTGTCGTTCCATTGGCGGGAGGCAGGAGAGTTCGACGCAGCTTATCCCTACGCCATGCAGGCAGCAGAACGAGCATTAGCTCGTTATGCCAATACAGAAGCACGGGTACGCTTTACCGAAGCCGCTGATGCTGCGGCAGAATTAGACTATGGCATCCGCATGGAGGCTGAGACTTTGGTTCGTCGAGCGGGCGTACCGGGCGAGAAGGCTGCAATGCTGGGAGACTTGGAAGACCTTTCCGCTATCCGGGATGCGGTCGATACTTTGGGTGATGCAAGCCTCCTTGCGGAGATCGATTTCCGATCGGGCTGGCTGCACTACATGCTTGGCGATTTCGAGTCGGCAATTCTTGATGCAACTCATTCCTATGAGCGGGCAGAAACTACGCCAGGCGCGGCAGTAGTGGCAGCCGAAGCTGGCAATCTGCTAGCCAAGATTCATGCGATCCAAGGGGCGCCCCGGCTCGCAATCCGCTTTGCCCGTCGCAACGCTGCACAGATGGCTGCCCTCGGCAACACACTGGAGCAGGCGGAGATCACGAGCGTCCTAGCCTTTAGCTATGGTATCAGCGGTGAATTCGACAAGGCGAAAGCTGCCGCTGACGAAGCGGTTCGTTTGGCCGACAAGCTCAAGCAACTGCCGACTCAAGCTGCCTGCGCATTTAACAGAGGGGTTGTTCTGGGGTGGTGCGGGAGAATTGAAGAAGCAGAACCTGATTTCGAGCGCGCCATTGATCTTTCGCACGAAGCCAATGACCTGTTCAGGGTCTATGTCGCTCACGGCTGGCGCGGTCAGGCGCTTTTACAGGCTCACGAATTGGCTGCTGCTGAGGTTGATCTGGACCGTTGCCTGACGCTTGCGGACCAGATTGGCACCAGCTTTCACTACGGCGCTTTCAAAGCATACCGCGCACAATTGCAACTGATCCGAAACGAGCCTGCGCTCGAAGACTGTCGTACTGCTGTAGCAGTGGCAGAAGGCCAGCCGTGGGCGCAAAGCATTGCGCTGCGCGTCCTAGGTGAAACACTGATCGATATCGACCCTGAACGGGCAGAACTGGTTCTTCAAGAAGCGCACTCCCTTCAGTTTGGTCGAGAATGTTGGTTTGATGAGGCCTGGACACAGGTAGTGATTTCGAAATTATTGCGTGCATCGCGCCGTTTCAACGAAGCAGAGACTGCCGTAGCCAATGCACGCAAAGCCTTCGATAAAATGGGGGTAGGTGTAGGGCTCGCAGCGCTGGGTGAGATTGTTAAAGCCTGAAAGTTGTTGGCCAGCCTGTCAACGAATGTGTTGTACTGGCATTGAGTGGTGGCATTTCACGGGTAGGACACCGGCTCTTCGTCCTCATAGCGTTAGCGAGAGTACTCAAAATCATGTCTCAGTATCACGACATACCCTCTTGTCCCAGTACCTGCCATTGGGGGTATTTCGCGCCGGATCTAAAACCGGTGCTGGAGATCGCATCCGGAGACCGCGTGGTGATAGAGACGGTCTCCGGTGCGCCCTCGGTGCTGCCGAAGGGGCCGGAGTGGGAGATCCTGCCGGAACACGCGGCAATCCACGCCGAATGCCCGCTGCCGCTCGGCAACGGGCACATCCTGACCGGGCCTGTGGCGGTGCAGACGGCCGAGCCCGGCGATGTGCTGCAGGTTGACATCGAAAAGATCGATCTGCGAACCAACTGGGGCTGGAATATCATCCGGCCACTGGCCGGCGCCCTACCAGAGGATTTCCAGGAGCAACACCTACTGCATATCCACCTGGACAAGGACAAGCGCGAAGCCAACCTGCCGTGGGGAACCGACCTTAAGCTCAAGCCCTTTTTCGGCGTGATGGGTGTCGCCCCGCCGAGCGAGTGGGGCATGATCACTTCCATCATTCCGCGCGCGATGGGCGGCAATCTGGACTGCAAGGAACTGGGCGAAGGCGCGACGCTGTACCTGCCGGTATTCCAGCCGGGCGGCCTGTTCAGCGCCGGCGACGGCCACGCGCTGCAAGGCGATGGCGAGGTCAACGTGACAGCCATCGAAACCTCGCTTACCGGCACGTTCCGCCTGACGGTGCGCAAGGATATGCACCTGTTCATGCCGATGGCGGAGACAGCGACCCATTTTATCACTCTCGGGATTGACCCCGACCTGGATCAGGCGGCGAAGCAGGCACTGCGGGCCATGATCGACCTCATCTGCGAGAAGAAGAACCTGAGCCGCGAGCAGGCCTATGCGCTCTGTTCTATCATCTGCGACCTGCGCATCAGCCAGATCGTCAACCAGCACAAAGGCGTGCACGCGATGCTGCCGAAAGAAGCACTTTGACGCCGTGCATTGTCGTGCGGCTGTAACCTGACAGCGTTAGGGCGCCGCCCAGATCAATCAATTATCAAGGGCCAGTGCCTTGACCAACATCAAAATCGCCATCGTGACGGACATCCACCATGGCGAGCCCAAGCTGACGAAGCGGGGCGACCGCGCGCTCGACCTTCTCGACCATTTTCTGGATTTCTGCGCGGACTACGGCCCCGACCTGATTGCAGACCTCGGCGACCGCATCAACGACAAGGATCGGGAAACGGACCGGCGCCTGCTGGCGGAAGTGGCAGCCAAGTTCCGCGGCCTGAACACGCCGCACGCCCATCTCGACGGCAATCACGACAGCGACTTCCTGCTGCCCTCCGACAATGCGGAGGCTGTGGGCAGCGGCCGCCACGAGAGCCGGGACGTGAACGGCTATCATCTGGTGTTCTGGAACGCCTCGACCAAGATCCCGCGGCCGGAGCCCTTCTGCGCCAGCGATGACGACCTCTTCTGGCTGGCGCAGGATCTGGCCGAGACTGACCTGCCGACCATCATATTCAGCCATGTGCCGTTCAGTGGTGCGTCGATGGTCGGCAACTATTGGTTCCAGAACACGCCGGATCACGCAACCTATCCAAATGCAGCGGACATCCGCGCAATCGTGGAGGCGAGCAACAGGGTGATCCTTTGCGTTGCCGGTCACGTTCACTGGAACTCGCTGCACCGCGTCAACGCCATTCCGCACATCACCGTGCAGTCGCTCACCGAAAGCTTTATGACCGACGGCGAACCGGCAGAGGCTTGGGCGACGCTGGAGATCGGCGACAATCAGATCCGATGGCAAACCTTTGGTCGCGACCCGATCGACATGGTGTTGTCCCTCCGCCAGCCGGGCGAAGGCTGGACCGCGTGCCTGCCGCCTTTGCAGACCCTACGCCCCCCAACATAGCGGGCATGCAGGCACCCGCCTTCCTAGCGGAACCGTCCCTGCCGCTAGCCGATGCTGATCGTCTTACAGTCCGACGGGCAAGGGGCGCCTGACAGATTGGTCTGGACACCAGGACGGTGAAACACCGCCTTGGTCAACGCCAGTGTCGCCACCGGGAAATCGCCGGTCTCCGATTTGGTCGCTTTGGCGTTGATGACAATGCTGTAGCCGCCTTTTTTCAGCGGCGGCCACAACAGGGAAACACTGGTCTGGTTCTCGATATTGCGCGCCGCCGATTTGCTGAGCGCGCAGGTCAGGCGAGTGCCCTCCTCCACCACCGAGACATGACTTGTGTGCGGACCGTCCGCGCTCAAGGTCAGCAAATAGGCATCGGGGCCGTATTGAGTGAGCGCTTCATGCAGTGTGGTTGTCATCTGTTGGTACTCCAAGGTTCCTACCGGCGATTGTCGGCCAGCGTCTGATCGCCCGGCTAACCGGCCTGCAGTTTCACCGGCTGGTCCGAGCGCATGACCTCAATTCCCATGCTGAGACTGCGGCCGATGCGGCGGGCAAGAATGTTGAAGGCGGCGGCTTTGCGCTCGCACAAGACCTCCCGGGCGGTTTGCTCGAAGAGGTCCAGCCACCGCACGAAGTGGGCCGGCTGGATTTCCCGGACGGCCGCGTGCTTCATCAGGGGATTCCCCTGATAGGCCCGTTCATGCAGCATGACATTCGCCCAGAAGTTTTCGATCTTCTCCAGGTGGGGAGCCCATTCCGCGTCGGTCTCGCCGATTGTCGCATGAAAAATGGGGCCCAGACGCTCATCTGCCCGAACGCGTTGATAGAATGGCTCAATCAAGGCGCGGATGTCCTGCCGGGTGATGCCGCGTTTGTCGACCAATGGTTCGCTCATAAGGTCGACCCCAAGACGATTATCGCAACCAAGCCCCAGGCGATGCTGTTGATAAACCCTCGCAGCATCCCGCTATCCTTCATCGGATCCTGGCCGACGATTCGGCAAGCCGTGTTGCCCGGCCACAGAAAAAACATTCCAACAGCATGAATGGCTGGCATAGCAGGCTCCCTTCAATTCCAGTCCCACAGACGTAGAGCGTCATAATCGGTATATAAAATACTTATTATGACGCAGGCCTTAGATTGCACCGCCTTTCATCAGGGCAGCCGAGCCGCAACGGATGGGTTCGCGCCCGCTATGCCGGGGTTTGATGGAGAGACTGCACCAATTGCGCCATTCCACCATTGCCGTGAACGGCGTCTTCAAGCGTGTACCAGTCCAGGTAGGCGAAGAACGCTTTCTGCGCTCCGGTCAACATCGGAACCAGCCCGCACGCGCCGGTGAAGGGACAGCAGCCGCCATCCGCCCTCTGGCACTCAACAAGGGCCGATCCAGCTTCCAGTTTGCGTAGCAAGGTGCCGATTGAAATATCTGCGGGATTCTTCGCTAGAACCATGCCGCCACCCCGCCCCCGCAGCGCGTCAACATAGCCTTCTATCGTTAACCACTGAGCGATTTTTGCCAGATGGTTGAAGGACAATTGCTGAGCATCCGCAATTTCGCGCGCCGACAACCGTTTGTCTTGGGACACAGCCAGATGAATCAGTATCCGCAACGCATAGTCGGAAAATTTGGATATTTGCATACCGCCTCTTCTATCAACGTAATCGGACTTCTCAATACTTAATTGCCGTTGAACGATAGAGCACGACCACCAGGCGCCTGATACTCCCTAACATTCGATGAATTTGTCCTGTTCTACCGAATCAATCGACTGATCGGGGCCAGATACGCTAACACTTTGCTTCCGGGTAAAGGTGGTCAACCCACTCGGACTGGAATCCGCGCCGGCCAAATGGGAATGTCATGAAAGTCCTCTCCAAGATCCTGAAAACGGCCATCCGCGACGGCCGCGTGACGCTGGTCGGCGCCAATGGAGAGGAGCGGGAATTCGGTGGCGAGGGGCCGGGGCCGGAAGTGCGTCTGCGCCTGGCCGATGCATCCTTCGACAAAAAAATCCTAATGAACCCGGAATTAAAGGCCGCCGAAGGCATTATGAACGGCCAGTTGGTGATCGAGGACGGCACGATCCACGATTTCATCGAATTGTTTTTCATCAACAAACGGCAGTTCGACATGAACCCGAACCAGATTTTCTGGAATGGCATGTCCCGCCGCCTGCGCCGCTTCATGCAGCACAACACGTTGCGCAATTCGCGCCGGAATGCCGAACACCACTACGACCTGGGCAACGACTTTTACCGGATGTGGCTTGGCCGGGATTTGCAGTATTCCTGCGGCTACTTCCCTGAAGGGACCGAGACGCTGGACGAGGCCCAGACCGCCAAGAAGCGCCACATCGCCGCCAAGCTGGCGCTGGCGCCGAACCAGACCGTGCTGGATATCGGCTGCGGCTGGGGCGGGATGGCGCTCTATCTGGCGGCGGTCGCAGGAGTCAAGGTGGTCGGCGTAACCCTGGCAGAGGAGCAATTGCGGGTCGCACGGGCACGGGCGGACTATCTGGGCCTGAGCGACCGGGTGGATTTCCGGCTGCAGGACTACCGCGACGTGACGGAGACGTTCGACCGCGTCGTCTCGGTCGGCATGCTGGAGCATGTGGGCGTCAGTCACCTGACGGAATATTACCTGAACGTGCGCAACCGGCTGGGGCCGGACGGCGTCGCGCTGGTCCATTCCGTTTCATCGAAGGCGCCGCCCGGCATCACCGGTCCGTTCCTGCGAAAGTACATCTTTCCGGGCGGCTACTCCCCTTCCCTTTCCGAAGCGTTTGCCGCCGTCGAGCGGTCCGGCCTTTGGACCCTGGACGCGGAAATCTGGCGAGTGCACTACGCCCACACGCTTGCGGCCTGGCGCGAGCGCTTTATGGCCCAGCGCGAGGCCGTAGTCGGCATGTATGACGAGCGATTCGCCAAAATGTGGGAGATATACCTCAGCGCCTGCGAGTGCGCGTTCAGCCATGGCGCGTCGTGCAATTTCCAGATGCAGCTTGGCCGGGAGCGGGACGCGGTGCCAATCAGCCGGGGCTACATCGAGTCCGACGAGGCCCGCCTGAAGACCGCAGAAAAGCAGTGGATCGAGAAGCTGCACGCCTCCACCGCAGCGGCCTTTGCCAAATAACTGGGCCGTCTCTCGCGCCAGATTGTAAGACCCTGTGAAGAACGTCACAGCCTGCCAGCCAACCTGAACCTAAATTTGTTGTAGTGGTTGGGATGAAAAAGGGGTCGGCGCTGCTGGGGGCAGTTCCGGCCCCTTTTGCTGATCCGAAGAAAGCGTTCCGCGTGCCGATGCAAGCGCTGCCCTTCCGCTCAAAGGGCGGTACCTTTAAGGTTGGCGACCGATCTTCTGACCCGGAGCCGCCCCCATGCATGACCTTGTCATCCGCAACGCTACCTTGATCGACGGCACCGGCGCCGAACGCCAGATCGCCGATGTCGCCGTCTCGGGCGCCACAATTACCGAAGTCGGAAACGGTCTCGGCCCCGGCCGGCGCGAGATCGCTGCCGAGAGGCTGATCCTCACGCCCGGCTGGGTCGATATCCACACCCACTATGATGGCCAGGCGACCTGGGACCCCTATATGTCGCCGAGCGCGAACCATGGCGTCACCACCGCGATCTTCGGCAATTGCGGCGTCGGCTTCGCACCGGTCCGGCCGGGGCAGGAGAAATATCTCATCAACCTGATGGAAGGCGTGGAAGACATCCCGGAAACCGTGCTGGCGGAAGGCATGGATTTCACCTGGGAGAGCTTCCCGGAATATCTGGACGCGCTCGACCGCATGAACCGGGTAATGGATGTGGGCGCACAGGTTCCGCACGCGGCTTTGCGTTTCTATGTCATGGGCGAGCGCGGTGCGGACCATGCCGCCGTGCCGACGGACACGGAAATTGCCAAGATGGGCCGTCTCCTGGAAGAGTCGCTGCACGCGGGCGCGCACGGCTTCACTACCAGCCGTACGGTCAAGCACAAGGCCGCGGACGGCCGCGCGACCCCCACCCTCTCGGCCGCCGAACCGGAACTGGCAGGGCTGGCGCTCGCCATGAAACGCGCCGGCAAGGGCGTTATCGAGGTCAATTCCGATTTCGGCGAAGGCGACTTCGCCATCATCCGCCAGGCCGCCGAACTGGCGGAGCGGCCGCTGTCCGTGCTGTTGCTGCAAGTTGACAACGCGCCGGATCTCTGGCGCGAGACGCTGGCAGAGATCGAGCAGGCGAACAGGGACGGCCTGCATGTAACCGGTCAGGTCGGCTCCCGCTTCATCGGCATGGTGATGGGTCTGGAGACGACGGTGAACCCCTTCGTCACCCATCCCGCCTGGAAGGAAATAGCGGACGTGGACCCGCGCGAGCGCTACTGCCGCATCGCGGGCAATGACGACCTCCGCCGCACGCTCTGGCAGGACCTACCGGACAATGGCCACACCCGCTGGCTCGGCAAGGCGCTGGAGCGCGCCTTCGCCCTGGGCGCCGACATGAACTACGAGCCCGATCCGAAGGATGCCGTCGCGCTGAACGCGGAGGCGCGAGGCCGCGACCGGTTCGACTTGGCGCTGGAACTGATGCTGGCGAACGAGGGCCGCGGCCTGCTGATCCACCCGTTCGAGAATTACACGGAGGGCGACCTGGAAAACGTCCGCACCATGCTGACCCACCCCAATTGCGTCGCCGGGCTGGCCGACGCCGGAGCACACGTGGGCGTGATCGCCGACCACTCATCCGCGACCACGCTGCTTACCCATTGGGGCCGCGACCGCACGCGCGGCGCGAAGCTGCCGCTGGAGTTCCTGGTGCGCAAGCAGACCATGGACACCGCCCGCGCCTATGGCCTCAGCGACCGGGGCGTGATCGCGCCGGGCAAACGCGCGGACATGAACCTGATCGACTTCGACAAGCTGCGCGTGCGGATGCCGGAAGTGCGCTACGACCTGCCCGCTGGCGGCAAGCGGCTGGTGCAACTGCCGGATGGCTACCGCTATACCTTCTGCGCCGGGGTAGAGACCTTTCATAACGGAGAAGCGACTGGCGCGTTACCGGGGCGCTTGCTACGGGCCTGAGACACTGCCGGCACATTGACCGGCCACCCGAAACCAAAAGGATTGTTCCATGAAACGCCTCGCCCTGATCGCCGCCATCTGCTGCTTCTCCCTGACCGCCGCTGCCGGATCCGTCGCGCCGCGTGAAGGCTGGGCCGTGCATGAAACCGGCCATTCCTACACAGACCTGATCGAACAGGTGAGGAATGCCACCAAGGCGAACAAGATGGGCGTCGTGACCGAGGCAGGTCCGACGGAAGTGCTCAAGTCCAAGGGGATCGCCGTGCCCGGCAACCGCGTGATCGGCATCTTTCATCCACAATTCGCCGCCCGTGTCCTCGCTTTGTCGGTTCCGGCGATGATCGAAGCGCCGATCCGCATGTATGTGACCGAAGACGACGACGGCACGGCCACCCTCAGCTACAAAACGCCAAGCTTTGTTTTCGCCCCTTATATGAGCGAGGGCGGCGCGGAACTGGCAGTGGTAGCCGAGGAACTGGACGCTATTTTCGCCGCCATCGCAGCGGACGCCGTGAAATAGCGGCAGCTTTTGACGTAAAAGAACCGCAGCGCCATGTAGTGCCACGGAGGGATCGTCACGGGAAACCGGTTCCGGTAAACTCCACGGCCACTTTGCAAGAATAGCCAGGAATACACCATGCAAGCCGCAGAAACCCGCGCCGGTCTGACTATCCGCCCGCTGGAAGGGGCCAATTTCGGGGCGGAAATCACCGGCCTGAAGCCGCGTGAGCTTACCGACGAACAGCGCCGGGTCATTTGGGATGTCTACCGGGAGCGGCACGGGCTGATTTGCTTCAACTTCGGCTACATGATCGAGGAAGACGAGCTGCACGCGATCACCGCCGTATTCGGCGAGCAGGAATTCGCGCCGGGGCTGATCAATGGCATCGGCAAGCGGCCCGCGCCGGGCGAGGAAAATCTGACGGTCGAGGAACAGGTGGCGAGGCTGCGGGGCAAGGGGCGCGATCCCTACATGGCCTATATCGGCAACCTCGATCCAAAGACGCTGAAGCGGAAAGAAACCAGCGACAAGTTCTATGGTGAATGGGAATGGCACACCGACATGTCCTACATTCCCGTGCCGCCGACCTTCAGCCTACTGCACGCCCGCGTCATCCCGGCGGAAGGCGGCGACACCAGCTTTTGCAGCCAGGTCATGGCCGCGAAAGAAATGTCGGCGGACCTGCGGGAACGGGTGCGGGGCCGGACCGCCAAGCATGACTCGACCTACGGCAGCAGCGGTGAATTGCGGCCCGGCATGACGCCGCCCGCCTCCCCGATTGAGGCCGAAGGGCACGCGCACCCGATCATTCGGATCGTGCCGACGACCGGCGAGGAAGCCGTGTTCCTCGGACGGCGCACCAACGGTTACGTTACCGGCCTGCCGCTGGAAGAGAGCGAGAAATTACTGGACGAAGTGTGGGCGCACGCGACCCAGGAGCAATACTGCTACCGCCACCACTGGAAGCCGGGTCAAGTCGTTGTCTGGGACAACCGGATGATGCTGCATTTCCGCCATCCGGTGCCGAGCGAGTTGAACCGGTTCATGTGGCGCACCCAGACCAAGGGCGAGGCAGTGGTAGCGGCGGATTGAACCCGCCGAGGCCGCCTGGACACTACACCGCCGGGCGATCATTATCCTGGTAGTCTATCTCAAGATCACCCGCGAGCGCGGCGCCGATAACCATCGGATAAAGTAGCTTGTAGGCGGCGACACTGCTGTTGACCCGCATCGCTCCAGGTTGCGTCTGGGCGTTCATGCCGACTAGCAGGCAACCTGCGGTATCTTTCTGCGTGTTGCCAACGTGAATCAGGATGAACTCGAAATTGGGCACGTTCAGCACATGCAGCATGCCGCGGTGCATGTCGGCAAAACGGTTCTTGTAACGGTTGTGAAAGCCGCCCTCGGTCCGGACGCCAATCCGGTACCGGCCGGCGGGTATGCGGGTCTCGCCCTTCACCTTTTGAGTGCGAAACTCGTCTTCCAGCCCGAAGCAGACGAATTGGCCATCGACGGAAACCCGGCTGACGGTGGTTTCCGAATCGCTGGTGAAGCGGTCTACGGTAATGAGCATCGCGAACCTCCGGGAATGATATCCGTACCGTTGTGACGCAGGCATGCGACGGCGGCAATGCCTGTCGGCACATCAACGGCGGCACGGTATCAACAATCCGAAGCGGGCGTTACGCCTGTTTCGCCTCGATCAGCTGGCGGCGGATTTCGCGGGTCTGGCGGATCAGCTTTTCGATCTCCTCGCCCTCGCCCCACCGGATGGCCCGTTGCAGGCGGGCGAGGTCTTCCTGCATCCGGCCTGCGACCTCCAGCAGGGCGTCACGGTTATTCAGAAAGATGTCACGCCACATGATCGGGTCGCTGGCGGCAATGCGGGTGAAGTCGCGGAAGCCGCTGGCGGAGAACTTGATGACTTCCTGTTGAAGGACGTCTTCTAGATCACCGGCGGTGCCGCAGATTGTAAAAGCGATCAGGTGCGGCAGGTGGCTGGTGATGGCGAGTACTTGGTCATGGTGGCCGGGCTCCATGATCTCGATCATCGAGCCGCCGGCGCGCCAAAGATCCGCCACCTTCTCGACGGCGGCCTCGTCAGTGCCGGGCGGCGGGGTCAGAATGCACCAGCGTCCGTCGAAAAGGTCCGGGAAGCCAGCGTCGGGGCCCGAATGCTCGGTACCCGCGATCGGGTGACCAGGCACGAAATGGACGCCGTCCGGAATGAACGGTCCCAGGTCGCGCAGGACCGAGCGCTTAGACGAACCCGTATCGGTCACGATCATGCCGGGCTTCAGCGCCGGTTTCATCGCTTCGCCGATATGGGCGAAGGCGCCAATGGGCGCGGCAACCACAATCAAGTCGGCGCCGGCCACGGCTTCGGCGGCATCTTCATGCACGCTGTCGGCGATGCCGAGGTCGAGGGCGCGCTGGCGGTGCTCTGCGCTCAGATCGCAGACCGCAATGTGCGCCGCCAGCTTGTCCCGGCGAATCACATGCGCCAGAGAGGCGCCGATCAGGCCGATGCCGATGATGCAAATGCGGCTAAAGGCGGATTCGCTCATGCCTTGCCCACAAACTCGCGCAGCGCGTCGACGACGGCGCGGTTGTCTTCGTCCAGGCCAATAGTAATACGCACGCAGTCCGGCAAGCCGTAGCCGCCCATCTGGCGGGGAATGATGCCGTGCGCATTCAGGTGTGCGATGGCGGCGGCAGCGTCCTTGCCCTTTTCCGAGGGGAAGCGGACCAGGATGAAATTGCCCTGGCTGTCGGGCACTTCCAGGCCCAGGCCGCGCAACTCGCTGGTGACCCAGGGCAGCCATTTGGCGTTATGCGAACGGGAACGCTCCTGGTGCGCCGTATCCTGGATCGCCACCTCGCCCGCCGCGAGCGCAGGGACGCTGACATTGAACGGGCCACGGATGCGGTTGAGCACGTCCACGACCGGCTGGGGGCCATAGCACCAGCCGAGACGCACGGAAGCCAAGCCGTGGATCTTGGAGAAGGTGCGGCACATGACGGTGTTCTGGGTCTCGCGCACCAGATCGGCAGGGTCGCCGTAATCGTCTGCCGTCACGTATTCGACATAGGCGGCGTCCAGCACCAGCAGAATGTCCTCGCGTAGGCGGGCGCGCAGCTCCCGCACCATTGCCATCGGCAGGTAGGTGCCGGTGGGGTTGTTGGGGTTGGCAAGATAGAGGATCTTCGTCAGCGGCGTTACCGCCGCCAGCAGGGCCTCGACATCGGCGGTCAAATTTTGCTCCGGCGCCGCCACCGGCCGCGCGCCGACGCTCTGGGCGATTATCGGGTACATGGTGAAACCATGCGCCGAATAGACGATCTCATCGCCGACGCCCGCATAGGCCTTGCCCAATAGGCCCAGCAACTCGTCCGAGCCGGCGCCGCAGACGATGCGGTTAGCCTCCAGCCCTTCGGCATTGGCGATGGCTTCGCGCAGACTGTGGTGGCTGCCGTCGGGGTAGCGCTCCAGCGCGCCGGCGGCAGCCAGGTAGGCCTCGCGGGCGGCATCGCCCGGACCGAGCGGGTTCTCATTGGCCGAGAGGACACGCACACGGTTGTGACCTGCGAGGTTGTGGCCGCCCGGCACATAGGGAGCGATGCCCATGATTCCGGGTTGCGGCGCGAGGGGGCTATTCACTTCACTTGCCATGATGGGGAGTCCAGGAGTTAGGCCAGCGGCACGGCATAGCCGCCAAGGACGATCGCCTGCTCTACGCCCGGCAGCGTGCGGAGCATGGCGACGATGGGGTCGTTAGAGTCGATCAGGCCACCGGTTTCAAGCCAGACGTGGGGACCTGCAGCAATCGGCTCCCCGGCGGGCGGCAGGCCGCTGCCCTTCAGGCACGAAAATATCGGTTCCAGTGAGGCGCCGGCCGCCATCGTCAGACCAAGGACGCCGCGGTCGTTGCTGCTCGGGTCGGTCGGGAAAGGCGAGAGGACGATAGCCTGTCCCGCGGCACCGGCCTCGAAAAACGGAAGGCGCGCCACAACCTTGGGCGCGCCTTCGGGACGTTCACCGCAGATCAGGCCACACCACCACTGGCCTGCATCGCCCAGGACAGCCATCGGCATCACGGCAGCCGCCACCTGCATACCGGCCACAAGCCCCAGGGCTTCCCCTGCCGAAGGTATGCTTTGATATTCGGCACCGACGCCAAAATGGTCGCGCGCGAGGATACCCGCCACGGCATCGCCCTCCAGGACGGCGATCTGCTGGACCGCCTGCATTCGCGTCGCGCCGGACACAATTTCACGCCAGATCTGCAACAGGCTCGAAATCGGAAATTCGCTGTGGTGCCGTGCCACCAATCCGCGCAGCACCTCGGCCTCCCGCCCTGGCCGGAATGGAGGGGTCGCCTCCCCAGCCGCCGTGGCGGCTGCCTTCGCGCGCATCACCCCATACACAACCTTCGCCCGTTCAGTTAGAAGACGGTGAATTTCGCGGTCGAATTTGTCAATCTCAGCCCGGCGGTTGGCCAGATCCGATGGAGGTGACGACATTTGGTTCACTCTGATTTATATACACCGACGGAAAGCGACGATACGCGGGGCTCCTTGCCCGAAAATGGGCGACTATCCATAGAGCGGCACTCTGCCGAAAGCAAAGACAACGTTGGAACAGAACGAGCGAAATAGCGATATCAGCACGGGCGCGTCCAGCCCGGTCAGCATTCGCAATGGCCGACAGGTTCTGCCTGGTCATGTACTAGTGCTGAACGGCGACACGCCTCTGACCCTGGACTGCGGCGTCATGCTAGCACCGGTCACACTGGCGTATCAGACCTATGGCAAACTGAATGCGGATAGGTCGAACGCCATTCTGGTCTGTCATGCGCTGACCGGCGACCAGTTCCCAGCCGAGCCACACCCACTAACAGGCAAGGAAGGTTGGTGGGGTTCGTTGATCGGCCCAGGCCTGCCGCTGGACCCAGCAAAATACTTTCTGATTTGCGTCAATGTGCTGGGCGGCTGCATGGGCACGACCGGGCCGAGCAACATCGACTTGCAGACCGGCCAACCATACGGCCTGAAATTTCCGGTCATCACCATCGCAGATATGGTGCGGGCGGCCATGCGCGTGGTTGATGTCTTGGGCATTGAGACACTGTTCAGCGTCGTTGGCGGTTCCATGGGCGGGATGCAGGTTTTGGAGGCGGTGGCCAGCTTTGGCGACCGCGTGTTCAGCGCCATACCCATTGCGACGGCAGCACATCACACCGCGCAGAACATCGCCTTTCATGAAGTCGGCCGCCAAGCGATCATGGCTGATCCGGAATGGTGCAATGGCGACTATCTGCTCTACGATCGCCTGCCACGACGGGGATTGGGCGTGGCACGCATGACGGCGCATATCACCTACTTGTCCGAACCTGCGCTGCACAGGAAGTTCGGACGAAACCTGCAAAACCGCGAGCATGTCGATTATGGCTTTGAGGCTGACTTTCAGGTGGAAAGCTACCTGCGTCACCAGGGCTCGACCTTTGTCGACCGGTTCGACCCGAATTCTTACCTCTACATCACCCGCGCCATGGACTATTTCGACCTAGCGGCGGAAAAGGGCAGCGGATCGCTGGCACAGGCGTTCACGGGCTGCAAGACTCGGATGTGTCTGGTGTCTTTCACTAGCGACTGGCTTTTTCCGACCAGCGAAAGCCGAGCGCTGGTGCATGCGCTGAACGCGGTTGCGGCGCCTGTCAGCTTTGTTGAGATTGATACTGACAAGGGCCACGACGCCTTCCTGCTGGACGAGCCGGAAATGTTCCGGGTGCTGCAGGGCTTTCTGGACGGATGCGCAAGACTGCGGGGGTTGGAATGACGTCTGCCGTTGAAGGAGGTCTTCAGCCGGGCAGCACGGTCGCCGCGGACGAGGGGCGGCTGCGTCCCGACCTGCAAATTGTCGCCGACTGGATCGCGCCGGGCAGCCGGGTACTGGATATCGGCTGCGGCAATGGTGATCTTCTGGCCTATCTGGGGAAGCACAAAGGCGTGGACGGCCGCGGCATCGAATTGCGTCGGACCAAGGTGAACCGGTGCGTTAGCGCCGGCCTTTCGGTCATCCGTGGCGACGCCAACGAGGATTTGATGCTTTATCCGACGGGGAGCTTCGACTATGTCGTGCTAACCCAGACACTGCAGCGGGTCGAGCAACCCCGCGCCGTGTTGCAGGAACTCATCCGCATCGGCACCCGGGCTATCGTCTCCATCCCGAACTTCGGCTATTGGCGCAACCGGGTGGGCCTGATGCTGCAGGGACGGATGCCGGTAACCGAGCATCTGGAGGAGCCGTGGTATTCCACCAAAAACATCCACCTCTGTACTATCCTGGACTTTACCAACCTGACCGAAGATATGGGTTTGCAGGTCGAACAGGAAGTCGTGCTGGGCCGGGGTGGCAGCGTCAACCGCCCCACGGCGCGTTCCCGCCGGGCGAACATTTTCGGCGAACAGGCAATATTCTTGCTGAAAGGCTAAGAGCAATCCAGCGGACCATCCGCCTCGAAGGTACTCGTGTTGCGGCAGACACCAGCGGGTTCAATCAATTTCCCCGGAAAAACCGATGCTAAGCTTGCCGGCCCGACGGTCCCAATCGCCCCGCGTGGAGCACTCCACGCAATCCGCCAGTTGGCTTTCATCTATTTGGCCTCGGGGCCGGTCACAATCATGTTTCTGAGTGACATGGGGCAGAGATTATCAAAAAAGAACAGGTCCGCGGCGGCTCAGATTTCCACGGCTCAGGACCGCAGCGCGATGAAATGAGACCGCCCCTCACCTGATTCAATCGCAACAACAAAAAGGCCTTGCCCGCTATCTAGCGACAAAGATTGAGAACTTCTCAGCAGCGTGACGGATCGCTTAGAGCTCTGCTATGGGGTGCTGGGCAATGACGCAGCCGAAATTGAACCACTGTCGGTTGAGAGCATTATACAGAATATAGAGATAATCAAAAAGCTGCACCTACTATGCTTTCAAAGCAACTAAGCATTTCAAAAATCTTCGCGCGGCTATACTTATCTTATTAGAATACTTTAGAAAAAAGCACATGGCGGTCTGTGCGCCAAAACGCCTGCATCGCCAACTGCGCTTGCAGCGACGCCCACCTGACGCCATGATATTCGGCAATTCTTCGGCCGGTTCCCATTCGGCCTATTCTCTACGCCGTTTTGGAGGCAATGTGCCAGCCATGCCCGATCTCGCCGCTATGCGCGCAGACAAGCTTCAGTCCATTGAACGTATCCAGCAAGGCTACGCTGAACTGGGCTATATTTGTTCTCGAACAATCGCAACAGCTGTGTATGTCGCCTGTCAGTTGGAAAAGCCGATCCTGATCGAAGGCCCAGCCGGTGTTGGCAAGACCGAACTTGCCAACACAACCTCAGCTTACCTGGAAGCGCCGCTGATTCGGCTGCAATGCTACGAAGGCTTAGACGAGGGCAAGGCTCTCTACGAATGGCGCTATGCAAAGCAATTACTCTACACTCAGATCCTGAAGGACAAGATGGAGGAAGTGCTACAGGGTGCGCAAGGTCTCTCCGCCTCCATGGACCAGTTGCACAAACATTCCGACGTATTTTTCTCCGAGCGATTCTTGGCGCCGCGGCCTCTGCTGCAAGCGCTGAAAGAAGACGACGGCTGCGTTCTCCTAATCGACGAGGTCGACAAGTCTGATCACGAGTTCGAAGCATTTTTGCTAGAAATACTTTCGGAATTTCAAATCTCCATTCCGGAGCTGGGCACAATAAAGGCAAAGAAACGCCCCTACGTATTTTTGACATCGAACAACACGCGGGACATGTCAGACGCATTGAAACGGCGTTGCTTGCATTTATTTGTGCCATTCCCCGATGCAATACTGGAGCGCTCCATCATCAAAGCTCGGGTGCCGGAAATCCCTGTGGCACTTCGGTCACAACTCGTGGAATTCGTTCAAAGTGTCCGAACGATGGACCTGAAGAAACAACCGAGCGTATCGGAAACCATCGACTGGGCGCGCGTTCTGCTGCTTCTGCACGCGACCGAGCTTGAGGCTGACATGGTGCGCGAAACCCTGAACGTCTTCCTGAAGTTCGAGGAAGACATCCAGGCCGTCGATCAGCACTTGTACGAATTCATCCGCAACGCGGAGAAGGCGGTGGCCTGATGGCGGACGGACGGGATTTCCTGGCGGAACTGAACGGCAATCCCCTGCCGTTCGCCCAACTGCTTGGCATCGTCTTTACCGAAGCCGAGCCGGAGCGGGTCGTGGCCGAAATGTCCGTCCGCGCCGAACTCTGCACCCGCCCGGATATCTGCCATGGCGGTGCCCTGATGGCCTTCGCCGACACGGTCGGCGCGGCGGCGACCATGGTCAATCTGGCCGATGGCTTCGGCACGACGACGCTGGAGAGCAAAACCAATTTTCTTTCCGGCGCACCGCTCGGGGCGAAGCTGGTCGCCGAGGCGATGCCGATCCACCGCGGCCGCTCCACGCATGTCTGGCAGACGCGCATAACGGCGGAGGGCGGCAAGCTCGCCGCGGTCGTGACCCAGACGCAGATGGTGCTGGCGCCACGTCACTGACCGCCGGGACCCGCCCCCAACCCTTACCGGAACGAACGAGGAAGGAACCCGCCGGATGCAGATCACCGGTATCAACACCCGCCGCCACCGCGCACTGGATGCAGGCGGCAGCAACTATGGTTCCGAAATCCTGATCATCGAAGTCGCCACCGGCGACGGCGTAACCGGCATGGGCTTCGCGACCGCAACCGGCACCACCGCGCCGATCCTGACCGCGATGATTCACGGGCTGATCGCCCCGGCCCTCAAGGGACGCAACCCGTTCCTCACCACCGAATGCTGGCAGGCGATGTATGACGCCGCTCCTCGGCGCGGTGGCGACGGCATGATGCGGCTGGCCATCGCCGCCGTCGATTTCGCGCTCTGGGACATCAAGGGCAAGGCCTCCGGCGTGCCGGTTGCTAAACTGTTCGGCAGCTACCGCGAGCGCATTCCGACCTACTGCAATTGCGCCCACCACATGCCGCCCGACAAGCTCGCCGAGCGGGCGCTGGAGGACGTGAACAACGGTCACAAGGCGCTGAAGATCCGCGGCACCCGCACCTTCGTCACCACGGCGGAAGCGACAGCCCGCGTCGCCACCGTGCGCGAGGCGGTCGGCCCGGACATCCGGCTGATGGTCGATGTGAACGGCACCTGGGACGTCGATACCGCCATTCAAATGCTAAGGGCCTGGGAGCCCTACGGCCTTTACTGGCTGGAGGAGCCCGTACCGCCAGGTGACCTCAATGGTTACAGCCGCGTGCGCGCGAACGCGGGCGACACCTATATCGTTGGCGGCGAGCAGAATGTCGGCCTCGCCGAGTTTCAGCGCCTGATCGACGAGGGCTGCGTGGATATCTTGCAGCCGAACGCGGCCCTGACCGGTGGCCTGACGGACTGGCTGCGCATCCACGCCTACGCTACCGCCCGCAGCATCCCGGTGTCGCCCTGGAATCTGCAGTCGATCCACCTGCATGCTGCTGCTGGCCTGCCGAATGTGCAGTGGATCGAATACTTCATGCCAGACAACGCGCTGCTGGCCTTCCAGACTCAGTTGTTCACCGGTCCCGCGTTGCGGGAAGAGGTAACGGACGAGGGCGTATTCCTGCTGCCGCCAGACCAGCCTGGCCTGGGCTTAAGCCTCGACCCTGACATGGCTGAACGCTCGCTGGTGCGCGACTAAGACTTTGGTTTAATACCCTGCCGCGGGAGTGGTTCGCATCTGCGGCATAGATCTTTTGCAATGGGCCATGCGACCAGGATATTGCTTGCTCGCATCGGCGTGATCGGGTACGAACACGATCCCGTATTCTGGCAGGAAGTGGCCATGCCCCTGCTCGATCAATGGATCGACCCTTGTCTGAAACGGGCTGTCACATCATCGATGTGCAAACGATTGAGTAACGTGTGATCCGCTCCAACGCGAACTATAGGACCGGCGCACACGATTTCCCCCCTGTATGGCGGGGAGATCGCGAATGATCAGGACGCTCTGATCCTGCGTAACAGGATCTGACGCAAGGCAGGAGGATTGAGGATGCAACGGCCCGCTGCGCAAGGCCTTTACGATCCGCGCAACGAGCACGATTCGTGCGGTGTCGGCTTTGTCGCCGATATCAAAGGTCGCAAATCGCATCAAAACGTCCGCGATGGCCTTCAAATCTTGCTCAATCTGGATCACCGTGGCGCCGTCGGCGCCGACCCGCTGACCGGCGACGGCGCCGGGATTTTGACTCAGATTCCGGACCGGTTCTTCCGGGAGGTTTGCGGCTTCGATCTGCCCCCTCAAGGCAAATACGGTGTCGGCATGCTGTTCCTGCCCCGCGACGCCGCGGCGCGCGCGCCTATGGAAGCGCTTTGGGAAGAGTCCGTTGCAGCGGAGGGAATGGCTGTTCTCGGCTGGCGTGATGTGCCGGTGCGGACCGCGGTACTGGGCAAGGCAGTGGCGGCAGTCGAACCCGCCCATCGGCAGATTTTTATTGGCAATATCGCCGATTGGGATCAGGAGCATTTCGAGCGGAAGTTATACGTTGCCCGCAAGCGGGTCATAACTTCGATCACCGAGCAAGGACTGGAAGGTGCTGCAGACTATTACCCGGTCTCCTGCTCTTCTCAGACGGTCGTGTATAAGGGAATGCTGCTTGCCGGGCAGGTCGATGACTATTACCCGGACCTCAGCGATCCACGATTTGAGAGCGCATTTGCGTTGGTGCATCAACGTTTTTCGACAAACACGTTTCCATCTTGGCGATTGGCGCACCCGTACCGCTATATTTGCCACAACGGCGAAATCAACACCGTGCGGGGCAACATCAACTGGATGGCGGCGCGCCGGCACTCGATGAAAAGCGAGTTGTTCGGTGATGATTTGGACAAGGTCTGGCCTTTAATCCCTGAAGGTCAGTCTGACACAGCGTGCTTTGACAATGCATTGGAATTGCTAGTGCTGGGCGGCTATCCGCTGATGCACGCTATGATGCTGATGATCCCCGAAGCTTGGGGTAAAAACAAGCTAATGGATGAGAAACGTCGAGCGTTCTACGAGTACAATGCCGCACTAATGGAGCCGTGGGATGGCCCCGCCGCTGTCTGCTTTACTAACGGTCGCCAGATCGGTGCCACGCTCGACCGGAACGGTCTGCGCCCTGCCCGCTACCTGGTGACCACCGATGACCGGATTGTGATGGGCTCAGAGATCGGCGTTCTGCCGATTCCGCCTGAGCAGATCAAGGAACAGTGGCGACTGCAGCCCGGCAAGATGTTGCTGGTCGATATGAACGAGGGGCGCATTGTAGACGACGCCGAGCTAAAGGCATCGCTAGCAGACGCGCATCCTTACCAGCAATGGCTTAACGAAACCCAATATCAATTGGAAGAACTGCCAGAAGCCCAACACGAACCGCCGACTAGCAACATTCCACTGCTCGACCGACAACAGGCGTTTGGCTATACACAAGAAGATCTGAAATTCTTCCTTGAGCCGATGGCGCAGGCGGGTGACGATCCCATCGGCTCCATGGGCAAAGACACCCCCATTAGCGTACTTTCCGACAAGCCAAAGCTGCTTTACACTTATTTCAAGCAAAACTTTGCGCAGGTGACTAATCCTCCGATTGATCCAATCCGTGAAGAAGTGGTCATGTCGCTGACCACGCTAATCGGTCCAAGGCCCAACCTTCTCGGTACTGGGCACGATCCAAGTCATAAACGGCTCGAGGCGCATCAACCCATCTTGTCGAACCTGGATCTGGAAAAGATCAGAGAGTTTGATGTTTTGGTCGGCGACACCTTCCGTACCAAGACGCTTGATGTTTGTTGGGAAGCTGATGAAGGTACAGACGGGCTCGGGCCAGCTGTCGAGGCGCTCTGCGCCGCGGCTGAAGAAGCCGTGCGCGAAGCGCATAATATTCTGATCCTGTCCGACCGAGGCATGAGCGCAACCCGCATCCCCATGCCGGCCCTGCTGGCCTGCTCTGCCGTCCACCATCATCTGATCCGCAAGGGTCTGCGCACTGAAACCGGCCTGGTGATCGAGACAGGCGAGGCCCGCGAGGTGCACCATATGTGTGTGCTGGCGGGCTATGGCGCGGAGGCGATCAACCCATATCTGGCGTTCGAGACCATCGCTGACCGCCTCGGCGACCTGGGCGGCCTCACCCTGGAAGAAGCCTCCTACAACTACATAAAAGCGTTGAACAAAGGCATCCTGAAGGTCTGCTCCAAGATGGGCATCTCGACCTACCAGTCCTATTGCGGCGCACAGATTTTCGATGCGGTCGGCCTTTCGACCCCATTTGTCGATCAGTATTTCACTGGAACGCAAACCATGGTCGAAGGCATCGGCCTGGCCGAAGTCGCGCGGGAGACCTTCGTCCGCCACACCCGCGCGTTCGGCGACGACCCAACGCTCGCCAAAATGCTGGATGTCGGCGGCGAATATGCCTTCCGGTTCCGTGGCGAGCACCACGCCTGGAATCCGTCCTCAGTCGCGCACTTGCAACACGCCGTGCGCGGCAACAACACCAACGAATACAAGCTGTTCGCTGAGGAAATGAACGACCAGTCCCGTAAGCTCTATACGCTGCGCGGCCTGTTCGACATCAAGCCCGGCAATGCCATTCCTATCGGCGAGGTCGAATCTGCCTCGGAGATCGTGAAGCGCTTTTCCACCGGCGCGATGAGCTTCGGCTCGATCAGCCGGGAGGCGCACACGACGCTCGCCATCGCCATGAACCGCATCGGCGGCCGCTCGAACACCGGCGAAGGCGGGGAAGAGCCGGACCGCTTCGTGCCGCTGGCGAAGGACCATCCTTTCTGGAAACAGGAAGGCGACACCATGCGCAGCCGCATCAAGCAGGTGGCGTCGGGCCGATTCGGCGTGACGACCGAATACCTGGTCAATGCGGACGATATCCAGATCAAGATGGCCCAGGGCGCCAAGCCCGGCGAGGGCGGCCAGTTGCCCGGCCACAAGGTGGACCGCGCCATCGCCACCGTGCGCCACTCCACCCCCGGCGTCGGCCTGATCTCGCCACCGCCCCATCACGACATCTACTCAATCGAGGATTTGGCACAGCTTATCCACGACCTGAAGAACGCCAACCCCCGCGCACGTATCAGCGTCAAGCTGGTGTCGGAGGTCGGCGTCGGCACCGTCGCCGCCGGCGTCTCCAAGGCGAAGGCGGATCACGTCACCATTTCGGGTTTCGAGGGCGGCACCGGCGCCTCCCCCATCACCTCGCTGACCCATGCCGGCAGCCCGTGGGAGATCGGCTTAGCAGAGACGCACCAGACCCTGGTGCTGAACGGCCTGCGCGGCCGCATTGCGGTGCAGGCCGACGGCGGCTTACGCACCGGCCGGGACGTGGTGATAGCGGCGATGCTCGGCGCCGACGAGTTCGGTTTCGCCACCGCGCCGCTGATCAGCATGGGCTGCATCATGAT
Organism: Alphaproteobacteria bacterium; assembly: GCA_965222315.1. Classification (GTDB taxonomy): domain Bacteria; phylum Pseudomonadota; class Alphaproteobacteria; order Bin95; family Bin95; genus JACKII01. The sequence goes on along the minus strand of OZ244951.1, from coordinate 462,001 downwards.
GCGCAAATGCCACCTGAACACCTGCCCTGTCGGCGTCGCGACCCAGAACCCTGAACTGCGAAAGCGTTTCCAGGGCACGCCGGACAACGTCATCAACTACTTCTTCTTCGTCGCCGAAGAAATCCGCGAGATGATGGCAGCCCTCGGCTTCCGCTCGTTCAACGAGATGATCGGCCGGACCGACAAGCTCGACATGCACAAGGCGGTGGCTCACTGGAAGGCGCATGGTGTCAACCTTTCGAAACTGATACATCAGCCCAATGTCGGCTCGGAAATCGCAACTTATAATTGTGAAACACAGGACCACGGCCTCGAAAACGCCCTCGACAATCATCTGATCGCAGCCGCCGAACCGGCTCTGGAACGGCGCGAGCCGGTGCAGATCCCGGTGGAGGTGCGCAACATCAACCGCACGTTCGGCGCAATGTTGTCCGGCGAAGTCGCCAAGCGTTATGGCCACGGCGGCCTGCCGGAAGACACCATCGCGGTGAAGGCGACCGGTGTCGGCGGCCAGAGCTTCGGCGCATTCCTCGCCCGCGGCGTGTCCATAGAATTGGAGGGCGTTGCCAACGACTATGTCGGCAAGGGCCTCTCCGGCGGACGCATCGCGGTCTATCCGCCCGCCTCCTCGCCCTATGTGCCGGAACAGAACATTGTTATCGGCAATACCGTTCTGTATGGCGCCATCGACGGCGAAGCCTATTTCCGCGGCGTGGCGGGCGAACGCTTCTGCGTGCGCAACTCCGGCGCGTTCTGCGTAGTGGAAGGCGTTGGCGATCATGGCGGCGAATACATGACCGGCGGCTGCATGGTCGTGCTCGGCCCGACCGGCATGAACTTCGCAGCGGGCATGAGCGGCGGCCTCGCCTATGTATTCGACCCGGACAACCAGTTCGAAGACCGCTGCAACCCGGAGATGGTCAGCCTGGAACGGATCGACCCGGACGAAGCCGCGCCGGCGGACCCGTTGGAAGTGATGATCAAGGGCGTCCCCCAACTCAAACACCACATTCACCGCCTGCGCTTACTGATTGAGCGGCACGCGCACTATACGGGCAGTACGGTGGCACAGAACATCTTGGATAATTTCGACGAGATGGTCGGCAAGTTCGTCGTGGTGATGCCGAACGACTTCCGCCGTGCGCTGAACGAAATGGCAGACGAAGACGCAGCCGCTACGGGTAACACCCCGGCGAAGGAGGTGGCTCATGGGTAAGCCCACCGGCTTTCTGGAAGAGCCTCGGCACGACCGCGACTACGAACCGGTCGAGAAGCGCCTGAAGCATTGGCATGAGTTCGTCAAACCGCTGCCGGAAGATGAACTCCGCCAGCAGGGCGCGCGCTGCATGGATTGCGGGATTCCGTTCTGTCACAACGGTTGCCCGGTCAACAACCAGATCCCCGACTGGAACGACCTCGTCTATCACGGCGAATGGCGGGAAGCTTACGACAACCTGCATTCCACCAATAATTTCCCGGAAATGACCGGCCGCATCTGCCCGGCGCCGTGCGAGGAAAGCTGCACGCTGAACCTCAATACCTTCGTGCGCCCGGTGACGATCAAGAGCATCGAGTGCGCCATCGCCGACACTGGCCGGGAAAACGGCTGGCTTGTGCCGCAACCGCCGGAGAAAAAGACCGGCAAGAAAGTCGCCGTGGTTGGGTCCGGACCGGCCGGCCTCGCCTGTGCCCAGCAACTGGCCCGCGCCGGCCATGCGGTGACTCTGTACGAAAAGAACGACCGGGCGGGCGGCCTGCTCCGTTACGGCATTCCCGACTTCAAGATGGAAAAGCACCTGATCGACCTGCGCGTCGAACAGATGAAGGCGGAAGGCGTGACCTTCGTCTACAACGCTCACGTCGGCAAGAATGTCTCCGCCAAAGGGTTGTCGGCCGAGTTCGACGCCGTGGTGCTGGCGGGCGGCGCGGAAAACCCACGCAACCTGGGGTCGGAGATCATGGGTCGCGACCTGAACGGCGTGCATTTCGCCATGGATTTCCTGCCCCTGCAGAACAAGCGGAACGCGGGCGACCAGCTTCCCGCGAACCATGACCTTGTCGCTTCTGGCAAGAGCGTCATCGTGATTGGCGGCGGCGACACCGGCTCCGATTGCATCGGCACCTCGACCCGCCAGGGCGCGAAGATCGTCCGCCAGTTCGAACTGTTCGACCGCCCGCCGGAGGCAGAGAACAAGCCGCTGATCTGGCCCGACTGGCCGCGCAAGGAGCGCGTGTCCTCCAGTCAGCAGGAAGTCACCGCAACCTACGGCACCGACACCGAATATGAGATGGTGACGACCGAACTGGTCGATGACGGCAATGGCAATGTCGCCCGGATCAAGGGCGACCGCGTCAAGTGGGAACGCGGCTCAGACGGCCGGATGGCGCCGGCAAAGGTTGGCGAGTTCGACTACGAGGCCGACCTGGTGCTGCTAGCCATGGGATTTGTCGGCCCGCGGGAAGATGACGTCCTCGCCGATCTTGGCATCAACACCATGGTGCAGCGCGATCCGCTCGGCCGCATTCCGGAGCAGCCTGACGACTACAAGGTCAAGGGCGCGGCGAACGTGTTCGCCGCCGGCGACATGCGCCGCGGCCAGTCTCTGGTCGTCTGGGCGATCCGGGAAGGCCGACAGTGCGCCAACGCGGTGGACGCCCACCTGATGGGCGAGAGCGTCCTGCCGCGGTAACCGCTAGGGGTAGAGTGGGAGCGACTACCCCACCACCCCGATCTCCCGCAACGCCGCCAGCCGTGTCTCGTCGACACCGCACCATTCGGCCAAGACCTCGGCGGTATGCTCACCCAACAGCGGCGCCGTGTGGTTGTCGGCGACGGGTGTATCGGAGAAACGGTAAATCGAGGTCAGTTGCCGGACCCTGCCCTTCGGGTGCGCCACCTCCCGCACCAGCCCGCGCGCCGCCGTCGCCTCACCTTCCAGCGCCTCGCCGACGCTCAGCACCGGACCGGCCGGCAGCGCGCGCAGCCGCTCAGCCCAATAGCTACGCGTGTGCTCCGCAAAAATTGCATCCAGAATGACGTACATCGCTTCCCGGTTGTCGGACCGGGCTTCCGGTGTGGCGAAACGTGCGTCCTCCAACAAGTCTGGCCTTTCCAGTATCCGGCAGAACGCTTCATACAATCTTTGGTTGCCTATCGCCATGTAGAGCGGACCGTCGGCGGCCTGGAACACATTAACCGGCACCGCCGTGCTATGCGCATTGCCGGTCCGTGGTGGTTCCTCCCCACCGACCAAATAATACATCGCTGAGTTGCCCATCGCCGCCACCGCCGCATCGTATAGCGCCAGGTCGATGTGCTGGCCGCGGCCGGTTTGGGACCGGGCATAGAGCGCCGTCGCGATGGCTGCGGTGGCATGGATCGAGGTGAAGGTGTCGATGATGGAGATCGGGTGACGCATCGGCGGTCCCTCGACCGGGCCAGTCATGGCCATCATGCCCGCTTCGGCCTGCAGCACTGGATCGAAGCCCGGCCGGTCACTAAATGGCCCTTCCTGGCCATAGGCGCTGATCGAGCAATAGATCAGCCGCGGATTGCGGGATACGAGCGAAGCATAGTCGATGCCAAGCCTTTTTGCCACGCCCGGCCGGAAGTTCTCGATCACCACATCGGCCCGTTCGGCCATCTGCAGGGCCAATTCCAGCCCTTCCGGCTTGGTCGTGTCCAGCGCTACACTCTTTTTGCCTCGGTTAAAAGCCAAGTGGAAATGGCTTTCGCCACCGTGGCTTGGACCGGCCATGCTACGCCCGTCATCGCCGCCCTTCGGATTTTCGATCTTGATCACCTCCGCCCCGAAATCAGCAAGGTTCTGCGTACACGCAGGTCCGGCGATCACCCGGCTGAAATCCAACACGCGCAGGCCGTGAAAGGCCGGCGATCCTGATGCCATCATGCGGCGTTCTCCTATATTGGTCCGCCGCAGCGAACTAGGTACCTTTGCAGCTAACTTAGCCAAGGAGGCATGCGTTATGCACCCATTCAATCTGGAAGGTCGTCACATCGCCATCACCGGCGCCGGCGGCGGTATCGGATCGGAGGCCGCCCGCATCGCCGCTACCCTCGGCGCACGGGTCAGCGCCACCGACCTGCGTGCGCCTGCTCTGGAAGGTATGACCGGCAGCGGCCATGCCGCGGCGGCGCTCGACGTCTCGGACCAGACGGCGGTCGAAGCCTGGATCGAGAGCCTCGGGGACTTCGATGGACTGATCGACTGCGCCGCCATCTGCCCGTTCAGCGACTGGGACGAGCAAGGCTGGAATCAACAGGCGGAGAAGGTCTTTCAGGTCAACATGGTGGGCCCGATGAACCTGGTCCGCGCCGCCATGCCCACGCTGAAGGCCCGCGGCAAGGGCAGCATCGCGCTGGTCGGCTCCATCGCCGGCCGCATCGGCGGCGTCCGCGCCTCCCCCCACTACGCCATGAGCAAGGGCGGCATCCACGCGCTGGTGCATTGGGCGTCGACGCGCATGGCGCCCGTCTGCACCATCAACGCCGTCGCACCCGGCCCGGTGGATACGCCCATGACCCAGGGCGAGCCCTACGACGCCTCCGGCTTTCCGATGCAGCGCATGGCGAGCGCGGCGGAAATCGCCGGGCCGCTGGTCTTCCTGGTGTCGCCGGCGGCGGCCTACATCAACGGCGCGGTGCTGGACATCAACGGCGCACTGCACTTCAGCTAGAAAAACACGGCAACCGGGGGCATCGGTCGATGAGCATGCAATCCGCCAGGATTTTTCTGTTCCGCATCCATCAATGGCTCGGGCTGAACACCTGCATTCTGCTCGGCATCATGTTCGCCACCGGCACCTTGCTGGTGTTTTCGACCGAAGTAGAAAATGCCTTCTACGCCAAGATCAGGTCGGGGGCTGTATCGGACGGCGAGCGGCTGTCGTTCGGCCAGACCTATGACAAGATCCAGGCTGCCTACCCCGACGCTCGCATCAACATCATGTCACGGCCGGCCGCCGGTTCGCTGTTCGGAGACCGCGCGCAGATCAATACGAACTGGGGCGAGAAAGCCCTAATCTGGACCGACCCCATCACAGGCGAGATCCTCGGCGCAACGCCGCTGGAAGGCGTGCGTCATATACTGGTGTCCTTCCATGACAGCCTGTTCACCGGCAAGGGAATTGGCCAGGCCGTCGTTTCGCTGTTGGCGTTTTCGCTGCTGGCATCGATAATTTCAGGACTGATCGCCTACCGCCGGTTCTGGCGGGCGCTGAAAACCCCACCGACGAGGGGACGCGGCGCACGGCCCTGGTGGGGCGGCCTGCACCGCTTCGTCGCGGTCTGGAGCCTGCCCTTCCTGCTTACCGTAGTCGTCAGCGGCATCTACTACTTCGTCGTCGTTTTGGGGGTAATTCCGACCAAGGGCCCGTCCATTCCCGCCGCATCGGAACGAACAACGGCGCTGCCGCAAGGGTTCGACGGCGCCATGCTTGACCGGGCGGCGGCCGCCGCACAGGCGGCTGCGCCAGAGCAGCATATTTCCGCCGTTGTCCTGCCCTTCAACCCCAAACAGGGCATTTCGTTTCACGGCCCGACCGGCCGCTCTCTGGTGAGGTTCGACTCGACCAAGGTCGTGGTCGATCCGCCATCGGCGAAGGTGCTGACGGTCATCGAACCGGCGGAATTTTCCCCGAAAGACCAGGCCAAGCACTTCTTCGACGCCCTGCATCATGGCGACTGGGCCGGCAACTACTCACGCGCCGCCTGGCTGGTTTTCGGGGCTATGGGCACGATCTTAATGTTCTCTGGCGCCATGGTCTTTGCCTCCCGCATCGCCCGGATGCCGGCGGCCGGAACGGGGAAATTGCCGGCCGGCAGTGCCCCCCGCCGGGTGTGGAGCGGCATGTTCGTCGCCAAGTGGGCGTTGATTCCCGCGGCCATCGTTGTTGCTGGCATCGGCGTCTACCGATTCGGGATACAGGAGCCGAAATGGGTGACGATCCCGCCCGACGGCGACCAAAGCATCCCCGCCCGCCTGCGCGTGCTCGGCCCCGTACATTCGGGCGAAACTCTGCCAGTACGCCTGACTATCGAAACGCCGGAATTCTCGCGCGCCTCGATCACCTGGGACGGCGGCGCCCCCCGGGAGGTGGAGCTTACGACCAAGGACGGCACCTCGTTCACACGCTTTGACTATGTTCCTGCGGCGTCCGCAAACCGTATCGCGGTGCAACTTGACGGCGGGGCTGGCGGACCCGCCATATTGACATGGACACTGGGCCGCCCGATTTTCTGACGGCGCTCAATCGTGGACTACGGTTCGCCGCCGCATCAAATCGGCCGCGTCCCCACGAAAGAGCTGACCAATGGAGAGATTGGCGATGCTCGGTCGAAATGTCACCGTCCGTGTGTTGATAGCGGTCGTCGCCATATGCGGCCTTGCCGCGTTGGCGTTCGGCAACATCGTGCGCGTCGCCGCGGAGGGCCACCGGACCTATGGCGTCATCGGCGATATCGCGCTCGCGCTCGCCTCAATCCCCAAGAATTTCAAGGAGGGGATGAGTCTCGTCCTGGAGGGCGGCCAGAAGGATCTTGCCGTAGGCACCAGCCGCTTCGGCGACGATAAAGGCTTCACCTTTAACACGCCGAATAGCGCCGGCTACAAAGGCGAATACTTGCTGCTCTCCCGCTACGACGCCGGCCGCGAGCGCAGCATCGTCGAATTGGTCGACCTGGCGGCAAACCGCATTATCCATACCTGGCTGCCGGATTTCGAAGCGATCAACGCCCGCTCGCAAATCCAATCCAATCTGGTCGATCTGGCCCGCGACCGCACGCCTTCCCGCTACCGTATCATGCATCCCCTGCTGCTGCCGGATGGCGATATCGTCTTCCAGGACGCCTCGCCGCTGGTCCGCACCGGCCCCTGCGGCGAAATCCGCTGGACTGTCGATGGCGTTTTTCACCACAGTAATGAATTCCATTCCGGCGGTGGCTTCTGGGTTGAGGCATTTCTGGAGCCGCAGACCATCGAACGGGTCTCCAAGACCTTCAAGGAGGACGCCATCGTCCATGTCTCGAAAGACGGGAAGATCCTATACCAAAAGTCCGTGCCGGAACTGCTGATCGAAAATGGCCTGGCCCGGCACGTCTTCGGCCAGGACTTTTACTCCGATGATCCGATCCATATGAACGACTTGCAGGAAGCCGTGTTCGACAGCAAATATTGGCAGAAGGGCGACCTGTTTCTCAGCCTGCGCAATATTTCTGCTATCGTGCAGTACCGGCCTTCAACCAACAAGGTTATCTGGATCAAGCAAGGTCCCTGGGTAAACCAGCACGACGTCGACATATTGGACGAAAGCCGCATCGCCGTCTTCAACAACAACCGCTTCAACTATCAGTTCAAGGACGACGTGAACGGCGTCAATTCGGTAATGATCTATGACTTCGCCACCGACACCGTGACATCGCCGTATCAGGCAGGGATGAACCGTCACGAGGTGCGCACCATCTCCGAGGGCCGGTCGGAACTCTACCCGAATGGCGACGTGTTTGTGGAGGAGTCCAACTATGGCCGCCTGCTGCGCCTCTCACCCGATGGCGACATTGTCTGGCAGTACGTCAACCGGGCCGATACCGGCCGCGTCTACCGCATGAACTGGAGCCGCGTGCTGCCTCGTGATCTGGCGGTGGCCGCGATAAAAAGCCTGGCCGGCGTTGACTGTTCCTAAACCGGCTCCGGCGCAATCTGCGGTCCGCTGGCCATCAGGCAGGCTCCGGTGGCGTGCGACCGCGCACCCGGCGGACGCCAGCCGGTTTTTGCGCTATGAGAATACCCCAAGGGGGTCCTGGCCGCTGTCCCAGGCTGGACTCCAAGGTGAGAGAGGGAGTGTGGGCACATGAAATGCGTCATTCTAGCAGGTGGTCTCGGCACCCGGCTTGCGGAGGAAACTGTTCGCATTCCGAAGCCGATGGTCGAAATCGGCGGGTTGCCGATCCTCTGGCACATCATGAAGATCTATGGCGCGCATGGCGTGACCGATTTCATTATCTGCTGCGGCTACCGCGGGTATGTGATCAAGGAGTATTTCGCCAACTACTACCTGCACATGTCCGACGTCACCTTCGACCTTTCAACCGGCGGCATGGAAATCCTGCGTAACCAGTCGGAGCCATGGCGCGTCACTCTGATCGACACAGGGCAGGAGACCATGACCGGCGGCCGAATCGGCCGGGTGCTCCCTCTGCTGAAGGACGAGGAAGCCTTTCATCTGACCTACGGCGACGGCGTCGGTAACGTAGACATCACCGCGCTCACGGCCTTTCACAAGGCGCATAGCAAACTCGCTACCGTGACCGCCGTGCCACCGCCCCGCCGTTTCGGCCAGTTGCAGATCGAAGCCAACGCCGTCACGGACTTCCTGGAAAAGCCGATCGGCGACGGCGGCGTCATCAATGGCGGCTTCTTCGTGCTATCGCCGAAGATCGGGCAGTACCTGGATGGCGACGACACCATCTGGGAGCGCACGCCACTGCAGCGGCTCGCCCAGGACGGCCAGTTGCACGCCTACGAGCATGAGGGGTTCTGGCAGCCGATGGACACGCTGCGCGAGCGTCAGGAACTGGAAGAGCACTGGGCCGGCGGCAACGCACCTTGGAAGGTCTGGTAATGGACCCCACCTTCTGGAGAGGCCGCCGCATTCTCATCACCGGCCATACCGGATTCAAGGGTGCGTGGCTTGCCTGCTGGCTGCATCGCCTCGGCGCCGCGGTCACCGGCTTCGCGCAAGCGCCGGAGACAGAGCCGAATCTTTGGTCGCTCCTCGGCCTGAACGGCGTCTGCAGTATCATCGGCGACCTGAACGACCGGACAGCGCTCGTCGATGCGCTGAACGAGGCTAGGCCCGAGGTGATCTTCCACCTGGCCGCGCAGTCCCTCGTCCGCCGCTCCTATCGGGAACCGGTGGAGACGTTCGCGACCAATGTGCTCGGCACCGTCGCCCTTCTTGATCAGGTGCGCCAGACGCCGGGTGTCCGTGCCGTGGTCGTCGCCACGTCGGACAAGGCCTACGAGAATGTCGGCCAGATCTGGGGCTACCGCGAGACCGACCCGATGGGCGGCCACGACCCCTATTCCGCGTCCAAGGGCGCCGCGGAAATCGCCACCGCCGCCATGCGGCGCAGCTATTTCCAACCCTATGCCAAGGACGGCCACCCGGCCCGCATCGGCGCGGTGCGCGCGGGCAATGTGATTGGCGGCGGCGACTGGGCGGAGGACCGGCTGGTGCCCGACATCGTGTGCGCCTGCCTGGGGCCGGAAGGTACCGTCACCATCCGCTCGCCGGGAGCGATCCGCCCCTGGCAGCATGTGCTAGAGCCCCTGCGCGGCTACATCATGGCCGCCGAGCGGCTTTGTTCGGACTCGGAACCGCAAGCCGCCGACCCAAGCTGGAACTTCGGCCCGGACCGCAGCGACGAGCGCCCGGTGCTCGGCGTTGCCGAAGCCCTGGTCGCGGCCATCGGCAAGGGTGCGATTCATGTCGATCCCGCCGCCGCCACGGTGCACGAGGCGACATTGCTGACTCTCGACGCCACCAAGGCGCGGGCAGAGCTTGGCTGGAAGCCCGCGCTCGGCTTCGATGACTGCATCGCCATGACCGCCGGCTGGTATGGGGAATGGGCCTCGGGCGCCAACGTGGCCGAACTATGCGCCCGCCAGCTCGACCAATACCAACGCCTTTGTGAAGAATGCGCATGACCGACACACCCAAATGCCGCCATTGCGCGACACCGCTGACCCAGACCTTTGTCGACCTCGGCCTCTCGCCGCTGGCCAATTCCTACGTCCCGCTTGCGAACGCGGGCAAGCCGGAGTCGTTCTACCCGCTGCACGCCCGCGTCTGCCCCTCCTGCTTCCTGGTGCAGGTGGATGACGTGGTGCCGGCGGACGAGATTTTCTCCGCCGACTACGCCTATTTCTCCTCCTTCTCCGACTCCTGGCTCGCCCATTGCAAAGCCTATGCGGAGAAGATGACGGCGGACCTGGCCCTTGGCCCGGACAGCCTGGTGGTGGAGATCGCCTCCAACGACGGTTACCTGCTTCAATATTTCGTGCAGGCAGGCGTGCCCGTACTTGGCATCGAACCCTCCGGCAACACGGCGGCGGAGGCGGAGAAAAAAGGCGTGCCGACCCTGGTCGAATTCTTCGGCGAAGACCTGGCCAAGCGGCTCGCAGCGGAGGGCAAACGGCCCGACCTGATCTGCTCCGCCAACGTGCTGGCGCATGTGCCCGACATTAACGACTTCATCCAGGGCGTGGCGGCGCTGCTTTCCGGCGATGCGGTCTATACGGTCGAATTCCCGCACCTCCTGAACCTGATCAAGCGGGTTCAGTTCGACACGATCTACCACGAGCATTACTCCTATCTCTCGCTAGTGACCGTCGAGAAGATGTTTGCCGCCGCCGGCCTGCGTGTGTTCGAGGTGGAGCAACTGCCAACCCATGGCGGCTCGCTGCGCGTCTATGCCTGCCTGGAGGGCGCCAGCCCCACTGAACGCGCTGGCGTCGCTACCGTCCGCGCCGCGGAGCGGGCGGCCCAGATGGATAGCCTTGCCGGATATGCCGGCTTCACCGCACGGGTCGAGGCCGTGCGCGACGGCTTCCTCGCCTTCCTCGACCGGGCGCAGGCGGAGGGCAAGACGGTCGCCGCCTACGGCGCGGCGGCCAAGGGTAACACCTTCCTGAACTATTGCGGCGTCGGCGCGGACCGCATTGCCTTTTGCGTGGACCGCAACCCGGCCAAGCAAAACACGCTGCTTCCCGGTAACCAAGTACCGGTGAAACCAGTCGAGGCGCTCTATGAGGAAACGCCCGACTACGTCGTCATCCTGCCCTGGAACCTGAAAGCGGAGATTTCGGCGCAACTGGCCGACCTGCGGGCCAAGGGTGCCAGGTTCGTCACCGCCGTGCCGGAAATCGACGTATTCTAGCGATGGCCTCGCCCCACGTCCTCCTCAGCGGCGCGAGCGGGTTGATCGGCCGGCAATGCGTGCCTGCCCTGCTGGCAGCGGGCTATCGCGTGACCGTCCTCAGCCGCAGCGGTGCAGCACCCAACGGTGCAATAGCACTTCAGGTCGATCTGCTCGACCACGCCACCACCCAGGCCGCCGTCAGAGAGGCCAAAGCGACCCATCTCCTCCACCTCGCCTGGCACGCCGGCGCACGCGACCGCTGGACCTCGCCCGCCAATCTGGACTGGGTCTCCGCCACTTTCGCTCTGGTCCAGGCGTTCGCCGCAAGCGGGGGCAAGCGCGCCGTCGGCGTCGGCAGTTGCGCGGAGTACGACTGGTCCGCCGTCACCCTCCGCGAAGACACGCCGCTGCGTCCCGCCACCCTTTACGGCGGGGCGAAGGCCGCCGCGGGGCTGGCCCTCACCAAAGCCGCGCCCGCCCTGAACCTGTCGTTCGCCTGGGCGCGCCCCTTTTTCTGCTACGGTCCCGGCGAGCCGCCGGGCCGTCTGTTCGGCGATCTGGTCAACGGTCTGAAGGCAGGGGAGCCGGTCGATTGCACCGATGGCGAACAGGGTCGCGACTTCCTGAACACCGCCGACATCGCCGCCGCGTTGACGGCCCTGCTTTCCAGCGATATTCAAGGCCCAATCAACGTTGCCAGCGGCGAGGCGATCGCCGTCCGCGATCTGATCATGGAGGCGGCGAACCAGATGGGCCGCCCGGACCTGATCCGGCTTGGTGTGATCCAACGCCCGGCCACCGACCCGCCCCTGCTGGCGGCAGATACCACACGCCTGAACGAAGAAGTCGGGTTCAAGCCGCGCTACACGTTACAGACAGGCGTTGCGCAGGTGCTGGCGGCAGAGAGAGCATTGCCATGAGCGCCCCGACCCTGAAGGATCGTCTGGTCGTATTGCTGGCCGACGAAACCTTCATTCAACTGATCAAGTTCCTGATCATCGGCGTGTTCAACACGCTGTTCGGCTATATCGTCTACGCCCTGCTGGTGCTGGCCGGCATGCCCGAACAACCAGCGCTCGGCGTCGCCTATGTCATCGGCGTCACTTGGAACTATTTCACCCACGCAAAGCTAGTGTTTGGCGCGAAGGGCTACAAGCGGATGCCCGCCTATTTCGCCGCCTACCTGTTCCTCTACCTGCTGAACGCCTTCTTCTTGGAGCAATTGGTAACCGCCGGCCTGCCACCCCTCCTGGCGCAGGCGATCATCGTGCCGTTCGCGGCGGCCATCAGCTTCGTAATGATCTCGCGCGTGCTGACCGGGCGCTGGCCCGTGTTCGGACGTTAGGGTCCGCGCTACCGCGGGCCGTCTTCATCGGGAATATTGATCAGTTCCCGCTCCACCACCATCGGGCCGCCGCGCACCTGGTTATGGATAGAGGTGATGTATTCGCCCAGCATGCCGATGAACAGCATCTGGATGCCCGACAGGAAGAACAGCGCAACGATAATCGTCGTCGTCCCGCGCGGCGCCAGGTCCGGGCTCAACAGGAACGCAATCACGGAAAAGACCGAGAACAGCAGGCACAGCGCCGAAATCGCAATCCCGACGAGGGTGCAGAAGCGCATTGGCGCCTTGGTGAACGCAAAGATGGCGTTCAGCGCCTGGTCAATCAAGGTGAAGAACTTGTGCTTCGACATGCCCCTCGCCCGCGCGCGCCAAGTATAGGGCACGATGATCGAGCGAAAACCGACGCTGGCGATAATGCCACGGATATAGGGGTAGTGGTCGTTGTGGGCGAGGACCGCCTTCAGCACCTTACGGTCGACCAGCTGCAACTCGCCCACGTCCGGCGAAATTCGAAAATCGGACAGGCCGTTGACGATCCGGTAGAACGCCTTGCGCGCTGTGCGCAGGAAGAAGCCCTCCTCCCGGGTCGAACGAGCACCCGCCACCACCTCGTATCCCTGCTCCCAGAGCTTGACGAACTCCGGCAGCAACTCCGGCGGGTCCTGCAGGTCCACCGGCAGCATCACCAAGGTCGCATTGCCGGTCGCGTGGCGCAGCCCGTTGAAGGTCGAGCGGAACACGCCGAAATTGCGCGCATTCACCACCACCTTGGTGCCCGGATCGTTCGTCGCGATACCGCGCAGGATTTCCACGGTTCGGTCGGTCGAGGCATTGTCGACGAAAATATGCTCGCGCTCGTAGTCCGGCAGGTCTTTCTCGAAGATCGCCTTCACCGTCTGCCAGCAGATTTCGACATTGTCTTCTTCGTTGAAGCACGGCGAAACGACGGTGATTTTCTTCATTGGACTGGAGCCCTGCCATGCCTCGGTCGAACCGCGGCCCCGTCTTCCCCGCCGGAGCCGCGTGCGTTTTCTACCGTGCCGAGTAACCCCCGTCGACGGGCATAGCGACGCCGGTGACAAAACTGGCCGCATCGCTTGCCAGGAACGCCGCAACCGCCGCCACTTCCTCCGGCTCGCCGAGCCGGCCCATGGGGTGGATGCTTTCCAGGAACGCCTTGCCCTCGCCGGCGCGGGATTTCTCGGTCATCGGCGTCACGATATAGCCGGGGCAGACCGCGTTAACCCGCACCCCCTTGGCGCCGAACGCCACGGCGAACTGCTTGGTCAAACCGACCACGCCGTGCTTAGCTGCCACATAGGAGGCCGCACCCTCCAGCACCGGCAAATCATCGGCGAAGGATCTCTGGCGCACCAGACCGTGCAGTCCCGCGACAGAGGCGGTATTGACGATCGCCCCGCCGCCCTGCTCCGCCATCATCGGACAGGCATGGATCAGCCCGTAATAAACGCCAGAAAGGTTAACCTGCTGGATACGGTCCCAGGTAAAGCCGCTGCCGATTCCGGCATTGTTCATCAGCACATCGACGCGGCCCAGGTCCTTCATCGTCTTGTCCAAGGCAGCCTTGACGGCGCCAGAGTCGGTCACATCCAGCCCGATAGCCATCGCCTTTGCGCCGGCTTCCTCAAGCCGGGCGGCGGTCGCCTGTGCGCCCTGCTCATCGATGTCCGCGCACATGACGGCGCCTTTGCCGATAGCGATCGCCAGCGCCATCTGCCGCCCGATTCCGGAGCCCGCACCGGTCACCAGCGCCACCTTGTCTTCAAAACTCGCCATGGGCGTTCTCCCGCCGTAAGGGTTATCTGTCGCAGCGAGGATAGTGCGGCCGGCGCGGCGGCGCTACTGGCGCTTAAATGTGAATCGCACCGCTACCAACCGCGAGCGCGGCTTCTTTCAACGCCTCGTTCAGGGTGGGGTGGGCGTGACTGGTGCGAGCGATATCCTCGGCACTGGCCTTGTACTCCATCGCCAGCACGGCCTCTGCGATGATCGTACCCGCTTCCGGGCCGATAATGTGCACCCCCAGCACCTCGTCGGTCTCGGCATCGGCCAGCACCTTGACGAAGCCGTCGGCATCGCCCGATGCCCGGGCCCGGCTGTTCGCCATGAACGGGAACTTGCCGGTCTTATAGGCCCGGTCTGCATCCTTCAGTTGTTCCTCGGTCTGGCCGACCCAGGCGATTTCCGGATGGGTGTAGACCACGCCGGGGATCAGATTGTAGTCGATATGCGGATGCTGACCGGCAATAATTTCGGCACAGGCAAAGCCCTCGTCCTCCGCCTTGTGTGCCAGCATCGGCCCGGCGATCACGTCGCCGATGGCATAGATGCCGTCCACGTTCGTCTTGAACTTGCCGTCGACGGCCACCCGGCCGCGGTCGTCCGTCTCGACGCCCACGCCTTCCAGGTTCAGCGCCTCGGTATAGGGCTTGCGGCCGACGCACAGCAGCACGGTATCGCCGTCAATTTCCTCGGGCTCGCCGCCCGCAACGGGCTCGACCGTCACGCGCACGCCATCCTTCGTCTTCTGCGCGCCAGTCACCTTGGTCGAGAGCTTGAAATCGAAGCCCTGCTTTTTCAGCAACTTCTGCATTTCCTTGGCGACTTCCAGATCGACACCAGGCACGATCCGGTCGAGGAACTCGACCACCGTCACCTTCGCGCCGAGCCGGTGCCAAACCACGCCCATCTCCAGACCGATAATGCCGCCGCCAATCAGCACCAGACGCTCCGGCACTTCCTTCAGTTCCAGCGCGCCGGTAGAGGAGACGATGCGGTCCTCGTCCACTTCGACGCCCGGGATCGTCGCGATTTCGGAGCCTGTTGCGATGATGATGTTCCTGGTTTCCAGCGTCTCGGTCTTGCCGTCGGCGTCGGTCACCTCGACCTTACCAACTGCCGCAATACTGCCGGCGCCCTTGATGTATTCGACTTTGTTCTTTTTGAAGAGAAACTCGATGCCCTTGGTCAGGCCCCTGACGACCTGGGTCTTGGCTTTCATCATCTGCTTGAGGTCCAGGCTCACGCCCTCGACGTTCACGCCCAGCTTACCGAACCCGTTCTTCGCTTCCTCGTATTTGTGGGAGGCCTGGAGCAATTGCTTCGACGGGATACAGCCGACGTTCAGGCAGGTGCCGCCGAGCGCGCCGCGCATCTCCACACAGGCCGTCTTCATACCCAGTTGCGCGGCGCGAATGGCAGCCACATAACCGCCGGGACCGCCACCGATCACGATCACATCATACATGGTAACTCACCTTTGGGCGGAAGTTGCTTCCACCGGATTGCAGAGGAGGACTCGCGCCGCGCCTACATATCGAACAGCAGGCGGCGCGGGTCTTCGATACCTTCCTTGATCCGCACCAGCGCGGTCACGGCTTCGGAACCGTCAATGATGCGGTGGTCGTAGGAAAGCGCCAGATACATCATCGGCCGCGCCTCGATGGAACCGTCCGGCATCACCATCGGCCGCTGCTGGATCTTGTGCAGGCCCAAAATCGCCGACTGCGGTGGGTTCAGGATCGGCGTGGACATCAGCGAGCCATAGACGCCACCGTTAGAGATGGTGAAGGTGCCGCCGGACAACTCTTCCATCTTCAGCTTGCCGTCGCGGGCGCGGCGGCCGAAGTCGCCGATGGTCTTTTCCACGTCGGCGAAGGTCATGGCTTCGGCGTTGCGGATCACCGGCACGACCAGACCGTTCGGTGTGCCAACCGCGACGCCGATGTCGTAGTAGTTTTTGTAAACGATCTCGTCTTCGTCGATTTCCGCATTAACCGCCGGGATCTCGCGCAGCGCCGCGATCGACGCCTTGGTGAAGAACGACATAAAACCCAGTCGCACCCCGTGCCGCTTCTCGAAGCTTTCCTGGAATTCCTTGCGGATCGCCAGCACTTCCGTCATGTCCACCTCATTGAAGGTGGTAAGCATGGCGGCAGTATTTTGAGCATTCTTCAGCCGAGCTGCTACAGTCTTACGCAGTCGCGACATGCGCACCCGCTCTTCCGAGCGGTTGCCGCCCGCGACCGATGCTTCAACAGCTGGTGCCAAAGATGTGGCAGGCTTCGCGGCAGCCGCGTGCACATCTGCCTTCGTCGCGCGACCTTCCCGGCCTGTCGGTTGGATCGCATCCGCGGCGATGCCCAAATCGGCAGCCGCCTTCTTCGCCGCCGGACCGGCAGCGGCGAGGGAACTCCCTGCTGGCGCGGCCGATGCAGAATCCTGCGGAACGGAGGGCTTCGAAGATGGAGCGGATCCCTGAGCGGCAGCCTTTGGCGCAGCGACTTCTGGCTCTACTGCGCTTTTGGCTTCGACAATTCTGGCCAGCAGAGCGCCAACTTCCACATTGTCGCCTTCACCAAATTGCAGGTCGGACAACATGCCCGCCTCCGGCGAAGGTACTTCAACAGTTACCTTGTCGGTCTCCAGTTCCACCAGCGGTTCGTCCGCGGCTACAGTCTCGCCTGACTGCTTAAGCCAGCGTGCGATCGTGGCTTCAGTTACCGACTCACCAAGGGTCGGGACGACAATATCAGCGCTCATTATTTCCTCTAAGATGTTGCTCTGACATAGGCTAATCACCCTTAAGCAAGCAACAAGGCTTCATTCACCAATTTTTCCTGTTCCGCCACATGGCGTTTGAACAAGCCGGTCGCAGTCGATGCACTCTCAGGACGACCAACATAGATAGGCCGTTTCGCCTTCATCTTGACATTAGTGATTTCCGCCAACGTTTTTTCAATGCGGCGGTCAATAAAATGCCACGCGCCCATATTTTCGGGCTCCTCTTGGCACCATACCACTTCTGCATTCGGATACTTCACTAATTCATTGGGCAACGAAAGGCGCGGGAACGGATACAGCTGTTCCAAGCGGACAATGGCAATGTCCGCCACTTCCGCCTCTTCCGCCTTGGCAGCCAGATCATAGTAGACCTTGCCACTGCACAGCACGACACGGCGCACATCCTTGCCATCTACACTGACAGACGAATCCGGCAAAACCCGATGGAAGCTACTGCCCGTCGCAAAATCATCAATCTTTGACACGCATGCTTTGTGACGTAGCAGTGACTTCGGCGTCATGACGATCAACGGTTTCCGGAAATTGCGGCGCACCTGACGGCGCAACATGTGGAAGTAGCTGGCAGGCGTGGTGGGAACGCAGACCTGAATGTTGTCTTCAGCGCAAAGCTGCAAATAGCGCTCTAAACGGGCGGAGGAGTGCTCCGGTCCCTGGCCCTCATAGCCGTGTGGTAGGAGCATGACGATGCCGGACATTCGCAGCCACTTGGTCTCTGCTGCTGCCACGTAGGTATCAATCATCACCTGCGCACCATTAGCGAAATCGCCAAATTGCGCTTCCCACATCACCAGCGCATGGGGCTCGGACTGAGTATATCCATACTCAAAACCCAATACGGAATATTCTGCTAGCGGCGAATCGTGAATCTCAAATCGCGCCTGATCTTCGCTAAGATTGGCCAGCGGAATAAATTTCTCTTCGGTCATTTGATCGGTTAGCACCGCATGACGTTGCGAGAAAGTTCCGCGACCGCAATCTTGGCCAGAAAGACGTACCGGAGTACCTTCCACCATCAGAGAGCCAAAGGCCAGTGCCTCTGCGGTCGCCCAATCAATGCCATCGCCAGTTTCTACTGACTTGCGCCGCGCGTCAAACTGACGGGCAATTTTGCGGTTGAGGTTAAAAGTGTCCGGCACGCTTGTCATCTTGGCGGCAATATCCCGCAAAACACCAGCATTCACGGGGGTTTCACCGCGTCGATCCTCGCCCCGAGCGATATCCAGTCCGGCCCACGCGCCTTCCAGCCAATCGGCCTTATTTGGCTTATAGGTCTTGGAAGCTTCAAAATCAGCGTCCAGCTTTGCTCGGAAACTCGCGACCATGCCGTCCGCATCGGATTGCGTAAGCAAGCCTTCATCAACCAGACGCTGAGCATAGAGTGTACGCGTCGTCGTCTGCTTACCTATCAATTTGTACATATTCGGCTGGGTGAAAGCTGGTTCGTCAGCTTCGTTGTGGCCTTGGCGGCGGTAGCAGTAAATGTCCAAAACCACATCTTTTTTGAACTTATACCGAAATTCGGTACAGATTCTCGCAGCATGCACTACCGCTTCCGGATCATCACCGTTCACGTGAAAAATCGGTGCCATGACACTGCGCGCTAAATCAGTACAATAAAACCCGCCGCGGCTATCGGTTGGCGAGGTGGTGAAGCCAATCTGATTGTTGACCACCACATGGATAGTACCTCCAACCCGGTAACCCTTCAAATCTGAAAGCAAAAACGTTTCGGCGACCACGCCTTGCCCGATAAAGGCCGCATCGCCATGCAACAGTAATGGGACTACTTTTTCACGCTTCGTGTCTCGTCGCTGTTCCTGCTTGGCTCTAACCTTGCCAATAACTACTGGATCAACCGTCTCCAAGTGCGAGGGGTTCGGTGTCAGCGAAAGGTGTACAGATTTGTCGTCGAATTCTCTGTCGGAGGAAGTGCCTAAATGGTATTTTACGTCGCCAGAACCCTGAACATCTTCGGGGTTAGCGGAATTACCCTGAAACTCGCTAAAAATCGCCGTAAATGACTTCCCCATCACGTTCGCCAACACAGTCAAACGACCGCGGTGCGACATGCCGACGACTAATTCTTCCATACCCAATTGCGAACCGCGCTTAATAATCTGCTCAAGGGCAGGAATTAAAGATTCACCACCCTCTAAACCAAACCTCTTGGTTCCAACATACCGGCGATCAAGAAACTGCTCATAAACCTCCGCCTCCGTTAGACGCTCAAGGATTGTCCGACGACCCAGCGGAGTGAACTCGGTATGATTGCGAGGCTCTTCGATCCGTTGCTGAATCCAGGCTTTTTCTTCCGGGTCCTGCATATGCATGAACTCGACGCCGATCAGGTGACAATAGGTAGCTTCACAAGCCTCAATAATCTTCCGAAGGGTCGCCGTCTCCATCCCCAAGACGTTGTCGATGAAGATTGGGCGGTCCAAGTCGTCGTCCGAAAACCCGTATGACCGGTGGTCCAACTCTGCATGATAGCCCGGCGGATTAAGGCCCAGCGGATCCAGATTGGCATAAAGGTGCCCTCGCACGCGATAGGCACGGATCATCATCAGCGCCCTAATCGAATCGAGCGTTGCCGCACGAACTGCGGCCGGATCACTAGTGCCCTGCGTAAGCTGAGCCACAGATTGCGACCGCTCGCGCTCTGCAGCGCCGTTTGCGTGTTCTTTTGCGACTTGGCCGTTCGAACCTTGACCATCTGGCGCGATCACGCTGGCGCGCATCCGTCCCCATTTTGCTGCGTCTAACTCGTCCATAGCCTCGCCTGAGCGCTTCATATCGTTGAAGAACGCGCTCCAGCTGGGGTCGACAGAATCAGGAGACACCAAGTAGCGCCCGTACAGCTCAGCAACAAAGGTTGCGTTCCCGCCGGTTAGGAAGCTCGCATGGTCGATCTGACTGGTCATTTAGACGCCTCTACGTTGGGCCGAAGAATCGCGGTCAGTGGTTCTTCCACAACAAACACTGACCGAACGCTACTTGCTACTACAATACTGTTATTTCAAGGCCTGTAACATCGCCGTACCTAATTCGGCCGGCGACTCACAAACGGTAATGCCCGCGTCCCGGAATGCCTGGAACTTAGCCGCTGCTGTGCCTTTGCCGCCGGCGATTATCGCGCCGGCATGGCCCATGCGCTTGCCAGGGGGGGCCGCAACACCAGCGATGAATCCAACCATGGGCTTCTTCTTCGGCAGCGACGTGTAGAATTCTGCGGCTTCTTCTTCCGCGGAGCCGCCGATCTCGCCGATCATGATGATCCCCTCGGTCGCCGGGTCCTCATGGAACATTCGCAGGCAGTCGATGAAGTTGGTGCCATTGACCGGATCGCCTCCAATGCCGACGCAGGAGGTCTGGCCCAAGCCCACCGCGGTGGTCTGGCCGACGGCCTCATACGTCAGCGTGCCGGAGCGCGAGACAACCCCGATGCGGCCCTTCTGATGAATATGGCCCGGCATAATGCCGATCTTGCACTCCCCGACGGTGATGACTCCGGGGCAGTTCGGCCCGATCAGGCGCGATTTGGATCCGTCAAGCGCCCGCTTCACTTTCACCATATCGAGCACCGGAATGCCTTCGGTGATACAGATGACCAGCGGCACTTCCGCATCGATGGCTTCCAGGATGGAGTCTGCCGCGAACGGCGGCGGCACATAGATTACGCTGGCATCAACGCCAACCTGCTCCTGAGCATCCATGACGGTGTTGAATACCGGCAGGTCCAGATGCTTCGTGCCGCCCTTGCCGGGCGAGGTGCCGCCGACCATCCGCGTGCCATAGGCAATGGCCTGTTCGGAGTGGAAGGTCCCCTGCCGGCCGGTGAAGCCCTGGCAGATGACCTTGGTGTCTTTGTTGATCAGTACGCCCATAATTAAACGCCCTCTTTCGCCGCTTCGACGACCTTTTTGGCCGCGTCGGCCAAATCGTCGGCCGGGATAATCGCCAGGCCGGATTTCTTGAGAATATCCTTGCCCTTTTCAACGTTGGTGCCTTCCAGGCGCACCACCAGCGGCACTTTCAGTTCCAGTTCCTTGGCGGCGGCGACCACGCCTTCGGCGATTACATCGCAGCGGGCGATCCCGCCGAAAATGTTGATCAGGATTGCCTCAACGCTCGGGTCGGAAAGGATGATCTTAAATGCCGCCGCGACCGTTTCCTCGTTGGCACCGCCGCCAACATCCAGGAAGTTCGCCGGTTCCTTGCCATAGAGCTTGATGATGTCCATCGTCGCCATGGCGAGGCCCGCGCCGTTGACCATGCAGCCGATGGTTCCGTCGAGCGCCACATAGTTGAGGCCGTACTTCTGCGCCTCCAACTCACGTTCGTTCTCTTCCGTCTCGTCGCGGAGACCTTCGATGTCCTTGTGACGGAAGAGGGCGTTGTCGTCGAAGTTCATCTTGGCGTCGAGCGCCATCACCTCACCGCCGCCGGTCACCACCAGCGGGTTGATTTCGACCATGCTGGCATCCAGGTCGATGAAGGCCTTGTACATGGCGGAAAGGAACTGCCGCGCGCTCTTGATCTGGTCGCCTTCCAGACCGAGCGCGAAAGCGATGCGGTTCATGTGAAATGGCATCAGGCCCGTTACCGGGTCGATGGCGATGGTGAGGATTTTTTCGGGCGCTTTCTCCGCCACCTCCTCGATATCCATGCCACCTTCGGTGGATGCGATGACGTTGATCCGCTTGTTGCCGCGGTCCACCAGCAGCGAGAGATAAAGCTCGCGCGCAATGTCGCAGCCGTCCTCGACATAGACGCGGCCGACTTCCTTGCCTTCCGGGCCGGTTTGGTGCGTCACGAGCGTCATCCCGAGCATCCGCTCCGCCTCCGACCGGACGTCATCCAGCGACTTGACCACCTTGACGCCGCCGCCTTTACCTCGGCCGCCCGCATGGATCTGGGCTTTGATCACATAAACCGGTCCGCCGAGTTCTTCAGCCGCCTTGACCGCTTCGTCGGGAGAGAAAGCCACCGCGCCGCGCGGAACCGAAACCCCGAATCGCGCCAGGAGTTCCTTTGCTTGGTGCTCGTGAATATTCATCGCGTCGCTCGCTCCCCGTAGATAGAGACATCAGAGAAATGGTCCCGCCCTGCCGACCCGGACGGGAATCAACGATGGGCGCGTTTCCGTCCGGGTATTGTTCAACTTTCGCGCGGCCGGTCTAGTTGCCCGCCTCGTCACGCATTTTCTTGGCAACGCCGAAAAGTTCGGTCACGGCGTTAACCGAATGGTCGAAATTGGTGCGGTCTTCACCCTCCAACGGGACTTCAACCACTTTCTCCACGCCGTCCGCGCCGATGATCACTGGCACGCCGACATAAAGGCCTTTAACACCATATTCGCCATTCAAGTAGGCCGCGCAAGGCAACAGCCGGCGCTTGTCCTTCAGGTAGCTCTCCGCCATCTGGATCGCCGAGGATGCCGGGGCATAGAACGCCGATCCGGTCTTCAGCAATCCCACGATCTCCGCACCGCCGTCGCGGGTGCGCTGCACGATGCTGTCGATCTTTTCCTGTGTGGACCAGCCCATCTTCACCAATTCCGGCACCGGAATGCCCGCAACGGTAGAGTAGTTGATCAGTGGAACCATGGTATCGCCGTGGCCACCCAGCACGAAGGCGTTCACATCCTCGATCGAAACATTGAACTCCTCCGCCAGGAACAGGCGGAAGCGGGCGCTGTCCAGCACACCGGCCATGCCGACAACCTTGTTGGTGGGCAGGCCGCAGGCTTCCTGCAGAATGCCGACCATGGCGTCCAGCGGGTTGGTAATGCAGATGACGAAGGCACCCGGGCAATGGTTCTTGATGCCCTCGCCGACCGAACCCATAACCTTGGTGTTAATGCCAATCAGGTCGTCGCGGCTCATGCCCGGTTTGCGGGCGACACCGGCAGTGACGATGACCACGTCGGCGTCCTTCAGATCCGCATAGTCGTTGGTGCCGCTCACCGCGCTGTCGAAACCTTCGACCGGCGAACTTTGGGCGATGTCTAGGGTCTTGCCCTGAGGCAAACCGTCGACGATGTCGAACATGACAACGTCGCCCAATTCCTTCAGACCGACGAGATGGGCCAGTGTGCCGCCGATGTTCCCGGCGCCGACCAGCGCAATTTTGTTGCGTGCCATGAGTGTCCCTCACCTAGTACAGGCAATGATAAAAACAAGCGCTTTGCGCGATGCCGCAGGTAGTACGCGTAACAATAGCGCCGGGCAACCCTACGAAGAGGTTACTCGCCTTTATCGTGCCTTATTTAGGGATTCTCTGGTAATCTGCGGGACGTCGCGTCCGTAGGTTCATCGCCTTCGCCACCCACCAGCTCATCGCCGCTCCACGGATCAAGCGCGTAAGCTACCGGGGTCGACCGCGAGAGGGCGACAAATTCGGTCTTAGTACCCCCGCTTACTGCCGACTTTGAAGCGATGCGGACGATCGACAACAGCGCCAGCCCGACACCGATTGCGCCAGTGTAAGCGAACAAGGCTAGCGGTGCGAAAAAATCCATCATCGCGGACGCCACCAGAGGCCCTGCTATCGCTCCCAACCCAAAGGCGAGAAGCAAGCCGGCGCCGACCGCTATCGCATCCACGCCACCGACATAGTCGTTTGTGTGGGCCACGCCGAGGGAATAGAGCGCCGCTGCAGCGCCACCCATCAGTCCGCCCGCCAGCACCAGCATCGCGAATCCTCCGCCGCCAAAGGCGATAACTCCGCTCATCGCCACGACTACGCTGGATGCACCTGCAATTACCACCCTACGGTCAATCTTGTCAGACAACCGGCCGAGTGGCCAGTTGAGTGCCAAGCCGCCTCCGATGACAGCCGCCATGAAGGCCGCCACCTCATGTGCGGCCATTCCGGCCCACACCGCGAAAAATGGAAATAGGCCGAACATCGTCCCGATCAGACCGCCGGAGGCGACCGCTGCGGCAATGCCGACCGGTGAGATCCGCAGCAAATCGATCAGTCGCACACGCGACGCTGGCGGCAACTCCGGCTGGCTGCGCCTAGTAAGCGCCATTGGAATAACCGACAGCATGTACATCATCGCCGCCGCGGAAAACACTTGGTACGCGCCCGCATCCATAAGGCCGATCAGCCACTGCCCCGCGGTCAAGCCAATGAAGCAGACGACCATGTACGCGCCGAACACCGAGCCGCGCACTCGGTTGTCGGCCGCAATATTCAACCAGCTTTCCATAACCAGTATTGCCAATACAGTGACCACGCCCATCGCGAACCGCAGCAACATCCAAACCCAGGCATTCTCCACCATGGGAATAACCAGGGTGCAGACCGCCGCCGCGGCGATCATCGCTACAAAGGCCCGGATATGGCCACTGCGCCCCAGCAGCCGATGCCCCAGCCGCGTACCGAACACCTGTCCGACGAAATAGGCGGTGGTCACCAGGCCAGCGAGTTGTGCCGAGGCCCCTACCTCGGCCAAACGGACAGGCAGGACTGTAGCCATCACCCCTTGGCCGACCGTCATAAAAAGCGCGGTCAGGAGGATGGGCCGGAAAGGACCGAGAGCCTGCAACATGTCCCAGCCTCCTTCTCACCAGACAGGCGACGCCATCGCTTCGGGGAACGGAAGGAGACGCTTCAATGCACATGTTCGGCGGCGATATAGTCGTCCGCCTGCATCTCCATCAACCGTGACACGGTGCGCTGAAAGGCAAAAGCGGTGTCACCTTCCGGACTGAGTTCATGCGGCAGGGCCGCGGCAGAGCAGATCAGGTTGACCTTGGCCTCGTACAGCGCATCGACCAAGGTAACGAACCTTTTGGATTCATTCCGCTTTTCCGGCGGCAACAAAGGAATGTCCGATAGGATTATTGTATGGAACCGCGCCGCTATGGCGAGATAGTCGGCCGCACCCAGCGGGCGCTCGCACAGTTCTTGAAACGTGAAACGCGCGACCCCTTTCGCGGTCACCAGCGCAGCCAGTTCCCGCCCGCGCACCTCCAGCGTTTCCGCATGGGTCGGCGCATCGTCGGTCAGGTCCGAAAATGCCTTGTCCAGCGCGGCCTCCGCCTCCGACCCCAAGGGTGTGTGGTAGGTTGCCCTACCGATCAGCCGGTTCAGCCGGTAGTCGGTGGTCGACACCAGTTCATGAACCTCCACCCGCTCCAGCAGCAGGTCGATGAACGGCAGGAAACGCGCCCGCTGCAACCCGTCTTTGTAGAGATTTTGGGGCTCGACATTGGAGGTCGCCACCACGACGACGCCATTGTCGAACAGATTGCGGAACAGGCCCGCCAGGATCATGGCGTCGGCGATGTTCTCTACCTGGAATTCGTCGAAGCACAGCAGCGTCGCGTCCACCGCCACGTCCCGCGCGATGTCCGGCAAAGGATCGCCTTCGCCGCCAGCCTGCCGCCTGGCATGCACTCGCTCCTGCATTTCCTGCATGAAGGCGTGGAAGTGCACGCGGCGTTTTCTTTTGATCGGCGCGTTCTCGTAAAACAGGTCCATCAGCATGGACTTGCCGCGCCCGACCGGCCCAAAGATATAGAGCCCCTTCGGCGGCCGTATCGCAGGCTTTGACACCTTGCCGCCACCGAACAGACGGCCGAAAAAACCCTTGCCTTCCGGTTCGGCAGGTTCCGGGGGCCTGTAACCCTTCAGCCGGTCATAGAGCGCCTGCAACCGCTGGGCAGCCGCGTTTTGCGCCGGATCTGGCTTTAAAGTGCCCTCGCCGATCATGGCGCGCAACAGATAGGCAGGACCGTCGGCCATCGTCTCGCAAGGAAGGGGAAGGGGAAGGGGAATGGAAAGGAACCGAAGCGGCTAAGGATGTGGGCCGCGCCTGTCAAGAGGAGGCTCGCCAAAGTGGCCTATTGCCCCTGTGTCGCGCCACCGTTTCAATGGGCTGCCCTGTCTGCAACAAAAGCGCTGTCCATGCCAGACCTCCCTAGCCAAGCCCGCATCGTCGTCGTCGGTGGCGGCATCGTCGGCTGCTCTATCGCTTATCATCTGGCGAAGCTCGGCATTGCGGACGTGGTGTTGCTGGAGCAGGGACAATTGTCAGGCGGCACCACCTGGCATGCCGCGGGTCTGGTCGGGCAGTTGCGCGCGACGCACAACCTGACTCGGCTCGCGAAATACGGTGCGGAACTTTATGAAAAGCTGGAGGCCGAGACCGGCCAGGCGACCGGCTTCCGCCGCACCGGCTCCCTGAGCATCGCCCGCACCGCCGCCCGTACCGAGGAATTGCGCCGCGGCCTCGCCATGGCCGCCTGCTTCGGCGTGGACATGCATGAGATCAGCCTCGACGAGGCTAAGGCCAAAATTCCGCTGATGGCGGTGAACGATCTGGACTCGGCATTCTTCATCCCCGGCGACGGCATGACCAACCCGACCGACACCACCCAGTCGCTCGCCCGCGGCGCGCGCCGGGGCGGGGTCAAAGTAATCGAGGGTGTCAAAGTCGAAGGGATAGAGCGGGCTGGAAAAGGTCCCGCCGCCGTCGTCACCGACCAGGGCCGCATCGCCTGTCAGGAGGTCGTGCTGGCGGGCGGGCTCTGGACCCGCGAACTGGCCCGGCCCCTCGGCGTCGCCGTGCCCCTGCATGCCGCCGAGCACATGTATGTGGTGACCCGTCCGATCGACGGGGTGGTGCGCAACCAGCCGGTATTGCGCGATCCGGATGGCTATCTCTATGTGAAAGAAGAAGTCGGCGGTCTTGTCCTCGGCGGTTTCGAGCCGAACGCCAAACCCTGGGGTACACGGGAGGTGCCGGACAATTTCGTCTTCCAGCTTCTACCCGAAGACTGGGACCAGTTCGAGCCCTTCATGACTAACGGCCTCCAACGCCTGCCCTGCATGGAGACCGCGCAGATCCGGCAATTGCTGGTCGGCCCGGAAAGCTTCACGCCGGACAACGCCTATTGCCTGGGCGCGGCGCCTGGCTGGCAAGGGCTCTACGTCGCCGCCGGCTTCAACTCGGTGGGCATCGCGAGCGCGGCGGGGGCGGGCATGGCTCTGGCTGAGTGGATCGCCGCGGGCGAGGCCACCATGGACCTTGCCGACATCGACATCCGCCGCTTCCACGGCTGGGAATGGAACCGGTCATACCTGTTCGACCGCGTCACCGAGACCGTGGGCACGCTCTATGCCATGCACTGGCCCTACCGGCAGATGGAAACGGGCCGCGACCTGCGCCGCTCGCCCCTGCACGAAGCGCTGAGGGCGGAAGGCGCGGTCTATGGCCAGGTCGCCGGCTGGGAGCGGCCGAACTGGTTTGCTGAGCCAGGCCAGAAGGCCGAGTACGACTACACCTATGGCCGCCCGAACTGGTTCGCAAATCACCGCCAAGAGCACATGGCCGTCCGCGAGGCCTGCGGCCTGTTCGACATGGCAAGCTATGGCAAGCTGCTGGTGCAAGGTCGCGATGCGGAAAAGCTGCTCTCGCGCCTTTGCGCCAACACTATGACGGTGGAGCCCGGACGCATCGTCTACACGCAGATGCTAAACCCGCGAGGCGGCATCGAAGCGGACCTGACTGTCATGCGGCTGGACAGCGACCGCTTCTGGGTAATCACGCCCTGCGCCTCCACCCGCCGCGACCGCGCCTGGATCGAGGACCATATCGAAGACGCCGAGCACGTGTTCGTTACCGACGTGACCAGTGGCACAGGCGCCTTTTCCGTCATGGGGCCGAACGCGGTCGCGCTGCTGGAGCAGGTCTCGGGCGAGACGTTGGACAACGCCAAATGCCCGTTCGGCCATTGGACCGAGCTGGAGATCGGCTCCGCCACGGCGCGCGCGGCCCGCATAACCTATGTCGGCGAGCGCGGCTTCGAGCTTTACATGCCGGTGGACATGGTCGCCCACGCCTACGAGCGCGTGCGGGAAGCAGGTGCGAACCACGGGCTGGCGCTGGCAGGCTACCACACCCTCGATAGCTGCCGGATCGAGAATGCCTACCGCCATTGGGGCCACGATATCGGCCCGGACGACACCCCGTTCGAGGCAGGCCTTGGCTTTGCGGTGAAGAGCGAAGCCGCCTATATCGGGCGGGACGCCATCGAACGCCAGCGGCAGGAGGGCGTCTCCCGCCACATGCGCCAATTCCGGCTGGAAGAGCCCGACGCCTTCCTGTTCCACGACGAGGCCATCTGGCACGACGGCAAACTCATCGGACGCATCACCAGCGGCAACTACGGCCATGCTCTTGGCGGCGCGATTGGAATGGGCTATGTGCCAGCGGCGCTCGCCGATGCGGAAAATTTCACCGTTCAGGTCGGCAATCGCATGGTTCCCGCTTGCGCAAGCCGCAGGCCGCTATACGATCCGCGCTCAGAACGCGTCCGGGGTTGAATGTGAGCTATGAAGATTTCGCATGATACCCATGATTTGACATTTTTGCACTTATCGGGCATGAAATAAGCAAGAAAATTTCATGCCCGCCTGGAAAAGGAGGCCCTCCCGATGGCCGAAGCAGCATTGGTTCCGTTCGACGACCGGGACGGCTTTATTTGGATGGACGGCAAGTTGGTGCCCTGGCGCGATGCCAAGCTGCACATGCTGACCCACGGCCTGCACTATGCAAGCGCGGTGTTCGAGGGCGAGCGGTGCTACAATGGCGCAATCTATGCCTGCCGCGAGCATTCCGACCGTCTGCGCAATTCCGCCAGTCTGTTGGACTTCGAGGTGCCCTTCACCTCCGAGGAACTGGACGCGGCCAAGTATGAGACGCTGAAGGCCAATGACCTGACCGAAGCCTATGTCCGGCCCATCGCCTGGCGTGGGACGGAGCAGATGGGTGTTTCGGCTCAGCAGAACAAAATCCATACCGCCATCGCGGTCTGGGCCTGGCCCAGCTACTTCTCGCCGGAAGCGCTGATGAAGGGCATCCGCATGAAAACCGGCCCGTGGAAGCGCCCGCCGCCGGACTCGGCGCCTGTTCACTCTAAGGCAACCGGCCTCTACATGATCTGCACCCTCTCCAAGCACTGGGCGGAGGCGAACAAGCTGGATGACGCCCTGATGCTCGACTGGCGCGGTTTCGTCGCCGAGGGCACGGGGGCGAACCTGTTCATGAACATCGACGGCAAGCTGCACACGCCAACGCCTGACTGCTTCCTGAACGGGATCACCCGGCAGAGCATCATGGCGCTGGCCCGCAAACACCAGATCGAAATCGTCGAGCGCCATATTCCTTACGAGGACCTGGGCAAGGCAACAGAAGTGTTCGTCACCGGGACCGCCGCCGAGTTGACCCCAGTGGGTGAGATTGACGACTTCAAGTTCACCGTCGGCACCATGACCAAGACGCTAATGGAAGCTTACTCCAACATGGTGCGCTCGGGCGGTTCAATCCTGTAAGAGCACTGAGATCTGCGGTAATCTGCAAGACAAAGAAACGCCAGGGACATAACCGCGTTCCGGGCGTATTCTTTGCGAATTCCGACTCAAAAACTTAGGAGGCACGAAGCCTCCCAAGCGCCACACATCTTGTTGAGGGTCGCAGTTACTTCCAGCCGTCTTCACCGCCTTATCATTTGTCGACCAAAAAAAGCCAGGCGCCGCGGCATCGCTTTTGTCGTCAAAGCCAAAGTTGCCGAGTGCGATGCTGAATTGATTGCCCTTAATCGCATTGATTATCGGTTTAAGGTCCATAGCGTCGGTCTTCTCCACCGCCTGTACACATGCCTGGATCGCAATGTAAGTGCAAAGCACATAGTCCATTGGCTTGAACCGTCGGCGTGGAATTTCTCGACCAGCAGTCGGCGACGGCGTTCGCACAAGAAAATGGGCTGAAGGTCATCAGCGGGCCTGCAACCAGATCACCGCAAATGGCCCAATACGCCTGAGGGACCACCGCAGACCAGCTCCAAGTCCATGCCCTGCTCCTAAATCCGGCTGAACATCAGGCCGGCCCCGGTGTGGCACCCACTGACACAAAGCACAACGACCTTGTTCTGCTTCAGATTGGCGAAACAGGGCGGAGTATTCTCTCTAAAGTGCGGTGTCGGCTTCGTACAGTTTTCCCCTGCTGCCTATTGCTTTCATATTGGCCAGTGTCGCGGAGGCAATGGTCGCCGCTTGGGACAGGACCTAGTCATTCTCTGCACCTGCTAGTTTGCGGAAGAGTGCGCGCGACGTCAGAAACATGGTTGGGTTTCATCCTGATCCGGACGAAGTGCGCCGCGATGTCCTTTGGTAGAATTGGCGTGTCTTTGCGCTTTTTTTCCCGGAAAGCTTTGGTTTAGAGTAAGCGACACCTCCGAGAATCGTTGTACCTGCAATGAACGTAACCGACATGGTAGAGATGGAGTCTGGGATGAAGAAAGTGTTGGCTATAGCCGCGGTTGCTGGCTTTACTGCGAGCAGCGCAGCCGCTGGTACCCTCGACGATGTGATCGAAAAAGGATACCTGGATTGTGGAATCAATACAGGCTTGATCGGGTTTGCCGCGCCAGATGACAAGGGCGAATGGTTTGGCTTTGACATCGACATGTGCCGCGCCGTGGCCGTTGCGGTGTTCGGCGACAAAACCAAGGTCAAATTCACGCCATTAACCGGCAAATCCCGATTTCCGACCCTTGCTTCCGGCGAAGTCGATATGCTTTCCCGGAATACGACCTGGACCTTCAGCCGCGACGTGAACCTGGGCTTCGAGTTCGCCGGCGTTAACTACTATGACGGCCAGGGCTTCATGGTCCGCAAGGATTTAGGCGTGAAAAGCGCGAAGGAACTGAATGACGCCAGCGTTTGCATTCAGACCGGTACGACGACCGAACTCAACCTGGCCGATTATTTCAAGGCCAACGACATGGATTTCGAGCCGATCGCGATTGAAACCAACAATGAAGCCCGGCCGGCGTATGAGGCTGGCCGTTGCGACGTGTACACCACAGACGCCTCTGGTTTGGCTGCCACCCGTGCTCAGATGGAAGACCCGTCGGCACATATCATCCTGCCGGAAATCATTTCGAAAGAGCCACTGGGGCCGCTGGTACGTCACGGCGACCATCAATGGGGCGATGTTGTCCGCTGGACATTGAACGCCATGATCATCGCCGAAGAGCTCGGTATTACGTCTGCCAATGTGGACGAGATGAAAAACTCGCAGAACCCCGAGGTTCAGCGGGTGCTTGGCGTTAGCGGCGAGTATGGTGAAATGCTCGGCCTGTCCAAAGACTGGGCCTACAATGTGATCAAAACGATCGGCAACTATGGCGAAAGCTTCGACCGCCACATCGGTCCCAACACGGCCATCGGCCTGGAGCGTGGCTTGAACGCGCTTTGGACCCAAGGCGGCATTCTGTACGCACCGCCCTTCCGTTGATCAGTTGCCCGTGATCCGCTGCAAGCAAGGGAGGTTTCTTCGTTCGAAGGAGCCTCCCTTCTGCCGTTTGGCGGTGAAGCTTGAGCAAAGTGAGCCGCTGTCCTCAGTCGGAAGGGGGCGAGGAAAAAGTAAATGACTGTAGGCAGCCTGGTATCGGGACCGTCCGCGGGCGGTTCTTTCTGGAATGACCGGCGGTTCCGCGGAATCGTCGCGCAAGCCCTGGTGATGGGGCTGTTGGGGCTGTTCCTGCATTTTGTGATTACCAACACGATCCATAATCTCGAGCAACGCAACATCGCGACCGGCTTCTGGTTTCTCTCCCAGCCTGCCGGGTTCGAAATCCAAATGACCCTGATCCCCTACGCGTCAGAGTCCTCCCATGGCCGCGTGTTTGTCGTGGGCCTGTTAAACACACTGTTTATCTCAGTTCTCGGCTGCGTGTTCGCGACCATCATCGGGTTTATCCTGGGCGTATTACGGCTCTCGGGGAATTGGCTTCTTGGCAATATTATTTACTGGTTTGTTGAATTTACCCGAAATGTACCGCTGCTACTGTGGATTATCTTCTGGTACACAGTTTTCCTGAAGCTGCCGCGAATCAGGGAAAGTTTTGAGCTTGGCGAAAACATTTATCTGAACAATCGCGGATTGTTCGCGTCGGCGCCGGTGCTTGGCGACGGGTTCAACATCGTCATTGTAGCGTTTCTGGCCGCGATTGTGGGCGCATGGGCAATAGCGCGGTGGGCGAAAAAGCGCCAGGAAGCGACCGGCCAGCCGTTTCCGGCATTCTGGGCCGGTCTCGGCCTGATTGTCGTTGTGGCCGGCGCAACCTTTATTATTACGGGCGCGCCTTTAGAATGGCAACATCCGGAGCGAACGCGCTTCAGTCTTCGTGGCGGTATGCAGATCGCGCCAGAGTTTATGGCGATGCTGGTCGGCCTGACCCTCTACACCGCTGCATTCATTTCCGAAATTGTGCGGGCGGGCATTCTGTCTGTACACAAGGGCCAGCGAGAAGCTGCAGGCGCGCTGGGCCTGAAGCAAAGCTGGACGATGCGTCTGATCATTGTACCGCAGGCCATGCGGGTCATCATTCCGCCGCTCGCCAGCCAATACATGAACCTGACCAAAAACTCCTCACTGGGCTTTGCCATCGGCTATTCCGAACTGATGGCGGTTTTCGGCGGTATTTCGCTGAACCAGACCGGCCAAGCCATCGAATGCATGGCCATCGTCATGGCAACCTATCTAGTTATATCGCTTTGCATTTCGGCATTCATGAACTGGTACAACGCCCGCGTAAAGCTGGTCGAGCGGTAAGGGGAGGCCAGAGCGATGACAGCACCGCATGGCGATCTCGCCACTTGGAAACCGAAAGAAAGCCGCCCGCCGCCGTTGGCTTCCACTGGCATTATCGGCTGGATGCGCGCCAACCTGTTTTCAAGTTGGCTGAACACCTTCCTCACCTTCGCTTCGCTCTATCTGCTTTATATGGCGATTCCACCTCTGATCGACTGGGCTTTCATCAATGCGACGTGGGAGGGGGCCAGCCGCGACGATTGTCTGGCGCAGAGCGGCGCTTGCTGGCCTGTAATCGCCGTTCGCTGGCAGCAGATGATCTACGGCTTTTATCCGGAGGTCGAATGGTGGCGGCCTAACCTGGCCCTACTGATGCTGCTGGTGGCGCTATACTATGGCCTTTACGATAAGGCGCCGGGACGCAAATACGGTCTCTGGTTCGTCTGCGCCTTTCCGTTCCTGGCCTACGGCTTGCTATATGGCGGATTTGCCGGCCTGGAATATATCGAATCGCCGAAGTGGGGCGGCTTGCTGCTGACATTGGCTATGGGCGTGACCGGCATTGCGGTTTCAATCCCCTTCGGCATCGTCCTCGCGCTCGGCCGGCGGAGCGAATTGCCGGTCATCAGCATGGTATGCACATGCTTTATCGAGTTCATCCGCGGGGTGCCGCTTGTAACGCTGCTGTTCTTCGGCAACGTAATGCTGCCGCTGTTCCTGCCGGAAGGCATGAATATCGACAATTACGTGCGTGTGGTACTTGCCGTCTGCTTCTTTGCCAGCGCCTACATGGCGGAGGTAATTCGCGGCGGGCTTCAGGCAATCCCAAAAGGTCAATATGAAGCGGCGTCCGCGCTTGGGCTCGGATACTGGCGGATGATGGCATTTATCATTCTGCCGCAGGCACTACGCATCTCGATCCCCGGCATGGTAAATACCGCCATCGGTCTTTACAAAGACACGACCTTGGTATCGCTGGTGGGGCTGTTCGACCTGCTCGGCATGGCCCGTGCTATCAATGCCGACGCCAAATGGGCGGCGCTGGAGCTCGAACTCTACGCCTTTATCGCCGTCATCTTCTTTGTCTCGTGCTTCGCAATGTCCCGCTATTCGCTCTGGCTTGAGCAGCGGCTGTCCCGTGGCGACCGCCGCTAGACCGGAGGTTTCACCAAATGAACGATCAGAACACCGCTATAGAGATGCGCCGCGTGAACAAATGGTTCGGCAGCTTTCACGTGCTGAAAGACATTGACCTAAAAGTCACGCGTGGCGAACGCATTGTCATCTGCGGCCCTTCGGGCTCCGGCAAGTCTACACTTGTGCGTTGCATCAACCGTCTGGAGGAGCACCAGGAAGGCGATATCATCGTCGATGGCATTACGCTGACCAACGATCTGAAGAATATCGACCAGATCCGGTCGGAGGTCGGCATGGTGTTTCAGTCCTTTAACCTATTTCCGCACCTGACCGTGCTCGACAATTGCACGCTCGCGCCGATCTGGGTACGCAAGACGCCTAAAGCAGAGGCGGAGGCCCACGCCATGAACCTGCTGGAGCGTGTAAAAATTCCGGAGCAGGCTGACAAGTACCCGGGCCAACTTTCCGGCGGTCAACAGCAGCGCGTCGCCATCGCCCGAGCGCTGGCAATGGAGCCGCGGATCATGCTTTTCGACGAGCCTACGTCTGCACTCGATCCGGAAATGATCAAAGAAGTGCTGGATGTGATGGTAGATCTTGCCGAGAGCGGCATGACCATGCTTTGCGTTACCCACGAAATGGGGTTCGCCCGACAGGTGGCGGACCGCGTGATCTTTATGGATGAGGGGGAGATCGTGGAGGAGAACGAACCGGAAGAGTTCTTCAGCAACGCCCGGAATGACCGCACCAAATTGTTCCTGAGCCAAATCCTGTAAGGTCTCGCCAACCCGGAGACACTGCCATGGACATGCCACCGCTCAAGTCGTTCCTGTTCGATCCGGATGGTGGCGTCGCAGCGATCCCGCCTGAATCCGAAAGTGTTGCCGGAAAGGGTATTACCTGGACCCATGTTAAGTGGGAAGACGAAGACGGCGCTGCTTGGCTAACCGGCCACGCCCATCTGTCTGTCGAGGTTTTGGACGCCTTAACCGCGCCAGAAACCCGCCCCCGCTGCACTGTCATGTGGACAGCCCATGGCGATGGGGCTCTTATTAACCTTCGCGGCGTCAATCTACACGAGAACGCCGAGCCAGAAGATATGATTTCGATCCGCATCTGGATTGAAGAAAATCGGATCGTCAGCACTTGGCGGCGGCCGCTATTTGCCGTGCAGGATATGATCGACGGATTGGAGCGGGGACAGGGTGCGGTTAGCGCCGCAGACTTCGTGGCGAAACTGGCGCTGCGTTTGGCCGACCGGGCAGAGCCGGTGGTAGCCGATCTGAACGAGACCGTCGACGATATGGAAGAGGAAGTGCTAGGCGACGCCGCGCCCCAAGGCGTGCGCGGCAAGCTTGCTGATGTGCGCCGAAGCGCCATTGTATTGCGGCGGTATATGTTTCCGCAGCGGGACGCACTTTCGACTCTCGCAATTGAGGACCTGCGTTGGATTTCCGAACGTGACCGCAGCAAGCTCCGCGAAGCGACCGACCGCATCACCCGTCTTGCCGAAGAATTGGATGCAATCCGGGAACGCGCTGCCGTCGTGCAGGATCAATTGGTCGAGCGCCGGTCGGAAGAGATGAACAGGAACATGATGATCCTCGCGGTTGTTGCTGCAATCTTCTTGCCGCTCGGCCTTCTGACCGGTTTGCTCGGCATCAATGTCGGCGGGATACCAGGAGCGGAAACCAGTTGGGCTTTCTGGGCGGTCTGCGGCCTGCTGGGTGTTATCACCGTCTTTCAGCTTTGGCTGTTTCGAAAGCTGAAGCTGATTTGAGCGGCCCGGCAATAGCTTGGGGGTAGGCAGCGCGTGGAATTTCGGCACTATTGCTCCCGCATAGTCCGGCGAGCGGGAGTTTCCCTTTATGACATGGCGTTTCGGTGTCGACATCGGCGGCACCTTTACCGACGTGGCGTTGATCGACGAGGCCAGTGGCGCCATCGGCGTCGCCAAGACACCAACCACGCCGGACGACTTTGGGCGCGGCGTGCTCAACGGCTTGAACGACGCGCTCGCCAAGTACGGAATGCCGGCGGCCGAGGTGACGCTGCTCAGCCACGCAACCACGGTCGTCACCAACGCGCTGCTGGAGAACAAGGGTGCGAAGATAGCGCTGGTCTCAACCAAAGGCTTCCGCGACGTACTGGAACTGCGCCGCTCGGCCCGCGCCGATCTCTACGACCTGTTCCAGGACCCGCCTGCCGTGCTGGTGCCCCGCCACAGGCGGCTGGAGATTGCGGAGCGCATAGCCGCCGATGGGTCCGTGGTGATTCCTCTGGCCGAGGACGAACTGCCAGACCTGATCGCCACGTTGAAAGCATTAGAGGTTGAGGCGGTCGCCGTTTCCTTCTTGTTTTCGTTCCAGAATCCGGCGCACGAGACGACTGTAGGCGAGGCAATCCGCGCCGCCATGCCGGGCGTGCCGGTATTCCTGTCGAGCGAAGTGCTGCCGGAAATCCGCGAGTTCGAGCGTACCTCCACCACCGCCGTGTGCGCCTATGTCGGCCCGATTCTGGAAAGCTATCTGCGCCGGCTGCAGGAGGCGACCGGTTCGCTGGGATTGCCGGAGTTGATGGTGATGGGCTCGGCCGGCGGCGTGCTGGACGTGCCCGGCGCACTGGCGATGCCCGCCGCAGCTGTCGAGAGTGGACCGGCGGCCGGCGTGATCGCCGCGCAACTGATCGGGCGGCAACTCGGCAAACCAAATCTGCTCTCCTTCGACATGGGTGGCACCACGGCCAAGGCGTCGCTGATCGACAACGGCCGGGTGGAGACGACGGCGGAGTACGAGGTTGGTTCGTCCGCCAGCCAATCGCGCTGGCTGCACGGCACCGGCCATCCGATCCGCGTACCGGTGATCGACCTGGCGGAGGTCTCGGCCGGCGGCGGCTCCATCGCCTGGATCGACCCGGCGGGCTCGCTCAAGGTCGGACCGATGAGCGCCGGCGCGGTGCCGGGACCGGTCTGCTACGGCCAGGGCGGCACGCAGCCGACCATCACCGACACCAACCTGGTGCTTGGCTACCTGGACGCCACGTCACTTTTGGGCGGCGAGTTGCCAATCGATTACGCCGCAGCGGAAAAGGCGCTGCGGGAGCAGGTCGCTGAACCGCTCGGCCAGCCGGTGGAACAGGCGGCGGCGGGCATCCTCGCCATCGTCAACAACGCAATGGCAGAGGCGCTGCGAATGGTCTCGGTCGAGCGCGGCCACGACCCACGCGACTTCGCCATGGTGGCGTTCGGGGGCGCGGGACCGTTGCACGCCTGCGCCCTGGCCGAAGAACTGGACGTGCCGGAGGTCATCGTGCCGCCGATCCCCGGCGCGTTTTCGGCGCTGGGCCTAGTCGGCGCGGACATCCGCCGGGACTACGCCCGCACGATCTACGCACCCCTCGACTCGCTGACGCCGGATCGCCTGGCGGCCATCTGGGACGAAATGGCGGCAGAGGGCCGGGCGACACTCACCTCCGCCAGGGTGCCGGCAGATCGGCAGCAGATCATCCGGCAGGCCGACCTGCGCTATGGCCGCCAAGCCTATGAACTGACGGTCGATGCGCCGCAGGGTGCGGTGACGGCCGGCACCTTGCAGGCGTTGGCCGACGCCTTCCACGCCGCGCACGAGCGCACCTACGGCCACAAGAACGAAGCCGAGGCGGTGCATGTGGTGACCCTGCGCCTTTCCGCTGTCGGATTGCTGGGCGACCCAAAATTCTCGGAGGCAACCGGCGACGGCGACAGCCTGAAGGGCGAGCGCGCCGCCTGGTTTGCCAAGACCGGGCGGGTGGCGACGCCGGTGCATGACCGGGCGCGGCTTGCGGCCGGGCAGGAAATCTCGGGCCCGGCCATCGTCGAAGCGCTGGACTCGACCCTCGTCGTGCCGCCCGGCTGGCAGGCGACGGTGGACGAAGCCGGTTTTATCCGGCTGGTGAGGGGGTGAGAGATTGACCCCATGACCCAACAACATCTCACCCTGAGTAGCCGCAACGCGGCGTATCGAAGGGCGTCCACGGAATCCTTGGCATTGACCCTTCGATAGGCGCTTGACGGCGCTACTCAGGGTAAGAGTGGAGAGAAAGCATAGTGACCGATCAAAAACTCGACCCTGCGACCTTCGAAGTCGTGAAGAACAGCCTGATGAAGATCGCCGAGGAAATGAAAATCGTCCTCGCGAAAACGGCCTATTCCCCCATTCTGAAGGTGGCGGGCGACTATTCCTGCGGCGTGTTCGACGTGACCGGCAATATGGTGGCGCAAGGCCCCGACTTGCCCATCCATCTGGGCTCAATGCCGGATGCGGTGCGGGCCGTGGTACAGGTCTTCGGCAATGACGTGGCCGACGGCGACGTGTTCATCCACAACGACCCTTATTTCGGCGGCTCGCACCTGCCGGACGTAAACGTGGTGACACCCGCCTTCCACCAGGGCGAACTGCTGGGCTACTGCTGCGTCCGCGCCCACTGGCCGGATATCGGCAGCTCCACGCCCGGCTCCTACGGCGCGGTGACCGAGATCTATGGCGAAGGTCTGCGCCTGCCGCCGGTCCGCCTCTACCGGGACGGCAAGATCGACCGGAACATCGAGGCCATCATAATGGCCAATGTGCGCACGCCGGAAGAGCGCATCGGCGACCTGCGCGCCCAGGTGGCCGCCAACCGCCGCGCCTGCCAGCGGCTAGGCGCGCTGGCGCAGAAGCACGGCGCGGACGGACTGAAGGCGATCATGGCGGAGGTCATGGATTATTCCGAACGCATGATGCGTCTGATGTTGGAGAAACTGCCGAACGGTGAGGCGCGGTTCGAGGATTTCTGCGACGGCGACGGCATCATAGAGGATGGCGAGGACGACGACGCCATCTTTTGGGTGCGGATGCGCATCAAAAAGCAGGGCGATACGATGGAGGTCGACTTCGATGGCTCCGACCCCAAGGTGGCCGGTCCGATCAACGCGCCGTTGAGTGTCACGGCGAGCGGCGTCTACGCGGCGCTCAAGATGGTGATCGACCCGAATAGCCTGATCCCAGCAAATTCCGGCGCATGGCGGCCGATCACGGTGACCGCGCCCGAGGGCTCCTGCGTCAATGCCACCTTCCCCTCCCCCGTCGTGTACGCCAACCATGAGATGAGCCACCGGGTCTGCGACATGACATTCGGCGCGCTGGCCCAGTTCATGCCCGACAACGTGATGGCGTGCAGTCAGGGCACCAGCGCCATCGTGAACTTCGGCGGCCAGGACCCGCGCAACGGCAACCGCTATGTCTCCTATGAGACCATCAAGGGCGGTACCGGCGCCAGGCCCGGCAAGGACGGCATCAACACGGTGGCGGCCGGCATCTCCAACACCATGAACACACCGATTGAGGTGCTGGAGATGAGCTTTCCCCTGCGCGTGGACTATTACGAGATCACGGCGAACAGTGGCGGCGAGGGCCGCTGGCGCGGCGGCTGCGGTGCGAAGCGGGCCTGGACCGTGGTCGGCCACGACAGCCGCGCGACCGTGTGTTTCGAGCGCACCCGCTCCGCCCCCTTCGGCATTTGCGGCGGCGAGGCAGGCGAGCCCGCCCGGATCAAAGTTCGTCTGCCCGATGGGCGCGAGCGGCAACTGGTCTCCAAGGGTGCATTCAACGCTCCCGCCGGCAGCCAAGTTATCATTGAGGCGCCGGGTGGCGGCGGTTACGGCGACAAGGCGGAACGAGACTCCGCGCTGGACCGTGCCGACCGGCTGGATGGCTACGTCGCGTAACGGCGCTAGACCTCGTCCAGGAACCCGATCACGGCGTCGGTGAAGATGTCGTTCTTGTCGCCCGCCACCATATGGCCCGCGCCCGATACGTCGGCGAATTTGGCATGCGGCACGTATTCCAGGAACTCTTGCGCCCGTTCTTCCGTCACCAGATCGCTGGCGCCGCCACGTACGAGCAGGGTCGGGCAGGTCAGGCGTTTGGAGGCGGCAATCAAACGGGTCGGGTCGCGCTCCTCCTGACGGGTGTCGGCGTCCGTCACGAAACGCGGGTCCCAGTGCCAATAGTAGCGGCCATCGTACCGCAGGCGCAAATTTTTCAAGAGACCCGAATTGTCCTTGGGCCGCCTCCGGTGCGGCAGGTAGCTCGCGACATAGTCCGCGCATTCCTCCAGGTCGGCAAAGCCGGTTTCTGCCTTGGCGCGCATAAAATTGATGATGTGTTCCACCCCGGCCCGCTCCACGGTTGGCGTGATATCCACCAGGACCAACGCGGAGAGTACCGGTTTCTCGCTCTCGCCTTCAGCCAGCAGAGCCGAAATCCCGCCCAGCGACGCGCCGACGACCGCCGGTGGCTGGTCGAATGCGTTGCAGCAATCGCGCAGATCCTGGGCGAAATAGTCGATACGGTAGTGGCCTTCCGGCGACCAGTCGCTCTCGCCGTGGCCGCGCTGGTCGATGGTGTAGGCGCACCAGCCCTTGCCCGCGAGCGACGCCGCCGCCCCGCCCCAGGCGTGACGTGTCTGGCCGCCGCCATGGAACAGCAGCACGACACGGCCGCCCTCGCCCCACCGCTCGGCGGCCAGACGGAGGCCATCTGATGAGCGGAATTCAGTCGCTACAGGTTCGATAGTTGCCATCGGATGGCTGCCTTTCAGCTTGCGGATCGTTACTGCCAATAAGACGCGCCGGGCGCATTCCCGCAAGCCCGGCGACGGCATTCATGCTGCGCCAATCGCGAGGCTGGCGTCTCGAACAGTGGTTTGCTTCACTTCGCCGACGAGCAAGCGAACTAGCAAGCAAACGCCGGTATTCGTGGTATTTGCCGGGCTGCCCGGGGTGGGCAAATCGACCATCGCCAAAGACCTGGCAGCGCGAACCGGTAGCTTTTATCTGCGAGTCGATACGGTCGAG
This sequence comes from Alphaproteobacteria bacterium, assembly GCA_965222315.1. Lineage (GTDB taxonomy): Bacteria > Pseudomonadota > Alphaproteobacteria > Bin95 > Bin95 > JACKII01. Next base: position 421,482 of record OZ244951.1, on the reverse strand, counting down.
CAGACGCTTGCCCGGTCGATGCTGGCGATCTGCCCGGCGCAAGATGCCGGCTATGTGATCGCGGGCGCCGTCGCGTCGGACAACCTTCGCGGCGGAACGATGGTTGTCGCCGACTCCGTCAATCCTCTCCCGCTCACGCGCGACGCGTTCCGCGCAGTGGCCGAGGCATGTGCGGCGACGGTGCTGGAGGTGGAGGTGATCTGCTCCGACAAGGCTGAGCACCGCCGCCGGGTCGAAACCCGCCGAACTAACATTCCCGGCCTGAAGCTGCCGACATGGGATCGCGTGCTCCAGCGGGAATACGAGGAATGGACGCGTGAACGGCTAATCCTCGATACAGCAACACTCTCCGCCGAGGAATGCGTGCAACAGATCCTGGACCGCTTGCCGATTCCCTAATGCAAGGTCAATCTTGTGCAGCAACCATGAAATAGCACCGGGCCGATATTGCCCGAAGCAGAGGAAACACGATGCGAGCAGCTTGGTACGAGAAATTGGGTCCGGCCCGCGAGGTATTGCAGGTCGGCGAACAACCGACCGTCACCGCCGGGCCTGGAGAGGTGCGGATCAAGCTGCATGCAAGCGGTATCAATCCGTCGGATGTGAAGCGGCGCGGCGGCTATGGCCGTTACACCAAGCCGGATGGCCCGATCGTCATACCGAACACCGATGGCGCGGGGGTGGTCGATCAGGCCGGCGCAGGCGTGGCTGAGGAATGGGTCGGCCGGCGGGTTTGGCTGTTCAATGGCCAACGGCTAGGCCGGACGCTGGGCACGGCGGCGGAATATATTGCGCTGGATGCTAGGCTGGTGACGCCGCTTCATGACAGCGTCAGCTTTGCTGCCGGAGCCTGCCTGGGCGTTCCGTGCATGACGGCGCACTACGGCGTGTTTTCTGAAGGCTCGGTGAGCGGAAAAACGGTGCTGGTGACGGGTGGCGCAGGCGCGGTCGGCCACTACGCCATCCAATTGGCCAAGTGGAACGGCGCGGAGGTATTTGCCACCGTCAGCGGCCCGGCAAAAGCCACGGAGGCCAAGGCCGCCGGCGCGGACCACGTGCTCAACTACCGGGAGCAGGACGTCGGCGCGGAAGTCCTGCGGTTGACCGGCGGCAGGGGCATCGATCATGTCTGCGAGGTCGATTTCGGCGGCAATCTGGCCGCTAATTTGCAATGCGTGGCGCAAAACGGCTCGATTACGACCTACGCAACGGATGGGAACAAGAACCCTGCCCTGCCGGTCGGCGACCTGATGGCCCGCTGCATCACCATCCGCATATTCGTGCTGAATTCGCTGCCGTGGGTGAAGCTGGAGCGGGCGCAGCGGGATATCACCCGGTGGCTATCGGAGGGCGAATGCGTGCACCGGGTGCCGGAAATCTACCCCCTGGCCGAGATCGCGGCCGCGCATGAGATGGTCGAGGCTTATGAAAAATTCGGCACGGTCGTGGTGGACCCGTCGAAGTAAACTCCACCGCCTTATCGCCGTCATTGCGAGGCAGAGCCGAAGCAATCTGGCAGAGAGGCTGGCTCTCCAGCAGATTGCTTCGCCCGCTCCGCGGACTCGCAATGACGGTGGGAGGGGGGCGGGGGAGCTACCGCATCGCAGCCAACAGTTCGCTCACCGGCGTATCCGCGTTGCCATCCAGTACCAGCGATTTCAGCGCCGCGCCTTTGCAGCCAAGCAAGGCCTCGTACTTCGCTAGGAGGCCGGACTCGAAACACGGCGAATCATGCGCACCGGACGGGTTGTCACGGTGCTCACGCACGACGCCATCCGCCGTGTGCACCTCGACCCAGCCCGGGTACTTCACCGGATAGATCGCGTCGAGTTGCGGATCGCCGACGATCTCAATGCGGTTGGCGAGGTTGACCACATCGTCCGCGGCCATGCGCTCGTCGGTGAACTGGGCCGGCAGCACGGCGCCATCCAGGAGCGCCGCCGCCACGCAATACCGGGCCGACATCTGCGCGTTCAGAGCGGTGCCCGGCGCATAGTCGTAACCGCACTGCACGTCCACCACCTGGGCGAGGCCGATAACAACGCGCTCATCAGCCTTGGGGGGGCGGCCAAGCTTTTGCCGGATGGCGATGGCGCAGTCGTTGTAGGCGTGTACCGAGCCGCAGGCTGAGAACGGCTTGAAGTTGTTTTTCAGCAGCTCCCAACGTTCTCCCAGACCGTCTGTGAGCTTGCGGCCGTCCGCATAGTCGCTGAAGGCGGTGAGGAAGCTGCCATCGTCGGTTTCCAGCACCTTGGTCGGGCCGGAGAAGCCGCGCGCCGCCAACTCTGCCGCCATCACGCCAGATTGCGCCGCCCGGCCCGGATGGAAGCGCTTGCTCATCGCGCCGTCCGCGTTGAAGGCGAACAGGCCAGAGCCCTGCGTCGCCGCGAGGCCGAGCGCCCAGGCAGTATGTTCCGTATCCAGCCACAACAACCAGCTTGACGCCGCCGCCGCGCCCAGCGGGCCGCAAACGCCGGTCAGGTGCCAGCCGCGCAGGCGGGCCTGGTTCGGGTCAAGTGCCATCGACATCCGGATCATGGTTTCGTAGCCGATTGCGATTGAAGTCAGCAACTGGCCGAGGTTCCGCCTCTTCGCTTCCGCGACGGCCATAGCCGCGGGAATCACCACCGCGCCCGGATGGAGCTTCTGGCAGAAATCATCAAGTTCGAAGGCATGGGCCGCGATGCCGTTGACGAAAGCTGCATCGCTGGTCCGCAGCAGCGCGCTCTCGTCGCCCCAGACCGTAGCGGCGTCGTCCTCGTCGGGCGCGGTCGCACCGAACGCCCATTCGCGGGCGATGCCGGTCCATTCTTCACCTTGGCCGTGCAAACCGACGCCGAGCGTATCGAGCAGAGCCAAGCGTGCGGCCTTCTCGATATTCGCAGGCAGCGCGCCACGGTCGAAGCCGGCAAGCCAGCCAGCGAGGTCCAAGGTCAGGTTGGCGGGCAGCGCATCCGCCCGGTTGGAGACTGTATCGGGCATGGCGGTTTACTCCGCGGCTTGGTTGATTGGGGCCGCCGCCAGCTTCGGGTTCTTGGCGGCGGAGACATAGACATAACCATCCATCAGGCGGCGCTGAGTGCGGAAGACGCTGGCGGCCACCGCATGCCAGGAACCGACCGGCTCGCGCCGCACCTCGGCGTCCACCACGGTTGTGCCGGAGGGTTGGCCGACGCGGACCGCACCGCCCAGGCGAGTGACCGCATGGACGATGGTGCCTTCGATCTTGGCGGCGACGGAAGTGCAGAGCGCGCCGGTCAGCGGAATCGCCCGGTGCGGCGCGCCGACGGAAATCATGCGGGCGAGCAAGTCGACCTCGTCCGCCGTCATGGTCTTGCCGTCGAGCGTCTGGCTGGCGGCAGGCGGGGCGACATAGGCGACCTTGGGCGCGGCGGGTACTTTCGCGGCGGCCTCCAGGTCGGGCGTGATGCCCATGGCGACGCTGGCGGCCTGGCGGATTGCTTCGAGCTTCGTCAGCAGCGCCTCGTCATTGTCCATGGCCATCGGCGATTCCGCGCCGGTCATGCCGACATCGGCGGCGCGGACGAACACGCAAGGGTTGGCGGCATCGACCATCGACGCCTCGATGGTGGAGCCGTCAGCCAAGGTCAGCGAGTCCACCGAATGCCCGGTCGGCAGCAGCTTGCCGGTGCGCGCGCCGCCGGGGGCAAGGAAGTCCAGTTTCACCGGTGCGCCGGAGCCCGCGACGCCCGGTAGCGCGAAATCGCCATCAACCGCCGCCTGGCCGTCATCCAGAGCGAAGCGGCTGACGATGATCTTTTTGGTGTTGGTGTTGTAGATACGGATGGCGGCCCGGTCGCCCTCCACCTGCACCACGCTCTCATCGACGGCGAAGGGGGCCATGGCACTCGACATATTCCCGCAATTGCTGCTGTCGTCCACTGCCTCCGCCGTCGGGGAGACCTGATAGAAGGTATAGTCGATGTCGGCGTCGTCCCGCGCGCTGGGGGCGATGACGCAGACCTTGCTGAGCGAGGAGATGCCGCCGCCCATGCCGTCTAACTGGCGGCCGTTCGGGTCGTTGCCGCCGATGGCGGAGCGGAACAAGTCCGGCCAGGCGCTGCGGTCGACAGGCAGGTCGCGGGCGTGAAACACAAGCGCCTTGCTGGTGCCGCCGCGCATGAAAACGGCAGGGATGCGGTATTGGCGCATTCTGAGCTTTCCTCAATACTGTTTGCACGGCACTGTCGCGCCAAATTGTACCGAACGCAACGGAACGAGAAAGCACATGACCTGGTTGGAAGCCTCAGACTGGCCCGAAGAACGTCCGGGCGACCGCTTCGCCGCCCTGGTGGAGCGCCCTGGCATCCTGCGCATTCCCGGCGCGCACAACGCCATGGCCGGGTTGCTGGCGAAGAAACAGGGCTTCGAATGCCTATATATCAGCGGCGCAGCGATTACAGCCTCGCTGGGCATTCCGGACGTAGGCCTCCTGTCGCTGGACGAACTGTGCTTCTTCACCCGCTCTATCTACCGCGCGACCCGCCTGCCAATTCTTGTGGACGCCGATACCGGCTATGGCGAGGTGATGAACGTCATGCGCACGGTGCGCGAGTTGGAGACCGCAGGTGCCGCCGCCATGCAAATGGAGGACCAGGTGTTGCCGAAGAAGTGCGGCCACCTGAACGGCAAGCAACTCGTCTCGACGGAAGAGATGTGCGAGAAGGTTGCGGCCGCGCGCAAAGCCCGTACGCACCTGCGCATCGTGGCGCGCACCGATGCGGTCGCGAACGAGGGGCTGGAGGGCGGTATCGCCCGCGCCAAAGCCTATATTCAGGCCGGCGCGGATATAGCCTTTGCCGACGGCGTGACCGATGCCGATGGCTTCCGGCGGTTTGCAGCCGAGTGCGGCGCGCCGTTCATGACCAACATGACCGAGTTCGGCAAGACGCCCTACTACACCGCCGCCGAATTCGAGAAAATGGGCTGCAAGCTGGTGATCTGGCCGGTCTCCTCCATGCGCGTCGCGGCCAAAGCGATGGAGCGGGCCTATGCCGAATTGGCAGAGAAAGACACGCTGTTCGGCCACCTGGACCAGATGCAAACCCGAGCCGAACTGTACGAGACCATCGGCTACCATGACTTCGAGGCGCTGGATGCCTCGGTCGCCCGCACTGTCGTACCCGAGGACCGGCGGACACGAAACTAGCAAGTAGAAATTGCATTTTCGTTAGCTCCAGCGAACTCCATAGAAAAAGACCTCTGCACCTGTTCCATGCAGAGGTCTTTCGCTGTTCAAGGGAGTTACGATCCGCCGGAACGGAGCGCTTGCCTGCTACCTGCGGCGGCGGGCGCCTAAGAACGCAACGCCAGCAAGCGCCGTGGCCATCAGCGGCAGCGCACCGGGGATCGGAACGGCGGTACCGCCAGGATCCGAACCGCCGGCCACGTCAATGGTCTCCAGAACCAGATTGTCGAAGGTGATGCCAGCACCACTCACCGAGCCAAAGCTGATCGAAACCGAATTAGGTGCGAAAACGCTGACAGCGCCACCATCACCTGTGAAAGAATTGATCAGAAAGTTCCCTGGCGCAAACGCACTGAGGATTACTTCGCCGCCATCGTCGGCATTAAGGTCAAGCGAGACGTTGATCACGCCGAACATGTTCAGCGCCCCGGCAATGCCGCTGGCGCCTGAGCCAACCCCACCGGTAACGTCAATGCCGCCGGTTCCAGCGGTCAAAACAGCGCCACCAAGATCAACGCCCGATAGGTCAGACCCATCGGCAAAGCCGTCGAAATCGTAAGTTGTCAGGCCCGCTTGGGCCGAAGATGCAGCCAGCGCAATGCCTACCGCCACCAAAAAGTGCGTTACTTTCATGTCTCCACCTTTCTCCCTTGCAACCGTTAGGTTAGTGGCAAGTTGCCTGCGAAACCCTGAAGTTTCAACAAATTTCGATGAGATCTTTGGCCGAATTTCCATGCAAATACATGCATTTGGCCATCGCCCGCCCTCGGCTCATGGATGGCCATCGCCCTATGTCGTTACCTTGTCACGAATATAGGGTCGAAAAAGCAGCGAAAACGACTACATCTGTAGCTTCTGCGCTATATTGTCCTTCGCTTGACCGCAACCGGCGGTCAGCTAATCATCCATTTTAATCAACAGTTTCCCAAAATTCTCGCCGCTGAAGAGCTTCAGAAATGCGGCGGGCGCATTCTCAATGCCTGTCACAATGTCCTCGCGGTACTTGAGTTCACCGCTTTCAATCCAGCGGGCCATGCGTTGCACAGCCTCCGGATGGCGGCTTTCGAAGTCGAACACCAAGAATCCCTGCATTCTCACCCGTTTCGGGATGAAAAAACGCATGTTCCGCGGCACAAGATCTTGCTCGGCAAGGTTGTACTCTGCAATCCGCCCACATACCGCCACCCGCGCGCCAATGGCCAAATGCTCAACGACAGCATCCCATACCGCGCCGCCAACATTCTCGAAGTACACGTCGATACCGCGGGGGCACTCACGGCCCAATGCCTGCATCAGATCTTCGGTGCGGTAGTTGATGGCTGCGTCAAAACCCAACTCATTGGTGATATAGTCGGCCTTCGCCTGACTGCCGACTAGCCCAATTACCCGGCACCCCATGATTCGGGCAATCTGGCCAACGACCGCGCCTACCGCCCCTGACGCGGCCGAGACCACCACCGTATCCCCCGGTTGCGGCTGGCCGATTTCAAGGAAGCCGAAATAGGCAGTCATACCCGGCATGCCGAGTACGCCGTTTGCGGTGGAGATTGGCGCAAGCGCCGGGTCGATCTTGCGGAGCCGGGCATAGGGCGGAACACAATACTCCTGCCAGCCGAGCCGCCCTTCGACTATGTCGCCGATCTGCCAGTCCGGGTGCTGAGAAGCGACGACCTCCCCCACTCCGCCGGCTTCCATAACACCGCCGACCGGCACCGGCGGCGCATAGCTAGGGCCATCGTTCATACGGCCCCGCATATACGGGTCCAGAGACTGGTAAAGCTGCTTGACCAGAATCTGACCCGGGCCAGGCTGAGGAACCGGCACTTCTTCCATCCGGAAATGGTCCAGGCCCACCATCCCATGCGGTCGGGAAGCGAGCACAATACGGCGATGCGTTTTGGGAATGGCGATCATCAAAGGCGACTCCAGCGGGCGAATTCAGTGCCCGCACCATATCAGCCCATGTCATTTGCGCCAGCAACAGCGTGACCGGCAGTCGTGGTTAGGCTACTACCTAGCGGTCAGCCCTGCTGACGGCATAGGCAGAGCGCAAGGACCGACGGATGGCCCATTGGCTGGAAAAGAACGATCGAATGAGTGAATTGCACGATGATGTTGTCCCGCAATTGGCGGAACTAAAACTCGACCCTGGCCGCCCGTTGCTGATTTCGGATGCCGATGAAGTGTTGTTCGACTTCATGTTGGCCTTTGTCGGCTATGTGGAGGAGCGGGGGCACTATTACGACTGGAAGACGTTCGCGCTGACCGGCAATATCCGCCGTCCGGACACCCACGAAGCACTGTCGCCTGCCGAGGTTCGCAGCCTCATCAACACGTTTTTTGCCGAACGGACCGAAACCATTCCGGCGGTTGAGGGCGCTGCAACGTCGTTGGCAGCACTGGCGCAGGACGGCGTGCAGGTGTTGGTGCTCTCCAACCTGCCGCTCGCCCAGCGCGGCGACCGGGCGCGGGCCCTGGCGCGGAATGGCATGGAATACCCGATCATCGCCAATGCCGGTTTGAAAGGCCCTACCGTGCGTGCGCTTGTGCAGATGGTGGAGCATCCGGCCGCTTTCATCGACGATATCGGCCACCATCACGAAAGCGTCGCCCAGCATGCGGAAGCCGTGCACCGCCTGCACTTCTCGAGCCACCCGCGACTGCGGGCATTGCAGGGCCATATCCCGACCGCGCACCACCAGGCGGAGAGTTGGGAGGAATTGGAACGGGAGTTGAGGATAATACTACTCGGCTAGCAAGTCGCTTCACAACAAGAGTACCCGCATCCTGAGTCGCGTGTGTTCGGGGTGCGGATGATTTTATTGATTTCAGTAATTGTCTAGGCTCAGGACTCATAACCAGAACGTCACGGTAGCAGCAATGCATATGGCGCTGAAGAAGGTGTTGGCGCAGCGGTCATAGCGCATGGCGATGCGGCGCCAGTCTTTGAGGCGTCCGAACATGCGTTCGATGCGGTTTCGCTGACGATAGAGCCCCTCGTCGTAGGGTACTGGCCGCAGGCGGTTGTTTCTTCCTGGAATACAGGGCTCGATGCCCATGGCCCGCAGTCCATCGCGGAAGGGATCGCTGTCATACCCTCTGTCGCCGATCAAAAACCCGGCGGGAGGCAAGGCCGGCAACATGATGGCGGCGCCCTTGTAGTCACTGGCCTGGCCCTCGGTCAGCAACAAGATCAATGGCTTGCCATCCCCATCGCAAACCGCGTGCAGCTTGGAGTTCAGGCCGCCTTTCGAGCGTCCGATGCAGCGGGATAAAGCCCCTTTTTCAGCAGGCTGGCCGCCGTGCGGTGCGCCTTCAGGTGCGTCGCATCGATCATGATGGTGCCAGTTGCCTGGCTCTCGGCTGCCAGTTCCGCGAAAATCCGGTCGAAGACGCCCGCCTCGCTCCAGCGTTTGAACCGGTTGTAGAGCGTCTTGTGCGGGCCATAAGCCTCTGGCGCATCCCGCCACATCAGGCCGTTCCGGATAACATGAATAATCCCGCTGATGACACGCCGGTCATCCACCCTGGGCACGCCCCGAGGTTTGTTCGGCAATAGCGGCCGGAGCCGGGCGAATTGTTCTTCCGAAAGCCAGAAATGATGCTCTGCCATGGACAACTCCCAATTTTGGGAGTTTGAATCATCCTCCAACCGATTCGGGAATCCCATTTATGGGTCCTGAGCCTAATGCAAGGCGAACGGCTTACTGGGCGTCTCTGCCGCCCTGAGCCTCAATCTTCTCCGCCAGCCGCCGCATGCCACGCAACCAGCGCTCCAGGTCGTTGGTTTTGCCTTCCATCCACTTCTGCGCCAGGTCGTCGGTCAGGATCAGGAAGCGCTCGTCTTCGACAGCGGTGGCGACCATCTCAGCCACATCTTCCGGTTCCTTGACCGGGCCGACGGCGTTCTGGGCGAAGGGCTTGCTCGTGTCGCCCAGCATCGGCGTCCGCACACCCAAAGGCGCCAGGCACGAGACCCGTATGCCCTGGTGATGATGCGTCACCGACAGATACTCCGCCAGACCGACCACCGCATGCTTCGAGACGGTGTAGGGCAGGTTACCGTTCGACATCAGGATGCCAGCCATGCTGGCCGTGTGGATCAGATAACCGGCGCCACGTTCGATCATTCCGGGCAGTACGGCGCGCACGGCATAGACATGAGCCATAACGTTGACGTTCCACTGATCTTCCCACACCTGGAGCGGTGTGTTCAGGATTTCACGGCCCGAGTTGATGCCGGCATTATTGAACATGACATCGACGGGGCCGTAGTGGTCCTCCGCCGCTTTGACCAACGCGTTGATCTCGTCTTCCTTGCCGACATCGCAGCCGACGCCCAGGCCGCCGAATTCCGCTGCAACAGCCTTGGCTCCGTCGGCATTAAGGTCAGCGACCACCACCTTGGCTCCGCGAGCGGCGAAATTGCGGCCGCAGGCAGCGCCGATGCCGGATGCGCCGCCGGTGACGACGGTGACTTTATTTTGCCAGTCCATGAGTTTGGCTCCCTTATGCTGGCGCAAACACGCCGGCATCACCCGCTTGTTGACGCGCCTTCGCGGTCGATGCGCCTTTAAACGCAGCATCGCGCTGGAGGACCGGCACGACATCCTTGGCGAACAGGCGCATGTTCAACTCACCCTCATGGTGGGGCATGCCACCATAAGAGAAGTCGCAGACAATATGGTTGGTACCGGTGAGCTTCTGAAGCTCCGCCACCTGTTCGATGCAGTCATCCGGCGTACCGACGATTTGGATCGAGACATAGAAGTCCGTCATCTTCTTCCGGGCCACAGGGTCTTTCATCTTGGCGTAGGTTTTGGCGGTGGCTCCGTAGCTTTCATAGCCTTTGACGTTCGCCAGGTGCCCGTCCGAAAAATTGTAGTGGTTGTCGATGCTGTCCCACTTCGCCCCCAGATACTGCAGCGCCCGCTCCTGCGCCTCATCCCGGCTCTCGGAGCAGGAGACGTTGGTCAGGATCACCGGCGGCGTCGGCGTGTGGCCGACGCTAATGGCAATATCGCGGTACTTCTGGATATCGGCGGCGGCCTTATTCCATTCATTCTGCATGATCACCATCATGCCGAAGCCGAGCTTGGCCATAATTTCCGCTGATTCCGGGCTGACGCTGGAAGCATAGAAGCGCCGTTCGGGGTGCGACATTGGACGGGGTCGGATCGACATCTTGGGAATTTTGTAAAACTCGCCGTCCCACTCAATCACCTCGTCGCGCAGCGCCTTGGTAATCAGCTGTGCGCTTTCGGCGAAGCGGGGACGGGCTTCCTCCATCGGCACTCGGAAACCCTCATACTCCTTGGTCGCCGCACCGCGCCCGAAACCAAACATGCAGCGCCCACCGCAGAGCAGGTCGAGATAGGCAATTTGCTCCGCCACCCGGATCGGGTCGTGCCAGGGCAGCACGATCACGCAGGTCCCGAGCGTAATCCGGCTGGTCTTGGCCGCGTAGTAGCTCAGCAACTGAAGCGGGCTCGGCGACATGGAATAGCCGGTGAAGTGATGCTCCAGCCCGAACAGCGAGTCGAAGCCCAGCGGCTCAGCCAGATCGGCGAGCGCCAGGTGTTCCGCCAGCACGGCAGCGTCCGGCCGGCCTTCCTGCGCCAGCACGCTGATATCGGTTCCGACTTTCATGGGCATTTCCTCCTGGCTTCCCGTCAACCGCGAGCCGGCCGACTGCCTGCATATGGTACCTTTGGCTTATGCTACGCCCATGGGGAGGTGAATCAAGCGCACGCCGGCGAGGAACCCAAAAAGAAAAGCCCCGGCGCAATGGCCAGGGCTTTTCGAAATAATGATGATTGGAGAGGGCCTAGTAGCCTTCACGCTCCAACCTTTTACGCATCAGCTTGCGGTGACGGCGGACGGCTTCCGCCTTCTCCCGTGCACGCTTTTCCGACGGCTTCTCGTAGGACCGGCGGAGTTTCATCTCGCGAAACACGCCTTCGCGCTGCAGTTTCTTCTTCAGGGCACGAAGGGCTTGATCGACGTTGTTGTCGCGAACGCTTACTTGCACGGGAGAGTATCGCTCCATTTACTGAGGTGATTGCATAGGGAACTGGACGGGGAGCCGTCAGAATTGAGGGCTGTTTAGCCAGTTCCTGGGAGAGTTTCAATCCATTTGATGATAAGAGGTCATAAATCGACGCGAAGGCAGTAACAATGACCATTTTGAAGATCGCACGCATGGGCCACCCGGTGCTCCTGGAAAAGGCTGCCCCGGTCGCGGATGTGGCCACCGTGCAAGACCTGATCCGCAATATGCATGACACGCTGGTGGATTCCGGCGGTATAGGCCTTGCCGCGCCACAGGTGCACGAAAGCCAGCGGGTGATACTAATCTCGGTGCCGGAACAGAGGCGCGAAGGCGAAGAACCCGCCGTGCAGATCACCGCACTGATCAACCCGGAACTGGAGCCCATCAGCGAAGAAAAGGTCACCGGCTGGGAAGGTTGCCTCTCCATTCCCGGTTTGCGGGGCGCGGTGCCGCGCTGGTCTGCCGTGCGTTTCAGGGCTCTAAACGCTCAGGGCCAACCCTTTGAAGGTGAGGCGACCGGCATGATGGCGCGTGTCTTGCAACACGAGGTCGACCACTTGGATGGTATTCTCTACCCCATGCGGATGAACGATCTCACCAAGATCGGATTTGATGAGGAAATTGCGCGTTACGCCCTATCTTAAACGATAGAAACCGAAACCGGAGGGCATTCTGATGGCCGACGAGAACGACACCCCAATCCCACCTGAAACCCCGAAAGAGAAGCCTGCGCCCAAGCGGCGACGCACCCGGAAAACGGCCGCGAGCAACGCCCAGGCAAGCGCAGCAGCGGATGCCGAAGCTAAAGCTAAAGCTGAAGCCGAAACGGGGCCAGAAGGCGGGTCGGATGCGGCGACGGAAGACGATTACGTCGACGATCTTGAGGAAGACCCGGTACTTGCGCTGCAACGCACACTGCTAGACGCCGCTCTGCCTCATGCCTGCATCGACGGTTGGACGAGGGACATGCTGGCTCTTGCGGCAGCAGACGCCGGTCTGCCGGAGGGAGACGCGGAGCGCGCTTTCCCCCGTGGCGGCATCGATGCGGTGCTGGCCTATGTCCGCTTTGTCGATGAAGACATGGTCGCGGAAATGGAGGAGTTGGAGCAGACCGAACCCGCGGTCTACGAGAACATGCGGACACGGGAGAAGATCGCCATCGCGATTCAGGTTCGTCTGGAGAGCCAATACGGCAATCGCGATGCAGTGGCCAAGGGCCTGCGGATACTCGCTGACCCGCGCTACGCGCCGGAGGCAGCAAAGAGCCTGGCGCGTACCGTGGATGCAATTTGGCGGATCGCGGGCGACACCTCCACGGACTTCAACTTCTACACGAAGCGTGGCCTGTTGGCGGGTGTCTACACTGCTACCTTGCTCTACTGGCTGAACGACCATTCCGAAGACCAGCACAAGACCTGGGAATTCATGCGGTCCCGCATCGGCGAAGTGTTGAAGGTCGGACAGGCAACCGCGGGCTTCGCCAAAGTTGCAGACCGTTTGCCCAACCCTTTCCGCCTTTGTGCGACTAGCAAACGCCGCTGGCGCGAAGGCCCCGTGTTCCGTTAGGCGAGGCTCAAGCCGCCATCCACATGGATCACCTGGCCCGTGATATAGCTGGCGTCGGCGTGTAGCAAAAACGCGACGGTGGCAGCGACCTCGTTCGGCGCACCGAGTCGGGCGAACGGAATCTTCGCTGCTGTTTCGTTGAATTGCGCAGCGGTCAGGGCCGAGTGCGCTCCTGAGTCTTTCTGAATATAGCCTGGCGAGACCACGTTCACCGTCACCTTATGCGGCGCCATCTCCGCGGCAAAGGCACGTGCCAGCGCTTCCAGGCCCGCCTTGGCCTGGGCAGAGGCTGGGAATAGCGTGCCGCTTGCCGGGAAGCGGTGCGCCACAAAGGAACTGACCGCCACAACTCGGCCCAGCTTGCTTTGCTGCAGCAACGGCTGGGCGGTCCGGATCAAATGAAAGAAGGCGTCGGTAATGCCCCTGTGGGCATAGCGCATGGCGTCTTCCGGCAGATCAGCGATCCGCCGCTTGTCGGCAAAACCCGCATTGCTGACCAGCCAGTCTAGCTTGCCGCCGCACGCCTCAACTGCAGCAATGCAGGATTTCGCCTCGGAAAGATCGCCGTAGGCCAACACTGTTTCTGCGCCTTGTGCCTGCACATCGGCGGCGACAGCCTCCAGTCCTTCTCGGTTCTTGCGCGTGTGCAGCACAAGCCGCGTTTCCGGCGAGGCGAGCCGCAGTGCCAGCGCCCGTCCGATGCCCGAGGCAGCCCCTGTAATGAGGCAGGTAGTCTTCGTCATTACGCCACCCACTCGCTGACCGGCGCGTTGGCTTCATCCAAGGGCTGGCAGATCACGTCGACCAACGTCGGACCGTCGTGCGCCGCCGCCTGCCGCAGCACGCCCTCCAGGTCTGCCGGGTCTTCGACGCGCCAGGACTTCACGCCGAAGGCGCTTGCCACCGCAGCATGGTCGGTGCGGGAGAAGTCGACCGAATAGAAGCGCTTGTCATAGCCATGACGCTGCCCCGCCTTGATCCAGCCGAAGACACTGTTCGAAACGACTACAAACATGATCGGCAGGTTCAGCCGGGTCACCGTTTCCAACTCGCCACAGGTGAAGCCGAACGAGCCGTCGCCCATCACCGAGACCGTCTTCACGCCCGGCCGCCCGATATGCGCGCCGACCGCCGCCGAGAGCGAATAACCGAGCGCGCCATGCGCCCGGTTGGAGATAAAGTGCCGCCCGGTCAGCGGGTTCTGGTAAAAGGCGCTGAAATAGGGGCAGGGCGTGCCAGGGTCGCAGACGAGGGTGGCGTCGGGGTCCAGCACCCGGTTAAGGGTTGCCACCAACAGTTCCGGCTTGATTGGCGCGTCTTTGCTCGCGGCGAGTGCTTCGAACGCCGCGAACTTCTCAGCCTTGGCCGCTGCAACGGCTGACGCTGCGTCCCGACTGCCGTTCGCTCCCTTCAGCGCTGCGGACAAAGCCTCCAGCGCAAGGCGGGCGTCGCCTGGGATGGCAACGTCGGTCGCGTAGATTGCTCCTATAGTGGCCGGGTCCGAGTCGATATGAATGATCTTGGCCTGTCCTGCCGCGGGATAACGCCAGCGCTCCGTCGTGACAGAGCCGGCCCGGCAGCCGACGAACACGACGCAATCGGCCTTCTGCACCACTGCGCGGGTGGGTATGGTACCGCCATTCGAACCGACCACGCCGACGGCCAATGCATGATCGTCGCCGATAGAGCCCTGGCCCGAGATGGTGGTGCAGACCGGCGCATCCAGCGCCTCCGCGCAGGCAGCCAGCGCCGCCTCACCGCCCGCGATGACGACGCCGCCACCACAAACAAAGATCGGGAATTTGGCTGTCTTCAGGATCGCCGCTGCTTCCTGGATGGCTGCCGGGTCCGGCCCCTGCGGCCTGGCCGGATAGACCCCCAGGGAAGCATCGCCCCAAACCTGGTCCGCATCAACTGGCTGGTTCTGCACGTCGAACGGCAGGCAGAGGTGGGCCGCACCGGGGCGGCCCGTGGTCATCTGCCGGAACGCCTCCCGCACCTGCCCTGGCAGCATAGCCGCCGTGTCGGCGGTGGCGTTGAACTTGGTGAGCGGCTTGAACAGGGCCTGCTGGTCCAGTTCGGTCAGCGTAAACTTGCCCCGGGCATTTGTGCCGATGTCGGTCGTGATCGCAAAGACGGGGACGGAGCTTTCATGCGCCTCCACCACGCCCGGCAGGATGTAGGTCGCCCCGCCGCCACTCGGCCCTTCGCAGACACCGACCTTGTTGGTGACGCGGGCGTAGCCGTCCGCCATGTACGCCGCCGAGCGCTCGTCACGGGCGAGCACGTGGCGGATGTCCTGGCCCGTGCGGTAGAGCGCATCGTAAAACGGCAGCGAAGTGTCTCCGCACAGTCCGAACACCGTATCGACGCCATGGGCGCGCAAAAGGCTGACCATAGCCTCCGCGCCGGAAAGCTGGTTGGGACGGTCGGCATTACTGGCCATGGTGGCATTCCTGGAGTCTGACGGAGAGTGATCGCGGTTCTTTTACCGAATGTGACGCCCACTTGCCCAGAGGGCCGCTATAAATGGCTCTCTTCATGGAGACCGCCCGCATGAACCGCCCCGTCCTCGCCTTCGCTTTCGCCGGGCTCGCCGCCACGGCATTCCTCGGCTTCGAGGAGCGCGGCTGGAAGCAGGCAGCGGCGGTGATAATCGGCGGGATAGCAGGCATCGGGCTCTACCATGCCTCGTTCGGCTTCACAGCGGCCTGGCGGCGGATCGTCCGCGAACGCCGCGGTGCGGGCCTGCGCGCCCAGATGCTGTTGATCGCGGCCGCCTGCCTGTTCACCTTCCCGCTGATGGCGTGGGGCCGGGAAATAGGCTTACCCACCGGAGGCTATATCCTGCCGATGGGCGTGGCGTCCGCCATCGGCGCCTTCGCGTTTGGCATCGGCATGCAGTTGGGCGGTGGCTGCGCCTCCGGCACGCTGTTTACCTCCGGTGGCGGCAGCACCCGTATGATGATTACTCTGGTGTTCTTTATCGCGGGCTCGGTCTGGGCGACGGCGCATTGGGATTTCTGGACCAGCCTGCCTCGGACCACATCGGGCATCTCCATCCCTGTTGAATTAGGCACAATCCCCGGTCTGGTCGTGATGCTGGGCCTGCTCGGTCTGATCGTGGCGGCCAGCATCCGGCTGGAGCGGCGACGGCATGGTGCGCTGGAGCCGCGCAAGCCTACCATCTCCCTGCTGAAAGGCCCCTGGTCGCTGACTGCGGGCGCTTTGACCCTCGCGGCGGTCAGCATCGCGGCAATGGCGGTGCTTGGCAGCCCCTGGGGCATTACCTCCGCGTTCGCAGTATGGGGCGGCAAGATTGCGATGGCCGCCGGCGCCCCGGTGGAGACCTGGGCCTATTGGACGCCCGGCTGGCGGCAGGCTCAGCTGAGCAACAGTGTGTTTGCCGACCGCACCTCGGTCATGAATTTCGGTATTGTGTTCGGCGCCATGGCGGCTGCGGCGTTGGCGGGCAAATTCTCCCCCAACCTGAACCTGACGGCGCGAGACATAGCGACTGCTGTCATCGGCGGCCTCATGATGGGCTATGGTGCGCGGCTCGCCTATGGCTGCAATATCGGGGCCTATCTGGGTGGCCTGGTCAGTGGCAGCCTGCATGGCTGGTGGTGGCTGTTCTGGGGCTTCCTCGGCTCCGTCGCCGGCACTTGGGCGCGAGAGCGAACAGGTATGGATCCGCCCGCCAATTTCAGAAGACCGCAAAACGCATGAGGCTATCAGTTACAGCACCTGACAGGCCACGCCTAACTCGCTAGTGGTTCCATGGAAACGGATGGTACCCATCCATTTGCTGGATCGAACCACCAACACCTTAAACAGTGGGCTGATTCACGAGGGGCTTGCGGATGCAAGCGTTTCGATCAGACCACTAGGCTTGTCGCGCTTCGCCACACCGCGGCCACCAGATAAGAAGCGTGATTGCCCTCCGCAGTCCATACGCATAGGTTACGCCCGTTTTATTGTGAAACCCTGAAAAGGACCAAACCTATGTCGATCGTGGCCGATCGCCTCTCCGTTATCCGTTCCTCGCCGACCGTGGCTATGAATACTAAAGCGATGGAAATGGCAGCAGCGGGTGAAGACGTTATCGGTCTCGCCGTTGGTGAGCCCGATTTCGATACGCCTGACCATATTAAAGAGGCAGGCATCAATGCGATCAAAAGCGGCGACACCAAATACACCGCGCCCGACGGCCGCCCGGAGTTGAAAGCTGCTATCTGCCGTAAGCTGAAGCGGGAGAATGGGCTGGAATATACCCCGGCCCAGGTCTCGATCGGCGTTGGCGGCAAGCACGTGCTCTACAACGCTCTGATGGCAAGCGTGAACCGGGGGGACGAGGTCATTGTTCCCGCCCCCTATTGGACCAGCTACCCTGACATCGTGCTGCTGGCCGAGGGGACGCCGGTCCCGGTCGAATGCCCGGTCGAGCAGGGCTTCAAGCTGACAGGCGAGGCGCTGGAAGCCGCCATCACGCCCAAGACCAAATGGCTGATCCTGAACTCACCCTCCAACCCGTCCGGCGCAGCCTATAGCTGGGACGAGATGAAGGCGCTGACCGACGTGCTGCTCAAGCATCCGCATGTCTGGGTCATGACCGACGATATGTACGAACATCTCGTCTATGACGGCTTCCAATTCTGCACCCCGGCCCAGGTCGAGCCAAAGCTCTACGAACGCACCCTGACGGTGAATGGCGTCTCGAAGGCCTATGCCATGACCGGCTGGCGCATCGGCTATGCGGCCGGCCCGAAGGAGCTGATCGACGCCATGCGCAAGGTGCAGTCGCAGAGCACGACCAACCCGGCCTCCATGGCGCAGACGGCAGCGGTCGCAGCACTCGACGGCCAGCAGAACTACCGCGCTGAATGGATCGAAAGCTTCAAGCGCCGCCGTGACCTGGTGGTCAAAGGCGTGAACGAGGCTCCGGGCATCACCTGCAACACTCCGGAAGGCGCGTTCTACATCTACCCGTCCTGCGCCGGGACCATCGGCAAGAAAACACCGGACGGAAAGGTGATCGAGAGCGACGACGACTTCGCCTTCTACCTGCTGGAAGCGGAAAAGGTCGTCGTCGTGCCGGGCTCGGCGTTCGGTCTGTCGCCGAACTTCCGGATTTCGTACGCCACAAGCGATGACAAACTGGCGGAAGCTTGCAAGCGTATCCAGCGCGCGTGCGCAGCCCTGCGCTGAGATAGCCGGCATTCCCGACGTCCCCAACGGCAGTGTCCTTCATCGGATGCTGCCGTTATTTTTTTGGATAAGCCCTTGACTCCGCCAAGCCTTTGTTAGGGGTGAGAACTTATACACTGACTAAGCTTGGCAGATTGACTGAATCTCTGCTTTAACAGGCGTCAATCGCCGGGGTGGCCTTGCGGTTCCCTGCTGCGAGGCCAATATCTGGGGAAAAGAGAGACCGATAGAGCGATGACCGGAAGCCAGCCACAACTTGCAAGACGCGCCGTCCTCGGCGGATTGCTGGCTGCGCCCTTTATCGTGCGGCCAGCCGGTGCTTGGTCGTCGAGCCGCTTCGTCCGCTTTCATAACATTCATACCCGCGAACAGATCAACGCCACGTACTGGAAAGACGGCCAGTACGACCGGGAGGCGCTAAAGGATCTGAACTGGTTCCTGCGTGACTGGCGGGCGCACCGCATCCACGCGATGGACCCGTTGACGCTCGACATTATCTACTGGACCTCGTACCGCATGGGTTCGTCGGGCAAGGCAGAAATCATCAGCGGTTACCGCACTCCCAAGACCAATGCCATGCTGCGTTCGCGCTCGCTGGCGGTCGCCAAAGACTCCTTCCATATCGAGGGTAGGGCCATCGACTTCCGCCTGACCGACCGCTCGATCAAGGACACGCACAAGGCCGTCATGATCCGCCAGTACGGCGGAGTCGGCCTCTACACCGGGTCGCAGTTCATCCATGTGGACACGGGCCCGGTCCGTTCCTGGGGCGCATAGGAACCACTCGTGCCCGCTACGCCAGATGACCTTTTCCGCCGCCTGGATGACTTGGGTATCACACACGAAACCCATTGGCACGAGCCGGTCTTTACCGTCGAGGAAAGCCAGGCGCTGCGGGGCTCGCTGCCCGGTGGCCATTCCAAGAACCTGTTTCTGAAGAACAAGAAGGGTGACCTTTGGCTGGTCACCGCGGCAGAAGATGCAGCGGTTGACCTGAAGGCCCTGACCAAGACGCTGGAGGCCGGCCGCCTCTCCTTCGGCAAGCCTGACCTGCTGCTGGAGGTACTGGGTGTGGAGCCAGGCGCCGTCACGCCCTTCGGCCTGATCAATGACACCGGCTGCCGGGTGACCTTCGTCCTGGACGGAAGGCTGGCCGCCATGGACCCGCTGAACTTCCACCCGCTTGTGAACAATGCGACGACGGCGGTGAGCGCAGCCGATTTCCATCGGTTCGTGGAGGCGACCGGACATACCCTCGTTCCAGTAGACTTCCCGCAGGCCGACCCGGCATAGTCGCTTCCTCTACCCAGCGGAGGCGGCAGCATGACCTACATTCTTTACACCTTTGTCCGTTCTGGCGGCGCCATGGTCGAGGCCGCGTTGGCCGAAGTCGGCGCGCCATTCGACATTCGGCCGGTCGACATCATGGCGAACGCCCAGCGCGACCCCGCCTATCTCGCCGTCAACCCGCATGGCAAGCTGCCGGCCCTGATCACGCCGGAAGGCGGTACGCTGACCGAAACGCTGGCGATCCTGCTGAGCCTTGACGACCGCCACCCGGAAGCAGGCTTGCTGCCGCCCCGCCCCTCGCCAGCCCGCGAGCAGGCACTGCGCTGGCTCGCCTTCGCAGCGACAGAACTCTACCCCATCATCGAAATCATCGACTATCCAGAGCGCTTTGCGCCGTCGCCGGATCAGGCCGAGGCGACCCTCACCGTCGCGCGTGGGATCTGGCGCAACCGGTTGCGGCGGATGGAGGCGCAACTGGCGGCCCCCGGCCCCTTCCTGCTGGGCGAGACCTTCTGCATGACCGACATCTACTGGGCCGTGGCCTCCCGCTGGGGCCATCAGCCCGGCTGGACCGCAGAGCACACGCCCAAACTGGAACGCCTTTTCCACGCCGTCTGCGCCCGGCCGAAGATCGCAGCGGTCTGGGGCGACCGCTGGCGGTAGGCCGGCCGTCTACTTTTCCTTCACGCCCAGGATGGATGTGCTCTTCGCCCGCGGGTCGCGATTGGCCCAAGTGCCCGCATCCACTTGCGCCAGGAAGTCCAGCACGATGCGGTTGAAGGAGTCCGGCTCCTCGATATTGATGGTGTGGCCGCAATTCGCCATCACCACCAGCGCTGCGGTCGGGATCGTCTCCTTCATCATCACGCCGGGCAGCAGGCAGGGCCAGTCCTCGTCGCCGGTCAGCACGAGCGTCGGCGCGGTAATGCCCGCCATGGCTCCCTTCAGGTCGAAGAGCGAAGGCCGCTCCGCCTGCACGCCGCGCATGGTATTGGCCGAGCCCAGAGCCGAATGCCCCGCCAACTGATCTCGGAATTCCTGCCAGCCGCGCGGGTTCTTGTTCTGGAACTGCACCCGCGTCGGGCCGAGCGAGTAGGTATCCGCGAACTGCTCCATGCCGGCGTTCTGGATCAGGTCGGCGGTAGCGTTCGCCTCCACCTTGAACTGCTCGCGCTTGTCCGGCTCCGCGCCATAGCCGCAGCCTCCGACCGTCACCGAGAGAGCGCGGTCGGAGTGATGGATGCCGAAATGCAGTGCCGCGAAGCCGCCCATGGAGAGCCCAACGATATGCGCCTTCTCCAGGCCCAGCTGGTCGAGCACCGCCAGAATGTCGAGGCGCGCCCTTTCCTGGGAGTAGCTCGCCGGGGTCGGCGGCACGTCGGAGGGCGGGTAGCCGCGAGCGTTATAGGCAATGGCCCGGTAGCGCATGCCGAAGGTGCGGAGCTGCGGCTCCCAACTGGCCATGTCGCCCGCGAACTCGTGCACGAAGATGACGGGAACGCCGCTGCCGGCCTCCTCATAGGCCAGCTTGACGCCGTCGTCGGTGGTGATGTGGGGCATGGGGAGAGCGCTCCGGCAGAGAGAAGAATGGTAACGCCGGAGAATGCCTTGGGCCGCGGCGGAGGGCAAGGTGGCCTGGAGGGGCCGCAAAGCCCTATTATATTACCCCACATTTTTCTAATCTACATTCATCTACATTTATCGACAAAAGTCTACATTTTAGCCCGAAAATGTCGATGTTGGGTTTATGCAATGTAGATCCAATGTCGATCCAATGTAGATGCCTCTTCACATTCAGGATTCAGCCGATAGTTGGTGTGCCGACTTATATGGCCCCATTAACCAGAACTGCCAATCACTACCCAAAAAACGCCGCCTCGGTTTGTTACAAAACAAATGCACTGCCTGCTTCCAAAAAAACTGGATGTGATTCCAAATAGACCGGTACTGCTCAAACCCTACTCACGGCGCGAGGGGTTTCTCCACGCCTTCGGGCAGGGGCTCTTCGAACACGTTCAGCGCCATCGACATCAGGGCGTAGTAGCCCATGATCCCGACGATATCGACCACGCCGCGCCGTCCGAAGCGCTCCACTGCCCGCGCAAACACCGCGTCGCTCACCTGGCCGGTGCGGTAATACTCGTTGGCAAACCCATAGAGCGCGGCCTGGTCAGGGTCGGGCAGGTCCGGCTCCCGGCGTTCGCGGATAGCCTCGATGGCCGCGGCCGGCACGCCCGCCTTCTCCGCCGTCTCCGTGTGCGAATACCATTCGAACTGGGCGGTCCAATGGCGGGCCGACACCAGGATCAACAGTTCCGACAAGGCCGGCGGCAGCGAGCTTTGGTAGCGGCAATGCAACCCCAGCTCCTGCACCTTGTCGAGCAGGGTGGGGCTGTAGATCAGCGGCAGGAACGGTCCGTAAAAGCCCTTACGCGGGCCCGCGATGATTTTGTCGACGACCCGCTGCTGCTCGTCGTCCATTTCCGCGCGGTCCAATGGCGGCATGCGTTGCATGCGAATTCTCCTTTGCTTGAGCGGGCCTGCCCGGCCCCAAGACCTTTCCCTTGGCCCGGGCAGCGGCGCGTCAGTTCATTTGCATCGGCAGCCAGGTGGCAATGCCGGGGAACACCAGCACCATCGCCAGCGCCAGATACATGATGACGATGTAAGGCAAGCAGGCGCTCCAGATATTCTGGATCGAGACCCGGCCAAGTGCCTCGCAGCCGTCATAGCCTTTGATCTGATCCAGAATACCGCGCAGGTAGAACAGGTTCATGCCAAAGGGCGGCGTAACGTAACCCGCCGCGATCGAGATCATTATCATGACGCCGAACCAGACCGGGTCGATGCCCAGGGTCTTGACCACCGGCATCATGATTGGCGTGACGATGAAGATGATCGCTGCGCCGTCAATGAACATGCCGAGCACAGTCACCACCACGATAAAGATCAGCAGCGTGCCGGTAGTGCCGACATCGATTCCGGCGATCGTCCCGGCAAGCAGGCTCGCGGTTCCCGACAATTGCAGCAGCTTGGAGAACAATGCGCCGCCCACCAGCAGCGTCAGCACCATGACCGAAACCTGAGCCGAGTCACCCAGAACCTTGCGCAGGGTGGTGAAGCCGAGCTGTCCCCTGATGGCGGCGATGATCAGCGTGCCGAGCGCGCCAATACCGGCGGCTTCCGATGGCGTTGCAATCCCCTTCCAGATACTGCCGAGCACGGTCAGGATCAGCAGGAAGGGGAAGATAACATGCCGTGTCGCCTGCAGCTTTTCGCGCAGGGTCGGCCGCTGCTCTTTCGGCACCGGCGGCGCGAGCGCCGGATTAAGGGCGCAGCGGATCAGGATGTAGATGCAGAACATCCCGGCCATCAGAAAACCGGGCACCGCCGCGCCGAAAAACAGATGCCCGACCGGAATCCCGGCAAATCCGCCGAGCAGCACGCCGATCACCGTTGGCGGGATCAGCACGCCCAGCGCGCCGCCTGGCGGCAGGCCACCGATGGCGAGCTTCGTGTTATAGCCACGGCGCAACATCTCCGGCACTGCCAGCACGCCCAGCACCAGCACGGCCGTCCCGCCGATGCCGGTCATGGCGGCGATGATGGCCGCCGCGATCACTGTGCCGACCGCAAGCCCACCCGAAATCCCGGCGGTCCATTTGTGGATCGCCTCGTAAAGGAGGGCACCGATCCCGGCGCGCTCCAGCCCCACGGCCATAAAGATGAACAGCGGCGCGGCGATGAAAATCTCGGTCGTGCCGGTGTCGAAGATCGTGGCCGGCACCAGTTTCAGGATCGGCCCGCCATGCAGGATCATGAACCAGACGAGCGAAACCGCCATCAGCGCGAACCCGACCGGGAAGCCCGAGATCAGGAACAGCACCAGGGTGAGGACGATCAGCGTCGCTTTGAGTTCGGCGCCCATCACACCCTCCCGGTATTGATATGGCGGCCATGGATCACGACCCGGATATCGCGGATCAGCTTCACCACGCCCTGCAGCACCAGCAGCGCGCCGCCGACGGGCAGCGTGAATTTGATCGGCCAGAGCAGGGGCGCAAAGATGGTCGATGCCGTCTGGTTGCGGCTATAGGCGTCCAGGAAATACTCCCAGCCTGTCCAGGCAATAATGATGGCGACCATCAGGAATACCGGCGCAAACAGCACTTCGACCACTGCTTTGCCGCGGTCGCTGAGCGCGGAGGTCAGCACGTCGACGCGGACATGCACATCCCGCCGGTAGGCCTCGGCCATGCCCAGCATCATCAGCAACAGCATCAACTGCACGTTGACATCCCAGGCCCAGATCGTCGGCGCGTTGAAGAAATACCGCGAGAGGACCTCGAAGCCGACGATCAACGTCATTGCCAGCAAGGCCCAGGACGATAGGGCTGAAATCCAGACGTTCAGCTTTTCGACGGCCAGAAGGCGGTCGAGCATGGCAAGTCTCCCTGTAGCGCGGTTGAAACCGCAAACGATCGAAATCAGGGTATGGAAGCACGCCGGTCCGGCGCAAAGCAAACCCGGCCTCCCTGCGGAGGCCGGGCCGTGACCGGAATGCTCCGGGCGCTTACATCCGGCCGAATTCGCGCTGCTGTTGCTTCACGATCTCGACCGCCTTGGCGGCAAGCGGGCCGCGCTCGGCGACCTTGTCCCAAATCTGGTGCGCCAGCTCCCGCATTTTTTGGGCTTCCTCAGCCGGCATCGCCATCATGTCAACGCCGGCGCTCGCCATCACTCCGACCTTCAACTGCTCAGACGTACGGTACTGCATGGCGGTTTCCATGTTCTGCATCTTGGCCGCATCATGGAATACCTGCTGAAGGTCCTCCGGCAACTCGTTCCAGATATCCTTGTTGAGCAGCCATTGGCCGGCGCCGGCATTGAAGTTCGGCTTGACGATCATGGACTTCAGGAAGGTTTCCAGACCCTGAGCCACCATGGCTTCCGCGCCGTAGACCAGGCCATCGACCGTACCAAGTTGCAACGCGGTGTAGAGTTCGGCACCCGGCACCACCACGGCGGAAGCGCCCAGCAACTGGACGAAGTCGCCATAAGCGCCGATCGCCCGGATTTTCTTGCCCTTCAGGTCATTCAGGCTGGTAATCGACTCGGTCGTTGCCAAGCCGTACTGCATGCTAATGATCGCCGGGAAGTGTTTGACGTTGAAACGGCTGCCATAGGCCTCATCGATCACTTCGGCCAGACCGCGCTGGTAGTAGGCGTCGTAGACTTCGTAGGCCTCATCCCAGGCGAGCGGCAGGCCGGTTTCCACGTCGGCCTCCGGCACATCGCCGATATAGAAGCCGCCCCAGGACTGGTGCATGTCCAGAATGCCAATGTGAGTCGCCTCCAGCATTCCCGCGACAGAGGCGATCGCGCCGACGTCGTAGACCTCGAACTTGATCCGGCCGTCGCTTTTCTCCTCGACGTATTTCATGAAGTTGGCGCCGGTCTTATTGTAAAATGCCAGCGTAGGCGGATAGGAATGCTGGTATTTCAGTGTCCATGTTTTATCGGCAGCACTTGCTGCGCCCTGCATACCCATAACCGCAAACATGGCGCCAGCCACTGCGGAGACCGATTTTGTCAAGAAACTTGGCATCATACTTGGCATCGTCTTCCCTTTTGACGTTTTGTCCGGCGCGCATGGCCGATGGTCGGCCATTATTGGCCGGTTGGCGATCCGACTGATCATAGTACGGAAGTCTAAGGCACTGTATTTATGGAAGTCGGGCTATGCAATCCGTTTGGCATTGAACCTTCTTCGAAACACTGGCCATCGCTAAGCTGAATGAGTACCAGAGTATCCAGCCAAGTGCAGCGCCCTCCGGCTGAGGGCATTTTGGCGGCGACCGAGAAAGACTGTGGCCGGAGGTTACGCACGGCGATTTGCGCCAGGCTCCGATCCCGCTTAAATACTCCATTCAAGCTGACCAAACCGCTACCGAGCAGACACGCCGTTGCCCACCCCCTCCCCCCACCTTTTCTCCGTTGCTCCGATGATGGACTGGACGGACCGGCATGACCGGTACTTCCTGCGCCTGCTCTCAGGCCACGCGCTCCTCTATACGGAGATGGTGACGGAGCAGGCCGTGCGTTTCGGCGACCGGGCGCGGCTGCTGGATTTCGACGCGAGCGAGCACCCGCTCGCCCTGCAACTGGGTGGATCGGACCCGGCGCATTTGGCCGACGCCGCGCGCATCGGCGAGCAGTGGGGCTATGACGAGATCAACCTGAATTGCGGCTGCCCCTCCGACCGGGTGCAGAGCGGCGCCTTCGGCGCCTGCCTGATGACGGAGCCGGACTTGGTCGCCCGCTGCGTCGAAGCCATGGCCGCCGCCGTCCGCCTGCCGGTGACCGTCAAGTGCCGGCTTGGCATCGACCAGCACGACGACTACAGCCACCTGCGCTCCTTTGTGGACACCGTCGCGGCGGGCGGCTGCAGGACCTTTATCGTGCATGCGCGCAAGGCTTGGCTGAAGGGGCTCAGCCCAAAGGAAAACCGGGACATACCCCCGCTGGTCTGCCCCTCTGTCTACCGCTTGAAGGCGGAGCGCCCGGACCTGACCATCGCCATCAATGGCGGCATCACAGACCTGGACCAGGCGGAGGCGCACCTGGCGCACACCGACGGCGTCATGCTAGGCCGCGCCGCCTACCAGAATCCTTACCTGCTGGCAGCGGTAGACTCCCGCCTGTTCGGCGACGAGCGCGTGCCGCTTTCCCGCCACGAGGCGTGTGATCTGATGGCGGACTATGCCGACCGGATGCTGCGCGACCACGACGTACGCGTCGGCAACATCGCCAAACACATGGTCGGCCTGTTCCAGGGCTTGCGCGGCGCGCGGGCGTTCCGTCGGCACCTATCGGAAAACGCCTTCCGGGAGGGCGCGACCGGCCAGGTCATCCGCGACGCCGCCGCACTGGTCCAAGACACGGAGGCGCGGGCGGCGGCCTAAAACAGATCCCGAACCGCTTGCAATCTTTAGTACGCATTTCCCGTATTGATGCGGAAACAGGGTTGAATTGTGGAATTCGCCAATAGCCCGGTCAGAGGCGATCCAAATGGAGAATGCAAAGTTCAATCTGCGCCCGTCAAAGGGACAAAACCCTGCTCCCAATACCTTGACCGTTTTGGGAAGTTTTAGGTGGATGGGCTATCCGGCGGCGGTCACGTCAATCTCAATCTTATAGTGTTTCCGCCCAAGGGCCGAGACAACCACCAAAGTCCATGGGGGCATGTGGTCGCCGACGATCTCGCGATGCACTTCCCCATAAGCTGCAATGTTCTCTTCGCCGACTACGTAGCTGGTCACCTTGACGATATTCTCAATGCCAAAGTTCTTTTCAGCCAGAATCCCGATCACGTTTTGCCAGGCAATCCTCGCCTGATCGGCCACATTGTCAGGGCAGGTTCCGTCCGCCCTCTCGCCCAATTGTCCAGCGAGTGTCATCCACGCAGCCCCGGGCTCGATATAGAAACCGTGATTGTAATGGCTCGCGGGAGACGCGATGCCTGCCGGGTTCAAGGGGATGTGCATCACTTCGTTCCACTCATCTTCTGAAGACTCAAACCGATTCAATATGGACCCAATCTGACCGTTTTCGGGTTGAGATTAGAGCATCTAACCCCTGCAAATTGATCGCGGAACCGATCCGGTTTGATCGGGCGATGCTCTATTCCGGCGCCTCATCACTCAAGGCCGGAGCGTGCTCGATCGGTACGCCCGGCAGCGCCTTGTCGGAGCGAATCACCGGGAAGGTCGTGACACGGATTACGTCCGTCGCGGAGGTGAGCGCCTGGGTCAGTTCATTCTCGTGCGCGGTATTGCGGGCATAGAGCTTCAGCAGGAAGTCTGCGTTGCCACGCACCATGTGGCACTCCCGCACTTCCGGCCAGTCGCGCACCAGGTCCTCAAACGCCCGCAAGCGCTCTTGCGCCTGGGTTTGCAGGCCGATCAGGGCGAAGAACGTGACCTCGAAGCCCAGCTTTTCCGGGTTCAGGTCGGCGTGATACCCGCGGATATAACCCTGGGTCTCGAGGGCCCTCACCCGCCGCAAGCATGGCGGCGCAGAAATGCCAGCGCGTTGCGCCAGCTCCACATTGGTGATGCGGCCATTTTCCTGCAAATCGCTCAAAATCTGCCGATCAATCTCGTCCAGCCGCGTGCGGGCCATATGGACATCCTCCCAGGGTCGTTTTGCGTAATTATATTGCGCGGAATGCAAAAAGGCCAAGCTGCATTCCGCATAAGAACGCTTGGCGGATCGGAGCATGGGTCTTAATTAGGGGGCACGCTCTTCACTATCGCTACAGCCGGATGCCGGCGGGGTCAGTTATGGAACATCGTGCGCGCGTTTTGATCATCGGTTCGGGGCCTGCCGGATACACGGCAGCCATCTATGCGGCGCGCGCGGGCCTGAAACCGCTGATGGTGCAGGGCATGGCACCCGGCGGCCAGCTCACCATCACGACAGATGTGGAAAACTACCCTGGTTTTGCCGATGTGATCCAGGGGCCGTGGCTCATGGCGCAGATGCAGGAGCAGGCGATGAATGTCGGCACCGAGATGATCTTCGACATGGTCACCGGTATCGACGTCTCTCAGCGCCCGTTCGTCTGTACTGGCGACGGCGGCGACACCTATGTTGCGGACTCGGTCATTGTAGCTACAGGCGCGGATGCCGCTGGCTGGGATTGCCGACGGAAGAGAAGTTCCGCGGCTTCGGCGTTTCGGCCTGTGCCACCTGCGACGGCTTCTTTTTCCGCGAGAAGCCGGTGATTGTGGTCGGCGGCGGCAACACGGCGGTGGAGGAAGCGCTCTACCTGACGAACCACGCCAGCACCGTGACCCTGGTTCACCGGCGCGACTCCCTGCGGGCCGAGAAGATTTTGCAGGAGCGCCTGTTCAAGAACCCGAAAATCGAAGTGGTGTGGAACCAAACACTCGACGAGGTGGTGGGTGACGAGAACCCGCTGGGCGTTACGGCTGCCCGGCTTAAGCATACCCAGTCCGGCGAGATCAAGGAACTCGCCGTTGACGGCGTTTTCATCGCCATCGGCCACACGCCGAACACCGGGATTTTCCAGGGCAAGCTCGACATGGATAAGGAGGGCTACCTGCTCACTGCGCCCGACAGCACGCGGACCAACATTCCCGGCATCTTTGCCGCGGGTGACGTAAAGGACAAAATCTACCGGCAGGCGGTCACGGCGGCCGGACTCGGCTGCATGGCCGCGTTGGAAGCGGAGAAATTCCTGGCCGAGGCAGAATCTTCGGCAGAGGCGGCCTGACCATGCCCAGGGCAAGCATCGCACCGGCTTCTATGCGGATGGACTGGGACAAGCTGCGGGTGTTCCACGCCGTCGCCGACGCGGGCAGCTTCACCCATGCGGGCGAGGTGCTAAACCTCTCGCAGAGCGCGGTCAGCCGTCAGGTCCATTCGCTGGAGGAGAGCCTCGGTCAGTTGCTGTTCCACCGGCATGCCCGCGGCTTGATCCTGACCGAGTCAGGCGAATTGCTCTACCGCACGGTCCATGACGTGTTCCACCGCCTGGCCATGGCGGAAGCACAACTGACCGAATCGAAGGAAATGCCACAGGGACCGCTGAAAATCAGCACGACCACGGCCTTCGGCTCGACCTGGCTCACGCCGCAGATGAAGGAGTTCATCGACCTTTATCCCGATATCGACCTGAGCATGGTCCTGACGGAAACCGACCTGGACCTCGGGATGCGGGAGGCCGATTGCGCCATTCGGTTCCAGCCGCCGACCCAGCCGGACCTGATCCAGCGGCATCTGAAGACCGTGCATTCACGCCTGTTCGCGTCGCCTAACTATATAAAACAGCACGGCATGCCGAAAACCATCAATGAGTTGGACGGCCATATCATTATCTACGGGCAGGACGGCCCGCTGCCCACTGCAACCATCAACTGGTTGCTTGATCCCCAAATGACGGATCATGAATTGCGGCCGGTACTGCGTGTCAACAATATCTACGCGCTGTACCGAGCTGTTGTCAGCGGTCTGGGCATCGCATCACTGCCGACCTACATGGCGCGGATGTCGAACGAAATCGTCAACGTCCTGCCCCATCTGGAAGGCCCTGCCCTGGACGTCTACTTCATCTATCCGGAGGAGATGCGGAATTCGAAGCGCATCACCGTCTTCCGCGATTTCCTCATCCGGAAGATCGCAGAGCGGCGCCTGGATTTTTGAGGCGAGGCTCCATTGCACCAAGCATCTGAAGCCGCACTACCGCTCAAATAATATCAAAATTTCGATACGTTTATATGTCGGTGGCATCGAATGACCGCTCGGTTGCGATGCTCAACTTTAGCGGGAATGCGCCCTTCGCCGATGCACAGCCAATCACATAGCGATTCTGCACCTATTTTGTCGCGGAAATACCCCAGGCTCTCATCAAAATAAATATATCAGTATGTAAATGCATATGCATTTTTTTATTTATAACGTCTAATTTCAGTGCAGTCCCAAAATACTTTAGATAAACATCCCTCTTTTTCTTACATTTATATCAGTATAAATTTGTTTAACTGTATTATTATTAATATAAATTGACCACCCTGACAGGGAACTACAGGGAATCAAAATATGCCGAAGAAGGTCAAGCCCGTCGATGAGGCCACGATTGACGTTGAGTTTTCTACTTTTATTAGCGCCAACCGGGGCTTAGTCCGCGACATTGAGTATGACAGTGCGGGCAATATCTACGTCACCGGCGGCACCCCCCAACTCGACACCAGCATTATTACGCCAGGGAACGACTATTTCGACGCTGCCGGCACGGTAGACCATGGCCGGTTCGATCCTCACGACGTTTTCGTCCAGAAGTACACCGCTACTGGCGAACTGATCTGGACGACCCGGATCGGCGGCGTCAACTACGACCGCGCCTATGCAATAGAGGTTGACGATCAGGGCGGCGTCTATGTCGCCGGGCGCGCCGGCAGCGATTTCTACACCACGGCCGGGGCATTGCAGGAAAGTTTTGGCGGAGACAGTGCGGCAACAGAAAACCCGCCCTATGGTCCGCAGGACGGCTTCGTCAGCAAACTCGACGCCACGACAGGCCAGATGGACTGGTCTACCTACTTCGGCGGCGCATCCGGCGAATTCATCCGGGATATTGACGTCTCAGCGGACGGCATCATTCATATCGGCCAGACGTTTGTAAAGACTGATACAGGGCAACACATAACGGGCGACGCGATGCAGTCCGGTCTTAGCGGCGCGGTCGGCGATATCTATGCCCAATTGTCCAACGACGGCTCGACGCTCCTGTATGGAACGTACTTTGGCGGCCCGACGCAAAACATCAGCAGCCCCAATCCATCGATTATCGTCGACGCGAACGGCGATATTAATATCGTCACCCAAATAGACGCCAATGGCGCGCCCACTACTGCCGGCGCCTATAGCGACCAACTGATTGGCGGCGATGATCTTTACTTGCTGAAACTAGACGGTAGCGATGGCGGCCGCTCCATCAAGGCAGCAACCTACTTCGGAACAAGCGGCAGTGAGTTCCTGGAAACACATGATCTTGCGGTCGATGCCGACGGCAACTTTATCGTTATCGGCGAGACCAACGGCAATGATCTGGAAACGAACAGCCAATCATTCCAACAGAACGATGCAGGAGGCGACACAGACGGCTTTGTCGCCAAAATATCTGCCGATGGCACTCAAGTACTAGCGGCCACCTACTTTGGCGGAACCGGCCGAGACAACCTCGAGGGCGTTGTCTTAAAGGATGACGGAATCTACGTTACTGGGAAAACCAGTTCTGCTGACCTCCCCGTTACAGATACAAGCACGTTCGGCAGTTTCTCCGGAGTGGAAGACGCGTTTGTCGTACGGTTTACCACCGACCTCCAGAGCGTGGATTACGCCTCCTATATCGGCGGCAACGACGTCGATCAGGGCCGGGCGATCGCCGTATCGGATTCGGGGCAGGTAACCGTTGGTGGCGTCAGCCGATCGGCGGACTATCCGACCTTCAACGCCGAAGACGGCGCGATTTGGAATCCGGCCTCGCCGACGCTGACGTCGTTCGTGATTACACCCGGCGACGCCGGTGGCGGCGGCGGTAGCGGTGGCGGTGGCGGCGGAAAAGGCGGTGGCGGTGGCGGAAACGGCGGCGGCAAAGGCGGCGGCAAACCCACCAAGAGCGCGATAGAGGATCCCGCCGCGGCAGGCATCGACGCATACGAAAGCTTTTCGTTTTCACAGAATGGAGGGCAGGCAAAGGCCGTCGCAGCCGCAAGCAGTCCCGCCTATGACCTGCAGCAAGCTCTCGCGCACAGCGAATCAAGCATCTTCAGCGCCATTGATGCTGCCCTTTCGGGCCTCCGCGTGCTGCAGGACGACAACGGTGACGGCGTTCTAAGCATCATTCTGGATGATCTTTGGGGCCTATCCTGACCCCGCGGCGAGGCTGCCCAAGCCCGGGCGGCCTCGCTGAATTCCACCGAATTTCTACCCAACCATCTGTTTTAACGGGATAAATTTATCCCTTCGCCACCTAAGCATTAGCACAACAATTTTTAGTGCTAATCCAAACAAATCCTTGCCATTCGCTTAACCGTTCGGATATTGTTCGACGTATGCAAAGAGTGGGTTCCGATAGTGTTAACGCTCCGGGAAAGAGAGTGTGTTACTATAGGATTTGGGTCGAGAGAGCTGCAAGAGGATTATAGCTGATGTTAGAATTTCGACCTGAAAATTTTCGGCACGCGTGTGAAAGCGGCGATGATGAAGCGCAGCTTTACGCGTTTTGGACGCATAGCCGTGAGGGGTTGGCGGCAGCACGTGCAGGCGATGACGCGACCGTCGAGTCATGCCGCCGCGCGCTCGAAGCGATGATAGACTTCTTTCAGGGACACCCGGTTGCCCGTCAGGCAACGGTAGCGATTTCCCGCATGGAGAACGTGCTGGAGAGCCGCCGTGCCGGTGTTGCCGTGGACGACGAAGCAATCAGCAGCTAACCCCTTCCGAGCGCAAGCTATAGCGGCCCTTACGTCAGGGCCGCGGCTTTAAAGGCCCCGGTCGTTGTTCACCCAAACGGCCGGGGTTTAGTATGTTGTTCGGATCAAAGCCATGGCGTATCCGTGTCTGCAATGCCGCGATGCCCGGATCGGTGGGCGGGAATACCGCCACGCCCGACCGCAGACCTGCCGTGCCGCGGATCAACGTCCCATGACCGCCCTGGCCATCGCTGAGCACCTGGCGGATTGCCATAGCACCGCCGTCCGCCAATTGCGGATCGGTGGCAAGCCAGATCAGTCCGCCGCCCCAGTCCAGCATCCCGGCAAGCCCAACAGTCCCAAATAGCTTCTCCCAGACCGAAGGCGCACTCGCAGGCGGCAACGAAATCCGCCAGACCGGCCGCTCGAATGGCGCATGCAGCGGCGCAACGTCTCTGACAGCCTGCCAGCGCTCCAGGCTCGCGGGAGCGTCAAGCACACTCTGCCCCGCCTCTGACCCCGCCAGGAGCGCCTGCACGGCGGCTAGCCGGGCCTTAACCGATTCCGGGAACCCTTCTATCCGCAGTAGCGTCTCGCCCGTCTCCGGCATCCAGGCGGCCCCGGAAACCTCGTGCGGGCTTTGCAACGCAATCGTCATCGCCTCGACCGCCTGCCCCACGGTCTGGCCGTGCAGGACCAGCGTCGCCGTTTCTTCCGGCGCGGGCAATACCTTGATCGTAACCTCGTCCATGACGGCGAGCGTACCCCAACTGCCGGCAATCAGCTTGCACATGTCATAGCCGGTGACGTTCTTCACCACCTTGCCGCCGGCCTTGAAAATCTCGCCGCGCCCGCTGACCGCGCTTACACCCAGAAAGTGGTCACGCGCCGCCCCGGCCTTGAACCGCCGTGGGCCGGAAAGATTCGCCGCCAGTACACCGCCGATGGTCCCCCGCCGCTCCGGTCCGCCCAGCAAAGGGCCGTAATCCATCGGCTCAAACGCCAGTTGCTGGTTCGCATCGGCCAACGCGCTTTCGATCACCCAAAGCGGCGTGCCGGCTCCGCAGGTCATCACCAACTCATTCGATTCGTACTCGCGGATACCCGCGATGGCGGAAACGTCCAGCTGGTATTCCGTATTGGTGGGCTTGCCGATTGCACGCTTGGTGCCCGCACCGACAATTTCCGCGGGTGCCTTGCGGCCGACCAGAAAGCCAACCATGTCGCGCAAGGAATTGGCGTCGGTGGGACGGAGGGTGGTG
This sequence comes from Alphaproteobacteria bacterium, assembly GCA_965222315.1. Lineage (GTDB taxonomy): Bacteria > Pseudomonadota > Alphaproteobacteria > Bin95 > Bin95 > JACKII01. Next base: position 387,894 of record OZ244951.1, on the reverse strand, counting down.
CTCACGTGCTCAGGCCCTCTAAAAGCGCGGCAGGTCGGGGAATGGCATTTGCCCGGCGCGGATATGCATCCGCCCCAGTTCGGCGCAGCGGTGCAGGGTCGGAAATACCTTGCCGGGGTTCAGCAACTGCTCCGGGTCGAAGGCGCATTTAAGGCGCTGCTGGTGCTTCAGGTCGTCTTCGGTGAACATTTCACCCATCAGGTCGCGCTTCTCGACGCCGACGCCATGCTCCCCGGTCAGGACGCCGCCGACCTCCACACAGAGGCGCAGGATGTCCGCGCCGAAGTCCTCCGCCGCTTCCAACTCGCCCGGCTTGTTCGCATCGTAGAGAATCAGAGGGTGCAAATTGCCGTCGCCCGCATGAAAAACATTGGCGACTCGCAGACCGTACTTGTCCGAAAGCTCCGCCATGCGGTTCAGCACCTTGGGCAGGGCCGCGCGTGGAATGGTGCCGTCCATGCAGTAATAGTCGGGGGAGATTCGCCCCACCGCCGGGAATGCCGCCTTGCGGCCTGCCCAAAAATTCTCGCGCTCTTCTTCCGTATTGGAAATCCTGAGCGAGACACTGCCCGCCGTCTCTGCGATGCCGCGCACCCGCTCGATTACCTCGTCGACCTCGGCCTTCGGGCCGTCCAGTTCGACAATCAGCAGCGCCTCCACATCCAGCGGATAACCAGCGTTCACAAACGCCTCCGCCGCATGAATCGCCGGGCGGTCCATCATCTCCATGCCGCCCGGGATGATGCCCGACCCGATGATCTTGGCCACGCAATCGCCAGCGGTCTCGTTCGACGGGAAGCCGATCAGCAACGCCCGCGCCGTCGCCGGCTTCGGCAGGATGCGCACGGTCACCTCGGTGATGACGCCCAGCAACCCCTCCGAACCGCAGATCACGCCCATCAGGTCGAACAATTCCGCATCCAAGTGCTTGCCGCCGACACGGATGATCTCACCATCCATCAGCACCATCTCGACGCCGAGGATATTGTTGGTGGTCGTGCCGTATTTGAGGCAGTGCACACCGCCGGAGTTCTCCGCGACATTGCCGCCGATAGTACAGGCGATCTGGCTGGAGGGGTCCGGCGCGTAATAGAAGCCCAGATGCGCCACGGCTTGGCTTACCGCCAGATTGGTAACACCCGGCTGCACCACGGCGCAGCGGTTGGGCAGGTCGATCTCCAGCACCTGCTTGAACTTGCCGAGGCCGAGTGTAATGCCGTCTTCCAACGGCAGCGCGCCGCCAGAAAGGCTGGTTCCCGCCCCCCGCGGCACGATCTTCACATTGTTCGCATGGCAGTACTTCAGGACCGCGGAAACCTCCGCCGTCGTTTCCGGCAGCACGACGATCAGCGGCAACTGGCGGTAGGCGGTCAGGCCATCGCTCTCATAGACCCTGCGCTCGTTTTCCCCATGGATAACGTTTTCCGGCGCGGTCAGCGCGCGCAGATCGTCTGCGATCTTAGTGCGGCGGGCTAACACCTTAGCATCGGGTTCGGGCATACGGAGCATGAGGGCTCCTCCTCGCGGGAATCGGCCTGGGAAAGCACCATATACAACGCGAAAAGGGCGCGGCCAAACGGCTTCGCGCCCTACGGAAACGCAGGTAAGAAAATGGGGCCGGGCTTAGCCCTGGCGCGCTTTGAACTTACGGACCGTCTTGTTGATCACATAGATGCGGCCACGGCGTTTCACCATGCGGCAGTCTTTGTGACGGTTCTTCAAGGTCTTCAGCGAGTTAACGACTTTCATGGCGCTTTACTTTCAGTCCGTCTTCCGGCCCGCGCGGGAGCGGCTGGGCATCTGGGTTCTCTAAAATACGAAGCGCGGCTTATACGCGGCTTGGAGTATGGGGTCAAGGCGGCGAACGCGCGGGCATCGTCAGTCTCGCGCATTCATTCCGTCCTTGCGGAGCACCTCCGGCCAACCCCACTGGAAATTTGGTGAAGAAATGATAACTCCAAGGCCATGACAGCACCCATCATCTTTGATCGCGCCCTGGTCCGCACCAGGCGCGACCGGGCAGCGGCTTCGTTTGCCGAGCACGCCTTCCTCTATGACGAGGTCTGCCAACGCCTGACAGAGCGCCTGGAACTGATGCAGCGGACCTTTTCCCGCACGCTGGTGCTCGGCGCCCGAACCGGCGGCATGGCGGGGAAATTGGCAGGCCGTTTTGGGATTGAGACGTTGGTGCAGGCGGAGTCCTCCTTGCCAATGGCGCGGCAGGCGGGCCCACTTGCGGTCGCGGCGGACGAAGAATTCCTGCCCTTCGCCGATGCCAGTCTGGACCTAGTCGTCAGCCCCCTGTCGCTGCACACCACCAATGACCTGCCTGGCGCGTTGGCGCAGATCAGGCGGGTGCTGAAGCCCGACGGCTTGCTGCTGGCGGGCCTGTTCGGCCTGGGCACCTTGGCGCCATTGCGGGACGCCTTCCTGGAAGCGGAGGCGGCACTGGGTCACGGCTCCAGCCCTCATGTGGCGCCGTTTACGGATGTTCGCGACGGCGGCGCCTTGTTGCAACGGGCCGGGTTTGCGCTGCCGGTGGCGGACGCGGAGCCCATCACCGTCACCTACCAGAACCCCATGCGGCTCCTGTCCGACCTGCGCGGCATGGGCGAGACAAGCGTGCTCGCCGGCCGTTCCCGCCAAACCCTCCGACGGGACGTGTTGTTCGAGACGGTTCAACGGCTGGCCGGTCAGGTAATCCCATTCGAAATCGTCTTCCTGACGGGCTGGGCACCGGACCAGAGCCAACAACAACCCCTCTCACCCGGCAGCGGGCGGGTATCGCTGACCCAGACCTTGAGGGACGATAAGTGAAGGGCAGGCAACAAAGTCCGGCATTTGCGCTCAAAGCGGCACCGACAGACATCTCCACCGAAGGTCCCTTGGCAAAAAATACCCTCGCCCGGCCATTGCACGCCATTTTATAATCATGCTGACATCACGACCGAAACAAAATAACAACTGATTTATCTGGCTATATTTGGTTTTTCTCTCAGAGTTTTTGTGGTATAAATCGCGAATGTTACATCTATCGCGAAACACGGGTCTTACTCGGCGAATTATTTACCCGGTCCTCTAGGAGGGCCGGGCCTCACGCCGTTGTTTCCAATCCCGTACTCCGCGAGTTTCCCCATGTCTCATAACAATTTGCACAATTCCGCCACCTGCTATGCCGTCACCGCTGTGCCGGATCCCTCGGTCATGTCCCGCGTTCTGGAGCTCTTCACCAAACGCAATCTGATCCCCGACTCTTTCGCAGGCTCCCTGATGTCCGGCGAAGAGCCCCGGCTAGAAATGACAATCGAAATCGTGGGGCTGGACGACCATCTGGCCGGCTATTTGGGCCGGTGCATGGCGCAAATGACCTACGTCCTGGCTGTCGAGGTAAGCGGTCAGCAGGATCGGCGCACAGCAACCGCGGCTTAAGCCGAGAGCCATTCCCGGATAGCGTCGGCGGGCGGCAGAGTCTCCACCGCGCCTGCAGCGGCAAAGGTCGGCTTGGCGGAAAAGACCATTTCCGCCATCCGGCTTACCGTCGCCGTATCGACGGCATCGATCTTGGCCACGACTTCTTCCACTGTCTTGCGGCGGCCAAATGCCAGCAAGTGCGAGGCGGCCTGTTCCGCGCGGTGCCCGGTGCTTTCCCGCGCCATCATGATTTGCGCCTTGAGTTGGGTGCGAGCGCGGGCCACCTCCTCCTCCGTGACGGTAGAGGCAATGGTGACGCATTCCTTCGTCATGCGCTCGCAGACTTCTTCGGCCGTTTCCGGGCCGCTACCCGCATATATCCCGAAGATTCCGCAATCCCGCATGCCGGAGACAAACGATTGGATGGAATAGACCAGCCCGCGCTTTTCCCGGATTTCCTGGAACAGGCGGGAGGATAAACCGCCCCCAAGCAAGGTCGAAAGCACCTGGAGCGCATAGAAATCGTCATGCAGGTAGGAGAGCGCCGGAAAGCCGAGGACCATGTGCGCCTGCACGTCGTCCCGCTCAATCCGGACGTCGCCACCACGGTATTCAGCCGATTCGATCTCGCCAAACAGGCCCTGTTTCCAGCCACCGAACTGCTGCTCCACGTCCCGCGAGAAACTTTCGTGATCGACCTTGCCAGCCGCAGCCACAACCATCTGCGAGGGGCAGTAGCGCTCCTCCATATAGCCGACCATCTCGTCCCGGCTGATATTGCGGACCACGTTCGGGTCGCCCAGGACCGTGCGCCCTAGCGCCTGGTAGGGGAAGGCCTCAGCCTGGAAGGCATCAAAGGCCACGTCTTCCGGCACATCCGCCGCCTGGCCGATTTCCTGCAGGATGACCTGGCGTTCCCGCTCCATCTCATCTTCCGGGAAGGTGCTGTTACAGAGAATATCGCTGATCACGTCGAGGGCCAGCGGCGTGTCATCCGCCAGGATCTTTGCGTAATAGGCGGTTTGTTCCCGGCTGGTGTAGGCATTCATGATGCCGCCCACATTCTCAATCGCAATGGCGATTTCGGCGGGATTGCGGCGGTGGGTGCCCTTGAACGCCATATGCTCCAGCAGGTGAGAGACACCGTTCATGGAGGCAGATTCATGCCGCGTCCCGGCACCGACCCAGACGCCGAGCGAGGCGGTCTCCACATGCTCCATGCGGTCCGTGATAACCCGGAGGCCGTTGGATAGGGTGGAAACAGTAATGGTCATAAGCTGCGCCGGTCCGTTTATTGTCTCAAGTGCACCATGTACCGGGCCCAGGCCCGGTATTCATGGAATGCATGAGATTTGCTATTGCGTATAGGGGTTTCGTTGATAAACCGCCGCGCACTGCAGTCTCCGGCCTAATGCCCCTCCGGTATCTCCGCCAATTCGATCAGCACGTTGCCGGTTGAGGCCGGGTCCAGAAACACAATGCGGCTGCCGCCATGCCCCGGCTGAGCCTCGTCGGTGCGGAGCTTGACGCCCTTCCCCTTAAGTTCGGCAATGGCCTCGTCGATATCCTCAACCTCAAAGCACAGGTGCCAGATGCTCTCGCCGTTCTTGTCCATCCACGCGTTGACCGGCGAGTCCTTCCCTTCCGAACTCAGCAATTCAATGTAGGTCTGGCCGACGGGAAGCATGGCGAGCTTGGTCTGACCGATCTGCTCCTCGTATTCCTGACCGATGCCGAGCACGTTCATCCAAGTGTTGCGGGCGTCGTCCATGTCCTTGACGGTGATGGCGACATGTTCCAGGCGCTTGATCTTCATGGGCGCGATTCCTCCGGTTGATCCGGGGATGATCATGCCTTCTCCGCCAGCAAATGCCCAGCGCCGACAGCGCGTATGTTCCAGCCCGCGGGCAACAGCAAGGTCGTGTAGGGTTCTTCGATGACCATTGGTCCAGCGATGGCAGCATCGCCAATGGCTTCGCGGGCATAGACGGGCACTTCCCCGCCATCGACCACCCGGCTGCCTTTCGGCGCAGCCGCGGAGCCGGCAGCTTGCGATACGGCTTCGGCTTTTGGCAGCAGTCCACGGGCGGTCAGGCGCAACGTGACGATTTCCGGCGTGTCCGCGATGTCTTGGTGAGCGAAGCGCTCCAGGTGCATGGCGTGGAAGCCGGCAACGGCCTCGGCCAGACCCGCCGCGTCCAGTGCTCCGGACCATGGGATCAGCAACTCATAAGCCTGGCCGCGGTACCGCATATCGGCGGCAAGTTCTAAACGCCGCTGCGCGTCCGGTACGCCGTCGCGGGCCAGGACAGAGTCGCCCGCCTCCCGCAAGCGCGTAGCCATCTCGCCCAACACGGGCAGGTTCGCTTCCGTTGCACTCAGCAGGCGGGTTTCAGCAAGGTCATGGGCAATGTCTGCGAACAGGATGCCGCGGGCCGACAGGGTCGACGCGTCGGCCGGGAACAGCACCCGGCGCATATCCAACTCCTCCGCCACGCCGATGGCGTGCAGGCCAGCCGCACCGCCAAAGGGCACCAGGGCGAAGTCCCTGGGGTCCGCGCCTTTCTCAAACAGGGAAAGACGAACGGCACCCGCCATGTTGGCGTTCGCGATCTGAACCATGCCCGCCGCCGTTCGCGCCCGGTCCAGGCTCAAGGGCGCAGCCAAAGCGTCCACGGCAGCTTCCGCGCTGTCGAGGTGCAGGTGCATCGCGCCGCCCAGGAAGAAGTCCGGGTCGAATACGCCGCGCACGGCGTTGGCGTCTGTCACCGCGGGCCGGTCACCGCCGCGGCCATAACAGGCGGGGCCGGGAACCGCCCCTGCACTCTCCGGGCCGACGCGCAGGCCGCCGCCCGTGTCCTGATAGCCGATGGAGCCGCCACCGGCGCCGATGGTGCGAATCTCGATCATGGGCAGGCGCACCGGCAGACCGTCGATAGAGCCCTCCGTCACGACGGAGGTCTGGCCGTCGCGCACCACGGCTACGTCGGTAGAGGTGCCGCCCATGTCCAGGCCCACCAGGTTCGCCTCCCCCATTTGCGCGGAGAGCTGCTGCAATGCCATCGCCCCGCCGGACGGACCGGAGAGCAGCAACCGCGCCGGTTGTTCCGAGGCAGTTTCGGGCGTGGTGACGCCGCCATTGGACTGCACCAGATAGAGCGTCGCACCGATTCCGGCATCGGCCAGCCGCCTCTCGATCCGGTCCATGTATGCGCCGACCACCGGCATCAGCAGGGCATTGAGCACGGTTGTAGACGTGCGCTCGAACTCCCGCATTTCCGGGCTGACCCGATGCGAGAGAGACACGCGGATGGCAGGCGCTTCTTCGCCGAGAATTTCCGCAGTGCGCAGTTCATGCTCAAAGCTGCGGTAGGCGTGCAGATAGCATACCGCGACCGCCTCAACTCCTTCTGCCAGGAATTGGCGGGCGAGCATCCGCACCTGCTCCTCATCCAGGGGAGTCTCGACGGCGCCGTCGGCGCGGATACGCTCTTTCACGTCAAAGCGGCGTTCGCGCGGGATCAGCAGGGAGCGCGGCTCCGCCTTCAGGCCATAGATGTCGGTACGCAGATGGCGGCCAATCTCCAGCACGTCTCGAAAGCCGCTCGTGGTCAGCAGTGCGCCCTTGGCCAGCTTCCGCTCCAGCACGGCATTGGTTGCGATGGTGGTGCCGTGCAGGATCAGGCCGATATCACCGAGCGCAAAGCCAAAGGCCGCCGCAGCGCCGCGCAAGCCGATGAGCAAACCTTCGGATGGATCCGCTGGGGTGGTCGGTGTCTTAAAAGCCCAGCAGGCACCCGTCGCTTCGTCCAGCAGTTGCAAATCGGTAAAGGTGCCGCCGATATCGACGGCCACGCGGATCGGCGCCATTCGTTAAAATTCCCTGCTTCGTGACTACAATGGTGGGGATAACGGGGCAGCTATATGCCCGCAAGGCTAGCGTTTAGCGCCCTGCATGGCGATGTAGAGAGTAGAGGCGATAATCACTGCGCCGCCGATCAATGTCGCCAAGGTCGGCACCTCCCCAAACACGAAGAAGCCGATGCCGGTGGCGTACAACAAGCGGGTGTAGTCGAACGGGGTTACCGCCGTCGCATCGCCCGCACGCAGGCCCATCACCGTGCAGGTCTGGCCGAGCGTGGTAAACACGCCGATCATGGCTACCAGGCCCAACTCCGGCAGTGTTGGCATCCGCCAGAAGTAGATCGCAGGTACGGCGGCGAACAGCGCCATCAAGGCATAGGCCCAGACCAGGATCGTGATCGGCGCTTCCGTGCGCGTCAGGTTTTTGATGGAGATGGAAACGCCAGCGGCAAACATCGCCGAGCCCAGGGAGACGAAAATCCAAGGGTTGATCGCGCCCTCGCCGCCCGGCTGCGTGGTGATGACAACGCCGGTGAAACCCACGACCGTTGCGATGGCCCGCTTCACGTTCAGCTTCTCGCCCAGGAAAATGATGGCGAGCAGGATCACGAACAGAATGCGCGTAAACCCCATCGTCGTGAACAGCGCGAGGTCCAGGTGCGTGACCGCAAAGACCATAGAGGTGAACCCGCAAAAGCCGACCGCCGCCCGGATCAGATGCATACCGGGCCGGCGCGTTTTCACCTTGTCGAAACCCTGGCGCGCCAGAGCCGGCATCATGATCGCCAGCGCCAGGACCGAGCGCAGCAGCACGATCTGCCAGGGCGACATAGTCTTTCCCAGCACCTTGATCGTGACGGCCATGGCAGTTAGCCAGACGGCGGCCATGATGATCCAGCACGCGCCACGCACATTGCCTGGAATGGTCAGCCACCAGGCTTGCAGCGCGTTTCGCTTCGCGATCATGGCTTGGATAGGGGCCACTCACTCAGGAATTCGAATGGATCGGCGGCAGACGCGGCGGGGGGTGCCGCAGCGGCTGTGCCGAAGGTCAGGAACCCGACAATATGCTCCTGCTCGGTGATGTGAAGCGCGCGTCTCAACGCAGCGGTGCGTGTCTTGGCGCCGCTGAGTATCCCGCCCGCAAAGCCCAGCGCATCTGCGGCCAGCAGCATCTGGTTGAGCCCAGCGCCGACGGCGGCCCATTGCTCATGGGCCGGGACTTCCGGGTGCCTTGCGTCAATACAGGCGACCAGCGCCAGCAGGCAGGGGCCGTTGTGGGCGCGTTCCTCCGCGCGGGCCACCATCTCGCCGCTGCCGTCAGGGCGGAGTTCGCGCTCAGCGGCGACAAAGGCATTCGCAAGAGCTTGGCGGTCGGTCAGATGAAGCAACCGCCAGGGCCGCAAACCGCCATGATCGGAACCACGCAAGCCCGCCTGAATGATCGTGTGCAGGTCGTCCGGCGAAGGGCCGGGATCTCTCAGCCGCCGCGGACGGACGGAACGGCGGCTGAGCAACGCGTCAAGCAGGGGCGCGTTCCGCACCCCTTCCCTGCATTGTCCCTTTCCGTCAGTACCTATTCCGGCATCCTGACGATACGGAAAAGCGCCCGCACCACGGACCCCAGCTTGGCGTCGCCGAATGCGTTGGTGATGACCTTTTTCAACTCCGGCGACTGGAACAGGCGGCTGATGGTCTTATCGACAGTCAGGCGAAATGCGGAATCTCCCAGCGGCACGGCAAGCGCATAGGGCTCGATCGTGAGGTATTCATCAGCGATCTGCAGGTCTTGTGCTTCCGGATCATTGTACCGCATGTAGGACAGCAGCGTGCGGTCAGCGAAATACGCATCTGCCGTGCCCGCTTTCAGCGCAGCAATCCCATCCCGGTGATCGGCAACGGTTTCTATTTCAGCATTCGGATAACTTGCCCGAACGGCCTTCTCCGTCGTCGTGCCGGCCCGCACCGACAATTTCATCCTGGCGAGGTCGGAAAGATTATTGACCGCAGCATCCGGACGCACCATCAGCCCAGCGCCGTCCACGAAGATCGGCAGGGAAAAATCCACAATCTCGCGACGGGAAACCGTCATGGTCGTCGGGCCGCACAGAATGTCGATGGTGCCTTCCTGAATGGCCTTGAACCGGTTTTCAGCCGTCACGGCGACATACTGAACGGCGATGGCGTCCAGTTTCAGGTCGGTCTTGAGGGTGTCGGCGACGGCGCGGCAGATATCGACGGAGTAGCCAGCCACATCGCCAGTACGGGGCTCATGGGAGAATGGCGGCGCGTCTGTACGGTAGCCGATGCGGAGCGTGCTGGTCTCCTTGACACGGTCCAGGACGCCGGAAAATGCAATGGCTGGCGCCAAAATGACGGCGGCAACTAGCGGCAATACCCTACGCAACATGCGGGCAACTCCAAGTGGTTATTCAAAGGTTCCCCTTCATACCCCAGCCAACTGCAGAGTGGCCAGCGAAGATCGCATGAACGCTGCTCGTGCGCCCACGCCGCCTGCCCTCTTAACCCTTGTCCTTGCCTGCTTCCTGAAGCATGTCGGACGAGTGAGATACAGCCTTGCCGGTCTTGTATTCGGTGAAGCGGAAGGCCCAGGGTGCCAGGCGTTGGTTCAGCATGGCAATCTCTGCTTCTGCTTCCTCTGCCGTGTTCATCTGGTCGGCGATCCGGCCCTCCAACGAGTCCTTGCCTTTGAACTCCGCAACGAAGCCCGCCAGGTCCTCATGGACCACGCCTTCTTCAGCAACGACCCTGAACCAGGTGTGTTTGCCTTCGTTCTTGGCTGTGATGGCAATCTTCAGGCCGTCATACGTCTCGAACCACACGATGGAATCCGGCGACGTCCAATCGATTTCGTCAGCCGGACGGACGTCCTCCATCACCAGGAAATCGACGATCTGCGCCATGTTCTTCATCTCATGCGCAGGTTTCGGCTCCAGGCCCGGCGGCACGAACGAGCCATACATCATGTCCTCTGACGCGATGTCAGTCCGCCGGACTTCGAAACCATCACCGTCCGCATGTTGAATGGTCACCCGATGCACGCGGCGGGAATCCACATTGATGATATTGCGATCGAGCCATTTCAGCGCCTTGCGGTTCGGCTGGTAGGAGCCGCTGGCGAGCCAGGACTGGTTCTCTCCCTTCTTCCGCACGAACACACCGCCACCGACGTCCACGGGCCGGGTCCGGCCAACGAGAAGATCGGCCAGCTTCTCCTCGCCTGCCTTTACCGTGACATGAATGGAGTTGGTGATGGTGCCTTCCCGCGCCTCCACGTCCTCAACATACAATTGCGCAAAGTTTTCCGGCTTGCTGGTTTTAGGCTCCAGCGTTTCCATGCTGGAGAGTTCGACCAAGGTCTGGCTGATCTTCTCTATGTCGGCGAAGTAGCCGTGCTTCTCCTCCAGAACCCAATTGCCCTCCCGCTTGACCATGGTCAACGGGCCGTCAGCCTGGGAATTGACCCGTAGCCAGGTCACGTCGTTAACGCGGGAGAGCAGGTCTGGGTACAGCACCTCTCTCTCGAACGACTCCGTGATGACCGCTTCCCGTTCTTGAGTAGCGTAGATCGCACCGCCAATGGCCGCGGCCGTCACGACGGCCAACGCGGCGAAGGTTGACGTCTTCATAGCATCATCCTCTCAGCATCATCCGCTTCGGGCTAGGCATGCAGCGCGCGGCGGCGCATGCGGCGGCGGACCAAAGCCAGTATGAGGGCAAAGATCGCAACCAATACCGGCACCGCGCCGATATTGATGGCCTTCACCCAGCCGGTCACCTGCTCCACGTCCTTGCGCAGCTTGAACTGCACGTCGCGCAGATCCTTGCGGATACTGACTGTATCGGCCCGGAACTTTTCGATCTCCGCCCGCTGCTCCGCGCTCAGCATGAGCGAGCCATCGCCGCCACGGGCATCGGTCTGGAGCTTCTCCAGCCGTTCTTCCGCCTCGGACAGCTTGCCGAGCAATTCCTGCTCCTTCTGCCGGAACTCCCGTTCCGCTTCGCGCTGGATGTCCTGGATGTAGGTGAAGGGACGCTGGAACACGCCGCGCGAGCGCAGACCGATGAGCGCGTCCGAACCAACCATGGCATCGACGGCGTTGATCAGCAGGTTGCCGTTATGCGCGTAGGGCGACGGCACGCGCTGGCCGAAGAAGTCCTGCACCCGCACCCAAAGCCCATCGGCCAGGAAGTCCACATCGGCGAAGATGATGGCGTTAAGCGGTGACTGGCTTTCGGACAGGTGGGCGGCTTTCGCCTCGTCCCACTTCTTCTGTTCCTTTTCGAGTTCCGCCTGCTTCTCGCTGGTATCCTCATCCGCCTGCGCGTCGGCAATGGATTTTTCCAGCTCGGTGATAATGACCGGCTTGGGCGGGCCGTCGGGGAACGCAGTCGCGACCGGGCCCGAAAGGCGCGCGGCCAGGGTGTACTGACCGTCCGGCTTGAACAGGTTCGTTTGCTCGACAATCTTGGTCGAACCCTGCTGGGCTAGGTTTAGTTGGCCGATGCCGCCTTGATCCGAGGTGGTAATCAGCGGGGTGAATGTGGTCGTAGCCCCCTCAATCGGCCTGATCTGGCCAGGCGACGCGAAATGCAGCAGCGAAAGCTGGCCCGTAATCATGTCTTCCTGGTTAAGATAGGGCCGCGTAATCGCAAGCCACATGGGGTAGTCGATGGCGGCAACGCGGGTCGCGACCGGGCCTTCGGTCGGGGCCTGGACGCGGCGGGCAAGTTTCGAGTCGCCGATAACGTCTTCTGGCGGGATCTCGACACCCCAGGCATTCAGCAGTTTCGGCATGTTGGAGCCCGCCACGACATTCGGGCTCGGACCCCGGCGGCGCTCCGGGTTGGCGGCCTGCACCTCTGAATGCGGATCGAAGAGGGCAATCACCTTGCCGCCCTTCATGACAAACTGATCGACCGCATACTGGCTGCGCTCGTCGATCTTGTCCGGATGCATCAGCAGGAGCAGGTCGGTATCGTCCGGAATGGTGGTCCCCTGTTGCAGAATTTCTTCGACGTCGAATAGGTCGCTCAACTGGCCCCAGATGATCCATGAATCATCGGGAGCGCCGGGCACCTGACGGGAATATTCGGAGCCGGAGACCGGTAGGCCGCTCATCACGGCGACCGTGGGCTTCTTCGGATTAGCCAGATTATAAACCAGCCGGGTCAGGTCATATTCCAGGAACTTTTCCCGCTGCTGATCGAAAAACGGGATTACCTGCTGGAAGTCGGTCGAGTTCGTACCGGACAGACCGAAATAGACGAGGTCGCCCCCCTGATCGACCGGCACCCCCTGCAAGCCAACGGCGACCGCATGGTCTTCCTCATCCGTAAAGGGCTGCGGGTCCAAGACTTCCAACTGAATCTTCCCGCCGGATATGGTGACATACTCTTCCAGCATGTCCTGTACCCGTTGCGCATAAATGCCGATGTCCGGCAATTCCTCGGCAATGCGGGAGGAATAGTAGAAGCGCAGCCGGATAGGCTCGTCAATTTCCTGGAGCACCTTGTAGGTGCCATCGGAGAGCGTAAACAGCTTGTCTTCCGTCAGGTCGAGCCTCGCGGAACGGAACATCTGGTCGGATATTACGGTCACGGCTATGAACAGCGCCGCGATCACGATCAGCCCGAGGACGGACAGCAGATTGCGCTGCCGAACCGGGTTTTTGCCCTGGTCTGCCATCGGATCAATCCGCCTTCTTCAGGTCTACGATAACAATATTGGCGGTCAGCCACGCAGCGATCACCGCAACGAAGAACACCCCGTCGCGCAAGTCGATTACGCCCTTTGCAATCTGTTGGAAATGGGTCAGGAAACTAAGGTTCTGCACCGTCTTGAGGACCGCTTCCGGGGCCCAGCCCTGCAACAGACCCAGCACCGCATTCGAACCGCCGGCGGTGAACAGGAAACACGCCGTAATCGTGATGACGAACGCGATCACCTGGTTCTTGGTCAGCGCCGACAGGCAGGAGCCAATAGCCAGATAAGAGCCCGCCATCAGGAGGCTGCCGATATAACCTGCCGCGATCACGCCATTGTCCGGCTCGCCCAGCACGTTGACCGTGATCCACATTGGAAAGGTCAAGGCCAGCGCCAGCCCAACAAACGCCCACGCGGCCAGGAACTTGCCAATCACTGCTTCTGACAGGCTGATCGGCAAGGTCAGGAAAAGCTCGATCGTGCCTTGCCTCCGTTCCTCCGCCCACAGCCGCATGGAAACGGCCGGGATCAGCAGCAGGTAGAGCCACGGATGGAACAGGAAGAAGGTCTGGAGGTCGGCGTTCCCGCGTTCGATGAAATAGCCCATATAGAAAGTGAACGAGCCGGCGAGCGCGAGGAAGATGATGATGAAGATAAAGGCAACGGGAGTTGCGAAGTAGCCTGCAAATTCCCGTTTAAAGATCGTCCAAACGTGACTCATCGTGCGGCCTCCTGCTTGCTGCCGCCGGTCAGGGTCCGAAATACCTCATCCAGGTTGCCGCGCTCCTGCTGGAGGTTGGTGATGGCCCAATTGCCCGCCGCCGCTTTTTCGGCAACCGCCGCCGCGATATCCGCGCCTGGTTTCGGAAATGCCGTGATCTGCGCCCGGCCCTTCGCGGTGCCGCAGTCCTGTACGCACTTCACACCTTCAATCCCGCCGAGCGCCATCTTGATGGCTTCGGCCTTATCCGCTGGCGCCGTGAAGCTGATGGAATGATGCCGGGGCGCACGGGCAGCGAGTTCGGCGGGCGTATCGTCCGCAATCACCTTGCCGCGGGAAATGACCACGGCGCGGGAGCAGATGGCGTCCACCTCCTCCAGGATATGCGTGGAAATGACGATGGCCTTCTTGGCAGCGATCTGCCGGATCAGATTACGCACGTCATGCTTCTGGTTCGGGTCCAAGCCGTCGGTCGGCTCGTCCAGGATCAGAACCTCCGGGTCGTGCAGCAGCGCCTGAGCAAGACCGACACGGCGCTTGAAACCCTTGGACAGGGTATCAATAGGCTGGGCCAACACCTCCGCCAACTGGGTCATTTCGATGGAGCGGTCCACGGCCCGCCGCTTCTCCGCGCCACGCAGACCGCGGATGGCGGCGATGAATTCCAAAAAACCGCGCGGGCTCATATCGGGATAGAGCGGCGCGCCTTCCGGCAGGTAGCCCATACGACGTTTCGCAGCCATGGGGTTTTCCAGCACATCCTCGCCGCAAACCGCGGAACGGCCGGACGTTGGGCGCAGGAACCCTGTAACCATCTTCATGGTCGTTGACTTACCGGCCCCGTTCGGCCCCAGGAATCCCAATACCTCGCCGCGGGTTACGGTGAGGCTGACATTGTCGACAACTCTTTTCGCACCGAATTCCTTGGTCAGGCCTTCGGTGACGATCATTTCGTCCATGGCAATCCCGTGCCTCCCTTGCACGCAGACAGTACTCAAGCAAAAGCCATGCAATCATGCGCCGCTTTTGCCGTCTTGTGCGGTGCGGCTGGTACGATGCGGCTAGTGCGGTGTCGCCGAAGTAAGGAATGTGGCCCCGCGATGCAAGGGGCTCGTTGGCTGGGGCAGGCAGGAGGTCTGCTTTGCATGCCGTGAGCGGCGCTTTGAATTGGTGTGTGGTTGGGTCAATATGCTGATGCTCAGCCCCTACGCGATTGACGCCATGCCAAATGCAGCCCGGCTACGCATCGCCCTCATCGAGGTAGACAGCCAGCCTTGGCGGCGCATTGAGGTGCCGCTTTCTCTTTCTCTCCGGGTGTTGCACGACAGCATCCAAGCTGCGTTCCAGTGGACCAATTCCCATTTGTGGGAGTTCAGCGCGGGCGAACAGCGCTACAGCGATTTCATGGAAGACAATGACTGGTCGGAGGAGCTGGTGATCAACGCCGGCGCAAGAAGCCCTAGTGGCCCGATCGACACACTCGGATCTGCAAGCGCTTTCTGAATCGAACCACTACGCGAAGTCAAAGATCAGACAGGTTGTACTGCCGTGAGCCAACAACTTGCCGTCGGCATCGACGATGTCGCCTTCCGCCGTGCCGGTGCGGCGTCCCACATGGCGCGAGCGGCATTCGCACCTGACCGGACGGCCGTCCATTTTGACGGCGCGGACAAAGTTCACTTTTAATTCCAGTGTTGTCTGGCCCGTGCCGGCAGGCAGGTGCGATTGGACCGCGCTGCCCAGCGCGGTGTCCAGCAGGGTCGAATACCAACCGCCGTGCAGCGTACCGATGGGGTTGGAATAGAACGGCCCGGGCAGGCCGGAGAAGACTACCCTGCCCGCCTCCGCTTCCAGCACATGCAGGTCGAACGACTCCATCATGGCGGACCGTTGAATAGAGCCGTCCTTCCATCCCAACAGGATGTCGAGATACGGCAGCCGCTGCACGGCGGCGGAGAGCGTTTCCGGATCGGAATAAGGGTAGGTGCGTGTCGGCATGGCTTCTGTTTTAGCGTCTGCGGCGACCGCCGCCACCCGTTTCTTGCGCTGTCCCGGTCCGGCGTTAGGCGGCGCACACCCCCACCGCTTCAGGTTTTCAACGAATTTGGGGCGATGTCCTCTACCTTTTAATATCCGGCTCTTTACTCCCCGCAGCGCATTGATCCTCCGTCGGCACGGAGGAATGAATGCTCGTGTTTCGGGAAGCGGCCGGATCGCGCGATACGCTTGTTGGTGACGGAGAGAGGGATCGGGCCAATGATTCCACTCTGCGTCCGCGGTCAACGGTACTGAACGTTTCGGTCCCAACCCCTATCGGATGGTATTTTTTCACCATTCGGTTCGGGCGCGAGCGCCGGACGCTCGATCGCCTGATTGGCGAGGGGCAGATCTCTCTCGCCAAGCTCTCGCTAATTTACACGCTGGCGATGTGGGCAGTACTCGGCCTCGCCGGTCTTGGCGTAATGGTCGGAATATACATTCTGAAGTCGACTGCAGGCATCGACCTTTTCAGGGGGGCCTCCTTTCTGCACGACTTCCTTTATTGACGATGGGCGAAGCCGCACCTGGCTCGGAAATTCGCTGCGGTTCGACACGGCCGGGCGCCCACCCTCATGGGCGCGACGGCCGGCGCGGAGGGTATCAGCGGAGCTGCACGATCGTTCTTCCGTTCCTGGGCGCGGATTCAGGTATGCCGCACCATCACGAAACAATCCGCGGACATCCGCGGGAATCTCTCCAAGTCCGGGCCGCAGTCGTATCGTGAACCGCGACCCGGCATGATCATCAGACCGCGCAGTGGCCGCCATCCACGAGCAGTTCGGCGCCGGTGATGTAGCTAGCCTCGTCGGAACAGAGGAACAGGGTGGCGTTGGCGACTTCCCAAACCTCGCCATTCCGGCCGAGTGGCACGCGCTTCAGCATCTTCGCGCGGGTGGCCGGGTCGGCGGTCTTGCCGCTGGTGCGCATGGGCGGCATCAGGCCCGGATGGACGCTGTTCACGCGGATATTGTCCGGCCCGAAGCGGGAGGCTGCCTGCTTGGTGAGAAGCCTCACCGAGCCCTTGGACGCGTTGTAGCCAGGATGGATGAAGCCCTGGCCAATAATGCCGCTGATCGACGATATATTGACGATGGCCCCGGCGCCCAGCTTCTTCATTTCCGGCGCACAATATTTGATCCCGAGGAACGGGCCGGTGGAGTTGATATCCATCAGCCGGTGCCACATCTCCGTATCGTCCAGGTCGTCCGCCGCACTGCCGGAGATACCGGCATTGTTCACCAGGCAATCCACCTTGCCGTAGGCATCGACGGCCGCTTTGACGGTGGCGGCCCAATCGGCCTCGCTGGTGACGTCCAGCTTGTGGAACATGGCGGTCATGTTCTGGCTGACCAATTGCTGGGCGAGCGATTCACCCGCTTCCTGGTCCACGTCGGCGACGACGACCTTGGCCCCTTCGCGGGCGAAGATCTCGCAGGTGGATTTGCCCATGCCGTGGGCACCGCCGGTGATGATGGCAACTTTGTCTGCTAGGCGCATTGGGTGGTTCCTTCCTTGGGTCCGTTTTCTTGCAGACTAGGAGTGTTCCACCCGCAGCGTGCGGCCTCAAGTATTATTGGATGCGGACGGGGGAAAGTCCCAGGCGCGGGCCAAACTCATCCATCGCCCGGCAAATCAGCGCCGCCATCAACAGCAGATGCAAGCCGGTCTTCGCCGCAACGTTCACCGCGCCGCCAATGGCGCCGCCAAGCCCCACCAACAGGAACTGGTTCAGCGCCAGCAATAGGAGCGCCTGAAAAGCCAGCACAACGAGCCCGTTCCGGCTGCGCAGCATGAACGGGACCGTCATCAGGCAAAACACCATGCGGTAGTCCCAGTTTGCGCCGGCCAGAAACGACAGCACGTAAATAGTGGCGCCAGTCAGAAACAGGTCGTCCACGATCTGGGAGGCGCGATCCTCGCCCCGCCGCGGCAAGGCCATCGAGAGGGAGAGAGAGCGGCTAACCAGTATCAAAAGGATGATGACCGCAGCATAGCCCGCATAGATCAGCGGCAGGCTGACCGGCAGTTTCGGAAAACGCTCGTTCGCCAGGAACTCCAGCACCCAGACGCCGTAGGACATTGCCCCGGCTTTCGCGGTCACGGAGAGGCCAGCCATTATCTCCGCCCAGAAAACCGCCAGATAGACGGCAAACAACCCGGCAACCACGACCGGCAGCACCAGGATACGCGGCAACGACAGGTCCCTGCGGCCCCAGGAGATCAGGCTGACGGCGGCCAGAATCGGGAACAGCTTCAACACGGCAGACAATAGGATCAGCACGGCCCGGCCAATGCCATTCGGCAGCAGCATCGCCGCCACCAGGATCGCGAAGAACAGAATGTCCACATTGCCGCGTTCCACGCCCATCAACACCGCTCCGGACAGGGCGCAGAGCAGAAAGAACCAAGACGGAAACCGGTAGAGGAGATAAGCGATGGCTGCCAGGAAAAGCGCCTCGTAGACCAGCACAACGGCCAGATAGTGCGTCTCGTCTCCCAGGCCTAGGAACGTGGCGATGGATAGCCAGACCGGCGGATAATTGAGCAGGGTGCCGTGCGGGTTGCCGGGGTTCTCCACATAGGGGTCGAAGCCCTGGGCGAGCGACGCGAGCGCGCCCTGCAATGGCCGCAAGTCGCCGAAGATCGGCGAGATCGTATCGACGAACAGCACCCCCCAGCCCGCATCCCAACCAAGCGCCAGAACCACGCCGGCAATACTGGTCATGGCAATCAGGTAGAGGGCCGGAAAGGTCAGAGAGGGGCGCTGCATTCGTTTGGTCCTTGCCCGCGGGACGGCACTACCGGCGGACGGATAGCAAATAACGGCGGGTTAGGCAGTAAATCATGGTCGCCGCATAGGGCTTTAGCAGCTTCATTACCTTAAAACTGGACTCACCGGCATCGCGCTGCCGCCAGTCGTTCGGCACAACGGCATAGCTCCAACCGGCCAAGGTGGCTTTCAGTGACATCTCGATGGTGATGTTGAACTGACCGGTGATAAGCGGTTGCATGTCCTCAATCACTTCCCGCCGGTAGCATTTGAAGCCGTTGGTGAAGTCCTTGTACGGCACCCCGACGATCCAGGCGAGCAACTGGTTCGCCATACGGTTGATAACGCGCTTGATGGGCGGATAGCCTGTCACTGTGCTGTCCTTGCCGAAGCGCGCACCGAAGGCGCAGTCATAGCCCTCGTTGATCTTGCCGAAATAGGCTGCCACGTCTTTGGGCGAGTCCGCACCATCCGCCGTCACGACAACGGCGGCACCGCCCTGATAGACCTCCAGACCCTTGCGGATGGCATAGCCATAGCCGCCGGGGCCGGGGTTCAGGATAGGCCGGATCTGGGGACGCTCCGCCGCGAGGCGCTCGAGAATTTCGCCGGTGCGGTCCTTGCTGCCGTCATTGGCCACGACAATTTCGTAGGCAAATTCGGTTCCGTCCAGGTAATCGCAAAGGTCTGTCAGCGTCGCCTCGATCACATCCTCCTCGTTATAGGCGGGCATGACGATGGAGAAGAGCGCGACCGGCTGCCGGTCCGGGTGTGGCTGGTTTTGGGGGGAGGCCATGGCGCGGGCCAACGCTAAGCGGCCTTTTTCTCCCCATCCAGGTAGAATTTATCCACTGGCTTCAGGTTTTCATCCAGCTTGTAGACGAGCGGTGTGCCATGCGGGATTTCCACCTTGGTGATTTCTTCGTCGGAAAGGCCGTCCAGATGCTTCACGAGCGCCCGGATTGAGTTGCCATGGGCGGAAATCACCAAGCGGCGGCCAGCCTTGACCTTCGGCGCGATCTCCGCCTCCCAATATGGCAGCACGCGCTCGATCGTCAGTTTCAGGCTCTCCGTCAACGGGATGACGTTCTTCGGCAGATTCCGGTAGCGCGGATCATTGACCGGATAACGCTCGTCATCGGCGGTGAGGGCCGGCGGCGGGATGTCGTAGCTGCGCCGCCAGATAAACACCTGCTCTTCCCCGTGTTTCTCCGCCGTCTCCGCCTTGTTCAGGCCTTGCAGCGCCCCGTAGTGACGCTCGTTCAGTCGGTAGTCCTTGGTCACCGGCAGCCAGAGGCGGTCCATCTCCTCCAGCGCAACGTGCAGGGTCTGGATCGCGCGGGTCAGCACGCTCGTGTAGCATTCGTCGAAGTCGTAGCCGCCAGCGACCAGCGCCTTTGCGCCGTCGATGGCTTCCTGCCGGCCAACGTCCGTAATCGGCACGTCTGTCCAGCCGGTGAAACGGTTTTCCAGGTTCCACTGGCTCTGGCCGTGGCGGATGATAACAAGAGTATGCGGCTCAGCCATCACGCTGTCTCCCAAATCACGCAAGTTGGGAATCACCTTAACGGGCAATAGTTAAGGTTCAACAGCGCCGATGGCCGCGCGCCTGCGCTCAGTTTCCCGTCTGCAACGCCAGGGAGCCTTTCAGGTAAGTGGTGCCGCCCTTGGTGACGGGCTCGAAGCGGCGGCCGGTAAAGCTGCCCTGGCCCTGTACAGCCTCAAACCGTCCGGTACCGGTAAAATCCCCCATGGTGGCGGAGACTTCCGAATCGTCGGCAGCGATCACTTTCACCGCGCCGTCATAGCGGGCGCTAAGCGTCGAACCATCGCTGAACCGCCAATGGATATAGCCATGAAATGGCCCGCTGCCCTCCACCAGGTCGAACCAGCCGTCATACTGGTGCTGGACAATCTGATCGTCGGGAAAAATGGCGATGCCGCTGAATGCCCCCACGCCCATAAGGTGTTTTTTGTTGCCCAAAACAGGCAGCGCTTTGGATTCAGCGACATGCATCACTGCCTGATAGGTCAGTTTCAACTCGGCAGCGCTGGCAGCCATGAAAGGCAGCGCCGCCAAGGCAAGCACAGCTAGAAAGCGGAACAACATCGGATCAGGTCTCCTGGTTAGGTGTTGGTGTAAGACTCCTCGAAGAAGGCGCGTTCGAGGGCAATCATCCGCCGGAAGGTGGCCAGGGTTTCGGCACGGGCAGGTTCGTCAAGCCCCTCCCAAGCCTGGTCCAACTGCCCGCGCAAATACTCAACCACGCTCTCGAAATAATCGCCGGTATGCAGCGCAATCCACTCGCCATAGATGAAGGGCAGACCTTCAGCCCGATCAGCATAGGGCGAGGCCCAGGCAAGGTAGCTCCACTCAGCGCCCACAAGCACCGCCAGCATCTGTTCGTACTTGCCGGAGCGGGCGGCTTCGTTCATCAGGCCCTGGAAATTACGGGCGATCGGGGTCAAATCCGGCGCGGTCCGCAGGGTCTCCGGCACGTCTAACTCATCGAAAGAGCGCTGGAAGTAGGTATTCTCCGGCCCGGCGATCACACCCAGGAACTGCGCGCCGGGCAAGGCGCCCGGCAGGCTCGGCGCATGTGCGACTTGGCTCGCCAGCAGGCGCACAAAAGCCTCGATGAAAGTGTAGTCCTGCACCAGATAGGCCGCGAGTTTGGCGCGCGGCAGGGTTCCCGCCGCCAGTTCGCGCACAAAGGGATTATCGACGGCAGCCGCCCAATCCTCGGCACACTGCTCGCGCAGCCAGTCGGTCGGTCTCATGCGGTGCTGATTAATCCCGGTAGCTGGAGTCGATCTTGTCGAGCTTGCGCATCAGGGCTGCAAACTCCATCCGGCCATAGTCCATGCCACCGCCATTTTGTGTGCCGTCGGCAATGAAACTCTCAACGCCGTCCCGCGAGTGCGCGGCCACGTTGTCGCCGACGATGTGCAGCTTGCCTGCCGCCGCAGCATCGATCTGCACCTGAGCCGAACGCTCCAGCCGGTAAAGCCGCATGAACGCCTCCGGGACAGTCTTGCCGGTGGTCAGTAAGCCGTGATTGCGCAAGATCAGCGCCTTGTTCTCACCCAGCGACTGTTGCAGCCGCTCGCGCTCATCCAGATAGAAACTGGGGCCTTCGTAGTCGTGGTAGGACAGGCGCTCATGGAACATGGTGGCGTTCATGGAGATGTTCAGCAGGCCCTCTTCGAGCGCCGAAATCGCCATGCCGGCGCGGGTGTGGGTGTGCATCACCACATGATTGTCGCTGTCCTCCACCATATGCACGGCGGAATGGATCACAAAACCGGCCTTGTTCACCGGATAAGGCGTGTCCTGAACGATATTTCCGTCCACATCGATTTTCACCAGATTGGAAGCGGTAATCTCGTCATAGTTCAGGCCGTAGGGATTGATCAGGAAGTGGTGCCCCTCGCCCGGCACGCGCGCGGTCAGGTGGCCATAAATCAGCTCCGTCCAGCCGAAATAATCCACCAGGCGGTAGGCGGCAGCCAACTCAATGCGGATATCGCGTTCGGTAGTGGCGGGGGAAAGGTCGGCGATGCGGGCATCCATGGTCGGATTCCTTGCGGACGTTAACAATTGGGGAGCAATCTATCATAGCTGGGAAAAATTATGCCAACGGCAATAACAGTAAAGGAATCATCGATGCCGTTTAAACCGCGCCTGGAAAATCCCTACCCCGCATCGGGTTGGGAGAAAGTCGACCGTTTCCGGTTTCTATCCAACATGGTGCTGATCCGCATGGCCTCTAAAGATGCGCTCAGCATTCCGCGGGAAGCCCAGTATATCGTCGGCGAGGATTACAGCGTCAGCATCGAACTGGATGGCGAGACTGTTTTCGTGACGGTACCTGCAGGGATGCTGACGGACCTCGCAAGCGTGCCCAGGATAGCGCGCGGTATCGTCGGCAGGGTCGGCCCGCATCTGGAGGCCGCGGTGGTGCACGACTTTCTCTACCGCGTGTGGCGCGACCTTCCTGGTGTCGAACCCAACGCAGACATGCACCGCTTCGCTGACAGTGTCATGCTGGCGGGAATGCGTGCTGCCGGAATGGAAACCAGGGCGGCCATCATCTACCGGTCGCTCCGCTGGTTCGGCAGCAAGGCGTTTTTCGGCGACGGAATGGAGCCCCGCTACGTGAACATCGCCGACGTGCGGTAGCCATCAGAAGACGTGCGGTAGGCACCAGAAAAAGAAAGAGGCCGCACTCTTTCGAGTGCGGCCTCCGGGTAACAAAGCTGGTTGGAGGGCTGGACTAGAAGTCCATGCCGCCCATGCCGCCCATGCCGCCCATGCCACCCATGTCGGGCATGCCGCCACCAGCACCGCCCTGCTTCTCAGGACGCTCGGCCACCATGGCCTCCGTCGTGATCAGCAGGCCAGCAATCGAGGCTGCATCCTGCAAAGCGGTACGCACAACCTTGGTCGGGTCGATGATGCCGCCCTTGACCAGGTCTTCGTACTCGCCGGTCTGCGCGTTGAAGCCCCAGTTGGCCTTCTTGCTCTCCAGCAGCTTGCCGGTGATGACCGCACCGTCTTCGCCAGCGTTCTCGGCGATCTGACGCGCCGGCGTCAGCAGGGCCTTGCGAACGATGTTGATGCCGACCTTCTGGTCTTCATTGGCCACGGTCAGGTCGTCCAGCACACGGCTTGCGTACAGCAGGGCAGTACCGCCACCGGCGACAATGCCTTCTTCGACCGCAGCGCGGGTTGCGTTCAGGGCGTCATCGACGCGATCCTTACGCTCCTTCACTTCGACCTCAGTCGCACCGCCGACACGGATAATGGCAACACCGCCGGCGAGCTTCGCCAGACGCTCTTGCAGCTTCTCGCGGTCGTAGTCGCTGGTGGTCTCTTCCGTCTGCTGGCGGATCTGGTTGCAGCGCGCTTCGATGTCGCTCTTCTCGCCTGCACCGTCGACGATGGTGGTCTCGTCCTTGGTGATGTTAACGCGCTTGGAGCGGCCCAGCATATCCAGGGTAACGGTCTCGAGCTTGATGCCCAGATCGTCGCTGATGACCTGGCCGCCGGTCAGGATGGCCATGTCTTCGAGCATCGCTTTACGGCGATCGCCAAAGCCCGGCGCCTTCACCGCAGCAATTTTCAGGCCGCCGCGCAGCTTGTTCACCACGAGGGTGGCCAGCGCTTCGCCTTCGATGTCTTCGGCCACGATCAGCAGAGGCTTGCCCGACTGAACAACGGCTTCGAGGACCGGCAGCATCGCCTGCAGCGAGGAGAGCTTCTTCTCGTGCAGCAGGATGTACGGGTCTTCCATCTCGCAGATCATCTTCTCACCATTGGTGATGAAGTACGGCGAGAGGTAGCCGCGGTCGAACTGCATGCCTTCGACGACGTCAAGTTCGGTTTCCAGGCTCTTCGCCTCTTCGACCGTGATGACGCCTTCGTTGCCAACCTTTTGCATCGCTTCAGCGATCATCGAACCGATGGAGGCTTCACCGTTGGCGGAGATGGTGCCGACCTGCGCGACTTCGGCGGAATCAGCAATCTTCTTGGAGACCTTGCCGAGCTGCGCAACGACCGCTTCGACGGCGATGTCGATGCCGCGCTTCAGGTCCATCGGGTTCATGCCGGCGGCGACAGCCTTGGTGCCTTCCTTAACGATAGACTGGGCCAAAACGGTCGCGGTGGTGGTGCCGTCACCGGCGATGTCGTTGGTTTTCGACGCCACTTCGCGCACCATCTGGGCGCCCATGTTTTCGAACTTGTCGGAAAGTTCGATTTCCTTGGCGACCGTCACACCGTCTTTGGTAATACGGGGGGCGCCGAAGGCTTTGTCGAGGACAACGTTACGGCCTTTCGGGCCGAGGGTTACTTTGACGGCGTCCGCGAGGGTGTTCACACCCTTGAGCATGCGGTCCCGCGCATCAGCAGAAAAACGTACGTCTTTCGCAGCCATGTTTGTAGTTCCTTACCTTGGAGGGGAAGAGTATTTCGACAGAAGGCGGCGAGGATTAGTCCTCGACGACACCCATGATGTCGGACTCTTTCATGATCAGCAGGTCTTCGCCGTCAATCTTCACTTCGGTGCCGGACCACTTGCCGAAGATCACGCGATTGCCAGCCTTGACGTCGAGCGCCGTCACCTTGCCATCGTCGTTAACACGGCCGTTGCCTACGGCGAGGATCTCACCTTCCATCGGCTTTTCCTGAGCGGTATCGGGAATGATAATACCGCCGGCAGTCTTTTGCTCGGACTCGACCCGGCGCACCAGCACACGGTCATGCAGAGGCCTGAATTTCATTCGGCAACTCCTCGTTTCGGTTGTAATTAATTCCCAGATCGGGGTCCGATCCGGTTGAGCAGGCAAATATGCTCCCTGGGCAAAACATGCAAGGAAAAAATCAGCACTCGACCCTGGTGAGTGCTAACAATTCACGCGCACTCACCCCTGGCGGCTGCTAACAGACTGATTCCTGTGGGTGTTTCGGGGATTAGCCCCCTTCCCCATATTGGCCAAGCGCCGAACCCATGCTGCAATTCAGAGCGCAAAAGGCACTATGACGCTTTATGGGAGTCTCTGGATGACGAGCTTGGAAAAACAACTGGCCGGCTACCGCCTGACCACGGCGGAAATTCTGTATCACATGCCGGACCATCCGTCGCTACTGCAGTCCTTTGTCTGGCAGAAACTGGACCTGGCGCCGAAGTATCCTTTGCTCACCAGGTTCCTGGATTTCTGGGAAGCCGAGCTGGACGGCAAGATACACTCCGTCCGCCTCGCGCAGAGGGGCATTGTCAGCCACGCCGACATGCGTTTTGCAGCCGACGGCGGGCGATTGCACTAAGGCTGGCCTGCCGGGAGCGCCCTCGGGCGCCTCCGGTGACCAATGCGCCGAGCCGCCCCTAAAAGAAGAAGTCGCCGCCGTCGAGGTCGGCGATCTGGACGTTAAGGAGGCGGATGATGCCCGCGCCGTCCGCGATCTCCGCGTCGGCGCCGTTCTGGCCGAGGTGGTTCGCCGCCAGGTCCGCGAAGTCCACGATGTTCGCCACAAAGGACAGGTCCACCTTTTCCGCTGCGCTGAACGCGTCGAAGTCCTCAATGATCTCCGTCCCGAAACCGTTCTGGAACACAAACGTGTCGCGGCCAGCACCGCCATTATACGTGTCGCTGCCGCCTCGGCCCTGTAGCACGTCGTTGCCGGCGCCGCCCTCCAGCCGGTTCTGGGCAAACTGACCAAGCAGCACGTCGTCGAAGGCCGACCCCCGCAACCCGCGGACCGCGTTGTAGCTGTCGCCCGCCGCATCGCCCGTGTTGTTGCCCGTCTGGATCAGGTCCGCATGAACGCCCGCCAGCGCACTTGCATAGCTCGCCGTGTCGAACCCGACGCCGCCCTGCAGCGTGTCCGCACCCGCGCCGCCGTCCAGCACGTCGTTGCCGCCCTGGCCCGTCAACGTGTCATCACCGTCCCGCCCGAACAGCTGGTCGTCGCCCGTAGATCCGATCAGCACATTGTTCTGCCCGTCGCCGCGGATGATGTCATCCTGGAACGAGCCCTGCACGTTCTCCACGCTGTCATACGTGTCCCCCGCCGCATTGCCCGTGTTGGCCAGCGGATTGGCCAGGTCCACCGTCAGGCCCGCCGCCGACGACAGGTAGTAGGCAGTGTCCTGCCCCGCGCCGCCGAACATGGCGTCCGCGCCCTCGCGCCCCTCCAAGCGGTCATTGCCCGCCTCCCCGATCAGCATGTCGTCGCCATCGCGCCCGCGCAGGAAGTCCGAGCCGCCGCCGCCCGTCAGCATATTGTCGCCGAACGTGCCCCAAAGCTCGTCCGAGAACATGGAGCCGATCAGATTGGTGACCGAGACATAGCCGTCGCCAGCCGCATCGCCCGTGTTCTTGTCCGGTGAGAACAGATCGACCACCAGCACGCCGCCCGCCGTGCTGTAGCTGGCCGTGTTGTCGCCTGCCCCGCCGTTCAGCACGTCGGCGCCCGCTCCGCCTTCCAGCACGTCGTCGCCGGCCTGACCGAACAACTGGTCCACGCCCGCGCGGCCCAGCAGCAGGTCGTCGCCCGCACCGCCGAAGATCACGTTGTCGCCGAAGCTGCCGCGCAGGTCGTCGGCATAGTCCGAGCCCACCAAGTCGCGGATCGAGCTGTAGCTGTCGCCCGCCGCATCGCCCGTATTGTTGCCGGGCGCCACCAGGTCTGCCGTCACGCCCGATGTGGCATACTGGTAGCTTACCTTGTTGGTGCCGCCGCCGCCATTGTGGGCGTCGCCGCCGGGGCCGCCATGCAGGGTGTCGTTGCCGGCCAGTCCGTTCAGCGTGTCGTCCAGCGCGCCGCCGAACAGGGTGTCGTTGCCGGTGGTGCCCTGGACCGGGTTCGCCGTCTCCAGTTCGAACGCGCCGAGGTCGATGCCCGTGCCGAACAGCCGGGTGAAGTCCGCACCGCGGGCATCGAACGGCAGGTTCGCGATGGCCGCGATGATGTCCGTCATCAGGCCGTTATGGTTGAGGTCGACACCGAGCCCGCCTTCATCAAGCCCCAGCGCCGCGCTCAGCAGGCCGCTGTTCAGCGCCGGATTGGTGGCGATATCCCTTAGCGCCACCGTCTCAACCAGGCCGCCATTGTCCGCCAGCTTGCCCGCAAACACACCGTTGTTCGCTTCGATGTTCCGGAAAACCAGAGACGGGTTCCCGTTGACGACGTTAGAAAGTCCCGTCGTGTCGAACGTACCGCTGTTCGCGCCGACGATGTTCTGGCCGAAGAAGTACATATCGTCGTCTAGGCCGAACTCATTCTCGCCGGAGTTATAGCCGGTGGTGGTGTTACCCAGCACGATGCTGTTGGTCAGAGTGGCATTTGTTCCCGCGTAGAAACCGCCGCCATTGTTGGAGTCAATTCCGGTAGTGTAGTTGCCGGTGATCGTCGTATTCGTTAAATACACGCCCCTATTGCTCATGAAGCCGCCGCCCCGGGTAGAATCGCCCGACGTATGGTTGCCGGCGATCGTGGCATTCGTCGCGTAGACATTACTGTCTGCGAAGAAACCGCCACCCTCGGAAGAGTCGCCCATCGTGGCGTTGCCGCTGACGGTGGAGTTGATCAGGGTGACGTGGTAGCCCGACGCCAGGCCGCCGCCGACGGAATAATCGCCCTCCGTCCAGTTGTTGTAGATCGCGCTGTTAACCGCAACGATCTGGCCCTCAGCGGCAATGCCGCCACCGGCAGCGTCAGCATTCCGGGTATAGTTGTTGGTGACCGTAGAGTTGGACAGGTAGACGTTGCCTTCGGATACTGCACCGCCGCCGGCACCTCCCGAACTGTTGCTTGCTAGCACACTGCCGTCGACGTGCAGGCTTTCAAACGCAAAGATGCCGCCCGCACCGCCTACGGCGTAGCTATTGAGCACCGTGCTGTCCGTCACATGGGCGGAACCCATAGCATAGGCGCTTCCACCGTAGCCGTAGGCTCTATTGCCGCTGACATTGGTATCAGTCAGAACAAGATCGCCAGCCGTGAAGATACCGCCCCCAGAGGAACCGGCGTATGGCGCAAAATTTGAGACAAACGAGGAGTCGGTAATGACTGTATCGGTTGCACTGTAAATGCCGCCGCCATTTGCGTTGGTACCGAATGTTCCATTGCCGGATATTGTGGAGCCGGTGATGGTCAGATCGCCATAGCTGCCATTGGCCAGATAAACGCCGCCGCCTTTTGAACCATCACCGCCCGTGCCATTGCCGCTAACACTGCTATTGATCAGCGTTAGCCCTGCATAGGACTGGATCGCGCCACCGTGTTCGTAGCCGAAGCTGGTATAGCCGCCCGTCAGGGTCAGGCCGTCAAGGGTGGAATCGGCATCAGGGTGGATCAGGAAGATGCGGCTGTTGTCGGACAGGGTGCCGGCGAACTTGCTGCTACGGACCGCTGTTAAGCCGTTGCCGATCACCGTGTCATTGCCGAGCGCGTCGCCGGAAATCACCACTCCCGGCCTGCCGAGATGATCCAGGTGGCCTTTGATCGTGACGCTGTCGAAAATGTCTATAGGACCCTGGGTCAGGCGGATGATGTCTTGCGCTTCGCCATTGAACACGCTGGCGTCGAAGGTGATCGGGCCGGAGACTTGACCTTGATGGACGAAGTTGACCGCCTCCCGCAGGGACGTGACGCCGTCGAAGGCATCCATCACATCGAGCGCGGTATCGACGATCAGGCTGGCTGGTACCTGGGCCTCATAAGCGCCAAGGTCGACACCATAGAAGGAATTACCCGTGTAGGATGCGCGGGCATAGCCGGGGCCGCGGGCATCGACGGGCAGATACTCGCTGGTATTGCCATTGCCGTTAAGGTCGTGGTTGTCGTTCGGCAGAGTGTAGGAATAGACCCGGTCGATGGCGGGGTTGCTCAGGTCTTTGCGCAGCGCCACGGTCTGCACCGGGCCGCCGTTGTCGGCCAGTTCGCCCGCGATCCAGAAGCCGTTGGCGACCGGGGTTTCGAACACCAGCAGCGGGTTGGCGTTCTCTATATAGTTGTAACCGGGTGCATTGAAGGCGTAAGGCACCATGCCGACAATGTTTTGCCCGCTGGCGAACATCCCACGGTCAACATGGATCTCGGAGTTGCCGGCAGTGTCGCCATTATTGCCGAGAACAATGCTGTTGGTGAGGAAGACGTCTCCACCATCGATGCCCGCCCCAACCCCATCCCTGGCGGTGTTTCCAGTAACAGTGCTTTGCAGGAGTGAAACCTGAAACGCATTTATTCCGCCACCATCATAGGAGGCGTAATTATTGGCGATGGTGGAATTAACGACTGAAACCGTACTAAAGGAAGAAATTCCGCCGCCGCTGCTGCTGGATCCATAATAACCAGACGAATTGTTACTGACGGTGCTATTCAGCAGGTAAACACCATTGTCCCCGGCATAAATGCCGCCGCCGTTTGCATCATAGCCAGACGTGCTGTTGCCGTCGATCGTGCTGTCGGTGATGATCAGCTGGGCGCTAGGTGTGGTGCTGATACCGCCGCCTTGGGCACGATAGCCAGCCGTACTGTTGCCGGAGACGGTGCTGCCGGTGATGGTGACAGCGCTGGTGCCGGATACGCCGCCACCGTTGGCCTTGTCTCCGCGTGTTTCATTGCCGGTAACATCACTGTTGATGATGGTCAGGTCGCCGATTGCAAAGACGCCGCCGCCATCGGCGTTATAACCGAACGTGGCGTTATCGGTAATCTCGCTGTCCGTAATATCGGCGTTTTCGCGACCGAATATTGCGCCGCCGTCGGAGTACCGGCCGGACGTGCTGTTCTGGTCGAGGGTCGAATTGGTGATGGTGAGGTCTCTGAAGGCGAACACCGCACCACCGGCAGCGTAGTCGCCGCCCGTGCTGTTGCCCGCCAGATAGGAGTCGGCAATGGTCAGCTCTGCCCGTGATTTGATGGCACCGCCCGCATACTGCGGATCGCCGGGACCATAGCCATAGCCATCGGTACGGCCGCCGGTCAGCGTCAGGCCGGTCAGATTGGTGTCGGCATACGGATTGGAAATGTAAAAAATGCGGCTGTTATCAGAAAGCAACGTGTTGATGACCCCTGGGCCGGGCCCAGGGCCGGGCGGCAGGATCAAGAAGCCTGGGCTACCATAGCCATACCCTGTCAATGCAGCGCTGGCAGCAACATCCGTAATGCCAATGGCATTGACAATGTCGTCACCCATCGCGTCGCCGGTGATCGTGATGTCGGCAAAACCGTCATTGTCCAGATCACCATCGATGGAGACGGATTCGGTGATTTCAATCTCGCCGCGGGTCAGGCGGATGATGTCGGTGGCCTCGCCATCAAAGACCGCAGCGTCGAAGGTAATGGGACCGCTCAACAGGCCCAGATTGACGTAGGTGATGGCTTCCCGGAGCGAGGTCACACCGTCGAGGCCATCGACGGAATCCTCCGCCGTATCAACCACCAGCGAGAGTAGGGTCGGCTGCACCTCGAACGCGCCAATATCCGGCGTGCTGATGCCATCCAGGTCTATATCGCGGGCAAAGCCTTTGCCGCGGGCGTCAGTGGGCAGCGGCTCAGCGAGTTTGCCATCGCCGTCCAGGTCGAACTGATCAGGCGGCAGGGCGGAAAAGCCGCCATCAATCGCCGGATTGGCAAAACCGGGCGCCAAAGCAACAGTCTCTACCTGGCCGCCATTGCCGGCCAACACGCCGCTATAGACGCCGGGGGTGTTTTGCTGGACCGCAGCGAACACCGCGTTCGGGTCGGCATTGGAGACATTGGGCGACAGCGAGGCGTCGAAGGCCTGGGCGTCGGCTCCGATAAGGTTGTTGCCGTAGTAACTCGCGCCGCCAACCGCCGCGAAATCGTCGATGCCGGGCGCATCATAGGTGGCGTTATTGCCGAGGATCAGACTGTTGTGGATCGACGAGGAGAAGTACTCATACACTCCGCCACCGATATCGGCACTGTTGCCGGTGATCGTCACATGAAACAGTGTCGAGCCGCCGCGGGAATAGAGGCCGCCGCCTTTGGATCCGGCAGTATTATCCGCAATAGTGGTATTAATTAGTTCGAGGCCGTAGCCTATATTAACAGCGCCAAAGATACCCCCGCCGCTTTCGCTGGCCGTGTTGCCGGACACCGTCGAATTGACGAAGGTGGCCGAGGCATAGGCATAGACGCCGCCGCCATTGCCGAGTCCGCCAGGGGCGACAGCGTTGTCGGCGATGGTGCTGCCGACAACGGTCAGGTCGCCGCGGCTGGAGACGCCGCCGCCGCTGGAAAACACGCCATCGGCCCGGTTGCCTGTGATACTGCTGTTCTCAATAGAAAGCTCGAAACCGGCATAGACGCCGCCGCCGCTCTGCTCTTCGCTTAGGTTGCCGGCGATGAGGCTGTTAACGATCGTGGTTGATAAGGCATTGCTGGTGAGAGCGCCGCCGCTGCCGTAAACGCCGCGGGCAACGCCGCCTGTCAACACTAGGCCGTCCAGTTCGGTGGCGTAGCCGAAATTCTGGAAGTTGAAGATTTGGACGTTGTCGTCCAGCACCGCCGTGCCGGCGCTTTGCGCCATGTCGGTGATGCCGCCCGTGCCCGTGATGTCATTGCCTAGCACGTCGCCGGAGAGCACCACGTCGGGCGTGCCGTCGTCGTCCAGATCGCCGTCGATGACGATGCTCGAGTTGGGCGACGTGTCGGTAAAGGTAATCGTGCCCTGGGTCAGGCGGATGATGTCGCCAGGCTCGCCATTGAAGACAGTGGGGTCGAAGGAGATTGTGCCCGTAAGCGCCCCGATATCCCTCATGTGCACGGCTTCGCGCAGGGTGACTTTGTCGTCGAACAAATCGAATGAGTCTTCTGCGGTATTGACCAACAGGCCAATCGCGCCTTGTGCCTCGAAGGCGCCAACGTCGGCGGCAGGCACACCATAGCCTTTGGCAAACTCGCGCACATAGCCGGGACCGCGGGCATCGGTCGGCAGGTATTCGCTGGTGTTGCCGTCGCCATCAACGTCGTAGACATCGCTCGGCAATCCGCCACCGGCCGTATCGAGCGCTGGATTGGTGTAGTTGAAATGGTTCAGGGCGATGGTTGGAACGGCTCCGCCATTGTCCGCCAGCACGCCGAAGGCGACCGTGCTGGTGGCGCTAGTGGCCGTGGTCAGGAAGACATCGGCCGGGTCGGCGTTGACGGCGAGGGCATAGAGGCTGGCGTCGAACGCCGTGTAATCCGCGCCGACAATGTTCAGGCCATTGAAGGTAAATGTAGTCGGGTTGACCTCGTCGGTACCGCTGACTCCGCGGGCTTCGTTGCCGAGGATGATGCTGTCCTGAAGGGTCAGGCTGGTCGAGGCGGAAATGCCACCGCCATAGCCGCTAGGCCCGGTCGTGCTGTTGCCGCTGACGGTAGAGTGGTCGAGGTTTACGTAAGAAGCTCGGATTCCGCCACCCTCGCCATAGGATTGGTTGCCGCTGACGGTGAGGTTAACGCCGTTGACAGTGGTGGCACGGATTCCGCCGCCATACCCTCCTGCGGTGTTGCCACTGACGGTCGAGTTGGCGATATCCAGCGAATTGTCGGCATAAATGCCGCCGCCATTGCGGCCTGCAGAGTTACCTTCAAAAACACTGTTAGTGACGGTCAAATATGAGCTGCGCAGGCCACCGCCTTGGTATCCGACATAGTTATCCCGGAAAACGGAATCGCGGATGGTGGTATTTCCGGAGGAGATAAGGCCGCCGCCGAACGTGTCGCCTGATGTAGTGCGATTTCCAGCAATCAAGCTGTCGTCTATGAGGACCGTGGAACCAGAGGCGAAAATACCGCCGCCGTCAGCATAACCGCCTGTTTCAGCGGTGGTGCGGTTGTTGAGGATGTTGGTGTTGTCGAGATAAAGGCTGCCATTTGTTCCTATAGCACCGCCATTGCGCGCAATGTTGCCGTCGATGGTGGCGTTTCTGACAGTGAGTGTGCCATTGCCCGCCCCAATTGCACCGCCGAGGCCATCAATGCCCTGCCCACCGGTAAGCGAAAGGCCGATTATCTCAACCGGCACCGTACCGGTGACATTAAGGATGCGGCTGTTGTCCGCCATCAGGTCCGGGCCGGCTCGGCTGGCGTCTACATCGGTGATTCCGAACGGGTCGGTGATGTCGTCGCCGTTGGCGTCGCCGGTAATCGTCACGTCCGGCGTACCGTCGCCATCGATGTCACCGTTGATGGTTACGGCTTTGAGTATATCGATCTCGCCCTGAGTCAGGCGGATAATGTCCTGGCTCTCACTGTTGAATACGGTCGGGTCGAAGGTGATGGGGGCAGTCGACGTATCGTCGTTAATAAAGCCAATGGCCTCTCGGAGCGACAGCACGCCGTCGCTTTCGTCCATCACGTCCATGGCGGTGTTCACGACGCTGTTGCTGGGAGCAACGATAGCGATAACTTCCGCGGACTCGACCAGGCCAGAGCCATCGTGAATGCTGAAATCGATGGTCGTGGTGCCGGTAAAACCGGGATTTGGACTGAAGATCATTCCCGCCAGGTTGGCGTTGACGTCGGCGAACGTCCCTTTGAAGCTCAGGTCGCCGGTGCCGTCGCCAACCACATCGGTCAACAGTTCCGGGTTCGGCAGGGTGAAGGCGCCGCCGGTGCACTCCAGCTTGTAGGTAACGTCGCCCAGATCGTTCAGAACCTGGATCTTGTCAACGAAGCCCGGCACCCCGTCCTGCACCTGGAGCAAATCCGGTGTGCCGGCATGGAACAGGAACAGGGAGTCCGGTTCCGGGTTGCCTTCGGAGACAACGGTCGCGCCGGTATTGGAAACATCGATCGCAACGCCATCGTCGAAACCGACATATAATTTCAGGTCAGTCTGCAGGCCCGGCTCCAGGTCCACGGCGAACTGCGTGATGTCGGCCTGAGTCAGGGCAGTGCTCCAGACCCGGACCTCCGCAATACCACCGTCGAAGAACTCGTCCGGTTTGACCCCGCGGCCAATCTGTAGGGGGAAAACGGAGCTGACGGGCGCCGCGACGTTGAACGCCCTGCCAACCTCCTCGCCATCCACATAAAGGATAAGGTCGCCGGCGACCGAGTCAAACACGCCGGCAATGTGATGGCCGTCGCCGTCCGCAATATTCGGGCCGCCCTGCACGAACACGTCGCCGGTAGCGGTCGTTACCTGCAGACCGGCCAAGCCGTTCTGCACAAAAAGCGAATAGGCATGTCCGCCACCACCAAAGGCCATATCGACCATGCGGTTTATTTGACCGTCATTGTCATCCGTGCCCGCCCAGACCTCGACCGTCCAACTGCCAGCCGGCGAAAGGTCCGGAAAGGGATTGACGAACAGCCAATCCTGCACCTGAGCCGCCCCTTCGTTGATGTTCACGAAGGTCTTCGGTGTTTGGATATTGGTCATGGAAAGGCCCATTGCGTCATTCCTTAAGAGGAGGAAGCCGCGCAGGCTAACGATGGGCGGGACCCCCACAATCCGCACTAAACGCCGCCCAGCGCGTCAAGCCGCGGTCACTCGTGACCTTTGTCCGGCTTAACAACGCATTAATTTTCTGTATGTGGCACCATACTCGGTAGTGAACTCAGGGCGCAAATACAATCTATCCGTTTTTACGAATATTTCCGGGGGGTTAAGCAGGAAACAGCACTAAGCCTGCGGCGTCTGCTGCGGGGTTCCGTCCGCTGGTCCCTGGGGCATTTGGTTCTGCGGCTGTTCCGGCGCCTGCGCAACGATCCGGAATGCCTTGGAATTTGGCAAATCACGCCAGAACGCCATATTATTGTACCGTTGAAACAGGTCCGGCGGCAGGATGGTCTCGCGCGGACGGGGCTCCACCTTCTTGTGAACGCGGTGCAGGCCATCCATGCCCAGTTGGGCGTCGAACTCTGGCGCATCGTAGTTTACATCACCGAAATCGTGCTCAAACGGCTCCTCCCCGAGGAACTCATAGATCAGCTTGAACACTTCGCGCGGTCGGTTCGCGATCAGGTCGTAATCCACGATCACCAGCCGGTCGGCAAACTCCGAATAGCAACCCTCGCGCAGCGCATGCCAAGGGAATCCCACCAGCCGGTTCGCGCCCGCCATGGCCTCGACCCGCGTGTAGACGGTGGAGCGTTCGCCCGGATTGTTGAACAGCCGTGTGTATTCGAAGGGATTGTTGCGGAACTGGCGCTCCATCGAATCCATGATCCAAGCCACATCCCGCACCAGGCAGATAACCTTGGCCTCCGGGAAGACCGTCATCAGGGCGGAGAGCTTGGCCGTCCAGGCACGGTTGGTATCGAAGATTACGGGCTGCTCGTATTCGCCGTAATAGCTCTCGAACAGACCGCGCAGCAGGCGCTTGCGCTGTTCCTGGCTGACCATGGTCGAAAGCTCCGACCCAGCGGAGACCTGGCTGACGATGCCTTCAAAAAGACCGGCGATGGGGCTGGACATGCCAGCGTGAAAGCGCGGGTTCTGACGCAGCAACGCCGACGTGAGCGTGGAGCCCGACCGGGGCAGGCCGGAGATAAAATGATACTTGCGTTCCATGCTCTGTCGCTTCCCTTGCGCAACCTGATGCCGTCCGATGTCGCGGCGGAGCATAGAGACGCCATGCGCCGGACGAAAGACCGGGTATGGCCAAGGCCGGGCGGAAGGTTAAACCATCGGTACGCCCAACGCTTCATGCAAGCGGGGCACGGCCTCCGGCGGCAGGGGCAAGGCCGCAGCAAGTTGGCGCAGATACTGGCGTTCTTTTTCCGTATCGACCTCAATCGCCAGCAACGAGGCGGCATAGACCTCGGCAGCCAGTTCCGGCGACTGCACCTGGGAAACCATCGCCTGAACATCCAGCGGCTTCTGCAACTCGCCCAGCAAGTAGGCCATGCCTTCCTGCTCCGCACCGGCATCCTTCAACTTGCCGGAAATATGCTGAAACTCTTCAGTGCTTACCTGTCCGTCCGCCTTGGCTGCATTGATCATGGCCAGCAACAGGATGTTGGCGTTCTCCTCCAGCGCCTCTTCTTCGGCCGGCGTCTGCGCACCACGCATCTCCAACGGCGCATTTTGCTGGATCTCTTCCGGCGCCGGCGCGGACTGCGCCTGCTTAGGATTGAGCGCGGCATAGGCTAGGCTGCCAAGCAAGGCGAGGCCACCGCCCTTCAACGCACCGCTGCCGCCGCCGAGCACCGCTCCCGCCAACGCGCCGAGCCCGCCGATAGCGAGTGGATTGTTGTCCTCCACGCCGCGCCTGGCGCTGCCGAGCGCCTGTCCAGCCACGCCGGCCAACCCGCCGAGTAGACCGCCACCACCAGATCCACCGCTGCCCAGATTGCCGAGAAGATCGCTCAACGGGCTATCGGCGCGCTGCAGGCCCCGTTCGCCCAACGCGTGCTGGGCGCGGCGCTCCGTGGAAGGCGCCATGCCTGAACCCATCAATTGGCCAAGCAGGTCAGTTGCGTTGAACATTACGACACCTTTCCGTTCCCAAGAATTGCCGCTGATATGTAGGATCGGCAACGCGCCAAACCAGAGACAAAGCGCCGATTTCGCCCCGACGCGCAGCCCGACCTCTCTTGCATCGGCGCTGCGGCGGCTCCTAAAGTGCAGCCACAGGTTATAGTGAGCTACTTTTTTAGGGGATCGCCTATCATGGCCGATCGGGATTTTGATGTGATTGTCGTGGGGGCCGGCCTCGGCGGCATGTATCTGCTGCACCGCTTCCGCAAGATGGGCCTGAGCGCCATTGCTTTTGAGACGGGGACCGACGTGGGCGGCACCTGGTATTGGAACCGCTATCCGGGCGCGCGGG
Source organism: Alphaproteobacteria bacterium (assembly GCA_965222315.1). GTDB lineage: Bacteria > Pseudomonadota > Alphaproteobacteria > Bin95 > Bin95 > JACKII01. The sequence continues at coordinate 351,057 of OZ244951.1, read as the reverse complement.
TGGATGTGGAGAGCATGCAGTATTCCTACCAGTTCGATCCGGAACTGGAGCAGGAATGGGAGTGGTCCGAGAAATACTCGCCGCAGCCTGAAATCCTGGCCTATGCCCAGCATGTTGCCGACCGCTATGACCTGCGCCGGGACATCCGGTTTGAAACGCGGGTGACGGCGGCGCATTTCGACGATGCCAGCGACGACTGGCTGGTATCCACCAGCGACGGCAAGCAGACCCGGGCGCGGTATTTCGTGCTGGCGGTGGGCTGCCTCTCGTCCTTCAACATGCCGAAGATCGAGGGCATCGATGATTTCCAGGGCAACAGCTATCACACCGGCGAATGGCCGCATGAGCCGGTGGACTTTACCGGCCAGCGGGTTGCGGTGATCGGCACCGGCTCGACCGCGATCCAGTCCTCACCGGAGATCGCGAAGGAGGCCACCGACCTGACCATTTTCCAGCGCACGGCCAACTATTCGATCCCGGCGCACAACGGCCCCCAGGACCCGGACTATGTTGCGAGTGTGAAGACGAAGTACCGCGACTTCCGGGCAGAGGCCAAGACCATGGTCTCCGGTCTGCTGGGCGACTTCGGCAACCGGAAGGCCTTGGAAACACCCAGGGAGCAAATCGAGCGGGAGTTGGAAGCGCGCTGGCAGAAGGGCGGGCTGACCTTCCTCGGCGGCTTTATCGACACGCTGGTGGACGAACGCGCCAACGAATACGCCCAGGAATTCGTGCGCAACAAGATCCGCAGCATCGTGAAAGACCCGGAAACGGCGGAACTGCTGTGCCCGAAGAACATCATCGGCGGGAAACGCCTATGCGTGGATACCAACTACTATGCCATGTACAACCAGCCGCACGTGCATCTGGTAGACGTAAGCGAAAAGCCGATCGAGCGGATCACGGCCAAAGGCATACTGCATGATGGCAAGGAATACGCGGTCGACAGCATTGTATACGCGACCGGCTTCGACGCCATGACCGGCAGCTATCTGCGGATCGATATCCGCGGGGCAAATGGTCTGGAACTGAGGGACAAGTGGGAAGCCGGGCCGCGCACCTACCTGGGCATGACCGTGGCGGGCTTCCCCAACATGTTCATGGTGACGGGACCGGGCAGCCCCAGCGTGCTGACCAACATGCTGCCGTCCATCGAACAGAACGTCGAATGGATCACGGATGCCATCGGCTACATGCAGGAACAGGGCAAACACCGGATCGAGGCGGAAACGGCAGCCGAAGACGCCTGGGTCGACCATGTGAACCAGGTGGCGAGCAAGAGCCTGCGCTCCAAGGTCGGAAGCTGGTATGTGGGCGCGAATATCGAGGGAAAGCCGCAGGTGTTCATGCCCTATATCGGCGGCCTGCCCGCCTATATCGCCAAGTGCGAAGACGTGGTGGCCAAGGGGTATGACGGGTTCGCGGTGGCGTAGCGCCCGGCCGGACCACCGGGCCTGCGACGTTCGACGGGCCGGGGCTAAAGCAGGGTTGAGCTATGAAACGAAAACCCGGCGTTCCGCCCGGCTCAGGGCCGGGCATCTCGCCGGGACACCGAATATCTTCAGCAGACGTTATTTCGCCGCCGTCACCATGATTTCGACCAGGATTTCCGGACGGGCGAGGCCGCTTTGCACGCAGGCGCGCACCGGTGGGTTGGCCGGATCGACCCAGGCGTTCCAGATCTCATTCATGCCGGCGAAGTTCTTCATGTCGGTGATCCAGAGCTGGGCGTGCAGCAGATTCGACTTGTTGGTGCCGGCCTTCGACAGATAGTCGTCGATCTTGTCCAGGATGTTCTGAGTCTGGCCCTTGATGTCGAGGTTGGTGTCGCTGGAGGTCAGGCCGCAAACATAAACTGTGTCGCCGCGGACGACGCAACGGCTCATGCGGGGGCCGGGGCCGGTAGTGATGTCGATACGTTCGATAGCCATGGAGTGGTTCCTTTCGGGACGTGAATATAGGCAACGGCGGAGCCTACGACGCCTTGGCGGCGGGCGAAAGCGTCCGCATAGTGCAAGCGTTCTATCCGCCAGGAGCTTTCCGCCTGATGCAAATCGACCGCGACGTGATGATTGCCGCCCGCGATGGCGTGCGGCTGGCGACGGATATCTACAGGCCCGAAGGCGCAGGCCCCTGGCCGGTGCTGATGGAGCGGACGCCCTACGGCAAACATCTGCCGAGCCGGAGCGAGATCACGCTGGACCAGCCGGACGAGCCCATGAGCCGGGAGGACTTCGCCCGGCCCTTCGTCGAAGACGGCTTTGCCGTTGCCTTTCAGGACAAGCGCGGGCGCTATGCCAGCGAGGGGCGCTACCGGAAATACCTGGGCGATGCGGAGGATGGCTACGACACCTGCGCCTGGCTGGTGGAGCAGCCTTGGTGCAATGGCAAGATCGGCACGTTCGGGCTTTCCTACTGCGCACATACGCAGGCGGCGCTCGCCAGCCTGAACGCGCCGGGCTTGGCGGCGATGTGGCTCGATTGCGGCGGCTTCTCCAATGCCTTCCAGAGCGGCATCCGGCAGGGCGGCGCATTCGAGCTGAAGCAGGCGACCTGGGCCTACAAGCAGGCACGGCTGAGCCCGGAGGCCGAGGCGGACCGGGTGCTGGCGGCGGCGCTGGCGGCGGAGGATATCCGCGCCTGGTTCACCCGGATGCCCTGGCGCAAGGGACACTCGCCGCTGCGCCACCATCCGGACTACGAAGACTATATGTTCGAGCAATGGGCCGCCGTCACCGATGGCCCGTTCTGGCGGCAGGCGGGCATCTGTGCGGAGGCGTTCTGGCCTGACTTCGCCGACGTGCCACAGATGCATATGTCGAGCTGGTACGATCCCTATACCCGCACGGCCACCGACAACTATCTGGGCCTGAAGGCGGCTGGCAAAGGCCCCCTGCGGTTAATTCTGGGCCCATGGACCCACGGCGACCGGACGCTGACCTATGCCGGCGATGCGGAGTTCGGGCCGGAGGCGACGCTGGACGCCGTCTATGACCAGGACTTCCTGCATATCCGCAAGCGCTGGTTCAATTGCTGGATCAAGGGCGAGGCCAACGGCGTGGCGGAAGAGCCGCCCGTGCGGGTGTTCGTCATGGGCGGCGGTTCCGGCCGGAAAAACGCCGCGGGACGCCTGGAACACGGCGGGCAGTGGATCGAGGCGGACGACTGGCCTTTGCCCGAGGCGGTCGAGACGCCCTTTTACTTGCACGCGGACGGCGGACTCGTGCGGGAAGAAGCGGCGGCGGGCTGCATCACCTATGTCAGTGATCCGAAGAACCCGGTGCCAACGATCGGTGGCGCGTTTTCCTCCGGCGAGCCGGTGTTCAGCGCGGGCGGCTATGACCAGGTGGAGGGGCCACGTTTCTTCGGCTGCCGCGAGCCCTACCTGCCGCTCGCGAGCCGCCCGGACGTGTGTGTGTTCCAGACGGAACCCTTAACCAACGACACGGTCGTGGCCGGGCCGGTGGTGGCGCGGATCTGGGTGCGCTCGGACGCGCCGGATACGGACCTGCACCTGAAGCTGGTGGACGTCTATCCGGCGAGCGCCGACTATCCCCAAGGCTTCGCCCTGAACCTGACACACGGCATTCTGCGCCTGAGTTTCCGGGATGGCGGCGATGACCGGCGGTTATTGGAGCCGGGCAAGGCTTACGAGGTAGAGGTGCGCTGCTTCCCGACCGCCAATCTGTTCAAGGCCGGACATCGCATCCGCCTGGACGTGCAGTCCAGCAACTTCCCAATGGTGGACGTGAACCCGCAGACGGGCGAGAACCCGGTCCATGCGCGCGACTGGCGGCTCGCGCGAAACACGCTGCTAATGGGACCGGAACACCCGAGCCAGGTGCTGCTGCCGCTACTTCCGGCCGCCGCCCTGAAATAGGCGCGAGACCCAGCTTGCTTTGTCGGCCAGGTCGATGCCGGCGGCAGGCGGTTTTTCATCAGGTTGCGGGACCTTGGCAGCCGTGTCTTGCACGCCGGACTCTTGCTTCGGCACCTTTTTCGCAGCCTTATCGGAGGGCGGTGCCGTGCGCAGGTGCAATTGGTTCATGAACTCGCCGGTGTTGTTTTCCAGCAGGAGGGGCAACAGGCGGGGCAACTCGTCCAGCAGGGGCGCGATCCAGGCATCGTCGGCCTTGGCAAATGGCTTCAGGACATAGCTTGCCACGGCCTTGGGGTGGCCGGGGTGGCCGATTCCGATACGCACGCGCCAGCAATCATTGCCCGCATGGGCCCTGATACTGCGCAGGCCATTATGGCCCGCAACGCCGCCGCCCTGCTTCACGCGCACCTTGCCCGGCACAAGGTCGAGTTCGTCGTGAAAGACGATGGCGCTCTCGATGGGCAGGTTGAAATATTTCAATGCCGGGCCGACCGAGCGTCCAGACTCGTTCATGAAGGTCTGCGGCTTCAGCAGCAGCACCTTGCGGCCATCCAGCCGGAATTCGGTGAAGAGCCCCTGGAACTGCGCCTTGAAAGCAGGCGCGCCGTAGTGCGCCGCAATCGCGTCGATGAGGCGGAAGCCGATATTGTGGCGGGTTGCCTCGTACTTCGCACCGGGATTGCCAAGGCCGACCAGAAGCCGGGTTTCTTCGCTCATGAGCCGGCTCCCCAAAAGGCGGCCGGGGGAATTACCGGCGGACGAAGTCCAGGTGAAGCGGCGTTTCCGTGACCGGGTGGCGCTGCACGTCCTGCAGGCGAACACGCTCCTCCTGGCCATTGATGGTCACGGTCATGTCCTCGGTCATCAGGCCCGGGGTGCGCAGCACGCGGTTCAGTTCGCGGCCATCCACGGAAACCGATACAGTCTCGCCGGAACCGCCATAGATCACTGCCGGCACGCGGCCGTCGCGGCGGACCGCACGGGCGGCACTGGTGCCGGAATCGCTGCGGACGGTCGCGTCAATATTTTGGAAAGCCGCCATCGTTGGGCTCCTGTTATTTTGCTAAACGGTGAAGCATTCTGTGGCCAACGCCGCCAGCCCGAAGCGGCAGCGTTAGCGAAGCGGGTCTTTTACGGGGGAAGCACCCCGGAATGCAAGAGGCTAAGCGACCGCGGTTTCGCCGGCCCCTCGTAAATGCGCCTCGAACGCCGCCCGGACGGAGTCGGGTATCCGCTCCGCCGCCTGGGTCTTGTAGTTGAAATAGACATAAGTCGCCGTGCCGCTGGCGCAGACACGGCCGGTCTGGTGCACCTCTTCATAAAGCCGGAAAGACTTGCCGCCCACATGATCGACCCAGGTCAATACCTCGGCCTCGTCGGCAAAATAGAGTTGGGCGGTGTAGTCGATGTTGGTGTTGACCAGCGCGACCCGCCAGTTGCCGAAGTCCAGATCGGGCGTCAGCAGGCGGAAAATCTCGCGCCGCCCAGCCTCCAGCCAGATGGGCACAAAGCAATTGTTGATGTGGCCCGCCCCGTCCGTCTCCGAGACGCGCGGCACAATGGGTGTGCGGAACATGGAAGCCCCCGTCGTCGTATCAGTTTTGCTGGCTTAACGGTTTATTTACGAAACAACGTCCATATCGAGGCGGCGGTAGGTGCCGCCAAAGAACAGCATCGGACGGCGGTCGAGCCCGGCGTTCCAGAGCTTCAGTACCCGGCCGACGAAGATGTCATGGTCGCCGCCCGGATGCGTGGCTTCGTGGGCGCATTCGATGTAGGCGACGCAGCCTTTCAGCAGCGGGGAGGCACTATGTTCACCTTCCATCAGGGGCAGGTCATCCCAGGGGCGGTCTTCTTTGGAAGCGAAGATGTTGGAGAATTCGGCCTGGTCCTCGGCAAGCACGTTCACCGAGAAATGACTGCAGGAGAGAAATTGCTCATGGCAGTTGGCCGACTTGTCCAAGCTGAACAATACCAGCGGCGGATCGAGGGAGAGAGAGGTGAAGGAGCCGACCGTGGCGCCTGCACGGAAGCCGGTGTCGTCGCATGTGGTGATGATGGTGACGCCCGTTGGCATCCGCCCGAGCGTATCCCGGAATTCTTGTTTCTCGATGGTCGGCATGGGGGAATCCGGCGTATCGGCCATGGCGGAGTTACCTCGTCGGTCGGCTGGGTCGGGCAGCGAATCGGGACGCTATTCAATCTCAGGAACCTAACGAATTGACTGCGCCTGTCGAGAGAAATGGGGATGACGCTGGCAGGAAGCTGCCTCTGCTCTGGCTCAGCATGGCGCATCCGGGCGGGCGGAAAGCGGGCAGCAGCACGTATTCGGCGGGCCTGATGCGGGCGGCGGGCGGCGCCGGCGCCGCCATAACGCTGGCAACATTCGGCAAGGGAAGCCCCCTGCCCGGCGTGCGCACGGAAACGGCAGCCGCACGGGTTCGCGGGCGCTGGCAAAGTCTCGCCAGCGGTCTGCCGGCCAGTTCCTGGGCGCTGGCGTCGCCGGACATGCGGGCTTTGATGCAGCGGCTCTTGCGAGAGCAGGCCTGGGCCGCGGTGGTGATCGACCACGCCGCCATGGGCTGGGCCGCGCCGTTGGTGCGACAGGCGGGCAGGCAGCTGGTCTACGTCTCCCACAATCATGAGGCGTCGACCCGGCAGACGGTTGCCCGCGCGGCATGGCCGGTCTGGAAGCAGCCGCTGCTGCGCTGGGATGCCGCCAAGTTCCGGCGGCTGGAGGAGGCGCTGGTGCGGAACGCTACCCTGGTCACCGCGATAACAGCGGACGATGCGGCGCAGTTCTGGCAACAAGGCAGCGGGGCGGCAGTGATCACGCTGACGCCGGGCTATGCCGGCGGACCCGCCGAATTGCCGCCACTGACGCCGGATACGCTCCGCCGGGTCTTGCTGGTCGGACGCTATGATTGGGTTGCCAAGCAGGAGAACCTGACGCGATGGGCGGCGGAGGGCGTGCCCATTCTGGCAGATGCCGGGGTGGAATCCGCCGTGATCGGCCATGTGCCGGAGCCCCTTCGCCGCCGCCTGGAACGCCCGGGCCTGCGCTTTCTGGGCGAGCAGGCGGACCTGGCTGCGGGGCTGACCGGCGGTCGGATCGGCCTGGTGGCGGAGGGGCTTGGCGGCGGCTTCAAGATGAAGACGCTGGACTATGTCTTCCACGGTCTGACTGTGGCCGCTCTGCCCGGCGGTTTGGCCGGATTGCCGGACGAGGTCCGAGCAAATGCGCTCAAAGCATCGACGCCTAGAAGCCTGGCCCAAGCGATTCTGACAGGCATTGACGACATACCGCGGCTCTCCCAAATGCGGGCTGAGGCGTTTAAGGCAGCGCAAAAGGCATTCGACTGGCCTAGCCGCGGCGAAATGCTGGTTTCCGCCATCAAGGAACACTGCTTGCGCCGCACGGGGACCACTGGCTAAATATACTCCCAATGCTGTCGAACAACCCGCTCCGATTCCGGCAATTTTTTGCTACCGTCTCCGTGCCCTGCCCGTATCTGCCGATGCGGACAGAGCAGAAGCTGGTGGTTGAACTACGCTCGGCCGATGTAACGGGCCTGCACTCCGAACTGGCGCGGGCGGGTTTCCGCCGTTCACACCATCTGGCCTACCGTCCCGCCTGCTGCGGCTGCAACGCCTGTGTCCCCGTGCGCATCAACACGATGGGCTTCAAGCCGACCCGCTCGCTAAAGCGAACCTGGCGCAATTTCAAACACTTGCATGCGAGTTTTCACCGCCCGGTCGCCACCGAAGAGCATTTCGCCCTGTTCAGCCGCTATGTCGGCACGCGCCATAAGGAGAGCGAGATGGCGCTGATGGAGCATGACGATTTTGCCTCCATGCTCCTGGATAGTCCGGTGGACACCCTGGTCATGTCACTGCGGGACGAGGACAATACCCTGGTCGCCGCCTGTCTTTGCGACCGGCTGGATGACGGAATTTCCGCGGTCTACAGCTATTTCGACCCGCACGCGAAAGGCAGCCTCGGCAGCCACATCATCATGCGGCTGGTGCAGGCAATGAGCGCGACGGCAAAGCCGCATGTCTATCTGGGTTATTGGATCGACGGGTCGGAGACCATGGCCTACAAAAGCCGCTTCCCCGGCGTCGAGGGGCTGATCGATGGCCGCTGGCAGCGGCTGCCGGGCACGTCCGAGACGCCATAGAGTTTCGTTGGAGACAATAGAGTTTCGTTGGGACATTGGAGAAGCGACCCATGGCTTATTGGCTGTTCAAATCCGAACCCGGCACCTGGGGCTGGGACGATCAGATGAACAAGCTGCCGGACGGCGAAGGCTGGGACGGCGTGCGCAACTACCAGGCCGCCAACAATATGAAGGCGATGAAGGTTGGCGACCGCGGCTTCTTCTACCACTCCGTCAACGAGCGCCAGATCGTCGGCATCGTCGAAGTCTCGAAGGAATATCACCCGGACCCGAGCGACGAAAAAGGCCGCTTCGGCATGGTCGAGGTCAAGGCGGTGAAGCCGGTGGGGCGTCCGGTGACCCTGGCGGAAATCAAGGCAGACGGGCGGTTTGACGACCTGGCGCTGGTGAAACAATCGCGCCTGTCCGTCGTCCCGGTGTCGGACGAGCACTGGAAGGCGCTATGCGAACTGGCAGAGGTGGAGGCTTAAGGCTGCAGCTCGCAGCCCCGCTAAACCGGGCGGTAAGGGGCAGGGTTAAAGGGCGCAATCACGTCAGGTGGAAACTTGCTTTCCCGGCCGCGCATTGTCCCAAACTTGATTTGGGATCCATTCCGTTAACGTTTCACTCGGCGCGCCTGACGCTGTTGGTACGGTCTCCGGAATGGACCCCAGCTTTCGCTGGGGCGATGTAAGGAGCGAGAAAACCCGGTGATTGCCAGCGCTATGGCCATTCAGCTTTAGGCGGCAAAACCCGTCCGAGCGCCTCCTATTCGAATGGCCCTACTCGAACTCGACGATGATCTGGTCGGCGGCGAGGCTGTCGCCGGCCACGGAGTTGACCGTTTTTACCACGCCGGACTTCTCCGCGCGCAGAATGTTTTCCATCTTCATCGCCTCGACCGCGGCAACCTCCTGGCCTTCGACCACGGAGTCACCGGGCTCCACCAGAATGCGCAGCAGCAAACCCGGCATCGGCGACATGATGAGCTTTGACGTATCCGGCGGAACCTTGACCGGCATGAGGGAGGCGAGCTCTGCCGTTCGCTTCGTCAGGACTTCGGCATTGGCCGACGCGCCCAGGTGGCTGATCACGAAGCCGGCATCCGAGGTCCGGATCTGTGCCGTGACCGGGTGGCCGTCCACATGGCCGGCAAAGATCGGGTCTCCCGGGCTCCACTCGCTGACGACGCGGATGGAACGGCCGAAGCAAAAGACGGTATAGCCGTTGTCTGCCGGCCGCACCGACGCGGGATAGTCTTGGCGGTCAATCCACACGGCCCATTCATCGGGCGCGCGCCATAGCTGGCCGGGCAACTGGCCGCTTATCTTCGCCTCACGCTCCGTGCTGCGCGCCTTCAGGACGGCAGCGACAGGAACAAGCGTTTCGATGACATCGCTGACACGCTCCGCGCCGGTATAGCCTTCCGCGAATTCCTCCTCGATGAAGGCCGTGGAGAAATCGCCCGACCGGAATTTTTCATTCGCGAGGGCGGCATTCAGGAACACCAGATTGTTGCCGATCCCCCTGACCACAAACCCGTCGAGTGCCCGCTGCAAACGCGTAATCGCCTCTTCACGATTACGGCCATGGGCGATGAGCTTGGAGATCATCGGGTCGTAGAACATGGAGATCTCGTCACCCTCCCGCACGCCAGAATCGACGCGCACGCCCTCGGCCTGCGGCGGCTCCTGATAGCGGCGGAGGCGGCCTATGGCGGGCAGGAAGTTCCGGGAGGGGTCTTCAGCATAGAGCCGCGCTTCCACCGCCCAGCCGTCGATCTGCACATCGTTCTGGGTCCAGCGGAGCTTCTCCCCATAGGCGACGCGCAGCATCTCCTCGACCAGATCGAAACCGGTGATCATTTCGGTCACCGGATGCTCCACCTGCAAGCGGGTATTCATTTCCAGGAAGTAGAACTCTTTCTCCTGGCTGACGATGAATTCCACCGTGCCCGCACTGCGGTAGCCGACCGCCTGGGCCAGGGCCACGGCCTGCGCACCCATGCGCTCGCGCATTTCGGCATCGACCAGCGGACTGGGGGCTTCCTCCAGCACCTTCTGGTGGCGGCGCTGGACGGAGCATTCGCGTTCGCCCAGGTGAATGACATTCCCGTGGGAGTCGCCAAGCACCTGAATTTCGATGTGGCGGCCCTTATGGATGTATTTCTCGATGAAGACCCGGTCGTCGCCGAAACTCGAGCGGGCTTCCGAGGCGGCGCTGGCGAGGCCTTCTTTCAGGCCGGCATCGTCCCATGCGATGCGCATGCCCTTGCCGCCGCCACCCGCCGATGCCTTGATCATGACCGGATAGCCGATGTCGTGGGCGACCTTCAGCGCGTCCGCATCGTTGGACAGCGCGCCGTCAAAACCCGGCGCAACCGAGACACCGGCCTTCTGCGCCAGCAGCTTGGACTCGATCTTGTCGCCCATGGCCTGGATGGCGTGCGGGGTCGGGCCGATGAAAACGAGCCCCTCGTCGGCGACTTTCTTCGCGAATCCGGCATTCTCCGAGAGGAAGCCGAAGCCGGGATGGATTGCTTCCGCGCCGGTATCCTTCGCCGCTTGCAGGATGCGTTCCTGCACCAGATAGCTCTCCGCCGCGGTCGGGCCGCCGATGGCGACAACCTCGTCCGCCATTTCCACGGCGAGGGAGGCCTTGTCGGCCTCCGAAAAGACGACGACGGTTTTGACGCCCAGGCGGCGGGCCGTGCGGATGATGCGGACCGCAATCTCGCCGCGGTTGGCGATCAGTATTTTTGAGAACATGGGTGTCTGAACCTCTTTCAACGCCCGCCTAAAGCGGAATGTTGCCGTGCTTGCGCCACGGGTTTTCCAGCTTCTTGTTGCGCAACATTCCCAGCGCCTTGCAGATGCGGCGGCGGGTATTGTGCGGGCGGATCACGTCGTCGATATAGCCGCGGGAAGAGGCGATGAAGGGATTGGCGAACTTGTTGGCATATTCCGCCGTACGTGCCGCGATCTTCTCGTCATCGCCGATGTCGCTGCGGAAGATGATCTCCACCGCGCCCTTGGCCCCCATCACCGCGATCTCGGCCTGGGGCCAGGCATAGTTCACGTCACCGCGCAGGTGCTTCGACGCCATGACGTCGTAGGCGCCGCCATAGGCCTTGCGCGTGATGACCGTGACCTTCGGCACCGTCGCCTCTGCGTAGGCGTAGAGGAGCTTCGCGCCATGCTTGATGATGCCGTTGAATTCCTGGTCGGTGCCGGGCAGGAAGCCGGGCACGTCCACGAAGGTCACGATCGGAATGTTGAAGGCATCGCAGAAACGGACGAAACGCGCGCCCTTGCGGCTCGAATCGATGTCGAGGCAGCCGGCCAGCACCATCGGCTGGTTGGCAACGAAGCCAACGGTCGAGCCATTCATCCGGCCGAAGCCGATGACGATGTTGCCCGCATAATCCGGCTGAATTTCGAAGAAGTCGCCTTCGTCTACGACTTTCTCGATCAATTCCTTGATGTCGTAGGGCTTGTTCGGGTTTTCCGGCACCAGGCTGTCCAGCGACATTTCCGGGCGCTCGATCGGGTCTGCGGTGGGCCGGGCCGGTGGCTTTTCACGGTTCGAGGTCGGCAGAAAATCCACGAAACGCCGGGTCTGCAACAGGGCCTCGATATCGTTCTCGAACGCCATGTCCGCCACGCCGGACTTGCTGGAATGGGTGCGAGCGCCGCCCAACTCTTCCTGAGTGACGGTCTCATGCGTCACGGTCTTCACCACATCCGGCCCGGTCACGAACATGTAGCTCGTGTCCTTCACCATGAAGATGAAATCGGTAATGGCAGGGGAATAAACTGCGCCGCCGGCGCACGGCCCCATAATGAGGGAAAGCTGGGGGATCACACCGGAGGCATTGACGTTGCGCTGGAACACTTCCGCATAACCGCCAAGGGCCGCGACGCCTTCCTGGATGCGTGCGCCGCCCGAGTCGTTCAGGCCGATGACCGGCGCGCCGACTTTCATCGCCTGGTCCATGATCTTGCAGATCTTCTCGGCATGCGCTTCGGAAAGCGAGCCGCCGAAGACCGTAAAGTCCTGGCTGTAGACGAACACCAAACGACCGTTAACCGTGCCATGCCCGGTGATGACGCCGTCGCCCGGAATCCTCTGATCTGCCATACCGAAGTCGATGGAGCGATGCTCCACGAACATATCGTATTCTTCGAACGATTCGTCATCGAGGAGAACTTCCAGGCGCTCCCGCGCCGTCAGTTTGCCACGAGCGTGCTGGGCATCGATCCGGTGCTGGCCACCGCCCAAACGGGCGTGCGCACGCTTTTCCTCCAGCATTTTAACAATGTCTTGCATTCGAGCTCCCAGGGAGTCGGGGCCGGATGGCCCCTCAGTCGCTGTCTGACCGACAGCCGCCGAGTTAGCGTCCGCAGCATTATTGGCGGACGGCGTGCAGGGCAAATAGGACGAAACGGCTAGGGGAGCAAGGCCAGAAAGCGCTGAACGGCCCTCAAATCCGACCTAAGTCGCGCCAACCGCTCTAATTCTTCCGGATCGTTGCCCCATTGTTCCATCTGATATGTTTCATCGATGAAGGCCGCATCCGCCGCATCTTGCGACGGGATTCGACCGGCGGTCAGCGCCAGACCGATCACGACCGAGCCCATGACGGACGTTGCGCTGGAAAGCCCCGCCAGGCGGAAGTGCCCGAAGGCGCTGACGCCCTTTCGGATGGCAGCGATGGCGTCAGGCGGTTGCTGCACCGGCTGAATGCCTTCGGTAACGACGAGACGGGCGCTGTATTCCGACGCAAGCCAGTCCAGCAAAGGCCCCCAGGCCGCTTGTTGGCGCAGCGCCAGGGATTCCGGGGCAACAGCACGGTAGCAGACGAGATCGGTCTCCGCATAGCGCGCGACTTCCGCCGCGACCGCCTGCTTCTGCGGCAATATCCGGTCGATTGCCGTGCTGGCGAGTTGGGTGAGCGGCATGGTGGCGGGCTCGATCGTCTCCGCCTGCGCCGACCATTCGGCGGCGACCGCATCCGCCAGTCCCTGGGTGGGGAGGTGCAGGAGGCCCTTGCCGGGCGTGCGCACCGGCCGGCCGTCCAGCAGAATGGAAAACATCTCGTCCTGGGCAGCGGCGGCGGCCTGTTTGTAGAAACGTTTCATGGGTTACCCAAGGTTATCATTATGGATGTCGGGGTTGAGGACCGTCAGGTCACTCCAATTCCCTGAAGCCGCTTGCCGGCATTCAGGGTCCATTCCGGAGGTCGGTTGATTGCAGCGCCGGGCGCTTCGTCGCCCGCAGTCTCTGGAATGGGTCCTGACTTTCGTCAGGAACGGGCAAGTGATGTTGTTGGCCCTCTCACTACCGCTTCTTCTTCGTCTCCCGGTCGCGGCGGGCGCGGTAGTGTTCCTCGCGCATGTTGGGGATGGGCTCGTCAGCCAGCTCGTTCGAGAGGTCGAACGACAGGGCCTTCAAGGTGCGGGCGAATGCCTCCGGCGGCGGGGCGGTGATGTGGGTTTCGTGAGTGCGTTTGCCGAAGGGCGGCAGCCAGAGGGCGCGGGCATGCAGGTGCAACCCCTCCGACACTTCGAACGCGTCGAGCATACCGTCGGCCATGCCGTCTGCGTCGTCGCCGTACTTGGTGTCGCCCAGGATCGGCTTACCCTTGGCTGCCATGTGAGCACGCAACTGATGGGTGCGCCCGGTGCGTGGCGCCAGCGCCATCCAGGCGAGCCGCCGCCCGGCCTGGTCAATGGTGCGGTAGTCAGTGATGGCGCGCTGGCCGTCATGATCCTCCGCCATACGCTCGTACACATCGCCCTGCTTCGAGAGAGGCATGTCGATGAAGCCGTCGGCCGGTTTCAGAATGCCGACGGTGATGGCCCAATACAGTTTTTGCATCTCGCGCAGGCGGAAGGCGTCGTTCAGCGCCCGCGTCGCCGCCACGGTACGACCCAGCACCAGTACGCCGGACGTATCCCGGTCCAGGCGGTGGACGAGGCGTGGCCGCTCTCCGTCCTTACCCGCGAGCGCGGGCAGCATGCCGTCCACGTGCCGCCGGGTCTTGGTGCCACCCTGCACCGCCAGGCCCACGGGCTTGTTCAGGACGATAATGTCAGCGTCGGTGTGGATGACGAGAGAGCGGATATAGGCCGCATCGACCTCCCCAACCGGGCGAGGCTCGCCGGGGGCTGCGCGTTCTTCCTGGCCCAGGGGCGGGATGCGGACGGCGACACCGGGCTCCAGCCGGTCGGAGCCTTTGGCGCGCTTGCCATCGACGCGGATCTGGCCGGAGCGCAGCAGCTTTTGCAGGCGGCCATGGTTCAGGTCCGGGTAGCGCTTCTGAAACCAGCGGTCGAGTCGCTGGTCGGCTTCCGCTTCGGGGACGGTGACGGTTTGAACGCCGGTCATGCCAGCAACCTCCAGGCCCGAAGGCCGATGAAAAACAGGCCGACGCCGAACACGACCGAACCCAGCACATAGCCGAGCGCCACGCCTGTGTCGCCCCGTTCAAGCAGGGTAACAGTGTTGAGAGAGAAGGTCGAAAACGTCGTGAAAGCGCCCAGGAAACCGGTGACGACCAAGGCCCGCATTTCCTGGCCAAGATGCAGACCATGCACCGCCGCGCCGATCAACAGGCCGAGAACCAGTGAGCCGACCAGGTTGACGGTCACGGTGCCCCAGGGGAAACCGAGACCCGTCCAGCGGCCCACCATGCTGTCGGTGCCGTAACGCGCCATGGCGCCCAGCGCACCGCCTGCGGCCACGATCAGATAGATTTTCATTGCGGCCCTTCCCTGTCGCCGCTACTGGCGGCCAACTTGGCGCGGAGGTCGGCCCAATAGGCCAGCCGCTCCCCGATTCGTTTCTCATGGCCGCGATCGGTCGGTTGGTAGAAGGTCTCTCGCGGCATACCGTCCGGGAAGTAATTCTGGCCGGAAAAACCGGCATCGGTGTTGTGGTCGTAGGCATAGCCCGCGCCGTAGCCGAGGTCTTTCATCAGCTTGGTCGGCGCATTCAGGATATGGGCGGGCGGGGCGAGCGAGCCCGTGCTCTTGGCCGACTTCATGGCTGCACCGTATCCGGCATAGGCCGCGTTCGACTTGGGCGCGGTGGCTAGATACAGCACGACCTGGGCGATGGCCAGTTCGCCTTCGGGAGTGCCGAGCCGCTCGTAGGTTTCCCACCCTGCCAATGCCTGGGGCATGGCGTTCGGGTCGGCCATGCCCACATCCTCGCTGGCGAAGCGAAGCAGGCGGCGGGCGATGTAGCGGGGGTCCTCGCCGCCCGCCAGCATCCGCGCGAGCCAGTAAAGCGCCGCGTCCGGGTCGGAGCCGCGCAAGGATTTGTGCAGGGCGGAGATGAGGTTGTAGTGCGCTTCCTGCGCCTTGTCGTAGACCGGCGCGCGGGCGGCGAGCGCGATGGCATCCGGGCCGAGGGGTTCGCCGTCCGGGCCGGCCTGGGCCAGCACCTGCTCCACCATGTTGAGGAGATAGCGCCCGTCGCCATCGGCCATGGCGGCCAGCGCCTCCCGCGCCTGGGCGGTGAGCGGCAGGGGACGGCCGGTTTCCTCCTCGACGCGGGCCATGAGTTGCTCCAGCGCCTCGTGAGAGAGCCGCTGCAGAACCATGACCTGACAGCGGGAGAGCAGCGCCGCGTTCAGTTCGAACGAAGGATTTTCGGTGGTAGCGCCGACGAGGACAACCGTGCCGTCCTCCACAAACGGCAGGAAGCCATCCTGCTGGGCGCGGTTGAAGCGGTGGATTTCGTCGATGAACAACAAAGTTCCCTGGCCGCCCGCCCGCCGGGCCTTGGCCTCATCGAAGGCCTTGCGCAGGTCGGCGACACCGGAAAACACGGCGGAGAGCGGCATGAAGGCAAGGCCTGCCGCCTCCGCCAGCAGGCGGGCGATGGTGGTCTTGCCGCAACCGGGCGGGCCCCAGAGCACGATGGAGGCGAGTGAGCCTGCCTTCAGCATCCGGCCGAGCGCGCCGTCCGGTCCAAGCACATGGTCCTGGCCCACCACCTCCGCCAAGACCGCCGGGCGCAGGCGGTCTGCCAGGGGGCGGGGCGCCGATTGCTCCAGCCCTGCTGCCTCAAACAGGCTGCTCACCCGCGGAACTCCATCTTAAGGCGCTTGCCATTGCGGCGAAGATGGATGGTCCATCGGCTCGGCTGATCGGCGACGACCTGCTGAACATCGCCGATGCGCGCGACAGTGGTTCTGTTAACCCGCTCGATCACATCGCCAACCCGGAAGCCCAGACGCCTGGCGATGGAGCCGCGGCGGATACCGTCGACTGCGACCCCCTCGGTCACGCCGCGCAGCCCCATCTCTTCAATCACCGCCGGCGAGACGTTAACGACGCGGAGCCCCTGGAACGGCGACTCCTCCGCCAGGACGGTCTGGTCGCGGGGCGGGTCTTCCGGCGGCGGTTCGATCGGTACGCTTGCCGTCCGTTCCTCGCCGCGCCGCCAGTAGGTGACGGCTGCGGATTTGGCCGCCAGCGTTTCGAAGCGGTAGCGCATGGCAACGGGGTCATCGACCGGCTGGCCCTCGACCGCAAAGATAATGTCGTTCTTCTTAAGGCCGGCGCGATCCAGCGGCCCATCAGGATAGACCGAGAGCAGCATGACGCCGCGCGGCCGTTCCAGACCGAGCGCCCGGGCCATGTCGGGGCGCACCGTCTCCCCTTCCCCTCCCAACCATGGCCGCACGACCTTCCCGCCGGTCTGATGGACGCGGACCAGGCGCTTCACCAGATTGGCCGGAATGGCGAAACCGATCCCGTGCGAGCCGCCGGAGCGGGAAAAGATCGCCGTATTCACGCCAACCAGCCGCCCCTCCATATCCACCAGTGCGCCGCCCGAATTACCGGGGTTAATGGCGGCGTCGATCTGAATGAAGACGCCGCCATCGCCGATGGCCTGGCTGGTGCGGGCATTGGCGGAGATGATGCCGCTCGTGACCGTCTGACCGACGCCGAACGGGTTGCCGATGGCCAGGATCAGGTCGCCCACCTCCAGCACATCGGAATCACCGAAGGCCAGCGTCGGCAGTTCCTCGCCGTTGGTTTCCAGTTGGAGCAGAGCCAGGTCGTTGCGCTCTTCGGAGGCCACCAGTTCCGCCTTGAACTCGCGCCGGTCAGGCAGGACGACGCGGATTTCGTCCGCGCCTTCGATCACATGAAAATTGGTAATGATCAGCCCATCGGCCCCAACGATCACGCCGGAGCCTAGTGAGTTCTGCACCCTTTCCCGGGCACCGGGCGGCGCCATGTCGCCAAAGAAGCGACGGAAGAACGGGTCATCGAACAGCGGGATGACCCGGCGCTGCTTCATCGTCTTTTTGGTATAGATGTTGACGACGGCGGGCGCTGTCTGCTTGACCAACGGCGCGTAGGAGAGCCGCACCTGCTCGGCCGAACGCGGCACCTGAGATACTGCCGGCGCGGTAAGTCCCGCCGCCACAGTCAACAGGACCATCGCCAGCACTACGAAACGGGGCATGGCTGCTCTTCTTTCAGAATGTTCCAAAATGGCGGTTGTGTTGAGGGTAAATGTGCAATGCAGGGGGTATATTGCAACCCTGCGCCGCCAATCGCCCCGCTACAAGGCGTCTATGGCACCAGGACTACCTTGCCCACCACCGAACGCTCGGTCAGGCGGTGGAGGCCCTGGGCGAAATTCTCCAGCGGCAGGGTCGAGTCGGTGATGGGGTGCAATTTGCCCTGCTCGACGAGCGAGAAGAGGTCGGCGAACATGGTGCGGACCTTGGCGCGGAGGGCTGGGCTTGCCTGGGTTTTGCCCCAAGCCATGTAGAAGCCCCAATAGATGCCGATCACGTCAATATTTTTCACTAAGACCAGGTTCGCCGGGATCTGCGGAATATCACCGGAGGCAAATCCCATCGGGATGATCCGGCCCAAGGGCGCGATACAGCGGAGCGACTGGTTGAACACCTCGCCGCCGACGGGGTCGAAGATCACGTCCGCGCCCAGGCCATCGGTCAGGCGGAGCACTTCGCGGCGAAAATCCTGGGCACGGTAGTCGATGACATGGTCTGCGCCGTGCTCCGCCGCGATAGCGCACTTTTCCGGGGAGCCTGCCGTGGCGATGACGCGCGCGCCGAGCGCCTTGCCGATTTGCAGGGCGGCGAGGCCGCTGGCGCCCGCTGCAGCATGGACGAGCAATACTTCGCCCGGCTGGATGCGGGCGCGCCAGACCAGGCCAGCGTAGGCGGTGGCATAGATGGTGGGGAATTGGGTGGCGGCAGCGTAATCCAACCCTTCCGGGATGGGGAAGACGTTGGCGGCGTCCACCACCGCTTCTTCCGCAATGCCGCCATTGGGCAGGCCGGCGCAGACGCGATCGCCGGGCTTGAGCGTGGTCTCCACGTCGGGCGCGATTTCGGCCACTGTACCGGCGATTTCCGTGCCCGGCGTGAAGGGCAAGGGCGGCGTGTTCTGGTGCTTGCCCTCGATCACCAGCAGGTTGGCGAAGCTGAGGGCCGAGGCGTGGACGCGCACCCGGATCGTGCCGGGGGAGAGAGGCGGCGGGGGCACGTCCTCGACCCGGTGGGCTTCCGGCGGACCGAACTGGCGGCAGATAACGGCGCGCATGGGTGATTCCAATTTCGCAAAGTCTTTGGCGTCATTGCGAGCCCCGGATGAAATCCGGGGCGAAGCAATCCAGGGAAAGCCGGTGGCAAAGGCAAACAGCAACATGGGTCGCCGCGTCGCCCTTCCGCTTCGCTTCCGGGCTCCTCGCAATGACGATGGTGGTTAAACCGGGTACACCATCAGCACGTCGATTTGGCGGGAATCCATCACGACGCGGCGTTTTTTGAACTTCAGCGCGCCGTCCTGCTCCACGATTTCGTCGTCGTAGCTGGCGACGAGGAAGCGGTCCTGTTTGCCGTCGTGCATGGTGCGGTAGACGACGAGGCTGGTGCGGGCGTGTACTGAGCCATCGCCGTTTGCCCAGAGCCGCGGGCGGGAGATGATGTGATTGTAGTGGTGCGGCTCGAAGATATTGGCCTTGCGCAGCGCCGTGATGCGGTCGCGCAACTGGCCCATGCCCTTTGCCCGCATGATCGCCATGGGGAAGCCGCGCTGGTCGGATTCCTTCGTCGTCACTTCATAGAGGGCGTCGTCGGTGAAAAAGTCCGGCCAGATCTCCGGGTTATCGTCGTCGATGCAGTAGGCGTAATCGCAGAACAGGTCGTCGATGCGGCCGCGCAGTTCGGGCGTGATCTCCAGGGCCATCAGTCGTCGAACCCCATGATCTGACGGTAGCCGGTCCAGAAGCCACGGATCGAGGTCTCAGTGGCGCGGCTGCCCTCGGACGTCTCGGCGGTCTTGCCTCCCATCTCCAGGAACTCGTTGGCGTCCTCGCTATAGTGCGAGCCGCGTTGCACGAACTCGTTGATGCAGCCGTCCTCCAGGCTCACGTAACCGGCAGCACCGGTCAGGTTGCCCTGGTTGATGCGCATTTCTTCCTGTTCCGGCGTGTCGTCCTCATAACCGATATAGTACCAGTGCAACTCGGTCTTGCCGGGCCCTTTCGGTACGAAATGGCGGACGGCCAGCGAGTTCAAGGTGAACTGGAAGGTCAGGTTCGGGAAGTTCGACTGGATCATGTGAGTGATGTTGTCGTCGAACTCGTGGAACGACGCGAGCAGTTCCGGCCCTTGCAGCGCGTTCTCGTCGAACTGGGCGGAGTGGATTTCCTTATAGCCCTCATCCTCCTGGATGGTCGCGCGCTTGGCATAGCTGAGCGAGTGCCAGGGGATCGGATCGGCCAGGATCATGCCGCCGTCCATATCCAGGCGGTTGATCTTAAACGTGGTGTAGAATGTGTGCAGCAGCGTGGCGTGGTAGCTGTCGCGCACGTTTTCAGCATACAACTTCCAGTTGTTATGTATGATTTGGGAGTGGTAGCCGATGATCTTGTGCGGGCGAGAGAAGTTCCGCTCCAGCGTCTGACAGACCATCTCGCCCAGATATTCCTCAATGGGCGGCGTCTCGTCGGAGAAGGTGCCAAAGATCATGCCGTGCAGCACGGCGACCCGCAGCGGCTCCAGCCGGTGGTTCTTCAGGTCGAAGTCTTCCGGCATCCCGCCCTTGCCGCGCAGGCCGTCCTGGAAGGCGACGCCGCGCAACTGGCCGGTCAGGTCATAGGTCCAGGAATGATAGACGCAGGAGAGGCGCTGGCGGTTGCCGCGTTCCTGCATGCAGACCAGCGCGCCCTTGTGAGCGCAGCGGTTGACCATGGCATGGACGTTGCCGTCCCGGTTGCGGGTGACGATGACCGGGATCTCACCGACGAAGGTGGTCTTGAAGTCGCCATGGTTCGGGACCTCAATCTCCATCGCCAGATAGTTCCAGACGGGACCGCGGAAAATCCGCTCGTGCTCCAGCTTCAGGATTTCCGGGTCGTGATAGACGCGGTAAGGGACGCGGGTCGCGCCCTCGGCAGGCCAGTGCAGAGGCTCGCTAAGGGTACCGGGCCGCGGGGTGCCGGCAGGGGCAAGAGTGTCGGGCATGGAGTAGCCTCCAGAGAAATTCTTGTATCGCCGCCTACCATGCATTGTGTCTCGGCAGGCGTAAAGTTCCGGCCCGAGGCTTTACCGCTAAATTGCTCTTTTGCGCCTGGGGCCAATTCCCCTTCCCGGCCTAAACGGATAAGAGAATGTTGCCGGCAGTGCGCCGGACCGACCTCGACCACTATGGCGCCCGCTGTGGCGGCTCCGAAACGCAGGTTTCCATCCGCCGAGATATGAGCACCGCCGTCGCCTCCCCCGCTGCGCCGAGAACATTCAGTCCGCTGGAGACATGGCTGGCGGCACTCGCCTGCATGGTGGCCTTCTTCACCGCGCTCTTCACGGCCAGCATGGTCAATGTCGCGGTGCCTTCCGTCATGGGCTCGTTCGGCGTCGGACAGGGGCAGGCGCAGTTATTGCTCTCCACCTTCTTCGCCATGAACAGCACGGGGCTGCTGGCCAGTTCCTGGATGGTGGCGCGGTTCGGCCAGCGCGAGGTCTTTCTGGGTGCGCTGCTGACTTTTGGCTGCGCCGGGCTGTTGTGCTTCGCCGCGCCGACTTTCGAGATCCTGGTGCTGGGCCGCGTCACCCAGGGCTTTGCCGCCGGATTGCTGCAACCGCTGATCATGATGGTGTTGGTGCAGGTATTTCCGCCGGAAAAGCGCGGCCTCGCTATGGGATTGTTCGGCATGGGCGTCATGGCGGCGTTCGGCATCGGCCCGGCGGTGGGCGGCATCATTATCGACTCGTTCCAGTGGCGGTTGATCTTCCTGGCGCCAATTCCGCTGATCGCGCTGGCTGCCGCGCTTAGCTTTTTCTTTCTGCCCAGCCAGCCGCGGCTGGCCAACCCGCCCAAGTTCGATTGGCTGGGCTTCGTACTGGTGAACATGTTCATCTTTGGCTGGTTCACCATGCTGGGCAACGGACAGCGCTGGGGCTGGTCATCGGACTCGATCCTGGCGCTAGCGGTGGGAGTCGTGGCGGCGGCCATCGCGTTCTACTGGTCACAGAAGCGGGACGGCGCGACCCTGATCGACCTCACCCTGTTCCACAGCCGCCAATATTGTGCGGGCCTGGTTATTATTTTCCTGTTCGGGTTCGCGACGCTCGCCACGGTCTATGCCTTCCCGATCTTCGGGCAATTGGTCCAGAACTTCCCGCCGATCACCGCCGGGACGCTGCTGCTGCCGGCCAGCCTGGTCGCGGCGACCCTCGCGCCGTTTGCCGGGCGGGCGACCGACCGCTTTCCCCACCGGCTGCTGCTTTTTGTTGGGATTTTCCTGTCCGTGGTTGGCGTTGCCGGGTTGGCGGGGGCGGACACCAATACGCATTATTGGTTCATCGCCATCATGCTGCTGCTCACCCGCGTCGGCGCCTCTATCGCCACGCCGCCGATGATGGCCGCGCCGTTGCTCGGCCTGCCGCCGGCGCAGATGCAGCGTGGGGCGGGGCTCGCGAACTTCTCCGTCATCTTCGGCGGTTCCAATGGGACGGCGCTTTATGTGGTGTTCTTGGAGCAACGCATTGAGCGGCACGCCGCCAATCTGGGCGCGACCCAGACCTTCGCCAATGAGACCGCGCAGGAATTGTTGGACGGCGCCGGGATGCTGCTGTCACCGTCAGGCGTATCGAACCTGGAGCGCAGCGGATTGGCGGTCCACCATCTGAAAGAGGTGATCGTCGCCCAGGCAAATGCGCTGAGCTTTCAGGACGGCTTCATCTTTATCGGCGTCAGCATGGTGATCGCCTTCCTGCCGCTGCTGTTTATGCGGTCGATGAAATAGTTGTGGGAAAGGCGCTGGCGGGGTGCTTGCCGGTGGTGCAAGCTGTCCTTCTATCAGAGCACCCCAGGGGAGACACGCCATGCGCATCCACAATCTCTACACCGACGAAAACGGCGAGAGCCATTTCCGCGATATTGAGGTCGAGTACACCAACCAAGGCCCTGGCGGCCAATACACCGACAGGCTGCCCGCCACCGGCATCATCTTCCGCAAGACGCCCGGCACTTACGACCTGGACTGGCACCCGGCGCCGCGCAGGCAGTACATCATCAATCTGGACGCGGGCGTGACCATTACCGCCAGCGACGGCGAGGCCCGGACCATCGGCGCGGGCGAGGTCATCCTGGTGGAGGACACCCACGGCAAAGGGCACCTGTCCGAGTCGGTAAATGGCCAATTGCGGCACTCGATCTTCGTGCCGATCGAGTGAGGAGAGCGGCGGCCGGCCCTATTTCTTGCGTTGCAGGAAGGCCGTCATCAGGCGGTTCGGCTCGTCGGTGCGGTAACTTTCAACATAGGCCTGGATGCCCGCCCGCGCGCCGTCCGTCACGCCCATGCGGTCCCAATCCATGATCAGCCGCTTCTGGATGCGCACCGCTTTGGGGCCGCAGAGCAATAGGGAGGCGATCCACTTCTCGACCGCCTCGTCCAATCCAGAGGACGGCACCAGCTTTTCCAAATAGCCGATGCGGTAGGCTTCCGCGGCGTCGATATGGTCGCCGGTCAGCACCAGTTCGCACGCCTTGCCCCAGCCGATTAGACGCGGCAGCACGCTCGCCTCCATGCCGGAGGGGATGCCGAAGCGAACCTCCGGCATGCCGAATTTCGCATGGTCCGCCGCGACCCGCATGTCGGCGCAAGCGGCAATCTCCATGCCGGAGCCGAAGCAATAACCGTTGATCCGCGCGATCACCGGCACCGGGAACTGGCGGACCGCATCGCACACCCGGTGGGTTTTGGTGGAGGAGGCTTCCGCCTGGAACAGGTCGAAGTCCTTCATCTCCGCCAGGTTGGTGCCGCCGACAAAGGACTGGTCGCCCGCCCCCGTCAGCACCAGCGCGCGCAGGCTCTCATCGTGCTTTAGCTCCGTCATCACATCGATGAAGCGCTGCTTGCCGTCCAGGCCCAGCGCATTGCGCTTTTCGGGGTTGTTAAATGTAACCCAGGCGACGCGCCCGGCCTCTCCCCGGTCGTCATACGTGACTTTGATCAGATCGCTGGTCATGGCGTTCCTCCCTCTTAACCCTAACGCTCAAAATCCTCGCCGGGGAGCGCTCCCCAGCCGGACGCGCGGGGGACCCAGCCCTCGGTCCCGGAGACCGATAGGGCGCACCAGTCGCCTGCGCATTCCGTCAGGCCGGCAAGCGCGCCGGGCTCCAGCCGGGCCACCACCGCCGCCCCGGCTTCCGGTTCCGCCAGCATTTCGACCGTTGCCTCCACGACCAGAAAAAAGCGGCGGCCGGTAATCAGGGATTGGTGGAGCCAGCCCTCGACGCCGTCGTACAGCATGACTTTCCGCCAGAGTTTGAATTCGTCGATCACCTGCACCGGCATGCCCCGGCGGGTGAGGACGGTGCGGATCGGGAAGTACTTGTCCGGCCCGGTCCGCAGGTTCGCTTCGTTCACGCGGACCGAGACGAAACGGGGCATGTCGAAGCCTGTTACCGGCCCTTTCCCGCTTGCCGCCTGGACGCTGCCGCACCAGCAGAACAACAGCATCGCCGAGACGCATAGACTTCGCCGGACGGGCCTGCTATCCGCCCTCGCAAGGCGCCCGTGCTTCCCGCCGCGCATGGTGCAACTGAGAAGGCCCGCTATAATGGTATCCAAAAGACCGCTGGTCATCGTCACCCGCAAACTGCCTGCCTCAATCGAAACACGGTTGATGGAACTGTTCGACACCCGTCTGAACACGACGGACGAGCCGATGTCCAGTCATCAACTGGTCGAGGCCATGCAGGAGGCAGACGTACTGGTGCCAACAGTCACGGACCGGCTGGGTGCCGACCTGCTGGCGGAGGCGGGCCCGCAGCTTAGGCTTTTGGCCAATTTCGGAGCGGGCGTAGACCATATCGACCTCGCGGCCGCCAAAGCGAAAAACATCATGGTGACCAACACACCGGGCGTGTTGACCAGCGACACCGCGGACCTGACTATGGCCCTGATTCTGGCGGTGCCCCGGCGCATTACGGAAGGTGAGCGGTTGTTGCAGTCCGGAGAGTGGAGCGGCTGGTCGCCGACAACGCTGCTCGGCCATCGGGTTGCGAGGAAGCGGCTTGGCATTATCGGCATGGGTCGGATCGGCAGCGCCGTCGCCCGCCGGGCCAGGGCGTTTGGCATTTCGATCCACTACCACAACCGGCACCGGGTCGATTCCGATCTGGAAGGCGAGTTGGAGGCCACCTATTGGGAGAGCCTCGACCAGATGCTGGCGCGGATGGACATTATCTCCATCAACTGCCCGCGCACGCCCGCCACCTACCATCTGCTGAACGCCCGCAGGCTGGCGTTGATGCAGCCTTCCGCCTACGTCGTGAACACCTCCCGCGGCGACGTGATCGACGAAGCGGCGCTAGGTAAGGCATTGCGGGACGGCAAAATCGCCGGGGCCGGCCTGGACGTCTACGAGCGGGAGCCCGCGGTAGACCCCTCCCTTTTCGGCTTGGACAATTGCGTGCTGCTGCCCCATATGGCGTCCGCGACCCAGGAAGCCCGGATGGAGATGGGCGAGAAGGTCATTATCAACATCAAGGCCTTCGCAGATGGCCACAAGCCGCCGGACCGGGTGCTGCAAAGCATGTTTTAGGTATCTGGCCGGCTATCAGAATAGCCTTCACCCTGAGCCTGTCGAAGGGTCTTGCTTTCAATTCCACACATCACCCTTCGACAGGCTCAGGGTGAAGGCTGTGCCGCCGGGTCCGAAACTCGCGGCGTGTATCAAGGAGTTTCCCCGATGGGGTTTAACTGTGGCATCGTAGGCCTGCCGAACGTCGGCAAGTCCACCCTCTTCAACGCGCTGACCGCCACACAGGCGGCTGAGGCGGCCAACTATCCATTCTGCACGATCGAGCCGAACACCGGCCGGGTCGCCGTGCCGGACCCGCGGCTGGACAAGATTGCCGCCATCGCCAAGTCGGCCAAGGTCGTACACACGCAACTGGAGTTTGTCGATATCGCCGGCCTGGTGCGCGGTGCCTCGAAGGGCGAAGGCCTCGGCAACCAGTTCCTGGCGAATATCCGCGAGTGCGACGCCATCGTTCACGTCCTGCGCTGCTTCGAGAGCGACGACATCACCCATGTGGAGGGCACGGTCGATCCGATCCGGGATGCGGAGACCATTGAGACCGAATTGATGCTCGCCGACCTCGACAGCCTGGAGCGCCGCTTCGACCAGATCGCCAAGCGCGCCAAGGGGAACGATCGGGAGGCGAAGGAACTCGCCGCGGTCATGGAGCCGATCATTGCGGCACTGCGCGAGGGCAGGCCCGCGCGGACGGTTGAGTTCCCGAAGGAGCAGCAGGAGACGGTCCGCCGCCTGCAACTGCTGACCGACAAACCGATCATGTATATCTGCAACGTGGACGAGGAATCAGCGGCGACCGGCAATGAATGGTCGGCCAAGGTCACAGAATGGGCCAAGGCGCAAGGCGCAGAGGCCGTCACCATCGCCGCCGCGATTGAGGCGGAAGTCGCCTCCCTGCCGCCGGAAGAACAGACGGAATTCCTGGACAGCCTGGGCCTGGAAGAGCCGGGCCTCGACCGGGTGATCCGGGCGGGCTACCGGCTGCTGGGCCTCTTGACCTTCTTTACCGCCGGACCGAAGGAGGCCCGCGCATGGACCGTCCGCGACGGCGCCCCTGCCCCGGAAGCGGCGGGCGAAATCCACACCGACTTCCAGCGCGGCTTCATCGCGGCGGAGACCATCGCCTACGATGACTACCTCGCCTGCAATGGCGAGACGGGCGCGAAGGAGGCGGGCAAGATGCGTCAGGAAGGCCGCGACTACCGTGTGAAAGACGGCGACGTGTTGCTGTTCCGCTTTAACGTGTGACGGGCCGGTGCCTGCTGCTAAGGTCCCTCAGAGCACCGGGCGAACCGGCAGGCAGCCGGCAACAAGGATCACCCCATGGCAAGCATGGATCAATTCGGCCTCGACGTCGGTATTTACGGCCCTCTGGCCGAGCCGGAGACGATTACCACCCTGGCGCGGTTTGCCGAGGAAGCTGGCTTTCACTCGATCTGGCTGGCGGACCATGTGGCCTTCCCAGCCCAGTTCGAGGCGCAATACCCCTTCAGCGCGACAGGTGCGTTCCCCGCCCCGACCTCCGATCCCTTGCTGGAGCCCATCGCCGCCATGGGCGTGCTGGCGGGCGCTACCAAGCGCATCCGCCTCGGCACCGCCGTGCTCATCATTCCCTACCGCAACCCGGTGCTGACCGCCCGGATGCTGATTACCATCGACCAGTTCTCCGGCGGCCGGATCATCCTGGGCGCCGGCGTCGGCTGGCTGAAGGAAGAGTTCGCGGTGCTGGACTCGCCCGATTTCGCGCTCCGCGGCAAGGCGACGGATGAGTATCTGGAGATCTTCAAGCGGCTCTCGGCGGGGGGCGAGGTCAGCTTCGAGGGCGAGACCTACAGCTTCCCGGCGGTGCATTCCGTGCCGGGCTCGGTGCAGCGTCCGCACCCGCCGGTGCTGATCGGCGGCGTTTCCAATCCGGCGCTGCGGCGGGTTGCCGGCAATGACGGCTGGCTGGCGACCGCGCTCGGCCGGGAGCAGATGCCGGAGCGGCTGGCGGCCCTAAAACGCATCTGCGGCGAGCAGGGCCGGAGTTTCGACGACCTGGAAATGGTCTACAAGCTGTTCATCGCGCCCGGCGAGCCGAAGCAGGGCGTCTATGGCGAGCGCGAGATGGGCAGCGGTTCGCCGGAGCAAATCACGGACGACCTGAAGGCGGTACTCGACGCCGGGTTCGAGCGGATCGTCATTCGCTACCGCGGCGACAGCGCCGCCGCCCAGATGGAACAGATGGAGCGCTTCGCCGCCGACATCGCCCCCAAACTCTAACGCTTCATCCGGCAGGAGTTCCAGAAAATGGCTGAAAGACCTGATCTCGTCCTGCGCGGCGGTACGGTCGCCGACGGTACCAGCGGGCCGCTGTTTGAGGCAGACATTGCGGTCAGTGGCGGCCTTGTCGCTGCCGTTGGACGGATTGCCGAGAGCGGTTGGGAGGAGATTGATGCCAGGGGCCGCCTGGTCACGCCCGGCTTTGTCGATGTGCACACGCACTATGATGCGCAGGCAACCTGGGCCAACCACCTGACGCCTTCCTCCTGCAATGGCGTCACCACCGTGGTCATGGGCAATTGCGGCGTCGGCTTTGCCCCGGTGCGGCCCGAGCATCACGACATGCTGATCTCGCTGATGGAGGGGGTGGAGGACATCCCCGAAGTGGTGATGAAGGAGGGGCTGCCCTGGACCTGGGCGAGCTTCCCGGATTTCCTGGATACGCTCGCCGCCCGGCAATACGACGTGGATGTCGCAACGCAAGTGCCCCACGCGGCTTTGCGTGTGTTCGTCATGGGCGAACGGGGCGCAAACCGGGAAGAGGCGACGGCAGACGACCGCGCCGCCATGGCCCGGCTGGCGGCAGAAGGCATCCGGGCAGGGGCGTTCGGCTTTTCCACCTCCCGCCTGCTCCAGCACCGGACGGCGGAGGGCGAGCCGATCCCCTCGTACGGCGCGGCAGAGGCGGAACTGGCCGAGATTGCCGATGCGGTCGCCGCGGAAGGCAAGGGCTGGCTCCAAGTAGTCGGCGATTTCGGTGACGCCATCGACGCGGAGTTCGGCTTGCTGAAACGGCTGGCGGCGCGGTCGGGGCGTCCCCTGACGCTGACATTGTTGCAAACCCATCGCTTCCCGGAGCAGTGGCGCGATCTGCTGGACCGGATCGCGGCGGCGAATGCCGAAGGGCTGCAAATCACCGGGCAGATCCGCGGGCGGCCCACCAGCACGCTGCTGGGCTTCGAACTGTCGGAGAATCCGTTCCTTGGCTGCCCAAGCTGGCAGGAACTGGCACCGCTATCCATGGATGCCCGGGTGGCCATTCTGCGCGACCAGGCCTTCAGGACCCAGTTGCTCGCGGAGCCCGGCGGGACCCGGCATCAGATTCGGCGGTTGCGGGATTGGGAGAACCTCTACGTTCTGGGCGACCCGCCGGACTATGAGCCGGACCCAGCCACCAGCATCGCCGCGGAGGCCCGCCGCCAGGGCAAAGAACCGGCGGAACTGGCCTACGACCGGATGCTGGAGAACGATGGCCGCAACATCCTCTATCACCCCATGACCAACTACGCCGCAGGCGACATGGGTCCGGTCCACGAAATGCTGGCGCATCCGAACACGCTGATCGGGCTCGGCGATGGCGGGGCGCATGTGGGCATCATGTGCGACGCAACCGACATGGCGCACACGCTTAGCCACTGGACCCGCGACCGCGGACGAGGCCCCCGCCATGAGGTGCCGGAGATGGTGCGGCGACTCACCAGCGCCAACGCCGAAGCGATCGGTTTGCGCGACCGCGGGCGGATTGCGCCGGGCATGCGGGCCGATATCAACGTGATCGACTATGACCGGCTGAATCTGCGCCTGCCGGAAGTGCACTACGACCTGCCCGCGGGCGGCAAGCGCATCATCCAGCGCTCCGATGGCTTCGACGCGACCCTGGTGGCGGGCGTGCCCGTGTGGCGGGATGGGAAGGCGACCGGCGCGCTGCCCGGCCGGCTGTTGCGGAGCGGGGCGGCTTAGCGGTTATCGCCTTACCCGTCAGGCTTCATTGACGAACGTGCCGCCCTGGAAAATTTCGCCGGGGTCATTGGGGTCGTGCTGCGGTTCGGCGGCCAGCACCTCTGCGGCGTAGTCTTCCGAGCAATCCTGCGGCTTGTAGCCCAACCGGTAGGCGTTGGAATTGTCGTAGAAGGTGCGGTCATTGTCGGAGACGCCATAGACGATCTCGTAGCCGATATCGGAATGCTCCAGCCCAACGCGGCAAAGCTGGGCCATGTCGCGCGGGCTGAGCCAGATCGACAGGCGGCGCTTGTCCGCAGGGGTTTCCGAAACATTGCCAATGCGCATCATGAAAACACCAATGCCGTATTTCATGGCGTACATGGCGCCGATGGCCTCGCCGAACGCCTTGGAGACGCCATAGCGGGAGTCGGGCAGGACCTTGTGGTCGATGCCGATACGCACGTCGCGCGGATAGTAGCCGACGGCATGGTTGGAGGTGGCGAAGCAGACACGCTTCACGCCCTGGCGGCGGGCTGCCTCGAACAGGTTGATAACGCCGTCAATATTCTTCGCCCGGATATCCTCCCACGTGTTTTCGCCCGCCTGCCCGGCAAAATGCAGGATGCCGTCCACACCTTCGCACGCCTTCTCGAATGCGGCCTGATCTGTAATGTCGAGCGGCAGGAAGGTCTCGCCGGGCTGGAGGTCTTCAATGGGCCGGACATCGGCCAGGATAAGCTCCGGATAGACACCCGCCAGTTCCCGGCGGAGGAACGTGCCGATAGACCCGGCCGCGCCGGTGATGAGTACGCGTTGCATGGGGCTGCCTCTTGCCAGTGTTTTCCTGCTATCAAGCTAAGCTGACCGATGTGCCGAGAAAAGGGCATGTTGCCGACGAACATCCATCGCGAGCCGGAGAGGACCCTGCTCTATGAAAGTCACCGCCATCGAAACCATCCGGCTGGGTGAGTTTCCGAACCTGCTCTGGGTGCATGTGGAGACGGATGAGGGGATCACCGGCCTGGGTGAGGTGTTCTTTGGCGCGGGGGCCGTGGAGGCGCATATCCATGAGTTCATTGCGCCCTACCTGTTGGGCAAGAACCCACTGCTGATCGACAGGCACGCGAAGGCGCTGGTCCCTTATGTGGGCTATACCGGTTCCGGCGCGGAGATGCGGGGCTTTTCGGGCGTGGACATCGCGCTGTGGGACTTGTGGGGTCAGGCGACCAACCAGCCGGTCCACCAGTTGCTGGGCGGCGCGGCGCGGGACGAAATCCGGGTCTACAATACCTGCGCGGGCTATCAGTATGTCCGCTCCGACCCGAACCAGGGCACGCACAATTTCGGACTGGACAGCCAGGAAGGCCCTTATGAGGACCTGCAATGGTTCCTGAACGATGCGGGAACGCTGGCGGAATCCCTGCTGGAGCAGGGCGTGACCGGCATGAAAATCTGGCCGTTCGACTATGCGGCGGAGGCCTCTAACGGCACGCATATCTCCGCCGCCGACTTGAAGAAGGCCATTGAGCCGTTTGAGAAAATCCGCGCCGCAGTCGGCGACAGGATGGACATCATGTGCGAGATGCACTGCCTATGGAACCTGACGGCGGCGAAGAAGATCGCCCGCGCGTTGGAGCCGCTGGAGCCCTTCTGGTACGAAGACCCGATGAAGATGGACAATATGCGGGCGCTGAAGGAGTTCGCGGATTCGACCCACATCCCGACCACCGCCAGCGAGACGCTGGGCGGGCGCGGACAGTTTCGGGAACTGATGGAGGCGCAGGCGGCGGGTGTGGTGATGTTCGACCTGTCGTGGGTGGGCGGCCTCTCCGAATCGCGCAAGATTTGCAGCATGGCGGAGGCGTTCCAACTGCCGGTCGCGCCGCACGACTGCACCGGGCCGGTGCTGCTGACGGCGAGCGTGCACCAGTCCCTGAACGCCCCGAACGCGCTGATCCAGGAGATGGTGCGGGCGTTCTATTACGGCTGGTATCAGGAATTGGTGACGGCGCTGCCGCCGGTCGAAAACGGGATGATCCGCGCGCCGGAGGGGCCGGGTCTGGGCACCAAGCTGCTGCCCGAGGTGCGGACACGCAAGGACGCGCGGCTGCGCCGGAGTGAGGTGTAGGCGGGGTGGCAGGGAATACTGGCCTTCACCTTGAGTAGCCCCGGATCGCAGTCCGGGGTGCATCGAGAGGCCGGTGACTGCATCTCTCGATAGTATCCCTCGATACACCGGCTGCGCCAGCACTCGGGATGAAGGGGAGGGAAGGTCAAACTCCCCGCCGTAGGTATAAGCCGGGTGACTTTTGCTGTGAGCCGGGGGCAGAGGGGCGCAAGACGAGGCGTTAACAGATCGTTAAGCGGACTGTGTTATGGTCTATGATGATCAGATCAAAGTGCTTGTTCCCTGGATACACCGGCTCCGCCGGCGCTCGGGATAAAGGGGATGCATCGGCATTGCCGGAACCAATCACCGAGACTGCCGTCTTCGGAGCATCTAAACGGTATCTACATTACGTATACATAACATATTCATTCGATCTACATGAGATAAACCCGACATCTACATTTTTGGCCCGGAATGTAGATTTTTGTAGATGAATGTAGATGTTTTTGGCCATTTTATAGGACCCGCTAACCAGTTACTTTTTCACCGCCCTGAGGAACTCGAAGTCCGCGCCGGTGTCGGCCTGGGTGACTTCGTCCAGATAGAGCTTCAGGTAGCCGCGCTCCTGGCCCGCGTGATAGGGCGCTTTGAAGTCGGCCTTGCGGCGCTCCAGTTCGGCCTCGTCCACCAGCAGTTCCAGGGTGCGCGCCGGCACGTCCAGGCGGATGCGGTCACCGTTGCGCACCAGCCCCAGGGGGCCGCCGACCGCTGCTTCCGGCGTGCAGTGCAGGACGATAGAGCCAAAGGCGGTGCCGCTCATGCGGGCGTCGGAGATACGGACCATATCCTTGATGCCGGCCTGGGCCAGCTTTTTCGGGATCGGGATATAGCCCGATTCCGGCATGCCCGGCGCGCCTTTCGGCCCTGCGTTCTGGAGCACCAGCACGTCATCGGCCTGCACGTCCAGGTCGGGGGAGTCCAGGCGGTCGGCCATGTCCTCCAGCGAGGAGAAGACCACGGCCCGGCCTTCGTGCTGCATAATCTCCGCCGCCGACTGCTTGATGATCGCCCCGCCTGGCGCGAGGTTGCCGCGCAGGACGGCAATGCCGCCTTCCTTGTAGATCGGATCGGCCTTGGTCTTCACCACCTGCTGGCCCCAGTCCGGCTCGGCGGCCGCTATGTCCTCACCGAGTGTCTTGCCGGAGACGGTCAGGCAATCCAGGTTCAGGCTGTCGCCGAGTTCCCGCAGGATCGGCGCGAGGCCGCCGGCGCGATACAGGTCCTCCATATAGTGCTGGCCGGAGGGCTTGAGATCGACCAGCACGGGCGTATCCGCGCCCATTGCGTCGAAGGCCTCCAGGTCGATGTCGATGCCAAGGCGGCCCGCCACCGCCGTGATATGCACCAAGCCGTTGGTCGAGCCACCCACCGCCAGCAATGTCCGGAGCGCGTTCTCGAACGCCTGCTTGGTCATGATCTGGTCGGGCTTGGTGCCCTCCAGCGCCAGGCCAACGGCGCGGGCGCCGGTGTCCTCCGCGTGGCGCAGGCGGTCGGCCATGACGGCGGGGATCGCCGCCCCGCCCGGCAGCATCATGCCCAGCGCCTCCGCCATCAGCGCCATGGTGGAGGCGGTGCCCATCACCATGCAGGTGCCGGCGGTCGGCATAAGGCGGTTGCCGAGCTCGTCGATATCATCCTCAGAGATCTCGCCGGCCCGGTGCATGCCCCAGAGGCGGCGGCAATCGGTGCAGGCGCCCAGCCGCTCGCCGCGGAAATGACCGGTCATCATGGGGCCGGTGACTTCCAGGATGGCGGGCTTGCCGGCACTGGCCGCCCCCATCAGCAGAGCCGGCACGGTCTTGTCGCAACCGCCAATCAGCACCACCGCGTCCATGGGCTGAGCGCGCACCATCTCCTCCGTATCCATGCTCATCAGGTTGCGCAGGAACATGGAGGTCGGGTGCGAAAAGCTCTCATGGACGCTGATGGTCGGGAACTCGACCGGCAGGCCGCCCGCCAGCATCACCCCGCGCTTGATCGCCTCCACCAGGTCCGGGACGGTGCGGTGGCAGGCGTTGTAGCCGCTGAACGTGTTGGTGATGCCGATGATCGGCCGCTCCAGCGCGTCGTCGGTGTAGCCCATGGCCTTGATGAAGGCCTTGCGCATGAACAACGAGAAGGCGGCATCGCCGTATTGGGCAAGGCCGTCTTTCATGCCGGGGGGCTTGCCGTTGGAATCATCGGTCATCGTCGTATCAGGCTCGATCTGGTCGGATTATAGGCGGGTTCGAAAGGAGCGGGCACAGCGTACCTAGCTCCCCGCGGCGAAGGCCATTCGGCGGGGGTCGGCGGCAGCGGATTTGAAGCCGGTGTCGCGGTCGTCCACGATCAGGCCCATGGAGCCTGCCAGCCAGGTCATGTCCGGCCACCATTCCACCGTGTGCCCCAACGCGGCGAGGTCATCGCCGGTCTCCTGCTCCATCCGGCCTTCAAGCCGCAACAGGCCAGGGTGTTCGCCATGGGGCTCGAAGCTGGAGGGGAAGCTGTAGCTGGCGAAGCGGGGGGCTTCGACAGCCTCTTGCGGGCTTTTCTGCCAGACCACGAGGTTCAGCAGGGTTTGCAGCATGGCCTGGGTCTGCACGTCGCCTCCCGGTGTGCCGAAGGGCATGAACTTGCGGCCCTGGATGGCGATGGCGGGGTTGGGGGTCAGGCGGGGGCGTCGGTAGGGGGCGATCTCCGACGGGTGGCCCTCCTCCGTCCAGCTTTGCACGCCGCGGCCGGAGGGTACGAAGCCCAGCCCCTCGACCACCGGTCCCTTGTAAGAGCCGTCGCTCGGGGTCGCGGAGAACACGTTGCCGTGGCTGTCGGTGACGCACAGGTAAGACGTGTCCAGGCTGGAAGCCCGCTCCGGCTCGCCAACCGGGGCGAACGGGGGCTCGCGCAACATCGGACGGTCGTTGTTCACGCCCAGATCGGCACCGGAGGCCGCAGGCGGACGCCCCGGCCAGGCCTTGTTCCAGTCGAACAGCGCGGCACGCTTGGCCGCGAATTCCTTTGAGGACAGCGCCTGGATGGGCACCTCAAAATGGCGAGGGTCGCCGATCCAGGCCTCCCGGTCGGCCATGGCGAGCTTGGTCGCCTCTGTCAGCAAGTGGACGTAGCGCGGGCTGTTATGGTCCATGCCAGCGAGGTCAAAGCGTTCCAGGATATTCAGGATTTCGAGCAGCGCAGGCCCCTGGCACCACGGGCCGCAGGTAAAGACCTCGGTATCGCCGAAGCGGGTGGAGACCGGCTCCTCTATGCCGGACTTGTAGCTTGCCATGTCCTCCATGGTCATCCAGCCGCCATGCTTCTCGGAGTGGTCGACGATGGCCTGGGCGATATCGCCCTTGTAGAACACGTCCCGCACCGCTTGCAGGCCCGCCATGCGCCCGCCCTTGGCGGCGGCGGCGCGGTCTTCATCGGCCATGTGCTGGAGGGTGCGGCCCAAGTCCGTCTGGAAGAAGCGGGAGCCGACCGGCGGCGCCTCCCCATCCTTCAGGTAGATTTTCGCCGACGAGGGGAAGCTCGAATAGATGCCGTGATTTTCCCGGATGGTCTGGTTCAGCAGCGTGTTCATGGCGAAGCCGTCACGGGCGAAGCGGATGGCCGCCTCCGCACAATCGGCGAAGCTCATGGTGCCCCATAGCTCCAGCGCGGTCAGCCAGGCGTCGGGCGCGGCGGGCACCACCATGGACATGACGCCGGACGGCTGCTTGCCACCATGATGCTCGCGGAACCAGGCGGAACTGGCGGCCTTGGGCCACCAGCCGAGGCCGGAGATGGTGACCATCTTCTGGCTTTCCTCGTGCCAGACCATGATGGGCGCGACGCCCGCGACGCCGACCAGATCGCTCTGCAGCACACCCAGCGCGATGCCGCCGCAGACGCCCGCGTCGATGGCGTTGCCGCCTGCCTCCAGAATGCCGAGGGCGGCACCGGTGGCGAGATAGTGACCGGTAGAAACCGCGTGACGGCTGGCGTGAATGTCGGGGCGGAGAGTGGCCATCGAAAGGGCGCTCCTTTTGGTATGATGGGCAAGCCGATACGTCGTGCAGGCTTGCAGTTGGAGAGAGTGTGCCGCAAGAAGCCGGTATGATGAAATGTTTTTCCTTTTCCCCTACCGCTCGCCGTCATTGCGAGAGCGCACGGCCGCCTTGCGGCCAATCCCGATGACGGCAGGTAGAAAATGAAACTCTCCGACTTCGACTTTGACCTGCCCGAACGCCTGATTGCCCAGCACCCGGCTGAGCCGCGGGACTCGGCCCGGCTGCTGCACGTGCCGCCAGGCGATGCGCCCTTCGGCGACCTGGGCGTGCGCAACCTCCCCTCACTGTTGCGGCATGGCGACGTGCTGGTGGTAAACGACACGCGGGTGATCCCGGCCCGGCTGACGGGAAACCGCGGGGAGGCCAAGGTCGAGGTGACGCTGCACAAGCAGCTTGGCCCCGGCGAGAACCGGGCGGCGCGATGGGCCGCCTTCGCCCGGCCGGCGCGGCGCTTGAAGCCTGGCGACGAAATGCGGTTCGCCGACAACCTTGCCGCCACAGTCGAGCATCGCGATGGCGGCGAGGTCACGCTCTGGTTCCATGGCGACGACGCCTATCTGGCGGCAGGGCTGGAGAAGCACGGCGTCATGCCGCTGCCGCCTTATATCAAGCGGCCTGCGGAGGGCGAAACGGAGGACCGCGACGACTACCAGACGTTCTTCGCCGCGCGGGACGGCGCGGTCGCGGCCCCCACGGCCTCCCTGCACTTCACGCCCCGGCTGGTCGAGGCGATACAGGCGCGCGGCGTGGAGATCGTAACCGTGACCCTCCATGTGGGTGCGGGCACCTTCCTGCCGGTAAAAGTCGAGGACCTGTCCGAGCACGTCATGCACAGCGAGTGGGGACAGGTGAGCGCCGAGGCCGCCGAGCGCATCAATGACTGCAAAGGCCGGGTGGTGGCCGCAGGCACGACAGCCCTCCGCCTGATCGAGAGCGCGGCGGCGGATGATGGCTCTTTGTCAGCATGGACCGGCGACACCAACCTGTTCATCACGCCCGGCTACCGCTTCAAGCGGATCGAGGCGCTGCTGACCAACTTTCACCTGCCGAAATCGACCTTGTTAATGCTGGTCTGCGCCTTTGTGGGGTACGAAAGGATGCGAGCGGCCTACGCCCATGCCGTGGCCCAAGATTACCGCTTCTTCTCTTACGGCGACGCCAGTTTTTTGGAGAGGAAGCAATGACAAACCAAATAGTTTTCATCCTGAGTAGCCAGCTTGGCTGGCGTATCGAAGGGGCTGCTTCGTTGGGTCAAACAGCCCCTTCGATACGCGCTTTTAGCGCTACTCAGGATGAGATTGGTTTTGGGCCATGACCCTCACCTTCTCCCTCCTCTCGACCGCGGGCCAGGCCCGCCGCGGACGCATCGAGACGGCGCATGGCTCCATCGAGACACCGGTGTTCATGCCCGTCGGCACGGCCGCCACCGTCAAGGCGATGCGGCCGGAGGACGTCGCCTCTACCGGCGCGCAGATCATTCTCGGCAACACCTATCACCTGATGCTGCGGCCGACGGCGGAACTGATCGCCCGGCATGGCGGCCTGCACCGGTTCATGAACTGGCCGGGGCCGATCCTGACCGACTCCGGCGGTTTCCAGGTCATGAGCCTGACCGAACTCCGCAAGATGACAGAGGAAGGGGTGCGCTTCCGCAGCCATATCGACGGCAGCTATCACATGCTGACGCCGGAGCGTTCCATCGAGATCCAGCACCTGCTCGACGCCACCATCACTATGGCCTTCGATGAGTGCACGCCGTATCCGGCTACGCATGAACAAGCGGCGGAGAGCATGCGCCTGTCCATGCGCTGGGCGCAGCGCTCCAAGGACGCCTTTGTGGAACGCGAGGGCTATGGCCTGTTCGGCATCGTCCAGGGCAGCGTCTTCCCCGACCTGCGGCGGGAGTCGGCGGAGCGGTTGCGGGAAATCGGCTTCCCCGGCTACGCCATCGGCGGCCTCGCGGTCGGCGAGGGTCAGGCGCAGATGTTCGAGGCGCTGGAGTTTACGGCGCCTCACCTGCCCGAGGACAAGCCTCGCTACCTGATGGGCGTCGGCACGCCGGCGGACCTGGTCGGCGCGGTCGCGCGCGGCGTCGATATGTTCGACTGCGTCATGCCAACCCGCTCCGGCCGCACGGCGCAGGCCTTCACGCGCCACGGCGCGCTGAACATGCGGAACGCGATTCATACGGATGATCCAGCGCCGCTGGACGCGGGTTGCACCTGCCCCGCGTGCCGGAACTACTCCCGCGCCTACCTCCGCCACTTGGTGAAGGCGGAAGAGATCCTCGGCATGATGCTACTGACCTGGCACAATCTGCAATTCTACCAGGACCTGATGGCCGCGATGCGCCGCGCGATCGAGTCGGGGGATACGCTGGAGGGCGATCCACAGACGGTGGTCGCACGGTTGCTGCCTGTGGCCGCCAGTTAGGAATTGCGCGCCTTCAGCGCCATGGAGCCGATGGCGACGCCCTGGGCGATTAGGTTTATACCGATGAACAAGCCGAGCAGCCAAAGGCTGAGCGCCGGGTTGCCGAGCAGGTAGGCGGAAATCAGCACGCCCACGACGCCGCTCGCCAACACCCAGCCCCAATTTTGCAAGGGGCGGACCGACAGGGCGAAGACGATCTTCGACACGCCTTCGACCATGAAAAACACAATCATCAGCAGCACGAGCGTCCCAACCGCCGCGCCTGGATTGTTGAGAAACAGGAAGCCGACAACGACAGCAAGGACGGCGGAAACCAGTTGCAGCCAGAAGTGCGGCACCTTGGTGGAGCCGATCAGGCTGATGACCTGCAGCGCGCCGACGATGATCAGCACCCAGCCGAGGAAAAAAGCCAAGGCTACCGAGGAGAACAGCGGGTAAATGATCGCGACGGCCCCGGCGACGATCAGCAGGGCCGCCTGGATCAGGAACAACCATGCATTGCGCTTGACCGTGTCCTGAAGCGCATGCCGCATCGCTTCGGATGCCTGGGAAAGGGATATCTTCTCAACCATTTTGGGTACTCTTCCGTGTGTGGTGCTTCATACAAGCTACCTCATTGTCCCTGTTTGCGGCAATCGGGGACGATAGACCGGCAACGGTGCGGCTTCGCTGGCCGGATAGTCCGCCGCTTGCATCGGTAAGGAGCGGCCAGCGATACTTCCCCAAAGCAGGAACTCTGCGGCGTCGGCGGTTTTCGGCGACCGTTTTTCAATGAGGAAATGAGGAACATAAGGCGATGCCCACCCACCCCCTCCACAGCACCAATCGCGTCAAGCTCGGCGTGATGGCCTTCAACTGCTCTGGCGGCTCGACGGTGACGACCGCGCCTGAGGCCTGGCCGATGACCTGGGCCGACAATGTCAAGCTCGCCCAGCTATGCGACCGGGCGGGGTTCGAGGCGCTGCTGCCTGTGGGACGCTGGAAAGGCTACGGCGGTGAGAGCAATTTCAACAACCGCACCTTTGAGACGCTGACCTGGGCCGCCGGCCTCGGTGCGGTGACGGAACTGATTGCCGTACTCTCCACCGTGCACGTGCCGCTGATGCACCCGGTCGCCGTCGCCAAGCAGGCAGCCACCATCGACCACATCACGAACGGGCGGTTCGTCCTCAACATCGTCTGCGGCTGGTTTAAGGACGAATTCGAAATGTTCGGCGCGGAATGGCGCGAGCATGACCGGCGTTATGAATATGCGGCGGAATGGTTGGCGCTCTGCCGCAAGCTCTGGACCGAAGAGAAGGAGTTCGACTGGAACGGCGAGTTCTTCCAGGGCAAGGGGCTCTGGAGCCAGCCGAAACCGGTACAGCAGGGCGGGCCGGTCATCATGAATGCGGGCTCCTCGCCCGTCGGACAGCGCTTTTCCGCCAGTCATTGCGATATGAACTTCGTCATGCTGCGCCAGAAGGACGAGGCAACGGACGTGGCACAGATCGCTGGCTTAAAAGCCATGGCGGCAGAGCACGGCCGCACCTCCCAATGCTGGATTCACGTCTATGTCGTCTGCCGGGATACGGAGAAAGAGGCGCGGGAGGCCCTGAACCGCTACGTGGTGGACTACGGCGACGACGTGGCGGTCGGCAACATGCTGACGACGTTCGGCATGGAGTCCGAGACCCTGGAGCCCGCGGTGATGGAGGCCTTCCAATTCCACTTCAAGGCGGGCCATGGCGGCTATCCGTTGATCGGAACCCCGGAACAGATCGTAGATCAGATTGAGCGGCTGTCGCGCATGGGCGTCGACGGGTTGCTGATATCCTGGCTCGACTATTTGGGTGAGTGCGAACAATGGATCGATCAAGTATTGCCGTTGATGGAACAGAACGGACAGCGCGGCTGAGGATAGCCGTCTGGGCTGGGCTGGTCGTGATCTTCGCCATGGTCTCGTCGTTGGCGACAGCCCAAGACCTGCAGAAGTTCGCCGAAGGACGGCAGGTCATGATGATACGCCACGCCTATGCGCCAGGTACCGGCGACCCGGCCAACTTCCGCATCGGCGATTGCAGCACCCAGCGGAACCTGAACGGCGAAGGCCGGACGCAAGCAGAACGGCTTGGGGCCTATATCCGCGCGCAGGGTATCGACGACGCCGAAGTACTCACCAGCCAGTGGTGCCGGTGCAGCGAAACCGCCGAATTGCTGGATGTTGGCGACGTGGAGGAATTCACCGGTCTGAACTCGTTCTATACCGTCCGGGAGAAAAAAGACGAATGGCTTACAGGACTCCGCGACCGACTCATCTTGCTGGGACGGCGCACCGATGAACCGGTCATCATGGTGACGCACGCCGTGACGATCGCTGCCATCGCCGGCGTCAGCGCGAGCTCAGGCGAGGCAGTGCTCCTCGACCTGAACGGCACTGCCGAGCCCGCATTCGCGAAAAAGGTGACTGTCCGTTAGTCAACCGCCGAAACAAGCGGTCGTTAGAACCGCAGCGCGAACGTTACGCCAAAAATCGGTGCCGGGTCATAATCCGTGGAATCCACCGTGCGTCCGTTGGCGTCTTTCAACTCTAATTCACCGGCAAACTCCACACCGGCAAAGGCGGAAATATTGGCCATAGGCCAGGGGCTGTACTGAACAGTTGCTACCAAGGGGAAGCTTGTGTCCTCACCGATGCCCCCCGGCGCGACCCCGGAATCGTCGAGCCGGAATTCGGTGCTCTCGTAGCGCCCAGTCAAGCCGATGGTCACATTCTCCTGCGCCTTCCAGGACAACGTCAGGCCCGGCCCTTGCGATGCACCAAGGCCGCGTCCGGTCGAGAGCTTGAGGCTATCCGTGATGTCCCAGTCGACTAGCAGGATCGGGAACACGTTGGAGCCGCCATCGATCTCCGAAAACCAGCCAACGCCGGGGCCGACCGCGAAGGTTTCGCTGAAACGCCAGAGGAAACCGCCCAGAACGCCTTCGGTCCGGCCATCGTCCAGATCTGCGCCGCGCTCTGCGTTTGTGCGGACGGAGGGGACGATGAAAACGTCCATTTCGTCCATGGGGGAGAACCGGATCGGCACGCTGAGACGCAGATCGCGGATCGTGCCCCAGGGGTCGCCACCGCCCAAGCCGGCACCGCCGGAAAAACCGTAGTAGGTCTCGCCGCCTCCAACGGAGAGCGAGATGCTGGTCCGCCGGTCCCAGGCATAGCCCACGCTCGGCTGAATGAACCAGCGGCCGACATCGAAATCGCCGCCGGAATCCATTCCTGCCGACGACTGGTAATAGCCGCCGCCTTGGATGCCGAACACCCATGGGCCGAACTTGCGCTCTGCCTCTTGCCCGACCGCGCCAGAGAGTGGGGCGACCGCCGCCGCGGCCAGGAGAGATAGTGTCGTCGCCCGTAAGGTCATCGTCGATTCCATGTCATGATTAACTGGGCTATACGGGCCGGAGGCCCGCTTGGATTGACGCCTTCAACGATTCCTCCTGGGGACGATTGCCGCACAGAGGGAGTGTCGCTCGGAAGGCAGGCTCTGTCAGGCCTCGGCTTTCTGTGCCGTAAAGATAGAGCCGTAGCCAACCTTCTCCCAGCGGGGCGGCACCTGTACGGGCCGGGGGTCCATGTGCACGAATTCGGCAGGCTTGCCGCGCACAATGTCGCCGGAATAGCTGGTCGGTGTCGGCGAAGATGTCCAGGGGAATGCGTCGGCCGAGCTGTAAACATAAAGCAACAGTGGCCTCACCCGGCCGGTAACGTTCGCGATGGAGCCATGCACTGTCCGGCAATTGATGGCGATGACGGTGCCCGCAGGCCCGTTCAGATCGACGGCAGTCCCCAAGTTTGCAAGCGCTTCATCCTCAGGTGACAGGTGCCCGCTCCAACTGCCATCGGGCCCGTAGTGCGTATAGAGCGGCCCTTCATGGCTGCCGGGGATACAGGCCAACGGCCCCTCCGGTCCCGTAACATCGTCCAGGTAGATGCCCAGGGTCACCGGCGAGAAGTTGGTATGCGGCCAGGCCGGAATATCCTGATGCCACTTCACGACCTCGCCGCCGCCCGGCCATTTGTAGTTCAGCTTGGCTGAATGGAACTTCACATCCGGACCAACAAGATCAGCCGCTATTGCCGTCATGAATTCGCCGCTCGCCAGGTCCCAGAAGAAAGGATCGGCATCCACCGGCTTGCGCAAGCGGCGGACATGCGGACTGTCGGCCGAATGGTTCGGCCCCAGGTCGAAGAACTCGTTCGGACTATCGAAGCTCCGGCTTTTGTCCAGGAACTCGGCAGACTTCGCGCGGATCTCCTCCAGCACGCCCGCCGGGGTCGCGCCGGGCAGCGCCACAAAACCGTCGCGGAAATATGCTTCCCGCTGTTCCTGGCTCATGGCGAGCGGTTTGTGAGAGAGAATGTCTTCGGGGGTCATTTCGCGCCTGGTCCGGCAGCCCCATGCTGCCACTCGAAATAGAAGTGTTTGGTCTGATCGAAGTTAACTGTGCTGCCATCTGCCAGATATTGGAAGGCAATCGTCATTGCCTGCACACGATAAGGCAGCATGGTCCGCCAGTCGATAATGGCCTCCAAACGCACAAAGGCACGCATGCCGGTCATCGCCGCCTCCCCCGGCGCTCGGGTTAACCCGAGCCGGTCCGCCACCGCGTTCGAATACGGGGCCAGGTCGTCGCGGCTAAACCGGTCCTCAGCGGCGACACTGATGCAGGCTGCACAATCCGGCGCTTTGGACCGGTCGATTAGGTAGGTCCGACCCGGGACCTGCAACCCTGCCAGATGGAGAAGGTGCCGTTCCTGCAAGTCCATTGGGACGGGGCCAACCAAAGCCCGCCATTTGCCGATCCAATACTCCCAATACGGGATTTGCGCGTGCCAGTATTCCTGGGAGCGCTGGCGGATTTGCTGAAAGTCGCCAGGCCGCTGGGCCACATACCAACGCCGCAGCGATGCAACCCGCGGGCTGCCCACATTCTCCAGGAACGCGGTTTCAATCTCGTTCGGATCGGGCGGCTCTATCCGTTGCAGCCGTCCGGCACCGTCAATCACATAAGACGGAACCGTCAGCCGGTGCAGAATGCCCAGCATGTCAAAGCCATCCAGCTTGCGGCCGGTCAGCAATCGCCGGTTGTGATAGAGCAGGCGGTAGCCGCTGGTTGAAACGCGGATTGCGCCGCCACCGGCCGGGCGGGAGGCTCTGATCCGGTACTCATGGGCGAAGTTGCCGAAATGGTCGATGGTGGCTTGGGTTACAACGGCCTCTGCGGGCAAAGGCCAGCGGAAGCGCAGCGGCTCGCCCCAGACATCGGCTGCCGCTGCCACTGTTATTGCCAGACAGGCGGCGGCACCAAGCCATCCCTTCCCCATCCGTTTCACCTCACTGCCATCAGTTGCGGTTGCTGCCATGCTAACGTCAATCCAGCGGAACGGCCTAGCCCCGGCACCGTGAGATCTTCGCTCACAGCATCACTTTCCCGTCAGGCGGCCTGCCTGTATGGTCATTGGCAACTCGTCATGGGAGCCGATCATGTCTGACCGCAGCGACGCCTTCATTGAAAGCCTGGACCGGCGTGTTGCCGACATCGCCAGCGCCTGCACCGCCTGCGGCGCCTGCGCCGCAGCTTGCCCGACGCTTGCCGTCGCCGGGATTGACGGCAGCGACAGCCAGGCGCTGACCGCCGGCGTGCGCGACGTGCTGCGGGCGGGCGAAGGCCCGGCAGACTCCGAGCAGTGGGCCAAGGTTTGCTGCGGTTCGGGTCATTGCCTGACCGTCTGCCCGGAAGGCATCAATCCGCGCTTCATGCTGACCATGGCCCGGCGCGCGCTCTCCCAGGCCAACCCGGAGCCTGACCGCCGGGCGGCGGGCAAGGCGGCCTTCCAGAAGATGAGCCGGGGCGTGCGCGTGCTCTCCCGCCTCTCCCTGCCGCCGGAGCTGCTGGAAAAGCTCAGCCCGCGCTCCCACCCGGAACGGGACGAGGCGCCGGACATGGTGTTCTACACCGGCTGCAACATGCTGAAGACGCCGCATATAGGCCTTTACTGCCTGGACGTGCTGGAGGCGCTGGGCGTCACCTACGAGGTGCAGGGCGGCCCCAGCGCCTGCTGCGGTATCCTGCCGACACGGCCCGGCGACACCGCGCTTGGCGGGCGGCAGGCGTTCGGCACGCTGGACCGGATGGCGGCGGCCAAGACCAGCCAGGTGCTCTCCTGGTGCCCGACCTGCCAGATCCAGTTTGGCGAGACCGCCATCCCTGCCTACAAGGAGATCACGGGCGCGAACATCGACATGACCATGTTTCCGGTCTGGCTCGCCGGGCAGTTGGAGCGCTTGGCGCCCATGATGACCCACCGCGTGGAGAAGCGCGTTGCCCTGTTCGAATACGCGGGCGAGTTGGGCGTGATGGAGGCGGTGCGGAAGTTGCTGGCCACCGTGCCGGGCGTTGAGGTGGTGGAGATTGACACGAAGGCCATCGGCTACACCGGCACGGCCTTGGCGCCGCTGGGGAGCTACCTG
The DNA here is from genome assembly GCA_965222315.1 of Alphaproteobacteria bacterium. Lineage (GTDB taxonomy): Bacteria > Pseudomonadota > Alphaproteobacteria > Bin95 > Bin95 > JACKII01. Next base: position 306,780 of record OZ244951.1, on the reverse strand, counting down.
AGCGATACGGCGGAAGCGGCATTGCAGGAGGCAAAGGCGGCCGGCGTCGATACCCTCTTGGGCATCTACCACGGCGACCACCGCATGTTCGCCGGGCGGGAGGCGGACTATCCCTTCCAAATGGCCAACTACATGGAATTGATCGGCGAAAGCATGGGCTTCGCAAGGGAAGACCGGTTCAAGGAACTCAAGCTCATGGCCGACGCAGACGCGGTGCTGGCGGCGTCAGCGGACCAGGTTGCCGAGTACGGCCTAGCCGCCGAGGAAGTGCGCGAAGTGGTGGTGCAGGATATGCTGGAGGGGTAGCGACCCCACCATCCGTCCGGCAGAAAGCCCCCACACTTACACCTCATCCTGCAGGAAAGCCTCAACCGACTGAGCTACAGTCCATATGGCGGGCTCTCTTACCAGGGTCGGGTGTTCGGCGGCTTGCTCCACGATGGACAGTCCGCTCCCCAGCAATGTCCGCCATTCCTGTTGGATGGCGGCCTTGTATGGGTTCTCCGTCGCGGATATGAGCAGCGCCCTCGGCAACGCGAGAGGCTGGGGGTGATAGCGTAAAGCCGCGGTCCGGTGCGCTTCGTTCAGATCGTTGGACGCTTCCCGCAACCCCAATGCCGCCGGAACCACCCGAGCCGCCTGCCCCAGCGCGCGCTTCGCATCGCCGGCTCTCAGCGGCCGGACAACCGTCCGCAGCAGCCTCGTGGAATCCTTCCAGTGTACGAAGGGGTCCAAAAGGATCAGGTGGGAAACCTCCTCTCCGGCACTGGTCAATTGCTGCGCCATCTCGTACGCCACAACACCGCCAAATGAGTATCCGATAAGCCGGTACGGTCCGTTCGGCGTATGCCCGCGCATGGCGCTTATCGCGTCGGCAGCCAAGTCCGCCATGGTGGCGGCCGCCGGGGTCCGCCCGTTGAGCCCGCGGGGATGCAGTCCCAATACGGGTTGGTCAGAGTTCAAAATGTTCGCCAAAGCCAAATAATCGGAGAGATGCCCACCGTTCACATGCACCGCAAACAGCGGCGGCTTGCCGCCACCCGCGCGCAGCTTGACGACCCGGTCATTACCAGCCCCCTGCCCGCGCACGGCATCGACTTTGGCGGCCAGCGCTTCAACCGTCGCGCCGTCGAGTATCAGACTTTCCAGCGGCAGACGAACGCTGAACCGCTCCTCTATCGCCACGACTATAGCCATGGCCTGCAACGAGTCGCCGCCGATGTCGAAAAAGTCATCTGCGCTGCCGAAATCCGACGAACCCAGGATGCCGGACCAGATATCAGCGATCTGGCTCTCCGTCGCGGTCCCGGCACGCGAGGCCGCCTGGCTTTGCGCGGACATCACGCTCAGGGGATCGGGCAGGTCTTTTTTGGCCAGCTTGCCGGTAACCGATAGCGGAAATTCTGCAATCTGGTGGAAAAGGCTCGGGATAAAGTAGTTTGGCACCTGGTCTGCCAGGAACCCGCGCAGGTCCTGGGCAGTCGGCGCCATGCCCTTGGCGACAGTATAATAGCAAGCCAATCGCCGGATATTGTTGGTGCCCTCGAAGGGCACAACCGCAGCGCGCTCCACACCCGGATGGCGCTGCACCATTTGCTCGACTTCCGGCGGGCGGACGTTGTAGCCGCGGATTTTGATCTGCTCGTCCTTGCGCCCGACCGGGTGCAGCATGCCGCGGTAATCCGCATAGGCTATGAAACCCGTGTAGCAGCGGCGCAATCCGTTATCCGCCGGGTCAACGGCGAAAAACGCCGCCGAGCGCTCCGGGTCTTTCATATAGTATTTGGCCATATGATCGCCGATCATGACGATCTCGCCGGGCGTGCCTTGCTCCACAGCGTTGCCTGCTTCATCCAGCAGTTTGATGGTTTCGGGAAAGGCAGGGTAGCCGATCGGCAACGTATCGCCCGGAATTGGGTCGCCACGGAGATGCCGGTAGACAGCGACGTCGCAGTGCTCCGTCGAGCCAAATCTCACAGCCAGTTCAGAACCTGGAGGGAAGTGCGCCTCAAACGCTTCAACGTCGGAACGGACGACCTGTTCGCCGACGACGGTCACCAGCTCAATATCGGGGAAGGGTTTGTCCGTGGCAGCCATCAATTGCCGAAGCACTGACACCTGCGAACTGTAGGAAGTGATGCGTTTCTCCCGCAGCCAATCGGCCATCGCTGCAACACCGTGTTTGCGGAGGTCGAAGCAGTCGGCAGTTTCGCCATTCTGCAACGTATAAAGCTCCGGAAACAGGCGAAAATGGGTCACCAAATTAGTTCGCTGGCGCCCTGGCCGCGGCGGGTACAACACCTCAAATTTCCGCGTTTGACGCAGGTCCAATGCCCCCCGCAACAGGGGCACGCACTTGGGCTTGCCCGTTGAACCGGACGTATAGAGGACGCTCGCCAGCGCCTCTGGATCACAGTCAGAGCGTAGGAAAGGTTCGACCGGCGTTGGGTCCAGCAAGTCAGCAGGCAGCACAAATGGCTCCGCCGAGTGCAAGGACCGTGCCTGTTGCTCGTATTCAGGCTCCGCCAGGATTTGTGTAACGTCGCAGGTGCGTAATAAGTCCTTGATGACGGCAGGCGGCGCCTGTGGGTCCAGCCCCAGCAGCGCGGCACCTGCCTTCAGGGCTGCAATCAGGCTGACGATACGCTCAACGCCGGGACTGCCAAGATAAGCGAAGACATCATTTTCTGTCTTCCGCCGCTCGTACATCAATTGTCCAAGGCGGTCCGATGCGTTGCCCAATTCGCGAAAGGTGATTTCTTTTGCTTCGTCGCTGACAGCCGGGACATCCGGCTGGCGCTCAATGACACCGGCCAGCCGGTTCAGATAAGTGTACACGCTTCTCTCCAAGCGTATGGACGCTCGCGGGGTTATGCACCGAACGACTGGATTAGGCTAGATGGCGGGACGGATTACCCGACCCGCAACCCCGCCTCCCGCATCAACGGCAGCACAGCCTCGCCGAAATATTCCAGGTCGGGGGCGAAGTCGTAGAAGGTCAGTTGCACACCATCGACGCCAGCTTGCTTCAAAGCCTGGAACTGCTCCACCACCTGCTCGGGCGAGCCGACCACGTGCAGGTTGCCGCCGAGCGCCGCGTACTGCCGTTTCTGGCCGCTCCAGGCGACGGCGTCTCCGCCCCGCGTCACCTCCGCAAAGCCCTCCACCCCGCCCTTGTCCGCGGCAGCCACAATGGCGTCGCGGTACTCGATGGCCTCCCGCTCGGTCGGGCGGCAGACCACCATGGGGTTGATGATCGTGCGCACCTGCCGTCCTGCCGCCGCCGCCACCCGCCGGATCTCCGCCGTGTGCGCGGGCAGGCTCTCGACCGCGTGCTCCATCTGGTTGCCCGACGGGCTGGTGATGAACACGATGTCGGAGTGCTTGGCCGCAAAGGCAATACCATCCGCCGAGCCCGTAGCGTTCACAACAACCGGCCGCCCATATAAGGGCTTTGGCGTGACGAAGGCGCCCTCCATCGCCCAGTACGGGCCATCCACCGTCATGTTCTCGTCCGCGGACCAGAGCTGCTTCAGCCGGTCCGTGAACACGTCCGCCATCTCATAGCGTTTGCCATGCTCCGGCCGCTTCATGCCGAACATGCGGGCTTCGCGCGGGATATGGCCAGTGACAATGTTCGCTCCCCAGCGCCCGCCGGAGATATGGTCCAAGGTCGCGCCGAACTTAGCCAAATGCACCGGATGCCAGGGGCCATAGAGCACATGGATGGTGGAGATCAACAGGATGCGTTCGGTGACCGCTGCCAGCGCCGAAACGGTCATGAAGCTGTCGATGGAGGTCTCGCGATACTTGGTTTCCCCGCCATGCCCGCCCTTCGGCACCCATTGCGCCAGGCCGAAGACCAGGTCCAGCCCCAGTGCCTCCGCCCGTCTCGTCAGCGCGGCGTTGTAATCAAAGGTCCAAGTGGTCGAGCGCGGCAGGGTGGAGGGTGTCCAGCCGCCATCCTGGATCGGCAGGAACAGCCCCACCATGAACGGCTGCTTCAGCACGCGGGAGAGCGGGCTTTCCGGGAAGTCGGCAGGGCCTCGGCCAGTCATCTGCTGTGTTCCTTGTTCAATGCCGCGCCTCCCGCCACCGGTGTGGCCTACTTCCCGACGCCCGTTACCCCAGGCACGTACCAGTCCATGCCGAGCAGCATTTCGTCGCTGGCGGTCTCGCCGGCGGGAATGCGGATTTCGCCAGCCTGATCTTCGATTGGGCCAGTGAAGGGGTGGAGCGTGCCTGCCTTGATCGCAGCAATGGTCTCGTCAGCCAGCTTGCGCACGTCTTCCGGCACGGCGTCGCCATAGGGCGCCATCTCCACCATACCGGTGTCGAGGCCGCCCCAGGTGTCGCCGCTCTCCCAGGTACCGTCGAGCACGGCCTTGGCCCGGGAGACGTAGTACTTGTCCCAATTATCGACGATGGCGGTCAGTTGGGCCTTGGGCGCGAAGGCCGCCATATCGCTCGCCTGGCCGAAGGCGTAAACGCCCCGCTGCTCCGCCACCTGCAAGGCTGCGGGGCTGTCGGTATGCTGGACAATGATGTCCGCCCCCTGGTCGATCAGGGCCTTGGCCGCGTCGCCCTCCTTGCCGGGGTCATACCAGGTGTTAGCCCATACGACCTTGACGACAGCGTCCGGCCGCTCGCTTTGCAGGGCAAGGGCAAAGGCATTGATGCCACGCACAACTTCCGGGATCGGAAACGAACCGATATAGCCGACAATGCCCGACTTGGTCATGCGCCCGGCGATCTTGCCGATAACGGTGCGGCCTTCATAAAAACGGCCCGCATAGGTGGCGACATTAGGCGCGCGTTTGTAACCAGTCGCGTGCTCGAACATCACGTTCTTGCGCCGTTTCGCGACCTTGATCGTCGGATTCATGAAGCCGAAGGAAGTGGTGAAAATGAGATTGTGGCCGCTGGACGCCAGGTCGCGCAGCACGCGCTCTGCGTCAGGGCCTTCCTTGACGCTCTCGACATAGGTGGTTTCAGCCCTGTCGCCGAGTTCCTTTTCTATCGCCTGGCGGCCGATATCATGGCGGTAGCTCCAGCCATGATCGCCAACCGGACCGACGTAAACAAAGCCGACTTTGACCTTGTCCGCAGCCCCCGCTGGGGTGAGGGCGGTTGACAGCACGAAACTGATTGCCGCCAAAATTCCCGTCAGTGTCTTGCCCATTGTGATCCGTCTCCGCGTTGCAATCTGCCTCCCAGCATCCTCATACTGGATTCCAACGGCGCGCGGAACGCGCTGAAACGTATCTTCCATACGCGGACATGAGGAAATGGAACGATGGCTGCTTCGGGAAATCGCTTTGAAGGCAAGATAGCGCTGGTGACGGGAGCCGCCTCCGGCATCGGCCGCGCCATTGCCAGCCGACTGGTCGCCGACGGCGCTAAAGTGCTGGGCGGCGACCTGAACGAAGACCTACTGGCGGAAGTGGCCGGCGCGTTGGGCGGATCGTTCCAGCCGATGATGGCTGACGTCACGGCGGAGGATGGCTGCGAAGCCCTTGTCGCCGCATGCGCAGACCGGCTCGGCGGCCTGGACATGGCCTTCAACGTGGCAGGCGGCAACCGGCCGGGCTACATCGTCGACCAAAGCGCGGAGGATTGGTCCTTCACGGTTGACCTCTGCCTGACGAGCGTGTTCCTCGGCATGAAGCATCAGGCGCGCCAGATGATCCGCAGCGGCACCCGCGGCTCCATCGTGAATATCGCCAGCGTCAATGCCCGCATCCCGATGTTCGCAGGCTCCGCCTATGTCGCGGCGAAGGCGGGTTGCGAGGCGATCACAAAAAACGGCGCGCTGGAGTTCGCGGAGCATGGCATCCGCGTCAATGCCATCCTGCCAGGGCTGGTGCAGACGCCCCTCACCCGCCGCCACTTTGACAACAAGGACGCGCACGCCGCTTTCATGGAGCGCATTCCGCAAGGCCGGGCCGCGCAACCGGAGGAGATTGCCGCCCCAGCCGTCTTCCTCGCCAGCGACGATGCCAGCTACGTCAACGGCACGGGCCTGGTGGTGGATGGCGCTTGGTCGGTAACAACCTATCCTGACATGCGGCCCTTCCGCGGGCCGGTGCAATGGAACGGGTAGGCACGCGCCCTACCCCAGCGCCGCTCGCACCTTCGGGAACACCTCTTCCGCCAGCAGGTGCATGGTATCCAGCACCAGGTTCTGAGGCATTCCGGGCCATTGCACGCTCATGACCACATGGTTGACGCCGGTCTCCCGGCCAAGCGTCACCAACCCTTCGGTCACTTCTTCCGGCGAACCGATCAGGAAGCGGTCTTTCAGCAGTTCGTCCAAATCCTGGCCCAGATTGTTGTCACCCTCCGGCATGGCCTTGGATTGGCCCCAGGCGTGGTAGGTCTTGTACTTGTCGGCAAGATAGGGGCGGCAGATGTCGATCGCCTCCTCCCGCGTACGGGCGACGAAGACTTCACGCCGGATCGGCAGTTCGTCCGGGAAGGGCTTGCCCAGATTGTCGAGCGCCTTCTTGTAAACGTCGAGCTGCCGTTTGATCGTGCTGATCGTATTGTGCGGGTTGATGTACCAGCAAGTGCCGATGCGTGCCGCCCGCTCGATCGCCTTGTCAGCATTGGCGCCGATCCAGATGGGCGGGTGGGGCTGCTGTACCGGCTTAAGAGGACAGGACGCGCCGGCCAGTTCGAAGTGCGAGCCCTTCATATCCACTGTCTCTTCGGACCAAAGTCTCTTGATCGCCTCCAGCGCTTCCTCGAAACGCCGCACCTTCTGGCGGGCGGTGGTGCCGAACGCCTTGAACTCCACATCGCGGTAGCCGAGCCCCGCGCCGAAGATCAGCTTGCCGCCGGTCATCACATCCAGCGTGGCTAATTGTTCGGCCAGGTCCTGCGGCTTATGCAGGGGCACCAGTACGATACCAGCATTGATGCGGAGGTTAGGGGCTTCCGCCGATACGCGGGCCAGATAGGGAAGCTGCTGAAAGTCCTGATAGGGATGGGCGGAGTAGTGCGAGCCCTTGGTCAGGGAGGCGAAGCCAAGTTTGTCGGCCAGCCGTGCCTGCGCCATCAATTCGCTGAAGCGCGATTGCATATTGTCGCCCGGGTGAAACTGGCCCCGCGTCATCAGGCCGAACTGCATGCTGGTCGATCCTCGGTTGTCGTTTACCCAAGCCTATCGCGATATGAAGGCGCTCGAAAGAGGTAGCTTATCCGTCCTGCGGACACTTGGCGGGAAGATGCGAGTGACATGCCGCCCTCCCTCCGCCAATATCCGGACCGACCGCTCAGACCAAAGACAGGGAACAGCCCATGGAACTCGCCGATGTAATGCGCACCACCTTCGCGTGCCGCGATTTTACCGATGAGGACGTGCCGGACTCGGTGCTCTATGAGATTTTCGAGGTAGCGCGTTTCGCCCCCTCCGGCGGCAACCGTCAGGGCAATCATGCCATCATCGTCCGGGATCAGGCCATGAAGGACATGCTGGGAGAGGCCGCGCGGCCGGCGGGCAAGCTCTACACCGCCCAAAACAAGGCGGGCGAAAGCCCCTGGAACTCCATCATCCCGACCAAGGTGACGCCGGAAGTCGAAGCCGCGACCGAGGTCCCAAAACACCTGACAGAGCCCGCCAAGAAAGCACCGGTGGTGCTGGTGTTTGCTGTCGATCTCCGCGTCGTCGCCTCCACCGACAAGGAATTGGACCGGGTCGGCGTGATCAGTGGCGGCTCCATCTTCCCCTTTGTCTGGAACTCGCTGCTGGCCGCGCGGGACAAGGGCTATGGCGGCACCATCACGACGCTGGCCGTTGCCCAGGAGCCCGAGCTGCAAGCAGCACTGGGCCTGCCCGACTATATGGCCATCGCGGCTATTGTGCCGCTCGGCAGGCCGGTGAAGCAGTTAACCAAGCTCCGCCGCCGCCCGGTCGAAGATATTGTAAAGCAGGAGCGCTTCGACGGCGCGCCGTTCAAAGGATAAATCTGAATGCGTATCGGACTAGCGTTTCTGGAACAGAACCGCCAAAACCTGACTCGCGCCGGCCTGGCGCAGACGGCCAAGGCCGTTGAAGGCGCGGGGTTCGACGGCCTGTGGTTCTTCGATGCCATGGGCCGCGGCGACATCCTGCCGGACCCGCTGATCGGCGCGACGCTTGCCGCCAGCGTGACGGAGCGGATCGAGGTCGGCACCTGCATCCTCCAGGTGCCCTTGCGGCGGCCAGTTGAAGTTGCCCACCGCATCCTGACCGCGCATCTGTTCTGCGAAGGCCGCTTCAGCCTTGGTGTTGGCGCGGGCTCAACCAAGGGCGATTTCGACTTTGTCGGCGTCGATTTCAGCCAGCGCATGGCGATGCTGGAGGAAGCGCTGCCCATCATGCAAAAGGTCTGGCGGGACGAGGAAGTGAACGGCCACCGCCTGTCGGTCTGGCCCGCTGCCAAGGGCGGTCCGCCGATCCTGATCGGCTCCTGGGCCGGCAAAACCTGGATTCCCAAGGCTGCCAAAGACTATGATGGTTGGATCGCCTCCGGCGCGAAATCCACCTATGGCAAACTGCAGGACGGCATAGCTCGATACCGCGAGGCAGGCGGCAAGCGCGCCATCGTCACCAATGTGCAGATCGACCTGTCCGCCCCGACCGCTGATCTGACAGACGAGACGCCCTTCAACCTGCGCTGCGATCCGGAAACGGCCCGCGAACGTTTCGCCCGGCTGGTCGACCTCGGCTACGACGACGCAATCTTCGTGCTGCCAGACCATACGTCCGCAACGCTGGACACCTTCGCCAAGGTAGTCGGCAAGTAGCACGGGGTCAGCACTACGCAATCTAGCATAGTCAGTTTCCCGCCTACGCTCGCAACCAAGCCTCGATAGTTTGCGCGAGCGCGCCGACATGGGGCGCTCGTATCATACTCATATGGTCGCCTGGGACGGTGATGGTTTCCAGGCCAGGGCCGAGCAGACGCCGCCACTCCGCCCGTTCGTCTGGCCGCACTTGGCCCTGTTCGCCAACCACCATCAGGGCCCGCGGCAAGGCTAGCGGCTCGGGGCGATGGTCAAGCAGCGCGCGCAGGTGTGCTTCATCCGCATTGGCGGGCGGCGCGTCGTAGCCGGCGGCGGTCGCAAGGCGGTTCGCCAGCCGCCGCGCTGCGGCTTGCGCCTCGCCTTTCTTGACGCCGCGCCAGGTCGAGCGGAACCACCGCAGGGGGTCGAGCCAGGCGCAATTCGCGTCCAGCAGAATCAGGTCGGGCACTTCGCCGGACGCTGCCAGGATGCGCGCCGTCTCCAGAGCGAATGCGCCGCCGGCGCTGAAGCCGATCAGGGCGGGCGGCGCGCCGGGATAGGCCTTCCGCAGGGTGGCAGCGGCATGGCCGGCGATCGCGGCAATCGCCGCATCCGGCGTATCGCCCGGGCCGAGCCCGCGTGGACCGACGCCCAACATTGGCCGGACGCCATCTAAGGCGTGCGCCAGTTCCAGATAGTCGGAGAGATGGCCGCCTATGACGTGCAGCGCGGCGAGCGGCAACGGTTCGCCGGGCCGGTTCAGGGGCACCAGGCCCGGCGGGCCTGCCTGCTGCTCCGGCGCATCAACCGCGGCGGCGAGGCTAGCGATGCTCGCGCCTTCCAGGATCAGTGTTTCGAGGGGAATGCGCCGGCCGCAGCGCTGCTCGGCCAGGGTCAGGACTTCCATCGCCTGCAGCGAGTCGCCGCCGATATCGAAGAAGTCCTCCTGCCGCCCGAAATCGCCATGGCCCAATACCTCGCGCCAGATCACGGTGAGCGTGCGCTCGGTCTCGGAAGCCGGGGCCGCCGCCGTTTCGTTTTGGCGGTCTGGCATCTCCAGCGGGTTCGGCAGCGCCTGGCGCATCACCTTGCCAGTGCCGGTCACGGGCAAGGCGTCGTGCCGGACCCAGTAGCCAGGCACCATGTAGGCGGGCATCCTCGCACGGAGCGCACCCCGCATCACGTCCGGCAGCGGCGCGTCACCGCCAGCTTCGTAGTGACAGGCGAGGCGCGTGATCCCCCGCGGCCCCGGAAACCCGGCCACCGCCACCTTGGCGATGCCGGCAAAGCCGAGAATTTCCTGCTCCACGTCCGAAGTCCGCAGCGTGTACCCCCGGATCTTAATCTGATCGTCGGCCCGGCCGGCGGAATGCAGCACACCCGCGGCGTCGTAGAAGGCGAAATCGCCGGTATGGTAGCGGCGCTGCCCGGTCGCCGGATCGGTCTGGAACACCTCGGCAGACCGTTCCGGGTCGTTGTGGTAGCCAGGCGGCAGAAACGGCGAAGCCACCACCACCTCCCCCCGCTCGCCCGGCGGAACCGGCTGACCTTCCGGCCCCAGCAGCAGCACGGCGTCCGCCTCCAGCAAATGCCCCATGGGCATGGTGGCATAGGGAAAGGGCGCGCCGTGCCGGTGCACGTAGCGGGCCATGACGATGTATTCGGTCGAGCCATAAATGCTGGTGATGGTAGCGCCCGGCAGGAACAGGCGCTCGAACGCTTCAATGTCGGCCTTGCGCAACGCCTCGCCGATAGTATGCACGGCGCGGATGTCAGGGAATGGTTCGTCGGCGGCAGCGGTCAGCGCTCGGTACATAGCCGGGAATGCCTCAAGGTAGGTGATGCGCCGCTCCCGCAGCCAGGCCGACAAAGGCCCCGGCCCTTGCGCCGCGAACTCATAGCAGTCGAAGGTGACGCCTTCCATCATGCCGACCAAGTACTTGGCGAGCCATACCTGTCCGAACAGGGCGACGCGGTCGCTGGCCTGAACACCGCCGGCCTCGCGCTTCAGTTGCAGCCAATGCCAGCCGCGGGCGCGGGTGGCGGGCACCCCCTTCGGCCGGCCGGTGGACCCGGAGGTATAGGAGATATAGGCGATGGCATCCGGGCAATCGCGCACCGGAGTGAATCCCGCATCCGCCGCCGGGCTCTCTGTAACCGACCGGATGTCGATCACCGGCAGGCCGATTTGCTCTGTTGTGGTTTCTAACCCCGGCGTTCCGGTCAACACCGCGCCGAGGGCGGCGTGCTGGGCGATATCGGCAACGGCGTCGGTCGGGTCGTGGGCGTTCAGCACGACGAAGGCGACGCCGCATTTGACGGCGGCCACGAGCGACACCATCCGGCGCAGCAGGGAAAAGCCCAGATACCCGACCGCATCGCCGGGGCCATAACCGCGGCTCGCAAGGTAAGCGGCCAACGCATCGGTCGCCGCGGCGAATGCAGCATAGCTGAGTTGTTCGTCGCCTTCGGCAATCGCAGTCTTTTCGGGATGCCGGGCAACCGTCGCAGCGAGGCGTTCGACGAACTGGTCCATGGCGGCCTCCGTGGGTTCGACCCAAATACGCAGTGAAAACCACTTTAAGCGGGGGATCCGGTAGTATAAGGCCACAAATCGCCCTATCCGAGGGCTCCTCTTAACGCCTGCGTGCACAATAAACCGACTCCATCCACTGCCTAGGGCGTTGCCGGACAAAGCTCTTGTGAGGCAGAAAGAGCGACCGTATCAATCGGCAAACCCATCCGGTCCAGGATTGCAGCTGCCATGAACCTCTACCGCCTCCTCGCCGCCCGTGCCGAAGCTGGCAATCCCGTCCGTGTTGGCGTCATCGGCGCAGGCAAGTTCGGCTCCATGTTTCTCAGTCAGGCCCACCGCACGCCAGGCATGCAGGTGATGGCGGTGGCTGATTTGGATGTGGAGCGGGCCAAAGCAGCACTCGCAAACGTGCATTGGCCGGCGGAGCAGTACGCGGCTAAGAGCTTCGAGGAAGCGCGCACCACCGGCGGCTGCCATGTCACCAGCGACACGATGGCGATGATCCAGGCGGACGGCCTGGACGTGGTCGTGGATTCCACGGGGTCGCCATCGGCCGGGATACGCCACGCGCTCGCCGCCATCGCCAATGGCCGCCACATGATCATGGTGAATGTGGAGGCGGATGTGCTGGCCGGGCCGCTGCTCGCGCGGAAGGCGAAGCAGGCAGGCGTGGTCTACTCCATGGCCTATGGCGACCAGCCGGCCCTGATCGCGGAGCAGGTGGACTGGGCCCGCGCCATCGGCCTGGAGGTGATCGCCGCGGGCAAGGGCACCCGCTACCAGCCGCAATATCATCAATCCACCCCGGCAACGGTGTGGGATTTCTATGGCCTTACTGCCGCCGAAGCGCAGTCCGGCAACCTCAATTCGCAGATGTTCAACAGCTTCCTGGACGGCACGAAGTCCGGCATCGAAATGGCGGCGGTGGCCAATGCCTGCGGATTGACCCCGCCGAAAAACGGCCTGGCCTTCCCGGCAGTTGGCTTCAACCAGTTCGCGCAAAAGCTGATTCCGAAAGAAGACGGCGGCCTGCTGGAGGGCCGCGGCATGGTGGAGGTCGTCGCGAGCGAGGCGCGGGATGGCTCGCCCCTGCCTGACGACCTGCGCTGGGGCGTCTATGTCACCTTCGACGGAGCAACCGACTATGTGAAGGAATGCTTCGGCCAGTATGGCGTGCTGACCGACGCCAGCGGCCGCTTTGCTTCGCTCTGGCGGCCCTACCACCTGATCGGCCTGGAGCTTGGCATTTCGGTCGCGAGCGCTGCCTTGCGTGGCGAGCCGACCGGCTGCGCCGATGCGTTCCGCGGCGACGTGGTGGCGACCGCCAAGTTCGCCATGAAGGCCGGCACGGAACTGGATGGCGAGGGCGGCTACACCGTCTGGGGCAAGCTGATGCCGGCGGCGGACTCACTCGCCATGGGCGGCCTGCCCATTGGCCTGGCACATGGGATGAAGCTCAAGCGCGACATTGCCGAGGGCGCGTTGATTTCGTGGGATGATGTCACTTTCAATGCCGACGACCCGACAATCGCCTTCCGGCACGAGATGGAACGCGCCTTCACCTGAATTCCGGTAATTCCCGCCAAAAAAAGAGCGGCGCAACCGGCTTTCAAACCGGATGCGCCGCTCTTACTTCCCGGCTGGGATTAAAAGATATCCCAACCGTCCAAGGTCACGTTCAGCGTATCGCCGCCCACGCCTATGGACAGTAACGTACCGCCGAAGCCGTTGTCGGCACCCGTCATGACGCCATTGGCCACCGCCTCGACAATGTCTTCTTCACTGTCGAAGGTCGCGGTGCCGCCAGCATTGGAAACGGCAAAGTCGTTCGTACCATCGATCGAATCGTCGAACGAACCGGCATCCATGAACTGGAAAACCAACGTGTCGCCCTCGGAGAAGTCCAGATCCTGCACGGTGTGGCTATCACCATCATCCATAAAGCGGCCGTCGAATACGAAGGCGTCCCCGCCACTGCCGCCAATGCCGGTATCGTTGCCGTAGCGCATGACCAACTGATCATCACCGCCCCAGCCGCGCATGTCGTCGTCATGCACGCCACCGATAACGACATCATCGCCGGGCGAGAGATCGGCGCTCAGGATCCCGATATCGTCGAAATCCACGCCCCGCAGGAAGAGTGAGATTTCGTTACCGCCCACGTCTATGGTGATCAGCGTGCTGTTGGCGCCGGCTGCCTGTGCGGTCAGGGCCCCGCTGACATGCGCTTCCGCAATGTCGTCGACACTATCGAAGATCGCGCCGTTGAGGGACGTCCCCAGGATTTGAAGGTGGTTGTCTGGATCCACCGTGTTGCTGAATGTATCCGAGTCGAACAACCGGAAGGTCAGAGTATCGCCGTCGTCGAAGTTAAGATCCCGGATTCGGTATGCGTCCCCATCATTCACATACCGGCCATCGAGGATGAAGCTGTCGCTTCCGCCGCCCCCATCGGCAATGTCGTTGCCCCAGCGCAACAATATGGTGTCGTTACCTTCACCACCTTCGAGGACATCGTCAGCCTGAGTACCTAGCAGTTTAACCATCGTATTGCCCTTTGCTAGTTTCGATGCGAGAATGCATCGTCTAGTATGGTTACATGTATATACATGTTAGTCAATAGTACTATATCTGGCGTAAAATGCCTATAATCGTAAGAAAATTAGGTAGTTAGTGATTTCCTGCAGTCTGACATCTCAAAAATTTTTGGCGGCTGGGTGACCGCATGGTTGAATCAATTTGTCGGGGTTCTTGTTGCCGACAGTTGGGTCCGCGAAGGATCAACTGGTCCAGAGCTGCGTTCGAGCCTTGCCATCTGAGACTGAACAAAACCCCCGAGGGAGGCAATTCGAACCCAGACACCCCGGCCGGAACATCGCGGAGGGCTTGGGTCCACGACCAGCAGTCGTCCGTTGACATCTGCCCCCCGAACTGTCTCCGGCGAGCCGTCTGGGGAGGTAAAGCCGCCCTCCAGCTGCAGCTACCATGTTTCTGCTAAAAGCGACTTGGCTCTAGCGGCAGAGCCCGCTCGCCATGCCCGCCATGGTCTGCTCGCCGCGCTGGTTGTGGGCAGCGAAGTTTGCATGGCAGCGCACCCGCCCGTCTTCGTCCCGGGTGAAGCCGGATACTGTCCCGGTGATCCTCAGCGTGTCGCCGCAGAGCACCGGCTTGAGGAATTTGGCGTCCATGGCGCCGCCCTCCACAAAGCCCTCGCCGACCGCTGTCGTCATGATCGTGGAGATGTAGGCCGTGCTCATCATCCCTGGGCGATGGTGGTGGGAAAGCCTTTCTCCCTGGCCCAGTCCTCGTCCGAATGAATCGAATAGGGGCGGAGGCCGGAATAGATATCGATCTGCCGCTGTTGCAGCGTGCGGTTCAACGCCGGCAGCGCCATGCCGCGCTCCAGCCTGCCGCTGCGGCCCTCTGCAGATTGGATTGCATCGTCATAGGCCGTTTCCGCATCCCCTGCCCGGTTCGAACCGGCCGAGGAGCCCGACGCGGGCGCGGTGTCCTTCGCGAACAGCATCTGGACAAAGCGCCCGTCAGTATAGAGCGTACCGTCCTCGCCCCGCGTCTCGAACGCCGTTGCCATGTAGGGCTTGTCGCGCCGCCAATACTTGTCCACCACCTCGCCGGTGGTCCGCGCCCGCTCCCCCAGCGGAATCGCCTTGCGAAAGTTGAAGATCATGCGTGCGTGAAGGCCCGCCGGGACGACAAAGTGGTTGTGGCGCAGCAGCAGGGCCTGGTTCGCCAGCAGCGTCGGATGGACAACCGGGCCGCCAAAGGGCCCTGGCGCGAAGAACCAGGGGTCCTCGTCTTCCACGGCATAGGCGTAAGCCTCCACATCCTCCGGCCGCAAGTGCATCTCGCCAGAGCGCAGCTTCTTACCGACCTCCAGCACCTCATAAGTGATGGTAGGAAATCCGTATTCGGTCAGCGTTTCCTGGGAGAAAGGGCTGTGCGGGTTGATGCTCATCAGGAGTGGCCTTGGGCGGATTCCGTTTGTTTGTTATGGAGGATTAGAGCCCTGACCTCGCCACTAACTCAACCCCCGTCCCAAACTTGAACTGGGCCCGATGCCAGAAGCGCTTCTCCCAAGCGCCCGGTGCTCAGGGCTCCCTGTCTCCGGAACGGCCCTGGCCAAGTCCAGGCAGATGGCATGGTGCGGGCTTCACCAAGCGGCTTGCAGGAGACTGAGGGCATCCTGAATTTGATCTTCCTCCGACCGCGCGCCGCGGTTGGCGTTGAAGTTCTTGGTCGTCTCCCGCGCGATGCCGATCAGGTCGTCGTGCGGAATGCTGAGCTGGCTCACTCTGGTCGGGACGCCGGTCTGCGCATAGATCGCCTCCAGCCGGTCCGCGACGGCATGGGCGGCCTCCGCCGGGCTCATGCCATTGCGCCAGACGCCCAGCGCCTGGCCGACCTTCAGTGCCTCCGCCTCCGTCACCCGGTCCGCGCTTCGCCGCAGAGCCGTGGCGTGCACCACCGACGTGCTCTCCCCCTGACCGACGCTCGGATAACGCACGTGCAGCGCGGTGGAGATGGCATAATTGCCGCTGAACGGGCCGCCCGCAAAGCGCCGCCGTCCATCGTCCTCAGCCCGGTTCTGCAGAAACGCGGC
This sequence comes from Alphaproteobacteria bacterium, assembly GCA_965222315.1. Lineage (GTDB taxonomy): Bacteria > Pseudomonadota > Alphaproteobacteria > Bin95 > Bin95 > JACKII01. The sequence continues at coordinate 290,854 of OZ244951.1, read as the reverse complement.
CAGCGCCAGATCGATGCGCAGGGCCGGGTTTTCCAACTCGTCCATGAGGCGCAGATAGGCCCGGTGGGCCAGGTCGAAGGCCGTGCGGTGATCGCCCAGTACCAGCGGATTCTGCTCCGTCTGCGCCAGCGAGGCGACCGTGCCCGCAAACACCGTCGTCGCCGTGGACCGCACTACGTCCGCCGGTGCGGTCAACAGGACGCCCTCGTCCAGAAAGATCGAGTGCGGCCGGGTCTTGGGGTCGAAATATTCCATGCGATGGTCGAGGTCAGGGTTCTTCAGGCCGGAGCCCGCCCGGTTCACCGCGCTGTTTGGTGTCGTTGGCACGTTGATGATGGGCAGCTTCGGCGCCATCAGGCGCGGGCTGTAGGCGGGCTTACCCGCCGGATACTGGGTCATCAGGTCAAAGGGCGAGCCATCCTCCCCGAGATAGACCGCCACGACGCGCACGGCCACCAGCACGCTGCCGCCGCCCGCCGCAATCAGCAGGTCGGCGTTCGCCGCGCGGGCCGCATCGGTCGCCGCCTGGACCGAAGCATAGGTCGAGTCCTTCTCAATGCCGTCATAGACCCCGGCGAAGCGGTCGCCCAGCGCCTGGCGGATACGCTCGACCGTGTCCGTGCGGCGGTTGATCGAAGGCGAGCAGATGACGAAAGCGCGACTCGCCTTTGCGCGTTTAGCGGCTTCCGGCAGATACTGTTCCAGCACCGCCGGCCCACAATAGAGCCGCCAGTCATGCCCCGCGGCGCGGAAGGGTTGGGTGTTCATCGGGAGGCTCCTGCCGGTTTGCGCTCTGGACCGTTTGCGGCCAGACTTGCCCCGATTATACCGGCGGCGCAGCGAAGGGCGAGCCCGCAGTCGGCGCAGGAGTTTTGCAGTACAATGGTAGCGAAACGCCCATCCGGCGCAAAAACCGCCCCGGAAACGCTAAATGGCGGCTCCCGCCGCGCATTCAATGCTGGGCCGGGCCGGTGCCGCGCCGGGCCGCTTCGATGGTGGCGATGTCGATCTTGCCCATGGTCAGCATCGCCTCGAACGCGCGCCTCGCCTCATCACCGCCGGCGGCTAGCGCTTCGGTCAGCACGCGCGGCGTGATCTGCCAGTTGACGCCCCATTTGTCCTTGCACCAGCCGCAGGCGCTTTCCTGGCCGCCATTGCGGGTGATGGCATCCCAGTAGCGGTCGGTCTCCTCCTGGCTGTCCGTCGCGATCTGGAACGAGAAGGCCTCGTTGTGCGCAAAGGCCGGCCCGCCGTTCAGGCCGAGGCAGGGGATGCCCGCCACCGTAAACGTCACCGTCAGCACGTCCCCGGCCTTGCCGGAGGGAAAGTCCGCAGGCGCCCGGAACACCTCCCCGACCGCACTCTCGGGAAACGTCGCGGCATAGAAGGTGGCGGCCTCCTCGGCGTCCTTGTCATACCAGAGGCAGATGGTGTTTTTGGGCGTGCTCATGGGTGATCCTCACGCTGCTGGAATTAGGGCATCAAGTCCTTAAGCAAGCGTGGCGTCAGAACCGTTGACCAACCAAAAATCTGGTATTCTGGTAAGTTACCTAGCTCCGTTATCATGTGCCAGCGTTCCAGGGATGTTTTGCCGACTAAATCCTCTATTCTCGCAAGGAAGCGTTCGAGAACCATCCCCATTTCTTTCGATGTGATGTGATAGAGATTGCCACCAGGTGATGAATTGGCAGTGACTACACCCTTCGGCCCTACGACTAAGATTCCATTAAATTGATATTCAGAATAATTGCCCTTAATCCATTCTATGTGATTTAGACATTGACCTACCAAATCTTTTTTATATTTTGGTTCTTCACTGATTTTTTGCGTTTTTAACTCAAATCCAATCAAACAATTATCATCCTCAGAACTCCAAACAACATCTGGTCCTTTTTGAAATACGTTGTCAGGCCTAGCAGTATCAAAGCCAATCAATTCGCCTATCATCCGACAGGCTTCCTCGCGCTGATTCGAAGACTTACCTGAATCTGTCAGTATTCCGATATTTCGTCTCATGTCGCGCGCAAGATCCGTAAATGCCTTGCCACCCTTCAAATTTAAGTCGCTCAGCTTTCGGTGAACGGGGTTTTTCGCCTCAACTACGCCCTGGTCAGATTTGTACTTACTGATAAGAGGTACATTGAGCCGCGGAATAAGCCTGGACCGTGCTCTTGCATAGTGAGTGCCCGCAGACATTTCATCACCATCAATTTCATACGTCATCCCAACCCACAAATCATACCAACCTGCAAGCTTAGAATCTACTGGGGCAATCGCATCGATTACACTAAGAATCTCTTGTCGTGCTTTGTCGGTATCGTTGTACCAAAGCGCACTCATGAATTTGTTTTCTGCGAGCGCTCCTTGTGCTAATTTTTCTTCTCTTTCTCTTATTACGAGCAGTGAATCCTCCTCAATTTCGAGCCCATCAATGGTTTCACTGTAAAATTTTAGCCATTCTTTATCCCGGATTTTCGTTTTTGTTGTACCCAGGATATTGTTAATCAAAGAATTTAGGCCATCATTATCAGATGGCCCGATCTGCTCCTGGAGACTTTGACCTAATAAAAATTGTTTGCGTATTAAAGCGGGAAGAAGTGCTATATTTCTGTCATTTTTACACCATGCGTTAATATCATTTCCATATAAAATAAATGCGCCGTAGTCACTTCTTCCTCGATTTATCCGGCCAAGGAGTTGCGTAATCCGAGTTGACATTTTTGTCGAATTTTGACTGTGCATGTGTAGAGCATTGACTTGGTATTTTTCTTGTAAGTTGGAGCCGCTCGGACTCCCATCGATTATCATAATCCGACAAGTGTCTTGGGGTAGGTCAATGCCATCAATTCGAGAAACTAAACAGAAAACCCCTTTAGAAGCGTTGCGGAATTTATTGAGTTCCTCTGAAAAGTTTTCGACTGTTGGTGGGCTACAAATATCCACCCATTGCTTAGCCTTTTCGTAGCTTGGAATAGCCACTACTAATTTAGTACTTTTTTCTAATTTTGCCGCTAGATCCAGCTTCCCATCGGGATCAGCAAGCATAGAGGCAAGGATTATGACACGCTCGCCGTTACCAGCATCATTGTCAGGTTCAATTCTGTCGAAGTCGGATACACCGAAAGCACGAATAAAGTCCGTAGCATAATCTAGCGTTGCAGAAAGGTATATCCGCCGCTTGCAACTCTGGACATGCTCGATGCTCTGGTTGGGTATGAATGGCGGGCATATTTCAATAGAATTCGGCGAAACATACACCGCGCAATTTCGGATGTTTTCATATAGCTGGATCACTGGAAATAGGAGGTCTTCGTATTTTCTATAGTTATGACGCTTGAATGTCTCAATTATCGCACTCGCATTACGGAAGGCGGTAGCGGGTGGGCAAAGAGTAGTCGCACCTGAAATATCATCTAGGATATACTTTAAATGATCATCTTTTTTGATCTTCGTAAATTCCGGTCGAATGATCTCGATAAGATCTGCGTACAAGTTTGGATAGCGGTCAGCTCGAACCGAGATAGTAAAGCTGTCGCGCACAAGCCTCTCTGCGACGTGAGCGTCATCAAATACAATTCCACCTAAGCTGAATTTCTTAAAAGGGGTGTTATGAGTAAACAGAGAAGCATAGGTCGTAATACAAAATGCCTTGCCCGTCTCAAATTGATCAGAAGAAAATTTCCCGCCGGTCCGGAGGCTATAATTCAGACCAAGCCGCTCAGCCTCTCTGGCGGTCTGCTCGACAAGATCGACTGTGCTGCACACGAAAACAACGTGCTGGCACCCTTCGTTGATCAAGCTTTGGGCGACCATTAAGCCTACTATAGATTTTCCAGCCCCGGTATTCAAAATGACTAGATTGTCATGTGTCGTGCGGTTGTCGTGCCACCTTGTGAGCGCATCTGCTTGGCCTTGCCAGAGGTCATTTGGTGCTCCGCCTGTGTTCGGAGTCCTCTTGAATATCTCAACTGGATGTATCGGAGCAGACCTCGTTTTCGGCCGACTAAGCTTTGAGAAATCAACCATTCTATGCCCTAACTATTGCGTCGACGATACCTGAGCACATGTTTTAGGTGATCGCAAGTCGCTCGACCGGTTTGCATTTGCGTACTCAGATCAAAAAAACACACCTTGGATGAAAGACCTACCGTCCCCCTAAAACACCCTTCCACTTGCAATCCGCGCACCCTCGCACAGGGCCTCCAGCTTGGCCCAGGCAACGTCCTCCGCCGTGAAGGTGTCGCCTGCGACCGTGCCGAAGCCGCAGTCGGTCCCCGCCATGATCCGCGTTGGGTCGCCCACCGCCTTCGCCGCGCGCTCCAGGCGTTCGGCCACCACCATCGGGTGCTCCACATAATTGTTGGTGGTCTCGACCGCGCCCACCACCAGCACCATGTCATCCGGCAGAGGCTGCGTGCGGAACGCCTCGATCTCGTGAGAATGCCTGGCGTTCGCGAACGGCAGCACCAGCGCCCCCGCCTTTGCCTGGTACAGCACCGGCAGCACGTCCGGGCAGGGCACGTCGAAATAGTGCGGGCCGTCGCGGTTGCCCCAGCAGGAGTGCAGCCGCACCTTCTCGCGCGGAATCCCCTCCAGCGCCTCATTCAATGCTGCCATGTGCATTTCGATCGCCTGGATGAACGCTGGCAGTGAGTCATTCTGGAAGAAGCCCTGGCGCTCCATGCCGAAGTCCGGCGCGTCGATCTGTAAGATGAAGCCGGCATCAACGATGCGACGGTACTCGTCCTTCAGCGCCCGGGCCAACGCAAACACATAACTCTCATGGCTGTCATAATGGTTGTTCGCCAGAGCGCAGGCGGCAAAACCCGGCGCGACGGAGGTCATAAAGGCTTCGCCGAACTGCCCGCTCGCCTTAGCATGGGCCGCGTGAAAGGCGGCGCACTCCGCCTCGACGCCCGCGCCGTCGCCATAGGCGATGTCGGCCACCGCGCGCGGCCAGTTGTAGACGTTGAGCCTGCGCCGCCCGCCAGAGTTGATCAGCGAGAACCAGACCGGGAACTTCTGCGCGTCCTGCGGGATCGGCCGCTTGACCTCCCCGCCCATGCCGAAGCCGGTCATGCGCTCGGCGATGTAGGAGGTGAAATCCGGCCGCGGCATCTCTCCGTCATTGCCCACGTCGATCCCGGCCGCGAGCTGCTTCTCGATCACGGCAAGCGTCGCGCGTTCGACCGCCGCGTCGAAATCGGACTGGGCGATCCTCTCTCCTGTCTGCCGCGCGATGATCACGTCGGCGAGCCCCTCGATCCGGGGCAGGCTGCCAGTGTGGGTGGTCAGGATGCGGTCTTGGCTTGTCAGCATGGGGGCTCGGCTTTGGCTTCCGTAAGGCTGCGAGAAAGATTAGGGTCTGGATCACCGTTTGCCAATTGCCCCGCCCCGGAGTTTCCGACCATGCCCAAGACCATCGGCGCTGTGATTTTCCCCGGCTTTGAACTTCTTGATCTTTTCGGACCCCTGGAGATGTTCGGCATGCTGGAGGATGCGCCCGAAATCCGCATGATTGCCGCCACACCAGAGCCCGTGAAGAGCCGCCAGGGGCCGCTCTCGGTGGTGGATCAGACCTTTGCCGACGGCGCGGCGTTCGACCTGCTGCTGGTGCCCGGCGGGCCCGGCACGCGCCCCGGTGTCGAGGACAAGACGCTCCTCGGCTGGCTGGGGGAGGCGTCGGACGCCTCCGCATTGGTGACGACGGTCTGCACCGGCAGCGCACTCCTCGCCCGCACCGGGCGGCTGGATGGCAAGGCTGCAACCAGCAACAAGGCGGCCTTCGCCTGGGTGATGGAACAGGGACCGAAAGTCGACTGGAAACCGGAAGCGCGCTGGGTGGAGGACGGCAAGTTCATGACCTCCTCCGGCGTGTCGGCGGGCATGGACATGGCCCTCGCTGCCATCCAGAGCCTCTATGACGAGGCAGAAGCCGAACGCGTTGCTACCCGCACCGAGTATGACTGGAAGCGAGACCCCTCCTGGGACCCGTTCGCGAAGGTGCATGGGCTGGTTTGAGGCTTCGAACGCTTCACCATCCCAGCCAACCCAGTCTCAGTGCATGCGCCCGCCATTGGGCACTGGCTGGCTGGGCTGGATCAGGACCACCGCGCCATCTTCATCCGGGAAACCAAGCACTAGCACCTCGCTCATGAATTTACCGATCTGGCGCGGCGGGAAGTTGACCACGGCGGCAACCTGCTGCCCCAATAGCCCGTCCGGCGTGTAGTGCACGGTGATCTGGGCGGACGACTTCTTGACGCCGATCTCTGGGCCGAAGTCGATCTCCATCTTGATGGAGGGTTTTCGCGCTTCCGGGTACGGCTCCGCCTTCACGATGGTGCCGACGCGGATGTCCACTTTCAGGAAGTCGTCGAACTCGATGGTCATTGGCTAGTGATCCTTATTCGCTGCCGCATTCGGTGTGAAGCAGCGCCTTATAGAGGCCCTGCAACCGCTCGACCATGGGGCCGCGCTGACCGGTGCCGATCGTGCGGCCGTCGATCACGCCGACCGGGGCGACGCCCGCAAAGGTGCCTGTCACGAAAGCCTCGTCCGCCGAGTAGACATCGGTCAGGCTGAAATTCTTCTCAAAGGCCGGAATACCGTTCGCCCTGCAGAGTTCCAGCACGTTACCGCGCGTGATGCCGCCCAGGCAGTAGTCGCCGCTGGAAGTCCAGACCTCTCCCTTCTTCACGACGAAGAAATGCACGCTGTTACAGGTGGCGACAAAGCCGTGCGGGTCCAGCATCAGCCCCTCGTCCGCACCTGCCTTGGCCGCCTGGATGCAGGCCAGGATACAATTGAGCTTGGAATGGCTGTTCAGCTTGGGGTCCTGCACATCAGCCGGGCCGCGGCGCACATGAACGGTGAACAGGGTTAGAGGGCGGAGGGCCGTTTCCGGCGTGGGGGTCTTGTATTCCGGGATGATGACCACGGTGGGAGCGCCGATCGTGACGCGCGGGTCCTGGTAGGGCGTAGCCTTGATGCCGCGGGTGACCATCAGGCGGATATGCACGCCGCTTTCGCGCTCCATGCCGTTCGCCTGGCAGATGGCGTATATGCGGGCTGTCATCTCCTCTGGCGTCAGGCCGATATCCATATCCAGCGCCTGTGCGCCCTCGTAGAGCCGCTCCATGTGCTTGTCGATGAAGGCGACCTTGCCGTTGTGCAGGCGCAGCCCCTCCCAAACACCGTCGCCAAGGATAAAACCGGAGTCGAACACGGACACAACGGCCTCGGCACGCGGCTTATGCTCCCCGTTCACACAGATCAGAATTTCGGCGTTGCGGGGATCGTCCTGGTAGGCGTGGGTAGCGGTCATCGGCAGATAGGCTCCTTGTCTGGCTGAACAGAGCCTTAACCCATGCGGCGCGTGTTTTCACCCAAAAGTCACTTCTTCGCTTCCACGTTTAGACGAAACTGGGGCCGGGCCCTCAGGTTAGTCGCTAGCTTCAGCGAGCAACGCGCCAACTTTGAGGCCCGGACACAGGTCCGCTGGTCTGGGGGATCAATCCGGCAACTGGCGACGCAGCCTAAAGCGCCTCGTCGCCGCCCTCGCCGGTGCGGATTCGGGTCGCACTGAGCACGTCATAGACGAAAATCTTGCCATCGCCGATCTGGCCGGTTTCGGCCGTTGTGCGGATGGCCTCGACCACCTGCTCGATCAGGCTGTCGGAGACCACGACTTCGATCTTCACCTTGGGCACGAACGAGACGTTGTACTCCGCCCCGCGGTATATCTCGGTGTGGCCCTTCTGCCGGCCGAAGCCTTTGACTTCGCTGGCGGTGAGACCGCTGACGCCCACTTCCGTCAGCGCCTCCCGGACCGGATCAAGCTTGTGCGGTTTGATAACCGCCATGACCATTTTCATTGCCGTATCCTTTCCGAATTAGCGAAGGTCGTAGCCGGTTTCGCCGTGGGAGATGAGGTCGAGGCCCTCAATCTCTTCATCCTGCGTCACGCGGATACCACCGGTAACCACTCCAGCCACCTTGACTATAATGAAGGTTAGAACCGCAGACCAGACCACGGTCACGGCAACACCGATCGCCTGCACACCCAACTGACCGCCAGCCGTTTGGCCTTCAGCGAGGCCGCCCCCACCAAACATGCCCAGCGCCAGGAAGGCGACCAGCAGGGAGCCCAAAATGCCACCGACACCATGCACGGCGAACACGTCCAGGCTGTCGTCGATCTTGAACCGGAACTTCACTGCCTGCACCGCGTAGAAGCAGATGAACCCACCGGCCGCGCCAAGGATCAGGCCGCCCATGGGGCCAACAAAGCCGCTGGCCGGAGTGACGGTCGCAAGACCCGCGATCACCCCCGTAACCGCGCCAACGACTGATGGCTTGCCGAACTTGATCCATTCGATGGCCGACCAGACAATGGCCGCGGTCGCAGCGGCTAGGTGCGTCGCCATGATTGCCATGCCGGCCCCGCCGTCTGCTGCCAACTGGCTGCCGCCATTGAAGCCAAACCAGCCGACCCAGAGCATGGCTGCGCCCGTGGCCGTCATGCCGGGATTGTGCGGCGGGCGGACGCTTTCCGGGAAGCCACGGCGGGCGCCAAGCATGATGGCGATCACCAAGGCAGAGATACCTGCGGTCGCGTGCACCACGATGCCGCCCGCAAAGTCCATAACGCCCATGCCCGCGAGCCAGCCGCCACCCCAGACCCAATGACAGACCGGCGCGTAGACCAGCAGCAGCCAGGCGCTGCTAAACAGAATGACGGTGGAAAACTTGATGCGCTCCACATAGGCGCCGACAATCAGGGCGGGCGTGATGACGGCGAAGGTCATCTGGAAGACCGCAAACACGATCTCCGGGATGGTGCCGCTGAGCACATCGGGCGTGACACCGGACAGGAAGGATTTGCCGAAACCGCCGACCCAGCCGCCTGCGATGCTGCTATCAAAGGCCAGGCTGTAGCCAACCACCAGCCAGAGCACACTGGCGACGCAGGCAATACCGAAGCACTGCATGATAACGGAGAGCACCGCCTGGCTGCGCACCAGACCTGCGTAGAACAACGCCAAGCCCGGAAGGGTCATGAACAGCACCAGCGCGCTGGCGGCAATGACCCAGGCGGTATCGCCCGAATTCAACGCATCTTGGGCCAGCGCCGGGAAGGGCAGCGCCAACAAGGGCAGCAGCAGCAGTGGCAATCGGGTTAGGGACGGCATTTTGGTATTCTCCCTGCTCAAATTGTCGTCTGATCCGCACCTAGACGCCCGATTTTTGACCTGCTCAAGCGAAAAATGCCTTTCTTTCGCGCAAAAACTCCAACCCGCCGTAATTTTAAGCAGTTCGCCTAGTTATTGACCGGCTCTTGTCTAAAATGGCTGCACTACCCATGGCCGATTGCTCAGGGTTTGCCACTGGCATTCAGGGTGCGTAGCATCCGCCCGAACCTGCCCCGAAGGACTGTACCGAATGAGCTGGCAACGCCAAGTAGACGACATCAACAAGAAGCGCGCGCTTGCCCTGAAGCAAGGCGGCGAGGAAGCCGTAGCGCGCAAACATGCCAAGGGCGAACTGACCATCAGGGAGCGGATCACCACGCTGACCGACGAGGGCTCATTCGCCGAGCATGGCCGGGCGGCCGGCGGGGCGGAGCGCGATGCCGAGGGCAATCTGACCGGCTTCACCCCCGGCAACTATGTTGCCGGTCTCGCCAAAATCGACGGCAGACTGACCGCGGTCGGCGGCGAGGATTTTACCGTGCGCGGCGGCTCTCCCAACGCGGCAGGGCTGCGCAAGAGCGTCTATATTGAGGAGTTGGCGCTGCAGTACAAAGTGCCGCTGGTGCGCATCCACCAGGGCGGCGGCGGTTCGGTGACAGGGTCTACCGGAAATGGCCCGGTGGGCTCCCCTGTCTTCGACAAGCCGCGCTTCCAAACGGTGGCTCAATGCTTGGAGACCGTGCCTGTGGCGACAGCGGGTCTTGGGGCGGTGGCCGGCCTGCCAGCCTCAAGGCTGGTCGCCAGCCATTTCTCGGTTATGTCCGAAAGCAGCCAGGTTATGATCGGCGGGCCGGCATTAGTGGAGCGCGCGCTCGGCAAGCCAATCACCAAGGAGGAACTGGGCGGGCCGAAAGTCCATGCCAAGTCGGGCGTCATCGATGCCGTCGCCAAGGACGAGGAAGCGGCGCTCAGCCTGATCCAGCGGTTCCTCTCTTACATGCCACAGAACGTATGGGAATTGCCGCCAACTGAAGCGAGCAGCGACCCGGTGGACCGGTGCGACGACCGCCTTCTTTCCATCGTGCCGACCGACCGCCGGCAAGCCTACGACATGCGCAAGCTCATCAACATGGTGGTGGACGAGGGCAGTTTCTTCGAATTCGGACGCGCCTATGGCCCGGCGCTCCTCTGCGGCTATGCCCGGCTCAACGGGTATCCGGTGGCACTGTTCGCCAACGATTGCCGTTTCCTGGCGGGCGCCATGACGGCGGATGCAGCGCAGAAAGTGCGGCGGCTGATCGAAACTGCGGAGACCTTCAACCTGCCCGTGGTGACGTTCATCGACGAGCCGGGTTTCATGATTGGACCGGGGGCCGAGGCGGCAGGCGCAATGCGCTATGGCACCTCAGCGGTGCTGGCCGCCGCCATGTGCGAACTTCCCTGGGCTAGCATCGTCGTGCGCAAGAATTACGGCGTCGCCGGTGCGGCGCACTACGGCCACAATGCCTATGTCCTCGGCTGGCCAAGCGCGGAGATGGGCGCGCTGCCGTTGGAGGGCGGAGTCGCAGTCGCCTTCCGCCGCCAAATTGAGGCCGCAGACGATCCCGCCGCCGAGCGCGCCCGGCTGGAAGCGGAGATGACGGCCAAGCTATCCCCCGCTGCCCGCGCGGAGAGCTTCGCCATGCATGAGCTGATCGACCCGCGCGAGACCCGTCCCTACCTCTGCCAGTGGGCGGAGTGGTCTCAAGGGCCACTGGAGCATTTTAAAGGACCCAGACGCTTCGGATTCCGCCCCTGATATTGACCGCTGGATAACGCGCAGCAGGTCCGACATATCCGCCGCAGGGGCGATTGGTCTAGGCGTCTCACAGGCTTGATGCCGCCATACTCGAACCCGCTTGAACAAAAAATTGGCCGCCATGGAACACCGTGGGGCAAGACCATGGCAACGCGGAGACGATGGGCAGGATGAAACTATCTGACTTCACCACGCTGACGTTCGACTGTTACGGCACGCTGATCGACTGGGAGGGCGGCATCGTTGCCGCCGTCAAGCCGTGGCTTGCGGCGAAGAATTCCAGCAAATCGGACGATGAAATTCTGGAAGCGTTCGCCAATGCCGAGTCGACGCAGCAGCGCGAAACACCGGGAATGCTCTATCCGGAATTGCTGGCCCGGACCTTGCACCGGATGGCGCAGGCATGGGGCCTGAACGCAACAGACGCAGAGGCAGCAAAATTCGGCGGCACCGTCGAGAACTGGCCCGCCTTTCCCGATGCAGCCGAAGCATTGCTGCGGCTGAAAAAGCACTACCGACTGGTTATCCTGTCCAACGTGGACCGCGGCAGCTTTGAATACTCTAAGGCAAAGATTGGCGACGTGTTTGACGCGGTTTACACGGCGGAGGATGTGGGCAGCTACAAACCGAACCCGAACAACTTCGTCTACATGCTGGAGCGCGAGGCGGCGGCTGGTATCCCGGCGGCGAAAATCCTGCATACCGCGCAATCCCTGTTCCACGACCATGTCCAAGCGAAACGGCACGGCTTGACCAGCGCCTGGATCGACCGGCGATTGGACACTGACGGCTGGGGCGCAACCATGCCACCGGAGGCGCCGGTGACGCCGGACTTCCATTTCCCGACCCTGGAAGCCATGGCGGAAGCGCGGGAGGAAGAAGGCTAGGCCGCAACCCCCATCAGAATAGGGAGTTTGGCTGGCAGGGCGCCGGGAATTTGTTGCAGCACATTGCGAATGAACGCATCTTGCTGGCATCGTTCCCCCTCACCGCTTCCCTCAGGTCCGCCTCAATGCGCTACCACTATCTGACCGTCGATGTGTTCACAGACCGCCAGTTCGGCGGCAACCAATTGGCCGTCATTCCAGACGCGCGCGGCTTATCGGGCGAGCAGATGCAGGCGATCACGCGCGAGTTTAACTTCGCGGAGAGCACCTTCGTCCTGCCGCCTGCCTCGCCGGAGAACGATGCCCAGGTGCGCATTTTCACGCCGGGCCGCGAGGTGCCTTTCGCCGGTCACCCCAATGTGGGCACCGGCTATGTCCTGGCCATGTTGGGCCAGGTCCACGGCAAGCCGGTCGGCGACTTGCTGCGGTTTGAGGAAAAAGCGGGGCTGGTCACCCTTACCATTGCCCGTGATACCGCGGGAAAGCCGGTCAGCACCGAATTTACGGCCCCTGCCCTGCTGGAACTGGGTGAGGAGGTACCGGTCGCCCATGTAGCCGCCGCTTGCGGTTTGGATGAAAGCCAGATCGTGACAGCCCGGCACATGCCCTGCTGCGCCTCCGTCGGGCTGCCGTTCACGCTGGCCGAAGCGCCCGATCTGAATACCCTGGCCGCGGCCAAACCGGATCCAGCCGCGTTCGACCGGCATTTCGCCGGCCTCCCCGGCGATGCCGTTTTTCTGTATGTCATAACCAGCAAGACTAGCGTGCAGGCCCGCATGTTTGCGCCCCTGCATGGCGTGCTGGAGGACGCCGCGACCGGCAGTGCTTCAGCAGCGTTGACGGGTTTCCTGGCACACCTGGACCCCGCCACAGACGGAACGTTCGACGTTTCGATCACCCAGGGGGTGGAGTTGGGCCGGCCCAGTCAGATACATGGCTCGGCAGATAAGGCCAGCGGAAGGGTAGCGGCGGTACGTGTTGGCGGTCCCTCCGTCCCCGTCATGGAAGGCTTTCTGCAGTTAGGATGATAATGCAGGCCAATCCACCGTTCGACTGGCGCCAGCATGCCTACCGCCCCGACCTGGCGGACGCCCGTCTTGAGGGGCTGGTGGAGGCAGCACGATTTGTGGAAGGCAGCGCGGCCGCCGTGGCCGCACCGGCGGCTCCCCTCCTGCGCCGTCCGGACCCGGCAGCCCCAATGGACAGCCAGTTGTTACACGGTGAGACCGTTCAGGTGTTCGAACGGAGGGAAGGCTGGGCCTGGGTCCAGGCCGATACGGACGGCTATACCGGCTATGTGCGGGAAACGGCGCTTGCCGCTACACAACCGGCACCGACTCACAAGGTTATCGCCGGGCAAACGATCATCCTCTCCGACAAAGAACAGATTGCAGCCCCGCTGCATACCCTGTCACTGGGTGCACGCGTGGCAGTGGCGGAGGAGGGGGAACGTTTCCACCAACTCGCCATGGGCGGCTATATCTTCGCCGCCCACCTAGCACCCCTGGACCAGCGGGAGACCGATTGGGTCGCGGTCGCCGAAAGATTGCTGGGACTGCCTTACCTCTGGGGCGGCCGCGGCCATGGTGGCGTGGATTGTTCCGGGCTGGTGCAGGTCGCACTTGCTTCTTGCGGCGCCGCCGTGTTGCGGGACTCGAACCAGCAGGCAACGACCGCCGGCAAGCAAGCAAGCCTCGACCCAGCGGCCTGGCGCCATGGCGACCTGATCTACACAAAAGGGCATGTGCTAATTGCGCGCGGGGAAAACAGTGTCATCCATGCGACTGGCAGGTATTGGGCAGTGGTCATTGAGGACCGAGATGCTGCGATTTCGCGGCTAAACGGTAAGGAGCTACCGGCCACCAGCGTCCGCCGTCCGCTAGTGTAAGATGACGATATCCACCTAAAGAATTTACATATTCAAAAAATACACTTGCATGAGCAACAAAATTTTCACAAAAGACACCTGCCCAACGCAGCCTCCCCCTCGGCGCGTTGGTGCTGATGCCCGGCTTTTGTGCGCCCCCTCAAACTAAGCCGGGCTGCGCGTCGGGTCTCATTCTGTTGGTTGCCCCCTCTTACCATGGATGAGACCCGACCCACCTCCCCTGGCGCTCCCACTTGACCGCAGCCCGTTCCGCCTTGCATACGATCAGCATGGAACGGCTACGAAAGCGCATGGATGCCCGTTAGCATCTCGATCTATATCGCCAAGCAGTTTGTGCTCTGGTTTGCTGGGTCGGTCGCAGTGGCGGCCGTGCTCGTCGTGCTGATCGACATGATGGAATTGATCCGGCGTGCATCTTCGCGCCCTGACGTGACGATCGACATTGTCGCCGCAATGTCCTTGTTGCACCTGCCGCATATTCTGGAAATCACCCTGCCATTCGCCATGCTGTTCGCCAGCATGGCAGCCCTGTGGCGCATGTCCCGGCACCAGGAACTGGCCGTGGCCAGAGCTTCCGGCCTATCGGTCTGGCAGCTACTGCTGCCGGGATTGGCGGTCGCTTTCACGCTAGGATTGCTCAAGGTTGTAGCCTTCAATCCGCTGGCAGCCACGTCTCTAGCGATTTTCGAGGATATGGAGATCCGTCACTTCGACAAGCGGCCCAACAATCCGCTGCTCTCAGGTTCCAGCCTGTGGCTGAAGGATTATTCCGGCGAGTTGGATTTGATCGTTCACGGCCAGACCCTGCGCGTCCAGGACCGCGTGCTGGAAGATGTAACAGTCCTGCAATTCATCGAACGTGACCAGTTCAATGCGCGTATCGATGCGGACAGCGCCCAGTTGGCAGATGGCGAATGGATACTGACGAACGCCCGGATTGTCGGCCCTTCGACGGCAGAAACGCGGCTCGACCGGCTGATCCTCTCGACAAAACTTGATTGGACAACCATATCGGAGAATGTCACGAATCCCAGAAGCACTCCGATCTGGCATCTTCCCGGCTTCATCAAGAAGATTGAGGAAGCTGGCTTTTCGGCCGCGCCGCATCGGGTACAGTTCCATTCAACGCTGGCTTCGCCCATTGGATTATGCGCAATGGTGCTGATTGCTGCCGGCTTTGCGATTCGTCCGCCGCGCCGTGGCGGTCTGTTGGGCCTTATGTCCTTAGGGGCTATGGCGGGAATCGCCTATTATATTGTCAGCCAGGTGTTTCTGCGCCTGGGGCAATCGGGCCAAATCCCCGCACCGCTTGCCGCCTGGGCACCGACCGCTTGCGTGCTTATGTTAGGTGCAGCTTGGCTGCTATACACTGAAGATGGCTAATGGCTGAATTGTCGAGACCCTCTGCGCGTTCGATCCTTCCTGCGGCATTCCTTGCTGGATTGCCGGCGAAAGTGGCTGTGGGGATGTTCGGGGTTCTGCTTGCAGGTCTGGTTGCAGGCGGGTTCGCCGGTCAGGGTTCGTCCTCAGCCTTTGGACAGACTGTCTCCCACCGCATATTGCGGGTGGTGAACGATCAACCGATCTCCTCCTATGATGCCAACTCCCGGCTCAGGTTTGTCTCCACGGCCTCCCGTAGCGACGTGAGCGGCGACGCGAGGGAGCGCATTCTTGGTCAGATCATCGAAACACTGATTGACGAAGAATTGCAGAAGCAGGAGGCAAAACGACTCGGTATCGAAGTCGAAGACGCGGAAATCCAGGCCGCGGTCTCCCGAATCGAAAAGCAAAACAACATGCAGCCGGGTCAATTGATCCAAATGCTGACCCAGCGGGGTATAGACGCGAATACGCTTGTCGATCAGATCCGTGCGACCATTGCCTGGCGCAAAGCCGTGTCGCAACGGTTGCGCACGCAGGTTACCATCGGCGAGGACGACATCGACGCCTATCTGCAGAATCTTCAGGAAAAAGGCGGCACGGAGTACTTGCTGGGCGAGATCTTCATCGCGGCGAACACACCGGCAGAACTGCCGCGCGCCAAAGCTACCGCCGAGCGGCTCTTGCAGGATATGCGCCGCGGTGCGACGTTCACGGAAATGGCCCGCCAGTTCTCCCAGGCGCCGACAGCCGGTGCCGGCGGCGATACAGGCTGGGTCACGGCCAGCCAATTGGAGGCCCAAATCGCCGAAGCCGTCGCCAAACTGCAACCGGGCCAGGTGACCCCTCCGATCGGCGTATCCGACGGCTACTACCTGATCGCCCTCCGCGACTCGCGCACCTTCGGGCCGGACGGTGAACAGGAAACGGTCTATGACCTGCGCCGCGTCTTTCTGGCTTACCCGCCGGGCGCGAACCAGCAACAACAGCGCAATACCCTGATCCGGCTCGCCCGGGCGCGGCCAGGGCTCAACAATTGCGAAGCGGTCGAGCGCTTCGCAACCCAGGTCGGAGACCCGAAAAAGGGTGACATGGGCAAGCTGACCGTCGCAGAGATGCAGGAAGGCCTCCGTCCCCTCATTCTCGACCTGGAGCCCGGCAAGATATCCCAGCTCTACCGGCTGCAGGACGGTGGACTGGTCATGATGCTATGCGGCAAGGAAACACGGTCGCTCGGCCTGCCGACGCGCGATGAGGTTCGGGAAAACTTGCTGCAGCGGGAGGCGGATATCATCGCCCGCCGCTATCTGCGTGAGTTGCGCCAGAACGCAATCATTCAGACCGTCGAGGAACGCACCTAGTGCTGGCCGTCACCATGGGCGATCCCGCCGGCATCAGTGGCGAGTTGACCCTCGCGGCCTGGCGGGAGCGGATCTGTGCTGCGTTGCCTCCCTTCGTGGCAATCGACAACATAGAACGCCTCGAAGGGATCAATCGGCAGCTAGGCTGGAACGTGCCTCTGGTCCCCGTTACCTCCGTCGCCGAGGCTAATGCGTGCTTTGCAGAGGCCCTGCCGGTTCTGACTATGGACTTGCCCGGCACGGTGATCTTGGGACAAGCGAACCCGGAAAACGCCACCGCTGTTGCCCATAGCATCAAAACGGCGGTCAGCCTCGCGATGGATGGAGAGGTGGCCGGAATCGTCACCCAGCCCGTGCATAAGGCAACACTCTACGGCAGCGGCTTCTCCTTTCCCGGCCATACGGAATTTCTGGCTCACCTTACCAAGGCCGCAAAGCCGTCCATCATGATGCTGGCCGGGGCCGGCTTGCGCGTCGTGCCGCTAACCATTCACGAACCGCTCGCCCAGGCCATTGCCCGGCTTGACGCGCCGATGATCGTGGAAACGTCGCTGCGGGTGGCGGAGGCGCTGCGGCGGGACTTTGGTATCGCCAAGCCGAGGCTGGCGCTGGCGGGGCTCAACCCACATGCTGGCGAAGACGGCGCGATGGGCGACGAGGAAATCCGCTATGTCCGCCCGGCAGCGGACCAGCTGCGCGGCATGGGCCTGGATGTCTGGGGACCGCTCGCGCCTGATTCCATGTTTCACGCGGCAGCGCGCGCGAAGTATGACGCCGCGATCTGCCTCTATCACGACCAGGGCCTGATTCCCCTCAAGACGCTGGCCTTTGACGAAGGCGTCAACATCACGCTCGGCCTGTCTATCGTGCGCACCTCGCCAGATCACGGCACAGCGTTCGACATTGCCGGAACGGGCCAAGCGAGCCCCGCCAGTTTCTTCGCCGCCCTTCGCATGGCTGACGAGATGGCGCGCCGCCGGCAAGCCGCCAAGGCGTAGATGGAAACGCCGCCGGTTCTGCCGCCACTGCGTGAGGTCATTGCCAAGCACGGCCTCGCACCGCTGAAGCGCTACGGCCAACACTTTCTGACCGATCCCCGCCTGATCGCCCGCATCGCCGCGTCGGCAGGCGATCTGCGCCAAGGCACCGTGTTTGAAATCGGCCCCGGTCC
The DNA here is from genome assembly GCA_965222315.1 of Alphaproteobacteria bacterium. Classification (GTDB taxonomy): domain Bacteria; phylum Pseudomonadota; class Alphaproteobacteria; order Bin95; family Bin95; genus JACKII01. The sequence goes on along the minus strand of OZ244951.1, from coordinate 273,175 downwards.
TGGCGGCCTGACCCGCGCACTGCTGGATGCGGACGCGGCGCACCTCGTCGCTGTCGAGTACGACCCCCGCGCCCTGCCCGCGCTGGAGGAAGTCAGAGCGGCCTACCCCGGAAGACTGGAAGTGATTCAGGCAGATGCGCTGGAGACCGACCTCTCCGTTATGGGCGAGGCGCCCCGCAAGATCGTGGCGAACCTTCCCTATAACATCTCCACCGTGCTGCTGACCCGCTGGCTCGCCAAGATCGATGCATTCGACGGGTTAACGCTCATGTTCCAAAAGGAAGTGGCGGAGCGTCTTGCCGCGCAGCCACGGACCAAGCAATACGGGCGGCTCTCCGTGCTGACCCAGACCTTCTGCCATATCCGCAAGGCATTCGACCTCGCGCCCGGCGCGTTCCACCCACCGCCCAAGGTCGCTTCCAGCGTCGTGGTACTGACGCCCCGGCGGGAGCCCCTGCCCTGTCGGTTGGCTACGCTGGAAGCCTGCACCGCTGCCGGCTTCGGCCAAAGGCGGAAAACGCTGCGCTCCAGCCTGAAAAGCTGGACAGAATCCGCCGAGCCCCTGCTCGAAAGTATCGGCCTGTCCTCCTCTGCCCGCGCCGAGGAGCTAACTCCTGCAGACTTTGTGCGGCTGGCGGCAGCGTATGAGAAGGCTCAGTAGCCCGCCTGCAAGCCATGCACGAAGGCTGCCAGACCCACCAGCCGGTCGCGTTTACAGCGTTCAGCGGCAAGGATCGCCTGCACGCGCGACACACTCGCGTCCAAATCGTCATTGACGATGACATAGTCGTATTCCGGATAGTGGCTCATCTCGGACGCAGCCTCCGCCATGCGGCGGGCCACCACGTCTGGCGGGTCCTGGGCGCGTTTGGCCAAACGCTCCTCTAAAGCACGGGTTGATGGCGGCAGGACAAAGACGGTGACCAGATCGTCCCGCGCGCTCTCACCCAATTGCTGTGTGCCTTGCCAGTCGATGTCGAACAAAACGTCCTTGCCGGCCGAAAGCGCCTCATCCACCGGTTTCTTCGGTGTGCCGTAGTAGTGGTCGAACACTTTGGCGTATTCCAGCAACTCGCCCTTGTTCTGCATCACGCTGAATTCGTGCGGGGACACGAAGTGGTAATCAACGCCTGCTGTCTCGCCGGGCCGCTTCGCCCTTGTGGTGGCAGATACCGACATTTGCAGGTTGGCGTCGGCGCCTAGCAAGCGGCGGGAGATCGTCGTCTTGCCTGCACCAGACGGTGAAGAAAGCACCAGCATCAGGCCACGGCGGCGCAGTACGGAGTCCATCGGCGCATTACCTCTTTTTGCGAGCCGTCACTCGACGTTGGCGACCTGCTCGCGGATTTGATCGATCGTCGCCTTCAGGTCTAATCCGATTCGGGTCAACTCGATGTCTTGGGATTTGCTGCCGAGCGTATTCGCCTCACGATGGAACTCCTGCGCCAGAAATTCCAGCTTGCGGCCGCACGGTTTGCCGCTGCCGAGCAACTCCCGGCCGGAGGCAATGTGTGCGGCGAGGCGGTCCAGTTCCTCGCGCACATCCGCTTTTGCCGCCAGCATGGCAACCTCCTGAGCGATCCGCTCTTCCGGCAAGGCCGGAGATTCGTTCATCATTTCTCCAACGGCCCGCAGCATCCGGTCCTGCAAGGCCTGAGGCTGCAGGGCGGCCGTGTCCCGGGCCCGCGCAGCCAATTCTTCAACCGCGCCGAGGTGACCGGTTAGTACCCGGAAGAGCGCCTTGCCTTCGTCCAGGCGGGCAGCAGCCATCGCCTGCAACGCCAACTCCGCCCCGGCCAGCACGGCCTTTTGGGTTTCCTCATCCGGCAAGGCGGCAGTGGCATCGTCCACCGAATCGATGACTCCGCGCAGCGCCAACAGGCCTTCAGGTTGAATCAGGCCAAATTCATCGCCACCGCCGGTTTCACGGATGCGCTGGGCTGCTTCATTTACAACCGTGAGCCAGTCTTCATTCAACTGGTAGCGGTTCTCCGAACGCTCGCGCTGCACCTGCAGATTGATAGAGACATTGCCCCGGGCCAGCATTGCGCCTGCCAATTTGCGCACCGGCTGATCCAGCGCCTCAAAGCCAGCGGCGAGGCGGAGCCGCAGGTCCAGGCCACGCCCATTGACGCTTCGCACTTCCCAGGCCCATGCATAGCCGCCCGCGACCCCCTGCGCCCGTCCGAAGCCAGTCATGGAAGAGATTGTCATTGCGCGGCCTTCTGCTGCTTTTCGATTTTGCGCCAAACCTGCACATTGCGATTGTGTTCGTCCAAGGTTCGGGCGAACGCATGGCCGCCGGTGCCGTCTGCCACAAAATAGAGCGCGTCCGTCTCTTCCGGTTGGGCAACCGCCATCAAGGCTTCCCGCCCCGGATTGGCTATGGGGCCAGGCGGCAGGCCGGCAATATAGTAGGTATTGTAGGAGTCTTTCTTTGCCAGTTCGCTCCGGCGGAGTCCCCGGCCCAATGTGCCCTTGCCGCGCGTCACGGCATAGATCGTGGTCGGATCGGACTGGAGCTTCATGCCAATGTTCAGGCGGTTGACGAAGACGCCCGCAACTTTGCCGCGCTCGCCGGAAAGTCCCGTTTCCTTCTCCACGATGGAAGCGAGAATTACCATTTCCTCCGGCGTTTTCAGCGGGAGGCCTTCGTCCCGGCTCTCCCATGCCTCGGCCACCGCATCGTCCATCGCCTTCTGCATTCGCCCGATGATGGCCGCGCGGCTCTCGCCATAAGTAAAATCGTAAGCAGCTGGCAGCAGACTTCCTTCCGGAACATCGTCCGGCACATCGCCAGTCAGATCGGGAGCCTCCGCTAAGGCGGCAAGGATCGTGTGGCTGGTCAGCCCCTCCGGGAAGACGATCTGATGGCGCATGGTCTCGCCGCGTACGAGCCGGTCAAGCACCTCCTCCATGCTGTCGCCAGCCGGGAACTGATACTCGCCAGCCTGGAGGGCGGTTTCCTTTCCCTCCACCATCACATAGGCCTGGAACAGGCGTGCCTGCTCAACCACCCCGGCATCTTCGAGTTGCCGCGCTACGGTAGAGAGGCCACTGCCCTTCTCGACCAGCACGCGGGCAGGTGCCTGGAGCGGTCCGTCCCCAAAGATCGATTTTTCGAACCAGAGGTAGGTGGCGCCTGCCATGGCGGTGGCAACCACAACCAGAACCAAGAGGTACCGCTTCATGGCGGACTCTCCGGTCAGACCTTGGAGAAGATCAGCGAGGCGTTGGTACCACCAAACCCAAAGGAGTTCGAGAGTACGGCCCGCAGCGGCCGCTGCTGCGCCACTTTCGGCACCAGGTTGATGTCGCAGCCTTCGGAAGGGTCGTTCAGGTTCAGCGTTGGCGGCATGGTGCCCGTCTGCATAGCCTTGATCGAGAAAATCGCTTCGATCGCACCCGCCGCGCCTAACAGGTGTCCGACCGCCGATTTGGTCGAGGACATGGCGAGTTCATAGGAATGCTTGCCGAACAGTCGTTTCACGGCGCCCAATTCAATCTCGTCGCCTAGCGGCGTCGAGGTGCCGTGCGCGTTGATGTAGTCGATATCGCTCGGCGAGAGACCGGCGCGGGCCAGTGCGGCAGTCATCGCCCTAAAACCACCGTCGCCATCATCTGCCGGCGCGGTGATGTGGTGGGCGTCACCGGAAAGGCCATAGCCGGTCAGTTCACCGTAAATTTTCGCACCGCGGGCCTTGGCGTGCTCATACTCTTCCAGAATCACCACGCCCGCACCCTCGCCCATGACGAAACCGTCACGGCCTTTGTCCCAGGGACGGGAGGCGCTTTTGGGATCATCATTGTAACCGGTTGACAGCGCCCGGGCAGCCGCAAACCCGGCAATGCCCAGCTTACAGATTGCCGCTTCTGAACCGCCCGCGACCATCACATCGGCGTCGCCGAATGAGATCAGGCGCCCGGCGTCGCCAATAGCATGGGCACCCGTCGCGCAGGCGGTCACAACCGAATGGTTCGGGCCCTTAAAGCCAAAACGGATGGATACCTGTCCGGAAATCAGATTGATCAGCGCCGCCGGTATGAAGAAAGGAGAGACCCGGCGTGGCCCCTTTTCGTGCAGAGTGATTGCGGTTTCCGCGATGGTCGTCAGACCGCCAATGCCAGAGCCGATCATCACACCGGTCCGGCAGCGGGCCTCCTCATCTTCCGGCTTCCAGCCGGAGTCATCGACCGCCTGCTGCGCAGCTGCAATGCCGTACAGAATGAATGGATCGACCTTGCGCTGGTCGCGCTTCTCCATCCAATCATCAGGGTTCCACAAGCCGTCGGCAGTGTCACCTGCGGGCAACTCCGCGGCAACCTTGCACGGCAGGTCGCTCGCGTCGAAGCGCGTAATAGGGCCGAGCCCCGATTCTCCGGCAATCAGCCGGTTCCAACTGGCGTCAACGCCGCACCCAAGCGGCGACACTAAACCAAGGCCCGTAACGACTACACGGCGCATCGCTATCCTCCCGCGGGCGGGAACACCAGAGCAGCCCGCCGCGTCTGCTTACCGGATCAGGAGTTCGCTTCGATGTAAGCGATAGCGTCATTGACGCTCTGAATTTTTTCGGCTGCGTCGTCTGGAATTTCCACGCCAAAGGCTTCCTCAAAAGCCATTACCAACTCGACCGTATCGAGCGAATCCGCGCCGAGATCATCGATAAAAGTAGCATTTTCGGTAACCTTGTCGGCTTCAACGCCCAGGTGCTCGATGACGATATCGATGACCTTTTGTTTAACGTCGCTCATAGATACGGGTCCTTGTATTGTCCGTGTTGGTTGAGATGGCTGTTTTTCAAAGCCAGGTTCCGATGCAGCATCCCGTCTGCCATTGACCGGTTCCCTACACAATGCGAGGGCGTGTTACCATCATTTGACAGGGGCCGCTACACAAAGAAGCGCCTAAGCTGGCGCGCAATCGGCCCTATTGCGTCGAATTGCAAGGGCAGATTGCGCGCAGGTCGTCAAAGCATCGCCATACCGCCGTTCACATGCAGGGTTTGACCGGTCATATAACCGGCCTCGTCACTTGCCAGGTAGACCACGGAAGCGGCAACATCTTCAGGCGTTCCCATGCTTCCGGCGGGGATCCGCGGCAACAGGGCTTCCTTTTGCTTGTCGTTAAGCGCATCCGTCATTGGTGTCTCGATAAAGCCTGGCGCAACGCAATTGACGGTGACATTCCGGGCGGCAACCTCCCCTGCAAGCGACTTGCTCATGCCGATCATGGCTGCCTTGGAGGCGGCGTAATTCACCTGTCCCGGATTGCCAGTCACGCCCACGACGGAGGTGATGCCGATGATTCGGCCAAACCGCGCACGGGTCATGCCGCGCAGCGCCGCTCGCGCCAAGCGGAAGCTGGCGGTCAGGTTCACCTCGAGAACCGCCTGCCAGTCGTCGTCCTTCATCCGCATGGCCAGACCATCGCGGGTCAGACCAGCATTGTTCACCAGGATGTCGAGCCCGCCCAGTGCCTCGATCACCTGCGGCACGAGGGCTTCAACGGCTTCGGCATCCGACAGATCGCAGGGCGCAACCGCCACCCGCTCTCCCAGTTCCGCCGCTAGTTCCTGCAGCGCCGCCTCGCGCGTACCGGAGATTGCGACCGCAGCACCTTGCGCGTGCAACGCGCGAGCGATGGCGGCCCCAATACCGCCGGAAGCGCCGGTTACCAGGGCCCGGCGGCCTGTGAGATCAAACATGCTCATTACCTTTCCTATGGCGGGGCGCCGTCTACCAATCAACTGCGAGAGCTTCCAGGTCTTCCGGTCCTTGCACCGGTACGCCCTTCATCTCCCGGTCGATGCGACGGATCATACCGGAGAGCACCTTGCCCTCACCCATTTCCACCAGCGTATCGACACCCAATTCCTTCATGGCCAACACGCATTCGCGCCAGCGGACCGTCGCGGTCACCTGCTCCACCAGCAAGCGGCGGATTTCTTCGGGGTCGCTGACCGGCGCGGCCGTCACGTTTGCGATCAGCGGCACCACCGGCTCGTCCAGCGCAATTTCAGCCAGGGCTTCCTCCATGGCGTCCGCAGCCGGCTGCAAAAGGGGGCAATGGAACGGGGCGCTTACATCGAGCATCACCGCCTTGCGCACACCGCGCTCCTTCGCCAACGCAACCGCGCGCTCGACGGCAGCGGTTGCGCCGCTCACTACCACCTGGCCCGGCGCGTTGTCGTTGCCGATAGCGCAAACGCCAGCAGACGCGGCGTCAGCCACTACCTGCCGTACGTCTGGAACCTCCATGCCCAGCAGTGCCGCCATCGCGCCCTCGCCTACCGGTACGGCGGCTTGCATGGCCTCCCCGCGGCGCCGAAGCAGGCGGGCCGCATCGCTCAATTTCAGTGAGCCGGCAGCCGTAAGAGCGGAATACTCACCAAGCGAATGACCTGCGACATATTTGCAGCCATCCGCCAGCCTTTTGCCACCTTCTTTCTCCAGAACACGGACCAAAGCGACGCTGACGGCCATCAATGCCGGTTGCGCATTGGCAGTCAGGGTCAGTTCTTCCTGGGGGCCATTAAACATCAGGCGCGATAATTTCTGGCCGAGGGCGTCATCAACCTCTTCGAACACTTCACGCGCCGTTGCAGAGGCTTCCGCCAATCGTTTGCCCATGCCAACAGCCTGGGCCCCTTGTCCTGGAAATACTACCGCCCGCACCACAAATTCCTTTCCGGTCGCAAAAGCCAGCCAAACACTGAAGGCGTTCTTAGAGGACGATGCCAAAGCGGCTGTCAAGTTTAGCCGGCAGCCGCTAAGGTCAATTTTGTGGGTAATCTACAGAAATTCCGCGGCCCATAAGGGTTGCACTGCACTCTGAAATGCGTATAAGAGCGCCTTCCGCTCAAAGCAGGGATAAGGATCGCTGCCGCGATTTGCGGGACGCCGCTCGAGCTGCCGTCCGATTTGTGTCGGATACCAAAGAGAAACCATAGCCTGAGCTATTGCAGCCGCCGGGTGGATGAAGGGATAGTCCCTCATCAAACCAGCCGTTGCCTAGCCGCCGGGACCAAGAATGTCGTACTACGAGACAGTATTTATTGTTCGCCAGGATATGTCGCCGACCCAGGTCGAAGCGATGGCTGACAGCTACGCCGAACTGGTGGGCCAATACGAAGGCTCCGTCGTGAAGCGCGAGATGTGGGGCCTGCGCAACCTAGCTTTCCGGATCAACAAGAACCGGAAGGGTCATTATGTGATGATGCATCTCGACACGCCGCCCGCGGCGATTGCCGAGATGGAGCGCCTGATGCGCATCAGCGAAGACGTGCTGCGCTATATGACCGTCCGGATCGACGAAATCCCCGAAGGCCCGTCGCCCATGTTGCAACAGCGTGAGCGTGGTGACCGTCCGGAACGTGGCGAACGCGGAGAGCGGGGGGATCGCGGCGACCGTGGTCCGCGTGAAGACCGTGGCCCGCGCGAGGATCGCGCGCCTCGTGAGGATCGCACCCCGCGCGCCGATGCCGCCACCGAAACCACTGCTGAAGGAGCCGAATAACCATGGCTACCAGCGCCCGCCGCGCCTTCTTTCGGCGCCGTAAGTCCTGCCCGTTCTCCGGCCCAAATGCGCCGGCGATCGACTATAAAGACATGCGCCTCCTGCAACGCTTCATCTCGGAGCGCGGCAAGATGGTACCGAGCCGCATCACCGCAGTATCGGCGAAGAAGCAGCGTGAACTCGCCAATGCGATCAAGCGCGCCCGCTTCCTTGGCTTGCTGCCCTACGCCATCAATTAGAAGCGGCCGCGCCGGCATCTGCCCGGCCCCTGGCCTTGGTCCTGCGTTGCCGCGATGATCCGTCAACTGCCCATTATTATCGCCTTCGGGCTCGCCAGCGCGGTGCTTTATGCATCCGCGCTCAGCGGTCTTGCGATCGGGCTGCTGGTAACCTACCTCGCGCAACTTCCGTTGTTCATCGTAGGATTGTCCATGGGAACCATGGCAGTGGCGATTGCCGGCGGTGTGGCGACCGTGTCGCTGGTTGTGATGGGCGGCACGATGCCGGGCCTACTGTTCGCGCTTTCCACGGCCCTACCTGTCACCATTCTTGTCCAGTTGGCGCTGCGCGTGCGGACCTGGACCGACGGCAAGGATTATTGGTACCCGGCAGGCAACCTATTGCGCGGGACGTCGCTCTGGTGCGCTTTGCTGCTGGTCGGGTCAGCGGCAGGCTTCGCCATCTTCGCCGATGGCATTGGCGCAGCGGTTTCGGCCTTTGTCGGCAATATCGGCGAGATGATCAAGCAAACGACCGGCCAGGAAACGATGCCGCTGGTGATCAACCAGTTGGCCTATGTGCTGCCGGGCATCACGGCTTGGTCGTGGATGCTGATGGCGACCGTGAACGGCCTGTTGGCGCAGGCGATTGTCAAGCGCGTCAACCGGAACCTGCGCCCCAGCATGTCGATGAGCGAGGTCGAGATCCCGCTTTCCTGGGCCTCTCTTTTCGGCGTGATGGTGGCGCTTAGCTATGTGCTGAGCGGCGACCTTGGCTTTATGACCGCCAATCTCGCTATGATCCTCGCCTATCCGCTGCTGTTCCAGGGATTGAGCGTCGTGCATGCGGCTCTGGCGAGTTTCGGCGCATGGACGGTAGGGTATATCGCGTTCTATGTGATGATTATCTTCTTTGGCTGGCTTGCCTTGGCCATCGTGGCGCTGGGAATGGCGGAGCCTGTCTTCAAACTGCGTGAGCGCCTGACGCGCCCGAAAAATACCTGATGGAGGTTTTGGACTAATGATCGAGATTGTGCTGCTGGAGCGGATCGAGAAGCTCGGCCAGATGGGCGACGTGGTACGCGTAAAGCCAGGCTTTGCCCGCAACTTCCTGTTGCCCCAGGGCAAGGCCCTGCGCGCGACCGCCGAAAACCTAAAGGTGTTCGAAGCCCGCCGCGCCCAGCTGGAGGCCGAAAACCTGCAACGCAAGGCAGAGGCCGAAGCGGTTGGCGAGAAGATGGACGGTCTGGCCATCACCCTGATCCGCCAGGCGGGTGGCACCAACCAGCTTTACGGTTCTGTTACCGGCCGCGACATTGCCGAGTCGGTGCGTGAAGCCGGCTATACCATTAATGCCCGCCAGGTATTGCTGGAACGCGCCATTAAGGAACTCGGCATGCACGAGGTGCGCGTGGCGCTGCATCCGGAAGTGTCGATCACGGTGACCGCCAACGTGGCACGGACCCCGGAAGAGGCGGAGATCCAGGCGCAGGGCGGCACGGTGGACCAGGACGACACCGGCTTCACCTTCGACCCGGACATCAACTTCGACGAGCTGGGCACCCTGCCCGACGACGATCGCCCGCGCCAGAAAGCCACCCCAGCAGGCGACCCAGGCGAGGCAGAACAGCCGGACGTCTGATTGCGTCAGCGCCGAATAGCGTTAGTTGAGACAAGGGGCCGGAGAATGATCCGGCCCTTTCCCTTTGGGAACAATCGAATCGGCAGGCCGCCGCTAGATTGCGACGGCGGCACCGTCCTGCCAATGGTGGGAGCAGCCAAGCCGGCGGGCCTCTTCCGCCGCGGAGGCCGCCGGTTCGAACGCCATGACGGTAAGCCAGCCCTCAGCCTGCAAGTCCCGTCGTTGCGCCGCCGTGGTACCCATCGGCAGGTAGAGGCGCGCCGCTGGCTCATCAGGCGCCAGGACACGCAGCAGCATGTCCATGTAGATCGTCACGCCGGTTGCCGTCTCCGGCTCCTGGCCGGGCGCAGAGGCCATGTAGCGCCCGCCACGGCCCAGTTCCCCGTGTAGCTCGCGGGCAAACAGCGAGAAACCGATGCCGCTGTGATATTCGAAACCCCGGTGCTCGACCGGGTCCAGAGTGACCACCAGGCCTGGTTCACTTTCGGCCAACAGAGGCAGCAGTTGCTCGGCGGGCAATAGCGCCTCCCGTGCGGCGGCAGGCAGGTCCAGGGCAGCTAGCTTTGCCAGTGTCTCCGCGGCCGGTCCAGCAGCCATCATAAGGGAGGCCAGCAACTCCGCCTGCTGGGGCGCCAGCCGTTCGACCGACGATTGGTCCTTCCGGTTCAAGGCCTCCCGCAACTCTGATGCCTGACTGTCACCAGCCGTTAGCGCCGGTGCGATGGCAGGGGCGAGGCTCGGCAAGTTGAGGTCTACGGTCAAGCCATCGACGCCCAGCGCTGTCAGCGCCTCGACCGCCACCGTGATTACCTCGGCATCGGCAGCGATGTTGCCGCTGCCTATCAACTCAATCCCCGCCTGGCGGAACTGGCGGTCGGGCCGCAACTGGTCCCCCGTCACCCGCAGCACAGAGCCGTGATAGGAAAGCCGCAGCGGCCGGGGCCAGAGGCTGAGCCGTGTTCCGGCGATGCGGGCAACCTGGGGGGTGATATCGGCCCGCACGGCCAGCGTCCGCTGGGAGGCGGGATCGACCAGGCGAAATGTGCGGTGGGTCATCGCCGCACCCGGTCCGGTCAGCAGCGACGCCTCGAACTCCACCATCGGCGGAGAGACTTGGCGGTAGCCGTTTTGGCGGAAAGCTGCGAGCAGGCGCTCCGTCACCGCGGATTCCTGCTCCGCTTCGGGCGGCAGCGTATCGCGCAGGCCACTTGGCAGGAGGGCGGCGCTTTCATTCATCACTAATCAGTCCTGGTATCAGGCGAGGCTGCGCCCGTTCTAGCGCATCGCTCTACTCTGGCAACCGTAGCCAACGCAAAGAGGGCGTATCGTCGGCAAACAGAATGACGCGCCCACCAGTTTCGGTCCCGGTCTTGGAGGGCAATTCGGCAAAGCTTGTCTCGATATGACCCGTGCGCTCGCTGGCACCCAAAATCCGGAACCCGCCATGGGCCATACTGAATGCGGCAAGCTCGCGCCTGGTCTGGCCCGGCAGCAGAATGTCGGCCGCACCGTCGCCGTCGATGTCTCCAATCCAGCTAAGCCCCAATGCGCGGGAGCCAATGGCGTGGTTGGAAAAACCGGGCACCCGCATGATTTGGTCCAGGTGTGCGCCTGCCGGACGGTAGAGAATCAGATTGCCCCCGATATGGGGCGTCTGCACCAGCGCCACTTCGCGCTGCCCGTCGCCGGTGAAATCCGCGACGCCGACCGGGTTCAGCCAGCGATAGCCCAAACCGATCGGGTCCGTAGCAAAGCGCAGGATCAGTTCACCTTTATGCACCGCATAAGCTTCAAGCCGTCGCCCTCCCGTGGACCGGAGCGGATAACCCAGGCTTCAGCTTCCCCGTCGCCATCCAAGTCCCAAAGCCGCGGAGTGAGGTCTTCAAAGACAGTACCCTGCGGCGCACGCACGGTCAGCACTGCACCATCCGCCATTTCGGCAGTCAGCACTTTCGCTTCTATGCCATCGCCCAGAATAGCGTGGCCATATTCTTCCGTAGGCTCGCTGAGCCAGGCCCGGCGAATTTGCCCGGTGCCGTAAGCAAAATGGCCATCGGGCAACATGCCGGGTTCCGTCTCAAACGGCGGCGGCCCGGACGCAGAAAGCGTGGGCGCCCCGTCTGCCCAGCCAAGCGTCCATCCCGAGCCGCCCGCCAGGCGCAGCAGCACGCCCTCTCCTGTCTGGTCGAGGGCCACCGGCGCGGCAGGCAGGCTATGCTGCCCTACAGGCCACAGACGCTCTTCCGCTGCCCGCCCTGGCAGGGCAAGCACCAAGACGGACAGCAGGACCAGCAGTCGGGTCACGTGAAGCGCATCACCTTTGCCTGGATCACGCCTTCAATCCTAGCGATATCCGCAGCGACACTGTCGGAGCAGGCCTCGTCAATCTCAACCAGCGCTAGCGCATGGCCATTGCCGGGCGAACGGCCCAGGTGGAAGTTGGCAATGTTTAGCCCCGCATTGCCCAAAGCCGTACCGAGCTTGCCAATGAAGCCCGGCTTGTCTTCGTTGCGGATGAACAGCATATTCTCGCCCAATTGCGCATCGAAACTGATGTCCTGCACTTGCACGATGCGGGGCAGAGTGCCGAACAGCGCGCCCGCAACTGTACGGCTATTCTTGTCAGTCTCCACGGTCACGCGGACAATCGACTGGAAATCGACCGATTGGTCGTTCTTAACCTCCGTCACGTCCAAGTTGCGATCGCGGGCAATAACCGGCGCGTTTACCATATTCACGCTGTCCAGTAGCGGCCGCAGCAATCCCATCAGGATCAGCGCGGTAAGCGGACGGGTGTTAAGGCCCGCGACGTGACCGCGGTATTCCACAGTTAGCTTTTGCAGCGCATTTTCCGTCAACTGGCCGGCAAAGCTGCCCAACTGTTCGGCCAAGCCCATGAACGGCTTGAGGCGCGGCGCTTCCTCCGCACTGATCGACGGCATGTTGAGGGCGTTGGAAACCGCGCCGGTCAGCAGATAGTCGCTGATCTGCTCGGCGATTTGCAGGGCAACGTTCTCCTGTGCCTCCTCCGTCGCTGCACCAAGGTGCGGCGTTGTTACGACATTGTCGTGGCCGAACAGAATGTTCTGTTTGGCAGGCTCTTCTACAAACACATCGAAGGCCGCGCCGGCGACGTGGCCGCTGTCGAGGGCCGCCTTCACATCTTCCTCGACCACCAGGCCGCCGCGCGCGCAGTTGATGATACGCACACCAGGTTTGCACTTGGCCAGGGCGGCCGCATCTATAATGCCACGGGTCTGGTCGGTCATCGGCGTGTGCAGGGTGATGAAATCAGCGCGGCGCAACAGGGTATCCAGGTCTACCTTCTCGACACCCAGATCGGCCGCTCGCTCCTTGGAAAGGAACGGATCGAACGCCACGACTTTCATCTTCAGCGCGAGCGCCCGTTCCGCCACGATCGTGCCGATATTGCCGCAACCGATCAGGCCCAGCGTCTTGCCAAACAGCTCGACGCCCATAAACCGGGATTTTTCCCATTTTCCCGCCTGGGTGGAGCGGTCGGCGGCCGGAATCTGCCGGGCGAGCGCAAACATCATGGCAATGGCATGCTCGGCGGTTGTGATGGTGTTGCCGAAGGGGGTGTTCATCACGACGACGCCACGGGCAGTGGCGGCCGGCACGTCGATATTGTCGACACCGATACCGGCACGGCCAATAACTTTGAGGTTTGGCGCGGCTTCGAGCACGTCGCCCGAAACCTTGGTCGCGGAGCGGACGGCGAGGCCATCATAGTCGCCAATGATGGACAACAGTTCGTCGGGTTTCAGGCCAACCTTGACGTCGACCTCCAACCCGCGTTCACGGAATATCTCGGCGGCGCGCTCACTGAGCGCGTCGGCAATCAACACTTTTGGCATGGGATTTATCCCTTCAGCAGTTTTGCTGTAACGGTTGCATAGGCCCAGTCGAGCCAGGGCATGAGGGCGGCTACGTCGTCGGGTTCCACCGTGGCGCCGCACCAGATGCGGAGGCCGGGCGGGGCCGCGCGATAGCCATTGATGTCGTAGGCGACACCCTCGGTATCAAGTAACTTCGCCATCATCCCCGGAACGTCTCCGGCCTTTTCGCCAACCTCCGGCGTTGCAATCGACAAGCAGACAGAAGTGGAGGAAATGGTCGCCGGATCCTCCGCCAGGAAGCTGGCCCAGGGCGTACGGTCCACCCATTCTGCAACATGCTTCAACGATTGCTCGGAGCGCTTCTGACAGCCCTTTTGGCCGCCAATGCTCTCGATCCATGCTAGCGCGTCGAGCGCGTCCTCCACACACAACATGGAGGGTGTGTTCATGGTCTCGCCGCGGAAGATGCCCTCGATCAGCTTACCGTCCTTGCAGAGCCGGAACACCTTCGGCATTGGCCGCGGCGGGGTGTAGCTTTCGAGGCGGGCTGCCGCGCGGGGGCTAAGCACCAGCATACCGTGCGCGGCCTCCCCGCCCATGGCCTTCTGCCAGGACCAGGTGACCACGTCGAGCTTGTCCCATGGCAGGTCCATGGAAAATGCAGCGGAGGTTGCATCGCAAATGGTCAGGCCTTCGCGGTCGGCCGATATCCAGTCCCCGTTCGGCACACGCACACCCGACGTGGTGCCGTTCCAAACAAACACCGTGTCGCGGGCCGGATCGACCTCATGCAGATCCGGCAGTTCGCCGTAGTCTGCTTCCAGAACACGCAGGTCCGGCAATTGCAATTGCTGGCGGGCATCGGTCAGCCAGTCCTTCGAGAAGCTTTCCCAGACCAGCGCATCGACGCCGCGCAGGCCCAACAGGTGCCAGAGCGCGATTTCCACCGCACCTGTATCGGACGCCGGCACGATACCGATGCGATAGTCCGCCGGGATGTTCAGCAGGGCCCGGGTCTGTTCGATCACCGCCGCCAGCTTGGCTTTGCCGGGGCCAGAGCGATGGGACCGTCCTAGCAGCGCATCGTTGAGGACAGAGGGAGTCCAGCCTGGCCGCTTTGCGCAGGGGCCGGAAGAAAAATTGGGATTGGCTGGCCTGGTGGCCGGCATGTTCGACACGGGTGGAAGCCCTTCCAAGGAGCGGAAATATTCCGCATGGCGGAACGGGCCGATCCTAGAAAGGGCTGGCCGGAATCTCAACACACAGCACTGCGTCAAGCCCGCGCTGGGGCAAAGGATGGAAAACTGCCCAGGGATTTTATAGGAATAAATACTTGTATCGCCATAAGGCCGCCCCATATGGCGTGGCGAGGAGACAGCCATGCCGAACTGCAAAAGCCCTTCAGACCAGCCCGCCCTAGATGAGCCCTTGCCCCTCTCGGGACGGCGGACCCTATTCTGCCAGCGCATTGCCGCGGGCGCGAGCGGCGCGGAGGCTGCCAGGGCCGCGGGCTACAAAGCATCCTCCGCTACCCAGCAAGCCTGGCGGCTGTTGCAGGAGCCAACGGTGCTGGCAGAGATCGAACGGTTACGGACGTCCCAAGCACTCCGCGAACAAGCCGAATTGGACAGGCTGCTAGCGAAAGTGGAAGGCGTGTACTCGAAGGCTGTCCGAAACGGCCAATGCAGCCCCGCCCTGCGCGCGGTGCAGCTTGAGTCTTCGTTGCGGGACCGCGGGGCACGCTCGTTGCCGGATGGGGTATCACCCGCAGATCTGCATGGGGAAAGGCCGGGCGCCGGCAACGTCAGACCCCCTGGACCGACATCCGCGCCCAAAGTTGGTGCGCGAGGACGCCGACCTGATCCTCCACCACCTGCATCGCGTCCAGGATCATGTCCTCGCGGAAGCGCTGGCCGATGATCTGCACACCGCTGGGCCTCCCATCCACCAGGCCGATGGGAATATTGCCGGCAGGCAGGCCCATATAGTTGATCGAGTACGAGTACATCATGGCGTCAAACAGGTCGCGCACCCCATCAAACGTCTCGTCATGGTCGTAATCGTACATTGGCCGCATGAAGAAGGGGGAGAGCACCAGCGGCCATTCCTCCAGAAACACCGACCAGTTGCGCACCATGGCGCTGCGGTTGGCCACCGCCTGCATGTAGCCCCTGTAGTCCACCATTTTGCCGAACTGGTAGTAGGCGTCGAAAATATCCTGGATCGTCTTGCTGCCATGCTGCCGGGCCAGAGGATCAAGAGTCTCCTTCAATTCCAGCGTCACTGCGTCCAACCAGGCATCGACGGCGGGCTTGATGGAAGGCGTCTCGACCTCTTCCACCTGATAGCCCGCATCGCGCAGGTAGCCCGCCGCCCGGTCGATACCCGCCACAATTTCAGGGTGGATAGGATAACCATAATTTTCCTTGGTCACCGCCACCTTGACCGGTTTCGGCAATGTTGGCCCATCGAAAGGCACCGGCGCCCACCAGGGGTCGCGCACGTCGCGGCTGGCCATCACCTTAGTCGCGAAGCGCACGTCTTTCACTTCCCGGCAGATTGTGCCTTGCACGCTCATCAACTGGCTGAGCAAGCCCCGCTCCGCCCCGGCACTGGGGTTGAAGGCCGGCACGCGGCCCAGGCCGGACTTCACCGTTGCCAGCCCGCAGGCCGAGGCTGGAATTCGCAGCGAGCCAGCAATATCATTGCCGTGATGGATTGGCCCCATACCAGCCGCGCAGGCGGAACTTGCGCCGCCGGACGATCCTCCCGGCGACGCCCGCTCGTCCCAGGGGTTGTGGGTCAGGCCGTGCAGCGGGTTGTCGGTCGTCCCGCGCATGGAAAGCTCCGGCGTGTTGGTCTTGCCGAAGATGATCGCGCCCGCATCCAAGAGGTTCTGCACCACAGGAGAGTTGCCGGGCGCGATGTTGTCCGCCAGCGCCGGCAGGCCGTTGGTAGTCGGCGTGCCCTCCAAGTCCACATTGACCTTGATGGTAACAGGGAGGCCGTGCAGCGCCCCCCAATGCTCCCCCTTGACGAGCGCGGCGTCCGCGTCCTTTGCCTTCGCCAACGCTTGTTCGGAATAGTCATAGACGACGGCATTAAGCTTCGGATTGGTCGCGTGCATCCGCTCCACGACCGAGGTCATCACCTCATGCGCCGAAAACTGCTTCGCATCGAGCCCCACCCGCATGTCCATGGCAGAGAGTTTCCAGAGGTCGGTCATTACAAAGGGCCTTTCGCGGGACGTAGAAGAGATAGCTAGTGGCGAGCTGGCAGATATCCCGCCGTTTGCGCTTTACTGGTCAACAGGATAGATTTTCAGGTACCGTCAATCCACAGAGTTGGTATGAATGCAAATCGCCCTCTATGCCATTTTGCCGGTGGTGACGATGGCTGCATTGCTCGCCGCGGCGATTATTTATGGTGATGGTGCCGGAGTTAGCAGCGCTCAAGCTGCCGGCACCAGCACAACCTTCCCCCCGATGTGCGGGTTCTAGCCCCACCTACCGCCGCAGCCGCGGATTCAGCACGTCCCTTAACTGGTCGCCGATCAGGTTAATCGAGACAATGGTGATCAGTAGGGCGATGCCAGGGAAAAAGCTGATCCAGTACTTGCCGGTCAACATGTAATCGAAGCCGTTCGCGATTAGCAGGCCCAGCGAAGGCTCGGTGATCGGCAGGCCAATCCCCAGGAAGCTGAGCGTCGCCTCCAGCGCGATGGCGCTCGCAACCTGCACGGTGCCGACCACGATAAGCGGCGGCAGCACGTTCGGCAGTAGGTGGCGCAACAGGATACGCCAGGAGCTGAGCCCCAATGCCTTGGCGGCGGCGATGTATTCCCGTTCGCGCTCTACAAGCGCGCTCGCCCTGACCGTTCGGGCGTAATAGGCCCATTGCACGATCACCAGCGCGATAATGATCTTGTCGACGCCCTTGCCCAGGATCGCCAGAAGCATCAGCGCTACCAGGATCGCGGGGAATGATAATTGCAGATCGACCAGGCGCATGATGGCGCCTTCAACCCTGCCGCCGAAATAGGCCGCAACCAAGCCAACCACCGCGCCAATCATCAACGCTATCATGCCGCTGAGCGCGCCTACCGACAGACTGATCCGGAGCCCATAGAAGATAGCCGACACCATATCCCGGCCCTGGTCGTCCGTCCCCAACCAATAGGTCTTGGTCCCGTCGAACGTGGTGCCACCGGGCGCGAGGCGGCCGTCCATAATGTCGATCTCCGCCAGGTCGTAGGGGTTCTGGGGGGAGATCCATGGCGCGAACAGGGCGACGAACACGATTGCCAGAAACACGAAGAACGCCACCACTGCGATCTTGCTCTCGCAATATTCGGAGAGGAACCGCTGGAAGGGCGTTTCCACCACGGTCGACGGCGCCAGCCTTGCCACCGGCTCTGCCGAGGATTCCTCCACTAGAACGTCTTTCGGGTCGCCGCTCATGCTACTTCGCTCCCGAAATACGGACCCGCGGGTCCAGCAGGGAATAGAGGATGTCGACAATCAGGTTGATGGTGACGAACAGCAGAACCGTCAGCATCAGGTAGGCAACGACAATGGGCCGGTCCAGCACCTGGATCGACTCGATGATCAGCTTGCCCATGCCAGGCCAGGCGAACACTGTCTCGGTCACGACGGAGAAAGCGATCAGTGAGCCCAGTTCCAAGCCCAGCACCGTTACGACCGGGATCAGTGTGTTCTTCAGAACATGCACGAGCGTTATGCGTTTTGGGCCGAGCCCCTTCGCCCTGGCAAATTTGATATAGTCCTGCAGCATCACTTCTCTGGTGCCAGCCCGGGACAAGCGGATGACCAAAGCAATGTTGGTGAGAGCCAGGTTGGTGGCCGGCATGGCCAAGTGGCTCAGGCCGTTCCAGGTCAGGAAACTCCACTGGATACCGAACATCTCTGCCGTGTCGCCGCGGCCGGTCGACGGCAAGATCCCCAACTCCACCGCGAATAGCATGATCATCATGATCCCGACCCAGAATGTCGGCAGGGAAAAACCCAGGATGGAACTGGAAACGATTGACTTGCTGACCCAGGAATGGGGTTTCGTGCCCGCATACATGCCCAGCGGCACGCCCAGAACAATAGAGAGCAGCAGCGCGGCAGAGGCCAATTCGAGGGTCGCCGGCAGCCGTTGCGCAATCAGTTGCAGTGCCGGCTCGCCCCACACAAACGATGTACCGAGATCACCCTCCAAAGCGTTGCCGAGAAAGACGAAGAACTGCTCATGCAGCGGCAGGTCAAGGCCCAAGGCGCGGATAGCTTCCTGATACTCGGCTTCGGTAAATTCGGGATTGATCAGGATATCTACCGGGTTACCGATCACATTGACGCCAAAAAAGACAATCACCGCCATGACAAACACGACGGCTACGGCCTGGACTAGCCGCCTCGTTAGGTAGGCCCACATGCGTCCGGCCTCTCGTCAGTCAGGGGGTCTGAAAATAAAAAGAAAGAGGGCGCGGTCGCCGGACAGCGCACTGTCCAGCAACCGCGCCCAAAACAACTTACTGTGCGACTAGCGAACGGAACTGGGTCCGCTCGTCAGTGCGCGGCAGGTACTTGAGCCCAGCCTCTTTCCGCGTTGCCCAGGTGTTCACCTGGTAGTGCAGCGGGATGATCGCCAGATCGTTAATCGCCAATTCCGTGGCCTTCGCGAGCAAGGCCTCTCGCGCTTCGTCGTCTACGGTTGCCAGCGCTTCCTCGATCAACTTGTCCACTTCAGGATTGCTGTAACGGCCACGGTTGGAAGCGCCGAAGCCACCCGCCACATCGTTGGTGTGAACCAACGACTTCAGCGGAGAAGACGCCTCGCCAGTGCCGGAACCCCAGCCGACCAGTATGAACGAGTATTTCGGCGTATTGTCCGGACCGCCGCGGCTGGCAGAGCTAAAATAGACGCTCTTCGGCATGGTTTCGACCGCGGTATCGATACCGATGCGCGCCAGCATCTGCCCGATAGCCTGGGCGATTTTCGCATCGTTGATATAGCGGTCGTTCGGCCCGTGGATGGTCATGCCAAAGCCGTCCGGATAGCCCGCTTCGGCCAGCAATTTCTTCGCGCCTTCGGGGTCATAGGGTTCTGGTTTCAGCGTGTCCGACGTGCCGAAAAAGCCCGGCGGCAGCAACTGGCCGGCCGGAATGGCAACGCCTTCCATCACGCGCTCGACGATCGCCTCGCGATTAATCGCTTTGCTGATCGCCTTGCGCACCCGCTGATCCATCAAAGGGTTCTTGCCATCGGTGCCGGTGATGTAAGGGGAGTCATCCCGGAACACGTCCATATGCAGATAAATCACCCGGTTCGAGATACCGCTGGCCAGCACAATATTGCTGTCGCCTTTCAGCCGCTCAATATCCGCTGTCGGCACGTTGTCGATAAAATCGACATCGCCAGCAAGCAGGGCCGCCACACGGGAGGGGTTTGACTTGATCGGCTTCACTTCGATCTTCTCGAACGCTGCTTTCTCACCCCAGTATTCGTCATTGCGTTCGATCACGATTGTATCGCCCGGCTTCCAATCGACGAACTTATACTGGCCCGTGCCAATCGCAGCTTCGCCGGAGTTGAACTGAGACGTGGTGACGTCATTTCCCACATCGCTGGAAATAATGACGACTTGGCTGAGGTCGACCGGCATCAGCGGATAGGGTTCTTCCGTGATCGCATGGACGGTGAAGTCGTCAATCTTCTTGAACGACTTGCCTTTCAAATAGGTGCCGAAGGTCGATGGGCTGCTTACCACGTTCGGCGCACGCTCGAAGGTGAAGATCACATCGTCGGCATTGAATTCGCTGCCGTCGTGGAACTTTACGCCTTCGCGCAGCTTGAATTCCCAGGTGGTGTCATTGACCGGCTTCCACGAAACAGCCAAGCCCGGCATCAGCTTCTGGTTCTCGTCCTGCAGGATCAAGCCTTCATAGACGTTGCTGGCAAAGGCGTTATTCGGACCGAGGTTATGATAATGCGGGTCCATGGACGAAGGCTCGGCAAACAGGCCAACTCTCACAGTTTGCGCGCTAGCGGAAGCGCCAGCGAGTAGTGCAGCCGCAGCGGCTAGCGTTAGAATTCGTTTCATTGATATCTCCCGTCTCCCAGATAGATTTGCTACAGGGCCGGGCGGACTCTAGAGCAGCGGATCAGGTGGCGAAAGCATGAAAGCCTCGCCTCAGCGCGAATATTCCAAGGTGGCCTAGTTTGTGGGCACAACGCCCGTGTAATACGCTTCGCCTGCCCACAGATCGCCGTTATGCTGCGCGCGACAGAGCTGCCGAACCATGAGGAACCGCCCATGCGCCCCGAAGACATGCTGGAAGGCAAGAACCGCCCGTTCACTGGCGCTGAATTTCTGGAAAGCCTGCGCGACGGGCGCGAAGTCTGGCTCTATGGCGAACGCGTAGACGATGTCACGACGCACCCGGCTTTTGCCAACGCGGCCCGCTCGCTTGCCCGGCTCTATGACGCGCTGCATGACGAGAAAACCAAACCCATCCTGACCCGCGAGACCGATACGGGTTCCGGCGGCTTCACCCACAAATTCTTCCGCGCCGCACAATCGGGGGAGGACTTGCTAGGCCAGAAGGATGCTATCAAGGAATGGGCCAAGCTTTCTTACGGATGGCAGGGCCGCAGCCCGGACTACAAGGCGAGTTTCCTCTCCACGCTTGGCCCGAACGCGGAGTTTTATGGCCCGTGGGCAGACAATGCCCGCGCCTGGTACAAGCGTGCCCAGGAAAGCGTGTTGTTCATGAACCACGCCATCGTCAACCCACCGATCGACCGGCACAAGAAGGCCGACGATGTCAAAGACGTATACGTCACCATCGACAAGGAGACCGACGCAGGCATTTACGTCTCCGGCGCAAAAGTGGTGGCGACCGGCTCGGCGTTGACCCACTACAACTTCCTCGGCCAGAACCTGTCGGCGGAGATCACGGACACCGACCTCGCCACCATGTTTATCGCGCCGATGGATACGCCCGGCGTCAAACTCATCTGCCGGCCGTCCTACGAACTAGCGGCCAAGACCATGGGCACGCCATTCGACTATCCCTTGTCCAGCCGGTTCGATGAGAATGACGCCATCATCATCTTCGATAATGCCTTCATTCCATGGGAGAACGTGCTGGTCCACCGCGACTTGGACATGCTGATGAAGTTCTACCCGTTATCGGGCTTCTTTAACGGCTTCACCTTCCAAGCCTGCATCCGCATGGGGGTGAAGCTGGACTTTCTCACCGGCCTGATCTGGAAGGCGCTGCGCTGCACCGGCTCCAGTGAAAGCGCCGGGGCAAAGGTGCAGATGGGCGAGATCGTCGCCTACCGTAATATGATGTGGGGCCTCGCCGAGAGTATGGCGACGACGCCCCAGCCCTGGAAGAACGGCCACGTTTTGCCGAACGCGCGGTCAGGCGCCGCGTACCGCGTGCTGTCTCCGGAGATCTATCCGAAGGTGCTGAACATCGCCAACAAGATCCTGGCGAGCGGTCTGATCTACCTGCCGTCGTCATCCAAAGATTTCGGCGATCCGACCGTTGATAAATACCTGAAGCAATACGTGCGCGGCAGCTTCGGCATCGAATACAAGGAACGGATCAAGACGCTGAAGCTGCTTTGGGATGCGGTCGGCACCGAATTCGGCGGCCGGCATGAACTCTACGAGATTAACTATGCCGGCAACTGGGAGATGGTCCGCAGCCAGACCCTGACCCAGAGCCAGAACAACGGCGTCATGGACGAATGCATCGCGCTGGCCGACCAATGCATGAGCGAGTACGACGAAACCGGCTGGCTGATGGATGGTTTTCAGAACGATCTGGATGGGTAGTGTTCCGCCATGACCATCATCGTTTTCGGCTCCATCAACCTGGACATCGCGCTCGGCGTGGACCACTTGCCGTCGCCGGGCGAGACCGTCCTTTCCGAGGGCTACCAGGCGGTTCCAGGCGGCAAAGGCTGTAACCAGGCCGTCGCCGCGGCAAAGCTAGGAGCAGCCCATGGCGTAGGCGTGCGCATGGTCGGCGCAGTCGGCGACGACGCCTGGGCCTCGATTCCCCTTGCTGCAATGGAAGCCGCGGGCGTCGATACCGACGGCGTAAGGATCACGGATGCGCCGACCGGCCTGGCTTCGGTTATGGTCGCGGACGACGGCGAGAACGCCATCATCGTCGCCAGCGGCGCAAACCGGAAAGTACAGGCGGATCAACTCACGGGTCTCCGCGCGGGCGACGCGCTGGTCTGCCAAATGGAAGTCCCCTTCGAAGAAACCGCCGACGCCCTGCTGATGGCTAAGGCTGCCGGCGGGATCACCGTCCTGAACCTGGCCCCTTTCGGCGAGTTGCCGGAGCGCGCCTGGGGCGCGGTAGACTATTGGCTTGTCAACGAACTGGAGGGCCGGGCCCTGGCGGAGCAGGTCGGCCTCATGGCGGTGGTCGATCCCGCCTATCTGGCCGAGCACCTGGCAGACCGGCTGAAGGCCACCGTCATCGTCACCCTCGGCGGAGAGGGCGCGGTGGCGGCAGCGGCCGACGGCACGGGTTGGCGCGCGGCCGCCCTGCCTGTCGATGTGGTGGACACCACCGGCGCGGGCGACGCCTTTACCGGCGGCCTGGCGGCGGGGTTGGCCAAGGGAGATATGCTGCCCGACGCGCTCAAGTTGGCGAGTGCGGCGGCGGGCCTAGCCTGCACCGCCTTCGGGGCGCAGGCGGGTCTGGCGACGGGAACCGGTACCGCCAGCAGGCTTAAGAAAATCAGAGTCGAACCCCTGTAAGGCGGAGAGCGCAAGAACCGAGGCGACCGTCTTCGCAGTTCTGGTAGCCCATGCGCTCACCCTGAATGCAAAGATCACCGCGCCCCAAAGCCATCGGCGTCCTGTTCGGTTTCTTCGGCATTGTTGTCCTGGCAGGCGCCGGCGTGAGCATTACTGACCTGGTAAAAATCACCACCTTTGGCGTGCGCGCCGAAGACCTGCCCGCAGCCGGGAAGGCGCACGTCAAGCACCTCGGCGCTGCCGCGACGGCTTAAGCGTCAACCGCCGGTTCATCCACCACCCGAAACACCTCGACCGGCTGGCGGATGCCTTTGAAGGTCATCTCGCCGATGGACTCGGCATGGAAGTCGTCCTCGACCGCCGTATAAGCGCGGGGGCTGAGCAGGATTTCGCCGTCCTCGGCATGGTCGCAGAGGCGTGCCGCCATGTTCACCGCCGTGCCATTGGCGGTGTAGTCGAAGCGTCCCTCCGAGCCCACCATGCCGACCGTGGCATAGCCGAGCGAGATGCCGACGCCAAAGCCTAGCCGGTGGCCGAGCCGTTTCCAGCGCTGGCAGATTTCCGCCATCTTTTCGCGCATCGCGAGCGCCAGCCTCAGCGCGTCGCCCGCCGGGTCCTCGCAGGGGAAGGGATCGTTGAAGATCACCATGATGCCGTCACCCCAGCGGTGATCGACACCCGCACCATGCGCGTTGATGAGCTTGCCCATCTCCTCGTGATAGGTCTGGAGGAATTCGATGGTCTCCTCCGGCTCCGCCGTTTCGCAGAAAGCGGTGAAGCCGCGTATATCGCAGAACAGAATGCCGATCAGCGCCCGGTGCGAGCCGAGAATTTCCTCACCGCCGGACGAGACCACCGCATCCGCCACTGCGGGCGAAAGAAACCGCTTCAGCCGCCCCATCCGCTCGATCTCGCCAACTTGCTCGTCCACGCGGTCGCCAAGTTCAGCGTTCAACGTCTCCAGCGCCCGGAACTGGCGTACATTCTCGATGGCGATGACGGCCTGGGCGGCAAAGCCTTGCACCATAGCGATTTCATCCTGCGTGAACGGTTTTACCTCGTTTCGCTGCAGACTGATGGCTCCAATCGCCTGCTTGCCAAGAATCAACGGCACATTGAGCAGACTCCTTGCGCCGGCTCTGTCGACCAGAAGGCGGCGATGCGGGTCTCCCTGCTTGTAAAGCTCGTCATTGGCCAAGTCTTCGAAATGAACCACCCGTCCTTCAAAAATACAGCCGGCGGAAGTCGCAGATCCACCATGAAGGGAAACAGTATCGCCAACCGACAACCCGATGTAATCTGTGGACCGCATTGCAGCCAGAACAACATTTTCCCGGTTTTCATCAACCAGAATAAGGCCGGCATGATGGGTTCCGCATAGCCGTGCCGCGTTCTCAACAATGACATTGAACACAGGGTTCTCATCGTCCCGGCTCTGGCTGATGACCGAGAGAATTCTCCGCGTCGCCTCCTCCCGCTCCAGACGGGTCTGGAGTTCGCGGAACTGGCGGACGTTCTCGATGGCGATGACGGCCTGGGCGGCGAAACTCTCGACCAACGCAATTTCATCGTTGGTAAACGGCGCAACTTCCCGCTTGTTGACGACAAAAGCACCGATCGCCCTATCGCCAACGCTAAGCGGCACCATCAACAGCGTGCGAATACCCTCCTCCTCAACCATTCGGACCGCCACCGGAAGCCCGGACCGGTAGTTTTCGCCGTCCCGCATGTCCGGCAGGTTAATGGCCTTGTTCTCCATAATGACCCGTGCCGGAAGAATGGCAGGGTCGAGTTCCATCAATTCGCCGACACTGATCGCCTGCAGTTCTATTCCCCAACCGGCCGCAATCTTGAAATGCGTCCGCTCCTCGTTAGCTATCAGCAGCCGGGCCATCGGCGCGTTGCACAGCCGAGCCGCATTCTTCACGATGACATCGAACACGGGGCTTTCGTCGTCCGGGCTCTGACTGATGACGGAGAGGATTTCCCGTGTCGCCGCCTCCCGCTCCAGCCGGGTCTGGAGTTCGCGGAACTGGCGGACGTTCTCGATGGCTATGACGGCCTGGGCGGCGAAGGATTCGATCAGCCGTATCTGCTCATTTTCGAACGGCTCGGGCTCCTTCCGCATCAGATTGATGCATCCGATCGCCTCGCCACCGGCAAATATTGGCACCGTCAGCAGGGATTGCACGCCCAATTCGTCAACCACTTTACGCCGTTGCTCGTGGCCTTGCCGATAAAGTTCCGAGGTAGCAAGGTTCGCTTCGTGCACGAGGCGTCGTTCGCGGATCGCCAGCGCGGCGCCCCCCGAATCTGTCAGCGGCAACGCATCGCCAGCGAAGAGATCCGGCTCTCCGTCAACCCCACCGGCTCTGTTGACGATGTTCTCTCGCGCGTCATCAACAAGCGCGAGCGTCGTCCGCCAGGAGTTACATAATCGGCTGGCGCTTTTAACGATGGTCTGGAAAACGGGGGTTTCGTCATCGCGGCTTTGACTGATGATGGAGAGAAGTTCCCGGGTCGCTGCCTCGTGCTCCAGCCTGGTCTGGAGTTCCCGGAACTGGCGCACGTTCTCAATGGCGATGACAGCCTGCGTCGCGAAGGTCTTGATCAGCGCGATCTGCTCGTCAGTGAACGGTAAAACCTCCGTCCGATAGAGCCCGATGTAGCCGATGCCAATGCCGTTACTCATCAATGGCACGGCCAAATAGGTGCGCATGCCTTCCACATCCACGGCGCGGGATTGATGAGCGTTTGGGCCGGTGGCTCCCCCGACCTTACGCATGTCCTCTATATGGTACACTTCTCCATTGATAACCGCGCGGGAACTGCCTGAGCGCTCCGCGTCGATGGGTATGGGGTGCTCCTGCAAATAGCGCCGGTAGTCATCAGTAGCGCCTTCAAGGGCGACGATCCGAACATGCGTGCGCTCGCCATTGCACAGACCCAGTCCTGCGAATGGCGCATCGCACAACCTGCTGGCGGACTTCAGAATTGCCTCAAAGACAGGCTGCTCGTCATGCCGTGAGTCCGCCACAACGCGCATGATCTCGCGTGTCGCATCCGTGTAGGCGCGCAATGTTGCCATGCCATTGTCGGCAATATTCTGGCTGGAGCTGGACGGTCCATCGGACAAATGGCGTTTACCCACAACTCGACTGCGATTCAGTCAGTCTACCTGTCAGGGGCAAGCTATACTAGTGAATGCAGGAATGATCGCGGTTTACAAGGCCGTCAGCCTGATTAATGGTGACGCCAACAGACAAACAACAGTCGTTCTCGCCCCAGGAACCGCCCCCATGACAGAGCCCTATCTCTACGATTTCATGAAAGTGGACCGTGCCTATAAGAGCGCCGTCGCCAATTACCGCCCACAAATTCCGGCGGACTTCAACTTCGCCTATGACGTCATCGACCGCCAGGGCCGCGACCATGACAAGACCGCCGTCATTGCCATTTCCGGCGATGGCGAGCAGGTGCGGGAGGTCTCCTACGCCCAGATCGCGGAGAATTCCTCGCGCTTTGCCAATGGCCTCGCCGCGCTCGGCATGAGCCAGGGCGATTTCGTCTGCCTGATCGGCAACCGCATCCCGGAATGGTACGATGCCCTCTTCGGCTGCATGAAGATCGGCGCGGTCTCGATGCCCGGCACGACCCTGCTGACGGCCAAGGACATCGCCTACCGCGTCAACCATTCGAAGGCGACGGGCGTGATCGTGACGCCGGAGCATTGCGCCAAGGTCGATGCCGTGCGCGCCGAATGCCCGACGCTGAAATACTTCGTTGTCATCGGCCCGGCCCAACCCGGCTGGACCTCGTCCTACGACATGTGCGCCGCTGCCGCCCCCACCATCGCGAAGCGCGTGCCGGTCAAGTCCACCGACATGATGATGGCCTATTTCACCTCCGGCACCACGGCGCTGCCGAAGATGGTGCCGCGGGACTTCGCCTACGGCCTCGCCCACGCCTCGACGGCGCTGTTCTGGATGGACCTGCGCCGCGAGGACGTGCACTGGACCCTGACCGACACCGGCTGGGCCAAGGCCGCCTGGGGCATGCTGTTCCCGCAATTCCTGATCGGCTGCTCGGTCGTGCTGTTCGATGGCGCGGGCTTCGACCCCGTCCTGCATCTGGAGATCATCAAGAAGCTGCGCGTCTCCACCTTCTGCGCGCCGCCCACCGCCTACCGCATGTTTGCGCAGATGGACCTGACCCAGTTCGACCTTTCCTCCGTCCGCCGCTCCATGGGCGCCGGCGAGCCGCTGAACCCGGAGGTCATCCGCTACTGGAAAGAGCAGACCGGCACCACCATCGCCGATGGCTACGGCCAGACCGAGACCATCAACATCGTCGCGAATTTCCCGGACCAACCGGTCAAGCCCGGCAGCATGGGCCAGGCCGTGCCCGGCCTCGACATGCGCGTCGTGGACGATGACGGCAAGGAATTGCCGGCGGGCGAGATCGGCCACATCGCCTGCAAGATCACCACCCCCTACCCGCCAGGCCTGTTCGAGGGGTACTACACCGATGGCGAGCCGGACCGGAAAGCCTTCCGCAACGGCTATTACTATACGGGCGACACAGCCACGCGGGACGAGGACGGCTATTTCTGGTTCGTCGGCCGGGCGGACGACCTGATCGGCTCTGCCGGCTACCGCATCAGCCCGTTCGAGGTGGAAAGCGCCCTGCTGGAGCACCCTGCCGTCGCCGAAAGCGCCGTCATCGGCGAGCCAGACGAGATGCGCGGCCAGATCGTCACCGCCTACATAATCCTGGCGAAAGGCTTCGCCGACACGCCGGAACTGGCCCAGGAAATCCAGGACTTCTGCAAGGACCTGACGGCCCCCTACAAATACCCGCGGCGCATTCATTTCGTGGATGAGTTGCCTAAGACCATCAGCGGCAAAATCCGGCGGGTGGAGTTGCGCGGTGAGGGGTAGGCTCTGTCGCGGGGCCTGCTGACGCCGGTATTGGCCGGCGGCGGCTGGTCAAACTTCGCCCGTTTATCCCGTTTCGGCTTTCCGCGCCCGGCGAAGGCGCTGCTTTGCTGGATACCGGCCGCGCCCATGGCGAGGGCCGGGGCCGTGGATCGGTAACCGGATGTTGAAATTCCGAGCAAAGGCCGCCCCTCCTCGCCAGTGTCGCGGACAAGCCGCAGTGCCAATCCGCCATTCCGATGACAACCTGGTAACAGGCTCTTGCGTTGCGCGCGAGCCGGAACCGTCGCTAGGCTTCCTTCACCGGCTGACCGCCACCGCGTTCCGCCGCCAACAGTATCTGATGGAGGCGTCATGTCATCCCCAATGCTATTCGTGCGCGCGGTGTTCACGGTTCTGGTCATGGCCGCTGCCCTCTGCACCACGGTCCTCTGGCTCCCAGCGCAGGCCGCCCAGTCAGGCCCGTCTGGCAAAGTGGTAGAGATCAAGGGGGAGGTCATCGACACCTGGTGCTACTTCTCCGGCGTGATGGGCGCGACGGATCTGGTCACCGGCACGGCACACCACACTTGCGCCCTCTGGTGCGCGGCGGGCGGCATCCCGGTTGGCGTCCGGACGGAGGAAGGCAAGGTCTACATGGTCTTGCAGATCGAGGGCAAAGACCCCCTCGCCCAAACTGACACTGTCATGGAAATCCAGACCGATGTCATCACCGCCCGCGGCGTGCATTACCTGCGCGATGGCATCGACTATCTGGTGGTGGAGAAGGTTGTGGCCAATGACGGCATCACCTACCGCAGCCACGACGACTACGGCTCAATCCCGCCTTTCTCCGCCCCCAAAAAAGCGCAGTAGGAGACGCCCGAATGGCATTGACAAAACAATCCCTCGCCCGCCTCCTCTGCGCCCTGCCGCTTGTGTTCGTGTTGGCGAATAAGGCCGAGGCCGCCAGCTTCTCCGAAGGCAGCCAGGCCAAGAGCTGGAACCTGAATGGCGAAGAAAAAGCTCTGTTTTCGGGCAAGGTGGTGGACGTGCTCTGTCACCTCTCCGGTGACTGCCCCACCAATTGCGGCGATGGCGAACGCAACCTGGGCATCTTGCGCGATGCGGACGGCAAGTTGGTGCTGGTGCTCAAGAACAGCCAACCGGCGTTTAACGGCGCAGCCGAAGACCTGCTGCCCTACTGCGGCAAGCAGGTGGATGTGGATGGCCTACTGGTTGGCGACGATGATGTGGTCAGCGCCAAGTTCTTCCAGTTGCAGTTCATCCGGGATTCCGGGGCGGAGCAATGGAACCGCGCCAACCTTTGGACCAAGCGTTGGGCCGAGAAGAATCCCGATGCCGAGGGCAAGGGCCCCTGGTTCCGCCGCGACCCGCGCGTGAAGAAGCAAATCGCGAAAGACGGCCATTTCGGCCTGGGGCATGAGGAAGACCGCAAGTATATAGAGGCCTACCAGTGATGGCCGGCGTTTCCCGCTTCCGGCTCGGGCTGGCCGCCTGCGCCATTGTCCTGGGCCTGGTTTCTGTTGCAGTTGCCGGCCTGCAAGCCGCTTTGACCGAGAAACGCACATCTATTGCAATAATCGGCCCGGCCAAGGCGCTCGTCTCCACCGAGAACACGCCGGGCTTTCCGACGGTCAAAGGCGGCGACTTCCGCCTGATCGACCACCATGGCGACGTGCGCACATCCCGGAACCCGGACGGGCACTTTCAGCTGGTCTTTTTCGGCTATGCCAAGTGCAAGGCAATCTGCACCGCGGCCTTGCCCAACATGGCCCAAGCGGTCGATATCCTGGCGGCGAGCGGCGTCGCTGTAACGCCACTGCTCATCACCGTCGATCCAGCCCGCGACACCACCGCGGCACTCCGCGAAGCCGCGCCTGCCATCCACCCGCGCCTGATTGGCCTGACCGGCAGCGAGGAGGCGCTCGCCTCCGCCTACAAAGCCTTCAACGTGCAGAAGAAGTTCCTGTTCGATCATCTGGAGGAAGGGCCGATTTACACCCACGGCTCCTTTATCTACCTGCTGGATGGCGAGGGCCGCTTCCAGACCCTCTTCCCCCCGATCATGAGCCCAAGGCAAATCGCCACCGTAACGGCTGGCTATGTCAACGCGGGCAAGGCGGTAAACTAACGGACGACACCAACCGAGGCAGGCTCATAGGAGTGCTTCGGGTACATGATCCGGCATTCTTCACCCCACCTTTGCCATCACCTCCGTCGCAAACTCCTCCATCCGTTCCAGCGTCCTTGGCAGATCGTCGCCGTCACCCCCGATCAGGAAATGCTGGAGACCTGCGCCGGCCATGCCGCAGATATCATCGACTACAGCCTGAGCGCTGCCAGTAAAGGCCATGCGCTTGCCGTCCCGGCCCTCCTGCTCTGGCCCGATCCTGCACTTGATGGCCAGCAGGGCGGCTTCCACGTCCATCGGATCGCGGCCGGCCTTTGCCGCTTCGGCCCGCACCTCTTCCAGCGCGGCCTTGTAAAGGTCCGGCGTATCCAGCGGAATGCGCGGGTTGGCGGCGACCGGATACCAGGCATCGGCGAACCGGCCCGCCCGGTGGAGCGCACCTTTCACCTCGCCCCCGACCCAGACCGGCATACCGTTCTTCTGTAGAGGCTTCGGCGCAAACAGCAGGTTCTCGAAACGCACATGGTCGCCCTGAAAGGACGGCTTATCCGACGTCCACAGCGCCCGGAACGCCTGAATGGTTTCATCAGACGCCGCAGCCCGGTGCCAGAAATCCGGCCCGCCCAGCAACGCAATTTCCTCCGCCATCCAACCGATACCGACGCCCACCGTCATCCGTCCTTTCGAGAGCACATCCAGTGTTGCCAGCATCTTGGCTGCCAGTACGGGCTGCCGGTGGGGGAGCACGAGCACCGACGACAGCAGACGGATGCTCTCCGTCGCGCTGGCGACAAAACTCAGCGCCGTGATGGTCTCCAGGGAGACACCGGTGTCCTGGGCGAAGAACTTGCCCGTCTCGGAGTATGGGTAGGAACTGTCCACGTCGGTCGCGACGACCACATGATCGCTCATGCCGAAATGGGTGTAGCCCAGGGTCTCTGCTTTCCGGGCAATGGCTTTCAGGGAGTCCGGCTCACCCGCCGTGCCGCGCGAGCCGAAATGCAGGCCAAATTTCATGGGTCAGCTCCAAAAAGAAACGCCGGCCCAACCAGTGGGACCGGCGTTCATCTTACCGCGAAGGGCGGCGCTGTCCGCAAGCTCCTTGCCGTCTACCAAATACCCCGCTTTGCCAAATACCCATCGTCAAATTCTGGCGAAACGCTGGACGATACGCGGCAGCAGGGCACGGAACACCAGAGGCGCGTCGGTCACCGCCAGGCAGATGCAAGGCTCGCCGTAACCCGCAATCGGCGTGTGCTGTACTTCTTCGTCGGCCACTTCGATATCGCCTCGGCGGAACTCGGCCTCACCGTCGGCAAAGCTGCCCGCCAACACTAGGGTCAGTTCCAGGCCGCGATGGCCGTGTTCGGGCACGGCTTCTCCGGCCTTGATCCGCAGCAGCCGCGCCTGCCCGAAATTGCCGACCGGCAGGATACGCTGGTGCACGCCGCCGCCGACCATCGACCAACGCACGGCATCCACGTCGCCGCCCGCATAGTGTCTCAACGGCTTGGGCAGGATCGCAGTCGCCCGCAGGTCGCGAGCCGCCGGCAGCGGTTCCGGCACTTCGCCATCCAACCGCGCAAGGCAATCCGCCAGCGCAGAGTCACCCATGGCAGCGCCGCCGAAATCTTCCAGAGCCGCACCGCCAATCGAAGCGAACTGCGCCTCCCTCGCCCGGCAGGCGGGGCATAGGCTCAGGTGGCAGGCCGCCGCGAGGCTCCAGCTTTCCGCCAAGTTCCCGGCAGCATAGGCAAGCAGCAATTCATCGGTTAGATGATGGTGAATGCTCATTCTGAATCTCCATCCGCTTGGCTGTGCGCCACGCGGTCCAACATGGTGTCCATCCGTTTCAGCGCGAGCCGAATTCTCGACTTCACGGTCCCGATCGGCAATTCCAGACGGTCCGCAATTGCGGAATGAGACAGGTCCTCGTAAAAAGACAACGTCACCACTTCCCTTTGTGCCTCCGGCAATTCGGCCAGCGCCAACCGCACGGCCGATGCATCTTCATACGCCGACACTTCCCTATCCGGCGGCGTCACGGGCGCCGGCGCGAATGACGGGTCATTCGGGTCCGGTTCCGGCCGGCGCTCCCGGCGGATCGCGTCGATCCGCTGGTTGCGCGCGATGGTAAACAGCCATGTGGAAGCGTTCGCCTTACGCCGGTCATAGAGGTGCGCTTTCCGCCAAACAGAGACCAGAGTCTCCTGCGCGATGTCCTCCGCCTGACTGGCGCTGGCACCGCCCCGCATCAAGTAACCCTTAACCCGTGGCGCAAAATGGCTGAACAGCGAGGCAAAAGCATCTTTGTCCCGCTGTTCCGCCACCGCGGTAAGCATGTCTTCCCATGTTCGATCCACTTGTCCGGAATCATGGAGCATCGTCTGCCCGTCTTTCCTATCGGTAGCGGGATTACGGCTGCCCCGCGGGGGCGGATCACCCAAATCCCTTAAATTATTCTGTGCGCCGTTTTGATCCGGCAGTCACAGCCCGCCGTAACTGATCCAACTTGTTTAAAGAGGTCTTCGATGCCTTTCGACTCTTTTGGCTCTTTCCCTCCCCGCCCGCGCATTGCGGTTGTTGGGGCAGGGATTTCTGGTTTGGGCGCTGCCTACGCGCTATCGAACAGCAATCGTGTGACGGTGTTTGAGGCAGAGGACCGTCTGGGCGGCCACGCCCGCACCCGCTTGGCTGGCCGCAAGCGCCAGGTTCCAGTTGATACGGGCTTTATCGTGTTCAACTATCGTAACTATCCCTTACTGACCGGCCTTTTTGCCGAATTGGACGTACCGGTCAAGAAAAGCGATATGGCCTTTGCCGCCAGCATTGACGACGGCCAGATCGAGTATGGTCTGCATACCACCGCTGCCCTATTCGCCCAGCGACGCAATCTCGCCCGGCCAGCGTTCTGGCGGATGCTGACCGATATCCCGCGCTTTAACAAGGGAGCCATCGCTCTGGCGGAGACCGAGGGGCTGACCCTTGGCGACCTGTTGGATCGGCTGAACATGGGCCGATGGTTCCGCGACTACTTCATGCTGCCCCTTTCCGGTGCGGTCTGGAGTGCGACGCCGGAGGAGATGCTGGATTTCCCGGCGGAGACATTCATCCGCTTTTTCGACAATCATGGCCTGCTCACTCTGAACGATCAGCCACAATGGTATACGGTTGATGGCGGCAGCCAGGAATACGTGAGCCGGCTCGCCAGCGCGCTCCAATTGGCCGGCGCGGACATCCGTACGAGCGCGCCGGTTGAGGCCGTCTCCCGCAATGATGGGGTGTGGGTGAAAACCGTTGGCGGACCGGTCGAGCAATTCGACGCCGTCGTCTTCGCCTGCCATTCCGACCAGGCCCTCGCCATGCTGGCCGACGCGGATACGGAGGAGCAGTCGGTGCTGGGCGACCTGCGCTACAAGCCAAACCGCGTCGTCCTGCACGACGACCCGCAGGTGATGCCGTCGCGCCGCGCCTGCTGGGCGAGTTGGAACTACCGGGGCCGCACGGGCCATGCGGCCCCGGCGATGACCGTCACCTATTGGATGAACCGCCTGCAAGGCATCCCCGACGACGTGCCGCTGTTTGTAACCTTGAACCCGTCAGACGATATCCCGGACGAGCACATTTTCGACGAGGCTGTGCTCAGCCATCCCGTGTTCGATCAGGCAGCCATCACCGCGCAGGCTAAGCTTCCGTCGATACAGGGCCGCCGTGGTGCCTGGTTCTGCGGTGCCTACACCCGCTATGGCTTCCATGAGGATGGCCTGCTCAGCGCCGTGAACGTGGCGAAAGCCATGGGAGCCACCCCGCAATGGGCGTGACCGGCTGGCCTCAAAGCGGCGCGGCGCTGCTCCGCGGCGAGACCTATCATGGCCGCCGCGGCGGTCCCGCCAACGCCTTCCGCTATGACGTGGACTACCTGCTCTGGCGCCTGGCGCCCACGGCGACTGCACGCTCTGCATTCGTTCGGCGGCGGCGTTTTGCTTTGCTCGGCCTGTCCGACCGTGACCATGGCCGCGGCGAAGGCTGCATGCTGGAATGGGCCATTGAGCAAGCCAGCGCGTTCGGCGTGCCCGCTGACGCCATGGCAGAAGTCTGGTTGCTGACCCAACCGCGCACGCTCGGCTATGTCTTCAACCCCGTCAGCTTCTGGTTCTTCCGGGACGCAAACGGCGCTCTCCGCGCCGTGCTGGCGGAGGTGAACAACACGTTCGGCGACCGGCACAGCTACCTCTGTGCCCTGCCTGATTGGCGGGTCATCACCCGCCGGGACACGATCCGGGCGGAGAAGGTGTTTCACGTTTCCCCGTTTCAACAGATCGACGGTGTTTATGACTTTCGGTTCGCCATTGGTCCGGATTCCATCGACATCAACATCGACCATTCGCGCCTGGCAGAGGACGGCTCGCGTCACGGGGTCGTCGCCACCCTGACCGGCCGCCTCGAGCCGCTCTCGACCAAGCGTCTGCTGACCATGCTTGCCCGCCGGCCGCTTGGCGCATTGCGGGTTTCCGCCCTGATCTACTGGCAGGCGATCCGCCTGAAACTCAAAGGCGCGCCCTACAAAGTGCGCCCGCTCCCCCCTACGGAGGAGGTCACACGATGACCGACACAATCACCGCCGCCCGCCCGGTCACAATGAGTTCACCGTTGGCAACCGGAAACTACCGCCTGGGCAATGAAGTAGCACGCCGCTTCCTCTCCGCGTGCGAGGGGGTCGAACAAGGCTGCCTCACCATCACTACGCCGGAGGGGCACCGCCATCGCTTCGGCACCGGCCGACCCGTGGCAGAGATGCAGATCAATGACTGGTCCGCCATCGCAGCGTTCGCGGCCCGCGGCGATATCGGGCTCGGTGAGGCCTATATCGATGGTCTTTGGGACAGCCCGGACATTGACGCGCTGACCCAATTGGCATTCGCGAACGAAGACGCCTTCGCCGGGCACCTGCATGGCTCTCTTTTGAACCGCGCCATGTTCCTGGTAACCGACCGCCTGATGCGCCGCAACTCCCGCCGGGGCAGCGCCCGGAATATCAAGGCGCACTATGATGTCGGCAACGACTTCTACCGGCTTTGGCTCGACGACAGCATGACCTACTCCAGTGCGCTATTCGATGACCCCAAGGACTCTCTGGAGACCGCCCAGGCCCGCAAATACAAACGCCTGCTGGACGCAACCGCCACCGGCGATGGCCGCACCCTGGAAATCGGCTGCGGCTGGGGCGGCTTTGCTGAGGCGGCGGCGGACGATGGCCGGGACCTGACGGCCGTCACGATCTCCCCCTCCCAAAAAGCCTATGCAGAGGCGCGCCTGGAGGGCAGAGGCCGGATCGACCTGCGCGATTACCGCGACATCCAAGGCAAGTACGACTCGATTGTGTCAATTGAGATGATCGAGGCGGTGGGCGAGCGTTACTGGCCCACCTACTTCAGCAAAATCAAAGCATCCCTCGCAGAAGGCGGCGCTGCGGCCCTGCAGGCGATCACGGTCAAGGATGAGATTTTCCCGGACTACCGCCGGCGTTCCGACTTTATCCGCCACTACACCTTCCCCGGCGGGATGCTGCTCGCGCCTGCCCAAATCCGGAAGCAGGCGGCCTGTGCCGGCCTGGAAGCGCACAGCATGTTCCATTTCGGTCAGGACTACGCCGAAACGCTGCGCCGCTGGACCCGCCGCTTCGAGGAGGCCGCGCCGAAAATCCGCGCCCTCGGCTACACGGACGGTTTCCTGCGCAGTTGGCGCTTTTACCTGGACATTTGCACCGCGGCCTTCACGACGGGCCGCACCGATGTCGTGCATGTCGAGCTTCGTCATGCGTAAAGCCTTGATGGCGCTCATCGCGTCTGCCGGCCTGACCTTGGCCAGCACCGCTTCAATGGCCACAACAGAAGCACCTGCAGAAGTCCGCGCAGCAATCCAGGCGCCGCAGCCGGTAGGACAGGCGACTTTCTCCTGGCTGTTCTGGGACCTGTTCGATGGCTCCCTTTGGAGCAATGACGGCAAGTTCTCCTGGGACCAGCCGTTTGCGCTCACCTTGACCTATCGCACGGATTTCTCCGCCCGGGAACTGACCGACCAGACCATGAGCGAGCTTGACCGGCTCACAAACTGGTCGGACGACACTCTGGCCTCATTAACCGGTGAGGTTGCCCGGTGCATGGCCGATGTCGGTAACGGCGACCGCTTCACCGCCACGGGCAACATGCCGGACCGCGTGGTGCTTTACCTGAACGGCCAGCAGCGCTGTTCGCTGGAGAAACCCGGCCTGCGTGGCCAGTTCTTCCGCATCTGGCTCAGCGACAACAGCAAGTTCCCGGCAAAGTCCCGGCAACTGACCGGGCGGCCTGAATGACCGTAACTCATACCGTCTCTGACCGGCCGCTGCTTGGCCGGTATGCGGTATTCGGTGCGGCTCTGGCCTTTGCCGGACCACCGATCTACATCCATACACCGGCACTGTATGCAGAGAACCACGCCATGAGCCTGGCGGCGGTCGGTGGCGTGCTGCTGGGGCTCCGGATGCTGGACTTTATCCAGGATCCGCTGCTTGGTTGGTTCATCGCCCGCACTCGCATCGCGCAACGCTGGCTTTCCGCCGGGTTTGGGCTACTGTTGGCCATCGGCGCGCTTCTCCTGTTCGCGCCGGAGCCATTGTTCGACACCCGCTGGTGGCTGGCACTGAGCCTCGTGCTGGTATTCACCGGCTTCAGCGCCCTCCAGATCATGTTCTATAGCGCAGGCGTCGGCATCGCTGCGGCCCGCGGCATCGGTCATCCCGCCGTCGCCGGTTGGCGGGAGGCAGGTATCTTGATCGGCGTCTCGGCGGCCTGTGTTGCGCCGGCGCTGCTCGCCATCGTGGCGGGCGCAACCTGGGCCTACACCGTCTTCGCACTGTTGTTCTGCGTGTTGCTCGCCGCTGCGGCCTGGCGGATGTTCCCATTCTGGCCCACCAGCCTCAATACCGACGCTGCCCCCGGTACCAAGCCAGGCGGTTTCTGGTCCCTGCTGGCCGACACCGGCATCCGCCGCCTGCTGGCAATCGGCCTGATCAACGCGCTGCCCATTGGCATCACCGCGACTCTGTTCCTGTTCTTCGTTCAAGACCGCTTGGACGCGCCCGAGCATACCGGCCCCACCCTGCTGCTCTTCTTCCTGGCCGCCGCAGCCGCCGCTCCCCTCTGGGCGCGAATTGCGGTGCGAATTGGCGCAAAGCCCGCGATGCTCGCAGGCATGCTGCTCTCCATCGCGGTATTCGCCGTTGCCCTGACCTTGGGCTCAGGAGACTGGGCGGCGTTCTATCTGATTTCGGCACTATCGGGCGCAGCCGTCGGCGCCGACATGACCCTGCTGCCCGCCATGCTGTCGCGCCGTCTGGCTGAGGCCGGGCACAGCCCCGGCCATGCCTTCGGCCTTTGGGGTTTCGTCAACAAGTTCTCACTGGCACTGGCGGCAGGCTTGGCCCTGCCGGCCCTCGACGCAGCCGGTTTCGTACCCGGCGGCCAGAACAAGCCAGAAGCGCTGGATGCCCTTAGCCTGGCCTATGCAGGCATTCCCTGCGCGCTGAAGGCCATCGCCGCCCTATTACTGCTGCTCACCCCCATAGAAGAGAGGACACCATGATCAGCGCGGTTGCCTACATCGCCTCAGGAATCGTGATCTGTCTCGGCCTGGGGTTCGTCTGGGATCATTTCTGGAGCTTCCGGGCACAACGCCCTGCCGACTACGCCGCTGAAGCACCGGCCTTCGACCTTCGCCAGGCTCTCTCCGGCAACTACGTCGCTCACGGTGTGATTTTTGACTATTCCGGCCGGGCCAATGTCCGCTTCTCCGCCCAGATCACCGGCACCTTCGACGAGGCGGGCGGCATCCTTGCCGAACATTTTTCCTATGACGGCATGGCGGAGGACGACACCCGCGAGTGGAAAATCCGTTTCACCGGCCCGGACCGCTTCACCGCCACCGCCGGCGACATCATCGGCCCCGCGGAAGGCGTGATCTCCGGCAATGCGGTCCGCATGACCTACCGCCTGCAACTGCCGGAGAGGGCGGGCGGGCATGTGCTGGACGTGGTCGACTGGCTCTACCTTATGGAGGACGGGACCATCGTGAATCGCTCTGACATGCGCAAATTCTCGATCAAGGCCGCCGAACTCTTCGCCGTGTTCCGCCGCCCGGACGCCAAGTAGGCACAGGCCATGACAATACCACTCGCAGGCAAGACCTATTGGCTGGTCGGCGCATCGGAAGGGCTGGGCCGAGCCCTGGCGGCTGAACTCGCCGCGGCAGGCGCTCGCCTCTGCCTCTCCGCCCGCAACCGGGAGCGGCTCGAAACGCTGGCGGCAGAACTGCCCATCTCGACTGTAGGTGAGCACTTCGCCGCCCCCTGCGACACTACCAGCCGGGACAGCGTCGCAGCGGCCTTCGCTACCCTGCCCCCCATTGATGGCGTCATCATCAACGCGGGCGTCTACGAGCCGGTGAACGCAGCGGCCTGGAATGCCGAAGCGGTTGAGGCCATGTGCGACGTTAACTTCACCGGCACGGCCCGTGTGCTCGGACAAGCCATGCCTGCGCTTACTCAACAAGGCCGCGGCCACATCGTCATCATCGGCTCGCTCGCAGGATACCGGGGCCTGCCCGGCACCGTCGGCTATTCCTCCAGCAAGGCTGCCGTCATGCACCTGGCGGAGTGTCTGCGCATCGACCTGCCCGTCAATGATTTCTGCGTGCAGACTATCAATCCGGGCTTTATCGAAACACGCCTGACCGCCAAGAACGATTTTGAGATGCCGCACATCATGACGGCGGAGGCGGCGGCTCTGGAGGTGCGGCAGGCAATGGAAAGCGGCCGCTTCCGCACCGACTTCCCGAGCCGCTTTGCTTGGCGTTTTAGGCTCGCCCGCCTGCTGCCGGACGGCCTGTTCTTCCGCCTCGCGGGCCAGAAATAGAAAACGACCCGGCGAAGGACATCCGCCGGGCCGTTATTCCATGCGCCGATCAATCAGCGCTTAACGTGCTATGCGCCGAGCGCTTTCAGCACCTTCGGCGGCGACATCGGCAGTTCGTACATCCGCTTGCCGGTAGCATGGGCGATGGCATTGGCAATCGCGGCCAGCGGCGGCACCAGCGGGATCTCGCCGACACCCTTCACGCCATAAGGATGAGCCGGGTTCGGGTTCTCGACAATGACAGCGTCGATTTCCGGCAGGTCCGAGGCCACCGGCATGCGGTAGTCAAGGAAGCCGGCATTATCGAGGCGGCCATTCTTGTCGTAGATATACTCCTCGTTCAGCGCCCAGCCGATGCCCTGCACGACACCGCCCTGAATCTGCCCTTCGACATAGGCCGGATGGATCGCGCGGCCCACATCCTGGCTCGCGGTGTAGCGCAGGATTTTGACATGGCCGGTTTCCGGATCGACCTCCACATCGACCATGTGAGCGCCGACAACGCCCATATGTCCGGTGGTGTTTTTGGAGACAGAGGCCGCAATCGGGCCGCCGGTGGATTCAGCCTTGGCGGCCAGTTCCGGCAGAGAAAGCGGATCGAAATCACCGGCGTTCGGGCCGGCCGGATATGCCGCGCCGTCCTTCCATTCGACGGCTTCCGCCTCGATGCCCCAGATCTTCGCCGCCCGGCTCTTCAGGCTCTTAATAACTTGATCGGTCGCTTCTTTCACGACAATGCCGGAGGCGAACGTCACACGGCTGCCGCCGGTGACGGCGGAAATGCCAATATTATTGGTATCGCCGATCTGGGCGCGCACCTTGCGGTAGTCGATCCCCAGCATCTCCGCCGCGATGTTGACGTTGGAGGCGCGGCTGCCGCCAATGTCCGGGTGGCCGGTGATGACAAGCGCCGTGCCGTCTTCGTTGATGTGCAGCTGCGCGCTGGACTCGCCGCCCGCATTACCCCAATAGCCGATGGCGATGCCGCGGCCCTGGTTCGGCCCCAGTTTGGCCTTGGCATTCGGGTGGTTACGGACCGAATCAATGCATTCCTGAATAGCAGCATCGCCGATCTTCGCACCATAGATGGTCGGCTTGTCGGCGGCGAGCGCGTTCTTCAAACGGAATTCCCACGGGTCCATGCCGAGTTCGTCGGCGATCTCGTCCAGAATGGCCTCGAAGGCATAGTTGCCCTGCGGTGCGCCGGGCCCCCGGTACGCCGTCACGTTCGGACGATTGGAAACGACGTCCAGGCCCTTCACGTCGGCGTTCGGAATGTCATAGCACGAGAAGGAGAAGTTACAGGCGCGACCCACCGGCGAACCCGGATAGCAGCCCGCCTGGAAGTTATAGGCACCCTGCACGGCTTTCAGCTTGCCGTCCTTGGTAACGCCGACCTTTAGTTTGGCCGACATGCCGGAAGCCGGGCCGGTGCTGTGGAACACTTCCTCGCGGCTGTTCTGCATCTTAACCGGTCGGCCACACTTCTTGGACAGCACCATCGCCAACGGCTCAAGGTAGATGATGGTCTTGCCGCCAAAACCACCGCCGATTTCTGCCGGGATCGCCTTGATGTCGCCGGTCGCCATACCGGTGATGGTAGCGGTCAGACCACGGACCATGAACTGGCCCTGGCTGCTGCTCCAGATTGTCGACTGGGAGTCCGGCTTGTAGCTGACGATGCAGGCCTGAGGCTCGATATAGCCCTGATGGACCGCCGCCGATTTGAACTCACGCTCAATCACCACGTCGGACTCGGCGAAGCCCTGATCCACGTCACCGCACTGAACCGTCATGACATTGGAAATATTGGTCGGACCGTCGATACCCTTGGTCTGAATCCAGTCATGCAGGATCGGCGCGCCGGGTGCCATCGCTTCATCAACGTCGATAACGTGCGGCAGTTCTTCATACTCGACCTCGATCAGGGCCAGCGCGGCTTCCGCGATGCTCTGAGAGGTCGCCGCAACCGCCGCAACCGGATGACCGACATAGAGGATCTTCTCACGCGCCATGCAACCGCGGGCGATCCAGCGGATGTCGTTGGGGCCAGTCGGCAGCGGGACATCCAGTGGCAACATGGGCAAGTCGTCACCGGTCATCACCGCGAGCACGCCCTTCATGGCTTCTGCCTTGGAGGTATCAATTTTTTTGATCAGAGCGTGGGCGTGGGGACTGCGCAGCACCTTGCCCCAGACCATGCCGGGCATGGCGAAGTCAGCGGCATACTGGGCGGAACCGGTCACCTTTTCCGTGCCGTCCGGCCGGATAGTGCGCTGGCCGATCCATTTGTTCAGGGACGTGGAGTCATTCATGGTGGAGATTTCCTGTTGGCACGCTGAACGGAACGATAGTTATCCTATAGAAGAAGGTTGTTACGCGTTCTTGTCAACGGGTGGCGCCGCGAAATTCCGGGATTCGGGATCGATGCTATGACGTCTCAGCCGGGCCGATGCGGATCATCCGGCGGATCTCGTCGCTTACGAGCCCGATCGCCATAGGCCGCTGCACGCCCGGCAGCACGGCAACATCATAAAGCTCGCCGATAACGCCTTCGATCCGCAGCCAGTGAACGATATCGCCGGTGTGCAAATCCACCACCCAGAGCCCGCAGCGCGGCTCCGCGTCCCGGCTCTGCAATGCGCCGTCCAACGCCAGGCCGGAGAAGGTCTTGTTGTCTCGCGGCTTGGAAAGGCCAACTACCGCAAACCTGCCATGCAGGGCGAGCCCACGGCCGTAACCAGGCAGGAACGCAACCTGCTCGACGGCACCGGTACCAGGCACCAGAGAACAGAGATAGCCATTGCCCGAATCGATGAACCACAGCTTGCCTTCATGCCATCTCGGCGAATGGGGCATGGAAAGGCCCTCGGCGGCGATTGCGTCCGCCGCAATGTCGATAATCACGCCGCCATTGGGCCGCCGGTCCCGCCACCCGTCCGCCGCATCGGACCGGCTGACCGCGGTGGCAAAGGCAGGCTTGCCATCGCGCATGGCGAGGCCGTTCAAGTGGCACCGGTCCTCCGCCGCCAGCCGCGAAATGAATGGCGGCTGCCAGACCGGCGCAAAACTGTGGCTCTCGCTGACCTTGGCGAGGCAACTGAAAAGCGTGTTGACGAAAACCGGCCGGCCGTCCTTGTCCTCCGCAATGTCGTGAATATCAACATCGCCCGTGGTCCAGGCTATTTGCGGCACAAACAGCCGGTCATAGCCCTCATGGGCCTGCCCGGGCTCCAGCACATTATCGAACCGCCATAGCTGATAGAGCGTCGCCAGATACAGCCGCTCGGTATCCGTCCAAAGGCCCATCGCCCGGTTAAAGGTCCGCTCGAACACCGAAATGTTTCCGTTCGGCTGCGAGCCGATGAGAAACAGCTTCCCCACCTGATAGGTCGTAAAAGCAAGACTCAGCTTTTGCTCCGCCAGCCAGGACGTAAACTGGCGCGAGCCGGTGATTTCGAGGGTGGGCGTCTGTGTCAACGCGTTCGGCTGATTGGCCATTGAAATGCCCTCGTCACAAAAAGACGCCGGCGCGCCCCATCAAGGGCGCACCGGCGATCTATCACAGCACGATGCTTGCAGCGCAAGGCATCTATGCAACCAACTTACCCCTGCCGCGCCAGCATCATCTTTTTGGTCTCAGCGATGGCCTTGGCCGGGTTCAGGCCTTTCGGGCATGTGTTGGTGCAGTTCATGATCGTGTGGCAGCGGTAGAGCCGGAAGGGGTCTTCCAGGTCGTCCAGCCGCTCGCCGGTCGCCTCGTCCCGGCTATCGGCCAGGAAGCGGTAGGATTGCAGCAGCACTGCCGGACCCAGGTAGCGGTCGCTGTTCCACCAATAGCTTGGGCACGCGGTGGAGCAGCAGAAGCAAAGAATGCACTCCCACAGTCCGTCGAGTTTCTCGCGTTCTTCCACCGACTGCAGTCGCTCGCGGGCGGGCGGCGGCGTCTCGGTCTTCAACCAGGGCTCGATGGAAGCCAACTGGGCATAGATATGCTTCAGGTCGGGCACCAAATCCTTGACCACCGGCATGTGCGGTAGCGGGTAAACGGCTATATCGCCCTTGATCTCGTCGATGCCCTTGGTGCAGGCGAGCGTATTCGTGCCGTCGATATTCATCGCGCACGAACCGCAGATACCCTCCCGGCAGGAACGGCGGAAAGTGACGGACGAATCGATCTCGTTCTTGATCTTGATCAGTGCGTCCAGGACCATCGGCCCGCATTCGTCCAGGTCGATGACGTACTCATCCAGGCGGGGATTTTCGTCATCGTCCGGCGACCAGCGGTAGACCTTGACGGTCTTCGCGTTCTTCGGGCTCTGCGCCGGCGCGTGCTTCTTGCCCGGCTTGATCTTCGAGTTTTTCGGTAGGCTGAATTCGGCCATGTGTTCGTTCTCGCGACAGTCAGTCGATCAGAAAGGCTAGGGCTTAGTACACGCGAACCTGAGGCGCGATGTATTCCACCTCGTCCGGGTTCAGCGTGAAGTTGTGCACCGGACGATAGGTCAGGCTCACACGGCGATCCTCGGAGTACCAGGCGAGCGTGTGCTTCATCCACTCCTCGTCGTTGCGGTCCTGGATATCGTCGCGGGCGTGGGCGCCGCGACTTTCCTTGCGCGCTTCGGCGGA
This sequence comes from Alphaproteobacteria bacterium, assembly GCA_965222315.1. Lineage (GTDB taxonomy): Bacteria > Pseudomonadota > Alphaproteobacteria > Bin95 > Bin95 > JACKII01. The sequence continues at coordinate 229,489 of OZ244951.1, read as the reverse complement.
GATCATGGTGGTCTGGGCACAGGCCATCAGATTATCCAGCTCCAGCGTTTCCACCAGATCGGAGTTCCAGACCATGGAGCGGTCTGTAACCTTGATATCGTCGATGGCGCCGGCGGACTGTTCCATTTTGCGGACACCTTCCTCCAGCGAGGACTGCTCGCGGAACACCGCCGCGTGCAACTGCATGGAGCGCTGCATGGAGTCCCGGATGTCCGCCGTCGGCGTGGAACCGCTCGCGTGGCGGAACTTGTCAAGGCGCGCTAGTGGCATCTCGCTGGCATTCTCCGGCATGTCCGGCTGCTTAGCGCCCGCCGTCACCGTCTCCGCACAGTGCAGGCCGGCGGCCCGGCCGAAGACGACAAGGTCGAGCAGGGAGTTGCAGCCCAGGCGGTTCGCACCATGCACTGACACGCAGGCCGCTTCGCCCACGGCCATCAGGCCCGGCACCACCGCATCCGGGTTGCTGTCGGTCGGGCGCAGCACTTCCCCGTCATAATTCGTTGGAATGCCGCCCATGTTATAATGCACGGTCGGCAGCACCGGGATCGGCTCCTTCGTGGCGTCGACTCCGGCAAAAATGCGCGCAGTTTCCGTAATACCCGGCAGGCGCATGTTGAGCACGTCTGCGCCCAAATGCTCCAGATGCAGCAGAATGTGGTCGTTGTTCGGACCGACGCCGCGGCCTTCCAAGATTTCCACGGTCATGGAGCGGCTGACCACGTCGCGGCTCGCCAGATCCTTGGCGGTCGGCGCGTACCGCTCCATGAAGCGCTCGCCCTCGGCGTTGGTCAGATAGCCGCCTTCGCCACGCGCGCCCTCGGTGATGAGGCAGCCGGCGCCGAAAATGCCGGTCGGGTGGAACTGCACAAACTCCATGTCCTGGTTCGGCAGGCCGGCGCGGGCGACCATGCCATTGCCGTCGCCGGTGCAGGTGTGAGCGCTGGTGCAGGAGAAGTAACTGCGGCCATAGCCGCCGGTCGCCAGGATGGTCTTCTGCGCCTGGAAGCGATGGATGGTGCCGTCGTCCAGGTTCCATGCGACGACGCCGCGGCAGTCGCCTTCGTCACCCATGATCAGGTCGATGGCGAAATACTCGATGAAAAACTCAGCCGAGTGGCGCAGGCTCTGCTGATAGAGCGTGTGCAGCAGCGCGTGGCCGGTCCGGTCGGCGGCGGCGCAGGCGCGCTGAGCCGGCGTTTTGCCGTATTCCTTCATGTGGCCGCCGAACGGGCGTTGGTAGATCTTGCCCTCGTCAGTGCGGCTGAACGGCATGCCGAAATGCTCAAGCTCGATCACGCTTGGCACGGCCTGGCGGCACATGTACTCGATGGCGTCCTGGTCGCCCAGCCAGTCAGACCCTTTGACGGTGTCGTACATGTGCCAGTGCCAGTTGTCGTCGCTCATATTGCCGAGCGAGGCAGCAATGCCGCCCTGCGCCGCGACGGTGTGGGAGCGGGTCGGAAACACCTTGGTGACGCAGGCCGTTTTCAGACCTGCCTGCACACAGCCGAGGACGGCCCGCAAGCCGGAACCGCCGCCGCCGACAACGACGACATCATAGGTGTGATCGTGAACTTCATACGCTTGCGTCACAGCGTCAGCCTCCAACGGCGATTTTGAGCACGGAAATCACGCCAAGCAGACCCACAAAGAAGCACGCGCCCTTCATTACGAGGAGCAGCGCCAGTTTGCAGGTTTCGGCGTGGACATAGTCTTCGATAACGACCTGAAGCCCCAATTGCGCATGATAAAACATCCCGAAGAGCAGGGAGATCATCAGCGTTGCGGTAATTGGCGAACCGATCCAGGCCCGCATTTCTTCATACGGCGCACCAGCATGGACGATCAGCCCGATGACGAACCAGATGGTTAGCGGGATCAGCGCAACAGCGGTTACCCGTTGAAGCCACCAATGATGCGTACCGGATTTGGCGGAGCCGAGGCCACGGGCCGCGGCGAGGGGGGAACGGAGGGACATGTTCGCGTACTCCCCTTACATTGCCGCGTAGGCAGCGACCCAGCTGACCAATGTCAGCACGGCCGCAGAGATAACAACATGGTAGCCGGACTTGCGCGCCTGCTCCAGTTCCAGCCACTTGCCCGCATCCCACATCAGGTGCCGGATGCCATTCATCAGATGGTAGAACAGGCAGAACGTCCAGACGAGAAGCGCTAACCGCCCGATGACCGACCCCGCGATGCCGGCGAAGCTCTCGTAGTATTCCGGCGAAGCCGCGGCGGCGGCAAGCCACCACACCAGCGCAATCGCGCCAACGGAGAGCGCGATGCCGGTCGCGCGGTGGGAAATAGACAGGACCGAAGTCCATTGCGGTCGATAGACCTGCAAATGCGGAGACAGCGGACGTTCTACGCTGGCCATGCGGCGGGATCCTTCGCATCGGAAGACAATGGGAGTACGGCGCAGTGACGCCATTGGATTAGCGCAACGGTGTAGAGCCGGGCTTTCCCCAAGTCAATAAAGTGGAAGCACGGGCCAATCCGCCGCCGGACGGTGCCGTCTCAGCGTAGCTTTGCCGCCAGTGCCAGCATTTTCTCCAGGTTCTGCACCGGCGTTTGCGGAGCCTTGCCAAAGTCCACATCCTGCGGCGAGAGCACCGGCACCACCTTCAGCAGCCCATCGCCGCCATCTTCCGCCAACAGCATGGCATCCGCCTGGCTGAGATAATAGGCCGACATCCGCATGGTGTAGCGATAGAGGTTCACCAGAATTTGCACGATGAACAGCATGATAAACAGAATACCGAAGCGGGTGATGCCCGATGCGATCAGCAGGTTCAGATTGTTGGTCTGTTCCTCCGTGCCGAAGTCTTCCCGGATGCTGTTGATCAGATAGACCGTCCGTTCTTCCAAAATCTTGTCTGCGGACTCCAAGTGGGCGTTGATCGCCCGCTCTAGGCTCTTCTTGCGGGCAAGATAGGCCTGGAAACCCTCGGAACGGGCGAACTCAACCCGCATCTCGTCGGTAATGTGTTCGCTTTCTAATTCCCGGATGTCGGCTCTGGTTTGATTGATTCTGCGGTAAAATGATAATTCGTCGGCATTCTTCCGCCTCTCCAAGGCCCGTAGATCGGACTGAGCCCCGTCAAGAGCCAACTCCTCCGCGTTGAGCATCTGTTGGATGCGCTCCGGCCCCGTCACACCAACGCCGAGGTTTGCAATGAAGCCGGCAAACAGGATCACATTGACGGCAACCACCAGCAAAGCCGCGATACCGGCCAAGGCGACAAAGGAAAGCCGCCGCATCTGAGACGCACGGCGGCGCAAGTCCTTGGCCAACTCAAAACGAAGCTCGGGCGTGCCCAACATATCCGCCGTAATCGAATCCGGCAGGATCCAGCCCGGCGCTGATCTGCTCGTTTCCTGAAATTCCACCGGCTTCAGATATTCCGTCCGCAGCAACATGCCGTGAAAGTCGTGAACCAGCATGCCAATATAGGCAAACACGACGATCCCGAGCGGGATTATCATGGCGAGACCGAGGCCGCCGATGATCAGAAACACGCCAGCACAAACCGTCACAAAGGCGAACGTCCTGATCAAAAAGCTCGCTGCCGGACGGTTCCGCAACGGCCACGGGATGAGGCTGACCGCCATCCGCCGCCGCCATGGCGGGACGGCCATCACAATGGCAAAAGCCAGCCATGCCGCGATCAGACCGATCAGGGCGATGCCTGCAATATCGTTCTCATCCTGGAGCGGACCAAATGCCGCCTCTAAAATGCCGCCGGCTGCGCGATCAATGTTCAAATCGTCGACAAAAAACACTGAAAAGATGAAGCTCGAGCCAAATATGACCAGAAGCAATATTGTGCGAAGCATCGGACCGGTTTCCGCATAATTTCTTCGGGGCTGTTAAACCACCGTCGAACAGGAAAGCACATACAGTAGCCGAATTCGTAGCAGGTAAAAGTGCAATTGTTCACATGTCGGGAGGTGTACCAACCGCCATTTCGATTGGCACGACGGCGTTTTATTTCTGGGTTGATTCCGGCGCGATTACGGGCACCTGCCATGACAACATTCTCTTCAAGGCACCGGAATTGTATGGCATCGGGCCCCGCTCACTTCTCGCGCGCAGAAGCAGGAAGATGTTTACCGGGATCCTCGCCGCCGCCGGCAAGCTAAGAGGGCGGCCCGTTGCATCGTTCCTTTGGTCGCAGGACTTCCCGGACTCTTGCTGTGACGGCAGTGGTGCATATCATCATGCCATCTTCCCGTCTCCGCGGACATGGCCGCCGCGTGTGAGGCTCCATGCTCCGAAGCATCCGTGCGTCGATATTCGGCTCCCTTTCGGGCCGCGTGTTCTACGGCTGGGTAATCCTGGCCGTTGCTTCCCTGATCATGTTCGGCACCGGGCCGGGCCAGTCGCACTTGATCGGCCTGTTCTTCGACCCCATCAGCGAGGAATTGGGCCTTTCCCGCACGAGCATCGCCGCCGCGTATGGCAGCGCCACTCTGATAGCGGCGCTGGCACTGCCCCGGATGGGCCGCCTCGTGGACCGGCACGGGCCCGCCACCATGCTGTCCATCATCGCGTTTGGGCTCGGCGCGTTCGCCATCCTGTTCAGTTTCGCCACCGGTTGGATCTATCTCGCCATCGGCTTTGCCGGCCTGCGGTTCCTCGGTCAGGGCTCACTGATGCTGAATTGCGCCAACATGGCAGCGCAATGGTTCGACAAGAAACGCGGTTTCGCCGTCGGGCTGATGACTTTGGGTTTTCCGATCTCCATCGCCCTGCATCCCCCAATCGCGCAATGGCTGATCGACACGGTCGGCTGGCGCGAGGCCTGGATCTGGCTGGGCATTTCCACCTGGATCATGCTGATCCCGCCGATCCTGCTATTCCTCTACAGCAAGCCGAGCGATGTTGGCCTACGCCCCGACGGCGAGGCCGCGCTGATGGAAAACGAGACCGCCCCGCCGATCGTCGGCTACACTCGGGCGCAAGCTCTCAGGATGCCCGCCTTCTACCTGATAATCGCCGGGATGAGCTGCCTCTCCATGCTGGTGACCAGCCTGCATGTGGAATATACGGGGATCTTGAAGGCGCACGGGCTGGAAGCCCAGACAGCAGCGACCATGTTCACCATCAGCGGCATTTCGGCGGCCGTTTTCATGCCCATTGTCGGCCGGATGCTGGACCTGCTGCCGACCAAATGGATGTATTTTGCCGGGCTGCTGGTGATGAGCGCGTCGCTGATTTCCAGTACCCTGGTCGGCGGCCTGGTCAGTGCCGTGGTCTTCGCCCTGATATTCGGCTTGAACAACGCTGTGACGATGACCTTTGTTGGCTTTCTCTGGCCCCGGTATTTCGGGCGGAGGTACCTGGGTTCGATCCAGGGCACGGGTCAGATGATAATGATTATCGGCGCCAGCCTGGGGCCGCTGCCGCTTGGCTTCGCGCTGGATACTTGGGGCAGCTATGACGGTATGCTGATGGCCCTGGCGCTGATCCCTGTCAGTGTCGCGGTTATCGTTGCGGTGCTTATGCCGCATCCGAAACTGCCGGAGCCCGACGACGAGCAGGCTCCGGCGTAACGGTCTGGCACGACGTTACCGCTTCACGCCCAGTACGGCGCCGCCGCAAAGTTCCGCGGGCGTTGCGGCGCTAAAAACCAAGTTGTAAACAGACATCCGCTCAGGCTGGAATGTCATGCTCGACTTGAGCATATCGCCGTCCTTGTTCGTCAGAACGGTCTCTCCAGCAGCAGTATTAAGCGCAAACTCGATCACGTTTTCGTCGGCGCCACAGATTGTTACCTGGTACGACATCCGGCTGGTCAGCACATTGTCGTCCACGATCGAATTCGCTTTGGCGGTTTCGCCGTCGAGCGCGTAGCTGTTCAACACGGAATAGCCCTCGGCGAGCTTTCCCGTACATTGCTCCACAAATTGGGCGGTATCGCAGGCGGCTTGCGCGGCACCCGCAGCCAACACAACGGCTGCCGCAAGGGCGGCCCGTTTCATCATCGTAATCATAAGGGGGTTCCTAGATTGGGGTTTCCGTATAACGGAAGCATACTATCCGAAGCAGAATCTCGGCAATTGCACTTGAGCTGTCGCGCCCGTCAGCCGCAGGTAACGCAGTATATATCCTTCACCTCACCGGGAATCGACATATCCGACCAAGTCTCGCCGCTGTCCTGTGTACCGAAAACCTCTCCCTTGTAACGGGCTCCGATGTAGACTTGGCTCGGATCTTCCCTGTGCAGCCCAATGGACATGATGGTGCCATGTACCTGCACCTTGTCAAAACGGCTCCAGGTCTTGCCGGCATCTGTCGAACGGTAGAGACCGCCGTCTTCGCTCGCGGCGGCCACGCTCAATGCGGCATAGATGGTTGATGGATCGTTGGGCGCGGTCCGGACGTCCCGGCCATAGGTGGTCGGCGAAAAGTTCTTGGCTTCCAGATCCCGCCAGTTCTTGCCGCCGTCGCGGCTTTCGAACAGACCCATGCGCAACGCAATTAACACGGCATCTGGGTCGGCAGGCGATACGGTCAGCGCGTGGCCGTCCAACATGCCTTCCGCCGTCGTTTCCGAAACGATCTTGCTGGAGAGATGGGGCAGCTTCGACATCTCCACGAGTGGTCCGCCGCAGTCCTGCCAGCTTTCGCCACTGTCGTGGCTGACCATCGCGCCGCCGAACTCCAATGCGGCATAGATCATATCCGGATTGTTCGGGTGCTGCGCCAACCGCATGACGCGCGAGGCAAAGGGGGCCGTCAGGCGGCCAGGTACGCCGGGATCGGGCAGCGCCCGCCAGGACTGTCCCATGTCATCCGATACAAAGACGCCTACCGGCGAGGCACCAGCATAGATCCGTTTCGGATCGCGGCTGTCGACCATAAAGGACCAGACCTGCCGTCCGGCCTCCGGCCAGTCAGCGCGGGCAAAAGTCGTGCCTTTGTCGGTCGAGCGGTAAACGCCGTCGATCGTCCCTGCCAACACGACATTCGGGTCGTCAGGGTGAACCATAACGTAGTGGGTTTCCTTCTCGCCGAAGACATTCTGCCACTCACCGCCAGGAGCGGCCGGGCGGCGGAAGACGCCATAGGCACCGGTTGCGTCAGGCCGGCCAACATAGCCGGCGACGGCAGCAAATACATGACACTGGTCGAGCATCGGCGAGGTTCCTTCCAAAGTTCTTATGGGTTCTTCGGGAGGATTTTGACCTCGCCAGCGCCGAACGGCAAGCCGCGCTATGCTGGACCGCCTTCGATTTTATCCAGCGTCGCAATACTGACGTGCGGCCACTGCGCCCGGCCAGGCATCTGATCCTGCCGCGGCCGGAAGAAGTTGAGCATCACCACCTGAGCGTACTGCATGCGCAGACGGTAACCGCAATCGTAGCTTTTGTCGGCGACTTCCTGCAGCCAGAAAGTAGACGCCATGCTAACAGGCTCGGCCTCGCGTGCAGTGAACGGCATGTTGTTGACGCCGCCATCCGCCCGGCGCGTATCGACAGAAAGCCGCGTTGTGCGGACGATGGGCACGCCCTGGTTCGCAAACCGCAGGATCGCCGTCATATCGGCCGGGCTGAAGCCGGGAAACCCGGGCAGTCCGGAAACGTCACCCATAAACGGGTTGTCGATATAATGCCTATAGGGCGCAAGGTAGGGATCGAAATTAACGTCATACCCCAGCGTCGATAGGTCCTCGAACCGGCCAAACGGCAATGCGTTGATCGGCGGAATATCAGGCATGCTCTCATGAATGCTGCTCTCGCCGAGCGCCAGCACCGAATTGCCATGTGGGATCGAGGCCATCCGGGCTACGTCGATACCATCGGTTCGCTGATCCTTGACCCATATCCATAGACCCGGCTCGTGGTGGATCGGCAAGCCCGCTCCGCCTGCTTCCGTGCTCGGCGGAAAATCTTCCGCTGCGGTCTGCTTAATCTGCTGCTGGTAGTCGATGGTGGCGACCCGCTGGTCTGCTGCTATGCCCCTGTTCGGCACGTTGTCGTCGACGAAGGCGAAAACCATCGTCTCGTCGTACTGGTTCATCAATATGCGGTAGGGAACCGTGGCAGGGTCCGGTGCGTCCATGAAAGGTAGGGCGATCATGTTCCAACCGGTGCCGTTTGCCTGCCAGGTCCCCGGCAGGTGCTGAAGCGGTCCCAGTTCCCCGGCGGGTTCCTGACCCATTATTTCGAAATGGCGTTGGTAAGTGACTCCTGAACTATTCTGTGGCATGGGTAAAAGCCTTTTTAGAAGTGAAAGGAAACTCCACTTCTCCCCCGTGTTTTTTCCAATCCTATCAGATTTTAACGACGCGATCCATGTTCCACGACCTTGAGTGTTGAAACCATAGGCGGCGCTTTTCGGGTTACAGCCCTCGCCTCCATTCAAAACACCCGCTTACACGAGGCACCTGAACTTGATTAGATTTTCAATATGGTGGGATGCCCGGAGAGCACCCTGCGCCCTCCGGGCATTTGGCACCTCCTATCCGCCCTGCCGCTGCTTCTCGCGGAAAGCGACCAGTTTCAGCACATCCTCTGCCTCTGTCCGCGCGAGCGGACCGTCGCTGTAGGATAGCTGGACGATCTGGTTTTCCGGCGACAACACGACTTCCGTCGGCTGAATGAACTTGCGGTTCGCCTCCCAATAGGCGCCCAGGCTTTCTGCCGTAGCCTGATCAACGCCGAAGCCGACCGGGAAGCCGATTTCAGCCGCCATCTCCGCCGCCTTGTCCTGGGGGTCGGAACTGGCTGCAACCAGCGTGATTTTGTTTTTTTCGAGGTCCGCTTTGACCTTACTGAAGCCGCCCAACTGACGTCGACAGTACGGTCACCAACCGCCCCGGTAGAAAATAATGACTTTCCAGCCCTCGCCCATATCGCCCGGCAAATTCATGCTGCTGCCGTCGGAAAGGGTCAGAGTGGTGGCCGGAAAAGTCTGGCCTGCTGCCATTCTTTCGCCCAAATCGATACTCCTTGGTTCGATAGTTCACCAACTGTATCGGCAGTGCCGGAACCCCAGCGCGCCAACGCTTTGAAGGTATGGAGCCGCGCATACCTTGGCAATGGGCACGCTGCGCCAAGCTCCCTTGTCGGCGAAGCCCTATTAACCCGACCAATTGAACGGCGCGAAATGGCCGTTATTTCCCTGGCCCAAAATGGTCTCCGAAATACCGAAGGCCGAAATCTGCATCGCTTTCGCCTGCGCCAAGGCTAGGCGGGCATTGGCCGGGTGGGAGGTGTTGTCGATATGCATGGCCTCACCCGGATTGGCTCGCGGCTCGACGCCGTCGATGTCGAAGCTCAACACGCCAGGGATGTTCACGGACCGGCTAAGGCCTTCGGCGCTGATCTCGATCGGCGCCCGCATCACGCCGCGATGGTCGCTGACAACGCCGTCGCAAATGCGCTGAGGCACGCCACCCGCCTTGCCGCCAGCGATTTGTTCCAGCGCGGCGGCTTGTTTTTCGTCACCAGCATCAATCACCGCCCCATAAACCCAATCGCCATCGGCCATTACCCGGCCTGTCTTGAAGACGAGCGCGAACTTGGTCCCGGCGAGGTCAACCCCGTCCGCCTGCCCTTCATCAATGCGGAACACCAACAAGGCCGTGCAATGATCGCGTGTCGCTGGTCCTTGAGGGTTGGTAAAGATACACGGGCACAGGTAGTCGCAATTGCAACTTTCCATGTACTGACCGCTGATCGTCCAAGACATGTCCGTGTTCCCTTTCAAGCGTTGGCTCCGGGCGTTGGCTCCTGGCAATATTATGCGCTTGCGGCGCCAGCAGCAATCACACCAGCCCGATGAGCGTCTGCCTGGCGATCCAATCGGAATTCATCAGGCAGAAGCAATGCTTCCCACACAGCGCCCTGCTTCACCGAAGCTATGCCGCCACCTTGTTCACGCCAGTTTCAGCCGCAGCCAGCACCATCTCGGCGCATTTCTCGCCGATCATGATGCTGGGGGCGTTGGTGTTTCCGCTGGTGAGCGTCGGCATGATGGAGGCGTCGGCGACGCGCAGCCGCTCGATCCCGTGTACCCGCAACTGATCGTCCACCACTGCGCGCGGGTCGCTACCCATTTTGCAGGTGCCAACCGGGTGGTAGGTGGTCTCCGCATAGTTGCAAATCCACTTCACCAGGTCTTCGTCGGACTGGACCTGCGGCCCTGGCGCCAATTCCTCACCCACCACATCGCCGAGTGGCGGCGTTGAAAAAATCTCCCGCGCCTTGCGCATCGCGGCTACGGTACCCTGACGGTCGTACTCACTCGACATGAAATTGAAGTTGATCGCCGGCGGCTCGAACGCATTGGCGCTCTTGATATGGATGGAGCCGATGCTTTCAGAGCGCAGCACATTGATGTTCAGCGTCACGCCCCGCTGCTTGGCGATGGCAAGGTGCCCGTTCTTGTCCAACTCGTAGAGGAACGGCGTCATGGCGATGGCGGCATCCGGGCTTTCCAGCCCCTCCCGTGTTTTGATGTACATGCGGATCGGCGCGGCCGTCATGGAGAAGAAGCCCTCCTTCGTCACCGCATACTTGATTGCCTCGCGCCAGAGCCGCCAGCCGCGGCCATTATCGTTGTAGGTCGCACCCTTTTCCGTGATGGAGAAGCGCATCCGCGGCGAGTAATGATCCCGCAGGTTCTCGCCCACACCGGGCAATTCGTGGACCGGCGCGATCCCGAAGGAACGCAGCAGGTCGGTCTGACCAATGCCGGAAAGCTCCAACAGCTTCGGGGAGTTGATCGAACCGGTAGAGACGATCACCTCCCGCGTCGCGCGCGCTTCCTGGCTTTCGCCGTTCACCGAATAGCGGACGCCGACACAGGTCTTGCCCTCCAGGATCAAGTTTTCCGCCATTGCGCCGGACTGCACCGTCAGGTTCTGGCGGCTCATGGCCGGCTCCAGATAGCAATAGGCCGTCGACTGGCGGCGGCCCTTGTTGATGGTGATCTGGGTAATGCCGATGCCTTCCTGATCGCCGCCATTGTAATCGTCCGTGTGGCGGATGCCGACCTTCTCCGCCGACTGGATCATGCGGCGGTGCAGGGGCGAGATGTCCATCGGCGTATCCGTCACCCGCAGCAGACCGTCCCGCCCGCGGAACTCGTCGGACCCACCGTCATATTTCTCCATCTTCTTGAACAACGGCAGCACGTCCTGGTAGCTCCAACCGCGGTTGCCAAGCTGGGCCCAGTGGTCGTAGTCCTGCGGCTGACCGCGCACGAACACCATGCCGTTGATGGAGGAAGATCCGCCCAGCATCTTGCCCCGTGGCACGGGAATCTTCCGCCCGCCGGAGCCCTCGTCCGGCTCCGACTCGTAAACCCAGTTGACGGCGGGATTGTCGATCAGCTTTGCCATGCCGATCGGCACCTTCGACCAAAAATAATTGGAATTCTCGGTCCCCGCCTCCAGGCAGAGCACCGTGTACTGGCCGCTGGCGCTCAGGCGGTTGGCAAGGACGGCCCCGGCGGAACCGGAGCCGACGACGATATAGTCATAGGTAGCGGACATGGAATGGCGATCCTCTGGGCTTTTCGTTTGTTGCCCGGAAGTGAGCCAGCATCCGCCGCCTATGACAAGGCGGAATGCAATTGGGCCTAAGCCGCTGTCCAACCGCCATCGACCGGCAACACGGCCCCGGTGATGTCAGCGCCCGCCGGGCTGCACAGGAAGGCCGCCATCGCCGCGACGCTGCTCATCTCGACGAAGCGCCCCGTCGGGTGGCGTTCCCCAATATAGGCGCGGGTGACATCCTCGACGCTTTCACCCTGCTCCGCTGCCATGGCCTCGATTTTTCCCAGGATCGCCGGGCTCGGCACGCTGCCAGGACTGAGCGCATTGCAGGTAATGCCGTGCGCCGCCACTTCCAGCGCCACCGCGCGAGTCAGGCCGATGAGCGCCGTCTTGGTCGTCACATAGTCAATGCGTTCCTCCGCTCCGCGGAAGCCATAGACCGACGACATGTTGATGATCCGCCCCCACTTCCGCGCCTTCATATGCGGGAGCGATAGCCGGATGCCGTGCAGGGCGGAGGACAGGTTAACGGCCAGGGCCATGTTCCATTTCTCCGGCGTCATATCCTCGATAGAGCCGGGATTCCGCACCACGGCATTGTTCACCAGTATATCAACACCACCGAACCGCTCGCCACCGCGCGCGATCATGGCTTCGATGGCGCTGACATCGCGCAGGTCAGCCGGGTCGAACAGTGCCTCGACGCCTTGCCTTTCCGCCAGTTTCCGTGCCGCTGCCTGCCCTTCATCCAAGGGGCAAAGCCCGTTCAGGACTAGGTTCGCCCCTTCCGCCGCCAGCCGCTCCGCAATGGCGTAGCCAATGCCGCCAATTGAGCCGGTGACGAGAGCGCATTTCCCTTGCAGCATTGACATCCCCCCTAAGCCGCTGCGAGGCGGGAAACTGCCCCGGCATCTTTTGCTTCATCCAGCCGCCAGATGGCATCGATCAGCGGCTGCATCGGTTTAGCGAACCCGGCCCGTGCCGCCAGCATGGTGAGCTTTTCCTCCAGTTCCTGATCGGTGAGCGGATTTTCCGGCGAGCCGCGGGCGGCCTCCACCGTCACGGTCTTCGCGCTGCCGTCGGCCATGCGGAATGTGGCGGCGATGCCAGCGATATCCATCGTCTCGTCATCGACAAAGAACACCATAGGCCGCCCATCGCGCAGGGTCTCGGCAACTGCTTCGTCGCTGAATGCGTCGAGGCCTGCCTCGCCGCGTTTAAAGGCGATCGCGATGGCATGCTGGGCGCTGACCTGGGCCTCGCGCCCGGTGGCGACGTTCGGGCGGTCGGTGCGTTGGCGTAGGAACGGGTTGCCCCGCAACTCGACCGAAGCCACCGCCGCCGCGTCAAAGCCGGGCCGGCCGGCATACGCCAGCGCCGCGTCGATGACCGCGTTGAGCACGATGCCCGCCGGATAAGGCTTGTACGTGTTCTTCCCGATCTCCCACTCCTCGCCAAGCCCTTCGGTAAGAGCGGCGAAGTTCGGGTTGTCGGCATAGACCTGGAGAAAGCCGCGCTCGCCTGACAGGGGCGCGGGCGGGCCGGAGTAATCGTCCTTCGCCAGCAACGCCGAAACGAGCCCCAGGCGGGCCGCATTGCCGACGCTCAGGCTCTTGGCCATGGTGCCCAGCGTCTCTACCAAGCCGCCCGCCTGCGCCGAGGCATTGCCCAGCGCCCCAACGAACTGTTGCGCGCTAAGGCCCGCCAACGCACCAACGCCGACGGCCGCGCCAAAAATTCCACAGGTCGAGGTGATATGCCAGCCGCGGGCATAGTGATAGGGCGAAATAGCATTGCCCAGGCGGCACTCGATCTCGCCGCCAAGAATGAAAGCCCTCAGCAAGTCTTGGCCCGAAGCTCCATAGTGCTCCGCCCAGGCGAACAGCGCCGGTGCAAGCGGCGCGCTCGGGTGAATGATGGTGGTCGGGTGGTTATCGTCATAGTCGAAAATGTTGGCCGCCATGGCGTTCAGATAGGCGGCCATCAGCGGATCGCAGTGCTCTGCCCGCCCGACCAGAGAGACTACACCGCCAGCGGAGAATGGCTGCATCGCCGCCAGCGCCTTCTCCACCGCTTCTTCCCGGCAGCCGGAGAAGGCGGTGGCGATGATGTTCAGGATCGAGCGCTTGGCCTCATGCCGGACGTTTTCTGGAATATCGTCCCTGCCCAATTGCTCGGCAAAGTCCGCCCACTCCGCTTCCAAATTGGCCGCCGTCATCAATATACTTTCGGTCGGGTTCGCTTCAGGGGCATGACTTGGGACTAGGCCGAATACCCAACTGGCGCATCACCCGTCACGGTGATGCGGTGCATCCGGCGGCGCTGGCCCTGATAGTCATTGATGGCATTGTGCAGCACGCTGCGATTGTCCCAAATCGCCAGCGTCCCCGGCGTCCAGCGCAGACGCATGGTGTTTTCCGGCCGGGTCAGGTGCGCCAGCAACGTGTCGATCAACGGCTTCGCCTCGGCCTCGGTAAAGCCATCCAGCCCGACCGTGTGGATTCCCATGTAGAGCGCCGGCTCACCGGTTTCAGGGTGGCGGCGTACCAGTGGGTGCACGGCCGGCACTTCGTCAGCAGGTGCATCCTTGGCCCGCATCCCGCCGAAGGCTGCCGCATTGGACCCGTTCTTCCGCGCCATCTGAGAGGCCACCGACCGGTTTTCCGAACGCAGGCTGCACGCCAGGGCTTGCATGGCGGGCGACAGGGTGCGGTAGCCATTCCGCATGCAAGCATAGAGCGTGTCCCCACCCGCGTCCGGCAGTTCCAGTGCATAAAGGCTGGTGTAGTTTGCAGGCTCCGGCAGGAAGATCTGGTCCGTATGCCAGCCCGCGCCGAAGTTCAGCTTGTCGGTCTCGGTCTTGAGGATTTCCATTACTTCCGGCTGTTCAGGCAGGCCCTGGACGTGCGGATGGAAATGGATATCGCCAAAGCGCTTGACGAAGGCCAGTTGCTGCGGCGGCGTCAGCGTCTGCTCGCGGATCGCCAGTACCCCATACCGGTGGAGGGCGTCGCGCAGGGCTCCGAGTTCATTGTCCGATAAAGCAGTGACGTCGATGCCCGTCACATCGGCACCGAGGGCGCCGGCAATAGGCGTGATACTCATGCCAGCCACCCCCATCAGGCCGCCGCCTGCATCGGCGTGGTTTCCGCATCCTCCAGCACCATGGCCGCGCATTTCTCGCCGATCATGATGCTGGGCGCATTGGTGTTGCCGCTGGTCAGCGTTGGCATGATGGAGGCGTCGGCGATACGCAGGCCCTCGATGCCGTGCACCTTCAGCCGGTCACTGACCACGGCGCGCGGGTCGGTCGCCGGACCCATCTTGCAGGTGCCGATGGGGTGATAGGTGGTCTCCGCTGTGTTGCGCACCCACTCCAGCAGTTCTTCGTCGGTTTGCTTGTCTGCGCCGGGTGCGATCTCGCCGCCGACCCATTCCGCGATAGGCGGGGCCGCCATCAACTCCCGGCCCTTGCGGATCGCCGCCAGCACGCCGTCACGGTCGCTTTGCGCCGACAGGAAGTTGAAGCGGATGGCCGGCGGTTCGGCCGGGCTCGCGCTTTTGATATGGATTGAACCGATGCTTTCCGAACGCAGCACATTCAGGTTCATCGTGATGCCTTTGAGGTTCGGCGACACCCGCCGCTCCCGCCCGATCATCTCGTAGATAAACGGCAGGATGGAAATCGTGGCATCCGGCGTCTCCAGCCCTTCGCGCGTCTTGAAATAGAGCCGCACGGGCACCGAGGTCCGCGCCAGGAAACCGTCCTTGAAGAGGCCATATTTCAGCGCTTCGACCGCCAGCCTCCAGCCGCGGGCACCGTCGTTGTAGGTGGCGTTTTTCTCCTTGATCGCGAACTTCACGCGCGGGCTGTAATGGTCGCGCAGGTTCTCGCCGACACCCGGCAGTTCGTGCTTGGCCTCAATGCCGAAGGAGCGCAGCAGGTCGGTCTGGCCGATGCCGGACAATTCCAGCAGCTTCGGCGAATTGATCGAGCCACCGGAGACAATCACCTCCCGCGTGGCGCGGGCTTCGCGCGGCTCACCGTGGACCGAGTATTTCACGCCAACGCAGCGCTTGCCTTCCAGGATCAGGCTTTCCGCCATCGCGCCCTGCTCGACGGTCAGGTTCTTCCGGTCCCGTGCAGGATCGAGGTAACAAAAGGCCGTGGACTGCCGCCGCCCCTTGGCGATGGTCGTCTGGGACATGGAGATGCCCTCTTGGGTGCGGCCGTTCTGGTCCGGATTGTAAGGCAGGCCGATATTCTCGGCGGCTGCGATGAGCCTTTCTACCAGCGGAATTTCGCCTCGCGGCGTGTGAGTGACGCGCAAAGGCCCGTCCCGGCCGCGGAACTCGTCCTCGCCACCGTCGAAACTTTCCATTTTCTTGAAGACCGGGAGGACATCCTGGTAACTCCAGCCGCGATTGCCGAGCTGGGCCCAGTGGTCGTAGTCCTGCGCTTGGCCGCGGATGAAGACCATGCCGTTGATGGAGGAAGAGCCGCCCAGCATCTTGCCGCGCGGCACCTCTATCTCGCGCCCGCCGGAACCTTCATCCGGTTCAGAGCGGTAGCACCAGTTGACGGCGGGGTTGTCCACCAGCTTGGCGATGCCGACCGGGATCCGCGACCACATATAGTTGGAGCCCTCGGTCCCGGCCTCCAGGCACAGCACGGTATATTTGCCGCTTTCGCTCAGCCGGGCAGCAGCCGCGGCCCCTGCGGACCCAGCGCCGACGACGATATAGTCATAGGTGGAAGCAATGCTGGCAGACATGGCGGGCGTTTCCTTGCAGTCCGGATTTCAATGGTTCGATGATCGAACCCAAGGAAGCCACCAGGGCGGCCCGGTTGCAAGAGGGAGGCGGCAATCCCCATCAGAATTCCGCCCGCCGTCTACCGCGTACTATTTCAGCTTCTTGCCGCCAATATTCAGCGGAGCCTTGCCTGCGTTGGAATCGGCGGTGGCCAAAACCCTCGGTTTTTCTTGCTTCGGTTTCTTGGCTTCGCGGTTACCGCGTTTGTTGTCGCCTTTGGACATTGGATTGCCTCTATAAAACGGCATTAACGACGGAAGAAATTTCCGCCGTTCAACTTAGAAACCCTTAAATGGGTGCAGCACCAATACAAAAAAAGATCCAAATACGGACCGGACGAACATTTTCCGGTCGAATTTTAACATGACCCTCATGACTACCGCCAGACAGCCACCAGACAGCCCAAAAGCCGTTATTTCCGCATTGCGCTCAGCTTCGTAGCCCCCAAACCCCATTGGGACAGGCAGTCGGTCAACTCGATCAGGTTCGAGTCCAGTATCTGCACCCGGCTCCGGTCCACGATATAGACGGTGCCGATCGCCGGCGTGGGAGAGGCCGGCACGAAAACGGTGAGCGAACCGGTGCTGCCAGCCGCCTCATCCGCCTCGTCTTCAATGACCAACGCGAATACCCGCGCGCCAGAGCCATACAAGTCCACCATGGCTGACGCATAGGACTGCTCCCGGTCGGCAAAGCCCCGGATCAGCCGTTGTGCCAGCTCATAGAACGGGAGCTTCTTGAAGACCGCCTGCTCCAGCTTGGCAAAGGACAGGGTGCCTAGCCGCGTTCGCACCGCCACACCCAATACAAAACAGACAGCCAGAACGGCAATCACCGCCAGCAGTATCGCCAGCACAATGCCAAGCGTTTCCAGCCCCAATGCCTCCCGCAACGGCTCGGAAATATTGATGGCAACCTCGGCCACCTGGACCAGCAGGAGGGCGATGATCGCAACTGGCAGGATCGCCATGATGCCATAGAGGATGTTGAGTCTGATCGTGTTTTTCATACCGGTCGCTCTGCTTTGCCCGTTAGCCGCAACGTGATCCGTTGCCAATTGCCCAGTCTTCCGTTTCCGCGCCGGGACTGCAAGAATTGCGGACCATAAGAAACGCAACTGCCTGCCGGAAACTGCCCATGCCCCTCGCCGAGAACGCCGCCGCTAATCCGGGCAAGATCGCCACGATCATGGCGGAATCTGGCGAGAGCCTGACCTATGGGGAGTTGAACGAGCGGAGCGTGCGGCTCGCAAACTTGTTCCGCGCTCATGGCTTGCAGAAAGGCGACGTGGTCGCGCTGTTCATGGAAAACAATATCCGCTTCCACGAAGTCTACTGGGCGGCGGTGCGGAGCGGACTCTATCTCTGCGCCGTCAATCGCTACCTGACAGCGGAGGAAGCGGCCTACATCGTCAACGATTCAGGCGCGAAGGCTTTGGCGACCTCGGCCGCGCTGGCCCCGGTGGCGGAAGCCATGGTGCAGGATATTCAGGGCTGCCCGCTCCGCCTGATGGTGGATGGGGCGGCGGCAGGGTTTGACGCTTACGAGCAAGCCATCGCCACCGCCCCGCCGGAGGGGATGGACCCGGCCGACGAACCACTTGGCGATTTCATGAATTATTCGTCCGGCACGACGGGCCGACCGAAGGGCATCCAGCGACCCTTGAGTGGCAAATCCTTTGCTGAGCCGTCCAACCTCGATCTGTTGGTGCAACAGATTTATGGCGTGGCAGAGGATACGGTCTACCTGTCCCCTGCCCCGCTCTACCATGCAGCACCCCTGGCGTTCACCGTGGCGGTCCACAGCCTGGGCGGCACGGTGGTGGTGATGGAGAAGTTCGATGCGGCAGAGTCTCTCCGGCTGATCGAGCGGTTCAAGGTCACCCACTCCCAATGGGTACCGACCATGTTCGTGCGCATGCTGAAACTGCCGGAGGCGGAACGGCGCGGTCATGATTTCTCCGCCCACAAAGTGGCGATCCATGCCGCCGCACCCTGCCCGGTGTATGTGAAGCAGCGGATGATCGATTGGTGGGGCCCGATCATCTGGGAGTATTACGGCGGGACAGAGGTCAATGGCATGACCGTCTGCAACTCAGAAGAATGGCTGGCGCACAAGGGCACGGTAGGCAAATCAATCCTCGGCACTCTACACATCTGCGACGAGGCAGGGGCGGAACTGCCGCCCGACGAGCCCGGCCTGATCTATTTCGAGCGCGAGGAAATGCCGTTCCAATACTGGAACGATGAAGCAAAGACCGAGGCCGCGCGCCATCCAGTGCATCGCAACTGGAGCAAGCTGGGGGATGTCGGTTATCTGGACGGTGATGGCTTCTTGTACCTGACCGACCGCGAGTCCTTCATGATCATTTCCGGCGGCGTGAACATCTACCCGCAGGAGATCGAGGACTGCCTGATCATGCACCCCAAGGTGGCGGACGCCGCCGTCTTCGGCGTGCCTAACCCGGATTTCGGCGAGGAGGTAAAAGCCGTCGTGCAGCCTGCTACAGGCGTCGAGGCTGGCGAAGCTTTGACTGAAGAACTGATTGCCTACGCCCGCGAGCGGCTGGCCCACTATAAGGTGCCACGGAGCGTGGATTTCGACGCGGAATTACCAAGGCTGGAGACCGGCAAGCTCTACAAGCGCCTGCTGAAAGACCGGTACTGGGGCAACAAGACCAGCCGGATTGTCTAGAATGGCTGTCCACAAATCAGAAAGCCCCGGACCTTGCTTCCACAGATCCGGGGCTCGCTGTTTCATGCATTGCGGACGCTAAAAAACGCCCGCGAACGCTGCCTGTTATTCCGCAGCAACCGCCATCGCTGCTTGCGGTGCGCCACGCTGGCCGCGGATCAGCTTGCCGGGCAGGACGCCGGTGGGCTTGCCGCTCTCATGAGTCACTTCGCCGGAGACGATGGTGTACTCATAGCCGCTTGCCCCCTGCATCAGGCGCTTGCCGCCGGCCGGCAGGTCCTGGATGACATAGGGTGCTTCGAAGTCCAGCGAGTCCCAGTCGATCACGTTCAGGTCGCCCTTCAGGCCGACCGCGATCCGGCCACGGTCGAGCAGTCCTGCGGCCTCCGCCGTATCGGTGGTCAGGCGGCGGACCAGTTCCGGCATGGCGAACTTGCGCTCCGCCTTGCCCCAGTGGGCCAGCAGCCAGGTCGGGAAGCCCGCGTCCAGGATGAAGCCGACATGCGCGCCGCCATCGCCCAGGCCCATGATTGCCATCTTCTCGCCCAGCAGCTTCTCGGAAGCACTCAACGAGAAGTCGGAATAGTTGGTGATCGGCATGTAGAGGAAGTTCTTGCCGTCATTGTCCACCAGCCAGTCATAGGCGAGTTCCGCCGCTGAAGCGTTGCCGCCTTCGGCTTTCGCTTCCATGCTCTCATGCTCTTGCGGCTGGTAGTTCTTGTCCGTGAACGGGAACATGTATTTGTAGCTCATCCGATGGATGAGCGGAAAGGTGCTCTCCTTCACCGGGTCTTCGCTGAGGATCTGCTCACGGATCGCCGGGTCGCGCAGCTTTGCGACCTTCTCAGCCAGCGGCAGGTCGTTCAGCTTTTTGAAGGTCGGGCAGCCGGAGAATGGCGTCTGGCTGGCCTGCAAGCCCAGCAGGATGCCGATGGCGCGCGGCGGGAAGACCGGGCGGATGTTGACGCCTTCTTCCTCATAGGCCTTGCGGTTCATCTCCAGCAGGTGATCAAACATTTCGGGCAGGCTGTTGCGCTGCGCCAGCGTGTAGACCATCGGGCGGCCGGAGTTCTGGGCGACGCGCTTCAGGATGCCGAAGGCCTCGACTGGGTCCGGCTCGGCGTTGATCGTGTTTTCGCTCTCATCCGTGATCCAGTCGCTGACGGCTTCCAGGAAGCCGCTGCCCGCGTCTTTTAGGCCGTTGGCGAGGCCCATCAGCTCGTCTTCGTAGACGCGCAGGGTCGGGATATACTCGCCCGCCAGCGTCTTGTGGCTGGTGGTGCGGCTGGTGGAAACGCCCACTGCACCGGCCTCAATTGCTTCCTTCGTGATGGCGCGCATCTTGGCGATGTCGTCGTCATTGGCCGGCTCAAAAGCCACGGCGCGGTCGCCCATCACGTTCACCCGGACGGCAGAGTGCGGCAGCAGAGCGGCCAAATCCACGTCGCGCGGTTTTGCTTCGAGGGCGTCGAGATATTCCGGGAAGCTCTCCCAGGTCCACTCCAGACCCTCATGCATCACGGCGCCGGGGATGTCCTCCACACCTTCCATCAGCTCAATCAGCTTGTTGCGGTCTTCCGGGCGGCATGGCGCAAAGCCGACGCCGCAATTGCCGACGACCACCGTGGTCACGCCATGCAGGGACGACGGCGCCATGTGGGAGTCCCAGACAGCCTGGGCATCATAATGAGTGTGGATATCGACGAATCCCGGCGTGACGAGCTTGCCCGCGGCGTCGATTTCACGTGCGGCGGAACCTGTTACTTCGCCGACAGCAGCGATCACGCCATCTTTGATGGCGACATCGGCGGCAAAGGGTTCTGCGCCAGTGCCGTCCACGACGGTGCCGTTACGGACAATAAGGTCATATTGCTGAGCCATGGATTGGTTCTCCTCAAGCGGTTTGGCCGGGAGGATACGCCAAAAGTCGTAGGCGCGTCATTAGAATTGTGCCGCGCAAGCCCTCCCGGCACCCCATCAACCGCCGTCAGAGGCGTCAATTCTTGCGCCAGCCAGCATGTGCGAGCCCTATATCGTGCCGGGCCGCAAGCAGCTTGAGATATGCCTGAACGGCAAGTTCGGAGTCATCCGCGAAAACCGGGACGACTGAACCCCGGCGAAAGCGGCCTGCCCTCGACACCTAACCCCCGACAGCTAACCGCGGACAATGGCCAGCCGGCCGGCCCGTCGGCAGCGGTCGGAGCAGAAGCGCACTTCGGGCCAGGTCAGCGCCCATTTCCGCCGCCAAGTGAAGGGCCGTTCGCAATGGGCGCAGGTCTTGGCAGGCAGATCATGCTTCTTGATCACCGAACGGGTTTTGTCCGACCGTCTCATGCGAGGCCCACCACCATTAGGGAGAGAACCGCCGCCACCGTCGGCGGCCAGCGCAGACGGGCATACCAGGATGGCGCGTCACCTTTGTTAGCGGCCTGCCGGTCGACCGCCAGCATCAGCAGGAAAGCCGCCGCCAGGACCAACGGAGGCCAGGGTGGCGGGGTAAGCATCGCCAGCCAGGCCGCTAGCGCCGGGCTGATGCTCAACATCAGCGCGTTCCAAAGCCTGCCGCCCTCCGGTGGCCGGCCCGGCGCGATGGCGAGACCCCATCGGATGCCCCCCAGAAACGACAGGATAACTGCGCCGTAGACCAGAACGCCAAAGGCCGCCGCTTCTCCCGCCCTCCCAGGCATGGCGAGATAGGCGACGGCCAAACCGGCGAACGGCAGCATGCCGAGGCCGGTCAGCCAGGCTGCGGCAGCGGGAACGGGCGATGAGGCGGCTGGGGCAGCATTCATTGGCTAGGGGCGGCGCTTGTTTCGACGCTCCCCAATACGCCTGCCAGTAATAGGCGGATCAGTGGTCCTGGCGGCGCTACCGCGCCAAGAATCCCAGCACCGCTTTGCTGAACAATTGCGGCTGTTGGCGGAACATCGGGTGTGCCGCGCCGGGAATCGTGACGGTCTCGGCGTTCTGCGCGTGTGCGGCGAGCGCTTTGGCAATGACCGGCAGCAGACCCTTGGTATCACCGCCGACGACGAACAGCGTGGGCGGGCTCAGTGCCTCAGCCTCAGCCTTCGTATAAGGCTGGCGGCCCTCATTGGTCTGGGCGAGCAGGGTGCCGGCATTGTCCTCCCGCATCTGCCGGTCGGCCAGGGCCAGCGCATCCCACGCGCCGGGGCCGTTCACGCCGTCGACGAAGATTTTCAAGCCGCCTTCCAAGTCACCGGCCGCGATCTTGGCGGCGGCCTCCGCCACGTGGGAGGGCGAACCGACGGTCTCTTCTGCCGCCCCTGCTGCCTTCAACGAGTCATCCAGTGCGCCGCCGGGCTCTGCCAGCACCAGCTTGCGGATCAGGTCCGGGCGTTGCAGCGCCAGCCGGAAAGACAGATGGCCGCCGCGGGAATGGCCGATCAGGTCGACCGGCCCGCAATCCAGCCCCTCAATGAAGGCAATCACGTCTTCCACGTGCTGTGCCATGCGGTAGGTCGCGGGCTCGCCAACGCATTTGTCGGGGAAGAAGTGGCGCAGGCTCGGGATGATCAGCCGGTTGTTGCGTGACAGCGGCCCCATCACCGCAGCCCAGGCGCGGAAATCGTTCATTGAGCCATGGATGCAGACAACCGGCTGCCCCTCACCAATGTCGAGATAGGGCATGGCGAAACCGTTGACGGTGAGGCGTTTCATGGGATGGCGGTCCTTTAGGGTGGCGTCGGGGGGCACAATTAGGGTGGCGTCGGGGGGCACAATGCGCTTTGTTTGCGCCTAAAGTAGCAACAATTGCGGCGGGCGGCGATAGCACCGCCCGCCCAATCGAAAGGAAATGTCCGATGGATGTCGGTTTGCAAATGGTCTTCGCCACCTATGGTTGCCCGCCCGGCGTGACCGACCAGCAGTGCTGGGACGAGGAGTTGCGCATCGCGGCCATCGCCGCGGACGGCGGCTTCGACTGCCTCTGGGCGGTGGAACATCACGACGACGACTATTCCTTCTGCCCCGATAACCTCCAGCTCATGAGTTATCTGGCGGCCAAGCATCCCCACATCGATGTGGGTACCGCCGCCGTTATCCTGCCGTGGAACGACCCGCTGCGGGTGGCGGAGAAGGTCTCGATGATCGATCACTTCACCGATGGCCGCCTTCGCTTCGGCGTTGGCCGCGGTCTGGCAAGGCGGGAGTTCAACATTTTCCGCACCTCCATGGACGAGAGCCGCACGCGCTTCGACGAAGCAGCGGCAATGATTGTCGAGGCGCTGGAGACCGGCTTTATCGAGGGCGACGGCCCGCACTACAAGCAGCCCCGCGCCGAAATCCGGCCGCGCCCGCGCTTCCCCATTCGCGACCGGCTCTATGCGGTGGCCAGCAGCGACGACTCCGTGGTCTCCGCCGCCAAGATCCAGGCCCGCATGGTCATGTTTTCGGACCGGCCCTGGAACACGCGTCTGCCGGCGATCCAGAAGCACCGAGACCTGTTTCTGGAAATGCATGGCCGCAAGGCGCCCCCGCCGCTGATGGCGGACTTCTGTGTCTGCACCCCCACCATGGACGGCGCAGAGGAGAAGGCGAAGGACTGGATGGGCAAGTTCGTCATGTCGAACTTCGACCACTACGAACTGCTGGGCGACCACTTCGCGAGCGTTAAGGGCTACGACGCCTATGCCGCCAAGATCGCAACGGCCAAGGAGATCGGCATGGACGGCATCATCGCGGGCTTCATGGAAGCCAGCGTCTGGGGCACGCCCGACCGCATCCTGCGGGTGCTGGAGGAGCGGCGGGAGATCGTCGGCGACTATGAACTTGCCACCAGCTTCCGCTTCGGCGGCATCCCTATCGAGGCCGCCGAAGAAGGCATCAAGCTCTATATCAAAGAGGTGCTGCCAGTGATCAAGCAATGGAAGATGGATGACGAACTGTCGGCCACGCGGGTGGCTGCGGAATAGGGCTAAACACTGCGGCCGCGGTCCTCTCTGACCTCGGCCCGCAGTTCCTGGATTTCCGCCCTCAGGGCACGGACCTCCGCAACAATCGCTGTCCGTTCCGAATGGGCCTCGGCCTCTACCGCTTCGACCTCGTGCTTGTGCATGGCCTGCATGCCGTCAACCATGATGGCGACGAACAGGTTCAGCACGGCGAATGTGGTGATCAGGATGAAGGGTATGAAGAACAGCCAGGCGTAAGGGTAGGCCTCCATCACCGGGCGGACGATGCCCATGGACCAGCTTTCCAGCGTCATGATCTGGAACAGCGAATACATGCTGCCGCCAATGGTTCCGAACCAGTCAGGGAACGTCGCGCCGAAGAGCTTGGTCGCCATGACAGCGGCAACGTAGAAAATCAGCATCAGCAGCAACGCCACCGTGCCCATGCTGGGGATGGCCTGCAACAAGGCGCCCACGACATTGCGCATCTGGGGCACGATGGAGATCAGGCGCAACACACGCAAGATACGGAGAGAGCGAAGCACCGACAGATTGCCCGCCGCCGGGATCAGCGACATTCCCACAATCAGAAAGTCGAACCAATTCCAGCCGCCGCGGAAAAACGACGGGCCGAACGCGATGATGCGGATGGCCACCTCCACCGCGAACACCGCGATGATGAATTTGTCCAAGGCGAAGAGGACGCCCCCCCAGGAAGCCGTCGCGGTTTCTGATGTTTCCAGGCCGAGCGTGACCGCATTCAGCACGATCAGGGCGGTAATGATCCATTGCACCTGCCGGGCGCAAATGAAGTCGGCGAGGCGGCGGCGTACGCCAGCTTCGGGATAGCCTGGGGGCATCGGAAAGGCCTATGGTTAGCGGATTGCCGGGATACTGTGGCGTATTCCGAGATGATAAATAGGGAACTCAGGCGTCCGGCGAAAGGGCGCCTTCAGACACGGAGCGATGGCCCCGCCATGGAAAAAATCCGGGACTTGCATGCCTCCTTCGGCGCGGAAATCGGCAGCGTGGACATCACCCGCCCCCTTGCCGTAGCAGAATGGGCGGACATCCGAGCCGCCTTCGAAGAATATTCGGTGCTGCTGTTCCGCGGCCAAGCAATGGACGATGCAAGCCAGATCGCCTTTTCCGAATGCTTCGGCCCTCTAGAACGCACCATCAGCGCCAATCCGGCCGGCGGCACCGCCTTTGCCCGGCAATCCAATATCGACATCAATGACGGCTCGGTGATCCCGCCGGACGACCGCCGCATGATCTACCAGAAGGCCAACATGCTCTGGCATTCGGACAGTTCGTTCAAGCCGGTGCCGTCGCTCTGCTCGGTATTGTCCGCGCGGGAGGTGCCTTCTACCGGCGGCGATACGGAGTTCGTTTCCTGCCGCGCCGCCTGGGACGGGTTGAGCGCCAACGAGCAAGCCCGGCTGGAAGGCCTCATCGTTATCCACGATCTCACCTATTCCCGCGGCCTGGTTGACCCAACCGTCCTGACCGGCGCGCAGAAGGCCGAAGTGCCAGCGGTGCGCCAGGCGCTTGTCCGCGCCAATCCCGTGAACGGACGGATGGCGCTGTTTATCGGCGCCCATGCCTCCCACATCGAAGGGATGCCGCTGGAGGAAGGCCGGGCGTTGCTCGCCGAACTGATGGCGGGCGCCACCCGGCCCAAAGACGTCTTCAGCCATGCCTGGCATGAAGGCGATGTGATTGTGTGGGATAACCGCTGCGTCCTGCACCGGGCCACGCCCTACGACAGCCTCACATACCGCCGCCTGATGCAGCGCACGACCGTTGCGGGCGAAGGACCGACGGCGGCGGCCTGATACCCGGTTTACGCTGCTGCCCCCCGGACATGGCTTCGCCTTTCCGGGGAGCATGCTGAGGCTGGTTGCTTATACCTTCCCGGAAGTGCGGCAGCGCTGTCCGAACCCAGATGTTTTTCCGGCGAACGACACCAGGAGCTTGCTTTAAGCCCCGCCTTCCGCCCTGATCTCTTCGAAGACTTCCCCGGCCTTCAGCATGGTGCCGCGCACCAGTGGCAGACCGATATAGCCCGACAGATGCAGAATAGCCTCGGTCAACTCATCCTCGGTCCAGCCTTGGCGGAGCGCAAACCGCAGATGGATCGCCAGCTCGTCCTCCCGCCCCATGACGGTGTCGGAGATCACACAGATCAGCGTGCGGGTTTTAAGGTCCAGGCCTTCCCGCGCCCAAAGCCCGCCAAACACCGCCTCCTGGGCATACTCCCGGAATTTTTGCATGCCCTGCGTGCCGTAAGCCGTCGCGTCGACCTTCGCGGCCGCCTCCTCGCCAAACAGCGCCGTGCGCATCTGCACGCCTTTTTGTTTCCACTCTGAATCGGCCATGATGGTGTTTCCTCTGTGTTGATGTGTGTTGATGGATTGTTGGCCTATCATCGGCAGAGTTGTCCGCGCCTGTCCATGGGTTTTCCGACGGGCGCCCCCGGGAGACCTTACCTGGAGCTCTAATCCCGAATTCGCTACTTGGATGCGCCAAAAGCGCCGCCCTGGCACTGGTCAGAAGCGCCGCCAAATGCTAGATTGCGCAAATATGACATGGACACTTGTCACAATATTTGGCGACCAGATTGGTGACCCTTCCCCAACATCTGGGGTTAGAGCAATAATGGTGAGGAAACAAACCTTTGGTTGACGAACCGAGAGACGAACGCGACGACGTCGCTCTTGTCTCCATCGAAGACGAGATGCAGCGCTCCTACCTCGATTACGCGATGAGCGTGATTGTGGCGCGGGCGATCCCCGACGTGCGCGACGGCCTGAAGCCCGTGCACCGGCGCATCCTCTACGCCATGCGCGTCGGCGGCTACGATTGGGCCCGGCCCTACCGCAAATCCGCCCGCATCGTCGGCGACGTGATGGGTCAATTCCACCCGCACGGCGACAGCGCCATCTACGACGCACTGGTGCGCATGGCGCAGCCTTTTTCCATGCGGCTGCCGCTGATTTCTGGCCAGGGCAATTTCGGCTCAATGGACAACGACCCGCCGGCGGCCATGCGGTACACCGAGGCGCGGCTGGCCCAGGCGGCGCAACCCCTGCTAGAGGACATCGACAAGGACACGGTCGATTTCCAGTTGAACTATGACGAGTCGGAGACCGAGCCGACCGTCCTGCCCGCGCGCTTCCCGAACCTGCTGGTGAATGGCGCGGGCGGCATTGCCGTCGGCATGGCGACCAATATTCCGCCGCATAATCTGCGCGAGGTGGCAATCGCCACGCTCGCCTATCTGGACGATCCGGAAATCGGGCTGGACGAGCTGACCGATATCATGCCCGGCCCGGACTTCCCGACCGGCGCGCTCATCATGGGCCGCGGCGCAATCCGTCAGGCCTACGCAACCGGCCGCGGCACCGTCATCGTGCGCTCCAAGACCGAGATCGAAGAGCGCAGCCAGGGCCGCGAAGCCATCATCATCACCGAGGTGCCCTACCAGACCAACAAGGCCCGGATGGTCGAGCGGATCGCCGAAGTGGTGAACCTGAAGCTGATCGACGGCATCAGCGAGCTTCGCGATGAGAGCGACCGCCACGGCATCCGCGTGGTCGTCGAGCTGAAGCGCGATGCGGTAACCGACGTAGTGCTGAACCAGCTATATCGTTACACCCCGATGCAGAGTTCGTTCAGCTACAACATGCTGGCCCTGAACGGTCTCCGCCCGGAACTGCTCTCGCTGAAGGGCGTGCTAGAAGCCTTCTGCAAGTTCCGCGAGGAGGTCATCACTCGCCGCACGGCTTATGAGTTGGGCAAGGCGCGGGAGCGGGCGAATACCCTGCTTGCCCTGGCCGTTGCGGTCGCCAATCTGGATGAGGTCATCAAGCTGATCCGCGATGCGCCGGACCCCGCCGCGGCGCGCGCCGGCCTGATGGCCCGCGAATGGCCGACGGCCGACGTAGCACCGCTCGTCCGCCTGGTTGACGAGAACGTCAGCGAAGATCTCGCAGAGACCTACCAACTCAGCCAGGGCCAAGCGCAGGCCATCCTCGACCTGCGCCTGCACCGTCTGACGGGGCTGGAGCGGGACAAGATCGCCACCGATCTGCGCGAAGTGGTCAACCAGATTGAAGACTATCTCGACATTCTCGGCTCTCGTGAGCGGGTGCTCACCATCCTCCGCGACGAGTTACAGGAAGTCAGCGACAAGTTCGGCAATGACCGCCGCACCGAAATTCTCGATGCCGAAGCTGACCAGGACGACGAAGACCTGATCCAGCGCGAGGACATGGTCATCACCGTCAGCCAGCAGGGCTATATCAAGCGCGTGCCGCTGACCTCCTATCGGGAGCAGCGGCGCGGCGGCAAGGGCCGTTCCGGCATGTCGACCCGCGACGAGGATTTCGTCTCCGACGTGTTCGTCGCCAATACCCACGCGGCGGTGCTGTTCTTCTCCTCCCGCGGCATGGTTTACAAGCTGAAGACCTACCGCCTGCCGATCGGCACGCCCCAGGCCCGCGGCAAGGCCATGGTCAACCTGCTGCCCCTCTCGGCAGGCGAGACCATTTCCACCGTGCTGCCGCTGCCGGAGGACGACACCGAAGGCCTGGAGGCGATGGACATTGTCTTCGCCACCGCCAGCGGCAATGTCCGGCGGAACAAGCTTTCCGACTTCACCAACGTGATGGCGAACGGCAAGATCGCGATGAAACTGCTGGACGACGATCATCTGGTCGGCGTCGCTTTGGCTGGGCCGGACGATCACTTCCTGCTGGCGACCCATCATGGCAAGGCGATCCGATTCCCGCTGACGGACGTTCGCGTCTTTGCTGGCCGCAACTCGCCCGGCATCCGCGGCATCTCGCTGGCTGAAACCGATTACGTTATCTCCATGACCATCCTGCGTGGCGCGGAGATCGATCCGGAAACCCGGGACGCCTACCTCCGCATGGCGGCCAGCCGCCGGCGGGACGAGAACGGTGACCTGGAGGATGTTAGCCCCTTGCCGGAGGCCGAATTCCTGGGTCTGCAGCGGACCGAGGAGATCATCCTGACTGTTTCTGACAACGGCTACGGCAAGCGCACCAGCGCGTATGACTACCGGGTCACGCGGCGTGGCGGAAAGGGCATCGATCTGATGGTTCTGATGCCCGGTGCAGGTGTCGCAGGGGCTTTCCCGGTAAGCGATTCCGATGGCCTGGTGCTCGTAACCAACGCTGGCCAATTGATTCGCGTCCCCGTCGAGGATATCCGTATTGCCAGGCGGTCGACCCGCGGCGTGCGCCTTTTCTCTCTTGGCGAAGGTGAACGCGTCGTGTCAGTCTCCCGGATCATCGAGGACGAACAGCCCGTTACAGAATAGTGCGGGCGTCGCGAATACGGAAATTACAAGCGAGCACATTATGGTGGACGGGCATATCGGCCTCTATCCCGGAACATTCGACCCTGCAACCCGCGGGCATATTGACATCATCCATCGGGCCGCGCAGGTGGTGGACCATCTGATCATCGGGGTCGCGGGAAATGCCGGCAAGGGGCCGTTGTTCACAGTGGACGAGCGTGTCGCCATGGTACAGGACGAAATCGACGTCCTTGCCGCCGATGGCAAAGCCAACAACATCACCGTGTCGGTCATCGACGGCCTGCTGGTGCATTGCGCCGCCCAGCTGAAGGCAACGGTGCTTATCCGGGGCCTACGCGCCGTCACGGACTTCGAGTACGAAATCCAGATGGCGAGCCTGAACAAGTCGTTGGACAAGAACATTGAGACCATCTTCCTGATGGCATCGGACACGCACCAGTTCATCTCCTCCCGTTTCGTGAAGGAGATCGGCTCGCTCGACGGCGACATCTCTCATTTTGTCTCGCCGCGCGTCGCCAAACGCCTGTTGGAGAAGTTCAACAAGGGCGAGACCGTCCAAGCGGGTGCGGCATCTAAGGTTTATTGACCGCCCGGCAGTTGACCCTTGAGCCGCACTGACTATGGTGCGGCTCGATTCCTTGAGCGCCGTTAGCTCAGTCGGTAGAGCAACTGACTTTTAATCAGTGGGTCACAGGTTCGAATCCTGTACGGCGTACCAAGGAAATCAAGAAGTTAGATGCGATTTGGCAGACCACCGCGTGCGGCTAGCGAGCACATAGCGAGCACAAAGATAGCTTTGGCCTACGCCCTACAATGGCGATCTAATGGGCAGCTTTGAGAAACTGGAAACTTGGTAAACTGGTAAGTGAAGGCTCGGCTTCTTGCTCTGATCAAAGGAATGCGGGGATTTTGGTTAGTTACCCGCGCTGGAGCCGAAAATGATACAGACGGTAACTAGATTCTTGCGGGTCCTCCCTGGTGCCATCTCAATGCGGCGTCCAAAGGCTCGAGAAGGAACTAGCGTTTAAGTTTTTTGCATGCCTTAAGGTCTGCTGACTAGGATATACTGGAAGTCATCTTGTATTATTGAAAGACGAGCAGTATCGATCAAGCTCTTGAAGCTTTTGTCTATTTTCAAGATATTATGGCAAGGTTTTTAAACTCATTGAGTTGACAAGGAAATTTTCGATGAGGTGGCGCCATTTTTAGACTTAACCGTCGATGGCAAGCAGCTGAACACCCGCATTAACCATGTTTGCTGGCAACGATACCGGTTGCATTGGCCATTGTTGCACATGGGTCAGAGTGAGGGCTCGGTTTGGGGCGTTTGAAGAGGCTGTGTCGCCGGTTTTTGGTGTTTTCGGACAGACTCATGCTGCCGCTGCGTGGCGTTCGTGGAACACGAGCCGGTCGAAGTTGTAGGCGAGGTTGGCCTGCGTCAGTTTCGCCTCGGCCCTTGCCAGGCCGATGATGCGGATGAACAGGCCAAAGCGCATCTTCTGATGAGCAAAGACATGTTCGATGCGCGCACGCACGGATGATCTCTTGCCGTTGGCCCGCGCCGTTGCCTTGGACATCGGCTTCCATGGGGTTTGCGGCGGTGGATACAACTGGTCAGCATCCGGGAAGCCAGCCATTCTTCGTTGGCTTTCGAGCGGTAGGCGGTGTCGGCCCAGACCTTGGACGAGGTGTTGTCCGTCGTGACCAGCCGCCGGAGTTCACCGCCATCAGCTTCGGCCGCCGAGGTGACGCTGCTCTTCCGGATGAAGCCGTAGCGCCGGTCGATGGCGATGTGAGACTTGTAGCCGAACACCGGCTGGGCGATCTGCGGCAGCGCCGTGCCGTCCGGGCGGTGCCGGATCTTGCCGCCGATCTTCAGGGTCCAGCGCGCCTGGGTATCCTTCTGCGCCGCCTTACTCGGCTGGTCCGTCCAAATTTCCTTCGCCGATTTACCGGCCTTGATCGCCGCCTTCTCGTCCTCAGTGTTCCGCTGCTTCGGCGCAGGCACCAGGCTTGCGTCAACAATCTGCCCGCCGATCGGGATGTAACCCTTCTTGTGCAATTGCCAGTCGAAGGCCTTCATCACCCGCTTCAGCGTGCCGGTCTCGGTCAGTTTATTGCGGAATAGCCGGATCGTGTTCTCGTCCGGCGTCGGGCCGCCCAGATCGAAACCCAGGAACCGCATCCACGAGAGCCGGTCGCGGATCATGAACTCCATCTTGGCGTCTGACAGATTGTGCTGCGTCTGCAGGATCAGTGCCTTGAACATGGAGACCGGATCGAACGGAGGCCTCCCGCCCTTGCGGCCATCGCATACCCGAGCCCTTTGACCAGCCAACCGCGGAAATACTCGAAGTCCACCGTCACATCGAGCACCTCCAGCGGATCCTCATGCTCGCTCAGCTTCTCCAGATGCTCCGAAAGACTGAAAAATCCGCGCTGTTCCATCAGGCTGCTCCGTCAATGCGATGGAGCCAATGAATCACACCAAACGGAAATCCGCGAGGTTAATGCGGGTGTCCAGCTTCGTCGTTACACGAAGGTTCAGTAGTCAACAGCGTTTGGACATGGCGTTCCTCACAAATTGTGATTTCAAGCTGAGTTTGTGGCGCTTCGCGATAGTACGGGGCCAATATTTCCCGTGGCAGCGCAGCGTCACCTTACATGCGCTCAAGTTCGCAAAAGACCCGCACCATAATGCCTCATGCATAAGGCTCGGCCCCGGTGAGACACGACGCACCTGAAACGCGGCGGTCGAAACCTTCGTCAAGACGATCAAGGCTGAGTTGCCGCGGCAGCAGGCATGGCCAACCCGCCGCTCAACCGAGATGGCAATCTCCAAATACATCAACGGCTTCTACAATCCACGCCGACGGCATTCAGCACTCGGCTGAAAAATTCCATTGGCTTTCGAGGCTCAGACCGCAAAAATGAGAACTCAGAGCGGCACTAAAGCGTGACAGGTCCAGCAACCGACAATCAGCCATTGCCATAGGGGGCGTCCACATATGGCGGATCAATTCGTTGCGTAGGCGCTTAATCCAAAGATTGCGCTTCTGACGGAGCGCCAGAATGAGCTATTCCTCCCGCTCGAAGATACGGCGATGAGGAGAGTGACATGGCCGGCGGCTCTCGTCGGAGAGCCCCTTCGCCCTCTACGTGCTAGTGCCGCCGCCATTTTCGCGGCGTCGGAGCACTGATCCAGCGTCGGCGGCAGACGATTGTAGTAACGCTGGTCTGTTCATAAAGCTTAACGAAGCCCAAGGGCGCTTTGACGTTCATCCCAATCCTCCTCCGGCGTAAATAAGCTGGGAATTTGATGGACAGCGCTATGCGCTGTCCATAACTCCATAGCCCAGCAACAACCGCCTCTTTAATTGATTGATTTAGAGGAGGCTACCGCCCCATGGTGGATCACAAAATTGAAAAACTCTTGTCGAACTTCATATATAATCCAAAGATGGTGCTTTAGGTCAATTATTGGAATCGCACACTCTGAACCATCAGCACCAAATTCTATTTATGAAAATTAAATTATTTAGACGAAAATTTAATAGTGCTTATGTATTATTTCAGCAGTATTAATCATATTTAAAGTTGAATCACGATCATTCATATAATGCCTTTATTTGTCATATTATGAATTTTTTATTTGCCGTTTCTAAGTTTTATTTGCCACAAAACTTTTTTGAAACAGGCATTGACCCTGCACCTAGTGGAGGCCCTAGGTATTCTTACAGTTTGGAAAGCATGGTCAGGTATGTGGATCTCCGCAACCCATTCTTGGCAAAATTCACAACAGGATGCTGCAGGAAAGGTCGAGCAATGAAGAATCTAAGGAAAAATAAAATCGTCTTCGCAGTCTTCGTCATAGTCGCTGGATATTTTCTTTGGACTGAGCATCAGGCTCATATCTCGATGGCGATTCCCTATTTGCCATATCTGCTGATCTTGCTTTGTCCCCTCATGCATATTTTTATGCATCACGGGCATGGACATGGGCACGAGAACAGTTCGGATGTCATGAAAGACAATCCAGACCCTGCCAGCGGAGATCCCGACAATGTTGCCTCTTCTCGCACGCGGTCCTTGCCGCGGTCAGGAGACCGGCATGACTGAAAGCGCCTACGGTCTTTGGTCCCTCGTAGTAGTCAATTCAGCTATCTTCATCATCTTTGCATTCAGCTTTTTCAAACCACGCACCAAGCGAGATTGGCGAAGCTTTAGCGCGTTCAGCGCTTTTCTTGTTGCCCTATTCGCAGAGATGTACGGCTTTCCTCTAACGATCTATCTGCTATCTGGCTGGCTGCAAACATCCTACCCCGGAATCGATTGGTTATCTCATGACGCGGGGCATCTTCCCGAAATGCTGTTCGGTTGGAAGGCCAATCCTCATTTCGGTCCATTTCATATCCTCAGCTTTGTGTTCATCGGCGGGGGGTTCCTTCTTTTGTCTGCTGCCTGGCCGGTCCTATACCGGGCGCAAAGAGACGGCCGTCTCGCAACTGACGGGCCCTATGCCTACGTGAGGCATCCCCAATACGCTGGGTTTGTAGCGATCCTTTTCGGCTTTCTTCTGCAATGGCCGACGGTACTGACGCTCATGATGTTTCCGGTATTGGTTGTCATGTACTGGCGGTTGGCCGTTCACGAGGAACGAGCCGCAGAGGCCGAATTCGGCGATGAGTACCGGCGGTACGCCACGCCTCTCCCCCGGTTCATTCCGAGCTGGCGCCAATATCTGCGCAGGAATGCCAAGACTCGGGAGAACAACTGACGCCCAAGGTCCGAAAATTTTCGCAATCCGGCAACCACATCGGTTTGCCGGGACACTAATGCCGCCACCGAAGTATTACTGGAGACTCAATCAATGACCCATCCCCATGGCGGACATGCCGGGCATATGCCGTCAAGCGGCCGCGGCATGGCCATCTCTGCTTGGCTCACCGGAATCTATTTCGTCATCGAGATGGGTATAGGATTGTGGACTGGCTCCATCGCCGTGACCTCTGACGCCTTTCATACCTTCTCCGCCGTGGGCGGAGTGTTGGTCGCGATCGTTGCGGCAAAACTTGCCCGTCGCCCGGCTGATGAGGACCGGAGCTTTGGTTGGTATCGCGCCGAGGTCATCGGGGCACTGGTCAATGGCGGTTTCCTGCTGGGAATGGCGGTAGTCGTGATCGTTATGGGGGCGATGCGCTTGGCCAATCCCATTGACCTGCCCACGACCCCGATGCTTTTGGCCGCCGCAGGTGGTCTAATAACAGAGTTCATTTCACTCGGGCTCATTTGGAAACAAAGCAAAACAGACTTGAATGTCAAAGGTGCACTTTGGCATATTATTCAAACATTCGTCGGTAGCTTAATTATCATTGTTACCGCTGTGGTAATTCATTTTACCGGCTTCCTGTTGATCGATCCGCTTCTTGGTATGGCTTTCGGCTTTGTTCTGCTTTGGGCAAGTTGGGGCATTTTGCGGGACGCCGGGCACTTGCTCCTGGAAGGGACGCCCCGGGATGTCAGTCTTCGAGAGGTGGTTAGCACCCTGGAGCAACTGGAAGGTGTTGCGAACGTCCATCACGTCCACGCCTGGGCCCTGACTAGCGGCCGTTATGTGTTTTCTGGACACCTGCGCGTTGCCGAAGGTGCTGATCCGCAGACCATTCTGAAGGCCGCGCATCGTGAAGTGAAGCAAAAGCACGGGTTTTTCTTCGTCACGTTACAAGTTGAGGATATCTGTCTCGACGAGTCAGGGGCCGAGGCCATCGATGTGACGCGGTCGATGGAAAGCGGGACGTCCGAATGAAACCTGTCCCGCTGCTGGCGCTCATAACCTTGTCGGAGGCGACCATAGGCGTCTTTGTCAAGCTAACCGGCGGGCTCGTCCCGATTCATACGCTCAACTTCTACGCGCTCGCCTTCGCCGCACTCTTTTTGATGCTGACCATGCCAATCGCCACCGGGAATCCTCTGCGTTTTCCCAAAAATAACCTGAGAGATACATTTATCATCGGCGTGTTGATCGGGGCGCAGATCAGCGTGTTCAACTTTGCGATGACGCTTGTCCCAATCGCAAATGCGGTGATTTTTTGGAGCATCGCGCCGTTCTTTGTCTTCATCTTTTCGGCCCTTTTCCTCGGCGAACGGGCGAAATGGAGCTACATCCTCATCTTTGCGGTCGCGCTAGGCGGTATTGTCTTGGCCAAACCACTACAGGGGGGATACATGGTCGGAAATCTGGTCGCGCTCGGTGACGGCGCGCTGTATGCAGCGATGGTCACTTACATGCGCTACAAGGGGAAAAGCGAGCCAGGCAACGATATCGCCTGGTCGATGCTGGTCGCCGCCTTGTTGCTGTCGCCAGCGCTGATTTTTTCCGGCCCTGGCGATGTGATGCAAGCGTTGCCGATTAGCGCCATGGGACTAGATGTGCCCGTAATATTTTGGGCTATCGCTTTGGGGGTCGTGTCAACTGGCTTTGCGTATTTCGGTATTTCTTTCGTATTAAAGACCTTGAATGCCAATGTTTACGCGCTCGTCGATATCATCGTATCGCCGGTTGTGGCGTCGACGCTCGGGTATCTGGTATTCTCCGAAGTGCCCGGTCAGGGGATGATGTACGGAGGCGCATTGCTTCTCGGCGCGGGGTTCTGGCTTACAAGGGAAATGTCGCGGGAAGGATCCAACCGGGTGGTCCATCCTTGCCAGTGTGCCTGACAACCGCCCTCGCCGCGGCGATCCAGCGTACAGACCGCAAGAGAGTAGCATGAAGGGCAGAAAAACATGACGCAGCACGATCACGATAACGAAGGCTACAAGGCCGGCTCCATCTCGCTTGGCGGTGCGGTTGCGATGGGCACTGGCGTGATGATCGGGGCGGGTATTTTCGCGCTTACCGGCCAGATCGCGGAACTCGCGGGACCGCTCTTCCCCCTCGCGTTCATCGCCGGTGCAATCATCACCGGGTTCAGCGCTTACAGCTACGTCAAGATGTCCAATGCCTGGCCGTCGGCAGGCGGGATCGGGATGATCCTGCAGAAATGTTACGGTCCTGGCGCTATCGCCGCCGGTGCTGCGTTATTGATGGCGCTCAGTATGGTCATCGCCGAGAGCCTCGTTGCGCGGACCTTCGCAACCTATCTGTTGCGGCCCTTCGATATCGAGGGCGGGCCGCTCGTCCCTGCCTTTGCGGTCGGCGTGATCGTCTTCGCCTTTCTTATCAACTTTGCCGGAAACCGGTCGATCGGTCTGTTCTCGATGGTCATGGCAGTGATCAAGATCGGTGGCGTCGCTCTTTTCGGGATCGCGGCGCTGTGGTCGAGCGGGTTCGGGTTTGCGGCGGCTTCCAGGTCGGGCGAAGACTTCGGCGCAGCGGGGTTTGTCGCCTCGGTGGCGCTGGCGATCCTGGCGTTTAAGGGGTTCACAACGATCACGAACAGCGGCGCGGAGATCACCAACCCGCATCGAAATGTCGGCCGCGCGATCACGATTTCGATCGCGCTCTGCGTCGCAATCTATCTTCTGGTGGCTTTCGGCGTCGGATCGAGTCTGACCATCGACGAAATCATTGCCGCGCGCGACTACTCCCTTGCCGAGGCGGCAGAGCCGGCACTGGGTCAGGTCGGATTCTTGCTCACGGTTCTTCTCGCGGTCGTCGCCACGGCCTCGGCAGTGCTTGCCAGTGTCTTTGCTGTGTCACGAATGCTGGCGATGCTGACGGACATGGAAATGATCCCCCACAGCCATTTCGGCATGTCTGGGCCGATACAACGGCACACGCTAGTTTATACGGTTGTGATTGCATCGGCGCTGGCAGTTTTCTTCGATCTGAGCCGGATCGCCTCACTTGGAGCGTTTTTTTACTTGGTCATGGATATGATAGTGCACTTCGGCGTCTGGCGGTTTCGCCGCCGGGAAATCGGTGCTGCCGGCCCGGTGTTGCTTGCGGCGTTCTCGTTCGATGCCGTGGTTCTCGTGGCGTTCACGATCATGAAGCTCCAGTCCGACCCGGCGATTGTCGCTTATGCCGTCTCCGCCATCGCGGCGGTGTTCCTGTTTGAACGGTTCTACCTCTCACGGTGGCTGGCGCCGCAACGCGACGACAGCCACCGCTAAAGACACCGAGCGATCCGTTATCGGAACTGAAACTCGGCAATATTGTTAATTGCCGCCGTGCATGAAGCTTTTCATTTCGTCGAGCGTAAGCTTCCCGTCGCCATCAGAGTCGGCATACTTGAACATCCGGGCATGAACGGCCTGAACTTCCTCCAGCGAGAGCGCACCGTCGCCATTCGTGTCCATCATAGCCATCATCATGACGCCCATGCGCGGGCCCATCATCATGCCCGGACCCATCATGCCGCCGCCGTCGCCGGATTGGTTTTGCATCATCGCTTGCTGTCCACCGGGCCCTTTCCCGTGACCATGCGGTCCGCTGCCGGAACCCTGTTGGGCAAATGCGGCAAAGCCGGCGCTGGCGATCGCTGCGGCGGCTACGGCAGAAATTAGGTGACGTTTGATCATTGGATCATCCTTTCGGTTAGGGGATTCGCTGCACCCGCTAATTGACCTGAGCCGGCGAACTTCGGTTTTAAAGTGCGGCATTTAGGCGATAGCCGGGGCCAACTTGCTTCCTTCTTGCCCGAGCCAGAATTTGATCCTTGACCCTCCACCTAGTGGAGACCTCATCTCTAATTCACCTGAATGACGGAGGCTCGAATGAGCGGGCATCAGACATTGCATGAGCTTGACCGAGACCCCGTCTGCGGCATGACGGTCAGCCGGAAATCCGCTCGGTACACGACCCGGCATGATGGAGAGCTGTTCTATTTCTGCTCCAGTGGTTGCGAAGCGAAGTTTTCGGCCGATCCCGAGAAATACGCCGATGGACGGCCCGCGCCCGAGCTGATGCCGGAAGGCACCGTCTACACCTGCCCGATGCATCCGGAGATCGAACAGGTCGGTCCCGGCGATTGCCCGATCTGCGGCATGGCGCTGGAGCCGAAAAGCCCGTCGCTTGAAGACGAAGGGCCGAACCCGGAACTGGTAGACTTCACCCGCCGATTCTGGGTGGGCGCGGTTCTAACCGTTCCCGTGTTGGTGATCGTCATGGGGCCGATGGTCGGGCTGCCGGTGCGCGAATGGCTCGGCGAACGCACGGCGGCATGGATCGAGTTGATCCTGGCGACGCCGGTCATTCTGTGGAGCGGCTGGCCATTTCTCGTCCGCGGCGCGAAGTCGTTCCGCACCATGAACCTCAACATGTTCAGCCTGATCGGCATGGGCGTTGCCGCGGCCTGGCTGTTCAGTGTCGTGGCGGTTCTGGCGCCAGGCATTTTCCCGAGCGGCTTCCGCGACGCCGAAGGCAATGTCGGGGTATATTTCGAGGCGGGTGCCGTCATTGTTGTGCTGGTGCTGCTGGGGCAAATGTTGGAATTGCGGGCGCGGGAGCGAACGGGAGCGGCAATACGGGCGCTGCTAGATCTGGCTGCGAAAAGCGCGCGTCTGGTCCGGCCGGACGGATCGGAAGAGGAAGTGCCGCTCGAACACGTGCAGGAAGGCGACCGGTTGCGGGTGCGGCCCGGTGAGAAGGTGCCGGTGGACGGCGTGGTGGTTGAAGGCCGGTCCTCCATCGACGAGTCGATGCTGACCGGCGAGCCTGTACCAGTCGAAAAGGACAAGGGCGACCCAGTCACCGGCGCGACCCTTAACGGGACCGGCAGCCTGGTGATCGAAGCCACCCGCGTGGGCAAGGACACCATGTTGGCGCAGATCGTCGATATGGTGGCGGCGGCGCAGCGTTCCCGCGCACCCATCCAGAAACTGGCGGATGCCGTGGCGGGCAAGTTCGTCCCGGCCGTCATCGCGGTTGCGATCCTATCCTTTGTCGCCTGGGCGGTTTGGGGCCCTGAGCCCTCCTATGCCTACGCGCTTGTTTCCGCGATTGCGGTATTGATCATCGCCTGCCCCTGCGCGCTGGGGCTCGCGACGCCAATGTCGATTATGACTGCAACAGGCCGGGGTGCACAGGCAGGCGTCCTGGTCAAGAATGCTGAGGCACTGGAGCGGTTCGCCAAAGTCGACACGCTGATTGTCGATAAGACCGGCACGCTCACCCTCGGCAAGCCGCGTCTGGCCGCCGTGTTGCCGGACGAGGATTTCGCCGAGGACGAAGTCTTTCGGCTCGCGGCCAGCCTGGAGCGCGGCTCCGAGCACCCGCTCG
This sequence comes from Alphaproteobacteria bacterium, assembly GCA_965222315.1. Lineage (GTDB taxonomy): Bacteria > Pseudomonadota > Alphaproteobacteria > Bin95 > Bin95 > JACKII01. The sequence goes on along the minus strand of OZ244951.1, from coordinate 189,982 downwards.
CCGAAGCGATTGTGCACGGCGCAGAGGAACGGAGACTGACCCTCGCGAAAACCGAGGACTTCAACGCCGTCACCGGCAAAGGCGTGATGGGAAAGATTGAAGGCAAGGCCGTCGCACTCGGCAATGCCCGCATGGTCGCCGATCTCGGGCTTGAACCGGGCGACTGGTCGGACAAGGCAGACAAAAGGAGGGACGACGGTGAAACCGCGATGTTCGTCGTTGTGGACGGACAGATTGCGGGCCTGATCTGCGTCGCCGATCCGGTCAAGGAAACGACGCTTGAGGCGTTGGAAAACCTGCATGGACTCGGTCTGCGGATCGTGATGGCGACCGGCGACAATGAACGCACGGCCCGTGCGGTTGCGGCCCGACTTGGGATTGACGAGATTCGGGCGGATGTTCTGCCGGAGGACAAGGCGCGGATCATTCGCGACCTCCAGGAACAAGGGCACCGGGTAGCGATGGCCGGCGACGGCGTCAACGACGCGCCAGCCCTGGCTCAGGCCGATGTCGGTATTGCCATGGGGACGGGTGCCGATGTCGCCATCGAAAGCGCTGGCTTCACCCTGGTCAAAGGCGACTTGCGCGGTATCGTGCGGGCGCGGCGCCTTTCGGTCGCGACGATGCGCAACATTCGTCAAAACCTGTTCTTTGCCCTGATCTACAATACCGCCGGTGTCCCGGTTGCCGCCGGGCTCCTCTATCCATTCTTCGGCATCCTGATCTCGCCGATATTCGCCGCCGCTGCGATGAGCCTGTCGTCGGTGTCGGTCGTCGGCAACGCCCTCCGCCTCCGTCAGGTGCGGATATGACAGATGCTGTGTCAGGTAAGGAGCAACCGCATGACCATGAATAAAGCGTTAGTCGCCGCTGGTGGCATTTTCAGTGCAAGTTTTTTGACTGTCTCAAGCGCGCTTGCCGACCCAGGTGCCGGCAATGGCGGGCACATGATGGATTGGAGTGGCGGCCATATGATGGGTTGGGGCGGCTGGATTATTGGGCCGTTAATGATGCTTGGCGCTCTTGCCATCTTGATTGCCATCGTCGTTTTTATCGTGCGGCTCGCGACGAACAGGGGCGAGGATGCAAGGCCGAAGGACGACTCGATGCAGATCCTGCGCCAACGGTTTGCGAAGGGCGAAATCAGCGAGGCGCAATTCACGCAAATGAAGCGAAACCTGGAACATGAAGGATAGGTTCGCATGTTTAGTATTGGCGAAGCCTCCGAACGATCCAGATTGCCGATCCGGACGATCCGCTACTATGAAAATATTGGACTTCTGGCACCGAAGCGAGGGGAAAATGGTTACCGGAAGTTCGATCCGAACGAGATACGGAAACTGTGCTTTGTCCAGCGCGCCCGGTCCCTGGGCTTCACGTTGGAAGAAACCCGGATGCTTCTCTCGCTTTACGAAGATGAGGAGCGGACGAGCGCCGACGTGAAGCGGATCGTGGAAACCAAAATCGACAAGATCGACCGGAAAATGGCGGAACTGAAAAGTTTGCGTCAGGCATTGATCACGCTGGCGGACGCCTGCGACGGCGATCATCGGCCCGATTGTCCGATCATCGATGAGTTGGCGGGCGAGCCGGCCCGACAACCCGCGCCGGCAACGTGAAAAGTACGAGTCTTATGCTTAAGTATTTAGGAACCGTCGACCCAGAAGGAAGGGACTCGAGAAATGCAAGCTTCTGATGTGATGACCCGGAATGTCGTGACAGCTGAGCCGAAGACGAAGGTTCACGATGTTGCGGACTTGATGCAAAAACACCGGATCAGCGCTGTCCCGATCGTCGATGCGAACAAGCAGGTTGTCGGCATTGTCAGTGAAGGCGACCTGATGCGGCGGGTCGGCGACCAGGATCAGGATGCACAGCCCCGCTCCTGGTGGCTCTCGCTTTTCACCTCGGGTCGGTTGGAGTCAAAGGACTACATCAAGCTTCACGGCCAGTTCGCTGAAGAGATTATGACCCACGATGTCATCGCCGTCGAAGAGACAACAGGTTTATCGGAAATCGCAGGCATCCTCGAACGCCATCACGTTAAGCGTGTGCCGGTAACGCGTGACGGGCGATTGGTCGGAATTGTGAGCCGGGCCAATCTCTTGCGCGGTCTTGCAGGCCAAGAAACCCTGGCGCCTGTCTCGCACGATGACCATCAGATTCGCGAAGCCATCGAGCAGGAACTTGGCCAGATCGCCGGCCTGGACAAGTTCCTCATCAACGTCATCGTCAAGGACGGCGTTGCCCAGCTTTGGGGCCTGGTCGACTCGGCGGCGCAGAAGCAGGCAGCACAGGTTGCAGCCGAAAATGCGCCAGGAGTCCGGTCGGTTGAGAATAATCTCGGCAGCATCCCTCGACGCATGTGGGCCGAATGATCTGCGACGAAAAAGCGATGGTATGCTCCTTGGGTAGCCGGTTTCGCCGATGGCGTTGCGCCCCAGACAAGTATAGCATTTCTCCCTGGATTGAAGCTTGAGAATGAAATCGTCTGTGTCTTTGTCTGAAACCCTGATAGTGCGGCTTGCTATTGTCGTCGTGGCGGCACTGGCGTTGGTTGGCGTTGCGTCAGCAACTGCCGATATAGGGCTGCTCAGTCAAACGCAGGCAGATCATCACGTTCACGACGGTGCGCTGGAGGCTGGCCAACGCGCAGAGAATGCCATCGACCATCATGGCGCTCCCGCAAAGGCACCCGTTGGGGATCACCAGCCGGACACAAAGATTTGCGGATTCACGATTAGCCATTGCAGTAGTACAAGCGCACTCGGCAATCCAAATACCCGTACGTTCAGTCGACTGGGCCGTAAAGATAGAGTGCCACCGGCACTAGACGATCGGGTTCGTTCGCGCACTCTCGACGTCGAGACACCCCCCCCTCGTACGTGACGTTTGTGGATGGATTGCCCCCGTTGCGGGCGGGTTCTCCATCCCGGTTCGATCAATCAAACCCCACAAACGTTTTTCTACGAGGACCCAAACTATGGGCAAAACGACAATCACCGGGATTGCGCGTACCGTCACGTTGGCGGCGGCAGTTTCCCTCTTCTCTCTTCCGTCTGCGATAGCCGGCCCAGCTGGCCATGGCGACGGAATGGCCGCGCATGGCAAGGCCGGCAAGGCGTCTCAGGTTTCCCGGACCATGGAGGTCGTCATGTATGACAACTACTATGAGCCGGAGAGCATCAGCGTCAAAGGCGGCGAGACCATCCGCTTCAAGATCAAGAATGCCGGCGAACTGGTGCACGAGTTCAACATCGGCACCCCGTCCATGCATGTTGAGCATCAGAAAGAGATGTTGATGATGATGCAGCATAACGTGCTGCTGCCGGACCGCATCGACCGCAAAGCGGCGGCCCAGATGCAGAAGGACATGGGGACTGGTATGCACAACAACCCGAACAGCGTCCTGCTCGAGCCGGGCAAGTCGGGCGAAATCGTCTGGACATTCCCGAAGGATGCCGAAGTGGCGCTGGAGTTCGGCTGCACCGTGCCGGGCCATTACGAGTCGGGTATGCGCGGCGAGTTCAAGGCAGGCGCCGGTTCCTAAGCCACAGTGAGCGGCGTCCGGCCAGAACAGGACCGGACGCCACCCCACCCAAATCTTCCAAAGAGGACAAACGATGGAGATCATCGGCTTGATCCGGACCAGTGTGTCCGGAATCAGCCTCGCGGCTGCAATCTTCAGCAGCGCGATGGCTGGCACCTACAATCTCTCCGTCGACCGCATCACCATAGATGCGGGCGATTTCACCCGCAGCGGCATCGGCTATAACGGCGCGTCGCCTGGGCCGGTTCTGCGGTTCAAGGAAGGCGAAGACGTGGTCATCAACGTGACCAACAATCTCTCCGAGTCCACATCGGTACATTGGCATGGACTGATCCTGCCGTTCGATCAGGATGGCGTGCCCGGGATCAGTTATCCTGGCATCGATCCCGGCGAAACGTTTACGTACCGCTTCCCTATCGTGCAAAGCGGCACCTACTGGTTCCACAGCCACACGGGTTTGCAGGAACCAGACGGCGCATATGGCTCCATAGTCATCGAGCCCAAGGAGCGGGAGCCATACCGCTACGACCGCGAATACGTGGTGCAATTAACAGATGCTCATCCGCATCAGGGCAGCCGCGTCATGCGCAACCTGAAGATGATGCCGGACTACTACAACCGGCAGCAGCGCACGCTTCTCGATTTCTTTGGCGACACCAGCGAGAAAGGGCTTGGCGCCACGCTCGCGGAGCGTGCGATGTGGGGTGAGATGCGCATGATGCCGACCGATGTGGAGGATGTGCAGGGGTACACGCCGCTGATCAACGGCAAGGGCCCTCAAAAGAACTGGACCGGCCTGTTCAAGCCGGGCGAACGCGTGCGCCTGCGCTTCATCAACTCGTCAGCAATGACCTATTTCGATATCCGTATCCCCGGCCTGAAGATGACGGTGGTGCAGGCCGACGGGAACAACGTGCAGCCGGTGACGGTGGACGAGTTTCGGATTGCGGTTGCGGAGACCTATGACGTAATCGTCCGGCCAACGGATGAAAATGCCTATTCGATCATCGCCGAGAGTATGGCCCGCACTGTCATTGCCCGCGGTACGCTTGCGCCTCGCGAGGGTATGGAAGCCAATATACCGCCGCTGCGCGATCCGCCGGTACTGACCATGGCCGACATGGGCATGAATCATGGCGGTATGGCCGGCATGGATCAGGGTTCCATGGACAAAGGCGCAGCCGACTCTGGCGCTCACACCATGCCGGACGGCTCCAGAATGGGAGGCATGGATCACAGCAAAATGGGCCAAGGCGGTATGGCCGGCATGGATCAGGGTTCCATGGACAAAGATGCAGGCGGCTCCGGCGCTCAAACCATGCCAGACGGCTCCAAAATGGGGGGCATGGATCACAGCAAAATGGGCCAAGGCGGTACAACGAATGGTGGAAATGCCGATCCATTTTATGCGCCCGGCAGCGGGTTGACGCCAACGGCGGCCAATGGCGGCAAGTTCCTCTCCTACGCGGATCTGAAGGCGCAAAAGCCACTCTATGAGTTCCGCGATGCCACCCGCGAGATCGAAATGCGGCTGACCGGCAACATGGAGCGCTACATCTGGTCGATTAACGGCGTGAAGTACGAAGACGCAGAGCCGGTTCGTCTGCAATACGGCGAGCGGGTGCGCTTCAAGTTTGTCAACGAGACAATGATGACCCACCCCATGCACCTGCACGGCATGTGGTCGATCCTCGACAATGGCAACGGCAAATGGAACCCTATCAAGCACGTTATCAGCGTGGCACCTGGCACGACCGTCTACATGGAAACGGAAGTCGATGCGCCAGGTCAGTGGGCGTTTCACTGCCATATGTCGTACCATGCCGAGTCCGGCATGTTCCGCAAGATCGTTGTAGAGGGCGGGCCTGACGACAAGCGGGCGCAGGTTCCAGCGCCCAAATCCAAGGGGGGCTGAATCAATGCATAAATTGCTTTTTACGGCGCTCGGCATCGGCATGGCCAGTGCCGGCATCACCCCTGCTGCGGCTGAGCCGCCGATCTGGGGCATTCAGGTGGAGCAGCTTGAATACCGCATCGGAGATGCCACGGATGTGGCCGCCTGGGACTTCGACGCGCTCTACGGGACAGATGAGCTCAAACTCGTCTGGCGCAGCGAGGCGGAATACGCTATTGAGGAGGATGGGTTCGAGACACTGGAGAACCAGATCAGACTGCAGACGCCGATCTCGGATTTCTTTGACGCTGTTGTCGGTTTCCGGGCGGATACACCAAATGGCCCTGATCGGTTTTCCGGCGTCATCGGTGTGAAAGGATTGGCGCCCCAGTGGTTTGAGGTCGATCTCGACCTGTTCGTTTCGGACAAGCCATTTGTCCGATTCGAGGCTGAATACGAGGCATTGATCACCAACCGGGTCATCCTCATCCCCAGCATCGAGATCGACCTGCCGTTCACGGACGATGCGGCGCGGGACATCGGCGCGTTTGGGCCGAAACTCGAACTGGGCGCGCGCCTCAGCTACGACCTGATCGACCGGGCGGTCTCGCCTTATATCGGCGTGCACTATGAGCAAGTGTTTGGCGAGACAGCCAATCGCGTAAGCGCCGCCGGCGAAGATACAGGCGCAGTGTTCTTCGTCATCGGCACCCGCATCTTGTTCTAGCCCACAGCCCCGGCAGCCACAGGGCTGCCGGGGCTTCCGTTCATTCTTTGAGATAGAAATGGTCGATTCGATCTACATCGCCGCTGCCGAAAAAGCCGACAACTTCTTACACCGGTTAGTTCACGGGATCGCGCATACTATCGGTGCAGAAGCTGGAGCCGATGCGCCCGCATGGGTGCATCATGTGATGCACCTTGTATTGCTATGGGCACCGGTCGCGCTGCTAGCGCTATTGGCTTTTTCGGTTTCATTCTCGCTGTGGAAGCAATACCGGCGCAGACAAAGCCGTCGGGCCCGTCCAACCAAACGCGAGACAGTCGAAGTCAGAGGGTTCGAGCGTGACATCTATCGGTATATCCTTCGCTGGTCAAAACGGCAGCAGTTGTTGCTTGTTCTCCTCGGGCTAACCTCGATGCCCGTGCTTTACGCAACCTTAGAGTTGCCGAAGCTAATCGTGAACAATGCAATCGAATCCGAACACTTCCCGGTTTCGGTTTACGGTGTCGAATTCGATCAGCTTGCCTATCTTTATTTTCTTTGCGGCCTGTTCCTCTTGGCAGTGTTGGTTAATGGCAGTCTGAAATTTGCTCTGAATGTATACAAGGGCAGCGTTGGCGAACGGCTCCTCCGGCGGCTACGGTTAATCATCTACCGTCGATGGCGCGAGGGCGCGGGCAGCGAGCGCCGCGGCGAGGTAACGCCGATCATCGCGCAAGAAGTCGAACCGATGGGGGGATTTGCATCTGACGCGTTTGCCGTGCCGATGTTTCAAGGCGGCGTGTTCATAACCATCCTGGCGTTTATGTTCGTGCAGGATCCGATCCTCGGTGCGGCGGCCCTGACTTTGCTGCCGGTCCAGCTTGCCCTCATCCCCCGTTTGCAGCGGCGGGTCAATCGGCTGGCAAGGCAGCGGGTGGCAGCGGTGCGGTCGTTGGGCGGTCAGCTGGGCGAGGAGGCAGGAACACTCGCCAGCGGTAGCCCTTTCGAAGTTGGGCAAACCCTAAAGCGTATCGAGACCATTCGCCGACAAACTCATCGTGCGAAGTTCTTCATGAAGGCACTGATCAACTTTCTCACGGCGCTGACACCGTTTTTCTTTTACTCCATTGGCGGATATCTCGTAATCGAAGGACGGCTGTCGCTTGGTGCGTTGGTTGCTGTGCTCGCCGCCTACAAAGACTTCTCGGCCCCGCTCCGCGAATTGTTCCGCTATTACCAGCAATCGGAGGACGTCCGCATACGCTACGTGGAAATGCTGCGTTATCTCTCGTCAGGCAATAGGAAGAAGGAGACCCCGAAGGCTCTGATTCAGAGTGACGTTCGCAAATGCAGGATCGGCTTTCTGCCGGCTTGCCAACCGCAATCTGCGCTGCCGTAGTTAGCAGCGCAAAAACTGGAGTAACGAAACCATGCTTCGTCGAACATTCCTCACAACTTGCCTTGCCTTGACGGCATTTCCGGCAGCAGCGACTGCGCCGGCAACCAAAATGACCGTCGTCAAGTCCCCCACCTGCGGCTGCTGCAGCGCATGGGTAGACCACATGCGTGCGGCCGGTTTCGATGTAACAGTACAGGATGTCGACCAGGATCGGCTTTACCAATTGAAAGAGCGGCTTGGCCTGGCGCCGGAACACTGGTCATGCCACACAGCCTTTGTCGGGCGGTACTTTGTAGAAGGGCATGTCCCGGCGTCAGACGTCAAACGCCTTCTACTGGAGCAACCAGATATGCGCGGGTTGACGGTTCCGGGAATGCCGATCGGCTCGCCAGGCATGGAAATGGGCGACAGCCGGGAGCCTTATGATACTCTCGCCATTCGGACTGACGGAGCACCAGGGGTGTTTTCGCGTCATCGCTAAGGTGCCGTGGGCGTAGGGTTGGATAGTTAATCTTGTTCGGAACTCTAGGCTTCGCAAAAGGGCAGAGGGCCGTCGCGCCGCTCCTGGTCGATCAGGGCCTTGAGTGTAGCGTCCGATACTGCGCCGACCACAACGGTTCTGCCCACGACTAAGGCAGGAGTACCCCTGAATCCGAGCACTTCGGCGATAGCAGCGCTTGATTGCAATCGCCTCGACACGACATCGCTTTCGATATCCGCCAGCATTTGGGCGGATTTGATCCCTATGCCCTTGGCTAATGCCTCGAGAAACTCCGGCGTTGCGACAAAGCTCGTACGCATCAAGCGCTTATGGAAGGCAACGTACGCGCCTTGGCGATCCGCCGCCAACGCGGCGCGGGCAGCGAGGTCAGAATTTGATCCTAACAGAGGCCATTCGTGCCAGGTAATCCTGACCCTTCCGTTCGCAGCCTGTTCGAGCGCGGCAAGTTTCTGCGTCAGGGCCCGGCAGAACGGACAATAGTAGTCGGAAAACGATGCAATCGGCACCACGCCAGTTTTCGCGGTATCGCCAAATAGCGCTTCGCAAATATTGGTGCGAACATGGTTACGAAAGTCGGCGCGATTATCTTGGGCCGTTTGGTCGATGCCAGCCAATGGATTGATGTTGCCGCTGGTTTCGCCTGCACTGATCTGCCGGAAGCCCGGCATTCCAGGCAATGCCTCAAACGTGAACTCCCCGACGAAATAAGGTGCAACCTTGGGCCAGCCCCACCACGCAGCGGCGGCTGCCGCCAGGCCCGTGCCAATCATAAGACGTCGGCGCGTAGTTTGCGTTTTTGCCCTTGCCGGCTGCGTTTCGCTCATCGTTGTCCCTCGCTCTGAATCGTTCTTTGTCCTTGTATTTGCCGTTCCCGGTCGGGCCACCTACTCTTGATGAAAGCAAGAATGTCCCAGATCTCTTCGTCGGTCAGGATATCGCCGAAACCGATCATGTCGCTCTTGTAGCCGTTGCCGATTATTGCCTCCGAACCAAACTTGGTTATTGCGAACAGTTGAGAGTCCGGGTGGTGCCAAGTATGTCCGGTCTCGTCATGAGGCGGTGCTGGCAGTTTGCCGTCGTGCTTGCGGGTTTGCCAATTGGGCTGCCCCTCCAAGTTGGCTCCATGGCATGATGCGCAATAGTCCGCATAAAGACTTGCGCCGCGTAGCGGGTTGGGCTCGCGGGCCGGTGTTCGCGCATTGAGCCAAAAATACCCACCTACCGTCAGGGCAGCCACGATTACGCCAACACTCGCAATAACGGCTACGAGCTTCACAGGATGATGCTTAACTGTTGTGCCATGGGCTTTTTTCATCCGATTTTTGGGAAGGATTTCTGCGCGAGCGGCTGATAGGGCAGTAGTCTGCGCTGTTAGTTTCAAACGGCGAGCCACCGCGATTGCGATATGTAGAATGCATTTCGTTAGAGCTATGCATCGAATTTCACAAACGGTCCTGCCAGCTTCATCGCTTCACGAGCCCAAAGGTGGAACAGTCCATTTTTTTAAGGTGTACCCCTACAGGAAGGTCAAGTTCGATATCTCTTATAGTTTTCAAGCAGTCAGGTAATTTGCTGCTTTCGTTATGTCTTCGTCGCTATGATTTTTTGTGTATTCTGTCTACGTCTTAAAGCCGGCAGAAAAAAGACCCCGGAGAGTCCCAAAATTTCATTTAGGCGGGTATTTGTCAATCTCGGTGTGACCGATATATCCGGCATTTACGCCATCTGAGCGTCGCAGCGGTATCGCCACGGTGCCCTTGAAAACGCCGCGCGGGGCGAAGTTGATGCCAAGTGCCTGAGCCACGTCGGGGTCAAACCCGATTGCTTCGACCGCCGGGTGTTCCGCCTGCAGGTAGTCGAGCGGTTTAAAGCCCTCATTGTGCTGTTCCGCCTTCTCCTTTGGCTTGGTATCCCCTTCCGGACGTTCTCCAGCGAGCCATTACGTCGCCTCTTTGACGGTGCCGCCGCGCACGTGTGCGATGAGGGCTAGCTGATCGCCTCCGGCTTCCGCCGTGAAGCTGGACACCCGCATTAACCTCGCCCCGTTTTGAGATATGTGATTCACTCGCTCTATCGCATTGATGGAGCTGTTTCATGGAGCAGCGCGGATTTTTCAGCCTTTCGGAGCATCTGGAGAAGTTCAGCGAGCATGGTGATCCGCTAGAGGTGCTCGATGCCACGGTTGATTTCGAGTATTTCCGCGGCTGGTTGGTTGAAGGGCTCGGCTACAGCGACGGCAGCAAAGGCGGGAGACCGCCGTTCGATCCGGTGTCGATGTTCAAGGCCCTGATCCTACAGGCCCAGCATAATCTCTCCGACGCTAAGATGGAGTTCATGATTAGGGACCGGCTCTCATGGATGCGGTTCCTGGGCTTTGACCTCGGCGGTCCGACGCCGGACGAGAATACGATCCGGCTGTTTCGCAACAAACTGACCGAGACCGGGACACTCAAGCGGGTGATGAAAGCCTTCGACTGGCAACTGCACAAAAAAGGCTACATCCCCATCGGCGGACAGATCGTCGATGCGAGCCTGGTGCCCGCGCCGAAGCAGCGGAACACCGAGGACGAGAAGGCCCAGATCAAGGCCGGTAAGACTGCCCAGGAGATATGGCCGGATGCACCGAACAAGGCCGTCCAGAAGGATACGCAAGCGCGCTGGACCCTGAAGATCGGCGGGAAGGTCCGCTTTCGCCCGGATGGCACGCCGCTGCCGCAGATCGCCCAGCCTGTGTTTGGGTACAAGTCCCACATCGCAATCGACCGGCGCTATGGCTTCATCCGGGAATGCGCCGTGACGTCTGCCGCCGAAGCCGACGGGCGGATGCTCCGGCGGCTGGTCACGACGGACAACACATCCTCGGATGTTTGGGCGGATACCGCCTACCGCTCGCGGCAGAACGAGGACTGGCTTGCCTCGCACATGCTGACCAGCCGCATCCACCGCCGCAAACCGAACGGAAAGCCCATGTCCAAGGCGACGGCGCGGGCCAATGGCAAAAAATCATCTGTACGCGCCCGCGTCGAGCACGTCTTCGCCCATCAAAAGATGCGCTTCGGCCTGTTCATCCGTACCATCGGGCTGGCGCGGGCCGAGGCGAAACTGACCCTGGCCAACATCGCCTACAACTTCGACCGCCTAGTCTTCCACGAACGGCGCGCCACGAGTGCATGAGCCTGTCCAAAAACACCGAAATCGACGGTTTCCAGCCGATCTGGATGCCTAAAGGCAACCGCTCAGGCATTCAGGCCGCCAAATCGCCCATCCTGTCGCCGAGGACGCTACCAACAACGGTTAATGCGGGTGCCCAGCTGTAATAGACGCCCTTGTCCGGCGTCACGACCAGGTTGCGGTCGCCGCCTACAGACAAGGGGGCAGCCTCGAGAAGAATGGCAGCATCTGCTTTCGATGCAGCCGCTTCGTCAGCACGACCTTCCCGCCTGCATCGACGCCGTGCACCTGGAAAACACTCTTGGCCAGGTCCAGGCCTATGGTTGTGATGGTCATCATAAACGCTCCTGGTTCTGCTTCGGAAACCCGTCCACCAGTTTACGAACCGGCGGACAGGGTGGCAGGGGCGTCCACATCATCAGAATAAGGGCTGGTGAAGGAGGCCAGCCCTTATGGCCACTGCTCTTTCAATTGATCTTCGTTCTCGTGTCGGTGCAGCCGTCGATGACGGCATGAGCCGCCGTCGGGCAGCGGCGCGGTTTGGCGTCAGCTACTCGTCGCCATCCGCTGGGTCAGGCAGGCGCGGGAGACGGGCGGTATCGCGCCAAAGCCACAGGACGGCACCCGGCGGGAAAGCGTCATCGACCGGCATGCGATCTGGTAATGGACTGGACCGATGCAGAGCCGGACCTGATCCTTTCGGAGATTGCGGCCAGGTTGGAAGACGCGACAGGCTATCGGCCGCCGCCGAGCGTGGTGCATGAATTCTTCAAACGCCATCGCTTACCGCGAAAGAAAGGCGGCGCACGCGGCCGAGCGAGAGCCGCCGGACGTAGCGCTGCGCCGCACTGCCATCGCTGTGCGGCAGATTGAAGGCAAAGAAATGCGCCTTCTGCTCGACGCCGCCGATCTCGACCAACGCCTCGCCAAAGTCGGCCTGCCCATGACCCGCCGCATGGTGCAGTGGCACAAATATCTCGCGGCTGTGCCGCTGATGCTCCCGAATATAGGTCTTCACAATAGTGTAGCTGCCCGCAAACCCCTGCTCTTCCCGCAGTCGTTCGAAAACACGCTTGGCGGTATGTCGTTGCCTCCTGGTGCGACAGATATCTTCCCGAAGCCACTGGTCGATGATGTCCGTGAACCCATCCAGCTTCGGCCGCTTGACCGGCGCCACCCTTCGGTAGCCGGGCGGCACCGAGTACACGATCATCTTATCAACACTGTCGTGCGATATGCCAAACGTCCGCCGCTATCGCCCGCTTGTTCAGGCCTTGATGGACATACGCCCGACGCTCCTTCAGATACAGTTCCACGGTGAAAATACTCCCGCCCTCCCTGTCGCCAGAAAGGGAAAAAGTGGACGACTTTTACGCCGCCGATTACAAAGAAAACGGAATGAAGGGCGGGGACGGCATGTCCGGAATGATGGGGATGATGAAGATTATGCGGCAAATGGAACCAATGATGGAGCACTGCAACGAGATGTTGGCGGGGATGACCGAAGGTATGAAGTCAGCGCCTCATGGAACTGAAACGCCCGAAGATAAGGGCTGATCGACGTACCAACCCTGCCGGCTCCTGCGCCGGCAGGGACCGTCTGCAAAGAGAGGCCATGAAAATGAGACATCTGACAGCCGTGTTGTTCGCGATGCTTACTCTGGCGCCGCCGGCCGTGGCAGATCATCCGAGTGCCAATCTCGACGAGCTTCTGGGGAGTAAAGAGGACTACTTCCAGGCGATCGACAAGCCGGTGCCGTCTTTTGCGCTCAGGGACGCCCGCGGCGACGCGGTCACGCTGGACACGTTCTCCGACAAGATCCTGGTCCTACACTTCATCTATGCCAGTTGCCCGGATTTTTGTCCGCTCCTTGCGGAAAAGCTCGCCGATGTGCAGGCGATGATCAACCAGTCTCCAATGAAGGACATGGTCCAGTTCATCACTGTCACCACCGACCCCGTCAACGAAACGCCGAATGTCCTGGAAGCCTACGGCCCGGCGCATGGACTCGATCCCTCGAACTGGACCTTTCGGGCGACACGGCCAGATCAGAACGAAGACGCGACGCGAAAACTGGCGGAAACCTTAGGCCACCGCTTCACGATGACTGAGGCCGGTTACCAGACGCACGGCGTGGTAACACACGTGGTCGACCGTCCAGGCGCTGGGCCGCGAACTTTCACGGACTGCAGTTCAAGTCGCTCAACCTCGTGCTCTACATCAACGGGCTTACCAACAAAACGCCGGCCGTCACGCCGAAGCCGGGCTGGCGGGAATGGCTGAAGGGACTCTTCTGAATGAGCATGACATCGGACGAACGGGGCGCCGCCTTGCTTTCCCGCAAGAATGCTGGCTGGCTGCGGACGCTACGGCGCTATATGGCGTTCGTTGCGGGCGCGAACCTCGTCTGGGAATTCGCCCACATGCCCCTCTATACACTGTGGGAGACAGGGATGCGCGGCGAGATTGTCTTCGCCGCGCTGCATTGTACAGGCGGCGACGTGCTGATCGCGCTAAGCGCTTTCATGCTGGCGCTGTTTCTGGCGGGGACACCTGCGTGGCCGGCAACCGGCGGGCGGCGGATCTTCATCCTCACACTGGCTTTCGGTCTTACCTATACCGTGTTCAGCGAGTGGCTCAACATAGAGATCCGCGAGGCATGGGCCTATCGCGACTTGATGCCGGTTGTGCCGTTGATCAATGCGGGGTTGAGCCCGGTGTTGCAATGGATTGCCGTCCCGCTCGCAGCCTTCTGGTGGGCAATGCGGCCGGTTCGAACGCAGGGGCGAACTCTCGCTCTATAGCTGAACGCTGCCGGCCGTCGCGCCCATCGCTGGATACCGAGAGCGTTTCTTTCGCGCTCGCTCGACCGCGAGATTGATATGGGCTTTTACGGCAAACACATCCTGCCGCGCCTCACTCAGATGGCGATGCGGCAGGAGCAGCTGACACCCTATCGCCGTCGCACGGTTTCAGGGGCAGAGGGATGCGTTCTCGAGATCGGTGTCGGCTCTGGGTTCAATCTTCCCCTCTACTCCGACAAGGTCATATGCGTGATTGGTGTCGATCCTTCTGCGGAACTGTTGCGGATAGCGGCGGATGCAGCGCGCGGCGCGCAGCCCGATGTCGAACTGATCGAAGGTCTGGCTGAGACTATGCCGTTGGAAAACGCGAGCGTCGATAGCGTCGTCGTCACCTGGTCACTGTGCAGCGTGGCCGATCCCAAAAGGGTGCTCGACGAGGTCCGCCGCGTCCTGAAGCCGAATGGACGCTTCCACTTCGCCGAGCATGGCCTGGCGCCCGAGCAAAGCGTCCGGCGCTGGCAAGACAGGTTGACGCCGATCTGGCGACGATGCGCCGGAAACTGTCATCTTGATCGCCCCGTCGCGTCGTTGATCGAAGACTGCGGCTTCAAGATCGAACGGCTCGACACCGGATATGCGAAAGGCCCGAAGCCGATGGCGTTCATGTATGAAGGCGTCGCCAGGATGGACTGATGCCGTTCAAACGGGATTCCTGATGCATGAACTGTCCGGGATCGGGATCATTGCCGCATTTCTCGCTGGCGCGACTTCTTTTCTGTCGCCCTGCGTGCTCCCTCTGGTGCCAAGCTATGTGGCCGGCCGGACGGCGGAAGGTATCGAGCCAGGACGTCTCGAAGGCCGGCGTGTTCCCGCAGCCGGTCTAGGCGTTTGCTTCGTTCTGGGCCTTTCTACCGTGTTCGTCATTCTGGGCGCAAGCGCGACAGCGCTGGCCAGATGATACTCAGCTACCGCTATGAGCTGAACTTCATCGGCGGGGCGATTTTCATCGTGTTCGGCCAGTTCATGCTCGGAATGACACGGCTTGCCGTCATGGAGCGCGATTTCCGCTTCCACTTCGCCATTCCCGGCGGGAAGCCGTTTTCTGCCTACATTCTTGGCCTCGCCTTCGGTTCCGGCTGGACGCCCTGCGTCGGCCCGATCCTGAGTGCGATCCTGACGACGAGCGCCGCCTCCGCGCCCATGGCCGAGGGTGTAACGCTCCTCGGCATTTACTCGGCCGGCCTGGGCGTGCGGTCCCTCCTGGCAACCACGTTCACCGATCGTTTGACCCGGAGAAACGAATCGATGCCCGCGGCAGGATCGGCTAATGCGGCGACACAATAAGCGAAGCCGCACCCGATACGCGTCAGTTGCCACTCATATGTCGTGCCTTCATCCTCGTAGCCCAAATAAGCCCCATCGGAAGGTTGGTATTGGGACTAAGCCATCACCAACCTACGGACATGAACCGCTCCGGCAATCCCGGGACGTGTGTGGATGCCCCCGACTTTGCAAGGGCTTCTTCCAATATCTTTTACAGCATCTGGCTTCTATCGGTCATGTGTCTGGCCCCTGTTCGTGGCCTGTGCCAAAGGGCCGGTATGCAGTTCGAAGAACAGGGGCCACATCGGTTCAATGAGCTTTGTGCTCGAGCCCCGGGACTGGTTTTCCCCGTAATGAACATTGAAGCCCTTGCCGCATAGGTCGTCAGTCAATCTCCTTGCCGGGATCCAATGACCCCGAGGCGCTTGCCGTCTCCGTCGGCCGGGGGGTAAACGCTCACCGCCATGTGCTGTCGGGCTAGGCGATTTTCGCTGATGACACGCCGGTCGGCATGCTGTCGCCAGGCACGGGCAAGACCAAGACGACGCGCCTGTGGGCCTATGTCCGCGATGAAAGACCATGGTCAGGCCTGTCGCCACCGGCAGCGTTTTATCGCTTCTCGCGTGACCGCAAGGGCGAGCATTCGACATAGCATCTGCAGAACTATTCCGGCTGGATGCATGCCGATGGTTATGCCGGCTTCAATGAACTCTATCGCTCAGGCCGCGTCCGTGAGGTCGCCTGCATGGCCCACATCGGGCGCAAGTTTGTTGACGTGTTCAAGTCGCAAGGGTCGGCCATTGCCGAAGAGGCGATCAAGCGCATAGCCAGTCTCTACGCTGTTGAGCAGCAGGCGCGAGGATATTTGCAAGACGAGCGGGTTCGGCTTCGCCAAGCCCAGGCCCGACCCATCCTCGATGACCTGGAAAGCTGGCTGCACGCCCAACTCCCGAAGATCTCCGGCAAATCTGAACTCGCCAAGGCGATCCGCTATGGCCTGCCCCCGGGTGAAGAAGTTGCGGCCATACCTCGACCACGGCTTCCTGGAGGCGGATAATAATCCTGCGGAGCGATCGATGAGGTGTGTGGCTCTCGGCAGGAAAAATTCCTATGACCGTTGTCAACCATACGGCACACACTTCTCCCCTTGCCGAACCAAGGCGATAGCTTTTTGACGATCGGCAGGGGTCAGGGCGCCACGCTTTTTCGACGGTCGCTCAAACTCCTATTCGGGGATTGGGTACCCCATGATGACGTTGCGTCGGAAGGCTGCCTCGATCTGGCTGCGGGCGTCGGACGCTGCCTGCCCAAATTTTTGTCCGAGGATTCCTTCTAACCCGTGCGCGACGCCCTGAGGGCTACCGATCGGTTTTTGCAAAGCCTGTTCTCAGGCGACGGCAAGAGGCACGCGGCGAGCGATATCCCAGATAAACCCGACCAGCTCACGCGCGACCGCCGTAACAGCCACATTGCTTCGCTTGCCGCGCCCAATCAGTTTTTTGTAGCGACCGTGCAAGCGCAGCTGCGCCTTCCATGCGATGTCCTTGAACTCCTGGGCCACATCCGGGCGGTTAGCCAGTTGCCACTGTCCCACTTTCGGTGTCGTCCGGTAACTCCACGCCGCTTCGAACAGCAGTGACCGCGCGG
Organism: Alphaproteobacteria bacterium; assembly: GCA_965222315.1. GTDB lineage: Bacteria > Pseudomonadota > Alphaproteobacteria > Bin95 > Bin95 > JACKII01. The sequence goes on along the minus strand of OZ244951.1, from coordinate 172,985 downwards.
CGGTATTACCTGCTTTTGTGATGCCACGCTGGCGTACGGTACCGCCGCTTGAGTATTCGCCGGGTACCAGACCGAGCCAGGCCATCAGATGGCGGGGGCTGGAAAAGCGCGAAAAGCCGCCGATCTCCGCAACGAGGGTGGTGGCGATGATCGCCCCAACACCCTTGAGTACCTGGATAGCCCTGACGGTAGCCGCCAACGGCCAAGCCTCGGAGAGTTCGCCGATTTGCGTTTCCAGTTCTTTCTTGCGCGCTTCAGCCTGCTCAATGCGGTTCAAAAAGCTCTGGAAAGCGACTTGCTGGGCGGGATGATCGAAGCGGCGGTCAGCAAGCCACACCCGGTGGCGGTAGCTCCAGCTTTTTCCGTCATAGCGCAGGCCGTTTTTCAGCAAGAACATCTGGACATGAGCACGAGCGTGCCGGACATCCTTGGCGGCGAGATAGCGCGCGCGCACCAAGTCCCTCATCGCCTCGTGGATCGGGTCGGGCGTCCAGACATAGGTTAGCTCGCCAGCGCGGGCGAGCCTGGCGAGCTTCTCGGCGTCTCGGGTGTCATTCTTGATCCGGTCTGATGGAGTGCGCGGCGTGTGGCTCGGCGCGACGACGTGGCAACTGACGCCAAGCTCGCTGAGTTGGCGGAACAGCACGTACCCGCATGGCCCAGCCTCGTAAACGAATTCTGGCTTGTGATGTCGCTTGCCGAGTTTCTTCACAAACCGCGTGACAGCGTTCGGTGTGTTCGGGATCTCGCCGTAGCGACGAACCTCGCCTCCACGACCGGCATCGGCGATGGCTATAGTGATTGACAGCTTGTGGACGTCGAGCCCGACAAAGACATCTGGGTCTTTCATGATCCGTTCTCCTTTTCCAACTCGTCGATTCCACTGACCAGTGCAGCCTTCCGCGATTGTGCGGAAGAGTCAGGAACGGTCATCTCATCTGGCTGTTCGCCGGCTCTGAGCAGGGCCGCCGGTCCGCCGCCGTCGCCTATACCCTGATCGAGACCGCCAAGCTGAACGGCGTCGACCCGCAGGACTGGCTGACCGATATCCTTGCCCGCATTGCCGACCACAAGATCAACCAGATTGACGAATTACTACCATGGCGTTGCGGAAATGACCGGCCTATCTAACCGCTAAAGCGGCTTCACCGGACGCTCACCCTGCTAGTCGATCAGGAAGGACTTGCTCCCATCGTGCTGCCGATGCTGGAAGCGTGGCGCAGCATGCGCATGCGTGCCGCGAAAATGGGCCGCCAGCTTGTCGTTGCTGCACGTCAAAGCCAAGCATTTCAGATTTTAATGTCGATCCCCGGCGTCGGTGTGATCACTGTGACCTCATTCGCAACCGCTATTGAGGATCCCGGTAACTTCAAGAAGTCCTGCTCTGTCGGCGCTTGGCTCGTTCCAACAACCCGTCGCTACCAATCAGGAGAGGTAGATTATGATGGACAGATATCTCGACGAGGCGATCGTCATTTGCGCCGCCTTCTCTACGAAGCCGCCACGGTCATCCTGATCCGCAGTTTGGCCGACAGTGTCCTGCGGGCATGGGGCCTCAAGCTTAGGGAGCGGGTTGGCTTCAAGCGAGCTGCCGTTGCCGTAGCCCGAAAACTGGCCGTGACGACGCATGCGATGCTCAAGACCGGCGAGTTGTTTGACCGAAACGCCTGAGCCACAGCACGAAACCTGGAAGATAGCGTTCAAGATCTGAACGCTTGAGACGTCCCTGCCGGGACGTGGGCCGAGCTATTCCGTTGATGGGGTTGCACCGCTGGCTCAGCAAAGTGCGTCGTCCACATTGAAGGCTCCTCCCGCGAAGCTCCATCATGCAGCGGCTGATGCCGACCGCGAAGACAACCATGCACCCGGCAAACGTATCTCAAGCCGAAAACAGACTTGACCCTCCCACCGCGATTAGACAACCCCATCAGTTCAGAGGTTGGTACGGCAGACGAGAGACGAAGTAGGCTTGTACGAGCGCAGCCACAAAGGACAACGCGAACACGGCGTCCGTACCTGCTGCATAGACGATCCCGCCCGCTATGAGTGGCATAAGGAAGGCGGGCGCGGTGAGAGCGTTGAAGTAACTGCTGTATTGCGGCCGTGCCTCTTCCGGCGAAATCTCCATCAGCAGTCCGATGACCGCGATTGTCAGGCCATTGGCGATCGCGCCGAGGAGGAAGAATGTTGCCAGGAGAACGAAGAACGAGAGCTCAAGCATCGGCGCGAAGCCCAACGCGAGCATGATCGCAGGCGGCACAATCCGGCTAACCGCGACGGCCAGCAACAGGCTGTGCTTGCCTTTGAAATCGCCCCACCAGCCCCAAAGGAAATTGGACAGCAGCGCCCCAACTGTCTGCGCCCCGAGCAACAGGGGCACGTGCTCGAGCAACAAACCGACCTCTTCGGCGGCAACTACGTAGAAGGGTGCGGCCATCAAAACTGCGCCCCCACACCATTGCGCGAACACAAACCGCCGAAAGGCCAAGTCGCGCCGAAAGACTGCCAGACCTTCCCGAAAATACTCAGCGATCGAGTTTGCCGCCTTTCCGGCTGGAGCTGTGGCAGGTTCGCCCATGGCGACGAACGCTGTGGACGAAACGAGCATGAGCCCTGCCGCCAAGGCAAAGATCGCGGCATAGGAAATCGGAAACGCCAACGCCTCGACGAAACCGTCGGCCAGGGCGACAACGCCGAGCGCCAAGACTCCGCCGCCAAAGAAACGCGTGGCAAGCAAGCGACTGCGACGTTTCGACGGGATAGAACGCGCGACGATGTCGTTATAGGGCACAGCGACGATTCCGCTGACGAAGGCATAGACTGTCCAAAGGCCTAAGACCGCCCAACCGAGCGCGATGCTTGGCCAGGATGCCCCAGCGTATAGAGCTATGGAGATTCCGGCGATCGCTGCGGCGCGCCCGTAGGCTCCGACGACGTAATAGCGCATGCTGGAGCCGCCGCGCGCCGCCAAAAAGCCAACAAAGAACTGCGGGAACAGCCACCCGAACCGTAGAATCGCAGGCACGGCGCCAACCGCAAGCGCATTGCCGGTCAGCTGATAGACCAGCGCTGACATGATGGTCGCACTATCGATAGCGGACGAACCCGCCTGAAAGGCCACGCCTGCCGCGGCGACATGAGTAAATCGCCTGCGTTCGCTCATAGGCCGCTCCAGTCGGCGGGATCAACGAAGAGGCCAAAATAGATCGACCAGATTCCAAGGACGATAAAGATTGCGCCGCTAAGCCAACGGCGCGCCCGAAGCCATTCAGCCGAGCGTGCGACGAGGCGGGCGAACCCAGGCAGGAGCGTCATGACGACCAGAGGCGCGGACAGGCCGAGAGCGAAGATCGCCATCATTATAATGCCCGCGATCGCCGAACCGCCGGAAACGGTAAGGCCGAGCAAAGCGAACAGAATTGGCGCGGCGCAAGCCGGAATATTCATGCCGAAGGCTGCGCCTACCAGCCAAGGGCTACGTGCGTTCTTCCAAGCCGGAGAGCGGAAAGCAAGACCACGCTTGAACCAGCCTGATCGGTTATGGAGAAAGGTCATCCCAATCACACAGTAGAGCAGGCCAAAAATCAGCCAGAAGCCGGTCTGGAAGCCAATGAGCCATTGGCCCAGCACTCCCACCAATGCGCCGAAGATGCCCATGACCAGTGTGCGGGCGCTGACAAAGGCGGCAAGCGCAGCGGCTTTGGCTTTTCCGGACCGCTCTGCCTGTTGCGATAGGAAAATAAGATGAGCGCCAATCGCGCAAGGCTCAACGAACCCGATCAGGCCGAGCCCGACCGGCAGAAGGACGAGCGAAACAAAGCCTATTTCCATGCCCGCTGCTTCCTGGGCAATATATAAGTGTTCTTCGGCTGCTATAATCGCAGAATTGCTAGCCTGCGCAACAGGACAACATACTGACGTCCTTATCAAAGATTTGCGCTACGAGCTTCAATCCTTCGACGGCTGTCAGATACGGAAGGATCATGGCCCCGAGGTCTTCATATGTGAAGCACGTGACTTGATCTGACAGCTACGAACCCGCTCTCAGTACTGCTGAGTAGCCTGACCGTCAGATCAAGTGCCGAGTTTTACACATTATGGATGGTCGGGTGCGGTCATGTGTTCGGCCTCAGTCAACGGCCTTATGCATGCCGCGGGCCAGTATGGGGATATGCGGAGCAGGACCACATCACATTTGCGGGCTCGAAGCCCGGTGCGAAAGCCGGGTTCTCCCGCTCCGGATCCAACCGATCATTGCCTCATGCTGTCATCGATCTCCTCTCACCCTCAGCATTCCGGTCGGAGCAGCTCAGCTTGGCTGCCCGACAGGATCCCGATAGCTCTCGTTTTTGATAAGCATTGCCCAAATGCGGCGAGCCATCTTGTTTGCCAAGGCCACGGCAACCGGCTTGCGCGGCTTCTTAGCCAGCATCCGGCCAAGCCAGGTGTCGGCCGAAGCTTCCTTCCTCGCCGCCCAGCGAATGACCGCCGTCGCGCCGATGATCAGCAGGCGCCAGACGCTTATAGAAACTGACAAACTGGCTTCTGGTCAGCCTCTTCCGGAAAAGCACCTCACCGTTGGCGGCCGCTCCATGCACCTGGAACACTCGCTTCGCCAAGTCTACGCCGACAATTGCTACTTCACTCATGGATACTACTCCCCTCTGTCATTGCGCCTGCCGCCAGTTTGCCACTTGGCGGCGTTGCCGAGAGGGGGCATCCACTCCATCACATTTGCCGAGCGCGGCGGTTCCGATCAGGTGGACTGAGAGGAACCGGATATGGACGACAAGAGCGAACAGAAACCGATGGGCCAGGTTGTCCAGATTGATGAGGCCCGCATCCGCGATCACCTGGGTGAGATGGTGCGGGGGACGGTCGAAGAAGCCCTGAACGCCATGCTGGACGCCGAGGCGGATTAGTTGTGCGACGCGGGCCGGTATGAACGGAGCAAGGGTCGCATGGACAGGCGCGCCGGCTATTATGAGTGTTCTCTGGAAACGAAGGCCGGCAAAGTGCAGTTGCAGGTGCCAAAGCTGCGCCGGCAGATCTTCGAGACCGCGATTATCGAGCGCTACCGGCGGCGGGAAAGCTCCGTCGAAGAGGCCTTGATCGAGATGTATCTGGCCGGGGTTTGGGTCCGGCGGGTCGAGGACATCACCGAGGCGCTGTGGGGTAAACGGGTCAGTCCCAGCACAGTCTCGAACCTGAACAAGAAAATCTATGCCAAGATCGAAGCATGGCGGAACAAGCCGATCGAGGGCGAGCATCCCAATGTCTTCCTGGACGGGATTGTGATGAAACGCACCTGGGCCGGCGAAGTCCGCTACGTCTCGCTCTTGGTGGCGATCGGCGTCAATGGCGAGGGCTACTGGGAAATTCCAGGCACCTGCGAGGGCGCCAAAGAGGACAAGTCCGGCTGGCCGGCGTTTCTGCGCCATCGGGTGGACCGCAGGCTGCAGGGCGCCGAACTGATCATCTCGGAAGCCTGCCGCGGTCTGGTGGAGAGCGTCAACGAATACCTGCCGGACGCCCGCTGGCAGCGGGTGTCGTGCATTTCTACCGCAACGTGTTCAGCCATGTACCGGCGGCGAAGGTGCGGGAGACCAACCACATGCTGAAAACCATCCACGCCCAGGGGAACCGGGCGGCGGCCGAAAGCAAGGCCTGTGCGGTCATCGACGAGCTCCGCCGCCAACGTATGGCGCGCAGCGAACCTCGTCGAGGCGCACGTGACCGACACTCTGACCTACTACGCTTTCCCGGACGGCCACTGGATCAAGCTGCGGACCAACAATCCGCTGGAGCGGATCATGCGGGAGATCCGACGCAGGACCCGCGTGGTGGGCGCGTTCCCGGAGAGAGTGTCCGATCCTCTGTGTATCTGTGGTCTGTTCCATGCTTCTTGAGAGGAGCAAGGACGATGACGATTTCGAACGAAGTATTGGACGAACTTCTGAAGGGCTGCGAGCGGCCTGAAGATTTGCTTGGCGATGCCGGGCTGATGAAAGAGCTAAAGATCAAGCTCATGGAGCGGATGTTGGGGGCGGAACTGACGGCGCATCTGGGCTATGAGGCAGGCAAGGATGCACCGCCGGGCCAGCCGAACCGGCGCAATGGAACCGCCAGCAAACGGCTGAAAGGCCAGGACGGCGTGATGCCAGTTGCCGTGCCTCGGGACCGGGATGGCAGTTTCGAACCCGAGCTGGTTAAGAAAGGTCAGGCCCGGATCGATGGGATTGATGACAAGATCATTGGCCTCTATGCCCTTGGGTTGACGGTGCGCGATATCCGGGCGCACCTGGAAGAGCTTTACGGCTTGAAGGTCTCGCCCGACCTGATCAGCCGTGTCACCGATGCTGCGCTGGACGAGGTTCGCGAATGGCAATCCAGGGCGCTGGAACGGATGTATCCCATTGTGATTTTTGACGCTCTCCGGGTCAAAATCCGCGATGCGGACAACCGCATGGTCAAGAACAAGGCCGTCTATGTGACCCTGGCGTATCACGCGACGGGGTGCGCCAGGTTCTGGGTCTGTGGATTGCCGACAATGAGGGCGCCAAATTCTGGCTCTCGGTGATGAGCAAATTGAAAAACCGTGGCGTGGCCGATATTCTGATCGCCGTCGTGGATGGGGTCAAGGGCTTCCCGGAGGCGATCACGGCCGCTTCCCCGACGCCACCGTCCAGACCTGCATCGTGCACCTGGTGCGCCATTCCCTGAACTTCTGCGCCTGGAAGGACCGCAAATCCGTGGCGGGTGACCTGCGCCGGATTTATGGGGCTGCCACGGTCGACCAGGCTGTCGCCGAACTGGACGCATTCGAGGAAAAATGGGCTTCTATCGCCCCAGCTTGGCGGCGGGCATGGCAGGAGGTGATCCCGTTCTTCGCCTTCGATCCGGCAATCCGCAGGATCATTTACACGACGATTGCAATAGAAAGCTTGAACCGGGTCATCCGCAAATCGATCAAGACGCGCGGGTCATTCCCGACCGAAGACGCTGCTACCAAGCTGATTTATCTCGCCATCCGCAACTTCGAGAAAGGCGGCAGGAATGTCAGGGAGTGGTTTGCCGCCCGAAACCAATTCGCTATCATACTTGGTGAGCGCTTCAATGCATGACCGTATTTGAAACCCGCATGGGACAGGCCAGATACACAGAGGTCATGACACTCCTTTCCCGGACGATCAATTCCGCCTAAACTTAGCCGCGGCCAGGCTACGTCACATCGCCGGCACGCAATGGTCAGCCCGCAAATACATGAACATGGCCCCCTTGCACGAGGCCCGAAACAACCACCAAGGAGCCGCCGTCGCTTGAACAAAAGTGCGAAAGACTCTGGACACTACCCAATGACGCCAGAAACCTCTTGCACCACCGAGGGCATCCATACATGCGAAAGACTCTGGAAGCTACCACTTGGTACAATTCGCCAGCGGTGCATGGAGTTTCCGGTTAAAGCAAGACGGACACATTGCGGACACAAACGAACCTGCCGCGCAAACCATTGCCCAAGCATCGTATAACGCATTGATTTTCAATGATTTTTGGTTGCAGGGGCAGGATTTGAACCTGCGACCTTCAGGTTATGAGCCACACCGACGGAATTCTTCTCGAACGCAAACTCAAAAAGCTGGGCGCTGCCTCCGATGCGATCTTGTCCGCCGGTGGTCGCCCACGAAATGTCAATTTTTTATTGCCGGCTACGGCACCGCTTAGAAACTTCGCCCTTCAAAGTAATTGCGCTTTACCCATCAAGACGGAAAGGTCGATATGGTACAGTTTCGTTGATTCCCCAAGAGACGGAGGCCGATGCGTGCCTGATGCGTTGCCGCGCCTATCCGGGACGAGGATCCCATTGTCGAGCATTGCGGCATTGATGGCGCGCAGGTTCCCGCGCCCCGCGATTTCGTCGCTCCAGACGGACGGCAGGATGAAGTATTCCGCCCTGTCGACTTCGGAATGACCGCCTTCGGAATGATCTGCGGCAGCGACCTTTTTCACGAAACCGGCCCGGTTTTGCACTGGACGCGCGTGATCGTCCTTGAACCAGGGCTGGAACCGGGATGCACCGTCCCGCTCGATGAGCGTGCGCAGGTCTTGAACGGCCTGCAGGACTTCGGCCGGTCCGCTGCTGCCGCGCTCAGTCAGCCAGACCTGATAACAGACCTTCCCCGCACCCATGGCCTCGCCGGACCGCCAGGTCACGATCCCGAAGCGGATAGCCAGTTCCCCGGCCGCAGCGACAAGGGCGAACCGACGGGCTGCGCGCTGCACCTGCCCGTCATCGCTTGGCCGCGACACCTCGGCAAGGAAAGTCCGCATGCCGGCTTGCACGGCCGCCTTCGCCGCTTCCAGATCATCGCAGACGGCCGCTACGAAGGCGGGGCCGGCTGTCCCGTAGGACCGGGATGCGGCCTGATGGAGCGTTTCCGCAAACGCGGCGGGGGTGTCGCGTCCATGCAGATCCTCGAACAATCCCATGGTCTTTTCCGCATCGGCCGGGACGTCGAGCACCCGTACGCTCATGCCGGCTGCCTGACGCTGACCGGTTTCCGCCATACGGTCACCAAGACCGACTTCCCCTGTTGACAGAAACAGCGTCCGCCACTGAACGGCCGGACGGGCCGTCCCGTCCCTGCGCGAGCGGTGTTTGCCGCTGCCGTTCGCCAGCAGATAGCCCGCCTGGCCGGCCGACCGCGGATCGAGTTGCCCGATCTCATCCAACGCCAGCAGCGTGTCGTTGTGCTGGACGGCGACCGCCTCGAGGCCATTGTCTGTCGCCCGCCAGCGGTGAACGTATTGCGGGCCTCCCCAGACCGACGCCGCCAGCCGCAGCGCCGTGCTCTTGCCGGTAGAGGAACCGCCGCGAAAGTGGAAACCGCCGGACTCCAAATCGAGCGGGTGGATCAGGGGGGCTGCGAATGCAGTACAAAGGGCCAGGACGAGGCGACTGTTTCCCGATGCCGGTTCCGAAACCTCTTTCCGCCAATCGTCGAGGGTGCCCTCGGCATGATAGAGAGCGGCGAGCGCCGGATCATGCCCGATGATCCGTTCCTGGCCGTCCGGTCCAGCGCCGAGCGTGCCGTCCGGCAGGAGGAACTGCCCATCATGCCAGCCGGGTTTGGTGGCGAGACCGATCCGCCGCTCAGGCCGGCAGCCGGCGATGTAATCCACCAGCTTCTGTACTCTGGCCGGCGAGGGGTTCATCAACAGTCCGCGGTCCATAAGCGCCGTCATAAGGATATTGCCGCTTGCCAGCAAGGACATGGGCATCACCCATTCCTGAACCTGGCCGTCCACATCGGTGATGTGGAGGAGCCTGCCCCAATTGCCGGTGACCAGGTCCTTGCTGACAGCCTCGACCGTCAGCCGGGAGCAAAGGCGCAACCAGACGCCATCGTCGGTACGCATATTCCCGGACCAGTATTCCAGATCTCGGGCGGTGAGACGAAATCCGTCAGGAATGGCATGATCTTCGCGTGGCGGCTCGATTGCCGGCGGCGTAGTCACCAGCGCCAATACCTCCGCCTTGCCCCATTGGCCGCCGCTCACGACGCCAATCCGGCGGGTTGATCCGACGTGGAACGGACCCGTCGGCTTTCGATCCAATCCCGGATATCGCCGATCCGGTAGCGGACATTCCGGCCTACCTTGACCATTACCGGGCCGCCACCTTTGACCGCGGCGATCTCCAGAAACCGCATCGAAATCCCAAACCGTTCTTCTACCTGCCGGCGGCTCAGCAGCAGATCATCGTTATCGTACGTTGTCATGCGCGTACCTCGTGTTGCGAGACGTTGCGCTAGAAATACGGCAGGAAGAGCCGGCCAAATAGGCGGGTGGGATTAGAAAACCGATTGGATTGAATTGGTCTAATTGGAAAAGCGCTCGGCAAGACCAGACGGCAGCGCTTCGCTCAATGCAACCCGGCCTCGGCCGCCCTTGCGCCAGGCATCCGATGCGGCGTTGTCCCATGCCCTGATAGCCTGGTTTTTCGTTAGGCCGGGGATCGCCTTCCGCAGCCAGCAGACAACATCCCCTTTTACCGGCAGGGGTGTTGCCTGTATTTGGACCCAATCATGCAAAAGCTGTTCCGCTTGCTTCTGAAGCCCGATCTGCTCGACGCTACGCGGTCCGCCGATATCGTCGCCGCGCAGCCTTGGTGGCAGGTCGCGCGAAAACAGAAAGCAGAAACTCTTCTCCCGCACGCGCCGTTCCGAGGCCCGAAGGCCTGGCGTCGATAACCGGGTCCCCTCCCATTCATCCGGCCGGACGCGCTCATAACGGCCGTCTCTTGAGACAAAGCCCAGGATCTGTCCGGCGTGCAATGCCTCGGAAAAAGTTGCCGAAAAGGCGTCACGCAGGCGGCGCACGGCCTCCTCCCTTGACCGGCCATTGAGATTGAGACAGCGCCAGACGCCGCCATCATCCTTCCAAAGACTTCTCCACTCCGGCGGCACCTGATCATCTTTCATGAAGATATGGGCAACGGTCGAATCGCGGGATGAGGGAAAACGTTCAGCGCATTCTGCGGCGGCCTCGTCCAGAGTCCGGTCATCGGCCAGACGAAACGTCTCCCGAAGTTCCGATTGCAAGGTCGGATAGCCCCGGCACCAATAGACCGGTTCTCCGGCCCCGGAAAACGTCTCGCGTAGTTGGTGTGCCGATGTCCTGACGGCGTCGCAGACTTGGGCGGCCGCCGCCAGGTCCAGTTCCGGGCCCAACGCATCGCGGCGAAAAACAGGTTGCCCGCCCAGGACGGACAGAATGCCCTCTTCATCGAATTCCGGTTCGTCCATTGCCCTCGCCTTAGATCAACCATCGCCACGCCGGATCAAGCCGGCGAAACTTGCTTTATCCTATCACTGGTTTGCATCAGGCGTCTCGCGACAGCTTGTTGTTATTAGGACGCAATTGGCGGACGAGTTACCAGGCTCGGCAGGGAAATTACAATGTCAGGCACGGTGGAGGTCGCGATAACTCATTGATTCACAATAGATTGGTTGGACGGCGCCCCAGAAATTACCCGTTTACCAGTATGTAGGCGGATGAACCGGCGTTCGAAGACATCATCCCATCCCCATAACTCAATCGCGTGAAGGCGAGTTCGGGGAAGGAGAGGGCACCCCTTGCATCGCCCCGCTGATTCGCGCCGATACCGCGGCTGCGGCCTGACGCTGCGGGTCATCGGCGAGATGCGCGTAGCGGGCCGTGGTCGACGGGCTGCGATGGCCGAGCAGGGCGCCCAGCAGCGGCAACGACATGCCGGCGCTGACAGCAACGCTGGCGAAGGCATGCCGCAGGTCGTGCAGCCGCACATCATCCAAGCCCGCTGCATGCCGGATCGTATTCCATGGGTCTTTGAGATTGACGAGATGGCTGCCGGGCTTACCCCCGACAATCACATGCGGGTTGCCCTCCTCTCTCGACAGGACTTCCAGTACCGACAGCGCTTCGGGGGTGAGATAGAGCGTTTTCCGGCCCGTCTTCGAATCCGGCAGCGCCGCCCGCCCGGCTTCCCGGTCGATCCAGTCCCAGCGCAAACCCAGGATTTCCCCTCGCCGGGCGCCGGTCAGGATCAGCAGGCGAATGGCTGCTATGGCATAGGGAGAAATCGCCGTGCCGCCGGCGCTGCGCAGGGAGCCGCCTTCGGCGGCCGCCAGCGCCTGGTAGAGCCGCGCAAACTCGTCGTCCGACAGAAACCGCTCCCGCTTCTGCTCCTTAAACTTCGCCACATGCTGGCAGGGATTGGATCCTTGCGATCGCCATTCCCATGCTTCGGCGAGATTCATCATCTTGGAGAGCAGCGCAATCGAGCGATTGGCTTCGTACGGGGTGGAAACCAGATTGTTCTTGAGACGTCCCACGTCCTGTCGGGTCACGTCGGCGACTTTCTTGGCCCCGAGCGCCGGTTTGAGATGCTGCTTGATCATCCGGACATCGTTCGACACGGATGACGGCTTCTTGTGGCGTCGGGCGTGCTCTTCAAGATAGCGTTCGAACAGTTGACCCATTCTCGGGGCCTCGCGATCGGTCCGCCTGGAGGCGGCCGGATCGCGGCCTGCCGCCACCTCGGCCGACCAGGACCGGGCGATCCGCCGTGCCTCGTCCGGTGTGATCTTGCCATGAACGCCGATGACCGGCTCGCGGGAGACGCCGCCACGTCCGCCGCCCATGCGGTAGCGAAAAACATAGGACTTGCGTCCAGCCGGAGAGACCTTCACGCCAAAGCCGGTAAGATCGCTGTCCCAGGCGACATAGGCCCGGGCTTGTGCCTCCAGTCCATCCACCGCCCGCTTCGTAATTCTGGCTGCCATCGCTATGTGCTCGCTATTCCTGATAGCGAGCACATAGCGAGCACCGAACACGAAAACAAGTGCAAAGAGATGAAACTCATACGCCAGAAAAGCACGCTTTATCAGAATTTTATAGAACATCATGCAAGTCTATGAACCCAAGCGATGCGAACTTCTTGAGACTTTTAATCAGTGGGTCACAGGTTCGAATCCTGTACGGCGTACCAAGGAAAACAGGGGGTTAAAGTGAAAGGCCCGGCAACCGGAGCCTGATCGCCAAGCGCCACAATCACACCATCGAAGCGTAAAATTCCCGCGGGGCTGGCCCTCAAGCGGCGTCGTTGCGGTGTTCTCCAATTGCCATCTCTGCGCTGATTGTGCGGTATTCCGCCGGTGGCGGCTTATAGTAGGCTTCGGGTGGCCTCCACCCGCAGAAATGGCAGCACATGAGCACGCAGCGATACTCCACCCCGCCCGGCGGATTGCCCCGTCAGGACCAGTTATTGACCGGCCGGGCGGTATTTACCGAGGCCTATGCCATGATCCCGCGCGGGGTGATGACGGACATCGTCACCAGCCTGCTGCCGCATTGGAGCGGTACCCGCGCCTGGATCATCGCCCGCCCGCTCTCCGGGTTCGCCGAGACCTTCAGCCAGTATATCATTGAGGTTGAGCCGGGCGGCGGCTCTGCCAGGCCCGAGCCTGACAGCGGCGTCGAAGGCGCGCTCTTCGTGGTGAGCGGCGGGCTGCAAGTAACCCTGGATGGCCAAACCCACACCCTGAGCGAAGGCGGCTTTGCCTTCCTGCCGGCGGGCAGCGGCTGGCAGGTGACGAACCCCGGGCCAAGCAACGCGACCTTCCACTGGCTCCGCAAGCGGTTCGAACCGGTTGAGGGCCTGGCGCCGCCCGATCCCGTGTTTGCCCGCGACCAGGATCTGGCGCCCTCCCCCATGCCGGATACCGAGGGCCGCTGGGCCACATCCCGCTTCATCGACCCCGCCGATATCCGCTACGACATGCATGTTAACGTCGTGACGTTTGCCCCCGGCGCGGTGATACCGTTCGTGGAGACCCATGTGATGGAACACGGCCTCTACGTCCTGCAAGGCAAAGGCGTCTACCGCCTGAATGACGACTGGGTGGAGGTGGAGGCGGGCGACTTCATGTGGCTGCGAGCGTTCTGCCCCCAGGCCTGCTACGCTGGCGGGCCGGAGCCATTCCGCTACCTGCTCTACAAGGACGTGAACCGGCACCCCGTCTTGCCACCGATCGGGCGGCTGTGAGCCCATGACTACCCGGATTGTCGCACAGCCTTTGACCGCCGCGGCCTTCGCGCCCTTCGGTCAGGTGATCGAGGCAGCGGGCGAGCCCAGCTTCTTCATCAATGCCGGCCGCTGCGGGCGCTACCATGACTTGGCGCGGCCGGAGGTGTTGGGCCCTGACGGCGCGGTCGCCATCAGCGTCGGACGGAGCGATGCCGCCCCGATGCCCTTAGCGGTAAACCTGCTGGAGCGCCACCCGCTCGGCAGCCAGGCGTTCGTGCCGATGAACGGCGCGCAGATGCTGGTCGTCGTCGCCCCAGACGAAAGCGGCAGGCCGGGCAAGCCTCTGGCGTTCCTTTCCGGGCCGGGCCAGGGGGTGCAATACAAAACCAACACCTGGCACGGCGTGCTGGCGCCCCTGACCGGTCCGGCGGACTTCCTGATCGTGGACCGGGCCGGCGAAGGCGCGAACCTCGAAGAATACCACCTGCCGGAATTGATCCTGGCCGAACCAGGGATTTGATACGCGGCCCCTTGGCCAGCGGTGACGGTGGTGGCACCATCCCCGCCAGAATACCCAGAACAACGGTATTCACCAACGCCCGCCGGGAGCCACGCCAATGAAGATCGCCAAAGCCGAAGCCATCTGGGTAGCCACGCCCTTCAGCAATGCCGGACCGCCATCGGGCTTTGGCGGCACCACCTGGAACAAGGTCTCCACCCTGCTGATCCGGGTGGAGACGGACGAGGGTCTGGTCGGCTGGGGCGAAGCATTCGGCCATAACGCCATTCCCGCGACCAAGGCGGCCTTCGAGAACCAGATCGCGCCGCTCTGCATCGGCCGGGACGCCACACAGATTTCAGCCCTACTCACCGACCTGCAAAAGGTCTGCCACACGTTTGGCCGCTACGGGCAGAGCATGTTCGCCCTGTCCGGCCTGGACACGGCCCTTTGGGACCTAGCGGCGCGAGCTGCGGGTGTGCCGCTTTACCGGCTGCTGGGCGGCGCAACCCGCACGGAAATTCCCGCCTACGCGTCCTTCCTGCGCTACGGCGATCCCGATGTGGTGGCGGAAGTGACCGCACAGGCGGTCAGCGAAGGCTACCGCTGGATCAAGCTGCACGAGCGCACGCCGGAGGCGGTCGCGGCCTGCCGGGAGGGCGGCGGCGATGAGTTCCAGATGATGGTGGACACCAACTGCCCATGGACCTTGCTGGAGGCAGAGGAGATCGCCTGGGCCATGTCGGCGAGCGATGTCTACTGGTTGGAAGAGCCGATCTGGCCGCCCGAGAACTTCGAGGGTCTGGCTGGCCTGCGTGCCGCCGTGCCGATGAAGATCGCGGCGGGCGAGAACGCTTCCACCATCTGGGAGTTCACCCAGATGGTGAATGCCGGCGCCGTCGACTTCGCCCAGCCGAGTGTCGCCAAGGTCGGCGGCGTGACGGAGATGATGAAGATCCTCTCCCTCTGCCAGACCCGCAATGTCGGCTTCGCCCCGCACTCGCCCTATTACGGCCCCGGCTTCCTCGCAACCCTGCATATCGTGGCGCAGACCGATCAGCCGGTGGAATTCCTCTATGGCGACCTGGAAGCGCCGCTGTTCGATGGCGTATTCCCGCCCAAGGACGGCATGTACACCTTGCCGGAAGGCCCCGGTATCGGCATGGAGCCCAACCCGGATGTCATCCGCGACTATCGTGTTGCGGACTAGACGGCAGCGGACGGGGCGCTGCCCGCTTCGCTTCCCATGGCAAACAAGCTAGGTTCCCGGAAACCCATCAAACTGGACTGAATGCATCATGACTGCCACCCGCTCCCGCCCCGTTTGGCGCTCGCTCCTGTTCTTGCCCATCAAACTGGTGGACAAGGCCAAAAGCTCCGGCGCCGACGCGATCATCCTAGACCTCGAAGATGCCGTCGCGCCGAACGCAAAGGATGCCGTCCGCGCCCAATTGCCGGAAGCCATCGACAAGATCGTGGCCCAGGGGCTCGACTGCACCGTCCGCATCAACCGGCCCTGGCGTCTCGCGGTGAAAGACCTGGAGACCGCGGTCTGCCCCAACGTCACCGCCCTGCTGTTGCCGATGGTCGACTCCGCCGCCCACATCAAGGAATTGGACAAGGTCGTCTCCGAGATTGAGGCCGAGAAGGGCATGATGGTCGGCCATACCCTGTTCTGTTCCCTGATCGAAACGGCGGAAGGCTTTCTGAATGCCCGCGAGATCTCCAACGCCAGCCCGCGCATGATGTCGCTCAGCCTGGGGTCCGAGGATTTCGCGCTGTCCATGGGCATGGACGCCGACCCGGAAACGCTCTACGCGCCCAAGCAGATGGTCATTGCCTGCGCCCGCGCGGCTGGCCTGATCCCTATGGGCTTCATCGGCTCGATCGCGGAATTCCGCGATTTCGACAAGCTCTATGAGGTCATGCGCCGGTCCAAGCGCGCGGGCCTGCGCTCGGCAAGCTGCATCCACCCGAACCAGGTCAAGGTCTGCAACGAGGTCTTCGGTCCCTCGGAGGAAGAAATCGCCCAGGCCCGCAAAATCGTAGACGCCTACGATGCGGCGCTGGCGGCGGGCGAAGGCGCGATCACGGTAGACGGCATCATGGTCGATGTCCCCGTCGCCGACCGCGCCCGCGCTGTGCTGACCCTGGCCGACGCAATTGCCGGGCGGTAGCAGTATCGCATTTCCCGGTCAGAGCAGCTTTGTCATCAACACCTTGCTGCCTGACCGGCGCGCCTCAATCCAGCCAAGGCGTTCATAGAGCCGGACATTTTCCGGCATGGCCTCGTGCGTGCTGAGGCGAAATTCAGTGGTTCCTGCTTCCCGGCAATACTGCTCCGCGCGCTCGATCAAACCACGGCCAACACCCTGGCCACCGTGGTCTGGCGCAACGGCAATGTTCGCTAGAATCGCAAATTCTTCGCCGTGAACCAGCACCAGCCCGCCGGCAATGACGCTATCTACTTCCGCAACCCACACCAAATGACCGGCGATATCGTCGGCAATCCCCTCCGACACGGGCGGGAGGTCAGAAATATAGGCGCGATAGGGGGCATAGGCGGCATCGATACAAGCCGCCAAATCGACGGCGTCCTGCGGTTGAGCCCGGCGGATTTTCCAACATGTCATGCGCAAACTATGAACGACCGGAGTCAAAGCGCAAGCATGTCCCCGCGCGGCTTGCAATTGCCATATGGCGGGTTTATCTTCGCTTTATGGCAATTGTAAACGACACCCTGCCCACTGCTCCCCTCCTCACTCCGGCGGCGGCTATTGCTGCTGCGGCGGAGCGGGAAGAGATGGCAGAAGCGGGTCTGGCTGCTTTCAGAAGGCTCACCGGCCTTTGGGCGCTCTCCAATGAGGAAGCCGCAGCATTACTCGACGTGACCGAACGCACCTGGAGCCGGATGAAAAAGCCCGGCTGGACCGGCCGCGTTTCCCAGGACCAATTGCTCCGGCTCAGCGCCCTGGTCGGCCTCTATAAGGCGCTGCATCTCTATTTCTCCGATGCACTGGCTGACCGCTGGCCAAAGCTGCCGAACACCGGCCCGCTGTTTATGGGGGCGTCGCCGGTCGCGTTCATGACCGCCGGGGCGCTGCCCGCGATCATGCAGACGCGTGACTATGTTGATGCCTTGCGAGGCGGCGTTTGAGCGCTTCCAGTAAAGGCCTGCCCGTCACCGACCTGGCAGCCCGCGCGACCGTCCGCCTGATCCCGACCGCCTACTATAAGCCACCCGTGCTCTCACCTCTGGCCGACGATGCAAACGGTCTAGCCGCCCTGGAGAGGCTGGAAGGACTGACGAGCCGCCGCTTGCGTGCTCAATCCCAGGGAATGCCCGACCTCGATGCCCGCGAACTGGCCTTCCGGGCCCGGGCGGAGCAGTTGCGGACCTGGGGTCACACCCACGTCAACGCCGCCTTCACCTACACCCGCCCGACCGGCAACCGCTTCAACACGGCAGAGCGCGGCACATGGTATTGTGCTTTCGAAGACCTGACCGCCGTCGAGGAAGTCGCCTATCACCGGACGCGGGAGCTTGCCTATATCGGTGAGTTCCACGATGCGGCCGAGTATCAGGCCTTGCTGGCGGACTTCATCGGCACGTTCCCTGACCTGCGCACCGTCAAACCCCCGCCCCCCTGCCTGGCGCCGGAGCCGGAAACAGGCTATCCGGCCGGCCAGCAACTGGCCCTTTCCCTGCGCTCAGATGGCTGGAGCGGCCTGATCTATCCCTCGGTCCGCAAGCCGGGTGGCGAGTGCTTCGCGGCATTCGAGCCCCAGTCCGTCCAGAACGTCCGTCCCGGCGTCCGATGGCGGCTGGTTTGGGATGGCTCACCCTATTATGACTTGTTTACCGTAACCTGACCCCCTCCTGCCAGGATCGCCGATATGCCCGCCGCACCTACCCCCATTGCGCCCAAGGTCGCCATCATCAGCATCAACCTCGAGTCCAACGCCTTCTCTCCCACCGCGATGGAGGCCGACTTCCGGAGCCTCTGCTACCTGGAGGGGGAGGAGGCGATGGCCGACGCCCGGAGCGACACACCCATCGTTGGCCAGGAGCCCGTGGGCTTTATCAAGACCATGGACGCCACCGGCCCCTGGCAGCCCGTCCCAACCGTGTTCGCCTGGTGCCATCCCTGGGGACCGGTAGACCAGGCGTTCTTCCAATACATGCTGGACGAGATCGTCGGCCGGATTGATGCGGCGGGCGGCGTCGATGCCGTCTATGTGGGCAATCACGGCGCGATGCTGGCGACGGAGGAGAGCGATCCCGACGGAGACCTCATCACCATGCTACGTGCCAAGCTGGGGCCGGACGTGCCGATTGTGGTGAGCTTCGACCTGCACGCCAACGTCTCCGCCCGCACGGCGGAAGCCGCGGATGTGGTCATCGCCTACCAGACCAACCCGCATGTCGACATGTTCGAGCGGGGCGAGGAATCAGCCCACACCATCCGCGCCATGCTGGCGGGTAACGTGACGCCGCATGCGGCCTACGTGAAGCTGCCCATCGCTCCGCCGACCCCGGCCCTGCTCACCCGCGCCGGGCCGTATGCCGACCTGATCGACTACGGCCAGCGCCGCAAACGGGAGATGGGCGGGGCGATCCTGAACGTCTCGGTCGTGGGCGGCTTCGTCTACGCCGACTCGCCCTCCACCGGCCTATCGGTGATCGTCACCGGCCGTTACGCGCTGGAGCCTGCCGAGCGGCTGGCCGGAGAGATTGCCCGCATGGCCTGGGGCTTCCATGAGCGCTTCCAGTGCGAACTCCTGCCGTTCGACCAAGCCGTAGCCGACACCGTCGCCCGCGGCCAGGATGCGAAGCTCCCCGCCATCATTTACGCCGACATCGGCGACAATCCCGGCGGCGGTGGCGGCGGCGACACCACGGACCTGCTGGCCGCGCTGGTAAAGGCGCAGGCAAAGGGCGTGCTCTACGGCTCCTTCTTTGACCAGGCCCTCGCCAAGGAAGCCGTCGATGCCGGCGTCGGCGCAGAGATCACCGCCACCTTCAACCGCACGCCGCTCACCCGCTTCTCCAACACCTACGAAGTGCCGGCCAAAGTGGTCGCCGTCTCGACCGAGCCCTTTGTCGGCCGCCTTGGCCTCTATGCCGGCCAGAAGCTGAACGCGCAGCCGGCGGCGGCGCTCCAGATCGGCGGGGAGGACGGCATCACCGTCGTGGTGATCTCCAACCGCTACCAGACCGCCGATCCCATGTTCTTCGAGCATCTGGGCTTCGACATTGCCAAGGCGCGGACGGTGGTGGTCAAGTCCCGCGGCCACTTCCGCTCCGGCTTCGAGCCCTTCTTCCCGCCGGAACGAGTGCAGGAGCCGGACACGCCCGGCTTCACCTCCCCCATCCTCACCCGCTTTGACTGGAAAGACCTGCCGCGCCCTGTCTTCCCGCTGGACCAGGACACCGATTGGACGCCGCCGAACTGGTAGGATCCGCGTTGGTAGAGGATCCAGCATCCCCTCACCGCCGCCTCAGCAAAACCACCATGTTCGAGACCAGCAATGCCCCGATCACCATCGCGCCGCCGACCAGCACGAACTCGCCAGGAAACTCCCCGATTACCGCCCAGACCAGCAGTGGCGCCAGCACCGACTCAAGCAGGATAAACAGCGCCACCTCCGCCGACGTGATGAAGCGGGGGCCGATCGACAGCAGCGTCATGCTGGCGACGATAAACACGCCGCCGTGCAGGGCCACGTAGAGCCATTGGCCGTCCGGCACCGACCAGACGTCAACGAACGGCCAGAGTAGCAGCGCGGCGCCCAGGAACGCGAACGGCACGGCCGGAGCCATCGGCACGTGCCGTTTGGTCCGCGCGGCGGTCAGCGCGAGCCCGAACACCATCGCAATGCCAAGTGCTATCAGGTCGCCCACAATGTTTGTGCGCTCGTCCGTGCCGGAGCCATAGGCGATCACCGCCAACCCGGCGGCCACCGCCAGCATGGTCAAAAGTAAGCGCCGGGTAATCCGCTCACCAAGACCGATCCAACTGAATACCGCCGCAAACATGGGCATGGCGGCGATGATGAAGACCACATTGGCGACGCTGGTGAGCGCGACCGCGGCGACGAACATCACGCCGCTGGCCGAGGCCCCAACGGAGTAGACCACTCCCTGCCACCCCGTTGCCCGCACCGCGCCCCAAACCCGCCCCCGCGCCAGGATCAGCAGGCCGATGGTCGCGACGATGCCGGACGTGAGGCTCCGCCAGAACGCGATGGTCAGCATGTCGGTGTCGATCAGGCGGACGAACAGGGAATCGGGCACGATGAACAACACGCCCATCGCGGTAATCAGCAGGCCCTTATGGTGGTCGGTCATCTGGCGCCAATCGGGGATCGGGGAAGCGGCGATTGCCTCGACTGGCGAAGCCGCGCACACTAGGAGCAACACCACGGCTATACCGCATTCACAGCGCGATAGGGAACATAGGCATGACGATGCCCGGCAATGGCTGCTTTGTAGGTTGGTACGACCTGGCTCCCGGCTACGAAGCTGAACATGACCACTGGCACACGCACGAGCACATGATCGAGCGGGTGGCGATCCCCGGCTTTCTGCGCGGCTCCCGCTACCGTTCGCTGACCGGCAGCCCGCGGGTCTGCATCATGTACCAGTCGGCGGAGCTTTCGACCCTGAATTCGCCGCCCTACCTGGAGCGCTTGAACGATCCCACCCCCTGGACAACCCGCTCCCTGCCGAACTTTGTCGGCATGAACCGGACCATGTGCCAGGTTGCTTCGTCCCATGGCCATGGCATTGGCGGCTACCTGCTGACGGTGCAACTCTCCCCTGCTGACGACAAAGAGCCAGGGCTGATGAACTGGCTCTCTGCCGATATCCTGCCCGCGTTGGCGGCAAGACCCGGTCTCTGCGCGGCGCACCTGCTGCTGGGCGACCAGCACGTAAGCGCTACCCCGACCCAGGAGAAGGAGCTCCGCGGCGCGCCGGACCAGATGGCTGACTGGGTGGTGCTGGTCGAAGGCTACGACCGCCAGGCCGTCGAACAAGCGAAAGCGGAACTGCTTGGCCGGGACGGTGTCCATGCCCACGGCGCGGCGAGGGAGCCGGTGGCCGGTCTCTACAGCCTGGACTTCACACTCGGCGAGGCCGAAGCCAAAGCCGTCTGGCGCCATCCATCTTCCGGGTAGGAAGCAATCTGATAGCGGTATTATATTAACGCTTCTAATTTCGCATCTACAAACATCTACATTGATCTACATTCCTCTACATTCTGGGCTGAAAATGTAGAGGTACGGTTTATCCGATGTCGATCGGATGTAGACCCGATGTAGATGCGGTATTGGCCGCCAATCGCGCTGCCTTCTCGCCAGCCGTTTACCCGATATAGGATCATTTTCCTTTTCGCCAACACCGCCGCCCCCGCTCCCTCACTTTCGGCACCAGAGCCCGCCGCTATGCCCCTTTTCGCCACCCTCATCATGGCTGACTGGTCGGCAGCGAACGCGCCCGGCCCGAAGAAGCCGCACAAAGACCGCTGCTGGGTCGGCCGCCTCTCCACCGGCCAGGTTCATCCCGTACTCACATACTGCCGCACCCGCGCCGCCGCCCGCGAAGTCATCCAGCAATGGACGGCCGAGGCCCGGCCTAGGGGCAACGTCCTCGTCGGCTTCGACTTCCCATTCGGCTATCCGGCCGGCTCGGGCCTGCCAGGCGGCCGCGCATTAGCCGAACGCTTTGGCACGTCGCTCCAGGAAGACGCCAACGACCGCAACAACCGCTTCGACCTCGCCGGACGCCTGAACCAAGAACTGTCGCCGGATACCGACGGCCCGTTCTGGGGACATCCGGCCTCCCAAAGCTATCCGGGCCTGTGGACCAAACGGCCCAAGCCCTGGCCCGCCGCTATCCCGGAATACCGGATCGCCGACCAGGCGCTGCGCCACATGGGTATCCAGACCGTCTGGAAGCTGGCCTATCCGGCTTCCGTCGGCAGCCAGGTCATCACCGGCATGGCATCGATTCACCACCTGCTGCTGCACCCTGCCTTCGCCGGGGCCGCCATCTGGCCGTTCGAGACCCAGTGGGAGAAGAACCTCGCGCCCGTCACCATTGCGGAAATCTGGCCGAACCTGTTTTACCCCGACTGGAAACAACACCCCGCTGCCGCCCGGCACGAAATCCGCGACGCCCAGCAGATCGCAGCCACCCTGCTGGCGCTGGCCGATGCGGACAAGAACAACCGAATCGCTGCCATGCTGGCCGCGCCTGGGGATCGTTCTGGGGATGAATTGGCCGCCATAAGGCACCAGGAAGGCTGGATTGTCGGGGCCAACACGGCTAGCTGATTGCGGCGGCGGCGGCCTCTTCGGTATCCTTGACCGCCTGCACCGGAACACGACACCGGCCTTTTTCAGACAGCATCCAGGCGAAAGCGAATATCATGAGTGACGTAGGCGGGATCACCGCAGGGCAATTGCGCAGCTATATCGAGCGGGTTGAGCGCCTGGAGGAAGAAAAGGCGGAAATCGCAGCGAACGTGCGCGAGGTCTTTGCGGAGGCCAAAGCCAACGGCTTCGACACCAAGGTCATGCGCCAGGTCATCAAGCTCCGCAAAATGGAGCCGCAGGACCGGGCGGAGCAGGAAAGCCTGCTGGACCTCTACCTGCGCGCCCTCGGCATGGCCCCCGATTTCGAACCGGCCGAGCCCAGTGCCTAACGCTCGCGGCAGGGACTAGTGACCCGGCAAAGGCGCCCTCCCCCCTCCATTGAAATGCCGGACGGCAGCCCGCCGCCCCGGCGGCGGCGCTGGCACGTCAAGTTCTTCCGCTGGGCATTCCGCTGGTCGGTCATCGCTGGCATCTGGATCGCCGCCGCGGGCCTGATCGCGCTTGCCTGGTTCGCCTACGACCTGCCGGATGTGGAGGAGGCTACCCGCCTGCCCCGCTCTCCAAGCCTCACGCTGGAAGCCGCCGACGGTACCTTCCTGACAGCGGTGGGCGACCTCTATGGCGAACCCGTGCGCTTGGAGCGCCTGCCGGAGCACATGATCCAGGCGGTGACGGCCATTGAGGACCGCCGTTTCTGGGAACATTGGGGCGTCGATCTCTTCGGCATCGCCCGCGCGGTCTACGTCAACATCACCCAGGGCGGCGTCGTGCAGGGCGGCAGCACGTTGACCCAACAGATCGCCAAGAACCTGTTTCTCTCCCACGAGCGCTCCTACCGCCGCAAGATTCAGGAGGCGCTGCTGGCCTTCTGGCTGGAATACCGCTTCTCCAAGACGGAGATTCTGGAGACCTACCTGAACCGCGTCTATTTCGGCGCGGGCGCCTATGGCCTGGATGCCGCCGCCCGGCGCTATTTCGGCAAGAGCGCCTACAACGTGACCTTGTGGGAAGCCGCGCTGCTCGCCGGCCTGCTGAAGTCCCCCACCACGCTCGCCCCCACCAACGACCCCGACGCAGCCGCCGCCCGCGCCGTGCTGGTCCTGGGGACCATGGTAGAGGCCGGCTACATCGACAATGGCCGCGCCCAGCGCGCCATGATCGAAGCCGTACCGGAACCGCCCGCCCGCTCCGGCCACGCCATCGGCGGGCGCTACTTCGCCGACTGGGTGGTGGACCGGGCGCAGCGGTATCTTTCCACCATCGACCGCGACCTGTTGATCCGCACGACGCTCGACCGGGAGTTGCAGGACTATGCCGACGGCCTGATCAAGGCCCGCCTGCAACTGCGTCCGAGCGGCGTCAAGGGCTGGCCCAGCCAGGCAGCCCTCATCGCCATGAGCCCGGACGGTGCGGTGCGCGCCATGGTCGGCGGCAAGGAATACGTTGAAAGCCAGTTCAACCGGGCAACCCAGGCAAAACGCCAGCCCGGCTCCGTCTTCAAGCTGTTCACCTTCCTTGCCGCACTGGAGGCTGGCTTCCGCGAAGACACCCATATGACCGACGCCCCCATCCGCAACGGCGAATACCGGCCCGGCAACTATCGGGGCCGGTACTATGGCGACGTCACCATGACGACGGCCCTCGCCAAATCCCTCAACAGCGTCACCGTGCGCCTGGCGGACAGGGTCGGCTATGGAAAAACCCGGGAAATGGCAAAACGTCTGGGTATCGATTCACCATTGACCGAGCGTCCCAGCGTCATCCTCGGCGCCAGCGAGACGCGCCTGATCGAACTGACCGGCGCCTACGCCACCCTGCCCAACGGCGGCCGCCAGGCCGAACCCTATGGCATCGTCGAAATCCGCGACCGGGAGGGCAACGTACTCTACCCGCCGCTGGGCAAGCCCCGCGGCAAGGGCCGCCGGGTCCTCGCCCCGGAAACGGTTGAGGCCGCCAACCGCATGCTGGCCACCACCATCGCCGAAGGCACTGGCAAGCAAGCAGCATTCGGCCCGGCGGCGATTGCAGGCAAGACCGGCACCACACAAGGGTACCGCGACGCCTGGTTCATCGGCTATACCGCCGACCTGGTTACAGGCGTGTGGACCGGCCACGACAACAACAGGCCGGTAGACCAGATGACCGGCGGCCTGCTGCCTGCCCAACTCTGGGCCGCCTTCATGAAACATGCCTATCAGAGCCGCCGCGCACCGCCCTTGGCTGGCTTAGCTGACATCATGCCCCCACCGGTTCCGGCGGCAAGAGCGCAGTAATTCAGTGTTGCGCTGACCGCAGAGGCATCCACCCGCCCCCAAACAGCCGTTACCCTAAGCCTGTGGAAGGGCCGGTTGTTGCCACTTGCACAGCATGCTTCGACAGGCTCAGCATGAGGCTGCAGAGAAGAGCGGAGCACCGTCGCCAATACGCCCACCCGACCCCAACAGCCCTCACCCTGAGCCTGTCGAAGGGTGGCTATCCGGGGATTGCGCAGACCCAAACGACTAGCGCCACCGCACGGTCCGCGGTTATGGATAGGGCAATTCCCATCACGACCACGCAATACCGGAGAGCACCCGATGGGCCTCGCCCTTGTCTTCCTGATGATCCTAGGCTCGATCTGGGGCGTTTCCACCACCACCCAGAAGCTGGCGCTGGAGGCTTACGCCCCGCTCTCCGTCATGTTCTGGTACGCGCTAATCGCCTTCGTTGTGCTGGCGGTGATCTCCGCCGTCCGCGGAAAGGTACCGCCGTTCGACCGCCGCCACCTGTTCTATTATCTGGCGAGCGGCCTTTGCGGTTTCGCCATACCCGGCATCAACAACCTGCTGGTGCTGGCGCATATACCCGCCGGCGTCATGAGCACGGTCATCGCCACCGCCCCCGTCTTCACGTACGCCATCGCACTCGCCGCCCGGCAGGAGCGGTTCGTGCCCATGCGGGCCGCGGGCGTGGGCCTCGGCCTGGTCGGCGTGCTCTGCATCGTGCTGCCACGCTCCGGCTTGCCGGATGCAGGCATGGCGCCCTGGGTCGCCATGGGCCTGCTGACGCCCTTCCTCTACGGCCTGACCGCGGTCGTCATCAGCCGCTACATGCCGCGGGAGACTGATGCCCCCACGCTCGCCACCGGCTTTGTCGGCGTCGCCA
Source organism: Alphaproteobacteria bacterium (assembly GCA_965222315.1). Classification (GTDB taxonomy): domain Bacteria; phylum Pseudomonadota; class Alphaproteobacteria; order Bin95; family Bin95; genus JACKII01. The sequence continues at coordinate 147,393 of OZ244951.1, read as the reverse complement.
CCGCCGGCTTCTTCGTCGCCTTGCTGCTGGTCGGCGACCTGACCCCGCCCTGGCCGCCGGTCTGGCCCGCAACCCACATGATCCTCTGGCTCGGCGTCACCGCCAGCCTGGCCTACGTGCTCTATTTCCAAATTATCCGGCTGGCAGGGCCGGTCTATCTCAGCCAGGTCGGCTACCTTGTCGTGGTGGTGGGCGTCATCACCGGGATGCTGGTATTCGGCGAACGCCATTCGCTTTGGGTCTGGATTGGGATAGGTTTGATGGTAAGCGGCCTGACCCTGGTGAATGTCGGCCAGCGCAGCGCCATGAAAAAAGCCTAAAACGAGGAACCACCCCATGACCGATTTTTCCAGCCTCCAGATGGTGAAGGTCGAGATCGCCGACTTCGTCGCCACCGTCACCATGAACAACCCGCCGGTGAACGCCCAGAACCAGACCTTCCACGATGAAATGACGCTGGTATTCGACACGATCAGCGACTTGCCGGAGGTACGCTCCGCCATCCTGACGGGCGAGGGCAAATGCTTTTCGGCCGGGGCCGACATCCGCTCCCGCGCTGGCAAGGAACGCGGACCGGGCGAGCAATGGCAGCACTCCCGCCGCGCCCGCGAATGCTTTCTCTCCATCCTGGAATGCAAGAAGCCGGTGATCGGCGCAATCAACGGCCCGGCGCTCGGCGCGGGCCTCGCCGTCGCCGCCTGCTGCGATATCCTGCTCGCGGCGGAGGAAGCGCGCCTCGGACTGCCGGAGATCAATGTCGGCCTGCTCGGCGGCGGCCGGCACACCATGCGCCTGTTCGGCCACTCCAAGACCCGCATGATGATGTTCACCGGCCAGCGCCTGACCGGCCGCGAGCTGGAAGCCCTCAACATCGTGGAAAAATGCGTACCCCTGGCCGAGTTGATGCCGGAAGCCCAGGCGCTGGCCGCCGACATTGCCTCCAAAAGCCCCATCGCCATGGTGCTGGCCAAGCACGCCCTCAACACGATCGAGGACATGAGCCTGCGCGACGGCTACCGCTTCGAGCAGAACATGACGGCGGAACTGGGCAAGTACGAGGACAGCAAGGAAGCCATGCTCGCCTTCGCCGAAAAGCGGAAGCCGGTGTTCAAGGGACGCTAGAGCCCTTCACACAAACCCCATTTCCCGGAAGATGCGCAGCACCTATCCGGGATCTCCTGCCGCGCTTCTTTCCCCCGCAGCAACGTTCCCCACAGGGAGACTCCAGGCCCCGAACCTCCTCCGCCTAGGCGTCCGGGGGGCGGGACGCTGCTTTGTTGTCTTCCTATAACTCAGCCAGCTTCATATTCGGGTCGTACTCGACGCCCGGCACGTCCTTCACGACAACTTGGCCGCAGACCACGTGACCTTTCTCTTCATCGAAGGTCAGGGTTGGGTTGCCGTAAAGCTCCCAGCCCCTGCTCAGCATCTCGGTCACGCGGTGGCAGAAAGCCGAATCATCCTTGCCGGTGAGATATCGGTAGGCGCGCACTCGTCTGTTCCCTTCTCAACGATCAATCACCCTCATCCCGAATACGCCGAAGGCGCGTATCGAGGGACCCGGCGAGTACACTTGGCCGCCCCTCGATACACCGGCGTTGCCGGCACTCGGGGTGAAGGGGAGAGAGAGGCGCTAGGCCGCCAGCTTGAACCGGGTGCCGTCCAGCGCCGCGAACAGCGCCGCCTCGTCAGCCGCGCTCAACGGGGCAACCGGCGGACGGGTGGTCAGCCAGCCCTTGTCGCCGGTATGGCGGGCCGCCACCGCCTTCAGCGCCGGGATCAGCACCTGGCTCTGCAAGGCCAGCCGCTGGGCCGTCAATTCTTCCTGGAGCGCTTCGACGCTTGGGTCGTTTTGCTTCGCCAGCACTTCCACGCACTGGGCAATCGTCGCGTTCGCCGTGGCGCTGATGCAGCCGACGCCGCCCGCCCGCAGCACGGGCAGCAGAAACTGCTCGGAGCCCGCGAACACGCCGAAGCCGGGGAAGCGGCGGCACATTTCCAGCATGTTGTTGAGGTCGCCGGACGAGTCCTTGATGCCCGCAATCGTATTCGGATATTCCTTCAGCAGCCGCTCGATCAGGTCATGGCTGATCGGCGTCGCCGACATTTGCGGGAAGTGGTAGAAATAGACCCGCAGCTTGTCGTCGCCGACCCGCTGGATCACCTCGGAGTAGGCGGCAAACAGCCCATCGTCCGAGACGTTCTTGTAGTAGAACGGCGGCAGCATCACCACGCCCGCCGCGCCATGGCTCAGCGCATGCCTGGTCATCTCCACCGTATCCGGAATGGCGCAGGAGCCGGTGCCGGGCAGCAGCTTGTCGCCGCCGATGCCGCCCGCCGCGACTGCGTCCAGCAGCTTGCGCTTCTCCGCGACGCTGAACGAGTTCGCCTCGCCCGTGGTGCCCAGCACCGCCAGGCCGTTCGCGCCCTGGTCCAGCAGCCATTGGCAATGGGCCATGAACTTCTGGGTGTCCGGGGAAAGATCGGTGTTCATCGGCGTCAACGCCGCCACCCATACGCCGCCTGGCTGGGACATGGCTGATACTCCTGCAAGAAGTTGGAATCCGGTTGGCCGGAAACTAGCGGCCTTCGCCGGAACGGTCCAGAAAATCCGCGCGCGCAAGCCTCGGCCAAGCGCGGGTCCCGATGCTGCTGGACCGGAGGGCCCCGATAGCAGCCTCCTACTCAGTGCATCCTACTCCTGCGAATTGATCGCGAAAGCGGGTCAATAGGATCGTGCGGCGCTCCAACCACCCTCGACCTGCCATCCGTTGCACCCGCGATACCACATGCTCGGACCAAGTCAGCTGTGTGAACGGACCGGCGGTTGAGCAGTCGGCAACTTCCGGCCCCAAGCTGCCATTCAGCATGATTCTTCCATGATGCGCTGCAGCAATCAATTGCGCAGCAGTTTCATAGTTCAGAGTGCTGAGCCAACATTTCGCGTTTCATGTAAATATACTCTGGTTTACTAGTTTCCAGATCATCGGAAAGCGCACTAATTAACAGCTCTTTAAGCCTCGGATTTCTTTCGTTCGCAATTTTTTCCAACGTGTCCGCTAATACATTGAGTTGGTCTGCCCGGTCATCGACTAGTTCAGGACGATTCAATCCGAGTTCCATCACGGTTGATCTGCCTAACTCCGACTTTCCCCGTAGGAAGATACCAACAAAGAAGAAGTGCTCTTCGATTGGATCGACATATGGGTCAGCTATCCCTTCTTTGTCAGATTTCTTGCCGTTGCATTTTTGGCAGGCAAAGGTCAGATTTCCCCACTCAAAGGTTAGCTCAGGTTGGATTGATTTTGGTGTGATGTGCTCGATATCACCATGGGCAACAACCGTCACCTTGGATTCGCAATAAGCACATTTCTCATTGGTTTCGGCTTTGAGCTGTTCTTTAACATCAGGCTGGTTGTATTTATTTTTCTTTGACCTTATCTCTTTTGTATCGCCATTGGCAATTGCTGCCAAAAGCTCACTGGTCCATTTGGCTTTGTTCCGTGCGAGTGAAGCTGGTTCGTCAAGTTTCTCCAGCTTGATCATGAAAGAAGCCTGCTGATGGCTTGTGGCAAAAACTCAGACATCCCAGCCTCTGCGAGATCTTCACGAAGCCGTATCATGGCGGTCCCGTCTACTTCTTCCTTTTGAAATCTATCGACAATTGTCGCAAGCTCTTCCTCGGCCCATACCGGCATTGTTACCGATACACCCAATACTTCATCCAGAATCTTACTGGCAGTGCCCACGCTTTTGCTCAGCTCGATCCGCTCAGAGATGACAGCAGCTTTGTCTTGGCCGTCTGAAATAATTCTATCGATTGGTTTGTGGCGGAGTGCATAGATGTATGAGTCCTTGACTGAGCCGATTATGAACGGCGAGTGGGTCGCAACAATAAACTGAACACCAGGAAAGGCTTCCACGAGAGACGCTAAGAACTCTCGCTGAAGAGATGGATGAAGATGGTTCTCCGGTTCATCAATTAGAACCACGCATTTCCCATCGATATTCTTTGAATATAAGAAAATCTGCCAAGAGGTCTGGATGAGTGACATAAGGCCACCTGAGGCCCCGTCGATTGGGAAATCGCCAGTATCTGTTTCTACAATCACCTCGGATGATCGGACGTGCAACTTTCGGAACCTGATCTCTTTCGGCAACACTGTCCGCAAAGTTTCCTGAAACCCTCTGAACAATCCTTGAACTTCAGGTACAGCAGAGACATCTGCGTTGGAGCTTCCATGTAGAGCAAATGAAATGAGTGTTTGTTTGAGGGGTGAGAGTGGATTCGTGACCCTTGTATTGCCACGGCGAGTTGCTTGACCAACTTCATAACCATCCATGCTTTGCCGATAGAAATCGAATGCGTCTTTTGGGCCAATTCCCCCCACAGGGATATCTGCAACTGATTGGTATTTGGGAGCTGGTCTATGTGATCCAATCTTGAAGCCGGCGATTTGGGGCGCCGAAGAGAACTGAAGCTGATACTGAATCTGGTTGGGCGGGGGCAGCAATATGAAAATCGAATCGGTTGGCAATGTGGAGTTCGAATTGATCTGTGTTTCCAGTTCAATTGTACCAATTTTTTGATTGTTAGGCTCCGACGATGTGATCGCATTATGTATTCGTGAAAACAGACCGCTGAATGAAAAGATCGTCTTCCTGGTCTTCTTGTCTTCCTCGGGAGTGGCGAGATACAAATCCCGCTGCCCGCCAATCAAGTTTCCCTCAAGAATCGAAAGTATCGTGCTTTTTCCAGAACCGTTCGCACCTGTCAGTACGGTTAGTCTTGGATGTAGATCGATATCTATCCTATCAAATTGACGCCATTGGTTTATGGAAATGTGAGAAAATGTACCTGGGTTTTCACTGGTCATATTGGGCCACAACCAATTCTTGAGTTCCATCGCGCAACCAAATCCTCTCTGTCAATGCCCCGGCAGTCAACCCGCAAAACGTGCTACAATTAGTTAGAACGGTCCAGCATTTCACAAAGTCGAAGGGCCTTCCCCAGCATTATGTTCGACAGAGGAAAAAATGTGGTTCTCGGTGCGGCCCGCGAGGAACGGTCAAGCTCAGCCCGCCACCCTAAAGCCTCTAATTGGTCGTCATCTCACTTTTGATCAATAGGGTCCAATGTGAACCGAGTGTCAGCTCTTGAGTTGACGATAGGTACTTCTTGCGGTTGCAGCGAAATACCGCTTTCCGCCCATATTACCGATTGCCGAGTTCATCGCAGATGTCCGGAGAGGGATTCACCCATACCCCACCCCCATCTGGCCTCCTGGCCCCAAACCCGCTACTTTCGTGCCAAACGCGCCACAACAAAGCCAGGAACGTCCCATGCAAGTCGGTATCCTCTACACGTCCCATCCCGACCTGAAGTCCGATCCGCATCCGCACCACGGCATCCACCAGCGCACGACGGACGAGATCCTGGAGGCGGAGCAACTGGGCTTCGACAGTGTCTGGATCGCGGAGCATCACTTCTCCAACCGTTACGGCATCATGCCGGACCCGTTCAGCTATCTCTCGTATCTCGCGGCCAAGACCAGCGTCATCAAGCTGGGCGCGGCGGTCATGGTGGTGCCGCTGCACCATCCCATGCGCATCGTGGAGAACGCGGCCTTTGTCGATATTCTCTCGAACGGGCGCTTCCAGCTGGGCATGGGCTCCGGCTACCGGCCCTATGAGTTCGACGGGCTCGGCATCTCCTATGCGGAGCGCCGGGCAATCCAGGCGGAAGCCATCCCCCTGATCCTGGACGGCTTCCACAAGAAGCAGGTCAAGGCCGAGGGCAAGTATTTCAACTTCGACGTCACCGGCGAGTGGGAAATCTACCCCCAGCCGGTGCAGCAGCCGCATCCGCCCTTCTACATGGGCGCGGGCTCCGCTGAGTCCATCGCGCTCGCGGCCCGGAACGGCTTCGGCCTGATGCAGTCCACCCTGCCCAGCTTCTCCGTCATCGGCGAGCATATCGACCTCTACCGCCAGCACATGGCGGAGGCGCCTGCCCCCCTGAACCAGAACCCGGCCTTCGGCGACGCCGATGTCTGCCGCATGACCTTCGTCGCGCCGACAGACGCCAAGGCCAGGGAACTGAGCGAGGAAGGCATCACCAGCCACATGAAGAGCTTCATGGCGGGCGGGGCCAAGACCGGCGGCTATCTGGGAGACATCTCGGACAAGAGCGACGACGGCCAGTTCGCCTACGATAACCTGGCCACCAACACCCTGCTGCACGGCTCGCCCGACACGGTGCTGCGCAAGATCGAGGAGTTGAAGGCCGTCGGCACCACCTCCCTGATGCTGCACTACCCGCCCTACTACGGCCAGGAGCGCACGCTGGAGATGCTGCGCCTGTTCTCCAAGGAGGTGCTGCCGCACGTGCAGGCCATGGACTCGCCCCGCCTGATGGCGGCGGAATAGGGGTAAGGCCATGGACAGGTCCAAAAACGCCAAATGGCTCGACCAGGTGCAGGAGGCGGCGCTGGAGCCCGAACTGCCGATCATCGACACGCACCACCACCTGTGGGACCGGAACGGCACCTTCATCCAGAACCGCTACCTGATGGACGAGATCCAGCAGGATCTGGCCAGCGGCCACAACGTGGTCTCCACCGTCTTCGTCGAGTGCGATGCTATGTACCGGCAGGGCGGGCCGGCGGAATTGCAGCCGGTCGGCGAGGTCGAGTTCGTCAACGGCATCGCCGCCATGGCCGCCTCCGGCCTCTATGGCAAAACCCAGGTGGCGAAGGCGATCATCGGGCACGCCGACCTGATGCTGGGCGCACGGGCCAAAGGCGTGCTCGAGGCATTGCAGGCCGCCGCGCCCGAGCGCTTCCGCGGCATCCGCTATATCGGCGCGTGGTTGGAAGACAAGGCGGTCTTCACCCCGCCGCGCGTGCCGGGCCCCGGCGTCTATCTGGACGCGACGTTCCGGGAGGGTTTCGCGCAGTTGCAGCCCCTCGACCTGATCTTCGAGGCCGCCATCCGCCACCCGCAAATCCCGGAGTTCACCGACCTCGCCCGCGCATTCCCGGATACCAAAATGGTGCTGGACCATATCGGCGGCGTCGTCGGCGTCGGCACCTATGCCGGCCGGCGCGACGAAATCTTCGAAGCCTGGCGGAACGACATGGCGGAGGTCGCCAAGTGCCCGAACGTCGTCGTCAAGCTCGGCGCGCTGAACATGACCTATTGCGGTTTCGGCTGGGAAAAGCGGCCAACGCCGCCCACCAGCGAGGAACTCTGTGAGGCGTACCGCCGGTACTATGAGGCCGTCATCGAACTGGTCGGGCCGGAGCGCTGCATGTTCGAAAGCAACTTCCCGGTGGACAAGGTCAGCTGCTCCTACGGCGTGCTGTGGAACTCGTTCAAACGCATGACCGCAGCCTACGCCCCGGCGGACCGCGCCGCCCTGTTCCACGACACCGCTGCACGGCTCTACCGGATTTAGAAAAGGATTGGTGGACGTCATGCCCAAGATCACCGAAATCACCACCGGCCTCCGCTTTCCGGAAGGGCCGGTGGCGCTTGCCGACGGCTCCATCGTTCTGGTGGAGATCGCGGCGGGCGAAATCACCCGCATCGCCCCAGACGGCAGCAAGAGCACCGTCGCGAAACCCGGCGGCGGCCCGAACGGCGCGGCGCTGGGGCCGGACGGCCGGCTCTATGTCTGCAACAATGGCGGCATGAATTTCCATGTGATTGACGGCAAGCACGTGCCGGGCCACGCCCACGACGACGCCCCGCTTGGCTGGGTCGAGGCAGTGGACATGGAGACCGGCGCGGTAGAGGTACTCTACCGTGAATGCCAGGGCCTGCCGTTGCTCGCACCCAACGATCTGGCCTTTGACGCCCATGGCGGCTTCTATTTCACCGACCACGGCAAGAGCCGCAAGTTCAGCCGCGACCGCGGCGGCGTCTACTATGGAAAGGCTGATGGCTCCGGTGTGCGCCGCGTGATCGCGCCGATGGACCAGCCAAACGGCATCGGCCTCTCCCCAGACGGTTCCAAGCTCTACGTCGCCGAAACGCCGAGTGGCCGGCTCTGGGCCTTCGACATTCTGGAGCCGGGCGTGATCGATAAGAAGAACGGCGAGGCTCCCTGGCAGCCCGGCCGCATCCTGGCGAGCCCCAAGGAGTACAGCTTCTTCGACTCCCTGACCGTGGACGGCGCGGGCAATATCTGGGTCGCGACCATTCCGGGCCGGGTGACCAAGGTCTCGCCGGACGGCTCATCCGTAATCCAATACGAGATGCCGGACACCCTGCCCACCAACGTAGTGTTCGGCCCAAGCGGCGACGGCCCGGCCTATATTACTCTCTCCTCGGGCGGGAAGCTGATCGCGTTCGAGGAATAGGTCAAAAACGGATGCGAACCCCCAGCAGAAAGCCGGTCCCCTCATCCTGCTGGCCATCACCCGTGAGCCCGAAGCTGCTGGACCGGTGCTGGTAGCGGAGAACGCCGGACCAATTCGATTGCGGCGGTCCGGCCGTCAGTTCGAAGATCACGGCGGTCAGCAGCTTGGAGCCATTGGCGACATCGGTATCGGTCGGGCTGCCGGTCGAGTAGGAGAGGCCATACCCGCCTGCAAACGTGGTTTGCACGCTATCGTTCCAGGGGAAGTCGGTGATCCTGGCGATACCGACGGCGCCGAAATCCCATTGGTTCTGCCCAGCAAAATGCCGCCCGGCATGAACCTCCGCCTCAATGACGATCGGATCGAACAGCCGGAACAGTTGTTTGTTGACGGTCGCCAGAGCCAGGCCGGAGTCGGTCCGCCATTCCGCCTCAAAGAAGATCTCGCTGGAATCGTTGTTGCTCCATGGACCGACAAGGGCGGCTGCGGACCAGCCCGTCTCGATCCAGGACTTTTCTTCTTCCTCTGCGAAAGCACCATACGGCACCAGAGCAAGCAAAGCAGCGGCGCGCAGCAACGATTTCTCTCCGCATCGGGTCGTTTTTCAATCGGCTTAATGGAAGAGCATAGTGTCCGCGCATGAAAGATGCAGCCTTATACCAACGGCAGGGTGTAATGATCTTCTCGTTCCTTCATCCCGAGTGCCGGCGCAGCCGGCGTATCGAGGGATACAGTCGCCGGCCTCTCGATATGCCCCGGACTGCGATCCGGGGCTACTCGAGGTGAAGGTCTCTATCCCCTGCCGTTGGTATTACTCACTGACGACAAACGTGGTGTTCGGCCCAATCAGTGCCGGCCCGGCCGGCATCACACTGTTGCCGGGCGGAAAGCTGGTGAGGTTTGAGGAATAGAAAGGGCGGTCACTTGCTTTGTTCCCGCGGAGGCGGGAGGGGGTTGGGCCGTTCTGATTGAACGAAATCGTCGTTACCGCGCACTCGCGGCGCGGAAGGCGGCAATACGCGCTTTCAGGCCCGGAATGGCGACGGAGCGGGCGAGCGCCGCCATGTCCGCGTCGCGCGTGTCGGGGCGGGTAACATCTGCCAGCGCCGCCGTCACGCCCGGCTCCAGAACGCTGTACTGGCGGGCAAAGTCTTCGATTAGACCGTCCCAGCCTGCCGGATCGGCTATTTCGTCAATCAGGCCGAGGGAAAGCCCCTCCTCCGCTTCAACCGGACGGTTCTCGATCTGGATCTGCCGCGCCGCCACCGGCCCGATGCGGTAGGCGAGCCGCCGCGTGCCCAGCACCACGCCGAAGCGCGGCCCCGGCATCTGAAAGCGCGCGCCGGGCGCTGCCACCACCTTCATCGCGGCAGCGGCCAGATCCGACCCCGCCCCGACTGCCCGCCCCTGCACCAGGGCCAGCACGGGCATCGGCGCGTAGTAGACGGCCTGCAACATCTCCTCCACCTGCAGGAAGCGCAGCGCCAGGTCCCCATCGGTCAGGCTCTCGAAGTCGCCAAAGTCGAACCCGGCGCAGAAATGCCGCCCCTCCCCGCGCAGCACCACCGCCCGCGCGCCGCTGGCTGTCGCGGCATGGATGGCATCGCGGACACCGTCGGACATCTCCCCCGACAGCGCGTTGGCCTTGTCCGGCCGCGAGAGGCTGACGACGGTGACATTTTCGCGAACGTCAACGGTTACGGAATCGGTCATGATCGCTCTCTCTTAGTCGTTCTCTTGGGGGTTCCGGCTCTAGGCAAACGCAGCCTTGATCTTCGCCCAATCCTCAATGGCGCCTTCCGCACCGGGGATAAGCTGGATAGTGAACTGGCTATAGCCTGCGTCCCGCATGGCGGCGATGTCGTCCTTGATCTCGTCCGCCGTGCCGGTGAAGGACGTATATTTGATCAAATCGGCGGTCACAAACTGCCGTTCCTCCGGGCGCACAAACATAAGGTGGCCGCGGTGGTTGACCAGGTAGCGGTCCGGCTCATCCGGCTGGAAACCGGCAGCAGCCTGTACATAGCGGTCGCGCAAGGCAGCGAGGCCATCCGGCAGCTTTTGCGTGTTGTGCAGGCCCATCACCGCCTCATCAACGGCCCGGTGCAACTGCACCATGGCACGCGGACCGGCCTGGGTGATGGCGCGGTCGGAGTCGGCAGGCTCGCCCTCCTCCAGCACGCAGCCGAGCCCGAAATGCACGGAATAAAGATCATCCGCCATATTACCGGCCTCGGCCCAACTCGCCTGCATGTCGGCTAGTTGGGCGTTGGCGGCTTCCGGGCCATTGGTGAAGGTCATCCAGTCCGCCTTCATCTCCGCCGTCATCCGCCGGCCGCGCGGGCCGAAGGCGGAGATGGTGAGCCGCACCGGGTCTTCGATGTTGATCGCCCCCGCCTCCGGGTTCAGGAACTTGATGCGGGCGGGCTTGCCTTCGAACGCGGCCTCGACCTTCTCGCCTGCCAGCAGGCCATAGACGACCCGGATATACTCTTCCATGGCCGAGAGCTTCATCGCGCCGACGCCCATGGCCCTGCGGCCCGTAAAGCCGGTGCCGACGCCGAAATCTATGCGGCCCGGCGCGAGCTGGTTCAAGGTGGCGAAGGCATTCGCGGTGACGGCCGGAATGCGGTTCGATGGGATCAGCACGCCGGTGCCGAGGCGGATTTTGCTCGTGTTGACCGCCGCCGCGCCCATGACGACAAAACAATCCGCCGACAGCATTTGCGTGTCGTAGAACCAGGCATGAGAGAAACCAAGCTCCTCCGCCCGCTTCGTGACCTTCCAGGCGTCCGCGGTAGTGGCAAGGGCGATGCCGAAATCCATGGGGTGCTTCCTCTGCTTCAAGCGCTTCCGGTGTTGCCAAGGTAACAGCCCGGATTGCGCGGATGAACTCTTGATTCACGCGCCATCGCGCTTCGATACTGCAGCAAGGACAACAGCCTAGTTTCGTCAGTCTTAGACCCATTGGACCGGGAACCGTTAAGGATCATGGCAAATCGGAGCCGAATCATGCGAATTGAAACCGCTTTTTTCTGTGCGGCCATGGTGGTTGCTAGCATGTTCGCGCAGTCAGCTTGGGCGCAGTCTGAAACCGGCGGGCAGGAAGCGAAACCCAACGCGGTGCTGATCCGGGGCGCCAAGGTATTCACCGGGTGCTCTCCCGATCTTGTGGAAGGCCAGGACGTGTTCGTCGCCGGCAACCTGATCTCCCGCATTGGACCGGACCTGGAGCCGCCTGCGTTCGCCACTGTTATCGACGCCGACGGCCGTGTGCTGATGCCAGGCCTCATCGACGCCCATTGGCATGGTGTCTATGCGACGGCCACGATTGGCCAACTCATGACGACCAATGAGGGCTATTGGAACCTTCTGACGGCGGTCGCGCAGCGCGACACGCTGTACCGCGGTTTCACGACCGTGCGCGATGCAGCGGGCCCAATGTTCGACATCGCCCGCGCGACCGATGAAGGCTTGATTGAAGGGCCAAGAGTCTTCGCGTCAGGTCCCGCGATCTCGCAGACGGCGGGTCACATGGACTTCCGCATGACACGGGATGTCCCGGCCACGCCGGACAAGCTCCATTCCTTCGAAACGTCCGACATGTTTTACATCGCGGATGGCGTGCCGGAGGTACTGAAGCGCGTGCGCGAAAACCTGATGCAGGGCGCGACGCAGATCAAGCTCATGGCTGGCGGCGGCGTCACGTCATCCTACGACCCCATTCACACCAAGCAGTTCAGCAAGGCCGAACTAGAGGCCGCGGTCGAAGCGGCAGAGAATTGGGGAACCTATGTGTTGACCCATGCGATCAACGACGAGGCCGTCAATCACTCTATCGATGCCGGCGTAAAGAGCGTCGAGCATGGCCATGTGTCGACGCGCGAGACGCTGCAGCGCATGAAGGATGCAGATGTCTGGCTCAGCATGCAGCCCTTCCTCGACGATGAGGACGCCCCTGCTCTTAACCCGATCCAGAAAGCGAAGTACAAGTTCGTCACCGACGGCACCGACTTCGTCTACCGCACGGCCAAGGAACTGGGTGTCAAGATCGCCTTCGGCACCGACACCTTGTTCAGCGCCGATCTGGCCAAACGTCAGGGTGCCCAGCTGGCAAAGTTGCAGCGCTGGTTTACCCCGTTCGAGGCGCTCAAGATGGCCACCTGTGACAACGCCGAACTGCTCAAGCTGTCCGGCAAACTCACCCCCTATCCCCTGGGGCCGCTGGGCGTGATCGAAGAGGGCGCCTATGCCGACATGATCCTGGTGGACGGCAATCCGCTCGAAGACCTTGACCTGGTGGCAGACCCCGACGCCAACTTCGACCTGATCATGAAGGATGGCGTGGTCTTCAAAAACACGATGGAGTAACTGCGGAACAGCGGCTTCCGCTGCCTCACAATGGTTCGCGCTTAAAACGAAGCGCCCGCGACCGGAGAGGCGGAGGCTTTCTTAAGCGGCTTCGGACCGCTATATTCGCCGAAAGTCTCAGACCTTGGAGCGCCCTTCGTTGAGCGTAACTGCCGACCATCCCGTCGCCGAAAAGCCGTCATCCCTGCCCACCGGCGGCATTTGTTGCGACATCCATCCAGGCGTACCGGGCAACCAGGCGCTGCTGCCCTACCTGGAGCCACAATGGGCAGACACGGTGCAGCAGCGGGGCGTGCACGACCTCGAATCCATCGGCTACCCGCCGGACGCGCCGATCACCTGCCGGCCCGACTGGCGCATTGCCGGCGAGAAGCCGGGCTCCAGCCTGGCGCAGATGCAGAAAGAAGCCCTCGACGGCTTCGATCTCTCCGCCGCCATCGCCAATTGCATCTACGGTGTCCACCTGCTGTTCAGCGAGGACATGGCCCGCGCCTTCGCCCGCGCCGTTAACACCTGGGTCGCGCGCGAATGGCTCGACAAGGAACCGCGGCTGCGCGCCTCCATCGTCCTGCCGATCCAGTCGGTCGAATACTCGATCGAGGAGATCGAGTACTGGGCCAGCGACAAGCGCTTCGTCCAGGTGCTGATCCCGGTCATGGGGGAGATGCCGCTCGGGCGCCGTTATTACTGGCCGATTTATGAGGCCGCCGAACGCCACGGCCTGCCCATCGGCGTCCACGCGGGCAGCAGCTACCGCCATCCGCCGACACCGGTCGGCTGGCCGAGCCACCTGATCGAGGACTATTGCGCCCAGTCCATCGCCTTCCAGTCCATGACCACCAGTCTGATCTGCGAGGGCGTGTTCCAGAAATTCCCTGACCTGAAGGTCGTGTTCCTCGAATCGGGCGTCACCTGGCTGCCCATGCACCTGTGGCGCATTACCAAGTTCTGGCGGGGCATGCGGGCCGAAATCCCCTGGGTGACGGAGCCGCCATGGGAGATCGCGCGGCACCATATCCGCCTCTCCGCCCAGCCGCTGGATGGCCCCGGCGACGCCGCCACCATCGAGAAAATCGTGGAGCATCTCCGCTCCGAAGACATGCTGCTGTTTGCGACCGATTTCCCGCATTGGCAGTTCGACGGCAAGGCCGCCCTGCCGGAAGGCTTGTCCCAAGACCTGATTCATAAGATGATGGTAGAAAATCCGCGCGCCACCTATGCGCGCCTTTAGGAGATAGGAGTTCAGCCCATGACCCCTCCGACCACCCAAGTTCTCGATGCGCCAGCGACGAAATCCAACGTCGCGATGGCGATCTCAGACTGCGATATCCACGTCGTCCCGGCAGACATGAAGAAGGAGCTTTTTCCGTTCCTCGAAAAGCGCTGGCAGGACTACATGGCGACCTATGGTGGCCGTCCGCGCCAGCCCTACATCACCGGCCCGGCCTATCCAAAGGGCCAGCCGGATGCCGCCCGCCGCGACGCCTACCCGCCGAACGGCGGCAAGCCGGGCTCGTCGCTGACGTTTATGCGGGAGCACCACCTTGACCCGCTGAACATTCAGTTCGGCACACTGAACCCGCTCCGCACCGGCCAGGGCATGCAAGACTTGGCGTTCGGCGCCGCCTTCTGCCGGGCAATCAATGACTGGCAGGTGGCCGAGTGGACTTCCAAGGAGCCGCGCCTGAAAGCCTCCGTCGTCGTGCCTTACGAGGACACCGACGCCAGCGTTGCGGAGATCGAGAAACGCGCGGGCGATCCGAATTTCTGCCAGGTGTTCCTCCTCTCCCGCTCGGCCGAGCCGTTCGGGCAGAAGCGCTATTGGAAAACATTCGAGGCCGCGGCGGCCAACGGCTTCCCAGTCGCGATCCACGCCTTCGGCTATGGCGGCGTTCCCGTGACGGGCGGCGGCTGGCCCTCCTACTATCTGGAGGAAATGATCGGCCATGCCCAGGCGCAGCAATCCCTGCTCATGAGCTTGGTCATGGAAGGCGCGTTCGAGCGCTCGCCAGACCTGAAGGTCGTGCTGGTCGAAGGCGGCTTTAGCTGGATTCCGTCGCTCTCCTGGCGCATGGACAAGCTGATGGAATCCATGGGCGACGAGGTTCCTCACCTGAAGAAAAAGCCGTCGGAGTATGTGAAAGCACAGGTCTGGGCCACTACCCAGCCGATGGAGGAGCCGGAGCGCTGGCCCCACATGATCGACGTGTTCGACTGGATTGGCTGGGACCGGGCGCTGTTCGCGACCGACTACCCGCATTGGGACTTCGACCACCCGGCGCACTCCCTGCCGGTGCGGCTCGATGAGGAGCGCAAGCAGAAGTTCTTCCTGCAAAACGCGCTCGACCTTTATAAGCCGCAGCCGGTCGTCTAGGAGCCTTCGCCCCATGGCAACGCCCGCTGCCCGCCGTCCGCGGGAAAAGCATGTCGTCGCTACCCTGGCGGAGGTTCCGCCGGGCGCGCGCAAGCTGGTCAAGGTCGGAACGCGCGAGATAGCGCTGTTCAACATCGACGGCGAGTTCTTTGCCGTGCTCGACCGCTGCCCCCATCAGGGCGGAAGCCTCTGCAAGGGCCGCCTGGTAGGTTTGATCGAGTCGACCCAGCCGGGCGAGTACCACTATTCCCGTCCCAACCAGGTTGTGCGCTGCCCCTGGCATGGCTGGGAATTCGACCTCCGCACCGGCCAGAGCAAGGTCGACCCTTCCTCCATCCGCGTCCGCCCGTATCCGGTGGAAGTCGAAAGCGGCGAACAGGTGCAGGAAGGGCTGCGCGACGGCCCCTATAAAGCCGAAGTCTTCGACGTGTCGGTCCAAGACGAGTACGTCGTGATCGAGGTTTGACGGCCCAGACTGGCGCCCACCAACACACGCCCTCATCGCGAGAAGCCGAAAGCACATGCCGTCATTGCGAGACGCCGCAGGCGGCGAAGCAATCTCCTGCCGTTTAGAACAACGGAGCCAGCAACACGCAGATTGCCTTGTTGCGCCGCCTACGGCGGCACGCCTCGCAATGACGGCGCAGGAATAGAAAGAGGTTTCCCCCATGTCCGACGCCGCCGACAAAGGCCGCAAGCTACTCATCCAGATTTTCGGCGAGGATTATGTCGCCGCCCGCGACGGGCGGGAGACGGACTTTACCGGCGCCTACAACCGGCTGGCAGAGGAAGCGGCCTACGGCATGGTCTGGTCGCGCGAGGGCCTGGACCTGAAGACCCGCTCGCTGCTGACCATTGCCAGCCTGACCTCGCTCGGCCGTGCGGGAGAATTGCGCGTGCATCTGCTCGCCGCCGTCAACAATGGCGCGACGGCCGAGGAAATCCGCGAGGCGATCCTGCACACCGCCATCTATGCCGGCTTCCCGGCGGCGCGCGACGCTACCCAGATCGCGCAGCAAGTACTGACCGAACTGGGCGTACTGGAAGCAGGCAAATAGCGGGCAGCGCGGGCAACCATCGCGGGCGCGCTTGTGCAAACGGTTGCCCCTCCGGTACGACACGCTGTGACTGGTCTATTCAGGAAGAGAATGACCAGAGAAAGCGTTGAGCCTTTCAGCCCCGCGCATCGCACCTATATACTGAGCATCTATACTGAGCCACACGAAACGCCTTTGACTACGGACCCCATGCCAGAGCCCAGCCCCGACCTCTCAATCCTCACCGGCGGCCAATCGCCGGACGCCGCCAAAACGGCGGGCGGACAGGGCAACGTGGATTTTGGCATCCGCATCGCGCGGGACGGCACCTGGTTTCACAACGGCCTGCCCTTTACCCGAATCAAACTGGTGAAGCTGTTCTCGACCGTCCTCCGCCGGGCGCCGGACGGGGAGTACCTCCTGCAAACCCCGGTCGAAAAGGGCCGGATCGACGTTGAGGACGCCCCATTCACTGCCGTTGAGATGGTCGCGGAGGGCGAAGGCAGGGACCGGCAACTCCGTTTCCGCACCAATATCGACCAATGGGTGGAGGCCGGGCCGAATCATCCGATCTGGTTTGTCTACGAAGACAGCGAAGACCCGGAGGCGGAACCCGCACCCTATGTCATCGTCAAGCCCGGCATCGAGGCGCGCATCAACCGCGCGGTGTTCTACGATCTGGTCGAACTCGCCGAGAACCTGGGCGACTATTTCGGAGTCTGGGCCGGCGGCGTATTCCATCCGCTGGGCGAGGCGCAGGAAGAGTGAAGCGCGAGCACATCATGGAACGACTTGGGGCGAGCGGCCTGCCGGTCGGTTCGGAGGCGCAGCGCGCCGCCCTGCTAGGGCCGGGGGAGCGCAGCGACTTCGACCTGCACCCGCACGGTCGGCCGGGCTACGTCGCGGCGGAGCGCAAGCTGAAGCCGGCGGGCGTTCTGGTGCCCATTGTCAACCGGCCGGACGGGCCGACCATTCTCTTGACCCAGCGCACCGCACACCTGAAGAAGCACGCAGGCCAGATCAGCTTCCCCGGCGGCGGCTGGGAGGAGCAGGACCCGCACCTGGAAGCCACCGCGCTGCGGGAGACGGAAGAAGAAATTGGCCTGCATCAACGCCATATCGAGGTGCTGGGGCAACTCAGCCTCTACGAAACTTCCACCGCTTACGGCGTGACGCCGGTCGTCGGCTGGGTGGAGCCGCCGTTCGACCTGACCGTCGATCCGTTCGAGGTGGCCGAGGCTTTCGAAGTGCCGCTCGGCTGGATCATGCAACGCGAGAACCATCAGACCGAGAGCCGTGTGCGCGACGGCCGCCGCCGTCACTATTACGTTCTGCCCTACGAGGGCCGTTTCATCTGGGGCGCCACAGCCGGGATGCTGGTAAACCTCGTCGATGTTTTGGAAGGCGAAGGGTAGAAACAGGCCATGCGGATCGCACTGACCATCCTCCTGCCTATTCTGCTGCCGTTCATCATCTTTTTCATGTGGCGGGCGCTGGGGCTCGGCAAGTCGGTACCGCAATGGTTCGAAGACCTGCCATGGGTGACCTTGCTAACGAGCGGTGTGGTCCTGGCAGGCTTAACGCTTATCACCTGGACTCTGCTGGACCGGGCGCCGGCAGGTAGCGAATACATGCCGCCCCGAGTCGAGGACGGCATGATCGTGCCTGGCGGGTTCAAGGAGCCCGCGGAGAAATGAGGCTGGACCCGGACAGCGCCTCGCTCGCGGTTCGCACGCTGCCGCAGGTGCCCTGGATGGAAATACCGGGCGTCAGAGCCGTCGTCTGGGCGCTGGGCCGTAACCGGGTGCGGTTTATCGGCGGCTGTGTGCGCGACCACCTGATCGGCCAGGAGAGCCTGGACGTCGATATCGCGACCGACCACCCGCCGCAGGAATCGCTCAAGCTGTTGCGCGACGCGCACATCCGGGTGGAGCCCATCGGCATTGAGCATGGCACCGTCGTCGCCATCACCGACAGCGGCCAGTTTCAGATCACCACCTTGCGGGAAGACGTGGAGACGGACGGCCGCCGCGCCGTTGTAACCTTCACCAATGACTGGACCAAGGACGCGGCCCGCCGCGACTTCACCATCAACGCCATGTCCGTCGATCCCGATGGCCACCTGTACGATCCGGCTGGCGGGATCGATGATCTTGAGCAGGGCCGCGTCCGCTTCATCGGAGACCCGCGCGAACGCATCCGGGAAGATGTGTTGCGCATCCTGCGCTTTTTCCGGTTCACCGCCTGGTATGGCCGCGCCGCGCCGGAGCCTGCCGGGACTGCCGCTTGTGCGGAAGCCGCCCCGCAAATCGCCAATCTCTCCGGCGAGCGGGTTTCCGCGGAACTGCGCCGGTTGCTGGCGGCGCCGAACCCCTACCAGGTCACGCTGACCATGGTCGAGCATGGCATTCTCCGCGGCCTGACCGACCTGGAGTTGGCCCCCCGAATGCTTTCCCGCCTGGTGGCAATGGAGCAGGCTTTCAACCTGGAGGCTTCCCCGCTCGCCCGTCTGGCGGTGCTGATGCCGGGGGACGCGGACGCCTATTCGGCGCTGGCGGAGCGGTTGCGCTTCAGCAATGCGGAGCGCAAGCGGCTGGCGCAACTGGCCCGCCCCCTGCCCGCGCTGGGCGACGACCCGCAAACCATGCGGCAGGCGCTCTACCGCAGCAAGGACCGGGAAATCTATACGCTGCAGACCCTGGTCGCCGCCGCGGAAGGAGACCGAATCGACATGAGGCTGCGCCTCCACGAAGCGGCAACCTTTGCCTGGCCGACCCTGCCGGTCTCGGGCCTGGACATGATCGAACTCGGCGTTCCACCTGGTCCCAAGGTCGGCGCAATCCTGTCTCACCTGGAAGAATGGTGGATCAGACGGAACTTCGAGCCGGACCGCCATGCCTGCATTGATGCGGTGCGCCAAGCCTACCGGCAATCGACGTGAACAGAATCCTGACGCACTATAGCTCGTTGCATTGATCATTGAGATCGTTGACGCAGCACGCCTCGCTTGAGGTTTTCTGCCAGGGCGTTCCGCCAAGGGCATTTTGAGGATTTGGGTGTGTCTGAGGATATTTCCGCCGCGCTTCTGTCTGCTAACGAAGCATTTTATGATGCGTTCGACACCGCCGATCTGGATGCAATGAGCGCCCTATGGGCGGCGGAGCATGATGTTGCCTGCTTGCACCCTGGCGCCCCGCCGATCTTTGGCCGGGACGCCGTATTGAAAAGCTGGTTTGACATATTGGGCGCGCCCCAGCGGCCCGCTATTCAGTGTACAGAGGCTCGGGCCATTGCCTTCCACCGATCCGGCATCGTGATTTGCCGGGAAGTCCTGTCAGGCGGATTGTTGATGGCGACCAACATTTTTGTCCTAGAGCACGATGTGTGGCGGATCGTGCACCATCAGGCCGGGCCGCTGAGTCCGGCCAACTAGCGTAACCAGGGAGGAACCAGCGATGGTTCAATTCGTCAACGCAAACGGTATCCGCATCGCCTATACCGAAGATGGTCCGGCGAACGGGCCGACGCTCGTCATGAGCCATTCCCTCAGCGCCAGCGGCGCCATGTGGGAGCCGCAACTGTCTGCGCTGACCGACAAGTACCGGGTCATCCGTATCGACACCCGCGGGCACGGCCAGACGGAGGTGCCGTCCGGCGATTACACGCTAGACCAATTGGCCGACGACCTGCTCGGCGCGATGGATGCGCTGGGGATTGAGAAGGCTCACTATTGCGGCCTTTCCATGGGCGGCATGATCGGCCAGACCATGGCCCTGAAGGCGCCGGAGCGCTTCAAGACCCTGGTGCTGTGCGACACCTCCTCCGGCTATCCGGATGCGGCGCGGAGCATGTGGGCCGAGCGGGTGCAGGGCGCGCGGGCCAACGGGCTCGGGGCCAGCCTGGACGCCACCATCGACCGCTGGTTCTCGCCCGGCTTTGTGAAAGCCGCGCCGGACGTGATTGGCCGGGTGAAAGACATGATCCTCGCCACGCCGGTCGACGGCTATTGCGGCTGCTCCATGGCCATATCCCAACTGGCGCTGACAGACCGGCTTGGCGAAATCAGGATTCCGACGTTGGTAATCGTCGGCGAGGACGATCAGGGCACCCCGGTTGCCATGGCCGAGACGATCCGCGACGGCATTCCAGGCGCCCAATTGGTGGTACTGCCGGTCGCCCGGCATCTGGCGAACATGGAAGACGTCACCGGCTTCAATAAAGCCCTCCGGGATTTTATCGACGCTCATCAATAACGGCTGCGGCCGGTTTGCCCTAAAGAGGCCGGCACCGGACGCAGCCTCTCACCTGATGGATTGCAGCGCGGATGGAAGAATTTGCGAATATTGCCCGGCTGATTGCCGAAGCGGACTTGATCATCAAGTCGGTTTTGGCGGTACTGCTGTTTCAATCTATTTACATCTGGTACGCGGTTTTTCAGTTCGTGTTCCGGTCAAAGCAGGTGCGCGCCGACCAGAACGTGATGATCAGCGCCATGGTGGACGCCAACATCGACGGCGTCCGGCGGGTCCTGCTGTCATTTGCCCACCTGCGGGCCAAGGGCACCGCCGCGGTCGAAACAACCGCCCCCGCCAGCCATGAGAGCGTCATGGATGAGGTCTGGACCGAAATATACGAGGGCCTGACCGCAAAATGCTCCGGCCTCGCCACCGTGGCAGCCACTGCGCCCTTTATCGGTCTGTTCGGCACGGTCTGGGGCATCCTGGTCGCCTTCTCCTCCATCCGCAGCGCGGAGGCCATCACCTTCAGCGCGCTGGCGCCAGCCATCGGTGAGGCCCTTTTCGCCACGATGGCGGGCCTGTTCGTTGCCATTCCGTCCGTGATTGTGAACAACTGGATCTCCAGCCAGTCCCTGCTGCTTTCACGCCGGTGCGCCCACTCCTATATGGAGTTGGTGAAAGAACTCGGCCGGCTGGGCCGTAAGCCCGGTACGGGTGAGTGGTGAGGTTGCCTTGAGATATGGCCCGCGATCACGCCAGGCGACCATTGTCGGCACCATCAACGTTACGCCGTTCGTTGATGTGCTGTTGGTGCTCCTGGCCCTGACCATCGTCTTCGCCTCCGACTTTCCGGGGCAGAAGAGCGTGGAGCGCGGCTCGGTGGCCGGCGCACTGGGCGGGGAGTTCGAGGACTCCGACACGGTGACGCTGGAAATCGCAGCGGACAACACCATCGTGCTGGCCGGACAGATCGTGGCGGCCGCGGACATCCCGGATGCCGTCGCCCTGCTCTCTGACGAGCGGCAGAAGAATATTGTCATCAACATCTCGTCTCAGCAGACGGTGGACTACGACACCGTTTTCAAGGTGCTGCAGGCGGTCAATGGCTCCAAAGCGGCTGGGGTGACGTTCTCCATCTATGAGTAGCATCGCCGAACCTTTCCAGCGCGATGAACTGCATCTCTTCATGGCGGTGCTTCTGCACCTTGTCGCCGGGTTGCTGGTTTATCTGGTGCTGGCGACGGGGGAGCGGCAACCGCATTCGGTGATGCTGGAGGGCCTGCCAATCGTCTTCGGCAAGATGATTTCGCCCGGTGAACAAGGCGGGGACGCGCCGAAGTCTCTCGCCAAAACTACGCCCCCGGAAGCGCAGCAGGCCAAGGCCGGCGAGGCCAGCCAGGCCGCACAGTCCACCACGCAGCAACAACAGCCAGCCGCCGCGCCCAAGACCGAACCAGCGCCCCGCCAAACCGCCGGAACGGCTGCGGCCCAACCGCCGGAGGCCCGCGTTGCGCGGACGGAGGAACCGGCCGTCGCCCCGGCGCAAGCGCGCCCGCCCGCTGCCGTCGCTTTGGATTCCCCCCCCGGTACGCCGCCCGCCACCGCGAATGTGCCCACGCTGCGCTTGCAGCCGGACCCCGATGAAGCGCCGCGGGAGCCGCCGCCCGCGGAGGCAGCGGCTACCCAACCGCCAGCCGCCACATCACCGGCAGCAGAGAAAGCAGAGGAGGATGCCAGGGCAAAGCTTGCGAACGTGCCGGGCGTGAAGCCTGCAATTGTGCCCCAGATCGACTCCCGCCAACGCGTGGTCGTGCCTCCCAAGCAGGTTGAGCGCGAGCCGGCACAGGCCATAGACCCGGAGGTCAGGACCGCGGAGACCAGGACTGCGGAGGCCAAACCTGCCGACGAAGCAGCAAAGGCTGCCGCCGAAGCCAGCGCCCCTGCCACTGCCCGGACGCAGGCGCTCGAGCCGCCAGCCGAGACCCAATCAGCTCGCGCCGTGACCGCCAGCACACCGCCACCTCAGCAGACCGAACCGGAAACGCAGGCAGAGGCCGTCCGTCCACAAGATCCAGCCGACCGAGCCGCCGCGGCCCAGCCCTCCGCTACCAGTGAACCGCCGGTCACGGCCGCACCACCCACGGACACCGCACAAGCCGAGGCCCGCCCTGCCGAGTCTGCTCCGCAACAGACAGCCCAGACCCCGCCACCGGTTGCCAACACCCAGCAAGAGGCACAACAGGCCGCCGAAGCACCGGTTTCCCAGCAACGTGTGGCGGAGGCGAGCCCGCAACCGGCTGAACCGACCGCGGCCGCGCCGGTTCCCGAGCAACAGGCAAGCCAGCCGGAAACCGTCACGCAAGCCCAAACGCAAGAAACGCCCGGCGACCAGACGCAGGCTGCCAGCAACGAGGATGATGCAACGCCGTCTACCGGCGGCATACCGGTGCCGCGCCAGCGCACTGAAGAGCCGGAACGGACCGACACGGCAACCGCCGGCGGCGAGGAGCAGCCGTCCAGTGCCAGTTCCGGTACTGGCGGCGGCACTGCAAGTGCCGCTGCGTCCAATGGTGGACGGACCGATGGCTTGCAAGCATTCGGCAAGCTAAGCGGGCTCGGCGCAGGCAAGTCCGGCGTTCCCGGCGGCACCTCGGCAACAGGTGGCGCGCTGGGCGAGATGCAGGCGCGAGGCTCCGCCCTCGCCCAGACCTGCCTGGAACAACGGCAAGTTTTTAAAGCCGGGGACCGGATCGCCACTGCTTTCGATGTGGAGATGAACCGTGCAACCAGGCGGCTTCAGGTATTGCAGAGCAGCAACAGCCAGCTCAGCCGCCCGCGCATTGCAGAGTTGGAATCTGCCTTGAACGGCTGCTTTCCGTTTAAGGATTTCTTGATTGCGCAACCCGGCCTAACAAGATTCAGTCTAGAGTTTGCAAGCGGCCGCCGCTGACGGTGCACCGCCAAGGAGAATTTCAATGGATGGACGGCTGCTGATATCGGCGAAGACCGGCATCGCCGGATTTCTGGCCGCTCTGGTCTGCTGCTTCGCGTTAACGGCATCGGCGCAACAGCCGACCTTTTCCGTCAAGGGCCAGGGCACGGCCCTGACGCGGCTAGGTCTGATCCTCCAGCCTGGGCAGGGTGTTACGCGCCCCGCCATGCTGGAAGCCACGAAAGCGACCCAGCAAGCCCTGATCAGCAGCGGCTTCTTCTCGGTCAGCATCCTGCCGCCGGGTCAAACTGTTTCCAGCAACTGGAATGAAGGCCAGGTGACTTTTCCGGTCGTGTTGGCGGTAGAACAATTGGGCGGCAGTGACCGGCTGGTAAGCGTTGAAGTGATGGATGGCGGCGTCGGGCGCGCCAACTTCCAGCGCCAGTTTCAGATTTCGGGCGGCAGTTTACGCTACATCGGTTATGCGGCGGCAGATATCGTCTACGAGCACTTTCTGAACCGCGAGGGCTATTTCACCGACCGCATCCTCTATGTCCGGGAAGCCAATGACCGTGGCCGCAAGGCGTTTCAGATCGTCTCGTCCGACATGTTCGGCGAGGATTTGCAGGTCCATGTTTCCAGCCGGGCCGAGCTGACCTCCCCCAACCTTTCCGCCGACGGCAACAGCCTCTACTACGTCGCCATTCGGGGAGACCGGCCGCAAATCTACCGCAAAACATTCCAGAGCGGCCGGGAAGCGCCGGTATTCAGCGACAAGGAAATCCGGTTTTCCCTGACCGTCGACGGTACCGGAAACCTCTATTACTCAAAGGTGGAGAACGGCAACTCCGACATTTACCGCCTCGCGTCCGGGTCGAACCGCGAGCAGCGCCTGACCACCAGCGGCGGCATCGAGACCGAGCCAAGCGTCAGCCCGGACGGCAGCAGCCTTGCCTATGTCTCCGACTCGAGCGGCCGTCATCGCGTCGTCGTCCAGTCTCTTCAAACCCAGGCACAGCGCAATGCCGGCACGCTTAGTGGCCGCTACGGCTCGCCAAGCTGGTCGCCGGACAGCAAGGATCTGGCGCTGACACTACAGGCCGGCGGCAATTTCGGCATTACGGTCCAGAACCAGGAAGACGGCGAGGAAAAGCAGGTATCGTCAAGCTATTTCGAGGAAAATCCGTCCTGGGCGAAGAACGGCAAGGTGATCCTGTTCGAACGCAGCGCCCGCGGCGGCGGCAGCGGCACGGGTCTGTGGCAGGTCGATACCGAAACCAACCATGTCTACCGCCTGCCGATTGAGGGCCGCCCCCGTGATGCACAGTGGCTGAAATAGCCGCTGCAGCGTCTCCCCCACGGCTACCTACGGCCCTTTGTCCCGCTCCAGCAGGGACTTGGCCCGGCGCTTCTGCCCAATATTGGCGACGATGCTGGCAAACGTGATTACCACCACCAGCCTGCCGAGGTGGTGCAGGGAGACGAACGGCACTTCGATGCCGAGCGAGAGCGCGATCAGGCTCATCTCCGCGAAGCCCCCGGGAGAATAGGCCAGGTGGATCGCGCGGAAGTCGAGGCCGGTAAACGCCGCCAGGCCCAAAGCCGCCAGCGCAGCAAGCACCAGAAGGCAGACGGTCGCAAAGCCTGAGAGAACCGTCGGACGCACCAGTTCATGCAGCTTCACGCCGCTGAACCGCGCGCCTGCGCCAGCGCCCATGACAACCTGCGCCACTGCGATGAAATCGCTGGGCGGGCTGGTATCGGAGATGCCCCCGATGTGAATGGCGGCGCTCGCGATCATCGGCCCGGTCATTTGCCAGGCCGGCACATGCAATACCTTGGCGACACCGGCGCCCACCAAACCGGTAACGCCAAAGATCGCCAGGTCACGGACCGGCATTTCCCAGAAGAACGTGGTGCTGCCGATCAGCATGGGCGGCACGTAGCCGGCCAGGATGCTGTAGGCAGGCGGAATGATGGCCATCACCATCACCACCCGCGTCGCGTGGGTCAGCACGATGGTCCGCTCGTCGCCGCCCAGCAATGGCCCAAGAATGATCATCTCCCCCAGCCCGCCGGGGGAGGAGCAGAAAAACGCCGTGGTCCGGTCGATCCGCCCAAGCCGCACAAATATCTGGTAGGAGAGCCAGGTCCCGAAAATGACGAAGGCGACCATGCCAAGGAAACTAACCACCCACAGGTGAATGTGGTCCAGCACCTCCGGCGCGAAGTTCGAGCCCAGGGTCAGCCCCAGCACAATGATCCAGATCCGCCGGACCATCTGGTGCATGTAGAGGTGCACGCCGCTCATCGACGCAATCATGGTCGCAAACAGCGCACCCAGCATCCACGGCAAGGGCGTGCCCAGCCAGGCGAAGACTGCGCCGCCAACCGCGCCAATTCCCATTGTCTTGAAAATCAGTGCTACCTGGTACCAGCCCGTTGGCTTTGGGTGGGCCGGGGCTACTGGAGGCGCCGAAGCGCCGGCTTGGGTCACGAGATGAACTGCTCCTTCAACACCCGCTCTTCCAGATCATGCTCCGGATCGAACAGCAGGGTGAAGGATACGCCGGTGTCTTCCTCGATTTCCACTGACCGCACGTCGCGCACCTCGGTAAAGTCGGCGACGGCGCTAACCGGGCGCTTTTCCGGGTTCAGCACTTCCAGGCGGACAACGGAATCTCGCGGCAGAATTGCCCCTCGCCACCGCCGCGGCCGGAAGGCACTGATCGGAGTCAGGCAAAGCACCTGCGCCGAAAGCGGCACCACCGGCCCGTGGGCTGACAGGTTGTAGGCAGTCGAGCCCGCCGGGGTGGCCACGATGACGCCATCGCACATCAACTCGTCGATGCGGGTGACGCTGTCGATTTCAATGCGGATATGGGCCGTCTGGCGGGTTTCGCGCAGCAGCGAGACCTCGTTGATCGCCCGCGCTTCGATCTGACGGCCATCCATGGCGGTGGCCCTCATCCGAAGGGGATGAATCTGAACCAAATTGGCTTGGGTGATCCGGTTCTTCAGGCCATCGACATCGAAATGGTTCATCAGGAAGCCGACATTGCCGCGGTGCATCCCGAATATCGGTACCCCCCGCCCGCCAAAGCGATGCAGGGTCTCCAGCATGAAGCCATCGCCGCCAAGCGCGACGATCACATCAGCTTCATCCGTGGGTACAGCTTCATAGCTCGCCATCAACTCGCTATGCGCGTTTTGCGCACGCGCGGTGGGCGACGCTACGATCGCAATTTTTGGTCCCGTCATGGGAAGGCATCAGCCTCCCGTAGTCGACATATGACGCGGGACGGCGGCCCGGTTTCGGCGGCGGTCAATGATGAAATCATGTCCCTTCGGCTTGCGGGCGATGGCCTCGCGGATGGCCGCTTCGATCGGCGCATCGCTCTCGGCTTCGCGCACCACATCCCGCAGATCGGCCGAGTCGTTCTGGCCGAGGCACATGTACAGCATGCCGGTACAGGTCAGGCGCACCCGGTTGCAGCTTTCGCAGAAATTGTGGGTCAGCGGCGTGATGAAGCCCAGGCGCCCGCCGGTTTCCTTCACCGTCACATAGCGGGCCGGACCGCCGGTCTGATGATCGCTGTCCTCCAGCGTCCAGCGCTTGGCCAGGTCGGCGCGCACCATGGAGAGCGGCCAGTACTGGTCAGCCCGGTACTCGCCGATATCGCCCATGGGCATCACTTCGATCAGGGTCAGGTCGAAGCCTTCCTCCCCGCACCAGCCGATCAGACGGTCCAGTTCACCATCGTTCACGCCCTTCAGCGCAACGGCGTTGATCTTGATCTTGAGGCCCGCAGCCTTTGCCGCTTCGATCCCTTCCAGAACCTGCTCCAGGCGGCCCCAACGGGTCAGCGCCTTGAACTTGGTGGCGTCGAGCGTGTCCAGCGACACGTTGATACGGCGCATACCGGCAGCGTAAAGCTGGTCGGCGAAGCGCGAGAGCTGGCTACCATTGGTGGTCAGCGTCAACTCATCCAGCGCTCCCGTTTCCAGATGCCGGCCCAGGCCGTTGATCAGGTGCATGATGTTGCGGCGCACGAGCGGTTCGCCGCCGGTCAGCCGCAGCTTGCGAACGCCCATATCGACGAAAGCGCTGCACACCCTGTCAAGCTCATCCAGGGTCAGGATGTCTTTCTTGGGCAGAAATGTCATGTCTTCCGACATGCAATAGACACAGCGGAAATCGCAGCGGTCCGTAACGGAAACGCGCAGGTAGGTGATCGCGCGTCCGAACGGGTCGATCACCGGGGGAACAGCGCGGGTCTCGATAGCAGAATTGGAGGTCATATTCGCCCATCCGTGCGTGAAGCGTTATCAACCTTTATACATAGCATTTCCAGGCATTTTTGCTAGCCTTTGCGCCTCCTCGGGATTGGCGGTCCATGCACGGCACTATTGCAGCGGTAATTTTGGCAGGCGGCGGCGGGCGGCGGCTCGGCGGCGTGGACAAGGCGCTGCTGCCGCTGGCAGGCCAGCCATTGCTCGCCCACGTGCTGGAGCGGTTGCGCCCGCAGACAGACCGTATCCTGCTAAGCGCCAATGGCGATCCGGGCCGCTTCGCCCCGTTTGCCCTGCCCGTGATCGCCGACGCGGTGCCCGGCCAGGGCCCGCTCGGCGGCATCGCCGCGGCGGCGGCGGGATGCCAGCGCCGCTGGCCGGACGTGCAATGGCTCCTGACCGTCCCGGTCGATACGCCACTGCTTCCCACGAACCTTGTTAAATGCCTGGCCGCGGCCCGCGAAAACGCACCCGGTAAGGCGATTGTAGCGGAAGCAGGCGGCCGGCAGCACTGGACAGTGGCCCTTTGGCCAATCGCCGCTGCCGCTGCGCTACCGGACCTGATCGAGCGGCAAGGTATTCGGCGGCTGGAAGATGGGCTGGGGACGGTCGGCTGGCAGTCCGTCGCTTTCCCGGCGGCAGAAGCATTCGCCAACGTCAATAATGAACAAGATCTGGAATATGCTTCACGTCTTTTAAGAGATATTTAAGACCTAGATTGCACGCTATAATTGTTGAAGCCATACTGCCCAGGAGCAATCCCAGGGGTATTCATTGCCAGGAGCGATGACAAAAGATGCGTGTATCTGTTGATTTGGCGGTTTTGGAGCTGGTTTGTTCCCGCCTGTGTCATGATTTGGTTGGTCCGGTCGGCGCGGCGACCAACGGTATCGAATTGCTGCGGGACATGAGCAGCAACCAGCATGAAGACATCCTGGACATGACGGACGAAAGCGCCCGCACTGCCTGGCGGCGGCTGGAGTTTTTCCGGGTGGCTTTCGGCTATGGCGGCGGGCGCAACGGCTGGAGCGAGCAGGAACTGGAAGCGCTGGCCGCCGGCATGTTGCGCGATACGCGCGTTACACTGAACTGGCGGCACAATGGACAACCTTCCTCCATAGACGGCCGCGGCGGAAAGCTGCTGCTGAACCTGATCTTCCTGATTGCAGAGGCAATGCCGCGCGGTGGGGAGGTATCGGTGACACTGAAGCCCAAGGGCCAGGCCCTCCAAGTTGCCATCTCGGGCGACGGGCCGGGCGCTACGTTGAACGAACGGGTATTCGCCGCGGCGAAGGGCGAAGTCGCGCTGGCAGAATTGGACAGCCGTGTGATCCTCGCACACCTCGCCTGTTTGCAGGCAGCCTCCGCCGATGCCGAGGTCCACTGGGAGTTCCAGCAAGACCGGGTTCTGGCAGACCTCTACCTGCCACAACCCGCCACCGCGGAGGCGACGGCTTAGGAAGAAGTGGCTATAGGGAGGGGCTAAACCGGGGCAAGGCCCGCGCGTTCCCGCAGGGCATTATCGCTGATGGCCAGTTCCTCGCCGGACAAATCCGCCGCAGCGGCGGAGGAGAGATAGGCGATAATCTTGGCCGGCGGCTGTACACCGCCCAGGTTCTCCCTGGGGATCTGGCTGATCATGTTGATGCCGCTCGCCCGGATCTTCACCTGCATATCGGTATCGACCGTTCCAGGCGCGAAGCCGAACGTGCGGATGCCCTGCCCATTGGTCTCCAGGTGCAGGGCGCGCGTCAGCATCGCGACGCCAGCCTTGCCGCTGCAATAAGCGCTCCACCCTTCCAACGGACGGTGCGCGGCGCCGGAGGATACGTTGACGATTGCTCCGCCGCCCGCCGCGATCATGCCCGGCAGCACGGCCCGCGCCATGTGGTACGCACCCGTCAGATTGATCTGGATATTCTGCGCCCAGCCCGCCGGATCGCTTTCGGCCAGCGGGCCAATCGGGTCGATAATACCGGCATTGTTGATCAGGATCGATAGGCCGCCGAACTTCTCCACCGTGGCTGCGACCGACGCTTCCGCCTGGGCATAGTCGGCCACGTCGCAAACAACGCCCGCGGCATTGCCGCCGAGAGAGGCGACCGCTTCCTTCACGCCGGTTCGGGCGGTAATCATGACGTTTGCGCCCGCCGCAATCAGTTCCTCCGCCACCGCCAAGCCAATCCCGCGGGAGCCGCCGGTGACCAGTGCTGTCTGTCCGTTCAACATCTTCAAGCTATTTCCTTTGTGTGCCGGGCGTCCGTTGACAGGAGGCTAATCGTAGTCCGTCGGACGGAATTGAAACAGGTCAGGGTCGATCTCGCCACCCACGGTTTGTTCCAGCAAGGTCAGGTGAACCTGCCCGCCGCCCGCGTCCACCATGCTCCAGCCAAGCAGCCTGAACGGGGAACGCTGAAACCACAGGGTGATGGCCCCGTCCTCTTCCCTGCCCTTCTGCTGCGCCGTTATGCCGATCCGCCGCTCGTCCTGGCTGACGGCGCGGATGATGATGTTGTCGTCGAACTGCACTTCTTTCGACAGCAGGAACCAGGCAGGCGTGTCGTCTTGGTCCAGATAGTGCGCTTCCTTCAATTCCTTGTCGAAATGCACCAGGAAAGAGCCGCGCGCGACGATCAGAACCGGGTTCGGCGGATCGTACTCAAACCGCAACCGCCCTGGCCGGTGCAGCCAGAACCGCCCGGTCGCGGCATTGCCCGCCCCATCGACCTGGCGGAAGACCGCTTCCATCGTCACCAATTCGTTGAGGCTGGCGCGGACACGCTCCACCACCGCCCGCTCATCCGCTGTCAATCCGGCAGCAATGGCCGGATACGCCCCCCATAAGGTAAGCGCTAGAAAAAGGGTTAATACCCGATACATGCCTCGGCGCTCCCCGCCGTTCCGGAACAGGGTGTACAGATAGGCAGTGGTGGGCGCCTCCGCCAGTTCATCCGGTTTGCGGGCGACAGTCTCCCGTGCGGGTTTCCGTCTGCGGCTAGTTATAGTCACCCAACGCAGGCACCAGCACTTCCCGTTTGCCCACATGGTTGGCGCTGCTGATGACGCCTTCCGCCTCCATCTTGTCGATCAGAGAGGCCGCGCGGTTGTAGCCTATCTTCAGATGCCGCTGCAGGAAGCTGGTCGACGCCTTGCGCTCCCGCAGAACGATCCCCACCGCCTGGTCGTACAGATCGTCGCCGCTTTCGCCCGCGAAGCCCGGAATGCCGGCAGCGATGTCGTCGTCCTCGGTCACGCTGTCCACATAGTCCGGCTCGCCCATGTCGCGCAGGAAGTCGGTGACGGCGGAAACTTCCTCGTCCGACACGAACGGCCCGTGTGCACGGACAATTCGGCCGCCGCCTGCCATGTGGAGCATGTCGCCCTGACCCAGCAGTTGCTCGGCGCCCGCCTCGCCCAGAATGGTGCGGCTGTCGATCTTGCTGGTCACCTGGAAGGAGATCCGGGTCGGGAAATTTGCCTTGATGGTGCCGGTAATCACGTCCACCGACGGACGCTGGGTCGCCATGATCAGGTGAATGCCAGCGGCACGTGCCATCTGCGCCAGGCGTTGGATCGCGGCCTCGATATCCTTGCCCGCTACCAGCATCAGGTCGGCCATCTCGTCCACAACGATGACGATGTATGGCAGCGGCCGCATGTCCAGGTGCTGTTCTTCGATAATCGGCTTGCCGTTTTCGTCGAAGCCGGTCTGCACCCGCCGCGTCATCGGCTTGCCGCGGCGAACCGCCTCCGCCACCTTCTCGTTGTAGCCGCGGATGTTCCGCACGCCGAGCGTAGACATTGCGCGGTAGCGGTTCTCCATCTCCCGCACTGCCCATTTCAGTGCCACGACGGCCTTACGCGGGTCGGTCACCACAGGTGTCAGCAGGTGCGGAATGTCGTCATAGACCGACAATTCCAGCATCTTGGGGTCCACCATGATGAAGCGGCATTGTTCCGGCGTCATCGCATAGAGCAGCGACAGGATCATGGTATTGATCGCCACCGATTTGCCGGAGCCCGTGGTGCCCGCGATCAGCAGATGCGGCATCCGCTCCAGGTTCACGACCACCGGCTGGCCGCCAATGTCCTTGCCCAGGATCAGGGGCAGGCCGTTCTGCGCCTTGTCATAGGCCTGCGTGCCCAACAATTCCCGCATATAGACGACTTCGCGGGACTTGTTCGGCAGTTCAATGCCGATGGCGTTCTTGCCCCTGATGGTGGCGATGCGCACCGACACGGCGCTCATGTTGCGGGCGATGTCGTCGGCCAGACCGATCACCCTGCTGGCCTTGGTGCCCGGCGCGGGCTGAAGCTCGTACAGTGTGACCACCGGACCGGGGCGAACGGTCATGATCTCGCCCCTGACACCGAAATCCTCCAACACGGACTCTAGCATCCGCGCGTTCTCGGTCAGCATGTCGGCATCAATGGAGCCGTCAGTGATCTTGATCGGTTCCTGCAACAGCGAGACCGGCGGCAGGGAGAATGAACCGGCGTCGCCCAGTGGCAGGGGCGGTTGCTGCGCGGCATCGACGCGCTTGCCCGGCTTCGGCGCGCTCGATGTCCTGACCTGAACAACCGGCGCGGACTCCGGCTCGTCTTCGTCACTGGCCGGGTGAAGCGTTTCTGGATCGTCTAGCGTATCAAAATCAGGCTCCGGTTCGCTGGGCTTGGAAGCGGCACGCGGTGACGACATTGTAGGGGCCGCCCAGGAGGGGCCGGCATGCTGGACTGGCTGTGCTTCTTCTTGCACCGGCTTACGCATGAACGCCGGCATGCTCACCTTCGGCATGGTGACTTTCGGCGCACTGATTGACGGCAGGGATGCACTGCCTCGGAGCCGCCGCCAGCACCAACTTGCCCCGGCACGGATAGCGCCCGCCACCAGCCGCAACTCGCCAAGTTCGATTGCCAGGACGAAAAACGCCACAACACCCGCTAGCATCGCCAATGCGGCGTTGAACACCGGCGCCGACAGGTGCAATGGCTCTAGCAGCGCCGCCACATGGCGCAGCAGCATCGCGCCTGCCCAGCCGCCAGCGCCTTCGTCCAGGCCCCACGGCCCCTCGCCGCCACCACCGGCAAACGCGAGCGCCAACAGAACCAGGCTAACCGGCGCTGCGAGCAGGCGAAGCCGCCAGCGCGGGAGCCGGTTATCCATCACCAGCCGCCAGCCCCAGGCGACCAGCAGAACAACCGGAAACAACGCTGCATATCCGGCGCCCCGGAACAGCGCGTCTGCGACGTTCGCACCTGTCTGTCCGGTAAGGTTCTTGAGCGCCGCGCCCGTTGCAAATTAACGGTCGGATCGGCAGGCGAAAAACTCACCAGAGCAGCGGCAAGCAGGATGCTGGCGGCGAGCATCGCCAGGCCAGCCCCTTGGCTTAGGTAGCGAATCGCTGCCCGCACTAGGCTAGGTGGCGCGAACCGCCGGTGCGCTTCAAAAAATTCGGTCACGGCCATCCCTTTGTTATTACGCCATCTTTCTCCCTTGTTTGCCGGGAAAGACGGTACGGTGCCGATGCCAAATTATTATAACAGAAAAGGGCGGCACGCGTGATGCGCACCGCCCTGAAAGTGGCCCCGAAGGGCGGGAGGAACTCCCGGCTAAGGTTACGAGCTGGTCGCGCGCGGGCCAAACTCGGGGTAGGCTTCCAGCCCCAGTTCGGTCCGGTCGAGGCCGTTGACTTCATCCTCGTGATCGACGCGGATGCCCATGGTGAATTTCAGGGCAAACCAGACCACCGCGCTGGTGATGCAAACGAACACGCCGATGGCGACGATGCCGATGACCTGGGTGACGATGTCGCCCGCGCCAAAGATGCCGACCGCAAGCGTGCCCCAGATGCCACAGACCAAGTGGACCGGAATAGCGCCGACCACATCATCGATCTTCAGCTTGTCCATCAACGGGATAGCAAAGACCACCAGCACGCCGCCGACACCGCCAATGATAGCGCTCATCAGGTGGTTCTGCAGGTCCGGACCCGCCGTGATCGATACCAGTCCTGCCAGCGCGCCGTTGAGCGCCATGGTCAGATCGACCTTGCTGTAAAGCAGTTGGCTGGCGATCATCGCTGCGACCACGCCTGCTGCCGCGCCGATGTTGGTGTTCACGTAAACGATGGCAATGGCTGAGGCATCTGCCGCACTGCCCAGGGCGAGCTGGGAGCCACCATTAAAGCCGAACCAGCCGAACCACAGGATGAACGTGCCAAGGGTCGCCAGCGGCAGGTTCGCACCCGGGATCGGATGCACCTGGCCATTCGCACCGAACTTGCCACGCCGCGGCCCGAGGATGATTGCGCCAACCAGCGCGGCCCAACCGCCGACCGAGTGAACGATGGTGGAGCCAGCGAAGTCGCTGAATCCCATCTCAGCCAACCAGCCGCCACCCCATGTCCAGGAGCCCTGGATCGGGTAGATGATGGCGGTCAGAATGACCACGAAAACCAGGAAGGGCCACAGCTTGATACGCTCGGCCAGGGTTCCGGACACGATCGAAGCGGCGGTAGCGACGAACACCATCTGGAAGAACCAGTCGCTCATCACCGAGTAGCCGTTGCCGGTCACGGCCGCGATTTGCTCCGCCGTCTGCTCATCCGCACCCAACAGCGCAATTTCGGCGTCCGACGTGTTGTACAGCAGCGAGATAGAGCCAATGTAGCCGCTCACGTCCGTGTACATCAGGTGATAGCCGATCAGGTAGAACATCAGCCCTGCGATGGAATAGAGCGCGATATTCTTCAGGCAGATGGCGGCGGTGTTTTTGGTGCGGACCAGGCCCGCTTCCAGCATGGCAAAGCCGGCGGCCATGAACATGACCAGCACGCCATGTATCAGGAAAGAGAAAGTATTGAAAACGAAGGCCGTTTCCGAATCGACAGCGGCGAACGCCACCGTCGGTGCAAAGGTTAAAGCGGCACCGGCAATCGCGGCAGCGCTTCCAATTTTCCAGAGTCTCATCACTCTTATGCTCCGTTGGGACAATGCGGGGAGTTTTGCAGGGGGCTAAAGCGCGTCCGCGTCGGTTTCACCGGTGCGGATACGGACCGCCTTGGATACGTCGACAACAAAAACCTTGCCGTCGCCGATGCGGCCCGTATGGGCAGAGGAAATAATGGCCTCCACCGCCGCCTCAACCTGGCTCGCGGCGACGACCACTTCGATCTTTACCTTGGGCAGGAATGCGACGGTGTACTCAGCACCCCGATAGATTTCGGTCTGCCCCTTTTGGCGGCCGAAACCCTTGACTTCCGTAACTGTCAGGCCCTCAACACCCAAACCGACCAAGGCTTCACGCACTTCGTCGAGCTTGAAGGGCTTGATCACGGCAACGATCATCTTCATTTCGTAGTCCTCTCCAGCGATCAGTAATTGTGCTGACCCCGTACTTCCAAGAAACGTGCCAAACCGATGCAGACGGATGAAATTTCTTGTATCGCTTTGCAAAACCGCCGACTTTGGAGAACCGTGGCAGCGCCCAACCGGACTGCGCTGGGTCTGCTTATTTTTTATACAGCCTAAATTTTACCCAATGCCTAAAATTTAGGCGGAGATTGTCTGATGCTCGAGACGGCAATTGTTGGCGGCGGCTTGGCTGGCGCATCACTCGCCCTGGCCCTGGCCCGCCGAGGCGTCGCAACAGCGCTGATTGAGCGGCAAAGTCCCGAACAACTGACGGCGGAAGAGACCGACGGCCGCACGACGGCCCTGGCAGCAGGGCCGCGCGGACTGATGGAAGATATCGGCGTGTGGGATATGCTGGCCCCGCACGCGGGCGCCATCACGGATATCCGGGTGTCCGACCGCGGCTCCACGATGAAGCTGCATTTCGACCACCGCGACGTCGGCGGCGAACCGATGGGCCATATCGTCGAGAACTTCCGCCTGCGCCGGGCCTTGCTGGAACGTGTCGCACAGGAGCCGCTGATCCAGGGCTACTGGGAATGTGCGCTGACCGGCTATGAGGCCGATACCAGCCAGGTCCGCCTGACGCTCGACGGCAGCCAGGTGATCGAGGCGCGGCTGGCCATCGCGGCTGACGGCCGAGGTTCCGCGCTACGGCGGTTTGCCGGCATCGGCGTCCGCGCCATCGACTACAAACAGACCGCCATCGTCTGTGCGGTCGCTCATGAACACCCGCACGAGGGCATCGCGCACGAGCGGTTCCTGGATGGCGGGCCCTTCGCCATCCTGCCCATGACGGATGGCACAACGGGCGAGCACCGCTCCTCCGTCGTCTGGACCGAGCGGCGGCCGCTGGCGGAGCACCTTTTGACACTGGAAAAGGCAGCGCTGGAGCGTGAACTGACGCGGCGCTTCGGCGACTTCCTAGGCGGCCTGTCGATCCAGGGCGGCACCTGGAGCTACCCCCTCTCGGTTACCGCCGCCAAGCGCCTGACCGGACCGCGGCTGGCATTGGTCGGGGAGGCTGCCCACGGGATGCACCCCATTGCAGGCCAGGGATTCAACGTGAGCGTGCGGGATATCGAAAGCCTGTCAGACGCCATCGGCAAGGCCCTCAGCCTGGGCCAGGACCCTGGTGCTTCCCCGCTGTTGCACGCCTATGCCAAGCGCCGCTGGCCCGACATCGCCGCCATGCTGGCCGCCACCGACGGCCTGAACCGCCTGTTCATGACCAACCTGCCGCCGCTGGCGCTCGGCCGCCGTTTAGGGATCGCCGCGGTGGACCGTATTCCGCCGCTCAAACGCCGCTTCCAGCGGCATGCCATGGGTCTCGGCCTCTTTGGCAGGGCTTAGGGCAGATCCCAATCCAATTGGATCGGGATCTGCCTAGAACATAAGAATTAGAGCATCTTGTCCGGCAAATTGATCGCAACAGCGGTTCAATTTGAACCGGCGATGGTCTGGCAAGCAGGCTGGCCGTCTCTATTCCGCCGCCCTGGCTTGCCCGCGCGCCGCATCGAATGCGGCAGCGCCCTCCCGGATGCGGGGGATCAGTTCCCTGCCATATTCCGCGGCATCCTCCATCGGGTTGAAGCCCCGCAGCAGGATGCCTTCGATACCCATCTCATAGTACTTCAGGCAACTTTCCGCGACTTGCTCCGGCGTACCGACGAGGCAGGTGGAATTGCCGCGCGCTCCCGTAGCCTCCGCGATAGCCATCCACAGCCGCTCGTCGTGAATTTCACTCTCCGCCGCCGCCGCCAGCATCCGGTCCGACGATACGCTCTCCGACGGCGGTTTTCGGCCGCCAGTCGCCGCGTTGATATCCGCCAACATCTTGTGCGCCTTGTCCCAGGCAGCCCCCTCGGTCTCCGCGATGATCGGCCGGAGCGAAATGTTGAAGCCGGGCTCCTTGCCGAAC
Organism: Alphaproteobacteria bacterium; assembly: GCA_965222315.1. Classification (GTDB taxonomy): domain Bacteria; phylum Pseudomonadota; class Alphaproteobacteria; order Bin95; family Bin95; genus JACKII01. Next base: position 110,448 of record OZ244951.1, on the reverse strand, counting down.
GGCCGCTCATACTTGGCGCAGCGCGCACGGAAGTCGCCGATGCGCTCGGCCACAACAGAGCGAGGCTCGCCAAAGATCGCAAAGATATCGCAGTGCTCTGCCCCCATCTCCAGCGCTTCCTCCGACGAGCCGCCGAACAGAACGGGCGGCGTCGGCTTCTGGAAGGGCAGCACATCGGCAGCGCCCTGCGCCACCTTGTAGAACTCACCATCGAAGTCGAAGGGCACGCCGGACCATTCGTTCCGCATGATCGCGACATACTCACCGGAGCGGCGGTAGCGGGTCGCCTTGTCCGACCAATCGCCGTCCTGCGCCATCTCTTCATCGCTCGCGCCGGTAATGATGTGAAGACCCATGCGCGGCAAGCCATCGTCCGTTGCCCAGAAATTATCAAAGGTGGCAAACTTCCGGGCCGCCAATGTCGGCGCGACAAAACCCGGCCGGTGCGCAATCAGATAACCAAGCCGGGCCGTATGGGCCGCACAGTAACTGGCAACGCCGAACCCGTCCGCCGCCCGCGAGGTATATCCGACCAACGCCCAGTCGAAGCCCGCGTTATCGTGGGCCTGGGCAAAGTCGCGGGTGTATTCCTTGGAGATGCCGCCGGTGATGATATGAACGGTGGTTTCGTCGGCGGGCGGCGCAACACCGATCATGCCGGTAATCCGGATAGGCACAGCCATTTCCTCCTCGAGAGCCAAGTGTTGGCAAACCTTAGTACGCACCCCGCAAAAACACCAAGCCTTCGTGTCATTACCCACAGACCGATGCTATTTTTTAGTGTATGATGTCTTTATCTTGCAACTTTTAGGCTGGACTTAAGGCAAGCTGGCAATGACGCAACTGATCGGCCATTACGCAAACCCGACTGGGATTTGGCAGCGCTTTAATTGGGCTGATTCAACCGGTTGGGACGGCTCCAAGGCGATGCGGCGTCGAGCCTTGTATCTTGCAATGCAGTCTCGCTTCTATGTGCTGCAATCTCAACCAACAACCATGCTTCGCAGTTAATGAGAGCAGATGAGGTCAGGAGAGTAGAGAACGCCACCTCCGAACGGATCCAATCCGCGCGGGTGATCAGCATATTCTTCATGACCTATGCCCACGTCTCCCCAGGCATTGCGGAGGCCGACTTTCAAACCCACGCCGTACGCGGCGCCGACCTGGTCTTTTTTTTCCTCGGCAGCATGGTCGCCAAGTGCGCCGTGCCGCTCCTGTCCATCGTCTCCGGCTGGCTATTGTTCGGCTCGCTTCAGGCAAAGTCCTACCGCCAGATAGCGCGCGGCAAGGTCTGGACATTGCTGGTGCCCATGGTGCTGTGGAACGCCATCCTGCTGGCCCTGATCAGCGGCTTCGTTGTCATAACGAAAGAACCTCATTGGCTGCCGCAAAACATCGTCGCCTGGATCAACGCACTGTTCAGCCTGACCGCCGTACCGGCCAACATCCAGCTGGCATTCTTGCGCGACCTCTTTGTCTGTGCGCTTGCCGCGCCCGCTTTGGTCTGGATCGGACGGCGCACGCCGCTGGCGCTGATCGCCGGATTGGCTTTGGCTGCTATCCTGGTGCCGCCGAACCCCGTGGTCTTACGCCCGGAGATCGCGTTCTTTTTCGGCATCGGCCTCCTGTTGCGCATGAACGCCATCAGGTTCGACTGGATCGACCGCTTCGGGATCAACGCCACCATCGCCTTCGGCCTGACCGGCATACTGCTGCTCTACCTCCAGATGCAGGGCCTCGCCGGCAGTTGGTCCGCACCGCAATGGGTCACCAATACACTGGTCCTGGTGGTAAGGCTAAGCGCAGCCCTCTTCTTCTGGTGGCTCGCCGGCGTCCTGTTGCGTACAGCCTTGGCCCCGGTCATCCTGGCGGCGGGAGAGATCGTGTTTCTCGTGTTCTGCTCCCACGTCATCCTGTTCAAGGTGCTGAGCCTTATCGGACGCGATGTGTTGGGCGGATACTATGGTGACTGGTACGCTCTGTATTTCATGGTGCAGCCATTGGCAGCCTTCCTTGCCGGCTGGCTGCTTTACCGGGCTCTCCAGGCCATGGCGCCCGGCGCCCTCGCCCTTCTGACCGGCGGGACGCATACCCGCCCCCGCCCCTCTCTGTTGAACCGCACCGGCTCGCGCAGGTAGGATATACCGCCAATTATCGGAGGTACGGCTCATGCCATTTTCCCAAGCGCAACGCGAACAGTACGAGCGCGACGGCTACCTGTTTCCCGTAGACGTGCTGCCGCCGGGTGAGGTGGCGTCCTACCGCGCCAGTATAGAGGGGCTGGAAGCCGAACAGGGAGGCAAGCTGCTGCCGACCCAGCGGCCCAAGTCGCATCTGCTGTTCAAGTGGCTGGATGACCTGATCCGCGACCCGCGCGTGCTCGACCCCATCGAAGAGCTGATTGGCCCAAATATTCTGTGCTGGAACACGATCTTCTGGATCAAGGATGCGGGGTCGGAGAGCTTTGTCTCCTGGCACCAGGACGACCATTACTGGGGCCTCGATAGCCAGAAGGTTATCACGGCCTGGCTGGCCCTATCGCCCGCCCTGCCGGAGACCGGCTGCATGCGCGTCATGCCCGGCACCCACCGGGGCGAGGGCCTGCACCACGCAGACACCTACGACGACGACAACATGCTGACCCGCGGCCAGGCCATCACGGAGGGCGTGGACGACCGGACCGCCGTCTACATGGCCCTGCAGCCCGGTCAGATGTCGTTGCACAATTACCGTCTGGCCCACGCGAGCGGCGCAAACCAGGGTCCGGACCGCCGCATTGGTGTGTCCATGCACTTCATGCCGGCGGATACCAAGCAGGTCATCGGCGCGTGGGACACCGCCGCTTTGGTCCGCGGCGAAGACCCCTACCGCGCTTTCGAGCACACCCCGCGGGTCTCCCGCGACCTGGACCCCGAAATGCTGGCCTTCCAAGCCAAGGCCGCCCAGGCAATGAGCGAGATCGTCTACCACGGCGCGGCGCAGAACACCGGCAAGCTTTGAGCCACCAGGTAATCAGCTAAAAAGATAAGAGTTAGAGTATCTTGTTCGGCAAATTGATCGCAATCGTGATTCAATCTGAACCGGCGGTGCTCTAGCCTTGACACAACAACGCCGTCCCAGACCGACGTCCGGAACGGCGTTGCCGCTAAGTCACCCGTGATGCCCAGCCTTTAGCCGGCAGCGGCGCCTTGCTGTTGCGGGCGGCGGCGGCGCTGGCCATTACCGCCAGGCTTGCCACTACGGGGCCTGCCGCCATCAGCGCGGTTTCCGTCTTGCTTTCCGCCTTCGGGGCGCGGACCGCCAGGACGGCCCTGCTTAAAGCCCGCGTCGCCATTCGGACGGCGGCGCGACTTCACCGGGCCGCCTTCAGCGCGAGGACCTCTGCCATTCGGCGGACGACGCGCGGGGCCGGACGGCACCTCTCCCTCGAAGGGAATGTCGGCCTTGATCAGCTTTTCGATATCGCGCAGCAGCCCAACCTCGCCACGGTCGCAGAGCGCAATGGCGATGCCGCCCTTGCCGGCCCGCGCCGTGCGGCCGATGCGGTGGACATAGGACTCCGGCACATGCGGCAGCTCGTAATTGATGACGTGGGAGATGTCGTCAATATCGATACCGCGCGCCGCGATATCCGTCGCCACCAGCACCTGGAGCTTGCCGTTGCGGAAGCCGCCAAGCGTCCGGTCACGCTGTCCCTGGCTCTTGTTGCCATGCAGGGCGCCGGCCCTCATGCCCTGCTTCTCCAGGTGCTCACACACCTTGTCCGCACCGCGCTTGGTGCGGGTAAAGACGATGGCCTGGCCCACATCGTCGGCCTTCAGCAGGTCGGCCAGCACGGCGCGCTTGTCAGCGCCGGCGACGTGGATGACACGCTGGTTGATCGACTCGATGGGTTTGCCGACGCGGGCGACCTTGATCTCTTCCGGGTCGCGCAGGAAGTCGGCCGCCAAGGCGCGGATTTCCTTGGGCATGGTTGCAGAGAACAGCAGTGTCTGGCGGTTCTCCGGCAGCGCCTTCATGATCTTTCGGATGGCGGGGACGAAGCCCATGTCCATCATCTGATCGGCCTCGTCCAGCACCACAGTCTGCGCCTCGCGGATGCTGACAGCACCCGTCGCCATGTGATCGAGCAGACGGCCGGGCGTCGCAACCAGTACGTCGACGCCACGGGCCAGTGCTTTAATCTGCGGGCCGGGGCGCACGCCGCCAACCACCATGGTAACGGAGACCTTGGTAAAGCGGCTGTAAGTCCGCACACTCTGTACGATCTGGGCGGCCAACTCACGGGTCGGCGCGACGATCAGGGCGCGGCAGGTCTTCGGTTTCGGAAGGCCTTTGAGCCCCTCGACCATCTGTAGGATCGGCAGGGTGAAGGCAGCGGTCTTGCCGGTGCCGGTCTGGGCGAGCCCAACCAGGTCACGGCCGGTAAGAAGAACGGGAATGGCCTGCTCCTGGATCGGAGTCGGCGTGGTGTAGCCCTCATGCTCGACGGCACGAAGAATGGACTCGGAAAGGCCGAGTTCCTTGAATTCAGTCAAAATGAAACTTTCATGTGCCAATGCCCCGGTGCCTCATTCTAAGGCCGGGTGGATTGGCATAGAGTTAAAGGCGCTTGCGCAGATCAGCTGCCTCGATACCGTGGGGCGAGTGCCCTTCGTCGCGATACCCTGCGGAGCGCCTATAGTGCGCGCCCCTAAAAGCGGGTGCCATGAAAGTCCGCGGGTTCTGCGCGCGGCACGGTCGAGGAGTACGTAAGCCCTTCCGTGCTGCATTGCAACAACAACCTCCGGGCCGTCGCGGAAAAGCGCTTTCGCCGCGGCGGGCGGGATGGCGGGAAATGCTGACGATCATGTCGATCGAATGCAGAGGGGATGTTTAGCCAATGCTCAGCCCCGAAACCGGCGCTTGCGCAACTAAGTAGCGGCAAATGGAAATTTAAACGGCCATTATCAATAAGTTATTTGAAGCGCAAGTGTACAAAAACCGGCATTTTTCTGCATTTATCGAACTGCGGCCTGCGTCGTACGCTGCGGATAACCACGAAATCGGCACCCATCGCTGTTAGCAGCAGCCCCTCTGATTTGGCGATCCTTGGGGGTTACGGCAAGCGCCGGTGCAATTGCGGTTGAACAACCCGGAACTCTGGCGTCACGATGCGCCAGGACATATTCATCAAATCCGCCCAATCACACCGGAGCCTTGCCCATGACCACTCCCCTCAACGAACGGGAGACCGCCGAAGCCCGCGCCGCGCTCGACGGCTTCATGGAAGCCTTCAATGCGGAGGATGCCGACGCCATCCGCACCCGCTGGTACCACTTCCCGCATGTCCGCCTGCACAGCGGCCAGGTGACGGTGATGCAGACGCCGGACGACTTCCATTCGATGGTCTGGCAGCGCGCGGGGCAGGCCGAGGGCTGGGCCCGCACCGCCTGGGATTATGTGGAACTGATCGACTCCGGTCCGGGCAAGGCGCATTTCCGCGTCCAGTTCACCCGCTACCGCGCCGACGGCTCCGCCATCGGCAGCTACAAGTCGCTCTACATCGTGACCCTGCAAGACGGCCGCTGGGCCATCCAGGCACGGTCTAGCTGGGCGGCGTGACCGGGACAGCCGTTCCCGCCTCTCCCGAACCGGCCATCCATGCTCCTGAACTGACCAGGGGGCCACGCCTGAGAACCCCAGCTTCGAGAACACATCTCCGGCATGATACCCCGCCTTCGCAAAGAAGAGGGTAGCAGTGCAAGAATGGCCTCTTACAGACCGGAGACCATAGCCGCCGCCCAATCCGCTCGCTAAGCTTTGCCCCAGTCCCACGCTGAACATACAGGCTTCCTCCCATGTCCTCTCCTCGCATTGTCATCGTCGGCGCCGGCGGCGTCGGCGGCCCCTTTGGTGTCACGCTCGCGCTTGGTGGCGCGGACGTCACCTTCATCGCCCGCGGTCCGCACCTCGCCGCCATCAAGCAGGAGGGCCTCCGGGTGGAGGGCGCGCGCGGCAACTTCCACCTGCAGCCGGCAAAGGCGACGGACAATCCCGCCGAAATCGGCCCGGTAGACTACGTGATCTTCACGCCGAAGCTCTGGGACCTGGAAGCAACCGGCACGCTCATCAAGCCGCTGGTCGGCCCGGAAACCGCCGTCATCCCGATCCAGAACGGTATCGACGCAGCCGGCCGGCTTGAGCCTATCCTGGGTGAAGGCCGGGTGATGGGCGGGGTTGCCGTCATCAACGCCATCATCGACGGCCCAGGCAGAATTAAGCAACTCGGCGGCTTCCAGCATTTCACCTTCGGCGAACTGGATGGCGCCGTCTCGCCCCGCGCCGAGCAACTGAAACAGCTCTGCGACGCCGCCGGGCTGGACGCCACTCTCTCACCCGACATCACCAAGGCGCTGTGGGAGAAGTTCGTCTTCTTGGTCTGCGTCTCCTCCATCACCGGCGCGACCCGCCAGTGGACCGGCGTCACCCGCGACGATCCCGACGGCCAGCAGCTGATGCTGGCCCTGATGGCGGAGATCACGGCGGTCGGCCGGGCCTGCGGCGTCGATCTGCCGGACGATCTTCCCGCCCAGCGCCTGAAACTGATCCAAAGCCAGGACGGCAAGTCCATCGCTTCAATGGCCGTGGACCTGCTCCGCGGCAACAAGCTGGAACTGCCCTGGCTGGCGGGCAAGGTGGTGGAATTGGGCCGCCAGCACGGCGTGCCGACCCCCACGGTCCGCACGCTTTACACGGTGCTTAAGCCATACATCAACGGACGCCCGGAGGATTCGCCCCAGGGCTGAGCGGCAACCCGCCGCGATGCGTGGTCCGCTAACCCTCATCCAAAACCTTTGGGACCGCCTGATGGCGCCCCTCCTGCTGCTGCCCGGCAATGTCCGCGGCGCGCTCTACGTCGCGGCGGCGGGCATGATCTTCACGGCAGGCACCGGCTTCGTAAAGGAATTGGGGGGCGAGATCAGTGTCTTCCAGATCCTGCTGATCCGTCAGGCCACCATGACCATCACGGTTTTGCCGGCCATCGCCCGAAACTTCCCGGATGCGCTCCGCACCAAGTCGTTGAAGCTCCAGGTCGTGCGCGTGATCTTTGCCATGGTCGCCATGGTCGGCAGCTTCCTCGCGATCCAGCACATGCCGCTAGCCGATGCGACGGCCCTCAGCTTCGCCAAGAGCCTGTTCGTCACCGTCTTCGCCATTATCTTTCTGAAGGAAGTCGCGGGGTTCAGCCGCTGGGCCGCTACCATTGTCGGCTTCGGCGGCGTGCTGTTCATCGTCCAGCCAAGCGCCGATGGCGTCGATGTCTATGCGCTATTGGCGCTGGCCGGTGCGGCGGGGGCCGCCATGGTCTCCATCATCATCCGCCACCTCTCCCAGTTCGACCGCTCCATCACCATTCTCAGCTACCAGGCGATCCTGGTGGGCGCCGCAATGCTGCCTCTCGGCATCTACTACTGGGTTTGGCCCTCGGTCGAGCAGTGGGCGATGATGATCGCCATCGGCGTGCTCTCGGTCGGCGGCCAGTTCTGCAACATCGCCGGCTTCCGCGCGGGTGAGGCGAGCGCCGTCGCCCCGATGGACTACAGCCGCCTGCTGTTCGCCGTGCTCATCGGCATCGTGATCTTCGTGGAATGGCCCACCTGGCAGACTCTCGCCGGCTCCCTGATCATCGTCGCCACCTCGTTCTACACCGTCCGGTCGGAGCGGAAGGCGGCCAGACGGCAACCTCCGCTATCCTAAAACCCGAAATCCGCATCATGCAGACTAGCCTTCAGCGTGTTGGTCAGCGTGATCGTATTGCCCATCAAATCGTCAATCACCGCGTTCGCACCGACCTGGAACAGGTGGTTGTTCACCAAATCGGTGAAGTCCGTAATGGCGGTGACCGCCGAGAGGTCGATGTCCTCCGCATCATTGTTGGCCTCGAACCCGATGATCACGTCATTGCCGAAGCCGTTCTCGAAAAAGAACGTCTCGTTACCGCCCTGCCCCAGCAGCGTGTCGTTGCCGGCGCGGCCGCGAATGGCGTCATCGCCATTGCCGCCCCAGATCATATTGCTGCCAGCGTCACCCCGCAAGTCGTCATTGTGGTTAGAGCCCTGCAGGTTTTCGATGGACGTGTACGTATCGCCCGCCGCGTCACCCACGTTGACGGCAGCATTCATCAAGTCTGCCGTTACAGCACTGCCTGCCGTCCAATAGGCCGCCCGGTCCGTCCCGGCCCCACCATTCAGGTCGTCGCCACCGGCATAACCCAGCAGGATGTCGTCGCCATTCTGGCCGTTCAGCGTGTCGTTGCCGTTCCGGCCATGAATGAGGTCATTGCCGTTATTGCCCCAGATCGTGTTGTCACCATTGTCGCCCCGCAGGTCATCATTGTGGTTCGAGCCCTGCAGGTTCTCGATGGACGTATAGGTGTCCCCCGCCGCATCCCCCGTATTGGCGTTGGCGAACTGCAGGTCCGCGATCATGCCCGCCCCCGCCGTCCAATAGGCCGCCCGGTCGGTCCCTGCCCCACCATTCAGGTCGTCGCTACCGGCATAGCCCAGCAGGATGTCGTCGCCATTCTGACCGTTCAGCGTGTCGTTACCGCTCCGCCCATGGATGAGGTCATTGCCGTTATTGCCCCAGATCGTGTTGTCACCATTGTCGCCACGCAGGTCATCATTCTGGTTGGAGCCCTGCAGGTTCTCGATGGAGGCATAGGTGTCCCCCGCCGCATCCCCCGTATTCACATGGGCGAACTGCAGGTCGGCACGGATGCCTGCGCCAGCGGTCCAGTAGGCCGCCCGGTCCGTCCCGGCCCCGCCATCCAGTTCGTCGGCACCTGCATAGCCCAGCAGGATGTCGTCGCCATTCTGGCCGTTCAGCGTGTCGTTGCCGCTCCGGCCATGAATGAGGTCATTGCCGTTATTGCCCCAGATCGTGTTGTCACCATTGTCGCCTCGCAGGTCGTCATTGTGGTTCGAGCCCTGCAGGTTTTCGATGGACGTATACGTGTCTCCCGCAGCGTCTCCCGTGTTGACATTGGCGAACTGCAGGTCGGCACGGATGCCTGCGCCAGCGGTCCAGTAGGCCGCCCGGTCCGTCCCCATCCCGCCTTGCAAAGAATCGATTCCGGCATAGCCCAACAGAATGTCGTTGCCATCGAAACCGCCTAAAAGATCGTTGCCGCCACGCCCATGCAAAATATCATCACCAGCCCCGCCGAGGAGGATATTATCGAGGTTGTTACCGCGAAGATCATCGTTGTGGTGAGAGCCTATGATGTTTTCGATGGACGTGTAGGTGTCCCCTGCTGCTTCACCAGTATTGTGAATGGTCGCGATCAGGTCCGCTTTCAGGCCGATGCCGGATCCGGCATAATTGACTGAATCACTGCCAGTGCCACCGTTCAAGAAATCCGCGTCAGGCCCGCCCAGCAATATATCATCACCCGCGTTTCCTTTCAGCGTGTCAATACCGGCCCGGCCATGCAGCACATCGTTACCGTTCACTCCCTCGATAAGATTGTTCCCATTGTCGCCCCGCAGTTCGTCATCAAAATTTGAACCTCGGAGATTTTCAATGGAATGAAATATGTCGCCCGCCGCTTCGCCAGTATTGAAACCTGCTGCGATCAGTTCGACGGTCAGCCCGCTGGCTGCATCCTCATAGGTGGCAGTGTCCGTTCCGGCATCGCCTCTCAATTCGTCCGCACCCAGACCGCCATTCAGAACATCGTTGCCGGGCCCGCCTTCCAAAATATCGTTTCCGTTCCGACCGACTAACAGGTCGTTTCCGGCAAAACCAATCAGGTGGTCAGCGAGTGCTCCGCCAAAAAATTGGTCGTCTCCGCCAAATTCACCTGTGATAAGTGCGTAGTCATCATTGAAAGAAGGCGTCAAAGCGACGTTATAAATAGATACAGCCGGGATCGAGAGCCCGGTAACGGTCGTGCTTCCGCCTGGGTAAACGCCACGAAACTCCGTAACAGTGCCACCGGTTGGAATATCATTACTGTCAAAGGTGAAGCCAAAGCCCACAAACCGGTCAATTTCACCGCCCCCATAATTGAAGGTCAGGAGTATTGGCGTATGGTTGAATGTTATGAAATCCAACAGTCCATCAAAAGACAAATCCTCCACATCAGACATGTCGATGGAGTCATTGATAAAGGAAAAATTGACCATTTTGGGTTTCCCTATTTTTTCTCAAAATTATTCCGTATGAGAAACAATTTTTAAGAATATCCGCACCCAGTCAATAGACTACCTGGATCATGTCGCACTGCTCCTCGACAACGACTCAGCAGTTCCGTTTGTCAACGATCCGTAGCAGCAGTCGGTTCGTAACAGACAGATAGCGCACAAAAACAATCGGAGCATGCCCATGAAATCTTTGTTGTTAGCCATATGCGGAATGGCGATTAGCGCAAGCGCATTTGCTATGGATTGTAAACCGATCGTATACGTCAACTTTATCGAGGGAGCGCCGAAAGATCAGGTGTTAATTCGCCATGACAGCCTGCCGGAATGGCATCTGAGAACCCTCACCTGGGTGCTTGACGGTTCGAACGGCGACCTGATTTTCGACACAGTTCGGGGAGGCGCTGGCTTTGATGTTGCGCAACCCTTCGAGGGCAATGGCACGGCGAAACTGGCAAAGACCCCTATCGTGTCTGATGGTGACCGTACCCTCTCCCTAGTCTTTGGTGCATTTCCAGCGTCCTCTGGCTATCGGTTCACACTGGACGTCGATGATCGTATCAGCGGCAACCGCGGAACCATGATCAGCGGCGCAGAAATCGCTGGCGCCAGGGTCCTGGTGATCATGGTGGATCCAAGCGGGAGAGAATACCCATTGGCTGGGGCGTTCGACGAAAACGCCAAGGCCGAACTATCCAGCCAGTGCAGGAATTGACGCCGCAGGTCACCAACTCGCGTCAACGGTTCTTGGCAGCAAGCGCCGAACCAACGATCTGAAGCCGCACCCCTCGGCGTCAACTTGATATGGACAAATTCGTAAAAAACTATGTGACGGCTTAGCTACCGCCGCTCCGCCCGCTCATAGGGGACGGGCGGCCCGGAGGCAGGGCCACGTCCCTTCGCCCCTTCATCCTCGCTCATATCCTCGACGCCGCCGCTCTGATCCAGCGCTTCCGCGGTCGCCGCTTCCGCCGCGGTCATGCAGCCGGCCACCCAGATGTCGTAGAGCGGGTGCTCCATGGCCGAGAGCGACGGGCTGGAGGCGAACATCCAGCCGCGGAACACCTCCATCGCAGCGCCATCCCGGCCACTATCGACAATTTCCAGGAAAGCCGCGGCTTCCGGCGGCTCTTCCGGCGGGCGTTTGCGGCAGGCCTTCACGTCGATGGAAAGCCGCCCGAACCTCGCCACGGTGCCGACCGGCACCCACATCTTACTCACTCTGGCCGCGATCTTGTCGAGCGCGTGCAGGGCGGCCATTTCCTGGTCGATAAAGGTGGGCTCTTGGTTCTGCCCTGGTCGATTCTGCTGTTCCTGCCACGCCTGCTGGCCCGCCGCCGGCAGAGCAAACGCCATCATGGCCAGCGCCAAGCCTGCAACTGCCGCCCGCATCCCGCCGCTACTTGTCTTTGCCGGAGAAAATGGCCTGGCCGATCAGGTCTTCCAGCACCACGGCGGGCTGGGTATAGAGAAGTTCGCCGCCGTCGTTCAGCATGGCGTCGTCCGCACCCGGCGTGATCGCCAGATACTTCCCGCCGAGCAGGCTCTCGCTCTTGACCGCAACGGCGCTATCCGCCGGGACCTGTGTGCCTGGCGCCATGCTCAGGCGCACCTCTGCCAGGTACGTCGCTGAGTTCAGCACCATGCCAGTGACCTGGCCCACCTTAATGCCGCTGATGCGCACGTCAGCGCCCTGGGAAACGCCGGCCACGCTTGTAAACTTGGCCACCAGCTCATAGCCGTTGCCACCGCCGGAACCTTTGCCGCCTGCCTGGTAGCTGAACACCAGAAACCAGACGGCCACGGCCAGAACGGCGGCGCCAACGATGCTCTCGATCCAATTACGGGACATGGCCGTTTGCCTGTGCGTTGCCGTCAGTCGCCCGGCGTCCAGGCTTCATAATCGCCACTGGCCGCCGCACGCTTGCCGCCGCTGAAGTCATGCCCCGGCGGGCGGTAGGCATTAGGCGTACCGGTCAGATTCGGCTTGTGCGGTTTCTGCCAGGCCCACCGCCGGTCGTCCTTCTTCGGCGGTTCGTCGGTGTAGCGGTGCAGCCAGGCATGCCATTCCGGCGGCACGGCGGAGGCTTCCACCTTCCGCGGATACACAACCCAGCGCTTGCGCCGGGCCGGATTCCGGGGGCTTTTTTCCTGGTAGTACTTGTTGCCGGCGTCGTCTTCGCCAACGAACTCGCCGAAGCGCCAGGTATAAAGCTTGGTGCCGATTGAAGTCATGAAAGCGCACTGCCAATGGCTGATATCAGGTCGCCGCCTTTATAGGCGCGCCGCGTGCCCCCGTCCAGCGTGCCCAGCGTGGCGGGGCAGCGGGCCGCGGGGATCGCGGTTCGCGGCATGCTTATCCCCAAGAGCCGCTGCCTGGCGTGTTGTAATCCTGCCGGGCAGCGCATTCGGCAGGAATAAGCGGCGCCAAGCCCGAGGCCAGGATCGCGCGCCCCATATCGCCACCATTCGCAGTGACCGAAGCAGGTTTTTTACAGCCGCGCGCGCACTTTTTCCGCAATTGCGCGGAAGGCTTCCGCCTCCGGGCTCTTCGGCTGAGAGACCACAATAGGCGAACCGGCGTCGCTCTGCTCCCGGATCGGCAGGCTGAGAGGCACCGCGCCCAGGAACTCCGTGCCGCTCGCCTTGGCTTCCGCTTCCGCACCGCCATGGCCGAAGATGTGGGCCTCATGCCCGCAGTTCGGGCAAACATACATGCTCATGTTCTCGACAATACCGAAGACGGGCACATTGACCTTCTCAAACATGGCAAGGCCGCGGCGCGCATCCAACAGGGCGATGTCCTGCGGTGTGGAGACGATCACCGCCCCCGCCAGTTGCACGCGCTGGGCAATGGTCAACTGGGCGTCGCCGGTGCCCGGCGGCAGATCGAGGACCAGAACGTCCAGCGCGCCCCATTGCACCTGAAACAGCATCTGCTGCACCGCGCTCATAACCATCGGGCCGCGCCAGATCATCGCTGTGCGCTCATCCACCATGAAGCCCATGCTCATCAGCTTGATGCCATGCGCCTCCAGCGGGATCAGCGTCTTGCCGTCCTCGCTATCGGGCTTGCGGTGCACGCCCAGCATCAACGGTACGGAGGGGCCGTAGATGTCAGCATCCATCAGGCCGACCTTCAGGCCGCTTTGCGACAATGCTACGGCCAGATTGGCTGCAACCGTGGACTTGCCGACCCCGCCCTTGCCGGAGGCGACCGCGATCACGGCCTTGATGCCCTCCATCGGCTGGGGGTTCATCGGTCCGCCTTGCGCGGGTGCCGCCTGCGGTGCCCCGCGGCTATTCGCTGCCGGTGCTGGCTGCTTCGGCCGGGCGGCGGAGGCGCCGGGTCCGGCGGCGGCTGTCAACACCACGGTAGCCGAAAGCACGCCTGACAGTTTCCGCAACGCTTCTTCCGCTGCCTTGCGTATCGGCTCCATTTGTTGAGCCTTGGACGGATCGATCGCCAGCGCCACCTGCACATGGCCGTTCTCAGCGGCGATGCCATCAATGCGGCTGGCGGCTTCCGGAACCGCGTCAAGGGCGGCGCGAACTTGCTGTTCGGAAGGACCGGGCATGGGGGAAAACTCCTGATAGCGCTGATGGATTGCCGCGCGTCGGTTGTGCCAAGGCGCGGCCTGTCATATATGAGCCCATGACTCCAGATGGAAGGCCGGCTTCCAACACGTCACGGCAAGAAGGTTAAATGAACCTATGAGCAATCAGAATGGCGGAGGCCCCTGGGGGGGCGGCGGAGGCCGCGGCGGCGGACCGTGGGGCGGCGGTGGCGGCGGCCCATGGGGTCCTTCCGGCGGCGGCGGGAATCGCGGCGGCGGCGGTGGAGGCAACATGCCCCAGCCTCCCGACCTCGAGGAGGCCATTCGTAAAGGCCAGGACGCTCTGCGGCGCATCATGCCCGGCGGGTTCGGCGGCGGACGCAGCATCATTATCATTGTGCTTGTCATTATCGCATTGTGGCTGGCCAGCGGCTTCTACCGCGTGCTGCCGGATGAGCAGGGCGTTGTCACCCGCTTCGGCGCGTACGTGGCGACCACCGAAAATGGCCTGCACTGGCACCTGCCATATCCGATAGAGGATGTGACAAAACCAAAGGTTACCCGTGTAAACCGGCTGGAAATCGGTTTCCGGTCCGCCGGCGACGCCGGGCGGTCGGACGTTATGCGGCAATTGCCGGAAGAAAGCCTGATGCTGACCGGCGACGAGAACATCGTCGATATCAACTTCACGATTCTGTGGGTGATCAGCGACGCTGGCCAATACCTGTTTAACGTGCGCGACCCGGACGCGACGGTCAAAGCCGCGGCTGAGAGCGTCATGCGCGAGATCGTCGGCCAGACCCCGATTGCTGAAGCTCTGGCGGAAGGCCGCGCAGAGATCGAAGCGCGGGCCAGAAACGATTTGCAGGCAATCCTGGATAGCTACGAAGCCGGTATCTTGATTACGCAGGCGCAGTTGCAGAAGGTCGATCCGCCCAGCCAGGTCGTCGATGCCTTCCGCGACGTACAGCGTGCCCGTGCCGACCAGGAGCGCCTGCGTAACGAGGCGGAAGCCTACCGCAACGACATCATTCCCCGCGCCCGCGGTGAGGCCGAACAGATCGTGCAGGAGGCCGAAGCCTACAAGCAGGAAGTGGTTTCCCGTGCGAGCGGTGATGCAGGCCGCTTCAACGACGTCTACGAAAGCTACCGCGCGGCCAAGGACGTGACCGTCAAGCGCATGTATCTGGAAACGATGGAGGAAGTGTTGGGCAATGCCAACAAGCTGATCATCGATCAAGACGCTTCCGGCTCTGGCGTGCTGCCCTACCTGCCCCTGCCGGAGCTTCAGAAACGCGCCCCCGGCACCAGCCAGTCCGGCAACAGTCAATCCGGCAATGGCCAATAGGCCCGGCGAAGGAATACAGTCGTGAAACGCACTCTACTCATCGTCATCGGCGTCCTGGTCATCATCGCAGGGCTAGTCATCAACAGCGCCGCGTTCATCGTCCACCAGACGGAGCAGGCAATCGTCTTGCAGTTCGGCGATCCGAAACGGGTCATTCAAGATCCTGGCCTGCATTTCAAACTGCCGTTCGTGCAGGATGTGACGTACTTCGACTCCCGCATCCTCGACTACGCGCCGCCGCAGGAAGAAATCATCGCCGCCGACCAAAAACGGCTGGTTGTCGACAGTTTCGTCCGCTACCGAATTGCCGACCCGCTGGAGTTCTACAAGGCCGTCGGCACCGAGTTGGCAGCCCGCGCCCGGTTGGCTGGCATCGTCAGCGCCGCGTTGCGCCGGACGGTCGGTAACTCGCCGCTCACCGCCGTGCTTTCGAGCGAGCGAGCGGATCTGATGGAGGCGATCCGCAACGATACCAACGAAGCAGCGGTCAAGTTGGGCCTCAACATCGTTGATTTCCGCATTCGCCGGGCGGACCTGCCACAAGCCAACGCCGACGCGATCTATCAGCGGATGCAGTCGGAACGTGAGCGTGAAGCCCGCGAGTTCCGCGCGCAGGGCGCCGAAATCGCCCAGCGCATCCGCGCCCGGGCTGAGCGCGAACGCACCGTGTTGATCGCCGAATCCCGGCGCCAGTCTCAGGAACTGCGTGGTGAGGGCGACTCGCAAGCGATCAAAGTCTACGCCGATGCGTTCGGCAAGGATCCGGAGTTCTTCTCGTTCTACCGGTCCATGGAAGCCTACCGAAAAGCGCTGAAGCCGGACGGCACCACTATGGTGCTTAGCCCGGACAGCGACTTCTTCAAGTACTTCCGCAACCAGGCAGGCGCGCCCTCGGCTCCGGCACAATAACCACTGCCAGCAGGGCTGGCCGTCTCAACAATCACCAATACGCCCCGCCGGGTCGCCTCTCACTGCAATGTGCGGGCAGCTAGGCGGGGCTATTTTCTTGAAAACACCCTGTCACGCGCCATATTGCTTATCAGCCGGGATTGATTGGGCGCTTGCACGATGCGCCCCGTTTCTAGGAGAAATCAAAGCGATGGATTCGTTTTTGCCAAGGCGCGCCCTCGGAGCCGGCCTGGCCCTTGTGCTTGTGGTCGCCACGGCCCTGCCCAGCGCATTCGCGCGTGGCGCGCCTGAGAGCTTCGCCGACCTTACGGAGCAGACCCTGCCTGCCGTGGTCAACATCTCCACCACCCAGACCATCGACAGCAGCGCCGGTCCCGACCGCCCGCAATTCCCGCCCGGCTCGCCATTCGAAGAGTTCTTTAAAGACTTCTTCGATCGTCAGCGCCCAAACAACGGTGCCCCACGCAAGGCCACAAGCCTCGGCTCCGGCTTTGTCATCGACTCGTCAGGGATCATTGTCACCAACAACCACGTCATCGCCGATGCGGACGAAATCTTGGTCCGCTTTCATGACGATTCCTCACTGCCCGCCGAACTCAT
The DNA here is from genome assembly GCA_965222315.1 of Alphaproteobacteria bacterium. GTDB lineage: Bacteria > Pseudomonadota > Alphaproteobacteria > Bin95 > Bin95 > JACKII01. The sequence goes on along the minus strand of OZ244951.1, from coordinate 93,847 downwards.
CGGCCGGGACGAAAAGACCGATGTCGCTGTCCTCCGCGTGAAGCCGGAAAAGCCGCTGACCGCCTTGCCCATCGGCGACAGCGCAAAGGCCCGCGTCGGCGATTGGGTCATCGCCATCGGCAACCCCTTTGGCCTTGGCGGTTCCGTCACGGCGGGTATCATTTCCGCCCGCCAGCGCGACATCAACAGCGGCCCCTATGACGCCTTCATCCAGACCGATGCGGCAATCAACAAGGGCAATTCGGGTGGCCCGCTCATCAACCTGGATGGAGAGGTCATTGGTATCAACACCGCGATCTACTCCCCTTCCGGCGGCAGCGTGGGCATCGGCTTTGCAGTGCCGACCAGCATCGCCAAAAACGTGATCGAGCAGTTGCGCGACTTCGGCGAAACCCGCCGCGGCTGGCTGGGCGTCCATATCCAGACCGTAACGGACGAAATCGCTCAAAGCCTCGACCTTGAGGAGCCAAAGGGCGCGCTGGTAGCCAATGTGACTGAGGACGGCCCCGCAGAAAAAGGCGGTATCCGTGCCGGTGACATCATCCTGGAGTTCGATGGCAAACCCGTCGACAAAATGCGCAGCCTGCCCCGGCTAGTGGCCGAAACGCCGGTCGGCAAAAACACGAATGTGCTGGTCTGGCGCAAGGGCAAGGAGCAAACCCTCACCGTCAGCCTCGGCCGGCTGGAGGCACAGGAAGCCAGAACGGCCAATAAATCCCCCGGCAGCGGCAAGCCCGGCAGCGCAGCAGTCGACGAACTGGGCGTTGGCCTTGCAAGCCTGGACGATGAACTTCGCTTGAAGTATGAAATTCCGGCGGAAATCGACGGTGTCCTGATTACCAGCGTCGAGCCGAACGGCAACGCTGCTGAGAAGCAGTTGAAGGAAGGCGACGTTATCGTCGAGGTAAACCAGGACCCGGTCTCAACCCCCGGCAACATTGCGGCAAAGATCGCGACCGCAGTCGAAGCGGGCAAGGAATCGGTGTTGCTACTGGTCAACAGCCGAGGCGACCGGCGCTTTGTGGTCGTATCGGTGAAGTCGTCCGGCTAACCGGCCTTTTACCGCGCCGCTGGTATAATCTCGGCGGCGCGGTACCCCTGAAAATACAGCAATGCATGCAAGCCGGCGTGGTTCACCTGGAACCGCGCCGCTTCGCGTACGGCAGGCTTCGCCTGGAACGCAACGCCCATCCCCGCGGCCTGAATCATGGCGAGATCGTTCGCGCCGTCACCCACCGCAACCGCCGCGTCCAGCCCCACGGCGGCCTCCGCTGCAGCGCGTTCCAAGGCTTGCAGCTTCGCATCCCCGTCCAGGATTGGCGGCACCACCTTTCCGGTTAGCTGGCCCCCCGCCAATTCCAGCGTGTTGCCCTGCTGGTACGCGAAACCCAACCGCTCGGCTATTGCGCCGGTAAAGAAGGTGAATCCGCCGCTGACCAGCCAGCACACGGCCCCATTCGCCCGCATGGTGGCAACTAGCGCCGCCGCACCCGGCATCTCCCTGGTCCTTGCCAGAGCCCTGTCCAACGCTGCCGCCTCAAGCCCCTCCAACGCCGCGACGCGCTCAATCAGGGCTTCGGCAAAATCCAACTCGCCACGCATCGCGCGGATGGTGATGGCCGCAATGCGATCCTTGATACCCGCCTCAGCCGCCAGTTCGTCCAGCGTCTCCCCCTGCACGATGGTCGAGTCCATATCCGCGATCAGCACAGCCTTCCGCCGTGCTTCTCCCTCCCGGTGTACCGCCACATCGACGGAGAGCGGGTCCAGCGCCCGGCGCAGTTCCGCCTCGTCAACCGACGCCGCCGGCCAATCGCACGCCGTCCCGGCCGCCAGCCAGTCCGGGGGGCCGAGCGGGCGCGAGTGCCGGGCCATCGCCGCGCACGCCCGCTCCCACACCAGGCCGCGCAACCGGCCGGTCGGCGCCGCCAATGTCACAATCATAGTCATTGCGCTTTATCCGCCTTCTCCGCCGCGCTCTTGCTCATGACCTCAACTTCCATCCTCGCCATGCCTTCTCCCGCCGCGGTCTCGTCTTCCTCGGCCGCCCGCAGGTCTTCGCCGCCATTCTTCGCGGCCTTTACGCTGACCGCGAGGTTCAACACTTCCACCAGCAGCGAAAAGGCGATGGCGAAATAGAGGTAGCCCCGCGGAATATGGAAATGCAGTCCATCCGCGATCAGCGCCATCCCGATCAGCAGAAGAAACGCCAGCGCCAGCATCTTGGTCGTCGGGTGGTCATGGATGAAGCGCGAGACCGAATCCGCCGCAAACAGCATCACCAGAATGGCAATGCACACCGCCACGATCATTACCGGAAGGTTGTCGGTCATCCCAATAGCGGTAATCACCGAGTCGAGCGAAAACACCAGATCCAACGCCACAATCTGCATGATGACAACGCTGAAGACGGCCTTGCCGGCCTTGACTGCCGTCAACTCGCTTTCGCCGGCGCCCTCCACTTCCTGATGAATCTCCTGTGTGCCCTTGATCAGCAGGAACAATCCGCCGCCAAGCAGGATAATGTCCCGCCACGACACCACATGGTCGAGAATGACGAAAATCGGCTCCCGCAGGCTAGCCAGCCATACCGCGCTCGCCAGCAGCAAAATCCGCATGATGAGCGCAAGGCTCAGGCCGATTTTCTGAGCGATCCGGCGCCTCTCCGGTGGCAGCTTGCCGGACGTGATGGAAAGGAACACCAGATTATCGATGCCGAGCACGATCTCGAGCGCCGTCAGCGTCAGCAACGCTGCCCAAAGCTCTCCGCTCAGCAGATAGTCCATCAAGGGTTCCCTTCCGTTTCCGCTCGAAACCGCGGCTAGGCATTGGTGCCGGGCTGCCAAGACATTTGCAAGTAGCCCCCTTACCGCAGCATGATGGGGCAGCCATTGACCGCAAAGGGCCATCCCATGTCAGACCGTCAAAATTTTGATGTCGCCGCAGCTCTGGAAGAAGCAGAAGCCCGCTTCATCACTGCCAATCCAAAAAGCGCGGAAGCCTATGAGGCCGCCAAGCGCTCCATGCCCGGCGGCAACACCCGCACCGTGCTGTTCTACCCGCCCTTTCCGCTCTCGCTGGCAGGCGGCGACGGCTGCCATGTCACCGACGTGGACGGCCATCGCTACACCGACTTCGTGACCGAGCAGACCGCCAGCCTCTACGGCCATTCGGAGCCGCGCATCCAGGCCGCCGTGAAACAGGCGCTGGACAACGGCATCACCCTCGGCGGCCCGACCGGCCGGGAGGCGGAGCTGGCCGACCTGCTGACCGCCCGCTTCCCCTGCCTCGACATGGTGCGCTTCACCAATTCCGGGACGGAGGCGAACCTGCTGGCCCTGCTGACTGCCCGCGCCGTCAGCGGCAAGGCGGAGGTGCTGGCGTTCGAGGGCTCCTATCACGGCTCGATCCTGTCCTTCGGCGCCTATGGGCGGGAGCTGAACGCGCCCTTCCCCTGGACGCTCGGCACGTACAACGACGTGGACGGCACGGCCGAACTGATCCGGTCGAAGAAAGACACGCTCGCCGCCGTGATCCTGGAGCCCATGACCGGCTCCGGCGGCTGCATCCCGGCGACGCCGGAATTCCTCGCCATGCTGCGGGAGGTAACGGCGGAAACCGGCATCATCCTGATCTTCGACGAGGTCATGACCAGCCGCCTCGGCCCCGGCGGCTACCAGGGGGTTTCCGGCATCACGCCGGACATGATGAGCATGGGCAAGTATCTGGGCGGCGGCCTGACCTTCGGCGCGTTCGGCGGCAGCAAGGAAATCATGGCGCATTTCGACCCGGCCCGGCCCAAGCATCTGAGCCACGCCGGCACCTTCAACAACAACGTGCTGACGATGGCGGCGGCGGTGACGGGTCTGCGCGAAATCTACACGGTCGAGCGCGCCGAGGCGATGAACGCCGCCGGCAATCGCTTGCGGGAGCGCCTGAACGAGACCCTGTCCAAGCACGGGGTCAAGGGCCAGGTCACCGGCTATGGCTCCATGATGATGCTGCACCTGACGGACGAAGAATTGAACGGCCCGGCCGACAGCGGCAAGGTGCCGAACGACGCCCGCGGCCTCTTCCACCTCGGCATGATCGAGCGCGGCTACTACGTCGCCCGCCGCAACATGATGGTCCTCTCACTCCCCATGGGCGACACAGAGCTCGACGGCCTCGCCGACGCTGTGGACGATTGGTGCGGGCAGTATAAGGGGTTGTTTAGGTAGCGGTGGGAGCGCCAGCGTCAGTGGCGACGAGGCCGACCGAGGTCATGCGTGGTAGCCGGGACGAAAAACGTAACGGGACTAGCCAAGTATTGTCATTGAGGTTTTGGCCAAAAAGTGGCGGAACTCTCTCACTTCAAGCTTGGCATCAAAACCATCGGTTTAAGGACTGCGCTTCTTCACCACGATCAACGTATGCGGAAGCGTAGTGAGCGCAGGCACCTCGCCGTTTCCCCCGAAAATGACAAGGAAAGGGGACGGCCATCCTGCAATCGCCGCAAATGTCTGCGGCCAGGAAAAGTATCAACACTAGGCAAAAAACGTCACGGCCCGGCCTTTCTATGGTAACGTACGTTACGTTAACTTGATAGCCGCAAAAGAGTTACTCATGCCTTACAAGCCTTGGAGCGTCGGCGTAGCCGTCGCCCTGTTCCTCGCCCCACTGCCTTCGCTCAGCCAAGTGTCGCAGGAAACGCTCGACTCTATCTCGACACCCGAGTCCGTCGAGACGCGCATCGGCACGCTCGACTTCACCCGCGGAATGCCGAGCGCCGAGACCTCCCAGGCGGTCTACGACAACCTCGACTTCACCTACGCCTTCCGCGCTTTCACCGACACGTTCAAGGGGGTCAGCGTACAGGCAGCGCTTGAAGGATTCGAGGCGGCCGGGATCAAGGACAACGAAATCCTACTCTTTTCCGAACTGATGGACTCCGAGTCGCTGTTCCTGACGGCGAACGCCGACACTGTTTATTACCTCGGCTTCGTCGATCTTTCGAACGGACCGATGGTCATCCAAACGCCTCCTGATGCGCTTGGCACCATCGACGACATGTGGTTCCGCTGGGTCATCGACTTCGGCCGTCCGGGCCCAGATCGTGGCGAGGGCGGCAAGTATCTGATCATCGGACCGGGCTACGACGGGTATGTGCCTGAAGACGGCTTTTACGTCGCGCATTCGCAAACAAGCCGTGTCCTGGTCCTTGGCCGCTCCTTTCTGACCAACGATGACCCCGCCCCGACAGTCGAGGTCATCAAGGCCAACTTGAAGATCTATCCTTACGCATCGGGCGGCGTCGGCCTGCCCATCGCCCGTTTCCTGGAAGGCGGGATCGAGTTGGGCCGGAACGCCGAGCCCAAGACGCCGGTCTTTCACGAGGGCACGGGCCTCTCCATCAACACCATCCCGCCGAACAACTATAGCTACTATGAGTTGCTGAACAGGCTGGTGCAGAGTGAGCCCGCGACAGTCCTCGATCCGGAACTGATGGGGCCCATAGCCGCAATCGGCATCAAGAAGGGTGCGGACTTTGCGCCGGACAGCCGAATGAAGGCCATCCTCGAAGAGGCCGTTAAGGTTGCCAATGCGACCGGCCGCACGCTCGGTTTCGATCCACGCGATCCGGACTGGTTCTGGTACGAGGACTCGAACTGGTGGAACCCGCTCTTCCTCGGCGGCTATAATTTCGAGACGCCACTGCCTGAGATCACGGCAGAGGGAGCCAAGCCCTATCCGCCGAGCGGCTACAAGCAAAACGATGCGCGGACCTCATTCTTCTATAATGCGACCGGGATCACCCCAGCGATGGCGATGCGCCTGACCGGTGTCGGATCGCAATACCTCTTCGCCACGAAGGACGGCAATGGCGACTGGTTCGACGGCGCCAAAACCTACAAGGTGACACTGCCGAAGGGCATCCCGGCCAAAGCGTTTTGGTCCTTCACGCTCTACGACAACCAGACCCGATCAATGCTGAAGACGCCGCAAAAATATCCGCGTGCGGGTTCTCAGGCCTACCCCTCACCAGCAGCGGAAGTCGATGGGGACGGCTCTACCACGGTCTGGTTCGCACCGGAACAGCCCGAGGGGGTCGCGCGCGGCAACTGGATTCAAACTGACCCTGAAAAGGGATGGGTGACGCTCCTGCGCCTGTACAGCCCGATGCCATCGTTTTTCGACAAGTCGTGGCAGCCGACCGAGATCAAACCCATCGAGTAGTGTTCAAGCGGGAGCGGCCTCAACTGCTGCTCCCGCTACTGAAGCGAACGTTCGGTTCACACCAGAGGCTTGGCCCAACAAGGGCGCGAGGACAACTATCTCAACGCAAATCGCCTTGCGATGAATTTGTTGTAGCGCCCCAAAACGAGCCCTTTTAAGACCAAAACGCCCTAAATAATAAAGTCCGCCAGCACCGGGGTCCGTCGTCTCTATGCCGAGCAGGATGGAGCCGAAGTTTTTCGATGACTTCTTCAGGTACTCGAACCGGGCGATGTCGTCCTCCGGCCCCAACGTATCCAGGAACTCCCGCAATGCCCCCGGCCGGCGCGTATCGGCGGGTCGGTTAGTGTCGCGCAGGTCGAAGTCTTCTCCGAGGCCGACGGCGAAGAAACGCTTTGTGCCGTAGCAAACATCACACTACGGGCCACCGACCAGCCAAAAGCGGGCTGACACCAATTGGCTCAGAGATGCTATCGACTTCTTCGCCGCTTCAACGTAACCGATGGGGTGGGTTTCTGAGTATTTTGGTGCCGCAGAAAGCCAGAGCGGTTGGCAACATCAGAACGACGCCCACCAGGCTGCGGCACAGCGTGACGCCGACTGCATCATGCTCGCTTGAGAGTTCATGCCCGGAAACCTGCATGAATGCGAAGCTGAGCACCAAACCCAGCACCCAAACTGGCCGATTTTCTGCCGGTGCATCCACTACCAATTTGCTCGCCTCCCGATTTGGTCGGGATTTCAGAGCTATTCCTGCGCTTCGGTCGATGCGACTTTCCCGATACGCGAGCGGCGAATGGAGCGGTAGGCGACCGTTGTGACCACAATGAGCGTGGCTGCATGCAGACCCAATGCCAGCGGGCTTTGGAACAGGTCAGCGACATCGCCTCGGGATATCAACAAGGCGCGGCGCAAATTATCCTCCAAGAGAGCGGACAGGACGAAGCCGATCAAAACCGTCGGCGCTGGGATGCGAAGCCGTCGCAGAACAACGCCTAAGATACCGAAGGCGAACATCGTGTAGACCGCGAACATCGTATTCGATAGCGCATAAGCGCCGATAATCGTCAGGAAAACAATTGGCGGATACAGCAGGTCCCGAGGGATCGAGGCGATCAGTGTCATCCAACGTTTCAATGCATAGCCGAAAATCAGAATGCAAAAGCCGGAGACGAACAACGCGATGTAGAGCGCATGGATGAAGGGCAGGTTCTGTTGAAACAGTAACGGCCCGGGCGACAGACCGTGAAAATAGAAGGCGCCGAGAAGGATCGCGGTGATAACGTCACCGGGCACGCCCAAAGCCAACAATGGTATTAGCGTCGCAGCTTTCGTACCGGAGTTGGCGCTTTCCGCCGCGGCAACGCCTGATAGAGCGCCTTTGCCAAATTCAGCTTTATCCGGCGAACTGCGCTTTGCTTCTGCGTAAGAAACAAAGGTGGAGGCTGTTGCTCCTATCCCTGGGATCGCGCCCATGGTGATGCCGATTGCAGACCCTTTCAGGATCGTCGGCAGCGTTTTGCGGAAATCGGCGCGGGAATACCGTGTTCGGTCGATTGCCTGGGCCTTAAGCTCCCGTGCCTTGGACATGTAGTGCTCGATAATGTCCGGTAGGGCAAAAAGGCCGATCAGGAGCGGCAGGAACGGAATGCCTTCTGCCAGATCATCCGATCCGAATACAAAGCGTGGTGTGGCATTCACCAGATCGAGGCCTACTGCTCCCAGCAACAAGCCCAACATGCCGCCGCAAATTCCGCGCAACAGCCCGGATTGAGACAGCGCTGCAATCACCGTCAATGACAACAGGATCAGCGCAAAGAACTCTTTCGGCCCGAATTTCTGGCCGAAGCTCGCCAGCCAGCCGGCCAACAGCACAAGCGCTACGACCGACATCAAATCGCCAATGAAAGAGGCCCAGAGCGCTGTTTCGATCGCCCGGCCGGCCTGGCCCTTTTGTGCCAAGGGATAACCGTCGAGCACGGTGCACGCGGCTGCCGGCGTCCCTGGCACATTCATCAAAATGGCGGAGATAGAACCACCAAACAGCGATCCCTTACCTATACCCACCAGAATCAAAACGCCGGTCAACGGGTCGAGGAACAGGGTGAAGGGCAATAGCACGCCCACTGCCATGGTGGACGTCAGACCAGGGATAGCGCCAATAACCATGCCGCCAAGCACAGCGAGCGGCAGCAGCAAAAGCAGCTCGATCTGGGTTAAGTGGTCTACGACGAGCGCAAAATGATCCATCGGTTCAGTCCCAAAGCTCGCCCATCGGTAGCGGTATTCCCGCTATCAGAATGAAAATCAGATAGATAGCTGCGGCGAAGAGCACAGCGGTCAACAGGCTGGCGACCAGCTTTTGTCCGGATGCCAGAGTGGTGATTGTAATCATCAGCACGACCCCGACCGGAAGCATCCCCACATAAGGCATAGCCAGCAGCGACAAGACCAAGATCGTCGAAACCAGGGCAAGCCGGCGTAGATCTTCTGGCTTTCGCCATGTCTTTGTTTCGCCAGACAACCAAACGGCAATGGCGTCCATACCACCCATGATAATGAAGCCCCACGCCAAAACGCGGGGAAAAGCCTGCGGTCCCGGCGCGTCTCCCATGGAGAAGCTGGGCTCCGGCACAAAATTCGGAATCACGTAGGTCAGCAATGCAAGGCCAAGGCAGAACGCGCTTAACCCGCCGGACATTGCTACCAATCTGGCACCAATCATGTCAGCCCTCACACGGTCAGTTGAAATTAAGGGAGCGGGAGAATTGGTTCGAATTCCCCCGCCCCGCTCAAGCGCCCCTTACTGTGCCTGAATCATACCAAGCTTAGTCAGCACAGCCTTGAATGATGCCTGATCTTTCTTGATCTGAGCGGCAAACTCTGCAGGCCCCTGATAGCCAGGGTAAAGCGCCAGTTTCAGCAGTCGCGCCTTTACGTCGTCACGCTCCAGCGCCTGCTTGACCGCAGCGGCCATTCCGTCAACGGCTTCAGCCGGCACGCCCTTGCGGGTCGTAAAACCGAACCAGCTCATATGCGGGACATCGACACCCTGTTCCTCAAGGGTCGCAAGCTGCGGATAGCCCGGCCATTTTTCGTTGTTGACGTAGCCGATACCTCGGACACCGCCGGTTGGCAATTGCGGCAGAAGGTTCGAGTCCACTTGAGCTTGAACGTGGCCGCCAAGCAGCGCATTCAAGGCCTTGCTGCTGCCACGATACGGTACGTGGGTCATCTCAATCCCAGTGGCTTGCGCGAACAGTTCCATATAAATGTGCGTGATGCCGCCAACACCGGTCGAGGCATAGGAGATGCGGTTGGCTTTCGCGTAGGCCACAAACTCTTCGACGTTGGTGATCGGCAGATCTGGGTGGACAGCCAGCGCTACCCAAGAGCGGGCGATGCGGGCAACCGGCTCGACGTCTGTGTGGACATCATAGGGCATGTCGCGCGTGTAGATGCTCGCCATGGTGGACGTCGGGTTCATCGAGAAAGTGTAGCCATCGGGCTTGGCTTTCAGCGCTTTCGCAGTGCCAATTAGGCCCGAGCCACCGCCAATGTTCTCGATCGTCAGCTTGACACCCAAGATCTCTTCCAGGGCCGGCTGGACAGCGCGTGTTGTGTTATCGGTGCTGCCGCCTGGTCCGTACGGAACCACGATCCTGATATCTTTTTCCGGCCATTCAGCCAGAGCCGGCGAGGCAGCACATACGGCAGCCAACAACGCGGCTGAAATAGACAATCTCATTCGTTTCATCCCAGTTTTTTCAATTTGCTCTACTAGTTAAGACACGGGGAGCGGGTTGAGCAAGAGAGCAACTCAAACTTCCATTGGCGAAATGCGGGCACGATCGGCAGTGAGTCAGGCATTTCGGGGCAGTGAGCCACCTGCAACAACCGTCTTGCCGACTGATCCGACTATACCTCTGATTGTTTTACAAATTCAGGCCAATTTCGATGCTTTTTGGCACCCTCAACGCCCCCCTAAATAATAAAGTCCGCCAGCACCGGGTCGGTGGTGATGTCCTGCATCTGGAAGCCCTGCTCCAGCATACGCTCGAACAGGAAGTCGAAATTGCCGGGGTCCTTGGTCTCGATGCCCAGCAGGATGGAGCCGAAGTTTTTCGATGACTTCTTCAGGTACTCGAACCGGGCGATGTCATCCTCCGGCCCCAGCGTGTCCAGAAACTCCCGCAAGGCCCCCGGCCGCTGCGGCAGGCGCAGGATGAAGTATTTCTTCAGGCCCTGGTAACGCAGCGAACGTTCCTTCACTTCCGGTAGGCGCTCGAAATCGAAATTGCCGCCGGACACCACGCAGACGATGGTCTTGCCGCGCAACTCCGCGGGGTCGAAATTTTTCAGCGCATCGATGGTCAGCGCGCCTGCTGGCTCCAGCACGATGCCCTCATGGTTCAGGAACTCCAGCAGCGTGGTACACAGACGGTCCTCCGGCACCAACTGCACCGGCTCCGAGATATTTTCCTTGAGCCGCTCGAAATTGTTCCTGCCGATCAGCGCGACTGAGGCTCCGTCCACGAACGTGTCGATGCTGGCCAGGGGTCGCCGCTCGCCCGCCTCCAGATTGTCCTTCAGGCTGGGCGCGCCCGCGGGCTCGACACAAATCATCCGGGTTTGCGGTGACTCGCTCCTGAAATACTCCGAACAGCCCGCCGAAAGCCCGCCGCCGCCCACGGGCATCAGCATCATGTCGATCCGCCCGATGCGGGCGTCGATGATCTCGGCGCCGACCGTTGCCTGACCCTCGATGATCTGGGGATGATCGAATGGCGGCACCATGGTCGCCCCCTGCTCCGCCTCGAACTGGCGAGCCGCCGCGTAGGACTGGTCGAACGTATCGCCGACCAGCTTGATCGTGATGAATTCCCGCCCGAAGATCCTGGTCTTGTCGATCTTTTGCTGTGGTGTCGTCACCGGCATGAACACGGTGCCCGGCGCTTCGAAATGGGCGCAGGCATAGGCGAAACCTTGGGAGTGGTTGCCGGCCGACGCGCAGACGAACCGCGCACTGCCGCCTTCCGGCTGGTCGCTTCCCCTGCCCCGCAGGATCGCCGATATCAGGGTAAAGGCGCCTCGTAGCTTGTAGCTGCGGACCGGAGAGAGATCCTCACGCTTCAGGTAAATCTTCGCCTGATATCGTTCCGAGAGAAACAGATTGTGCTGCAACGGCGTCGTCGGAAAGACGGCGCGCAGGCGGTGCTGGACGGCATGGACGGTGTCGGGAAAGCTCATGAACGGCCTGTCCGGGCGAGTATTGGCGGGGCAAGGGCAGGTATTTGCCCAGAAGCGGGTTCGATAGGCCCCTGAGGCCGTGTGCGCAAGACCAGCCTTTGCATACCGCCGATGCGGCGGGGCTGGTCAGGGCTTCGGACGGCCCTTAAGCTTGCCGCCAATCTTAGCGGACCTGCCGCCGCCCAAAGCCTTTCCCGAGGACGCCTATGCCCATTTCCAACCTGCTCATCGCCAACCGGGGCGAGATCGCCATCCGCATCGCCCGCGCCGCCGCCGACCTGGGGCTCGGCACGGTCGCAGTCTACACGCCCGACGACGCCGAAAGCTTGCACACCCGCGTCGCCGACCGGGCAGTCGAACTGCCTAAGGGCGGGGCAGCCGGCTATCTGGACATGGCGGCAGTGATTGCAGCGGCCAAGGAGAGCGGCTGCGACGCCGTCCATCCTGGCTACGGCTTCCTGGCGGAGCGGGCGGACTTCGCGCAGGCCTGCGCCGATGCCGGCCTGACCTTTGTCGGGCCGTCTTCCGAACACCTCGCGCTCTTCGGCGACAAAGGCCGGGCGCGGGCCGCCGCGCTTGCGGCCGACGTGCCGGTCGCCCGCGGCTTTGACCGCGCCGTGTCGCTGACGGAAGCGCGCGCCTTTTTCTCCGAACTGGGTACAGGCGGCGCGATGATCATAAAGGCCGTGGCAGGCGGCGGCGGCCGCGGCACCCGCGCCGTGCTCAGCGTTGACGAGATCGACGCCGCCTATGAGCGCTGCCGGTCGGAGGCGCAGGCAGCCTTCGGCGTGCCGGATGTCTATGTCGAGGAATTCCTGACCCGCGCCCGCCATGTGGAGGTCCAGATCCTGGGCGATGCCGCGGGCAACATCGCCCACCTGGGCGAACGCGAGTGCAGTGTGCAGCGCCGCTACCAGAAAGTGGTGGAGATCGCCCCCGCCCCCGGCCTGGACGAGAGCCTGCGCCGCCAGATTATTGGTGCGGCGATGCGGCTGGCGGAAAGTGTCGGCTACCGGAACCTGGGCACGTTCGAATTCCTGGTCAATGCGACCGGCCGCGCCGACGCGCCGCCCTTTATCTTCATCGAGGCCAATGCCCGTCTTCAGGTCGAGCATACGGTGACGGAACAGGTAACCGGCGTCGATATCGTCCAGTCGCAAATCCGGCTCGCGGGCGGGGAAACGTTGGCGGACCTGGGCCTCGACGACACGCGCATCGCGGAACCCCGCGGCTACGCCATTCAGTGCCGCGTAAACCTGGAAACGCTGCTGCCGGACGGCTCGGTGAAGCCCGGCGGCGGTACGCTCAGCGCCTATGATCCGCCGAGCGGCCCCGGCGTCCGCGTCGATGGTTTCGGCTATGCGGGCTACAAGACCAGCGGCCTCTACGACTCGCTGCTGGCCAAGGTGATCTGCCATTCGCCGTCGAAGCGGTTCGAAGACTCCATTGCCCGTACCCAGCGCGCGCTCAGCGAGTTCCGGCTGGAAGGCGTGGCGACCAACATTCCCTTTCTGCTAAACGTGCTGGCTTCCTCCGATTTCGCGTCCGCCAGCATTCACACCCGCTGGGTGGACGAGCAGATCGCCACCCTTGCGGCACCGCCCGCCGACCAGCGCGCCCGCTATGTCGAGACCGCTCCGGCCGAGCCCGCCGCCACCGATGGCTGGGCGGGCGCGCGGGTGAAGAGCAACGATCCGCTCGCCCTGTTCGCCCATGACCAGGCGGTGAAATCGCAGCAGAGCCAACAACAGCAGCAAGGCCCTTCCCACCCTGTCGGCCCGAACGGTTCCATCGGCATGGTCGCGCCGATCCAGGGCACCATCGTCTCCATCGCCGTCTCCGAAGGTGACCAAGTGCTGACCGGCCAGCCCATCGCCGTGGTCGAGTCCATGAAGCTGGAGCACGACATCAAAGCTGACCGCTCCGGCATCGTCCGCCAGGTCACGATGGCGGCGGGCGACGTGGTGCGGGAAGGCTACCCCATCATCTTCGTCGAGGAAGGGGCGGTCGAGGGCACCTATGACGGCGGCCAGGGCGAGTTGGACCTGGACCATATCCGCGGCGACCTGCAAGAAGCCTATGACCGGCACGCCCTGACCCTCGACGAGAACCGGCCCGGCCCGGTCGGCAAGCGGCACAATCTGGGCTACCGCACTGCGCGCGAGAATATCGCCGATCTGGTGGACGAAGGCTCGTTCGAGGAATACTGGCCGCTGGTGGTGACCAAACAGCACCAGCGCTATGACCTCGACACGCTGCGGGAGAAATACCCCGGCGACGGCGTCGTCGCGGGCATGGGCGCGATCAACAGCGACCTGTTTCCGGACGACAAGTCCCGCGCCTGCATCGTGCACTACGACTATACCGTTCTGGCGGGCACCCAGGGGCGGCGCAATCACTACAAGCAGGACCGCATGTTCCATCTGGCGGAGCGCTGGCGCCTGCCGCTGATCATGTTCTCCGAGGGCGGCGGCGGCCGGCCGGGCGAGGATGACGACGGCCCGCGCGTCGCCTTCGACACGCCGACCTTCACCCAGTTCTCCAAGCTCTCCGGCCTGGTGCCCATGGTCGGCGTCAACAACGGGCGCTGCTTTGCGGGCAACACGGCGCTGCTCGCCTGCTGCGACGTAATCATTGCGACGGAGGCGTCGACCATCGGCATGGGCGGCCCGGCGATGATCGAGGGCGGCGGCCTCGGCATCTACACGCCGGAGGAAGTCGGCCCGATGTCGATGCAGGTGCCGAACGGCGTCGTCGACATCCTGGTGAAGGACGAGGCGGAGGCGGTGGCGACCGCCAAGAAATACCTCTCCTACTTCCAGGGACCGATTGCCGATTGGGAGGAAGGCCGCGACCAGCGCCACCTGCGCCACACCATCCCGGAAAACCGCGTCCGCCTCTATGACATGCGGGAGATCATCCACACGCTGGCGGACAAGGACAGCGTGCTGGAAATCCGGGAGAAGTTCGGCATCGGCGTGATTACCGCCTTCATCCGGGTGGAGGGCAAGCCGATGGGCGTGCTCGCCAACAACCCGCACCACCTGGCGGGCGCGGTCGACTCGGACGGCGCGGACAAGGGCGCACGCTTTCTGCAGCTCTGCGACGCCTTCGACATTCCGGTGCTCTCGTTGATCGACTGCCCCGGCATCATGGTCGGGCCGGAGCACGAGAAGACCGCACTGGTGCGCCACTGCACCCGCCTGTTCAACACCGGCGCGAACCTGACGACGCCCCTGTTCACCGTGGTGGTGCGGAAGTCCTACGGCCTCGGCGCGCAGGCGATGTGCGGCGGCTCGGCCCTCGTGAGCTTCATGACGGTGGCCTGGCCGACGGCGGAGTTCGCGGGCATGAACATCGAGGGCGCGGTGAAGCTCGGCTTCCGCCCGGTGCTGGCCGCCATCGAAGACCCGGCCGAGCGCGTGGCGGAATTCACCCGCCGGGTGGACGCGGCCTACGAGACCGCGCGGGCGGTGAACGCCGGGGGAGGCGGCGGCATCGACGACGTCATCGACCCGGCGGACACCAGGCGCTGGATCGCCAACTCGCTGCGGCGGCTGCCGCCCGTGGCGCCGCGGGAGGGCAAGAAGTACCCGTATATCGATACGTGGTGAAGTTCCAGCACAGCAAAAAGCCAACCGATCCCCGGAAATGCGTCAGCATTGTCCGGGGTCTCGTTCTAATTTCGCGCGCAGCTCCAATCCTGTTTTGGCGTTTCGTTTGGAAGCGGCGGGCGCTAAAGAGTGAATGGCAGGATCGAGCCCATATTGTCTGACGCTGCGGATTGCACTAATGACCGCTAACAAAGGACAGCCAAAAACCTTCAACAACTGCTCGAGTTTTAAACGGGTTTTTGAAAGCCGGAAATAGGCCGATTTGCAACCGTGCCAAAAAAGGAGCGTTATTGATACATCCTATGATTGTTAATTATCTTTAGTAATGGTATTCAACCATTCCCTTGTGTTTTAAAGGATACATTGTATGAAACTGTCAGATGGTGAGCGCCTTATCGTAGTGATGTTGGCTGAAGTTATGCAAGAACTTAAGATAAACAAAGAAATCGACCCTTCGTTGATTTTAACGTTGGCCTACGGGCGTGATGATTGGGCAATAAAGCATAAATATCACGGCCTTTTTGAAGAAGGGCAACAAACTGATCCTGAGGTTAGGGAAACCATAGATATCTTGTGGATGTGGGGAATTATTGAAAGTTCAATGAGCAAACTTACAGGTGACGAAGCTACAGAATCCAAGGGTTGGGATATGAACGAATTTCAAGGGTTCGATGGTAACCACGACAGACACTACGGAATCGCCTCGACCTTAATTAATCAGATTGGTGATTTTAGTGACTTTAAAGGCCGCAATTTGAACAGCCACTCTCAAGCCACACTTCCCCGCTATCGTGAAATGTACAAGAAATTTGATGGTTACATCAAAGCGAAACAAGCATCGCCGCTGTCGTTTGATGCTCTTAGAGATCTATGCAACCAATGATGTAAAAATCTAGACTGACGAATAAATACACAGCCTCCGTGCTATTCGGCGCAGAGGCTGGTTTGATTTAAGGAGAAGATAGGCACCAATAACCGCTGTTTGTGACGACATCCAAACAAGTGCTGGCGCGAGCCCTATTTTCTGGAAGCGGTTATTGACCTGAACCGCGTCAAGGTCGGCTTAGTCCCGTATAGCAGACCCATTTGTCCTGGCAAGACCGCTTTGCGGAACAGAAGATAGGCCGATCAATAGCCAAATCCCATAGCCCCCCCGCCCGTTTCTGCCTAATATCCGGCCGAAATCGACCCTGCCCGGAGCCGACCCCATGCCCGACACCGCCGCCTCCGCGGTCACCTCCATCGGTGATCTGCCGCCGCAGGCCGCGGCCTCCCCAGCGAATGAAGCGCAGGCGCGTGCCCGGTTCTTTAATACTGGCAACGCCTTCAACGTCATCCTGCCGCCCGTGGCTATGCGGTAGGGCAAGAAGCATTCATGCATCGGCCTTTGGTGAGCCCTGCTTAAATCGCGCCAGGCGCGGACGCATACTCGAATGACGGAGCGCTCGCCTCCCTGCACCCTTCAGTGATAGAATCGGCGGCCGCAACAGCGTTTCCTTTTTGGGGCTATCCGCCATGAGCGTTCTCGCCAACTGGGTTCCGATCCGGTTCGATCCAGCGACGGAGCGCGCCTACCGGCAATATATGATCGCACGGGTTCTGCAATTGAGTCGCTTGGCCTATGCCAGCGGCATTGCCGCCTTCATCGCCTACCACGCGTGGGACATGCTGTTGATGCCGGACCCGCTGGTCGTCACCGGGCCGTACCGCTTGGCCCTTATACTTACCATGATAGTGGGTTGCGGCTTGACATTCACGCCGGCCGTCAAACGTAGTTCCCGCCTCTACATCGGCAACCTGGCGGTTTCCTATATCGCGGTGTCCATCGGCCTTACCATGCTGCTGGACCAATTGCCGGGCGGCTTCGATCTTGGTTTAAGCGGCCTTGTCTTCGGCATGATCTTCGTGCCAGCCCTGGTATTCAGCATGGCACAGGCCATCCTCATCCTGCTGCCGCTGGTTGTTTTTCCGGTCGCTATAATGGGGATTACCGGCGGCAGTGAATTGCAGGTGCTGAACGCAGCCGCCTGGCTCAGCGGCGGTGCGGTTTTCGCTGCCGGCTTCGCCTATCTGCTCTCGGTCATCAACCGCCGCGCATTTCACCTGGAACGGATGCTGGCGGCCGAAAAACAGCGGTCGGAGGACTTGCTGCTCAACATCCTGCCCGCCGCCGTCGCTGAACGCCTGAAGGCGGGCGAGAAGCGGATTGCCGATTATGTCGACAGCGCTTCGGTTCTGTTTGCTGACTTGGTCGGCTTCACGGAACTTTCGCGCACTACCGAACCCGCCAGGCTGGTCGAGTTGCTGAACGACCTGTTCTCCCGCTTCGATGCTCTTGTCGAGCAGCACAGTGCGGAGAAAATCAAGACGATCGGCGACGCCTATATGGCGGCAGTAGGCCTATCCGGCAGCCAGACGGATCATGCCACCAATGCAGCGAACCTCGCGTTGGACATGAAAGCAGCCTTCGCCGCCTTCCGCGTAGAGCATGGCCTGGACCTGAAACTGCGCATCGGCGTGCATTCCGGCGCACTGGTAGCCGGTGTGATCGGCACGCGGAAGTTCGCCTACGACCTGTGGGGCGACACCGTCAACGTTGCGAGCCGCATGGAGTCGGCAGGCATACCGGACGAAATCCAGATTTCAGAGGCCACCCGCCAGCAACTGCCCGCATCCTTCGTCACGGAACCGCGCGGCCAGATCAACGTAAAAGGCCACCTGCCGCAGCCTGCCTATTTGCTGCAAAACTGAGATGTTATCGCCCCGGTACCCCGCCCGTTGCAGCCTAAACACCGGAAATCCATAGCCCCCGCGCCCGCTTCGGCTTAGCATGTGACCAAAATACATTTCGCTTCGAGAGAAACACCCCATGCCCGACACCGCCGCACCCGCTGTCACGTCCATCGGCGATCTGCCGCCGCAAACCTCAGCTTCCCCCGCGAACGAGGCGCAGGCGCGTGCCCGGTTCTTTAATACCGGCAACGCCTTCAACGTCATCCTGCCGCCGGTGCCGGATATGGCGTTTACGGACGAGCCCGCCCGCGCGTTCGCCAAGCAGACGCCGACCGGCCTGATCGCCTGCGATGTGTCCGACCAGATGCAGTGCCCGTTCCCGGCGACCTCGCCCTTCGTGCTCGCCTATTACGGCAAGATCAAAGGCGGGGAGACGCTGACCACCGACTTCACCACCACCGGCGTGGTCGGCTATGTGATCCAGGGCTCCGGCGCGCTCACCTGCGGCGAGGAGAGCGTGAACTGGGGGCCGGGCGACCTGTTCGTGCTGCCGGGCGGGTTCGCCCACACCTACAGGGCGGACAAAGACGACGCCGTGCTCTGGCTGGTCACCAACGAGCCGCAACTGGCGTTCGAGAACCTGCGCGCGCCCGCGCCCGGCACCGCGCCCACCGGTGTCGTCCACTATCCGGCAGCGGAGATCGAGCGCCAGATCGGCATTATTGACTCGGTCGGCCGCAACGAGGAGGAGGCAGGCTCCGCCCTGATCTTCTCCTCCGACACCAACGAGGCGAGCCGGAACGCGCTGCCGACGTTGACCGTCGCCATGAACTACCTGCCGCCGGGCGTCACCCAGCGGCCGCACCGGCACAACTCGGTCGCGGTGTCGCTGGTGATCCGGGGCGAAAACTGCTTCTCCACCATCGACGGCAAGCGCAAGGACTGGGCGCCCTGGTGCACCACGATTACGCCGCCGGTCAGCGTGCACTCGCACAGCAACCACGGCGACGAGCGCGCCATGTTCCTGATCATCCAGGACGGCGGCCTCTATTATCATGGCCGCACCATGGGGTTCGAGTTCACCGAACACCCGGAATAGGAGGCTGAACCGATGGCGCTCACCTTCACCCCCGTTCACGACAGCATCGGCGCCCGCGTCACCGGGCTCGACCTGCGCCAGCCGCTGAGCGACGAGACGTTTGCTGAACTCAGCGCCGGCTGGGTCAAGCACAAGGTGCTGGTGCTGCCGGACCAGAACATCACGGACGAGCAACACGTGGCCTTCGCCCGCCGCTTCGGGGAGTTGGAGGAGCACCATCAGAAAATCATCAAGGATTCCTCCCTGCCGCAGATCTTCAAGGTCTCGAACGTGGACGAGAACGGCAATGTCCGCCCGCCGGACTCCGACGTGATGAGCCAGTTGCTGCTGACCAAGTTGTGGCACACGGATTCCAGCTTCCGGGAGGTGCCCTGCATGGGCTCGATCCTGCGCGGGCTGGAAGTGGTGAGCCAGGGCGGCCAGACCTGCTTCACCAATATGGAAGCCGTGCTGGAGGCCCTGCCCGCCGACCTGCTGGCAAAGATCGAGGGCCGGCGCTGCCGCCACGACTTTACCCACCTCTCCCGCATCGGCTCCAAATACGTGCCGACCGAGGAGGAGAAAGCGGCGATGCCGCCGGTCTGGCAGCCGATGATCCGGGTGCACCCGGTGTCGGGCAGGAAATCGCTCTACATCAGCCCGATCTACAATGACGCTATCGAAGGCATGGAGGAAGCGGAGGCGAAGGAGGTGTTGGATCGGCTCTACGAGATTTGTTCAGAACCACGCTTCGTCTACGAACACACCTGGACCCGGTACGATATCCTAATGTGGGACAACCGCTGCACCATGCACCGGATCCTGCCCTACGACCCGACCGAGCGCCGGGTTTCGCACCGCACCACCATTGTCGGCGACGGGCCGGTAATGGCGGCTTGAGCGTCGGCGTGGGGTATGTCGGCCTGCCGGGCGACTCAGGCATGGCATTGCGCTAGACTGCCAGTCCTGCCCGCATTTCCCCAAAGGCTTGCCCATGCCCGCGTCGATCACGCAAGAAGACATCCGCAAGAATTACAGCAAGGTCGGCACCAACCTGATCGAGCAACTTTATGGCGATGACTTCCTGTCGCTGAGTGGCGCGGAATCCAGCGACGCTCTGATCGCCGCAGCAGGCATTGGCCCGGACACGCGCGTGCTGGATGTGGGTTGTGGCGTCGGCGGGCCGGCGCTCTATCTGGCGGAGAAGACCGGCTGCCACGTCACCGGCATCGACCTGATGGAATGGCAGGCAGAAGAAGCCGCCAACCGCGCCGCGGCGCGCGGCCTTTCCGGGCGGACAGTGTTTCACGCGGGCGACGCCTGCGCGCTCCCCTTTCCGGACGCCAGCTTCGACGTGGTCTGGAGCCAGGATGCCTGGTGCCACGCCCCCGATAAACCGCAGGTCATTGCCGAGGCGGCTCGCGTCGTGAAACCGGGTGGCCATATAGTGTTTACTGACTGGGTTGCGCTCGGTGACATGGAGCCGGACTACCTCGCGGCCATCCATTCTGCCGTGTCCGCCCCCAACTTCGCCACGCCCGGCAAGTACCGCGAATGGCTCGAAGCGCAAGGCTGCACCGTCCTGTACAGCGAGGACATCAGCGCCCGCTTTGCCGCCCGCTACCGCACCATGATCGCCAACCTGAATACCCTGGAACCCCAGGTTTCGGCGCAATTCAGCCCGCGCGTCTTCGCAATCATGCAGGAGAAAAACACCATGATCCTGCGGGCCTTCGAGGATGGCATGACCGGTGGCCTCCAACTGGCGGCGCGCAAGGGTTAGGGCAGATTTTGAGGCATTGCGCCGGAACTCCGGCAAAATTACCGAAAAATACGACCATATTTGCCGGTAAAACCGCCCGAAACTGTGACTATATATATAAAATATCCCTGCGATAAAAGGATAATACTCAATAAAATCTGAATATACCCAATAAATAGGCGATTATCGCGCAAGCAGTACAACACTCATCAGCAAAAACTGGCAATATCGCCAAGGGGCAAGACTGATGAGCACAATCACTACTGCACTTCCGAGTGGCTATGGAACCAGCAACACCACCGTTGCAGCAGATCTCGCAGCACTCGCGGGCGGCACAGCGGTAACATTCGCGGCCGATGTCCATATGACGTCCGCGAATCTGGGCAGCTCGTTGCCGGTCTTCTGGAATACGCAGGAATTCTATCTCCACGTCAGCGACGGGGCGATACGTGCCGGTGTGAAAGAGAATGACGGCTCTTTCACCCGCTTTTTTTCCAAGGACAGCACGTTCTCGGATCTCGCCTCCCACCAAGTCGAGTTGACGCTGGACAGTCAGTCCGGCGTCTTGAAGGTGACAGTGGACGGTCGCACGATATTTGAGCGCGCCGGACTGGACTTCGACCTGCCGGCGGATCTTACCGGCACCCGGTTCGGCACCGCGCCGGGCCGGCTGGATGCAAGGGCAAACCTCTCCAATATGAGCGCCACCGCGCCCGCCGAGCCGACTGATCTGCCGCCGGTTCTCTCGACCCTCCAGGACGACGGCACGGTTTCGCTGGATTTCGAAACAGATGAAGCACCGGTTGGCCTGATCTTGAGGGGCAATTCCGTCACCGGAAAGAACGGCAGCCTCGAACTCGATGGCAGCAGCGACTATGCCATCCTGACCGAGCGGTACAGCTTGAAAAACGCGGGTTATCTGTCGGTTGATCTGGACTTCCGCTACGCTGATGCCGCCGATATTGGCAACGCCCAGCTGGTCTGGAACCAGGGCGCCTTCGGCATCCGGGTGAATGACAATGCAATCAACGTGATGGTCACGGACGACAAAGGCCAGAAAGAATATTTTTGGCGGGGCGGCTTGGATTTCACCGATCTGGACTGGCACAGCGTCCACCTCAGCATTGATGCCGACAACGGCGCGCTGACCCTTCTGGTCGATGATGTGGCGTTGATTGAACAGACAGGGCTCGGCCTTTCCCTGCCGTCGACGTCACGCCAGACCACCATCGGTTCCGGCGGCTGGGGCAGCGGCCTCAATGGTGAAATCGACAATTTCACGTTCACAACGGAACGTCCGCAGGAAAGCGCCCTCGACATCATCGACCCCACCGACCCCGACGGCGAAAACTGGGATGCCATCGGCTTGGCCAATCCCGCCATCGCCATGAACACGACCGGTTACATCAAGTGGGCCGAGTCGACGTCGGCGACGTTTATCGACCGGATGAAAGGCGCCTATACTTGGTCTGGCAAGTACGAAATCCTTTACCAGGATAAAGGCAGCTACCACATCTTCCGCGACGCCGGCATCTTCGAGAATCCCGACGCGGTCGAAGACGTGACATTCTCCGGCGAAACGCTGCTGAACCTTCATCACCTGCTTTCGGCCAGCCGCTGGAACAAGAAACTGATCGACAAGGCGCAGACCGACAAAATCCTCGCCAACTATACCGACTATTTCAAGATTGAGACCGGCGCAGACGGCAATTCGGAACTGCTGGGCCGACTTTACGATACGGATGAGTTTGCGTTGCTGGCCCGTTTCGACACCGATATCGGCATGGACCTGGCCACGCTCCACGCCAACGGCCAAGTCTGGATCAGAGCCTCTGATCTGAAGGTCACCTATAGCCAGCTTGATATGGACGAAAACGGCTGGTTGAAAAGCCTGCCCACCCATGCCGCAGGCGGCGACGGTACGGCATCGACGGTCGTCATGTGGTACCCGGAAGAAGCGGCGCAGGCACCGGGCAACATCTATTCCGGAACGTTCTATCTCCTCGCCGATGGCAAGGGCAGCATTGATCTCACCCAGATGGGGCAAAGCCCGGGCAAGGTTGATCTAACGGACGTGGAAATCGACGGCCCTACCATGATCCCGTTCGAATATACGCCGGACGGGCAACGGGTGACGCTGACGCTGAACAGCAGCGACCCGGACGGCACCGGCGAATATGTCCGGAATATCTCCATCGTCCATGAAAGCCATCTGGAACTTTTCCAGGCGGGCGAGATATTTACGCCTGAATTCGTGGAGCTCCACGCCGACAGTCGTGCCGTCCGCTGGATGACCGCACAGGACGCCAACCGCATCGTGCCTGGAGTTGAGGACCCGTTCGACGAATTCCACACCGCCGACTACTACACGTTCAACCAGGGCACGGGCAGCACCCCGCTCAACGGTGTACCCATCGATGCCATCATTGCGTTCGCCAACAAGACCGGCTCCGACCCCTGGGTCAATGTGCACATCAATGCGTCGGACGAATACGTCCGCGGAATGGCGGAATATATCGAGGCCAATCTCGACCCGCGCCTGACCGTGCATCTGGAGTTCGGTAACGAGAACTGGAACGGCATCTTTCCGACCTACCAGGTGTCCAAGGCCGAAGGGCTGGAGCGCTGGGGCGAGTTGAAGCTTGAAACCGACGCCAACGGCAAGTTCGTGCGCGATGCGAACGGCGATCTCATCATCCTCGAAGATGGTTTCTTTTTCTCGAGGGCGGAGGCGTCGGCGAACGGCTTCAAGAACCTGGGCAGCCTCGCCGGAGAGTTGGGCTTGGGCCACAATATTTACTCTGACAATCAGGCCTGGGCCGAGTGGTCGTCCTTCCGGGCGGTTGAAGTGGCTTCCATCTTCGACGACGTCTTTTCCACCGCCGATCCGGCCAACGCCGACGGACGCCTGAACAAGGTCATGGGCGCCATGACCAACTGGGCCAAGTCCACCGATTTTCTGATGCAGGCCAAGGTTTGGCAGGAAGCGGAGCCCGGCAACTGGATCGATCCTGCGAGCACGTTCGACTCCCTCGCCGTTGCTGGGTATTTCGGCGGTACGGCAGGTAACAAGCACTCCGACATGGTGCGGTATTGGATTGACACTTACGGCGAGGCCACGGCAGCGAAACTCCTGATCCGCCAGTTGAAATCTGATGTCGATCCCGCGATCAACCTCATTGAGATCGAGCCCCACCACATCGCAACCGACAACTCGGTCAAGGCGGCAGGCTTCCATACCAATGTCGCCTACACCAAGGACTTGGTGATCGACGTCTACGATGCGATCTATGGCCGGAGCAAGGCGCTCCGGAATGATATCCAATCGGCAGAAGGGATGAATGGCACGGAAGTGCTGGTCGCCAGCGATGTTCACAACTATGTCCGCCTGGATACCAACACGGCGGGCAATACCGTGCTGCAATTGCGGGCGAACCCGTTGAGTGGTGATTTCGAAACCATTGTCGAATTCGATAGCCTGCTTTCAGTCACCATCGAGGAAATGCTGGAGGAAGGCACTCTGTTCGTCCGCAGCCTCCCCAGCATCGGAGAGAGCGCCAGAACCGCATTCGACGGTCAGAAAGCCAAAGCGGATGCCTACGGCCTCGACCTGATCGCCTACGAAGGTGGGCAGCATTTGGCGGCAGCAACCTGGGGCGCCTACAGCGCGAACCTGTCGGACCCAACCCTGACCGACTTTTTGGCTGACCTGAATCAGTCCCCTGAACTGGGCGAACTTTACGAATACTGGTTCGCCGCATGGCAAGCGGCGGGCGGGGAGATGTTCGCGCACTATTCGGACTATGGCCTGCCATCCCGCTACGGGTCCTGGGGCTCTCTGGAACACCTGGGCGAACAGCACGAACCCGGCGCGGACACCCACCGCTACGATGTCCTGAACGAGCTGAACCAGCAGGAAGCCTGGTGGGACGAAGACCGCGACCCGACCGCGTTCCTGCACGGTGTCACCGACACCGGCACCGCAGGCGACGACATCCTGCGCGGCACGTCGGAGGAAGATACCCTCCTTGGCCGCGACGGTGACGATCTGATCCAGGCGGGGCCAGGCAACGACGCTGTCGGCGGCGGTGCTGGCGTCAACACTATCGAAGCCGGTAACGGCGACGACATCATCCTGTTGGCCTCTGCCGCAGACCAGATCGACGGGGGCAATGGCACCGACGTCGTCCGCCTGTCGTCCACCATGGCGTCCTTGGACCTCGCCGACCTGGCGGCGACCAATGTCGAGGCAATCGACACCCGCAATAACGCCAAGACCACCATCGCCGTATCGACCGCCGACGTTTTCGCCTTCTCTCCCACCAACACCCTGACCCTCTTGATGGAGACCGCCGACACGCTGGAACTGTCCGGCTTTGCCTTCAAATCGGCAACACCGGACGGTACCGGCGCGCTCTATCTTTACGAAGGGATGGAGGGCAACGACACGGTCAGCCTGGAGATCATCACAGACATTACGCAACAGCCCGATGTTCTGCTGATGGCCTAAATTGGCCGCGGCCCTTCCCTCCGCGCCCTGAAGCAACCATGTTCCGGGGCAGGAAGGGCCGGCGGCACTGCCGCTCCGCGCATCTTCCAGGGAACCGATGGCGTGGAGTTGGCAATGCGTTTTGTCCGTTTGAAAGATGCTGGAACCGCCTTGGTCGCGGCGGCCTGTTTTGCCTTTTGTTTCTCCACGGCATCAGCCGAACGCTTCCGGTCCGGGGCCGGGGTCGCCAACCCGGCCCTGGGAATTAACGCCAGTGGCTATATCAAATGGGGGCAATCTACCGTCGTCCCCTTCATCGACCGGATGAAGGGCGCATTCGCCTGGTCCGGCCGGTTACCCAGCACCAGCAGAGACGGCGGTTCCATCGTCGCCCTGACTGACCCCGCAATCTTCGCCGGCCAGACACCGCCACAGCAGGTGACCTTCCAAGCCGACACTATCGTGGATCTGAACAGGCTGCTCGTGGCCGCCGTCTTCCATCGAAAGCTTATAGGCCGGGAGCAGAACCAGCAGATCCAGCGATCTCCTGAAACCTTTTTCAAGGTCGAAGCGGGCGCCAACGGGCGGTCCGAGATATTGGGCCGCTTGCGGGAAAGCGACCCGTTCCGGCCGATCGTCCGCTTTGACCGTGACATCGACATGGACCTCGATGAACTGCGGGACAACGGTCACCTGATGCTGACCCGAAACGACCTTACCGTCAGAATCAGGGATCTGCCTTTGGATGAAAATGGCTGGCCCACCAAAATGCCAACCGATCTTGCCGGCCGCTCAGGCACGATATCGACCGCCCTCCTCTGGTATCCGGCCGTAACCGCAAAGGCCAAGGACAGCATCTATTCCGGCAATTTCTACCTCCTCGCCGATGGTCAGGGCACGCTCAGCCTGAACCAGCGCGGCAAAGACCCAAACCTGCTCGCGATGAACGACATCCGGATCGACGGTCCGACAGCGGTTAAATTCCCATTCACGCCCAACGGCAAACGGGTCAGCCTGACCATTACCGAGACAGACCCGAACGGCACAGGCGACTACCTCCGGAATATCCGGGTGGTGCACGAGCGCCACCTGCCCTTGTTTGAGGCCGGTGAAATTTTCACACCGGAATATCTGGCTTTCATGGCGGACTTCCGCGTTGTCCGATGGATGAATGCCATGGACGGGCACAAAAATCCGCCCTTCTTCTCCCGCGCGTTCGAGGATCGGCCGAAGCTCTCATTCTACTCTTTCAATCTGGGCACCAACGGCACGGAGCGGAACGGCATTCCGATCGACGCGATCATCGCCTTTTCGAACAAGACCGGCACCGATCCTTGGATCACCGTGCCGGTCAACGTTTCCGATGACTTCGCCAAGGGCATGGCGGCCTACATCGCCGCCAACCTGGACCCCGAGCTAAAACTCTACGTGGAACTCGGCAATGAGAACTGGAACGGCATTTTCCCCAGTTACCGCTATTCTGTTAAAGCGGCGCATGACCGCTGGGGGATGCTTCAGTTGCGCAAAACGCCAAACGGGCAGCTTTCTGTTACGCAACCCGGCCGTTTCGTCTCCGACCAAACACTGAAGCAGAGCGGCGCACCTTCCCGCCGTGCGCTGACGGAGATGCTCGACCTCAAACATCCACTGCTGCGTCCCGAGCAGGGCTGGGCTGAATGGTCCGGCATGCGCGCCACCCAGATCGGCCGCATCTTCGAAGATGCTTTTCACCAAGCCGACGCCGCCAATGGCAAGCTGCGCGTTAACAACGTCATGGGCACATTCAGTGTATGGCCGCGTGCCAGCGATCTGCTGATGAAGGCTGCCGTCTGGCAACAGGAGGAGCCCGATGCCTGGGTCGACCCTCGAACCGTCTTCGAGTCCCTCGCCGCCGGGGCCTATTTCGGCGGCTACATGGGCTCGCGACATTCCGACATGGTCTCGGAATGGATCGAAACGTACGGTCAGGCGGGCGCCCAACGGATGGCGCTCCGCCACCTGACCGCCGGCCTGGAGCCGGCCAAACCCTATATCCGCCTAGACCCATCTATGGCTGAACGGAACGGCAGGATCATCCCGGCGAAACTGATCCGCGGCGTCGAGTACCATCCCGATCTTGTCGTGGATGCCTATCCCTTGCTGCAAAGCCTGCATCCGCAAATCCGAGAAGACGTCCGCAAGGGTGCAGGCGTCCGGTCCGGAAAAGCCATTCTGACCGGCGATGATGCTGCCCGGTACCTTCGGCTCGCAGACGAGGACGGGAACACCGTTCTCCAGGTGAAGACCGGAGCCGGCAATGGTGACTTCCAGACGGTGCTGGCTTTCAAAGGCAAGCTTAACAAAACCCTCGGCCAACTGATCGCCGAAGGCGTCATTTTACCCCGCAGCCTCAACAATATGGCCGCGGAAGCGGGGAAGTATTTTGCCGGCCAACAAGACAAGGCCAAGGCTTATGGCCTCGACCTGATCGCTTATGAAGGTGGCCAGCACATGGCTGCTGCGATCTGGGGACCCTTCCGTGCCAACCTGAAGAACGAACCTCTCATTCAATTGCTGCGCAGCATGAACGAAAAACCGGAAATCAAAGACCTCTACCACTATTGGTTCGACGCCTGGCGCGCTGCCCAGGGAGGTTTGTTCGCGCACTATGCCGACATCGGCATGCCTGGCAGATACGGCAATTGGGGCCTGGTTCCCTATTTCGGCAGCGGCCAGCCATTGCACAAGCTGGCGGCAATACAGGATGAAAATCGCGCCGGCGCTTGGTGGCAGGAACCCCGCGCGCCCAGCGCCTTCCAACACGGAATTTTGGTTGCGGAGACGCAGGCAGACGAGGCCATCACCGGCACTGCGAAACCGGATACGCTAATCGCAACCGGGACAGGCTCCAGACTTTCGGCTGGCCCAGGCGACGACGCACTATACCTCAGCGCCCCGGGCACCTCGGCTGAAGCTGGCGAAGGCAACGACGTGATCGTCATCAGCACAACACAAACGTCTGTCGACGGCGGCGACGGCACCGACACCGTTAAGGCCGCACAATCGATGGAAGCGCTCGATCTGGCGGCCCTCAATGCCCGAAACATTGAGCGCATAGATATCCGCAACGCCGCACACACCGCATTAAGCGCAACACCGGCAGACCTCCTCCGCCTATCCGGCGGAACCCAATTGCAGATCCTCGCGGAGACAGCGGACACCATTCGCCTGCCCGGTTTCACGAAGCAATCAGCGGCAAAAACACCAACGGGCTTCACGATCCACTACCAAGGACAGGCAGGCGATCAAACCATCGCTATCACCGTCACCACCGACGTCCAGGTACAGCGCTAACCAAGAATTCGGCCATTGGCTGAAATGAAAAGAGGGCAACAGTATCGTGGGAATAGTGCCGCCTCCCTCACGCTTTGTGCTCCAGGCGTGACAGCAGCCGAACGACCGGCCAAAGCAACAGCAGGTAGAACCCGGCAGCCAAGACTATTGGCGACGGATTGAACGTCACCGAACGCGCCATGTCCGCGGAATAAAGCATCTCGGGCAGGGCAACGACGCTGGCAAGCGACGTGAGTTTCGCTACCTCCAGCGTGTTGCTGACCAGGTCTGGAAGTACGTTCCGCACCGCCTGCGGTACCACCACATAGCGCATGGTCTGTAACCTGGTCATGCCGGTGGACCGTGCCGCCTCCGTTTGGCCATGGCCGATGCTTTCGATGCCAGCTCGGAAAATTTCGCCATAGTAGGCTGACGTGTTCAGCAGAAACGCCAGCGCAACCGACACGATGGCGGGCAGCTCAATCCCGGCGAACGGCAGGCCGGCGTAAATGAAGATGAGCAGCACAAGCGGCGGGAACGCCCGGAAGAAATCCACATAGATGATCACAGGCCAGCGCACCGCCGGGTGCCGGACCGTCCCCAATAGCGCAATCGTCAGACCGCCGGCGCAACCCAACGGTACCACCACGGCGATCAGCAGCAAGGTCATGCCAAAGCCCTGAAGCACGGTTGGGAACGCCGCCGTCATGACCTCCAGATTGAAGAAGTTCTGGATGATGTATTCCATGGTCCGTCCCCCTAGACCTTCTTCCAGGCGAAGCGAGTCTCGACCCAGCGGCCGAAGATCACCACCGGCACGAACAGGATCAAGTACGCCAGGGCGCCCAGCACCAGGGGCGAGGCGTTGCCCGAAAAACTCTGGCCCGTGGTCGCTTGGTTCAGGATTTCACCGACACCAACCACCGTGCCAAGCGCCGTGTTTTTGGTAATGGCGATGGTCCGGTTGGTCAGCGGCGGCACCGTCAGGCGGATCGCTTGGGGCATGATCACGTAGACCAGCGTCTGCCCGAAGCCGAGACCGGTGGACCTTGACGCTTCCCACTGTCCCTTCGGCACGGCCATGATGCCTGCACGGAAGATTTCTTCGGAAAATGCCGCCAACACCAGGGTAAGGGTCAGCCAGGTAACTTCAAACCCAGTCATGTTGATGCCGACGCCCGGCAAGCCGAAATACAGCAGCAGGATAAACACCAACGGCGGCAGGGCGCGCATGATGTCAACGAACACCACGATCGGCAGGTTGATCAGCCAGAAGCCATAAGTTCGGACCAGCGCCAGTGCCAGACCGAGCGCCAGGCCGCTGAGCACAATCTCCAGTGCTAGGTAACAGGTTAAGAGGAAGCCGTCGATGATCTCCGGCAAATAGTCCTGCATAACCGAGAGCTTAAAGAAGCTGTCGGTGAAGCGGTCCCAAGGGGTAATGGTCGGATCCATGGGCGCCGCTCAATGCCTCGCGATTCGGGAGACGAAATCTCGGGTGCGCGGATGCTTCGGCGCGCCGAAAATCTGCTCCGGCGGCCCTTCCTCTACAACGACACCGCCATCCATGAAGACGACCCGGTCGGCAGCCTCCCGGGCAAACTGCAGCTCGTGGCTCACCACAACCATCGTCATTCCGGCATCGCGCATGTCTCGCATGACCTTCAGCACACTGCCGACCAGTTCGGGATCGAGCGCGCTGGTCGGCTCGTCAAACAGCATGATCCGCGGCTCCAGCGCGAGAGCGCGGGCGATGGCGACACGCTGCTGCTGGCCGCCGGATAGCTGGTTCGGGTAGCTGTCTTCCTTATCGGCCAGTCCGACCTGGGCTAACGCGGCCCGGCCGACCTCGCTCGCATCGGCACTAGCCTTGTTCCGCACCTTACGTAGGGCGAGCGTCACGTTCCCGAGCGCCGTCATGTGCGGGTATAGGTTGAAAGACTGAAACACCATGCCGATCCGCTGGCGAACCTTGTTCAGATTGACGTTGCGGGAGGTGATTTCGGTGCCGTCCACAATGATTTTGCCACGGCTCGGCTCCTCCAGCCGGTTGCAGCAGCGCAACAATGTACTTTTCCCAGAGCCGGAGGGGCCGATGATGAACACCAGCTCACGCTCTTGGACTCCAAGATCGACACCTTTCAGTACTTCAAGCGTGCCAAACGATTTGCCTAAATTTTGGACATCCAACATGAGGTTTAACGACAACGGACAATTTTCCTGCGCAGCAGTATCGAAATATCGGAGGCTGACCGGCGGACCGGCCAGCCTCCACGCAACTCTCCTGGTTTTCTTTTGGGGGGTGGTCAGTTGCAGTTGGGAACGTGCGGGGTAGGGTCATATCCTTTGATCCCCGGTTGGCCATAGCCGGCGCTGACCGTGACGGCAGCCGATCCGGGAGCCGGCGCGACGCCAAACCATTTTTTACTCATTTCGACGAAGGTGCCGTCAAGCTTCATGCACTCGATCACCTCTTCGACCATGTTGCGGGTCTCAACATCATCCGCGCGGAAAGGCATGCCGAACAGCTTGCCGGTGGTGTAATTGTAGGAAAGCTCAAGGGTCGGGACTTTGCTAACCGCCCATGCGACCGCCGTGTTCCCGGCGACATTGGCGAATGCCCGGCCCGCGACGACTGCCTGCAGGGCATCGGTCTGGGTGCCGTAGGATTGCACCTTCCAGCCGATGGTGGGCTCCAGTTCACGGACCCATCGATCGTAGATCGCGCCCTTGTTTACCGAGATAATCTTGCCCTTGAAATCCTCGAGTGCCTCAATTTTAGGCGTGCCCTTTTTTACGGCAAACAGGAAGTCCGTATTCAGATACCCCTCGGTGAAGAGCATACTTTCGGCGCGCTCTTCGGTGATGGTGGTGGGCGCCACGATAAAGTCGTACTTGCCGGCCTGCATGGCGGGCAGCAGTCCGGACCACTGGGCGGCGGTGATGTTCATTCTCACACCGAGCCGCTTGCCGATTTCGTTAGCCAGATCAACGTTAAAGCCAATGGTTCCGCCGCTCAGGTCAGGCATGGCATGCGGTGCAAACGTGCCATCGAGCGCCACATTGTACTCGCTCTTCTTCTGAGCCACGGCCGAGCCGCCAAAAGCAAGGCTTACCGCCAGGCCAGCCGCGAACAATGGGGTTTTCGATATCTGCATGTAAGGCAACTCCTGCAAGGGAAATGGGAAACACCAATCCGATGCAGCAATTTCCGTGCCAATTCGATTGCTCCCAGCGGTTGTCTGCCCAAAGGGCCCGCTGTCTCCTTTTCCATTTTTGGAATGGAGCGATCAGGTCTCGCTTGCCGGGAAATGGTCAACCCAATGACGGGCAATATCCACCCGGCGGCAAAGCCAAACCTGGCTATGCTCCTGCACATAATCCAGGAACCGCGCCAGCGCCGCCGCCCTCCCCGGCCGGCCGGCCAAACGGCAATGCAGGCCGATAGACATCATCCTCGGCGCCGTCTCTCCCTCGGCATAGAGCGTGTCGAACGCGTCCTTCAGGTAGGTGAAGAACTGCTCGCCGGAATTGAAGCCCTGCGGCGTCGCAAAGCGCATGTCGTTCGCATCCAGCGTGTAGGGCACGACCAAATGCGGCTTGCCGTGGGTGTGATCCCAATAGGGCAGTTCGTCGGCATAGGAGTCGGCGTCATAGAGAAAGCCGCCATGCTCAACGATCAGCTTGCGCGTGTTCTCGCTGGTGCGCCCGGTGTACCAGCCGACCGGCACCGCACCGCAGGATTGCAGGATCGCATCCATGGCGAACGAAATGTGCTTCCTCTCGACCTCCTCGGCCACATTGCGGTAGTCAATCCAGCGGTAGCCGTGACTCGCAATTTCCCAGTCAGCTTCGACCATCGCGCGCGCCGCCTCCGGGTTGCGGGCCATGGCCATGCCGACCGCGAACACGGTCACCGGAATTTCCCGCTCGGTGAATAGCCGGCGCAGCCGCCAGAACCCGGCGCGGGAGCCGAATTCATAAATCGACTCCATGCTCATGTGCCGCTGGCCGGGCCAGGGCTCTGCCCCGACGATCTCGGAGAGGAAGGCTTCGGAAGCGGGGTCACCGTGAATGATCGCGTTCTCGCCGCCTTCTTCGTAATTGATGACGAACTGCACGGCCACACGCGCTCCGCCTGGCCATTTCGGGTCGGGTGGATTGCGACCATAGCCGACGAGATCGCGGGGATAGGCATGGTCAGTCATCGGGATTGCCTCAATCTTCCGGCCAGGCGTCTTCCGCAAACTGGCCGATGAATGGTTTGTGGGCGGGAAATTGATAGCCACCGGTCTTGGCCGTGGTCAGGCCCTGGGCGACCAGCCCCTCGGCGTGCTTAAGGGCGGCAGCGACGCCATCAATCACCGGCACGCCCAGGTCTCGACGCAGTGCCGCCACCCAGTCTGCCATGCCAGCGCAACCGAGGATGATTGCTTCCGCGCCTTCTGCCACCGCCTGCTCTGCCGTCTTGCGGACAGGGTCATAACCGCCGGTCTCCAGCGCCAGCACGGGCACTTTGGAAGCATGGACCGCACAGCGCTCCGCAACACCATACCGATGCGCCAGTTCCCGGATGCGCGGGAGTGAGCGGGTCGTAGTGGTCACGACGGCTATCCGATCAGCGATGGAGGCTGCCGCGTTCATGCTCGCCTCGACAATGCCGACCACCGGCACCCGCAGGGCGGCTCTTATAGACTCCAGGCCCGGATCGTCGAAGCAGGCGACGACCACGGCATCCGCGCCATCCGTCTCCGCTTTCAGCGCGGTGCGGATCAGGCCGGGCAGCGCGAACGCCTCATCATAGGGGCCTTCGATACTGGCCGGGCCGTCTTGCGGGGTCAGGCCGATGATCTCGGTGCCCGCCGCCTTCACGGCCTCCGCCGAGGAGACACAGGTCGCGGTCATGCTGGCCGTCGTGTTCGGATTGATGAGCGCGACGCGCATAGCCTCAGACCATCCCTTTGCCAGCGTCGGAGCCCTTGCGCAGGTGCCGTTGGCGCAGGATCGCCGAGGTGGTCAGCGCTATCGCGATCACGCCGAGCGAGAGGAAGGTCGTCACCGCTCCCAGTGAGTAAATTACCGGCGTCGTCACGTTCGTCTGCATCGCCTGCAACTCCAACGGCAGTGTGTTCAGCGGCCCGACCGACTGGGACGTGCGCGCGATCTCGTCATAGCTGAGGGTGAATCCGAACAGGGCCACGCCAATCAGCGACGGCGCCACGATGGGCAGCACCACATGCCGGATCGTCTGGAAACCGCTTGCGCCAAGGTCGCGTGCCGCGGCCTCGTAAGCTGGGTCAAAGCGGTTGAAGACGGCGAACATGATCAGCAGCCCGAACGGCAAGGTCCAGGTCAGGTGTGCGCCTAGAGCTGAGGTAAACCAGGTCCGCGGGATGCCGAGCAGTTCGAAGCCCGCGCCGATGCCGAGGCTCACCACGACGCTTGGCATGATCATACTGGCAATAACCAGGTAGAACACCACCGTCGAGCCCTTGAACCGAGCGCGGAACGCCAGCCCGGACAGGAAGGAAATGAGGACGGTGAGGACCATGACCAGCAGGCCCAGAATGATCGAGCGCTCGAACGAGCCCCAAATATCCCCGATAGGCTGCGGCTCCAGCAACTGCAGAAACCAGTGGAACGAGACGCCGTTCATCGGGAAGGTCAGGCCACCAGTCGGCCCCTGAAACGACAGCAAGATCACCAGGAACAGCGGCCCCCAGAGAAACACGACAAAGGCCGTAAACAGGATTTTCAGGCCGATGCTCCAGCCTCTGCTACCCGGCGCGGCGGATGCTGCGGCCATTGCTAAAGCTCCTTCCGGATATCGACGATGCGCATCAGGGCGAAGATCATCAGGATGACTGCACCCAGCAACACCATGGAGTTTGCCGCGGCGGGCGGAAATTGCAGGTAGGAAAGTTCCGTCGAAATCGCCTTGCCGACGCTCGCAACCTGGCCGCCGCCCAGCACGTTGACGGTGACGAAGTCGCCCATGACCATGGCGATCACAAAGATTGAACCGATGGCGATGCCGGGCTTGCAGAGTGGCAGGATGACGGTCAGAAGTGTCTGCCAAGTGCTCGCGCCAGCATCCGTAGCGGCCTCTACCAGCGATTTTTCGATGCGCAGCATGGAGTTGAAGATCGGCACCACCATGAACAGCGTATAGAGATGAACGTAGCCCAGGACCACGGCGAACTCGCTATAGAGCAGCCACTCCTGCGCTTCGGAGACAATGCCCAATGCCAGCAGCCCCTCGTTCACCAGCCCGTTGCGGCCGAGCAATGGTATCCACGAAATCATGCGGATAACGATGCTGGTCCAAAACGGAATCGTGCAGAGCAGGAACAGCGCGATCTGGATGCGCATGCTCTGCACATGAAACGCCAGAAAGTAAGCCACAAAGAAGCCGATCACAGAGGTAATGGCCCAGACAATGGCGCAGAATTTCAGCGTGATCCAATAGGTGGCGTAGGTAACGTTGGAGGTAAATACGTCGACATAGTTGAACGTCACAAAATCCGGGATGAGAATGTCATAGGCTTGATAATCGAAAAAGCTGATCACCACGACTAGACAAAGCGGCAGAAAAAAGAACAGAACAAACACCGCGGTCAACGGCAATGCTTGCAGGTAGGGGGCGAGTTTCTTCATTTGGTTGGCCCGTCTCACTCATCATCAACCATCACTACGCGGCGGAGCCGAAGCAATTCAGGCGGGTAATGGCCAATCCGTGCCGTTGCCTGGGTTGCCTCGTCGCCTGCGGCTCCTTGCGATTGACGGCAGGGGTTGAGGCAGCGCCGCACCAGCGCTGCCCCACGCAATGCTAAGCCGCGATGAACTCGTTCCATTTGCGGACCATGTAGCGGTCCTCGTCCATCACAGTGTTCCAGACGGTGACGCTGCCCATGCGCTCCCAGAAGCTGCCGCCGTCGCGGATGGTGCCGGCGGGTTCGATCGGGTCGCCGGTGGGGCTGACCACGTCTTTCGCCGCGGGCTTGCCTTCCATCCAGAAATCCCACTCCCACGGATCCATCTGGGCCTTCGCCGTATTCAGGACCGCGGTGTAGTAGCCCTGGCGGTTCAGGAACGCGCCTGCCCAGCCGGAAAGGTACCAGTTGATGAACTCATAGACGGCGTCGAGTTGCTTGCCTTCCAGGTGGGCCGGCACGCCGAGGCCGGACGCCCAAGCGCGGTAGCCTTCTTTCAGCGGCTGGTAAACACAAGGCAGCCCCATCTGGCGGACCTTGGTGATGGCCGGCGACCACATGGACTGGATGATGACCTCGCCGGAGGCCATCAGGTTTACGCTCTCGTTAAATTCTTTCCAGAAGGCGCGGAACTGGCCGTCATTCTTTGCCTCCGTCAGCACCTTCATGGTCGCGTCGATCTCGTCGCGGGTCATGTTGCCCTTGTCGCCATATTTCACGAGGCCGGAAGCTTCGCAGACCATGGCGGCGTCCATGATGCCGATGGACGGAATGTTCAGGATCGAAGATTTTCCCTTGAAATCGCTATCCAGCAGGTTCGCCCAGGAGGACACTTTATATTCCGCGCCTTTGATCTTGGCGATTTCGTCCGGGCGGATGCCCAGCGTGTCGGCGTTGTAGACAGTCGGGATCAGGGTCATCCACTGGGTCGGCTCTGCCGCGAATTCCTTGGAAACCTCGTCGGTCAGGTAGCTGACCTTGATCGGCGCGATGCCTTCCCGTGGCATCTTCTGGCCGTTTGGCAGTTCGCCCTTGGTAAAGATCGGCACGATGTTGTCGTACTGCTTGATCTTCGTCACATCCATGCCGCGCATAACGCCCGATGGGACGATTTTCTTCAGCATCCAATATTCGCTGTCGAGCAGGTCGAACGAGGTCGGCTGCGTGACTGCCCGCTTCACGACGTCATCGGAAGTCAGCGAGGTGTACTGGATGTTGAAGCCCAGATCCTCTTTTGCCTTATCTGCCAACTGCTTGAATTGGTTCACGCCGGTGCCGGCAATCCGCAGTGTCACGGCCTCCTGCGCGTGCACAAACGGCGCCGGAAACGTGCTGGCCGCGCCGAAGGCGGCTGCAGCGCCAGCGCCTTTCAGGATGGTGCGCCGAGAAACGCCGCTGATCAGTTTGTCTTTGATCGCCATGGTTTAGTTCTCCGGTTGGTTAACTGGATTGGAAAAGGAATCAGGCGGCGCCTCCGCGCAGCCAATGGATGTCGTCCGCAGCCCAGGACGCGATGACGGCATCCCCCTCGGCTAGGCCGCTCTCAGCGAAGTCACGCTCGTTCAGCCACGCCTCGAAATCGTCCGGCGCACCGCCGCCAAAGCGCAGCTTGAAGTGAGTGCCCTGGTATTCGACCTGGGCAAGTTGAGCCTCCAGTCGCGCATCACCCTCGGATACAACGCCACTGGCGGCGGCAGCCTTTGCCACCTGCACCCGGTCGCATCGCACCGAGCAGGCGAGATCGCTGCCCGCAGGCGTTTTTGCGGGCAATGCCACCCGCAAGCCGCCCGGACCATTCCCCAACCCGTCGCCATTCCGATGCACCGGCAAGACATTATGGCCACCGATAAAGCGCGCGACGAAGGCGGTAGCAGGCGCGCGGAAAACGGTGAATGGCGTCCCCTCCTGCTCAATCCGGCCTTGGTTCATGACGATGATATTGTCTGCCAGCGCCAGCGCTTCGTCCTGGCTATGAGTGACATGGATGAAGCTGATGCCGAGCCGCTGCTGCCAGCGCTTCAACTCCGACCGCATGCGGATGCGCAGGAACGGGTCGAGCGCCGACAAGGGCTCGTCCAGTAACAGTACGTTTGGGCTGGTGATCAATGCGCGGGCCAGCGCAACGCGTTGCTGCTGCCCGCCGGAAAGTTGGGACGGCAGACGGTCGGCCAGCGCCTCCATCTCCACCATGGCCAACAATTCATGAGCTTTTGCCAGCCGCTCCGGCTTTTTCACGCCCGCCATACGCAGGCTGAAGGCCACGTTTTCGGCGCAGGTCAAATGAGGGAACAGGGCATAGCTCTGAAACATCATCGCCGTCGGGCGGCGCGCAGGCGGCGATTGCGAAACGTCCTGCCCTCCGATCAAAATATCGCCAGCGGTTGGAAACTCATGCCCAGCGATCATGCGCAGAGTCGTGGTTTTACCGCAGCCGGAAGGCCCGAGCAGACAACAATAGCTGCCCGCCTCAATCTTGACAGAGATGTCATTGACGGCGACAGCGTCACCGAATTCCTTGCGGACAAGTGCCAGTTCTACTTCTGATTTTGCCGACATCGCCTAAGCATGGTTGCGGGTTAGGCCGGGCTGGCCATGGGTTATCCGCTATTCAGCAAGTTCCATGCCAAACAATCGCCACACGGAGACAGCGGGTTCTTTGCGGCACCAAGAGCCGAGAAAATGTTTGCTTCTTCATCGCCGCCAGTTTCTTAGGCAATTATTTTGCCTAAGAATTGCGCTCTATCGTTTTGCTTTACGGGAAGGAACGGTCGACCGCGCCGGTCAACGCGCTGCCATGTAGGCACGCCAGCCGCCGAAACAGGTGATGTCTTCGGCATCGCGCACGCCCTCGGCCTCGGCGAGAAAGCCTTTTGCCAGGCTGCCATCCGCCAATTGCACGTCGCCAATGCCAAGCGGGCCAGGAATGGCGGCGACGAACTTCCCGAACGCAGCGGGCGAGAGCCGCCAAGTCTCGACCTTGATCGCAGCGCCTTCCCCCGGAACGCGGAGCATGCCGGGTTTCGGGGGCGAGCTTTCCGGCAGGGCGTAAAGCCGGTAGAGCGGCGCGGTTTCGGTCGCCTCGACCAAGACCGCTCCCAGGTCCTGCAACTGAAAATTTAGCGTCATGCCGGAGAGATGCGCGCCGACCACGGCCAGCAGAACTGAGCCTTCGCTGTAGGTCCCGGTCAGGCTGCCGCCGATCCGCTTCGCCAACGCGGCAAGGCCCAAGTCATGGCCGGCTGGGGCGAGCAGGGTGACACTGGCGGGCTCTCCGTCCGGCCGCGGCGCGCAGGGCAGCGTCAGGCCGCAAAGCCCCAGTAGGTTCACGAAGTTCGTATAGGTACCGAGCATGGAGTTCACGCCCACCGGATCGGCCAGCACCTGCTCGACCGTCGGATTGCGCGGCGCCGTTGGCACACAGAGCAAATCGACCGACGCCAGCAGAGGCTCCACCCG
Source organism: Alphaproteobacteria bacterium (assembly GCA_965222315.1). GTDB lineage: Bacteria > Pseudomonadota > Alphaproteobacteria > Bin95 > Bin95 > JACKII01. Next base: position 55,224 of record OZ244951.1, on the reverse strand, counting down.
GCGGCGCAAGTCGGCCAGCGCATATTCGGCGGCGAAGGTGTCGGCAGCGGAGAAATTGCGCGCTTTCTCAATAATTTTGCGGGTAACAGGATGCAGCGCGTCCGGCTGCTCCTCAATGAAGGAGCGGATGGCCGCATATCGCTCAGCCACCCAGGGGCCTTCATAGAGCAGCTGGGCGATGGCATAGAAATCGCCGAACGGTAGTTCCTTGACCGTCAGCCCCGCTGAGATGACTGATTCCACAACCCGGTCAAAAGAAGCTTCCGTTTCGATGCAGCCATCGAATACCAAATCCTTGCGCGCCGGGATGCCGACTGTCAGGTCCCCTATTCCCTCCCAAGGCGCGGCCTGGGCAACGTTCCGGCTGTAGGAGTCCTCGGGGTCGAAACCGCTTGCCGCCTGAAACACCTGCCAAGCGTCATCCGCATTCGTCGAAAAAATGGAGACGCAGTCCAGGCTCCGGCAGGCCGGAACCACCCCGCGCGTGGAAAGTGCACCGAGGCTGGGCTTCAGCCCGGCCAGCCCGTTCAGCCCAGCCGGTACACGGCCCGAGCCCGCTGTATCCGTGCCGAGCGCAAAAGGAACGATCCCGCGGGCCACCGCCACCGCCGAGCCGCTGCTGGAGCCGCCAGGAGCCAGCTTAGGGTCGAGAGCATTTAGGGGCGCGGGATAGGGCGTGCGCAAACCGACAAGGCCGGTCGCAAACTGGTCCAGATTGGTCTTGCCGATGGGGATCGCGCCCGCGGCCTTCAGTTTCGCCACGACCGTTGCGTCTTCCGTCGGCGAGTAGGCAAAGGCAGGACAGGCTGCCGTCGTCGGCATACCCGCGACGTCAATATTGTCCTTCACCGCAAACGGCACACCCCAAATCGGCTTGGCGGCCGGATCGAACGGCCCGATGGCCTCGATCATGGCGGCCAGCAGTGGCTCATCCGCCAGATGCAGGAAGACGCCGGGATCGCCCGCCTTTTCAAGCCGTGCTAGCGCTGCCTTGATCAAATCATGTGGGTTCGCACCGTTGGCATAGGCGGTGCGGTAGCCCTGGAGGTCTAACACTAGGCGGCAACCTCTCTGGTCAGGAGGGATGGAGGCGGCTGCGGGGCGGATTCGAGCAGCAGGCGCGCATAGTCGGTTTTCGGGGCGGTCATCACCTGGACAGCTGGGCCTTCCTCGACGATCCGGCCGGCCTGCATCACCAGCACCCGCTCGCAGAGCAGGTTGACGACGTTCAGGTCATGGCTGACGAACAGATAGCTCATGCCGAGTTCGGCGCGCAGATCGGCCAGCAGGTTGAGCACCACCGCCTGCACCGAGACATCCAGCGCCGCCGTCGGCTCGTCTAAAATCAGCAGCTTCGGGCTCAGTGCGATGGCCCGCGCGATGCCAACGCGCGCCTTCTGCCCGCCAGAAAGCTGGTGAGGGAAGCGTTGCAGCAGGTTTCCCGGCAGACCTACCTGGTCCGCCAGTTCCTCCACCCGTGCACGGATAGCCCGGCCGCCTTTCACATCGCTGAGCCGCAGCAGCGGGTCCGCGATGCAGCGAGCCGCCGTGAAGCGCGGGTTCAGGGAGTCAGTCGCGTCCTGAAAGACGAACTGCAGCTTGCCGCGCAGGGGATGGCGGGCGAATCGCCCGGCCGGGGTCGCGGAGATTTCCTCTCCATCCAGCGTGATCGCGCCTTCGGTTGGATCGAGCAGCCGCATGATCATCATGGACGTCGTGGACTTGCCACAACCGGACTCGCCGACGAGCCCCACGCTCTCGCCTGCCGCAATGTCGAAGCTGATGCCATCGACGGCGGTGAAACCCTCCATCGATGCCGTCTTGCGCCGCCAGGGCAGCCAGCCCGCCGCCGAAGCCGCGGGAAACACTTTGGTCAGGCCTTTGACAGAGAGCAGCGGCGGCGTGCCTGCCGGCGCTTTCGGCAGCTTTGGGTCGGGCTCGTTCCGGCGCGGATCATCCGGCGGCAGCAGGCCCCGAATAGTCGCCGTCCGCCGCGGTGTCGCCTCGATCAAGGCGCGGGTGTAGACGTGGTTCGGCCTGGCAAACAAATCCGCCACGTTGGCCTGCTCGATTACCTCCCCAGTCTTCATCACCACGATATGCTGGCAGTAGGACGACGCCAGGCCCAAATCGTGGGTGATCAGGATGGTGGAGAGCCCCTGTTCCGCCGTCAGGTCGCGGATCATGTCCATGATCGCCTTTTGCGTCGTCACGTCGAGGCCGGTGGTCGGCTCGTCGGCAATAAGCACCTTCGGCCGGCAGGCGAGCGCCAGGGCGATCACCACCCGCTGGCACATGCCGCCCGAAAGCTCGTGCGGATAGGCATGGTAGCGCTGCTCCGGGTCGCGGATGCGGACCGTCTCCAACAATTCTATGGCCCGGCGCTTTGCCGCTGCACCGACAGCGACGGCGTGTTCGCGCAGCACATCTTCAATCTGCTGCCCCACTTTACGAATGGGGTTCAAGGCGCTGCGTGGGTTCTGGAAGATCATGGAGATCTCGCGACCGCGAATTTCCCGCATTGTGCGGTTGGAGGCGCGGCGGAGGTCGATGCCGCTATACGTCAGTTCGCCATGCGCAATCGTGCCGTTGCCGTCCAGAATGCGCATCAATGCGAATGAGGTGACCGATTTTCCGGAGCCGGATTCGCCGACAATACCCAGCGTCTCCCCCCGCGGCAGGTTGAACGAAACATCCCGCACCGCCGCAACGGTGCCGCCCCGCGTGGTGAACTCGACGGTCAGGTCCTTAACGCTGATGAGCGGCATATGGTGATCGCTCATGTCCGCTGCCTCGGGTCGACAATATCGCGGAGCGCGTCGCCCAGCAGGTTGAAAGTGAAGACCGTCAGCATCAGCGCCAAGCCAGGGAAGATCGCGAGCCACCATTCGCCGGAGACGATGAAGTTAGCGCCCTCCGCCACCATGATGCCCCATTCCGGCGTCGGCGGACGCACGCCCAGGCCGATGAAGGACAGACCCGCCGCATTCAGGATCGCCCAGCCCATGTTCAGCGAGGCCTGCACCGCCATCGGGGGCAGCGCGTTGGGGAATACATGCACCGCCAGGATGCGCAGGTCGCTGTTGCCGGAAAGTTTAGCGGCCTGCACGAAGCCCGCATGGCGGCGGATCGCTGCCTCGGCGCGGGCGACGCGGGCGTAGAAGGGCACGTTGATGATGGCGGTGGCGTAGATGATGTTCTCCACTGTGTTGCCCATCGCGGCGACGATGCCCATGGCAAGCACGAACAGCGGAAAGGCCATGATCGTGTCGATCACGCGGCCGCTGATCCGGTCCACCCAACCGCCAAAGTAGCCGGCGCTGGTGCCGATAGCCGCGCCAACAAAGAAAGACAGTGTAACCGCCGCGACCGAAATCATGAGGTCGAGCCTTGCGGCGGCCAGCACCCGGCTGAACACGTCGCGGCCCAACTGGTCCGTGCCGAACCAGTGGCTCCAGGAAGGCGGTTGCAGGGAGATCGCGGCGTTGGTCGCCAGCGGGTCATAAGGCGCGACCAGCGGCCCAAACACCGCGGCGAATACAATGACAGCAAAGCCGATGATGGCGACGATGCTGACCGGATTCTCGGTCAGGACATAGACGAGATGGCTCCGCGGACGCGCGGTAACCTCGATCGGGGCCGCTACATCAGCCATCGGTCTGAATCCTGGGATCAATCAGCGTATAGGCGATATCGATGACCAGGTTCAACAGAACGAACAGCACCGCCATAGTTAGCACAAAACCTTGCACTGCCGCATAGTCCGACACCACCAGCGCATCGACCGCAAAGGAGCCAATACCCGGCCAGGCGAACACCTTCTCCACCAGCACATTCGCGCCAAGGGTGAACGAAAACACCATGCCCAGGGTCGTGATCACCGGCAGCATGGCGTTGCGGAATGCGTAGCGCATCAGGATCACCCGCCGGGACAGGCCGGCGGCGCGGGCTGTGCGGATGAAGTCACTGCCCAGCGCCTGGAGCATCGCGCCGCGTGTCATGCGGGCGATGGGCGCGAGCGTGAAGAGGGCGAGCGTCAGCATCGGCAGGAACAGTTGGCTTGCGGCGGCGTAGGCGGTCTCCGGATCGCCGTCCAACAACGCGTCAATGGTGTAGAAACCCGTCACCGGCGGTGGCGATAGATAGGCGAAATCCAGCCGCCCGATGGGAGCGGGCGCCCAGCCAAGCAGGTAGTAGAAGACAAACACCAACGCGATGCCGGTGAAGAAGGTCGGCAGCGATACCCCCGCCGTCGCAATCACTCGGCAGAGATGATCGATTGGCCTGCCAGGGTTGGTCGCCGCCAGCACGCCCATGGGAATAGCGACCGCAAGCGAAAGCAGTAGCGCGCCGAGCGTCAACTCCAGTGAGGCCGGCAGGCGGCGCGCCAACTCCTCCAGCACCGGCTGTCCGGTCGAGAGCGACGTGCCGAGGTTCCCCGACGCCAAATCACCGAGGTAAAAGACGAACTGCTCCCAAAGTGGCCGGTCGAGGCCCAACGCCTCGCGGATTTGCTGGATCGACTGCTCATCCGCAGCGGGTCCGGCGAAGAACACGGCGGGATCGCCCGGCAGCGCCCTTGTCAGGATGAAGGTGACGACGATCACCCCGAATAAGGCGGGCAAGGCCTGGCCGATCCGGCCAAGCACCATTCCCAATCGGGTTGAGGATTTCACCGCCGTGCCTCCCGTCGCCCGCTAAACCGAAAACTTTGTTGCGTCGAGTTGGCGGTGGAACCAAAACTCATAACCTTTCAGGTCGTTCGACATGGCCGAATTCAGGTTCGGCTGCCACAGCGGAATGCGGGGCACCTCGTCGAACGCAATTTCGATCAGGCGCTTGACCTTCGGCGCATAATCCGGGTCGTCGGTCGGCATGTGCAGGGTCTCATCGACCAGCGCCGCAACTTCCGGATTGTCGTAGTTCGAAGAGTTGAACAGGTGACCTTTGATATAGGCCCAGAAGAAGTAGTAGTCGGGATAGTTCAGCCACCCGCCGAAGTTCTCCAGATGCAGCGGCAGCCGCTTATCGACCAGCGCCGCCGTCCGCCAGTTCGCGCCCGGAATCTTGTCGATGGTGGTCTCGATACCGATCTTCGCCAGGCTTTCCTGAATCAGCAGCGCGGTCGGCTCCATCCAGCTTGCCAATGACAAATTGATGGAGAATTCGGTCTTGAAGCCGCCTTTGAAGGCGCTTTCCGCCATCAAATCCTTCGCCCGGTCGATATCCGTGGAGTAGGGGAATGGCTGCGGCCACGAAACATCGGCTGGCGAAGTAGAGGCACCGCCCCACATGGGCACGCCCTGACCGAACGCCGCGGCCTTGAACACTTCCTCATAGGGAATGGCATAGGCCACCGCTTGGCGGACCTTCTTGTCCTTGAACGGATCGAAGTTCACATTCAGGCCAACGCAATAAATGCAGTTCTCGATCGGCGTGCCCACTACTGTCACATCGTCCATAGCTGCCAATTCCCGGGCGTCCTTGTCCGGGATGCCGAAGGCCAGGTGCACGTCGCCGCGCTCCACGAGTGCCCGGCTGGTCGCCTGGGACGGTACCTCACGCACAACAACGCGCTGCACGCCGGGCAACGGGCCGCTGGTCCATTTCTCGTTGCGCTGGTAGACGATCTGCTGACCCGGATCCCAGCGAGCGATGGTGAACGCACCACTGCCCGCCGTGTTGCGGTGCAGGTATTCCGTCGCCCAGGGATCGTCGGCGGTCGCGTTAGCCTTCGCCACCTTGGAATTGATGATCATCGGCACCGGCACCGCCAGGTCAGGTAGAGTCAGCTTGGACTTGCGGATGAAGTCGATGCGGAAGGTCTTGTCGTCGACCGCCACGAACTGCTCGGGTTTCTCCAGCGAGCCCGCCTTCATCTGCACTGCCGGGAAACCGCCCAGGGAAACGGCGCGGTCCAGTGACCATTTCACGTCCGCCGCCGTAACCGGAGAGCCATCGGAGAACACGGCATTATCGCGCAGCTTGAAGGTCATGGACATGCCGTCGGCCGCCAGTTCCCAGCTTTCGGCCAGGTCCGGCTCGATGACGCTGTAGTCGTAAGAAAGCGAGCCATCCGGCATGGTCTTGCTGCCAAAGGAGACCAGCCGGTCGTAGCAGTTCACCGCGATCTGGTAGCTCGGTCGGTTCGTGCCTTTGCGATGGATATCCAGGGAGTTGATAGTCTGGCTGATCGCCACCACTGCGACGCCGCTCGGCGCCGCCGAGGCAGGCAGGACTTTCAGAAATGGCAGCATCCCAGCGCCGACGGCAACGGCTCCGGTACCCTTAAGGAATGTGCGGCGATCCATGGCTCGACCCTTCTCCAATAGCGGCCCGACGGGCGGGCATTCAACACGTTTCCCATGGTAGGCATGGCAAGCGATGCAGTCGTCTGCTAAGAAATCAGCAGAGTGCTGCAGTGTATTCATCACTTGGAGAGGCCATCCATGCCCCAATTGAAGCCGCTCACCTATCTGATTGAGGTGGCAAAGATCGGCTCGATCAGAAAAGCGGCAGAGGCGTTAGCAATCACTCCCTCCGCTCTGAACCGGCGCATCCTGGCACTGGAGGAGGAACTCGGCGCGCCGATTTTCGAGCGCCTTTCACGCGGCGTACGACTCAACACGGCGGGCGAAATCCTGATCCACCACATCCGCAACCAGGCCTCCGACATGGACCGGGTCCGCTCGCAGATCGCCGACTTGGCGGGGGCGCGCCGCGGTCACGTCTCCATTGCCTGCAGCCAGGCGCTGCTGCCCTATTTCCTACCCCAACAAATTCAGGCCTATCGCAGCGACCACCCGGCGGTAAGCTTCAGCGTGCATCTGCGCGACCGGGAGGCGGCAGAGCGCTCGTTGGTCGAGCATGAAGCCGATATCGCGCTAGTGTTCGAGCCAACGCGATTTGCGGATTTCCACACACTAATGACGGTGCGACAGCCGGTCTGCGCCGTTATGGCCGCGGACCATCCGCTCGCGGGGCGGGAGAGCGTGCGCCTGCGCGAATGCCAGCAGTTTCCACTGGCTGTGCCCCTAATACCCTATGGCGTGCGCTTTCTGCTCGATGCCAGCGCGGCGCGGCTCAGCACCCGGCTCGAGCCACTGATTCAGTCCGACAGTTTCGAGTTCCTGGTGTCTTTCGGCGGCGCGCCCGACATGATCGCCTTCCAAATCCCGATCGGCCTGCCACCGGCGGAGCAATTTGCGGGCCGGGTCAGCATTGCTCTGGATGCGCGTGATGTGCCGCCGGGCCTGCTCTATCTAGGACACCTCCGCGACCGCACCTTGCCGGTTGCTTCTGCCCGCTTCGCCGACCAATTGGCAACTGCCTTCGCGGCTAAGTATGATTACACATGATAATCGCCGGTCAGAAAGCGCGCTCAAGAACGGGCCACACTGAACTGATGGGGTGGATAACTCTCTCCCGGTCGGCGCCGTAGGGTGTCAGCGCGGCGCCACGGTGGCGTCATAGAAGGAGGAATCCATATCAGACGTTCATGTCCTGGCGATTGACCTAGGCAAACGACACTTTCAGGTCTGCGGTACGGATCGGGGCTATGCGTGTGTGGATGCCCACGGTTTTGCAAGAGGTTTATGTACGTTGTCGCCATCAGCCACTGGATGCATCCTGGGACGCTGCTTTATCTGTTGCCACGATGCTGAGACATCGCGCACCGGAGCGCTTGTGCATCGCGGTCAAGGAGCGAATTTTTAATTTTCAATGATTTTTGGTTGCGGGGGCTGGCAACCAACGCCTCTCACTGGTCGCAGAATACGACGTGCCATATCGCCTACCTGGCTGATTTAATTATAAAATTAGCCTTCGGTGTGCTCGTCGGGGAGAAATCCCGACATGTCTGCGAAGACCGAATTCAACACCAAAAGCAAACTCAAGAGGCGTGAAGCCCCCTTCTCGCTCCGACTGACCTTTGAAGAACGTGCGAAGCTGGAAGCCGCTGCGAACGGCGTCCCTCTCGGCGCGTATATCAAGGCGGTATTGTTCGGCAATGAGCTGCCGAAAGTCCAGCGGCGCGGAACACAGCCAGTCAAAGACCATGAAGCCTTGGCGCGCGTGCTGGCGGGTCTCGGGCAATCCCGCCTGTCGGCAAACCTTAACCAGATGGCGCGTGCGGTGAATACGGGAACCCTGCCCGTTCATCCCGAAACCGAAGCCAGTCTCCGCCAAGCATGTGCGGATATTCATGAGATGAGAAAGGCATTGCTGGAAGCGTTTGGAAAAGACGGAGGCCCGTCATGATCCTGAACGCCAATGAGCGCGGTAATGCTGGAGACCTCGCCCGCCACCTTCTGAATACGCGCGACAATGATCATGTCGATCTGCATGACCTGCGCGGCTTCATCGCCGATGATCTGCATGGCGCGCTGCGGGAGGCGGAAGCTATCTCCATGGGAACACGGTGCAAAAACCACCTGTTCTCCCTGAGCCTGAGCCCGCCCGGCTATGCCGACGTGCCGGTCGAAACCTTCGAAAAGGCTATTGATCGTATAGAGGCCGATCTCGGCCTCAAAGGTCAGCCGCGCGCGATTGTCTTCCACGAAAAGGAAGGCCGCCGTCACGCTCATGCGGTCTGGTCGCGGATCGACGCCGGAGAGATGAAGGCGATCAATCTTTCATTCTACAAGCGCCAACTCACCGGTATTTCAAAGGAACTTTTCCTGGAGAATGGCTGGCCCCTGCCTGACGGGCTTCAAGATCACCGCAGGCGTGATCCGCTCAAGTTTTCGCTCGCCGAATGGCAGCAAGCAAAACGCACCGGTCTCGATCCGAAGGAGACGAAAGCCCTTCTGCGGGAATGCTGGAACATTTCAGATACGCGCCAGAGCTTTGAAGCTGCGCTGCGGGAAAAAGGCTTCTGGCTCGCCCATGGCGAAAGGCGCAGCTTTGTCGCCATCGATTGGCGCGGCGAGGTTTATTCGCTCTCGCGTGCTGTCGGTGTGAAGAAGAAGGAACTGATGGCGCGCTTGGGAGATGCGACGGCCCTCCGGTCGGTCGATGAGACCAAAGCCCATATCGGCGCGCAGCTCACGCCAAAGATTCAGGAATGGGCGAAGGAAGCCGAAGCCAGCGCCAGGAAGATGCGGCTATCGCTGACCTTCCAGTCCGAGCAGATGGTCCAGCGGCATCGCGGCGAGCGCGAGCGGTTGCGCCAGAACCAGGAAAAGCGCTGGAGGGCCGAAGAAAAAGCCAGAGCGGGCCGGACGCCTCGCGGTATTCGCGGTTTATGGGGATGGATTACCGGAAAGAATAAACAGATCAGGCAAATCAACGAAGCGGAGATCAGGCAAGCTAGAGCAAGGGACCGCGCGGAGCGGCAAGACATTATCCGGAAGCAGATCGCCGAGCGGCGACAGCTCCAGGAGAAAATCCTTCGCGCTCGCCAGCATCAGCGTGACCTGCTCCGCACACTCGCCGCCGATGTCGCCAAAGCTATGGGGATCGGGCGCGTCCCAGACTCTGTGGTCATGAAAGACCATTCGCGCAAGCGCAGACCGGATCGCCGAAAACCCCGCGATCTGGGACCCGATTTTGAACCGAATTAATGAAAGGAGACCATCATGCGATATACGTTAATGCTCAACCTGGATGAGGCCCACGCCCGCCAACTCGATGATTTGCGGCGGCATTTCCATCTGGCGGCGGAGGACACCGTCCGGCTGACCATCCGCCTGACGCATGCACGGCACAAGCAAAAGCCCGACGTGCTGGTGCCCGAGTTCAAGCCGCGCGCCGGTCATAACGATTGGCGTGAAGAAGATGACAACACGCCAATGTAACACGGCCTTTGACGGAAGTATAGAGCGCTTATGCAGCGTACTCGTCCCTATCGGTGAACACATGTTGGGAGAAAGTTTTAGTCTATCTTCGTAAAATTATCACCTCCTCGAAACACGATATCTTTATAAAGAAACTCCTAAAAATATGATATTTCAAATTATTGCTTTTATATTTTTACAAATTATTAACAAAGAACACGGTACCATGATTTATATGCAAACAAAGGTCTCTGCAAAAATAAAATTGATTGAGAGCTCGGAACTTTTTAAATAGGTAGCATCATGGATTTAAATAAATTAAACAGTATTCTTGATCAAAAAGATGGATTTGGCGGAATTTTTATGCGTGCCATCCATGATGTTATACCGGATTTCGCAATACCGGGGTTTAACCCTTTAATTACTCACCCGACCGACATGTTACAGCAGTTAAGAGATATTAGTCCTCAACAAAGACAGGAAATTTTGGATGGAATTCATGAGGCGATAAAAAGCGACATCGATTCCGGATTTGGTATTGGCCCTAATGGTGAGCGGGGCTCAATAGAGGATCAACTCAAAAGTGCGATAGAAAAACATACACTCGAAGCTCGTAATATGGGGGTTCGGGACTTCGGACAAAGAATGAGGCTAGGGCAAGCCAAGGGTTTAATGCTTGGAATTGTCGATGAGATAGCTGCCGACGCAGAAGCTCTTGACATGGGAATTCGGGACTTCGGGCAAAGAATGAGGCTCGGGCAAGCCAATGGTTCAATGCATGGAAGCATTGCGAGTGATGCCCGCGAAACATTTGGCGTGGAAAGCAATGCCGAGCTAGCGGCTATGATCGCGGGTTTTCCGGGTCATGAAAACAGCTTTCCAACTGATGCAGGAAAGATTTCAGACGGTGCCGTTGTTAGTGTACTTTCTGATGGTGATACCCTTCAGCGATTGGCGCACATGCAAAGGGCGGGAGGCCAACCGGTAGACACCGCTCTCCTTGAGACGGTTGTGAATGCAATTCAGGCACTGCCTGCACAAGAAAACCAAGCCGTTCATTCTCCCGCGTCACCAGATGGCCCTGCGAATTTCATCGCCACCGTGAATGTAGAAGGCCCAAAGTTGGGATAATCATACAGCGCAGGAACATAACTTTCGTTCATTGAAAAAATAAATAATCCGTCGCGATAGTGGCAATAAGCGTTAAATCAAAACGCGAAAGTAAATACACAAGAAATACTGTTTGCGCATAACAATAATTAATTACAATGTTTATTTATTTATAATATTTTTGAATTCTGCCCATGTAATTCTATCCGAAATAAAACCGGTTTGAGCCAGCATATTGTCAATGACATACCCCAAAATTTATTTCGATATCAGCATCAAAATCAATTCCATATTAGATATATGACCTGTTTTTATAATTTTAACTAATTATTAATATAGAAATTGTTAATATAAATCACTGATAAGATAATATTTTTAATATAAGGAGAAAATATGCACAATACTAATGAGATGATTAGAACAGAGTTCTTGTATGCAGCGAAAACCCCGATTCCGATAGGTGCCGCACAAAATTTGGCATCTCTCCTGGACACACATCCGAAAGCTAAATTGATTGGTGTTGAAGATACCGGCGGACGCGATGAAAGTCAGTGTGATATTATTATAGGTTTGGACGGGGTTGAATCGCCTGACAACAAGAAAATCCGAACAGATACAAGAGTGCTTGCTAGCGTGATAGGCTGGCAAGAAGACACTGCAGGACAGGTCAGTAAAACCGTAGGTCAAATTGCAAAAGATACAGATATTCAAATAAAGGCTTTCGAAGCAGGAGTTTCCGGCTTAAACCCTCACGGGACACTCATGCTCCCCAATCATCCATTACCATCAATGGAATAGAGCCTTCGGAGAACAGTTGAGTGAGAAACTGGAGGGAATAGAGAAATGAAAAAAACACAAAAACATTTTGTTTTTATCTTTTCCCTCTTAATTTTTATATCTAATAAAGCATATTCCTTGGACTGCACACCCCCAAAACTCAATAAATCAATTATAACAAATTCTATTGCTATATTTGAAGGTACAGCAGAGCGGAAACGCAACCTCACGTCAAAACAAAAAGCTGCAGTAAAAGATAATAATCTATCTGATAGTTCTGTAGATATTGCAAATTTAAGTGTTTTTGATTTTATCGTAAAAAAGAGGTGGAAAGGGGTATCAGCGGGACAAACCGTTTCTATCCTGTCCAATACCTACTGGGGTGACAATTATGCGCAAGGAGGCAATTATCTCATTGTAAGCCACCAGCGGGTAGGAGACATGTTCTGGACACCTCTTTGTGGCAACAGCATCGATTTGCAACTGGCGCGACAAAACAATGATTTAAAATTATTGGAGGGGACATTAGGGCCATATTTTAAAAATTAGCCTCCTGTGAATTTCAAAACAAATTTACACATTAAATAATACTTCTATTTATTGTTGCATTCTGCAATTCGATCCAAGGTATCAATAATCCATCCCTGCATGCCAGAATGGACGCCTTCTTTAATGAGTCAAGAAGGCGTCCAGGTATAAAGATGCCATCCTGCTGGTTTTTCTGCGCCGTTCTATAGCCGCTCATCCCACGCCGCCCCCTTCTCAATCTCGAAATTATGCTTCTGGTACAGGCTTGCGCCGCCCTTGGACGCGCGCGGTGGCAGGCAAATGCTGCTGCCAGACCTCTGCCGGGAAATCCCGGTCAATCCCGCCAACGCTGCCGGAGATTACCGCCTCAAACCGATATCGAAGCGTTTCATAACGCATCCGCCTGTTTGCCGGATCAAGCAACCTCCCGAACCATCATGCCTTCCATGGCCGATGATGATGTGTGTGCCGGGCCGAAAGGCCCTGAGTGGTTCGGGGCCTCCTTGACGGAAAAGGAGGATACGATGAAACTCGTCTCACGCTTTGAAGCGGCATCCCGCAGCACGGCAGAATTGCATGGCCTTCTGGCCGATGCTTTCAACGCCTTTGCCGCCGCCCCGCGCGGCAGCCAGGACCGCCGCAACGCGCTGGAATCCATGCGCAATATCGAAGATGAACTGGCGACCCGTGCGCCAGGTCTCTAACCTCAACGCGGCTGGCCGTCAGGCCGGCCGCGATCTGGCTATTATCCGAAAGGCTTTTGGTCCCAATCCGGGCGAGGGACATGAATGCGCACTTCCTCAGGGAATAGACCATGAAGTTCAATCGCGTAGTGCGCCCCCTCACGAACGCCCTGATAGTCTCCTAGCCAGATTTCTTGAAATCCGGTGGCCTCGAACTCTTTGAGCGGAATCTCAAGAAGGAACCGGCATAACGCGCCGAAATTAGCATCGCAGCTCTGCAAAAGAAGTATATTCTCGCTGGTGGGAAAATTCAGAAGCTTACCTGATTTCTGGTCAACCAGACGCCCGAATTCGTCCACGGCCTTCCATGTCTCCATTTCGATCTTCCGATAGAGAACTTGCTCCCAATGAACATCATCGGGACTTCTCATGATTTGGGTTAGCTCGACACCAACTTCACTGTCATCGCCGCGGACACATCGAAAATCGGGCGGTTCAGGACGGTCGATAGCGGTTAACCGCTCGCCCGTTGCACGTACGTAAGCATCAACGAAAAGCTCGAAATCGCCGTCTTCAGCTTCCGCCTTAAGATACGCATCCATGGCGGCTATTTCGGGATCTCGGAATTTCTTCTTCCTGGTCATGTTTGCATTCTATCATAGATTTGGCTCGGCTGGCCGTCAGGCCAGCCGAAATTTTCCCCGGTGCGGTAGAGCCGCCTCAGGCGGCGGCTCCTTTTTCCTCGTCCTCTTCGGTCGCAGGCTGGAGACCGTGCAGGAAATCCGCGGCCCGCTGCGCATGGGCGGCGGCACCAAAGATCGCCCGCTTGTCTTCCTTCAAAACTTTCAGCCAGCTTTGGATATAGGCGGCGTGATCCATCCCCGGCTCGGGCGTCAGTTCCAGATCGGCGCAAAGGAACGCCGCGCCAAGCTCGGCCACCAGCTCTTCGCGGGCATAGCCTTCATCGCCCCAGCGCTTGCGGCCAAAGTCACGGTCAAGGCGGGTTTTGTGTTTCGTCCAATGCGTCAGTTCGTGCGCCAGCGTGGCATAGTAGCTTTCGGGGCTGCGGAACGTCTCGAAGGCTGGCATCTGCACATGATCGCTGCCGCCGCTGTAATGGGCGCTGTTCCCCCCGTGGCGGATGTCGGCACCCGTGTTTGTGAAAAACGCGTCCGCATGCTCGATCCGTGAAGCCGGATCAATGACCGGCTCGGGCCTGATATAGTAATGGTCAGGCAAGCCCTCGATCTGCTCCACATTGAAAACGCTGTAGCCCTTCATGAACGGGATTTTGCGCTCTTCCTCGCTGCCATCGTCCTGTTCTTCGGTCTTGGTGATGGTGTTGGCATAGACCACCAGATTGCCGCGCTCGCCCTTGCGGACATGCGCGCCAAGCTCCTTGGCCTGTTTATAGGTCATCCAGTACGGCGAAAGATAACCGGCCTCGACGCTCGCGCCCCAAAGCATCAAGACATTGATGCCGTTATAGGGCAGCCCGTTATGCCGTAGCGGCCTGGTGATTTTGCCTTCAAGATTGCCGCTGCTCCACGGCTTGAGCCAAGTCAGCTCGCCCTGCTCCAGATCGGCAATAATCTTGTCGGTCACTTTCTGGTAAATGTCTTTTTTCATTGGCTTTTTCCCCTCTTGGTTAGCCGGTTGCGCATGCAACCGGACTAGGCCCGCGCCAATGAGCGGGGGGACGGCCGTCACAGACCGCCGTGCGCGGAGGGGGATCACCCGGCCTGCACGAGAGCGCAGCGAAGGAAGGCCGGGGAAACCGCGCACGGCGCCCGCAGCCGTAAGGCGGAGGGCTTGGTCTTGACGGAGGACGGGGCCGCAGGCCCCGAAAAAAGAGGAAGCGTCAGCCGTTTACGGCTGGCCGGAATCGCGCAAGGGATCGATGCCGAATGGCCGAGACCGGCGAAGACGGGCTCGGTGCACGAGAGCCCGTGTCGGCCTTGTGCCGAATGCGCCAAAATTCACATCATGGACGATGATGCAAATTTATCATTGACTCTGGTATGTGCCGCGCCTACATTGGATGCACCATGAGGAATGATGCAATATTTTCCATAAAGCTAAACGAGGGTGCCGCCATCTCCGCCGGCTACCCTCTGCGCAGCTCCGCGGACGCTCTCGAAAGCGGCGATGTGCGCTTCATACAACTTCGCAATGTGAGTCTTGACGCGGATGTGGACTGGAATGATGTGGCGAAGGTGTCCCTGCCCTCCAAGAAAGAGCCTGCATGGCTAAGCGAGAACGACGTTCTGTTCTCGGCCAGGGGGACCAGAACGCTCGCCTATGCTCTGCCGGGTGTGCCGCCCCGAACGGTCTGTGGCCCCCAGTTCTTTGTTCTGAGCGTTCGCGACCCGGAGCAACTCTGCCCAGAATTCTTGGCCTGGCAGATCAACCAAAAACCCACCCAGGATTATCTGCAACGCTCGGCAACCGGCGCGCACATCCTGAACATCCGAAAGGCAGTGCTTGAAGACCTGCCCGTTGTCGTACCGCCACGGCATGAACAAGAGCTGATTGTCGCCTTCTGGCAGGCAGCCCGGCATGAACGCGCCGCACTCAACAAACTTATCGAAAACCGCAACACCCAACTTGAGGCGCTTGCCAGCGCACTCTTCCAACGCAAAGGGGGATAAATCCATGAGCACGCAAATCCGTCAGGACGATATCAACAAGGCTGTTTGGGAAGCCTGCGATACATTCCGGGGCACCGTCGATGGCGCGGTCTATAAAGACTATGTACTCACGATGCTGTTTTTGAAATATATTAGTGATGTCTGGCAGGATCACTACGATCATTACAAGAAAGAGTATGGCGATGAGCCTGAGCTCATTGAGGAGATGCTCAAGAACGAGCGTTTTGTTTTGCCACCGTCTGCTAATTTTTACGCGCTTTACAAACGGCGGCACGAGGCCGGTAACGGCGAGCGCATCGATAAGGCGCTTCATGCGATTGAAGAAGCCAATATTTCGAAGCTGCGTGATGTCTTTCAGGACATTAGCTTCAACTCCAACAGACTTGGGGAAGAGGCGCAAAAAAATGAACTGCTGCGCCATCTGCTCGAAGACTTTGCCAAGGAAAAGCTCAACCTTGCGCCAAGCCGGATCGGTCGGCTCGATATCATCGGCAACGCCTATGAGTATCTGATCAAGCAATTCGCCGCGGATTCCGGACGCAAGGCTGGCGAGTTTTATACGCCTCCCGAAGTGTCCGAACTGATGGCTGAACTGGTCGCGCCCAAGGAGGGCGATGAGATTTGCGATCCGACATGCGGGTCCGGCTCATTGCTCATGAAATGCGGGCGGCGCATCCAGATCGAAAACAGCGGCTCAAAAAAATACGCGCTCTATGGCCAGGAAGCCATCGGCAGCACCTGGGCGCTTGCAAAAATGAACATGTTCCTCCACGGCGAGGACAATCACCGGATCGAATGGGGCGATACGATCCGTTATCCCAAGCTCCTGGATGGCGATGACCGGCTTAAGCATTTCGATGTGGTTGTCGCCAATCCGCCTTTCAGCCTGGAGAAATGGGGCCACGGCACGGCGGAGAGCGATAAGTTCTCGCGCTTCAAGCGCGGCATCCCGCCCAAGACCAAGGGCGATTACGCCTTCATCCTGCATATGGTTGAGACCATGAAGCCCAAGACCGGGCGCATGGCAGTTGTCGCGCCGCATGGCGTGCTGTTCCGAGGCTCCAGCGAAGGCAAAATCCGCCAGAAGCTGGTCGAGGAAAACCTGCTCGATGCGGTGATCGGCCTGCCCGAGAAGCTCTTCTACGGCACGGGCATTCCGGCGGCGATCCTGGTGCTGCGCAAGAACAAGGCAGACAAGAACACGCTCTTTATCGATGCGAGCCGGGATTTCATCTCCGGCAAGAACCAGAATCAGCTCTCCGAGGAATATATCGCGCGTATCGTCAAAACCTATCAGGAGCGGCAGAGCGTCGATAAATACGCCTATCTGGCCAGCCCTGAGGAGATGGCGGAGAACGACTTCAACCTCAACATTCCGCGTTATGTGGATACGTTTGAGGAAGAAGAAGAGATCGACCTGATGGCCGTGCGCGTCGAGCGCGAGAAGCTCAAGGCCGAACTGGCCGAGCTTGAGCTCAAGATGGAGGGCTATCTCAAAGAGCTGGGGTACGTGTCATGAATGATATGACCCCCAAGGGCGAGCTTATCCTCTATCAGACCGAAGATGGCCTGACACAGGTCATGCTGAAGGAAATTGACGGCAATGTCTGGCTGACCCAGATCGAATTGGCCGAACTTTTTCAGACCAGCGTTTCCAATATCAACAAGCATATCAAGGGGATAATCGCGGAGGGAGAGCAGCCCGAGGCAACTATTGAGAGTTACTCAATAGTTCGCAACGAAGGCGGCAGGCAGGTGGAGCGGCAGGTCTCACACTACAATCTGCCCATGATCATGGCGATTGGCTTCCGGGTACGCTCCCCGCGCGGCACGCAGTTCCGGCGCTGGGCGTCTGCCTCCCTCTCTGAATATCTGGTCAAGGGCTTCGTCATGAATGACGAGCGCCTGAAAGACCCGGATGCGGATTACTTCGAAGAGCTGCTGGCGCGTATCCGCGATATCCGCTCCTCGGAAAAGCTGTTCTACAAGAAGGTGCTGGATATCTACGCCACCAGCGTGGATTACGACCAGAGCGCTGAAGCCTCCCAGCTCTTTTTCCAGACCGTGCAGAACAAAATGCACTGGGCGGCGCATGGCCATACGGCGGCGGAGATCGTGGTCACCCGCGCGGACGCAAACAAGGACCATATGGGGCTTACCTCCTGGGCGAACCAGCCGAAGGGCGGCCCGCCGCGTAAGGCGGATGCTGTTATCGCCAAAAATTATCTGAGCGCGGACGAGATCGAAGCGCTCAACCGGATCGTCACCGCCTATCTGGAATTTGCCGAGCTTCAGGCGATGAACCGGCGAACGATGACCATGCGGGATTGGATTGCCAAGCTCGATGATTTCCTGAAGCTCGGCGACCGCGATGTCCTGACCCATGCCGGACGCGTGAGCGCGCAGATCGCCAAGGACAAAGGCGGCGCGGAATACGAGCGCTGGCATGCCCGCGCAATCAACGCCCCCAGCCCCGCAGAGCAGCATTTTCTGGAAGCCGTGCAGAAGGCGAAGAAGCTGGAGGCGGTGAAGCCGAAAGCGGCACGAAAAACCAAGGGGCAGGCAAAGAAGTCATGACGAAGATTTCGAAATCAACTGGATATCCGGAAACCGTGCAACCGGGCATCCCTGTTCTGAGAGCGGACCCTCCCGAGGGTTGGCAGCGCGGCCCGCTGCGCAATCACCTCTTTGAAGAGAAGCGTCCGGTCAAGTTGCTCGACGATGCCGTATATGACCTAGTCACCGTGAAGCGTGGTCGTGGCGGCGTCGTTAAGCGCGAAACAAAGCGGGGAGCCGATATCTCGGTGAAATCGCAGTTTAAGGTTAAGTCCGGCGATTTTTTGATCTCGAAACGGCAAATTGTTCACGGCGCGTGCGGATTGGTACCCGCAGAATTGGACGGCTCCACCGTATCGAATGAGTATGCGGTTCTGCGTGGAAAGAAATCTATCGACTTGGAGTTTCTAAAATACCTGTCTCACTCGGTTTATTTTCAGCAAACATGCTTTCATTCCAGCATCGGCGTTCATATCGAAAAGATGATTTTCAAGACGGAGAAGTGGCTGGATTGGAATTTTGACCTGCCGCCGGTCGAGGAGCAGCGCAAAATCGCTGAAATCCTGTCCACCTGGGACCGGGCGATTGAGACGACCGAAAAGCTGATCGAAAACAGCCAGGCCCAGAAAAAAGCCCTCATGCAGCAACTCCTCACCGGCAAAAAGCGCCTGCCGGGGTTCAATGGGGAGTGGCGGCGCGGAATTTTAAGCGACTTTCTTCTGTCAATTTTTGGTGGAGGCACACCTGACAAATCAAAACAAGAATACTGGGGTGGAAACATTGCGTGGGCGTCCGTCAAAGATATGGGCGGTCTCTACCTTCGCCAGACGATAGATTCTATAACGGTAGAGGGGTTGAAGGCATCATCTTCTAAGATTGTTGAGGCTGGGCGTGTAATAACGGCCACTCGGATGGCGGTCGGAAGTGTGATCAGAGCGTCTATCCCTGTTGCCATCAATCAGGATTTGAAAGCATTTATTCCGAATGAATCGTTGAGCGATGATTATCTTTTCATTTTGCTTCGTTATTGGGCTCCAGTGATAGAATTAAGGGGCACAGGCAGCACTGTTAAAGGAATAAGGCTTGAAACTCTGGAGAGTCTACCAGTCCAAATTCCTGATCCCAACGAACAAGCGGCCATATCAGCGGCGATTCTTTCAGCAGATAGTGAAACTGAAAAGCGCCTTGCTAATTTACAGGCTCTAAAAGCTGAAAAATCCGCCCTGATGCAGCAACTTCTCACAGGTAAGCGGCGGGTTCAATTTAAGGAGATAGCGGCATGAAGTTTGGACTGTTTTTTGGCGCTGGTGCAGAAGTCGGATATGGATTGCCTCTTGGCGGAAAGTTCGCAATCGACCTGTTCCGGCAGGACAACACGGCTGAGAAAACTCAATTCCGCGAAAACCTGAAATTAATCAGTGATCGAACGATTTATGCCACAAAGTGGCTGCCAGAAAACTATCGTGGAAAGCGTATTCATGCATTTGGGAAGACCGAATTTCGCTCATTAATTGAGTCGTCAATCGAATACCGGAAAAAAATTATCGTAGAGCGCCTGAATGACCTGGACAGCCTATTTGAGAAAGCTTGCAACAACTGCTGCATTTCGAGTGAAAAGGTCGCTGAAAATTTCAAGAACTGCACCGGCAAAGATTACGGCAGTGAAACCTATAGCCAAGCAATCAAGGTCAATGAAACGCTCGCCAGGGATGTAAAGCTGTTCGAGTCTGAGTTTTACTCAGCTGTGCTCGATGTTATTCGGCAAGATGGTGACACCGTCCAGATCGAAAAATATGCGTCGTCTATCCTCCAGTTGCTGATTGGAGCATATGGCCAGGAACTGGTGCAGCGGGTGAATCAAGAGATTTTCACAGAAGCGCCGGACGACCTGTCGATATTCGACGACATTACAGGAATGTTCCGTCTGGAGTTTGACCGGATCGGAAACGCGGCCCTAGACCTTCTGCTAAAGTCAGGGAGCCAGCAGCCCTTGGCGGACGGCGCTTCAATCCAGGACATCCTCTTGGCACTTCTTCGGGAAACCCTCGAATTGCTGTTTACGGAAGTGCTCGATTACCAGGCGCTGATTGATAGTCACTGGCGCTATCTTTATTCGCCAAGAGAGGATTGGGCCAAATTTACAAAAATGGTAATTTTTCTGAATACCACCCGCAATTACATGAAAAAGCAACTCGAAGAAAAAATCGACCGGGAGGCCAGTGGATATTATCATGAAATGGGTGTGCTAAATTCTGGCGACCACGAAATTGTCGGGATCGGCACAGCTAACTACAACAATCTGGTTGAGGAGATCGCAGATGCATCCATCGAGAGAAGCGCGATTTACCACCTCAATGGCAGCCTGAATGATTTCTACAACCCCTATAAAAACACCGTTATAAAAGCGTTAGACGAGGAAGTTCCCCCGGATCAAATTCATGTACCGTTCATGCTTACGCAAAGTGGAGTTAAACCCCTAACGTCGATTAACATGTCCAGACGTTACGTCGAACTTTACGACCGGCTGAAGACAGCGGACGCTATCGTCGCCATCGGATATAACTTCAATATCGATGATAATCATATCAACGGGCTATTCCGGCAGTTGGTTGAAGATGAAAACCGGACATTGTTTTGGGTCGTGCTGAATGGCCCGGACACTGACACGGACCGCAAAAGGCATCTTGAAGAAAAGATGCGCCTTCCCGCGTCGGCTCGCGAGCGCGTGCATATCGTCCGTGTCGATGGAAGTACTCGGACAACTACCGACGGTAAGATTTGGACTGATGCAATCCTGGAGAAGCTCTCTGACGGACAGCCGGGAGAGCCTTCGTGACTAGACCTAATACTGCCGAACTGTCCTCCGCCCATATCCCAGCCCTTCATACGCTGATTGCGCTCGGCTGGACTTATATGCCTTCGGCGAAAGCGCTGGAGTTGCGCGAGGGCAACAAGGCGGTCGTGCTCAAGAGCGTGCTGATCGACGAGATGAAAAAGCGGCGCTTTGACTATCGGGGAAAGAGCTATCCGCTTTCAACCAACGCCATCGACCAGATCGTGCGCGATCTGTGTGCACCCGCGATGCAGGAAGGGCTGCTGAGCGCGAACGAGAAGCTCTATAATGCCATGACGCTCGGCGTCACAGTGACCGAGTTTGTGGACGGTAAGAAGCACTCACCTACGGTCAAGATTATCGATTGGGATTGGCCGGAGAGTAACAGCTTCATCGTCAGCGATGAGTTTGAGGTGCTATCGACCGACGGCACTCATACGCGCCGCCCCGACATCGTTTGTTTCATCAACGGCCTGCCGGTCGTGGTCATTGAGGCGAAGCGCCCGGATTCCGGCAACCCAAACATGTCGCTGGTCGATGAGGGGATCAGTCAGAACATCCGGAATCAGAAGCACGATGAGATTCCGCACCTCTTTGCCTATTCGCAGCTTCTCCTGTCGATCAGCGGTACCGAAGGCCGGTACGGCACAACCAGAACGCCGAAGAAGTTCTGGGCGAAGTGGCGCGAGGAAGCGTTTGACGAAAGTCATTTTGAGGGAATCAAGAACACGCGTCTGGCGTTAGAGGACCACGATGCGCTGCTCTACGGCAAACCGCCAAATGTGCAGCAACATTTCCTGTCACTTTGGTCGGGCGTCCAGTTTGTGACGGATCAGGACCGGTTACTGATCAGCCTGCTTTCGAAAGATCGGCTGGTTGAGTTTATCCGGTTCTTCATCCTGTTCGACAAAAAAGCCGGAAAGGTTGCTGCGCGATATCAGCAGGTGTTCGGTATCAAAGCGCTTATCGACCGGATATCCGTGATCCGTCCCGACGGGGGGCGTGAAGGCGGCGTGATATGGCACACGACCGGTTCAGGCAAGAGCCTGACCATGGTTTTTTTGTGCAAGGCGATGCTCCTTCACCAGAACCTGACCCAGTGCCGCGTTTTCGTTGTGACCGACCGCGTCGATCTCGAAAAGCAGCTTGCCCGCACCTTCCTCCACAGCGGAGCCTTCGGGGAAACAAGAGGGATCAAGAAGGAAGAGAACCGTGCCAAGGCATCGACTGGCCGGGACCTGGCCAAGCGGATCGGCAAGGGGAATGAGCGGATTATCTTTTCGATCATCAATAAGTTTGGGACCGCCTCCCGGCTGCCCGAATGCTACAACCCGAGCGAAAACATAATCGTCCTGATCGATGAAGGGCACAGAAGCCAAAGCGGCGAAAACCATGAGCGCATGAAAAAGGCGCTTCCCAATGCCTCTTACGTCGCCTTTACCGGCACGCCGCTCCTGAAAAATGACAAAACGACGAACAAGTTCGGTCCGATTGTTCACGCCTATACAATGCAGCGTGCGGTCCAGGACGGAACGGTCACGCCGCTGCTCTATGAAGAACGGCGTCCGGTTCTGGATATAAACGCGGGCGCTATCGATAACTGGTTCGATAAGATCACAGCCGGACTTTCGGATAAGCAGAAGAGCGATCTCAAGGAAAAATACGGCAAACGCGGTCAAGTCTACGGATCAGCCGGACGCATCCGCCTGATCGCCTGGGATATTGCCATTCATTTCAACGAAAACTTCAAGAAGCTGGGCAAGGACCTCAAGGGCCAGCTTGCTACAGATAGCAAGCTCTCGGCGGTGCGCTACAAGAAAGAACTGGACGCCACCGGCCTTGTGACCAGCGCCATCGTAATCTCACCGCCGGATACACGCGAGGGTCATGCGGAGGTGGATGAAGCGGAACTGCCCGAGGTGCAGCAATGGTGGAAAAGCAACGTCAAAGGCGATCCCGAAGACTATGAACGCGAGGTCATCGAAGCATTCAGCGAGCCGGGTGCGCCGGATATCTTAATTGTCGTTGACAAGCTGCTGACGGGTTTTGATGAGCCAAAGAATGCCGTTTTGTATATCGACAAGCCGCTCAAGCAGCATAGCCTGATCCAGGCTATCGCTCGTGTGAACCGGCTCCATGAGGAGAAGAAATACGGCCTTCTGATCGATTATCGCGGCATCCTCAAGGAGCTCGATACGGCAATCACAGAATATCAGGACCTGGCGGAAAAAACCCAGGGCGGCTTCGATATCGAAGATATCGAAGGGCTCTACTCAGAGGTTTCGACAGAATACAAGCGCCTGCCCAAACTTCACGCGGCGCTTTGGGCTATCTTCTCAGATGTGAAGAACCGCTCGGATCGCGAGCAGTACCGTCAAATCCTGATCCCCCAAATCGAGACCAACGCAGACGGTGTTGCGGTCGATCTTCGGCAGAAGGTGCGCGAAGATTTCTACGAAGCGCTGACGGAATTCGGGATGTGTTTGAAGGTGGCGCTTGGCTCGCGCTCATTCTTTGAAGACGCATCCATCACCGAGGCACAGATTCAAACCTATAAAAGGGACCTGAAGTTTTTCTCAGAACTGCGCCGCACGGCTAAACAGGATGCTCAGGAGACCATCGATTTTAGCGCGTATGAGGAACAAATCCGCAGGCTCGTAGACCAGCACGTTGTTGGCGAAGAGGTACGGGATGCGGATGGCGTCTACATTGTCAACGAGCTTGGCAATCAAGAAGCACCCGAGGAATGGACTGAGGAGAAGGTCAAGAACGAGACAGACATAATTCGCTCACGCGTAAAAAGAACCATTGAGCAGGAACTGGCAGATGATCCCTATGCGCAAGCCTATTTCTCTGAGCTTCTCAAGCAGGCGATAAAAGAAGCCGAGGCTTTATTCGACCATCCTTTTAAGCAATATGCGCTATTTAAAGATTTTGAGGAAAAGGTCTCGAACCGTGAGGTAGACGGCGTGCCTTCTAAGCTGCAAGGCAATAAACATGCCGCTGCGTATTTTGGAATCCTCAAATTGACCAGCACAGGTGAGAACAACGATAATCACACCGAAAATTTCGCCGACATCAGCCTCGAAATTGAGAAGATCGTTTCAGATGCCGTCGCTGAAAACACATTGAGTCCTCAGAACATTGAAGCAGCTATCCGAAAAGGCGTTCTGCCCTTGTTGTTCAAGAAGATCGGATTGGACAACGCAAAAAAGGCCACGGAACAAATCGTCGAAGTTACAAAAATAGGACTTAGCCGGGGTGAGCTTTAGATGGACGGGTTCATCTATTATGGGGAGCGAAGGATAAATTATCGTATAGCCATTAACTCTGCCCTTTCATCAAAAGTCCGCATTCACGTCCAACCAGATGGGCGAGTTGAAGTGGAAGTGCCGCCTGGCAAAGAAGCGGGTGATATTGGGAAAGCAGTCAGCAAAAGAGCCAGGTGGATATCACAACGGCTTGCTGAGGGGGAACGGGTCCGGGAATTCGCGCTGGCGCGCGAATATATAAGTGGCGAAACACATTTTTATCTTGGGCGGCGCTACCAGTTAAAAGTCGAAGAAACGCCTGGTCAAAAGTCGTCAGTCGCACTCAAGGGCGGATTAATCAAAATCCAACTCCCGAAGGTCGACCGCGCAGCGGTGAAGCGCAGACTGAATGCTTGGTACAAACAGCGCGCGATTGAGTATTTCTCTCGCCGCATGGATGAGATTTGCGCAAAGACACCATGGCTGGACACGAAACCCGCCCTGAAGCTTGTAACAATGAAAAAACAGTGGGGAAGCTGTTCACCAAGCGGATCAATCAATCTCAATCCGTGGCTGATCCGCTCTCCAAGAGAATGCATTGACTACGTCATTACCCATGAACTGTGCCACCTACAGGAACACAATCACAGCCCCCGTTTTTACGAACTGTTGGATAAACAGATGCCCGGTTGGCGGCCAATCAAGGGTAAGCTCGATGGGTTGGCCGAACTCGTTCTGGCAGACTGATTATGCCCAGCGGTGGCCTCAGAAAGACATCGGCGTTCGCGCTGTTGGTCTCCCGGGTTCAGGGGCCAGGTTACCCGCTGATCGTCTCCATGGGCGAAACCCTGGTGCAGGGTCCAGGGCGGCATACGCGCGGTCAGGGTTCCAAGGGGCACGAAGGCCCTTTGGTCGATGGGAAGGTTCCAAGGAAGGGCAGCGCGAAAGCTCCCGTCTTTGGTCTCCATGAAATGGTCTGGGGTCTTGGGGGCCGGAACGCTCCTAAGTCGATGGGGTGCAGGGGAGAGCGAAGTCTCCTCTGCGAGTGGATCAAACCGGCGATACGGTTTGAATGGCCTGAAACCTGCTCAATGCGGGTGGAGGGCCAAGGCCGGGGGGATGCAACGGGGGCGCGCAGCGGGTCCCCTTGCCAAGGTCGGGGTGGTACTACCACCCACACCTTGCGTTACCCCTTAACGGGTCGGTAACTGTCAGATTTGCATTATTTGTGTACCTGAACCCTATGGATTATACGGCTTAAGCGGCGGACGGCGCTTCCCCTCAATCACGTCCATGCGGGCCGTCACTTGATGAAGCA
Source organism: Alphaproteobacteria bacterium (assembly GCA_965222315.1). Taxonomy (GTDB): domain Bacteria; phylum Pseudomonadota; class Alphaproteobacteria; order Bin95; family Bin95; genus JACKII01. Next base: position 29,741 of record OZ244951.1, on the reverse strand, counting down.
TCCGGCGGAGTTTGGCGTTCTCGGCCTCAAGACGCACAATCGCGTCATCCTGATCGCTGATCTTCTTATCCAACTCCTTGAGCGCTTCTATCAATGGTGCAATGAGGCCAATATAATTTAATCCCAAAATACCGTTCGAATCGGCATCAACAAGATCGGGGAAAACGGACTGAACATCTTGCGCGATCAAGCCAAATTCACGCCGTTTTTCGGTGTCATCCTTCATAACAAAAGAAACGCCGTCAAGGCTGGTGATACCTTCCAATGCGTTGCTCACGGGATGTATATCGGCCTTTAGGCGCCGATCTGACATATCACGAATAATCCCCGAAAAATAAATATCCCCGTTAACATCCAGTTCTGCCTGGGGAGCATTTGTTCCGATCCCCACCTCACCCGCTGAAATTTCGCCATAGATCAAATCAGCAATACTCAGGAAACTAGACGTAGACGTCGTCGGCAACTCAATATCATTACCGATCAATATATTATTTGCCCCAGTGGTGGTGGCTCCACCATTGTCTCCGGTATCAGTTCCGATGAAAATATTGTTGTTTCCTTGAGCATATCTTCCTGCATATTTCCCAAGATATAGGGAACTGCTGCCTTGAGATAAAAAGCCAGCATGCCAACCTATTGCAGTGGTGTTGCTCATCGCTACTGGCCCGGATCCATTTGTCCCTAGAGCAGATCTACCAATAGCTACGTTATAGGATGTCTCTGCTCTTCCTCCTGCATTCACCCCAACAAAGGTATTGTCTTGTCCCGTTGTTCTATACCCAGCACCGCCACCCATCATAATATTATTACTCTGGGAACCAACTTGCGCACCTGCATTATATCCAAATAATATATTATTACTTCCTGATACTGCATATTTATTGAATGATCCTCCTCCATCATTATCTACAAGGAAATTCCCATTTGCATTATCAATGCGCATTGTCCCGAGCCACTTGGTACCATTGCATTGTAAAAATGTTAAAACCCCATTGGCTTCGGGACCGCCGGTTTGACGGGTATAGTTCGTTTCTCCAGCGGTGCAGGTTGCTTCCGGTGCAGTTTCCTGCGCGCGCGCAGGGAAAACAAGCGCCATCACAAAAAATAACAATATCAATTTTTTCATATCAAATACCCCTCTCATCAATAAAATTGTATAATTCAATTATTGAATAATTTTTAATGCAATTTCAACAAATAAACAATTTTTATATTTTCAAACATGACTTCAGTTTTTTCTCCTACATTAAAAGTATCGCCGCATCGAGGTGGATAGCATTACGTAGAAGGCGCTGGTTACGTCCTGAGTATCTGCATATAAAAAATGAAACCTAGTAAATATGGATAGCAATCATTGAAAATATGGCCATTATCCTTTTGGTATGGGTAAGTATTTAATATTATCTAACATTTTAACCAATTATGAACTATTTTTATGAAATAATAGTTGTATAAATCCATAAATATAATTTACTAAATAATAAAGTTTTTATTACGGGGCAAATATACTATGAAACAACGAAAATCATTCAGACAAGTCGGTAACAAAGGTTTCTCGCTGATTGAACTCTCGATGGTTCTTCTCATCGCAGGGATCATTCTGGCCTCGGTGACCGCCATCGCAAACCAGTTTTTCGTCAAGAAAAAGATCGACGATACGGATTCCAGTTTACAGACCGTGCAGGCGGCTCTCGCGGAATATCTGGCTACCAACGGCCACTATCCCTGCCCGGCTCCAACGGCCTGTCAATACGACCCGTAATGACCCGCTGGACGGCGCGGCCGATGACTGTACGACCACATCCGCCGCGGCTGGTGTCATGCGCGTTCCCGGACGGGACCCGGATGGCGCCGGACCGCTTCCACCTACAAATGTCCGGATCGGCGCGGTTCCCTACAAGGAATTGAACATTCCGGTCGATGCCACGCTGGACGGCTACGGGCAGAGATTAAGCTATGCCATTACCGAAGAACTGGCCAAACCGCCACCGGCCGTGTTTGACAAGGATATGGGCGGAATCGATGTGCTCGGCGAATCCGGCACGAGTATGGTTACGCCGCCAGCTTCTGCACACTTCTTTCTCTACAGCCATGGTGAAGACGGTCAGGGCGGCTATACCGACGACGGCACCGCTTATGCGACCGCCTGTACAGGGTCCGGCATCGGGCAGGAAAACTGCGACGGTGATGCCGTGTTCCGCGATCAAGGGAAAGCGGCAGGCGTCGATTCATATGACGACCGCGCCATCTATACCACCAGCGAATCCTATGACGGATTATGGGCCAGATCTGCCTCGGATATCGACGATATCTACAATATCAATACCGGCAATGTCGGGATCGGCGTACCCAATCCAAGTGTGATGCTAGACGTCAATGGCGATATACAGGGCGACAACATAGCAGGAGACACGGTTTCCGCAACGACACGCATGTCCTCCGACACCTATTGCGATGAAAGCGATGCGAACTGTATGCTACCCGAAGTAATCGGCGGCTCTCCCGGCATGCAATGCCCGGGCGGAGAATTTATGGAAGGCATCAGCAACAATGCGCCCAACTGTGCGCCGCCGCCTGCCGCGCCTGCTGCTGATTATGGCTGCCCGGCAGGTGAGATGCTGGTTAGCGTCCGTGACGGCGTACCGGTTTGCGAACCGAAGCCAAGCTCAAACCCGACATGCCCGGCGGGACAAACGCTGGTATCCGATGGGGACGAATTTGTCTGCGCCGCTATCAGCCTGCCGTCCTGCGATGAGGGGGAAGCGCTAATCGCTGATGCCGATGGTGGGTATGTTTGCCAAAAGCCCTTGGGCGATGATTGTTCTCCAGCATCCCCATCCACTCACCCTACTCACTGGATGGGAGCTGGTTATTCTCCATGCGTTCCGCCTTCTACCAACAAAAGAAGTCTGCAAACCACGACGACTTCATGCCTTCATCCAGCATCCGGACTTTGTATTTTCCAATGCGTAGATGATACTTGGGAATATATCTCCGGCAGTTGTTATGAGGACTTACATTAGATTAGGCAGGAATTTTCCGGCTACTCCCGCATCAACAGCACTGTTCGCCCGTCGAGAGGAACGGTATTACGCAGGAGATGCTGGCTGCCCTCCAGGATCGGGGCATCATCGGGACTGACGAAACCGGTTTTGAGTTCCGTGTTCCCTTCCCAGCGTTGCAACAAAATCCGCGAGGCAAAAAAACCTTTGGGCTCATGCCTGCGCAGCACAAGCCCGATGGCCGATTTCGGCTGCACCAGCACGCGCGGGATCACCATCATGAGATTGTGTGATTGGGCCTGTTCGTGCCCAATCAGATAAAGGTCGGAATAAGTCGGCGCAATGAAGCCGCTAGCCTCCAGCACGGTGCCGTCCTGAATACCGAAACGCCCGCCTTCATAGGTCAGCCGAAACCGCAACGGCATGGCTTCAGGGACCGTGTAAATTTCCAGGCGCTCGCGCACGAATTCTTTGAGATCGTTTTCTGAGGCTCCGGCGTTGATGTTGCTCGCTCGGAACCGGTAGAGCGCAAACACGCCTTCATAGGCGCTGCGGATTTGGGCGATCTTCTCCGGGTCCGTGACCAGGTGCTTCAATAGATCGGTCAGGAAAGCTTCGGGGCGGGCCTTTTCCGTTTCCGGCAAAGGCAGCGGATCGTGAGGCCGCCCATATAAGGAGGTGAATGCCTCGCGCGCCCACGGCTCGAAATCCGCATAGCGATCTTTGGCGACGCGGTAGACCCCATCGTAAATATCCTCTTCGCCCTTGGTCCCTTTCATCCGCAGGTAATCAGGCATCCAGCTCTTATCGAGCCGGGCGATCTGCGCATGATCGATCCGGTGCCTGTCCTTCAGGTAGTGTATCAAGGCAATTAGAAGCGCGCGCTCTGCCTTGCTCAGCGCCGCATAAACCGGCGCGCCGTTATTAATCTGCAATGTTGGACGATCCCCGCCAGAACGGCGCACGGCTCGCGTGCGCCTCGTTTTCTGGCGTCAGAATTCCAGATCATTCCAGATTCTTCCAGATATTTTTGCTGCGCTTCCGCATTGCTCCAATCGCACAAAATATAAATGGAATATTGGTCCGTATCAATTCCCTTAATGGAACAATAATATCGTCATTCCAAATTTCCACTCGCAATTACCATCGCCATAAACGCAGTACCCAAAAGCGTCTTTACCTGCGGAAAAATGGCGACAGACAATGTCTCTTGATAAAATCCCGGATCAGACCAACCGCAACGGCCAAAGCGAGGCAGAACGCCTCGCGGCTGCTTATCAGGTCTTCTATCAGCCGCTCCTCTTGCTGGCGCTTCTGTTCGGAAGCGCATACACCAGCTACGAAGGTATGCTCACGATGGCCGAATGGATCAGCGGCGCAAGCGATTCGACCCGGATGCTGTGCATCCTGATCGTCGCCTGCGCAACGGGCTCGCAGTTCGCGCTGTGGCACTACACAATGAAGCTAATGCCGCTCTTTGTAGCGCCGCGCGCGAAGGGCATTGGCTTGTTCGTGGCGACGGTTCTGATGGTCGCGCTGGCACTCTCCAGCACCTTGACCAGCATCATCGGCACAACGAAGGACAGCGCGCGCGGGAAAGAGCTGCAAGCTCAAGCCGATCTTTATGCGGCCAAGGCGGCGATGCTGGCTCCGCGGGCCGCGGCCATGGAAGACGCACTGCTTATTATTGGAGCGCAGGCCAGCGCAGCATGTGCGCGCCACCAGGAAGAACTGCAAACCGGCAGCATTACCGGCTCACGAGGCAAGGGGCTGGTGACCGGCTATCTGCTGGGTCAGTGCGAAAGCAAGCGCGCGATTGCCGAGACGCTGGAAGAGACCATTGCGGTCAATGAGGCCCGGACCCGCGAGATCGCGGCACTTTCTGCAAAGCTCGATACCATCATTTATGACCGGGACCGGCCTATTGGCGAGCGGGAGATGGACTTTCTGGCGCTTGCCCGGCGCATGGACGCTCTGCTCCAGGCCCTGCAAAACGAAGATCGCACTCGCGCGCTACGCGCCGGGGCGACGGGGCTGTCTTCAGCCATTGGAAAGCTGGAAAGCACAAATGGCGGTTTTGCGGCGAACCAGAACCGGGCCATCGCAATGCTGGCCGGTGAAGAGGCGGAAAACGCGCGCAAGATCGAGAGCCTGATTACGCAAATCGAGGCGCTGCCGCTGCCAGAGGCCGGACGCGCCGTTCTGAAACCCGCGCAGGATTTGGTTTGGGCGTACGCGTCCTCGCACCTTCCGCAAATGGCGATAGCGCTGATCATCGATCTCTTCGCTCCGCTTTCAACGCTGCTGTTCTGGGCTTCCACCATGAAGCGGCGAGGCCGGACCACTGAAAATTCCGAAGGAGATAGGTCATGAGAAAAATGTCCGGCGCATTCGGATTGACCATCGGCTTTGCCATGGTCTGCGCCTTCATGGCCGTTGTGGTTGCGCTCATCCTCTTCCTGGCCGCACGTCAAATCCCCGAACTCTCCAGCGGTATGGAGGACATCCGCTGCGTTCTCGGCATCCCGGCGCAAGGCTCGCCTTGTGTCCGGGACGAGATAGAGGCGCTTACAAAAGCGCGCAGCAACATCGAGGCCGAGCGCAACGCTCTGGCGCGCAAGATTGAGGAAACAGAAAAGCGCCGCGCCGAGCTCGAAGCGCTGAATAACAGCGTCGAGAACTACTCGCTGTTTGAGAGCGAGAACCTGTCGTTTGGCAGCGTCACGACCGGGGTGAAGTTCACCTCGGTGCTGGAGCCGGAAATCTGGAGCAGCGCCTGGTGCTATCTCAGCATCGATACGGGCGGCGCTGCCAGCACGCGCATCGATCTGGGCCGCAAGACCCGCGGCCAAGCGATCAGTCATGCTGAAATCACCGGCGCGATCCTGCGTGACACCGGTTTGACGCCAACTCAAATCGCACAAGCCCGCGAAGCCTGTGCGTGGCCAGATGGGGAACGGCCATGACGAACCCGTTTGCTCAATACGGCACCGGCAGGCTCGTGCCCCGTCTCCTTGTGACGGGCGGCCTGTATACGGCCCTTGCAAAAACCTGGCCGCTGATCGCGCCCGGCAGCCACGCGCCCGAATGGCAAATCTATGCCTGGGCCGGGGCTGCTGCGATGGCGCTGGTCGGTACCGGCGTGGTCGCGGCGGAACTGGCTGCCGTCGCCAAACAAATCCGGCGCGTGATCAGCGCTCACCGGCCCGGCGATACGCTGGGCTCGGCTGGCTGGCTGCGCCGGAAAGAGGCGAAGAAAGCCGGGCTCACCAAAACAAATGGCCTGTTCCTCGGCATTCTGGAAGGCCAGCCGCTCTTTATAGAAACAGCCGTGCACGGCCTGATCTGCGCCCCGGCCCGCAAAGGCAAGACCACGTCCTTTGTGATGCCCGCCCTGTGTCATGACATCGGCGCTTCGCGCCTGGTTACGGACATGAAGGGCGAGTTGACCATGCAGACGGCCCGGCACATCCGGGAGCGGCACGGCCACACTGTCATTGTGCTCGATCCGGCGCATATCACCGGCGAGCGCAGCGCCCGCTACAATCCCATGCGGATAATTCTGGATAATCTGACGTTCGCCAAAGAAAACGTCATCGCCGACGCGCGCTCCATGGCGAACCAGCTTCACCCCGATCCGGCGGACGGGGCGCGCGATCCATACTGGCCGAACGGCACCCGTAAAATCCTGACCTTCGCGCTGGCCGCGCAATGCGTCCTGCGCGAACCCCAAGAGGCCAATCTTCCGGCTGTTTATGAGATGCTGGGCGATAACGAGGCGTTGGCGGCGCTGCTGGAGGACGCCGACGACAGCGATGAACTCGGCGGTGAATTGGCGGTGCTGGCCAGGGGCATTCGCTCGACATTGGAGAGCAATCCCAGGCAATTCGACTCGTTCCGCGAAGGCGCGCTGCAAAGCCTGGTGGCCTTCGGCCCCAGCGGCCATCTCGCGCCTTCTGTGGAGGCGTGCGACTTCCGCTTCCGGGATTTGAAGCGCGGCAAGACCACGATCTTCATGGTCTGCGATCCGACACATGCCGATATGTTCGAGCCCTGGATCGGCCTGCTGGTCTGGGCGGCGCTGCGCGAACTGGTGCGCGAGAGGAATGCGGTTCCGGTCCACCTGCTGCTGGACGAGTTCACCAACTACAAGCTGAGCGGACTTCCCGCCGCCCTGACGGCGCTTGGCGGCTACGGCATCCATGTCTGGATGGTCGTGCAGGAACTCAAGGAGATCGCGCGCGTCTACGGCGCGCCCGCCCTGGAGACGATCCTCAGCCAGAGCGACGTTAAGCAGTTCTTCGGCGTGGCCGCCAGCGAGACGGCGACGCTTGTGAGCCGCATGCTCGGCCAAAGAGCCGTGCCGACGGCCTCCTTTAGCCTGGGCACGCACCTTGGCGAACCGGCGGGCATGTCGATGAACGCTTCGATGCGCGATCTCATGCGCGCCGATGAGCTCCGCCAGCTCCCGGACGATGAACAAATCATCTTCATCAAGAACCTCAAACCCGTGCGCGCGCTCAAAGCCGGATATCACGAGGTCGAGCCCTGGCGCTCCGCCGTGGAGCCCAACCCGCTGCATGACGGTAAGCCCTTTATCGGCAAGCTCAAGATGTCCGTCCGCGGACGGCGCGCGGTCGCCGCAAGGGCCGGTCGGCGCAAGCTGCCAAGGGACAAGGCACCGCTCGTCCGTCCCGTCCTGGAGGTCCTGCACGGGCAGATGCCGCGCTTCCCGCTGACGCTGATCGGCGCGGCGGTCCTCGCGGTTCTGATCTTCGGCTGGCCGCACCTGCGCATCCAGTACGCCCAGAACCATGCCGGCCAGCATCTCTGGTGCGAGTACTACGGCCCGCCCTTTGTGACCCAGCCTTTCACCCGCCGCGGCACCCAAAACTGCCCGGTGATCATCTGGTCCCATAGCACGGAGATCAGCCAATAATGCACGTTCTCCGCACAAATAACGCTCGCACGATTACAACTCAAAACAATAGTGTTTTGGGATTAAATCGGCGTGCGCTGCGGATGAATGACCTATTTTTATTGAATATATTATGCTCACCTTTTTGCATAACAATCTATAATTGTGATATTCTGGAAATAGAGGATCATAAACGCAAATTCTTGGCGTTTTTCCTCGATTATTTTCAGGAAACGAACTACAATGAGTAGCAAACGCCCAACGACTGAATGGGGGCGATTGCTGCGCGAGAAACGCACGCATCCCCCCAAAAAAGAACTGCACGAATTGGTGCGGTTTTTGGCGCGGCGCGCTGCGGAGGAGGACCATGAAAGCCTGCTCATGCGTGAGCGCCGCAAGAAAATGCAAGAGACCCCGGAGCCGGGGCCGGACAATACGAGACCATAATGGCTAATGCTGCGATCTATGCCCGTTATTCGACCGATCTTCAGAGCGAAGCCTCGATTGAAGATCAAATCCGCATGTGCGCAGAGCGCGTGCGTAGCGAAGGCGGGCATGTTGCACAAAACTACACGGATCACGGGCTCTCCGGCGCATCGATGATGCGCCCCGGCATTCAGATGCTGATGCAGGATGCCGCCGCTGGGAAGTTTGAGGTCCTTTATGCGGAAGCACTGGATCGGATCAGCCGTGACCAGGAAGATATTGCTGCGATCTACAAGCGTCTCTCTTTTGCGGGCGTGAAGATCATCACCCTGTCGGAAGGGGAGATTTCGCATCTGCATATCGGCCTCAAAGGCACGATGAATGCCCTGTTCCTGAAAGACCTGGCCGACAAGACGCGCCGCGGACTGCGAGGCCGCGTCGAAGGGGGCCGCTCCGGCGGCGGGAACTGCTACGGCTATGATGTCGTGCCCGGCGATGATCGCGGTCAACGGACCATCAACGACATCGAAGCCGCGGTTGTGCGCCGCATTTTTGAGGACTATGCCGCTGGGAAGTCACCCAAGGCGATTGCCTTCCAGTTGAACAAGGAGAAGATCGCCGGTCCGACCGGTAAAGGTTGGGGCCAGAGCACCATCAACGGCAACCGCCAGCGCGGCACCGGTATTCTGAACAACGAGCTTTATATTGGGCGTTTGGTCTGGAACCGGCTGCGCTATGTGAAAGACCCGACCACCGGCAAACGCGTATCAAAGCTCAACCCGGAAGAAAGCTGGATCGTCAAAGACGTTCCGGAGCTCCGCATTGTTGATCAGGAACTCTGGGACCGCGTGAAGGCACGGCAAGAGACCTTGAACCGCAAGCACGAACTCTGGGAGACGAACCGCCCGCGCAACCTTTTTGCTTACTTGATCAAGTGCGGCGTCTGTGGTGGCGGATGTTCGACGGTTTCAAGTGGACGCATCGGCTGTTCTACAGCACGAAACAAAGGAACATGTTCCAACAAGCAAACCGTTAAGCGTGAAGAGTTGGAACAGGCGGTCCTTGGCTCGCTGCGTGACCACCTGATGGACCCGGAATTGTGCGAGATATTCTGTGAAGAATACACTCGTCACATGAATGAGCTAAACAAACGGCATAATGCGGCGATTCACTCCTACCGGGCCGAATTGGAAAAGCTCGAACGGGAGCGGAAGAAGATCGTGCAATCAATCCTGGACGGTGTACCGGGCGACCTTCTGAAGGAGGACGCCAGTCGGATCAACGACCGGAAGATTGCGCTCGAACGGATTTTGGATAGCACAGAAGAGCAACCGGTTCTGCTTCACCCGAATATGGCGAAACGGTATCGGACGCAAGTCGCGGAATTGATCGATTCGCTTAACTCGGAAGAACACCGGACTGAGGCATCTGAGATTGTCAGATCGCTAGTTGACCGGATCGTTCTGACACCCTCGGAAGATCGTGATCACCCCATCATCGATCTTGAAGGCGATCTGGCGGGTATCCTCGCCATCGCCGCCAATCGTGACAAAGCCTCGCTTAGTGGGGAGTTGTCTAATGTCAACCTAGACCAGTGCGAGGCGTTGGTTGCGGGGAGGCGATCTGAACGCCTCTCACCAAATGCCGCTGACGACTGCGAGGCGTTGGTTGCGGGGGCAGGATTTGAACCTGCGACCTTCAGGTTATGAGCCTGACGAGCTACCGGACTGCTCCACCCCGCGGTATTGGATTTTCGTGTTGCCGGAGACACGAACGCCGCCTTGGGTATTAGCCTCAGGCGGCGTGACAAGGTTTCGAGATGAATTGGGTTTGGTTTCTTCCGTCCTCTGTCGGGTTGGCATTTGCCGTCCCCGCATCTGCTGTCATGATCTGGCAGCGACCTACTCTCCCACGCCTTAAGACGTAGTACCATCGGCGCAGGCGCCTTTCACGGCCGAGTTCGGGATGGGATCGGGTGGGGCGACGCCGCTATAGCCACCAGATCATGACAGCAGATGACGGGCAACAAATAATGGACAACAGAGGTCAATGACGCGTTTTTCCTGTTTTCGCTGGCAGCCACCGATCATGGAGGGTCTGTCTTGATCCTCCAGTTTCGAGGGCGAGTGTCTTGTCTGGCCTCATCCGGGCCGGACGCTGACGATAAAACTCAAGCCTATCGAGCAATTAGTACAGCTTAGCTCCATGCGTTACCGCACTTCCACATGCTGCCTATCAACGTGGTGGTCTTCCACGGCTCTCAAGCGAGACCTGGTTTTGAGGGGGGCTTCCCGCTTAGATGCTTTCAGCGGTTATCCCTTCCGTACATAGCTACCCGGCGTTGCGGCTGGCGCCACAACCGGTACACCAGAGGTACGTCCATCCCGGTCCTCTCGTACTAGGGACAGCGCCTCTCAAGTCTCGTACACCCACGGCAGATAGGGACCGAACTGTCTCACGACGTTCTAAACCCAGCTCACGTACCACTTTAATCGGCGAACAGCCGAACCCTTGGGACCTGCTCCAGCCCCAGGATGTGATGAGCCGACATCGAGGTGCCAAACACTTCCGTCGATGGGGACTCTTGGGAAGTATCAGCCTGTTATCCCCGGAGTACCTTTTATCCGTTGAGCGATGGCCCTTCCACTCGGGACCACCGGATCACTATGACCGACTTTCGTCTCTGCTCGGCCCGTCGGCCTCGCAGTCAGGCGAGCTTTTGCCATTGCACTCAGCGGTTGATGTCCGACCAACCTGAGCTCACCTTTGCGCGCCTCCGTTACGCTTTGGGAGGCGACCGCCCCAGTCAAACTACCCACCATGCAGGGTCCCGGACCCGGCTTCACGGGTCGCGGTTAGATACCAAAGATCAAAAGGGTGGTATTTCAAGGTTGCCTCCATGCCAGCTGGCGCCGACACTTCATAGGCTCCCACCTATCCTACACAGTCCATCTCTAGTACCACTGCAAAGCTATAGTAAAGGTTCACGGGGTCTTTCCGTCTGACCGCGGGAACTCCGCATCTTCACGGAGAATTCAATTTCGCTGAGTCGATGTTGGAGACAGTGGGGAAATCGTTACGCCATTCGTGCAGGTCGGAACTTACCCGACAAGGAATTTCGCTACCTTAGGACCGTTATAGTTACGGCCGCCGTTTACTGGGGCTTCAATTCAGAGCTTGCACCCCTCCTTTTAACCTTCCAGCACCGGGCAGGCGTCAGACCCTATACGTCGTCTTAGCGACTTCGCAGAGCCCTGTGTTTTTAGTAAACAGTCGCTACCCCCTACTCTGTGCCCCCCGCCACCAGTTGCCTGATAACGGGGCTCCCTTCTTCCGAAGGTACGGGAGCATTTTGCCGAGTTCCTTCAACATCGTTCTCTCAAACGCCTTGGTATACTCTACCAGTCCACCTGTGTCGGTTTGGGGTACGGTCTTATGCTGGGGCTATTTCCTGGAACACCCAGGCAGCCGGGATCAATCCGATAAGACCCGACTACTTCCGGTATTCGTCACCACCAGCAGGCTCAGGAATATTAACCTGATTCCCATCGACTACGCCTTTCGGCCTCGCCTTAGGGGCCGGCTTACCCTCGGCGGATTAACCTGGCCGAGGAAACCTTGGACTTTCGGCGGGAGTGTCTCTCACACTCCTTTTCGCTACTCATGCCAGCATTCGCACTTCCGATACCTCCAGCATCCCTCACGAGACACCTTCGCAGGCCTACGGAACGCTCCGCTACCGCTTTAGACACAGTTATCAGATGACAAACGATGCCATTGACCCGGCAATCATGACGGCCCGAAGACCCCCATCACCGCCGTGCCAGCGCACGACCTGTCATCCTGACGTCTCACCAGCGCACGAATGCACTGCAACACTGAAGACAAAAAGCAACGCATCACTGCATCGCCTCTCATCTGACAACTGTTATCTAAAACCCTCAGCTTCGGCGGGCGGCTTAAGCCCCGGTACATCTTCGGCGCAGGACGGCTTAACTAGACCAGTGAGCTGTTACGCTTTCTTTAAAGGATGGCTGCTTCTAAGCCAACCTCCTGGCTGTCTTGGCTATCCCACATCCTTTCCCACTTAGCCACCACTTGGGGGCCTTAGCTGGAGGTCAGGGTTTTTTCCCTCTCGACACTGGACGTTAGCACCCAGTGTCTGTCTGCCATGCTCATACTTACCGGTATTCGGAGTTTGGTTCGAGTTGGTAAGGCTCGCGCCCCCCGTCCCGATCCAGTGCTCTACCCCCGGTAGTAATACATGACGCGCTACCTAAATAGCTTTCGCGGAGAACCAGCTATCGCCGAGTTTGATTGGCCTTTCACCCCTAACCACAGGTCATCCCCGTCTTTTTCAACAGACGTGGGTTCGGTCCTCCAGTACGTGTTACCGCACCTTCAACCTGCCCATGGCTAGATCACTCGGCTTCGGGTCTAATCCCTGCAACTCAGTCGCCCTATTCAGACTCGCTTTCGCTACGCCTACACCTATCGGCTTAAGCTTGCTGCAAAGACTAACTCGCTGGCCCATTATACAAAAGGTACGCGGTCACCCTTCCGAAGAAAGGCTCCCACTGCTTGTAGGCATTCGGTTTCAGGTCTCTTTCACTCCCCTACTCGGGGTGCTTTTCACCTTTCCCTCACGGTACTTGTTCGCTATCGGTCGCCAAGGAGTACTTAGGCTTGGAGGGTGGTCCCCCCACGTTCAGACAGGGTTTCACGTGCCCCGCCTTACTCAAGGACCTGTATGCTTTCTACCTATACGGGGCTATCACCCGCTATGGCCTGACTTTCCAGACAGTTCTAGTTCTTACATACAGGCCACTGGCCTGGTCCCCGTTCGCTCGTCACTACTAGGGGAGTCTCTGTTGATGTCCTTTCCTCCAGGTACTGAGATATTTCAATTCCCTGGGTTAGCTTCTCTATCCTATGTATTCAGATAAAGATGACCTTACGGCCGGGTTTCCCCATTCGGATATCCACGGATCAAAGCCTGCTCGCGGCTCCCCGTGGCTTTTCGCAGCGTGCCACGTCCTTCATCGCCTCTTGGCGCCAAGGCATCCACCAAATGCCCTTCTCACGCTTGAGTTTTCTCGCCCTCGAAGCTGAAGGATCCGATCGCCAACCGTCCGGAGACAGCCAACCATCAAACCCCAGGAACTCACTTCGAGGTTACTCAACGAAAACAGTTACTACTGCGCGCTGCCCATTCCTCACCGCCAGTTTCCCAACGGGTAGGGCCAAGGGACAACGCGCAAAACGCGTCAGAAGATGATCAATACCAATCACACCTCGCGGCATGACCGACATGATCATTTGACCTAATTCATCTCTTCACTTGTCCAAGAACGATACCGAACCAAGGTTCAGTTGCCAGACGGCCAAACCAAGCCATCTCGCAACTCAACCCCAACGGGCTGTCGCGTTAGTCTTATGCGTATGAACCAACTTCCAAACCAACGACCGGGTCTTAACAGGTGCTGCTGGCTTCTCGGCAATTGTTACACAATCGCCTGTCAGCCTACCGGACAACCGTGAACCGGCTTCGCGTTGTTTGCTCTTCACTTCGTTACAAGCAAACAACGTTGGTGGAGGCTGACGGGTTCGAACCGACGACCTACGGCTTGCAAAGCCGTCGCTCTCCCAGCTGAGCTAAGCCCCCAGATCCTGGAAAGACTGTCATCTCCGGCAGGCACCGGCCTCTCTCGCCGATTGCTCATGCAATCGCCTGGCGGCCGACTGAACGGTCAGGAACCAGCTTCCCGCCGCTTGCTCTGCACTTCGTTACGAGCAAACAACGTTGGTGGGCCGAGTAGGACTCGAACCTACGACCTCACCCTTATCAGGGGTGCGCTCTAACCACCTGAGCTACCAGCCCGAATTCGGAAACCACAAGCCCGCAATCAACAGCCATTCCCTGGCCGGGGACTGCAGGCATCTGATTATTGGAAGGGATACGCCGGCGGCGGCGTAAGTTGCTTGATCCGCTCTGCCATCGGCCGAAGCCGAAAGCAGGCTATTTGCAGTGATCGTCGAGGACTTCCCAGAATAATCCGGGCGCCATGCCAACAATCAACTCTTAGAAAGGAGGTGATCCAGCCGCAGGTTCCCCTACGGCTACCTTGTTACGACTTCACCCCAGTCGCTAATCTTACCGTGGTTGGTTGCCTCCCTAAGGTTAGCGCACCAGCTTCGGGTAAAACCAACTCCCATGGTGTGACGGGCGGTGTGTACAAGGCCCGGGAACGTATTCACCGTGGCATGCTGATCCACGATTACTAGCGATTCCGCCTTCATGCACTCGAGTTGCAGAGTGCAATCCGAACTGAGACGATTTTTGGGGATTCGCTCCAGGTCGCCCCTTCGCTGCCCATTGTAATCGCCATTGTAGC